>NZ_JAFLPK010000001.1:752500-5268062 GCF_036851315.1 Bacillus cereus group sp. Sample62
GTAGCGAAAGACGGGTGAGAATCCCGTCCACCGAATGCCTAAGGTTTCCTGAGGAAGGCTCGTCCGCTCAGGGTTAGTCAGGACCTAAGCCGAGGCCGACAGGCGTAGGCGATGGACAACAGGTTGATATTCCTGTACCACCTCTTTATCGTTTGAGCAATGGAGGGACGCAGAAGGATAGAAGAAGCGTGCGATTGGTTGTGCACGTCCAAGCAGTTAGGCTGATAAGTAGGCAAATCCGCTTATCGTGAAGGCTGAGCTGTGATGGGGAAGCTCCTTATGGAGCGAAGTCTTTGATTCCCCGCTGCCAAGAAAAGCTTCTAGCGAGATAAAAGGTGCCTGTACCGCAAACCGACACAGGTAGGCGAGGAGAGAATCCTAAGGTGTGCGAGAGAACTCTGGTTAAGGAACTCGGCAAAATGACCCCGTAACTTCGGGAGAAGGGGTGCTTTCTTAACGGAAAGCCGCAGTGAATAGGCCCAAGCGACTGTTTAGCAAAAACACAGGTCTCTGCGAAGCCGTAAGGCGAAGTATAGGGGCTGACACCTGCCCGGTGCTGGAAGGTTAAGGAGAGGGGTTAGCGTAAGCGAAGCTCTGAACTGAAGCCCCAGTAAACGGCGGCCGTAACTATAACGGTCCTAAGGTAGCGAAATTCCTTGTCGGGTAAGTTCCGACCCGCACGAAAGGTGTAACGATTTGGGCACTGTCTCAACCAGAGACTCGGTGAAATTATAGTACCTGTGAAGATGCAGGTTACCCGCGACAGGACGGAAAGACCCCGTGGAGCTTTACTGTAGCCTGATATTGAATTTTGGTACATTTTGTACAGGATAGGCGGGAGCCATTGAAACCGGAGCGCTAGCTTCGGTGGAGGCGCTGGTGGGATACCGCCCTGAATGTATTGAAATTCTAACCTACGGGTCTTATCGACCCGGGAGACAGTGTCAGGTGGGCAGTTTGACTGGGGCGGTCGCCTCCTAAAGTGTAACGGAGGCGCCCAAAGGTTCCCTCAGAATGGTTGGAAATCATTCGTAGAGTGCAAAGGCATAAGGGAGCTTGACTGCGAGACCTACAAGTCGAGCAGGGACGAAAGTCGGGCTTAGTGATCCGGTGGTTCCGCATGGAAGGGCCATCGCTCAACGGATAAAAGCTACCCCGGGGATAACAGGCTTATCTCCCCCAAGAGTCCACATCGACGGGGAGGTTTGGCACCTCGATGTCGGCTCATCGCATCCTGGGGCTGTAGTCGGTCCCAAGGGTTGGGCTGTTCGCCCATTAAAGCGGTACGCGAGCTGGGTTCAGAACGTCGTGAGACAGTTCGGTCCCTATCCGTCGTGGGCGTAGGAAATTTGAGAGGAGCTGTCCTTAGTACGAGAGGACCGGGATGGACGCACCGCTGGTGTACCAGTTGTTCTGCCAAGGGCATAGCTGGGTAGCTATGTGCGGAAGGGATAAGTGCTGAAAGCATCTAAGCATGAAGCCCCCCTCAAGATGAGATTTCCCATAGCGTAAGCTAGTAAGATCCCTGAAAGATGATCAGGTTGATAGGTTCGAGGTGGAAGCATGGTGACATGTGGAGCTGACGAATACTAATAGATCGAGGACTTAACCATATAATATGAAGCAATGTTATCTAGTTTTGAAAGAATATAAAAACTTGTTGACTTTAAAAGTTAAATAAGTTAAAATGATTCTTGTCTTAAATGAATATAGTCTGGTAATGATGGCAGAGAGGTCACACCCGTTCCCATACCGAACACGGAAGTTAAGCTCTCTAGCGCCGATGGTAGTTGGGACCTTGTCCCTGTGAGAGTAGGACGTTGCCAGGCAAAATGGAGGATTAGCTCAGCTGGGAGAGCACCTGCCTTACAAGCAGGGGGTCGGCGGTTCGATCCCGTCATCCTCCACCATATATGTCGGAGGGGTAGCGAAGTGGCTAAACGCGGCGGACTGTAAATCCGCTCCTTCGGGTTCGGCAGTTCGAATCTGCCCCCCTCCACCATTCTTAATTAATGGGCTATAGCCAAGCGGTAAGGCAACGGACTTTGACTCCGTCATGCGCTGGTTCGAATCCAGCTAGCCCAGCCATTAAGAGCCATTAGCTCAGTTGGTAGAGCATCTGACTTTTAATCAGAGGGTCGAAGGTTCGAATCCTTCATGGCTCACCATTTTAAATAAATATGCGGGTGTGGCGGAATTGGCAGACGCACTAGACTTAGGATCTAGCGCCTTTGGCGTGGGGGTTCGACTCCCTTCACCCGCACTTTTAATAAAATAACTCAAACATGTCTTGCGGAAGTAGTTCAGTGGTAGAATACAACCTTGCCAAGGTTGGGGTCGCGGGTTCGAATCCCGTCTTCCGCTCCAATTTTCAATATGACATGCCGGGGTGGCGGAACAGGCAGACGCACAGGACTTAAAATCCTGCGGTGGGTGACCACCGTGCGGGTTCGACCCCCGCCCTCGGCACCATATGCGCCCGTAGCTCAATTGGATAGAGCGTTTGACTACGGATCAAGAGGTTAGGGGTTCGACTCCTCTCGGGCGCGCTTTTATTAACGGGAAGTGGCTCAGCTTGGTAGAGCACCTGGTTTGGGACCAGGGGGTCGCAGGTTCAAATCCTGTCTTCCCGATATTCCCAAAAACATGGGGCCTTAGCTCAGCTGGGAGAGCGCCTGCCTTGCACGCAGGAGGTCAGCGGTTCGATCCCGCTAGGCTCCACTTTATTTATTATATGTCTCGGAGGTATACCCAAGTTCGGCTGAAGGGATCGGTCTTGAAAACCGACAGGCGGTGAGAATCGCGCGGGGGTTCGAATCCCTCTACCTCCTCCATTTTCTTTTTAAATGGTTTAGATACGTATAATAATAAAATTTTTATTTTTTCCTTCATGGAGGTATACCCAAGTTCGGCTGAAGGGATCGGTCTTGAAAACCGACAGGCGGCGAGAGTCGCGCGGGGGTTCGAATCCCTCTACCTCCTCCATTTTTTGAAAAACATTATATTGTCGCGGGGTGGAGCAGCACGGTAGCTCGTCGGGCTCATAACCCGAAGGTCGCAGGTTCAAATCCTGTCCCCGCAACCAAATGGTCCCGTGGTGTAGTGGTTAACATGCCTGCCTGTCACGCAGGAGATCGCCGGTTCGACCCCGGTCGGGACCGCCATTTATGTTGGCTCGGTAGCTCAGTCGGTAGAGCAGAGGACTGAAAATCCTCGTGTCGGCGGTTCGATTCCGTCCCGAGCCACCATTTTTTTATGCCGACTTAGCTCAATTGGTAGAGCAACTGACTTGTAATCAGTAGGTTGGGGGTTCAAGTCCTCTAGTCGGCATCCTTTAGGGGCATAGTTTAAAGGTAGAACTGAGGTCTCCAAAACCTCCAGTGTGGGTTCGATTCCTACTGCCCCTGTAAAAGTGTATGGGCCTATAGCTCAGCTGGTTAGAGCGCACGCCTGATAAGCGTGAGGTCGATGGTTCGAGTCCATTTAGGCCCACCATATATTATTCCGCAGTAGCTCAGTGGTAGAGCTATCGGCTGTTAACCGATCGGTCGTAGGTTCGAGTCCTACCTGCGGAGCCATGGCCCGTTGGTCAAGTGGTTAAGACACCGCCCTTTCACGGCGGTAACACGGGTTCGAATCCCGTACGGGTCATAAAAAAAAGAGTCAGCAATATGCTGACTCTTTTTTATTTTGTGGAATCCTCCTTTATCAACTGATTTTCCTGAAATAAATAAAGGGATTTAGGAAAAGCTATGGTATGTATAAAAAGGAGGAGATAAAAATGACACGAGTGAGAGACTTTATGAGTACTCATGTTGTACATTGTACACCGCTAGACAATGTATATGAGGCTGCTGTAAAGATGAAAGAAGAATCGATTGGATTGATTCCAGTTGTTGAAAATGAGCAAGTTGTTGGGCTTGTTACGGACCGAGATTTAGTTGTTCGTGGGATTGCTGAGAAACATCCTGGATCTAATAAAATTACAAATGTAATGACAACAAACATTGTTTCAGTTTCTCCAGATGATTCTATTGAAAAAGCTACAGAGTTAATGGCACAGTATCAAATTAGACGATTACCAGTAGTTGAGGGTGGTCAACTCGTGGGGATGCTAGCACTAGGTGATTTAGCTATAAGAGAATCGGCAGATGATCAAGCTGGATTTGCTTTAAGTGAAATTTCGGAGCATACGGAATGAAGAGAGTCGTTCATTAGTGGAATAAGTTACGTATAAAAATCAGATGCATTATTCTAGTATATATGGATTAAACTAATATGTTAGCATGATGTATCTGAGACATTATATAATATAAGTATACAGTTAGTAATTTCGACAGTTTATTTAAATTTGTCATTCCTAATTTTAAATAAGAGAAAAAATGATATACTGATAGATATAAGTATTATGAAAGATTTCGAATATAACAATATTCATCGTTAATGATGTAATAATGGATTAATATTTCCTATGTAGACAAAAGGGAAGGGGAATTATATGAGGGCTGTACAGCGCGATCCAAATTGGAATTTGGTTACAGATACATATATAGAACCAAATAATTTCGCTGAATTATTTTCTTTACTTGTACCTTGTCATCCAAAAGGTGAAGGGAAAGAACGAACTATATTAGTGTGGAAAGAAAAAGAATTTTATAAAGAAGAAAATTTAGCGGCATTTATCGTATATGGAATGGATAAAGTAAAGAATTTACCGCAGTTTCATAAAGATGAAATTCCAACTCTAGTACGTATTCTTCGCTTATGCCAAGAGATTGGTTGGTATGAAGAAGCAAATACATTTATGATAACTCAAGGACTAGCTGAGTTTGTTCACACTTCATTGGAATATGAAACGTGGGATCTTTTGACGCAAGCGGTTGCTTTAAACTATTTAATTATTAAATATCGTATTGGTGAATTGACTGATGGGGATGTAGAAATTTGGGACAGGGTTAAATTTAATGAGAAATGTATAACGGATTGTAAACATCTATTATCTCATAAAGAAGTATTGGAATTTACATTCTTTTATATGTGTAAGAGAGCTAAATTACTATCAAAAGAGCAATTAAATAGTGATATGATGAGTCTAGCGATGTATTGTAATACGTTTGTGTATGACTTATACACACATGACTTATTACGAAAATATCGTAAGTGTACAGACTTCCTATCATATTATGGACCTAGTCAAGCGGTGTTAGCTTGTCAAAGAGCTGTACTTTCTCAAATTTCAGATCGATTAGACCCATTGAAAACTACTCATGTAGATGATTATTTATATGTAATGAAAGAAATGATGGAGCATATGACGATAGGAATAATGGATCGATATGATCATTTTATCGGAAAGTTATTATCATATGTGCCATTTTTCGAAATGATTCAAGTTCCGCAACATGCATATTATTGTGAAGAATTGCTGTATATTTGTAAGGGCATTGAATATAAAGAAGAAATATTACGCAATTATATATTTATACAATTACATGATTGTTTACCATCATTCTTTAAATTATTTCTTAAAAATAAGCGTTATGCAACAATTCATGACATTCTGTTCTATTGGTGTGATGATGAACAAAGAATGAGCTTAGAGAAAAAATATAATCTTAGCTTTATTTATGAAAAATATGCTTGTGGATAAAGAGCATTTTCTATATAAAAAATTTATATAAATTAAAAAGGATCTCAAGTTTATGTGAGATCCTTTTTTTATTAGTAAAGCAAGGAGAACGCAATTAAGACGAGAACTAACATTCCATAAAGGAGAAATTGTGCCGTATTGCTTCCTTGTATACCAAAAAAAGTATTTATTTTTGTGTATAAATTCAATATATATTTTATCGGATTATCTTTGAAAGATCGGTACACAGTGTCTCCTCTTTCTAAGCTTTTTGTTCGTGTTTTTTGTTAGTAGGGACATGAATGTATCTAGCTATGAATAATAAAACAGCCATAAAGAATACAGGAAATACGGTAGATAAATAAAAACCATTACTAATAATATTTGTTATTAGGGCACTTAATAGAAAGATGGCATTATATATATGAGCAATTTTTTGTTTTAGTTGTACTTGAAAGGATTCCATCATAATTTCTAAAGCAACAAAAGCAATGATAATAGATAAAAATACAGTGTTTGTATTGTAAATGATTAAACAACAGATTAAACCTAAAAAGGCTAAGTATTCAATTAAGAGAGGTATATTGATATTGCGTTGCATACAATTTACCTAACTAAATATGGCAGTGGGTTTACTGCATTTGTTTTTTCAAAATTCCATTCTCCATTGTGTAATTCAAAATGAAGATGTTGCCCGTATGAATGACCTGTATTTCCCATATGACCTACTAATTGTCCAGCTTGTACTTGATCACCAGCTTGTACAGTGCGATCTTTCATGTGTGCATAGACTGTTGTATATAATTTCCCGTTTATTTGATGGGCGATGAACACAACATTGCCATAGCTAGCTGAATAATATGATTTCACAACCTTACCTGCCGCTGCCGCCTGGATAGAGACATTACCCTGAGCTGCAATATCTATACCATAATGCATTTGTTCCCAACGTATATCAAAGGTTGAGCTAATTCTTCCTTGAGTAGGGAATTTGAAAACTGCTGGAATGGAAGTAGTTTGAGCCGTTTGAGCTGTTTGAGCTGTTTGAGCTTGTGATTGCATTTGATTTTGCACCACATAATGTTTCGCCACGTATCCGTATCCTGTGCCAAAACGAATCTTATACCAAGTTCCTACAGTTTCCACTACTTGTACTTGTGTACCATTTTGTAATGAACCAAGTAGCGCACTACTTGTACTAGCGTTGCCACGTACATTAAGTTTAGGTGTTGCAACTGTGTATTTCGTATTATTTTGAACTGTGATACCTTTTACTAAAGGCTGTGAACCATTAGACACGAACGCTTTTTGTACGTAACCTGTTTTGCCATTATGTAAAATTTTATACCACTCGCCTTGTTCTTCTTGAATGGTAACGTATTTCCCATTTGGTAATACATCTAGAATTGAAGATTCTAAATTAGGTTCAGCACGAACGTTTAATGCATTGGCATTAACGATGTATTGATTATTAGATTGAAGTTTGTTTTTTAGTAGAATAGCATCTTTTTGTACGTAACCTACTTTATTATTAACAGATACTTTGTACCAGCCATTAGTTGTTTCAAGTATGTTCACTTTCGTATTAAAGCGAATTGTATCAATTGAAGAGCTATTTGCGTTATCTTTTGTATGTAAGGCTACTTGATCGACTTTGACATAACCAGTTTTCACATTAGATAATTGTTCAGCGTTGGCTGTTTGTACATTTGTTTCTCCCATAGAAGGAAGTAAAGAGGCAATTGCGACAGTAGTTGCTGTTAAAGCAGTAGCTTTCATATTCATATAATAGAGACCTCCTCTAGTTGTATAGTTGTAATTTTATTATAGTATAAAGATATAATATAGTGGGTGTATTCACATAAATGTAATATGAAATCAATATAAAAATAAATTTTTTGAGGATAATGATTCCTTTTTATCCAATTAATTAGGATAATAATTTCTAAGATAGAATATAAGTATTATATAGTTTTGATATTTTGTTGACAATTGAGAAAATTAAAACAGTTGATGATGTCTTATTACGATGTTATACTGACAGTGATAATTTTATAGTTTGCTAGGAGAGCTGGTGTTGCCAGCTGAGAGTAGGCCGTAAGCCTTTGATCCTTTTCATTACCTGATCTAGATTATGCTAGCGTAGGGAAGCAATTCGGACACTAATAATGAGTCCCCGTTTCTTTGCGTATAGAAACGGGGCTTTTTTGTTAAAAATTTCATATTGAAACCACTAGGGGTGCTTGTTGTGCTGAGAGAGGAATAATCCTTAACCCTTATAACACCTGATCTAGGTAATGCTAGCGAAGGGAAGTGGAGCAACGAATAAATTATAATTTTATTTGCTGTAACCACTTCTTATTTAGAAGTGGTTTTTTATTTAGATATATAAATTGAAAGGGGATAGCGAAATGAAATTTTGCGATAGATTATTAGAAACTGTACAACCAGTTTGGGAGATGAGTCATAATCATCCGTTTGTAGTAGGTATGGGAGATGGCACGTTAGAAAAAGATAAGTTTCAGTATTACATTATTCAAGATTATTTATATTTGTTAGATTATGCAAAGCTATATGCGATTGGTGTTGTAAAAGCAACGAATCCACAAGTAATGGGGAAATTTGCTGAACAAATTGATGGCATATTAAATGGAGAAATGACAATCCATAAACAGTATGCAAAAAGACTTGGAATTTCTATAGAGGAGATAGAGTCTGCAAAGCCATCTGCTAAAAATTTAGCGTATACAAATTACATGATGTCTGTATCTCAAAATGGCACACTTGCGGAATTAATAGCGGCACTTCTTCCATGTATGTGGAGCTACTGGGAAATTGGAAAGCGTTTAAATGATATTCCTGGAGCAAGAGATCATGAGTTCTTTGGTGAGTGGATTCAAGGATATAGTTCTGAAGAATACGGTAACCTTTGTATTTGGTTAATCGATTTATTAAATGAAATGGCAGTTGGAAAGTCTGAAAAAGAGCTAGATCGATTAGAGGAGATTTTCCTATATTCCAGCCGATTTGAATATTTATTCTGGGATATGTCCTATCGTAAGGAGATGTGGGGATTTGAGGAGCAAGAACATACTACAGTTTCATAATGTTTCTTTTCATTATGATGAGAAACTAATCATCAATGAATTAAATGCTTCTATACAAGATAAAGAGTTTGTAAGTATTATCGGACCGAGTGGATGCGGGAAAAGTACTTTATTTCGCCTTATTACAGGTTTAGAAGAAGCGAGTACTGGACAGATAGAGCTGACAGAAACAAAGAGCCATCCTGTAGGGTATATGCCCCAAAAAGATATGCTCCTGCCATGGAGAACAATTATTGAGAATGCTGCCCTGCCGCTAGAGTGCCAAGGTGTACAGAAGAAAGAAGCGCAAATAAAGGCAAAGGAACTGTTACATAAATTTGGCTTACAAGGGTATGAGACAAAATATCCGAAAGATTTATCTGGTGGTATGAGGCAACGCGTATCTTTCATTCGAACTTTATTAACAGGCGGGGAGATATTGCTGTTAGATGAACCGTTTAGCGCGCTGGATGCTTTAACGAAGGCATCTTTGCAAGAATGGATGTTTGAACAATGGAAAGAGTGGGAAAAAACAATTTTATTTATCACTCATGATGTGGAAGAAGCGTTGTTTCTTTCTAATCGAATTTTAGTAGTAGAGCAGCAACCGATAACTACTTTAACCGAGAGGGTTGTACCGCTTGATCGTAATCGAACAAGAAAAGATTTATATAAGCCTGAAGTGTTAGCGCTTAAAGATGAGCTTCTTAGTATGTTACAAAGGCAGGTACTTGTATGATGAACCGGTTGAAGGAGTTGTTACCTGCCCTTACACTTTCTAGTATTTTACTTGCCTTTTGGGAAGTAGGCGCAAGAATCGTAGATGAAATGTACATTTTACCGTCACCGTCTGCAATTGTGATGAAGATATGGAAACTAAAAGATATATTATTTACGGTTCATTTGCCGGCAACTTTATCGGTCGTTTTAATAGGGGTGGCTATTTCTATCGTACTTGGGATAGGGCTAGCGATGTTAATGAATGCGAGTAATTGGATGGAGAGAGCATTTTATCCATTATTAGTTGCCTCACAAACGATTCCTATTACAGCGCTTGCTCCGCTTTTCGTTTTATGGTTTGGATATACGATTTGGAGTAAGGTCGTTGTCACGGTTTTAATTACGTTTTTCCCAATTGCGGTCAATACGTATGATGGACTACGCAGTACGAAAAAAGAATGGGAGGAGCTCTTAGTTACGTATGGGGCAACGAAAAAAGATGTTTTTCTTAAATTAAAGTTACCATCTGCTCTTCCTTATTTTTTCTCAGCTTTAAAAATTGCAGTTCCGCTTAGTGTAATTGGGGCAGCAATCGGTGAATGGCTCGGTGCACAAGCTGGGCTTGGATATTTCAGTAAAAGAATGATGACGCAGTTAGACGGAGCAGGTGTATTTGCACCCATTGTATTGTTATCATTATTAGCTATTTTCTTCGTCATACTTATCTCAGTATTAGAAAAGAAATTTATTAGTTGGAGGAAGTATTCATGAAATTTTTAAAACGCATCTTTGTGTTGACATTATTAGTTGCAATGATTACTGGATGTTCTAGTAATTCAGCGTCAGATAAGGGTAAAAAGGAAAAAGAAATAACGGTCATGCTTGATTGGTACCCAAATGCGGTACATAGCTTTATTTATGCAGCAATTGAAAAAGGCTATTTTAAAGAAGAAGGAGTAAAGGTGAATATAAAATTCCCTTCTAATCCGACTGATCCATTAACTTTAGCAGCTGCAGGAAAAGTAACGGTTGGCTTATATTATCAGCCAGATGTTGTCATGGCAAAAGCAAATGAACAAATTCCAGTGAAATCAATTGGAGCTGTCGTACGTTCACCATTAAATCATGTTGTATCGCTGAAATCAGCAGGCATTCAATCGCCAAAAGATTTAGAGGGGAAAACAGTTGGCTATTCTGGAACACCTTTAAGTGAGATGTATTTAAAAACGATGGTAAAAGAAGCTGGTGGTAATCCAGATAGAGTGAAAGTAGTCGATGTTGGCTTTGATTTAGTACCGGCATTAATTACGAAAAAAGTGGATGCGGTAACAGGGGCATATATTAACCATGAAGTACCTGTTATGCGTCATGAAGGTCATGAACCAGCGTACTTTAATCCAGCTGATTACGGTGTACCGAATTATCATGAGCTTGTATTTGTAACAGGTGATAAAACGTTGAAAAAAGATAAAGAAGCGTTACAAGCCTTCTTACGTGGTACGAAAAAAGGCTATGATTTCATGAAGGAAAATCCAGATGAAGCATTAAATATTTTATTAAATCATCAAGAAAAAGAAAACTTCCCACTTGTACCAGAAGTTGAAAAAGAAAGTATGAAAATTTTATTAGAGAAAATGGAAACGAAAGATGAGCCATTCTTATCAGATTCAAAAGAATCATGGGAGAAACAAAATAAATGGCTGAAAGATAAAGGAATGACGAAAGAAGTCGTTCCGGCCGATGAGTTATTCGAAAATATTTTAAAGTAGGCGAATGAATATGAAAAATGAGCTTCATGTAATCTCAAATGGTCACATGTCATTCGAAGAGTTAGTGAATGTAGCGATGCAAATTGAAAGTGAGATTGATTATTTGCATATTCGTGAGCATGAGAAAAGTACGAAGGATTTGTATAAAGGTGTGGAAAGTCTTTTGAAGAAAGGCTTTCCGGCATCAAAAATAGTGATAAATGATCGAATTGATATCGCAATTTTATTAAACATTCCACGCGTGCAGCTCGGATATCGAAGCGCAAATGTAAGGTCAGTGAAAGAAAAGTTTTCTTATTTGCATGTCGGCTATTCTGTACATTCTTTAGAAGAGGCGATTGATGCATTTAAGAATGGAGCGGATTCACTCGTCTATGGTCATGTATTTCCGACAGATTGTAAAAAAGGTATACCAGCGAGAGGGCTTGAAGAGCTTTCAGACATTGCAAAGTGTTTATCCATACCGATTACAGCAATTGGCGGAATTACCACGGAAAATACCGGGGATGTTCTTACTAACGGTGTCAGTGGTATTGCTGTTATGTCCGGGATTATAAGTAGTAGTAACCCGTATAGCAAAGCGAAGTCTTATAAGGAATCAATAAGAAAGTGGGCGGAAAAACATGTGTAAGAAGTATGATGTAGCGATAATTGGCGGTGGTGTAATTGGTAGTTCAGTTGCACATTTTCTAGCAGAAAGAGGACATAAAGTAGCGATTATAGAGAAGCAAAGAATTGCATCTGAAGCCTCGAAAGCAGCCGCTGGTTTACTTGGGGTTCAGGCAGAATGGGATGAATATGACCCACTATTTGAACTTGCGAGAGAAAGCCGTGCTATATTTCCACAACTTGCAGCAGTTTTACGTGAAAAAACAGGCATCGATATTGGGTATGAAGAGAAAGGCATTTATCGCATTGCCCAAAATGAAGATGAGAAGGAAAGAATTCTTCACATTATGGATTGGCAGCAGAAAACAGGTGAAGATTCTTATTTTCTAACAGGAGACCTTTTACGAGAGAAAGAGCCGTTTCTATCGGAGTCAATTATAGGTGCTGTATATTATCCAAAAGACGGTCATGTTATTGCACCGGAGCTTACGAAAGCA
This sequence comes from Bacillus cereus group sp. Sample62, assembly GCF_036851315.1. Lineage (NCBI taxonomy): Bacteria > Bacillati > Bacillota > Bacilli > Caryophanales > Bacillaceae > Bacillus > Bacillus cereus group sp. Sample62. Next base: position 764,811 of record NZ_JAFLPK010000001.1, read on the forward strand.
TTCGCACATTCCGCATCATTCTCGGGTGCTGATATATATGAACAGACAGAAGTGTTTGATGTTCGTATTGAAAATAATAAAGTGACTGGGATTGTGACGAGCGAAGGTATTATAGCATGCGAGAAAGTTGTTATTGCGGGTGGTTCATGGAGCACGAAGTTACTAGGTCATTTTCACCGCGAATGGGGTACATATCCAGTTAAAGGAGAAGTAGTAGCGGTAAGAAGTAGAAACCCACTTTTAAAGGCGCCTATTTTCCAAGAAAGGTTTTACATTGCACCAAAGCGCGGCGGGCGTTACGTAATTGGAGCAACGATGAAGCCTCATACGTTTAATAAAACTGTGCAACCAGAAAGTATTACTTCTATATTAGAGCGTGCGTATACGATATTGCCAGCTTTAAAAGAAGCAGAGTGGGAAAGCACATGGGCAGGGTTAAGACCACAATCGAATCACGAAGCTCCTTATATGGGAGAGCATGAAGAAATAAAAGGTTTATATGCTTGTACTGGGCATTATCGAAACGGTATTTTATTAAGTCCTGTTTCTGGTCAGTATATGGCTGATTTAATAGAAGGAAAGCAGGAGAATCATTTGCTAGATTCATTGCTTTCTAAAACAGTTTAGAAAGGGGATGGAAGTTTGAATTTAAAAATTAATGGTAACCAACTTGAAGTGCCAGAGAGTGTAAAAACAGTGGCTGAGCTACTTACACATTTAGAGTTAGATAACAGAATTGTAGTAGTAGAGCGTAATAAAGATATTTTACAAAAAGGTGATCATACAGATACATCTGTTTTTGATGGAGACCAAATTGAGATTGTAACTTTCGTAGGAGGCGGTTGATTATGTTAAACATTGGACCATTTTCATTTCATTCTAGACTTTTATTAGGAACAGGGAAATTCCCTGATTTTGATGTACAGCAAAAGGCAATTGATGTATCTGAGGCTGAGGTTTTAACGTTCGCAGTACGTCGTATGGATATATTTGATGCAAAGCAGCCTAATTTATTAGAGAAACTTGATGTGAAAAAATATAAGTTATTACCGAATACAGCTGGAGCAAAAAATGCTGAAGAAGCTGTTCGTATTGCAAAATTAGCAAAAGCTTCGGGGCTTTGCGATATGATCAAAGTAGAAGTTATTGGTGATGATAGAACGTTATTACCTGATCCAATAGAAACGTTAAAGGCATCTGAAATGTTACTAGAAGAAGGATTTATCGTACTTCCGTATACATCTGATGATGTTGTATTAGCACGTAAATTACAAGAACTAGGTGTGCATGCAATTATGCCAGGAGCATCACCAATCGGTTCAGGGCTTGGTATTGTAAATCCGTTAAATTTAAGCTTTATTATTGAACAAGCGACAGTACCAGTTATCGTTGATGCTGGTATTGGTAGTCCAGCTGATGCGGCATTTGCAATGGAATTAGGAGCGGATGGCGTGTTATTAAATACAGCTGTGTCAGGAGCAAAAGATCCTATTAAGATGGCATACGCAATGAAATTAGGTATCGAGGCAGGGCGCATTGGCTTTGAAGCGGGGCGTATTGCATGTAAACGTTGTGCAACTGCAAGTAGTCCTTTAGAAGGAATGAGCGTAGTTGAATAATCGATATTCTCGCCAAGAATTATTTTCTCCAATTGGAGAAGAAGGGCAACGAAAAATAAGAGAAAAGCATGTACTCATTATCGGTGCAGGTGCATTAGGTAGTGCAAATGCAGAGATGTTTGTAAGAGCAGGTGTTGGCACAGTAACGATTGTTGATCGAGATTATGTCGATTGGAGTAATTTACAAAGGCAACAATTGTACGCAGAGAGTGATGTAGAAAATAATCTACCGAAGGCTGTAGCGGCAAAAAAACGTCTAGCAGAGATCAATCGTGAAGTAAGAGTAAAGGCTCTCGTTCAAGATGTAACAGCTGAGGAATTAGAAGAACTCGTTACAAACGTAGATGTAATGATTGATGCAACTGATAATTTCGAAACACGTTTTATTGTGAATGATATAGCGCAAAAACATTCTATTCCATGGATTTACGGAGCATGTGTAGGGAGTTACGGCCTTTCTTACACAATTCTTCCTAGTAAAACGCCATGTTTATCTTGTTTATTACAATCGATTCCGCTTGGCGGGGCGACATGTGATACAGCGGGCATTATATCACCTGCTGTATCTCTCGTCGTTTCTCATCAAGTAACGGAAGCTCTTAAATTGTTAGTGGAAGATTATGAATTACTTCGAGATGGACTTGTGTCGTTTGATGTGTGGAAGAATGAATATTCATGTATGAATGTGCAAAAGCTTCGTAAGCATAACTGTCCTTCGTGCGGAGAGAATGCGATATACCCGTATTTAAATAAAGAAAACACATCTAAAACAGCAGTTTTATGCGGGAGAAATACAGTTCAAATTAGACCACCTCATAAAGAGGAAATGGATTTTGAACGATACAAAGAGCTGCTGAAAGATCGCGTAAATGATTTAAATGTAAATCCATATTTATTATCATTTTCAGTTGAAGAAAAGAGATTAGTTGCTTTCAAAGATGGGCGTGTACTCGTACACGGAACGAAAGATATAAGTGAAGCAAAAACAATTTATCATCGCTATTTTGGATAGAAAAGGATGAGTGGGATGAAAGTAAATAAAGCTTTAACAATTGCAGGATCGGATAGCGGCGGCGGTGCCGGTATTCAAGCAGATTTAAAAACATTCCAAGAGCTTGGTGTGTATGGGATGACGGCAATTACGGCAATTACTGCTCAAAATACGCTTGGTGTGCAAGGGGTATATCCAGTTCCATTAGAAGGTATTAAGGAACAGCTGAATTCAATTGGTACGGATTTAACACCAGATGCTGTGAAACTAGGAATGTTATTTAGCAGTGAAATTATTCAAATTGTAGCAGAACATATTAATAAGTTTGGGTGGAATAATATTGTACTAGATCCTGTTATGATTGCTAAGGGCGGTGCATCATTATTACAGCAGGAAGCAGTACAAGCATTAAAAGAATATTTATTACCAGTAGCAACCGTTGTAACACCGAATGTTCCTGAGGCAGAAGTGTTAACAGGGATGGAGATTCATAATGTTGAAGAAAGTAAGGAAGCTGCGAAAGTACTGCATGAATTAGGTGCGAAATACGTGCTTATGAAGGGTGGCCATGCAGAGTATCAAGGTAATGAAGTAATTGATTTACTCTTTGATGGTGAGCAATTTATCGAATTTAGAAGTGAACGAATTCCTTCAAAGCAAACGCATGGAAGTGGGTGTACATTTGCTTCAGGGGTTACAGCAGGACTTGCGAAAGGATACTCGATTGAACAGGCAGTTCAAGAAGCTAAACGATTTATTAGTATAGCAATTGAAGAGCCTTTGAATATTGGAAGTGGTCATGGGCCGACGAATCATTTTGCATATAAAGTGAATAAAACGCGTGTATAAGTAAGTGGAAAGTCAGTTTTGTAACTGGCTTTTTTTCTGTTTACTTTTTCCAATTACAGGAGTAATATATCAGCCAGAATACATTTTTGTAATACGCTGAGTCCAATTGTATGGAGCGGAGGAACCAATTTGTGCAGTGCCACTAGGGGTGAATCTTTCAATTTTGAAAGTAGGGCTACTCTCAAAGTCCGAATCCGACAGCTAACTTCGTAAGCGTCTTGAGAGAGGACGGTGCCATGATGGATACATCACTTCATCGATCTGATTAGTATAGGGGAATATCAATCTATGTTTGAGTTCTTTTATGCTAAGGAGGATGAGGTACATGGAATTAACACTTATTTGTGTTGGAGAAGAAAGCAAGGTAAATAGTTTAAGAGATTTAGTAGCATTTCAACATGAGTTAATTATTTTTACAGCAAATGAAGAGATAGCTGCTGAAGTTAGGAATTGTGGGTTTGATTGGACTTATAGCTGTAGTAAGGCGCAAGATTTTACTAGTATTTATGAGTGTATTAAGAAGGTGATTTTACTAGGGGATGAGCTTCCAATCATTAGTTTCTTCACAGAACACATTCGCTTTTCTTTTCAAGCACCTATTACTGTTGTTACAAGGAATAAACGATATCCAGCGAGGCTCTATGAAACAATTGGAGCTACATTTGTCGTGTTTACGAATTGTGATAATATTTCTTTTTTATTTTTTGAATAGGGCGGGGGAAAAAAGATGAAGGTGTTGTTACTAGGAGATATAGCGAATCGTTGGGCGGTATCAGTAGAGCGAGTTCAAGAATTGGTGGTGCTTGACCCTATTTTTCCAATGCCCTATATCATATTGCCATCGAAAGACGCTTTATATTTAAAAACAGATGTTATCGAATATGAGCAGCTACATGCAGAATTGTCACAAGTTTATATTCGCGGGAGAAATTTGCGCGCGTTTTTGCGTGGAGAATAAATAGTGAAAAAAAGAGCGAATGCTAAGTGCAACAAGCTATGCACTTCATGTCATGCGCTCTTTTTATTTCGTATTTAAAAGATTATTTTTGTGAAAAAGAAAGAAAAGACGAGAAAACAGATGAAATCATATTAATAACACTCAATGTAAGCGTTTAAATAGATGGATATTTTCTTATTTTCAGTAATTTAGCTCTTTACAAGTTAAATATAGAGGAGTATATTTACTCTCATAAATCATTCATAAAATTTCCAAAAAACCTAAAATCGCTGAGTTCCAGAAATGGAGCGGGGGAACCAATTTTGTGCATCGTCACTTGGGGTGAATCTTTCAGTTTTGAAAGTAGGGCTACTCTTTAGGCCCGAATCCGACAGCTAACCTCGTAAGCGTTTAGAGAGGAGGTTTACTTTGTGTTGTTCATTTCGAACACTAAGTAGAGCTTAGTGTTCTTTTTTTGATAATTTAATGGTAAATTTTTACAGGAAAGAGGGGTAGCTATGTTAGATGTTGTAATGATCGGGATTTTTGTTGTGTTAGTCGCATCGATGGTAAGTCTTGCAAGTTGGTCAGATAAAGTTGTGAAAGAAGGGAAGCAATCATGACGGTTGCCTTATCGGTTATTGTTGCAGCAATTACGATGTACTTAGTGTATGCATTATTAAATCCAGAAAAGTTTTAATTAGGGGGAATCATTCATTATGATTTGGGTCGCAGTTGTTATTACAATGCTGTTGTTTATTCTTGTGGCAAAGCCAATGGGGATTTATTTAGAGAAAGCCTTTCAAGGTAGTAAAAAGTTAGATAAAGTATTCGGGCCTTTTGAAAAACTTATTTTTAAAATTACGGGTGTAAAAGAATACAATCAAACGTGGAAACAGTACGCATTGTCATTAGTTTTATTAAATGGATTTATGATTGTTGTCGTATATTTCATTTTCAGACTACAAGGAGTATTGCCATTAAATCCAGCACACATTGAAGGGATGGAGCCTACGCTCGCTTTTAATACAGCAATTAGTTTTATGGCTGATACAAACTTACAGCATTATAGCGGTGAAAATGGCTTATCTTATTTATCACAATTAATCGGAATTACATTTTTAATGTTTGCAGCACCAGCAACGACGTTAGCACTTGTAATGGCGTTTATAAGAGGGCTTGCTGGGAAGGAACTTGGTAACTTTTTCGTTGATTTTACGAGAGCACTAACGAGAGTATTTCTTCCTATCGCATTTATTGCGGCACTAGTCTTTGTCGCACTCGGTGTACCACAAACGTTAGACGGGGCCGTTACAGCACAAACAATCGATGGGGCAAAGCAAAGTATATTACGTGGGCCTGTTGCATCATTCGTGTCCATTAAGGAACTCGGAAATAACGGCGGTGGATTTTTCGGAGCAAACTCTACACATCCTTTCGAAAATCCAGGGCAAATGAGTAATATTTTACAAATGATGCTTATGATGTTATTGCCAACAGCACTTCCATTTACGTACGGACGAATGGTAGGAAATAAAAAACAAGGTCGTATCCTTTTCGTATCACTATTCATGGTGTTTTTACTAGGATTTATAACGATTACTACATCTGAATTACATGGGAATCCAGCGTTAAATGGAATGGGCATCGAACATGTACAAGGGAGTACAGAAGGAAAAGAAGTACGATTTGGAACAGTATTTTCTTCCCTATACGCAACAGTGACGACAGCTGCTGAAACAGGAGCCGTTAATACGATGCATGATACGTTAACACCAATTGGCGGGTTAGTACCACTCGTAAATATGATGTTAAATACAGTGTATGGCGGCGTTGGAGCAGGTTTTGTGAACATTATTATGTATGCGATTATAGCAGTCTTTATATCTGGATTGATGGTTGGACGGACACCAGAGTTTTTAGGTAAGAAAATTGAAGGTAAGGAAATGAAATTAATTGCGGTAACGATACTATTTCATCCACTACTTATTTTAGGGTTTTCAGCATTAGCTCTTTCAACAAATTTAGGAACGGATGCCATTTCGCATTCTGGTTTCCACGGTTTAACGCAAGTTGTATATGAGTATACATCGTCAGCTGCGAATAACGGATCTGGATTTGAAGGATTAGCGGATAATACACCGTTTTGGAATATTACCACTGGTTTGGTTATGTTTTTAGGACGCTATTTCAGCTTAATAACGATGCTAGCTGTTGCAGCTTCATTGAAAGAAAAGACAGTAGTACCAGAAACAGTCGGAACGTTCCGTACAGATAATAGTTTGTTTGGCGGCATTTTCATCGGAACAATTGTAATTGTCGGTGCATTAACATTCTTCCCGATGTTAGTACTCGGCCCAATTGCAGAATTTCTTACATTGAAGTAATGGAGGGTAAATGATGAGACCGGTAGTAGTAAAAGAAAAGAGAGTAAATGAGTCACAAATACATGCTGTAGAAGATGAAGTTAGACAAGCGAAAACGATGGATCGTGATATCGTGAAACATGCGATGAAACAATCCTTTGCGAAATTGAATCCGAAAGTCATGATAAAGAATCCGATTATGTTCGTTGTAGAAATTGGATTTATCATTACGTTCATTTTATCGTTTCTTCCAAGTCGTTCTAGTAGTGTACCAGGATGGTTTAATATAACAGTTTCTCTCATTCTATTATTTACAGTTTTATTTGCTAACTTTGCAGAAGCGTTAGCGGAAGGACGAGGGAAAGCGCAAGCCGATTCTTTAAAACAGTCGAAGAAAGATGTGTTTGCAAATGTTGTAAAGGAAAATGGAGACATTGTTCAAGTTTCAGCAACTGATCTGAGAAAAGATGACGTTGTTATTGTAAAACAAGGAGAAATGATTCCGAGTGATGGGGAAGTAATTAAAGGATTAGCGTCTGTTGATGAATCTGCGATTACAGGGGAATCCGCTCCTGTAATAAAAGAAGCGGGCGGCGATTTTTGTTCCGTAACAGGCGGGACCATGGTCGTAAGTGATGAGATTACAATTGTCATTACGAGTAATCCTGGTGAATCATTTATTGATAAAATGATTTCGTTAGTAGAAGGAGCTGCTCGTCAAAAAACGCCGAATGAGATTGCTTTAAATACAGTATTAACGAGTTTAACGCTTATTTTCTTAATCGTTGTTGTGACGTTGCCGATTTTTACAAACTATTTAGGATTTCAAATTGATACAGCTGTACTTGTAGCGTTGTTAGTTTGTTTAATTCCAACGACAATTGGTGGTTTATTATCAGCAATTGGTATTGCCGGGATGGACCGCGTGACAAAGTTTAATGTGTTAGCGATGTCGGGTAAAGCAGTAGAAGCTGCGGGTGATATTAATACAATCATTTTAGATAAAACAGGTACGATTACTTTCGGGAACCGAATGGCACATACATTGCTTCCTGTAGGAAATGAGACGATTGAGCAAGTAGGGAAATGGGCTGCGATTAGTTCAGTCTTAGATGAAACACCAGAAGGCCGATCAGTTATAGAATATGTAAAAATGAAATCTATATCATATAATCGAGAAATCGCAGAACAAGGTGAGTTTGTTCCGTTTAAAGCAGAAACGAGAATGAGTGGTGTTGATTTACAGGACGGAACGAAAGTGAGAAAAGGTGCTGTAGGTAGCGTAATTGAATGGGTTAGGTCACAAGGTGGAACGATTCCGAAAGATGTAAATCAAAAAGCAGATTCCATTTCCAAAGAGGGCGGGACACCACTTGTAGTTGCAGTGGATAATCGTATTTACGGTTTAATTTATTTAAAGGATACAGTAAAGCCAGGTATGCGTGAGCGTTTTGAACAATTGCGCCAAATGGGGATTAAAACGGTTATGTGTACAGGTGATAACCCGTTAACAGCAGCAACGATTGCAAAAGAAGCAGGGGTAGATGAGTTTGTTGCTGAGTGTAAGCCAGAAGATAAAATTGCGGTTATTAAAGCAGAGCAAGATAAAGGGAAACTTGTAGCGATGACGGGTGATGGTACAAATGATGCGCCGGCATTAGCGCAGGCTGACGTTGGATTAGCGATGAATAGTGGTACGACAGCTGCGAAAGAAGCAGCGAATATGATTGATTTAGATTCGAATCCGACAAAAATTATTGAGGTTGTAGGAATTGGTAAGCAATTGTTAATGACGCGTGGTGCGTTAACGACGTTTAGTATTGCGAACGATATTGCAAAATATTTTGCAATCATTCCAGCAATGTTTACACTTGCGATTCCGCAAATGGAAGCATTAAACATTATGAAACTAACATCACCACTGTCAGCGATTTTATCAGCATTAATATTTAATGCAGTTATTATTCCATTACTCATTCCATTGGCGATGAAAGGTATCGCATATAAACCGATGAGTTCGAATGCACTACTTGGCCGAAACCTACTTATTTACGGGCTTGGCGGGGTTATTGTACCGTTCATTGGAATTAAAGTAATTGATATAATTGTCGGCTTGTTCATATAAGGAAGAGGGGAAAAAGATGGCGAAGAAACAAAATATACTATCACCAATCATCCGTATTACTTTTACATTTTTAGTGTTGTGCGGGCTTGTATATCCGCTTATTGTTACTGGTATTGCACAAGCAGTAATGAAGGATAATGCGGATGGAAGTTTAATATATAATGATAAAAATGAAGTGATTGGTTCTAAATTAATTGGCCAAAATTTTACAGATCCACGTTATTTTCATGGGCGTGTTTCTAGTATTGAATATAAGGCAGAAGCATCTGGTTCAAATAACTATGCACCGTCTAATCCAGATTTAGAGAAACGAGTAGAGAAAAGTATTGAAGAGTGGAAGAAACAAAACCCAACTGTTCCAGTTACAGAAGTGCCGATCGATTTAGTGACAAATTCAGGTTCAGGGCTTGATCCTGATATTAGTCCGAAGGCAGCTTCTGTACAGGTAGAGCGTATCTCAAAAATAACGAAAGTTCCGAAAGAAACGTTAGATCAATTGATTAAAGATCAAACGGAAGGTGCGGCACTTGGCTTATTTGGAGAGAGCCGCGTAAATGTTTTAAAGTTAAATTTAGAATTACAGAAACTACTGAAATAGTAACAGTGCTACCTCAATCTAACGGATTGAGGTAGTGTTGTTTCGAAAGAAAGGTTGTGAATGTTTTGTATGCGGATGACTATAAACCAACGTTTCAAAGGCGAACACCAGAAGAGTATTTAGAATATATTCGTCAGCAAAACCGCGGGAAGTTAAAGCTATATGTAGGTGCGGCTCCAGGAGTAGGGAAAAGTTATAAAATGCTACTTGATGCTAGAGAGATGAAAAAGGATGGTATTGATATTGTAATTGGTTTAATTGAAACACATGGGAGGGAAGAGACAGAAGAAGCGATTGCTGATTTAGAAACAGTCCCTTTAAAAGAAATAGATTATAAAGGAAAGGGATTTTATGAGCTTGATGTGGAAGGAATTATAAAGCGGGCACCACAAATTGTTGTTGTGGATGAACTTGCGCATAGTAATATTCCCGGATCGAAAAATAAGAAACGTTACATGGATGTGCAGGAATTGTTAGATGCCGGTATATCTGTATTATCAGCATTTAATATTCAACATTTAGAAAGTGTTCATGACATTGTAGCTCAAATTACAAATGTAAAAGTAAGAGAGCGTATTCCAGATTTTATTTTGCAAAAAGCAAATGAAATTCAACTTGTTGATGCAACACCTGAGGTACTCCGGAAGAGATTAATCGATGGAAAGATATATAAGGAAGAAAAAATTCAACAAAGCTTACAAAACTTCTTTACGCTTAATAATTTAGGGGCACTAAGAGAATTGTCGCTTCGTGAAGTTGCAGATGATATGGATGAGAAAATTAGCCAAACAGTTATAGAACCAATTGGGGTGAAAGAAAAAATTCTCGTTTGTGTGCAATACAGTTCAACAGCAGAGAAATTAATACGGAGAGGTTGGCGCATGGCTGATCGATTAAACGCTGAATTGTATGTCTTAAACGTAGAGCGGGAAAATATTGATTCACTTTCAGTAGGGAAAAAGCAAACAATTGAAGAGTGGAAGTTGCTAACGAATCAATTTGATGCGAGTTTTGTTTTAGAAGAGGCAAAAGGAAGAAAGCCAGCGGATGTTATTATTGAAGTCGCGAAAAGACTACAAGTAACGCAAATTTTACTCGGGCAATCGGCAAGAACAAGATGGGAAGAAATTCGAAAAGGTTCAATTGTAAATGAAATTATGAGAGAAACGAAGTATATTGATATTCATATCGTTGCGGATCAAAGAGTTTAAAATAGAGACCATCTATAGGTCTCTATTTTGCTTTTTGTACAGCCTGAAAACGTAGCATTTTCATTGCGCATAAAATGATAAATAGAAATGTAATTGCACCTAGGAAGAAAATCCAAAAGTAATTTTGATTAAATACAAGAAATCCACCTACAAGTGGCCCTGTGCCCATACCGAGATAGCGGATGAAGTTGTACATACCGATAGCAGTTGCGCGTTCTTGTACGAATTTCTCCGTTAATAAAGTAGTGTGAGTTGGCATAGAAAGTCCCATACTAAAACCGTATAAAGAGGTGCCGATAATGATGAATGAGATATTGATGCTATATGTGAAAGAGAATAAAGTGACACATATAATATTGAAGAAACTAGTGATGAATAAAGCTTGCTTTGTTGTGAGGCGTTTTTGCAAAAGCTTGTAGCAATAACTTCCTAACATAATAGAAAGGGACATCGGTACAAATATAAGACCAATTTTACTGGCAGTTAAGTGAAATAAGTTTGTTAAAATGCTTGGTAAAAAAACGAGGAAGCAAAAGTAAATACAAAATTGAATGAAGCCAATAAGAGTAATAGAAAATCCAGTTTTATTTTTTAAGATAAACCAGTAACTCTTTTTTGCTTGCGGTTGTTTAATTACAGTTGATTTTGTTTCTGGAAGTAGTGAAATGTTTATAATTAATAAGAGAATGCCAAGTGTAGATAAAAATAAAAATACGGATAAATGGCCATTTATACTGCCGAGATAACCACCTATAAGAGGGCCAATTGCAGGTGCGAGAGCAAGTAACATTTGATACAGGCTCATCGCTTCTCCGCGTTCTTTTTCTTCAAATAAATCACCGATAATCGTTGCTGCAACTACAGGGATAGCTGCTATTCCTATAGCTTGAACAGCCCTAAAAAATAGAAATAAATAAATGTTCGCCGAAAAAGTACATCCGATTGAACCAATTGTACTAATGATTAAACTAGGGATAAGGACAGATTTTCTCCCTTTTGTATCAATTAAAGGTCCATATATGAGCTGCATAATTGCAAGAATGAATGTGAATAGTGAAACTGTTAAATTTACTAGATAAAGAGAAGTGTGAAAAGAAGCTTGAATCATAGGCAAGATAGGTGTGTAAATATTTTGAGCGAAGGAACCGAGTAAGGCACTCATACAGATAACGTATAAAATGAAATGTAGTTTGGATTTTTTCATTATGTTAACCTCCTTGTAATTTAGTTTCCTTGGAAACTAAATTTATTTTAACATATTTTTCTCACTTGTAAATATGAAAAAATGATTTTAAAATGGTATATAGTTAAATTGTTTCTTTGGAAACTTAGGGGGCGATCGGATTGGAACGTACAATGAAACAAATGGAAATACTTTCGGACATTCGTACACTTTTGCATAAAAAAGAAGAACATTTGAAAGGGCAAAATGAGAAGTTTCTTCGTGAGACAGGTATAAGTGGTATGTCTTTATCTGAATTACATGTGATCGAGTGTATCGGAAAAAATGCTCTGATGAATGTAACTGCTATTACGACAGAAATAGGAATGACAAAGGGGGCAATCTCTAAAATTTGTACAAAGTTGTTTCAAAAGCAATTCGTTGAGAAGATGCAAATGTTAGATAATCAAAAAGAAATTTTCTTTCGCTTAACGGAAAGCGGAAATGAAATATATAAAGCTCATGATAAACTGCATAAACAAGCTGAAGAAAAGTGGCTGCTACTGTTAGATGGATATACGGAAGAAGAGCAAGATTTTATTCAAAGGTTTATAAAGGATGTCTCCAAACATTTGGAAATATAATTGGAAGAAAAAACTCCTTTATTTCAAGCCTTTTGAATATAATTTCTAAAAAAACTCATATATAATAGAGAAAGATACTTAACATAGTGAATAATTAAAGAGTCAATATATAAAGAGGAGAGAATAACATGCTTGAAAATACGGGATTAGTATTAGAAGGCGGCGGTATGCGTGGTGTATATACGGGCGGGATATTAGAATATTTTATGGAACAAGATTTATATTTTCCATATGTAATTGGTGTATCAGCTGGTGCTTGTCATGCAGCGTCGTATCTTTCCAGACAAAGAAATAGAAATAAAACAGTAAATATTGATTATGCATCACACCCACAATATTTATCGTATAAAAATTTATGGAGAAAACGCCAATTGTTTGATATGGAGTTCATTTTTCATGAAATTCCAGAAAAACATGTTCCGTTTGACTTTGAAACATATTTTAATAGTCCAGAGCGTTTCCTTGTAGGCACAACAGATTGTGAAACAGGACAGTCTGTTTATTTTGAAAAAGAGGGAACGAATGATGATGCACTAAATTTATTACAAGCATCTAGTTCATTACCTTTCATTGCACCTGTAGTAAATTACCGTGGTAAGCAGTTATTAGATGGAGGAATTTCTGATCCGATTCCAGTTCGTAAAGCGCAAGAAGATGGATTTAAAAAATCAGTCGTTATTTTAACGAGAAATCATGGTTATGCTAAGAAAAAATCAAAGTTTGGATGGGTGGCAGCGAAAGCTTATAAAAAATATCCGAAACTTGTTAATACGATGTTGAATCGTTATGAAGTATATAATGAAACACTTCACTACATTGAAAAAGAAGAGCAAGCTGGGAACTTATTTGTTATTCGCCCAGAAGTACAGCTTCAAGTAGATCGTATGGAAAAAGATACGGCAAAACTACAAAATCTATATGAGCAAGGCTATGAAGATGCAAAGAGACAGTTTGCAGATTTACAGTCGTTTTTACAAAAATAAGTATGAGGCTGTGGAGAAGAGTTTCTCCGCAGCCTTTTTATTATTGGTTTGAATGTCGAATGCCGGTTATACACGTCTAGTGACATGGTATAATGTGGATAAAAGTATGTGAAGAGGTACAGGTGAATGAAAAATATTAATAATTTTTAACTCCTTTTATCTTTTTCATAGTTTAGGAATAGTGGAGGCTTTCGTATGATTTTCTTATTTGTAGTATATTTTGTGATCATTATGACATTAGTAATTACGTTTCTTCTTTCAAAAAAATCATATAAGAAGCCTATTATTAAATATATACCAACGTTAATATTGTTTATTTTGGCTTTCATTTCTTCTGTTATGTTTGTATTGAATAACGGAATGGGAGAGCTGATGATAGCGGTATTTTTAGGGATTACAGCGATAGTGAACGGTCTCTTACTTCTTGTATTGAAAGTAGTTCGTTTGGTTGTCGCAAAAGGAAAATAGAGCATCGAAATTCGATGCTCTATTTTTTATGTATAAAAAAATCCCTCTTTATGAGGGATTTTAATGTGGTAAGAAAATTAATTGATAAGCGAACAAGATTCCGAATACATACACAAGTGGGTGAACAGAACGGAATTTACCTTTTGCCACTTTCATAAGTGGGTATGAAATAAATCCAAGTGCGATACCTGTTGCGATACTTGATGTAAGTGGCATGCTTAAGATTACTAAGAATGCTGGGAATGCTTCATCAAATGCGTCCCAATCGATGTGGCGAACTGATCCCATCATAAGACTACCAACGATAATTAATGATGGTGCAGTAATAGCTGATACACCAGAAACGGCACTTACTAATGGTCCGAAGAATGCTGCTAGTGCAAATAGAACAGCTACTGTAACAGTTGTTAAACCAGTACGACCACCAGCTGCAACACCAGCAGATGATTCAATGTACGCTGTTGATGGTGTTGTTCCAAACATAGAACCGATTGTTGCTGAGAATGAGTCAGATAGAAGAGCTCGTCCAGCTTTTGGAAGCTTTCCATCTTTCATAAATCCACCTTGTTGAGCAACGCCAAGTAATGTACCTGTTGTATCGAATAATGTAACAAGGAAGAATGAAAATACAACGCCGTATAATCCGTAGTTAATTACATCAGATACAGCAGTAATTGGATTGGAAACGATGATTCCTTCTGGTAATCCAGGCATTGATGTAACGCCGTTTGAGAACGATAATTGTCCTGTGAAGTAAGCGATAATACCAGTTAATAGCATTCCGATAAATAGTGCACCATTTACATTTAAAGACATAAGGACAATTGTAATTCCAAGTCCGGCTAATGCTAGTAGTACTGGAGCAGAGTGAAGATCACCAAGTCCAACTAAGTTTGCATCGTTTTTTGTAACGATACCTGTTAAACGTAAACCGATAAAGGCGATGAAAAGACCGATACCAGCAGTAATTGCATGTTTTAAGTTTTCAGGAATTGCTTCCATTAATTTTGTACGGAAAGATGTGAATGATAACAAAATTAAAATCATACCTGCTACGAATACAGCAGAGAATGCAATTGCGAAAGTCATGCCTTCATGAGCTTTTACAACAGAATAAGAGAAGTAAGCATTTAATCCCATACCTGGTGCAATTGCGATTGGTAAGTTTGTAAAGATTGCCATAAATAATGTTCCGACAACAGCAGCGATAATTGTTGCTGTAAATGCTTGTTCAAATGGAACACCTGCATCCCCAAGGATAACAGGGTTTACCACAATGATATATGCCATTGTTAAGAAGGTAATAATACCTGCCATAATTTCAGTTTTAATAGAAGTTTTATGTTTTGAAAGGTTAAACATATAAACATCCTTTCTGTTTACGAATAATTTTCACAACAGTTATATATAATATTCGTTTTTTAACTATTTTGCAATAGTTTTGCTTAAAAAGTTTACAACAATTCATATTTTGTGTCTTAAATTCGAATATTAATCGTAACATGATGTGTGAATTTCAGTTTTTATTATGCACATTATAAGGAAAAGGAGTTGAAAGAAGATATGCCACAGCAAAAAAACTTTGTAACAATGCCTGCGCAACATCAAAATAAACAGCCTGGCATTGAATCATTAATGAATCCTCTACCGCAGTTTGAAGATCCCAATTATAAAGGAAGCGAAAAGTTAAAAGGAAAGAATGTATTAATTACAGGTGGAGATAGCGGAATTGGACGAGCTGTTTCCATCGCTTTTGCGAAAGAGGGAGCAAATATTGCGATTGCGTATTTAGATGAGGAGGAAGATGCAAATAAGACGAAACAATATGTTGAGAAAGAAGGGGTAAAGTGTGTATTGTTGCCGGGTGATTTAAGTAATGAACAGCATTGTAAAGATATTGTAGAAGAGACCGTTCGGCAGCTAGGTAGTTTGAACGTCTTAGTAAATAATGTCGCGCAGCAGTATCCGCAGCAAGGGCTAGAGTATATTACAGCAGAACAGCTAGAAAAGACTTTTCGTATTAATATTTTTTCTTATTTTCACGTTACGAAAGCAGCACTTTCTCATTTAAAGCAAGGGGATGTCATTATAAATACAGCGTCTATCGTTGCATATGAAGGAAATGAAACGTTAATTGATTACTCGGCAACGAAAGGAGCAATCGTAGCTTTTACAAGATCACTTTCTCAGTCGTTAGTGCAAAAAGGAATTCGTGTAAATGGTGTTGCGCCGGGACCAATTTGGACACCACTTATCCCGTCAAGCTTTGATGAGAAGAAAGTATCACAGTTTGGGAGCAATGTCCCGATGCAAAGACCTGGTCAACCATATGAATTAGCGCCAGCATACGTATACTTAGCGTCTGGCGATTCATCCTATGTTACCGGACAAATGATACATGTAAATGGGGGCGTTATTGTAAATGGATAGTTTTCATTTATAAGAGCAAAGTAAAGCTAATTCTACTTATTATATTGAGCGCTAGGGGAGGGATATAGATAAAAAAATTATGTTTCGTCATACTATTATTTTTCATCCTACCGGTTAGTGCTTTTGCTGATACAGATCATCTAATATTAGTGAATCTTACGACAAACCAATTATCTTTTTTTGAAAATGGAAATTATACAAAGACATTCCCCGTAACAACTGGAAGAGACCGTACACCTACGCCTGAAGGTAGTTTTTGTATTATAACTAAATTTAAAAATAAAGAATATCATCGAAAAAAAATAGCTGGGGGTGCACCGAATAATCCTCTCGGTACGCGTTGGTTAGGTTTGGATAAAAAGGAGTACGCGATTCATGGAACAAATCGGGAATGGACGATTGGAAGCCGAGAATCGAATGGCTGTATTCGCATGCATGACAGGGATATACAATGGTTATATGACCGAGTCCAATTGCAAACAAAAGTGATCATTTCTCGTTTTCATACGAGCCCCGAATATGAAGCGAATAAGCTTGGTTACCGCGTTGTGAGCTGGAATGGTCGTAAAGTAGAAGAAGAGCAAATTGGCATGCTTACGTTAGTAGACCGTGCCGATATATATTGGCAAGAACCAAATGGGCAGTTAACAAAAGTGAAAACGGTATTGCCAAACGAAAGATATCCAGTGTATTCAAAACGAAAAGATGGAATATATTATATAGGAAACAATTTGTATATTGTGGATGAAACAGGAGAAAAAATTCGTTATGAGCAAATTCCTTCTTCGGTTTTAAGTAATATATATAAACGGAAATATAATGTTCCGTTATAGGCTACCGTATTATAGACGGTAGCTTATTTCTACTTCGAGTTTAACTGCAACTATTGTATTTTGCTGAATATAATACAGTACAGATAGGGGGACGGTTACATTATGAAAAGTGAATTTGCTTTTAAAATTTTCTTAGTAACGACCTGTTTATTTATCGTGTATTTGTATGCGTTTCTCGTTTTTTCTTTTTATGTTCCATATGTTGATTTAATATTGTTCTTCGGATTTATTTGGGCATTTGTGAAAGCGAGAGAAGGAGAGAAGAGTATATATCGGCGCATTACCTTATGTGGGACAGTTGTTCTCGTTATTTTGTACTTTTTTATCATGCATGATTTTTGGAGGGGAATGTAAAAAAGCATACGAGTAATCGTATGCTTTTTATGTTTAATACCTTGGTTTAAAAGTATGACAACAAGTTTCTACACTCGTTGCTACAGAACTTTCTAGCGTCTCGTTTGTTAAAACCGCGCTTGTATATGAATCATTTGTATTCGAACCAGTTTCTTGTGCATCTGGTTGAACAATGATTGAACTTGCTTGACAAAAGTTACCTTGTCCCCAAAATGAGCAATTGGAAACAGAACATTTCACTTCTGGCATAAAACCCCCTCCTTATACATTAGTTTGGGACTTTACGCCCATTTCATGTGTAGAAGGAGTTTCCTTTTCTCGTTATTTCTTCGTTTGCTCAAGCCATTCTTTTAATTTGTCTTCCGGTTGTTCACCACTAATACGGCTTACTTCTTTGCCATCTTTAAAGTGAATGATTGTTGGAGTTCCTTTAATTTTATATTCATCCCAAGGAGCATCTAGTTTTTCAATATCCATAACTTTCATATCAACGTTCAAGTCTTTAGCCATTGGTACTACGACAGGAGATAGCTTTTGACAATGAACGCAAGATGTTTGATAAAAGTATACCGTTTCTTCTTTGTTCTCTTTTAAATTCTTTTGAAGATCTGAAAGAGAGATTTTGTTGGCATAGTAGTCAGGACCATTTGTCTTACTCTCAGTAGGATTATCAATTTTTTGGCTAGTAGCGTTTTTTTCTTCCATTTGTGTGACAGCAAAAATTGCTGCAAACAAGGCGATAATAATACCACCAAATATAAGCATTTTTTTCATTCTTTCATCTCCTTATTTGTTTTTTATTACAATAAAACTACAAACTGCGATTGTAATAAAGCCGATAAGCGCTAAAAACGGGATTGTAATAAAACCAAACCAGTTTATGAATTCTCCGGTGCAAGGTACACGGCCGCAAGCTGCCCCAGCAGCTGAAAATGCTGCGACTTTTTGAATTGCATAGTGATATAAAGAAATACAAGCACCGATACTTGCAATTGGTAAAGAATAACTTGCGATGCGATAATCTTTCTTTGCTACAGCGATACCAAGCCATAAAACGAATGGATACATAAAAATACGTTGATACCAACAAAGTACACAAGGCTCAAATTTCATGATTTCGGAAAAATACAGACTTCCTAGTGTAGCGATAAAAGAAGCTCCCCATGCGGTAAGTAAAGCATATTCTTGCTTTTTTTCTCGTCCCATATTTTATACCTCTCTTATAATAGTTACATACTAAATTATAGTATGAAGTAGCACAGAAAAGAAAGAAAAAATATGTTTATCAATAAAAGTTTTATAAGAGGAAACTTTTATTGATATCAATATTTAAAAAAGCGCCATTCTCCTGAAGAGAATAGCGCTATATTTTACATTTGAATTTGTTCTACTTCTTCTATATGTGACTTTTGGGATGCATGGTCAATATATTGAAATAGGAGCTGCAATTGTTTATCAACTTCTGGTAGTTCTTTACTGTATTGATAAGCGTGTAAAAAATGTTCAATACGCTTAGAAAATAGTTGATCGTTCGTTTGAACCATAAGAACGAGTAATTTATCCCAATTACAGCTATACGTGTAATAGAGAGCTTTATCATAGTCGTTATATGTTTGCACTGTGTACCCTCCTTACCGAGAGTTATATATAGTGTGTGATAAGTAAGGAGAAATACACTTGAAAGAATTTGTTAAGAAAAAAAATGAATGAAAAAAAACGAGGTGTTTCCTCGTTTTTAAGCTTTTGGCATTGGCGTAGGTGTTGGTTTGCCATAGCCTTCTTTGTATTTATTATCGATATAGTTACGAATTTCAAGCGTTGATTTTCCTTTTTGTTTCATTGAAGCAGATTCAACTGCGATTTCTAGACAATTGACGCAAGTCGTTGCATGGGAATCCCAAACAACTTCACCATTCTTTTTAATTTCACGAATAAAGCAATTTTTATTATTTTTATGCCCTACACTTTCACCGCAACCGCAGTAACATGGAATCCAATCTAATAGCTCTGCATTTTGTCCAGCGACAGTGTAGATATCTTTCATTTGTGGATCAAGCTTGTCTAGGAAGGTAGGAAGTGTGTCGACTCCTTTTGTTTTCTCTTGAATGTCAGCTTGCTGAGTGTGCGATGCGTGGTCATGCTCTTCTTTTGATTCAGATGATTTTTTTTCATTTGTACTAGTAGCTCCGCAACCAGCAAGAATTAAACTCAGTACTGCAAGTAAAGAAAATACATATTTCTTCATACGCTTGTCCCCTTTACAAATGTATTAATCAAATTGTATCAGAGATTATGGTGTATCGGTTGAAGATTTTTTCGACTGATTTTTGAAGCGCCATCGTAGTGAATGAAATAGAAATAAAATTGGGATATAAGCGTATACAATATATAAACCAGCTTGAGATAGTACCGTATTTAATGCATTGATACTTTCGCGGTTTGTGAAAAATAAGGATGAAATAAATATGACTGCGATAAACAATGGCAGTGTAATTTTAAACGGTATGCGAAACGATTTTTTACTAATGCAACAAGAAGACCAAATGGTTAAACAAAGATTTGGTAAAATAATTAGATACCATAGGAAGATAATGATGTACTCAAACCTTTGGATAAAAGGAACTTTAATGATTTTTAGCATTGTTAATGTTGGCCAAATGGTATGGTGTAGTTGTCCTTGGCTATAGTACATAAGAGAAACCATGGCTAGTATTACGTATAGAATCGTTGTAAAAGCAATACCACCATGTGCCCATTTTTTTAACGATTTTCCTTTTCTAATAAATGGATAAAAAACAAGGATTGCTTCAAATCCAAGAAACTCTAATGCAGAGGCTTTCGTTGCAGTTAAAATGTCTAAAGGTGAATGAGTAAGAATTGGAAAAATGTTACGAACATGTGCGTATTTCATTGGGAAAACTAAGAAAAGTAGTACGAAAATGGGGATTATGACGCCCCAAAAACATATTCCTGTTACAGAACGAAAGCCGCCTCTAATTATGTAATAAGTTACAAATAAAAATAGTAAAGTTAATTTCCATGGTTTAATTGTAGGAAAGACCCAAACTTGAATAACTTCAATATATGTACGAAGAACAGTAAGGCAAAATAATAGAAGGTATGCGGCAAAGCATACGGAAAAAATTGTTCCAATCCACTTTCCGAAACATGTCGTATGAATATTCATTAAATCATTATCTTTTTCTAACATTTTCAGCATGCAAAATAACACGATGTGAGTTGCAATACCAGCGATAATAAGAGAAATCCAAGCATCATAACCGGCAAATTGCGCAATAATCCTTTGGTATCCTAACACACCTACTCCAATTTGAAGGGAGTGTAATAGAAGGAATGTGAAATAAGGGGAAACAGTATGTGTTTTATCTTGTCCTGCCATGATAGCACCTCACTATTCTCCGATACCAGATTGTACGACATTAATCTTCACACTAACAGCAACGTCTACGTCAGGATACATGTCTTGAATTTGTTTTATGTTCCATTTTCTTGAATGACTACGAATTTCTTCACGTATACCAATTGGATCGATTTTATTTTCTTGGAATTGTTTTATTAATTCGTTTAAATCCTTCTCAAGTGTTTTTTCTACATGTCTTTTTACGTAAGTTACATTTTTACTCTTTGATAAATCAAGCCAGCTGGGAGCATTTTTTACGAGTCCATTTAATTTTAAGTGTATGTTAACTTTCGGAATATCACCGTTTGGCGAAAGAGAACATACACTTTTTCCAGATAAGTTTTGAGTAGCAATTAATCCTTTATGTTTACCTTGGCGTATTGGAACTTCGTAACGCCCATTTTTCGTTGGATTAATGAGTAATTTAAATAAAAAAGACTTTTCCTTATCTGTATACATAGCCACTTTATCCTTTTTTAAAAAAGCGAGTCCTTTAATGGAAGCAGATTTGTCTTCTGATACTTGAATGTAAGGAAGAAATGGATCGCATCCAGATGAATAGAAGTTATATAAAAAAATATTTAAAGCTGTCCGCGGGATTGTCTCGTTTTTTATATTTTGCTCCAGTAAATCAGATAAATAAAGTGATCCATTTGTTTTGACATGTTTCAGTAATTCCTCTGCTGAACCATCTACAAGTGCTAGCTGCACATCTCGCCCAATGTTAGGATCACGTTGTAAGTTGTTAATAACATCTCCAAGTCCATGTTCACCAAATGCTTTTCCAAATAGGACAACACGCATTTGCCCTACAGCAATCGTATGTGGAGATTTGGCGTTTAGAAGGGAAGAGATTGTTTCAATTGTACCTGCATGAGTTGATTGAGTTTCTGGTTTCGATTGTACTCCTTTTGTGTAATCGGGATATAAAATTGTCCCGCGAAATTTTTTATCTTTTATTATATCGAATCCACCTACGTGAATCATTCGCTGTGTATCAACTATATGTGATTCTGTACAACCAGATTGAACAATTAAAATGATAATGGAAAAGCATAATAAAATATTTTTCATTTCTCTTCACCGTCACGTTTTTCTTTCGCTTTGTTTGGGTCATAGCGCCATTTCTTTTTTGGTCTCAGAAAAGAGGCGCGTCCAGCAGTTTGACTAAACGGCAAACGAAGGAGTCCTTCTGCTGTACCTAAACCGCGGAATGGATATAGAGGTAATAAATAAGGTGATCCAAGTGATTTTAAGCGAATTAAATGAGCTAATATGAGTACGAATCCTACAATGAGACCTAAGCCCCCAAATGCACCAGCTAAAAGAATAAGTGGAAATCGTAGTATCCGGATAGTAGAAGACATTTTTACAGTTGGTGTTGTAAAAGAAGCGAGTGCTGATAAAGCAACTGCAATTAATAAAATGTTACTCGTTAAAGCAGCTTGAACAGATGCTTGGCCAATTACAATCCCGCCAACGATGCCGATTGTTTGTCCAACTTTTGTAGGTAATCGTGCTCCAGCTTCACGGAGCAATTCGATTGTGATTTCTAAAAAAAGTGCTTCTAAAATGGGTGGAAAGGGTACATTAGCTCTTGAAAAAATAATCGGACCTAGTAAATCCGCAGGAATCATTTGATAGTGATACGTTAATACAGCTGTATAAATAGCTGATGAAAATAGCGAGAATGCTGCTCCGAAAAAGCGAACCATTCGAAGAAATGAGCCTGCTATCCATGGTAAATAATAATCTTCTGGCGAGACGAAGAAATCAAGTAACGTCGCTGGTCCAGCTAATGCGTAAGGTGAACCGTCTGTTAAAATAACAACGCCTCCATTCAGTAATGCGTACACAGAGCGGTCTAGCCGCTCTGTAGGTAGTAAAACAGGGAAGGGTGAGTTACTATTATCGCTAATAAACTGTTCAATCATAGTTGCATCAAAAGGAACATCAAAGTCAACATCTTGTAAGCGCTGTATTGCAGTATTGATGTGTTGTTCATTTGTAATGCCTTCGATGTAAGCAACTATAACCTTTGTTTTTGATATAGAGCCAACTATAACTTCTTTGAAAACTAATTGCTCTGTTACTATATTTCGGCGAAGTAAGTGTGTATTTGTATCAATATTTTCAACAAATCCGACTTTTGGACCGATTACACTATATTCATTTTCGGTATCGTTATATAATCGTGTACCTAAAACTGAACTTTCAGCACGAATAAGTACATATTCTGCTGTTTGAGAATCGTTTTTAAGCTGTATGAGTACATACCCAACTAATAATTTTTCACGAATATCATCAATAGAAGGGTTGGTAATAATCCCTTCGAGTGTGACGATATTTGCTATATCATTTATAGTTTCAATGTGATCCAATTCTCTTTTTATAGGTGTTAAAATGAATCGATTAATGAGGAGTGATTCAGCTGTAGATTTATAATAAAACAAACATAGCGTCCCATCTTCTACGATGTTATAAGAAACGAAATCACTAGATTCTTTCATAGTTTGGATAAAATCTGGAATGGAACAGATTGTTTTTTTCTTCTTTTTAGACGATAAACGAAACACTTTCTCACCCCTTACTACATCATTTGCTTATGTTAGTTTTTGGGAAAGACGGAAATTTATACTTGAAAATTGAAAGTTCATAAAGAAAAGGAAGAGTATTGAAAATCTCTTCCTTTTTGGCATGTTAATTTGTTTTTTTTCTTTAATAGACTTCACTAATTTAATCATTTCAGCTCGTATATCTTCTTTTTTTACATTTAATTTTTCTGCAATTTGTTTAATGTCCATTCCGTCTTTTTTCATTTTCAGTACATCATCGAGAGGGGTATTACTTTTTTGAGAGATAATTGTTAATACCGTGAGCTGACGTAATCCGATATTATAATCTTTCATTTTTTGTTTTAGGCCGTCTGGTGTAGATTTTTGCATATTTGCTAATTCTTGCAGCAGTGCTTTTTTCGTCTCTTTATTCATATGATGCTTTTTCAACTTACTTGGATCCACACCGAAATGCTGGGCTGTTTTCTCCCAAGATTTATTTTGCTTATAGTAAGCTAAAACGTCTTTTATTTCTTTTTTACCGATTCTTGCAATATGAGCAGCTTTCCAAATTTCATGTTTGTTATAACCGAGTTTTTCGAGCGACTGCATTTCTTCTTCTGAAATAGGCTTATGATGATGGTGCAATGTTACTTCTTTTGGCGTGGTAGCGGAAGCAGAAGCAGGGAAGGTAGATATCCCGCATAATAATGCTGCCATAGTCATACTTACTACGATTTTTTTGTACATATAAATTCCTCCTAGATGGATAATGTGGAAAACTGTACACATATCATTTCCATAAAATGTGAAATACTTGTGAACAAATGAAGTTTTTTTATTCACAGTATAAAATGACGTTTTTGGAAGTTTTCCAACATAAAACATTGATTAATAGTAAAAAACTAAGGTATAATCGAAATTGAAAATCAATATCAATAACAAATGTATACATATAGATGAAAATAAGGGAGAGAAAAATATGACTACATATACTTCCATCGCAAATGTGATTAAAGAAAGACGCTCTGTACGTACATTCACAGATCAAGCTGTAGATAAAGAGTTATTAATTGAACTATTAAACGACGCAACGTGGGCACCGAATCATAAACACCGTGAACCATGGAATTGTAAATTATACATTGGAGAAGGTCGCAAAAAATTAGTAGATGCAGTATTAAACTCTTTCACAGAAGAAGAAAGAGCAAAACGCGGCAAAATTTTATCAGATCGTTTCTTAAGCACGCCTGCACAAATTGTTGTTTATATTAATGAAGATCCACGTCAAATTCAACGCGACGAAGATTACGCTGCAACATGTGCATTTATGCAAAACTTCCAACTGCTTGCTTGGGAACGTGGATTAGGTTGTGTTTGGAAATCGGGCGGATTAAACTACAATCCATTATTTATAGAAGGACTTGGTTTAACAAGAGGTCAACGCATTGTTGGAATTCTTCACCTTGGCTATTTCGATAAAGCACCAGAAGGAAAAGCTCGTACACCGATTACGGAGAAGATGGAGATTATTGAAGGTTAATAGATAAGACATTCTCGTTTTTATGAGGATGTCTTTTTATTATGCAATCAATCCTCATGAAAGCTTGTTCCTCATCATACACTTTCTTAAGGGAAAGTGTAAGGAGGGAAAATAATGAGAGCAAGTGACGATAAAGCACTGCAATATGCGATTGCGGAAATTACGGAAATTGCGACTGGATTTGGGCTTGATTTTTATCCGATGCGTTATGAAATATGTCCAGCGGAAATTATTTATACATTTGGTGCATATGGGATGCCGACGCGATTTTCACATTGGAGTTTTGGAAAACAGTTTTTCAGAATGAAATTACAATACGATTTAGGTCTTAGTAAAATATACGAACTCGTTATTAACTCTGATCCATGTTACGCCTTTTTATTAGATACGAACTCGTTAATTCAAAACAAATTAATTGTAGCGCACGTTTTAGCACACTGTGACTTCTTTAAAAATAATATTCGTTTCTCTAATACGAAACGAGATATGGTGGAGAGTATGGCGGCAACGGCTGATCGAGTGAAAGCATATGAGCATAAGTACGGAAAGGCAGAAGTCGAAACATTTTTGGATGCCGTACTTGCCATTCAAGAGCATATTGATCCATCGCTTATGCGTCCAAAACTTGCGTGGAGTATTGAAGATTTAGAAGAGGATGTAGAAAAGAAAAAGATATCACAGTACGATGATTTATGGAATTTAGATGATCGAAACAAAAAGAGAGAACGACCTAATATGCATAAAAAGAAGAAAATCCCGCCGCAACCAGAAAAAGATTTACTACTCTTTATTGAAGAATATAGCCGTGAGCTAGAAGATTGGCAGCGCGATATATTAACGATGATGCGCGAAGAAATGTTATATTTCTGGCCGCAGCTTGAAACGAAGATCATGAACGAAGGTTGGGCTTCGTATTGCTAAGGTGCTTAATACAAAATTCAGCTATGTAACTTAGTTAAAACCTAACTTCTTTAATTTTTTCTTTATATATTCTGCCCCTGCTGTTTGCTTCATGTCCTCCCAATTTAGAAATTTAGTGACCTTCTGAATATATTCATCCCACTCTTGATTAGGTGATTTTTGAAAGTATTCAGTTGATGAAAATGAAGAGGTTCATACGTTATTAAAAGAGAATTAAAAAGATTCTCTTCATGTGTTTTGTAATAAAGCATATGAAGAGGATCTTTTGTGCATTAGAAATAATTTTGATTTAATATTATCGTGGTTTTATATCTTGATTTTAAGAAGCTTATTATGAATTCACTAGATGAAAAAGGAAAAAATATTTCTTGTACACTTTAAATCAATGCAGGGAGAAGGCAAATTCTATCCCATGTACTTTAAATACTTATTTAAGAAATTATTATTTATTAACGAGGGACCTGTTAATGCACGAAGAACATTTGAAGGAGTTTAATAAAAAAGGAATTGATAAACAAAGGATAGATGGAAAAATATGATTTTCATTTGGAATGTATATAAGTTACACAAAAAACTTCTGGTTATTCAGAAGTTTTTTGTGTGAATAGAATGAAATTATTTTTATTAAATGTCTAAATACAGTCGGTATTGATCTCCATTCCAAGGGATGAATTGCTGTCTCAGCCAAAAATTGAGCGCAGCTTCAGATTCAGGAATAACTATAATGCGTTTAATAGGTGTTGTACGTAATGTACTCACTAAGGTTTGAAACAATTGACTCCCTAATCCTTGGGATTTTGGATTCACTTCTAAATAAGAGATTTTTACCAGCAATCGATCGCGTGGAATTGAGGTGTTTTGTACATATTTTGAAGCAGGATTATGAATCCACAAGTTTAGAATAGAGCTATCTTGTTGTGATGTATAAATAACATTAGCATCTTCTAAATCAGAGTTAAAATGAAATTTTGCTTTCAGTTGAAGAATGTTCTCAAATTGGCTGTTAAATTGTTTAAATAAAAGCTGAGTATTGCTGTTTGTTAAGAAATTTGATTTTGGATTCAATGGGTATCTTCCTTTTCACTTTATGCTAATTAGTATAAGCGTTTTGAAAAATAAAATAAAATAAAATAAAAAGACTAACCGGAAAAAAGAACGAAGAATAAAAATGAGGTGAGGAAAATGAAAAGAAGCAATGAAATTGATCTTCAAAATTTGATAATTAGAATTAAGAAACACGTAATGTCTTCTAGTATACCAATTTCAATCGAAGCAAATTTAAGGTGTTCCCTGGATGGTTTAGATAATTTACCTATTTGTACATATAGTATTTGTGTATATAAAGGAGGAGAAGTGTTGGTGGAAACCATTCAATTATTTGAAAGCGGCGACGCAATTGGAAGTCAATATGTTCAACGATTACACATGCAGATGACAATCCATTTTGTGAATTATATTGTAGAAATACTATCATTTCAATTGTTAAATACTCCATATAAAATGAGGAAAGAAATTAAAATGGAGAAAGAAATCAATTATTTAAAAATTCCAGAAGGTTTTATTATTAGGCACAATTGAAAAAAATAAGTCGAATAGCATATTTAAGGTCGAAAATCTCTTGGTGATGAAAGAGGTTTTTTGTTGTATTTAGATGATGGAGTAGGGAGAAAAAAGAGCTGAAATATTTATTACAAAATGAACTTCTTATTCAAAATGGAACAAGAGGAGGAACATTTTATACTTTAGCTTGTAAAGAAGGTATACAGCATAATGAAGAAAACAGTAAACCATTAAATGATGAGGATTTGAACTTAGGTAGTAAGGATTTGAACTTAGGTAGTAAGCAGTATAATGGAAACTTATCAGGAAATGAGATAAGTATGCTAGAAAAAATTTCGAAGAGAGCAAAAGAAAGTAAGCGATTAAATCCGGAAATAATAAAAGGAATTATTCTTGAATTATGCTCCCAAAAACCTTTGACTGTTAATCAGCTGGAACAACTCCTATCTCGTTCTGAAAAAGCGGTTCGAAATAGAGTAAACGAATTATTAAGGGAAGGAAAATTAATTTTACTTTTCCCGGATAATTTAAATCATCCTCGGCAGGCGTATATGACAACAGAAAAAGTAAATCCTAAGTGAACATTAGCGTAGGGTTTACTTTTATTCTACTGAAAAAGTTAGTTTGACATATATACGATGTACGTAGGAGCGGTAATATTTGATAACAGGTGTTTTTGAATAAGTAATGGAATTACTTAGAGGAATGAGAGGGAAAAGTAGTATCGAAGGATATTTATAAGAGTAGACTTTTTCAGTGCCCTGGAATAACCATAAGTCTTTTCCAATATTAAATAAGCAACCACACTTTTAGCGGGTGGTTGCTTATTTAATATTGGAAATCAGAGAAATATTTGAAATGCACTGGAGATTTTTTACGCATATATGGAGTTCTATGTTTTCAAATGGTTTACACAAAGGACCCCATATTTCATCAGAATGATAGGGAGCTCTTACAACATCAAATCCAAAAGGCTGTTCTCCTTTTGCCGCTGTAACCATTTGTGCAAGAACTTTTCCATAACGGTCAGCCTGATTGTTATTATTATTAATAGACAATTGTTGAGTCCGCTGTTTCAAATATTTCTTTCCATCAAAAGAAAAACAATCTAGTAATAAATCTTGTTTTACATAAATATCAGCTCGAATTACTACATTCCCATAGTTTAAAGCAGAAGAAAAATTATCATAAAAATAAACACCCTGACCTAACCAATGGTCCTTTTTAGACGGTACAAACCCTTCTCTACGAATTTTTTCAGCATTTTCAAGAGTAGTTCCATGGTAACCGACATAATGAGTCATGTTATTTCCTCCTTTAATTCCTTCGTCTCTATTTATTATGAAACGATTACTTCCAAAACAATTCGCTAAGAATTTTTATACATCCATAATAGCATGTAATAAATGATTTTCTTTATTTTAATTGAAATGTTTACAGAAGGGGAGTGATTTTTTATGTATGAAGAACTTTTGGATATTTATATATCGGAAATAGAAGGAATTCTAGAAGAATTGTCTATTTTTACAAATGATTTGAAAAATAAAAGAAGGTTACATGTTGTTTTTTATGATCTTTTTCGTACCTTTCGGATGTTAAAAGACATTTCAGCATCTGCACATTATATCCTTAATGATTGTAAAAATATCAAAAAACATACGTTAAGATATTTTAAACAAATTAAACAATTAGCATTAGCTTCGGAATTATTAATTTCGCACATCAAGGAACAAGAATTGAATATGACACATGAAATTTTAAATTTAATCATTGTAGTAGAGAAAGATTTGAACAAAATTTTTCTGTGTATTAAAAATAATAAAAGTAGATGTAGTAATATTCAAAGTACCTATCAGGAAATTCTATTATTAATAGAGTGATTTTTATACTTAATTTACATAAAAAGGGATGTAATAGTGCGTTGGTTAGCGTTTCTAAGTTATTATTTGTTAATACTCATAAACTCCAAGTTCCTATTTTATCGTAAACTTGGTGAAAGTGTATAAAGCGGTAAAAAAAATCTATTAGTAAAGATGAAGTTGAAATAACAAAAAAATTATATAAATCACCTCAAAATGAAGTAGCCATTTAAAAAGGGACACACATCAAAACACCTAAACTACCTGTTCTTTATATTCTTTAGGGGACAGGTAGTTTGATTTTTCTTGAATTCACACACAATTGTAGTAATGAATGTATTCTAGTACAATCTCTCGCGCAGTTGTGTTGGATACTTTTGTGAATAGAAAGTTTCGCTAAACGGTTGAAGAAGCTTTCCATCAAGGCGTTAGTGTATAAGAACGAATGTATGTTGTATATACCTTGTTATCGAACGTTTGTTCGTTGTATAATGAAAATAAATTATTTTTGTCGAAACGCTAAAGTTAATTTGATCTTAAAGAAGTTTTAAAGGTATTAAAATCAGATTGTAATTTTAATAAACAATGTAAACAAAAGTTGGAAATATACAATTTTACTATATGTTGATTTTTTTAGTTGATTAATAACTATATATCGGTTACTATGTTAATGGATATCTTTGGAATATTATAGTGAATCTGTTTTTGAATTACTGGAATAGCATAGGATATAAGGGGGATTTAGAGGGGAATTAATTTTACATTATTAAAATTAATTATTACTTAAAACCGAAGGAGAAGTAATTCGAGTGTTTTTTTAATATTCAATATTTTTCTTTGACTTTTTTTGACCAATTGGAGTATGCTTAAAATAAATATCTTGATTGTACCAACGAAATGAGGAAGGAAGATGCATTTTGTTATTTACCAATAAGGATTTAAAAGGTTTTATTGAGGAAAAAGTA
The DNA here is from genome assembly GCF_036851315.1 of Bacillus cereus group sp. Sample62. NCBI lineage: Bacteria > Bacillati > Bacillota > Bacilli > Caryophanales > Bacillaceae > Bacillus > Bacillus cereus group sp. Sample62. The sequence continues at coordinate 795,205 of NZ_JAFLPK010000001.1, forward strand.
AATGTTGAAAAAGACAAAGTTGATGAGTATCGAGGGCAAGTAAATCGTTTAAGGGATAATTTAAAAGATTACATAAAAAAGAATCCTGATTTTGGTTTTGTAAAAATGTTACATTCTGGATCCGTAAGAAAAGGAACGGCAATAAGCACTTTAAATGATATGGATGTCGCACTCTATGTAACACCTGATAAGGTTGAAAATTATAGCGAGGAAGAAGTATTAGAATATGTTCGGGATGGTCTTGTGAAAATTTATACTCGCTATAATATGAAAGAAGAACAATTTAGTATTGGACATCATTGTGTTAAGGTTTCATTTAAAAGTTCTGGATTAGATGTAGACGTTGTACCAGTTATTCCGAATGGGGAACCAAACGATTTAGGTCACCTCATTACGAAAGATACCGGTGAACGAGTTCTAACTTCAATCCCACTGCATTTAGAATTTATTCGTAGCAGAAAAAAAGATAACCCTAACTATGCAACAATGGTTCGTGTTATCAAATGGTGGCGAAATCAAAGAGAATTTAAGATGAAATCATTTTTAATTGAGTTAATTTGGGCGCATATAGCTGATACAGAAGGGATTTCAGATGATATAGTCACTGCTTTGCGACAGTTTTTCCGTTTTATTGTTAACACTGAATTAAAGAAAGACATTGTGTTTGAAGATAACTATAGTAGCTCTGATGTAACTCTTGAAAGCGATGGGTGTAATATTTTTGATCCAGTAAACCCTGAAAATAATGTAGGTGATAGTTTGGATGATAAAAAACGGGAGCTTATTATTGATGAAGCGGATGAGGCATTAGGCTACCTGTCACATGCTGTACAAGCTTCTACAAAAGGTGTTGCTGAATCATCACTTAAGCAAATTTTTGGCAGTTCATTTTCTTTTTAAAGGAGTCAGGAAGATGTCATATTCATACACGAGGGCAGATACTCGTTCTTATACTTATGCAAATGTGCGATATATCAATGATAAAATTATTGCAGATTTAGATTACCTATTGGCTAGATTCCCAGGTTTATTTACAGATGAACGCTTAAAAAAGTGGAAAAACGATTTTTACAATTGGATGAATGATGGCTATGCAAAAGCAATCAAGATCCAATTTAAGCGGGAAGATGAGTGCTTCTGTGAAATAAAATATGAATTAAAAGATGATGGAACATTTTCATTGGATGATAATGTTGGACGATTGAGAGTTAATTTATCAGGAGCTTCTACTAGTATTGTTATAGAGAATACTCAAAAATGGCATGATTTATCTGAAGAGCAACAACAAACTTATAGGGGGAACCTTGAATTAAGTTGGGGTCCAGTAGCAAAAACAAATTATTCAAGTGGACTTGATCTAAAAATCGATAAACAGTATTCAAGTGGTTCTCTTGGAGTTCAACGTTCCATTTTGGGTGGTGCTTAATAATATGAAAATAAAAATAGTAGATACATATGGTCATCCAATTAAAGAAATGGACCATAATTTTGATTCAATTATGTTGGAAGCGGAAGAAAAAGGGGGAGACCCCTTTTTTAATGCAATTGAATGGATTGGAAATTCAATTAGAAAAAATGAAGGTTTTCAGATTGATGAAAGTTGCCATAGTAACATTAACAAATATTTACGTAAATATGCAGCTTTTGGATATGTGAAAGAACCATTGATTATTACTGCAAAAAAAGAAGTGAGGGATATTCCTATTATGCTTGATATAGCATCTACCAATTTTGAAGAAATTATTACCTTTCCCAATGATACATTTCAGCAGAGATATAATCGTTTAGTAGGATTAGATGATTTGAAAATGCGTATACAAAAAGAGGCAGCTATGATTATAGCACCTGAACGGTTAGAAGAATGGAGTAGAAAATTTCATCATCATCCTATACAAGCATTACAGGCTTTTCATGACCGCTATCCTTTTTTTATTTTTGAAGGAGATGTAGGAACTGGAAAAACGGAGTTTGCTATGACATTTGGGAACGAACTTGCTCATTTTATAAAGAAAGATGTTATCTTGACGCGTATGAGTATGAAATCTAGAGGGAATGGCGTAGTAGGTGAAATGAGTAAGTTAATAACTAAATCGTTTCAGGAGGCAAAAACGTTGGCTTCTACTACAAAAAAACCAGTAATAATGATTTTAGATGAAGCAGACAGTCTTGCCCAATCTCGTGAAGAAAATCAAATGCATCATGAAGATCGAGCTGGTGTAAATGCCTTGATTCAGGGGATTGATCATATTCGTAATGTTGAAATACCGATTTTGGTTGTTTTTTGTACTAATAGGGTGCAAGCCATTGATCCAGCAATTAAAAGACGTGCAGCGTTCATTTACACTTTTTCTAGACCGAATTTAGAACAACGTTATGAACTATTTCGTTTTTATTTTTCAGATATAGCCTTAACAGCTACACAATTAGATTCTCTTGCACATTTGACAGGGGAAAATGAAAATCAAGATTATGCGTTTACGTATTCGGATTTAATTACACGCGTTATCCCACAAGCAGTTTTAACTGCTTATCCTCATCAACAGTTAACGTACGATGTCATTACTGAAACTGTAAAGATGATAAAGCCAACACCACCATTTAAAGAAGGGTAAGATAGGAGGAAACATTGATGGGGGTAGAAAAGTCTATATTACATCCTATGGTCAAGAATAATAAGAATATAGCGGTTATATTTATTCATGGTTTGAATGGAGATTTAGTAGATACATGGAAACGCGATCGCTTAACAAAAAGCCTTCCAGAGTTACTTGGACATGATGAAGGGCTTAAAGAATTTGATTTTTATAGCTATGGCTATAAGACTGGTTTAAAGCCATCACAGTATGATTTTTCGGCTGTTGCAGAGATACTTTATTCTGATATTCAAGCGCAGCTACCAGGACAAGATATCGTTTTTGTAGCTCATAGTATGGGAGGATTAGTTGTTCAACAGTATATTATCAACAGGTATGAAAGATTTGATTCAGAAAACCTTAAACGCGTTAAGGGTGCAGTGTATTTATCAGTACCGTTTTCTGGAGCTGGATTAGCTTCTGTGTTACCAAAGTGGTTGATTAATAAGCAAATTCTTTCTTTAAGAAAAGAAAGCCCCCTGCTAGAAGCATTAGAAGAGAAATGGAATAAATATTTTTTTAGAGGGGGGATAGATAGTTTGCCGGAAAATTTAAGGCATAAAATCCCTCAGTTAGCATTTCATGGTGCACAAGATCGTGTTGTTTCTAAGATTTCAGCATCACCCCTTCATCTTGATGCAACAGTTTATAAGGTAGATGAAAATCATACAAGTATTTGTAAAGTCGATAAAGATAGCACCATATTCAAACATATTCAAACCTTTTTGCTTGAGTTAGCCGAAGGAAGGAAAGCTACGGCTATGGTACTCTATGTTCATGGGTATGATAAACAAGAATATGAATTTCAACCAGATGTTGAATTGGATTGGACTAGCTTTTTTAACTTGTCGCAATCTCCACGTATTCTTCCTAATTCTAAAATATGGGAAGAAAAGTTTGCTTCTGATTTAGACTTTGCCACAAATACTTGGTCACAAGATTGGGTGAAAAAAGGAGGGAGAGTACGAGTTTATTCAAAACTCTGCCTTCCTGGAGGGATTTTAATTGGAAGTCGATTCTCTCGAACAAAAGGGGCAATAATTGAGGTGGATCATTATAAGGAAATATGGTCATCTGAAAAAGCTGATCCGAATTTTAAGGCAGTAGGTAAGAAAACACCAGGCAATAATTCAAAAAGTTTAAGGGCTGTTATGATATTAAGTGTTACAAATGATATTCAAAATACAGTGAAGCATCATTTAGAAACTACCAATATAGATTATCAAGTGGCTGTTAATATTTTGCCTCCTAATGGTTCTGGTCAGACAAGTATTCAAAATGCAGAACAAGCTGTTGCATATGCCATGGAAGTTAAGTCCATAGCTGAGGATTTAAAGAGATCAGGAATTGAGGAAATTTATTTGTTTTTGAACTGTCCATTTAGTGTTTCTACTTTTGTGGGGCATTATCTAACGGCGATATCTCCAGTGAAAGTTTTTGATTTTAAAAATCCTGGATATGTTGAATCCTGTTGTTTGTAGGTATCAAGAGAGATTTTTGGAGATGTTCAATTTTTAACAAGCTATACGAGTTTAGGTTTTGGGTATGTTGTAAAAATGAGAATGCAGTAAAAGATTTTTTTGATTCATTAAAGAGAATATTATGTGTAAAATTATCTTCGTACAGATGTCATATAACCTTTATAGCAGGAGCGTTGTCTTTTTATAATTCTGTTATAAAGGTTATATTAATTTTCTTACAAGATACGTGTTATATAAGAAAATAAACATTGCATTTTTTTGTATGAGCAAACAGCCATCGCTATATCGATGGCTGTTTCATTTGGAAAGTGGCAACCTCAAAGAGGATCATCATTTGTATAAGCTAAATGTTTTGTGTAATGTAAAATCAAAATAGAAAAATAAATGAGATAAGTATGGCTTTTTTACTCATGAGTCATCTATATATGAAATGATTGTGCTAAATAATGATGTTAATCTTAAAGATGAAGGGATTTGACGAATTTGTTAATGATTTTCACTGAAAGTGGGAAAGAATACTATTTAACAGTTTTCAGTGACCGCGCTATTTTTAACATTTTATCTTTTGTTATTCTTGAACTATTCATTTGTATATACGTTCCTTTTTGTGTCCAGCTAAGTAATCCACCAGTAACGAGTTCTCCTTTTTTATCTAATTCACCGCTGTTTCCCCATTCTTCAAAATAACCTGTATAACCATTAATATTTACTTGGTTCGCATGTGGATGTATTTCCTCTTTGTTCGAAGTTTCTTTTCGTTGTTCAATGCCGAGTAATAATTTTTTGTCTTTCTTATCCATATAATGCATCCTGAAATAGTTGATATTTTCTGTTTCTTCCCAGGGATATGTTTTAATTTCTAGTGTCCAATTATTAGGGAGTTGTTGTGGAACATAAACCTTAAATCTGACTTTCTCACGAACTTCAGATATAGTAATACTGCTGTGATTATATTTAATTACACTGGCTTGAACTATGACTGGAGTGATTGATATGAAAGTGAAAATAACTATTAAGCGAATGCAAAACTTCAAGTTATCACCTCTGTAGAATCCATATTTGGATAGTTAGTTTTCTGTATCGAGCTTGTTTTTATTAGGGGAGAATCGTCACTTTAACATAAAATTAATATGCTCTTATTTATTGTTTATAATATTGTACGTTCTGTAACAATGGGTTTTGTTGTAATTATTTTCATGTGTTTTGGAGAATACCAATAATATTATGTAACAAGGACTAGATAAAAAGCTCTGCATATTTGCAGAGCTTATTCTTCAGTAAATACAAAAGTTTGTTTGTATACTCTTCCTGCGCACTCTGGATGTTTATTATGGTTATATTGTTTTTCTTCCCACTTTACAACTACTTCTATTTTACCTGCCCTTACATCAATAGGGAAATTTTCATGAGTAAAAGTGGTTGAGTGATTAGATATTGGACTGTCTGTAGAATTAAAAAGGAAATAGAGGGTTTGGGTATTGGGTTCGTTTCGATATACTTCAATGGTTGTATTTTTAACATTTTTACCGATGTTCTCTATAAACAAACTATATGTGTCAAATATGCCTTTTTTTGGTTGTAATGAACCAGAGGCAGTGTTTTTTGCTTTGTCTATTTTGACATACCATTGTTCTGATTTTTTTGCGGTCGGTAATTCTTTGAATGTAAAAGCATGTGTTTGCAAAGGTATTCCGAGTAATAAAAACATCATACAAGCTAAGGTAGTTATTTTTCTTTTCATGATTTAGTCTCCAATCGATTTTACTGTACTCAACCACTGGTTTAATCTAAAGTAAATTTATCTAGAAGTATGTTGTGTTTCTTTTTAATAAAACATACATGTATTTGCAAAAGCTACATATCACATTTGATATGTAGCTTTTGCAAATAATTTCTTATGATAAAAAACTGACTGCTTTTTGATGCGCTTAATGAATAATCAAGCTATTTTAATATTTTATAGATGTTGTTCTCCATAGAATCGATTTCTTGGTATAATTGTTTTTATTATAAGTAGAAGGGTTGTGAAAGGTTGGCATCATTAGAAGATTTTCTTAATTTGTATTTTCAATTGTCCGAAACGGACCGTTCTAAAGTAATCCAAGAATTAATGCATTATATGAATGAACCTGATTTCAAAACAAGTATTGGAGCTATCTCAAATTTACAAGAAAGTGAACGTAAAAAGCATTCTAAAGAACTTGCTGTTACGATTCCTGAAAAAGTTTTTAGAGATATAGTTGCTAATTTAGCTATTGTACAAGGGGAGTTTGGTGAGGAAGATGCTAGAAGCACATTAGAAGGAGTACATCTATATAGTAAATCTGCGAAAGAACTTCATCAGTATTTACCAGATTCAAAAAGGTTTAAGATATCGCTTAGTAAGGGACAAATGATACATGTTGATTTTTCAGGTTTAGGTAGTGAACATTTAGGTGAACATCCAGCCATTGTGTGGGATACACAGCATACGAGAGATCATGTGTTAGTAATCCCTTGTACAAGCTATAAGTTGGATACCACTGTGGAGAGTGAAATAGCATTTGATATTGGTCCTGCAAGGTTTTTTGATACAAACGGAGCAATAACAAGTCATTTAGCTATAAGAACAGTAGTATTATTGGATCAGATACAACCTGTGAGTAGAAAAAGGATTGTTCGTCATAAAACAATTGATCCGTTAACTCGTAAAGGCGGAATAGCCAAATTTGGTCAAGACCAATTAAGTAGGATAGAAGCGGGTTTAAAGGTTCTGTTTTTTGCTGAGAAAACATTCTTCGAGAAAGAGTTGCTAGATATTAAAGGGGTACTACCAGAATTTTTGACTAACCCTGATCAATATCTTCATATGCATCGTAGTGATTATACGATAATTTCTGATGATGACATTAATATGAAGTATGAGATAGATGGTAATGAATTTGAAATGAAACGTAGACAAACCAGTATGCTTAATAAAGATCGTAAGCGTTTGTTGAAAGGGTGGAACAATCCAAGAGCTATTAAAAATAAAGTTGGAGACATAATTAAAAACACTCCAAGTGTTCGACAAGATAAATATACCTTGATTCAAAATTCTTATTTACCTGATGAATTTTCAACAAATGCAGTAAAATAATAAAAAAGATGTTGCATTATTATGGGATTTTGGTTAAGATGTAAATATAACATTGCCGAAAGGCTTCAAGCAAGTACATTATACCCTTTGATGGGTTTGAAAAAGACCTCTGTTAATTTAACAGAGGTCTTTTTCTTTAAGTATCATTCGCTTCTTGTTCAAACGTTTCGTCTAGATCGGGAAAATAAAGAAGATCTAATCCACATATTGGACACTGTGCAGGCGTAAATAAATTAAAATGGTTAGCTGTATTCCAAGCGGCATTTTCATTTATTGCTGTTGCAATGTGTTTAACCTCTCCATTTGAACAATTTTTATTCTCACAACAAGACTTTACACAATAAATCATGTCCTCACCTCACTGTGGATTTTTAATATCGATATTTTAGTATGTTCAATAACTTACCAAGAAGATACAGATTATAAGTTTATTTATATTAAATTGTATTGAAGAACACAGAAAAAATTCTAATGCTATATCTGTTTTTAAAAATTTAAGGGCAATCCTTTTTATTTTGATACAAATAGTGGGGATGGGGTGATGATAAATATCTAAAAAATATCTCTACTCAAACTTGGAAACGAAATGTACGGAACAATAAAGATAGAGACAACATTCCTGGAAGCTCTAGAAGTGTATTTTATAAAACTGAAAGACAAGAACCCCTCTGGTTAATCTGGGGTTTTTTTCATATTTTTGAAATAAAAGTTATAAAAACAGAAATTCGAATGATGACTTTTTATGTCTGTAATTAATTGGATATAGTATAATAATCCATGAAGTAACAGTAAAAATATGTAATAGTAGCAACAGTTAGAGATGGGAGTCGATTTTGTGAATACAAAAGGGGAATTAAATATATTAAACGATATTTTAGAGTATGCGGATGCTTTAAAAGGAGAGTTTTCACGGGAAGAGAGGCGACGAATAACAGGTGTTGTAATAGATGGTTTGTATGAATTAGACGTAACTGTAGCTACTAATAATCTAGGAGTTGTTAGAAATATAAGTGCGTTGGTTGACTATAGTTTTTATGTATTAGAAGATTATGAGAAATTAAAACATATTTCAGATGAATTTTCATTGAGATTTCAAAAGGAAACCATTGAAATTGCTATTCAAGATACATTTAAGTGTATCTTATATCTTTGTATGCTATACAAAACAGAAGTGGATGATGAATGGCATTCGAATATTACCAAGTTAGGTATGGAAGAAATCCGGAAAGGTCTTGAGTATAATGCGTATAAAGAAGGATGGATATATCCTTTTAAAGATTTAATTGATCTGTTATGTGAATACGTGGAAAAGAAAAATAATAAGCAGGTACGCATGGCATTTGCTACACTGTTATTAAGCTTTGGACTGCGAGATGCATTCAGTGGAGCATTTGCGTCCGAAGAACAAATGCAGTTTATCCTTGCGGTTTTTGGAAAAGTTATAGCTATGGAAGAAGATTCTGTATATAAAGATATATATGTAATATACGAAGCGTGTATTATTCAAGAGAAAAATCGTCTATATACCATGACTGAAGAAGCCTCTGTATGGATGCCACTATTACATAATTTTTTTGAAAATCTAAATAAAAAAACGTTTGATAAATATAAAAAGGAAATAGAAAGTTTATTTCAAAGGATAACATATATGCCGGACTTTTCAGAAGGGATATGTCCTTTACTTACGAATTCATTTTTTCCAAAATACAAAGAAAAATTTCTACACCAAATAATTACTACAGGCATAGTTTCGAGAAAACGGATCGAAATCATTGAAAAATTGTTTGAAAACAAAAAGTATAAAAAAGTTGCATCATTTTATCAATATTGCAAAGAAATAGAAATAGAAATAGAAATAGAAATAGAGTCTTTGCGTTTTGAACTCGCATTTTCTTTAGATTACATTGGTAATTGGCAAGAGGCAAGAATATTATATGAAGGATTTGAAAAGAAATCAGGTGCTGTTTTAAACAATTTAGCAGTAATTTACAGAGATAAGTTGGGGGAATGGGAGCAGGCGCTTACTATGTTTGAAGAGGCGCTTCTGACACACTCTGAAAGTGATCTATATAAAAGAAATGTTACAGAAACTAAAGAAATGATTGAAGAAAGAAGAAAAAAGGAAGAAGAGCGACCTAAGCGCATGAAAGAGGCGTATTTTAAAAAAACAAAGCCGTGGCATAAGAAAATTTTATTTGTGTTGTATTCATGGGAAGAAGATGAGTTGTTTGATATAGAACGACTTGCGACAATAACTAAAGCGACTTCACACGCTACACAGAGAAATTTAGATTTTATTGAGAATCTAGGAATGATAGCAATCGAGAATGGTAAAATAACTTTCGATCCTACAGTTTATGAATTAGTAAAGAATTGGGTATCTCCCGAATTACAAAGTCAGATTGTAAAAACAAGTGGAAGTATTTGTTTCCAACCAATATTCTTCCATGAATCAGAAAAAAGATTATATCGTACGCTAATAGAGCTTTTTCCACAACATCTAGTATTTCCGAATATGAGCTTACAAACGATTTTTTCATTTGATAAATTAAAAGAGCTATTGGATGAGGATACATTTACTTATTATTTGAGAACACATGTAGATTTCGTTGTAGTCAATACAACAAATTATTTGCCTATTATTGCTTTTGAAAAAGACAGTGATTTTAATGATACGCCTTCTCAAAAAGAAAAAGTGAAACAAAAGGACTTGATATTTGAATGCGGTGGTATTCCATTAGTGCGTCTTCGTTTTAATGGTGCATTGGGTTTAGAAGAATTAAAGCAAAACGTTATGGAAAAGACAAAGCAACTTCTTCTACATTATCATGAAGAAGACAGTTTATATAAACGAGCATTATTTGAACAAATCGATGTAACAAACTTTGGTCTTCATGTTCAGGAATTATCTATAGATGAAGTAGAGGAATATTGGCATGAGCTAGTGGGAGAACAACTTGCTAATAACTCCAAAATTGAGGGAATAGATAATGGAATAATGCATATTGAAATTAATAAAGGCTTTCAACAAATTATAGAAATGATGTATACAACGTTGTGTTCAAAATTTATAAATAAATATCCGAGTATTAAGGATATAAAAATCAAATGGAGTAGCTGAAATTAGCGAAATTATCCAGTTTAATTGTTGGGTATTTTACCGGTAAGTAATATATCTGTTGTGAAAATAAGACCTTGTTCTCCTAAGAACAAGGTCTTATTTTGTATTCAATATATCCAAAATTATTTTTATTTTATTAATGAAATCTAAACCAAGCAAACCATTTCTCTTCCTTGTTTTTAGTTACAAAAATTTGTCTATGTGAAGCATCATATGCTGGTAAATACTGTGGAAATACAACCTCTACAAACCAAGAATTATTAGCTATTTCCTCTCCGCAATAATGTTTTGCCATTGCATAGTAAGATTCTGGATGTGGTGACTTTGGAAGAGGTGCTATAGTTTCTATTTTCCAACCTTTATACTTATCACCTTTATAGACATTAGGAATAATTGTATTCAATGCTTTTATAAGACCTTTATCAGAATCCGCATGTCCTAATTCTTGTGGGTTAGGGCATTTACCGTTGTGAATTAAAAATGGTACATCGGAATTTGCTGAAGCGAATGATGTTTGAGGATACATAAAAATTTCTAATATACACAAATAAATCATAATCCTTAAATATTTCATCTTATCACTCCTACATAGTTATCATCCACAAGGCATATGTATATTATTTATCCTTGTTTATAAGCATATATATTATTCATGCGAAGTGATTAGATGATACAGGTCGGCAATAAATAGAGGATTGTGAAAACAGAAAAGTCAAAAGTATTCATGAGCAATAAGTAATTTGCAGATGCAAACATACTTGCCCCAAGGAAAGTAGTATGTAAATGTAGGATAGTCCAAAGGCGGCGTCCGCATATAGTGGTAGTGAGGTGATGGTTCATGACTGTTAAAGCATCCCCACTTAAACTTGGAAATGAGATATACGGTAAGATGAAAATTGAGAAAGCATTTCTCGAAGCTTTGGAACTGTATTTTATAAAACAGCAAGATAAAAAAACTCCTGGTTAATCAGGAGTTTTTTTATTTTAATGAGGAGCATACATGATAGAAATAATTATGTAGTTTTGTATATCCACACATACTTTTCACCTATATAAATATCCCAATCTTTCCACTTCCAAGGGGGCGGAGGGGTATCTTGATAATATAATTGATAAAAAATATTTAGCCATTTAAGGGAGTGATGGTCAATTTGTAAAGAGTTGTACAACACACTGGGAATAGGAAAAGAAAGTTGGTAACCGCCGTTACCTTTTTTTGAATGATGATAAATATGAAAAGGTTCATCCAAGGACAAATTTTTCAAATCAGCCGTGTAAAAAAGAATACCGTAGTCTTTAGCTGCTTCAAAAAACTCAATAAGTGATGTGACATCTGAATATTGTGTGCTTTGTATCCCGGTATTTAATGTAAGAATCTTCATTGAAGAACCTCCTAATGTAATAAGGATTCTTTCTATTATGTTTTCCGTATGTAAGAAAAATATTCACTATAATAAATTAATTTTATAAAAATGAATAAAGTTCATTCAACTCATAAAGTAATGAGACAAAATTTCTTCCTCATATATTAAAGGAAATAGTACGAAGAGCAAGAAGGGGGAGATGATATGAAAGGTACAGTTATGACTGTTCGTGTAAAACAAATTGTACCGATTTATACAGAAAATGTTTCTGAAGTGGTCAAGAATAGAATGGTGAAGTGTTTACAAAATGGTGAAAGTTTGTCACAATATCTTGTTTTGGAACAAGATCCAGATAAAAAAAGATATTATTTAATATCGGGATATACAGCATATGAAGCTTATAAAAAGGCAGGATTAAGCTGTATTGATTGTATTGTGAGCCCTTTTTCAGATAGAACAGAGGAGATGGTCCAGTTACTTCAAAACATGTTTCATAATTCGGGCAGCAATTGGATAGATAAGTCTATTATAATCTCACAACTGTTGGATAAAAGTGTGGGGATAAAAGAAATCGCGAAGCGAGTCGGAGTAGAGGGACGGGATTTGGAACGGTATTTACTTCACCCAGAAATTCCAATTGAAATAGCGAATAAGGCATATGAATTACAATGTGTACCATTAGTAGATAAAGTAAGGCGCTTATGTATTTCTGATATAATAAAGTATCGTTTATATGAGAAAGCAGTATTGAATAAGGGTAATATTGAAAAATTAACGCATGATCAGTTAAATAAAGTAAAGTGGCTATTGAATCACACAAGATTTTATGAACTCTATGATATAGAATCACAGTGGAGTTATATTTTAAAAATGCTGGACTATAAAACGGTATTAATAAGCATGCTTCAGTTTGAAATTGAAACAGAGTTATTCCAATGGGGAAGCAATTCAGGTGATGATGACTTTCCAAGATTGCCAAATTAAAAAAGAGAGAGTCTCTATAGGAAGAGATGCTCTCTTTACTTTGTTTAATTATTGTTTTTTATTTTATTAAGTTTGGTTGTTGTCCTTTTCTAGGGTAGCCACATTTTCAGTGTAAACCTAGCCTCTTCATCGATTTTCTGTCTTTTTCTTCAATGTAATTATTAGATTATATTGAAGAAAATTAGAATAGAACGTCCGGGCATATGGGATTGATGTTTAAGAAAGTAAAAATCTATATGAAAATAGCCGAAAAGTAAAAGACACTCAAACGAGTGTCTTTTACTTGGGAAGATTACTTGTCACAAGCTAATCCATCGCCATCTCTATCTAAATTAGATGAGTATGCAGGATGTCCTTTAGGGATATTAGAGAATCCAGCTGCCTTAGCTTCCTTACAACTTTTAAAGTTATAATTCCCTTGTGGTAAGCTATTGTTTGGTTGCTGCTGTGTAGTTTGCTTTTGTTCAGGTTGAGCTTGTTGTTCTTGTTGTTTTTTTTGCTCTTCTTGTTTTCTACGTTCTTCGTCTTGTTGCTTTTTAATTTCTTCCTGTTTTTTCTGTTCTGCTTCATGTTGTTTTTTCAATTCTTCTTGTTTTTTTACTTCTTCCAGTTTACGTTGTTCTTCCTCTTGTTTACGTTTATCTTCTTCTTTCTTTTGTTCTTCTACTTTTTTCTTTTCTTCTTCATCAGCTTTTTTGCATTCTTTGGCTTTTTGGTCTAGTTCTGTTTCTTTTTCATGCAGCTTTTTTTCAAGTTTTTCTAAGTCTTTTTCTTTATTACTTAACTGTCGCTCTTTCTTTTTCAATTCAGTTGCCTGAGCACTACTTGTACCATTGCCGCATGCTTTAAATAAAATGGCAATCAAAAAGAATAAGGTAATAATGACACGTACTGCTTTTGGGAAATGTTCATTTTTCCACATTAACCAGATTCCTACAGGAAAGAAAATAATTAAAAAGAGAATAGTCCAAAATTTACTGTTCAAGATACAGCCTCCTAAAAAATATGACATTACAGCTGAAATCATAGCACATCAAAGTATTTTTATAGGTCGATTGTTGTCGAAAAATAAAATAATCTGGCTAATAATTGCTAACCAGATTATTTTGTGATTACAAGTTGGTTATATATCGTCTTGAATTGACCATTACGAGAAATTGTATGTTCTGGTGCGTTATAATGAACATGCTCTTCGCCATACTTTTGTTTGAGAAGTTGAATGATTTTTTCCATAACCTGAGATATATCATCTTCAATGTAGGGGATTTTTGCTTCTTCAAACATGTCTTCTATTGAATCGATATAATCATCTCCAACGACATCAATGTTACCTTCAAATTGAATACCTACCCAGTTTACATAGTTTTCAACCAATTCTATTAGTTCTTTTTTCATCTTCATTCATCTCCTTAGTTATAAAAAAGAGAACCTCTTTTTATAAAGGTTCTCCTTTTTTTTAAAAATTATTCATATTCATAAAACTAATTCATAATAATGAATAATAGGTAGACAAGTTGTTCATAATGAGAGTAGGGTGTTTATTTGGATTGATAAAGTTCCAAACCTTTTTCAACATGAGCAATAAAGTAATCCGCTAACTCCGGATTTTCATCATGAGTTTTTTGTAATACCTGACATATTCGTTGCAAACGAAAATGAAGTTCGTGGTTTGGCAAATCTGTTTCCTGGGTGAGAGCAGGAAACAGATTCAGTTCTTCTTGTGTTTGTTGTAGAAAAGAAAGTGAAACCGTATCAGTTTTCATTGTTTCTAAGTTACTGAGATAACCAGGTGAAACATGTAATTTTGCTGCAAGGTCATTTAGGGTAATGCCTTTGTGTTTTCGCAAGGTTCGAATGGTTTGCCCAAGATGTTGTAACAAGTAAATACCTCCCTTATTTAAATTTGAAACGTAAGTTCCTTTGTTAAAAGTATATGCTGCAGGGAAAGAAAACAGACTTTTTATAAATTGTTTTTATGAAAATGAAATAAAAGAAGGAGCGAATCTTTTTGAAAGACACAGAAGCGATTGGATACATTGTAATGGGTGTATGTAGGCTAGGATATGGATTAGATGCTATATTTCAGGCTATAGACTTAGCTCAAGTTATGGTGAGCCAAAACATAAAAGAAGAATTGTGGAATGAAGATGTCTTAGAGGTAGTTGAAAAGTTAGGACATGAAATAGGAATAAATGAAGAAGAGCTAAAATCTGAAATGTATTGGAGTTTTGATGTTCATACAGAAAGCGAAGCACATAGCATTTATGAGAAATTTATTGATTTAAGAAAGAACGAATCAAAATTAACGAGATAACAGTATCGTTATTATGTAAATAAGGTCTAGCTCAGATGAGGGCTAAATCTTATTTGCTTTTTTATATTACCTTTGTGTAGTTATATCTGTCATATTACATTCATAAAGTAACTAGAGAAATGATCTGAGGTGGAATATGACAAGGTGGATAAATGTCCAAGAAGCAATGGAGATTCTAGGGGAACATTATATAAAAGTGAGTTATAAAACATTCACAGATTGGCTTCGTAAGTTAGAAATTCCAGGAGTGCCATCAGATAATCGAAAGGAGGGATGGGCGATTCGACAAGAGGATATATTCGAATTTGTTGATAAAAAACGTCCAGGGCTACGTCAAATTCTTCAAGAGTATCAAGGTTTGGTCGAAGATATGAGCCAATTGAAACAGCAAGTTCAATTGTTGATGGAAAATAGCGAGGAGACAGATACATATGTAGAAGAATCAAATGAAAGTAAAATGGTGGAACAGTTGCAAGGTGAAGATAAGGTTCAGAATGAAGAAGTTAAGTTTTTATATGATTTTCTAAATATAGTCCTGGAGGAGTTACAAGAGTTAAAGGAACAGAATAAGTGGATGAATCAAGCATATGAACAAATTGTGGGTGATTATAATTTTTTATATGAAGAATTTAAAAATTTTCATGTAAATAATGAAGAAATATCTACAATCGAAGAGAGCGAAAGTGAAATAATTCCCAAAATAAATGAAGAAGAATTTCATGAGTTATTACAGGTTCAGCTAAAGCAGAACTTCCCCTACAAACAAGTTCTATTAGAAGATGAAACGGTGAAACAGTTATATACAGTATTTTGTAATAAGTTATTTCTGCAGGATGAAAATAAGCAATCATTTATCATAAGAGAAGGAGATACTTATATTTGTCCCATTACTGAAAAAAAGTATAAACACATTAACCGAATTTATAATCCGATTATTCGTATGTTATTAGAAAATTTGATGGGAGAAGAAAATAAACAGGTGGATGCTAATGTTTCAGTAGAATTAGTAATTCAAGAAAACGAGGATTGTAGTGAGACTGATGAAATTCAACAAATTTAATAATGAGGAAAAGCAAATAACCAAGGTACAGTGTCTCTTGATACATGAAGAGATTGCACCTTGGTTCTTTTTATGGAATTAATTGAACTCCTTTAATAAGAAAGTCCTGTTTTTCATATGAATGAGGTGTATATAAAACACTCATTCGATTGTATCGATTCCAGTTTTGAAATAGGTGACTATGAGAATAGGCGTAAGCTTTCTTTTTAGAAAAGAAGAATTGGACGTGTTCTTTGTCTTTCCCAAAATAGGAGTGACCACAAGAAAAGATGTTTTGGCTCCGAAACGAGGGCTTTGGATGTCCGTTCCCAAATGGTTCAAGAGCCATTAAATCATCAAATAAATGATTTGGGAAATTATAGATTGGAAACTCGCTAATAAAATATGAAACAGGTTTAAAATGAATTTGTTGTTTGGCAGCTTCTTGTATACGTTCTCTAAACCGTTGGATGTTTTTCTCTTCTGGAACAATAGATAATCCAGCCGCCGCCGCATGTCCACCGAATTTCTTCAATAGTTCACCACAGGATTGTATGGCTTGTACAATTGAAAACTTACTTCCATTTCCACTACGGGCTGAACCTATTCCATCATTAGTAAATACAATAGTTGGTTTTTTATAGTGGTTAGAAATTTTAGAAGCAAGGATACCTATGATTCCTTTATGGAAATCTCCTTGGACAACGAGTAAAGTATCTTGTGCTAAGGATTGATTTTGAATGATATCAAATGCTAGTTCAAACTGTTTAGTGGTTAATTGTTTTCGTTGATTATTTAGATTCATAAGATGTTGAATATCTTCTATCGTTGGTTCTGCCTTTTGTAAAATATCTGAGCCGATGTTGGGGTCAGATATACGACCACAAGAATTCAGCATGGGTCCAATAAGAAAACCAATACTAGTGCTATCAATATATTTGAGTTTTAATTGTTCGCGAAATAATTTTAAAAGTGAATTCGGACACGTTCGCATTTTATATAGACCGTACCAACAGATAGCTCGATTTTCTCCAGTTAGTGGCATGACATCGGCAATCGTTCCTATTGTTGCATACTCAATATAATTCCATGTTTCTTTAATCCAGTCTTGCTTTAATGTCATAAAAAGCGCCTGTATCAATTTTAGTGCAACGCCAGCCCCGCACAAATGTTGATAGGGATAGGTATTATCTTTTCTTTTTGGATTAACGAATGCTAAACAATCTGGATGTGCTCCTAATACTTCGTGATGATCTGTGACAATAACATCAATTCCTTTTTCTTTTGCCCGTTTCATTGCTGGGTGTGAACTTGAACCATTATCAACAGTAATTAGTAAAGCAACATTTTCAGGGAGAGAGTCTACGGCATGCGGGGACAATCCATAACCTTCTTCTCTCAGAGGTAGTCTAGATATTACATGTGCACCAAGTTTTTGTAATGCTTGTTTCAAAATAGTAGAGGAAGTGATTCCATCGCAATCATAGTCTCCAAAAATATAGACGGTTTCTTTTTGTTGTATGGATTTTAAAATGCGTTCTACTGCATGTTTCATATCATTTAAAAGAAATGGATTATGAAACTGTGAAACATCAGGATAAATAAAGGACTGTACTTGTTCTTCTGATTGAATACCATGTAAAAAGAGATGGTAGCCCAATAAGGGATCAAGATTTGCTTGCCTTGCTAAATACAGCATACGCCCATGAAAAGGATGTATTTCGAATGGAATGTCAAGTTGTTTCCAGTGCATAAAGAGCCTCCTTATAAATGTAAAAAAGAACCTATCTATGGATAGGCTCTCTTTTCTATATAATATTATTCATCCTAATAAAATTAATTTATAAAATTGAATTAACAGGAGGGTATTTTATAATATTAATCATTGCAAGGGGTGTTACCTTTTAAATAATTCTAATCCTGTTTCGATATGAGAAATAAAATAGTCCGCTAGTTCAGGATCAGTATTGTGTAGTGACTTTAGCAGTTGGCATATACGGTCTAAACGAAAATGTAATTCATGCTGGGAATGTGTTTCTTGGTTCAAAGAAGGAAATAAATTGAACTCTTCATTCAGTTTTACAAGTAAGTGAAGGGAGATAGTGTCGGTTTTTCCAGTTTCGAGATTACTGAGGTAACCTGCGGAAATATTAAGTCTGTCTGCAAACTCGTTTAACGTAATGTTTTTCTGTTTTCGTAAGTTTCGAATCGTTTGTCCTAATTGAGTAATCATTGCTATTCCTCCGATTCTAGCCATTTTAAAAGGAGATAAAACGGAAGTGACTAGGAAAGATGAAATTAAAAATTATCCCTATATAAAAAATATTGGTAGATGTGGAATATAACTCCCGTATTGAGAACAAAATTACAATACAGAAAGTATTCTGTATTGTATAGAAGGAATCCTTCAACTTTTGTATTGTAATAGTCGTTGAAGAAGCTGTTGCTTTGTAGAATGATAGACGTATGGTTAATGATATTTGGACAGGGACCGATGGGACTATTTATATGGATTCACTAATATTTTATTGGGATGTAAGATGAGGAACTTATCTATAAAATAGAAAGATAGAACAGCAATAGTTAATAAATACAATTCATGGGGTTATTATAAAATCACTTTAAAAAAACCATCACATATCCAGGTATAATAAGTAAGATCAATAAAGAATCCATCAATATATTGATGGATTCTTTATTGATCTTACTTTTCTTTTCTAACGCCTTTAAACGGTGTCTGGCTACTTGTTTTTTGATCAAGAATTTGTCCAGTGGCAGTATCACGTTTTGCCCAATTTCCATTTGGAGTTTGGAATTGACTGCGACCTTTTACAGCACCTATGCGTCCTTTACCTGGTTCACCATTTTTTGCCATGTATATCCTCCTTTCCTATATTTTTACTGGTTGAGTGTCTGGTTGTATATATTTTATTATATATAAAAATATAGTTTCTTTATACTTTTTTATCACTTTAAAATAAGTTAGTTTTATGGCAATATCAGCATGAAAGATGAGAGTATTGAAAGGGAATAGAAAGATAAGTTGCCATTTTATTTAAGTCAAATAATAGGGTGTAATATGATTTCTAATTCTTCTTCCCCATTCAAGATAATTTTTTCAATAATCGTTTGTATGAGTGGTTTAAGTTCTTCAACGGGAACGACATTTAATGCATCATGTACGTTTTTTAGCTTGTTCTTTATCCATTCTTCTATTTGAGATAAATTCACATTTGAATTGGATGCAGAAGAAGGCTGTAATGCCAAATTCAGTGTGTCCAATCTTCTTTTTTCTTCTTGTAAATCCTCAAGTTCAATTAATCCAGATGCGTAAGCCTCCACTTTTCTTTGATATCGTTTCTTAGCAGTAGCGACTTTCACCTGATTGGTTACGGAATTCTTTTGATCCTGTATAGATAAAGAGGGGTGTGTCGAAAAACGAAAGGATTCACATAAATTAGATAGACCATCTTTAAAAAGTTCTTCTAGTTTTTCTGATCGATATTGTTTACTGGTGCATGTACCCTTGTTTTTATTAGCAGAACATCTATAAACACGATATCGGTTGTTTTTTGAACCGGACCAACCGATACTCATTCCAGATCCGCATTTTCCACATTTCAATAATCCTCCTAAAAGATGAGGACTAGTTTGCGAACGAGGAGAGAGGGAAGTTTGTTGCATCCTTTTTTCAGCTATATGCCATACGTCTTCGGTAACAATACTTGGCACAACGTTCTCTTTTATAATCCATTCTTCTTTTTGTTTGAGTTGTTCTTTTTTCTTTGAACGATCTTTACGATTCCATACTAGTGTTCCTTTATAAACAGGATTAGATAAAAGTAATTTGATAGAACGAATCGACCATTGTTTATTTTGACGAGAAGGAATACCGAGAATATTTAACTTTTTAGCAATTGCATAAAAGCCGTGACCTTCCTGTGTGTACCAACCAAAGATATCTTGAACAACCTTTGCTTCGTCTTCGTGTATAACAAGCTCTTTATTTTCCAACCGATAACCGTACGGATGTTGGGTCAACCACTTTCCTTTGCTGGCAGCATGATGCATATTCTCAAAGACACGTTCTCGAATGCGTTCTCTTTCGAATTCAGAGACTGCACCAAGAACTTGAAGCGTTAATCTTCCAGAAGGTGTATTTGTATCAAAGGATTCACTAATGGAAACAAATGAAACATCATGTTCTTGAAATAAGTCAATTAGTGTCAATAAATCTAATAACTTTCGGCTCATACGATCTAATTTTGTTACAAGTATTTTTTTAATTTCTTTTGCTTTTACATCTTCTATTAATTTTTTTAAATGTGGTCGATCTATATTTTTTCCTGAAAATCCGTCTTCTATATAAAGGACAACATCTTCAGACCAATTCATTGCTTTACAATACGCTTGTAGTCTTTCTTGCTGCTCTTCCAAAGAAACGCCTTCTTTAACCTGGTCATCTGTAGAGACACGACAATAAATTGCAATGTATTGGGAAGTGTATGTATTCATAAACAGATACCTCCTTGTCCACATATATATGAGATAAGAATTTTTTCATGATAAATTAAGTTATAGGTTTGTCCTGGCTTCCTCCCTGAATAGATATATGTCTATAGGGGGAATACACAATGACAGAAGGAAAAGTTACAATTTCAATTCAAATAAGGAAGGAACATACCTACATTCATAATTCATTCGAACACCTTACTGAATCTGAGGTGTCTAAGTTATCGGAGAAATTTTTACAATTTGAAAAACAGTTGAAACACCTAGCAACAAGTCATCTCCTTTCAAAATTTCAAAATGAAGTTCAGATAGAACGTATACAAATCGAAATGAAAGCAAAAAAAGGTAGTTCATCCATTACTGGATAAACTACCTTTTTTGTATGTGTATTATTCATTATTATAAAAAACATTTACAAATATGAATAAATTATTTGTAAATGCCTATACTGTTGATGGAATTACTTTATATAGAAAGAAGTGAATGAAATGAAAAAGAGTAAGGAAGTAAAAGAGTTACAATTGGGATCAATACAATATGTTCATAATCCACAGGCAACAGAAAAATGGTTTGAGTTATACATGGAGTGTGTAAAAGAAAAGTTGCTACAAGAAACTTCTAAATGCCATGGACAAACGTATATTGAAAATAGAGAGGAAGGTGAATGAAAGCAATGAAAAAAACGATTTCTTACTATAGAAGTTCTACATCACTTCAAGAAAATTCAATTCTGATGCAACGTTCAAGAGTTGTTCACTACAGTATGCAAAAGAAAATACCAATAGATGAGGAATATATTGATGAATATATTTCATCTCGGAAAATTACATTATTGGAACGTCCAGCAATGGCGAAGCTAATAAAAGATATAGAAATGGGAATCGTAGATCGAATACTTGTATACAAACGTGATCGACTAGCTCGGGATTTAAGTGAACATCTGAAATTATATGAGCTATTCAAAAAATATAATATCAAAGTTTGTTTTGCTTCCGGGAATGAAATTCCTATGATGTATTCACCTATGGGAGAATATATTGAGAGCATTCTAGGTGCAATTGCAGAGCATGAAGGAACACAAATTGCAGAACGTATTATGGAAACCCGAATTGCAAATTTCATGTCGGGGAAGTCGGCGGGAAATTTACCATTTGGTTATAAAATCGAAGTAAAAGATGATGAAAAGGTCATTGAGAAAGTAGACGAGGAATTAGCTATTGTACGAGAAATATATGACTGTATTTTAGATGATAAATTTAAAACGTTACAAGAACTTTATAAGGATTTGAATGAAAGAGGAAAACTAAAAAGGAATACAAAGTGGCACCAGCAATTAATTATAGATACAGTTTCTAACCCACTATATATGGGGACTCGAAGAATGGTATTCAATGATCAAAGGAATTTAAAATATTTACTAAATTTATCTATTGTATCCGAAAGTGAATGGAATGAAGTAAACGATAAAGTGTTAGGTATGAGTATCAAAAGGACACGAACAGAAGAGAGAGCTTATTTTCCATTAACCGAACTTTTAAAATGTCATGCGTGTAGAAAAGAATTATCTACAAATACAAGAATGCGTAACGGAAAAAAATATAAGGTATATGAATGCAAGGAACATAATGTTTTTCTAATTGTAGATCAAATTGAAAAAGATGTATTAAAACATGCAAAAGAATTTTTCACTAAGATGTTACAAGATGATTTTGAGAAATTGTATAGACGAGGTCAATACAAAAATATTGAAAGATTAAAGAAATGGATTGCAAATCAAGAAAAAATCGTTAAAACATGTGAATATAAATTTTCTAAAAAAATAGATATTTGGTTAAAGAAAGAAAAAAGTCACCATCAAGAAGAAATGAACACTTTGTATGATGAACTAAAAGAAGAACGAGAGCGATTATTAAAATTGCAAAAACGTCTGTATGAAGTACGAAATATAAAAGAACAGGCAGAACGTTGGTGTAAAGAATTACAATATGAAAATTCAATATTGATATTGAAAGAAGAACAACGAAAAGAGTTTTATCATGATATCATTGAAACCATTTTTGTCAGTGATTATGAATATCATATTGTGTTTAAGCACCCATTTATGATGGTACAGGAGGTGTATTGTGAACCAGAAGAAGTATCAACGAATTGAAGATGTAATAAAAACGGGGAGTAAAGCGGCTTTTTATGCTAGGTATTCAACGGATCAGCAAGACGAGAGCATGCAAGTACATTCAGCGAAAAATGTTTTAGAAGAATACGGTTGTGAATGGCAGGAAGACAATAAATACATTGATCAGAAAACTTCAGCTGTGAAAAACACCGCAGAACAAAGAGAAGAATTCCAACGATTGATTCGTGATGCTAGAAAAAAGAAATTTGATTTTATTATCTCATATAAGAGTGATCGTATTGCTCGTAATACAAAAGAACATTATGAATTCAGAAGAGAAATGAATAAGTTAGGGATACCAGTGATCCTTAGTAGTACCAAAGAAATATATACGGAAGGAGAAATTGTTCCGCAGACAGTGAAAGATGCTTTGACACAAATTGAGCCAGCGATTACTGCTGAGCGAACAAGAGATACGTTTGAAAGTAAAGTAGAAAGAGGGGAATGGATTGGCGGCGAAGCACCTTATGGATACTCCTATGACAAAAGTACAGGAGACTTCATAATGATAGAAAAAGAGAAAAGAGTTGTGGTGGAGATCTTCCGGCTGTTTAAACTTGGTTATGGGTTACAACAGATTACTGATAAGTTATCTTCGGGACAGTGGGATGTCACACAAAAGTGGTACAAGGATAAAATTAAATATATTATTACAAACCCTTTCTACTCGGGATATTTAACGATGAATCGATATAGTAAAGGGAAATTGAATGTAAATATGAGTGATTGGACTTGGTCTGAAAAACAAGAAAGTATTCAAATGTTTATGCCGAGAGAGGAGTGGGAATTTTGTTTTCGGTTATATTTGCAGCGAAGAGAAAGTCATACAGTAAGAAAAATAAATACACCTTTTTGGTTGCGTGATATTTTATTTTGTGAAGAGTGTCAAAGTCCTTTTAGAACAAAAAATCAACGAACTACAAATAAACGTAAAAGTGGAGAAAAGATAAAGTACGGAAAAATGATATATGAATGTAAAAAGTGTAAATTGAAATTAGAAATGGAAACCATTCATGAAAAGTTTAAAATACATATGGTACCGATTATAAAAAATACACTTGAAAAACACCGTGAAGATTTTATACAAAAAACAAAAAGAAATATTGAAGAAGAATGTGAATCCATTTCTCAAACACAACAAGAATTAGAGAATACACAAATGAAATTATTAAATAATATTTATAAGTTAGATGTGAAGATTAGTCAGTTGTATGAGGACGTAATGACAGGAAAGATGGAGATTGATAAAAGCATGGAGGATCAGAAAGACATTGATACGCAGGACGAACAGGTGGAAAATCCGAATAATAAGTTAATTGAAATGTTGTTAACAGGAAGATCAAAGAAGTATAGTGAACTGGAAGACGGGAAACGGCAACAGGAGATGTTAAAAGAAAAACTAAAGAAATTAAAGAATTCCATTTATGTTTTAGAAAATGGAGTTCAGGATGAGATTTTTCATTTTTCGCTTGAAGAAGAGCAGATACAATCTGTACGTAATTTTTTACTACAATTTCTTCAAGGTGTGTACGTGAGAAAAGATCTGAGTTTACGTTATGAGGTATATGAAAATTTAATCCATTGATACCCCACCTATTTATTCAAATATAGGTGGGTTTCTTTTTGTACGAAGTGTATAGCTTGTTAATTTCTTATCAAAAGTTTTCCACGTTAAGAACGATTTGTGAGAAAATGGAATAGAAAGTGGTGTTATTGAGTCATTGTATAATGAATTTTTTTATACAATCCTAGTTAAAATCGTAAGAGGAAATAACCACAAATATATGATGCTATGTCTTGATGTATCAAGGTGTGTACAAGCTAGGGTGATAATTTTAGAGAAAAAGCTGATATGCTAATGGATGGACAAGTTATTTTGATATTGGACAAGCTAGTTTAAACAATGAGTAATAAAAGTCAACAGGAGAGTTTAACCAAATCACGTGTCAATTCGATAGTAGTCGGTAGTATATTTTCTATGAAACTACTTCAAGTGACAAATAAATTCTCGGTTTTGGCGCAATACCATTAATATAGACTCAGGATAATTCTCGGTAATAGAAAGTGCCAGCGATCCCTGCCATTTTCTATTACCGAGAAACATTGGACAAAGAGTGTTTGTCCCTAGTGGTTTTAAGGATTCTGGTCTATTTCGTATCATTACAGTGTTTTTGATTTTAACAGTTCTCGGTTTTAAGAAAATCGAGAAGAGGCAAGCTCGGTTTTAGAGATTATCCGATCCTGTTCTATTTTCAAAGATTTGTAGAATGAAAACGATTTTTATTTAGTATATTGAATTATAAGGATTGAAGTGTATAATGTTACTTTTTTTATGTTACAAATGTAATTTTAATGAGGGGATGTTACACAAATACTATACGGGGAGTTTTTTTATTAAATAGATATAACCAAATTATTATTTGGTTTATTAACAAATGAATTTTTAATAAACCAAAGTGAAAATATTAATAAGAAGATCATACGAAAAAGAAAGTTATTATTCGTAATAACTATGTTTGTTATTACTAGTATCTAGGTTTTAGAGAACTCAAACTTTTTAAACAGATGGTAATAAAAATTTTCTTTTTTATTTGTAGTAAAATGGGATTATGGCAGTTATAGGTACTGAAAATGGAGATTAATAGTAGCGGGGTGTAATTATGGCAAGGAGTACAGAAGCGATGCCCAAGGCAGTTTATGTTTTGGGAGATGAGACTCGATATATTGAACCTCAAGAAGCTATTTCAATACGTGAGTTAGGAGAAATTACAGGATATACCCTTTATTGTGAAAATTATTTTAAATGTGATTGTAATGCTAAGGTGAAGGCAGTGGGAAGGAAAAGAAATCCGGCTTTTCATTTGAAGCAAGAGGAAGAACATTGTCCGGATTGTTCATATCATCTAGAAATCATTCCGATTAAAGAACGAATAAGAAATATACCGAAAAATAAAAAAGCAGTTGTTCAAATTGATGAGAGTGATATGTTTGAAATTAAGGAAAAAAAAATAAAAACAGAAGGAGATAAGCAACGATCTACAAAAGGGAATAGGGTACTAGAAGTTCCTGAAAAAGTTATCACAAGAACAGTTAGTGGAACTAAGAACACATATATTCGAACGATTGCTGATTTAATTGAATTATTGAATAGTGAAGATGATGCAATGATTAAACATACATTAAGGCAGTTATATACTGCAAATATGTTTTATAAAAGATGGGATTATGAAACGATATGGGAGCAACAACCAAAGAATTCCTTTATTGTTGAGGGGTATTTAGATCAAGGGACATTGAAACTCCTAGAGGAAAAAGGGTATACGTATGCTTATCCTGAGTATAAAAAAAAGCCAAATGAAATTCGAATCATGCTAGTCCATCAAGGGAAAGGGAAAAAGAGATTCCAAAAAACTGTAAAAAGTTTAATAGAATGGATTAGTAAAGAAGCTGATGGAAATCGGAAACTAGCCCTCATAAAAGGGAATATTGTTAGTTTTTATGAGGAAAAGAGAATTATTGTATTACATGTTAAAGATATCGATATTAAATATCGAAAGCATGGATACAATGCAGAAACAAAGTTGCCTAAAAAAGCAGTGAAACCAGAACTGTCCCTTCCAAAAATTGAAAAAGAACCTCTTCGACCAGTAAAAACAGAGATAAAACTTTTAGAACAAAAACAACAATTAGATATACACACGGATGAATTTCTTCTTCAATTTATTGATAATCAACAACTGCAAAACATGAAACAAATGGATGTCCCACCAATTCCATTGAAGCAATGGTTTTCAGCGGAGGATACAAGTACATACACATTGGTACCTATTGATAAATTTATGGGTGTTGAAAATTCTAGGAGAAGAGAAGGGAAATGGCTGAATCAATTATATCGATTGGATAGATCCACCCAAAATTTACAAAGGATTCAAATAGATGGGATTGAAAAATTTAAGAATCTTGTACTACGGGAATCGGACATTACTTTTAATTACTATGAAGACTTAGATGTTTATTATGTAGACGACGGTGGAACACATAGAAGTGTTATAGCAAAAATTTTAAACATTGATTATGTGATGGCTAAGATTTGGGTGTATAAATCTAATGGGAAATTGGAAAAAGAACAACAATTATTTAGGAAACATTTATATCAATTAGAAAACAGCATAAGAGAAATGGGTTTTGTTCCTACATATGATAGTGCCAAACAGTCTATATCTATATGTTCTAATGATAATCAACTTGTTACCATTCTTGAAAATTTAGTATATCCTACATTTTATCAGGAGGGGAAAGATACTTTTCCATATTGGATATCAATGTTTCGAGAGTTAAAAGTAGAAGGAGAAAAGCTAAATACAAAGCCACATTTTTTACGGAAATGGATTTTGTATTACAAAAAGAAAAAGAATGCATATTTACATGAGGAGTATTATTATCAGATGCTGCGGATGTATACACTGACTAATAAATAAACAAAAATGTAAGTTTGTATGGGATTTAAAATATAATTACTTACAACAGTTAGACCCACTATACTGAAAATGAGTTGTTTCACCTTACAAACTCAGAGGATAAAAAGCACATGTATATACAGGTGCTTTTTATCGTTTTAGCTTATTTTGTTATGTACTCTTTTTAGTTCTAAACTTTTCTCCAATCCAAAGTGTTGTTTTGGATTCAGAATCCACAATAATATATTTTATTCGATAAGCATCATTTGTTCCTTTGAGAGGTGTATAAATGGATTTATAAGTGTAATTACGTAATTTTTGATTGTCTTCAGTATAACTAGTATCTTGAGATGCATAATTTTGGTTACCAAAAACACTTGGAACTCCTGATAATAGAAATCCAACAACAAGTGTGCAACCCAATGTTTTTTTCACATTGAGCGCCTTTCTATTATAGTATTTCCTATTTTTTTGTAGGAAATACTATAAAATAATTTCATGAAAATGAGAAAAACTTGTCTCATCTTTTAACTCCTTGTTTCATACATTTAGTGTATAGAAGAAGAGGAGGGACAATTATAATGACAGAGGATCGTTTACTTGCACGTGCCATTGATGAGATCACAGAAATTGCAAAAGGATTTGGACTGGATTTTTATCCGATGAGATATGAAGTATGCCCAGCCGAAATTATTTATACATTTGGGGCATATGGTATGCCAACACGTTTTTCACACTGGAGCTTTGGAAAACAATTTTTTAGGATGAAACTTCAGTATGACTTAGGATTAAGTAAAATTTATGAGTTGGTTATCAATTCTAATCCGTGTTATGCTTTTTTATTGGACACAAATAGCCTCATTCAAAATAAATTAATTGTTGCACATGTTTTAGCGCATTGTGATTTCTTTAAAAATAATATTCGTTTTTCAAATACAAAGCGAGATATGGTAGAAAGTATGGCTGCAACCGCAGAAAGAATTAAAGCATATGAACATGAATATGGAAGACAGGAAGTCGAAGAGTTCTTAGATGCGGTACTGGCGATACAAGAACACATTGATCCTTCATTAGTAAGAAATAAACTAGCCTGGACAATGGATGATATGTATGTGGAAGAAAAAGAAGAAACAAGAAAAACTGTTTACGATGATTTATGGGGATTAGATGATGAGAAGAAAAATCGAGAATCCCCACTTATTCGTAAGAAAAAGAAATTCCCGCCGCAACCAGAAAAAGATTTATTGTTGTTTATCGAAGAATACAGTCGTGAATTGGAAGAATGGCAACGAGATATTTTAACCATGTTGCGTGAGGAAATGCTTTATTTTTGGGCGCAAATGGAAACGAAAATTATGAATGAAGGCTGGGCAAGTCTATGGCATCAAAGGATTTTACGAGAAATGGATTTAACTTCAAGCGAAGCAATTGAATTTGCAAAATTAAATGCTGGAGTTGTTCAGCCCTCTAAAACAAGCATTAATCCGTATTATTTAGGAATTAAAATGTTTGAACACATTGAAGAACGTTATGACAATCCGACTGAAGAAATGAAACGAAGAGGGGTTAAGCCTGGGTCAGGTAAACAGAAGATCTTTGAAGTGCGTGAGCTGGACAGTGACACATCATTCATTCGTAATTATTTAACGAAAGAATTGGTTATGCGAGAAGATATGTACTTATTTCAACGGCAAGGAAAAGAATATAAAGTAGTAGATAAAGATTGGAAACATGTACGAGAACAACTCGTAAATATGAGAACAAACGGTGGTTTTCCATATCTGATGGTTGAAGATGGCGATTATTTAAAGACTGGTGAACTATACCTAAAGCATTATTATGAAGGAATTGAACTTGATTTGAAATATTTAGAGAAAGTATTACCTTATATGTATCAACTGTGGGGAAGAACGGTGCATATGGAGTCGGTTGTGGAGAATAAAGGTGTTGTTTTTTCTTATGATGGGAAGATGGTGCATCGAAAGTATGTTTAAAATGAACCGCTGGATATCCAGCGGTTCATTTTAAACATTAGGGTTAAGGGTTTTTAACTTAACATATAAATTAAACCGCATAGTACACTCCCTAAAATAAAGCATGTTATGCCCTTCTGTAATTTTTCATATTTTATAACACATATTTTTGCTAAATCGTGATTTTGTTTAGCCATATCGTGTAGTAATTCTTCATGGGTGATAGAAGAAATTTTACTTATGTATTCTGTTAAGGTAAAACTTGCCATTCCTCCCCATGACATATAATATTCTCGTGTTTTTGGGAATCTTGGCAATAAAACTGAAACAAATTGAAATGCAGAATAAAGTAAAAATAGTAAAGCGATTAAAATCGATAAATTTAAGACTATTCCATGCCAATTTTGAATAGGAAAAGAAATGTTTTTGATCATCTGGAATATAAAAGATATAAGAGCGATATTGACAGTTAACAATATTCCAGATTTGCCATCGGCAAATTTAATATTATCACCGATATAAACAAGGTTATGTTTATGGTAATCAAACAGTGTAGCGGATTCTAATTGGGTGTTATTTTGTTCCATATTCTAACTGCCTTTCACTTATAGTAAGGGTTTGTAACAAATCTTTAAAGTTTCGAGTTTCATCATTAATGTATATTCCGAATTTTTCCTCTCCAATTAAATTTCCTCTATTATTGTAGAGTCTACAAATCATATAATGGTGCCCATTGTATTTTGTAACTTGATTGCAGTAATATTTTCCACGATGTTTTTCCATTTCGAAGCTTAAAGTAGAAGCAGAAGTAGCTTCTTCTCCACGGTTTTCTATAAACCATCTTATATCGTGAACTAAGGGTTTAACGGTAGGATGTAAGGTTAGTGAAAATTTTATATCCAGATCTTTATTCAATGCTCGACTATTAAAAATGTATTCTTGTGGTATATTATTCTCTGTAACCTCGCATGTTAATTTAATATTGGCTGGAGATGATAATAATTTATCTTGTTCATGATTTTTCTTGGGAATATATAAGAAATGTTCTAAGTATTCTTCCCATTTGAAACATCTCATTGAATAGTTAGGATTTTGAATAATATAATACTCTTTTTTATTTTCTCCATTTAGAGAAAAAGTTCTAACTTCATAAAATTCATTAGGTAAATCTAAGAATTTATAAGCATTTTCTCCAAGCATAATCCCATTTCCAGTAGCTTTATTTTGGAGTTTGGCAGCTAAGTCAGTATGAATACTTGTCGATGTAATTTCTGAAATATGATCAATTCCATAATGAGACCAAAGAACTTGTTCATCATTACCTATATCGACTCCTATTCTAATTTTTAAAGGAGATAAATTATGCTGCTCAAAGAATTCTGTTAAAGCTGTTCTATTGAATTCTTGTAATAATGAAGCTGCGTTTAAGGCGTTTATTATGGCATCGGATTTTTTCATGTTTTTGTGACCGAAAAATGCAAATAAAGCATCACCTTGTAAACGGTGAATATGCGCGTTAAAAAGTCTGAAAATCTCGATAGCTGATCTAAGAATAGCATTTTTATAAAATTTCACTTTCTCTAAGTCGAATTTTACCCCTAGCCGGGTAGAACCAGAAATATCAACAAATACAGAGCAAATATATTGATATCTATGTTCACCTTCTTTTAAATCAATAAAATCAGGGTGTGTTCCTATAGTATCTGAAAAATAGTTTCCACTTGCCCCAATGATTGCTCTTAAATTATCGATAGGAGGATTTTCTTCTATTTTGGCACTCTTAGTAAATACATAAGATTCTTGTAGATTTTCTGAAGCTAATTTTTCTGAGAATAGTTGTTTGAAAACTTGTCTTAATTCAGTCAAATCTTATCACGCCCTTTCGGTTTAAATAGTACAAAGAACAAAAAATAATAACATGATTTAGGTTAATCGAAGTAAGGTATAGGTTCTTAGTATATAAAATATATCTGTATATCCTAACGGTTTAATAAATAACATATAGAATAGATTATATTTAAATAAATCATTTATAGCAAATTTAAGTTTAAGAGTTGTAACTTATAATAAAAAAGTGAAGGACATGTTGAATACTATAAAGTAACATAAGGAATTTTGGTCAAATTTGTTATGTTGATCGGAAATAGTGTGGTTGATGTCCTAGGTTAATATAAGTATTAGTAATTCATATGATAAAGCACCTTAGGAATACGAAGGCTGGGCTTCGTACTGGCATCAACGCATACTCCGTGAAATGGACTTAACATCTTCTGAAGCGATTGAATTCGCAAAGCTTAATGCAGGTGTAGTTCAACCATCAAAAACAAGCATTAACCCATACTACCTCGGTATTAAAATGTTTGAAGATATTGAAGAACGCTACAACAACCCGACAGAAGAAATGAAACGACGCGGTGTAAAACCAGGTTCTGGTCGTGACAAAATATTTGAAGTACGCGAAATTGAATGGGATGTATCGTTCTTAAGAAACTACTTAAACAAAGATCTCGTAATGAGAGAAGATATGTACTTATTCCAGCGCCAAGGAAAAGAGTATAAAGTAATAGATAAAGAGTGGGAACAGGTACGTGATCAGCTCGTAAATATGCGTACAAATGGTGGCTTCCCGTACTTAGTAGTAGAAGACGGAGACTACTTAAAGAACGGAGAATTGTACATTAAACATAGTTACGAAGGAATTGAGCTCGATTTAAAATACTTAGAAAAAGTATTGCCATACCTTCATCAATTATGGGGAAGAACGGTGCATATGGAGTCGATTGTGGAGAGTAAGGGTGTTGTATTTTCTTATGATGGGAAGATGGTGCATCGGAAGTATGTGTGATGAAAAGAACGGACATAGAATGCTATGTCCGTTCTTTTTATTTGAAACAAGGTAAATATGCTATTCTTGAAACAAGGGAGTTACATAGAGAAATGGAGCGGTTCAAATGAGCAAAATAGGGGTTTGTAAGGTTGATATTACACCGCCTGTAGGTATTGATTTTGTCGGATACCATAGAGAGACAGGAATAAATAATATTGAAGAGCATATTTATGGGACGATTTTTGTATTTGAAAAAGATGAAATGAAAACGGTGTTTATAAGTATTGATAATATTGGGATGTTAGTAGAAGATACGAACATGATTCGTGAGCGAGTAGCGAGTAGGCTTCATGTACCATTTGAGCGAATAACAGTTGTTTATACACATACACACTCTGGTCCGGAAACTGTTGGTGAGCAACCTTTAGTAAAGTCGTATAAACCGATTTTAGTAAATAATGTAGTGCAAGGTGCTGTTACTGCGAATAACAATTTGAAGTTGTGCGAAGTTGGATGGGGTGTTACGACAGGTGATATTGGTGTCAACCGAAGAGAGAGAACATCTGATGGAAGAGCAAAGATGGGAACAAATATAGAGGGTGTTGTAGATAAACGAATTGGCATGTTGGCAATAAGAAATGCTGAAACGAAGGAGCTATCTGGGATTGTAGTATTTTGTACTGCGCATCCGAATGTTTTAAAAGGTGATAGCGATGTATTATCAGCGGATTATCCTGGAATGACGAGGGAGATTCTTGAGAAAATCGTAAACTGTCCTGTTATTATTATGCAAGGAGCTGCTGGTAATGTAAATGCGAAGTATCGCGGTTCAAGGGAAGCATTAACACAAATGGCTTACATGCTTAGTGGACATGTATTAACGATGTTGCCAACAGTTGCATATAGCCCAATTGTAAATTTAAGGACAGTTTCAAGCACGATGCAAATGAAGTTGAAAGATATTCCTGAAGTTAATGAAATACGAAGTATGGCCCAATTAGTTGAGAAGCAGTGGGGTGTGAATACGGATGAATGGCTTACTATAATTTTAGAGAAATATAAGCAAGGTATTCGGCAGTTAAGTATTGATTTAGAAGTTCAACTGTTTCAAATTAATGATGGTATGTTCTTTGGTATACCGATGGAACCTTTTTCAGAAACAGCTTTAGAAGTGAAAGAGCGTCTTCAAAATGAAATAGCTTTTTTAGGTGGATATACGAATGGATATATTGGTTATTTACCGACAAGAGAAGAGTTTATATATGGTGGATACGAAGTTGAATTAAACCCTGTTGTATATGGGTGTGTTACGGATTTATTGATGCCACCGGAAGAGAATACGGCAGAATTAGTCGTGCAGAGAGCTATGGAATTATATAATACGTAAAATATAGACTCTTGCATATTTGATAAGAAATTTAAAAGAAGCAATAATTATTAATAAAACTGTAGAAAACGAATCCATTTTGAAAAGGACTCATCAAAGTGGATTCGTTTTTATATGGAGTTTTTGTTTACCAAACAGGTCGTATATTTGATGATAATTTCCCTGTATTTTCTTTAGTAACGAATGTTGTTAAGTCTTCTTTGAGCATTTGCATTCGTTCAGCACCTATATTTTCAATCCATCGTTGCTCTATTTCAGCTACTATTTCTTCCTTTGCTTTCATTACTGCTAAACCACGTTCGGTTAAAATAATGATTTTACCTCTTTTATCAGTAGGATGCGTTTTGCGCGTGACATAACCACTGTTTTCAAGAGAATCGATCATTTTACTTACAGCTTGTTTAGAAATTCCTAAATACTCAGCTAGTTCTATACCTGTTGCTCCGTTAGAAAGGATACGTTTGAACATAAAACCGTGTGCTGGCCTAATATCCTCAAATCCCAATTCACTTAATCTGTCATGTAGTTCAGTAATTAATGTACTGAAAGATAATGATAAAAGTGAAGTAAGGTCTAGTTCGTTAAATGTTTGATGATTCATGTATAACCTCCACAATTCTAGTCAATTAAGTTGACTATATATGAAACCTATTGTACTATACAGGATATGGTCAATCAAATTGACTATATCCTGTATAGTACAAATAATGATTTATATAAATAGAATCAATGGAGGTTTCACATGGTTAATATCTTAAAAATTAGAGGGAGTGTCTTTGCACCATATGCATTGTTGGAACCTATTAAGGATCCTGCAACAGGAAGATCATTTGAATATGCTGGAGATGCACGTGAGTTTACACCATACGCTGTGAACGCAAAGCGTTCAAGATTAGAACAAGAAGTGAATATTGATTTTTATAAAAGAGAAATTTTTACATATGCAGATGCTTGTATCGTCACAGTGAAGATTACAAATCCAGATGGCTCAATTGAGTATCAAAAGGGAGAAACAAGTACAGAAAATATTGTATGTACTAATATCGTATGGGGTGAGGATGAAGTTTCATTTGAAATGAGAGCAAGTGCCAGTAATCCGTTAAATGCGGCAGCACCTGCAGCTGATTATTTGTTGGCTATACGAGTTAATAAAAGTGGTACTGTGCATGTTGAAGGTGTACATGATGGTTTTCCTTGCTATGAATTTTATAAACAAGTAGATTTTGGTCCGTTTGAATCAATGTATACACATGATTTTAGAGAAACAAATGATACTCCAGCAGCACTGGCTGGAGAGATGGAATATAGCTTTAAAATGACAGTCTAAACATAAATATAGCACTATTTTTTAGAAGGAAGTAGAAAAGTAAAAGAGAAATCTATTGGTTTTAGGATTGAAATTATGGTCTGTTTTATTCAATAGTATTCAGTATCTAAAATAAAATTATAGAGGTGTTTCTTATGACTAATATCGTGAAAATTAGAGCCAGTGTATTTATCCCAATTTCTTGGACAGAAGCTAAGAAGGATATGGAAACAGGAAAAGTAATTCAATTCGAAGGTGATTCGCGTGAATTTACACCACATGCGGTAAATACGATGCGCTCTAGAGTTGAGCAAGAGGTAGTAGTTGATTTCTATAAAGAAGAAGTGTTTTCATATGCGAACACGGGTATTACGACCGAGAAGATTACAAGTCCAGATGGTTCTGTGAGTAAAAGGACAGGGAAAGCAAGTACAGAAAATATTGTGTGTACTGATATTGTATGGAATGCAGATGATGTGCAATTCAAAATGAGTGCGAGTGCAAGTAATCCATTAAATGTCTATGCACCTCCTGTGGATTATGTATTACATGTATGTGTGAAAGAGGATGGTAGTATGGATATTCAAGGAGAGCATGATGGATTCCCTTGTTTTGAATTTTATAAGCAAGTAGATTTCGGTTCATTTGAAAAAATATATACACATGATTTTAGAGAAACTGGTGATACAGCGGCAGCGCTAGGTGGGAACATGGATTATAGTTTTACAAAGAGATTATAGGAAGTATGACAATGGAACGATGGATTGATTCATTCGTAAAGAACTTGGAGAGGTCTAAGTTCTTTTTTATTTGTTTCGAATTTGTGAAAGAAAGACATATTGATTGAAATTAAATTTTTTATACTCTATCATATACCCATACAGGTATAGGTTTTGTGTATGTGATATATGAGAAAATTCAATAATAAATAAGATGGAGGTTTGAAATATGTCTAGAAAAATAGTTGTAGTAGGTGGAGTTGCTGGCGGAGCATCAGTAGCTGCAAGGCTTCGTCGTTTAAGTGAAGATGATGAAATTATTATGGTGGAGCGCGGTGAGTATATTTCATTTGCAAATTGTGGGTTACCATACTATATTGGCGGTGTCATTACAGAAAGACAAAAATTATTAGTACAAACTGTTGAAAAGATGTCTAAGCGTTTTAATTTAGATATACGTGTATTGAGCGAAGTAATACAAATTAATAAAGAAGAGAAAAAAATTACTATAAAGAATGTAATGACAAATGAAACATATAACGAAGAATATGATGTGTTAATTCTTTCACCAGGGGCAAAACCAATTGTTCCATCTATTCCAGGTATTGAAGAAGTGAAGGCGTTGTTTACGTTACGAAATGTCCCTGATACAGATCGTATTAAAGCGTATATTGATGAGAAGAAACCACGTCATGCGACGGTTATTGGTGGCGGATTTATTGGAGTGGAAATGGTTGAAAACTTAAGAGAACGAGGAATGGATGTTACTCTTGTAGAGATGGCGAATCAAGTAATGCCACCAATCGATTATGAAATGGCAGCATATGTGCATGAGCATATGAAAAATCACAATGTTGAGCTTGTTTTTGAAGATGGTGTAGATGCATTGGAAGAAGGCGGGACTGTTGTACGTTTAAAAAGCGGTTCAATCATAGAGACAAATATGATTATTTTAGCAATTGGTGTACAACCAGAGAGTAGTTTAGCGAAAGATGCAGGATTAGCGCTAGGAGTTAGAGGAACGATAAAAGTAAATGAGAGATTTCAAACATCGGATCCACATATATATGCAATTGGTGATGCGATTGAAGTGAAAGATTTTGTTACTGAAACAGAAACGATGATTCCTTTAGCATGGCCGGCTAATCGTCAAGGTCGTATGTTAGCAGATATTATTCATGGTCATACGGATTCTTTATATAAAGGTACGCTGGGAACTTCTGTAGCTAAGGTTTTTGATTTAACAGTTGCTTCGACTGGAGTAAATGAGAAAATATTAAAACGATTAAATATACCCTATGAGGTAGTGCATGTGCAGGCAAATTCTCATGCTGGTTATTACCCGAATGCTACGCCAGTGCTAATAAAATTAATATTTAATAAAGATAGCGGAAAAATTTACGGAGCGCAGGCGTTAGGGCGTGACGGTGTAGATAAGCGTATCGATGTTATCACAACGGCAATAAAAGCAAATTTAACTGTAATTGATTTGCCAGATTTAGAATTATCATATGCCCCGCCTTATTCTTCTGCAAAAGACCCGGTAAACATGGTGGGGTATGCAGCAAGTAATATAGTAGATGGTTTTGTGGACACAGTACAATGGCATGAAATAGATCGTATTGTTGAAAACGGTGGATATCTTATTGATGTTCGAGAGCCTAATGAACTAAAACAAGGAATGATTAAAGGTTCTATTAATATTCCGTTAGATGAATTACGTGATCGTTTGAATGAAGTGCCAGTGGATAAAGAAATATATATCACTTGTCAACTTGGCATGAGAGGGTATGTTGCAGCGCGCATGTTAATGGAAAAAGGATATAAGGTAAAGAATGTAGATGGTGGCTTTAAATTGTACGGTACAGTCTTACCAGACCGTATTATATATTGATGTTTTTTCATCTTCCACTTCAAAATTTGGTGGAAGATGAAAGCCTATAGATTAAGGTTTCACTTTATGTTTTGCGAATATATAAGGTGGAAATTTAAAATAAGGGTTTACAAAATACCTGTAGGGGTATAATATATTGTCATAGGTTATAAATGGTGACATAATGGTAATGAGGTGATTATACAATGGAATATAATCAAGATATGAAAAATAGATTAAAACGTATTGAAGGCCAAGTTCGTGGTGTGCTTCGTATGATGGAAGAAGGAAAAGATTGCCGAGAGGTTATTACACAGTTAACGGCATCTCGTTCCGCACTTG
Source organism: Bacillus cereus group sp. Sample62 (assembly GCF_036851315.1). Taxonomy (NCBI): domain Bacteria; kingdom Bacillati; phylum Bacillota; class Bacilli; order Caryophanales; family Bacillaceae; genus Bacillus; species Bacillus cereus group sp. Sample62. The sequence continues at coordinate 832,828 of NZ_JAFLPK010000001.1, forward strand.
ATCGTACAATTGGACTTGTTGTTGGAACAAATTTAGAGCAATGTTTACGTGAACAGTTTGAAAGTGGTAATGGTTCAAATGAAGAGTTAATTAAAGAAGCTGTTCAATTACTTGTAAAAAGCCGATAATCTGTCAAACGTAAGTGTTGACAGATTTTCAAAAACATTTTAATATACCCCTACAGGTATATGCATATAAATTGTGGAGGAATCGACTATGAGTATAAAAGTGGATATGAGTTTAGATTGTAAAGGTTTGGCTTGTCCGATGCCGATTGTGAAAACGAAGAAGGCGATGGAAGGATTGGCATCAGGGCAAGTGATTGAAGTTAAGGCAACAGATAAAGGGTCTACTGTAGATATACAAAGTTGGGCGAACAAAATAGGACATCAATATATCGGGACGAAACAAGAGGGCGATATTTTGATGCATTACGTTAGAAAAGCACATGAGCATGAAGTGAATGAAGTAGTGAAGTATCCTCATACAATTACGAATGCGGAATTGCAAAATATATTATTAAGTGGTGAAGAGTGTACTGTAGTAGATGTTCGTGAAGCGGCGGAATTCGCCTTTGGTCATATTCCAACTGCCATTTCGGTGCCATTAGGTGAACTAGAAAGCGCAGGATTAGATAAGATGAAACAAATTTATGTTGTTTGCCGAACTGGTAATCGCAGTGATGTAGCTTGCCAAATGTTGAAAGAGCAAGGTTATGCAAATGTGAAAAATGTCATTCCAGGTATGGTAGAGTGGCAAGGGAATATAGAGAATTAAATTTTTTTAAATGAAAATATACCTCAGGGGGTAAGAAGATGAGCGTTAAATCATTACAAGCAAAAGATGTCGCAGAGAAAGTTTTATTCGGAGAGTTATTTATTTTAGATGTTCGTAATGAGACAGATTATGAAGATTGGAAAATTGAAGGAAAACAAATCTCATCTATAAATAAACCGTATTTTGATTTGCTAGATGGTGTAGATCATATTGTAAGTGAATTACCTAAAGACAAAGATGTTTTAGTAGTATGTGCAAAAGAAGGGTCTTCTATATTTGTAGCAGAGCAATTAACAGAGGCTGGATTAGAAAACATTTATTATTTAGCTGGTGGTATGAAGGCTTGGAGTGAATATGTAAAGCCGTTAAAAGTAGGAGATATACAGGGCGGAGGAAGTATATATCAATTTAACCGTCTTGGAAAAGGCTGTTTATCTTATATGGTCGTTTCAAATGGTGAAGCAGCAGTTATTGATGCAGTAAGAACAGTTGAAGCGTACGAAGAGTTTGCGAAAGAGCATGCTGTTACGATTACGAATGTAATGGATACACATTTACATGCAGACCATATTTCTGGAGGGCGTAAGTTAGCTGAAAAAGTCGGTGGTACGTATTGGTTACCTCCAAAAGATGCCGAGGAAGTCGTTTTCTCATACGAACCGCTTGTAGAAGGATCTGTTATTACGGTGGGAGGTACTAAAATTGAAATTGACGCGTTATACTCACCGGGGCATACGATTGGGAGTACATCATTTATTGTAGATGATTCCTATTTATTATCAGGCGATATTTTATTTGTAGATTCAATCGGGCGTCCAGATCTTGCTGGAAAAGCTGAAGATTGGGTGAGTGATTTACGAAATACGTTATATACACTTTATAAGGAGCTGTCTCAAGATTTAATTGTTTTACCAGCCCATTATTCAAAAATAAGTGAAATGGATGAAAGAGGCATTGTGAGTGCGAACTTACAAGATCTATTTAAAGAGAATGTAGGATTAAATATTGTAGATGAGGTAGAGTTCCGTAAAACTGTAACAGAAAACTTACCGCCTCAGCCAAATGCATATGAAGAAATCCGTCAAACGAATATGGGTAAGATTCATCCGAGTGTGGATGAAGAGCGCGAAATGGAGGTTGGTCCAAATCGTTGTGCAGTGCACGATTCATTATAAAATACAGCTTTAATCAGTAGGGATATCCCTACTATAGCCTAACGTTTTTACAGATGAATTTTGAAATGGAGTATTACTGCCCGCAAATGGCGGGATAAAAATAACAAACTGGAGGAATAGATGATGAATGTAAAACAAGTATTAGATGCGAAAGATTTAGCATGTCCAATGCCGATTGTAAGAACGAAGAGAGCGATGGATGCTTTACAAACGGGAGAAGTTTTAGAAGTACATGTAACGGATAAAGGGTCAGTTAAGGATATTCCAGCATGGGCAAATAAAGGTGGTCATGACATCGTAAAGCATGTAGAAGAAGCTGATGTGCTGAAGTTTTGGATTAAGAAGGCATAGTATTTTTATAAATGCAGAGAGGTTGGTTATATGAACACAATATTAAGTACGCTTTTCATTGTACTTGCTGCATGGTTTGTTATTTCACGTTTTTTACCTGTGAAAGGTGTTCAAAATATAAACGGAAAAGAATTAAAAAGTATAGTAGGAAAACAGGGAAAGTATTTTATCGATGTTCGTACAGTAGGTGAATATAGAGGAAATCATATGAAAGGGTTTCAAAATATCCCGCTAAATGAGTTAGCTAGTAAGACAAATCAATTAGATAAGAATAAGGAAGTAATCGTTATTTGTCAGAGCGGGATGAGAAGTAAACAAGCAGCAAAAATGTTAAAAAAATTAGGGTTTCAGAAAGTTATAAATGTTTCAGGTGGTATGAATGGTTTGTGAGGAGTGGACTTTAAAATGAAAGAAATGACAGCAAAAGAATTAGAAGAAAAATTATTACGTAAAGAAGCAGTAAATATTGTGGATGTACGTGAAGTAGAAGAAGTAGCTGAAGGGAAAATTCCAGAAGCATGTAATATCCCACTAGGACTATTGGAATTTCGTATGCATGAGCTAAATAAAAAGCAGGAATATATTATCGTTTGTCGTTCAGGCGGAAGAAGTGCAAGAGCCGTTCAGTTTTTAGAAAGTTATGGTTTTCAAGTGATCAATATGGTAGGTGGCATGTTAGCGTGGGAAGGGAAAGTCGTATAGTACAGAGATAAATGATTTGAGCCTTTTTATAAATAATCAAATACCCCTATAGGTAATTGGAGGGAGAACAACATGGAACAACAGAAGAAAACAACAATCGTTTTATTTAGCGGAGATTACGATAAAGCGATGGCTGCTTATATTATTGCAAATGGTGCAGCGGCGTATGATCAAGAAGTGACTATTTTTCATACTTTCTGGGGATTAAATGCTTTAAGGAAAGATGAACATGTGAAGGTAAAGAAAACTTTCATAGAAAAAGTATTTGGAAAAATGATGCCACGTGGTGCAGATAAGATGGGATTATCAAAAATGAATTTTGCCGGTATGGGACCAAAGATGATTAAAGGTATTATGAAAAAACATAATGCGATGCCTTTACCAGATTTAATGGATTTAGCGAAAGAACAGGGGATTAAACTTGTAGCTTGTCAAATGACGGTAGATTTATTAGGGTTAAAAGAGGAAGAGATTATGGAAGGGGTAGAGTTTGCAGGAGTAGGAGCTTATTTAGCAGATGCTTCGGATGGGAATGTAAACTTATTCATTTAAATCACCTTCTTTTTAGAAGGCGGGGGATATAAGGTGAGTTTAGTCGTATTACTTTTTATAATTGGGTTTATAGGATCGTTTATATCAGGAATGGTTGGAATTGGCGGTGCGATTATTAATTATCCAATGATCCTATACATTCCGGTATTGCTAGGATTTACTAGTTATACGTCACATGAAGTGAGTGGTATTACAGCGGTGCAAGTATTCTTTGCAACTTTTGCAGGTGCATGGGCTTATCGGAAAAGTAATGATATGGATAAAACGCTAGTTGTGTATATGGGAGCTAGTATTTTAATAGGAAGTTTCATAGGTAGTTTTGGTGCTAACGTATTAGAGGAACATACGGTCAATGTTGTTTATGCAGCGTTAGCGACAATTGCTGCTATTATGATGTTCGTACCGAAACGTAATAATGGTAATGAAGTGAAATATAATAAATGGTTAGCAAGTTTGTTAGCGTTTATTGTAGGCGGAGCATCAGGCATTATAGGTGCTGGAGGTTCGTTCCTTTTAGTTCCAATTATGCTAGTCATTTTAAAATTGCCAATACGTACAACAATAGCGACATCTATCGCTATTACGTTTATTTCCTCAATAGGGATTACGACTGGAAAAGTGATAACTGGGCAAGTAGTTGTAATTCCAGCTCTTATTATTGCGATTGCAAGTATCTTTGCTGCGCCGCTTGGAGCGCGAGTTGGGAAGAGGATCAATCAAAAAGCACTACAATATATGTTATCGATTTTGATTGTAGGCACTGCTGTTAAGATGTGGATTGATATGATATCGAAATAAAAGGATGGCGCTGCTTGCAGCCCATCCTTTTATTTCTCTCGTTATTTGAGGACAGGTTGATTATGCCCAAATAACTTTCATTAAGTTTTTATATTCGTCATTTGCTAATTTATATAGCATTCTCGTATGTTCAAAGACAAGTGCTGGATTAAAGTTTGGTTCTGAGAATGCAAGCGATGCTGAAATATCAATTGCATTTTGCTTGTTTAATGTGAATTTTGCAAATCGATAAGATGTGTTTAATTCATTGATAACATGCAAAATATCATTTGTTGACGTTGCATCAGGTACGTGAGCAACATTGAAGCAGTATATATCTACAGTAGGATGTTCGTTTTGGAAAGCAGCGATAAGTTGAATTTTTGCGCCAGCTTCTGTCTCTAATCCTACTGAAAAATGAACAGAACCATCATTTTCATCTATATTTTCTTCCATGAATATATCGTTTGATTTTAAGTAGTCTTTAAAATCTGAGATGTTGTGTTTTACTGCAGCTTTCATATGTATGAGCCCCCTGATAATTGGAATAGATTGCTACTATTTATTATAATTTAAAAATATTAAAAAAGATAGTTAGAAAGTTCTGATTTTTGGTTTCGGAGAAATAAAAAGAAGCAGTACTCTACCTCCATAGAGAACTGCTTCTTTTTTATTCATTGTCGTTAGACGATGTTTCTGTGTCTTCACTGCTATTTTTATTCTTATTTTTAGATTCGTTGTTACTTGATTCGCGTTCACTTGAATTTTCCGACTTAGATTCTTTTGTTTTCTCTGTGCTTGTTTTCTTTGAATCAGAGTCTGTTTTTGTATATGCAGGTAATCCAAGGTGAGCACGAAGTTGGTTTGTTACATTTGCTAATTCTTTTTTATCTGGATTGTAGTAATATGTTCGGCCGCCACCAGCAGATTTGCTACATGTATCGTCACCTTTTTCCATATAGCAGTCTTCACCTTGAATTTGTAATTTCTCAATTTCTGAGTCCGATCCGTACTTATAGAATGAAAGCATATCATCGAATGTTAAGTTAGTAACGAATTGTCCGTTAATATCATCAATGATGTTACCAACTTTTGTTACAGATCCAACGCTTGTTAGTTTCTTTAAAATTGCTTCAATAACGAGCTGTTGACGTTGTCCACGCATTGCATCACTATCAATGTGTCGCGTTCTAGCAAGAGCAAGAGCTTCTTCACTATTTAGCTTTTGAACACCTTTCTTCAGGTGAATCGCATCAGCAGTATCATTACTATCTTGTTCAGTAAATTCAACTGGTACATCGACTTCAATACCGCCTAAATCATCGACAATTTTCATAAATGATTTGAAGTTAAACTTTACAAAGTAATCGACAGGAACATTCATTAATTTTTCAACTGCATCAATACTTGCTTGTGGTCCACCATCTTTTCCGTTTTTAGTAGAACCGTATGCATGAGCGTGTGTAATTTTATCTTTTTTCTTTTCCACTGGAATATAAGTATATGTATCTCGTGGAATACTTAATAGTTTTACAGTTTTGCTATCCTTATTAAACGTTGCAAGTAATAGTGCATCCGTTCTTATAGCTTCACCATATTCTTTCCCACGGACATCGCTTTCATCAACACCCATGATTAAGACAGAGACGTTATTTGTGATAGGTTTTACAGCTTTATCACGTAAATCAGATTTATCACCGCGCGCTAAATCGTGTGCGGCATTTCGAACAGCAGAAGATGCTTTATTTACTAAAAACCAAGTATAACCGCCACCTATTATTAAAAAGAATAGAATAACGCTTATAATAATTTTTGTTTTTTTCTTACTTTTTTTCGGTTTACTACGTGTATTTTCTTGCAAAGATGGGTTTTGCTCCATTTCCTGTACTCCTTCATTTGGATTGAAATACGACACTCATATCCACTTATTATAATGAAATTTAGCGAAAAAAGACATTACAAATCATTTACATTTCGTAAAAATTCAATAAATTTATAAAAAGTCAGATTTTTTATATTTTATTTTTGAGATGTAGAATAAGTATAAGTTGTTTTAGTAGAAATGAAAATATGTATTGTGAGAAAGTAATAGAGAAGTAAGATTTGTTGAAATATAGCCAAGAAGAAATGAGTAGGTTTACTTCTTTCTTCTATATAATAAAGAAGAAATTTACGGATAAAGGAGAGAGCATAATGAATCATACATCATTCCGAGCAATCGTTGTGAACGAAACAGAAAGTAAGCAGTTTGTAAGAAACGTTGTAGAGAGAGAAGTAAGTAGTTTACCTGAGGGAGACGTATTAATACAGGTTCATTATTCTTCATTAAATTATAAAGATGCTCTTTCAGCCACGGGTAATAAAGGTGTTACGAGAACATATCCTCATACGCCAGGGATTGATGCAGCAGGAGTGGTTGTGAGTAGTGCAGATGAAACCATTAAGGTAGGAGACCAAGTTATTGTAACGGGATATGATTTAGGTATGAATACTTCTGGTGGTTTCGGAGAGTATATTCGCGTGCCAGCATCTTGGATCATCCCTTTACCAGAGGGAATGTCATTAAAGGAAAGTATGATGTACGGGACAGCAGGTTTTACAGCTGCTTTATCAGTATATAAGCTTATTGGAGCAGGTATAACGCCTAGTATGGGAGATGTTTTAGTAACGGGTGCAACAGGCGGCGTAGGGAGTGTAGCTGTTAGTATTTTAAGTAAGCTAGGATTTAACGTAGTAGGAGCGACAGGGAAAATGGAAGAAGAAGAGATGCTACTACGTCTAGGAGCGAAACAAGTGATTCATCGTACGGAGTTGAATGATGAATCAGGAAGACCAATGTTAAAAGGGATATACGCCGGGGTTATCGATACTGTAGGTGGACATATGCTAGAAACCGCTTTAAAAACGGTAAAGTATGGTGGTTGTGTAACGACGTGCGGTAATGTGGCAGGACAAGAATTGCAAACAACGGTATATCCGTTTATTTTGCGAGGCATAAGCCTTTTAGGAATCGATTCTGTGCAATGCCCAGTGGATGTGAGAAGAGATGTGTGGACGCTTTTAGCAAGTGAATGGGAAAATAAAGAGCTACTATCTTATACAGAAGAATGTACATTAGAAGAGTTAGATGAAAAGTTTATACTTATATTGCAAGGAAAGTTAAAAGGAAGAACTGTTGTAAATATGAAATAAGAAAAGAGACGCTTAAGTTAGCGTCTCTTTTCTTATTATAATGATTGTTTTAAATTGATTTTACCTTGTTCACCTAAAACACCATCAGCAATATTTACAGCGTGATCACCGATACGCTCTAAGTTACTTACCATATCAACGAAGATGATACTTGCATCACCTGAACAGCTACGTTCGTTTAGACGTAATACGTGACGTTTACGAAGAACACGTTCCATTTGGTCGATTTTACGTTCTTTTGCAATAACCGTTTGTGCTAGTTCAGTATCGAAGTTTGTTAAAGCTTCAACTGCGTCTTGTAATGTTGAAATTGTTAATTCAAGCATTTCATTTAGTTCAGCTAGTGCTTCGTCTGATAGGGAAACACGGTTTGAAATTTGGAAATCTACAAGTTCTACAAGATTTTCTACATGATCACCAACACGTTCAATATCTCCAACAACACCTGCTAAAACGGAATGTTTTTCAGAGTCTGAAGGTGAAAGCGGCTTTTCCGATAGTAAAACTAAATACTCGGTAATTTTTTTATCTAAATTGTTAATAGCTCCTTCTAATTGAGTAGCCATGTTTTCATGCTTTTTGTCTTGTGTATTTAAATATTGATTGGCTTCTTTTAAGCCGTGTAATGAAAATTCAGCCATACGCACAACCTCTTTTTGAGCTTCAGTTAAAGCAATAGCTGGAGATTGCTCAATAAAGATTGGATTTAAATGTTGCGGTTTGAAGTTAATAGATGAATCTTCACCACGAATGATTTTTGTTACGATCCATGCTAATACTGCAATAAATGGGAACTGAATGATTGTATTCGTTACATTAAATGTTCCATGTGCAAATGCAATTGTCATTTCTGGATTTAAGTTTAATGACGTTTGGAAATATTGGATTAAACTTGTAAATGGTACTAATAAAATTGTAAAGATAATGGTACCGATAATATTAAAGATAACGTGAACTAATGCTGCACGTCTTGCGGCAATTGAAGTACCGATTGCTGCTAATACTGCTGTAATTGTTGTACCGATGTTATCACCGAACAATACAGGAAGAGAAGCTTGTAAATCAATAGCACCTTGACCGAATAGTTCTTGTAAAATACCGATTGTTGCGCTTGAGCTTTGTACAATTAAAGTGAACACTGTACCGACAATAATTCCTAAAATTGGATTGTCACTCATGCTAACCATTAACTCTTGGAATGACTCTAAAGAGCGAAGAGGTTTCATACCTGCGCTCATTAATTCTAAACCGAAGAATAACATACCAAAACCGAATACAACTTGACCTACAGAATGTACTTTTTTATTTTTAAAGAAGAATAGTAAAATCGCTCCAACTGCCATAACTGGGAGCGCATATTCTCCGATTTTAATTCCGATAATAAATGCAGTAACTGTCGTTCCGATGTTCGCACCCATAATAACACCGATTGCTTGTCTTAATGTCATAAATCCGGCACTTACAAGTCCGACTGTTAAAGCGGTTGTTCCTGAACTTGATTGGATTAATACAGTAACTAACATACCTGCTAGTACACCCATAAGTGGGTTTGTTGTAAAGCGATCTAAAATATCGCGAAGACGATCTCCAGCTGCTTGTTGCAGTCCATCGCCCATGTATTTAATACCAAATAAGAAAATACCTAATCCACCAACGAACTGGAAGATCATATCTTGAACATTATATTCCACGCATTCCACTCCTTAAATTTCATGTACGCTGTAATTATTAACTAAACCTTGAGGCACTGTAAACGGTTTGCTAGTAAAATTTACACTAACTTTACAAAGGGGCAAAAAGTTTACAATTCTTTAAAGAAACACCTGTGTTTTATTAGTTTTTATCTTGTATAAATCTTAATTTTGTAAATAAATCACACTTTTTAGAATAGTATTGTTCAGGTGGATATGAAGGAAAGCGTCTGCGAGTTCATCGTATATTTTTTGATGAAAGTTAAAAAAATATGTAGGGAGATGAGTATATTAATTTATTTCTCGTTACTCATCCCGTTTGTGTGCATAAAAAAAGCTACTGAATTATCCAGCAGCTTTTTCTCTGTTTTTATCTCCATGCTTTTGCTTTCTTATACTTGTGATGTAAATGAACAGGAAAGCAATAAGTAATAGAGAGGAATAGCGATATACAGTTGCATAGTTGGTAAAGTGTGCAATGAACCCAAATATAATTGCGCCAGCACCAATTCCGAGGTCAAATGCTGAGAAAAATGTAGCTGTTGCGACTCCTCGTCGGTGTGGTGCTACTCGGTCAATCATCCATGCTTGCAGTGCAGGTTGAATCGCTCCAAATCCACTTCCGTAGCATGCTGCTGCAATAATTAAACTCGGAATGGTAGTTGTATACGACAGTAAAATAATACCTGTAAACGTAATAATAACTCCTGGAATAATAACGAATGCATGGCCTTTCGCATCGTATAACTTTCCAGAAAACGGACGAGTAACAGCGATTGCAAGTGCATTAAATAAGAAGAAGAGGCTTATATCAGCAATTCCGACTTCCGTAGCAAATAATGTAATAAAGCTCCCGATTCCGCCGTACATTAATGTAATACATAATATTAATAATGAAGGAAGTAAAGCTTTGCGCTCAATAAATCCATCGAGAAAAGTACCAGATGTTTGCTGTGGTGGTTGCGGTGATTTTTTGATTTGAAGTAGTTTCGTTAATATTAATGAAACAATTGTACATGAAAGTGCACATAAAAAAAGAATCGTGAAGTTATATGTTTGCATAAGCCAAAGTCCGATAAGTGGACCGAGCGCCATTGCAATCGTTCCAGAAAGTCCGAAATATCCCATGCCTTCACCGCGGCGAGCTTGCGGAATTAAATCTGAAACGACAGTTCCATATGTAGTCGTTGTAATACCAAAACCAGCTCCGTGTAAAATTCGCACGGCAAGCAATAGGAAAACAGTTGAAGCGAAAAGATAACTACCCATAGCGAGTAAACAAATAGCAGTACCGATCATTAAAATGATTTTTTTATTAAATTTTTGCAATGCATTTCCAGTTAGCGGTCTAACAAAAAGTGCAGCAACGGTAAACATACCGACAACCAATCCGATATTGGAACTTGTGCCACCAATTTCTTTTACATAAACAGGTAAAGTCGGAATTAACATTTGAAACCCTAAAAACATACATAAGTTTGCTAGAATTAGCGCAAAAAACTCTTTCGTCCATAACGGTTCTCGTTTTACGAGTATTGCTTCTCCCATATATTCATCCCCTATATAAAATTTTCTCTTTTCTTTCGAGTATATGTATTGGTCAATGTAACAGTCAAGGAAGGTGCCTTGAAAACGTATAACAATTTTCGAGGTGGAAAAACTGACAAATTTGTGTAAAAGCTACACAACTATGAAAAAAAGTTGTAAAGTATAGATGTATAGACTTGTAGTTGTTATGAATGATAGAAATTGTTTTTTCTTTAAAGAAAGCGGATTCAAAAAGTAGTGAATGAGAAGGGGATATATACTTTTTCACTACATATATTTGAAAAGGTTTACAAAACAACGAAGAAAGAGGCGTGTACATATGAGACGATTAGGTATTTCTATTTATCCAGAACATTCAACGGTAGAGAAAGATAAGGAATATTTAACATTAGCAAGTAAATACGGATTTACTCGTGTATTCACATGCTTATTGTCTGTAGATGGAGAAAAAGAGAAAATTATAGAAGAGTTTAAAGAGACAGTCTCTCATGCAAATGCATTATGGTTCCAAGTATTAGTTGATATTAGTCCGTCTGTCTTTACACAATTAGGTATTTCATATAATGATTTATCGTTCTTCCATGAGTTAGGAGCGTACGGCATTCGTTTAGATGTCGGTTTCTCTGGTTTAGAAGAATCGATTATGACTTACAATCCATACGGCTTAAAAATTGAAATTAATATGAGTAACGGTACGAAATATGTAGATAACATTATGAGCCATAGACCAAACCGTGAAAATTTAATTGGTTGCCATAATTTTTATCCGCATCGTTATTCAGGATTATCATACGATCATTTCATTAAATGCTCGAAACAATTTAAAGATTACGGTATGAGAACGGCTGCGTTTATTTCATCCTTTGATGCAACGTACGGACCTTGGCCAGTAACAGAAGGCTTATGTACGTTAGAGCAGCATCGTGAATTACCGATGACAACACAAGCGAAGCATTTATTTGCGACAGAATTAATTGATGATGTTATTATTGCGAACGCGTATGCATCAGAAAAAGAATTACAAGCACTAGGTGCATTAAATAAAGAGAAACAAACATTTGATATAGGATTATATGATACAACAACAGAACTAGAAAAAATTATCGTATTAGACGAGCCTCATTTTTACCGCGGAGATGTATCTGAATATATGATTCGTTCGACACAAAGTCGTGTGAAATATAAGAAAGAAGAGTTCAAACCGCATAATACACGTGAAATTAAACGCGGTGATCTTTTAATTGATAATGAACAGTATGGTCAATATAAAGGTGAATTACAAATTGCTTTAAAAGATATGGTGAATACAGGAAAAACAAATGTAGTTGGCCGAATTGTGGAAGAAGAAATTTTCTTATTAGATTATTTACAAGCATGGGATAAATTCGGATTTACATTAAAGAAATAGATAAAATGAAAAAGGAAAAAACTACTGACCTCAGCAGCTTTTTCCTTTTTATATATATATTGTGAGAGGAAGAGCTATGACAAAAGTGCATCAGCGATTAATTTCTATTTTAGAGGAGTTTTTAGAAGAGAAATCGATGTTAAATCGAGCTTTTTTAGCGAGCCGTTTACATGTATCAACGAAGACGATTCAAAAAGATATAAAATTATTAAATGATATATTGGAAGAAAACGGGGCGAAAATTGAATCGCAAAGAGGGACTGGATACGAACTAGAAATTATACAAACGAAGAAGTTTGAAGAGTTTTGCGTGGGGCTATTTCAAAAACAGACGGAGAAGATCCCAACTTCTTATGAAGAAAGGATAGCGTACATTCTGCAACGTATTGTAACGACAGAGGGGTATGTGAAGCTTTCACAGTTAGCAGAAGAGATTTATGTGAGTAAATCGACTGTGAATTTAATTATGAAAGATGTTACAGATATATGTGGTCGCTATCAATTACAAATCGAAAAGAGACCGTATTATGGTATACGTATTGTGGGAGAGGAGTTTCATATTCGTTCTTGTTTATCACAATATGGCTTACCGCGTTATGATCATACTCCGTTTCATGAGCAATTTGAACAGAGGGATACATATTTATCGTTACCTCATATACCGCTTATCCGTTCGGTTATATTAAAGTATATCGAGGGAGGAACGATATATTTATCAGATATTGAAATTGATAATTTAGTCATTCATATTGCAATTGCATTAAGGCGTTGTGAAGATCAACATTATATGAAAGGACTAAATGCGGAGCAATCAGAACTTATCATAAAGAAAGAATATACAATTGCGAAACAGATTGTAGGGGATTTAGAGAAAGAGTTGCATCTTTCATTTCCAGAAGAAGAAGTTTTATATGTGACGATGCATTTATTAAGTACTGCTGTTACAGCGAAAGATCGTTATGAAAATGTGGAAGAGCTATTAGGGAAAGATCTATATGCATTTATGCAACATATTCTTTTTAAAGTAGCGGAAGAACGGAATCTTATTTTTTATTATGATGAAGAATTATTATTTGGTTTTGGTGTTCATTTAAAAACGTTATTAAACCGTTTGAAGTATAAGTTAAATACGAGAAATCCTCTATTGGCAGAAGTGAAAAAGAATTATCCGTATGCTTTTGAAATTGCGGTTCTCGTAGGAGATATAATTGGTGAATATACGGGAGAATCGATTCCGGAAAGTGAAATTGGTTATATTGCGATTCACTTTGGCGGAGCGATGAGTCGTTTACAGGAACAGAATCAAAAGAAAAGATGTTTACTAGTTTGTGCGACTGGTCAAGGAAGCGCTCAGCTATTGAAATATAAAATTCTATCACAGTTTCGAGATAAATTAGAGATTGTAGGGATTACAGGTTATTATCAATTGAAAGTGGAAGACCTTTATAAAGATAAAATAGATTGTATTATTAGTACGATTCATATACCGAGTGGTTTGCCTGTGCCTGTTATAAAAGTGAACTCAATATTTGATGATAAAGAGATTAAGTCAATCGGTCAGCAGTTGTTTACGCATGTGAATACTAGTGTGCAGCAGTATATAAAGGAAGATTTAATCTTTTTAAATCATAGAGCTTCTACGAAGGAAGAGGTTATTCAGTTTTTATGTGAGAAAGCTGCTGAGAAAAACTATGTACCAGAAAACTTTTATAATTCTGTTATGGAAAGAGAAAATACATCTCCGACAGCGGTTGGGAATTTAGTTGCGATTCCTCATCCGATGCAGTTATTAAGTGAGAAAACATTTTTGATGTTTTGTACACTTGATAAGTCCGTTGACTGGGGAGATAAAAAAGTACAAGTTATTATTTTATTTAGTGTAAAACGTAATAATAATGAAGATTTACAGCGGCTTTATGATTTTTTATATGATATTATGTCTAGTCAGCATACGATAGAGAAATTAACTCAGGCTGGAATGGTTGAAGAATTTCAAGAGATTTTACTATCGTTTTGAAAAAGTATATAAAAACTTCCGTTACACAACGGAAGTTTTTTATGTTTAATTGTATGCGTTTTCATAATAAGATAAACATATAGAAAAAAGATAGCTTGGGGGAATTTAAAATGACTGATATGCAAACTCCATTTGCGTTAATTTTACATGGTGGCAATGCGAGAAGCGCGGCGCTTGAAGCAATTGCTTTTGCAAGACAAGGAGATTTTGAGAATGCGAGTGAAAAGATGACACTTGCTAGTGAAGAGATTTCAGCAGCTCATCGCATTCAAACAGACTTAATTCAAGAAGAAGCAAGAGGAAATCATGCAGAAATCAGTTTACTGTTAGTGCATGCACAAGATCATTTAATGAATGCAATTACAGTGAAAGAACTTGCTGAAGAATTTATCACTCTTCATAAACGAGTAGAAGAGAAAGTGACAGTATAAGATGTACATTTTATTATGTTGTGCAGCGGGCATGTCAACGAGTATGGTTGTAAGAAAAATGCAAGAAGAGGTAAAGAAACAAGGAAAGGATTATAAAATTAAAGCAGTTGATTCAGAACTTGTGAAACTGGAGATAAAAAATGCTGATGTAGTTTTAATTGGACCACAAGTGAAGTATTTGTTTCCAACTGTACAGTTTCTTGCGAATTCATATGATATACCGGTTGCAATAATAGAACAACGAGATTATGGCATGTGTGACGGTTTAAAAGTATTGAAACAAGCAGAACAATTAGTTTTAGCATAATTATATTTTTTTTTAATATAAACATTATAATGTTATAACTTTTGTCCTTACGTAGTAAAGAGAAAGAGGAGGGGTATTGATGAATGGTTTTATGAGTTTTATGGAACAAAAGATTATGCCAACAACGCAAAAGATTGCAGGACAACGACATTTATTAGCAATTCGAAACGGAGTTATTTCTACATTGCCGTTAACGATTGTCGGATCATTTTTCGTTATCTTTTTAAATTTACCAATTGATGCATATATGGAATGGATTGCACCATTTCGCCATATTTTAGATATTCCATTCCGGTTTACAGTAGGTTTAATGGCGTTATACGCAGCATTTGGGGTAGGAGCTTCACTCGCAAACTTTTATCAGCTCAATCAGTTAAGTGCAGGGTTGTTATCTGTACTCGCCTTTTTACTAGCATCAGTTGAACCAATTCAAATTACGAAAGCTGTACCAGGTGTTATTGATGCGGGAAGATATATTTCAGTAGGAACATTAAGTGCAACGTCTTTATTCGGCGCAATTGTTACAGCATTAATTGCAGTAGAAATTTATCACTTTATGATTAAGCACAATATCTCGATTAAATTACCAGACAGTGTACCACCAGCAGTTGCAAACTCGTTTGCAGCATTAATTCCAACTTTAGTCGTTATTCTTTTATTCTGGGGTATTCGTTACGGTTTAAAATTCGATGTAAATACAACAATCACGTATTTAATTGCACCACTAAAATCAGTATTAGTAGGAAATAATTTATTCGGCGGTTTATTAACAGTATTCTTAATCGTGTTCTTCTGGTCATTCGGTATACATGGCCCAGCCATTTTAGGACCAATTATTCGTCCGATGTGGGATTCAGCAATTCTTGAAAATATGGAAGTATTCACAGCTACAGGAAATGCACATCAATTACCAAACTTATTTACAGAGCAATTTATTCAATGGTTCGTATGGATCGGTGGATCAGGCTCAACATTAGCTTTAGTTATTATGTTTATGTTCTCTAAATCTAAGTTCCTAAAAGAATTGGGTAGATTATCATTCGTACCAGGTTTATTCAATATTAACGAACCAATTATTTTTGGAGCACCGATTGTAATGAACCCAATCTTAATTATTCCATTCGTTATTACACCGTTAGTGACAACGACAGTATCATATTTCGCAGTTGTTTCAGGCATGATTCCGCTCATGATGGCGAAACTGCCATTTACGATGTTAGCACCAATTGCAGCGATTATTAGCACGGACTGGACAATTATGGCTGGTGTACTTGTACTTATTAACTTTGTTATCTCATTCGTTATTTACTACCCATTCTTCAAAATGTATGAGAAACAACAAGTAGCAGGAGAGGAGAAAACAGAATGCTCGGAGCAATTATCATCTTAATTACATTCGTAGCGGGGCAGTGTATTGCACATTATTCAAAATGGGTACAAAGTAAATCTTTATTAGTGTTACTACTCGTATCAATTGTATTTATCGGTAGTTCAATGGGTGCATATGTAATGCTAAGCTTACAATCACCGTACGTAATTATTGTACCAACGATTTTATGTGCCACATGTTTATCTGCAAAATATAGATTTACGAGCATGGCATTAATACAACGTGTGAAGGAGATGCAAAAGCATGGAGCGTAAATTAGGAATTTCACTTTATCCAGAGCATTCAACGAAAGAAAAAGATATGGCATACATTTCGGCAGCAGCACGCCACGGTTTTTCAAGAATATTCACATGTCTATTATCTGTGAATCGTCCGAAAGAAGAAATTGTAGCTGAATTTAAAGAAATTATTAATCATGCAAAAGATAACAATATGGAAGTTATTTTAGATGTAGCTCCGGCAGTATTTGATCAGCTCGGTATTAGCTATAGCGATCTGTCATTCTTTGCAGAGTTAGGTGCAGACGGTATTCGTTTAGATCTAGGATTTGATGGATTAACAGAAGCGAAAATGACGAATAATCCGTACGGCTTAAAAATTGAGCTAAACGTAAGTAACGATATTGCATACTTAGAAAATATTCTTTCGCACCAGGCGAATAAACCAGCTTTAATTGGTTGTCATAATTTCTATCCGCAAAAATTTACTGGTCTTCCGTATGATTATTTCATTCGCTGTAGTGAACGCTTTAAAAAGCATGGCATTCGCACGGCAGCATTTATTACGTCACATGCAGCCGACATTGGTCCATGGGATATTAATGACGGATTATGTACGTTAGAACAACATCGTAACTTACCAATTGAAGTACAAGCGAAACATTTATGGGCAACGGGGCTAATTGATGATGTTATTATCGGAAATGCTTATGCGAGTGAAGAAGAGTTAGAGAAACTAGGAAACTTAAATCGTTACATGTTACAGCTGAAAGTACAATTTGTAGACGAAGCGACTGAAGTAGAGAAAAAAGCAACACTGCAAGAATTACACGTAAGACGCGGCGACATAACAGAATATATGGTACGTTCTACAGAAGTACGTAAAAAGTACAAAGACTATGACTTCCCAGTGCGCGAAAGTGTACGACAGGAAAGAGGGCAAGTTGTAATAGGTAACAACTCATTTGGTAAGTATAAAGGTGAACTGCAAATCATTCTAAAAGAAATGCCGATAGATGAACGGAAAAATATTGTCGGTACAATTGCAGAAGAAGAGTTATTCTTACTAGATTATGTAGGAGCTTGGACACAGTTTACTTGTGTGGAATAGGGAAGGAGAGGATGCTATGGCATCCTCTTTTTTCTGTTGAAATAGTAATCTATCGTATATAGAATGCAAAGAGATAGATTTAATTTGGACGGGAGAGAAGGAGATGGAAGAGTATATAGATGATTTATTAAAGCGGATGGATGATGAAGAAGTAGGTATTCGGCAATGTGCGTATGAAGAAGCAAAAGAGCTAAATGACCTGTTAATTTTTCCTTATTTACAGCAGAAGATAATCAAAGCAAAAAAGGTATCTATGAAGAAAAATATTTATTATTTAATGACGAAACTCGCTATTAATACGAAAGAAATTTGTATTGCAGATTATCTTATAGATTGTTTGGAATGTGAACAAAGTCCGACTCTGTTAAGTGAATTGCTTAATAATATTTATAGGTTGCCAGAAGTAAGTGATACAAATAAAATTATTCCTTATATTTATCATAAAAACGATTCTGTTCGTTTTTGGGCCGTTTCTTCCTTAAAGTTATGTAAATCATTAGAAGCGGAAAGTTCTTTGCTAAAGTTGCTTGATACTCTAGAAAATAAAGATGAGATTACAAATGTTTGTTATACTTTGCTTGAGATTGGAACAAAGCAAGCAATTCTGCCGTTAACAAAGCTTTTATATAGTGATAGTGCTTATGTTCGTTCAATCGTTATTGAGGTGCTAGCAAAAGTAGGGGGATCGGACTTACAAATAGTTTATATAGAAGCTTTACAGGATACAAATGTAATGGTGAAATATGAAGCTGTGCGAGCTATTTATGCAAATGGAGATGAAATGGCAATTAAGCCAATTTGCGAACGTGTAACGAAAGTTGTTTCTAGAAGACGTAAAAATGAAGTAGAGCTTACTGATGAATCAGAGGTTATTATTGCTCTTTGTTTTTTACATAAGTTTGTTGATCATGAAGAAGTTTTAAAGACATTTGATAAAGTGTACAAAAAACGTGGGAATTTGTTTATGGCGGAGAGGAAGTGGCTTCGAGACAATATTGCTTACTTTCAAGAGAAAGAAATATTGTAAGAATCATAAAAAAAGAGTCAGCCTCAATGAGACTGACTCTTTTTTATATGGTAATTAGTTTAATACTTTAACTGTAACTGTTTTACGTCCCCAGCTACTTGATGTACCTTTATCAGGCATTAAAACGTCGATTTTATTTCCTTTAATAGCTCCACCAGTATCACCAGCGATTGCTACTCCGTAACCTTCAACCCATACTTTTGAACCTAATGGAATGACACTTGGGTCAACTGCAATAAGTTTCATGTTTGGATTAGCTGTTAAGTTGTGACCTAAAGCTGATTTTACTTGGTCGCCTGCTTTATAACCATTTTCAAGTGGATCTGCTGTGTAAGCCGTTGCTACAACACGTAACTCACGAGAAGATGATGGTGCACTTGTTTCAGTTTCTTTTGCAACAGGTTGTTGTGTAGCTGGTTTTTGAGCTTTAGCCGCTTCACGAGCTTTAGCTGCCTCTTGAGCTTTAGCCGCTGCTTGAGCTTCAGCTGCTTCTTGAGCTTTAGCTGCTTCACGAGCTTTAGCTGCCTCTTGAGCTTTAGCCGCTGCTTGAGCTTCAGCTGCTTCTTGAGCTTTAGCTGCTTCACGAGCTTTAGCTGCTTCTTGAGCTTTAACTTCTGCTTGAGCTTCAGCTTCTGCCTGAGCTTTAGCTGCTTCACGAGCTTTAGCCGCTTCTTGAGCTTTAACTTCTGCTTGAGCCTCAGCTACTTCACGAGCTTTAGTTGCCTCTTGAGCCTTAGCTTTTGCTTGCGTTTCAGCTACTTCACGAGCTTTAGTTGCTTCCACTGCTTTAGCTGTATCTTGAACTTTAGTTGTTTTTTCTACTTTAACTGCTGGCTGAACTTTAACTGGAGCTTTACCTGTTAAGTAAGGAACATGAACATAAGCTGTTTTTCCGTTATATTCAAATTGAATCCAGTCATTTTGTACTTGGTGTGTTGTTTCAATTACATCATCTTGTTTTAATTTACCAAGAATTTCTGAGTCTGTGTTTGCACCAGCACGTACGTTTAATACGTTTGCTGTTACGTAGTAAGTGTCTTTTGTATAGTCGGCGCTAATGAAAGCTTCTTTACCACTATTCAATTTCACTTTTGACCATCCGTTTTCTGTATGTAAAACGTTAACTTTATATCCATCTAATAACTTGCCGACAACTTGTGATTCAGTAGTTGGGTTTTCTCGTACGTTTAGTACGTCAGTTGTTACAATCGTTTCTGCTTTAGCAGATGTTGTGAAAATCCCAAGACCAAAAACCGCTGCTGTTGCTATACCCATAAATTTTTTCATAATAGCCTCCATTGCATTTGTTTTCGTTGACCTCATTATAGCAACCATTATTTTCTTATTTGCGGAAAACACAAAACTACAAAGCATTCGTAATGGGTCATTAATATTCTGTAATAATTCCAGTAATATCCTAAAAGCGTTTTCTTATAGTTGTTAGGGGAGGTTAGAGCATGTGATACATAAAAATGAGAGTATTTCAATTTCTAATAGGTTAATAATGTTTCTGTAGTGTTACATAAGTTTTTCGCAGGTGTTACAAAAGTGGGGTATTTCACTATTGTAACGTAGAGATAGTTATGTAATAATAACTATTTTGGTTGTGTAAATATATATATGAGGTGAAAATCAATGAAATATCGCAATAATTGTTACAAAATAAGTCGAGGTATGGAAAAAATTACGCCTTGATTTTAGTCTGTCACATATTATTTTTGCAATAATAGGATTCTATAATAGCTTTAGTACGCTAAAATAATTAAAGGTGCTTATAACGTGAAACATATATAATAGAAGAAACACGATTTAATAGATAAAGTGAAACTTTAATCAGTGGGGGGGATTCTTCCTCCCCAACTGATTATTAGTTGAACCAATCGGGCTTTTATGGGCAGTTGATCCCCCACCTAAATTCTTTGCTTTCGCTGAATTTTGAGGTGGGGGTCTTACTGCCCATTAAAGCGGGATAAATAAAAAAACGTAGGAGTGTAAATTCCTACGTTTTTTTTTATTCATATCGTAAACATTCAATTGGATCAAGTTTTGCAGCTTTGTTAGCTGGCAGTAGACCGAATATAATACCGATTAACATGGAAATACCTACTGCAAGAAGCCCAAGTTCTTTTGAGACAACGAGTGGCCATCCGGCAAAGATTGAGACGATCCAAGCGAAGAAGATACCGAGCATGAATCCGATGAAACCACCGAGTCCTGTTAAAATACAAGATTCAATTAAGAATTGTGTTAATACTTTACCACGTGTTGCACCAAGTGCTTTACGAATACCGATCTCACGTGTACGTTCTGTTACAGATACAAGCATAATGTTCATTACGCCGATACCACCAACAAGTAATGAGATAGCAGCAATACCACCGAATACCATTTTCATCATGCCGATGGATTCATCTAATTGCTTCGTAAATTCACCTAAATCCTGTGCTTCGAATTTATGCTCAAATTTAGGTGCTTTCATTTCGTTTAAAACAGAAACGGCTTCTTTTTCTACACTTTTACGTTCTGCTGGAGAGGTCATTGTTAATCTTACAGAGTCATACTCAGTTACTCCTGAAATGATAGGAGCGTTTTCAAGTGATGTATAACCTTCAGGCATAGCCATTCCGAACTCATTTTTCGTTTCGTATACACCGACTATTTTATATGGCTTTCCTTTTATATCTGTGTATAAATTTGATTCCCAACCATTAAATAATTTGTTGAAAGCTTCTTCATTTACTATAACAGCAGGGATTGCTTGGTTTAATTCGCTGTCGTTTAATTCACGACCGTGAACTAATTTTATTTTCGAATCTGTCATAAAGGCGCCTGTTCCACCTTTTAAATCAAGGGAAACATCTTTTGAACCAGCAGATGCTTTTACTTTCATACTTACATCAGGATACACATCTTTAACGCCTGGTACAGTTTGAAGACGGTTTAGCATATCAGGTGTGATTTTGGCACTATCTGTTCCGTAATCGGGATTGTTGTAGTAAATCGTTACTTCGTTATCTTTTCCTTGACCTAACTCTTTTTTAAATTTTGCGTTTGTACCATCACCCATTGAAATGATAGTAATGATGGCACTAATACCGATAATAATACCTAACATCGTTAAGATAGAACGCATTTTATGAGCAAAGATAGAGGAAAGGGCCATACGTATATTTTCACTCGTGTTCAAAATTAACCTCTCCAATCTTGGACGATATTTCCGTCGCGAATTACAATTTGACGTGCTGCAGCTTCCCCAATTTCACGATCGTGGGTAATCATAATGATTGTTGAGCCTTGTTTGTTTAATTCGTAAAAGAGGTCCATAATTTGTGTACTCGTTTTCGTATCAAGTGCTCCCGTCGGTTCATCGGCTAAAATGAACTTTGGATTATTTACGATTGCACGAGCGACTGCGACACGCTGTTTTTGTCCACCTGATAATTCGTTCGGTAAGTGCGTAGCACGATCAGCTAAACCTACTTTTGTTAAAGCGGCTAATGAGCGCTCACGTCTTTCTTTTTTATCAACTCCAGCGTAAATAAGAGGTAGCTCTACATTTTGAAGTGCTGTAAGTCTCGGTAATAACATGAAGTTTTGGAATACGAATCCGATCTCTTTATTACGAACGCGTGCAAGTTCTGTTTCAGACATGTTTGAAATATTTTGACCAGCTAGTTCATACGCACCTGTCGTTGGTTTATCTAAGCAACCGATAATGTTCATTAATGTTGATTTACCAGAACCAGATGGTCCCATAATAGAAGTGAATTCTCCCTGGTTCAGTGTTACGTCAATGCCGTGTAATATTTGAACGGATTCTGCACCATTTTGGAAAGATTTCGTGATGCCTTTTAAGTTAATCATTCAACGACAACCTCCATACCATCTTTTAAGTCTTTTTCAGGTTTAGAGATAATTTGCTCTCCTTTTTTCACTCCAGAAACTTTTGCTTCGCTATCTGTTTCGAATTCAACAGTAACCGCTTGTTCTTTCGCCTTACCGTCTTTTACGACGAAGACAACATTTTTGTCACCTTTTTTCACGATGCTGCTTTTCGGAACAATCGTACCAGTTGCTTCGCCAGATTTACTTGTTACGTAAACGTGGAAGCCGTTTTGTAATTCTTCACTATTGTCTAATGTGACAGTGAATTGATAGTTAGAAACTGTTTTGTTTTCATCCATGCTCTTTAATGGTGTAGAACCGATTTCTGTTACTTTTCCTGTCCAAGTTTTACCAGCAACCGTTTTTGATGAAACAGTTACTTCTTGCCCAACTTTCATACTAGCAAGCTCATATTCAGAAAGTTGACCTTTTACTTTAAATGGACCAGCGTGACGAAGTGTAATGCCGCTCATACCTGTTTTTTCATCAGCGATTTTTACGATATCATCAATTACGCCATCAGTAGGGCTCGTTACAGAAAGTGTGTTTACTTTCTCTTTTGCTGCTTTAATTATTTCATCAGATTTTTCAACTTCAAACTTTTTCATTTCAATTTGTGATTCTAATTGTTGTACTTCGATTTCGGATGCTTTTAATGCTTCAGCAGGAAGGCCTGCATTTTTATCTTTTTGTAATTTTTGTTTCGCTGCATCAATTTGTTTTTGGAACAATGTTACTTCTTTTTGTGCGATTTTCTTTTGCATTTCTGCTTCCGTTACACCTTGTTTCGCAGTAGGGTCATTATATTTAAAAAGGAGTTGCCCTTTTTTCACTTCATCACCTTTTTTTATAGCTAATTCATACGTACCTTTTGTTGGATCAAATGAAATTGTTTCGATGCCGTTTGGAATGACTTCACCGCCAAATTTTTGCGCGTTTTCAATTTGTTTTTCTGTTACTTTATATCCGCTATATGCCATTGCTACTTCTGAACCACCGCCACCAGCAAATGCAAAATATGATCCAGCTGCAATTCCGATTGCTACTACACTAGTAATTAACACTTTATTTTTCTTCTTCATCTATTTATCACCTTTTCGTTCGTTTTAGTATCTACATTAAGTATAAAAGAGGTGAAGAATCTTACAA
The DNA here is from genome assembly GCF_036851315.1 of Bacillus cereus group sp. Sample62. NCBI lineage: Bacteria > Bacillati > Bacillota > Bacilli > Caryophanales > Bacillaceae > Bacillus > Bacillus cereus group sp. Sample62. The sequence goes on from NZ_JAFLPK010000001.1 coordinate 856,536, forward strand.
ATCGTTTTAGCTTACAATAACCTTACAGTTTTGTAAGGTATGAATATGTAAATGTAAGGTAGAGCTTGTCCTAGTGTAAGCAAATGAATTGACTCGTCGTTTCTTTCTAACAATAATATTGTATGAAAGAGAGGAGGAGGCAAGATGGAAGCTTATTTTAGTGCGCATCCATTAAAACCATTTATTCCATACTCAAGGCAACACGTCCTTATATTATTTATTATGTTGGTGGGGATATTTTTTCTGTATCAATACCAAGATGTATTACGGCAAAGTGAGTGGAATATAACGGTTCGATATGCGATTGCATTTTTATTTATTGGGAGTGAAATTGGGCTCCATATGTGGGAATGGAAAGCGGGGATTTTTGAACTAGGCACTTCATTACCATTTGAGCTATGTACGATTAGTTTATTGTTAGCATCGATTATGATTGTAACGAAAAGTTACCGCATATATGAGATTGTATTTTTTACGGGAATTATTGGTGCATCACAAGCTATGTTAACGCCAAACTTGCAGTATGCTTTTCCACATTTTCGTTTCATTGAATATTTTATCGCACATATATTGCTCATTTGGGCACCACTCTTTATGACATGGGTGGAAGGATATCGTCCAACATTACAATCTATTAAACGCACGATGATATTTTTAAACATATTAATTCCAATTGTTTCGTTTGTGAATTACAAAACGGGTGGAAATTATATGTTTTTAGCTCATAAGCCAGAAACTGCTTCGTTACTTGATATGTTAGGGCCACATCCTTACTATATTATTTCATTAGAACTCGCAGCGCTTATGGGGTGTTTTATTTTGTATATACCATTTGCGAAAAGAGAAAAACAGGTACACAAAGAATCGTTAGGGTCATAACCTAGCGATTTTTTATATATTGAATATTTACAATTCAGAAAATTAAGAATAAAATTAAAGGGTAAATTATATAAAGAGAGAAGGGAAAACGTGGTCAAAAAAGTTTTTCTGAATGGGATGGAAGTGACGGTTCAATTTATTATTTCGATTTTGGGTATTATTTGTTTAGGGGCATTGCCGAAATTGTTTTACGGATTTGAGCTGCATGCATCAGAGTACATACAGAGTTTAAAAGAAGTGTTTGTGAACTTAATGGATATTTCCAATTTTAAATATGTGGGAGATAAATTTTTATTTCCGCAGTTGTTCGTCCATTATAAAGAAACGATTATTATTTTTTTGGCTGCTTTTTTTATTTCATTATTTGTAGCATTTTGTATTGTTTATGTCATTATGAGTAGTTCACCGCGTATACAACATCGCATTAAATCATTTCTCATCTTCCTAGAATCTATTCCAGACATTCTTCTTATTTTAGTATCACAAATTTTAGTTGTATGGTTTTTTAAACAAACAGGTTTTTTACCTTTTCAAATTGCATCGATTGGAGGCGAGTCGATTAGAGGATTGCCAATATTTTGTTTGAGTATACCGACTACGATTCTGTTTGTAAAAATGTTAGTGCTTCGTTTTGAAAATGAGCTAGAAAAAGATTATGTACTATTTGCTAAGGCGAAAGGACTTAATCGTTTTCATATTTTAAATCGTCATATTTTACGAAATGTGTTGCTTAGTACATTATTCTTTGCGAAAACGAATATCTTTTTTATGTTATCTAATTTATATATTATAGAATGGATTTTTAATACGGGTGGTATTTTTATGTTTTTGAAATCGTATTTCGGTATTAGAGTTGAGGTTTTCATCGTTAGTGTGCTTCTTATATATATTCCGATTTTTATTTTATTTAAATTGTTTCATTATCTCATTCCGGCTGCGATGAAGGAGAGATTATAATATGTGGACGTATATAAAACGTGATAAAAGATTTTGGATAAGCATTGGGTTTCTTCTCATATTAGTTCTTTTGAGCATCGGAAATACGTTATGGAATGATGGACATATTAGACAAGTTACATTGCAATATGATGCGGATGAAAATCCACAAGTGCCACCGTTTCCACCTTCATTACAATTTTTACTCGGGACAGACCGGAAAGGGTATGACCTGTTACATTTAGTCATTGAGGGCGCGAAGTGGACGATTGGTATATCTATTTTAATTGCGGCACTTAGAATGGTAATAGGTGTGTTTTTCGGTGTCGTACTCGGAACATATGTAAAAAGAGGTTTTTCAAAAATCGAGGCTTTTTTTGATAGTTTTACAGTTATTCCAACAGTTATGATTGCATATTTTTTTCTTCAATCTGCAAATGCATTTGGGAGTGGAGAGGAAACAACAACTTTTTTTGAAAGGGCTTCGTTTCAAGTTTTATTACTTGTAATGCTTGTGATGCCAGTTATTGCACTGTATGTTGCGAAGGAAGTCCGTAAGTTGAGAACCGAAGAATTTATTGAAGCTGCGTGCATATTAGGTGGATCGAGAAGGCACATTGTTATAAAGCATATTTTCCCGCATCTCTATATGACGTTTATACTTGTATTTTTTCAGCAGTTTACGCAAACTCTTACTATTTTACTGCACTTAGGATTACTGGAAATATTCTTTGGTGGAACAGTTCAGTTTTTAGGACCGATAGAAGAAATAGAATCTTACACGCATGAATGGTCAGGTTTAATTGGAGTCTATTTTAGATCATTAACAGTGAATCCGTGGATTCCGCTCGTTCCGATTACATTTTTTGGACTTACTATTTTTTCAGGAAATATGATTGTAAAAAGTATAGAAGAGGCGATGATGAAAGTAAGGTTAGGAGGAGAGATAAAGAAGGCTGCTATAGAAGCGGAACAATCTGCTGTGCAGTCAAAAGAAGAGTTATTTACTTTTAAACATACGATGTGAAAATAAAAAGAAGCAAGCATGGATTTCATGCTTGCTTCTTTTCTTTATTTTGTAGAAACTTCACCTTCAGCTTCTGTTTGCGGAATAAAGTATCCGATTAGACCACCGATTATTGCTGGAACGATCCAACCGATTCCTAAGTTGTAAAAAGGAATGGTGTGTACAATGTTCGCAATAAAACTTGGTATCATTTCCACATTATCAAGTGCATGAATACAGCTAATAAGGAATGCTGCGATCATTGCTCCGATGTAGACAGAAGGTTTACGTTTCGTATATTTATCAAGAAATGATACGAAAATTAAAATGATTGTAATTGGATACAAAATGATTAATACAGGTAATGTAATTTTGATTAATAAACTTAATCCTAAGTTTGAAATCACGAAGCTAAAAATACAAACGTATAGTACGAGCTTTTTGTAGGAAACGTTTGTTAATACTGTTGCAAAATAGTTGGCGAATGCACTTACAACACCAATTGCAGTCGTTAAACAAGCGAAGATAATGGCGATACTTAATAAAACATTACCGCTTGTCCCAAAGAATTGGTACATAACAGTAGCTAATAGTTGACCACCGTTCTCGAATTGTCCCAAGTTTCCGTTTGAAGCGCCGATATAACCGAGTAAGAAATAAACAATTGTTAAGAATAGAGCTGCAATGCTTCCGCAAATAATTGTATATTTCGCAATTGATTTCTTCTCTTGTATACCGTTTTGGCGAATTGCATTTACAACAATTGTTGATAATACAAGTGCTCCAATTGCATCTAACGTTAAAAATCCTTCAAGAAATCCTTTGAAAAATGGAATTTCTTTATAGTCACCAACAGGTTCTGCAAACGTTCCTGGTGAAAGAATCGCTTTTGTTGCCATAATTGCAATAATTCCAAGTAAAATTGGCGTTAATATTTTTCCAATATGATCTACTAATTTTGATGGATTTAATGATAAGAAGTAAACGACTGTAAAGAAAATCGCACTAAAGATTAACATAGAGTACCATTGGTCCGGGAAAAGTGGTGCAATCCCAATTTCGTAAGATACAGATCCAGTTCGTGGAATAACAAATAGTGGGCCGATTGAAAGATAAATAATGATAGCGAATATTGCTGCGAATTTTGGATGAACACGGCTTGCTAAAGTGTTGAAACTACCACCGGCAAGGGCAACAGCGACGATAGCTAGTAAAGATAAACCGACGTCTGTAATAATAAATCCTGTAATGGAAATCCACATATTTTCTCCAGAAGAAAGACCGAGAAGGGGCGGGAAAATCATATTACCAGCACCGAAGAAAACTGCGAATAGTAATAAACTAATCGAAAGTATTTGCGCTGGTTTTAAAGTTGTACGCATATAAAGAAAATCCTCCTAATGAGTGTTTTTGTCGAAAATTCAAATAATTTGTCGAGTAACTGTTACTATTTTAAAGGTCTGATGACTAGAAAGCAATAGGGAATTTTGAAAATATTAAAAAATAATACATTAAATCGAATAAATATACTATTTATATCTTCAATAGGAAGGATTTAACTTTTAACGTAAAAAAACACATATCGCTCGGATACGTGTTTTAAAAAAATATTTTTTTATCACGTTCTTCTTTTAAAATTTCTACAGCTTCTCGGAAACGTTGTGAATGGACAATTTCTCGTTCACGTAAGAAGCGCAGGCTGTCATTTATATCTGGATCATCTGATAAGTTAATGAGCCATTGATATGTTGCTCTTGCTTTCTCTTCAGCAGCAATATCTTCATATAAATCTGCAATAGGGTCTCCTTTTGCTTGAATATAAGTAGCAGTAAAAGGAACACCACCAGCATTATGATAAAACAAAGCACTATCATGATTAGCGTAATGTGCGTCTAATCCAGCAGCTTTCATTTGCTCTGGTGTTGCATCTTTTGTTAATTTATAAATCATTGTCGCAATCATCTCTAAATGTGCGAATTCCTCTGTACCAATGTCGGTTAGTAGGCCAACAACTTTGTCAGGAATTGTATAACGTTGATTTAAGTAGCGAAGAGCAGCAGCTAGTTCGCCGTCCGCACCGCCATATTGTTCAACTAATAATTTGGCGAGTGCTGGATTGCAAGTTCCCACTTTAACTGGGTATTGTAATTTCTTTTCATAAATCCACATAGTTTCTCTCCTTTATATTTGCCATGGCCAAGGACCTTTGCTCCATTCCCAAGGAGCATTAGAATAGCTGTTTCCAAACTGTTGGAGTGGCCCGTATTTTTCTTCCATCTTTTGTTTTAATACTCTTCGTTTATAGGAAAAATCATTAAATTGATTAATCGCGGCGGTGTCATCTGGATGTGTATCTAAATAAAGAGTGAGTTCAACTAGTACAAAGTCCAGTTCTTGAAGCTCCAGTAAAAGCTGATAGTATTCTTCTGGTAGCGATTGAGTCACGTCAGTAGTCACCGCCCTTTTTTATAAGGATTTTCATAATAGTCATAAAAAACAGGCCATAAAGTCCCTTTTTGTAGCGCTTCTTTTGGCGTGAATTGCGGTAAGTTTGGCGGTTGAAAGCCTAAAAATAAATTAGGCGGAGTAGAAAAATATTTTTTTCCGATAGGAGGACAAGGATCGAGAGGACTATGATAGGGCACGAATGATCTCATATATTTATTCACAAATAGACCTCCTTAAATGTTCATTACTACGTATTGTATTCAGACATAATGAGCATTTATGACACATATAAAAAAGTAATAAGTACAGGGGGAATGAATGTGGAGAATGTAAAGAATTTAATTGTGTTAGAAGTAAAGAACTTAAAGGAAACTCTGTATTTTTACGAAGGGATTTTAGGAATAACACCTAGTTCAGAGAGGCCGCAATTAGATGTTACAGGGGTTTGGTATGATACCGATTCAACGAGAATTAGTTTTGTTATGAATCGCAGTTTGGGCGGGCGTGAGAAGAGTGTTGCGGACTCAGTTGATGTTCTAACGTTTTCAATTTCTAACATAGAGAATGTAAAGAAGAGGTTAGTATTTTATAAAATTGTATATAGAGAAAACAAAAGCGAGAAAAGTATTATAGTACAAGACCCAGATGGATATAAACTTCAAGTGGTAGAGAAGGATGAATAAAAGGAGGGGATTTAGTGGAGAGAAATTATGAAGAAAGTGCGTTGTTTGAGCATCAATTTTGGCTAAAAGTACTTACTGATCATGCACAATTTTTACTTGATGCATTAGCTCCGAAGGAAAAAGAGGATATAAAAAAAGCTACTTACTTTGTTGAAACATTTACGAATTTGTTAAATAAAGTTCGGAATGTGAACCTGATGGCATTCTCACAAGAGGCAGAACAAGCTGCTAAGGAAATTCGGACGTTTAAATTAAGTATTATACAGAAGCAGTTGGAAGGGAAAATTACCATTCATTTTACGCCAACTTTTATTAACCATATGGTAAACGAAGTGGAAGAGTATATAACGGTTTTAGAGTTTTTGAAGAAGGGGGAAGTTCCGCCTGTTTTTCATGAACTGCATTATCATCTCGTTTGGTTAACTGATGCGGCTGGTCATGCGGGTTCTATTTCTGGTGGGCTAGATCTTGTTGAAAAAAGATTAAAAGAGAAAAGCGAAGAATTTACGAAGCATTTTGAACAATTTTACTTAAAGGCAGTTGAGATGACTGGGTATTTACGAACGGAGCTTCATCATTTTCCAGCATTAAAGAAGTTTACAAAAGATGTTTCACTTGAATTGAAATTATTTTCGCATTTTTTACATGAAGTGGAAGAGCTGGAGTTATCGCATGAAGTATTAAGTGCACTATCAGCTAGAATGGCAGATCATATGGCAAGGGAGGAATGTTATTATTTATTAAAATTAGCTCAATCATCTGGACTCGAAATGCCGAAATGTAATCCACTTTAAAGAACAAGAGGCCAATTTCATTTGGCCTCTTGTTCTTTTTTGCTTTCTCTTTTTATTTTTGCTTGTTCAATACTTGCCTGTAATGTCTCCATAATATTAATGATGTTCGGAGCTGGAGAGATTGTTTCCGTTTTTTCCTGTTGTTCAATTTTATTCTCGATTAATTCGGTAAGGGCTTCTTTATATGCATCTGTATACATTTCTTGTTCAAAAGGATTTGTAAGGTGGTGGATTAAATTAATTGCTGCAGTGAGTTCTTGTTTTTGGATAGGATAATTTTCGTGACTTGGTAAATTAGGTGTATTTGTTATACCGCGAATTTCATTAGGGTAGTGGATGGTTTGTAACATAAGTCCATCTTCAAAGTTACGGATAATAGCTAAATGTTGTTTTTTTCTAATAGAAATATGAATAAGCCCAAGTTTATTTGTACGTTCAAGAGCTTCTTTTAATAATAAATATGATTTTTCATGTCCTGGGGTAGGACCTATAAAATAAGAACGGTCATAAAGAACAGAATCGATTTCGTTATTTTGGATAAAAGATATAATACGAATGGATCGTGGTTCGTGAGCTTTTTGCAACGCAGCTAATTCTTTTTCATCAATAATGATGTATTTATGAGGTGCATATTCATAGGCTTTTACAATATCTTTATCATCAATTTCTTCATCCGTGCAATCAGGAGCAAATTTTTTATATTTAATAGGTGTTAAGCATTCTTTATGGAGACTTAAAAATTTTATATCGTTTTCTTCTACGGCGCTATATAGTTTAATTCCTATATTTAATAGTCCAAGTGAAAGTGCACCTTTCCATACGGTATGCAAATGAAACATCTCCTTTCGTTCAAAAATGATTATGTATATTATGAGATAGTAAGAAATTTCCTATACGTTTTTTGTTTTTTACGGAAGGGCTTGGAATATAAAATATATTGACAAGCCCTCTGAAATATTTTAATGTGATTGTATAAAACTGTGTATATAAAGGGGAGTAACTTATTACAGTAAAGTCGTCATTACAGGGAGAAACCCTCGGCTTTATTGGCAACGTTTCGTTGTTAGTGAGACCTTTACCAGCAATGGTAAAGGCCCCTTATTGTCTTTTTTAGGACCCTTACCATATTTGGTAGGGTCCTTTTTGTATACAAAGAGAGGAGAAATAAAAATGAAAAAACTTATTAGTAGATTAAGAGTTGTATTTCATGTTCGTCGTTTCGTTCCATTCCTATTTGACTTTTTTACTTCAAAAGAGGTTTCAATAAAGAAGAAAATTTTATCTGTTGCTTTTTTAGTTGGGTATGTTGCGATGCCGCTTGATTTAATTCCAGACTTCCTGCCGTTTATCGGTATTTTAGATGATATTGGAATTGTGTTATTCATTTTGAACAGAATTGTAAAGATGGCGCCAGTGCAATTGCAAGAAAAGCATAATGTAAACGTAGGATAGGAGTTGAAAATATGGAGCAAATTATTTTAGATATAATCGAGTTTTTAAAGCAGTTTTCTTATTTTGGAGTTGTGTTAGCATTAACGTTTGAATTTATTCCAGCAGAAGTAGTTTTGCCTATGGTTGGATATTGGGTGTACGAGGGAGATATGAATTTTTGGCTAGCTGTATTAGCTGGGACACTTGGCGGAACGACAGGACCATTAACGTTATACGCACTCGGTTATTACGGTGGCCGTCCTCTATTAATAAAATACGGGAAATACTTTTTTATTAAAGAAGAACAAATTCAAAAAGCAGATGATTTCTTTGAGAAATATGGGCCAGTTGTAGCGTTTGTTGGACGTTTTGTGCCGGGAGTTCGAACACTTATTTCCGTTCCATGTGGTATGGCGAAAATGAATATATGGAAATTTAGTATATATACATTTGTAGCAATGTTCCCGTTAACGACTTTGTATATTTATTTTGGGATGAAATTAGGTCCGCATTGGGAAAAAGCGGCGGATGTTGTTGGACAATATATGTTCCCGATATTACTAGCCGTAGTTATTGTTGTAGGTGGTATTTTAATCTATAAATTTATGAAAAAAAGAAACAGAACGGAATCTATCTAGTCGTTAGTACAGGAGTTGTCTTATTTTTTGAAAATAGATGAATAGTACAGGCAAAAGACTCTGAAGGACATACACATATAGGGAATGAAAAGAGAGAGGGGAAACAACTATGTCTTGTGAGTGCTCAGGAACAGTTTTAACGTGTTGTTCAGATAATAGTAGTAACTTCGTCCAAGATAAAGTATGTAATTCATGGTCTAGTGCCGCCGCTAGTACATTTACTGTGTATGCGAATAATGTGAATCAAAATATCGTTGGAACAGGTTATTTAACTTATGATGTCGGGCCGGGTGTGAGCCCTGCAAACCAAATTACAGTGGCAGTGCTCGATTCAGGCGGAGGAACGATTCAATCATTTACCGTTTCTGAAGGAACAAGTATTGCGTTTACGTTCCGTCGTTTTAATATTATTCAAATTACGACACCAGCTACTCCGTTAGGAACCTACCAAGGAGAGTTTTGTATTACTACACGTTATTTAATTTCATAGAGAGGGGAAAATAAGATGGGGAATTGTAGTACTAATCTTTCATGTTGTGCAAATTCGCAAAAAACGATTGTTCAAGATAAAGTTTGTATTGATTGGACTGCAGCAGCTACTGCTGAAGTAATTTATGCAGATAATATTTCTCAAGATATTTATGCATCGGGGTATTTGAAAGTGGATACTGGTACTGGACCTGTTACACTTGTGTTTTATACTGGCGGTATAGCAGGAACAGCATTGGAAACGATTGTTGTTGCAACTGGAAGTAGCGCATCTTTTACAGTTCGTCGTTTTGATACTGTTACGATTCTTGGAACAGCAGCAGCTGAAACTGGGGAATTTTGTATGACGATTCGTTACTCTTTATCTTAATATATATTGATTTTTAGATTTTAAAAACGTGCAAACGATTTATTAGTTTGCACGTTTTTTGTAGTCTTTTGATTAGATTCAAAAGGATAGTTTTTGTAGTTAAAGGCAATCTCGCGTTGATTTACAATAAGTTAATTGGAAACAATAGCGCCCTTCAATGTAAATAGAAGGATCTGATGGAATATCGATAAGAGAAACAGATTGTAAATCAAACCCTGTGTATGAAATGGTGTTTCCGGGTAAAACTGTAAAAATATTTGTGGTAGAACCGATGATTTGGACTGATAATGCAGAAGTACTATTTCTATTGTTATATACGGAGATAGTACCAGATAATGAAACAATTCCACCGTTTTTCCAAATGGTTACTGTGGAGTAAGTTTGTTTTAGTTGTTTTTGAGAAATTGGAATAAAATCATTGGAGATAAGAATATCCCCAGCAAATTCATTAGTAATTAGTTCAGCATCGCATCGTCCAGGTGGCGGAATAGGAGGAGGACAGGGGCAAATAGGTTGACAAATGATAGATAAAGGAGCAAAACAACCGATGTTTTTATGGGGTTTCAATGGAATCCCTCCTTTTAAAAAGGTATTTATTATTATTAAATGTAACAGCATGGCCGATGTGTTAAGAATGGACAAAAAAAATTAAATCGTGATAGTTTCATAGGCTCATATCTCTTAATAGTTTTTATAGGAAAAATTTAGTTATCTATTAGACAAAAAGTGCTTGTTTTATGTAAATGTGGCATTTAATATAAAATTGACTGTATATTTACAAAATTTAAACAAAATACATTTTTAGTTTAAATGAAGTTAATATATATTCGATACAATAACCAGTGTAATTAATTTATTATATGAGGAGGATTCATGTGGAAAGAACAGCTTTACGAAAAGTAAAAGGTCTTATTGGATTATTAATGGTTTTTGTATTAGCATTCGTATCATTTCCGTGGAGTACATCAGTCAAAGCGGAAGAGAAGAAGCAAGAAAAGGCACCAAGTGAAAAGAAGATAGTTTTTCCAGTCGTAAGTGATGTACATATTAAAAATAGTGGAACAGATGATACGTTTCGCTGGAAAAGAGCGATTGAACAGTTCAATACCCTTGCACCAAAGCAAGATGCGTTTGTTATCGTAGGTGATTTCACAGATACAGGGTCCGTGCAGCAATATGATCGTTTCATGCAAGTATATAATGAAAATGCAAATAAAGATGCAGTACGAATGAATTCTTTAGGCAATCATGATTATTGGAACGGTTTAACTGTAGAGGGAGCGCAGAAACGTTTCTTAGAAAAAACAGGTATGGAATCGATTTACTATCATAAAGTGGTGAAAGGGTATCACTTCCTTGTAATGTCTCCAGAGGATGGGACAACTCATGGATATTATTCAGACAAGCAAATTAATTGGTTAAAAGAAGAGATGGCAAAAGCGCAAAAAGATGATCCAGAAAAACCAATTTTCGTATTTTTACACCAACATATTAAAGATACAGTATACGGTAGCCAAGAATGGGGAACGAAAGATAGTGCGAAAATTAATGAGGTATTAAAACAATACCCACAGGTTATTACGTTTTCAGGTCATTCACATTATCCGTTAGATGATCCAAGATCGATTCATCAAAAAGACTTTACATCAGTTGGTACATCTTCTGTAAGCTATATGGAAGTTGAAGGTGGTAAAGTACAAGGAAATATCCCGCCAGGAGCTAGTACATTAAGCCAAGGTTTATTAGTAGAAGTAGATGATAAAGAAGTAACGATTAATCGCCGTGATTTCCATACAAATTCTTGGACAGGCGAACCGTGGAAAATTCAGTTGCCATCAAAGAAAGAGACATTTACACATGTAGAAGATCGTGATAAAGAAAAGCCTTACTTTGCAAAAGATGCGAAGTTATCGGTATCAAATGTAACAGAAAATGCAGCAACAGTAACATTCCAACAAGCGTTGGACAACCTTCTTGTTCATTCTTACCGTGTACAAGCAAGAGATAAGCAAACGGGAGAAATAAAGAATAAATTGTTGGCATTCTCAGAGTTTTATCGTGATCCAGTGCCGAAAGAACTGACATTTACGCTTGCAGGACTAGATGGCGGGAAAACATATACACTGGAAGTCGTTGCGATTGATTCATTCGGAAATGAAAGTGTACAACCATTAACGGCAGAAATTACTACGAAAAAAGATAATATTGACCCGAATGTGAAAGTACCCAAGGCGGATGTTTTTGATGTGAACTTTGCAGATGGTACATTTAAAGACAATTCATCATTTGGTACAAAAGGTGATGTTAAGGGTAATGTGACTATTGAATATGATAAAGCATTGAAAAAGAATGTTATGAAGCTAAACGGAAAAGCAAATACATTTGGATATCTTCCGTTTTCAGCAGCACAAAAAGAGAAAGTAGCAAATACGTTTACGTTAGAAACTGTGTTTTCAATGAATGAAATCCGTGGGCAAGGTATTTTACAAAATACAGAGAGCGGCGGAATTGGCTTTGAATCTACAGGAAGTGGTTATGTAGAATTATGGGCTCATATTGGCGGTAGCTATAAGCGTGTTGGCGTTCAATTAGAGGCAAATAAAACGTACCATTTAACTGGAACGTATAATGGAAGTGAAGTAGCCATTTACGTAGATGGTAAAAAAGTAAATAGCCAACCAGCTACAGGAAAAGTATATCACCCGAACGTACCATTTGCACTTGGTGCAGATCCAGATAGCAACGGGAATGGCGGTATTCCGTTAAATGGACAAATTGCGCTTGCAAAATTATATAGTAAAGCGTTAAGTTCTTCAGAAGTATTAGCAGCATATAATGAGTTTTCTAATCGTGCAAAATTAGAGCAAGTAAACGCGTTATATGAAGAGCTTGGAAAAGTAAAAGAAGTGTTAGCTGGTACGTATGAGTTTGGTGACAAACCAGGTCAATATTCAAAGGAAGCATTTCAAGCACTAGAGAAAAGCTATAACATTGCAAAGCAAGCATTTGAAAATGTAGGAAGTACTGGAGAGCAAATCGTTCAAGCGTATAACGAATTAAAAACAGCTAATGTAACATTTATACAATCTAAAGTAGCAGAAGAACAACCGAAAACACCGAAAGAAAAATTACAAATCAATATTGAATCTGCAAAAGCAGTAGTGAAAAAAGCGCAAGCTGCAAATGTAACGGACGGTTCAGTGAAATCATTGAGTCAAAAAATTACAGTGGCAGAATCTGTATTAAAAGATACGAAAGTAAAAGATGCACAAGTAGAAACGATGAATCGTACGTTGGAATATGCGATTTCACTCGTTGAAAAAAGCATAAACAAATAAGAGAGAAGAAAAAGAAGCTTATCATGATAGGCTTCTTTTTTGTTATACTAAAAATAGTATAGAATGAGGGAGCGAATAATTTGGAAGAGAAAAAGCTAAAAAGAATTCTTGAATATGTATGGATCGCGGTTGTGCTCCTTGTAGGATATTATTTCTTAAAAGAGAAAAGTATATGGGTTCTATTTTTAATGACGTTTTTATTAGCGGGTTTAGGCACGTTATTTATTAATTTCTTCTTTGATAGTCTAAATGCATGGAAGAAGAAAAAGAAGGGAACGAAGTAAAGGAGGGAATATATGCAAAAGTGGAAGCTCATATATCAGGTGATTCTTTTCATAGTGCTTGTAGGTATTGGCGTTTTAAAATATTCTACACCGATAGGAAATTGGGCATCGTTTACAGCTTGCATCGGCATATTTTTCATTTTACAATCGTTAACGAAAAAATATAATAATACAGAAAGATAGCTCACCGTTTTATCGGCGAGCTATTTTGTTATGCTTTTTTCTCTTCATCATTTGTTTTTTCAGTAGCTAAATGACTATGTTTTCTAGAGTAGAAGAAATAGAAACATAAGCCAACTATAAGCCAAGCTATAAAGCTAATCCATGTCGTTTTAGACAAATTAATCATTAAATATAAACAGCAAAGAATCGCGACAACTGGTAATACAGGTACGAAAGGTGCGCGGAATCCACGTTTTAAATCAGGATGTGTTTTTCGTAAAATGAGTACCGCGCAGCAAACGAATGTAAAGGCTGTTAATGTGCCGATGTTTACTAAATTCGCTAGTAAATGTAAGTCTAAAAGTCCTGCTAATAAAGCGGCAACAACACCAGTGATCCACGTGTTTAATAAAGGGACTTTTACTCTATTATTCACACGTGCTAACGCTTTTGGAAGTAGCCCGTCGCGGCTCATCGCATAAGAAACGCGAACTTGTCCATACATAACGACTAAGAGAACGGTTGTCATTCCAGTCATCGCTCCAACAGCGAGTAGTCCTGCAATTGTATCTTCGCCAACGAAGTGTAAGGCAAACGCAACTGGATCAGAAACATCTAATTGTGTATACGGAACCATACCTGTTAAAACGAAAGATACAATCATGTATAAAACAGTACAAATAAGAAGGGAACCGATAATGCCAATTGGTAAATCGCGCTGTGGTTTTTTCGTTTCTTCTGCAGCGGTGGCGATTGCATCAAAGCCTAAGAAGGCGAAGAATACAGTGGCAGCTCCAGTAATGATACCGTCGTATCCGAATGGAATGAATGGCGTCCAATTTTCAGGTTTTACGTATTTTGCGCCTGCTACGATAAAGGCGATAATAACAGCTAACTTGATAAGAACCATAACATTATTAATGCGTGCGCTTTCGCGTATACCGAAACTTAAAAGGCCCGTAATGAGTAGTAAAATACAAACAGCCGGTAAATCAATAATGCCGCCTTTTCCTACGCCAGGGGCCGAGGCGATTATGGCGGGCAGATGGATGTTAAACCCTTGTAGTAAAGATTGTAAATAACCAGACCAACCGACAGCTACAGCCGCGACTGCAAGTAAATATTCGAGCATTAAACACCAGCCGACGATGAAGGCGACGACTTCTCCGACTGTCATGTATGCATAAGTATACACACTTCCTGAGACAGGGATAGAAGAAGCAAATTCGGCATAGCAAAAGGCTACACAAGCACAAGTAAATGCAGCAATAAGGAATGATAGCATAATACCAGGACCAGAATGTTTCGCTGCGACTATACCTGTTAATACAAAGATCCCTGTCCCAATTACGGCGCCAATTCCTAAAAATGTTAAATCAAGTGCAGTTAATGTTCTCTCTAACTGCCGTGGTGATTCAGTACTAAGCGGTTTTTTTCGTAATAATGACTTCACTTTGGACTCTCCCCCCGTTTTTTCATTTCCATAACTGCGAATATAGTATGAGCCCACTAGAAAAGAGTATGTAAGTAAATGGAGGTACAGTTATGGTAGGTAGTTTTTTAAAATTGCTGGATTAATCTTAATATAATTCAGAATATTTTGTCAAATAAAAATATGACAAATAAAATGCGAATGAATAGGGGAAACTACTGGCAGGAATGGACGAGGATTAACAGAGTGACAAAACCACTCGTAAAAGTTTCACTTTATAAAGTAGGAGAAGATGTTATGTTATTTTATTTTGAACTTGTCGTCATTTTACTTTGTACAAAATTAGCTGGTGATATTAGTGTTAGGCTTGGCCAGCCTTCTGTACTTGGTAAATTAATTGTCGGTATTATTATCGGTCCGGCTGTACTTGGTATTATTAATAGTTCTGAACTCATTGATGAACTGAGTGAGATAGGTGTTTTACTACTTATGTTTATGGCAGGGCTTGAAACAGATTTAGAAGAGTTAAATCGAAATTTGAAATCTGCATTCGCAGTAGCGATGGGAGGAATTATTTTCCCGTTCCTTGGTGGGTATTTAGCAGGACTTGCGTTTGGCATGTTACAGTCGCATGCGATTTTTTTAGGGTTATTACTTTGTGCCACTTCGGTTAGTATTTCTGTTCAAACATTAAGAGATTTAGGGAAAATGAATACGAGAGAAAGTACGACGATTTTAGGGGCAGCTGTATTTGATGATGTAATTGTTGTTATTTTATTAGCATTTGTGATGAGTTTTTTAGGTACACAAGATGTAAATGTAACGCTTGTCATTGCAAAGAAAATTATCTTTTTTGTCAGTATCGTTTTCATATCTTGGAAAGTTGTTCCATGGATTATGAAAATGCTCGTACCACTTCGCGTAACAGAAGCGTTAATTAGTGCAGCTCTTATTATTTGTTTCTCATTTTCGTATTACAGTGAAATGATGGGGATCGCAGGTATTATTGGGGCATTTGCAGCCGGAATTGCCATTTCGCAAACAGAGTATAAGCACGAAGTAGAGCATAAAATTGAACCGATTGCATATGCGATATTTGTGCCAGTGTTCTTCGTAAGTATTGGAATGGAAATTACATTTCAAGGTATCGGAAGCCAGCTTTGGTTCATTATCATCATGACGCTTATTGCGATTTTTACAAAGTTAATCGGATCAGGTTTAGGAGCAAGACTGACAGGGTTCAACCTTCAATCTTCTATTAGTATCGGTGCGGGGATGGTTTCGCGCGGAGAGGTGGCGCTTATCATCGCAGCGAATGGACTTGCGGCGAATTTATTAGCGAAAGAAAATTTCACAGCGATTGTTATTGTTGTTATATTAACGACGATTATTACGCCGCCTCTTTTGAAGAAGTATTTTGTATAGAGAGGAAGAGCTTATCTGATGTAGGTAAGCTCTTTTTTATTGGAAAAAAGCAATAGTCATATAGCGTGAATAGGTTGTAATTATGGTAAAATCTACGTATATGATAAGTCGAGGAGAGAAAATGTGTGAGGATTACGAAGGGGAAGGTTATCGGTGTAATCATACTTATTGCACTATGTATACCATTTACTGCATGGAAAGAATCAAAAGTGAAAGATTTTCCAGTTTCTATTTTTTCTTCTTATGTAGAAGACGAAAATCCGAAAGACTATAAGTACACTGCTTTTGTACCTGACTTTGCAATTTGGATACATGGATGGGAAAAACAGCGATCTGAAGGTGAAATAACGTCATATAAAAAAGGGGATCGAACTGTAATTGTTCACCATCCTCCTGGCGATGATGGTTTTTATCTTTTTGAAGCAAGAGAAAATAAGTGAAAGCAACCGTAAGAAGTGGAGGTTAAATAGTGAAAGCTTCAACATTACTATTTAAAATTGAAAGTAATATGGATCAATTTTCACCAGCTGAAAAGAAGGTTGCCATGTACATAATGGGGAATGCAGAAATTGTTCCGAACTTAACGACGAAAGAAGTGTCAACGAATGCAGGCGCAAGTGAGGCGAGTGTTGTTCGCTTTTGTAAGTCGATTGGGATTGGAAGCTTTAAAGCATTTAAAATCGCGCTCGTTCGTGAATTGACGATTGCTGATTATAATATTAATGATTTTTCAGTTATGAATACGGAAGATGGACCGTATGACTTGTTTAATAAAGTTACGTATGTGAATAAAGCTGCAATTGAGGCGAGCGTTACTGCGATAGATAAAAAGGAACTTGAGAAAGCTGCAGATCGTATTGTAAATGCAGATAAAATTATATTTTACGGGGTAGGCGGGTCAGCTACTCCGGCGATGGACGGGGCTTATAAATTTACAAGACTCGGATTTACAGCGATGATGCTATCTGATTTTCATATGATGTTGCCGCTTGTGACGAATTTAAAAGAAGGCGATATATTTGTTGCAATTTCAACATCTGGTCGTACGAAAGATGTACTTGAAATGGCGCAGTATGCGAAGAGACAGGGTGCAACTGTTATCGGAATTACGAAGCTTGATCAATCATCACCGTTATATAAAGAGGCGGATATTCGTCTTTGTATGCCAGATGTAGAGCAAGATCATCGTATTGCGAGTATTGCTTCGAGAATGACACAGCTGAACATGATTGATGCTTTATATGTGATTACTTTTAATCGTATTGGTAATAAAGTGTTGGATCAATTTATGGAGACAAGAGAAGAAGCTCTGCGATTACGGAAGTTAAAATGAAAAGATGGGGAACCCATCTTTTTTTTCGTACAGACATAAATTCGTCATGAAAAGAAATAAAATTTCATAAAATAATAAAGTAATATTGATTTTAAATTTCTTGAAGTTATAATGAAAGTATGAAATTAAATTTCAAAGTGGGTGGTAATATGTTAGAAAATTTATCGACAGAACATCGTAATGAGAAGACGATGAATTTAGATGAGATGAGCATAAAAGAAGTGTTACAAAGTATGAATGAAGAAGATCGAACTGTTGCGTTAGCAGTTGAAAATGAAATAGAAGAAATTGAAAAGGTTGTACAGATTGTCATTAAATCCTTTGAAGATGAGGGCCGATTAATTTACATTGGGGCTGGTACGAGTGGCCGTTTAGGTATTTTGGATGCGGTGGAATGTCCGCCGACATTTGGAACAGATGATAAAATGGTGCAAGGATTTATAGCAGGTGGATTGAAAGCGTTTACTAAGGCGGTGGAAGGTGCCGAAGACCGCGAAGAGTTAGCAGAAGAAGATTTAAAGAGTATTGGATTAAACGAGAAAGATACAGTAATTGGAATTGCGGCAAGTGGTCGAACTCCTTATGTAATTGGCGGTTTGAAGTACGCGGCTAGCGTGGGAGCGAGCACGGCGAGTATTTCTTGTAATAAAAATGCTGAAATAAGTAAATATGCAAAACTAAATGTGGAAGTAGAAACAGGCGCAGAAATTTTAACAGGATCAACGCGTTTGAAGGCTGGTACAGCGCAAAAATTAGTGCTTAATATGATTTCAACAGCTTCTATGATTGGTGTTGGGAAAGTATATAAAAACTTAATGGTAGATGTTCAATCTACAAATGAAAAGTTAGTAGAACGATCAAAACGAATTATTGTGGAAGCAACAGGCGTTAGTTATGAAGTAGCAGCAGAGTGTTATGAAAAAGCAGAACGTAATGTGAAAGCTGCAATTGTTATGGTGTTATTGCAGTGTGAGTATGGGGAAGCACTGGAGAAATTAAAAGAAGCGAAAGGGTTTGTGAAGAAGGCACTATAAAATAATAGGGAGGGGGATTCTATTATGAAGAAAGAAGAGAGAATGGCCAAAGAGATTTCAGAGCAACTTGGGGGAGTAAAAAATATTCGTGGCATTGCTCATTGTATGACGAGACTACGATTAACGCTTCATGATGAAAGTAAAGTGAATATGGATCTTTTGAAAAAGGTTGAAGGGGTTATGGGTGTTATTGAAGATGAGACGCTTCAAGTTGTTGTTGGCCCAGGGACAGTAAATAAAGTAGCAGCTGCAATGGAAGGTTTAACAGGACTGCGAATTGGTGAGGTGGCAGATCATCACCTTGAAGATCTTGGGCAAGAGATGAAGTCAGAGATTAAGAAGAAAAATAATACACCAGTGAAAAACTTTTTAAGAAAAATAGGAAGTATTTTCATTCCGTTAATTCCAGGTCTTGTTGCGTCAGGGATTATAAACGGGGTCGCTAACTTTGCGAAAAACGCAGGTGCTGATCCGAATGCAACGTGGCTGCAAATGTTACTACTCATTGGCGGTGGTATCTTTACATTCTTAGGAATTTTAGTCGGCTGGAATACAGCGAAAGAGTTTGGTGGGACACCAGTTCTTGGGGCGATTGCTGGTATTTTAATTTTTAACCCGGCAATGGCGAATGTAAAATTATTCGGTGAAGCGCTCGTACCCGGACGGGGCGGATTGTTTGCAGTTATTTTTGCAGCATGGCTTATGGTTGTAGTAGAAAGGCAAGTTCGAAAAGCTGTGCCAAATGCAGTTGATATTATCGTGACACCGCTCATTACTGTGTTAGTAGTAAGTATCGTAACGATGTTAGCCATTCAGCCGGTAGCAGGTTTCTTATCTGAAGGAATTACAAGCGGAATTAATGGTATTTTAAGTATTGGCGGCGCATTTGCTGGAGCAGTGCTTGCTGGAACATTTTTACCTCTCGTTATGGTCGGATTACATCACGGTTTAACACCAATTCATATGGAGTTTATTAATCAAACGCACGTAACGCCTTTATTACCAGTACTAGCAATGGCTGGGGCTGGGCAAGTAGGAGCAGCGATTGCGATTTTTGTAAAAACAAAAAACAAACGACTTCGTAACGTAATTAAAGGTGCATTACCAGTTGGATTTTTAGGAATTGGCGAACCGTTATTATACGGGGTTACATTACCACTTGGGAAACCGTTTCTTACAGCTTGTTTAGGTGCAGCAGTTGGCGGTGCATTTCAAGCAGTTATGAAAACAGCCGCACTCGGAATCGGTGTATCAGGATTATCATTAATTCCGTTAATTGCTGATAATAAATATTTATTATATTTCCTTGGATTAGTAGTGGCATATACGTTCGGATTCATCTTTACGTACTTCTTCGGATTCAAAGAAGAAATGGCAGAAAACATATAGAGAAAGGGATTCCTTTCTCTTTTTCTATTCATAGAAAGGGAGATTCATATGATAGGAGTTTCAATTTATCTTGCAAAAGAACGCGTAAAGAAGCAAGAAGAGTGGCTAAAAGTAGCGAAGGAAAACGGGTTTTCATCTATTTTCACATCACTTCATATACCAGAGGATGATCCTGGTACGTATAAAGAGTTAATTGAAATACTTGGGAAACAAGCTCTCAAATATGAAATGGAATTAATGGTCGATGTTTCTCCAAAATCGTTACACCATTTAGGAATGACGTACGAAAATGTCGAAGAGTTAGTAGACTGGGGCATTACTGGTTTACGAATGGACTACGGCATCACACCGAAAGAAATTGCACGCGTATCTCATAAAATGAAAGTAGCTTTAAATGCGAGTACGATTACAGATTCATTTTGGACAGAGTTAATCATAGAAAATATAAAGGTAGAGAATGTAGAAGCGTGGCATAATTTTTATCCGCGTCCAGAAACAGGATTAGCAAAATCATTCTTACAAAAACAAAATGAATACTTACATGAGTGCGGCATAAAAACGATGGCATTTATTCCGGGAGATGGTGAAAAACGTGGTCCGCTATATGAAGGCTTACCAACGTTAGAAAAGCACCGTAATATGCGCCCACTTGAAGCGTACTTAGAACTTGTACAAGATTGTGGTGTCGATAAGGTGCTAATCGGGGATATAAGCGGAAGTGTAGAGAGTGTACAAGAGATAGCGAGTGCGAGCAGAGGAATTATTCCGCTGCAGTATGAGCCATTGATAAAGAAAAGTGAAGTATTAAAAATGGTAGAACAAGTGCATACAAATAGACTAGATCCAGCTCGTGATGTCATTCGTTCTGTAGAATCGCGAGAGGAGCATAAAGTGATTTTACAGCCGATGGATGCCATTGCAAGAAAGAAAGGCAGCATTACAATTGATAATGAATTGTACGGTAGATATGCAGGAGAGATGCAAGTTGTTGTACATGAGTTGCCTAAGGATGAGAAAGTGAACGTTGTTGGAATGGTTGTAGAAGAGGACTTGTCTTTATTGCCGTATGTTGGTGCTGGAAAAATGTTTCAACTTTTTTTGTGCGATAGAGTAAAAGCTTGAATTAACGCTATTTTGTAGGAAAACATTATCCGTAAAAGGGATAATGTTTTTTGTTTCCTTAAAAAAAGTATTTGACGAATGAAATGAAATACCGTATTGTTTTGACTTGTAAATAAAAGTTCACCATAACAAAACAAAAAGGAGAGTTCAAAATGAATCAACATATTGGGAATTTAATTATTCGTATCGTGTTAGGAGTAACGTTCTTTGCACACGGTTTAGCGAAGTTTCAATCAGGTATCGATAACGTAGCAGGATGGTTTACAAGCATCGGCTTACCAGGTGGTCTTGCATACGGCGTAGCAACAGTTGAATTAGTTGGTGGTATATTATTAATTATCGGTTTAGGCGTAAGATATGTAGGATTGTTATTTGCTCTTATTTTAGCTGGAGCTATCGTAAAGGTAAATGGAGCAGCAGGTTTATTAGGGGATGGAAAGAATCCAGGGTATGAATTAGATCTTGCATTATTAGCAATGGGTGCGTATTTATTTGTTGTAAAAGCAGAAGGATATGTAGATCGTTTCGTAAAAGAGAAAGTAATGAAAGCGAAGTAAACTTATGTATGAATTGTTGACTTGAATCATAATTGTAACTATAATGATTACAACTAATGGATTAAGAATAAAACAATTTAAATATTTTTTTACACAAGTTGTAACTGTATCGATTACAACTTGTGTAAAAAATAAATAAAACGGGAGGAATTAATATGTCTAAATCAAATTTAGAAATTATTCGAAGTACCTATGAAGGATCAGCTTCTTCGAATGCAAAACATTTAGTAGAAGCCCTCGCTGAAAAAGTAGAATGGACAGAGGCAGAAGGATTCCCGTACGGGGGAACTTATATAGGTGTAGAAGCAATTATGGAAAATGTATTTAACCGATTAGGATCAGAATGGGATGATTATAAGGCGAGTGTAAATATGTACCATGAAGTAAACGGAAAAGATGTAATTATTGCTGAAGGTGTTTATTCAGGAGTTTATAAAGAAACGGGAAAATCATTTGAAGCTGAGTTTGTTCACGTATGGCAACTTGAAAATGGAAAAATCGTAAAATTCAAGCAATATGTGGATAGTTATATTGTACGAGAAGCGATGAAGGTTTAAAATAAAATAAGGAAACAAATGGAATCGACTGTGCACAGGCGATTCCATTTGTTTATGTGATTATTAGGGGAATGGGGAGTATATAATATGAAGAAATGGATAATAGGGGCAATTACAATGATTGTAATTGCGATAGGAGCTGTATTCGGTGTTACTAAACTTCTTAATTATATAGAGGAAGAGGAGAAGAGTCTTAAAACACAAAAAGTGATGAGCCAAAAGGACAAGAAAGTTACGGAAGAGAAGCCACAATTTAGTGAGGATGAAATTATTTCTACCATGCATAGGATGGTACATCAAAAAGTGAAATCCTCTGAAAAATGGGGATTTATTGAAATGACAAATAGGGAAATTGTTAGTGCCAAGAAGGCAGTAGAAAGTAGTACAAATTTTAAATATAAATCAAAGTTACTTGCCACTTTAGAGCGCTGGGAGAAAGGGGATTTTTCACAAACGGTTGAGGAGCATAACTTTTTGTGGGAAATTCAAGGTGGTGATACTGGAAAGGCGACAGAACGTTTATCGCCAGAAGAAGAAAAACAGTATGTGAAAGAAATGAAAGGTAAATAAAAACATCGCCACTTTGATGGCGATGTTTTTGATTAAGAATGTTTTCGCATTAAAGCTCTAGTTGGCTGAACAGTAACCGTTTTGAAATGAGAAAATAAATAACATCCCGTCACAACGATCATTGTCCCGAAAATTTGTATCCACGTTAGTTCTTCTCCGAGGAAAAGGAATGCTAAAATAGCTGTAAAAATCGGATTGAAGTTTAGAAAAATACCGGATGTAGTCGCTCCTAATTTTTGCACGCCAATATTCCAAAACACCATACAAAGAACTGTGGAAATAAGCCCAGTATATAAAAGTGATGTTAGGAAAGAAGTATTTATGTTTGTAACAGTGAAGCTCCCTATGTTAAATGGCAGTAATAGAATAACGCCGAAAATACCAGAGTATAATGTTGCCATGAGCGGTGTAGTTGTTTTTGTTGCCCATTTACTACAAACAGAATACATTCCCCAAATACAAACAGCTGCCATCATCCATAAATCGCCGCTATTAAAATGTAGTGAAAATAAAAGTGCAAAGTTACCTTTTAATAGGACAAGAATAACCCCAAAGAATGAAAGAATCATGGATAGAATTTGAAGTGTATTTACTTTTTCTTTTAGAAATAATACTGAAAATAGTGCAATTGAAATCGCATTTAATGTAGAAATAAGCCCTACATTTGTTGCGGATGTTTTTTCTAGTGCTAGAAATTGAAAGATGTTAAAAAGAGCGACCCCTGAAATCCCCATTAGTAGTAGCGGAAGTAGTGCAGCACGAGGTGGAATGATTTTCTTTTCTTTAAACCAAACCATCGGTAATAAACAAACGATCGCAATCATCCATCTTAAATTTGTAAGTGTCATCGGAGACGCGTGATTAACGAGCGATTTTCCAACGACGAAATTTCCTCCCCATAATAAGCTAGTTAGTAATAGTAAAAAGACATAAAAATAAGGCATATTAAAATCCCCTTTGTTGTAATCAATGTGAATTGTAAATAATTTTAGCATTTTTCTTTATTCTGTAATATATTATTTTGTATAATGGATAAAAGTCGATAAAATATTTTGTTTTTGATGATATTTGTGGAAAAATATTCAGTTTTAAATAGATTATAATGTGTTTTTTCGAATAATCATCGGTAATAAAAAGGGGGAATTTTGATGGAGTCGTCAGTTATTAAAGTGTTAGATGATTTAGACGTACAAATTTTAGATATATTGCAGAAGGAGTCTCAAGTAAGTAATGCAGAACTTGCGCGACGCGTTAATTTATCACCAGCTGCGATGCATGCGAGAATAAAAAGATTAGATGGAGAAGGGTTCATTGATAAGCAAGTAGCCATTTTAAATCAAGAAAAGCTTGGTTTTGATTTGTTATGCTTCATTTTTATGAGTACGAATATTCATCAATCGGATAAACTTGACGTGTTGGAAAAAGAATTAGAATCGATGCCTGAAGTGTTAGAGTGTCACTGTTTAACAGGAGAGTATGATTATTTATTAAAGGTTGCAAATCGTGATCGTAAAGAGCTGGAGCAGTTTATTAGAAAACTGAACAAGCTTGGTATTACACGTATACAGACGAGTTTAGCACTTCGTGAAATTAAATATTCGACGGTATTACCGATCCGAAATGAGGAACCGAGCATCGATTAGATTGCTCGGTTTTTTGTTTGTATAAAGTGATTGACGAAGAGAAAAGAGAGATGTATTATTATATAAAATTATGTATTTAAATTCATTTCGGTTTATAAATATTAATATTAGGGGCAAGGGGATATAATATGAAAATCTTTAATGCGGTTACGAGTGATGTGAAAGAAATTTATAGTCTCATTGAAGATTATGCAAAAGAGGGAGTGGTTTTACCGCGCTCTCTTTTATCTCTCTATCAATATTTACAATGTTTATATGTTATGAAAGAAGGGGAAGAAATCGTTGGAGTTGCTGGTTTACATGTGTTAGGGGAGGACCTTGCAGAAGTAAGGTCATTAGTCGTTTCGCATACATATGCAGGAAAAGGAATCGGGCGTATGCTGGTGAACCATGTAATAAATGGGGCAGCGAAAATAAAAGTGAGTAGAGTTATTTCCTTAACATATGAAACGGAATTTTTTCAAAAGTGCGGGTTTGATTTTGTGAATAGAGAGGCGTTACCAGAGAAAGTATGGATTGATTGTAGACATTGTCCAAAGGTTGATTATTGTGATGAGGTGGCGATGATTCGGTATGTTGGTTGAAATTTTCAGAGAGAAAAAAGTCCCACTATTATTTAATTAATAGTGGGTATCTATATTTTAGGGGAAATTAAGAACTTGAATTCGTTTTTCTTACAGCAAAATTAAAAATGGGATTTTTAAGCTCATAGTTATAAGTAGCACCATCGACAAGCCCTACAACTTTATCGCTATCGTAAAGATCAAGCATAAATTGTGCCATTTGTTTTGCAGTGTGGAATTTCGGTACAACATTATTGTATTGGAATTCGTCAATATCAAATGAACGTTTTGCAAATTCTGTTTCAGTTGCAGCAGGAGCTAAAACTTTTGCTTGCAGTTTTGCACCTTGTTGTTTCAATTCGTGAGATAAACCTTCTGTAAATGCACTTACATAGAATTTCGTAGCGCAATACGTAACAGCATCAGCAACGATCGTGTATCCACCGCCCGATGAAACGTTGATAAGCTGGGTTCCATCAACCATGGAATAATCTCGAACGAAAAGAGAAGAGAGTATAGTTAGTGCTTCTATATTTACATGCAACATCGTCTCTATTTTATTTAAATTTTGTTCAGCAATTGAGGCGAAATTACCAAAACCGGCGTTGTTAATCCACGTTTCAATTTGAAAGGCTTGTAGGCTTTCATACAGCTTATAAACATTTTCCGTAATAGATAAATCTGTTCTTCGAATAACAACATCTAATTTTGGATTCATTTCGTTAATTTTTAATTTTAATCCGTCTAATTCTTCTTGTCTTCGAGCTACAAGTATTAAGTTCTTTCCGCGAGATGCAAAGGCTAAAGCTGATTCATAGCCAATTCCAGAACTAGCACCAGTAATAACAGTATATTTCATATAAAGTCCCCCTAAGTTCAAATAAATGTATTATGGTTAGATTTTATTTGTTAGAGTATACTCTAAGTCAAATGTTTTTTATAATTTGATAAGGCTCTAAAATATATGAGGGTAAGCACATGGAGGGAGTTAGAGTATGTACACAATTAGCGAGGTGGCTAAATTAATAGGAGTGAGTACACATACACTACGTTATTATGAAAAGGAAAATATATTAATTGCAAATCGTGATACAAATGGGAATCGACTTTATGAAGAGTCACATATAAAGTGGCTGCAGTTTGTCATGAAATTAAAACAAACGCAAATGCCAATAGCGAAAATAAGAGAATATGCTAGGTTATATTTAGAAGGGGAGCATACAACCGAAGCTCGTTTACAGCTCCTAGAAGATCATAGAAAATCTATTCAGATGCAAAGAGAAAACTTAGTCATTACAGAAAAGATGTTGGAGAATAAGATTATTGCATACAAAGCCTCTTTGGAAAATAAATAGAAAACATAATCCGACCCTTAATTATTTATGATAAAAATGGATTTGATCTTATAGTGTGCCGGCAAATAAAAAGAGCAGCTAGCAAAAGCTAACTGCTCTATTAAAGGGATCTCTCCAAGGGGGAGTGGAGAAAATATTATGTTACTAGCAGTATTGACAGGTTATTAGGAAATATACAAATCGGATGAAAGAAATTTCAAAAAAGCTTTCGGCATTGACAGTTCTTAAAATATTCATGTACAATATTTATGAATGACATTCAGTCATTTTTATGGAGTAGGATATAGTTTGCTTGGAAATGGAACAAATATAATGGTAAATGAGGATGATAGTTGTTATATATAGTAGTGATGTAAGGGAATATTTTTTTAAAACAAAAATGACTGATAGTCAGTCATAAGAGGTGAGAGGTATGAAAAATAGAGCTTGGTTATATGTCATATTAACATGTATCTTCGAAATTTTTTGGGTGTTTGGTTTTAATACCGCCGATACTTGGTGGCATTGGATTATTATTTTAGGTGTTATCGCTGTTGATTTTTACTTCCTTTCTAAAGCGTGTGAACATCTTGCGACAGGAACGGTATATGCCATTTTTGCCGGAGCTGGTACGGTAGGAACTTTCTTAATGGATGTATTCCTTTTCGGCGGAAGTTTCAGTGTAGGAAAGTTATTCTTTATCGTGATGGTTGTAGCCGGCGTTATCGGTTTAAAGTTAGCTGATAATAAAGAAGAAACTGTGGAAGGAGCTGCTTAAAGATGGGTTGGTTTTTCGTATTTTGTGCTGCAATTAGTGAAATAGTCGGTGTGATCGGTCTTAAAATGTATAGTAAAGATAAGACGTTAGCAAATGGTGCGATTTATATAGGTGGATTTGCTACATCCTTCGCATTCTTGTATACATCTTTCTTATTTTTACAAGTCAGTGTTGCGTATGCGGTTTGGATTGGTATTGGAACAGCAGGTGCCGTTTTATTAAACATGTTCCTATTTGGTGAGTCGAAAAGTAAAGCACGTATCATTAGTGTGGCTCTTATTGTATGCGGAGTGACAGGATTAAAGGCTCTTTCATAAAAATATACTGTATCTCCTAACAAGTCGTTAGGAGATTTTTATGATAAAAAGTGCACGATAATTGACAGTACAGCTAGTTATTTTATAAAATGAGTGACAGTCATTCAATACGCGTTTGAAAGGGTTTAGATGATGAATAAAAAAGAGAAAATTGTCTATGCAGCTATTGAAGTGTTTCAGGAAAAGGGCGTTGAAAAAACGAAGATTTCTGATATCGTGAAATTGGCTGGCATTGCACAAGGAACTTTCTATTTATATTTTCCTTCTAAGTTATCTGTTATGCCTGCAATAGCAGAAGTGATGGTTGAAAAGATGATACTTGCAGTGAAAGAAAAAGTGCAAAACGATGCGCCTTTCTTAAGTAAAGTGACGCAAGTAATAGATGCGGTGTTTCACTTTATAGAGGAATATCGTGAAATACAAGCTTTAATGTATGCGGGTCTTGCATCTACAGAACATATAAAAGAATGGGAAGCTGTGTATGAGCCTCTTTATATGTGGTTAAGCGAATTTTTAAGTGAGGCGAAAGAAGCTGGTGAAATTCGTGATTCGGTTCATGCGGAGCGAACAGCGAAGTTATTTATTGCTCTTGTTGAATCAGCGGCGGAACAAGTTTATTTATATGATCATAAAGATGAGGAGCAAGTCGAGCTACAAAAGGCAGAAGTACTAGATTTTTTAACACATGCACTACATATAAAGAAATAGTGAGGTGAACCTGTCTGAAAAGGTAGGTTCATTTTTAAGGGGAACTGAATGATAGTCATTCACCTAATGCTTATGTATGTGTGGAAGGATAGTGTGAAATTCTAATGAGTGGAGGCATCTCTACTCATGATTAGCTCACAAATAGCAGGATAAAGAAAAAGGTTCTTAGGCATTATTTTTTTGAGGAACTTACGGGAAGAGGTGTTAAAAAGTGAAGAAACCGATAAAAGAACAAAAGATGGTATTAGTCATTCTTTTGAGTAATATATTTATCGCTTTTTTAGGGATTGGATTAATCATTCCGGTTATGCCGTCCTTTATGAATGACATGAGTTTAACAGGGAAGACGATGGGGTATCTCGTTGCAGTGTTTGCGATGGCTCAGCTCATTACGTCACCTATTACAGGCCGGTGGGTCGATCTTTACGGTAGGAAGAAAATGATCATCATTGGATTATTTATTTTTGGTGTTTCAGAACTTCTTTTTGGATTAGGAAAAGATGTGTGGATGCTTTATGCAGCACGGGTGTTAGGCGGAATTAGTGCTGCGTTTATTATGCCTGGTGTTACGGCATATGTTGCGGATATTACATCTATGCAGGAACGTCCAAAGGCGATGGGATATTTATCAGCGGCAATTAGTACTGGTTTTATTATAGGGCCTGGAATTGGCGGATTTATTGCAGAGTATGGTATACGTGTACCGTTTTTCGTAGCAGCAGCAATTGCTTTTATAGCATGTGTAATTTCGATCTTTATTTTAAAAGAGCCGTTAACGAAGGAAGAGCTTGCAGAGATTTCTGCTAATACGAAAGAATCAAGTTTTATTGGTGATTTAAAGAAATCATTACATCCAATGTATGCAATTGCATTTATTATCGTATTTGTACTCGCATTCGGATTATCAGCGTATGAAACTGTGTTTAGTCTGTTTTCTGATCATAAGTTTGGATTCACACCGAAAGATATCGCAGCAATTATTACAATTAGTTCAATCTTTGGGGTAGTTGTGCAAGTCTTTATGTTTGGCAAATTGGTCGACATGTTCGGTGAAAAAGTGTTAATTCAAATATGTTTAATTGTAGGTGCAGTATTAGCCTTCGTTTCAACTGTAGTCTTTAATTATTGGATTGTACTTCTCGTTACTTGCTTCATTTTCTTAGCATTTGATTTACTTCGTCCAGCTTTAACGACGTTTTTATCAAAAGCAGCTGGAAAAGAGCAAGGATTCGTTGCTGGTATGAACTCGACTTATACGAGTTTAGGAAATATCGCAGGACCAGCGATGGGCGGAATATTATTTGATATGAATATTCATTATCCATATGCATTTTCAGGAGTTGTTTTAATAGTTGGTCTCGGCATTACATTTATGTGGAGAGAGAAACAGCTAGCTGAAAGTTTTGCGAAGTAATAAAACCCCTTACGACGGTAAGGGGTTTTTGTTTTATAAGCTTAATCCAAACCGTTTTAATTCAATGAAAATCCCCTCTAATTGCTTTCCTTTATCCGTTAATGTGTACTCTACACGAGGCGGAACTTCTGGATATACTTTTCTCGTTATAATGCCTTGAGATTCTAATTCTTTTAGTCGAAGCGATAATGTTTTCGGACTAATCCCGTCCATTGATTTTTGTAAATCACTAAAGCGTAATGTTCCTTCAATAAGAAGGTCACGAATGATTAAAAACGTCCATTTTGTACGAATTACATCAAGGGTTTTAGCAATAGGACAAGGTATGCCAGGTAAACCTTTCGTTAATTCAACTGGATCTATATTGTTCATGGAACTAGCCTCCATAAAATTTTTTTGAATGAATTTGCTTTATAGTATCACAAAACTATATTTTTGGTAACTATATGAAAAAAATATCACTACTTCCATAAAGGAAGTTAGTGCATATACAATAGCAATACGAAATAAAAAGGGTTTAGATGAGGAGGTGATTTTCATGGGGATAAAAAAGTTGTTTGTATTTCTTAGTTTGTTTGTTGTTTGTATTGTACTTGTAGCATGCGGCGTGGAAGAAAAAACTGAAGTCCAGCTATTAAAAGAAATGCCAAAGCCAAAAGCAATGACAATTGATCCCTCACTAAGTAAAAAAGAAGCGACAGAAATGGTTCATGCAGCGCAGCGTTTTTATGCATTTTGGGATACAGGTAAGGAGGAACTTATTCTGCAAACTGTTTCTGAAAATTTTTCCGATAATACATTGCCGAAAGGGCGACCGCAAGGAACTGAAGGATTAAAGTTTGCAGCGCAAAATTTTCGTAAAGTTGTGCCTGATATACATTGCGAGATTGAAGATTTATTAGTCGTCGGTGATAAAGTAACAGCTCGTCTTTCTTTTACAGGAACGCATAATGATAAGAAAATCAATTTTTTTGCAATTGATATTTTACATGTGAAAGACGGAAAGATAACGGAAGACTGGCATTTAGAAGATAATCTTACGCTGAAACAGCAACTTGGGTTAATAGCCGAGGAGTAAAATAAGGGAGAGAAAAGCGATGAAAAATATATTCATTATAAATGGACATGAAAAATACGGTACAAAGGAAGGCAGATTAAATAAAACGTTAGTGGATCATATGGTAACGGTATTAAGCGAGAATCATCATGTGAAAACAACAACGGTTCAAGATGGCTATAGTATTAAGGAAGAACAAGATAAGTTTTTATGGGCCGATGTTGTGATTTATCAAACACCGATTTACTGGTTTAGTGTACCGGGCTTATTTAAAACGTATATGGATGAAGTATATGAATACGGTTTGTTCTTTAAAGGTGCTGATGAATATGGAACAGGTGGTTTATTAAAAGAGAAGCAGTATATGCTTTCTACAACTTGGAATGCACCTGAAAAGGCATTTGGAGATAAGACGAAGTTCTTTGAAGGGGAAAGTTTAGAGTCAGCGCTTAGCCATTTACACCGCGTGCAAAAGTTTCTTGGCATGAGTTCGTTAAAGAGTTTTGCTTGTTATGATGTGGTGAAGCATCCTACTGTTGAGAAGTATTTAGAGAACTTGAAGAACCATTTAGAAGAATTCATTCAATAATTACAGCCATTCCCGTATTTAATGCGGGGATGGCTGTATCCATAACTTCGCAAAATTTGTCGAGCCGAATGAATCAATTGTTACATTTTTTAAAGAAGAAGGGTATGTTTTTTCTTTTTAAAACGGATCCACTTCAGCTAAGTCTGGAGTGTTACTAGGCTGTAGCAAAAGATTTTTTAACGTTCCTACTTCAGAAAGAGCTACTAATATGTAGCCACTAATCAGTACAATAAGCCCAATGACGCGTAACGTTTGTAAGGTTACTTCACGCTTATTTGTTTCTGTAGGATTAGGAGGCGTTGAAGGTGGATTGTTATTCATAAATAAGGCTCCCATCTTTTGTATTTATATATGTGTAAAATCATTATTTAACTTATGGATAGGAATTGTATAGTCATTTTCACTATATGAGAACTGCCTATGAAAAGTGATTAGAAATTTTGGGACGAAAAAAGAGGGGAATCCAAAGGTCATTAAAACTGAACTTTTGGATTCCCCCCTTTTTATTTATCTCGCGCTATTTGTGGAAGCGGATTTCCTGTAAACACCTGGTTGGTGAGGGGGGAATAACCAGTGGGGGATGAACAAACCCCCACTGGTTAAATTTTTTTCATACAAATAAAAGGAGGTTAACCAAAGTAGCTATCCTAATATACGCAACGATTCTTCAATAAAAGCGGGGATGTCTTCCGGTTGTCTACTTGTGACTAGCTGATTTTGGCATACGACTACTTCTTTATCATGAAAGTTTCCGCCAGCATTTTTCAAATCGACCTCAATGGATTTATATCCAGTCACATCGCGTCCTTCAAGTGTTTGTGCAGTGATGAGTAGCTGAGGTCCGTGACAAATAGCAAAAACGGGTTTTTCCGCATCCATAAATGTTTTGCTAAAGCGAACAAAACGCTCATCTGCACGAAGTATATCTGGGGAAAATCCGCCTGGTATGAAGAGGGCATCAAAGTTCTCTGGAGAAACATCATCAATACTTTTATCAATTACGACTTCACTTTTTCCTTGTTTACCGTGTACCGTTTTATCTTTTTCCATTTCAATAGTTGTTAATTTATATCCCTTTTGATTAAAAGCTTCTACTGGCTCTGTGTATTCTGTATCCTCGAAATAATCCGTTATTAAAATAGCAATTTTTTTACTCAGTGCAGTCAGCTCCTTACATTATATTGTCGGTTCCAGAATCATCCTTGGGCAAGGCCTTTTATAAAGTGAAACTTTAATTCATGTTTTTCTCATTCCCTTCCGTTCCTTTGCCCTGTTAATTTAATACATACCCTTTTTATTAGGACGTAAACATGTATTATCGTTTTTGTATGTGAAAATCATAAAATATCGGTTATTTCAGTGATTCTTGTTTGAGGAAGAAAAATAAAAAAGCCAAGGAGGTAATTTATTTTCTCCTTGGCTTTTAATCGTTAAAATGAAGAAATTCGTTTCTTCGTTTTTGGTACAATAATAAATTTGATCCAGAGTACCCCGATAATCATAATGATAAGGCTATGTAAAAATTGTACTGTAGCAATGAGGATAACAATTGAAAATACAATGAGTTGAATGATTAGCAATATAAAGATTAAGCGAAGAAATTGCTTCATTCGTTTTTCAATATCAATTGGATATAATGCTACGATAATATTTCCCGAAAAATATTTCCACAGGGAACGTAGCTGCATAGAAATCATATATAGGACGATGTAAGCGATAGCGCCTTTAACGTATATATTTGGTATAAAATATAAGGCGAAGGCACCGATCAACCCTAAGCGAATATATATACCGAAATAATCATTCCCGCGTAAAAATGCCAGTGTATGTAAATAGAAGAAAGTTGCTCGTTTTTTATGTAATAAAGGTTCAATCCAATTTGTAAGCCATTTCCTTTTATTTACTTGCTTATTCAGTTGCGGAACATCGGTGAAAATGCTAGCAAATTGATAAAAACGAACGTTCATTTTTTCTTCTTGTTCGATTATGTAATCCCACGGTATTCGTTTTGTAGGCTGTTTTTTCGTATATAGAAGTAGGAAAGCAAGTAGTAAGAGCAATCCGCCTAATAGGAGAACATGTGCCGAGTAAAACAGCATGTAAATGATTATGGCGTTACAAGTAATACGAATAATGAACCATATGTTTTTTTCATGACTATCACGCCACATCCAATGTGTATATATGTTCCAAGCTTTCATAATCATTAAAACGATAAAGATTGTACATAAGAAAGGTACAGTTAATTGTAATGATTGCAGGGCAAGTGGAACGAGAATAAGGAACGTAAATAATAATGGGAAAAGTTGAATGATGTAATTATATAGAAGAGATTTTTTAAAATAAGATGTTAGTTTCTCTTCTAATGCAAGTAAATAGACAGCATCAGGTTTTTGCATAAATGTACGGATCGGGCATCTCGTTATAATCGCTGTTAGGACGATTGTAATAAGTAATAAAGATAGTCCTTTAGAAGGAGCTGTCTTAAGAAACTTTGCGTAATAGTAAGCACCTATACAGGCAACGAAGATAAAGCTATATAGTAAACCGTTAATCATACGTGCAAAGTATGTAATGATATTTTGCATATGTTGTTGGAAGCGACTGCTCCATAGTGATTCGATTGACATGTTTTTCACCTCTTTGTTCTATTATATATGTTTTATAAAAGAAAAAACGAGCAAATTGCGTTATGCAACTTGCCCGTTTTTCTTTTCGTTATTTTTTTTCTGATCACGATTCATTAATGGATAGAAGGCAAAGCCGATTACGAATAAACCAATTCCGAGAAGGAACGTTTTTATATCGGCTGCGCCGGTTTTAATAACCCATAGTGCGTAGCAAATTGCAATAACTGCGACTATACCATCTGTAATTCTTGCCCGCATTTCATTTTTATATGTTTCACCAGTTGCGACTAGTTTTAACTGGAAGATTGGTGAAACGAGATATGGAATGAGGTAGGCTAGTGTTGATACGGTAATAACGAATGTATAAGCTTCCGCAATGGTTCCGGATAGTGTTGAGAATAAGAACACTTGCGACATAATGTTTGTTAATCGTAATGAGTAAATTGGACTTCCTTTTTTATTTGTTTTCGTGAAGAAGGAAGGGAAGAAACCTTCTTTTGCTGCTTGATACGGTACTTCTGAGCTTAATAAAATCCAGCCTAAGATGGAACCGAATAGGGAAGTAAGAGCAAGTAATGCCATCAGTTTCCCACCGCCATGACCCATTGCAGCATTTAGCGCATCTGCTAATGGACGTTCAGAAGCTTGTAATTTATCAACGTGAAGAACACCCATTGTTAAAATTGTAATTCCTAAGTAAATCGCAACTGTAATAAGTAATCCAGCCACCGTTGCGCGTTTTACTGTTTTAGGAGAGGTAGCACGGTTTGATAAAAGTACTGCCGATTCAATTCCGATAAATGCCCAAAGCGTTGTAAGAGCAGCTAAGTTTACTTGTGAAAGAAGGCCGTGTGATACACCTGATTTATCGATCATCGGTGTGTACCATTGTCCAAACTTAGAAGCTTCGAATGCAAATAACGTAACGACGATGAATAAAAGGAATCCAGTTACTTTCGTTGTTGTTGCTAAGAAATTTAGCTTTCCAGCTCCGCTTACACCGTTTGTTAATATAATATGAGTTCCCCAAAGTAAGATGGAACAAATCGTAAATGTAATTAGTTTTCCGACTTCTATGTTAAAAGAACCGATTGAAAATAGTAGTCGTGTATCTTTCATAATTGGGAAGAAGAGTGATAAATATCCCGCGAAAGATGTAATGATGGCAACGTTACTTGCCCAGTTTGCAACCCAATATCCCCATACCATACTAAAACCAGCCATTTTTTTCTTTTTTGGTGATGAGAATAAAGCATATGCATGACTTTGTGGCCCTGTCGTTAAATCAGGACGACGAATTGCTAAATTACCGAAAACAAGAGCTAGCATTAAAACACCAAACCCTGTTGTTAACCAAGCTAAAGTGACACCGAGAGGGCTTGCTGTTTGTGCTAACGTACTTGGCACCATGAAAATACCAGCGCCAACCATGTTACCGACAACGAAAGCTGTTAGTACCCAAAAGCCCCATTTTTTTTGTTGCATAGAAAATACCTCCAAAGTTAGTATAACCAAGTCAAGCGAGGAGATATGTATGTCTTCTTAGTAGAGAAGAGAAGTCCCAAACAAAACAAAAAAAGCACGTAATTTGCCGCTACATGCTTTCTATCTTATAAGAAACCCACGACATACCTCTCGATAGCTCTCCACAAACGAAACGTTTGTGACAGTTCTGCACTTATTAAATGCAGACCCAGCAAGCGTGCATGGTGGACACAACTTACTTCGGCAATCATTCCTTTCTCATTCCTTCATCAATGCCACTACATCTCCTGAAACGATACTCTTAATGATTGCAACCTCTACCTCACCGAGATACGAATGAGGATTTAAATATTAAATTAACGTAGTTAAGAGTAACAAATGTATTTTTATACGTCAATGGATATAGTAATAATCAGATTATAGAGAAGAGTTTGTTATTAGGAATGAATAATTATTTGATATAAAAAGAAGCTGATCTAAAACTAGATCAGCTTCTACATATAAGATTAAACGAAATTTAATACAGTTACTTTTTCACGTGTCATAGACTCAAGGCTCTTACGAATACCTTGTGCGCCCATACCTGAACCTTTTACACCGATGAATGGGAAGTGGTCAGGGCCGCGCTCTGTGCGTCCGTTAATTTGAACAGAACCAGTTTCGATTTTGTTAGCAATTGCAAATGCTTTGTTAATGTCTTTCGTGAAGACACTTGCTTGTAGACCGAACTCTGATTTGTTAGCAATCTCAATTGCTTGCTCATCTGAAGAAACACGGATGATTGGAAGGATTGGGCCGAATGGCTCTTCCCAAGCAACTTTCATTTCTTCTGTTACGTGGTCGATTAATGTTGGGTAAATTAAGTTACGCTCACGTTTGTTACCGATAACGATTGTTGCACCTTTTTCAACAGCGTCGTCAACTAAGCCTTGAACGAAGTCAGCAGACTTGTCGTCGATTAACGGAACGATTGTGCTGTCTTGTTCTGGAGATCCAACTGATAGTTCAGCTACTTGCGCTTTTAATAAGCTAACAAGCTCGTCTGCTACGTTTTCGTGTACAAGTACACGTTTAATAGCTGTACAACGTTGTCCAGAGTAAGAGAATGCACCGCTTACGATATGGTTTGCAGCATCTTGTAAGTCAGCATCTTCACGAACGATACCAGGGTCTTTACCACCAAGTTCTAATACAAGTGGAATCATTGCAGCTTTTTTCGCTAAATGTTTACCTGTGTTTGTACCACCTGTGAACGATACCATATTGATGCCTTCGTGTTCTACTAAGTAGTCACCAATTACAGAACCGCGTCCTGTAGCTACGTTTACAAGACCTTTTGGAAGGCCAGCTTTATGAAGTGCTTCAACCATTTTAATACCACTAATTGCACCTTGAGTTGCTGGTTTGAAAATAACAGCGTTACCCATAATTAATGCTGGTGCAAGTTTTGCAGCAGATAAGTTTACTGGGTAGTTAAATGGTGCGATTGCTAATACAACACCAAGTGGTGCGCGTTGGACGATCGCAAGTTTAGACTTCGTTCCGCCAGGGAAGCTATCGCCCATCATGCTTTCTCCGTGCATATGTAAAGCTTCTTCAATTGTGTAACGAATGAAATCAGCTGTACGAACAACTTCTTTCTTCGCATCTTTATATCCTTTACCGACTTCTTTCATAATGATATCGGCAATTTCATCTTGCATATTTACGAGCTCATCAGCCCATTTATATAAATATTTTGCGCGATCTTGTAGAGAAGCTTCCGCCCATGATTTTTGAGCTTCTTTTGCAGATGCAATTGCTTCATCTACTTCTCCGCGAGTAATTGCTTGTACTTGTCCAATTACTTCGTGTAAGTATGGAGATGGAATTTCGATTGTTTCTCCTGAAGAGGTTTCTCTCCATTCTCCGTTTAAATAAAATTTGTACGTATTGCTAGTTGTCATGATTAGTCCTCCTAAAATAGCAACTTGTAAGAGTGAGTATAAGGTGATTGTAGGGGGTTTGATAACATTTTTCAAATGAAATGTTTGTGAAAACGATTTCTTATTCTTTTTTTATTTTGTATGCCCTTTCTTACAGAAGATTCCCTTATTTCAAACGGATGTATCGTATTATGAATCCCCTTCATTTTTTTGTGATAAAAGATTATTTTATTCTATAGCTAAAAAAACAATTGACAGAATACTCAATAAAGTTGTAAGATTATAAATGGAAAATAAATGAAGGGGGTGTGCGTAATGAGTGTAATCGTAAATGTAATGGGCTTAGCTCTGTTAAATGGCAGAAAACATTCATATCATTACGCAACCCGTGCGGATATATAAGGCATCTTTGTCTTATAAAAAGCGTACGTTGCGTATATCGTAACGTACGCTTTTATGCATTTTTGTGCATATCGTCAAGCGGCGGTATGCTTTTTTTTGTTTTCCACGTTACTATATAAAACTTTGGAAGGTGGAAAAATGTGATGAGATTGTATGGATTACGAAATGTAAATGTGATGGGTCTGGATAGTGGGTAAAGAAATGGGAGTGAAACGAGAACGAGAAGGGAGAGGTTACATTGTTATCAGTATTACTAAAGCTAAAATGGTTTTTTAAAGAGCATTGGAAGAGATATAGTATCGCCATTGGAGCTCTTTTAATTGTAAATATAGTTGAAGTCATTCCCCCGAAAGTGTTAGG
This sequence comes from Bacillus cereus group sp. Sample62, assembly GCF_036851315.1. Lineage (NCBI taxonomy): Bacteria > Bacillati > Bacillota > Bacilli > Caryophanales > Bacillaceae > Bacillus > Bacillus cereus group sp. Sample62. Next base: position 894,618 of record NZ_JAFLPK010000001.1, read on the forward strand.
GGTTACGATTGATAATATAAAAACAGGAACGTTAACGAATGCGGCGATTATGCAATTTATTCTTATTTTAATAGGGGTTACGGTAATTGGATATGGTCTTACTTTCGTTTGGCAACATCAATTGTTTGGTGGTGCATTCGTACTGGAGAAGACGATGCGCTCTAAATTTATGGGGCATTTACTTAAAATGACACCGACGTTTTATCATAAAAATCGTACTGGTGATTTAATGGCGAGAGCGACAAATGATTTAAAAGCAATTGCTATGACAGCTGGTTTCGGTATATTAACGCTCGTGGATTCGAGTTTATATATGCTTACGATTGTCTTTATGATGGGATTTACAATCAGTTGGGAGCTTACATTTGCGGCGCTTATACCGCTTCCGATTATGGCGTATGCGATGAACATATATGGAAAGAAATTGCATGAAAGATTTACAGTTGCGCAAGATGCGTTCGGAGATATGAATGATAAAGTACTTGAATCGATTGCTGGCGTGCGCGTTATTCGTGCATACGTACAGGAGAATGCAGATGAGGGAAGGTTTCATCATTTAGGAGATGACGTATACGAAAAAAATATGAAAGTAGCGAGAATTGATGCATTATTCCAGCCGACTGTGAAAATGCTTGTTGGCCTTAGTTATTTAATCGGTTTAGTGTACGGCGCGTATCTTGTATTTCAATCAAAGGTAACACTTGGTGAACTTGTTTCATTTAACGTGTATTTAGGGATGATGATTTGGCCGATGTTTGCAATTGGCGAGTTAATTAATGTTATGCAACGAGGAAATGCTTCATTAGACCGTGTGAATGAAACGTTAGCATATGAACCGGATGTAAAGGACCCGAAAAATCCAAAGCTTGTACAAGAGCCGGACTATATTCAGTTTGAGGATGTTTCCTTTTCATATCCTTCATCGACTGGAGAAAATTTGAAAAAGGTTTCGTTTACATTAAAACAAGGGGAAACGCTCGGGGTTGTTGGAAAAACAGGAAGCGGAAAAACGACGCTCGTACGTCAGCTTCTTCGTCAATATCCGCTTGGAGATGGGGATATTGCAGTCTCTGATGTGACGTTAGATAAAATAACGAATGAAAATGTACTCGGGTGGATTGGGTATGTACCTCAGGAACATATTTTGTTCTCAAAAACAGCGAGGGAAAATATTTTATTCGGAAACCGAGAAGCGACGGAAGAAGAACTCGAGAAAGCAATTGAAATTGCGGCGTTTACAAAGGATTTAGAGTTTTTACCAGAAGGGTTAGAAACGCTCGTTGGAGAGAAAGGTGTTTCTTTATCAGGAGGGCAAAAACAAAGGATTTCGATTGCGCGAGCTGTTATTCAAAATCCAGAAATTTTAATTTTGGACGATTCTTTATCAGCTGTTGATGCTCGTACAGAAGCAGCGATCATTGAAAATATAAGAACAGAAAGAAGCGGAAAAACGACGATTATTACGACGCACCGTTTATCTGCCGTACAACATGCGGATTGGATTCTCGTTATGGATGAAGGTGAAGTAATGGAAGAAGGTACGCATGAACAGCTTATTCAAAGCGGAGGCTGGTATGCGGAGCAGTTTGAAAGACAACAAGGTGAAAGTGAAAGTGCAGATAGTGGGGTGAAAATATGAGCGTTTCAAAACGATTGTTTCAATATGCGATGAAAGTAAAAGGGACGATTTTTGCAGCGATGCTAATGTTATTTATTTTCGTCATCGCAGAACTTGCTGGTCCTTTCGTCGCGAAAACGATGATTGACGATCATATCGTCGGGATAGAGAAACCTTGGTATGAAACAGAAAAGAGTGAAGAGGCTGTTTCGTATAATGGTACCTTTTATAAGCGAAGTGATCGCTTCCAGGAAGGTGAGAAAAAAGGAAAAGAAGTACGCGTGATGCAAGTCGGTTTTCAATATTACTTTGTACCAAATAAAGTGAATGCTGAAGGATCACGTACTGTAAAAGATGATATGATTACCGTTCAAAATGGTAAGGCAGTGCAAGTGTATAAAGCGAAAGCATTAACGAAAGAAGAAGTGTTTGCATTTTATAAACCAGAAATAAACCCTCTATTATTACTTGGTGGTGGTTATTTCGCTTTATTAGTAGTTGTCTCATTATTTGCATACGGAAAGCAATTTTTCTTACAGAAAGCAGCGAACAAAATTATTCAAATTATGAGGGAAGATGTCTTTTCTCATATTCAAACGTTGCCAATTCGTTACTTTGATCATTTACCAGCAGGGAAAATTGTATCGCGTGTAACGAATGATACGGAAGCCATTCGTGATTTATACGTAACGGTACTGGCGACATTCGTTTCTAGTATCATTTATATTATTGGGATATTCGCTGCGCTATTTTTACTCGATGTAAAATTGGCGACGTTATGTTTACTTATCATCCCGATTTTAATTGTTTGGGCGATTCTTTATAGAAAGTATGCGTCTGTATACAATCATAAAATGCGTTCACGTTTATCTGATATTAATGGAACAGTGAATGAATCCATTCAAGGTATGCCGATTATTCAAGCGTTTCGTCAAGAGCGTGAAACGAAAAAAGAGTTTGAAGAATTAAATGGCGATTATTTTAAATATCAAAATAAAATTTTGAATTTAAATGCAGCAACTTCGCATAATTTAGTGTCTGTATTAAGAAATATCGCTTTTACAGGTGTGATTTGGTACTTCGGTGGCGCTTCATTAAGTGCTTCAGGCGTTATTTCTTTAGGGATACTGTATGCGTTCGTTGATTATTTAACACGATTGTTCTCACCAATTACAAATATGGTAAATCAGCTTGCTAATTTAGAACAATCGCGTGTTGCATCAGAACGTGTTTTTGAATTGTTAGAGGAAAAAGGGGAAGCGGTAGAAGAGGAACGTATGCCTCGCTTACAAGGAAATGTGAAGTTTGATAATGTATCATTTTCTTATAATGGAAAAGATGAAGTACTAAAAAATATTTCTTTTGAAGCGAAACAAGGAGAGACAGTGGCACTTGTCGGTCATACTGGATCAGGAAAAAGTTCCATTATGAATGTACTCTTCCAGTTTTATGAGTTTGAAAAAGGGAAGCTCACGATTGATGGTCACGATGTAAAAGAGATGCCGAAACAAGCAACGCGTGAACATATGGGAATCGTACTGCAAGATCCGTTTTTATTTAGCGGAACGGTTGCTTCTAATGTAAGCTTAGAGAACGAAAAAATTTCAAAAGAGCGCATCGTAAAAGCATTGCGTGATGTTGGTGCGGAACGGTTTGCGAACAATATAAATGAAGAGATTACAGAAAAGGGAAGCACGCTTTCCACTGGAGAACGTCAGCTTATATCGTTTGCTAGAGCACTCGCTTTTGATCCAGCTATTTTAATTTTAGATGAAGCAACGTCTAGTATTGATACAGAAACAGAGGCGATGATCCAACAGGCGCTAGAAGTTGTGAAAAAAGGAAGAACGACATTTATTATCGCTCACCGACTTTCAACAATTAAAAGTGCAGATCAAATTATTGTGCTTGATAGAGGAACGATTTTAGAAAAAGGCTCTCATGATGAACTAATGAAAAAGCGCGGGCGTTATTACGATATGTACAAAACGCAAATGGAAGGAAACCAGAGCGCTTAATATGTATGGAGGAGAACTTGTGATTTTCACAAGTTCTTTTTTAGTGAATCACGACAGTTAAATAAGAAGTATTGTTTTACCTTTTTCTTTATAAATGCTATATTAAAAAATGTTACTTATTTTTTGTATGTAGCATTATTTTCCCCTTTTGTTTGATTATGAAGAAAAAGGATAAACTAAATAAGAACATTTTCATTGAAAAATTGTTCAAGATTGCATACAATCAATATAGTTTTTAAATTCCTATCAGAATACTTGGAGGATTACCATCATGAAAAAATTATTTTCAGTACTTGCAGTAACTACATTAGCGATCGGGATTGTAGCCGGCTGTGGTAAAGAAGAGAAAAAAGATACAGCTAGTCAAGATGCGTTACAAAAGATAAAACAAAGTGGTGAACTTGTAATTGGAACAGAAGGTACATATCCACCGTTCACATTCCACGATTCAAGCAATAAATTAACTGGATTTGACGTTGAATTAGCAGAAGAAGTTGCAAAACGTTTAGGAGTAAAACCTGTATTTAAAGAAACACAATGGGATAGCTTACTTGCTGGTTTAGATGCAAAACGTTTCGACATGGTTGCAAACGAAGTTGGTATTCGTGAAGATCGTCAAAAGAAATATGATTTCTCTAGCCCATATGTTTCATCTTCAGCGGTATTAGTCATTGCGAAGGATAAAGATAAACCTGCTACATTTGCTGATGTAAAAGGATTAAAAGCAGCACAATCTTTAACGAGTAACTATGCAGATATTGCTAAGAAAAATGGTGCAGAAATCACGAATGTAGAGGGCTTTAGCCAAGCGGCGGAATTATTAAATACTGGACGCGTTGATTTCACAATTAATGATAAATTATCAGTGTTAAACTATTTAGAAACGAAAAAAGATGCAAAAATTAAAATTGTAGATACAGAAAAAGAAGCGTCACAAAGTGGGTTCTTATTCCGTAAAGGTAGCGACAAGTTAGTACAAGAAGTAAATAAAGCGTTAGAAGATATGAAAAAAGATGGTACGTACGATAAAATAGCGAAAAAATGGTTCGGTGAAAATGTATCTAAGTAGTGCGTTGGTTTCAGATCGATTGTCTACTTGGATAGATATTATGCAGTCTTCCTTCATGCCTATGCTGAAGGAAGCTGTGTTTACGACAATTCCATTAACGCTTATTACATTTATTATCGGGATTATACTTGCGACGTTAACGGCGCTTGCACGTATTTCAGGTAGTCGTATTTTACAATGGATTGCTCGTATCTATGTATCTATCATTCGCGGAACGCCACTTCTTGTACAGTTATTTATTATTTTCTATGGTCTTCCGACTCTTAATATTGAAGTTGAGCCATATACAGCAGCAGTTATTGGATTCTCATTAAATGTCGGTGCGTATGCATCTGAAATTATTCGTGCTTCTATCCTTTCCATTCCGAAAGGACAGTGGGAAGCAGCTTACACAATTGGGATGACATACCCGCAAGCATTAAAACGTGTTATTTTACCGCAGGCAACGCGCGTATCTATTCCGCCGCTTTCGAATACATTTATTAGTTTAGTGAAGGATACTTCATTAGCATCGTTAATTTTAGTAACGGAAATGTTCCGAAAAGCGCAGGAAATTGCGGCAATGAACTACGAGTTTTTAATTGTTTATTTCGAAGCAGGTCTAATTTATTGGGCAATTTGCTTCTTATTATCTATTGTGCAACAAATATTAGAAAAACGTTCAGAACGTTACACTCTAAAATAACCCTTTCATAAAAGGAGTTTTTGTTTTTATGATTTCAATTCAACATTTACAAAAAAGTTTCGGAGATAATACCGTACTAAAACATATAGATTTATCAGTTGAGAAGGGGGAAGTTGTTGTTATTATCGGGCCATCGGGATCTGGTAAAACGACATTCCTGCGTTGTCTCAACGTGTTAGAAACGCCGAACGCTGGTAATATTCGCATCGGTAATAAAGAGCTCGACTTTTCTCAAAAAGTATCGAAGAAAGATATTGTCAATCTTCGTACGCAAACAGGTATGGTATTCCAGCACCATAATCTATTTCCGCATTTAACAGCACTTCAAAATGTAATGGAAGGGCTCGTTACAGTGAAAAAGATGGGGAAAGAAGAAGCGAAGAAAAAAGCAAACTATTTCCTTGAAAAAGTTGGTCTCGCGGATAAAGTAGACTTATATCCGTTCCAATTATCAGGCGGACAACAACAGCGCGTTGGAATTGCTCGCGCGCTTGCGATGGAGCCGGAAGTATTACTATTTGATGAACCGACGTCAGCACTTGATCCTGAACTTGTTCAAGAAGTTCTGAAAGTCATGAAAGAACTTGCTAAAGAAGGCATGACGATGGTGATTGTAACGCATGAAATGCGTTTTGCGCATCAAATTGCGAACCGCGTTATTTTCATGGATGGCGGTGTCGTTGTCGAACAAGGTACACCAGAAGATGTATTTACAAATCCAAAAGAAGAACGCACAAAGAAGTTTTTACAAATGTTGCAGTAAATGAAGGAAGGTCTCAAGGCATATGCCTTGAGACCTTTTTGCCATATATATTTATTTTTGGAATCCGCCAAGGCTTTGCTCAGCCATTGCAACTAGACGTTTTGTAATTTCTCCACCAACAGAACCGTTAGCACGAGCCGTAGAATCTGCTCCTAATTGTACACCAAATTCTTGAGCGATTTCGTACTTCATTTGGTCGATTGCTGCTGTTGCTCCTGGTACTACTAATTGATTTGAAGAATTTTGGTTTGCCATAGGAATATATCCTCCTTAGAGTTATAAAAATTTTTTTGGTTGGACTAGCTGGATTTGAACCAGATTATCGCCCCGTTGGCGCTAATCCATCGGTAATTAAGTTTGTACTCATAGTATGGATGTTACCTAGAAAGATATACAAAATAATAATTTGTAAATTTTGTAAAAAAATCTTAGTGATTTCGTAAATTATGAAATAAGAGTAATCGTTGTATTTTTTAGAAAGAAGGCTAAACTAAGAGCGATATGAAATATGTTTTTCTTTTTGTATCCCGCTATTGTGGGGCAAATCATTAACTTCTTATTTATGACTTACTAAAATTAAATCGGTAGCAACTTTATAGTTCTATTTTAAGTAGGGGAACAGGACGCTCCTATGCACGGCTAGATGCTCGCTTGTAAATGATAACGTATGGAGGAATCGTGATGGGAATTTGCCCGCTTTGCAACGCATTAGAATCACAAACATATTCTTGTCAAAATTGCCAAGGTATACTCCAAGATTATGGGAAAACTGTAGATTACATAGACGATTATAGTGCGTATATGGATCAAGAATTATTAAGTGCAGTAGATGGTTTAACACATAGTAATTCACAAGAGTACTGCAATCATGTTTTTTATTGCGGGATGTGTAATGTGGAAACAGAGGTTGTAGTGAAACTTGTGTAAATAGAAAACTTCCACCTTATGAATGAGGTGGAAGTTTTTGTTTTCGTATTTGTGAGTGAATCATAGGAGACGGGATATGTTCAGTGTTTGATGGAGTTCCGGATTTTATTTGAGCCATTTTTTCTTTTGCATCGCGCAAAGAATGTTCAGTTAAGTAGATGGCATATTCGTAAAATAATTGGCGCGTCAGTTCACTTTGTTCTTTTAACTTTTCATCTTGGAATACAGTTCGCCCAGGTTTAGAGTTTGCTTCAAAGAGCCACGGGTTTTCCCCTGTGTCTAAACCGATATCAAAACCAATTTCTCCAATATTTCCGGTTACTTGTTCATCGAGCGCGTAACTGATTTGTAAGGCTGTATGTTTTAATTTATTTTCAATTTGAACTTGTTTCGTTGAATCTGGAAAAAGTTCTTGCAGTAATTTTGTATCGCCACCGCTATTTACATGCGTTGTTAAGCTACCTTTACCAGCAATTTTTGCAACGATTGCACTGACCATCCACTGGCCGAAATGATTTTTATTTGTATGAATGCGAAAATCAACAGGTTGCCCATCGAAGCGAAGTAAGGAAATACCTTGTTGTACGATAAACTTTTTTAAATCATGTCCTTTTAATACATGGTTCAGAAGCGTTTCTAATGATTGGTACTTTCTTAGTTTATTTTCTTCATTTTCGCGATAACGGCAGTAGTAGCAATTCTCTGTTTGAGAGTAAAATATTTGATGAATGTTTCTCCCAAAGCTACCGTGTATCGGTTTCATGTAAACAGATTTATACGTGCCAAGAAAGCGTTCTACTTGTTCGAAATGTTGAAAAGCTTCCGTGTTTGGTAATAAGGGAATAATGGATGCATCTTTCATAAGAAGTTGATGCACTTCCCATTTATTGAAAAACCCTGGGTTAAACCACGGAATGGAATAGTCATGCTCTAATTTTCTTTTTGCTCTTACGATCGGTTTATAATTTTCGGCTTTCCGATTTGGTAATCGATCATAAATGACATTCGGTAAAGGGACTTTTTTCTTAATCCACTGCTCCTCTTGAAAGAAATACCCTTCAATTGTTTCATCTTCCCAGTCTATATGTTGCACACCAAAAACGAATACAAATGGTCGCAAGGTGAATGGCGGCGTTAGTAACTCGCCAAGAGAAGTTGATCGGTTTCCTAAAGGGTTAGAAGAGTCATCGTTAAAACCAGTTGTGAAAATCCCGATTAATGGTCCGAAAATAATGGTTTCATTTTGCGTGAATGCATGGATAGTAGTGGAATGAGGAAGTAAAAGTTTTTCTGCAATTTGTTTTCCGATAATGATTTCGCGAGTAAAGGAATAATGAATTTTCACCTCTTCACTTGCAACATGGCGTACGCCGAAGGAAAGAGATGAAATTGGTGGTGTAATGGAAAAAATATAAGGTAAAGTAATACTATTCGGATGCTCATCTGAAATATTTAATGTATATATGTGCTCTTTCAAAATGGGTTTACCTCCTTTCATTATGGTGTGAAGCGACTAAACTTTAGTGGTCCGTGATATATTTTTTCGGCTAATGCATCACTATGACGAATGTAATGTTCGTACGGGGGAATCGTGTTGACATACATAAGCCAAATTGCCCCTTTTTGATCCATAATGGTGGAAAGCTCTAGCTCGAATAACGAAGAATAAGATTCATCTAATGTTTGAAACACTTCATTTATAATGTCATGTAAAGCGTCTTGTAATAATTGTACACCGGTACTAGATAATACGTATTTAATTTTTGAAAATGAATGCAGCGAGGAATCATCCGTTGCCGAAAGTAAAAGTTGATTCGGAAATGAGCTTTTTTGTATAAATTGGCCGATAGCAGTCCACTTCTGTTCTTTATTTTTTTGCAAAATGGTTCGAATATGGAGCGGGTATGTTAATTGATTTGGTGGTTGCAGCATTGTATGGGTGATGTAACGTGCTGATCGTATGTTAGATTTGTACCAAGATATAAATTCATCTGTCCGTTTGATTGGAGTAGAAGTATGATAGTCATCATTTATCGTATCGATATGAAACGTTTTATTTTTATAAGCAATCCGGTATAGACTTTCATTGGAATGTGTATGGGTAGGACGTATAATAATATCTTTTGTTTTTAATAACAGTTTGAAAATGTTTTGTATCGTTGCTATTTCAAATTTTGGTATATAAGGAGATAATTTTGTATTCGTGAGAAATAAATCATGTAGTTCGCTCAAGTCAATGAGTGTGTTATTTAAAAAGGTAGTGGAAGCACGGTTGTGTAATGAGTGAATAATTGATTTTGCTTTGTCGAAGTCTGTTTCCTCGTTAAAAGAAGAACGATCGTAAATATAAGAAGGAATAGGGAATATTTGCTCTTTCCATTTTCCTGTATCTGTATCATAAATCAGACCAGAGACAAGATCTGTTTTAGGATCAATACCAAATGGCGTAAACTGGGCAACGACATTATGATAAAACCGAGCGCGTTTAGCGATTTCGGTGTAATACATTTGCTCATAATGAGGGTGAGAAGTTAAAATACCGAGAACCAACGAAATCACTCCTTTACTAACAAAATGTTGGCATAATAGGCATAGCTATATATTGCAAATACGTTTTTATACCATTATACTTTTGTCCGTATGATGATATGCTATAGTTTTGAAGAAGCGAAAGGTTGATTGTAATGAATATATGGTTAAGTATGTTAACGACGACAGGGCTCGGAGCGATTATTGGAGGATTCACAAATCATTTAGCGATAAAAATGTTATTTCGTCCTCATCGCCCTATTTATATTGGAAAGTTTCAAGTTCCATTTACACCAGGGTTAATTCCGAAACGCCGCGATGAGCTTGCTGTTCAATTAGGAAAAATGGTTGTCGAACATTTGTTAACGCCAGAAGGAATCGGAAAAAAATTAACAAATGAAGAGTTTCAAAAAAGTTTAATTCAATGGACACAAGTAGAAGTGGATAAAGTAATTACGAATGAACAGTCGTTACGACAAATATTAGAAACATGGAATTTAGTACATGTAGAAAAAGAGGCGACCGAGAAAATCGAGCATGTAATTACAGAAAAAATAGAGGCATTTTTAGCAGAGTATTATACATATACATGGGAACAGGCTTTACCTCATTCTGTTCATGAAAAAATAGAGAATACAATCCCGAATGTCTCGGCGTTTATTTTAGAGCGAGGAATTCATTTTTTTGAAAGTGAAGAAGGAAAAGCACGTCTTTCAAAAATGATTGATGATTTCTTTGCTTCTAGGGGAACGCTACTTAACTTAGTCGGAATGTTTTTAGGGAATGTAAGTGTAGTGGATCGTGTGCAGCCAGAAGTTATTAAGTTTTTAGGGCAAGATGGCACAAAGCAACTTTTAACTGATGTACTGCAAAAAGAGTGGGAGAAGTTAAAAGGAAGAGATGTAAAAGAAGTAGAAACGTTTGTAGAAAAAGAAATGATTGTAAACTCCATATTGTCAGCAGTTAAAGTTGAAGAAACAGTGAGTAAATTTTTAAATCAATCTGTTCAGCAAGTATGTGAGCCAGTTCGAGAAACAATTATGGAAAAGGTAGTCCCAAGTGCAGTAACGAAAAGCTTAAAGTGGGGGACAGAAAACGTAGAAAGTATATTAAACAATCTACATCTTGCGGAAATTGTCCAGCAAGAAGTGTCTACATTTTCAACAGAGAGACTAGAAGATTTAGTGCTGTCCATTACAAAAAATGAGCTGAAAATGATTACGTATTTAGGTGCCTTATTAGGCGGAATGATTGGACTCGTGCAAGGGCTATTACTGTTGTTCCTTAGGTAGTAGAGATAAGTACATAGAAATAAAAGTGAAATTTCTTCACATCTCTTGCATAGTTTGATATGGTAAGAAGAGGTGCGTATGTAAATGCACTTAAAAGGCAGTGTGAGCGAAAAGCGCTAGCCTTCTAAAGGAGGAAAAATAAAATGACAAAAAACATTCATGATGTTGCATATGAATTACAAAAAGCAATCGCTGAAAACGAAGATTTCCAAACATTAAAAGCAAGCTACGCAGCAGTACAAGGTGATGCAAATTCAAAGAACTTGTTCGATGAGTTCCGCGCAATGCAACTTGGCCTACAACAAAAAATGATGCAAGGTCAAGAAATCAGTGAAGAAGATAACCAAAAAGCACAAGAAGTTGTAGCTCGCATTCAACAAGATGCTAAAATCACAAAGTTAATGGAAACTGAACAACGTTTAAACATCGTTATCACTGACGTTAACAAAATTATCATGCAGCCACTTGAAGAATTATATAACGCGCAACAACAAGCGTAATAGTGGAAGACGCCCCTGTATAGGGGCGTCTTTTTTGTTTGTTATTTGTGGAAATACTCCGTCTTAATATTCTTTTCCTTCAAAAATGTTTCAATTTCTTTTTGCTTCCTACCATTAACTTTCTTAAAGCGCTTTGTAAAAGAAAAATCAGTTTTGAATAAGTTACCATCTTCAGCGAGTTTTTCTAGTTCTTGCTCTAGTTCTACTGAAAGTGCCGTAGATGCTGAAATGTAATCATGAATTTCCTTCGAAGGCTGTTTGTAATCATCAGGGATCGTATTGCTACTAATAAAATCATGGAAATTCGCATCATTTTGTTTTGCTAAATCTACTAGTTTTTTTAATTTCTCCCGATCGGATTCGGTGACATTCTCGTCAGATATAGCTGACGAAAGTGGAACGATGTTTTCGTATAACTCTCCGCTATAATCTAAATAAGTTTTTATATTTTGTTTCATTTCGTCTTCGTTAATCGTTTCATTCTTTTTTGAGGAAGTGAATATAGTTTCTGGAATTTTTATCGTTACATCTTTAATAGATTGCACATCGTTTTCTTCCTTATGTTGTGCACTGTTTGAACAAGCTGATAGAAATAAAAGAGTAAGTAGCATGAGTAGATATAAAGTATACTTCTTCATTTGAATCTCCTTTCATATTCATTATTATCTTTGTAAAATAGCTATATTCCATTTCAAGTACTTTACTAAAGCTCCGTATAGATGTTTTACCATTTGGTAAGATATGACGGATATGAGTAAACCGACGCAAAAAGCGATGAACACATTATAAACATCGGAATAACTGATTTGATGAAACCCTTTAAAAAATCCTAATCCTATTAATAAAATAGGTGAAATAATTAATAATGGAGTGGCAATGATCAGTGCTAGAAGAACCGGTAATAAAAAGAGTAGTACGAAAAAGGCGATAATGATAAAGGTAAAGTTTAAAATACTTAAGCTCATAACAGAAAATAGTGCGGTTATCATATTTTTAAAGCTTCGTTTACTGTCAGCATTGCTTATTGCATATGAAACAGTAAGTTCTTTAGCAATAGTTTTAGGGTTTCCTAGTTTTTTAGAAATTTCTTCTTCAGATTTCCCATCTTGTTTACCGCTAATAAAATGAGTTTCATACTCTGAGATAATATCCTCTTTTTCTGAATTAGGCATATTCCGTAGGGAGGAACTAAGTTGTTCCAAAAATTCACTTTTGTTCATAACAATCACTTTCCTTTATAAAATGATGAATTACAGCTGAGAATCCTATTTTTTGAAAAGGGGAATACGAATTATAAAGTTCATTCCAATTATTGGGCATTCCAATATTTACAAATATATCATTTAGTAGTGTTCTTTGCAAGGTACTGTAATGTTTTTAATACTGTGACTAGATGAAAGTTTTTCGTGCATTTTTAGATGAGATATAAAACTATTATTTTAGGATAAATAAAGGGTTGTAAGCGGATTCTTTAATGGTTGTCAAAAAACTGTCAAATTCATATTCTTGGAAAAATAATGCATTTGTAATATAATGATAAATAATACTTCACCACATTAATTAACTAGGTGAAATTAAAAATCTTTATTACACACATTATGAAATAAAGGGATGATTAGTTTGAGTACAGGTGTGAAAGCAAACGACGTGAAAACAAAAACAAAAGGAGCAGATCTTGTTGTTGATTGTTTAATTAAACAAGGTGTTACACATGTTTTCGGTATTCCAGGAGCGAAGATTGACTCTGTATTTGATGTACTGCAAGAAAGAGGACCAGAGTTAATTGTTTGTCGTCATGAACAAAACGCAGCATTTATGGCAGCTGCTATTGGTAGATTAACAGGGAAACCGGGCGTATGTCTTGTAACTTCAGGACCAGGGACATCGAATTTAGCGACAGGTCTTGTTACTGCGAATGCGGAGAGTGATCCCGTTGTTGCTTTAGCTGGTGCAGTTCCACGTACGGATCGTTTAAAACGTACGCATCAATCTATGGATAATGCTGCACTATTCGAACCAATCACAAAATATAGCGTAGAAGTAGAACATCCTGATAATGTGCCAGAAGCATTAAGTAATGCATTCCGAAGTGCGACTTCCACAAATCCAGGAGCTACTTTAGTAAGTCTTCCGCAAGACGTTATGACTGCGGAAACGACTGTAGAGTCTATCGGTGCGCTTTCTAAGCCACAGCTTGGAATCGCTCCCACACATGAAATTACATATGTAGTAGAAAAAATAAAGTCAGCGAAATTACCAGTTATTTTACTCGGTATGAGAGCGAGCACAAATGAAGTGACGAAAGCCGTTCGTGAATTAATTGCGGATACAGAACTTCCTGTCGTTGAAACATATCAAGCAGCTGGTGCAATTTCGCGTGAGTTAGAAGATCATTTCTTCGGCCGTGTTGGATTATTCCGTAACCAACCAGGTGATATTTTACTAGAGGAAGCAGACCTTGTTATTTCGATCGGTTATGACCCAATTGAGTATGATCCGAAATTCTGGAATAAACTTGGAGACAGAACGATTATCCATCTTGATGACCATCAAGCAGATATCGACCATGATTACCAACCAGAGCGCGAATTAATTGGTGATATTGCTTTAACTGTAAATAGCATCGCGGAGAAATTACCGAAACTTGTATTAAGTACGAAATCAGAAGCAGTGTTAGAACGATTACGCGCGAAATTATCAGAACAAGCAGAAGTTCCAAACCGTGCTTCAGAAGGTGTTACGCATCCGCTTCAAGTGATTCGTACACTTCGTTCTTTAATTAGTGACGATACAACCGTTACATGTGACATCGGTTCCCATTCTATTTGGATGGCGAGATGTTTCCGTTCTTATGAACCACGTAGATTATTATTTAGTAACGGTATGCAAACGTTAGGTGTTGCACTTCCTTGGGCAATTGCCGCTACTTTAGTTGAACCGGGCAAGAAAGTAGTTTCCGTATCAGGTGACGGTGGTTTCTTATTCTCTTCGATGGAATTAGAAACAGCGGTACGTTTAAATTCTCCAATCGTCCATCTCGTTTGGAGAGACGGCACATATGATATGGTTGCATTCCAACAAATGATGAAATACGGCAGAACATCAGCTACAGAGTTTGGCGATGTTGATCTTGTGAAATATGCGGAAAGTTTCGGGGCGTTAGGTCTTCGTGTTAACACGCCTGATGAATTAGAAGGGGTATTAAAAGAAGCATTAGCAGCAGACGGCCCTGTCATTATTGATATTCCAATCGATTATCGTGACAACATTAAATTAAGCGAAAAATTATTACCAAACCAATTAAACTAATGGAGGCATGATTGAGATGACTGTTGCACAATTCATTGATATTGATGCAAAAAGAACGAAAACGAATAACGAAGTATATCAAACATCTACAATGCTTGCGCTATTAGATGGTATATATGACGGTGTGATTAGCTTTGAGGAACTAAAAGAACGTGGTGATTTCGGCATCGGCACATTTGATCAATTAGATGGTGAAATGATTGCGTTTGATAATGAATTTTATCATTTACGTTCAGACGGTTCAGCAGAAAAAGTAGAACCAGAAGAAACAACACCGTTTGCGACTGTAACGTTTTTTGAAAAAGAAATGAGTTATACGGTAGAGCGTCCGATGAATCGTGAAGAAGTCGAAGCATTATTACATGAATTAATGCCGAGTAAAAACTTATTTTATGGTATTCGAATGGATGGTACGTTCCGCGAAGTAAGAACGAGAACTGTTCCAAGACAAGAAAAACCGTATACACCGCTCGTTGAAGTGACGAAGTCACAACCGATCTTCTCATTTAAACATACAGAAGGTACGCTAGCTGGATTTTGGACACCAGATTATGCGCAAGGTATTGGTGTAGCTGGTTTCCACTTACATTACATTGATGATGAAAGAAGCGGAGGCGGACATGTTTTCGATTATGTTGTTGAAAACTGTACGATCCAAATTTGCCAAAAAGCTCATATGCATTTAGCACTTCCAGAAACAGCTGATTTTATGGCGGCTGAATTATCAAGAGAAAATTTAGAGGATAATATTGCGACTGCGGAAGGTGCAGAGTAAAAAGAGAAGCCGATTCGGCTTCTCTTTTATATTGGATTACTCCCGATATGCGGAACAATGCTCATCAGAAATGAAATAATTCTCTTTACCGGTTAAGGCTGATACTTCTATCAATTGATGCCCAAGTCCATCCCATACCGTAACAGTATATAAGGAGGACCATTCAATATTCCCACGAGCCAGTCGGAAAGAATAATAGTCGTTATCTGTTGTTACTAAAACTTTGTTATAAATAATATTTTTTGTTTTTATATTTTGTAAAATAAGAACAAAGTCTAGTTTATCTTCTTCTTTTGGAATTTGTAGTATTCTTGCTACAAACATTCCATTTGGGTTTTTCTTCGTTTTATATACTTTTTCTGATTCTATTTTTAGTTCAGGCTTGCCCCTCATAGTCTCTCCCTTTACATATGTTTATTTCTTTGAAACAAACGGATGCCCCTCATAATAAAAACGCCACGGATAATGCACAGCTTCTTCTGCATAGTCGATGTTAATACGAGGCCCTGCTGTTATTTTATATTGTGATGACATGTGTTCTTCTTCGGGAACGAGTTCAATATGTAATGTGTCGCTTTGTAATGATACGCCTCGTTCTTCTAACGTAATTCCGAGGGCACGGCATAGTTTGCCAGGCCCGTTCGTTAAATTTTTATACTGTGCCTTTGTAATGTCGGTTTTGTTGAAGCGCGCTAGTTTTATTTCTTCAATCCCGTCTACCGGTTCAAGGGCTCGAATGAGAACACCTTGTGGGGTGCCAACTGGCGCTGTAATGACATTAAAACAATGATACATACCGTAAATTAAATATACGTAAGCATGCCCTGGTGCGCCAAACATGACTTCAGTGCGACCTGTTCGTTTCCCGCCGTAACTATGTGCGGCCTTATCATCGGGACCTTTGTATGCTTCTACTTCTACAATGATTCCGCTTCGTTTTACTCCGTCTACAGTATGTACAAGTTTCTGTCCGAGTAATTTCTTTGCGACTTCTAACGTATCGCCTTCATAAAAGGAAGGAGGTGCCTGCATTGTACTATCTCCTTTGCTGAGTGTATATGTATATAGTAAACCAAATTTTCAGTAGTAATTCTAACTCGTTCTATTTGCTACATTTATTTCATAAATTATGGATAGAGTACAACAGCGAAGAGGGGGAGTGCGACATGATTTATCGCTTACTAGCTCTTAATATAGATGGGACACTACTATACAACAACGGAAAAATTGCAAAAGGATTACGAGAAACAATTGAGTTTGTGAAAAGAAAAGATGTATACGTTACATTATTTACGAGCCGTAATTTTCAGTCCGCTCATAAAGTAGCAAAGGCGTTAAAATTAGATTCTATATTAGTGACACATGGCGGTGCTTTCGTTTCAGCAACGTTAGATAAGCCGTACGTTCAAAGAAGATTATCGGAAGAGAAGACGTTTAACATTGTGCAAGTGTTAGAGCACTTTGATTGTAATGTCCGCATTTCTCATGAACGGTTTTCAATTGGAAATCGTGAGAGAAATACCCCGAACTTAATTGCGCGTACTGTATTATCAAGCGCAGATCCGTTATTTTACCCGGTTCAGTTTGTAGACTCGTTAGGTGATGCGCTTCGTGATCATCCAGTAGCGGCACCAAAAATTGATGTTATTTTCCAAAGTAAAGGTGAAAAAGAACGAGGGCTAAATACATTAAGAAAAGCATTCCAAGATATAGAGTATGTTGAGTGTGATTCAAAACGAATAGAAATTTTGCCGCAAAATGTATCAAAATTACGTGGATTACAATTGCTTGGAGAGCATTTAAACATTTCGCTAAACGAAATGGTTGCAATTGGAGATAGTTTAGAAGATCTAGAAGTAATTGAAAATGTAGGTCTTGGTGTAGCGATGGGGAACTCGCCTGTAGAATTAAAGCAAGCAGCCGACTGGATTACACGTTCAAATAGTGAGAACGGTGTAGAGTATATGATTAAAGAACATTTCCGTAAGCAATTCCCGCTTCCGTTTTTGAAGAATCATAAAAATACACCGAAACGATGAAAGAAAAACGTAGCTTTTGGCTACGTTTTTTATTCATTTTATTTTAGGAATGAAAGCGTTTCACGAAGGTGAATTGTGTCTGAAATCTATACAATTCACTTGAATCCTTTAGAAAACTGTTGTAAAGTGGATGATGTTGCCAAAATAGTTACACCACATGAAATATTCTTCAGATTAATTTTATTGAGCTCCCATAAGTAAAAACATTTCCGCATGTTAGTTTAGTTCACGCATTATCTCAAAAATGAATTGTAGTAATTTTATTAATTAGTTGTAGAGTTTCTTTGTTTTATTTAAATGGATTATTTTAAGTTAATGTGAGTAAGATTTGGTATATATGAAATGAGCTTCTTTTCATAAATCTAGGAATTATAAAAGGGGGAATAAATTTTTTGAGGAAATCATTTAATCAAAAAATAAAAAAATTAAGTAGTAGTTTTATAGTCGTGTTACTAATATGTATGAATTTTTTAATCCATTTACCAAATAAAGCAGAGGCAGCTACAACAGAATTAAAAGGTTTAGGTGATGTATCTTATTACAACGCAGTCATTTTTGGAGATCATAGTGCAACGAGTGCGGATATTGAAGGTGCGATGGCCATTCAAAAAAATATGAATGCATCAAGTTATACAGTCTTAGCAGCTGCAACTGGAGCGAATAATTTAGCTGGAGCGACATGGATAGATGAAGGATATCCATCATTATTACTAGGTGGTCAATTTACGAAAGCGGGAGCAGGACAAGTAATTATCCAAGATGGAACAGTGGCAATGACAAAAGATGGTGATCCAGAAGGCGCAATGAAAACATCATATGACCGCATCTCTTATAAAGAGCAAGCGGAGATTGATGCTAAGTTTAAAGAATTTAGAAAAGACGTTGATGGTGTAATTGGGGATGCGGGCCAATTACACACTGATAAGCCAACACTTAATATGAGCTTTGGAATCGGTGAAGATGTAAATAACCCTAATATTTATGTCTCTTCAGGCCAAACTGGAAAGAAAACATTTGATGTAAAAGACGTTTATCTTCCAAATGTAGAGAATAAAGACTTTATTGTTATTTATTCAGATGCAGAAGAAGTGAGTTTTGGTGGCGGTGCAATTTTGTATGATACAAGAAATACTGGGACGGCAACAGACTTAATTAATACATCTCAAGCATACGACCCTAATTCATCTTTTACTGAGTTAGCTAGTAAGGTAATTTGGGTGTTTCCTAATGCTACAAAGATAACAACTAAAGGTTATGGTGTAGTAGGTAGTGTGTTTGCACCTAATGCAGTTGTAGAGACAAAAGGTGGTTCTATTAATGGACAAGCCTATGTTGGAGGATTACATCAAAGAGATGGATTTGAGGTTCATAACTTTAAATTTAACTGGCCGAAATGGAATAAGCCAGCAGCTGAAAAAGGAAATTTACAAATTAAAAAAGTTGATGAAAACGATGAAAGCATTGTTTTAAAAGACGCAAAATTTGATGTTATAGACAAAGATAATAATGTTGTAGCTACTGTTACAACAAACGAAAAGGGTATTGCGGAAGTTAAAGATTTACCACTTGGTGACTATTTTGTAAAAGAAATTAGTGCACCAGAAGGATATATAAAAGTTGATACACCAGTCAAAGTAACAATTGATAATACAAACGTAATTGAACTTGTTATGAAGAATACGAAAAAAGTAGAGAATGGCCAATTTAAATTATTGAAAAAAGATAGTGAATCTGGTCAACTTTTACCAGGTGCAAAATTTGATGTTGTAGATAAAGATGGGAAAGTTGTGGAAACAATTATTACAGATGATAAAGGTGAAGCTTTATCGAAACAACTTCCAGTTGGAAGCTATACATTAAAAGAAGTAGAAGCACCGAAAGGATATGAATTATCATCTAGTTCAGTTTCTGTTGATGTAGAGACTAATAAAGTAGTGACTGTAGATGTGGTGAATAAAAAGATCCCCGAAAAAGTAACAGGTCAATTTGAAATCGTGAAAGTAGATGCGAATGATAAAACGAAAGTATTATCAGATGCAGAATTTGAAGTGTATAAAGACGGTAAGAAAGTAGATACGTTACGAACAGATAAAACAGGTAAAGTAATTTCTCAAAAATTAGAGCCAGGAAAGTACACATTAAAAGAAACGAAAGCACCACAAGGATATAAATTGTTAAAAGAAGAAATTGAAGTCGTTGTGGAAGCAAACAAAGTAGTACAAGTACAAGTAGAAAACGCAAAAGAACTAGGAAGCTTACAAGTAATCAAAAAGGATGCAGAGAGTGGAAAGGTTCTAGAAGGTGCAGAATTTAAATTAAAGAACGAAGCTGGTCAAGTAGTTGGAGAAGCGAAAACAACGAATAAAGATGGTGTTGTGAAGTTCGAAAACATAGTGCCAGGAAAATACACGTTAGAAGAAACGAAAGCACCGGAAGGCTACAAAGCGCTAGAAGTGACAGTAGAAGTAAATGTTGTAGCGAATGAAGTAGTAAAACAAGAAGTTACGAATGAAAAAGTAACAGGTCAATTCGAAATTGTGAAAGTAGATGCGAATGATAAAACGAAAGTATTATCAGGTGCAGAATTCGAAGTGTATAAAGATGGTAAAAAGGTAGCGGAACTGAAAACAGATGAGAGTGGAAAAGTGATGTCACCGAAATTACCATTAGGTGAATACACAGTGAAAGAGACGAAAGCACCAACGGGCTACAAGCTTTCAAATAAAGAATGGAAAGTAATAATTCAAAATGAGAAAGAAATAGTAAAAGTAGAGGCAGAAAACGAAAAAGTCTTAGGTTCTCTACAAATTATTAAGACGGATGATAAAGATCAAGCAAAACGTTTAGCAGGCGCAGAATTTACATTGAAAGATGCGAAAGGAAATGTTGTAAAAGAAGGAATTACAACAAATGAGTCTGGAACTGTAAAAGTAGACGGACTAGTGCCGGGGGAATATACGTTAGAAGAAACAAAAGCACCAGAAGGTTATGAGTTAACAAAACAAGTAATTCGTGTAACAGTTGACGGTGAAAAAGTTATTGATGTAAAAGTAACGAATAGTAAGAGCCTTGGTCAATTTGAAATTGTAAAAGTGGATGCAGAAGATAAAGCGAAAGTATTATCAGACGCAGAATTTGAAGTGTATAAAGACGGTAAAAAAGTAGAGACATTACGAACAGATAAAACAGGTAAAGTAATCTCTCAAAAATTAGAACCAGGAAAATACACATTGAAAGAAACGAAAGCACCACAAGGATATAAGTTGTTAAAAGAAGAAATTGAAGTCGTTGTGGAAGCAAATAAAGTAGTACAAGTAAAAATAGAAAATGCGAAAGAACTAGGAAGCTTACAAGTAATCAAAAAGGATGCAGAAAGTGGAAAAGTTCTAGCAGGCGCAGAATTTAAATTAAAGAATGAATCTGGTCAAGTAGTTGGAGAAGCGAAAACAACAGATAAAGATGGTGTTGTGAAATTCGAAAACGTAGTGCCAGGAAAATACACGTTAGAAGAAACGAAAGCGCCAGAAGGTTATAAAGCGCTAGAAGTGACAGTAGAAGTAAACATCGTAGCGAATGAAGTAGTAAAACAAGAAGTATTGAATGAAAAAGTGAAAGAAAAAGTAACAGGTCAAGTAGAAATTACAAAGGTAGATGCGAATGATACAAATAAAACATTAGCAGGCGCAGTTTTTGAAATTTTGAAAGACGGAACGAAAATAGACACATTAACAACAGATAAAAATGGTAAAGCAACTTCGAAGAAACTGGAACCAGGAGATTACATTTTAAAAGAAGTACAGGCTCCAGAAGGATACACTTTATCTAATAAGGAAATCAAGTTTACGATTTCTAATCAAAAAATTGAAGTTATAAAACTTCAAATTACAAATCAAAAAGAGCCAGGTGAAGAAACAGAAAAACCAGGTGGAGAAACAGAGAAACCGGGTGAAGAAACAGAAAAACCAGGCGAAGAAACAGAAAAACCAGGTGAAGAAACAGAGAAGCCGGGTGAAGAAACAGAGAAACCAGGCGAAGAAACAGAAAAACCAGGTGAAGAAACAGAGAAGCCGGGTGAAGAAACAGAGAAGCCAGGTAAAGAAACAGAGAAGCCAGGTGAAGAAACAGAGAAACCAGGTGGAGAGATAGAAAAACCAGGCGAAGAAACAGAAAAACCAGGTGAAGAGACAGGAAAACCGGGTGAAGAGACAGAAAAACCAGGTGAGGGAACAGAAAAGCCGGGCGAAGAAACAGAGAAACCAGGTGAAGGAACAGAGAAACCGGGTGAAGAAACAGAAAATCCGGGTGAAGAAACAGAAAAACCAGGTGAAGGAATGGAAAACGTAGATAAAGAAAAACCTAACTTACCAGAAAAAGAACAAGGCGCGTCTCATACGCAACGCCTTCCAGCCACAGGACATGATATGAATTATCTACCATTCATTGGTTTTGCTCTTGTTTTATTAGGAATACGTCTTAGATTTATGATAAAAAATAGCTAATAGTTTTATAAAAGGCATAAGAGAAATGTTATCTCTTATGCCTTTTAGTTTTTGGTTTAAGCTTCAATAACCTTAAGCATTCGATTTAAAAATGCGGCTGATTCAGCACGTGTTGCTGTGCCTTTTGGTACGAATTCATTCCGTTCGTTACCTTTTACAATTCCATATGCATAAACGTTTTGTAATGCTTTTTTATCGTATGTTAAGTTTTGGTCAGTGAATGGTAATTTCACTTCTTTTCTATAAATCCAGTTATATTCTAATGCACGGTCAATCATAATAACAGCTTCATCACGTGTTATTGTAGCATTGGGATCAAATTTATTATTCCCACGACCATTAATGATACCTGCGCTAGCGGCACGGTTAATTCCATCCACTAAAGATGGATGTGCCTCATTTAAGTCTGTAAATTTAGCGTTTCCAGCAGGTAATTTTAAAGCTCTTGACATTAAACTTGCAAACTCAGCTCGTGTGACAAGACGATTTGGCCAATAAGAACCATTGCCGTCACCGAACATGATTTTTCTAGCAGCTAACTGACGAATGTCTTGTTCATACCATCCACCTGTAATGTCGTCTTTTTCATGAGGAACTTCTGGCGGTGGAATAACATCTTTACGATGTTCATTATAGAAAGCATTCGTGCCCTTTAAGAAAGCATCCCATTGTCCGCGTTGAATCATAAATGCAGGGCAGTTTTTTCCGCTCCAAAATTGATGCTTTTGAACGTGATCTAGAGATATGTTTAATTCGTTCATTAAATAGGCTGCTAATTTCCGTGCGTTTTCTACCGCTTTAGCATAATTCCCATCACTGTTCACAGCAATTTCAATTCCGATAGATTCATAGTTTCCAGTCTTATTGCCAGCATGCCATCCAACTTCATTTAATGGAAGGTGTTGATAAATTTCTTTGTCATCTACTGTAAAATGCCAAGATGCTGAACGATCAGTATTTCCGCGGGCTTGACTATCTAGGTACTTCGCATGATTTAACGCGTTAGCACCTTTACTCGTATTAGCAGTTTCATGAATTGTAATGTATTTCGGTTCCATTGCGTAGCCAGGACGAATGTTTTCATTCCCTTTTGGAACGATCATTTCTTTAAATGTAACACCATAAACGTTATTTGTAGGCAAATTAGATGGTGTTTTGAAGAAAGTTACGCTTCTTTTTTCGATAGAACCTGTTTTTTCAAATAATGATGCTTTCGTACCTTCGAATGTAGCTGAAGGAGCATAAATCCATTTCTCAGTTCCGTTCAGTTGAATTTTAAACCAATTTCCAGCTTGTTCAGTAGGAGCTACTGTTTGTGGCTGTAATGTCGTTTCTTCTTTAAACGATTGGAAAGGGAATGAATATATTGATGTTTCATCTTTCACAATTAGTTTTTGATTTGAAAGTTTATGAATCTCTTGTATTTCTAAACTATTATTTTCTTTATTAACCCAACCAGAACCGGATGTAGTTTGTACGTAATATGTATTCCCTTTTTTCTTCGTTGCCTTTACTACTGGTTCAGTAATTTCAATATTTGTTTTGGTTTTTAAGTCGTTTGCATCGTATAGTGGAAGTTTTGTTGATAAGTGGAGAAGATATTCACCCGAGATTTCAAGGTCGTTTTCTTCATCATGTCTATGCTGCTTTGCATGTTCTTCAATACTTTTTAACGCTTGTTCATCAATAGACAATTCCGCAGTTTTCTCTATACTTTCTGCGAATGAATGGGTAGGTGCTACAAATGCTTGTAATGCCAAAGATAATGCTAAAATGTTGTAAAACTTTTTTTTCATAGTTGTTTTAACACGTGATAGTCTCTAAATGTCGTGTTAAGAGTCCTCCTTTAAGTGTATTTAATTTAGTAGCAAGTACTAATACGTTCTAGATTGTAACAAGAGTATATTACAATGTCTATACAACTGGAGAAAGTTCGTTAAAAATCAATATTCAGTTTGTTTTAAATAGGATATCTAAATAAGGTAAAACCTTCTGTATTGACCTACAAACGCCCTTCAAGTAAACTAAAGAGAGTTTGCAAATGAAAAGGTGATAATGTTGTTAATTTCAATTAAAACGTTACAAGATGATCGTTTTTTACGTCCGCTGCAAAATATTGGCGGCTTATTTTTTGAAGATAGTACGATTGGATTTGAACAAGAGGAAGCAAATCTTATCGTTGATATACACATTGAAGAGAATGTGAAAGCATCTGCTCGTTTAACAGATGTTGCTACTGGAAATGTGTATGAAGAAACATTCGCAAAAGATTTATCTGCTTTCACAGATGAAAAAGAGCGTATGAAGCAAGTGAAGCACGTTGTTTCTTATGTATATCTTTCTGTTCTTCAGCAGTTAACTGGTCTTGAACAAAGCTGGGGCATTTTAACAGGAGTTCGTCCGACAAAACTTCTTCATAAAATGCTTCAAAGTGGTATGTCAAAAGAAGAAGCACATCAAGAACTTCGTGAAAGCTATTTAATTCATGAAGAGAAAATTGAACTTCTTCAGCGTATTGTGGATTGCCAATTAGCGGTAGTTCCGGATTTATACCGTTTGAAAGAGGAAGTAAGTATTTATATCGGTATTCCATTCTGCCCAACAAAATGTGCATATTGTACATTCCCGGCGTATGCAATTAACGGACGCCAAGGTTCTGTTGATTCATTCTTAGGTGGTTTACATTATGAAGTTCGCGAAATTGGTAAGTTTTTAAAAGAAAAAGGTGTAACAGTTACGACGATTTATTACGGCGGAGGTACACCGACAAGTATTACAGCAGAAGAGATGGATATGCTGTATGAAGAAATGTATGAAGCGTTCCCAGATGTGAAAAATGTGCGTGAAGTAACAGTTGAGGCAGGTCGCCCAGATACAATTACGCCAGCTAAGCTAGAAGTGTTAAATAAATGGAATATTGACCGCATTAGTATTAATCCGCAGTCATACCATCAAGAGACACTAAAAGCAATTGGACGTCATCATACTGTAGAAGAAACAATTGAGAAGTATCACTTAGCTCGTGAAATGGGAATGAACAATATTAATATGGACTTAATTATTGGTCTTCCTGGTGAAGGGCTAGATATTTTCAAACATACGTTAGATGAAACAGAAAAGTTAATGCCAGAATCGTTAACAGTTCATACGTTATCATTTAAACGTGCTTCTGAAATGACGCAAAACAAACGTAAATATAAAGTAGCTGGTCGCGAAGAAATTACAGCGATGATGCATGAAGCAGAAGAGTGGACGCAAAAGCATAATTACGTACCATATTACCTATATCGTCAAAAGAATATTTTAGGTAACTTAGAGAACGTTGGTTATGCAATGCCGACGCAAGAAAGTATTTACAACATTGTTATTATGGAAGAAGTTCAATCGATTATCGGACTTGGCTGTGGTGCATCAAGTAAATTTGTTCATCCGAAGACAGGTGCAATTACGCACTTCGCAAATCCGAAAGATCCAAAATCATATAACGATGGCTTCGTAAAATATACAGAAGATAAACTGAAAATTTTAGAAGAGCTATTTGTATAAGAAGAAAGAGGTTGTTCCGATTTGGAACAGCCTCTTTTTTATTCCGCTATTTGTGGGAGTTGTGGTCGATACATTTCAAGTTGTGATCGATATATTCGGAAAACCGCTGATGTAATTTCACTTACCGATAAGCGGAACCGTTTGTAAAACTATGTCGATAATAATCAGAAAAATTAGTCAAATCATTAGAGGACAATGTCTACTTATGGACGAAATGATAGATTTATGAAAGAGAAAAGGGGGAAATTGTTGGCATGTACATGACGATAGGGAGAATATTTGATTTAGCGGTTGGTAAGTATCCGAATAAAGAGGCGTTAGTAGAGCCAGAAAAAAATATTTGCTGGACATATAAACAGTGGGATGAGCAAATAAATAAAACGGCGCAAGCTCTGTTGAAAGAAGGGGTAAGAAAGGGAGATACTGTATCTGTCTACTTATATAATTGCCGTGAATTTGTAAACGTTTACTTAGCTTGTGCGAAAATTGGGGCAATCTTTAACCCGATTAACTTCCGTTTAAAAGCAAAAGAACTATCGTATATCCTTCAAGATGCAGCCTCGAAAGTAGTGGTCTTTGAAAAAGCAGTTGAATCAACTGTTGCTATCATTGAGCGAGATTTTCCAAATTCGTCTTTTTGGTATGTAGAAGACGATACACCTTCCTATGCTAGTTCTTACCATGAAAAAGTGAATGCAGCATCAGCTGAAAAAGTAGATATTGAAGTCGATGAAATGGATTTTTGTTCTATGTTATATACGAGCGGTACGACTGGTCATCCGAAAGGCGTACTACATCGCCATCGTGATATGGCTGAGCATAGTATGATTTGTACGTATTTCTTAAAATATAATAGAGATAGTGCCGGACTTGTTGTAGCACCTTTATATCATTGCGGCGAGTTAAATGCTGGAATCATTCCGCGTATTCAAGTTGGCGGAAAGAATGTTATTTTGCATCATTTTGATACGGATAGAGTATTACATACGATTCAAGAAGAGAAGATTACGACGTTTTTTGCAGCACCGACGATGTGGAATATGTTACTGCAAAAAGATTTAACACAGTACGATTTAACGTCGATGAAGATTGGTATATATGGTGGAGCGGCGATGGCGCCAGCATTAGTAAAGGAATGTAAAGAACGTCTTTATATTGATCTTGTACAAATTTATGGAATGACAGAAATGGGACCAGTTGTTGCATTTCTCGTAGAAGAGGATCAAATTACGAAAGCTGGTTCAGCGGGAACACCATGCTTTAGTCATGAAATTCGAATTGTAAAGCCAAGCGAAGATGCACCGGCAGAGCCAGATGATGTATTGCCTCCGTATGAAGTAGGAGAGATTATTTTGCGTGGCCCAACTATGATGGCCGGTTATCATAACCGAGAAGAAGCAAATGCAAAATCGATGTATAAAGGATGGTATCATTCTGGTGATTTAGGCTACTTCGATAAAGACGGTTATTTATTCGTCGCAGATCGTGTGGATGATATGGTAATTAGCGGAGGCGTTAATATTTATCCACGTGAAATTGAAGATTTCCTTCATAGTCATCCTGGTGTATTAGATGTTGCGGTGCTTGGTGAGCCAGATGAATTATGGGGAGAACGTGTTGTGGCTGTTGTTGTAAAGAAAGATGAAGCGATTACAGAAGAGGATTTAGAAATATATTGTAAAGAAAGTGATGAATTAGCAGATTATAAACGTCCACGTCATTACTTATTTGTGGATGAACTGCCTCGTAATGCGAGTGGAAAATTACAAAAATTTGTCCTGAGAGAGTCGTTGAAAGGCGCAAAACAATAGGGAGTAGAACAGTCGTCTATACAAATAAAGCTATCTTTTTTAATAAGAAAAGATAGCTTTATTTTTTTGAAAACGATTGAAAAAATGGTGTGTATTTTCTATTTACACTCTCTTTTATTATTATGTAAAAATACTTTTTAATGGATTACATTTTGCTTATAAATGTATGTAATCCGCTTTAAATAAGGGTTTTGTGAACTTTTCAGGTGGATTGTATAGATGTTGAAATAATAAATGTAGTAAGAGTAGAATAAAGTGATTAGAGGAGAATTATTGCTGAAAGATAAAGAAAGTCAGTCGTCAGATGACCGTATGAATAAAATGGTCATTTAGTATATTTTGGTAGCATGAATATAGTAACAAATTAATATGTAAATGAACAGTCTTGTAATGTGTTTTTATTAGGAATAGTATTTATTGTTGGCTGCCCGAAAAAAGTAGGAATGAACATAATATAGTGAATGAATTGTATTGTTTATTACTTTATGTTGTAGAACTAACGATGGTTTGATGCTGCAAATAATCTTTAGTCTGTACCCCCTTAGTTTAAGGGGTATTTTGGGTGGAATGGATCTCACGATTACAAGTTTAACAATGAATATTGGAGGCTTTATGAGTACATATTTAAAAAGAATATCTGTAATTTGTTTTATTTTTACTGTTTTTATTGGACAAGTTTTTACGCCTATCGTAGGGCATGCTCAAGAATTAAATGCAACAGGATTTGTTGATAGTTTTGCATTTGAAAAGACGAAATTAAGTTATGGAGAAAAGACTACGATACATGTAAACTTTAGTGAAAAACCCGGAAAGAAGATGAAGTCTGGGGATACATTAACGTTAGCACTTCCTCCAGAATTAAAAGGTTATAGTGGCACAATTGCGTTAAAGGATGAGGCAGGGCGTGTTTTTGGCACGTGCCAAATTAATACAAATAATGTAGTTTGTACATTTAATGATACGGTAGAGAAGCTTGAGAATATTAGAGGGAACTTTAATTTCACTGTTCAAGGTACGAATGTTGAAGCAGGAAAGACGAAAGATGTACAAACGAATTTAGGGACAGATTTAGAAAAACAAATGGTAAGTATTACGCATCCAAAAGGAGAGGGTACAGAACCGGGGATCTTTTTCTATAAGTCTGGTGATATTCAGCCAGACAAAAGTAATGAAGTGCGCTGGTTTTTAAATATAAATTTAAAGAAACAATATTTACATGACAATATCGTTTTAAAAGATACATTACAAGAAGGACAAACGCTAAATAAAGATAGTTTTACTATTACTATCAATAATAAAGAGTATTTGTCTCTCGAGCAATTTCAACAGCGAGGTTATGGATATATTAAGTTTACTAGCGATAATTCATTTGAAGTTGTAGTTTATAGAAATATGGGGAACGCCACTTCGTTTACTATTGCCTATACATCAACTATAACTGAGAGTGGGAAAAAGTTAGAGTTTCTACAAAATGACTATAAACTTGACTATCAAATTTTATATGAGAAGCCTACTTCTGAATCTAATAGTGTAAAGGTTGAAAATATATCATTTGGCGGCGGGGCTGAAGGGGTTTTACCTGCGAAAGGAACGTTGCAAATTGTTAAGCATATTGAAGGAAACGAAGGGAAAGTGATCCCAGGTGTTTCTTTTAAATTATTTACAGAGTCAGGTCAGCAAATTGGTGATTCCTATACAACAAATCAAGACGGAATAGTTGAAGCGCCAAACCTTGCTCCAGGTAATTACTATGTGCAAGAAATTGCTGCTCCGAACTACGTAGAATTTGATCCGAAAGCAAAAATTTCTTTTACAATTAAGCAGGATGCTACAAACGGAATAAAACTTATGGTTCCAAATAAGTTAAAAACTACATCTGTTGCAGGAACGAAAACGTGGGAAGGCGATAAAGTAAACGATCGTCCAAAAATGATTAAAGTAGATTTACTGCAAGATGGTAAAGTCATTGCAACGAAAGAAGTTATGGCAGCAAATGGTTGGAAATATGAGTTTGGAAAGTTACCGGCAGTTGATAACGAAGGAAAAGCTCATACGTATGAAGTGAAAGAACAGCCAGTATCAGGATATCAATCGAAAGTTAATGGATATGATATTACAAATATAAAAATCTACGAAGTAACAGAAGTAGAAGAACAAGGTAAAGAAGAATCGATAGAAGAACTGGAAGCTCAAACTAACCCAGAAACACCAAAAGTAACAGAAGAGCCGAAAGAGCTAGAGAAGCCAGAAGTTACGGAGAAACCGGAAATTCATGTAACACCAGAAGAAGAAAAAGCCGAAGAAGAAACAACAGAAGAAATAAAAGAAGAAAAACCGGAAGAACCGAAAGTAACAGAAGAGCCGAAAGAGCTAGAGAAGCCAGAAGTTACGGAGAAGCCGGAAATTCATGTAAAACCAGAAGAAGAATCAACTCAAGAAGAAACAACAGAAGAAATAAAAGAAGAAAAACCGGAAGAACCGAAAGTAACAGAAGAGCCGAAAGAGCTAGAGAAGCCAGAAGTTACGGAGAAACCGGAAATTCATGTAAAACCAGAAGAAGAATCAACTCAAGAAGAAACAACAGAAGAAATAAAAGAAGAAAAACCGGAAGAACCGAAAGTAACAGAAGAGCCGAAAGAGTTAGAGAAGCCAGAAGTTACGGAGAAGCCGGAAATTCATGTAAAACCAGAAGAAGAGCAAATTGAAGAAGAAACAATAGAAGAAATAAAAGAAGAGAAACCGGAAACACCAAAGGTAACAGAAGAGCCGAAAGAGCTGGAGAAGCCAGAAGTTACGGAGAAGCCGGAAATTCATGTAAAACCAGAAGAAGAAAAAGTTGAAGAAGAAACAATAGAAGAAATAAAAGAAGAAAAACCGGAAGAACCGAAAGTAACAGAAGAGCCGAAAGAGCTAGAGAAGCCAGAAGTTACGGAGAAGCCGGAAATTCATGTAAAACCAGAAGAAGAGCAAGTTGAAGAAGAAACAATAGAAGAAATAAAAGAAGAAAAACCGGAAGAGCCAAAGGTGACAGAAGAGCCGAAAGAGCTAGAGAAGCCAGAGGTAAAAGAAAAACCGGAAATTTTAGTAACACCAAAAGAAGAAGAAACTAAAGAAGAAACAATAGAAGAAATAAAAGAAGAAAAACCGGAAACACCAAAAGTGACAGAAGAGCCGAAAGAGCTAGAGAAACCAGAAGTTACTGAGAAACCGGAAATTCTAGTAACACCAAAAGAAGAGCAAACTAAAGAAGAAACAACAGAAGTGTTAAACAAACAAAGTGTACAAGAAAAAGTAGAGGTACAAAACAAGCAAGAGGTACACAGTAAAGCAGAAGTGCAAAAAAAATCTGAGGTATCACCGAGTGAAGAAAATAATAAGAAATCAAAACTTCTTCCTCAAACAGGTGGAGCATCAACAGAAGCTACTTCTGTTATGGCAGGTATGTTCTTATTACTTTTCGGAGCGATGTTGTTTAGACGTCAGAAAAACTAATGAACATGAGAGTTCGTTTGGAAACAAAATGCATGTGAAAAAAGCGGAGACTATAGGTCGCCGCTTTTTTATTTTCGTACTTAGTTAAGCTAAATTTTATTGTTTTAATTGATACGCTTTAAAATCAAATGCTTTATGTTTTTACGAAATCGGGCGATTAGCGTAATGATAATCATACCGAAGAGAATTTTCCATATGTGTTGCCCAAGTATTTGGAAGATCTCTTCTAAATTTTCACCTAACCAATAACCACCGATCAAGAAGAAGGATACCCAAAATAGAGCACCTGAATAAATTGTCATCGCAAAGCGGCGAAATGGTAAGTTGATAATTCCTGCAAAGTACCCTGTGAAATGACGGACACCTGGGATGAAAAAGGCGATAAAGATTAGAAAGTAGCCGTATTTATCGAACCACATTTTTGTTAAATTAATTTTCTTTTGAGTTAAAAATACATATTTCCCATACTTCTGAATGAAGGGCATGCCTAGTTTATTTCCTACAAAGTATTGGAAGGTCATACCTACACTTGTCCCAATAAAAGATAACATAATTAAAATTGGTAGACTTAAATCTCCTTGGTGTGATAAAAATCCTGCATAGGCTAATGTAGGCTCCCCTGGAAACGGAAGCGCAATATATTCTAAAAGTAAACCGACAAGTACTACATAATACCCATATTGCTGAAATAATTCATGAATCCATTCCATGTTGTGCGCTCCTTTTTAAGTGAGTTTTCTCTATTTAAATCGACTTGAACGAATAATAGCGTTCATACTTAATATAGCTCTTTGCTAAGTAGCAAAGAGCATGGGATTGTACATATTACTATGAGTTAAAGTTATAGCGATACAAAAACACATTGAAATCTTCTTCTTTTGGTCCAAAATCAACTGCTTTTTCTTGTATACGCTGGAAGTTTTGTCTGTCATAAAATGCATAGTTGCATGCGTTATCTGTATATAAATATAAAGATGTTACCTCTTCTTTTTTCATGTATTGGAACAAATCGTTTAATAAATATTTTCCAACACCAAGACCTCTCGATTCTTCAGAAACGATAAATAATTGTATACAGCCTTGAAATTGATCTTCTTTTCCTTGTATGAGTTCTTTATATGTTTTTTTTACTTGTATAAATGCTTTTAAGAATTCCTTATTCTCTTTATTCGTTAGGAATAGTTTCAGCGTGTTATAGGAAAAGCTAACGGTGTTATGAAATCTCTTTAAACGGTTTTTATCTTTTTCAGAATCGCCTAAAATAACGCCGATCACTTTATTATCTTTTTCAGCTACTTTACTGAAGGAACTTCCTAAAATACAACTGTGTAGATAAAAATTTAATACTGAGTTTAAGAAATTTTTATCTGTAATGAATTCATTAAATCCAAATGCTTCACCGATTAAATGTTTTATAGGCTCATAGTCTTCCTTAACAAGACTTCTATATTGTACTGTGTTCATAATTTTATACTCCCTTTATTAATGTAAATGACTTATTATAAATAATAAGGTCTCCTCTAAGGGGAGAGTCAATGGTTATATGCGAAAAAATATAAGGGAAGAGATGCAAATGAAAAAAATGTTTTCTATTGGAGAAGTTGCAAAAATAAAGGATATTACGATAAAAGCGCTAAGATACTATCATAAGATGGGGATTCTTATTCCAAAACATGTTGATGAATCAACGGGGTATAGATATTATTCTATAGATCAATTTATTCACATTGATATTATAAAAAGCTGTCGAGAGTTGAACACGAGCATAGTAGAGCTGCAAGAGATTTTTAAGGAACGTAATACGGATAAATTGCTACGATTTTTACAAGTGAAGAGAGAAGAAGCGGAAGAGCATATAAAGAAAATGAAAGAGGTAATGGAAACGATTGATGACTTACATGCGAAAGTAGTGAGTTCACAGGAAATATTAAAGAATGATGAAATCTCTATTGAATTTTTTGAACAGCGTTATGTCGTTGTTGCGCCTTGTAAAGAAGTAGGGAGTTTACAGGAGTTACTGTATTATTCCGATTTAGAGAAAATCGTGCAAGATTATGAAGCGAAAATGGAAATGGAGATGGGGATTCTTTACAACGTAAATGCAAATTGGGATGTAGAACCGAAGTATGTTTTTAATAAAGTACGAGATGATGTACATATGGAAGAGATGCAAAATATAAAAGTATTACCGGGCGGGAAATATATAACGTTAGCGTATAGTAAAGAAAATGAGGAAGAACGTCGAAATACCATAATTAAATACATAAAAGAAAATAATATAGAAGTAGAGAGTTTTATTGAAGTGGAGTTAGTTAGTGATGTTTTCAATACGGAGACGTATAGTTGTCAAATTCAAATTTTGATAGGGGATAGTAAGAATAAGAAGTTTTGATGCTATAAATAAATTTAAATACATCGACTTAACTGGATCGCCTACTTATTAATAAGAGAGACCATCCCAAAAAATGGGACGGCCTCCTTAGATCGTATTATTTACGTGAAAATCCTTCTTCATCAAGGTATTCAGCAGCTTCTGGATAAGAGTTGAATGTACCGTCTAAGTTTACACCAGCGTACACGTTCCACATATCATCCTCTTGAATAAGAGTTAGGATGTGGCCGTCTTCGTTCTTCCATTCTTCTTCTGCAGCAGGTTCCATTGATGTAACAATTTCTTCTGGCTCCTGTGATAGACGTTCAATTACTTTTTCAATTAATGAACGCAGTTCTTCTTCTGAAAACTCACGGATGTTAATCATGCCTTTATCATCTGTTTTATAACCTTTAATGAAGTTTGCATATACAAAGCCGTTTCCATTTGGATGTAAATGATATACAACGTTCTTTTTATCTAAACGACTTTCTTCAAAGTGAAAGTTCACACGTTTTAATGATACGTTCTTTCTTTCTAATTCTGGGAAAGATTCAATAATCGATAATTTTTCTTCAAAAGTTAGCATAGTGCCTCCAAATATATAATAAAAGATTTAATTTATCTATTATAGCATAGTTATAATAGTTTCCAAAGATGCGGCGTGAGCTTACAATTGAATGCGTTTACGTCACGATACTGTAAAAAGTGGGCTAACGAATGTATTCTTTTAGGTGTACAATGGAAAATGGACTTTATATGAAGGTGGTTATTATATGTTTCAAAAAATAGCAAAGGAATGTTTAGCAGGTTTTACTGTTGCGATTGTTGCGTTGCCACTTGCCATTGCATTTGGTATTGCTGCAACGGGAACGTCAGAGGGAGCACTAGTCGGATTGTATGGTGCGATTTTTGCAGGTTTATTTGCGGCTTTATTTGGTGGGACGCCGGGGCAGGTTACGGGGCCAACTGGGCCGATTACGGTTATTGCGACAGGTGTTATTGCGACGCACGGGTTAGAGGCGAGTTTTATAGCCTTTATGATGGCGGGACTGTTTCAAATTTTATTCGGTGTATGTAAGCTTGGCTCTTACGTGCGATATATTCCGTATCCTGTCGTTTCAGGATTTATGAATGGTATCGCATTAATTATTATTTTAGGTGAAATAAAGCATGTGCAAAATAGTTTTCTACTCGTAGTATTAACGATTATTGTAATGATTGTTTCTGGAAAATGGATTAAGGCTATTCCATCTAGTTTAGTTGCATTAGTTGGTGTGACGGCTTTGCTTCCTTTATTTTCTTCTGCGTTAGAAGGGCTTACAGTGAAGTTGCCGATTATCGGAAACTTGTCATTAAATAAGGTGATTGAAAAGATTGGGACGATTCCAGAAGCGATGCCGACGCTTCATATTCCATCTTTAAGTGGAACAGGCATCGCAGAACTTATTTTACCAGCGCTTAGTATTGCTTTATTAGGATCGATTGACTCGTTATTAACATCGGTCGTAATGGATAATGTGACGGGTACACGTCATAAAAGTAATAAAGAACTGGTCGGACAAGGTATCGGTAATATGGTAAGCGGGTTGTTTGGCGGATTAGCAGGGGCAGGTGCGACTGTACGATCTATCGTTAATATAAGAAGCGGTGGTAAAACGGCGCTTTCGGCATGTATGCATAGTGTTATATTATTTATTTTCATTATGGGACTTGGATCGGTCGTACAATACATTCCGCTTGCTGTATTGTCAGGTATTTTAATTTTAACTGGTATTGGCATGTTTGATTGGGAAAGCATGAAGAAAATGAATGTAGCACCAAAAGGTGATGTCATTGTTATGCTTGTAACGATGATTGTCACAGTGAAGTTTGATTTAATGATCGCTGTTGCATTCGGTATTATTCTTTCGTTCATTATATACATGGTGAAATGTAAAGAACGTAAAGCTTCTATTGTAAAAGAAAAGGAAGCGACGTATAAAATTAAAGGTCCACTTTCTTTCCTAACAGTGGATCGTGTTTTTCAGACTTTACAAGACGTAAAGTCTCCGGTTGTTTTACGTATGAAAGATGTGCGCTATATGGATGTATCAGGAGCGATGGCATTGTTAAACTTTGTTGAGCAATCGGATAAAGCGGGCGCGAGTGTGACGCTGGAACATGTACACCCGCATGTTGAAAAGACGATAGTGACGTTGGCGAATGATGAGCAAAAAGATAAATTACAGTTTGTAAAAGCTGAGGCTATATAAGGAAATGCCCTCGTATGAGGGTGTTTTTTTTATTGTATTTAATATCACTATATAGAGATATTTTACGATTATTGACATTTATTAATCTTAGCAGTATAGTAACATCTTAGATTAGCAATATGCTATTATAAGAAGGTATATGAATTTTGAGATTCCTTTATATTCAGAAGGAAGAGCTTTAAGCTGGAGGGAATATTTGATGTACAAACAGTTACCACATGGAGTGAAGATCGGGATTACACGATCAATTGTTGTTTCTTTTGAGAAGTATATGAAAGAAATTGAATGGAATGAAGAAAAATTTGATATGCAGCAATTTGTTGAACAGTGGAAACAATATTTATACACAAAATCAACTTGGATTAATAAAGTAGACGAAGAGTTGAAAGGACATCCAGATTTCCATCAAGCATTAGCGATGAAAGTGAATGAAAAAATTAACGAGTTTATTAATGAAAAACCGAGCGAAGAGCAAGTAGAGCATTTAAAGAGGCATGAAATGCAACACGCAGATGAAATGTGCAAATTAGAAGCTGAATATCATATTGAACGTTTATTAGTAACGAAGTAAATTTTACATAAAGAATAAGCCTGTCCAAGGAGGTGTGATGACCATCTTTTTGAACAGGCTTTTTGTATGAAAAAGAATAAGAGGGGCTGCTTTGGAAGCAGCCTCTCTTATTAGTCTTGTGGTACAAACGCTTTCCAAGAAGATAGATCCATATCTTCTTTTAATATAGATGAAGCAGGGAAGACAAATGACCACGGTTTTGTAGTGTTCGCTTTAATTTCAAGATTCGGTAATGTGAAAGCACCTTTCACAACAACTGCACCAGAAGCATCTTCAATATGAAGAGGAAGCTGCTCTAGTTGAATGTTGTCTTTGCAACCGTTACGAATAAGAAGCGTTGTATGTAAATCACCGTTTTCTTTTCTTGCAGCTTGCAGACCTAGGAAGTTAATTTCACCATCATTTGGAGGTGTTAAATTGTCTACAAAATTACGTAAAGCTTCTTTGCTTGCTTCAGGTAACTGAGCTTCCCAAGATGGGTCTAAATCTAATGCATGCTTACTTTCAAGTTCAAACGCTAATTCCCAATCTGTTTGCGATAGTTCGGCATCTGTAATTGTTTCTTGCTCAAATGTAAAGATGAATGGCATATTTACATTTGCAGGAATATCTCCTAATGCAGAAAGGTTAAATGTTTTGCGGGCACATAGTTTCTTCTCTTTATTTAGAAGGATTAATGTAACCTCTTCGAAAGAAATTGGTTTCGGAACAGTGCTACGAATAAATACAGCTACGTCATAACCATTATCACGTTTTTCAATCTCAATTCCAGATAAAGAAATTTGATATTCTTGTAAACGTGTTAGTTCTTTATGTAAAAATTGATAAATGTATTTTTGTTCTTGTGCTACTGCACCCCAGCTTGGGTGGAAGTAAAGCGTTGGTTTTACAGTTTTATTTTCAGTATTTGTTTCTTCTTGTCCGAATAATTGATTACTAGAGACAGTCGTATCTTTTCCACTTTTCTTAGCTCTTTTTAGGAATGATAACATTATCTTTCACCTCGTTATTGTACGTTTTCAGGAACACCTAAATGTCTTGCAACATAGCGGCACATTTCTTTTTCGAAATTACCATATGTGTATAAAAAGATATCTAAACCTTCTTTTTGATACAGACGAGTAGGGTCTTCTTGTTGATATTGTCTTAGCCCGATGCCTTCTTTTAGGTGGGTCATTGCATCTAAGTGATTTACCCAGTTCTGATCTAGGAAATGAAGGGCAACATATCGTAGCGACTGCTGTAAATCAGTATGGCTATTTAGTTCATTTACCCGCTCTTTATAAAGAGATAATGTTTCTTTCAAAACGGATTGTAAATCTTCCGGTGAATGTACATTATTCGCTGATAGTGATGGCATATTTGTTACTGGTAAAATTTCGTTTATATTTTCTGTTAAACGAGCGAAATCCCATTCTTCCGGAAGCATACCTTCTAAAAGATGTTGCTTAGAAATGGCTTCTACAGCATGATCAATCATTGGAATAATGATTTCAATCATATTTATATCTTCTTGTAACAAGTTATTACGTAATTTATAAATAACGTTACGTTGGTCATTTATTACATCATCTAACTTTAAATTGTACTCGCGCATTGTGAAATGGCTACCTTCACAAATTAATTGTGTACGGTTCACGAAGTCATGAACTTTAGAAGTTAGAATAAGTCCTGTTTCATCTGACTTCAGTGATTTATTTAATTTCTCCATTTCTTCATGTGCGAAACGTTTTAGCATTTCATCTTCTAAAGAAAGGAAGAACTGAGAGCTACCTGGATCTCCTTGACGACCAGCACGACCTTTTAATTGATTGTCAACGCGTCTTGATTCATGGCGTTCTGTCCCGATCACATGTAATCCACCAATCTCATGGACACCCTCACCTAGTAAAATATCAGTACCTCGTCCGGCCATATTCGTCGCAATTGTAATTTGTCCTTTTTGTCCAGCTGTTGCGATTAAATCCGCCTCTTGTTCTGCGCTTTTTGCATTTAATAATTGATATGTAATATGCGCTTCATCTAAGTAACGAGCAACGGTTTCTGATTGTAAAATAGACATTGTCCCAATTAAAATCGGGCGTCCTTGTTTATTGTGTTTTAGAACATCTTCACGTACAGCTTTATATTTAGCATCGGCTGTTACGTACACGACGTCATTTTTGTCTTCACGAATGATAGGACGGTTTGTCGGAATCGGCATAACTTCCATGTTATATACACGGTTAAATTCTTTTTCTTCTGTTTTTGCTGTACCTGTCATACCAGATAATGCTGGATACATACGGAAGAAGTTTTGAATTGTAATGGACGCTTGTGTTTGGTTTTCTTCAGTGATTTCTAAACCTTCTTTCGCTTCAAGAGCTTGGTGTAAACCATCACTTAAAGAGCGACCATCCATAACGCGTCCTGTGAAAATATCTACAAGTAGAATTTTTTCATCATGTACAATATAGTCAACATCACATTGGAAAGCGACATGAGCTCGTAATGCTTGAATCATATAATGATATAAAGTTTGATGTTCTAAATCATATAGGTTATCGATATCAAATAAATCTTCTGTTTTTGTAATACCGTCTTCTGTAAAACTAGCAGATTTCGTTTCTGCATCGTACGTGTAATGAAGAGTATCCTGGAATGACTTAATAACTTTTGCACATAAATAGTGTAAATCAGAGCTGCTTGATTTCTTACCAGCGATAATAAGAGGCGTCTTCGCTTCATCAATTAAAACGCTATCAATCTCATCGATAATAGCAAAATGATAGGGACGTTGTACCTGCTCATTTTTTGAAGAGGCCATATTATCACGTAGATAGTCAAAGCCAAATTCTGTTCCAATACCATATGTAATATCAGCTTCGTAAGCAAGTTTCTTTTCGACAGGATCGATTTGAGGAATATTCAATCCAACCTTTAAGCCTAGAAATTCATGAACTTGGCCAATTAATTCTTTATCTCGTTTTGCTAAATAGTCGTTTACAGTAATAACGTGAACGCCTTTTCCTTCAAGAGCACGTACGTATGTTGGAAGAGAAGAAACTAATGTTTTTCCTTCGCCAGTTGGCATCTCTGCAATATTAGCTTCTAATAGTACAAGGCCACCAATTAACTGCACATCGTAGTGACGTAATCCAAGTACACGCTTTGCAGCTTCACGTACAACAGCAAACGCTTCTACTTTTATATCATCCACTGTTTTTCCATCGTGTAGCATGTTTTTAAATGTGATAGTTTTATGACGTAAGTCTTCATCAGATAAATCAGATAGTTTTTCTTCTAGATTATTAATTTCTTGAACAAGTTGTTCATATTTTTTTAGTTTTCTCTTTTGAGAATCTCCTAACAGCTTTTTTACCGAATTCAGCATGTTGTAAACACTCCTCTTACTGACAATAGCTACATTATAGCACATGTCTATCCTGAATAAGTAGAAGTAGTAAATTGAAGAAAAAACTGGATAAAAATAAGGTGTTATTACATATGATATATTTAAAAGCCGTAAAGAAAGAGAGTATTCAATGTATAATAAATTTGGTATGATAGCTAAATGAGATAAAGTGAAATTTTTCTAAAAAGAGAAGAATATAGTTATCTCGTTTTATGATGTAATATGTATGGAAATTATATATTGAAAGAAAAGAGCTAGAAGATGAATAATAAGTTTGTGAAAGGCGCTGCGATTTTAACGATTACAACGTTTCTATCGAAAGTGTTGGGAAGTTTTTTTCAAATCCCATTACAAAATATAGCAGGAGATGAAGTGCTTGGGATTTTCCGCCTTGTTTTTCCTGTATATATGATAGCTTTAACTTTATCAGTAGCGGGAGTACCGCTAGCTATATCACAGTTAATCGCTGAACTTCATGAGAAGAATGATAAAGATGGGATTGCAAAACTATTTACGTCAGCATCTATTATTGGAGTAATATTTGGGGTGCTTGGATTCTCGGTTATTATGATTGGATCAAGTATGTTTGCAAATATGCTTGGTGGACAAGATACGAGACTCCCATTAATTGTCACTTCGTTTGCTTTATTAATCGCACCATATATGGCGGTATATCGAGGGTATTTCCAAGGTTTTGGAGATATGATTCCTACCGGGGTTTCACAAGTAATTGAGCAGTTCATTCGTGTTTTCTTTATGTTAGCAATTGCATTCTTATTCGTATCTTGGAATAAAGATAGTGATGTTATAACAGGCGGTGCAATGATTGGTTCTTGCCTTGGGGTAATTATGTCACTTATTTATTTGAGATTGAAGTATGTAAAAAGTATATATCGTTATAAAAGTAATACATATTCACTGCAAGACTTTAAAAAAAATGCAAAAAAAATACTTCGGGTCTCGATTCCAATTGCGATTGGAGCATTATCGATGCCGTTGTTAAATTTAGTTGATTCTGTAACGATTCCACATATGTTGCATGAATCCACTACAACGATTCAAGAACAATTTGGTATATATAGTCGTGGCTTTGCATTTACACAATTAATTGTCGTGTTTGCAAGCGCGATGGTATTTCCGTTAATCCCGTTGTTAACTGCTGCATTAACAAAGAAAGATATAGCGTTAGCAAAACACACAATTGAACGAACAAATGAGCTTGCTCATGTTTTAACAACGCCGATAACAATCTGGCTCATGGCACTTACAGTCCCGTTAAATGTGGGGTTGTTTACAGATGCTAAAGGGAGCGGCATGTTAGCTATTTTAATTGGTAGTTCGTATTTCACATCACTTATGGTATTATCAATAGGAATTTTGCAAGGAATTAACCGTTCTAAGCAAGCGGCGTGGATAGTTGTTGGAGCGAGTTTTGTAAAAGTCATATTAAATATAGTACTCGTAAGTCAATTTGGCATAACTGGTGCGGCTTATAGTACACTTATCATATATATCATGATTTGTATCGTAAATTATATATACATTCGAAAAGAATTGGCTTATTCGATTCGCATGGGGAGATTTTTTGCTGTAATTGGAGTATCTAGTATAGTAGGTATAGGATTATATTTCACATCTACTGTAATAAATGTGGTAGATTCTAGACTTATTGCAGTAATATATAGTGGTTTAGCATTTTGTGTAGCCTTTTTCATATATGGCATATGCGCATTAAAGTTGAACTGGATATCCAAAAAGCAAATTCCATTTTTACGTAAGTAAATTTGTCTATAAATGAGTAGGGCTATTTATATGTTTGTGAAAGAAATCAATTTGAAGTTATCCAACTTTTCTTATTAAAGAGTTGATAGCAATTTGTTGAATGACAAAAAGTTGATTGCGAAATGTTGGAGGAGATTAAGAGTGCGGTTAGTTTTATCAGGATATTATGGTTTTTATAATGTTGGGGACGAAGCAATTTTGCAATCAATTATTAAAGCGCTACATGAAGAGGATCCTACTCTTGAGCTTGTTGTACTTTCGAATGACCCCGACTATACAAGAAAAATGTACGGTGTAGAGGCAGTAAATCGCTGGGATATAAGAGCAATTTATAAGGAAATAAAGAAAAGTAACGGTTTAATTAGCGGAGGGGGAAGTCTCCTTCAAGATAAAACGAGTATTAAAAGCATTTTGTACTATACAGGTATTATGCGGATTGCTCGTTTTTTGAAGAAGCCGTATTATATTTATGCGCAAGGAATTGGTCCAATTACGAAAAGACAAAATCGTTTATTAGTGAAATGGCAAGTATCAAAAGCGGCATATATATCAGTTCGTGATGAAGATTCATTTTTGTATTTAAAAGAAATGGGTATTAAGAAAGAGATCGAACTAGTTCCAGATCCAGTATTGGCATGTCAACCAGAAGGAATGAAGTCGGAGTGGCTTCAAAAACATTCGATTCAAGGGAAAGTAATTGCAGTTAGTGTGAGGTATTGGGACGCGAAAGAAGATTATATGAAGAAGCTAGCAGATACGCTGAAAAAATTTAAGCGTGAAGGATATCATATTTTATTCGTACCAATGCATGGACCATTTGATCAAAATGCATCACGCGATATTATTAACTTAATGGGAGAAGAAGCTCATATGCTTCCGTATAAGCTGGATATCCATGAGAAAATTTCAATTTTGTCGGAATGTTCGCTTCTAATAGGTATGAGACTTCATGCGCTTATATTATCAGCGGTTGCTAATATTCCTATGGTCGGTATTTCATATGATCCAAAGATCGATTCATTTTTACAACAAGTAAATCAGCCGATTATCGGAAACGTAGATGGTGACTGGACGGCTGAAACTTTGTATAACGTGGCAACGAAACAACTAGAACAAAAAGAATATGTACAAGCAACATTGGAACAAAGAGTAGAAGAATTGCGAGAACAAATTTCAACAGCGTCTCGCTACATCATAAGTGACTTGAATTCAAAAGAGTTCGAAAAAAGAGGAATGTAATCTTAATTTAAGAGGACATCCTCTTTTTTTATTTTTTGAAAAAAAGAAAATGTCGAAAGAAAAGGAACATTTGTAGAAGAATGTCGAATCTTACAAGTGATTTGAAACTTATGCTCATAAAAAAAGAAGTTTGAGAGATAAGATATATGTTTAATAATCCTAACATTCGTATATAGGGAATGTTAGGATTTGGTGTTTTACTTGGTAAATTATAAGAAAATAGGTTTGGTAATTTTGAAAAATGAGAAGGTAAGAAAATTGTCGAATTATATAAAAATAAGCTGTCGATTAATGTCGTAATATCTCTATAGTTAAATATTGAAATTGGAAACGTTTTTCTGTTATAGTTGTAAATGGTTATAAGAAGATTGTTAAAAATGTAATTCTGACGCGTTTTCCGTTCATTTAAAATATTCTGATTTTATAATCTGGATGCTTTAAAATAAAAGTCGAAAAAATGATCGTTCAGAATTTCGAAAATTCACTTTTTTGTCGAATTTGAGATTTTAAATTGGATGAAAAGAGTGTATGATTTCTTTATGATTCCGTAATACAGGATATTCTATTATTCTGTACAAAGAATACTTTAACCACATTTATATCTACTAGTTTCAAAAATAAATAGAATATCTATTTAAAAACTTATGGAACTAGTATTACATTCCTAAGGAGGAAATATATAAAATGGCAAAGACTAACTCTTACAAAAAAGTAATCGCTGGTACAATGACAGCAGCAATGGTAGCAGGTGTTGTTTCTCCAGTAGCAGCAGCAGGAAAATCATTCCCAGACGTTCAACCTGGTTCTTGGAGTGCAGAGTACATTGATTATTTAGTAGCAAAAAAAGCAATCGAAGGTAAGCCAGACGGAACATTCGCTCCAACTGAAGCAATTGACCGTGCTTCTGCAGCGAAAATTATGGCAATTACATTAGGTTTAGACGTTAAAGAGGGTGCAAAACCATCTTTCAAAGATGCTCAAGATTCATGGGCTGCTAAATATATCGCAGCTGTTGAAAAAGCTGGTGTAATTCAAGGGGATGAAACTGGTAAGTTTAATCCAAACAACCAAATTAATCGTGCTTCTATGGCAACAATGATCGTAAAAGCATACAAATTAGATGGTAAAGTAAGCGGACAATTAGAAACTAAATTCTCTGATTTAAAAGATCACTGGGGTGAAAAAGCTGCTAACATCTTAGTTGCTTTAGATATCACTAATGGTACTGGTAATGGTTGGGAGCCAGATAAATCTGTAACTCGTGCAGAAGCTGCTAAATTTATTGCTAAGACTGACATGCAGTTCGGACAAAAAGAAGAAGCTAAAGTTGAGTCTATTAAAGCAATCAACGCTAAAGAGATCGAAGTTAAACTTGGTGCTACAGTAACAGAAGAAACTGTGAAGAACGCGAAATTTACTCTTTCTCAAGGAGTTGATAACGTAACAGTAGTTGATGCAAAAATCGGTGAAGACAAAAAATCTGTAATCTTAACTTTAGAAGATGGTAAAAGACTTGCGAAAAACAATGCTTATGTTGTAACTGTTGAAAAATTAAACACTGCTGAAGGTAAAGAAATTCCAAAAGCATTAGAAGTTATCTTCTTTAACGATGAAGTAGCTCCAACTGTATCTACAGTATCTACTCCAGACGGAAAAGTTAAAGTTGTATTTAGTGAAAAATTAGATGCAGCAAAAACTGTAACTGTAATTGTTAACGGCCAAAAAGTAGAAG
This sequence comes from Bacillus cereus group sp. Sample62, assembly GCF_036851315.1. Classification (NCBI taxonomy): domain Bacteria; kingdom Bacillati; phylum Bacillota; class Bacilli; order Caryophanales; family Bacillaceae; genus Bacillus; species Bacillus cereus group sp. Sample62. Next base: position 938,834 of record NZ_JAFLPK010000001.1, read on the forward strand.
GTAAAGTTGAAAATAATACTTTCACTTCTAACCAAGCTTTAAACCTTCAAAATGGTAAAGAATTCTCAATCATCGTAACTGGTGCTACAGATTTAGCTGATAACACTATGGAAATGTACGAAGGCAAAGCTACTTATAAAGTAGAAAAAGATACTACAGCTCCAGAAGTTAAAGATGTAAAAGTTAAAGAAATTACTGCTGAAGGTAAAGCAACATTAGAGGTTACTTTCTCAGAAGAACTTGCTACAAATGGTCAAGGAACAGTTGTAGTTAAAAAAGGTAAAGAAGAATTAAAATCTACAATTGCTGTTGACGCTCAAGATAAAACAAAGGCAGTTATTGAAGTAACAGGCGCTCTTAAAGAAAAAGAAACTGCTACAGATCTTACAGTTGAATTTGTTGGCTACAAAGATGCAGCTAACAACGTAGGTTCTAAAGTATCTAAAGCAGTAAAAGTTTCAAAAGACGTTGTAGCTCCTAACTTCGTAAAAGTTGAAGCTGATCAAAATAAAGCAGCGACATTCACTTTTGACAAAGAAGTAACTGCACAAAACGGAAAACTTCGTGTGATTAACTTAGATACAAGTAAAGATGTAACTGCTGATGTAACTGTTGCACCAGCAAAAGATAACAAAAAAGGTATTACATTAACATTCCCAGCAAAAGGTAACTACAAAGTAGCTGCTACAAAAGGTCTTGTAAAAGATGCAGCTGGTAATGAGTCTGTAGCATTTACTAAAGAAGTAAAAGTTGTAGAAAAAGAAGCTGAAAAAGAAACAGATAAAGTAGCTCCAGTAGTAAAAGCTGTAGCTTATGATAAAGCGACAAATAAAGTTACAGTAAACTTTGATAAAGAAGTAAAAGGTGGTCAGGTTGCTGAATCAGCTGCTAATGTAAATAATTACACGTTAGCTGGTGCTAAATTACCAGAAGGTACTTTAATTGTATTAGACGGTACAAAAGCAATTATTGAATTACCATCTACATTTACTTTCGAAAAATCAGAAACAGTTAAATTTACAGTAGCTAATGTTGCAAACAAAGATGGAGTAAAAATGGGTACAGCGAACCTATTACTAGAAGTTAAAGATACAAAAGCTCCTGAATTTAAATCAGCTAAAATTACAAAAGTTGATGCTAAAGAAATTACTTTAACATTCTCTGAAGCTGTAAACGTTGATACAACTGACTTCACAGTTGATTTAAACGGTGTAGAATTAACTGTAGCAAAAGCTGACGCAACAGCAGAAGCTGCTAAAGACGTAGTTCTTAAAGTAACAGCTCCAACAGATGTTAACTTAGCAACTGGTACAGTTACAGTAAAAGCTAAAGAACTAGAAAATAATGCTAAATATGAGTTCAAAACTACTGACAAAGCAGAAAACGCACTTGTTGCTTTCAAATCAGTAACAGCAACTCGCTAATTGAAATTCATTTCAATAGAAAGAGTCCACATCATGTGGGCTCTTTTTTTATGGTTAATTTTTATATAAAACGATCTCTAGAGGATAGATCATATTTTGCAAATTAGTAGTTAGTTTTATTGAGAAACAAATCGAAAACGTTTTCAAAAATAGAAGAACACCTCATTAATATGTAAATTATTTGTAAATTCACACCTTTTTCTGTTAAAAAAACATTCGAAAAGGAGAAGAAAATGTCGAAATATAATAATTTCAGTCGAATATAGTCTGAATATTGTATTTATTGTAAAAAATATTTAAGTGATGAAGTGGAAATATATGCTATAATTCCAATTGTGTATTCGATATGAAAAATATACGAAGCGCAGTGAGGGTGGTTTATAGGAAAACAGTTTGTTCATTTCTATATTTGAGTATTATTAATATAATAATGATACGATTAAAAGACTGAAATATCGGAATATGTCGAATCTTCTTTTGAGAAAGTTCTTGATAACGAATGTTTTTGTATAGTATGATGAACTTGTTTCAAAAAATGGTATTTAAACCTTATATTTACATCTAGCGGTTTATATCATTTTATTATGTGAACTACTTTTCATTATAGTATTTTTGTTTGTGTTTTTATTGTTTTATGGTTTTTCTAACTAGCTAGTTTCAAATTTAATATGATATGAAACTAGTAGCATATTCCTGAAGGAGGAAATTTATAAAATGGCAAAGACTAACTCTTACAAAAAAGTAATCGCAGGTACAATGACAGCAGCAATGGTAGCAGGTGTTGTATCTCCAGTAGCAGCAGCAGGTAAATCATTCCCAGACGTTCCAGCTGGACATTGGGGATTAGATTCTATCAATTACTTAGTAGATAAAGGTGCAATCGAAGGTAAGCCAGATGGTACATACGCTCCAGCTGAAGAAATTGACCGTGCTTCTGCTGCGAAAATTATGGCAATTACATTAGGTTTAAAAGTTGAAGAGGGTGCACAACCATCTTTCAAAGATGCTAAAAATCATTGGGCTTCTAAATACATTGCAGCTGTTGAAAAAGCGGGTGTTGTTAGAGGTGATGGTAAAGAAAACTTCTCTCCAGATAAAAAGATTGACCGTGCTTCTTTCGCTTCTATGATAGTAGGTGCTTATAACTTAAAAGATAAAGTTAACGGCGAGTTAGTTACAAAATTTGAAGATTTATTAGATCATTGGGGTGAAGAAAAAGCAAACATCCTAATCAATCTTGGACTTTCTGAAGGAACAGGCGGAAACAAATGGGAGCCAAATAAATCTGTATCTCGTGCAGAAGCAGCTAAATTTATCGCAGTAGCAGATAAAAAATATGGTAAAAAAGATAATGCACAAGCAAATGTAGCTGATGTGAAAATTTCTGAACCAACGAAATTAACATTAACAGGTACTGGTTTAGATAAGCTTGCTGCTGATGATGTAACTCTTGAAGGAGACAAAGCTGTAGCAATCGAAGCAAGTGCTGACGGTACTTCTGCAGTTGTAACACTTGGTGGTAAAGTAGCTCCTAATAAAGATTTAAGCATTAAAGTTAAAAATCAGTCATTCGTATCGAAATTCGTATACGAAGTGAAAAAATTAGCAGTAGAAAAACTTACATTTGATGATGATCGTGCTGGCCAAGCAATTGTCTTCAAATTAAACGACGAAAAAGGTAACGCTGATGTTGAGTACTTAAACTTAGCAAACCATGACGTCAAATTTGTAGCAAATAACTTAGATGGTTCACCAGCAAACATTTTTGAGGGTGGAAACTCTACTTCTTCTACAGGTAAACTTGGTGTTGGTCTTTCGCACGGTGATTACAAAGTAGAAGTTCAAGTTACAAAACGCGGTGGTTTAACAGTTTCTAACACTGGTATTATTACAGTGAAAAACCTTGATACACCAGCTTCTGCAATTAAAAACACTGTATTTGCGGTAGATGCAGATAAAAACGGTGTAGTATACGGTAATAAACTTACTGGAAAAGACTTTAAGCTAAACAGCCAAAACTTAGTTGTTGGTGAAAAAGCACAAATTCATAACGTAGTTGCTACAATTGCTGGAGAAGATAAAGTTGTTGATCCAAACTCAATCAGCATTAAATCTTCAAATCACGGTATTATTTCTGTAGTAAACAACTACATTACAGCTGAAGCTGCTGGTGAAGCTACACTTACTATTAAAGTAGGCGACGTTACGAAAGATGTTAAATTTAAAGTAACGACTGATTCTCGTACTTTAAAATCAGTAAAAGCTAACCCAGATAAATTACAAGTTGTTCAAAATAAAACATTACCGGTTACATTCGTAACAACTGACCAATATGGCGATCCATTTGGTGCTAACACATCTGTAATTAAAGAAGTTCTTCCGAAAACTGGTGTAGTTGCAGAAGGTGGATTAGATGTAGTAACGACTGACTCTGGTTCAATTGGTACAAAAACTATTGGTGTTACAGGTAACGAAGTAGGAGAAGGTACAGTTCACTTCCAAAATGCTAACGGTGAAACGCTAGGTTCATTATATGTGAACGTAACAGAAGGTAACGTTGCATTCAAAAACTTCGAACTTGTATCTAAAGTAGGTCAATACGGCCAATCACCTGATACAAAACTTGACCTAAATGTTTCTAACACAGTTGCATATCAATTATCTAAGTACACTTCAGATCGCGTATACTCTGATCCTGAAAACTTAGAAGGTTATGTAGTTGAATCTAAAAATCCAGCTGTAGCTGAAGCTAAAATTGTTGGAAATAAAGTTGTTGTTAAAGGTTTAAAACCAGGTAAAGTTGATATCCACTTAACGAAAAATGGTGCAACTGCTGGTAAAGCGACAGTTGAAATCGTTCAAGAGAAAATCGCTATTAAATCTGTAAACTTCAAACCAGTTCAAACAGAAAACTTCGTTGAGAAGAAAATTAACATCGGTACTGTATTAGAACTTGAGAAGAGTAACCAAGATGATATCGTAAAAGGTATTAACTTAACGAAAGATACACAACATAAAGTACGCGTTGTGAAATCTGGTGACGACCAAGGTAAACTTTACCTTGATACAAATGGCAATGCTCACTTCGATTTATTCGATCAAGAGCTTGGTCATGTAACAGTATCTCAAACAAGTGATTCTGCACTTCCAAACTTCAGTGCAGACATCTACAATACTTTAACTACTAAGTACACTGACAAAGGTACATTAGTATTCAAAGTATTAGGTGAGAAAGATGTTCTAACAAGCGAAATCGGTTCACAAGCTGTACACGTGAACGTGCTTAACAACCCAAATCTATAAGTCGATTATAGATAGAGTGAAAAATCAGTGGGGATTTATTCCCGCTGATTTTTTTCGTAAATATCGAAAAGAAGCCTCTTGTACATTTACAAGAGGCTTCTTTTATTGCTTAAACTTAAACATATCCCCACTCAAATTCGAATCACTATACACGAACAATACCATGTTAATATTATTGTCTTTCATGTATTGATATACATCTTTTTCGTGATAGTGACGCAGGTCGAGGATGGATGTATGTTTAAAGCTTTGTGCTAAGTGTGGCACGATTGCGTTTGCGAATGAGTCTTTTAGGACTAAGGCGCGTACGTCATTTGGTGCATTGTTATTTTCGGTGACGATTTCTGGATAGTCGTCCGTGTAATAACCTGCGTAGGAAGTTGTATCTTTTTGTTTTTCTACGCCGTATATGTCATCTAAGTTTTGATGAACAGTACCTTTCACATCTTTTGCGGTAACGCTTGTGAAGCTGAAACCGCCTTCCGGTGTGTAGTAGCACAATTTTTCACCAGTTGCATCGATGAGTTGGTATAGTTGGTTGTTGAAGCTGCCGACTACATGTTTATTTTGCGCACATGTACGAGTGTAGTCTTCTTTTTTTATTTCTTTTCCTTTATATATAGAAGATTGTTGCCCGATTGTGTTCATTATATATTGGTAGCCTAAGAAGGCACCGTCCATATTCCAATGATGATCTGTTTTGAAATACATGTCCTGTATTTCTTCGTTCGTATAGTTCTGTTTATAGTGCTCCATCAGTTTTATTGGCTTTACGTCAGCTGGAAGTTTTTTTAGAAAGTAATTTAAATTTTCCTGTGCATATGTGTGAATATGAGAAGGTAATTTAAATGATAATGCATTCGTTTTTGACGGTGGTAAAGCAAAATAAAACTCAACGTTTTGTTCTTTTAAAAACTGAGATAAATCATTTATAGCAGGCATGGATTGATCAATTTCATTATATTTCTTCGTCCAAGCCGGGTTTTTAAGGAGCCATTTATCATCAGTTAAAATAATGTCGTTAATGAGAGATTTGCCCATATTAATTTGAGCGATCGTATAGTTTTTAATAAGCTCATCTCGTCCGATTAATTGATCATTTGTGTATGTTTCAAAATCTTTAAAGAAGCTACCAGTTAGGAGAGCTTCTTTCGTCAGTGCAGGTTTTTGAGCGAGCGGCCGATTTTCAACTGGTGAAATGGCTCGGTCTGGTTTGAGTAACGATAATATGCCAAATGAAAAGATAATGGTGAGAAAACCAATAAACAGGATGAGGTTCCCCAATTTTTTCATAATAACTTTTCCTTCCTACATCAGTTAAAACCTGAAATAAATAAATGGATTATATGTTGAGTTAATCAAGTACATAACCGAAATCATAAATAATGTTAGTAGTAATATAGGACGTACAATTTGCATCGTGAACATATACGTTTTTGGTGCAAGTTCTAGTATGTTTTTCATTCGTTTTAAAATTGGTGTCGCTGCGATAAAGGCAATGAGAAATACGATAATGTATTCATGTACGTATAACATTGTATTGTCATCGATGAAAGATTGTCCCCCTATTCCGAACATCGCTTTTAAATATTGGAATGAGTAAGCGAAGTTGTCAGCTCGGAAGAAGACCCAGCCAATCATAACGATTAGTAATACGTATGCATGTTGCAGCGGTTTCCATAGTTTGTTTAATATTTTTTCGAATCCGGCTTTTTCAATTGAAATAATAAAGCCATAATATAAGCCCCAGACGATAAATGTCCAACTCGCCCCGTGCCATAAACCAGTTAATCCCCATACGATGAAGAGGTTACGATAATTCGCTAGTTTTGAAACGCGGTTTCCGCCGAGCGGGATATATATGTAATCGCGGAACCAAGAACCAAGTGTAATATGCCATCTTCTCCAAAATTCTGAAATAGATTTAGAGATGTATGGGTAGTTGAAGTTTTTCGGGAAATCGAATCCGAACATTTTTCCAAGTCCAATTGCCATATCAGAGTATCCTGAGAAATCGAAATAAATTTGCAGAGTGTAGGCGATAATGCCGATCCATGCCGTTCCAGTACTCATTTCAGATGGTGGTAAGGCAAAAATCTTATCAGCGACGAATCCGACTTGATTGGCGACTAACATTTTTTTTGCTAGTCCGAGAACGAAAATTTGAATCCCTTCTGTGAATCGTTCAAAAGAATGGATGCGCGTTTTAATTTGCTCAGCGACGATATTGTAACGAACAATTGGTCCGGCAATAAGCTGAGGGAAAATAGATATATATAGCGCTAAGTTAAGTGGATTTTTTTGAACATCCCCATCTTTACGGTATATATCGATGACATAAGACATCGCTTGGAATGTATAAAATGAAATTCCAATTGGTAGTGGAATAGGTTCCACATGAATAGATAAGTGCAATACGTTGTTTAAAATGTCTGTGAAAAATGAAATATACTTAAAATAAGAAAGTAATAGTATATTCCCGACCACAGCCATAATTAAAAATGTGACTTTCATATTTTTTCGTTTATCATAATGATGCACGAGTAGGCCAAAGCAGTAGTTTAATACGATGGAAAAGAGCATTAAAAGAACGAAACGCGGTTCGCCCCATGCATAGAAAATTAAACTAAATGCAAGTAATACGAAATTACGTAGCTCGGCACGCACTATAAAATAGAGAAATAATACGAGAGGTAAAAAGATAAATAAGAAAATCGAACTACTAAATACCAAATGACTCTCCTCACTTTTTCTAAATACATTTCGTGAAAAAAAACCGACATATCTATTATATATTCTTTTATATAATGATGCCTTTAATATTTTAGCATGTTAATAATTCGATTAAAATAATTATTCCATTACTGTAGCAGAAAGAATTAGCACTTTGAATGCTAGAGGCGGTAAAGGGTTGGAATAGAAAGAAGCAGCATCCATCTGGATGCTGCTTCTTTTATTCTATTTCTAAATCAACAATTAAGTAAGCGAGTATCACAACAAAGAAAATGCTAACGGCTGGTGCTGTTAATACGTGTCCAGACATAAAGCCGATACCGAGCGATAAGACGAGTGTGCTAGCTAGTAGCATATGTTTTACGCTAAATAGTTTCTTGAAGTTTGTGATGATGCGAATGAATATTTTTATACCGAAATAAAGAAGCGGCAGTAAGTACATAAGGAAGCCAACAATTCCGAATGCGAAGAATAGGTCGTGGAAATCCATTTCGACTAACTTCATTTTCGTTGTATAGTTACCAGCGTACCCCATTCCAAATAGTTTTTGAGATAGTGGTGCTTCTTTATAGTATTGTTTATATACTTTTAAAAACTTGTCGCGATCACTGTAAATTAAACTTTTCATTTCAGAGTCTGTTAGTTCGCCTTGCTTATGTTCTTCTTCTGTAACTACTTTTCCTTCTTTTCGGTCTTTTTCTTCTTGTACTGATTTTTTGTATTCATATATTTGTAAATGGATGGTCATGTTTTTTGCGATAGGAGTTTGCGGTGTAAGTACGAGTAACCCTCCTAATACGACAGCAGCAACAACTGTATTTACAAGATATGTGAATCCTTTTCCTTCTTTTTTACGATGTATCATATATTCAATGAATAAGAAGAAAAGGGCGATACCAAGTGTAATAACGATGGCACCATAGCCTACTTTCGTTCCGATCATAATGCTTGCATACATCGCAACTACAGTTGGAATCCAGTAATACGCTTTTGAGAAAGAAGTTGTTTTATGAACTGAGTATAAGACAACGATTGGGAACATAATTGCGAAAATGGAACTTAAATCATTTCCAGCAAAGAACCATCCTCTTGAACCGATCTTTGAGTTCGGATAGCTTGGGAAATCTGTACCAGTTGCCATAGCCGCGATGATTGAAATACTTAAAATTAACGTTGCATATAAGAAATACGTAATGATTTTATGAAACGCGTAGTCGTTATTTTTTAATTCTTTTAGTGCGATAATATATCCAAACAGTAGTACTATTGGATATACACTTTTCAAAATAAATTTCACTTCTTCTCCAAATGAAACTGGAGATTTGACCATTAAATTATTCACAAGGCCAATTGCGAGTACAATGCCAAATAGACATAAATAAAGAATATACTTTTTCGCGCCTTGTTGTTTATGATGAAGAAGTAGATAACCTAATGCAAGAAGCATAAAGGCGAAACGGACTACGATTCCGACTGTTGCGCTCATGTGTAATACATAGATTGAAAAAGACGTTAATAAATCTAAAATTGGTTGAAACACAATGAATAGCAGTAGGAAATGCGGGAAGTAGTTATCCGTCTGTTTGAACTTAGTAACCATATGTTCCTCCATTTCTTCATTCCTTTATTTCAGAACCTCTATATAAATAGGAAGGAGAATGAATTTCTATATTTAATTTTTATATCAGACTTAAGAATACACCATTTCATTGTAATGGTAAATAGATGAAGAGAGGTGATAAACCGACTTTAATTTCTATATTTTTCAACGGAATTGTATGTTTTATACGAGGTCATATACAAATTACGAGATTATTAGACAGAAAATTGAGAAAAAAGAAGGGTTTTTCACCACCTTTCTATAATTATATAAGTATAATCTTTATGTAGAAAAGAGGGGTATATAATGGAAGTAACAAGTAAAACAGAATCTGTCATTGTGAAATATGAAGGGCACGTTGCAACGGTTATGGTCAATCGCCCAGAGGTGTTAAATGCATTAGATGAGCCAACGTTAAAAGAGTTATTACAAAAATTGAAAGAAGTAGCGGAGAGTTCTGCACACATTGTTGTGTTATGCGGAAACGGCCGTGGTTTTTCTGCGGGTGGAGATATTAAATCGATGCTTTCAAGTAATGATGAAAGCAAGTTTGATGGCATTATGAATACCATTTCTGAAGTTGTTGTGACTTTATATACGATGCCGAAGCTTGTTATTAGTGCTATTCATGGACCAACTGCTGGTCTTGGGTTAAGTATTGCGTTAACAGCTGACTATGTGATGGCAGATATATCATCCGTTATTGCGATGAACTTTATTGGAATCGCTTTAATTCCAGATGGTGGCGGCCATTTCTTCCTTCAAAAGCGCGTCGGTGAAAATATGACGAAGCAAATTATTTGGGAAGGAAAGAAATTATCAGCAACAGAAGCGCTTGATATCGGTTTAATTGATGAAGTAATCGGTGAAGATTTCCAAACGGCTGTGAAGCAAAAAATTAGTGAATGGTCACAAAAGCCGATTAAAGCGATGATTCAAACGAAGCAAATTTTATGTGAAGTAAATCGCTCCAATTTAGAACAAACGCTGCAACTTGAAAAGCGTGGCCAATATGCGATGAGACAAACAGCGGATCATAAAGAAGGCATTGCTGCATTTTTAGAAAAACGTTTGCCTGCATTTAAAGGGGAATAAAGTGAAATTTGAATTAATGGTAGTTTTACTGCCGGTTAATTTAAGGTAAAGGGGAGAAAGTGCTAACACATTTTAGTATAATTGTGTTAGCACTTTTTTTTAGGAGTAATATATGAAAAAAATTATCGGTGTTATCGGCATGATTGTCATAGCATATTATGCTTTGCATAGTACACCATCTATAGCTGTGCGAACTGCGTTGTTTTTTGAAGGACATCCAAGCGTTGCGTTTTCTAGCGAAGTGACGAAAGAAAAAGATGTGAAAAAAGAAGCCATTCCAGCTGAGTACCAAACTCTATATGGTAAGGAAGAGGAATCAGAGCACTATTTCTTTCCTCACGTAAGGGCACATGGATCAGGAATTGATATGCTTAGTGCGTGAAGAAAAAATGGTTTTTCTATAAAGCAGAGCTCGGATGTTATTAAACATAGGAGGATAAATGATGTCAGCATATAACAAGTTAGTAAGAGATCGTGTTCCAGAGAAGATTTTAATGTCTGGAAAAACATATACAGCACAAAAATTAACAGGACAAGCATACATACAAGCTTTAGCGAAAATTGGAACGGAAGAAATTCGTGAATTTGCTTCTATGAAAGAGCGTGAACATGCGCTAGATTCTCTTGCGGATGCACTGGAAGTAATTATCTCATTAGCGCGTGCAGAAGGTGCAACAATTGAAGATATAGAACGTCTTCGTAAGCAAAAAGAAATAGAGCGCGGTGGATTTGAAAGAGGCATTTATTTATTGGATGTTTCAGAGGAATAGTTTCGTAGGGAAAGCATAGCGTTAGTGAGTAACGCTATGCTTTTTTGTTGCAATTAAACTAATAATGAAGAAGATAGCTGTTAATACCGAGCCAATTGTAATAGAAGTAGTAGTGTGAACTGCATAAGAAACTTGTAAACAAAATAATGATGCTAAAAACCAAATGAGTGCAATGTGTATATGTTTTTTTGATATATTCATATTTTATAACTCCTTTTGTATACTAAAAAGAATTTTACCGCAATTTAGAAAATTAAGCTATATGAGTAGAGGATTTATAGTAAATTCGGTATACTAAATAATAGAGAAAATGAGGAGGGAACGACAATGGCACATCATGCGAAAGAAACGATGGAACTTATTAAGGAGCTTGTCTCTATTCCAAGTCCATCTGGAAATACAGAGAAAATCATTCGTTTTATTGAAAACTATGTAAGTGAGTGGAATGTAGAAACGAAGCGTAACAATAAAGGCGCTCTCATTTTAACGGTAAAAGGGAAAAATGATGCACAGCACCGTTTATTAACGGCACACGTTGATACGTTAGGTGCGATGGTAAAAGAAATTAAGCCTGACGGTCGTCTGAGTCTTTCTATGATTGGAGGATTTCGCTGGAACTCTGTAGAAGGAGAATATTGCGAAATTGAAACATCAAGCGGTAAGACGTATACAGGAACGATTTTAATGCATCAAACATCTGTGCATGTATATAAAGATGCAGGTGAGGCGAAACGCGATGAGAAAAATATTGAAGTTCGTATTGATGAGCGTGTGTTTTCAGCTGATGAAGTACGCGAATTAGGCATTGAAGTAGGAGACTTCGTTTCATTTGACCCGCGCGTTCAAATTACAGAGAGTGGATACATAAAATCACGTCATTTAGATGACAAAGTAAGTGTTGCGATTCTATTAAAATTAATTAAGAGATTACAAGATGAAAACGTAACATTACCATATACAACTCATTTCTTAATTTCTAATAATGAAGAGATTGGATACGGTGGTAACTCTAACATTCCAGAAGAAACGGTTGAATATTTAGCAGTTGATATGGGAGCGCTAGGTGATGGACAAGCATCTGACGAGTATACTGTATCTATTTGTGCAAAAGACTCTAGTGGTCCGTATCATTATGCACTGCGTAAACATTTAGTAGAGCTTGCGAAAACGAATCATATTGAATATAAAGTAGATATTTATCCGTACTATGGATCGGATGCATCAGCTGCGATTCACGCTGGATTTGATGTGAAACATGCATTAATTGGAGCGGGTATTGATTCTTCTCATGCATTTGAGCGTACACATGAAAGTTCGATTGCTCATACAGAAGCACTTGTTTATGCATATGTATTATCAGAGATGATTGCAGAATAAGAAAAGAAATAGGCTACCTCCTAGTAGCCTATTTTTTGTTTGTAGAGAAATCGACTTTATTTAACAAAAAGTAAATTAATTGTATTTTATTTTACAATATTAAGAAAGTAGGTTTACTACATAATTCGAGTATTATAAAATGATAGAGGCGCATTAATTTTTTTTGTTCGGATTTATCGAAATTTATATATTAAGATTACGCGTTATTAAAAGGTGATTGTTGAGAGGAGTATTATTTTTTATGAAGTATCGTGCAGTCGCGGCAGGTATTTTAGCCGCAAGTTTATTATCGTCTCCAGTAAGTAGTTTCGCAGCAGCGAAGAAGTTTTCGGATGTTCCTACATGGGCGCAAGAATCAGTTAATTATTTAGTAGAAAAAAAAGCGCTTGATGGAAAGCCAGATGGAACGTTTTCTCCATCTGAAGCAGTAGATAGAGGATCAGCTGCAAAAATCATAGCAGTCGTTCTTGGTTTACCAATTGATCCAAAAGCAAAACCATCTTTTAAAGACGCACAAAGCCATTGGGCAGCACCGTACATTGCTGCAGTGGAAAAAGCAGGTGTAATTAATGGAGATGGTACTGGTAAATTTAATCCATTCAATAAAATGAACCGTGCATCTATGGCATCTATGTTAGTACAAGCGTACTCATTAGATAAGAAAATTATTGGAGAACTTCCAACACAGTTTAAAGATTTGGAACCTCATTGGGGTAAGAAACAAGCTAATATTTTAGTAGCCTTAGAGATTTCTAATGGTACGGGAAATGGCTGGAATCCTGAAGGAACTGTAACTCGTGCAGAAGCAGCTCAGTTCATTGCGAAGGCTGATAAAAATAAAACAAATACATCAAAAAGAATGTATATGAACAGAAACTTTATTACATATCATCAACCATCATTATCATCTGGTATTACTGACGTTCAGCATAAGCCACAAATGGTTGAAGTGAAAGAGCAAAGAGCAGACGGCTGGTTGAAAATTGTAACAAGTAAAGGTGAGAAGTGGACACCTCTACAAGAAAAAACAGAAACAATTAACCAAGACTTTACTGCATATGAAACAGCTTCACATAGTTCTAAAGTGCTAGGTACATATAATGCACAAACAGTAACGATCATGGAAGAGAGTGGCAGCTGGATTCGTATTCGCGTAGGCGCTGGCTTCCAATGGGTTGATAAAAATCAATTAAACCCAGTAAAACAAGAGAACTTCTTAGAAGGTAAAGCAATTATTATTGATCCAGGTCACGGTGGAATTGACTCGGGTAATCCTGGTTATTATGAGAAAGAAAGTCAAACTGTATTAGATGTATCATTACGATTAAAGAAAATATTTGAGCAAAAGGCACCATTTACCGTGATGTTCACTCGTACAGATGATACACGCCCGGGAACAAGTGGTCCTGATTCATTAAAGAAACGTGTAGAATTTGCACAGGAACATAATGGAGATATTTTTGTAAGTATTCATGCTAATGGTTCTGAAGAGAAAAATGGACAAGGTACAGAAACATTATATTATAAGTCAGCAAGAGCAAAAGTAACGAATCCGCATGTAGAAGACAGTAAGTTATTAGCACAAAAAATTCAAGACCGTCTTGTAGCAGCACTTGGAACAAAAGATCGTGGTGCGAAACATCAGGACTTATACGTAACTAGAGAAAATACAATGCCAGCTGTATTAACAGAATTAGCATTTGTAGATAATAAAAGTGATGCAGATAAAATTGCTACACCAAAACAGAGACAAGCTGCAGCGGAAGCGATTTATCAAGGTATTTTAGATTATTACGAAGCAAAGGGTAATAGCGTATCTTCTTTCCGTTAATAAATAAAAAGAGATTGCCAATGGCAGTCTCTTTTATTTATTAACGTTTCTCTTTATTTCCGGCATGTGATATCATTTAATTTTATAAGAAAAGTATTGTAGCAATTGTAATCATAACAATTTTAAACGATAGAGGATGATCATAGATTGAATAATCATAGTAAAACACCTGCATGTATATATACGTATGCATTTCGCGAGGAGGAGCGTGCTTTATGTTACTTGGAAATGCGCTCGTTCTTTGGAATGGAGTCTCACGTTAATATTTTGAAAAGTGATGTCAAAATTGAACCGAGTAGAAGTGCGTTTATAAAAGAGCGCGTTGAGGTTATGTATGAAGGAGACGACTTAGAAAGTATTCTAAAACAAGTGGAACAAATTGATTTGGCGGGGGCGTCATTTAAAGTTATCTTCGTTAAAATCAATGACCTTGGGAAAGAAAATAAAATTGAATATGGGGAAAGACGTCTCATTGAACGCGACCTCGGTATGCATATTGAAGGAGAGGCAGATGTTCGTAATCCAGAGCGTGTATTCGGGATTGTTCCTCTTGGAGGACGCTGGTACTTCGGACACTATGTAGAAAGTGAGCCAGTTTGGTATCATCACATAAAAAAACCGCATAGTTACTCGACATCTCTTAGCACACGTGTTGCGAGATCAGTTGCTAATATTGCTGTACCAAATCCAGATGGAGTACGAGCAATTGACCCGTGCTGCGGTATTGGAACAGTAGTAGTAGAAGCACTTTCTATGGGGATTAACATCGTTGGTAGAGATATTAATCCACTGGTAGTTCTTGGAACGAGAAAAAACATCGCACATTTCGGATTTGAAGGGACAGTAACAATAGGTCCAATTGAGGAAATTACTGAGAACTACGACGTTGCCATTATCGATATGCCGTACGACTTATTTACGCATGCAACACCAGAAGACCAGTTCTCCATTCTTTCAAGTGCGCGCCGCATCGCTAAAAAGGTAGTCGTTGTCACGATGGAAACGATGGACGACATGATTCATGAAGCAGGATTTGAAATTGCAGATCGCTGTATTACAAGAAAAGGATCATTTACTAGACAAATTCTTGTTTGTAAATAAGAAAGGAAGGTCACCCGTTTGGGTGACCTTTTTTGTTTGATATTGATGTGTGATTGGTTGGTAGTGTAGATAGATGAATTAGGGGGATTTGTCGGTAAGTCGATATCCTATGTCGAATCGCCGATATTGTTACATTAGTATATTACTGTTCTTTTAATTTCTCTTGTTGTGCAAGTAATAAATTGCGTAAAACGTGCCCGCGGTAACTTTCTAGTTTTCGTCCTTCAAGATAGCGCACGCCTAATTTTTTTAATTCAGCTACGTACCAGCCTTTCGTTCCGTAATACATTGGATCACTTCCTTTTGCTTTTGAACAGTATATGTGGCAGGGGGAGAGAATTTTCTTTTTTATTCAGTATTAGGGCTACAAAATTGAAAAAACATGTAAGGAGAATATGATATTACTTCTATTTCTAGTTTATTAAAATAGGCTTTATAGTAAGAATTTCTAAAAGTATAAAGGAGGAATATGCTTTGTTTCCAGGTACTTTATATGAAACACATGTTAAAACAAGAAATTTAGAAGTAGCAAAAGAATTTTATACTAAACTTGGATTATTTCATGCTCGCACAATTGAAGAACGCCGTGTAGCATTCTTTTGGTTTGATAAAGATAATAAGAAGGAACAAATGCTGGGCATTTGGGAGGTATCAGAAGAGGAATTCCATAAAAGTCACTTTGCATTCAAGGTTAACTATGAAGAAATCATTCATGCAAGGGAATGGCTTCTTAATAAAGGAATAAACCCAAGGGCCGCTTTCGGTCTTGAACCGTCTGAGCCTATGGTCCAGACGTGGACACCTACTGCAAATCTTTATTTTTATGATCCTGACGGTAATTCTTTAGAATTTCTATATTTACTTCCTGAAAAGAAAAACGTAAAACAAGATGTCATGCATTTAAGTGAGTGGGAAAAATTGCCGAGTGACATATAAAGTGAAACTTTAATCAGTGGGGGTTTTGTTCATCCCCCACTGATTATTAGTTGAACCAATCGGGCTTTTACGGGCAGTTGATCTCCCACCTAACTTCTTTGCTTTCGCTCAATTTTGAGGTGGGGGTCTTACTGCCCGTTAAATGCGGGATAAATTTGATTTTGGCTCCAATCCAGCAAAATAATTTAAAAAGGAACCATAACTTTGCTCAAGTAGTGACGTTATGGCTTTTTTTTGTTTTGTACGGGCTAATAATCATTCGCTGTCTACTGTATAAAAAAATAGACAGTAGTGTATGCTTTTTTACACAATGTATACAAATTTATACCCTATGCGTTGGCATGATATTTGCAATAAAAATAGTATTAACATATAGGGGAGAGATAGAAATGAAGGTTAGTAAAGTGTATACGACAATTGATGCACACGTAGCTGGGGAACCGCTTCGAATTATTACAGGCGGCGTGCCAGAAATAAAGGGAGAAACGCAGCTGGAAAGACGCGCATACTGCATGGAGCATTTGGACCATCTTCGCGAAGTTCTTATGTATGAACCGAGAGGACACCACGGTATGTACGGTTGTATCATTACACCACCTGCAAGTGCTCACGCTGATTTTGGTGTATTATTTATGCACAATGAAGGCTGGAGTACGATGTGTGGTCACGGCATTATTGCGGTTATTACAGTCGGAATTGAAACTGGTATGTTTGAAGTGACAGGTGAGAAACAAAAGTTCATTATTGATAGCCCTGCTGGGGAAGTCATTGCGTACGCGAAATATAACGGGAGTGAAGTAGAGTCCGTATCATTTGAAAATGTTCCTTCATTTGTATACAAAAAAGACGTTCCTATTAAAATAGATGACTATGAATTTCAAGTAGATATCGCGTTTGGTGGAGCTTTTTATGCGGTAGTAGACTGTAAAGAATTTGGTTTGAAAGTCGATTTCAAAGACTTACCTGCGATTCAAACGTGGGGCGGTAAAATTAAGCGCTACATCGAGAGCCAAATGGAAGTAAAGCACCCACTTGAAGAAGGGTTAAAAGGAATATATGGTGTTATTTTCTCAGATGAACCGAAAGGGGAAGACGCAACTTTACGAAATGTAACGATTTTTGCTGATGGGCAAGTAGATCGTTCTCCTTGTGGTACAGGAACTTCTGCAAGAATCGCGACTCTTTTTGAAAAAGATGCTTTACAAAAGGGAGAGCTTTTCGTCCACGAATGCATTACTGACGGGAAATTCGAAGGGGAAGTATTGTCGGTAACCGCAGTAGATACATATGAAGCTGTCGTTCCGAAAGTAACGGGGAATGCCTTTATTACAGGGTTTCATCAGTTCGTTGTAGACCCGAGAGATGATTTGAATCGAGGATTTTTGTTAGAATAAAGTGAAACTTTAATCAGCGGAGGGGTTCATCCTCCACTGATTATTAGTTGAACCAATCGGGTTTTTACGGGCAGTTGATTTCCCATATAACTTCTTTGTTCAACCGAATTTTCAGATGGGAATCTTACTGCCCGTTAATACGGGGTAGAAGAAGGAGGTGGAAAGATATGCTAGTCATAAGCGCGAACGAACAACGAAACTTAGTAAATATGAATGAAGTCATTGAATACGCGGCGCTTGCTTTACAAGAATTTTCCGCAGAAAGAACAATTACACCAATTCGTGGCTCATTACCATTTGCGAACGAGAAAAATACGGCATTAATTATGCCTTCAGTAGCGGAAGGGCTTGAGGCACTTGGCTTAAAAGTAGTAACAGTAGTCCCCGAGAACAAAAAGATAGGAAAGAAAACGATAAACGGGATTGTGATGCTATCAGACTTTCAAACGGGAGAACCGCTCGCACTTTTAGAAGGATCCTACTTAACGATGATCCGAACAGGCGCCTTATCAGGAGTAGCGACAAAACATTTAGCTCGTCATAACGCAAAAACTTTATGCATCATTGGGACAGGAGAACAGGCGAAGGGAATTGCTGAAGCTGTATTTGCGGTGAGAGATATTGAAAAAGTCATTTTATACAATCGAACAGAAGAAAAAGCGTATGCATTTGCGCAACATATACAAGAGAGATTCAATAAACCTGCATATGTTCACACAAATGCAAATGAAGCAATAAGCGAAGCAGACATTATTGTCACAACTACGAACGCATCCACACCAGTCTTCTCAGAAAAACTACAAAAAGGCGTCCACATAAACGCCGTTGGTTCATTCAGACCGAACATGCAAGAACTACCATCCCACGCCATCGCGGGCGCTAACAAAGTAGTAGTCGAATCAAAAGAAGCAGCATTAGAAGAGACAGGGGATCTTCAAGTTCCGATACAGGAAGGTTTATTCAAAGCAAGTGACATTCACGCTGAACTTGGTCAAATTATAAGCGGAGAAAAAGCAGGCCGCGAAAGCGATGAAGAGATTACTGTTTTTAAATCGGTTGGTTTGGCGGTAGTGGATATTATTGTTGCGAAGTATTTGTATGAGAAGGCGGTGGAGCGTGGGGTGGGGAATAGGATTGAGTTTTGAGAGAGGCTGCCTTTTGGTGGTCTTTTTTGTTTATAATGCGCTTTTGCATCTCAAATGTAATGCAAAAGCTAGTGTTAAAGGGCATTTGCAAGCAGTTGTTGAACTCCTTCGCAAGGGAGAGCCCGAATGATAAGAAAGCAGCCGACTTTTATATAAAGAGTCGACTGTTTTTCTGTTTATTTAATACTTTAAGGATACACATCTTAAAGAATATAAGATAATTATGTTCAGAATGCCTTGGTAATTGATTAGAGAAATGAGTTTGGAAAATAGATTAATTTTAGTTAGAGAAGAAGAACTTAGAAAAACATCTAATCATATTATTAGTTTGAATGAAAAAATTAATATATCTTAGTATTTGGTTCTATTGGAGTTGTCTTTGTTTGTCCCTTATTTCCCAATTGGAGAATAAGGGACAAAGTTTTATGAAGGAGTAAATTTAGACACCAAGTATGCAGCTTTTTTACCATTCCCGCCATTCTTCTGTTATATCTTCTTCGGATTCTAAGCCAGCTATTCGTGCAGCTGCATCGATAAATTCATAGAGATCTTCTCTTTCCATTGTTTCGATAAAATGGTCATGTTCGATATTTAGTTCATTTATTTTAATAACTACCTCTTTAACAACTTGCATTACTTCGACTTCGGTTGGGTTCTCCCCTAATTGCTGCAAATTGTTAATGTAAGTGTCAAGAACCGTATTTGTTGCACTTATATTTTCTTCGGTGAAAAATTCCCCATCTTCATCATACTCAACCCATGAGGTTGTTGGTTTGGTTTTTTTCAATTCATCAAATGTCATGATAACCTCCTAAATGTTTTTTTTGACTTTAATTTCATTCTACATTTTCGATCATATATAACAATCATTTTAGAGGGTTTTTTTGTAGGTTGCTAGTTTCTGCGGAATTTGTCGGTAAGTCGATATGTTGTGCTGAAACGTTGATATATTCGGAGTTGTGATTGATATAATTGGATAATCGTTGATATGTTTTTTTGGATTGTTGTATTCATTGGCATTTTAAGAATATTACAGGTTAACTATATTGTTTTATCTAGAAAAAGAGTATAATCATATTGCTGGAATTATTATGAAATAAATGTCGTGCAATGTTAAAAAAATATTAGAAACGGACAAAAGTTGTCCACCTTCTTATGGTAAAGTAATCGTATAACTTAGTGGAAGAATAAGGATAGATTCTGTAGCTGAAATATCTAGTTTTGAATAGTTCTATATTACGTTTTTAATAAGGGATGGTGGGGAATTTGAATGAACGTGAGAAAAAAGCAATAAGACTTTTATCTTTATATGATCGTCTATGTAAGGGGAACGTGTTACTAAAGAAAGAAGAGATAGACAATTTTGGAGTTCATCCAAAAACAATTAAAAGGGATCTAGAAGAGATAGAGTTGTATTTAGAAATGAATTCGGGTAATTCATTGCAATTGGAACAGGACGATAAAAAACAACAAGTTCATTTGTCGCGAAGTAGTGATCTATGGCTTAGCAAAGAAGAAATCCTATCGTTAGGAAAAGTTTTACTAGAAACAAGGGCTTTTTCGAAGGATGAAATGAATACGTTACTTGATAAAATTATGAATCAATCAGCACCGAAAGATCGTGATTTTATTAAGGATGTTATGAGAAATGAGCGTCATCACTATGAACCATTACAACATCAAAGTTCTTTACTTCAAATGATATGGGACATTAGTGATGCGGTTAGAACGAAGAAGTTGTTGGAAATGGAATATAAAAAAGAAACGGCAACAGAAGCAACGAAAAGACAAGTAAAACCAGTAGGAATTCTATTTTCTGAGTATTATTTTTACTTAGCGGCTTTTCCGGTAGAACGTGACTTTGAATTCCCAACGATTTATAGGATGGATCGAATCGCAAACTATGAGATCCAAAAGGAACATTTTAAAGTTAACTATACAGATCGTTTTGAAGAAGGAGAATTTCGAAAGAAAATTCAATTTATGCATTCAGGGCCATTAATGGATCTTACATTCCGTTTTTCAGGCGCATCACTACAAGCTGTATTAGATCGTCTTCCAACTGCACGCGTCGTATCTCAAGATGACGATGGTGCCATCATTGAAGCGAAAGTATTTGGTAAGGGAATCAAAATGTGGTTACTGAGCCAAGGACCTTTTGTTGAGGTGTTGAAGCCAGTGGAATTTCGGGATGAGATGAGGGAGAGTTTGGGGGAGATGCTTGGGAAGTATGAATTATGTAGTAAATAGTGAAACTAGAAGATTTTAAGGAGGATGTTGTTATGTTTAATAAGAATTTACGTGAGGATGCTATTAGAAATTTGAAATCTGAGCAAGAGAGGTATGAGTTGCAAAATAAACAGCTAGTAGAGGATGCTGAAGAACTTTTTGGTATACGTATGCAATTCAAAAGGGTTATTGACGATGCATGGGAGTTTCTTAATAGCTTGCGTAATAAACCGACACAGTTAGATACTGAGTTAGAAGAAATTAAAATTCAAACAAATAAGTTTTTAGGTTTAATTGAGGGTGTAGAACAGGAAATCGAAAAGGCAAATTTAGCTACTGGTGGAACGGCAGCTACAGGTGTGGCTGCAGGAATTGGTGTAGCTGCATTCGGTCCTACTGCAGCAATGGCAATTGCGACCACATTTGGTACTGCATCAACAGGTACAGCTATAGCTTCTTTAAGTGGAGCGGCAGCGACCAATGCGGCATTGGCTTGGTTAGGTGGCGGTGCACTTGCTGTAGGTGGTGGAGGTACTGCTGCGGGCACAGCGGTACTAGGATTAGCTGGTCCAATTGGATGGGCGATTGGCGGTGGTGCGCTGGCTACTGCTGGATTAATTAAGAGCGGTAAAAATAAAAAGATTGCGGAAAAGGCAAATAGACAAGCAGTAGAGATACATAAGTATGTAAAAGTCATTGAAGGAACTAGGAAAGAAATTAAAGAAGTTATTTTACTTTCTTCTAAAAATATGGGGTTATTATCGGAGTTAGTACTAAAATGCCAAGGGTTTTCACATGACTATACTCGACTCTCGGTAGAAGAAAAACACAGATTAGGAGTATTAATTAATAATACAAAGGCTTCAGCAAAACTCCTTAATAGATCAATTGGTGCTAATAATAATTAATATGGAAGTTGATACGTATTAAATGAAATTTTCAGAGGGAAATATGGGGGTTCATCCAGTGGATATGAAGGTGTTGCTAGAGGGTGATTTACGAGAATTTGCAACAGTAGATGCTTATAAAGTTGAGCAAGGGCATATAGAGAAATTAGTTGAAGAATATAAAGGGGTAATGTTAACTACTATTATTAAACAATTTGGATTAGGTCCATATTTTGATAGCTTTAAGGATGGCGGAAATGTAACGACGTTGCATAATGCCCAGAATGATGTATTCTCAAATGAGGCAGATGCCGGGCGTTATAAAGAGTCCTTTAATCGGAAAAATTATGAGAAGGATTTTCCGCAAAAGCGAAAGAGAAAATTTCAAATGAGTGACTCTATATACGATGATTATACAGGGAAACAGCTATCAAAGGATGGAAGTACGCACCTTGATCATGTAGTATCGGCTAAATCAATACATAGTAATGATGAAGCGAGATTGTATATGAATGATGAAGAACGTAATAAGATGGCTACATCAGAAGAAAATTTAGCTTGGACGAATTCAAGTTTGAATCAATCAAAAAATGATAAAGATTTAGATGATTGGATGAATATGGAAAATAGAAAAAATCCTGATAAAACTAATGCTGAGCATTATGAAGTCAATCGTGACACTGCCAGTGAAAAGAATAAAGAAGCAAATAAACACGTTAGTGATACGGTAAAAAATGCAAAAGTTTCATATTATACAAAAAATGTTATATCGACAGGTGTAGATCAAGGTTATAATATGGGGAAAAAACAGGCTATAGGTTTGCTAATTTATGAATTTCAATTGGCGCTTATGGCGGAATTGAAAGGGTATTTCGAAAATTTCAAAGCGTATAAAACAATAAAAAATAAAATTGCAGAGTTTAAGAATGTATGCGGTAGAGTTAGTAAAAGAGTATTATCAAAGGCTAAAGATATATTGGTGGCATTCGGAGAGGGCTTTATTGGCGGATTTATCGCTAATATAGTGACGATATTTATTAATACGTTTGCCACAACAGCAAAGAATATTGCTAGAATATTGAATGATGGTTTACATGCTTTAATTAATGCCTTTAAATTGTTAGTTGCACCTCCAAAAGGAATGTCGACGAAAGAGGCCGTGGTTGAAGCGTCTAAAATCTTTACAACAGCTATAGTAGGTTCTGTAGGTGTTATTTTAACCGAGGCATTTTCTGTTTACTTAAAAACAACTCCTTTTTCCCCGTTTGCTGATTTAATAGCTGGTGTGTTTGGAGGAATACTGACTGGGATTGTTTCTGTGACACTTGTATATGTAATAGATAATTTTCAAAATATATTACGAGGTATTGGAGAGGCATTCCAATTAATAAAGTATCAGATAACGATGAGTGCAGAGAAGGTTAGAGATATATATCACCAAGCTATTTCAGGGGTGGAAGAAGAATATCGATTAATACTTAATCGAATTTATCAAGAATACGAAGAACTAAATCGTTTGCAGGATTTTGCGTTTGATTGTGGCTCATTGTCTAATGTTCAATTTGAAAATAGTATAAAATTAGCTAAAGCACATAGTGTGACGCATGAAGAGATTTTATTAACAGAGAGTGATATTGACGATTTTTTTATGAATTAAATAATGTATTAAATTGATGTTGGTGGAAGACATCGTAAATGAAGTTTGTTTGAAGTGAATAAGTATGTATTTTTGATAAAGGGATCACTTATTGCACCTATATTTAAGGGGATAAGAGATTCCTTTTCTATTGGTTTAGTTGAAAAAATATATATGACATAAATACTACCACATTACAAACTATAATTTACTTATAACAATTTATTAAAATGATTATTCAGGAGAATTGATTCACAAATTTATAAACGGCGGTGTTGGGAATGGATTATAATTTTGAGATTTTATCATTGCTAGATAATTCAATTGAGTTTGAGAAGTTACATAGTAAGTTTAATCGTTTTAACCCTTTTAAAATATTGAAGGTAGATAAATTTGAGATTAGACATTCTAATATGATTGCTTGGCTACTGGATCCTATGGAAAATCATCACTTAGGTTCTATGTTTGTAAATAAGATCCTTTCTAAAACGTTTGTAAAAGTGGAGAATGAGGAGTTAATTGGTCAATATAATTTTATTAAGTTACATAAGCAGTCCCTTCAAGATTTGGAAGTGTTCCGCGAAGTGCAAACGAAAAATAATAAACGAATTGATATTTTGGCAATATCAGAGGCGCAAAAGGTTGCTATTTTGATTGAAAATAAATATAAGTCATCTGAGTCAGATGGACAATTACAAAATTACATAAACTTTGTTAGTGAGAAATATGAAGGGTATACTATCATTTCAATATTTCTAAGTTTAGATGGTAGTGCTCCAAGTCATAAAGACTATTTCACTTTAGACTATGGGGATGTATTAAATATCTTGAAAGGGCAATTAGAAATTTATAGTGAGTATACGTCTAGTACGATAAAAGATTTTCTTTCCTACTATATTGATATATTAGAAGGAGAACTAGTTCGTGATGAGGAAGACATTGAACTAGCATTAACAGTGTATAAGAGCCATAAGGCCGCTGTTGATTTTTTATGTTTAAATGGTAACGGAAAAGTAGTTGGAAAGTTTGTGAATAAAGAGTTGTTAAGCGCTGTAAAGAAATTGAGTGTTGAAGAAAAAGAAGATCTTCGCAAAATTTATAAGAAGTATGCTGAAACGCTCCACTTTATACATGGAGCTGGAAATAGCGTTATGAGAGAGGCATTTTTACAATTTGTAGAGAAAAATCAAATGCCAGAAGATTGTTACCATGAACATATTCGCATTCCATCTTTCATTTTCGAAGAATGGAAACAGCTTGATGAGATTGTTGGTGTTCCTAATTATGAGTGGTGGCTAAACAATGCTCTTATAACTTGGTTTGAGAGAAAAGCAGATGGGCGCATGAAACTTATCGTTGAAGTTGGGCCATTGGAATACAAGCAGAGATTAAAGTTATTATGCAAGTTAGAGGAAAATGGAATTACTATTAAAGAAAAATCAAAAGAAGCTGGATCCATGTATACAAGAATTTATGCTGGATATGAAAATATAAGTGATTGGGCAGATCAAGATGAAATTCTCCGTGTGATGAATGATATGTATAACAATGCTGATTTTAATCAAGTGGTGGCGGCTATAGGCGATACTATAAAAGGGCTTGTATACGGAGAAGAAGATTCTTCTTCTGAAATTGTTGCGGTAGAGAGTAGTCAAACAGACGCGGATACTTTAGCTAATGCTTTTCAATTATTCGCCCATGAACAAAAGTTCCAAGAAGGTTTTTATAATATTCATCACCGATTACCATCATTTATTATGCCGGAGTTTCGCAAACTAGAAGAACAATTTGGAACACCGAAATGGAATTGGTGGTTAAATAACTGTGCAATTATGTGGTTTGAACGTTTGAAGGATAATAGATTGAAACTGACGCTAGAAATTGGACCACTAGAATCACAAAAGAGATTAGCACTATTAACAAGGATTGAAAGTAAAGGGAGAAAAATAAGCGCGGCAGCGAAAAGGCCAGAAGCGTCGTATACAAGGATTTACACAAATACAAGTAATATAAGTAATTGGTCGGATGAAGATGTTGTTATACAGGCTATGAACGAGTTATTTAATGATACGGACTGTCAAAATGTTATTCAAATGTTAACAGATATCGCTAAAGAGGAAGTTCATATTTAAAAAGCATTGCCAAGTGCAGAGGGATGTACTTGGCAATTGTTTTAATGTAATAAAGGAGATTAGTCATTAATGAAATTAGCAACAACACAGATACAACAATTTATATTAAAACAATTAGAGCGTTGTGAGTTGAAAGAACTAGATGTCGAGTTCGCAGTTCGAGGGTTGGATTTTGATCCAAACATGTTTATTCGTGCGGGAGAAAAAGGATTAGAAATAGGGTTTTATAGATTGGTATGGAATAGTCCTGTCGTACCAGATATGACACGGTTTACGCATCACATATTATTATGGGAACATCTAGAGGAATTAAGTGACAGTGAGAAAGCGGTGGAGATTAAAGAGAGTATTATTATTGTGGCTGATTTTAGAAAAAGGCGGTATCAGCAGTGTCAGTTTTGTGATACAAAGACTTTGCCAGAACATCTTGATAGGGATGGTGTATGTCAGGGGTGTGCTAGTGTGCATTTTGGGGTAATATATTGATTTTTTAGAAGTAATTATAGAAATAATTTAAAAGATAGTTCTATTCTTTTATACTTAAATGAGGATGGATGAATAGAAACGAGGAATTATATGAGTAAATTAAGTAACTGTCTATACATGATTGAGCTCCTGCATGCGAGAGGGAAAATGAGAATTAGTGAACTGGCAGAGTTATTAGAAGTGAAAGAGCGGATGGTCCGCATTTATCGTGATGATATTGAAATGGCAGGTATTAAAATTGAAACAACGAAAGGCAGATACGGTGGCTACTCCCTTTCAAATACATCGTTATTTCCTATTAAAAATATGTCTCAACAAGAGCTAGATGCGTTAACATTCTCTATTCAAAAACTAGTTTCAAAAGGTAATGACATTTATTCACGAGACGCACAAGTAGCATTAGATAAACTGAATGCCGTTCGGAAAGTGGAAACGAATAAAGAGCGTCATATTTATTTTGTGCAAAGATCGAAGCCAAACTATGCATTTTCGAATGAAAACCAAAAATATGTACGACTACAAGAAGCGTTATTTACAAGAAGTAAGGTGAAAATACAGTATGAGAAACGGTCTGGTGAAAGATCAGAACGAATTATCGATCCATACGGCTTTGTACACTACAATGAATTCTTTTATTGCCTAGCCCTGTGTAACGATAAAAAAGAAAAACGTATGTTTAAACTATCTCGAATGAAAGATATTAAAACTTTGTATGATACATATAAAATACCTGCTAATTTCGATATTAGGGAAGAATTTCCAAAATTCGGCATTATGAAAGAACCGTTAGAAGTAGAGTTACTAATCTATCCACCATTCGCCGTATCCGTACCAGAATCCATTTGGGGAGAGAATCAAAAAATAGAACATTATGATGATGGCAGTATCCTTTTCCGCGCGACGATGAGCGGGAAAGAGTCGGTTAAGAAGTGGATTTTGGGGATGGGTGCTTCGGTTAAGGTGTTGGAGCCCAGGGGCTTGAGGGAAGAGGTTGTTGAGGAGGGAAGGAAGTTGTTGGAGATGTATGGTTGATAATGTGTTTATTATCATATTAAAATATTGGTAAAATAAATTGTTATATTTTTGGAAGAATATACGGCTGAAAGTGACGCTATTAGTGCTGGTTTTAATGTTATAATCGAATAGAATGTAAAAGGATAGTAGATACATTTAATTACGATAATTATAGTTTTAGTCTATGGTCCTTGAAATTAGACTTTCCTTTATAAGTATATAAAGAATTAACAATTATATTTAAATAGAAAGGATAGAGTATATGAGCAACGAATTTTTATTTTCTTTTTTACAGCCGAAGTATAAGAAATTGGCTGATGTTGCAGAAGCGTTAGAAAAGCAGGTGTATAACGATGTTCCTTCTGCGTTATCAAAGGCGAGGCTTTTTGCGGAGAAGCTAGCAAAGTATGTAATGGAAATGGAAGATATTAATGTATATTACGAAATGAAGCACGTTGAAGTGATACATAAGTTGTATCGAGAAGGAATTTTAAATGAAGAAATGCATTTCCGATTTGAATGGATTCGCAAGATGGGGAATAAAGCAGTTCATGAAGCGAATTTCGGAAGTGTAGAAGATGCATTAAAAGCTCATAAACTTACATATGACTTGGCAGTTTGGTTCATGGAATTATACGAAGATGTTAATTTTAAGGCGCCGGCATATGCAAGCCCGAAAGCTATTGTAGAGCAGACGGTTAATACAGATGATATTAAACAAACTGTAGCAGAAACAGTGGAGAAAAGCCTAGAAAAAACACTTGAAGCGAAGTTCCGTGAAATGCAGGAGACATTACTCAAGTTAACACAGGTACAACAAAAAGAGAAAGAAGTCATACAAGTTGTAACTGAGCAAAAAGAACAAGAGCCGATGGTTGAAGAAGAGATACCTGTAAAGGAAGCAGAACAGGAGCCGGTGGTTGAGGAAAAGGTGCCTGTAAAGGAAGAAGAACAAGAGCCGGTTATGAAAGAAAAAACGCCTGAAAAAGCAGAAACAGCTGATACGGAAATTTTAGAAGAAGACTTTGATTTAATGAGCTATTTGCAAAGTCATGATATAGAAATCATTGATAAACGTTCTGCTGGAGGATCTCTTTGGTTAATTGGTGGTTGGGAATTAAAAGAGCTATTAGATCCATTAAAGCCACGTGAAATTTATTTCCGTTACACAGCTAAAGGTGGTCGCGTGACAAAGCGTAAGCCAGCTTGGTTTTTAATGGGGAATCATAGTGATGGTCCTAAGAAAAAGGAAAGTGTTCCTAAAAAGGAAGTAGAAGAACCGGAGCAAGTGGATGTGCCGAAAGAAATTGAGCAAGAAAAAGAAAAAGAAAAAGAAGTCGTGCAACAAGTAGTAGAAAAAAGAGAAGTGAATGATCAGCAGTTGATAGTTCCTTCTCGATTATTTGAATTGCGTATGAATGAATATGAAGGGAGCCCAGTTTATACATTTGGTGAACATTTTCATTTAGACACTTTTGGAGAGATAAAAGAAGATCATTTACGTGATTGGTATCGAATAGATAAACAAGCTTTTTATGATTTAGCAGTTCAGTTATGGTTTTTAGGTTGTGAGTATCAAGGGAATTTAGCGAAGCTTGTAAACTTGCCTCATGAACAAGAACGAGTATTAATAGAAATTAATGCTACACAAAATGAAGCATTAAGCGAGAAGCTTCCACAACACTTAACAGAGTTATTTGCTAAATTTGGTGTACGAAACATAAAGCAATTACATGGACTGCCAGTGTTTGCAGTTCGCTGGCTTACAGCTGAAGCATTTGATGAATTCTTAGGATGTTTAAAGCAGGAGGAGTCTGGTGCAGATGACGACAGTCCCAGTAGTGGCGTAGAAGAGAATATACAGAACGAAATCGAAGAAGATTTGCAAAATGAGGCTGGAATTGTGGTTTGTTTAGGAACAGAATGCCTAACCATCCCTATTGATATGAAAGATACAATTATTACAACTGAATTAATTACAGGTTGTAATAATTTTATAAGTCAATTAAAGAGTAAATTTGGTGTCCATACGATAGGAGAGCTTTCGAAAGACCTACTTCCATTAAGAGAAGGAATGCAAGGGGTTGGCCCTAAAGTAATTGAAAAATTCTTTAAGCAACTTGGGCAGCTCGGGAAACTTGAAGAAGTAGAAGTAATCGTTGAACCGAAGGGAACACAAGGAGAAGAAGTACTATTAAAAGGAGAGCGAGTAGCGATTCCGTCTTCTTTACAGGAAGAATCTTTAGAGTACGGTGATTATTTAAGTTGTCCATCGCTTATAGAAAAATTGCATGAAGCTGGTATTCGTCAGTATAAACAACTTCCTCTTGATTTACAGGAGCTGAGAAAGTTTCAAGGTGTTGGCGAGTCAGCTGTGAAGAGATTCTTACAGCACCTAAAAGAAAAAGTAGAAGTTGCTGAGAAGAGGGAACAGGAAGAAAGTTTTTACGCGACTATGACGCCAGAAGAGAGAGTACAGTACGAAACAGATCAGTTAAAAGAAATGCTGCAAGAAATGATAGAAACAGGAAGCATTCATACTAAGCTGAAGATAAATGAGAAAGCTCTTGCGATTATGCGTGAACGGTATGAAGGAACATTAAATGGAAAGCGCCCAACATTAGAAGAAACAGCGCAAAATCATGATGTAACGCGTGAAAGAATCCGACAAATCGTTAAAAATTCAGTTGGAAGGATTAGAATGAAAGCGGAAGTATGGTTTCAATTATTCCAAAATAGATTAGAAGCTAGCAGAAACTTTATGGGAAATGACATTCTTTCCGGGAACACTTTTTGTGAGTACTTAATTTTAGAAATGCTAGAGTTAGAGGATATATACCTTTGTTTTGATAATCAATTTTTCACTACGTTAACGAAAGCTGAGTTACAAGATTTTGATAGACAAATTTCTAATATTTTCTCTGAACGATTAAAAGGGAAATTGTTAGAAGAAGAGCAATATGAGGAAATGATAGAGAATGTTGCAGTGGAATTAGGGGTGTCTCCTTTTATTGTCAGGAATACTTGTAATGAAATGATGCGCCAGACAGATCAAAATCAATATGTATTAGCAAAAGCGAAGAAGATTGATGTAGCTGAGATTGTATTGAGACAGTTTCCGAGTGGTGCTGAAGTGTATAAAGAGTATGAGATGCTAAATGAGAAGGCGAATGAAATAATGCCGAATTCATTCTATGGAGAAAGAGATTTTCCTGCTATTTGTACGAGAGATGAAGCTTCAGACACGATTTATTTATGGGGCAGAGGTATTTATATTCACAGTAGCTTCGTTAAGCCGAATATAGAATTAATCGAGGTAATTGCAAAAGAAGCAGCTGACAAATTAGAGAAGAAACCGGTTATTACAGTTACATACTTGTTTGATCAATATGAAGACGTACTACTAGAAAATAATGTTCCAACAGAATATGCGTTGTACACATTATTAAGACATTATGGTTCTAACTATATTGCATTGCCAAAGTTCCCGAAAATTATTCAAATAGGGGACACAGGAAGTATAAGAAATGCAGATTTACTTCGAGATTTCATTAGAAGTAAAGGGCATGAAGTGAGCACGAAAGAATTAAGAGATGAGTTTATGGTAAATCGTGGTTGGAAGCCATTTACGGTGGACTTCACTTTATCTAGTACACAAGATATTATTCAGAGTAATTATGGAGAATACACATTACTAGAATTTTATGAGCAAATGCCAGTTCATATATTTGATCCGATCATAAAGCGCATAAATGAAAAATTAGAAGAAATTCCGCAGTTTCAAATTAATGGCATATTTAAAGAGTTTGAATCATACTGCATTGCAAATGGCATTCATACAAATTACTTACTCTATTATTTACTTCGTTCTAAGTGTGTAGAGCATTTTATGCTGCCGCGTTACCCACACATCGTGAAAATTGGAAGTGAGTTAGAAACTGCTAGTATTAGAACTTTAGTAGAAGATTATATTCTAGAGCAAGGATACGAGGTTTCAAGAGAAGAGGTAATGGATTGGCTTGTCAATGAACTAGGTGCCCGTGAAAACGCTCTGGATATTACACTACAGCTCTCTGATCGAATTTTTTACTACACGAGAGGCCAGTATGCTGAGTATGTACACGAAATGACAATTGGATGGAATGTAGAAAAGCAACTTATGTTAAAAAATGCGGTATTAGATGTATTAGCGAGAGAACAGCAAATAAATGATAAAAACTTTATATTGGTAGAACAATGTCTATCTGAAAATCTTCCAGAATTAGATGGAGGTTTATCTTGGACAGTTGATTTATTCGTAGATTGTTTAAAACGAGATGAAGAGTTTATTTTACTAGGTTCAAGGGGAATAATTATCGTACCTCGTACAAGCTCTATTCAATCAGAGACAGATTTTATCCAATATGTATTAGCAAAAGAATTTGGTGGATCAGCGAAAATGCGCGATGTAAAGAAAAAGCTAATGCAATACGGATTCTCAGCGGATGGAGAGTTGCTATTTGAGACAGAAACGTTACTAGCCGAAGGAAAAGCTCCTTTCGTTCAAATAGGTGATGAGCTTATCTCTAAGCACTTAGTGGAGGTGTAAAAGTTGCAGCAGGACTTAAAAGAAAAAATTGAACCGTATTTACAAAAAGAAGAAGAGATAACGAAAAAAATTGTGCTGAAGACGGTAGAGTTAGTGAGTACGCGTAAAAAATTATCTACACAAGCTTTAGTGAAAAAGTTAGATAGAGATATTGATAGTTTAATATAAGTGTGACATACAGGAGGTGTAAAGCATGCTAATTCAAAAAATCACCTTTCATCATTTTAGACAGTTTTACGACACGCAAAGCATTACGTTTGCAGGAGTAGATAATGAAGGGCTTGTTACAGTCATTTTAGGTGAAAACGGTCGCGGTAAAACAGGTATTTACCGCGGTCTTCTCTTCGGTTTATATGGAGATATGTATTTAGATCAAGATGCTGATGGAAAAGACGATATTGTTTTAACGAATACAAAAGCATTGCAAGAAGATTATGATGGTGAGAAAAAAGGTGTTACTTGTACAGTAACGATTGATTTTCTTCATAATCAAAATGAATTTTCTATTAGTCGTTCCATATTTGCGGTGCAAAATGATAAAGGTGAAAAAATTGAGCGATTACATGCTGCTGAATTAAAGAATGTAACGAACGGAAGTATTATTACAGATAAAGAAGAAATTCAGCAATTTGTAAATGAAATATTAGATGAGCGTGTAAAAAACTATTTCTTCTTTGACGGAGAACGTATCGAGCGCCTTACAAGAGCGTCAGAACAGCAACGTAAAGAAATCGCAAAAGGTATAAAAAACTTATTGAAAATTGATGATTTGCTTAAATCACAAGAAGTGTTACAAGCTCTTGATAAACAAGTGCTAAAAGAATTACAAAAACATTCTTCTGGTGATTATCAAAAGAAGTTAAAAGAAAAACTAGAAAATGATGAAGCGAAAGAAAAGGCTAAGCTAGAACTAGAAACAACTGGCGTACAGTTAGATAAAGCTGAACAACGTTTGGATCATCTTACTACGCAATTAGAACAATTCCAGGAAGAAGCACAGAAAATTAAAGAATTAAAACAACAAGAAGAACTTCTTCAAACGAAGCAACTCGAACAGCGAGCTGCGATGCAACATTTAGTCGGTTTTAACAACACGTTATCTTTATTATTAGCGAAAGATATTCTTCATTCTGTTAAAACAAAGCTAGAGATCGTACTCGATTATCAAACAGAAAAAATGGATATCGGTTTAGAGTTCATTCAAAACTTACTAAGCGATTTAAAATGTATGTGTGGTACTGCTCTGCAAGAAGGCTCTAAAGAGTATGAATCCATTATGAGACTAGAGAAAGTCGCAATTCGTAACGTTGAAAAGAAAGCCTTTTATGAACTACTAACAAACGTTATACAATTAATCGGTTTCCTTGAAGATAAAGAAAACGACTTAAAATATAAACTTGATGAAGTGAGTAAAAAAGAGTACGAATTAGAAACGATTCGCCAACAAGTTGAAAGCTTAAATAAACAACTGTCAGATACAGGTATTGAAGATTTAGCTACTTTAAATAAAGAGCGAAATGATGTACACAAACAACAAGTACAGTTAGATGTGCATATGAAACAATTGCGCGAAAGCATAGAAGAGCTTGAACGTAAAGAAGAGCAATTAGAACTAGCTCTGCGCGATCTAAAAGTGAAAAGTGGCGTACACGCGAAGCTTGCTAAAAAGCAAGAAGAAACAGGGAAAGCTGTAAAAGCAATTAATCAAATGATAAAAGAATTTGAAAAGATTATTATTGCTGACTTAGAAAAAGTAACAACAGATAATCTTCAGCAGCTATTAGATGATAGCGGGAATATGAATATTCAAGAAGTAAGAATTAAAAAGGATTATTCATTAGAAGTATTAAACAGCTACGGTCACTCTTTCCTAGCGAATATTTCACAAGGACAGCGACAAGTATTATCTTTAAGCTTTATTACCGCACTAGCACAAGTTGCAGGCGGACATGCTTCCTTAGAAATGCCGTTATTCATGGACACGCCGTTCGGTCGCTTATCTTCAAAACATGAACTGAACTTATTAAGCTTCTTACCAGAAGTATGTTCACAATGGATACTACTCGTAACAGATAGAGAATTCGGTGATCGCGAAAGAGCCATGTTCTTAGAAAAAGGATGCTGGGGCAAATATTACGAACTTCGCAGCGTCGAACCGAGCGTTACAAAAATTATCGAACATCCAATGTTCATCCCGCAACATTCATAAGAAGGAGGGAGTTATATGGAAGAAACTAAAACATCATTACGTGTCAAAGTACGCAAAGAGTACTTACCATTCTTTAAAGACTTACGAACAAAACATATATTTGAACAACACAGCTCCTTCTTCACACTATGTGCATGTGTAGGAGAACGACTAGGTAGAATAGATGAATCCTATAAAGGAATCGAATTATGCCAAGCCTACACATTCACAACATACGAAAAAACAATTTTACAATCACTCATCTACAACAAAACAAAACAACTAACAGAAGAAAGAGAAATGTTCGCTGAAGCAGAAAAATATGCAGATGCTGGATTTCGCTTTCTAATTGAAGGACCTTTCTCAAGCGTTGCGATCAAACTGGAGAGTGGGGAGTATTCCTTACATTCTGGTAGGGAGGAAGAACTGGAGAAGTTGATGGCGGGGTATGTTTTGGAGTTGGTTGAGGGGGTTCCGTTTTAGGAGGGACATTAGTCGTAATGAGGTTATTTTGTTATAGTAGTGGATAAATAACCTTGTTTAAAAACATACATGAAAATAGATATGATCCAAATGGAGGAAAGCACATGGAAAAATTAATATTACAACAATTGGAATCCCATCTGTGGGAATCGGCGAATATAATGCGAGGGAGTATTGATTCTTCCGATTATAAGAACTACATATTTGGGTTACTATTCCTAAAACGTTTGAATGATGTATTTGTAGAAACAGCCAAGCGTATAGAAGAGGAAGAAGGAGATGACTACGGTTGGACTGACCGTGATGAGCATCAGTTCTTTGTTCCAGAAGGTGCAAGATGGGAAGATATTCGTTCTAAAACACAAGATATTGGTGACGCCATTAATAAAGCATTCGAGAAACTAGAAGAAGAAAACGTATCACTACAAGGGGTACTAGCAAACATCGATTTCAATGATAAAGAGAAGTTGCCGGATAGTCTATTATTACAACTGATTCAACATTTCTCTAAAATCGATTTAAGCAATGCGAGCTTATCAGAGCCCGATATGCTTGGTCGTGCATATGAGTATCTTATTAAGCAGTTTGCAGATGATGCAGGGAAAAAAGGTGGGGAGTTCTATACGCCAAGTGAAGTAGTAGAACTTATTGTGAAATTGATTAAACCAGAAGAAGGAATGCGTGTGTATGACCCGACAGCAGGATCTGGCGGAATGCTTATTCAATCTGTGGATTACATTAAAGAAAAAGGAGGAGACTATCGTAATCTTATTCTGCATGGACAGGAAAGAAACCTTAATACATGGGCAATTTGTAAGATGAACCTATTATTACACGGATTAAGCGACCCACGCATTGAAAAAGGAGATACAATTCGTGAACCTAAGTTACTAGAGGAAGGCGAACTTGTTCTTTATGATCGTGTTATTGCTAATCCGCCTTTTAGTTTAAAGAATTGGGGACGTGAAGAGGCAGAAAGTGATGAATATGGTCGTTTTCGTTTTGGATTACCTCCAAAAAACGCAGGTGATTATGCATTTATACAGCATATGATTGCTACATTAAATCATGAAGGAAAAGCTGGAGTAGTTATGCCGCATGGTGTGTTATTCCGTGGTGGGACAGAAGGAAAGATTCGTACGGGAATTATCGAAGAGGACTTAGTTGAAGCGGTTATTGGTTTACCTTCAAATCTTTTCTACGGTACTGGTATCCCTGCGTGCATCTTACTGCTAAATCGAAACAAAGAGGAACATAAAAAGGGTAAAGTATTCTTCTTAAACGGTGCAAACGACTATCAAGACGGAAAGAATCAGAACGTTCTTCGTGACCAAGACATTGAAAAGATTGTTAGTGCTTATGACAAGTGGGAAGAGCAAGAGAAGTATTGCCGTGTAGTATTACTTGGTGAAATAAAAGAAAACGAATATAACCTGAACATCGCTCGTTACATTAATACAACTGAGGCAGAGGAGCATATTGATGTAGAAGATGCAATAGCCAAACTCCGCCAACTGGAGCAAAAAAGGGAAGAAATTGAAGTAACGATGTATAGTTACTTAAAGGAGTTGGGTTTTGGTGAGTAAAATTAAGGCTACAAAAGGTAAGGAAATTCCTGAAGGATGGGAATATGTCAAAATTGAGGATGTCTTTCAAGCAATTGACGGTGATAGGGGGAAAAACTATCCAAATGAAAATGATTTCTTATCAAATGGACATTGCTTATTTTTAGATACCAAGAACGTTACAAAGAAAGGGTTCTCTTTTAAAAAAAGAAAGTTTATTAGTAATGAGAAAGATAATTCTTTAAGAAATGGGAAGTTAGTTAGAAATGATATTGTAATGACATCAAGAGGTACAATAGGAAATATATCTCTGTATGATGAATCAGTACCATTTAAAAATGTGCGTATTAATTCTGCAATGCTTATTTTACGCCCAAAAAATGAGGGCATATGTAATAAATATTGGATTCAATTATTAAGGGGAAAAGTATTAGAGGAATTTATTCGAAAAGTAAAAGTTGGAAGTGCTCAACCACATATCACAAAAAAAAGCTTGAATAGCTTGAAAGTGTTAATACCTAAATGTATAGAGGAACAACAAAAAATTGCACACATCCTTACCTCAGTTGATGATGCTATTGAAAAAACAGAAGCTATTATTGAGCAAACAGAAGAAGTGAAAAAGGGATTAATGCAGCAACTTTTTACAAGGGGGGTTGGACATACAAAGTTTAAGAAAACAGAGATTGGGGAGATTCCTGAGGAGTGGGAAGTACATGAGTTGGGTGAAGTTACTAGTATCACACGTTTAGCAGGTGCAGAGTATTCAGACTTATGGGAAACAAGAGAGAATGGTGAAATAATTTCTTTGCGAGGATTTAACATTGGAAACAATGAATTAGTCCGACTTGAAGAAGTTGAACGTATTAGTGAATCTCTGTCTGAGCGGTTAATTCGTTCTAAACT
This sequence comes from Bacillus cereus group sp. Sample62, assembly GCF_036851315.1. NCBI lineage: Bacteria > Bacillati > Bacillota > Bacilli > Caryophanales > Bacillaceae > Bacillus > Bacillus cereus group sp. Sample62. The sequence goes on from NZ_JAFLPK010000001.1 coordinate 975,657, forward strand.
ATTTGAAGGAGATGTAGTCTTCCCTTGTGTTGGTACTATTGGTAAAGCTGCGGTGATAAGAGAAGCTAACAAATATCATATTAACCAAAATATAGCTAAGATCACAGGACATGACAAGTTAGAACCTGACTATATAGCTTATTTCCTTATGAGTGATATTACACTAAAGCAAATAATAAAGTACAATACTTCTAGTTCACAGCCAAATGTTTTAGTAGGAAACCTGCGGAAATTTGTTATATCAACCCCACCTTTGGAAGAGCAGAGAAAAATTGTAGATATTTTTATAAACGTAGACAAAAAAATAAAAAATGAACACCAAAAGCATGAGCAGTTTAAACAAGTGAAAGCGGGGCTTATGCAGTCGCTCCTTACAGGAAAAATCCGTGTAAAGGTCGATGAACCTGAGGTGAAACAAGTATGACTTACTCTGCTAAATGGAATGAGAAACAGCTTGTTGAAAACCGCATGATTACACAATTGAAAAAACTGGACTATGAACATTTTCATGGTCCTTCTCTTGATTCAGAACGAGAATCAAGAGGTGAAATCATATTAAAAGAACGCTTAAGTAAAGCTATCTTGCGACTAAACCCTTGGCTTTCCGATACAAACCTTGCAAAGGTCATGCGATCTATCACTCATATTGAATCAAGTAGTTTAATGGAAGCAAATCAAAAATTCCACGAAATGATAGTAAACATGATTTCTGTCCAACAAGACCTTGGTAAAGGAAAAAAGAACCAAACAGTAAAATTCATTGATTTCGAAAGACCTGAAAATAATGAGTTCCTTGTAGTAGATCAGTTTACGATTAGTAACGCAAAAGGAAATATTCGTCCTGATTTAGTTATTTTTGTTAATGGGTTACCGCTTGTTATTGTTGAATGTAAGAGCCCAATGCTATCTCCAGATGAACAAATTGGTGAAGGTGTACGTCAGTTACACCGATATCAAAAAAAACATGAGCAGCTATTTCACTACAATCAATTTATGATTGTAACGAGTAATGATCGTGCAAAAGCAGGAACGATAGGGGCAAAAGTACAGCACTATGGGGAATGGAAAGCCCCATATCCGAGAACTGTTGCAGAATTAGGTGTTTCTCCAACACCACAAGATATTTTAACGGCAGGAATGTTAACAAAAGAGAATTTACTAGATTTAATTCGTAATTTTATTGTATATGAGCCAGTAGATGGTCGGACAATTAAAAAGCTTGCTCGCTATCAGCAGTTCCGTGCAGTAAATAAGGCAATTGACCGTATTTTACGTGCAGAAGACAAGACGCAACGTGGCGGTGTTGTTTGGCATACGCAAGGAAGTGGGAAATCTTTAACGATGGTTTATCTTGCGGTAAAGCTAAGACAAGTTAAGGAACTTAAGAATCCTACTATTGTTGTGGTTACAGACCGCAAAGACTTGGATGATCAAATTACAAATACGTTCCGTCGATGTGGTTTCCCAAATCCGCAACAGGCAGAGTCAGTCGCACAATTAAGACAGTTGCTTGGACAAGGTACAGGTTCTACCATTATGACATTGGTACAAAAATTCCAAGAGGATGCGGAGACAAAAGAATTCAAGAACTTATCTACTGCAGAAAATATTTTTGTCATGATTGATGAATCTCACCGTTCTCAATATGGTGGATTAGCGACTACAATGAAAAGCGCTATGCCGAATGCTTGTTATTTAGCATTTACCGGTACACCGATTGATAAGGAAGATAAAAGTACAAATCGTACATTTGGACCATATATTGATAAGTATACAATTGAACAAGCAGTAGAAGATGGGGCAACATTACCGATTTTTTATGAAGGAAGAATGCCCGAGTTGCATGTGCAGGGAGATTCATTAGACGAATTGTTTGATCGACAATTCCGTGAGTACAGTGAAGAAGATCGAGAGCGTATTAAAAAGAAATATGCAACCGAACAAGCAATTATTTCATCTCAAAAACGAATTAAGCGTATTGTGCTAGATATGATTGAGCATTATGAAAAACATATTCAGCCAAATGGCTTCAAGGCACAAATTGTAGCGATTAGCCGTGAAGCGGCAGTTATGTATAAAGAGATGTTGGATGAATTAAGTAATTATGAATCAAAAGTTATTATGTCAGCAAGCCATAATGATGAGGAGCATCTCCAAAAACATCATTTATCAAAAGATGAAGAAAAAGATATAATTGCTCGTTTCAAAAAGCCAATGTCAGAGGATAATCTAAGTTTCTTAATTGTCTGTGATAAGCTACTGACAGGTTTTGATGCTCCAATCGAACAAGTTATGTATTTAGACAAGCCAATTAAAGAACATAATCTTTTGCAAGCTATTGCTCGTACAAATCGTACATATGATAAAAAGACTTATGGATTAATTGTCGATTATTACGGTGTTTCCAGATTTCTAGAACAAGCACTTGCTATTTTCAATAAAGAAGATGTACAAGGGGCTTTACAAAATATTGATACTGAAATACCAAGGTTACAATCTCGTCATCGTTCTGCTATGCGCTTTTTCGACTATATCTCGACAGATAATCTAGAAGCGTGCTTACAGGTGCTAGAACCAGAAGACGTACGAAATGAATTTGACACAGCATTTAAACGTTTTTCAGAAAGTATGGATATGGTAATGCCTAGCCCTAAGGCACATGATTACATAGTGGATTTAAAGTTTCTAGGTAAAGTACGACAAGCAGCAAAGTCTCGTTATCGTGTTGATGAGATGGATATTAGTGACTGTGGAGAAAAGGTGAAACAACTTATAGAAGAGCATCTTGCCGCAGTAGGAATTGCTGTTGTTCACGAACCAATTGATATTCTTTCAAATCGATTTGAAAAACAAATAGATGAAACGAAGACACCGGAAGGTAAAGCGGCTGAAATGGAGCATGCGATTCGCCATGAAATACGAGTTAAAATGGAAGAAAATCCAGTTTACTATACATCTTTAAAAGAGCGACTTGAAGAACTACTTCAAAGGCGTAAGGATCGACAGATGGATATCGACGAGTTGTTGGAAGAATATCGTAATATGGTAAATGATATGCGACAAGCAGCACAAAAGGGAGAAGAACACGGTTTTACTCGTGAGCAATATCCTTTTTATCAAATGTTGGAGAAAGAAATGCCTCCATATGATGATGCAGAGGATTTAAAAGCGTTAACTCATCTTATAACGGATGTTATTCAGCAAGAAGCACATATAGTGGAATGGACGAATAAAGAAGATGTGAAACGTGAAATGCGAAAGAAGATTAAGAAACAACTGCGTGTAAGTACTTGTCCAAAAGAAAAATTGGAGAGCTTAACACAGCAATTGATAGATTTAGCGACAGTACATTATAAGAAATAAAATGATAATATCAAAAGCCATCTCAAATGAGATGGCTTTTGATATTATTCCAATGTTAAAGTAGGACCGTTTACACGTAGCCACTCTTTACGCTGTTCATAATCTGGCAAGATAGAACGTACAAAATTCCAATAGTCATTATTGTGATTCATATATTTTAAATGTGCTAATTCATGCACGAGTACGTAATCTACAATGGACATTGGTGACATGACAATTCGCCAATTCAAATAGATATTCCCCTCAGATGTACAAGTCCCCCAACGCATTCTTTGCTCTTTTAGTTGTACATCATTAGGTGAAACGCCCATCTTAGCGCAGTATAGCTGTAAACGTGATTCTACCTTAGCTATACCGTGTTCAAGGTACCAAGTTTTAAACAACCCCAGTAATTGTCTCCTTTTTTCAGTCTCGTCTATCCCGGCTGGAACGCTTGCGATAAATTTTCCACGTACAAAGTTTAACTGTGATTTCTTTAGATCTTCTTCTCTATATACTTTTAATCGATAATTTCGTCCTAAATAAGAAAATTTTTCACCACTGACAAATTCCTTTGGCAAAGGAGGAGCAATTATTTCATTAACTTCTTTCATTTTTTGAAAGATAGTAGGTGCTTTCTTCCGTATAATTTCCTCAACTTGCTCATTAGTAATACCTGTCGGGACGATGAGCCGAATATCTTCCATCCATTCAACAATAATAGATACATCCTTTTTATCGTCGGCATATTCGATGTCATATTCAATAGCTGTAGTTCCATATTGAAAAGTCGGCATATTATAACTCCTTCCCATGCATATCATCATTTTACGGAATGCATTGTGATGTGGCAAATGTAATGTAATAATTTTTTTGGTGGATATATTAAATAAATGATATCGTTTTATTCATATGTTTTTTACTTGTTGATAGTTTGATAAAATAACAGTAATTGTAATTAATTGTAGCTATGGGGGATAAAGATGCTAGATAAAATAATGATTGGATTTATTAAAGTAAAACAGCGAATTACTCATATCATTGATAGTAAATGTAATTGGATTACGACGATAAAAAATAATGAAGTACATGTAGAAAGGGAAATTGGAATAGAAGAAGAGTTGGATTTAGAATTTAGTGTGAATGAGGAAGAGATCCAACAATTTTGGCGAGATTTAATAAATGTTCAATTAATTAATGTTGACGATTTTGTACGGGAAGAGGAGCGAAATGCCTTTCTTATATCGCTATTTGCAGAATTACCTTTTGTAAAGGTAACAAAAATTAATGGAGAAAGTGCAATTGCATTTGAAGACTTCAAAACCGATAACCTACCAAGTGAAAAATATGATAAAGTCATGCTCTTTTTAGAAGAGATAATAAATGGTACATATAATCCAAGTACGTTACGTGAACAAACGGATGAAAATTTATATAGTAGGAAGTCACGCGCGCGCCAGGATTTAAGATTGTTGGGCTTTTTGAATGAATCCCATGAAATGAATAAACTTCTATTAAGTGAATATGTTCAATCGAAGGATAAGAATGCTTACATCGCACAGCTAGTTTTAAAACAAGAATATTTCCGACATGCTTTATTTGTTCTTGGATTGCTAGAAAAATATTCAAAGGGTAAAAAGAAAGAAGCTCTAGTTGATTTTGGAATGACGATTGTCCGAAATTCATTAGGAGATAATTTGATGGTTGAATCAGTAGCGAGGCGGCGTACGAATAATTTACTAGATTGGCTTGAACAAGTAGGGCTGATTAATAATGAATGGATTCCATCTGAACAATACATAAAAAAGAGTGAAGAAAAGGGCGGTAATATGAGTAGTAGTTTACGTGAAGGCTTTTTAAAGATAATGAAAGAATATTTGGATGCAAAAACAGAAAAATTTGCAGGACATAAGTTAGGATTAACAGTCCGAAATGATATAGCAACAGAGATTATTCGTTTACCATTTATAAATGAGAAGCAGTACAGTGTGATAGGGTCAGTTGGAAAAGGGAATTGGGCAACAGTTCCGTGGATTGCGCTAATGCATAGAGATATTACAACATCGACACAGAGAGGTTATTATATCGTCTATTTATTTAGTGAAGATATGCAACGATTGTATTTGACCATTGGACAAGGTGTAACAGAAACGACTAAAGAAGAGATGCAAAAAATTAAAGAAGAGATTCGTGAACAAATACATATGTCCCAAAAGATGAAAAAAGATGATGAGATTTTCCTAGGGACAAGCCCAAAAGCGAAAGGATATGCGAATTCAACAGCAGCTTATATTGCGTACGATGTTAATAAAATGCCAAGTGAAGGTGAGTTAGTAGAGGACCTAGAAGAAATGCTTCGCTATTATGAGGGATTTATTGCTTATAAAGAGGAAGGAACGAAGTATGAAATGATTTATGAAAGGAAAGAAATGTATTTAGATCAGCAATCCATTATTGATCATGTGTCTTCTTATATTCAAAGTAAAGGTTTTTATTATGAGAAAAAGGATCTTATTAATTTCTTCCTTTCATTAAAGACGAAGCCGTTTGTGATTTTGTCAGGTATTTCAGGTACAGGAAAAACGAAAATTGTGCAGTGGTTTGCGGAGAGTTTAGGGGCTACGGAAGAGAATGGACAATTTACGCTTATTCCGGTTCGACCCGATTGGAGTGATAGCTCTGATTTACTCGGTTATGTGAATCTTCAAGGAGAGTTTCAAGAAAGACCGTTAATTAAAGTTCTTGAAAACGCAGAGGCAAATCCAAACAGACCTTATTTTGTAGTATTGGATGAGATGAATTTAGCTCGAGTGGAATACTACTTTAGTGATTTTTTAAGTGTAATTGAGAGCCGTAAATGGAAAGATGGAAAAATTGTTACGCCACCAGTACTTCCAGAATCAATTACGAATAAGCACATTACGATCCCATCAAATGTATATATTATCGGAACGGTAAACATGGACGAAACGACACATCCGTTAAGTAAAAAAGTATTAGATCGTGCGAATACAATTGAATTTAATACCGTTAACTTAGATTATTTTAATTTCTTAATGGACATGGAAGAGAAGGAAGCTGAAGTTGCTTCAAATCGCTCTTTAGAAACCGAGTATCTTCATCTAAAAGAATGCTTTAAAGAAAACGAAGATCTTGTGAGAAATATATCGAACGTTTTAATAAAAATAAATAAAATACTTGAATCAGTTGGAGCTCAAGTTGGGTATCGTATACGAGATGAAATTTGCTTCTATATGGCATATAACGAACAAGGGAAGTTATTAGCGTTCGATGAAGCGCTTGATTATCAAATATATCAAAAGATTTTACCGCGTCTTGCAGGAAGTGATGGAAGAACAGAAGAGGTATTAAAACAGTTGTATGTATTATGTACAAATGAAGAATATGATAGTGGCAACAATGAGGATTCATATGTTAAGTATCCTCGTTCTGCTAACAAGCTGTCTCATATGTTAAGGAGGTTCGAGTATGATGGTTTCACCTCTTTCTGGATCTAATAATGAGATAGAGCTAGTTAAGATTGAAACAGAGGAGCTATCATTGACGATTAAAGGAAATCCTTATCATGAAAAATATGAGAGTTTAAAAGAATATCACGCTATGAACGCAGATGAAATGATGTATTTTCATGTAGATGGGAAGACGGAATCCGTTTCTGTATTTGATGCAAGGTTGCAGGGGCTGGATGAATGGAATGAACATCCACCAATCTTTTTTGAAAATAGAAGTTATCAGCTTGTTGTTGTTTCGAAAAATAACAACAAGCTGTCCTTTTACCATGAACATCCGGGATTTCGAAAGCAAGTTAGTTCCATTCAAATGGGATCACTTCATGTGTTAATGGGAAATCTTTCGTTTCCGAATGAAGTAGGAAATACTACGTTTGAAATTAAAGATGATCAAGATACTTTATTAACTGTTACATTTGAAGTTTTCCCGGCAAAACTTGATTATAAGGATGATTACAGAGCCTTATTAGATGAAGTAAATGATGAAATTTATAATTTAGCGTTTCATTTACTAAAGAGAACTTACTTAGGAGCATCTGCAATTTACGCTACCAATCCATCGAAGAGTGAGTTTTATCGTATTTTAAGTGATTCCTTTGAGCGATTTATGAAGTCGATCTCTCATATTAAAAGACAACCGCATCATACGCTTATGACTAGGCATCAACTTGTACGAGGAGAAAAAATTCGTAAATTGGATTCTGTCGGAATGAACTATTTGCGAAAGCGACCACACTTGCTGCAAGGAGAAAACAATATACCGACTAAAGGCATTACAGCTTATAAGGGAGTTTCTTATGATACGCTGGAAAATCGATTTGTTAAATGGATGATTCAAAGAGTTATACATAAAATCGATGATTTACTTAAAGCGCTAGAGGAAAAGTCTAGATATACACGTGGTGAAACCGATGAAGATTTGCTGGAACGTGTAAAAAATATGAAGTATCGAATGAAAAATGAATTGAACGATCCATTTTGGAGAGAAATCGGAAAATTGGATCGCTCAGTCTTCTCACTCGTTATTCAAATGGCAGCAGGCTATAGAGATGCGTATCAAATTTTCTTAATGCTATCGCGAGGTTTAACATTACGAGGACAAATTTTTAAAATGTCGGTAAAGGATGTTGCAAGGTTATATGAATACTGGACGTATTTAAAACTTGGACAAATTCTATCTAAAAAATATATACCGCTCCATCAAGACGTTATTCAAGTTAAACAAGATGGTTTATACGTAACGCTTGATGAAAGTAAAACTGCGAAAAGAACGTTCAAACATCCAGTCACTGATGAAGTAATAGAACTTTATTTCCAGAAAAGAAACGGTAGACTGCCAACAGTTACACAAAAACCGGATACGATGCTCGCTATTGAGAAAAAGGGAAAGAACTATCAATATCAATACATTTTTGATGCGAAATACCGAATTGATTTTGCTGAAAGATCTCATTATAAAAGGAAATATGGCACCCCTGGTCCAATGGAAGAAGACATTAATACAATGCATCGTTACAGAGATGCATTAGTAGTGGAACAAGAGGGGCCTTTTGAGCGGACAGCTTACGGAGCGTACGTATTATTCCCGTGGAACCAAGAGGAAGCATACGAGAACCATCCATTTTATAAAAGTATAGAAAAAGTAAATATCGGTGGCTTCCCGTTCTTACCAAACTCAACAAGACTAGTCGAACAATTTCTAGACCATCTCATTGAAAAAAGCCCAGAAGAAATTATAAGAGAAGGTATCCTCCCAAGAGGAACAAAAGAAGAATGGCATTCCTCACTAGAAGAAAAAGTATTAGTGGGTAGCGTGAAAACTGAAAGTGACTATGAAACATATAGGAAAGAAGGCTTATATCAGTTACCAGTCACACAGCTAAAACCAGGATGGCAAGAAGCAAAGTACATAGCATTATATGCACCGAAAAAATGGCACGGAGAAAATGGCGGAATTCAATACGTAGCAAAAATCAAACACATTCAAATGCAACAAAACGATGAGTATGTACATTTCGAACTAGAGCCATGGAAAAAACTAGACTATCTCATCCGTCCAGTAGGATATGGAATTCAAACATACACCATAACAACTATGTCGTTATTAAAAGAAGTACAAGAACTCCCAGAACTCTTCATGAAATCAAAAGAAGAACGAACTCTTTGGAAAACGCTGCGTCGTTTTACGAAGCAAGTTAAGGTTGAGCTGGATCATCGTAATTTAGACGAGGCATCTTCTATTAAGAGTTATTATGTGCAGGATGTTCAGATTTGGGTTGATTATGAGAATGGGGTTGTTATGGTGGGGAGAGATGGGCGAGTTAAGGAAGTTCCTTTGGAGTTGGTTGTTGGTAGGGGTTCGGTGTTGTTTAGGGAAGTTTTAGAAGTGTTAAATGTTAGGGAATAGTGCTTAGATACGAGGGGATTAATGGGTAGGAACCAAGTTTATTTTTGTATGGAACAAGTGAGACGTTATGAACTGTTTTTACTTATTGGAGTTCATAATCTGCGGGATAATCGCAGATATATATATTGATCAATTTAAATGTATTATATTGGATAATATGGTGGACAACCTATTCAAAAAGTCTTTACAATAATGTAAAGACTTTTATATTACGTGGTGATAATAATGAAAAAAGCGTTTGATAGAGTTGGTAATCTTGTTCATGCGAAAGATGCTCATAAGGGCATTAATGGATATACATGCCCTTGCTGTAGGGAAGAAGTAACGAAGGCAGAGGGAGTAAGACAATCGGCTCATTTTCGTCATAGAGGTCGTCAGAAGAGGGAATATTGTGATTTATATGTACAAGGTTTAGGGAATTTTGATAGTTTTAATGACTATGCAACTAAAATGCGCATCCCATATATAACATTTGAAGAGAATGAAGATGATTGGGATTTTTATGCTAGGTTTCCTAAAATAAGAAGGGGACTTACAAGTATGTTTGAGGATTTCCAGCTATATTTTAATGTGACGTGTCTTGAAATGGGGTCTCAAATTTCAGCTATGAAGCTTAGGCATGATTCTGACAATAATAAAATGAAAGTTTCACCAAGGGATTCATACCATTTTGATATAGATGATAAGGAAGCCGCTAAGAAATTAGAATTACATTGGCCAATAAAAATCATTGGTTTTACAAGAGGAATATATATCTTCCGTTTTATTCATGGTGAATTTGTTCGAGTAGAGCAAGAATCTGTAACGATAAGTGATGTGTTTTATGTTGTGGCAAAACGAACAATCATATTTCCCGAGAAGATAATGGTACAAGAGTTGAAGTCTAAAAATGGATGGCTTGCCTATAGGATACAGTTACCTGAGGTGATGGATGATAGATTAATCAGCTCATTTTATAGAGAAACAGGGTATAGATTACAGAATCCATTTTATTATTTAGATTTATTAACACCGTCTATGTATGGAAGGAAGGACTATGCATATATGATTTATTCTAGTATGTGTAGTATGGCTATTACCTTTCAGATATTTCGAAAGAATGATTTTACAGTGGTCCATATAAGTCCTGATATGACATCAAAACAATACGGGAAATGTAAAGAAATAGTAGATGTTTCAAATTTGGAGCAAGGATTTCACACGTTTTACATAAAAAATCATGAGGGGAAAATGTTGAATTTATACGTAGATAGAAAAGCTAACCAGCATAGCGTTATTGAATATGAAGTCCCCTTTATAATTAATGGAGAGAATATAACCGTTTTTAAGGATAAAAAAATGAATATACAGGGGAGATTGAATATACCGGCTGATTACCCTCTTCCTTTATTGAAAAAAGAAATTGATAAATTTCCTTATGTTTTAAGCCGAAGTGTAAGTGATCATAATGTGAGTGAAGGTGAAAGGTTATATACACCAGGTGTATGGAGTGTTGAATTTGTAGGAAATGGGATAGATGACAATTTAGAAATAAATTGGTCAGATTTAATACTAGCATATTTAAAAATAGAAAGTACAAAAACATTTATTATTACAAATAAAAAATATCAGGGTCTTCTTAATTTAGTTGATACGATAGTGGACGAGAGTAAGAAAAAGAAATTGAAATTTTTTCTGACTATGTATCGTAATAGGGTTCCTAAAGATGTTAAAGATTTACTAGATCACATTTAAATCTTCTTGGAGGGGTTATATTGAAAGTTATCTTTGGTGCTATAGATTGGATAAATGAGAGGAAGCAAACGTTTATAAAAGTACTAGCAAAAGTACAGAATAATCACTTGTGTAGATTAGAAGATAGTATCGAGGAATTCCCAAACACAGGGAAAGTGTTTTATTACAAAGTACCATCAGATGCTTATAAAGGGAAATTAGGTTTTTATACGGTAGTTGAAAGTAATACCTATGATATTAATATACCAGTCTCTTCTAAGTATGTAGTTTCACAAGAAGCTTCTAATATTGGATACGTTGAAATTGTTAAGGTGGATTATTCTGTTGAAAGGCATGAACTAGAGCTCGTGTCTCTCATTAAGAATGGGATAGTGAAAACTCATGAATTCACTTCTAAAATAGTACTTTTAACTGCAGATGGGTATTTGATAGGCCCTTATTCACCAAAGCTTAACAAAGAAAATCAATGGATTGCCGAACTTAATGATAACGGGTTGTTGGATGTAAGAAAGAATAATGTTGATATCATTGAATATTATGATGTTAATTTTGGAGTTGAAAGATATTTTATTTCTACAGCTTTTATAAATACAAAAGTGGATCGTTATTTAGATTGTTCGAATAATGATAGGATAGTACGAGATGCTTTAAAAATATTGAAAGATGAGAAAGAGACCCATGAGATTACTAGGAAAATAACAAAGATGTTAGTTGATTTAGTTAGTGAAATTCCTGAAGAAGTAAGAAAAGGTCGTATTTCTCGAGCGGTTAATTTATTGCAAAATCATTTGATTTCACCAGAAGAGATGGAGCTATTTGAAAAAGAATTATTGCAATATGGACCGGTTATAAAAAAAATTAATGAAGAGGTAGATAAGGATTTAGTAGTAGCCCGAAAAAAAATAGAAAGTGATTATAAAAAAGTTATTAACGAAACAAAAAAATTAAAGCTTGAAAAAGAAAATTTAAAAGTAGAATTAAAGAATATGACAGATAAAAAAAATCGAATAGATGACCATATAAAAAAGGCTGAAGAGGCGTTGCAATTAAAGTTACGAGAGATGCAACAAAATGTGTATCAAACAATGTTGAATCTATTGCCTTTACCAATGACCTTGTCCACAGGCAATGAAGCAGAGTCTAGTGTTACTAATGTAAGAAGTTCACAATGGTTTGTTAGAGAGCAAGAAAAAGAAATTATGATAGATGGGATAGAAATACTAATTCGTAACATTATTACGAACTTAGAACGAATTCATGTGGAGAAGGAAAGGGCAGAGCTTATAGCATTAACTACTATCGGGGCCATTTTATTTAGAAATCCAATCATTATAGAAGGTGAAAATAGTTTTGATATAGCACAAATTCTAGGGTGGACAATTGCAGGTAACGATCATATTACTATTTTTCCTGATATAAAGGAGTATTCAAATGAGGTATTAACATCTTATTTTACCCAATATAATCGAATAGATAAGATTAAATCATTACATTTATCAAATATCGAGAGTTCATCTGCTGAGCTGTACATTCCTTCGTTTATTGATTACTGGAGTGTGTCAACAAATTGTAGATATCCTGAATTATTAATAGTTAGTATGAAAGATATAACGGAAGTAAGTAATGATTTTATAGGAAAGTTAAAATATGCTCCGGTTATTAATACAGATTCTATAGGAATAAAAGGCGAATTGCGCAAGGCACGCTTATTAGGAGAAATTAAGTTTGGCTTTATTTCAATAGAGGATTTTGTAGAGAATGAGCTATTAGTTGGGAAATCAAAAGCGTTTCGTGAATTTAAAGATGTGGTAGAAGAAATAGGTATGCAACCTAAAATGATTGTACATACATTTAAACAGTGGTTTTGTTTATTTGAGAAGGTAGATTGTGATGAGGAAATGATCATAAATTGGGTTTTACAAGTGTTTTTACAGAGGTATATTGATATAGAGCAGTTTAATTTTATTGCAGAGGAATTAGATGTGGAAGTGAGTGTATCTTTACCATAGGAGTTGTTTACTCATGGAGTTATTAGAATCAAAGCAAAAAGTTGATATTTTAAATACTCTTAATAATCATGTTAAATCTCAAATTATATTTTACGCGTTAGAGAATGGGGCAATACAGAAGGTTCATTTCTCAAGGCTATATCCTTTTGTTCAACGAATGCTTGGAATGGCAATGTTTCAAGAGATTATATATTTATTTGATAAAGAGGAAAATATGACAATTGCAAAGCAAGTTCTAAACATGCTAAGTAGTTTAGGTGAGGTTGCAAAATTGCCTAATGGTTACTATTTACCTTTGCCAGAGCGAGTGGTAGAGTTGCCGGTCTCAAAGAGGCAAGTTTTATTAAGTTCAACACAAGGTCGGGAAAAAAATACTAATTATATAGGAGTTGGAAGCGGATACGGTTCAGATGAGGTTGACTTGCCAAAGCTAATGTTAGAGGAATGGATGCCTTCTGTTGGAATAAAAGAGTTTTGTCAGATACTAAATCAATCTCAAGTGTGTAATTTATATGATAAACCAGATCAAATATTTATAGGTCGAAAAAAAAGGGAATGGATGAGTTATGAGAATGGAATATCTCAATGTAATGGTGCGGCTATAGTTAAATGCCATATAGCTCAAGGTCCAGCAAGTTATTATTGGCTGAAAAAAATTAGGAATCGGATAAGTTATTATAAGATTCCTAATGAGTATGTTGGCATAGCTAAATTTGCTTTAGAAAAACAAGCTGGAATTAGTAGGACAGCGGAATGTTTTGAGATAGATGCTACATTCTTTAAGGTGAAATTCTTCCATCGCATTCCTGAAAACGAGCGGAATATGCTTATGTTATTTGGGTTTCCAGAGAATGTGTATGATCCATTTTCCTGGATTATACCTACTGTACACTATGGCGACTTTGTTTACGTTATTAATAGATTAGGAATGAAAGTTGATTCTCCATCTATCACTAGTAGGTAAAAGTTTTTTTGTTTCATAGTATTTGATAAATGTATAGATAATAAGAGAGGGGAAGGGAATTTGACTGATTATACGATCAAATCGATATCAAAACGATTGCACCAAAAGCTTCAAGAATATATTGAGGCCCAATACCCAATAAGTGAAACGTCTTTATTACTTGAGCGTAGGAGGTTATTAGAATCCCAAGGTGTTATTTCAAAAGAGCCATATATAGAAGCTACACCGGTATACGAACCAGGTGAGATATATACGGATATTAAAATGCCTAAGCATTGTCAAGAAATGATGATGTCCCTTTCTAAAATGATTCCTGATGTAGGCGTATTCCCGCGACCTTATGTTCATCAAAAGGAAGCTTTAGAAGGTTTTCTTGAGGAGAAAAAAGATTTAGTTATTGCAACAGGGACTGGATCTGGTAAAACAGAATCCTTTTTACATCCTATTTTAAATTCATTATTGGATGAGGGATATAAAAGACCTGAACAATATAAAAGAAATGCTGTAAGAGCATTAATTTTATATCCAATGAACGCTTTAGTGAGTGATCAAATTACGAGGCTACGAAAATTGTTTGGAGATAAAAGGGTTTCTAATTATTTTGAAGAGAAATGTGGAAGACATCCTTTATTTGGAATGTATACATCGCGTACTCCATATCCAGGAGAGCGTACAGAAAAGAAAGATAAATATCAACTTGCTGAAATTATTAAATACTACAATGAAATTGAAGAGAATGATCCAAATTTAGGAGAGGAAATGAAGAAGAGGGGAAAGTGGATAGCAAAAGATTTAAAGAAATTTAGTCGTGGTAAGCGTGGTGAATGGGAATCAAAATATGTAACGATTCCTGGTGATCGAGAACTTTTTACAAGACATGAAATGCAGCAAACACCTCCAGATATTTTAGTTACGAATTACTCGATGTTAGAGTATATGTTAATGCGCCCTATTGAACGTTCTATATGGGAAGAAACAAAAGAATGGTTAGCACAAGATAAAGAAAATAAATTTATTCTAGTATTAGACGAAGCTCATATGTACCGTGGGACAAGTGGTGCTGAAGTAGCCCTACTAATTAGGCGTCTGCAAGCTAGGTTGGGAATTGATCGAGATCGCTTACAATGTATTTTAACGAGCGCAAGTTTAGGTAGTGACAAGGATGATAATGCAGCAACTGAATTTGCAAAGCAGTTGACAGGAAAAGCAGAAACAAGGGAATTTAAGCTTATTAAAGGTACAAGAGAGAAGCGGAAAGCGGGACGTATAGGTACAACGGAAGAAGCAAACATATTTGCCAATATAAATAGTGATCTATTTACAAAAAGAATTTACCAATATCGAGGGTTAAAAAAACATTTGGATGAATTATTAATGCAATTAGATTGGGAAG
Organism: Bacillus cereus group sp. Sample62; assembly: GCF_036851315.1. NCBI lineage: Bacteria > Bacillati > Bacillota > Bacilli > Caryophanales > Bacillaceae > Bacillus > Bacillus cereus group sp. Sample62. Next base: position 991,036 of record NZ_JAFLPK010000001.1, read on the forward strand.
AAACGCCTTATGATATTGAAGATTTATCTTCATATTTGTACAAACAGTTAGATGGTTTTGGTCCGTTAGAAACTGTTATAGCTTCTATAAGTGGAAACGCTAAAAAGTTTACAGAAATCGCAGAAAGTATATTTCCAAAAGTAGAGAGAGAAGTTGCTGAGAAAGCTACTAGTAATTTACTGATGTTAGCAAATGCAGCAAAAGAAAAAGGAAGAGTTTTATTACCAGTTCGGATTCACTTGTTCTTCAAAGGGGTCTCGGGGATTTATGTTTGTACAAATGCAAGCTGTAATGTGAAAAGGAAAAATGATGAGCAGTCTTTACTAGGGAAAATGTATGATTCGTCAAAATTAAAATGTAGTTGTGATGACGGGGCAAGGGTGTATGAATTATTGACACATCGAAAGTGTGGATCCTCTTTCATTCGTGGGTATGTAGCGAAAAACAACCAAAACTATTTATGGGCAGAGAAGGGTTTTGGAATTGTTGGGGATGAATTGACAGAAATACATTTGTTAGTAGAAAAGCCTCATTCAAAAGTTTGGGATAGTTCTAATCCACCTAATCGTGTTTGGTTAGATATTAAGACTGGCTTCTTAGCATACAATCAACCGAGTGAAGAGGAAGAGTATTTACAGCTATATATTCCGAATCAGAAAAGTCAAGGGAAGAAGAAAAATAAAAAACAAGCTGTAATTACTTTCGATCAATGTCCTTGTTGTATGAGGAAAATAAATGGTACACTTCAAGATTTAAAAACAAAAGGGGAGCAACCATTTGCCAATATAGTTCGCGAGCAATTTATGTTACAACAACCTATTAAAAAAGATAGTAGTTTGCCAAACGAGGGACGTAAAGTTTTGCTATTTTCAGATGGTCGTCAAAAAGCAGCGAGGCTTGCTCGTGATATACCATATGAAGTAGAACTAGATTCTTTCAGGCAAGTAATACTATTAGCGGCACAAAAGCTAATTAGTGGGGATGAAGAAGCAAAATTAAGTGGCTCGTTATATACTGCTGTTTTGGACGTAATAGATAAACACAAGGTACATTTTTTTGAAGATGAAGATAGAAAATCTATTATGAAGAATGTACAAGTATTTAAAGAAAATTTTGATGATGATTATGACGAGTTAATTGATGATGGTGATGTGGAAGTATTAAATAGATTTAAAACCGAACTGTTACGCCAAATTTGTCATCCATTATATTCAATATACGCTACTGCAACAGGATTTATTGAGCCGATGGAAAAAGAAAAAAGGAAGATGAAAAAAGCATTAAAAGAAATTTTGAGTGAAAGTGATATTTATACAATTATAGCAGTGTTTATCCAAGAATTATTAGATAGTGTAGCAATTGATACAACTATTGAACCTCATGAACGTATTAAGGTGAAGGGATTTAACCAAGGGACTTGGGGAGTAGATAGAGGTTATAGATCGAGAAAGCTAAATAAAGTTATTGATATGTATATTGAAAAAGAAGAGGAAAAGGAGCAAGTTGTTGAAACACTTTATAAATTATGTGTAGAACATGAAGCGAAATGTTATTTAACTCCTAAAAAATTGAAACTAGTACCTGGAATTGAAGTGGATTGGTATAAGTGCAATCGTTGTAAGGAATTGAATATGGTTGTAGCAAAAGGGAAATGTATAAATTGTTTATCTGATGAAATTGAAATACTAAGTCCTGAGAGCACAATTTTAGATTCAGAAAAAGGATTTTGGCGCTCTCCTATTAATGGGGTTATAAATAAAAATGAGAAAATTTCTAATTTAACAGTTGAAGAACATACCGCACAGTTATCTCAAAAGGATCCGAAGGTTGCACTTGCAACAACTGAAGAGTATGAACTGCGTTTTCAAGATATTATTTTGAACGATTTAGACGGAGCGGTAGACGTATTAAGCTGTACAACGACTATGGAAGTTGGGGTTGATATTGGTTCATTAACAGCTGTTGGATTGAGAAATGTACCACCGCAAAGGGAAAATTATCAACAGCGAGCAGGACGAGCGGGACGCCGTGGTTCAGCATTATCGACAGTACTCACATATTCTCAAGGTGGTCCTCATGATCATTATTATTTTAAACAACCGGATATGATAATTAGTGGTGCGAGTAGGAAACCGATTATATATATTGATAATGAAAAAATTGCTAAACGTCATCTAAATGCGTTCTTTATTCAAACTTATTTTCATGAGCATGTTTTAAAAGATGGTAGAACAGATGGTGTTTTAAATAGTTCTCTAGGAGATACAAAAGCATTTTTTGAAAGCTCATCACTCCCAAGTATGGATGGATTTGAGGAGTGGTTAAAGTTTGTAACTAGCGATTTACCTATTTATTCTCCTGTGATTTTTAATATTATCCCAGATGAGGTTATTTCGAAGATGGAAGGCTCAGAAACAGCTGCTATAACATTAAAAATTAAAATAATAAAGGAAGCTGCCTCTCAATTAATTAATGATTTACGAGAAAATTATAAGGGAATTAAACATACCTTAATAGATATAGAAGATGAGGATACTGAGCATAATTCTAATAATAAGTTTTTAGATTTCTTATTTAATCATGGTATGTTACCTACATATGCTTTTCCAAAAGATTTGAGTAGTCTTTATATTGAAGAATGGGATCATATTTCAAAAAAGGTAATCACAAAACAGAGGCCACAACTGGAAATAAATAGAGCTTTGAGTGAATACGCTCCAGGAAAACAAGTTGTTGTAGACAAAAAAACATATAGGATAGGCGGTATTTTTGTCCCAACCCCTAGAAATCGATTAAAACCAGCAAGAGATTTGAAAATAGAAGGATTGAAGGAGGTCACATATTGTGATTCTTGTTTATTTGTATCATTAGATGAATTTGATAATACTCAATGTCCTGTGTGCTGCAGTAAGCTGAAAAAAGACTCATTTCTAAGACCAACTGGTTTTTCTCCAGAAAAGGGTAGAGAAGTAAGAGAAGGTGATAGAGAACAAGAGTTTACATATGCGATGCCGCCTCAATTACCAATACCAGTGAGTGAAGAAGGTTTAAATCTAAATACTTTTGAAGATTCCTCCTTACTAAAATATACAAATGCTTTAGATAAGAAGCTTATTGTTATGAATAAAGGTATAGATGGGAAGTCGGGATTTGAAATATGCGTAGATTGTGGTGCTATTTGGGTAGCAGGAGAAAAAGAGCGTAAACCTTTTCATGATGTCCCTTATCGTTTGAAAAAAGAGTTTGGTCAAAAAGAGTCGCAATGTAGAGGAGAAACACGAAAAGTATTTCTTGGAAATGTATTTCATTCGGATTTATTATTACTACGGTTACAATTTGGTAGTGATATAGATTTTAATTCTGAAAAACAATGGGTACATGACGGGTTAAAAACAATAGGAGAAGCTTTAGTGTTGGCAGCAAGTAGAGTCCTAGATATTGACTATAATGAGCTATCGGCAGGCTATCGTTTGTTGCCATTATCTATAGGTGGAGCGGATATATATTTATTTGATACACTTTCAGGCGGTGCTGGATACGCTCATATTGCAGGGACGGTATTAAAAGAAATAATAAAAGAAGCTCGCTATATTTTAGCTGATTGTGAAAATAATTGTGAAAAATCATGTTATAAATGTTTGCGTCATTATGCGAATCAATTTTATCATAATCAATTAAATCGTTTCGTTGCATTGGAACTACTTGATTATGTAGTAAGCGGGACTTTAAAACAATTATCATTAGAAGAACAAAAAGAAATTTTAGCACCTGTTAAAAGAATGATGGAGATTCATAATGAAGTATACGAAGAAATTGAACAAGACGGTAAGTACTTTATAAAGAAAGCTGATGGACATCTTATAGGTGCCAAAAATAATATAGAGTGTAAAATAGAGAAGCAGAATAAAATACCAACCAGATATGTTTCAGCCTATGAGGTATTATATGATCTGCCAAATGTCTACTTAGGCAGTGCAGATGTAAGTAAAGTGATGAGTTAAACAGGGTAGAGAGATTTTATTAATAAGTGTAAATGAAAAACAGGTATTAGGATTGAACTAACAATTCTAATACCTGTTTTTGTTTAGGTGGAGATTGGTATAAATGTCTAAATTAGATCCACATATTTTCTAGTAATTTCTAAAAGTGACGTAAATAATGCCTATTAACTTGTTATTCTTAAGATGTTAATTATTTGAAATTTTATTTAGATAATACTAACCATAACCATGTTCATTATTTTGAAGAAAGAAGTTGATAGGATGTCTCGAGAAATAGATGAATTTTTAAGAACTTATACAAAAGCAATTGAAGAATCGACAGCTGCGGTCTTTGCTGGTGCGGGGCTTTCAAAACCAGCAGGGTTTGTAAATTGGAAAGAGTTATTAAGAGATATTGCGGATGAAATAGGTCTCGATGTGGATAAAGAAACGGATTTAATTGGAGTAGCCCAGTATCATGTTAACGAAAATGGTGGCAATAGAGGAAGAATAAATCAGGTTTTAATAGAAGAATTTACAAAAGATACTTATGTGACAGAGAATCATAAAATACTAGCCAAATTGCCAATTCGAACATTCTGGACAACAAACTATGATCAATTGATAGAAGATTCATTAAAGAGTGAACATAAGAGGAGCGATGCTAAAATTACTCCGGAAAATTTTGCTACAACAATGCCGAATTGTGATGCTGTTATATATAAAATGCATGGTGATATTACACAAGCGCATCAGGCGGTTCTAACTAAGGATGATTATGAAAATTATAACTTAACAAGGCAAATATTCACAACTGCTCTTCAGGGAGATTTGGTTTCAAAAACCTTTTTGTTTATTGGATTCAGCTTTGATGATCCTAACCTTGAATATATTTTAAGTAGAATTAGAATTTTACTAGGGAATAATCAACGCCCACATTATTGTTTTATGAAAAAAGTTCAAAGAAGTGAATATGAAAAAGAGTCTGATTTTTTGTACGCAGAAATTAGACAGGAGCTTAAGATTAAGGATTTAAAACGTTTTAACATAAAAGTACTATTAGTAGAAGAATATAGTGAAATTACTGATGTACTGAGAGTATTGGAAGTTAAGTCGAAACAGAAGAATATTTTTATTTCTGGAAGTGCTTCTAATTATGGGGATTGGGGAGAAAAGCGTTCCTTCGAATTTGCTAGTTCTTTAAGTAAACAACTTATTCGAAATGGTAATAATATTGTTACTGGTTTTGGATTAGGAGTAGGTAGTTGTGTATTATCAGGTGCTTTAGAAGAAATATACAAAGTAAGAACTAAAAGAGTAGAAGAAAGATTGATATCAAAGCCTTTTCCTCAAGCTGCTGCTGCTGAGGTTGATTTAAGAAAATTATGGACTATCCATCGTAATAATATTATAGATAATATTGGTATTTCGATATTTATGTTTGGTAATAAGATAAACGAATCCAATGGTGAAGTTCTTGATGCTGAGGGGGTTATAGAGGAATTTAACATAAGTGTTGATAAGGGTTCAATGCCAATTCCTATTGGAGTTACTGGGTTTACTTCAAAAAAGCTGTGGGAAACAGTAATGGGCGATTTTAATAAATACATCCCTGACCAGAAATTAGAAAAATATTATCGTGTTATCGGGAATGACGAATGTAAAGACGAAGAGGTTATCCGAAATGTAATTCACATAATAAATCATTTGAAAAGAAGTAAATAAATTTTTAGAATAGGAGATTTGGAAAATATGGCGCGTAAGACGTTTATTTCGTATAAATATAGTGAGGCTCGAGACTTAAGAGATGATATTCTTGATGCATTAGGAGAGGACGCACAGTACTATAAAGGGGAAACAAGTGATTCTCCAGATTTAACTGATACAACAACAGAAAATATTAAGAAGAATCTACGTGATATGATATATGAAACTTCTGTATCGATTGTAATTATTTCTCCTAGTATGATTGATAGTGAATGGATTGATTGGGAGATTGAATATTCATTGAAAGAAATTACGCGAGCAGATAGAAAATCTAGGACTAATGGTATTGTTGGTGTGATTATGAAGCACAATGGTGGTTATGGATGGATTGAAACTAATCAAAAGAATGCGGATGGTTGTACTTCAAGGGTCCTTAGTAATAGCAAACTCTACAGTATTATATCAAATAACAGATTTAATTTAAAAACTCCAGAGTATACATGTGGAAAATGTAAAACTGTTAATTCGTTAACAGGATCGTATATATCCATAATAAATGAAGACGATTTTTTAGCAAATCCAAGTAAGTATATTGAAAATGCATTTGAGAAAAGTCAGGGAATTGACAAGTTTAATATTATAAAATCTCGATAATTAATATAAAAGGGCGCGTGTTTTAAATATTTTAAACATGGCTTTAGCCACAGCATATCATAAGGGTATTTCTTCATAATCAATGATCCCTGGATAGCGAATGTCTCTTTTGAACTCCTATCAAATTAAAAGTCAAATTAGGGGATATGTAGCGGAAACCAAAGTGGAGGGGAATGAAATTATGAAATTTAGATATAGTTCTATGTATATTAGAGAAGAAATTAGGTCTATAGAAGATTTGGTAAAGATATTAAATCCAAGTGTAATCCAATTACAATTAGATACTAATATTTGTATATATCTTAGAGAGTTTTATAGGACACCTAGTAAGACAATAGTAGATGAAGTACTTTGGTATGAATTGAAAAAATTTTTTATGCATATTGAACAATATAATGTATCCATTGATTATTCTCTAGGAGTAGAGGAATCCTGTAGGAACCTTAATAATTTTAAAATTAATTATGAGAAGTTAGATGAAACAGTTGATATTTTAAGAGATCTATTCAAAATGGATTTTCTACAAATAATCGAACATAGTAAATTAATTCAATTTTCGGAACCTGTAAAAGATAAGTCAAAACGAAAATTATCTAAAGCTGAAAGTTTAGAGCAAGAAAGTTCATTTCAAAATTTGATTATTTTAAGTTATGCATGTTTACTTAAATTATATTTGATTTATAATGATGTAACTGAATCTTCTAATGTAAAAAAAATGATTAATTATATTGATTTTCTAGCTAATGAAATCAATATAATGAGTTTAACTCATGTAATTTATGGTAATTTATTATTGAGTGGTCATCCTAAGGCTGTAAGATTAATCCATCCGAGTAAAAAAACTATTCCACACTTTATACATGGAATTTGGAATGCTGCATTAGACCTTACGTTACCTACACTAGTGAGTGGAAGATTTAGCTCTGCGAAAAAGGTTCCAGTGTTTGTAACAAGGGATGAATTACTTTGGTTAATATTTGATTCAATGAAAATGAAGTATATGTTTAGTGGTAGTGAGAAGTTTACTCATCCGCCTTTTATAGAAATAGATTTTTCTAAATGTAATTGGAATATGGACGAAATGGAACAAATAAATAAGCATTACAGTAAGATTCAAGAAAAACGTTTATATAATTTTATTATACAAAATGAAAGTGTAGAAGAAAGATTAGATAAGTTAAGGAGCTTATGTTTAGTTCTTGAAAATGATGTGAAAGAATTTTTAAGTACTAAAAATGGGTGGAAGTAACGGAATATTATATAAAAAGCCTTTCTAATCGGTAAAAGAATGAGAGTGGTTTTTAGAGATTTATATATAGTGGATTTGAAAAGATTGAATGCTCTCCTCTATCCTGAAGTAGGAGAAACTATGTATTATCTTGATATTTCACAAATTAATTTAGAAAGTATGATAATAGTTAAAAGGCATAAGTTCACTATCCGAATTTCTAGCTCTCTTCACAACCGAAGAAGAAAACTATATAAAAGAAGCAATCCAGCAGTTTAACCCCTAGTTAAACTGCTTTTCCATTATAATAGAAGAAAAACCAAACGGAGGAAAATCCCATGCCAACCTACAACAAACTAATCCGAAACAAAATCCTACAAATAATAAAAACCAACGGAAAAACACCCACAACAAGAATTCTACCCGAAGACGAATACATAAAAGAAATCTGCAAAAAAACACAAGAAGAACTAACCGAATATCTAGAAGCAGACACAAAAGAACATAAACTAGAAGAACTATCCGACCTACTAGAACTAATAAACGCCCTAGCCGAACACGAAGGCACGACACTAGAAGAAATCAACAGCATCCGTAAAAAGAAAGCAGAAGAAAGAGGTGGCTTCTCAGATCGAGTGTTTTTAATCGAAGTAACCGATAACTAGCCCCTTGCAAGCCCCTACCAAGTAATAAATCACTAAGAAAAAACATAACAAAACAAAAACACCAACAAACACCGTAGTAGGAGTCGAAAAAAATTTTGAAATAACACGCCAAAAACCCAGCCCTCCTTCCTATATATAGTACAAAGAGGAATTTTCATTTTTGAATGGAGACGGGAGGAATTTGGGTGGCGGTGTATCGTACTGTGCAGGTGAATTTTTGGCAGGATGATTTTGTTTTGGATTTGACGCCGGAGGAGCGGTATTTTTATGTTTACTTATTAACTTGTTCGAAGACGACGCAGTGTGGGATTTTTCCTTTTCCGAAGCGGTTAGCGGAGATGGAGACTGGTTATAATCGGGAGACTGTTGATAAGCTTGTGCAGCGCTTTGTTGATTATGGGAAGATTCTTTATGATGCGGATACTCGGGAGTTATTCGTTTTAAATTGGCTTCGTTATAATCCTGTGACGAATACGAATGTGGAGAAGTGTGTGCTTCGTGAGCTTAAGGGTGTGAAGAATAAGGAGTTTGTACATATGTTTCTTCAGAAGTGCGCCGAGGAGGAGCTGAATGTTCCGATGCTTTTAGCACATTTCGGTATGCCGAGTGATTTGGCTGTGGATGATGTTGAGCCAGTTTGTGAGGAGACAGAGGAAGAAGAGGTTATAGAGGAAGAAACGGGGAGTCGCGTGTTTTCTTTTTATGAGCAGCATTTCGGTAGTTTGTCTCCGCATACAGTGGAGGAATTGAGTGCGTGGATGGATGATTTGTCAGAGGAGCTTGTGCTGAAGGCTCTTCAAATTGCATTTGAGAATAATAAGCGGACGGTTGCTTATGTGAAGGGCATTTTGAGAGGGTGGCACGGGAAAGGATTTACGAAAGTATCTGAGGTTGAGGCGGATACGGCGAGCTTTAGGAAGAAGGAGTCGTCTGTTAGCACGGGGGAGACGGAGGAGTTTTTGGCGAGGTGTGAGGAGTGGGAGAAGAATGCGCCGTCTGAGGAAGAGTTGCAGCGCTGTTTAGCGGAGCGCGGGTGGCGTCCATGAGTATTCAAAATGTGGAGGCAGAAAAGACGGTGTTAGGTTCTCTATTACTTGATGGAGAGCTTATTAAGGAGTGCCGTTTGACGGAGCAGTATTTTTCTTTGTCGGTGCACAAGTCTATATTTCAGTTAATGCGAAAGATGGAAGATGAGGGGCAACCGATTGATCTTGTGACGTTCACTTCTAGAGTGGACCCGATGTTTTTGAAGGGAATCGGGGGACTGGAGTATTTTATAGGGTTAATGGATGGTGTGCCTACAATTGCTAACTTCTCTTATTATGAGGGGCTTGTTCGAGGTGCTTGGAAAATGTATCAGGCGGGTGTTCTCGGGCACAAGATGGGAGAGCGTCTTATTGCGGAGAAGAATGAGGAAATTATTGGTGAGACGATTACGGCACTTTGTGAGTTAGAGGAAAAGGACTGTGTATGTGAGTTTGATTTGAAGGATGCGTTAGTTGATTTATATGAAGAGCTTCATCAAGATGCGAAAGAGATTACGGGTATTGAGACTGGTTATATATCGCTGAATAAAATGACGTGCGGATTGCAGGAAGGTGATTTTGTCGTTCTTGGTGCGCGTCCTTCCATGGGGAAGACTGCGTTTGCGCTAAATGTCGGACTGCATGCGGCGAAGTCTGGAGCGGCGGTAGGATTGTTTTCATTAGAGATGAGTAGTAAGCAATTGTTAAAAAGGATGGCGTCTTGCGTAGGTGAAGTGTCAGGAGGTAGGCTGAAAAATCCGAAGCATCGTTTTGCGATGGAAGATTGGGAAAAGGTGAGTAAGGCGTTTGCGGAGATTGGTGAACTGCCGCTTGAGATTTACGACAATGCAGGCGTTACGGTGCAAGATATTTGGATGCAAACTCGTAAGTTAAAGAGGAAGCACGGTGATAAGAAGGTTTTAGTTATTGTAGATTACTTGCAGCTGATTATGGGCGATCCGAAGCATAAAGGCAATCGGTTTCAAGAGATTAGTGAGATTTCGCGTAAGCTTAAGGTATTATCGCGTGAATTAAATGTTTGTGTAGTAGCGTTGTCGCAATTGTCTCGTTCGGTAGAAGCACGGCAAGATAAGCGACCGCTTTTATCTGACCTAAGAGAGACAGGACAAATTGAGCAAGATGCGGATGTCATTATGCTTATGTATCGTGAAGATTATTACGATAAGGAAACGAAGCAGAAAGAGATGACGGAGATTCATGTGGCGAAGCATCGGAATGGACCTGTGGGCAGTTTTAAACTGCGATTTTTGAAGGAGTTTGGGCGGTTTGTGGAGAGGATGAATTAAGTGTTGGGAAAATAGCCGACTATTTTTATATGAAAAAATTATTAAGTTTAATACGCAAATTTTTTGATTTAAAGGCTCTTTAGTATATAAGTGTATAAAAATATTAAGTTAGTGTATTGGAAAAAATGGGGTTCATGTTTATGAAAGAAAGCATTATATTTTTGTATGGGATAACAGAGTATGAATACTTGAAAACTTTATAGGATTGTTGAACAAGAATTACAAGGGTGATGCATAACGAAGATGTATCACCTTTTATTTTTTATGACGTTTTAGGTATTGATAATTTGTAATAAAGTTTGATCAAATGTCCTATATTGATATGCAGGGTTTTTACTTTTTCAGCAAGTGGGTTATTTGTTGAATGGTTAAATACCTATTATTTTGCTGCGGTGAATATACTGGAGGGTATGTTAAGACTTTCATTAGGATAGGAGTGAATAAGTAATTATGAAACAAGCGATACGCGTCCTTATTTCTGGTGCGAGCATTACCGGTCCGGCACTCGCTTACTGGCTTCATCGTTATGGCTTCGACGTGACTGTAGTAGAACGCGCACCCGCATTGCGCTCTGGTGGATATGGGGTTGATATCCGTGGTGCAGCTGTTACGGTGCTTGGACGGATGGGTATACTCGATCAAGTTCGTGCAGCTGACACAAACATGACTGGTGTTTATTTCGTGAACAGCAAAGGTGAGGTTGAAGGTCAATTAAGTGAAGCAAGTCTAGCGAACCAGCATGGTGTGGACATCGAAATCATGCGTGATGATTTGAGTAATATTTTATACGATTTAACTAAGGATACAATTAAATACATTTGGAGCGAGTCGATTACTGCTATACATGAAAATGAAGCAGGTGTAGAAGTCCAATTTATTCATGAAAAGCCACAGACGTTTGATCTGGTCATCGGTGCGGACGGGCTACATTCTAATGTGAGGTCCCTGACTTTTGGTGATGAAGCACAGTTTAAACGTACACTTGGTTGTTATATATCGATTTTCACTCTCGAGAATTACCTTAACCTCGACCACCGCGTACTGCTTTATACAATGCCAGGAAAAACTGTGGGTATGTATAGCGCTCGTGGTAATACAGAGGCAAAAGGTATGCTCCTGTTCCAATCAGAGGCACTGGAGTACGACCGCTATGATGAAGAATCTCAAAAAAAACTTGTAGAAAATGCCTTTGTAGACCATACAGAAGACTGGGAAACTTCACAGATACTTAAAACTATGAAAGAGGCGAATGACTTTTATTTTGATGAGATTTGTCAAATTCACATGCCAACATGGTCAAAAGATCGAATTACATTGGTAGGTGATGCAGCGTATGGCCCATCACCTCTATCAGGGCAAGGTACTAGTCTAGCACTTGTCGGAGCTTATGTATTAGCAGGTGAACTCAAAAACGCGCATGGTGATCATTCCCGTGCCTATGTTGCTTATGAGAAAGAGATGAGAAAGTTTGTTGAGAAGAATCAAAAAATAGGAAAACTAGCTGCTGGGAGCATGGTTGAAAAATCGAACTTTAAAATCTTTCTGCGCAATTTCATGTTACGAGTACCAACCCTTATGGTCGTACAGTTTAAGATTATCTCGAAAATGGTAGCGAAAGCCGCTAACGGAATCGAGCTAAAAGACTATTGATATGAGTATTTAAGAAAAGAGCTTTGTCTCCATGATTTATATTACCGCATGAGATTGATTGTGATAGCTGTTCTTGAAAAGACTGAAAAATCGATAAATATAAATGAGATAATAAAATGAAAAAATTATTTGATAGGGGGAAGTTTTAAGCTGCGATTTTTGAAGGAGTTTGGGCGGTTTATGGAGGGGAAATAGTGAAAAGGATCGAGTATGGCTTGCGAATAAAATAAAGCATAAGTGTTTCATTTCATTAGCTTATGCTTTATTCTTTGATTCTTTTAATATACTCCTTATTTCCCCATAAAGAAGGATTTTCTCTCTGTAGTAATCCATTTCTCCAAATCATCTTGGCTACGTCGGACAAGTCGATTCACTAAAACATCATGCCATACATAATCCTCTAATAGGTATATATGAACGGGGTCATCTGTATAAAAAGCAACATTGCGCTCTTCAAGTGATGGTCCATAAATCATCTCTTTAGAATCTATCGATAAAATAAACCAATGTTCTGTAGAGCGAGTTTCTGTATAAGGTGTGATACGATGGGCTTCTAGATTTTTAATTGGATCTTCAACATGCAGGGTAATGCCTTGTACTGTAACTTTATCAGCTACCTCAGATAGTTCCTCTTTTAATGCTTCATACATCTCATCCCACATTGAAATGACAATACGTTGTTCTGCTTTTTTTATTAATGCCTGACAATAGCTAATGATTGTTTTTTTGTCTTTTAACGTAATCACTCGATTATCCGTTTTTTCCTCGGAAGTTTCTAGTTTTTTTAATGAATCACTGATTCCTTCATAAGTAGACTGCCATTCTGATTGAGCCTTTTGTAAAAAGATTTCAACAGGTAGAGGTGAATAGCGAGTGGTGTCATTTATTTCTTCCTTCATGACAATTCCTTTTTCTACAAGGTTACCTAAAATCTCATAAATTCGCGCTCTTGGGACACCTGAATCCTTACTCACTTGATAGGCTGTGACAGGCCCCTGTTTAACAAGAGATACATAAGATTTAGCTTCATATTCATTAAAACCCATTTTTTTAAGCTGTTGCACTATGTAGTCCACTTTTTTCGTCCTCCGATGTTTGCTTTTATCCCGCTATTTGCCGGGCAGTAAGACTCCCACCTCAAAATTCAGCGGAAGCAAAGAAGTTAGGTGGGGATCGGGCTGCCCGTAAAAGCCCGATTGGTTCAACTAATAATCAGTGGGGGATGAACAAAACCCCCCACTGATTAAAGTCTCACTTTATATTTCAACGTTACAATAACTGTTTACATTTAGCAAATTATTAGTTACTATTCGAATAGTGACTAAAGGGGAGGTTAATAGTATGGATTTTTATTTAGACCCATCAGTATTAATTATTTTGATTGCTTTTGGATTTTTAGCTGCATTCATTGATTCAGTTGTAGGAGGTGGTGGACTGATCGCCTTACCCGCTTTATTATTTACAGGACTGAATCCAGCAAGTGCAGTAGCTACGAATAAACTAGCGTCGACAATGGGGTGTGCAACTAGTAATATTGTGTTTTATCGTTCTGGTAATCTTGATTTGAAATCGGCGTTTAAATTAGTTCCACTCACTTTCATAGGTTCCATAATAGGGGCATGGACCGTTCATTTAATGAACCCAGAAGTACTGAAGCCATTGATGTTGATTATGCTTGGTGCGGTTGCTATTTATACGATATTCAAAAAGGATTGGGGTAGTATTTCTACTCATAAGAAATTGTCTGGTCGACACGTCATTATTTTTACTTTTTTTGTTTTTACTATTGGTTTTTATGATGGATTTCTAGGTCCTGGAACAGGTTCGTTTTTAATGTTTTCTCTTTTATTTATTGGGTATGATTTTTTAAAAGCAGCAGGTAATGCGAAGCTTCTTAATTTAGGAAGTAATGTTGGTGCGTTGTTGATGTTTATGTGTGTAGGGCAAGTAAACTATGCGTATGGTTTTATAATGGGGATTGCTCAAATTGCTGGAGGGATCATTGGCTCTAAATTTGCTATAAAAAAAGGAAGCGGGTATGTTCGTGCTCTTTTCATTACAGTAACTTGTTTATTGTTAGCGAAAAATCTGTATGACTATGTGCAGTAAGTAATGTAGAAAAGGTTAACTATGCAGGCTACATAAATATAATAATTCCTTGTAACATTTTTTAGATGCTACCTTATTCGAAGATAGCATCTAAAAAAATTAAGGTAAGAGGGTGAAAATAATACAAACGAATATTTTCGGGGTATGTTTATGTACGTTAGCGAAATAACTATTCCATATTTTTCTTATAATTAGGCCGCAACACCCCCTTAAAATCCACCTCAGCAATCAACACACTTACTAATATAAGTGTCGCGCCTAAGTATCCTTTCCCAGTAAGTGTTTCACCTGTGAAAACGAAGGCAAAGCCTGCGGAAAAGACAGGTTCTAATGAGAAGATAAGTCCGGTATGTGTAGGCGTCGTGTATTGCTGGGCGATCACTTGCACGATGAAAGCGACTGCGGTGCAAAATATGCTTAAGGCTAAGATGATGAGCCATGAGTTGGTTGTGCTAGGCAGTTTTGGTGTTTCTATAATGAATGAAAAAATAAGACTAAATAGACCGACGAAACCGAGTTGTATGACGCCAAGTGCAATGGAGTTCACATGTTTCGTTACGCTTCCAGTAATGATGACGTGAATCGCATAAAATAAGGCTGACAGTATGCAAAATATATCGCCATTACCGATCTTGAATTCGCTAGTTAATGTTAGTAAGCCGATTCCTATTATCGTTAAAAAGATTCCTACTATAACTTTCTTTTCCGGAATGTGTTTTAAAAATATAGCTGATAATATCGGAATGAAAATGACTGTGAGACATAGTAAGAAACCAGCATTAGAAACACTTGTGTACTTTGTACCGAACGTCGCGAAAATGTAAACGATAAATAAGACAGAAGCGAGTATAAATGCATATTTTACAGTTTTAAAATCGATTTTGAATAAATGTTTGTAAAATATTAAACCTGATAAAAGAAAGGCGATAATAAATCGTAATGCGATTAAGTTGTATTCTTCTATGCCTTCAAGTCCAACCTTTGTAAGTAAGATGGATGCACCCCAAAAGAATGTAACTAGTAGTAGCCCTAAATCCGCTTTTAATTGTAGTTTCATTTCTATTCCCTCGTTATGTATAAATTTTATAATCCCATACCCCTATCCCCATTTTTTATTTTAATGTTAATTCTGAATATTTTAAATGTAAATTTATCGACGTATTTTTCTTTTCCGAATACTGGGGAAGTATTGGTATGTATAAAAAAAGGCCCAGTTTAGAAGGGCTTTTTTCTGTGAGATTTTATTTGTTTACATAATATCTTTACAATCATTTGATAAAATAAAGTCAACTGCATATTGTGAGGGTGGGTGGTTATCCCTTCTTTCCATTTGGAAGGAAAGGGGGTGATAATATGGAGTTTTTGTTTGACCTTGTAAAAGAATTTGTAAAAGCGACTGTACGTGAAGTTTCAGCGTATTTTTTGCGGAAGCAACTTCTGAGTAAGGACAACAAAAAACCCACTCCGCGCCGTAGGAAGCAAAAGGGTGGGTTTCGTAAAAAATAATAACGTATAATAACCACCACCCTATACGGTAGCAGTTAAGGAAGAGATGTTAGCGCATCTCTTCTTTTTATTATATGCCATTTTATTTGATGTCATACTTATATAGTATTCTACGGAAAATATATCATATTCCTATTTTGTGGTCAATTTGATTACATAATTGAAAAGGTGTAGTCCTATTCCTCTTCAAAATGAAAAATATTCCGATTAATAAGTTGGTGGAGATATTGATCCATTTCTGCTGCAGAAACTTTTCTTTCATTTTTAAACCACCACGTGCTTAATGAGGTGATTGCCCCTGAATAAAATTCAATGATTAAATCATTTGGCATCGTATGATTTTTACAAAGTTGATTTAACGCTTCTATTTCTTGTTTTCTCGTTTCGTGACTTAAATACTGTGTCCGGCTAATAAATTGTTCATCAGACATTTGCGTCTCTAATATTTTACCGATTTCTTCATGATGTAGAAATTGTTCCATTACTTGAAATGGTTTACTTAATCGATCTGAAACCGGTATTTCAGCAATTATTTTGCTGTATCGTTTAAATCCAAATGCTAATAAAGCATCTTTATCTTCAAAATGTTTATAAAAGGTTGTTCGGTGTACCATCGCACGATCACAAATTTGGTTAATCGTGATAGTACTATATTTTTGTTTTGATTGCGTCATTAATTCAAATAAGGAATCCCACAATAATTTATGTGTACGTCTAATACGTAAATCAAGTTGTTTTTCACTATCATTCATCTACAATTCTCCTTTTTTGTAGATTAAGTATACAATGGCTGAAAATTGATTCTCCCTTTTTAATCTACATATGTATATTATATTACATGTGTTCCGGTTTATTTAAAGCTTTTTACGTAAGAAATAGGAGGAGAATTTGCAAATGAATATGACAACTAAGAGCCCTGCAAGTGGCAAAGTTGATATTTCTAATATGAAACATACCCCGATTTTAATTGCATTACTTTTAGGGGCAATGGTTGCATTATTAAACGAAACATTGCTTGGTAATGCGCTAACCGTATTAATGAAAGAGTTTGACGTAACAGCTTCAACGATTCAATGGCTTTCTACAGCTTACATGTTAGTAGTTGGTGTTTTAGTCCCAATTACAGCATTACTTCAGCAATGGCTCACAACGAGACAAATGTTTTTGATCGCTATGGTAACGTTTTTAGTCGGTACATTAATTGCGGGATTCGCACCGACATTTTCTGTTTTATTAGTCGGCCGTATCGTCCAAGCTGTAGCGACGGGATTAATTACACCGTTATTAATGAATACGATTTTACTCATTTGTCCCCCTGAAAAACGTGGTGCCACAATGGGATTAATCGCACTTGTGATGATGTCTGCTCCAGCAATTGGTCCTACATTATCTGGAGTAATCGTCGATTCACTCAATTGGCGCTGGTTATTCTATATCGTTATTCCGATCGTGATCATTTCAATTTTGATTGGGATGAAGTACATTCAAAATGTTACAGAGTTAACGAGGCCAAAAGTGGATTATCCATCTATCCTTTTATCGACATTAGGATTTGGCGGACTTGTGTATAGCTTTAGTGCATCGGGTGATTTAGGATGGTCCGATGCGAAAGTGTATGGCACTTTACTTGTTGGGCTTATCTCATTATGTATTTTTGTCGTTCGACAATTGAAAATTGAGAATCCAATTTTAGAATTACGAGCATTTAAAGTTCCGATGTTTACATTATCAGTTGGATTAATTGTCATTGTGATGATGTCGTTATTTTCAACGATGACTTTATTACCGATGTTCCTGCAAACAGTGTTACTCGTTACAGCTTTTAAATCAGGAATTATCATGCTTCCAGGAAGTATTATTAGCGCCATAATGGGACCAATCGCAGGTAAACTGTTTGATAAATTTAGTCCGAAAGTTATTATCGTTCCTGGTATTGTGTTAGTAGGGATTGCAATGTTCTTATTTAAAGGCATTACTCCTGACACATCAATGGTACAAATTATTGTCATGCATAGCGTATTAATGGTTGGACTCATGTTTGTTATGACAGCACAAACATACGGCTTAAATCAATTAACACCAGATTTATATCCGCACGGAACAGCACTGTTTAGTACGTTACAACAAGTAGCTGGCGCAATTGGTACGGCTATCTTTATTTCGAAAATGTCTTCAGGAACAACTAGCTATATGGAAAGTTCAGCAAATCCAATGGATCCAGTAGAGAAATTAAACGGTTTAACATCAGGATTCCAAGGTGCATTTACACTTGGATTAATCTTTATCATTGTTGCGTTTATCGTATCGTTGTTTTTAAAAGAAGAGAAAGAGGGAGTAAAGGCATCGAGGGTTTTACAGAACGAGAATTAAGGTTTATATAAAAAAGACATCTTTAAGAGATAAAGATGTCTTTTTACATTTCTTTTGTAACATCATACCTTAACAACTGCCCCTGATCATAAAACCTCTCAAAAATAATCCCCATTACATAGAAGAATACTAGCCCGAAACCAATATGAATGAGTGTAAAAGTAGCTCCAAACGAAGAAAATTCATACACGAGAATTGGCAATTTCGCAGTTGTCCAAACGCCTAAGAAAAATACGATGTATCGAATGCTTGCGCCTTTCTTTAATAGGAGTGCTGCAATTGGGAAGGCAACGTAGAGGGGACCAGCTGCAATGCCGCCTAATAATAGAGAGAATAAGATTCCGTATACGCCGGATTTTTCGCCCATATATTTCATAAGCGTTTCTTTTTTCACCCATTGATCAAGTAATCCTACAAATATTAGGACAGGTGGGAGTAAAAACAGCATATCTAAAATGCTATTTCCTGTTAGTTGTAATGCGCTCCATCCTAAAGATTGATTTATAAAAGTTAATACAATGAGTCCCAGTAATAAAATGAAAAAGAAGCGATATCTTTTTAGTTCCTTCATACCATCACCACCCAAATGATATAGGAGAATAGGAGAGACATGAGCAGAGCAGATGCATTACGTGCGTAAGCAAAGCTTCGCCCGAATATCTTTTGTTCCATCGGTAATGTTGTAATTCCTACTGACATGAATGTAGACATAAGTGCCGCAACTTGAGGAAGGCCTGCGCCGTGTTGGACTAACGTATTACCGAGAGGAAATACGACGAAGCTTGGAATAAGTGCAACGGAGCCGAGTATCGCTGAATAAATAATACCGATGAATCCAGATTGCTCCCCAATAATGGAAGAGATGAAAGACGGTGTTAATATAGAAAGCGATAAGCCAACGAAGAGCATGATGGAGAGCATCGCAGGTAGAAGATTGCGAAACATTTTCCATGACTTCATTAGAGCTTCTTTCGTTTTATTGCGGTCTTTCATAAAAGAAATCCCCGTAAGAATAATGGCTAAAGTGTAAAGGATCACGCCGTTAATCATGATTGGATTCCTTTAAGTCCTTATATTTGTCTATGAAAAAGGATAAGTTCTTCATTTTTTCTTCAATATCCATTTGGAAATCTGCCAATTGTTCCTTTCCAGCAGGTGTAATTTTGTACATCTTTCTCGGTTTGTCTTGATGATCTGTACTTACATAAGATTCAATCGCACCTTCGTTTTCTAATTTCTTTAGCGTACGATATAAAATGGCGCTATCGATTGGATTGACGGGAAGTTCTTCCTCGCACTTTTGTAATAATTGCCCGCCATAGTTATCACCTTCTGCCAAAAATAACAAAAGAAATGCACCTGTATGTCTTCCTGTATGTTTCATGGATATACCTCCTTGAATGAATTAGGATATATACTGTTAATGACAGTATACTGTTGTTAACAGTATATGGTGCATGAGGTGCTATGTCAATTTTAAAATGTGCGAATTTCGAGGGGCAATTACAAGGATACTGTTGATAAACTACCAATGAGAAGGGTTGTACATTAAAAAACACACAAAAAAAAGACACTCTCAAGAGTGCCTCTTATTAGCAGCCGAATCCGCCGCCCCAACAGCTAGCTCCTACGATGATCAATAAGATAAAGAGTACAACAAGTAAAGCAAATCCGCCGCCGAAACCGCAGCCTCCACCACAACTACCGCCATATCCCATATTAACTCCTCCTTCCATAAAGACCATTTAATTAATGGATTTAATTTACTTTATGTTTTTACGGATAAACTTGAGCAGGTCCTTTTGAAAAATAAAAGATACTTAGATTTTATAAGAATTGACGACCTTATTTTGTCACGGGTATTATGCTGATGACATATTGTATTTTATTCTGTGTATTGGGGGAAGGAGGATCTTTATGGCCAATTCTGAAATGATTTTACGATTACTTACGGATTTAAAGATTGAACAGCAAGCTTTAAAAGAACAGTTGGAAAAAATACAAACAGCTGTGACTACTCTTGAAGAAAAATCAGCGATTGTGGAAGAGAAACCAACGACTATTGAAGAAAAACCAGCTGTTGCTGCTGCAAAGCAAAGAGCTCATTCTGGACACCCAACATCTTTTCGTGCTTGGAGAGCATCTGCTCAAAAGAATTCATAAAAATATAAGAAAAGAAGACATCGATTACGATGTCTTCTTTTGCTTGTACAATCCAAATGCGATAAGAAGGTATATATCCATATTGCTTTAAAAATAAGAAGAAAATAACGATTGTCGACTCCTGTTTTAGTATAGCATGTAATAATAAATAATTTTATGCAATTCTGCATATATATAGATTATATGATGTTAATCTTATATATTTTAGTTGTCTGTTATTTGTTTTAATTCATTTACTTATATTATTTTTTTGAGCGCCCCAGTGATGGGGCTTTTTTTTATAATTGTTTTAAAGCGGAAACCCCTGAAGCATAATAAGGGGGCTCATAACTAGGCAAATGATTATTGGTGCTTAATGAGATGAAGTTCAGGATGTTGCTTCTGAATTTCTTCTAAATGGATTACTATTTATTTTTAAACTGTTCCCCATAAATGATAAACCATACCGAAAACAAAAAAAGCTAGTCCTACAAACAGAACGATTAAAGCAAGCATCCCGTTTTTATTATGTTCCATAAAGTCAGCTCCTTTTTTAGTTATATACAAAAAGCCTTTAGTTGTAATTATGGCTAAAGGTTTTAATCTTCATACTGTGTAGTTTATAAAAGAGTTGTACTTCTGTATGAATTTGGAATATGATTGTTTAAAGAGTAGGTGATGAGTACATGCAGGAAACAAAACAATTCCCGCTTATATCTGGAAATCTCTCATTAGATTTAGTAAATACAGAGCTAGTTAGGCGTGGACAACGTTATGATTTATTAATAACGGATGAAGATGTATTAGAATGGCTATATGTAATAAAGGTTAATCTGCCTTTTTGGAATGAAAAAACACTTATAGGGATTCAAGAGCGCATGAATCAAGTTACATCTAGCATATTAGAGGTAAGAGAAATACTGAGAAAACAGTTTGAGGTAATTGCTGATCAGCACGAAATTTCAAATGATTTTATTACGTATTTAGAAAAACAAATTGAGAAAGCACCATTTACATATAAAGTCATTGCACAGCGTCTAGTGCCTATCCCAGTTGGAGAAATTGAGGATGTACTTGTATCGTTAATTGCATTTGATGCTTTAACGTTAATAGCAGAAAATGAGCTTATTTCTCTTAAAAGGTGTTCAAATCCCGAATGTGTTTTATTATTTATAGATAAAAGTGGAAAACGAAAATGGTGTTCTATGAAAATATGTGGGAACCGGAAAAAGGTAGCAAAATTCCAGGATCGAAAATCTGGAGAAGTTTAGGGAATCAACTTATAACAGTTGATTCTGTTTTTCTGTATTTTTAAACTAACCCCTAAAGTGTGAATTGACTGGTTATTTTGTTCGGGATATAATTATTGATAAATAAGGGAGGCGAATGATGGATAATATAACAGCAGCTAAGCAGAAAGAGGCTCAACCAATAAGTGTAAGGTATTTTGCAAAAATGAAAGGGAAAGGAAGAAGTCCATTACAAGTAAATATAAAGGACTCTTTAACGGGATTATTGGGGGGATTTTTAACGATTCTCACCTTAACATATTTAACGAGTATAACTTCTACAGAATTGCTCATGGCTCCATTTGGAGCGAGTTGTGTATTAGCGTTTGGAGTTTGGAATGCACCGCTATCTCAGCCGCGTAATGTTATTGGAGGACATTTGATTTCAACTTTCATTGGTCTATCAATATATCATTTGTTTGGGAATGAATATTGGACAATTGCTTTAGCAGTAGGGATAGCAATAGCTGTTATGATGTTAACGAGAACAACACACCCTCCGGCAGGGGCCGATCCAATTATCGTTATTTTAGGAGCATATAGCTGGAGTTATTTAGTAACGCCGGTTTTAGTTGGTTCTCTTATTATTGTAGTTATTGCTTTATTTATTAATAATATGAGTAGTAAAAGGAGCTATCCAACTTTTTGGGTATAGTTTGTAAAGTGAAAAACAATATAAATAATTATATTATTTTTACTATGTTTCATTTTTTATATAGAAAAAGCCTTTAGTCGTAATTACGACCAAAGGCTTTCATTCTCATGCTTTTTAGTTTACAAAGAAAAGACACCCATATAAGAGTGTCTTTTCCAATAGTTTTTTAGCAGAAGCAAGAAGCTCCAACGATGATTAATAAAATAAACAATACAACTAATAGTGCAAATCCTCCAGAAAAACCGCAGCTTCCACCGCAACTACCACCAAATCCCATAATAGTTCCTCCTTTAATAAGAGGGGAAAACAAAGGGTCACTCATGTTTTTTAACGGATTCCATTTACTTTATGTTTTGACGCATAAACGTGAGCAGGTCCTTTTGAAAATAAAAAAAGACACCTTAAGATGCCTTTATCCCGCTTTAATGGGCAGTAAGACCCCCACCTCAAAATTCAGCGAAAGCAAAGAATTTAGGTGGGGGTCGGGCTGCCCATAAAAGTCCGATTGGTTCAACTAATAATCAGTGGGGGATGAAGAAAACCCCCACTGATTAAAGTTTCACTTTATGTAATTAATACTCGTTAGCATAAAACTCTTTTATTAGTTTTATTTCATTTGTATTCGGGTCAAACTTAAATATTTTAATTTGATTAGATTCGTCTTTATAGGCAAATGTATTATCGCCAACTGGGGTCATATTGCTCGTGTTTACGATAGGGTCACTACCATGGTCAGTAATTTCTACAGGTTTCTCACGATCCCAAAATGCAATGACAATGATCAAGATGATAAGGCATATACGTATGAACCTAAGTTCTCTTGCTACAGGATGCTCCATATGATAGTCTCCTTTTTCATTTGATAGATTGTGTGTATAAAAGAGATACTTCCTATGAGAATATAAATAAAAAAGACACTGTAAAGTGTCTTTTTTATTTGAGTTATGCGCATTGCTTAATAAGACGCTAGTTCCTCAGTATGAATATGAGTAACTATGTAGGGTAGTTTCATTATAACATTTTAACCATTACTGGGTCTATATGGAATTTTATTAATGGTTATGTTTGATTATTCAGGATGATAAACATGGTGAAATATGTAAGTTATCTACGGTAATTGTAAAATATAATGATGTACATAACTAGTCTTGTAATGAATGTAAGCAACAGCTGATTAATTGTTAGTATTTTTCTTTGTAAAAAAATATTCAATAATTTATCATTGCAACCGCTTACTCTTTGTGTATAATAAAGGTAAGTTAATAAGTAAAAGGATTGTTACTGTTCGGCAGGCAAAACCTAAATTGATCTAGAGGCTACGGGTGTAGTGTGGCTTTTGGAATCAGTTTAGGTTTTTTTTATACCTTTTGTGACTTTAAGAAGAAGAAGGCGGAACAATATGAGAATCCATAAAATCTTAAATAACAATGTTGTTTGTACGATGAAGGATAATGAGACAGAAGTTGTACTTATGGGCAGAGGTTTGGGATTTCAGAAAAAAGTTGGCGATGCGATTGATGAATCTAGGATAGAAAAAACCTTTGTATTAGAAACAAGAGAATTATCAGAGAAACTCGCTAGGTTGCTAACTGAAATTCCTGTAGAAAATTTAGAGATTACAGAGAGAATTATTCAGTTTGCTAAGACTGTTTTGCCGGGGAGTTTAAGTGATTATATTTATCTTACATTAACGGATCACTTAAGTTTCGCCTTAACTCGGCATAAAGAAGGAATGGATCTTAAAAATACTTTGCTTTGGGAGATTAAGAGGTTCTATCAGAAAGAGTTTGAAATTGGTCTACAAGCTTTGAACATAATTGAAGAAGAGACTGGGCTTAGACTTTCTGAAGATGAAGCAGGGTCAATTGCACTACATTTCGTTAATGCGCAGCAAGGAGAGCCGGCGATGCAACAAACGGTAGCGATGACGAAAATCGTCCAAGATATTTTAAATGTTGTAAAGTATCACTATAAGATGAACTTAGATGAAAGTTCATTTAATTATAGTCGGTTTGTAACGCATTTACGGTATTTTGCTCAGCGCTTAATGCAGAAGGAATTGAACTCGGCCGATGATGATTTTTTATACGAGCAAGTGAAAAGTAAGTATGAAGAGGCGTATTGTTGTACAGAAAAAATTGAAGCGTATTTACGGAAAGTACATAATAGTCATCTTTCAAAAGATGAAAAAGTGTACGTAACGTTGCACATTCATCGTGTAACGAAACGCAATGAATTATGTAATTGAATAAACGGGATTGTTACTGTTTGGCAGGCAAAACCTAAATTGACTTGTAATGGAGTGATTCGTATGTATCACGTCGTTATGGTTAGTTTAGGTTTTTTCTTTTATAAAAATAATAAATGGGATGATTGTAAGGAGGGGGAACGATTATGAAGTATGAACAGTTGGCAAAAGACATATTGAAACATGTTGGAGGAAGAGAAAACATAAATAGCGTTGTACATTGTATAACTCGCTTACGATTTCAGTTAAAAGATGAGGGGAAAGCAAATACGGAAGTACTGAAAGGTATGGAAGATATTGTGACGGTTATGAAAAGCGGCGGACAATATCAAGTTGTAATTGGTAACCATGTATCCGACGTGTATAAAGCGGTTATTGTTGCCGGAGGATTTCAAGAGACAGAGGAAGAAGACGCTAGTGATAAGAAAAAGAGTAGTCTTATAGATATTCTTTCTAGCATTTTCACTCCTATTTTAGGAGTGTTAGCTGCAACTGGGATGATTAAAGGATTTAATGCATTATTTGTAGCGTTAGGCTGGTTAAGTACACAGTCAGGAACGTATCAAATATTAAATGCAGTTGGCGATTCGTTATTTTATTTCTTCCCAATCTTCCTTGGATATACAGCAAGTAAGAAATTCGGAGGATCACCATTCATCGGTATGGCAATTGGGGGAGCGTTAGTCTATCCGGCTTTATCCGGTTTAAAAGCAAGTGAGCCATTATTTACGTTATTTGCAGGAACGATGTTTGAATCACCAATTCATATTACGTTTTTAGGCATACCAGTTATTTTAATGAACTATGCATCATCTGTTATTCCGATTATTCTCGCTGCTTATTTTGGAGCGAGAGTAGAACAGTCTTTAAAGCAAGTGATTCCGGATGTTGTGAAAACATTTGTACTACCATTCTTAACGTTACTAATCGTTGTACCAGTTACATTTCTCGTTATTGGCCCAATTGCGACGTGGGCAGGGCAGTTTTTAGGACAGGCAACGCTTTGGGTGTATCATGCAAGCCCATTAGTAGCGGGTGCTTTACTCGGTGCTTTCTGGCAAGTACTCGTCATATTTGGCCTTCATTGGGGCGTCGTTCCGATTGGCTATAACAATTTAGCAGTAAACGGTGTTGATCCGATATTAGCACTTATATTTGCTGCTTCATTTGCTCAAATTGGTGCGGTACTTGGTGTTTGGATGAAAACGAAAGACAAGAAATTAAAAACACTTAGTATTCCAGCTTTTATTTCAGGTATTTTCGGTGTTACAGAGCCAGCGATTTATGGTATTACACTTCCGCTAAAAAAGCCGTTTATTATGAGCTGTATTGCTGGAGGAGTTGGCGGCGCAATACTTGGCGTATTTGGTACACAAGCTTATATGACAGGCGGACTTGGTATATTTACGCTTCCGACATTTATTAGTCCGAAAGATGGGATTACAGCTGGATTTTGGGGCGCAATTGTTTCGATGGTTGTTTCTTTAATAGTAGGTTTTATTTTAACTTACTTATTTGGTTTTACGAAAAAGCAAATATCTACAGAAACAGAGGAAACAAGTAATAAAATTGCTGCATCAAACGATGATGAAGTAATCTTTAGTCCTTTCCATGGCGCCGTTATGCCGCTTCAAAACATTGACGATGCTGCATTTGCATCAGGTGCGTTAGGTGAAGGAGTTGCAATTGAGCCTTCAGAAGGAAAGTTGTTTTCACCAGTTTCAGGTACGATTTCTGCGCTATTCCCGACGAATCATGCGATAGGAATTACGGCGGATTCAGGTGCTGAAATTTTAATCCATATTGGAATGGATACTGTGAAATTAAATGGCGAATTTTTCTCTTCTCATATTGAACAAGGAGTGAGAGTAGAAAAAGGGCAATTACTTATTGAGTTTCATATAGCTGAAATTCAAAAGGCGGGTTACATTGTGACAACACCAGTTGTTGTTACAAATTATGATAAATATAGCATCAAAAAAACGGAGATAGAAAAGATTCAAGCAGGAGATTCTTTACTAAAGTTAGGAGTTAAATAGTAGTTACATTTCATACAGGTTCAAACGAAGAAAGGTATTCTTTAAAACTTACAATGCCTTTCCTCGTTCATTCTTATATAAAGGAGTTTTTCTATATGTCTAAAGTTAATTTTCCAAAAGGGTTTTTATGGGGTGGAGCAACTGCAGCCAATCAAGTTGAAGGCGCATATGTAGAAGACGGAAAGGGATTAACGACGGTTGATCTATTACCAACTGGTGAAAATCGTTGGGATATTATGAAAGGAAATATTCATTCCTTTACACCGGTAGAAGGAGAGTTTTACCCGTCACATGAAGCGATTGATTTTTATCATCGTTATAAAGAAGATATCGCTCTATTTGCAGAAATGGGATTTAAAGCATTACGTGTATCGATTGCGTGGACACGTATTTTCCCAAGTGGTGATGATGAAAAACCAAATGAGGCAGGATTACAGTTTTATGATAATTTGTTTGATGAACTGTTAAAGCACGGTATTGAACCAGTCGTTACGATGGCTCACTTCGATGTGCCTGTGCATTTAGTAGAAAAGTATGGAAGCTGGAGAAGTAGAAAGCTTGTCACTTTCTTTGAGACGTACGCAAAAACAATTTTTAATAGATATAAAGATAAAGTGAAATATTGGATGACGTTTAATGAAATTAATATGCTTTTACATTTACCTTTCATGGGGGCAGGTCTAGCATTTAAAGAAGGTGATAATAAAAAACAAATTCAGTATCAAGCAGCGCATCACCAACTTGTCGCAAGTGCGTTAGCTGTAAAAGCGTGTCATGAAATCATTCCAGATGCAAAAATCGGTTGTATGCTTGCGGCAGGTGCGACGTATCCGTACACATGTAATCCAGACGACGTTCTTCGCGCGATGGAACAAGACCGTGAATCATTCTTCTTCATTGATGTACAAGCAAGGGGAGCATATCCTGGATACGCAAAACGCTTCTTTAAGGATAACAATTTAACAATTGAAATGGAAAAAGAAGATGAGGAAATTTTAAAAGAGCATACAGTTGATTATATTGGATTTAGCTACTATTCAAGCCGAGCAACAAGTACCGATCCAGAAGTGTTAAAAAGTATAACGAGCGGAAATGTATTCGGTTCTGTTGAAAATCCATATCTTGAAAAATCAGAGTGGGGATGGACGATTGATCCGAAAGGCTTCCGTATTACAGCGAACCAACTGTACGATCGTTACCAAAAACCGTTATTTGTTGTTGAAAATGGCCTTGGTGCAATCGATCAATTAAATAGTGAAGACGAAGTGAATGATGCATACCGTATTGATTACCTAGAGAAGCATATGATTGAAATGTCAGAAGCAATCCAAGATGGAGTAGACATTATCGGATATACAAGCTGGGGCCCTATTGACCTTGTAAGTGCTTCTACTGGAGAAATGAAAAAACGTTACGGATATATATACGTTGATAAAGATAATGAAGGAAAAGGTTCATTAAAAAGATCGAAGAAGAACAGTTTCAATTGGTATAAAGAAGTAATTAAGACGAATGGTAAGAGTCTGGAATCTTAAGTTTGAAAGGGAGACATCTTAATGGATGTCTTCTTTTTTCGTTGTGAATAATGGAGCAACATTTCCCTTTACACAAACATAACGGTATAATATAGTTAAGTTAAGTGAACTTAACTATTAAAAATGAAATAACAGCATGGAGGAAGAATGCTATGACTAGAACGTATAAAGAAGTAATTAATGAAATGAATCGAGCCTACACGGAACTCTACATTTTACTATTTCAGGATTTAAAGGATGAGTTCGGTCTTACTGGGCAGCAAGAGAGCATGCTATTTCATATTAATTTAAATGAAAACACGACAGCAAATCACATTGCGACTACTTTTAATATATCGAAAAGTGCTGTCAGCCAAGTTTTATCGAAGTTGGAAAAGCAGAAGATGATTTCGAAACAAGTTAATCCTAACAATAAAAGGGAGTATTTCCTTACACTCGGACCAAACGGTAGTAAATATATCGAACGATTGTCAGAGTTAGATGATGTATTAATTGAGAAATACTTTTCTAAAATCGA
This sequence comes from Bacillus cereus group sp. Sample62, assembly GCF_036851315.1. NCBI lineage: Bacteria > Bacillati > Bacillota > Bacilli > Caryophanales > Bacillaceae > Bacillus > Bacillus cereus group sp. Sample62. The sequence continues at coordinate 1,019,662 of NZ_JAFLPK010000001.1, forward strand.
TATAAATGCTTTAGAGCAAATGACTGATACGTTAACGAAAATAAATAAAGTGATATTGGAAGAGAAACAGAAGGCTCTTGATTGTAATGAGTAAAAAGGAGGGGAAGCATGTGATGAGTTACATACCAAATATGATTACGATAGCAAACTTTGTGTGTGGGCTTTTGGCTATTCACGCTGTTTTCGTTCACGATATGTATGGTGCAGTTATGTTCATTATTACAGGTATGGTATTTGATCTGTTTGATGGTATGGTTGCTCGGAAACTAGATTCTGTTTCGGAAATGGGCGGAGAACTAGATTCATTTGCGGATTTAGTGACCTTTGGTGTGGCACCGTCTATTCTTGCATATAGTGCCTCGTTAAAAGATTTGCAGTCTATCGGGATGCTATGTGCGCTTGTTTATAGTGTTTGCGGAATGCTTCGGCTTGCGAGATTTAACACGCAGCAAAGTAAACTCCCAACCTTTATCGGCATGCCCATTCCATTCGCGGCAATGTGTCTTCTTATTTTATGCCTCCTAAATAACCCAGTTTCCGTGGCATTTGGCACATGCGTACTCGCTTATTTAATGGTGAGCAAAATCAAATTCCCCCATTTTAAAAAGGATATATCGGAAAGCTTGAAGTCCGAAAGATGGGATTAATAGGAAAGATAAGGAGAATAACATGATTCGTATGGCATTAAGATCATTCAACATACAAATATATTGTTTGCTAGGCGTGATATTATTGGGATGGTTGATGACACCTTTTCGAGCCCAGTTTGTAGGGATAAGCATTGGCCTTTTAGTAAGTATGTACTGCGCCTGGATTTTAGGAAGGCGTATCGAAAAGTTCGGAGATAGTATCGTAAAAAAAGAAAAAGCACCAATGCTTGGTATGATGAATCGGTTTGCAGCCGCAATACTCGGAGCGATTATTATGTATGAAATTGAACACCATGAATTCATGTGGACATTTGCAGCTGGAATTATGGGTGGGTATTTCTTGATTATTATTAATTTAGGGTATTACAGTATGAGGGATGCGAAGGAATAAAGTGCTGTGTAAATAACTAATTTGGATGTGAAAACCTTCCTTTATCAATTTAGCCAAGAAGACTCCTTCCTCAAGGAGCGTGAAGGACGTAGCCCAGCGAGTAGGTGGGAGATGAATTGGCTTCGAACAAGAGATGGCAGGAAGTCATCTTAATTGTTCGACATATGTAAAGTGTGTTACCGGACAATTTGTCATAATCACTTCACTATTAATCAAATGTATGTTTGGTTTATAATAGACATATATCGAAATGGAGGTGAAACGAAGGATGATCAATAAAGCGTATAAATTTCGTATCTATCCAAATAAAGCACAAGCGATCCTGATCAATAAAACGATTGGTTGTTCTCGTTTTGTATTCAATCACTTCCTATCTCTATGGGATAATGCATACAAAGAAACAGGAAAAGGTTTGACATATGGTACATGCTCTGCCAAACTTCCTGCCATGAAGAAAGAGTTTGTTTGGCTAAAAGAAGTGGATAGTATTGCTATTCAATCGTCTGTTCGCAACCTTGCGGATGCTTATACACGCTTTTTTAAAAAACAAAACAGTGCCCCGCGTTTCAAATCTAAAAAGAACAACGTACAATCTTATACCACAAAACAAACAAATGAAAACATTGCTGTTGTGGGAAACAAAATGAAATTGCCGAAACTAGGTCTTGTTCGATTTGCCAAAAGTCGTGAAGTAAAGGGACGTATTTTAAATGCTACGGTTAGACGGAACCCTTCTGGCAGATACTTTGTATCATTGTTAGTTGAAACAGAAGTGCAAGAACTTCCGAAAACAGATTCTTATATTGGAATGGATGTAGGATTAAAAGATTTCGCCATTTTGTCAGATGAAACAATCTATAAAAATCCTAAATTTTTTCGCTCATTGGAAGAGAAGTTGGCAAAAGCACAGCGTGTTCTTTCTAGAAGAATGAAAGGATCTTCTCGCTGGAATAAACAACGAGTAAGGGTAGCTAGAATTCATGAATACATAGCTAATGCTAGAAAAGATTACTTGGACAAAATCTCAACTGAAATCATCAAAAACCACGATGTTATCGGTATAGAAGATTTGCAAGTATCGAATATGTTAAAAAATCATAAGTTAGCAAAAGCGATTAGTGAAGTATCTTGGTCACAATTTAGAACGTTGCTAGAATACAAGGCAAAATGGTATGGAAAACAAGTCATTCCGGTATCCAAAACATTTGCTTCAAGCCAATTATGTTCTTGTTGTGGGTATCAAAATAAAGACGTTAAGAATCTAAATCTTCGTGAATGGGATTGTCCTGAGTGCAATAGTCATCACGACAGAGATATTAACGCAAGTATCAATCTTAAAAATGAAGCTTTAAGGCTTCTAACCGTAGGAACTACGGGGATAGCCTAATGAATTAGAAGCCGCTAGGCTTCTGTACTTAGGAATCTCCCACTTCAAACAGTCCGTAAGGACGTTAAGTGGTGAGTAGTTCAAAGAGAGCTTTTTATTACAAAGAAAAGACACCCATATAAGAGTGTCTTTTCCGATAGTTTTTTAGCAGAAGCAAGAAGCTCCAACAATGATCAATAAAATAAACAATACAACTAGTAAAGCAAAGCCGCCGCCACAATTACTACTACAACTACCACCAAATCCCATAATAGTTCCTCCTTTAATAAGAGGGGAAAACAAGGGGTCACTCATGTATTTTAATGGATTCAACTTACTTTATGTTTTTTACACAATAATTGAGCAAGTCCTTTTGAAAATAAAGAAAAGACACCCTAAGGTGCCTTCCTCCGACTTGAACCATCTTAATTTTAATAATATTGGACTCCCGTCCGAATATTATTTTACCATGTTAAGTTGTTTTTGGAAATATTTCATATCGATAATTGCAATACACGTTTTAGTTTTTGAATTATGTATCTGTCTAAACGTTGAAATTAATAAAGGAACGATATACTTGAGGGTTTTTATGAGTGATTGCAATCATACCATTAAAAAGAACCCCATAAATGATAAACCATGCCACTAACAAAAAACACTAATCCTAAAAACAAAACAATTAAAGCAAGTACTCCATTTTGATTATGTTCCATAAAATTAGCTCCTTTTAGAATTATATTTATCCCACTTTAATGGGCAGTAAGATCCCCACCTCAAAATTCAGCGAAAGCAAAGAAGTTAGGTGGGGGATCAACTGCTCATAAAAGTCCGATTGGTTCAACTAATAATCAGTGGGGGATGAAAAACCCCCACTGATTAAAGTTTCACTTTATATACAAAAAAGCCTCTAGTCGTAATTATGGCTAAAGGCTTTGAGCATTATACTTTTTAGTTAATAAAATCTTATAAGAAGAATTTATAATGTTTTTTATCGAATTTGGAACTGAAAATGTACTAGCTTGATAATGAAGCCTGGCTATTAGAATTGAAAAATTTTAGTTTTATTATAATTAATAGAAATGAGAGTAGTGTGAATATAAATCCGCTCCAAATAAGCTGGTGAATACCTAAGTTTGAAATGAACCAGCCTCCAATAGTGGTTCCTAAAGTAATCCCGAGATTTGAGAACGAAACGAATAGACTGTTACCAAATTCGGGTGCTTCTTTAGCTTCACTTATTAACCATGTTTGACCAACAATTAATCCACCAGCATGTACGATTCCCCAAATAATACGATGAAAATCATTGGAACAAGGTAGGAACCTAAATAATAAACCAATATGTAAACAATAGAATATAGGATAGGGAATGATATTACAGTGTTGATTATGCTTTTTTGTAGGAGACCACCAAATAAATGATTACCTAAAATCATAACTATACCAAATATGAATAGCATGATACTGATGAGAGATCCATTCATGGAAGTTACTTTTGCAAGGTACTCGGCGAAGTAGCTGTATACGGAAAACATGGCTGCAAAAAGGAATGTGACGGTTAAAATATTTAACCATAATCCTGGTTTGCCGAGTATACGAATTTGTTTGCCGAAAGACATTTTTTCTTTAACAGGCATAGAAGGAAGTAGGAGTAGTATTCCAATGAATGCAAGAGTGTTAACGAATGCTCCGAATAAGAAAGCCATTTCGAGTGAAAATTGGTCTGCAAGGTAAGATGTTAGTGGTACACCTAAAGCAAAGCCAACAGTAATTCCCATGAAAACTTTTGTAACTGCTTGACCGCTCTTTTCTGGAGGGACAAGTTTAGCAGCTGTTACAAGAGCGATTGAAAAGAAGAGTGGATGAAGCGCTGCCGGTAAAATACGAAAAATAAGCATGATTTCAAATTGCGTTGTATAAGCGTAGATTAAATTTGAAATAACAAATATGAAAATTGCTGTTAATAAAATTATTTTGCGATTAATACTAGAGACGAGCAGAATTAAAAACGGACCAGAAATAGCAACAACTAGTGCAAATATACTTACTAAAAAGCCAGCTTGTGTAGTTGAAATTCCGAATTTTTCAGTGATTTGTGGTAATACGCCGACAATACCCATCTCGGTAGTAATAATTCCGAACACACCTATTGCGAGTATCAGAATAAGTAAAGGATTTACTTTTTTCATTTATTAAACTCTCCATTCGTATCAGTATTTTGAAAGTAAATTCATTAACAAAGAAGCATTATTATAAGCATGATTGGATGCCAACATTATCAGGACTATGTAATTTAAAATACAATAACAGATATCTAAATAACTAGATGTGATATGTTAAAAAAATTTCTCCTTTCGATGTTTCTTGCTTTTATAGGCAGTGCAATTTATACAAAAGTCATTGGATACCTGTAAAAAAGCAGAATGTGTGAAAGCTAATAATCAATTAGTATGTTGATTATTAGCTTTCATTTTATAATTTGTTTTGGACGTATTTAGAAAACTCTCGTATTGTTTTTTCATTTCGACGATAGTAGGTCCATTTTCCAATTCGATCAGATTGTAGTAAACCTGCTTTTTTCATAGTTAATAAATAACTAGAAATAACTGATTGGGCTAAGCCAGTTTTAAGCTGGATATCTCCTACGCACACTCCGACTTGAAAGCTAAGGCCTTGCTCTAGATAAGGTTTTTCATCGAAATGGTTTTCTGGATTTTTCAACCATGATAAAATTTGACATCTTGTTTCATTTGACAATGCTTTATAAATTAATAAAGGTTCCATAAGGATATTATATCTACTTTTATAGATTTGTAAATGGGTTTTAGTGATTTTAAGGGAAGAAGGTATAGTTGATCCCCTTGAATAGGAATAAGGTGCTCTTGATCTGTACCCTTTGTAAAGGACATTCTAAAAAAAGTTAGGCAACCTAAAAAAGATGATTACTGTATGCAAACAGGAGTCATCTTCTTTACATTCTATTGATAGAAAGAGTGATTATAGTACGTCATATATTTCTTAATTTCATGTCTTAACTGAACAAACGATTCACATGGTTATATACTACAAGGGTTGCATGTGAAGATTTAAGAGAAATTTTATATTTACCCCACTTTTTATTTTAAAAGTTTTTCCTATCCTATAAACAACAAGATCATAGATGAAAATGTAAAGTTAGGGGATTCTACATGCATACAGGAGTTTTGATGAGTTATTTGTATACTTATTTTTTTACTATTATTTTTTGTATTGTGTTTCAAATTGGCTTTTATTTTAAAGCGAAAAAAAATATATCTATTCGGCATTTTCTATGGGTATATGTTTTTCTGTTCTACCTTTCGCTAGTGTATAAGGTGACGCAAATCGCGACTGTATGGGATATAAGTAGATATGAAACGTGGATTCGTGTAAATCAAATTAACTTGACTCTATTTGATACGGCAGGTAGTACGACGTATCTTTTGAACATTGTACTGTTTATGCCGTTAGGTTTTTTACTACCGACTATTTGGCCGCAGTTTAGAAAAATGAAAAACACCGTATGTACGGGATTCTTTTTTTCATTGGCAATTGAGTTAAATCAATTACTAAATAATAGAATTACAGATATTGATGATTTATTTACGAATACCCTCGGGGCGCTTGTTGGGTATGTATTATATAAAATATTATATACAGCATTATTTAAAATAATATTAAAAAGAGAGGGGAAAAAGCTGGATACGAACTCTTCTTTAGTTATAAAATACGAAGCTGTTTTTTGTCTAGTATGTTCATTTGTAGGTGCGATGTTCATTTATTATCCAGCTTTATTTGGGAGACCTGTAATCATTCAGTGAGGTGATTTTGTCCTTGTAAGATATCCTCGTTTATAAAATGATTCTAGTTCTCCAGGCTCAAACACGGTAAAATTTGAATGGATCATTCTGTTTTTCTAATTTAATAGATCCATTTTATGTATTACATGATAGGCAGGTGTAAATGTGTTACATGTTCAATTATCTCAATACTTATTAAAAGAGTCTAAACCAGCTCTTCATACAGATGAAAAACGAGTATATATGTTAAAAGATGAAGGGTTATCACCGTATCCTATTTATTTAAATCACCCTATTATGATAGGAGTGGGAACGAATTGGAATCAGCATACAGGATTCGAAGAAATCATTAAAGGATTTATGTGTACACATAACAAATTTCCTATGTATATGTTATTTGAAACTTATTTATGTAGAGACTTTATTGAAGGATTTTTAGAAGAGAATAAACTTCATTTTGAGCTAGTTTTTACTAATAAGAAAAAGGATACGAACTTTTTTAAAGTGTGCATTACCAATAGTGATGATATAACAACACTTATGAAGTATTTCTTCCAATCAGCACAAGATTCTCTCTATACGTTATTAAGCTATTCAGCAGACTGTAAGATGATCAGTAATCGTACGGGTGAGATTGAAATAAAGGCTGACAGTTTCTATCCAAGCTTTTCATTTATGTATGATGCGCAAGAATTATTTATTATTGGTGGAGAAGAAAAATGGTCACATATCCATTATATAAAAAGATTTTTTCATCTTGAGCAGATTACAGATGAGCTAACTATTGTTGTAAGAAAATGAGAGATGAGAAGAAATAGATGAGTAAACCCTCAAGTATAGAACGATATACTTGAGGGTTTTTATGTAGGAAGAAGGGCCTTGTATCATATATTTTATTCTTCATTCAATGTAAGTCTCATCCTAATTTCATTTGTAAAAACAATGTGTGGAATAGATCATTGAAGAAGGCTTTTCTCTTTTTCCCGAGAATGAACAGTAATATATAATCTAATTTCCGTGAATGTAATAGGGAGGCAGTGAAATTTGAACAGGAAAATTTGGTATGTATTTACTTGTTTCGCTTTTTTAGTAGCTAGTTATATTATTGTCCAATACTTTATTTTGAATGGATTTCAAACAGGACTTGTAAAAGCGAAGCTTATGTTTGGATCTAAATTAAGTGCGTTCTGGTATATGATGCTACTTATACATATTACAACTAGTATAGTAGCATTAGTAATTGGCCCTTTTACATTATCCACTAAATTTAGAGAAAGAAATATCAACCGTCATCGAATAGTTGGGAGAATCTATATGGTTGGTATATTATTAGGAGGCGTTTCTGGACTATATCTATCCTTTTATGCCACGGGAGGATTGGTAGCGAAGCTAGGTTTCGGTTTGTTATCCGTATTTTGGCTAACATCAGCATATGAAGCGTTACATAGAGTTAAGAATAAAAAAATTAAAGAACATCGGAATTGGATGATTAGAAATTATTCTTTAACCTTTGGAGCAGTTACATTAAGAATTTGGCTACCGTTGTTTATCGTTCTATTTGGAATAGAGCGGTTTGAACTTAGCTACGCTATTATTGCTTGGTTAGCGTGGGTACCCAATTTAATTGTTGCAGAATTATTCATAAGAAAAAGACTTAATAAAGGAAAATACGAAGGAAATGAGGATTTACATTTTTAATGTAAATTTGCTGTCATATTGAGTGCAGAATTCTTCAGTAATTGAATGTTTTTAATAGGTTAATTATGTGCAAAAATAGGATGGCCTATTGAAGCCATCCTATTTTTATTTGTATTACCAACTAGCAGCTCCCGTACTTTCCTTCAACCACTTCACCCAATCCAAATCTTCTACCTTAAGCAAACTCAGCGAAACACCCTTCATATCTAAAGAAGTTAGCAGTGTCCCAACTTTTACGAACTCCACATGTAATCCTTCAAGCTCACATAAACGGCGAATATCATTTGCGAAAATGTATTGTTCCATTAATGGGGTTGCGCCGAGTCCATTAATGAGGATGGCGAAGTTGTCGCCTTTTCTCCAGCGATAAATGCTTTTAAGTTTGTTCATTAGTTCGATCGCTAATATTTCAGAAGAGGATAGTGCTTCTTTACGGTATCCTTTTTCTCCGTGAATGCCGACGCCGTAGAAGACTTCATCGTCGTTTAATGAAAATGAAGCTTTTCCTTTCATAGGATCGTTTGCAGGTGAAAGGGCGACGCCTAATGTGTGTAAGTTTTTGATGATAGATTGCCCAAGCATTGTTAATTCTTCTAAAGAATGGCCTTCAAGAGCAGCCGCACCAAGTATTTTTTGAACGAAAACAGTACCAGCGACGCCACGTCTTCTTTTATTAAACGAAGCATCATCTTCAATTGAAACGTCGTCATTTACGATGATGTGGTCAATTTGTCTTCCTTCTTCTTTTGTGATTTGTTCTGCTGCTAAAAAGTTTGCTACGTCATCTTTAAAGTTTTTGATGATGAATAAAATACTCTTATTTTTTGGCATGAGGCGAGTTGCTGCAATAATTTGTTCCACTGTAGGCGGAGTGAAAATACTGCCGTTTACGGCCGCAGTAAGCATACCTTTTCCTACATAACCAATATCAGCAGGTTCGTGTCCACTACCACCGCCGCTTATGATAGCGACGTTTTGCTTCAGTTTTTCTATATCTTTTACATAAATGATGTTATTTGTTTCATCGTAATTTACTTTTTCGTTATGTTCAAAATAAAAGCCATGCATCATATCTTGAACAACATTTTCTACATCATTCATAATCTTTTTCATTGCTTTTTCCACCCTTTAATTACTTTGCTGATTGCTCCAGTAATAGTAGTAATTGATTGTTTATCATATTTTTCATGAGAGAAGACATAATGGACGGATCTACTTCGCATTTGCTTTCAATCCAATCTTTTATCGTTCCAACGAAGCCGTGACTATAAAAAGAGGCAATCGTATTTTTTGTCTCATCAGAAAGGCTGAATCCACAGCTCATAGATAATTCATCAATAATTTTCATATATAAGTTTTTCGTATGCTCAAATAAATAGTGGTTAAACGAGTTTTGCTCAATGACTTTAAAAGCATTTCGGTAAAATTTTTGATTTTCATAAAAGTAATCAAATAATAAATCGAAAATATTTTCCCACGTTTCATAGTCGAGAAAGTCGATAATGTTCTCTTTCGTTTCTTCTCTATAAATCCAGCTTAATAGCTCAAATTTATCTTTAAAATGATAATAAAAAGTTTGCCTACGCATTTGACAGTGTAACATAATATCGCTCACTGATATTTTATGAAACGACTCTGTTTCCATTAAATATTTCAATGAATTCGCGATTATCTTTTTAGAAATTATAGAAGAGGTCATCTGAATCATCCCTAGAATGTTAGTAATATGAAAATCCTATCTACAAATGAGAGCGGTGTCTTTAGACAGATTGTCCATTTTGTCCGTTTACTATAAAACGCTTTCATTTTAACATGGATAGTAAGAAGAAGATTTCAAATATATCACAATATATTAAAGGAATTGAGGGAGAATCACAATGAAAAAGATTATAAATAAACCAGAAACATTAGTAATGGAAATGTGTAACGGAATGGTTATGGCTCATCCAGAGCTTGAGCTTTTGAAAAAATATAAAGTCATTAAGAAAAAAGAAATGAACGAAAATAAAGTAACGTTAATTAGTGGCGGCGGTAGTGGTCATGAGCCAGCGCATGCAGGACTAGTCGGAAAAGGAATGTTAGATGCGGCAGTGTGCGGAGATGTATTCGCTTCGCCTTCACAAATTCAGGTATATCAAGCAATTAAAGAAACAGCGAGTAAAAAAGGTACGTTATTAATTATTAAAAATTACAGCGGCGATATTATGAATTTCAAAAACGGAGCGCATTTAGCGACTGAAGATGGAATTGAAGTCGACTACGTAAAAGTGGACGATGATATTGCGGTAGAAGATAGTCTATATACAGTAGGACGACGCGGCGTTGCGGGCGTTATTCTCGTTCATAAAATTGCCGGCGCAGCAGCGGAAGTAGGTATGGATTTAGGAGCGGTGAAAGCTGTCGCAGAAAAAGCAGCGGCTAACGTGCGCACAATCGGTTTAGCGTTAACGTCTTGTACTGTTCCAGCGAGCGGATCACCTACTTTCACACTTGCGGAAGATGAAATGGAATACGGCGTAGGTATTCACGGCGAACCAGGAATTAAACGTGAAAAAATGTTGTCAGCTGATGAATTAGCGAACCGTATGACAAATGATCTTGTAAAAGATTTAGGAGTAAAAGACGGCGAAGAAATTGCGCTTTTAGTTAACGGTTTTGGCGGAACACCACTGCAAGAACTTTACTTATTTAACAACGCAGTTACACGAGAACTAGCTGCAAGAAACATTAAAATCAATAGAGTATTCGTCGGTAATTATATGACGAGTATCGATATGGCTGGTATGTCTTTAACGGTAATGAAGTTAGATGATGAGCTAAAAACATTACTATCGAAAGAATGTAATACACCAGCGTTTAAAGTAGATGGGCCAGTTGAAAGTGTTGAGTATGTAAATGTACTTGAAGGAGCAGAAGAAAAGGAAGTTTCCTTTGAAATAGAAACAGCGGAAGAGCACGCTGTTATTAAAAATAATGTCATTACATTAAACAACATAATTTATCTCGTTGATAAAATGAGCGATATTATTATTAAAAATGAAGTACCGTTCTGTGAGTTAGATACACATGCGGGTGACGGCGACTTCGGAATGAGTGTAGCAAAAGGATTTAAGCAATTAAAACGTGAGTGGCATTCTATTGTAGATCAAGAGAACGTAACGATCGGGTCATTCCTTGACGGTTGCTCGATGATTATTATGGAACATTGCGGCGGCGCATCTGGTCCAATTTGGGGCGGAGCATTCCGTGCAGCTAGTAAAGCAGCAGGCGAGAAGCGTGAGTTAACAGTGAAAGAATTCGCAGAAATGTTGCAAGCAGCACTGCAAGGCATACAATCTATCGGTGAAAGATCATTCGGCAGAGGAGCGGTAGTTGGTGATAAAACACTTGTTGACGCACTTGCTCCATGTGTAGACTCTTGGTTAGCTAGCGCTTCAAACGAAGAAGACATGAAAACTGCCTTTGAAAAAGGTGCAGAAGCAGCGGTCAAAGGAGCAGAGTACACGAAAGAAATCGTAGCTCGCATGGGCCGCGCTGGTGCAGTTGGTGAAAGAAGCTTAGGATATCCAGATGCAGGTGCGCATGCACTTGGAGTTATCTTTACGGAGATTGCGGGTAGTTTGAAATAGGAATTAGAAAGTCCCCTCTGCCTTGTGGTGGAGGGGATTTTTTATAGTTGAGTGATATATAATTTCGCTAGATGTTTTCTACGTGAAGATGGGTATGTTTATAAATACTAAAATAATAGTTCTAAAAAAAGCAACGTGATTTCCTATAAATATGGAATTCAGGTTGCTTAATTGTATTTTTGAAAAACTAACTAATTGACAGAAAGTGCTCCAAAATTATGGTCGGACACCTTATGAAGTGGTTTGGAAGAGATGGAGAGATTGTTCCATAAGGTGTACCTTTTAGGATACATTATATTTGGTGTTTCTTGTATTTTAGAAAATTAAATGTTTTAGTAGTTAGATTTGTAAAATGTTTATATTTATAACAATTATCAAATGGTAATTGTAATAGAAAGGGAAGTTGGGGTGAAATTGATTATACATAGTGAACGAGTGAATCTCGTTACTTTAATAAATAGGGAGTTTTTATAATGGACAAAAAAATTAAGAAGAAAAGTAAACAGAATACTTAAGCATGGACGAAAAAAAGAAGCTGGGAAGAAAGGGAGTGTACAGAAATTAGATATCGTTTCGGAGATTACGCTAGTAGTTCAGGTAATGACACTAATCAAAACGTTAATAGAATTTGAAAATTTGTTTCTATGAGAAAAGTGAAAGAGTCCTAATTTAATAGGACTCTTTTTTGCTTGTTATGGAGATGTTAGTTAAGCCAACCAGTTGTATATTCAGGATCAGCTTTTAAATTTAAAACATGTGTAAATGACCAGAATCCTATAGAACCTGTAGCTGCAATTCTAAATTTACCAGTTGCAAAAGCCCAGCCAGCAGATGCCCAATGGCTTGCGCCTATGTCGGTTACAATAATTGATGGATTAATGTTAGTGTGTCCGTTATCAGCACTTAATGTTTTCGTTACATCTCTTGAGCCTAGTGGATGCTGAAATCTAACTTTCACCCAATAGATACTAGCGAAAATACCAAATACAACTACCTTTTGTGTTACATTTCTTTCTTTAACTGCATAACTTGCAAGAGTGTTAAATGGGGCCTCATTTTGAGGTTTAACTTCTTCGACAACGCTTGCTATGATAGAACCATTACTGAAAGATCTTGATTCACCTGGATTTAAAGTTGTAGTAGCTTGAAGTGCTTTTACAAATTCTTCGCTATTAAGCGCTTTCACAAAGTTTTTCTTATCTTCATCACTTAATTGAGCATACTGTTCATATGATTTTTTTGCTTCTGGATCAGTTGTAGCTAAATGCTTGATGTGGTTTTCAAATTCGATTTGTTGTTGTTCGATGGTGTTAGTTGTTGTTTCTGTTGCGGCGGCGAAAGACTGATTCACAAAAAGACCTGTGAACGTTAGTATGAAGGCTAAAAGATAGACGATTGGTTTTACTAGTTTTTTCAACATAATTCCCCCTATGCTTTGTTAATTTACGTAAATGCTCCCCTCAAATAAAGTAGTTTTGATTGTTATTAATCCTAAGAACATTAATAGAACAAAAACTACAAAAACTATAAAAATGATAATTATTACTTTTTGTTTCTTTGTAAATCGTTTCAATTTCTACACCTCTTTTCTTGTTCTCTATTAATAAATTATCATTCATTTTAGGGAAGTTAGCAAATCCGTAAATTCATACATATATTATAATGAATTGTAAAATATTTCAATATTTTACTTGCAATTGGAATATCATGATCTGTTGGTTCATTTTGGAAATTGTAATCTCGAATTCTTGTTCATTACTAATAAATGAAAGTTAGATTAATGGTTAAAAGTAGCAAGCAAAAATAAAAAGAACCTTTAGTGGGTTCTTTTTATTTTGTTAATAATTATTTATGTTACGCATTGTAAGGGGGTAATGACATAACTTTTTAGTATTATATTGTGTTAAATAGTTTCACCGTGTGCATATTGAACTAAATCTACATTTTCTTTTGATACAGATTGTAAGTTTGTAGTGTTACTGAAGCTGAAAGATAAAAAACCTGTGACAATAGTGAAAATTAATAGAGATTTTTTCATTATTTTAAAGCTCCTTTCTCTGAAGCCTTTTTATCAGCTTCATTTGTCATGTGTAGATACTTGCTCGCTTTTTCATACGATTTTAACTCGTAAAACTTATTACCTAGAACAGCTGAATAATCTTTTACGTATTTCCATAACTCTTCTTTCTTAAAATAACAAATTCCTGCCAAAATGATGTCTTCTAATTCATCTGTACTTATATTGTCATTTAATCCTTTTAGAATATTGAAATGATGGGTGTACTCTTCATTTGATATTTTTAATCCATTTTCAATATGCAATCTGACAGTGTTTGTATCATTTAATTTGAAATACTCCTGTGCTAATAAGAACAATGTTTTTTGGTTGTTTACAAGTGATCCATTTAGGTATTTAATTGCTAGTTCGGAAAGATTTTGATCTGCATACAATAATCCTAAATTATGTTTCACTTTTGCTTGTTGACGCACTTGCTCCATGTGTAGACTCTTGGTTAGCTAGCGCTTTAAACGAAGAAGACATGAAAATTGCCTTTGAAAAAGGAGCAGAAGCAGCGGTTAAAGGCGCAGAGTATACGAAAGAAATCGTAGCTCGCATGGGCCGTGCCGGTACAGTTGGCGAAAGAAGCTTAGGCTATCCAGATGCAGGTGCACATGCACTTGGAGTTATCTTTACGGAGATTGCGGGTAGTTTGAAGTAGGAATGAGAAGATCCCCTCTGCCTTATGGTGGAGGGGATTTTTATAGTTGATATGTAGAAGACTTCTTTCGGTGCTCTCTCTGTAAAGATATGAGTTTGTTAATATTTTTGATAAAATCTTATTTCAAAACTACAACTAATATTTCTCAACATTAATATATTGAAAATAGTTAGAATATTTAAGATAATCATTTATGAAGCAATATATTATAAAAAAAGGGGGAATTTATTTTGTTACGTCGCTTATCTATTTGTACTTTATTAACAGCTTTTATGTTTACTTTGTTTACATTTAACGGCTCTGCTTTTGCGGCTACGAATACTACTGAAAATAAAACTGTAGTAGCAGCTTGTGCAAAGGGAGGTACGGTAGGTGTATATGGTGCAAAGATGCGCAGTGGTTACACTGTTGGATCACCTGTCTTACATACATTTAATGATGGTGCGAAAATTACTGGAACATGGGTAACTGGTGAATATGTTCAAGGTCATTACAGTAATTCTAAACAGTGGTTAAAAGTTACATATAAAGGGATGACAGGTTATGTATCCCATACAACATTATATAACGTTTGCTCATAAAACTATGTACTATAATAGCTTTTGATGTATTGAGCTAATCTCTACTAGGGATTAGTTCTTTTTTGTCTCCTAGTTTTTAATGGAGCATTTTTTGAAAAAAACCAACGATTCATTAAATCGATGGTTTTATGTTTATATATTATTCATTTGTATCTATATCAAATTTTTCATTGCTTTTTGCTTATTTGAGACTTAGTTTTTTTGTGATTGCAACTTATCGATTTTCCAGTGTGCTCCTAGAGGATCTAAAGAGCTTTCAATATAAAACATATATTCATCTGCGGTACTTGGTACTTCAAAAGCTATTTTTAATTCTACCGTTTCATTTGGTTTAACTTGTATATCAGAAGGGTTTTGATCAAGCACCTTTCCTTCATAGGCCTTTCCGGCTTTTTCATCTTTTAAGTTATATTTTAATTCTGATAGTCCAATCGTTTGACCTCGTACATTTTTTACAGAGACATTAACAACGACGGAATCGTTACTAGCATTTAAATATGCATTTTGAACGGCGGTCAAGTAATAGCCTCCCTTAACACTCTCACCAACTAATAAAATACCTTGTTCCAAGCGGCTCATATCTTCTTTTTCTTCAAAATTTATTAATTCTTCATTTTCATTTTTTGCGGTGGGTTCTTCTATTGGACCATTTTCAACGGCACTATCTTTTTTATCTTGTGTGCAAGCAGCCGTAACACTGACTAATACTAGAATTAAAGTAAGTAATATGAATGATTTTCTCATAAAATTAATCTATCTCCTTAAGTTTCTTAATTTTGTGCAACTATACATATAAGATTAACATAATGTCTCATTATTGGCTCAAAATAGGTAATCTTTTAGACACCTTATTCTTTTTACTTTTAATATACATTCGATTGGGTCTCACGATATTTGTTAATCTTGTAAATCATTGTCTTAGTAATATCGAGGGTTATTATAGATATATGAATCATATAATTTGTCCCTATCAAAATGAATGTTTCTTGCATCTAATATATTGTAAATATATTTTATTTTGAAAGGATGTGATTATATGGCTCATAAATCTACTGGAGTGTTTCGAGTTCCAGTTTCTGAAAATGGGATTATTCCAACTGCTCTCAACATTATGTTAAACAATGATTCACGCTGCCATACTAGTGATGTAACGGTAACTGTTAAGAGAAGTCGAAACATTTCTTTCCCAACTCAAAATGAATTAGTTGAAATCTCTCGTACGTTTGTTTCTTTAGAACCAAACAGAACAACTAAGATTGTATTGTTTACGCCAGAATTCCAAATAGAAGATTTTCTTGATGTCATCATTAGTGGAAATAAAGATGATGTTAAGGATGTTCTTGTATATTCTTTCTTAGCAGATTCAGCAGGTCACAATCTGCCATCTACTGTTTTCAGAAATGCAGAATACACTTTTGCTTGCTGACACCGTGATGATGTATTCTTTACTGTCATATATGTGAAGGAAAATGTTAAATAGGATTTGATTTAACTTTTATTTGGGTTCTCCAAAGAAGCCTGCTTTAGCTAAATAAACAAGGAACTGACTAATAGGTTCCTTGTTTATTTGCATGTAATATGAAATTTAGTGTCAATGATTTCAAAAGCAACTTGGTTATACATGATGTTTTAGACATGATACAACATACCTCTTTATATATCCGCAAGTAAAACAACATAATACCCAAATCTCTATAACAATATAATTTTTCATATATCATTTAATGTATATCGGAAAAATAAGTATTAAAGGATTGATTTTTATTATTCTGATGATTATAATAAATGAAAATCAAACAATTCTTATGTTGAGAAGTGGAGGGACGGGCCCTATGAAACTTCGGCAACCTCGTTTTAGACGAAAGGTGCCAAATCCTGCAGGTGAAAAAACACCTGAAAGATAAGAGCGGTTCACTTAGTCAAGAAGGCTACTCTTATTTCGTTAAGAGTAGCTTTTTTTATGGCTAAAAGTTAAAGGGGGAATAGGTAGTGGAGTACGGTTTTTGGTTACCGATTTTTGGGGGATGGCTTCGAAATGTAGATGATGAATCTATGCCGCCTACGTTTGAGTATGCAAAACAAACAGCGCAAGCGGCAGAACAATTAGGTTTTTCAACAACACTTATTGCAGAATTAAATTTAAATGATATAAAAGGTGTTTCAGCACCAAGTTTAGAGGCGTGGACAACTGCGGCAGCACTTGCAGCAGTAACGGATAAATTAGAGATTATGACAGCTGTCAGACCTGGCTTCCACAATCCAGCTGTTACAGCGAAAATGGCAGCGAATATAGATCAATTAAGTAATGGTCGTTTTACATTAAATGTAGTTTCAGCATGGTGGGAAGAAGAAGCGAAACAGTACGGCGGAGTATTTACTGCACATGATGAAAGATATGATCGCACAGAGGAATTTGTCACAGTTTTGAAGGAGCTTTGGAAAGAAGAAAAGTTTTCTTATAAAGGGAACTTCTATGAGCTTCATGATACACATTTAAGTCCAAAACCTGTGCAGAAAAAAGGCATTAAGCTTTATGCAGGTGGTGAGAGTGAGCGAGGAAAAGAAGTAATTGTAAATCACGCGGATGCATATGTAATGCACGGGGGAACAGTGGAAGAAGTATTTGTAAAAATAGAAGATATGAAGAATCGTAGAAAGAAAGTCACAGAGGAGCCATTGCAGTCATTCGGGCTCGCGGCTTACGTCATTTGTCGTGATACAGAAGAAGAGGCATTAGAAGAATGGAGACGCATAACGGATGTGAAAGACGATGCTCTAGGTTATGCGGGTTATCAAGACTTTATTAGTAAATCGCATTTGGAACAGCAAGTGAAGCTCAATGATTATTCCGTATCTAATCGCGGGTTACGTCCTAATTTAATCGGAACACCAGAACAAATTGCAGAAAGGATACTTGCTTTTGAAAAAGTGGGTGTTACGTTATTACTTTTACAATTTTCACCGCAGCTTGAAGAGATGAAACGATTTTCTGAAAAAGTGATGCCATTAGTTGAATCAAAAAGAAAGGAATTGATTACAAATGAGTAAAATTTACATATTACATGAGAATAAGGAATGGACGGATCATTTGGTGAAAAGGTTGGAAGAACTGGAGTTACCGTATGAGGAATGGCTTTTAAATGAAGGAACACTTTCGTTAGAAAAAGAACCTCCTCAAGGTGTTTTTTATAGCCGCATGAGTGCCTCTTCACATACGAGAGGGCATCGATATGCACCTGAATTGACTGAAGGGGTTCTTGCTTGGCTAGAGGGATACAGGCGAACAGTATTTAATGGGTCTCGTGCGTTACGCCTTGAAGTAAGTAAATTGAATCAATATGCAGCATTAAGAAAATTTGGGATACAAGTGCCGAAAACAATTGGTGCTGTTGGCCGTGATCATATAGTAAAAGCAGCAAAGGAGTTAGGGAAAGTACCGTTTATTACAAAGCATAACCGTGCAGGTAAAGGCCTTGGTGTTCAACTCTTTCATTCCATTGATGCTTTAGAACAATATTTGGATGGTCCGGCATTTGAAGAACCCATTGATGGAATTACTTTAATCCAGCAATATATTGAAGCGCCCGAACCATATATTACACGTTGTGAGTTTGTAGGCGGCCAGTTTGTATATGCAGTTAAAGTAGATACATCAGAAGGATTTGAACTTTGTCCAGCAGATGCGTGTTCGATTCAAGATGCTTTTTGCCCAGTAGGAGAAGAGAGTAAGAAAGAGTCGTCAACAAAATTTGAAATTATATCAGACTTCCAAGAGCCAATTATTGAACAATACAAAGAGTTTTTGAAAGAAAATGAAATTACCGTTGCTGGTATTGAATTTATTCGCAGTTCGGATGGAACAATTTATACGTATGATATTAATACAAACACAAACTATAATTCTGACGCAGAGTCTGTAGCGAATCAATTTGGTATGCTTGAACTTGCTACATTCCTTGGAAGAGAATTAGAGAAACAAGTAGAGTCAGTTAAATAATATATAAGGTTCTAGTGAAAATCTTTGTTAAAGTAATAGTGGTCGTATGACCAAGTTTAGGATATCCAGATGCAGGTGTGCATGCGTTTGAAGTGATATTTGCGGAGATTGTGAGTAGTTTGAAATAGGCATAAGAAGATCCCCTCTAGCTTAAACTAGGGGGGATCTTCTTATGCCTATAATATATTTCAATAATCGATTCTATATAAAATCTTGCATACTCTTAGCGTGGTTATTTTCCAAAATGCTGGCGGTACCCCATGTAGAGGTTATGAGGAATGGTGTTTTTTATACGATTATCTATTCTTGGATATTATAAATAGCATCTATATGAACTTATTTTTTATTAAAAATAATAGAGTTTTTCAACAAGGTATTTCCTTTGTGGGAGAAAATGGTCCCAAATTCTTTTAGTTAAAAGCTCATGTCTTAAATCGATTCATATTTGAGGTATGACAAATGCGAAAAATGAAAAACGCGAATCCAATCGTGATAAAAGTTTGGAACTAGATAATGAATAAGGCACATAAAGAAAAGGTACCCATATATAGGTACCTTTTCTAATAGTTTTTTAGCAGAAACAACTGCATCCGATAATGATTAATAGAATAAATAATACAACTAATAAAGCAAATCCTCCAGCGAAACCGCAGCCTTCGCCGCAACTACCACCATATCCCATACCAATAGTGCCTCCTTTGGATAAAAGGGTAAAACTAGGGTTCATTCCATGGATTTTAATGGGTTCACTTTACCTTGTGTTTTAAAGAATGAATTGAGCAGGTCCCTTTAAAAATAAAGAAAAGACGCCATTAGGCGCCTTTCTTTTAGGTAGATAGGACTTTAGTTTTCCAATCTAAAGAAATTTTGTATCAGCTCTTTGTGAGTATATCATAATATCTGATTGATTTATTATGCATTGTTACATACTTTTCTAATAACCTCTATTTTCCATTTGATAAAATAAAATCCCAATATTACCAAAAATTAAATAAATATTTCTACATATTCAATATATTTACAAAAATTACAAAAGTGATAGATTTAAGTTGTAAGCTATAAAAACTATTAAAGGGGGATTTATTATGTTCAAGAAATTAGTAGTGGGAGCATTAGCAACTGGTATTGCATTAACAGGAGGAATTGGGGCAGTTTCGGCTGATACGCAAAAAGCTGTGAACTCTCCGAAGCAAGCAGCATGCTCAATTCCTTATGAGTATTCTAATGGTAAATTCAAAAGAACTCTCTATTACTCAAATGGAGTATATGCTAATAGTTTTAATGAAAATGTTTGTGGCGGGACGATTACATGGTATTTAAAACATGTTCAAAATGGAGTTGCTTTTTACGAAGGTAATTTAAAATAGTAGATTTTTTGAACCTCATTTATTGAGGTTCTTTTATTTTTAGTTTTTAAACTGATTCTCCATAAAAAAAGCACTCAAAGGTTCTTTCCTCAGATTGAAACCATTTAAACTCTAATAATATGTATTGGGCATCCGTCTGAATATTATTTTATTATGTTAAACAATATGGATCGTTGAGCAATATGATTCAATCCTATTATTAATCAACTTTATAGAAAGGTATGCTCAAGCGCTGTCATAAAGGTTGGGGGATTTATTAAATAGAAATAATTAGTTGTAATATAAAGTGTTTTTTACCTAATAAACCTTTTGAATTCTAAATATTAACTCCAAAGTAATTCATTTCATAAATTTTAATTTTTTGTTAACACTGTTATTATTTTATATATTATTATTCCAATAAGCGTTGTGTTAATTAGTTATTTTCTGATAATATCTCTGTGTGTTCTACTCTAATAATTATAAAAAGGTGGTGTTTTCTTTATGTCAAACATGTTTCATCAAATTGGTGATGCGATTGAAAGGAGTATGTATTTTAAAACTTGTTTTTATATCTTAACAGGAGCTCTGCTTATTTATATTGGTTACATTGTAGGTAAGTGGGTGGGTTCTGCTGTATTTTAAAGTAAAAAATGGAATTTAATCAAGAAAAGAGAATTTTTTCAAAAGGTGTAGTAATATAAAATTAATATTACTTAAACGTAATATGATTAACTTAAGAATAATAGATATTATTAAGGATTCAGTATTAAAAAATGAGCTGCCTAATTTAGCAGTATTAAGTAATGAGGAATTAAAAACAATGATGTTCATGGTGTCTACAGCAGTTTTTTTACTGGTCACTTTACTGTGTATTACGTTATATTTTAAAACACACGATAAACGTTTTATGTATCTTGGATATGTATCATTATTTTTAACTTTTTTTGTTATTGGTACTTTTTCATAATTAAATGTCCAATGGTTTATCACAAACTAAATTAAGAAGAGCATATATAAGAGAGAAAAGGCATTCATAAGAATGCCTTTTCTTTATCAATAGCCCGAGGAGAAGAGAATATACAGATTTCGATGTGCTACTTCTTGAGCAAATAGTTGTAATTCATCAGGTACAGAAATAGACATACAAAAATGTCATCTTTTCCTATGATTCTACAGAAAGAATAGCGTATTTTTCATTTTAGGGGGCATTTCTTTTTATTAGCTTGATAGCGATGTGACAGTACCCCATGCCCGTCAAGCTAAGATTTTAAGACACCCCTAAACGAAAATTACATATTACTTGTTTCTATCATTGCTAGTATTTGTTGTGGGAGCAATTAGCTCAACAACATGGGTATGTATAGTGACCTCTAATAAGGTATTTTATTTAAAAACGCAGTCTATTTTTTCTCTATCGTAATCTAGAATCCAATTATTATATTTTTCATAAATACCTTGGATAGAATCAATTGAAGCGGCTATCAAATCCGCGCCTCTATCATCGTAAATATGAAAAATAGTACCTTTTTTGATATTTATAAAAAAGACATCGTGAAGAATCTTCGGTTTTATTCCCATATCTTGATTACAAATTGCTTTTATCATTGTTGCATATTTAATATCAGATACTTTACATGTAAGGACAAACCTATGTGTTTTATATTTACCTTCTTCATCATCTTCCGGAAAAAGATAAGGGACTGTTATCCCATTTAATTTATATAAAACTTTTTTAGTTTTAATATAAGGAGAAAATACTTTTAGTTTATGTTTGAAAACTGATTTATTTCCAAAATCATCTATATTAGATACAATAATAATGTCATCTTCAGGAGCATGCAAGGTATTAAATAAATTAACTGCTCTTTCGTATACCTTTAGTAAATATGGACTTTTTGCATAGGCGTGTTTTACTTCATAATTTACACCTAACTCGAATCTAATTCCAATTTCCCAATTATAAAACAACGACGGTTTTAACTCCAATTTAGGGAAATGTTCATTCATATAATCTTTTAGTAGCATATTTGCACCTCATTTCATTCTATATTTCTATAATATAACATGGTAATAGAGAGAAAGCAGGTAACCTCCAGATTACCTGCTTTTTCTAAAATAATTAATCTCTGAGAATTTTTCCATTTTTATCTAAAGTCGCTATTCTTTTCCCTGCTTTATTTAATAATTTGTAAAAGCTTCCACCGTGAGGATTATTACCTCGGTCTCTAACAATCATCCAACCTGATTTAGGGTCTTTTAATCTTCCAGCAGTTTTAATTGTAAATTTCGATAGATTTACAGATTGTTGGCCTAATCTTATAGCAGCAGGTACTATTCGTAATATTGCCAAAACAATCGCTGGAATTACCGGTGCTAGGTACATTACATGATCTTGAACAACTTCAACTTCATTTGGATCAATATTTGCCATAACTTCTTCATAAGTTAATTCTACTTCATTAGTGTAATTATATTCATCAGCATATCCTTTCGTAGGGGCTAATGACGTAATACCTAATGATAAAACTGAAGCCATAAGTATAGATTTAATAAATTTTTTCATTGTATTCCCTCCAATTACTTTTTTTTACTATATATCCAAATATTAATTTTAATAGAACTTAATTGCAAGTCTAGTTATATATGTATTTTTTTGTTATGATTTACATGTAAAGAAATATAAATTTAACTAGGTTTATGATTGTAAATGTTCAGAAAACACGAAGTTTTAAACCTGAATCTTAGGGGGAATTATCTTTTTCTTATACTTGGCTTCACCATACATGCCAACCAACCTAAGGTTTTGTATTACTCCCAAAATGAAATTACCGTTGCGGGTATTGAATTTATTCGCAGTTCGGATGGAACAATTTATACGTATGATATTAATACAAACACAAACTATAATTCCGGCGCAGAGTCTGTAGCGAATCAATTTGGTATGCTTGAGCTTGCTACATTCCTTGGAAGAGAATTAGAGAAACAAGTAGAATCAGTTAAATAATAGATAAGTTTCAAGTGAAAACCTTTGTTAAAGTAATCATGGGAGTATGGCCGAGTTTAGGTGAGTACTACTTACAAGCTCTTATGGTTTTTGTACTAGAACGAAAAACAGCCCAAGTTTCAATGAGGAACTTGGGCTGTTTGTATGTTGTATTTCTTTTCTATTTATATATCCGCAAGTAAAACAACATAATATTAATATGGAAAAATATAAAAATATGAGTTTTTGCATATTTCAAAACTTAATATATCCTTCAAAAAATTTTAATAGTATAATATGTTTTGTCATATTATTTTAGATTTTTCAACAAAATATAAAAATAGAGAACGTATTGGGAGAAGGAATTATGTACACAAAACTATTAAAATCAATTACATCATTAACACTTATTGGTGGCGCTTTATTATATACAAATGGAAGTGATGTGAAAGCTGCTGAGGCGGGTATTTTTTCTGATGTTCCTACATCGCATTGGTCGTATCCCGCGATTAAAGATTTAGCGAGTAAAAATATTATTTCCGGTTATGGAAATGGAAAGTTTGGTTTTGGTGATGTTGCGACGAGAGAACAAGTTGCAGCTTTAATTTATCGTGTGTTAGTACCGAATAAGCAAGGTGGTACGTTCAGTAATGAAGGTGCTCGTTACGTATTAAAAGATGGATCAACTTTAAATAATCCGTATCGAGATATTCGCTCAGGTTCAACATTGTTTCCTGAAGAGGTTTTAACGTTAACGAAATTAGGGGTTTTTAAAGGTGATGCAAACGGTGGATTTAGACCGAAAGATTCTGTTAGCCGCGCAGAAATGGCACAAATTCTAACAAATGCTTTTCATCTTTCAGCGAAACAAAAGCATACATTTAACGATGTTCCAAGTGGTTTTTGGGGTGAAAATGCAATTAGTGCGGTGCAATCAAACGGGATTGCTTCTGGTACAGGCAAAGGGGGATTTGAGCCATATAGCACGGTAAAACGTGAACAGTATGCACAGTTTTTATATAATACTTTGAAATATAAAAAGCCTGAAGTTGCGGTGCAAAATACAGGGGATGCGGCATTATTAGCGGCATTTAAAGATGAAGTGCAAAAGCGTATTAATGCGTATGAAACGAATATTACACTTCCATATAAAACGAAAAATAGTGATCATGAAGAAGTAATGAAGACACTTTTCAATGCCTATAAAGAAGTCGCAAGTAAAAATGAGTATACAAATTATAATAGATCGAATGTTTCATATGGAATTTCTGGATCACCTGGAAATTATACGTTTACGTTAAAGATTACATATCGTGAAACGAAAGAACAAACGGAATATGTAATGAAGCAAGCAAAGGCAATCGTTTCTTCTATTACTCAAGTTGGAATGGATGATCACGAAAAAGTGAAGGCGATTCATGATTATGTCGTAAAGCATATTTCTTATGATACGTCTTATAAAGCTTACACAGCATATGAAGCACTCGTAAATCGTTCTGCAGTTTGCCAAGGTTACGCACTATTAACCTATCAATTATTAAAAGAAGCTGGTATTGAGAATCATTTTGTAGTAGGAACTGGAGACGGTCAGCCTCATGCTTGGAACTTAGTGAAAATCGAAAACAAATGGTATCACCTTGATACGACATTCGATGATCCAATACCAGATGAACAAGGCCGCGTAACATATTCTTATTTCAACTTATCAGATGAGCAAATCGCAAGAAATCATGAGTGGAACCGCGGGGACTATCCGCAAGCTACAACAAATTATTATAGTACATTAACAAATAAAATTGCGGTAGGTGGTACGAAAATCCCTGCATATCAGCAAATATTAAAAGATACAAAGTTAAATTATTTAGGAAATGAATACATCGCAAATAACTATAATGAATTCAAAAATAAAATGCAGCAACGTTATAACGCAAAGTCACCAAAGATTGAAATCCTTTATAAACAATCAATGGATGGCGCATTGCAAGATGTGAAAGAAGTAATTGGAGAAATCGGTTATCCACAAGGGGCAAACCGTGTTTCTTATAAAGCTGAGCCGTATAATGCAAAAGAGGGATATTCTTTAGTGACGATTACGTTTATGTAAGAAACAACCTAGATCATATGAGATCTAGGTTGTTTTTTTATGACTTAATTTGACATATACAGTCTAACTGTATAAAATCAAACTATACAGTTGAACTATATAGTTTAGCTATATATTTATCGTTACATTGGAGGTCTTTATGAATAGAGATAAAAATTTACCATTAACGGAAACAACGTATTACGTCCTTTTAGCGTTATTAGAGCCAGCTCATGGATATTTAATTATGCAAAAGGTGGAGGAACTGAGTAATCATCAAGTAAAAATCGCAGCGGGTACATTGTATGGTGCGGTTGAAAATTTATTAAAACAAGGGTTAATAGAATCGGTAAAAAGTGAAGATAAACGAAGAAAAGTGTATGTCATTACGGAACGTGGGAAAGAAGTATTGCACTTAGACTTTATGAGAATGCAACACATTATTGAGGTTACAAAGAGTTTATTACACGTATAGTTAGGGGGAAACGATGATGTGGAGATTGAAATTCTTTTTAGACTTTGAGAAAGAGGAAAAATGGTTAGAAGAGATGGCTTGGAAAGGCTATCAACTAGAAAGCAATACATTTGGTTATACATTTAGATATACAGAGCCGGAAGATGCGACGATTAGAATAGACCATAGAGTATTTAGTAGAAAAAGTGAATTTATTAATTACTGCACATTATTTGAAGATAGTGGCTGGGAGCATATAGCTGGTAATCGTTGGTCAGGTACGTACTATTTTAAAAAGGTAAATGAGGAAAGTGAAGATGACATTTTTTCAGATCAAATGTCACGAGCAGGGAAGTATAAACGTCTATCTAAAACATTTTTAGAATTAGCGATCTGTTATGTGCCGATATTATTTTTATTTATGTATAGTAGTAATACGATGAATTTAGGAGCATTTGTAAATCCGAAAGAACTATACTTGACTCCAGGATTATGGGATAAGCAAGGCGTATCGTTTCTATGGTCATTCTTATTTGAAACGCCATTTGCATTAATGAGAGGACTTTTTTTAACATTTATCCCCATTTCGACATGTATGTTTTTCTTTTTCTCATATAAAGCAAATCGGTTGTATGAAGAAAGAAGATGATAGGAGGTATCCCTTTAATGCTGACGCTTTGAGGGGATTTTTTGAGTTCGTAAATGGTATCTCTTTAAAATAGATAAAGGGAAAGAATGTGCATTGGAAACAAGTTATTATAATTTTAATTTTGTAAACAGTATTAGATGGAATAATATTCTTAAAATATCCAAAATTAACCTACATTGAAAATCTTTATATGTTAATATTAAAAAAGGTGTGTGTAATATTCTTTATGAACACGCTATGTTAAGGATAAGGGGATTCAATTATGAATTTTAAACAACTAATCTTGGCGGGGACAGTTATTGCATCAACAACACTAACGCCCCTAACAAATGTACAAGCAGAAAACAAGATAGGATTTAAAGATGTTCCTGTAAACCATTGGTCTTATAAAGCAATTATGGATTTACAAGAGAGAAATATTGTAGCTGGTTATGGAAACGGAATGTTTGGTTTTGGTGATAACATTACACGAGGACAAGTAGCTAGACTAATATATGCTTACTTGAAGCCAGTAGATGAACTTACTACACAAAATCCTTTCACAGATATAGAAGGGCATATGTTTGAAAAAGAAATTTTAGCTCTTAATAAAGCTGGTATTATGAACGGATTTGGTAATGGGAAGTTTGGTCCAGATAATGTTTTAACACGTGAACAATTAGCTGTTGTATTAACAAAGGCTTTTAACTTCCAAGCAACATCTACTACCACTTTCAAAGATGTTGATAAAAATTACTGGGCAACAAGTGCTATCAGCGCATTACAAGAAAATAAAATCACGACGGGCACGGGTGATAATAAATTTGAACCGCAAAGTCTCGTGACTCGTGAGCAGTATGCACTATTCTTATACAATGCAATTAATAAATCAGAAAAAGAGCCTGACTTAAAGCCTACTGTTATACCGCAAGATTTAGCAGATGATGATATTTATTATTATGAAGGTTGGATGGAGAGCTCATCTGTACTGAAAAAATCTGTATCGAAGGAAGCACAAAATCTTGTTACTCAAATCAACACAAAATATAATGCCGAATTAAAGTATGCAGCGATAGGTGGTCCAGGTTCAGAGGTCGTTTTATTTTCTCCGGTATTAGAGGGGATTCCAGAATTTTTTGGGAATTTCACTGTCAGGGGTGATGATGAAAATAACTTTAGCGTTAATTTTGTAATTGAGAGAGGCCAAGGTAATAAGGCGTTACTAGAGTTAGGGAAAAAGTGGATCACTATGATAAATCCAAACTTAGATTTGAGTAAAGAGATTGATAATATAGTGGCTTCTAATACACGCACAGGTAATTTTGAAATAAATAAAAACAATCTTAAAATAGAGATAAGCTTAGAGAAGCAAAATTCTAGTAGCGATCTAATGAGTGTTAAAATCCAAAAGTAAAAAAGAGGAGTGAAGTTTCACTCCTCTTTTAATTATGCTATTTCTACTTTTATCCCGCTATTCCACCTATGATGCTAACAGGAATTATAAACCCGTAGATCAAATGAATCCTGAAAAAATCAAAAAGTGTCATCACTGCAATTGTGCATGGACTACAAAAAAGATCGGATACAGATGACCAGCATAAATAAATTATTGTATTTCTCAATAAACAAAAACAACTTAACATGGTAAAATAATAGTTGGATGGGAGTCCAATACATATTATTAAAATTAAGATGGTTCAAGTCGGAGGAAGGCACCTTAGGGTGTCTTTTCTTTTTTACATTTAAACGCATTTTAGATACAAAATAACCGATTTCTTATACGGTAAGAAACCGGTTATTTATTTCCCTACTTTTTTAGGGGGCTTTTTCTTATAATGGTCTTAAATCATAAATAAAAGATAGAGTAAAAACTATATAAGAAATAAATGTAACGAAAACAAGAAAACATATAAACTGAGAATTAGATACATATTGTTCTATTCTTTTTTTTATGTTAATTCGTATTATTTTTCAAATGTGAAGTATCAATTGGGATTTGAGCTTTCCAAGATCCATTTATTTTTCCAATTCTAGTTATATTTACGTCTAAAGTAAGAGGCTGTTTAAAAACGTCTTTTTCTACATTAGTTATAACAAATGTAGAAACACCTTCGGGTTTATCATTATCACGGATGCCTATTTTATCTAATTTTTTACCTGCTGCCACAAGTTCAAAAGGAAGACGATCATCTGCATCATGGATAAATGATAACCTCCCATCATTTTTAATCTCAGGGTTTTCCTCTTGTTGCCCATTAATTTTACCATCACTTTCGAGATCTAATCCGGATGTATCAAATTCAAATGGTACTAAACTTCCGTCAGCTTTTTCCATTCTATAATGAACGGATATACGTAAATCTGCGATGAATAATTCTTTGAGATGCACAGTAATACCTTGATCTGTAATTTTTTCATCAATAGGAATATATTTACCATTCTTCATCATATCTTGTATGACGCCATTTTCATCTGCTATTCCTTCATTTACAACTTTATCATTTGTAATTGCATCAGAAAAATATGAAGCAACATTTGTAGCCGCCACTTGTACTTGTGGAATCATTGCTGTTGTGAAAAGTGCTGCTGCAGCTATTCCTATATAAATGAAACGTTTTGATTTTTTACTCATGTTTGTAAAGAGCCCCTTCTTCTGTTGTTTTTTGTGATTTATATTAGCAACATTCTCTAACTTGGAACGACTTTCAAATGTTTTCCATGCTTTTTCTATATCAATTTTGATTTCTTGTGGTGAATTTGCACATTCTTCATCTAGCATTACGTTTTCCCATTGATTTAATTTACTGATTTCTACTAATAAATCTTGGCATGCTTCACATGTATCTAGGTGCTTTGTGAATTCCTTTCTTATATCATGAGAAAGTTCGCCATCAATATATGTTTGAATAAATCCGATATCATAACATTTCATTTGTTATGCCTCCTCCATTTGTTTATAAATCTTGCGAAATTTCATTTTGGCTCGGACCAATAATGTTCCAATAGAAGATATTTCAATTTGAAGTATTTCTGCAATTTCTTTATATTGAAAACTAGAGAATTTCATTAGTAAAAGGGTTCTTTCTCGATCATTCATTTTATTTAGTATCGTTTGGACCTTTGTAATTTCTTCTTTTCTTATCCAATCATCGTCTAATGATGAAACATTTTGTACGTCATGGTATTGGATTTCTTTATCAATTTTCGCTTGCTGCCTTTTTTCAGATCGGAAATGGTTATAGGCTACATAAGTAGAAGATTTAATCAACCATCCAGGTATGTTTTCAATTCCTTTCCAATCGCTACGATATAATTGTAAAAATACTTCTTGTGCTAACTCTTCAGCGATAGATTGATCTTTAACAATCCATATAATCTGTTTCACAGCATAAGCATAGTACCGCTTAAATAAATCTTCAAAGGGCATATCAGATGCATGACTTTCTTCATTTTCTATAGTTAACATATTAGTTTAAACCTCACTTTCAATTTGATACCTGTATTATAGAGAAACCAGAAAAACGGATTTTGTGACAGTTTTTCTGGTTATTTTTTTATATTTTTTATTATGTATTAAAAAAAGCATCGTCTGATCAAAAGATAAATGTAAAAAGGGAAATGAAAACATAAAAACTATAACTCTTGTAGTAGTTGTCTATTCATGTATAAGAAAACAGTTAGTTTGTTGCCAAATTGTATCAAAACGTACAATTTTACTTCTTCTATTTTTATGAATATGTACAATTACATAAAATTTAAGTGAAAAAGAGAGTATACTTTCTTATTGTGTAATAAAGATAAAGCCCGCCTACGGAAATAGGCGAGCTTTTTTAACAAATAAAGAAAAGACAACTTTTAAGGTGCCTTCCTTCGAGTTGAAACATTTTACGTATATTACTTTACTAGGTTAAGTATTGTGATGAGTATCTCTTTTAATTTAAATGAACTAGAGTAGTGCATCACTTTATTTTTAAGCATCCTTCTCAACAAAGGTAAATACTTTCATTATCCTTTTCACTACAAAGGGTAGTAATTTAGAAGCTAAAAATGCAAGTACGAAAGCAATTCCCCATGTTTTCATCCATGATTTGAGAAATAAAGCTGTATATCCAACATTCATTGAAACCATGACGAAAGAGATAATACTAGATATACCTAAAATCATAAAGATATTAAAAATTATTGGTTCAAATTTTTTATTGATTTTCAAAATTAACACCTATTTTCTATATATGCTTTGCTGTATTTAATTTTAACAACATCTAATCTTACAGTTTGAAATCTAGGTTGTCCAGCTTGTTGTACTTTTCTATAGTAGCAATATTGTTTGGAATAAAGTTTCACCATATTGCTATTAAACTAAAATATTAAGATTGAACCTAAACGAAATTTATAGCATCGAAGTTCATTTTGGAGGGGGGAATGTAATACTACATCTTTAAAGTATTCGTTACACTTGAACCTCTGCACATTGCGTGGGGCTTTTTTCATGAAGAAAGGACACTCACGTGAGTGTCTTTTCGATAGTTTTTAGCAGAAGCAAGCAGCTCCAACGATGATTAATAAAATAAACAATACAACTAATAAAGCAAATCCTCCAGTGAAGCCACAGCCGCCACAACTACCACCAAAGCCCATAACAGTTCCTCCTTTTAATAGGAGGGGAAACCCAAAGGTTCACTCATGTATTTTAACGGATTCAATTTATTTTATACTTTTACGAATGAATGGAGCAGGGCCTTTTCAAAATAGATTTATTTATTCTTAGAAGGAGTTCAAGGGCAAAATAGGAGAATCTATATTATTCTTTAAGAGAGAATAAATGAAAAACAAAATATCCAAAAATAAAGATGGAAATCCGCTTTTATACCTTTCACTAAAATAATACTAGCATTATATATTATAAGGAATACTTGTCCTTAATTGTAAATGAAAGGGGGGAATTGATATGAGTTATGGCTATGGTCATCCTCCTGGAAAATGTCATAAACATCACAATGAAACTTTGTCAACGGGTGTATTACGTAGACATTCCGCTACGTTATTTCTTACTGTTGAGGCTATGAATGTTGATCCAGATGATATTCATAGAGTAACTGTTGAAATGTTTGATTGGTCATCTGGCTCACCGGTATTGTTACCATTAGTAGATCCTTCAACACAAACATTGACACCTAATAGATATGTTACTTTTCGTTCAGCGGCTCTTCCTCCAGCACTTTTTGCTTATGAAGTAAGAATAATTCATCCGAAAGATAGAGATGTTGTTACGAATGTTTTTGGTCTTAGTGCAATAGTATTTAATCCACAAGAAGGAAATAATGTTTTACAACATGATTTAGCAAAATTAGATCTTAAATAGATTTTGTAAAAGTCTATTTATTGGGCATGATTAAAAAAAGAGTAGGATGTAATCCTACTCTTTTTTAGCGTTAATTAAAATTTTAAAAGAAATCCTTTATCATTTTAGCATCTTTAATATTTACTATCACACCTTCTACCTTATCTTTCTTCTCATCTTTAGCAATCGTAATTTGTTCCTTATTATCAACCCACACAAGAAATTCGTCTTTTGAGTCATCTTTATATGTAATGGTAATAGTAGAATGTGCAGATTCTCTCTTTTTTTGATCTAAAGTGATTGTTTTAGGTGTTCCATTTTGAACTGCTGAAACGATAGATTTTATCATTTCTTCGTTATCTGTTTGGGATTTGGAAGTAGTATGATTTGTTGTTTTGAGTATTTCAATGTCTGTAATATTAGCGGAATTTAATTGAAAGGTATTTTGTGTATGTTCTTGCTTAGCTTGTGGAGATTTGTCTGTATCTGAGGTGCTTGTACAGCCTATTAAAGTGAAAGATAGAGCGGTTAGAGTGCATATAGATATGATTTTTTTCATAGTATCCCTCCTCATGTTCAATTATAACAATTTTCTGTTGATTTAGGTAGTTATTGTAAGTAGATTTATCCCGCTTTAATGGGCAGTAAGACCCCCACCTCAAAATGCAGCGAAAGCAAAGAAGTTAGGTGGGGGATCAACTGCCCATAAAAGTCCGATTGGTTCAACTAGTTTTAGGATAGAAAAAATTCACATAACTTTTTTCATATTTTATGTTTAACATTGGGAAAATAGGTGTACTACATATAATATAACAAATAATTCATTTTAAAGGAGGAAGTTAAAGATGGAAACGAAGTATAGTAAACCTTTTGTATATGAATTTATTACGGAGAAAGAGGTCATGAATGCGGCGAATGATCTAGTGAAGAAAGGAATAGACCAAAAAGATATTTACGTATTAACACATGAGAAAGAAAGGACAGATAGAATCGCAGACAATGCAGACGTGAATACAATTGGGATAAAAGAGGAGGGACTTGGGACAAGCATTATTAACGTCTTTCAAAAAACGGGAGATCAGTTAAGAAATAAGATGCAGGAGTTAGGGCTTAATGAGGAAGAAGCGAACTTCTATGAAGAAAAGCTGGATGAAGGGAAAATCTTGTTATTCGTTAAGGATTTAGAAAGAGTCGGTGAATGGTTACAAGAAAGAAGATGCATGTATTCTATTTAAATTTGTATCCTATAAATCTATTACGAAAAGGAGATTGGAAATATGAGTGAGAGCGGGCTAAAAGAACAAATTACGGGTAAAGTTGAAAAGAAGAAGGGACAAGTGAAAGAAGGAATTGGTGAAATTACAGAAGATAGAGAGTTGAAAAATGAAGGGAAGTGGGAGAAGACGAAAGGAACTATAAAAGAAAAAGTCGGAAAAGTGAAACAAAAGATAAATGATGGATTGGATCATAAAGAATAGTACATGTTTATCAAGCTTTGGTTACATACCAAAGCTTGATAAATCCATTATAAAAATAATATAGGAGGTCTAATTGTGGGACTTATTATTACGTGTATTGTAGGTGGACTTATTGGGGCGTTAGCTGGAATGATTACAGGAAAAGACTTTCCTTTAGGTATAGTTGGTAATGTTATTGCCGGATTAATCGGATCTTGGGTAGGTAGTGCCTTATTTGGTCACTGGGGCCCTGAATGGGGAGGCATCTTTATTCTTCCAGCTTTATTAGGTGCAATCGTCTTTATTTTAATCGTTACATTCTTTTCTAGAATGCTACGGAAAGCATAAGTATGATAATGAATAGTAATCTTAAGTTTGTTATATATAGCTATGAGGTTAACGAACTGATAAATATACATAAAAAAGCATCCAATTAAAATAATTTGGATGCTTTTTTTATGTAATCTGCATAGGAATGAGCGGGGGATGAAGGCCCCCCGCTCATTGAAATTACACTTTTTATTATGTATTAAACCATCGTTACTTTTTCACAATTATTTATTTTTACGACCTGCCTTGGTTCTATATGAGATAAGTCATCGCTATTGCCTATATCAACTACAATTGTATTCGTTAGTATGTTAATAATGGAACCAACTAATTTTGTAGCTTGATCGTGTCGATAAGAAAATTGAACAAAATCTCCCTTTTTAAAGTTGTGCTCTTCCATAGATAGATCCCCCTAAAAATAATGTTTATACATTATACATACACAAATTTATAAGGTTTAAACATTTGGTAGTATTTTTTTTAGTGTTAAGCTGAGAAAGGTGTAGAAAATTTATTTATAATGAAAATGAAAAAAATATGTTTAAAACTAATTTTTATGGGTAATTAAATAGTAGTAGTTTGAGATAAGGGGGCGGAAATAATGAATTTGGCAATAAATATTTTGCAAAATGATTTAGGTTATACAGTACAACTTAATGGTGAGATTGATGCGTATACGGCATCAGATTTAAAAAATAAGATCATGCCTATTGCAAGTGAGAAAGAGGTTTATATAGTAGTAGATTTTAATAAGGTAGATTATATGGATAGTACAGGTTTAGGCGTTTTTATAGCGCTATTAAAAGCAATTAAGAAAAATGATGGGAAACTAGAGTTTATTGGTGTATCTAAAAGGTTAAAAAGATTATTTGATATTACAGGGTTAACAGAAATATTAAATTTGAATTCTGATTTTGAAAAAGTAGAAAGAAGGTGACTAGGGATGATGGAGAGATTTGAAAAGATAGAAATGAAAATTCCGGCAAAAGCAGAATATGTAGCTATTATTCGTTTAACAATGGCTGGTGTTGCAAATCGAATGGGCTTTGCTTATGACGATATAGAAGATATGAAAATTGCTATTAGTGAAGCATGTACAAACATTGTACAACATGCATATAAAGAAGACGTTGGAGAGATTACAATTGTCTTTGGTCTATATGAAGATCGATTAGAAATTATGGTTGCGGATAATGGAGTTAGCTTTGATTTTAGCACCTTAAAAAGTAAAGTTGGTCCGTATGATATTAATAAACCAGTAGAACATTTGCCGGAAAATGGTTTAGGTTTATATTTAATAAATACGTTAATGGATGATATACAAATCATGCATGATGAGGGCATGACAGTTTTAATGACAAAATATATACAAAGAGAGCAGGTGGAGAATGATGGAAATCCAATCTCAACCTACAAATCTTACTAAAGAAGACGTTATTAAATTAATTGCAGAATTCCAAGAAAACCAATGTGATGAAGCACAGGAAAGACTGGTTAATCATTATAAAAATCTCGTACATTCCATTGCATATCGCTATTCAAAAGGTGGGCCTATGCATGAGGATATTATACAAGTAGGAATGTTAGGGCTCTTAGGCGCAATAAGAAGGTATGATTATTCGATAGGGAATGCTTTTGAGCCGTTTGCAATACCTACGATAGTAGGGGAAATAAAGAAGTATTTACGTGATAAAACTTGGGGCATTCATGTTCCAAGGCGAATTAAAGATTTAGGCGGAAAGATTAAGCTTGCGATAGAGGAGTTAACAGATCACCTGCAACGTTCACCGAAGATAATAGAAATCGCAAATCATTTAGGACTATCCGAAGAGGAAGTGCTAGAAATTATGGATGCGAAAAATAATTATCGAGTATCTTCCTTAGATGATGTAGTTGAAAATTCATCTGATGGAAGTTCGGTAGCGAGAATTGAATCTGTAGGTGAAGTAGAGCAAGGATATGAAGAGACAGAAAGACGTCTCGTTTTAAAGGATATTTTTAACGTATTAAATGAGACAGAAAAGAGTGTTATTCATTATATATTTGGAGAAAATTTAAATCAAAAAGATACAGGGGAACGGTTAGGTATTTCACAAATGCACGTTTCTCGTATTAAAAGACAAGCGATAAGTAAATTGAAGCAAGCAGCGTTTTTAGATACATAAAAACTTTAAAGAATTATGTTTAAAACATGAGAAAAGGGGTAGTTATTAAGTATAGGAGGAGATATGAAAATGTCACACGATGTGAAAGAACTAATCAAAGGATTGAATGAAGATTTAGCAGGAGAATACTCAGCAATTATTATGTATAACCATAATGCAGCTACAGTTTCTGGTATATATAGACAAGTGTTAAAGCCTTTCTTTGAATCTGAAATTAGTGATGAACAAGGACATGCCCTATATTTAGCGGAGAAAATTCAGACGCTAGGTGGTACACCTACTACAATCCCTTTACCAGTGAAACAAGTAGAAGATGTTAGAGAAATGTTAGAATCCGCTAGACAATCAGAATATGAAACAATTAAGCGTTATGAAATGAGAAAAGAACAGGCAGCGAAATTAAATATGACAGAGTTAGTTGTAAAGTTAGAAGATATGATCGCAGATGAAACAAATCATATGGAAGAATTAGATCGCCTTTTAAATGACAAAGCGATGGTGTTAAATTAATAGTGGAAATTTATCCCGCTTTAATGGGCAGTAAGACCCCCACCTCAAAATTTAGCGAAAGCAAAGAATTTAGGTGGGGGATCAACTGCCCATTAAAGTCCGATTGGTTCAACTAATAATCAGTGGGGGATGAAGAAAACCCCCACTGATTAAAGTTTCACTTTATAGAGTGAAAGAACAAACTCTCATTTCTAGGGGGTTTGTTCTTTTGCTGTATAAATATGTTTGAGTAGGAAATTTTCATTTTGTAACTGAGTATGCAATACTAGAAAAATAGAAAATGATAATAGATTTACATTTTAAATAAGAAAAGGGGAAATAACTTGTGTCCATTTTAATTGTCGATGATAATCCGGTTAACATTTTTGTAATTGAAAAAATTTTAAAACAAGCCGGATATCAGGATCTTGTATCGCTTAATTCTGCACAAGAGCTTTTCGAATACATCCATTTTGGAAAAGATTCTTCCAGGCATAATGAAATTGATTTAATACTATTAGATATTATGATGCCTGAAATTGACGGACTTGAAGTTTGTAGGCGATTACAAAATGAGGAGAAGTGTAAAGATATTCCTATTATTTTTGTAACAGCTTTAGAAGATGCGAATAAATTAGCTGAAGCGCTTGATATAGGCGCAATGGATTATATTACGAAACCGATAAATAAAGTTGAATTGTTAGCGCGTATGCGTGTAGCATTACGCTTGAAATCGGAATTAAATTGGCATAAAGAACAAGAAGAAAACCTTCGTAATGAATTAGATTTAGCTACACAAGTACAAAGAAACTTATTAAGTAGCCCATTAAGAGAAGATCATATAAAAATTGAAGCAAGTTACTTACCTTCATTCAAACTAGCTGGAGATATGTATTATTGGTATAAAATCGATGAAAACCGCTACGGTATTATATTATTAGATGTGATGGGACATGGTGTATCTGCTTCATTAGTTTGTATGTTTATCTCGTCTGTTTTACGTGAATCGATTAAATGTTTAATCGATCCAGAACTCGTCATTAAAGACTTAAATAAATATATGACCCTTTTACATAATGAAAATGACAATATCCCATATTATTTTACAGCGATATACTTAGTAGTGGATACAGAAAAGGGAACAATTGAATATGTAAATGCAGGACATCCTTCTGGGTACGTTTTAGTTGATGAAGCGAATGTAGTGGAACTAAATCGCGGGAGTTGTGCGGTAGGATTTTTTGATGAAATAAAAGTTGAAAAGACTGTTATACCTTTTGAGAAGAACGCTCAAATAGTATTGTTTACAGATGGTGTGCTTGAAGCAATTGCAAATGATGAATTTGAGTCTGAAGAGAAATTACGTACTTTTACGGAAAGAAAATGGGGAGATTTAGAAGGCGAGATAGAAGGGTTTTATAAGGAAGAACAGAAGAAAACACAATCAGATGATATGTGTCTAATTATGATACAAACGAATGCGAAATAAAAAGCGTATGAAATCCAAACAGAGGATTTCATACGCTTTTTATTGTATTTTTTGATAGATTTGTTCGTTAGGATTAAACTGGATATAATGCGGCATTATATGTGAAAAACGAAGAGTTTCTTTATTTCCTAAACATAGGAATCCATTGTGGCCTAAACTTTCATAAAATAGTTGCTGTACTTGGTTTTGAAGTTTACTCGTAAAGTAAATTAAAACGTTACGGCAAAGTATAATATGAAATTCGTTAAAAGATTGATCAGTTACTAAATTATGCTGCGCAAAAATAATGTTTTGTAACAGGGATGGATTAAAATAAGCAAAACGACTATCTGTTGAATAATAGTTAGAAAATGCTTGTGTACCGCCAGCTTGTAAATAGTTTTTCGTATAAGTTTGCATTTTATTTAACGGAAGGATGCCTTGTTTTGCTTTCTCTAACACATCTGTATTCATATCTGTTGCGTAAATAACAGCTTTTTCACTTAATCCTTCTTCGTGAAGTAAGATGGACATTGATAATACTTCTTCACCAGTTGCGCATCCAGCATGCCAAATTCTAATTTCAGGATGCTTTCTTAATTCAGGAATAACATGCTCTCTTAGCGCCTTAAAAAAGATAGGGTTACGGAACATCTCAGTTACATTAATCGAGAAATCGTTTAATAACTGTTCTAAAAACCCTTCCTCATGAATTACCTTTTCAATTAATTTTGAAATGGTAGGGATATTAGAAATCTGCATTCGATTACAAATCCGCCTATAAATAGATGTGCGAGCATATTGGCGAAAATCAAATCCGGATAGTTTAAATACCGCTTCTAATAGTAAGTCAATTTCTAAGTTTGTGCGCTTATCCATATCTACAGATGGATCAAAATTATAATACTTATTTTCCACTTAAACTAAACCTCACTTATTTTATTAACCATACACTCATTACCGAATAGAGTTGATGTAAATTTAATGGTTTACTTATATAATCTGAAGCGCCAGCAGATAAACATTTTTCTTTATCATTTGGCATTGCTTTAGCAGTTAATGCAATAATAGGTATTTCATGTAACCCTAAGTTCATTCGGATATGTTCCATCGTTTCATAACCGTCCATATTCGGCATCATAATATCCATTAAAATAAGGTCAATAGTTGTATTGTTTTTTAGTATTTCTAAACACTCTATGCCGTTTTGTGCAGTAATAATGTTGGCATGTTGTTTTTCTAATGCATTTTGTAATGCAAATATATTTCGATGATCATCATCGACAATTAAAATAGTTTTCTCTTGGAAGACGTTATTTGTTTCTGGCGTCACGATAGTTTCCTCAATAACTTCAGCAGGAATAACATCTTCTATCGTTGCTGCGACTTCTAAATTGGATACTTGTATATCAGTTAACCCATTTGGAAGGTTAGGGATATATATGGTGAAAGTACTGCCTTCTCCTACATTACTCTCTAACGTAATCCAACCACCTAATAATCTAGCAAACTCTTTACAAATAGATAAACCTAAGCCTGTACCACCATATTTCCGAATCGTTGCTCCATCTGCCTGTTGAAAGGCTTCGAAAATAAGTTGGTGCTGTTCTTTAGCAATACCAATACCAGTATCTTCTACTGAAATTGTAATCCAATCATGACTGATAGACTGCATATCATGACTCAAATTGGTTGTTTCTATCGGATCGAAATGTAAAGAGACAGATCCTTTTTCCGTGAATTTAAATGCATTGGATAATAAGTTTTTAATAATTTGCTCAAGCCGTTTTGCATCTGTATAAAATAAATCAGGAATCGTATCACTATCTTCAATAGTAAATTCAACATTTTTTTGTGCAGCTATATGTAAAAAGTTTTGCTGCATATTTGCTGCCATATCACTTATGTTCGTTGCTTCAAAAATCACATCTAGTTTCCCGGCTTCTACTTTAGATAAATCTAGTATGTCATTAATTAAAGTAAGTAAATCTTTCCCAGATGAATGAATAACGGTTGCTAATTCAATTTCATCATCGGATAAATGATTATCATGATTTTCTCTTAACATTTCAGATAATAGTAAAATACTATTTAACGGTGTGCGTAATTCATGTGACATATTTGCTAGGAATTCTGATTTGTATTTTGAGCTACGTAATAACTCACTTGCTTTTTCTTCTAATTCTGATTTAGTAATTTGTAAGTCAGCTGTCTTTTGCTCGGCCTCTTCCGTTCTAGACTCTAATTGTTCATTCGTTGTTCTTAATTCTTCGGCTTGCATTTGTAGTTCTTCAGCTTGCGTTTGTAATTCTTCTGATTGAACTTGCAACTCTTCTGTCATTGCTTGTGATTCATGTAAAAGAGTTTGAATTCGCATACGTCCCATAATACTATGGATCGTTAAACCTAGGTTATCAACAGTTTGTTGAATTAAATCTTGATGTAAGTCTGAAATCTCAGTTACACTTACTAACTCCATTACTGCAATCACTTCATCTTCAAATAAGATAGGGACGACCAGTAGGTTTTGAGGGCGTATTTCTAATAAGCCGCTAGTGACATAACGAAATTCTTCTGGTATTTCTCGAAGAATAAAGCTTTGTTTTTCTAAAGCACATTGCCCAATTAAACCTTCACCCATTTTAATGGATTGTTTTCCAACATCAGAACCTTGATCGGCGAAAGAAGCTTTCTTCACATAGTAGACAGTGTCTTCAATTTCTTCACGTACATAGAATGCACCGCAAGAAGTTTGCGTTTTTTGTATAATTCCACTAAGAATTTTGTTACCTAACATCTCAATAGAAGGTACACCTTGATACATTAAAATTAATTCTGCAAGCTCGGTTTGTAACCACTCTCTTTTAGATATTTCGTCTAGTAGATGGTTCGTTGTATAAGCAAGATCTTTTATTTCATCCCGCGTGTTTACATGAATTCTTTCCGTAATTTTTTCTTTCGAAGAAATGGATTTAATAACTTGAATTACGTTTTTAATCGTTTTTGTAATGGAATTCGAAATATAGAGTGAAATGATAATAGAAATACAAGAAAGTAAGAACAATAAACTGTATAACCAAATCTCTAATTTATTATTTTCAGTATCTAATTGTGCAGCTCTTTTTTTCGTTAGTTGCTCCTCTACACCACGGAAGTTAGTTATCTGCGATTGTAATGACTGAATTTGAGTCGTATCGATTGCTTGTACGTTATTACTATTATGATTTGTAATTAATGGGTGAATCTCTTTATTAATCCAACTAGTAATGTTTTTATTAATCTGTTTTAATTTTTCTTGCTGAGAGGGGTTATCCTCTAATAGAGCCAAAAGATCTTGATAATGTTTTTCGTAATCCTTTTCCGCAGCGTTAAGAGATTGAACGTAATTTGCATCATTAGAAGTGATAAATCCTTTCGCTTTATTTTCAATTGTTAGCAATTCTTTCTCCACTTGATTCGTCAAATTAAGAACTTTAAAATCGTGATCAATAATAAAATTACGAGATTTTTGTAAACTAGAAATCTCATTATTTAACATAATGAAAGAGATAAGCAAGAACAAAATGATAACTAAATAACCAGCCATAATTTTGTAGCGAATACTAAATTTTGCTTTCGATGTCATTAAAAATTCCTACCTTCAAGGTTATTCAAAGTTTTCAATTGTAAAGAATGAAAAACGTAATATATATTATATCAGTTTTCATAAGGCCAAAGTAGAAATCCCCCTATTGTATTAGGGGGTTCTTTTTTAATAGAGGAAATCATTTTGAAATATAAAAACATATATGAAAAGTAACGATCGAGGGAATAGGGGAATCATAAAACTTTTAAGAAGGAAAGAGTGTTCTTAAAGCTTTTTTTGCATCTATTCCTTCAAAGACAAATAATACAAGCTCTCTCTTTTTTACAGTAAGGAAAAAGGATATTAATGTGCTTAAGCTTTTAATAGAAGTAAGTGTTCCATGTTTACTTATAAATAAATTAGTTTGAAATGTTGTCATTAAAGCATAAAAATGATGAATCTGCGTTATTGTAGGTGTTTCATTATAAAGAATAGTAGTAGATTGGATTGCATTCATCGAAATATTCCTTTCCATATAGTAAGCATAACAATATAAACATACCCGTTTTAAAAAATGTTAAACATATAAATAAGAAAAAATATAATTATAGTATTTTTACGTTTAGAAAGGGTTACGAAGGGTATACATATACTACAAAGAGATTGACTGAAGATGAATTATAAGATTTCTAGTCTATAAAAATAATACTTTTACTTTAAATAAAAAGGAGTCTGGTATACATGAATGAAATGATGATTGATATTACATTTGATTTAATTTACTTGTTAAGTAGTTCGCTTGTAATCCTTTTATTATTCGCTTTTTTCGTAAATGGTTATGTTAATAAGAAGATTAGTGTATACAGAAATGAAGAAAGATAAAGATACATTATATAAAACTTTAGGAGGTTAATAGTTATGAATGTAGATAGAAAAATAGTAGGTGTTTTTAGAACAATTGATGATGCGGCATGTGTTATTAATGAATTGAATGATAAAGGATACTCGGCGGATAATATTTCAGCTATTGCGAAGGATCAAAAGGAAATTGAACATTTGGAAGAAAAATCGGGTGAAAAAGTGAATCATGAAACTGCACATAAAGCGGATATCTTTTCAGCGACAGGGCTTGTGGCAGGAGGAGTAGCAGGCGGACTCGGTGGTTTATTAACAGGTCTTGGTATACTTGCCGTTTCTGGAATGGGTCCAATCGTAGCAGCGGGACCTATCGCAGCAGCTATTGGAGGAGCCGGTATTGGCGGAGGAGCTGGAAGTTTAATAGGAGCATTTATCGGATTAGGAATTCCTGAAGAACATGCTAAAAAATATGAAGAATACATTTACGATGGAAATATATTAATTTTAGTAGATGCAAAATTAGATGATAAGTTAGAAATCTATAAAATATTTGATAAGCATAATGCGTATAACTCCGATTTCTTTAAATAATATGTACTTCACATATCAATGATGAAAAATGTAAACATAGTGAATATCGTTTTTGATCTTACAACTTTGGCGCGGCCGAGGAGTCGTATGACTATAAGAGAGGAAGGGCTTATAGTAAAAGATCAAGTTCTATTCTGTTATTTAAAAGGGAAGAGGTGTCTTTTCGTGATTGTAAAAATAGTAAAGGATAGTAGTAATAGCTTCCTTTGTACGGTTCAAAATAAAAATGGAGATCAGTATGTGAAGAAATGGTTTCGTAAACAGAAAAACAATGAAGAATTAGGGCGACCAACTTTTAAAGAAGTAGAAAAGGACTGGAAAGAAAATAGAGAATCTTTTATGTATCCCAACATTAAAGCGCTTTATTAAAATTAAACATAATGCGTGTTTTATTCTTACAAAACTGTCACATTCCTGTAAGGTAATTCAATAGATTAGTTACTTTTTCCATGTCATAATAAAGACATAAGAAAGCTAATTAAAACTACAACTTATTAGGAGAGTGTCAGTCATGA
Organism: Bacillus cereus group sp. Sample62; assembly: GCF_036851315.1. Lineage (NCBI taxonomy): Bacteria > Bacillati > Bacillota > Bacilli > Caryophanales > Bacillaceae > Bacillus > Bacillus cereus group sp. Sample62. The sequence goes on from NZ_JAFLPK010000001.1 coordinate 1,062,788, forward strand.
TTGTAACAACAACGTCTGGAATTCAAGGTAAAGAAATTATTGAGTATATTGATATTGTAAATGGTGAAGCTATTATGGGTGCAAATATTGTCCGCGACTTATTCGCTTCTGTTCGTGATGTTGTCGGTGGTCGTGCTGGTTCTTATGAAAGCAAGCTAAAAGAAGCTCGTGATATCGCAATGGATGAAATGAAAGAACTTGCAAAACAAAAAGGTGCGAACGCTATCGTTGGTATTGACGTAGATTATGAAGTTGTTCGTGATGGAATGTTAATGGTTGCTGTAAGTGGTACAGCTGTACGTATATAAGTAAGTAAAAAACAGGCTCCCCCTTGAAGTTGATGCTTTGAGGGGATTTTTTTGTTTCATGACTACAGTTAAAATGAAGAAGAGTGGATGGCGTATTATAAGTACAAAAAATAAGATGATGGCGAATGTACTAACTCGCTAAAATGATAAGCTGAAAAGTTATATTGTACATATGTTTAAAATGGGCAAAACGTTATTGTAAAAAATGCTAGGATTGCTCCTAGCATTTCGTGAGGGGGTATTGCACGGGAATTTAGATAATAAGCAGACGTACCCGCTTATTTCAAATGTAGTATATATTGTTTTCAAGGAGAAAAGTAAGAAATACAACAATCTTTATATATGTTTAACGAGAGTGTTAACTTTATGATAAATAATAAAATTGTTATTTGAGGTAAGGGGAGAAATAATGGTATGAATAACTTTAGAGGGTGTATAGTTTATAGAAATAAATGATTGAGCATGTAAAGAGTTGTATTACATAAAATTTATAATGAATGGAGGCAGTCACATTATGTTTTGGTTAGGATGTTTTTTAGGATATATTGTAGGTTCAGTTATTACATGTGCTCTACTTTACTATGGGTATAGATCCAATGAAAATAAAAAAGTGGATATACAAAAGAGGGGGGAGAGGAAAATCAATAAAAAAGGTGTATAGGATGTGGAAGGTAAGATGATAACGTTGATGCAAAAATAAAGGACAGTACATATTTTATATGACGACTATGTACTGTCCCGCTTATTCTTTTTGGATTATGAAAAGTTTTTTCCTGTCTTGCAATAAATTTCATAGGCAAAAAAACCAAATAAATAGCCTATTCCAGATCCTAAACTAATGGAAAGCAGTGAGAAATCCGGAAAAAACATACCGAAAACCAAACCAATCATACAGCCAACAAGCATTCCCATAGGTATTAAACTATCTAATAACAGTTGAGCTTTTTGAGATTTTTTCTTACCTAATTTTCCATTATTGTATTTATGTTCTAATCTTTTAATTACAAATACTACAATTCCACCAACTATTACAACAGGCGCGATTGCCGTGATTAGCCACATGTGAAAATCTCCTTTTACCTTTTAATAGAATTATACCAGATACTTACAATTATATGTTTCTAAACGTATTATTTAGTCTATTTAAAAGGTCAATCAAAAAGACTTCTTCTTTTGCATTTAATAACTCGTCAAAAACACTTTTCCTTTCGTTTTCTCAGCAGACTGCACGACATCAACCGCTGTTTTCACATCCGCTAAATCATATGTTGAATGTACTTTCATAAAACGTAATTGCTTATTTTCCACTAAGCGAATTAAGTGACGAAACGTTTCTTGCCATTTATATGGTGACACTTCTTTATTCCAATGTCGTAAATGAAATATGTTCGCGTGCACTTTTGCTTTCGTGACAATCTCTGCCCAGTTCACTTGTATGCCTGATAGAAGACCGATTGTTAAAAAGTGCCCGTTTGGACGTAAGGAGAAAGCTAATGCATTTCCATCCGGTCCTCCGATAGAATCAATCGCAGCATCCGCACCGAGCCCGTTTGTTAATTCCATAACAGTTTCATAAAGAGGGGCAGTGGAAGTATCAATTACATATGCAGCACCAAGGCGCAGTAATTCTTCTGTATGCTTATTATTTCTTGTAATAGCAATTAATCGGAAGTTTAAAATTTGTGATAACTGCGCAAAAAGATGACCAATAGCGGATCCACAAGCATTTACTAATAAAATGTCATTACTCTGTAAGTTTAACGTTTCTGTACAAGTAACCCACGCCGTAAGGGGATTAATATACATTTGTGCCGCTGTGAAATCATCGATGGAATCAGGAATAGGGACTACAAAATCAGCTGATGTCTTCACATATTCTTGCCAAGTACCTTCGCCTCGTAACGGTAAAACACGTTTACCGATAAGGTCTCTAGTAACGCCCGCGCCAACATCTTCTACAATACCAACACCTTCATAACCAGGTATGTTAGGTAAAGGGATTCTATGAGCGTACGCTCCGGTTATTGGAATTAAGTCAGATGGATTAATCGGCCTAACTAACATACGAACGAAAACTTCATTATCTTTTAATGATTCTATATTTTTATATTTAACTTGTAATACATCTTTTGGGTTCCCAAACTCATGAAATTGAATGTGTTTTCCGTGCAAGATAAATGTTCCCCCTTAGTTTGATTGGGTTTATTATAGCATTTTCAGTTTAAATGATTATTTCATTAGCACTAAATAAAAGGGAACAGAAAGTCGTCGTTTATACTTTGAGGAGATTTTGATTGTGCAAACTTTTAAAATATACATTAATTATGTAGCATTGTATGGATTGCTGAATAATAATCTTACATAAACATCAATGAATTTCGATATACAATAATTCATATTTGCATTTGGTAATGAGGATGAAGAGGAATAAGTGACTTATCCCGCTATTTGTGGGAGTCGGGCTGTATGTAAAAGCCTTCACTTTATCAAAATGTAAGTTGCATCTTGTATAATGTAATGGTGGAGGTCAGATATGAAAAAAATAAGTTTAAATATAGATTTGGATGCAAATGTATTGGAAGTGGTATTTATTCCAAGAAGGTTTATTATTTTATGGATTACACTCGTATATATAGCTTCAATACTTTTAGAATTTCGTAATAATATTTTCTCTATGGATAGTTTTTTCTTTACAATAGTCATTGTTATTCATACTATTTTTCATTGGTATGCGAGTTCATTAAAAAATAGGCAATTGTTGTACTTCTTTTTTATACAACTTTTCATTGTGTTTTTGGCTGCGTTTATTGCGACAAATGCTTCGATAGCGATTTTTGTTGGATTAACTCCTATTTTAATCGCCCAAAGTTTATATGTTTATAACAATATATTTAAAGTAATGGCAGTTTTTACTCTTATGTATGCAATATTCTGTGCTGCAATTAGTATTAATTATGGTGTGAATAAATTAGCTATTCTTATCTCTATGTTTCTTTTAGTGTTAGCAATTATTATTCCTTTTTCTTATATTAATAAGCAGCAATTTGATGCACGTAATCGTATACAGAGCTATATTCAAGAGTTAGAGTCTGCATATATGAGAGTGGAAGAATTGACATTAGCTAATGAAAGGCAGCGTATGGCAAGAGATTTACATGATACGTTAGCGCAAGGTCTAGCAAGTTTAATTATGCAATTGGAAGCAATAGATGCCCATATGCAGAAAGGGAATACAGGACGCTCTCAAGAGATCATGAAACAAACTATGATAAGGGCGAGACAAACTCTACATGATGCAAGGTTGGTTATTGATGATTTGCGTCATACTACTAATTCATTTAATGAAGCAGTAGAGGAAGAGATTCAACGTTTTTCTGAGGCTACATCTATACAAGTGAGATTTACTATTCAAAGTCCCCCACATATTTCAAACTTAGTAAAAGAGCACTGTTTATATGTAATTAGTGAATGTTTAACGAATATCGCAAAACATTCACAGGCCACAGATGTACATTTAAAAGTTGAATATATCAGTGATCTTGAACAACTTACTATTGAAGTTGAAGATAATGGAATTGGTTTTGACACTAGATATATCGGTAAGAATCCTGGACATTATGGTTTAATTGGTCTAAATGAGCGTGTTCGATTGATTAAGGGAGAAATACATATATTGAGTGAAAAGATGAAAGGTACGAAAGTGTATATTCAAGTGCCTATAAATAAAGAAGGAGATAGCCATGAAGCATAATGTATTAATTGTAGATGATCATTTCGTTGTAAGAGAAGGTCTGAAATTAATAATAGAAACGAGTGATTCATTTCAAATTATAGGTGAGGCTGCAAATGGAGAAGAAGCTCTTTCTTTCATAGAGAAAAAGGAACCTGATGTCATTTTAATGGATTTGAATATGCCTAAAATGAGTGGTTTAGAAACAATTGAGGCTTTGAATAAAAAACAAAACCATACGCCGATTATCATATTAACTACTTATAATGAAGATGAATTAATGTTAAAGGGAATTGAGTTAGGAGCAAAAGGATATTTGCTAAAAGATACGGATCGTGAGAATTTGTTTCGAACGTTAGAAGCGGCTATTCGAGGTGAGATTTTACTACAATCAAATGTTATGGAAAAGATAGTGAACTATAAAAGGAAAGAAATACATACTGATAAGGTTGAAGGAAACAATTTAACAGAAAAAGAATTGTTTGTGTTAAAAGCCATTGCGCGCGGATATAAGAATAAAGAAATTGCATTCGATATGGGGATAGCTGAGCGAACGGTAAAAGCGTATTTAACAAATATATACAATAAATTAGGTGTTAATTCACGGTCAGAAGCAGTAGCTGTATCTATTGAAAGGAAGTTAATTCATTTTTAAAACATTATATATGCCCAATCGTACATTATAGGCTTGCCCTTTTGTACGATTTTTTTATTTCTTTCTCGTGTTATGCTTCAGAAAGTATGAGAGATTTAAGAACATTGTAATTGTATTACAATTACAGGCGTTTCTAATGTAGGAAAGGAAGAAGAATAAGTAAATGGAAACTTTGCTTTTAATTTCTGTATTAATTTTCTTTATTTGGCTGCAAAGCAAACAAAGAAAATTAAACTGGATAGATATTATAACTTTTCTCATGATGATAGGGATTATTACTTATATGGCGCCGCAACCAATGACTAGGGATTTACAAGCAGAGTTACTGGCAGTTACGCTTTTTTCTTTCGCTATTGGTGTTTGGCAAGGTGGGGGAATTACAGTCTGTTATGAGGATGAAATTTTATATATGACAAATGGAAAACAGTTTTCCATTTCATGGGTTCTCTTAATAATTGGCAACATAATTATTATTAATATATTTGAAGATGGATTTACATTTAATGGACCTTGGTTTCTTTTGTGTAGTGTTGTCATTACATCTGGGGTGAAAACCAGTATTCTATGTGTTCTGTACAAATTAACAGTGCGAAATTGAATAGAAAAAAAGATATTTTTTTATCTTAATATAGAACGTATTACTGTAAGTTCATCAAAAGATTGTAGTCGATAAAAACGAGAAGAAAGAATGGGGGAGTTAGCTTAGATGTTTCTACCTATTACTACATTTGATAGGTTTAGTTGGCTGGGAAATGTTGCATTCTCTTCAGAAAAGGTTAGCAGGAATCGGGTGTTTTTGAGGGCGGAAGAACTAAATGCTAATTTGTATGAAAAGAAATATATAGACTCAGTTAGTAATATTCATGAGAAAATAACGATAGATGTTGTGAAATATGGTGATAATTATGTATCGGGCCATGCGGAACCTTATGCAACAGTTGTCATAACGAGCGGCGATATGCTTGTTGGATGTAGACGGGTTAATGAGTATGGAGAGTTTAAAATATATACGAATAATCATCTGGAAGAGTATTTGATAATAAAAGTTCAGTTGATATCAGATGGTTTTTATCAAGAAAGTATAATAGTAAAGGTAGATTGTTAATTTATAATGATTCCAGTTTTTGTTTACTAAATAAAATTAAAAGGAAGCAACAAATTGTTGCTTCCTTCTTCTATTAAGCCGAAGCTTTCTTCATTCTCTCAAGTAAACTAGATAAAATATGTGTACGATAAGATTCTAGTTTTTTACCTTCATAAGTACGGATACCTAATTTTTTCAGTTCTTTAACATACCAACCTTTGCTTCCGAAATACATGTGATCGCTCCCCTTCAACTTTGTTTTTATTTGTTCTGATTGTACTTGGAGGTACAGGTAATATAATGAAGGAAATGAATTTCGCGCGAAAATGGTTAACTTTGTTGCAAAAGACATATATACTAAGGATAGTATATAACGAGGTGGGCAAGACGTGATTATAGAGAAGCACGAAATTCAAATTGACCAAATTACGAGCGGTAAAGTGAATATCTTTACTTTCTATAGGAATAGAAAGCAAGTTGATGATCATTTTTTACGATTACAAGAACCATCGCTTACAGCAAACTACTTCTTCCATTTTCATTTTGATGCAGAGAGCTTGCATCTACTGCAGGAAGAGTTTCCGAGCGTATATCCGTACAACGGTAGTGAAACGATTCACGACTGGACGGAAAAGATGAAAGCAGAATTGCAACATCAGATCCAAACAGGAAAATGGAATAAGCGCGTACGTATCGGTAATCGCATTCTAGATGTGGTGTTTACGTGGTGTGACGAAGATATAGTAGAGTAAAAAGAAGCGGATGACGCTTCTTTTTTTAGCGCTGGAATAAAACGAGCTTACCTGCAGAAGATGTACAGCGATGTGTTTTTTCGTGCAATCCTTTTTCTTGTAAAATAGATTCACCTTTTGCTTTCGCTTCTTTTTCAGTTGCCGCCTCGAATGATTCGTCTAATGCTTTTGAACCATCTTTTTCAAAGACTGTTAGAACGTATACTCCCATGAAAATTCCCTCCAATAATAAAAATCAGAATCTTATAACTATTTTGGCATAAATCACTAGAATATGCAAAGAAATATATGACATTGCGTGTTACAATAAGGTGAAACTTTAATCATCGGGGAGTTATTCATTCCCGATGATTATTAGTTTTCAGCAATTTTAATTTTGATAAAATGAAACTTTTGAAAGATAGAAAGGATCGTTATTTGTGAAACAAGTGAAGTTTATACATGCGGCTGATTTGCATTTGGATAGTCCGTTTAAAGGGATGGAAATGAATGTTGCGCAGTCTGTTTGGGAGAGAATGAAGCAGAGTACGTTTGAATCGTTCGAGCGTATTGTTGATAAAGCGATTCAAGAGCGCGTTGATTTCGTATTATTAGCCGGGGATTTGTATGATGCGGAGACGAGAAGTTTGAGAGCGCAAGTGTTTGTGCGCGAGCAAATGAAGAGACTGTCGCAGTACGATATCCCTGTTTTTATTATTCACGGTAACCACGATCATTTAGGAGGAAGTTGGGCAGCAATTGAGTTTCCGGAAAATGTTCATGTGTTTACGGAGCCTTATGTAGAAGAGAAATCATTTTATAAAAATGGTGAGCTATTAGCTTCTATTTACGGGTTTAGTTATTTGCAGCAAGCGGTAACGGATAATATGACAGCACAGTATACGAAAATGAGTGATGCGCCTTTTCATATTGGCATGCTTCACGGAAGTGTGGAAGGGGATGCAGAGCATAATCGCTATGCACCGTTTCAAATTCGTGAGCTGAAAGAAAAGCAGTTTGATTATTGGGCTCTTGGCCATATACATAAACGTGAAATTTTATCAGAAGAGCCGTGCATTATTTATCCAGGGAATATACAAGGGCGTCATCGTAAGGAGACAGGGGAAAAGGGTGCGTATCTTATTGAACTTACGAAACAAGGAACGCAATGTTCATTTTTCCATACGGCGGATGTTGTATGGGATGAGATAGAAGTAAATATTGATGAGCTTGAAACTGTCGATGACCTTATGACGGCAGCATCAAGTACGATGAATGCGTGCCGAAGAGAAGAGGGAGGGACGCTACTAACTGTCATATTTACAGGGCAGGGCCCACTTTCTCCTTATTTACGTGATGAAAAACGTGTGGAAGAGATTTTTCATATTTTAGCAGCTGGCGAAGAGCGAAAAGACTTCGTATATGCGATGAAGTGGAAAAATGAGACGGTTTCTTTTGCGGAAATCGAGCGTTTGAAAGAGGAAAATCATTTCGTCGGTAGTGTGCTAAAAGAGTTAGAAGCTTTCACTAATATGGACGGCGTGTTGCGCACGATTTGGACATCTCCTGTAGCGCGTAATAGTATTGAATCTTTTACAGAAGAAGAGAAGAAAGAGATTCAAAAGGAAGCGGAAAATATTATTTTAGAGCAATTATTCCAGCAAGAGAGGGATAAGAAATGAGAATTGAAAAACTCCATATTTATGGGTACGGAAAATTAGAAAATGTGGAAATGGATCTGTCATTGCTGACGGTGTTGTACGGTGAAAATGAAGCGGGGAAATCGACAATTCGCTCATTTATGAAAAGTATTTTATTCGGTTTTCCGACGAGAGGACAGCGCCGTTATGAGCCGAAAGAAGGCGGCAAGTATGGCGGTGCGATGACTGTGCAAACAGAGAAGTACGGCCGTTTGAAAATTGAACGGTTGCCAAAGACGGCAGCTGGCGAGGTGACCGTGTATTTTGAAGACGGGAAAACGGGCAACGAGGAAATTTTACACGATATAGTAAGCGGGATGAATGAAAGTTTATTTGAATCTGTCTTTTCATTTGATATGCACGGTCTTCAAAATATTCATCAGCTAGGCGAAGCGGATATCGGAAATTATTTATTTTCGGCAAGCGCAGTCGGAAGCGATGCGTTGTTGCAGCTCGATAAAAAGTTAGAAAAAGAAATGGATCAGCGTTTTAAGCCGAGTGGTCGTAAACCAGAAATTAACGTGTCACTGCAAGAAATGAAGAAGCTTGAAGAGAAGATGAAAGAGTGGCAAGGGAAAATTGGCACGTATGAAAAGCAAGTGGAGCAGTTAAAAGAAAGTGAAGAGAAACTTGCTTCTGTTCGCGTGGAAAAAGAGAGTGCAGAAAAGCGAAAGCAAGATTATGAAATATTAGCAGCGCTTGAACCTCTCGTTATTGAAAAGCGTGCGCATGAGAAAGTGTTACAAAACGAGAGCGGGCAGTTCCCTGTAAACGGGATGGGGCGTTATGAAGCGATTAAGGCGAAGATGGAGCCGCTCCAATTACAAGTTGATTCGCTCCATAAAAAAATAGAGAATGTGCAATCGGAAATTGAATCGATTCAAATAGATGAAGCGTTTTTACAAAAAGAAAGTTACGTGGAAGAACTTCGTATGCAGCATATGTCTTACGAAAATGCACGCCAAGAAATGCGTGATATGACAGGAACGATTACGAATATAAAAGAAGAGCTGGCAGAACTAGAGCAGCAAATTGGTGCTACTTTTGAAAAAGAAACAGTCCTTTCGTTTGATATGAGTTTGGCAACGAAAGAATTGATTACGCAAACAGTACAAAAGGCACGTGAATTAGAAACGCAAAAAGTACAGCTTGATGATCGTTTTAAAGTAGCACAGGAGCAATTAGAAGAACAAGAAGAAAACATAAGACAGATTAAGCAGCAAATGTTAGCGGATGAAGAGCGAAATGCGTTAGCGGAGAAAGAGAAGTCGTTCCAAGATGCGGCGTTTATCGGTATGGGCGCAGAGAGAATGAAGCGCAAGTATGAGGAAAAAGCAGGAGCGGCAGTGCAAAAGAAAAAGCAGTGGCAAAGAGTTTGTCTTCTGTTACTTCTTATTAACACGCTTGTTTTATTCACGAGTTTATTTATAGATAACCGCTTACTCTTATTTATTAGTGTCATTATTTTTGTAGGGATTGTTCTTGCCCTTGTTTTATATAAAGATCCGTCAAGTGGATTACAAGAAGAACTTCTTACTCTTCAGCAAAGTGCTGGCGGGAGGCAAAGTGAAGAAGCGATGTCTGTGCGCTATGAGTTAGAAAAAGATGAAGAGGTTCGTAAGCTATTTGAACGTGAGTCGTATAAGTTGCAGCAAATGGAGCGAGCGTATGATAAAGTCGTTTCATCATATGAGGAATGGGAGCGAGAAACGTTCCGCATTAGCGAACAAGTAGATGTGTATAAAATGCGCTATACGTTCCCTGATTTTTACACGTATGCGCACATATTGCCAGCGTTTGAGCGTATGGAAAAAATGCAGCAATTATATCGTGAGTTAGAGAAACAAGGCGCTCGGAAATCTTCATTATATGAAATGATTTCGCAATTTGAACATAAACTAGAAACTGTTATCGGTAGTGCGGAGTATAGTAAGTTGCACGAGGCACAAAGTCGTATGCAAAATGAGAAAGAAAAGCGCCAAACTTGTAAGCAGCGAAAAGAGAAGCTTGCGGAATGGCAAGAAGAATATGAGTTCATGCAAGAGCAATTGAAACAACTGTTAGTAGAACGAGATAGTTTATGGCATATCGCACATTCTACAGATGAAGAGATGTTTTTAGAAGCAGGTAAGCTGGCAGAAAAACGTGAAGATGCTGAGAAACAAGTAGGGCGTTTATTACCGCAAATTGATCTGTTAGAACAGCGTTTAACGAGTTTATCATTAGCTGAACATTATGAGGCTGACGGTTATGAGGAAAAATTAAAGCAAGAACTGACAGCTGCGCAAAACTGTCTTACAAAGGAAAAAGAATTGACAGAGCGCATTGCGAAACATCGTATGGAAATCGCGAATTTAGAAGAAGGTAGTACGTACGGTGATTTATTGCACGAATGGGAAATGAAAAAAGCGCAAGTGCGTGAACAAGTGAAGAAGTGGGCTGCTTATGCGGCTGCGAAGACAGTGTTAACGAAAACGAAACAATATTATCACGAAGTACATCTTCCTCGTATTTTACAAAAATCAGAAGAGTATTTCGTCTATTTAACAGGCGGACGATATAGTAAAATCTTTTCGCCGTCAGAGACGGAACCGTTTATTGTGGAACGTAACGACGGTATGCGTTTTTACAGTCCTGAACTAAGCCAAGCGACAGCGGAGCAGTTATATTTATCGTTACGATTTGCGTTAGCGAAAACGTTTGAGCATGATTATCCATTTATTATTGATGATAGTTTCGTGCATTTTGATGCGATAAGGACGAATCGTACAATTGAACTCATAAAGGAAATTGCGAAAGATAGACAAGTCATCTTCTTTACATGCCATGCGCATTTATTAACGTATTTTACAGAAAAACAGATTATAAAATTAACGCATAAGCGTAAAGAAAATGAGTTGTAGTATGCTATACTAAAAGTAATTGATATGGTGGAGGAATTCGAATGAAAAAGAAAATTGCAGAATATGAAGTTGGTGAACAAGTCGATGTTTTCTTGTTAATTAAAACAGCGACAAAAGGTTTAGCAAGCAATGGGAAACCATTTTTAACAGTAATCTTACAAGATCCAAGTGGAGATATTGAAGCGAAGCTATGGGACGTATCGCCAGAAGTTGAGAAACAATATGTAGCAGAAACAATCGTTAAAGTAGCTGGTGATATTTTAAACTACAAAGGACGTATTCAATTACGTGTGAAACAAATCCGTGTTGCGAATGAAAATGAAGTAACAGATATCTCGGATTTCGTAGAAAAAGCACCAGTGAAAAAAGAAGATATGGTTGAGAAAATTACGCAATACATATTTGAAATGAGAAATCCAAACATTCAGCGTCTAACAAGACATTTGTTAAATAAGCATCAAAATGAATTTTTAGAATATCCAGCGGCGACAAAGAACCATCACGAGTTCGTATCTGGACTAGCTTATCACGTTGTATCGATGCTTGATTTAGCGAAAGCTATTGCGGCTTTATACCCATCGTTAGATAAAGACTTACTATATGCAGGCGTTATTTTACATGACCTTGGTAAAGTAATCGAATTATCTGGCCCGATTTCTACAACATACACGTTAGAAGGAAACTTACTTGGCCACATTTCTATTATGGTGAACGAAATTGGTAAAGCAGCAGACGAGCTGCAAATCGATGCAGAAGAAGTATTAATCCTTCAGCACATCGTCCTTTCTCACCACGGAAAAGCAGAATGGGGTAGCCCAAAACCACCATTAGTAAAAGAAGCAGAAATTCTGCACTACATCGATAACTTAGATGCAAAAATGAACATGATGGACCGTGCATTAGGACGCACAAAACCAGGCGAATATACAGAACGTGTCTTTGCACTTGATAATCGTTCGTTCTATAAGCCGACGTTCCATAATTAATAGTGTGAATCGAATGGCCTCATTAAGTGTTAATAAGCTTAGTGGGGCTGTTTTTTTATTAAAAATGAAATGAAATAGTTAAGAAGTACGCATGGGTGTAACGAAGAACTAATAAAACATATCTTGCCACTAGAATGGGAGCATATCAACTTTTTAGTTGAGTAACGCCAGCATTTCAGAAAAAATAAAATAAGCTGTCCATATGGGCAGCTTATTTACATAATTCTTATTATTGGAAGTTGATTAATATTAGCTTATTTGTCTTATAAGTTAAATTGAGAACAATTAGATTCCCAAATATTTCAGTTCTTTTTGTATGTTATTCAAAGCAAATCCCTCTCGTTCTCGAAAGGGGTTATTTGATTCGTTCGAAGATAATTTCAAAATATTGCGCGTATCCTGCGATTGATGGTGCAAAGATTTGAACAAATTTCCAACCGTCTTCAGCATGTTCGGCAATAATACGCTTATAATCTTCTTTAGGTTCCCCTTTCCAGTTATTAACTTCGACTTTCACGAATTTGTAATCGTACATATCCTTTCCCCCTTTTCCTAATTGTACCATTTCGAAGGATCGATTTGTTATGATTTTTGGATGTATATGGTATTCGCATTCAGTTAATATAACGTAACATTATCGGTAGCAAGGACAAGGAGGGACCCTACTCTCACAAGGGAACCTCCTTTTTACGTTCTATGGATCTATACATTTTTTTATACATTCCTATCCTGAAGGGGATTTTAAGATTTCTGTTTGTTACTGAATTAGTTGAAAAACTGTATAAAACCTTGCATACTTCTTAGCGTGTTTTTTTAATGCTGGCGATATCCTACATCCATCAACTTATGAATTTTATAATGTCTCCAAACCAAGAATTTCTTGTGTTTGTAGTCCAAAATTTTATGCAATAAAAAAATATCTCGAATTTGAGATAAATCCCTTGCTTTTTAATCACTTGAGGTGTAAAGTGATAGTAACGAAAGCGATTGAGTCATATGAAAAACATACACTCATTTGCTTTCGATTTACAAAACAAAGTAACTTATTCAGTAAAAACTAAGATGAATTTACAAAAACATAATGAGAATAAATTGAAAAGCTAAGAAGCATATTATTTTTTAGGTATCACTTGACTAGTAAAATGAAACGGAGGAATTACTAATGTATGAAATTAAAGGGCATCATCACATTTCAATGGTTACAAAAAACGGAAGTGAGAATAACCATTTTTATAAAAACGTGCTTGGTTTACGTCGCGTGAAAATGACAGTAAACCAAGATGATCCGTCCATGTATCACTTATTTTACGGAGATAAAACAGGAAGTCCGGGTACAGAGCTATCATTTTTTGAAATTCCTTTAGTAGGAAAAACATATCGTGGTACGAATGCAATTACTCGAATTGGATTACTCGTTCCTTCAGAGGAAAGCTTGCATTACTGGAAAGAACGCTTTGAGAAATTTGATGTGAAACATAGTGAAATGACAACATATGCGAATCGTCCTGCTTTGCAATTTGAGGATGCTGAAGGTCTTCGCTTAGTACTACTCGTTTCAAACGGAGAAAAAGTAGCGCACTGGGAAACTTGGGGAAAATCAGAAGTTCCTGCTGAACATCAAATTCAAGGAATGGGTTCTGTGGAAATGACAGTTCGTAGACTTGATAAAATGGCGAGTACACTTACAGAGATGTTTGGTTATACAGAGGTTAGCCGTAGCGAAGAGGAAGCAATTTTCCAATCCATTAAAGGAGAGGCTTTTGGAGAAATCGTTGTGAAATATTTAGATGGTCCTACTGAAAAGCCAGGCCGCGGTAGCATTCACCATTTAGCAATTCGTGTGAAAAATGATGCAGAGCTTGCTTATTGGGAAGAACAGGTGATACAAAGAGGCTTCCAGTCTTCAGGAATCATCGACCGTTTCTATTTTAAAAGCTTATATTTCCGTGAATCAAACGGAATCCTATTTGAAATTGCGACAGATGGACCAGGATTTACAGTTGATGGCGATGTAGAACATTTAGGAGAAAAACTTGATTTACCGCCGTTCTTAGAAGATCAGCGAGCAGAAATTGAAGCGAAATTAGCACCTATTGAAGAGAAATAATAGAAGAGAAAATATAAATTTAAAAACCATTGGAGGAATATAAAATGAACCAATTAAAAGGAATTCACCACGTTACAGCAATTACAAGTAGTGCAGAAAAGAACTATGAGTTTTTCACTCACGTTTTAGGAATGCGTTTAGTTAAAAAAACAGTAAACCAAGATGATATTCAAACGTACCATTTATTCTTTGCAGATGATAAAGGTAGTGCAGGAACAGATATGACATTCTTTGACTTCCCAGGTGTTCCAAAAGGAGTACACGGTACAAATGAAATTTCAAAAACTTCATTCCGTGTTCCAACTGACGCAGCGTTAGCGTATTGGGTGAAACGTTTTGACCGTCTTGAAGTAGAACATACAGGAATTAAAGAGCAATTTGGTAAGAAAACTCTTTCTTTCGTTGATTTTGATGATCAGCACTATCAATTAATCTCTGATGAATTAGATAACGGGATAGAATCAGGTACACCGTGGCAAAACGGTCCAGTTCCATTAGAATATGCAATTACTGGCTTAGGACCTGTATTTATCCGCATTGCAAACTTTAGTTTCTTCAAAGAAGTGTTAGAAAAAGTTCTATTATTTAAAGAGATTGCGCAAGAAGGAGAATTCTATTTATTTGAAGTGAACGAAGGTGGAAACGGTGCATCTGTCATTGTAGAACATAATACGGTTCTTCCTGAAGCACAACAAGGTTTTGGTACAGTGCACCATGCTGCATTCCGCGTAGAGGACCGTGCTGTATTAGAAGAATGGATTGAGAGAATCGGTAGCGTTGGGCTTCCGTCATCTGGTTATGTAAATCGTCACTTCTTCGAGTCATTATACGCAAGAGTTGCACCACAAATCTTATTTGAATTCGCAACAGATGGCCCGGGATTTATGGGAGATGAGCCATACGAAACACTTGGAGAAAAATTATCGTTACCTCCGTTCCTAGAGCCAAAACGTGAAGAAATCGAAAAATTAGTTCGTCCAATTGATACAGTGAGAAGTACGAAGGAATTTATTAAAGAGTAACAATAGAGATAGTAAGTAGGAGAGCAAGTAGTTTTAGCGAATCGCTGGAACTGCTTGCTTTTTTTATTTTCGCTTTATAAGTATTTTGCTAAAATGAATGTAAAACTGATGGAGGAATAGAATGACGAAAATAAGTGGGTATACTTGTAGATGCTGCGGTACATATCATAAAGAAATTCCAACGAGCTATGGATCATCAGCTCCTATTTATTATTATGATGCTGAACCTGAAGAGCGAGAAGATAGATTTGAAATGAACGATGATTTATGCGTGATGGATGGAGAACACTTCTTTATGCGAGGGAGTATTGAAATTCCTATCATTGGTACAGATGAACATTTCATATGGGGTGTATGGGTTTCATTAAGTGAAGCGAATTTTGATAAGGTGAATGAATTTTGGGATAAACAAGAACTGTTAGAGCCGATGTTTGGGTGGCTTTCGACGGATTTACCATATGAGTTGGAAACAGTAAGTTTGAAAACGATGGTTCATCCGAGAGCCGATGGCATTCGTCCTTATATTGAACTAGAGCCGACAGACCATCCTCTAGCTGTGGAATTTAGAGAAGGAATAACGATGGAACGGGTACAGGAAATAGCGGAACAACTTTGTGTAAATAGTGATGATGAGTGCTGATATTTTTTCAGCGCTCTTTTTATTATATGGAATAAAATAATTGACTTACTTTTCGTTTGTAACTATAATAGTTACAAAGTAACCATCACTAATGGCAGTGAGTAATATTTTTTTAGTATAATTGTAACTATGCTGGTTACAATTGAAAATAATCATAAAACAACCAAAAAATGTAAAAACTTTAAATAGCAACAAGAGAAAGGAGACGGGAATGTTGAAACGGTTTAAGTTTTATATGATTAGCGGTATTGTGCTCGTTTTGTTAATCGTTTGTAACTTCGTTGATAAGCCGATTGCGAAGGTTGGAGAAGTGAAAAATACTGTTATGATGAAGCTGAATACGAAAGAGAGTATGGCGCAGATTGATGGGCAGACGATATACTTTAAGCAAATTGGTGAGGGGAAGCCGCCTTTACTTATGCTTCACGGGTTTGGTGGTTCATCAGATGGGTTTAGTGATATTTATCCGGAACTTGTAAAGGATCACACGATTATAGCGGTTGATATTTTAGGATTTGGACGTTCTTCGAAGCCGGTTGATTTTCAGTATTCGTTTCCTGCGCAAGTGAATTTATATTATAAGTTAATGAAGAAACTCGGGTACGATCAATTCGCAGTACTTGGTCATTCGATGGGCGGAGAGATGTCTCTAAATTTAGCGTATTTATATCCGGATGCAGTAACGCATCTCGTTTTGGCGGATTCTACAGGGATTGAGTCTTTCCAGCAAAAAGAAAGTTATGAAGTGCCGCCGCTATCAACGGACTTACAAACTGTAACAGAGATTACAGATTATAATAAAAATGCAGTGAAAAATAGTCGCGACGATAAAGAGCATTATGATCAGTTGACGAAAATGAGAGAGCGTCGTATCGCGATGGAGGCCGATAAAATTAAGGTGCCGACTTTAATTATATGGGGACGACACGATAAGAGCGTTTCTTGGAAAAATGGTGAACTGTATCATGAGCTATTTGCGAATAGTACGTTCCATATCATTGAAAAAGGATACCACGCACCGTTTCGTCAGGAGCCAATAGAGTTTATGGAATATGTACAAGCGTTCTTCGCGAAGAATCCACAATAAATTTTAAGCATAAATCCACTTCTTTCCTCATACAGTGAAACTAATAAGGCTTGTCTAAGGAAAGGAATGAAGTACAGTGGAAACTTTACCATGGTGGGTGTATCTTGTAATCGTCGGGATCGTATTAAGTGGCTACATGGTTTTATATACTTCAAAAAAAGAGCAAGAGATGGATAATGAGTTTATTGAAAAAGAAGGCGAAGTTTATATGAAGCGCTTAGAAGAAGAGCGAGAGAAACGGAATCAGGATAGTGATAAAGATTCGGTTTTATTATAATTATGGGAGAGTGGATAACGTATTGTTATCCACTCTTTTATTTTCCGAAATATATCAACGATTCGACATGGAATATCGACTTACCGACACAAAGCGACAATGTTAAGAGGCACGATTATTGTTCGGGAAATTATTATTGGAGCATAGCATATGAAATATACACACTACATAGCGCCATTACAAGCTGTAACGCACAAGTTGCACAACCTACGCAACGACAACTCGCTTTACTCTTCATCAGTTATTTGTCCATACTAGGCATAGAGAGGTGATAAACACAGTATGATTTTTAGTGAACGTTTAAAACAAGAACGAGAAAAACGAAATTGGTCGCAACATGATTTGGCTGAAAAAATTCATGTAAGTAGGCAGTCTGTTTCAAAATGGGAGACGGGAAAGAACTATCCGAGCATTGAAATTATTATTCATTTAAGCGATTTGTTCGGTATTACGATTGATGAACTGCTAAGGAGCGATGAAGAGTTGACGCAAAAAGTAATTGAAGATAGTAAACAGTTAGCATATCCAAAATGGAAGGTGTTTTTCGATAGTCTATTCATGCTAGGAGTATTTTTGTTTCTTACAAAAATCGTTGTATGGATGTTAAATAAGTTCGCCGGAGCGAGCATTACACTTGTAGCAGATGCGCCGTATGTGATGAATTTTTTACCACTTATATTAATGGTTATAGGTGGCATGGCTTCTGATAAGCTGAAGAAAATATATAGATAGAAGAAATAATTCCCCGCACTAGCTGTTCTTTCTACTCAAATTGTGTACTATAAAGGATAGATAGGAAGGGTAACTAACTGTTACGATTTATTTAACCAATTATAACCAAAGTTAATTAAATATATCAGTAAGCCCTGCTAGTCAAGTGATTGGCTAGTAGTGAGGGTTAACTGCGGGCAATCCCTAAAGCTGATTGAACTACAACGTGGCTAGAAATAGCGAGCGTGAATGTCGCGAAAGCAGAAAAAATCAATCAGATGGTGCAAGGTTAAATCCTAAACACTAGAACAATGGGTCTTCCGCCTCGAATCATCTAAGTCAAAATGGATAAGATGAACGTTCAACGACTATCTCGTATAACTGACGAGAGTACACCACAAGCCTATGGTGGTGGAAAAATCCTCTATCTCTAAAGAGATAAACATATAGTCTGCGCTCATGTGAAAACATGAGAAGTTCATAAGAGAACTGGCTAAGGAATTGCGCCCTTAGTTGAACGAGATAAATTTAATTAAATCTATCAAACCTCATTGAATCCATCGAACGTATGTGCTACGTTGGGTTTAATGAGGTAAGAATAATAATGAAATTTTCACGAGTTAGTCAAGTATCAGAATTAACAGGTTTGCATCCTAGTAGTCTCAGGAGAATGCTGGTGGGACACGCTACTATTCAGAAGAACAAATCTTTCATTAAAGGAGTTAAATTCTGATGATATTAGCGAAGAAAGTCAGACTGATTCCAACGCCTGAACAAGAACAAGTGCTTAGAAACCATGCTGGTGCTGCAAGATTTGCTTATAACTATTGTAAAAGAATGAGTGATAGATACTATAAGCTATTTGGAAAATCTGTTTCACAGTTAGCTTTACAGAAACGATTTACAAAGATCAAGAAGCGAAAGAGATATGAGTGGTTAAAAGACATTAATGCACAAGTGCCCAAACAGGCTTCAAAAGATTTTGATACGGCGAGAAAACATTCGTTCAAAAAGTACAAAAATGGTTATCACACTTCTTATAAATCCAAAAAAGATTTAATCCAAGGATTTTATGCCAATTATGAAAGACTGATTATAGGAAAGAAAGTAGTTCATATTCAATCTATTGGAGAAGTGAAAACAAGCCAACAACTACCAAGAAACAAAAAACCATCCAATCCAAGAGTTACATTTGATGGTCGTCACTGGTGGATGAGTGTTGGGTTCGAAGAATCCTTTGAAGCACAAGAATTAACCGATGAGTCGATTGGTGTGGATGTTGGTTTAAAAGAGCTGTTTGTGGCTTCTAATGGTACGAAAGAACGAAATATAAACAAAGATGCCAAGGTTAAAAAACTTTTGAAAAGGAAAAAGTCAGCACAAAGAGATATGTCTAGAAGATTTAAAAAAGGTGTAAAAATTCAATCTGCCGGATATGAAAAAGCTAAAACTGAGCACCTGCGGTTATCTAGGAAAATTATGAATATCCGAAATAACCATATCCATCAAGCAACAGCTAAATTGGTGAAAACCAAACCAATGAGGATTGTTGTGGAAGACTTATCTATCTCAAACCTGTTAAAAAACAAAAAACTATCGAAAGCATTTTCATTTCAAAAATTAAACTTCTTCTTTCAATGTTTATCATACAAGTGCGAGAAGTATGGCATTGCGTATGTAAAAGCTGATAAATGGTTCGCCTCAAGCAAGATTTGTTCATGTTGCGGCGTTAAATACGACCATTCAGTTCAACCAGAAGGACAGTGGAGTTTAAAAATACGTCAGTGGCGTTGTGTTAGGTGCAATAGCCATCATGATAGGGATGTAAATGCGTCGATAAATTTATCAAGATGGGTACAATAAATGCTTGATAATAGGAGGTAACGATACTGCCTCGTGTGGAGTGTTATACCCCTCGTCCCTTCGGGGTTGCGAGAACACGATGAAGCACTAACTCGTGTAAATTTGATTGAATTGTATAGATTTAGTTAAGTTTATCGTATCGGGACATTTAGAATGGAATTTCATGAACAGAAGATTTTGCCGGCAGTGAGGCAAATTAAAGATTTGGAGAAGCTATTACATAGTTCGTATGAGTATATTGTTATTTTAGATATTCATGTTGGTCAATTGAAGAGTGTTGTGTCACTTGCGAAGCAGCATAGTAAAAAGGTGTTTTTACATGTTGATTTGATTCATGGATTACAAAGTGATGGGCATGCGACGGAGTTTTTATGCCAAGAATATAAACCGTACGGGTTACTTTCGACAAAGGCGAGCGTGATTATGAAGGCGAAGCAAAAGGGTGTCGTCTCAATTCAACGCATCTTTTTAATTGATTCTAGCGCGATGGAAAAGAGTTGTAATTTGTTAGAAAAGACGAAGCCGGATTATATAGAGGTGCTTCCTGGTGCGCTAACGGATGTGATTGCTGAAGTGAAAGAGCGTACTGGTGTCCCGATTTTAGCTGGTGGTTTCATTCGTACTGTGGAAGATGTTGAAAGAGCTTTAAGTGCTGGTGCGACAGCAATTACGACATCAAAAAAAGAACTATGGAAACATTACCAAAAAAAGTGACGAAAATGTGAAAAAATTCTGTTGACACCGCTTTCATGAAAGGTTAACATTATAGACAAGTTAATAAACGTGACGGAGAAAAGAAGAGATCCACATTTCATTGTTTCTATATAAATTTATATAGAAGCGTGCAAAGCTGTGGGTCTTTTTCTTTTGACAAAAACGAATGGCCATTCATTTTACCTCTATCACATTTGGAAGCGTTTAAATTGATTGTGGAGGGATACTATGTCAGCATTTTTAGGAGAGTTAGTAGGGACTGCGTTGTTAATCTTACTTGGTGGCGGCGTTTGCGCTGGTGTAAGTTTAAAGAAATCGTTTGCGAAAGATTCTGGTTGGATTGTTATTACAATGGGCTGGGGCTTAGCGGTTGCTATGGCAGCGTATGCAGTTGGATCAATTAGTGGGGCACATTTGAATCCGGCTTTAACGATAGGATTAGCATTTAAGGGAGCGTTCCCATGGAGTGACGTACCAGGTTATATCGCAGCACAAATGATTGGAGCAATTATCGGGGCAGTTCTTGTATATTTACATTACTTACCACACTGGAAAGAAACAGAAGATCCAGGAACAAAATTAGGTGTATTTGCAACAGGTCCAGCAATTCCGAACACATTTACAAACCTTTTAAGTGAAATGATTGGAACATTCGTTTTAGTATTTGGTATATTAGCAATTGGAGCAAATAAATTTGCAGATGGATTAAATCCATTTATCGTAGGTTTCTTAATTGTAAGTATTGGTTTATCATTAGGTGGAACAACAGGATACGCGATTAACCCGGCTCGTGATTTAGGTCCGCGTATCGCACACTTCTTCCTTCCGATTGCAGGAAAAGGCGGTTCAAACTGGAAGTATGCATGGATTCCAGTAGTTGGTCCAATTTTAGGTGGATCACTTGCAGGATTATTCCATCAAGTTGTATTTGAAGGAAAACAAAATGCAGCACTTATTTATGTGATTATTGCAACTGTGATTGTACTAGCAATCTCTTATATGACAAGTAAAAAAAGTGAAAGCAATACAAATAGTAGAAAAGTAGCATAGGGGGAAACCGATATGAAAAAATATATTCTTTCTTTAGACCAAGGAACAACTAGCTCACGCGCAATTCTGTTCAATAAAAAAGGTGAAATTGTTCATTCGGCTCAAAAAGAGTTTACACAGCATTTTCCAAAGCCAGGTTGGGTAGAGCATAATGCACAAGAAATTTGGGGATCTATTTTAGCAGTTATCGCAACTTGCTTAAGCGAAGCAGATGTAAAACCAGAACAAATCGCTGGTATCGGTATTACGAACCAACGTGAAACAGCAGTTGTTTGGGATAAAACGACTGGTAAACCAATTTATAACGCAATCGTATGGCAATCTCGTCAAACAATGGAGATTTGTGATGAGTTAAAAGAAAAAGGTTATAGCGAAATGGTTCGCGAAAAAACAGGTCTTTTAATTGACGCATACTTCTCTGGTACGAAAGTAAAATGGATTTTAGATAACGTTGAAGGTGCAAGAGAAAAAGCAGAAAACGGCGAGTTATTATTCGGAACAATTGATACGTGGCTTGTATGGAAACTATCTGGTGGTAAAGCGCACGTAACAGACTACTCAAATGCATCACGTACATTAATGTTTAACATTCACGACTTACAGTGGGATGATGAGCTTCTAGACATGTTAACAGTACCAAAGAGCATGCTTCCTGAAGTACGTCCGTCATCTGAAATATATGGTGAAACAATTGATTATCACTTCTTCGGTCAAAATATACCGATTGCAGGTGTAGCTGGTGACCAGCAAGCAGCATTATTTGGACAAGCTTGTTTCGGTGAAGGTATGGCGAAAAATACTTATGGAACTGGTTGCTTCATGTTAATGAACACAGGTGAAAAAGCAGTAGCTTCTGAGCACGGTCTATTAACAACAATTGCATGGGGTTTAGATGGTAAAGTAAACTACGCACTAGAAGGAAGTATTTTCGTAGCAGGTTCTGCAATTCAGTGGTTACGTGACGGAATGCGCATGTTTAAAGATGCAAGTGAGAGTGAAGTGTACGCATCACGCGTTGCATCAACTGAAGGTGTATACGTTGTACCAGCATTCGTAGGATTAGGTACACCATACTGGGATAGTGAAGTACGCGGCGCTATGTTTGGTGTAACGCGCGGTACGACGAAAGAGCATTTCATCCGTGCAACACTAGAATCTTTAGCTTACCAAACGAAAGATGTATTATGCGCAATGGAAGCAGATTCAGGTATTGAATTAAAAACATTACGCGTTGATGGCGGAGCAGTTAAAAATAACTTCTTAATGAAGTTCCAAAGTGATATTTTAGACGTTCCTGTAGAGCGTCCAGTAATCAATGAAACGACGGCTTTAGGTGCAGCATATTTAGCTGGTCTTGCGGTTGGATATTGGAAAAACCAAGGTGAAATTAAAGAACAGTGGCATATGGACAAACGCTTTGAACCAACGATGGAAGCGGAAACAAGCGAAGAGCTATATGCTGGATGGAAAAAAGCAATTGAAGCAACAAAAGCTTTCAAATAATCATAAACAGTGTTATAATGGTGACAAGTTAATAATTCGGTAGGAGATTTGGAGAGACCACAACACGCTATAGAGGCGAAATCTATAGCGGAGTTCGTGGTCTCTTTTTTCGTTATCAAAGGGAGGAATTACCATGAAATTTTCAAGTAAACAACGTAAAGACGTATTAAACGGAGTAAATAAACAAGAGTTAGATGTGATCGTAATTGGTGGAGGTATTACTGGTTCTGGTATTGCATTAGATGGGGCAACACGCGGGTTATCAACAATTGTGTTTGAAATGCAGGACTTTGCAGCAGGTACATCAAGTCGTTCAACGAAGCTTGTACACGGTGGTCTACGTTATTTAAAACAACTTGAAGTGAAAATGGTAGCAGAGGTGGGGAAAGAGCGTGCGATCGTATATGAGAACGGTCCCCATGTAACAACACCAGAGTGGATGTTACTTCCGTTCCATACAGGCGGTACGTTCGGATCATTCAGTACATCAATTGGTCTTCGTGTATACGACTTCTTAGCAGGCGTAAAACGAAGCGAGCGTAGAAAAATGTTTAACCGTGAAGAAACATTAAACAAAGAGCCTCTTGTAAAAAAAGAAGGATTAAAAGGCGGCGGTTACTACGTAGAATATCGTACAGACGATGCGCGTCTTACAATTGAAGTAATGAAAGAAGCAATTGAACACGGCGCAAAAGCTGTTAACTACGCAAAAGTAGACGGTTTCTTATATAAAGATGGAAAAGTATGCGGTGTACGTGTAATTGATTTACTAGATGGCGAAGTATATGAAGTGTACGGTAAGAAAATTGTAAACGCAGCTGGGCCTTGGGTAGATACACTTCGTGAAAAAGATAACTCGAAAAAAGGGAAAGTACTTCAGTTATCAAAAGGTGTGCATTTAGTAATTGACCAAAAACGTTTCCCATTAGGGCAAGCAATTTACTTCGATACACCAGATAAACGTATGGTGTTCGCGATTCCTCGCGGCGGAAAAACATACGTAGGTACAACAGATACGTTCTATGATAAAGACGCAGCTGTACCACACATGACAACAGAAGATCGCACATACATCATTAATGCGATTAACTACATGTTCCCAAGTGTAAAAATTACAGAAAAAGATGTGGAGTCAAGCTGGGCTGGTGTACGTCCATTAATTTATGAAGAAGGTAAGAATGCATCTGAAATTTCTCGTAAAGATGAAATTTGGACTTCTGAATCTGGCTTAATTACAATCGCAGGTGGTAAATTAACAGGATACCGTAAAATGGCTGAAATGGTAGTAGACTACGTAACAAACCTATTACAAAAAGAAGGTCATAGTGCATATCCGAAGAGTGACACGAAACATATGCCAATCTCTGGTGGACATGTAGATGGTTCACACGGATTCCCAGCATTTGTTGCGAAAAAAGCAGACGAAGGTACGAAATCTGGTTTAACGAAAGCACAAGCAGAAGAATTCGCGAAATTCTATGGCTCTAACGTTGACGTACTGTTCGACTTAGCGAAAAAACATAAAGACGAAGCGAAAGAATACAACATGCCACTAGACGTTCTAATCCCACTTGTATACGCAATGGATTACGAAATGACAGCAAAACCAGTTGACTTCTTCGTACGCCGCAGAGGCGCTGTATTCTTCAATATCCACTGGGTATACGAGTGGAAAGAAGCAGTAATCAACTACATGGCTGCGAAACTAGGCTGGAGCAAAGAAGAGCAAATGAAATATACAGCTGAACTAGAAAAAGCATTAACAGATGCTGTAATTCCTGTAGATCAACAAGAGCAAGCAGCTGCGTTAGCGTAAAATAGAGAAACACCTGAAGGAGAACCCTTCAGGTGTTTTTTATCTTGACTAAAAATAAATAGAATGTGTTACAATGATGATAGAGTATATAGTATGAATTTTGCATAAAATAAAGAAGACAGAAGCCTGAGAAACTTCTGCCTTGTGTAACCTAACTTGCTATTGTGGTGGTAGTAGGTGCGGTTATAAGACAACTACATTAACGTTTTAGCCGAGAACCGCCCTTACCTTTTCCACGAAGTGAACTGGACCCGAAAAGTTAGACATATATTTAAGCAGCTAATAAGGATTGAATTCTGTATTTTACAGGAGGCAATCCTTTTAATTTTGCCTTAATCCTTTTATTATTGTAATAATAAATATAATTCTCTAGTTCTTCCCTAAAGTGTTCCATACTTTCAAAATCTTTAAGATAAAGTAATTCAGATTTTAATAAGCCAAAGAAATTTTCAATGACTGCATTATCTAAGCAATTTCCCTTACGGGACATACTTTGAGTTATATTATTTTCTCTTAAAATATATTGATATCTATCCATTTGATAGTGCCAACCTTGATCTGAATGAAGGATAGGAGTATCTTCTTTATCCAAGCATTTTAAAGCCTTATCTAACATCCTTTCGACTAGAAGGAATGTAGGGCGTTTCTCAATATTATAGGAAATAATCTCACCATTAAACAAGTCTAGAATAGGAGATAGGTAGAGTTTTTCACCAAACAAATGAACTTCAGTAACATCTGTAACCCACTTTTCATTAGGCTTAGAGGCCTTGAAATCACGCTTCAAGACATTTGGCGCTACCTTCCCAACCTTCCCGCGATAAGAGCGGTATTTAGTGATTCTTACCAACGATTTTAACCCTAATTGATTCATTAAGCGAAGGACGGTTTTGTGGTTAATGGTATAGCCCTGATTACGTAATTCAAGTGTGATACGCCTATAGCCATATCGCCCTTGGTGTTCCTGAAAAATCTGCTTAATACTTTCTTTAACCTCGTTATATTTATCTTCACGACTCATTTGTTTCACCCAGTAATAATATGTACTACGAGCCATTTCAGCCGCTTTAATCAAGTCGATAATTTTATATTCATGCCTTAACTCATATATTATGTGTGCTTTGTCTTTTTCAGAGATTGTTGTTTTTGTTGAATTAAGGCGTGTAACTTTTTTAAATAAGCATTTTCCATGCGTAAGTATTCAATTTCTTTTTGTAAATCATTTTGAGAGTTAATATTTTGTTTTTTCTTAGGTGCAATAGCCTGTTTCTTCTTCACAGTGGAGTACCCCTTACTTGTTTTACGAAGAGCATCTATCCCCTGTGATTCTAGCATTGATCGCCACTTCCTAACGGTACGAGGAGATGGAACGTTGAACATAGCGGCCGCTTGTAGGGGCGAAGCTCCTGTATTGTTCATAAAATTCAATACTTCCATTTTAAACTGAATGTCATACCTTGTACATTTAGAGTTTAAGGACTCTATTCCTTGTTCTCTAGTACGTGCCACCCACTCTTTTAATAACGATATACTGACTTGATATTTTTTGGCAGTCACTTTAAAAGAATCATTTGTATTTAAATAATGTTCAACGGCATTTCTTTTTAATTCGAATTTATATTTTCTAGACATAATAAAACCGCACCTCCAATTGTTAGTTATTTGTCTAACAAATTGGGTGCGGTTCAAAGCAGGGTGGTTCTCGCTTTTTTGTATACAGAAATTAGCCACGGACCGACGTATCTTCTACCGATGACAACGCCAGCTCCAGTTAGGATACCATACACTAATTTAATTACAAACATCGCGATCATTTTATCACCTCCCCCTTTTTTCAAAATGGAAGAGATGATTACCACACCTACTAGTTATAGCTTATTAAGTTACGTATTCATTGTATTATGTTTTAAAATAGGGAACAAGACATATAGATAAAAAGCCCTAGTTTTAAATGGTTGGTTTGTCATATACAATTTGCTTGTGAGATGCCTATAAGTTAAGGTTTTCATTCAACTTTACTTCTTGTTAAATAAACAAACAAACATAACTAAAAAGATAAGGATACTGATAACAACGTTCAAATGAAATACACAGTAGAACTAGAAAAAGCAGTAGATCAATAAGAACAAACATATAGAATTTCAAATACTACACTTGTATTTTATAACCAAAAAACCTAATATTTAGTTTGTTGAGAAAAATTAATACAAAAAATAAGATACCGATATGAGGTGTATCATGAAAAAATTAATTACTTATGATTCTGAAATCCAGATGGCATATCTTTATTTAATTCCATCCACTTCAAATATTGAGATTGAGTCGACTGAAGAATTGGAAGAAAATCCAAAGTTGAATTTAGATATAGATCAATTTGATCGTATAGTGGGAATTGAGTTTTTTGGAGAAAATGCTGATAAATTAAAAGAATTAACAAATATGAGTAAAATCTATAAAAAGAAAGCTTCAAACGATAATGCATACATATACTCATTTAGAGTTTCTCAGGATAATTATTTGCAAAAAGTGTTATTTCAAAATGTTGTATTTTATTTTGCAGATAAGAAGTATGAAGAATTTATTGGTTTTGATATTATCAAGCCATCTTTGTATGGCCATGAGATATTAGATTCTTTAAGTGAGTAATTAGTGTTTGGATTTATGCGAAAGAGGACTCAATTAAATGGGTTCTCTTTTTAATTGAGCGGTTCTTTAAGGGTGAGAGAAATCTTGACTACAGAAAACCACCTGAAGGGGAGCCTTTAGGTGGTTTTTTGTTTTATTATGAATGTGCTAAAGTCTCGACTAAGGTGTTGTATTATAATAAAAGGTTTACTCTTAGTGAAGAAAAATTAAAGTAAAAAAAACGGTATGGACATTGCCAGCCGTATTTTTTTATGAATTTATAAAACTTTTCCATACAGTGCGTCGTCTAATATATGGGAAGGAGGAAATGATGTGGATGAATTAACGGTAGAAGCGTTTGAAATAGAAGATAAGGAACTCCTTATCGATGAAATTATGAACAAGTATGGACAAGAAGTCTTACAGCTTGTGTATTCATATGTGAACAATAAAGAGGTTGCTGAGGATGTAACGCAAGATATATTTGTGAAATGTTATAAATCTCTTCATACATACAAAGGGAAGTCGAATGTGAAAACGTGGTTATGGAGAATTGCGATAAATCAATGTAAGGACTATATAAAAAGTTGGTATAACAAAAAGGTGATCGTGACAGAGGATGAATCGGCTTATATGGGGGTTCAAAATGATAGTGTCGAACAAACTGTCATTCAAAATGCGGAGGACCGTGAGCTCGCTTCTGCAGTAATGAATTTACCGATAAAATATCGAGAAGTCATTTATCTATTTTATTATGAAGAATTATCAATTAAAGAGATTGCTATTGTAATAGACGTGAAAGAAAACACGATAAAAACGAGACTGAAAAAAGCGAAGGAGCTTTTGAAGAAAGGATTGGAGGAATAATCAAATGGAAGATCGATTAAAAGGCCTGCGAAAATCAATGGAGAATACAACGTTTAAACATTTGAGTTTTTCTGATCAGCACCAGAAGCGGGTGCGTGAAAAAATCAATCAATCGTCTGAAAAGGAAGAAGATGTCCTTTTAGCAGTGTTGCAACTTCTTATGAATGAAAAAACAGGTTATGAATTAATGCAGTTACTGCGTGGGAGAGGGATTCAAAAATTCGAAGGTGATGAAGGGTCTCTATATACTGTATTACATCGTCTAGAGCAGAATCGCTTTATCCAATCTAGCTGGGATCACGAAGGAGCTAAATATTATCAATTAAATGATAAAGGAAACAAGATGCTGCGAAAGGCAGAGAAGAATGCTACGAAGGCACGATTTATATTAAAAGGCTTAGTACAGGAGTGAGAAAAAATTGAACAAAAAAGGGGAGCATTTTTTAAAAGAAGTTACGAACCATATTAAATCAAAAGAAGCGAAGAGCTTTGTAGCAACTGAACTAGATTTTCACTTAAAACAGGCAAAGAAAACATGGATAGAAAAAGGATTAAGTGAGGAAATTGCTGAAAATAAAGCTGTGGAACAAATGGGGAGTCCGATTAAACTAGGGCAAGAACTTAATAAACTTCATAAGCCAAAGGTGGATTGGTTCT
This sequence comes from Bacillus cereus group sp. Sample62, assembly GCF_036851315.1. NCBI lineage: Bacteria > Bacillati > Bacillota > Bacilli > Caryophanales > Bacillaceae > Bacillus > Bacillus cereus group sp. Sample62. The sequence continues at coordinate 1,091,824 of NZ_JAFLPK010000001.1, forward strand.
TAATTAGTTTATTAGTGATTGCGATGGGATTAGGATTTTTGCCGGTTATAGCTTTTGGATATATGAATGATTTACTAATGAATAAGGTGATATCTGTTATTCTCGGTATTGCAACAGTTGCAGTGATGATGCTGACTGATTACCGGAAGTTAGAGAGATTCGGGTGGCTGTTTTACACAATTGGTGTACTTACTTTGTTAATATTATATTGTTTTCCGAGCGTTTCGGTGGCTGGAGAACCGTTAATAAAAATTGGTCCCGTTGCAATTAGTCGCTTAATGGCGATACCTTTCTTCTTTCTAGCTTGGGCTTCTTTTTTCAATAATAGTAGGTTGAAAGTTAGATACTTTGTGGTTTTATATTTATTTTCTTTGTATTTATTCTTAATTGGATCAGCTATTGCAACAATGTTTATTTATATCACGATGGTATTCGTTATGCTTTGGTGGAGTAAATTAGGAAAGAAAAAGGCATTGATTATTACGGTTGTACCCATTTGTTTATTTATTATTAAGGTATCCTTTTCCGTGACCTCAGCAAAAACATACTACTTGGAGAGATTTTTAGGGTATATAAATCCAGAGAGTGATGCACGTGGCACAGGGTTTATGTATATACGTTTAAAAGAGAAAATGTCGTCAGCGGGTTGGTTTGGGACATATGGGGATATAAAGTCCATCCCTAATCCGGATACTGATTTTGTATTTGCAAGTTTGACTTACTATTATGGGTATTGGCTTGCGCTAATTCTTGTCTTCGTTCTTTCTCTTTTTGCAGCAAGATTAATAGTCATATCCTATAAAATAAATGATCGGTACGGTAAATTGCTGCTCGTTGGTGGAGTGACTCTTTTTGTATTCCAGTTCATTTATAATGTCGGAATGATACTAGGATTATTGCCGCATGCTGCTATATCCTTACCTTTTATTAGCTACGGATTAACGCCGACTGTATTTCATGCGCTTATAATGGGGATTGTGCTGAGTGTATATCGGCGTAAAGATATGTCGTTTAGAATGAGAAAAACACCTTAAGATTTATATAAGTTGTCTATAAAAGTATTCATTATTATGATCAAGTGCAAACGTAAATAGATAGTAGAAGAGGGTTATGATAAATAACCCTCTTTTTTATGTTTAAATAAGTGAACTTGCTTTAATAGAAGTACATAATTCAGAACGAGAAATTGATTCAGCTAGTTGCTGTAAATAGGAGTATTCTTCCGTATCTTTTTCGGAATTGTTAGAATCCAATAAAGGCGAAGAAAGAAGTACATCAATCGTAAGTATCTCTGCATCATGAGAAATGATGTTATAACCTGCAAATACAGGCCGTTTTAAGTCTTTTACTTTTTGAATCATCTGATGAAATTTCGTAACATTTATATTGATTTTTGCTAATGGAAAGCATTTGTGGGCGGGATTCTCGATAGTTTTTCTAATTTTATAATCGTATACGTAATAGTAGTTTTCTTGTTCTTCTAGTTTTTGTAACTCTTTCGTTAATAAATGGTATGTATCTGTAAGACCAGTTGTGAGTGCATCTCGTTCTGCGCCAACTAATAATGTGAAAGGTCTTGGTGATGAGATTGAAAGGGTGCGGACGTTTAGATCAGTAAAAGTGGGATTAGATTTTAAAATGGTATGTAATTTTTCGGTAGGAAACTCACCGTTATAAATAGCAATAAAATAATGGTTCATTTTTTCACTCCTTAGCTTTTTCTAAACTGATATATTCTACTTTAAAGGTGTAAATCCTGCATAAAAAAGAAACACCTTGAATCATCAAGGTGTTTTTGTTATAAGCTCAAAACTCTCCGAATTAGCCCCAAGTATAAAAGGACTAACTTCGCCAACGCTATAAAGTTGCAACTCATGCATCGCGCGTGTACAAGCAGTGTAGAACAATCTACGAACGCTCTCATCACTGTACACATCTTTAGAAGCGTCGTAAATAATAACAGCGTCAAATTCGATACCTTTCGCTAAGTAAGCAGGGATCACGACAATGCCTTGCTCATACTCGGCTGAGTTACTCTTCACGAGTTTAATATTCTCGATATGACTAAGTGCTTCGTAGGCAGCGGCGCTTTCAGCTGCAGATTTACATATAATTGCGATTGTATTGTGCTGTTGTTTTTGTAGTTCAGCAACTTTGGCAGTAATATGTTCGTGCAGTTCGCCGTCATTCGATACTTTCGTCACTGTAGGTTTCTCACCGTCACGTTCAAAGGCGTGAATGTGCTCTCCTTCCGGTACGAGAGCACGTGTAAATTCAATAATCGGTTTTGTTGAGCGATAGCTACGAGTTAAGTTGATACCGTTCGTTTCATCTGGTCCGTATAAGCTAGTAAGTGTATTGAAATTCACTGCTTCACTCGCATGGGCAAATATCGCTTGGTTAAAGTCTCCGAGTACAGTCATTCTTGCAGCAGGGAAGAGACGTTTTAAAAACTCAAATTGAAACGGCGAATAATCTTGCGCTTCGTCTACGAGTACGTGTTTAATCGATCTATTCGTTTGGAAGCCTTCAATTAATTCTTTTAAAAGTAAAAATGGAGTCGCATCCTCGTAATATAGCTTTCCTTCATCGAGCATGTTTACTGTTAATGAGCAAATGTCATCCCACTCTTTCGGTTTTTCCCCAGCAACCCATGATGCATCTGTGAAGAGTTGTTTATATATGCCTGTAAAATTGATGAAGCGCAATGTTTGAACGCCTTTACGAAGCGGCTTCAATTTTTTACGGACAATCATCCGTCCAAGTACTTTCGTTTCTTTCTCAAAATCATTAAAGGAGTTGTCGTCAAACTCGCCTTTTTTCTGTAAATATTTATAAGCCTTTTGGTATTCATCTTTACTAAGTAATTCAATTTCCTCTTCTACCCAAGGCTTTTTCAGTTCTGTTTTTTCAATTGCATCTATTTGTTTATTTAGCCAATCCGTTAACTTTTCAATTCGATTATGGAAGCGGAGGGAGGAGTCAGTATTGTAAAACTGCTCTGTAATTTCTTTAGCAGAAGCAATTAACTTTCCTCTAAATTTCATTCCTCTAAATAGCATGCCTGAAGATTCAAGAGATTGTCTGTACGCTTTAATCATCTCGAAAAATTGAGTAGATGCTTTAAATCGAATGCTCGCATTTCTCGTTTTATAAGTAGGGCTATTCGTTTCAGTTAACATATATTCTAATTGTTCATAAGGGTCTTCCACATCAAATGACTTACTGAGTCTATGGTTTAAATATTCTTGGAATGTCACTTGCTGCATATTTTCTTCACCGAGTTCAGGTAGTACGTTAGATACGTAGCTGTTGAACATAGAGTTAGGGGAGAAGAGAATAATTTGATCAGCTTTTAACCATTCGCGATATTTATATAGTAAGTAGGCAATTCGCTGGAGGGCAGCTGACGTTTTACCACTACCAGCAGCTCCTTGCACGATAAGTAGTCGACCTTCATCGTGACGGATAATTTCATTTTGCTCGCGCTGAATTGTAGCGACGATGCTTTGCATATGTTTGTTCGTACCTTTTCCGAGCGCTTGTTGCAAGATTTCATCGCCAATTGTAAGGCTCGTATCGAACATAGAATCAATCTCGCCATTTTGAATAATGTATTGTAATTTTTTCTCCACATTACCGTGAATTACGCCGCCTGGTGTACTGTATTCAGCTGGTCCTGGCGGATAATCGTAATAGACACTCGAAATAGGTGCGCGCCAGTCATATATAAGAAAGTTTTCTCCGCTTGCATCAGTAAGTGTAGCTACGCCGATATAAATTTTCTCCGCAGCAGATTCTCCTTCTTCTTTGAAATCAATTCGTCCGAAATAAGGTGCTTTATGCATACGTCTTAATGCGGCAAGTCGATTAAAGGTGTGCTTATGGGTAATTTGTGTGACAGCTAGTGACTGAGCTTGTTGTCTTAAGTTGATAACTGTTTCAAGGTAATCATCGAAAGTATCGGTATTCACTTTCACGTCATCCCAAAAGTGTTTACGAATATGGATTACTTCTGCCCGGCGTCTGCCAGTTTCGTTTTCCAGTTTACCAATTTGCTCCGTAATCGTTTCTATTACGGTATCCAATCGTTTTTGCTCTAAATCAAGTTTTTTGTTCATACGTAAGCACTCCTTTAAAAGTGAAAAATAGAGGTTGACTGAAGATGTGTTTTGGTGTACAATTAAGATACGGATAAATACGTTCTTTGTATTTTATAAAACGTGTTTCTGTACTAATTTAACATAGTTTCTTCATTTAATCAATGATAATAAGATAAACCTTGGTTCCGTGTGTGATGGAATCAAGGTTTTTTTGTGTTTTCCTTTAAGGAAGAATTGTAATTTTATTGAGGAGAATGTAAGTAAAGCAAAGAAGAAAATTAGGAATAGGGGATACTGATGGAAAAATACTTTGAGGAAGCACATCGTTTTTGTTCTCGTAATAGAAATCACTTGGAAAAGGATGTTATATGTGGTTGTTTCTATTGTTTAGAAATTTTCCATCCAGAAAAAATTACAGAGTGGTGGGATGATGATAACACAGCAGTTTGTCCGCATTGCGGGATTGACTCTATTGTAGGAGAAAGTTCTGGATTTAAAATCACAGAAATGTTTTTAAGTGAAATGCATAAAAGATGGTTTTAGTTAAACGAATGATAAAATTAACTTTTGTTAACGAAGAGGGTACATAAAAAAGCTCGGGCCGAAGCCCAAGCTTTTTTCAATTCATTATTTCTTTTCGTCTTTTTTAGCGTCAGTTTTCTTCTCTTCGAAAAGATCTTTTAAATCTTTATCGTCAACTTTTACGTCAGCTTTTTTGATTTCTTTCATCATAAGATCGTTCATGAACTCGCCGTCTTGTGCTTTCTTCTGAACGATTTCTTTTTTGATGTCATCTTTAGATTGTTCGAATGATTTTTCTGGTTCTTTAATGTCTGTTACTTTAATGATGTGGTAACCGAATTGTGATTTCACAGGCTCGCTTACTTCATCTTTTTTCAGTTTATAAGCAGCATCTTCGAATTCTTTAACCATTTTACCAGCTCCGAAGAATCCTAAGTCGCCACCTTTTTCTTTTGAACCAGTATCTTCAGAGTATTGTTTCGCTAACTCTTCGAAAGATTTACCTTGTCCAAGTTCTTCTTTAACTTTTTTCGCAGTCGCTTCATCTTTTACAAGAATGTGGCTTGCTTTAATTTCAGGCTTGTAGTTATCTTTTAATTCTTTATCAGTGATTGTTTTTTCAATTGCTTTTTCTTGAGCTAATTGAGCACGCACACCAGTTTTTAAAGTTTCTTCTTTAATACCTTGTTGTTTTAATAGTGTATCGAATTGATCACCGTATTGTTTTTTCATTTCATCGAACTTTTTGTCTACTTCTTTGTCTTCAACTTTGTAGTTTTTAATAAGTACTTTTTCCATAACCATGTTGTTTAGTACTTGTTTACCAGCTTGTGTCTTCATTTGATTGTAGAACTCGTCTTTTGTAATGTCACCAGCTTTAGATGTAACGATTTTGTCTGATGATGATCCTGTTCCACATGCTGATAATGCGATTACACTTGTTGCGGCTAAGGCAAGCATAGCTTTCTTCATTCAATAAACACTCCTACTATTATGTATTTTTAATTTATCCTACACCAATGAATTTTAGTTCATAAGAGCCCGATTAAGTCTCACTGATACTTTTGCTTTTTTGGTTGGTAAAGCGCGCTTAACAGGGCTTACCGAGGCTGAGGATAAAGTTAAGATGCGTGTCATTTATTTCATAGTATAAGCAATATGTACAAAATTTAATATATCATATTTCGACTCGATTTCATATTGATAAAGAAAATTTAACCAGTATGTGTCAGATTTTGAAGGTGTTCCGTATTGGGCGCATGCCGCATATATAGAAAAGAGGAGGGGATGGGGATGAATTCTCAACTTATTTTATTACTTGTACTGTTTATTTTATTGGTTATAGTAGGTATAATTTGCTTATAGAGGAAAAAAGTGAGGAAGGGGCTTCCTTCCTCACTTTCCATGAAATATAATTTCTATATAACTAGAAATTAATAAAATTGTTATACATACATTAATAACCCGAAAGACACCGGGTTGGCGGCTCGCAGCTATTTGTTTTCGTTCACACAGTGTATGTGTCATGAAATTCGTGTAAAATATAACAAGAAGTGCGAATGCGACAAAAACAACTGTTATAAGTGTCATGAGGCGAGACCTCCTTTTGGCTAAAATACATATACTTTATATATTGTATCATACGATATTTTGTTCGTGTTATAAAATTCAGAAATAGAAGACTTTGTGTTAGAAAGAGAGGGAGAAAATGGACGTTGTTAGAAGATTAGAACAAGCTGAATACTACGTAGACCTACTATTTAAAATGATTGATGAAGAAAAGTGTCCATTTTATTCTTTGATCATAAAGAAAAAAGCTCGTAAAAAAGATATTGAACGTATACTACATCTTTGTGAAATACTGAACGAGCAATATGTAGTGGAGAAAGCAGAAGGGCTTCTTTTGTTCGATGCGCTGTTAGATCAATTTGAAAAAGCGCTTCCACATCAGCTCGAAGTACACGAAACTGCGGAAGCGCTAGCAAAACAAGGTTTATTTAACCCGCTTATGAATGAATTCTTAAGCATGATTGCGAAAAAATAAATAGATTACTTCTTAACTAACTTCTGATCGGATTCTGTAAAGTTCTCTTCAATATCTTCTAACGATTTCTCAAAAATATCGATGAAGTCTTGTCCGTAAATGTTGCGCAAGATAGCGATAAGTTCGATATTTTCTGGGAACTTACCGTAAAAATTACGAAGTGCAAGAGCCCCATTAAACACTGAATTATTTTCAGGATCATACTCCTCCATTAAGCGAAGTAGTAATTCTTCCCCTTTGTCTGTAATCTCAATGTACGTATTTCGTTTATCATCTTCTTTTTTCGAGAATACAAGATAGCCGCGTTCTTCCAGCTTTTTCGAGAAGTTAAACGCCGTTGATACGTGCATAACTCCAAACTTAGCAATCTCAGAAATAGAAGCCCCTTTTAAATGATAAGCGATTGTTAAAATATGATGCTCATTAATGTTTAAATCGTAAGGCTTAATCCACATCTGCCAATCTTTCTCTACACATTTCCATAACGCTTTCGATAATTGAGCAATGCGTTGGCTGAAAATCATCGCTTCTTTTACCGAGTAATCTTTTTCTCCACTTTTCATTTACTCACCCACTTTAACATTCTTTTTCATTACTATCTATTATGCCAGTAAAATAAAAATTAATAAAGTCTTTTTGTGAGAATTGTGAAAATTTTTCGGAAAAATGACATTCTATACAAATCATGCATAACTATGGAAGCGTTTTATGAGTCGTGAATACATGTGTTGTCCTTACATGTTAAGTGATAACATATATTGTAAATGCATAAAAACACGGCATATCTGTGTGATATGCCGTGTTAAGGTCAATTTATATAAAAAATATTTGTTATATGCAAAAAACTAAGCAGGAATTTGTTTACGCTTTTTCCGGAACAGCTTCTTGTAGTTTCTCAATTGATTTTTGAATGTCCAAAATCTCTCTCTCAATATGGCGCTTGTTTTGAGAAATATCTTGCTTCCAGTTCGAAAGCGTGTCTTGCATATCGTCTTTTAATTCTTGAAACACTTCTTTACCTTCTGAAGCAGTTTCAACGATTTGACGTTTTAATAATTTTGTATCAGCTGTAATATCAGCTAAAGTCTTTTTAATATCAGTTCCTTTTTCTTTCAGCTTACCACGCATAGCTTTACCAGAAGAAGGAGTAGAGAAAAGAACAGCTAATCCAGCAACTGCTCCGCCGCAAATAACACCTGTAATAAAGGATTTAGCTTTTGACATAAAAGGAAACCTCCTTATTTTTTGTTCGTATTCATGATGTGAAGAAATATGCATATCTTTAAGACAAGGGAAAGAAAAGTGCACAGTCCCCGGCATCTTGAATGGAGAAACAAGCCGTGCAATATGTAATTACTTTAGGGAACTGGCTTGTTATGTATTACTTCTTATTATAGTGTCATTATTTCACACTATTTGCAATTATACTTGCGATGTTTTGTAAATTTTCCATTGTGTATTCATTTTGATGTGATTTCCAAACAGCACCGAAACCATCGTTTTCACCGTAGCGTGGAATTAAATGAAGGTGGAAGTGGAACACAGTTTGTCCAGCTTTTTCACCGTTATTGTTAAGTAGGTTAAAGCCAACTGGATTAAACTCTGCTTTAATCGCATTTGCGATTTTCGGAACGACAGAAAAAATGTGTGATGCGATTTCTGGCGTTAACGCAAAAATGTCTTGTTTGTGAACTTTTGGAATAACAAGAGTATGTCCTTTTGTTACTTGACTAATATCTAAAAATGCAAGCACATGTTCATCTTCGTATACTTTTGAGCAAGGGATTTGCCCGTCAATAATTTTACAAAAAATACAATTGTCCGCTGTATGGTTCATTGATCTCATCCTTTCAAGTAGCCTTAGCCGTATTTTACCATAATTATATAAGAGAACAAACACGAAAAACAGGAAGCTGACTCAGCTTCCTGTTTTCTGAAGAGGGATTGAAAAAGCATTATCGTAATTTACGTTTCGCAGACACCTCATTTATTTAAGAAATGCACGGTAAATCGGCTAAAGTTTCTGCCGTAGACACCCCATTTTCAAGTGAAATGAATTGCAATCTTTATAAAAGGAAATTGTTTATTTTTTAAAACAGTATATGCTCTTTCGGAGACACCCCGTTTCTAAAATGAAACAAATGATCTGGTTATGTGTAAATTTCTTTGTCCAACATGGACACCCCATTTCATGATGACTTCACTATGTTGTTGTACTCATCAATTGGTGGTTGCTTTTTCAATGTGTTCCTTCTTCACTAATTATGATGTCCGCTTTCGTAAAAATATATGCTAACAAATTTAAATTTTTTTTGAGAGCATCGATACTATGTAGTACAGCGCTATTTTTGGTAAGATGAATATAGAATGAATACTAATGAAGAAAGTGGTGTCGTATGAGCGAGTTATTGCGTGTAGAAAATGTTACAGGAGGATATACGAAACGACCTGTACTAAAAGATGTTTCGTTCTCTGTGAATAAAGGCGAACTTGTCGGCTTAATCGGTTTAAATGGAGCCGGGAAAAGTACGACAATTAAACATATTATCGGTTTAATGGAACCGAAAAAAGGAACTGTCACAATTAATGGGAAAACAATTCGTGATGATATGACAGCGTACCGTTCTAGTTTTTCGTTCATCCCAGAAACACCAGTATTATATGACGAGCTAACGTTAGAAGAACATTTGAAATTAACAGCGATGGCGTATGGTGTCGATGAACAACAATATGAAGAACGTGTAGGACAACTATTACAAGAATTTCGCATGAAAAATCGTTTAAAATGGTTTCCGTCTCATTTCTCAAAAGGGATGAAACAAAAAGTAATGATTATGAGTGCGTTTTTAGTGGAACCATCTCTGTACATCGTGGACGAACCTTTCGTTGGGCTTGATCCGTTAGCGATTCAATCCCTACTTCAAATGATGGATCAAATGAAAAAGAGCGGTGCAGGAATCTTAATGAGTACACATATTTTAGCGACGGCAGAGCGTTATTGTGATTCGTTTATTATTTTGCATCAAGGTGAAGTAAGAGCGAAGGGAACATTATCTGAACTGCAATCCGATTTTAATATGCCAGGTGCAACGCTAGATGATATTTATATTGCATTAACGAAGGAAGAAGATTATGAATAGCACAGCATTATGGAAAGAACGATTTCGTCACTTTCTAAAAGAAGTTCGTACATATAGTAAATACGTATTTAATGATCATTTGAAATTTATTTTCGTATTCATCATCGGCGCAGGGGCGTATTATTACCAGCAATGGTTACAAACGTTAACACCTTCGTTTCCGACAGCGCTCGTTATGGCAGTGTTGCTCGGTCTCGTATTAACGGCCGGATCCATTCAAACGTTATTAAAAGAAGCGGATCTCGTTTACTTACTGCCAGTTGAAGAAAAGTTAAAACCTTACTTTACAAAGGCATTTCTCTTTACGTTTATGATTCAGTTATACATAATCGCAATCGTAGCGGCAGCGCTTGCTCCGTTATACTTCCAGCAAATGAAGCAAACAGGAGCGGCTTACATATGGATTGTACTCGCGTTTGTCATTGTAAAAGCGTGGAACTTATTCGTAGCATGGGAAAAATCATTTTTAACAGATCAAAATATACAAAGAGCTGATTGGTTCATTCGTTTTATTTTAAACGGCTTATTTGTGTACTTCCTTGTAGAGCGTACTTCCGTTATTTTTGTTGGCGGAATCGTCCTTCTCATGATGTTATACCTCGTAGTACTGCATCAAATGGTGAAGGGAAAGCCGCTAAACTGGGAGTATTTAATTTCTGAAGAAGGTAAGAAAATGATGCTGTTGTACCGCATCGCGAATATGTTCATTGATGTACCAGCATTAAAAGAAAGAGTAGCACGTAGAAAATGGCTTGATTTCATTCTTTCGATGATTGGTGAAAAGCGTACATATTTATACTTATATACGAGAACGTTTTTACGATCTGGTAACTATTTCGGTTTATATGTGCGCCTGCTCGCTCTTGGAGGAGTTATTCTTTACTTCATTCCGTTCTTATATGGACGATTTATCGTAAGCCTTATTTTCCTATACTTAATCGGTTATCAGCTATTAACTTTATGGAAGCATCACCGCATGAAGATTTGGCTTGATTTGTATCCCGTCGGGGGAGAAGAGAAGAAGAAAGATTTTCTTGTATTATTAAATGCAATCCTTATTATCGGCAGCGTGATATTTACAGTTATATTCGCCCTTGCGACGAAAGATTTCATGATGACGGGAATTTTATTAGTCGTAAGCATAGTATTTAGTATCGGTTTCGTTTATCAATACGGGGCGAAACGTATTGAGCGTTTAAATTGAAGGGAATGAACCTATGATTACATACGAAGAGAAGGTTATAAAAGAATTGGAGCAGTGGAAAGCTACATTCATGAAAGATTCTTCTATGATGACACGGTTCTCTAAGAAAGTGCAGACGAAAGTACAACAGCTTATTCCGGCGAAAGTGCAAAAAGTATTAACGGAAACGATTCGGATGATGGTGCAAACGATTAGTGCTGGATCAAACTTTATAAAGCCGAAATTAAAAGAGACGAACTGGTCATTGCAAAGACGGGACGACGAAGTGCGTAAAAAAATGGATGAGTACAAAAAAATAGCAGCGGCAGAAGGAGCAGGGACGGGAGCTGGCGGTATTCTTCTTGGCCTTGCTGACTTTCCGCTTTTACTCGGCATTAAAATTAAATTTTTATTCGATGCAGCAACGTTGTACGGATTTGATACGAGCAACAAAGAAGAGCGCCTTTTTATCCTTCACGTTTTCCAACTTGCCTTTTCAAGTGACGACCATCGAAAAGAAATATGGAAAGCAATCGAAACGTGGGATACAGAAGAAGAAAATCATATGGACTGGGAAAAGTTCCAAACAGAGTACCGAGACTATATCGATTTAGCAAAAATGCTTCAGCTCGTACCAATAATCGGTGCCCCAGTCGGCGCATATGCGAACTATCAATTACTGCAAAGACTCGGAGAGGTGACGATGAATTGTTATCGTATGCGATTGCTGAATAGAAATTAAAAAGAAAGCACCCTACATGTGTAATGTAGGGTGCTTTTTGTTATTTTTATTCATATTTTTCATCTTTTTACCAATAATATACAAATAGAGTTACTTGAGATTACTTTACTGTATTTAGGGGTGCAAATATGAAAGTATCAATTTTTATCACTTGTGTGGCAGATGTTTTTTATCCAGAGGTCGGAAGTGATGTCGTCGAAATTCTTGAAGATTTAGGGTGTGAAGTTGATTTTCCTAAAAGCCAAACTTGCTGCGGCCAACCTGCTTATAATAGCGGGTATTTGAAAGAAACGAAAACAGCGGCAAAACATATGATTGAAACCTTTGCTAGTTCAGAATATGTTGTGGCACCATCGGGTTCGTGCGCGATGATGGTTCACGAGTTTTCTACCTTATTTTCTGACAGTGAAATGGAGTGGAAGAAAAAAGCGAATGAACTTGCGAAGAAAACGTATGAATTTACACAATTTCTCGTTGAAGTATTAGGGAAAGAAGACTTAGGTGCGGAGCTTCATAAAAAAGCTACGGTTCATACCTCTTGTCATATGAGCCGATTAATGGGAATTAAAGAACCACCGCAAAAATTATTAAAATGTGTCAAGGGACTGGAAGTAGTTTCGCTGCCGCATAATTATGATTGCTGCGGATTTGGAGGGACATTTTCAGTGAAGATGCCAGAAATCTCTGAACAAATGGTTGAGGAGAAAGTAAAGCATATTATGGAAACCGGTGCGGACTTATTAATTGGGATGGATTGTAGCTGCTTAATGAATATAAAAGGACGTTTAACACGAAATGGCTATCCAATTGATGTAAAACATATTGCTCAAGTATTAAATGAGGACCGAAAATAAGAGGGGGATATAAAGATGGGAATGAGAATTGGGAACGATCCCTTTCATAAGCGTACTGCAACCGGTATTGGCGATCAATTTATGCGACAGGCTGTTAGGAAAGCACAAGATGGTCTTAGGGGCAAGAAATTAAAAGCGACTGAGAGTCTTGGGAATTGGGAAGAATGGCGAGCTTTAGGAGAAGAAATTCGAAAGCATACATTAGAAAATCTTGATTATTATTTATATGAGCTAAGTGAAAAGATTGAGAAAAACGGTGGCTTTGTTTATTTTGCAAAGACGGCAGAAGACGCAAGGGAATACGTAAAAGAAATTGTAAAAAAGAAAAACGCGAAAAAAATTGTGAAATCAAAATCGATGGTAACGGAAGAAATTAGTTTGAATGAGGCGATTGAAGAAGCTGGAGCGGAAGTGCTAGAAACAGATCTTGCTGAATTTATTCTACAAGTGAACGACCACGATCCGCCGTCACATATTGTTGTTCCATGCCTTCACAAAGATAAAGAACATATTTGTGAAATATTTAAAACAAAGTTACATTACACTGGAACATCTGACCCTACGGAAATGGCGAGGTTTGTAAGAAGCTATTTACGTGATGATTTCTTTGCAGCAGATATAGGAGTGACTGGATGTAACTTTGCGGTTGCAGAGTCCGGGTCCATTTCTATCGTAGCAAATGAAGGAAATGCAAGGCTTACTACGACACTGCCGAAAACGCTAATTACAGTTATGGGGATGGAGCGTATTGTTCCGACATGGGAAGAGCTTGATGTGTTAGTAACACTTCTATGTCGAAGTTCTGTAGGACAAAAGTTAACGAGTTATATTACGGGATTAACGGAGCCTGGCGGGACAGATGGACCTGAGGAATTTCATCTAGTCATCGTGGATAATGGTCGTTCCGATATTGTAGGAACAGAATTTCAAAGTGTTCTGCAGTGTATTCGCTGCGCAGCATGTATTAATGTGTGTCCTGTATACAGACATATTGGCGGACATGCATATGGCTCTATTTATCCAGGACCAATTGGAGCTGTGTTAACACCGCTTTTAGGGGGATATGATGAATATAAGGATTTACCTTATGCATCTAGCCTTTGTGGTGCTTGTACAGAAGCGTGTCCAGTGAAAATCCCGTTACACGACTTATTAATTAAACATCGCAGCCGCATAGTAGAAGAAAAACGATCACCTGTAGCTTGGAACGCGGCGATGAAAGGTTTCGAAAAAGTAGTGAAGAGTCCTAGCTTATTTTCTTTTGCTGCGAAGAGCGCTCCGTATGCATTAAAACCTCTCGCGAAAGGTGATAAAATCGAGCGCGGCATTGGGCCGTTAAAAGCGTGGACGGATGCGAGAGATTTCCCAGTTCCGAAAAAACAACCGTTTCGAAAGTGGTTTGAAAAACACGTAAAGGAGAACGATGATGGCCATCCAAAATCGTGAGGAATTTTTACTCCAATTATCAGAAAAGCTTGGTAGAAAACGTCCTGAAGCAGTGGAAAAGCCGAAATGGTCTTTTGCCCCGCAGTGGACTGTTTTTGATGGACTTGCGCAAGACGAACTTGTATTACAATTAATAGAGCACTGCGAAGTCATTCATACAGAAGTAAAGCGAACAACGAAAGAAAATCTTGTTGAAACATTGGGGTCTTTACTAAAAGAATGGAATATTACATCTGCTATGTGTGCGAATGATGAGCGCTTTAATGAGTATGGCCTTACTCCATTTTTCAAAACTGAAGGTACAACACAGTTTCGTACGTGGGGATTAGATCATAAAGAAGAGGATATAAAATTTGCGAAAGCTGCTGACCTAGGCATTACGTTCAGCGATATGACTTTAGCAGAATCAGGAACCGTTGTGCTATTTAATGACGGCTTAAAGGGGAGGCATGTTAGTCTTCTTCCGGAGTCGTACATTGCAATCGTTCCTAAAAGTACGATCGTACCAAGATTAACTCAAGCTACAAAACGAATCCATGATCAAAATACATCAGGAAAAAAACTGCCCGCTTGTGTAAATTTCGTTTCTGGTCCATCAAATAGCGCGGATATTGAAATGAACCTTGTCGTAGGTGTACATGGGCCGATCCGAACAGCGTATATTATAGTGGATGATCAATAATGAAACACATAAAATAGAAAGCACTGGCCGCTAATACAGCCAGTGCTTTCTATTTTATGTACCCTTACTAGTGAAAGTTAAAGACCAAGTCCACTATAGCTGACTCCAACTACGATTAATACGATAAAGAGCACAATGAGTAATATATACCCGCTACTAACGCTCTTACCATCTTGTCCAGCTTCACCGCCGCCAGTGCCACCACTACCGCCTTTACCGCCAAGTCCCATAGGAATGTCCTCCTTATTGTTATATGTTGCTTTTACTTTATACTTTTCTGTATTTACCAATAAATTCCTTCCGCAGCGTTAACTAACTTGCAAATCATTTCGTTTCATTTTATAATTTATTTACCGACCGGTAAGTAAAAATAAGTGAGGTACAGTATGACAAAGAATTTACAAACATCGCAAAACATTGTCGAGGCATCATTTAAACTCATGGCAGAGCACGGCATTGAGAAGATGAGCCTTTCCATGATCGCGAAAGAGGTAGGTATTTCAAAACCGGCTATTTACTATCATTTTTCTTCTAAAGAAGCGTTAGTTGATTTTTTATTTGAAGAAATTTTTTCTGGGTATCATTTCGTGAGTTATTTCGATAAAGAACAATATACGAAAGAAAACTTTGCAGAAAAATTAATTGCCGATGGTTTACATATGCTCTCTGAGTATGAAGGACAAGAAGGAATACTACGCGTCATAAATGAATTCATCGTAACTGCATCGCGAAATGAAAAGTATCAGAAACGCTTATTTGAAATACAAGAAGATTTCTTAAATGGTTTCCACGATTTATTGAAGAAAGGTGTAGAACTTGACGTTGTGTCACAACATGCAACGGAAGAAAATGCTCATACGTTAGCGCTCGTAATCGATAATATGAGTAATTACATGCTCATGGGATTCGAGTTAAAGTATAAAGAAATTTGGATTCGAAATGTGAAAAACGTAATGAAGGAGGAATAAAAGTGAAAATGCAAAAAAACTGGTGGCTCGGTTTTCTTGGATTCATTGGGATTTATAAAATACCAGGTATGATTGAAGCTTTTCAAGCGGATGGAAGTTGGCTGAAGTTAATCGGTTTCATTTGGTTACTTTGGTTCGGATATTTTATTCCTGAGAAGAAAGATAATTGAATTACAATTTTCTGTAAAGTTATGTAAAATATAGATTGAGAGTATTCATATATTAGATTACTAGATTTGGAGTGGTTACATGGATCCATTGAAAAATGAAATTCACCCTGACATGGTCAAGGTGTGGAAAGTTCGTGCTGTAATTGAAGAAGGGATCGGTATTCTTGTCATTTTAGCTTATCTTTTCCTCATGATAAAGTTTGATTGGTGGGCGTGGATTTTGTATGTGATGGTTGGGTTAACAGTTGCGCTAGCACCATTTTCATACTTCGTATTCCCGAAACTGCGTCAGCGTTATTACAGCTACCAACTAAATGAAGAAGAACTTGAAATTCAGCACGGTCTTTTCGTCGTAAAGCGCGTATTAGTACCGATGATTCGTGTACAGCACGTTACGATTGAACAAGGGCCGATTATGAGAAAATATGGATTAGCACAATTACACATTTCAACAGCGGCAACTTCTCACAGCATCCCAGGCTTAACGATGTATGAAGCAGAAATGTTGAAAACGAAAATCGCAGAATTAGCGAAAGTGAGTGATGAGGATGTATAAGAGGCAGCATCCAATCACGATGTTATTAGAATTAAAAATAACAGATTTTATACCACTCATTATTTTCATGTTTAGTTTAAACGGAAAGTTCCCGTTTTGGTATTTAATTCCTGCTGGATTCGGTTTACTCACCGTCTTTTCAGCGTTTGAAAAGTGGTATTACACAACATATTGGGTTGAAAATAACGTATTACATGTGAAACAAGGGCTCTTTGTGAAGAAGGAGAGCTATTTAAATAAAGAACGTGTGCAAACGATTCATACAAGTTCTAACGTGTTATATCAAATGCTTGGCTTAAAGAAAATTCAAATCGAAACAGCTGGCGGAGGCGACGATGCAGAAGTAAGCTTAGCTGGAATTACAGTAGAAGAAGCAACAGAGCTTATTGCAATGCTAAATGAGCCAACTCCAGAAGTGAAAGCAGAAGAAACGTTAGGCGAAGCAACGGAAAATGCAGTAGAAAAAGAAATTGTAACAGAGGAAAAGCAAGCGACTGAATATAAATTAACTTGGAAAGAAATTTTGCTAGCGTCTGTTACATCTGGTCAGTTTGGACTATTATTCTCATTAATCTTTTTTGTGTATCACCAAGTAGATGAGTACATTCCGAAATGGATAGAGAATGGCGTAAAGTCTTATGTAATGGAACATGATATATATGGCTGGATTTTTATGATAGCTATTTTGCTCGTCCTTTCGTGGGTTATATCGACAATTGGTTACGCGTTAAAACATGGAGATTTCACAGTGAATCGAAGAAATGATGAAGTCCGCATTTCGCAAGGATTACTTGAAAAAAAAGAACTCGTACTAAAATTGCATCGTATTCAAGGTATTACGATAAAAGAAAGTATTTTACGTCAGCCATTCGGTTATTGTGCTGTGCAAGTAGAAGTCATTCAAAGTAAAGGACTGGGTGACGAGAAAGAAAAAGTTACACTGCATCCTATCATTCGAAAAGATCGCGTACAACAGTTACTCGCGCATTTACAATTACCATACGAACTGAATACAAACATTATTTCATTACCAAAAGCAGCATTACGCCGCTATCTCATTGATAGTTTCATCTTTTTCGCAATGCTAGCAATCCCGCTTATTGGAATAAGTATATACTCTGAAAAGCACTTTATCATGTGGGCATTAATTCCGCTCGCGATTCTCATCTTTACACTTGGATACGCAACATTTAAAACAAATGGTTATGGTGTAAACGGGGAGCAAATTACGCTTGTATATCGCAGCGTCGGCAAATATACAGGACTTGTTAGAAGAAGACACGTCCAATCAATGGAAAAGACACAATCATATTTCCAGCGCCGTGCAAATTTATGTACGTATAAGTTCTCTAACGCATCATCGAATTATAAATTAGAGCATACGAGAGTAGAAGATGCGGAGAGAATGCAGGATTGGTATAAGAAGAAATTAAGTGAGAATTAAATAGAATGGCTCGTCTTTTGCGGAAGGCGGGCTATTTTTTTATGTAAAAATAATGAATAATATATGTGGAAGGAAAAGCGAGGTGAATGAGAGTGAGCAAATTTTTAATACCGTATTCATTTTCTATATTAAGTTTCTTTATTTCAGCAACGGCACTTGATTTATTTGATAGGGTGGGAAGAAATGATGAGATGACTTCACCGAACATAATTGGTAAGATAATTCAATCTACTGCGCAAATGGGAGTCCTTACATTGTATTTCGGAGTACCTATTATTTTAGGCGGCTGTCTACTTGGTGAGCTATTGTTTAGATTTATCATTTTACGATTTAAACTAAGCTATATTATATCTTTATTATTATATTTACTTTTAGCTTTTACTATTGTTTTCGTAACGGTTGGAATTCCAACTACATATGAAGCTTCTAATATTTTTTTCATGGGAATAACTATGATTTGCGCTGTTACATTCTTTGTGGGCCGGAATATATGGGAGAAAAAAGAAATGAATAATGGAGTGACAGAATGAAATACACATGTCCATGCTGCGGGTATAAAACATTAGAAGAAGAACCACCAGGTACATATGAAATTTGTAATATATGTTATTGGGAAGATGATGAGGTTCAGTTTAACGATCCTGACTTTGAAGGCGGGGCAAATGAAGTTTCGTTAAGACAAGCACAGAAAAACTTCATTGCATTTGGTGCTTGCGAGGAAGCTTTTGTGAAATCAGTTAGAAAGCCGATTAGTGAAGATGTGAAGGATGCTAGTTGGAAGCAAGTTTGTTAAATAGCTTAAAATAAAAATGTTATTAATCAATGTAACAGGAGTAATAACATTTTTTTATGCAATGATGAAAGAATTAACGCCGTCTTATAAGATAAAACAGTAAAGATGATACAGTAATAGGAAGGCCAGTATTCAGAAAGGTTTCTAAAGTAAAGGATAGAAAATCTCTGTCGTTAAACCACATAAAGAATACATGATTGTAGGAAATACCTAACAATATAAATAAAGGAATCCCAATTTTTAATTCGTGACTTTTTTTATTTTTCTATAACAAAATTCACCAAATAAACAACCGATAAGAACAGGGATGCTTCCAAGAATTGAAAACATAATAATAGATACCCAAATCGGTCCCCAGGAGTCAGCATAATTTGGAACTAGTGTATACTGTAAAACGTTCACAATGATAGAAAAAACCAGTAAGCATATTAAATAACTAATAGAAAATTTTTTCAATGGAATCATCCTTATAAAATTTCACTTTATTTTTATGAAAATATAAACCTCTTTAAATTATAAATTAGACATATAAGGATAATCAATTTTATACATTTCGTGTTTATGGATATATTTTCAATGAATATAAAAGTATAGATGTATAGTCAACTTTGAGTATTTAATGTTATCATATTGAATGATATGGAAATTTTTAATAGAAGAAGCAACGAACAATTCAAAGGTAATGAAGCTTTTGTTGTATAAAGAAAATATTTATTATTACTCAGCGATATTAAAAATAAGATACATATTTATATAAATTTAGTAGAAATGGGGGTTTTAAAAAGGAATGAGTATAAGTATAACAAGGAAAAAGATTTTAGCAGCCGCTTCTCAAATTGTGCAATGTAAAGGGGTTGCTAAGTTAACTTTAGAAGCGGTAGCAAAAGAGGCGGGGATAAGTAAAGGTGGATTGTTGTATCACTTTTCAACTAAAGAAGCTTTAATAGAGGGCATGATACTCAAAGGGACGGAGGAGTATCAAGACGCTATTCACAATAAGGTTGCGGAAGACTTAGAGAAGAAAGGAAGGTGGGTACGTTCTTTTGTAGAGGAAAGATTAAGTAATGAGAGAAGAGTAGAAGAGCTGGGTAGTAGTATGATGGCAGCATTAATGTTAAAACCTGAATTACTTGAACCGTTACAACAATCATTTCAGCAACTGCAAAATAAAATAGAAAATGATGAGATAGATTCAGTTTGTGCCACAATTATTAGATTAGCGGCAGATGGATTATGGTATTCGGAATATTTAGGGGTTGGAAGACTAAGCCCCGAATTAAGAGAAAAAGTAATTCAAGCTCTTATTTGTAATTCATATAAATAGAATATACGAACTATATAATGTAAAATAATTCACCATTGCTTATTTAATGCACTGGTGAATTATTTTTTTTATTAGAAAAATAGAACAATTTTATAGAGTATTGAATTATAACCGTCCAGACGGTATAGTAATATTTGGATTAAGAGGAAAATGAAACAAAAAAAGAATAAAAAATATTTTTAGCACACTATTCGAAAGGATAGGCCGCAAAGCTTAGAGTCTACGGTAATACATATTGGTTACTAAGATCGTCTGGTTGCACATTTTTGATGCAACCAGACGGTCTTTTTTTGTTATATAAATATAAAAATTTAGGAGGGAACTATGCAAATGAAAAGTACTAAAAGGCACATTTCAATGGTTTCATTAGTTTTTCTAGTATTATTTTCAGTGCTGAATGTGTGGGCTCCAGTTATTCAAGCTGCTGTGATGAAAAGTCCAGTGGACGAAATTAATATTTCCCGTACTGATGGCACGACATCTGAACCGTATCAAGCCTCAGATGGAATGAAAGTAGAAGTGAAGTGGTCAGCTAAAGAAAAAATAAAAAGTGGAGATCAATTCACAATTGATATGCCAAAAGAGTTTCGAAAAGACCTTATGAATATGAGTTTTCCTTTAAAAGATGCTGAAGGAAAAACAGTTGGTACATGTGAGATGAAAAAGGGTCTATTGACGTGTACTATGGGTGATTACGTAGAAGGAAAGAATAACATTAAAGGTTCTTTATTCGTAGAATTCTACTTTGGTCTAGAAGCATATGATGGTGTTAAAGAAATTCCATTAGAATTTAACGTTGATGGTCAAATCGTAAATAAAGAAGTAAATGTAAGTAATACGACAGAGAGACCGAAGCCACAGCCCAATACAGATAATCTATTGAAATGGGGTTCTTATAATCAAGAAAATCCGTCCATTGCTGATTGGCTTGTATATGTAAATGCAACTGGAACAGAAATGCAAGATCTTAAATTAACAGATACATTAGGACCGGGGCATGAGTTAATTACCGACAGTGTAGTATTAGAAGAGGCTGTATTTGAAGATGGTTATGCACCAACAAATGTTAAGCCAGCAGATTTATCTAACATTAAAATAAATGCAACAAAGGCTGGATTTACAATTGAATTTCCAGACAGTTCAAAAGGCTATATTTTAAGATATAAAACAAAGGTGACAAATCCCGCTGCAAAGCCTCATAAAAATACAGTGAAATTAGAAGGGAAAAATATTAAAACTGAAGAAAAAGTAGGACAAGTATTTGTAAGTGGTGGGGGAGGATCCGGTTCAGGTGACGATAATCCACCTAGCATTGAAAAAAATATAGTTGATGAGAATGGCAAGCTTGTAGAGAATGAGCAGTTAACACAAATGGATCAAGTTATTCAATACCAAGTTGGTACACATATACCGAACGATCCTCCTAAATACACATCTATGGTAATTAGTGATGATTTAGAAGATGTTTTAGAAGTATTAGAGGCAAAAGTGTATGATCAAAATGGCCAAGATATTACTTCTAAAGGAACGTTAAATATAGATAAACAAAGAAGTGAAGTAACATTTACGTTTGGTGAGAGTTTTGACTATAAGTCATATGAAGACCAGATAATTAATCTCAGTATCAAGGCGAAAATCAAAAATAATGCAGACTTATCTTCTTACGTAGATAAGAAGATTCCTAATAAAGCGGAATTACATTTTGATGATAAAACATTAACATCAAAAGAAGTAACTATTACGCCGCCTGAAGCTCCAAAAGATGGTACAGTATCGCTTCATAAAACAGATTCTGAGAATCCAAATAAAGGGTTAAAAGGTGCCGAATTTGAAGTTCGAAATAGTGCAAATGAAGTTGTTGCAAAACTGAAAACGGACGAAAAAGGCTTTTCAGTACCTCAAACTTTAGCTCCTGGGACGTATAAAGTTTATGAAACAGTAGCACCAGAAGGATATCAAAAATTAACAAGCCCAGTAGAGGTTACACTTCAAGCTGGAGAAACAAAAACAATTGAAATTAAAAATACTATGCAAAAGGGTCAAATTGAAGTAAAGAAAATTGATTCGGAAAATGGTGAAAAACCATTAGCAAATGCAGAGTTTGATATAGTAAAAGACGGTGTAGTAGTCGAACATATTGTTACAGATAAAGATGGTAAGGCAATCTCTAAACCGTTAGCACCAGGGAAATATATTTTAAAAGAAACGAAAGCACCTGAAGGCTATCAATTAAAAGAAACAGAGTTCGAAGTAAATGTAACAGGGGACGGCATATTCCCAATACAAGTGGAAAATGCAATGGTTGACAAAGGTAATATAGAAATCACAAAAGTGGACAAAGAAAACGGGGCAGTATTAGCGGGTGTCGAATTTGAAGTCCAAGATGAGAAAGATGAAGTAGTAAGAAAAGTAGTAACAGATAAAGATGGAAAAGCAAACGTTTCAGATCTATCAGTAGGAAAGTACAAATTAGTAGAGACGAAAAGCTTACCGGGTTATAAAAAGCTAACAGAACCAGTACCATTTGAAATAAAAAAAGGTATGACAAAAGCTTTAGCAATAAAAGTAGAAAATGAGCAGTTAGACAAAGGCTCAGTAGAAATTACAAAAATAGATAAAGATAGTCAAAAAGTATTAGAAGGCGTAGTCTTCGAAGTGCAAGATGAGCAAGGCAAAGTAGTAACAGAAGTAAAAACAGATAAAGATGGTAAAGCAAAAATCTCTGATTTATCAGTAGGGAAGTACAAATTAGTAGAGACGAAAAGTTTACCAGGCTACAA
Organism: Bacillus cereus group sp. Sample62; assembly: GCF_036851315.1. NCBI lineage: Bacteria > Bacillati > Bacillota > Bacilli > Caryophanales > Bacillaceae > Bacillus > Bacillus cereus group sp. Sample62. The sequence goes on from NZ_JAFLPK010000001.1 coordinate 1,114,575, forward strand.
AAAGCTAACAGATCCAGTATTATTCGAAATTACAAAAGGTATGACAACAGTCCTATCATTGAAAGTAGAAAATGAACAGTTAGATAAAGGTTCAGTAGAAATTACAAAAGTAGATAAAGACAGCAAAAAAGCATTAAAAGGCGTAGTCTTTGAAGTGCAAGATGAAGTTGGAACAGTAGTAAAGGAAGTAACGACAGATAAAGAAGGAAAAGCAACCGTTTCAGATCTATCAGTAGGAAAGTACAAATTAGTAGAGACGAAAAGCTTACCAGGTTATAAGAAATTAATAGAGCCGATATCGTTTGAAATTACAAAAGGCATGACCGAAGTCTTATCATTAAAAATAGAAAATGAAATGGTAGATACGGGGAATGTAGAGATAACAAAGGTAGACAAAGATAATAAAGCACCGTTAGCGGGAGTAACGTTCGTTGTCCAAGACGAGAAAGGTAACGAAGTTAAAAAAGTAACAACAGATAAAGATGGAAAAGCAAATGTTTCAGATTTACCTGTAGGCAAGTATGGATTGGTAGAGGTAGAAAGTTTACCAGGTTACAAAAAACTAACAGAACCCGTATCATTTGAAATAAAAAAAGGTATGACCGAGATTCTATCATTAAAAGTAGAAAATGAAATGATGGATACAGGGAATGTAGAGATAACAAAAATAGATAAAGATAGTAAAGCACCGTTAAAAGATGTTGTATTTGAAGTACGTGATTCAAAAGGAAAAGTAGTAACGAAAGTAACAACAGATAAAGATGGAAAAGCAAACGTTTCAGATTTATCTATTGGGAAGTATGAGTTGGTGGAGGTAGAAACACCAGCAGGATACAAACCACTTGAAAAACCAATTTCATTCGAAATTGAAAAGGGTAGAGTAACAGCGTTAAAGCTAACAGTCGAAAATGAATTAGTGGATACAGGAAATGTAGAAATTACAAAAGTAGACAAAGAAAATAAAGATGTTTTAGCTGATGCAGTATTTGACATTCAAGATGAAGCCGGACAAGTAGTGGCTAAAATGACGACAGATAAAAAAGGACAAGCACAAGTTACTAATTTATCAGTTGGAGCATATAAGTTAGTAGAAGTGAAAGCACCAAAAGGATATAAGCAATTAGTAGATCCAATTACTTTCCAAATTGAAAAAGGTATGACAAAATCTCTTGCTTTAACAGTCAAAAATGAAATGTTAGACAAGGGTAATGTAGAAATCACAAAAGTAGATAAAGACAGTCAGAAAGCATTAGAAGGCGTAGTCTTCGAAGTGCAAGATGAAAAAGGCAAAGTAGTAACGAAAGTAACAACAGATAAAGAAGGAAAAGCAAACATTTCAGATCTATCTGTAGGAAGTTACAAATTAGTAGAGGTAGAAAGTTTACCAGGTTATAAAAAGCTAGAAAAACCAGTATTATTTGAAATCAAAAAGGGTATGACAGAAGTTTTATCACTAAAAGTAGAGAATGAACAGTTAGATAAAGGTTCAGTAGAAATTACAAAAGTAGATAAAGACAGTCAGAAAGCATTAGAAGGCGTGGTCTTCGAAGTGCAAGATGAAAAAGGCAAAGTAGTAACGAAAGTAACAACAGATAAAGAAGGAAAAGCAAACATTTCAGATCTATCTGTAGGAAGTTACAAATTAGTAGAGGTAGAAAGTTTACCAGGTTATAAAAAGCTAGAAAAACCAGTATTATTTGAAATCAAAAAGGGTATGACAGAAGTTTTATCACTAAAAGTAGAGAATGAACAGTTAGATAAAGGTTCAGTAGAAATTACAAAAGTAGATAAAGACAGTCAGAAAGCATTAGAAGGCGTGGTCTTCGAAGTGCAAGATGAAAAAGGCAAAGTAGTAACGAAAGTAACAACAGATAAAGAAGGAAAAGCAAACATTTCAGACCTATCTGTAGGGAGTTACAAATTAGTAGAGGTAGAAAGTTTACCAGGTTATAAAAAGCTAGAAAAACCAGTATTATTTGAAATCAAAAAGGGTATGACAGAAGTTTTATCGTTGAAAGTAGAAAACGAACTAGTAGATAAAGGTTTAGTAGAGATTACAAAAGTGGACAAAGACAGTCAGAAGACATTGGCAGGTGTAGTCTTTGAAATCCAAGATGAAGCAGGCAAAGTAGTAACGAAAGTAACGACAGATAAAGAAGGAAAAGCGAAAGTTTCAGATCTATCAGTAGGAAAATACAAATTAGTAGAGACGGAAAGCTTACCAGGCTACAAAAAACTAATAGAGCCAGTATCATTCGAAATCAAAAAAGGTATGACAGAAGTTTTATTATTAAAAGTAGAGAATGAACAGTTAGATAAAGGTTCAGTAGAAATCACAAAAGTAGATAAAGACAGTCAGAAAGCATTAGAAGGCGTGGTCTTCGAAGTGCAAGATGAAAAAGGAAAAGTAGTAACGAAAGTAACAACAGATAAAGAAGGAAAAGCGAAAGTTTCAGATCTATCAGTAGGAAAATACAAATTAGTAGAGACGGAAAGCTTACCAGGCTACAAAAAACTAACAGAGCCAGTATCATTCGAAATCAAAAAAGGTATGACAGAAGTTTTATCACTAAAAGTAGAGAATGAACAGTTAGATAAAGGTTCAGTAGAAATTACAAAAGTAGATAAAGACAGTCAGAAAGTATTAGAAGGCGTAGTCTTCGAAGTGCAAGATGAAAAAGGCAAAGTAGTAACGAAAGTAACAACAGATAAAGAAGGAAAAGCGAAAGTTTCAGATCTATCAGTAGGAAAATACAAATTAGTAGAGACGGAAAGCTTACCAGGCTACAAAAAACTAACAGAGCCAGTATCATTCGAAATCAAAAAAGGTATGACAGAAGTTTTATCACTAAAAGTAGAGAATGAACAGTTAGACAAAGGTTCATTAGAAATTACAAAAATGGCTGCTGAAAGTAAGAATGTATTATCAGGGGCAGTGTTTGAAGTTCATGACGAAAAAGGCAAAGTAGTAACGAAAGTAACAACAGATAAAGAAGGAAAAGCGAAAGTCTCAGACTTATCTGTAGGTCACTACACACTTGTAGAAGTAGAAGCACCAAAGGGTTATGAAAAATTAACTAATCCAATTCCATTTGAAATTACAAAAGGAATGATAAGTCCAGTTCAATTAGAAGTATTAAACAAATTGACTTCTTTAGCACCACCAGGCCCAGAGAAACCAGAAACAACGGATCCAGAGAAACCAGAAACAACGGATCCAGAGAAACCAGAAACAACGGATCCAGAGAAACCAGAAACAACGGATCCAGAGAAACCAGAAACAACGGATCCAGAGAAACCAGAAACAACGGATCCAGAGAAACCAGAAACAACGGATCCAGAGAAACCAGAAACAACGGATCCAGAGAAACCAGAAACAACGGATCCAGAGAAACCAGAAACAACGGATCCAGAGAAGCCTGGAACAACGGGTCCAGAGAAGCCTGGAACAACGGATTCAGAGGAACCTGGAACAATGAATCCAGAGAAGCTTGAAAAAGAATTACCGAAGACAGGACAGAAAATGCCTGTGGAACCATATATGGGAGCACTTCTTATCATGATGAGTTTTGGATTGCTCGTATTAGGTAGAAAACAGCAGAGATAATAAAAGTGAAAAGGTATCCTCAAAGTATCGGAGGATACCTTTTTTATTTGACATAAAAAAGGTATTTAGCAAAAGAACTCGATACAAATAAAAACAAAAAGGAGACAAAGTTCGTCCTATTTTCTTAATGCGGTTATATCAAAAAAGTTAGCTATATATTTAATGTGAAAGTAAAAGGTTAAAGGCCTTCGTAATGTTTGGATGAAAAAAGAGTTATCTTTGTAATTAATTTGAGTACTTAAGGAAAGAAGTCTATTTCCTTAAGTACTCAAAGGATGATAGTCCAATAGCAGGTGGGAGATGGAACTCGTTTTAGCATTGTATTAGCACCTTAAAATGTAGATAGGGGAAAATAATGTAAAAAAACTATTGTATATTCAAAACCCTTATGTTACATTTGTGTTACATAAAAGTTACAAACGGTAACTTATGTTACGGTTTGTTTTCTTTTGTTTATCGGTATGTTACAAAAAGAAAAGTAAAGCTGAAAAAATAGCAATCTAAAAATAGTTTTTCTATGTGTATAAGAGTGTGTGTAGTAAAGAGCCTGTTGAGAGCTTTACGCACATTATTAAAATTCCTTTCTGTCTTAAAAGAAGAAAATCAACTACCAACTATTTAGGAGTTTTAAGTAATGATAGTAAATGAAATGTACTTCCTTTCCCACACACAAAGTACATCTTTACTTTCAGTCTAATTACTACACAGACTTTTATACATATGCTGTTATTGTTTTAGGAACACATAGGGGGAGAAAGAATGAGGAAGTTATTAACGGTAATTGGAATTACATTTTTAATGTTAGCCGGATGTAGTAATGGGAATTTTGAAAAAGAAATGGATGCAGGGAAGACCGCGTTAACGAATAAAGAATATAAAAATGCCTTATCATCATTTGAAAAAGCGCTAGATGAGAAACGAGACGATTCAGATGTAATGGTGCTTGTAGAACAAACGAAAATAATGATTGAAGCAGTGAAGTTAAAAGAAGAAACCAAGGTAGAAGAATCAATTAAGTCATTTGAAAAAGTAGAGAACATGAAGGATGGGAATAATACACTTATAAAGCAGGCAAAGGAAGAACGAACAGCATTACTAGCTGTGTTAGAACAAAAAAAGAAGTATAGTGAGCAACTGACGAAAAGTGAAGAGTTAATAAGTAAGAAAAATTATGCAAAAGCGAAAGAGATGTTAAATAAGTTAGTTGCAGAAACAAAAGATAATAAGAACCTTGAAGAATATAATAAAAAAGCGGTAGGATTAGTTACGAAAATTGGTGAAGAAGAAAAAACTGCAAAGAATGTAACGGCAGCGACAAAGGCACAAAAAACTGATGCAGGAACGAACCAAAAGGTAGCAACAGAGAAGACTCAAAAAACAGAGGCAGAAAAAAATCAAAAGGTAGCGACAGAGAGTAATAAAAAGGTAGAAGCAGACAAGACTCAAAAAGTAGCGACAGAAAATAATAAAAAGGTAGAAACAGGAAAGACTCAAGATACATTTACTTTTGAGAAAGCGAAAGAATATATTAAAAATGAATATAAAGAAGACTATGATTACACGCTAGAGAATACGCAAGTAGAGAATGGAAAGAAATATTATCAAATTAGAGTGCGTACGACATATAAAATAGAAGGCGCAGCTGGAGCAGGATTTACTGGCGTATTTAAAGTATTCGAAGATGGTACAATTATTGAAATGCACTAAATTGATGAAAAAGGTATCCTCAAAGTATATGAGGGTACCTTTTTAGCATAAAAAAAGGCATCTAGCAAAAGTACTAGATGCAAATAAAAACACAAGGGAAGACAAAATTCTTCCCGTTTCCCGTATGTAATTATATCAAAAAATATATAAAAAACTAGCTTTATTTTTTATATATTTGATGTGTAAAGCTATGAAAGTATAAGATTACACTGTTTTCATAGTGTTTTATTAAAAAAGGAGCTGCGTATATGATTAATTTTAAACCAGAAAATTTGAACCAACTATTAAAAGTGATGTTAATTAGTGCGAATAAGTCTTATGATGCGATTAAAGACTATGAATTTACAGGAGAAGCAGTAGTATTCCGTGTAGATTTCGAATATATTGACGTTTCTTTAATGATTGTAGATATATTAGGAAGATCTGCTTCTAAATTTAGCATTTTGCCATATGCCCGTCCGAATACGAATGAAATAGATTACATTCAGTTTCAAGTGTATTCGATTAATGAAGGGAATTTTAAAGAGATGCTCGATACGATGTGCTAACTATAATTTTACAAAATTGTATATAAAATCTTAATTTCTGCTAATATATAATTAATAAATTCATATAATTGGAGTGATGAGATGCAGCCGTTAGAAAGGGAGATTCATTCTAATATGCTGAAAGTGTGGCGAATCCACGCTTTAATTGGGGCGGCAGTTATACTAGCAGTCGTAATTGCGTATTTCTTTTTTATGATCAATTTTAACTGGTGGGGCTGGTTGTTTGGTTTGTTAGTAACAGGAGCTATTACATTTATCCCGCTTGATTATTTTGTGTTTCCAAATTTACGTCAACGTTATTATAGTTACAGATTAAATGAAGAAGAGATTGAGATTCAAAAGGGAATGTTCGTTGTAAAACGCGTACTCATTCCGATGATCCGTGTGCAGCACGTAACGATTGAACAGGGCCCGATTATGAGAAAGTATAATTTAGCAGAATTACATATTTCAACAGCGGCAACTTCTCATAGTATTCCAGGCTTAACGAAGGAAGAAGCAGAGCAGCTGAAAAGACAAATTGGAGAACTTGCGAAAGTGAGTGAGGAGGATGTATAAGAGGCAACATCCGATCACGATTTTATTAGGTATTCGAATTGCGGGTTTATTGCCTTTTATTTTTCTAGTTTTATTTCAATCAGATGGTCAAGTAAAACCTTGGTATCTCTTACATCTTGTTCTTTTATTTGTATTATTCATTATGGCAATTTTCTCAGCTATAAAATGGTATTTCAAAGTGTACTGGGTTGAAAATAATATTGTACATATAAAGCACGGTGTGTTCGTTAAGAAAGAAAGTTACTTAAATAAAGAACGTGTGCAAAACATTAGTACGTCTTCTAACATCATTTATCAAGTGCTTGGACTGACGAAGTTAAACATAGAAGTAGCGGGCGGTGGTAGTGAGCCAGAAGTGATGTTAGCTGGCATTAGAGAAGAGGAAGCGAAGGAACTGATTGCTTTATTAAATAAAAAAAGAAGCGCTGCGAGTGAAGAAGTACCCATGGCAGAAGAAAGTAAGACGATTTATCAGTTAACGATGAAAGAGATTTTAGCAGCTTCCATTACGTCTGGTAGATTCGGATTAGTGTTTTCAGGATTACTTCTTATTTACACAGAGTTTAATCAATTTCTTCCAGAATGGCTCATAAATAAAGTGGAAGCGTATGTGATGGATAACGGTGTATATGAATTAATCGTTATGGCCGCGATTTTAATGGCGGTTTCGTGGGTCGTTTCGACAGCTGGTTATGCTTTAAAATATGCGAACTTTAAAATTGAGCGAAACGGAAATGAAGTTCGCATCGTGCAGGGATTATTTGATAAGAAAGAGTTTGTGTTAAAATTACACCGCATTCAAGCGATTACAGTGAAAGAAGGCATTCTCCGTCAACCTTTCGGATATTGCTCTGTCGAAGTGGAAGTTATTCAAAGTATAGAAGCGGCTGGAAATGAAGTAATGCTACATCCCTTTATGAAAAAGAAAGATGTCCAGCAGTTACTTACGTATTTGCAGTTGCCATATGAAATGGAAGAGGAAATCGTTCATTTACCGAAATCGGCATTACGCCGTTACGTAATAATGGGCTGGATTACAAGTGCTGTGCTCGCTGTGCCGATTACCGGTGCGAGTATATATTTTAAACAACATATCGCATTGTTCACTTTAATACCATTATTTATTATATTTACGTTACTTGCATACGCTCGGTATACAAGTAGTGGTTATATGATACGAGACAATCAGCTAGTCACGGTATACCGAGGTCTTGCGAAATATACAGGGATCATGCGGAGAAGGCATGTGCAAGCAGTAGGATATAATCAATCGTATTTTCAAAAGAAAGACGAGCTATGGACAGCTGTTGTATCAGTGGCGGGGCAAGGTTATGAAGTGAAGCATATGCGTAAAGAAGATGCACTTCGTATATATAATTGGTATAAAGAAAAAGGAAACACCGGTGTGTAATGGTGTTTCCTTTTTTTGTGTCGTGATTAGTCGATAAGTCGATATATTAGGAAAATCGCTGATATATTTCAAGTTGCGCCGATATAATTTCACATACCGTGGTTTCCAAACTCTGAACTCCAAAAACTAAACTAACACATCGAAAGTAGTCACAAATGACGGACGAGAGAAAATACTTTTCTGCTGCTCTGCATGTGGATGCGCCTGAGCCTGTGCTTGTCCTTGTCCTTGTCCTTGTCCTTCTGCTTGTGCAGGGCGTTTTTTATGAGCGTTTTCGAATGAACGTGATTCTGTCCAATCTTTAAAGTTTTGCTCCGTTTCCCACATCGTTAAGATGACATATGTATCGTTACTTAATGGGCGTAGAACGCGGATCGCTTGGAATCCTGGTTCGTTTTCGATAAGGCCTGCGCGGTTTTTAAAACGGTTTTCAAATACTGGGCGACCTTCGTCTGTTACAGAAATGTTGTTACAAACGATGTAGCCAGGTTGTCCTTTAAATTCGCCAACAGCGTCTAGTACGTCATACTGAAGAGAACCTTCTACAGATTCTTCTGTATTTTCTTTATAAAACATATCTTTTTCATTATTTTTTGCAGTGAAATGTGCTTGTTCTAGAGGTGTTTCGTATGAAATAATAGCCTTCATTTTAATGCCCCCTTTAATTGTTTGTTTCTATTATATCAACTCTCGTAAAAAACTTCGAAGATTATATACATAAAGATACTTCTTTTTCAAATAATAAATGTACCATCATTTGGAAAGAAGGCCGATGTATGAAGAAAGTAAAGTGGACTTTATTAGGTGGATTATCAACGCTCGTATTAGCGATTGTACTTTATAAACTTATTGTGTTAGCTGGTGGCTATATGATGGATGAAAAGCAGCTCGTTTTCCACTCTTCATCACGTATCGTTGACCAGAAAGGGAAAGAAATTACGAAATTATACGTAGAAAATAGAGATCTCGTACCAATCGAGCAAATTCCGAAATACGTGCAGCAGTCATTTATTGCGGTGGAAGATTCTCGTTTTTATGAGCATCAAGGAATTGATTATCCGTCTATATTCCGGGCTCTTTATAAAGATACGTTAGCTGGAGAAAAGGTAGAGGGCGGTAGTACGATCACGCAGCAGCTCGCTAAAAACGTTTTTTTAACTCGTGAAAAAACAGTTACGCGTAAATTGAAGGATGTCGCAATTTCCCTTCAATTAGAGCAAAAATATACGAAGCAACAAATTCTTGAAATGTATATGAATCATATTTATTTTGGCCATGGAGCTTACGGTATTCAAGCAGCAGCAAAGTTGTATTTTAATAAAAATGTAGAAGATTTAACAGTAGAAGAAGGAGCAATGCTTGCAGGTCTTCCGAAGTCACCAAACGGATATTCACCTTATTTCTCTCCAGATAAGAGTAAGGAGCGCCGTGATCTCGTATTGTCACTGATGCATAAACAAGGCTATTTGACTGCCGAAGAGAGCGTACGTTATCAAGGAAAGACCATTGCTCTTTACAAAAACTTAGATGAGAATGAACTCGCATATATGCCGTATATTGATATGGTTATAGATGAAGCAGCTCGTTTATACGGATTGTCTCATCAAGAAGTACTTCGCGGAGGATATACGTTTGTCGTTCCGATGGATGAAAAAGTTCAAAAGGTAGCGTATAACCAGTTTCAAGATGCGAGGAATTTCCCTGGTAAAGAAGAGGGGGCGCAAGGTGCTTTTTTATTAATGGATAATCGTACGGGCGGAATTAAAGCAGCGATTGGCGGAAGAAAGTATGTCCCGAGAGGCTTTAATCGTGTTTTTGCAAAAAGACAGCCGGGATCTGTGCTAAAACCACTTATTGTCTATGCACCAGCACTCGAAACGAAAAAATATAATCCGTATTCTTTATTAACGAATGAAAAAACTTCTTTTGAAGGTTATGAACCTCGAAATTACAATCGTCAATATACGAAAGAAATGACGATGTATGATGCGATTTTAGAGTCAGCAAATGTACCGGCAGTTTCTTTATTAAATGAGTTAGGGGTAGAAGAAGGAAAGCAATATTTAGAGAAAGGAAATGTTCCTATTGCCGATGCTGGGTTAAGTACAGCACTTGGCGGGCTGAAAAATGGTGTTTCAACATTTGATCTTGTGAAAATGTATCGTGCATTTTTAGCAAATGGCGCTATTATTGAGCCGCACGTGATTGATAAAGTGTTAAATAGACACGGCGCAGTCATTGGAGAATCGCCAAAAGTAGAAACGAAAATTTTCTCGAAACAAACGGCATGGTATATGACGAAAATGTTAGAAGGGGTTGTGAAGGAAGGGACAGCGAAAGCAGGCATATATAGCGGTGCATTAGCTGGGAAAACAGGTACAACTTCCTTACCAAATGACGATAATGGAGCTAGAGATATGTGGTTCGTTGGCTATACGCCAAATTTAGTAGGTGCTGTTTGGATTGGTTATGACCGTACGGATAAAGAGCATCAGTTGCAAGGAGAAAGTGCGTCAGCAACGAAATTGTTTAAGAAAATTTTAACGAAGGCAAATGTAGAACAGAAAGAGCAGTTTATGAAACCAGAAGGTGTGGAAACAATCGGTGCTCCGATTCGTTTGCGCAAGATTGAAGATGTGAAAGTGAAATTAGCATTTAGCCCTTTCGGTTTATTTAAAGCAAAATTAAGCTGGACACCACTTCCAGATGAAAGAATTATGTATCGCATCTATAGAGTGGAAAACGGAACCCATACGCATGTAGGTACTGTAAATGGTGTCGGGGAATATGAGGAAAAGTTCGTTAACATCTTTTCAAAACCGAGTTTTTACGTTGTACCATATAACACACAAACGAATCGCGAAGGAGAAAAGTCAAAAGTAGCTAAACCATAGTTTTTCTCTGTGCTATAATAAGAATGTTGTGAAAATAGTAAGCGGTTTTACGAATGTTTGTGTCAATTTCATGAACAACGTACATAATGTTATGCATTTTGTTTTTACAAGCTGTATAGTAAAAAAAGATAAATATCGGAATAGAACGTATTTAGAGCAAAAGCATTGGCAAGGAAGGGAGCAAGGGTCTTGGTAAGAACTATAAATGAGACATTTTTAAAAGCATGTAGGGGGGAACGTACTGATTATGTACCAGCATGGTATATGCGTCAAGCAGGTCGTTCGCAGCCGGAATATAGAAAGATAAAAGAAAAGTATTCTTTATTTGAAATTACACATAATCCAGAGTTATGTGCTTATGTTACAAAGTTGCCGGTTGATCAATATAACGTAGACGCAGCAATTCTTTATAAAGATATTATGTCACCACTACCTGCAATTGGTGTGGATGTAGAAATTAAATCAGGTATTGGCCCAGTTATTGATAATCCAATCCGTTCTTTACAAGACGTAGAAAAACTAGGGGAAATCAATCCAGAAGATGACGTACCGTACATATTAGATACGATTCGTTTATTAACGACAGAAATGTTAGACGTACCGTTAATCGGTTTTTCAGGGGCTCCATTTACATTAGCAAGCTATATGATTGAAGGCGGTCCATCTCGTAATTATCATAATACGAAAGCGTTCATGTATGCAGAGCCGAAAGCTTGGTTCGCTTTAATGGATAAGCTAGCAGATATGGTTATTACATATTTAAAAGCGCAAATTAACGCAGGAGCAAAAGCTGTTCAAATTTTCGATTCTTGGGTTGGAACAGTAAATGTAGCAGATTACCGCGTATTTATTAAACCAGCAATGGAGCGTATTTTTGCAGAAGTTCGTAAGGTGGGTGTACCGATGATTATGCACGGCGTAGGAGCTGCACACTTAGTAAATGAATGGCACGACTTACCGCTTGATGTAGTAGGCTTAGATTGGCGCTTACCGATCGAAGAGGCACGCGCACGCGGCGTTCATAAGGCGGTACAAGGAAATATGGACCCTTCATTCTTACTTGCACCATGGTCTGTTATTGAAGAACATGTAAAAGGTATTTTAGATCAAGGGATGAAAGAGCCTGGTTATATCTTTAACTTAGGACACGGTGTATTCCCAGAAGTAAATCCAGATACATTAAAACGTTTAACTACATTTATTCATGAATACTCTAAAGGGCAGTTAGCGAAGTAAAGGAGAATTGCTGTATGAAAAAGAAAATTGGTTTGCTTGTAATGGCATACGGAACGCCATATAAAGAAGAAGATATTGAACGTTACTATACACATATTCGCAGAGGAAGAAAGCCAAGTCCTGAAATGCTAGAAGATTTAACAGAGCGTTACCGTGCAATTGGTGGTATTTCTCCTTTAGCTACTATTACATTAGAGCAAGCTAAAAAGTTAGAACAGCGTTTAAATGCAGTACAAGATGAAGTAGAGTACCATATGTATCTTGGCTTAAAACATATCGAACCGTTCATTGAAGATGCAGTGAAAGATATGCATAACGACGGCATACAAGATGCAATCGCACTTGTTCTTGCGCCGCACTATTCTACATTTAGCGTGAAATCGTATGTAGGACGAGCACAAGAAGAAGCTGAGAAACTTGGAAACTTAACAATTCACGGCATTGATAGCTGGTATAAAGAACCGAAATTCATCCAGTACTGGGTTGATGCAGTGAAAGGTATATATAATGGTATGTCAGAAGCAGAACGTGAAAAAGCAGTATTAATCGTATCTGCACATAGCTTACCAGAAAAAATTATCGCACTTGGCGATCCATATCCAGATCAATTAAATGAAACAGCTGACTATATTGCAAGAGGTGCTGAAGTAGCAAACTATGCAGTAGGTTGGCAAAGTGCAGGAAACACGCCAGATCCTTGGATTGGTCCAGATGTACAAGATTTAACGAGAGAACTAAATGAAAAGTACGGATACAGTTCATTCGTATACGCACCAGTTGGATTTGTTGCGGAACATTTAGAAGTTTTATATGACAATGACTTTGAGTGTAAAGTTGTGACAGATGAAATTGGCGCAAAATATTATCGTCCAGAAATGCCAAATGCATCGGACGCATTTATTGATTGCTTAACAGATGTTGTATTAAAGAAAAAAGAATCTGTATTATAAAAAAAAGGGGGAGCATGCTTGAGGAAAAAGGTTGTAATCATCGGCGGTGGCATCACAGGATTAACAACAATGTATAACTTGCAAAAAGAAATTCATGACAAGAACTTGCCGATCGATACATTACTGATAGAAGCATCGGGTAAACTTGGCGGGAAAATTCAAACCGTTCGAAAAGATGGATTTACAATTGAACGCGGACCGGATTCTTTCTTAGCACGAAAAGAAAGTGCAGCTAGATTGGCGCAAGAATTAGGTCTTGGCGATGAACTTGTAAATAATAAGGCCGGTCAATCATTTATCCTCGTAAACAATCGGTTACATAAAATGCCGAGCGGATCGATGATGGGAATTCCAACGCAAATTACGCCGTTTCTATTTTCCAGGCTGTTCTCCCCAATTGGTAAACTAAGAGCTGGTTTTGATCTGTTAATGCCGAGATCAAAGCCAGTATCTGACCAATCACTTGGGCATTTTTTCAGACATCGCCTCGGAAACGAAGTGGTAGAAAATTTAATAGAACCATTACTATCGGGTATTTATGCAGGGGATATTGATGAAATGAGCTTAATGTCAACATTCCCGCAAATGTATCAAATTGAGCAGAAGCATCGCAGTATTTCACTCGGTATGCGTACACTTGCCCCGAAAAAAGAGACATCTGAACCGAAAAAAGGAATCTTCCAAACAGTGAAAACAGGTTTAGAATCTATCGTAGAATCTCTCGAAGTGAAGATGCATGAAGGTACGATAATAAAGGGCACACGCATTGAAAAAATTGCAAAACTTGGTGATGGTTATACGATTACTCTTAGTAACGGAAAAGAAATAGAAGCGGACGGGGTCGTAGTGGCAACATCACATAAAGTATTGCCATCTATGTTCGCGCAGTACAAGCAGTTTCGTTTCTTCCGCAACATTCCGTCCACATCAGTTGCGAATGTCGCAATGGCTTTCCCGAAATCAGCCATTCAGCGCGATATTGATGGTACAGGATTTGTCGTATCTCGAAATAGCGACTACACAATTACAGCATGTACGTGGACACATAAAAAATGGCCACATACAACGCCAGAAGGAAAAACGCTTCTTAGGTGTTACGTTGGACGACCTGGTGATGAAGCAGTTGTAGAACAAACAGAAGAGGAACTCGTGGAGCTTGTACTAGAAGACTTACGAAAGACGATGGATATTACAGAGGATCCAGAGTTTACAGTCGTAAGCCGCTGGAAAGAAGCAATGCCCCAATATACAGTAGGTCATAACGAGCGAATGAAGAAACTCACAACATTTATGGAAAAAGAGTTGCCAGGAATATACTTGGCAGGTAGTTCTTACGCTGGTTCTGGTCTTCCGGACTGTATTGATCAAGGTGAGAAAGCTGCAAAGCGTGTACTATCTCATTTGGAGAAAGTAATGGATACCGAATTAATTGCACAATAAAGTGAAACGCCTTCAATCACATTGAAGGCGTTTTGTTACTTATTCACCAATAAACATATATAAATTATTTGGCTTTATAACGGTATCCCCTGCATAAATAACCCACTCTGTTAAGTTATCAAAATCTAACTGATAACTATTTCCTTCGCTCATATCTTTTATAAAATATGGTTCATTAATGAGTATTCCTTGAATGAAATCTTCCGTAATGTTTTGCATTTCAAACCACATATGTTCACTGTTTCCTTCTTCGTAGGAAATACCAAACTTAGCGAGGAAACGAAAATCTTCATTCGATTGTTCAATGTGAAAAATGTTGCTGAAATACCCGAAAGTATTTTTTGCATTGTAAGCCATACGAGCCGTTTCGCTATTTGTTTTATAGAACATGAGCCCTGTAGCTTCCTCGTGTTCTTTGAAAAAGCTTTCAATACATTCTTCTGAAGTATCAAATTTGAACAAGAGAACAGATGGCGATTGATGGTATTCATCTCGGTCATCCATCCCGCCTAAGAATGTGTTTTGTGCATCTATTGGTTGTAGTTTCACTTCTTCATCCTCGATTGAAGATAATTGATCCATACTCGTTTTATACCCAATATAAGATAATCCTTTTTCCCATGGAACAGCTACTGTATGTATAGAACCTTGCTGACTATGCGCGATCACGATAGGCTCATTCATAGGGACTTGTCCATTCTCAACGGCATTATTAGCAAATGTTTGAAAGAAATCGCTAATGCCGTAGTAGGAAGAAATACGATTTGGAATAATTAATTCTATTTCTGTTACACCTGCTCTTAAAAGACCATGTGTATGAAACCAATATTGCGTAGGCCCACCGTCTTTATCGTCTTCATAAACAGAATGAATAACGTACAAGTCAGGAATGTCAGGTAACAATTCATTTTCAACGTGATATTCAATATAACTTCTAGATATTACTTTCATTGCTGCACTTGAATCGATTACAAATAACAAATCTGGAGCGATGTTCCATAAAAACTGTAACTGCTGGAAAAAGCAGTCCAGCACATCGCCTACAAATAGCGTACGAGTGAAAATTTCAGTGCCATAAGCAGCATCTTCAAAATTACGATCTACGATTGTAGAATCTTGTCTATTGTACATTTTATATTCTTCTGGATCGCTCGTTTCATCAATATGCAGTTCATACGGTATGATTGTTTCATCCATATGTAACTCAACAATAAGGCTTGTCTCATCACTGTAAACAATTTTTAATTCATCCACTTTAGTAGAGATAGTCTCTAGCCGCTGTTTTAACTGTTCAATCGTAATTCTAGTTGGTATAACAGCAATCATATCTGAAAAATGACGTTCTAATGTTCCATTCATAGCTGCGCGGTATGTTTCTGTTTGCACTTTCATCCAATCACTCCTATTCAAATGAATCCATTTTACATGCCAATGAAATTTCGATATTTTCTGTTTTCTCTCTCTAACATTATAGAGCGCATTCGTAGAAGGTGTAAAATTATTATTTTGTATTATAGTTTGAAAGCTTGTAAATTAAATAAATTTTTTGTAAAACTTGTCGAAATGTAGTTCTATATAACGAATCATTTGATATGATAGAAATGCTGAGAAAATATGAAATAGGGAGAGGAAAATGACTGTGAAGAAATTGTTAAGTGTCTTTTTATCATTCATACTATTGCTTTCATTTACTGGAACTTTAGTACAAGCAGAAGAAACGACTTCTATGTCAGTAGAAAAAGCAATTCAAGTATTTAAGCAGCAAGGGAAAACGAAGGGGATAGTGGAAGGATATATCGTTGGATATACGCAAAGTCCTTCTAAATACACGAAAGATCCGGCTAAGTTTGATGATACAAACGTAGCAATTGCGGATTCGCCAAATGAAACGAATCCAGACAAAATCATGCCTGTTCAGTTGCCAAAGGGTGATGTGAGAGCGGCAGTAAACGTGAAAGATCATCCTGAAAATATCGGGAAGAAAGTTAGTTTAACAGGGACGCTTGAATTATATTTTAGTAGCCCCGGTTTAAAATCGGTAACGGCTCATAAGTTTCAAGGGGAAGGACAAAACCGTGTTAGCGATGTAGTAGCTTCGCCAGGTGGCGGAGAAGTTGCGAAGGGCACAGCGGTAACATTAACAACGAATACAGAAGGAGCAACAATCTACTATACGTTAGATGGCTCTAACCCTACAAACAAGAGTGTTCGTTATAACGGACAAATTGTAGTGAATGAAAATAGTGTGATTAAAGCAATCGCAGAGAAAGAAGGGCTTACTTCTTCAGCCATTTCAACATTTTCATTTGTTATCGTAAACAATGAACAGGTTCGTATTCATGATATTCAAGGAAAATCACATATTTCTCCTTACAAAGGAAAGAAAGTATACAATGTGGAAGGCGTTGTAACAGCGCTTGATAAAAATGGCTTTTATATAGAAGATAATCAGCCAGATAATGATCCAGCTACTTCAGAAGGTATGTACGTATACAAAAAAGATGCGAATGTAGTGGTAGGAGATCTTATTCAAGTTGATGGAGAAGTAGAAGAATATGTTGGTCCTGGATATGCAGAAAGGTTTGACACAGATTTAACGACGACGGAAATTAAAGCGAGCCGCGTTGCTGTAATCGCGAAAGATCAATCTTTACCAGCACCGATTCTACTTGGAGAAAACGGTGTGAAAATCCCTGATCAAATTATCGATAATGATGCATTCGGTTTATTTGATCCAAATGAAGATGCAATCGACTTTTATGAAAGTGTAGAAGGTATGCGCGTTACGATGCCAACACCAAAAATTATTGCCCCTCAGAAAAACGGCAATTTATATGTAACAGTGAAAAATGGCGGAGATAAAGTCGTAACGAAATATGGCACACCTGTATTAGATGAAAATCAATTAAATCCAGAGCGTCTTTCTGTAAAAGTCCCTCGTGATTATGTAGCAAAAGTAGGAGATACTTTTACTGGAGATATAACAGGGGTAGTCGGATATGATTACGGTTCGTTCCGCATTTCGCCAATAACAGAATTACCATCTGTAGTGGACGGTGGATTTAAGCAAGTAGGGGCAAATATTCAGCCTCGTCTTGATAAGTTAACAGTTGCTACATATAACATTGAAAACTTCTCGGCGAATAAAAAAGAAACAACAGATGAAAAAGTAAAAGCGTTAGCGTATTCTATTAAATACAATTTAAAAATGCCAGATATTATCGGTGTAGAGGAAATGCAAGATAATAACGGAACGATTAATGACGGTACAACAGATGCTTCATTAAGCGCAAAACGTATCATTGATGCAGTTCTAGAAATTCGTGGACCAAAGTATGAGTATGTAGAAATTGCTCCGAACAATAATCTAGACGGAGGAGCACCAGGAGCGAATATTCGCGTCGGTTTCTTCTACAACCCATCACGCGTGAAATTAGCAGCAGTACCGAAGTTACTTGATAAAAATGTCGTTCGCATTGGAGACGAAAATCCATTATTTGAAAGTACACGTAAACCGCTTGCAGCAGAATTTACGTTCCAAGGACAAAACGTTGTTGTCGTTGCAAATCACTTAAACTCAAAAATAGGAGATGCAACGCCATTTGGAAAAGTGCAGCCGCTCGTATTAAAGAGTGAAGAAAAACGAATTCAGTTAGCACAAGAAGTAAATCACTTCGTACAAGGAATTCAGAAAAAGAACACGAATGCACCAGTTGTTGTGTTAGGGGATATGAACGATTTTGAGTTCGCTAAACCACTAAAAACATTAGAAGGAACAAACTTAAAGAATATGTTAAACACAGTGCCGAAAGAGAACCGCTACACGTATATTCATGAAGGAAATGCACAAGTGTTAGATCATATTTTAGTAACAAACAACATCGCACCACACACAATTGTAGATCCAGTACACTTAAACTCGAACATTATGAAAGAACATGGACGTGTAAGTGACCACGACCCAGTACTTGCTCAAATTGATTTGAAGAAAGCTTCTTAAATAGTCATGAAAGAACGCTTAGAGATATACTGAGCGTTCTTTTTCTGTAAAAATCATGTTAAAATTAACTAAAAATTCAGCTTTTTATAAAAAGGAGGTTAAAGATGCAAGCGTGGTTAAATGGAAAGTTAATGAATCAGCTTGCAATTTTTTTTAGTACAATCGTCATGCTTCAGTTTGTAGCTGATGTAACAGGACTTACTCAAAATTTGGATATTACATATAACTTAATACATACAGCATCGTCCTATGTAACGTTTAGTTTGGCAGTTATTTTTACTCTAATAGGCGCAAGAAGAGAATTAAGTACATATGCAATTATTTTATTATGTTCAGTTGTAGGTATTAAAGTGATTTATTTTGCGGCGGTCATTATTTTATGGGGATTAGCAGGTACGCCGTAAAGGGGAGATGATTATAAGATTGATAAATGTAAATGATAATAAGAGCGTAATTCTCTAAGCTAACTTAGGGAATTACGCTCTTATTCGTTCAATGATTTAGTCCGAAATTGCTTGAAACGCTTTTCTACACCGATCTCTTTTTTGCAGTCTTCTTCTATATTTTTTTCTATCCCGCTTTACGCCTTGTATATACATAAATAAGCTAACGAGAAGGAAGAAAGTACATTGCAACGTTAAAATGTACGGTGACATGCCTTGCAATGGTTGTTTCGGATCATATAAATGAATAGGTGCTCCGCCTATTGAAGGAAATATTGTATTTAGCAGGACGTAAGGAATGGAGGCAACTGCAAATGGAAAGAGAATTGCCATATAGTCCTTTTGTGACCATACAGATGCAGCAAGTCCTAAAAGAGCCATTAAACCTGCAAATAAAAAATTAATTCCGATATATACAGTAATGTAAGTGAGAGGCGCATCGAAATATAGGTTTGCGAACATTCCATCAGCATTTATGATGCCTGAACCAATCGTAGGTGTTCCGTCTGGAATGGTTAATTTGCAAAATAATAACGATAAGATGAATGGAAATGTATAAAGAAATCCTCCGCAAAAAAACGTAACGATATATTTCATTACTGAATAAGGAAATATAGAAATCCCCTTACTCACAAACGGTTTAAAACCATCTGACTTATCCGAATTGTAACTTGTACTAAAGGGGAAACTCGCAATAACTGGCATTAATAATAAATAAACATCCATTTCATTGTCGCGAAATCCGATCCATTTTATATCTGTTGAAATAGGTCCACTCGCAGCGTCTCCTAAATAACGAATGACATAGTAATAGTGATAAATACAAATAAGAACGAATCCACTAAACATAATAATTAAAGAAATACGACTACCAAAAGCTTGCTTTATATTTAAACGAAGCGCACGCATCATGACTGAAAAAGCCTCCACTATTTTGATAAACTTGTCTATTTTCTATATTACTATTAAATGTAAAGATTTTCTTGTTTTTTTATTTGATTATTTGAAAAAAGGGAAATTTGTTGTTTGTAAGTAAGGTTTAGCTGAAATTATATTTTTCTAAAATATGGTTGACAATTAAGTATTACATTTGTAATCTTAATTATAGATTACAAATGTAATACAAAGGAGTGAAACATACTATGACAAATCAATTACCTAAAATATCTGAAGCTGAATTAGAAATTATGAAAGTGCTTTGGTCTAACTCTCCACAAACAGCGAATGAAATTATAGAAGAACTAGAAGATGCAATGGACTGGAAACCGAAAACCATCCGTACATTAATTAATCGGTTAGTACAAAAGGAAGCTGTTTCTTACCATCAAGATAAAGGGCGCATGTATGCTTATTATCCGTTAGTATCACAAGATAATTATTTGCAAGTTGAAACAAAATCTTTGCTAAAGCGTTTTTGTGGCGCAGCGTTCAAGCCATTACTTGTTAATTTTTTAAAAGAGGAAAAATTGTCTTCAGAAGATATTAATGAACTGAAACGCATTTTAGATGAGAAGACAGAGGAGAACAAGAGGAAGGATAGATAACAATGATAGACATGCTTATAAATGTATACCTTCCTCTTTTTTTTGATTGGCTTATAGAAACGTCACTTATGGCTAGCGTATTAGTTGGATTTATTTTATGTATAAAAGTACTATTTAGAAATAAATTAACGCCCCGATGGCAATATATGCTGTGGATCGTACTAATGATAAGACTCCTTTTACCTTGGTCACCAGATAGCTCTTATAGCATTTATTCATTACTTTCTTATAGTTCTAGTGTGTCGGAAGTTATTCAGAAAAATACATCTTCACCTGAGAATACAGTGAATAACGAGATGAAGCAGACAATGGACTTAGAACCAAATTCAGAAACTGTGACAAAAAATAGTGGACCTGAAGTAAAAGCGGGTGCGGAACAACAGACTACATTTTCTTTATACAAAATTGCTTTGTATGTGTGGCTAGCTGGGGTCATCGTATTAGCAGTTATTACGTTTCTTACAAATAGACGGTTATATTCGTACATAAAGAAACAACCGGATATTACGGATGAACAGGTCGTTACAGTGTTTAATCGCTGTAAGCAGTCTATGAAAATAAAGAAGGCAGTTTCATTACGTTTAGCAGGAAAGATTGCGAGCCCAACTGTTTTTAGTTTCTTTCGCCCGAAAGTATTACTATCAAAAAAACATATGAAAGTATTAAATGAGCAACAATTACAATATGTTTATTACCATGAGTTAGCTCATATTAAGAGAAACGACATAGCTGTAAATTGGATTATGTACAGTGTAATCCTATTAAATTGGTTCAATCCGATTCTTTGGTACGCCTATTTCTGTATGCGAGAAGATCAAGAGTTAGCCTGTGATGCATATGCACTTACTTTTATAGATAAAGAGGAGAAAATTGCATACGGTCATACAATTATTACCCTTTTAGAACATTATTCCTATCAAGCACCAAGCCTAGCAAATTTAAGTAGGAATAAACGAACACTAAAAAGGAGAATCATTATGATTAAAAATTTCCAAAAGAAATCGTATCGTCTTTCTTTACTTGGAGTTATTGCTATAGCAGCTATAGCAGGCGGATTTTTATTAAATGCAAGGATAACTGAGGGAGATGAAAGACAGAAAGAAAAAGTTGTAGAAAAAAAGCAATCTAAAGCGGCATTTGAAAAAGCGATAGAAACAGTATTAGGTACACCGGAGAATGCAAGTAGAGAATGGGGGATGTCAATAACGTCATATAAAAAGAATACAGATTTTTTGTATTTGGCAGAAAAGAATTTTACAAAAGAAGAATTTGAGCAGTATGTTCGATTATTTAAGGAAGCGCAAGAAATTCATAAAAAAGCAATGGTTAAGAAAAATGTGCCTGAGAATTATGATGGAGATACAAAGGAATATAAACCTGAACGCTTGAAGAAAACTGATCAAGAAAGACTAGCTACTATTGAGAAGACATTAAAACCGCTTGGAGATAAGCTGGAGAAGTCTTTAACATATACTATAGAAGAAGCAAAAGAACATGTACCGTATCAAATTAAGCAGCCGACTTATATACCTGAAGGTTATGAGTTAAAGAGAGAATGGGCTGACTCATATTTTGGAAGAGATGTAGAATTAGTTATTAAATCAGAATATACAAAAGGAAAATATGGTTTTACGATTTATCAGTCAAGGATGTATATGGATGGTAATGGTACTAAGGATCCGCTACACTATATGATGCCTGGAGTAGAGAATCTAGAAAGTTATAGTTTAGATGGGAAAGGAATGGTATATAATAAAGCTTCTCATGGAGAGGGGAAGTTAAGAGGCCTTAAAATGTTTGTACCAGCACAAGGTAAGAATAGTGAGTATCAAATTGTCATAGTGAATGATATTTTTACAAGAGATACAAAGATATACGAAGAGATAATCGATGATGAGCTAACTAAGAAAGAAATGGAGAAAATATTACTTTCTATGTCAAAATAAAAGACAGTGTTCTTAAACTTTTAGTTTTAAGAACACTGTCTATTTTATTAAATTTCTAGTGTGATTTAGCCAGCAATTATTATGAATATATTCTAGCTTTCCATACAAGTATATTTTTTGATACACTATGGACAGTATGGTATACACTGACTGGAATTTTTTATGTTGGAAATAATAAAAAAGAGAGCTTGTATAGAATGTAAGCGTGTGGTAATATCAAAGATGTACTGATTGACTATATTATCCAATTGGTCATTTTTGGAGGTGACGATGTGGCGATAGATCGAAAACGTTCTATTATTGAAGCTGCAACAAAGTCTTTTTCAGCGTTCGGTTATAAAGCAACAACGATGGATCAAGTAGCGAAGTTAGCGAATGTAGGAAAAGGGACGATTTATACTTTTTTCAAAAATAAAGAAGAGCTATTTGGTGAAATTATTTCTAATTTAATTACAGAAATGAAGCAAGTTGCAGAAAATGCAATTCGTTCAGATGTTTCATTTTTTGAAAATGTACATAGAGCATTATATAGCATATTAGAATTCAGAAAAGAACATCAGCTCATGATTAAGTTAATTCAAGAAGAGCGTGATATGGGAACGAAAGAAGTACAAGAAGTGATGCAACAAGTAGATGTGGAAATCGTTTCTGTCATTCAATCGTATTTAAAGATTGCGATTGAAAAAGGTGAAATTAGCAAATGTGATCCGGAAATTACAGCATTTATTATGCTTCGCTTATACGTATCGCTTATTTTTGATTGGGAAAAAAATCATGAACCGCTAGAAAAAGAAAAAATTGCAGAATTATTTGAACTTTATTTATTAAAAGGATTGTCAAATTAAGATAATCCTTTTATTATTATAAAAAATGACCAAATGACCAAATGACCAAATGAATAAATTGGTCATATCTTTAATTTAAGGAGGGAAAATAGAAATAGTAATTTCATATTGAGTAAAAGTTGCATAGTATAAATTCGGGGATAAGGCATATGTATGAATAGGTATAGCCTTTTTATTTGGGAGAAAATGACCGAATGAACAATTTGGTCATTTAGAAAAGGGGGAGAAATGATGAAATGGAATCAGTTGCTTCGTAAAGAGTTTACTGAAATTATAAAAAGTAAAAAAATATTAATTCCAATTATCGCGGTATTATTCGTACCAATTTTATATGCAGGTATGTTTTTATGGGCCTTTTGGGATCCGTATAAACAGTTAGATGATTTACCAGTTGCGGTAGTCAATTTAGATAAAGGTGCAGTATTTGATGGGAAACCAATTGAGGTCGGAAAAGGTCTCGTTGATAACTTAAAAGATAATACAAGTTTCAAATGGGAATTTGTAAGTGAAAAAGAAGCGAAAAAAGGAATGGAAGGTAGAAAGTATTACATGCTAGTACGCATTCCAAATGACTTCTCAAGTAACGCTACAACGTTATTAAAAGATGATCCCAAACCATTAAACTTAGAATACATTCCAAACGAAAGCTTAAACTTCTTATCTTCACAAATTGGCGGAACAGCCATTGAAAAAATTAAAGGTGAAGTATCAAGTACGTTAACGAAAACATATGCAGAGAAAATGTTTGATTCCATTCAAGACGTCTCAAAAGGATTAGCAGATGGGGCAGAAGGAGCAAATAAACTACACGACGGATCAAGTGAACTGCATGATGGTTCAAGTAAAGTGACGGATGGCCTTCATACACTTCAAGGGAAGTCTGGAGAGATGAAGGATGGAGTTGGTAGGTTAGTAGATGGATCTGGAAAAGTGACAGATGGCCTTTATACGTTGCAAGGAAAATCAGGGGAAATGACAGTTGGTATTAATAAGCTGTTAGATGGATCTGGTCAGGTAACAGCTGGTTCAAGTAAAGTAACAAATGGTTTAAATATGTTAAACAGTAAAACGGGAGAAATGCAGATTGGAATTAATGAACTATTAAATGGAGCAGGGCAACTTTATGGTGGTTCTAGTCAAGTTAATAGTGGTTTAAATGTGCTAGTTAATAAATCGGGTGAGTTACAAAAAGGGATAGGAAATCTTTCTGATGGCTCAGTTCAATTGTATGGTGGCTTAAAAGAATTAGAGGGTAAATCTATTGAATTAAATAATGGATTGAAAAGTGCTTCTGTAGGTACTAATAAATTACAAAAGGGCACAGGTGAACTTTCAAGTGGTTTAGAGAAACTAGATGGTGCAAAAGATCAACTAGAAGAAGGGGCACAAAAAATTCAGCAAGGTTTACAAGATTTAAACAATCAAGTACAAAGTGTTGTAACTAGTCAAGCAAATGAACAAAAATCGTCTAATACAACACAACAAGTAAACGTAGAGATAAATAAAACAGCGGCAAGCGTAGAGCAACTAAAAGAAAGTTCTCTATCTAATGCAGAGAGTGCAAATGAAACAACAAAAGATGTTGCAGCTTTGAAAGAACAAATTGCAAGTTTACCACAAGAATATCAAGATAAGTTAGAACCATTTATAGCAAATGTTAAGAAAAGTACAGATACAGTTCAAAAGAAATCGACAGAATTTGTCGGTACAACAAATATAGTAAATAAAAATGTATCACAGTTAAAAAGTGTAATGAATGAGGGGAGAGAGGGAGCGCAAATAAAGGTATCAACTGCAGGAAATCTAAATGGTTTAGTAGCTGGTATCGAAAAATTAGCAACAGAGCAAAATAAATTTTTGGTTAATTTCCAAGGATTTGGTCAAGGGCTAGGGGTAGCAAAACTTGGAGCAAATAATGTAGCAGAAGGAAGTAAAGAATTAAATGTTGGTGTTAGTCAGTTGGCTGAAAATGGTCCGAAGCTTGTAAATGGAGTTAATGAGTTGAAAAATGGAGCGGGTAAGCTTAGTGGTGGTTTAGGTGAATTATCTTCAGGATCAAATCAATTAATTACAGGTGTAAATCAATTGGCAGACGGATCAGGAAAAGTGACAAGTGGTTTAGGGAAATTAAATGGTGGCTTAGGTGAATTATCTAGTGGCGCCAATCAAATGGTTGGAGGAATAAATCAGTTAGCGGGGGGATCTAGCCAAGTCACAGACGGTTCCGGTCAAGTAACAACAGGATTGGGCACATTATCAGGAGGAACAGGTCAATTAGTTGATGGAGTAAACAAGTTAGCAAATGGCTCTGGCCAAGTAACAACAGGATTAAGTACATTATCAACAGGCTCAACCCAGCTAATCGACGGCGTAAATAAATTAGCAGACGGCTCTGGAAAAGTAACAGATGGCCTCGTAAAAGTAAACGACGGTTCAGGTGAACTAGCTGAGAAACTTGGCGAAGGAGCAGAGAAAACTGGTGAAGTGAAAGGGACGGATAAAACGTATGATATGTTTGCAAGTCCTGTAAAAGTGAAGACGGAGAAAATGGCGGAAGTTCCTAACTACGGAACTGGATTTACACCGTATTTCTTATCGCTCGGTTTATTTGTTGGGGCATTGCTATTATCAATCGTATATCCATTACGTGATACAGTTGGCGTTCCAAAATCAGGATTTAGTTGGTTTATTAGTAAGTTCGGTGTTTTACTATCAGTCGGTATTATTCAAGCGATAGTAGCAGATATTATATTACTATTCGGATTAGGTGTAGAAGTACAAAGTATTCCGTATTTCATACTCTTTAGCATCGTTACAAGTTTAGCGTTTATCGCATTAATTCAATGTTTAGTAACAGCATTCGGTGATGCAGGTCGTTTCATTGCCATCATCACATTAATTATTCAGCTTACAACGAGTGCTGGAACATTCCCACTAGAATTGATTCCGAAGTTTTTACAACCATTCAACGCTTGGTTACCGATGACATATTCTGTATCAGGATTGAAAGCAGTCGTATCAAGTGGAGACTTTAACTTCATGTGGCAAAACGTAGGGATACTCATGATTTTCATCGTGGTATTATCACTTGGAACGATTGCATCATTAACTTGGATGCACAAACGACAATTTAGAAATATTGCTGAAAATCAATCGGTTGAAGCGTAGAAAAAAGCACCTTTTCGGTGCTTTTTTATTTTAGTTCTTAATTCCATGCCTATCCTTTTTAATGCTAATTCAGCTATTCTAGGCACTCAATCAATTTGTCCTTGGAGCTCTTGCTTGTAATTTCTGATTGCAGTCTAAACGAAAGAAAAGGAATTACAACAATTTACAGAGAAACATAAAATAGAGGGGCTGATATGATGAAAGGAAATCTTACTTACTATTTTATCTTATATCCACTAATTTTCTTTCTTGTTTTCACTCTTTCACCTATCTCGTTTCATAAAGAGGAATATACAAGTATAAAAGATACATTAGGAATACTTTTATTCTACTATGTGCTAATTAGCGGGTATTACTTTATGAATGTTGTAAGTGAAAGAATGAAGAAGAATAGTAAGGACAAATAATAAAGTTTCATTGCATAAAAACCGATGGAGGACAACAAAATGACTGAAAGTGAAATAAAATTCAGAGATACGACGATTCGTAACTTTTTCGATAAAGAGGACCGCCTAAAATCGATTCCAGGTCAAAAGAAGAAAAAATTAGTATGATTAGAGTATTTAATCAGCAAATTAAACGCTGAAAATCAATATACGGAAAAAGAAATTAATACATTCATAAAGCAATATCACGATGATTTTTGTACGATTAGACGTGAGTTTATTGTGCACGGGTTTATGGATCGAGAGGATAATATGTAGCATATAAACGGGAGAGAAGTTTGGACAAAGTGGGAGGAGTTAAAATAATGAATTAGCGGGGAATCCTCACGTTACTATTCTTCTTTGGAGTTTTTAGAAAAAGGTAAGAGGTGATTTAGTGATACGATTAGCAAAAGAGATTGATGCGGAAGCAATTATAGATATTAGAAAAGAAATTATATTATCGGAAACTACTACAAAGTTTTTTATAGTGTCTCCAAGTGAATTACCAAATGATATTGATGCAGAAAAAGAAAAGATACGGAAAAGCAATGAAAAAGGGAATCTTTATATAGTTTATGAAGTAGATAGTAAGGTAGTTGGCTTTTTACTTTTCAACCGCTACGAACTAGAACGTCTACGACATGCAGGTACAATGGGAATGGGGATTAGAGAGGCGTACTGTAATCAAGGAATTGGTACGAAACTAATTGAATTTCTTATTAGTTGGGCTAAAGGGCAGGAAGGTTTAGAGAAAATTTGCTTAGGCGTAGTTTCTATTAATGATAGGGCGATTAAGGTGTATAAACGTATGGGGTTTGTAGAAGAAGGAAGACAAAGAAAGCAAATTAAATATGAAGATGGAACATATGGAGATGACGTATTGATGGGGCTTTATATTGAATAAAGGGTTAGTAAGAAGATGTATATACGTTATGCTATGTTCATCTTTTTTAGTCTAAAAGCAGTATCAATCCCCCGCCAATTAACAGACTTTTCCCTATGTATAATATTAATATAGTAAAATCATAACAACCCATATTGCAGTTTCCAATAATATACTATATAATCAATTTAAGAAAACGTTTTCATGCAAAGGGGGAGAATTTCGTGTCGACTATAGAGGACGTGGCGAAATTAGCGGGGTTATCAAGGACAACGGTTTCTAGGGTGATTAATAATCATCCATATGTTTCAGATGAGAAGAAAAAAAGGGTTCAATTAGCAATGAAGCATTTAGGTTTCGTTCCTAATTCTGCGGCGAGAAGGCTTCGTAAACAAAAGACGGAAACAATTGCGGTGCTAGTTCCAAGGATTACAAATCCTTTCTTCAGTAGATTTATTGAAGCAATTGAAATTGCTGCTTCTGAACATAAATATAAACTGATTATTTGTCAAACAAGATATTTACCGGAAAAAGAGATGGAGTATTTACAATTATTATCTACGAAACAAGTAGATGGGATTATTCTATGTTCACTAGAAAATCCGTGGGAAGATGTAGAGCCATACTTACAGCACGGTCCAATCGTGTTATGTAATGAATATATTGAGGAAGCAAATGTTCCAACAGTGAAGTTTGATCATGCGCAAGGAGCATACATAGCTGCTAAGCATGTGTTAGAACAAGGATATCGTAATCTTATTTTTTGCCGTGGAAACGAAACCAAAGTGGTTAGCCAGCAGCGAAAAATGGGCTTTTTACGTGCCATAACAGAGAAGAGCCGCCAAGTAGAAGCGATCGATTTTCTTGAAAACGCTTTCTCTTGGGATGATGGAAAGAGAATATTCCATGAAGTATTAAAGGACAAAAAAAATCCTACCGCGATTTTGGCAGGAGGCGACGAGGTTGCAGCTGGAATCATTTCAGAGGCAAAACACCATGACTGGAGCATTCCAGATGATCTCGCTGTTATCGGTTTTGATAATCAAATATTATCACAGATTACTGAGCCAGGTATTACGACAATTGAACAGCCAATCGATGAGATGGCCCGAAAAGTTGTCGACCTGATGATGGATAAAATCCATACGAAAAATTATCGACAAAAAGAATTGTATGAGTTTGAACTGGAGCTCTTGGTGAAAGGTTCAACGATGAAGAAGGATACGATGTTATTAGCCTAGTAGACTATGTCTGCTAGGTTTTTTTATGTTCATAAACTACTATTCTTCGTGAACGCAGTCATCACATTTGTTATGGTATGCTTCGTGCTGCTCATCAATTTCTTTCCCACAGTGCGCACAAGTTTTCGTTGGTAAATTTCTGAAAAACTCCATTGGTTGATCGATCATGTCAATCCCTCCATTTCCATTTCTTACTATTATTGTATTAGTACAAAAAACAAAAGTCAACAACTGTTTTATAACAAAGTTGAAAAATAATGAAAAAGTTTAGGAAATGGATTATAGTTAACAATGTAGAATGTAAGTGAAACATGCATTCCTACTCGGTTTTAGAAAGGATGGATACATATGAAAATGACTGTTGTCGGCTTTTGGGGCGGCTTTCCAGAAGCGGGAGAAGCAACGTCGGGGTATTTGTTTGAACACGATGGTTTTCGTTTACTTGTCGACTGTGGTAGTGGTGTACTAGCACAGCTTCAAAAATATATAACACCATCTGATATAGATGCAGTTGTACTATCACATTATCATCATGATCATGTTGCAGACATTGGGGTATTGCAATATGCGAGACTAATTACGAGTGCGACAACAAGGCAACTACCGGAATTACCAATATACGGTCATACGTTTGACGAGAATGGATTCCATTCTTTAACACATGAACCGCATACGAAAGGAATCGCGTACAATCCAGAAGGAACACTTCAAGTTGGACCGTTCTCGATTTCATTCTTAAAAACTGTTCATCCTGTTACATGTTTTGCGATGCGTATTACAGCTGGTAGTGACGCTGTAGTATATAGCGCTGATTCCAGTTATATTCCTGAATTTATTCCATTCACAAAAGATGCTGATCTTTTCATTTGTGAGTGTAATATGTATGCACATCAAGAGGCTGCAAAAGCTGGGCATATGAATAGTACAGAAGTAGCAAGTATTGCGAAAGATGCAAATGTAAAAGAACTTTTATTAACGCATTTACCGCATACAGGCAACCCATCTGATTTAGTAACAGAAGCAAAACAAATTTTCAGTGGCCACATTACGCTAGCGCATAGTGGCTACGTATGGAACTCATGAGGTGATATGATGTTATTTATTGATAATAAAGGGATTACAGATCCTAGAATAAACTTAGCAATTGAAGAATATTGTGTGAAGAATTTAGATATTAACGAAACATATTTACTGTTCTACATTAACAAACCTTCGATTATCATTGGTAAAAACCAAAACACAGTAGAAGAAATTAATGCAGATTATGTAAAAGAAAAAGGTATTCATGTCGTTCGTCGTCTATCAGGCGGAGGCGCAGTATATCACGATTTAGGAAACTTAAACTTCAGCTTTATTACGAAAGATGACGGAGACAGTTTCAGCAACTTCAAAAAATTCACAGAGCCTGTAACGAAAGCGCTTGGTAAATTAGGCGTAAATGCAGAACTAAGTGGCCGTAACGACATTTTAGCTGAAGGCAGAAAAATTTCAGGTAACGCGCAGTTCTCAACGAAAGGTCGTATGTTCAGTCACGGTACGTTACTATTTGACTCTGAAATCGATCACGTCGTATCAGCGTTAAAAGTAAAAATGGATAAGATTCAATCAAAAGGTATTAAATCAATCCGTAGCCGCGTTGCGAACATTACAGAATTCTTAAAAGAAAAAATGACGACAGAAGAGTTTAGACAACTTCTTCTAGAAACAATTTTCGAAGGGGAAACAGAAATTCCAACGTACGAATTAACAGAAAATGATTGGAAAGAGATCCATAAACTTTCTGAAGAACGCTACCAAAATTGGGATTGGAACTACGGGAAATCTCCGAAGTTCAACTTACAACATTCACACCGCTTCCCCGTTGGACAAGTTGACGTTCGTCTTGAAGTGAAAAAAGGAACAGTAACAGAATGTAAAATTTACGGTGACTTCTTCGGATCGCTAGATGTGCATGACATTGAAGAGCGTCTAACAGGCGTACAGTTTGATAAAGATGCATTCACTGTAGCTTTAGAAGATGTAGATATCAAACGCTACTTCGGTAATATTACAACAGAAGATTTCTTACATTTATTCTTCTAAAAATAAGGGAGGCTGCCGTAACGGGCAGCCTCTTTTTTTGCGTAGATTGTCACGTTTTATCGATAAGTCGATATATTTTAAAAATCGCCGATATAATTTCATTCACCATAAAATCACAGGACATTTGCCTCTTATAAAGGAATATATATATTCAAAAGGAGGCGAATTGAAATGAAAAGGGTAATGTACGTTGTATTACTGCTCAGCTTCGTCATCGGAATGACAGCTTGTAACGATGAAACTTCCTCAAGTCGCACACTTTTATCTATTGGAAAGCCAGCGAAGGATAATGTCATACATTTTACGCATACGGATAATAAACGAAAGATAGATGATATACAAACAATGTTTCAAAATAAGGAATGGAAAAGAAATGAAACGTTTAGTACGGTGAATAAAACACTAGACCTTGTCTTGTCGATAGATGAGGCCAATAATGGGTTACCGACATTATATGTTACATTGTTTTTTCATGAAAATGGAGCGGATGCATTCAACTTGTATGGGGAGCATACGAGCTTGAATAAAGAGGAACTAGAAAAACTTAGCGAAAAGATGAGTGCATATTATCCTGAAATGATTTTAGCCTTAGTTTCATAATGTGTAGGTGAATAGAATCCCCTTATCTTTCCAATGTGAATCAACAGGAGGTGATTGTTGTATATGCAGTTAATGGAATATCACTTGCTACTTTAATTTTCTTTTAATATAATTAATTTAGAATTTTTAAATATTCTAAATTTTATAAAGGTGGGGTTTGTGTGAATCTCGTTCAATCTTTGGCTGAAACGGCGAAAAAGAAGGGGGATAAACCGGCTTATATATTTATGGATCAGTCGGTCTCGTATGACCAATTAAACAAAATGGTCACAAGGTTTTCTAGCAATTTAGCAGCAATGGGCATTGGAAAAGGGGACAATGTCGCATTAGTTGTTGGAAACTCACCACATTTTTTGGTCGGTTTATACGGAACAATGAAAGCTGGAGCAACTGTTATTCCAGTTAATCCAATTTATACAGCAGACGAAATGCATTACATTTTACAAAATGGAGATGTAAAAACAATCATCGTACTCGACGTCCTTCTACCTGTTATACAATCTCTTACAACTAGACTTCCTTCACTTGAAAACATCATCATATGCGAAACCTCATCAGATTTTAACCATGTAGAAACCGAAAAAATGAAAACGTTTACGAGAATGATAGGGGCTGGAGATTTAACTTACGAAGGCCCAGAGCTAGATGAAGAAGATGTAGCGGTTATTCTATACACTTCAGGCACAACTGGAAAACCGAAAGGTGCGATGTTAACACATAAAAATTTATATAGTAATGCGAGCGATGTGGCTTCGTATTTACAATATACGGCTGATGACCGCGTCGTTGCGGCACTGCCGATGTTCCACGTATTTTGTTTAACAGTCGCAGTAAATGCACCGATTGTGAACGGCGCGACCATTTTAATGTTACCGAAATTTAGTCCGAAAGAAGTATTCCGTATTTGTCGTACGTACGAACCGACGATTTTTGCTGGTGTACCGACGATGTACAATTATTTATATTTATTCGAAGAAGCAAGCGCAGAAGATGTGAAGACGCTTCGCCTTTGTATTTCAGGTGGTGCGTCAATGCCTGTTGCTCTTCTGCAAAACTTTGAAAAACGCTTTGACGTTATTGTTTCAGAAGGATATGGTTTATCAGAAGCATCACCAGTTACTTGTTTTAACCCGCTAGATCGTCCGCGTAAACCTGGGTCGATCGGTACAAATATTTGGCATGTAGAAAATAAAATTGTAAACGAACTTGGGGAAGAAGTACCTGTTGGTGCAGTCGGTGAATTAATTGTTCGCGGACCTAACGTTATGAAAGGATATTATAACGCGCCAGAAGATACAGCAGCGACATTGAAAGATGGTTGGCTGTATACAGGTGACTTAGCGAAAATGGATGAAGAAGGTTACTTCTATATCGTTGATCGTAAAAAAGATATCGTCTTAGTTGGCGGTTATAACGTATACCCTCGTGAAGTAGAGGAAGTATTATATACACACGAATCTGTAGCAGAAGTTGTCGTAATCGGTGTTCCTGATGAAAACTTAGGAGAAGCAGTGCGAGCTTACGTCGTTTTGAAACAAGCTAACGTAACAGAAGAGGAACTTATGCATTATTGCACGTTACATTTAGCAAAATATAAAGTACCAATGAGTATCGAATTTTTAACAGATTTGCCGAAGAATACGACAGGTAAATTGTTAAGAAGAGCGTTAAAAGAGAAAGCGATGCAAGTTTAAAAATGGGGGCAACCATCTTTACGAAGGTGGTTGCCTTTATATTTTTTAGAATTGGTTAAGCTATAGCCCCATATATTTAAACCGTAATATGACTAATAAGGAGGAGATATACGTGGAGCAAAAGGAATTACGTTTGCGGCGAGTGCAATATCTTATTTGTGACATTATGGATGAAATGAACGCGGAAAGTGAGAAGAAAAACTTAGAAATTTTGCAGCAAGTCATTGATCATCTTTCAGGTGCAATAGGTGATTTAGTTGATCCATCAAGCTCATATTCTATTGATTATTTGGAAAGAAAAGTTCACACGGCGCATTATTTACTTTTTAAAAACGAGAGGAAGGCGTACTTATGTAGGAAATAGTATTATTAATTTTATTTGACATTGATAATCATTATCAATATGATAGTTATGTTGGGTATATTCATATAAAAGGAGATGTCGTATTGATAATGATTAAGAAAAAATATGTTAATGCGTTCGTTATAGCAGCAACTTTAGCAGTTCCATTCAGTGGTATTATGGCACCGATTGCGAAAGCAGAAGCGGCAGTAGAAATGAAAGTAAATAGCAAACTAGCAGATGGCACATATGACGTTATTTTAAAGACTTATAAAGATCAAACGAATGATACATCAGTTGCGTCTACATATTTAAAAAATCCAAAAGTAACCATTCAAGGTGATAAGAAAATCGTTACGTTAACAGTTCAAGATAGTAGCTATTTTCAGTACCTTAGAGTAGAAGATCCAAATAAAGCAGGAATATTCCATGATGTAAAAGTAATCTCCGAAGATAAAGTAAATAACGGTACGAAAGTTATTCAATTTGAAATTGATGAGTTTTCGAAAAAATATAATATGCAAATGCATATATTAATTCCAGCAATTAAATATGATCATAAATATCAAGTACAGTTTGAAGTTGATGCGAGTGCAATTGAACAGAAGCCTAAATTCTCTGATGTACCAACTTGGGCACAAGAGTCAGTTCAATATTTAGTAGATAAAGGAGCAGTGAACGGTAAGCCAGACGGTACATTTGCTCCGGCTGAAAATATCGATCGTAGTTCAGCTGCAAAAATATTAGCAACTGTTTTAGGGTTAGAAATTAAGAAAGATGCAAAACCATCATTCCGTGATGCACAAAATCACTGGGCAACTCCATATATCGCTGCTGTTGAAAAAGCAGGTATTGTAAAAGGTGATGAGAAGGGTAACTTTAATCCGAGCGGGTTAATTAACCGTGCATCAATGGCTTCTATGCTAGTAAATGCATATAAATTAGAAAGAAATGAAAATATAAAACTACCGAAAGAATTTGCTGACTTAAACAATCATTGGGGTGCGAAGTATGCCAATATTTTAATCCAAGAAAAGATTTCAATTGGAACAGATAATGGCTGGGCTCCAGATAAAGCGGTAAGCCGCGCAGAAGCAGCACAATTTATTGCCAAGGCAGATAAGTTAAAGAAATAAATGAAGCGGAATGAAATGAGAAATGAAGGCGCACAACGTTCACTTTGGTGGATAGATTGTGTGCTTTTTTGTTGTGGGATTTATTAATGGAATAGAGGTGGAAAAAGTATTGCCTCTTTTAATAAGGAGCTCAATAAACTGTATTTAAATCTATACCAATATAAACGAAATATTATAATATAAAATTAATCTTATGTGAATAACAATTATAATATTGTCGATGAATTGTCGGATTTTGTGCACAAAAACTTCAAAACTTCAAAACTATATTTACTTTACTTTTTCGTTTATATACATTGTGATATGTAACATTATATATGTTAAAAATATTTCAGCGAGGTGAGTTTATGGAAGCAAAGAAATGGTATAGGTACTTAATTCAACTTATCGTAGTTGCATTAATCGTTACCTCCATACCACTGAATGGATTGGCAGAAACGGCACCACCGTTTACACCATCTCCAAATTCAGAACAAAGTCCAGAAGTAGAAAAGAAAGAGGAAAAGGAGTTACCAGCTCCACATCCAGATCAGTTAAAGAAGGATAAGGCTAAAGCACAGGCAAATCCGACTGAGATTGTAGAAGAAAGAACGGAAACCGAAAAAGTTTTCGATAATAATGATGGTACATATACGAAAAAGGTATATACGGAACCGATTCATATTGAGAAAGATGGAAAGTTAGAAGAGGTTTCACCGAAATTAGTAGAAGCACCAAATGAAAAAATTGTAACAGAAAATACAACATTAGAACCAGAATTTGAAAAGTCAGCACAAGATGGAAAGTACGTTCAATTTAAAGTAAAAGATCATACTATTCAGTATAAATTAATGAGTGCAAATGGTGAAAAAGGTGAAGTGAAGCCGTCACCAGTTAATGCAACACATGAAAATAATACAGTCTGGTATAAAGGGATTTTCCCGAATATTGATTTAAAGAGTACGACGTTTAATGAAAACGTAAAAGAAGATTTTGTATTACGTGAATATACAGGACATCACATTTTTAATTTTGCATTAGAAACAGATTTAACACCGAGCTTACAGGAAGATGGTTCAATCGACTTCCAAAATGAGAAAAAAGAAAAAGTCTTCACATTACCGAAACCGTATATGAACGATTCAAATGTGGATCAACAATCAGGTGAGGCTGTAACGTCAGATGCGGTTCGTTACAATATTGAGAAAACAGATGGAAAGACATATACATTAACTGTTACTGCAGACCCGCAGTGGTTACAAGCACCAGAGCGAAAATATCCGGTATATGTAGATCCTTCTGTTGAACTAGGTAACTTTGAAAATGCATACGCTGCAAGTGCCTATCCAACTGTCAATTATTCAGGAGGAAAACTTTGGGATTCAGGTCAAAATGCTTACACGTTAAAAGTTGGGTATTATGATGGCTCATCTGGAACAAACTTTGCATTTGTTAAGCCAAATGTTTCAAATTTAAAAGGTGCAAAGATTGAAGATGCAACATTCCATGCCTATACAGTTTGGCATTATTATGCGAATCAACCAAATGGTGTTTGGTTAGATGAAGTGACAGGTAGCTGGAATGTTGGCGGAGTGAACTGGAATAATAAACCGAACTCTGCAAATATTGCGCATGCCGATGTAACAAGAGGACAATGGGCAAAATTTAACGTAACAAATACAGTAAAAGCATGGGTGGAAGGCACAAAGCAAAATAATGGCTTTAAGCTACATGCAAACGGAAATGGACAAAACCATTGGAAGAAATTTATTGCAGCTGAAAACGGAGCAAATGCACCGTACTTAGAAGTGAAATATTCTTACGCAAAACCGAATAAGCCAAGAGTACAAACTTACTCAAATGGTAGTGGTAGTGGTTCAGGTCACTTCAATATACAATGGGATGCAGTTCCAGGAGCAACAGGTTATAAAGTTGCTATTTTTAATGGGTATGATTATGAATATATTCCTGTTGGGAATGTGACTAGTTGGACGACAAAAGATAAAAAAATCTTCCCGACGCCAGCTGAAATTGCACAAGGGGAATTTGAGTTCCATACAGACGGTACAAGTAGTGGTGGAGAAGCACCAGTTAATCCAGGGCCAATTTATAAAAATGCTCATTTAGCAGGCAGCCCATATGGAGATTATAGCGCGAGACGTGGTTATTGGATTCGTATTGTTGCGACATATCCATTTGGCGATAGTCCACTTTCAGATGAAGTAGTTCCAACTATTCCATTAGAACAAGTGAAAAAGCCAGGTGGTTCAGCTTATATTAATGCGACCGATAAGGCAACTGGATATGTGACATTGAAATGGGAGCCAGTTCCTGAAGCATCTGGATATAAAGTTTGGATATTTAACGGAAAAGATTATGAGGCCTTTGATGTAGGGAATACAACCAACTGGACAACACAAAATCAAAAAATTTGGCCTACAAAAGATGAAATTGCAAAAGGTCAGTTTTTACTTCATCATGATAAAAAAGGTGTAGAACTGGCAATGGATCCATCGCCAGTATATCGAAATTCAGGTGGGCAGTATGGTGGCTTTACAAAATATTGGTTCCGTGTAACAGCGTATAATCAATCGGGGCACCCTGAAAGTGGGCTTTCGGATTCTTTTGAACCTAAATTCTCTCAAGACTTTGGATTTATGGGGATGTTTGATTACTGGGCATCAATTCCGGTATTAAATGGAAAGGTAAATGCATTTAATGGGAACTTCTTAATGGAAGAAAAGGATATGACTTTATCTGGTCGTGGTCCAGATGCTTCCTTAGCCAGAACTTATAATAGTCAATTAGGTCATATAGGTTTGTTTGGTAAAGGGTGGTACAGTAGTTTAGAAGAGAAAATTTGGCCAGATGCAGAGGGAAACTTACTGTTACATACTGCAAATGGTGCAGATATTACTTTTACTAAAACTGGTGAAAATACGTACCAAGCACCAACTGGTGTATATTTAGAAATTAAGAAAGTATCAGGTGGTTATGAAGTAAAGGATAGCGATCAAACAGTTACTTTCTATCATCATACAGATTTACGAGGGATCGGGTATGTAAAAGATAAATACGGAAATACAACAACTTATGAATATGATAATGAGTTCCGTTTATCAAAAATAAAGAATGCCTCAGGAAAAGAATTAGTACTGAAATATGATGAACACTATAAGAAAGTATCAAGTGTAATCGGCCCAGATAACAAGACGATTACATTTAAGTACGATGGTGATTTACTCGTTTCTTCTACAACACCAGAAGGAAAAGTATATAAGTATGGATATGATAATGGGGTACTGACAGCTATTTATGACCCGCAACATACAGATGCAAAACCATATAAAACATCGTATGCATACGAGAATAATAGATTAGTAAAAGTGACGGACCCATTAGGGAAAGCTACGACACTTGCATATAATACAGGTTCGAAGGAAGTTACGTTAACGAACCCTAAAGGTCGTAAAACTGTTTATACGTATAACGATGCTGGAAATCCAGTGAAAACAGTTGAAGATGTGGGACGTCTGAATTTAACGACATCGTATGAATATAATGCAAATAATTTAGTAAAAACAACAACTCCTAAAAATCAAACAGAAACAGCGACCTATGATGGTAACGGGAATGTAACTTCTGTTACTGATGAAATGGGAACTGAGAAGTTTGAGTACAATAAAGATAATGGGATTGTTAAAGCGACAGATAATGAGAATCGTGAAACAACAGTTGCTTATAAAGGAGCAAACACAGAAGTATCTGAAACAGACCAAGCAGCAAATACATCATCTTTCATGCAGTATGATCAATTTGGAAATCCAATTGAAACAACTAGAGAGTTAGGAACAGGGGAAAACCTGATTCAAAATCCAAGCTTTGAGATGGATATAACGAATGGATGGAAAGAAGAAAAAGGAAATAGTCAAGGGGCATTGAAAAAAGATGCAATCTTTGCACCTGGTGGATTGGGCGGAGCTTCATCGTTACAAATGACAGTAAAAGCGCAAAACGCTGGTTGGGGATACCATAGTGCGATTCAAGATATTGTAGTAGAACCCAATACAACATATACATTAAGTGGGATGATGAAAACATCGTTAACGCATGCTGGTGCATTCTTTAATGTTCAGTTGTTAAAAGAAGATGGAAATCCACTTGAAGGTGGAAATAATTGGTTTGATACACGTCATAACAGGATAGAGGGCGAAAAAGATTGGACGAATCGTCAAGTAACTTTTAAGACGACAGGCCAAACAAAAAAAGTTAGAGTATATCTACAAGTTGATTATAATCGAGCAGATTCAAGTGGTTCTGTTTGGTTTGATAAGATGCAATTGGAAAAAGGAGAGGTCTCTTCTAGTTTTAATCCGATTGAAAATAGTAGTGTAGAGAATATGACGGATAGAGGTTGTATCCCCGGGTGGTATAGAGGAGATGCAACAAGCTGTGATCCAAAAGATACATCACATGATAGTTTTACAGGCGATGCTTCTATTGGGATTGTACGTAATCAATATGGTGGTTCAGATGTTGGCTATAGTACAAAAATCACATTAAACCAACAAAAAGCAGAAACAATTACATTAACAGGGATGTCTAAATCTGAGAATGTAGAAAATACCGCACCAGATAAACTCTCACGAGATTACTCTATTTGGGCAGATGTTTATTATCAAGATGGTAGTGGTACGAACTATCAGGCGAAATTCCCAAGTGGTACAAATGATTGGAATCGTAGTGCGGTTGTCATTCCTGCCACGAAACCAATTAAGCGTATGGAAGTCTACCTTCTATTTAGAAGAGAGAATAAAGGAAAAGTTTGGTTCGATAATATTCGTTTACTAGAAGGTAACGCCCTTATTAAAAACGAGTACGATAACGACGGAAATGTTGTTGCTGCGTATGATGAAGAAGGACAGAAGAATACATTCACATACGATGCATCAGGAAATAAAAAGAGCGAAATAGATGAAAAAGGAAATACAAAACTATATGATTACAACAAAGATAATCTATTAACGAAGGTTACCTTAAAAAATGGTACCTCTGTAAATTATCGTTATGATCATAATGGAAATACAACAGAGAAATCTGTCATGTTTGGTGGGAAAACGCAAACACACAAATATGAATATGATGTAGATAATAAAAATACAGTGTATATCGATGCATTAAACCGTCGTATTGAAAATACGTACGATGAAAATGCAAACAAGATTAAAACACAAATGCCAAATGGCTCGATTCTAGAATCGGTATATGATACAGCAGATCGCGTCGTTGGTGAAAAGCGTAACGGAAAAGATTCATTTACATTCGAACGTGATCAAAATGGACAAGTTACGAAAGTAAAAGACAACGTCAATGGTGTAGAACGCACGAAAACATACGATAAGGCTGACCGTGTCACAAGTGCAACGGATAGCCGAGGCGGGAAAGTTGACTGGGCATATCACGACAAAGCAAACAGTAAGACAGAAAAATTAAAAGAACAAACAGTAACGCAAGGTGGATACACAAATAAAGTATCATATGACTACAACACGTTAGATCAAAACATACGTGTGACAGATGGCTCTCAAACGTATCGCTTTGATTATGACGATCAAGGAAATGTTCGTACGTATACAGCTGGTAATGGTTCAGGTTCTACCTTCAACTATGACCATGCGAACAAAATTAAAGATCTAGTAGTAGGTACATCAAATAGTATTCTACTTTCTGAACGATATGAATATGACCAATCAGGTAACCGTACGAAGATTAAACATGAAGGTGTGGGCGGAAAAGTAACAGAGACAAACTTTGTATATGATCCGATTAACCAATTATTAAATGAAGCACTACCAAACGGAACAAGTAAATCTTACACATATGATGGATTTGGAAACCGTACAAGTGTGAAAGTTGTAGAGAACGGAAAAGAAACAAAATCTATAGCAGCAACATTTAATGAAGGAAATCAACTTGTAAAATTCGGAAACGAATCGTTAACATATGATGCAAATGGAAATCGTACATCAGACGGAAAGTACAAGTATACATGGAATGAAGATGATCAGATTGTAGCGATTACGAAACAAGGTGAAAGTAATGCATTTGCAACTTATAAATATGATGAGAATAACCGTCGTATTGAAAAGAATGTAAATGGTCAAGTAACACGTTACTTCTATGATGGAGACAGCATTAACCCATTGTATGAGACGGATGGTAGTGGAAATGTTCTACGTCAATATGTATACTCTACAAGTGGCATACGCCTAGCAATGAAATCAAAAGGACAAACGTTATACTATCACTACAACCCTCGTGGTGATGTCGTTGCGATGACAGATCAAAATAGAGAAGTTGTAGCAACATATGAGTACGATTCGTGGGGTAACGTATTAAAGAGTGACGCAAAAGGTATCGCAGCAGACAATCCATTTGGATATGCAGGATACATGTATGATAAAGAGATTGGCATGTATTATTTGATTGCTCGTTACTATAATCCAGATCATGGTGTGTTCTTATCGGTGGATCCTGATCCGGGTGATGAAGATGATCCGGTTACAATGAATGGGTATACGTATGGTGATAATAATCCGGTGATGAATGTCGATCCGGATGGGCATTGGGTATGGTTTGCAGTAAATGCTGGATTTGCAGCATATGATGGTTATAAGGCTTATAAATCAGGTCAAGGATGGAAAGGTGTCGCTAAAGCAGCCGCTAAGGGTGCTATTGGTGGAGGGAAATTTAAAGCTGTAAAACGAGTATATCAGAAGGTACAAAACTATCGATCGAATAGAATAGCTAGAAAAATGAATTTTGATAGTTCAGCAGCTAAACATATGGGAGAGCCTGGAAGGTATGTCCCAACACAAATTTTAGCTAAAGCAATTGTACATGGGAAAAAAGGTAAGGATGGGGCGAAGGGATATAATAGTTACTCAATTAATATGCACAAGTTAGAAAAAAAACGTCCTAATAATGGGGATCCAAGAAAATATAAACATAAAAAATATATACTAAAAGTAGTATACAACCCTAAAACAAAAAAGGTCAGACACTTTCATTACCAATAAGAGATTAGCTGAACTTATAAATGTATAAGTTTTGTAAGTATAGTTTAAATTGGTTATTTACTAACTAAGCGGATATATATAGGAGGTGTAAATAATGGAATGTTTTCATATAGGTGAGCAGGATGATAATTTCATCAAGGTTGTTATTACTGACTTTTCAGATGAAGGAGATAGTTATTTTGGTGGAGCTTATTTCAAAGGAGAATGCGAACTAGGCTGTACTGGTTTTAAAGTGAAAACGACATCATTTTATTTTGACAATAACAATATATATCACTTTTACAAAGACCTCCAAAAAATATATACCTTGGGATCTGGAACAGTACATTTTAAATCAGAATCAAATGAGTTATCTTTAACTTGTCATTTGGATATTGATGCATCTTTCAAAATTTCAGTTAGATTTAAAGAGATTGAAGGAGATAGTACACTAAGTTGTTATATATATGAATCCTATGAATATATACCTAGTATTAAAAGTCAGCTTACTTCATTTTTTAATACTTTTAAATTTAATGGGAATAAATGAATGTAAACTTTAAGGATTATATATATAGTTGAATACTGAACAAGCTATTTCACGTGAAATTTTTTAATATGAATAGCATGTTTCATTGTAAGTTGCAAAAACGCAGTTTAATTATAAACTGCGTTTTTATTAATTAAAAATGGTGGTGGAATTTATTTATCAGCGCCTGAATATCAGCAAGTGAATTGATGCAGAGTAAAAAGACAACAAACGAAGGAGTCTGTTGTCCTAATTAAAATGAAATCAAAATATCACAGGTTATTTACAGTATACGTGTAACAAATAAGAATATGACCTAATTGGATATGAGGAGTGCTTGAACGGAGTGAAAGAGTTTATTATTTAAATAATAAACGAACTGCCATCTAAGTCGCGGTTCGGTTTTCTTTATCTATTTTTTCTCTACCAATTTCTTATTCTTCCAATCTAGTGTGAACAATTTATTAAATGTTTTTTGATCAACGTCTTTTACGTTGTTTCCAACCCAGTTTGCGGTTCCGAATGTGTAGCCTGGACGAAGTTGGTAGTCGTCAGTGTGTTTTGTATAAGCGACTTGTAAGTTAGATTGATCTGTATTTTTTTCAGAGATAACAACAGCGATCATACCAGGAGAGAAACCGCTATTTGTTAGCGCTGGAAGTTGATCCATCGGTATTAAATTACCTTTTGCATCGGATTCATATAGGTATGTGCGAGAGTACATGAACAGTTGGTTTCCATATAAAGAATGATAGGAATCACGTGTGTAAATACCCCAGTTTTGATTGTTATATCCGTTAAAGAATACGTTCCATTTTACTTTTTTATTTGTTTGGTCAATTAAATTTGTTTTATAACTTGTTTGTTTATAGCTTACAGAGTCAGACCAAGTTACTTGACCAGTTGCACCCGCTTCAGCGCTAGGTCCATTTGGCGTTGCAGAAGCTTTAACAGAACCACCAAGTTGATAAGATACGCTAGAGGTTACAGTCGTTTCTTCTACAGCATTTGTAGGTGCTACGTTAAAGAAACGGGCGCTGTTATCTTGAAG
The DNA here is from genome assembly GCF_036851315.1 of Bacillus cereus group sp. Sample62. NCBI lineage: Bacteria > Bacillati > Bacillota > Bacilli > Caryophanales > Bacillaceae > Bacillus > Bacillus cereus group sp. Sample62. Next base: position 1,157,896 of record NZ_JAFLPK010000001.1, read on the forward strand.
ATTAAAGGCAATATCATATTGTGAAGGATAGCGTAATGTTGCACTAGCGCCAGGGATTGGGTAGTTATCAATAGGCGCACTACTTATAGTAGGATTTGCTTTTAGGAAACTACCAGTTGTATTAATAACGGCAATCTGTTTATCAGCGCTTGGATCATCGATAAAAGTTACCTTTAAAGACATTGTCATATTATCAGTTTGATCATTATTAAATGTATTATAGCTCGTATGTGTTTTTGCATTTTGCCCGATATCTGTTACAACTTGTGACGTTGTTTGAGCGTAAGCAGCAGGTGTTGAAAGAGTTAAAGCGCTACTAGCAAAAACAGCGGATAATGCTAAACATTTTAAATACGTTTTAGAACGTTTCATGCAATCACTTCCTATTATTCTTTGTCGATATATGTCGTATTTCATTTATATCGTAGCATGAAAATAAAACGGGAGGGATGGTTATGCATAATTGCATAGGTGAGTTTTGGATAATGAAATTTTATGAATCCTTATCAAGGGAATCGTCGCTGTATTGTTTATATATTCCTCCTCATCAACTCCCAAACTTGCGTCGCAACAAACGCAATATCATGATCAAGTGCATCTAGCAGTTAGAGGTTTTTATTGTGAAGATTGCTGTGCTTAATATTTACGTTAAACGTGCATAACAAGATATAATAGAAGAAATGAATAAGGAGGCTAGTTGTGAAGAATCTTCGTTATCTCAATATATTTACTATATTAATTATATACACACTACTTATGCTTTACATCGGCTGGAACGGCTGGGTTTGGCTTCATGCGGTATTTGGCTGGGAATCTTGGGGATATTACGCTTTCGTAGTCGGTTTTATTTCATATGCGTACATTCTCGTGCAAGTGTTTAAGTTCTTGCCATTTTTACGGACGATAGGTTCGATTTGGTTTGCGGTCATACAATACGCGCTTATGTTGTTGCCTTTAGCTAATATTATGGTCTTTCTTTTACAGTTTTCAGTGGAGAAAGAAGCGGCAATTATTTGGACAGGGGCGGCCGTGTTACTTGCGTTTATCTTTATCTTTGCATATGGGGTATTTAACGCATATAGCCCGGTAGTAAGAAAATACGAGGTGCACATACCGAAAAAAGTAGAGGGACGTAAAAGTTTACGCATTGCGATGGCTTCTGATATGCATTTCGGTAAATTATCTGGCGTTTCGCATTTAAAAAGACTTGTCCGTCATGTAAATGAAATGGAGCCTGATATTATTTTACTGCCAGGTGATATTATAGATGATCATCCAGGTGTGTTCATTCAAAAAAATATGGGACATATTATGAAACAAATGACAGCTCCACTAGGCGTATATGGTGTGTTAGGAAACCACGAATATTACGGACGAGCGGTTCCAGAATTTTTACAAGAGATGGATAAGATCGATATTCGTATTTTGTTAGATGAAGTGATCACCATTGAAGATGACTTCCATCTCGTTGGAAGAAGAGATAAAACAGAGCGAGATCGCCAAAGCTTTGAAAAACTTATGAGTACAGTGGATAAATCGATGCCAGTTATCGCAATGGATCACCAACCATTTGAATTAAAACAAGCAGCGGATGCTGGTGTAGATTTACTATTATCCGGTCACACGCACCGCGGACAAATGGCGCCGAATCATATTGTAACGAGAAGAATGTACGAACTAGACTGGGGATACGCACAAAAAGGTGCATTCCACGCAATTGTTTCTTCTGGTTTCGGATTCTGGGGGCCACCGCTTCGACTTGGAAGTAGGTCGGAGATTGTGCAGGTGGAGGTTACGTTTGAATAGGATTATAAAATAGAGAGCTGACGGCTCTCTATTTTTTTCAATAAAAACAAATAACAATAAATATCTCTGTTGGTGCTAATTTCACAAAAGAGTTACGATTATAAGACAGGGCTAAAATAAAGGGGGATTATAAGTGATCATATCAGATGTACTATACGGAGAATTTGAAGTGGATCAAGTAGTAGAAGAATTAATTTTAAGTAAGTCTGTGCAAAGACTAAAAGGTATTCATCAAAATGGTGCAAGCTACTTAATAAATAAGAAATGGAATGTAACACGCTTTGATCATTCAGTGGGCGTTATGTTGTTAGTGAAGAAACTCGGTGGTTCAGTAGAAGAACAAATTGCTGGTTTATTGCATGACGTATCGCACACTGCTTTTTCTCATGTGATTGATTACGTTTTTGATAATATAAATGAAAGTTATCATGAAGAGATATTTAGTTCTGTCGTGAAAAACTCAGAAATTCCAGCGATTCTTTCAAAGTATGGTTATAACTATGAGGACATTTTGTTAGATGATTCGAAGTGGACGTTACTGGAAAGGTCAGCGCCCGAATTATGCGCAGACCGAGTGGATTATACGTTACGAGATATGTATACATACGGATATACTTCTTTAGAAGAGGTTCATAGATTTTTAGAGGATGTCATCGCAGTAGATGGGAAGATGGTTCTTCAAAGTATCGAAGTAGCAGAATGGTTTACAGAAATGTATTACAAAGAAGTAATCGATTTCTTTATGAAACCAATGAATATTTACGGAAATGATATGTTAGTGAAAACGTTAAAGTTAGCTCTGCATAAAAGGGTTATTCATGCAGATGATTTTCTTCTTGAAGATGATGAGCTAATTTCGAAATTGAAGCAATGTAGTGAGCCAGAAGTGCATGCTTTATTAAGCAAAGTTCATCCGAATGTAATAGTAAAAGAAGATAGAAACGATTACGATTTGTATCAGAAAAATAAAGTCCGTCTTATTGATCCTCCGTTACTTCGTGAAGGTGAAGTTGTTCGATCGTCTGTCGTATCGGAAAAAATAAAACAGATGAGTGAGATCGCTTATGAAAAAGCGGTGAGAGGGATGTATGTGAAAGTGATTTCGGATTAAAAAAGGAGAGCATCACTTTGCTCTCCTTTTCTCATTAATAATCGAACCAATTCCAAACCTCAATATCTCCAAGAGTCGCATAACGAACATGAGGTGAGTTTTGTAATTTTAATAACTCTTTTGACGGGCCGGTAATGACAATGCCGTATACTTTTACACCATTATCTTTTACATACTGATAGCGCTTATCTAAGTTTAGATCTTTTTGACGAGTCCAAGTAGTTTTACTTACAATTTCTTTATTTATAGAAAGAATACGCATCATTTCGATTACTTCATCTTCTTTTGTGTGTAGCTTTTTTGTTTCATTTTCAGGAAGATTTATATGTTCAGGAAATCCAATAACCTCTCCGCTATGCAAGATAAAATCATTTTCATTTATTCTTTCTTGTCCTGTGTCTAAAGCATACCATACAGGAGTTGGTGGCATTTCTTGTGCTTCAAATACGCTATATAAAAGGGATTCTAATTCTTGTAATGTGTAAGGTTTGTCAAAAGATATCGCTACTTCTGCAACGGTTCCCTCATGTACTTTTCCAAGTGTATCCCAAACTTTTTTAGATGATTCTTTCAAATGATCAACTTGCTTGATTTTGGGGTGAACAAAGGCAAGTTTTTTTGAATAGGCTGTGTTTGCCCAAGATTGATTTGTGATAGCTACAGATGATAAGAAACTACTCGTTGTTACTGTACCAATTGGAAACTCTTTTTTTCCGACTGTTTTAAATAAATTTATTTCATTTTCTGTACGGAAAAAGGGTTTAATCTTTGTACTGCCGCCAGCGGAACGACTATTTGGCATTGTCGCTTCTAGTGCGAGTGCTGGAATCTCATCTACTTCAGTTAAGTTTTTCATATTGTTCGAATAGAAGTAAAAGGAAGATGAGAAATGACCAACAAAATAGATTGCTATACAAACAGCGAGGACAAAACTAACGGTTTGCCAACGCTGTTTCCATTTTATTTTCCAAAACGGGACTTTAAGATTTTGTGGTGGTAGTCTTTTCTTTATCGGTTCACTGTTCGAAAGCAACGCATCTAAGTAAACTTCACACTCTTCACATGTCTCAATATGACTTTCTAACTCTTCTTGTTCATCATGCGTGAGCGTTCCGTTTTCGTACTTCTCCCATAGTTTTTTAAACTTTGTACAACCCATCCCTATCACTCCTTTATGCTTTTCGTCTCTTTTCGTCCCCTGTGTAATTCAATTTTCACTTTCGTTAATGAGAGACCGGTCATTTCTGCTATTTCCTTATACGAGAATCCGTAGTAATCTCGTAGTAGTAACACATTTCGTCTTTCAAGGGGAAGAGAAGATAAACTGTCTAACCAACTAGCAATCTCATGTTTTACGAAATAAGAGTGCTCTGTACTTGGTACGTTTGGTAAATGGAATTCTTCAACTGTCGTTGTTTTATATCTTTTTTCTTTTCGATACCAATCGATAAAGGCGTTGTAGGCAATCGTAAATAACCACGGCCTAATTTCTTCTCCTTTATAATAGTCAATATGGACGAGCATTCGATAAAATGTTTCTTGCATGAGATCTTCCGCGTAGTGGGAATCTCCGGTTAGGGAGAGAAGATAGCGAAATAAATCTTGCATATGTTCGGAGTAAATTTCTTCTAATGATTGTTTGCGTTTCACTACATTTCCCTCCCTTCATACATAACAACGAAATACATATAAAAAAGTTACAATGTTTTATGGAATTATAGTAAAAAACGTCAAGAATTGGATAGGATTCTCTTTTATCATAATACATATAAGGCGGGTGAACAGAGATGGAAAGCTATGAAACACAAATTCAAAGGTCAATTAATTATATTGAAGAAGATGTCATGGAAAAACAGACGTTGCGTAATTTAGCACGTATTGCAGGTTTTTCTGAGTCTCATTTTCATCGTGTATTTCAGGCGTTAGTAGGTGATACAGTAATGGAGTATGTTCGAAAGAGGAGGTTAGCCCGGGCAGCTTATCAACTTTCTCATACGGATGAAAAAGTTATTGATATTGCGTTTGAGCATGGCTTTCAATCTCATGAAACGTTCACGAGAGCCTTTAAAAAATTATTTCAAATGACACCGAGTGAATATCGAAAACAAGAAATTGAAACACCGATGTATTACAGCGTGAATGTAAAGCAAAGAAAATTAAATCCATATTTAGGAGGCATACAAATGGAATATCGTATTGTAAATAAACCAGAATTTTTAGTGGCGGGTTATGAACTGAAGACGACAAGTAAAGAAGGGAAAAACCATCAAGACATCCCAGCATTTTGGCAAGAATATTTACAAAAAGATCTTGGAACGACAATTCCGAATCGTAAAGATACGAGCCAATGGGTAGAGCTTGGATTATGTACTGATTTTAATTTAGAAACAGGGGACTTCACTTATATAATTGGAATGGAAGTTACAGGGTTTGAAAATGTACCAAATGAAGTTGCGAAGCGTACTTTCCCAGCAGCGACATATGCTGTATTTACAACACCGAAAGTTCCTCATGAAGAAATGGTATCGTCTATCCACCAAACGTGGAATGCTGTATTCTCAGAATGGTTCCCGCACTCAGGGTACGAACATTGCGGCGTTAATGAGTTTGAGCTATACGATGAGCGTTCCCATGCAGATAAAAGTGAGTTCGCTCAAATTGAACTTTGGATACCGGTGAAGAAGAAGTAATAGAAAGAAAAGCGAGCCACTGCGTGGTTCGCTTTTTTCATATAGGTTGCGATATTTGTCGATAAGTCGATATATCTTGAAAATCGCTAATATAATTTCATGTACTGCTGAACTCCGCCAAAAGAAAAGACGCCACTTAGCGTCTTTTCTACGAATGAAATGGGAACACAAGTATAATCGTTGTTCCTTTCCAAAGTTCGCTCTCAATAGAAATCGTTCCGTTATGAGCATGAACGAGCTGTTTCGTAATAGCGAGGCCAAGCCCAGTTCCGATGTTACTTTCTTCTGTATTGGTTCCTCTGTAATATCGCTCAAATAGAAGCTCTTTCGTTTTGTCATCCATTCCTTTTCCGTTATCTGAAATAGAGAGTGTAAATGAAGTAGTGTTTTGGGAAAGTTTTACGCTCACATTTGTCGTTTCATTATTATGTTTTACAGCGTTTACGAGTAAGTTTTCGATAATACGCTGGAACCATTTTTCTTCAATGAAATATTGAATTTTATTTGAGCTTGGTACGAATTCAATATTTTGATTTTGAAGTGTCGGATTATTAATGAATTGTAATAATACTTTTTGGACGAATTGATTCATTTCAATGTTTACATGCTGCGCAGGAAGACTGTTATTTTTTAATTGATACGTTAAGCTTAAGTCATCGATTAATGTCGTCATATATTGAGATTTCTCTTTCATAACGCTGCCGAATTGTTGAATGTCGCGATCAGTCCAGTTGTACTGCTGTGATTCTAGTAATAATGCGTAGCCATATATAGAACTAAGTGGTGTTTTTAAATCATGTGTGAGACCGGTAATCCATTCTTCACGTGTTTGCTGCAGTACTTGCCTCATCGCATCATTTTTTTTGAGTGTAATAGAAAGGTGTTCTAGTGAATTTGTCACATCACTAAATAAGCGGAATGACCATTTTTCTTTACCGGATCGCCGGAACCTGACAGGTTTCCCTTTTTTACTAACAGGTTCTTCGTACTTTCCACCAGCGATGTTTTTAAGCCAGCGCATCGCATGGAGTAACGGTTTTCCAAATTTATTACCGTACCAAATAGAAAGAATGACTAAATAAACAAATACGATAAGAAGGATTAATCCGCATCCGATTAGAAACTTTTTAGTAAATACATCGTCTATTTCATCATCTGGGTAGTAGTACTCATTTTTGGCAGTTACAACAAGAAGATGATTGCTATTTGTGTCATAAAAGCTAGACGTGTTTTCTTTATGATTCCACGGTTCCTTTTCGCTAAGAGCAGCTTGTATGACAGAAAACGTTTTTTTCTTTCCATCTGGATAGGAGAATACTTCTTCGCCATCACTATTAAAGATTTGAAGTGCTGCTTTTTCTTTAGAAAGTAACTGTTTTTCTTCTTCTGTTAATATGAACGAATCCGTAGATACAGAGGGGTGCTCTTTCTGTATTTTTTTCAGTAATACATTGCTTTTTAACATACCGCCGTATATAACAAGTACGTTCTTTTCTTCTAGTTCAATTTCCCAATATGTAAATGTATAAGGGCTTTCTATATGATTCTGTATATACGAGAATAAAGATGTTTTCGTATAAGATGTCGGTACGTCACTCGGCGTATTAAAGTGATAGAGAACTTTTCCATTTTCCTCTACAACTTGAATCCAATCATTTTTTTCTTTAATTAAGTCTTTTACTTCAGCTTTTAACGAAATATCGCCATCTTCTGAAGAGATATATCTTGCAATCATAAAATTAGCAGCATCTGGAATATTCGGTTCGTATGAAGTACTAGTAACAAGGAAAATTAAATAAGTGAAAGCAGCTACTACAGCAAGCAGTAATGTAACTAAAACAAATACGTGTTGCAGGATAAACTGGATAATAAGTCGTTTATTAAAATTCATATCGTCACCCTACTTTGTAATGAACTTATAGCCAAGTCCGCGAACGGTTTTTATATATTCTGGTTTACTTGGGTCTTGTTCAATTTTTTCACGTAGTTTTCGAATGTGAACCATAACGGTATTATCATCGCCATTATAGGCAGGTGCTCCCCAAACTTTTTCGTATATTTCTTCTTTCGAAAATACGTAGTTCGGATTCTCGCAAAAGAAGAGTAATAGCTGAAATAGCTGGGCGGAACATTCGACAACATGTCCACCTACTGTAAGCTCTGCGGAATATCGATCAATTTCAAATCTGCCAAATGAACTGGAGTGTGCTTTTTGTTCGTGTGGTACTGCTTGTTTCATATGTCTTCGGAGTTGTGCTTTCATTCGAGCTACTACTTCAAGTGGATTAAACGGCTTCGTAATATAATCATCTGCACCGTGTGAAAATCCAGATATTTTATCTAAATCAGATGTTTTAGCTGTGAGGAAGAAGATAGGGCAATCTGTTTTTTGGCGAATGATTGGACAAATATCAAAACCAGATTGTCCAGGAAGCATGACATCTAAAATAATTAAATCGTAATCGTTTTGCTCGGTGAGAGATAAAGCTATTTCAGCGGATGTTGCAGTTGTAATATGAGAAAAACCTTCTTTTTCAAGGATGGTAGTTAGTAATTGTAAAATTGCTGTTTCATCATCAACGAGCAAAATATTTGCTTGGTACATAAAAAATCCCTCCTAATTTCCTCGAATATCATATCATCTTTCTATAATTTATGGAATTTTTAAGGGAATTTTAAGGTTTTCTTTCGCAAAAAATTAAGAATCAAATGATATGATAAAAGAACATAGGGGAGGAGATGAGTGTGAATCCGTTTCAAACGATGCGAGCTAGATATTTTTTAATTGTATTTGCACTATTAATTTTAGTAGTAAGAGGTAGTAATGAATTAATAGAAAATACATTTCATATGCAAAATTCTACTTTTATAAATATTCTTATATTCTATATCCTTCCGATTATATGGATTTTTTATGAATATAGAAAACACCGTGTTTCATTTTCATTATTTGTTAATAAAAATGAAACATTTAACCTGGTGCAAGTTTTATACATTGCGATTATGTTATGCGTATTTAGTTATGGATATCTTATTTTGTACATGTATAGCTTTGCATGGATTACACCGGAATTTATTATGAGCGCATTACGTGAACCGATTATAGATAGTACAGGGGGATATGTATATCAGTTTATTATGGTCGTATTCATCGCACCGATTATTGGTGAATTTGTTTTTCGGGGATTTTTACTGCAACGCTTTGCAGCAAAATGGGGAACGAGTATAGCGATCATTGTAGTAGCGATGTTGTTTGCGTTGTTACATGTTGATTTCCTAGGTGCAGTTGTATTTAGCGTTGTACTATCAATCGTATATATTCGTACAAATAGCTTACTCATGCCAATTGCTATTCACATGTTAAACAATGCATTTGTAATCGGTGCTTCTTTTCTAATAAATAAAGAAGAGATAATGAGTTTTGCAGATTTCTCAAATTATACGACGTTCTTTCCAGGACTTCTTATTTTTATAACGGGATTAAACTTAGTACTCATCTTTTTATTTGTTAACCGCAAATATTGGAATAAAGAAATGCCAGCTATATATGTAGAGCAGGAAAAGAGTTTTTCAGATGTAGTGGGGGATAAAGTGAAACTATAATTAGCCATCATCAATCTGGCGTTTACGGACAGCTCGACTCTGACCTAACTTCTTTGCTCCAACTGAATTTTGATGTGGGAGTTTTACTGCCCTCAAATAGCGGGATAAATGAGATGAATAAGGCAATTGAAAGGGATGTATAAAATTATATGAATGAAACAATATCATCAAATAAGTTTTTTTATTTGATTGTGCTTAGTATAGTGCTGATAACGACAGTCAATGTTATTCTTCGCTGGGAGGAAGCTTATTTCTTTATGTATTTAGCACTCCATTTGTTAGGAATATTATGTATAAGCGGCGGAATAGTTGCTGAAAAAAAGAGTGAAGAAAGCGTTAATTATATGTGTGTGACCGGTCTTATTTTACTTTTAGCTGTACAAGGTATTATGAAATATAGTACTTTTTCTCTACAAGATTTTAGTTTATTAGTGGATGTACTTCCTTAAGGAGACACGTTATGTTATCTAAAAAGCAACTAGGATACGTACTAGTTTTAATTGGATTTTTTACACTTATTGTAACGACGTTATTTTTTCAGGACTATGAATATATACGCTATATAAAAGGCGCTGGTTTAATATGTTGGGTTGTAAGTACGTTTCTTATTCCAGAGTATGAACCGAAGAAAGTGTCTAAAGGTAGGTAAAACTCTTCTTTTTGTAGAAGAGTTTTTTTATGTAAATAAAAGGATCTCGAGCAATTCACGTAATAAGCTTGTTCTAATTTAGCATGTACGAACTTACAATAATAATAGACAGGCAGCATAGAGGAGGGAATAGCGTGAGGAAGGTTATTGGGTGGTCGCTTTTTTTGTACGTTGGGTTTGCGTTGCTTATATATTGGTATTTATTTGGATGGAATCATGAACTGATTCCGGACATGTATAAAGGAACAAAGGCAGATCCAGAAACGTTTATGAATGCAAGAGAGCTTACGCTAAGCCAAGATTATTCGCGCGTGAAAAATTTACTATACTTTTTAGCGACGCCTCTTGAATGGATTATTTTATTATTTGTACTTGTGCTCGGTGTTTCAAGAAAGTTTGAGAAATGGTCGAAGGAAACGACGAAAATAAGTGTCCTGCAAGTTGCGATTTATTTCTTTTATTTATCACTACTCACAACAGTTCTAGCCCTGCCGATGCAATGGATTAGCCGAAAAGTATCCGTTGATTACGGCATTTCAACGCAAAGTACACAAAGCTGGATAAAAGATCATGTTATTGATTTTTGGGTGAATTATGCGACGATGTTACTCATTGTTACTGTTTTGTTATGGCTTATTCGCAAATTTCCGAAGCGATGGTGGCTAGCAGGATGGGCGCTCTCTGTACCATTTACAATCTTTTTAACATTTGTGCAGCCAGTCGTTATTGACCCACTTTATAATGACTTCTCGACGCTACAAAATAAAGAATTAGAAACGAAAATTTTAGCGATGGCAGATAAAGCTGATATTCCATCTGAACATGTATATGAAGTAAATATGTCGGAAAAAACGAATTCGTTAAATGCATATGTAACAGGACTTGGAAAAAACCTTCGTATTGTAATGTGGGATACAACACTTCAGCAATTAAAAGATAAAGAGATTTTATTTATAATGGCCCATGAAATGGGACATTACGTAATGAAACATATATATTGGGGCGTTGCAAGTTATATTTTCATATCGTTTATAGGTATGTATTTAATTAGTCGTATTATAAATATGTGTATTCGAAAATGGGGAGATACGCTGCAAATTTCAAAAGTAGCATGTTTCTCAATTTTACCTTTATTTTTCTTAATTTCTTCTGTACTCTCTTTTGCATCGCAACCAGCAACAAACTACGTTTCACGAATAGAAGAACGAGCGGCAGATCAATATGCTTTAAATATGACGAAAGATGGAAAATCTGGTGTGAGAACGTTTCAATATTTATCAAAAACAAGCTTAAGCCAAGTGAATCCACCTGCGTTAGTAAAATTTTTCTTATACACACATCCACCGATTTTCGAAAGAATTCATACGTTTGAACAATATGAGAAACAAAAAAACAAGAAGTAGCGATTATGCTACTTCTTTTTTATAGAAATATAAGTTTGGTATTGGGAATATTTATCATTGCTTTTTATTGTGATTTTGTAAATAATAAGCTATAAAATTCTAAAAATCTATATATAAAGGAATAAAGGTGAAAAAATGTATTTTTTAAAAAATTTAAAAGTGAAATATAAATTATTATCGCTTATTTCATTAGCAGTATTGAGCATGGTAATTATGAGCTGCGTAGCAATTAATTCTATTAACAAGATTAAGCATGATACAGAGATTGTAGTAGATGATTATCAACATTCTGTAGTTTTATTAGAAGGAATGCTTCGTACACAAAATTCACTAGAGTATAACTTACTAGAATTAATTACAGCGTCACCAAATGAGGGGACAAATAAAGAGGGGATTATTGGTAATATTGAAAAGGATCTTGAAAAATATGATTCTTTATTAAAAGAATATGATGATGGCTTTAATTTAAGTAAGCAAGAGGATGAACTGTTTCAGAAGATGAAGAAATCTTTGCCAAGTTATATGGAGACATATAAGAAGTTGTTTGATAAAGCGAAGGTAACAAATGAATCTCAAATGGTAAACGAATTTCATAAGGAATTAAAACCGAAGGGAGTAGAGTTAGCTAGTTATGCTGTAGATCTAGAAGCGTATGTTTCAAATTTAGCTGACCAAGTATTTAAAGATTCTCAAAAAATGATAGATCGGTCCGTTATTACTTTTATCATTCTTGTAGTAGTTACTACAGTCATTATATGTATAGTAAGTTATATTATTAGCAAGCTTATAGTTGCTCCTTTACAAACGGTTAGTCGTATGATGGAAAGAGCAAAAGAAGGAGATTTAACTGTACATGGTGAGTATAATGCTAAGGATGAATTAGGTGTATTAGTAAGTGATTTTAACGAAATGATTGCAGGGCTAAGAACAAATATGCAAGAAGTAGAGAATAATATTCAGCTTTTATTCCAACATGCAGACGGAGTAGTATCTGCATCGGAAGTATCTAGTGGTGCAGCGAAGAAAATCACTACAGATATTGAAGAAGTTGCAAATGGCGCAGAGAGTCAAATGCAAGCAATGGAGCAAACTGCGGGTGCGATGGAAGAGTTGACACAAGGAATGCAGAGTATAGTGAATACATCATCCTCTGTAAATGAATTGTCTGCTCAATCAGCATTAGATGCAGAGAGTGGTAACAAATTAATGAAAAAAATGATTCAACAGATGGATACAATCCAAAATTCAGTACATAACGGTGTGAAACAAGTAGAGACTATGAAAGAACAATCAGAAGAAATTGTTAAAATTATTGATGTTATGCAAGGTATTACCGCTCAAATTAACTTATTAGCATTAAACGCCGCAATTGAGGCTGCACGTGCTGGGGAAAGTGGTAGAGGATTTGCAATTGTGGCAGATGAAGTAAGAAAATTAGCAGAACAATCTAGTGATTCTGCAAAACAAATTGAGAAGCTTATTACTCAAGTTATGGGAACAACGAACCATACGGTACATATGATGGGGAAAGTAGATAATGAGGTACAGGCAGGTACACAAGTAGTAATGCATACAGAAAAAGTATTTGGAAAAATTACAGAAAAAGTACAGCAAGTATCTGAGCAAATTCAAACGGTATCTATGTCTACAGATGAAATTGCAGCGAGTAGTGAAGAGATTTCGGCTTCTGCAGAAGACATGGCTCAAATTTCCCAAAGATCATCTGACCGAACTGATAGGGTAAAAGAGTCTATTCAACAGCAAGAAAAATCTGTTCAAGAGATCTCGGTTTCAATTGAACATATGCATAATGCAGCAGGAGGATTAAAACAAATAGTTGCCCAATTTACTCTTCAAAAGTAGTAGTATATTTAAGTTTTAATATAGAAAAATTCTTCTCAATGAATAAAAAGATCATCCTATGTAAAAAAGGATGATTTTTTTATGGGAATTTTGTGAGGATGCTATTTTGTATATTCTAATTTTTTACAATTTTCTAATTCTAATATATAATAATACGTAATGTGTTGGAGATTTTTCGTTTGTAAAAGGTAGGTTATAGGAGGAGAGAAAGGGTGTTCAATAAAAAATCAATGCCAGCTATAAAAATGATCCTTTCGATGTCTATTTTCGGATCAATTGGATTTTTTTCTACTCAAACAGGTTTACCGTCTTTTGAACTAGTATTCGTTCGTTGCATTTGTGCGACTATATTTTTAGCATTATGTTGGCTCGTAACAGGACAGTATAAAAGTGAGAAATGGAATAAAAAAGAAGTAATGCAAATATTAGCATGCGGTGTATTTCTCGTTTTTAACTGGGTATTTTTATTTAAAGCGTTTGAAGTTATGTCGATTACAATTGCGATTTCAGTTTATCATCTTGCACCCATTATCGTATTAATGATTGGTAGTATTGTATTTAAAGAGAGACTTACAGTGTTTGCTGTTATGTCCATTGTCATTTGTTTTATCGGTACAGTTTTAGTAGCTGGAGTAGATGGAAATCTATCGCTCGAAAAACTGATGTCATCTGGAATGGTATGGGCACTTCTTGCAGCATTATTTTATGCTTTTACCACTTTATTAGGAAAAGGAATTCAGCATACGAGCGCATATGCGATGACATTTTTACAAACATTTTTAGGTATATTTTTATTGCTACCATTCGTAGACTTTGGCAAGTTTCAAGGGTTAACAGAGATGAACTGGATGATGATCACAGCGACAGGTCTTATACATACGGGATTTGTATATTACTTATTTTTTGATAGTTTAAGAGGTTTATCGACGAGATTAATTTCTGTATTAGTGTTTTTAGATCCTGCGGTTGCAATACTATTAGATACAGTCTTTACCGGCTTTAGACCGACTAGTATGCAAGTAGTAGGGATTGTTCTTATCTTTTTAGGGATGGCATTTTCTTTTCAAAAAACGAAGGATGAAAAAATAGCGGTAAAAGAAAAGTTGTATTCTGAATTTTAAATGATTTCAACTGTATGCTATTGATAATTTCGATATTTTTTGTACAATATAAATTGTAGGAAAATAAAGGAAAAGGCAGATGAGAGAGATGAAAAAGCTAGTAAAGATAGCGACATCGTTAACTTTAATGGGAGGAATATTTGTAAGTGCAAACGGTGTGTCTGCAAATACAGATGTTATCGAAAAATCTGGTCCTAATATTATGATAGAGTTTGATGATGTAACAACAGGTCATTGGGCATATGATGAAATTACGAATTTAGTATATCATCGCATTATGTATGGGTATGGAAATGGTAAGTTTGGGGTAGAAGATCATATAACACGTGAGCAAGCGGCGGCAGTATTACATCGCGCACTTCATGTAAAAGGAAGTGTAATTAATGAGAATCCATATGGAGATATTAGTGTGAAATCAACCATGTTCCCTTACGAAATTTTACACTTAACACAGCTTGGTATTTTTAAAGGAGACGAAAATGGGAATTTCCGTCCGAAAGCAACACTGACTCGTGCAGAGTTATCACAAATTTTAACGAAAGCATACGAGTTGAAAACAAAGAGTCCACATACATTTACAGATATACCAGAAAACCATTGGGCAAGAGATGCAATTAGCGCATTACAGTCTAATAAAGTTGCGGTAGGAACGGGAGATGGAAAGTTCGAGCCTGAAATGCTCGTTACACGCGGGCAATTTGCGAAGTTTTTACAACGATCAATTGATAATTCTCCAGGGAAAATGGAATAGATAAAGAGAAAGCTCATAATTTGTAGAGGAGATATCCTCCGCTCATTATGGGCTTTTATTAATAGATAGGTTATTATTTTCGTATGTTGTAGTCCAGTTGATATTCTTTGTCGAAACGTCGATATATAAGGAGTAACAACATATATTTGCGTTTTTTGTCTAGAAAATGAACTTTTAAAATGTGAAGGATTTCTTTTTTAGAAAGTAGAATATTTAATGTATAGAAACACCTTTAAATGACGATAGGAAAGGGAAATGATTTGCGTACAATTCGGTATAAAAATTGAAACTGAGAGCGAATTGGCTCTCCTTTAGTAGTGATTTTCACAATAATAGATTTTTTAAATGTAATATATTGCATAATGGGTGCGAAGGCAACATATGTAATATTGGAAAGGATTTCAGTCTATTATTTTCCGTTTTTTCAAATGGAGATAAAGGGGAGAGGGCAATGAAGAAGAACATGTTACGTATAATGGCAACGGTAACTATTATGGGCGGCTTGTTTATAAGTACAAATGTTCCAAACGTAAAAGCAGAAGAATATCCAGAAATGATTGTGTTTGATGATGTTCCAGTAAATTACTGGGCATATGACGATATAATGGACGTAGTATACAATAAAGTAATGTTAGGCTATGGAAATGGTAAGTTTGGTGTAGGAGATAATGTAACACGAGAACAAGTAGCAGCAGTACTTTATCGTACATTGAATTTGAAAAAAGAAGGACCTTTAAAGAATCCATATAAAGATATTTCTGAGAGGGCAACAATGTTTTTAGATGAAATTTTAGTATTAACAAAGCATGGTATTTTTAACGGCGATGAAAAAGGAAACTTTAGACCAGCCGCACCAGTAACACGTGCAGAAATGGCGCAAATTCTTACAAAGGCATTTACATTTGAAGTGAAGAAGAATCATACATTTAAAGATGTACCAAGTAATCATTGGGCAAAAAATGCGATTAGTGCACTGCAGTCTAATCATGTCATAGTAGGAACAGGAAATGGGAAATTTGAACCGAATACAGTTGTAACACGTGAGCAATATGCAACGTTTTTAAATAGAGCTGTTTTTTATTTTCCTGTAAAAGATGAAGATTATGAATGAAAGTTAAAATATAAGGACATTTAAATTATATCAATATAATATAAAACAAGAAAAAAGCGCGGAAATCCCACGCTTTTTCTTGTTTTATATTATTTATAAGTATATCGATTTTCTGTTCATAATTTATTTGTTGGAATTTAGTGGATAAGAAGAGATTGGATAAAGTAACTTTTTGTTGCTTAAATATGCGATTTAGTAACTTTATTATTAATATAGTGTAAATAAAAGTATATGAAATATAGTTCATAAATTAGACAAAAATCACATGGGAATTGTATTGTTACGCTTTCGTTAATTCTTTATATTAGAAAAAAATATGTTTTTAGGGAGAGAATACTTTGAAGAAAAAAATTCTAAAAGTAGCAACAGCTTTAACAATTATGGGTGGAGTAGCATTTAGTGCTGAGGGGACTACAGCAAAAGCTGAATTAGCTGCAAAGCCACAACAAGCAAGTCAGGCAATCTTTAAAGATGTACCAGCAGGACATTGGTCTTATGAAGCAATTCAAACTTTAGCAGAACACGAAATTATGCTTGGTTATGGAAATGGTGTGTTCGGTTTTGGACATAACGTAAATCGTGAACAAGTAGCTGCTTTAATTTATCGTGCACTGGATCTTGATGAAGAATTTGGAGAAGATGAGGTATTAGAAAGCCCATATAATGATATTGTTGGTGAGAACTCAACGATGTTTCCTTTTGAAGTTTTAGCAGTAACAGAATTAGGTATCTTTACAGGTGACGAGAATGGAAACTTCAGACCAAAAGCTACGTTAACACGTGCAGAAATGGCGCAAGTTCTTACGAGAGCATTTGGATTAGAAGTAAAAGGAACAGCAGGATTTAAAGATGTACCAAAGGGACATTGGGCAGAAAATGCGATTAATGCAGTAGGCTCAAATGGTATTTCAGTAGGAGATGGGAAGGGTAACTTCGCTCCGAACATGAAAGTAACACGTGAACAATATGCGCAGTTCTTATTTAATTCAATGTTTGAATAAATAATAAAAAAGAAGCCAGTGTTGTATAACACTGGCTTCTTTTTTTTATGTGTAATGACGGTGGGAGAATACAGTTTTGTAAAAAAAACGATTAAATATTCAAAAAAAACTTCCTTTTCTGAAGATTTGTTATATAATATAAAACATAAAATCAAATCTGTTATAAAACAGTTTAAGAAGGGGATGCTAATATGTCGACGCAAACTTCACGGGTTACATTGCCCGGAGAAATGTTACCAGCGTACAACGAAATATTGACACCTGAGGCGCTTAGTTTTTTAAAGGAACTACATGGAAATTTCAATGAGCGCCGTATAGAGCTTTTACAAAAACGTGTGGAGAAACAAGAGAGAATTGATGCAGGAGAGTTTCCGAAGTTTTTAGAAGAAACAAAACGTATACGTGAAGCGGATTGGACAATTGCTAAATTGCCAAAAGATTTAGAGGATCGCCGCGTAGAGATTACTGGACCAGTAGATAGAAAGATGGTTATTAATGCTTTAAATTCAGGAGCACATCTTTTTATGGCGGATTTTGAAGATTCGAATTCACCAACTTGGGAAAATGCGATTGAAGGTCAAATAAACTTACGAGATGCAGTAGAGGGAACGATTTCACATAAAAATGAAAACGGAAAAGAATATCGTTTGAATAGTAAAACAGCTGTATTGATTGTGCGTCCAAGAGGATGGCATTTAGAAGAAAAACATATGCAAGTTGATGGGAAGAATATGTCTGGTAGCTTAGTAGATTTCGGACTTTATTTCTTTCATAATGCGAAAGCTCTTTTAGCAAAAGGAAGTGGACCATACTTTTACTTACCGAAAATGGAAAGCTATTTAGAAGCAAGGTTATGGAATGATGTTTTCGTATTTGCTCAAAAATATATCGGTATTTCAAATGGAACGATCAAAGCAACGGTGTTACTGGAAACAATTCACGCTTCGTTTGAAATGGATGAAATTTTGTATGAGCTAAGAGATCATTCTGCGGGGTTAAACTGCGGGAGATGGGATTATATTTTTAGCTTTTTGAAGGGCTTCCGTAATCATAACGACTTTTTACTTCCAGATAGAGCGCAAGTCACCATGACGGCGCCGTTTATGCGCGCGTATTCTTTAAAAGTAATTCAAACGTGTCATCGTCGTAATGCACCGGCAATTGGAGGAATGGCAGCGCAAATTCCGATTAAAAATAATCCGGAAGCAAATGAAGCAGCTTTCGAAAAAGTGCGTGCTGATAAGGAGCGCGAAGCATTAGATGGTCATGATGGGACTTGGGTTGCCCACCCGGGACTTGTACCAGTCGCGATGGAAATATTTAATCACATTATGAAAACGCCGAATCAAATTTTTAGAAAACGAGAAGAAATACATGTTACAGAAAAGGATTTATTAGAAGTACCAGTGGGAACGATTACAGAAAATGGGCTTCGCCTAAATATTAGCGTAGGTATTCAATATATTGCATCTTGGTTAAGCGGACGGGGAGCAGCACCCATTTATAACTTAATGGAAGATGCTGCAACAGCGGAAATTTCTAGGGCACAAGTATGGCAATGGATTCGTCATGAAGGTGGAAAGCTAAATGACGGTCGTAATATTACGCTTGAATTGATGGAAGAGCTAAAAGAAGAAGAATTAGCGAAAATAGAAAGAGAGATTGGTAAAGAAGCCTTTAAGAAAGGGAGATTCCAAGAGGCGACAACGTTGTTTACAACTCTCGTTCGGAATGATGAATTCGTACCATTTTTAACATTACCGGGTTATGAAATTTTATAAAAAATGAAAAGGGGATGGAACAAATGAAAAACGAAAGAATCGAGAAATTACAAGAGAGCTGGGAACTAGATACGCGCTGGAAAGGGATTACACGTCCATATTCGGCAGAAGATGTAATTCGCTTGCGTGGGTCAATTGATATTGAACATACATTAGCGCGCCGCGGTGCTGAAAAGCTTTGGTCATCGCTTCATACGGAAGATTATATTAACGCACTTGGCGCATTAACAGGAAACCAAGCGATGCAACAAGTGAAAGCGGGGCTAAAAGCAATTTATTTAAGTGGATGGCAAGTCGCTGCGGATGCGAACCTTTCTGGACATATGTATCCAGACCAAAGTTTATATCCAGCGAATAGCGTACCTGCTGTAGTAAAACGAATTAATCAAACACTTCAACGTGCGGATCAAATTCAGCATATGGAAGGAAGCGATGATACAGATTATTTCGTACCGATTGTAGCAGATGCAGAAGCGGGATTTGGCGGACAATTAAACGTATTTGAACTGATGAAAGGTATGATTGAAGCAGGTGCATCAGGTGTGCACTTTGAAGATCAATTATCTTCAGAGAAAAAATGCGGCCATTTAGGCGGAAAAGTATTACTACCAACGCAAACAGCGGTGCGTAATTTAATTTCGGCACGCCTTGCAGCAGATGTAATGGGAGTGCCGACAATTATCGTTGCAAGGACAGATGCGGATGCAGCAGATTTAATTACGAGCGATATTGATCCAGTTGATAAAGCATTTATTACAGGAGAAAGAACTCCAGAAGGATTTTACCGTACGAAAGCAGGTCTTGATCAAGCAATTGCACGTGGTTTAGCATACGCTCCTTATGCAGATCTCGTTTGGTGCGAAACGTCGGAACCAAATTTAGAAGATGCAAAACGATTTGCGGACGCAATTCATAAAGAACATCCAGGGAAATTGCTTGCATATAACTGTTCACCTTCATTTAACTGGAAACAAAAATTAGATGAAAAAACAATTGCAAGCTTCCAAAAAGAAATCGCATCTTACGGTTATAAGTTCCAGTTCGTAACACTAGCTGGATTCCACTCATTAAACTACGGCATGTTTGAATTAGCACGTGGCTATAAAGAGCGCGGTATGGCAGCCTACTCTGAACTACAACAAGCAGAATTCGCAGCAGAAAAACACGGCTACTCTGCAACTCGTCACCAACGCGAAGTAGGAACAGGTTACTTTGATGAAGTAGCACAAGTTATTACAGGCGGTACTTCATCAACGACAGCGCTAAAAGGATCTACAGAAGAAGCACAATTTACGAAATAAAAGGAAGGGGTACCTTTTTAAAGGGTGCCCTTGTTATTTTCGGAAAGATTCGAGAGTAAATGGAAATACATCAACGGTTTTTCAAATATATCGACTTACCGACAAAAAAGACGATATTATCAAATCCACTCAGCTCTATGATCGCGAATAAACTTCATATCTTTCTCATAATGCTCTAAATGTCCTTCATCAATCATTCTTTGGAAATTCAAGTCGCCTTCTTGTGCTTTTCTTTTCATATATGTACATAATGCTTCTAATCGTAGTAACACTATTCCTAAGTAATCTTCGTCCATACTTTTACCGTAGGACTGCACAAACAATTTCACTCTTTCTTTCATACGGCTAGCATGTTGTGCCGATTCATAATGAACTGCTTCACCCGATTCTGTATAATACACTCTACTTAAAGGTACACAAGTATAAAGCGTATAAGCGATATCCCAAATTCTTGGACCAGGAGCAGCGACATCGAAATCAATAATACCTACTGGTTTCTCGTCATGAAAAATAATGTTATATATGGCAAAATCATTGTGGCATAAAACCTCAATGTCATTTGGAGTACGATCCATCGGTTGCCATTCATCTGATAAGGCAAAGTCACTTACCGCATCATGATAAAGGCGGAGCATCTTTGCTATTTCTTTTAAAACAGCATTAGACCGCATATATTCTTTTAACGGATAATTCCCAGCTTCTCCTTCAATAAAGGATAAAATCTCTCTATCTTTTTCATCTACACCTAAAAACTTTGGGGCATGATGAAACCCTTTGTTTTCTAAGTGCTGTAATAATGTATGAATTTTTGCACTGCCTGGCTTTAATTCTCGCCGAACAGTATTTTCAGAACGATACACATTTGATACATTTCCCCCTGTAAGCTTTTCTTCGTTGGTGTAGTTTGACATATAATCCCCTCCAATGATTATATTGTAACACTTCAGAATAATGGATGTAACCGCATTCGAATGATGTATGTGTTCACTTTATAGTGAAATCCGCACATACTAAAATCAATTATTTACGAATGTACAATCAATTTAATTTGTCAGTTATTTTCAAAAAAAGATTGTACATTTCATTTTAAGTATGCTATGATGAAGTCAGTTGAATAGTTAAATTAAGCAATCCATATATTATCAAGTGCCGAAAAACGAACGAGAAAAAGTATGTGAGAACTAGTTTATGTTTCGTGTTTGATAATGTGTGGATTCTTTTTTTATACAGGAAGACTAAAATAAATTGTGTTTTCTTTAGGAGGAAATAATTATGGCAGTAACAGGACAAGTAAAATGGTTTAACAACGAAAAAGGATTCGGTTTCATCGAAGTTCCAGGCGAAAACGATGTATTCGTACATTTCTCTGCAATCGAAACTGAAGGTTTCAAATCTCTAGAAGAAGGTCAAAAAGTTAGCTTCGAAATCGAAGATGGTAACCGTGGACCTCAAGCTAAAAACGTAATCAAACTATAATTTTATAGTTCATTATGGAAAAAGGATGGCTGCTGCCATCCTTTTTTTTGTTGTAATATACGAGCATAATGATTATATTTTGGGGAAAAGTATACAAATGAAGTCATACTCGATGTTCATAGCGGGAATAAAGAAGATCTACAAAATACGATTGAAGAAATCTCATTCACCCGTTTCAGATGAATAAGAAAAAATAGTCGTTTTTTTTGAGGACGAAGAAGAGTAAAAGGCTTTCCGAAATGGAAGGCCTTTTACTCTTCTTTTCCAATCTTGTTCTTCTCACGTTTCTTACATTCAGAGCATTTCGATTTACGAAAAGGCTTTGCGAAGAATAGTAGAATGAAAAACAAACCGAATATAATACTAGCTGAATTTTTCACGATCACAATGCTACTATTTTTCATTTGAATCGTTGGTTGCATTTCTTTTTCTTCCATAGTGGACCTCCATTTATTGGATTTTTCTTTTAATTATAGCAAAGTTAATTGTCGTAATGATGCGAAATGAGGAAGCAGTTGTAAATATTTATAGGTAGTATAAATACATTTTGTATAGCTTTTTATTATAAAATTAATATATTGTTATTTCATAATTTAAAAGACATTTGACAAATGATAAAGTATTGTAAAAAAGCGGAATCTGTAAGCCATTTCCTTTTCATAGATGCTAAAATTATATATGCAGCTGCTAATATAAATGGAAAAAAGGAGACAGTAGAATATGGAAAGTAAAGTAGAACGCTATGTCGAAAACTATGTGGTAAATAAAAATACAATGGCCTTACTTCCTGTTATTCTAAGTGAGAAGAAAATTGTTACACGAGTTGTTGAGATGGAAGATTCTTTTTTCGTATTTCAAAGGCCCCTAGATATTATAGAAAGAAGTTGCCGCAAGCATGGCTCTAGTTTCTTAGGTAGAAAAGAAGGAACGAAAGAGTTAACTCATATTACACATAAAGCACCGATTGCAATTAGTCCGGCAGATCAACTTTATTTTTTTCCTACTTATTCTTACTCTAGAAAAGAATGCGCTTGGTTGTCTCAGTTTTATATTGAAAGTAATAAAGAGTTAAAAGATGGAAATGTAATTGTTAGATTTATAAATGGCTTTGCTGTGAAATTAGAAATATCAAAAAGTAGTTTTGAAAATCAACAAAATCGTACAGCGAAATTGCGTACTGAATATGAAGATCGTAGAAAAAAACAAGGAAATCCTTCCTTCAAATTAATTGATAAAAATGAGGAATCTAGATTAAAACCAGCATATGAGAAAGTGTATTTTGTTAAGGAAGGCGAAATGTGAGAGGATGGGGGAACCCCCATCTTTTTTATTTGTCAGCTTTTGTCGGTAAGTCGATATATTCGAAAAATCGCTGATAAAAATCGAGTTGTGGTTGATATATTTGAAAAATCGCTGATAAAATGCGAATTACAATCGATATATTCAGAAAATCGCCGATATAATTTCAGTTACCGAGGAATTTGCCACTAAAACAAAAGGATCATTTCCAAAATCGCAAAACGTCTTGTCGAATATTGATAGATTATCATAGCGTAATAATGAAGGAATTCTAATGAAAGATATGGAAACTTAATAATTACATCTCCATATGTCGTATCTACCATTTCCTCTTTCATATAAGCGATGATACAGTAGAGGTAGTACTTAGAGTAAAGGGGTAAAGTGTAGAATGGATTTTCAGACAATCAAAGAGTATTTTTCACCAGAAAATATGGATCATATTGTTGAAAGCTATAAAGCGTTCGGACCACTTCTTGGTATTGGTTTACCGATGATAGAAGCGTTGATTCCGGCATTGCCACTCATCGTATTTGTACTGGCGAATGCTGTTGCATTTGGATTTTGGCTCGGTTTTCTTTATTCTTGGCTTGGATCAGTAATGGGCGCCTTACTTGTCTTTTTCATTATTCGCCATTTTGGCCGAAGTCGTTTCTTTTCTTTTGTAAATAAGCATGAGAGAGTACGAAAGGCAATGGGGTGGATTGAAAGGAAAGGGTTTGCGCCAATTTTCGTCATATTTTGTTTTCCGTTTACACCGTCTGCGCTTATAAATGTTGTTGCTGGTTTATCTCGCATTAGTGTAAAGCAGTTTGGACTTGCGCTCGCGTTCGGAAAGCTTGTGATGATTTTTATTTTAACGTATATCGGTCATGATTTAATGTCATTTATTCATAATCCGGTGAAATCAGTCATTGTAGCAATTGGTATTTTTATTTTATGGTATGTCGGCAAGAAAATCGAAGTAAAGTTAGAACTACATTAAGAATAGTCTTCTTTATAAATGCAGGCTTCATTATTAAAGGGTAAGGGGAGAAGCGGATGAAGAAAACTTTGAAAAAAGAAGGCATAGAGTGGATACGAACAATTTTAATTGGTGTATTATTAGCTGTATTTTTTCGAACGTTTTTCTTTTCAACGTACGTTGTAGAGGGGAAGTCAATGATGCCAACATTGCAAGATGGCAATATGCTCGTTGTAAATAAGGTGAGTTATCAAGTAGGGGACTTGAACAGGTTTGATGTTGTTGTGTTTCATGCGAATAAAAAAGAGGACTACGTAAAACGAATTATCGGTCTACCTGGGGATCAAATTGAATATAAGCATGATAAACTGTATATAAATGGACAATTCGTCGATGAACCTTATTTAGAGACATATAAGAAAGAGATAAATGGACGACAACTAACGGGTGATTTTAAACTAGAAGAGTTAACGAAAGAAAATTCGGTGCCGCCTGGATATATTTTTGTAGTAGGTGATAATCGCCTCGGGAGCTGGGATAGTAGACATTTTGGATTTGTAAAAGCTGATACAGTTGTCGGTAAAGTTGATTTACGATATTGGCCAATTCAAGAGGTGCAAACGAATTTTTCAAAAGGTTGATACAATAGGTAGAAGTATAGAAAAAGACAAACTACTCTGTTTGTCTTTTTTCGTGTCCTATAATACAATTATAGTAGCAAACTAACGTTCGTTATGTAAGTGAAAGGTGGGGTTACATGTCACTTCGATTTGTGATTGGTAGAGCGGGAAGTGGAAAAAGTACACTTTGTTTACACGAAGTGCAGGAAGAGTTAAAGCAACGCCCAAGAGGGAAAACAATATTATATCTTGTGCCAGAACAGATGACATTCCAAACGCAGCAGGCGTTAATCGGGAGTGAGGATGTAAGAGGTTCTATTCGGGCACAAGTTTTTAGTTTTTCACGATTAGCGTGGAAGGTGCTGCAAGAAGTTGGCGGAGCGAGTCGTCTTCACATTGATGAAGCGGGCGTACATATGTTGCTTCGTAAAATTGTTGAGTCTCGTAAAGAGGGATTATCGGTGTTCCAAAAAGCAGCGGAGCAAAACGGTTTCTTTGAACATCTTGGTAGTATGATTGCGGAGTTTAAACGTTACAACGTGACGCCATCTAACGTATATGAAATGTGGCAACAATTAGACGCACATAGTAGCAGTGCAGAACAAAAGCTATTAGCGAATAAAGTGTATGATCTACAACTATTATATGATGATTTTGAACGTGCTTTAATCGGAAAATATTTGGATTCAGAAGACTACCTACAATTGCTAGTCGAAAAGCTTCCACAGTCTGAATATGTAAATGGGGCTGAAATTTATATAGATGGATTTCATTCATTTTCACCGCAAGAACTAGAAATTTTAAGACAGCTTATGATTTGCGGCGCGAGAGTTACGATCACGTTAACGATAGATGAAAAAACGTTAGCGCAGCCAGTAAATGAACTAGATTTATTTTATGAAACGACGTTAACGTATGAAAAAATAAAGCAAGTGGCGCGTGAAGAGAAGATAGAAATTGAAAAAACGATTCCACTTATGGAACAACCGCGTTTTCATTCGCAAGCATTAGCGCATTTAGAAACGCATTACGAAGCACGTCCAAATGAAAAGTTTCACGGAGAAGCAAGTGTAACAATTAGTACAGCAGCGAATTTACGAGCTGAAGTAGAAGGTGTTGCGCGTGAAATTCGTAGGCTTGTGGCGGATGAAGACTATCGTTACCGAGATATTGCAGTCCTTCTTCGTAACGGAGAAAGTTATTACGATGTGATGCGAACGCTATTTACAGATTATAACATCCCACATTTCATCGATGAAAAACGCCCGATGTCACATCATCCGCTAGTAGAATGCATTCGTTCTGCACTCGAGATTATTAGCGGAAATTGGCGTTATGATGTAGTGTTCCGCTGCGTGAAAACAGAGCTTTTATATCCACTAGACGTAAGAAAAGAAACGATGCGCGAAGAGATGGATGAGTTTGAAAATTACTGTTTAGCGTACGGTGTACAAGGGAAGAGATGGACTTCTGAGGATCCGTGGATGTATCGCCGCTATCGTTCTCTTGACGATACGGACGAGATGATTACAGACAGTGAACGTGAAATGGAAGAGAGAATAAATCGACTGCGCGACGTTGTAAGAACGCCTGTTATTCGTATGCAAAAAAGACTGAAGCGAGCGGGAACAGTTATGCAAATGTGCGAAGCTGTTTATTTATTTTTAGAAGAGCTAGACGTTCCAAAAAAACTAGAAGCATTACGTATTCGTGCAGAAGAGAGCGGAGATTTCTTATTTGCGACAGATCATGAGCAAGTATGGGAAGAAGTAATGAGTCTTCTTGATACGTTCGTTGAGATGCTTGGCGAAGAGAAAATGTCACTTTCTATGTTCACAGATGTTATGTCGACAGGTCTTGAGGCACTTCAATTCGCAAACATTCCGCCTTCATTAGACCAAGTGTTAATTGCTAATATTGATTGTTCAAGATTATCAAATGTGAAAGCAACATTTGTCATTGGCGTGAATGAAGGAGTTATTCCGGCAGCACCGATGGATGAAGGGATGCTCTCTGATGAGGAAAGAGATGTTCTTAGCGTTGCAGGTATCGAATTAGCACCAACGACGAGACAAACCTTATTAGAAGAACAGTTCGTTATGTACCAAATGGTAACGAGAGCAACTGAGAAATTATATATTTCATGCCCGCTTGCAGATGAGGAAGGGAAGACGTTACTTGCGTCTAGCTTTATTAAGAAAATAAAAAGAATGTTCCCTGATGTGAAAGATACATTTATTACAAATGACGTAAATGATTTATCACGTTCGGAACAAATTTCATACGTAGCAACGCCAGAAGTAACGTTGTCATATGTTATGCAGCAACTTCAAACGTGGAAGCGATATGGATTTGAAGGGAATTTAGATTTTTGGTGGGATGTATATAACTTCTACGTAACTTCAGATGAATGGAAACAAAAAAGTAGCCGCGTATTATCAAGTTTATTCTACCGAAATCGTGCGCAAAAGCTAAGTACAGTTGTAAGTAGAGATTTATATGGAGATAAAATAAAAGGAAGCGTATCTCGTATGGAACTATTTAACCGTTGCGCATATGCTCATTTCGCGCAGCACGGTTTATCCTTAAGAGAGCGTGATATTTTCAAATTGGATGCACCAGATATCGGGGAACTATTCCATGCAGCGCTGAAGAGAATTGCGGACAGGCTATTACGTGAAAACCGTACTTGGGCGGATTTATCAATAAAAGAGTGTGAGCATCTTTCGGCTGTAGTAATAGAAGAAATTGCACCATTATTACAAAGACAAATTTTATTAAGTTCAAATCGTCATTTCTATTTAAAACAAAAACTACAACAAATCATTTTCCGTACATCAATCATTCTTCGTGAACATGCGAAGTCAAGCGGTTTCGTACCAGTTGATTTAGAAGTGCCATTCGGTATGGGTGGTACAGGATCGCTTCCGCCGATGGAATTCTCATTACCAAATGGTGTAAAGATGGAAGTAGTTGGTCGTATTGACCGTGTTGATAAGGCGGAAGATGAAAACGGAACGTTCCTACGTATTATTGATTATAAATCAAGCTCAAAAGCGTTAGATTTAACGGAAGTGTATTACGGATTAGCACTTCAAATGTTAACGTATTTAGATGTTGTTACTTCAAATGCACATACGTGGATGAAGAAAGGCGGCACGGCATCACCGGCTGGTGTACTGTACTTCCATATTCATAACCCGATCGTTGAGATGAAAGGTGACGCATCTGAAGCAGAAATTGAGAAAGAAATTTTAAAGAAATTTAAAATGAAAGGGCTCGTACTAGGAGACGCTGATGTTGTTCGTTTAATGGATAACAAACTTTCAACAGGAAGTTCTGATATTATTTCTGCTGGTTTGAAAAAAGACGGTAGCTTTAGTGCACGTTCGAGCATTGCAAGTGAACAAGAGTTTAACGTGCTTCAAAAATACGTACACCATACGTTTGAAAATATCGGAAAAGACATTACAGAAGGCGTTATCGATATTGCTCCTTATAAAAAGGGGAATAAAGCGGCGTGTACGTTCTGTAACTTCAAATCTGTTTGTCAGTTCGATGAATCACTGGAAGATAACCAGTTCCGTACGCTAAAAGATATGAAAGATAGCGAAGCGATGGAGAAAATTAGAGAGGAGGTTGGCGGAGAATGATTGAAAATTGGCCTAAAAAACCAGAAGGTAGTCAGTGGACGGATGACCAGTGGAAAGCGGTTGTAGCGAACGGACGTGATATTTTAGTCGCGGCAGCAGCTGGATCAGGGAAAACAGCAGTATTAGTTGAACGTATTATTAAAAAGATTATAAATGAAGAAAACCCAGTCGATGTCGACCGCCTGCTCGTTGTAACATTTACGAATGCAGCGGCGCAAGAGATGAAAAACAGAATTGGGGAAGCGTTAGAAAAAGTATTAATTGATGAGCCAGGATCGCAGCACGTAAGAAAGCAGCTTAGCTTATTAAATAAAGCTTCTATTTCGACGATCCATTCCTTTTGTTTACAAGTAATTAGAGGATACTACTACATGCTTGATGTTGACCCTCGTTTCCGCATTGCGAATCAAACAGAAAACGAATTATTAAAAGAAGAAGTGTTAGATGACATATTAGAAGAAGAGTATGGAATCGAAGATAATAGTATTTTCTTTGAACTTGTTGACCGTTATACGAGTGACCGTAGTGATGATGACTTACAGCGTATGATTTTAGCGCTTCATACAGAATCAAGAGCGCATCCAAATCCGGGAAATTGGCTTGATAAGTTAGTAGAAGCATACGACGTGGAAGGAAAGACAATTGAAGATTTAGTGTATGCTTCTTACTTATTAGAAGATGTGAAATTCCAGCTTGAAACAGCAGAGGCACATATTTGTAAAGCGACTGAACTCGCAATGCTTCCTGACGGTCCGGCGCCCCGCATTGAAACCCTGCAAGCAGATGCAGTTTTACTTGGAACGTTGTCATCGGCTGCTTGTGAGTCGTGGACAAGTGTATATGAAGCGATGCAAAATGTATCGTGGCAAACGTTAAAGCGTATTAAGAAAAGTGATTACAACGAGGATGTTGTAAAACAAGTAGACTCTCTTCGTAATAAAGCGAAAGATGAAGTGAAGAAATTACAAGAAGAGTTATTTAGCCGCAGACCTGAAAGTTTCTTACGAGATTTTCAAGATATGCATCCTGTATTAGAAAAACTCGTACAGCTTGTAAAAGTATTTACAGAGCGTTTCCAAGCGATGAAACGAGATAAAGGAATGGTCGATTTCACAGATTTAGAACATTTCTGTTTACAAATTTTAAGTGAACAAAGTGAAAGTGGTGAAATGAAGCCATCAGCAGTAGCGCTTCAATATCGTAATAAATTTGCTGAAGTACTAGTCGATGAATATCAAGATACGAACTTTGTACAGGAATCCATTATTAAATTCGTAACGAAAGATTCTGAGAGTGAAGGGAACTTGTTCATGGTTGGCGACGTAAAACAGTCGATTTATCGTTTCCGACTAGCAGAACCAGGCCTGTTCCTAGGAAAGTATAAACGCTTCACACAAGAAGGATTAGACGGCGGAATGAAGATAGACTTAGCGAAAAACTTCCGTAGTCGTCATGAAGTGTTAGCAGGAACGAACTTTATTTTCAAACAAATTATGGGCGAAGAAGTCGGAGAAATCGACTACGATGCTGATGCTGAATTGAAGCTAGGTGCTAGCTATCCAGAAGGTGAAGATGTAGCGGCTGAACTACTATGCATTCAGCAAACAGAAGAAGAAGTGCAAGACGGGGAAGAAGGTGCAGAAGTAGAAAAAGCTCAACTTGAAGCTCGTCTTATGGCGCAGCGCATTAAAGCGATGGTCGATTCAGGTTATGAAGTGTATGACCGGAAAACGGATAGTATGCGCCCTGTGCAATACCGTGACTTCGTTATTTTACTGCGCTCTATGCCGTGGGCGCCGCAAATTATGGAAGAGTTAAAGCTGCAAGGAATTCCAGTATACGCTGATCTTGCGACTGGTTACTTTGAAGCGACAGAAGTAAATATCATGATGAACGTATTCCGCGTGATCGATAATCCGATGCAAGATATTCCGCTTGCCGCCGTACTTCGTTCACCAATCGTTGGACTAAATGATGAAGAACTTGCGACGCTTCGTGCTCATGGAAAGAAAGGTTCGTTTTATGAAGTAATGAGTTCATTCTTAAAAGGGGCACCGCTTGAAGAAGAACAAGAATTACATGATAAATTACAGTGGTTTTATAACTTACTGCAAGGATGGCGTGAATTCGCGCGTCAACAGTCACTTTCTGATTTAATTTGGAAAGTGTACGGTGAGACAGGTTATTACGACTTTGTCGGCGGTTTACCAGCCGGAAAGCAAAGGCAAGCAAACTTACGCGTACTATATGACCGCGCAAGGCAATATGAAGCAACATCGTTTAGAGGATTATTCCGCTTCTTACGCTTTATTGAACGTATTTTAGAACGCGGTGATGATATGGGTACGGCGAGAGCTTTAGGTGAACAAGAAGATGTCGTTCGTATTATGACGATTCATAAAAGTAAGGGATTAGAGTTCCCAGTCGTGTTTGTTGCGGGACTTGGTCGCCGTTTTAATACACAAGATTTAATGAAACGTTTCTTACTGCATAAAGACTTCGGTTTCGGTTCACAATTTATCGATCCTCGTAAACGAATTAAATATACGACATTATCGCAACTAGCGATTAAGCGTAAAATGAAAATGGAATTAATCGCGGAAGAAATGCGCGTGTTATACGTAGCGTTAACGCGTGCGAAAGAGAAGTTAATTTTAATTGGAACGGTTAAAGATGCCAATAAAGAAATGGAAAAATGGCTCGATGCAAGGGAGCATAGTGATTGGTTATTACCAGACCATATACGTGCCGGAGCGTCTTGTTATTTAGACTGGATTGCACCTTCATTATATAGACATCGTGATAGTGAAATGCTTCTTGAATTAGGACAAGGAAGCATTCCGGGTGAAATTTATGAATATGACACGAGCTGGAAAGTAGAAGTTGTTGACGGCAAAACGTTACTTGCACCGGAACCGGTTCAAGAAGAGAAACAAGAATTGTTAGAAGCACTTCGTGAGAAAAAGGCTGTTCCGCTACAAAGTGAACGAAAAGAAGAAGTGTATGAAAGATTAATGTGGAAGTACGGATATGAGGAAGCAACATCTCACCGTGCGAAACAGTCTGTTACAGAAATAAAGAGAAATTATCAATCTGAAGAAGGTAGCGATAACGCCTTTATTAAAAAACTGCGTGCGCCAATTAAAACACGCCCTCGTTTTATGGAGAAAAAAGGATTAACGTATGCTGAAAGAGGTACGGCAGTTCACGCTGTTATGCAGCATGTTGATTTGAAGAAGCCGATTACAGAAGAAGTGATTCGGGAGCAAATTGCTGGAATGGTAAATAAGGAATTATTAACATTCGAACAAGCTGAAGAAATAGCAATTGAAAAAGTCATTTCATTCTTTGACAGTGACCTAGGTAAAAGGGTATTAGCGGCGAAAAGTGTTGAGCGTGAAGTACCATTTACAATGATGCTTGCAGCAGAAGAGGCGTATCAAGATTGGCAAGGTAAGAGCGATGAAACAATACTTGTCCAAGGGGTTATCGACTGCATGATTGAAGAGGAAGACGGTATCACTTTAATTGATTTTAAAACGGATACGATTGAAGGAAAGTTCCCAGGTGGATTCGATCAAGCGAAACTAATTTTAGAAGATCGATACAAAGTGCAGCTTTCGTTATATGCAAAGGCACTTGAAAAAAGCTTACAACATCCTGTGAAAGAGAAATGCTTATACTTCTTTGATGGCAATCATGTTGTAAAAGTTGAGGAATAGAGGGACTTGAAATTGGAAACGGAAAAAACGTTAAGAACGTGTGAAAAAGGACATGAATACTATAAAAGTAGCGATTGTCCAACTTGCCCAGCTTGTGAGAAAGAAAAGAAACCAACAACAGGGTTTCTTTCACTTCTTTCATCACCAGCACGAAATGCGTTGCAACATCATGGAATTCACACTATAGAAGAACTCTCAAAGTATAGTGAAAAAGAAATTTTAAAACTACATGGTATGGGACCAGCATCTTTGCCGAATCTTAGAAAGGCTTTGGAGGAGAGCGGATTATCATTTAAATAAATGAAACAGTAAACAGTGTTTTTTTTGATAATCTTGAATGAGATAAAAGAAAAAAGTAGGAGAATATCTCCTACTTTTTTTACGCTGTTCCAATCTGATCTTGATCGGCCACATCAGAATCAAACGTATTTGTTGCACTAACGCCGCTAAAAGTGTTTACGACAAATCCAACATTGGAAGCTCCGGATCCATTATAAGCTTTCGTATTTTCTTTCGGAGACACGTTATAAAAATCCCCTAAATTGAACGAACCATTACTGTTTTGAACGACGAGATTTCCAACAACAGAAGGCATACTATCCACCCACTTTACTAAGCTTTTTAATTACTATATGAATTATTGTGCGGAAGGTTCATCCGTAATATATTGGCGGATTTGCATAATACGAGAGTTATTAAAAACATAATCAACATTTCCAATTTGAAAGCAACCAGAATTTAAAAGTGTTCGCAATTCAACATTGTTTACTTCAATAAAAGGGCATTCATTTACAATGTTTAATTTTACATCTGTCGTTCGTTTTGGGATTGTGATGTGTTCATCTGTAAAGATTTCAAATGCGTCTAAGCGGCCTTCGCCTTTTATATAACAAGGAATTTCCCTGTGGACGGCAAGAGCTCTACTTTTTAATTCCATTTGATTTGCATCTCCAACTTGAAATACAGCAGTAATCCCTAAAGAAATAATAGAAACATTTTGGACAACAGACACATGATGTAACATAATTTCTCAGTCTCCTTAACCTGGAGTAGGAGGGACATCTGTAACTAATGGTACAAATGGACCCTCTGTAACAGTTTCAAATGGTGTATCAAGAATAGAAGATAGTATGAGGAAATTTGCATCCCCAATTAAAAAGAGTGCGGATGATGATACACCGTTCATTTTAATCTGTCCGACTTTTAACTCGCGATTTACAACGTTAACATTCATACATACTTACTCCTTTCGGAAATTGCCCGGTATGTGTTGAATAAAAGATAGAAAGGCTTTGTCGATATCATGTTTCATTGCTTGGAGAATGATATCGCGTAAATAATCTGGATTTGTTGAAGAATCTTCGTATGATTGTGCTTGTGATAAATAATAAGGAAGTCTATGCTCCATCTGTTTTTTTATGTCATCAACCATCATTTGTCGATACATTTCATCGAGCGGGGTTCTCTCTTCTTGTTCAAAATGGAGAATTCGATTATAGGCTTCTTCATCTAAGTAACGATGCATTTCTTGAAGGATACCTTGGTAAAAATCTGGGTTTGTATCTGTTTCAGGATTTACTTTTAACGTTTCTGTATCCACTTGAAAATCTTCAATTTGCTGTCCTTTTGCTGAAAACGGATTTAAACCAATATTTAAAGTGCCATTTAAATTTTCTACTTTTAATTGATCGAATTTGTATTCCACTTTTCCTACAGAAGAGGAGGGGCGATTTTTTAATTCGGTAAGCTCTTCTTGTAATAGGCGCACTTGATCTTCTAGATGAAGGATGGTTGCTTGTTGTGCTTGAAGAGCTTGTTGAAGTTGGTGTAAGTAAGTATATATATCTTGATTCATTTTGTGAAACCTCCTTTTCAGTAGGGAGGGTAAAAATATTCCTGCTATATATTTATGACA
This sequence comes from Bacillus cereus group sp. Sample62, assembly GCF_036851315.1. Classification (NCBI taxonomy): domain Bacteria; kingdom Bacillati; phylum Bacillota; class Bacilli; order Caryophanales; family Bacillaceae; genus Bacillus; species Bacillus cereus group sp. Sample62. The sequence continues at coordinate 1,191,736 of NZ_JAFLPK010000001.1, forward strand.
AGGATGTCTTAAGAAGAACTAGTTGATGGTTTGATAGAAATAATTTGTCCTTTCGCCTGCAATGGGCGAAGGGGTTCTGTAAATCCACCACTATTTGAGAATTTAGATAGAGCTTTAATACTTCCTGCAGTACCAATTTGGAATACAGAAGAGGTTGTAATGCTATCAATTTTAATGCTATTAATGATGATGCTTTGGTTTACATAAAGATTCAATGCAATCGCCTCCTCTAAGGTGAACCAATTATCGCTTGATCAATTACATCTGAATCATTGACAGTCGTTGCGCTTTGATAATTGTAGACAGAAACGTTATCTCCAACATTAAAAGAGCCGGCCCCGGCGAAAGCGCGTGAATAACTAATAGGCCTAATCGCAAATACATCTCCAATATGAAAAATACCACTTGATCCAATATTGACGATACGAATATGTCCGACCATAGCTGGCATACAAAACACCTTTCGTTTTTAAAATTTTCTTTTCTATTATTGTATGGGCGTTTTCAATAAAATGTGTTTTTTTTTTATAAAAGAAACACACACGTTATTGCGTGTGTGTATTGAGTGTTTGATTAGGGTGAAAATCCGTATGTACATGCCAAATTACATTTAAGAGCCTGTCCAGTTCTTGGCTACAATCCACTGTTTTTTGAGAAGTCATTCCGTAGCGTTCAGCAAAATAAATCATTTTTTCACGTTTTTTTTCAATCGCTTGCTCAAACATTGAAATCGGCTCCATCTCTAAATGAAATTTTTAGTATATATGTAGTACATATTATACAAAAACCCCATAAAAAAGAAATACCTTCGCTAAAAAAAGTAAAATTTCTACATTTTATGCCAAATATAAAGGAGTAACGAATAGGATATGAGAAGAATATTGTAAAAATTAGCGTGCATGAGAAGGTTTTTTTCTTACGGATGCGAATACAATTAAATGGTATGAGTTTTAGGATGGAGAGTGGAAATATTGCGTTTGGTAACGGCAAAAAAAGATGAAAAGGTATTTGTAGGTATTGTGGATGAAGAAGAAAAAAAGGTATTGCACTTAAGAGAAGCGCAAAGGCAAAAGGGGGAAAAGGTTACAATCCCCATTACAATGCTAGAGTATATTGAAAGAGGGACCACATGCTTTGAGAAAGTATGTGAAATTGTAAATTGGGCAAAAGAGCATGGGGAAACCGCGTATTATCCGTTAACTGAGGTGAAAATATTAGCACCAATTCCAAGGCCAAGGAAGAATATTCTTTGCGTTGGAAAGAACTATCGTGAGCATGCGATAGAAATGGGTGGAGTAGAGTCTATTCCAGAAAATATAATGATCTTTACGAAAGCGCCAACGACAGTTATTGGAATGAATGAAAAAATTAATAGTCATCCCCACGCAACGAATGAACTAGACTATGAAGGAGAACTAGCTATCATCATTGGTAAGCGAGGGAAACAAATAAAAAAAGAAAAAGCGCTTGAGCATGTTTTTGGTTACACTATTATAAATGATATAACTGCTCGCGACATTCAACGGAAGCATAAACAATTTTTTCTTGGAAAAAGTTTTGATACATTTTGTCCGATGGGACCGTATTTAATTCATAAATCAATGGTTAGTTCGCCAAATGCGTTACACATTGAAACGGTAGTAAATGGGGAAGTAAGGCAAACTTCAAATACAAATAAAATGATTTTTTCAATAGAAGAAATCATTTCAACGATAAGTAAAGGAATGACGTTAGAGCCAGGCGATATTATCGCAACAGGAACGCCGGCTGGTGTCGGAAAAGGTTTCACACCACCGAAGTTTTTGCATGCGGGTGATGAAGTGGTCATTACAGTAGAAGGAATTGGTACTTTGCGAAATGTAGTGAAATGAAAAAAGAGCTATCTTGTGAAAAGATAGCTCTTTTCTATGGTCTTGGATGATAGAGGTAATCGATAACCGAAAAAGTGTAAAGACCAACGAATGCAAGTGTACAAATACCAAATAGTATAACCGTAAGTGCGCTTTTTTCTCGTCCAAAGCCAATGATAGTAAGAATAACAGCGGTCCAAAATGATGCTTTCAGTAGTGTGAATGTAGTAGAAGTTGAGTAGTGACTAAGCAATGTTACGGAAAGTAGGAAGCCAAAGAATGTAACTAAAATAAAAGATGTAGCTAAATAGTTAATATGTTTACCATATCGTAATAACATATCGCACCTGCTTTCTAAAATAAAATACAGAAAATTACAATTTTATTTTAGTATAAATCAATATAAAAAGAAAGAGATTGTCCCAACATGTAGGACAACCTCTCTATTATTACGATAATACCGCTTTAATTTTTTGGAACGCCCACTCTAAATCTTCTTCAGAGATTACTAGAGGTGGTGCGATACGAATTACATTTTCGTGTGTTTCTTTACATAATAGACCAGCTGCTTTTAGTTGTTCACAGTAAGGGCGAGCTGGCTCGTTTAATTCGATACCGATGAATAAGCCTTTACCGCGAACATCAGTAATCATTGGGTTATCAATTTCTTTTAATTGCCCAACTAACTTTTCACCTAATTGAAGAGAACGCTCTGTTAATTTTTCTTCTTCTAACACTTCAAGAGCTGCGATAGAAACAGCACATGCAAGTGGATTACCACCGAATGTAGAACCGTGAGAACCGGGCTCGAATACGCCTAAAATGTCGCGGTTTGCTGCTACGCAAGAGATTGGGAATACGCCGCCGCCAAGTGCTTTACCAAGTATGTACATGTCAGGAGTTACATTGTCCCAATCACAAGCAAATACTTTACCAGTACGGCCTAAACCTGTTTGGATTTCATCTGCTACAAATAAAACGTTTTCTTTTTTACATACTTCAAGAGCTTCTTTTAAGAAACCAGCTGGTGGGATGTTAATTCCTGCTTCACCTTGGATTGGCTCTAAAATGAATGCAGCTGTATTTGGTGTAATTGCAGCTTTTAACGCTTCTAAATCACCGTAAGGAATTACGATAATACCAGGAAGCATTGGACCGAATCCACGCTTGTACTCTTCGTTTGAAGACATAGAAACAGCACCCATTGTACGGCCGTGGAAGTTATCCTCACAAACGATGATTTCAGCACGGTTTGCTTCTACTTTCTTCACATCATAAGCCCAGCGGCGAGCTGTTTTAATTGCAGTTTCAACAGCTTCTGCACCTGTATTCATTGGAAGTACCATTTCTTTATTAGTTAGTTTCGCAACTTTTTCGTACCAAGGACCTAATTGATCGCTATGGAAAGCACGAGAAGTTAACGTAACACGATTAGCTTGGTCAATTAAAGCGTTAATAATTTTTGGGTGACGATGACCTTGGTTTACTGCAGAATATGCACTTAATAAGTCCATATAGCGGTTTCCTTCAGGATCTTCTACCCAAACGCCTTCTGCTTTAGAAATAACGATTGGAAGTGGGTGATAGTTATTTGCCCCGTATGTGTCTGTAAGTTCGATAATATCCTTAGTTTGAATCATGATTGTTCCCCCTTTTGTTATTACAAGAAGTTTGTAAATACTCTAAATATTATAGCATTTAAATGTAAAAAAGCGAAACATTTCCTGAAAATATATGAACATGTTATCATATAAAGTGAAAAAGTGTGAAAAGAGGAGGTAAGGGATACGATGGTACATATGCATATTACAGCATGGGCGTTAGGTTTAATTTTATTCTTCGTTGCGTATTCACTTTATTCAGCAGGTAGAAAAGGTAAAGGTGTACATATGGGGCTTCGTCTTATGTACATTATCATTATTGTGACAGGTTTCATGTTGTACATGGGTATTATGAAGACTGCAACAAGTAACATGCACATGTGGTATGGTTTAAAAATGGTAGCTGGTATTTTAGTTATCGGTGGAATGGAAATGGTTCTTGTAAAAATGAGCAAGAACAAAGCAACAGGGGCAGTTTGGGGACTATTTATTGTTGCACTAGTAGCAGTATTTTACCTTGGACTGAAATTACCGATTGGCTGGCAAGTATTCTAATAAAAAATAAAACCACCTTATAATCTCAACGACTTGGGAGATAAGGTGGTTTTTTATTTCATCCGGTAAACACCCGATTGGTGAAGGCTAATAATCAGTGGGGGATGCCCCACTGATTAAAGTTTCACTTTAAGTCGCATCGATATGCAGCTCTTCTCCGTTTACTTTCGTAAAACGAAACATGTTTTTATTTGACGTAGCGTGACGGACGAAATGGTGCTGTAGTGTACAAATCATTTCTTCGTTATCAAACAAAAGAATATTTACTCCTTCGCATGCTTCCTCTTTCGGTAAGAAAGATAAATAATTATGGCAATACATGCAATCATATAAAGAGTAATGAAGGGATTGCAATGATTCGGTTAATAATGTAAAGACAGAGTCGGGCAATTCCTCGAGCCATTCCGTATAGCTAAGAAGTAATTTTTTTCGAATTCGTATCATTTCTCCGTTTTGTAAATGGTGCTGTTCGTTGGCGATTTGTAATACATCTTGTTCATAGAAACGAGCTGGTAGCCAGTTGTTGTTATACAAAATCTCAAAGCCATCTTCGGCAATATCTTCTAATAAAAATGCTTCATCATTTTCATCATCAAAGAATACCCATTCATTGTTTATATATTCTACATTACCGACTGTATGAGCGCGTGGCTGATTATATAAAATATGGTTACGTTGTATCATACACGATTTCTCCTTTATGAAAAGTAGTTATTTCTGTTATAGACAGTTCGCGCATTCTTTATAACTAGACACATCTAGACATAGGTGGGCATACAATAAAACACGTTTTACTGAGTGAAAATGCTATTCCGTATGTGGATAGTAGATTATCGTCAAGTTTGTCATTTTTTTGATCCGCACCTCTAAGGTGTGGATTACTGCTCGTTTAGGAAAAGAAATAAGATGGAAGGATGATTCGTATGTGCGGGATTACAGGATGGGTGGATTATAAACGCTCATTAGAAGGAGAACGGGACGTCATTACGAAGATGGCTGAGACGTTAGCAAAGCGTGGCCCAGATGATAATAAAGTTTGGATTAAAGGCAATGTCGCATTTGGGCATAAACGGTTAATCGTTGTGGACCCTGAGGGTGGTAAACAACCGATGACTTGTTTAAAAGATGAAATGAATTATGCCATTTGTTATAACGGTGAACTGTATAATACAGAAGATATTCGAAAGGAATTATTAAGAAGAGGATATACGTTCAAAGGTCACTCTGATACAGAAGTACTATTAGCGTCGTATATGGAATGGAAAGAAGAATGTGTCGATCATTTAAATGGTATATATGCGTTTGCCGTATGGGATGAACAGAAAGAACAAGTATTTATTGCGCGAGATCGATTAGGTGTAAAACCGCTATTTTATAAATATGATAGTGGGCGATTACTATTTGGTTCAGAGTTAAAAGCGATATTAGCGCATCCAGATGTGAAGGCGGAAGTAACGTTAGAAGGGTTATCTGAAATATTCGGCCTTGGACCATCTAGAACACCTGGTCATGGCATTTATGCTGGTATAAAAGAATTACGTCCAGGGCATGCGATGACATTTTCAAAGAACGGTTTATGTATATGGAGATATTGGAATGTGGAAAGCAAAAAACATGAAGACTCCTTTGAAGAAACGGTAGAGAAAACACGCTTTTTATTAAAAGATGCGATTACAAGGCAGCTCGTTTCTGATGTACCACTATGTACCTTTCTATCAGGCGGTGTAGATTCGAGTGCAATTACAGCAATTGCTGCGAAAGAATACGTAAGGTCAGGAAAAGGGCAATTACACACATACTCTGTTGATTATGAAGATAATGACAAATATTTTAAAGCGAATGCGTTTCAGCCGAATTCAGATGCGCCATTTATTCATTTGATGACGGAGACGTTTCAAACAATCCATCATCGCTGCGTCATTTCAAACGAACAATTAGCGCAGTATTTAACGGAAGCCGTACTCGTTCGTGATTTGCCTGGTATGGCAGATATCGATTCGTCATTATTATGGTTTTGCCGTGAAATTAAACAAGATTTTGTCGTCGGTTTATCTGGGGAATGTGCAGACGAAATATTTGGTGGTTATCCATGGTTTTATAGAGAAGATGATTTACAATCGAGTGCGTTTCCGTGGATGCGCTCTACAGAAGCACGTGAACAACTGCTAAAGAAAGAATGGAGAAATAAATTAAATTTACAACAATATGTACAGCAGCGTTATGAAGAATCCATTCAAGAAGTTCCTATCTTAGAGGGAGAAAGCCCAATTGAAGCAAAGAGACGACAACTATTTTACTTGAACATGGTATGGTTTATGACAACATTATTAGACAGAAAAGACCGCATGAGTATGGGGGCAAGCTTAGAAGTACGTGTTCCATTTGCGGATCACCGACTTGTCGAATATGCGTGGAATATTCCTTGGGAAATGAAAATGTATAAAAACCGCGAAAAAGGTCTATTGCGTAAAGCGTTAGAAGGATTACTTCCAAATGACATCTTATATAGAAAGAAGAGCCCATATCCGAAAACGCATAATCCGCACTATACGAAAGCAGTAACAGTATGGCTACAAGATTTATTAACAGATAAAGGATCAATTTTACACGAACTATTTGATAAAGAGCAGCTGAGCGGATTAATTGAGTCAGGCGGCAGTGCATTTCAATCACCTTGGTTCGGTCAATTAATGACTGGGCCACAACTTTTAGCTCACTTAGCGCAAATTCATGTTTGGTTTAAAGAGTATGGGGTAAATATTAAAGAATAGATGAAAAGCGACTTACTTTTATGTAAGTCGCTTTTTATTAAATAAATTGTCAAATAAAATTCAAAATCATATTAGAAATAATACTTATTTAGAATAATTATTTTGACGTACTTATTATTAGTTGTTATAATTGGAAACAAATGTTCTTGAAAAAGATTCTCATTTATAAAATTGAGGTGTTATATAGATGACAAAAAAAATAGGTTTACTCGTAATGGCGTATGGAACGCCAGAATCATTAGATGATGTTGAAACATACTACACACATATTCGCCACGGGCGTAAACCTTCAGAAGAAGCGCTCCAAGACTTAATCGGACGCTATAAAGCGATTGGCGGAATTTCACCACTTGCAAAAATTACGAAAGAGCAAGCGCATAAATTAACAGATTCAATGAATAAAATATTTACAGAGTATGAATTTACTTGTTACTTAGGATTAAAACATATAGCTCCATTTATAGAAGATGCAGTAGAAGAGATGAAGAAAGATGGAATTGAGCAGGCGATTAGTATCGTATTAGCACCGCATTATTCTACATTTAGCATTAAAGCATATAATGACCGTGCTATTCGTCTTTCGGAAGAAATTGGTGGCCCTGTTATTGAACCGATTGAACAATGGTACGATGAACCGAAGTTTATTTCGTATTGGGTAGATCAAATAAAAGAAACATTTACAAAGATTGAAGATAAAGAGAAAGCAGTCGTAATTTTTTCAGCACATAGTTTGCCAGAAAAAATTATTGCAGCAGGGGACCCTTATGTGGCGCAATTGCAGCATACGGCAGATTTAATTGCGAAGGCTGCCGATATTCCAAACTATACAACGGGTTGGCAAAGTGCTGGAAATACGCCTGACCCATGGATTGGTCCGGATGTGCAAGATTTAACGAGAGATTTATATGAAGGGCATGGATATGAATCTTTCATATATTGCCCAGTTGGCTTTGTGGCAGAGCATTTAGAAGTTTTATATGACAATGATTACGAATGTAAAGTTGTAACTGATGAATTAAATGTCGCATATTTTAGACCAAATATGCCGAATTCACAATCTGTATTCATCGATTGCTTAGCTGAAATTGTTTCCAAAAAAATGAAGGAAATGGTTGACAAGAATTTAGTTTTGAATAATAATTAGTTTATAATAATTTTAAATAAATAATAATTACTATGAAAGAAAGAGGAGGATCCCCCTAGATGAATCCAAATAATCGCTTAACAACAAACCAAGGTGCTCCAGTTGGAGACAACCAAAATTCTCGTACAGCTGGTCGCCGTGGACCGGTATTATTAGAAGACTATCATTTAGTAGAAAAACTTGCGCACTTTGATCGTGAACGTATTCCAGAGCGTGTTGTGCATGCACGTGGTGCAGGTGCTCACGGTGTGTTCGTAACGAAAAACAGCATGAAGCAATATACGAAAGCAGCATTTTTACAAAATGAAGGAACTGAAACGCCTGTATTTGTTCGTTTCTCAACGGTTATTCATGGTCAAGGTTCTCCAGAAACAGCTCGTGACCCACGTGGGTTCGCTGTTAAATTTTATACAGAAGAAGGAAATTACGATATCGTAGGTAACCATTTACCGGTCTTCTTCATTCGTGATGCAATTAAATTCCCTGATATGGTGCATTCTTTAAAACCAGCACCTGATACAAATGTTCAAACGCCAGATCGTTACTGGGATTTCATGACGTTAAGTCCAGAATCTACACATATGATGACATGGGTGTTTTCTGATTACGGTACACCAGCAAGCTATCGTGAAATGGAAGGTTTCGGTGTCCATTCATTTAAATGGATTAATGCAGAAGGTAAAATCGTCTACATTAAATATCACTGGAAACCACAGCAAAGTGTACGTAACTTAAGTGCAAAAGAGGTGCAAGAAGTACAAGGAAAAGATTTCAACCATGCAACTCGTGACTTGTTCGATGCAATCGAAAAAGGAAATTATCCGAAGTGGGATTTACACGTACAAGTGATGCAACTAGATGAAACGGATTCTTTAGACTTTGATCCGCTAGATCCAACGAAAGTATGGCCAGAAGATCGCTTCCCGTTAATTGAAGTAGGGACGATGACGTTAAATCGTAACCCGAAAAACTTCTTCGCGGAAGTAGAGCAAGTGGCGTTCTCTCCAAGTGCAACTGTAAATGGTATTGAACCATCTGAAGATAAATTATTACAAGGTCGTTTATTCTCTTATCCAGATACACAGCGTTACCGTCTTGGTGCGAACTACTTACAAATTCCTGTAAACTGCCCGTACGCAGCTGTTCATAATCAACAACGTGATGGTGCGATGCAAATCAATCAAAACCCATCTACAATTAACTACGAACCGAGCCGTCATACTGAAAATCCAGTTGAAGACCCAACTTACCGCGATTCAACTATGAAAGTAGAAGGCTATGTATCTCGTGAAAAAATTGACAAACCAAATGATTTCAAACAAGCAGGTGAGCGTTACCGTTCATTCTCTAAAGAAGAGCAAGACAATTTAATTGCAAACTTAACAAATGATTTAAAAGACGTAAATGAGCGCACGAAATTACTAGCTATTTGTAACTTCTTCCGTGCAGATCACGATTACGGAATGCGTTTAGCGCAAGCTTTAAATGTTGATATTACGCAATATGTGGGAAATGCTCCGAAATAAAGTGAAACTTTAATCAGTGGGGATTCATCCCCGCTGATTATCAGCCCTCGCCAATCGGGCTTTTACGGGCAGTTGATCCCTCATCTAACTTTTTTGCTTTCGCTGAATTTTGAGATTTGGGGATCTTACTGCCCATAAATAGCGGGGTACACACAAAAAGACGACTGTTAAACGGTCGTCTTTTTGTGTGTAAAAGATATTTTACATGTAGAGCGAAAGATGCTATACTCTTGTCAAATAAGTTTTACATATAAGAGGTGTGTTTTGATGAATGTTTTAATTTTTATTATTGCGCTAAGTGTCTTTTTGTTTGTGGTGTTTGCTATTATAAAAATGTTTATAGCAATTGGAAAACAAGGTGATGAGCGTGCTACGTTTATAAAAAATAAAGCGATGGCTGAGACATTTAAAATTGCGATGGGGCTAATGGTACTTGAGATGATCCCTTTTATTTATCATCGTTTTAATGAAACGGTAGGAACGCCGTTTAATCCGGTTCGTTTTTTAGCTGTAATAGCAATTGCGTTTCTTATTATATTAAGTTTGAATAAAAGTAAGTATGGTGATTCGTAAGTTATACCGGAGTATTCTTCAGTTTCGTCATGTCGGAATTTGTTGTTAAATCGATATATTTAAAAAATCGCCGATATATCCATCAAAATACTGGGTGGGGTATCAAGTGCTGGCAAGTACAATAAAAAGAGATGCAATCTACTACTAATAGATTGCATCTCTTTTTTTAGTTCACTCGCTCTGTATACTCATAAGCTTTCTCTCCGTGCATCGAAATATCGAGTCCCATATGTTCCTCATGCTCATCTACCCGAACAGGGAGGAAGAAGTTAATTGCTTTAATAATGGCGTACGTCATTATGATTGTGAATGCATATGTTGCGCCGATTGCTACTAGTTGTTTAAACAGTAAAGTAGCGTTTCCGTAAAATAATCCGTTAGCGCCATCAGTATTTACAGTAGTAGTTGCAAATAGTCCTGTTGCAATACCGCCCCAAGTCCCGCCGATACCGTGGCATCCGAATGCATCAAGTGTATCGTCGTATCCAAATTTTGTTTTTAAGAAAAAGACTGCTCCGAAGCATAATACGCCGCCGATTGCTCCGATAAGAAGAGCAGAGAAAGGTGTAACGAACCCGCAAGCTGGTGTAATAGCGACTAGACCGGAAACTACACCACAAGCAGCTCCCATTGCAGTCGGTTTTGATTGGAAGAACCATTCTGAAAGCATCCAAGTTAATGCAGAGGCAGCAGCGGCTATATTTGTATTAATAAATGCAGTTAAAGCTACGTCGTTTAAAGATAATGCACTTCCGACGTTAAAACCGAACCAGCCGAACCATAGTAAGCCTGCACCTAACATTGTGAATGGTAAATGGTGAGGAGAAGTACCGTTTATGTTTTTTCGTTTTCCAAGGAAAATCGCTAATACAAGGCCAGCCACTCCAGATGTAATATGAACGACATTACCACCAGCGAAGTCTAACGCGCCAAGTTCTCTTAGCCACCCGCCAACGCCCCATACCCAATGAGCGACAGGGTTGTAAACGATTGTTGTCCATAGGAGGATGAAAATAAGGAAAGCAGAAAATCGCATTCTTTCGGCGAATGCACCTGAAATTAAAGCGGGAGTTAAAATAGCGAACATGAGTTGGAACATCATAAATAAATTGTGAGGAATAGTAGATGAGTAGTCTGGATTTGGTGCGTAGGTAACTCCGTTTAAACCGAACCAATCGAGTGTACCGATAAGTCCATGCCAATCGGGTCCGAATGATAAAGAATAGCCGATCACGATCCATTGAATCGAAACGATAGCCATTGCGCTATAACTATGCATTGTCGTACTGAGTACATTTTTACTGCGAACCATGCCCCCATAAAAAAGTGCTAATCCTGGTGTCATTAACATGACCATTACTGTCGTTACAAACATAAAAACCGTATCTCCCATATTCATTCTCTCTCCTCCTATAATGTTAGAAAAAATAACATCAACTTGTTATGTTTCATATCATATTCGAAATGAAATGAAAAATCAACTAAAAATTCAGAAAACTTTATACTTCATGTTAGAAAATCTAACATGAAGTATTTTGAGGGGAATGAAATCAACGTATGTGATTCGTTCTAAAAATTGGTATAATATTCTTACAATTAAAAAACATGGGGGATGCGTGTGAGGAAAATACGGACTAGGAAACTATTTATTTGTTTTTGTTTAGCTGTCGTTTTGTTTGTGCCAATACATACGTTTGCAGATGAAAAAAGAGAGTGGCGAGACGAAGTCGTATATTCCATTATGATTGATCGCTTCAATAATGGAGAACCGAAAAATGACAAACAGTTAGAAGTTGGCAATTTAGAAGGATATCAGGGCGGAGATATAAGAGGGATTATAAAAAGACTGGATTACATAAAAGAAATGGGCTTTACCGCTGTTATGCTTTCACCGCTTTTTGAAAGTGGAAAGTACGATGGGTTAGACGTGCGTAATTTTCAAAAGGTAAATGAACATTTCGGAACAGAAAATGATGTGAAAGAACTTGTACAAGAAGCGCACGCAAAAGGAATGAAAGTTGTACTTCAATTTCCACTTGGGGAAAACGAAAAACAAGTCATCGACGCGATGAAATGGTGGATCAAAGAAGTTGATTTAGATGGAATTTATGTGATGCATAGTGAAAAAAAGTCGCGTTCTTTCTGGGATGACGTGCAAAAAGATATGCAAGCGATAAAGAAAGATTTTCGTATTATGACAAAAGAAGATAGTGAATATAATGAAAAAATAGTAGAATCGTTTTCCAAAGTGGGTGTATCGGTGAAATCTTTATATGATGTGAGTAAAAAAGAAGGGGAATCCGTTACATTTTTAGATAATCAAGATACAAAAAGGTTTGCTCGTATTGCAAAAGAGAATATGAATTATCCGCCATCTCGTTTGAAACTAGCCCTTACATATTTATTAACATCACCAGGTATTCCGAATGTTTATTACGGGACTGAAATTGCATTAGATGGAGGGGATACTCCGGATAATAGACGATTAATGGATTTCAAATCAGATGAAAAATTTATGCAGCACATAACGAAACTCGGTGAGCTTAGACAAGCGAGAGCATCTCTACGACATGGAACGTTTGAGCTTTTATACGATAAAGATGGAATGAGTATACTAAAACGAAAGTATAAAGATGAAGTAACATTAGTAGCGATTAATAATACGAAAGAAACACAAAAAATTGCTTTGCCTGTAAGTGCGATTGGTGAAAAACAAGAGTTAAGAGGATTGTTAGAAGATGAAATTATAAGAGAAGAAAACGGAAAGTTTTATCTTGTTTTAAAGCGCGAAGAATCAAATGTGTATAAAGTTAACGGAGAAACAGGTGTGAATTGGTTATTTATCTCCTTAATAGTCGGTGTGAATGTATTATTTATTGCGTTTTTAATTGTTGTTAAAAAGAGACGGAAATAAGTAATGGATGTGTGTTCTTAATAAGTACGAAAACTCTTCTGCTGAGAGGGGACAGGCTAAGGAGGGATACTTTCTCCCTAGCCTGTTTTTTTGTGTGAAGTAAGACTATCGCCTCGAAATGCAGCTGAGCAAAGAAGTGAACAGACCTTTAGAACAAACAATAATTGCAACTATACTAATTTTACATTACATTAAAGGGTGGAAAATGTTCTGTTACTCATTGTGGGCTATATTTGAGGAGGAAAAATGGAATTTTACGATTTGGGTATTACCATTAAAGAACTTAGAATGAAAAAGAATATATCACAATCTGAATTGTGTCATGGAATATGTTCACAAAGTCAAATTAGCAAAATAGAAAAAGGTATGATTTATCCATCTAGCATATTGTTATATCAATTATCTGAAAGACTTGGTATTGATCCAAATAATATTTTCGCACTAACTCAAAACAAAAAACTAAAATATGTAGAAAATGTAAAATATGTAATGAGAGATTGTACAAAGCAAAAACAATATAATGAACTGTACGAAATAGTGAAACAAGAGAAAAACGAAAGTAATTTCCAGTTAAAAGAAGATAAACAATTTCTAATATGGCATGAAGCAATTGCTATATTTCATGTAAATAAATCAATAAAAACTGCTTTGAATCTTTTAAATAGTGCATTAAAACTAACTGTAACGAATGTTGATTTTTTATCAGAAAGAGAAATAGATATTATGCAGTCGATGGCTATATTTCATGGGGCAAATAAAGAATATGAAAAGAGTATTACTATATTAAGAAGATGTTTAACAAATTTTAATAAGTTAGATTTTCCTAGAGATAAAGAGATTAAATTAAAAATCATTTTTAATTTAGCGAAAATTTTAGGTCATGCAAATCAACATGAAGAGGCAATAAAATACAATGATATGGGTATCAAATTAGCTATTAATCTAAACACGTTATATTTATTAGGTGAATTATATTATGGGAAAGGTTGGAATTTACTAAAGCTGAAACAATATAATGAAGAAGATGTAGCTGATAACATGAAAAAAGCATTATTTATCTTTGAACTAACAGAAAAAGAAAATCTGATCAAAATAGTTAAAGAAAAATATTTTGAAAATCAAAATAAAAAATGACTCATAATTTCTGATGAATATCTTATTAATTTCTATAAAAAAGGCACCTTATGGTGTCTTTTTTATAACTTATATCATCAATTATTACATTTTATAGGTTTCTTATACCAAGCTTTGTTGATGTATTTGCACTTCGCAGGTGTTGAAGTTTTAGGAGTATCCCCGGGTGTAGTTATATTATTAGAACACCCTGCAATATATAGACAGAATGTAGTTAATAAAAAACATAGTATTAATTTCTTCAAATAACCACTTCTAACTCTTTTTTAATTAACATTTTTTCAAAAAAATAAATTCCTTACTAATTTTACATTACATGAAAGGGTGGAAAATATTCTTATACTCATAATTTGTTACATTTGAGTGGGGAGGGAGGTTTTTGCGCCGATTATTAAAAGGACCTTCTTCATTTATGCATAATAATTAAATACCCATTCTAAATATCTGATTGCTCGTAAGCTTAGACTTTGTAATATTTTCTCTACAAGCTAAAAAAAACACCCTCTACACAGAGGATGTTTTTCTTTTTAGCGGTAGTTAATAAATTGTACGTCAATCGGTAAGTCAGCGCTACGAACTGCTGCGATGACTGCTTGTAAGTCATCACGGCTTTTCGCTGTAACACGTACTTGGTCATCTTGTACTTGTGTTTTTACTTTTAATTTCATTTCTTTAATGATGTTGTTAATTTTTTTCGCGTTATCTTTATCGATACCTTGTTGAAGTGTTGCGCGTTGGCGAACAGTGTTACCAGTCGCAGCTTCAACTTTTCCGTAATCCAAGTTTTTAATTGGAACGTTACGTTTTACAAGTTTAGCAATTAGAACGTCTTTTACTTGGTCTAATTTGAACTCATCGTCAGAAGTTAAAACTAGTACTTCTTTTTCTAATTTAATATCACTTTTACTTCCTTTAAAGTCATATCGGTTTTGGATTTCCTTTAATGCGATGTTAATTGCGTTTGTTACTTCAGGTAATTCTACTTTCGAAACGATGTCAAAAGAACTATCTTTTGCCATAGTTAGCACCTCCAAATAAATTTCTAATCTTTTTATGTACTGTACATACTAAAGTATAGCTGAAAACGAGTCTGGACTTAAGTGTTTTCATACTTATATTTATGTAACCTCATTTTATTATAGTGAATTTTGGGCAGTTGGACAAATAAAGGGAAAATCGTGTTATAATTAACTTTTGTTTGGAATGATAAAAAGATAAAAAAGTTAATTTTATATATATAGAAGGGAATTAAAAAATATGTATTTACAATTAGGAGCGATTGAACAGGTAACTGTTTTACGCGAAACGGAAATCGGATATATGGTTGGGAATGAAGAGGAAGAAATTTTCCTACATAAAAACGAATTAGTTGGAGAAATTGAAGAAGGCGATACGATTGATGTATTCTTATACCTTGATCATCAAAATCGTGTTTCAGCAACAATGAAGGAGCCACTTATTACAACTTTTGATTGGAATTGGGTAAAGGTTGTAGAAGTTATTCCTAGTTTAGGTGTGTTTGTTAATATTGGTGTATCAAAAGATATACTAATCCCCGCTGATGAGTTCCCGATTTATATGCCAGTATGGCCAGAGGTTGGAGACGAATTATATTGTACGTTAAAATTAACGAATCGTGATCGCCTTATCGCTCTTCCCGCAAGAGACAGTGATATGCAAGAAATTATCGTAGATGCGACGCCATCTATGCGTAATAAAAACGTAAATGGACGTGTATATCGTTCACTTCAAGTTGGTTCATTCATACTAACTGATGAGCATTTCCGTGCTTTCTTACACCATACTGAAAGAAAAGAACAAGTCCGCATCGGTGAACGTGTAACGGGCCGTATTATTGATGTGAAAGATGACGGTACAATTAACATTTCACTTCTTCCTCGTAAAGAAGAAGGAATGGAAGATGATGCTGCTGTAGTTTATGCATATATGGAAGAACGAGGCGGAGCAATGCCGTTTTGGGATAAGAGCAATCCAGAAGACATTAAAGAACGATTCAACATGAGTAAAGCTGCCTTTAAGCGTGCGCTTGGTAAGTTGATGAAAGAAGAAAAGGTTTATCAAGAAGAAGGCTGGACGTATTTTAAGAAGTAAATTAAATAAAAAGCACCGCCTTATTTTGCTGTAAAAATAAGGCGGTGCTTTTTTAATTCCCTTGCTCATGCGCAGGAGTAAACGTATCTTCCAAGTCACTATCATTTATTTTAATATTTGCCTTTTTTAATTCCTTTTGTATTAACTTATGACTGAATGTAGGGTCGGCAATACGCTCTGCTTCTAAGTTTTTACGGATGGAGTCTTTCACTTCATCGTAAGGCTGTAAGTCTTTTTTATCAGTTAATTTAATAATATGATAACCGTTTGGTGATTTAACGGGATTGCTAATTTGTCCGACTTTTAGTTTATAGGCAGCTGTTTCAAATTCAGGCGCCATTCTGCCTGAATTGAAGTATCCAAGGTCTCCACCTTTATCTTTTGATAGTAGATCTTGCGATTCTTGTTTTGCTAATTCTTCAAATGAAGCGCCAGCATCTAATTCTTTCTTTATTTCTTTCGCTTCATTTTCGTCACTTACTAAAATATGACTCGCTTTAATTTCTGGTTTATAGTGGTCTTTCACGTCTTTGTCTGTAACACTTTTCTTAATTGCTTCATTCATAGCAAGTTTGAACTTAATTTGATTTTTGAAATCAGCTTCATCTTTTAAACGATTGTTTTCGAGTACTGCTGTGAATTGATCTCCATATTGATTTTTCGCTTTTTGTACTTCTTTATCTACATCATCGTCAGATACTTTATATTTTTTCGTGATAACGTCTTGTGCCATCATTTCGTATAGCATGTCTTTTCCGTAACGATCTTTCAACTGCTTTTCGAAGTCGCTCTTCGTAATGGTTGAGTCTGTTGCTGTAGCGACTGTAGCCGAGTTGTTTTTTTGTCCACAAGCAGCTAGCATTAATATACTTATTAGTGCAGTAATAATGAAAATGTGTTTCCCTCTCATGCTAACACCTCATCCGAATATGTTATCGCTATTGTAGAATATAGAAGTGAACATGAAGTGAATTTTTAATGTTTTTTCCCTGTAAAATGTAAAAAAAGTACATCAACAATATTGTTGATGTACGATGGAATCAAAGGTGATCGGTCTTTTTAGAATAGGAACGCTTACCTTGCTGAATATTTTTTTGTTCTTGCTCATTTTTTTGCGTACGCTTTGCATTATTATCGCGTGCTTTTTTGTCGTTATCACTCGTATGTGGCATATGTATCAACTCCATTTCTACACGTTGTACGTTTATCATTTCCTTTTTCGTAAAGACTATGTATAGCAGTGCATTCATGAATAATAAAGGTGGATTAGAAATGGATTTGAAGTTGAATTATACCGAACTTATAAAGAAGTTAATCGTTGTAATTGTCGCAGGTTTGTTAAACGCGATTGGAATGAATTTATTTTTAACGCCAGCGAAAGTGTACGCGAGTGGCTTTGCTGGATTGTCTCAATTGTTATCACAAATATTAGGGGACTTTTTATCTATTCACATATCAACGGGGGTATTGTTTAGTTTGTTTAATATTCCCGTCGTTATTTTAGCATGGAAAAAGGTTGGAAAGGCCTTTACTTTTTTTAGTTTTCTTTGCGTCATATTTATGACTTTGTTTCTAGAAATCATCCCGGTTAGAGCGGTTTCGAACGATATTATATTAAATGCGATTTTTGGTGGGATTATTTCAGCAATTGGGGTAGGGATTGCGTTGAAGTGGGGGGCTTCTACAGGTGGTTTAGATATTATCGCCATGATTTTATCAAAGATTAAAGATAAGCCTGTCGGTACGTATTTTTTCTTCTTTAATGCACTTATCATTATTGCAGCTGGCTATGTGTATGGATGGGAAAAAGCATTATATACTTTGGTGACTTTGTATGTGTCAACGCGAATTATCGATGCAATTCATACACGTCATGTGAAGATTACAGCATTAATCGTTACGAAGAATGGGACAGATGTACGAAAGGCGATTCATTCACGCTTAGTGAGGGGGATTACAACTATACCAGCAACAGGCGCTTATACAAATGAAAATAAGGAAATGTTAATGATTGTTATTACGCGTTATGAGTTATATGAATTAGAAAGGGTTATTAGGCAAGTGGACCCAAGTGCATTTACAAACGTATTACAGACAGTTGGGGTGTTTGGCTTGTTTCGAAAAGATTAAAGAGGACCAAAGCTGGTCCTCTTTTTTAATGTAAATTCGTAATGTTTTGCAACTGCTCTTGCATTTCGCGTAGCTGAACTTTTTCAGCTGTTGAAGAGTTTGCATAAGCAGAGTGCAAAGCATTTTTTGCCCTATATACGAGATCTTGTTGCTCAGTACCGCTTGAACAAGATACGGCATTTGTAACGGCATCTCTAGCTTGTTGGAATAGTAAGTTCCCCATTTAAACCCCTCCAAAAGAAGAGTTACTTCTCGCTTTTTCTGCCTCAGCTAATGTACCTCTGTACGGGAATCTTGCATCATGCTTCATAACAGCATCGGCTCCTTGTTGGATAAAACGTTTTGATTTGTTCTTTTTACCCATTCGAAAAACCCCCTTTATTTAGCTGAAAACAATCGACGCGCTGACTTTTGCGTCTAATAATAGTATGAGCGTTTGGCGAGAAACTATAAGCAGGGAATTTTTAGATTACAACCCAAGAATCTCTTCTAAATATAGCGCAATACCATCTTCTTCATTCGTTAATGTCGTATGATTTGCGAGTGATTTTAATTCAGGAATTGCATTACCCATTGCGATGCCGTGACCAGCAAATTCAATCATTTCAAAGTCGTTATCTTCATCACCGAAAGCGATAATTCGCTCTTGTGGAATGTTGTAATGACTAGAAATTTTTTGTAATCCGACAGCTTTATTTAACCCGCTTTTTACGATTTCAATAATCGGCCAAGGTGCGCCCCATTTTCTATGGTCGATTACTTCAGCATGCATATCAGTTAAATGTTGACGAATTGCACTGGAATGCTCGTCATGTGCGTCAATTAATAAGCAAGTTGGATGATCGTTTAAAATATTTAATAAGTCTCCTGTAAAAATCTTTGGAGAACCGAATTCGAAAATATGTTTTTTATCTTCATCAATTTCACGAACATACACATCGTCCATTACTTCAGCGTATATATTTTTCACGCCAAAATCAAAGCAAGCTCGGACAATTTCTTGCGCTGTTGCTAGCTCAAGAGGAGAGTGATGTGTTCCCCATTTTGAATCAAGAGGATGATGTACGTAAGCGCCATTAAAGTTTACGATTGGTGTGTTAAGACCAAGTTCTTTATAGTAATCAAAACTAGCACGGAATGGACGTCCTGTTGAAATAACGACAATATGTCCTTGTTCCTTTGCTTTTGCAATTGTATGTTTTGTTCGAGTGGAAATTATTTTGTTGTCTGTCAATAAAGTGCCGTCTAAGTCTAATGCGATTAAATGCTGTTTATTCATAATTTCACCTCTTATAATAATTTTTTGTTTCTATCTATATTTCCGTTTTTAATATGCAGAAATAAGAGGTTAAACTGGGTGAGAACACCAAAGATGGAAAGTTCACTATATATCCATCTTACGTCGCAAAGTGCTATGGTGTCTACTATTTCTCGCTGGAAATTAAGAAAAGTCAACATCTTTTTAGAAAGTTCAAACAATGTTTCTTTCATTATGTACAAATTGTGAAAAGGGTTACATTGCTCGTATGAGGAGGCTTATAATGAACATGTAATCTTCTCGTATATGTTTGACTCTCCTTTGAAGCTGGCCTATAGTAGGTTGGTTTCTTTTTTTTCTACAAATAGGAAAGAAATCCCTTCCTATGCTTGTGTCATTCATGTATATGTACAAGAACGAAATGTAGTACTTGTTTCCTAAACATGACAGAAAAGCTTTCTTTTAAAATGGATATACTAATGAGGCAAAGACGTCATGGAAGGAGAATGGAAATGGGACAAAATCGCAGGTTTCGTTCTGGACAAAAAGCGCCAAATGATGGCATTTACGTAGAAATTGGTGAAACAGGAAGTATGGTAAAAGATCCGCAAATGGTGACATTAACTGCCGGTGAAAAGTTTCCAGATAACACGAATCATAATCGTCAGTGGACATATAAAAGAAAACCGTAACAGAGGCCGCAATCATTATTGCGGCTTTTTTGTCGTTACACATTACAATTTCACTTACCGTATATTTTTCAATTGTATAATGAATGTTCCCTTTTTCTTTTTCCAATAATAAGTTTGAAAATACATAAGCAAAATTATTGTATAAAAAAGTCAGTTGGCGTATAATCAAATCAAAGGTCAAAGAAAGTCAAACATTTGGAGGACTGTAAAGATGGACTTAAATCAAATGACAACAAAAACACAAGAGGCGATTATGAGTGCCCAATCTTTAGCGGTATCTCATCATCATCAAGAAGTAGATACTGTTCATCTCTTGTTTACATTATTAGAAGAGCAAGATGGGCTAGCGGTGCGTATTTTTCAAAAAATGAATGTCGATATAGAAGCGTTAAAGCAAGGCGCCGAAAGTTTAATTAAGAAAAAACCTTCTGTAACGGGAAGCGGTGCAGAAGTAGGAAAATTATATATAACAGGTGCTCTGCAACAACTACTTGTAAGAGCAGGAAAAGAAGCAGAGAAATTGCAAGATGACTACATTTCAGTTGAACATGTATTGCTTGCTTTTTCAGAAGAAAAAGGCGATATAAATCAATTACTTACAAGATTTCACATTACGAAAGATAACTTATTACAGTCTTTAATGACAGTTCGGGGGAATCAAAGAGTGACTAGTCAAAATCCAGAAGCAACTTATGAAGCGTTAGAAAAATATGGTCGTGATTTAGTGGCGGAAGTGAGAGCAGGGAAAATTGATCCTGTTATCGGTCGCGATAGTGAAATTCGACGTGTAATCCGCATTCTTTCACGTAAAACGAAAAACAACCCGGTTTTAATTGGTGAACCGGGTGTTGGTAAAACAGCAATCGTTGAAGGATTAGCACAGCGTATTGTGAAGAAGGATGTACCAGAAGGATTAAAAGATAGAACAATCTTCGCATTAGATATGAGTGCGCTTGTAGCTGGAGCGAAATTCCGTGGTGAGTTTGAAGAGCGTCTGCAAGCTGTATTAAATGAAATTAAAAAGAGTGAAGGCCGCATTTTATTATTCATCGATGAACTGCACACAATCGTCGGCGCTGGTAAAACAGAAGGTGCGATGGACGCAGGAAATATGTTAAAACCGATGCTTGCGCGTGGTGAACTGCATTGTATCGGGGCGACAACGCTCGATGAATATCGTAAATATATTGAGAAAGATCCAGCGCTAGAAAGACGTTTCCAACAAGTATTAGCAGAAGAACCAACTGTTGAAGATACAATTTCCATTTTACGTGGTTTAAAAGAGCGCTTTGAAATTTATCATGGTGTAAATATTCATGACCGCGCGATTGTAGCAGCGTCAGTTTTATCAGATCGATATATTTCGGATCGCTTCTTACCTGATAAAGCGATCGATCTTGTTGACGAAGCGTGTGCAACGATTCGTACAGAAATTGATTCTATGCCGACAGAATTAGATGAGGTAACGCGCCGCATTATGCAGCTAGAAATTGAAGAAGCGGCTCTTGGAAAAGAGAAGGACTTTGGTAGCCAAGAACGCCTGAAAACGTTGCAACGTGAATTATCGGATTTAAAAGAAGTTGCAAGTGGTATGAGAGCGAAATGGGAGAAAGAAAAAGAAGATATTCACAAAGTTCGTGACTTACGTGAACATTTAGAGCGACTGCGCCGTGAATTAGAAGAAGCAGAAGGTAATTACGATTTAAATAAAGCAGCGGAACTTCGTCACGGAAAAATTCCTGCAATTGAAAAAGAGTTAAAAGAAGCAGAAGAAATGGGCGCACATAATAAACAGGAAAATCGTTTGTTACGTGAGGAAGTAAGTGAAGAAGAGATTGCTGATATTGTTTCACGCTGGACTGGCATTCCTGTCGCAAAACTCGTTGAAGGTGAACGCGAGAAATTGCTAGGCTTAGAGCAAATTTTATCAGAGCGTGTTATCGGTCAAGAAGAAGCGGTAAGCCTTGTATCAGACGCAGTTCTTCGTGCGCGAGCTGGTATTAAAGATCCAAATCGTCCAATTGGTTCATTTATTTTCTTAGGACCTACAGGTGTTGGTAAAACTGAGCTTGCAAAAACATTAGCACAAACGTTATTTGACAGTGAAGAGCAAATGATTCGTATCGACATGTCTGAGTATATGGAGAAACACGCTGTGTCACGCTTAATTGGTGCGCCTCCTGGATATGTTGGATATGAAGAGGGCGGTCAATTAACAGAAGCGGTAAGACGTAAACCGTATTCAGTTATTTTGTTAGACGAAATCGAAAAAGCACATCCAGAAGTATTCAACATTTTATTACAAATGTTAGATGATGGACGCATTACAGATTCTCAAGGACGTACAGTAGACTTTAAAAACACGGTTATTATTATGACTTCAAATATAGGATCTGCTCATTTGTTAGATGGATTAGAAGCAGATGGCTCAATTAAAGAGGAATCAAGAGAACTTGTAATGGGGCAATTAAGAGGACATTTCCGACCAGAGTTTTTAAACCGTGTCGATGAAATTATTTTATTCAAACCTCTTACAACGAATGAAATTAAAGGTATTGTTGATAAAATTGTAAAAGAATTACAAGGTCGTTTAGCTGACCGTCATATTACGGTAGAATTAACAGACGCAGCGAGAGAGTTTGTTGTAGAAGCTGGCTTTGATCCGATGTACGGAGCTCGTCCATTAAAACGATATGTACAGCGTCAAGTTGAGACGAAATTAGCACGAGAATTAATTGCAGGAACGATTACTGATAACAGTCACGTAGTTGTTGATGTAGAAAATAACGAATTAGTCGTTCATGTAAAGTAAAATAAAAAAAGAGTTCGGATAAAATCCGGACTCTTTTTTTAGTGTTGTTCTACTGGCTCGTTTGGAATTGTAGCTGAAATTGCTAGTACTAATACCGCAAGAACAACTGAGAAAATAGACGCTTGGTTAAAATCGTATGTACCGCCAGTCATAGAGCCGATTACGTAGCTCATCATATGTACAAGTGCGAACGACCAAATTAATGCCCAAATGAAACGCATATTTTACACCTCTATTCGTTCAATCTGTCCTTATTGTAACACAATTGAAAAAAGAATATAGAAAAATATTTGTAGATTTTTCAACGCAAATTTGCATTCCGTTCATACATTATAGAAGAGTACTTTTATACGTTTAGAAAATAAGGCGGGGGAAAAATGAGTATTACGGAACGTTTTTTTTATTTAGAAAAAGAACCATGTGTCATTTATTTACCGGAGAAGCCAAATGGATTTTCTGTTATGCTTCTCGGTGATTATAACTACTTTATTGAGAATGGTACAAGTTTATGGACACAGCATGCAGGAAGATCTTATTTTTT
The DNA here is from genome assembly GCF_036851315.1 of Bacillus cereus group sp. Sample62. Classification (NCBI taxonomy): domain Bacteria; kingdom Bacillati; phylum Bacillota; class Bacilli; order Caryophanales; family Bacillaceae; genus Bacillus; species Bacillus cereus group sp. Sample62. Next base: position 1,215,349 of record NZ_JAFLPK010000001.1, read on the forward strand.
ACATGGCCTTATTGAGGAAGGCTACACGGTCTTTTCCTCTAATTTATACGGAAGACATTGGGGAAACGACCAATCTGTTCGTCTAGCAAAACGTTTATATGACGTTGTTTTGAGAAAAGAGACATTAAATGCGAAAATGCACATTATGGCAGATGGTATGGGTGCACTTGTAGCACTTGAAATGATGAACAAATACCCTGAATGTATACGCTCTGTCATTATGTTAAATCCGTGTTTAGATTTACCAGAATATGTGGAGTTTGAAAAAGAGCATAAGTTTTTTTACAAGAGACTCGTGAAGGAATTAAGTTTGGCGTATGATTCCAAAGAAGAAGAATTAGAATCCAAAATAAATAAGAAATCATTTACGCTTCTTCCGTCTTGTGTACCTGTTAAAGTTTTCGTATCAACACAAGAAAAAAGAGGAAGAAAACAGTTGTTACGTAAATATGAGAAAATGAGGCAATTCAATCAATGCGATACTTCTGTCTTATTCCATCTGCAAGATGTGAAATATAAAATGGTTAGGCAAACGACTGATTTCTTTAAAAAATATGAAGAAGAATTGTGAAGCTCCCATATACATAAATGAGGAGCTATTTGTTTCAAGGAGAAAGGGTTGGTGGTATGGAGCGCGTGCTAATTATAGGTGCACTTACGTTTGTAGGTTATCACCTTGTGAATAAAATGATTGCAGAAGAAGTAGAAGTGTACGGTCTTGATTTTGATGAATTCGAGAATATGACAAAAATTAATGAGGAGAAGTTATTGTTAATTGGGCGAAATGCGTTATTTACGTATTATTCGATAAGAGATGAAGATGGATGGAGATCAGTAGAAGGAGAGAAGTTCGATACGGTTTACTTTTGCTTATATGAGCCAAATCAACAAAGTGGTTTTCGGAATGAAAGAGTTATATTACAGTATTTAAAGCGGATTATAAGACTGTGTGCAGAACAGAAAGTGAAGTTAAATCTAATTTCTTCTATTGAAGTAGAAAACACAGATGAATCTGAAAATAAACGTTTATTTTCGAAAGTGGAAGAAGGATTGAAAAAAGGAGAGGCACCATATAGTGTATTTCGAGTTCCTACATTATATGGGCCATGGCAACCATCTTTTATGATGTATCATCAGCTCATTTTATCAGAACTGGATGAGAAAGAGTGCCATTATGCGAGTGAGGAAAACGGAAGTGATCTATTGTACGTGGAAGATGTATGTGAATACTTATGGGAAAATGGAATGAAAGAGGAGCATCTCGGCATATACAATTTACTTAGTGGTAAAAAGTCGTTATGGAAAAAAGGTATGAACCTTTTACGTGCAGCGGATAAAGTGAATAAAAAGAATGAGGAAGAACGAAATGATGCTGTCGAGGTTATTTCGATAAAAAGAAATACTCCGTTAGAATACGGTTTAAATAAACAATTGGCACATATGAAAAAATATAAAGAGTTATACGAAGGGTAGTGTACGTGTTACACTATTGTATGATTGTGAAATGAAAGTTTTTACGGAGAGGAAGAACGTAATATGAACGAAAAAAGCATGCAATTTTTACAAATCGCAATGAAGCATTTACCAGAAGCAAAGGCCATCTTAGATTCGAATGGAATTGCGCTTGATATGGAGAAAGCACAACCAGTATTAGAGTTATTGATGAAAGTTATGAACGAAGCATATGAGCTTGGGAAAGCAGAAAAAGAATAAAAAACATCTTTTTAGATGGAAGAGAGGCTCGAATCGTGGACAGAAGCGGTTCGGGCCTTTTTATATTTCGAAAGAAACAGAGAAAGGTATGTTTCTGTTTCTTTTAATAAACAATAAAGTGAATAATGCTGGATTTATGTTTTAGCTGAAATATATTCTAGACAAAAATACATTTATGTTTTAAAATTAGTACCAAGTCATAATAATTGATATAAAACGGAGGGCTGCGATGTGAACGTGGGCATTTTAGGGATCGGAAGATATGTGCCAGAAAAAGTAGTCACAAATCACGATTTAGAGAAAATCGTAGATACATCTGATGAATGGATTCGTACGAGAACGGGAATTGCAGAAAGACGCATTGCCGATGATACAATAGATACTTCATATATGGCGGTAGAGGCTTCTAAAAAAGCACTTGAAGATGCCGGGATTAGCGGAGAGGATATCGATCTGATTTTAGTGGCAACGGTAACACCAGATCGCGCATTCCCAGCAGTAGCTTGTGTCATTCAAGAAGCCATTGGCGCAAAACACGCAGCCGCAATGGATTTAAGTGCAGCGTGTGCTGGTTTTATGTACGGAATGATTACAGCGCAGCAATTTATTCAAACGGGAACTTATAAAAATGTATTAGTAGTTGGTAGTGATAAACTATCTAAAATTGTAGACTGGAATGATCGAAATACAGCAGTACTATTTGGAGACGGAGCCGGTGCTATCGTAATGGGGGCTGTTTCAGAAGGAAGAGGCGTTCTATCTTTCGAATTAGGAGCAGACGGAAGCGGCGGTAAGCATCTTTATCAAGACGAGTATGTTATGATGAACGGCAGAGAAGTCTTTAAATTTGCTGTTCGCCAACTTGGTGATTCCTGTCTTCGCGTGTTAGAAAAAGCGGGACTTACGAAAGAGGATGTGGACTTTTTAGTACCGCATCAAGCGAATATTCGTATTATGGAATCTGCAAGAGAGAGATTAAATTTACCACAAGAAAAAATGAGTATGACAATTGAAAAATTTGGTAATACATCAGCTTCTTCAATTCCAATTGCAATGGTAGAGGAATTGCAAAATGGACGTATTCAAGATGGTGATTTAATTATACTTGTTGGTTTCGGCGGCGGATTAACATGGGGAGCAGTTGCTCTTCGTTGGGGTAAATAAGGACTGAGAGAAAAAAAGGAGTGTATTTTGTATGGAGAAAAAGAGGGTCGTAATTACAGGACTAGGAGCTGTTACACCGATTGGAACAGATGTTGAAACAGCGTGGGAAAACATTAAAAAGGGTGTATCTGGAATCGGACGACTTACAAGAATTGATCCGGAACTATTTCCAGCAAAAGTAGCAGCAGAAATTAACGACTTTGAAGTCGAGAAATATATTGATAAAAAAGAAGCGCGCCGTATGGATCGCTTTACACAATATGCAGTAGCAGCAGCGAAAATGGCAGTTGCAGATGCAAAGCTTGAAATTACAGAAGAAAACGGACCTCGAATTGGTGTATGGATTGGTTCTGGAATTGGCGGTATGGAAACATACGAAGAACAATTTAAGATTTTTACTGAGAAAGGCCCGCGCCGCGTGAGCCCATTCTTCGTACCGATGATGATCCCAGATATGGCAGCAGGTCAAGTATCGATCGCAACAGGAGCAAAAGGAATTAACACTTGTTCTGTAACGGCTTGTGCATCTGGTGCAAACTCAATTGGTGATGCATTTAAAGCAATTCAACGCGGTGATGCTGATGCAATGATAACAGGCGGAGCAGAAGCGCCGTTAACAAGTATGGCATTTGCCGGATTTAGTTCAGCGAAAGCATTAACATTTAATGAAGATCCAGCAACAGCTTGCCGTCCATTTGATAAAAACCGTAGCGGTTTCGTAATGGGTGAAGGTTCAGGTATTTTAATTCTTGAAGAATTAGAGCACGCATTAGCTCGTGGTGCTCACATTTATGCGGAAATCGCTGGTTACGGTGCAACTGGTGATGCATTCCATATTACAATGCCGGCTCCTGGCGGTGAAGGCGGCGTGCGTGCAATGCGTCAAGCTTTAGCAGATGCAGGTCTACAGCCAGAAGATATTGATTACATTAATGCGCACGGTACAAGTACGGATGCGAATGAAAAGTATGAAACGATGGCAATTAAAGAAACGTTCGGTGAGCATGCGTACAAAGTAGCAATTAGCTCAACGAAATCAATGACAGGTCACTTATTAGGAGCAGCTGGTGCTGTTGAAGCGATCTTCTCAATTAAATCAATTACAGACGGAGTAATCCCTCCAACAATTAACTATGAAACACCAGATCCAGAATGTGACTTAGATTACGTACCGAATAAAGCGAGACAACAAGAAGTAAATGCAGTATTAAGTAACTCACTAGGATTCGGTGGTCATAACGCAGTATTAGTATTTAAATCGTATAAATAATAGATGAGATAAAGAGTTTTTTCGTAGCATATTACGAAAAAACTCTTTATTTATTTTTACGCCTTTTTCTCCTTTTGCATATACATAAGAAAAAGGAGGGATAAAGATGGGGATTGTTGAAACTGCTGAGTGGTTACATCTATATTATGGACGGCCAGAAAAGCTGTGTGAGAAGTTTACGAAGTATATCCCGCTGCCAAAAGAAAGATTGTATCGCTTTTTAATTTCTAAAGGTATGTATCGCCCGGTTATGCGAGGAGAACAGGAAATTAAAGAGTTAGAGAAGAAGGGAATTTGGAAAGAGTTACGTATGGAGTATGAGAAACTAAAAAATTGGTTAAAAGGTCCGGATGTCCCTGTCTTTATTTTATTATCAGATTCATATAATCGAACTGTACAAGAGGAGTATAACGGTAGGGCTGGATTATCTATGCGTCACGTTATTTTCTTATTCGTATGTGGACGGAATTCGGTGGAAGAATTAAAGGTGTTATTGGCGCATGAATATCACCACATATGCAGGTTACATCAAATTGAGACGAAAGAAACAGAATATACATTACTTGATACGATGATTATGGAAGGGTTAGCTGAGCAAGCAGTAACGGAAAGATATTCAGAAAAAAACAATGCACCGTGGACGATGTATCTTTCAAAAGAAGAGGCTATTTATTATTGGAAAACGGTTGTACATGAAAGAATAAGTATAAAACGAGGAACAAGGGAGCACGACATCTTATTAAATGGATTTCACTCTTACCCAAAGATGCTTGGCTATGCGCTTGGATTTCATATTGTCAAAGATTGTGTAACATTGGAAGGAGAAGATACACTTTCTTTATTATCTATAGATGCAAAAGAAATATTGAATAAAGCAAATACATTTCATATATAAAAAACAGGAGCTCTATTTCCTGTTTTTTTTAGTATTAATAGAAGAAAAAATAATAATTAGAATATATTTCCTTAGGTGGAATAAAGTTAAGAAAAATTGAACATAATGATTGATACAAACAGTAGTGAAGTGAGGGGTAGTGAATGTTATATCTACATGATGTATGGGTAAATTGGTTTGAAGGTGAAGAGAATGGGTATAACGTTTGTAATTTTTACGAATGGCGGAAAGATGATACGATTGAGCTATTAGATCAAGTGCCATTATTAAAAGTAGATGCCACATTATATCATTACATCGAGGACGAATTGTTAGAGCTTCCGCAAAAATTGTTGGAAGACGTACATCATAAGGCATATATTCGTAAAAATCATGAACGTTTGCAGCAAGAGTATTGCTTTGTTGTTACAGATGGAAAAGGAATTATTGCGATTGACACAATTGGTTACAATGTACCAATTCGAAAGAGCAGACTTATACCGCGCCAAGAGCAGATGGTATATGAGATGGTAGAAAACGTACAAGCAGAAAAGTATGAGTTCCAAGTAGAAGAAATGGAAAAAGAACATCATATTTTATCACCATCACCTTTCATTATGAATGGCTTAACTCGTAAAGAAAGACAGCTTAAACAATTATTATTTATGGCGTTAGATCAATTACATACAACGAAAAATACAGCAGAAATTCGCTATTGGTTCACAGAGTGGGATCCATCAGCATACGGAATGGTTCAACATATGGAATTTGAAGATATTTGGGCTAAACTGTATGATGAAGCGAAAACAGGCTGGTCTGAGAAGCACGAACAATTATGTGAGCGTCTCGTAAAAGGACAGCCATTTTTTGAAAAGTTATGGGAAATGGAAAACGAGCAAAAGGTAAATTAAAAAACCGCCAATTGGCGGTTTTTTAATTTGTTGTAACTTAGCTTCAGCGGCAAGAATATTCGGTGGCTTCGCGCCTTCCTGCGAGGCAAAAAGCGCCATTCCCCTCACATTCTAAGTGAGCCGCTTCCGCTTTATAAGAAATCCAGCTCCGGCGCCTAGCCCTTCGCTTTATAAGTTACCTACGTTTTCTACTTAATCCCATTGCGTTTTCTACTTTGCGTAGTTGTTTGAATGCAACGCGGTTTGCTTTTTCTGCACCTTTGTCTAGAATTTCGTCTAGTTCTGGTGAGTTGATTAGTTCGTTATATTTGTCTTGGATTGGACGAATTGCTTCTACGACTACTTGTGCTAGGTCGCCTTTGAAGTCTCCGTATCCTTTTCCTTCGTACATTGCTTCGATTTCTTCAACTGTTTTTCCAGAGAATGAAGAGTAGATTGTTAATAAGTTAGAGATGCCAGGTTTGTTTTCTTTATCAAATTTCACGATTCCTTCAGAATCAGTTACAGCACTTTTAATTTTCTTTTCAATTGTTTTTGGTTCATCAAGCATACTGATCATTGCTTTTGGGTTCGGATCAGATTTACTCATTTTTTTCGTAGGTTCTGTTAATGACATAACGCGAGCTCCTACTTTTGGAATACGAATTTCAGGAACAGTGAACACTTCACGGAAGCGTTTGTTGAAACGCTCTGCTAGGTCGCGTGTTAATTCCATATGTTGTTTTTGATCATCACCAACAGGTACGATTTCAGTGTTGTAAAGTAAAATATCAGCAGCCATTAATGGTGGATACGTTAGCAATCCAGCTGGAACTGAATCTCTACCAGAAGATTTATCTTTATATTGCGTCATACGCTCTAATTCTCCAACGTAAGCAACTGATTGCATAATCCATCCTAGTTGAGCGTGTGCTGGTACTTCTGATTGTACAAATAAAGTAGCTTTTTCTGGATCGATGCCGCATGCTACATAAAGTGCAGCAAGACTGCGAATGTTTTTACGAAGTTGTACGGGATCTTGAGGTACTGTAATCGCATGTTGGTTTACAATACAGAAATAACAGTCGTGTTCATTTTGAAGCTCTGTAAATTGCTTCATAGCTCCTAAATAGTTTCCAAGTGTAATCGTTCCACTCGGCTGAATACCAGAAAAGATAACTGACATAAGTAATTCCTCCTAAATTTGAATGCGTGATGGGGAAGAGAAGGCAAACAAAAAAGCCCATTCATCCCAAAAACTATAGGGACGAATGGACCGCGGTACCACCCTAATTATTTCACTACTGTGAAATCTCTCTAATCCATAATAACGTTTGGATATAACGCCAAAGCCTACTACTTTCGGTTCGGTTTGGTGCTCAAAAGCCCATTCCATACTGCGCAATTACTTGTTCACACCAGCCACAAGCTCTCTGAAATTGCCTCAATATGTACTCTTCTTTATCATCGCATACATATAAATTTATTTATTGTTACCTAAGCTCTTTTAATATGAAAGAACTAAAGTTTTATAACAAAATGTTTTGCTGATTATTATATCATATGGGATAGTGTTTGCAAACTACATCAAAATAGTAAAACTAATGAGGGTCGAGAACAACCCAAGAACGATACCGGTAATGCAAATTGGATACGTCCATTTGAATGAATATGTTTTATAAATACGTTCTTTCTTATCGGCAGGTTCCTCTACTTCTTCAATTAAAGACTCAATTTTTTTGTTCGTACCAAATACTCTTTGGAAGGCGTAAATTGTTACGTTAAAAAATCCATTTTGGAATATGAATAAAAAACCGCCTATAAGAATAAAAAATAGTGCGACATAAAACGATATGTTGACAAAATTCAACAAAAATTGCGATGAAACGAGGAATGCGCCAATACTAGAAGCGATTATCGCTATGAAAATTAGTATACAAGTATGAAAAAAAACTTTATTCAAAATGTTCCCCTCCGTCAAAATATTACTAGAATTATTATACTATAAAAGCTATAATATGTACTAGAATTAATTTTTTGAAAATTATACGCAATTAAAGGTCTGATTTCAAGATGATGGTAGCAATGTTAACGTATCCCTTTACAAAAAAATAAAAAAATAAACATTTTATTAAAAATTTTAACAAAAAAACAAAAAACTATATTCACAATTGTTATATTATATGTATAATGAAAATTGTAGAAACTTGGAGATTATTCTTTCAATTCTACATTTTTACAAGTGAGGGTACAGGAAGTGCAATTAGGGGAGGCAACACAACATGAAGAAAAAGATACCGTTATTACTTGCATCGACGTTGACTGTCAGTATGTTAGGAGCTTGTAGTTACCAAAAAGAGGATAATAAAGCAGGCGCAAAAGAAAAATCCTCAAACAAGCAAGTGTTAAATCTAACCGAGACAGCTGAAATCCCAACTATGGATACGACGTTATCAACAGATGCAACATCTTCTAACATCATGAATAACACAATGGAAGGATTATATCGTCTTGGGAAAGACGATAAGCTTGTTCCAGGTGTCGCTAAATCTTATGAGAAATCAGAGGATGGCAAAAAGTATGTATTTAAGTTACGTGAAGATGCGAAATGGTCTAATGGTGAACCTGTAACAGCGAAAGACTTCGTTTATTCTTGGCGAAGAGCTGTAGATTCAAACACGGGTGCCAAGTTTGCTTACATACTATTTGATGTTAAAAATGCGGAGAAAGTTAACAAAAAAGAATTACCAGTTGAAGAACTTGGTGTAAAGGCAATTGATGATCATACACTTGAAGTGGAATTAGATAACCCTGTTCCTTATTTTGTAAGTTTAACAGTCTATCCAACATTGTATCCTTTGAATGAGAAGTTTGTAACAGAACAAGGAGCCAAATTTGGATTAGAATCCAATACGACACTTTATAATGGTCCATTCGTATTAAATGAATGGAAGCATGAACAAAGTTTCCAACTTAAGAAAAATCCAACGTATTGGGAAAATAAAGAAGTAAAACTTGAGGAAATAAACTTCAATATTGTTAAGGATCGTTCAACTGCTATAAATTTATATGAAACGAAAGCGATTGATCGTGTCGTATTAACATCAGAGTTTGTAGATAAATACAAATCAGATGCTGACTTTAAAACGATTAAGAGACCATCTACACAATTTATTCGCTTAAATGAAAAGAATAAATTTTTAGCAAATAAAAATATCCGAAAAGCAATTGCAATGTCCTTTGAGCGTGAAAATATCGGGAAAGTTATCTTAAACGATGGTTCAGAGGGGATATATGGTTTTGTTCCGAAAGGCTTAGCAAAAGGTCCGAATGGAAAAGACTTCCGTGAAGAAAACGGAAAGCTTATAAAAGAGGATATTAAAGAAGCTCAAAAATACTGGGAAGCTGGTAAAAAAGAACTTGGTGTAGACAAAGTAGAGTTAGAGCTATTAAACTTTGATACTGATGATGCTAAAAAAATCGGAGAGTATTTAAAAGGCCAATTTGAAAAGAACTTACCAGGTTTAACAGTTTCAACAAAAATGCAGCCATTTGCACAAAAATTAAAACTTGAAGCAAGTGGAGATTACGCAATGTCATACGCGGGATGGAGTCCAGATTATATGGATCCAATGTCATTCCTTGAAATGTATACGACAGGTAATGCGCAAAACAAAGTAAATTATGCAAATGCAGCGTATGATGATTTAATTAAAAAAGCGAAAACAGAAGTTGATGTACAAGCTCGCTGGGATGCATTATTACAAGCAGAAAAACAACTACTTGAAGATGCAGCGATTGCTCCAGTATATCAACCAGGAAAAGCTTATTTACAACGTGGCTCAATTACTGGCCTATTAGAACATAAATATGGCGGAGAATTTAGCTATAAGTGGGTTGAACTAAAAAAATAAAAATGGTTTCCATCATGAATAAGGGTATATGCCTATGATGGGCATATGCTCTTATTTTAAAAAAATAAAAGTAAGAATATTTTAAACTATCTTATTGCTTTTGAGAAAAACGGGGAGGTGCTTGACTATGGGACGTTATGTATTAAAACGTTTCGTGTACATGGCTTTGACATTATTTTTAATTACTACACTGACTTTCTTTTTGATGAAATTACTTCCGGGTTCTCCGCTTAAAAACCAGGAGAAACTATCACCGGCACAAAAAGAAATCATTCTTGAAAAATATGGTTTAAATGATCCAGTACCAGTTCAATATGCACGTTACTTAGGTAACTTAGCAAAAGGTGATTTAGGGGTATCATTCCAATATGATAACCGTCCAGTAACAGATATGATTGTGGATCGTATTGGACCATCAGCACAACTTGGTTTACAAGCGATTATATTAGGAACATTTATCGGTTTAATTTTAGGAATCGTTGCAGCACTTCGTAACAATACGTGGGTCGATTATGGGGCGACAATTATTTCCGTACTCGGGATGTCGGTACCATCGTTCGTATTCGCCGCATTACTACAATATTTCGTAGGGGTAAAACTGGGGTGGTTCCCAGTAGCATTCTGGAAAGGGCCAGAGTTTACCGTAATGCCTACAATCGCTTTATCGATGGCAGTTATCGCAACAATCGCACGTTTTGCTCGTGCAGAGTTAATTGAAGTTATGCAAGCTGATTACATTTTAACAGCAAAAGCGAAAGGAATTAGCCAAGGCGTTATCATTATTAAACACGCACTTCGTAACGCGTTAATTCCAGTAGTAACAATTTTAGGACCAATGGTTGCAGGTTTAATTACAGGGACATTAGTTATTGAGCAAATTTATGCTGTACCAGGACTAGGGGAACAGTTCGTTAAATCTATTACAGTGAATGACTATACAGTTATTATGGGAACTACAATTTTCTATAGTGCGATTTTCATCTTAGTTATTTTCATTGTCGATATTTTATACGGAATTATTGATCCTCGTATTCGTTTAGCGGGAGGGAAAAAATGATGAAAGATGTACAAAAATTATCTCCAGATTTATTTCAACAAGCCAATCAAAATAATGTTGATAATGAAGTCATTGCCCGTCCAAGCTTAACGTTTTGGCAAGATGTAAGAAGACGTTTGTTCCAACATAAAGGAGCAATGTTCGGTTTCGTTTTATTAGCGCTTATTATATTACTAGCAGTTTTAGGACCGATGGTAAGTAAGCATTCTTATAAAGAGCAAGATTTAGGTCGTGCGAAATTACCACCGAAAATTCCTGTTATTGAAAATGTTCATTGGCTACCATTTGACGGTACAGATCAATATGGTGTTGACCAATATGAAAAACGTGATATTAAAGAGTATTTCTGGTTCGGTACAGATGATCTTGGACGCGATTTATGGACAAGAACATGGGAAGGTACGCGCGTATCATTATATATCGCTCTTTTAGCAGCAGCAATTGACTTAGTAATTGGGGTTGCTTATGGAGGTATTTCAGCGTTCTATGGCGGTAGAGTAGATAATATTATGCAACGTATTATGGAGATTATTAACGGTATTCCATACTTAATCATCGTTATTTTAATGGTAATCATTATGGGATCTGGTATATGGTCAATTACACTCGCAATGGCGATTACAGGTTGGATAGGGATGTCGCGTATCGTTCGTGGACAAATCCTGAAATTAAAAAATCAAGAATACGTATTAGCATCTCGTACATTAGGTGCAACAAATACACAGTTAATTGTAAAACACTTAATCCCGAACGTAATGGGACCAATTATCGTAATGACAATGTTTACAATTCCAACAGCAGTGTTTGGTGAGGCGTTCTTAAGCTTCATCGGTTTAGGTATTCAGCCACCATTCGCATCACTTGGTTCTCTTGTAAACGATGGTTATAAATCAATTCAAACGTATCCACATATGATGTTCATCCCAGCGGTTGTCATCAGTATGTTAATCTTAGCATTCAACTTAATGGCAGACGGATTACGCGACGCGTTAGATCCAAAAATGCGTAAGTAAAAGAGGGGAGAAGTAAAAATGAAAACATTGCTAGAGGTAAAAGATTTGCAAGTCTCCTTTGATACACATGCAGGTGAAGTACAAGCTGTACGCGGTGTTACTTTTGATTTGAAAAAAGGAGAAACATTAGCGATTGTAGGAGAATCTGGTTCTGGTAAATCAGTTACTTCTAAAGCGTTAATGGGATTAATTCCGAATCCTCCAGGACGTATTAAAAACGGTGAAATCGTATTTGAAGGTCGTGACTTAACGAAATTAACAGAAAAAGAAATGCAACAAGTGCGCGGTAAAGATATCGCGATGATTTTCCAAGATCCTATGACATCATTAAACCCAACGATGACAATTGGGAATCAAATTATGGAAGGTCTTATTAAACACCAAGGGATGAGTAAAGCAGACGCACGTAAAGTTGCGTTAGAATTAATCGACCTTGTAGGTATTCCGAATCCAGAAGCGCGTTTAAAACAATATCCTCACCAATTCTCAGGTGGTATGAGACAGCGTGTAGTTATTGCGATGGCGTTAGCTTGTAACCCGAAATTATTAATTGCCGATGAGCCGACAACAGCGCTAGACGTTACAATTCAGGCGCAAATTTTAGAGCTTATGAAAGACATTCAGCAAAAAACAGAAGCGGCAATCATTTTCATTACGCATGACTTAGGTGTAGTGGCAAACGTTGCGGACCGCGTAGCAGTTATGTACGCTGGTAAAGTTGTTGAAATTGGAACGGTTGATGAAATTTTCTACAATCCAAAACATCCGTATACTTGGGGCTTAATCGCATCTATGCCAAGTTTAGATGGTTCAGAAGAAGAATTATATGCAATCCCTGGAACGCCTCCAGATTTATTGAAGCCGCCAAAGGGAGATGCTTTTGCACCACGTAACCCACAGGCACTGAAAATTGATTTTGAAATGGACCCACCTTTATTTAAAGTAAGTGATACACACTATGCGGCAACTTGGTTACTTCACGAGCAAGCTCCAGAAGTAAAACCGCCGGCAGTTGTTGAAAAACGTATTCTTCAAATGAAAGCAGGTGAACAACATGACTAAACAACGTGAGAAATTAATTGAAGTAAAAAATGTAAAGCAGCACTTCGACGTGAGTGGTGGTGTTGTCAAAGCGGTTAATGATATTTCATTTGATATTTTCCGCGGAGAAACATTTGGTCTTGTAGGAGAATCAGGTTGTGGTAAATCGACAACTGGAAGAACGATTATTCGTTTATATGATGCAACTGCTGGTGAAGTATTGTTCGATGGTGAAAATGTACATGGTAAAAAATCACGCGCAGAGCTGAAGAAGTTCAACCGTAAAATGCAAATGATTTTCCAAGATCCATATGCATCATTAAACCCTCGTATGACAGTAGGGGATATTATTGCAGAAGGTATTGATATTCACGGACTAGCAAAAGGCAAAAAAGAGCGTATGGACCGTGTTCATGAATTATTAATCACAGTTGGTTTAAATAAAGAGCACGCAAACCGTTTCCCGCATGAATTCTCAGGTGGACAACGTCAACGTATCGGTATCGCTCGCGCACTTGCTGTAGAACCTGAATTTATCATTGCTGATGAGCCAATCTCAGCACTTGACGTATCAATCCAGGCGCAAGTTGTAAACTTACTGAAAAAGTTACAAAAAGAAAAAGGTTTAACATACTTATTCATTGCCCATGATTTATCAATGGTAAAATACATTAGTGACCGCATCGGCGTAATGTACCGTGGTCAAATCGTTGAGCTAACAACAAGTGAAGAGTTATATGCGAATCCAATTCATCCATATACTAAATCACTATTATCAGCAATTCCGCTTCCAGATCCAGATTATGAGCGCAATCGTAAACGTATCGTATACGATCCATCTCAGCATGATTATGCTAGTGAAGCACCGACAATGCGTGAAATTCGCCCAGGACATTTCGTATTATGTTCTGAAGCGGAGTATAAGAAATATAAAGAGATTTATCAATAATAAAAAAGCCAATCTTCCGTAACGGAAGATTGGCTTTTTTCTACTATATAATAAATTTGTCAACATTTCTCGGTAAGTCGATATATTTAAAGAATCGCAGATATAAGTTTCCTTTACTAATGAATACACCTTAATTAAAGGAGTATTATTGTGCCTGAACAGAAACACTCTCCTCTTGTTCTTCAGGTTTAACGAGTGCATAACGTTCCCACGCTCTACTTTTCCAGCGGAAGAACATAATGATGGCACGTGTCCATTCATCAATAGCAATCGCCAGCCAAATACCAACGAGCCCCATATCTAAATGAAAGGCGAAAAAGTAACCGAGTGGTAAACTCATTAACACCATAGAGAATGCTCCGATTAATACTGGGTACTTTGCATCACCAGCTGCGCGAAGTGAATTGATAATGACGATGTTCATCGTACGTCCCGTTTCAAGTAGTACACTTAGTAAAAGAACTGACGCACCTAACGTAATAATGTGCGGATTATCTGTAAACAGTCCCATTAATTGTGTACGGAATGTAACGACGAGACCGACCATACATAAAGTGACGCCAATTGCCCATTTTACACTTTTCCATACGCGTTCATACGCTTCGTCTTTTTCACCACCGCCAACGAGGCGTCCGATAATAATGGCTGTTCCCATACCAATCGCAATAGCGAATAAATAAGTGAACATAGAAATGTTCGTAGCGTATTGTCTAGCCGCTAATGATTCCGTTCCTAAATATGTTGCATAGTATAAGAAGACAATTTGGCAAGCTTGATACATAACCTGCTCAAATGCAGATGGAATCCCGATCTTTAAAATTTTCCCGATGTATTCTTTTGATAAGGTGAAGTAATATTGTAATTTCACACGATATTCCATAACGCGGTACAGTAACCAGAAGAAAACGATAAGCGCGATAAGTCGGCTGACAGCAGAAGAAATGGCAGCCCCTTGTACACCGAGCTCTGGGAAACCAAATTTCCCGAAAATGAGTACGTAGTTTCCAGCGATATGAATAATATTCATTCCAAGTGAAATAAACATCGCTTGCTTTGTGAAGCCGTGTACGCGGATAATTGCGGCTAATGAATTAATAATAGCTTGAAGGAAAATAGCTCCCCCGACGATGGATAAATAGTTTTGTGCATACATGAGTACATCGCCTTGTAAGTTCATTGCCATCATCATATGTTTTGAAAATAAAAGAAAACCAGCGCTTATAACGAGTCCGACCACTAAATTTAATGTGACGGCTAAAGCTGATATTTTAGATGCTTCCATAAAGCGTTTGGAACCGAGGTATTGAGATACGACGATAGCTGCGCCGTTCCCGATGACTTCTAGTACCAAAATAGCGATATGGAGATATTGATTCGCTGCACCAACCCCAGATACAGCATCGTCTGATAATGCACTTAACATGAAAGTATCAGCGATCCCCATTAACATAAATAGAAAAACTTCTAGAAAAATAGGCCATGTTAATAAGAATAAACTTAATTTCTCTGTCGGCCCGTTTTTTGCCTGAATTGCTGCCATGTCCGTCCCCTCTTTACCGATATCTATTTTTAGCAAAGTGTATCGTAACATACTTTCCTATCCTTTGCACTCATTTTAACCTACATATCTTTATTATGAAGGGAGCGCTATTTTATGATAAAAAGAGAAGGATAATTATGCAAAAAGTATTATGAGATATAAAATTTATTTTTCTCTGATAATTTAGAAAAATATAAAAATAATCATTTTTAACACTTTAGTAAGGATAAACGGCAATATGAAACGTTTACAAAGGTTTATTTTTTAACAGAAAATTTTAATAAAATAGAAATATAAATATACAAAAAATATATTTGTGTGTATAATATGAATTGTTAGAACATATATATATTTCTTTTTGTTTGAAAATGAAAGGGCTAACATTTTTGTGGAGGGTGGAAGTATGAAAAAAAAGATGCCAGTTTTTGTAGTATCAACAGTAGCGATGAGCATGATGTTAGGGGCATGTAGCTACCAAAAAGATGAACCGCAAGCGAACGCAAAAGGGGATAGCGGGAAAAGCGGTGCGAAACAAGTTATTAACTTAATTGAAACACAAGAAATTCCAACGATGGATCCAGCGTTATCAGCTGATGCAGTTTCTTCAAGAGTAATGACTAATACGATGGAAGGCTTATACAGTTTAGGAAAAGATGATAAGCTAGTTCCTGGTGTAGCGAAGGAATTCCAAAAGTCAGAAGACGGTAAAAAATATACATTTAAATTACGTGAAGATGCAAAATGGTCAAATGGTGAGCCTGTGACGGCGAAGGATTTCGTATACGCATGGAAAAGAGCGATTAACCCAGATACAGCTGCGAAATCAGCGTACATTATGTATGATATAAAAAATGCAGAGAAAATTAATAAAAAAGAGATGAGTCCGGATCAATTAGGTGTAAAAGCGATTGATGACTATACATTAGAAGTGGAATTAGACAATTCAATTCCATACCTTGTAGATTTAATGGTATATCCAATCTTCTATCCTGTGAATGAAAAGTTTGTAAAAGAGCAAGGTACGAAGTTTGGTTTGGAATCGAATACAACACTTTATAACGGACCATTTACATTAAGTGATTGGCAACATGAACGTAGCTTTAAAATGACAAAGAGCGCGTCATATTGGGACAATAAAGAAGTGAAGATTGAGGAAGTAAACTTTAATATTGTAAAAGATACGTCTACGCCAATTAATTTATATGAAACAAACGCAGTCGATCGAGCGACGTTATTAGCAGAGTTCATCGATAAATATAAAGGAAAACCAGATTTCCAAACAGTAGAAGATACATCTGTATTCTTCCTTCGTTTAAATCAAAAAGACCCAGCTTTAGCAAATAAAAATATTCGTAAAGCAATTTCACTTGCTTTTGAACGTAAGCCGTTCGTTGATACATTATTAAATAACGGTTCAAAGCCAGCGACAGGATTAATTCCTGATAACTTCATTAAAGGGCCAGATAAGAAAGACTTCCGTGCTGTAAATGGAGATATTGTAAAACCAAACGTGAAAGAAGCGAAGAAATATTGGGAAGCTGGTAAAAAAGAACTTGGTAAAAATGAAATCGAATTAGAGCTATTAAATGAAGACGTTGAATTATCGAAGAAAACAGGTGAATATTTAAAAGGTGAATTAGAAAAGAATTTACCAGGTTTAACAGTGAAAATTAAACAACAACCATTTGCGCAAAAACTAAAACTAGAAGATGCGGGCGATTATGTTATGTCATTCTCTGGATGGAGTGCAGACTTCCCAGATCCAGTTACATACCTTGATATGTTTGTAACGGACGGATCACAAAATAAAATGAAATACTCTAATCCGAAATATGATGAAATTATTACGAAAGCGAAGAAAGATGGAAGTGATGTAAATGCTCGTTGGAAAAACTTACTGGAAGCAGAGAAAATGTTACTTGATGATGCTGCGATTGTTCCAGTATATCAACGTGGTAGAGCGTACTTACAAAGAGAATCAATTAAAAATATGTACAACCATAAATATGGCGGCGATTTAAGCTTTAAATGGGCGTCAGTAGAGAAATAAGAAAAAAGCAGGTGATTACCTGCTTTTTTTAATATGTACGTTTCTTATAAATACCTTTCCCGCCAACTTGGTTCCAGCCGGATTGTACATCCAAACTTTTATTAACAAACTTCATCTTTTCTTTTCCGCCAAAGAGTTTTTCACCAATGCTATTTGTAATGACACCAATCAATGCTGTGATTCCGATGATGAGGGCAGCAACAGTGACAAAATCAATAAAAAAAGCAATCATTTGCAAATTCCCCCTTTGCCTGTCTGTATGTTTATTGTATGAGATAAAAGATAAAAAAGAAAGAAATGTCAGAAAAATAATTGATTTATTTTAGAAATCGTATAGACATGGATGAGGATGTTTGTTAAAATGAGAACAAGTGTTCTTTTTGATTCTCACTTGTATAGTCTTACATTTCTTAATTGATTTATCAAGAAAAGGTAAGAAAACGTTCTCTTTTTCATAGGGAAGATTATGGGGAAATATCTGTATATCACATGAAAAATCTATGACAAGCCAGTAATAAGAGGGTTGAAGGTTATTGTTGAAGTACAGCTGAAGTTAGTGTAATTATGTTACATAGCAGTGGAATACACGGAAGAGTTTTCTCAATTAGAAGGAAATTTACTGTATATTTCTTGCAAAATCTATTGTATAATGATTATAGAAGTTACTTATTAAAAGTAATTGTTGTTTGCTCAAAGTTGTTGCTTACATGAAATGTGATTTTTTGCACTTTGTTATCAGACAAGGTATCGTAAAAAATTGCTGAATTTAGAAATTTAAACTGTAATTAGTACAGAATTTGTACTCTTTAAGGAGAGTGAGCTTTGTATGGTAACATTATATAGTTCTCCAAGCTGTACGTCTTGTAGAAAGGCGAAATTATGGCTAGAGGAAAATCATATTCCTTATACAGAACGTAATATTTTCTCAGATCCATTAACGATTGAGGAAATTAAAGAGATTTTACGTATGACAGAAAGCGGAACGGATGAGATTATTTCTACTCGTTCAAAAGTTTTCCAAGAATTAAATGTAAATTTAGAGTCTTTACCACTTCAAGATTTATATAAGATGATTCGTGACTATCCAGGGATTTTACGTCGTCCAATTATGATTGACGAGAAACGCCTTCAAGTAGGTTACAATGAAGACGAAATCCGCCGTTTCTTACCACGTACAGTAAGAACGTTTCAATTACGTGAAGCACAGCGTCTTGTAAATTAATTATAATAATATGAAAACCTTCTACCTATTATATAGTAGAAGGTTTTTTTTAATGTTTCACGTTTCGTAATCGAACTTGTTGCACGATAATACCGATGAATAGAACAGTGAAAATGAATAAGAAAGGCATGCTTGTAGTGAAATTTGGATTATTATGAAAGAACGTTGCAAGCCTGTCTTCATGTGTAACCATTTTTCCTGCTGTATAGGCGAGAATCGCTGCTCCGCAATAAATGAGGAATGGAAAGCGTTCCATAAGTATTAAAATAAGTTTGCTACCCCAAATAATAATTGGAATAGAAATGAGTAAGCCGATTATTACGAGTAAAAATCTTCCGTGAGCTGCACCTGCAATGGCAATAACGTTGTCAAACCCCATAACGAGATCCGCGAATACAATTGTACGCACAGCTTGAAATAAAGTTGTTTTCCCCTGAATAGCAGAAAGATCGTTGCTATTATCAGTTAGTAAATTTACTGCAATTAATGTAAGTAAAACGCCCCCGATAAGTTGTAGAAATGGAATGTCGAGTAAATAGACAGCTAGTATAGTAAGGATAATTCTTAGTACGATTGCTAAAAGAGTACCAATCAAAATGGCTTTATTTCGTTTCGATTCAGGTAAATTTCGGCTAGCTAGTGCGATGACGATTGCGTTGTCACCACCTAATACAACATCGATACCGACAATCATAAGTACAGATGTTAAAAACTCTAAGTCCATTCGTCTGCCTCCATTTATGATGTATTAATAAGCGAACTGTATGTATGTGGTGAAGAGAGAGATTAAATCATCTTCTCTAATAAAAGTTTCACTTTATTACAGTGTACGGAGGAAGGTGGAAATGTATGTCCAAATTTTTCATGAGTGAGAAATCGCTATAATGATATATTTGTGTAGGTGGTCGAATGAAGATAGGCATATAACTATTTTTGTAAAATAAATCGATTTTATTTCCATTCTGGAGAATCTTATCATAAAATGAGAGTACAAGAATCTATTGATTTGTCATATGAGTGGGGAATCCCTTCATAACAATTATAAGCAGGAAGGGAGAGTTGTATTTTGGATATTGAAAGAATTAATGACCATACGATGAAATTTTTTATTACGTACATTGATATAGAGGATAGAGGATTTAATCGTGAAGAAATTTGGTATGACCGCGAACGAAGTGAAGAGCTCTTTTGGGAGATGATGGACGAAGCTCGTGATCATGATGATTTCTTTATTGATGGACCGTTATGGATTCAAGTGCAAGCAGTCGATAAAGGGATTGAAGTACTTGTAACGAAAGCAGAGCTTTCAAAGGATGGACAAAAGCTAGAACTACCAATAGGTGTAGATAAAATTATAGACATTCCTCTAGATGAAGGCATTGAATCATTATTCCAGCAAGAATTAGTGGAAGAGGTAGAAGAACAAGCCGGAACAAACTTTAACGAAGATGGTACGTTTGGCTTTTTAATTAAGTTTAATGATTTTGAAGATGTCATTTCATTAAGCCACCGTCTTATCTTTGAAGATATAAAAGATGAGCTGTATTCATTTGAGAACCGCTATTATGTATATGTGGAATTCGATGAAGTGCTACATGATGAAGAAGAAATTGATCGTATTTTAAGTATTGTTTTAGAATACGGAGAAGAATCAACTTTAACAATTCATCGTGTAAGTGAGTATGGGAAACAAATTGTGAAAGAGCGTGTGCTTGAAACAATTCGCAATAATTTTCCTGCTAAAACGTAGGCCGATTTCTGTAGTATGAAATCGGCTTTTTATATGAAGAATAGGAAAGCTTTCTTAGTAAGGAGGTAAGAGATGAAAAATACATTAAAGTTGATTTTCTTTGTTCTACTATTGTTCGCATTATTTGTTTCGTTACGTATGTTTATTGATGTAGCATTTTATTCGGATGTAATTGGGATAAAAGATGTTTCGATTTTAGGTATTATTAGTATTTTATTTACGGTATCTGCATTTTTAATTGGATGTGTTATTTTCTTAGAGAACCGTCATCCGTCTAAAACACTTACATGGCTCATTGTGTTAGGTATTTTTCCGGTATTTGGATTCTTCGCTTATTTATTATTTGGACAGAACTTTCGGAGGAAGAGAATGTTCCAAAAGAAGGCGTTGCTCGATGAACAAGCATTTTTACAATATAAGGGGCATGAAGATTACGAAGAACGGATTTTGCGCAATCATAAGCATCAAGAGCTGTTATTTCGTTTAGCGGACCGCTTAGGCGCTTTAAATATTTCATTTCAAACTGAAACGAGAACATTAACAAATGGAGATGAAACGTTTCAGGCCATTTTAGATGGATTAAAACGAGCGAAACACCACATTCATATGGAATATTACATTGTGCGTGATGATAAGCTTGGAACAGAAATTAAAGATATTTTAATACAGAAATCAAAAGAAGGTGTTGTCGTTCGTTTTTTATATGATGCGGTTGGAAGTTTTAGATTATCGAATTCATATATTGAAGAATTGAATGATGCAGGAGTAGAAATGATTCCGTTCTTCCCTGTGCGCTTTCCGATTTTAAACGATAAGATTAATTATCGAAACCACCGAAAAATCGTTATTATTGATGGAAATGAAGGGTTTGTCGGTGGATTAAATATTGGTGATGAATATTTAGGGAAGGATAAATATTTCGGTTTTTGGCGAGACACGCATTTATATTTGCGTGGTGAAGCTGTTCAAAGCTTGCAACTTATTTTCCTTCAAGATTGGTTTTATATGACTGGTGAGGCTGTGCTGGCCCCTGAATATTTACAAGCGAAAGCAGTTGAGGGTGATCATTGGGGAGGCGTACAGCTCGTTGCAGGTGGACCAGATAATAAATGGGAAACAATTAAACATTTATACTTTGCCATGATTGCTTCTGCGCGGAAATCCATTTGGATTGCGACGCCGTATTTCATTCCGGATGATGATATTTTATCCGCATTAAAGGTAGCGGCACTTGCTGGTATTGATGTCCGTTTGTTAATGCCGAGTAAGCCTGATAAGCGCACTGTCTTTTACGCATCGAGATCGTACTTCCCAGAGCTTTTAGATGCAGGGGTAAAGATATATGAATACGAAAAAGGTTTCCTCCATAGCAAAGTTGTCATTGTCGATTCTGATTTAGCTTCAATTGGGACTGCTAATATGGATATGAGAAGTTTTCATTTGAACTTTGAAGTAAATGCCTTTTTATATGATACAGACAGCATTCGAAAACTTGTTCAAGATTATAAAGAGGATATAGAAGAATCAAGTGAAATTCATGTCGATCGTTTTCATAAAAGGCGTCTTCATAGACGAATTGTTGAATCGACGTATCGATTATTATCACCTTTATTATAAAAAGAGATGTCCGAAATTGGGACATCTCTTTTTTAAAAGGAATTTGTAATAAATTGTAGAATATAAGGAGCTGAAAGGGTGTGATTCCGATGTTTATCGCCAAAAGAGAAAACGGAGAAAAAATTCATTTACTCTATCATCATGATGAAGAGCTTTTACATCGTATGCGTAAAATGGAAAGCTTCTTTTGCATAGCTTGCGGGAAGGAAGTGCAAATGAAATTAGGGAAACAAAAAAGTTGGCATTTTGCTCATAAGAAAATGGACGCGTGTCTTGCTTTTTATGAAGCAGAATCTATGTATCATATGCACGGTAAAGAATTGTTATATAGGTGGTTCAAACGTCAAAACTTTCCTGTGTATATAGAGCACTATCTTCCAGAAATTCAGCAACGACCAGATATTTTCATAAAGAGAGCAGGGAGAACAATTGCGATTGAATACCAATGCGCCAATCTCTCTATAGAGCAGCTGTACAAACGAACCTATTCGTATTGGCAAGCTGGTATACAGGTCATTTGGATCATTGGTGGAAATCAATTGAAAAGGCAATCAGTATATTGGATGAAATTCTCCTCATTTATGGCATTCTCCTTACAATCTTATCCTCAGCCATTTCTTATTTTCTTCTGTTCGAAACAAAAATCATTTATGAAATGCGCGTTTCTCACTTCATTTTCTACAAGCATCTCTTTCTCACATATTATCTATTTACCAACTGAAACGACTACTTTTGAAATGCTCTTTTCTCCCGTCTCTTTCCGAAAAGAAAGATTAGGTGAGGAATGGAAAAAGCGAAAGATCTATTTTCGGCAAAACGCTCTGCCGATTTGGAATTACAATCATAGGTCACTATTACGCCTCTTATATCAATGTAAATGTACCCCAGCAAATTTTCCTTCTGAAATCGGTGTGCCACTCCCGTCCTCATTTGCTTTTCAAACAAATCCATTTATATGGCAAGCTTTTCTATATATAAAGTGTATAGGTGAGCTTGCGGTAGGGGAGTGTATTTCCCTTCAATATGTATGTAGTTATGTGAAAACGTATACGAAAAGGCGCATGCTCCCGTACTTTTCACGGCATATATGGAAAGTAGCAGTTGCTGAATATATGACATTTTTATGTTATGCAGGTGTATTACAGAAAGTAGGGACTTATAAGTACCGGAAAAAAAGAGAGGTAGTTATGTTGAAAACAGAGGAGGAAGTTATAAAATCTGATGAAATTTGCTTAGCGTATGCCTTATCTTTATTTGAGGAAAAGTACAACATGAGAGAAGGAAAAGGGGATATAATAAAGACTGATCGTGAAGGAATTACATAAGAAAAATCGAATTGTATGTAAGTAGAGATATTTAAAGGAGGGCTTAAAGGATGTCTGAACAAAACACAGCAAAAACTTTACCAGATCGCAAAGAAATTGAAGAATCAAGTACGTGGCGATTAGAAGATATTTTTCAAACAGATGCAGAATGGGAAAAAGAATTCCAAGCCATTAAAGAGCTATTACCGAAGTTAACTGAATTTAAAGGGAAACTGGGTGACTCTGCGCACAATTTACTTGAAGCATTGCAATATGAAGATGAAATTTCAATGCGATTAGGTAAGCTATATACATATGCACATATGCGTTACGATCAAGATACAACAAACTCTGTGTATCAAGCGTTAAATGACCGCGCGACAAATTTATATTCACAAGTATCTAGTAGCACAGCATATATTGTGCCTGAAATTTTATCGATTTCAGAAGATACACTGCAAACATTCTTGAAAGAAAATAGAGACTTAAGTGTATACGAACATGCATTAGAAGAAATTACGCGTCAACGCCCGCACGTATTATCTGAAGCGGAAGAGGCTCTATTAGCAGAAGCATCTGAAGTAATGAGTGCGTCAAGTAATACATTTGGTATGTTGAATAATGCGGATTTGAAATTCCCATCTATTAAAGGTGAGGATGGAGAAGAAGTGGAAATTACACATGGTCGTTACATTCAGTTTTTAGAAAGTGATGATCGTCGTGTGCGCGAAGATGCATTCAAAGCTGTATATGAAACGTACGGAAAATATAAGAACACATTTGCAAGCACGTTAAGCGGAGCTGTGAAACGTAATAATTTCAATGCGCGTGTTCGTAAATACGATTCTGCACGTCAAGCGGCATTAAGTAATAACAATATTCCTGAAGCGGTGTATGATCAACTTGTTGAATCTGTAAATGATAATTTACACTTGCTACATCGTTACATTGATATTCGTAAGCGTGCACTAGGACTTGATGAGCTTCATATGTATGATTTATATACACCACTTGTACCAGAAGTGAAAATGAACGTGAAGTATGAAGAAGCACAAGACATGTTATTAAAGTCTTTAAACGTACTTGGTGATGAGTATGTTGACATTTTAAAAGAAGCATATGAAAATCGCTGGGTAGATGTGTATGAGAATAAAGGAAAGCGAAGCGGAGCATATTCATCTGGTGCATATGGAACAAATCCGTATATTTTAATGAACTGGCATGATAATGTAAATAATTTATATACACTTGCTCATGAGTTCGGTCATTCCGTGCATAGTTACTATACAAGAAAGACGCAGCCGCACGTATACGGTGATTATTCAATCTTCGTTGCGGAAGTAGCATCAACTTGTAATGAAGCACTTCTAAACGATTATTTATTAAAAACGACAGAAGATAAGAAAGAGCGTCTATACCTATTAAATCATTATTTAGAAGGATTCCGTGGTACTGTATTCCGTCAAACGATGTTCGCAGAGTTTGAGCATATTATTCATAAGAAAGTACAAGAAGGACATGCGGTTACGCCAGACATGTTAACGGAGATCTACTATGATTTAAATAAGAAATATTTCGGTGATGCTTTAGTAATCGATGAAGAAATTGGTTTAGAGTGGTCTCGTATTCCGCACTTCTACTACAACTATTACGTATACCAATACGCAACAGGATTTAGTGCAGCAACGGCTTTATCTAAACAAATTTTAGAAGAGGGGCAACCAGCAGTAGAACGTTACATTAATGAGTTCTTAAAAGCAGGAAGCTCAGATTATCCAATTGAAGTGCTGAAAAAAGCTGGAGTAGATATGGCATCTCCAGAACCGGTAAAAGAAGCGCTACAAGTATTTGAAGAGAAATTAAATGAATTAGAAGCATTATTATTTGAAGAGAAGTAATTGTAAAGACGAGGAATTTACCTCGTCTTTTTTTGTTTTAAATATTTTTTGTCGATATTTGTCGAAATAATAAGGTGAATTTCTTTCTTTTTTCTAAATTAGAAGGCAGTTTTACAGGTGATTTTTGTAGTTAAAACCCTTTAAATCGTTTTTTATGGTTGAAATAAGAGAGAGCGATGAAGATGACTCCAAATAAAAGAGGGAAGGCAATAATTTTAGGAAAAGCTTGTAGTAGAGAGAGGATGTACAAGAAAAAAGAAACGATGAAAGCTAGTAAGATAAGTAAAATATACGTTTTTTTCATACAGAACACCTCCAAAATAGCTTTTTTATAGCTTATTCAGAAATGAAAACGTTTAGAATGTGACAAAAGTGTGAAATTCGACAAAAGGGGTTGTCATCTGACGTCGAATCTTGTAATATAATAAGCGTGAACGAATTCACATACAAACATATACCCCTTTGTTTGAACGTGAAAATTTCTCCCATCCCCTTTAATATTTTTATAAGCCGTAAAGAAGAAGACCTGGTGTTTTACACCAGGTCTTTTTCTTTTGCTATCCATTTCCAATAACGCTCACATTTTACTTCAATCATTTGTACTTTTCGTTTCAGTTGTAATTTTTTCAGTTCACGCTCGATCTCTTGCTGCGAGCAGTCATATATAAATGCTACTTCTTTTGAAGATATAAATTGCGTTGCTTCTAGTAACACTTCTAAAGGTGGTAATGGTTCTGGCTCGATTTCACATTTTACAAGTTCTTTCAATAATTGTACGTATACGTCGTAGGAATAAGTTCCAGCGATTTTAATGCCTTCTTCATCTGAATTCGCATGAAAGAATACGAGAGAAGGTATTTCTGTAATATGCATCTCATTTGTAAATTTTAAGTCACATTGGAAAGCTTTTTTTGCGCTAGCGGAATGTAGGTCTTTTTTAAATTCTTCTACATCAATATCGCTATCTCTTGCACATGCAAGTAATAATTCGCAGTCAGGGTTTGATACATTTTCAAGGAAAATGTATTCTTGGAGTTTTCGCAAAAACTTCGAACCTGCTTTTCGGCCCTGTAACTCCGCTGCCTTAATTGCCATCGAAACTAAATATGGTGTTGACGATGCTTCTTGCATATGTACCTTTCCATCACATGAAAAACCTTGTAAACTTGTTGTCTTTTCCCACACAAATCGAATATTAGCAGGTTTATTCCATTTGTGTGAGGAAGCGTTCGTTCCGTCCACTTTTCCAGTTACGATATGACGAATAGAGAAGTATTTCCCGTATTCAAGCCATAGTTTAATAATAAAGGGCTCAATTTCCCAGCAATCTTTACAAAGTGGATCAATAAATAAATATGCTTCTACAGACTTATGCTCACATGCGGAAGGAGATGGCATATTTAAATGCGTTGCTTCCTGCTTATCCATTACACTTCACCTGTTTCGTTTGGAGTATTAACCATATGCTGAGCAGTTAACGCTAAACGTTCAAAAACGAACTCTCTTATATGACCGTGCACTCCTGTGTCATCCATTGCTTGCTCCATACATGATAGCCAAGCCTCTGCTCGTTTTGGAGTAATCTCAAACGGAAGATGGCGTGCTCTTAACATAGGATGACCATGTTCTTCAGTGTACAAATTAGGACCACCTAAATATTGCGTTAAAAATTGTTTCTGCTTCCTAGCGGTTTCTGTTAAATCATCCGGGAAGATGGGAGATAGGTCAGGGTGTTTACTGACATAGGAATAAAACGTGTCTACTAATATTGCAATGCATTGTTCACCGCCAATTGCTTCAAATGGTGTCATCGGTTGCTTGCTCATCCTTTATAAACTCCTTTTTCCATGAAATGTATATCTATTGTAGCAATGGAATGTTCTAGAGGGCAAATAAACAGCCTTCATAACGTTCTTTGCTTATTTTTCAAATGTAAAAGAATCTTTTCCTTTTAAAAAGTGAGATATATCCACTAGTAGAACGTATTCACTAGTGGAATTTTCACTTTAGCGTGCTTTGTTTTGTTTGGCAAGGAAAAAGCGTTTTACTTTATTATTTGTATGACGGATTGGTATGTCGTGCTGTTTTAATAAATGAATAAATGCAGCTTTTCCTGTTTCTTCATCTTGCACTTCAAATTCAATTTCATAATCATCGTGATTGTAATAGAAACTATGATCAAAGACAAGCGTTCCGCCTTCAAATAGTGTTTCGGCTCTTTCAGTTGTTAAACTACCCATATAAGTTAAAGTGGAAACAGGAATTTGTAATTTGTGTAGTTGATCCATTACAGCCCCTGGAATGATTACGTTTGTTTCCATCATCATTCTTGCTTCGTCTTCTGTTACGACTTGATGCGTTTCTAACAAGCCGACTTCTGCAGGTTGTTTCAATGTTAATGTATAAGTTTCTCCTTTATGACGAATACGAAGTGCAGAGCCAGCTTCTTTTAACGAGAAGCTCGTTGTTTCAAAGTAGTGATTCACCTGTTTCGTAAATACTTCAATAGAGAATGATTTACATAATGTATCGAATTCTTCTTCTGTAACAATATTTTTAAATTCAATTTCAATTTCTTGTGTCATTGTATGCGCGCTCCTTTTAAAAAATAATTCTTTACACATTATCGCTTTTTCATAAATTTGGTTCAATGTTTTATTTGTTTGCGTCCATGTTATGATACAATAATACTGTTAAGTAAGACAGGAAGTTGAGATGGAGGAGTTAGAGCATGCAAAATAAAATTCAAGTTAAGAGCGTAGAAAAGAGAGAGAATGCGCTTATTTTTTGTGCGGAAAATAATGAAATAGAGGTAAAGGAGTTAAGTGCGCGTAATCACGTACTTGTAGACTCAGACAATTTATCATTTTTATATATTTTAGAAAACGAATCATCTTTCATTTATGTAAGTATTCCGCACAAATGCTGGGAAGCAATGCATGAAGCGATGAATAACGATATAGTAATGTTCGTTCGTGTGAATGACGTTGAAATGGAATTAGAAAATTTAAAAGAAGAAGTAGAATATTTAGTTGAAAATATTGAAGGTAATGCAAATTACGGAGAAGAACTAGTAACTGCTGTAGAAAAAGTATTTCTATAAGCAAATGGATTGATTTTGGTGGTGGTTGAAATGAATCGAAATTGGGAAGAATTTTTAGCACCTTACCATCAAGCGGTGGCAGAGCTGAAAGTGAAACTAAAAGGAATGCGTACTCAATTTGCAATGTTAACAGAGCATTCTCCAATTGAGTTTGTAACAGGAAGGGTAAAGTCGGTTGCTAGTATTATTGATAAAGCGGAGAAGAGAAATGTACCGCTAGATCGGCTGAGAGAAGATATGCAAGACATCGCGGGCCTTCGAATGATGTGTCAATTTGTTGATGAGATTAAGCCTGTTGTAGAATATCTTCGAAAACGAAATGACTTTGAAATCGTGGAAGAACGTGATTATGTCACGCAAAAGAAAGATAGCGGCTATCGCTCTTATCACGTTGTCATTAGTTACCCTGTTCAAACGATTCAGGGAGAAAAAAAAGTATTGGTAGAAATCCAAATACGCACGTTAGCAATGAACTTTTGGGCAACAATTGAGCATTCTTTAAATTATAAATATAGTGGACGTTTTCCTGAAGATATTAAAATACGCTTGCAACGCGCAGCGGAAGCGGCGTTTTTATTAGATGAAGAAATGTCTTCTATTCGTCTTGAGATTCAAGAAGCGCAGAAAGCTTTTTCAAGAAAACAAGAAACGAAAGATTCCGAATCATAAACTAAAGGGTGTTGGGCGATGAAATTTACAATTATGTCAAAGGGAGATCAATCATCAGATACACTGGCAAGCACGATGAAAGAATACTTGCTAGATTTTGGATTTATAATGGATGAAAAGGAACCCGATATTGTAATTTCTGTTGGGGGAGATGGAACGCTTTTATATGCGTTTCATCGTTATTATAATCGATTGGATGAAACAGCATTTGTTGGTGTACATACAGGGCATTTAGGTTTCTATGCAGATTGGTTACCGACAGAAGTAGAGAAATTAGTAATTGCAATTGCTAAAACACCATTCCAAGTGGTGGAATATCCGCTTTTAGAAGTGATTATTCGCTATGTGAATGGGAGTAAAGAATCACAGTATTTGGCGATGAATGAAGCAACTGTAAAAAGTGCAGAAGGTACATTAGTAACAGAAGTAGAAATACGCGGAGAGTACTTTGAAACGTTCCGCGGAGATGGCCTTTGTATTTCTACTCCTTCGGGAAGTACTGCATATAATAAGGCGCTTGGCGGAGCGATTATTCACCCTTCTATTGAAGCGATTCAAATTGCAGAAATGGCATCTATTAATAACCGCGTGTTTCGTACTGTAGGCTCGCCACTCGTATTGCCGAAGCATCATACATGTGTGTTGAAGCCGGCTGCAGGAATGAACTTACAAATTACGGTGGACCATTTAACGATGGTTCATCAAGATGTGAAATCAATCCAGTATCGCGTTGCAAACGAGAAAGTACGATTTGTTCGTTTCCGTCCGTTCCCGTTCTGGAAACGAGTTCGTGACTCGTTTGTTGCAGATAAATAGAAAGGGTTTATATATTTGAACAGATTTACATTGAAATGGGATATAGAATCGGCTGAAGAGGGAACTTTAGTTAGAGAGTTTTTAAAAACAAAAGGGATTTCTAAAGCCGCCTTAACGGATATAAAATTTCGCGGCGGAGCTATTGAAGTAAATAATCAACATGCGAGTGTTCGTCATCAGTTGCAAGCTGGTGAAGAATTACGTGTCTTTTTTCCAGTGGAAGAAAGAAGTGAAGGGATGATTAAAGAAGATATCCCTTTATGTATTGTATATGAAGATGATGCGGTTCTTGTCATAAACAAAGAGGCGAACATGTCAACGATTCCGTCTAGAGAACATCCGGCAGGGAGTGTTGCGAATGCGCTCTTATCTCATTATGATAAGCAGCATCTTGCAAGTACGGTGCACATCGTAACAAGATTAGATCGTGATACTTCAGGGCTTATGCTTATTGCAAAAAATCGTTTCGTGCATCATCTTTTATCGAAACAGCATCAACAAAAAGCTGTGAAAAGAACATATGAAGCAATTGTTCACGGTGAGATGATAGAACGAGAAGGAACGATTGATGCACCGATTGGACGAAAATCGGATAGCATTATTGAGCGAACCGTTTGTGAAAATGGGCAAAGAGCAGTTACTCATTTTAGAGTGATGGATAGCACCAATCACAAGACGCATGTATCACTTGAGCTTGAGACCGGAAGAACGCATCAAATTCGTGTACATATGGCACATATAGGCCACCCGTTACTTGGTGATGATTTATATGGAGGACGAAGAGATGTGATAAAACGTCAAGCACTTCATAGTACATCTTTGACGTTTTATCATCCTATTTTAGAGAAGGAAATGTTTTTCACTACAACGATTCCAAGCGATATGGAAGAGGTATTAAGGCGTACTTAAAAAGGGAACAAAATTCTTATGAAACGAAGAATTTTGTTCCCTTTTTTCTTAGCGGAATAATATTAAAATTTGATTTTCACCCGTGCGCTTTATAACGAAAAAGCCACTTTCGGATTTTGTAGCAATGCCATCGTTATTTGGACGACAATATCCATGCGTTTCGCAAGTGCCGTCATCGCGTACTAACATTTGTCCAATTAATCCGACAGGAAGCCACTCGGTACGATCTTTTCTTGCTATATATTTGCAAGTCGGATCCCATCCTGTATTTAAAAGAGGTTGTATGTCTTGCGATTCCGTACGCACATATTGGCGTTTTCCAAAGTTATCTGTTTTATAGCGTTTTTGCCAACTTAAAGCACCGCTATTTCCTATAAGGGCGGGGGTTGCACTAGATATTCCTAAAATGAATGAATCGTTTGAAGTAGCGATCCGAATTTTTTCTTCGCTACTAAATGTAACGAAATAACCTACATCAATAAAATTATTGTCTGTTGTTTCAAACATTTGTGCAAAATCAGTTCCACTTGCATTGTAAGAAGCGCCATCAATATACATTTCCCCATTATGAGCAAGCCACTTTGCACCGATATTATGATCGGTTTCATTTGTGCCGTTTGCAATAAACCAAGAATAAGATTCTTCTGCTGTGCCGAAGCGCCCCATAATATGGCTACCTGCAAAATGAGCTGTTGATGTATGATTACCTTCCGCATGAGAAGAGAATCCGTTAGCGATAGTCGCGGTTCCCTCTGCATGTGCTGCTTCGCCTAAAGCGATTGTGTGTTTACCTTCCGCATGAGAATAAGAGCCACCTGCTGTCGTTTCACTTCCTTCACTATGGGAACTATGTCCAGTTGCTTTCGTTTTTGATCCTTCCGCATGAGAGAAAGAAGCTTTTGCGTGTGTAAGAAGTCCTTCTGCATGTGAAGCTGAACCCTCTGCATTAGAGTGAAGCCCCTCTGCATGTGCATACCGTCCCCCTTTTTTTACTTTTGTATTTTCAGGTGTAGGAGTTTGAATTATGATCGTTTTTTCTGTTTGTATATCATTGGATGGTGCTAATGCTTCTCTTATTTTTTTCACTTGATTTATAATAGCAGCTGGAATTTCTGATTCTGCTTTTTTATTTATTGCTACAGGGATGTCTTCTTCTGTATTTTTCTCTGTATGCTCAGAAGGCACAATCTGTTCAGTGTGAGTAGAGAGAGGTTTATTTTTTTGCTGCATCTTTGTTTTTCTATTATCGATTATGCGGCTCATTACAGCATTTTCTAAAGAGACATATTTTTGTTTAGCTTTGTTTTTGGGGGAAGCCCCTTGTCCGTCCGGTTCTTCTAAAGCTGCAGCTCGAATGCTGCACCAGTTGTTAATTCCGTACATGGGCAGATAAAAAGGCGGGCATTTTCTTTTTTGTTTAGAAGATTTTTTCTTCATTCTGTCACCTCCTGCGACAGTATATGCCGTGTAATTAAAAAAAGATGCACTTTATTGCATCTTTTTTTAATTACTTTACCTAGTTTTTATAGGAGAGCCGCCTAAATGATACGGTAATCCTCGTAATTTGTGAATGGTATCTAAATAAGGGTCGTTATGAAATTGGGCGAAATTTCTCAGGGACAAAAGACAGGGAGGAAGGGACGGAAACAGTCTCCATCTCAGGATAACGTAGTCCGGTTAGTTTGCCACCAAATACAGCGCCAGTGTCAATATTGACTGTATGATTTACGAAGCGAGGTTCTTTAACGGGTGTATGTCCATATACAATCCAATTTTTTCCTTTATATTCTTTTGCCCAGTCGCGCCGGACAGGAGAGCCGTCAGCATGTTTTTCTCCTGTAATATCGCCATATAATACAAAGGTTTGTACTTTTTTGTCTTGTCTTCCTATGTAATCTTGCCGAATTCCAGCGTGACATACAATTAACCTTTTCTCGTCGAGTACGTGATAAAAAGGAGAGTGCTCGTAAAGGGTGATAAATTTTTCTTTTATAATGTTTTGTTTATGAGAAGGCAGTGCTTCATATTCGGCAACAGTTGTTTCGAGTCCATGAGCGATTGTCACATTACGCCCAAGGAAAAAACGGTATAGTTTATTACAGTGATTTCCCGGAGCATAATAAGCTACTTTTTTATTTATAACAAGTTCCCATACAATTTCAATCATACGTAATGAATGAGGGCCGCGATCTGTAATATCACCAACAAATGCAATTTGGCGTTGATCAGGGTGAATTGGCAGATCACTATTCCAGTTATATCCGAGTTTCGTCGTTAAATCTTGAAACTCTTGAAAGCACCCATGAATATCCCCTATAATGTCATATTTCATATTTAAACCTCCACCATATTTTTCATTAGTATATCTAAAAAAGGATAGAGATAAAAATATACTGTTTTTGTTCGTCATTTAAACATAAAGATTTTCGTTCTTGAGCGAACGTTTAAAACGAATCCAATCGCTATCATGTATGTGAGTAAGGAACTTCCTCCGTAGCTCATAAGGGGTAATGTAATTCCTGTAATAGGTAGTAATCCGATGGTCATCCCGATATTTTGAAATACTTGAAAAGTAAACATTCCGATTGTACCAGCACAAATGTAACTACCGAAAGGGTCATTACTTTCTAAAGCGATATGAATCATGCGGAAAATAAGTAGGAAAAAAAGTGAAATAATAACACTTGCACCTAAAAAGCCGAATTGCTCAGCGACATTGGTGAAAATAAAATCTGTATGTGGTTCTGGAAAGTATACTTGTCCATTTCCCCAACCTTTTCCTTGCATTTCCCCTGATCCAGTAGCTAAGAAAGCTTGTCTTAATTGATAGCCTTGCGCATCATATTTGTATGGCGCTAACCAGCCGTAGAAGCGATTTAGTTGATATTCTTGTAAAATGTGTGCTTTAAAGAATTTTGTATGAGTGAAAAAAATATACGTTAATGTAACGCCAGCTACAAAAATACAAGAAACTAATCCGAAAATAAAACGCCAACGTATACCAGAAACTAGTATCATTGCTGCGAGCATAGCTGAAATTACCATTGTGTTCCCTAAATCAGGTTCCTTTGCAATAAGTAGTAGGGGTGGCAAACTTGTTGCACATATTTTTCCGAGTAATAAAAAATCGCCGTGTATTGTTCGGGAAAAATATTTCTCATTGTGATTTGCTATAATTCGTCCAGTGACGATAATTAAAAACAATTTCATGATTTCAGACGGCTGGAAATTTCCGATGCCAGGAAGCATGTACCAAGCGGTAGCACCTTTAATTGTAACGGCACCTGGTACTTGAAGTTCTAGTCCAATAAGTAGTACCAATGCAAAGCTATATAAATACCAAGCAATTTTTTGATAACGATCGAAATCAATAATCATAATCATACCAATGGCTATAAATCCAATGAAGTACCATTGGATTTGCTTTAATACAAAATTTACGCTTTGCAAAAATGGTGGTAAAGAGGCTTGTGCACTTGCAATTGCAAAGCAACTAACAGTCCCAATGGCAAATAAGATGAATAGTAATACGTAGTCTATTTGATATTGAGAATTTGGATCTTTCAATGTATGTATTCCTTTCTATCGCCTAGTAAGTATATGGATCATGTCATGGTAAAAATAATATACAAGCAGACTATGCATACATTTATTCCACTATTTGTGGGAAGTCATACATCACGAGGAAGGAATAGCTCCTCCCTTGTGATGGACTATATTGCACGGAGTTCTTTTGTAATGATATTTAAACAATAAGAAAGTCGTGCATGTGTATTTTTATCTGGAATGAGGTTTGGAAATAAATCGTAAAATTTGACCGCATTTTTATACCATCCGTAAGCTCTTATCAAACCTTTTTTATAATATTTAGTGTCTTGTAAGAAACCATACTTTTTCGAGGTTAAAACGAGCTGAGAAAAATCTTCACAGCCCTCAAGGAATTTGTGACGTACTTGCTGTCCAGTATGAAGACGGAATGAACTTAAGGGCTCAGTTATATACATCGCATCACCTTTTGAAAGTAAACTTATCCAAGAGGCCATATCAACACTACAACCATATTTTCTGCCATGTAAAGTGCCGAAAGGTTCCGTTAATAGGCTTTTTCTAAAGAGTACGATTGTAGGCTCACCGATAATATTTTGTCCTGCCATAAGCATACGGTTTCCAAAATCTTTCCCATTTAGTAGAGTATCTTCATCATATAATTTTTTCATGGAGGGATGTTGTTCAATTATATCTCCATTATCATCAATCCAAGTGCGATAGGATGTGATAAGTGCGAGATTTTTATTGAGGTCTTGTTGGAAATAAAACATCATTTTTTCGATTTTATTATTATAAAATGTATCATCGTCCATTAAGAAATTTATGTACTCTCCATTTGACTGTTCTAAGAGCATAAGGGCGTTATGAAATTGTCCTAGAGTAGAGGCATTTCGAATGTATGTTATATGTTTATGCTTATGTAAATAATGTCTGTATATTAATTTTTCTGTTTCATTATTTGTACTATCGTCCCCTACAATAATTTCAATATTTGAATACGTTTGCGCTAAAGCACTTTCTAAAGCAATTTTAAAATAATGTGGTCGATTATAGGTGGGAATAAGGATGGAAACGAGAGGCGGATTTTTTATATTATTCATATACAACTACCTTTCAGAAGTTTTTTGTGTAAGAATAATATCTTGATAACTTGTGTGTTCAGTTCTGCTACACCATGAACCATAATGAGGGGGGGACTGTATTTCTAGCCCATATTTATTTAATAGGGTACGAATATCTTCCTCAGGATAGGCAACTGCGAAATTAGGGATATCTTTATTTAGAACATAACAATTGTCAATTTGATGATAAAAACCTAACGTACTTAGTCCTGTATTTAAGTAATAGGATGATTCAGGGTTAATTAAAAAGAAAGTAATAAAACATCTCCCATCTTTTTTCAGAACTCGTGAAATCTCGCATACGTAATGTTCTAATTCTTTCGGAAGGAGATGGGTAAATACAGACGTTAAAAAAATAAAATCGAATGATTCATCTTCATATGGAAACTTGTATTGGGAAGCATCTTCTTTTCCATCGGGATTGTAGAATTGATTATATATATCGACATGTTCAAAATGGAAATTGTTACGGCGTGTAGAAATGTTATTTTTGCACCATGTAATTCCCGCATTGAATAAGTCAAATCCATAATAAGTACCTTCATCGCTTAAATAATTCATTAATGGAACCGCCATTCGGCCAATGCCACAGCCTACATCTAACACTGTTTCATTTGATTTTAAATTGCCAATTTCAATAAAATACTGCATAAACTCTTTTCCAACTTCTTCAAAATTACCACCTACATATTGAACGAGTTCTGGGGGTGGAATTAATGTGATTTTTTTCTCGTTTTCATTCATACATTCACTCCGTCCTTGTAGTAAAGTAGGGGATTTCTATTGTATATATAAGTTAATCATTTATAGTGAGGGGAACTTTACACAATTAGTTCTTATGAATAAGTAGTGTAATAGAACCCCTCAAAAAATAAAATTCTATTCTATTCTTTTCGCCAATAAATACCGAAATCATCAATCTTAGTAATAGGAGCTTTTAAGTTTCTTTCATTTCTGAAATCTGTTACAGCCTCTGCGCATGTTACCAATCCGTAATCATCAATAATAATATAGCCGCCTGTTGAAACTTTATCGTATAAGTTTACAAGACTATCCATCGTTGATTCATACATATCACCATCAAGGCGAGCAATTGCAATTTTTTCTACCGGTGCTGAAGGCAAGGTATCTTTAAACCAACCCTTTAAAAATTTCACCTGATCATTTAATAAATCGTATTTTCTAAAGTTTTCTTGCACTGTTTCTAAAGAAACTCGTAAGTAATCGAATGTGTGCAAATAATCACCGTAATCTTTCGGATATTGTTCTAAGTTAGGTGCTGGCAGACCTTCAAACGAATCGGCAACCCACACAGTACGATCCGTAATGTTGTTTGCTTGTAAAAAACCATTCATAAAAATGCATGATCCTCCGCGCCATACACCCGTTTCAATAAAATCACCTTCTATATTTTCCTTTACAACAGTTTCCATCGCCTCATGCAATTGATTCATACGTTTTCGACCAACCATACTGTGTGCTGCTCTTGGCCAATCTTTGCCACCTTGACGCTCACTTTTTGAAACGCTAGGATCAACGATTTTCAAATTGTGATTTTCTACGTATTGCTTAAGAAATAAAGGAAGTGGAACTGTAACTGGTTCATATGATAGCTCTTTAGATATATGTAGCGAAGCAGGTAAGTATGGTTCGTATTCTAACCATATTTCAAATAAAATTGTTTTCTTTAATAACTCGAGATAAAGCTGGATAGCTGATTTATTTTCCATATAAGTTCCTCCTGCGGAATGTCATACAACATTATGACTATGTAGAAAAGAAAGATTTAATGATTGAATTTACCAATGAAAAAGCAGTAAAACTGATATCAGTCTTACTGCTAAGTGCAAAATTAAGCTATTTTTTCAATAATAATTGATGCACTTGTACCAAGAGCTAGTGATAATCCAATTCCTGTAACAACTGCTTCAACGAGCGATGGTGTTGTAGTAATTTGTGTAATGGCTTGGATAACGATAGGAGCTCCAAGTGAAATTAAGCTTGTGCCTGCACCTGGTACAGGAATTCCATTAACTTGAATTCCAAGACTTCCTAATAAACTTACTGCCGCTGTATAAGCAATAACAGTAATTTTATAGAAACCAGTTTCACTAATTACGAAAGTATCGGCATCCATTTGAGAAATTGCTGTACCAAACTGAGATCCAACGGTATTAAATGGTACTGGATCATTAATCCCAAGAGCCAAAGAAACTGTAGCTGAGTTAAAGGCATACAATCCTGCTGGAAGTCCTAAGCCAGAAGGTCCAGTTGGTCCAGTTGGTCCAGTTGGTCCAGTTGGCCCAGTTGGTCCAGTCGGTCCGGTAGCGCCAGTAGCGCCAGTAGCACCAGTCGGTCCAGTAGCACCAGTTGGTCCAGTCGGTCCAGTCGGTCCAGTCGGTCCAGTTAGCCCAGTCGGTCCAGTCGGTCCAGTTAGCCCAGTCGGTCCAGTCGGTCCAGTCGGTCCAGTTAGCCCAGTCGGTCCAGTCGGTCCAGTTAGCCCAGTCGGTCCAGTCGGCCCAGTCGGTCCAGTCGGTCCAGTCGGCCCAGTTGGTCCAGTTGGTCCGGTCGGTCCAGAAGGTCCAGTTGGTACAGTTGGCCCAGTCGGCCCAGTTGGTCCAGTCGGTCCAGTCGGCCCGGTTGGAAGGGTAAACGGTGGTATTGGTGGTAATGTTGGTCCTACAAGATTAGGGTCAAATGCACTAGCTGATAAAGATTCATCGGGATTTAATCCATCTGAATAATTATTATTTGACATAAATTCACCTCCATAAAGCGTTCATTATATAGTAGATGCAAAACCGGAAGAAAATGACACGGACATTTGAATTATTGAAAAGAAATCTTAAACTGCTTGTGCAAGTTAAAAAAGTGGAAAGTTTATTGTATGTATAACATATGATTGATTTGGAAGAGGGTGATTATGTTGAACAAGCAAGGAATTACAATTAGTTTATGTATGATTGTTCGAGATGAGGAAGATACAATTGGTCGATGTTTAGACGCAGTAGAAAAAATCGTTGATGAAATTATTATAGTTGATACAGGTTCCATTGATCGAACGAAAGAAATTGTAGCTCAATATACCTCTAACATATATGACTTTCCATGGATTAATGATTTTGCGGCAGCTAGAAATTTTTCTTTTTCAAAAGCAACGCAAGAATATATATTATGGCTAGATGCTGATGATGTGTTATTAGAAGATGCTCAAGAGGCATTGAAGCTATTAAAAACAGAATTAGATTCTAATGTGGATGCTGTTTCGATGCCTTATCATCTTGTAATGGATTCTAATGGGAAACCTTTATACTGTACAAAAAGATATCGGCTTGTAAAGCGTGAAAAAGAATTTCAATGGTTTGGAAAGGTGCATGAGTATTTAGCTATTTTTGGTGAGATTTTTAATAGTAATGTTGCGATTACGCATAAGAAAGAAAAGAAAGTAACGAACCGCAATTTGAAAATTTTTCAGGATGCTGTAGCAGCTGGAGAAGAATTGAGTCCGAGAGATTTATTTTATTACGCGAATGAATCTATGGATAATCAAAAATACGATGATGCAGTTTTACTTTATGAAACATTTCTTAATCAAGATGAAGGTTGGTATGAAGAGAAAATTTATGCATGTGGTAAATTAGGGGATTGCTATGCAAAGCTTGGAATGTGGGAGAAGGCAGTTGAATCTTGTGTAAAGTCATTTCGGTATGATGTCCCTAGAGGAGAGAATTGTACAAGAATAGGATATATATATATGGATCAACAAAAATACAATGAAGCAATTTTTTGGTTTAAACTTGCAACAGAAGTGACAATGGCAACAGAGAGTCCTTTTCACAGTCCAGCTAGCTACACATGGATTCCCTATTTACAAATGTGTATTTGTTATAGCAAGTTAGGCGAGCAAGATAAAGCTTATTATTACAATGAATTAGCAGCTGCTTATGTTCCAAATAATGCTGCAATTGAATATAACCGCAAATATTTTCGGAGTGTTTTTGATAAACAATATAAGTCGTTATAGGTTGCATTTTTCTAGAAATGATGTATCACGATTCTAACTCTAATAGATTGGCTATATAGTAAAGTATCGGCAATGTAACCAGTACTGGTTACATCTATAGACTTTAGATGAGATTTATATTTCAAATTCAATTTGCATAAGGAGTGTGTAAAATGAATTCCCCAAAAAATTCTTTATACGAAGAAAAGTCCGGGCATTATTATAATGCAGTGAATCCGAATTTATTAAAGCATATAAAAAAGGAATGGAAAGAAGTTCTTGATATAGGTTGCTCGAGTGGTGCATTGGGAGCTGCCATAAAAGAAAATGGCACACGTGTATCTGGAATTGAGGCATTCCGAGAGGCGGCAGAACAAGCAAAAGAAAAACTAGATCATGTTGTTTTAGGCGATATAGAAACAATGGATATGCCGTATGAAGAGGAGCAATTTGATTGCGTTATATTTGGTGACGTATTAGAGCATTTATTTGATCCGTGGGCTGTAATAGAAAAAGTAAAACCATATATAAAGCAAAATGGTGTAATTTTGGCTAGTATACCGAACGTTTCACACATTTCAGTATTAGCTCCCTTACTTGCTGGGAATTGGACGTATACAGAATATGGTTTATTAGATAAAACACATATTCGTTTCTTTACATTTAATGAAATGCTACGAATGTTTTTAAAAGCAGGTTATTCAATTAGTAAAGTAG
The DNA here is from genome assembly GCF_036851315.1 of Bacillus cereus group sp. Sample62. Classification (NCBI taxonomy): domain Bacteria; kingdom Bacillati; phylum Bacillota; class Bacilli; order Caryophanales; family Bacillaceae; genus Bacillus; species Bacillus cereus group sp. Sample62. The sequence goes on from NZ_JAFLPK010000001.1 coordinate 1,255,502, forward strand.
ATCGTGTATATGTTGATCATAAAATGTATGAACCGCTTATCGAGGAGTTATATGGAATTTGTAAAAAATATCGTCTTGGAAGTGGGTTCATGGCTGAGACGGTTGTATTTCAATACATTATTGAAGCAGAAAAATCACAATTATGAGTACGGCAGATAAAACAATATTATTTGTTACGTGTATAAATGATCGGAAAATGTATGCACAATGTGCGCGACATATATTACAATTGCCAGTTCCTCCAGGATATACTATACAGTTTATGCCGATTCGGAATGCGAAAAGTATGACGAGCGGATATAATCAAGCAATTTCGCATCCAGCAAAATATAAAGTGTATATACATCAAGATGTTTTCATTGTAAATGTAGGATTTTTATATGGATTACTGCAATTGTTTCAGGAACATGAACATCTTGGAATGATTGGTATGATTGGAGCCCAATATGTTCCTCCAAATGGAATATGGAATGTAGGCAGAGGAGTTGTTGGAAAAGTCATCGGTTATATGAATGATTTATTTTATATGGCCAGTCAAGAAAAGCCGTACCATGAGTCAAAAACATTTATGCCAGTTGAATGTATTGACGGTTTATTAATGGCAACGCAATACGATATTCCGTGGCGTGAAGATTTGTTTGATGGGTTTGACTATTATGATGTGTCTCAATCATTTGAATTTAGAAAAGCAGGCTATACAGTTGGGGTTCCTGTACAGCGTGATGCGTGGTGCATTCACTATCATATAGATGTAAATATGACCAACTATGAAAAGTATAGAAAGATATTTGTGGAGCACTATATGTCAGATGTAAGTCAAGACGAATAGAGGGGCTACAAAATGAAAGATCATACGATATTAGTCGTTGTTTGTATAAATAATGAAGAGCTATTTGAACAATGCGAGAGACAAATACGAAACCTTTTTGTTCCCCCTGGTTATGTCGTACAAATTTTTCCGATACGAGATGCGAAAAGTATGGCAAGTGCATATAACCGAGCACTTTCATATCCCGCGAAGTATAAGGTTTATATACATCAAGATACTTATCTTATTAATCGTGAGATGTTTTATACACTTATTTCTCTTTTTAAAGATAACGAAAAACTTGGTTTAATTGGCGTAGCTGGTGCTCAATTTTTACCGAGTAACGGGATATGGTGGGAAGGAAAAAATTTAGTAGGGAAAGTGATTGAATACAGAAGACGGAATTATCAATTATTAAATTTGGATCAGCTGTTTTATGAGAATCAATCATTTATGTCAGTTCAAGCAATTGATGGATTATTAATGGCCACACAATATGATATTCCATGGCGAGAAGACTTGTTTCAAGGATTCCACTTTTATGATGTGTCGCAATCTTTAGAGTTTCAAAAGGCGGGTTATTTAATTGGTATCCCTAATCAAGCGAATTTATGGTGCATTCATTACAACGGGGATGAGTTTGATGCGGATACATATGAGAAGTATCGGAAAGTGTTTGTAGAACATTACAAAGATATACTATCTCCATCATAAGGGAGAGATGCAGGATGAAAGGAATTATTTTAGCAGGTGGAACTGGATCGAGATTATATCCCATAACGAAAGTAACGAATAAACATTTGCTTCCTGTTGGACGTTACCCAATGATTTATCATGCGGTATATAGGCTAAAACAATGTGAGATTACAGATATTATGATTATTACAGGTAAAGAGCATATGGGAGATGTTGTTAGTTTTTTAGGGAGCGGTCAAGAGTTTGGCGTGTCCTTTACGTATCGTGTGCAAGATAAGGCTGGCGGAATTGCACAAGCATTAGGGCTTTGTGAGGATTTCGTTGGGAATGATCGCAGTGTAGTTATATTAGGAGATAATATCTTTTCTGATGACATTCGTCCGTATGTTGAAGAGTTTGCAAATCAAAAAGAAGGTGCGAAAGTACTGCTGCAATCTGTAGATGATCCGGAGAGATTTGGCGTAGCAAATATTCAAAACCGAAAAATAATTGAAATTGAAGAAAAGCCGAAAGAGCCGAAAAGTTCCTATGCAGTTACAGGGATTTATTTGTATGATTCGAAAGTTTTTTCTTATATAAAAGAATTAAAACCTTCTGCAAGGGGAGAACTTGAGATTACAGATATTAATAATTGGTATTTAAAACGAGGGGTACTTACTTATAATGAAATGAGCGGTTGGTGGACTGATGCGGGAACTCATAATTCTCTTCAAAAGGCGAATACGTTAGCGCGGGATATAAACTTTGGTAAACAGTTTAACGGAGAATAGGTGAGAATATGAAAGTTGTAGAAATAAACTTTACCGACGCAAAATTGTTAGAACCGAGGTTGTTTGGAGATGAGCGTGGCTTTTTTACTGAAAGTTATAATAAGAAGGTGCTAGAAACATTAGGGGTTACGTACTCGTTTGTGCAGGATAATGTTTCTTATTCAGCAGAAGCGGGAACGATTCGGGGATTACACTTTCAAAAAAATCCGAAAGCTCAAACGAAACTTATTCAAGCTATGCAAGGAGCAATCTATGACGTTATCGTTGATTTGCGAAAAGATTCACCAACGTTTAAACAGTGGAGAGGATATATTTTAAGCGCGGATAACCATCGGCAATTGTTAGTGCCAAAAGGATTTGCACATGGTTTTTGTACACTTGTACCGCATACTATTGTTATGTATAAAGTAGATGAGTATTATAGTGCCGATCATGACTCAGGGGTACTTTGGGAAGATAAAGAGTTAGCAATTCCATGGCCGGTAACAAATCCTATTTTGTCTGACAAAGATCGAATATTACCGTTACTTCAGGAATGTGAAGATAGCTTTTGAGTAGGAGAGTTGTTTATGAATATATTAGTAACAGGTGGGGCTGGATTTATTGGAAGTAACTTTGTTCATTACATGTTACAAAGCTATGAAACATATAAAATTATTAATTACGACGCATTAACATATAGCGGGAATTTAAATAATGTGAAGTCTCTTCAAGGGCATCCTAATTACTCTTTTGTAAAAGGGGAAATTCAAAATGGAGAGCTGCTAGAGCATGTCATAAAAGAGCGAGACGTCCATGTGATTGTAAATTTCGCAGCTGAATCACATGTGGACCGTAGTATTGAAAATCCGATCCCTTTTTATGATACAAATGTAATTGGGACAGTCACATTATTAGAATTAGTAAAAAAATATCCACATATTAAACTCGTGCAAGTATCAACAGATGAGGTGTACGGCTCTTTAGGAAAAACAGGGCGATTTACCGAGGAAACCCCGTTAGCTCCAAATAGTCCATATTCTTCAAGCAAGGCGAGCGCCGACATGATAGCTTTATCTTATTATAAAACATATCAATTACCAGTTATAGTAACGCGTTGCTCCAATAATTATGGGCCGTACCAATATCCTGAAAAGTTAATTCCGTTAATGGTTACGAATGCGCTGGAAGGAAAAAAACTACCGTTATATGGCGATGGATTAAATGTAAGAGATTGGTTACATGTAACGGATCATTGTAGTGCGATTGATGTTGTTCTGCATAAGGGACGTATAGGAGAAGTATATAATATAGGTGGAAATAATGAAAAAAACAATGTAGATGTTGTGGAACAAATTATCTCTCTCTTAGGAAAAACGAAAGAAGATATTGCGTATGTTACAGACCGTTTAGGGCATGATCGTCGTTATGCGATTGATGCACAAAAGATGAAGAATGAGCTCGGGTGGGAACCGCAGTATACGTTTGAACAGGGGCTAAAAGAAACTGTGGAATGGTATGAATATCATATAGAATGGTGGAAACCACTAAAAGAAAAATAAGGGGCATATAAATGAAAGAACGGATTATCATAACGGGAGCAAATGGTCAATTGGGAAAGCAACTACAAGAAGAGTTAAATCCTGAAGAATATGACATATATCCATTTGATAAAAAGTTACTAGATATAACAAATATATCCCAAATGCAGCAAGTGGTACAAGAAATTAGGCCACATATAATTATTCATTGTGCAGCGTATACGAAGGTTGATCATGCTGAGAAAGAACAAGACCTTGCTTATGTAATAAATGCAATAGGAGCTCGCAATGTAGCGGTTGCTTCACAATTAGTAGGGGCAAAGTTAGTTTATATTAGTACCGATTATGTATTTCAAGGTGACAGACCAGATGGCTATCATGAGTTTCATAATCCATCACCGATAAATGTATACGGGGCTTCTAAGTATGCGGGAGAGCAGTTTGTCAAAGAGTTACATAATAAATATTTTATCATTCGAACATCGTGGTTATATGGTAAGTATGGAAACAATTTTGTGAAAACGATGATGCGGTTAGGAAAAGAAAGAGCAGAATTATCTGTTGTAGCGGATCAAATTGGTTCTCCTACTTATGTGGCGGATTTAAATGTGATGATTAATAAGCTCATTCATACTTCTTTATACGGTACGTATCATGTATCAAATAGAGGCTCATGTTCTTGGTTTGAATTTGCAAAAAAAATATTTTCGGATGCAAATATGAAAGTGAATGTATTACCTGTTTCAACCGAAGAATTTGGATCGGCGGCAGCGAGACCGAAATATTCTATTTTCCAACATAACATGCTACGATTAAATGGTTTTTCACAAATGCCTTCTTGGGAAGAAGGATTAGAGCGGTTTTTTATAGAAACAAAAAGTCATTAACAAAATTTAAGTTAATGACTTTTTTGTTTGCCTTTAAGAGGTTTTATGGTACTATAATTATAGTATCAGGTACTAATAACAAGTATAAGTAATTCTGGGAGGATATATCATGGAACTATTACAAGGGAAAACATTTGTTGTTATGGGCGTTGCGAACCAAAGAAGTATTGCGTGGGGAATTGCTCGCTCTTTGCATAATGCAGGTGCAAAATTAATATTCACATATGCAGGAGAACGTTTAGAAAGAAACGTTCGTGAATTAGCGGACACATTAGAAGGACAAGAATCACTTGTATTACCTTGTGATGTAACAAATGATGAAGAACTTACAGCTTGCTTTGAAACAATCAAGCAAGAGGTTGGTACAATTCACGGTGTTGCACACTGTATTGCTTTTGCAAATCGTGATGATTTAAAAGGTGAATTTGTAGATACTTCTCGCGATGGATTTTTACTTGCACAAAATATTAGTGCATTCTCTTTAACAGCTGTAGCAAGAGAAGCGAAGAAAGTAATGACAGAAGGCGGAAATATTTTAACGTTAACATATCTTGGCGGCGAGCGCGTTGTGAAAAACTATAACGTTATGGGTGTTGCGAAAGCTTCATTAGAAGCTAGCGTGAAATATTTAGCTAACGATTTAGGCCAACACGGCATTCGCGTTAACGCTATTTCTGCAGGACCAATTCGTACGTTATCTGCAAAAGGCGTAGGCGACTTTAACTCAATCTTAAGAGAAATTGAGGAGCGCGCACCACTTCGTCGTACAACAACTCCAGAAGAAGTTGGGGATACAGCAGTATTCTTATTCAGTGATTTAGCACGCGGCGTAACAGGAGAAAACATTCATGTTGATTCAGGATATCATATCCTAGGATAAATATAATAGTAATTTTTAAAGGACAATCTCTAAATGTTGAGGTTGTCCTTTTTATTTGTTCTTAGAAAGAACGATTTTTAACGAAAGTTCTTACCACGTTATGAATATAACTATAATAGTACACGATTTATTCAGCTACGTATGGAAGTGGGAGGGACGAGTGTGAAGAATAAAAATAAAAGTTCAACAGTTGGAAAACCGTTGTTATATATTGCGCAAGTAAATTTGGAACTTGCTGCACCGAAAATAAAAAGAATTATCTTAACAAACTTTGAAAATGAAGATCGAAAAGAGGAAAGTGATCGAAAAGAGGAAAGTAATAGAAACGAAAATATTGTAAGTAGTGCTGTGGAAGAGGTAATAGAGCAACAAGAAGAGCCACAAGTAGAAGAAAAAATAGCAGAAGAGGAACAAGTACAAGAGCAGCAAGAACAACAAGAGCCAGTGAGAACTGTCCCGTATAATAAATCATTTAAGGATATGAATAATGAAGAGAAGCTTCATTTTTTATTAAACCGCCCTCATTATATTCCGAAAATAAGGTGCAGAATAAAAACAGCTACAGTCTCATATGTTGGATCAATCATATCGTATCGTAATGGAATTGTAGCTATTATGCCGCCAAATAGTATGCGAGATATTAAGTTGTCTATAGATGATATCCAATCGATTAGTATGGCCGGCTTTTAAATATGTAAAGGTGGTAGAAAATCTTCTACCACCCCAATAGTTTTTTAGTTTACTTAACTTATTAGATAGAAACGTCGCGTAAGCACTGAATCGCACAGAAACAGCTTAAATCTACAGTGATACAAGTAGATGTCGATACTAATCTTGCATTTGGTACAGCTAAAAACGTACAAATTGGATCGTCACCAGGCGGTACAGGAGAACCGTCACCTAATACTACAGTTAACACACGTAAGACAGCACAGCTATCATCATCTACGCTTTCCACACGGAAAATTGGAGATCGGCAGCTAGTAAGGCTTGCAGATGGTGCAAATGCTTCAAAAGGTTCTCCAGTTTTTGTGTATAAAATAAAAGGGCGTGTATTTGCTACCGATGCAGTGTTGTGTGCACCTAAAAATGGAATTTCACAACCAGATCCACACGTTGTTGTAGAACAATCTTGTAATTCATTGATGAATTTTACAACGTCAACTACACAATGAGAAGAGCTATGGTGTTTATTTTCGTTACAACTCATTAATGTCACTCCTTATCTTCTTGTTTGTATTTACATTAATAAGATATTGGAGTCGAGGAGATTTGGTCACAATCTCAAGACCTTTTTTTTTAAATAGGCGAAAGAAGATAAGGGAAGGTGGAATCATGCTGTTTACAAGCTGGCTTTTATTTTTTATTTTTGCGTTAGCTGCCTTTAGGCTCACTCGTTTAATTGTTTATGATAAAATTACAGCCTTTTTGCGAAGACCGTTTATTGATGAATTAGAGGTTACAGAGCCGGATGGGAGTGTATCAACTTTTACAAAAGTAAAAGGGAAAGGATTAAGAAAGTGGGTTGGCGAATTATTAAGCTGTTATTGGTGTACAGGTGTATGGGTTAGTGCTTTTTTATTAGTTTTATATAATTGGATTCCTATCGTTGCAGAGCCGTTACTTGCATTATTAGCTATTGCAGGAGCAGCAGCAATCATTGAAACGATTACAGGATATTTTATGGGAGAATAATATATTTTCATAATACGAGAAAAAGCGGAGTTTAAAAGAATGAGGGAACGGAAATAAAGAGTTGTTCATATAGTAAATAGACAGAATTGACAGTAGAGGAGATGTTTGCTGTGAGTAATAGTCCAAGGCAAAATTCATATGACCTGCAGCAATGGTATCATATACAGCAACAACACCAAGCGCAACAACAGGCATACCAAGAACAATTACAACAACAAGGATTTGTGAAGAAAAAGGGATGTAATTGCGGGAAAAAGAAGAACACAATAAAACATTATGAAGAATGAAACACTCATATTACTGTGAGTGTTTTTTATTATAAATATAAAAAGCGGTATTTCTAATGAAGAAATACCGCTTTTTACTAGCTAATTTGTGCAACTGTTAATGCTGCAGCACGGATGTCTACAGTTCCAATTAACTCAACTGGTACAATTTGAATTAAATCACCAGGGTTTAAGTTAATAAGAATAACACCACTGGATACGTCTACTTCACCAGTACCAATAACGTTAGAACGAACTGCTGTACCTGATCCAGGAATAATGTTAGCTGGCGTACCTAATGATAAGAAGAAACGACCAGCTTCTGGTGCAACAGGTGAGTTATCAAGACTAATTGTTAATGTATAACTGATTTGATAAATACCAGCTCGTAGAATTCGAATGCCATCTCCAACACTTACTGTATCATTTATTACAGGAACAGTAATATTTGGGTTTGGACTTACGCTAGGTAATAGTAGTGGTGTGAATAGTGAAGCGAACTGAGGTGCAGACGCGTTGAAAGCAAAACCGAAGGCAGGTAGTGTACTAGCTGGTTTCGCCTCACAATCGATTTTAGTAAATTCGCAATCAGAAGAGAACATGTTTTTCACTCCTTTATCTGTTTCTACTTTCAGTTAATGAAAAGGACAGGTTCTATGTTCTAGACAAGTTCCCAATTTTATGAAAAATACATAATAATACCTTTTAAGCATGGATTGGGTGGCAGAAAACTCTGCCACCCAATCCATGCTTAAATTAATATTTAGTTTTATATAGAAACATCGCGTAAGCATTGAATAGCGCAGAAACAACTTAAATCAACAGTAATACAAGTAGATGTCGACACTAGCCTTGCATTTGGTACAGCTAAAAACGTACAGATTGGGTCGTCACCAGGTGGTACAGAGGTACCATCACCTAAAACTACAGTTAATACACGTAATACAGCACAGTCATCATCATCTATACTTTCTACGCGGAAAATGGGAGATCGGCAACTAGTAAGGCTTGAAGATGGTGCAAATGCTTCAAAAGGTTCTCCAGTCTTTGTGTATAAAATAAAAGGACGTGTATTCGCTACTGATGCATTGTTATGTGCACCTAAAAATGGAACTTCGCAACCGGATCCACATGTTGTAGTTGCGCATTCTTGTAATTCATGTATAAAACGAACGACATTCGATACACAGTTGAAATCACAATCATGGTGATGATGGTCTTCGTTACAATTGCAGCTCATTATGTTCACTCCTTATCGTGAGTTCTGACATACACTATTACAATATGAATGAGATATGGTTGATATTACGTTAATTCTTACGATAAAAGCAGGGAATTTATATAGTAGGGATGTACATAATGCAATATAAAAAAAGACATCCTTATTTAGTGGATGTCTTTTCAGGTAAATCTTTTCGCGCAGTATATAAAAAACGAGATATATCTAATTTTTTTCCTCTAAAAAATTGCGGAGAGGAAATGTAAAGTTCTTCTTTTGCACGTGTAATTGCGACATAAAGTAGTCGACGTTCTTCTTCTAAAGCTTCAGAAGTCTCTGTAACACGATCATTTGCATCTTTTAAAGAAGAAGTATGGGGAAGAATACCATCGCTCGCTCCAAGTAAAAAGACGCATGGAAATTCAAGGCCTTTTGCGTTATGAATAGACATAAGCGAAACAGCATTTTTTTCCGGCATTGTTTTTAATGCTTCCATTTCTTTTTGACCTTGAATTGCTTCATCAATAAATTGTAAGTATGCTGGAATATCGGTGAAACGAGTTGCTGACTCCATTAATTCTTCTAACATTTCTTCTTGTATATCTTTATGCATCGTAAAGGAAGAACGATCGTTACTTTGTAAGTACTCTAAATACTTTCCTTTACCATGAATAATTTCTTTTAATGCTTTTTTCGGTTCTAATTCTTTTATAAATTTAATAAAATCGATACGCTCATTTACCTTTTTTACTTGAAAAGGTTTCAAGCTCGGATTTAATAATAAGAAATGAAGAAGAGAAGGGAACCTCCCCTCACCATATTTCCATTGTTCACGTTCAATAAATGAAATACAATCATCACGCCCGATATACATAGTTGGCAATATATTTGAAAGTGATTCTAGTCGAAACGGTTCAATCACCAGTCTTAAATGATCTAATACAGGCTTAATTAAAGAATGTTCATAAAATGATTGACTCGCCCCGTGCTTAATAAACGGGATTTTGTGAATTGTAAGCTGATCAAGTAACGAACGGCTTACAGAATGTGTGCGATACAGTAAACAAAAATCTTTAAAGTTGCGTTCGCCGCTATCTACTTTTTCTTGAATGAGCTGCAAAATTTGATTTGCTTCATCAAGAGTCGTAGCAGGTCTTGCGTAAAAAGGTTGTACACCTTCTTCACGCACAGAATATAGCTCTTTATCAAAACGCTCCTGATTTAGTTTGATAACTTCATTTCCAAGCCCGACGATAAAAGGATTGGATCGATAATTCGTATTAAGTGCGATAATCGTAGTGTTATCAAATTCTTTTGGAAAAGATAAAATAATTTGGTGACTTGCTCCTCGCCAGCCATATATCGCCTGATCGTCATCACCTGCGATAAATAAATTATTTCTTGGCGTGGCTAACAATTTTACAATTTCATATTGTGCATACGATGTATCTTGGAACTCATCTACTTCAATATAGTGGAAACGTTGTTGTAATTGGGTAAGCAAAGGAACGTTATTTTCTAACATATAATATGTTTCTAATAAGATGTCATCGAAATCAATATAATTATATCGTTGTTTTACTTCTTCAAAACGCTCGTATACTTCTTTAAATTCTTGTTCAACGGGTGTTTTTGCTTTTACATCTTTCGGACGATTCAATTTGTTTTTCTCAAGTGAAATCATAGCGAGCATTGTTTCAGCATCATAATCGTCTTTTAGACGCAATTCTTTCAAGATTTTCTTTATCATAATTTGTTTATGTTTTTCGTTTGCTAAAATTTGCTGATTATATCCTTGACTACGAAGCAATTTTAAAAAGACAGAGTGGAATGTACCAGCAACAACGTAGCTACTTGCAGCACGATTCATACCTGGTAAATTTGCTACACGGTTTCGGATTTCTTCAGCTGCTTTTTGTGTAAATGTAAGCAATAAAATATTTCGTGGATGGACTTGTTTTACATTTACTAAATAACCTACGCGGGTTGTTAAAACAGATGTTTTTCCGCTTCCGGCACCAGCTAATGTAAGAACAGGACCTTCTGTCGTGCGTACGGCCTCTAATTGTTTTTCATTTAAAAAAACATTTTGTTGTTCGAGAGCGCGGAAATACGCTGCATCAGCATCTTCTTCCATAATTAAATGGGTAGATGTTTTTGGAATATGGTATGTTGCACGCGGAATGTCAGCGTGCGTTAATGATTTTTGTGAAAATTTTTCTTGTGTCATATATTCACCTTCAAAACTATAGCATCAACATTTAACTTTAGCGGAAGAAAAAGAAAATAGCAATGTAAAAAACAGGAGGGGATACCTCCTGTTTTCAAATTACAATTCTTTTATCATAACGATGTGAGGAATATTTGCTTCCATGAATACATCAGAATTCGTTACATATCCAAGTTTCTTATAGAAATCTTCAGCATGTGTTTGGGCATGCAGCTTTAATTTTGGTAGCGAGTTTTCATTCGCATACGCTTCAAGTGCATCCATAACAATTTTTCCAATGCCTTTTTTACGATGGGAAGCTAGTACACAAATGCGTTCCATTTTTCCTATTCCATCCAGTATGCGAAAACGACCAGCACCAACTGGAACATCATTATCATATATAACAACGTGTGTTGAAGTTTCTTCAAACTCATCATACTCTTCGTCAGCAGAAACTTGTTGCTCATTCACAAATACTTGCTTACGTACAGAGAATGCATCTCTTAGTTGTTCGTCCGTTTGTACGATCTGTGCGTGCAAATTAGTTGTTCCCCTTTCCAAGGTGGAATGTTTCGTATACAGTCCACGTTCCGTTTTCTAATTGATATAGAAGATGGAAGCGATCAATTGGTTGTTCATAATAGAAATCTTTCATACGTAATCGACCTAATACATCAGCATGCTCTGCATCTGATAAGCCTTGTCCGATTGTTAAATGAGGTACGAAAGCGTACTCGCGTTCTTGTATAAAGAATTCGCTATGCATCTCCTCATTTAAGAAAGTAAGTTCAGGTGTTTTTTCTACTTTAAAATAAAGAACATTATTAACAGGTGCGAATGAACCAACTTTTCCGACATGAAGAGTGAAAGGGTTCGTTTTACTTGCGATTGTATGTAACTCTTTTACAATCGATTCTAATTGTTCATCTTGCGTCTCAAAGGGTGTTTTCAATGTAATATGTGGCGGAACTAATGCGTAGTGCGGATCATAACGTTTACGCAATCCGTTCGCTTTATCTTGAATCATTTTAGATGGAAAAATTACAATGCCTAATTTCATGTTCCAATTCCTCCCTTTGTAAGTCTAGTTAGATTTTGAGAAAATAAATCTCTTCATCTATTATATCAAATTATTCTGAATACTGCTCTCTATTATTTCATTGATAGAATATGAGAGAAAGCTTTCGGTAAATCAGTCTGCCAATATTTCCACGTATGGTTACCTTCAAACTCTTCGTAATGCGTGATGAAATTTCTATCTGTCAGAAGCGTATTGAGCTCACGGTTCGGTTGTACGAAATCAGAAACTTGTCCATCAGTGCGTTTTACGGCTGTTTCTTCTGTCCCAATGACGTGATAAAGGTCTAGCGCCTCCGGATTTTTGAAGTCTTTCGCTAAGCTCATCACTGTTTCATCCACAAATGGTGATTGCATAACGACTTTACCGAATGTATGCGGATACATAAGTGCAGTCATGAAGGAAACTGTCCCGCCAAGAGAATCACCAATTAACACACGACCTTTTCCCATTTGGTACGTTGGATAATTTTCATCGATATATGGTGCAAGTTCATGAGCGAGGAAACGAATATACGCAGCGTTTTTCACTTCATTTGGGAAATATTTTTCTTTACGATCGTGTACATTTTTATATGGAATACCGACAATAATTGTACGGTCAATTTCTTCAGTTTCACGAAGGCGCTCAATTACACGGTGCGCTTTACCAAGCTGAAAATAATCTCTACCATCTTGTGCAATTACAACTGTATGTTTGTGCAGTGGTGTGTAATTTACCGGTAAGTAAACGAGAAGTGTAACATCTTCTTGAAGTGATGCGCTATAAAATGAAATTTCTTCAATTCTCCCTATTGTTTGATTCATGTAGATCCCCCTAAATAAAAATTTACTGTAATGATTGTAAGAGCGACGCTTGTAGTGAAAAAGAAAGAAATATTCACTAATAGGTGCTTTCGTTTCTATTTTACCATAATGGTACGAAGAATCTAAAAAATTAGTATTTAAGTTGTGAAAGAAAACGGATATAATGAAGTGGGATTTTTGACAGGTGAGAGGGGAGACGGAATTTGAAACAAGAAAGATCAATCGCACTACCATTAGCAATTTCCATTATAGCCATTTCATTCGCAGCAGTTTTTGTAAAGATGTCCTCAGCACCATCTTCAATATTAAGTATGTATCGATTATGGATTATCGTACTTATTATGCTGCCTATCGTTTGGAAAAAACGGGAAGAGTTTAGTAAGATTCAAATAAAAGATTGGGGATTTTTAATTGGATCTGGTTTCTTTTTAGCACTTCATTTTCTTTTATGGTTTGAATCTTTAAAGCATACGACAGTTGCTAGTTCGACTATTATTTTAGCGCTTCAACCAATCGTATCTTTAGTTGGAGGTTTTTTCTTATTTAAAGAAAGAACAACATACTCAGCCATTGCAACAATGGGAATAGCGATATTAGGAGTAATGTGTATTGGGTGGGGAGATTTAGGGTTAAGTGAACAAGCAATTTATGGAGATATATTATCCTTTTTAAGTGTAATAGCGGTTGTCGGTTATTTATTTATCGGGCAAACGACAGTAAAGAAAGTATCACACTGGATTTACAGCTTTACAGTCTTTGCATTCGCCGGTATTTTTATGGGGATTTATAATATAGTATTGCAAGTGCCTTTTACAGGTTATACGAAGTGGGACTGGACAGTTTTTCTTTTACTTGCAGTTGTGCCGACAGTGTCACACGTCATTAATAATTGGTTATTAAACTACGTAAATGCAACAACAATTTCAATGAGTATTTTAGGAGAACCCGTTGGAGCATCTATACTAGCGTTCTTCTTACTCGGTGAAAGACTAAATGTAATGCAAATTATCGGTAGCATGCTCGTATTGTTTGGTGTATCTGTTTTCTTACTACAGCAACAAAAACGAACAGCAAAAAATGTAGTAAACGAGCCGGCGTATACGCAGGAAATATAATGTTAGAGGAGAAAAGAGAAGTTGTGATACTTCTCTTTTTGTTTTACAGAAATATAGGGGAGGAAGGGAAGCTTAATGGAATTTCCATCAAAAAAAGATATATGGTTATATCCGATTTTTTTCGTTGTCATTGGAGCGTGTTTTGCTCCTCTATTTGCAGGAAAAGAGTATTTTCTTTTATTTTTTACACTTCCGTTAGCGATATTATTTATGTGGAGTTGGTTTTCGACAAAATACATCGTCGGAGAAGAAACAATTACAATTAGATCAGGTATCGTTAAAAAACGCATATTTATACGAGATATAAAACAAATTTCAAATACGAAAAATCCAATAGCAGCTCATGCATTGTCATTTGATCGACTTGAAATTGTTTACGGCGCACATAAAACAGAAGTTATTTCTCCTCAAGATAAAGACCAATTCATCAATCTCGTTACAAGTAAAAATTCACACATTGAAATCAAGTAAAAGAGTGGCTAGGAAGCCACTCTTTTACTTTGGATTTGTCATATAAGGTTGTACATGAATAATACATAGGTCACGGAACTTTCCTTCAGCAGTTGTGACAATTATGACTGCTCTTCCGGCACTTTTTCCAGCAATCGTTACCGTATCACCTTTTGGATACATTGTGATAACATCAGCATTCATATTTGTCCAAATAAGTTCTTTATTCGTTGCTTGCACTGGCAAAACGGAAGCTGATAACTCAGTGCTTTGTCCAGTTCTTACTTTCAACTTATTTTTTTCCATATGAACACCAATGACTGAAATAACAGAAGGAGCGATTGAAATTTTAGGTGGATTAGGTTGTATGTTCAAACAAGACGCAGAAGTATTTGAAATAGGTGAAAATTTTCGTGTTTGTTGTTGCTGGAAAGCTGCTAACATGTTGGAGTCCCCTTTCTGTATAAGTGCTGATAGTACTACTATAAAGGAGTAGTGTTATGTTTAATTTAACGAAACATAAAGAAATTGTTAAATTCGAGTAGAAGATTGTCGAACTTTCATAAAAAGAAAGCTCTGCTGATACGATAACAGCAGAGCTTTTCCTTTATAGATTATGACTATGTTGTTTTTCGAAATCCTCAAATTGCTCTTCAATTTCTTTTGAAGGTTGCGTTAGTAAACTAACAATTACGATTACTAGTAAACTAATAGTGAAACCAGGAATCATTTCATATAAGAATTCTTTTAAGAATTTGAATTGAGTCCAAATAATGACTGTAGCGGCACCAGAAACCATACCAGCAAGTGCGCCCCACTTCGTCATACGTTTCCAATATAAGCTTAATAAAATAGCAGGTCCGAATGAAGAACCAAATCCAGCCCAAGCGTATCCAACAAGAGCTAAAATCGTATCATTTTGTTTAAACGCTAATGCGCACCCAACTAATGCAATAACAAGTACAGCCATACGACCGACAAATACAAGTTCTTTATCAGAAGCAGAACGTTTAAAGAATGTACGATATAAATCTTCTGTTATAGCACTAGAAGTAACGAGTAACTGAGATGAAATTGTACTCATAACCGCTGCTAAAATCGCTGCTAATAAAAATCCAGTAATAAGTGGATGGAATAAAATAGTGCCAAGTTCAACGAAAATCGTTTCTGGATCAGAAAGTTTTAAACCTGCTTTTGAATAGTATGCAATACCGATAAGGCCAGTAAACATAGCTCCAGCAACAGAGAAAATCATCCAGCTCATACCAATGCGTCGTGCGCTTTTAATTTCTTTTACAGAAGAAATCGCCATAAAACGTACGATAATATGTGGTTGTCCAACATAACCAAGGCCCCATGCGAATAATGAAATAATTCCTAATACAGAAGTGCCTTTAAAAATATCTAATAATGCCGGATCGATAGATTTAATTGTTTCAAATGCTGGACCAAGTCCATTTACGTGCATAATTGTTACGACTGGAACAAGAATAAGAGCGACTACCATAATGATTCCTTGCACGAAGTCTGTCCAACTTACAGCTAAAAATCCACCAAATAATGTGTAAGCTACGACAACTCCACCAACGATAAGAAGACCAACATGGTAATTGAGTCCAAATGAATTTTCGAATAATACAGCGCCAGAGACAAATCCTGAAGCTACATAAAACGTGAAAAATATCATAATAACAAGTCCAGATACTAGGCGTAACATATGGGATTTGTCGTGGAAACGGTGTTCCAAAAATTCTGGGATAGTAATAGAGTTGTTTGCAATTTCAGAGTAGGTACGTAAGCGAGGAGCGACATAAAGCCAGTTTGCGTATGCGCCTAGTGTTAGGCCAATCGCAATCCAACTACTACTTAATCCAACGCTAAACATTGCACCGGGTAAGCCCATTAAAAGCCAACCACTCATATCAGCTGCTCCAGCACTTAATGCTGTTACTGCGGGGCCTAGTGTACGCCCGCCAAGCATATAATCTGTTAAGTTGGACGTTCGTTTATAGGCGAAATAGCCAATTACTAACATCCCGAGCATGTAAATAGAGATAGAAGTTAAAGTTAACATCTGCGTACTCATGTAGTTCCCCTTCCTTTTGTCATGTCTTTTGATGCGTTATGCATATTTATAATCTATCATGATTATTCTGAAAAATCCATACAGAAATACGAATTTTCAGAAATGTAAGCGTTTTTTGACATCGTTTTATTTTTTTAATATATAATATTCATGCAAAAAACCTTATTTTTAATAGAGTATTTATTATATTTACATAAAAAGAGGTTGTTTTGTCAATATAATATTGAAAGAAGAGAAAAATAAAATTCTTTTAAAAGTATTGACTTATGAAAAAAGTTAAGTCTATAATGAGTGCAACTTAAAAAAATGCAAGCGTTGATGAAGAAGAGTACACATGATGAACATGTCAGAGAGCTGATGGTTGGTGCGAATCAGTATGGGATTGATGTGGAATGGGCTTCGGAGCTTCCAAACCGAAACGAAAGAAGTAGGCTTTGGCGACATGATCTCATCGATACAAGAGACACGTATTGTTTTTGATACGGTAAAGTGCGTTACATTTGTAACGAATTAAGGTGGCACCACGGGAGTACCCGTCCTTTCTATAGGATGAGTACTCCCTTTTTGTGTACAAAAAATTAAATAAACGAAATCGTTTAAGTAAGAAGAGTACGTATATTGGAGACGTTACAGAGAGCCGGGGATAGGTGGGAGCCCGGTACGGTGCCATATACGGAATGGGCTTACGAGAGGTATGCTGAACAATTATTTTCAGTAGGCAACCCGGGTTCCGCCGTTACAAGGATAAGGTATATATTTTGTACCTGAACAAAGCGGGATGCTTTTGCGTCCAACATGAGGTGGTACCACGGTAAATTTATCGTCCTCTACATATTTTCGATATGTAGAGGACTTTTTTATTTTTCAGATTGAGGTGAAAGGCATGATGACAAAAGAGGAATTTATGAAGCAAAAAGAACAGGGAAGAGCATTTTTAGTAATCTTTGAAGAAGAAGGAGATAGCATTACGCCAATTTCTTTATATAGACGTATGAAGGGAAAGAAAAAGTTTTTATTAGAAAGCTCGCAGCTTCATCAAGATAAAGGACGCTATTCTTACTTAGGATGTAATCCATATGGTGAAGTAAAAAGCGTTGGTACGGAAGTGGAACGAACGATTTACGGCCAAACAGAAAAGCTGCAAGGTAACGTACTACAAGTGTTAGAAGAAGTAATCGCGTCAGCACAAGTAGACAGTCCATTTCCATTTTGCGGAGGAGCAGTTGGTTATATTGGCTATGACGTCATCCGGCAATATGAAAACATTGGAGCAGATTTAAACGATCCATTGAATATTCCGGAAGTACACCTTGTACTGTACCGTGAGTTTATCGTGTATGACCACGTACGCCAAAAATTATCATTTGTATATGTATGCAGGGAAGATGATGCAGCTTCTTATGAAGAAGTATATGAAAGATTGCAAGTATACAAAGAGGAAGTGCTACAGGAAGAAGCAGCGGAAGTAACTGAAATAAGGTCAACATTATCATTCACTTCTTCTATAACGGAAAAAGAGTTTTGTGAGATGGTAGAAACGGCGAAAGAACATATAAGAGCCGGGGACATATTCCAAGTCGTACTGTCACAGCGTTTGCAAAGTGAATGTATCGGTGATCCATTCGCGTTATACCGAAAACTTCGAATTGCCAATCCGTCACCATATATGTTCTATATCGATTTTCAAGATTATGTTGTACTCGGTTCTTCGCCGGAAAGCTTGTTATCAGTTAGAGAAGATAAGGTGATGACGAATCCAATTGCGGGTACGAGGCCGAGAGGGAAAACAAAGGAGCAAGATGCGGAAATTGAAAAAGAACTGTTAGAAAATGAGAAAGAACGAGCGGAGCACATGATGCTTGTAGATCTTGGGCGGAATGATATTGGCAGAGTAAGTGAAATTGGATCCGTGACGATAGATAAATATATGAAAGTAGAAAAATATTCTCACGTTATGCACATTGTATCTGAAGTTTACGGAACATTGCGAAAACAAATGAGTGGATTTGATGCATTAGCGTATTGCCTACCAGCAGGAACAGTGTCAGGAGCTCCGAAAATTAGAGCGATGGAAATTATAAATGAGTTAGAGAATGAAAAAAGAAATGTATACGCGGGTGCAGTTGGATACGTTAGTTTTTCAGGGAACCTTGATATGGCGCTCGCCATTCGAACGATGGTTGTAAAGGATGAAAAAGCATACGTTCAGGCAGGAGCGGGAATTGTTTATGATTCAGACCCAGTAGCTGAATATGAAGAAACGTTAAATAAAGCGAGAGCACTTTTGGAGGTAATGAAATGATTGTACTAATTGATAATTACGATTCATTCACATATAACTTGTATCAACTGTTAGGTGAATGCGAGGAAGAAATTGTTGTCGTAAGAAATGATCAAATAACGATAGGACAGTTAGAAGGGATGAATCCAACAGGAATTGTGCTATCACCAGGACCAGGAAAACCAGTGGATGCTGGCATTTGTATCGAAGTGATTCGTCATTTTTATAAGAACGTTCCCATATTAGGTATTTGCCTCGGACATCAGGCGATTATATCAGCATTTGGAGGAGAAATTGTTAGAGCGGAGCGCATTAAACATGGGAAAACATCTCGTGTGAAACATAACGGAATGTCAATCTTTTCATACGTGACACAGCCGCTAACAGCGATGCGCTACCATTCCCTTGTTGCAGCGCAAACGAGCTTGCCAGAGTGTTTTGACATACTAGCGACAGCGATGGACGATGGAGAAATTATGGCAGTTCGTCACAATTATTATCCGCTATTCGGATTACAGTTTCATCCGGAATCAATCGCGACAGAAGAAGGTGGAAAGTTAATACGTGCCTTTTTAACAGAAGTGAAGGAGGAGGAAAGAGTATGAATAACTATCTTCGTAAATTAGTGGAGGGACAACATTTAACAGAAGAGGAAATGTATAGAGCAGGGCTTCTTTTATTAAATGAAAACATATTGGAGAGTGAAATTGCAGCTTTCTTAGTCTTACTGAAAGCGAAAGGTGAAACAGCAGAAGAAATATACGGCCTTGTTCGAGCTCTTCGCGAAAAGGCATTACCATTTTCGAACCATATACAAGGAGCAATGGACAATTGCGGAACGGGTGGTGACGGTGCCCAAACGTTTAATATTAGTACAACATCGGCATTTGTACTGGCAGGAGCTGGCGTCAAGGTTGCAAAACACGGTAACCGTGCTGTATCTAGTAAAACAGGAAGTGCAGATTTATTAGAAGAACTCGGTGTAAATATTAGCAGTACGCCAAACGAAATTGATTATTTATTAGAGCATGTCGGAATCGCATTTTTATTCGCGCCAGCGATGCATCCAGCATTAAGGCGCATTATGAAAATAAGAAAAGAATTGAACGTGCCGACGATCTTTAACTTAATTGGCCCTTTAACAAATCCGGTGAATTTAGAAACACAATTCGTCGGCATTTATAAACGAGATATGTTACTACCAGTTGCGCAAGTATTACAGAAACTAGGTAGAAAACAAGCGCTTGTCGTAAACGGAAGTGGATTTTTAGATGAAGCATCATTGCAAGGAGAGAATCATGTTGTCATTTTGAAAGATAATGAAATAGTAGAAACGAGTATTGAGCCTGAGAAATATGGTTTCTCAGTAGTGAAAAACGAAGAGATTAGAGGCGGAGATTCGAAAGAAAATGCAAAGATTACGCTCGGCGTATTAAGTGGAGAAAAGGGTGTCTACCGCGATACTGTTTTATTAAATGCAGGTCTAGCCCTTTTCGCAAATGGAAAAGCAGAAACGATTGAAGAAGGAATTACACTAGCGGTGCATAGTATTGACTCTGGAAAAGCATTAGCCAAACTAAACTTATTAATTGCAGCAAGTCATGAAAAATTAGAAAGGGTGAATTAAAGTGGGGACGATTTTAGACAAAATTGTAGACCAAAAGAAAAAGGAAGTTGCGGCATTATATGAAATGTATACACCATTAAAAGAAAGTAGAAAGACACATTCACTTGTAGAAGCATTACAGCAGTTTACTGTCATTGCAGAAGTAAAGCGAGCATCACCATCAAAAGGGGATATCAATTTAAATGTTGATGTACGAAAACAAGTGAAAATATATGAAGAATGCGGCGCAGGAGCAGTTTCTGTTTTAACAGACGGTCAATTTTTTAAAGGGGCGTTTCACGATTTACAAACGGCAAGAGCAGAAAGCAATATTCCGCTTTTATGTAAAGATTTTATAATTGATAAGATTCAAATTGATAGAGCGTATGAAGCTGGCGCAGATATTATTTTATTAATTGTAGCGGCGTTAACGAAAGAAAAATTAAAAGAGCTGTACAGCTACGTACTAGAAAAAGGATTAGAAGCAATTGTTGAAGTTCATGATGAACGGGAATTAGAAATTGCAATCCAATTAAATCCGCACGTTATCGGTATTAACAACCGTAATTTAAAAACATTCGAAGTCGATTTAAGCCAAACAGAAAAGCTTGGAAAACGATTAAACGAGGAGAAATTACTTTGGATTAGTGAAAGCGGGATTCATTCAAAGGAAGATATTATTCGCGTCAAACGAGCTGGAGCGAAAGGTGTATTAGTTGGAGAAGCACTTATGACATCATCTTCTATTCATACCTTTTTTGAAGAGTGTAAGGTGAACATATGAAAGTGAAAATTTGCGGTATCACTGATGTTGAAACGGCAAACCGTGCTTGCGAATACGGAGCTGATGCAATTGGATTTGTTTTTGCAGAAAGTAAGCGGAAAATTACTCCAAGGCTAGCGAAAGAAATCATTCAGGAGCTTCCAGCAAACGTATTAAAAATCGGTGTTTTCGTAAATGAATCAGTAGAAGAGATCCAGAAAATTGCAGATGAATGCGGGTTAACGCATGTGCAACTACATGGGGATGAAGATAATCATCAAATCAGAAGATTGAATATTCCGTCTATAAAATCGCTCGGAGTAACTTCAGAGGATGATATGAAAAACGCTCAAACATATGAAGCGGATTATATATTGTTTGATAGCCCGAAAGAAAAGTTTCACGGAGGAAATGGAAAGACATTTTCATGGGAGCTACTCACACATATGCCAAAAGAGTTACGCGAGAAAACGATATTAGCTGGTGGATTAAACGCTCTTAATATAGAAGAAGCGATTCAAACTATTCAGCCATACATGGTCGATGTAAGTAGCGGAGTAGAGACAGAAGGAAAGAAAGATGTAGAGAAAATAAAACAATTTATTATAAAAGCGAAGGAGTGTTCCAAATGAATTACGCATATCCAGATGAAAAAGGTCA
This sequence comes from Bacillus cereus group sp. Sample62, assembly GCF_036851315.1. Taxonomy (NCBI): domain Bacteria; kingdom Bacillati; phylum Bacillota; class Bacilli; order Caryophanales; family Bacillaceae; genus Bacillus; species Bacillus cereus group sp. Sample62. The sequence goes on from NZ_JAFLPK010000001.1 coordinate 1,277,300, forward strand.
CTACGGTATATACGGAGGACGATACGTTCCAGAAACGTTAATGCAATCTGTATTAGAACTAGAAGAAGCATATAAAGAAGCAATGCAAGATGAAGCGTTCCAAAAGGAATTAAATCATTATTTAAAAACATACATCGGAAGAGAAACACCGCTTTATTTCGCTGACAATATGACGAAGTATTGCGGCGGTGCAAAGATTTATTTAAAACGTGAAGATTTGAACCATACAGGAGCTCATAAAATTAACAATACAATCGGTCAGGCACTTCTTGCAGTACGAATGGGCAAGAAAAAAGTTGTCGCTGAAACAGGAGCAGGACAACACGGAGTTGCAACAGCTACTGTATGTGCCCTACTCGGATTAGAATGCGTCATCTTTATGGGAGAAGAAGATGTGAGACGTCAAAAATTAAATGTGTTCCGAATGGAATTACTCGGAGCGAAAGTAGAAAGCGTAGCGGCAGGTAGCGGTACATTAAAAGATGCGGTAAACGAGGCGCTTCGCTACTGGGTTTCACATGTACACGATACACACTACATTATGGGATCCGTTCTTGGACCACATCCATTCCCGCAAATTGTTCGTGATTTCCAAAGTGTAATTGGGAAAGAAACGAAAAAACAATATGAAGCGTTAGAAGGGAAATTACCAGAGGCAGTCGTTGCATGTATTGGTGGTGGTAGTAATGCGATGGGCATGTTTTATCCGTTCGTACACGATGAAGAAGTCGCTCTTTACGGCGTAGAAGCAGCTGGGAAAGGTGTTCATACAGAAAAGCACGCAGCTACTTTAACGAAAGGAAGCGTTGGTGTTTTACACGGATCGATGATGTACCTTCTGCAAAATGAAGAAGGACAAATTCAAGAAGCGCATTCTATTTCAGCGGGACTCGATTATCCAGGTGTTGGGCCAGAACATAGCTTGCTAAAAGATATTGGACGCGTTTCTTATCATTCAATAACAGACGAAGAAGCGTTAGAAGCATTTCAATTATTAACGAAAAAAGAAGGGATTATTCCGGCGTTAGAAAGCTCACATGCTGTCGCATACGCATTAAAATTAGCACCGCAAATGAAGAAAGACGAAGGACTTGTCATTTGTTTATCTGGTCGTGGGGATAAAGATGTAGAGAGTATAAAACGTTATATGGAAGAGGTGTAAAAAATGGGAGTAGAAAAAATTAAAGCAGCGTTTGAAAATGGTAAGAAAGCATTTATTCCGTACGTAATGGGCGGAGATGGTGGCCTTGAAAAATTAAAAGAAAGAATTTGTTTTCTAGATGAGGCAGGAGCGAGCATCGTTGAAATCGGCATTCCGTTTTCAGATCCAGTCGCAGACGGTCCAACGATTCAAAGAGCAGGGAAACGAGCGCTAGATAGCGGTGTAACAGTAAAAGGTATTTTTCAAGCATTAATAGAGGTAAGGAAAGAAGTGCAAATTCCGTTTGTGCTTATGACATATTTAAATCCAGTACTCGCATTCGGAAAAGAACGGTTCATCGAAAACTGTATAGAAGCAGGTGTAGACGGTATTATCGTTCCAGACTTACCGTATGAAGAACAAGATATTATTGCACCGGATCTTCGCACGGCAAATATCGCTTTAATCCCACTTGTTACCGTCACGAGCCCAATTGAGCGAATCGAGAAAATTACGAATGAATCAGAAGGATTTGTCTACGCCGTTACAGTAGCGGGCGTAACAGGAGTACGTCAAAACTTTAAAGATGAGATTCATAGTTACTTAGAAAAAGTAAAATCACATACGCATTTACCGGTAGTGGCAGGGTTCGGTATTTCAACGAAGGAACATGTAGAAGAAATGATTACAATATGTGACGGAGTTGTCGTTGGAAGTAAAGTTATTGAGCTGTTAGAAAATGAAAAACGAGAAGAAATATGTGAATTAATACAGGCAACAAAACAAAAAGAAGAGGCGTAAGTCTCTTCTTTTTGTTTTGCGTAATAAATGTTAAAATATACAGAAAATACATATAACTTAGAGGGTGAGAAAGCATGCTAAGACGGAAACTACTATATCTTCTTTTAACTGTACCATTATACGCTTGGCTCATTAGCATGACGAAAATAGAATTGATGGCTCTATTTTTAGGATATGTATTCATCTTTTCCAACTTAAATCGCATTCAAGAGCAATCTATTTTAGAAATATGTATATTTTCGATTAGTATAGAACTATTTAGTATCGTTTCGATTGTATTATTAAATGAATTATTCCGCTGGATCTATTCATTTGAATTAATGGAATTTGGAAATGTTGTATTGCAAGTAATATGTGCTTATATTATGTTTGTTGTGTTAGACAAAATAGTCGGACAGCAGAGCGTTTTTCAGGATAAAAGAAAATGGGAGTGAAAGGAGCCATTTGGCTCCTTTTTTGAATCTGTTGTAAAAACAATTGAAAATCATGGTATCTGTTATATAATAGTTAAAAATTGTATTTTTAATGAAAAGAGATGATAACATGGCCATATTGTTGGCACTTATCCCAATTATGATGATTTTCATTTGTTTATTTTTATTTAAACAAACGTCATTACGGTCCTCTTTAATTGCTTACGTTGTGTCTGTTGGAATCGTTTTACTCTCGCCAACGTTTCAATTAGGGATAAGTGAAACTGTGCACGCAACGATTAAAGGTTGGTTAATTTGTTTTATTGTCGGGTACGTTTTGTTTTTCGGTATTTTTTTATTTCACCTCATGAACAAAATGGGGTACATCGATCAAGTAGCACGTTTTTTAGAAGAAGTGACGCACGATCGTTTATTACAAATGCTTCTTATGTGTTTTGGTATTTGCCCGCTAATCGAATCAGTAAGTGGATTCGGAATTGGCTTTATGGTTGCAGCACCTATCTTTCTATCATTAGGCTATAAACCGTTTCAAGCTGTACTACTTTCATTTATTGGTTTACTAGCTAGTTCATGGGGCGCAATGGCAACTGGTACGATTATCGGTTCGCAGCTTATAAATATGCCGCTTACAACACTTGGTACAAATACGGCACTACTAAGCATTCCGATGTTTGCTTATTTCGTCATTCTTTCTTTACACGTTGTTGGTGGTTGGCAGGCTGTTATTGAAAAGTGGAAAGAAGGATCCGGTTTCTTTCTATTATTTTCTCTCGGAATCTATCTTTCTAACGCATACGTAAGTGTTGAACTCGCAGGTATATTAAGTTCTATCGTTACAATTACATTTGGTTTTCTTATCATTAAATTAAAAGGAAAAAGTGAGCAAAATTTAATGACAGAACATGCTGCGGCAACGGAGAGAGAAGTATCTATTATAAAAATTATTAGCCCTTATATATTCCTAACAGTTTGTATTTTACTTTCTCGCCTCGTACCAGCATTACATGATGTATTCAGATCATATGCAGTCCTTGATTTAAAATCATACTCTTATAAACTGGAGCTACTATATTCACCAGGATTTTGGCTCGGTATGACTTGCTTATTTACTATTATTTTCTTCCGCATTCCATCTCATATTATTAAACAATCACTCTCGCAAACGATAAAACAATGGATTCCTTTTGCGATTACAACGACAATGTTTATCGCCATTTCAGAACTAATGGGTGCATCTGGCATGCATTCATTACTGGCAAAAACAGCTGGTGAAACATTCGGTACATTTTTCGTTTTCGTTGCTCCGTTTATCGGCGGAATCGGTGGCTTTTTAACAGGTAGTAACGCCGGATCAAATGCGATGTTTATAAAACTACAAATGCAAACTGCGCAAAACGTAGCGCTTCCGTGGCAATACGTCACAACACTGCAAAACACCGCATCATCAGTGGCGACAATCGCTTGCCCTTCACGAATTACGCTAGGCGCGTATTTATGTAATATACCTTATCGTGAAAATGAACTATTAAAGAAGACGACGTTAATGATTTTTGGTGCGGTGTTACTTGTAGTGGTAGAGGTTATTTTTTGGTATATGTTGAGAAATTAAAAATCCTCCTAACATAGGAGGATTTTCTTTATGATTGGATAATGTTTTAAATATGAAAAGCTTCTATTAAATGAATAGGAGATGAAATGTATGCCCCTAAAAAACTACGGCGTGTTAAAAGGTACAGTTATACAATCTAAGATTGGAAAAGGGAAAACACCTCATTATCAAGTTCATTTACAAGGTGAAGCAGGAGTGGATTATCGTATTGCAATTAACGTAAAATCGCAAAGTTATCCGTCAGAAGTTTTATATTTTGCGAGCGACAATATTCGGTCAGAGGCGATTCATATTTTACCGACATTACCGTTCGGTTTTACAGAAGTAAAAAACAATGAACCGAAAGTAGCTTTAGACTACGTAAGAGGTAATGTATTTGATTCGAAACAAATGATTCCTTTACCTGCTGAAAAAGCAGGAGTGGATAATGATTTAAATGAAAAAATAGAACGTTATATAAAACGAGCAATAGAAGAAAAAGCAATTATTTATGCGTTCGGTGAAAGATGGGGACCAGAAGAACATACACCGGATTCTTACTTTCATTTCGAGCCAGGAAACGGTATACACGATATTCATATGAATCAAGGGAATGTAGAGAAATGGAAAGGTGATAATGGTATATGGCAAGACGGAGGAATACTTATTCACTTTGAAAAGGAAGAATCATGGATCGGTATTTTTCTTGCCTTCCAGTCGCAGTCATGGTGTACAGATGAAGAAGGACATGCTCGCGTTCCGGTTGAGCAATGTGATTATAAGAACAATAAGTGATGAGAAGAGGGCGTTCAAAACGAACGCCCTCCTCTTATTTTATAAAACCCAAAACTAACAAGTGTAGAAATACAAGAGAACAGCAGTGCCACGCTAGAAAACGCGATGAGGTACATATTATACTTCATCACTTTGCCAATTAGCTGGTTACTGTCGTACTGAAATAGTCCTGCGATTATGTTGAATAAAAATAATACGATAAACATGACGATCACACCGTCTATTGATCCTTTAATATCTGGTTTACTTAAAGCGATATGTGCAGAAATACAAATAGCGATAAATAAAAATAGCCAAAAGGAAGGATTCAATAAATTACTTATTGTAAATAAGCTTTTCAATAATACGAACGTCGACAAGAGCATGTTTTGAACCATTTCTATATTAATAGAAGTAGAAGCGATTGTTTTTTCGAGAGTTGTATTAAATAAGAAATATGAATTTGGTACGAAATAGCGCATTAAAAGGATTAACGCAGTAATACCAGAAATAATAGGACCGATTCCAATGAAGAAGTTCCCAATTCGTTGATATACACTTTTTTGATTGTATTGATGTTGTACGTAGCCTAAAGCACCTTGACTTGTATCCGTTGGGAAAAACTGCGTTGCTACAATTTTATGACGAAAAAGTACACACATAATGGCATGTCCAAGTTCATGAATAGGAACACCGATCCACGCCGTTAAAAGGAATCCTTTTCTTCCGAAAGCTCTCGACCAATACATGCGTGTGAGAGATTCTAAATAACCTAATAGAAATCCAATTACAATGATAACGCCAATTAAAGAAAATAATTGGATTACGCTTGTAAGGAGTATTTGAAAAATTGAGTTTACCAATTCCATTGTCTTTCATCCAATCTGTTAAAAATGTTATTTGTTCTGTTTCATAATAGCATTATTTTTCAAGATTGCTAGCACATATATTTTCTTTTGAAAGAAGGATTTCATAATCTTTTTCTTGTAGTCATGTTTTATGTCCAAAGTCATATATTGAATTTGTAACACCCTATACGGTATATGCTTAAGGAGGGAAGAGAGAATGAAATGTCCGGCGTGTCAGACGGAAAATACAGCAGAGGCAAAGTTTTGCGGGAATTGTGGACACTCGTTGACGGAGGAAGCAGTAGCGAGTGGTGCACAAGAAGATGAGCAACGAGCACGCGTAGCACCAGCAAAGGAAACTCGACCAAATGAAACGGTAGAGCAGGCGAAGCGGTTTGCGAGTGGCTATTTTCAGTTCTTTAAACATGCTTTCAAAGCACCGACAGCGATTATGAAAAGCGGTAAGGTTGAAGTACGACATGGAATTGTAAGTCTTGTTCTTATTTGTTTTTTAGGTGCATGTATTTTTTATAGAATGATGAGTGCTGCAGCAGCTGTTACGAAAATATTTGCACCAGATATAACTACTCCTACACTCTTTTTGGACTCTGTAACGGTCTTTTTATTTTTACTAATTTTAACTTTATTTGTCGGATTTATTATTTTTGTAAGTGGTAAGATGATGAAATCTTCTTTTTCGTTTCTTGAAGTATTTGGAATATGGGGAACGATAGCAACTCCGGCTATCGCTATATTAGTGCTTTCTTTTCTATTTAGTTTTTTATTAATCTTCTTCTTGCCAATCTTATTAGGGCTGGCTACAACGTATATGGGAATTAGTATAATTGTAGCTACAGTAAAACTAGATAACGGTGGATTAGATCTTGTCTATACTCTTTTTATCGCAAATGTTTTCATCGGAATTGCAACGTTTATCGTGTTTTGGTCTTACATAAACACGATAATTCAAACCTTTACACAGGGATTAACTGGCCTCTAAAGAAAAGGTGGTTGAATGGATGAATGTATGTACAAAGTGTGGACGCAGTTTGAAGATTGAATCTTATAATGTTGAACTCATCAAATCAAGAGAATAGAACACGTGAAAAAAGGTACAGTGCATAACTGTACCTTTTTTATGGTTTTTTATCTGAACCAGGATCCCTTGAGAAAAAGATATGAAAGAGGAATGTGACTTTACTTGCTCCTCCTGATGTACTTGCTTGCACATCAGATAATGCGCTAGATGTTAACACACCTTCAGAATGAGGGGGTACGACTATTTTGAGAGTATCATCTGATTCTGATGATGCAGTAACTGTTATTGTATCATCGGATAAGTTCAAAATTTTTACAGTACCGATTGGTAAGATGGACTTGCCAGCGTGTGATGCTGAAGCGAAGTGAGAGCCTTTCCAAATCGTTTGTGGGAAAGTTTCATCATTAGATAACCAAGCACGAGCACTATAAATGGTTGCGTTAATAGAAAATTCTTGATCAAGCGACAAGGCGGGTTTTGGTTCTTTCGGTTCCTCTGGAGTTTGAGCGAGAAGGCCGGCGCACATGTATGTTTCACCTACTTTCAATAGTTACTGTTATAGCATATTAAACATGTTGTTTATAAGACACGACACTTACCTATTAAGGCATAGGTTTGTGCACCAAATTTGAAGTTGAAATTCTCTTTCTTTACAATGGAAGTAGGTGTTATTTCTGTAAAATATGGAAAACGTAAAGAGTATGCAAAAAAGAAGGAGTGGTAAAGTGAACTATGTCATTATTGGCGGAGATGCAGCTGGTATGAGTGCAGCTATGCAAATTGTTAGAAACGATGAAAATGCAAATGTTGTGACGTTAGAAAAAGGTGAAATTTATTCGTACGCTCAGTGTGGATTACCATATGTCATTAGTGGTGCTATCGCTTCAACGGAAAAATTAATCGCGCGCAATGTAAAGACGTTTCGTGATAAATACGGAATTGATGCGAAAGTGCGTCATGAAGTAACGAAAGTTGATACGGAAAAGAAAATGGTGTACGCAGAGCATACAGAGACGAAAGATATTTTTCAATTTCCATATGACCGTTTACTAGTTGCAACTGGCGTACGCCCTGTTATGCCGGAATGGGAAGGACGAGAGTTACAAGGCGTTCATCTTTTAAAAACAATTCCGGATGCTGAGCGCATATTAAAAACGTTAGAGACGAATAAAGTTGAAGATGTAACCATTATTGGTGGTGGTGCAATTGGACTTGAGATGGCAGAAACATTCGTCGAACTTGGTAAGAAAGTAAGAATGATTGAGCGAAATGATCATATCGGTACGATTTATGATGCAGATATGGCTGAACATATACATAAAGAAGCAGGTAAACATAATATTGAAATTTTAACGAATGAAAATGTAAAAGCATTTAAAGGAAATGAAAGAGTGGAACAAATTGAAACGGATAAAGGAACGTATAAAGCAGATCTTGTTTTAGTATCAGTTGGAGTGAAGCCGAATACTGATTTTCTTGAAGGAACAAATATACGCACAAATTATAAAGGGGCAATCGAAGTAAATGCATATATGCAAACGAATGTGCAGGACGTATATGCAGCTGGTGATTGTGCCACACATTACCACGTTATAAAGGAAATTCATGATCATATCCCGCTCGGAACGACTGCTAATAAACAAGGCCGACTCGCTGGACTGAATATGCTTGATAAACGAAGAGCCTTTAAAGGTACGTTAGGTACAGGTATTATTAAATTTATGGATTTGACGCTCGCAAGAACAGGCTTAAATGAAAAAGAAGCAAAAGGGCTAAATATCCCATATAAGACGGTTAATGTAGATTCAACAAATATGGCCGGTTATTATCCAAGTGCTAAGCCACTTCACTTAAAATTACTATATCGCTCGGACACAAAACAATTATTAGGCGGACAAGTAATTGGAGAAGAAGGCGTAGATAAACGTATTGATGTAATCGCAATGGCACTTTTCAATAAAATGAGCATTCACGATTTAGAAGATGTCGATTTAAGTTACGCACCACCATATAACAGCGTTTGGGATCCAATTCAGCAAGCGGCAAGACGAGCGGAATAGCACTTTTTAAGTGCTATTTTTTCGTTAAAGGGGAATCGTCATTTTTGTCGAATGAAGAGGATTGGGAAATAGTTGCATATAGGGAAGGGGATTATTAAAAATGTTTGTAACACTTCAAGCAGTTCCAGAATCAGAAAAAGAAATATTACGTAATTTGTACGCACTATATCTTCATGACCTCTCTAAATTCACTGCTAACATAACTATTGGAGCGGACGGATTTTTTGAATACGAAGATTTGCATATGTTTTGGGTAAATGATGGAATCACTCCGTATTTTATTAAAAGTGACAATGATATTGTAGGGTTTTTATTGCTACTGGAACGTCCATACTTGAAAAAAGAAAATGACTTTAGCATAAATGACATTTTCATATTGAATCAGTACAAAGGAAAAGGAATCGGTAAACAAGTTATTGAGAATTTATTAAAGGAGAAAAGAGGACAATATTTCGTTATCGAACTTGTGAAAAATATACCAGCAGTTTCTTTTTGGAAGAAAGTATATAGGGAGCTAACCATCGAATTTGATGAGAAAACACAGTTAATCGATGATGAAGAATGTCTCGTTCAAACGTTTAAAATATAATGAAATCGGTGCCTCTAGTAGATTACTTTGAAATTTAACTTTATTTTGAATATACCGTTCGCCCTTGAAAACATAGTGCTTATCGCTTATATTTTCATATAGTATTTATTTTTAAATAAAGCAATGAACGAACCAGGGGGCACAGTATGGCAATTAACATGAAAACAATCGAAGAATGGATTGCTGAATCAAACGCAAGACAAGAAGAAGACTTTGGAAACGTTGTGGAAGAGATGAAAGAAGTATGCGTCGGACTTGATAATGCGACATTAATTTATACGAAAAATGTATTTTGTTTCGGTAAGAAAGTAGAAGTATTGTTCTTCTTCCAAGATCATGTCGTGATTGGACAAGAAAAAGAAGAATATGTTGAAATCGAAAAATTAAAGTATGAAGCAATTACACATAGCAACTTAAAAACAAATGACAAAAATACAACGTTAGAATTAAAGTTTGCTAATGGACAATCTATTAATTTAGATAGTTTAAATGATAACTACGGTACGAAAAACTGGTTATTTGCAAGACAAATTAAGAGTATCTTTAAGTTAATCTAGTAAAAAAGCACGCCGTCCACCGGCGTGCTTCTAATTACGCAAATCCCCTTTTAACCAATTCCGTGCTCGATACGCCCCAACAGGAATTTGAATGAGAGACGTTTCATTTCCAGTATCTATCCCGTATAACTGATCACATGAATTTGTATCAAAACTTAGTAATGGATGACCGCCCATCCCCATCGCGGTTGCGGCGAAAACGAGTTTATGGACGAGTATGCCAGCTTCCATTTGGTGAATACGGTACCCTCTATAGCCTAATGCACGTGTATAGTAATCTTTCTTTCCGACTACATGTAGGCAAAGCGGTACTTGAAAAAGATTCACGTTATCCATCGTCATACTAGATTGAAGGGGATAACGAAGGTCTCCATATCGAAGTGGTTGTATGGAATGCGTTTTACTGTTATAAGCGTAAGCACCGTTTTCTATATTTTTTACGTTATAAAAACATCCATATAAGGAAACGCGCGCATTTTCATTTACATACTGACCATCAAGGTCGTTGTAATAAGGGAAGGAGAGGCTCGCTTCTTGTAGTAAAGTAGCGAGCTCGGCTGCATCCCATTTCGTGAAAGTAAAGTCAGCATCAGGGGAATACCGTTCTTTACAAAGTTGTAAGAAATCATACGATAACCGTTCTACTTGCGGCAACTGTACAGCGTGCGCATGATGTTGATAGTGCTCTTCATGATGTAGTGTGTGGAAGTGTGCTGTCGATTCGATCATAGAAGCTTCATTTATTTTTGTTATCATAGGATGTTTATATACTTGCTTTGATCGAACGAAATATTCGTGTGCTAACGGCGGAATTTGCTGTAACAACTCATGAGAAGTAACTGTTTTATTTTCACGGTAATCATTGTGAAACCAATTAGTTTGCGATTCTGTACTTAAAGGAATAACAGCATACACACTTTCTTCGCTTTCTGACAGTCCGAGTAAATGATTGATTGCACGGTCTAGAAACTGAAAATATACGCCATTTGTGTAACCGAATTGTTTGGCACATGCAAGTAATTGTCCGATGAGAACACCGCTATCTAATCCTTGAAGTCGGTATGAAAAGTTATTGTATTTAAAGAAGTTTTTCCAAAACATAGTAGATACGAATGCAGCACCAAAACAAGACTGTATGTTACAACGATTGCCAAGTGCTTCCGAAAGATAAGAATCGAAATTTCCTTCACGAAGTAAAACAAGCCGGTGATGCGCGGCATCGTAATGGTAAATGCCGTCTGGATAATCGTCAATCTTTAAATATATATACAATTCATTTGGATATAAAGCGCCGCCTGAAGGGATAGATCTTCGGAATAAAATTTTCTCGCTATTTAGCTGACATAACTGAGTTAAACCGAATGAGTACCAAAGGTAATGACCAATTTCCTTCAAAGTTTGTGTAGTAGAAGAGTTAGGTAAAGATAATGGTATTTCTAAAGGGAGAGGGATGACAGGTACATTTCGATATAATTTATAAGGAAGTGGTGCATCTTCCCAGTCCACTTCATGATTCGGCATAATTTCATCGATAGAAAAATGGAGATGATGTAAAAAAGTATCTAGCTGCATAGAATCCCCTCCTTTACTATGGAAACGGATGCGGATGTGGATTTAATTGTTCATTCGTTAAAGGCTCAGCGCTATATCCAAGTGTCATCGGTACTGTATATACTCTATCTAGTCCTGTAACCCGAGTAAGATGGTGACCGAACGTCATCGGGAGCATGCCTGGAATAATGACTTTTACACAATGTAATCCGTTTTTTTCTATAAGGGGTACTGTTTGATCTACAACGATTACTTCAAGTCCAGATTGCTGCAGACGGTTTAAAAGTTGATGAAGATCGGATGTTAAATCTAGATCAACTGATTGTAATGCATTCATTTCTTGGAACGATTGCACAGGGGCATCGTCACGTAAAAGGAAGTGAAGCCGTTCTTCTGCTTCTTTCAATCCGTACAGCATACTATGGTCTTCCATTTTATTAACGAGATAAGGATCGTGTAAGCAGTTTTCGTAATGCTCTCTTTTTTGTTCGAGTTCATCGTCTGCTATTAGTAACATGCCTGCTATTTCATGGATGGCACTCTTTAAAGCGCGGACAGGGTCTAAATGAGAGCCTCCCGCACAAACAACGTTCATTCCATTTTCACGCGTATTTTTCGCAATTACCCATAAGCTTGGGATACCGTGTTCCATCGTTGCGTTAAAAGCATGTAACTCATACCCAGTAATCGTGTACAGCCGCTGAATCATTAATTGTAATTCCGTATCATTTGCTGAACTAAAATCAAGGCGGGGGAGAGGTAATTCGGCATACCAAGTGAGCAAAAAGGCGTCACGCTCTACAATTTCTAAAATGCCGTGAAAAATGGCTTCTTCTAAACTACCACCAATTGCACATCCATTTGATGTTTCATACACGAAAGCATCTCGATGACCGAGGCTATAATAAGCAATTGATTCAGGAACTAAAAGTGGCCGGTTTTGTAATAAAGAGTAGCCCCATACCCAGTTTTGTTCATAGTCAGGATCAAACGGCTTAAACGGAAAACTATTACGATTATAATGTTCATTTGTATGTACACCGAGCGAGAGTGGATTAAGTGCATGATCCTCTAACTCACGAAAACTGCCGTGTACATTTGTCTTTTTTCCTCGAGGTGACATACCACAATATCGTTCTAAACCTTCTAAAATAGCAGTTGCTTCACTTATTGCAAATGAATGAGTTCGGCCTGCAACACCCTCATTTCCAAACATTAATGGCATGTTTATAATAACGTCAGCAAATGGTAATAAAGAGTGCTGCATTTTTCCGTTTAACATACCGACCCGATAATCTAAATAATCTCTCGTTAAAAATGTGTTTAGTTCATGAATGGAACGACAGCGATATGCTGCTTCGCTTGTTTTTAAGCTCGGTTGTAACGAAATCGCTGCTGCATCTGCCGTATCATCAGGCAAATTGCTACATACAGGGCAGAGTGGATCGGGAAGAAAAGAATGCCGCGTACATTGCAGTGTTTGTAAGTTTAGTAAAATGAGTTCATTTTCTAAAGAAGAATGGTTATGAGTTAATATTTTCTCTGTTTCTGCACGAATAAGATGGCACATTTGTAACATGCCATTTTGGGTGGCACGTACATCACGCCTTGTTACATTATCTGCCTTTAACGCATATTTCCGCTGTAGTTCCCACATTTCTTGTTGATCAAAGCCAGCGATAAACCGGCGTCCATCAGAGCAGTTGGAACAGCCAGTTGCAAGAGGATGAATGTAAGGACCGATAATACCTTCACCAAATGAAGTGAATGCACGTAGCCATGGAATATGATTCGACCGAAACATTAGCTCGGCATCATGATGAATAGTAGAAGGAGAGCCATCATGTAATACGAGAGCGAGATGAATATTTTCAGGGAGTTCTTCTGTAAGGTTATGTTGGCGAATGATAGAATATTGTTTGCATAGTTGATCATGTACATAGTTTGCAAGTAAGCCATCTCCTATAAGCAATATATTTTGAGTCATAGACTGTCCTCCTTTGCAATTAATACACCGTACACACCATCTAAGTTTTCTTTCAAAAATGATTCAATGGCTAAATCAAACACGAATGGATAAAAATTATGTTCTTCTAAATGTTGCAAGGCAAGCTGTACAGATTGCGTGCTTGGAATTTCTTCTTCCGCTTGTATTTCCACTCTAAAAGAATCCGTGTCATATAAAATAATAGAGGATTCAGGCAAGATATTAGCTCTGTAAGGAGTCTCTTCATTTTGAATATGAAGAAGTGATAGTTGTAGTGCGTTTCGTAAGGCTAACGTCATATTAATATTAGATGCACCGTACCAGCGATCATTTATACCGATCCAAACGACAGGAAAGCTGAGAATCTCTTCACTTACTGCTATTTTAGGTGTTTCATGAATTGTAGAGAGAGCATCGTAATAAAATCTACAATGTTTATCATGAATTTCAGTTAAATCAATCGTCGTAATTTCTTCTAGCATATGTGACTGCCGCTCATACAATTTATTATTTAAATGTTGTTGTAGCGCCCGGTATACACCTTCTGTCATCGTTTCTCCAGCGCCAATACCGATATCATTATGTTCAGGAATAAGGCGATGCATAATTTCCGCTACGTATGTTTCAATTCCTGTTAAACCAGCTTCTCGGCGCGCTTCATTATGAGTTAAACCACCACAAGTCATAAGGGGCAGGAGGGAAGCAGGACCATCTGATAGTGGAGTAGCTACTTGAATATGGCATTGTGATAACGGTAATTGATATGAATCTTGTTCATCCCATACATGGAATAAACCAGCTTCTTTAGAAGTTAATGAGTCGAAAAAGCGGAATAAATCAGTTGAGGTATGTTGGTTGGACCGATGCTCAAGTTGTTCAGGAAGATTTTCTATCGTATCAATTGTAAAACTTTCATCAGTTGCGAGAGGATGTTTTATAAAAGGATGCCATGCTCCTTCGAGTGTTTCGTAATTTAATAAAAAGAATTGTGGTTCTTTTTCTCGGTAAGAATCATCAGCGACATGCTTAAGTAATTCAAATACGATTATATTTGCTAACATTGCAGATGGAAGTGGTGAAAATGATGCTGATGAATGTTCATTTTGTAAAGTTGTTTCATGTAGCCGATGCCATGCGGATTCCCAGCATTCTTCATGATTAGCTATTACGATAGGGCCCGCTATACCAAGTGCTGATAAACAGACGGCAGGTATGAAGTTCTTTCCTATTTCTCTACAAATCGTGTGAACTGCTCTTAGGCCTTCAATATCTCCATTTTGAGAAACATACAAAATCCAGTCGAAAGGCTCGAACACTTCATGAAGGGGAAGATCAATTGTCGTATCTATTTCCTGAACAAGGACATGATCATCAACTTCATGTGCAAGCTCTACTAGCTCATGAATGCGATCGTAATTTGTTTCCTCATAATCTGTAACAAGGTAATGAAAGGTAGGTAATCCTGATTCTAATAAAGAAGAAACTAAGGAAGTAAGCATATCTCCAGAACCAATTATAAGGACGTTTGCCGCGCGATACGTTTCGAATTTTAGAGCGCCTGAATGAGAATCAGCTTCTAAAAATTCAATTTGTGAAGCGTATCTATCAAGTAATGCGCTATTTAATGCATGAGGTGCATCTTGACTTACATCCCGAACGAAACCATTTTCATATAAAATCTCTCCAATTTCAAATACACGATTTTGATAGGGGAGAGGGAGACCATCGGTTATTTCTGCTAAAGAATAATTCCCGTTAAACATTGGCATTAATTTTTCAATCCAGTTGTAAATTCCATCACCGTCCATACGAAATGAACTGGCATTATTTCGAAAATAGACACCCCCGTTTGAGTCGGGGAGGAAAAAAGTATCCTTATTTACTTTAAGTTTTGCATCAATTGGAAGGTTATTCATTTTAATCCTCCTTACGTTTTAGGCATACATTATTAGCTTATGTTATGAAATTTGTCCCGTATGAACGCAATAAAAAAAGGCTGTAGAATAATTCATTCTACAGCCTGTGATAGATTATTAATCTATCAACCTTCTAATAATAATGATTTTGGATCTTCAAGCATATCTTTAACTGCAACAAGGAAGCTAACTGCTTCTTTACCATCAACAATACGGTGATCGTAAGATAGTGCAAGGTACATCATCGGACGGTTTTCCATACGCTCGTTATCAATCGCAACTGGACGTACTTGGATTTTATGCATTCCTAGAATACCTACTTGTGGGCTATTTAGGATTGGTGTTGACATTAGAGAACCGAATACACCACCGTTTGTAATTGTGAATGTACCACCTTGTAACTCTTTTAATGAAAGTTTATTATCGCGTGCTTTCAGACCTAAATTACGAATCTCGCTTTCAATTTCAGCGAAGTTCAATTGGTTAGCATCACGTACAACTGGAACAACTAATCCATCTGGAGCTGCTACTGCAATACCGATATCATAGAATTTTTTAATAATAAGCTCGTCGCCTTGAATTTCAGCATTTAATAATGGGAATTGTTTTAATGCTGCAACAACTGCTTTTGTGAAGAATGACATGAAGCCAAGACGTACATCATGTTTTTTCTCGAAAGCGTCTTTACGCTCTTTACGTAATTCCATGATTGCAGTCATATCAACTTCGTTAAATGTTGTTAACATTGCAGATGTTTGTTGAACTTCTACAAGGCGTTTTGCAATTGTTTGACGGCGGCGGGACATTTTCACGCGCTCAACTGGTTTTTCGAATTCCGTTTTTGCAACTGGAGCAGGAGCTGGACTTTTTGGAGCAGCTGGTGCTTCTTTTGGTGCGGCAGCATGAGCTTGTACATCGTGTGGTCTCACACGTCCAAGTGGATCTGTACTACGTACGTCGTTTAAGTCGATACCTAATTCACGAGCCATTTTTCTAGCAGCTGGTGATGCGATAGGACGGTTCGTATTCGGTAAACCTTGTAAAGCTGTAGTTTGCTCAGCATTTGGTGCCGCAGCTTTCGGTGCTTCAGTTGTTTCTTGTTTTGGCTGTTCAGCAGCCGGTGCAGGTGTACTTACTGCAACTGGTGCTCCGTTTGCATCTAAAATTGCGATAGTTGCACCAACTTCAACTGTATCCCCAGGTTCGCCTAGTAACTTCGATACAATACCTGAATCTTCTGCAATGATTTCTACATTGACTTTATCAGTTTCAAGCTCAACAACGCTGCCACCTTTCTCAACTTTGTCGCCTACGTTGATAAGCCATTGTGAGATAGTTCCTTCAGTAATAGATTCTGCAAGCTCAGGTACTTTAATTTCGATCATTTTAAATGTCCTCCCCTTATTTGCCTAACGGTGTGTTTTTTCTTCTTTTGTCTTCGGTAATCTCCATTTGTTAGCCTGCCCCCGGGCAGAATATCTGTCCGGGGAACAAGCTAGAAACCTTCGTTGTTACTTTCAGTTGCTGAAAACTTCAATTTCTTGTTTATCTTGACGGAAGTTATACTTCACATCTAAAGCGTGTGCAACAATTAGTTCTTGCTCAGCTTTGTGAGCGAATGGATCGCCGCCAGATGGGCTAGAGCGATCTGGGCGTCCAATATAACCTGTTTTCACTTTATCTCCAGCAAGTTCGAACAGAATTGGAGCCATGTAATGCCATGCGCCCATATTACGAGGTTCTTCTTGAACCCAAATAATTTCTTCTAAGTTTTTAAAGCGTTTAATAATAGATTGAACTTTCTCAGCAGGGAATGGGTACAGCTGTTCAATACGAACGACATGAACTTCATCTAAGTTATACTCATGTTTACCAGACTCAATTTCTGCTGCTAAGTCAATCGCCATTTTACCTGTGCTTAAAACAAGACGTTTTACTTTAGTTGGTTTCATGCCAAGGTTTTCTTGTTCTAGAGCAGGCTGGAAACGTCCTTCGCTTAACTGACTAGCAGTTGAAAGCGTAAGTGGGTGACGTAATAAACTCTTCGGCGTCATCAATACTAATGGTCGAACAGCTTCTGTTCCTAAGATAGATGCTTGACGACGTAAAATATGGAAGTATTGTGCCGCGCTCGTTAAGTTTGCAACTGTCCAGTTATTCTCAGCAGCTAACTGTAAGAAACGCTCTGGACGTGCACTAGAGTGCTCTGGTCCTTGACCTTCATAACCGTGCGGTAATAGAAGAACTAAACCAGATTTTTGACCCCATTTTGCTCTTCCAGCTGAAACATATTGATCAAATAATGCTTGCGCAGTATTTGAGAAGTCACCATATTGCGCTTCCCACATAACAAGAGTTTCTGGAGCGAATACGTTATAACCATACTCGTAACCAACAACAGCAGCTTCTGATAACGGACTGTTATGAACAGAGAAGGACGCATTAATGTTTGGTAAGCGATGTAATGGTGAATATGTTTCATTTGTATCAGTATCGTGTAATACGATATGACGGTGCGCGAATGTACCACGCTGTGAATCTTGACCAGTTAAACGAATTGGCGTACCTTCTTGTAAAATAGAAGCGAATGCTAATGACTCAGCAAGTGCCCATTCAATTTTACCGTTCTCTTCAAGAGCGTCTTTACGGCGTTCAAGAATTTTCTTTACTTTCGGATATACGTTAAAGCCTTCTGGCCAAGATAGTAGACCTTCATTAATTGCACGAAGTGAGTCAATCTCAACACCAGTATCAATTGGCTGAATGCCTTTTGCAACAACATCTGGCACTTTAACGTGAATTGTTGCAGCGCTCGTATCAGCTGGTGGTACTTGTGCATAGTCAGATTTTAATTGCTCTTGTATAAACTGAGTCATTGTTTCAACCTCATCTGCATTTAGAACACCAGCAGCTTGTAATTGATCTGCATAAATCGCTCTTACAGTTGGGTGGTTTTTAATCTTTTTGTACACTTGTGGTTGCGTAACTGCTGGGTCATCCATTTCGTTATGACCGTAGCGGCGGTAACCAATTAAATCGATTAAGAAGTCTTTTTTGAACAATGTACGATATTGAATCGCAAGGTTAGCAGCAGCAAGACAAGCTTCTGGATCATCAGCGTTCACGTGAACAATCGGAATATCGAAACCTTTTGCAAGGTCACTTGAATATTTCGTAGAACGAGAATCATAGCTATCAGTCGTAAAGCCAACTGCATTGTTTGCGATAACATGAATTGTTCCGCCTGTTTGGTACGCGTTCAATCTGCTCAAGTTCAACGTTTCAGATACAATACCTTGACCAGGGAATGCAGCATCACCATGAACTAAAATTACGAATGATTTTGAAGTATTTTGTTCTGGAAGACCAGATTTTTTACGATTCTCTTGAGCCGCACGTGCAAAACCTTCTACAACAGGGTTAACGAACTCAAGGTGACTTGGGTTATTTGCTAATGTAACGCGAGTGCTAACTTCTTCGTTACTAACGACTTGTTCTCTACCTAAATGGTATTTCACGTCGCCAGTCCAGCCAGAATTTGCGACTGCGCCTTCTATTTTTGCATGTTTGAACTCAGCAAACATGTGATTATATGGTTTTTCTAATACGTGTGCAAGTACGCTTAGACGACCGCGGTGAGCCATACCAATCATGACATCTTCTACGCCGCCCTTTGCACCTTCTAGAACAATTTCATCTAGAACAGGTACAAGCATATCAACGCCCTCGATAGAGAAACGCTTTTGCCCAACGAATGTTTTATGCAAGAATTGCTCGAAACCTTCAACAGCTGTTAAACGTTTTAAAAGAGCAGTTCGTTTTTTATTTGATAGTGGTTGACGCAATGAATTTGATTCCACCATTTGATGCAACCACGCGCGTTCTTCACTATCTTGTATATGAGAAAATTCATAAGCTAAAGATTTTGTATAAACGTCTTTTAATCTATGAATTACATCAAGTGCAGTGTGAATACCTTCTGGTGCATCTTGCCATACTGTTTTTGCTGGAATCGCTTTCAAGTCAGCATCGCTTAGTTCGTTCATTGCTTTCTCAAGAAGAGATTGTCCATTAGCAGCATCTTCCATCGGATTGATGTGAGCCAACGTATGCCCGAATGAACGAATCTGTTCAACAAGCTGAACGACTTTAAGAATTTTTTCAATGTTCCCTGTGTTTTGAGGAGAAAAATGTGTTGCTGTGTTGTCCCCTGTTACGACATCATCTTGAAACGAAGGAGCTCCAAAAATTTCAAAAAGCTCTTGTAATTCCGGATCAACAGAACCTGCTCCAGTTACGTAAAGATCATACTGCTCAATAACATAACCAAGGTTCGGACCATGGAACTTGGCCCAAGGGTTTGTCGTTGTATTCTTCCTCGTCATTTGTTTAAACCTCCCAATGCATATAATCCTTTTTCCATACAAAAGGTGCATTTTGCTCTTTTCAATAATTGATGAACCAATAATCAATGTAAATGTTTTCTTTACTCTTATGTTATTACAATAATTTACATAATACCAAACACTATTACTTATCTGTTTTGTAAAAAAACATTCACAATAACTTATCACCCAAGTTAATCTTTCATGTTATAAAGTAATTTTACAGAAAAATGGGGTGGATATATTTGGTATACCTACACGAATAACTAAAATTGTTGCATGTAAATATAAGTATAATAATTAGAATGTTTCGATAAAAACGAGTTCGAATTATGTATATTGAAATAATAAGCGCTTTCATTGATATTATACAACAATATAACGGAATGTAGTATAAAAAATAAAAAATTATGAATTTATCGTAAACTTTATTTAGATAGTGTTAAATATTGAAAGGAAAGTGAAGGATTTCTACAAAAAAAGTTGCTAAACATAAAAAATGCTTCATAAACAGTTAGTTTCTATAAATATGACGAAAAACACCGTAAAACCAATAACGCATTTTGTGGAATAAAGAGATGGATGAAATATTTTAAAAGGATAAAACAAATAGGGAGATATTAAATTTTAAAAATAGAGAGGAGGAGATATAGTAACAATTATTTACAGTGTTCCGCGTTTCATTTCAAAATAGACGTGCTGAAAATGAAAAGTTTCTTCTATATAAATAGAACGAAAAATAAATAAAATATATGTAAAGGAAACTTGACGTAAAGTTTACTTTACATATATACTCGATATAAGGGAGGAGGGAGGAATTTCCTTGGAAAATAAAATGGTCGAATACCGAAAAAAATTTGGACTATCTCAAGAAAAATTGGCTGAGAAACTTGGAGTTTCCAGACAAACCATCATTTCAATTGAAAAGGGAAAATACGATCCGTCACTTCCGTTAGCATTTGAAATAGCGAAAACATTTCAGACAACGATAGAACATGTATTTATTTACGAAGGAAAAGAAGAGGAGGAATAGGGATGAATTATTCACAAAAGTACTTTGTAATCATGGGAATTATTTTTCTATTTATGAGTGGATTTATGATATTAACAGGTATAATGACGCATTCTGCACCACCGGCTCCAACGTATACATTGCTTGCGATGATGATTATGTGTTTTTGCTTAAGTTACTTACATCCGCAATTTAAAGAAAAAGATGAGCGAATGAAACTCATTCGTTATAAAGGAATGTTCTTCAGCTTTTTTGCGCTAACGGCATATTATCTTCTTTTCTCTTTCGGTTTAAACTTAAAAATAATTACACTATCTGCTACTGAATTATTGAATATACTAATGGCACTTACGATGAGTACAGTTTTTATCTCATTTGTTGTTTTATCGAAAAGATATTAAGATGGAAGAGAGAAAGGAAGATTAACATATGCAAATGATGTATGCTTTTGGCATTGGACTTGTATTATTTTTAGCCGTATTCTTATTTATTCGGAAAGACGTTCAAGGTGGGACGTTAACGAAAAGAGGCTTTTATAAAATGATCGGCTGTTTAGTCGTTATGTTTATAGCGATCATCGTAATGATCGTTTTAATAAATCAGTCACTATAGAATGAACCTTACTTGAGTAAGGTTTTTTCTTTTTGTATAAAACCCTGAAAATCCCACTAAATCCATTTACTGCATATAATGGATATTATATAATTTAATAAAATGATAGATAAGGAGAATAGTATATGAATAAAAAAACTATCTTCTTTATAGCGATAAGTCTACTACTTATAGCTAGTATTACTTATATAATATGTAACAAACGAGAACATGTACCACCTATGTTAGTATGGGATGAACAAGAATACTATGTTACGAATGAACCTGTAAAAGCAGAAGAAGCTGGGCAAAAACTTGGCGAAGTGACGAAGAAAATTGAAACAAGCAAACAGCCTACTAAAGATAGTGAATCCAACACATTACAAGAAAAAATAGAAGTATTCACAATGATTGAAGAAGAAAAAGGTCCTCACTCACCTTTAATCGTAAAGGAGCCTTATAGTGATGAATATAGAGTAGTAAGACCGTTGTTACATGTACTATAAAGTGAAAAAGAGACTCATATGCAGACAGTAACTTCATATCCATGGTCGTTAAGAAAAATGTTTGATTTTTTCCTTTGCTTCATTCTTCCACCAATCGGTGCGATTTATATTTTGCTGAATCGAGAGGCGCTACAAAAGAGAGACTTCATTTTATATGTATTATTTGCTGCTATTAATATATCGCTTTGGTTATCGCTTATGGTCTTTGATCGGACTATGTGGATGGTAGCAGGGCATTATGTACTTGGAGCAATTGTTATTGTTGTTTCGAATATGAATAAGAGATAAGCCAGCAGTCTTAAAGTTGCTAGTTTTAATTTTGCTAATTATAATGAAGAAACAAATTTTTAATAGAGAGTAGTGGGCGTTATGAGATGGAAAGAGGGAACGTTTGAAAAAATAGAAACAAATGACTCGTCGATTGAGCAACTCATACATACATTCAAGGAACAAAACGTAAATGGCGGAGCGGTTATAAGCTGTTTTAAAGTACATAACGAAAATTTTTTCAAAGAAATACCACATTCGAAAGATGGACACGAGCACTTCTTTAGAAGAATCTTCAACTCTTTAGACATAATCAATAACTTAGAAGAGTTAAAAATACATACATCAGAAAAATATAAGTTTCATTTTGAAGAACATCTGGCAGTGATGCTTGATGGTAGCATTGCCGCTCAAATTTTGTGGGGCGGAGCATATGAAGGGTTTAAGGAACGACCAGTTATCGCAAAACAATTAGCAGTTAATCTATGTCAATATATGTTCCAAGATCGATACGAAGATATTAAAGTGTTCGAAAACTATCGCCCTTGGACAGATTGGTTTTACGATGTTGCGTGGGATGTTACTTGGATGGTTTTAGATAGTAAGGAGTGTAAAATGTGGATCATTTGTGCTACTGATACGGATTGATAGAAGAGGGCCTTGTAGGAATGCTGCAAGGCTCTTTATCTTTTGGGAATGAATAGAAAATGAATCATATAAATGCTATACTAAAAAATGTTTGTAATGTCAGTTTTATACTATTATATAGTGATGACTTACTAGAAAAGATAAGAGGAGAATAAACGTGAAAAAGATACAGAAATTATTGCTGTTAATGATGGTAATAGGATTAACAGTAGGTGTTTTAGCAGGATGTGCAAATCCGAAAGATACGACAGAAGAATTTTTAACAGCGATACAAAAAGGTGATGTTGAAAAGGCTCGTACATTTGTTGAGAATGACAAGGAATTTAATAAACTAAATGAAAAAACAGATGATGCTGAGGCAAAAGCAATGCTGAGTGCAATTACGAAAAACTTTAAATTTGAAAAGCTAGAAGAAGTATCGAAAAAAGATGACAAAGCAGAAGTGAAAGTGAAAATTACATCTGCCGATCTATCTGTTGCTGTAACAAAAGCAGTGGGAGAAGTTATGCCAATGGCCTTCGCTAGTGCCTTTAGCGAAGACAAAGAACAATCTGAAAAAGCGATTGAAAAAACGATGACATCAGCAATCGTCAAACACTTATCAGATAAAGATGCAATCATGGCAACTCGCGAAGTTACATTGAACTTAAAGAAAAACAAAGATGGCGACTATAAAATCGTTGCAGATGATAACTTGAAAGAAGTATTGTTTGCTAATGCGAAGTCTTTGGAGAAGATGTTTGGCGGGAAGTGATTGGCTTACATAAAAAAGAGAAACCATATCACGTAGAAGGTTGATATGGTTTCTCTTTTTTTTATGACCCCGGAGAGGCTCGAACTCACGACCTCCACCCTGTCAAGGTGGCGCTCTCCCTGCTGAGCTACGGGATCTTCAAAAATGATTATGTATTTGCACTTTTAATCATTATGTTAAAGCAATTATATATAATTAACTGAAATTTTACAATATTTTTATAGTAATCTTTTGAAGGGAAGTATTTGGGATCGTGCTAGTCGTGTATTAAGGAATATATAAGAAGAGAATGTAATGAAGAGTGGGTTCGAATAAAGCGGTTATATTATTTTTTCGGTACCAATCCAAAGGAACTTCATCACTTAAATCGACAAGAAAAGGGAATAAGAAGTGTAAAGGTAAGCTTAAAAGTTCTGGCATAGCGTTCAATGTTTTCTTTGATAGATACTGCCTCCTAAAACAATACGGGCAATCTTTTTCAAATGTCACGAGTATCGACCATACATCTTTTACTTTCCACTTCGTTTTACAATACGTACAACGCGCCATGGAGTTCCTCCTCATGTTAAGATTCATTCCAGTATATTCCATTTTATTGTACTAAAGTCAAGTGTATTTGGTGTGATAAAATGTAAGTTTATTGTTTTTTTAGATAGTAAAGCTATTAAATTTCATCACCTAAAACAAGCATAACCCCGTTCTGAATTTAGGACGGGGTTAAAATATAACAATAAAGCTAAGGGTTATTCAATGATCGTGCCCGATTGGTAAGGGCTAATAATCAGTGGGGGAAGACACCACTGATTAAAGTTTCACTGTATGTCCAGCTGTTTAAACATTGCCTAGGTAACTTCGCGTTAAGTTTGGGAGAACAATTTTTCCATTCTTACTGTATTTTTCGAATAACTCTGATAGGAGAGAAATAAAGTTTTTATACTCTTCGTCATTTTCTTTCGGAGCATAGGATCCTGATAAATTTCTTCCTAAGAAACCTTCATAATCAAAAAGTAAGTCATTTTGATATTCTTTAAACTCATACTTTCCATCTTTAAAAAAGCTTTTAAAAACTTCTGGAGTTTCTTCTATTCCACCGCTAAATCCTTTGAAATTTGGGCAGGTTTTCTGGCAAATATCTGCATTCTCTTTAATAATCGGGCTAGTTACATCTCTACTATTCCAAACAAGAGCAACATTTGCCTTTTGTTTCAAAATTCGTTGGCATTCGATTTTGAAAGCTTCTTTATCAAACCAATGAAATGCTTGAGCAACAGTTACTAAATCTACACTATTTTCTTTTAAAGTGGTATTTTCGGCAGTTGCTTTTATTGATTGAAAACGAGAATATTGGCTTAACGATTGCTCTGCCAGTTTTCTCATGTCATCATTTGGCTCAACTCCAATAACATGTAAACCACTTTCAAGCAGCTGGCGGCTAAATATCCCCGTACCTGAACCAATATCGGCCACAATTTGATTCTTATTTATTTCGTTAGTCGAAAGCAAATAATCAATATATTCATTAGGATAACTAGGGCGATATTTTGCATATATATCGGCCTTGTCAGTAAAATTTTCTGTTTTTTTCACCGCAATACCTTCTTTCCCGCGATATTATGTATAGAAATAGGAACCAAATAGTAATTTCCGCATCAGTCTCTAAGTTTACAACGTAAAAGTCCAGCTAAATGGAGCTGCCTTAGTTCTCTTATTCAAATTATACTATTTTCCATGATATCTTCCAAAAAAACCATGATTTCTTATTCATCTAAATGGTCTAATTGTTGAATAATATGACCATTTTTATATCGCACGAGGGGTATGTAGGATAAGCGGTTTCCATTTTCAATATCCCAATTGGCCAATATATCCTTTTTACAATTTACTTAAAATCATGTATAACAGAGATACAAGATTATTTTATAATTATTCAAGAGTAGAGGGAGAATTATTGTAATGGTAAGGAAAACGTTCAAGATGCGTGTATCTAAAAATAGAACGATTTCGATTAATGGCTCGATTCTTGATGTGGATGTTACACATGATGAGTTTTTACAAGAGTTTGTTGAGTGGGTCGATTCTAAAGGTTGGTCGTTTATGGGGATGACAGATGAGATTACACCCGAGGAAGCTAGTCAAAATTTAATAGATTCATTGATTGATGAGAAGGATAAGAAAGAATAATTCCTTCTTATTTTTTATTGTATATTTATGTTCTTTATCGTAAAAGTATGATATAGTAAAAAACAGTGAATATTCTTCCAATTTAATACAAATTACATATGGATTGGTAGGTTCGGTTTTTAAACTGTGAGAGTATAGTGAAAAGGGAGATTCATATGGTAAATTTTAAGAAAATTTTGGCTTTTATTACCGTTATTTGTTTATTTTTTTTGACACCTATGACGTTACGTGCTGAGACGAATGTTGGAGTGAATCCAGAACAAGTGGCACCACCACCTGCGGAAGGACCAAATGTTTTTAGTCAGTTTGCAACTGCGATTGATGCGAAAACTGGAGATGTTTTGTATGACAAAAACGCACATCATCGTGCATTTCCAGCTAGTATGACGAAAGTGTTAACAGCAATTTTACTTATGGAGCATACGAAGCCAGAGGATCAATTTACGTTTTCACAATTAGCATTAGATCAAGAGAAGAGTAATTATCAAATTGAGTTTCAACCTGGTGAGACGATTAATAGAAATACTGCGCTTATGATTTTAATGGTGCTGAGTGCGAATGATGTGTCGTATGCGATTGCGGAGCGTATTGGTGGAAGTGTTGAGAATTTCGCTCATATGATGAATGAGAAAGCGAAGCAATTAGGTGCTACAGATAGTCATTTTGTCACACCAAATGGATTGCATGATCCGAATCATTATACAACACCATTTGATATGGCTATGATTACGAGAGGTGTACAAAAGTATCCTGAGATTTTACAAGCGATGAATACGAAAAGGACGACAGTTACGACATCTAGCCAGACGGTTTCTATTTTTAATAAGTCTACTTATTTTGAAAATCCATATAGCATTGGCGGGAAGACGGGTTTTACAAATGAAGCGCGTAATACACTTGTTTTATTAAATGAGAAGGATGGCAATCGTATTATAAATGTAGTAATGGCTTCTCAAAGACCTGAAATTTATGAAGATTTGAAGCAGATGGCGGACTATTCTTTCGGTCAATTTGTGAAGCAAACTGTACTAGATAAACATAGCTGGCATCAAAAGGCAACGTATTTAAATAAAGATATCGATAGCGAGCTTGAAAAAAGTGCAGAGCTTATGCTTAAGAAAGATGAAGGGAAAAATGTGAGGACGATTTTCCGTGCGGCTTCATTAGATAAAGAGTCTTTGTATCATAAAGGAATTCATCGTGGTGAGGTAGTTGGTGCAGTTGATATTACGAAAAACAATCAAACAATTGCGACGATAAATGTTCTTTCTAAAGAAGATGTTACTTTTGCGATGCCTAAAAAAGATACGGCTACGCCTGAAGTAAACGAATCAAATGTGAAAATAATAAGCATTGGAATAGGTGCCGCTCTATTATTTGGAGCTATTTTATTTGTAGTGCTACGCCGAAATACAACAGGAATGAAATCAGAAGAAAAATAAATTACTAGTTAAAAGGCTGTGAAGAGACTTTGTCACAGTCTTTTTTTACATTAAAAATAACTAATAATTGTAAATTTTCTTATTGCATTTCTGTTATGTTCGTTATATTATTTACTTGTGTTCTTGTTAAAGAACAAGAGTGAATATTGCATACTTCAAATAATATAAAACAACGGAGAGGGAGAGAAACGATGAAATTAATTTGGAAGGTGATTAGCAACGTTATCTCATTTGTTTTATTTGCAGTAATGGTTTTATTAGCTTTTGTAGTTATTTCTTCAAAAGCGAGTGGTGGGGATCCAACATTGATGGGGTATCAATTTAAGAGCGTTCTTTCAGGATCGATGGAACCAACATTTTTGACAGGGTCAATCATTGCGATAGAGCCAACAAAAGATGGTTCTAAATATAAAAAAGGTGATGTTATTACGTTTAAAGAGAAAGATGACAAAATTGTCACTCACCGTATTATCGGTGTGAAGGATGCAAATGGAAAAGTAATGTATGAAACAAAAGGAGATAATAACAACGGACCAGATTTAGCACCAGTACTTGCAGAGAATGTAATCGGAAAGTATGCAGATATTACAGTTCCATACGTTGGTTATGGACTGAATTATGCGAGCTCAAAAGCGGGAGCAGCATTACTTCTTATTATTCCAGGAGTCTTTTTACTTGGCTATTCCGCGATTTCTATTTTTGGCGCTATTCGTAGCATCGACGGAGAAAAGAAAGAGAAAAAAGTAGAACAATCCGTCTAGTTATCTTAGTTATAATTTCCTACTAGGAAATTAACAAATATATATTATGGGGGATTTGGACATGACTTTAAAGAAAAAATTAGGGATGGGTATCGCATCAGCAGTACTAGGAGCAGCATTAGTTGGTGGAGGAACATTTGCATTCTTTAGCGATAAAGAAGTGTCAAATAATACATTTGCGACTGGTACGCTTGATTTATTATTAAATCCATCAACAGTTGTTAATGTATCGAATTTAAAGCCTGGTGATACAGTTGAAAAAGAATTTAAACTAGAAAATAAAGGTTCTTTAGATATTAAAAAGGTTCTATTAAAAACAGACTATAGTGTAGAAGATACGAAGAAAGACAATAAAGATGATTTTGGTAAACATATTAAAGTAACATTCTTAAAAAATGTAGACAAGCATGAAACAATCGTAAAAGAAACAACGCTAGATAAATTGAAGGGCGATACACTTACTGCGGTAAATAATGATTTAGCTGCTTGGTTCTGGGATGAAAAAGGTATTTCAGCAGGTAAATCTGATAAATTCAAAGTGAAATTTGAATTCGTTGATAATAAAAAAGATCAAAATGAATTCCAAGGCGATAAGTTACAATTAACTTGGACGTTTGATGCACAGCAAGGCGATGGTGAAACAAAATAATAAGGACGACAAAAAGAGACTATCAAAAGTGGTAGTCTCTTTTTCTGCTAAAAGTGAAATGTAGGAAGAAAAATAATTTTTTATATCATTTTATTATTCCCTTTATTATAATAAAGGTATAGTTCTTGATAAAGAACGAATTGTTCGATAGGAGAGATTAAAATGCTGAAGCCACCTCGGAAATTCAAAAAGATGCTTATTTTGCCATGTTTGTGTTCTATTACTTTTTATTTAGGCTCTCAAATAATGACTTATACAGAAGCAGCTTTCATTCATGAAACGAAAGTAGAGGCTACTATTTCTACAGCAAGTATTTTTCCAAAAACAGTTGATCAATTAACAGAACAAGCTAAGCAACATAAGGAAGTTATTTTGCATGAGTATGAAGGGATGAAGTCAAAATTAACTGTCACCTCTACTCAAGATTTAGAACAGGCGCTTGTTACGTGGAAGCAAGGGCGTGAGAAAATAGTTGCTGAGAGAGAATTGTTACAAAAAGTATATGTATCAATAGAAGGTCCTTACAATCAAGTGCAAGAAGAGTTAAAAGGTAATACAACCGAATCGAATAAGCAAGTATTCTCGTATGTGAATGCTGGTTTTCATATAGTGAAAGACAATTGTGAGTATGTTGATAAAGAGGTAAAGTTACAGGTGATTGATAAACAAATTCAAGATTTTGAGAAATTACTAGTAGAGGAAACAGCAAAACAAGTAAGTGAGGCTAAGAAACAAGAAGAAGCGAAAAAGCAAGAAGAGAGTAAAAAGCAAGAAGAAGCGAAAAAACTAGAAGAGAGTAAGAAGCAAGAAGAAGCGAAAAAACTAGAAGAGAGTAAGAAGCAAGAAGAAGCGAAAAAACTAGAAGAGAGTAAGAAGCAAGAAGAAGCGAAAAAACTAGAGGAGAAGAAACAAGAAGAAGCAAAAAAGCTGGAAGAGAAGAAGAAACAAGAAGAACAGAAAAATAAAGATAGCAAGTAAATACAGCAATATTTCAGAGCGAATAGAGGTTATAAATCCGAATAGGTGAGAGAGCATTGCGACTCACCTATTCGGTGTGTCTTCTTTATTTTAACAATACACGTCATATACGAGAAAACTGGTTGGCAGCATGATGGTGAAAGATAATAATTAGTATAGATAGTGAAAATTAAATACGTTTTTCTTTGTTTCTCAACAATTTTCCGAAAATTTAAAATGATATTGAGAAATAAAAATAACTGAAAATACTAATAAAAAAATGTTGTATTTATATAGAGTTGTTCGTTATAATGAACTTAAGGTTTTTAAAAGAGAACGAATATTAGCTAAGCTAATATAGTTTTCTTTATGTCCCTTATTGAAAAGATATAGGGGAAAAAATATAAAAAACAGCTAGGGGGAATTGATTGTGAGTCTGAAAAAGAAATTAGGTATGGGAGTTGCATCAGCAGCATTGGGGTTATCTTTAATTGGTGGAGGAACATTCGCTTACTTTAGCGATAAAGAAGTATCGAACAATACATTTGCAGCTGGGACGTTAGATCTTACATTAGACCCTAAAACGCTTGTAGATATTAAAGATTTAAAACCAGGGGATTCTATTAAGAAAGAGTTCTTATTAAAGAATAGCGGTTCATTAACAATTAAAGACGTTAAACTAGCGACAAAGTATACTGTGAAAGATGCAAAAGGCGATAATGCTGGTGAAGACTTTGGTAAGCACGTTAAAGTGAAATTCCTTTGGAACTGGGATAAACAAAGTGAGCCTGTATATGAAACAACTTTAGCTGATTTACAAAATGCTGATCCAGATCTTTTAGCTAAAGACATCTTTGCTCCTGAGTGGGGAGAAAAGGGTGGATTAGAAGCAGGCACAGAGGATTATCTGTGGGTACAATTTGAATTTGTAGATAATGAGAAAGAACAAAATATCTTCCAAGGTGATTCATTGAATTTAGAGTGGACATTCAATGCTAACCAAGAAGCTGGCGAAGAAAAATAATAAAAAAGCGGGTATCCCCCGCTTTTTTTATAAAGAAAAAGAAGTGCTGGTTGTTAGCACTTCTTTCTATTATTATTTTTGATTTTGCTTCCATTTTGTAAATTCAAGAAATTCACGAAATTGTTCTTTGGAGACACCTGAGCTCATCGCATCTTTAACGAGTTGTGTCCATTCGGAGTCTAAGTGATTTTCCTTTGTTATTTCATCATGAAGTAAAGTATCAACTGGAATTTGTAGAACTGCTGCGATTTTTTCAAGAAACTGAATGGAAGGGTTTTTTTGTAAATTTCGTTCTATAGAACTAATGTAAGATTTAGCAACACCAGCTTTTTCGGCAAGTTCAGTTAATGAAATACCTTTTTGTAAACGCAGGCGTTTTATACGTTCTCCAATCATATTTGCGCACCTTTCTATCAATATGTCGTCGTCTTATGATGTCATTATTATAACATAAACTTCTCTAAAAAGAACAAACCTATTGAGCCTGGCTTGATGGTTTCGTACGTTGGAAAAAATGTTCGATATCTTGCAGAGCGATACCAGCGTCTAAAGCTTCAAGTATTAAATCAATCCATTCTTGATCCAATGCGTCAGTCTTATCTTTGTACAAATGTAATTCCTCCCTAATTATCGGTCATAACTGCTGCTACAGAATACGTGATAATGCAATCGGATTTTTTATTTTTATGTAGTGAATTATCAAATATTTTGTAGATAAAACAAAGATAAAATCCCCATTAAATTCCCTCTATGGCGATTATAAAGTTTCTGACAAATATTTTCAATATTTTCAGAAAACATTGTTGAATTGTGATATATTCGTATGCTAACTATGGAATTTTTACAAATATATTAAAAACATTACATAATATGACTAAATATTGAAAAAATATTGAATTTTTAATAAAATTCAATTTGTAATACATATTTTTTATTAGGGGAGGAAATAAGGGATGAACAAGAAACCGTTCAAAGTTTTGTCATCAATCGCTTTGACAGCTGTGTTAGGTCTTTCATTCGGAGCGGGTGGCCAGTCTGCATATGCTGAAACACCTGTGAATAAGACAGCTACGAGCCCAGTCGATGATCATTTAATTCCAGAAGAACGTTTAGCAAATGCGCTAAAAAACCGTGGGGTAATTGATTCGAAGGCTTCAGAGACAGAAACAAAGAAAGCCGTCGAAAAATACGTAGAGAACAAAAAGGGTGAAAATCCTGGGAAAGAAGTATCAAATGGGGACCCACTTACGAAAGAAGCATCTGACTTTTTAAAGAAAGTGAAAGATGCGAAAGCGGATACGAAAGAAAAGTTAGACAAACCAGCAACAGGAACACCTGCAGCGACAGGCCCAGTTAAGGGTGGTCTAAATGGTAAAGTACCAACTTCTCCAGCAAAGGGAAAAGAATATAACGGTGAAGTTCGTAAAGATAAAGTACTCGTTTTACTTGTAGAGTACGCTGACTTTAAACATAACAATATTGATAAAGAACCTGGTTATATGTATACTGACGATTTTAACAAAGAACATTATGAAAAAATGTTATTCGGTAATGAGCCATTCGCATTAGAGGATGGCAGCAAAATCGAAACGTTTAAACAGTATTACGAAGAGCAATCTGGCGGTAGTTATACAGTAGACGGAACAGTTACAAAATGGTTAACAGTTCCTGGTAAAGCTGCTGATTACGGTGCGGATGGTGCGACAGGTCATGATAATAAAGGACCAAAAGGACCACGTGATTTAGTAAAAGATGCATTAAAAGCAGCTGTAGATAGCGGTATTGATTTATCAGAGTTTGACCAATTCGATCAATATGATGTAAATGGCGATGGAAATCAAAAACAACCGGACGGTTTAATCGATCACTTAATGATTATCCATGCGGGTGTTGGACAAGAAGCAGGCGGTGGTAAATTAGGTGACGATGCAATTTGGTCACATCGCTGGACTGTTGGACCAAAACCATTCCCAATTGAAGGCACACAAGCGAAAGTTCCATATTGGGGCGGAAAGATCGCAGCATTCGACTACACAATTGAACCAGAAGATGGCGCAGTTGGTGTATTCGCACATGAATATGGTCATGATTTAGGTCTTCCAGATGAGTATGATACAGATTATACTGGTGACGGTGAACCAATTCAAGCTTGGTCTGTTATGAGTGGCGGAAGCTGGGCTGGTAACATTGCAGGAACAACGCCAACGAGTTTCTCACCACAAAATAAAGAGTTTTTCCAAAAAACAATCGGTGGTAACTGGGCAAATATCGTAGAAGTAGATTACGAGAAATTAAATAAAGGTATCGGTCTAGCAACATATTTAGACCAAAGTGTTACGAAATCTAATCGCCCAGGTATGATTCGTGTTAACTTACCAGATAAAGATGTAAAAGCAATTGATCCAGCATTTGGTAAACAGTATTACTACAGCACAAAAGGTGACAATCTTCACACGAAAATGGAAACACCACTGTTCGATTTAACAAATGCAACGAATGCGAAATTCGATTTCAAATCATTATATGAGATTGAAGCTGAGTATGATTTCCTTGAAGTACACGCTGTAACAGAAGATGGTAAACAAACGTTAATTGAAAGACTTGGCGAGAAAGCAAATAGTGGAAAGGCAGATTCGACAAATGGAAAATGGATTGACAAGTCATATGATTTAAGTCAATTTAAAGGCAAGAAAGTTAAATTAACATTTGAGTACATTACGGATGGTGGTTTAGCATTAAATGGTTTCTTACTTGATAATGCGTCATTAACAGTAGATGGTAAAGTTGCATTCTCTGATGATGCAGAAGGTACACCGCAGTTCAAATTAGATGGATTCGCTGTATCTAATGGAACAGAGAAGAAAAAACATAACTATTATGTAGAGTGGAGAAACTATGCTGGTTCGGATAACGCATTGAAATATGCTCGCGGTCCAGAATATAACTCAGGTATGGTTGTATGGTATGCAGACTCAGCTTATATAGATAACTGGGTTGGTTTACATCCAGGACATGGTTTCCTTGGCGTAGTTGATTCTCATCCAGAAGCAATTGTTGGAACTTTAAATGGTAAACCAACAGTAGCAAGTAGTACACGATTCCAAATCGCTGATGCGGCGTTCTCATTTGATAAAACGCCAGCTTGGAAAGTTGTATCTCCAACGCGCGGAACGTATACGTATAATGGCTTAGCAGGCGTACCGAAGTTTGATGATTCGAAAACGTATATTAATAAACAGATTCCAGATGCAGGACGTATTTTACCGAATCTTGGCCTGAAGTTTGAAGTAGTAGGACAAGCTGATGATAATTCTGCAGGTGCTGTTCGTTTATATCGTTAATACAGTAAAACTACCGAGAGATTTTCTCTCGGTAGTTTTTTTGTGAGCAATGAATTTTATATGCAAGAAGAAATTATATATAATGTAACTTTACGAATAGAAATTTATTATATATGAAGTCTATATAAATAATGAAAGAATTGGATAAAAATAGTGGGAGAAGGTGAATGGATGATTGTTTCTTCTATTGTAAATAAACAAAAAGCATATTTTTATAATGGCCATACGAGAAGTGTAGAAGTGAGAAAGAATAATTTGAAGAAGCTTTATAAAGGCATTCAGCGTTTTGAAGAAGAAATATTTCAGGCATTGAAATTAGATTTAAATAAGTCAGTTCATGAGTCGTTTACAACGGAAGTTGGATATGTATTAAAAGAAATTTCCTTCCAATTGAAGCATATTTCATCGTGGAGTAAACCGAAGCGGGTTCGAACAGCACTCACTCATTTTGGATCAAAAGGAAAGGTAGTGCCTGAACCGTACGGTGTGACACTTATTATTGCACCGTGGAACTATCCGTTTCAATTAGCAATTGCACCTCTTGTAGGAGCGTTGGCGGCTGGAAATACAATTGTTTTAAAGCCGTCAGAGCTAACGCCAAACGTTTCCAAAGTGCTTACAAGGATGTTAGAGGAATTATTCCAAGAAGAGCTTGTAGCGGTAGTAGAAGGCGGTGTAGAAAAGAGTACGGAATTGTTAAAGGAACCGTTTGATTATATTTTCTTTACAGGTAGTGTCGGTGTTGGAAAAGTTGTGATGGAAGCTGCAGCGAAACGGTTGACGCCACTCACGTTAGAACTTGGGGGAAAAAGCCCATGTATTGTACATAAAGATGCAAAAATAGATGTAACAGCAAGACGAATTGTTTGGGGTAAGTTTTTAAATGCAGGGCAAACGTGTGTAGCGCCTGATTATATGTATGTGCATGCTTCGGTGAAAGAACAGTTAATCGAGGCATTACGACACGAAATTGCGGAGCAGTATGGAAAAGATCCACTAAACAATGACAATTATGTACGAATTGTGACTGAACGTCATTTTGACCGTTTATGTGCATTTTTGGAAGATGGTAAAACGGTAATTGGCGGGAACTATAAAAAAGAAACTTTACATATAGAACCAACAGTGTTAACAAATGTTACATGGCAAAGTACTGTTATGGAAGATGAAATTTTTGGTCCGATCTTACCAATTGTAGAATACGACAACATAGAAGAGGTAATTGGAACAATTCAGCAACATCCGAAGCCATTAGCGTTATATGTATTTTCTGAAGATAAAGAAGTACAAAAGAAAGTGACAAGTAATATTTCATATGGCGGAGGCTGTATTAATGATGTTGTCTATCATCTTGCAACGCCATATTTACCTTTTGGTGGTGTTGGAAGTAGTGGATTAGGTAGTTATCATGGGGAAGAAAGTTTTCGGACTTTTTCACATTATAAAAGCATTTTAGCCCAATCTACGGCATTCGATATGAAAATTCGTTACTCTTCTACAAAAAGTGCTTTAAAATTCATACGAAAGTTGTTAAAATGATGATGGTGTTTATCAGTAGGCGTAGCCGTATGATAATAGCCCCTTCGCAATGGAAGGGGTTTTTCTGTTCGACATATGTATCATGCAAAAATGAATCAAACATACTACATAAAGAATAGAAGAGAAGAGAACGCTGCTAAACAACCATTTTTGTTTGGATCGAAACAAAAAATAGTCTATAGAACATAAATATGTATTCATGAATATAAAAATTAAAATTTAAGGTAGATAGGACGGGAAAATGAAAAAGATTATTAAAGTTGAAGCAGTAGAAAAACATTTTGGAAATCAAGTGATTATCCCACCTCTTTCTTTAGACATTAAAGAAGGGGAATTTTTAACGATTTTAGGGCCGAGTGGTTGCGGGAAAACAACGTTACTTCGCATGATCGCAGGTTTTGAAACGCCAACTAAAGGGAATCTTTTATTAGATGATGAAAAGATTAACGATTTGCCACCATATAAGCGTCATATGAACTTAGTGTTCCAACATTATGCGCTATTCCCACATATGAATGTGGAGAAAAATATTTGTTTCGGTATGAAAATGCAGAAAGTACCGGCAGCAGAGCAGAAAGAGCGTGCTGAAGAGGCAATGCGTTTAACGCAGTTACTTGAATTCCGTAATCGTAAACCTGCAAAGCTTTCTGGTGGACAGCAGCAGCGTGTAGCAATTGCGAGAGCGATTGTGAATAACCCGCGTGTATTATTACTAGATGAGCCACTTGGGGCGTTAGACTTTAAGTTAAGAAAAGATTTGCAACGTGAATTGAAAAACTTACAACGTAATTTAGGAATTACATTCATATACGTAACGCACGATCAAGAAGAAGCAATGAGCATGAGTGATCGTATTGTCGTTATGAATAAAGGACATATTGAGCAAATCGGAACGCCGAAAGAAATTTACAATAAGCCGAAAACAATGTTCGTTGCGACATTTATCGGTGAAAATAATATTGTGAAAAACGGGGAAGGCTATGTAGCAATTCGCCCTGAAAACGTGAAGGTACGTTCGGTTGAAGAGCCGATTTTAAAAGAATACCATCTTGGACATATTGAAGACGTTGAGTTTGTTGGAAATATGGAAAAGCTGTATGTACGTGACGAGAAAACATCAGAATTACTAATGGCATATCAAACTGCTGAAGAAGCAGCGCAGTGGAGCATTGGAGATAATGTATACGTAGGCTGGGAGCAAGAGGACGAGGTGACCTTAAATTGAAAAAAGGGAAATTACTCGCACTACCGACAGTCGCGTGGCTGTTAATCTTCTTCCTAATTCCCCTTCTGTTTGTATTGGCATTTGCCTTTATGCAGCGCGGGGCATATGGGACAGTGGAAATGCAATTTACGTTAGAGAATATAGCTCGTGTGTTTGATCCACTATACATGGGAACGTTATGGGAAACTGTTAAGATTGCAGTTATTACAACAGTAATCTGTTTAGTAATTGGTTATCCATTTGCTTATACAATTACAATTGTTGATCGCAAATACCGTTCAATTCTTTTATTATTGGCAACGATCCCGTTTTGGATTAACTTCCTTGTTCGTTCATACGCATGGATTGTTATTTTACGTTCACAAGGTCTTGTAAACACATTGCTATTGAAACTAGGTATTATAAGTGAACCTTTAAATTTACTATATAACACACCTTCTGTAATACTCGGAATGGTCTATTCTTTATTACCATTTATGATTTTACCGGTGTATGCAGCGATTGAGCAGCTTGATAAGCGTAAGCTAGAAGCAGCTTATGATTTAGGAGCAACACCAGCAAAGGCATTTTGGAATGTAACAGTACCAATGACGATGTCAGGGATTGCTACTGGTTCTATTTTAGTGTTTGTTTCTTCTATCGGAATGTTTGTTGTATCAGACGTTATGGGTGGATCGAAAGTAGCATTAATAGGAAACGTAATTCAGAATCAATTCTTAGGAGCACGTGACTGGCCGTTTGGATCTGCGTTATCTATGATTGTTGTTCTATTCTCTGTTCTGTTAATTTACTTATATTATCGTGCAACGAAAGTATATAAATATGATGGGAACGGAGGGGAATAGGCAAAGATGAAGAAGTTTTTAGTTTCTTATTCTTGGTTAATTTTATTGTTCTTGTATTTTCCAATGATGGTTTTAATGGTATATTCCTTCAATGATTCTCGCATTAATGCGGAATGGGAAGGTTTTACATTCCATTGGTATACAGATTTATTTCAAAAGCAAGATGTTATTGATGCGTTTGTAAATAGTATGACGATTGCAATCGTAACGACGATTGTAACGACAGTTCTTGGTGTGATTTTCGCGATTGCATTACATCGCTATAAATATCGTTATGAAGGGGCTATTAACGGTCTTGTGTATTTACCAATTTTAATTCCTGATATTTTAATGGGATTATCTTTACTTATCTTATTTAGTCAATTAGGTATGGAACTTGGCAAAACAACAATTATTATTGCGCACATTACATTTAGTATTTCATTTGTTGTTGTTATTTTAGCAGCACGTCTTTCTGGTATGGGACGTGATTTAGAAGAGGCTGCGAATGATTTAGGAGCAACGCCGTGGCAAACGTTTCGTTATGTAACGTTTCCAGCAATTGCACCAGGAGTTGTTTCAGCTGCATTATTAACATTCACATTATCAATTGATGATTTTGTAATTAGTTTCTTCGTATCAGGACCAGGATCAACAACATTGCCATTATACATTTACAGTATGGTTAAGCGCGGAGTATCACCAGAAATTAATGCACTTTCTACAATTTTAATTGTGGCTATCGTAGGATTAATGGTTTTATCTGAAATCTTCCGTAACAAAGGTGCAGATGGTGAAGAAAACTCTGGAGGACACCTTCCTTTATAATACGAACGATATAGAAAGTACGAGGGGGTAATAAACCGATGAAATTAATAAAAAGATTAGCCGGCGCAGCGATTAGCTTTAGTCTTGTTGCTGGTGTACTTGCTGGTTGTGGTGAAAAGAAAGAAGAGTTAAACATTTATAGCTGGGCTGACAATTTTGATGAGCAAGTGCTAAGAGATTTTGAAAAGAAATATAACGTGAAAGTTAACTATGATAAGTACGCAAGCAACGAAGAAATGCTCGCGAAATTACAAGCTGGTGGCGCGAAGTATGATTTAATTCAGCCGTCTGATTACATGGTTAAAACAATGGCGAAAATGGATTTATTAGCGCCGTTAGATAAAAAGAATATCCCGAATATCGAAAATATGATTTCTAATTTCAAAACACCTGCGTTTGACCCAGAGAATAAATATTCTTTAGTATATACTTGGGGCGTAACAGGGATTGCATACAATAAAAAGTATGTGAAAGAAGCACCTACAAGCTGGGCTGATTTATGGAATGAGAAATATAAAGGGCATGTAACTTTATTAAATGATTCTCGTGAAGTGTTAGGAATGGGCCTTAAGAAGCATGGTTTCTCAAACAGCACGAAAGATGATGCACAGTTAAAGACAGCTGCGACTGATTTACAGAAGCTACTTCCAAACTTACTAGCATTTGATACAGATAATATTAAACAAAAATTCATTACAGAAGATGCTTGGATCGGAACAGTTTGGTCTGGAGATGCAGCATTTATTGCAAAAGATAATAAAGATGTAGAGTATGTTGTACCAAAAGAAGGCGGCACAATTTGGGCTGATACGTTAGCAATTCCAAAAGGTGCGAAAAACAAAGAGCTTGCAGAGAAGTTTATGAACTACTTATTAGATGAAAAAGTAAGTGTGAAAAACTACGAGTCAATTGGATACAGTAATCCTAATGAAAAAGCTCATCCTCTTCATAGTAAAGAATATCGTGAAAACCACATGATCTTCTTAACGAAAGAAGAATTAGATCGTACGGAATGGCTTGTTGATGTAGATGATAAGCTAAAAGACTATGATCGTTACTGGACAGAGTTAAAAACAAAAGGTAAATAAGTGAGAAAATGCGGTTTCTAAAGTAGAAATCGCATTTTTTCATAGTAGGAGGAAATCGTTTGAAAAAAAAGTTACATCAATATGAGGTAGTATGTATCGTTTTATTACTTACTGTATTTGGCATTGTTGCTTGGCGCGTACATGCGGGTGGCGTTACAGTGATGGATACATATGTCCGAGGAGTAGTAAAAGGATTACAAACAGAAAGTTCGCTTACATTTTTCTCAAACTATACAAAATTAGGGTCTGCCATTGGGATCTTAACTACGCTCGTTATAAGTTTGCTTGTTTTTTGGAGAAAACGTTTTTATGCTGCGATGATCGTGTATCCAATGGGCATTTTAATAACACATCTTGTGAATAAAGGGATAAAAGAAGTTGTGAAAAGGGAGCGGCCGTCGTTAAATGAAGCGTTGGATGCGCTTGGATATAGCTTCCCTAGTGGGCATGCAATGTTATCTATTATGACATTCGGGTTTCTTGCTTATATCATTGCGGCAAATTTGAAGAGTGTAACTGGGAAATATGTTATAACGATTTTCATGGGAATAGTAATTATATCGATTGGATTAAGTAGAGTGATTTTAAATGTACATTATCCAACTGATATTTTAGCTGGTTATTGCGTAGGTGGTATTTTGTTAATTATGGCGATTTACTGCCATCGTTTACTTACCGAGAGATTGGGACTTAATAAAGAGAGATAAAAAAACGGCTGGAAAAACTATCAATATAGTGTTTCCAGCCGTTTTTTGTTTGTACGAAGATGTGATACAGTATAAATGACAATTGAATTATTTAAAGTAGGTGAAAAAGTGTGAAAACAAATGTAAATAAAGTAGATAAGTGGGGGAAATTAGGAGCTTTTTTGTATCAGTTTCGTTATACAGTAATTGTAGCATTACTATTGGTTGCGATCGCACTCGGTATTTTCGCTCCAAAGCTGCCGGGAGTGTTAGGTGGTGATGGTTTCCAAACGGAAGGGGACTATCAAAAAACGAAAGAAATTTTAGATAAAGATTTTAAGAGGTCTCAAGACACACTTCTACTCGTTTTTGAAAAAAATAAGGGTGCTTCACATGAGGAATTTCAAAAGCAAGTAGAGGGAATTGTAAAGAATGTACAAGAGAAAGAGACATATGAATCTTTCCATCACCCAGTGCAAAATAAAGAAATGTTACAAGATGATATCGGCTATGCGACAATTTTATTTTCCGGGAAAACAAATAAAGAACGAATGGAAAAGACATTGCAATTTGCTGATAAAATCGAAAAGGAAAGTAATGCAGCATTAAAAGTAACGCCTACAGGGTTTCCAAAAATTAATCAAGAGATTAATGAAAGAACGCAAAATGATTTAAAAGTAGCAGAGATGATTGGGTTACCAATTGCATTTCTCGTATTACTATTTTCATTTGGTAGTCTTTTGGCATCTATTTTACCAATTGTAAATGGGGCACTTAGTGTTATTAGTACGATGGGCATATTATACTTTATAGGTAGTGATAAGGAACTATCTATCTTTGTGTTAAATGTTGCACCGATGATTGGACTGGCGCTATCTATTGATTTTGCGCTATTATTTGTAAATCGCTTTCGAGAGGAAGTTGCAAAGCGAACGGTAAAAGAAGCGATAGCAATTACATATCAGACAGCAGGGCGCGCAATCGTATTTTCAGGATTATGTGTATTTGTTGGATTATCCGGATTGTTTTTCTTTAAAATCGATTATATTCAGTCTGTCGCAATTAGCGGAATGATTGTTGTGATTATGAGTATTTTATTCTCACTCACACTTCTCCCAGCGCTATTATCATTAATTGGGAAACGAATATTAAAAAAGAATCAAGTAGCACATACACCGGCAAAGGCATGGCGTAAATTTGCGCAATTTGTAATGAAACATCCAATCGCAATGATTATTGTTGTTACAACATTTATTGTGATTTGCTTATTACCGTTACGTACAGCTAATTTGCAGTTCCCTGACGTAGAAGCTCTACCTAAACAAAGTGATACAAGAATTGCATATGAGAAGTACGAAGAGGCATTTAATAAAACTGCAAAAAAACATGCTGATGTTACGTTAGTGGTAGAGACGAAAAAAGATATGAAAGAAAAAGAAAGTTTACAAAAGATAGAAGAAGTCGTTCAACAGTTAAAAGATGATAAGAAAGTATATGAAGTTAGAAGCTTATACGACGGGTTAACTCGTATGAAAGCAGATCA
Source organism: Bacillus cereus group sp. Sample62 (assembly GCF_036851315.1). Lineage (NCBI taxonomy): Bacteria > Bacillati > Bacillota > Bacilli > Caryophanales > Bacillaceae > Bacillus > Bacillus cereus group sp. Sample62. Next base: position 1,318,836 of record NZ_JAFLPK010000001.1, read on the forward strand.
AGTTGCTGGAATGTTAGAGTCGCCAGAAGCAGCGAAACTAGCTCCTATATTTGAAGCATATACGAAAGGAAATAAGACGACGATAGAAATCTTTTTGAAAACAAAACCACGTACTGAAACTGCTAAACAGTGGGTTCGTGATTTTAAACAAAATTATAAAGAAACAGATGTTACGTATTATTTAGGCGGGATGACGACGTTCCAACAAGAGTTAGAAGATGAAATTAAAGATAAAGTTGCAATTGGTATGTCTGTTATATTTGGATCGACCTTTGTTATATTATTATTTGCATTCCGGTCTATACTCATTCCGATTAAGGCAATTATTATGAATATACTTAGTTTAAGTGCAACAATAGGAATTGTTGTTTGGTTATTTGAAGGTGGGCATTTTGGTTTAGAAGCGAGTCCTGTTCTATTTGTCTTACCAATCTTCATTTTCGGTCTCGTATTTGGGCTTAGCATGGATTATGAAGTCTTTCTTATCTCACGTATTCATGAACTGTATGAAGAAACAGGAGATAACGATCAAGCGACATTAGAAGGACTTGTGTCAACAAGTAGAATCATTACATCAGCTGCGTTAATTATGATTGTTGTAACTGGTGCGTTTGCCTTTACTGATATTTTACCAGTACGGCAAATGGGGCTTGGCGTTGCATTAGCGATATTCCTTGATGCGACAATTATTCGTCTTATGCTCGTACCAAGTTTAATGAAATTGTTTGGAGACTGGAACTGGTGGTTACCATTTCGAAAGAAAAGAGAAAAATCATCGTAAAAAATACTCATCTTATAGATGAGTATTTTTTTATGAATAGCAAGACCTACATTTTGCAAATAGTATGTGATAAGAACATTACATATAAGTAGGTGAAGGCAATGTTTCGTTATTTTAAGTTTAAGCTAAATGATACAGTACAGTTTGCAGAAAACGATGGACATATGTATCGCATTGTCGGTTATCGGTTAGAAAAAGGATTTTATCCAAAAGATGAATGGACTCATATCATTTATGAATTGCTGAGAGATTTTGATGGGTATACGATGGATGCGGAAGAAGAAGAACTTGTAAAGGTCATTCAAGTAGAGGATGAGTATTACAAAATACAAGAAGTATCGGGCTATCGTTATCCAGTAAAAATGAAGCAAAAACAACACGTGATGAAAGTAGAAAAGATGGATGATTTATTAGATACGTATAATGATTATAAAAGATTGGCGGATTTCTTTAAAGATTTATCGTATGAGCAAAAAGCGGACGAAGTATTGCAGGAAATGAAACGGCGTAGAGCGTGAGGGGACAGTCTACTATAAGACTGTCCTCTATTTTTGACGGTGCATCAAATTGTGTTTTCCGTTACAATGAGAGAATCAATAGAAATAAGGTGATACAGTATGGAAACGAAGAAAAAGGGCGAATGGTGCGAAATTACTGTTCCAGCGAAATGGAATGGTATAAGTATTGATTCGTTATTAAAAATAGAATGGGAAATACCGAAAAAGTTGTTACATCAGCTTCGTATGGAAAAAGGTGTTACCGTTAACGGAGAACAGAGAAGATGGAATGAGCTTTTAAAAGAAGGCGATAAGTTACAAGTGCATATGTTTATGGAGGAAGAGTACGATGTAGAGCCTGAATATGGTGAATTAGATGTAATATATGAAGACGATCACGTACTCATCGTAAATAAGCCTGAGAAGATGGATACGCATCCTGCTGAAAAAGGTGGAACGGGAACACTTGCAAACCTCGTTGCCTTTCATTTTCAAATGCAAGGTTTAGAGACGAAGGTTCGTCATATTCATCGGTTAGATAAAGATACGACAGGTGGTGTCGTGTTTGCTAAGCATAGAATTGCTGGTGCAATTATGGATCGTTTATTAATGGAACGGAAAATTAAAAGAACATATGCGGCGCTTGTGGAAGGGAAAGTAAAAGGTAAGCAAGGAACAATTGACGCAGCTATCGGAAGAGATCGCCATCATGCGACGAGACGACGTGTTTCTCCAAAGGGGGACCAAGCAATTACGTATTATAAAGTAGAGAAGTATTTTAAAAAACAAAATGCTACGTTCGTAACGTTACAATTAGAAACAGGTAGAACACATCAAATTCGTGTTCATATGAGCTATCATGGTAATCCATTAGTTGGAGATGTATTATACGGTGGACAAACGAAATATATGTCCAGGCAAGCATTACATGCGATGAAGATTCATTTCTTGCATCCAATTACGAAAGAAGAGATCGAAGTGGATGTACCATTTCCGATAAAATTAAATAATATAATGAAAGAATTTCAAAGAATGAATGCATAAAGTGTAAGTTTAAATTTGAGAAAAGTAGATTCTTGCAGGAATTTCTCTAAAAGAAGCGAAGCCGTTAAGAGAAAAGAGAGGTGAGAATTACTTGGTCAAATATAAATATATACTAGGAATGTTTTTCGCTTGTCTTTTAGTTACTCTATGCCTCTATCCATACTTACCAAACTTTATGGCAGTACATTGGAATGAAAATGGTGAGCCAAACGAGTTTATGAGTAAACAAGTTGTTATAGCATTTATTCCTTGTCTTATTATTTTTTTACATGGATTCGTGTATATTATTTCACATAATGTATATAAGTTTAATGAAGGTGAGCATGTCATTATAAGTGGATTTCTAAAGACGATTACTTTATTTATGGTGTTTATCCATATGCTCATTCTCTTTATTAATTTTGGAAGCATGATATCCTTTCAGACAGGACTAACAATTGGAATTAGTATGTTTCTTTTTATGCTTAGTAAAGGATTTAAAAAAGTTAAGAGTACGGAAAAAGACCCAGTCAAATTACAAAAAATTCGTTTAGTGAGTAGGCGGATTTTTCAAGTGATGGCATGTAGTATATTGTTTTCCTTGTTTTTGAACTTGAAATGGGGATTTTATGTGTTACTTAGTGTAATAAGTTGTGGCTCTATTTTGTTTATGTTCTACATATTGTACTCATACATAATAGAAAGTTATGAAATGTAAAAAAGAGTCTTCTCATTATGAGAAGACTCTTTTAATCTATTTACTTCGTAATAAATTGTTGTGTCCAGTAGTTGCCGCTTTCTACATAGCCAACACCGATGTGAGTGAAGCCGTTATTTAAGATGTTTGCACGGTGTCCAGCACTGTTCATCCAAGCTTGTACTACTTCTTCAGGTGTACGTTGGCCTTGAGCAATGTTTTCACCTGCAGATGTATAAGAAATACCAAATTTCTTCATCATGTCAAATGGAGACCCATATGTAGGGCTGTTATGATCAAAGTAGTTATTCTTCTGCATATCTTCAGATTTAACACGTGCTACTTTGCTTAATTCAGTATCGATTTTTAGTGCTGGTAAGCCTTGTTTTGCACGTTCAGCGTTTGTTAATTCAACAACACGTTGTTCGAATTCGCTTAAAGATTTTGCTTCTTCAGCAGGCTTTTGCTCAGCAGGCTTTTGTTCAGCAGGTTTTTGAGTATTGTTGTTTTCAGCAGGTTTTTGAGCTTCTGGTTTTTGAACTTCTTCAGCAGGCTTTTGCTCAACTGGTTTTTGCTCAACTGGTTTTTGAGTTTCTGGCTTAGCTGTTGGTTGCTCAGTTACAACATTTTCAGTTGGTTGTTGACCAGGAATGAAGCAGTTTGGTTGGAAATTTCCTTGTTGCCATTGTGCTAATGACTCAACGCCCATAGATTGTAAGAATGCTTGTAATTCTTGTTGGCTCATTTGCTTCATCATCACTTTTGAATGCTGAATATTTTGAACCTTTATGTTAGATGGTTGTACTGTTGCAGCTTGTGCATCTAAAGATGATACTCCTAAAGTAAGAGCTGTTGCAGCAGCTACAGATAATAAAACACGCTTTTTCATGATGTGTGTCCCCCTATATAAAGTTTTAATTTGTTTTCACACGATTTGTTTTGACAGCCTGTCTGACTGACAAATTCATCGTAGCATACAATTTGCTAGAAAAAAGATGGAAAAAAATTCATAGACTTTAAAATTACCTAATTTATCCTAAGTGAAGAAAAGGGAAAAAATAAGAGAAACATAGAGTATAAAAGGAATTTCCAGCATTTTTATACTAGGTTTTAAGAGGCGGTTTTTGGATAAATGTACCTATATTGAAAATGAAGAATCCTATTGTATCAATGATTTGAGCGTTTTTTTGAGGAATATACTGGATTGATTTTTACAAAACTGTAATGTTCCTGTTGTTCTTTTTTATAATAAAGTAACATATTCTTAATCTTGTAGCGGACAAAAAAGCGGCTATCTCTTTACATAGACGAAGGAGATAGCCGTTTTCCTATTATTACGTATGTTACGAGTTATTACGAGTTGGTTTCAATTGCTTCTAATAATAAATCTACAATGTGAATTCCTCTCATTTTATGAGAAAGTCCTTCTCGTTCAATGCCTAATTTCATTTGTAGTAGACAACCTGGATTTGCAGTAACAATAGTTGCTGCTTCTGTTTCATGCACACGGTCCATTTTATAATCTAGAAATTCCATGGATAGTTCTGAATGAACAATATTGTAAATACCAGCAGAACCACAGCAGCGATCCGCATCTTTCATTTCACGGTATGTTGCGCCTTGAATTGCTTCTAGTAACATACGAGGTTCTGAAGAGGTTCGCATAACATTGCGTAAATGACAAGAGTCTTGATACGTAATAATTTGCGTTGGCAGTCGTAAGTCATTCCGTTTATGGAAATCTAGTTCTACTAGAATAGCAGTAATATCTTTAATTTTAGAAACAAACTGCTTTGCGCGTTCAGCCCACTCTGGATCATCTTTTAAAAGATAATCGTAGTCTACGAGGTAAGCTCCGCAACCACCTGCATTCGTAATAATATAGTCGATGTTTAAATCTTCGAATGCTTTTATATTTCGTTTCGCTAATTCTTTCGCTCCGCTCTTTTCACCAGCATGCCCATGTAATGCACCGCAGCAACTTTGTGTTTTTGGAATAACGATATCACAACCAGCTAACTGAAGAAGTTTTATCGTTGCGTTATTTGTTTCTAAAAACATCGTATCCATTAAACAGCCTGTGAAGAATGCAACTTGTTTCTTTTTTGTACTTTCAGCAGGTAAAAATTCAGGACGATCTTTCATTGCTTTCATTTTAGGGACTTTTGGTAAAACGAGATCCATCGTTGCAAGTGTTTCAGGGAATAACTTCATAATCCCTGTTTTATGTGTTAGCGTTTGTAAACCAGAACGCTGATAAAATCCGATTAGTCCTGTTAATGTTCTCATTCGATTTTGATGCGGGAATAGTCCTTCAAAAACGACTTTACGAACGGCCCTCACTGGCACCGAGAACTTTTTGTTTTGATTGATAATATCACGAGCTTCTTCTAATAAATGTCCGTAATTTACACCTGATGGACAAACAGGTTCACAAGCACGGCAGCCAAGGCAAACATTCAATGTATTTTCAACATCTTCATCTGGTTCGATTAAACCGTCAACGACCGCTTTCATTATTGCGATACGTCCTCGTGGTGAATGTGATTCTTTATATCCAGATTGAATGTAAGTAGGACAAGTAGGTAAACAGAAACCGCATCGCATACAGTTTAGTAGTTCATCTTCACTTAATCTTTCTTTAAATTCTTTTTGAATGTTTTCTTTATTTAATGTTGTCATCGTTCAACCACCACTCTTTTGCGAGTGTCTTTCGCGAACATCTTGCCAGGGTTCATAATGTTATTTGGATCGAAGGCTTGTTTAATTCCTTGCATGGCAGCAATACCTTCTTTACCTAATTTCATTTCTAAATACGGAGCTTTCATCGCACCAACACCATGTTCACCAGTAATTGTGCCACCAAGTTCAATTGCTTTCGCAAATATTTCAGCAAAAGCTTGTTCAGCTCGGTGCATTTCTTCTTCATTACGAGCATCTGTCATACAAGTTGGGTGTAGGTTGCCATCGCCAGCATGCCCAAACGTACAAATAGGAATATTATATTTTTTTGCAATCGCATTAATAGCTTCAACCATCGGAGCTATTTGTGAGCGTGGTACCGTTGCATCTTCTAATATTGTAGTAGGTTTTAATCTTGCAAGTGCTGATAGTGCACTACGGCGAGCTGTCCGAAGCGCATCTGCTTCCGCTTCATCTTTTGCAATGCGAACATCGACTGCATTCATAGAGCGGCAAACGTTAGCCATTTTTTCAATATCTCGATTGACAACTTCAGGCGGACCGTCTTGTTCGATTAATAAAATTGCTTTTACATCAGTTGGTAAACCGATTTGTGCAAACTCCTCTACTACTTCAATTGTTGGCTGGTCTAAAAACTCAAGTGTCGCTGGAATGATTTTATTTGCAATAATAGAAGAAACAGCACGTGCAGCTTCATTAATATCTTCATATAGTGCAAGCATCGTTTTCTTCGTTTCAGGCATAGGAACAAGTTTTAATATTGCTTCTGTTACGACGCCAAGTGTCCCTTCAGAACCGATAAATAAACGAGTTAAATCGTAACCAGCTACATCTTTTGCTAATTTACCGCCAGTACGAATAATATCGCCATTTGGTAAGACAAGTTCAAGACCCATCACATAATCACGTGTTACGCCATATTTTAATCCGCGTAATCCACCTGAGTTTTCATTAATGTTACCGCCGATTGTAGAAATTTTCATCGAGCTTGGATCTGGTGGATAAAATAAACCTTTTTCTTCTACCGCTTTAATAATATCAAGTGTAATTACACCAGCTTGTACAGTAATTGTTAAATTCTCTTCATCAATTTCTAAAATGTTATTCATATGGCGGAAGATAAGGACGATACCGCCTTCAAGTGGACATGTCCCCGCGCAAAGGTTTGTTCCAGAACCACGAACATATACAGGGATTTTGTGAGTGTTACATATTTTTAACACTTCAGCTACTTCATTTGTATTACGAGGAGCAATGACTGCATCAGGCATTGCTTGGAAGTTTGGAGTGGCATCATAACTATACGTTAAACGCCCCATATTGGATGTATCTACATTATCTTTGCCAACAATGGATACGAATGAATGAATAATTTGCTTTTCTAACATTGGAAATCCCCCTCAAACTGTTAACGTATTTAGTCATCATAAAAAACGTTGTAACAGTGCTTTCATTATAATGATAAAAAAGTTAGGGGATTCTTTCTATGTATAATCATCTAAAGATTAATCTTTTTTATCATTCTTTTTTGTATGATTATCTAATAAGAGGAGCGAGAAGTATAAAATGTTTAAGTCTTTGAATTGTTTCGGGTCAAGTCCTGTATGCTCCTCAATTTTTTTAAGTCTGTAATGCAATGTGTTAATGTGTATATGTAATTGTTCAGCTGTTTGTTTATAGGATTGGTTATAATCAATAAATAAGCGTAAAGTGTGCATAAGCTCAGGAGATGATAGTAAGTTTTCGATGGTGCGCCTTAGAAACTGTTCCCGCGTTTCAGCAGAAATATCTTGTAAGCACATTTCTAAACGTAAATCTTCATTAAATACAATTTTTTTCGTTTCAAGTGATACGGAAAGAGCTTGTAATGCTTGTTCGTACGATAAGTTCATATTGCTTGGTGTAACGGATTGTCCAATCCCAATATATAAAGGAATAGAAAACAAAGTTTCACAGTCTTGTTTTAATCTTTTTAAAAATTGATACGTTTGCTCTTTGGAGTTTGTGGCTGTAAATAAAATGAATCGATCATTTCCCCAGCGAACAAATAGATGCTCCTTTGTTAATAGATTGCGTACGTGTTGCCAAATCTTACGCTGAAGCATCGTGTCATTTTGATCGATAGAGAACAAAATAAGTTGTTTCTTCTTATATAAATCAATACCAAGTGTTTTTGCGCGATCGAGAAAGCTTGGAGACCAGTCTGTATTTTGAAGCCAATCAAAGACAAATGTTTCATAAGAACGGTGTTCAAGTTCTAGTTGTTCTAAAAAGTAGTTTTCGTGAATGAGTAGTTCGGTCATTTTACGTAATATTTCTCCGTATTGTGAAATGTTTTCAGGTTCGCCTGTAATTCCAATGACACCAATTACTTCGTCATGAAATAGTAAGGGGAGGTTCATACCCGCCTTTACGCCTTGCAAACGTCGTTCATCTTCTTTTGTAATAATGACAGTTTTCTTTTGTTTCGCGCATCGGAGTGCACCTTCATGAAATTGGCCGATTCTTTCTACATCTGTACTTGCGATAATAACGCCTTGTATATTAATGATAATGATATTTTCTTTAATTAACCTGCGTACTTCTCGTACAATTTTATTCGCTAAATCAGGAAAAAGCATAATTTGCACACCTCAAATTCTATTTGTTGTACATTATATATGTAAATGAAGTAAGAAAGGAAAATTTCACACTTTCCACACATTTATTTGTTATTTTACAATTATAACGAAATCATCCGAAGATGGAGGGAATCTTTTGAGAAAGTATGTTTTTCTTCTCTGTTTTTTATTTCTATTAGTAGGGTGTCAAGGAAGTACATATACACCGATTGCTAAAGATAAAAGTGTTATTATAACAACGAATATAAAAGAAGGTAGTATCAGTTTTGTTGATGAAAAAACTAAAAAATTAATTACGACATGGGAACTTAATGAACCAATGGCAGGAGTTGCACTACTTCCAAACGGTGAGGACATACTTGTATATGGCAAGCAGTTAGAGTACATGTATGTATATTCACTAGCAGAAGGAAGGCAAGTGGACAAATATAAAACTGGAAAAGGCATTGTAAATGTGATTGTATCCGAGGATAAAAAACAATTATTTGCTGCCGATCAAACTGCTCAAAAGGTAAGGTTCTTTATGATAAAAGGGAAAGAGACAGGGAGTGTATCAACAGGAAAAGGACCAATAACGATGGTAGAGCACGATAACCAGTTATCTGTATTAAACTTTTATGATACGAAGCTAACGACCATTGATACAAAGAAAAAAGAAGTGATACAATCCTTTATGATTCCCCCAGCATCAACGGGAGCGACAATTAGCCCAGATGGGAAAGAAATATGGATTGGCGGACATGGTGATGGAAATCAAGTCAATGAGAAAGTATTAGTGTATTCATTGCAAAGCGGAGAAATGGTACGTTCTTTACATGCTCCTTTTATGCCTGTGAATATAACGAAGGATAATAAGTATGTATATGCATTAAGTCACGGTTCGAATACGCTTAGAAAGTTTGATGTTAGCACGTATAAAGAGGTGGCTTCTGTAGAAGTAGGATCGAATCCATTTGCATTTTTGAAGAGCGGAGCAGAAGGATACGTAGCAAGCTATGATAGTGATGAAGTGTGTGTCATGGATATGAAGAGCTTGAAAATAAAACAAACAATTAAAGTCGGAAAAGGGCCGTTTCAACTCATAGAGAGGGAAGGGAAGAACAATGAGTAAATATAGGGTGCTAGTTGTAGATGATGAAAGTGATATGAGGCAGCTTGTTGGAATGTACTTAGATAATTTCGGATACGAGTGGGGAGAAGCTGAAAATGGAAAAGAGGCTCTAAAAAAATTAGAGACGGATCATTATGATTTCGTTGTATTAGATATTATGATGCCAGAGATGGATGGACTTTCAGTTTGTAAAGAAATTAGAAAAACGTCAGATGTACCAATTATATTTTTAACAGCAAAAGGTGAAGAGTGGAATAGGGTCAACGGCTTGCGTATGGGAGCAGATGATTATATTGTAAAGCCATTTAGTCCGGGAGAACTAATTGCTCGTATGGAAGCTGTGTTAAGACGTTATACAAAGCAGGAGCAACAAGAGGAGATTCAGTTTGGACCGATCCTTATTAATGAAAAAAGTAGGAAGATTGAGGCTGATGGTGAGCCAATTTCTCTTACAGTAAAAGAGTTTGATTTACTCTATTTTCTTTGCCAACATACGGGACAAGTATTTAGCCGGGAACAATTGCTGGAAAAGGTATGGGGATATGATTATGCCGGAAGTACAAGAACAGTGGATACGCACGTGAAAACGATGCGTTTGAAGCTTGGAGAAAGCGGGAACTACATTCAAACGGTTTGGGGTGTAGGCTATAAATTTGAGGTGTAACGTATGTTTACGATGGTACAGAAGCTTTGGCTTACAGTAGTATGTGCAGTATGTGTAACAGTTTCCTTTCTTTATTTTGTATCTTTATACTCGTATGAAAAACTATACGTTGATAATTTAAAAGATTCATTAGTAATGGAAGGGAAGCGTCTTGCTGCGCAATATGATAAGCGTGAAGGAATAGCAACTTTTGAAGAGAAAGTAAGAGCATTTGATCAAATATCTAGTTCAGATGTTCTTTTCGTATCTAATCCGCGTGATTTAAGCGCGTGTTTACCTTTTGATGTGCATCATCATTCTCTTATAAGTGAAGGGGACAGGCAAGCGTTATTAGATGGAAAAACTGTGAAAAAGATAGGGTATGAGGAACATTTTGACCGAAATATTATGGGGGTTGTCATCCCTGTTTTAGAAAATAAAAAGTTAGTTGGCATTGTATATTCTTATATTCCTTTAAAAAGTATAAAAGACTTAATATATGATATGGGCCTTATTTTAGCACCGTTAGCACTTGCTATGACTTTACTGACAATATGGATTGGTAGAAAGATTATTATTGCTATTACGAGACCGCTTTCGCAAATGGAACGAGTTGCCAATCATTTGGCTACGGGAGATTTCTCAGAACGGATTACAATTTCTTCCGAAGATGAAATTGGACGATTAGGAAAGGCATTTAATAAAATGGCAAATTCTTTAGAGACAGAAGACGTAAAGCGTAAGGAATTTTTAGCTAACGTTTCGCATGAACTAAGAACACCGCTTAGTTATATAAAAGGATATAGTGAAGCTATTTTAGATGGTGTAGCGAAGGGACCACAGCAGGAAAAAGTAACACAGCTCATTCATAAAGAAGCGGGTCGTATGCAGCGTCTCGTTCATGATTTATTAGATTTAGCACAATTAGAAGGTGAACATTTTCCGTTAAAGAAACAACCTATCGTTTTTTCACAATTGATTGAAGATGTGTTAGATACGTATGAGATTAAGTTTATAGAAAAGAAAATTCGTATTTCAACAAATTTAAATCCAGAAATCATTGTAATGATTGATGAGGATCGTATGCAACAAGTGCTTCATAACGTGTTAGATAATGCGATACGGTATACAAATCAAAACGGGGATATTGTGATAACACTCAGGCAGATAGATGAGTACTGTGAATTAAACATAAAAGATACAGGAATCGGTATTGAAACAGAGCATTTAGAAAATCTTGGTGAACGTTTTTACCGCGTTGATAAAGCGAGAAGTCGTCAACATGGTGGAACAGGTTTAGGCCTTGCCATTGTTAGACAAATTGTTCATATACATGATGGACAGTGGCGAATTGAAAGTGAAAAAGGGCATGGAACGACGGTTAGTATTAAATTGAAAATACAAGTTGAAGAAAGCATGTTCTAACGTGAAGGACATGCTTTTCTTCATGAGTGCAAACGAATAGAGGAATAAATATAAATTAATATCAAATAAATATTAAAAATTTGACGATTTTATGAACAAAACGTTTGTACTTCTTACCAATTCGTTCTAAAATAGTTATGATGCAAAGTTCTTATAAATCGTTTCAATTGTTGTTTGGAAGATACTGAGGTGATTTAACTGGAGTACAAATCTATTAAACCGAAAAAGATTTACGAAGAAGTATCTGAAGCTATTTTAACAATGATTAAAAATGGTACGTTAAAACCTGGTGACAAACTACTTCCTGTACATCAATTAGCTGAGCAGTTTCAAGTTGGTAGATCTGCTGTTCGTGAAGCGCTAAGTGCGCTAAGAGCAATGGGCTTAATTGAGATGAAACAAGGAGAAGGTACATATGTGAAGAATTTCGATTCTTCTTCATTAACAAAATCATTAAACAATAAATTATTAATGAAGAAAGAAGATATTTTGAACTTATTAGAAGTACGAAAGGTGCTTGAAGTGGGGGCAGTTCGAGCAGCTGCGGCAAAACGTACGGAAGATAATTTGCAAAATATGAAGCATTGGTTAGATGAAATGGCAAAGAGCATTGGGGATGAAAAGGCTGGCGAAAAAGCAGATTTTCAGTTCCATATGGGAATTGCGGAGTCTTCGCATAATAACATTTTGCTTGAACTCATGAATCACGTTTCAGAGATGATTGCTGAAACGATTGGTGAATCAAGACGCATTATTTTATATGGTGAACAAACAACATCAGAACGACTTATAGAAGAGCATCAAGTTATATATGATGCAGTGTTAAAGCAAGATGTAGAATTAGCGCAGCAAGCAATGCTAGATCATTTAACAAATGTAGAACATATTGTCACAGGTAAAAACGATATAAATTCGTAATTTAATCTTTTAAAAATCAAATTTTTTGATAAAATAGAGAAAGATTAAGTAAGCGTTTTCTTTAGAAGAGGGAGAGGATAGGCCATGGTTGAGCCTACTTCTTCTTTTCTCAGTCATCTGATGACCATATGTTTGTTGGTGGAGTTGTAAAAAGGGGGAGTAATAATTATGAAAGTTACTTTATTTGTTACTTGTTTAGTCGATATGTTTGAAACAAACGTCGGCAAAGCAACAGTTGAAGTGTTGGAGCGTTTAGGTTGTGAAATTGAATTTCCAGAAGCACAAGTTTGTTGTGGTCAGCCTGCTTATAATAGCGGCCATGTAGAAGCAGCAAAAGAAGCGATGAAACATATGATTGAAACTTTTGAAGATGCAGAATATATCGTTACACCATCTGGTTCTTGTGCGACAATGTTTCATGAGTATCCGCATGTTTTTAAAGATGATCCGAAGTGGGCTAAACGTGCACAAAAGGTTGCTGATAAAACATATGAATTTACACAATTTATTGTAGATGTTTTAAAAGTGACAGATGTTGGTGCAAGCTTACCAGGGATAGCTACTATTCATAAATCTTGTCATATGACACGCCTGCTTGGAGTAAAAGAGGCACCAGGAATTTTATTATCAAACGTAAAAGGATTAACTGTGAGAGAACTGCCAAACGAACAAAATTGTTGTGGGTTTGGGGGAACGTTTTCAGTGAAGATGACTCCAATTTCTGAGCAAATGGTAGATGAAAAGGTAGATAGTGCAATGGAAACAGGTGCTGATTATTTAATCGGTGCAGATTGTGGGTGTTTGTTAAACATTGGCGGACGTATTGAGCGTTTAGGAAAAGAAATAAAAGTAATGCATATTGCTGAGGTACTAAATAGTCGCTCATGAAGGGGGAACATAAGCTATGTCTATGAAAATCAGTGAGAAAAAATTTAATGATCGCGTTGGCGATGGAATTCAAGATTCTTTTATGCGCGGAGCAGTATCTTCTGCACAAACGCGCTTATATACGAACCGCTTAAAAGCAGCGGACGAATTAGGAAACTGGGAAGAGTGGCGTGAACTAGGTGAAGAAATTCGCCAACATACGTTAGAAAATCTTGATTATTATTTAATGGAGTTAAGTGAAAATGTATCTAAAAGAGGCGGACACGTGTACTTTGCGAAAACGAAAGAGGATGCAGCAAAGTATATTCAAGACGTTGCAAAAAAGAAGCAAGCGAAGAAAGTTGTAAAATCAAAATCAATGGTAACTGAAGAAATTAGTATGAATCATGCCCTTGAAGAGATTGGTTGTGAAGTGTTAGAAAGTGACTTAGGAGAGTATATTCTGCAAGTAGATAACGATCCACCTTCACATATTATTGCGCCTGCACTTCATAAAAATAGAGCACAAATTCGTGATGTATTTAAAGAAAAGCTTGGCTATGAAAATTCTGATGATCCATACGAAATGACAAAGTTTGTTCGTAAACAACTTCGTGAGAAATTTATGGATGCAGAAATTGGTGTGACAGGTTGTAACTTTGCAGTTGCAAATACTGGCTCTCTTTGTTTAGTAACGAACGAAGGTAATGCCGATCTTGTTATGTCGATTCCGAAAACTCAAATTGCAGTAATGGGTATGGAACGTATGGTTCCGACAATGGAAGAATTAGATGTTTTAGTGGGTTTACTATGTCGTAGCGCAGTAGGGCAAAAATTAACAAGTTATGTAACTGTAGCGGGACCAATTCAAGAAGAGGAAGTAGATGGACCAGAAGAATTCCACTTAGTTGTTGTTGATAATGGCCGCTCTCAAATTCTTGGATCTGAATTCCGCTCAGTATTGCAATGTATTCGTTGTGCTGCTTGTGTTAACGTATGTCCTGTATATCGTCACGTTGGTGGACATTCGTATGGTTCTATATACTCAGGACCAATCGGTGCGGTATTAACACCACTTTTAGGCGGATATGATGATTACAAAGAGCTTCCATATGCCTCTAGTTTATGCGGAGCGTGTACGGAAGCTTGTCCAGTAAAAATACCATTGCATGATTTATTATTAAAACATCGTCAAGTAATTGTTGAGCAAGAAGGACGTGCACCACTTGCAGAAAAATTAGCAATGAAAATGTTTAGTATGGGTGCATCTTCAGCAGCTTTATATAAAATGGGATCAAAAATGGCGCCAGCAGCAATGAGTCCATTTACATCTGGCAACCGTGTATCAAAAGGTGTTGGGCCACTTAAAAACTGGACAGATATTCGTGAATTCCCAGCTCCAAGTAAAGAACGATTCCGTGATTGGTATAAAGATCATAAGAAAGGCGGGGACAAATAATGACAGGATTAATTCAAAACCGTGAGTCCTTTCTAGATAATATTGCAAAAGAACTTGGACGTAAGCGGAAAACGGAAGGCGTAAAGCGTCCAACATGGAAAAGTAATGTGAATGTAGAAACGCTAAAAGATTATTCACAAGAAGAATTGTTAGAAGTATTTAAAAATCAATGTACAAACATTCATACAACTGTAGTGGAAACGACAAACGACCGTTTACGTGAAGATATTCAAAAAGTAATCGTGGAAAACGGCGGGGGACCTATTATGTTATCGGCAGATGAACGTTTTGATTCTTATGGATTGACTTCTTTATTTAAAGAAGAGCTTCCAAAGCAAAATGTTGAAGTGAATATATGGGATCCTGAGAAAAAAGAAGAGAATATGC
Organism: Bacillus cereus group sp. Sample62; assembly: GCF_036851315.1. Taxonomy (NCBI): domain Bacteria; kingdom Bacillati; phylum Bacillota; class Bacilli; order Caryophanales; family Bacillaceae; genus Bacillus; species Bacillus cereus group sp. Sample62. The sequence continues at coordinate 1,333,968 of NZ_JAFLPK010000001.1, forward strand.
GTATCGCAGAAAGAGCGAATATTGGAATCGCATTTAGTGATTATACTTTAGCTGAATCTGGTACGATTGTTGTACAAAGTCATAAAGGCCAAGGTCGTTCTTTACACTTTTTACCAACTGTTTACTTTGCTATTATTCCACGTGAAACACTTGTGCCTCGTATTACACAAGCAGTTCAGGATATGAACACACGTGTAGAAAATGGCGAGGGAGTAGCATCTTGTATTAACTTTATTACAGGACCTAGTAACTCGGCAGATATTGAAATGAATCTTGTTGTTGGAGTACACGGACCATTAAAAGCAGTATATTTCATCGTATAAAATAGGGGAAAGCAGGCCAGAAAATGGCCTGCTTTTTTAATAGAATAGAAATAATATGAAGTAGAAGTTCTCTCCTTTTTTTGCTATGTTCTTCTGGAAAGGAGAGGAAGGGATGTTCACTTATTTATATGCATTGTTAGTGGGGATGGTGTTTGGTTCTTTTTTTATGTTAATTGCGATGAGAGTACCACTTGGTGAGTCTATCATTACTCCGCGTTCACATTGTCATTATTGTAAGTATGTGCTAAAGCCAAAAGAATTGATTCCAATCATTTCTTTTTGTATACAAAGAGGACGTTGTACGAATTGTAAGAGGAAAATTTCAATTTTGTACGTAGCATTTGAACTTGTAACAGGAATGATATTTCTTCTTACTGTATATATGATTGGGGTGGAACGAGAGCTTATCATCATTATATCGCTTTTTTCGCTACTACTTATTATTTCAGTTACAGATTACATATATATGTTAATCCCCAATCGTATTTTAGTTTGGTTTGCCTGTTTACTCATTTTAGAATGTGTTTTTGTACCGTTAGTGACTTGGACAGATAGTATAGTTGGTAGTGGCGTTATATTCATTTTGTTATATTGCATGCAAAAGGTATATCCAGAAGGGCTTGGTGGAGGGGATATAAAATTACTTTCGTTACTTGGATTTATAGTGGGACTGAAAGGGATTTTTATGATTTTATTTTTAGCATCTTGCTTTAGTCTTTGTTTCTTTGGAGTTGGTATAGTATTAAAACGTATGAAAATGAGGAGCCAAATTCCTTTCGGTCCTTTTATTAGCCTTGGGGCAATATGTTACATGTTGGTCACGTATACAAAATAGAGAGGGGATAGAAAATGAATGTATATATGGATGATCAAAGAAGTTGTCCGTACGGGTATGTGCTCGCCACTACAGTAGAATGTGCTTTGCAAATGGTTCGGGATTATGATGTGAATATTCTTTCCCTTGATTTTAATATGGGATGGGGGGAAAGAAATGGATTAGATTTTGTAGAGGCTTTTTGTAAAGAGGGTTTATATGTAAATGAAATTCACCTTCATACGAATGATGTCATCGGTATGCACAAGATGAAACAGAGAATTAATAAGGGAAAGGAAGAAGGAGAAATTAATCCGCACCTTGTTGTTAAATATGTGGGGAGCTAAAAACTCCAAAGTAAAACTTTGGAGTTTTTAATGTTTCATATGTGCTTGTAACGGAATGATTTCTTCTTGTTGAGCTGCTACTAATTCAGTTTCTTCTTGTTTCACGTCAGGTTCTTTCTTTGTTAAGTAATGGTAAACCATACCGACAAATACGGACCCGCCGATAATGTTACCGATTGTAACTGGAATTAAGTTATGAATAGCACCTGCAAAAGAAATTGTCTCCGGATGCGGTGAAACTAAAGATAGAGCAAACAGTGATAAGTTTGCAATGCTATGCTCGTAACCAGATAAGAAGAATGTGAAAACGAGTAGCATCATCATCATAATTTTTGCTGTATCACCTTTAACTTGAGAAGGTAAGAAACACGCAAGACATACAAGCCAGTTACATAAAATTGCTTTAAAGAATAATTGCATTGTAGGTGTGTTCATTTTTCCTTCAACGACTTTATTCATTAAGTGACCGTGATCGATTGCTTCGAAAATGCCAGTTGCGTAAAATAGTAAGGCAAAGAATAAAGCGCCAGCTAAATTCCCTGCATAACAAGCAACCCAGTTACGAAGTGTATCAGAAATCGTTGTTTCTTTTCTTAAAGTTGCTACAGTGAAGTACATTGTGTTTCCAGTAAATAATTCAGCACCGCCATATATAATAAGTACGAGGGCAATTCCGAAAAACATAGAAGCAGCTAAATAAGTTGCTGGTGAATCTGCAATGTGAAAAAAGTTACCTAATTTAAAACATAGTACAATAATAAAACCGATATAAATACCCGCAAGTGCGGCACGAATGAAATATTGCATCGGGTTTGTATCTAGCATTTGTTTTTTGCTCTTAGCCAGTTTGACAACATAATCTAATCCTTGTTCTAGCATGAGTAATACGCTCCTTTAGTACATCATCTATAAATACTCCTTATATGAATAAAGTACATGGAATTGTTCTTAGTTTCAATAAGTTTGTGCAATATTTCACAAAAAGGACATACATACATTAAGAAAACGTTTACAAAAGATAGTATAATAGAATTTTTTCTGGACATTGAGAGGGGGAAGGAAAAAAAGAAAAAGCGCTGTAATTACAGCGCTTTTTCGTCTAAATTCTTTTCTACTTTTACTTCTACTTCTTTCGAGAAGAACCAACCGCCAACTGCGATTCCAACTAATACAATCCAGAATGTAAGTTTCCACGGAGTAGATTCTGGGAATGAATGCGGAATTACATTTAATGCAGGGTGTGCCAATGTATAGATTGCTAACTTCACACCAACCCAACCTACAATTAAGAATGCTGCAGTTTCAAGCCCTGGTTTACGTTTTAATATTTGTACGAAAGCAGTTGCTGCAAATCGCATAATGATTAATCCGATAAGTCCACCTACAAAGATAACAACGAATTGCCCAGTATCAAGACTACCAATTGTACCTAATCCTGTTTTTGGTAAAGTCATTGCTAATGCAACCGCAGCTAAAATTGAATCAACGGCGAAGGCAATATCAGCAACCTCGACTTTAAATACAGTCCACCAAAAGTTCTCTTGTTTTTTCTTTGCTTCTTTTTCTTCTGTGTCTTCATCCGTATTCTTTTTAACATACGTTTTAAATAAGTGATTACCAGCGATAAACATAAGGTAAATGGCACCGATTGCTTGCACTTGCCATACATCGACTAAGAATGAGATCATAAATAACGATCCGAATCGGAAAACAAATGCCCCCGCTAATCCGTAAAATAGTGCTTTCTTTCGTTTTTCTTCTGGTAAATGTTTTACCATAATTGCAAGAACGAGAGCGTTATCAGCCGCTAAAATCCCTTCAAGTGCAATTAGGATGAGTAATACCCAACCATACTCCAATAATAATGATACATCCATGTACATTCTCCTCTCATTTCTATAAGTACTAAATAAGTGAAGAATTTCCCCACTATTTAGTTTCCCCATACTCCTGCCTATTAACTTTGGAAGAATTTGGTAATGAATACAAAAAAGACCTCTGCCGTTAATAGGCAAAGGTCTTGCTAGACATATGTAATGAAAATGCCAACAAAGCCGGAAGAACTAAGTTCTACGTAATGACGACTTTGTTTCCAAGAAAGATTCTTGGACGCTACTCCCCTTTGGAGATATGCTATTGTACTTTCATTATATGGATAATTTATACGGTTGTCAACCTGTTAAAATATCTTCGTTCGGATATTTTATTTTTTGTTTCTTTTTACGTGCAAATGAAAAAGCCAATGTTAAAGGTCCCATCTTCCCAAAAAACATCATAAAGATGATAATAGCTTTTCCAATCATAGTTAAGTGTGGTGTGAAATTCATACTGAGACCGACAGTCCCAAATGCTGAAAATACCTCGAAAGCACTCATCAATAGAGGAACTCGCTCAGTAATACTTAAAATTAAAATAGCAAAAAAGATAAATGAAATGGAAATAATAGTGATTGTCAATGCTTTGACAATGAGAGTATCTTTAATAGATTTTTTAAACACGACAATATCATCTTGTTCTTGTAAAAATTTAAATACCCCAAAAAACATGATTAAAAAGGTTGTTAACTTAATTCCACCACCGGTTGAAGCACTACCAGCGCCAATAAACATAAGGAGCATCATTAATAGTAGGGAAGGCTTTGATAATGCAGAAATATCAACTGTATTAAACCCGGCAGTACGCGTTGAAACCGCCTGGAAATAAGCGGCCATTCCTTCTTCAAATGGGGTAAATCCTCTCATAGAAAGGGAATTGTGGAACTCGAATATAAAAATAAAAACAGTCGCAATAATATTGACGATTAGAGTAGAAGAGAGCATAAGTTTTGAGTGTAATGTAAGGTTTTTAAAATTTTTCTTTCTTTTTATATCTACGATTACTGTAAAACCAATCCCACCTAAAATAATGAGGGAGGAAATAACGAGATTGACAAGAATGCTATGAGAATGGGACATTAAATTATCGCTCCACACAGAAAAACCAGCATTGTTAAAAGCAGAGATCGAATGAAAAAAGCTATAATAGATCCCTTTAGCAATCCCGTATTTTGGTACCCATTCAAAAGAAAGAATCAAAGTAGCGATACATTCGACTGTAAAAGAGAATAAAAATAATGCTTTGGCAAGGCGAATGACGCCTCCAATGTTCGTTTGATTTAACGCTTGTTGTAACAAAATTCGGTTTTGAAGACCAATTTTTCTGCCGAGCATAATCGCAATTAAAACGGCAAAGCTCATAATGCCAAGTCCGCCCACTTGTATAAGCGTTAAAATGACACACTGTCCAAACAAAGTAAATACCTTTCCGGTGTCTACAACACCAAGCCCAGTAACAGTACAAGCAGAAACTGTTGTAAATAAAGCGTCGATCCATGAAATAGAAGTTGTTGTAGCAATTGGTAGTTTTAATAAGCATGTACCGATAACTGATAACATAATAAAAGACAAAGTAAGAACACGGGGAGGACTCATGCTAATATTAATCCGTTTCATGTTACATATCGTTCCTTTCAGTTTGCTCTTACTAGTATGTGAAAAAGCACGATTATGTATGTTAAAAATAGAAAGAGGCAGAGAATATCTGCCTCTAAGCCATAGGTTATTGTATTATCCACGTAATTGTTGTTGAGCTAAAGCGACAAGTCGTTTCGTTACTTCACCGCCAACTGAACCGTTAGAACGAGATGCTGTATTAGAACCTAAGCTAACACCGAATTCTTGTGCGATTTCATATTTAAATTGTTCAAGCGCTTGTTCTGCACCTGGAACTAGTAATTTGTTTGTTTTTACCATGTTGATACACATCCTTATAAGTAGTCCAGTTCAGCTAAGTACCTATCTAAACTGGTAACGTTATTTTATGTGGAAACGACGTACTCATACACGGAAGTAATCGGTGTGATTAGAAGTTATTGGATGAAAAAAAGAGTAGCAAATTTGCTACTCTTTTTTCAGTATTGTCGCTGTACCTTCCACGACAATATCACCTGATTGATTATATATGTTTGTTTGCAACGTAATGATTTTTTTATCGTCACGTTTTTTAATCACTTCTGCCACAACGCGAAGGGTATCGCCGATTTTGACAGGAGCACGGAATGAAACGTTTTGAGATAAATAAATCGTATTTTTTCCTGGGAGTTTCGTTCCAAGGACAGTAGAAATAAAACTTGAAACGAGCATACCATGGGCAATACGTTCTTTAAACATTGTCGTTTTTGCAAAAGAATCTAAAATATGAATAGGATTCACATCTCCAGTCAATTTTGCAAAATTGATAACGTCCTCATCCGTAATAGTTTTTGTAAGGGATGCTTGATCACCGACTTGAATCTCATCATAACGAAGCTCGGGAACAGTTTGTGCTTCTTGAAATGGATTCATTTTGGCCTCCTTCTTTTCCATATCGAAAAATGCCAGCCATCTTGATGTAGTAGGAGGAAGAAAGAGTTTTGTTTGTGCTGCAGTCAGCTCCCACATTTTTCTTACTTGATGGAAGTAAATAAATTTTTTGAGTTTTCCTCGAACTGCTTTGCGAGTTCTAGTTGTTTGGACTTGAACTCTCCCAAAAAAACATCTAACTGTTTTTGAACCTCGTCACGTTGTAATTGTTGTTGTTCAATAAATTGTTTAGTTGTTTCTTCAAATTGACCGCTAGTTTGAGTAAGAATAGACAAAGATGTTTTCGTAGGAGAAACAGTAAGTTGGTGCATTTGAGTAGAAAGTTCATTCCATTTCCCTTGCCACTCGTTAATTTGATCATTTAAAGAGTTTCCAGTTAATTGCTTCACGTAATCTGTATATTGGTTATTGAACTGAGCAGTGAATTGTTGTAGTTCTTTTTCTAGTTCATCTACTCCTGATGTTAATTTATGCAAAGCGTCTTGTTGTTGTTTTAACGTTTCTAAAGTAAGTTGTTCTAATTGTTTCCCAGCTGAAGAGAAGAGGGAAAGAGATTGAGACCAGTTTTTCCAAAATGCATCGACTAATTCGTATGGCTTAGTTTCCATTGTTTGACCTCCAAATGTTTTTTTGCATATTGTGAACGCAGATTACTCTGCTGTACCACCAGGTGAAGATGAAGAATCCTTTTCATCCTTTTCTGGAGAAGTAGAAAATGGAAAGAATGCATTGGTGTATAACGTGAAAAACGTCCGCAACATATTTTGATAATGTTCAAAAGAAGTCGCACATGTTGTTAAATATTGCTCTCCATATTCTGTTAAAGAATAAATTCGTTTCGCTGGCCCGCCTTCGCTTGTATCCCAAGTAGAAGAAATAAGGTTTTCTTTTTCTAATTTGCGTAGTGTTCTATACACATTACCTTGGTCAACAGAAGAAAAGCCGATGTCCATTAGCATTTGAATGAGTTTGTAACCATGAAGACTCCAGTCTTTTAGACAGAGAAGTAAGAAAGGAACTAAGAAGTTTTTTGGCATGGAGTTTGGTTGTTTCGCTTGGTTTTTTTCCAAACTTTCTGGGTGTTCTGGTTCATTATGTAGCATGATTGTGCATCACCTCATGAATCAGTTAGATGGAATTTTTTGCTTATAAGTGCAATTTACACCTATCTGTTTTTAATGTCAACACATTTATTGGAAAATAAAGAAAAATAAAATATAGACTTGAAGTTTTATTCAGAATATTAGAAAATAGTGAATAGGTTGAATTGTTTCAAAAACAAAAAAGGGAGTGTAGTCGAAGTGATTGATCAAAAATTCGATCCATTGCAAGCATGGAAAAATGCTTATGAACAAACCGAAACATTTTGGGGAAAAGCGCTCAATGAAACAATTAAAACAGAAGAATATTCTGCTTGGATGGGCAGCGTTCTAGATTTGAATTTGTTTTATCAAAAAGCATTAAATGATACGACAAAAAATTATTTAGAACAGGTGAATGTGCCGACGAGAGAGGATATTGCTAGAGTAGCTACGCTTGTTATCAATTTAGAAAATAAAGTTGATAACATTGAGGAAATTTTAGAAGAGAAAGTGGATTCATTAGGACAAGCTCCTACATTAAAGCGTGATGTTACGAAAGTAAAACAAGATATTCGCACGCTAGAAACGAAAGTTGATCAAATTTTGGAATTGCTAGAAAAGCAAAATGCAGTACTAGCGAAACTACAAGTACCTGTAAAAGAAGAAGTAAAGCCTGTAAATAAGCCAGAAAATAAAAAATGATAATCGCGTTTGTTTATAACGTGTAAAAGGGAAAGGGAGAATCTCTTTTTCATATATAAACAACGAAACATAATTAATATATGGACTCTATTCATATGAGTACCAAAATGATTCATAACAATCGTTCACAAATTCATTTAAGGGGGAAAAGAAATGGTTCAATTAAATGGCAAAGTAGCAATCGTAACAGGTGGGGCAAAAGGAATTGGAAAAGCAATTACAGTAGCATTAGCACAAGAGGGAGCAAAAGTAGTTATTAACTATAACAGTAGTAAAGAAGCAGCTGAAAACTTAGTAAATGAATTAGGAAAAGAAGGACATGACGTTTATGCAGTTCAAGCGGATGTTTCTAAAGTAGAAGATGCAAACAGACTTGTAGAAGAAGCTGTGAATCATTTTGGTAAAGTTGATATCCTTGTTAATAATGCTGGTATTACAAGAGATCGTACATTCAAAAAATTAAATCGTGAAGATTGGGAGCGCGTAATTGACGTGAACTTAAGCAGTGTATTTAATACAACAAGCGCGGTACTTCCATACATATCGGAAGCAGAAGAAGGAAGAATCATTAGTATTTCTTCTATCATTGGCCAAGCTGGTGGATTTGGACAAACAAACTACTCAGCAGCAAAAGCAGGTATGTTAGGATTTACAAAATCATTAGCGTTAGAACTTGCAAGAACAAATGTAACTGTAAACGCAATTTGCCCAGGATTTATTGATACTGAAATGGTAGCAGAAGTACCAGAAGAAGTACGTCAAAAAATCGTTGCGAAAATCCCGAAAAAACGTTTTGGTCAAGCTGATGAAATTGCAAAAGGTGTAGTATATCTATGCCGTGACGGTGCGTATATCACAGGTCAGCAATTAAACATTAACGGCGGATTATACATGTAATGAAGTAAGAAAAAAGTGCATATCCATAGCAGGAATGCACTTCTTTTTTTAGAAAGAAATTGACCAAAAAGGAGATAGAAAAATGACTACATTCGTAACGGAATGGGAAAAGCAATTGGAGTTGTACCCAGAAGAATATCGTAAAGCATATCGCCGTGTGAAAAGAGCGAGCGAAGTTTTATTACGCGAACCAGAACCACAAGTTGGTTTAACACCGAAAGAAGTTATTTGGACGAAGAATAAAACGAAGCTGTATCGTTACATTCCAAAACAAGAAAAAACACAGAGAGTTCCAATCCTATTAATATACGCGCTTATTAATAAACCGTATATTATGGATTTAACTCCAGGAAATAGTTTAGTGGAATATTTAGTAGATCGTGGTTTTGATGTGTATATGCTTGATTGGGGCACATTTGGTTTAGAAGATAGTCATTTGAAATTTGATGATTTCGTGTTCGATTATATTGCAAAAGCAGTGAAGAAAGTAATGAGAACTGCGAAATCGGATGAGATTTCTTTACTTGGTTATTGCATGGGTGGAACGCTAACTTCTATTTATGCGGCACTTCATCCGCACATGCCAATTCGCAACTTAATCTTTATGACAAGTCCATTTGATTTCTCTGAAACAGGATTATACGGTCCTTTATTAGATGAGAAATATTTCAATTTAGATAAAGCGGTTGATACATTCGGAAATATTCCGCCAGAAATGATTGATTTCGGAAATAAGATGTTAAAACCAATTACAAACTTTGTAGGTCCATATGTTGCTTTACTCGATCGTTCAGAAAATGAGCGCTTCGTCGAAAGCTGGAAATTAGTTCAAAAGTGGGTTGGTGACGGTATTCCATTCCCAGGTGAATCGTATAGACAATGGATTCGTGATTTTTATCAAAATAATAAATTAGTGAAAGGCGAACTCGTTATTCGCGGACAAAAGGTAGACCTTGCAAATATTAAGGCGAATGTCTTAAATATTTCTGCGAAACGTGACCATATAGCGCTGCCATGCCAAGTAGAAGCTTTACTAGATCATATTTCTAGCACAGATAAACAATATGTATGTTTACCAACGGGACATATGTCGGTTGTTTACGGTGGAACAGCAGTAAAACAAACATATCCGACGGTTGGAAATTGGCTGGAGGCGCGTTCTAATTAAAAAAAATCCAACTAGCGTATGTTAGTTGGATTTTTTTATGGGAAATAACAAAACATAGAAAGGAGAAATTTATATTTTAGGAGTATAATTATGAAACTTATGACTGGTAAGTTGTTTTGGAATACAGGAGTTTCTATACCTTGTTATCCAACGTTAGAAAATGATATGATATGTGATGTGCTTGTAGTCGGAAGCGGAGAAGCAGGTGCTCATATAGCGTATTCGTTAGCGAAAATTGGAATGCGTGTTACGCTCATTGAAAAACGAGCAATCGCATGTGGTAGCACAGCTGCTAATACAGGTTTACTACAATTTCTTCATGATAAATCGCTAACCTCACTTATCCATACATTTGGTGAAAAAAAGGGGGTACGAGCATATAAGCTTTGTTACGAAGCGCTACGAACAATGGAGCAAGTTGTACCGACTCTCGATATTGATCCCCAGTTTATTCCGCGAAGTAGTTTGTATTATGCAAGTAGAAATGAGGATGTATCGTTTTTACAAGAAGAATATAATACGTTACGCCATTATGGATTCCCGGTTGAATATTTTACCGATTCACATATGAAGAAGAAGTATTCATTTATAAAACAAGCAGCGTTATATACGCATGGTGATGCCGAAGTGAATCCGTATTTATTAGCACATAGCCTTTTGCATAAAGCAAATCAAATGGGAGCTACTATACTTGAGCATACAGAGGCCATACATATAAAAAAACGCCAAAATGATTTAATTTGTTACACGAAAACAGGAAATCAAATTGTAGCAAAGAATATTATTATGGCGACAGGTTATGAAGCACTTTTCGGAAAGAAAGAAAAAAATACAACAGTGGAAACATCATATGCAGTTGTGACAAATAAGGTAGATTCATTTGAAGGCTGGCATGAACAATCATTAATTTGGGAAACAGCACGGCCTTACTTATATTTTCGAACGTATCAAAACCGTATTATTGTAGGCGGATTAGATGAAGCAATGCAAATTCAAACAATTGGTGATACGAAATTATTGCATAAGCGTGATATCCTTATTAACATTGTAAAAGAGATGTTCCCGCAGTATAAGAATATACAGGCAGAGTACTATTGGGCGGCAGCATTTGGCGGTAGTCATGATGGTCTCCCTATTTTAAAAGAAGACAAAGAGATACATAATTTATTTTACGCATTGCCGTATGGAGGTAATGGAACTGTGTATGGAATGGTATTTGCCAAATTATTTGAGCAGTTATTTACAAATAAAGAAAGTGAAGATTTTTCTTTATTTAATCGATAGAAAAAAAGGTAGCGAAGTGATGGAATGAGAGATATAAAAAAGTTTTTACAAAAATTACGTCCTGTACAACTCATTGTTTTGTTTTATTTATTAGCAGTAGTTGTATCGGTGATATTGCTTAGTTTCCCGTTTGTTACGAAGTCTGGTGTGAAATGGACATTTATCGATGCCCTCTTTACATCTGTTAGTGCGGTAAGTGTTACGGGATTGTCTGTTGTTACGATTTCAGATACATTTACTACGGCAGGAATTATTATGTTAGCCCTTATTTTACAATTAGGCGGCTTAGGAATTATGGCACTTGGTACGTTTGTTTGGATTATAACGGGGAAAAAGATCGGTTTGCAGAGAAGAAGACTTATTATGGCAGATCATAATCAAGGGAATTTATCAGGCCTTGTAGAATTGATGCGTTCTATTTTAATTGTAATTATTTCGATAGAACTTATTGGAGCAATACTATTAGGTACAAGATTTCTACTTTATTTTCCAACTTGGCAAGAAGCTTATTTCCACGGTTTCTTTGCCGCTGTTAGTGCAACTACGAACGGAGGATTTGATTTAACTGGACAATCACTAATTCCGTACAAAAAAGATTATATTGTGCAAATGATTCATATGTTGCTTATTATTTTAGGAGCAATTGGCTTCCCGGTGTTAATGGAAGTAAAGCAATTCTTTAGTAAAAGGAAACAGCAACTATTCCGCTTTTCGTTATTTACAAAATTGACGACAACGACATTTTTTGCACTCGTTATCGTTGGAACAATTATGATTTTTCTACTAGAGCGAAATCAGTTTTTAGCAGGAAAGTCATGGCATGAAACAGTTTTCTATACATTGTTCCAATCTGTGACGACGCGAAGTGGTGGACTGGCTACAATGGATATACGTGAATTGTCACAACCGACGCTTTTATTTATGAGTATATTAATGTTTATAGGGGCATCTCCAAGTTCGGTTGGGGGCGGAATACGTACAACAACATTTGCTGTTAGTATATTATCGTTATACACTTTTGCAAGAGGCGGGAGAACAGTTAGAGTCTTCAAACGTCAGCTACATGAAGAGGATGTGCTGAAAGCATCTGTCGTTATGACGATGGGGATTTTATTATGTGCCACAGCACTCTTTATTTTATCTATTACGGAAAATGTACCGCTTATGAGTTTAATTGTTGAAGTGTGTTCTGCTTTCGGGACGACAGGGCTATCGACAGGTATTACGCCAGATTTAACAACTGTTGGTAAACTTGTACTCATTGTACTTATGTTTATTGGGCGTGTCGGTATTTTAACATTTATACTGGCTAGTGGTGGAAGAGAACAGCCACCTCGCTATAAATACCCGAAAGAGCGAATTATTATTGGATAGTATGAAACCATTCTACCTTTGTTAGGTAGAATGGTTTTTTAGTCGTTAATGCCAAATTGTGGATGCATAAAAGCGCCATTCTTATTATCCGCTTCTTTTTTTAGCAACTCTTGATTTTCTTCTGAAATCCACCCAATATCATTTGTGGGATGAATCCATTCTTCTCCAGCCATAATGGCAGGGTCAACTTCATCAGTCCAATTGTGAAGTGGACTATTCTCGGAATCATATTTACTGTCTCCGATTACGACGTCATATTGATTTATGAAAGGTTGTTGCATCTTCTTTCCTGTTCCTTTAAAAGATGGAAAATTCATTTGATGCGGGAGCGTTTCATCTAAAATTGGTGACTGAATTTTATCTTTCTTCTTCAAAATAATCGCTCCTTTTCTAATACTTTCTTCATAGGTAGTATTTCCATCTAGCGGCTCTTATGTACTTGTTAACACTTGCCAGTAATAATTATTTAATGTTGCTTCAAACTAGAGTAGAAAGTGAATTTTTGAGAGCAGGTGAATGTATTGGTAAAAAGAAAAGTGAAACAAAATGCGGCAATCAACAATAATAAAACTCCGAAAGAAAGCTTACCAGATGCAGAATTTGCATTAGAGTATGAAGGAGAAAATAGCGCGAAGTATGCAAATCGTAATTCAAAAAAAGGTAAACAAAAATGAGGCGTTTTTTACAAACGCCTCATTTTTTTGTGGGATTATAAAGGTTTTTTTAATTATTTGTAAATTTAGCGTTCATTATTGGCAGAAAAATGCGAAAAAACATAGAAGTAGCAACGTATTACACAAAAACAAACAACAAACAAAAGATTAATGTTGGTTTAATACTGCTTTTACACTAGTTGTTTATATTTGAGTTGTACATAAGATTTATAAAAGGAGAGAGAGACAGTGAAAAAAACAATCTTTAAAGCTGTAGCAACTGGAATGGTATTTTCGTTATTAATGGGGTGTGGTGCAAAGAAAGAAGAAAGTGCTGGGGCAAAAGTAAAGGATGATAAATTATCCGGATCATTAACTGTTTACACAGCGATTGAAGAAGAACTTGTACCAATGTATCTTGATTCTTTTAAACAGAAGTATCCAGATGTGAAACTGAACATTGTTCGTGATTCAACTGGAGTTATTACAGCGAAATTGCTAGCTGAAGGAAAAAATACACAAGCAGATGTTGTATGGGGAACAGCAGCGTCTAGTCTATTAGCTTTAGATAAAAAAGATATGTTAAAAGGATACTCTCCAAAAGGAGCGGATCGTGTTCTTCCGCAATTTAAAGATGATAAGCAACCAGAAAAATGGGTAGGTAATACGGCATTTATGACGGGGATTGCTATAAATAAAGAAGAATTAAAGAAGAAAAATTTACCGATGCCAGAATCATACGAAGACTTAACGAAACCAGAATATAAAGGAACGCTTGTTATGCCACATCCAGCTTCTTCTGGAACAGGATTTTTAACAGTTTCTGCATGGTTACAAATTATGGGTGAAGATAAAGGCTGGGATTACATGAAGAAACTTCATGATAATATGGCAACTTATACTCATTCAGGTTCAAAACCAGCTAAATTAGCAGGCGCAGGTGAATATCCAGTTGGCGTATCAATGGTTTATAGTGCTTTGAAAGAGAAACAAAAAGGTGCACCAGTTGAAGTTGTATTGCCGAAAGAAGGATTAGGTTGGGAAGTAGAAGCGAACGCACTTATTAAAAAAGATAATGCAAAAAATGAAAAATTAGCGCAAGCATTTTTAGATTGGGCAATTACTGATGATGTAATGAAGTTATACTTCGAGAAAAATGGATTCGCGACAATTAAAAATGATTATAAACTTCCAGATGGATTCCCTAAAGATGTGACAGAAAAGTTATACAAAAAGAATGACTTTAAATGGGCAGCAGAAAATCGTGACAAAATCTTAGAAAAATGGGAAAAAGAGTTTGGCCAAAAAGCAGAACCGAAAAAGTAAGTGAGTGGGAGAGAGAAAAAATGAGCGAATATTTATCAATTCAACACATTCAAAAACAGTTTGATGCATTTACAGCGTTAAAAGATATTTCTTTTACTGTGAAAAAAAATGAGTTTGTATGTTTATTAGGCCCAAGTGGTTGTGGGAAAACAACATTGCTTCGAATTTTAGCAGGGCTAGAAGAGGCGACAACAGGTAGTATAGCTGTGGATGGAAAAGATATTACAGCATTACCTCCTGGAAAGAGGAATTTCGGAATGGTGTTTCAATCGTATGCATTATTTCCGAATTTAACAGCACTTGAAAACATTGAATACGGCTTAAAGACAAAAAAATATGGAAAAGCAGAAGTAAAAGAGAAAGCGCTAGAGGCGTTAGAACTTGTAGATTTGCTGAATGTAAAAGATAAATATCCTGCTCAAATGTCTGGTGGACAACAGCAGCGAGTAGCACTTGCACGTGCGCTCGCTCTGTCTCCGGATATTTTGTTACTCGATGAGCCTTTATCTGCTTTAGATGCAAAAGTGCGTGAAAAGTTACGTAGAGAAATGCGTGATTTGCAAGAAAAAGTAGGAGTAACAACTATTATGGTTACGCATGATCAAGAAGAGGCATTAACGATGGCCGATAAAATTGTTGTAATGAATCATGCGGAAATTATGCAGATTGGCACACCAGAGGAGATTTATCAAAGACCAGCCAATCCATTTGTGGCAGATTTTATTGGTTCTATTAATTTCTTTTCGAAAAACAATGAAGAACATGCAATTCGTCCTGAGCATGTAACAGTTGTACAAAAGGATGGTATTAAAACGGTTGTGGAAAGCATGGAATTTCGCGGATCTGTATATCGGACGGAAGTGCGGGTCGTAGAAGAAAAAACACATCTTTATAACGAGAAAATTGTAGTGGATATATTGTCATCAGAAGTAGAAGCAACCGCAATTAGAAAAGGAAAGCCGATTCAAATCTCTTTCTCAGAAAATCATATGTTGTCATATGGAAAGAAGGTCATTGTATAGATGGAGATGTTAGAAGATTTCAAGGTAGAAAGTACGAAAAAAAAGATTAAGAGACGTATCGGTAAAGAAGAGTGGATACAAAGACTATTAATTATTGGTATGCTTCTCGCGTTTTTGATCATGCTTGTATTACCTCTATTACAATTGTTTACACAAGCTTTTTATGATAAAGACGGAGCTTTCATTGGTGTTGCGAATTTCAGTAAATATTTCACAACACCAACGCTAGTTCAATCATTACAAAATACGATATGGATTTCGGGCGCGACAACAATTATTGCAGTGACACTCGCTTTCGCTTACGCCTATGCGATCGCTCGTACGAATGTGTTTGGAAAGCGTGTATTTCAATATATTGCGTTGTTACCATTATTCGCACCAACGATGATGCATGGTATCGCACTGACATATTTATTTGGTAATCAAGGATTAGTAACGAAAGGAATGTTTGGTTTGTTTGAAGGGATACAAATCCCTTTATATGGACCAGTAGGAATTGTAATGGCTGAAGTCATGTATACATTTCCGCAAGCATTTCTTATATTATTAATTGCTTTTCAAGGCTCTGATTATCGTTTATATGAAGCTTCTAATATGTTAGGAGCGAGTAAAACAAAGCAATTTTTCACTGTTACTTTACCTAGTGTAAAGTACGGATTAATTAGTGCGATGTTCGTTGTGTTTACACTTAGTTTCACTGATTTTGGGGCACCAAAAATTGTTGGTGGGCAATATAATGTACTTGCTACTGACGTATATAAGCAAGTAATTGGGCAGCAAAATATGCCGATGGGTGCAACTGTCGGAATGATTTTATTAATCCCAGCTATATTTGCAGTTGCAGTTGATCGCATTACGCAAAGAAAGCAGGCGAATCTCTTATCTTCCAAATCAGTACCTTACAGAATAATAAATAATAAGAAACGAGATGTTATTTCATTCGTATATTGTAGCGTAGTAACGCTTATGATCATTCTATTATTTGTGGCAGTTGGTATTGCTGCAAGTGTAAAAGTATGGCCATATAATATGAGCTTTACATTTGAGCATTTTAATTTTTCCAGTTTAACAGGAGATGGACTTGAAGCCTTTAAAAATAGCGTAATTGTTTCAGCAATTACTGCGGTTATTGGAGCAGTTTTAACATTTATGTTCGCTTATGCGATTGAGAAAATTGATCAGCTACAATTTTTTCGAAAAGCAGGTTATTTTTTCTCTATCGTCCCTTTAGCGATACCAGGTTTAGTACTTGGGTTAGGCTACGTCTTCTTCTTCAGTCAACCAACAATACAAATCTTTGGACTTTCCGTAACGAACCCATTTCATTCTCTATACGGAACAATTGCTGTGCTAGTACTAGTCAATATCATTCATTTTTATTCTGTAACATTTGTTACGGCAACGACAGCTTTAAAGAAATTAGATCGAGAGTTTGAACTTGTTTCACAGTCGATGGGGATACCGTTTTATAAAACATTCTTTCGAGTTACGGTACCGATGTGTTTACCAGCCATTTTAGAAATGGTAATGTACTACTTCGTAAACTCAATGGTAACTGTCTCAGCAGTTGTATTCCTATATGCAGCTGATTTTAAACTAGCTGCCGTATCAATTGTAAATATGGATGATGCAGGAAATGTAGCACCAGCAGCTGCAATGAGTGTACTTATTGTCGTTACAAATATTGTAGTAAGAGTTGTATATGAATGGGGAACGAAAGCACTTCGTAACCGAACGTCACAATGGCAAAAAAGATAAATAAGAAGGGTGATGGATTAAATGAAAATAGAAGCAGTTATTTTTGATTGGGCAGGTACAACAGTTGATTACGGATGTTTTGCACCACTGGAAGTATTTATGGAGATTTTCCATAAACGCGGTGTTGCAATTACTGCAGAAGAAGCTCGTAAGCCAATGGGATTATTGAAAATTGATCATGTTAGGGCATTAACAGAGATGCCTCGTATTGCGAGTGAGTGGAATCGTGTTTTCGGACAATTACCAACAGAGGCAGACATTCAGGAGATGTATGAAGAATTTGAAGAAATTCTCTTCGCTATTTTACCGCGCTATGCGTCGCCGATTAATGGAGTAAAAGAAGTAATTGCTTCTTTACGTGAAAGAGGAATTAAAATTGGTTCAACGACTGGTTATACGAGAGAAATGATGGACATTGTAGCAAAAGAAGCAGCGCTACAAGGGTATAAACCTGATTTTCTTGTAACACCAGATGATGTTCCAGCAGGTCGTCCGTATCCGTGGATGTGCTATAAAAATGCGATGGAGCTTGGTGTATATCCAATGAATCATATGATAAAAGTTGGAGACACGGTATCAGATATGAAAGAGGGAAGAAATGCTGGTATGTGGACAGTAGGTGTAATTCTCGGCAGTAGCGAACTCGGCTTAACTGAAGAGGAAGTGGAGAATATGGATCCGGTAGAACTTCGTGAAAAAATAGAAGTAGTTCGCAATCGTTTCGTTGAAAATGGGGCGCACTTTACGATAGAAACGATGCAGGAACTCGAAAACGTAATGGAACATATCGAGAAACAAGAACTTATTATTTCATAAAAGGGGAATAGGATCATGACTGAAAATCACTATTTATTATTAACGCCTGGACCATTAACAACAACCAAAACAGTAAAAGAAGTTATGTTATACGATTGGTGTACGTGGGATGCTGAATATAACACAATGGTACAAGAGGTAAGAGCTAAACTTGTATCGTTAGCGACGAAGGAAGAAGAGACATATACAACTGTTCTCATGCAAGGAAGCGGTACGTTTTCAGTTGAAGCAGTGATTGGCTCTGTCGTTCCTAAAAATGGAAAGCTGCTCGTATGTACAAATGGTGCGTATGGTAAGCGAATTGTACAAATGGCAGAGATGTTACATATAGATGTGATGGTCAGTCAAACGGAAGAGTGGGAGCCTACTAATATTGCAGAAGTAGAAAAGATATTGCAACGAGATAAAGAGATTACACATATTGCAGTTGTTCATTGTGAAACAACAACAGGTATTATCAATCCAATTGTAGATGTATGTAAATTAGGGAAGCAATACGGAAAAGTAACACTGGTTGATGCAATGAGTAGTTTTGGTGGTATTGAAATAGATATCGCTGAGTTGCAAATTGACTTTCTAATTAGTAGTGCGAATAAATGTATTCAAGGGGTTCCTGGATTCGGTTTTGTTATTGCAAAGCGCGATGAATTGGTGAAATGTAAAGGGCAGGCACGTTCATTATCATTAGATTTATTTGATCAGTGGGAAACGATGGAAAATCAAAATGGGAAATGGCGTTTTACGTCACCTACACATGTTGTACACGCTTTTTATCAAGCACTACTTGAATTAGAAAAAGAGGGCGGAGTAGAAGCGCGTTACAATCGATATTATAACAATCAAAAAATATTAGTGAATAGAATGAGAGAAATCGGATTTAAGCCACTAGTAGATGAAAAATATCAATCGCCTATTATTACATCCTTCATTTATCCAGAAGAGGGGTTCGATTTTGGGCAGTTATATAATGAATTAAAGTGTGATGGGTTTGTTATTTATCCAGGTAAAATTTCAAAAGTAGATACATTCCGCATTGGAAATATCGGTGATGTACATGAGGCAGATATCAATCGCTTAGTTGATAGTATCGCTAAAGGAGTTGCTATAGGATGAAAGTATTTTGTTTAGGTGGAGCAGGTAAAATTTGTCGTGAAGCAATTTTAGATTTAGTACAATTTTCATCTTTTGAGGCGATTACAGTAGCTGATTTTAATGAAGAAGAGGGCCTGAAAGTGGTAGAATGGCTCAACGATCCTCGTGTTGATTTTGTGAAAGTAGATGTAACAAATCACGAGGATACGGTTGCAAAAATGAAAGGTTATGACATTGTAATGGACGGTACGACAATTAAGTTAAATGGATTGTCTACTCGATGTATTGCAGAAGCAGGTTGTCACGGTGTGAATTTGAATGGATTTGGTGAAGAAAATGAATTTCATTCTATATTTGCTCAAAATGAAAAAACGTGTTTACCTGGTTTTGGTATGACGCCAGGTGTAACGCAAATGATGGCAATGCATGCAGCAAATCAGCTAGATACTGTAGAGTCAGTACGTGTAAGTCATGGCTCGTACCGTCCAATTGCTTTTTCTGCATCAATTACAGAAACAACGACATATGAATATGATCCACATTTACCATCGCGTACAGTATATGAAGAGGGTGAGTTTAAGCAAGTACCGCCGTTTGCGCGTCCAAGAGAAATTGAATTACCGGCGCCTTATGGTAAGGCAACGCAGTATATAATACCGCATTCTGAAACGATTACGTTAGCAAAAGCACTAGAAAATAAAGGCGTCAAACTGATAGAGACGAGAGGAACTTGGCCAAAGAAAAATATGCAGCTCGTACGTGCTTTATATGATTATGGTATATTGCGTAATGATCGAGTTGACATAAATGGGAAAGAAATTGGCATTATGGATTGTATTTCGAAGTATTTATTGCAATCGAAAGAAGGGCAAGAAACAGAAATTTACGGTTATGCACTTCATGTAGAAGTAATAGGCATGAAAAATAATGAGAAACAAAGGCACGTATTATATCATACACACCCGTTATCTGATGGTTCTGTTGTAGGGTGGGAAAAATTAAGAGCTTATACGAGAAACGTCGGTATTCCATTTGGGATTGCTACAGAGTTAATCGCAAAAGGGAATGTAAATAAAGTTGGTGTTGTGACACCTGAGGAAGCTTTTGTAAATCCACAAATTATTTTTGATGAACTAAAAAAGCGTGGTATTCATATTCATGAAGAAGTTTTCACTGAAAAAGAAAGTTATAACTTTGTATAAGTAAGGCAGTTTATGAGGTAGAAATCAATGGGGTGAAGCTATGTCTGTAGTAGGTGAAGAAAGAAAGCGAACCATTCTTGAGAAGGTAGAGTTTAAAGGGAAAGTAAAAGTTTCAGAGTTAGCGAGAGAGTTTGCTGTATCAACAGAGACGATTCGTCGTTATTTAGAAGAATTGGATCGTGAAAAGAAGTTGAAGAAAGTGTATGGTGGAGCCGTCCAACTTCCGGGAGCTGGAATAGAGGCACCAATGTTAGAACGAGAGATGCTGCATATAGAAGAGAAGAAGAGAATTGGGTATAAAGCAGCAACGTTTGTGGAAGATGGAGATGTGATTGCGATTGATGATGGAAGTACACCACTTCAAATGGTGCCATATCTTGTTCATCGTAAAAATTTAACGATTGTAACAAGTTCATTTCCAGTAGCTACACAATTAATTTCTTCTATTAATAAAAAGATGTTTCACGGTGAGGTTTTATTTATTGGTGGAAAAGTCTCTCCAAAGCATTCACGTGTGTCAGGGTCTATTTCGCAGCAAGTAATCCAGCAATTTCATTTTCATAAAGCATTCGTTTCGATTGATGGATTGTTACCTGGTTTTGGGGTTTCTAGTTTTGAATTAGAAAAGGCGAAATTGTCAGAAGCGATGCTGAAATTAGCGGAGAAAACATATATTTTATGTGATCATACAAAAGTAGGGGTAAAAGGAAATTACCGAATAGCAGCATTTTCACGTATTCAACATGTAATTTGTGATAAGAAAATGCCCTATAGTTTTGAAGAGGAAGTCAAAAAGCATAATATTCAATGGACAATTTGCTAAATAAATTGAACTCCCACCTGTTTTTGAGGTGGGAGTTTTACTGTCCGCAAATAGCAGGATAAAAGATTTGTATGTATGCAAAAAGTGGACACATTTTCTCATCTCTTTCATATAATTTACCAATACAAAAAAAGTTGGTCGAAGGAAAGAAGGGAGAAGCATGTCAGAACGGATATATAATAAACTTGTATTGTATGCAAATATTTTGCAAAAAATTGGTTTTATTAATGAAAAAGAAAAAAGTGAAATTCTTCATATGCTAGGTAAAAAGGCCCTTTGATTAAAGGGTTTTTTATTTTTTATCTTTGGAAATATAAACTTAATGTAATATTATCATTGACAATGATAATGATATTCATTATCATTTATTTGTAGGTAATTGATAACGTTTATCAATTATAAAAATTATATATGATAGGGGATATTATTTTGAAAAAAAGTTATATTAAGGCGCTAGTAGTAGCCACAACATTAGCAATTCCATTTGCT
Source organism: Bacillus cereus group sp. Sample62 (assembly GCF_036851315.1). Lineage (NCBI taxonomy): Bacteria > Bacillati > Bacillota > Bacilli > Caryophanales > Bacillaceae > Bacillus > Bacillus cereus group sp. Sample62. Next base: position 1,355,540 of record NZ_JAFLPK010000001.1, read on the forward strand.
ACATACTCTACTCCAGCATTAGCAGCACTAAAAGCTGAAGCAAACCAGTCGGTGGCGGCAGCTAGTGAACGTACATACGATACTGAGATTAAAATATATAAGGATCAAAAAGATGAGCCATCTATGGTTTCTCAGTACATAAAAAATCCTAAAGTAGCAATTGAAAATGGGAAAAAAATCGTTACTGTAACAATACAAGATAGCGATTATTTTCAATATCTTAGAATAGAGGATAAAAACCAACCTGGTGTATTTCAGGATGTGAAAGTTTTATCAGAAGATAAGAGGAAAAATGGAACGAAAGTAGTCCAATTTGAAATTGGCGAATTCGAGAAGAAGCATAATATGCAAATGCATATACTTATTCCGGCCATCGGATATGATCACAAATATCAAGTTCAATTTGAAATCAAAGATCCAACTGTAGGTGACAAAGAAACAGAGAAACCAGATGATAACTCTAATTCAGGCAATACGGAAACAGATCATCCAGTTGATAGTCAAAATATGATAACAGATAACAAATTAAGAGAACTTGTTAATAAAAAAGTATTTAATAGAAAAGATTTAAATACACCAATTACGAAAGAGGAGTTATTACAAGTAAAAGACTTGTTTTTAAACACGAATGAGATTCTTGATTATAGTGCATTAAAATATATGCCAAATTTAAAATCTTTAACAGTTGCGAATGCGAAGATAACAGATCCGTCGTTCTTTGCGAATTTAAAGCAATTAAATCATTTAGCTTTGCGTGGTAATGAATTTTCAGATGTAACACCACTTGTTAAAATGGATAATTTAGCATCTCTTGATTTGAGTAATAATAAAATTACAAATGTTGCACCACTCATTGAAATGAAAAATGTAAAAAGTTTATATCTATCAGGCAACCAAATAGAAGACGTAACAGCATTAGCTAAAATGGAACAACTAGATTACTTGAATTTAGCAAATAATAAAATTACGAATGTTGCTCCATTAAGCGCGTTGAAAAATGTAACATACTTAACTTTAGCAGGTAATCAAATTGAAGATATTAAACCGTTATATTCATTACCTTTAAAAGACTTAGTATTAACGCGTAATAAAGTTAAAGATTTATCGGGTATTGATCAAATGAATCAATTAAATAAATTATTTATCGGGAAAAATCAAATTGAAGATGTGACACCACTTGCTAAAATGACCCAGCTTACAGAATTAGATTTACCTAATAATGAGTTAAAGGATATTACGCCATTATCAAATCTAGTAAACTTACAAAAACTTGATTTAGAAGCAAATTATATTTCAGACTTATCGCCAGTTAGTAAGTTGAATAAGTTAGTATATTTAAGTTTTGTTGCAAATGAAATCCGCGATGTTAGACCAGTAATAGAGCTAAGTAAGAAGGCTTATATTAATATTCAAAACCAAAAAGTCTTTCTAGAGGATACAGAAGTAAATAAAGAAGTAAAAGTACCTATATACGAAAAAGACGGCGAGGTATCTACCAAAATCCGTCTGAAGAGTGATGGTGGTACGTATAGTAATGGTGTAGTGAAATGGAGTACACCAGGTGAGAAAGTATATGAATTTGGGGTGAAAGATCCATTTGCGGATACAGGAATCTTCTTTACAGGATCTGTAATTCAAAATGTAGTAGAAAGTAAAGGGGACAACAATTCTAAAGAAGACAATACTTCTAAAGAAGATGAAAAAGTAGAAGTAGTAGAATTTAAAGATGTACCAAAAGGACATTGGTCAGAAGAAGCAATTCATTATTTAGCGAAAGAAAATATTTTCAAGGGATATGGAAATGGACAATTTGGATTTGGGGATAGTATTACTCGTGGACAAGTTGCGTCTTTAGTACAAAGGTACTTGAAATTAGAAAATAAAGTAGAGCAGAAAGAGAGATTTACAGATACGAAAGGGCATATGTTTGAGCAAGATATTGCCACAGTTGCGCAAGCTGGAATTATGCAAGGAGATGGTACTGGGGAGTTTCGTCCAGATGGAGTATTAACTCGATACGAAATGTCTGTAGTATTATATAAAGTATTTCAGTTAAAAGAAGATAGAAATAATAAAGTGAACTTTACTGATGTACCGACTGGTCATTGGGCAGAAGGATATGTGAAAGCGTTAGCGGATAATAATATATCAAAAGGTGATGGAAAAGGAAATTTTTTAGGTGATGATTTCGTAACACGTGAACAATATGCACAGTTTTTATATAACGCAATAAAGAAATAAAAGATGAGAAAATACGTTATTCTTTGATTTAAAAAGAATAACGTATTTTTTATGTACAAAATGAAATAGGGAATAGACAGAAGTATAGATATATGAATGGCCCATTTTAAAGAAGAGCTGTGAAACTATATTGACAAAAAGGCGTTCTCATGTGATAATTCAATTAAATTTTTAGAATAATCAAAAAATATTCCTTTTACATAGAAAGGATTCGAACATTATATAAATATTATGCCGGGGGTGACGAAATGTTATTTTTTCTAAAAAAATGGAATGAATTAAAAGATGTGAAATCTGAATTGGCACTTCGTGATTGGTTTTATGGTACAAAAATTAGTTTATCACTCTGTACGTCAAAAGAGCCGTTAACTTTTTTAGTAAACGTTGAGGGAAGAGATAAAGGGTTATTTTCAGAAGAAGACTTTATTGTTGTTAATTGTATGTGTGAGCCAGTATTTGAAAATGAAGGAAAACCAGCTGCAGAATCATTTATGCATGCGGATATTTATAAAAAAAGTAGTGCAGAATGTATTTTACAAGTGCAGACTGTAGATAGCCATTTAATATCAGAGTTATATGGAGAAACAGGGGAAGTAACATTCGATAAACGTAGCGTGGAACGTGTTTTTGGAAAAGAAGGTATAACAGAAATGACAATTCCCATTGTAGAAGATGAGAAAAAATTCGCTGATTTATTAGAAAATAATGTGCCGAATTTTATTGAAGGTGGAGGAGTAGTTCTTGTTCATAATTATGGCATGATTGTGTGGGGGAAAACTCCAGAAGAAGCGAAAAAATGGCTAGAGGGTATAGAATATTTAATGAATTACCATGTAAAGTTGTTAATGATAAAAGGTGCAAAGAGCTCTGTTATATAAAATGTTTGTGACGTCGTTACAAGTCAATAAAAAATGAAAGCGTTTTAAAAATAATTTTACTCATAAAATATAGGTCTCCTTATTATATATAGATTACATGTTGACATGTAAGGAGGAACATATTTTGCGAGTTAAATACCATTTTCTCCCAAAACAACAAGTGACATTTTGCAAAATGAACGATTCAGGTGAAGAGGCTTTGCACATTATGAATGAAACGGGATTTCGAGCAATCCCTGTATTAGCAGAAGATGAAAAGAAATTCATAGGGATTATTTATAAAGTAGATCTTTTAGAAAAGAAGTGTAATAGCGGATTAGAGAAATTAAGTACGGAACATATGCTGGGAGATTCCTCTGCATTTATTTTTGAAAAGGATTCTTTTTTTAGAGCATTTTATGTTATTCGTCGACTTCCATTTTTAGCTGTGCTAAATGATTATAATGAATTTGTCGGTATCTTAACGCATTCCAATATATTTGATGTTATTGAAGATTCATTCGGTATGCGGACGGGTGGTTATATATTAACAATTGCAACACAAGATTGTAAGGGAACGATTAAAGAACTTGGGACATTGTTGAAAGCATTTAATATCGGTGGATTATTTACGCTAGATAACGGTGATCAATATATTCGCCGCGTTATCGTAAATATAGCAGATGAGTTAAATGAAAAAAGATTAAAGCAATTAATCGAAAAAATAGAGAAAAAAGGATTCAGGGTGAGTCATGTAGATTATATTTAAGGTGAAAAGGAAAGGTACCAATTTGCTATATGCAGATTGGTACCTTTTTTAGTGCGAGTAATGAATCTTATTTTGAAACAGGAGGCGGAGATAATGCTAAATCAGATAAAAAAATAAAATCTGCATGTGCGCGAATGTTAGGAATAGAAGTTTCTATAACACGTGATGTAATTTCACCTGGAGGTCCAACGTGTCCGATAGCTACCATAATCGGTTTTTCTTGAAGTTTTTTTATGAGTAATTGGGCTTGTTTTGAAATATGTGCCGCTGTATACACATCATCAAAAAATAATTGGTTTTCAATAATAGGCACTCCTAATTCTTTCCCGATTTTTGGGACGACACTCTTAGGGTTTGTTTTGCTATCTAAATAAAATAAACCGTGTTTTTTACAAGCTACAAGTATAAGCCTTACAATTCTTTCGTCCGCGGTCACTTTTGATCCCATATGATTGTTCATGCCAATTGCATGTGGTACTTCTTGAATCGCTTGTTCGAGTCGGTTATTTATTTCTTCGTCGCTTAAATCAGTTGTAATTGCTTTTGGTCCAAGCCATTCTTTTTTACCTTTAATAGGTTCCATTGGCATATGTATAATAACTTCGTGCCCTTTCTTATGAGCCGCTATCGCATCTTCCTTTGTGGAAGGGAGAAAAGGCATAACGGCAACAGTCAGTGGAATAGGAAGTGATAACATTTTATCAGTCCCCTTCATATTATTGCCGAAGTCATCAATGACAATAGCGACTTTGTTTGTATGGGCCTTTGCTTGAACAGGAAACAAGAAGGATGGTAAGAACAGAGTAAATATAAGCAATGCAATCGTATATTTGCGCATATAAATATTTCCTTTCTATTTTATCCCGCTATTTGCGAGCGGTGAGGAATGAACAAAATCCCCAATGATTAAATTTCACTTTATCAATCATCATTATGTTTTGCGTTTTTACATAAATTAAACAAAAAATGTCGAAGAAAAGTATATGGAAAATAGAGAATCCGCTATTTAATTGGTATTTGTAAAAAAAGAAGATGAAAAAAATGTCTATTATTGCGAATGTATTTACAAAGATAGAATAATTTGTAATAATTCTCAAAGTGAGGGTAAAGATTTGTAAATTACAGGGAGAAAATGTTTAATTTTCTGATTCTTCAAATTCAAATATGATTAAGTAGTTAAAAGGCCAATGGAGAAGTAAAGTTGAGAGCATGGAAGTATAATAAGGGGGATATGAATGTTTACCGTAAAAAGGAAGTACACATTAGAAAAGCTTTCACGTGATATTCATATGAAACGTGAAGAAATGATTCAATTAGGTTTAACAAGTGGGTTAAATAGTATGGAGACAATTCAAGTGAGTCAAGAATTGGACAAGCTTATTTTACAGTACCAGTGTTATAAAGAAAAACAAACACCAAAATGGTTATCAATTATAAAGGTACCTATTTTTCAAATTGGGTATGAAGGGAAATCAAGTAATTTTTGGCGAATGCTTGTGGCTGGTTTTATGAAATAAGTATAATTACCCTTTTGGGATAAGGATAATTATACTAGGTGTAACGGAATTTCGATATGAACTGTAGTTCCTTCGTTTTCTATACTATCAATAAAAATATGCCCATTGTACATCTCTACAATTCGTTTACATATGACAAGTCCAAGACCGGTTCCAGTATCTTTATTAGTAAAGAACGGATGAAAGAGGTGTTTTTGAATATGTTTTGGAATCCCTTTTCCAGTATCTGTAACATTCAATTGTGCGTGTGTTTCATTGTTTGTTACGGAAATGGTCAATGTGTCACCAGAATTCATGGCTTCAATTGCATTTTTTGTAATGTTTAAAACCACTTGTTTCATATGGTCTTTTGAGCAACGGATATGAACAGGATGGTCTGGCAAATGTAAATGGAATACAATGTTATGTAGATTCGCCTCAGATTGAATAATTAATGCTACCTCATTTAGAATAGTTCTCACATCATATGTTTGTTCAATGATAGCAGTTGGCTTTCCAAGAATAAGAAATTCGCTTACAATTTCATTAATCCGTTCTATTTCTTGTTCGATGACGGAAAAATAAAACTGATCTTGTTCATCTTTATATTTCTCTTTTAATAGAGCGACGAGCCCTTTAATTCCGGTAAGAGGATTACGGATTTCGTGGGCTGTACTAGCTGCAAAAGTTCCAACCAATTCAATTTTTTGTAGTTCATTTTGTTGTCTTTCCAGTTTTGTTTGACGTTTTAACAACATATATTGAGCAAGTAAAAATAAAATAGACATTAAAAATAAAGTAGCTATACACTCTATTGCAACCCACTGATATAAAGTTTTTTGATGGATAGGCAATGGAGAAACAGAGACCTTCCAATTTAATCTTTTGAGTGGGGTAGTAAGCATGTTAGAATGCGCATCACTTGTTTCGTTATTATCATCGGTGAGAAAAACTACATCATGTTTATCAGTTACTTCAAAATGGTATTGTGGCTTAATGGCATTTAAAGATGATGAAATGTAGTCAAAGCGTAAACTTGCTAACAATAAGCCTGAGATTTTCTTCTGTTTATTGAAAATGGGAGAAGCAATCATAATAGCTTGATGTCCAAGAACACGATCTGTAATGACTGATGATACAGTTGTTTTCTTCGTTTGCAATACGTCTTGAATATATTTGCGATCTGAGACATCAACAGGTGGTCGGTCGCCTTCGGATGCGATTGTAATGATGCCTTCTGGTGTAGCGTAATATAAACCAGAAAAACGTGCATCGTTTCCATCCGTATCATGTACAATTTGTTTAACTCCATTTATATTTCCAGTCTCGGTTCCTACAACCTTTGAGAGCATTTCTAATGCGGAAATTGCTTCGCCAAGGTGATGATCTAAATAGTCTCTATATAAAAAGAGAACCGTGTGAGCAGATAGTTTGTTTTCCTGCTTCATTTTATACGAATGATATGAATAAAATGTAGCACCAATTCCTATCGTTGGTATAATAACAAGCACTATATATAAAACTATGCTGTGGAATTTGACTTTCAAATTTGGTACTCCTTCTTTTTTATTATCATTATATATAAACTATGTTAAAATTGTCATGTTTTTATTCAAGAATCATTCATAATATATTTGGGGAGAGGAAATGAATGAGTGAATACTCATTCGGAATTTACATGAAGTACTAAGTTGTTGTTTCTTTTTATTACTGAGAATTTAAGTGAAGGGTTGAAAGTTGTATGACATCAAATAATGAACGAGAAGATATTTCTCAATCTTTAAAAGTATTTATTGCATTATCTCGTGTACATCGTTCTGTTATGGATACTACAAATAAATCTATACAAAGTAACGGGTTAAATCCAACTGAATTTGCTGTATTAGAACTGCTATATCATAAAGGTGGTCAACCACTTCAGCAAATTGGTGAGCGTATTTTAATAGCTAGTGGCAGCATTACATATGTTGTAGATAAGCTAGAGAAAAAGGGACTAGTAAAGAGAATTCCGTGCCCGAATGACAGACGTGTTATTTATGCACAACTAACTGAATCTGGAGAGAGCTTTATTGCTTCTATTTTTCCAGGGCATGAGCAAGTTATACATCAGTCTTTTGAAATGTTAACGAAAGAGGAAAAGGATGAATTACTTGATCTATTAAAAAAGATTGGAAAATATGAAAAATGATAGTATGTTCCAAAAGAGCTTTGGATAAAGAGATCCAAGGCTTTTTTGTTTACATGTAATTATGACAGCATCTGCCGTATTTTGTTGAAGAATAAGAGGAGATTTGTAAGTAAGCATTGAATTATAGTAAGGATGCACATAATGGAGAGGAGGCTCGTTCATGTCATTTAAAGACTATGAATATAAACGGCCAAATATTGAAGAATTAAAAGAAAAGTTTACTGTTGCTTTAGAGAAGTTTGATAACGTAAAAACGGTAGAAGAACAAAAACAAGTCATCAATTCAATTAACGAAATTCGCAACGACTTCGGTACAATGGGGAATCTATGTTACATTCGTCATTCTGTTGATACGACAGATGCTTTTTATAAGGAAGAGCAAGATTTCTTTGATGAATTCTCTCCAGTTGTACAAGGATATGGTACAAAGTATTATAATGCGTTAATTCATTCTCCATTCCGTGAAGAATTAGAAGCGTATTATGGAAAGCAATTATTTGCTTTAGCGGAGTGTGATTTGAAAACATACTCCGATGAAGTTGTGAAAGATTTACAATTAGAGAATAAATTGTCTTCACAATATACGCAGTTATTGGCATCTGCAAAAATTGACTTTGCAGGAGAAGAAAGAACGTTATCACAGCTTATTCCATTTATGCAAGGGAAAGAAAGAAGTGAACGTAAAGTAGCAAGTGAAGCATATTACGGATTTTTAGCTGAGAATGAGGAAGAGTTAGATCGTATTTATGATGAGCTTGTTAAAGTGAGAACGAAAATCGCCAAATCTTTAGGTTTCAAAAACTTTGTTGAACTTGGATATGCAAGAATGTACCGTACAGATTATAATGCGGAAATGGTGGCGAATTATCGTCAGCAAGTACTTGATTATATCGTTCCAGTTACGACGGAATTAAGAAAACGACAACAAGCACGTATCGGTGTAGAGAAGTTAGCGTATTACGACGAAAACTTTGAGTTTGCTACTGGTAATCCAACTCCAAAAGGAGATGCGGATTGGATTGTAAATCATGGGAAAACGATGTATAAAGAGTTATCGGCTGAAACGGATGAATTTTTCAATTTCATGCTAGATAATGATTTATTAGATTTAGTTGCGAAAAAAGGAAAAGCTGGTGGCGGATATTGTACATATATTGAGAATTATAAAGCGCCATTTATTTTCTCAAACTTCAATGGAACATCTGGCGACATTGATGTATTAACACATGAAGCTGGTCATGCTTTCCAAGTATATGAAAGCCGTAAGTTTGAAATTCCAGAATACAATTGGCCAACGTATGAAGCTTGTGAAATTCATTCTATGAGTATGGAATTCTTTACATGGCCATGGATGAAGTCATTCTTTGAAGAAGATGCAGATAAATATTATTTCTCTCACTTAAGTTCAGCACTTCTGTTTTTACCGTATGGTGTATCTGTTGACGAATATCAACATTATGTATATGAAAATCCAGAAGCATCACCAGAAGAGCGTAAGACAGCATGGCGTAATATAGAGAAAAAGTATTTGCCGCATCGTGATTATGAAGATAATGATTATTTAGAGCGCGGTGGATTCTGGCAACGTCAAGGACATATTTATAGCTCGCCGTTCTACTATATCGACTACACATTAGCACAAATTTGCGCACTGCAATTTTGGAAACGTGCAAGAGATAATAGACAAGAGGCGTGGGAAGATTATGTAAATCTGTGCCAACAAGGTGGAAGTAAATCATTCTTGGAATTAGTAGAAGTTGCAAATTTAACATCACCATTTGCTGAAGGCTGTGTGAAAAGTGTCATTACAGAAATTGAAGCGTGGCTACATGCGATTGACGACACAAAATTGTAAAAAACATGCGCTTTTTTTCACATGTTTAACATCGACATAACGAGAAAATGATGAGATAATAAAAGAAAATTCAGAATACTAAAGAGGTGTTTCTAATAAGGAGCACCTCTTTTCACCAACAAAAAGGGGGGAAAGAATTATGCTTCAATCAAATATGGATGTGAGTTTAGAAAGTTTGGTGAACTCATTACAGTCTACTCGAAGCACGCTATTATCAGAAATTGAAATGTTAAATGATACAGAAGTGAATGTAAAGCCACGCCGTGATAAATGGAGTATTATTCAAATTTTGCATCACTTGCATTTAGTTGAACAATCAGTTACGTCTGCCCTTGTATATGCTTTACAAAAAAATGAAAGAAACACGACTCCATTTAAAGACCTCCAACTTACGCTTGATCGCACATATAAACGAGAAGCTCCTCAGCAAATGCAACCAACAGAAACGTTAATGAAAAAACAGCAAGGAATTCAATTACTAGAACATTCACGACAAGAACTATTACACGCGCTTCATAGTGTGATAGATGAAAAAGATTTATTTGAAAATGGATTAAAGCATCCTATTTTTAATGATTTGAATTTGTATCAGTGGGTTCAATTTCTTGATTTGCATGAACAAAGACATCTTACGCAGTTAAAAGAGGCGAAACACGCAATTTTGCAACGATAATCAGAAGGAAGTGGGAGACCACTTCTTTTTTGATACGTGCATAGTTTTCTTTCTTATTTTGGAATACTACATGGAGAAAGAACAGAAGGAGTTGAAAAGTATGTCCAAGAAAAAGAAAGAAGAAGAGCGCGCGTGGAAAGCACGTAAAGAAAATCAAAAACCACATGGTAAAGTGAAAGCCTTTGCTGAATTAGTTGAAGGAACAGAAAAAACGTGATGAGTATTTCATCACGTTTTTTGTATGAGTGGAAACGTTAATAAGAAGGTTGTACCTGTACCTTTTTCGCTTATAATATCAATTTTTCCGTTCATAGCTTGAACAACACTGAATACGACCATCATTCCAAGTCCAGTCCCCTTTTCTTTCGTTGAGTAGAAAGGAGAGCCAAGGCGCTTCACTTGTTCGGTATCCATACCGATTCCTGTATCTTTTATATATAACTGAATATGTTTATGAACAGGAACTAATGTGAAATAAAGATCACCGCCTTTTGGCATGGCCTCAATGCAGTTTTTTAAAATATTTAACAAGCATTGATTTAGTTTTTGTTTTTCTCCCGCGATAAAAAAAGAAGTGCTTTGCTTTATATAATGTGTACGCACATTTGCTAAATTAGCAAGCGGTGTAATTAACGATAATGCATGTAGTAGTTCTTCTTCTAACTGTAATCTTTGTTCTTTTTCAATACTTGGTTTTGCAAAGGTTAAATAATCTGTAAGAACGTGGTTTGCTTGTTCGATTCCGTTGATGGCTATGTCAATATATAATTTTCGCTCCTGCTCAGTACATGTATCTGATTGTAAAAGTTGCAAAAATCCTTTCGTTGAAGTTAATGGATTGCGAATTTCATGAGAGATAGACGCTGCCATTTCACCAATTAAATGAAATTTTTCAGCATTCATAAGTTCATTTTGGAGACGAACTTGAGTTTGTAATATGTGTAGTAAATATAAAATAAGGATCGTACCAAGTATCGTACATAACTCATACACAATAATATGTGGTATATACTCAGCCTTGTTTGTAACCTTTGAAAGGAAGAAAGGTATCCAACTAAATCCGTATGTGAGACTGTAGATAATAGCAAGTACTATTTTTATACGATTAGAAGTTTGGTTGAAAAATTTGTATGTAAATAATAGGACAATAAATAGAAGGATAGAACCGATAAGCGATGGGAAAACACCTATTCCTCCTAATAAGAAGCGGTATATATTTAATACAACTAATATAGATCCACCAGCAATAGGACCTCCGGTTAATGTACCGACAATTAATACGATATGACGCATATCAAATTGAAATCCATAATTTGTTTTTGCTGCGAAAGTGATACATAGTATAGTAACGAGGCAACATAATACAATAAATATAGCTGAATTTAATTTAGGAGAACGTTTCCCTTTTTGATTCCAAAATAAATGGTATACGAGCATTGTAACAAGGATGAATAATATATTTAAAAAGAGATAAATAATAAAGGGTTTCAGTGGAGTGCCTCCTCTCTTCTTACATTAAATTAATCATACTATAAAATGAAAGAAATGAGATGAGAAATAGCGGAAAAATCAGAAATTTTTTCTGCTAGTATACAATATGTTACAATAAGCTTTGTCAATGAAAGAAGGAATTCCGTGCATTGCACGGGAGAGGTTCGCGAACTCCCTCTATAAAAAACTATGGAAACAACAATATCTTTAGGTATTGTTTTGTTTTTTTATTGTGACAGTTCAAGAACGTTCTTTCTTCTTATTCGTAGTAGAGAAGGAGAATGAGTGAAATGAAAAAAGAAAAGGCAGTTGTTGTTTTTAGTGGAGGACAAGATAGTACGACATGTTTATTTTGGGCAATAGAGCAGTTTGCAGAAGTAGAAGCTGTAACGTTTAATTACAATCAACGTCATAAGCTAGAAATTGATTGTGCAGCGGAAATTGCAAATGAGCTAGGAATTAAACATACGGTACTAGATATGAGTCTATTAAATCAACTTGCTCCAAATGCGTTAACGAGAACGGATATGGAGATTACACATGAAGAAGGTGCATTGCCATCGACGTTTGTAGATGGACGAAATTTACTATTCTTATCATTTGCTGCTGTATTAGCAAAACAAGTTGGAGCACGTCATATTGTAACGGGTGTATGTGAAACTGATTTTAGTGGTTATCCAGATTGCCGTGATGTGTTTGTGAAATCGTTAAACGTTACTTTAAATTTATCCATGGATTATCCGTTCGTAATTCATACACCACTTATGTGGATTGATAAAGCGGAAACATGGAAATTATCAGATGAACTTGGAGCATTCGAGTTTGTTCGAGAAAAAACATTAACATGTTATAACGGAATTATTGGTGATGGTTGCGGTGAATGTCCAGCATGTCAACTTCGTAAAGCAGGATTAGATACGTATCTACAAGAACGCGAAGGAGCGAGTAACTAATGGATAACTTCTTTGGATTCCGCATCGTAGAAAATTTGCAAAAAATGGACAAGGATATTCAGCGTAAACAGCTTAAATATCATAATAAAAGAGTAATGGTCAGCAAGGAATTTACATTTGATGCAGCACACCATTTACACTGTTATGAAGGGAAATGTAAAAACTTACATGGTCACACATATAAAGTTGTATTTGGGATTAGTGGATATGTGAATGAAATAGGTCTTGCGATTGACTTTGGAGATATAAAAGAAATTTGGAAGAATGAAATAGAAATTTATTTAGACCATCGTTATTTAAACGAAACGTTACCAGCAATGAATACGACTGCTGAAAACATGGTCGTTTGGATTTATGAAAAGATGGCAGAAGCATTACTAAAAGATAATCGTGCGAACGAATATAAAGGAGCTCGTGTTGAATTTGTTCGTCTTTTCGAGACGCCAACTAGTTATGCGGAAGTAAGACGGGAGTGGATGCTCGATGAGTAAAATCCCTGTCTTAGAAATATTTGGTCCGACTATTCAAGGTGAAGGAATGGTTGTGGGACAAAAGACGATGTTTATCCGTACAGCTGGCTGTGATTATAGCTGCGCTTGGTGTGATTCTGCTTTTACGTGGGATGGATCGGCAAAGGATCAAATTAGACAGATGACGGCAGAGGACGTTTGGAATGAGCTTGTAGAAATTGGTGGCGAAAATTTTTCTCATGTTACGATTTCAGGTGGAAATCCAGCATTGTTGAAAAATATTGAGTTTCTTCTTTCTATATTAAAAGAGAATGGAATGCGAACGGCAATCGAAACGCAAGGGAGTAAATGGCAAGATTGGCTACTTCAAATTGATGAGATAACGATTTCTCCAAAACCACCAAGTTCGGCAATGAATACTGATTTTCAGAAGTTAGATGCTGTTATTCAGAAACTAGCAGGAAAAGATATTAGTTTAAAGGTAGTAGTATTTGATGATTATGACTTTGAGTATGCAGTTAAGATGCACGAACGTTATCCAGATGTTCCATTCTTCTTACAAGTAGGGAATGATGATACAAAAACAGTGGATGATACGATGTTGATTAAAAAATTATTAGATAAATATGAGTGGCTTATTGAAAAAGCGGTTAACTGTAAAGAAATGAATAATGCAAAAGTATTGCCGCAGCTTCATGCGTTAGTATGGGGAAATAAACGCGGAGTATAATGAGAAGGGATGTTTAAAATGGCAGGAAGATTAGATGAAGATTTAAAAGATGTAACATTATTAGGAAATCAAAATACAAAATATTTATTTGAATATAGCCCAGAAATTTTAGAGGTATTTGATAATAATCATCCAAACCGTGATTATTTTGTGAAATTCAATTGCCCTGAATTTACAAGCTTATGTCCGAAAACAGGTCAACCAGATTTTGCAACAATTTATATTAGCTACATTCCAGAACAAAGAATGGTAGAGAGTAAATCTTTAAAGCTATATTTATTTAGTTTCCGCAATCATGGTGACTTCCACGAAGATTGCATGAACGTTATTATGAATGATTTAATTAAATTAATGGATCCGCGTTACATTGAAGTATGGGGGAAATTCACACCACGTGGAGGGATTTCAATTGATCCTTACTGCAACTACGGTCGCCCAGGCACGAAGTATGAACAAATGGCAGACTACCGCATGATGAACCATGATCTATATCCAGAAACAATTGATAATCGTTAATATATAAATAGAAAGAAAGGATCTGTATGACATACAGATCCTTTCTTTCTATTATATTATGCATTTTGATTAATGACAGTATAGTTTTTATGACTTACAACTGTAAGAGGTTCCATATCTAGTTCTCTAAAATTTTCCATAATTGTTATATCTACAATAACGGAGTTTTGATTTACTTTTTGAACACGGCCTTGCATTCCACCTTTAAATTCAATGATATCTCCAGTTTCTGCGATCTGCATAAGCAACTCTCCTTGTTACAGTTTTCCAAAAAAAGAATAATTTTGGTTTTTTTTATTTCCTCTTATTTTGAACCATATTGTCTAGTTTGTAAATGTTTCCAAAGTAAAAATTCGAAAAATATTCACATTTTTTAAGAAAATATGCAAGAACTCCAAGTTATTAGAAAAAAAGAACGGTTTAAATGTTTACATCTTTATATAGGGGTATAATGAAAAAATGTACAATAACCTACTAAAGTGGGAGAAATTAGAGGTGGTAAAATGATGTTTGAATTTGTGGGGAGTTTTATAGCATTAACTTTATTTGTATTTTCTTATATAAATTTAAAAAAGATTCGTCATCATGAAACGACTACATATTTTGATGGGATGGATGGTATACATGCTTCAATCACACATGAGAGTGGCGGGGATATGTAAAGGTGTATAACTTTCTTTTTTTGCGTGGTATGATATGTAAAAATAGTACATAATAGAGTTCGTAAGTGATGAATGGAGAGTGGAAAGAATGAAGATTTCTTTTATTCGTCATGGTCGCTTAGATCGTACTATAGAACCAATGACGGTTACATCCTTTCATGAATGGATGAAAGGATATGACTTACATACTATAACAGAAAAAGCACCTATACCAATGGAAACAATGGAAGCGGTTGAAGCAGCAAAGTTGATTGTAACGAGTGATCAAAGGTGTGCTATACAGTCAGCAGCTGAATTAATGAATTCTTTATCTTTTATGCAAAATTCTCTTTTTAGGGAAGCTGAAATTCCGACGAGTTTTTATGCTCCAACATGGTTGAAATGTAAACCTAACGTATGGATGTTTATCGGGCGAACATTATGGATACTTGGTTACCATAAAGGTGTTGAGTCTTATAAGGAAGTAAGAGAGAGGGCAAGGCAAGCGGCTTACTTATTACACCGTTATGCTCTCGTACATGGAAGTATTGCTCTTGTAGGTCATAATTATATGAATGCAATGGTTGGTGCGGAGCTGAGAGCGATGGGATGGTCTGGTTCTCCTATTTTACATAGGAAGCCATGGGGATGTACAACCTATACATTCCACGAAGCGATGAATGGAAATGTATTAAATACAAAATTAACATAAAAGCACACGATTTATATATAAATCGTGTGCTTACTTTTTAAGATATAGAAATTTTGATGTTTAATGTTTTTACGAGATGTGCATAAGGTTCGCCTACAAGCATAACGATTTGATCTTTTTTATAACCTAGTTTTTCATATAGTGAATAGGCACGTGTGTTTTCTAAATTAACAAGTAATGCGATTTTTTCATGCTCCTGTTCAGTTGCATAGATTTCAGCAGCTTCAATTAATTTAGAACCGATTCCTTTTCCACCATATGCACTTGAGACCGATAATGTATCAATGTAATATTCATCAAGCTCAGCTTCTTTTTCTAACGTAATCGATTCATCTTTATGTAATTCTCTTAAGTGACGTACAATTGGTGCATCAAGCATTGTTGCTTCACTACCGTGATAAGCGACAATAATTCCAATCGCAATTCCGTCTTGTTCATATACAAAACAGTTTTCGTAGCTCAGTCGATTTCTCTTTTTTGAGAACCATGTTTCAAGTCCTAGTAATACTTCTGTCTCAACAGTGCTACCTGTGATTTTTTCAGCAATTTCGTGCAGAGCGTTATATAATAAAGGCGCAATTGCCATCGCATCTGTCTTTTTTGCTTTCCGAATCATAGTATCCCTCCTAGTTCTATTTATATATTGTAGCATAGTGGTATGGAACTTTGCATAATTGAATGTCGAAATGTTTGATATAGAGAAGTAGCTATGTTAGTATATGATATTTAGTGGACATATAGTAAAGTGATATCGTTTGTGAATAATGAAAATGAAATGAAGGTATAGCACCTGGATAATTTTACAGTTGTTGACCTATAGAATATACGATAAAATAAAATATTGCATAGAGGTGAAATACATGGATGAACAATTAGCAAATACAATTTTGGATCAGCTGAAAAATGGTGAAATAAAGGAGTATGTTGCAACGAAAGATGTATTTTATACGTTTAGGAAAGTTGTAGTAGGGCGTGAAGATTTTAAACATATTATTGGGAACGCGCAGCGCGGCGGACAAGTAATCTATACATATTCAGAAACGCCACGTTCGTAACTAGAAGAATATAGGGGAGGAGAATTATGGGCGATTTTAAACAAGGCATATTACCGCATTGGGATTATATGTGGAAAGATAGAGCCGGAAATAGGTTTATGGGGATGGTCATGTACCCAGAGAAACGAAAGTGTTCGGCAAAAATGCTTCAGAAAATAAAAAGAGCATATGAAGAGGCTGTAGAAATTAAAGTAACTGTACAAGTTCAACATACATTTCAGTACGTAGAAGGAATGATTGTGTACTTTGATGAAGAAGCTCCTGTATGTACAATGATTGATAAAGATGAAAATCCACATCATATATTTGTAAAAGATATTTTGCGTATTGAGCACTCTGAATAATCTTTTCATAAATAAGTTGAATTTCCATAATAATAATCTTTTTCTATAATAGTTATCTTTTAGTATGTAACGCGAACCGAAAGTATATGTATAATATTTAATAAACTAAAATTGATAAATGTAATCGTTTTTTAGAACAGATTATCGTTTCATGTCTGTTCTTTTTTGCGTGATGCTGGAGAAATATATTCCTCCAGCATTTGCCGTTTTATGACAAAAAATATTGACAGCTTTTTTAAAAATAAGGTTAAATTCGTTGACAACTTTTTTGAAAAGCACTTTATTGACATGAGTTTTAGAATGTTGTTTCATAGTCATTGTATTGAAAAAAATCGACTGTCTTGTCGAAAAGTAAAATTTAAAAAAAGAAAGAATTTATACATATATCTTGTGTCTTATTTTGAAACGTAATACAATATATAGAGAAATCAAGAAACAACATACAGAGAGTATAGATTGGAGAGGGAGGGTCGGAAATGATAGTTGCATATGATTCTATGACAGGAAACGTAAAGCGTTTCATCCACAAATTAAATATGCCGGCCGTTCAAATTGGTGAAGATCTAGTAATAGATGAAGACTTTGTTTTAATTACGTATACAACAGGTTTTGGCAATGTACCAGAACGTGTTTTAGAATTTTTAGAGCGCAATAATGAAAAATTAAAAGGCGTATCTGCAAGCGGCAATCGTAACTGGGGAGACATGTTCGGTGCAAGTGCTGACAAAATTTCTGCTAAATATGAAGTGCCTATTGTATCAAAATTTGAGTTATCAGGAACAAATAACGATGTAGAATATTTTAAGGAAAGGGTGCGGGAGATTGCGACACATTGAACTGAATAATGAAATCACGCAAATGCAGGACGGTTTTTATCAGCTTCATAAAGATAAAGAGGCATTAGAAGTCTTTATGGAAGAAGCTAGAGAGAATACCGTTCCTTTTAATAGCGTGGCAGAGCGAATGGAGTATATGAAAGAACATGATTACTATTACAACGTTCTGGACGAGTATAGCTTGGAGGAAGTAGAAGAGGTATATAACATCGCTTATGGTGAAAACTTCGAGTTCCAATCTTATATGGCAGCATCTAAGTTCTACAAAGATTATGCGTTAAAAACAAATGATCAAAAACAATACTTAGAAAGCTATGAAGATCGTGTAGCAATTGTTTCATTATACTTAGGACGCGGTGATGTTGCGAAGGCAAAACACTTCGCAAGCATGATTGTAAAACAAAACTACCAACCAGCGACACCAACCTTTTTAAATGCGGGACGAAGCAGAAGAGGAGAAATGGTGTCTTGTTTCTTGTTAGAGATGGATGATAGCTTAAATTCAATCGGCTTTAATATTAATACTGCAATGCAATTATCGAAAATCGGCGGTGGAGTAGCTTTAAACTTATCTAAGCTACGTGCACGCGGTGAGCAAATTAAAGGTATCGATAATGCTGCAAGTGGTGTAGTACCTGTTATGAAATTACTTGAAGATTCATTTTCATATGCGAATCAACTTGGGCAACGAAAAGGTGCCGGCGCAGTATACTTAAACATTTTCCATTGGGATATTATTGAATTCCTTGATACAAAAAAAATAAATGCCGATGAGAAGAGCCGTATTCAGTCTCTATCAATCGGAATTATCGTTCCAAGTAAGTTCTTTGAGCTTGCTGAGAAAAACGAACCTTTCCATGTTTTCGCGCCTTATACGGTGTATAAAGAATACGGAAAGCATTTAGATGATATAGACATTGATGAAATGTACGATGAATTAATGAGCAATCCGAAAGTGAAGAAGAAGCCGCTAGATATTAGTGCACGTGATATGCTTATTAAAATTGCTATGATTCAGCTTGAGTCTGGTTACCCATACTTAATGTTTAAATCAAATGCAAATAACCAACATCCACTGAAGGATATTGGAACTGTGAAGATGTCGAACTTGTGTTAAATATGTAGCACCTTCTAGTAGAAATGCTAGTCGAAAACTCCGTTAAACGGGGAAAGCCTCAAATTTGAGGTAACCTACCGTGCTAAATCTTATCTTAGAATGAAAATATAAAAGTTCAGAATGTATCTTATTATTTTGTATAGCAGAGTTATGGGACAACATAAAGTAATAAGAGACTTTCTGAAGTATGTAAGATAAGTAAAAGCCTAACGACTATCCCTTATGGGAGTAGAGCGCAAGCGATTGGCGTTCGAAAAGCGGAGCACCTAATCAGGTAATGCTGTAGGTGATGATATAGTCTGTCCTGTATGGTGACATACAGCAGTTGCATGAGCAACGGACTGAGGAGTAGCGGACTCGGTTGAACATTCGAGACAGAAATCTTCCAGCTTCAAGAAACTTCTGAAATAAATGATTACGGTACAGAGGATATTATCCGTCGTGATATTAACTGTAATTTAGGATCGTTAAATATCGTAAATGTAATGGAAAATAAAGAAATTCGTGAAGCAGTTCATGCGGGAATGGAAGCTTTAACAGCTGTGTCTGATATGACGATCATTCCGAATGCACCAACTGTGAAAAAAGCAAATGATGAGCTTCATTCAGTTGGACTTGGCGCAATGAACTTACATGGATATTTATCAAAAAATAAAATCGCATATGAAAGTGCAGAAGCGAAAGAGTTTGCTCGTACATTCTTTATGATGTTGAATTACTACTCTATTGAGAAAAGTATGGAAATCGCTAAAGAAAAAGGCGAAACATTTAAAGACTTCGATAAGTCTGATTATGCGAATGGCACATACTTTGAAAAATACGAAACGACAGATTACAGCCCAGTAACTGAAAAAGTTCAGCAACTATTTGAAGGAATTCATATTCCAACAAAAGAAGATTGGACAAGTTTAAAAGAGCAAGTGAAGAAGAATGGTTTATACAACTCATATCGTCTTGCTATCGCTCCAACACAATCTATCAGTTACGTTCAAAATGCAACTTCAAGCGTAATGCCAATCGTAAGTCAAATTGAATCAAGAACATATGCGAATGCGACAACATATTATCCAATGCCGTATTTATCAAAAGATACGTTCTGGTACTATAAATCTTCTTACGATATGAATCAGTTTAAATTAATTGATTTAATCGCAGAAATCCAAGAACATATTGACCAAGGAATTAGTACAATTCTTTACGTTAACAGTGATATTTCAACACGTGAGTTAGCACGTTACTACATTTATGCACATAAAAAAGGCTTAAAGAGTCTGTATTATACGAGAACACGTAAGTTAAGCGTGGAAGAGTGCGTAGCTTGTACCGTTTAATATAAAAAGTGAGACATCATGAGCAGGGTTTTCTGAACCCTGCTCATGCTTAGTTATCAATTTTTCATGTTTATTTAGAGAAGGGGCGATTGAATGCGTGCGGTAAACTGGAACAAAAAAGAAGATGATTTTAGTTTAATGTTTTGGAAGCAAAACATCGCTCAGTTTTGGACAGAAGAAGAAATCGCGGTATCTTCTGACAAAAATACTTGGGCACAATTATCAAAAGAAGAGCAGGTTGCTTATAAGCGTGTATTAGGTGGTTTAACACTTTTAGATACGAAACAAGGTGGCGAAGGGATGCCACTTGTACTTGTTCATCTTGAAAATTTACAAGCGAAAAGTGTATTAGCTTTCATGGGAGCTATGGAAGAAGTACATGCGAAGAGTTACAGTCATATTTTCACAACGTTAGCTACAGAAGAAGAAATCGATGATATTTTTGAATGGGTAGACAATCATCCATTACTTGAGAAAAAAGCTGGTATTGTTACTAGTTATTATCGTCGTTTATTAAAGCCTGAAGTAACAAAAAAAGAGTTATACATGGCAATGGTGGCAAGTGTATTCTTAGAAAGTTACTTATTCTATAGTGGATTCTTCTACCCACTTTACTTAGCAGGTCAAGGTAAATTGACGGCAAGTGGTGAGATTATTAACCTAATAATTCGTGATGAGTCAATTCACGGCGTATTCGTCGGTATTTTAGCACAACAACTCTTCGCAGAACTTTCTGCAGAAGATCAACAAGAAGTGCAAAAAGAAACGCAAGAGTTATTAATGGAACTATATGAAATTGAAATGGCATACACAGAAGAAATTTATACTTCTATTGGTCTTGTAGAAGATGTAAATCGTTTCGTTCGTTACAATGCGAATAAAGGACTTATGAACTTAGGGCTTGAGCCGAAATTTGAGGAAGAAGAAATTAACCCGATTGTTTTAAATGGTTTACGTACAGATACGAAAAACCATGATTTCTTCTCTGTAAAAGGAAATGGTTACGTAAAAGCAACGAACGTTGAAAAGTTAGCTGACGATGACTTCGTGTTTAATTTTTAATATATGATTATAAAGAAAAGCTGTCTTATTCATTGATAAGACAGCTTTTCTTTATGGATTTGTTTACATAACACTATTATTTTTGTATAACGAGTTCTGTTTAAAAAGTTCTATCCAGCAAATGGATAGAACTTTTTTGTAATTAAATGGGTATTTACAAACTATTTGTATCGGTGTATTATTTAACTAGTACACCGATACAAAAGGAGGGAAGAAATGAAAATAGAGTTTTCTCCAAATACACCCATTTACATTCAGGTAATGGAATACATAAAAAAAGAAATCGTAACAGGACATTTATTGCCTGGTGATAAAATTCTCTCTGTACGTGAATTAGCGAGTGAATTACAAGTAAATCCAAATACGATTCAGCGTACATTTCAAGAGCTAGAACGGGATGGGGTTGTTGTAACGCGTAGAGGAATGGGTCGATATGTAACGAATGAAGGGGAGAAAATTATGGAGCTGCGAAAAGAGATGGCGAAAGAATTACTTCATTCTTTTATAGATGGAATGGACAATTTAGGTTTTTCAGAAGAAGAAATTCTTACAATCCTTCGCTCTTCATTACATGAGAAGAGGGAGGAGAGCGAATGACAGAGTTATTAAAAATAGAAAACTTATGGAAGAGATACGGATTAAAAGCAGTAATCCGTGAATTAAACATAGAGATTACGGAAGGGAAAATTATAGGACTCGTTGGAGATAACGGGAGCGGGAAAACAACGTTATTGAAAATGATTGCCGGTTTGCAGCATCCTTCCGAAGGCAGTATTACAATCGCTGGTAAAAAGGTAGGATTAGAAACGAAAGAAATTGTTTCTTTTATGTCGGATAAACCAGTATTTGATAATTGGATGACGGTAAAAGATTCTTTATTTTTCTATCGAGATTTTTATAAAGACTTCGACATTCAAAAAGCGGTAGATACGATTGCGGAATTTAAAATACCGTTAGAAGAAAAAATTACAGCTTTATCAAAAGGTATGGTTGAAAAGCTACAAATTATTTTAACATTTTCGAGGAAAGCAAAGTTATACGTACTAGATGAACCGCTTGGCGGAATTGATCTCGTTTCTAGGGAACACGTATTGAATCTTATTTTACAATTTTATAGAGAAGATTGTACGATACTAATCTCAACTCACTTAATAAATGAAGTTGAAAATATTTTTGATGAAGTAATCTTTTTAAAAGATGGGGAAATTGTATTGTATGAAAATGTAGAAGAGTTACGTTTTCAGAGAGGAAAAGCTGTTACGGATTTGTTTAAGGAGGTGTTTAGTAGATGAAGGCCAGTTTAATATATATGTACAATGCGAATAAAAAACAAATTTTTATTTCGTTATTGTCATTCATATTTATTGCAGCTGTCGCTTTTGTAAGTATGGGGAATTATATTAAACAAGAATCAGGAGAAGTAAGGCAAATGATTACAATTGCTTTAGTATTCTTAGTTTATTTAATTTTTGCGGTATTAGTATTTCTGCAGGCGATGTCTGCGTTTGGGAAAATGACTGAAAGTAAATTATTTCGGTTAACACCGATATCTGGTAAAAAAATTGTTTTAGCAATATTGTCATATGCAGCAATTAGCTTAATGTGTTTTGAATTAATAGGTGTTATGTTTTTCTATAGTATTTCGATGAAAGTAATAAAAGGTACAGAACTCTATGAATTGTTATTTACCGAAAGTACACTTACACTAGATATGGTAAAGCAGTTATTTAGTAGCGTGTTATATGTATTTAATTTATCAAGTATATTGTTAGTCTTACTATTTATAGTAGCTGGCGTTAAAGTATTTTCTTTGAAAAAGAAAAAAATGGAGTATGTAATTGTTTTCTTCTTATTTTTACTAATGACGAAAGTAATCAATATGATATATGAAATGTTAGGCGGATTTGCACCTACATCTGCTTTTATCAAAAAATTAGTTTATATAGATGAATCGACAGATGTAAATCTCATACTATATCCAGAAAAACTTATGAATGTATATAGTATTGCTTTTTCAATCGGTATATTTATTCTACTTGTTTATATAACAGGTCGCATAATCGATAAAAAACTAGAAGTCTAAAGGAGGAATCGACATTGGGAAACGTAGTAGTAAAGTTAGAGAATGTTCGAAAAAAGATTGGTGGAACGGAAATTATCCGCGGTTTATCATTTGAAGTTCGCGAAGGGGAAGTGTACGGGTTTCTTGGACCGAACGGTAGTGGTAAAACGACGACAATTCGTATGATGACAGGTCTTATATCAATGACAGAGGGCGATATTACAATTTGTGGTCATAGTATTCGCACGGAGCGTGAAAAGGCGCTAGAGCAAATTGGAGCGATTGTAGAAAATCCTGAACTATATGATTATATGACTGGAATGCAAAACTTAAAGCATTTTGCGAATATGGCAATTACACCAATTAGTAAAGAGCGCATTGCTGAGATTGTAAAGCTTGTTGAATTAGAGCATGCGATTCATAAAAAGGTGAAAACATATTCACTTGGTATGAAACAACGTTTAGGAATTGCACAGGCATTACTTCATCAGCCAAAAATCTTAATTTTAGATGAGCCGACAAATGGATTAGATCCAGCTGGTATTCGCCAAATTCGTGATTATTTACAACGTTTAGCGAAAGAAGAGAATATTGCTGTAATCGTATCAAGTCACTTATTAAGTGAAATTGAACTCATGTGTGATCGCGTCGTTATTATTAAGCAAGGTGAGTTTGTGCAAGAGTACAACTTACATGAACAAGCGAAACACGATGAGACAGTAGTTGTAGCGTTTGAAGTAGATCAAGTACAGAAAGCAAATGAAATCATTAAAGGTAAGACGCAAGGAAATGTAATTGCAGTATCCGTAATGAAAGAAGAAATCCCACAACTTGTAAAAAAACTTGTAAATGACGATGTGCTTGTATACGGAGTTACTGTTCAAAATAAAACGTTAGAGGATGAGTTCTTAGCGATTACAGGGGGAGTGAAAGCGTAATGTTTAAATTAATTCAAAATGAATTTTTAAAGTTACATGCGAAAAAAGGTATGTATATTTTAATTGGTGTCATTGCAGTATTGGAGATTTTGGGAGTTTTAGCGATGCTGAAATGGGGAGACGGAAGTGAATTTAAAGGATCATATTTAGATTTTGCAAGTTCAGAGATTGGTTTAATTACTTTGTTTGCAACAATTTTTGGGATTACAATTGCTTCTCGTATGATTACTGATGAGTTCCAAAAAGGTACAATTAAGCAGTTATTAATCCGTCCAAGAAAACGAATTACAGTTTTATTCTCTAAATATATTACAGTGTTACTTACTATAGTATTTATCATATTTGCTAGCACTTTAATTGCAATGATTATTGGTGGAATTGTAATGGATGGTAGTAAAACAGAATTAACGGTAGGAATCGTAATGAAATCTACTTTATATCAAGTACTTTCACCGTTCTTCTTTGCGACACTTGCATTTTTCTTAGCAAACGTGTTTAGAAAGTCCGTATTACCATTAATTATTACGATGTTCCTCTTTTTCTTACAAGGACCAATTAATATGGTACTGATGATGTTTGCAAAAGGTGTAGCGAAATTTGTAGTGTTTTTCCATTTAAATTTAAGTGTGTACGATAGTAATAAACTAGTAAGTGGTGGAACGGAACCAACATTTACAGAGTTTACATTTACAACTTCATTATTACTTGTAGCTGCATACTTTGTTGTATTACTTGTAGCATCAAGTGCATTATTCCAAAAACGTGACGTATTATAATAAAAGAAATCCCCGCTTGTAAAAACGGGGATTTTTATTACATAAATTTCTCGTAGATTTCAATTGAAAGAAAAGAATGATTACTATATATGTTGTTCAAAAGTGTTTGAGACAAACAGGAAGAATTTCAACTATATTCATATTATAATTTAGTTATCACACCATTTATTTTATTATCTTTGGGGGTGTTCTATATGCACTATGCATTTTCACGTATAAGACTACGTAGCTTTTTTGGATGGATGATTATAGGGGTGTTCCTTACGATGATCCCATTAGGTCTATCAAATGTTTCTGAGAATACGATGGAGGTTATTTCACAAATAACATTATTTTTTGTATTTCCGTTATTTTGGTTATACGTAAAAACAAATAAAAATAATGTTGTATTTAACAGTTTTTTTGATAAGCCAGGACGTTTACCGTGGGGATTAATTGTATTAGCAACGATAATGGGAATGATTTTTTCAGTTGGTATATCTCATATTCAATTTTACATATTAGCACATACGTTACCGAATTTCTTAGTTACTATGTTAGAAGACGGAAATGTTATTAACACGAGTAACGTATATATGACGATATTTACTTTCATTTCAGCATGTGTATTAGCACCTATTATGGAAGAGGTTATTTTTAGGGGATTCTTTTTACAGCGAATGGCTTATAAATGGGGAATTAAAAAAGCTGTAATTATATCTTCACTTATTTTTGGTTTAGGACATTTTGATGTTATTGGTGCGTTCATGTTTGGTGTTGTAATGTGTCTTTTATACATAAAGACGAAAAATATATGGACGAATATCGCTGTACATGCTCTAAATAATTTAATTGCAACAAGTATGCAATTTATAGGTGGAGAAGAGAGTAGCGCAATCTCAATTACTGAATTACAAGCGCAAAGTAATTTATGGATTGGTATTGGTCTGACAGTTGTTGGGTTACTTTGGTTAATTCCTTACGTTTGGAAACAATGGCGTACAGTAAAAGAAGTTGGTGTGCCGCCGATACGCTTTATAAATGAGGAAAAAGTAGTGAGTGTATCACAAGAAAATGAAGTGTATAGTCAAGTAATTGTAACAGATAGACTGATGGCTGTAGAGCTACCAGATGAGGCTGTAAATAAGCTTCGATTAGAAGAAAATGATTATGTAACAGTATCTGTAGAAGAAGATAAAATTGTTATAAAGAAAGCACTTGATAGATAATTAAAAAGTAGCTCCTAAAGAGCTACTTTTTAATTTGTAATAATTTCTACACGAAAATTATTACCGTTCTTTACATATTTAATATCTGTAACGATACGGACTGTTTTTAAAATCTCCACTTTTTCACCAATTCGAGGGATAGTGGGAACATTATCCCAAATGCCAAGCAAGTCGTCTAATTGTGCTGTTTTTTCATAAAACCAGATTTTCAATGTAAAGCCCCTTTCTCGAACTTTATGTATTTTAATACATAATATATTATTTTTATTCTTATTGTAAGGGGTTTTTTTGTATTTTATGAATAAAAATAAATTAATCTTCTGGGAAGATATGTTCAATATCAGGAGTAAGAGATACTTCTGATAATACGATATGAGAAACTGTCGTTGCATATGAAGAAACATCATTGATAAAATCTTCAAGTTCAACGAGTGAAGGAACAGAAATTTTTACAATGTAGCATAAGCTTCCTGTTACTCGGTAACAAAAACTTGCAGATGGATAAGACTGAATAAACTGTTGCATACGTGTTGTATCACCATTTTTTAAAGTGATTTCTAAAATACAATCTAAAACAAGTCCTGCTTTTTTATAATCGATATCGATTGTGTACTTTTGAATCACGCCTTCACTTTCAAGTTTGCGAACACGTTCTGCAGTAGACGGAGCAGATAAGTTTACTCGTTTCGCCAATTCACGCATGGAAAGGCGACTATCATTATATAATTCATTTAAAATCTTTCGATCGACACGGTCTAGTTGCATTTGTAAATATACCTCCAGTAAAATAATAATTTTTGTAAAGTAAAAATATAAATTAAGATTCATATGAAATGTAAAGTGAACTTTATTTATTTTACAATAAAACGGAAGGAAATAGGAGGGGAAATGATGGAGAGAATTTCATTATCAAATGTAGGAGTTACAAAGTTTCAAAAGTTATTAGGGCATAATCCAGATCTATTACATTCATGGAGTATGGTAGAGAATACACTGTATAGTAAAGGAACTCTGTCGGCAGAGCTAAAGGAGCAAGTAAGAAGAACATTAGCGTACGGGAATGAATGTCCGTACTGTATGGCAAAGGGAAGACCTGATGATATGCAAAAGGTAGAAGAAATGAGTGTAGCAGTTACTTTTGCACATACATTTGTTCATGATAAAAAGGCAATAGATGATAATATGTTTCATGCATTGAAACAATATTGGACGGAAAAAGAAATTGTAGAGCTTTGCGCTTATATTTGTTTTATTACTGCGTCACAACAACTTGGTTTTCTGTTTCAATTACAGCCGAATGAAGGAGAAAATGATGACTAATCAAATAGCACTTATCATGATTGATGTACAAAAGGCGTTTCAGTTACCATACTGGGGCGAGAGAAATAATCTTTTTGCTGAAGAAAACATGAGAATGTTATTAGCAGAATGGAGAAAAAGGAAACGACCAGTTTTTCATATTCAACATGTAAATAAAGAAAATGCTCAATCGATGTTTTATGAAGGAGCGGAAACGGTGAACTTTAAAGAAGAGCTGAGGCCATTACCAGGTGAAGTGATTATTCAGAAATCTGTTAACAGCGCGTTCATTGGGACAAATTTAGAAGAGCAATTAAGAGAGAACAAATGTAATGCAGTAGTGGTTGTAGGATTAACGACAAATCATTGTGTGGAGACTACGACACGAATGGCAGGAAATTTAGGATTTACAACGTCTTTAGTGAGTGATGCAACGGCTACTTTTAACCGTAAAGGTCTAGATGGTAAAGAGTATAATGCAGAGGATATTCACAATATGACACTTGTAAATTTACATGAAGAGTTTGCTACGATTGTAACGACAAAAGAAGTATTAAAATTATTTTAAGAAAATAATTGCGAATTATGTAGAAAAAAATAAGAATATTTCGTATAATCTAAGTACAATCATTTTGAAATAGGGGTGGCATCATATGGAGCAAATTCCGGTAAAGAGAATAGAAGAAGTACTTGTTGTAGCAGGGGATGATAAACAGAAGCAAAAGGAATTTTATGAATTGCTCTTATCTACTGAGTTTTATGTTGCTGGTTCACTAGAAGCAGAGGACGGTGCAACAGAAGGAATACTTCGTTTGCGTCATTTCCAAGGAGAGGGTAGATGGATCGTTCCGTTCTTTACACAAATGGAATTTGTAAAAGACGTGTTGCCAGAAGGAACGCCCCTTATTACGATACGTGGAAAAGAATTATTTGGTAGCATTGAGAAAGATGCTACAGCAGTATTAAATGTTGGTACTGATATAAGTAAAACATTTACTCCAGAAGAAGTTGCAGATATCGCATCTGGACGAATTTTTAATTATTATAAATAAAAGGAAAAGCGGAATCGCTTTTCCTTTTTAATTTGAATACGGATTGGCTACGCCAGAAGAAATAGAGAGTGTTTTATTATTTGTATTTATTGTCGCTGTAGCTCCAAGAGGAATCCCGATGTTTGGGCTTATATGTCCAATCGGTAAACCGAATAGGACAGGTATATGATATGGTGCGAAATATTCATATAGTATTGTTTGCAATGATTGAGATGGTTTAGAAGGAGTGCAGTCGTGACAACTTGTAAAAATAACACCGCTACATTCATTAAACTTTCCAGATAAAAGTAGCTGATTTAACATACGGTCAATGCGATACGGTTCTTCCCCAATGTCTTCAAGCAACAAAAGTTTATTAGCCGTATTTATCTCATAGGGTGAGCCAATTATACTCGTTAATACAGTTAAATTCCCTCCCGCCAATGTGCCTGTAACTGTACATGGAGAGGTAGGTACGATACATTCTGAAGCAGATAAGATGGTTGAATACGGATGGAATAGTTGATTGAAAGAAGATAAAGAAAGAGAATCTACACCTTTACCTAATTCTTCAACCATTGGACCATGAAAAGTAACAAGCTTTGCATAACGTGAAAAGGCAGTATGTAAAGCTGTAATATCGCTATATCCCCAAAAGATTTTTGGATTCTGCTGAATGATTTCATATTGAATGTGAGGGAGGAGACGAGCACTTCCGTAACCACCTCGTGCACAGAAAATGGCCTTTACTTCATTATTTGTAAATGCTTCATGTATATCATCGAGACGAACTTGATCACTTCCAGCTAAATATCCATATTTCTCATAAACACTCTTCCCGATTATTACAGATAAACCCATTTCTTGTAATAGGGTTACCCCTTTTAATACATTTTCAATTGTTGGTGGGCCGGACGGTGCAATAACCATTACTGTATCACCTTGTTGTAACGCATTTGGATATATCATTGTTTTTAGCCTCCTTCCCTTTCAATATATTCGCTTCCTATGAAGTTCAACCCTTGTAAAAGGAGGGGAAAGTTTGTCAAATAAAGAAGATATAAGGGGAATAGGAGGAGAAATGATGTTTACAAGTCGCGTAACAGATCTATTACAAATTAAGTATCCCATCATTCAAGCAGGTATGGCAGGTGCGATTACGACGCCTGAGCTTGTTGCAGCTGTAAGTAATAGCGGAGGACTAGGAACGCTTGGAGCAGGTTATATGAGCCCTGAGCAAATTCGTGAAGCGATTTATAAAATAAGGGAACGAACAGATAAGCCTTTCGGTGTTAATTTACTGTTAACGAAAGAGATACAGATAGAAGAAGAGAAAGTAAACTTGGCAAAGGTATTACTTAGCGGAATGAATAGAGAATTCGGTATAGGGGAAGAAGAGGCGATAAAGCTCCCCAAAAGCTATAAAGAACAATTACAAGTGTTAATAGAAGAAAACGTACCAGTCGTTAGCTTTGCATTTCAAACGTTAGAAAAAGAAGAAATAGATGACTTAAAAAGAAGAGGAATAAAAGTCATCGGAACAGCTACTCATGTGAGAGAGGCGAGGGTACTTGCTGAATTAGGAGTAGACATTATTGTTGGTCAAGGTAGTGAGGCAGGAGGGCATAGAGGAACGTTTATTGGGAAAGAACAGGACGCTATGATTGGGACGTTTGCATTAATTCCGCAGTTAGTAGCGGCAGTCCCGCATATCCCAATTGTAGCAGCAGGTGGTGTAATGAACGGACAAGGGCTTGTTGCGGCATTTACACTGGGGACAGAAGCTGTTCAAATGGGATCAGCCTTTTTAACGAGTAAAGAAAGTATTACGCATGATGTGTATAAAGAAGCAGTGTTACGTAGTACAGATACGAGTACAACTGTGACCCGTGCGTTTTCCGGGAAATATGCGCGGGGTATTCGTAATGAATTTATAGAGAGACATGAAGGGAAAGAAGAAGGGCTTCCGATGTATCCAGTGCAAAATGTATTAACCTCTAAAATACGCCAAGAAGCAGCAAAACAAAATAAAGGAGAATACATGTCGCTTTGGGCAGGGCAAGCGTCATCATTAGCACGAATAGAATCAGCTCAGCATGTAGTGGAGCGAGTTATGAAAGAAGCAGAGAACGTAATCGAACAATTACAAAATATATATAGAAAAAGACCACTTGAATAATTCAAGTGGTCTTTTCATTAGTTTGCTTTATAAAATTGTTGGATGGCCTCATCGATATAAACCCAGCCTTTCCAACCTAAGTGCATATGATCTTTTAAGAAGTATTTATCATACTCATGATTTGAGAAGTCGGCAATTGGATAGCCAGCTTTCTCAATTTGCTCATGAACTTTCTTGTAGTACAATTCGCGACGTTCTTTCGGGAAGCCAGCGTAATCGTACCAAGGACCTTTTACAGGAACAGAAATGAAGAGTGGTTTTGCACCAGATTGTTTTAATAAATCAAGAACAATTTGTAAATCTTCATATTCTGGCGATTGATCATAAGCATCATTTTTTAAGTAGCCTTCACGTTGCTTTAACTTCTTCTTAATTTTGCTATTGAAGTAATCATCTTCGATACCATATTCGTTAGATCCTGATTCTACTGCACCAGTTTGATCTGCATGTTTACGAGCTTCTTCCCAATTCATTTGTTTTAATGAAGGGTCAAGTTTTTCTTTATGCGGTTTAATATCAAACATTGCTGTAAATAAATCTTTACGATCTAAAATGTTACGATAAATATAAGCGAAAGGTTTAGCAGCAAGTGCTTTTACTTTATGCTTTGTATCATCATAAACGATACCTTCAAGCGAAATTTTTAGTAAAGTTTCTTTCTTAACGATCTCAAAGTTTAATAAACGTTTTGCAATTTGCTTTTTCATTTCAGGCTTTAAGTCATCATTGAAAAGTAAGTGATAGCCTTGTTGTTTTGAAAAGTTAGGTGCAAAGTGTGTTTCATCAATACCTTGTGGTACAAACCATTGAGGAGAAAGAACAAATACCATTTTCTTATCTTTCAATTGATCCATTGTAGATGCAAAGTTTAACACATGTACAAGGTCTTGTGTTCCTCCGCGTCCAAGAAGGAATGGTGTGAACCCTTCAGGCTTTACTTTGAAATAATTTGATGGATGGAAAGCATCCATACGTGCGAATTCCGATGAACCGTACATCGGAAGG
The DNA here is from genome assembly GCF_036851315.1 of Bacillus cereus group sp. Sample62. Taxonomy (NCBI): domain Bacteria; kingdom Bacillati; phylum Bacillota; class Bacilli; order Caryophanales; family Bacillaceae; genus Bacillus; species Bacillus cereus group sp. Sample62. Next base: position 1,387,375 of record NZ_JAFLPK010000001.1, read on the forward strand.
TATTTCGGGTCTGCTAACATCTTTTGCTGTAATATCATACTTTGAATCTTTTCTTCTTTTAAAGAAGTGGCAGCTTGTTCTACTTTTTCATCACTTAAAAGTGGAAGTAGGAAGCGCGTTGGAATAAGTAAGAATACAGCAAAAAGGGCCAATGCTAAAAGCATCGGACCAAATTTTGCTTTGTTCATCGGATTTCTTCCAACTTCTTAATAACCATGTTTGGTGTAGCCCACTCGTCACGGTCAAAATCAGAAATAGAAACTTCAATATCTAAACGCTCTTGGAATTCAACTAATAAAGATACTACAGCGAAAGAATCAAGAATACCTTCTTCAAATAATTGAACATCTAAGTTTTCTTTCACAATATCGTTTTCACATACTTCTTCTAAAATATCTAATACTTGCTCTTTAAATTCTGCCATTTTTAAAATCTCCTTTATATCCGAAATATATTATATGTGCAACTTCTTACTAGTATAAGAAGGGTGCATTAAAAGTATCTGTTAAGGTGTCCAGAGAAAATTAGGAAACCGAAACATACAACGTGGAACGTAATTACAATCGCAAGGACGTGTGTAAATTTATTGTTTGGCCAAAACTTATGCTTTTTGTTTTTGCGTTCGAAAATATCGAATAAAATAAACAGTGCGGCATGATAGAGACCATAAATAACATATTGCGCAACAGCACTTCCTTGGATGTGCCAAATTCCCATGATGAAAAAGTTTAAAAATGCACCGATATACGAAATTGTGTAGCGGTTTTTAATTAACTTTTTCTTCGTTGCAAAAAAGACGAAACGCATGTAAATAAAATCACGGAACCAGAATGATAAACTCATGTGCCAGCGGTTCCAGAAGTCTTTAATATTACGACTAAGGAATGGCTTATTAAAGTTTTCTGGCGTTTTAATTCCCATCATGTAACTGATACCAATTACGAACGCACTATAACCTGCAAAGTCAAAGAATAATTGCATGCTAGTAGCGTACATAAAAATCGTATTAGATAAAAGTGTATCTTGATTGGCGAATACTGCCTTTACAAGATATGTTGTTATCAAGTGCGCAATTATAAATTTATACAGAAAACCTTGGAAAATACGGTTAAGCCCTGTATATAGTAACTTTTGATATTCCTCAGCGCTAGGTGGCTTTTGGATATCTTTTTGGAATCTACGGTAACGATCGATAGGTCCACTTGAAATCGCAGGGAAGAATAAAACGAATTCCCAGAAATTAAAGAAGGAAAGTTCTTTAATTAAATTATCACGAACTTCAAAGACCATTTGTACTGCTCTAAATGTTACGTAAGACATACCTGCGAAAACAATAAAATGTAATTCAGGCACAAATGGTGCGATTTTTGCCAAAATAAGTGGCAAAATCGATAAAATAACAGCTATACAAAACATGAATGTACTATTATTTTGTTTTCTTAAAATTAAATAGCCTTTAATTAGGGCATATTGCCAAATAATAAATGCGGCTAACATAATCGCTTGCTTCGGTTTATCCGAGAAGATAATAGCAATCATGACTAATGTTAAAACGGCATTATATTTACGCAACATTTTACCTTTTAATCCAGCTATGATAGTAGGTATTAATAAAATGCCCACTATAGCGAAAAAATAAAATGATCCATATGCGGTCATGCTGTAACCTCACTCAATAATTTTTTGCGATCTACCTTTCCATTTGGTGTCATTGGAATAGAAGATTGATACATGAATTTACGTGGAATCATGTAGTTTGGTAATCGCTCATTGAGTTCTTTTTTGATTGCAGATGTTAATTTGAATTCTTTTTCAAATGAATGTTCGCCAGGAACAACAACCGCTAATAAATAATCGTATTTCTCACCTTTTTTAATTGGAACGATAACTGCTCCTTCTACGTAAGAACACGCACGAAGATGATGCTCAATTTCTTCTAATTCCATTCGATAACCATGCAGCTTAATTTGGAAATCAAGACGACCATTATAGAATAGAAGACCATTTTCAACATAGCCAGCATCGCCCGTTTTATAGGCGCGCTCACCGTCAATCATAGTAAATGCTTTTTCTGTTAATTCAGGGCTTCCTAAATATCCAACGCTTACGCTTGGACCGACAATTACGATTTCACCTTTTTCACCATCAGGTGCAATGGTGCCATCTTCTTTCATAATAAGAAGGCGGCAGTCTGATTTACAGTAGCCAACTGGAAGTGATTTGTATTGATCAAGCACTTCTTCTGTAACGTGAATACCTGTTACAGCGACAGTAGCTTCTGTTGGACCGTACGTATTCATAATTGTCGCTTTCGGGAAACGCTCAATTAATTTTCTAGCTACTTCATTTGGTAACACTTCACCGCAGAATAAGAATGTTTTCATGTTCGGTAGCATACTCTCAGAGAAAGATGCTTCCATTAAACACATCTCTGCGAAAGATGGTGTTGAAGTCCATACTTGTATATCCGATTGCTCTAAAGAAGCAAACAAGTCTTTTGGACGTGCAATCATATCTTTATCGATTGCCCAAAGTGTACCACCTGTTACTAAGGATGGGTAAATATCCATGACAGATAAATCGAATGAGAAAGGTGCTTGGTTTAAGAATACTTGTCCTGTTTGTAAGTTGAAATCTTCTACAGCCCATTTTGTAAAGCTTACAAGGCAGTTATAAGTAATCTGAACCCCTTTCGGATTACCTGTGCTTCCTGATGTGTAAATAATGTAGAAGTTCTCATCACCTTTTACCGCATGTTCAGGATTTGGAGTGTTCCCTTTATGAGTAAAGAAAATATCTTTTAAGTTGTCTTCACTTACAATGCGAACTGGTAAATCAGTTACAGTTACTTCAGTTCCTGATAAAAGTAGTTTCGCACCAGAATTTTCAGCGATACGTTGTACACGATCAGCTGGGATAGATAAATCTACAGGAATATAAGCGTGTCCAGCTTTTACACATCCTAAAAAGTTAATAATCATTTCAGGTTGCATATGGCCATACACCATAATTGGTGAACGATCATCTGGATACGCAGAAGAAATCCAATGTGCTAACGCATCAGAATCTTCCTTTAATTGTTTGTACGTAATTTTCGCATCTCGCCAAACAAAAGCAGTTTGATCAGGCGTTTCAATAGCCCACTTTTCAATTTGTTCTAATAACTTCATAACGTTCCCACCCTAAAATTCGTTGTAAATAAATGTACTTGTGTTTGTATCATGGAATCCATACAACCAAAGTAATGCAAATAAAATTGCAAGGTAATAAACCGTCTTTGCAACCCATTGTGTGAGTGGTCGAGACCATATCTCTTTTAATCTTTCCATGTCTTTCCCTCTCTTAATGAAATGATAGCTCTTTGTAGGTATCATGTCCTACATTATTGTGAAAAAAACAAAATTCCACATTTTAGGTAAAAATAAGTCAAAAGGCTCTTTTCTGATATTAGCACTAAATACTAAAAAAGAAAATCCCTAACTTAGCAATTATATTACATTCAGCATGAATTTGTAATGGGTTTGACATGTAAATAGGAAGTGGATTGTGTGAATGTATAAAAGTGGTCTGGGAGAATGTATAGAAATGTAATATTCGTTTGAGTTTTTCATAGTTAATGTATGAATTGTTAAAGTTTCATAAGAGGAGGAATTTCTGATGAAGAGGATGTGGAAGGATCTTATTTCAGAAGAAAACATTATTAAATGGAGACAGCATTTTCATAAATATCCGGAATTATCATTTCATGAAAAAGAAACTTCACAATTTATATATGATACATTATGCTCATTTTCTTCTTTTGAAGTAACGAGACCGACGAAGTATAGTGTACTAGCAATTAAAAGAGGGACGGGACAAGGGAAAGTAGTTGCGATTCGAGCTGATATAGATGCTTTACCAATTCAAGAGGAGACAAGGAAATCTTATACGTCTGTGAATAAAGGAATGATGCATGCATGTGGGCATGATGCTCACGCAGCTATTTTGTTAAGTACAGCAGAGGTGCTATCAAATATAAAGGAAGATTTCGTAGGTGAGATTCGTCTCTTCTTTCAGCACGCAGAAGAGGTGTATCCTGGCGGGGGACAAGAAATGGTTGAGGCAGGCGTGATGGATGGTGTTGATTATGTAATAGGTTTACATGTTATGTCTGGATTGGAGAGCGGGAAAATCGGAATTGCGTATGGACCGATGATGGCGGCACCGGACGTATTTACAGTTGAAATTCAAGGGAAAGGAGGGCATGCGGCGAGGCCAGAAGAAACGATAGATCCTATTGCTATCGGAGCGCAGATTATTACAAATTTACAACATATCGTATCAAGAAATACAAGTGCTTTTATGCAAAGGGTCGTTTCAGTTACGCAGTTTCATGGGGGAATGGCTGATAATATTATTCCTAATGCAGCAACTTTAATGGGAACTGTGCGTTCTTTTAATCAAGCGTTAAGAATAGAAGCAGAAGAGAAAATTGAGCAAATCGTGAACGGAATTACAAAGGCACATGGAGGAAAGTATACATATACGTATCGATACGGATATGATCCGGTTATTAATGATGAATATATTACGAAAGTAGTAGAAGAAAGTGCACTACATTTGTTTGGGAATGAGCGTGTTGTAAAGCTTGAACCTTCTATGGGAGGAGAAGATTTTTCAGCATATTTAAGAAAGGCACCGGGTTGCTTCATTAAATTGGGGACGGGGAATGAAAAGGTAGATACTTGTTATCCGCATCATCATCCGAAATTTGATGTAGATGAATCAGCTTTAATTTATGGAGTGGAATTATTTTTAGAGACAGCGATAAGACTACTAAAATCATAGAAAAGTATAAAAAAAGGCAACTGCGCTCTATCGCAGTTGCTTTTATTTCTTTCCGTCAGAGAGGGCTGAGAAAGAACTATGCTCATTTATAGTATATGAATAGCTAACGGACAAGCTTGTACATTTTAATCATTTTTTTAAAAATAGTTATTGACATTGATAATCACTGTCAATTAATCTAAGGGTAGTTGAAATTGATAATTATTATCAATAGGATGGATGAGACATGTTAATGAGAAAAAAATTTCACCTTCTGCGGAGGGGATTAAAAGATAAAAATAAAGATGTTGATCAGCATATGGAATGGCAACGAAATGTAATTCGTTCTGAATATGTAGATGAGAAGAGTCCGCTTCCAACAGAAAAAGAGATACAAGGTAAAAGGAGAGATTCAGTTGAGTAAGTTAGTAATGATTTTTGCAAGTATGAGTGGAAATACAGAGGAAATGGCTGATCATATTGCAGGTACAATTCGTGAAACAGAAAATGAAATTGAAGTTATCGATATTATGGATTCACCAGAAGCTTCTATACTAGAACAGTATGATGGAATTATTTTAGGTGCTTACACTTGGGGAGATGGTGACCTTCCTGATGATTTCTTAGATTTTTATGATGCAATGGATTCTATTGATTTAACCGGGAAAAAAGCAGCAGTATTCGGATCATGTGATTCGGCTTATCCGAAATACGGCGTGGCGGTTGACATTTTAATAGAAAAGCTACAAGAGCGCGGAGCTGCAGTTGTGTTAGAAGGACTAAAAGTAGAATTAACGCCAGAAGATGAAGATGTAGAAAAATGTTTACAGTTTGGAGCTGAATTTGTAAAACACCTTTCTTAATGGCAGAAGGGAGATGAAGAGCAAGTGCATGAGAAAATCGCAATCAAAACGATGACAGATTATCATTTGTATGATTTTATGCGTTGTCCGCATAAATTTTATTTCCGTCATATAAAAAGAAGAGAACCTTCTTCATTTGAATGGCAACAAATCGCACAAATGATTGTGAATCGAATTATTAATGAATATTACACACTACCTGCGGGCCAACAAACGAAAATCGTACTTTTAATATTAATAGAAAAGTATTGGAAAAAAGTAAGGATTAATATGTTTGCTTCAAAGACGGAGTATTATATTGTGTTAGCGAAGTTAACGGATCACTTATTACAGTTTGTTGAAAGAGATGATAGTCAGACACCGCCGTTATTTTTATATGAAAAATTTCAAACATATATGGAAGAGTTAGGTGTCCACATGTCATTGACATTAGAAGTTGGTGAGTGGAGTACTGAGTCGTTTGTAATTAAAAAGTATGTTGTCGATGCGGATGAGGAAATGCTTGCTCTTTGTCAAAAGTTAATGACAGTATTCAGTTATAAAGCTTTTGGAATTCTTCCCGGAAAAATTGAAGTTATTAATTTAATAGAAGGAACTAAGTATGAGTACATTCCGAAACAGGAAGATATTATAACTGGAATGGCTGATTTGTCTAGAATGAAAGAAATGTTACAACAACCTGAGCATTATACAGAGCGTCATTTTCGTTCTGAGTGTATGAGTTGTGCGTTTCGCAGGGAATGCCAAGGGGAAGAAGTAAAGAAAGAAGCGAAGCAGAAGAAAAATATCGTACATTAAAGGATGCAATTTTGCATCCTTTTTTGTTATTGACATGAAAAGCTTTTCATCATTTACCGTATATTTGTAGCAGATTTTAATAAAGGGAGGAATAATCAATGGAAGATGAAACGAAAGTATTTCAATGGTTAAAAGAACAGAATGCTCCTTTTGGAATTCAACTGCAAATTTTACAAGCATTTCAACTGTATCAAGTCATTGTTGAAATGGATAAAAAGTTAATGATGTATGAGGAGAGAGAATATCGGGAGAGAATGTAATGTCATCCCTGTAGTATTACTTTCAGTTGTTCAGTACCTTCTAGGAATTTAAGTTCATTCTTTGTTTCAAAGTTATAAATCATATTATGTAGTAAAGGACTGTATTGATAAAAGGTCGTGATGCGGTGAATGAGTAATGGATCATGGTGTGAAATAAGCGTACTGTATTGTTCATATACTGATGTAGTAAATTCATGTCCGAAATCATAATATAGCCCAGCAAAATCAAAGGCGGGATCTCCAATTTGAGCATCACCAAAATCGATAATACCTGAAATGGTTTTATTTTGGTGATCAAATAAAATGTGATGATGTGTAAAGTCAGCGTGAATAATGGTATTTTGAAAAGTGGATGTATCGATACATGTAAAGAAATTCTCGAATAAACAATTTAACGCTGATTTCTGGTATGAAGTAAGACTATTGGTAAGATATTGAGTTAATTTTGTTTGTAGCTCTTTCCAGTAGGTAAGTGTTTTTTCTGTAGGGAATTCTAATGCCTTCACAAGCTTTAAAGGAATACTATGTAGAGCCGCAAGGAAAGTCGCTAATTGTGTAATAATTACTCCAAGTTCTTTTTTCTCTAGCTTGGTAACTATTTCTTTTTTAAACGGTTCACCATGAATGAGAGTATAGTAACTACAAAGTGGAAAAGTATCAGCATCATTTTTATATAATAGGTGATACTTTGGAACCTCGATTTCTTGTAGCAAATGAGAGAGAATTATGCACAGTTCTTTTTCTAAAGGAATTCGCATTGCATATTCCTGTTTTCGCGGGAAACGAAACAGTAGCTCATCATTTACTATAACTGCTACATTATCCCATCCTTCTTCATTTTGTTTATATGAATGTATAGAAAGATTAGGCAAAGCTTCTTTTATATACTGTTTGTAAGAGTCCATAATTGTTCCTCATTTCTAAGTTAAGTTATTCTACTTTATGATATCAGAATTTTCTTTCTATATGTTAAAATATAACTATCATTATGAAGAAGGGCGGGAGTATTACGAAGAAAAGACTATTCCTCATTTCTCTATGTATCGCTTTTGGATTGTTTTGGTCATATAAAGAAGAGGTTTTTGCTAGCTTTAAACTGATTGATCAGTACGGATTAAATAATGAATTAAAGAACAAAAGTATAGAAACTTTAACTCATAATGAAATGAAAAAGGTAGGAGAACATTTTGTGACAGAGCAATTATCAGTGTTTGAGCTTAATAATAAAGAAGATATGAAACGAAAAGGTGAAGAACTATTTGTAAATAGAGGGTATGAACAATTAATAGGAAATTATTATCCAAATCGGTTTCGGGATTTAGAGTATAGATTTACAAACGAGGACATACGTGAAGTGACGGATGAAAGTTTTCGTTATCAAACTGCAGCGTACGTTGAGGGTACTGAAAATGGTAAGAGAAGCGAAATGAAATTGAATTATGAAATAAAAATTGTAAAGGTTAATAATATATTTAAGGTGTTAGAACAAAAACAGTATGTACAATAAAGTGAAACATGAATGAGTGCTACAAATAGCGGATAAAAAAATCCCCCAGTTCTTTGAGGGATTCTAAAGGTTTTCATTTTGTTGACCAAGTTCTTTTTGAGCAATATATAAATTTCCTTGCTCGACTTGTTTTTGAGTAAGAACAGAATCACCTGCATACCCTTTTTCTGTTTTCACAGTTCTTTTTGAACGATTGGAATTTTGTTTCTTCATATAATAGACCACCTTCCATCAAAAATAAACGAAAATGATGAGTACGAGTAACACAGCGGCAAAAATGGTAATGCCCATTAAAAACGAGATGTTTTTATTTTTAGGTGGCTTATGTACATCTTGTCGATATCCAGGTGAAATTTCAGGGGCGAATTCTTCATCGAATGATTGCTTTTTTTCTTTTTCGTCCATATGTATCCACCTTTCTTTTTCATTATGTTATACGTTCAAAGAAAAAATATGCATAAAGAAAACCGCCCCTCTATCGTGAGCGGCGGTTTTCTGTTGTATATTTTTTTTGAACTTGAAAGAGACGGACAAGAAGGAAGGTGGCGCCAAATGCTAGACCGATAATAAGACCGATCCAATATCCTTTTGCTGCCCAGTCAGTGTAAGTTGCTAATATGTAACCGAGAGGGAGACCTATTACCCAATAAGCGATTAATGTCATAATTAAGGAAACATTTACGTCTTTATAACCACGTAGTGCCCCTTGTACAGGAGTTGCAATTGCATCTGAAATTTGAAATAAAATCGCAAATATAAGAAATTCTTTTGCTAAATGATGAACTTGTATATCTGTCGTATAAATAGAAGCAATTTCATCATCAAAGAAGTAGAGAAGAATTGAATATAATAGGGCAAATACAAGTGCTAAGCCTATCCCGATAAATCCATATTGTTTTGCGTTATTATATCGTTTTGCTCCAACTTCGAATCCAACAGCGATGGTCATTGCCATTGCTAAACTTAAAGGAGTCATATATAACAAGGAAGCGAAGTTCATAGCTGCTTGATGAGCTGCGATTGTTGTCGTACTAAAATTACTCATCATAAGTGTCACTGCAGCAAAAATACTCGTTTCAAAAAAGATAGCAAATCCGATAGGAACGCCAAGTTTTAAGAACTCTTTCCAACTCGAAAGAGAAGGACGATATAATTGTTTAAAGATATTGAAAGATGCGAAAGGCTCTTTCGTACGAATAATAATAACGGTAATAATTAAAATGCACCAATAGGTTGCTGCAGAAGCAATTGCCGCTCCGACACCACCGAGTTTTGGAAAACCGAAATGACCAAAAATTAATACATAATTTAATACTACGTTAATTGGTAATGATAGTAATGTAATGATCATCGTTGTGCGAGTTTTTCCCAATGCATCAATAAACCCGCGTAAAACAGTGTAAGTAAATAAAGGGATAATTCCAATTGCAATAATACTTAAAAATTGTGCCGCAATACGTTCCACAGGTTCTTCCAGGCGCATGCCGTTTAAAATAGGTGAAACAGCGAAGAAACCGATAAGGATGACCACGAAACTAGCACAAATTGCTAAATATACTGCTTGTATGACAACTTGGGGAACATCCTCTTTTTTCTTTGATCCAACGAGTTGCGCAACAATTGGAGTAGTAGCCATTAAAATTCCTGTTAATCCGGTACTAACGGGAAGCCATATACTTGTTCCGATAGCAACACCCGCTAAATCAATAGGACTTGCGTGCCCTGACATTGTCGTATCGAAAAAACTCATTGCAAATAATGACATTTGCGTTACGAAAATCGGGAAAAATAGTAATACAAATTGCTTTAATTTTTGTGAGAATGAATTAGTTTCTTTCATAAAATCCCCTTTCCGCTAAAAAAACAAACTCTTACTATCATACAATTTAATCAAAAAATAGAAAAGAAATACGCGCATACAACATGTACAATCAATAAAAAAAGGATGCACTTTAAAAGGGGATAAGGTATTATGATAAGGTGTGAAAAATTACATATTCGTTATTAAGGAGGCACTACTCGTGGCTGATTGGTTAATTGGAATAATCATGGGGGCTGTTGAAGGTTTAACAGAGTTTTTACCAGTTTCATCAACAGGACATATGATTTTAACAGGTCATTTACTTGGATTTGACGACGAGAGAGCGAAAGTTTTCGAAGTTGTTATTCAATTGGGATCGATTTTAGCAGTTGTTGTTATATTTTGGAAGCGCCTATGGTCTTTAGTAGGTATAGGGAAAGTAACAGACGGACCATCGTTAAATTTATTACATATTATTATCGGGATGATTCCTGCCGGCGTACTTGGCGTATTGTTCCATAGTGCGATTAAAGAAGTTTTATTTGGGCCAGGCCCAGTTGTCATCAGTTTAGTGGCTGGTGGTATTTTAATGATTGTTGCTGAGAAGTTTTCGAAACCAAGTACAGCAAGAACATTAGATGAAATCACATATAAGCAAGCTTTTACAATTGGAATGTTCCAATGTTTAGCGCTTTGGCCAGGATTTTCTCGTTCTGGTTCTACAATAAGTGGTGGTTTATTAGCTCGCGTGTCACATACAGCGGCGGCTGAATATACATTTATTTTAGCAGTACCAATGATGGTAGCTGCAAGTGGTTTAGATTTAATTAAAAGCTGGGATATATTAAGTACGGCTGATATCCCATTATTTGCAACTGGATTTATTACAGCATTCGTTGTGGCGATGCTTGCAATTGTTTCATTCTTAAAATTATTAGCTCGTGTAAAACTAACACCGTTCGCTTACTACCGTTTCATTTTAGCTGCGGTATTCTATTTCTTCTTCATTATGTAATAAAAAAACTGCCGAGTTCGGCAGTTTTTTATTTTACTACTTTTTCCATCATGCTTTCCATTACATGTTCCCAAAGAGAAGTATCATCAGCTAATGTAGCACGGAAATTAGCGTACATTTCTTTTTGTTTCTCTTCGAATGTTGGATCTTCTTTTTCAGGCAATGTAGCGCGCATTGAAGTTACTAACTCTTGTACTTTTGGAGCGCGTGGTCCCCAAACGGCTTGTTCATTTCCATCTTTATCAATGAAAATAAAAATTGGAATGGCACGTGCTGTTCCATTTGTTAAATATTGATCCATTAATTCTAAGTTTTCATCGCGAATTAATAATCTCATATCAATATTTGCAACTTCAGAAATTCGTTTCATAACAGGTACGCATAAAAGAGCGTCACCACACCAATCAGCTGTTAATACGATAACACGCCAGCCATCATTTTGGCGTTCTTCTAATACAGGAAGTAATTCATTTGGAATTAAAAAGTTATTGTAAATGTGCAGTAGCTCGTATTGATTTACTTTCATTTCATTCACATATGTATCAAAGGACATACCTTTATCAGCCCATTGTTGTAAGTTCATAAGTAACACCTCTTTAGTATGATTTGTTTTCATTGTACCAATTTTTATATAGAAAAGCTTGTATTCTTACTCCTTCTTGTCACTTAATAATTTATTTAATAGGAAAAGGAATAGTACGACACATAATTCAGCAATGTTGGACAGTTGAACACTCTCTATCCAATCGTCGGCAGTATGAATGACGAACCAATCTATCGTAATTTCAATGATTGCAAAAAGAGTAATAGCCAGCCAATTTGGCATATTTTTTGTCATTGGATATAGCAACGCCTTGAGGAAACCGAAGGTAAAGAATGTAATACCGTCTAAGAAAGTGATTAATAAAAAAAATAGAAGTAAAGCAGTGCGTGATCTATACTCTATACCTGTAATATGAAAGATTCCTACATATACAAAGAATATAAATGCAAAAATTATAATGAGAAACAGAATAACAAAACCAATAATCAAAGTCTTATCTTTTAGATTGAGATTAGAAAATTTGTCTTCTTCACTCACTATTCCATCTCCTTTTTCTGGAAATTTAATTTTATTGTATCATGAAATGTATATTAAAAAACTACGAATTATGGGAAAATAAGGTGACAAAAAGTAAGATTTCATGTAAAATTATTAATAAGGTTTTTATTTAACTAAATGAAATAAAAGGGGCTGTCAAAATTGTCTCAAAATCGAGAGCAATTAATGGAAGAACTATCGACAAATGTTTTTGCTATGTTTCGCACGTTGCGTAATGATATTGGAAAAATATTTGGTGGTTACATACCGTGGAATGAGTTCATCGTCCTTAGAATATTGAACCGTACGAATAAAGAAATGGTATCACGTGTAGCTAATGAGTTAAATGTGTCGAATAGTCATATTACAGCTGTTACAGAAAAATTAATTAATAAAGGCTTTGTAACCCGTTCACGTTCTACGTCAGATCGCAGAGTTGTATATTTAGAGATTACAGAGCAAGGGAAAGATTTGGTTGCAAAAATGGAAGGGGAGAAAAAGAAATATTTACAAGAAAGATTCTCCGCACTTTCAGAAGAAGAAATGAATATAATGATATCTATTTCTAAAAAACTTATTTAAGCCATTACAAACAAGAAAACGCTTGCATTGTGGAGAAGAAGACCTTCCTTATATGAGGAAGGTCTTCTTTCGTATGTAAAAGATTATAAAAAAGAAAATATGTAACATACTATTAATAAAGGAAGGGGGCAGAAATATGACAAATCGAAATGGTAGTAAAGGGAGCGGAAATCAAGGCTCACCAAAATCAGGGCAATTTCAGCAAGAGTTTAGTGCGGAATTTGAGACTGGTAATGATAACAAAGGAAAAGAATATCGTTCGAAAAAAGGAAGTAAATCAAAAAAGGAGTGAATCATTTCACTCCTTTTTTGATTTAAGACGCTGCAGATTGATCCGTATTATATTTTTCTTCTGATTTTGCGACGATCATTGCGCAAATTGCATCACCGGAAATATTTACAGCTGTTCGTGACATATCTAGAATGCGGTCAATACCGATAATTAAGGCAATACCTTCTACCGGTAGATTTACTTGATTTAAAACCATTGTAAGCATTACAAGTCCAACACCTGGTACACCAGCAGTACCGATACTAGCTAGTACAGCAGTTAATACGACGACAGCTAATTGGGTCATAGTAAGCTCAACTCCGTATACTTGAGCGATAAACACAGTTGCTACACCTTGCATAATGGCAGTACCATCCATATTAATCGTTGCACCCAGTGGTTGTACAAAAGAACTTATCGCTTTTGGAACACCAAGTTTTTCTTGTGCTGTTTTCATTGCAAATGGAAGAGATGCATTAGAGCTAGATGTACTAAACCCAATTGCCATTACCGGTCCGAAATGTTTAAAGAAACGGACAATGCTTTCTTTTGCTAATACCTTTAATAATCCGCCATACACGAAGACGCCGTGAATAATAAGTACTAGCATAACGACAATCATATACTTGAACATCGCAGCGACGCCTGCAAGACCCATTTTACCAACGGATGAAGCGAGCAATCCAAATGTTCCGATTGGAGCTAATTTCATAACGAGATTAACAAGATACATCATTAATTCGTTGCCCTGTTCAAGTAATGAATGGATACCTTGGACCCGTTTTCCTAAAATAGCTATACCGAGTCCGATTAATACGGCAAAGGCAATAATTTGTAACATGTTTCCATCAGCCATCGCTTTTGCTGGATTATCTGGTACGATATTTAGCAATGTATCGACGAAAGATGTTTCGGTTTTTGCCCCTTCATATTTAAGCCCTTCTGTTTTAAAGTTACCGCCAGATCCTGGTTGAATAATCAGTGCAAATGTAACTGCAATAGAGATAGCAACGGCTGTAGTTAGAAGAAAGAATGAAATTGATTTTAAGCCGATTCTTCCAAGTTGTTTCGGGTCTCCAAGCCCAGCAGCCCCAAGCACGATAGAAATGAATACAACAGGAACAACTAGCATTTTAATGAGGCGAATAAACAATTGACCAAGTGGATTGAACACAAATTGATTTAATGGTTCAAAAATGGATGGTGCAGCTAAATTTAAAGTGAGTCCGACAACTAAACCGAGAAATAATGCAATTAAGATTGCTTTTGTTTGTTTCAATAAAACCCCCCCTTATTTTTGTGAAATTGCTTTCTACATTAATTGTACCGAAAAACTACCTATTTTGACAGTATTTTCTGAATATTTTGTGTAAAAATTTGTATTTAAATATAGATTGCTTTTGCTAAAGTAAGCAGAAAAGTTGGGAAATCTAGTTAGAAAACAAAGTAGACCATCACATAAGATGGTCTAGGGAAGGGGACAATTTATGTCAATTTAATTAGGGATGGAAGCTATTCAAAGACACTGGGGAATGTCTTATAAATTAGGGAGGAACAGCTTCGATACATATACTATAAAAGTTGGATGTGGCCTTGGTGTGAACATAGAGTGAAAGAGAGAGGGAGTTTTAAATAGAAGATAGAGTAAACAAAAAAATAAGACCATCACATAAGAGATGGTCAAGGAAGGGGACAATTTATGTCAATTTAATTAGGGATGGAAGCCATTCAAAGACACTGGGGAATGTCTTATAAATTAGGGAGGAACAGCTTCGATACATATACTATAAAAGTTGGATGTGACCTTGGTGTGAACATAGAGTGAAAGAGAGAGGGAGTTTTAAATAAGAGGTAGGGTAAACAAAAAATAAGACCATCACATAAGAGATGGTCAAGGAAGGGGACAATTTATGTCAATTTAATTAGGGATGGAAGTTGTTCAAGACACTGGGGAATGTCTTATAAATTAGGGAGGAACAACTTCGATACATATACTATAAAAGTTGGATGTGACCTTGGTGTGAACATAGAGTGAAAGGGAGAGGGAGTTTTAAATAAGAGGTAGAGTAAACAAAAAATAAGACCATCACATAAGAGATGGTCAAGGAAGGGGACAATTTATGTCAATTTAATTAGGGATGGAAGTTGTTCAAGACACTGGGGAATGTCTTATAAATTAGGGAGGAACAACTTCGATACATATACTATAAAAGTTGGATGTGACCTTGGTGTGAACATAGAGTGAAAGGTATGAGAATTTGAGAAATGATACATATAAAATGATTGTTGCGAGAGTTGTAGAGTACGAATAAATATAATAGAAAGTTTCTTGTCATAAAATGAAGTGGAGTTCGAGTATAAATAAAAGTTGAAATCTTTAAAAAAAAGGATTATGCTCAACTATATTATAAGAATATAAGGTTTATCCCGCTATGTAAGGTTTCTTATAAGCCTTTAGTTATGAGGGGAAAAGGGAGTTAGTGAATATGGAAGTAACAAAAAGACAAGGGCTGTATAATCGTTTTATACGATTAAATCCACCACAAATATTAGCATTAGGTTTTTTCTGCTTAATTGTGGTTGGCGGTTTGTTATTAAAGTTACCATTTGCAACGAAAGTACATATTAGTTGGGTAGATGCTTTCTTTACGGCAACGTCAGCAGCAACTGTAACGGGATTAGGAGTAGTAGATACTGCAAGTACGTTTACGATGTTTGGCGAGATTGTTATTATGTTTTTAATTCAAACAGGTGGTTTAGGTCTTATGACAATTGCCATTTTAATTGTTTGGGTATTAGGTAAAAAAATCGGGTTACGCCATCGATTATTAATCGGAGAGGCATTTAATCAGACAAATATAGGTGGTCTTGTAAAATTAGTAAAACGTGTCTTTATATTTTCAATTTGTATTGAGCTTATTGGAGTCATCTTTTTATCGTTTCGCTTTATTCCAGAGTTTGGCTTTGGAAAAGGTGTATACTATAGTATTTTTCACGTTATTGCATCTTATAATAATGCTGGATTTGCTCTATGGCCGGATAATTTAACAAGGTATGTAGGAGATCCTATTGTTAATATTGGGATTTGCTCTTTAATCGTAATAGGTGGTCTCGGTTTTACCGTATTAATTGATATATGGTATAGTCGTAGCTTTCGAAAATTATCACTTCATTCTAAAATCATGATTGTTGGAACGGTAGCGTTAAATGTTATAGCAATGATTGTGATTTTTGTATTGGAATATAATAATGTGAAGACGTTAGGGAATTTACCTTTAAATGAAAAGTTATGGGCTTCTTTCTTCCAAGGTATTACTCCTCGTACTGCTGGATTTAATACAGTTGACTACGGGGGAATGGAAGAATCATCTATATTATTTACGATGGTTTTAATGTTTATTGGTGCAGGAAGTGTATCAACAGGTGGAGGGATTAAATTAACAACGTTTGTTATTTTAGTTACATCCGTCCTTTCTTTCTTTAGAAAAAAAGAGGAAATCGTTTTATTTCAGCGCACAATTAAAATGTCAACAGTAACGAGAGCGTTAGCTATTGCTGTTGCCAGTCAAATACTCATTTTTGCAGCGGTATTTGTATTAATGCTTACAGAAAACTTCAGCTTTATTCAGTTACTATTTGAAACAATTTCAGCGTTTGGTACAGTAGGGTTAACGATGGGAATTACTGCAAAGTTATCAGCGTTTGGAAAATGTATTATTATGTTTGTTATGTTTTGCGGATTAATCGGACCGTTAACACTTGTCTTTTCTTTAGCACGACCAGCAAAACAAAAAATTAAATATCCATCGGAAGATGTATTTACAGGATAAGGTATCCCGCATAAAGCGAGATACCTTTTTCTTTTTAAAAAAGGGAGAACAATAATCCGACAAGCGCTACTCGGAATAAAATTGCAATGAGTGCAGCAATTCCGCCGACAATTGCAGCGATACCACCAGTTACAGTAGCTCCGCGATTATAAGCGTAAATCCCTAGTAATACAGAAACAAGACCAAATAATGTTGGGAAAGTGAAGAGTGATAAGATAGATAAAGCAAGAGCGATAAAGCCAGCAGTTGATCCAGCGGCGGACGATCTTACATCATCTTTATGATCCTTCTCATCGTAATCATAATCAATGCGCTGTGGTGCAACCTCAGCTGCATATTCTTCTTTATAGTCACTATAATCACTATCTATTCTATCTCTTTTTTTATACTCATCAAATTTCTCAGTCAAAGTCATGACTCCTTTCATAACAAGGTTCAATAGTAGTATGCATCTCTTTTTCTTTTTTATCCCGCTATTTGTGATCCGCAAACGCCCGATTGGTGAGGGTTAATACTTAATGGGTGATGAACAAAACCTCATTGATTAAAGTTTTACTTTATCCGAGCGTGTACAAGGCATAATTCTACTTAGAAGAGTGGAATTGTTTTTTGAAATAGGAAAAGTTAGTATGACTTCCTCTATTTTGGAAAGTATAAAAAAGAATAATGAGGAAAGGGTGCAATACATAATGGAACATCCAATTGAAAATTTAATGAAAACAGCAATGACTAATTTAAAAGAGATGGTAGATGTAAATACGATTGTTGGAAGTCCGGTTTCGACGGCTGATGGAAATGTAGTATTAACAGTATCTCAAGTGGCTTTTGGTTTTGGTGCCGGCGGAAGTGACTTTAAAGGTGATTTTATTTCCGAAAAACATAATAACGGACAAGGGCAGCATAAAGAGAACAAGCAAAGTCATCCATTTGGAGGCGGAAGCGGGGCTGGGGTTTCCATTAGCCCAGTTGCTTTTTTAGTAGTTGGTTCTAACGGTGTGCAAGTATTACACCTTAATAGTAGTACACATTTAATTGAAAAGGCTTTAAATACTGTACCAAGCACTGTAGATAAATTTGTAAATGGTCGCCAAAAGTGAACTTGCATTTTTTAGGAATTATGATATATTAGAAAAAGTGCGCTTTAGGATGATCGGAATAATTGAACTGTAAATATATATGATGTGTGGAATAAGGGAGAGGAATTTATGATTAATATCAAAAACTTAGTAGTTGGCTTATGTATGTTAGTAAGCGGTTTTGTTGTATATGTAATAAAAGAAAAAGCTCCATTCTAAAACAGACAAACCGTTACTGTCTGTTTTTAATTTGTAAAAAATGTTGACAAGTTATTGTATTGGTGTTAAAATTTTAATTCGTGTCTCGGTTACAGCTAGTGTAAAGTAAATAAATCTTATAAATATAATACGAAAAGTTTGCGAAAGATCGGGTAGTCTTACCAACAACTTTTGTGAACAAACCCTATAAATTATTATTGTAGGCTTTATATGTATACTAGTGAATCAAGGAGCGGTCAGTGGAACCGTAATGATGAGAGAGAGGTAGGGCTTTCATCCAGTATATGTTACTTTCCCGTTAGGTGAATATAAAAAAGAGGACTCCTTTTCAAAAGGAGTCCTCTTTCTTTTTTAAGTGCGGCTCTCAACTTGCTGACAAATTTCATCTGTTGTTAAACCATGAGCTGCAATTACCGATCCCTTAATCGATGCATCTGCAATACCCATCATATTAGAATCTTGCCCAGTTACAACACAACAATCGCACCCTTGTGCATCATGTTCGGAGCCCAGGGTAACAACTTCATGTCCCTGTTGCTGAAGAGCTTGTTGAACATCTGTTAATGAGTTTTCAACGCCAATTCTAGCCATAATTCTCACCTCCTACCATCTAGTTGCTAGTATGCTCTAGTACATCGCATATATTTATCCTGCTATTTACGGATAGCTTGATTCAAGTATCACTTTATTTAGTCGTTATATACACCAGTAAGCATTTGACTTACGAATTGATCGTTTAAAGTATCTTGGGCAGAAGAAGTATTTGAATGAATGTCAATTGAAGCAATAAAATTATTCTGTTCTTTATTATTTGGTTCTACCTCTACATAATTATCGAATTTACAAAAACCTTTCGTATCCATTAGATCAAATAGTTGAAGCATTTCTACTACCTCTTGTCTCGTTCCTTTAATTTGTACACACGCCATATTGATTTCCTCCTTCATTTTGACAAATTGTTTTTTAAAAATAGGATTATGATTACGAAACGAAAAATATGAATGTTATTTTTAGACAGCGTTATTTTTATTATTTTCCCCCTTTTTCAGCAAAAGTCGTTATATATTCCCGAATTTATAAAAACGGACGTCCGTTTATTGAATACAATAGATTCGTATCAATTGATGAAAATCCTTCTTTTAAACAAATATTTTTTTTAGTGGAAATTGACGAAAAAAATTTTTTGACTTTTTGTAAACGTTAACAATGCTTTTAAATCAATATAATCAAAGATGTACGTACGATTAAAAATTATAAATTTTCTAAAAATTCACTTGATTTATTTAGAAAGGAGAGTAAACTAGGAAACAATAAAAAATTCATAGAACATAGGAGGCGCTTTCCAGTGAACGAGCAATGGATTTTCTTAAATGGAGAATTTGTTCCAAAAGACGAGGCAAAAGTTTCAGTATATGATCATGGTTATTTATATGGCGATGGAGTATTTGAAGGAATTAGAGTATATAGCGGTAATGTTTTCCGTTTGAGAGAGCATCTTGTCCGGTTATATGAATCAGCAAAATCCATCATGTTAGAAATTCCATATTCTTTAGATGAAGTAACGAATATTGTTGTTGAGACGATTCGACAAAATAAATTATCTAATGGATACATTCGCCTTGTTGTATCGAGAGGAGCAGGAAATCTTGGATTAGATCCTGATTCTTGTAAGAAACCGAATGTAGTAGTAATTGCAGAACAACTATCTTTATTCCCGCAAGAATATTATGAAAAGGGGATTCCGGTTGTAACAGTTGCAACGCGCCGAAACCGTCCAGATGTTTTGTCGCCTCAAGTAAAATCTTTAAATTACTTAAACAATATATTAGTTCGTATTGAAGCGAAATTAGCTGGAGTACAAGAAGCACTTATGTTAAATGATCAAGGATACGTAGCTGAAGGCTCAGGAGATAACGTGTTTATTGTAAAAGGAAATAAATTAATTACACCACCAAGTTCTGCAGGAGCGTTAGAAGGCATTACACGAAACGCTATTTTAGAAATCGGTGAAAAACTTGGATATGACGTTAGAGAAGAGTTATTTACAAGACATGATGTATATGTAGCTGATGAAGTATTTTTAACAGGAACAGCTGCTGAAGTAATTGCTGTTACGACAGTAGATGGTAGAACGATTGGTTTAGGGCAAACAGGTCCACATACGAATCGTTTATTAGAAGAATTCCGAAAGTTAGTTGTAGAAGATGGGGAGAAGATTTACGAAGAAAATAAAGTTGGATAACAACTTTTTATAACATAAGAAAGCGTTGAGAGGGAGGAGTAGTTGATTGTGAAGCCTCACAGAGAGTCGGTGGTTGCTGAAAACCGATGGTTCACGTCGACGAACATCGCCCTTGAGTGCTAAGCTGAAGCATTTGTCTAGGCTTAGACGGTAGCTCCGTTATTAGCTAGACTCATTTATGGGTCACTGAGGCAAGAGTAATCTTGCGAAGAAGGGTGGTACCGCGAAATCTTTCGTCCCTTCAGCACATAGCTGGAGTGTGGACGTAGGATTTTTTTTATTGATAAAAGTTTTCAAAAAGGGGGCTTATAAGAACAATGTCTTCAAAAACGGAAGAGAAACTGGCAACTGGTGCACAGCTATTGTTAGAAGCATTAGAAAAGGAAGGAGTAGAAGTGATTTTCGGTTATCCTGGTGGTGCTGTTTTACCTCTTTATGATGCACTCTATGACTGTGAAATTCCGCATATTTTAACAAGGCATGAGCAAGGAGCTATTCACGCCGCGGAAGGATATGCCAGAATTACTGGCAATCCAGGGGTTGTCATTGCAACGAGTGGGCCAGGTGCTACAAATGTTATTACGGGTCTAGCAGATGCGATGATTGATTCATTACCACTTGTTGTATTTACAGGGCAAGTAGCAACGACGTTAATTGGAAGTGATGCTTTCCAAGAAGCGGATATTATGGGGCTTACGATGCCAGTGACAAAACATAACTATCAAGTGCGAAAGGCTTCGGATTTACCTCGAATTATTAAAGAAGCATTTCATATT
This sequence comes from Bacillus cereus group sp. Sample62, assembly GCF_036851315.1. Taxonomy (NCBI): domain Bacteria; kingdom Bacillati; phylum Bacillota; class Bacilli; order Caryophanales; family Bacillaceae; genus Bacillus; species Bacillus cereus group sp. Sample62. The sequence continues at coordinate 1,408,502 of NZ_JAFLPK010000001.1, forward strand.
GCTAGAACAGGAAGACCAGGCCCAGTCGTTATTGACCTTCCGAAAGATATGGTAGTAGAGCAAGGGGAACGATGTAATGACGTACAAATGGATTTACCAGGATACAACCCTAATTATGAACCGAATTTACTCCAAACAAACAAATTATTACAAGCAATTAGGGCTGCAAACAAGCCGTTAATTTTAGCTGGAGCAGGTGTATTACATGCGAAGGCTTCGAAAGAGTTAACAAGTTTTGCTCGTAAATATGAAATTCCTGTTGTGCATACATTACTTGGTCTTGGTGGGTTTCCGCCAGATGATGAACTTTTTCTAGGGATGGGAGGAATGCACGGTTCTTACACAGCCAATATGGCGTTATATGAATGCGACTTACTTATTAATATAGGTGCAAGATTCGACGATCGTCTTACTGGGAATTTAGCTTATTTTGCTAAAAAGGCGACTGTTGCGCATATCGATATTGATCCAGCCGAAATCGGAAAAAATGTGCCGACTGAAATTCCTATTGTTGCAAGTGCTAAACGAGCTTTGGAAGTATTACTTCAACCAGATGGAAAGAAAGAAAATCATCATGAATGGATCTCTTTACTAAAGAGTAGAAAAGAAAAGTATCCATTCTCTTATAAACGAAATTCGGAAAGTATTAAGCCTCAATACGCAATTGATATGTTATATGAAATTACGAAAGGAGAAGCGATTGTAACAACAGATGTTGGGCAACATCAAATGTGGGCGGCACAATATTATCCGCTCAAAAATCCAGATAAATGGGTAACTTCAGGAGGATTAGGAACGATGGGCTTTGGATTTCCAGCAGCAATTGGTGCGCAAATTGCAAAGCCTGAGGAACTAGTTATTGCAATTGTCGGTGACGCTGGATTTCAAATGACCTTGCAAGAATTAAGTGTGTTAAAAGAACACTCGTTGCCTGTTAAAGTATTTATCTTAAATAATGAAGCTTTAGGAATGGTAAGACAATGGCAAGATGAATTTTATAATCAAAGATACTCGTACTCTTTATTGTCGTGTCAACCAGATTTCGTCGCTCTTGCGAATGCGTATGGCATAAAAGGAGTTCGCATAGAGGATCCACTTCTTGCAAAGAAGCAAATACAGCATGCGATTGAATTACAAGAACCAGTCGTAATTGATTGTCGTGTACTTCAATCAGAAAAGGTAATGCCGATGGTTGCGCCGGGGAAAGGTGTTCATCAAATGGAGGGAGTGGAAAAAAGGTGAAGAGAATTGTTACAGCGACAGTTCGAAATCAAAGTGGTGTGTTAAACCGAATTACAGGTGTTATGACACGAAGACATTTTAATATTGAAAGTATTTCAGTAGGTCATACAGAGTCATCAGACATATCGCGGATGACGATTGTGGTACACGTTGAAAATGAACAGCAAGTTGAGCAGTTAATTAAACAACTTCATAAGCAAATTGATGTTCTGAAAGTATCAGATATTACAGAAGAAGCGATGATCGCAAGAGAACTGGCACTTATTAAAGTCGCAACTTCAGTAGCAAGAGCAGAATTATACAGTTTAATTGAGCCGTTTCGAGCCGCTGTAATAGATGTTGGGAAGGATTCCATAGTTGTGCAAGTAACAGGTACGCAGGAGAAAGTAGAAGCGTTAATTGAATTACTTCGTCCATACGGTTTGAAAGAAATTGCTAGAACAGGTGTAACAGCATTTACACGTAGTATGAAAAAACAAGATAAGCAAGTTATGTTAATTCAATAATCATTTAAATATAGGGGGAAATGAAAATGACAAAAGTTTATTATGAGAAAGATGTAACGGTAAATGTATTAAAAGGAAAGAAAGTAGCAATCATTGGATATGGTTCACAAGGTCATGCACATGCGCAAAACTTACGTGATAACGGATTTGATGTAGTAGTAGGTTTAAGAAAAGGGAAGTCTTGGGATAAAGCGAAAGAAGATGGATTTTCTGTATATACAGTAGCAGAAGCGGCGGAAAAAGCAGATGTAGTAATGATTCTACTACCGGATGAACTGCAGCCAGAAGTATATGAAGCGGAAATTGCGCCAAATTTAAAGGCAGGAAATTCTCTCGTTTTTGCTCACGGATTTAATGTTCACTTCGATCAAGTGAAACCGCCAGCTAATGTAGATGTATTTCTAGTAGCACCAAAAGGGCCAGGTCATTTAGTGCGCCGTACGTTTACTGAAGGCGGAGCTGTTCCTGCATTATTTGCAGTATACCAAGATGCAACAGGAGTTGCGACTGAAAAGGCACTTTCTTATGCTGATGGAATTGGAGCGACGAGAGCTGGTGTATTAGAAACGACATTTAAAGAAGAAACAGAAACAGATTTATTTGGAGAGCAAGCTGTACTTTGTGGCGGAGTAACTGCGCTAGTAAAAGCTGGATTTGAAACGTTAGTTGATGCTGGTTATCAACCGGAACTTGCATATTTTGAATGTTTACATGAACTAAAACTAATCGTTGACCTTATGTATGAAGGTGGACTTGAAAATATGAGATATTCAGTTTCAGATACAGCGCAGTGGGGCGACTTCGTATCAGGACCACGTGTTGTAACGGAAGATACGAAGAAAGCGATGGGTGCAGTGCTAGCAGAAATTCAAGATGGTACATTTGCAAGAGGCTGGATTGCAGAGCATAAAGCAGGAAAACCAAATTTCCATGCGACAAATGAGAAAGAGAATAAACATGAAATTGAAGTAGTTGGACGAAAATTACGTGAAATGATGCCTTTCGTACAGCCGCGAGTAAAGGCAGGGGTCAAATAATATGAAGCAGATTTTGTTCATGGATACGACGCTACGTGATGGCGAACAATCACCAGGAGTGAATTTAAATGAACAAGAGAAATTGCAAATTGCAAGGCAATTAGAGAGACTAGGTATTAATGTCATGGAAGCTGGCTTTGCTGCAGCTTCCGAAGGGGATTTTCAATCGGTAAAACGCATCGCAAATACCATTCAAAATGCTACAGTTATGAGCTTAGCTAGAGCGAAAGAAAGTGATATTCGAAGAGCATATGAAGCGGTGAAAGGTGCAGTATCTCCTCGTCTACACGTATTCTTAGCTACAAGTGATATTCATATGAAATATAAACTTTGTATGTCAAAAGAAGATGTATTAGATAGTATTCACCGCTCGGTTACACTCGGGAAATCATTATTTCCGACAGTACAATTTTCAGCAGAAGATGCAACGAGAACAGCAAAAGAATTTTTAGCTGAAGCAATAGAAGTTGCGATTCGTGCAGGAGCGAATGTAATTAATATTCCAGATACAGTTGGATATACAAATCCAGAAGAATATTATTCTCTTTTTAAATACTTAAAAGAATCCGTTCCTTCATATGAAAAAGCAATTTTCTCTTGTCATTGTCACGATGATCTTGGGATGGCTGTAGCAAATTCATTAGCTGCGGTTGAAGGCGGAGCGTTGCAAGTAGAAGGAACAATTAATGGAATTGGAGAAAGAGCAGGGAATGCGGCGCTAGAAGAGGTCGCAGTTGCTCTTCATATTAGAAAAGATCTCTATAAAGCGGAGTCATCTATGACGCTAAAAGAGATTAAAGCGACGAGTACATTAGTAAGCAGATTAACAGGTATGGTTGTACCGAAAAATAAAGCGATTGTTGGAGCGAATGCATTTGCTCATGAATCTGGAATTCATCAAGATGGCGTTTTAAAAGAAGTGACAACATATGAAATTATTGAACCAGCGCTAATAGGCGAATCTCAAAATCTATTTGTACTTGGAAAACATTCTGGACGTCACGCGTTTACAGAAAAAATGAAAGAGCTTGGCTATGAATTTACAAAGGAAGAACGAGATGCGGTGTTTGAAGCCTTTAAAAAATTAGCTGATCGCAAGAAGGAAATTACTGAGGAAGATTTACGTGCACTTATGCTTGGGGAAGCAGCATTTGCGGCTCAGCAATATAACATTACGCAACTACAAGTACATTTCGTATCAAATAGTACACAATGTGCGACAGTTGTGCTAAAAGACGAAGAAGGAAATGTATACGAAGATGCAGCCACTGGTTCTGGTAGTATTGAAGCGATTTATAATGCAATCCAAAGAATTTTAGGATTAGAATGTGAATTGGCGGATTATCGCATACAATCTATTACACAAGGTCAAGATGCACTGGCTCATGTTCATGTTGAATTAAAAGAAGGAACGCATCAAGTATCAGGTTTTGGTGTTGCACAAGACGTATTGGAAGCTTCGGCGAGAGCATATGTCCATGCAGCAGGGAAATTGAAATCTTTTATCCAGCTTGTGAAATAAGTGTTTGATAGGTGAGAGAAGCTTTCCTCACCTATCAAATTAAAGTTCTGAAAATTCAGTTAAAAGGAGTGTTGAAATTGGAAAAACGTATCGTTTGTTTAGCTGGTGATGGTGTTGGCCCGGAAGTTATGGAAAGTGCGAAGGAAGTATTGCATATGGTAGAGAGGTTATATGGGCATCATTTTCATTTGCAAGATGAGTATTTTGGCGGGAGTGCTATCGATTTAAATGGGCAACCATTACCGCAACGAACGCTTGCCGCCTGTTTAGCAAGTGATGCGGTTTTACTAGGAGCAGTTGGTGGACCAAGGTGGGATAGCACGAAAGAAAGACCAGAGAAAGGATTATTAGCTCTAAGAAAAGGACTTGGTGTATTTGCGAATGTTCGCCCTGTAACGGTAGAAAGCGCAACGGCACATTTATCGCCATTAAAAAAGGCTGATGAAATTGATTTCGTTGTCGTTCGTGAATTAACAGGCGGAATTTATTTTTCTTATCCGAAAGAACGAACGGACGAAGTAGCAACAGATACACTTACGTATCATCGTCATGAAATTGAACGGATCGTTTCTTATGCCTTTCAATTAGCGAGTAAGCGGAAGAAAAAAGTAACATCTATTGATAAGGCGAATGTTTTAGAATCTAGTAAACTATGGAGAGCTGTTACGGAAGAAGTAGCACTTCGTTATCCAGACGTTGAACTAGAACATATTTTAGTAGATGCAGCTGCGATGGAGTTAATTCGGAATCCAGGACGGTTTGATGTAATTGTAACAGAAAATTTATTTGGGGATATTTTGAGTGACGAGGCTTCCGTATTAGCTGGATCATTAGGAATGCTTCCATCAGCAAGTCACGCGGAAAAGGGGCCTTCATTATATGAGCCTATTCACGGATCAGCGCCTGATATTGCCGGAAAAAATAAGGCGAATCCAATTGCAATGATGCGCTCTGTTGCAATGATGCTTGGGCAATCGTTCGGATTAACGAGAGAAGGGTGTGCAATTGAAGAAGCAATTTCAGCAGTCCTTAAATTAGGAAAATGTACAGCAGATATCGGAGGAACTGAAACGACAACTTCATTTACGAAGGCAGTTATACAAGAGATGGAAGAGCAAGCGTTAGTAGGGAGAGGGAGATAATGGGAAAAAGGCTGCTAGATAAACTTTGGGAAAGACACGTAGTTACGACAAACGAAAATGGATTAGATTTATTATATATCGATCTTCATCTTGTTCATGAAGTAACATCACCGCAAGCCTTTGAAGGCTTGCGGCTTACAAATCGAACAGTCCGTAGACCAGATTTAACATTTGCGACGATGGATCACAATATTCCAACGAAAGATGTTTGGAATATTACCGATCGCATTGCGAAGCAGCAACTAGATACACTCCGGGAAAATTGTAAACAATTTCAGGTGCCGTTAGCGGATATCGGGGATGAAGAGCAAGGGATTGTTCATGTTATCGGACCAGAACTTGGACTTACACAACCAGGAAAAACAATTGTTTGTGGTGATAGTCATACAGCAACGCACGGTGCGTTTGGCGCGCTAGCATTTGGCATTGGTACGAGTGAAGTGGAACATGTATTGGCAACGCAAACGTTATGGCAACGCAAGCCGAAAGCGATGGGCATTGAGTTAAAAGGAAAATTACAGAAAGGTGTTTACGCAAAAGATATTATTTTGTATTTCCTTTCAAAGTACGGTGTAGCAGTTGGAACTGGATACGTAATGGAATTTTACGGAGAGACGATTGAGGCCATGGAGATGGAAGAGAGAATGACGCTTTGTAATATGGCAATTGAAGGAGGAGCAAAGGCAGGTATTATAGCACCAGATGAAAAAACATTTGCTTATGTAAAAGGACGTCAATATGCACCGAAAGACTTTGAAACATTCGAGCAGAAATGGTCTGAACTTTATACAGATTCAGATGCAATTTATGATTTACATATTTCGATAGATGTGACGGATTTAGCACCGTACGTTACGTGGGGAACAAACCCGAGTATGGGTGTTCGTATTGATGAAAAATTGCCAGAAAAGCAGGATGCAAATGACGAAAGAGCATTTTCTTATATGGGATTAAGCCCTGGACAAAGTATATATGACATTCCTGTTCAGCATGTTTTCATTGGATCTTGTACAAATTCCAGGCTTTCTGATTTAGAAATTGCTGCATCTGTTGTGAAAGGGAGAAAGGTAAAAGAAGGTGTGCAAGCACTCGTTGTGCCTGGATCCAAAAGAGTAAGAGAAGCTGCGATGCAAAAAGGACTACATCACATATTTGAAGAAGCTGGATTTGAATGGAGAGAACCTGGATGTTCAATGTGTCTTGGAATGAATCCAGATCAAGTACCTGAAGGAGAACATTGTGCTTCGACTTCAAATCGTAATTTTGAAGGAAGACAAGGAAAAGGGGCACGAACACATTTAGTTAGCCCAGCAATGGCGGCAGCAGCTGCGTTATACGGTCATTTTGTTGATATTAGAAAGGAGAGTTATGATGGAGCCATTTCGTATTCATAAAGGTACTGCCGCAGTACTGATGAATGATAACATCGATACAGATCAAATTATACCGAAGCAATACTTAAAGAGAATTGAAAGGACGGGATTTGGAAAGTATTTATTCGATGAATGGCGTTATGATAATAACCGCCATGAAAACCCTAATTTTCCGCTTAATGCACAAGACAGAAAAGGAGCAAGTATATTAATTACAGGTGATAATTTTGGGTGTGGTTCTTCAAGAGAACATGCACCTTGGGCACTTGCTGATTATGGTTTCCGCGTTATTATCGCCGGAGGGTTTGCAGATATTTTTTATATGAATTGTATGAAAAATGGTATGTTGCCAATTGTAATGGATAAAGAAATGCGAGAAAAACTTGCCAAAACGGATGCGAGAGAACAAATAGAAGTAGATTTAGAGAATGAAGTAATTACAACGAGTACGCACAGATTTCATTTTACGATCGAGAAAATGTGGAAAGAGAAATTATTAAATGGTCTAGACGAAATTAGTATTACGATGCAATATGAACAAGAAATTGTAGAGTATGAAAGGAAAGTAGCTTTATATTAAGAAATAACGGAATGTTCAAAATGTATTTACATTCAGAATTAAGTATTATATACTATGTAAAAATCAGAGGAGAAGGGGAGTAAGTATTATGAATATCGTGCAATCTTTTACAATGCTTACACAACTGCATCATCATACATAAAGCCCTTGAACCTAGCGTGAAAACGTGTAGGCACAAGGGTTATTCCCGTTGTACCTACACGCTACTAAAGAGCCTTGTAGGTATATTTTATCTACAAGGCTCTTTTTATTTTCGGTTTAGGTGCATGAAATAGGCATACATTAGAAAGGGAAAGGTGTGAGAATTTAGATGACAAAATGGAAACGGGCAAACCCAAATGGAACGAGAGATTATTTATTCGAAGAATGTACGTTAATTGAAGAAGTGGAGCAAAAATTAAGACGTACTTTTTTAGGGCGAGGTTATGAGGAAATAAGGACACCTACAATTGAATTTTATGATGTTTTTGCCTTTCAAAATAGACCGATAGATGAAGAAAAGATGTATAAATTTTTTGATGAAAAGGGACGGATTATCGTGTTACGTCCAGATATGACAATTCCTTTAGCGAGAGTGATGGGAACGCAGAGGTGGGATACGCCGCTTAAACTGACGTATGGCGGGAATGTATTTCGGGCGAATGAGTCCCTTACTGGAAAATATAATGAAATTGTACAAAGTGGTATTGAAATTATAGGAATTGATAATGTAAGAGCTGAAATTGAATGCGTCATAAGCGTCATTCAATCACTTCAAAAGGTGAAGGTGCAATCTTTTACAATAGAGATTGGGCAAGTGCAGTTATATAAATGTATTGTAAAAAAACTCTCCATTCATGAGGAAGAAGAGAGAGTACTTAGGACATACATTGAAAGTAAAAATTATGCGGCTCTATCAAATTTTATTAGAGAAAAGAAATTAGATCGATGTGATGAAACAGTAAGATTACTTGAGAAATTACCAAGGTTATTTGGGAATTTAGAAGTGATTGAGGAAGCAGAAAAACTCGCTTCAAGTAATGAAATGAAAATGGCGATTGCAAGAGTGAAAGAAATATATGAAGCAATTGAAAAACTAGGCTATGGATCTTACATATCAATTGATTTAGGTATGATCCAACATTTAGATTACTATACGGGAGTTATTTTCAAAGGGTATATATATGAAATTGGAGAAGAAATTGTTAGTGGCGGAAGATATGATGAGTTAATTGGAAATTTTGGAGAGATGCTGCCGGCTGTTGGACTCGCGGTGCAAGTCAATCAAATTGTGAAGGCGCTGCAAGAGCAACAAGAACCATATGAACGAAAGGGAATAGATATTATTATTCATTATGAGTTAAATAGATTAGCAGAAGCGGAAAGATTACGAATTTTACTTCAAAAGGACGGAAAAAAAGTAGAGCTATCCTTATTCTCTAATGTAAACGACACCTTTCAATTTGCAAGAAAAAATCAAATAGTAACGGTCGTTGAGGCGAAGAATGAATCGTTAGTGGAATATGTATGGAAAGAGAAATGGGTAGTCCAGAAAGAAGGAGAAACTTCATGCGTAACATTCAAATTGCGTTAACGAAAGGAAGATTAGAAAAACATGTGATTCCGCTCTTTGAGCAGATTGGAATTGATTGTTCGGAGCTCAAAAATAAAGGACGAAAGCTTGTCTTTCAAAGTAAAAATACAGATATCTCATTTATTTTAGTGAAAGCAGTAGATGTTGCTACTTATGTAGAACATGGAGTAGCTGATATTGGGGTCGTTGGAAAAGATATTTTAATGGAAAACGAGAAAGATATTTATGAAATGTTAGATTTAGGAGTGGGCGTGTGTAAGTTTTGTGTTGCTTCTATTCCGACGTATAATCCAAAGAGCTACCGAAAGAAACGCATTGCGACGAAATATCCACATATTACTTCTAACTATTTTCATGATAAAGGGGAGGATGTAGAAATTATCAAAATAGAAGGTTCTGTAGAAATCGCTCCTATTCTTGGATTGGCAGATGCAATTGTTGATATTGTGGAAACAGGAAAAACATTACAAGAAAATGGGCTCATTGTATTTGAGGAAATGTGTTCTATATCTGCTCGAATGATTGTAAATAAGGCTGCATTAAAAACTAAAAAAGACGAAATATTCAGTATTGTAAATATGATGGAGCAAGAAATTTTGTCAGGAAAATAGGAGGAATTGTAATGGAGATCGTTTGTGAAGATTTTCAAAAGGCGTTATCGAAAATAAAATTGCTACGAGAAAACGCTAATATAATAGAAGAAAATGTTCAAAAAAGTGTAAGTGAAATCGTTCGAAATGTAAGGGAGAGTAGGGATGAGGCCCTATCTTTTTATACAAACAAGTTTGATGGTGTGGAGATGAAAGAGTTTCGTGTAAGTGAAGAAGAAATAAAACAAGCGGGTATATTTGTAGAAAATTCATTTTTAGAAGCGTTACAAGAGGCGAAGAAAAACATTATTTCTTATCACGAAAAGCAAAAAAGGCAATCCATATTCGATTGCGCGAGTAAAGGCATCATTAGAGGGCAAATCATTCGGCCGTTAGAAAATGTAGGGGTATATGTGCCAGGCGGAACTGCTTCGTATCCTTCATCAGTATTAATGAATGTATTGCCGGCAAAACTAGCTGGTGTGAAAAAGATTGTAATGGTAACACCACCAAGGCAAGGAGGAATTGATCCACATATTTTAGTTGCTGCAAGTCTTGCAGGAGTAGATGAAATTTATACGATAGGTGGTGCGCAAGCAATTGCTGCTTTAGCATATGGGACGGAATCGATTCCGAAAGTGGATAAAATAGTTGGACCAGGAAATTTGTACGTCGCTCTGGCGAAACGAGAAGTATATGGAATAGTAAATATCGATATGATTGCTGGCCCGTCAGAAATTGTAGTTATTGCTGATGAAACCGGCAATGCAAAATATATTGCTGCTGATTTATTATCACAAGCAGAACATGACGAGAGAGCAACAGCAATTTGTGTTACAACGAATATAGAGTTAGCAAAAGAAGTAGAAAGAGAGATAGAAAGACAGTTAGAAACATTACCAAGAAGCGAAATTGCACGTGAATCGATAAATAGAAATGGAGCTATCTTTATCGTTCCTTCTTTAGATGAGGCGCTACAATTATCGAATGAAATCGCTCCAGAACATTTAGAGTTACATATAAAAGAACCGATGAATGCTCTAGCATATGTGAAACATGCAGGATCTATTTTTCTTGGACCATATGCACCGGAGCCTCTCGGTGATTATTTAGCAGGACCGAATCACGTGTTACCGACAAGTGGAACGGCAAGGTTTTTCTCACCGTTATCAGTCGATGATTTCGTGAAAAAATCAAGCTTTCTGTCTTATACGGAGGACGCGTTAAGAGATGTACAACATCATATTGTAGAACTTGCCAATAAAGAAGGGTTACATGCGCATGCGAGAGCAATTCAAATAAGATTTGAGGAGGAAGAATAATGCGAGAGTCTAGTCAAATACGTGAGACGACAGAAACAAAAATCAAATTAAGTTTGCAGCTTGATGAAGGCAAGAACGTTTCTGTACAAACGGGAGTTGGATTTTTTGATCATATGCTAACTTTATTTGCAAGGCATGGAAGATTCGGTTTACAAGTGGAGGCGGAAGGCGATGTATTCGTTGATGCGCATCATACAGTTGAAGATGTTGGAATTGTACTCGGAAATTGTTTGAAAGAAGCGTTGCAAAATAAAGAGGGGATTAACCGTTATGGCTCCGCATATGTACCGATGGATGAATCTTTAGGTTTTGTCGCAATTGATATTAGCGGGCGCTCATATATTGTATTTCAAGGAGAATTAACGAATCCGAAGCTAGGGGATTTTGATACAGAACTAACAGAAGAATTTTTTAGAGCAGTTGCTCATGCTGCCAATATTACATTACACGCTCGCATTTTATACGGAAGCAATACACATCACAAAGTTGAAGCTTTATTTAAAGCGTTTGGTAGAGCGCTTAGAGAAGCAGTCGAAAGAAATGCCAGCATTACTGGTGTAAATTCCACGAAAGGGATGTTGTAATTGATTGCTATTATAGATTATGGAATGGGAAATATTCGTAGTGTAGAACAAGCATTAAAATATATTGGAGCAGAGTACATCGTAACGAGTGATAAAGAAGAGGTTTTTAGAAGTGATGGAGTGATTTTACCAGGAGTAGGTACATTTCCGAAAGCGATGGATGTATTGGAAGAAAAAGATTTAGTGCGTGTGTTAAAAGAAGTTGGGAGTTCAGGAAAACCGCTGCTGGGCATTTGCTTAGGAATGCAGCTTTTATTTAAAAAAAGTGAGGAACTACAAGACTGTAACGGATTAAGTTTATTGCCAGGTGTTATTCGAAAGTTAAAGGTTCCTTATAAAATTCCACATATGGGATGGAATGAGTTAAAGAAAGAGGGGGAAATAGCGCTTTGGAATGGAGTAGAGGACGGTTCTTTCGTATATTATGTCCACTCTTATTACGCAGATTGTCCAAATGAAATTGTATATGGAATAAGTGAATATGGAGTGAAAGTACCTGGTTTTGTAGCAAAAGGAAATATATACGGCGCACAGTTTCATCCTGAAAAAAGTGGTGACATTGGGATGCAAATGTTAAAAAATTTCAAAGGGGTGGTAGAAGCATGGAAATCTTCCCAGCTATCGATGTAAAAGAGGGTCGATGCGTTAGACTTTATCAAGGAGAGTTTAGTAAAGAAACAGTAATGAATGAAGATCCGGTTGCGCAAGCGATTATATTCGAAAAATTTGGAGCGAAAATACTACACATTGTTGATTTAGATGGTGCAATTGCTGGGGAGTCAGTAAATTTACCCGTCATTGAAAGAATTTGCAAGGCAGTACGTATTCCTGTGCAAGTTGGAGGAGGAATTCGATCACTTGTAGCGGTAGAGAAGTTATTGTCAGTAGGTGTAGATAAAGTGATTTTAGGAACAGCTGCTCTTTATGATAAGGCATTTTTAGAAGAAGCCGTTCTTCTATATAAAGAGAAAATCATTGTTGGAATTGATGCGAAAAATGGTTTCGTAGCAACGAGAGGCTGGCTTGATGTGTCTGAAATTTCTTACATTGATTTAGCAAAGCAAATGGAGAATGTAGGTGTTCAAACGATTGTGTTTACAGACATTTCGAAAGACGGGACACTTGCAGGGCCGAATTTAGAGCAATTGGAGTTACTACAAAAAAGCGTGAGCATTCGTCTTATTGCTTCTGGAGGAGTGGCATCTATTCAAGATGTGAAAAAATTAAATGATATGAATATACACGGCGTCATAATTGGTAAGGCTCTTTATGAGAAAACGATTGATTTAGAAGAAGTGTTAGAGGTAACAAAGTTATGTTAGCGAAACGCATTATTCCATGTCTAGATGTGAAAGAAGGGCGAGTCGTAAAGGGTGTAAATTTTATAGGGTTACAAGATGTCGGTGATCCTGTTGAAATAGCTGCTTTATATAATGATGCGGGAGCAGATGAAATTGTATTTTTAGATATTACTGCAACGCATGAAGGACGAAAAACAATTATCGATGTTGTAGAAAAAACAGCTTCGAAAGTATTTATTCCTCTTACAGTTGGCGGGGGGATTTCAAGTGTTAAAGATATGTACAATTTACTAAGAGCGGGAGCAGATAAAGTTTCAATCAACTCAGCGGCAGTGCGAAATCCAAAGCTAATCGAAGAAGGGGCAGAATACTTTGGCTCACAATGTATTGTCGTAGCAATTGATGCTAGAAAAGTAGCAGAAGATAAGTGGAATGTATATGTGAACGGCGGAAGAGTTGATACGGGTATGGATGCAATCGGGTGGGCAAAACGCGTTGCCGAGCTAGGGGCAGGCGAAATTTTGTTAACGAGTATGGATGCAGATGGAACGAAAAACGGGTACGATCTTCGCTTAACAGAAGAAATTTCAAAAAGCGTTTCCATACCAGTCATCGCGTCAGGCGGATGTGGTCATGTTGATCACATTATAGAAGTTTTTCAAAAGACAACAGTTGATGCAGCACTTGCGGCATCCATCTTTCATTATGGTGAGGCGACAGTGCAGGACGTAAAGAGAAAATTAAGAAATGCAAACGTTGAGGTACGGTTATGAAACCTAACTTTTCAAAAGGATTATTACCAGCAGTTGTAATTGAAGAAGGGACAAAAGAAGTTTTAATGCTAGCTTATATGAATGAAGAAGCATATGAAAAAACGCTAGAAACGAAAAGAACATGGTTTTATTCCCGTTCAAGAAGGTCGTTGTGGAATAAAGGAGAAACATCAGGAAATGTCCAATATGTGCAATCTCTTTATTTAGATTGTGATCAAGATTCAATTGTTGTTGTCGTAAAGCAAGTGGGACCTGCTTGTCATACGGGAGAGAAAACATGTTTTCACTACCAAATTATATAGGGGGATACATATGGAAAATGCCTTTAAATTACTATTTGAAACAATTGAAGAACGAAAGGAAAATCCACTTCCTGAATCGTATACAAATTACTTATTTTCAAAAGGAGAAGATAAAATTTTAAAGAAAATTGGTGAAGAATGCACGGAAGTAATTATCGCATCTAAAAATAATGACAAAGAAGAATTAGTGAAAGAAATGGTTGATGTATTGTATCACTGCTTTGTTTTATTAGCTGAAAAAAATATATCATTAGAAGATGTTATGGAGGAAGTGACAGAAAGAAATGGGAAGCTTTCGCGAGTAGGGGACAGAAGTGAAATAGATACATTATAAGGGGGAAATGTAGATGAAGGTGGATTATCACATTCATTTAGAAGAAGGGCCATATTCAATAGGATGGCTAGCTAAAATAAATGAAGCATTGCAACATTATGAACCGCTTAAAGAAGAAAAACATTCTATGGAATGGCTTGTGAAAACACAAGAACGCCTGCAAAGACGTGTGAAAGAAGGGCCATTTACAACGAAATGGATTGATTTATATTTAGAAGAAGCTTTGCGAAAAGGTATAAAAGAAGTTGGTATTGTCGATCATTTATACCGTTTTTATGAAGCGAAAGAATACTATGAAAGATATGTCGATATAAGTGATTCAGGGCTTGGTCGTTTACAGAAGGAATGGTTAGACCAAGTAAGGGTAGCGTCACTGCATGATTTTACAAAGGCAATTGAAGAGGCGAAAGAACGATGGAGTAAACGAGGCGTGACGCTAAAACTTGGAATTGAAGCGGATTATTTTATTGGTGGTGAACAAGAATTACAATCTTTACTGGCATTAGGAGATTTTGATTATGTAATTGGTTCTGTTCATTTTTTAAATGGATGGGGATTTGATAATCCAGATACGAAAGAATATTTTAAGGAACATGACTTATATGCTTTATATGATACGTTTTTCAAAACGGTTGAGTGTGCAGTTCGCTCTAATTTATTTGATATTATAGCTCATCTTGATAACATAAAAGTATTTAATTATCGGTTAGATGAAAATGAACAACTTTCTTATTATAAGGAAATTGCGCGTGCGTTAGTAGAAACAAATACGGCAACGGAAATAAATGCGGGATTGTATTATCGCTATCCTGTGCGCGAAATGTGTCCGAGTCCGCTATATTTACAAGTATTAGCTAAGTATGGCGTTGCAGTTACTCTCTCCTCAGATGCTCATTATCCGAATGATTTAGGAAAATATGTGGAAGAGAATATAAAGACATTACGTAATCATGATATTTGTCACATAGCTACATTTACGAAACGAGTAAGAACGATGAGATTATTGGAAGAAGAAGTAACAATTTCAAAATGATCACGATTTTTTGATGAAAACCACCCTTTTTGTTCAAAATAAGAAAGAATAAAAAGGAGGGTAAGAAATGGCGAAACAACAACATAAACAAAATGTACAAGATGTACAAGGTGCACAACAACAGGCTTATACTTCTGAAACGAATGCTACATCTCAATCAGTTATTGAGGAACAAATTAGCGATACAGTTGCAGAAGGAACGATCGATGCAAAGCTTGGACAAGAATCGCAAGAGAAAGCATAAGAAAAGGGGAGAGATGAATCTCCTCTTTTCTTATGGGTAAAAAATGTCGATTTTCAAAACTATGATCAAATTCCTTGGTTTTTATAGGTGGATTTCTTACAATGAAAGATAAGTGATATCTTATTTTTTATAGAAGAGGTGTTAGTAGTGGCAAAAATATTAGTAGCAGGGAAAATTCCAGCAATTGGATTAGAACTATTAAAGGATCATGATGTAGAAATGTACGATAAAGATGCATTAATTTCTTTAGATGAATTAACAGATCGTGTAAAAGATAAAAATGCATTGTTAAGTCTACTTTCTACGAAGGTGACAAAAGAAGTTATTGATGCGGCACCTAATTTGAAGATTGTTGCAAACTACGGTGCTGGTTACGATAATATTGATTATTCGTATGCCGGAGAAAAAGGGATTCCGGTAACGAATACACCGAAAGTATCAACTGAAGCGACAGCAGAATTAACATTTGCACTTCTTTTAGCAGCTGCACGTAGAATTCCTGAAGGTGATACATTATGTCGTACAACTGGATTTAATGGATGGGCACCATTATTTTTCTTAGGCCGTGAAGTACATGGTAAAACAATTGGAATTATTGGCCTTGGAGAAATCGGAAAGGCAGTTGCAAAGCGTGCGAAAGCGTTTGGAATGAATGTTTTATATACAGGACCAAATCGAAAGCCTGAAGCTGAAAGTGAACTGGAAGCAACATATGTAACATTGGAAGAATTATTACAAACAGCAGACTTTATTACAATTAATTGTGCTTATAATCCGAAATTGCATCATATGATTGATGATGAACAGTTTAAAATGATGAAGAAAACAGCGTATATTGTAAATGCTTCACGTGGACCAATTATGAATGAAGCGGCACTTGCTCATGCATTAAAAACGAATGAAATTGAAGGAGCAGCTCTTGATGTGTTTGAATTTGAACCGAAAATTACAGAAGAGCTAAAAGGATTAAAGAATGTAGTACTTGCTCCTCACGTAGGAAATGCAACGTTCGAAACGCGTGATGCGATGGCTGAAATGGCAGTGAAAAATATTTTAGCCGTATTAAAAGGGGAAGAGCCTGTAACACCTGTAAATCAAAAAGTATTGGTTACAAAATAAAGTGAAGCTTTAATGAGAGTGGGATTTTACGGCATAAAAAGAAACCTTCCGGAATCGGAAGGTTTTTCTTATTTTTCTTTATTTGCTCTTTTAGACGGTCTTTGTCTAAGAAATTGAGATAGCATATACAAAATATATAGTGGAATAGCAATGAATAAGAAAACAGAAAAATTACCGAACCCTGTTTGGTACATTGTTATAATGATTCCAACTAAAAATAGTGTAATAATGATGCTATATCGTGGAATTGGTACATCTTTTAAACTTGGGATACGAATGCGGCTCACCATTAAAAATGCGAACGTTACAAATACTGTAATAAGAACGATTTTTGGAATGGTATGTGAAAATAATGTTAAGAAAGCAACAAGCCCTCCCGCTGCTGTAATCGGTACGCCAGTGAAATATTTCATTGAAGTAGAAGATGGTGTTACATTAAATCGTGCTAAACGGTATGCTCCGAAAAGAGGGAATAGTCCCGCTATGTATAGTCCGATGATTCCGTAATTGGAGAAAGATGTGTAATACATGAGAACAGCAGGTGCTGCACCAAATGTTACGACATCCGCCAGCGAGTCAAGCTCTTTTCCCATTTGTGAATCAACACGTAATAAACGAGCAACACGTCCATCAAGACTATCTAACATCATCCCGATAAGTACTAAAATAGCAGCTGATTTATAATATCCTAAAGATGCATAGCCGATTGACAAGAATCCACTATATAAATTTCCGAGCGTAAATAAGTTTGGAATAGCTGCTCTATACAAAATCTGATCCCTTGCTTTCTGTAATAAATTCTTAATTAGTTTATGAAATTTTACTTATTTTATCATACCATAAATTTCTTCCTCATACGAAAAAAATTCCCAATTTGTGAAAGATTTCATAGCGGAATGATTTGAAAAAAAAGTAAAAAAAGAAGCAACTTTTATAAAAGTTGCTTCTGGCGCTATTCAAATTTCGTTGTCATTGTTCCGGTTTTATAACGATTGTTAGGGTCGAAACGTAATAAGTCTCCATAAATGAGTTTGTCGGAGAGTTTCAATTCAGTTTTTGCTTTTTCAATATTTGGTTGACATAATGAAATGTCCGCTTCTTCACCTGTATTTCGTTTATAGCACATGTTTTTTGTATAAACATAGTTTTCCGAAACGAAGCTACCATCACGCATTACCATAAGTGGATCTTCTTCTTTAATAAATAGGTCAGTTCCAAATTCAACTGATTGATTTGTTTTAATACCAAGTAAATGAAGTAGCGTTGGTTTAATATCAATTTGACCAGATACTTTAGAAATGACTTTTCCTTCTTGACCAGGTACATGAATAATGAGAGGGACGCGTTGTAATTGCATAGAATCAAACGGTGTAATAGCGTCTTTCCCAAGGAACTGAGCCATAGCTGCGTTATGGTTTTCAGAAATACCGTAATGATCTCCATAAATGACAATAACGGAATTATCATACAGTCCTTCGTCTTTTAATTGTTTAATAAATAATTTCAGAGCTTCATCCGTGTAACGAACGGTTGGGAAGTAGCGGTTTACAACACCACTTTCCGAATTAAACTCATCAACATATTGATCTTCTGGATTTAGAAGAAATGGAAAATGGTTTGTTAAAGTAATAAATTTTGTATAGAACGGTTGTGGTAAAGATTTTAGCTTTGGAATCGATTGTTCAAAGAACTCTTTATCTTTTAATCCCCAACCGACAGACATTTGTTCTGTGCCTACGTAATCATTTAAATTAAAGTAACGATCATATCCAAGTGCAGGATACATTACATCACGATTCCAAAACGTTTTATCGTTGGAATGGAAGACAGCAGAAGAATATCCGTATTTTTTTAATTGTTCTGGTGTAGCTGTATATTCATTTGTTGCGTGAGTAAAGAATACAGAACCGCGGTCTAGCGGATAAAGTGAATTTTCAACGATAAATTCAGCATCAGAAGTTTTACCTTGTCCTGTTTGATGATAGAAGTTATCGAAATAAAAACTATCTTTAATAAATTCATTTAAAAATGGAGTAATTTCTTTTCCATTTATTTTTTTATTAATAACAAAACTTTGTGTAGATTCCATTGAAATCAAAATTACATTTTTACCTTTTGCAGCTCCAAATAAGTTTTTATCAACTTGCTTATCTTTTGAGTCTGTATAGTTTTTTATTTCAGAGAACCCGTCACCACTTGCAAATACACGTTCAGCTGAAGATTTAGATTGAAGTGTAATATCAAATAGATGATATGTGTATAAACCTAAATTTTTCACGACAGTTTGACGATCAAATGAGCGTGAGAACATTTGTGGTTTATAAATAACTGAAACAACAATTTGTAGTGCTAATAAAGCTGTTACACCGCTAAAGAAAGTTCGCTTCTCAGTGCGAGAAAGCGGCGTCTTGTCACAAAATGCCGGGAATTTACGCGAAAGAAACATTAAAATAATCGCATCTGCAAATAAAAGTAATGTTTTGTACGTAAAGAGTTCTTTTATACTTGTCCCTAAGTCAGCCATATTATTTGTTTGGAATAAAACTGGGAACGTAACGAAATCGTTATAAAACCCATAAAACATTGCATTTCCAAATAAAATAAAGGACAGTATAAAACTGATTCCAATTATAATTCGGTTTCGGTGCTTAGATGCAAGTAAAGCAAAACCGAAAAATAAAAGTAACGCAGCTAGCGGATTAATAAAAAGCATAAATTCTTCAAAGAAATTATCAATTTTAATATCAAATGCGAGCTTGTACACAATATATGTTTTTATCCATAATAAAACGACTGCAACGAGTGCAAATCGCAGTTTTGGAAACAGACGTTGTAGCATAATATACTCCTCTCCTAAAAAGCATGACAGTTCTTGTGAGCCGGTTTGGTTAGCGCCTCATTTTATATATACGAACAGTCCTTTGTTATTATGTTTATTATACTATGAGTATCATTATACGAAAATAAAAGAGAGTTGTGGGCTTTTTTATAATAATTGAGTAGAAAAAGGGCAGTGGGAGACAATAAAATGGAGTTTCTATGTATGATAATTATCGTGCGCAGAAAGAATCGTGTAATAATACGGAGGTTATAATGCGAAAATTATTATATTTTATAGTATGCAGTAGTGTTATACTTTTTGCTTCACCGAGTGTGTCGGTAGCCCAATATGATGCACCTCTTATGGAAGATGCCCTTTATTCTGTTTTATTTCCGAAAATAAATAAAGCAATTGAAAAACAATATGGGAATTTGAAACCTTATCAATGTCCTAAAATTATTAGTTTAAAAAAAGTGTATAGTGGTACATATTTATTTCAAGCAAGTATTGAAGTAACGAAGTATGAACGAGTTGCTGGGAAAATTGCTCCACCATTTGAGAAGGTAACGATTACATTTAATAATGAAGAAGGCGAATGGGAAGTGTCAAAGATTTCAGTAAAGCGCTTACCAAATGATACGAAATTAAACTGTAAAAAAACAATATAAAAAATTGTTTGACAAATAAAATGGTCCTTTGGTATTGTTAATAGCAACAATTAGATGTTTGAAAATTAAATAGACTTACCTCATCTACTCTCAAAGGTAGAGGCCGCGATAGGAAAGAGTAAGCTATGGGAGATTTAATGGAATCTGTGATCATAGGTTGAAAGGGACTATTGCCGAAATATAAGAATAACCATCTTATTCATATATTGGGACTACATTGAATAAATGTAGTACTGTCATAAGATTTCTTTTATGGAGAGCTATTTGGAGATGTTGATGCGGTTTCTTATTTTGAGGAGATAACAACTCGTTTATTTTTTCAATATATATTTTTCCTAATAAGAAACGCGTGTGAACATTGTTCCGCGCGTTTTTTGTCTATCTAAAAGCGTGCTGCAATGAATAGAAGATTGGGGTTATGAGTTTTAGAGGAAATAAGGGAGGAATTCAAATGTATTTACACGGCACAAGCCGAATCAATGGGCAAGGACACTTAGAAATTGGAGGGTGCGATACGACGCAGCTAGCAAAACAATACGGAACACCACTTTATGTATACGATGAAGAGTCTATTCGAGGAAAGTGCCGCGCGTTTCATCGTGCGTTTAAAGAAAGTGGTTTCTCTTATCAAGTAGCATATGCAAGCAAGGCGTTCTTGTGCATGGAGATGTGCCGAGTAGCTCGTGAAGAGAATATGTCATTAGATGTTGTTTCTGGTGGGGAATTATATACTGCGCTTCAAGCGGGATTTCCAGCATCTCGTATTCATTTTCACGGCAATAATAAAACAGAAGAAGAAATCGTGATGGCTCTGCAGGCAAATATTGGTTGTTTTGTCGTAGATAATTTCTTAGAATTAGAAATTTTGCATGATCTAGCAGTGCAACATGGGAAATTTGTGAACATATTAATCCGTGTAACGCCTGGAGTAGAGGCGCACACACATGAATATATTACAACAGGTCAAGATGATTCGAAATTTGGGTTTGGAGTTTCAAATGGTCAAGCGATGCAAGCAATTGAGCTTGCTTTACAAAAATCAAATTATAATGTGTTAGGAATCCATTCACATATCGGATCGCAAATATTTGAAACGGCTGGATTTGTTCGAGCGATTGAAGTTCTTCATCAATTTTTAGAACAGGTGAGAGAACGCGCGAACTATGTAGTAAAAGTATTAAATGTAGGCGGAGGATTCGGAATACGCTACACAGAGTCAGATACGCCATTAACTCTTGAGACATATGTGCGAGCTGTAACAAGTGCAGTGAGGGAACAATTTACAGTATGTAATTATCCCTTGCCAGAAATATGGGTTGAACCAGGACGTAGTATTGTAGGTGATGCTGGAACGACAATTTATACAGTCGGATCTGTGAAAGACATTCCTGGTATTCGGAAATATGTATCAGTGGATGGTGGGATGACTGATAATTTAAGACCTGCTTTATATAACGCTCGTTATGAAGCGATGTTAGCGAATCGAGGAAATGATGAGAATGAGGAACTTGTTTCGATTGCTGGGAAGTGCTGTGAGAGTGGAGATATGTTAATTTGGGATATTACTCTACCGAAAGTTGCTTCTGCCGATTTACTAGCAATTTCTTGTACAGGGGCATACGGGTACTCGATGGCGAATAATTATAATCGGATTCGTAGACCAGCTGTCGTCTTCGCGAAAGGCGGCACATCACAAATTGTTGTAGAACGCGAAACATATGAAAATATTATTGGGAACGATCGCATACGTATAAAAGAACTTGTTTAAATAGAGAAAAGGAGTTGTTCGGATGGGCAATTCCTTTTTTGTAAAATAAAATAATTAAAATATATCGGAAAACTAGGATTGAAAAAAATCAGAATTGTGATAAAATACAAATACAAAGCTTATCAAGAGAAGCGGAGGGAACTGGCCCGAAGAAGCTCGGCAACCTGCTTATAGAAAGCAAGGTGCTAAATCCAGCAAAATGGAATCCATTTTGAAAGATAAGGTAAAATATATTACCGAACAGTCTTTTCGAAATGGGAAAGATTTTTTTTATGAATAAAAAGGGGGGCTGTTCGCGTGAGTGTACGGGAACATTTTGAGGAAGTATCTGAGAAAATTCAAGCGATGCTTGCTGATATGAAATATGGTTCAATTACAATTGTTGTGCAAGATGGGAAAGTCATTCAATTAGAGAAAAGTGAAAAGGTACGTTTAAAGTAAAAAGCGCTGACTAGAAAAACTAGAGGCGGTTTTAACCTATTATATTAGGTTAAAACCGTCTTTTTGCTTTTACAGGGGGAAAGAACATGTTGACGTATGAAACGTGGGAAGAAAATAATGTTTCATTTTCAGAAGAAGATGAAACGAAAGGCGCGCTATCAGTATTAAGTTGGGCTTATAAAGAATATAAAAGTGAAATTGTATACGCATGTAGCTTCGGAGTGGAAGGGATGGTATTACTGCATCTTATAAACCAAGTAAATCCATCTGCTAAAGTTGTATTTTTAGATACAAATGTTCATTTTCGAGAAACGTATGAATTAATTCAAAAAGTGCGGGAACGATTTCCTTCATTAAATATTATAGAAAAACAGCCGGAACTTACACTTGATGAACAAGCGAGGTTGCATGGTGAGAAATTATGGGAAAGTAATCCGAACCTTTGTTGTAAAATTAGAAAAATTTTACCGTTAGAAAAATCATTAGCAGCGGAAAAAGCGTGGATTTCGGGCTTAAGGAGGGAACAATCAGAAACACGTAAGCATACAAAGTTTATAAATCAAGATCATCGTTTTCAATCGATTAAAGTTTGTCCACTCATTCATTGGACGTGGAAAGAAGTATGGCGATATGTATACAAACATAGCTTGCCGTATAACCCGCTGCATGATATTGGATATCCAAGTATTGGGTGTGAGAAGTGTACGTTACCTGTAGATGAGGGGGGCGATTCGAGAGATGGTAGATGGTCTGGGAAAGTGAAAACAGAATGTGGTCTTCATTACCAATAAGATGAATTTGAAAATAAAACTAAGAGAGGGTATAGAAAATGAGTATAAGAAACGAATTAGTAAACCGTATAGACGAGACATACGACGTATCACAAATTGAAAAAGAAATTCAACTAGACAACATTGCGTTAAGTGATTTAGAGCTATTAGCGACAGGGGGATATAGCCCGCTTATTGGTTTTTTAGGAAAGAAAGATTATGATTCGGTCGTAGAAACGCTTCGCTTAGCAAACGGGAGCGTATGGAGTATACCGATTACATTACCGGTAACAGAAGAAGTAGCAGAGAGTCTGAAAGCTGGAGAGGAAGTAAAACTTGTTAACGCCGGAAATGTATATGGTGTCATTCAAATAGAAGATATTTTTGTACCAGACAAGGAAAAAGAAGCGTTACTTGTGTATAAAACGAAGGATGAGGCTCATCCAGGAGTGAAAAAATTATATGAGCGACCGAACGTTTACGTTGGTGGAGCTATTATTCTTACGAAACGCTTTGAAAATAATCCGTTTCCTTCTTATCATTTAGATCCAATTGAAACGAGGGAAGAATTTAAAAAACGTGGTTGGAAAACAGTGGTTGGATTTCAAACGAGAAATCCGGTACATCGTGCCCATGAATACATTCAAAAATCTGCCCTTGAAATTGTAGATGGCCTCTTTTTAAATCCTCTCGTTGGGGAAACGAAGTCGGACGATATTCCTGCTGATGTAAGGATGGAAAGCTATGAAGTATTACTTCAAAACTATTATCCGAAAGATCGTGTCTTTTTAGGTGTATTTCCTGCAGCAATGCGTTACGCAGGACCGAGGGAAGCGATATTCCATGCATTAGTCAGAAAGAATTTTGGATGCACCCACTTTATCGTAGGGCGCGATCATGCAGGAGTAGGAGATTATTATGGGACTTATGAAGCACAAGAAATTTTTACAAACTTTACAGTGGAAGAGTTAGGGATTACACCGTTATTTTTTGAACATAGTTTTTACTGCACGAAATGCGAAGCGATGGCTTCGACGAAAACATGCCCGCACGGAAAAGAGGATCATGTCATTTTATCAGGTACAAAAGTAAGAGAGCTATTAAGAAACGGTGAGGTTCCCCCGAGTACATTTAGTCGTAAAGAAGTAGTGGAAGTGCTAATTAAAGGTTTGAAAAAAGAAGTAGTAACAGAATAGGGAGAGAATGAGATGGATACGAATATTACTTGGCATACAGCATCTGTTTCAAAAGATGAGAGAAGAGTAAAAAGTGGGCATCATAGTTTTGTAGTTTGGTTTACTGGTCTATCAGCTTCAGGTAAATCTACGGTGGCGAACGCAGTTGCTCGTAAACTATTTGAAAAGAATATTGGAAACTATGTACTAGATGGAGATAATATACGCCACGGTTTAAATAAAGACTTAGGTTTTTCTGAAAGTGATCGTATGGAAAATATAAGACGGATTGGCGAAGTGGCGAAGCTATTTGTAGATCAAGGTACTGTTGTTCTTACAGCGTTTATTTCACCATTTCGAGTAGACCGAAAACAAGTTAGGGATTTATTAGCTGTAGATGAGTTTATAGAAGTGTTTGTAAAGTGTCCAATTGAAGAGTGTGAGAAGCGTGATCCGAAAGGGCTTTACAAAAAAGCAAGACAAGGTGATATTAAAGAATTTACTGGTGTTGATTCACCGTATGAGGAACCAGAACAAGCGGAATTAATTGTAGAAACGCACAAGTATTCTATTGAAGAATGTGCAGAACAAATTGTGAAGTACTTACAAGAGCGTAGTTTTATATAGGGGGATAAAAAATGAGTTATGAAAAAGTATGGGCTAACAATGAAAAGTTAAATCAAACTGAGAAAAATAAATTAAAAAAAGATGGATTGGAAATCTTTAATGATATTCCTTACTATGCAGAGAATGGCTTCGAATCTATTCCGAAAGAAGAGTGGGACGCATTCAAATGGGCAGGGTTGTATTTACAACGTCCCAAAGAAGCTGGTTATTTTATGATGCGTGTAAATATTCCATCAGGGATTATTACGAATGCACAGGCAGAAGTGCTTGCTTCTATCGCTGAGGATTATGGGCGTGACGTAATAGATATTACGACAAGACAGGCGATTCAGTTTCACTGGTTAGAAATTCATCAAATGCCAGATATTTTTAAAAGATTAGCGAGAGTTGGGTTATCTTCAGCTGGGGCCTGTGGTGATATAACGCGTAATATTACGGGGAATCCACTTGCTGGCATTGATGCAAATGAACTGTTTGATACAACTGGTATTGTGAAAGAGGTATATGACTATTTCCAACATAATGAAGAGTTTTCTAACTTACCCCGTAAATTTAAAATGTCTATTAGTTCTAACATTTATAACTCAGCAAACGCAGAGATTAACTGTGTTGCATTTACACCTGCTACGAAAGAAATAGATGGCGAGAAAAAAGTTGGTTTTCATATAAAAGTAGGCGGTGGATTATCAGCTCGTCCATATTTAGCTGATGAATTAGATGTATTTGTTTTACCAGAAGAAGTGAAGACGGTAGCGATTGCGATTGCTACGATATTCCGTGATTTTGGATACCGCGAAAAACGTCATTTAGCTCGTTTGAAATTTCTTGTTGCAGACTGGGGAGCAGAGAAATTTAAAGAGAAACTGATAGAGTATACAGGGCCTTTACAAAGTAAGGGAGAAAGTGCTCTCAAAGGATGGAATGCAGGATACTTCTATGGTGTTCAAGACCAAAAACAAGATGGACTAAAATATGTAGGTTTTAATGTGCCGGTAGGACGTCTACATGCAGAAGAAATGTTTGAGATTGCAAGAATTGCTAAGCAGTATGGAAATGGACAGATTCGTACATGTAATTCGCAAAACTTCATTATTCCGAATGTTCCGCCAAAAAATGTAACAGGTTTACTAAATGAGCCGTTGTTTGAAGCGATATCAGCAAGTCCGAAATCATTTATTGGTCATGCGGTTTCCTGTACCGGTATTGAGTATTGCAATCTTGCTTTAGTAGAAACGAAAGAAAGATTACGCAAAATCGCAGAGTACTTAGATACACAAATTGCACTCGATGTTCCAGTTCGTATTCATATGGTAGGATGCCCGAATTCATGTGGGCAACGTCAAATTGCTGACATTGGATTACAAGGGGTGAAAATGAAAACGAAGGAAAAAGGAATTGTTGAAGCATTTGAAATATACGTAGGTGGAACGTTGTTAGATGGCGGTGCTTACAATCAAAAGTTAAAAGGGAAAATAGATGGCGAGGATCTACCTGATGTACTTGCATCATTTATAAGTTATTTCAAAGAGAATAAATTACCAGCTGAAACGTTTTATGATTTTGTGGGTCGTGTTGGTATAGAGACATTACAAATAGCGTTAAATACCGTGTTAGAAGAAGTAATAGCGTCTTAGGAGGGACAATATGGATTTATATCGATTTGAAGCTGTGTTAGTAAATAGTATTGTTCCGATTGTTGTTGTTGCTCAAAGTGAAGAACAGGCATTTAAGCTCGCGGAAATGGAACTTGAAAAGCATTTTTTACCGTTACCAGAAGTAAAGGAGATTTCCCTATTTGAAAAAAAGAAGATTCGAAAAGGTGCGGCATTTGTTATTCATGAGTAGGGAAAAGGTAATACGAAATAATGAAAACTTCCATTCGTATATAAGGATGGAAGTTTCACTTTAATAGTAGAAATGAGGAGAGATGATGGGGAAGGTTTATATCGTTGGTGCAGGTCCTGGTGATCCAGATTTAATTACTGTGAAAGGGTTGAAATGTATTGAGAAGGCAGACGTTATTTTATACGACCGTCTCGTGAATAAAGAGTTACTTTCATACGCAAAGCCTGAAGCAGATTTAATTTATTGCGGAAAACTACCAAATTATCACACGATGAAGCAAGAGACGATTAATACGTTTCTTATTAAATATGCGAAAAAGGGAAAAGTTGTAACGAGGCTTAAGGGCGGCGATCCATTTGTATTTGGTAGAGGAGGAGAAGAAGCTGAAGCGTTAGCAAAGCAAGGTGTACCATTTGAAATCGTTCCTGGTATTTCAGCCGGAATAGCTGCTCCTGCTTATGCTGGCATTCCAGTGACACATCGTGATGCAAGTGCAAGTTTTGCTATTGTGACAGGGCATCGGAAAGAAGGTGTTCAAGAAGAAGTGAAGTGGGAAAATTTAGCGAAAGGTGTAGAGACTTTAGCTGTATATATGGGGGTTAGCAATTTACCCTACATATGTGAACAACTAATGAAGCATGGAAAAGACAAAAGTACACCTGCTGCTATTATTGAATGGGGAACGACATCAATGCAGCGCACAGTTGTTGGGACGTTAGGAACAATTGTGGATGTTGCAAAAAAAGAACAAATTCAAAATCCGAGCATGATTGTAATTGGAGAAGTGGTCCGTTTTAGAGAAAAAATCCATTGGTTTGAGAAACAGACAGAAAGTACCTATCAAGTAAGTGGAGTGTTATAAAATGAAAGCCATCTTATATATATGTCATGGAAGTCGTTTGAAAGCAGCTAAAGAAGAAGCGGTTGCATTTATTACGTCATGCATGAACCGTGTAGAGGCAAGTATTCAAGAAGTTTGTTTTTTAGAGTTAGCGAGTCCAACGATTGATGAAGGGTTCCGTACATGTGTGAAGCGTGGTGCTACAGAGATTATTGTTATTCCAGTTTTTTTATTAGCGGCAGGTCATGTAAAAAAAGATATACCGTTTGAATTGGAAAAGTTAAATAATCAATTTTCGAATGTTAAAGTGACCTATGGTAACCCGTTTGGTGTATCAGAAACACTTGTGAAATCGGTGTATAGCGGAAGTGGTATTGAGCAGGAAGATAAGAATGAAGTGACGCTACTTCTCGTTGCAAGAGGGAGTAGTGATCCTGACGTATTAAGAGATATAAACTGGATCGCTTCTTTATTTCAACATGAAGAGAAAATTAAAAAAGTAGAGGTTTGTTATTTAGCGGCTGCCGAGCCAAAATTTGAGGAGAAGTTAAAGGAAGTTGTTGAACGAAAAGAAAAGAATATCGTTGTACTGCCTTACTTATTATTTACAGGTTTACTTATGAAACATATTGAAAAAGAAGTGCGCCAATATGAGTCGGATGAGATAAAAATAAGTCCGTATTTAGGAAAGAATGAAGCGTTTCAATATATGTTAATTCAGAAAACGAAGAAATTATTGAAGGGAGATCAATATGTATCCACTTACAGTGCGAGTTGAGAAGAAACGTGTTGTTGTCATTGGTGGAGGGAAAGTCGCGGGATTTAAAATTATTCCTTTACTAAAACAAGGTGCGGATATAATTGTGATAAGTCCTGAATTGGATGCGAATTTAGTGAAACTAGTGGAAGAAAAGCAAATTCGTTGGTATCAAAGGGAGTATGAAAAAAGTGATATTCAAGGTGCTTTTTTAGTTGTTGCAGCGAGTAGTGATGCCGTATTAAATGAACAAATTGCTGAAGATAGCACAGAGAATCAATTAGTAAATATTATTACGAACCCGGAAAGTGGCAATGTTCATTTTCCGGCGGCGATTCATCGTGGATTACTGAATGTGGCTGTTTCTACTGGAGGAGCAAGTCCGAAACTGGCAAAAAAAATACGTGATGATATCGCGAATAAATATGATGAGGCGTATGAATCGTATCTTGATTTTTTATACGAAGTTAGAATAAAAGTGAAAGAATTACAAATAGAGAAAAGAGAGAGAAATATATTGTTGCAAGAAGTATTAAAGTCGATATATGTTCAAAATGAACAAAAAAGAGAATTGTTTTTACAAGAATTAGAGAGAAGAGTTCATATAGGATAATGAATAAATTGTACTTTACAACTATAAAAATATAATTTATAATCACAAGTAACTTCAATAAATGAAATCGATGAGCAAGAAGAGTATGTATATTTGATACGTTCAGAGAGCTGGGGTAAGGTGTGAGCCCGGTACGATAAAATATACAGAATGGGCTTGCGAGAGGTATGTTGAACATTGTAGTAGGCAACCCGGGTTCCGCCGTTAAAAGGATAGAGTATCGGAATTTTCCTGTACTTGAACAAGTGGGATTTATCAATCCAATTGAGGTGGTACCACGGTATTTACATTACATATATCGTCCTCTACATGCATATTTGCGTGTAGGGGACTTTTTTATTTTCTAAAGGAGGTGTGCGAGTATGAAATGAAAGTGTATAATTAATAAAAGTTTAAATATTCAGAAAAGGAGAATTTATGATGAAAGAAACACAGCAATGGACGTCGAAAATAGGCTTTGTACTCGCAGCAGCCGGAGCCGCAGTAGGTCTTGGTGCCATATGGAAATTTCCATATGTTGCAGGTAATGGTGGGGGAGGCGCATTCTTCCTTGTATTTTTACTATTAACTGTATTTATAGGTATGCCGCTTCTTTTAGCTGAATTTGTTATTGGACGTAGTACGCAAAAAGAGGCAGTTACAGCGTATAAAGTATTGGTGCCAAATAGCAAGTTATATCCTTGGATTGGTCGCATGGGAGTTGTTACTTGTTTTAGTGTACTCTCTTTTTATAGTGTTGTAGGTGGATGGATTTTACTGTACTTATACTATAGTGTTACAGGGAGCTTCTGGAATGGTGTTGTTGATTATGGAAAATTGTTTGGTGAAACGATTTCAAATCCAGTAAGCGCGATTGGAGCGCAATTCATCTTTATGCTTTGTACCATTTTTGTTGTTAGTAAAGGTGTAGAAAAAGGCATAGAAAAAGCAAGTAAGTACATGATGCCGCTATTATTCATTTTATTTATTGCTATCATTATTCGTGCGTTAACACTTGATGGTGCTATGGCTGGGGTAGAGTTCTTCTTAAAACCAGATTTCTCAAAGCTGACAGCAGATACGATTTTATACGCGATGGGACAATCGTTCTTCTCACTAACAGTAGGTGCGTCAGTAATGGTCACGTATAGTTCGTACTTGAAGAAAGAAGAACATTTAGCGAAATCAGCAACATCTATTGTAAGTTTAACTGTTTTTGTTACAGTACTTGCAGGATTAGCAATTTTCCCAGCGATTTTCGCATTAGGCGTTAAGCCGACTGAAGGGCCAGGATTACTGTTTATCGTCCTTCCGGCAGTATTTGCAAAAATACCATTTGGACAATTTTTCTTTGTTATGTTTTTAATTTTATTCTTCTTTGCGACTTTAACATCAGCAATTTCAATGCTTGAAATTGTAGTAGCATCTGTTGCAAAAGGTAATGAGAAGAAGCGTCCGTCAGCATCATTATTAATTGGTATTCTTATTTTTGCAGTTGGAATCCCGTCAGCATTATCGTTTGGAATTATGAGTGATGTGAAAATATTTGGTAAGACATTCTTTGATTTCGTTGATTTTTCGGTAAGTAATGTATTACTGCCGCTCGGAGTACTAGCCATTTCGCTATTCGTACCAAATAAAATGAGTAAAGAGATGTTAATGAAAGAATTAGAAGTTACGGAAACGAAAGGGAAAACATTATTTAATATTTGGTTCTTCTTGCTTCGTTATGTTATTCCAGTAACTGTAATTATTGTATTTTTAAATGCGATAGGCGTATTTAAAATGTTTGCATAATAAAAAGACGGAGATTTCTCCGTCTTTTTATTATGTTGTAGGTGTATTTAATAAACGATTATATGCTTTATAGGCTGTGACGACTGCGATAAATGATCCGATTAAAAATAATGCTGAGCCGCCAAATGTAAATAGCCGGCCGATGTAAGTTTCTCTAGCTTCTTCTATTTTTTGTTGTAATTGTGTATTCATATGATTCACCCCGTAAAATATAGGCATTTAGTTGTAGTCTATGTAGAATGCCTATATTGTGTGAAGGATAAATAAAAAACTCGGTGTGCACCGAGTTTTTTTATAATCCGATATAAGGAGATGGATCTACTGCGTTTGTCTTACCGACATTCCATTCTCCAAGGTGAAGTTCGAAGTGTAAATGTTGTCCGTATGATTGGCCAGTATTACCCATAAATCCAAGTTGAGTGCCTTGTTTTACAGTTTGTCCATTTGATACAGAACGGCTACTCATATGAGCATATACTGTCGTATATGTTTTTCCATTTATACGGTGAGATAAGTACACAACGTTTCCGTAACTAGATGATAATTCCGAGCGGATAACAACGCCATCAGCAGCGGCAATAATTGGAACGGTTCCTGAAGCTGCGATATCGATTCCCTTATGGTTATCTATAGAGCGCACACCAAACCCAGAAGTTTTTGATCCAGCTGCTGGCTTAATAAATCCGCCAATATTTGTATCGTGTGGTGTTGGAGCTGCTTGAGCTGTTTGAGCAGATGTAGTAGCTTGTTTACGAGCTTCTTCTGCCTTGCGAGCTTCTTCAGCTTTACGAGCCTCTTCAGCACGTTTTTCTTCTTCAATTGCTTTTTGAACAGCTTGACGCTGGTTTTCTAAAATGCCTTTAGATTCTTCTAATCCTTCAATCTCTGAATCTACTTTTGCTACTTTCGTATGTAGATCGTTAATAAAGGTTTGCTGCTGTTGCTGGTTATTTTGTAATTCTTGCTGTTTTTGTTCTAATTTTTGCCCGGATTCTTTCAGTTGTTGCTCTTTTTTCTCAACAGCCTCTTTTTCTTTCGCCACAGCATTTTGATCAATTGTTTGTTTTTTCACAATATCTGTATCGTTGTTTAAAATTAAACTTACAGAGTACATATTATCAACAAGATCAGCGATATTTGTAGAAGTTGTTATTACCTCTGTAATAATATTTGTACGAGGTTTTTCTTGCATAGATTGCAAACGTTGCTTAATAACTTCCTGACGCGTATCTATGTTTGTTTGTAATTGCTCTATATGTTTCTTTTTTTCAGCGATTACTTGTTGTGTTTTATTAATTTCTTTTTTTGTATCGTTTAATTCAGCTTCGTTTTTATTAATAGAAGTAGTTAAGTCGTCAATTTTCTTTTGTAATTCTTGAATTTCTTTTTCTATTTGGTCTTTCTCAGCTGATTTATTTTGTAAGTCATTTTGTTTTCCTTCTAATTCAGATTGAATATTAGATAATTTATCTTGATTCGTTTCAGCATATACGGGTGAAAGTAGCGGAGAAACAAAAAACGTTCCTGCTGCTAAAACACTAAACGCTGCAAATTTCTTTTTCATGGTTGTCTGGCTCCTTTCCCTATGAATGTTATATATCATAAGAAGAAGAGTGTCTATCGTTGTAACCATAATGTAAAGAAAATTTTATAAAATTGCTAAGTTTTGTCGGAATTTATCATTTTTCAACGGTAATTGTCATGTTGGATGCGCTTTTTTATTCGTTCAACAAGGATGTATTTTTTGGATTTTATTGTAAAATAAAGGGAAAATGTATTTGTTTTATATAGTAAAATAGCAGATAGGAATCCAATAAAACACTGATAAGGAATCGTTCTCATGTGAGGTTTTCTGACATGGGTTTTGTTTTTGTCAAGAAAATTATTTGTGTTCAGGAAAAGTTATTTTGTTGTCAGATTTAATTTTTTGATTTATGATTTTTAACAGGGACAAAATGTAGTGAATTGTCGAATAATATGTAATACTCTTAATTTCAAGTTTTATAAATATAGAATGAGAGGTAGAGTGACACATCGAAGAGGGGGTTACAACAAATATGAAAAGAATAGGACTTGCATGGCAAATATTAATTGGTCTTGCGTTAGGTATTGCAGTTGGTGCGATTTTCTTTGATAATCCAGCTGTTGTGAAGTACTTACAACCAATTGGTGATATTTTCATCCGATTAATTAAAATGATCGTTGTACCGATTGTTGTAGCAAGTATTGTTGTTGGGGTTGCTGGTGTTGGTGATGTTAAAAAACTAGGCCGACTAGGCGGAAAAACAATTATTTATTTTGAAATTATTACAACACTTGCAATTGTTGTTGGTCTATTAATAGCGAATATTTTCCAACCAGGAAAAGGCGTAAATATGGATCAGTTAACAAAGACAGATATTTCGAAATATACACATACGACAGAGCAGGTACAAAGTCATTCATTTGCAGATACATTTGTAAATATTGTTCCAACGAACATTATGAAGTCATTAGCTGACGGAGATATGCTTGCTATTATCTTCTTCTCTGTATTATTTGGTTTAGGTGTAGCAGCAATTGGTGAAAGAGGAAGACCGGTTCTTCAATTTTTCCAAGGTGTAGCAGATGCGATGTTCTACGTGACTAACCAAGTTATGAAATTTGCACCATTTGGTGTATTTGCGCTAATCGGTGTTACAGTTTCTACATTTGGTCTTGCGTCATTAATTCCATTAGGGAAATTACTAATTGTCGTATATGGAGCAATGATCTTCTTCGTTGTAGTTGTCTTAGGACTTACAGCGAAAATATTTGGAATTAACATTTTCCAATTCTTTAAGATTTTGAAAGACGAACTGATCTTAGCATACTCTACAGCAAGTTCAGAAACAGTTTTACCGAAAATCATGGAGAAAATGGAGAAGTTCGGTTGTCCGAAAGCAATTACATCTTTCGTTATTCCGACAGGTTATTCATTTAACTTAGATGGATCAACTTTATATCAAGCAATTGCAGCTATTTTCTTAGCGCAAATGTACGGTATTGATTTATCTATTTCTCAACAAATTACATTATTACTTGTATTAATGGTTACATCAAAAGGTATTGCGGGTGTACCGGGCGTATCATTCGTTGTATTATTAGCAACACTTGGTACAGTAGGTATTCCAGCTGAAGGTTTAGCCTTTATCGCTGGTATTGACCGTATTTTAGATATGGCTCGTACAGCAGTTAACGTTGTAGGTAACTCTTTAGCAGCTGTAGTTATGTCTAAGTGGGAAGGTCAGTATGACGCTGAAAAAGGACAAGCCTACTTGAAAGAAATTTCTAATAAGCAAGCAGCTTAATTATAATTTGAACAAGCTCTCACATAATATGTGGGGGCTTTTCTATATAGAAGGGAAGCGGACGTAATGAAACGTAAATATGGTGACGGTTCTTCGTGGAAGCGACTAATAGAGAAGGATTATACGGTTAAGCAAGTAGAAGAAGGAATGCTAGGGATATTAGAAATAAAAAAGGTAAGAGAACCTAGTTGTAAAGAATATGATGGTAAAAAACTTTGTATTGCAGGGAATCAATATACGTGGATTCAATATTTCATAGACGGGAAAAACTTTGCGATTACAGCTATGTTAGATGATCAGAAAAAATTAGTGCAATATTATATCGATGTGGCGAAAGAATATAAAATTGACGAACGTGGTTTACCGTATTTTGATGATTTATATTTAGATGTAGTGTTATTACCGAACGGTAAAATATATGTACTAGATGAAGATGAGCTAGAGGATGCTTATAAAAGTGGCGATGTTACAAAAGAAGAGTATGAGTTAGCTTGGTACACTACGAAATGGATAATAGATGCAATAAAAAATAGTGAATATTATTGGATTTCAATATTGGAAGAAGAAATCAAAAAGTTAAAATGATTGTTGTATTCGAATTTTTGCATAATTACCAAAAAAATCTATACAAAAAATAATTGACTTTTGTTTTGTAAGCGAGTAAAGTTAGGGAAGAAATTATTATAAAAAATAAATATGAAACCTTCTTATAAAGAGAGGCGGAGGGACTGGCCCTACGATGCCTCGGCAGCGGACTCGATTTCAGAGTGCTGTGCCAAATCCAGCAAGCATGTGCTTGAAAGATGAGAAGAGCGTTTCTTATAGATGTATAAGACCTCTTCTCATTGGAAGAGGTCTTTTGTTATTCATTAGAAAAAGGTTGAAACTAGGGAGAGATGGTACTTTGAAAGAAACGAGAGGAAATGGTTTGGCTTTATTACCACTTGGGATATTTTTGGCGCTATTTATTGGTTCTGGAATTATTACAGGTGATTTCTATAAATTGCCGATACTTGTAGCAATTTCAATTGCTGTTGGGGTCGCTTTAGCAATGAATCGTAAAGAAAGCTTTAATGTAAAAGTAGAACGATTTGCTAAAGGTGCAGGGAACCCAGATATTATGATTATGGTTCTAATTTTTGTGCTTGCAGGAGCATTTTCTGAAACAGCAAAAGGGATGGGTGGCGTTGATTCTACAGTTAACTTAGCGTTATCCATTTTACCGCAAGGATTTATCGTAGCTGGAATTTTTGTTATAGGGGCATTTATTTCATTAGCGATGGGAACTTCAATGGGAACAATTGCTGCATTAGCACCGATTGCTGTAGGTATTAGTGGGCAAACTGATATCTCAATTGCACTTACGATGGCTACTGTTGTTGGCGGAGCGATGTTTGGTGATAATTTATCATTTATTTCAGATACAACAATCGCAGCTGTACGTTCGCAAGGAACAGAAATGAAAGATAAGTTTAAAACGAACTTTTTAATTGTATTACCAGCGGCTATTATTACAATTGTACTATTAGTAATCATTACTTTAGGAAGCGATACGCAGATTAAAGCGCATAGCTTTGACTGGATAAAGATTTTACCGTATGCAGGAGTACTTATTACAGCATTGCTTGGTTGGAATGTACTTATTGTGTTAACTGGTGGAACTGTACTATCTGGCGTTATCGGTCTTTTAGATGGAAGTTACACGTTAGAGAGTTTCTTTAAAAGTGTAACGTCTGGAATGGGCGGTATGATGGAGTTAGTATTACTTGCTATTTTAATTGGCGGTATGGTCGAACTGATTCAATATAATGGTGGCATTCAATATTTAATGAATATTTTAACGCGTAACATTCGTTCAAAAAAAGGAGCAGAGTTCGGTATCGCTGGTTTAGTAGGTATGACGAATATGTGTACAGCGAATAATACAATTTCTATTATCTTTACAGGTCCACTTGCGAAAAACATTGCAGATCAATATGAAATTGATCCTCGTAAATCAGCGAGTGTATTAGATCTTTTCTCATGCTGTGTGCAAGGATTAATTCCGTATGGTGCGCAAATGTTAACGGCAGCAGGATTTGCGGCGTTATCTCCGATTGAATTGTTACCATATGCATTTTATCCGATCTTAGTTGGAGTATGTGGAATCATTTCTATATTAATTGGTTTCCCGAGATTTTCTAAAGTGGCGGGAAAGAAAGAGTATCATAAAACAGCATAATGAAAAATGAAGTTTATTAAAAATAACGAAAGCCGTACAGAGAATGTTCTCTGTACGGCTTTTTATGTGCGATAAAAGAGTGAATCATCCTATTTTATCGCATATTTTTACAAAAGGCTGAATGCAACTCGGTCTTAAGTCTGAGTCGAAAACAGTTCTTAAGCTCGTTATGGAAAAGTGAAAAAATAGTTAAGATAAGAGTATCAAATCGAAGGGAGGCAAGCACAAGATGAAACAATTTCTAGCGTTTATCGCGGCCGGTATTTTGGCTTTAATTGCTCTTGGTAGTCTTGCTGGTATTGTAGGATTCGCAATCGGAGCAGGAGTTGTGTACTGGAGCTATAAATCATTTGTGCGAGCACAATCGTTTTTTGGAAAGTTAGCTTGGGGTATTGTAGGTTTAATTGGTTTATCCATTGCACTTTCGCACTCCCCAGCATTAATCGGTATCGCAGCATTAGTAGTTTTATACTACGGATACCGTGAGTGGAAAAAAGAAAAAAATGTAGTTGTTGATTCTGCACCAGAAAGTTCTAAACCATATAGCAACTTTGAAGATGAGTGGAACAAGTTAATGAAAAACTAATAAAAACCAAATAAAAACCAAATAAAAACCAAATCAAATTGATAAAGTAGAAGAGAGGAAGATTATAATGAAACAATCTTTATTCGGACGTGTACGCGATGCAATTTTAGCAGATTTTCATAATGTGTTAGATGAGAAAGAAAGAAAAAATCCAATCGCGATGTTAAACCAATATTTACGCGATAGTGAGCGTGAAATAACAAAAATTGAGAAGTTAATTGAGCGCCACAAAACATTAAAATCTAATTTCGCTCGTGAGCTTGAGCAAGCACGTTATTTCGTTAATAAAAGATCAAAGCAAGCGATCGTCGCTCAAGAAGCAGGCGAATTACAACTACATGAGCGTGCGTTAGAAGAAGTAGCGTATTATGAAGGGCAAGTAACTCGATTAGAAGAAATGTATGCAGGTGTTGTAGATCAAATTGATGAGTTAGAGCGTCGTCTTGCTGAGATGAAAAATAAATTAAAAGAAATGCACGCAAAACGTATGGAATTAATGGCACGTGAAAATATGGCACATGCAAATCGTCGTATGAATACAGCGATGCATAAAATGGATGAAAATAATCCATTCTTACGCTTTGAAGAAATTGAAGATCATATTCACGACTTAGAATCTCGTATAAATGAGGAGCATGAACGTGACACATTTGATATGAAGATTGCAAAGCTTGAGCGTGAAATGAAAGAAAAGAATGATGTATCGTTAACGAAAGAGTTAACAAAATAATAGTAGTATATTATAAAACAGGCTTATGATATAGTGATAGGAGAAAAGGTGTTGGAAAGCAATGCCTTTTCTTCTATGTATATGTGACAAGGAGGGGGGAGCTGAAATGAAGAAGCATTTTTCAAAAACACAATTAATGGGGATGCTCCTCATCATATTTGGATTCGGTCTTTTTCTTGATATGATACTTGGACATTTTGAACCAGGTGGTCTCATTTTTGCATTTATTATGCTTATGTTTGGAAGGCATTATCGTAAGAAGAATCGTTATGTACGGGGAAATGTATTTTTATTTGTTGGTGGTATCGTATTTTTATTCTTCTTATTTTCATCAGCAGCATTTGTTCTTGTCGTATTTGCTTGTTTAGCTTTAATTGGTTATCAACTGATTCAACAAGGACATCAGCAAAAAGCAATGAAAGTTGAAATTAAAGAAAAGGGATATATAGATGAAGAAAAACAAATATATCGTACAGAACCGTATATAAAAAATATGTTCGTAGGTAATGTACGAATGATGGATCATATTTATGAACTTGAGGATATTAACGTCCAATATGGTGCTTGTGATGTCGAGATTGATTTAACAACCGCGATGATTCCAGAGGGAGAAACGGTAATTGTTATTCGAGGTGTAGTTGGTAATATTCGTTTATATGTGCCATATGATATTGAACTGTCTTTAAATCATTCTGTTATTGTCGGACGTGTGCTTCTGCCAGGTCATGAGGAAACAGGATTTAACCGCAATGTTACATTTAGAACAGAGCAGTATAGAGAGGCTCCTCGTCGTATTAAAATTATTTCTTCGCTTGTCGTAGGCGATACGGAAGTGAGGAAAGTATAATGAAAAAACAAAAAAATATTTCATGGATGTATATTCGTTATTCTATGTTGTCCTCTGTTAGTATCGCACTTATTTGTACAATTGTATACGTATGGAAAAGCGAGCAACAAGTGTATGATTTATTATGGAAGGAATCCATCGCTTCTGTTCCAATTGGCTTGTTTATTATGACTACAAGTTTACTTATCGGGGGAATTGTAGGATATGCAATCGGTTACTATATAGAGCAGCGTGTACAAGGATTAAATACTTTTCTATTTGAAGTGGAGCGAGGGAATTTTCCGAGCGATGTTTCGTTTACTGCAGATGATGAATTTCATGAAGTGGAACGAAAAGTAATCGGCCTTGCTCGTCGATTAGAGGAGCAAGCTGGACTCTTTCAAAAAGTAACGAATGAACGAGCTCATTGGAATGAAGAGATGAGACAAGAAGCGATATCCCAGGAAAGGCATCGATTGGCGAGGGAGCTGCATGATTCTGTAAGTCAGCAGCTTTTTGCAATGTCGATGATGATGTCGGCTATTAATGAGCAAGTAGCTGAAATTCCAGAAACGACGAAAAAGCAGTTACATCTCGTTGAAAATATGGTTGTAAATGCACAGTCAGAAATGAGAGCATTGCTTCTTCATTTACGCCCAGTGCAGTTAGAAGGTAAGAAACTAACTGAGGGTATAGAAGAATTGTTAACAGAACTGTCTAGAAAGCAACATATGAAAATTGAATGGTTAATTGAGCCAATAGAATTGAAAAAAGGTGTAGAAGATCATTTATTCCGTATTGTACAAGAGGCGCTGTCTAATACTTTACGACATGCGAAGGCAAAGAAAACGGAAGTACGTTTACGCAAAATTGAGCAATATGCAATATTGAAAATTATTGATGATGGTGTCGGTTTTAAAGTAGGGGTCAATAAGGCTGGTTCGTATGGTTTAAGATCAATGCAAGAGCGAGTTCATGAAATTGGTGGTACATTAAAAGTGCTTAGTTTTCCAAATAAAGGTACACAAATAGAAGTGAAAGTACCG
Organism: Bacillus cereus group sp. Sample62; assembly: GCF_036851315.1. NCBI lineage: Bacteria > Bacillati > Bacillota > Bacilli > Caryophanales > Bacillaceae > Bacillus > Bacillus cereus group sp. Sample62. The sequence goes on from NZ_JAFLPK010000001.1 coordinate 1,447,919, forward strand.
ATTATGATTGAGAGAGGGGGAGAGTTATGATAAAGGTATTACTAGTGGATGATCATGAAATGGTTCGAATGGGTGTATCAGCATATTTATCAACGCAACCAGATATTGAAGTAGTTGGAGAAGCTGAAAATGGAAGAAAAGGTTCAGAGTTAGCACTGCAATTAAGACCAGATATTATTTTGATGGACCTTGTCATGGATGAGATGGATGGGGTTGAAGCAACACGTGCTATTATTCAGGAATGGCCAGAAGCGAAAATTGTAGTTGTAACGAGCTTTTTAGATGATGAGAAATTGTACCCTGTTATTGAGGCTGGGGCGACCAGTTATTTATTAAAAACATCAAGAGCGAGTGATATAGCAGACGCTGTACGAGCTACTTATGATGGAGAAACGGTATTAGAGCCAAAAGTTACTGGTAAAATGATGTCTCGTATGCGTCAGAAGAAAGAACAACCTTTGCATGAGGAGTTAACAGAAAGAGAGTCTGAAATTTTGTTATTAATTGCAGAGGGGAAAAGTAATCAAGAGATTGCAGATGAATTGTTTATTGCCCTCAAAACAGTAAAGACACATGTGAGTAATATATTAAATAAGCTAAATGTCAGTGACCGGACACAGGCGGTTATTTATGCATTTAGACATCAATTGACGAAATAAGAAGGAGGCTTTGACTATATATGGTCAAAGCTTTTTGTTGACGGCAAACTTTGTAAGCGTTATCATTATAGTGTTAACAGTACATACAAAGGGGAGAGAGTGTATGTTAGTTCAAACAATATTTGGAATGGATGAAACGAAAAAATTAGGTAACTATGTGAATGCGTTGCAAGCACTTTGTGAAAAATATGATATTGAAACAGATCGTATCGCAATTATTGAGGCAACAGAAGAATATTATTTATTTCTAGTAAAGCAAGAAGATTGCTATGATGTTGTAAAAGTAGAAACGGTGGATACGAATATTGATTACTATACGAAAGCTTATAAAGTAAGTAGCTTTAATCATACTTCTTATCAAATGTAAAAAAACTCCCGAAATGGGAGTTTTTTTATGATGCTTTCGATTCAGGTGAATGCTCCGTTAATGGTACTGTTTTTGCACCACTTAATTTTGCGATAGCAAAACCGATAATAGCCCCAACTAACGCTGGTACTAACCAGCCAATTCCTTCATTATATAATGGAATAAACTCAAAATAAGATGTGATAAATGAAACAGGAATATTCCCTTGTTTTAATCCGTCAAAAACGCTAACAACTGCTGTTCCGATTAAAGCACATACATAAACAGATCGATAGCCACCGAAATATTTATGAAGTAATGATAATAATACGAGTACAATTGCAACTGGATATACAACAAGTAAAATCGGAACAGAGATGGCGATGATTTTTGTTAAACCTAAGTTGGCAACTAATAATCCTAACAAGCAAATAACACTTGCTAACGTTTTGTATGAAAATTTTGTAAATAATGTTGAGAAATATTGACTGCACGCAGATACAAGTCCAACGCATGTTGTTAAGCAAGCAAGTGTAACGATAAGAGATAAAAGAATTAGACCATATGGACCGAATAATTGTTGTACAATAACGGTAAGTAGCTGTCCTCCATTTTTTGCGTATCCAAGAGAGACACTGGTTGTACCGAGCCAGCCAAGTGCACCATATACAAGTACGAGACCAGTAGCGGCAATAAGTCCTGCTTTCGCTGTAGCGATGGCAATTGCTTTACGATCACTCACACCTTTAGAACGAATGGCATTTACAACGATAATTCCAAATGCAAGCGCAGAAATGGTATCCATCGTTAAGTATCCTTCCATAAAGCCTTTGAAGATTGGAGAAGTTTGATACTCTTGCATTGCTGGTCCAGATTGTCCGAGGGGTGTAAATACACTTTTAACGAATAATAAAAAAATAGAGAGTAATAAAATAGGTGTTAATACACTTCCGATACGATCGACGAGCTTAGAAGGGTTTAAACTAAGCCAAAATACGATAGAAAAGAAGATGACTGTGTATAAAAATAGCACTAGGTTGCTAGAGCGAATAGTTTCTGGTAAGAAAGAACTAACCCCCATTTCATAAGCGACATTAGCAACACGTGGAATGCCCATAGATGGACCAATTGCAATGTATACAACTACCGTAAAGAAAATTCCGAATAATGGGTGAACATGACTTGCAAGTTGCTGCATTCCATTTCCTGATAAAGAAATAGCGATAACAGTAAGTAACGGTAAACCAACTCCTGTTAGTAAAAAGCCGATCATCGCTGGCCAAAAGTTTTCACCAGCATTTTGTCCAAGCATTGGAGGGAAAATTAAATTTCCTGCCCCAAAAAATAAAGAAAATAGCATAAGTCCTGTGAAAAAAACATGTTTTTTTGATACAGTGTTCATTGTTTTTCCTCCTTTTTTTGTAAATTCATTGTAAGAACACAAAAAACCCGTCCCTAAAGAAAGGGACGAGTTATATTTACCCGCGATACCACCCTAATTTATACATGTAGAAATAAATCTATATGTATACGGCTTTGCAACGTACAACATGATACGTGTTCCTTGTAACGGGGGACATCCGGTAAGAACTTACTTCAGCATTCGGTTCTACTTCTCGGAGATGATTTTCGGTTAAGCACTGAATGTTGGCTTTCAGCAAATCGCCAACTCTCTGGGGAACAGTCCTATAACGTACTCGTTCTCGTCAATGAATTTTAATTCAAGTATTCTGACAGTATTTTCACACGTTTTTTTTAGAAAGTCAACATATTTTTTGAGAAATATATTTACCTCTAGAAATATAGCTGAGAATATAAGGTTGAATGCTGTTTGTAAAAATGCTGTAAAACATTATAGGGAATTGTAAAGTTTATGGAGAAAATCGATATTTATAGGAGTAAAGAAGGGATTGTTTGAATTTACAGAGAATAATACAACAATCCACTTGCTGGAAAGAACAAACCAAAAGAGGTGACTGAAATGCTTGCGATGGGAGTATTATTTGGCATTATTGCTATAATTGGTTTTATGTGGTTATATTATTCGCGTTCGTTTAAACAAGCAGAAGTTTTACTCTTTCAAAAAGGTAGTTTGTTGACAAATCAGTCTAGATATTTAGTATGTCCGAAGTGTGGAAGTGCACAGGCCAGAAGTGGGGGATATCAAGAGTGTTGCAAAATTAGATTATGAAAGAAGGAAGCCTCACATTATTTTGTGAGGCTTCCTTCCTTACAATTTCATGGCGCTCCAAATTGTCCACCGATCTCTTTCAATAATAGGAGAGATATTTTGTAAGGCGGTCTGGATCTGTTGTAGAAGTTGAGAAAGTTCATGATCTGTTAATTCATATAGAATGGATCGACCTGTTCGAGGTGACAAATCTTGTAGCAATACTTCTACAGAATCATGTATTTTTCGTACTTCCCACTGTGTTTGAGTGGGGAACACGTGAAGAAAATATTGTTGTAATTCTTGTTGTATCGTGGTAGTTTTTGGCCGTCTTGTTGATTCTATTTCAATGAGTTTTGGAAAGGTAGAGAAAAAATATCCACGGATATGTTCGGGGCTTCCAGGAATTGTACAATCTTCAATGGTTCGGTCTTGTACAATAAGTACACCGTTTTTCTTTAATATACGAGAAGTTTCACGTAGAAATGTAGGAATGTCTTGTAAATGATGAATCACTGCGCGCGAAATAACAATGTCGAATGTATCATTAGGATAGGGAATGCTATGTGCATCACCGTGAATGAATGAAATATTTGGAAAGTCGCTACAATTTTCTTTTGCAGCTTGTAATATTTCTTTTGAAAAATCAAGTCCAATGACATTTTTTGCCCCCATAAGAGCAAGTTCTTTCGTATAAATCCCGCCACCACAGCCGATATCAATTATTTGCTTGTTTTGTATATTTGTAATACTTTTTATCATTTCCCCCCAAGAAATATGGGCGTTTCGCTGTGCATATGTGTATTTATTATTTGCATCATGAAAATTAATGGACATGAAAAAGACCTCCTTTCAATACTTAGTATAGCGTATTTTATAGTGTGTCACGTTTTTGTTTTTTATATGAAGATTATAAGAATTTCTTATTGTAAAAGGAGGATTAAGTTGAAAAGGAAATATGTAATGTTGTTATTTACTATGTTACTAGCATCTTGTGATCAAGTTGAGCAAAAAAAAGAAACAAAAAAAGTGGAAGAGACGGTGAATGAAGTGAAAGAAACAGTAGGGGTAACTGTTATACAAAAAAAACATAAAGAGAAAAAGTTACAGGAATCAGAAGCGAAGTTAGTAATAGACATTTTGGATAAAGCTGAGAAACAAGAAATAACAGGTAGCTTCGGTGAACCTGAATATGAAATACAAATTAGTAGAGATGGAAAAAAAGAAACATATTATGCATGGCTAAGAGGAGAAGACAGACGAGGATGGGTACAATATAAGAAAGCTATGTATATGCTGAATAAAAAAGATACGGAAAAGCTGTTGGCTATATTTCCAAATGTTTCAGAACAAAAAGAAGATGAGATGCAGGTAGGTCCTTTAACGGAAGTAACAAAAAAAGATTTGCAGATTACCGCATTTCATATTAAAGCAGGCGATCAAAAAGTGAATTATACGTTACGGTATACGATTTCACAATCACTATACAACAAATTAGAGAAGGAACAAGAATATTATTTACAAGTCGTTTTCCCAGAAAAAGTTCAAAAATTAATTGGGGCAAAAGAAAGTGAAAAAATTTCAGGTGAAAAGGTAAAGGAAGGATATAAACAGTATGAATTACAGGCTACTGTGCAGGTAAAAGATGCTTCAGAATCACAATTAAAGTCATTAGAAACATATTATGAAAATTATGATTTGAAAATATTAAATAGTAAAAAAGAAAAAATAGGTGTTTTTCAAAATATCATTCAAATTGTTAAAGAGTATGGTGAAAAAATGAATTTACAAAGATAAAGTGAAACTTTAATCAGCCCTGTCGGATCGGGATGAATGTAATTTGTAAAGTTTATATGGCCTTTCCTAGGAAATGATAATAGAGAGGGGGAAAACACCCCTCTCTATTACTTTGCTTTTGCAGATGGCTCATTCATTGATTTTCGTGTAATAAGAAAAGAAATCATAAGAGCGGAAAGGATGATAAGAGCAATAAATACGTGATTTGGCAACAAATCTAATAATAATACGTAGCTAACGGTATAAAAAATAAGAGTTGAAGCTAAAAACGATAGAGCGCCTATTATGAGAGATTGCAAATTCATCTTTATACACCTCCTTTTATTTATATTTTTGGCTAAAAATGGATTAAATAAACATTATTTCTAACGATAGAAAAAAATATGTCATAATAGAGAAAAGAACAAGCTTTCATGAACATGATTCATTAATGAGAGATAAAGGAGAGGAATATGAAAAAAAATAAAAAAGGATTATGGGGAATTATAGTTGCCATAGGTTTATTTTTACTTTCTAAGTTAAAGTGGGTATTTGCAATTTTTAAATTAGCAAAGTTTTCAACGGTATTTAGTATGTTTCTATCACTTGGTGCATACGCAGTTATATATGGTTGGAAATTTGGGGTAGCGCTCATTTATTTATTGTTTATTCATGAAATGGGCCATTTATGGGCTGCGAAAAGAAAGGGGATACCAACATCGCCAGCAATATTTATTCCATTTATGGGCGCTCTTATTGGGATGAAAGAGATGCCGAAAAATGCAAAAGATGAAGCTTACATCGCCTTCATGGGACCTCTTTTCGGATTGTTGTCATTTTTACCTGCGATTCCACTTTATATAATAACGAAAGAGCCATTTTGGGCATTAATTATTTTACTTGGAAGTATGATTAACTTCTTTAACTTGATTCCGGTTTCTCCATTAGATGGTGGACGAATTATCTCAGTTGTAAGTACGAAGATTTGGGGAGCGGGTCTTATTGTATTGCTCGGTTATGCCATTTACTTTAAAAGTATTTTGGGAGGATTTATTTTTATTATCGGCTGTATGGAATTATATAGAGTAATAAAGAGAGATGAGCCAATTAAGGAATTAGGATATAGAATTGATGGAATGAAAGAATATGTTGCAAGGCTTGAAGAGGAGTTAAAAGAAACAGGTGCGGTGCATCGAAATATATATATGATGCAACATGAAATAAATATATTAAGGCAAAAAGAAAGAGAGAAAGAATTAAAAGTAGGAGAACTTCAAAAAATTGAAGTGTTAGAGCATCTTTTACCAAAGTTTGAGCCGCTTGATTACGTTCCATATGAAGATGAAAAAGAAACGCATACAATTCATATAAGAGAAGTGTTTGAAATGTCAGAAAGAAAATTACAGGAATGGGAGACAGAAAAGAGACAACAGGAAAACTATTATAAAGTTGATATGAAAACAAAATGGACAGTCTTTGCTTGTTATATCGGATTAATGGCTATACTCGGTTACACAGCTTATGAAGGGTATATTGTTTTACAAGAACATTTACCAACGAGAAATGTATAGAAAAATATTGTCGAAATGATAGGAAGAATTTATACAGGAATTATATTTCTACGAGAGAATGTTACAAGTATAGTCATACATTGTAATATCTTTAGTAGAGAAGGAGTTCTGTATATGAAGAAATTGTTAATTGTATTCGGGATTATTATCGTAATGATCATTGCGAGCTATAGTCTTATGAAATTGCTATTACATTATGCGAATAAGCCTGCTGAGGTAAGTACAATAGCTCAAATAGAAGATGTGCAAGAAGAGACAAAAGTGCTAGATTTTATTCGTATGACGCATGAAAGTTATAATAATTTCTTAAATTACGGTAAAGCAGAGAATTATACAGAAGGGGACTGGAACCAATTTAAACAATGGTTTCAACAACAAGAGTCGACTTTAAAAAATATACATACAGAAATAAAGAATGAAAAAATAAAACGTGATGTAAATAGAAGCTATGAAATTGTAAAAAAAGGTGTGGAACTTCAAAATATTGAGTATGTAGTTTATGCACATCGTGTATACCATGACTTAGATATTATTGTAAATAAATATAGAGGTGAAACGAACATATGGGGGTATACAGAGTTTGGAGATGGGAAAGATATAAGGGTAATTGAACAAGCTATACAATCCAAATAATAAGCTAGCTAGAATTCTAGTTAGCTTATTTTCTTTTGTAAGTGCAATGTTCATATATTATTCACAAAAACACCGTGTTAATAGTGATTAAAATCACAATATGTACTATACAATTCAGTTAAACTAAAAACAGTTAAGGAAATAGAGGAGTGGGATACAATGTTAAGTGCAAAAACAATTGAAATCGTAAAGTCAACAGTACCATTATTACAAGAAAAAGGCGTTGAAATTACAACGAGATTTTATCAAATTTTATTTTCGGAACATCCGGAGTTATTGAATATTTTCAACCATACAAATCAGAAAAAAGGAAGACAACAACAAGCGCTAGCGAATGCTGTTTATGCAGCTGCAACGTATATTGATAATTTAGAAGCTATTATTCCAGTTGTAAAACAAATTGGTCATAAGCATAGAAGTTTAGGTATTAAAGCAGAGCATTACCCGATTGTAGGTACATGTTTACTACGTGCAATTAAAGAGGTCGCAGGTGCACCTGATGAAGTTTTAAATGCATGGGGAGAAGCTTATGGTGTTATTGCTGATGCATTCATTAGCATTGAAGCAGAGATGTATGAAGAAGCGGCACATAAAGAAGGTGGATGGAAAGATTTCCGTAACTTTGTGGTTGTTAAAAAAGTGAAAGAAAGCGACGTTATTACATCATTTTATTTAAAACCTGAAGATGGAGGGCAAGTTTCTTCATTCATCCCAGGACAATATGTAACGATTCAAATAAATATAGAAGGTGAAACGTATACACATAATCGTCAATATAGTTTATCGGATGCTCCTGGAAAAGAATATTATCGTATTAGTGTAAAGAAAGAAAAAGGTGTAGATACACCGGATGGTAAAGTATCTAACTACTTACACGATCATGTAGAAGAAGGGAATATGTTACCAGTAAGTGCACCAGCAGGAGATTTCGTATTAAATATGGATTCAACATTACCAGTTGTGCTAATTAGTGGTGGAGTAGGTATTACACCAATGATGAGTATGCTAAATACGTTAATTGAACAAAACTCAAAACGTAATGTATGTTTTGTTCATGCAGCGATAAATAGTAATACACATGCAATGAAAGAACACGTTGAGGCAGTAGATAATGAATACGAACAAGTTAAAGCATATACTTGCTATTCTGCACCAACTGAAAAAGATTTGGAAATGAAGAACTTTGATAAAGAAGGTTTCATTGAAGCTGAATGGTTACAAACTATCATTCCGACAACTGAAGCAGAATTTTATTTCTGTGGTCCCGTACCATTTATGAAGCATATAAATGCTGCATTAACTAATTTAGGTGTGGAACAAGAGCATATTCATTATGAATTTTTCGGGCCAGCAGCAAGCTTACAATAGATGAAGTTTGAAATAAGTAAAAAAACGAGGTATTATTTTACCTCGTTTTTTATTTGTTCTCGTAACAGCCGATTTACTGTTTCACGGCGTATACCTATGAGTTGACCGATTTCAGTTTGTGTTAATATTTCATATATAGGAATGTCACCTAAATATAGTGTGAACCATTCTTGTAAACGATGTAGACGTTCTTTCGGAGAGACGGTTGTCAATTGATCGATACGCTGTTGCATCATTCTTAATTTTGATTGTAGCTGCATAGCAATATTTGCATATGATGCAGGATTTGCCTGAAGTTGATCGTACCATTCATTACTAATTATAGGTTCAACTTCTGTTTTCATTAAAGCAATTGTTGTACCGTGATATTCCTTCGGTGAAATTAAAGAATGGTGAGGTATCGTTTCACCTGGAACGATAATGTTGAATAGAAATGGTGTTCCATCTGCTTCTATCCGTACTACTTTTAATAAACCTGTTTTTATAAAATATAAAGGACCGTCCTCGCCTTGACGGAATAGTACATCTCCTTTGTGTAGAATCAATGTTAGCCCCCCATTTAAACATTTCTATTTCTTCTATTTTAGCGTATATGTATAAAGACAATATGCTATTTAAACAGCAATTTCATTGACGAAATATATGCTATTACAGTAGTATACTATTTAGTGTGTAATAGTACTAGCAATGAATACGCTGTAGGGGGTTTAGTATATTGTTAGATGCGATAAAAATGACGGATATGAAAATTCCGGCGAATGCTATCATTCATGTAGAAGAGATGAAAGGTGGAGTCGTGTTATCCGTTGAAGTAGACGGCCAAATTATTTATACGATGGCTTATGATGAAGAAACAGATAGTTATGCTGAATTATATGATCGAAACGATAAGAGGGCGTGCCAAGTACATGAGGATTTTATGGGATGGTCACTTCTTCACTAAAAAAGATGTCAATATGACATCTTTTTTTATTAAAACGATAGAATATACAAAGAAATGAAATATAAGGATAAAATTTGTAATAAATGATTTTGCATTGTTAGCACTTTGTAACTGCAAGTGAATTATTTTTTCGCTATCATAAAGATAACAGTCGCAGTTATAGGAGTGGTCAACTTGAAGAAAGTACATATTTCCAATTATATGTTATTATGTGTTTGTTTAATTTTATTTGTTCTCTTAGGAGGATTTTTATATTCATGTGTATAAGAAAAACGCATTCTAAAAAGAACGCGTTATAAAAAAGAAGTAATAATTAATCTAGTTCCGAGAATAATTAATGTGATACGTAATAAATTAATTACGGCATTGCCACTTAATTTTGTATTAATATAAGCCCCGATTTTTCCGCCAATCCATGCACCAGGAATAAGAATTAATGCGTAAACCCAGCTGACATTTCCAAGGGAGATGTGAGTTGCAGAACTTACAATTGCTGATAAAAATACGATAAACATCGAAGTTGCTACAGCAATATGTGCTGGGAATGCAAAAAGTAGCATCATTGCTGGAACAAGTAAGGCACCGCCGCCAATTCCAAATAACCCAGATATAAAACCAACTATAAAGGCGATAAAGATAGCGAGAAGCGGTGGGAATTGATAGTGTACAGTGTTTCCTTCGTTATCTGTAAAAGAACGCTTAATTACCGTCATATTTGATAAAGAAAGGGGGTTTAATTTGTCTCGTAACATAAGAAGAATGGAGACAAAAATAAGGAAAATCCCAAAATATAAAGAAAATGTATCTTGGTTTAAAAATTTGTTTGCCCATGAGCCAATGATACCACCAGGGCCACTCCCGATAAATAAAATAAGTCCACTTTTGTAATCTACTCGTTTATGCTTCATATAAGTAAGGGTGGAAGATAGTCCTGTAAAAACGACTGTTACCATTGAAGTTCCTACTGCAAGTTGTGGTGATAGACTGTGTAATCCGATTAATAACGGAACAATAATAATTCCGCCACCAAGCCCGACTAGACTCCCGACTGTCCCGGCGATTAACCCGATGAAAAGTAACATGATGTATTCCAAAATTTCCAACTCCTCTATATAACTTATCCACCAATTATTATACACGCTTTTTAATAAGAAAAAGGTTTGTTCACAAAAAAGTCGTCTTCCTAGAAAAATAAGGAAGACGACTTTTAATTAAAAGATTAAGTGTAATAAAGCGTAAAATAATGCAGCTAATGAAGCTGAAATAGGAAGTGTAATAACCCATGTAATTAACATACGTTTTGCAGTTCCCCATTTTACACCTTTCACACGATGTGAAGCACCAACCCCTAAAATAGAAGAAGAGATAACGTGCGTTGTACTAACCGGTAAGTGAATGAATGTTGCGCCGAAAATAACAAGTGATGATGATAAATCAGCAGCTACACCATTTACAGGACGAATTTTCATAATTTGTCCACCGACAGTTTTAATAATTTTCCATCCGCCGACAGAAGTACCAAGACCCATTGCGATTGCACAACATAATTGTACCCAGAATGGGATGTCGTCAGAAGTATGATAGTTATTGGCCATAAGAGCCATCGTAATGATTCCCATTGCTTTTTGTGCATCATTCGTACCATGTGTATAAGCTTGTAATGCTGCAGTGAAGATCTGGAATATACGGAAGTTTTTGTTCGTTTTCGTTAAATTAAAGTTTTTAAAGACTACTTTAAAAATACTGTATACGATATAACCAATAACAAAAGCGATAATCGGTGAAATGATTAAAGCTTCAAGAATTTTTATAAACCCTTTAAGATTTAATGAGCTAATACCGGCAGCAGCGATAGCTGCACCTGCGATTGAGCCAATAATTGCATGCGAAGAACTACTTGGAATACCGTAGTACCAAGTAATTAAATTCCAAGCTATTGCCGCAAGCAAAGCAGCTAAAATTACAAGAGAACCATTTTGCAAGGCAAATGGATCAACGATATCTTTTGTAATCGTTTTTGCTACACCTGTAAATGTCATCGCACCTAAAAAGTTCATAATAGCTGCCATAATAATTGCATGTCTAGGCTTTAGAGCTTTCGTTGAAACAGCCGTTGCAATAGCGTTTGCTGTATCGTGAAATCCATTGATAAAGTCAAAAGCTAAAGCGCAAATGACTACTAAAACGGTCAGTATCAAGAGTGTATCCATGATCAAACTCCTTACGCGTTCTTCATAATAATTGTTTCTAATACGTTTGCAACGCTTTGGCAGCTATCCGCTACTTCTTCAAGCTCTTCGTAAATCTCTTTGTATTGAATAATCTTAATCGGATCTTTCTCACGAGAGAATAAGTGCTTAATCGCATGACGGCGAATATCATCACATTGTGATTCGTAATCCTTAATCTTAATCGCGTTCGTACGAATGTCGACTAACTTCTTTTTAGAAAGTAGTTCAACAGAATTTGCAATCTCAATCGCACATTGATTAATTGCTTCAACGAATTTAATCATGTATTCATCAGCTTCTGTAATAGAATACATTTCGAATAGACCAGCACTATGATCTAATCCGTCTAATACATCATCCATACTCATTGCAAGTTGTAGGATGTCCTCACGTTCAATTGGAGTAATAAACGCTTTGTTTAGCTCCATAATGATTTCGTGAATAAATGAGTCACCTTTTGACTCATACTCTTTCATGCGCATAGAAAACTCTTTTAAATCGCTAGCATTTTTAATTTTATACTCCACGAAAAACTGCGCGCCTTCTTTTAAATTTTCGGAAACATTCATTAACATTTCAGAAAATTTATCTTTTTTTGATTTAAATACCATTATTAGTTACCCCCACAAAAGTAATATATGTAAAATATATTGGCTAGTCAATTCTAACAAAAAACTGTCGTTTTTTAAAACATTTTATCGAAAAGTTTACAAAAACTTAACATAACTCTCATTGTTGTATTAATAATATTAATAATCAATAGTGAATATCTTACTTGTAGAATGTCCTTTTCTTGCAAAAAGTATGAATGTGAAAGAAAAGCTTTACACTATAGGAACGACTACGTTATTATAATAAATTTAAAAGGAGGTATATTCTTCCTTTTGAAAAGAAGAGTGTAAACAAACGAAGGAAGTGAACGAATGAAATTGAAGAACACTCACTTAAAAAAAATGCAGGAGTGGTTCAACAAGAGGAAGAAACTTCGTAATTCATTAATTGTATTAGGGAGTTTACTCGCTACTCTATTTATTGCTATAAATATAATAATTTCCATTCAAGACATATCTGAATTAAAACAAGCTGTTCCGCAACCGACCTTAATTTATGATGCAAATAATGAAGTTGCGACTAAATTAGCTTCTTCTAAAACAGAAGGTGTTAAAAGGAAAGATATTCCTGACATTATGGTTCAGGCAATTGTTGCAGTAGAAGATAAGGAGTTTTTTAACCATCACGGTATTTACTATAGTGGAATTATAAGTGCAGTTTTTAAAAATATTACAGCAGGAGAAGTTGTAGCAGGGGGAAGTACAATTACACAACAACTTGCAAAAAATGTATTTCTGACACAAGACCGCACATATTCTCGAAAAATAAAGGAATATTTTTTAACCAAAAAAATAGAGCGTACGTATACGAAAGATGAAATTATTGAAATGTATATGAACCAAATTTATTTTGGTGAAGGGGCTTGGGGTATAAAAAGGGCAGCTAAATCTTATTTTGATAAAGATGTAAAAGATTTAACGGTTTCAGAGGCTGCAACGATAGCTGGCTTGATTAAAGCACCGTCTGCGTATTCGCCCTATAAAAACTTTAATAAGTCAATCGAACGACGTAATGTTGTATTAAGTTTAATGAAAGAGCAAGGGTATATTTCTGACGAACAATATAATAAAGAAAAAGAGAGCGGTCTTGTGTTAAAACGTGGTGTTGATGATAAATACAAGGGGAAATACTCTCAATATGTAGACTATATTGTTCGAGAAGCGATGGACAAGTACGAATTAACACAAAATGAAATTTTGGCGGGTGGTTATCGTATTTATACAGAGCTTGATCCGAAAAAACAACAGGCAGTAGAAGACGTTGTGAATAATGAGAGTTATTTCAAAGATAATGGCTCAGACCAGCTTATGCAAACGGGTGTAGTTCTTATGAATCCAAAAACAGGTGGTGTACCAGCTTTAGTTGGAGGTAGAGGACCGTATCAGTTTTTACAGTTTAACCATGCAACCCAATTAAAAAGACAACCTGGCTCAACGTTAAAGCCTCTGGCTGTATATGTACCAGCGTTAGAGCAAGGGTATGAAGTATACGATATATTAAAAGATGAACCATTTAATATTAAAGAATATAAACCGCAAAATAGTGATCATACTTTTCACGGTGATGTGACAATGTATGAAGCTGTGGCAAAGTCGTACAATGTTTCGGCTGTTTGGCTATTAGAACAAATTGGATTAGATAAAGGATTAAAATCTTTAGAGCGATTTGGTATTCCATTAGTGCCAGAAGATCGTACGTATCCGATCGCTTTAGGCGGTATGCATGTGGGGACATCTCCATTTGTAATGGCTCAAGCGTATAGTACATTTGCAAATGACGGTGTCCAAGTGGAAGCTCATGCGATTAGAGAGATACAAAATGCTGAAGGTGAAACAATTGGAAAGTGGTATAAGAAAGAGACACGAGTGACGAGCGAGAAAATTGCTCAAAAGATGACATATTTGTTAAAAGGTGTTGTCGAAAAGGGAACGGGCGAAAAGGCGAAAGTTAATAATGTTGATACGGCAGGTAAGACAGGAACTACTCAAATTGTAAATGGACCAAGCACCGGTGCAAAGGACTCATGGTTTGTTGGATACACACCAGATTTAGTAGGTGCGATTTGGGTAGGATATGATAAAACGGATAGTGATCATTATGTTCCGGGGGGAAGTCAAATTACTACGACAATGTTCCGGGATATTATGAAAAAAGCGAATGCAAATCCAGCTCAAAAAGCATTCCAGTTATCGCTCATATCTGAGGCTGATTATAAAAAACAATTGAATACAATAGAAGAGGAAAAACGAAGAAAAGAAGAAGAGAAGAGAAGAAAAGAAGAGGAACAACAAAGAAAAAAAGAGCAACAAGAGTGGATTGATAAAGTGAAAGAATGGATTCCTTCATTTTGGTAAAAGAAAGAGGCGAATAACGAAATTCGCCTCTTTTTCGTATGAGAAATTAAGTGAACTTTTAATCGGTGGGAGGAGCTGTATCTATCTCTACGAGTTGTTAGCCCATATCAATTGGGATAAATAGTATTACTCGTTAAGTGTAACATTTGTACTGCCAAAGGATTGAGAATCGTATGTGACGATTATTTTTCCTTTACTAATAGGCTCGTAAAGTAATTCTTCTTCGTAATTACCATTATTTTCATTGTGGATAGAAAGTGTGATTTCATCGATTTTTTTATTTGTATACTGATCTTTAATCGTTTCAGCAATTTGAAGTAACGCTTCGGAACTAGAAGCTTTCGTAATAAGCATTCCTTTTATAACCTTTTTTTCATTCTTTGTGGTATTGGAATAAGGGATGTTGCTTTGTTTTGTATACAAAAGTTTGTATGGAACAGTTTTTCTCTCTGCTTTTGATATAGTGGAATATTTTAGAGTTAAAAAAAATCCTACACATAAAATAATGCATACCATAAGAGCAAACCAAATGCGTATTAGTGACATAACTCTCATTTTCATCCCTCTTTCATATCTTTGACTTCACTATTTATCATACAAAATGAGGATTAAGACAGAGTAAATTTGAGGTAAAGAAACGTAAAGAAGGAGCACTTATCCTCCCAAATAAGTGCTCCTTTCTATATAAAGAGAGATTTAATGCACGGTTAAACGATACATATTATTATAAATATACTTATTGATTGAAAATTAGTAAATTCGGAATACGGATAGTGTTGCAGTTGTATCACCTGTGTTAGGAATAGAAATAGTGTTTGCTGTAGGCTGTACAGCAATCGTTGTACCAGCTTGTAAAGTAACGATTGTAGAGAAAGAAACAGCACTACCGATAACGTTAGTTGAGAAATTACGATTAGGTGGTTGGCCATTGAATGAAATACCGAATCCAAATGGTGAAGATCCTGGGAAAGTTGTAGATGCTGAGAAACTAATATCATATACGCCTGTTTCTAAAACTGTTAAAGTATCTGAAGTATCGTTGAAAGAGATATTAGTTAATTCAAAAACTTGATTAAATTGGATGTTTGTTCCAGGGGATATAGTTTGTGGATTTGAGTTGCCGATAGCTGCGATAGTTACAGGAATTGGAGTACCCGCTGCTCCTGTTGCGCCAGTAGCACCTTGAGCACCAGTAGCACCTTGAGCGCCGGTAGCACCTGTTGCGCCAGCCGGACCTTGAGCACCAGTAGCACCTTGAGCGCCAGCCGGACCTTGAGCACCAGTAGCACCTTGAGCGCCAGTAGCACCTTGAGCACCCGCTGGACCTTGAGCACCAGTAGCACCTTGAGCGCCGGTAGCACCTTGAGCGCCGGCTGGACCTTGAGCACCAGTAGCACCTTGAGCACCCGCTGGACCTTGAGCACCAGTAGCACCTTGAGCACCCGCTGGACCTTGAGCACCAGTAGCACCTTGAGCACCCGCTGGACCTTGAGCACCAGTAGCACCTTGAGCACCCGCTGGACCTTGAGCACCAGTAGCACCTTGAGCACCCGCTGGACCTTGAGCACCAGTAGCACCTTGAGCGCCGGCTGGACCTTGAGCACCAGTAGCACCTTGAGCACCCGCTGGACCTTGAGCACCAGTAGCACCTTGAGCACCCGCTGGACCTTGAGCACCAGTAGCACCTTGAGCGCCGGTAGCACCTTGAGCACCAGTAGCACCTGTTGCGCCAGCTGGACCTTGAGCACCAGTAGCACCAGTTGCCCCTGTTGCGCCAGCTGGACCTTGAATACCTTGAGGTCCTTGAGGTCCAGTAGCGCCTTGAACACCTGCTGGTCCCTGAGCACCTTGAGGTCCTTGAGGTCCAGTAGCGCCTTGAGCGCCAGCCGGTCCTTGAGGTCCAGTAGCACCTTGAGCACCCGCCGGTCCTCGAGGTCCGGTAGCCCCTGTTGCACCAGTAGCGCCAGTAGCCCCTGTTGCTCCTCCGCCTCCAAGGCAACCTGATCCGTATTGAACTAGAATAGTTTGGATCTCTGTTATAAGTCTAACTAGTTTGTCGATCGTACAACAATCTACTTTGAATAACTTAGCGATATACAATAAATAATTAAGCAGGCTTTGTAGCTCAACGTACAATGCTCCGCATGAGAAAGGTGTTGTTCTTAAAATAGTTAATAGATTAGCAATAATAGAATTTCCAATTTGTTTTTGTGCTGGAGACAAATCTAAGCAATTGAGGAATTTTTGTAGGTTATTTAGGGCAGCAATCAAGTTATTGATATTGTTTTGAGAAGGGTTTTGAAAGACCGCTTGAATAGCTTGACCAAGAGCTTGAAGCAGTCTAACAAATTCTGTAAGTTCGGACTTAGAGATGTTAATATGACTACAAGCTCTGACTTCGCAACAATCATTACCATAAAATACTTTTCCTTTATTTTTATTGTTCATTTGTTCATTCCTTTCTTTCATAGAATCAATAGTCGTTACTATATATTAAAATGAAATTTATACTAAATTCGTGATGGACAAACTACCATTTCTAAAAAAATAAGAAATTGGCCCACCTAGTAAAAATAAGTAAGGTCTAGAGAAAGCTTTATATAATGTAAAGAAGAAAAATTCAATATAAAAAACTGCATGCTAATTGTTAGGAGTGTCTAACAATTAGCATGCAGTTTGTGGAGGATTACCTCATTTATATTCATTTAATCTTTCAAGAGTTGTTTTAGGTAAAATTGGAATTGAAATAGTGAAAGTTGTACCATCTTGATTACTGGTCATTTTTAATGTACCGTTATGATTTTGAATAATTTTCTTCGTTACTGACAAGCCCAGTCCTGTGCCCGAATCTTTT
The DNA here is from genome assembly GCF_036851315.1 of Bacillus cereus group sp. Sample62. Taxonomy (NCBI): domain Bacteria; kingdom Bacillati; phylum Bacillota; class Bacilli; order Caryophanales; family Bacillaceae; genus Bacillus; species Bacillus cereus group sp. Sample62. The sequence continues at coordinate 1,465,436 of NZ_JAFLPK010000001.1, forward strand.
GTTGAGAAGAATGGATCAAAGATATACTCTTGAATGGCTGGTGGAATACCAATTCCATTATCAGTGAAAATAATACGAACAAAGTTATCTAGGCGATAACTAGTAATTTGGATAGAAAGTTTTTTTTCGCCTTGAGCATCGACAGCGTTCTGAAATAGATTTAAAAAAACTTGCACAAGTTCATGACGATCAATATGGACTAATACATCATCTAATTCGGTAGAAAAATTATAATCAATTGAAATGTTATGTAAAAAGACTTCACTAGCTAGTAACTGTTGAATATACTCACGTAAAAATGTATTAATAGGAAACGGTTCTCTTGTAAATTCGCGTGTTTTTGAAATAGCTAAAAATTTTGTAATAATACTATTTGCGCGGTCTAATTCAGGAATAAGTAAGTTTTTAAATAATTCTTTATTAGATGGAGAATTATTTTCTTGTAAAAATTGTAAATAACCTCGTACGGTTGTAAGAGGATTACGTACTTCATGTGCAATCCCAGCTGCAATTCGCCCTGCTAACGAAAATTTCTCTGCATCACGTTCTGTGTTTAAATAATGAAAGACACTAATAACTCTAAAAATCTCTCCGTTATAATCACGAATAATTCGGTTATTTAAAATGCCATAGTTTTTGTCTAAAACTTCTTCATTATATATTTCTGTTCCCGTTCTTAATGTTTCAAGAGCTTTAATTTTTTCTTCTGGCAATTGTAGTAATTGTTGAATTGGCTTTCCGATTATATCATTTCGTACTACACCAAAATCATCTGCTGCAGCTTGGTTACATAAAGTGATATTTCCTTTAGCATCAACAAAGGTTACATGATGTGAAAAAGCATCAAAAATATGAATAAAGTATGTTTCAAGTTGCTCAAATAAAAATAATGAATCGCAAGTAAGTTGAAAATCAGCCTCTTTATTCTCTTTTTTTATGTTTTGAATGGAATGAGTCGTTCTCGTTTTCTTTATTTGTAAACCAATATGTGGATTTTTGTATGTGAAATGATGTGGTAATTGATTCACAAGTTCTTCATAAAAACGTACTTTATTTTCTAATTCTTCTATTCGTTTTTCATGAGATACAATATCATCGTTTGGAAGCATAAATAAATAACCCCTCAATTTAAAAATTCTTCCATCTAGTATATCATATTTTTATACGGATACTCTTAAAGAAGGGGCTACTTAATAAAATTGATTAGCTGAAGTGTTCGGGAAGTGAGTAGAATGAATAGAAGGTGAAGTTAAAAAGGAGGGATATATTTGCTTTTCATTGGAGTGACAGGGTGGGGAGATCATGATTCTTTATATATAGATCCCTATGAAAATAGAAATAAATTACGAACATATAGTGAGTATTTTCCTATAGTGGAAGTGGATAGTTCATTTTATGCGATGCAACCTGCACGAAACTATACAAAATGGGCAATGGAAACACCGAAAGATTTTGCCTTTATAGTAAAAGCATATCAAGGAATGACAGGACATATGAAAGGTGAAATCCCTTTTTCTACGTTTGATGAGATGTTTGATGTGTACAAACAATCTATTCTGCCTTTAATAGAAGCCGATAAATTAAAAATGATTTTATTTCAATATCCCCCATGGTTTGATTGTAAAAAGAAAAATGTGGATTTTCTTCGATATACGAAAGAAAAAATGGAAGGTTTACCGTGTGCCATAGAATTTCGAAATCAAACATGGTTTTATCCCGAAATGAAAGATAAGACGATACAGTTTCTAAAACAGGGGAAATGGATTCATACAATTTGTGATGAACCACAGGCTGGAATAGGATCGGTACCACTCGTGTTAGAGGCTACAAATTCAGACATGGCACTTATACGTTTTCACGGTAGGAATGTTCATGGATGGCTTGATAAAGGGGAAAATTGGAGAGCGGTTCGTTGCTTATATCGCTACAACAATAAAGAATTAGAAGAATGGGTAGAAAGACTAGAGCAATTAAAAAAGAAGACAAAGGATATATATGTATTATTTAACAATAATTCGGGCGGAGATGCAGCGGATAATGCGAAACAGCTTATGAAAATGATGGACATTACATATGGTGAGCCGAAGCCCGAACAATTAAATTTGTTTGAATGATAATAAACAAGAAAGGCACTGTACAAACAGGGGGAATGTACAGTGCCTTTCTATATGAAAAAGAGGGGTAACAATGTTACTGAGCGTTTGGTTGATTCATCAATTGTTGGCTTCGTAATAAATGATAATGGTTATCATTATCATTGTCAATAGTTTTCCGAAAAATAAATAAAAAACTTTTTATGAGACAGTAACGGGTAGAAATATTCCTGATAAAAGGTTTGGCTGAAGCAAAGAAGTTTTTCGGGGCAGAATGCTAGTAAACTCCTGATAAAGTATCAAAAAAAAGAACAGCAATTAATGCTGTTCTTTTCCAGTGACGAATTGTTGTAAATCAAAAGGAGTTATCGCTTGGATAAATTCTTTTGAGATAAGTGTTTGAACAAGAGTACTCTCAGAAATGGAAGCACCTGTTTTCTTTTCATAAGCTTGTTTTAATAAATCAAGTTTTTCAGCCGTTTCTTTCGGTAATTCAATTGTTAATGTGTTCATAATTTCTCCCCCTTACTATTAGAGTACCACTACAATATAGGAGAGACAAGAAAAGAGAATGTGAAACATAAAAAAGGTTACCATTTATAAATGGTAACCTTTTTTATGTATAAGAGTTATTAAGCAATACCGATATACTTTAAAGTTTTTGATGGAGTACTATGATCAAAGAAGTGTTGTAAAAATGCGATATCAACACCTGATTTGTATGCGCAATATCCCCAAGTTTTTCGAAGTGTATGTGAGCTAATCCCTTCTAATCCAACTTCTTTTGCAGCTTTGTTTAAAATGTACCATGCATGTTGTCTCGTAATAGATTTTGTTCCTTTTTGAGACTTTAATAATGGTTCATTACGTTTCCAAGTTTTACGTTCTTTCATGTAGTCTTCGATCGCGTGCTGTAAGTCTTCATTTACAGCAAACCATTTATGTTTCTTTACTTTTTCATTGTAAAATAAAATGGAATGGCGAACATTTTCATGTTCATCGATTACATCACTAACTTTTAATTGTAAGATTTCACTTACTTTTAAGCCAGAATTTACAGCTAATACGAATAATAAGCCATCACGTTTCGAAGATTGTAAAAGTATATTTTTGATAGTTTCTAATTGTTTTTCATTTTGAATAGGTTGTCCTGCTTGTTTCATTTCACGCACTCTCCTCTTTTATGTGTGTAAAGGAAAGGATTAACTTGTTTCTTACTATAAAGGGAGAGTGTGAATTTCATGTGAACTCCTAGTGAAATTAAGACAAATTATTTGACTTCTTTTACTTTTTGTAAATTAAAGTAGAATACAACACTATTAGTCGTGTTATATACACCGTACTCGGCATGGTGGAGGTCTAAAATATTTTTTACAATAGATAACCCGAGACCGGTACCTCCAGTATGACGGCTACGAGATGCATCTAAACGGTAGAAACGATCCCAAATTTTTTCAAGACTTTCTTCAGGGATAGGGTTTCCTGTGTTTTCGATTTCGATTTTTACGGTATCTTCCAGTGCTATAACGGAGACTTGTATTTTTTCTTCATCGGGCGTATAGCGAATTGCATTGCTAAGTAAGTTCACAACGACTTGCTCAATACGACTACGATTCGCTTTAACGAATATAGAAGAGTCTACATCTACGTTTACTTGTAAATGCTTTTCCTCCATGCTAAATAATAACTTTGTATAGACTTGTTGAATTAATTCACCGATTGAGAATGTCGTCATATCTAGTTTGTACGTACCAGATTCTAGTTTTGCTAATTCTAACATTTCAATAATAAGTCTGTTCATGTTTTCTGTTTCTTCTAAAATAACATCTGTGTAATACGTCGTATCTTTACTAACGCCATCTTTAATTCCTTCTGCGAAACTTCTAATTACACTAAGTGGTGTTTTTAATTCGTGTGATACACCAGAAATGAATTCTTTTCGCGTTTTCTCTAATTGACGTTCACGTTCAATGTCTTGTTGTAATTTTGTATTGGCAACATTTAATCGATCGATTCGGTCTTTTAAGTTTACAGATAACGTATTAATACTACCGGAAAGCCCACCAATTTCATCGTCTGCTGTTACAGGTAATTTCTCGCTAAAATCAAAATTGGCCATTTTCTTTGTAACTCGATTCATTTTAATTAATGGTTTCACAATGATTTTTGAGTAGTAGAAGGATAATAAAATAATTACGAGAAATACGATGATTAAGGCATAGACATAATAATCCTTTAAAACGAGCATCGCTTCATTAACAGGTTGTAAAGATGCTATCGCAAAAGCGTATTCTGTAATTTTTCCATTTTCCACAATAGGTTTTACAAAGATACTATTTTTTATATTCTCTCCACCATCTATTATATAAGTGTTTAATTGGTGCGAGTTAGCAGTGCCATTTCTAATAATCTCTGCAAAATATTGAACGGCTTGTAATGTTTCAAAATCATTTGCAAGACGAACCTCGACTTTTGATGGAAGCTGTAACTTAGATACGATACCAGTAAACTCAATTTGAGTCACAGATCTGGATCGGCTTGTAATTCTATTTTTAGCAGGATTTCCATTAATGGATGAAAAATCTGAATTGATACGTTCGTTTTGCCATCGATTATAATTTGTTGTCAATTCTAGTGGTGTTATTGATTTGCCTTGTACCAAACCGACGACGTTTATCATACCATCTTTTTTTAATCCTAAGTTTTCGAATTTATTATATTCTTCGGGCGTTAAAAGATTATTGAGTGGAATGTAATATGTTTCATTATTTTTAGGATTAATTACATCAATGTAGTAATTGGTGTCACTTTTAATAATGCCATTAGAATCTAAAAATTGCATTTCAGCATTTGTTTTATCATGAAATTCTTGTTTTAGTTTTCTAATCTCCTCATAACTTTTACCACTTTTTTCGTAATTATCTACGAACTTTTCAAAAGCAGTTTGAACAGTTTTTACTTTTTTATTAATATAAAATTTCTCTAAAAATAGAGATTGTCCTAAGAAAAAGAGAAGGAAGATGATTGTAAATAATGTTGATGTTAATAAAAATAGTTTAAAGACGATACTTCTGTTTTTCACTGTGTCACCTCTTGTGAGAAATACTGTAAATGATTTCTTTATTATAACAAACGTTACAAAAAAGTAGAGGAGAAAATCTGTCTCTTCCGAAAGTAGTTTTTTATAAAAGGTCACATAAAAAGAACTCGACAGACGTATGACGAGTTCTTTAATGTATTATTGTTGAATTGCTGCATCTAAAGCAATTTCAATCATTTCGTTAAATGTAGTTTGACGCTCTTCAGATGTTGTTTCTTCACCAGTGAAAATGTGATCGCTTACTGTTAATACAGATAACGCATTTACACCGTATTTCGCTGCTAATGTGTAAAGAGCAGTTGTTTCCATTTCTACTGCTAGTACACCGTAATCTCCAAGTTTTTTAACCATGTCCATGCTTTCGCGGTAAAATACATCTGCTGTTAAAACGTTACCAACACGAACGTGTAAGCCTTTTTCAGTTCCAGCATCGTAAGCTTTCTTTAAAAGGTCAAAGTTTGCAGCTGGTGCAAAATCAAAACCTGGGAATGTTAAACGGTTCATATTAGAATCCGTACAAGCTGTCATTGCAATAATAACGTCACGTACTTTTACGTCTTTTTGAATCGCACCGCAAGTTCCAACGCGAATTAAATTTTTAACTCCGTAGCTTTGGATTAATTCGTTTACATAAATAGAAATAGAAGGAACACCCATACCTGTACCTTGAACAGATACGCGTTTTCCTTTATAAGTTCCAGTGAAACCTAACATACCACGCACGTTATTATAGCAAGTAACGTCCTCTAGAAATGTTTCAGCGATATATTTTGCACGTAATGGATCACCAGGTAATAGAATAGATTCAGCAATTTCGCCTTGTTTTGCTTCAATATGTACACTCATGAAAAGTCCTCCTTATAATGTATTGATAGAAATCAATATCATTTGCATTATACACTATCAATCCTTTCAATTAAAATCTTTTAATTATTTGTAATATGTGCAAAGCAGGAGGATTTCATAAATCATAATCTAGAATATATATGTAAGAAGTTTTGTATGAACAGAGACAATAAAAATGGTAGGTGATGTTTTGAAAAATCTTGTCATTGGACTTGTTGCTTTGCTATTTATTGTGGTAGGAGGATTTTACATAAAAAAGTATCAGGAAACTACAGAGACTGTAGGTGATGTTCAGGAAGTAAAATGGGATGTGTCAAATGGAAAAGGAAATGAGAAAGTAGATATTTCATTTCAATTACTAAATAATAAAAATAACGAAGTTCGTGGTGTGAATGATCAAATTCGGGCAGTTATTGTAGACGGACAATTAAAGCATGTACAACAAATGAAACCTACATTTGCAGGAAATGGATCCTATAAGGTATCTTCCAAAATAGCGAAAGATGAAGGATATACAATATTTTTATATGAAGACAAAAACAAATCTGTGAAATCATTTGCGAAGAAAGATTTTGGGAGAGAAATAGAGGAGGAAAATAAGAAAAAAGTAAAATTTTCAATCGATAGTGTACTTACAAAAAAAATAGGGGAGTATGAAGTTTCTCTTTTATTTGGTGCATTGCATCCAAATGAACCAGCGACGTTAACATTTCAATTCCAAGCGAAAAAGGGTGACAAATTGAAATTACATTCAGAGAGAGGAGAAGTAGAGGCGCTCTATATCGTGGATGAGACGAGAGAAAACTTTTTATATGCAATACCTGTTGATACAGATGAGCAATTACAATATCGTATTACATTTCCTGTAGAAGGAACGTATAAAATATGGGGAGATTTCTATATAAATGGTAAGAAATATGAAAAAGAATTTATTGTACAAGTTCAAAAACGAAAAAACAGCTAAATGCTTAGCTGTTTTTTCGTTTTCCTATTAATTTTGTTACAGAAAGCATTGTAATTGGTAAAGAATGATTCTTTCTAAATGCTAAATATTTACCGCTCCATGCTGGTTTATATTTTTCTTTAAAATGACGTAGCCCGCTGAAACTATACGTATAACGAACATTATTAAAGATGGCAGCAGCAACCCGTTCAGACCAGAAAGATTGTGTCGATAAACCTACATTTGAAAGTGGTGCCATACCAATATTAAAGGAATGGTATTCATTTTCTTTGGCCCACTGGAATAGGTGGATGAAAATTGCATCCATAATGCCGCTAGGCGCATCTGGATAATAGCGCATTAAATCAACAGACAATGATCCGTCTTGATATACGGGCATAAAGGTCGTGAATGCAATGATTTTTCCATCTGCATCAGATAATGTAGCGATAGGAGCACGGCTAATATATTCACGATCAAAGTATCCGAGTGAAAAACCTTTCTCTTTTTTTCCACCGAGCCACGCATCTGAAACTTTTCTTAATTCTTCAAATAATTCGTTTGAGAACGGTGGCTGATGAATAGAGAATGTATAGCCTTCTCTTTCAAAACGGTTGAAAGTCGCTCGCATACCGGCGCGTTTTTTTCCTGTTATTGTAAATGTATTTAAATCAACGACAGCTTCTTCACCAAGCTTAAAGAAGTTATAACCAAAATCATGATATAAACTCATCCATTTACTTTCGATTTGGTAGAATACACAAATGTATCCAAATCGATCAGCCTCAGCTAAAAACTCTTGTAACACAGTACGGTAGGAGGAAGGATCCCCAATTGGATCACCTAGCACAATAAGACGTTTTCCCGTTATAGAGAAGAGAAGGAGCGCTTTCCCATCACTACTGAAGAAGAATTGTTTATCTCCTAAAAACCCTAAATGACTAAGTACATTTCCGTCATGTTCATCTAAGAAGTTTTGCAACCTTTTATCATTAGCTGGTTGCCCGGGAAATTCATTTCGATAACGATTGGCAATGAGCGAGCCAATCAGTAAAAATGTAGGAACGAAAAAGGCTGCTGCTAATGCACTTCGTTTCACTTGTGTAATATTACGGACGACAAAATCAGGTTTAAAAGCTTCTTTTGCACCTGCAAATAAAATACCTAAGTTTTTATATAAATATAAAGTTATAAGTAGGAATATAAAAACTTTTACCATATCAGAAAGTGAGACTTCCATTTTCTCGCGTACAAACCTTTTACGAAGCATATATAATACAGCGAGTACGATTAATAAAATAAACGTTTCTTCAATATCAATTCCTTTTAGCGTATTAAAGATGGCTGCTCCGATTAAAGAAATAATCGTCATATAGTAAGAACGCTTTGTTCCATAATATATGCCTCGTGAAAGGATCAGGAGGAGAATACCAAATGTTAGTGATAAGCTAAAAGAAAATTGAATAAGATGTTTTGGAGCTAGAATATGTAAGGCGTGTGCTCTGTTTATACTTGTCGGTAGAATGGTCGATAAAATAACCATTAATCCAGCAAATACTGTTAAAGCAGCAGAGGCCCATGAACCTAGTTTTCCTAGAAAATCACGCTGCAAAGTCCATATAACACCAGTTGTTTCTAATGCAGGTGCAATAAAAGGTTTATCTTCAAACTTTTTAATGGCCACGCCTGTCATTTCAAAAGCTGCAAAAATAAGACCAAGGCAGAAAGGTAAAATATAATAGACGAGGCGATATAATAACATGGCAGGTAGTAATACGCCTGTATCAATGCCATACTGTCCGAGCCCAGTTAAAAAGACAAGATCAAATGAACCAAGTCCACCAGGAACAAGACTAACAACACCAGCTAAAGCAGCAATTACATACACACCTAAAAACTTTTGAAATTCGATATCGATACCAAATAATATTAGTATGACGTACATAACAATACCGGCAGATACCCACTCAACTAATGAAACTAATGAGTATAAAACAGTTGGGTTTTTCTCTTCTTCTCCTTCTTCTTCTTGCCCTTCGATTTGCTTTGGTTTTCTATTTTTTAGTTTAGAAAAGCCAATGTATATAGGGACGAAAAGGGCGAAGAAAATAAGAACAGGCCATAGCCACGGTTTTTCATGCAAAATAAAACTTGTGTCTAATATTCCAATAAGACCGAGGAAAGAAAGAATTGCGAGTCCGTTAATAAAAGCAGTTGTCATCCAGGCGATACTTTTAATAAGTTTGCCATTTTCTTTTATGTATGGACGATAAAGCATTGTGCGTACACCAGCTCCAACGAGACCACCAAACCCAATAAATCCATTTAAAGTATTAGCAATCCATGAGATACGAAAAATCTTTTGGACTGGTATATCAGCTTTTAAATAACGAAGCATAACATAGTCATAAAAGAACATTGTTGATACGGCAAATGCACCAAGTGTAATTGCTAAAAAGACTCCTCCGGTTGGAATGTTTTTAATTGTATTGATTGCTTCTAAAAAAGAAATGCCTGCTAATTCTTTTTTTGCTTGAAAGAATACAATTGTTAATACAACAAATGGGAAGATAATTTTCCCGATTTGTAAGAAACGTTTCCATGAAAACGACATAAATACAACTCTCCTTGTATAAGAAAACTGAGACAATAATATTATTATGACAAACTTCAAGAAAAATAAAAAGGTAAATTCCTGTATAGGGAAGCTATTTTTTATATGGGTTATATTTAAAAGAGTATTTCGTTTGTCAGAAAATTAAGTTAAAATGAATTGAAAGAAGGAAGTGAGGGGAAGTAGATGATTATAATAGGTTATGCGGGATATGAGTTAGAGAAAGCAAAACCTAATACATCAGAAGATTTCTTTAATAGATCTGAAGTGACATATATATTAAATAATAAAGAGAAAACTTTTTCCGTTTTATACGTTCGATATTTTGAAGAAGTTTTACAAGAAATTACTCCTTTTGAAGGAAATCCAGTATGTAAAGTAGAAGAACAAGACATATATTTACGGGATATTGTAGCGATATGTTGTTTACTGAAAGAGAATGAGCATCGCATGCAAAAACGTTTATATTTAAATAATATAGAAGCATTCCAACAATATTTTGATGAGGGAACAGTGGTGAAAGTACAAGAAATATTGGCTGAATTACATAAAAATAAAAGAGTAGAAATAGCGTGAAATGGCAAAGGAGAGGGAAAAAATGTCTAATCTAATGGTTGAAAATCAAACAGAACAAGTTTCTATGTTTTTAGAAGATGTTATTACTTTGATAACCAATTATGTAAATTATCATACGTTGCCTTCTTTATTAGAAGAAACACCAGCAGGGAACGAGCAATATTATAAAGGGTTATTAGCATCAATAAGACGTCTTCTCGTTTTTTGTGAAGAAGGACATGATGCATGTTTTGTTTTGTTAAATAGCCAGCCATTTCGAAAAACAGCAGCTGAGAAAATTTTATATAAAATTTATCATCAAGTAATTGCAGAGTTTTTCTCACCAAAGAGTGATCATTGGTATGAAAATAGTCGGTCTGCCTATACAGGGAAAAACTCCATCGTTTTTCAACAAACGCCACCAGCATCTATAGAGCAAGTGATGAAGAGTTTAGAAGGAAAATTTCAATTGATGCGTGAAGAACTAGAATATTATGAGACGGATTACCAAACAAAGATGTTACACAAATATTAATTGCGAAAAAGAAGCTAAGGGGACTTAGCTTCTTTTCCTTTTGTAAAGTTATATAAGGGATTTCCTTTGAATATATTTATGGGGATAGCATTAAGGAGGTGTAACATGAGTCAGCAAGGTGTATTTACAGATTACTTTCATGAAGTAGAAAGCTGGTGTGAAAGTGTTCTTCACGTATTAGATAGCCGTGCAATGGAAGTGTATGATGTCCATATGCTTGCTTATAAAATTCAAACGTTATTAGATCGTATGAAAGAGCATGAGTATGATACAGATGCAGAGTTTATGTATGAAATAAGTGATGATGTAGAACATATTCAGCATCATTTGCAGGAAGTATTTGTGCAAGGAGAAGAGGAATATGAACTATGTGAAAGAGGGGATAATGAACGAGCTGTTCCAATTGGAGGACATACACTTCCACCATTACCTTATCCGTATAATGCGTTAGAACCGTATGTTTCTAGAGAAATTATGATGTTACACCATGATAAACATCATCGCAGTTACGTGGAAGGATTAAATAAGGCAGAGAAGATGATGGAAGAAGCGAGAAAAACAAATCAATTTGATTTAATTAAGCATTGGGAAAGAGAAGCGGCTTTTCATGGATCAGGTCATTACTTACACACGATATTTTGGAATAACATGAAAAAAGATGGTGGCGGAAGTCCAAGAGGGGCTCTTTCACAACAGATTGAACAAGATTTTGGGAGTTTTTTACGTTTTCAAAAACATTTCACAGAAGCAGCTTCTAAAGTGGAAGGATCAGGCTGGGCGCTTCTCGTTTGGGTACCACGATCTGGAAGATTAGAAATTTTGCAGAGTACACTTCATCAATTATTTACACAATGGGATACGATACCGCTCCTCGTACTAGACGTGTGGGAACATGCGTATTATTTACAATACCAAAATCGAAAAGATGAATATATTAAAAACTGGTGGAATGTTGTAAATTGGCCTGATGTAGAAAAAAGATTTGAAAGTGCGAAACAAATTGAATGGACACCGTATTAGACGCAGGTTCTCTGCGTCTTTTTTATTAGAAGGAGAAAGAGATTTCGTTCATATTTTAAAAGGCCAAGCATACACTTGTACAAAAAGTGCCAAAAGGACGTGGGGGGGAAATATGAGACGAATTTGTGTAATAATCACGCTTCTTATTATGTACGCAAGCGTTATGCCAATTCCTACATATGCAAAGATGAACAGTAATGTCAGTGCTCGAAATGCTGTATTAATGGAGCAACAGTCCGGTCGTGTATTATACGGAAAAGCAGAACATGAGCCACAAAAAATTGCTAGTATAACAAAAATTATGACAGCCTTGTTAGCTGCTGAATCAGGAAAAATGAAAGAACTGGTATCGGTTAGTAATGAAGCGGTGAGAGTAGAAGGATCAGCAATTTATTTAAAGCCTGGACAGAAAGTGAAGTTAGAGGATTTAGTATACGGACTCATGCTTAGATCTGGTAATGATGCAGCACAAGTAATTGCTGAAAATGTAGGAGGAAGTATAGAAGGGTTCGTATATTTAATGAATGAAAAGGCGAAACAAATTGGAATGAAAGATACTCATTTTTCAAACCCACATGGTTTGGATGGAGATGGATCCCATTATTCATCAGCCTATGATATGGCACTTTTAACAAAGTATGCAATGGGGAACGAAACCTTTAAGAAGATTTTTGGGACAAAAACGTATAAATCAGATTCGTGGGATTATCCGTGGAAAAACAAACATAAACTCGTGACGTCTTATTATGAATTTGCGACAGGAGGAAAAACAGGTTTCACGAAGAAAGCAGGGCGGACACTTGTTACAACAGCATCAAAAGATGGACTAGATCTAATTGTCGTAACTTTGAGCGCTTCTAGCGATTGGGATGATCATATGAATTTATTTGATAAAGGTTTTGAACGTTTTAAGCAAACAAACGTTGTAGGACAAGGAGCTCTTGCTGAAATAACTGAAAAGAAATATGCCAATCATGTTTATACGAAAAATAGTTTTGCGGTGCCTTTAACTGAGCAGGAAAGAAAGAATGTCGTATTAAAAGTTGAACTCGATAAAAGTGCAAAACTTAAAGATGGAGTAAAGGTTGGGAAGACAGAAATTTATGTTGGCAATGAGAAAGTTGGAGAACGGAATTTATTTTATAGTAAACGAAAGTTAGTAGCTACAACGGGAATGTATTGGAATAATGTGAAAGAAATTTTTTCTCATATGATAGGTGTTGGGAGCGATGGTTAATCTCGTATGGGTAGCGATGGCAGTCATAGGGATTGTATATGCCATGATAAATGGAACGATGGAAGCGATAAATAAAGCCGTATTTGACGGGGCAAAAGATGCAGTAACAATTTGTATAGGACTTATTAGTGTATTAGTATTTTGGCTCGGTTTAATGAAAATTGCAGAGGAAGCAGGGTTGTTAAAAAAGTTAGTGTCACTTTTTATGCCGATAGTAAAAAGGTTGTTTCCAGAAATACCGAAAGATCATCCGTCAATGGGATTTATTTTATCGAATATGATGGCGAACTTTTTTGGATTAGGGAATGCAGCGACCCCTCTTGGTATTAAAGCAATGGAACAATTGAAAGAGTTAAATGGAGGGAAGGATTCGGCGAGCCGTTCTATGGTAACGTTTCTCGCGTTAAATACATCAGCGATTACTTTAATTCCTACTACTGTCATTTCGATTCGAATGACGTATGAATCAGCGAATCCTACTGAAATTGTTGGGGTAACATTCATTGCACAAGTACTCTCTATGATCGGAGCGATTTGGATTGACCGCTATTTTTACCGAAGAAGGAGTAGGAAGGGGCGGAAAAAATGAGCATTGTAAATACAATTTCATTATGGGTAATCCCTTGTGTAATTGGTTTTATCCTTTTATATGGCACGATAAAGAAAGTGCCAACCTATGAATCGTTCGTTGAGGGGGGAAAAGAAGGAATTCAAATTGCAATCTCCATTTTACCGTTTATGGTTGGAATGCTTGTATCTATTTCTATATTTCGAGCTTCAGGTGCATTAGATGCAATGATATCAGTAATGAAGCCGATGTTAGATTTAATTCATGTCCCAGCAGAAATTGTTCCACTAGCACTTATCCGCCCTATTTCAGGCTCTGCTGGTTTAAGTATTACGACCGATTTAATTGCCACATATGGGCCAGACTCGTTTATTGGAAGGTTGGCTTCTACGATGCAAGGGAGTACAGATACGACTTTTTATATTTTAACAGTATACTTCGGAGCTGTTGGAATTAGAAAAATGGGAGATGCATTAAAAGTAGGACTTTTTGCCGATTTAATCGGGATTATTTGTTCAATTGTGTTTGTTTCTTTAATGTTTAAGTAAGGCCGCTATTCATTTTTTATGCTATTTCGCTTATAATACGTATACGACCACTATTAAGGTGTTGCTTAATAGTGGTTTTTTTATGCGGTATTTTTGACAAAATGATGAACTTTTATTGTGAGCAATATGAAGAATATGGACAATAATAAAAGGTAAAAACATGATTTGCCCTTTATATGTTTATTATCATCGCTATGTTGTTTAAGTAAGATGAAGCGAAAAGCCGTCAAGCGTATGCGGTTGCCAAGTCTTTCTAATGTAAGGTAAGATAAATTCGAGGTGAAAAAAAGAAATGGAACGATTACAAAAAGTGATTGCGCAAGCAGGTATTGCATCGAGAAGAAAGGCTGAGGAATTAATTCAGCAAGGAAAAGTAAAAGTGAATGGAAAAATAGTGAAGGAGTTAGGAACGAAAGTAACTCCTCAAGATAAAGTAGAAGTAAATAACATCCCTCTTGAAAAAGAAGAACCTGTTTATTTTTTACTATATAAACCAACTGGCGTAATTTCAAGTGTATCAGATGATAAAGGAAGAAGTGTTGTAACAGACTTTTTCCCTGAAATTAGACAACGTTTATTCCCAATCGGACGCTTAGATTATGACACGTCAGGTGTATTATTGATGACAAATGATGGGGAATTTGCAAATGTATTAATGCATCCGAGATATAAAGTTGAAAAAACGTATGTTGCAAAAATTAAAGGGCCATTAACAGGTGAGAAAATTCGCATGTTAGAACGAGGTGTTGCATTAGAAGATGGGAAAACAGCACCAGCACAAGTGAAAATTATTTCTTGGGACAAGCGTAAAGAGACTGCAATTGTACAATTAACGATTCATGAAGGACGTAATCGTCAAGTACGCCGCATGTTTGAAGCGTTAGATTGTAAAGTAGTGAAACTAAAGCGTGAACGCTATGCCTTTTTAGAAGTGGGTAGCTTGCGACCTGGTGATGCGAGAGAATTGTCACCACATGAGGTGAAACAATTACGTGCATTGGCTTCTACAAAACCGCGCTAATCGATAGTGTGAAACTTTCACCAGTGGAATGCTCCGCTGGTGATTTATTAAAAAATACATATATTTATCACTCGTCGAAGAGAGGGGAGACAATATGAAAAAAAATCGCTTGTTATTTCGCGTTATTATTCTGCTCATTTTAAGCGGTGCTGTAGGATTTACACTTTATCAAGGATTTTTTGCTGATAAAGAGAAAATGCAAATTGGAAAAGAAGCACCTAACTTTGTTGTGACAGATTTAGAAGGAAAGAAAATTGAACTGAAAGATTTAAAGGGAAAAGGTGTATTTTTAAACTTTTGGGGCACTTGGTGTAAACCGTGTGAAAAAGAAATGCCTTATATGAACGAATTATATCCAAAGTATAAAGAAAAAGGCGTTGAAATTATTGCGTTAGATGCAGACGAAACAGATATTGCTGTTAAGAACTTTGTGAAACAATATGATTTGAAATTCCCAGTTGCTATTGATAAAGGAACAAAAATCATAGGCACATATGGGGTAGGACCATTACCGACAAGCTTTTTGATTGATAAAGATGGAATAGTAGTCGAACAAATTATAGGTGAACAAACGAAAGAACAGTTAGAAGGATATTTAAAGAAAATTACTCCGTAATAAAGAAAGCCTTTACATATGAGGTGCATCCTTATAGCGCCTCTGATTTAAAAATTCTGAGTATTGTGGTAACTTGAGGTTGGAATATACAATAGTACATATAGATATAGGGGCGGTGAGAGTGTTGAAAGAAATTAAGTGTGAATGTGGACATGTTAATCCAATAGGAACTGTTTTTTGTGAAGCATGTGGGAAACCATTTGAAGGCAATGAAAATATAAAACTATTGGATATGCGCTATGAGGGGAGTGCTCGGAGATCTCTCACACAAACAAAAACGATAGTCGATAAAATTTGGAGCTTTTTCTCTTCTGTAAAAGTGGGTGTATGGCTCATTGTAATCACTTTAGCTGCATCAGCGATAGGAACTATTTTTCCGCAAGAAATGTATATAACTCCAGGAATTGCACCAGCTGAATATTATAAGCAAGAATACGGATTTTTAGGGCAACTATACTATCAATTAGGATTTAATAATTTATACGGTTCATGGTGGTATATGATTTTAATTGCTTCAATTGGTATTTCACTTGTGATATGTAGCTTAGACCGTGTCATTCCACTTTATAAAGCTTTAAAGAAGCAAGGGGTGAAAAGACACCCTAGCTTTTTAAAGAGACAAAGATTATACGGCACTGGTACACCGCAAGATGGTGATTTGGAAAGAGTCCAAATGAATTTAAAGAAAACGAACTATAATGTGAAAGTGGAAGACGGTAACATTTTAGCTGAAAAGGGACGGTTTTCACGCTGGGGTCCATATGTGAATCATATTGGTCTCATTATCTTTTTATTCGGTGCAATGCTCCGTTTTTTACCGAGTATGTACGTAGACGAAGCGCTTTGGTTACGTGATGGTGAAACGAAAGAAATACCAGGAACGGATGGGCAATACTACTTAAAAAACGAGAAATTTATAAAGGAAGTGTATGATAAAAGCAAGGACAAGGAAGTTTTTGATGAAGCAATTGACCGTGTAGGTGATAAAATGATTGCGAAAAACTTCCAAACGAATGCTGTATTGTATAAAGCGGTCGGCGAAAATATAGCAGGACAAAAACCGAAATTAGAAAAAGTAAAAGAAGCGGAAATTCGAGTGAATGAACCGCTGAAATTTGATCAATTTGCTGTTTATCAAGTGGATTACAAAGAAAGTGAATTTAAAAGCATGTCATTCCATTTGCAAAACAAAGAAAATAATCAAAAGTGGGGACCGATTAAAGTAGATTTAACGAATCCCACAGAAAAATTCGATTTAGGAAATGGTTATTCTTTAGAACTATTAAGCTATTTTCCAGATTTTTATTTTGACGAGAATGGAAGACCAAATACGAAAACGAAATTACCAAACAACCCTGCATTTGTGTTTAAAATGTTTACGCCTGAAACACCAGATGGTGAAGTGAGTTTTGTTGGTATTCAGCAAAATATAGAACCAGATGGGAATAACAAATATAAAATGTCCTTTGCAGGTGTTGAAATGCAAAATGCAACAGCACTTACTGTAAGGAAAGATTTAACGCTTTGGATTCTCGGTATCGGAGGATTTATATTTATGGTTGGTGTGATTCAAGGGATGTATTGGAATCATCGCCGTATTTGGATACAACGCGTTAATGATGAATGGTGGATTGCAGGACATACGAATAAAAATTGGTTCGGTTTAAAGAAAGATATTGAAAGAGTACTAGAAGGTACAGCAATTCCGCAGCCGAGTGATAAAGTAGTGGATAAAAAAATTAGTTAAGGTGGGGAAACGATATGGTGCAAATAAGTAGTAACTTTCTCTTTACCGCATTTATTTTATATTTAATTGCAACTCTATTTTTCGGGGGAGCAATTAAAGAAAAGGGTCATAAATGGGCAAATATAGGAATAACGATTACAATTTTAGGGTTTATTGCACAAACAGTATATTTTGTTACAAGATGGATTGCATCAGGACATGCACCAGTTAGTAACTTTTTTGAATTCGGTACATTTTTCGGCATGATGCTTGTCGGATCATTTATTGTCATGTATTTTATGTATCGCGTAAGTATAATCGGACTCTTTGCATTACCAGTTGCGCTTTTATTAATTGCCTATGCAAGTATGTTTCCGAGGGAAATATCTCCGCTTATTCCTTCTTTAAAAAGTAATTGGTTACATATTCACGTGACGACTGCAGCGGCAGGACAAGCAATTTTAGCAATTAGTTTTATTACGGGCGTTATGTATTTATTGAAAAATGTAGATCAATCAACGAGAAGTAAACGTACATTTTGGTTAGAAACGGTAGTGTTCACACTTGTTTGTACAGTTGGTTTTATTGGAGTGACAACGGTATTTTCTAGTATGAAATATGAAGCGAAGTTTCAATGGATTGATAAAAATGAACAACAAGTGGAAATGAAGTACAATCTTCCGGCTTTAGTAGGACCGCACGAAGGAAAGTTATTGACAGAAAATAAATTAGAACCGACAGTTGAAGTTCCAGCGATTGTAAATGCGAAAAAATTAAATACTGTTATTTGGTCAGTGTTAGTTGGGACATTACTTTATATTGTATTAAGACTTGTTTTACGCAAACGAGTATCGGCAGCACTTCAGCCGTTAGTAAAGAATACAAATAGTGATTTACTGGATGAAATCGGATATCGTTCTATTGCAATTGGATTCCCAGTTTTCACATTAGGTGCATTAATTTTCGCCATGATTTGGGCTCAAATAGCGTGGACGCGTTTTTGGGGTTGGGATCCAAAAGAGGTTTGGGCGCTTATTACTTGGCTCTTTTATGCGGCGGTATTACATTTACGCTTATCAAAAGGGTGGCACGGAGAGAAGTCAGCGTGGTTAGCGGTAATTGGTTTTGCAATCATTATGTTTAACTTTATTGTAGTAAACTTAATTATCGCGGGTTTACATTCATACGCATAGAGAAATAAAATAGGAGAGTGAATGTCACTTTCCTATTTTATTTTTGTCAATTTTTCTTCTTTTTTGAGAAAAACATGACAAAGTAGCGATTGATTTTGTAAAATGATGTCGAGGACATTATATACTGTTCAAAAAAAATACATAGTTTTGGAAAAAAATTGAACAAACTTTATTATTCTTGTGAAGCATAATATGGGAAGTGAAACATTTAGAAGATTGCTTAAATAAACGAGAATAGCGCAACATATTAGTGTAGAAGGGTAGGTGTAAACCGTTGTGGTAAAAGTACGCAACGGGTAGAAATGGAAAATGAATCAAGAATTTTAATTGTAGACGATGAGGATCGTATTCGTCGTTTGTTGAAAATGTATTTAGAAAGAGAACAATACACAATTGAAGAAGCGGACAATGGTGATACAGCTTTAGAAATGGCACTGCAAAATGATTACGATTTGATCCTACTAGATCTTATGATGCCTGGTAAAGATGGTATTGAAGTGTGTAAAGGGGTACGTGAGAAGAAAGCGACGCCAATTATTATGTTGACGGCAAAAGGTGAAGAAGTAAACCGAGTACAAGGGTTTGAGGTAGGAACTGATGATTATATTGTGAAACCATTTAGCCCGCGTGAAGTAGTACTTCGTGTGAAAGCGGTCTTACGCCGTTCTGTACCAACAACGTTCTTTACACAAGATACAACGACAAAAGATGTTACTGTGTTCCCTCATTTAACAATTGATAATGATGCACACCGTGTTACAGCAGATGGTAATGAAGTAAACTTAACACCGAAAGAGTACGAATTACTATTATTCTTAGCGAAAGCGCCTGATAAGGTATTTGATCGTGAGCAATTGTTAAAAGAAGTATGGCAATATGAATTCTTCGGAGATTTACGTACAGTTGATACGCATGTAAAGCGTTTACGTGAGAAGTTAAGCAAAAAATCACCAGATGCTGCGAAGATGATTGTTACCGTTTGGGGCGTAGGTTACAAGTTTGAGGTTGTGAACGACTGATGCTTTGGAGAAGTGTAGTAGGGAAGTTATGGATGACCATATTACTTCTCGTTTCGTTTGTGCTTGGATTTGTTGCGATTTTGCTTTCACAGTTTTTTAGAACATATTACGTTGATATGAGTGAAGCTAGGCTTCAAAAAGTTGCAACAAGTGTTTCAGAGTTAATTGAAGAAGGTGCCGATGTAAAAACGATTGAGAATATCGCGTACAAATTCTCTGATCCCCTTTCAAGGATCATTATTGTAGAAGATGGTAAAGAAATATCTTCTTCGCCGAAACAAGAAGGGTTAGTCACTCTTACAATGGATGATTTGAAAGAAGATAAAGAATTAGCGGCTGTTTTTACAGACAAAAAAGAAATTAAGAATAACATTAGAAAAGCCTCTAATAGTAGAAAGAATAAAAACACTGAAAATGATATTATGATTGTCGGAAAACCAGTGCATTCAAAAAATCAAAGTGCAGTGTTCGTATACGAATCTTTACAAGTACCGATACAAGGTATGGAGAGAACGACTGATTTTATATTCTTATCAGCAGGGATTGCGATTATATTAACAACGTTCTTTGCATTCTTCTTATCTACTCGAATTACAGCACCACTCCGTAAAATGCGTGAGGTTGCTTTTGAGGTCGCGCGTGGGAAGTTTGATGCGAAAGCTCCTATGGTATCTCAGGATGAGATTGGTGAGCTTGCAACGGCCTTAAATCAAATGGGGAAACAGTTGAAGTTTAATATGAATGCCCTGCAGCAAGAAAAAGAACAGTTAGCTAGTATTTTAAGTAGTATGGCAGATGGGGTTATTACGTTAAATCAAGAAGGTGAAGTCGTTGTAATTAATCCGCCGGCTGAACATTTCTTACAAGTTTGGCAAGAGGAAAAGGAAGTAGAGCTCAGTAAAAAACTACCTTCTGAACTTGTTGAACTATTCCATCTCGTTGTAGAAAGTGAACAACAACAAGTGTTTGAAATTAATTTACAAAAAGGGAACTATGTAGTTCTTATGACGCCGCTTTACAACCAAACGAAAATTCGTGGTGCTGTAGCTGTATTACGTGATATGACGGAAGAACGTCGTCTTGAGAAGATGCGTCAAGACTTTATTGCAAACGTATCACATGAACTTCGTACACCGATGGTAATGCTTCAAGGGTATAGTGAAGCGATTTTAGATGATATTGTGCAAACGAAAGAAGAAATTAATGAGTTTGTTCAAATCATTTATGATGAATCCGTTCGTTTAGGTAAACTTGTAAATGAACTATTAGATTTAGCGCGTATGGAAAGTGGTAATGTAGAGTTACATATAGGTGAAGTTGATATTCATCCTTTCGTTGAAAAAATAGGTCGTAAATTCCAAGGAATTGCAAAGGATAAAGAAGTCGCATTAACGGTTGATTTCCAGAATCCAATTGAACAATACCCGTTTGATGCAGATCGTATGGAACAAGTATTGACGAATTTAATTGATAACGCAATTCGTCATACGAATGCAGGCGGACATGTAACGCTTGTAATTGATACGAAAAATAATGGTCTTACTTTTGAAGTACAAGATTCGGGCGCTGGTATTCCAGAAGAAGATATTCCATTTTTATTTGATCGTTTCTACAAAGCTGATAAAGCGAGAACACGTGGAAAAAAAGGTGGAACAGGGCTCGGGCTTGCGATTGCAAAAAATATTGTGCAAGGCCATGATGGTAAAATTGCTGTTTCAAGTGTTGTTGGAGAGGGAACTACATTCTCTGTATATTTACCGAATCGTATAATTTAGATATACGTTTTTAAAGTTGATAATGAATAAAGTTCTACTGTTTTTTATTTTTTTGTAAAATCAATTAAATAAATAGCAGTAGAACTTTTTTTCTATCTTAGTCGAATGAAGAATAGTAAGAGGGGTGTCGTGAAGCGATGAAATTATACACGAAAACAGGAGATAAAGGGACAACAAGTGTAATAGGTGGCAGAGTGGATAAAGATAATATCCGAGTTGAAGCATATGGCACGATAGATGAGGCAAATTCTCATATTGGATATGCAATGACTAAGCTACAAGGCGGATCTTTTGGAGATATTTACAATGAACTTGAAAATATTCAACATGAACTATTTGATTGCGGGGGAGACTTGGCGATAGTAGAGGGGAAAATTCCTTATAAAGTAACGGTTGAAATGGTTGAAAGCTTAGAAAGAATGATTGATTCGTATATAGAAGAAGCACCGCCGTTAGAGCGTTTTATTTTACCAGGTGGAAGCGAAGCAGCAGCTGCTATTCATATTGCACGTACAGTTGTAAGGCGAGCAGAACGATGTGTAGTGTCCTTGCAAAAAGAAGGGGAAATAAATGAAGTTGTTCTAAAGTATGTAAATAGATTATCTGATTATTTGTTTGCGGTAGCTAGAGTAATAAATGCTCGATTACAAGTAAAAGATGTGGAGTATAATCGCAGTGCAATCGTTTTTCGTGATAAAAAAGAGAAGGAAGTGGAGTGATTCACTTTCTTTTTTTTGTATACTTTTTTCTGTAATATACCAAAATAGAGAAGGTATGGTGTTAATTAGAAAACGGAGGATGTATATGAAAGTGTTAAAATGTGGCGTCATGTTATTGACGGTATTGTTTTTATCCCAATTACATGTGTACGCAGAGGGAAATCAATGGACATGGCCTGTTGAAGGGCAGATAAGTGATTATTTTGGGACAAGGCATGGAAAACACTACGGTATAGATATAGCGGCACCGATTGGCACGCCTGTGGCAGCTATTCAAGAAGGTAAGGTAACAAAGTCTTATTATTCAAGTAGTTATGGAAACGTTGTATTTATTAAACATGGAGAATATGAGGCCGTGTATGCACATTTAAATAAGAGATATGTAGTTCAAGGGGATTATATTTCAAAAGGAGAAATAATTGGAGAAGTAGGAAATACAGGAGAATCGAGAGGTGCACACTTACATTTAGAAGTTCATCAAGGAAGATGGACGATGGCGAAAAAGAATGCGATGAATCCATTACTTGTTCTAAATGAACAGAGAAATGAAGTTGTTTCCTCATCCTTATATGTCGTCCAAAAAGGGGACACTTTAGTTAGTATTGCACGGAAATTTAGTATGTCAGTTAAGGAAGTTAAAGATAAAAATGGACTGCAGCAAGATCGGATTTATCCGAATCAGCAATTATACGTAAAATAAAAAAAGAGCTAGTTAAACTAGCTCTTTTTTTACCAAAAAATAAAGACACATATAAATCCAGAAATAGCTAAGTAGCTATATAAGTAAAATACTTTCGTTCTTGTTTTTTCGTTCGTTCGAAATAGTACAATAGTTGGTTCAATTAAACCGATTGTCAAACAAAGTAAACCAAGAAGCATACAACCGATTGAAATGGAGTACAGGGCGATTTGTGGTGCTTGAAATGGAATCATCCATTTTAATAAAAATGCAATAAGTGCGGTGTAGCAAATGCTGCCGATGTATTTATTCAACGGTGCATTAGAACGGAAACCTGGAAGTTTTTTTAAGAAAGAGCGGGAAACAACTTCAGTTTGTAAAGATGTGTGCTCTTCAATTATTTTTTGAGCTTCTTTTCCTTTTTGGAAAAGGGATAATATCCAGTTTCGCTCACCTTGAAAAATAAATTGAGAAGTTGTCAAATAATGATCCACCTTCACTTTATTCCAACTCTTCCACGGGTGACGCTCACACAGTTTTAATTTACTCTCTGTTTTTTTATCATACTGATAAATACTGATGCCATCTTCATCGAAAGCAGCATAGTATGTCTCGCTTGAGAATGTGCCTAAATCAATTGGACAGTAGAAAAGTAATTCTTTTTTTAAGTAAAAGTATTCTTTTCTTAAGTTTTTTTTCATTGCTTCTCGAATAGAGTGTCTCTTTTCTTTTTTCATGACATTTCCTCCATAATCCAGAAAATGTTCTTATCTTAACAATTCAACATCTTATCACTTTTCATTATATATGACTAGGGGATTCGTAGGGGAAATGCCGAATACTAAAAAATCTGGGGTGTATTGTAAAATATAGTGATCGGTTTTAATTATATAAAATTAATAACTTATTTATAATAAGTTACACTTTTTTTGTTCACAATACGATTATGTTGTTGTATAATAAAGTGGAAAATAGAATATCGGTCTATCTTCGGGGCAGGGTGAAAATCCCGACCGGCGGTGATGAACTATATGTGATTTTGTTCTAAGCCCGCGAGCCGTTAAGGCAGGATTTGGTGTGATTCCAAAGCCGACAGTATAGTCTGGATGGGAGAAGATGGAGGTTCAAGCGTTCAAAAAAGATATGAATTTGAACGTCTGTTTGATGTGCCTTAAATTCTCCCTTTGTGTAAAACACAAAGGGTTTTTTCGTTCTATGAAAAAGTAGGCATAGCAGAACCTTTCCACTTTCCATGAGATGATCGATGGAAAAGGAGAGAGAAAGATGAAACAAAAAAACAGTGTAGTGCAGATGGTGAGTGTAGCGATGCTAAGTAGTATTGCATATTTACTGATGATGTTGGATTTCCCGTTTCCAGGGCTTCCGCCATTTTTAAAAATTGATTTTAGTGATGTACCAGCTCTAATTGCAGCAATTATTTTCGGGCCAGTTGCAGGGATAATTGTAGAGGCGATAAAGAATATTTTACATTACGGAATTCAAGGGAGTTTAACGGGAGTGCCAGTTGGAGAAATTGCTAACTTTATTGCAGGATGTTTATTTATTGGACCGGCAGCTTTCTTATTTAGAAAGTATCGTACTGTTAAGAGTTTAACGACAGGATTAATGCTAGGGACAATTACAATGGCGCTCATTATGAGTGTATTAAATTACATCATTATATTCCCAGCTTACACTTGGTTTTTAAATTCACCAGCTATGTCTAGCGAGGCTATAAGAACAACGGTTGTAACGGCAATCTTACCATTTAATTTGATTAAAGGAATTGTTGTGACAATTGTATTTATAGCGTTATTCTCACGCCTGAAAGTATGGGTGTTTGCAAAAATGAAAAATGCATAAAATATAAAATAAAACCATTAGTAGTATGGAACTACTAGTGGTTTTTTATTAAGTGGAATGAAAATAGAAAACAAAAAATATCCCTCATATTAATGAGGGATATTTTTTGAAGTTAATAAAAGACTATTCGAATTTTAAAGAGTCGCCATCAAATGATTCATCAGCAACTTTAATTGAGTCAGTTGGACAACCTTCGAATGCATCCATCATATCTTCAATTAATACATCTGGAATTTCAACGATACCTTGGTTATCGTCTAACGTTACAAATGCAATACCTTCATCATCATAATCATAAATGTCTGGTGCAGCAGCGCCGCAAGCACCACATGCGATACAAGTATCTTTATCAACGATTGTATATTTTGCCATCTTTTTTCCCTCCTGATAATATGTATGTGAAAAGCTCGCCATAAAAATTATAACCTTATTGTAAAACGGTTTTTAAAACTTTTCAACATAAAATTATAATGATAATCCTTATCAATTAGGGTGTCAACTAATTTTTGCATTATGTCATAAGATTTTCAAAATACGTAAATGTTATTTCGTTTGGTACAATATACTATATACAAGTACATAATGCCGATATGATAAGTTTATTGAGTAACATAGAATGGTGCAATCATACTAAAAAGTAATTAAGCTAGATTGAAAGGTGGAAGCGGTAATGCAACTACAATATACTGTATTGTATTGTTTAAAACAATTGAATGGTGAAAGGACCGTTTCTTCTATTTATTATTTATTAAAAGGAAAACGATCTTCGCAAACGTTACAAGATGGAAATATGTTCCGAATTTCATTTTTGTTTGGAATATATAAATCGTTAAATAGAACAGACTATGATCGTGAAGTTGCAAAGTTGTTGCAAGCAGATTTGATTCGAGAAATACATGAAAATACATATTTGTTAACATCTAAAGGTAAAATGCAGTTACATACATGGGAGGAAGTGTATGCTTTTCCCGTGCATTTACATGGTTTACACTATGGTGAATTAGGTGAAACATTTTGGAAACGATTATCATTAATTATTCAAACTATATCTAATTTACAACAGAATAATACGAAGTTTATTCCCATTCAACAAGATACAGAAATAATGATGTGGGTAAAACGTTTTTTAACAGGTATACCATATAGGCGAAGTGAATTGGCTAAAAGATTATGGAAAGAAATACATAATCTTTTAGGAAAAGGTGATGTGGTAGAAGCGACGATTGTAACATATAGATTAACAGGATATGAACGTATCGGTTGTACATTGCAGCAATTAGCGGAAATTACGAAACAAGATATATTCCGGGTGTATTTTTTATTTTGGGGTACAATTCATTTCTTTATACAAGAAGTTCACGATAAAGAAAATGAATTTCCGCTATTAGCTGAGATTATCTCTTATCCAAATGAGAGAGCTGAATTATTTAGTTTATCAACGAAAAAAACATATAATTTTTGGAGACAAGGACGCTCTTTAGATGAAATAGCGACAATTAGAAATTTAAAGGTTGCAACGATAGAAGATCATTTTGTTGAAATTGCTTTGCGGGAAAAAGAGTTTTCAATCGAGATGTTTATGGAAAAAGACAAAATAGATAAAGTAACAAAAGTAATTGAGGCATTACAAACACGTAAGTTGCGTGAGTTGAAACAAGCGGTTGGAGAAGGTATCTCTTATTTTGAAGTTCGTCTTGTATTGGCGCGGATGGAGGGTATAAATGAAGCTTGAGGAATATTTATATAGATGGTTTGGATATTCTGAATTTCGTACAGGGCAAAAAGGGGTAATTACAGATTTATTAGAAGGAAAAGATGTTATAGCAATGCTCCCGACTGGAAGAGGGAAGTCTATGTGCTACCAACTTCCAGGGCTAATGCAAGAAGGAACCGTGCTTGTTGTATCACCATTATTATCTTTGATGGAAGATCAGGTTACACAATTAAAGTATGTTGTGAAAAACCGAGTAATAGCATTTAATAGTTTTCGGACATTACATGAAAAAAGAGAAGCGATGAAAAAATTAGCTTCATATAAATTTATCTTTGTTTCACCAGAGATGTTGCAGTCGGAAGTGTTAATAAGAGAATTGAAGAAAGTTCATATTTCATTATTTGTTGTGGATGAGGCTCATTGTATTTCACAATGGGGTTATGATTTTAGGCCAGACTATAAAAAACTAAATGTAGTCATTGAAAATATCGGGTCTCCTACGGTGCTAGCATTAACGGCAACAGCGACAAAAGATGTACTCCGAGATATAGCAGAGAGTTTAGATTTGAAGAAAGTGACGCAGCATGTATACTCTATTGATCGTCCAAATATTGCGATGGAAGTACAATTTGTGGAGACGATAGAAGAGAAGAAAGAAGCGCTTTTGGATCAGGTGATGTATTTACAAGGACCAGGGATTGTATATTGCTCAAGCAGAGCGTGGACAGAACGTTTAACGGAGTATTTAAGAGGAAAAGGCGTGACTGGTGTCGCTTTTTATCATGGTGGTATGGAACATGAAGAGCGTATGTTAATTCAACAGCAGTTTATGAATGACCAGTTGCAGCTTGTAATATGTACAAGTGCTTTTGGTATGGGAGTAAATAAGTCGAATACGAGCTATATTATTCATTTTCATTATCCGACTAATATAGCTTCCTATTTACAAGAAATCGGAAGAGCTGGAAGAGATGGTGAACCGAGTATAGCTATCTTACTATGTAGTCCGTTAGATCACGATTTACCAATTTCAATAATTGAAGATGAATTGCCAAGTCAGTCGCAAATACAATTTTTATTCTCTTTACTACAAGAAAGAATGTTTCAAACGAAAGAATTACCAATAGAAGAGGTAGAAGAAATTTGTTATAATGCAGCAAGATTTAATGAACAATATTGGCGTTTTATCCGCTATCATCTTGAACAGCTTGGAATCATACAACAGCGAAAATTAAAATTAGAGAGCTTGTCAGATGAAATTATGAACAGATTAATAGCTGAAGTAGAAATAAGGATACGTAATAAATATAGTGAGCTAGAAAACATGAAATCGTGGATACAAGTGAAAGAATGTAGGCGTGAATATTTGTTACAACAGTTCGGTTATAGAAAAGAGAACGAGTTGAAAAATTGCTGTGACTATTGTGGTATTACAAAAACAGATTATAAAAAAAGACAAGCGCAACAATCGGATTTCGACTATAATTGGGAAACAGAGTTACAAAAGCTTTTCGGTCTAGAAAAGATGGGGGAATGATGAACATTCAAAGGCATAATATTGAAGATATGAGTCCGAAAGAAATAAGGCTGAATCTGTATATCACACAGTTCATTATTATCGGTATCGGTTGTTTACTAGCATATGTATTATTCCGAGATATAAAATCGGTGTATAGTCTGTGGAAGTGGGAACCGGTATCTATACTTATAATAGGCGGCTTGTTGGCGATTGGTATTGTGTTATTAGATTATGTTGCAATGCGAGTATTTCCAGAGTCTTGGTTTGATGATGGTGGTATTAACGATAGGATGTTTCAAGGAATGTCAGTTATGCACCTACTCGTTATTACGTTCATTATCGGCTTTGCAGAAGAATTTTTATTTAGAGGTGTAGTGCAGACTCACTTTGGAATTGTAATAGCGAGTTTAGTATTTGCAGTGTTACATATTCGGTATATAACAAAGCCATTTTTGTTTTGTTTCGTCTGTTTCATTAGTTTTGTCTTTGGTTATGTATTTGAATGGACAGGAAATTTGTTTATAACAATCTTTGCACACTTTCTTGTTGATTTTATAATGGGACTCCAATTAAGAAAATAAATGGAAGGTGGTGGTGAACAACATGAGAAAACGAATTCCTGATTTCGAAGAGGAATTAGAAGTTGAGCGAGTGGAAGAAAAAGAAAGTTTACCGCCGCGTAGTGAAATTCATAGAAATAAAGAGAAAAAAGAAAAGTTTAAAATGAATCATATTTTTGTCCGAGTTTTAACATTTCTATTCATATTACTACCAATTAGTATCTTATGGTATACAGATAAATATATTCAGGTGAAAAGTGATGGTAATAACGCTGGGAAAAGTGCGTTTGAGGTCATTTTCTTTGATTCAGCTAAATCTGAGTCTGAGGCAACATCTGAGAAAATAGTAACGCATACGGTAAAAGAAGGAGAAACTTTAGAAAGTATAGCGAAGCAATATTTTTCAGATGAAACTGGGATTGAAGTGATTAAAAAGTATAATGATTTACAAGAAGATGACGTGAATGTAGGTCAAGAAATAAAAATTCCGATAAAAGATAAGTCCGCAAAGCAGAATAGCTAGTAACATACCTACTATAAAAACGGAAGATTATCTTTATGAGGAAGGGAGTAAAAAATATATGATATGGATTATCTTATTAAGTGCTCTCATATGTATTGGTATTATATTTCTTCTTGTAATGTATACAGAAGCGATGCGTAATACTGTGTTAGAACATACTTTACTTTTTGAAGAATTTCCGAAAAGTTTTCAAAAAGTAAAGGTGTTTTTTATTTCTGATATTCATAGAAGGGTCATTTCGAGTTCATTAATTGAACAAGTAAAAGGAAAGGTAGACCTTGTGATTATTGGCGGTGATTTAGCGGAAAGAGGTGTCCCTTTTTCGAAAATTTCTGCAAATATACAAAAGTTAAGAGTGATAGCTCCTGTATATTTTGTGTGGGGAAATAATGATTATGAGATTGAATATCATGAATTAGATGCTTTGTTATTAGAAAATAATGTGAAAGTTTTAGATAATACAAGAGTTGTATTTGAGTCTGAACTAGGAGAAAAAATTTGTTTACTCGGTGTAGATGATGTTGGTTTGAAGCGTGATCGTTTAGATTTAGCGTTGGCTGATTGCGAAGAAGATGGTTTTCGCATATTAATTAGCCATAACCCTGATATAATAAATAAAATGTCTGGAAAAGAACAAATTTCACTTGTGTTAAGTGGACATACACACGGAGGACAGATTCGATTATTCCCATCTAAAAAATATTTAAAAGGTGGCGTATATAAGCATTCAAATATGACTCTTTTTGTTAGTAATGGGTATGGAACAACGTTGATTCCACTTCGCTTCCGAGCACCTGCTCAAACACATATTATTACGTTATGCGGAGGGAAATGATGCCAACTCTAAACGGGAAATATAACATAAAAGCTGTTTCGAATATAATTGGAATTCAGCCGAGTACGCTTCGTGCATGGGAAAGACGATATCAAATTATTGCCCCAAAGCGGAATCATGCGGGGCATCGATTATATACAGAAGAGCATATTCAAATTTTGAAATGGTTAATGGACAAGGTTTCTTCCGGCATGATGATTGGACAAGCAGTTCAATTATTAGAAGAGAATCGTTTGCAGAGTAATGTTCAAAAAGAAATACATTACGATAGAGAAGTTGTTTTAGTGGACGATTTACTGCAAGCTTTGTTAAAATTTGATGAAATTACAACTTCTGCATTGTTAAACGAGGCTTTCAGTATTTATGCAACAGAAAAAGTCATAGCAAGTATTGTTCTTCAAGTGTCAAATAAATTGTTAACGTTAAAAAATAATAATGAAGTTACAATGGTGCAATTCCGATATGTCGTATCATTTTTACAAACTCGTCTAGGAATGGTGTATCATAATGCATCATCATTTTCTTCTATACACAAAGTTGTCGTGTTAGAAAATAATATGTTGAAAGGGTTTGTTTTCTCAACGTATTTACGCTTAAAAGGATATGAGGTGATATATATTAGGTCAAGCTTAGTGAAAGATGGTATTTTGTTAGCTGTTGAGCAAATACAACCTACATATGTAGTAGTCTCTTTTGATGAGGAACGAGAACTTAAGAAGGCGATGAAAGACATGAATTTGTTGCAAGAAAAAAGTGAGAAACTTTCTGTTGGATTTATAGGAGAAATAGGTGCTCGAGATCAGTTGAACATTCAAACATGCCTAATTGGTGATACGAAAGAAGAATGGGATGATTGGTTAAAAATGTTAGAATAGTTGTTCGAAAAGAACCATCTATTTTCTATTTCATATAATAAAAATTATATTCATTGGTTACGTAGGGAGGGTATGAGATGAGGCTGGAACGATTAAATTACAATAAGATAAAAATTTTTTTAACATTTGATGATTTATCTGAACGAGGATTAACGAAAGAAGATTTGTGGAGAAATGCACCGAAAGTACAGCAATTATTTCGTGATATGATGCAAGAAGCAAATAAGGAACTAGGGTTTGAAGCGGATGGCCCGATTGCAGTTGAAGTATTTTCTCTACAAGCGCAAGGAATGGTCGTAATTGTAACGAAAGAACATCAAGATGTGGATACAGATGATGAGTTCCGTGACGAGTTTATTGAAATGCAAGTGACTCTAGATGAAAGCGAGCATATACTTTATGAGTTTGCTACACTAGATGACGTAATTAACCTGTCGAATCGTTTATATAACCTTGATGTAACTGGCGGAAAACTATATACGTGGGATGGGCGTTTCTATCTTTGGATGGAAGAAGAGGAGCAAGTTCAATTACTGAAGGCAGATTTTATAGCTATTTTAGCGGAATATGGTAATCCGTCTACAGCAACTATTTATCGTCTAATGGAGTATGGTAAAGAATTAATGGCTTCTCAAGCAATTGAACAAATACACAATTACTTTGTGAAAAAACAAAACCTTAGCTAATATAACAAAGCTAAGGTTTTGTTTTTTATTTGGAGAAACCTAAAATGTTGGTCTGAAAATGTCAAAACGATTAATGGTATAGCGGGAATCATAAATATTTGGGCGCTCTTTACTATACTTAAAAATATCTTCTTAAGTTGTTATATATAGGTAAAATAAAAAATATTTAAATATTTAAGTATTTTACTTTTCTAAAAGCAATAAAAGGACTATAATGATAGTGAAAACGCTTGCAACAGGAAATAGTTTGTATATATTTGTTAGCGTTTTCTATTGCATTCCAAATTTAACGGTGTATACTAGGCAATGAAGGTTTACTAAACAAGTGAAATTACAGGGGGTTTACTTACTATGGTAGCCGAAAAGGGAACTCAAACAAAAACACAACAACAAAGGGAACAACATTTTGAACTATTGAATTCGACACAAATTGTTATTAGTGAAGCATTAGAAAAATTGGGTTATCCAAACGAAGTATATGAATTATTAAAAGAACCAATTCGTATGATGACAGTGAAAATACCAGTTCGTATGGATGACGGGACTGTTAAAATATTTACAGGATATCGTGCACAACATAATGATGCTGTTGGTCCAACGAAAGGTGGAATTCGCTTCCATCCGAATGTAACAGAAAATGAAGTGAAAGCACTTTCAATCTGGATGAGTTTAAAATGTGGTATTGTTGATTTACCATACGGTGGAGGTAAAGGTGGAATTATCTGTGACCCACGTGAAATGTCATTCCGTGAGTTAGAAAGATTAAGCCGCGGTTATGTACGAGCAATTAGCCAAATCGTAGGACCGACGAAAGATATTCCAGCTCCAGATGTATTCACAAACTCTCAAATCATGGCATGGATGATGGATGAATATAGCCGTATTGATGAATTTAATTCACCAGGATTTATTACAGGTAAGCCACTTGTATTAGGTGGATCACATGGACGTGAAACAGCAACGGCGAAAGGTGTAACAATTTGTATTCGCGAAGCTGCAAAAAAACGCGACATTGATATTAAAGGTGCACGCGTTGTTGTTCAAGGATTCGGTAATGCTGGTAGCTTCTTAGCTAAATTTATGCATGATGCAGGCGCGAAAGTTATTGCAATCTCGGATGCTTACGGTGCATTGCATGATCCAAACGGATTAGATATTGATTATTTATTAGACCGTCGTGATAGCTTCGGTACAGTAACAAAACTATTTAATAATACAATTTCAAACAAAGAATTGTTAGAACTGGATTGCGACATTTTAGTTCCAGCTGCAATTGAGAACCAAATTACAGAAGAAAATGCTAATAATATTAAAGCGAAAATCGTTGTTGAAGCTGCAAATGGTCCAACAACATTAGAAGCAACTAAAATTTTAACAGATCGCGGAATTTTACTTGTTCCAGACGTATTAGCAAGTGCTGGCGGTGTGACAGTATCTTACTTTGAGTGGGTACAAAATAACCAAGGTTACTACTGGACTGAAGAAGAAGTAGAACAACGTTTAGAAAAAGTAATGGTAAGATCATTTGATTCTATTTATGAAACAGCACAAGTTCGTAAAGTGAACATGCGCTTAGCTGCGTATATGGTCGGTGTTCGTAAAATGGCTGAAGCAAGTCGCTTCAGAGGTTGGGTATAATATTATATCGTGAGAAAACGTGATTCCTTTCGAGGGAATCACGTTTTTTTGTTGAAGTATTAGTGTGAGGTGTTGTATATGGAAAATGAAATGATGGAACGAGTAGAACAATTAGAAGAAAAGGTTAAGAGGTTAGAGGGAGAACTCTCAAGAGCGATGAAAGCCCGAAAAACAAGTAACGTTCGGATGTTCGGAGAAGGACTACTGTTTTTAATATTTGGTGCAGTTGTAGTAGGGCCGATTATCGCTTTTGTAATCTCGATTCTTACTTGGATTGTTGAAAAATAAAATAAAAACAAAAAAGAACGCTTGTTCTACACGAACAAACGTGCTATACTTTCCTTAGATAAACAAAACGGAAATGATTTTAAGGAGAGATAAATGATGAAAATGACAGTAGACCAAAGATTTATGATGCCAGCAGATGTTGTAGAACGAGTGGAAGTATTAAGAAACAAACAAAGTAAGCGCGGCACATTATTGCAATCTGTAAATAAATTTTTCGGTTTAGATACGAAAGAAGATTGTGTTTGGTTTTACGGTTTTTATGGAGTTGCTGTAAGTATTTTATTATTTATGGTGTTCACATCAAATATTTTCGATTTTCTCTTCGCGTAAGAAATATGCGATAAGGACATTGCTACCGAATACATATATAAAGAAGTAAGGTAATCTTCTGAAGTGGGAGTTGGTAGTAATGGCGATGTTTCCTATAGAGCGTAACTATATTGGGTATGGAAGTTCACGACCGGGAATTCCTCTTTCTAAAGTAAGGTTTATTGTAAGTCATGATACGGGGAACCCTGGTAGCAATGCGATAGGGAATCGGGATTATTTTAATGAAATACAACCGAAAGCTTCGGCACATACATTTATAGATGATAAAACAATATTGGAAATTGTTCCTATAAATGAAGTTGCCTATCACGTTCGATATGGTGTGCCGACAGATAATGACTTATATGGTTATGATGCCAATAAGGCTGCCATTGGAGTGGAACTTTGTTATGGCGGTGATGTTAACTTTTGGGAAGCATATACCCGTTTTACATGGTATCATGCGTATTTATGTCAAAACTTCGGCTTGAATCCGAAGAAAGATATTGTATCACATAAAACACTTGACCCAGCTAGAAAGATTGATCCTGAAAATGTATTAGGGAAACAAGGTATTAAATTTCAGCAGTTTTTAGCAGATGTCTATCGGATGTACGTTTCGTTTAGATGACAAATATATGAAAAATGAATACAATAAAGATAGGTGCCTACTGCTGTAAGTAGGTTTTTTCTTGTTTTTATAAATAGCGTATTGGTAGAAGACTAGGAGTGAGCTGAGTATGCAGAAAGAAACAGCTATCATAATTGGAGGCGGTCCGTGCGGATTAGCAGCAGCAATTTCGTTGCAAAAGGTAGGGATAAATCCGTTAGTAATTGAAAAAGGAAACATTGTAAATGCAATTTATAATTATCCAACTCATCAAACATTTTTCTCTTCTAGTGAAAAATTAGAAATTGGTGATGTAGCTTTTATTACAGAAAATCGTAAGCCAGTTCGAAATCAAGCGCTTGCGTATTATCGTGAAGTAGTAAAGCGTAAATCTGTACGTGTAAATGCTTTTGAGCGAGTGGAGAAAGTACAAAAGGATGGAGAAGTTTTTCATGTTGAGACAACAAAGCGTGACGGAAGTACAGAAATATATATAGCGAAATATGTTGTTGTAGCAACTGGATATTATGACAATCCAAATTATATGAATGTTCCTGGCGAGGAACTGAAGAAAGTAGCTCACTATTTTAAAGAGGGACATCCTTATTTTGATCGAGATGTAGTAGTTATAGGTGGGAAAAACTCGAGTATAGATGCTGCGTTAGAACTTGTTAAAACCGGTGCGCGTGTAACGGTTTTATATCGCGGAAGTGAGTATTCACCAAGCATTAAGCCGTGGATTTTGCCGGAGTTTGAGGCGTTAGTACGAAGCGGCACAATTCAAATGCATTTCGGGGCTCACGTGAAAGAAATTACTGAACATACAGTAACGTTTACAGTCGATGATGAGGCATATACAATCCAAAATGATTTTGTATTTGCGATGACTGGTTACCATCCTGATCATAGTTTCTTAACGAAGATGGGTGTTCGGATTGATGAAGAAACAGGACGTCCGATTTATGCAGAGGATACAATGGAAACGAACGCTGAAAATATTTTCATTGCAGGTGTAATTGCTGCTGGAAATAATGCGAATGAAATATTTATTGAGAACGGTCGATTTCATGGGGATGCGATTGCGCAAACCATTGCGTCAAGGGAAATATAAAAAGAAGCTGTCGAAGTTTATTTCGACAGCTTCTTTTTAATTGTGCATAAACATATTTTGGATTGTTTCATGAGAATTTGTATTCTCTAATGCAACTAATAATTTAATACGTGCTTTTTGAGCATTTAAACCGTATGTGAATACAATGCCCATATCTTTTAATTGTTTGCCGCCACCTTCATATGAATATACATCTTGCACGATGCCGTTGAAACAGCGAGAAACTAATACGACAGGAATTCCTTTGTTGATTAATCCTTCTAGACTAGGAAGTGTTCTTGGAGGTAAATTACCT
This sequence comes from Bacillus cereus group sp. Sample62, assembly GCF_036851315.1. Classification (NCBI taxonomy): domain Bacteria; kingdom Bacillati; phylum Bacillota; class Bacilli; order Caryophanales; family Bacillaceae; genus Bacillus; species Bacillus cereus group sp. Sample62. Next base: position 1,501,069 of record NZ_JAFLPK010000001.1, read on the forward strand.
TGTCCAAGTGCTTCAATAACAATCCCGTCTACTGGAAGTTTTTCAATTGCTGCTAACAATGTATCGTCCATACCAGCGTATGCTTTTAGAACAACTACGTTTTTAGAAACCTTATTTACTGAATATGTTTCATGATGTACTAAAGCGTGATGGAATACAACGCCGCGCTTTGTTACCATACCAATTGGTCCATACTGTGGACTCTGGAATGTTGCCACGTTACTTGTATGTGTTTTCGTTACATTTGTAGCGCAATGAATTTCGTCGTTTAATACGACTAGAACACCTTTTTCAGCAGCTTCACTACAGCTAGCTACTTTTACAGCTGATAAGAAGTTATATAGACCATCAGCACCTAATTCATTACTAGAACGCATTGCACCTGTTACAACGATTGGAATAGTTGCTTGCACTGTTAAATCTAAGAAATAGGCTGTTTCTTCTAATGTATCCGTACCATGCGTAATGACTACGCCATGAATGTTGTCTTGTTTTACTCTTTCATCAATGATGACTTGTAATTGTAACATTTCGCTCGGTGTCATATGAGGAGATGGTAGATGGAACACATCTTCAACGATTAAATCAACATCGCCTTCTAAATCAGGAATAAATTTTAAAAGAGGATTTTTTTCACCTGGTTGTACGACCCCAGTTTCTTTATCTTCCTCCATTGCAATTGTTCCACCTGTGTGTAAAACTAGGATTCTTTTCAATGCTTATACCCCTTTCAAGTTGAAAAATACATTTAGAACATAACATGTTTTGAGTAAATTCGACAATGGAAATGTATAAAAGTACGCCTCGAAAATGACAATAAAATTAGCTGCTATATATACGATGTATAAAAGCATGAAACGAAATGTGGAAATATAGGATAGGAGGGAGCAATTACATTGAAAAAGATGGAGAGAATTTTTATTCGTATATTAATAATACAATTCATTTGTCTTTCTGTTGTACAATTGTTATTTATACATAAGTCATCAGTGAAATATTTATCTAAAATTGTTTATTATGAAGGTGTCATGGTAAAAAACAAAGCAGAAATCTTACAGGTGAATAGGTAGTTTTCATTTTCTTCTATGAAGGATTATGCTACAATAATTGAGGATTTAATGACGTGAAGCAAATGAGAAGAAGCAGGAGAATACCTGCTTTTCGTTTTGTTTTATAAGTGAAAAAATGAGGTGTTACAATGGATAAACGAATTTCAATTGCTATAGATGGTCCAGCAGCTGCTGGAAAAAGTACGGTTGCAAAAGTTGTGGCAAAGAAACTTTCTTACGTTTATATTGATACAGGCGCAATGTACCGCACGATTACATATGCAGCCCTTGAACAAAAAGTGGACATTGAAAATGAAGAGAAGTTAATGGAAGTTGTAAAGAATGTAAACATTGAGTTTCAGCAAGGAGAAAATACACAACTTGTATTTTTAAATGGACAAGATGTTTCTGAAGTAATTCGTACACCTGAGGTGACGAATCGAGTATCTATTGTGGCGAAACATCGCCTTGTTCGTGAAGAAATGGTACGTCGTCAACAAGAGTTAGCGGAAAAAGGCGGCGTTGTAATGGATGGCCGTGATATTGGTACACATGTGTTACCAGATGCTGAAGTGAAGATTTTTATGCTTGCTTCTGTTGAAGAAAGAGCAGAAAGAAGACATTTAGAAAATATAAATAAAGGTTTCGATTCTAATTTAGAGCAGTTAAAAAAAGAAATTGCTCAGCGTGATAAATTAGATTCAGAACGCGAGGTTTCTCCTCTAAAGAAAGCTGATGATGCATTGGAATTAGATACAACTTCTTTATCAATTGAAGAAGTTGTACAAAAAATTATGAGTATTGTTTCAGGAGTGTTTGCGAAATAAAGAAAGGGGGATAACCTCTTTCTTTTTTTGTTTATATAGAAGTGTAAAGGTTATGTGAATTGTGAGTCTCTTTCCTTGACAAATAATCGGATTTGTAAGAAGTTAGTAAAAGAAGGATAAAACTTTCAGAATATATTCGCTATTATATTTCAAAACATACTTTCTTCAAGATGATTTTGCTGTATACTATTTATATAGGTTTAATATATTTTCTAGTGAAATGTATGAAAACTGAGTATGTGATGATAAATTCTTAAACATGCAAATGAAAACATATGTTTTCATTTCGTATATACATAAAAAATGCTTTGTCAATTCTGTAGGGAGGTATTTCCATGGTAGAGAAAATGAATGAAGAAGTTATGAATTCAAAAGAATTACAAGTTGGTGACGTTGTTACAGGTTCTGTAACGAAAGTTGAAGAGAAACAAGTGCTTGTAAATGTTGGATACAAAACAGATGGCGTAATTCCAATTAGTGAATTAGCTAACGTTCATATTGAAAAAGCAAGCGATGTTGTAGAATTAGATCAAATACTAGAATTAAAAATTATTAAATTAGAAGAAGATGATCTTGTCTTATCTAAACGTGCTGTTGATGCAGAAAAAGCATGGGTAGAATTACAAGAGAAATTTACTTCTGGTCATGTATTTGATGTTACTGTAAAAGATATCGTGAATGGTGGATTAGTTGTGGACCTTGGTGTTCGTGGTTTTATCCCAGCTTCACTCGTAGAAGTACATTATGTAGAAGATTTTACTGACTATAAAGGCAAAACATTAGCCGTGAAAATTGTTGAATTAGACCGCGAAAAAAATCGTGTAATCCTGTCGCATAAAGCAGTAGTAGAATTAGAACTAGATTCTAAGAAAAAAGAAGCGATTTCTTCATTAAAAGAAGGAGACGTTGTTGAAGGAACAGTGCAACGATTAACGGATTTTGGTGCTTTCGTTAACGTTGGTGGTGTGGACGGTTTAGTTCATATTTCACAAATTTCACACGAACGTGTAGAGCAACCTGCTGAAGTATTAGAGCAAGGTCAAAAGGTAAAGGTAAAGGTATTATCTGTTGATGCTGATACACAACGTATTTCTTTATCAATTAAAGTAGCTCAGCCAGGACCTTGGGAGAATGTTGCTGGCGAAATAAAAGCTGGAGATATTCGTGAGGGAGTAGTAAAACGTCTTGTTACATTCGGTGCATTCGTTGAAATTTTACCTGGCGTTGAAGGTCTTGTGCATGTATCTCAAATTGCAAATCGTCACGTGAAAAATCCAAATGAAGTATTGGAAATGGGACAAGAAGTAAAAGTGAAAGTGCTTGAAGTCCATGTTGCAGAGAAACGTATTTCTTTAAGTATAAAAGAAACGCTTGAGGAAAATAATGTAATTGAGGATTACAGTCAGTATGAACCAAATGCTGATTCTGCTACTTTCCAATTAAGTGATATTATTGGTGAACAACTGAAAAAATTAAAGAAATAAAGAGGGGTACAAGTGGTAAGGGCAAAACGTAAATTAGATCATATTGAATACGCTCTTTCTACTGGTCAGTCTCGTACGCATGGCTTTCATGATATTGATTTGGTGCATCAAGGATTGCCAAATTCAAGTTATGACACAATAACATGTGAAACAAAAATCGGCGAACTTTCACTAAGTTCGCCGATTTTTATCAATGCGATGACTGGTGGTGGGGGAGAGAGAACGTTACATATTAATGAGCAATTAGCATATGTAGCGAAACATCATAATCTTGCTATGGCTGTAGGGTCGCAAATGGCGGCGTTAAAAGATGAAAGTGAGGCTGCTTCTTATAAGGTTATCAGAAAGGTAAACCCAAATGGTGTTTTCTTTGCTAATTTAGGTAGTGAGGCAACTATCGAACAAGCAGAGCGTGCCGTTGATATGATTGAAGCGAATGCATTGCAAATTCATTTAAATGTCATACAAGAGTTAACGATGCCAGAAGGGGACCGTGACTTTACTGGTGTACTTCAGCGCATTGAGAAAATTGTATTAAATAGTAAAGTTCCTGTCATTGTGAAAGAAGTTGGATTTGGGATGAGTAAGGAAACTGTACAACAGTTAGCGAGCATAGGTGTAACGGCAATTGATATAGGTGGACAAGGTGGTACAAATTTTGCTGCTGTTGAAAATGAAAGAAGACAGCGAATGCTTTCTTATTTTAATAACTGGGGCATACAAACTGCAACCTCGATTATTGAAGCAACCTCTACAAATAATAACCTCTCTTTTATTGCATCTGGGGGTATACAAACAGCGCTTGACGTAGCGAAAGCAATCGCATTAGGGGCGAATACAACTGCGTTTGCTGGATACTTTTTACGTATTTTAATGCAAGATGGTATCGAGAAGTTAGTGGATGAAATTGATCTTTTACATACAGATTTGAAATTTATTATGACAGCTCTTGGTGCAAAGACGATAGAAGAGTTACAGTCTGTACCTCTTGTTGTAACGGGCGAAACATATCATTGGTTAACGCAGCGTGGTATTGATACGACACATTATAGTAGAAGATAAAAAATCAACCGTTTGGTTGATTTTTTTGTTTTCTGTTCGTTTTAGTAATATAAGGTGAGGAATGGAATTAATATTCTATCAAAATAAAATTATTCCTATATAAATACTATCTTGTGCAAGTTGCGACTGAAAAAGAGGTTGGAAAATGTAGATGGTGTGCTACTGAATTATTGGGGAGGGTTTAATTTCGCAAAGGAAAAATAGGTGGAGATAAAAATAAGTCATAGAAAAATTTGGATGTTAAATGTTATTTTGATATAAGTAAAAATCATTAAAGTAATTATGTAAAAGACGGTTTCGTACAATATCGAAACCGTCTTTTTGTGTTCATTAGTGCTGATTTTGTTTTCGGGCTTGCTCTGGTGTATCCAGTCCAGTTGCACCCGGATATTGTAGTGATTGGTCACGATCAGATTCAACGCGGCGTGATTCTCTTAGTTTTCGTTCTTGACGATCTTTACCCATAATGAATAGCACCTCCTTATTAAAAGTGTTGCTGTTATATGAAAAAACTATGCGCGAAGAAAGTGGATTAACTTTCATAAAAAGTTCCCATAATGGAAAACATAGGAGGTGAAATGATGGAAGGGAGTACTTTTTATTTTTTAGCTTGGATAGGGTGGATTGTTGTAACTTTTTTTATGAAAAAGGACTCTATGCGGTGGAAGATAAGCGCTTGTATATTGATTTTTATTATTTGCTCTCCGTTACATGTAACGATTGCTTCATTCACGGTATCAGTAAATGCACTTTTGCTTTGTATTGTTGCTTTTATAGGAATCGCACTATATTCTATTTGGAAAAAATTATATAGCTTACTTTCGGCACTTATTATTGCAATGTTATATACAAGTTTTCATTTGTTAGAAGTATATGATCCGATTTGGATTGTGGTGGACAGGTTGTTTTTGTTAAGTGGTGCTCTTGTGTATGCATCGGTTTTATTGCATGAGGATCGCATATTGCGATTATGTTCTCTTTATATAGGAATGTTACAGGGGGAATTGTTAGTGACACTTATTTTTCGAAAACTACATTTTCCTTATGATTACGGAAGTTTAGCGTTTTTTGATATCGTCGCCGTTGCTACATTTTTCATGGCAATTTTGTTTTGGATTGCAAAAGCATCAGTATATATGGAACAGTTCAAGAGGAAAGCACGTAAAAGAAAGGCGAGGGTAATACATGACTGAATATACACCGGCCATTTTATGCGGAGTAATAGCGGGGACAGTAACGAGAGTGCTAATGCTCCGGACAGATACGCGTCAATATCCGACGAGGCTCCACGGAAAAATTATTCACGTTGCGATGGGGTTAATTGCAGCGGCTTTAGGAGCGATTGCGATTCCGTCAATTTTGAAAAAAGATTTTTCGGCTATTACATTTCTTACATTAGCAGCAACACAGTTTCGTGATGTGCGTAATATGGAAAGAAATACCCTTCAACAATTAGATGGATATGAGCTCGTACCGCGTGGAAATACATATATTGAAGGGATTGCATTAGTTTTTGAAAGTCGAAACTATTTGGCGATGTTAACGTCGTTTGCAACGACGTTTGCGTATATAGGATTCCATTCATGGATTGCTGGAGTAATTATGGCTATAATCGCATTTATTATCGCAAAAAAATTAATGTCTGGCAGAAGGTTACATGATCTTGTTGATATCGAGCATGTTCCACTTCGTTTTGAAGGAGCGGGGCTGTATATTGATAATATTTACATTATGAATATTGGATTGCCAGCAAGGCAAGAGGAAATTATGAAATATGGAATGGGCTTTATTTTAAGGCCGAAAACAATTGATGCGATGGTGACAATCTCAAACTTAGGACAACGACAAGCTATTTTACATGATGTTTCTGTTGCTTTAGGTATTTATAGAGATTCTGGTACGCCAGCGCTTGTGCCGTTAGCTAAGCGTGATTTAGAAGATGGTAGGGTTGGGATTTTTGTCTTGCCGCAAGATCAAGATGCAGAGAAAGCGATAGGTGTCATAGGGAATGTGCCGACGTTAGAAAGTGCTGTTCATATGTCATCGGAAGCCCCGAAAGGAAGGGGAGATAAAAGATGATGTTAGAAAGTGTAATTCTTGCGGTTATTACAACAACGCCGGAGAAATTTGCTGGTGGTGCCCCTTTGTTTACTTGTGAATCGACAGATGAGTTAGAATTTGTTGCAAATAATTTAGAGGCAATTTTAGATGGTATTGCGCATCGCTTACAAGAGAATGTATATATTATTGTGAAACATTAGTAACGTGTGGTATAATGTGAGGTGTTTTGATACGCTGAGAAATATTCTGGAATGCAAATCCCTTCTTGCACAAAGAAGGGTTTTTTACATAATAAACAGAAGCAAGTTGAAAGGATGAAAGTATATGCCGAAACCAGTAATAGCAATAGTAGGCCGCCCGAACGTAGGAAAATCTACTATTTTCAATAGAATTGTTGGAGAAAGAGTTTCAATCGTAGAAGATATACCAGGTATAACGCGAGACCGTATTTATAGTGCGGGAGAATGGTTAAATCATGAGTTTAACATTATTGATACAGGTGGAATTGATATTGGAGACGAGCCGTTCTTGACACAAATTCGTCAACAAGCGGAAGTAGCGATTGATGAAGCAGATGTTATCATTTTTATGACGAATGGTCGCGATGGTGTAACTGCAGCAGATGAAGAAGTTGCTAAAATTTTATATCGTTCTAAAAAACCAATTGTACTTGCGGTAAATAAGGTTGATAATCCAGAAATGCGTAGTGATATTTATGATTTTTATGCATTAGGATTTGGCGAGCCATTCCCGATTTCAGGTACACACGGTTTAGGACTTGGTGATTTGTTAGATGAAGCTGCAAATCATTTTCCGAAGATTGAAGAAGAAGCGTATGACGATGAAACAATCCGTTTCTCTTTAATTGGACGTCCAAATGTAGGGAAATCATCACTTGTAAATGCACTTCTTGGTCAAGAACGTGTAATTGTAAGTAATATAGCGGGAACGACACGTGATGCTGTTGATACACCATATAGTAAAGATGGTCAAGATTATGTAATCATCGATACAGCTGGTATGCGTAAAAAAGGGAAAGTATACGAAAGCACAGAAAAGTATAGTGTACTTCGTGCACTTAGAGCGATTGAACGTTCTGACGTTGTTTTAGTCGTTTTAGACGGAGAAGAAGGAATTATTGAACAGGATAAAAAAATTGCTGGATATGCTCATGATTCAGGACGTGCTGTTATTATCGTCGTAAATAAATGGGATGCAGTGAAAAAAGATGAAAAAACAATGAAAGCATTTGAAGAAAACATCCGTGCTCATTTCCAATTTTTAGAGTACGCACCGATTGTATTCTTATCTGCGAAAACGAAAAAACGTACACAAACATTATTACCAGTTATTAATGAAGTAAATGAAAGCCATAGTATCCGTATTCAAACGAACGTATTAAATGATGTAATTATGGATGCGGTAGCGATGAATCCAACACCAACTCATAATGGTAGCCGTCTGAAAATCTTCTATGCGACACAGGTTGCGGTAAAACCACCAACATTTGTTATATTTGTAAACGATACAGAATTAATGCACTTTTCATATGAGCGCTTCTTAAAGAATCGTTTACGTGAAGCGTTCGGTTTTGTAGGAACGCCGATTCACATTATCGCTAGAGCAAGAGACTAATGGAGAGGATGTGATTTTATGACAAAAATCACAGTAGTTGGAGCAGGTAGCTGGGGAACAGCGTTAGCGATGGTATTAGCTGACAATGGACATGATGTACGTATTTGGGGAAATCGTTCTGAACTTATGGATGAGATTAATACAAAACATGAGAATAGTCGATACCTTCCAGGAATTACATTGCCAAGCACAATCGCAGCCTACTCTTCTTTAGAAGAAGCATTAGTAGATGTAAATGTAGTACTTCTTGTAGTACCAACGAAAGCGTATAGAGAGGTATTACAAGATATGAAGAAATATGTAGCAGGTCCGACTACTTGGATTCATGCAAGTAAAGGGATTGAACCTGGTACATCAAAACGTATTTCGGAAGTGATTGAGGAAGAAATTCCAGAAGGCTTGATTAAAGACGTTGTTGTACTGTCTGGACCGAGTCATGCTGAAGAAGTCGGTTTACGTCAAGAGACGACGGTTACGTCTGCAGCAAAGCGTATGGAAGCTGCTGAGGAAGTACAAGATTTGTTTATGAATAGTTACTTCCGTGTATACACAAATCCGGATATTGTTGGGGTTGAGCTTGGTGGTGCGTTAAAAAATATTATCGCATTAGCTGCTGGGATAACTGATGGACTTGGATTAGGTGATAATGCAAAGGCGGCATTAATGACACGTGGTTTAACGGAGATTGCTCGTTTAGGAAGAAAAATGGGCGGAAATCCGTTAACGTTTGCTGGTCTAACTGGTATGGGAGACTTAATTGTAACTTGTACAAGTGTTCATAGCCGAAATTGGCGCGCTGGAAATATGCTTGGAAAAGGACACTCTTTAGAAGAGGTGTTAGAAAGCATGGGTATGGTTGTAGAAGGTGTAAGAACAACGAAAGCTGCTCACGAATTAGCAGAGAAAATGGAAGTTGAAATGCCGATTACAGCTGCTTTATATGACGTGCTATTCAATGGGAATAATGTGAAAGATGCAGTAGGCTCATTGATGGGACGTGTTCGAAAACATGAAGTGGAAGCTATACCTGACTTACTTTAAAGAAAAGCGACAGAAGTACATTTGTACTTCTGTCGCTTTTTATTTTTATGGGTCTTTTCACCATTTTTTTAATTTTGCATAGGATGAAGAGTAACTTGAGGAGAGGGTGAAAAGAATGGATAATAACATTTTTAATAACATTGAAAAAGAAGCGAAAGTGAATAAAGAAGATATTTTTAAATTAGCATCATCTGTACAGAATGCGAATTTACGTGATGAGACTGTGCTTCGTCAATTGATTCATCAAGTGGCTCTTATGGCAGGACGTGAAGTGCCGAAAGAACAAGAGGATCAAATTGTAAAAGCGATCATTAACAATAATATGCCCGCTGATTTTGGTTCGTTAAGCAAAATGTTTAAAAAATAAAATATAAGAAACAAAGAGTTTGTAGATTGCATATGATAGCCATGAAAGTATGGGAATAGAGCTGTTTTGGGCATATTTGGTCAACCGAAGCGAGAGATACACTCGCTTCGGTTTTATTTTTATTTAGATTAGTGGAAGATGCGAAAAAACCTGTTGATTAAAGTTATATATTCGTAATTTGTAGTAAAATGTTCTTTTTGTATTTGTTTAAACATTTTAATTTGTTAAAATAGTATAAAAATAGATTGATAAAAAGGGGTGTGTATATGTCAGAAGGGCTCATGAAAATGTGGTTTGCTTTAGGAGCAATTGGATTTATGTTTTTTGCAGTAAGTTTTATTTTACTAAGTAGATACAAAATAAAGAATAAATTTTTGAAAGGGATTACAGCGTTAGTAGCGTACACCCTTATGATTGTGTCAGGAATTGTTATTTTTCTTGTTGTATTTAGTGGACCTGTACAGCAGTAAAGGGAATGGTCTCGAAAATGCTACATACGGAGCAAGTTATATTAGTATGAAAAGGTGATTGCTAGTGAAAAAAGTCCATATTATTTTAATATTTTGTTGTATGAGCCTTTTAACAGGATGTCTGTATCCGAAAGAAAGTATGAAACAAAATGCCGTTCCTTATGAAGATCAGATACAGGTTGTTCAAAAAGCTGTAGTGACATTTAAGGAGCAAAATGAGGGGATATTGCCAATTAAGACGCGGGATATGAGTACGCCTATTTATCAAAAGTATCCAATCGATTTTCAAAAGATTGCTCCGCGTTACATACAAGAAGCGCCAGGAAATGCGTATGAAAGCGGAGGAGTATACCAATACGTATTAATAGACGTTGAAACAAACCCAACAGTAAAGTTAATTGATGTTAGGATGGCTGAACAAATCCAGGAATTATCATTAAAGCTTAGGATGTATCGAGATGAACATCAATATCCACCTTTTAAAAAGGTAATTTCAGATGGTGTGTATGAATTAGATTTCAAAAAACTAGGATATAAAGATGTACCGCAAGTGACAAGTCCGTATTCTGGTAAAGGGCTTCCTTTTGTAATCAATGAAAAGGGAGAAATTTATGTTGATTATCGAATCGACTTATATGAAGCGTTGAAAAAAAATGAAGGGCAATTTAAGGAGGGGGAAGATATTCGGAATATACTTTCGAAAGATTCTCCATTTGTACCTGCATATTCTTTACCGTATACGGTAAAGAATGGAGAACCAATTTTTTTAAAATCATAAGTCATGAACCTTTCTTCTAGTGAATAAGTTCTAGAAGAAAGGTTTTTTATGTTACACAACTTACGATGCAAACAAAAGGTATTTTTTAATAGTCATATGAAATTGGACAAAATTATATGATATATTGTCCGAACTTCTAGAATACCATTATATTATATCAGATATCATAGGCAACGTTAGAGAAGGTATTGGTTGACTATAAATGTGGAATTATTCCCAAAAATATTGAGGGAGGGAATCACTTGGAAAAGGTAGATATTTTTAAAGATATTGCGGAACGCACAGGCGGTGATATTTATTTTGGAGTTGTAGGAGCTGTTCGAACAGGGAAATCAACATTCATTAAAAAATTTATGGAACTTGTAGTTATTCCTAATATTGAGAATGAGTCTGACCGTCAAAGGGCGCAGGATGAACTGCCTCAAAGTGCTGCTGGTCGTACAATCATGACGACGGAACCGAAGTTTGTTCCAAACCAAGCGGTTTCTATCGAGGTAGATGAAGGTCTTGAAGTGAATATTCGATTGGTAGATTGCGTTGGATATACGGTTCCAGGAGCAAAAGGCTATGAAGATGAGAATGGCCCACGCATGATTAATACTCCTTGGTATGAAGAACCTATTCCATTCCATGAAGCTGCAGAAATCGGAACACGTAAAGTAATTCAAGAACATTCCACAATTGGTGTTGTAATTACAACAGATGGAACGATTGGTGAAATTCCAAGAAGAGATTATATAGAGGCAGAAGAACGTGTAGTAAATGAGTTAAAAGAAGTCGGAAAACCTTTCATTATGATCATCAACACTGTACAGCCGTATCATCCAGATACAGAGCAATTGCGCCAAAGTTTATCTGAAGAATACGATATCCCAGTCATTGCGATGAGTGTAGAGAGTTTAAGGGAAACAGATGTGTACAATGTGCTTCGAGAAGCGTTATTTGAGTTCCCTGTTTTAGAAGTGAATGTTAACCTTCCGAGCTGGGTGATGGTGTTAAATGAAGGGCATTGGTTACGCCAAAGTTATCAAGAAGCTGTTCAAGAGACTGTGAAGGATATAAAACGTCTTCGTGATGTGGACCGTGTCGTTTGGCAGTTTAGTCAGTATGAATTTATTGATCGAGCGAGCCTAGCTGGCATTGATATGGGGCAAGGCGTAGCGGAGATTGATTTATATGCACCAGATGAATTATATGATCAAATTTTAAAAGAAGTAGTAGGAGTAGAAATTCGAGGGAAAGATCATTTATTGAAGCTTATGCTCGATTTATCTCATGCGAAAGTAGAATACGATCAAGTGGCGGATGCCCTGCGTATGGTAAAGCAAACAGGATATGGTGTAGCAGCGCCTGCGTTAGCTGACATGAGCTTGGATGAGCCGGAAATTATTCGTCACGGTTCAAGGTTTGGTGTGAAATTAAAAGCTGTAGCTCCGTCTATTCATATGATTAAAGTAGATGTGGAGTCAACGTTTGAGCCGATCATTGGTACTGAAAAGCAAAGTGAAGAATTAGTTCGTTATTTAATGCAGGATTTTGAAGATGACCCATTATCAATTTGGAATTCTGATATATTCGGACGTTCACTTAGCTCTATTGTTCGAGAAGGCATTCAAGCGAAACTATCTTTAATGCCAGAAAATGCGAGGTATAAATTAAAGGAAACGCTAGAAAGAATTATTAATGAAGGATCTGGCGGATTAATTGCGATTATATTATAAGAAAAAATCCCTCTCATCGTAGAGGGATTTTTTTGATTTTCGCGTATAGAATAGCAAAATAAACAGTCATTATCTAATATATTGTTGTAAATTGTCAAGTTTCATCAGATTTTCACATTTTAAGAGTAACAATTTCCTTAAAAATATTGAATTATAAAGGAGAATCGTATAATATAGGCGTTGATAATGATTTATCTACATCTTTGTAGTATAGAATTTGCAAAAATTGCCTACAAATGAAAGTAAGACTCATTTTATGATCATTATACAGTCTTATCTTTGGGAGGAGGTGAATGGCATGAACAAGACAGATTTAATCAATGCTGTTGCAGAAGCAAGTTCCCTTTCTAAAAAGGACGCAACAAAAGCAGTAGACGCTGTTTTTGATTCTATCTTAGAAGCTTTAAAACAAGGTGATAAAGTACAACTGATCGGATTCGGTAACTTCGAAGTTCGTGAGCGTGCGGCTCGTAAAGGTCGTAACCCACAAACAGGTGAGGAGATTGAAATCGCTGCAAGTAAAGTACCTGCATTCAAACCTGGTAAAGCGTTAAAAGATGCGGTTAAATAATCCTTACATATTAACAGGGAAGAAGAGTTTCCTTTTTGGGAACTCTTCTTTTTGCTTTTAAAAACATAAATATGCTAGAATGTGTTCGTATCACTTTTAGGTTTTCGGGAGGGCTAGCGGATGGCAAAAGTTAATTTAGAACAAATTGAACATGCAGTACGCCTTATTTTAGAGGCAATCGGAGATGACCCAAATCGTGAGGGAGTACTTGATACACCAAAGCGTGTTGCAAAAATGTACGCAGAAGTGTTCGCGGGTATGCATGAAGATCCGAAAGAACATTTGCATAAAGTGTTCGGGGAAGATCACGAGGAGCTTGTACTAGTAAAAGATATACCGTTTTATTCGATGTGTGAGCATCATTTAGTTCCATTCTATGGAGTTGCTCACGTTGCATATATTCCGCAAGGCGGAAAAGTGACAGGGTTAAGTAAATTAGCTCGAACTGTAGATACAATTGCACGTCGTCCACAACTGCAAGAACGTATTACATCAACAGTAGCGAACTCTATTATGGAAGTACTAGAGCCGCATGGTGTAATGGTAGTAGTAGAAGCGGAACATATGTGCATGACGATGCGTGGTGTGAAAAAGCCGGGCGCGAAAACAGTAACAACAGCAGTACGTGGTGTGTTAGAAAATGATGCAGCGGCACGTAGTGAGATTTTATCTTTTATTAAAACGAAGTAAAGAAAAGTAGGAAACTGCTTTTCTTTTTTTTTTATGTAAATAAATGATATAGTTTTAGCAAGGCAGAGTGAGAATAGAAAGACTACTAAAAAGAATGGAAGATGTTATTTAGTTCGGTGGAAGTTTGGAAAGAGTAGCCAAGTTTTGGTTATAGAAAATAGAATGTATGTGTTATAATAAGTTTTATGAATTAGAAAACAAGGGTGATTTTTGTGTGTGACATCTACGGAGGGTATGCGGGTATAAGAGAGAAATTGATGGAGAAATTACGCCATCCTTATTTTATAAACTATATTGAAGAACCATTTATTGATGAAGAAAAAATAGCATTGTTATATGGTGCTTTAAAAAGTGCAAATTTACATATAGAACAAATTGAGCATTATGTAGTAACGATTATGCTTGTGCAAATTGCGCTTGATACACATGAAAGAGTATCAAATAAAGCAGGGAAAGAAGCAAATGAATCGCATAAACGTCGCCAGTTAACAGTGCTTGCTGGTGATTACTATAGCGGGTTATATTATTACTTACTGTCTATGAATCGTGATATTGTTTTAATTCGTGCGCTTGCTGAAGGAATTAAAGAAATTAATGAACACAAAATAATGTTATATCAAAAAGCGCATGAAACGATGGATGACATAATGGAAAGTGTAGTAACGATTGAGTCTGCACTCTTGCAAAAAACATGTGATCATTTCCATTTATCGCATTGGAAGCCGTTTATTACGTATGTACTAGGAAAAAACCGTCTTCAAAAAGAATGTGAACTGCATGCTGAAAAACAACATTCACCTGTTTTTCAAGCAGTTCAAGGGATTGCGAAGAATCAAGCGGAGGCAGAAACAGTTATTCATGGATGGATAATGGAACTCAGAAAGAAAGAAAATCAATTTTTGGAAAACCACACAGATATAAGTGAAATAAACTCTGTGTTAAGAGATAGATCGAAGACATAAGCAACTTTACATTGGAAGAAGGTACGAGCATGCAACAATCAAAAGAAGAAAGAGTACATGATGTATTTGAGAAAATCTCTGATAAATACGATGTGATGAATTCTGTCATTAGTTTTCAAAGACATAAAGCGTGGCGTAAAGAGACGATGCGCATTATGGATGTAAAACCAGGTAACAAGGCTCTTGATGTATGCTGCGGGACAGCGGATTGGACAATTGCGCTAGCTGGAGCGGTAGGTGAACAGGGTAAGGTTGTTGGTTTAGACTTCAGTGAAAATATGTTATCTGTCGGTAAGCAAAAGGTAGAGGCGTTACAATTAAAACAAGTAGAACTTCTACACGGGAATGCAATGGAACTTCCATTTGAAGATAACACATTTGATTATGTAACGATTGGATTTGGTTTACGTAACGTACCGGATTATATGCACGTATTAAAAGAAATGACGCGTGTAGTAAAACCAGGTGGAAAAGTAATTTGTTTAGAAACATCTCAACCAACAATGATTGGTTTTCGACAAGGGTATATTTTATACTTTAAATATGTCATGCCGTTATTTGGAAAGTTATTTGCGAAAAGTTTTAAAGAATATTCATGGCTGCAAGAATCTGCTAGTACATTCCCGGGTATGAAAGAATTGGCTCATATGTTTGAAGAAGCTGGACTTGAACGTGTACAAGTGAAGCCGTTTACTTTTGGGGTAGCAGCGATGCATTTAGGTATGAAACCAGAATCAAAATAGAAAAAAAGAAAAAAAGAAAAAAAAAGAAAAAAGAAAAAAGAAGTTTTAGGTTAAGGTGAACAATATGAAGTTACAACTTATGTACTCTTTTTTACGATCGGATATTAATGTGATAGAAAAAGAATTAAAAAAGACAGTTGCTTCTGAACAGCCATTGGTAGAAGAGGCGGCATTACAACTTATTGAAGCTGGTGGGAAGCGAATTCGTCCTGTATTTGTGTTGCTTGCGGGAAAATTTGGAGATTATAAGTTAGATGCAATTAAACATGTAGCTGTTGCGTTAGAACTTATTCATATGGCTTCTCTCGTTCACGATGATGTTATTGATGCTGCATTTTTACGACGTGGTAGTGCAACTGTGAATGCGAAATGGGGAGATCGTATTGCAATGTATACAGGGGACTATTTGTTCGCTAAGTCTCTTGAATGTATAACAAATATCGAAATTCCAGAGGCGCATCAGGCGCTATCGCATACCATTTTAGAAGTGTGTAAAGGTGAAATTGAACAAATTAAAGATAAGTACAATTATGACCAAAATTTACGAACGTATTTAAGAAGAATAAAGCGAAAAACAGCATTATTAATTGCTGCGAGTTGTCAACTAGGAGCAATTGCTGCTGGCGCTAATCGTGATACGGTAAATCGACTATTTTGGTATGGGTATTTTGTAGGAATGTCGTATCAAATTATTGATGATATTTTAGACTTCGTTTCCACAGAAGAGAAGCTTGGAAAACCTGCTGGTGGAGATTTACTACAAGGGAATATTACGCTTCCTGCCCTATACGCTATGGAAGATCCGATCCTTCGTAAGAAAATCATATCTGTACATGAAAATACAACAGCGGACGAAATGAAAGAAATTATTGAGGCTGTAAAAAATAGTGACGCTATTGATCAAGCATTTGCGTTTAGTGAACGTTATTTACATAAAGCATTAGAAATTATAAAACCACTCCCGCGTGGACAAGCGAAGTATGCATTACAAAATGTAGCAAAGTATATTGGGAAACGAAAATTTTAGTGTTTTTTCTAAAAAATAAAATAATCTCTCTATTTCAAAACTATTGCGCAATTGTGATAAGGGTGTTAATATGTGTGTGGGGATATACAATTACATACATAATTCAGAAGTGGAGAGATTTTTTATGGAAAAAACATTTCTAATGGTAAAACCAGACGGTGTACAACGTGCCTTCATTGGGGAAATCGTAGCTCGTTTTGAGAAAAAAGGCTTTCAATTAGTTGGTGCAAAATTAATGCAAGTCACTCCGGAAATTGCTGGACAACACTATGCTGAGCACACAGAGAAACCTTTCTTTGGTGAATTAGTAGACTTTATTACATCTGGCCCTGTATTCGCAATGGTATGGCAAGGTGAAGGTGTAGTAGATACAGTTCGTAACATGATGGGTAAAACAAGACCACATGAAGCAGCTCCTGGAACAATTCGTGGAGATTTCGGTGTAACTGTTGCGAAAAACATTATCCATGGTTCTGATTCGTTAGAAAGTGCAGAGCGCGAGATTGCTATTTTCTTTAAGGAAGAAGAATTAGTTGACTACTCAAAATTAATGAATGAATGGATTTACTAATTATTTTGAAATAATTTGTAAACGCTTTAATCACTGTTATAATAGTAGAAAGTGCAAGGAGAATAGGGGTATTCTTCTTGCACTTTTTTTTATTTCAATTAGTTACGAAGTTAGAGCTGTTATGATATATTGATATGTAAAGTAAAAGGCCTATCGGAGAATAAGCGAATGGCTGATCAAATATATAATTTCTTTCATATTTTTAGAGTAAGGAAAGATAATATCATTGCTTAATATAGCGAGATAAATACATATACGAAAAGAGGAATAACGTATGCGATATATTACAGCTGGTGAATCTCATGGTCCACAACTTACAACAATTATAGAAGGTGTTCCAGCAGGACTGCCTTTAGTAGCGGATGATATAAATGAAGAGTTAGCTAGAAGGCAAAAGGGGCATGGGCGTGGTAGACGCATGCAAATTGAAACAGATCAAGTGCAAATTGTAAGTGGTGTTAGACATGGAGAGACATTAGGTTCTCCAATTGCACTTGTTGTTGAAAATCGTGATTTTGCACATTGGACAAAAATTATGGGCGCAGAGCCTTTAACGGAACAAGAAGAAAAAGAAATGAAAAGGAAAGTAACAAAACCAAGACCTGGACATGCTGATTTAAATGGTGCGATTAAATATGGTCATAGAGATATGAGAAATGTACTGGAGCGTTCTTCAGCACGCGAAACGACAGTGCGTGTTGCTGCTGGTGCGGTTGCTAAAAAGGTGTTAGCAGAACTTGGTATTACAGTAGCGGGCCATGTAATTGAAATTGGCGGTGTACAGGCTAAGGAAATTACGTATAGTTCAATTGAAGAATTAAAAAGTATTACGGAAGCATCACCTGTACGTTGCTTAGATGAAGAAGCAGGTAACCAAATGATGAAAGCAATTGATGATGCGAAAGCAAATGGAGATTCAATCGGTGGAATCGTTGAAGTGATTGTGGAAGGAATGCCAATTGGGGTCGGTAGCTATGTGCATTATGATCGAAAACTGGATGCAAAATTAGCAGCCGCAATTATGAGCATTAATGCTTTTAAAGGCGTCGAGATTGGAATTGGTTTTGAAGCAGCGCATAGACCGGGAAGTGAAGTTCATGATGAAATTCTGTGGAATGAGGAACATGGATATACACGAAGAACAAATAATGCAGGTGGATTAGAAGGCGGTATGACGACTGGAATGCCAATTGTGGTGCGCGGTGTGATGAAACCGATACCTACACTATATAAACCTCTTCAAAGTGTAGATATTGAAACGAAAGAGCCTTTTACAGCGAGCATTGAACGTTCAGATAGTTGTGCTGTGCCAGCAGCTAGTGTCGTTGCAGAAGCGGTTGTGGCTTGGGAATTAGCGACAGCTTTAATAGAACAATTCGGATTAGATCGTATGGACCTTATTCGTGAAAATATTGAGAAACATAATGAATATGCGAGGGGATTTTAATGGGAAACATACATATTCAAACGAAATCAAAAGAATATGATGTACATGTAGGAAAAGAATCGTTGTCACATTTGACAACAATCATTCAAAACATGCAGCCATCTGTATCAAACATCATGATTATTTCAGATGAAGCTGTTGCAACTTTACATTTACAGACAGTTGTAGACGCGTTGCAAATAGAGCAAACAGTATTTTCATTCGTTGTACCGAGTGGCGAAAAAGAGAAGTCTTTTGAAAATTTCTATGCGGCTCATACGTCAGCTCTTGAAAATAAATTAGATAGAAATTCTTTAATTATTGCACTTGGAGGCGGGATGATTGGAGATTTAGCTGGTTTTGTTGCTGCGTCGTTTATGCGTGGAATTCGCTTTGTTCAAGTTCCAACGACTTTATTAGCTCACGATAGCGCAGTAGGTGGGAAAGTAGCGATCAATCATCCGTTAGGTAAAAATATGATCGGTGCATTCCATCAACCGGAAGTAGTTGTATATCATACGCCGTTTTTACAGTCACTTCCTGAAAAAGAGTGGCGTTCAGGTTATGCAGAAGTGATAAAACATGCTCTTATTGGCGATGTAAAGCTGTATCATTGGTTAAAAGAAGAAGTGCAAACATTAGCGGATCTTCGTGATGAGAAGTTAATCCATATATTAACGAAGGCAATTCCTGTAAAGGCAAATATTGTATCACAAGATGAAACAGAAAAAGGTGTACGTGCGCATTTGAACTTTGGACATACGTTAGGCCATGCTCTTGAAAAAGAACTAGGATATGGAAATATTACTCACGGTGACGGAGTAGCGGTTGGAATGTTATTTGCCTTGTTTTTAAGTGAGCAAGTGTACAAGGTTGATCTTTCCTATGAAGAGATGAAGCAGTGGTTCTTGAAGTACGGATATCCCAAAATGCCAAGTGATTTGAATGTAGAGCGCCTCGTTCAATTGATGAAACAGGATAAGAAAGCGAATGCTGGAGCGATTCATATGGTGCTTATGCAGGAATATGGGGTAGTGAATGTCGTATCTATTCCAGATGAGACTGTTCATATTGCGTTAGAGGCATTTCAAAAGGATATGGTTTAAAAGGTGCGAAGTGCTTGTTTAGAGGTATTCTCGTAATAGTGACGGTAATGATAAACGATTATAGTAAGGGATTATAACCGTATTGTAATTGAATAAAATGACTGGGGGAAGAAAAATGAGAGTGAAAGAGCAATTGTTAACTTTGAGAGCATATGTACCTGGGAAAAATACTGAAGAAGTAAAAAGGGAATATGGATTATCAAAAATTGTGAAATTAGCATCGAACGAAAATCCATTCGGTTGCTCAGCACGCGTAACAGAAGCATTAACTTCTTTAGCGAGTCAATACGCTCTTTATCCAGATGGATATGCATTTGAACTTCGGACAAAAGTAGCAGAGCAGTTAGGTGTCAAAGCAGAACAACTGTTGTTTGGTAGTGGATTAGATGAAGTCATTCAAATGATTAGCCGTGCATTACTACATGAAGGAACAAATGTTGTAATGGCGAATCCAACATTCTCGCAATACCATCACCATGCTGTTATTGAAGGAGCAGAAGTTCGTGAAGTATCACTTAAAGATGGCATTCACGATTTAGATGCGATGTTACAGCGAGTAGATGATAAAACGAAGATTGTATGGATTTGTAACCCAAATAATCCGACAGGTACATATGTAGAGAAACAAAACTTACTTTCATTTTTAGAATCAGTTCCTAAGTCAGCGCTCGTTATTATGGACGAAGCATATTATGAATATGCGGGGGCAGAAGACTATCCGCAAACATTACCACTTCTTGAAAAGTATGAAAATCTTATGGTTTTACGCACGTTTTCAAAAGCATATGGTTTAGCTGCTTTCCGTATCGGATATGCGGTTGGTAATGCAAATTTAATCGGGCAGCTAGAAGTAGCAAGGTTACCATTTAATACATCGACTGTAGCGCAGGCTGTAGCACTCGCTGCATTAGAAGATCAAGTATTTTTACAAGAATGTGTGAAAAAGAATGAAAAAGGATTAAATCAATATTACGCATTTTGTAAGGAATATAACGTATTTTATTATCCATCTCAAACAAATTTCATTTTCTTAAAACTCGGTATTCCTGGTAATGAGGCTTTCGAACGATTAATGAAGAAAGGATATATTGTTCGTTCTGGTGCTGCATTTGGTATACATGATGGTATTCGTATTACTGTCGGTTTGAAAGAAGAAAATGATGAAATTATAGAATTATTGAAAGAGCTTGTAAATGAGCAAGTAAAGAAAGAAGAAACATACTCTTAAGAGTTTGTGAAGGCTCCTAATATAGGAGTCTTTTTTATTTAAATGAAGGCCTGTAAAGCTTGATCCGTGCGTGTTAATAATTAATAAGGGAAGTTATTTGCACGGTAATGAAAGAAAACGGTACAATAGAAAGTAGTAATGCGGTATCGGTGTCATATTCGAATCGTTATCAGTGAAAGTACAAGAAGAAGTATGCTCATTCTAAAGATTGCGTTCATACACCTAGTTGCTTATGATAATGAACAGAAAATAATATTTGTTAGAATTAAAGGAGACGTTTATGCAAAAGTTTGAAGAAGCTGTTTCATATATTGAAAATGGTGAAGCGGAAAAAGGATTACAATTATTAAAAGAACAATTAAAAATTGCGAATGATGAAGAGAAGTATGATATCGCTCGCTATTATCATACACTTGGATTTACGGATGAAGCGTTAGCTATTACAGAAGACTTGCGTTTATTGTACCCGGAAGAAAGTGAATTCACTGTATTTTTAGCAGAATTATATATTGATCTAGACAAAGAAGATGAAGCCATTGAAGTGCTTCATGATATTCCAGAAAATGATGACTTATATGTTCAATCGTTATTACTTGTTGCAGATTTATTCCAAATGCAAGGTTTCGATGATGTAGCAGAACAAAAACTATTAAAGGCGAAAGAAATGATGCCTGACGAACCTGTTATTACGTTTGGATTAGCAGAGCTATATAGTAGTAAAGGTGAAGAACAAAAGGCAATCACTCATTATGAGTCGCTATTAGCAGAACATAAAGTCATGGGTGGTGTTGTCATTGCACTTCGCCTCGCAGAAACGTTAAGTGCGATTGGAAATTGGGAAGAAGCGATCTCTTACTATGAAGCAGGTTTAGAGGAACAAAAAGATATCCACTCATTATTTGGATATGCCTTCACATTATACCAAGGTGAAGAATACCAAAGAGCAATTGGTGCTTGGCAAGAACTAAAAGAATTAGATCCGGAGTATGCATCGCTGTACATGTATTTAGCGAAAAGCTATGAAAAAGAAGGAATGCTTCAAGAAAGCTATGAAACACTTCAAGAAGGAATTAAAGTAGATGAGCTTTCTGTACCATTTTATGTAGAATTAGCGAACATTGCGGCGAAATTAGGAAAAATAGCAGAAGCAGAGGAAGTGCTTCAAAAAGCGCTTGAGTTAGATCCAGGACATTTAGGTGCGATATTAAAATATGCGTATATCTTAAAAGAACAAGAAAAGTATGAAGAGCTAATTGCAGTTGTAGAGCGTGCGATTGATAGCGGAGAACCAGATACACAACTACTTTGGGATCTTGCGTTTGCAAAAAAACAATTAGAAATGTATTCGGATGCATTAAAACACTATGAAAGTGCATATACTTCTTTTAAGAATCATCCAGACTTCTTGGAAGAGTACGGTTATTTCTTATTGGAAGAAGGTATGCGAAAAGAGGCGAAAGAAGTATTTACTCAGTTAATACAACTAGACCCGACACAAATTCATATTGAAGAATTGTTATATAATTTAGAGGATTTTTCATAAGTTGGAAGGAAACTGAATGCCGCTTCTTGAATCTAAAAAGAAAAGAGAAAGACAGAGGAGGGACTTAATTGCTATGAATACCCCTGTTTCTGTAAACGAGAAGAAGGATTTTGTAAAATGGTTTTTGAATAATTACCAACTGAAACAGCGTGAATGCGTATGGATTTTGAATTATTTAATGAGTCATGACCAATTGATGCATAAAGTCCACTTCGTAGAGCATGCAAAATATTGTCCACGTGGTTTAGTGATGTCCGCGAATTGTGTGAAGGACACACCATTTCACTTTTTTAAACAAAATGTTATGACAACAGATGCTGAAAAATCGTTTCATGATATTCGTTTAAATCGAGATGAAGATATTTATATTCAACTCAATTTTAAATCATCGTTTCAAAATGCCAATTATGTAGCTGTATTAGAAGAAAACCCGTATTTACCAAAGCATATTGAAGTAAATGAAAAAGATCGTTTACTTGCAGAAAGATTTTTAGAAGAAAGTGTATTTTCTTTTAGAAGAGAACGTCTTTTGAAACAAATTGATGAAGCGCTGGATAAGCAAGATAAGGAAGCCTTTCATAAGTTAACAGCTGAGTTAAAGATGTTATAGAATTCATTTGGATTCATAAAATTTTACAAATTTCAGACTTTTTAAGAAAAACTACCTTAATATAGGTAGTTTTTCTTTTTTTACCTCTTTTAGTATGGTTTAATATATATAAAGTGAAAGTTCTGTCATTTGCAGGTGAGGGGAGGGAAGACATTTGAAATGGAGTGTAAAAGATGTGGAGCAGTTTGAGCAAGCAAGAGAGTATGTAGATACAGGTGTTATACCACTTTTATCAATTTCGGCAGCAAAAGAAATGAAAATGGTAGTAGAACAAGGTGAATTTATCGAATTGTTGAGTATGGAGTTGGAAAGAGAATATAAAGGAAGAGTACTTTTACTACCGGCATTTACGTATTTAGTAGAAAGTCAAAAAAATGAAAAAGGTCGTTTGCAAGAATGGACAAATCATTTGCAAAAGCAAGGTTTTAAGCATATTGCTTATGTTACAAGTGATTTTTCATGGAAAGAAGATATGCAAGAGTTACAAGGAGATTTATTTTGGTTTCCTTCATTAGCGTTAGAACAATTTAGTGATCAAGCGAAAAGAGAAGTTATTCATGCACATATAAAAAATATAATGGTGATGTTAGAAGAAAAATGGGGAAAGTAATAATAAACAGAAAGTTCTTATTATTATGAGTAGTATGATATTGACCTGTACCTAAGCGTATTATATCATGATAGTGTCCTAGTTTTTATTTTTTATATAATTTATCACGAGGGGACAATTTCTGATAGAGGGGGGGAATTTTCGTGGGCGAGAAAGAACATCGTGTATCAAGAAGACAGTTTTTAAATTACACCCTTACAGGGGTAGGAGGCTTTATGGCAGCGGGTATTTTAATGCCGATGACGCGATTTGCGCTTGATCCGGTGTTAAGAAAAGAAGCGGGAACGGATATGGTTGCTGTTGCACAAGTAAAGGATATTACAACAGAGCCGAAACGTTTCGACTTTAAGGTGAAGCAGGTTGATGGTTGGTACAAGTCCGAAGAGCCAAAATCAGCTTGGGTTCATAAAGATGAAAGCGGAGACATTGTTGCGTTCTCTCCAGTATGTAAACATTTAGGATGTACAGTTAACTGGAATTCGGACAAAGCACATCCTAATCAATTCTTTTGTCCATGTCACGGGGGCCGTTACACAAAAGACGGAATGAACATTAAAGGCACGCCGCCCCTTGCTCCGCTTGATGTATACGAGTCCAAAGTAAAAGATGGAACGCTGTATTTAGGCAAAGCGAAGCCAAAAGGGGGTGCAAAGTAGATGCTAAATAAAATTTATGATTGGGTAGATGAAAGGTTAGATATTACACCAATATGGCGTGATATCGCTGATCATGAAGTACCTGAACATGTAAACCCGGCACATCACTTTTCTGCATTCGTTTATTGCTTTGGAGGACTTACCTTTTTCGTTACTGTAATTCAAATTTTATCAGGAATGTTTT
Source organism: Bacillus cereus group sp. Sample62 (assembly GCF_036851315.1). Taxonomy (NCBI): domain Bacteria; kingdom Bacillati; phylum Bacillota; class Bacilli; order Caryophanales; family Bacillaceae; genus Bacillus; species Bacillus cereus group sp. Sample62. The sequence continues at coordinate 1,525,491 of NZ_JAFLPK010000001.1, forward strand.
TGACGATGTATTATGTGCCTGATATTAAAAATGCTTGGGAATCGGTTTATTATTTACAAAATGAAGTTGCATACGGGCAAATTGTTCGTGGTATGCACCACTGGGGCGCTAGTCTCGTCATTGTAATGATGTTTTTACATACACTTAGAGTTTTCTTCCAGGGTGCGTATAAAAAGCCTCGTGAGTTAAACTGGATTGTTGGTGTTCTTATTTTCTTTGTTATGCTAGGTCTTGGTTTTACCGGATATTTATTACCGTGGGATATGAAAGCATTATTTGCTACGAAAGTAGGGATTCAAATTGCAGAGCAAACGCCGCTTATTGGTCCTTATATTAAAACATTACTCGCTGGTCATTCCGAAATTGTTGGCGCTCAGACATTAACTCGCTTCTTTGCTATTCACGTCTTCTTCTTACCAGCTGCACTTCTAGGTTTAATGGCCTTCCACTTCATCATGATTCGCAAACAAGGTATTTCCGGTCCGCTATAAGAGATTGCTAAATTAAAGGGGAAAGAACTAAAGGAGGGAGATTATGCATCGCGGCAAAGGGATGAAGTTTGTAGGAGATTCTCGGGTACCAGTAGCTCGGAAACCAAATATTCCAAAAGACTATTCTGAATACCCAGGAAAAACAGAAGCGTTTTGGCCGAACTTCTTGCTAAAAGAATGGATGGTTGGTGCAGTTTTTTTAATCGGTTATTTATGTTTAACAGTGGCGCATCCGTCACCACTTGAGAGAATGGCGGATCCAACTGATGCTGGATATATACCACTTCCAGATTGGTATTTCTTATTCTTGTATCAGTTATTAAAGTATTCTTATGCTTCTGGTTCATTTACTGTAATTGGAGCGTTTATTATGCCAGGAATTGCGTTTGGCGCATTACTGTTAGCTCCATTTCTTGATCGAGGACCAGAAAGACGCCCATTGAAGCGTCCTGTAGCAACTGGATTTATGCTTTTAGCAATTGCATCGATTATCTTTTTAACTTGGGAATCTGTAGCACACCACGACTGGGAAGCTGCAAAAAAACAAGGAGCAATTGTAAAAACAGCACCAGTTGATAAAAATGATGACGGCTATAAATTAATGCAAAAAAATACTTGTTTAACATGTCACGGTGACAATTTACAAGGCGGGGCAGCAGCACCGGCACTGCAAAATTTAACTTTAAAGCCAGAAGAAATTGCTAAAATTGCGAAAGATGGAAAAGGTTCAATGCCTAAAGGTGTATTTAAAGGTACAGATGAGGAACTGAAGAAACTTTCGGAATTCGTTGCAAAGTATAATAAAAAATAATAAAAAGCTGACTACAAAATTTGTAGTCAGCTTTTTATTTTGATGAAAGAAAGTTTACTATATAATAGAGTAGAGTTTAAGGAAAGAATGACTTTGTTTGAAAGGTGTTGGACATACAGCTTGGTTTACTTGTATGCAATGTTAAGACAACGCTCTATATTATTATTTTTATTAGTTGTTAACATATTAGGTACAATATACGGATTTATATGGTATGGAAATCAATTAAAAGAAACCTCACTTATATTTTGGCCGTTTGTACCCGATAGCCCGATGGCGAGTCTCTTTTTTGTCTTTGTTTTAATTGCTTTTTTAAGGAAGAGAAATTGGGGATTAATAGAGGCGCTAGCGATTGTTACTTTAATGAAATATGGTATATGGGCTGTTGTTGTAAATGCAATTATGATCTATGTAAAAGGTCCTATTGGTCTTATGGGGTATATGTTAATGCTTTCGCACTTTGCGATGGCAGTACAAGGATTGTTATATGCACCGTTTTACCGTATAAAAAAATGGCATTTTGCGGTAGCGGCTATATGGACATTACATAATGATGCAATTGATTATTTATTTTGGCAAATGCCGAGATATGGAATTATGCATTTGTTTGTAGAAAAAATTGGTTACTTTACGTTTTGGCTAAGCATCGTCACACTATGTCTTACATATTATTATTGCTTGCGTGAGAACCGAAAACAGTTTTCTTTATGATAGCTAGAACATTTAGGGGGAGAAAATGAAAAAAAATAAGAGTGGTACAAAAATATTGGATCGATTGATTACTATAATTGTTTCATATAGCATAGCATTTTCTATATTTGCACTCGCAACAACGGCGGTTGTATACGGAAAATGGCTATATTATTTTGAAATTGATTTTTTAAACATTCCAGATTTAGCGGATATGACGAAGGATGATATTAAAAGAAATTATGATGTGCTTATTACATATTTATCGCCGTTTTATGATGGAGCATTGCAGTTGCCAACATTAGATATGTCTACAAATGGACGTATTCATTTTGTAGATGTTAAAAATATTTTAGTAAAGATTCAATATGTAATGTATGCGACAATTATGATTTCAATAATAGGCGGGATTTATTTATTAAAAAAGAAAAATGAAAAGTTTTTACTGCACGGATCAATTTTAACAATTATGTTACCGATAGCGCTCATGTTACCGATCGCTATTAATTTTGAAAAGAGTTTTGTATTATTCCATAAGCTTTTATTCAGTAATGATTATTGGATGTTTGATATTGAAACGGATCCAATTATATTAATGTTACCAGAAGAATTCTTTATGCATGCTGCGTGTGCAATTTTATTATTTATTTTATGCGGCAGCATACTTTGTTACAGCTTGTATAGATATTTCGTAAAAAAGAAAAGGATTTCAAAGGAAAAATTCTCTGTTTAAAGAGAATTTTTTTGTTTGTAAAACGATAATATATTTTTCGGTCTAGTACTGTTCTATTCTTGTCCAAATTAACATATTTTGTACTAGTAGTTATAGGGGGGACCGTGATGAAGAGAACATTAATTGGATTAATAGCATTTCTAATTATAATGTTTCCGTTACGTATATATGCTGAAGAGTGGAGTGAACTAACAGGGTTGTTAGACGACTCATTACAATTAGTGAAGCGTAATGAAGATGAAAAAGCAGTACAAGTATTACAACATTTCTCCGAGCAGTTTGTTATAAAGGGGAATGAAAAGAAGCAAGAAGTAACGCCAGATCAAGTTAGAGTTATTTCTTTAGCTTACGACAAGGCGAAACAATCTCTCTCGGAAACAGATTTAGGTAAACAAGTTAAAATTGATAATGTGTTAGCCCTGCAGCTCGCTGTTGATGCGCAAGTGTCGAAATATCAACCACTTTGGATGGAAAGAGAAAGAAAAGTAATGGGTGCCTTTTCTCAAATGGAAAAAGCGATGAAAAAAGAAGATACGGGACAGTTTCAGCAAACGTTAAACACATTTTTACATGAATTTAATATTATTTATCCAAGTTTAATGATTGCCCTGCCAGAAAACGAAGTGCAGCGTGTAAATGCCCATTTATCTTATTTGGATGAATTTCGTAACGTTATGTTAAATACGAAAGGTGGGCAAATGCAAGTAGGAATCATTAAAGGGGATTTGCAAAAAATATTTCACACAGTAAAAAAAGATGAAATTGCACCCTCTCTCATTTGGTTTATGACAATTACTGGAGGTCTTATTTTATTCACATTAACTTATGTTGGATGGAGAAAGTATAAAGGAGAGAGAGAAAAAAGAAAAAGTAATGTACACTCTAAGAATAGATAATGCAATAAATAAAGATATGGATTGTAAGGTTTATTCATTGACAATGATGGCAGAAGAAAATAGAATGAGAAGTACTATAATTAAAACTTCAATGGAGGTTCATGATGTTTTATTTAATTTACTTCGCGATCATAATGATCATACCGTTGTATGCACAGTCAAGAGTACGTAGTGCTTATAGCAAGTATTCACAAGTTTATTCAACATCAGGTATGACAGGAGCGGAAGTGGCTCGAAAGATTTTAGATGAAAATGGATTATACAACGTAGCTGTAGAAGAAACACCAGGTCATTTATCAGACCATTATGATCCAACTGCCAAAACAGTTCGATTATCAACAGATAACTATTACGGTCATTCAGTTGCTGGTACAGCAGTGGCAGCACACGAAGTAGGACACGCAATTCAAGATGCAAAAGATTATAACTTTATGCGTATTCGTCATTCGTTAGTGCCTGTGGCGAATTTTGGATCGAATATATCATGGGTATTTATTATGATTGGTATATTTGCGACAATGTCAAAACTATTGTTATTAGGAATTATTTTAATGGCAGCAGGTGTTGTGTTCCAACTCGTTACATTACCAGTTGAGTTTGATGCATCAAAGCGTGCAATGCAACAAATTGAAGCGTTAGGTATCGTATCAACAGATGAATATGGCCAAGCTCGTAAAGTATTAAATGCGGCGGCATTAACATATGTAGCGGCTGCAGCTGTAGCGGTATTTGAATTATTACGTCTCGTATTAATGTATACTGGTATGCAGCGTAGCGACGACTAAAGACTATCATTTGATAGTCTTTTTTTTGTATTGTGGATTGAATTATATAATGTACTGCAAATAGAAATAATAGAAGCAATAGAAGTAATGCGGAAAGGCAGTGTGGGAAGTGAAATATCCAAGCCATTTAGTAAAACAAGTGAAAGAACAAAGCGCTTCTTATCAGTTAGAAGGCTTTTTAAGTGGACAAGGTCCTGAAAATCCAAAATTTATGTTGTTAGGAGAAGCGCCTGGTGAAACAGAAATTCATAATGGGATTCCGTTTAGCGGGAGAGCTGGAAAACAATTAATGGGTTTTTTAGAACGGATTCACGTTACAAGGGAAGAAGTATATATTACGAGCGCTGTTCGAAGTAGACCTTATAAGTGGCGAGAGAAAAAAGAACGAAATGGTGAAATCATACAGAAAAAGTATAATAGAACGCCAAATCAAGGAGAAATACTTGCCCATGCCCCTTTGTTAGATTATGAATTAGAGAAAATAGACCCGAAGCTTATTGTCACACTTGGAAATATCGGTCTTCAACGTTTAACGGGAAAAAATACAAAAATCACAGATGTGCACGGACAATTATTAAAACAGCCTATTCAAAAATTAAAGGATATGCAAAGTGCAGCGTTTACATGGTCAGAGCAAGAATATCATATCTTTCCGACTTTTCATCCTGCTTCCATTTTTTATAATCGGAGTTTATTGGAGCTTATTTATGAGGATTTAGAGAAACTTAAAAAATATGTAATAAAAAACTAGAAAAGCTAGAGAGCTTTTCTAGTTGCATTTATGTATGTAACGGATTTTTATTTTCATCTAATGTAAAACCTTCACCAACTACATCATGTACATCACTTACTGCAACAAAGGCATGAGGATCTACAGAAGTAATAATATTTTTTAATTTCACGATTTCATTTTTAGCAACAACGCAATATAATACGTTCCGCTCCACTTTTGTATACGATCCAACAGCTTTTAAAAAAGTAGCTCCGCGTTCCATATCAGATAAAATTTTGGCAGCAATTTCATCGTTTTTATCTGAGATAATAGTTGCTCCTTTCGCCGCATAGGCTCCTTCTTGCATAAAATCAATGACCTTCGCCCCGATAAAAACAGCAACTAACGTATACATGCCTTCGCGGTATGATAAATATGTAAGAATCGAGATGATAATGACGATAGCATCAAACATAAACATCGTTTTCCCCATACTCCAGCCAACATATTTATGAGCGAGTCTCGCGATAATATCTACACCGCCAGTAGTCCCGCCATATTTAAATATTATTCCAAGACCGATACCAATAAATGCCCCGGCGAATAAAGCCGCGAGTGTCATATCATTTTGTAAATTTAAATGTAAGTTCAGAACATCGTAACGTTGAAAAATCCATAGAAATAAAGATACGCTAAAGGTGCCGATTAGCGTATATAAAAATGTCGTTCTTCCAAGTAACTTCCAACCAATAATAAATATAGGGATATTTAAAATTAAGTTTGAGTAAGAAGGGTCAAACTTAAATAGAAAATACAATAATAGTGTAATACCGGTAAATCCACCTTCCGCAAGGTGATTTTCAATATTGATATTCACAATACCGAAAGAAAAAATAGCGGAACCGATTAAAATGAAAATGATATTTCGAATCTTCAAATTTGATGTCATATAGAAATCCCCCTAATTATGTAGATTGCATTGCTCCGCTGAAACGGTAAAACCTAATGATAAGTAATTTCTAGTTGTTAGTAAAATAGTGAAGGCTACAAAAATCCGATTGGTTTGGGCTGATCTTTTTCAAAAACCGCAAAAGAAAGTTTCCCTTTACCCCGTTCCAACGGCTGGTAGGGGATAAAGCTCTGAAGAAGGACAAACCAGCCGTAGGAACCCGATTGGTTCGGGCTGATCTTTTGCAAAAACCGCAAAAGAAAGTTTCCCTTTACCCCGTTCCAACGGCTGGTAGGGGATAAAGCTCTGAAGAAGGACAAACCAGCCGTAGGAACCCGATTGGTTCGGGCTGATCTTTTGCAAAAACCGCAAAAGAAAGTTTCCCTTTACCCCGTTCCAACGGCTGGTAGGGGATAAAGCTCTGAAGAAGGACAAACCAGCCGTAGGAACCCGATTGGTTCAACTAATCTTTTGCAAAAATCGCAAAAGAAAGTTTCACTTTATTATATTCTATCTAAAAAAGGGTCGCAAATAGGTGTTTGGCGGGGAATAATATTTGTCAAATGGCGATGAATTGGCTAACATGAAAGAGGAAGGATTAGAGGTGAATTGTATGGAAGCGAAAACGATGAAGGATATGCAGAAAGAAGTAGATGCATATATTGGTCAGTTTAAAGAAGGTTATTTCAGTCCGCTTGCAATGATGGCTCGTTTAACGGAAGAAATGGGGGAGCTTGCAAGAGAGGTTAATCATTATTATGGTGAGAAACCGAAGAAAACAACTGAAACAGAACGTAGTATTGAAGAAGAGCTTGGAGATGTATTATTTGTTATGATTTGTATGGCAAATAGTTTAAATATTGATTTAGAAACAGCACATAACATTGTAATGAATAAATTTAATACTCGCGACAAAGATCGCTGGACACGTATTGATGAGGGAGAGAAAGAATAATGAAAGAAATTAAAGTAATTATCGCTGGACCAAGAGGACGTATGGGACATGAAGCAGTCCTTCTTATGGAAAGAACCGAACATTTTAATTTAGTAGCAGCAGTGGATTATAAGCATGGTGGAGAGAAAATCTCTGATTTACCGGGCATGCCAGCGTTACAAGCGCCAATTTACGCAGATTTACATACTTGTTTAGAGGAAATAGAAGCAGATGTGTTGTTAGATTTAACAACGCCAGAAGTCGGGAAACAACACGTTACACTAGCAGTTGATCGTGGACTTCGTTCTGTTATTGGTACAACTGGATTTACAGAAGAAGAACTAAAGCAATTAACAGAGAATGCGAAAGAAAAAGCAGTAGGAACAATTATCGCTCCAAACTTTGCAATTGGTGCAGTTCTTATGATGAAATTCTCACAAATGGCAGCGAAGTACTTCCAAGATGTTGAAGTAATTGAATTGCATCATGATCAAAAATTAGATGCACCATCTGGTACAGCTGTAAAAACAGTAGAATTAATTCGTCAAAACCGTGAATCAAAGCAGCAAGGTCACCCAAATGAAGTAGAGCAACTAGAAGGTGCTCGTGGTGCAAATGTAGACGGCATTCACATTCATAGTGTACGTTTACCAGGACTTATTGCACACCAAGAAGTAATGTTTGGTGGAGATGGACAAATGTTAACGGTTCGCCATGATTCATTCAATCGTGCATCCTTTATGTCAGGTGTAAAACTATCAATTGATACAGTAATGAATTTAGATCATCTTGTGTACGGATTAGAAAACATTATTGACTAAAGGGGAGACAACGGATGAAAATTGCCTTAATCGCACATGACAAAAAGAAAAATGACATGGTTTCGTTTGCGTATGCATATAAACCAATTTTTGAGCAACATGAATTGTTTGCAACAGGGACGACAGGACTTCGTATTATGGAGGCAACTGGTTTAGTTGTAACAAGATTTCAGTCGGGTCCTCTTGGTGGTGATCAAGAAATTGGTGCCATGATTGCCAAAAATGATATGGATATGGTGATTTTTTTTCGGGATCCACTAACTGCTCAGCCGCATGAACCAGATGTAAATGCATTGCTTCGTCTATGTGATGTATATGCGATTCCACTTGCAACGAATATGGCAAGTGCTGAAATGTTAATGCACGCATTAGAGCGAGGAGATTTAGATTACCGCAAGTTTAGAAAATGAGGGGAACAATTATGAGTGGATTACATATATTAGCGTTTGGTGCTCATGCCGATGATGTTGAAATCGGCATGGCTGGTACCATTGCTAAATATACGAAGCAAGGGTATGAAGTAGGTATTTGTGATTTAACAGAAGCTGACCTTTCTTCTAATGGAACGATAGAATTGAGAAAAGAAGAAGCAAAGGCGGCAGCTCGTATAATGGGAGTAAAAACGAGACTGAATTTAGCGATGCCAGACCGTGGTTTGTATATGAAAGAAGAGTATATACGTGAAATTGTAAAGGTGATTCGTACATATAAACCAAAACTAGTTTTTGCGCCGTATTATGAAGATCGTCATCCAGATCATGCGAATTGTGCAAAACTTGTGGAAGAAGCTATTTTTTCAGCGGGAATTCGTAAATATATGCCAGAGCTTCCACCACATCGTGTGGAGTCTTTTTATTATTATATGATTAATGGTTTTCATAAACCGAATTTTTGTATAGATATAAGTGAGTACCTTTCTATAAAAGTGGAAGCATTAGAAGCATATGAAAGTCAGTTTTCAACAAGTAGTGATGGTGTGAAAACGCCGTTAACAGAAGGTTATGTTGAAACTGTGGTCGCTCGAGAGAAAATGTTTGGAAAAGAAGTTGGAGTCTTATATGCCGAGGGATTTATGAGTAAGAAACCGGTTTTATTACATGCTGATTTAATAGGGGGATGTAAATGAAATTAAAAATAGGTATTACATGTTATCCTTCTGTAGGTGGTTCTGGAGTTGTTGGAACAGAATTAGGAAAGCAATTAGCGGAACGCGGGCATGAAATTCATTTTATTACATCGGGTTTACCATTCCGGTTAAATAAAGTGTATCCAAACATTTATTTTCATGAAGTGACGGTAAATCAATACTCTGTATTTCAATATCCACCATACGATTTAGCGTTAGCGAGTAAAATGGCAGAGGTTGCACAAAGAGAAAACCTAGATATTTTACATGTGCATTACGCAATACCACATGCAATTTGTGCTTATCTAGCAAAACAAATGATTGGAGAGCGTATTAAAATTGTTACAACCTTGCATGGAACAGATATTACTGTGTTAGGTTCCGACCCTTCGCTAAATAATTTAATTCGTTTTGGTATTGAGCAATCTGATGTTGTGACGGCTGTCTCGCATTCATTAATTAACGAAACGCATGAGCTTGTAAAACCAAATAAAAACATTCAAACGGTATATAACTTTATAGACGAACGTGTATATTTCAAGCGTGATATGTCTCAATTAAAGAAAGAATACGGTATAAGTGAGAGTGAAAAGATACTAATTCACATTTCAAATTTCCGTAAAGTGAAACGTGTTCAAGATGTTGTTCAGGCATTTGCTAAAATTGTTACAGAAGTAGATGCAAAGTTGCTTCTTGTTGGAGATGGACCAGAATTTTGCACGATTTTACAGATAGTGAAAAATCTACATATTGAAGATCGCGTCTTATTCTTAGGGAAGCAAGATAATGTTGCAGAGCTACTTGCGATGAGTGATTTAATGTTGCTTCTATCAGAGAAGGAGAGTTTTGGTCTTGTTTTATTAGAAGCGATGGCGTGTGGTGTACCTTGTATCGGAACAAGGGTTGGAGGTATTCCAGAAGTCATTCAACATGGTGAAACAGGATATTTATGTGAAGTTGGCAATCCAGCAGGAGTGGCAAATCAAGCCATTCAGCTATTAAAGGATGAAGAACTTCACCGTAATATGGGAGAGCGAGCAAGAGCAAGTGTTTACGAGCAGTTCCGCTCTGAAAAAATCGTCTCACAATATGAAACGATTTACTATGATGTACTAAGGGATGACAAAAATGAAAAGATTTAAAAAAGCTAGCTCTATTATTGAGACTTTAAAGCAACAAGGACATGAGGCCTACTTTGTCGGTGGAAGCGTACGAGATCTTATTATCGATAGGCCGATTGGAGATATTGATATTGCGACATCTGCTTTACCAGAAGAAGTGATGGCTATATTTCCAAGACATGTTCCTGTTGGTCTTGAGCATGGAACTGTAATTGTGGTAGAAAATGGTGAACCTTATGAGGTAACCACTTTTCGAACAGAGAGCGAATATGAAGATTTTCGAAGACCTAGTAGTGTTCAATTTGTTCGTTCATTAGAAGAGGATTTAAAACGTCGTGATTTCACAATGAATGCAATTGCGATGACAGAAGAAGGCGAAATGGTTGATTTATTTGCTGGACAGGAAGCGATTCAAAAGAGAGAAATTGTGACAGTTGGCAATGCTGCGGATCGTTTTCAAGAAGACGCCCTGCGAATGATGCGTGGTATTCGTTTCGTAAGTACGTTAGGTTTTTCTTTAGAAATGAAAACGAAACAAGCAATTGAAACATATGGACATTTACTGGAACATATTGCAATTGAGCGAATTACAGTGGAATTTGAGAAACTGTTAACTGGTACATATTGCGTGAAGGGCTTGCAAGAATTAGTAGAAACGAAGCTATTTTCTCATCTGCCATATTTACAAATGTCAGAAGAGAGATTATTAAAAGCTACGCAGTATAACTGGGATTCTTTTGAAACGGACATTGAGGCATGGGCATTCTTCTTATATTGTATCGGAGAAGAGCATCCATCTGTCTTTTTACGTCAATGGAAGTTTTCGAATAAAAAAATAAAAGATATCGTCGCAGTTTTATTAACAATTCGTACGAGAAAGGAGAAGGATTGGGATACAGTCCTTCTTTATAAAACGGGACTTCATATCGCTGAAATGGCCGAAAGAGTATATGAAGCGATGATTGAAAGCTATGATCATACATCTGTTAAACGAGTACAAACGTTGTTTGAAGTATTGCCAATCAAGAGTCGCCAAGAAATGAATGTGACTGGGAATGATTTATTAAACTGGGCAAATAAAAAGCCCGGTCCGTGGGTTGCTGAAATGATTCAAAAAATTGAGGAAGCAATCGTACAAGGAAACGTAGTTAATGAGAAAGAGTGTATAAGGGAGTGGCTGCAAGAATGCAATCTACTATAAGAAAGCAGTTATTGCAAGTTTTTTCGGAAGCGGATGGCGCGTTTGTATCTGGCCAAACGATTAGTGATAAACTTGGTTGTTCAAGAACCGCTGTGTGGAAACATATGGAGGACCTTCGGAATGAGGGATATGAACTTGAAGCTGTGCGTCGATTAGGTTATCGCATTGTGGGTAAGCCAGACAAAGTAACTGCTAATGAAATTCAGTTAGGGTTACAAACGAAACATATTGGTAGAACTGTATATTTTGAAGAAACTGTTGAATCCACACAGCATATTGCAGCAAAACTTGCTTATGAAGGTGCAGAAGAAGGAACGATTGTTGTTGCAGAAGAACAAACATCAGGCAGAGGTCGTTTAAGCAGGAAATGGTATTCACCAAAAGGAACAGGAATTTGGATGAGTATTATTTTACGTCCATCAATCCCGGTTCATCATGCACCACAACTTACTTTGTTAGCGGCTGTTAGCGTTGCACAAGCAATTGAAAAGTGCATGGGTGTAAACGTAGGAATAAAATGGCCAAATGATATTTTAATTCAAGGTAAAAAGGCTGTAGGTATATTAACAGAAATGCAGGCGGATCCTGATAAAATTAATGCTGTCATTATGGGTATTGGTATTAATGCGAATCAAAAGCAAGAACATTTTGATGAGGAAATTCAGCATATTGCTACTTCTTTAGCGATTGAATCTGGTAAGCCAATTGTTCGTGCAGAGCTTATGCAACAAATCTTTTTACAACTAGAAAAATTATATGAAGAGTATTTACAAAATGGTTTCTCTGTTATTAAAATTCTTTGGGAAAGTTACGCTGTGAGCATCGGGAAAGAAATTACCGCTCGAACGATGAGAGAGACAATTATAGGGGTAGCAAAAGGAATTACAGAGGATGGTGTATTACTTCTAGAGGATCATGAAGGGAAAGTACATCACATTCATTCCGCGGATATCGAAATTAAGTAAAAGAAGTTCCTTTTTGGAACTTCTTTTCATTTGACTATTACTTTGCCTTCCATCCCTTTAAGAAGATGGTACCGGCATATTAATTCATATGTACCAGTATTTTTAGGTTTCACGGTAATATTTTTTTCTTTTCCTGACTCGACTACGACGTCAATGCCAAGTTTTTTCACTGTAAAGGTGTGCTCATTCTTACCTTTGTTTTTTAATAGCAATGTGGTTGACTCTTCAATTGGAATCGTGATGACGTTTGGCTGAAAGTAATCATCGTTTAATTCAAGCTCAATTACTTTCGTTGAATCGATAGGTTGTGTTACGACGTTAACTGAGGCAAATGCATGGAAGGAGCTAAAAGTTATCATCCCTACAATCATCACAAGCAGACCGGTGAATCGAAATAACCATTTGTTCATAAACATTCGCAATTCTCCTTTTGTAAGTACGTTCCTCAATTAACCTGCATCATTAGTTCACGAGTTATACAATGCATGTAAACAAAGCTATTTATCCTTTCTATGGGTGCGTTAGTTATGAAAATTTCACATACCGTAATGAGGATAAAAATTATTTTTTCAAAAAAATGTAGTAATTCCTTTTTGGAGTTTGCTATAATTAGTTCGAATGTGGGCAGTATCAGAGCGAACTGCACCATGATTCGAAGCAATACGAAAAATAATAACTTGGATTCTGCCTTGATCCAATAACGGACTGGGACAGAGGGATGAATAATGCCGACTAACACACAACCCTTCTGCCCTTTTATGGCCAGAGGGGTTTTTTATATGATTTCGGCCATCTCCTCTCTCCTGTATAAAGGAGGAGTAGTTTTTGAAAACAAAAACAGATTTTTTGAAGATGAAAGAGCAAGGTGAGCCGATTACGATGCTAACGGCGTATGATTATCCATCTGCTAAGTTAGCAGAAGAAGCTGAAGTTGATATGATTCTAGTTGGAGATTCCCTTGGGATGGTTGTGCTCGGCTACGATTCAACAGTACCTGTAACAGTAGAGGATATGATTCATCATACGAAAGCTGTACGCCGAGGAGCGAAAGAGACGTTTATTGTAACTGATATGCCATTTATGTCGTATCATGTGTCGCCTCAAGATACGATGGTGAATGCGCGCCGCATTGTTCAAGAGAGTGGTGCTCATGCACTGAAGGTAGAAGGTGCAGGGGAAGTGGTATCAACTATTCATTACTTGACGAATGCGGGAATTCCTGTCGTGGCACACTTAGGCTTAACTCCTCAATCTGTAGGAGTACTAGGTGGGTATAAAGTACAAGGAAAAGATGCTGAAAGTGCAAAAAAATTAATAGAAGATGCGAAGAGATGTGAGGAAGCTGGTGCGATAGCGCTTGTGTTAGAATGTGTGCCAATGCAGTTAGCGGAATTAATTTCTAAGCAACTAACAATTCCGACGATTGGAATTGGAGCAGGGAAAAAAGTAGATGGGCAAGTACTTGTTTATCATGATCTTATCTCATACGGCGTAAATCGTGTTCCGAAATTTGTAAAGCAATATACGTCTGTTCAAGAGGAGATTGTGCGAGGGATTTCACAATACGTTACTGAAGTAAAGACAGGGCAATTTCCAGAAGAAAAACATTCATTCACAATGAAAGAGGAAGAATGCTTAGCATTATACGGAGGAAAACAATAATGAAAATCGTAACTACAGTGCAAGAGATGCAGCAAATTACAAACGAACTTCGTATAAGTGGAAAAAGTATTGGTTTTGTTCCAACGATGGGTTATTTACATGAAGGTCATGCGACTTTATTACGTAAGGCAAGAGCAGAAAATGAAATTGTAGTTTTAAGCGTGTTTGTCAATCCACTACAGTTTGGGCCGAATGAAGATTTAGATCGATACCCTCGTGATATTGATAGAGATGAAAATGTAGCAAAAGAAAACGGTGTAGATTATTTATTTTATCCGAGCGTAGAAGAAATGTATCCAGCAGAACAAACGACAACAGTAGCAGTTGTGAAACGTACCGATGTATTATGTGGCAAACAAAGACCTGGTCATTTCGCTGGTGTTGCGACTGTACTAATGAAACTATTTAATATTACATTGCCAACGCGTGCTTATTTCGGTATGAAAGATGCACAGCAAGTTGCTGTCATTGAAGGATTTGTCGCTGATTTTAATATTCCGGTTACGATCGTACCGGTGGATATTGTAAGGGAAGTAGATGGATTAGCGAAAAGTTCTCGTAACGTGTATTTATCACAAGAAGAGCGTGAAGCGGCTCCTCATTTATACCGCAGTCTATGTATAGCGAAAGAAAGAATTGAAGCAGGCGAACGTAATGCAGAAATCATTACAACTCTTGTGAAAGAGTATATTGAGACGTATACGAAAGGCACTGTAGATTATGCTGATTTATATGCCTATCCTTCACTACAAGTAATAGATAAAATTGAAGGACGAATCATTTTAGCAATTGCAGTTAAATTTGAAAATGTACGATTAATTGACAATATAACATTAACGGTTAAATAAGGGGGAGCATCTATGTTTCGCACAATGATGAGAGCGAAGTTACATCGCGCTACGGTAACAGAAGCAAATTTAAATTATGTAGGTAGTATTACAATTGATGAAGATTTAATGGATGCAGTAAATATTGTAGAAAATGAAAAAGTACAAATTGTAAATAACAATAATGGTGCTCGCTTAGAGACATATGTTATTAAAGGAGAACGCGGTAGCGGTGTTGTTTGTTTAAATGGTGCAGCTGCAAGGCTTGTACAGCCAGGGGATAAAGTTATTATTATTTGCTACGGTTTAGTGGCAGAAGAAAATATTCATAACCAAGAGCCGAAAATTGCAGTATTAGACGATAATAATCAAATTATCCAAATGTTAGGCGCTGAAAAAGCGGGTACGATATTATAAGTAAGAAGGCTATCTCTATTACGGAGATAGCTTTTTTGTGCATCTTTTCATTAAGATGAGATAAAACGTGGTATAGTAACATTATATAATTTTGCGTTTGATAGGTAAGAAATTGAGGTGTTACATATATGAGTAAGCGTTATGTCGTTGTGGATTTAGAGACGACAGGGAACTCCTGGAAGGACGGGAAGGATAAAATTACCCAAATCGCAGCTGTTGTAGTGGAAGATGGAGAGATATTAGAGATTTTTTCATCTTTTATTAATCCGAAGAGAGAGATTCCGCCATTTATTACAGAATTAACAGGGATTGATGAGAGTATGGTTAAGCAAGCCCCGTTATTTCAAGATGTAGCCCCGATGGTTGTTGAGCTATTGCAAGGTGCAGCTTTCGTTGCACATAACGTTCACTTTGATTGGAATTTTTTAACAGAAGAATTAAGGCGTGCTGGATATACAGAAGTACATTGTCCGAAAGTTGATACAGTTGAGTTGGCGCAAATTCTTTTGCCGACGGCTGATAGTTATAAATTACGTGATTTAGCTAAACAACATGAATTAGAGCACAATCAACCGCATCGTGCGGATAGTGATGCTCTTGCAACAGCGGAATTATTTTTACAATTTTTGAATGAAATTGAAAATTTACCACTTGTCACCTTGCAATCGCTTTATGAATTGAGCGATGTTTTTCAAAGTGATATAGCGGATGTACTTTCTGAAAATATTTTAAAGAAAATGATGCATGGTAGAAAAGCGGCAGAGAGGTATGAAGTATATCGAAATATTGCGCTTCGAAAACGAAATTATGCTTTAAATCTCAGTGAAACATGTTCATCTAAATTTGATGCTTTCTTGCATAAGGCAATCGATAAACTTGAATTGAATATGCCAAAGTTTGAAAAAAGAGAAAGCCAACAGATTATGATGAAGGAAATATATACAGCACTAAGAGATTCTAGGTTTTCATTAATTGAAGCAGGAACAGGAACAGGGAAGACTCTTGCATATTTACTTCCAAGTATTTATTTTGCAACGAAAAAAGAAGAACCTGTCATCATAAGTACCCAAACAGTACAACTGCAACAACAAATATTAGAAAAAGAAATTCCATTATTACAGAAAATAATGCCATTTTCATTTGAAGTAGCTCTTTTGAAAGGAAGAAAGCATTATCTTTGTCTACATAAATTTGAATATGCTTTGCAAGAGGAAGAGAAAAATTATGATATGGCGCTCACAAAGGCAAAAATTTTAGTGTGGTTATTGCAAACAGAAACTGGGGATCGTGATGAATTAAATATTCCTGAGGGCGGAAAGTTACTTTGGAACCGCATTTGTAGTGATGTGCATAGTCCAGGCGGGATGCAAAGCAACTGGTATAGCCGTTGTTTTTATCAACGAGCAAAGAATAAAGCATTATTTGCAGATATCGTTATTACAAATCATGCGTTATTATTTCAAGATTTTTCATGTGAAGAACCACTATTTGCTTCATGTGAACATATTATTTTTGATGAAGCTCATCATATCGAGGAAGCGGCGAGTAGAACATTAGGTGAACAGTTCTCCTGTATGTATTTTCAATTAGTTTTATCTCGTCTTGGTACGCTAGAAACAGATGATGTACTTTCTAAAGTATATAAAATGATGAAAAAATCAGAGCAAGCCTCTCGTTCGACTTTCCGTATGGTGAGTCATAGTTTGAAGGAATTGAAATTTGATGCGGATGAGCTATTCCAAATGTTACGTGCTTTCATTTTTAAACAAACAAAGCAGGAACAAGGGATAAGCAATATGCCACTCATTTATCGATATAACACGGAAGTAGAGAAAGGTAAGTTATGGGATAGCATTACCGAGTTAACAAATCGTTTTGTATACGATGTAAGGAAATTATTGACTACACTTGAGAAGCAAGTTGATATATTGCAAAGTAAATTAGAATGGGAGATGCATGTTGTTACAGGTGAGTTTATGCATTTAATTGAGTTGTTGAGAAAGATGGAACAATCTTTACAATTACTCATTTTAGAAAAAAATTCATACGTGACATGGATGGAGACTGAAACGAAGGGAACAATTCATTCAACCGTTTTATATGCACAGCCTGTTCATATTGGTGAAAGGCTTGCTGATGAATTTTTCACACAGAAAAAGAGTGTTATTTTCACATCAGCAACGTTAACAGTAAACGATTCATTTGACTATATAAAAGAGGAGCTAGGTTTACATGATTTTGCTCCCAATACATTACAGGTTCCGTCACCGTTCCGTTTTGAAGAACAGATGAAATTAATGGTTTCAACAGATGTGCCTTTTATTAAGCAAGCAAGTAATGAAGAATATATTGAATCTGTGTCGGCACATATTGCAAAAATAGCGAAAGCTACAAAAGGTAGAATGCTTGTTTTATTCACTTCGTATGAAATGTTGAAAGAAGCGTATACGAATTTGAAAAATGATGAGGAATTAGAGGGGTATTTATTATTAACGCAAAGTGTGAATAATAAGAGCCGAAGTCGTCTCATTCGTAAATTTCAAGAGTTCGACAAATCAATTTTGTTAGGAACAAGTAGTTTTTGGGAAGGGATAGATATACCAGGAGATGCCCTTAGTTGTCTTGTTATTGTCCGGCTGCCCTTTACGCCTCCTCATCAACCGATGATGGAAGCAAAAGGAGAGTGGTTACAAAATCAAGGAGAGGACGTATTCGCTAAGTTAGCACTCCCGCAAGCAATCTTGCGTTTCAAACAAGGATTTGGTCGTCTGATTAGAACAAGTACAGATACCGGAACAGTATTTGTATTAGACCGTCGTTTGACAAGCGCTTCTTATGGAAAACGTTTTTTACAATCAATCCCAACTGTTCCGCTTTATGAAGGCCCTTTAGAAGAATTATTAGAACAATTAAAGGAACGACCAAATAAATAAAATTGGAAGAAAAATACGCCTGAAGTACATTTAAGCTTCAGGCGTAAAAAATGTGGGTAGGAGGAATTTTATTTTTCTTACTTCTTGTATACAAAATGTATTGGTTTTCGACTTGAAACCTTTTTTTGCAGTACATGTCCTGCTATAATAGATGGGTGATGAAGCAGGGGTTGTAAAGAATGTACTCTTATTGTAACCGTATTGCGTTCTTCTATAATTAGAAATTTTTGTGTAACGGAGGAGTTTTTTCATGGATAAGAAAATCGAAGTCCTATCAACGACGCGTCTTAAATATTCGTCTGACTTGTATAAAATCGTTGATAGTTTGAATCGTACGTTAAAAGAGCAGGACCTCATGTTCGGATTAGCATTAGACGAAAAAGATAAAGAAACAGCTGTATTTACGATTTACAGAACGTAGTGATACAATGAAAAAGTGGATCTTTGCAATCGTTATCGTAATCGTTGCTAGCGGAATATATGGGGCGTATGTTTATAATAAAGCAATGGAAAAGAAAATCCATAAAGAGGAAAAATCTGTAGAAATTGCAAAAGAAAAGGCAAAGCTTACAAAAGTAAAATCTGTAGATTATTATAATGGAGAATCTTCATATACAGTCGTACAAGGTGTAGACGAAAAAGGAGAACAAATTATTGTTTGGGTGCCTAATAAAAAAGGGAATGTCCTTGTGAAGAAAAAGAGTGAAGGTATTCCTGAAAAAGAAGCTTTGCAAAAGTTGGCTGAACAAGCTACAGGAAAAGGCGATGAGCCAAAGCCAAAGCCAAAAGAAATTATAAAAGTAAAATTAGGTGCTCAAAACGATATTCCGTTGTGGGAAATTACATATATTGATCAGGAAGATCGTTATACGTATTATTATTTAGAGTTTCAAAATGGGGCTTATGCTGGTCACTACAGCATTGAAAAATAGATGTAGGGGGAACTACAAATGAAATTAGCAAAGCGAGTAGCTGCTTTAACACCATCTGCAACTTTAGAAATTACAGCAAAGGCACAAGCATTAAAAGCAGAAGGTCATGATGTAATTGGATTAGGAGCAGGAGAACCTGACTTTAATACGCCAGAACATATTATGGATGCTGCACATAAAGCGATGTTAGAAGGACATACGAAGTATACACCAACAGGTGGATTACAAGCGTTAAAACAAGAAATTGTGAAGAAGTTTACACGTGATCAAGGAATTGCGTATGATCCATCTGAAATTATTGTATGTAACGGTGCAAAGCATGCATTATATACATTATTCCAAGTGTTGCTTGATGAAGGAGATGAAGTTATCATCCCAACTCCTTATTGGGTAAGTTATCCTGAGCAAGTAAAGCTTGCTGGAGGTAAGCCAGTTTACGTAGAAGGCCTGGAAGACAATGAGTACAAAATTACAGCGAAGCAGCTGCGTGAGGCAATTACAGAGAAAACGAAAGCAGTTATTATTAATTCACCGAGCAATCCAACAGGAATGATTTATAGCAAAGAGGAATTACAACAGCTTGGAGAAATATGTTTAGAACACGATATTTTAATCGTTTCAGATGAAATTTATGAAAAGTTAATTTATGGTGGAGCAGAATATACTTCGATTGCCCAGCTTTCTAATGCATTAAAAGAACAAACACTTATTATTAATGGTGTATCTAAATCTCATTCTATGACAGGATGGCGTATTGGATATGCAGCAGGAAATAAGCAGCTTATTAAAGCGATGACGAACTTAGCGAGCCATAGTACGTCAAACCCTACGTCAATCGCTCAATACGGTGCAATTGCAGCATATGCAGGCTCACAACAACCTGTAGAAACAATGCGTCAAGCATTTGAAGAAAGATTAAACATTATTTATGATAAATTAATTCAAATCCCTGGCTTTACTTGCATTAAACCACAAGGTGCATTTTACTTATTCCCTAATGTAAAAGAAGCTGTAGCTTTATCAGGATACGAAACTGTGGATGATTGGGCAAAAGCTCTATTAGAAGAGGAAAAAGTGGCTCTTGTACCAGGTACAGGATTTGGTGCTCCAAATAATGTTCGTTTATCATATGCGACATCTCTTGAACAAGTAGAGAAAGCATTAGAACGCATTCATACGTTTATGAAAAGTAAAGTGCAAGCTTAATTGTATATTTTATTAATGCAATACAAAAAACCTTCCTACATAATAGGGAGGTTTTTTTGACGAATTGTGGCAAAAAGAAATAGCGAAAGGTGTGTTATACTAGAGAGCGAGGTGTTTGGTGATGAAAAAGAAAATGATGTTACAGTGGTTTGAGCAGGGAAGCATTGCAATTCCAAAATTACTTATGATGCATTATAAAAAATTAGGGTTAAATGAAATGGAATTTATGGTTGTACTTCATGTACACACATTTTTAGAATCGGGCAATTCGTTTCCGACTCCGTCAGAGATTTCAGAACGGATGACGATTACTGAAATGAAATGTATGGAAGTAATTCAGACATTGATTCAAAAAGGTTTTTTATCACTAGAAGGTGGACAAAAATCAGAAGCGATGATGTGTGAAAGTTATTCTTTACAACCGCTATGGGAAAAAATATTGCATTTCTTAATGAATGAATCAGTAGAGGAAGAACAAAAAGAAATAAAACAACTGCAAGTAAATTTATATACAGTATTTGAAAGAGAATTTGGAAGACCACTTTCTCCGTTTGAATGTGAAACGTTGGGTATGTGGGAAGATCAAGATCAACATCATCCGAATTTAATTCAAGCGGCCCTCAGGGAAGCTGTAATGAGTGGTAAGCTTAATTTCCGATATATTGATCGTATTTTATTTGAGTGGAAAAAGAATGGTATTAAAACAATAGATCAAGCCCAAAACCAAGGACGGAAATTTAGAGAAAATCAACAACGAACGCAGCAAACGACAAAACAAGAGACGAAATTCACTGGGAAAGTGCCTTTTTATAATTGGTTGGAGCAGTAATATAGGAGGAAGTATATGTTAAATAAAACGCAAATTCGCTATTGTTTAGACACAATGGCGGATATGTATCCAGAAGCACATTGTGAATTAATTCATGATAATCCATTTGAATTAGTAATTGCGGTGGCGTTATCTGCACAATGTACAGATGCACTTGTAAATAAAGTGACGAAAAATTTATTTCAAAAATATAAAACACCAGAAGATTATTTAAGCGTGTCTTTAGAAGAATTACAACAAGATATACGTTCCATTGGATTGTTTAGAAATAAGGCGAAAAACATTCAAAAATTGTGCCAGATGTTGCTAGATGATTATAACGGGAAAGTTCCAGAAGACCGTGACGAGCTGACGAAATTACCAGGAGTAGGAAGAAAGACAGCGAATGTAGTTGTTTCGGTTGCATTTGGAATTCCAGCGATTGCTGTTGATACGCATGTAGAGAGAGTGAGTAAACGGTTAGCAATTTGTAGATGGAAAGATTCTGTGTTAGAAGTGGAAAAGACATTGATGAAGAAAATTCCAATGGATGAGTGGGGAGTTACACACCACCGTATGATTTTCTTTGGACGTTATTACTGTAAGGCGCAACGACCACAATGTGAAGAGTGCCGATTACTAGAAATATGTCGCGAAGGAAAGAAACGAATGAAGGGGAAATAAAAGATGGAGCGAGTTATAGAAATACCGAAAGAGTTTCGGTGCGTACCATTTTTTAAAGAGAGTGCGAATTCAATTACGTATCACACAGACCAATCTTTTGAAGAAATAATACAAAATACTTACTTTATACATGATATTGAAAGACAATATGAGCCATGGAATGAAATTGAAAATAGTATTCCTGTACTGTTGAATGTATGGAAAAGTAAGCATGAAGACATTGCCACACTATTTCGAAACAGAAATAAGCAAGAAGCTGAAGGTCCAATGATTCTTTTTGCGGCACATTTGTTATCGATTATATATTGGCTAAATGAGCAACCTGTTCATAGTTTGAATGAAATGGAAGATTTCACGAGTGAATTGGAAGTGCAACCAGTAAATTTTATGGAGCGATATTCGTTCATTATAAAGAAACCGAATAATTATCATTCCTATATTCAGTTAGCGCAGTTGTATATTGAAATAGAAAAGCTATATGTTAAGAAAATGATAACAAAAAAGAAGTCCTTTTCTCGTTAAGAGAAAGGACTTCTTTTTTTGTATTAAGACTCTGTTGTAACAACATTTCCGTCTGCGTGAGGTGTATCTCCTCCGGTATTTTGTTGTTGTTCTTGTTGCTTTTGTTGTTCTTCTTCAGCTTTTTTTCTAGCAGCCTCTTCTTCAGCTTTCTTTCTAGCAGCTTCTTCTTCGGCTTTCTTTCTAGCGGCTGCTTCTTCAGCAGCCTTTTTCTGAGCTTCTTCTTGTTGTTTACGTTGTTGTTCTTGTTGTTGCTGCTGTTCTTGTTGCTGTTGTTGCTCTTGTTGTTTACGCTGTTCTTCAGCAGCTTTTTTCTGAGCTTCTTCTTGTTTTAGTTTATCTTCATTAGCTTTTTTCTGTACTTCCTCATCAGCTTTTTTCTTAGCTTCTTCTTCGGCTTTCTTTTTGGCAGCCTCTTCTTCAGCTTTCTTCGGGTCTGGAGTTCCGCCAGGTGCAGTGAAGGATGCACCAATTGCAGGGCTTGTTCCAGTACCTTTTTTCGCTACTACAGAGAAGCTGTAAGTAACGCCTGGTTTAATACCACCAAGAGTAGCTTTCGTACCACTTATTGATAGGCTACCACTTGAGCCGTCAGTCGCTTTATAGCTTGCTGCATACGCATCAACTTCTGCTGGTCCAGACCAGTTTAGTGTAACTGTGCTAGCACCATCGAAAGTGACATTAAGACCACTAGGTGCATCTACTTTAATTTGCTTCACTGCATCTTTCTTAGCGCCTTTTACGTACAATTCACCATTTAATTCTTGTACAGAAGAAGGGCGTTCGAAACGAGATTTATCTGTAGCGAATTTACTCATCATTACTTGGAACATTTGCTGTGCAATTCTAGTATAACGATCACTAATGTAGTTTTCTGGGCCATTTTTTTCGTAACCAGTCCATACTGCCATTGTATATTGCGGTGTATATCCAGCGAACCAGCTGTCTCTGTTTGCATCAGCTGGAATACCGTATTCTTTTATAACGTCTTCGTCAAAGTTTTGTGTACCTGTTTTACCTGCTACGTCAATACCTGAAACGTATGCTGTTGGACCTGTACCACCAGAACCAGGTTTTACTACGTCACGAAGAACGTCAGTCACCATGTAAGCTGTATAGTCGTGCATTGCACGTTGTTCTTTCGGTTTAAAGTTTTTCTTTTTCCCGTCTGGGAAGATGACTTCTTTTACGAAGTGAGGCTTATTATACACACCGTCATTGCCAAATGCGGCATACGCCCCAGCTACTTGTAATGGAGAACTATCGTTACTACCAATTGCTGTTGATTCAAATGTTTTGCCGTCTTTAAATGTCATGCCCAAGCCTTCAGAAAACGCTTGTGACTTAGGAAGACCAACCGCTTGAGCTGTTTTTAAAGCCGGAATGTTTAATGATTTTTTCAGTGCTTCACGTAGTGAAACGTCACCTTTATAACTATTTGTTGCATTTCGTATTTTTTTACCATTGGAATACGTATACTCTGAGTCATTTAATTGATGGTATGTAGACCATTGTAAATTCTCAATTGCCGGACCATAGTCGAAAATTGGTTTCATTGTGGAACCGACTTGGCGTTTTAAATCAGTGGCCATATTATGACCTTTGAAAGTAGACTTACTTTCTTTACGCCCAGCTCCAATTGCTCGAACTTCTCCAGATTGTGTATCCATAAATACGAATGATCCTTGGAATTGATCGTTTGGATACTTAATAAGATTGCCATCCATAATTTTTTCAGCATAATCTTGAGCAT
This sequence comes from Bacillus cereus group sp. Sample62, assembly GCF_036851315.1. Classification (NCBI taxonomy): domain Bacteria; kingdom Bacillati; phylum Bacillota; class Bacilli; order Caryophanales; family Bacillaceae; genus Bacillus; species Bacillus cereus group sp. Sample62. Next base: position 1,549,467 of record NZ_JAFLPK010000001.1, read on the forward strand.
CTTGGTCAAGTGTTGTATGAATCGTTAAACCATCTGAACCAATATTTACATCAGGATATTCTTTTTCAACTTCTTTTACAACCGCATCTAAAAATGCTTGATACTTCATCTCTGTTACTTCTGAAGATGGCTGAAGACCTTCAGTTACAGAGATTTTCATTGCGTTATTCATTTCATCTTTTGTTATATAACCATGTCGATTCATTAATGATAATACGACGTTACGACGTTGTGTCGCTCGTTCAACGTTGTCTTGTTTTGTTGGGTCATAAATATTAGGGCCTTGGGGTAAACCAGCAAGCATTGCAGCTTCATGTAACTGTAAGTCTTTTAAATCTTTGTTATAATATTTTTTGGCTGCTGTTGCAATACCGTACGAACGGTTACCTAAGTTAATCTTATTTAAGTACATTTCTAAGATCTCATGTTTAGAGTATTGTTGCTCTAATTTGTAAGATAGGTACCATTCTTGTACTTTTCTCTTCGCAGTTTTGTCCATCGTTAGAAAATAGTTTTTGACTACTTGTTGTGTAATCGTACTACCACCTTGAGACCCGAACCCTCCAGTGACATTTTCCATAACTGCTTTTGTAGTTCGTTTAAAATCAATTCCATTATGATCATAGAAACGTGAATCCTCAGTTGCAAGGAATGCACTTTCAACTACCTTTGGAATTTGATCATACGTAACGTGGGTTCGTTTTTCAGCACCGTATTCATAGAAAAAGTTCCCATTCTTATCAAGAAACTTTGTTGATAAAGGATTGACAAGTTTTGATTTGTCTAATTTTGGAGCGTCCTTCACCATAACAAAGAAAGCGGAAACGCTAGCTATAAGACCAACGATACCAAGAAGTAGACAACCTATAAGGAATTTTTTAAAAAAGGAGCCTTTTTTCTTTGGTTTTTTTTCTTTATTTGTTTCTTGCTTTTGATTTTTTACATGATTTCGTTCTGTACGAGAACGATAATTATCTGACATTATACTTTCTCCTACCTTTCATTCTCTCCCCAAAAGTCGAAAAAAGAGCCTTAGTGATGACTCTATCACGAAAAATAAACCGTGTCTAGTACACGGATATAATCAATCCGAGGGTGATAACCGCATGATAATAAAGATCCATGCTCTTCTATTTCTTCTTTCGTAATCGATTTCCGTCCACCAGTATTTTGACGATTCCAAAATGCAATAATATGTTTTGCATCTAGTAAATAAAGTTCATCAAAAAGTGTAAATTTAATAATAACAAATGCAATTCCATCATGCGCGATTACTTGCTTCATATGTTCAATTTGATGAAGGTGGAAGTTTTGAAGTGGAAAGCTGGTTTTATTTTTTGTTTCTTTCGCTTCAAAATCGATGTATTTCCCTTTGTATACACCGTTGTAATCTGTTGTAGAAGGTTGTTTAAAATACGCTTCTTTTACCACTGCAGCACTTCGAGCGGGGTAATCTACTTTTACAATTTGAAGAGGTGTAGGTTTTTTATGTACACATGCAATATTATGGGTTAAGTAATATTCATTTGTTTCATTCAATTCCTCTTCAAGGGACATACCTCTATTACTATAAGTATGTTTTTTAATTGGTGTTTTATGAGGTTGTGAAGCTTGATTGTACCGTTTTCCGTTTGGGTAACGAATGGTCATAGTGTGTCCACTCCCAACTTGCTAAGAATTACTTACAAAGGTGATTATAACAAAAAATGAAAAAAGATGTGACCTTTTTGAAGAAAGGTATGATGACGTATTTATGTTTACATGGAATGATTATGAAAAAATTAAACAATATCGTAAAAATATGGTTTGTACAGACGAAGAAAAAACAATCGTTTATAACATTAAGAGGGAAATAGAAATAGCTAATATGGACAACATTTCTCGAACACAGTCTTATCAAGAATATTATGTAAGGAACAGTGAAATTAGGTGGGCCTTTTTAGCAAGTATGGTCTCGAGAAATGCGGGATGGAATATGACTGATTTAAAAGGGAGATATTATGCTACTGTTTTACCTCAAACAGTAAAAAAACATTTGTTTCGGACTTATGAAGAAGCGAATTGGATTATTTTTTTAGATGCATTTCCTCAGCTATTGTTATACGAAGAAAGTAAGAGGAGGCAAGTACCACTATTCTATTTGTTACAATATTTTAACGTATCAATTTTCATGGAAAAAGAATGGGTTTATTTTTGGGAAAAAAAAGATATAAATAGGCTCATGACAGCGCTTATTATAAATGAGCAAAATAAAATTCAAAAACCAGTTATTGAGAATACATATTTTGAAAAACATGTATTCCATACTGCACTTTTTAAATTGCAAGAAATGCTTCATATTAGTGCTGTTATTTTTCCGACTGTTGAAGGGAGGATGTATGGTTTTTCAGTTTATCAATTTGAAACATTACAAAAGCGTATAGAACTAGGGCAGAAATTAGCGGAGTTACTGTTTCATCCGAATTATAAAAGTTTATTCCATAGGTTTGCATTGCAAACTATACACACAGGATCAAGAGCAGATTATGAATATTATGTAAGAGAAGCTAGAAAATCTTGTACGCCAGCCCTTAGAGAGGTTTATCCTGTCGTTGCACATAAGGAAATAAGTATGAGAGATTGGTTTTGTAGAGATACGGAAATAAATAAGTTGTTTTTACTGAAAGAATATAAAGGTGAAGTTGATATAACAGAATGGTATAAAAGAAAGAGGGAGCAAATCTATGTTGCTTCTATTGTAAATCGTTTTGTTAAAAGGATGGATGAGTTCGTGATATAATAAAAAAGAAGTCCCGTCTTCATAAATGAAGACGGGACTTCTTAATGTGAAGTAATCCTGCCGTGTATGCTAAGAATTTAATCTCAAAACGTAATGAATATAAGAGATTAAGGATGCTTCAGAAATTAGCTTGTTGTAAAAGCGCTAAAGCTTCACTTTATGTAGCAGGGAAGTTTGGACCATCTAACTTAGGGTTGCCGGTCTCGGGTTTATTTTGTTTGTTTTGTTTTTTCTTTTTTTCGTTTTTGTTCTTTGCCATTTTCATACACCTCCTTTTTGTATTGTTACCATTTCTATAAATGACATACAAAATGATTTCTTTGACGAATAACAACTAGTTTTGTCATGTGAGCAGGAGTGAGGATTCATTCGGCGAAATTACATGACAAAGGAAAAGCAAAGAAGGGGGCGTTTTATATATGGCGATGGTTCAGAAGGAAGATGTAATGAAAACAATGGATCAAATGTTAAGTTCTCTCGATTTGCTGGAAATGAATATAGGGATTAGAATGAATCATGCATTGAAGGATACGAGTGAAAAAATATGCAATAAGATAGAAATAACAGAAATGCATATTGAGCATATGGAAAATAAATTAGTGCATCACGAAGAAAAAGGGAATTGGGTGAAGGCATTTCAAAACGTCGTAGTGAGTGCATAATAAGGTGGGAATAAAATGAAGTATGAAGCATTAATACAATCTTCAGAAAAACTCATGCAGTATAATAATGAAGCGAATGTGAAAAAAAGAGAAATGATTGAGTACGATTTTTATAAGGATATGAAACCATTTGTAGATATGGTAGATGAGGAATTAAAAGTGTGGAAAGAATTAGCTTATAAATGGATTAAGGAAGAAAAACCGAAGTATATACATGTACAGCAAATTGATCAAGTGTACGATAATTTACAGACAAATGTGTTGCAATGTTTTGTAAATAAAGGTAAAGGTAAGCGATTCTTTGAAACACATCAAGCCATTTCGTATACTTTGCAAAATATAATTGAGCAATGTAAGTAACAAGAGGGGAAACCCTCTTGTTTTTTTATGCTTCTGTCATTGTTGTAGGTTTTGTTGCACCGTTTATTTCTAATTCTTTTATTAATGTTCGGTAATCTGAAATGCATATTTTTCCTTCGAGATACCAATGTCTCGCAAAGTCTAACAATTCATTTACATTCTCTGTGTAATACCCCTTTTTTTGAGAAAACGCTTGTTTTAAATCCCCTAATACCATGTTGATTCCTCCCCCATGAGAATCTTCTTCTTCATTATCATAGCATGGAAGGGTTTTCTTTTTTAATTTTTTAAAAATTTAAACTTCCGACAAAAATAGACAGATACTCCGCCACACAAATTATTTTACAAGTACATATTATATATGTAGAAACTTATGTGAAGGAGGAGAGAATGCATGTTTCAACAATCTAACGTATATCAGCAATCTAATCCATATGCACAGCAAAATATGTACCAATATAATACGGATACATATTTACGGTATAATATGTATCCTTTCGAGCCTAATTATGGAAATCAAAATTATTACCAGCCATTTGAAGTGTCGTTTATGAATCAACCACAACAACAGCAGCAACCCCATACGAATCAACAACAGCAGCCCTATATGGATCAACAGCAGCAACCCTATACGAATCAACAACAGCAACCTTATATGAATCAACAGCAGCAGTCCTTTATGGATCAACAACAGCAATCTTATATGAATTCACAATACTATATGCCACCACCATCTCCCTATGGAAATCAACAAGCGATGTTTTATCCACCAAAACAACCGTACCCGACGCAGAATAAACAAAAACAACAACAGCAACCGAGTCAATTTTCTAGTTTTGTTTCCCAATTTAAAAACTCAGATGGTAACTATGATGTAAATAAAATGATGAATACAGCTGGACAAATGATGAATGCGATGAACCAAGTGACGGGTATTGTAAAGCAAGTTGGAGGTTTTTTTGGTAAGTAATCTTGGGGGGTTGTCTATAAAAAGCATTACGTATAAAGCAGAAGGCTAGACAAATTTCCTTGTAATAAATGGGTATATATAACAAACGGCTTTCCCTCTTTCCTCATATTGTAAAGTGTAGTCAGATTTTTTTAACGAGAGAGGAGAGAAAAAACTATGCATCATTGTCATCCTTGTTTTGGAGGGCATAAGCCTGTAGGACCTATCTGTACAACTGCTCCTGTCATTCATCCGACGAAACAGTGTGTAACACATTCTTTTTCAACAACGGTGGTGCCACACATTTTCCCAACACATACAACACATGTTCATCATCAACAAATTAAAAACCAAAACTTCTTCCCACAAACAAATTCGAATGTAAATGTTGTAGACCCAATCGATCCAGGATTCGGCGGTGGATGTGGACCATGTGGTCATGGACATCATGGACATCATGGACATCATGTATCACCATTTGGTCCAGGACCAAATGTATCTCCGTTTGGACCAAACGTATCACCATTCGGACCAAATGTATCGCCATTTTTACCAAACAATGTATCACCAGTAGGTCCAAATATTGGACCAAACGTTGGTGGAATATTTAAAAAGTAAATGATATGTTAGAACTAGCGAAATGCTAGTTCTTTTTTTGTAATTGGAGTGTTAATATGAAAGTTATTGCTGTAACGGGATATAAGCCATTTGAACTTGGTATATTTAAAAATGATCATCCAGGGGTGGAATGTATAAAAAAAGCATTGCACCGAAAATTAACTACTTTTGTAGAAGAAGGTTTGGAATGGGTGATAATAAGTGGGCAGTTAGGAGTCGAATTATGGGCTGCTGAAGTTGTTTTTGAAATTCAAGTAGAATATCCAGATCTAAAATTAGCGGTATTTACTCCGTTTTTAGAACAAGAAGAAAGCTGGAAGGAAGATAACCGTGAATATTACGAATGTATTCTCTCTCAAGCAGACCATATTGATAGTATTACGAAACGGAAGTACGAAAGCCCGGAACAATTTAAATTAAAAAATCAATTTTTTATTGAAAAAAGTGATGCACTTTTAGCTGTATATGATGAAGAAAAACCAGGGAGTCCCAAATATATTGTAGAAGCAGCAAAGAAAAAAGGAGAAATAGAAAATTATCACAGTTATTTCATTCTTTTTTCTGATTTACAAGATATAATAGAAGAGGAACAGTGGAATAATGCTGAGTAATATGTAATATAGTACTCGTATATATGATTGACAAAAGGCATTGTTTCTGAAAAAATTTAGGTAATGAAAGTTTTGGCAAAAATTTGAGGTGAAGAAAATGATTTCGGATAAAATTAAATTAACGGCGAAAGATATTTTAGAAAAAGAATTTAAAACAGGCATGAGAGGCTATCAACAAGAAGAAGTAGACAAGTTTCTTGATATGATCATTAAAGACTATGAAGCTTTCCACAAGGAGTTTGATCAATTAAAGCAACAAAATGCTCGTTTAAAGCGTGAATTAGAGGAACAGAAATTAGTAGCAACGCAAGTGCCACAACAACCAGTTGTACAAACACCAGTTGCACAACCTGTATATAACAACACGAATACGGACATTTTAAAACGTCTATCTAATTTAGAAAAAGCTGTATTTGGAAGTAAGTTATACGAATAATTTCTAGTGGTAAAAAGGTTAAAGCATTTTACATAGAAAAAAACATTGCAAAATCTTTTTGTTTCCACTATACTAATGGATGTCATAACGTTTGGGTAATCGCTGCAACGCCAACGTTGTAGAGGAAAGTCCATGCTCGCACGGCCTGAGATGGCTGTAGTGTTCGTGCCTAGCCAATTCATAAGCTAGGGTATTCTGGCTGTAAGGCTGGTTTAACGGCAGGGAAAAAACCTAAGTCCTTTCGGATATGGTTTGACTACCTTTAAAGTGCCACAGTGACGAAGTCCTTGAAGAAATGATAGGAGTGGAACGAGGTAAACCCCGCGAGCGAGAAACCCAAATAATGGTAGGGGAATCTTTTCCAAGGAAATGAACGATGGGAAAGGACAGGTTGTATAACCTGTAGATAGATGATTGCCACCGGAGTACGAGGCGTGGGCCGTTTGCAGTACAAAGGAACAGAACATGGCTTACAGAACGTTATGAACCAACTATGAAATAACTCAGCTCTCCTTTGTTAGAGGAGGGCTTTTTATTTGTATGAAGTTATAAATTATGAGTTAAAATGGTTAATGAGAAAATTCTTCGTAAAATGTAATGATTAATAGGACAAATTGCTATTAATTATTGTTTAACTATACATAAGAGGTGAATGCAAATGGGAAAAGTTACTTTAATTGCAACAGCGGCAATGGGTATTGAATCGTTAGTTGCCCGAGAAGTTCGTGATCTTGGTTATGAATGCCAAGTGGAAAATAGCAAAGTAACATTTGAAGCAGATGAAAAGGCGATTTGTCGCACGAACTTATGGTTACGTACTGCGGACCGTGTGAAAATTAAAGTTGGCGAATTCAAAGCGACAACATTTGATGAGCTGTTTGAAAAAACAAAAGCATTAAACTGGGGAGATTATATTCCAGAGAACGGAGAATTCCCTGTAATTGGTAAATCGTTAAAATCTGAGTTGTTCAGTGTTTCAGATTGCCAACGTATCGTTAAAAAAGCTGTCGTTGAAAAATTAAAAACAACATATAAACGTACAACTTGGTTTGAAGAAGATGGTCCGTTATTCCGTATTGAGATCGCAATGCTCAAGGATATTGCAACATTAACAATTGATGCAAGTGGTGTTGGACTTCATAAACGTGGATACCGTATGGATCAAGGGGAAGCTCCATTAAAAGAAACATTGGCTGCGTCTTTAATTAAGTTAACAAACTGGAAGCCGGATCGTCCTTTCGTGGATCCTTTCTGTGGATCAGGTACAATTCCGATTGAAGCAGCATTAATTGGACAAAATATTGCACCAGGATTTAACCGTGGCTTCGCATCAGATGAGTGGGGCTGGGTTGGTAAACAAAACTGGCGTGAAGCTCGTCAAGAAGCTGAAGATTTAGCGAATTATAATCAACCACTACAAATTATTGGATCAGATATCGATCATCGTATGATCCGAGTTGCTCAAGACAACGCTGAAGAAGTAGGTTTAAGTGATTTAATCACATTTAAACAAATGCAAGTAAAAGATTTCACGACAAAAGAGGATTATGGATATGTTGTAACGAATCCTCCATACGGAGAACGTTTAAGTGAAAAAGCACTCGTTGAACAATTGTACAAAGAAATGGGACAAGTATTCCGCCCATTAGACACATGGTCAGCGTATGTATTAACAAGCTACGAAGCATTTGAAAAGTGTTATGGAAAAGATGCATCGAAGAAACGTAAACTATTTAATGGATTTATCCGTACAGATTACTACCAATACTTTGGAAAACGTCCACCGCGTAATTCATAGTATAAAACTCCTCCAGCGCGCATATACTGGCTATTATGTAATGCGTAAAGGAGGACGTGATATGGATAGTTTCCAATTATCGATGATTCAAAAAGCTATTCATCGTACGTATGATGAGATCGGGAAAGAAGTGGATAGCCAAGGTGCGATTGTAGATGAAATACAAAAAGCACAAGAAGAATATTTGTCAGCTCTTTCACACGAAACAGCGATTGATAAACGGTATTTAAAGTCATTAATATAGAAAAAAATTTTCCTTTTTCGAAAGGAAAATTTTTTTTCGTGTATTTCTATGTATGGCAACAGGGGAAAGTGGCTGCACACATATGAGTAGCAGTTGCTATATCTTTTTATAGAAAAACTTTTTGGTTGGAGGCTAAGGATGTTTACTGAGAAGAGATTACCATTTGAAGTAGGAAAACAAGATAATTTTTATGATAAGTTGAATGAATGGATTGGAGATGTGTTTTACGATATCCTTCCGGAAAAAGGCTTTGAAGAGCGTGATGAACAAATTTTTATGGCGTTTCAATTAGAGCGTGCTTTCCAAGAAAAGAAAGTAATGTTCGCAGAAGCGGGTGTAGGAACAGGGAAAACAATTGTATATCTTCTATATGCGATTTGCTATGCACGTTATACAGGAAAACCAGCTATTATCGCTTGTGCTGATGAAACGTTAATTGAGCAGCTTGTGAAAGAAGAAGGGGACATTGCTAAGTTATCTGAAGCATTAGGACTATCTGTTGATGTTAGACTTGCGAAATCAATGGATAATTATTTATGTTTACGTAAACTTGAAGATGTTATGAGTGGACGAGCTCCGGAAGTAATTGAAGATGTATACTACGAATTACCACAGTTTGTATTCGATCATGGTACGATGCAAAACTTTACTCACTACGGTGACAGAAAAGAATTTCCACTTTTAAATGATGAGGAATGGTCAAAAGTAAATTGGGATTACTTCCAAGATTGCTTCACTTGTGATTCTCGTCATCGTTGTGGTCAAACTCTTTCTCGTGAACATTATCGTAAAGCGGCAGATTTAATTATTTGTTCTCAAGATTTCTACATGGATCATATTTGGACGTACGATGCTCGTAAGCGTGAAGGGCAAATTCCATTATTACCTGAAAGTAGCTGCGTTGTATTCGATGAAGGACATCTTGTAGAATATGCAGCTCAAAAAGCTTTAACATATCGTTTAAAGCAAACGATGATGGAGCAACTTTTAACAAGATTGTTGCAAAACGATATTCGTGAAGAGTTTGCGCATTTAGTAGAAGAAACAATTTGGCAAACAGAGCGATTCTTTGATGTGTTAAAAGAAAATAAAAAGGAAATCGCCGGTTCTGATCGTTTAGAAATTACTGTGACAGAAAAAGTAACAGCAGAAGCGAAGAGACTTTATGCGAAAATTGGTGAAGTCGGTGATGCATTAGTATTTGAAAGTGAAATGCATACAGTAAACACGTATGACTTAAATATCGTTGATGAACATTTAGATGTATTAGAACATTCACTTCGTCTGTTCATGCACGAGAAAAATGTAATTACATGGGGCGAAGAAGGTGATGGAGCCTTCACGTTAGTGATTATGCCACGTGCAGTTGAAGAAGTATTACAAGAGAAAGTATTCTCGAAGAAAATCCCGTATATTTTCTCTTCTGCTACACTATCTAACAACGATTCATTCGCATTTACAGCAAATAGTCTAGGGGTAAAAGATTACTTATCATTCTCAGTTGCCTCACCGTTTGATTATGAGGAGCAAATGGCAGTAAATTTACTATCGCATACGAAAGAAAATGAATGGGAAAGAAAGTGTCAATATACACTTGAAAATATACAGAAAACAAATGGACGTACACTTGTATTATTCCGTACAACACAAGAACTTGCAGCGTTTAAAGAATATGTAAGTAAAGAACAAATGTCCGTTCCATTCCTATATGAAGGGGATCAAGAAATTAGTCAGCTCGTTTCTCGTTTCCAAAATGAAGAAGAGACTGTACTTTGTGCCGTTCATTTATGGGAAGGTTTAGATATTCCTGGTTCATCATTATCACATGTTATCATTTGGTCATTACCATTCCCTCCAAACGATCCTGTGTTTGAAGCGAAGCGTAAACATGTAAATGATCCATTCTGGGATGTAGATGTACCATATATGATTTTACGTCTTCGTCAAGGGATTGGACGTTTAATTCGTACGAGCGACGATAAAGGGGCTATATCAATCTTCTTATCTGATACAGAAGATGAGAAAGTGATAGAAGCGGTGAAAAACGTACTACCAGTAGAAGGTAAAGAATTATAAGGAAAAAGCTTGGCGCTTGCCAAGCTTTTTTTCTATTATAAAAGGGATTTAGAGTTCCATGTCGAATTAAGTTGGAGGTAGAAAAGGGAGGTTTTATACGATGACAGTAGCTACATATGAAGTAGAAAAACAATTTTTAACATATGTGAAGAAGATACAAAATTACGAGGAAGCATTAAGCTTAATGTTTTGGGATTTAAGAACAGGTGCGCCTAAAAAAGGTGTAGACCAGCGTTCAGAAGTAATTGGTATGCTTTCATCAGAAGTGTTTGTCATGTCGACTTCAGGTGAGATGGGAAATTATTTAACAGAGCTTGAAGCTTTAATAAGTGAAGATAAACTTTCTGAAACGACGAAGAAAATGGTTGAAGAGTGTCGTAAAGAATATGATAGAAATAAGAAAATTCCACAAGCGGAATACGAGGCGTATGTGAAATTAGAAGCGAAAGCGGAAAGTGTGTGGGAAGAAGCTCGGGAAAAATCTGATTTCGAAATGTTCCGTCCGTATTTAGAACAAATAGTTGAATTTAAAAAGAAATTCATTACATATTGGGGTTACGAAACATATAAATATAATACATTATTAGATATGTATGAGCCAGGTATTACAGTAGAAGTGTTAGACCACGTATTTGGTCAACTTCGTGAGCGTATCGTTCCGCTCGTAAAAGAAATATCGGAGTCACAAAAGAGATTAAAGACAAATGCTTTATCAGAACATTTTTCAAAAGAAAAACAAAAGAATTTTACATTAGAGTTATTAAAGCAATTGAATTATGACTTTGAAGCAGGTCGTCTTGATGAAACGGTACATCCATTTGAGATTACATTAAATAGAGGGGACGTTCGTATTACAACACGCTATGATGAAAAAGATTTCCGTATGGCAGTGTTTGGAACAATTCATGAATGTGGCCATGCTGTATATGAACAAAATATTGCAGAGAAATTCGAAGGTACACCGCTATGTAGTGGAACTTCTATGGGTATTCATGAGTCACAATCATTATTCTTTGAGAACTTTATCGGTCGTAATAAATCATTCTGGAAGAAAAATTATGATTTATTAAAAGAGTATAGCGATGGTCAATTCAATGATATATCAGTAGATGAATTTTATGATGCGATTAACGAATCGAAGCCATCGTTCATTCGTATAGAAGCAGATGAGCTTACATATCCGCTTCACGTCATGGTTCGTTATGAACTTGAGAAAGAATTATTTGATGGTACATTACAAGTGAAGGATTTGCCAGCGGCTTGGAATGATAAGATGGAAGCATATTTAGGAATTCGTCCGGAAAGCGATGCGCAAGGTGTATTGCAAGATGTTCACTGGGCTGGTGGTTCATTTGGATACTTCCCATCTTATGCGCTTGGTTATATGTATGCAGCGCAATTTAAGCAAAGAATGTTAAAAGACATTCCGAACTTTGATGCATTATTAGAAGAAGGAAATGTAACACCAATTCGTGAATGGTTAACAGAAAATATTCACCAATACGGTAAAACGAAAAAGCCACTTGAAATTTTAGAAGATGTGACAGGTGAAGGATTAAATGCAAACTACTTAGCAGATTATTTAGAAGAGAAGTATAAAGAAATTTATGGGTTATAAAAAAAGAGCTGCTTAATTGCAGCTCTTTTTTTCAAGGGGGATAGAAGAATGGCTTATACATATACAGTAATGACGCAAGAAGAAGCGGAAGAAATTGCATATAACTGGCATTATGAAGGGGAATATTCTTTTTATGATATAGAGGCAGATGAAGAAGATTTAGCTGAGTTTTTACATGATGAGAGTAGAGGAAATCATACATTTTCTGTACAGGAAAATGGCAATCTCATTGGCTTTTTTACTGTTTGTAAAATAAATGATAGAACGGTTGATATAGGTCTTGGAATGAGACCTGATATAACTGGAAATGGATTTGGTTTACAGTTCGTAAACGCTGGACTAGATTTTAGTAAAGAAAAATATGGTTGCAATTATATAACACTATCAGTAGCGACATGTAATGAGAGAGCAATTAAAGTGTATAAAAGAGCGGGATTTGAAGCTGTTGGAACGTTTATCCAGAAAACGAACGGTAGTTGTTTTGAGTTTTTGAAAATGAATTATATATGTAAAAATGATTAAGAAACAGAGGGGATCTTCTGTTTTTTTATTTTGAATTAGAAGTATAGGATACATATTTTTGTACTTGTTGTAATTGAGAGTTTTGAAATTTTGACAGAGGATGTGTATGATTGAACTTTAGTAGCAAATAGCAGGTTTAGCAAGGAGAGGTAGAATGATTACAATTAAAACGAGAAATGAAATAGATTTGATGCATGAATCTGGGAAATTACTTGCTTCATGTCATAGGGAAATTGCCAAAATGATGAAACCAGGTATTACGACAAAAGAAATTGATACGTTTGTTGAAGTATATTTAAAAAAACATGGTGCAACATCTGAACAGAAAGGTTACAACGGGTATCCATATGCGATATGCGCATCTGTAAATGATGAAATGTGTCATGGGTTTCCGGCGGATGTTTCTTTAACTGAGGGTGATATTGTAACAATTGACATGGTAGTAAACTTAAATGGTGGTCTTTCAGATTCTGCTTGGACGTATAGAGTTGGAAATGTTTCTGAAGAAGCAGAAATGTTATTGGTAGTAGCTGAGAATGCATTGTATAAAGGAATTGATCAGGCGATAATAGGTAATCATGTAGGAGATATTGGCTATGCGATTGAAAGTTATGTAGCAAATGAAGGTTTTTCTGTCGCAAGAGACTTTACGGGACATGGAATAGGTAAAGAGATTCATGAAGAACCAGCAATTTTTCATTTTGGGAAACAAGGACAAGGGCCGGAACTACAAGAAGGAATGGTAATTACAATTGAGCCTATTGTCAATGTAGGTATGCGATATTCGAAAGTAGATTTAAATGGATGGGCTACAAGAACGATGGACGGGAAATTATCAGCGCAATATGAGCATACAATTGCGATTACAAAAGATGGGCCAATCATTTTAACGACACTTTGAAATAATATGTAAGAGTTTACAAAACTCGAACAAAAATGATGTTTTTATAAAATTTGTACGTGTTTTATTAAGAAATGCTTTTCAAAGTATAAAAAGTGCGTTATAATCCATCTATAAAATAAATAGTTAGCTACACTCATATAATCGCGGGGATATGGCCTGCAAGTTTCTACCGAAGTACCGTAAATACTTTGACTATGAGTGAGGACGAATATATTTGCTTGTTTAGCATTCTTTTTTGCGAAACTCCAAAAGCGCGTCTCTCACTTGTAACGAGTGGTGGCGGCTTTTGGAGTTTTTTATTGCATAAGAGGGGGAACAAACATGAAAGTATTACAAGAAAAGATTTTGAACGAAGGAAAGGTTTTATCTGGTGACGTATTAAAGGTAGATGCATTTTTAAATCATCAAATTGACCCAGTACTTATGCAAGAGATCGGAAAAGAATTTGCTAAACGTTTTAAAGAAGAGAACATTACAAAAATCGTGACGATTGAATCTTCAGGCATTGCACCAGCAGTTATGGCTGCATTAGAGCTTGGTGTAAAAGTAATCTTTGCAAGAAAACGTAAATCGTTAACGTTACAAGATAATATGTACGTTGCAAACGTATATTCATTTACGAAACAAGAAACGAATGAAATTTCATTATCTCGAAATCATATCGATGAAAATGATCGTGTTTTAATTATCGATGACTTTTTAGCAAATGGTCAGGCTGCTTTAGGTTTAATGAGTTTAGTAGAGCAAGCAGGAGCAAGTATTGCAGGAATTGGGATTGTTATCGAAAAAGCATTTCAAGATGGAGGAAAGAAGCTTCGTGAACAAGGAGTTCGTGTTGAGTCACTAGCAGAAATTGCATCACTTGATAACGGCACAGTTACATTTGTACAGCAAGAAACTGCGGAGGTGAAATAAACGATGAAGCAACATCCATTTAAAATCGCATCGCTTGGTATGCAGCATATGCTTGCGATGTATGCTGGCGCAATTATCGTTCCGCTTATTGTGGGCGGCGGACTTGGTTTAAATCAAAAAGAGTTAACATATTTAGTCTCGATTGATTTATTAATGTGCGGCGTTGCGACAATTTTACAAGCATTATCAAATCGCTTTTTCGGTATTGGACTTCCCGTTGTACTTGGTTGCACATTTACAGCGGTTGGGCCGATGATTGCAATCGGGAAACAATACGGCGTGTCTTCTATTTATGGAGCGATTATTGCTGCCGGGTTATTCGTTGTTATTTTTGCGAAATTATTTGGAAAGCTTGTAAAACTGTTTCCACCTGTCGTAACAGGATCTGTCGTTACCGTAATTGGAGTTACACTTGTTCCAGCAGCAATTAATGATATGGCTGGAGGAGTAGGAAGTAAAGATTTCGGTAGTCTTGAAAATTTAGCGTTAGCATTTGGTGTATTATTATTTATCATCATTATGTATCGTTTCTTTGACGGATTTATTCGTTCAATCTCTATTTTACTAGGTCTATTGTTCGGTACAATCGTTGCAGCATTTATGGGGAAAGTAACTTTGCAAGCGGTTGGAGAAGCTGATTGGTTCCACGGTATTCAGCCATTTTACTTCGGTACACCAACATTTGAATTAACGCCAATTATTACGATGATTTTAGTTGCTTGCGTAGGGATTGTAGAAGCAACAGGTGTATATTTCGCATTATCTGATATTTGCAATAAAAAGATCGGTGAAAAAGAATTAACAAAAGGCTATCGCGCAGAAGGATTAGCGATGGTGTTAGGTGGTATTTTCAACGCGTTCCCATATACAACATACTCTCAAAACGTAGGACTTGTTCAATTAACTGGAGTAAGAAATCGCGTTATTATTTATACTTGTGGTGGTATGTTAATCGTTCTTGGATTCATTCCTAAAATCGCAGCTATTACAACAATTATTCCGAAATCCGTACTTGGCGGGGCGATGTTAGCGATGTTCGGTATGGTAATGGCATATGGTATTAAAATGTTGAGTAGCGTTGATTTTGGTAAACAAGAAAACTTATTAATCGTTGCATGTTCTGTCGGAATTGGGCTTGGGGTTACAGTTGTCCCTACATTATTCTCACAACTTCCTGAAAACATTCGTATTTTAACAGATAACGGAATTGTACTTGGAAGTGCTTCAGCAGTACTTTTAAATATCGTATTTAATATGGTGCCGCAGCGTAAAGTGAAAGTAAAAGAAGAGCCTGTAGCGATGCAA
This sequence comes from Bacillus cereus group sp. Sample62, assembly GCF_036851315.1. Lineage (NCBI taxonomy): Bacteria > Bacillati > Bacillota > Bacilli > Caryophanales > Bacillaceae > Bacillus > Bacillus cereus group sp. Sample62. Next base: position 1,565,264 of record NZ_JAFLPK010000001.1, read on the forward strand.
AGTGCAGTAAGAGAAGCATAAAAAAGCAAGGTCTCGTTATGAGACCTTGCTTTTCTTTTTAAGTGGCATCATTTTCCCGTACGTACCAAGACGCCAAATGTACTCAAGTGGCCCGTATTGATAACGTGACAGCCACCAGTGGCTAATAAAGATTTGTAACGTATAGAAACTAATGCAAAATAGAGGACCTACCCATAATGGAGCAAGATAATCATTTTTGAACAATAGTCCGAATACAAGTAATGTAACAATCGTATGTGAAATGTAGTTTGTTAACGCCATTCGACCAACATACTGGAACGGACGTAATAATGTTTGCCATCTTTCTTTTTGTAATAAACGCATGAGCGTGAAAATGTAGAATATGAATAATGTTTTTCCACTAAACATTGTAAAGACTTGCATATAAATTGGTTCATAAGATGGTTTTGATAAGAAATAACGGATCATGAAGAACCACATTGGTAATGTTAAAATGAACATAATAATTTGCCATTTTTTTAGCTTTGGATCTAACTCTTTCGTGCGGCGGAAAATATCCTTTTTGCCGGCGTATAGACCGAGTAAAAATAGCCCAACTGTTTCTGGGAGCATGAGTGCATTTAATACAATTCCATCGGCATAAAATGCATGGAAACGATTTTGTATTTGTGACACCCAGTCTTCCAATGGCATGATAGGTAAGGAAAACCCTAACTCTTCCTTTGGTAATAATGCAACCGTAATACCAGCCAGTAGCATAATGAATTGAAAAATACTTAATAAAACGATTGCCCATATTAAAATGGTACGAGGTTCTCTCTTATAAAATAAAAATAAGAAAAATCCAGCGATTGCATAAGTATGTAAAATGTCTCCGTCCCATAAAAGAACGTAATGTAAGAAACCAAATAATAATAAAATAAGTAAGCGACGAACAAATAAAGTTTTTGGGCGATCTGTTTTCGCTTCAGCACGAGTCATAAAAATGTAAAAGCCTAGGCCGAATAAAAACGAAAAGATAGTATAAAACTTTGTTTGAATAAACATATCGTAAAATAGACGGATATAGCTATCTAGCCCCTCATAAACTCCTGAAAGATCACGTGAGTCAATCCCAGCGATAACAGGCCAGTTAACAAGAAAAATACCTAGTACAGCTATCCCTCTAATAATGTCGATGGAGTGTATCCTCTCGCTTTGTGAAATATTTTGTGTCATTATTTTCCTCCTTGTTAAGTAATTCCCTTTTATTATACAAAATGTAAAGAGGAGGGTATATAGGTAATTTCCAATTTTTAAAACTGTTAAGATGTGTATTATGAGATATAATAAGAGTGCACAACAAGTTTTAACCTTCTTCAAAACAGGCAGTAAAGCTCCTTCTTATAAGGGGCTTTCTTTATGAAAAGTGTTGATAATGATTCTCTTTAATGATAAAATGTATTCAAAAGTGATAATCATTATCAAAAAGGTTGGTGCATGAGTATGGTATACGCATTAGTAGCAGGTACAGTCGCTGTATATGCAGTTATTGCAAAGTATGTTTTAACTGGAGTAGGAACAGCAAAATGAGTGATATGACATAAAATCCCTTTCATTTGTAAAAAGAATGAAAGGGATTTTTTATTTTTAATGAGAATATGCTGAAAATTTAGTATGATAGTAAAGTGAAACTGTAATCGATGAGGGGATGTATCTCCTGATGATTATGAGCTCGCAAATAGCGGGAAAAAGTATATACATCTTGGATAAAGGGGAACAAGGGGATGACAAACATAGTACAGACAAACGGTATGAAAAAACTTGTTTGTTTTTATGAAGAGTGGCAAAAACACGGCGATGCAGAGAATAGTGTAAAGTTGTTTGAGGTGATTCAAAAATATAAACAAGAACAGCTTATGATAGCGTTCTGCGGTCACTTCTCTGCAGGAAAATCAACGATGATGAATCATCTATATAAAGCGCAGTTGTTACCAACAAGTCCAATTCCAACAAGCGCTAACGTTGTCAAAATTGAAAAAGGAATGGATCGTGTTGTTGTAACAGTTAAATCTGGAGAACAGTACGAATATGACGGTGCATATTCAGCTGAAGAATTAAAACAAATTTGTAAAGACGGTGATGAGGTAATTGGTGTTCATATTTATCGGAATGATGCGCCAATTCCTGAGGGTGTTATGTTAGTTGATACACCAGGGATTGATTCAACAGATGATGCCCATCAATTAGCGACAGAATCAACGCTGCATCTAGCAGACGTAATTTTTTATATGATGGATTATAATCACGTCCAATCGGAAGTGAATTTGCAATTTGTTAAAGAATTGAAACAACGTAATAAAACGGTTTATCTAGTTGTAAATCAAATAGATAAACATAAAGAAAATGAATTATCGTTTGAGGATTATAAAGATAGTGTAAAACAATCGTTCTCTAACTGGGATATTGAAGTAGATGGAGTGTATTATACTTCATTGCGAATGATGAACCATACACATAATGAAATTGGGAGCTTAGAAACATTAATTACTTCTATTATGAAAGAAAAAGTGCAGTATGTAAGAGATGGAATGGAGCGAGAAACAGAATATTTAATGGGGGAACATTTCTCGTTTATTCTTTCAGAAAATGAAAAAGCTCTTTTGAAATATGAGGAAGAGCTAGCATCGCCGCTTTCTATTTCAGAGATAGTTGAAAAGAAAGAAGAGCTAACGGAAACTAAACAATGCGAGGCTAGTAAAGAATCTCATGTGAGAAACGAATTTATAAAAGGCTTACAAGCTATATTAGATAACGCGTATTTAATGCCATTTGAAATGAGAGAACTGGCAAATGCGTATTTAGAAACGAAATTAACTAAATTTAAGGTCGGTTTGCTGTTTGCGAAAGGAAAGACGGAGCAAGAAAAACAGAGACGTTTAGATGCTTTTTATTCTGCTTTGCAAAAGACTGTTGAAACGCAACTTGATTTTCATGTGAAAGAATTTATTGTTGCCTTCTTAAAAGAAGAAGGATTGTTCACAGAGGAAATTGGGAAAGACATATATGCTTTAGAAATTGCTTTTGGACCAGAAATGTTAGCTGAAGTCATTAAACAAGGTGCAGGTTTCACAGGTGATTACTTACTTCTTTATACAGCGGATGTAGCGAATGAACTGAAGAAACGTTATTTTACAAAAGCGCAGCAAATTTTTGATAAAAGTGCAGTCGTTTTAAAGCAAAAGGTGAAGGAAGCAGTTGCACGCATTGAAGAAGAGATTGAAAAATATATGATGTTGCAAACGGCAAAGGAAACGCAATTGCAATACAGTAACAATTTAGAGACATATGAAAGTTATTTGCAAAATGTTTGGCACGAGCGTGTTGCTACACCAGAAGGATTGCAAATAGAGGAGATATTGCAAAGTAAAACACAAATTGTTAGTGAGAAATTCACACTACAAGAGCAGGAAAGCGTAAACGATAACGTAATGGCTCGTGAGGAAGAGATAAAAGGAACGGCAGCTTTAAATATTCAGCGTATATTAGAGAAAGTGAAGAAAGCTGAAACGATATTAGAGCCATTGCCAGCGCTGAAACATGTACAACAAGAGGTAATAGAAAAAAGGCGTCGTGTGGAAACGAAACAATTTACAGTAGCGTTATTCGGAGCTTTTAGTGCTGGAAAATCATCATTTGCCAATGCATTGCTTGGTGGGAATGTACTTCCTGTATCACCAAATCCGACGACGGCAACGATTAATCAAATTTTGCCGGTTACAGAGGAAAAACCACACGGAACAGTAATGGTTCAATTCAAATCAAAGCAAGCTCTATTAGAAGATATGAAAGCTGTTTATAAGTTGTTTCATTATGAGATTACTACGTTAGATGAAGCGTTAGCACAAATTGATAAAGTTATGAAATATCCTTCACCAACTGGGAAGCAAAAAACAACATTTAGCTTTTTACGAGCGGTACAAAAAGGGTATGATACGGTTTCTGCTCATTTAGGGGAGCAAGTACAAGTTACATTAGAAGAGTTTTCTGATTATGTAGCGAATGAAGAAAAATCATGTTTTGTTGAGTACATGGAGCTTTATTATGATTGTGCTTTAACAAGGCAAGGAGTAGCGCTTGTAGACACACCTGGAGCGGATTCTATTAACGCCCGCCATACGGACGTTGCGTTCCAGTATATTAAAAACGCAGATGCTATTTTATTTGTAACGTATTATAATCATGTGTTCTCTCGTGCTGACCGTGAATTCTTAATCCAGCTTGGTCGTGTAAAGGATACTTTTGCACTTGATAAAATGTTCTTCTTAATTAATGCGGCCGATTTAGCAGAGTCTGAAGAAGAACTTGAAATGGTAAAAGGTTATATCGCAGACCAGCTACTGCAATACGGTATTAGAAATCCGCGTTTATTTGCAATTTCAAGTTTATGTGCACTTGAAGAGAAGCAAGGAAAGAATATTGAAAAAGAGAAGTACGGTATTTTACAAAACTCTGGGATTGCTAAGTTCGAGGAATCATTTACATCCTTTATGATGAGAGATTTAATGCTCGTATCTGTTCATGCTTTATATGGTACATTGCAAGGAGCAGATCAGCTTTTAGTAAATATGATAAACGGTGCAAAGCAGGGGAATGAAGAGAAAGAGAAGCAAACGAAAAAATATGAAGCAGAGCGTGATCAGCTACTTCATATTATTTCATCATATAGTGTGCTTGCTGAAGAGCAGGCGATGCAAAATGAAGTGAAAGAATTGCTTTATTACGTGCAACAGCGTCTATTCCTACGCTATAACGATGTGTTTACTGAATTTATTAATCCAGCATCGCTGCGAACGGATGGGAATGTGAAAGTGCAGTTGCAACAGTGCGTTATGGAATTAGTAGCATTTATTCAGCATGATTTACTACAAGAAATGCGTGCGACATCATTACGCCTTGAGAAATGGATAGATGAAGCGATGAAGCGTGCAAAGAATGAAATTGTGGTGAACTGTAAAGTAGAAAATGAATCAATTTCTATGAGTGGAACAGTGGATTATGAATATAAAGATATTGCACATAAAGAACCGTTCCCTTCAGTTGAAATAAAAGATTTCAAAAAAGCACTGGCGCATTTTAAAAATGAAAAAAGCTTTTTTGAAAAAAATGATAAAGCTTTCATGCAAGAAGAGGCTAAAGTTGTATTAGAGCCTTTCGTATCAAACTATGTAGCTGATGAAAAAGATTTATTTGTTCATCATTATAAGCAAGAGTGGGATTTGAAATGGAACTTATTCCAAAAAGTGATGCAGCAAGATGTGATGAATTATTATGAAAGTGTATTATTTGCATTGGCTGAAACAATTGATGTATCACTATATGAACAAAGTAAAGAACAATTGCAAAAGCAGTTAGTAGAGATTGAAAAAGAAATTTATGTGATATAGTCGTTATGAGAAAAAGATTCGTTCAATTTTCTTTTGCAATACTGTATCTAAAGATTTGACAAACCCAGCAAATTCATCGGTAGAAATCATATGAGTAAGAACGAGGCGTCTGCCGTCTGGTGTTTCACCGCATAAGACGAATGAAGAAAATTCATATGTTTTGTTTTCTACTACTAATTTTGGGTAGGAATACGTGTCGCTTTTCTTCTTCTTTCCATCAATAGAGATGACGTTGCACTTTTTCTCATTGTTGTCCATGGTGAATCCCTCCTTTCTATTATTTATGGTAGACAAGGAGGGTTTAGAACAATAGAGAAAGGGGAGTTTTTTATGTGTGTAGTAATAGAGTATATTTCGAAAGAAGCTATACCGAAACCTTTATTATTGCTTGCTGATCCAAGTGAGCAGCAAATTGATGCATATGTACAAAGAGGGATAACATATGTAGCTAAGCAAGAGGAGAGAGTTGTCGGTGTATATGTTCTTTTGGAAACAAGGCCGAAGACGATGGAAATTATGAATATTGCGGTTGTAGAGCATTTGCAAGGAAAAGGGATTGGAAAGCAGCTATTAAGTCATGCCGTAGAAACTGCTAAAGGGTATGGTATGTCAAAACTTGAAGTTGGTACGGGCAATTCTAGTGTTTCACAACTTGCTTTATATCAAAAATGCGGATTTCGTATTTTTTCTATTGATTTTGATTACTTTTCAAAGCATTATGAAGAAGAGATTATTGAAAATGGGATTGTATGTCGTGATATGATCCGGCTTGCAATGGAATTGAATAAGAACGTATAACTTATTTAGGGGGAAGAGAAGATGGAAGTACATAAAGCAATTACAGCACATTCTCGTAAACAAAATGAAAGTGTAAAAGCATGTTTACAATTAGATGCGCAGCGTGAAGCAGCTATTGAAGCAGCCGTATCTCTTGCATCAAAGGGGAAAGAATTTTCGGTTGATGTCATTAATGTTGTAACAAAGCAAATTAATGATCTTGCAAAAAATGGTGTTACACTGCAGCGTAAATTTGTTACAGAAGAAATGGTTATGGAGTATGTAAGTCGTTTGCAAGAGAAAGAAGGTCGTTAAAGATGATAGTTACAGTCGAATGGTTACGTGAGCATATAGAAGATGAGAATGTCCGTATAATCGATTGTCGTTTTGATTTAGCGAATCCTAATTGGGGTAGAGAAAAGTATGAGGAAGAACATATTCTTCATGCGTTATATTTTGATTTGAATTTAGATTTATCAAGTCCTGTAACAGAACATGGTGGTCGCCATCCATTGCCGAATATTGAGGAGTTTGCAGACAAGCTTTCACAAGCTGGTATTGATGAACATACGACAGTAATTGCATATGACAGTCAAGCAGGTGCAAATGCTTCTCGTCTCTGGTGGTTATTAAACTATGTAGGACATGAGAAAGTATATATATTAGATGGTGGATTTTCAGCTTGGAAAGAGAATAGACTACCGATAACAACGGAAATTCCTGTTGCTATACGAAAAACATTCAAAGCAAATGTACAAGGTCATATGCTTGTAACGATGGAAACGGTGAGAGAGAATATTCATGCAGGTGCAGATGTTACGTTAATTGATTCTAGAGAGCCAAAACGTTATGCTGGTGTAGAGGAACTAGTTGATCCAAAAGCAGGACATATTCCGACAGCAGTAAACTATTTTTGGAAGGATGGAATTGTACAATCAGGACAATTTAAGAATGAAGCTGGGCAACAAGAGCGATTCCGAAATCTTTCGAAAGATAAGGAAACAATTGTATATTGTGGTTCTGGTGTTACAGCCTGTCCAAATATCCTTGCATTGAAATTAGCTGGATTCCAAAATGTTAAATTGTATGCAGGTAGCTGGAGTGATTGGATTTCTTATCCAGAAAATCAAATTGCAAAAGAAGAAGATTAATCACTTGCATGCAAAAATAATTTGTATTAAAATAAGGTCACAAGCAAGAAATTGCTCGAAAAACTTTGTATTTTACACATTGGAAACAATGTGATAATATAACGACAAGTAAATAATACATCCTGCGGTGTACGTAACTTATTTATGTCTAAAACCGATGTTAGTTATACGGAAGCTCAATATTTAGCGACCATCATCAAGCCTTCCTTGTGGAGGAAGATGTACGGTAACTGTGAGGGCATCCACCTGCGAGTAGCGGGTTTTTGGACATTTACGAGGAGCGGCACGTGCGGGGGTCTTATTTCAACTAACATTATATAAAATTCCTACGGTGTACGTAGCTTATGTATGTCTTAAACCAATAAGTTTAATATGGAAGTTCAATATTTAAATGTAGCTAACATGCCATCTTTTTAAGAAGGAAGTTACAAACATTTGTGAGGGCATCCACCTGTGAGAGCAGGTTTATGGACATCTAGAGAGAACGGCATATGTGGGGCTATATAAAAACCTTACGTTTTATACGTAAGGTTTTTTTGTTGCATAAATGTATCCATGTTATCTCGATTCACCTGTGAAGTTTCCATAATAAATATAGCATTTTCTATCTTCATCAATCTCTCTTGAATCTAAAGTGAACTCCATATGCATGCCGTCGCGCTGAATATATATAATATCTGAATGAAGAGATGGTAAAATTTCTTCATAGTTCCATACATCTTTACTTTCAATCAAGTTTGAATTCGTATCCTTTAGCTCTCTAATTTCAAAACCGATGTGGAAGTAAGTAGGATCTGAAGGATCGTTAGAAAAAGTTTCTTGTTGAATATATATAACTACTGTGCCGTCTGGATCTACTGAAGTTGCAGTAACAACATATGTATTTTTATCTTTTATAAAATATTCACACGTCATGCGTGCAATGATTTCAGAATTAGAAATATTTGCGTAGTTCCATAAAGCAGGATACCTTTTCGTTTCATCATTAAGTCGATATTCTAAGCGCATGTTATCCCTCTTCTTCCTTTTTCTTCTACTTTATCATGCTATCTTATATAATAGGAATAGAATTTAAAAAGGGGAGTGCGAAGGTGACGAAAACGAAATGGCTAGTAGGTGGTGTCGTAACGTCTTTAATGACTGGCACCTTATTTGGCTGCGCACAAGATCTTCCCCCAAAACCGAATGATAATAGTTGTTCAGATTGGGATTGGGATGATGAACTTGGGGTATGGCAGTGTGATGATAGTAGTTCAGGTTATCGTGGGCATTATTTCTATGGTGGGAGTTACTATCAAAATAAATCCACTTTTAAAAATTCATCGGCGTTTAAATCTTATCAATCGTCTGCGGAATTTAAAGGTGGAATTGGAAGCGGTTCAAAGGGAGGATTTGGGGGCTAACATATGTCGCAATACATAAGGGATCGAAAAGAGTTTTATTCGAAATATCCGAATTTTTGGTCGGATTTATATGAATGTGAGTATAGTTTGTTTCATGTTTTCTCTATAACAAATCAGACTATGAAACAATTGCAATTAGCAACGGAACGAATGGGGAAAATATTTTTTAAGACTGCTAAACTTTTGCGGAATTTAAGTGACGAACAGCTTCTTGAACTTGGGTATCCTCCTGCAAGCTTATCGTTTATTAGAATGAAAGGATTATATCCTGAATCTGTTATTTCACGATTTGATTTCGTTTTAACAAGTGATAACCAAATTAAAATGCTTGAGTTTAATAGTGATACACCAACTTTTATTATGGAATGCTTTCAAATGAATGGAAAAGTTTGTGGAAAACTAGACTATGATGATCCAAACTTGGGTCAAGAACGCTTACTATCTTCTGGTGTTACAAAGGCCGTAATGGAAGCGACAAAGGGAATAGATAACCCAAATGTTGTTTTTACAGCACATCATGAACATATTGAGGATTGGAATACGACTATGTATTTGAGCCAGTTATGCCATGTTGAAAATAAAGCAGTGCCAATGTCAGAACTTAGAATTACAAAAGATGCTTTAGTGGATAGGGATGGAGTACAGATTGATATTTTATATCGTCAAACATATCCGATAGAAGATTTAATTGAGGATCAAGATCCTGAAACAGGAGACTTCGTAGGTGTGGAACTGTTGCAACTTGTAAAAGCCGGAAAGCTTTTTATAATAAATCCTTTGTCAGCATTTTTGCTTCAGCCAAAATCAATTCAGTGTCTTATTTGGGGGTTAGCAGAAGAAAAGGCCTTTTATACAAATGAGGAACAACAGTGGATTAAAGAATATATGTTACCTACATATTTAGAACCAGATTTATTTTTAGGAAAAGGCCCTTTCGTTCAAAAACCTTCATTTGGTAGAGAAGGAGACACAATTACCGTTCGCGATAAGGACGAAAATATTATGATTCAAAATGCACACCAAACGTATAAAGCGTCACTGCCGATATTTCAAAAGTATACAGAACTTCCAGTCGTATCTTTGGAAACAGAGAAAGGGATGGAGAAACTGTCGTATGTGTTTGGTTCGTTTTTAATTGCTGGAAAAGCGAGTAGTATCGGTATTCGCGCTGGGGAAAAAATTACGGGGAATGAATCGTACTATTTACCGGTAGGTATAAAAAAGGAGGAAAGTATATGATTAATTTTTTATTATATTTAGCAGTAACACTGGGCCTTTTATGCATTGGTCTGTTCCTCATGGAAGTGACAACGAAAGTAAAAGAATTTAAGTTAATGGCCCAAGGAAATAAGGCGGTAAGCTATGTACTTGGAGGACGATTACTTGGGTTAGCTATTGTTTTATATTCGACAGCAGCTAATTCCATTTCACTTCTTGATATGGTTTCGTGGGGAGCCGTTGGGATTTTTGCTCAAATTATCGTCTTTTATTTAGCTGAGTGGCTTACACCACGCTTTAATATAAACAAAAGTCTTGAAGAAGATAATCAAGCAGTCGGTCTTTTTCTTATGTTTTTATCGCTTTCCATTGGGATTGTAATTGCTGGTTGTATAACTTATTAAAACCTTTACGTTTAGACGTAAAGGTTTTTATTTTATATACGTTAGTTCGCCATACCTTTCGAAAAAATTGTAGGCTACTGTTGACATCTATTTTAAATAAGAGTAACATTTTCTATGTAATAAAAATAAGTCTCTGTTAGGTGAGGCTCCTGTATAGAGAAATGCTACTGCCCAAAAATGTCGAGAGACGCCAATGGGTCAACAGGAATGATCGAATTAAGGTTTTTCTTAACGTAGCTGGTAATGTACCTATGCTATACAGTGCTAAAACTCGGCGAGGGAGAGGTCCGTAGATTTCTAATTGTTTAGGAATCGTTTATTTGTGTATGCCAAGACCTTTACTCTTTTCGGAGTAAGGGTCTTTTTGTTACAAATCTATGAGTAACTTCATAGTATAAACTATAAAATTAAACGAGGAGGTGAGGAGCATGTCAAATTCTGACTCGGTTCCGTTACCCATATACTTCAAATCAAAAATATATGATGTAGGCAGGAAACGACTTGTTCCTCCCTCTATATTTATCATAATGTAGCGTTTATATGTATGTTTAAGCGCTAGACACTGTTACGGTAAAGTGGATAAATTGAGAAACAAAGCGTTTCTTCCTATGTTGTACAGGAGGAGACGATAATATGTTATATGCAAACAAAACTGTGGGTAACACGTCATATAAATTAAGTAAAAAATCAATGAAAGAACAAACAATGCTTCAAAAAAATAAAGATTTATTAATTGAAATCGCAACGAGAGATGTAAAATCTGTATTTGCGTATTTTAAAACAACAAGAGACGGATTATCTATGAAAGAGGCACAAAAACGCATTCAAGTATACGGCCGAAATGAATTAATTTCAAAAAGAGCGCGTATTGCGGAAGTAATAATGAAGCTAAGTGGAATGATTCCAGGTTTTTCAAAACAACATGTGCGTGATGGATTACAATGTGAGAAAATTACTGTGTCTCGAGTAGAATGTTCTAGTGTAACAGGTTTAAACGGTGAATTAAAAATGATGAATGTGCCAGTACAAGAGCTTGTTCCTGGGGATATGATTTTTCTTTCAGAAGGTGATACAGTACCAGCAGATGTACGTATCATTTACGCGAATGATTTATTAGTAAATGAATCCGTGCTAACAGGAAAAGATGCAAGTATTGAGAAATTTGAAAGTTGCTATCACCTTGAGCGTAAACGATTTATTCCTTTAAAACGAATGAAAGACTATAATCCACTTGAACTTGAAAACGTATGTTTCAAAGGGACTCATATTGTTGGCGGAAATGCAAAGGCTGTAGTTGTTTCGACTGGGAAAAATACGTATACAGGGATTCTTCATACTTGTTGTAGTAGAACGTCTTAATGTGTAAATGATGCTAAATATAAAAAAACAATGTATAATAGACAAAGTTGAAAAAACGTAGAATGGTAATCTATTTATATAACCTTACGTGATGACGTGGGGTTATTATTTTTTTGGTAGGAGAGGGATTATGAAAAAAGTATTATTAGTTGATGGTATGGCACTATTATTTCGTGCTTTTTACGCAACAAGTGTCTACGGACAATTTATGAAACGACAAGATGGTACCCCTACAAACGGGATTCATGGTTATATGAAACATTTATTAACAGCTATGCAAGCAATTGAACCGACACATATCGTAACATGCTGGGATATGGGTAGTACGACATTTAGAACAGAATCGTTCTCGAATTATAAAGCGAATCGTGTAGCACCGCCTGAAGAATTAATTCCGCAATTTGATTTAGTTCAAGAAATGACTGCGAAATTGTCTATTCCAGTTATCGGTATGAAAGGGTATGAAGCGGATGATTGTATTGGTACGCTTGCAAAGCAATACTGTAATGAAGCGGAAGTTTATATTTTAACAGGTGATACGGATTTACTTCAGCTTGTTGATAAGAACGTTACAGTTATGCTCTTGCGCAAAGGAATTGGAAATTACGAATATTACACACCAGAGAAAATCATGGAAGAAAAAGGCGTAGAGCCGTGGCAAATCGTGCATGCAAAAGCGTTTATGGGAGATACGAGTGATAACTATCCAGGTGTAAAAGGTATCGGCGAAAAGACAGCGTATAAATTGATTCAAGAGCACGGAACAGTAGCAACCGTACTAGAAAATGTAGCAACATTAACGAAAGCGCAGCGCACAAAGATTGAAAGTGATTTAGAGAACTTAAATATTTCATTACAATTGGCACAAATTCACTGTGAAGTTCCAATTTCATGTTTACTAGAAGAAGGATTACACACAATGGATGAAGAAAAACTTAGATTCGTTTGTGAAGAAATGAATTGGGGAAGACCTGAAATATTAATCAATATGCTATAAATAGTTTTGAAAGAGGGGTGTTATATAAGTCAAACTTTGACTTATATAACACCCCTCTTTTTGTTTTTACGAACAGTATCGTAGTAAATAAAATTATATTGAACTCAATTTTAAATATATAAATGTTTCGACAAAAATATTGATAGAAGTTGATGACGATAGAAACTTTTACAATGAAATGAAGCAATTTCAAAATGGTTTTAGGATGATCACATTTTTGTATGTTCACAAAGTTGTCAGAAAATAAATGAAATTTTCATATGAAGTTCAAATGGAATTCACAACAATCAATTATTATAAGGGCACACAGATAATTCCTTATCTTTTATATAAACCATCCCCCAAGGAGGACAATGAAAATGAGAAAAAAAGTGAGAAAATCTTTTAAACAATTATTAATTGAAAATAAACAATCACTATTAAATAATAAAGAAAATATGAAAGAAATTGAAGAGAGAATTGAGAAACGACATGTAGCATATAGTGGTGCCAATAATTAAATAAAATAAAAAAGATAGCCTTTAAAGGCTATCTTTTTTATTTTATATTGAAAAACTCTATTCCTCTCTTTAATTTTGTAACTATGCAAGATATTTTTATAGTGTTTTTCTGTCAGTATTATTCATTTTTCGAGGTTGTAATTGGTATATATCAATTTTGAAGATTCGCTATTCATAATATTACAAAAAATGTTACAATACATTCAAAATTAAGCTATAAAATCATTTTAATATGAAAAATTGGAATGAAAAGAAAGGAGAGGAATATGAATAATGGTGTCGCTTTGAAATGATTATTATCATTTCAGTAGGAGTTGATGTAAAACGATGGATAGGTATGAAGAACTGGATTCTATACGAGGAATTTCTTCATTGATAGTAATGATTGGCCATCATTTAATGATTTTTTCAGTATTTCAAAATTACAGTTATGAAGATAATAAACCATTTGTTATTTATCTATTAAAAGAAACACCTGCTCGTCTAATTTTTAGTAGTGGTAACGAATCTGTGATTATCTTTTTTGTTTTGAGTGGATTTGTGTTGTATAGATCCATTCAAAAAAACTACGATAGCTATGGATCATTCCTTTTAAAGCGTATATCTAGAATTTATATTCCATATATCGTAGCAATAAGTATAGCTATTTTATGCCAGACTACAATGAGTAAATATGGTATTTCTAATTTAAGTGAATGGTTTAATCGCTCATGGACGATTGAAAGTTCTTTAAGCTTAATAGCGCAACATATTTTATTGATTGGGAAATATAATACAGATGCATATAACGGCGTAATTTGGTCACTTGTTCATGAAATGCGAATATCGATAATTTTTCCGTTAGTTTTGATGGTTTGTTTACGAAAAACGTTGAGGCATTCATTATTGTCATTGTTTAGTTTTAGTATATGTTCTGTCGTGATTTTATTTTTATTTCACTCAAGTTTAACATTAACTAGTTATGCATTAACTCTGCATTACACAGTGCTGTTTTTACTAGGAGCACTAGTTGCGAAATATAAAAATAATTTAATAGTTTTTTATAGTAATCGTACTAAAAATGAGAAAATTGCATGGTTTTTATTTGCGGTTTTACTTTATATGTATGAAGGGCTTATTGGAGAAATTAATTTGCTTAATAATTTTATATTTCGAGACTATGTAGTAGGAATAAGTGCATGTTTATTTGTCATATTAAGCTTGTCAGTAGCAACTTTGTCATCCTTGCTACGTAATAAATACTTGTTATATTTGGGGAAGATTTCTTACAGTCTTTATTTATACCACATCATATCTTTATTTTCCCTAGTGTATATGCTTCATGAAATATTTCCGTTACCTATTGTTTTAATGTTATCGCTCATTCTTTCGTTTATACTAGCAATAATTTCTTATTTGTTTGTAGAAAAATTTGCATTCAGGATCGGAAAGTATATAACAAAGCAATCGAATTTAGAAAAGAAAAGAATATCTGTAGAAAGTGAGTTACAGGATGTCATTCAAACAAAGGCGGTGAAATAATTGAAGCAAGAAATTAGTATGAAGGATTTTCAGCAGCTATTGAAAAGAAGAGTAGTAACAATTATTTTGACGATGTGTTGTGTAACAGTTTCTTTAATTCTTATTTCTATGTATGTATTAAAGCCTTCATATCAATATTCAACGCAAATTCTCGTTGGGAATTTAGATGGGTTTAATAAGGAAAATGCAGTGAATAAAACACAGGAAAATAAGCAACTTGTAACGTCGTATGTTGATATATTAAAAAGTCCACTCATTATTTCAACGGTTAAAAAAAATTTAAAATTAGAGCAATCAATTTATGAATTAACACAAAAAATTTCAGTGGTGAATATGGACAACTCTCAAATCGTTACTGTTACAGTAAAAGATTCAGATCCTACAATCGTCAAAGAAATTGTAAAGTCATTGGCAGAACAATCTCAAAAAAGCTTTCAACAGTATACGAATGTACAGGGGATAAAAATATTAACTGACCCTGAGTTACAGGAAAAAGCTGAAAAGTTGTTTCCGAAATTACAACTTATCATTCCTATCTCTTTAATTGTTAGTTTTTTTGTTGGGATAGGTTTAGCTGTATTTCGAGATTATTTTGATGAGCGTATATACGTGGAACAAGATTTAGAGAAAATAACAACAGTATCTGTTATTGGTCACATAAATATGAAACCGAATAGAAAAAAGAAATCTACAGAAGTTGATGCGCAATCATCTATATATCGAGGTGAACATGTCGATGTTTAAGACAAAGAAAAAGCTGCCATTTAATTCGCATGATACTCTAATGAAAGAGCAGTTTTATACGGTGTATCACGAGTTGAAAAAATCTGGGAAACAAGTGTTCACAGTTACTTCAACGAAGGATAGGGGTGTTATCGCGTCGCTTATAGTAAATCTAGGGCTAGTGTTTGCAGAGATGAAAAAAAAGGTGTTACTTATCGATGTGAATTTTTCTGATCCTAAACTACATCTACTATTACAAAGCAATTATACGAAAACAGTGAACGATATAATAAACGATTCCCCTTGTAGTTATGAATCTTTTTCTAGTAATTTATCTAAATACTTATATTGTATTCCTGCCCAAAAAACAGTACACACCGGAACGCCTTTAGTTGCTACGGATGAATTTGATCATGTAATTGCGAAGTGGAAAGAAGATTTTGATTATATTTTCTTGTATTCCTCTGAAGTATTTGAGCTTCCTGCTACGCACATGATTGCAGGGAAATGCGATGGAGTGGTCTTAGCAGTTAAAAAGAGAAAAGATTCTCTGCGTACTGTACAAAAAGTAATAGCGGACATAAAGAGGAAAGAATGTGAATTAATAGGTATAGTTTTATATTCTTGAATGTGGGGGTAACGATCTATGATTCGTGAAACAAATCAAGCCAAGTTGTATGCGATTCCAGCTCAAGCAAAGACCAGTATGTTGAATCGAAGTATAAAGCGCTTGTTTGATATTATATTTTCACTCATATTGTTACTAGTAACGATACCAATTATGTTGTTCTTTTGTATTATGATTGCTTTCGAAACAGCAGGAGCTCCAATTTATTTTCAAGAACGTTTAGGGATAAATGGGAGGAAATTTAATGTATTTAAATTAAGGTCGATGGTAAAAGATGCTGAAATAAATGGACCACAATGGGCAAATGAAAATGATCCAAGAATTACTAAAGTTGGATCGTTTATAAGGAAAACAAGAATTGATGAGTTACCGCAACTTTTAAATATTTTAAAAGGTGATATGTCTTTTGTCGGACCAAGACCAGAGAGAGCGTATTTTTATAAACAATTTGATACGTATATTCCAGAATTCAAGGATCGTTTAATAGTGAAACCAGGGTTAACAGGATGGGCACAAATAAATGGAGGATATAATCTTGATCCGAAAGAAAAGTTGAAATTGGATATGGAGTATATTGAAATGAAAACGATTAAGATGGACATTCGGATTTTATGTAAAACCGTTTTAATAGTATTGAACGGTAATGGTGCAAGATAAATATATGTAAGTAGGTTGCTTGCAAAGGAGAGCAGGTATGGGTAGATCTATTTTAAATAATATTATCCATCTATTTTATAGCACGATTTTAGCTAATCTGCTTCAGGCTGTGAGTTTAATTGTTTTAGCAAATTTTTTTAATGCACAAAATTATGGGATGTTTAGTGTTGCCATAGCAGTGACGTTTGTTATGTTATTTTTTACAGATTTAGGACTTACGAATACGTTTCTTCGAGAAGGGGCAAAAGATGGAGTAGACTTAGAGACGATTGTATCGTCGTATATAAAAGTAAGGATGATTCTACTTATTTTTATTTCTATAATCGGCTATATTGCTATTCATTATATGTATGCGGATAGAAATTTGATTTATATGATGATAAACGTAATGTTTTTCATGTTAATAGGATTAACTTGGCAAAATATAGGGATTGCCTACTTTCAGCTGACGGAGCGTATGAAGTATATAGCGCTTATTAAAGTTGTATCAGCGGCAGTTGTCATTATCATTACATGTTTTTGTATTTTCGGAGAGTTACCAGTTTATATAACTGCTCGTTTATATGGATTTGGTTATATGATTGGTGGTTTATTCAGCATATATGTAATGAAAAGAAAGACGAATATGAACATGAAAGTCGTAATTCATAAAGCGTTATTTTGGCAATTGACACCTTTTATTATTAGTGGTTTTTTAATAATGAGTACGCCACAATTAGCACCTATCTTACTTAACTATACATTGCCATTAAGTATGGTAGGTGTTTTCGCAGTGGCGTATCGGATGCCAGCAGCTTTATATCAAGTGCCAGGGGTGATTGCAGGTGCATTTTATCCAGTACTCTTTAAGCACTATAATCAGAATAATTTAGAAGAGCATACGAAATTAAACTTACTTCAAATAAAATCAATGGCGATCGTGGGAATATGTATGACGATAAGTTTATATCATTTAGCGCCATACTTTATTTCTATATTTTTTCATGAGGAATGGATAAATGCAGTAGAGCCACTCCAAATATTATCATTTCTCATTGTGCTGCAAAGTTTAAATATTGCTATAGCTGACGGCTTAACAACGAGTGGACGTCAAAATAAAAGAACGGTTGTGCAATGTATAGCGTTAGTGATAGGTGGGATTATGCTTTATAGCTTTAGTAGTATTGGTGGAGTGATAGGAGCGGCTTATGCTATGGTTTTATTTGAAATTGTGGCTTTAGTTGGGTATATAGCGGTAAGTGTAGTGAAGAAAAAAATTGTATTCCAAATTGTAATACCGTATACAATTTATTTTGGCGTAACTTTTATTGGAGTGCAATATATATTGCATACATATCATTTCATTGCGCTCGTTCTGAATACGTTAATCGTAGTAGTTGGTATATTCCTGTATGATTATGAGCTGAAAAAACTTCTTCTTTCGTTTATAAGAAAAACACGCAAAAAGGATTATATTACGAAACAGGGGATATAGCCTATGGAAAATAATATGAAAATATCGATGAAATGGATTATGCTCTTAATATTATTTGTCATGTTAAGTAAATACAACATATATATTGGATTTTCGCTGAAGATATATATGATTTTTTTAGTTATATATTTATGTTTAACAGTTAAAAACTTTCATATTCAAAAGCTATATTTTCATGAAGTTGTATTTTTACTATTTTATTTCATCTATTGTTTCAGTGGAATTCTTTCTATATATTTACATGCTAGTATTCGTATGATTTTTGGTGTGCTACTTGTTTTAGGTTGTTATTTTATAATGAGAAATTTATTAGGAAATGTTGAAATAGCAACGCTTGAATCATCTATCGTCTATGTAGGATTCATATTTAATATTGTAAGCCTAATACTGTATATAGTCGGTTTACAGCACTTTGGATTATACGGTGGAGAAGAAAGAGAAATTTTTGCTGGACTATTAGTTGATAGAGGGTATCCAAGATTAATTGGTTTGCTAGATGATCCTAACATTTTTATTTTCTATAATACAATATTTTTTATGTATTATATGACAAACCTACATAATATGACGAACATTTTAGGATTGATTTTATGTGTTACGACAAGTTTATTAACTTTTTCAAGAGGAGGAATATTAGCACTTGTGCTTGTCGTTTTTGTATATGTATGTACATCTAGTTTTGCAAAAAAAATAAAAATAATAATGAGTTTACTATTGTTTGGTGTAGTGATTTTTAGTTTATCGAATAGTGTAATGGGTGGCCAATTGGATGACATATTGAATAAACGAATTTCTGATTTTTCGCATGATAATGGAAGCGGTAGATTTACATTATGGGAAGCTGCTTTTAAATATTATTTATCCAATCCATATATCGGAATCGGTGCGTTTAATTTTTCGAATTATTATGAGTTTCAATTTAACGAAAAATTATATGTGCACAATACATTTTTAGAAATTTTGTCTGAATCGGGTACAATTGGTTTTCTTTTATATAGCGCTTTTTTATTCATATTAATGTTCAAGTTAACGCAGTATACTTTGTTTCGTGAAAAACCGTATCTTTTATTGACCATGATTGCATTTTTATTTCAGATGATGTCATTGTCACTCATTATTAACGAAGCGTTCTTTTTATTTTTAGCAATGGTTGTAAAGTACATTTCAATATATGAAGGAAGGGGAAAGGTAGATGGTAAAATGTCTATCAGCACATAATAAGGCGCCTCATGTTTCTGTAATAACACCTTCTTATAATAGTATACGATTTATAGGTGAGACGATTTTATCTGTACAGAATCAATCATATGAACATTGGGAAATGATTATCGTTGATGACGCTTCAACTGACCAATCTCTTGCAAAAATTAAAGAGATAATAGAAGGAGACTCGCGTATTAGGCTATTATCATTAAAAGAAAATGTTGGTGCTGCGAAAGCTCGGAATTTAGCAATCAAAGAGGCGAGCGGAAGGTATATTGCCTTTTTAGATAGCGATGATATATGGTTGCCACATAAATTGAAGACGCAATTACTATTTATGGAAGAAATGAATGCGGCCTTTTCATATGCATCGTATAGTTTAATCGATGAAAACGGTAATGGATTAAATCGAGAAGTGAATGTACCAAAATCTGTTGACTATCATCGTTTGGCAGGAAATACAATTATCGGTTGTTTAACAGTAATGATTGATCGTGAAAAAATTCCGCATATTGAAATGCCTAGTGTGCAGCCGGAAGATACAGCGCTATGGCTAAACTTATTAGATGAAGGGCATGAAGCGAAAGGAATACAGCAAGTACTAGCGAAGTATAGAATTGTACAAAATTCTGTTTCGAGAAATAAAATTAGAGCGGCTTTTCGGTATTGGAAATTATTAAGGGAACAAAAACGACTGAATGCAGTGCAAATCTTTTACTATTTTAGTAAGTATGCTTTTCATGCCTATAGAAAAAATAAAATCAATGTAGTTGGGAAGGCGCAATTATGAATATACTGTTGATGACAGATAAATTGATAACTGGGGGAGCCGAGAGTTATTTTTGTAAATTGGAAAGCAATTTGCGTGATGAGAAATTTACGGTTTATACAGCTGCAGGTGATGGAGAACTATATGAATCTCTTACTAGAAAAGAAAATTTCATGTTACTTAGTCGATGGAATCATTTGAGAAATATTCATTACTTACGAAAAGAAATTTGTAAACGAAAGATAGAACTTATTCATGCAAATAGTTTGCGAATGGTATTATATTCCTTTTTGATTCAAAAGTTCATGAAAAAAAAGATAAAAGTCGTGTATACGAAACATAATGTAACGATATTAGAAAAGAAAATGCCAACTCTTTTTCGTTATTTTATAAATAAATATGTGAATAATATTATTACAGTAAGTGAGTTTGAAAAGAATAATTTAATTTCAATGCATGTAGCAGAAGAGAAAATAAAGACAATTTATAACGGTGTGGATATTGAAAAGTTTTTATTCCAGCAGAAAAAGAAAGAATCTATTTATAAAATAGGGATATTAGCTAGACTATCAAAGGAGAAAAACCATCAATTATTTGTAAAAATTGCAAATGTATTGAAAAAAAGAGATGATTTTTTGTTTTATATTGCTGGTGATGGACCAGAGAAAGAATCTATTATGAAAGAAATAGAAAAGTATGGATTGCAGCAAAGTGTAAAGATGTTAGGGAATATTTCAGAGCCGCATAGGTTTATAGGAAATATGGATGCCCTACTTTTATTATCTTTTCGTGAAGTGTTTCCAATGGTGGTAATTGAAGCAATGGCTACAGGAACACCGATTGTTTCAATAGATGTTGGTGGAATAAATGAAGCAATAGATGGAGAATCAGGTGTTTTGGTATCTGAATATTGCGAATTAGGATTTGCAAGTACGCTTGAGGAACTACAAGGAAATGAGGAAAAGGTGAATGGTATTAGACTGAAAGCACGAGAGAAAGCAGAGAGATATTTTTCATTAACTAAAATGA
This sequence comes from Bacillus cereus group sp. Sample62, assembly GCF_036851315.1. Classification (NCBI taxonomy): domain Bacteria; kingdom Bacillati; phylum Bacillota; class Bacilli; order Caryophanales; family Bacillaceae; genus Bacillus; species Bacillus cereus group sp. Sample62. Next base: position 1,586,485 of record NZ_JAFLPK010000001.1, read on the forward strand.
TAGAAGAAACGAAAAGTATATATGAATTAAACAAATGACCGTGCAAGTCGTTTGTTTTTTTTATTATAGAAACTTTTAAGAGAAAACTCACATATTATATGAAAAAGGTAATATGAGGAGTGAATTTATTTTGTCAGAGTATATTTCATCACAAGGAGATTGTGCACCTGAAAATAGTGTCCATATTGATTGTTTTGGTGCAGTTCCAAACTCGGGAAATGATAGTTCAATAGCGATTCAACAAGCGATTGAATACTGTGTATCGAATCGGATTTCCACGGTAAGAATTACAGGCGTTAATACGTACAAAATTTTAAAGCCAATTATTATTAAATCAAACGTAAGACTAGAGTTAGATCCTACTGTAACACTACAAATTGATGGAGATTTTAATGCGTTTGAACTGCAACAAAATGCGTCTATTACAGGTGGTACAGTTCAAGTTATAAATCCAGTGTTTCAATCTGCTGTCATTTATGTTTCCGGCTCACAACAAATAGAAGTTCCTAATCACTCTCTTATATCAAATATAAATATAATAAATGCAACGTCGTCATATAAAGGTAAGGCTATACACTTTTATTGTCAAAAAGCATGGGATTATATTAGTTTCTTTCAAGTTAACTTTATTCAAATTAAAAACTTTCAAACTGCAATACATTTGAAGACAGAATATATAGATGATATAAATACACCTTGCTGGATTAACGCAAATGTATTTCAATCTATATTTATTGATGGATGTCAGTATGGGATAGAAGTTGATGGAAACAGTGATTTACCAAATGAAAGTTCAGGAAATACGTTTCATGATATTCAAGTACAATGTAGACAGCAAACGAACAAAGTCATTCGTTGTACGGGTGCCTATAATACATTTGATTGTATGATTTGGGATACGTACCGGATGAGTAGTGAACAGATTGTCATTGAATTTTCTTCTAATTCGCATCGTAACTACCTTTTTTCGAATTTACTTTCCACAACTATTGTAGATAAAGGACAATACAATGTTTGTAAGTCTACTTATGAAGAATCTCTTCGGATTCAGTTGCCGATTACGTTAAATAAACCACATTTAATAGGGAACCAAGATGATATATTAGTAAATGCTCCGCAGAAGTATACTGTTAAGCAAGTAAGTGGGAAATTACCTTACGGGGGGAATCTCGCAAATTGCTTTAATTTAATAGATGAACAAAGTGTAAACTATATCGATGTTCCAGATAGTAATCCAGTTGTGATTGAGCTAGATTTTACGAAAAATCCAATTAAAATGTTGAATTGTTTTGGAATGTATTTTGGATGGGGAGAGAGTCCAAAGAAAATTAAAATTGAATATGCATTAAGTGCAACTGGAAATTGGGTTGTTGCATCGGATGTTCCATTAAATGTAGGCGATACAATTATATCGAATATGAAGGCGAGTCAACTATATAAAGTAAGAATTACATTGAGTGGTTATTCTCAAGACCATAAGCGTTTTCGGATTAATCGTATGTTTGCAAGATCGTCGATGGAAAATGGGAATGCTTGGTTAGCGACAACTGGCGGAAGAATGTTTGGAGATATTGAAATAGAAGCAAGTAAAGGTATCATTATGAAGACTGCTAGTGGAGCGAAATGGAAAGTAACGATTAATGAGGCTGGCCAGCTTATTACGACTAAAATAACTTAAGATGATGATTGATTGTAAATGCTTGGACGAATTATTAGGTAGTACGATAAAGAAAATAAAAAAGAGATTGTAATTTGGTTTCAACCAAACTACAATCTCTTTTTGTTTAAATTAACGCCACCAAATCCAAGTCCAAAAGTAATTTCGTATATTTCGAGGGGTAATGCGTATAAAACGTTCGCCGTCAAAGAAACAATTGAAATTTGGAAGTGTTTCATCAGGATTTTTTGGAATAAAAGTGACAATATTTTCGTTGCTTGTAACGGTTACTGTAATTGGTGGTTCGGTAGGCGATACTTGAAGTTGTAACGAAATATTCGCCGTATTTTTAAATTCATTATTAACAGGTGGACTTATCACTTGTACTGTGAATAACACGATAATTGTTTCATTTGGTTCCAAATTAGTAGCGACTAGGAAACCGATATTTGGATTCGCTAGTGGAGAGCGTTCCTCATTAATAAAGACCGTTCCGTTCATAAATTGTAAACCTGCTGGAATGGTATCTTGTAACGAAACATTTGAAAGTGAAATATCAGAAGTATTCGTAATACGCACCGTATAATCAAAATATTGGTTTAAATAAGCTGAGCTGACGGAAGCGTTTTTTACTACTGTTGCAGTTATAAATTGAACTGGTATACGAACGATATTTGAATGAACAATAAAAGTAATAATTGGGTCCTGTGGTGTCAATTGGAAGGCGGCCGTGACGGAAGCGGAATTAATAATTGTACTGTTTGAAGGGATAGAAGTAACGAGAACTTTAAATGTTATCGTTGCTACTGAACTTGCAGATAAAGCTCCGATATTAATACCGGTGTCTGGCCGGATATTTGGAACCGGAGTCCCGTTAATTGTTACGCTATTTTCCATAAATGTTGTACCAGCTGGAATTAGATCTAGGACGGAAGTACTAATTGTAGGAATTGGTGAATGATTTATCACTTCTAATGTGAAAGTTATGATATCTCCTGTCGCTATGATAGATTTATCGGCTGTTTTTTCAATACTAACCATCGGATCAACTACTGTTGTTGTAACAGTATTTGTTTGCTTTGTAACGGTATTTATTTGCTTTGTAATCGTAATAGGTGGTTCGGTTGGGCCGACAATAGGCGTATAGGAAATAGTAGCATCGTTATTGATTGTAGATTGAAGAGTAGAGGAAGATATTGTAACTTGGAATGTAATAATAACAGATTCATTTGGAGCAAAGTTTCCTAACGTAATACCATTTTCAGGATTCGCATTAGGCTGATTGATTCCATTAATCGTAACACTACCAATAACGAATGTCGTATCTACTGGTGCCGTGTCTACTAGAAGAATATCTTCAATAGTGATATTACCACTATTAGTAATAGTAATGGTGTACGTTAAAGTTTGACCAGGTAAGGCACTCGTGAAATCAACTGCTTTTATGGCAATGACATTATCATTTTGAACGGTTGTTGTGACTGTATTTGTTGTCGTCGTATTTGTAACAGGTGCGTTATTTGGGTTGACTATATAGTTAAAGGTAGTAATTGCATTGTTGTTGAGTTCATTTGGTGTTGGGATAGAAGTCACAGAAACTTGGAATGAAGTAATAGCATCTCCACTAACAATTATAGTGCCAATTGGTATGCCACTTACTGGATTAACTCCCGGAAGAGTTTCTCCGTTTACAATAACGCTATTTTCTATAAACGTAGTACCTTGAGGAATAATATCTTGAATGATTACATCATTTGCTGCAACATTACCAGTTTGATTGAGTGTAATCGTATACGTTAACGTGTCACCGACTGTTGCAAATGCACGGTCAACAGCTTTATTACTATTCAAATTCGCATGATTAATTTCTGTTAAAGCAGCTGATGAAATAATAGTTTCTGTAATAGGTGGTCGATCTGGTAACGTGTATTGGTATTCAATTGTACTCGTGTTAGAGATTGGATTTGTTTGCGGAATCGAAGTAACACGTACTTGGAATAGAACAGTTGCTGTCGTATTAGGCGGAATGTTATCAATTTGTATCCCGCTAACTGGATTGTCATTTGGACGAGCGGTGCCATTCACGATAACACTATTCTCTATAAAGCTCGTATTTGCTGGGATGATATCTGTAACGATAATGTTATCAACTTGTATATTCCCATTGTTCGTGATGGAAATTGTGTAAGGGATAATCGTTTGTAGGTCAGCGTATTGGATAGGTGTTATTTTTGTTGCAATTACATTAGCAGAAATAACTTCAGTGAAGGTAATGTTACTAGTCGATATTTGTTCTTCTCCGTTCATCGTATAACGAGAAGTTGCTTGATTTTGAATACGACCGCTAGCTGGAAGAGCTACCACCGTAACGGAAAATGTGACTGGGATCGTAACGTTAGGAGCAATCGTTCCTACAAGTATACCTGCACTTGGATTCGCGTTAAGCTGAGGAATATTATTTACTAAAACGCTACCGTCTATAAATGTTGTTCCATCAGGGATATTGTCTGTAAATACAACAGCAGTAGCATCTGCATTTCCTATATTCGTTAAAGTTGTTGTATAAGTTAAAATGTCACCAATCGTTACAGAAGTTAAATCAACAGTTTTCAGTGAAACGATATCAGCGTCATTAATTTGGACGAAAGTAGTATTGGAAGTAGTAGATTTTTGAATTGGTGCAAAGTCAGGGTTGAAAATAAAATCGTAGACGATGTTTGCAGTATTAGGTGTTGGGTTTACAGCAGGTAAATTCGTAACGGAAGCTTGGAATGTTATTGTTGTCGATTGACCTGATGCGATATTAGGAATAGAAAAGCCGATATTCGGATCTGCTGCAGGAAGTACAGTGTTGTTAACTGTTACACTTCCCGGAATAAATACTGTTCCATCTTCTATAGTATCTGTAAAAAAGATGGAGTTAGTTGTAGTAGATCCGTTATTTTGAATGAATACTGTATATTCAATGGTGTCATCAATATTAGCTAATACTTTATTAGTGGATTTTGTAGCGATAAGAATCACATCAATAAATTGTATATTTGTAGTATTGGAAGAGGTCGTTTCTGAAATTGGTGGTGTGCTTTGTTCCGGTTTATATTCATAGTGTATAACAGCGATATTATTAATAGTATTTTGTGCAGGTATAGAGACTACATTTACTTGGAACGTAACGATAATCGTATTATTTGGAAGGATAATACCAAGATTGATACCGGTAACTGGATTTTCATTAGGTCTTGGTACGCCATCTACAAGGATGCTATTTGGAACGAATATTGTACCAGCAGCAATTGCATCAATTAGGAGAGTATTTGTAATAGGTACTGTACCAGCGTTTGTAACTGCGACTGTATACGTGATGATTTGACCGATACGTGTAATAGATCTGTTAGCGGATTTAATTGCACTAACATTTGCCGTCCGCACTTCAGTATTTACTGCATTTGATAATGATCTACGCTGAATAATCGGAGAACTAGGGTCAATTTGGTATTCATACGAAGTGTCTGAAATGTTAATGACTGTGTTGCCCTCTGGTATATTTGTAAGTTGTATTTGAAATGAAATAGTGACTGTTTCATTTGGTTGTATCGTGCTGAGAGTTACTCCATTTTGAGGATTTGCACCAGGCTGAATCACATTATTTATTGATAAGCTATCTTCAATGAATATAGTACCTTCTGGAATGTTGTCAATGAACACCGTATTGTTAGCTGGAACAGTTCCTATATTTTGTAGTGTATTTGTGTAGGTAATATTTTGCCCAATGGCTATGAAAGTAACATCCGCCTGTTTAACAGAAATAATATTTGCATTTTGAAGTGATGTTGTAACGATATTAGAATTTGCAGAGCGATTCACTGGTGGAGCTGTAGGAATACTTACATATTGGTAAGTTGCTGAAGATTGATTTACAATTTCGGTTTCAGTAGGTGGATTATTTGTTTGTACTTGAAATAGTATCGTTTTGGAACTGTTTGGTGGAATCGTTCCAATTGGTATTCCGTTTTCAGGATTTACATCTGGCTGCAGAACACCGTTAATTGTGACACTATCGGGGACGAATGTAGTCCCAGCTGGAATAGAATCTGTAAAAATAATATTTATTGCGTCAACATTGCCGATATTTTTCACTTCGGAAATATAAAGTATAGTTCCACCAATATCTACAGTTATTGGATTGGACGTTTTTGTAATTATCAATTGTGCTTGCACGAAATTTGTAATGACAATATTACTTGTAGATGTTTCAGTAACAGGCGGCTGGCTTGGATCTGGTTGAATTGTATATGTTGTATTAGATTGATTTGTAATCGATTGTTGCGAGAATGGATCGTTAATAAGAATTTGGAACGAAATAAGGTGAGTAGCGTTTGCTGCTAGGTTAGGCAAAGTAACACCTACGTTTGGATTGGCACCAAGTATAGCGGTTCCGTTAAGTGTAAAACTATTTTCTACGAATGTAGTCCCTTCTGGAATAGTATCTGAAAATATGAGATTAGTAGCTGGAATATTTCCGGTATTTTCTAGCGTTATCGTATAGGTCAAAATGTCACCGGTTGTTGCTTGTTGTGCATTGACAGCTTTTAAAGAAAGAACATTCGCATCCGAAATTTGTGTGAAAGCTGGATTAGACGTAATCGTTCGAGAGATGATAGGAGCAGTTGGATCGGCGATAAAAGTATAGTCAATACGGGCTATATTAGAAATTGGATTCACACTTGGAATGGATTGAACGATAACTTGGAATGTGACGGTGACGATTTCTGACGGCGCGATGGAGTTTAATGGTATTCCTACGTTTGGATCGGCACCTGGAATTGAGACGCTATTAATGGTCACGCTATTCGGAATAAATGCAGTTCCTTCTGGGACCAAATCTGTTAAAGTAACTGTATTTGCAGTTGTATTCCCGTTGTTTTGAACGACTACAGTGTAAGTGATTGTACCGTCAGTAGATTGTACGAGGGAATCTGTATTTTTAATTACAGATAGCGATGCATCAACGACAGCTGTAGTAACTGTATTAGATGAAGATGTTGCTGTAACTGGAGGTTGACTTGGATCTACAATATACGTGTAACTTGTAAGTGCTTGATTTATAATTGCTCCTTGCGGTGGAATAGAGCTTGCAAGAAATTGGAACGTAATCGTAGCAGAATCACCTGGTGCGATAATACCAACTGGAATACCGAGAGTTGGACTTGCATCTGGAAGTGAGATCCCGTTAAGCGTGACACTATTTGGAACAAATAATGCACCTTCAGGAACACCGTTAATGAGTAATACAGAATTTGCAGGGAAGTTTCCAGTGTTTGTTAATGTTGCAGTGTACGTAATTATATCTTCAATAGATACGATTGTTCGATTTGCTTCTAAAACAGTTGTAACAGTAGCGTTATTAATTTGTGTGGAAGCACTATTAGAAGTTATTGTGCCTGTAACAGGAGGAGCTGCCGGATCAACAATGAATGCGAACTGAATAGATGCAACATTTGTAATTGGGTTTGAAGGTGGAGTAGATGTAACTATGACTTGGAAAGTAACAGTTAAGGAATTACCCGCGCTAACGGTTCCGATATTAACTCCGTTATTTGGATTTGCACCTGGAATGGTATTTCCATTTACAGCAAAACTATTTTCAACAAAGGTCGTTCCTGCTGGAATGAGGTCTGAGAACTTTACATTCGTAGCGTTTGTATTGCCGCTATTTTGAATTAAAACGGTATAAGTGATCGTGTCTCCAATATTTGCGAAGGCTGTACTAGCAGTTTTTACAGCTGAAAGTATTGCTGAATTAATAGAAGTAACGAAGACATTCGTTTCCACGTTGCCAGGCTGAGCCTGTAATGCATTGCCTACGTTATATTGGAAGTTCACAAATCCTAAGTTTTGAAGTTCAGGAGTGAATGTTGTTGGATTGCTTACAATTTGAACTTGGAATATGATTGTTACAGTTTGATTTGGATTGATTGTATTTATGCCAACACCGTCAATGATAGAAGCGGATGGTAATGAAGTACCGTCAACAACAACTGATCCTGTCACAAATTGTGTCCATGATGGTAAAGGGTCTGAGAAAACAACGTTGTTAGCTGGAATATTTCCTGTATTCGTAATCGTAGTTGTATACGTAATCGTATCACCAATCGTTGCAAAAGCTTTATCTCCGATTTTAATCGTGTTTAAAATTGCACTTTCGATTTTTGTTGAAACAGTAGTAGAAGTAATGTTTTTTGAAACTGGTGGATTAGCTGGATTAACGATATGTTGAAAGTTAACGCTAGCTTGATTGGTAATTGGATTTATAGGCGGGATTTCATCTGCGATAATATTAAATGCCACAATGACAGATTGGTTTGGCGCGATATCACCAATTGGGACGCCTGTAATGATATCTGCATTTGGGATGCTAGTTCCGTTAAATGTAAAACTATTCGGTTCAAATGAAGTTCCATCTGGAATAAGGTCGGTAAAAATAACATTTGTTGCACTAACATTGCCGCTATTTGTAATTGTAACGGTGTAGATAATATCTTGCCCAATATCTACTGTTGACACATTTGAATTTTTTTGTGCAGTAAGGATAGCGCTATTAATTTGTGTGGTTGTTGTATTAGATTGATTAGAAGTTGTAATAGATGGCTGGCTAGGATCAATGACATAATGATATGTGATAGAAGCAGAATTAGAAATAGGATTAAGCGTAGGAAGTGTAGTAACAGTTGCTTGGAATGTGACGATTGCCGTATTACCACCATTAATGGAACCGATATTTACACCAGTAGATAAATTAGCATTTGGAATAGTTTGCCCATTAACTGTGAAACTATTTGGAACGAAACTTAAATTGCTATCAAGTATATCGATAACGGTAACATCAGTTGCGGTCACATTCCCGGTATTAGGGAGGTTAAGTGTAAATGTTATTGTATTACCAACATCCGCAAAGGTAAGATCTGCTGTTTTTGTACTTATAATAGTAGCGTTGTTTATTTGAAGAAGCGTAGTGTTGGAAGTAGCTGAACTTGATACTGGAGGATTAATAGGATCAACAGTAAACTCATATGTCGTTGAAGCAGTATTCGGTGCTGGATTAATAGGTGGAATGCTGTTCACTGTAACTTGAAAGACGATACTATATATTTCATTTGGTGGAAGTGCTACAAGTAATACACCTGTATTCGGATTCGCGTCAGGTTGTAAAATACCATCGACCGTTAATGTGTTAGGAACAAAAATGATTCCACTTGGTAATACATCTGTGAATACAATGTTGGCTGCATCTGTATTTCCTATATTTGAAATAGAAGTAGTATAAAAAGCAGTTTGCCCGACATCTGCAAAAGAGACACTTTCATTTTTTGTCATGGATAGTATTGCTTCTTTAATTTGTGTTGAAACAGGATTGCTAATTGAAGTTTCTGAATCAGGCGGTGAGACTAATTGATACGATGTTGATGAGAAATTTACAACTGGGTTTTCGGTTGGTAATGATGTTACGTTTACTTGGAAAGAAACATTTACTGTAGACCCAGCTGTTATAGATCCGATATTTACACCGTTCACAGGATTTGCACCACTTTGAGGAATTCCGTTAATAGAAAATGTGTTTGCAATAAATGCTGTTCCGCTCGGCACGGTATCTGTGAATATAACATTTTGTGCAGATGAATTTCCATTGTTTGTTAAAGAGACAGTATAAGTGAGTGTATCGCCGATGTGGCTAAATATTTTATCAACTTGTTTAGATGAAAGAATGGTAGCTGTATTAATTGTAGTGAACACTGAGTTTGAAGTAACATTTCTTGAAACAATCGGTGCATTTGGATCAGCGATAAATGTGTAAGAAGCAGTAGCAGAATTGGCAATAGGATTTTGAACAGGAGTCGAAGTGGCGGTAACTTGAAATGCTATAGATATTGAGTTGTTAGGAGCAATTGATCCGATTGTTATACCTGTATTAGGATCGAGTCCAATGTGTGTACTGCCATTGATTGTGACACTATCCGAAACGAACGTTGTACCGTCTGGAATAGGGTCAGTGAACGTAATATTCGTAGCATTTGTATTCCCACTATTCGTTAAAAGTGTCGTATAGGTAATAGTATCACCTAGTGTTACAAGTGTTTGATCAACTGATTTAATCATCGTTATCATAGCATCTAGTACAGGGTTTGTAACGAGGTTTGTTGAAGTAGAAGTGGTAACAGGAGCTGCGCTTGGATCAACAGTATAAGAGTATAAAATTGTATCGTTATCCATAATTGAACTTGAAGGGGGAACAGAAATAACATTTACTTGGAAAGTAACGGTTACTGTTTCGCCAGGAGCGATATTGGGTATATTGACTCCAAGTGCTGGCCGTGCACCAAGTTGCTGCATACCATTGATTGTGACCGAATTTGGTATAAATGTAGTGTTGGCTGGAATAGCGCTTGTGAAAGTAATATTCGTTGCTGCAGTATTTCCTGTATTTGTAATAGTAGTTGTATACGTAATCGTATCTCCGACAGAAATAATGGATTTATCAGCACTTTTTGTAGTAGTTAATATAGCACTATTAATAGTTGTCGAAACAGTATTAGATATATTCGTTTGTGTTACGGCAGGTTGGCTAGGATCGACCACATGTGAATACTGTACAGAACTAAAATTTGAAATTGGATTTATGCTCGGAATGTTTGTAACAAGTGCGTTAATAGTAATAAAGGCCATTCCGCTAGGGTTTATATTTCCAATCTGTATTCCGTTCCCAGGATTTCCGATTTGCTGTGTACCAGAATCGTTTGTAACAGTCCCCGATATAAATGTTGTTCCTTCAGGTAAAATATCCGTGAAAATTATATTTTGTGAAGTGACATTTCCAGGGTTACTTAATGTAATTGTATAAGAAATTGTATCCCCGATTGTTGCGAAAGTTTTATCTGCAGATTTAACTGCCACAATTTCCCCGGAATTTATTTGTGTCGAAACAGAATTGGATGTCGTATTTCTTGAAACGAGTGGTAAATTAGGTCCTGTCATAAATTGATAATCAATGGAAGCTCCGTTTACAACCGGTGAGTTTGGCCCCCCAGGTCCAATTGTGAAAATTGGATTTGGAATGCTAACTACTTGCACACGGAAGGTGACGTTTATAAAATCTCCTGCAATAATATCCCCAATTGGTATCCCATTCGCTGGATTTACCCCAGGTAATAAAACTCCGCCTACTCGAACGCTATCCTCTATAAATACTGTATTATTTGGAATCGGATCTGTAAAAATGATATTAGTAGCAGTTGTATTCCCTATATTTTCTAATAAAACAGTATACGTTAAAAATGAATTTCCAGGTGCGACGTCAGAAAAGATACGGTCCACACTTTTCGTTGCTCGAATGATTGCTTCGTTAATTTGGACTAAAGTTGGATTACTTGTAGCTGTTTCTGTCACCGGTGGCTGGGTAGGGTCAACAATTATAGAGTATGTTGTGCTAGATTGGTTCAATGTTGGATTTGTAGCTGGTATTGAGCCAACGATAGCTTGAAAGCTAATTGTTGTCGTTCCTCCAACTGGAATTGAGTCTAAAGAAATTCCGCTATCTGGTCTAAATCCAAGTTGTGGGAGAGTGTTAATTTGTACGCTATCAGGCACGAATGAAAGTTCAGGTGGTAATATATCGATAAAAACAGGTGTGTTAGCGGTAGTATTGCCGCTATTAGTGAGAGTAGTTGTATACGTAATGGTATCTCCAACGGTAGCAAATGCACTGCTCGCAGTTTTTGTTGCGATAACGGAAGCAGTATTTACTTGTGTAAAGGTTTTATTGGATTTAACTGTTCGTGAAACAGGCGGTTCATTTATATCTACAATAAAACTATATTGAAGTGATGATTTATTAGGGATTGGATTAGGGTTTGGAATCGTTGTAATGTTTACTTGAAAACTGAGTGTAACCGAAACATTTGAATTCAAGTTACCGATATTGATACCGTTTTGTGGATTTGTATTCGGAACGGTTACGCTGTTTATTTTAAAACTATTTGGGACAAAGGTAGTACCATTTGGAATGGAATCTGTAAATACAATATTGTTAGCAGTAGTATTTCCTGTATTTGTAACAACTGAGGTGAATGTAATTGTATCTCCAATTGTAGCGAAATTTGTACTCGCATTTTTATTTAAAACTAAAGTAGCATCAATAATTGGAGTAACCGTCGTATTCGTAATTGTACTATCAACAGCGGGTGATTGGTTTGGATTCACGGTGTATTCGTAATTTACAAGAGCATTATTTGTTAATATGCCACTAGGTGGAATAGCGAGGATTTTCACTTGGAATGTAATGAAAGTAGTGCCTCCTGGTGAAATATCTTCTAAATGAATACCTAATGAAGGATCTAATCCAGGTTGGGAAACGTTATTTATCGTAACGGAATTCGGTATGAAGGATGCACCTGGTCCAAGTCCATCTGTTAAAACTGTAGCACTAGCAGGAATATTTCCTGTGTTCGTAACTGCAATCGTATAAGTAACGATATCTCCAATTGCAGCTGTCGGTGTATTCACTGACTTCGTAGCGATAATAGTAGCATTATTAATTTGAGTTGTTATTACGTTACTTAACGTATTGGCGGATGCTGGAGGTAAGTTAGGATTTACGACATATTGGTACGTTGTATTGCTTTGGTTCGGGATTGGATTTGGACTAGGAATGGAATTTACGATTACTTGAAATGAGATTGTTACACTTGTATTAGGGTTTATTGGATCAATTGCAATTCCACTTGCTGGATTTGTATTAGGGAGTGTACTCCCGTTTACTGTTACACTATTAGGAATAAATGATGTCCCGTTTGGAATTACATCTGTAAATACTACATTTGATGCAAGTGTATTCCCGCTATTCGTTAAAGTAGTCGTGTACGTAATAATATCATTTACGTTCGCAAACTGTTTATCTACAGATTTTGCAGAGATAATCGTAGCGTTATTAATAGTTGTCTGTACAGTGTTAGAAGCAACCATCTGCATCACAACTGGTTTGGATGGATCATACGTGTATTGGAATGTAGTGCTCGATTGATTCGTAATCGGATTTGGACTAGGAATAGTTGGTACAGAAACTTGGAATGAAACAGTACGTGATGAATTCGCCCCTATCGTACCAATTAAAATGCCATTAGCAGGATTTGCATTGGCTATAGGGACACCGTTAATCGTTACAGTATTAGGAAGGAAGATGGTACCAACTGGAATAATATCTGTAAACGTTACATTAGAGGCAGGGATATTGCCGTTATTCGTTAAAATTGTTGCATAAGTTATAACATCGCTAACATCAGCGAAATTTGTACTTGTTAGTTTCGTAGCAACAATATTAGCGGTGTTAATTTGTGTCGTTACTATATTACTAGTAGCATTTCTCACAACAGCAGGTAAATTTGGATCTGCGATAAAGCTATATTGAAGTGCAACACTGTTTTGCACTGGATTTGGTGAAGGTATCCCATTCGTACTAATTTGGAAGACAATAGTTGTAATTCCGCCTGCTGGAATTGTGCCAACTTGAAGACCGACACTTGGATCTGCACCTAGTTGTAAAGTACCGCCTATAAAAATACTATTTGGTATGAGAGTCGTACCAGGAGGTAGTATATCAGTAACAACTACATTATTCGCTGGAGTATTTCCAGGGTTAGCTAGAGCAATGGTATATGTGATTGGTTGCCCAACATCAGCAATAGTTAAATCTACCTGTTTGACAATAACAACATTTGCTAAATTAATTTGTGTACTTACAGTATTACTTAAAGATGTTTCTATAGTTGGTGGATCACCCGGATTTAAAATAAAACTATACTGTGTACTAGATGAATTTAATGTTGGGTTTTGTGTTGGTAAAGAGGTGACAGTTACTTGATAAGAGACGGTAAGTGAGCTGTTAGCAGGAATGGAAGGTAACGGAACACCGACATTTGGATCGGCGTTATTTTGGAGTACACCATTAATAAGGAAAGTGTTTTGGATAAAGGTAGTACCGTCTGGATTCGGATCTACGAAAGTAGGACTATCAGCAGAAACACTTCCTGAATTCGTTAACACGACGGTATAAGTTAATACATCCCCTACAGTAGCGAACCCATTATCCACTGTTTTGGCTGAAATGACATTTGCATCGTTTACTTGCGTAAATGTAGTAGTTGAAGTAGTGTTCTTACTTACAGGCGAAGCGTTTGGATCAACGATAAAGTTATAAGAAATGGAGGCACTATTCGAAATAGGGTTTGGGTTTGGAATGCTAGTTATTACTACTTGAAATGAAGCTGTAATTGTAGTATTAGCATTGATGCTACCAATATTGATGCTAGCTGGTGTTGCGCCCGGCTGAGTACCACCGTTAACTGTAACACTGTTCGGTACAAAGGAAGTACCGTTCGCAATTGAATCGGATAGTAATACATTGTTTGCTGCAACATTTCCATCGTTTATAAGAGCAAAGGTATAAGTTAATATATCCCCAACTTCCGCAAACGTTTGACTTACAGATTTATTGGCATGAAGATTTGCTAGTCTAATTGTTGATGTAACAGAATTAGAATTTGCTGTTTTTGAAGTTGGTGGCAGACTTGGATTTACAGTATATAGATAAGAGGCGAAAGCATTATTAATGATAGGATTTTGGGCGGTAATATTGATGACTGTTACTTGGAAAGAAAGTGTAAAAGTAGCTCCGCCAGGAATTGTGCCGATAGGTAAAGCAACGAGAGAGTCTACATTTTGTAAAACGCCATTGAGTGTTACAGAACCTGGTGTTAGTATCGTTCCATTTGGTAGTGGATCTGTTAGTTGCACGTTAGTTGCAGCTGTATTTCCGCTGTTTGTAATAAGGATTGTATAACTTATCGTTTCGCCAATTGTGGCAAATTGTTTGTTTGTTGATTTTGTTAATGTTACATTCGCATTGTTAATTTGAGTGGAAACGAGATTAGAAGAAATATTTTTTGTAACGGGTGATTGGCTTGGATTTACAGTGTACTGATAAGAAGCGCTTGATCCATTAGATACGACATTTAGCGCGGGTATTGTATTTACAACTACTTGAAATGAAACATTTTTTGTTGTGCCAGTTGGGATCGATCCAATGTTCACACCAGTAGCGGGATTTGCGCCCACTTGTGTCGTGCCATCTATTGTTAAACTGTTAAGGACAAAAGTTGTTCCGGTAGGAATGATATCTGTAAAAATAACGTTGTTCGCATTCGTATTACCTGTACTTGTAAAGGAAACGGTGTACGTTAGTGTATCACCGATATCTGCGAAATTTTTATCTACTGCTTTTGCCATAGATACAGTAGCATTGTTCACTTGAGTAGAGACAATATTCGTCGTATCAGTCCCACTTACTGCCGGTTGATTTGGCACAGGAATGTATTGATATGTTGTTGTGCCACTATTTAATATTGGATTTGTTTGGGGGATAGAAGGAACGAATACTTGAAATGAAACAGTAGTCGTAGAATTAGCAGCAATGGTTCCAATGGATATACCATTAGCGGGATTCGCTCCAGCTTGAGTGACGCCGTTAACAGTTACACTCCCTGGAATGAAAGTAGTCCCGCTAGGAATCGGATCCGTATATATAACGTTCGTTGCTGCAATATTTCCTATATTAGCTAAGGCAATACTGTAAGTTAACGTTTCGCCAATATCGGTAAATATTTTGTTAACTGATTTTGTGCCATTAATATCTGCGAGGTTAATTTGTGTTCCTGCAGAGTTGCTTGTGGCAAGACCATTAAAAGTTGTTCCTCCGGCGATCGGTGTATATTGAAATGTAATATTAGCAGTGTTAGAGATAGGATTTTGGCTTGGAAGAGAAACGACAGTTGCTTGGAAAGTTACTGTACGAGAAGCACTATTATTAATTGTTCCAAGAGTTATACCGGCGGTAGGATTTGCATTTGTTTGTGGTACGTTATCTACTGTTACAGTACCAGGTATAAAAGAAGTACCGTTAGGGAGACTATCTATAAAAATAGCATTATTGGCGGGAAGAAGCCCGGTGTTAGGGATAGTAACTGTATAAGTGAGAATATCTCCAATTGCTGCAACACTTTTATTCACGCTTTTCGTTGCTTGTATGTTAGGTGAGTTTATATTAATTTGTAAACCGACTGTATTTAGCATATATGCGTCTCCGTTAGTTGTTAAACGGATTGCGGCGGACACTTGAGAATTTGTTAAATAAGGAGAAATATCAATAGAAGTAATGTCCCAGCCCTGTCTCCCAGCAGAGATGTTTGTGCTTGTAGAAGCACTTTGATTTCGTGTTCCAAATGTCCCAGTTGTATCTAAATTTCCGGCAGCATTATTCACTTGAGAACCGAAGAAATTATTTACAGCATTATTTGGCCCAGATAATGCATTTAATGAACTGAAATTTGGTCCGAATAATGCT
Organism: Bacillus cereus group sp. Sample62; assembly: GCF_036851315.1. Classification (NCBI taxonomy): domain Bacteria; kingdom Bacillati; phylum Bacillota; class Bacilli; order Caryophanales; family Bacillaceae; genus Bacillus; species Bacillus cereus group sp. Sample62. The sequence goes on from NZ_JAFLPK010000001.1 coordinate 1,602,591, forward strand.
TGATCCCCAGTTAAATCAGCATCCCCTTCAGTAGAACTTAAAAATAATCTCCCGCTTACAGGTCCCCCTGAAGGTGTTAAAAATCCTGAGACAGATACATCGGCACTACCAGTTTCTGCGGAAACACGGTTACCTGCTACATAAATCGTCAAGTTTCTTGCAGGTAATGTTCCGTTTTGATAAGCAACGATAAGTGTCCATCCAGCCGAATTAATTGTTCCGTTAGAAGCATCTATAGGGTCCACAAGTCCAGGGACAGAGCCGGTTGTATAAGAGCCAGATCCTCCCGCTTGAACGAGGGATGTTACATCTGCAGAACGTGTATAGAATCCAAATGTGATGGATCCGGAAACGAATGTTTGATTGGAAGCTGTAACAGCTGAAGGCGTAATTGAGTATGTTGAAACAGGTGTTGTAAAAGAAACAGGGTTCCCTAATACACTCGTAATGTTTTGATCACGAGACAAATAGTTGCCACCCCAAATGAGTTCTGCGTAAAGAATCGTACTACCAGCAGGGATATTTAAAAGAGCGGTAGAACTATTTTGTGTATAGTTTAACGTTGTCCCAGCAGGAAAAGTAGGTACTTGTAAAGCGGTATTCGTAGTTGCGAATGCACCAATTGCCCCGATTGTACCAGCACGGTTTTGATTGCTAATTTTACTTAAGCCTAAAGTATTTCCTGTAATAGCGAGTGCGCCGTTTGTGGTGGTAGAAAATCGATTCGTAATGGGCATGTTGTCACCTCATTTACAATATAGTCTTGGTCAAAATAGGATATGTGTGTGACAAATAAAGGGAAACATGTACGAGTTGATTTAGTAATAATGATTTAAATGTCTAAATAAGGGGTTGGAGAATGATTGGATTGAAACTAAGAGTGGAGCGTCTTAGAAAAGATAATATAAATGATATTGTTGCATTATCTTCTTATATTGGTTGGGATTATAACAGAGAAGAAGTTGAAACGATTTTTAATTCAGGTATTGTATATGGCGTATGGAATGAGAGAAAAGAACTGATTGCAAGCGCTGCAATTATATTATACGGAGAGGCGTTAGCGTCAATAGGAATGGTAATTGTCCATCCGGATTATAAGGAAAGAGGGATTGGAAAGGCGATAACGAGTTCTTGCATGAATAGCGTATCAGCTCGAACTTCAATTATGCTGATTGCTACAGATGAGGGGAAGCCTTTATACGAAAAGTTAGGATTTAGGGCAGTGAGCTATATTTCTAAATACATATGTAACTCGTACAATACGAATTCTAACTGTCAAGGAAATGAAGAATATGTGATGAATTATAAAGAGGGGGATTTAGAAGAAATAATAAAAATAGATGAAGGCGCATTTGGAACAAGTCGAAACGAGTTTTTAAAACAAAGAATTATGCAAAGTGATCAGTGTGTCGTTGTAAAGGATACAAAAGAAAATGTAGTAGGATACGGTATAAGTATACAAACGCTAGAAAATAAAATAATAGGACCGATCGTTGCTAAAAATGATGCAATGGCAATGAGAATAGTACATGCTTTAGCAAGAGGGCATGATGGGAGATTAAGAATGGATGTACCAAAAGGAAAGGACGATTTTCTGAAAGAGTTAGAGATTGCTGGTTTTCAAAAGGTGAATACACCACCAATAATGATGAAAAATAGTAATCAATTATTAAAAAGGAATAATGAGTTATATAGCATTGCAGCACAAATTTTTGGATAAAAAAGAATCCTTCTGAACGAAGGATTCTTTTTTATTAATCACGATATTGATCATGAATAGGTTGAAAGAGGTCTTCCTCAATATCTCTCACCATAGAAAAATGATCAACGTTATAATGTCCATGTAGAGTTTTATTATGATGACCAATAATTTGCTCTGCAGACAACACATTAGAATCAGTTGTTGAATGACCGTTTTTAATTAATGTAACGTCAAATCCTTGTACAGTCGCTGTTCTAACGGCGGTGTCAATGCAATGTTCCGTTTTACATCCACCGATAACGATATGATTAATTTTTTCTTCTTTTAAAAATTCAAGTAAAGAAGTGCCATAGAATGAGTTTGTTGCTGCTTTATTAATAAGGATTGCAGACTGAGGTACTTTAATTTCATTATGTACTTCAAATCCTTCTCCGCTACCAGAAGCAACATCGATATCTCTTACGAAAACAATAAGGGCATTTGCATCTATCGCTTTCTGTACGGCTGTATTTAGTGTAGATAATAACTCGATTTTACGAAAAACTTCTTTTTCTTGTTCATTTCCATCCATTAATTCTTGCTGCGCATCGATAATTAATAGTGCTTGTTTCATCGTGTCTCCCCTTTAATATGAAATAAGTTCCACTATACATATTCATTCATATTGCAAGGAAATCCTCTATTGTCTATGCAGTAGGCGATAGATTTACAAAGTTGTCAAAGAAATTTCATTCTCATAGCGTGTAAAAACATGTATGATAGGAGATGGAGAATTTTTGAGTAGGTGGGAATAACATGCAAACAGTAGAAGATTATCTTTCATTCTTACATACGAAAGGATTTAAATTATCAGAGGAAGCACAAGGATTTATTATGTTCGGACAAGGATATACTGGTGCATCTGATGGAATTGTGAACGCAGCAATAGAAGCGACAATTAAACATCAATTACAGTTTGATGGAAGTTATTTTGTTGCGTTATTAGAACGATTGAAAGAAGAAGAAATTACAGATAAAAAAAGCGCTAAGGCTTTTATGCGGAAGTTACAAGCGTAACTTCATGCAGCCTGCGCTTCTTTTTTTGCTTTGGAAGGTAATTCAACAAAAACCATGCCTAGGAAAATACATAGACATCCGATAATAGCAGAAACAGAAAGTTGTTCGTTTGCAACGAGAACGCCTGTTAAGGCAGCAAAAACGGGCTCCATTGCGAAAATGATTGCTACTCTCGTTGGAGACGTATGTTTTTGTGCTGATGTTTGAATAAAAAAAGCAATGGATGTCGCAAATAGGGAAGTTAGAAATAGAGCGAATAAAAAGGAAGAATTCGTCCATAGTGCTACTGAAAATAATTTTTCCCAATCTTCAAACAAAAAGGCGCAAATAGAAGAAAACATACCGACAGCTAATACTTGCGACGTGCTTAACAATAAAGGTGATATTTTCTTAGAGAAGAAGCCGTTAACAAGAATATGGGCAGCGAAAGCAACTGCGCAACCGAGAACGAGTATATCTCCAATGTTCAATTGAAAAGAATCACCGGCCGTTAGTAAGTATAAACCTGCTGTTGCTACAGCAATGCCAAGTACGATGAAAATGTTAGCTTTTTGTTTTAAAAAGATAAAAGACAAAATGGGTACCATAACGATACTAAGTCCTGTTAAGAAACCAGCTTTTGAAGAAGTTGTATAAAGTAAGCCAAATGTTTGTAATACATAGCCAACGCATAAAAAGAATCCAACGATTAATCCAGCGAGACTACTCTGTTTTATATCTTGTTTTGAAGCTTTTTTTGAGAAAACCATTTGAACGAATAATAAAATAATTCCAGCGAATAAAAAGCGAATACCATTAAAAGTAAATGGACCAACGAAAGACATAGCATTTTGAACGACAACAAACGTAGCTCCCCAAATAAAAGAGACAAATAATAACGCAAGAGGAGCAACCCAATCTTTTTTCACACTCATACCCCCGTTAATTTTGTAAGATAGCTTTTCTAGCTAATTCATCAGCAACTTTATTTTGACTACTTGGAATCCACTTAATAAAAAAGAGATCGAAACTTTTTATGTACTGTAATGCTTCCTCTAATAGTGGTGCAAACATTTTATTTTTTGCGTATTCTTTTTCAACAGCTCGCTCGACAAGTTGTGAATCTGTACGAAAAGAGACAATGTTATAATTATGCTCCGTGCAATATTTTAATGCCGCAAGTAAAGCGTGGTATTCTGCTTCATGATTGGACATTGTCCCAAGGGGCAATGATAATTGTACAGCTGGTTGCACCCCTTTAATAAACACACCTGCACCAGAAGGACCAGGATTTCCTTTTGATGCACCATCAATATATACTTCAATCAAAATGAGAAACCTCCATATTATAAGATGATCCCCTACTTATATATTTCTTTGAAGTAGGGGATAGAGTAACTTAGCCGATTGTTATACTATAACGACATGTAAATGTTTCATTCGCTTGTAAAGATTGAATTCCTTTTTTTTCCTTGAAATCTTTTGCTGGATTTACTTCATCAGCAATCCCGTACCAAGGTTCAATACATAAGAAAGGTGCGTTCTCGCCTGGTGTCCATACGCCAACAAATGGGAAGCCATCAAATTCTACTTTTACAAATTTATTATGTTTATGAGAACGAATAGAGATTTCATCCGTATTCATATTTTCAAAAATAAGCGCATCATTTTTGAATAAATCGTATGTAAGTGGTAATTCATTCGTATTTTCAGCGATTAATTGCTTTTTACTTGAAAGGTAAGGTCCTTCTAATACGCTTGTTTCTAAGTGTTCAGAACCATTAAATGATAAATGATAATCTGTAAATGATTCACCTTCTAATAACGGGAAGTTGAATCCAGGATGTGCCCCGATTGAGAAGAACATTTCTTTTGAAGTAGGATTATTCACTTCATATGTTACATGAACGATTTGTCCGTCTAGTTCATAAGACACGAGTAATTCAAATTCGTATGGGTATTTTTTTAATGTTTCTTCATTACTAGTAACGATATAAGTGATTTTCGTTTCACTTTGTTCTTTTACAGAGAATGTAAGATCACGAGCGAAGCCGTGTTGTGTTAAAGAATAAGGTTTACCATCTACGTAGTATGTATTATCTACTAATCGGCCGACGATTGGGAACAAAATTGGTGCACGGCGTCCCCAATAAGTAGAATCACCTTGCCATAAGTATTCAGTGTTATCTTCTTTTAAGCGAACGCTTTGTAATTCTGCACCCTTGTCAGAGATGGAAACGATCACTTTTTCATTTTGAATTGTTGCTGTCATGAAGTGAAACCTCCTAAATATTTCATATGTTTTATTATACGTTGTCCAAAAGAAAAAAGGTAGTTAATGATAGGAATCTATTGACGAAAGAGTGTGTATTGCGTAGAATATAATCTTGTTGCTTAAAAAACGAATAACGTGGTTCGAAACCATCCCACGTAAAAAAACTAAGGAGATTTTGTCATGAATATTAGAACATTAGTCGGTAATGGTATTTTAGCGGCATTATATATTGCTGTTTCTATGCTTATTCAGCCATTTGGCTTTACGAATGTACAGTTTCGTATTTCAGAGATGTTTAATCATCTTGTTGTATTTAATAAGAAAGCAATTTACGGAATTGTATTAGGTGTATTTTTAACAAATCTCTTTTTCTCACCAATGATCGCTTACGATTTAGTATTTGGAGTAGGGCAATCTATTCTTGCATTAGTTGCAACGATTATTTCTATGCGATTTATTAAAGGTGTTTGGGCTCGTATGATTTTTAATACAGTTATTTTTACAATTACAATGTTTATGATTGCAATTGAGCTTCATCTTGCATTTGATTTACCATTTATGTTGACTTGGTTAACATGTGCAATCGGTGAATTTGTTGTCATGGCAATTGGCATGCCTGTAATGTACTGGATTAATAAACGAGTACAATTTGAAAGATTTATGCAATAGATGAAAGAGCTATTCCTATAGGGATAGCTCTTTTTGTATGTAATCATATTGAATATAATGCTGTGACTCTTGATACAATATAATAAAATAAAGTGAGGCTTTCATTAGCTGACTACATATAAGAAGTCTTATATAAGGGGAATCTAGTATGAAATATAAAATTCATTGGTTGTATAAAACAAAGAGCGGATTGCAGACGGAATTAACGACAGATTATATGAACATAGAAGATGTATTGCAATTTGCAGAGGATTTCGTGAAAACAGGAAGAGTGAAAGAACTATCATTTTATGATGAAATGGATGCAGAATGGTCATTAAAGGAAATGAAAAAGCTGAGTAAACAAGTGGAGGAAGAGCCCCAAGAAATACTCGTTTATTTTGATGGCGGTTATGATGTACAGACGAAAGAAGCTGGAGTAGGTATATGTGTATACTATAAAAAAGGAAATACAAAATACCGAATTCGCCGTAATGCATATATAGAAGGTATATATGATAATAATGAAGCGGAATATGCATCATTACTACATGGCATGAATATACTCGAGGAATTCGGTATTAAGTATGAAGCAGTTACACTTCGCGGCGATTCTCAAGTTGTACTGCAGCAATTGGCTGGAGAATGGCCTTGTTATGATGAGCATTTAAATCATTACTTAGATCAAATTGAACAAAAAGCGAAGCAAATGAAATTAAAACTTGTATGTGAGCCGATATCTAGAAAACAAAATAAAGAAGCGCATCAATTAGCTACGCAAGCATTAGAAGGAACAGTCATTGATAGTCATAAAGAAATAACCGAATAGAGAGGTGCAAAGGTGGATAAAAAGCAACTCATTACAGAGGTAAATGACTTATTAGAAACGTATTGTGAAGGATGTTTTTTGCGAGAACATAATCGGAAAACGAATAGTAAATATTATGCCCATTCATTTTGTATTAGGCAATGTACAGTTGGAGAAACATTGAAAAAGTATGGAGAACAGTTATCATGAAAAAACATCCAGAGAAAATTCTCTGGATGTTTTTTAGTGTCTTGCTTCATTTAATTGATGCTCGCATTTACTTAATTTCTTTTCCTCATTCATTAAAAATGGCTCATCTAAATCTGTCGCAACAGATTTCATAATTTCAAGCTGAGAGCGAGCGGCTTCTACAGCAGTAGTCGCATGCTCTAATGTATCTGGATCCATTGAAATTGTCGCTGACCCTACCATTTTTTGTGCTGTTTCTACACGGAATTTCACTTCTTCAAAATCATTTACTTCTGATCCCATTATTACTTCCTCCTTTGTATATTGCGCATTTCACATAGTTTTTGCTCTGTAAAACGGAAATATACAAAGGAATAACAAAGGAGGTTACCAAGTAAGGTAACCTCCTGTTATATGTTGGATTAAAGTTTTACTACGTTAGCAGCTTGAGGTCCGCGGTTTCCTTCAGTGATATCGAAAGATACTTCTTGACCTTCTTCTAAAGCTTTGTAGCCGTCACCTTGAATAGCAGAGAAATGTACGAATACATCGTCAGCGCCTTCCATTTCGATAAATCCAAAACCTTTTTCATTGTTAAACCATTTTACTTTTCCTTGCATGCTACAATTCCTCCTAAAAACATTTGCTTTTTTCATTTAGTAAAATTCATTTGAAAGATAATATAAACTAAAAATGCTATAATCTTGAATATTCTGCTAAATGATTAATTTAAATATACACGAATTGGTAGAAATTAGTCAAGTAAGCGATTTTATTTTTTTGTATTTTTAAATAATTTTCCAGCCGAATTTTTAAATAGGTATAGGACAGGCCGAGTATGTAATATTCTTAATTGAATGCTTATACATAATGAGGTGAAAGAAAGAATGAATGAGTCTTATTTATTAGATAATGAAGGAATGAGAACGAGAACTGACATACCAAATTGGGTTACAAAAGAATTTCAAAATTTTTCGAGTGTCGTGCTAGAACCAACTTTCCCGTGTTATTTCGGCTTAACAGCTTTGAAAAAGAATGAACTTCGTTATTCATTTCTCTCTCATAATGATTGGAGTCATTTGCCACATACAATGTTATCTTTTTTAGAGTTAATGAAAGAGCGCCCAATTGTAAGAAGAGGATTCTTTCTTTTTGTGGAACCGGAATGTGAGGAACAATCACTAGAATATTATCGTGATTACTTTTGGAAAGTACTACAATATTTACATGAAAACGATGATCAAACATGGCCGAAGCAAATTCCAGAAGACCCAGACCATTACTTATGGGAATTTTCATTTGGTGGTGAACCGATATTCGCATTTGGAAATGCGCCAGCTTATAAACAACGAAAAACTAGGCATTTAGGAAATTCTCTCGTTATTGGATTTCAACCGCGCACCATCTTTGATGGATTAGAAGGGGATCGCCCTAAAGGAGCATATTCAAGACAAACGGTCCGAGATCGAGTTGAAAAGTGGGATCAGCTACCGAAACATCCTAACATTAGTCATTATGGTGATCCAGATCATCGTGAATGGAAACAATACTTCATAGGGGACGATGTAGAGCCGATAAAAGGAAAATGTCCTTTTCTTCATAAGTTAGAAAAGTAAGAGCCATCATCCAGATGGCTCTTTTGCATATTTTGGATAAAAAAGGGTATTTTAGTAGTAAATATTTTGATGAAAGCTAGTCTATTTTTAATCATTACATCATTACTTAATAGTAAAGGAAGTAGAAAGGATAGAGCGATGTTTGGAGCGATTATACAACAAATTGTATTAGGTATTTCATTAGCTGCGCCAGTAGGTCCGATTAATATTGAAATGTTAAAACGAGGAATTGAACGAGGTTTTTGGCATGCATGGGTTGTTGGAATTGGTGGAATGACTGCAGATATTTTGTTTATGCTTCTCATTTATTTCGGTTTATCTTCTGTGTTTATGTATACATATGTACAAGCTTTTATGTATTGCACAGGGTTTTTCTTATTATTTTATTTAGGATTTCAAAGTGTAAAACAAGGAATTTCCCACTCGAGTATGGAATATAAAAAGGAAGAGGTAGGTGGACTTAAACAATCGTTTATGGCAGGTTTTTTAATTGCGATATCCAATCCATTAAATCTTGTTTTTTGGTTTGGTATATACGGAAGTACACTTAGCTCATTGCTTACGAAGGTAACGAAACAAGAAGCCTTTTTGTACAGTCTTTGTATTATCGTTGGCATTATTTTATGGAATTTAAATATTGCTTTTTCTGTCCATTTTGGTAGAACTTTATTAAAGCAAAAAGCACTTGGCTATATAACAGCCGGAGCCGGTATTATTTTAGTAGGATATTCTATCCATTTTGCATACAAAGCTTTACAGTTGTTCACATAAGATTGAAGGGGAGATTTTCATGTATCGAACCACTATTGACGGAAAAGAAATTATTATTACGTTAGCACCAAAGATCCGAAAAGAAATTACTGATAGGAATCCACTATATGAAGCGGTATTTCATAATGCAGCAAGATTACTACAAACAAAGCAACCAACGTTTGCGCTAAATCATGAAATATTTGGGCTCATTATTGGAGAGGTACAAAGAGGAGAAGTAACAGTGTTTGCGGTGGAACATATTATTCCAAAGCAAAATATATTTGGATCGAACAATTTTTTCTCGACAATAGAGCAGCAGGCAAATTTGTAAAGTGAATAGAATAAAATAAAAAATAAAAGAAATAGTCGTAACGATATGTTGCGGCTGTTTTTTTAGAAAAGGGGGAAGGAAGATGAAGAGAGTGGGGAAAGAGTTCTTTTTACAACATGATATCGTTATTATGTATAGTATTTTATTTATTTTCATTATTATTTTAAAAATGCAATTTTTCACATGGATCGGTATGTTCGCGTGTTTGTTTGGGATTGTTTTTTATACGCTTAACGAATATATGACACATCGATTTTTATTCCATTTAAAGCCACCTAAAAATGTATTTTTATTAAAAATGTTAAGAAGATTACATTATGATCATCACGTATATCCAGATGATTTAAAACTATTGTTTTTGCCTGTATGGTTTAGTATACCTAGCTTTACTATATATTTACTTATAGCATATGGTATAACAAAAAGTGTTACTATTACACTTTCATTCGGAATTGGAATGATTATCATGCTTCTCGTTTATGAATGGAAACATTATATTGCACATAAGCCGATTCGTCCGTTCACTAAGTTTGGGCGATGGCTCAAAAAACAGCACATATTACACCATTATAAAAATGAAAAGTTTTGGTTTGGTGTTTCAAATCCAGTATTCGATTTCATATTTGGAACGCTTAAAGATGGAAAAGACGTTGAATTAAGCGAAACAGCTCGTAATTTAGAAAAAGAGAAAAAGGCAGAAGTAGTGCGATAAGCACTACTTTTTTATTCTGTTTTAATGGGCATCAAATCTTGACTGGTATGAGATTGAAGTACGTAAATTTTATGTTGAAAAAGTATATTAAAAACTTAGGGGAAAATGCCGAAAAATGTCTATCGAAAAATCTTTGCAGGAATGTATGGATTGTCTAAAATGGAAATAAGTTTCTGAATATTTATAAAATTTAGTCTTTAGGTATGCAAGGGGGAATTGTATTTCTAGTAAGAGAGGGGATCGGAGAATGAAACGAGATGATACGTCAGCACGTAAGTTACAAAATGAGGTTAATTATACAGAGGTTGTTCAGTCAGAAGAATTTCAATTGCTATTAAATACGAAAAAGAAGTTTATCGTTCCGATGAGTATTTTCTTTTTAAGCTTTTTTATTGCATTACCTATTTTAACATCGTATTCAAAGGTGCTCAATACACCAGCATTTGGGGATGTTACGTGGGCATGGGTGTTTGCATTTGCGCAATTTATAATGACGTGGTCATTATGTATGATTTATAGCAAAAAAGCAGAATCCTTTGATGAAATCTCGCAAAAAATTCTACAAGATATGCAAAAAGGGAGGGGCTGACTTTGAATATAACCGCTTTTGCATTATTTTTAATCATCGTTCTTGGTACACTCGTCATAACTTATTTTGCGTCGAAGAAAACGAAAAATGCGAGTGAGTTTTATACAGCTGGAGGGGGATTAACTGGTTGGCAAAATGGTCTGGCCATTGCGGGAGATTACATGTCTGCTGCGTCTTTTCTTGGTATAGCTGGAGCGATCGCATTAACTGGGTTTGATGGATTCTTTTATAGTATCGGCTTTTTAGTTGCTTACTTAGTTGTTCTATACCTTGTTGCAGAGCCGCTTCGAAATTTAGGGAAGTACACGTTAGCGGATATGATTGCGGCACGTTTTGATGCGAAAAAAGTTCGCGGCGTTGCAGCGCTTAATACAATGACGATTTCGATTTTTTATATGATTGCACAATTAGTTGGGGCTGGTGCACTTATTAAATTATTATTAGGGATCGAATATACGACATCAGTTTTAATCGTCGGTACATTAATGACAGTGTACGTTATTTTTGGCGGAATGACTGCGACGAGTTGGGTACAAATTGTTAAGGCTGTACTACTTATGGCTGGTACATTTATTATTTCTGTTATCGTTTTCTCCAAATTTAATTTTAGTGTGACTGAAATGTTCGCGCAAATGAAAACTGCTACTCCGTTAAAAGATTCGTTTTTAAATCCAGGAGTAAAGTATAAGGATGGTCTTGATACACTGTCTTTAAATTTAGGACTAGTTCTTGGTACTGCCGGATTACCACATATTCTTGTTCGTTTTTTTACAGTACGTGATGCAAAAACAGCACGTCAATCTGTTGTATACGCTACGTGGTTAATTGGCGCATTTTATATTATGACGATTTTCTTAGGGTTTGGAGCAGCGGCATTTGTAGGAAATGAGGCAATTATGAAAGCAAACCCTGCTGGTAATATGGCAGCACCTTTATTAGCTAAAGCGTTAGGTGGAGATTTCTTATTTGCTTTCGTATCAGCAATTGCTTTTGCAACTATTTTAGCAGTAGTGGCAGGACTTGTATTAACAGCAGCATCAGCATTCGCACATGATTTTTATAATGAAATTATTCGCAAGGGGAAATCAACGGAAAAAGAGCAAGTGTCAATGGCTCGCTATGCGTCTATTGGAGTAGCGGTATTATCCATTATACTAGCGTTATTTGCTCAAACATTGAACGTAGCATTTTTAGTTTCATTAGCATTTGCAGTTGCAGCGAGTGCAAATCTACCAGTTATATTATTCACAATATATTGGAAGCGCTTCAATACAACAGGTGCCATTTCGGGTATGGTTGTTGGTCTTGTATCAGCAATTGTTCTCGTAGCGTTAAGTCCAAATGTCTGGAACCCTTTAGCCGGAAAAGCTATATTTGTTGGGGAAGCGATATTCCCATATACGACACCTGGAATTATTTCAATTCCGCTTGGATTCCTTGCAGCATATTTAGGAACCGTGTTATCTAGTAAGAAAGAAGATGCTGCGAAATTTGATGAGATTCTTGTGAAATCTAATACAGGTCATGGTGTTAGTGATGCGTCTTCCCATTAAAAAGAGAAGGGCTTTTCGATATATAAGAAAAGCTCTTTTTTTCTTGTAAATATTACTGTATTGTAAGTAGGATTTTGTCTTAATTTTGTGGAATGAAAATAAGCAGGGAGAAAATTAAATCATCATGGCACCAGCGCAGCTTTTGTGAAAAATAAGTTGTTATGGAAGGTGGAAGAAATGATGAAAACGAAACAGACTGATGAATTATTAGCAAAAGATGAGCAATATGTTTGGCACGGAATGCGTCCCTTTAGTCCAAATAATACAATGGTAGGGGCAAAAGCAGAAGGGTGCTGGGTTGAAGATATACAAGGAAAACGATATTTAGATGGTATGAGTGGTCTTTGGTGTGTGAATAGTGGATATGGCAGAAAAGAGCTCGCAGAGGCGGCTTATAAGCAATTACAAACATTATCATACTTTCCGATGTCACAATCGCATGAACCGGCTATAAAGCTTGCTGAAAAATTAAATGAGTGGCTTGGAGGAGAGTATGTTATTTTCTTCTCTAATAGTGGTTCGGAAGCGAACGAAACGGCTTTTAAAATAGCAAGGCAATACTATGCTCAAAAAGGTGAACCGCATCGTTATAAATTTATGTCGCGTTACCGCGGATATCATGGAAATACAATGGCAACGATGGCAGCGACGGGACAAGCACAGCGTAGATATCAATATGAGCCATTTGCTTCAGGATTTTTACATGTAACGCCGCCAGATTGTTATCGTATGCCTGGAATAGAAAGAGAGAATATTTATGATGTGGAATGTGTAAAAGAAGTAGATCGCGTTATGACATGGGAATTAAGTGAAACGATTGCAGCTTTTATTATGGAACCAATTATTACGGGCGGGGGCATTTTAATGCCGCCACAAAACTATATGAAAGCTATTCATGAAACGTGTCAAAAACACGGTGCACTTCTCATTAGCGATGAAGTGATTTGCGGTTTCGGACGTACAGGAAAAGCATTTGGATTTATGAATTATGACGTTCAGCCGGATATTATTACGATGGCAAAAGGGATTACGAGCGCATATTTACCGTTATCAGCGACAGCTGTGAAAAAAGAAATATATGAAGCATTTAAAGGGAAGGGAGAATATGAATTCTTCCGTCATATTAATACATTTGGTGGAAATCCTGCAGCTTGTGCATTAGCGCTTAAAAACTTAGAGATTATGGAAAATGAAAATTTAATTGAGCGATCTGCACAAATGGGCTCGCTTTTATTAGAGCAATTAAAAGAAGAAATTGGAGAGCATCCACTTGTTGGGAATATTAGAGGAAAAGGTCTATTAGTTGGAATTGAACTAGTAAATGATAAAGAAACGAAAGAGCCAATTGATAACGACAAAATTGCAAGTGTTGTAAATGCTTGTAAAGAAAAAGGCTTAATTATAGGACGAAACGGCATGACAACAGCAGGATATAATAACGTCTTAACATTAGCACCACCGCTTGTTATTTCAAGTGAAGAAATTGCTTTTGTTGTTGGAACGTTGAAGACAGCGATGGAACGTATTTAATGAATCAAGCGAGCTGTAATATACAGCTCGCTTTTGTTTATTATGTGAAATATGATAAATTTTCAAGGGAAGGGGAATTATTATGAAGAAATATGATTCTAGTCAACATTATCACATCGGATATTATGAAGATGGATATGATTTAGAAGTGACGGCGTACAAAAGAATAAATGAACCAGTTTAGGATGCTTATATTTCCGCACTATGAGGCAGACGACTTTTATAAAAAAGTGGAGGAAATGAAACTAGGTGAATATATAGATGAATACGGCATTATGGTGTATTCATTTCGTAATGATATGGATGATGAAGAAGTGCGAATTATTTTTGAAAACTGGTTAAAAAAGAATGGAATTGTGTAAAGATAAAATGATAAAAGAGATTACTATCTTATAAGATAGTAATCTCTTTTTATTGTAGAAAGCTTATTTACTTGCTTTCACCGCTTTATCTTTTGCACCAAAAGTGTATTTTAACATTGGTGGTGTAATCATTGTAGTTAAAATAACGACAATAACGATAGCTGTAAAGTAATCTTGTGCTAATAGACCTGAAGAAAGTCCTGTTCCTGCGATGATAAGTGCAACTTCACCACGAGAAACCATCCCAGCACCGATAATTGCAGAAGACTTAGCATCAAATCCAGTCATTCGTGCACCGAATCCACAACCGATTAGTTTCGTTAATACAGCGATTACTGTTAATGCTAGGATGAACCAAATTTGATTACCAATACCGTCAAATGTAATATTCATACCGATACTAACGAAGAATACTGGAACGAACATAGCGTAAGCGATTGGTTCTACTTTCTTTTCTACCTCATGCTTGTAGTTCGTTTGAGAAATAGCGATACCAGCTGCGAAAGCACCGATAATACCAGCAATTCCTAATAATTCACCGAAGTAAGCGAATGAGAAACAGATGATAAGAGCCGCGCTCACGATAGACTCAGATACGCGAAGTGGTGATAACCAGCGCATGATCGCAGGAACACCTTTCCATCCGATTAAAATAATAGAAGCGAAGAATACAACTTTCTTCAAGATAACCATTGTTAAGTTAACATCGTCTGTACCTAAGAAGCTCATTGCAAATGCTAATAAAATAACGACAAGAATGTCATCAAATACAGCTGCGCCAAGCATCGTTGTACTTTCACGTGTTTTCATCTTGCCTAAATCGCGAAGTGTTTGAACTGAAATACTAACACTTGTCGCACATAGAAGTAATCCTAAAAATACAGCATTTCCTTGTTCCATTCCCATAACAAGACCAGAAACGTAACCACCTACGAATGGTAGAATGATACCTCCAAGTGCAACAGCTAAAGAAGAATTACGATTTGCGTTTAATTCCTCTAAGTCTGTTTCAAGTCCTGCCATAAACATTAAAAGAATAACACCGACATTACTTAATTGCGTTAGAAGTTCTGAATTTTCAATCCAACCTAATATAGCTGGACCGATAACGATACCGACAATTAGTTTACCTAGTACAGAAGGTTGACCTAGTCTAACACTAAGGTCACCAGCAAGCTTTGTACTTAATAAAATAAGTGCAATTTGAAAGAAAAATTCGAAGTCCATCTGATCCTCTCCTCATCATTTTTATTTTTATCATACGATTTCTCGGAATTTGCCTAATGAAAATATGTAAAAGCCATTAAACAAAGGGTCGTATTACAAGTTCTTTTGAACTCGTAACTTGAACCTGTAATTAATATATAATAAAATGTATGAAAAATCAATGGAAAAATAGCAGATTTTCATGATAGGATTCGATTTAGGTATGGAGGGAATCACTATATAATAAGAAGAAATAAGGCTACATTTTTTATGAATTGGAGAAGGGTATATGTTATTAAATAAACGTTTTACAATTGGAGAAATGGCAAAAATGCATAATATAGCGGAATCTACTTTACGCTATTATGATGAAAAGGGAATTTTTCATCCGTCCATTGTGGACCCGCAAACAAATTATCGCTATTACACAATCGATCAATTTTCACTATTAGATACGATTAAGTTTTTACGCCAATTAAATATTCCATTAAAGGAAATTAAGAAATATATCGATGAAAGAAATCCAGCATACGCACTCAATTTATTAGAAAAACAACAAGAAATGATGTTGAAAAAACAAAGAGAAATTGAGTATGCTTTGGCGAAAATGGAACATAGAATTCATTTAATTAAGGAAGCAACAAAAGCAAAAGCTGAACAAATGGTAATTAAAGAGATTCCGCAGCGGAAAATTACAGCAATTGCGGTTGCCCCGGATACGACGGATGATATGTTTGAGTACTATATTCATTCGCTGCAAAAAAATATGAGACAAATGGATGATAGCTTATTTTCTGGAGATATCGGTGTAACAGTTGCAAAAAAAGGATTCATGCAAAATGAGTTTCAAGCATATAGCAGTGTTTTTATTTTGTTGGATTACATGCCTTTTCAAATACATAGTTCAGATGAAATTAAAGAAGGCATGTTCGCATGTGTATATCATCATGGACCATATGAAGAAACGGATGAAACATATAAGAAGTTAATGAAATATATTGATCAAGAAGGATACGAAGTAAGTGGAGATGCGATTGAAATTGCATTAATTGATTGGTCTGTAACAGACAATCCAGAGGAACAAGTAACAGAAATTCAAATTCCTATAATGAAAAAACAAAGCAATAAGATGTAGGACTCGTATCATTACAAATTGGCATCAAACACAATAATTAAGTTACCTATTTTTTAATTCTCTATTGACCTTCAAGTAACTTGAAGGTTTAAACTATGAACAGAGCATTGAAAAAGGAGCATTTATATGATGGAAACAACAGAAAAATTAAGAGAAAAACCGATAAAAAGTTTATTTATTTCTTATTTAATACCAGCTGTTCTTGGAATGGTATTAATGTCAGTTAATATTGTGATTGATGCGGTTATGATAAGTAGGGGAGTTGGAGCAAACGGATTAGCAGGAGTAAACGTGGCTATTCCAGCGTTTTCAATTTTCTTCTCTATTTCATTATGGATTGGAATGGGCGGGGCAACGTTATATTCCATTGCACTAGGTGAAAATAAATTAGAAAGAGCAAGGTCTATTTTTACGCAATCCATGACGGTAGCTGTAATTATCGTAGGTGTTTTAGCAGCGATTTGCTTATGGAGAATAGAAGATTTAGCATACTTATTCGGTGCAAACGAAGTGATTTTACCGTATGCGTTAGACTATTTACATGTGTTATTAACATTTGGAATGATATACGTTTTAGAAAATATTTTAAGTACATTTATACGAAATGATGGAAATCCTAATTTAGCAATGGCAGGTCTAGTTGTAACGGCTGTATTAAATATAGTGTTTGACTATATCTTTATATTCATCTTTGGATGGGGCGTAACAGGTGCGGCTTCAGCGACTATTCTTTCAGCAGCGATTGGCTTCCTTGTATTATTAACACACTTCTTTAGAAAAAGTAGTATTTTAAAGTGGACGAAATTCCATTTTGAATGGGATACTGTTAAACAAATTATGGTAATTGGTTTCCCTAGCTTTACAGCAGAAAGTACAGTAGCGATAGTAACGATTGGTTTTAATATCGCGTTCGTTCAATACGCAGGAGAAGTAGGAGTCGCTTCCTATGCGATGGTGAATAGTATTCATGCGATGACATTACTATTATTTTTCGGCGTTGGAGCAGCATTGCAACCAATCGCTAGTTTTCACTATGGTGCAAATTTATCAGAGAGATTACGTGAAGGATTAAGGTTCGCTGTAAAAATTGCGGTAGTACTCGGTGGTATTGCAATAGTTATCGGATTATTCTTCGGGAAATATATTATTGGTCTATTTGATGTCCAATCTCCAGAGTTATTGGAGTTAACATTAACGGGTATTAGTTTGTTCTTTATCCAATATGTATTTTTAGGCTATAACATTGTGTATGGAGAGTACTTCCAATCAGTGCGACAAACGAAAAAATCAGTGCTTATTATAATGAGCCGAGGGTTACTATTTATTATTCCATTATTATGGATTATGCCAAAATTATTTGGGATAAATGGAATTTGGCTCGTTATGCCAGTAGCTGAAGTATTGACAGCGATTATCGTATTTACGATGAATCGTATGAAACATCCTGTTCCGTTAAATATGACAGGAAAGAAAGAAGCGATATAATGAAGAAAATCCCCTTGAGCAAGTAAGGGGATTTTTTTATTCTTTTAAACTAATCGCAAAAGATCCATCTGTTTCTTGAACAGACGCGAAAGCAACGCTTTTAATATTTGTGATGCCTTTTTCTTTTAATTCTTTATATAACCATTTTTCGTCCTTATGAATTAACTTTAAGTTATCGTATTGAATTTGCGAATCAACGATAAGGGCAATTGGTAATCCAGCATACGTAACATCTATGTTCAAATCTTTTGGAGTTAATGGTACAAGTTCACGCTTTGGTAAAATACTAATGGCTCCATTTGCTTCTAAAATAGCATATTCAATTTCATGAACGCTAGGGTATCCTGCAACGCGAAGGTTAGAAAGTAATTCAGCAATGGGATATCTACTTTTTTGTAAGTTCTCAAAAATAATGTCACCATGTTTAATTAAAATAATAGGGTGCCCGAGAATAAAACGATTTAGTTTGTTTAGTAAGCTTAATTTTGTAAGAAGCAAATGCAAACATGTAATAACGACCATACCGAGAAAAGCTTGCAAAGCACCAGAGACAGGTATGGCCTGAAAAGCTAAATAAGATAAAAAGATAATAGCACCAAAATCATGAGGAGTTAGTTGTGCTAAAGCAGATTTACCGAGCATTTTAAGTGATAGTAAAAATAAGATAAAAAAGAACGATACGTTACATAAAAAGAGAAGCAATAGAGACACTCCTTCGTGCAAAGTTGTACTTACTGTTCCCGAAAGGAATATAAATATTACTTTTGAGAGGATAAATTAGGTTGAATTGGAATTTGTCTGTATACAAACAAATAAATGGATATTATGATGAAAGAAGAAAAGAACATAGGAGTATATGGATATGAAAAAGAAAAAAATAATTAAGTATATTGTAGGAATTATAATGATTTGCGCCGTTTATGCGGGATTTTTACAATATAACATATATAAGCATGGACATATGAATGCAACCTACGATGCGGATTATATGATTGTGTTAGGCTCGAAAGTAAATGGAACGAAACCGTCGTACTCACTGCAATATCGTATTGATAAAGCAGCTGAGTATTTACAATCACATGAGAAAACAATTGCTATAGTATCTGGAGGGAAAGGAAAAGGAGAAGATATTTCAGAAGCATTAGCAATGAAAAATGGATTAATGAAACTAAAAATTGCAGAAGACCGCATTATAATGGAAGATAAGTCAACGAGTACAGATGAGAATATTAAATTCTCAAAACCGTTAATTCCGGACAATATGAAAAAGGGAATGATCGTAACAAACGACTTCCATATGTTTAGAGCGAAAAAAATAGCAGCAAAACAAGGTCTACAATTAGAAGGTCTCCCGGCCGAAACACCGAAGCGAATTGTCATTCCATCGAATATACGAGAGTATTTAGCTATTACGCAATATTGGTTTATGAATCGAATATAGAAAAAATAATCCCATCTGGAAGTCCAGGTGGGATTATTTTTGATGAAAATCTTACAAAGATGTCATGTTTATGAAAGGTAAAGCGATAGTTTCTAGAGTGGATTCCTGACATAATGAAGATAACAAAAACTATTTAGAGGTGAATCGGATGAAAGGAAATAATATATTATCTTCACTATGTTACTTTAGTATCTTTTTTGCACCATTTTTACTGCCAATTATCGTGTACTTCGTTGCGGAGGATGAAGTGAAGTACCACGCGAAAAAAGCATTTTGGTCACATATTTTCCCGTATGCGATTTTATTTGGTGGATTAGCAGTATCCGGCATATATGGTTTAAGATTCAACCAATCTGATGGCGCTGGAATTGGCATGATGATCACATATGCGGTGTTCATTCTTGTAGGGATTTATTACTTCATTTGGAATATCGTAAAAGGTATTAAAGTTTTGAAAACAGCGTAATAAGGCAAGAAATAATTTGGTGTAAACCTGTCGGTATTTGTTGGTAAGTCGATATATTCGAAAAATCGTTAATATAATTTCATTTACCGTACTAATAGACGTTTTAAAAAAGAGCAATTCAAAAAGAATTGCTCTTTTTGTGCTTATAAGTTGTGAATATTAAAAAAGATATGTTAATTTTTCATTATGAAGAGAAAAAAGGAGTGTTTTTCATGAATGAGATCATACATAAAATAGAGCAACACGTTTCAGTTCGTAAATATAAAGAAGAATCAATTCCAAAAGATGTAGTAGAAAGAATGGTGCAAGCTGCGCAGCATGCTGCTTCCTCGCATTTTGTACAGGCGTATTCTGTTATATATGTAACAGATCAAGACCTAAAAGTTAAACTAGCAGAGCTATCCGGAAATCGTCACGTGAAAGACTGCGCAGCATTCTTTGTTTGTTGTGCAGATTTAAAACGACTTGAAATGGCGTGTGAACAACATGGTACAGAAATAAAGCATGAAGGAGTAGAAGACTTTATCGTTGCGACAGTAGATGCTTCATTGTTCGCGCAAAACTTAGCGTTAGCAGCAGAATCGTTAGGATACGGCATTTGTTATATTGGTGGTATTCGTAATAACCCGAGAGAAGTGAGTGAATTGCTTCATTTACCGGATAAAGTATATCCTGTATTCGGAATGACAGTTGGTGTACCAGATGAAGATCATGGAGTGAAACCACGTTTACCAGTAGCGGCAATCCTTCATGAAAATGGATATGATGAAAAGAAATATGATGAATTATTAAACGAATACGATGAAACGATGAGCTCGTATTATAAAGAAAGATTAGCAAACAAGAAAAACGTAACATGGACGGAATCAATGAGTTCGTTTATGTCTAAAGAAAAAAGAATGCATATGAAAGAGTTTTTACATGAAAAAGGATTTAATAAGAAATGAGTAAAAAGGCAGACCTGAATGCAGGCCTGCCTTTTAATGAAGCTGAAGTGAAGGAGAACTTGCAATACTTTAAAAATGTAACAGAGGTTTGTGATGAAATGTTAGTTTAAGTGAAAATAAAAAGCGGCATAATAGCCGCTTTTTATCGTTTAAGTCTATATGTTTTTGTACAATCTAAAGCATATATTATTTTGAAAAACTTACTTATAACAAATGCAAACTTTCAATAAGAAGATACATACCCGTACAACTCAAAAGGATATACGTAAATATTTTGAAAATCCGTTGATTAAGCCATTTGAAAATAATTTGACCTATATACAAGCCTAAAAATACGATTGGAATTGCATAAAAACTTGATTCCCAAATTGTTTTGTTTGTGCCAGTAAAGAGTATTTGAGTTAGTAGACTAATGGAATATATGAATAGATAAAAAGCTAAAGTAGTTGCTCTCAACTTTTCTTTTTTCGTATCAGTTCCTGTAAAGTACAGTAACAGGGGAGGTCCGGGCATACCGATACTTGTCGTTAAAAGACCGGATAATCCACCCACTAAGAAATCTCTAGATTTTGTTGATTTAATTTTAAAGTTGCATATTAGCATCAACGTTAATAGTAAGAGCAGGATGCTAATTGCTAATTTAAAAGTGTTGATGTTAATGGAAGTGAAAATGAAAATACCAAAGGGAACACCAGCTATACTTCCGAAAATTAATCTTTTCAGTAGAATAAAATCAATGTCCATTCTTATTTTCCAGATGAGTGATATGGAAATAATTAATGATAAAATGATATTTATTTGTATAGCTTCTTGTGGTAGAAATAACATGAGTAAGAAAGGTGTTGCCATAATAGAAAAGCCAAAACCTGTACTTGTCTGTAAAATAGAAGCTACTAATATAATACATATGAAAATGAATATAATCTCCAAAATTGCCCTCCTACATAATCAGATCCAATACATATTTTAACATAAAGTGAAACTTTAATCAGTGGGGGGCTTGCTGCCCTTTAATACGCGAAAAAAAGCGACAACATAGCCGCTTTTTATCTTGCAGTTGATGATCCTGTAGCGTTAAAATATTTTTCTCGTGAAGGCGTCATTACCCGGATTGCTAATAAACAGGAAAGGGAAAGAATGAGTAATGAGCTACTTATTACAGTAATTTGAACGGAAAGAAATTGAGCAGACGCTCCAATTGCTAAAATGAAAAAGATTTGGATGAAATTTTTTATGGAATCAAACACGCTATCGATACGTCCTATCATATGTACAGGGATGTTATTTTGATAAAATGTTATAAAGCCGGTACCAGCAAATGATGAAGAAATGCCAAGTAAAATGAAACCGCCTGCCGCGACTATAAATGAATTTGAAAAGGCGAAAATTACATAACCTATTGCTGTGAAAATCATACCGAATCCGATACAATATTGAATCGGTAATCGTTTAGCAAAGAGAGAAACAAGAAATGAACCGAAAATATACGCAGCACCAGTTATACTAACAAGCATGCTATATTCCATGTCGGATAAAAACAGTACTTGTTTTGTGAATACAACTTCTTGTGAATCGAGCGCCATAGAAACAAGCATAGTGGCTTGAAATAAAACGAATATGAGAATGATGTAAGTTTCAGTTCGAGCGAATGAAAAAACTTGTTTCCAATCACTTCGTAATGTTTGTACGAAAGTATTTGCAACTTCTTCGTTTTGCTTTGTTTGTAGTGTAATGTTTGGCAAGAAGTAAATGAGAATGGTAGAAAGTAGAAAGGAAAGTGAGTTGCAGTAAATTACAAAGGGTGCTGAGTACGTGGTGAGAAGTATTCCAGCAAGGGCTGGACCGATAATAAAAGCCCCGCTTGTACAAAAGTTATTCCAAGCGTTGAATTGAGCGCGTTCTTCAGCTCGTATGAGCATTGTTCTATAAGAAAATGATGCTGGATCGAAAAATGATGTAGCAATGCGAGTCAAAAAGATAAAAATATAAATGGCCCAAATAGAATCAAATAGTGGAACACAGCCAATAAGAGCTGCCCGAATTATATCTGTGATGAGCATAATGGACCGTTTGTTTAATCGATCTACTATACTACCAGACCATATTTTTGTAACAACGGTGGCAATTGGACCTACAATCCATAATCCTGCTACAGCAGCAGGGGAGTTTGTGCTATTTAACACCATTATGTTTAAGGCGATGAGATACATAAAATCACCTAAACGAGAAATTCCTGTTCCCGACAATAATAATAATTTATTTTTCATGAACAAATGGCCCTTTCTTTCATTGTTTTTTAATCCTGCAGGAAATAGCGTATTCCTCTTCAGAGTTTGATTGACGAGCGGTTTTATTCTCCCAGCGTAATAAAACTTGTGTAACTTCCCAAGTAAGCTGTTGTAATTCCTCTGGAGTTAAAAATAAATGAGATACAATATGACTGCCTGTATTCGTTCCCTCTGTGCCGCTTTCTTCAATATAGAAATGAGCAGATTTTGCCTTGTAATATTTTTCAATAATTCCTCGTTTTTCTTTCGTTTCTACTAATTCAAGTAATCCTCCATCATATAAAATTTGAACGTGATAATGAACGCTACCAGCAGATTTATTTAGTTTAGTAGCTACTTGCTTTGCAGTGAGTGCTTCATCTTTTAAAAGGTGAAGAATTTGAATGCGAGTTGCGTTGGAAATGAGCTTTTGCTGCTCAGCTGAAATAGTAAGTCTATCGTCAAACATTATGACATCTCCTTTCTTATAATCTAAATTTATTGTACATTCTAAAAAAATAGAACGTAAGGTAAATAAATCGCCTTTTTCCTTTATATTTCGACATAAATAAAAATAGCATGTACATAAACATGCTATTAAGTGATAGTAGATTCTTCACTCAGTTTCCCGCGATAAAACAGGTAAAGCCATATAAAACTAACACAAATACAGCAGATAGCTAAAAGGCTACCAATAACTTGCGGAGAAAGGACTTCTAAAAGCGCTCCAGTAAAAAACATAGATAGCTGAATAAGAAATCCGTAAATGGAATAATGGAATGAAAAAACTTTACCCATCATATTTTCCTTCGTATAAGTTTGAAGTAATGTTGTATCAAGTGGAACGATGATTCCTCCTGCTATGCGCATACAGAGCAATGTAATGATACCGATAATAAGTTGATTGGACAAAATGAATCCGAGAAAGAAAATTCCTTGTAGGAAATAGGCCCAACCGAATACTTTTTTCATTTTTTCTTTATTTTTAGATATATAAAAGTTAACGAGGAGGCTTCCAATCATAAGCCCAGCCCCTTGAACCGTATATAAAATTCCAATATTGGTGTGGAAAATTTTTTCGGCATAGATCGTTATAAGTAGCTGATAAGCGCCTCCAATCATACCCCATGAAATGCCGACAAGAATTAACGTTAAAATGATTTTTGTTTGTAATATGTATGTGTAACCATCTTTTATATCAGTAAAAAATGGTTTTTTCTTGTTACAAATATCATGAGAAGGGACACTCATAGTATAGATAAAATAGGCTGAAATAAAGTACGTTAGGCTGTTGATTAAAAAAGCGAACTCAATATGTAAAGATTGTGCAAGGATTCCGCCCAAAGAAGCCCCCATAATAGACATAAAACTATTAATTGTGCTAGAAAGAGAGTTAGCAGTTACGAAATGATTTTGGTGTACGATATTTTTTAAGGTTGCTTGTTTAGCCGGCTCAAATAAACAAGAAAGTACGGATAAACATATATTAGAAATGAAAAAAATCTCAATTTTATATAGTGCAAATAAATAAGTGAGGACGATTATGCCTCGTAAAATATCGGTAAAAATAAGAATCTTCTTTTTAGGAAAACGATCTACAACTCCGCCTATGAAAGGACTAAGCAGAAGTTGAGGCAATCCTTTACTTATAAAGGTGAGTGCGATTATAAACGGAGATTCCGTTATGCTATAGATGAATGTTAATAAAGCTACAGTATGAAACCAATCTCCAAGTACACTTAACGTTTGCCCGTAAAATAGTTTATTGAAGTTTTTATTTGTTTTTAGAAGTGTGGAATAAGAAACTGACATAAAATTTAATCTTTATGTAATGATGATGCTTGAACTTGTTTTTTCCACTCGCTTAAGTACACTTTCTCCGCTGTAGGAAGTCCAATAGGTAATTGTGCAATTAATTCTAAACTATTTCCGTCAGGATCGTTAAAGTATACGGCGGCATGCGCTAATTCTGGAAAAACAATCGGTTCAATTGGTTCCATTCCAAAATCTTTTCGTGCTGAAATGCCTTTTTGATTTAGCCAATGAATCGCATTTTCTAAATCATGTAAGCTTACTTGAAAGGCGATGTGTCTTAAAGAGGGATGATAATTAACTTTGTATTCTGTGCCTTGCCAAAGACCGAGCCAACTTTCGTTTTCTTTAATCCAAAAGAAAGCAATATCATCTCCTCTTTTATATAATTTCAGTCCAAGTGATTCATAAAAAGATATTGATATCTTTAAGTTACTGACAGGTAAATGTGCTTCGTAAAGACCTTTAATCATTGTAATCCTCCTTAGTAAAACATTTCTTATTTCATAGTAAACGTTTTTTTATTAGTTGAAATCACAAAAAAGAGGGATATCACTTCATACGAAAGTATGAAAAAACAGCTCAAATATGAGCTGTTTTCGTATAGTTTTTCGTTCATTTGTTAAGGATAGGATATATTAGTATCCGTATCCGCCGCCACCCCAGCAGCTACATCCGATGATGATTAGAAGGATGAATAGTACGATAAGCAAAGCAAATCCACCGCCGAAACCAGCGCAACTTCCACCATAGCTCATATGTTTTCCTCCTTTTGAGTAAGTTAATCTATATAATTCATGGACTACTATATACAGTATGTTTTTTGTATGGAAAAGGAGCCAGTCTCTTTTGTAATTAGACAAACGCCTGTATGGTCATTTTGATTGTATATTGTGCTAGGGATATGTGAAGAAATCGTTATATATTTTGCGATTTGTTCATAAAAAATATAAAAATTGTAAAAAAACCCATTTTTATATTTTTTTATGAGAGGATTTGTACTATAATTTTACAAGTAATATTATGGGAAAAGGGAGTTTTAGTAAAGAGATGGAGATGGGAAAATTACACAATAAAATAGAAAACAAAAAAAAAGAGCTAATTCAACTTGTTGCTAGACATGGATTGGAACATGATAAAGTTTTGTTATTTAGCCGAGATTTAGATATACTTATTAATAAGTTTATGAATGTAAAAGATAAAGTACATAAATAATTTGCAGTTTTTTATATTAAGATATTTTGCGAAAAAGGAGAGAAAAGTATTTGGAACATTTACAAGAAGAGTTATATAAACAAATAAAAGAAGAAAAAGGTATTGTTACAGTTTTTTTAAAGAGTGGCGTTAGAATAGTAGGAGAAGTTGTTGCAATAGACAAATTTACCGTTTTAATGTTAGTTGATGGAAAACAACAACTGATTTACAAGCAGGCTGTATCAACGATAATGAAATAAGACACTCAAATTGAGTGTCTTTTCATTATCGTTTGCAAGCTTCCACGTCAATGCCAGCAGCTAGTAATTTCTTTTCGCCATCTTGTTCAATCATTTTTTGTAATTTAGATAGGAAAGAATCAAAGTTTGTATGCTTTGCTACTTGGAAAGTCATTTTATGCTCAATTGGTAGCCATGTATCAATATCAGCTTCGTTATGCTGAATTTTCACCTCAAGCTTATCAAGTGCGTTAGCTACTTTTGCTTCGTACGTTTCTTTCGCTTCAAACTCCATCCATAAATCATATAATTCCTCACCGAGAGAACCTTTTAATGTTCGTTTAATATTTAAAATGGCTTCTTGCTCATTTATTTGTTTTTGTAATTGTAATTCATGACTATTCATTGTATCAAAAGCAGGAATATCACCAGCTTCTGCTTCGACTAGGTCGTGAATGATAACCATTTTAAGTAATTTTTCAATATTTACTTTTTGATCTAAATAAGGCTCAACTAAAATGGCCATTAGAGACATGCGCCACGTATGTTCAGCAACGCTTTCTTGACGTCCGTTAGAAAGCCAGCTATGTCGCATTTCATATTTTAGTTTTTCTGCTAGTGCAATGACTTGTAAAATGTTATGTTCCATTGTAATCCTCCTCATATTTCCATACTGTAATTCTAATATGGAAATGAAATGTGTCAATTCTATGAGTATATTGCGATAAACAGATGATAAGCGTATAATACTTATTATATGTGAAAACGCATTATTAAAATAAAAAAATGTTTTATAAAAATGAAAAGGGAAGGGCAGGAATATGGGAGACGAAAATCAAGGATTTGCTAGACCACAAAGAAGAAAAAGGAAGTTTGACATTTCTAGCCCAGTCGGCATTATAGTAGGTTTTGCTATAGTGATAGCGGCAATTATGATTGGCGGCGGCGGAATAAAAGCTTTTAAAAACTTTTTAGATGTTTCATCTATTTTAATTGTCATAGGGGGAACTACAGCGACAATTGTTGTGGCATATCGATTTGGAGAAATAAAAAAATATACGAAAAGCATCTTTACTGTTTTACATAGAAAAGAAGAAAATTTAGAACAGTTAACGGATTTATTTGTTGATTTTTCTAAAAAGTCTAAAAAACACGGCCTACTTTCTTTAGAAGTTGATGGAGAGCAAGTAGACAATCCTTTTATTCAAAAAGGAATTCGATTAATGTTAAGTGGTTACGATGAAGATGAATTAAAAGAAGTGTTAATGAAAGATGTTGAAACGGAAGTGTATGAGTTAAGAAAAGGGGCAGCATTATTAGATAAAATTGGCGATTTCGCTCCAGCTTGGGGCATGATAGGGACTTTAATCGGTCTTATCATTATGCTTCAAAACTTGCAAGACACATCGCAAATTGGTACAGGGATGGCAGTTGCGATGTTAACGACGTTGTATGGGTCAGTACTTGCAAATATGATTGCAATCCCTCTTGCTGAAAAAGTGTATCGTGGTATTGAAGATTTATATACAGAGAAGAAGTTTGTTATTGAAGCGATTTCAGAATTATATCGCGGTCAAATTCCTTCTAAATTAAAATTGAAACTCGATACATATGTATACGAAACAAAGATAAAAAAAGTAAAACGAGCAGCCTAATATTTCAAGGAGTGGTATGGTTATGATGCAACGACCGCAAAAGGGATCGCCTCGTTGGATGACGACTTTTACAGATTTAACGATGTTATTATTAACTTTCTTTGTATTACTAGTTGCTACATCAAAGCAGGATGCAGTAAAATTGTCAAAGATGCTTGAAAAGTTTAGTGACGTGGAGCAAGTAGATGCAAAAGTAATGGGAAATACAATACCAGATATTTCACATGAAAAAAATGATGAAAAAATGGTCTCTAAAAAGAGAATGGACGAATTATATAAAAAGTTAAAAGCATATGTAGATAATAACGGTATTAGTCAAGTGAATGTATATCGAGAGGATACGGGAGTAAGCGTCGTTATAGTAGATAATTTAATATTTGATACGGGTGACGCGAACGTTAAACCGGAAGCGAAAGAGATAATAAGTCAATTAGTTGGATTTTTCCAATCAGTACCAAATCCGATTGTTGTTGAAGGGCATACAGATAGTAGACCTATTCATAATGACAAATTCCCTTCTAACTGGGAGCTGTCTTCAGCAAGAGCAGCTAATATGATTCACCACTTAATCGAAGTGTATAATGTGGATGATAAAAGGCTAGCTGCGGTAGGATATGCAGACACAAAGCCAGTTGTACCAAATGATTCACCGCAAAATTGGGAGAAAAACCGTCGCGTTGTCATTTACATAAAAGAATAGTATATTATCATTTTAATAATAAAATAATGAAAATACGAAAATTCTTTTAAAAAAATATTAAATTTTATCATTTTATTTTGTATAATGAGTGAGAATGATAAGGTGAAATATTAAGATATATTTATACATAGAAGGAGAGAATTAAAAAGAATGGCACATAAAATTTTAGTTGTAGACGATGCGATGTTCATGCGAACGATGATTAAAAACTTATTAAAAAGTAATTCTGAGTTTGAAATTATTGGTGAAGCAGAGAATGGAGTAGAAGCAATTCAGAAGTTTAAAGAACTTCAACCGGATATTGTAACATTAGATATTACTATGCCAGAAATGGACGGACTTGAAGCGTTAAAAGAAATTATTAAAATTGATTCAAGTGCAAAAGTTGTTATTTGTTCTGCAATGGGACAACAAGGTATGGTATTAGATGCAATTAAGGGTGGAGCAAAAGACTTTATTGTAAAGCCATTCCAAGCGGATCGCGTAATTGAAGCTTTAACAAAAGTAGCAAACAGCTAATATAGAAGGGGTGCCACAAGGAATCTAAACATTGATAGCGGATATGCGTGTGGCCCCCTTTTTTCTTGCTTTAAAACACTAAATTGTTATACATAAATGAAATGTTTGTTAGACAGGTAGGGGATGAAAATGCAAACAGATCTATTAAATATATTTTTTGAGGAATCAGAAGAACATTTACAATCGCTAAATGAAAATGTGCTAACTTTAGAACAAAATCCCACTGATATGGATGTTGTGGGAGAAATTTTCCGCTCAGCCCATACATTTAAAGGTATGTCAGCGAGTATGGAATTTACGGAAATGGCGGATTTAACGCATAAAATGGAAAACGTTTTAGATGAAATTCGTCATGGAAATATAGTTGTAAATGCAGAGATTATTGATGTGATTTTTGAGTGCATTGATAATTTAGAGAAGATGGTTGCAGATGTGCAACAAGGCGGAATGGGCAATATTGATGTAATTACAACTAAGCAGAAATTAGAAGCATTATTGAATGGCAATGTAGAAACTCCTGCGGAATATATTGAGCAACAACCTATAAATAATGATGATGCAGTTTCGCATGAAGTGCATATAACTGTTGAGCAACATGCTATTTTAAAAGCAGTACGTGCAATTATGTGTATTGAAGCACTGCAAAATGTAGGTAATGTACAAAAAACAGTTCCAAGTATTGAAGAAATTGAAGCAGATGCTTTCGGTTTTGAGTTCACAGTATTTATGGATACTGATCAAAGTGAAGAAGAATTAAAACAAGTAGTGCTTCATGTTTCTGAAATTGAGAAAGTAGAAGTGAAGCAAGGACATACATCAAAAGAAGTAGTCTCGAAAGAATTGGGTACACAAGAAGCTATGCAGGAAGATTTACAAGCGGCTACGCATGTGGAATCAACTAAAGAAGTATCGAAGCAATCTGCTAATGCTACACCTGCTAAAAGCGCTGCAAAAACGAAAAATGGTAAAGTGGAAAATCGTTCCATACGTGTTCAATTAGAAAAAATTGAAAGATTAATGAACATGTTTGAAGAAAGTGTAATTGAGCGTGGTCGTATAGATGAATTGGCACAAGCAATTCAAAACAAGGAATTAATTGAGCATTTAAATCGATTAGGCGATATTTCAAAAGATATTCAAAATGTACTACTAAACATGCGTATGGTACCAATTGAAACGGTATTCAATCGTTTCCCGCGTATGGTACGTATGTTAGCGAAAGATTTAGGGAAGAAAATCGATTTACAAATTACAGGTGAAGACACCGAAGTTGATAAAATTGTTATTGATGAAATCGGTGATCCACTCGTCCATTTAATTCGTAATGCAATTGATCACGGTGTTGAAACTGTTGAACAACGTCGTGATGCAGGGAAAAATGAGACAGGTACGATTAAATTAGAAGCGTTTCATAGTGGCAATCATGTCGTTATTCAAATTACGGATGATGGAAATGGAATTCATAAAGGGAAAGTATTAGAAAAAGCGATTAAAAATGGTGTTGTAACAGAATCTGAGGCAAATAAATTAACGGACCGTGAAGTATTTGATTTGATCTTCCAACCAGGATTTAGTACAGCTGAAGTTGTATCCGACCTTTCTGGGCGTGGCGTTGGATTAGATGTAGTGAAACATACAATCCATAGTTTAGGTGGACATTTAATTATTGATTCTGAAGAAGGAAAAGGTAGTACATTTAGAATTGAACTGCCATTAACGTTGTCCATTATTCAATCTATGCTTGTTCAAACGAATGATAAACGTTATGCTTTCCCTCTTGGTAATATTGTTGAAGCAATTCGGATTAAGAGAGAAGACATCCAATCCTTACAAGGAAAAGATGTGTTAAATTACCGTAATCAAATTATTGAAGTGAAGCATTTAAGTACTGTATTTGGTGAGAAAACAGTAGATGAGGCGTTTGCGTCATATGATGGTCAAATGGTTCCTGTGTTAATTGTTCGTAATACACATCGCAGCTATGGACTTATTGTAAACACAATTATCGGTCAAAGAGAAATAGTCCTAAAGTCATTAGGTGACTTCTTTGCAGAGAGTTCGAATTATTTCTCTGGTGCGACAATTCTCGGTGATGGACGAGTGGTCCTCATTTTAAACCCAGAAGGTTTATAATAGGAATGAAGGAAAGCTCCCCACTTGTATACAATTGGGGAGCTTTTTGGCTAATCGTTACTAATCTAAAAATGGGAATAAATACATATTAACGTTTTATATAATAAGTTTGTTAAAATAAAATGAGAGTTTATATCATTTGATAGAAAAACAGAAATGAGGAGGCAGAGAAAATGCCTGAGCAACACACAAAAGGGGATACGAGCACAATTGTGCTAGAAAAAGAAAATGAGCATTTAACGCCTCAAGAATGCGATATTCTTGGCGAAATTGCAAATATATCATTTGGTTCAGCTTCGACTGTATTATCAACAATCTTAAATAGGCAAGTAAGTATTACTGCTCCTCGCATAGAATTGGTAGATTTATATGATTCAAGCGACGTCGAAGTTCCACACGTTGTATTAAACATTCATTTTACAAAAGGATTAGATATGGAAAACCTTCTTGTCCTTAAGCAAGATGTTGCATTATCCATTGCTGATTTAATGATGATGGGAACAGGTGAAGTGGAAGACGGAAAAGAACTTGGTGAATTAGAGCTAAGTGCTGTACAAGAAGCGATGAATCAAATGATGGGGTTCGCAGCTACATCTATGTCAGAATTCTTTCAAGATACAGTAGATATGTCTCCGCCGACAATTAAAGTTGTAAAGTTATCAGAAGAAATGGAGAAAATTTCTGAGATTGATGGGAATCAAACGATTGTTAAAGTATCGTTTGATTTAAAGATAGATAATCTTGTAAACTCTAAACTTGTGCAAATTGTTTCAGTTGAACATGCGAAACGAATGGTAAATAAATTAATGCAATTATCTGGTGGAGTAGAAGAAAAAGATGAGCCAGCAGAAGTAGTGGAAACTGAGATTGTAGAAGAACAAGTTGAAAAAGAGCATTTAACACAAGAAGAGAAAGATGTCCTTGGTGAAATTGCAAATATTTCAATTGGTTCAGCTTCAACAGTATTATCAACACTATTAAATCAGCCAGTTACAATTAGTACGCCCAATGTAGAATCAATCAATGTTCGTCATTATGACGGAGTACCAGTCCCGTTTGTTATTTTAAATGTTGATTTTGTTGAAGGGCTAAAGAATGAAAATGTATTCGTATTTACGAAAGATGTCGCTTTAACAATGGTAGATTTAATGATGATGGGAACAGGGGAAGTTGATCCAGAGAAGGAGCTTAGTGAATTAGAACTGAGCGGTATTAAAGAAATCATGAACCAAATGATGGGGCATGCTGCGACGGCGATGTCAGAAATGTTTCAAGAAAAAATGGACATGACACCACCAAATGTTAAATTCGTAACGTTAAAAGAAGAAATGGAATATTTGGGAGAGTCAATGAAAGTGGACGAACTCGTCCAAATTACGTTCAACCTTGAAATTGGCGACCTGCTTCAATCGAAAATGTATCAAATTTTACCGATTTCAGAAGCGAAAGAAATGGTAAGAAGACTTCTATATCCAATGATGGAAGAGGAAGAAGAGATTGTTACGGAAGAAATTGAAGAAGAAAAAATTGTAGAACCTGTTGTGCAACCTATTGAATTTAAAGAAGTAAAACAAATGGAACCAGTATATATGGACACATCAATATTACAAAATGTGGAAATGAATGTGAAGTTTGTATTTGGAAGCACAGTGAAAACAATTCAAGATATTTTAAGTTTACAAGAGAATGAAGCGGTTGTACTGGATGAGGATATTGACGAGCCAATTCGTATTTATGTAAATGATGTATTGGTGGCGTATGGTGAACTTGTAAATGTAGATGGATTTTTCGGAGTAAAAGTGACGAAATCGCTATAAGTCGTTGAAATAGGAGTTTGAGCTAGTAGATGAAAAACGTAAAGTTTTTTCTAATGAGCTGGTTATTCATACATATGTATTTGTTCTTTCCTCTGCAAAGTCAGGCGGAAGAACAAATTGAGCCAGATCAAAAACTAAATAAAATGAATGTACAAGAAGAAAACAAAGAAGTTCAAGAGCAGCCAGAGCAAGTGGAAGTGAATCAAGGTAAAGAGGAACAACAAGAAGTAGCAAATGAACAAGAGGTCGAAAAAAAGATAGAAACGGATCAAGGGGTTATTACAGTAAATAAGCCAGAATTAAAAGTTGGCGAAGAAGTGCGGGTTATTGTAGAGCCGAAAGAGCAAAATGTTCAAAGTATAAAAGGTATTTTGCGCTTGCCAAAAAAAGGCGATCAGTATGAGCAAGAAAGAATGCTATCGTTTAAGTATGAAGAGGAAACAAAGCGATGGATTGCTAACTACAAGGTCGAAACTTTTGATTTGCAAGGTGATTGGAATCTTCAGCTCATTCAAAGTTCTAAAGAAACTGAGAAAGAAGAGCTTATAGAAAATGAAGTGAAAGTCCCATTTATTCGTATAAATAATGACACGCCAACAATAGATAAAGAACTGCCGAAGTTGCATAAAGTTACTGTTGACGAGGCGAAAGAGAAGCTAATTGAACGGAAAAAAGGCGATTCTATACGTGTGCGAGTGAAGGCGACAGACGTAGAATCAGTTGTGAAAGAGGTTCGTGTTACATTAAAAGGGAAAGAAAATAAAGAGATTACATTTTTATTAGATTACAATAAGCGCGACATGGATTGGCAAAAAGTATTTGAAATAACGGATGCGTTGCCAATCGGGACATACGAAATACTTGTAGAGATAGTGGATGCGGCCGGCAATAAACTGGTTGAGGAAAGTGAGTATAGCGTTTCTATTTTGGAGCAAAAAACAGAAGAGGATAAAAAGGTAGAAGAACGAAAGAATGAAGATAAATTAGAAGATAAGGAAGAACCTGAGAAAGAACCAGAGAAGCAGGAAGACTCAAAAATAGAGATCCCGCTCCTGGAAGAAAAACCGCCAGTTGTTCAAATTCCGAAGCAAGAAGAGAAAGTAAACGATCTTATAAAAGAACCACTGAAAGAGAAAGAAAAAATTACTTATGTTATAAAAGAGCCTCTCACAGACAACAAGGAAGTAAATAAAGCGAAGGCTCAAAAAGATAAAGATAATAACAATCAAGTCATTTCGAAAAAGAAAGAGAAACAAAAAGAGCCAGAAGATAAGAAAGAAGCTAAAAGTGAACCGGGAATACAGGCTTCTAATGTATTTGCTATCATGTCAGGTTTATTCGTATTGTTTTTAGTTTTAAAAAGTAATAAAGAATGGGGCTAATTATTTCATAGTAGTGGAGGCGCTTAAATGGAAATTAAACGTACGACAATTGAAGATAAGACGCTACAACCATTAAAACAGCCTGCAGCTATTTCGGAACATGAAATTCAGAAAGAACGAAAGCATAGCAATTTAGTGTTTACTGGACAGTCTAAGGTTATTTCGAAAAATAATGAAATAGGGATTTTACTTGCGAGTTTAGGTGATGGAAAGGTTATGAAGGAAATGCTTTCTAAAGAGATGGATACAGTATTACTACTCTTTAAAAAGTTACATACATTATCTGGAGAAGGAAAGCAAACAGAAAAAATATTTGAACAAGTAATGAGAAGCCTGCAAGGACTTGTGAAACAGGCGCATATAAAAGAACTTCCTTTGTTAGATGGAACGTATGATTTCGCAGAAGTACAACTATCATTTGGTAGAAAGGTACATATTCCGTTATTAGATGTAAGTGCACTCATTTCTAGAGTGGAAAGTGATTCTTCAGAAGGAAATATAAATTTAATGGTAACGGTTATTACTGCTTATATAACGAAATTGTCTAACGAAACCATTTTAATTAGCGTTACAGACCGCACTGCTAAAGAGCGGGATGTAAGCGTATGGAGAGCACTTGCAGAAATGAATATGACACAATTATCACAGGCTTTGAAACATACGATGCAAGAACATAAATGGTCTATGACGTTTCTTTTTCTCTTTGTATGGATTGTTGCTATTATTTTAATTCGAGTTATATAAAAAGGTCGTCACTTTACATTGTGACGACCTCTTTTATATTTTTTCGTAGAAGAATGTATCAAATCTCTGAAGATTATAACGTTCAGGTGTTAAAATTTGTTCGGTACTACCAACAAATAGTACGCCGCCTTTTCTTAAAGAACGACTAAACTTTTCATAAAGTTTTACTCTTGCTTCTTCAGTAAAGTATATCATTACGTTGCGACAAATGATTAAATCGTAATTTGTATCGAACGACTGCATTAACAGGTCGTGTTGTTTGAACGTGACGTTTTGCTTAATATTTTGATGTAATGAATATATATCATTCTCTTTTGTGAAATGACGCTCTTTCAAATCGATAGGTAATTCTTTTAAAGAACGTTCTGTATATTGACCGCGTTTTGCAGTTTCTAAAATGTGAAAATCAAGATCTGTTGCTTGTATTTCAAAACGAAATGGAGCTAGATGCTTCGATAAAATTAAAGAGAGTGTATATGGTTCTTCACCGGCAGCGCAAGCGGCACTCCATACTTTTAATTTTCCGTTATTTTGTTCAAGTAATTTTGGTAGTGCTTTCGTCTCTAACGTTTGCCAACGTTCTTTATTTCTAAAAAATTCTGAAACGTTAATTGTAATATAATCAATAAAACTTAAAAATAAATTTTGATCAGTACGTAAATTACTTAAAAAATTAGTGTAGTTCTCAAAGCCTTTTCTCGAAATAAAAGCATCGATTCTACGACGCATTCTATCTTGTTTATATGAAGCGATATCCATATTGAATTGTTGTTTAAAACTCGCGATAAAATGATCATAATCTTGTTCAATTATCATATTTATAATAGGCACAATAACGATATTGTGCCTCCCCCTTTACATCATACGGATTTTTTGTTCAAAGTTTTTTTTCATCTGTTTTTCATGTAAACCTGGTAAATCATAAATAACAGCATCAATTCCTACTTCTTTTGCAACGTCAACGGGAATGACAGATGTATGCTTGTCCCCATTATAAAAACAGAGAACTAAATCGGTATCTTCGATTATTTGTTTTACAAAAAACATATAATCCGATCGGTAAATGGAGTCGGAAGGATGATCAAAAGTAACATACTCGGCTCCATGTCTTTTTAAGTAATCAACGACCTCTTGAAATTCATCTGTTAATGCTTGTAACGGCTGTAGCGTGTAAAGGCATAAATTTTGGGCGAGTCTTTCGTTTTCGATGAAAAAACGAAGAATCTCATTTTCGATAGATTTATAACATAATATGTAAATTTTATGTTTGTGAGCATAGTCAGTTAAAAATTTTTTTATTTCTTCTTGATCTAATGCTGTTAATTGATTTGAACCACAAAGAAAAATATTCATAGATTTGTGCCACCTCATGCTAAATTGTAACATATCTTTTATAAAAAATAACTGCAAAATATTAGTGTTCAGAGTATAATTATAAATAACTGGATTTTACGATTAAGTTTAGGAAGAAATAAAAAAATAAATAGGTGATATATATGCTGCGTTCGATCTCGCATAATCCAATTTTATCGCATATACCGCCTGCTACTCAAATGCCGAAAGAAGCAAATGTCAGGACAGGACTTGCATTTTCGGATAATTTGCATGCAGATCCGAAAAAAGATAAATTGTTAGAACAAATGGAAGCATTTGTCGATAACATTGGAGAAATTAAAGAGAAAATTGAAATGGAATTAACGCTTGATAATGTAATGGAATACAAAAATACAGTAAAATCATTTTTGAATTTTTACGTAGATAATGTATTGCAATATAAAGATGTCATGTCTCGCCATCCGCGTTACGGATATTCACAGAAAATGACGATTGTGAAACAGGCGGAAATGGGATTAAATGAGTTAGAAGATGTTATGAATTTAATTAATACGAAAACGGGACATTTAGAAATGTTAAATCAAATTGGAGAAATCCACGGTTTAATTGTAAATTTAGTCTTGTAAAAGGGAAGGAAGCTATATGTACATACAATTATATGAAAAGCTCGTTATTATTCAAAAAGCATATGAAAACATTCAAGCGCTTGGGGAACAAATATATGAGAATTTAAAACATAAAAATGTAAATGCAGTTCAAAAGTTACAAGTAGAGCAATTGCAGTACATTGATGGTTTAAAAAAGTTATCAAGTTCATTTGAAGAAATAGTTGTTCAGTTTTGTAAAGAACAGGGCGTGGAATCATTTCGCGTAAGTGCGTTATTTTCGTATTTTTCTCATGAAGAAATTGAAAAAATGGAAGAATTACAAAAAAATGTAGCTGAATTAGAAGAGAATGTAAAAATGATTCTTTTGAAAAATCAATATTACTTAAACGTACTATTAAAAACTACAGAAAGTATTGTGGATTCCGTTTCTGAATATAATTTAGAGCGAAACAATAATTCACAAATCTTTATGAACGAACTATTGTAAAGGGGAAGTGAAACATAATGAGACTATCTGATTATAATACGCCGCTATCGGGTTTGTTAGCGGCACAAATGGGATTACAAACGACGAAACAAAATTTATCTAACATTCATACGCCTGGTTATGTGCGTCAAATGGTGAATTACGGATCGGCTGGAGCAAGTCATGGCTATTCACCGGAACAAAAAATAGGTTACGGTGTACAAACGTTAGGTGTTGACCGTATTACAGATGAAGTGAAGACGAAACAGTTTAACGATCAATTATCTCAACTCTCATACTATAACTACATGAATTCGACTTTATCACGTGTAGAATCTATGGTTGGAACGACAGGAAAGAATTCATTATCTAGTTTAATGGATGGCTTCTTTAATGCCTTTCGTGAAGTTGCAAAAAATCCAGAACAACCAAATTACTATGACACATTAATTGCTGAAACTGGGAAGTTTACAAGCCAAGTAAATCGTCTGGCGAAAGGTTTAGATACAGCAGAAGCACAAACGAGAGAAGATATTGAAGCGCATGTCAATGAATTTAATCGTCTTGCTGGCAGCTTAGCGGAAGCGAATAAAAAAATTGGACAAGCAGGTACACAAGTACCAAATCAACTTTTGGATGAACGTGATCGTATCATTACAGAAATGTCTAAGTATGCAAATATAGAAGTGTCTTATGAATCTATGAATCCTAATATCGCGAGTGTTAGAATGAATGGTGTTTTAACAGTAAATGGACAAGATACATATCCACTTCAATTAAATAAAGAAAAAGAACCAATGACTGCTGAAATTTACGGTTCGGAAATTCCTTTAACTAGCGGAGCAATCCAATCAGCGATCGATACGAAAGCGAAGATTGCTAGTTATAAGAAAAACCTTGAAGAATTAATGAGTTCTGTAAAGAATGAAGTGAACACGGTAATGGGGAAAGATTTCTTCGTTGGAGATCAAGCGAAAGATATGAAATTAAACCCTGAATTTGCAAAAGATGTTTCGAAAATGAAAATATCAGCTGAAACAGCAAATAAATTAGCAGCAATTACAGATGGAAATTATAAAGAAGGTCTTTCTTATAAACAAGCATTAGACCAATTCGTAGTTGGTGTTGCATCTGATAAAAGTGCAGTGAATGCTTATCAAAAAATTCATGGGGATTTATTAGAGGGGATTCAGCAAGAAAAGATGGGTGTCGAAGGTGTGAATATGGAAGAGGAAATGGTTAATTTAATGGCCTTCCAAAAATATTTCGTTGCAAACTCTAAAGCTATTACTACGATGAATGAAGTGTTTGATAGTCTATTTTCGATTATTCGATAAGTGATAGTAATTGATTGGAAATATATAAGGAGGAGATAGAAATGAGAGTATCTACATTTCAAAATGCAAGCTGGGCAAAGAATCAGTTAATGGATTTGAATGTGCAACAACAATACCACCGAAATCAAGTAACTTCAGGGAAGAAAAACCTTTTTATGAGTGAAGATCCACTTGCAGCAAGTAAATCATTTGCGATTCAACATTCATTGGCGAATATGGAGCAAATGCAAAAAGATATAGCGGATTCGAAAAATGTATTAACACAAACTGAAACTACTTTACAAGGTGTTTTGAAATCTGTAACGAGAGCAGATCAATTAACAGTACAAGCATTAAGTGAGCAAAATGGTGAAAAAGAATTGAAAGCAATCGGTGCAGAGATTGATCAAATTTTAAAACAAGTTGTATATTTAGCGAATACGAAAGAGCAAGGCCGTTATATTTTCGGTGGTGATAGTGCAGAGA
The DNA here is from genome assembly GCF_036851315.1 of Bacillus cereus group sp. Sample62. NCBI lineage: Bacteria > Bacillati > Bacillota > Bacilli > Caryophanales > Bacillaceae > Bacillus > Bacillus cereus group sp. Sample62. Next base: position 1,642,047 of record NZ_JAFLPK010000001.1, read on the forward strand.
AGTCACCATTTACAGAAGATGGTACATATCAAGGTGGACAAAATGATGTGAACTGGCAACTAAATGACGGTTATGAATTCAAAGCTTTCCGTAACGGAGAAGCGTTATTATCACCGGTTATAAAAACGTTAAAACAGATGAGCGAAGCGATGCAAAATGGTGACCAAAAAGCATTACAGCCGTTATTAGGAGAAAATAAGAAAAACTTAGATGGCATCATTAACCGTACAACTGAAGTTGGCTCAACAATGAACACAATGGAGACATTTAAAACAATTTTAAGCGAGCAAAACCTAGCGCTTCAAGAAAACCGTAAAGAAATTGAAGATGTCGATTTAGCGGTCGCAATTTCTGACTTAGCATATATAAACGCAACGTATGAAGCGACGCTTAAAGCAGTTAGTACGATGAGTAAAACGAGCATTTTAGATTATATGTAAACGAATAAGGAGTGATACAACATGGCAGGAACATTAACAGGTATTGGCGGTAGACAACAAATTTGGAACCTCGGAAATAATATGATTGATACTTCTAATCTCGTAGAATTAGAATTGCAAGCATTAAATATGAAAAAAACACCGTATACAACGGAAAAACAACAACTTACACAAGATAAACAATTATACACAAGTTTAAAAAAAGAATTTAGTTCTTTTACACAAACATTTAAAGACTTAGCGTTATTTAAAGGGAATGAAAAAAAAGTTACAACAACACAGGACGGCTATATTAATGTAATAGCTGATGGCGGAGCAATTGCAGGAACATTCAATATGACAATTAAGCAGCTTGCGCAACGTCATCAAATTGCTTCAAATAATATTAAAATTGATGAAAAATTACCTGCAGAAGAAACGCTGGAAATTAACGGGAAACCACTTAAAGTAACAACGGATATGACTTATAAGGACTTAATTAATAAAATTAATGATGGTGATTATGGTGTTTCTGCATATACGCTTGGTGGAAAAGTATTTATGTCTGCTAAAAAAGAGGGAATGGGAGGCGAAATTAAGTTTACAAGTGAAAAATCTGATTTATTCCAAAAAATGGGATTATCTACAGTGGATGGTAAAGCGATGAACGTCGTTAATGAGGCACAGGATGCAATATACAGTATTAATGGCATTGAAGGAAAAAGTGCTAGTAATACAATTGAAACACTCCCTGGTGTAAAAGTGGAGTTATTAAAAATAACTGAATCGAAGGTATCGGACGGTGGAACTGGTACAGAAACAAAAGGAATAGATTTAAAATTTACAGTAAGTGATTCAAACGTAACAGACGCATCCAACCTTATTAAAAAAATGGTGGCAGATTATAATAAAGCGGTTTCTACAGTAGATCTTTTTGCTGGAAAAGATGGAGCCTTCCAGGGACAAGTAATTATGCAAAGTATACGTCAAGTAATGAATAGTGTTGTAACATTTTCTCAAGATGATAATTATTTATTTACTTTTGGTATCCAAATAAAGCAGGATGGGACATTAGAAGTCGATGATGAAACTCTAACAAAGGCATTAAAAGAAAAGCCAGATACAGCTAAACAGTTTTTCTTTAGCTCAAATGGCTTAGGAAAAATGATGGAAGCCCCGCTTGAAAAGCTTTTCGGTGATAAAGGTGTCGTTGGGGAACGAGTAAAGAGTATAGATTCGCGTGTAAGTGATTTAGATAGAAAAATTAGCGATATTGATATGCAAAATAAACAAAAACAAGATGATATTGTGAAGAAGTATCAAAAGCTAGAGAGTACATTAGCAGCCCTAGATAGCCAATTAAAAACAATTAAAGCAATGACAAAACAAAAAAGTGATGATTAATGAAAGGTAAGGAAGTGATTCTATGCAAGCATGGCAACGTTATATGCAAAATGATATTATGACGAGTAATCCAATTAAAAATACAATTTTTATTTATGAAAGATGTATTGTAGAGTTTCGTAATTTAGAAGAGCTTTTACATACTTTTAAACTACAAGAAGCGGATGCACTTCTTGAAAAGTTAGAACGTATTTTTGAAGAATTAAAGCTTCAATTAAATCCTGAAATTACGAAAGATCTATATGATAGTTTATATGGCTTATACGATTGGATTAGCATTCAAATTCAAACGATGAAAGTAACACGTGAAGCCAAAGACATGGATGCAATTGTGAAAGTGTTACAAGATTTAATAGATGGTTACCGCGGAGCACTTGAAAATGAACAATGATATTTATCGGACGTTTGTCGGCTGTTTTAATGAAATCGGTGAATTGCAAGTGTCAGATGGAGAGTTTGCTGAGAAGAGTGAGATGCTAAATCGCTGGATGATGACATTGGATGAGGAAACACGTGCGCAAGTTGCAGCGGAAGTAAGCCCATTTATTATTAAAGCGGCACAGCATATTCGAGATAAGCAAAAGATTTTGGAAGAAATGATTATGACAAATGATGGGCGCATGAAAGCTAATTCATTTTACGGTAAATTTTAATGATTGAGTTTAGAAACGGATTCCCCTTTTAAGAGGGGATCCATTCCTTTGTTTAAATAAAGACTTCCGCTGATTGAGGTTTCATTTTATGACTGTAATGAAAAAATAGTAGTAATCTAAATAATATGAAAATGAACTTTAGTTTGTAGATCATATATTGAAATGTTTCATAGATTATTGCGTGTATACAGTTTTTTTGTATTCTTTTTTATATTTTTGTATTTTTCTAAAGACAACAATGGAAAAATGGAATAAAATATGTAAGGGTACATGATTGTTAATATTTTAATAAACGCATATAAGAAAATAAATAATGAAGTGAAACTTCCATCAGTGGATCATTAAGTTAAAAAAGAAAGGGTGTGGAATATGCCAGATTTAGTGAGTGATGTAGGCCATTATATGAATTATTTAGTGACGAAACGAAATACTGTTTCTAGTAATATTGCAAATGCGAATACACCCGGCTATAAAGCACAAGATGTAACATTTGCTGAGCAAATGAATAAAAGTAGTGCATTATATAAGAACAATGCTGCGGACTTAAAGAGCAATCCAAATTTATATCAAACGAATGAAATGCACTTACCGACAGTGAATACGAAAAATACATATGCAAAGATGCAAACAAAATCAATGCAAACGAATAAAGATGGAAATAGTGTGGATGTAACGACAGAAATGCTAGATTTAATGAAAGCAAATCAGTTATACGGTATTTCAGTTAACGCGATTAATACACAATATGCAATTAACCAAGCGGCACGCGGACGTTAAAAGTAGAAGGAGAGACAACGATGTTTCAGGCAATTAATGCAAGTGGCTCAGGGCTAACGACAGCGAGAAAGTGGATGGAAGTTACTTCTAACAATATTGTAAATGCAAATACAACGGCTGCTCCGGGGGCGAATTTATATGAGCGTCGTAGTGTAGTGCTAGAATCAAACAATAGTTTTGCAAATATGTTAGATGGGTCTCCTACAAATGGAGTAAAAATAAAAAGTATTGAAGCAGATAAAACTGAAAACTTAGTGTATGATCCAACACATCCGCATGCAAATGAAGAAGGATATGTACGTTATCCAAATATTGATGTGACTGCTGAAATGACGAATGTAATGGTTGCCCAAAAAATGTACGAAGCGAATACAAGTGTATTAAATGCGAATAAAAAAATGCTGGATAAAGATTTAGAAATCGGCCGAGGATAAGGGGGAATATAGTAATATGAAAATCCAACCAATGTTAAATACGCAACCATTTGGAGCAATTCAGTCAATTGGTGCACCGAAAACGTCTCAAACATCTGTAGTTGAGGGGAAAAAGTTTATTGATTTATTGGAAGATATGAATCAAACGCAAAACAATGCGCAAACAGCAGTATATGATTTACTAACTAAAGGAGTAGGAGAAACGCATGACGTTTTAATTCAGCAGAAGAAGGCTGAGTCTCAAATGAAAACGGCTGCTCTCGTACGTGATAATCTTATTGAAAATTATAAGTCACTAATTAATATGCAAATTTAGGAAAGTGGACGGGTGTGTTTAAATGGAAAAGATAAAAAATGTTATCCAATCGTTAAAAACGTGGCATAAGTTAGTAATCGGTGCTGCGCTTTTAGCGATTGTAACAGGAGCACTTTTATACTTCACCTTGCCAGATAAATATGTTGTTGTATATCAAAATTTAAATGATACAGATAAGCAAGAGATTACAGCAGAATTATCGAAGTTAGGTGTCGATTATCAGTTAGCGGCCGATGGATCGATTCGTGTGCAAAAAAATGATGCTCCATGGGTTCGAAAAGAAATGAATGGAATGGGCTTACCGTTTAATTCTAAAAGCGGTGAGGAAATTTTATTAGAAAGCTCGCTCGGTTCAAGTGAGCAAGATAAAAAAATGAAGCAAATTGTCGGTACGAAAAAGCAATTGGAGCAAGATATCGTAAGAAACTTTGCGACAGTTGAAACGGCAAATGTTCAAATTACATTACCTGAAAAAGAGACAATTTTTGATGAAGAAAAAGCAAAAGGAACAGCGGCAATTACTGTAGGTGTGAAACGTGGCCAATTATTAACGGCAGATCAGGTTGCAGGTATACAGCAAATGATTAGTGCTGCAGTTCCTGGCGTGAAAGCAGAAGAAGTAAGTGTGATTGATAGCAAAAAAGGTATTATCTCAAAAGGAGCAGATGAAGCGCATTCTACTAGTTCCTCTTCTTATGAAAAAGAAGTAGAGATGCAGCAACAAATTGAAGGTAAATTAAAGCAAGATATTGATGCAACGTTAATGACGATGTTTAAACCGAATGAATATAAAGTGAATACGAAAGTGTCTGTAAACTATGATGAAGTTACACGCCAGTCAGAAAAATATGGTGATAAAGGTGTACTTCGTAGTAAACAAGAGCAAGAAGAAAGCTCTACTGCACAAGAAGGAGCAGAGACGAAGCAAGGCGCTGGTATTACAGCGAACGGCGAAGTGCCAAACTACGGTACGAACAATAATCAAAATGGTAAAATCGTCTATGATAATAAAAATGGTAACAAAATTGAAAACTATGAAATAGATAAAACAGTCGAAACAATTAAGAAACACCCAGAATTAACGAAAACAAATGTTGTAGTATGGGTAGACAATGATACGTTAGTAAAACGAAAAATGGATATGACTACTTTCAAAGAAGCAATCGGCACAGCTGCTGGGCTTCAAGCTGATCCGAATGGAAACTTTACAAACGGTCAAGTTAACGTTGTAACTGTTCAGTTTGATCAGCCGAAAGAAGAGAAGAAGAAAGAACCAGAAGAAAGCGGTATAAACTGGTGGTTATTCGGTGGAATTCCAGCTGGTTTATTAGCAATTGGTGGTCTAGTATGGTTCTTATTAGCAAGACGTAAGAGAAAGAAAGAAGAAGAGGAATATGAAGAATACTTAGCAGAAGAGGAAATTGCTGCAAGTAATGAAAGTATCATGGAAATTCCTGAAGAAAAAATAGTACCAGAGCCAAAACCAGAACCAGAAGAACCGAAAGAACCAACGTTAGATGAACAAGTGCATGATGCTACGAAAGAACATGTAGAAGGAACTGCAAAAGTAATTAAAAAATGGTTAAATGGACAGTAAGGGAGGAACAACGATGTTAGATGAAATCTCCTCCAAAGAAAAAGCTGCCATCCTTATTCGTACATTAGAAGAAGGGGTGGCAGCAAAAGTCATTGAATATATGACGGCTGAGGAAAAAGAAGTATTACTTCGTGAAATCGCGAAGTTTCGTGTATATAAACCGGAAACGTTAGAAAATGTACTAGGGGAGTTCTTGTATGAATTAAATGTAAAAGAATTAAACCTAGTGACTCCAGATAAAGAATATATTCGTCGCATATTTAAAAATATGCCAGAAGACGAACTAGAAAAATTATTGGAAGATCTTTGGTATAACAAAGATAATCCGTTTGAATTCTTAAATTCACTTGCGGATTTAGAACCGCTTCTTACTGTACTTAATGATGAATCGCCACAAACGATTGCGATTATCGCTTCTTATATTAAACCGCAGCTTGCTTCTCAATTAATTGAGAGATTACCAGATCATAAGCGAGTAGAAACGGTAATGGGGATTGCGAAGCTAGAGCAAGTTGATGGTGAATTAATAAATCAAATTGGTGATTTATTAAAATCAAAATTAAATAATATGGCATTTAATGCAATTAATAAAACGGATGGCTTGAAAACAATAGTAAACATTTTAAATAATGTTTCACGAGGTGTTGAAAAAACAGTCTTTCAAAAGCTGGATGAAATGGATTATGAGTTATCTGAGAAAATTAAAGAAAACATGTTTGTATTTGAAGACTTACTCGGACTTGAAGATCTTGCACTTCGTCGTGTATTAGAAGAAATTACAGATAACGGTGTTATTGCGAAAGCACTTAAAATTGCAAAAGAAGAAATTAAAGAGAAATTATTTACATGTATGTCTTCAAACCGTAAAGAGATGATTCTAGAAGAATTAGATGGCTTAGGGCCGCTTAAGATGACGGATGCTGAAAAGGCACAGCAAACGATTACAGGCACAGTGAAAAAGCTAGAGAAGGAAGGAAGAATTATCGTTCAAAGAGGTGAAGATGATGTCCTTATTTAAAAACAGAATTCCGAAGAATTCTGTTTCTTTTTCTGAAGAAACGTATGAATTACAATTTCCAAAACCAATACCAGTTCAAGTCGAAGAAGAAATACAGGTGGACCATGAAGAGCTTCTTGCACAGCAACAATCATTACATACTGAACTGAATCAACTAAGGCAAGAACAGCAAACGCTAGAAAGAGAGCGTCAACAGCTATTGCAAGATAAAGAACAATTTCAAATGCATATTCATGAACAAATGGAACAGATGGAAGCAGCACGTATGCAGTTTCAAAAAGAACAACAAGAAACAGCATATGAATGGACAGAGTTATTATGGAATCAATCTTTTCATCTAGCAGAAAAAATCGTGAATCAAGCAGTAGATTCACGATTGCTTGATGTGTTACCCATTTTAACTGGTATCGTTCAAACGTTGCCTACTTCGTTTGAAAAATTAATCATTACCGTACACCCAGAAACATTTGAACGTATTCAAGAAGAGAAGGAAAATACGAAAGAGTATTGGTTACTACAATTAGTAGAATGGAAATATGATTTCTCCTTACAGTTCGGTGAATTTGTTCTAGAAGAAGAGAAAGAGTTTTTTGAATTTAAATTTGCACCTATATTTGCGAAACTTCGCCAGAAATGGGAAGAAGAGAAGGTATTTGAGGAGCAAAATGTATGAATCGACTATTAATGAATGAAAACCAAAAATGGAATACATTTATTGAAACGCCGTTTTATACGAAAGTCGGTAAAGTTCATAGTGTACAAGAACAGTTTTTTGTAGCGAAAGGGCCAAAGGCGAAAATCGGTGATGTTTGTCTCGTTGGAGAACATAGCGTCTTATGTGAAGTAATTGCAATCGAAAAAGAGAACAACATGTTACTTCCATTTGAACAAACAGAAAAAGTATGTTACGGAGATTCAGTTACACTAATTGCAGAAGATGTTGTTATACCTCGTGGTAATCATTTACTCGGAAAAGTGTTAAGTGCAAATGGCGAAGTACTAAATGAGGATGCAGAGAATATTCCATTACAAAAAATAAAACTAGATGCCCCGCCTATTCATGCATTTGAACGTGAAGAAATTACCGATGTATTTGAAACTGGAATCAAATCGATTGATTCTATGCTAACAATTGGCATCGGTCAAAAGATTGGTATTTTTGCAGGTTCTGGTGTTGGTAAATCTACTTTACTCGGAATGATTGCAAAAAATGCAAAAGCTGACATTAATGTTATTAGTTTAGTAGGAGAACGTGGCCGGGAAGTAAAAGACTTTATTCGAAAAGAATTAGGTGAAGAAGGAATGCGAAAAAGCGTCGTTGTTGTAGCGACGTCAGATGAAAGTCACCTAATGCAACTTCGTGCAGCGAAACTTGCAACGTCTATTGCTGAATATTTCCGTGATCAAGGTAATAACGTACTACTTATGATGGACTCTGTTACTCGTTTTGCTGATGCGCGTAGAAGTGTTGATATTGCCGTTAAAGAGTTGCCGATCGGTGGTAAAACACTCTTAATGGAAAGTTATATGAAGAAGCTGTTAGAGCGCTCTGGGAAAACACAAAAGGGATCTATAACAGGTATTTATACCGTACTCGTTGATGGGGATGATTTAAACGGACCTGTACCAGATTTAGCACGAGGTATTTTAGATGGGCATATTGTGTTAAAGCGTGAACTTGCAACACTTAGTCATTACCCTGCTATTTCAGTGCTAGACTCAGTGAGTAGGATTATGGAAGAAATCGTTTCGCTAACTCATTGGCAACTTGCAAATGAAATGAGAAAAATCTTATCTGTTTATAAAGAAAATGAATTGTATTTTAAATTAGGGACGATTCAAGAAAATGCTGAAAATGCTTATATTTTTGAATGTAAAAACAAAGTAGAAGGTATAAATACGTTTTTAAAACAAGGTCGATCTGATAGTTTCCAATTTGATGATATTGTTGAAGCGATGCACCATACAGTATAAGACCTCAGCCCAAGAGGTCTTATTTTTTTGTTTTTTAATATTTCACAGATTTTTTTGGAAAAAAACTATATAATAGAAAAAGAGAACGTTATAATAGGAAGGGGCTATGAAAACAGGTGGATAAGCAGCAGTACGACACGATAAAATTGCAAATAAATCAAGAAAAAGAACAGATTTTGAAAGAAGTGTATGAATTAACAGGTGAAAAAAGAAAAATAGAACAAAAAAAAGAATATGATTTATATGTAGTAAAATCGCGTAGTAAAGTCGTACAAACTGGGCAGCGTATAATGGCCGGTATGCTTTCGTCACATACGTTTTCACCTGAAAGAATAGAAGAATGGAATCGGAAAATTAAAAAAACGGAAGATTTTATTCGAAAAAATGAAAGCCTTTTAGAGCAAGTAAAAGAAAAAGAACGTGTCATTGATGAGATGTATCAAGAAGGTTGTAGAAAGCTTGCTAAAGTACGAGAAAAGCAGGAAGAAAAAATGCTTCTTGATTTGAAAATGTGTATGAATGGATGAGGTGAATATAGTGATACAGTCTGTATTACCGGTGCAACAAAGTTTACCTCCGCAAAAAGAAAAAGGGCTAGAAGTACAATCAAAAAGTGAAGATTCTTCATTCGATCGTACGATGAGAATGGAAAATAAAAAGCAGCCGAAAACGGAGAAAATGAAACGAGAAGAAGCACCAAAAGAAGAAAAAAAAGAATATATTCTTTCTAAACAATCAGTAACGAAAGAAGAGCCAATTGTAAAGAAAGAAGAAAAAAAAGAGACAGAACAGTTACTATTAGCTGTATCTGAGCAAATGGTTGCAATTGAACAATTACGTGTGCAGCCGGAATTGTTATATCAATACATACAAAAAATACAAGAGCTATATAAAGAATATGGCAATATAAAACTTAACGAATTACCCGCCAATGAATTACAACAGTTGCAAGAGCTTCTTTCAAATATGAATATCAAAAATGCTATATGTTTAGAAGATACAATGCAAATGGTATTAGACAAAATGAAGATGCCGGAGCAAACGATGCAAGTATTGAAAGTGGTAGAAACAGAAACTTGTAATATCGCAAAAAAACAAGAAGATTCCAAAGACTTAGATGTAGATCTTCCAAAAGCTGAGGGCGATGATGTAAAGATAGAGTTGCCGGAAGGTGATGTGTTAAACGATTCGAGTTCAACGGGTGCGGAGTTATTAAATAAAGCAACGGGTACGGATCCAATAGGAAAATCAAATAGTGGCGCTGAGAAAGTTACGTTACCTGACTTAGGAAAGAAAATGGAAGCACAAGTAGAAGCGTTGCAAAAATTTGTAGTGAAACAAGAGCGTGTTTTATTTCAGTTAAATCCAGAAAAACTTGGCACATTAACGGTGTTTATGAAAAAACATGGAGATCAAATTGATGTTCACGTAGAAATGGAAAAACATGATGCGAAAAAACGTGTTGAAATCATTTTTGATGAATTGAGACTGAAGTTAAAAGAAAAAGAAATCAATATTCAAATTAGCTATTCAGATAAAGATGAAAATCGAAAAGAACAGCGAGAACAAGAGCAAAGACAAAAACAAAAATTAGCAAGTACGAAACATGAAAAACAACATTCAAAAGAATTTGCGGGATTATTGGAGGAATAAAGTGTGCCAACAGTTGGATTAAATACAACGAGTACAAATCATATTCCGTTACAAGCAGGAGCACAAACAAAAAACGCATCTGTTACTGGTGCACAGTCGACAGCTCAACAAGCAAACGGAGTATCAGCAAGTACTCAAAAAACACCCGGTATTATGGATAAAGATGATTTCCTGAAACTTTTCTTAGCAAGCTTTCAACATCAAGACCCGTTTAATGCGATGGATATGAACCAAATGATGAACCAAACAGCACAGCTATCGCTTATGGAGCAAGTACAGAATATGACGAAAGCAGTAGATAAACTGCAATCAACGATGTATTCGACGGCTCTTGATGGAGGGATGAAGTTTTTAGGAAAGTACGTTAGAGGTGTAAGCAATAATGGAAAGCAAGTGACTGGTCAAGTGGAAACAGTTCGACTTGCTGAAAATAACGATGTGCAACTTATTGTTGATAATCAAGTTGTCTCACTTCGTTTCATAGAGAGGGTTTCTGATAAACCGATAACAGAAACTAATCCGGAAGATGAGAAGAAAGATGATATAGAAAAAAATGAAGAGGTTAAGCAAGATTAATAAAAGGAGTGTACAAAGGTTATGATTAAAGCGTTATATACAAGTATTACAGGGATGAATGCAGCACAAAATGCATTAAGTGTTACTTCAAATAATATTGCAAATGCACAAACAGTTGGATATAAAAAGCAAAAGGCTATTTTTGATGATTTGCTATATAATAATACGGTTGGTTCACGTGGTGATGGTGCTTATGCTGGTACGAATCCAAAGAGTATTGGTAACGGTGTAAAGTTCAGTGGGACATCTACAGATTTTAGTGATGGCTCTATTACTTTAACTAGTGATAAGATGGAGACAGCGATAGAAGGAAACGGTTTGTTTTTAGTTGGTGATCGTAATGCTGGAAATGTAGAGTATACGAGAAAAGGGTCTTTTGGTGTATCGAAAGATAGCTATGTTACAAATACAGGTGGACAGTATGTACTAGGTTATGGTGTAAAAACAGGAACACAAGAAGTAGATTTTTCTTCACGACCAAGCCCAATTCATATTCCAATGGGATCAGCTGTTGGTGGGATTGAAACAGATAAAGCGACAATAGGCGGAAACCTTCCTAGAAACCAAAATGCATTATCTCACGAATTCACAGTTTTTGATGCGGAAGGAAACTCGTTAACGTTACGTGTAAATATTAAACAAAAGACTACAAAAGAGACTGTAGATGGTAAAGAAGTTGAAAAGCCAGTGCCAGGCGAATATACATATTCAGTTTCTGTAAGAAATGATTCTAAAAACGAAAAAGAATTTAAGCCTATTGAAGGTATGCCGGACAACAAACCTCTTATATTTGATACATTAGGGAATTTAAAGCAAACAGATGAACCCGTACAAAAAGATCCAGTAACTGGTGAAATTACTAAAGGTGGAACGGTTGATATTCCTTTTGGAAAGGGATTGAAACTGGATTTAAGTGGTTTAACAAATTATCCGACAGGGAAAACTATTTCTACAACAGAAGTAACGGGGCGTCCAGCTGCAATTGCAAATGACTACTCTATTTCTGACGGCGGTTTCGTTATGATGAAATATTCAGATGGTAGTATGAAAGTTGTAGGACAACTAGCTATAGCTACATTCCCGAATTCAGGTGGATTAATGAAAACTGGGAATGGAAATTACGTTGCGACACCATCAGCGGGTATTCCGGGGATAGGTGTTGCTGGTGAGAATGGTGCAGGTAATGTACGAGGATCAGCAAAAGAAAGTTCAAACGTAGATTTATCAGTAGAATTCGTTGACTTAATGCTTTATCAACGTGGATTCCAAGGAAATGCGAAAGTAATTAAAGTGTCAGATGAAGTATTAAATGAAGTTGTAAACTTAATTCGATAATATATCATAAAGTAAAATTGTAATGTAGTAGAAAGGGTTTTTTATTCGTATGACGACAAGACAAGAGCGAATTTTACAATTGCCTTTTTTCGAGAATAAACGTGAACTTGCAGAGCAAGTGTTGAAAATGGAAAGAGAAGAGCATATATATTTACCTGATCAATTTGAAATTAAGCAAGTACCTGCATATTCATTTGGTGAAAAGCAATCAATTATTGGCCGTATTCATGAGTTTTATTTCGTAAGTGTTGGTAGCGAAGGAGAATGGAAGTATCAACTGTTTAAGGACGAGATGAAGTGCCGTGAGTTTTTTATTACACTATCAGGGATAACGGATCAGCAGATTGCATTTTGGTTCAATAACATCGAGTTATTGAAAAGCTCTTAAAAAGATCTAAAAAGACCTTAAAAGCTCTTTTTAGGGTTGAAGAGAGGACCTAGCGTTGTTTTGGAGCGGTTAGTGCCTAATAGGGCCGCGACTGGTGTGTAAGGACAGAGGTATGGAGAGTTACTAGGGTAGTATAAGAAGAGGTAAGCAAAGTTTAGTGTGGATAAACAGTTATGATCCAGACGAGCTCCTATTTGTAAGAATAGAGCTATGGAGGCGTACGGAGATGGTTGGGAATGAGATAATCATTTCATTTTAGGCCAGTGCCTTCTAGATAGTATGTGACGATAGATTTCTATAAAAGGAGAGGTGAGGAGGATGGCGCAGAATAAGTATCGCGTTACATTCATTTCGCCAAGTGAGGTTGAGCAGCGGACTGTAATGGCGGCGAGTAGTTTGCCAGATTTAATTCGTAAAGTAGAGAGTATTATTGCAGATCCGAACGGTTACTTTGTAAATGATAAAAAAAATAATTGCTATTTTAAAGTGATTAAAGAAAATGTTACGTTTATTCAATATGAGTTACTGTTTTCGGATAAGGAAATTCATATTGAAAAATTAAAACATATAGCACCATCTATATTGAAACAATTATTTAAAAAAATAAATGATCCAGAATTATATGCGCTTGCGCTACTTGATGTTGATATAGCGACGAAAGAATATGTGCTAGAAGAAATGGATTCGGAGCTAAGAATAAGAGTAGAAACGGAGCTTTCGAAAAAGTGGGAAGCAATGCCGACAGAAATTGTAGGAGCACAAGAAGTATTATTAGAGGCACTTGCTTCGTTTATACAAGATTAAGCGTCTTTTAAAATAAATCGTTCGACTATCTATATTTTTCATATAGGTAGTTGACTTTTTCGGTTTAATAAAGCTTAATAATTAGATATACGGAATTAATGGAAGGGGAGCGACACCTTTATGTCACAAGCACAAAGTATTTTATTAGAAAGTGGAACAAATGAATTAGAGATTGTCACATATACTGTTGGTGAAAACCTATTTAGTATTAATGTAATGAAAGTACGTGAAATCATTAATCCATTCCCTGTTACAACTGTTCCAGAATCTCATCATGCAGTTGAAGGTGTTGTTCAAGTACGTGGTGAAATTTTACCTGTTATTAATTTAGCAACGGCTCTTAATTTAAAATCAACAAAGCCACTTGATCAAACGAAATTTATTATCTCTGAATTAAACCAAATGAAAGTTATTTTCCGCGTTGATGAAGTGCATCGTATTCAACGTATTTCGTGGGAACAAATTGATGAGCCAGCTTCATTATCTATGGGACTAGAGGAAACGACATCTGGTATTGTAAAGCTAGATGGAAAAATCATCTTACTATTAGATTACGAGAAAATTGTATGTGAAATTAGCGGTACTGGCTATGACAATAAATCACTTGCAGGTTTAGAGCAAAAAACGGATCGAGCTGAAAAAGTGATTTATATTGCAGAAGATTCAGCAATGCTTCGTCAAATATTAGAAGAAACATTATCATCAGCTGGATATACGAAAATGAATTTCTTCAGCAATGGTGCAGAAGCATTAGCGCAAATTGAAAAATTAGCGAAAGAGCAAGGGGAAAAAATGTTTGAACATATTCACCTGCTAATTACTGATATTGAAATGCCGAAAATGGACGGACATCATTTAACGAAAGTTGTTAAGGATAGTGAAGTAATGAATCGTTTACCGGTTATTATTTTCTCTTCATTAATTACAAATGAATTATTCCATAAAGGCGAAGCTGTAGGAGCAAATGCGCAAGTAAGTAAGCCAGATATTCAAGAGTTAATTGGCTTAGTTGATAAGTTAGTGCTGTAAAAAACGTTTTGAAAAGCTTTTTTTAGCTGGAATAGAAGCTCTAACCATGCGTGGTGGCGGTCAGTGCCTAATAGAGCTCGATGCGATGTGAGACCAGATATATGGAGTGGTTTTAGGTCAGTAGAAGAATAGAGCCTTTGATTGAGGGTTTGAAGAACTGATATACAACTCTATTTTTTAGTAGGGATGAGGGAACTAGCCACGTGTAAGTAGTACTGGCTAGTTCCTTTTTTGTATTCTATACTCTGCTGTACAGGTAGAAAGATTAAACATTTCTGGAGTGTTTGTGGCTGTATAAATAGTCTCTATTTCGAGATTTTCAATTCGTTTAATGAATAAATAGCGAGCTTGTTTATTTGAAAATATAAGAGAGCGTATTTTTGGAATATGCTAGTAAGGTTGCGTAGTAACGCAAACTTTTTCGGTGAAAATATATCCGAAATACCATATAATATAATTAATATGTAATTATACATATTAATTAAAAATAATTTTTCTATTTCTATACTTTCTATACATTTTTGTATGTTTAATATTTGACAGATAATTTCGAAATGTTATAATATGGATATGTAAAAATTGCTATTTTCTGAAAAGACATGGGAGTCAGATGAGAATTGTGAAAGGATGAGGGGGAGTGGCACAGATTATGTATCACCACACAGCAATCAATGTATTAAATCTTTTACAAAACATGTCAAATAATAAAATGAACGATGTACAACTAGAAGAGGAATTAAAAAAAATAGAGAAACAATTCCGAGTAGAGTATGAAGAATTAGTTGATTTATATAATAGAATGGTATTATTTCAAATAGATATAGAAAAAAATGGCGGGATGCGGGCGTATGAAAAATCTACAATTACATGGCTGAAGTCTGAGTTAGAGTTACTGTATGAAGTGTATCAATTTTCCCAACGTCACGGTTTAAACATTATTAATATTTCAAAATACGTCAGTAAAAAAGAGCTAAATCTTTTTCCAAAAACAGCAAGCCAATTGCAAAATACGTATTACAAATTAAAAAAATGTGAAATACCGTTTGAAAATATTGAAAAACAAAAACCAGGACGAAAGCGAAAATATGCTCCTGTAAAAGAACCAATTGTTGAAATAAAAAAAGAAAACAAACAAGAATTTAGAAATGAAGTTCCAAATACAGAGAACGAAAAAAATCTTGTAACAGTTATATCTGGTATTGTTGATAATTTTGAAACGATTAGTCAGTGTAGTGAAAGAAAAGAGCATGAACTACATCAGTTCATGGAAGGAATCTATAAGCTTTCTAGCATGGCTGCAGAGCGTTCAAAAGGTGAAAAGAATGCTCGTGGACTTGAAGGCGAGTTACATGTATTACGAGCTGAAAATGAAAGACTAAAGCGAGAAAAGGAAGAGCTTGTTCATGATATAAAAGACATGACGCATCATTTAATTCATTTCATTACGAGCTCTGATATTGATCAAATTCGCACATTGCCTTTCTTCGTAAAAGAATGTAAACAAGATTTGCATAAATTAGGGTTATATAATGCACAAGACGGTAAAATGAAAATTATGGTTGATCGTAGTGGACAGGTTATGACTGTAACGCAGTAATAAAATTTGGGTACAAAATAAAAGGGAGATACATAGTTTATATGTATTTCCCTTTTGTTTTGTATGGAATCGTTTCAAAGAAGGAAGATGCTTTTTTAAGATTGTAGTAACTTGGAAACCATTTGCGGTATTTGATTTGCTTGTGAAACCATACTAAGTGCAACTTCAGTTAACAATTTAAACTTTAAAAAATCGCTCATTTCCTGCGCCATATCCGCATCTTCAATTCGAGATGCAGCATCTGTTAACGCCATACTTTGGTTGTTTAAATTTTCAATATTAAACTGTAAACGATTCATCATAGTCCCAAGATCAGCACGATGAAGTGATACATTTTGTAAAGCCTCTTCAATTTTACGAATTACCGCTCTTGCTTCTTGTTCTGTTGAAATCTTGATGTCATGTTGTGTAGGGGAAGGGGGGATATGTTTCGTCATATTTACTGTATGACCGATATCGTCTAATGTAACAGGACGGTTTTGGCCGTCGAACACGGATAAATCATTAAACTCAGTCGTCTCGCCAATATAGCTAATTTGTTCTGTTAAAGATTGAAACTCTTTATTCAGTGAATCACGGTTTTTATTTGAATTTGTACCGTTTACAGATTGGACAGCTAAATCACGCATACGCTGTAAAATATTCGTCACAGTTTGAAGTGCAGCTTCGGCTGTGCGAAGCATCGATATTGCATCCTCATTATTACGAATTGCCACGCGCATACCACTCGCTCGTGCATGCATACGAGTCACAATTGCAATATTGGCTGGATTATCAGAAGCATGGTTTAACTTCTTACCAGTCGCCAAATGCTCCATTGCAACATTCATACGCTTCTCATTTTCATACAACGACTGCCTAGCATTCATACTCAAAACATTCGTACCAATACGCATAATAGACACTCCTTATAAAATTAATATAGTCAGTGTTCTAAAGCTAATAAACGGATATGGAAGTATAAAAGGGTTTGTACTTACTTTATCTTTTTGTTTTCATACACAGGACCAGGCTAGAATCAGCCCTGACTGCTTCTAAATATGGCTAAATCTTCTCTTCCAGCTAAGAAAAGCCTTTAATCTATCTATATAGAAAAAATAAACCTCTCCGCAAGCAGAGAGGTTTATTCAGGAAACTAACTCAAATGGCTTATTGTAATAATTTAGAAACCATTTGTGGAGTTTGGTTTGCTTGAGAAAGCATGCTGATTCCAGCTTCGTTCAAGATTTTGAACTTAGTCATTTCAGACATTTCTTTCGCCATGTCAGCATCTTCGATTTGAGAAGCAGAAGCTGCCATAGAGTTTTCTTGGCTCTTAAGGTTTGTTACGTTAAAGTCAAGGCGGTTTAATGTAGCACCTAAAGTAGCACGGCTAGAAGCAATTGTTTCTATTGCTTTGTCGATTTTTGCAACAGAAGAAGATGGATCGAATGCTGTTGCCGTAGGTGCTACTAGTGTTGCAAATTCTGTATTAATCTTTTCTGCAGCAGCTTTGAGAAGAGCATCAGTTTTAGCTGGATCAGCTACTACTTTATCATAAGCTTTGAAAGCATCTTCCATTTTTTCTACTTCTGCTGGTGTATAACCTGATTTGACTTTATTAAAAGCATTTTTTGCATCTGTAACGTCTTGAGCTTGTACTGCTGTATCTGCAGCAGCAGTTGCTAGTCGTTTCATAGAATTATTAAGTGTATCAAGATCATTTTTGTTAACTGTGTTTGAACCAATTGCTAAATCTTTAATATCTAAGTTTGTAAGTGATGCAGAATCAAGTGAAATTGTAATTTGTTTAGTTTTATCATGTGAGTCAAGAGTTTGGATATTAATAGTACTATTAGATCCGTCTAATAGTTTTTTGTCGTTAAACTCAGTGTTGTCCGCAATGTATTGAATTTGTTCTTTTAATTGATCGAATTCTTTTTGCATTGCAGCTTGGTTTTTATCAGTATTAGTACCACTTGCAGATTGGTTTGCAAGGTCACGCATACGAAGTAAGATGTTTGATACAGAGTTTAAAGCTGAGTCAGCTGTACGAATTAAAGACATACCGTCTTCTGTATTACGAGCTGCAACGTTTAAGCCACCTTCACGTGAACGCATACGAGTTGCGATTGCAAGACCTGCCGCATCGTCAGAAGCGTTGTTGATACGTTTACCGCTTGATAAACGGTCCATAGAGTTGCTCATTTTAGCTTGGTTTTGGCGCATGTACTCTTGAGTACGCATGCTATTAATGTTTGTATTAATTCTCATGTTAAGAACCCCCATTTTTTTATATTGACTTTTCTGCAAATTGAAAAACGGTAATATGCGAAAAAATCAATTTCGAGATTTATTGTAATCCTTGCTACAACGGGTGTCAACTAAAAATTCGAATTAATAAATATAAAAAAATAACAGTTTAACAATTTAGTCGTTTTTTTATTACAATATTATTAAAAGGATTATTGCAAACTTTAAAAAAAAACTCTAATATTAGATTATCTTTGTTTACCGAAAAGGTGATATTATGATAGTTGGAAATATAGTAAAAGAAGTGCTTGCATATAAGAAGGGACAAATTCAGCAAAAGCTAAGTAGTCCACAAGCATTCGTTAGTAGTCGTTTTCAAGAGAAGTTGCAGAGTGAACCTGCGAAGGAGACGAAGGGTACTGCGCAGCCGACAAGTGTAGAGGATATGAGTCAGCCGGTACAATCTACGAAAATAGAAACGGTCGTAAATAAACCGGAACAATCTATTAATAAAGTAGAGGAAGCGAGTAAGCCTGAAGAAAAAGCTGAAACGAAGAACGTAGATGAAGTGCAAGTCGCACAAAAAGAGTTTGAACGACGTTTCCCAGAAACGAAAAATGAGGCTGCTGATACGTGGGAATTAACGAAGAAGTATAATATTCAAAAAATACGTTCTTCCAATGAGGGGAAGTATGAGGATATTATTGATCGCACTAGCCGTACATACGGAATTCCGAAAACGTTAATTCAAAAAATGATTGAAGTAGAGTCTAATTTTAATCCGAAAACGGTGTCACATGCAGGTGCGATGGGTCTTATGCAGCTTATGCCAGCGAATGTGAAAGAGATGGGTATAAAAAATCCATTTTCACCAGCTGAAAGTATTGAGGGTGGTGTGAAAGAGTTAAGCGGTTATTTAAAGAAAAATAACGGCGACTTAGTATTGGCACTTGCTTCTTATAATGCTGGCCCTGGTAATGTGAGAAAGTACGGAGGCGTACCACCATTTAAAGAAACGCAAGGATATATTAAAAAAATATTAAATATCGACGTTTCAAAATAAGAAATTTCATATAGAGAGAGAACATGAAATTTTCGTGAACATGATATGGGAGTTGGCTAGATTTGAAATTACAAGATGATATTCCGTTAACAATTTATTTTGAAATCGGAAATACGAAAAAGAAAATTGAAGATTTGCTTCATATTACGAAAGGTACATTGTATCGTCTTGAAAATTCAACGAAAAATACGGTGCGTCTTATGCTTGAGAATGAAGAGATTGGAACCGGAAAGATTTTGACGAAAAACGGGAAGATGTACGTTGAAATCGTTGAATTGAAAAGGTAGGGAAGGGGATTGTCATGAGTGGCGAAAAATTAAGCCAAGAGCAAATTGATGCCCTGCTGAAGGCGGTAAATGAAGGCGAGGAAATGCCAGCTTTCGCACAAGAAGCAGGGAAGCAAGAGAAATTTCAAGAGTATGATTTTAATAGACCGGAGAAGTTCGGTGTTGAGCATTTACGTAGCTTGCAAGCAATTGCTTCTACATTTGGTAAACAAACGTCACAGACGTTGTCAGCGCGTATGCGTATTCCGATTGAGTTAGAGCCTTCTACGGTTGAACAAGTTCCATTCACGAGTGAGTATGTGGAGAAAATGCCGAAAGATTATTATTTATATTGCGTTATTGATCTTGGCCTCCCGGAGCTTGGAGAAATTGTTATTGAGATTGATTTAGCGTTCGTTATTTATATTCATGAATGTTGGCTTGGTGGAGATAGTAAGCGTAACTTTACGATGCGCAGACCACTTACCGCATTTGAGTTTTTAACACTGGATAATATTTTTATGCTCCTGTGCAAAAATTTAGAGCAATCATTTGAAAGTGTTGTGGCGATTGAACCGAAATTTGTAACGACGGAGACAGATCCGAATGCATTAAAGATTACGACAGCAAGTGATATCATTTCATTACTGAACGTAAATATGAAAACAGATTTTTGGAATACGACGGTGCGTATTGGTATTCCGTTCTTATCTGTTGAAGAAATTATGGATAAGTTAACGTCTGAAAATATTGTCGAACATTCTTCGGATAAGCGTAAAAAGTATACGTCTGAAGTGGAAGTGAAAGTAAATCAAGTGTATAAACCTGTTCACGTTGCAATTGGCGAGCAAAAAATGACAATGGGTGACATTGAACAAATTGAAGAAGGCGATATTATTCCGCTTCATACGAAAGTTTCGGATGAATTACTTGGTTATGTTGATGGAAAGCATAAATTTAATTGTTTTATTGGAAAAGATGGAACGCGTAAGGCGCTCTTATTTAAAAGTTTTGTAGAGTAGGAGGATCCATATGAAGCATGAAGTATCTCCTGTATCATTAATGGGATTAGAAGATTTTGCAGGAAAGCGAAATGAAACAAGTAAAGCACATATTGATACTGTTTCAGACATTTCGATTGAACTTGGTGTAAAGCTTGGGAAATCATCTATTACGCTCGGTGATGTGAAGCAATTAAAAGTGGGCGACGTCCTTGAAGTAGAAAAAAACTTAGGACATAAAGTAGATGTGTATTTAAGTAATATGAAAGTTGGCATTGGGGAAGCGATCGTAATGGACGAGAAGTTCGGTATTATTATTTCTGAAATTGAAGCTGACAAGAAGCAAGCTGCGCTTATGAAAGCGCAAAGTCAAATGCAAGATAAAGAGTAGAGGAGGAGTCATATGTCGTATATGACGACCTTATTTCAAGTCGTTTTACTGTTTGGTGCGCTCGGCTACGGTGCATATTATATGACGAAAAAGACGCGCAAGCAGCAGTTTTTTAAACAAGGTGAGAATGGCCATATTCAAGTAAAAGACGGCGTGTATTTAAATCATCAAACGAGCGCCTTTTTATTTGAAGTGGACGGCAAGCAAGTGTTCACTGTTATTAGTAATAACGGTGTGCAATCTGTGCAATTAACAGGAACAGGAAATCAGTTTCAACAAGCGCTAGAAGACGCGGTGAAGAGTGAAACGAAAAAAGTAGAGGATCCATCATGAGAATAAAGAAACAGTTATCATTATTAGCCGTTATTTTCGTATTTTCTATCGTTTTTTCAATTATTTTTGTAAATCCAGCGTATGCAGCCCAAAACGGTTTTATTAATTTCGAAAATGGAAAAGAGTTTACGAGTAATTCAAGCGTACAACTATTTGCACTCGTTACCCTTTTATCATTATCTTCATCTATCGTTCTATTATTTACACATTTTACTTATTTTATGATCGTTCTTGGGATTACACGTCAAGGACTTGGGGTAATGAATTTACCACCAAACCAAGTACTTGTTGGACTTGCATTATTTTTATCACTCTTTACGATGCAGCCTGTACTTGGGCAGTTAAAGAGCGATGTGTGGGATCCGATGACGAAAGAGAAAATAACTGTAAGTCAAGCTGCGGAGACGACCGCTCCGATTATGAAAGAGTATATGTCAAAGCATACGTATAAGCATGATTTAAAAATGATGCTGAAAGTGCGCGGAGAAGAGTTGCCGAAAGATTTGAAAGATCTTTCCTTATTTACGCTCGTACCATCCTTTACGTTAACGCAAATTCAAAAGGGATTGTTGACGGGGATGTTCATTTATTTAGCGTTTGTATTTATAGATTTGATTATTAGTACACTGTTAATGTACCTCGGGATGATGATGGTACCGCCGATGATTTTAAGTTTACCGTTTAAAATACTCGTTTTCGTATATTTAGGTGGATATACAAAAATCGTCGACATTATGTTTAAAACAGTCGCCTGAAGCGTTTGATGCTATGTGATAGGAGTCATATAAATGAATACGTCACCAATTATAGATATTTTTCAAACCTTTTTTTATAAAGGGGTTATGATTTTAATGCCGGTTGCCGGCGTAAGTATGATTGTCGTTATTATCATCGCTGTCATTATGGCGATGATGCAAATTCAAGAGCAAACGCTGACGTTTTTACCGAAAATGGCGAGTATTGTGCTCGTTATTATCATTTTAGGTCCGTGGATGTTTCAAGAGTTAACGACGCTTATTTTAGATTTATTTGATAAAATTCCATCGCTATTGCGTTCGTACTAAGATGGGTGAACTGAAATGAATATGGAATTATGGGCGGCGACGTTTTTTGCGTTTTGCCGCATTACTTCATTTTTATATTTTTTACCGTTTTTCTCAGGTCGATCCATTCCAGCAATGGCGAAGGTTACAGTTGGACTTGCTCTTTCCATTACAGTGGCTGATCAAGTTGATGTCTCTCACATAAAGACAACTTGGGATGTTGCAGCTTATGCAGGTACGCAAATTGTAATTGGATTATCGCTTTCAAAAATTGTAGAAATGCTGTGGAACATTCCGAAAATGGCAGGGCATATTTTAGACTTTGATATCGGTTTATCACAGGCAAGTTTGTTTGATGTAAATGCAGGATCACAGTCTACTTTACTTTCAACCATTTTTGATATATTTTTTCTTATTATTTTTATTTCACTTGGCGGCATTAATTATTTCGTTGCCACGATTTTAAAGTCGTTTCAATATACAGAGGCGATTTCAAAATTGCTGACGACTAGTTTTTTAGATAGTCTACTCGCAACGTTATTATTTGCCATAACATCAGCGGTTGAAATTGCTCTTCCACTAATGGGAAGTTTGTTCATCATTAACTTTGTTTTAATTTTAATCGCAAAAAACGCTCCGCAATTAAATATTTTTATGAATGCATTCGTAATTAAAATTACATGTGGTATTTTGTTTATTGCGATGAGTGTACCGATGCTCGGTTATGTGTTTAAAAATATGACAGATGTATTGCTTGAGGAATATACAAAACTATTTAACTTTTTCTTAACGAAGTAGGGGGACGCGCATGGCAAAGGATAATAAAACAGAAAAGGCCACCCCGCAGAAGCGTAAGAAATCGCGTGAAGAAGGGAATATTGCCCGGAGTAAAGATTTAAATAATTTATTTTCCATACTTGTATTAGCAGTTGTCGTTTACTTTTTCGGAGATTGGCTCGGCTATGAGATTGCAAATTCTGTAGCGGTACTGTTTGATCAAATTGGAAAAAATACAGATTCGACCGAGTATTTTTATTTAATGGGTATTTTATTACTAAAAGTATCAGCGCCGATATTAATACTCGTATACGCTTTTCATTTATTTAATTATATGATTCAAGTCGGTTTCTTATTTTCTTCTAAAGTCATTAAGCCGAAAGCGTCGCGTATTAACCCGAAAAACTATTTTACGAGATTGTTTAGTCGTAAAAGTTTAGTAGATATTTTGAAATCACTATTTTATATGGGGTTAATTGGTTACGTTGCTTACGTTCTCTTTAAAAAGAATTTAGAGAAGATCGTTAGTATGATTGGATTTAACTGGACTGCGTCACTTTCTGAAATTATTAGGCAAATTAAATTTATCTTTTTAGCTATTTTAATTATATTAATCGTTCTTTCTATTATTGATTTTATTTATCAAAAATGGGAGTACGAACAAGATATTAAGATGAAAAAAGAAGAAGTAAAAAGAGAGCATAAAGATAATGAAGGGGACCCACAAGTAAAGGGGAAACGAAAAAACTTTATGCATGCGATCTTGCAAGGGACAATTGCGAAGAAGATGGATGGTGCAACGTTTATTGTAAACAATCCGACTCATATTTCGGTCGTACTTCGTTACAATAAACAGCTTGATGCGGCGCCAATTGTCGTTGCAAAAGGGGAAGATGAGCTCGCATTATATATACGAACGCTTGCCCGTGAACAAGAAATACCAATGGTGGAAAACCGTCCGCTTGCTCGTTCTTTATATTATCAAGTCGAGGAAGATGAGACGATTCCAGAAGATTTATACGTAGCTGTAATTGAAGTTATGCGCTATTTAATTCAAACGAATGAACTTGAAGTATAATAGCGCGGTTGGAGGAGATCTCTTGTGTTTAAGATAGATTCTGCAAGAACCTATTTTTCTATCTTTTTAGCAGCGTCATTCGTAGTGGCGCTCTTAATTCCACTTCCACCATTTATACTTGATATCGTTATCGTTTTTTTACTAAGTATGTCAGTGCTTATTTATATGCGAGCAACAAGTATTAACGAGTGGGATGAATTAAAGTCATTTCCGACGATGCTGTTATTAATCGGGATTTTCCGCGTATCGATTAACGTATCGACGACGCGAGCGATTTTGACAGACGGAAATGCGGGGCATGTTATTGAAGAGTTCGGTCAGTTCGTAATTGGCGGGAACTTATTAATTGGTATCGTTATTTTCATAGTATTAATCATATTCCAGTTTATCGTTGCAAACGGTGCGTCTCGTACAGCTGAAGTTGCAGCTCGTTTTACACTTGATTCTTTACCGGGGAAACAAATGTCGATCGATGCTGATTTAAACCAGCGTATTATTACTGAAAAAGATGCACAGGCAAAACGAAAAAAGTTAAATATGGAAACAGAGTTTTACGGAGCGATGGATGGTGCCGGGAAGTTCATTAAAGGGGACGTTATTTTCGGGATTGTCATTTTATTCGTAAACATTATTTTCGGTTTAATTGTCGGCATGATGCAGCAGGGCATGAGCTTTGCTGACGCAGCTATTCACTATACACAGTTAACTGTCGGTGACGGAATTGTAAACCAAATTGGTTCGTTAATGCTTGCGATTTCAACTGGTATTATCGTAACACGTGTATTTGATGGTTCAGCGGATACAGTAACAGAAGGTATCTTTAAAGAGTTATTAGCACATGAAGTTGTTGTATATGCGCTTGGTGGTTTATTTATAGCAATGGGTATTTTTACTCCGCTACCATTTCTACCATTCGCACTCGTTGGTGGAACAATTATTTTCTTAGGAATTCGCAATAAAAACCGAATAAAGAAAGAAAAAGAAGATGAGCTTCAAAAAGAATTAGAAATGATTCAAGGCGAAGATGAGCAACTGCAACAAGTGGAAGATTCATTCGGAGTATTTACAGATAAATATCCAATTATTGTAGAGCTCGGTTTAGATTTAGCAGCACTTGTAAAGCAGAAGATTAACGGGGAAACAGCTCGTGATAAAGTTGTTCTTATGAGGAAGTCGATTATTACTGACCTTGGTATTAACGTTCCTGGCATTAACTTTAAAGATAATACGAGTTTTAGACCACGCGGACGTTACATTATTCGTATTAAAGGGGCGAAGGCAGCAGAAGGTGTTTTAAAATCAGGTTACTTATTAGCACTGAAAACACCGAACGTAATGGCCGATTTAGATGCAGAACCAGCGAAAGATCCAATTTTCGGTGAAGATGGATATTGGATTTTAGAGCATATGGTACAAGATGCACAAATGAAAGGCTATCAAGTATTAGAGCCGCTTAGCATATTAATTACGCATTTAGATGTTGTCGTTAGACGTAATCTTCATGAGTTAATTCAGCGTCAACATGTAAAAGACTTAATTAACTCGCTTGAAAATGATAACGGCGTTTTACTAGAGGAGATTAAGAAGAAAGAAATTGACTTATCACTCGTTCAAAATGTTATTAAACAATTGCTAAAAGAGGGTATTTCTATTCGTGATTTACCAACTATTATCGAAGGTATTATTGACGGAAAAGAAATTTATCAAAATCATGTAGACGGTGTAACGTCATTCGTCCGTGAATGTATTTCAAAAGTGATTTGTGAAAATGCAAAAAATCCTGACGGTAAAATTTATGCGGCGCTCTTCTCAGATTCAATAGAGTTAGATGCGGATGTTGTAAATAATTCATACCAAGGTTACTTATTAAACTGGGATTTAGATTTAGAAACACGTGTTGTTGAACAAGTACAGCGTGTCTTTAAACAAGCTCGTTTAATGGGAAGAGAACCAGTATTATTAACGCGTAGAAAAGATTTCAGATTTGCGATTGTAAGACTTCTTGAGCGTTATCAAGTAGAAGCACAAGTACTTTGTATTAGTGAATTAGCACCGGAAATTGTTGTAGATCAAATTGCCTATATTGAATAGTAGGGGGTGAAGTAATGGAAAGTACAGAAAAGAAAGAAGCGTTAATGCGAATAAAAGCAGCTTCGAAAAATGAATTGTATCGAAAGTTATTTGACCAATATGGTACAGATTATTATTACGTTGTCGATGAAAGTGTAAAACGAAACATCCCGTTTTTTTGGAAAAAGAATTATGAAATGTTAGTTGCTTTTCCAGAGGATAAACAGGAAGAAGTGAATGAAGGCACAGCTCAATTTCATGAACAACTAATGGATGTTGTAAATGATTCTTCAGAACAAATTGTGAAGGCGAACGGAATTCAATCGGTACTGCACAATTTAGAAAACGTGACGACTCCTATGTCATATGCGGCGATGCAAACAGGAAATAGTGAAGAGTGGACAAGAAAGAAAGAGAAACTATTAAAGCTGTTTGAAAAAGGTATCGTCGTTGTGAAACAGACGGAAGAAACGAAAGTAACGAAAAAGCAAAAAGCTGTGAAAAAAGTTGTTCCGGTCAAGAAAGAAGAAGTGGTTGTAAAAAAAGAAAACCAAGAATCTGTACCTTTTATTATTCAAAAGGTAATTCGTATGCTAGAACAAAACGATGTAGAACAATACTTCATTCATGCATATGCTGAGAAGTTAAAAGTGAAGTTTGAGAATGCAACGATGATTACAGAAGAAGAAGTGATCGGATATATATTGGAAGATATGAGATCCCATTTCAACACGGAAAACGTTTTTGAAAAAGAAGTGCAAACAATTGCATTAATCGGTCCAACTGGAGTTGGAAAAACGACGACACTTGCGAAAATGGCATGGCAGTTTCACGGAAAGAACAAAACGGTCGGTTTTATTACGACAGATCATTCGCGCATTGGAACAGTACAGCAACTGCAAGATTACGTAAAAACAATGGGATTTGAAGTAATCGCTGTACGTGATGAAGCTGCAATGACAAGAGCGCTTACGTATTTTAAAGAAGAAGCGCGCGTCGATTATATTTTAATTGATACCGCCGGAAAAAATTATCGTGCGTCAGAAACAGTAGAAGAAATGATTGAAACGATGGGACAAGTAGAGCCAGATTATATTTGTTTAACGTTATCAGCTTCGATGAAAAGTAAAGACATGATTGAAATCATTACGAATTTTAAAGATATTCATATTGATGGTATCGTATTTACGAAATTTGATGAAACAGCAAGTAGTGGTGAATTATTAAAAATTCCAGCAGTATCATCAGCTCCAATCGTATTAATGACAGACGGACAAGACGTGAAGCAACATATACATATCGCTACAGCTGAACATTTAGCGAAACAAATGTTGCAAACATCATAGAAGAGAGGTGAAGGATAAGGCAACTGCCTTATTCAAACGATTATGAACGGTCTTTATATAGGTTCTATGGGTATGATGAATTACATGCAGCGTATTAATGTTCATTCGAATAACGTTGCAAATGCTCAAACGACAGGATTTAAAGCAGAAAATATGACTTCTAAAGTGTTTGATGTACAAGACACATATCGCCGCGGAGATGGTGGTGTGACAAATATCGGTTCGACTGATTACGCTGTAGTACCAGCTGCAACGCATGTGAACTTAGTACAAGGAAATATACAAATGACAAATAGTGCTACAGATTTCTTTTTAGATGACGGTACGGCCGGCACATCATCATTTTTCGTTACATCTAAAAACGATGAAACATTTTTAACGAGAGATGGTAGTTTTACATTAAATAGTGATCGTTATCTGCAAACATCATCTGGTGCTTATGTTATGGATGTAAATAATGAACGTATTCGTATTCCAGAAAATGTTGATTTCTTCGTATCTAATAATGGAGAAATTTATAGAGAAGTTAATGAGGGCACTGAGCTTAAACCAGATCATAAGAGAGTAGTAATTGCACAATTGCAAACAAAAACAGTAGATGCAGAAGCAAATGCACGTCTCGTACAAAGAGAGAACAAAAGCTTTGCGCTAGCTGAAGGGAATATTGCTGATTTACCGAACGGAACAGGGACAGTAAAAAACCATATGCTAGAAAATTCAAATGTAGATATGACAAAAGAGATGGCTGATCTTATGACAGATCAAAAAATGATTTCAGCGTCACAACGTGTTATGACTTCATTTGATAAAATTTATGAAAAAGAAGCGAATGAAATATTGAGATAAGAGACTTCCCATAGCGGAAGTCTTTTTTTATTATTGCTTTTATTACAGTTACATCATAAAATGATAATGATTATCAATATCATTTTATCTATTTTCATAAGAATGGAATCTCATAATGATAGCAACATTTGTTTAACTAAGTGAATTAAAAATAAGGGGATGGTGTATATGTCTACAAAAAATCAACTTTGCATTGGATTATGTTTAATTTCGAGAAAGAAAGAGGAAGAGTGTATATTTGATTCGGGAGTTGATGAACAAGTAGAGTTAGCGAAACGAGCAGAAAAATCGAAGTTAGATTTTGTTTTCAAGGCAGATTATTTAGTGGCGCACCCAGATTTAATCGCTCGTAATAAAGGAAATGTCATTTTGGATCCGACGTTACTATTTACTGCTATTGCGTACGCAACAGAAAAAATCGGAGTCGTTACGACGGCTTCAACTTCGTTTTATCCACCATATATATTAGCGAGGCAATTACAATCTTTACACTGGATTAGTAACGGACGAGTAGGTTGGAATATTGTTACATCTATTGACGGCGCTGAAAACTTTGGTGAGGAAGGAATGCCATCATCTGAAGAGAGATACGCGAAAGCGGCAGAATGTACAGCGTTAGTAAGAAAACTTTGGGGTAGTCACCCTAATGAAGTATTGAAAGTAGATAATCCTGATGTTATTAGAGAGATGGTACAGCCAATAGAGCATAATGGTGAATACTTTAAGGTGAAAGGTCCACTTAATATTCCGCAGCATATGTCAGGGGAAATGCCATTATTTCAAGCGGGTGCTTCAGAGTCAGGCCGGAATTTTGCTGCTTCTGTTGCGGATGCAATTTTTGCTGCAACGCCAGATGTAGAGTCAGGAATGGAACTGCGTCAAGATTTAAGAAGAAGAGCCGAACAGCATGGCCGAAAGCAAGAGGATATACGCGTATTACCTGGATTATATTTCTTTATCGGTGATACATATGAAGAAGCATTAGAAATGCATAGGCAAGCTCATCAACATCTCACAAAAGAAAAGAGATATGCGTTACTTGAAATGGTTCTCGGACTAGATGCTAGAGGAATTCCACTAGAAAGTAAGATTACGGAAGAGATGCTGCCAAGTCGAGATCAAACTGTTCGCAGTAAAACACACGCTGAATTATTACGGAACTACATTATTAAAAATGAACCAATACTTGAACAAATACTAGAACGACCAGAAGTTGTTGGATCGGCTCATTGGGTTGCGGTTGGTACAGCGCAAGACGTTGCGAAACAAATTATGGATAGATTTGAGGCAGGAGCGTTAGATGGATTTATTGCTATTCCAGGAGGACCGCCAAAGTCACTAGATCTATTCTTTAGTGAAGTTATTCCTTTATTCGTGAAGGCCGGTGTATTTAGAGAAGAGTATAAGGGTTCTACTTTACGTGAACATCTGGGGGAGAACTTATCAAATGCTTTGCAGTTAAAATAAGTAGAATAGTATGTAGAAAAAGCCTTTCATAAGAAGGCTTTTTATTTTTAGTTTAAATTTCAGAATTATCAATTGACTTTATGAGTCTGTTTTTTTATATTAGTAGGTATAGTAATAACTACTAATATCCATGCAGCGTTTTGAAGTGAAAGTTATATAGATTGTGAGGGGTTATCGATGGATGAAATTATAAAGGAATTACAAAAGTTAGGTTTTTCCCAGTACGAATGTAAAGCGTATATTGGCCTACTAAAACATTCCCCAGTAACTGGGTATGAAGTGAGTAAACAAACAGGGGTGCCTCGTTCGATGATTTATGAAGTGCTCGGTAAATTAATGGATAAAGGAGCGGTGCATATCGTTCCGTCAGAACCTGTGAAATATGTACCAGTACCAGCTACCGAATTAATGAATCGAATGCGAAAAGATTTTGAGAAGTCCTTTGAATTTTTAGACGAGAAATTAAATTGTTTAGAGCAAGAGCGACAAATAGATGTAATTTCGCATATTCGTTCAAATGATCGTGTATTAAAAGAAATATGCAATATAATTAGTAGAGCAAAGGAAGAGTTATGGATTTCTGTATGGGAAGATCAAGTGCATGAAATTGAGCCATATATTCGTCAAAAGGAAGAGGAAGGTGTACATATATTTTCAATCTTATTTGGCGCTCCAAATACAAAAATAGGCGCGACGTTTCACCATAATTATATGACGCCCCACGTTGTTGAAAAGAGAATGGGTGGTCATTTAACTGTTATTGCTCGTGATGGAGAGGAAGTATTAATTGCGAACTTCTCAAATGATAGCACGTCATGGGCCGTTACAACGTATGACCCAGCTTTAGTTCTCGTTGCTACAGAGTATGTGCGGCACGATATTATGGTTGAAGAAATCACGAAGGAATTTGGAGCTGATAAGTTAGATACGTTGTGGCGTGAAAATATAGATTTAGTTCATGTCGTAACAGGAAAACGAACTTTAGAAGGAATGGAGGGTGATAGAGATGAGTAAAGCTCAGGCACATGTAGTTTTGCAGAGCGATGATACATTTCAGCAAGGAGTAAAAGATTGTTTACCAACTGTATTTGGTTATTTGAGCATCGGCATAGCAGCTGGTGTAATTGCAAAAACAGCGGGTTTCTCCATCATTGAAATTGCGTTTATGTCCACTTTAATTTATGCAGGTTCTGCCCAATTTATATTAGCTGGTATGTATGCAGCTGGCGCTCCTGCTTCAGCAATTATCTTCACTGTATTTTTTGTTAATTTACGCCATTTATTAATGAGTGCAGCGCTTGCGCCGTATTTTACGAAAATTCCTCTATTTAAAAACTTAATCATCGGTTCGCAAATTACAGATGAAACTTTCGGCGTTGCAGTGCAGCATGCAGCGCAAAAAGGATACTTAGGTGAGAGATGGATGATCGGGCTTAACGTAACAGCGTATTTAAATTGGATTCTTGCTACTATTATTGGCGGGCTGTTTGGTGAATGGATACCAGATCCGCATACGTACGGGATGGATTATGCATTACCAGCGATGTTTATCGGATTATTTGTACTTCAGCTCATCAGTAGTAAACCGAAACTAGCAATTCATCTTACTGTTGCAATTGTAGCGATTATAATCGCATACGTTTCACACTTATTTATGCCAGATAGTATAGCGGTTATTATCGCAACATTACTAGCTGCGACGATTGGAGTTGTGATTGAAAAATGGAAATGAGATTAGACGTACTATTACTTTTACTAGCAGCTGGAGCTGTCACACTCGTGCCACGTATTTTACCTCTACTCGTATTTAGCAAACTACAGATTCCAGACTGGGGTTTAAAATGGTTAAATTACATACCAATTGCGATATTAGCATCACTTTTAGCACAAGTGCTATTTATGCATGAGACGATGCAGTGGGATTATCTTATCGCAGCAATCCCAACATTTCTTGTTGCGATATATACTCGTAGTTTATTAGGTACAGTATTAACGGGAGTGATTGTGATTATTTTGTTACGTTTCTTTTTCTAAAAAGGATTACGCTCATATAATAGCGAAAGGTGTAATAACATGAAAGATATAGGGGTGGTGTTATGATACTTTTAACGATAGGAGCAATTTTGTTAACGTTGTTTATTTTCTTTATTATCGGCTTCATTACGTTTATGATGTTTGTTGATAAGGCGACACCTCAAATATATTATACACCTTGTGAATCAGTGACAGTAAAAACTAAAGGTAAACATAGAAGGAAGAAAAGTTGATTGTTGGCTTTTCTTCCTTTTTCTATTACATCTTCGAAAGAACTAACAACAATAACCCAAATAAAAAACTAATAAAGGAAAGAAAACCAATACATATTGAGAACACACGATTGTTTCTCCATTCGCGCCAGAAAACGATACATCCTAAAATACAAAGAAAAAACCAAATGGGCAGGAATATGAACTCGCTAACTTTCTCGGGAAGTAAACCATAAAAAGTTGTTACATATAAGATCCAATTTGTAAAAAATAAAATGCAAACGATAATAGATTGTAAGTGGGGGCGTTTGAAAAGCTCCCCTTTTTTTATAGTTATAAAAATGCTAGTTAGCGCAAATATAAAGGCGATGAATATGAAACTAAGTAAGAGTAATGTAAGCGTCATTTGAATCTCCTTTATAAGATTGTTCTTACAAGAAATGAATCTATTACATTGTATGCCTGTTTTGTAGAGTTCTCGCTATATTTTTCAGTGTACGGATTTAGAAATCCATGTTCACCGTGTAGTTGTTGTATTTCTAGTAAAGGATTGTTTTGTTGTTGCAATGTTTGAATTAAAGAGGATACTGAAAAACTAGCTTCTTTTTCAGGGAAAATAAGTAGGGTAGCACATGTTGGTTTCATACGAATATAGTCACGTATACGGGAACCGTAACATCCGATAATAAAATCTATTTTCGGATTGTTACTGCATAGCCATGAGATGGTAGCACCAACACTAAAGCCAATCAGTCCAATATGTGTGTAACTATTAGAAAGACAAGTAATGAATTCTTCAATTTGCTTTTTTCCATCCTCAAATCCAATATGATTCATAAAAAAATGATATGCTTTTTCTTCATCACTATAATGAAATGCATGTTGCGATTGTAGAAGATTAGGACAGAATACATCTATATGAGATGAAGTAAAGTGTTGGATAACGTGATGCATATGGTCGTTTACACCATATATTTCATGAACAGCAACGAGAGCTAATTTTGTCTTCATCGTTACAATGTACCTCTATGAAACTTAAAGTCTTTCTCAACAAGGCAGATGCGCAGGTGGAAGTTTTCATACCATTGCTCGCGGCCTCTTTTTTTCGCTTCTTTATGTAAGGCGTTTTGTTTCCAATTTTCAATTGCCTCAAGTGATTCCCAATAAGAAATTGTAATTCCGAGTCCTGAATGATCTCGTGCACTTTCCACACCTAAAAATCCAGGTTGCTGCTTTGCAAGTTCCTCCATTTTGTCGGCAACGCTACTATAATCTGTCGTATCATTTGATAAATTAGAAGTAAATATAACTGCATAATAAGACTTGTTTTTTTCTAAATTAGATGCCATTATTTTTCCCCCTTAATGTATAGTGTGAATAATTAATCCATAGTTTGTATTTTAGCAGGTCATAAAAAGAAAAGAAGTAGAAAATTCTTATTTTTTCAGCTCCTGTAAAATAGAAGATAGAAGAAATTTATAATAAGTAATCTAAAGGAAGAAAAATGCCACTTCAAAATCGAAGTGGCATTTTTTATATTTCCTCTAAGCTATTAACTGGAACAGTTAATTCGCGTTTTGGATTTGTTACTTCATATATGCGGGCGGTTTCGTTGCTTTCATCGACGTGTTGAATCATAACAGGCATGCCTTGAAAACTGACATTGGCTTCTTCAGATGACTCGGAAAGCTCTTTTGCGCGTTGTATATTCATTTATATTCCTCCCATCATTATTATCTTTGCAAAAAAGGAGGAATAATATACCATTTCGAGACATTTTTAAAGTTTTTGTATTATTTGTAATGTTTCTTTAATAAATGAAGAGAAGATGGAATCAGGATAGCCATCTATCGCTTGAACTGCTTCTTTTGCTTCTTTCAAGGCAGATTTTTTATCTTGAAGTTCTATATAGCAAAGAGCACGATAAGATCCAGCTGTTAATAACCACGATTGATCAAGTGGATGGCTCATATACTCTGGTATGGTAGCGTGTTTTAATGTTTCTAAAGCGTCCTTATAACGTTTTAAGCCATACAAAGATTTTCCTTTTTCAAGATAATGCAGTCCATCGTCTTGAAAAATGGGGTCATCTTTTAGTTTTTCTCGGAATTGTTCTAGGTGTTCTAATGCAATTGTATATTCATTCGTAACGGTGTTATAGTAATAAGCTTTTAATATATGTATATTTGCAGCGGATAAAGTATCTTCTGTAAATATGGCAAATTGCTCAGATTTTTTTATGTAATATAAATATCGTTCTTTATCAGTTGTAATGATTTTTTGATAAGATAAAATACGATAAAATTCATCTGTTTTATAATACACTTGATGTTTTTTTGAAAATGCAAGTGCATCTAAAATGACTCTCTCACAGTTTCCATAATCGCCAAAAGCGAGTAAAATAATTGCTTCTTTTAAGTATAATTGTATATGTGTAATAAGATCCATTTCTAAATTCTTCGATTTATAGTCATCACGAATCGTGGTAATCATCTGTAAACATTCTTTATATTTTTTACGTTTGAAGAGCATATAGTAAAACAGTAGTTTCGTTTCAGTGCTTTCTCGATATAAAGTATATTTTTCAAATATAGAAACAGCAGTTTCAACGTAATATTCAATATTATAATCGTTCATAATAGCTGCTCCTGTTAGGAACTGTTTATATAAACGAGCTGTATTTAAAGTAGAAGGTAGGTCTTTTTGAACAATTGGTAGTAGAGTTTCATATACTTCATCACATTTATTCTTTATGAGTTGATCCATTTTTGTAATGAGTTCTACAATTTCATCATCGTCTTCCTCTAATAAAAAACTCGTTTCACATTCAAGTTTTTCTGCAATATATTGTAATGTTTTCATGGAAGGGGTAGCTTTTCCATTTTCAATTTGACTTAGCATACTTTTTGTCAGTTCTGAACCTGCTATTTCTGTTTGAGTAAGCTTTTTTTCTTTTCGTAACGTTTTAATTTTTTCGCCTAGAGTAGCCATCTCATGCTCCTTTATAATTAAAAAGTTAAATACAATTTAACTTTTTGTTGTAAAAATTGGAAAGTTGATTATATAATAAGTTTAACACAATTTAACTTTTAAGGGGAGAGTGTCATTATGGGAGATATAAGTATAGGAGAAAATGATGCAAGAATGAAAGTTGCAACGAGAAATATTATTTTAATGATGATTGGAAAAATGACGTCCTTGTTAGGGGCGGGTATTTATACGTTTGCCATGGGGTTATACGTATTAAAGACAACTGGTTCAGGGATGGGGTTTGCTATTACGCTCGTTTGTGGATCACTTCCAAGGATGATTTGTGGTCCGATTGCGGGTGCTGTAGCTGACCGCGTGAATCGTAAGTGGCTTGTCATCGGCACTGATTTATTAAGTAGCTTAACGATGCTTATTATGTTTATTCTTGCTACTATATTTGGACCATCACTTCTTTTTATTTATGTTTCAGCAGCATTATTATCAATTTGTGCAAGTTTTTATTCTGTTGCATTAACTTCGTCTATTCCTAATTTAGTAGATGAGGGGCGTATTCAGAAAGCGAGTGCTTTAAATCAAACGGCGGCTTCTTTATCAAATATATTAGGGCCGATTATTGGCGGAGTTGTATTTGGCTTCTTTTCCATTAAGTCGTTCTTTTTGTTAAATAGTATTACGTTCTTTTTAGCGGTTATTTTGCAATTATTTATTGTATTTGATTTATATAAAAAAGAAGTGGCTGAGAGTAAAGCGCGTTTCTTGACGAGTATAAAAGAAGGATTTTCATATGTAAAACGGCAGCATGAAATATATGGTTTAATGAAAATAGCATTGTGGGTAAACTTTTTTGCGTGTGGGCTAACCGTAGCACTTCCATATATTATCGTCCATACATTGCATCTATCTTCAAAGCAACTCGGTACTGTAGAGGGAATGTTAGCAGTCGGGATGCTAATGGGTGCGATTGCTTTATCGGTGCGTAAAGAAGTGAATAATCCGTTTCGTTCTATTTATACTGGGCTGTTTTTGTTTGCGGGTTTAAGTTTATGTACAGTCTTCCCATTGGTAGTTACCATTTCAAAAGGGGCAAGTTTTATTTACTATATTGCTTTTATGATGTTAACGGGTATAGCAATTATGATTGTAAATATTCCGATGCAAGTACATATGCAAAAAACGACAGATCCGAGCTACTTAGGGCGTGTGTTTGGTCTACTTGAAACAATTGCTACTGCAATCGCACCACTCGGTATGATTGTATATGGATTATTATTAGATATGTTGCCAACTAGCATTGTTATGATGACGATAGGCGGAGGTTTATTGTTAGTTGTATTAGTTGGAGTAAAGCAACATATGGCGAAAAAACAAGTAGATGTATCGGCTTAAAAATAAGAAAATAATAAAAATTTGACTTATCATTATAAAAATGACCAAATTAGTATTTTAGTTTTTGAAACTCTTTTTCATGTATGTTACAGTATAGTGAGCAGGCAAAGAAAAGGAGAAAACATCATGAAAAAATTAAGTTTTGTTATGCTTTTTCTATTAGTCGTAATGGCTGGATGCAGTAATTATGACACGTATATTGAAACAGGTATGCAATCATTGAAAAATGAAAAATATAGTGATGCGATTATGTGGTTTGAAAAAGCGGAAAAAGAGAAAACAGGAAATGAAGCGAAAGCATATAAAGAAGTCGCTCAGTTATTGGATCGTGGTGCGACAGCATTAAAAGATGGTAAGTATTTAGAAACGAAAGATATTGCAAATGAAGTGCTACAAAAGAAAAAAGACGATGAACTTGAAAAAGCTGTAACATCAAATGCAGAGGATATGCTTCAAAAAGCAAAAGATGTGGAAAAGAAAGTAAATGAAAGAGTGGCAAAACGGAGAAAAGTAGAAGAAGAAGGAATCGATAAACTCATTAAAGCTGTCGACAGTATAGATGATGTAAAAGAAAAAGAGAAGAAAGTTTCAGAAGCATTAGATAAGGCTGAAGAGGCACAAGAAAAAATTGAAGCAAAGAAAAATAAATAGAGTAATAGTTTAAAAGGCTGTCGTGTATAACGACAGCCTTTTAATTTTTTGTTGCATAAGAAGTGATGCTATGTAGTAAAAAAGAAATAATTTTAGAATTCCACCTGTCCTCATGATGAATCGTATAAATGTTACGTTGAAATTCAAATCCAGGGATGGGTATGTAGCATAGTTCATTTCGGTGTACTTCTTGTTCAATAGCGAGTTTAGAAATAAAAGCAACTCCATTACCATATTTTAAAATTTGTTTCATCGTTTCTAATGAATCTAATTCAATTTCAGATTGGAACGTAATGTTATGTTCTAACATCCATTGCGTAAGTAAATCTCTCGTTGTAGATGGGTTACGGTGCAATAGTATACGTTCTTTTTCAATATCTTGTAATGATACATTTTCTTTTTTTGAAAAATGATGTTCTTTGGAGAAAGCAAGAACAAGTGTATCAGGTATTATTTTTGTTTCTTTTAAAAGTGATTCATCAAACGGTGCCGCAGAAATTACCCCGAGATCAATTTCATGATTTTGTAGCATTACTCGAATTTCAGGAGCTGTTTTTACCATAATTGTTATTTTTATATTTGGGAATTCGCATTGAAATTGGTGAATAATTTCTGGTAAAAGATAAGTCGCTGGTACATAACTAGCGCCAATTGTTATAGCACCTTTATGAAAATCTTTAAACTCTTGCGTGACCCGCCTAGCTTCTTTCATAAGTGCATCTATTTTACAAGCATAATGATGCAGTGCCTCACCAGCCTCTGTTAAGAAATATCTTCCAGAACGTAATTCAAATAAAGGCACACCGAGTTCCTCTTCTAAGCTTTTTATATGGAATGTAATAGTAGGTTGTTTAACACCAAGTTTTTCTGCAACTATCGTAAGTTTTTTATATTTCTTAATAAGCACTACAATTTCTAATTTTAAGAGATTCATTATGAGCTGCCGCCTTTTTTATTTTAACTATAGAAAAAATCTATAGAAATAAATAGTTTATTAGAAGTTTTTTAATTTAATCTTTACAGTACATTAACATTCAGTATAAATCTTCCAGATAGAATGAAAGCAGGTTAAGAGTGAGGGGAAAGAGGTGAAACGATGGATATTAAAATTCATGGATTAGAAAAGAAGTTTGGAAAAACGCAGGCGTTAAAACCGTTACAAATTGTCATGAAACAAGGTGAATTCACTACACTTTTAGGACCTTCGGGATGCGGGAAAACGACTTTACTTAGAATGATTGCAGGACTTGAAGAGCCAGATAAAGGTGAAATATATTTTGGAGATAAGTGCATGTATTCTGGTGCAAAAAAAATAAAAACATCTCCTCATGAACGTAATATCGGTATGGTATTTCAAGATTTTGCTTTATGGCCGCATATGACAGTATTTGAAAATGTTGCATTTGGTTTAAGGGCTACAAAGCAAACGAATCAATTACGGGAAAAAGTAGAAGATGCAATAAAGCGAGTTCGCCTGCAAGGGATGGAGAAAAGGTATCCGCATGAACTCTCTGGCGGACAGCAGCAGCGTGTCGCATTTGCTAGAGCGATTGTAACAAAACCGCATTTTATTTTGTTTGATGAACCGCTGAGTGCACTCGATGCAATTTTGCGAGAAGAAATGCGATTAGAGCTTATGGATATCGTTCATTCGATCGGTTTAACGGCCTTGTATGTCACGCACGATCAAACAGAAGCAATGTCAATGTCAGATCAAATTATTGTCATGAAACAAGGAGAAGTATTACAAAAAGGAACACCAGAAGACATTTATGTGAAGCCATCTCATGAATTTGTTGCAAAATTTGTTGGTAAGGCAAATTGGCTTGTAGAGGGTAAACAAATGATTCGTCCAGAGCATGTGAGCTGGACGAAAAATGAAGTGTGCGAAATGTATACAGGTGAAATTCAGCACGTTACATATGTAGGAGAACGGTATGAAATGAAAGTAAACATGGGTGCACTTGGAATATGGACAGCTTATCACAATAGTAAATTAAGCATCGGTAAACCAGTATCGTTATATGTGCCAAAAAAATGTATTCATCATATAGGGGGAGAATCGTATGAAGAAATTCAGTTCGCTTAAGTCTTTATTTGTATGTACGTTATTATTTTCTGCTGTAGTAACAGGGTGTAGTTCAAAGACAGGTAGTGCAGATGCCAAAAATAAAAATGCGAATGAAAAGAAAATTGTTGTATATAGTGCGGGGCCAAAAGGATTAGCAGAAAAAATACAAAAGGACTTTGAAAAGAAAACAGGTATAAAAGTAGAAATGTTTCAAGGAACAACAGGTAAGATTTTAGCGAGAATGGAAGCTGAAAAGAAAAATCCAGTCGTTGACGTAGTCGTACTTGCATCTTTACCAGCGATGGAAGGATTAAAAAAGGATGGGCAAACGTTAGCTTATAAAGAAGCGAAACAAGCTGATAAGCTTCGTTCTGAATGGTCGGATGATAAAGGACATTATTTTGGATATAGTGCTTCAGCATTAGGAATTGTGTATAACACAAAAAATGTGAAGACAGCGCCTGAAGATTGGAGCGATATAACAAATGGGGAATGGAAAGGAAAAGTGAATCTTCCGGATCCAGCACTATCAGGTTCAGCATTAGACTTTGTAACAGGATATGTGAAAAAGAATGGGAAAGATGGATGGAATTTATTTGAACAGCTTAAGAAAAATGAAGTAACAGTTGCGGGGGCAAATCAAGAAGCGTTAGATCCAGTTGTAACAGGTGCAAAAGATATGGTCATTGCGGGTGTTGATTATATGACGTACAGTGCAAAAGCAAAGGGTGAACCGGTTGATATTGTCTATCCAAAAAGCGGAACAGTTATTAGCCCACGTGCAGCAGGCATTATGAAGGATAGTAAAAATGTAGAGGGTGCAAAAGAGTTTATAGATTACTTATTATCAGATGATGTGCAAAAACAAGTTTCTAAAGCGTATTTATTACCAGGTAGAACAGATATAAAAGCTGAAAATAGACCGAATGTAGAAGAGATTCCGGTATTAAATATTGATTGGAAAACAGTTGAGAAAGAACAAGATGAAATAGGAAAACAATTTAAGAAAGTATTTCAATAAGATGGTGATTACATGGTAAATCGATTCGTATCAGTAAGACAAGTTGGAATGACGGTAGCGTTGTTACTTGTGGCGATGTTAATCGTCATTCCGCTTTTCCTCATTTTATTTTCTAGCGTATATGAAAATAGTAGTTGGAATTTTTTAAAGCCTTTTGAAGTCATGCAGAGTGGTGGATTAGCTGGGATTTTTCTAAACTCGATGCTTCTAGGTGTACTCGTAGTAATAGGAGCAACCGTATTTGCATTTCCATTGGCGTTTATTATGAGCAAAACAGATGTTGGAAAGTATAGTAAATTGGATATTATTTTTATGATTCCATTTATGACACCGCCATATATCGGATCGATGGGCTGGATTTTGTTCATGCAACCGAACGGCTATTTCGAACAGTTTTTCCCGATGCTAAAGACGATTTCATCTTCGTTTTTTAGTTTAGGAGGTATGGTTTTAATTATGAGTCTGCATTTATTCCCATTTCTTTACTTTATGTTGAAAAACACGTTACTTCAAATTGGAAGTAGTAAAGAAGAAGCGGCAGCAGTTCATGGTGGAGGATTTTTCTTTCGTTTACGAAAAATAATATTGCCGTTATTAGTATCAAGTTATGTAATGGGTGCTTTACTCATTTTCGTAAAGACGATTGCTGAATTTGGAACACCAGCTACATTCGGACGAAGAATAGGATTTCATGTGTTAACATCAGAGATTCATAAATTTATTTCGAGTTGGCCGATTGATTTTAGTAGTGCAACAGCATTATCTTCTTTATTACTTAGTGCGTGTATGCTCATTTGGTATATGCAAAATGTATTGAATCGAAAGTATTCATATGCAATGGTTAGTGGAAAAGGTGTGAAGTCTAAAAGGTATACTTTGTCTATATTTACACGCATTGTAGCATGGGGCTATGTAATTGGTTTATTAATCGTATCAATTGGAATCCCGTATTTTTCTATACTGATTGCTTCATTATCGAAATTAAGAGGCGGCGGCTTACATGTAAATAACTTTACAACGAGCCATTATGAAGCATTATTTACAATTGGATCTCCAGGATTAGAAGCTTTATGGAACAGTTTTCTTTTTTCACTTATAACAGCGATTATTGCTGCTACTATTGGAGTGTTTTTGGCGCTTATGATTCGAAAGGGGAAAAACTCCTCTGAAAAATGGCTTGATATGTGCGGTATGTTACCGAATATGGTACCAGGAATCGTGATGGTTGTAGGGCTTATTTTATTTTGGAATTCACCCTATATGCCCATGTCAATTTACAATACGCCAGTCATGGTTATCGTAACGTACGTTGTTCTTTTTTTACCTTATACGGTGCAATATGTAAAAGCATCGCTCGTGCAAATTGATGATTCTCTAGTACAGGCAGGAAGTATTTTTTCTGGAAATTATATTTATATTTTTAGAAAAATAATATTACCTCTTATTATCCCGGGCATTCTTGCTGGGTGGGCGATGACATTTACAATCTCGATAAGAGAGTTAGTAGCATCCCTTCTCGTACTGCCTCCATCAGTAGAAACTTCAGCAACATTTATTTTTGCTCAATTTGAACAAGGAGAAGTATCTATTGGCATGGCAATGGCTGTCGTTTCAGTTGGACTTACAACAATATGTTTATTACTACTGCAACATATGGAGCAAAAGCGAAAAGGGGTAGCATGATGAGGATAGAAGTATGGGGAGGAGCGGGAGAATACGGTCGTTCCTGCTACTTCGTAAAAAATAAAGAGACAAAAATAGTATTTGATTGTGGTATTAATCGATCATATGAGGATAGTTATCCAAAAATAGATAGGGAAGTTGTACCGTTTTTAGATGCAGTATTTTTATCACATATTCATGAAGATCATACGATGGGCTTACCTTTATTAGCGAAGTATGGATATAAGAAAAAAATTTGGACGACTCGTTATACGAAGGAGCAACTTCCCGCTTATTATGAAAAATGGAGAAACTATAATTTGACGCAAGGATGGAATGTACCTTATAACGACCAAAATGTTAAAGATTTAAATTATGTATATATTGATGAGATTAGTAATCCGAATGAATGGATACAGATTACACCTACATTGCGTTTTCAATGGGGGTATAGTGGGCATGTATTGGGGGCTGTTTGGTTTTTAGTGGACATGAGTCATACATATGTATTTTATTCTGGCGATTATTCAGCAGAGTCTAACATACTACGAGCTAATTTACCTGAGAAGTTGCGCGGCGATATAAAAGTCGCAATCGTAGATGCCGCTTATCATACTGATGATGTTTCGCAACACGAACGAATAAACGAACTGTGTACAGAAATTGAACGAGTTGCGCAAAAGAAAGGAATAGCATTATTGCCATTGCCACCGCTTGGTAGGGCGCAAGATATCGTATTGTATTTATATGAAAAATATAAAGAACTTCCCATTATAGTAGATCAAGAAATTTTGGATGGATTCCAAGAGATGTTCGTATATAAAGATTGGATCAAAAATAATGAAGAACTTGAAGGGCTTATGGAGAGTTTAAAAAGAAACATACTCGTTATGGATCATGACTTTGGTACGCAAAATAGTTATGGAATAGTTATAATGAGTGATGCGAATATGCAAACGAAACGAGCGCAGTTATATTATGAACAACTGCGATATGAAGAACGAAATTCCATTATATTTACTGGACATATTGCTAAAGGGAGTTTTGCAGATAAAGTTTTGAAAGAACGTGTAGGTAAAGAATGTAGGGTGAAGCGAGTTCCATATAAAGTTCACCAAAGTATAAGAGATGTGAAAGAGATGTTAAATACATTATTACCAGAACATACGGTGTTAGTACACGCTTTGAAAGAGGATACGGATCGATTGCAGGAAAAGCTTAGCATAGCAGGGTATGAAAATGTGTATTCACTTACTATGGAGCGTATAGAAGTCATTTAAAATGTAAAGGAGATAGGTATATGAAAAAAGTATTTGTATTCGTAAGCATTTTCTTTTGTTGTTTCCTGTATAACGTTAAGGAAGGGTTTGCTGCCAGTCCGATGACACCTAGTTTTGAAGCGAAATTATTATTAAAACCAGAACAAGTATTAGGTTATAACAAAGAGATAAATCAAGAGGTACTAGAATATTTCAAGGCTGGTACAAATTATGAAAGAATACAAGTGCAATTTTTAGATACGGCAAATAAAAATTTAAGTAATGAAGGTTGGTTTGCGAGAATTCGAAAGAAAGAATTTAGTAAAGATTTTGAGCTAACATATAAAAAAAGATATCCTATTCAAAATGGTGTAATTCAAGATGCACTAGAAGTGGCTAAAAATGATGGATTTGATAGTAAAACCGATAACTATGAGGCAGAAATAGATTGGGGATTTGGGAAGAAAACGTTAAGTATTTCAAATAAGAAAAGCTACAGTGCTAAAGGATATGGAGTACTTGATTTACCAAACGAACGAGCTACTCAAAACATGTTAATAGAAAAATTGCCAGGGAAAATGAACAAATGGTTGTATACGAATTGGGGAGAAGAAATGCTCAAAAATGCTCGTATTTACGGTCCTGTATTGATGAAACGGTATACAGGGGAGTTTGAAAATATAAAAACGAATATTGAAGTTTGGCCACTAAGTAATACAGGGAAAATAGAAGATGATTTCGTAATAGAAGTATCGTTTAAAACAAATGAGGAAAGTATTGCAACAAAACAAAGAGAATTATTAATGAAGAGTTTAGAACAAAAAGGATGGTTGTTACCGAAAGATAGTTTGAAGACAGAGCTTATTTTTCAGTGAATAGTAAAAAGGAATCCATATTCCATGGATTCCTTTTTCTAATATATGGGTATTAAGCTAAATCAGCTGACACGAACATATCATTATTTTGAAGGTTTTTAGAACGTAAACTATAAGCAACTACCTTCTTTTTATGTTGCTTTACAACATCAACATGCTCTTCATGACTATAAATATAAAATGT
The DNA here is from genome assembly GCF_036851315.1 of Bacillus cereus group sp. Sample62. Lineage (NCBI taxonomy): Bacteria > Bacillati > Bacillota > Bacilli > Caryophanales > Bacillaceae > Bacillus > Bacillus cereus group sp. Sample62. Next base: position 1,686,280 of record NZ_JAFLPK010000001.1, read on the forward strand.
AAAATCTTTTTTGCCACGTTTTGCATGGAGAATTAAAGGCGTGCCCTCATTGTGAGGTGGTGCATAATAGCGATCTAAAAATAAACCTTCGTTAAAATCATGAATAATTTTGGATTTTTGTTCGCCTTCTAAGTTAATTCCATTGATTGTAACAGTCGAATTCTCTTCTTCAAGTTGTGGATGTGTTTCGTACTTGCTAATAATGGATTCAATAACAGAGTTAGGAAGGCTAGAAACGATAATTTTAAATGCCCCAAATACAACTAACATAACAATAAACCAAGTCGTCATAGTATTTCATCCCCTTTATCCCACAGTAACGGTCCGTAAAAGCCTGGTTGGTGCGGGCTAATAATCAGTGTGGGATAGATACCCCGTACTGATTAAAATTTCACTTTATCCTATTTAACAATATAACTCATATGGTAATAGTACATATGGTGAAGTTTTGTATAATTTGTGAAAAATATGCCATTTTTATGAACGAAATATTAGAAAAATCAATTTTGTTACAAAAAGTTGAAATCGAAGTATTTTAAATGAAAAAGGTTTATAATAAAAATATAACTACTAACAACATTACTAATTATAAGGAAGTGTAACTATGAGTACTGTAACAATCGTATATGGTATTATTCTTTCTACAATTATTGTTTTATTTATTGTCGGGGTATCGCGTTATATTCATAAATGGAAAGAAGGCGTTGCGAAATTAAATCACATTGAAGAAGAACTTAGTGATTTAATGTTACATCATGGTAAGTAAACGTTTATTTTTTAACTAAACAATGTGAAAAATATCACAAAACATGCTCTCATCATGAAGGCATGTTTTTTTGTTATGTGAATGATAGGCACATTCATACATTTTTTCCATACGATACAGTGTGAAAGTAGAAATGTTCGGAGTGGAAAAGAGGGATAAAATGAGCAGTTCAGGTTATGTTCCAGATAATAAAAATTTAAAGAAAAGTTCAGGAACCCCAAACCTTTTCTTTGATTCGAGAAAAAATGTCTTTTTTAAAAGGGATGATAAAAACGTTGCATATGAAGTTACGTCAACGCAGTTACCAGCGATGATAGGAGGGGCGTTTGTTGATTTATTTATGACGAAAGGGCATATGAGGGAACCACATTGGCATCCGAATGCGTGGGAATTAGATGTTGTAGTATCAGGAGAAGCAGTTACATCCATTTTAAATCCCGAAACGAATCAATTGCAAAATTATCATGTGAAAGCGGGGCAAACTGTCTTTATTCCAATGGGATGGTGGCATTGGATTACAGCGATAACAGAAGAAGTACAATTACATTTGTTCTTCAATAACGATCAGTTTGAAACAGCAGAAGGATCAGACATACTTAGATTAACTCCGCCAGAAGTATTTCAAGCTGCATACGGTGTAAGTGCAGAAAAATTAGGAAAGGATCTTTCGCCAATTAAGGAGTCAGTTGTAATTGGTCCTCCTAACTCAAATCGACTAAATAGCGTTAAAGAAAGTGACGACTCAAATATAATCGTTACGTTAAATGGACACATAACATCATGTGAAATAGAGTAACTCTTTCTATTTTAGGGAGATTTACTCTGTTTTGTTTAATTTTGTAATTTAATTCGTTATAATTATTAAATAGAAGGGAATTTCTAGAGGGGGCATATTGTGAACATATTAAAGATTATAGGAATTATTGCAGGAGTCATTATAGTAGCCGTTATAGCTTTCTTTTTTATTATGAAGTACTATTTGTCAAAAGAAGATCCTGATTACGTATTAAAGTACATAAAAGAACATAAAGATGATAAAACATGTTCATTACTAATTAGAAAAAATGGTGAAGTATTAACATCTATAAATGAAAATGTAAAATTACCATTAGCGAGTACGGCAAAAATCGTCATAGCAGTTGAATTTGCTAAGCAAGTGTCAGAAGGAAAGATAAGCCGTGATGAACAAATTTCACTGCAGGAGTTAGAAAAATATTACGTTAAAAACACTGATGGTGGAGCGCATCCTGACTGGTTAGAAGATGCAAAGGTGAGAGAATTAGTGAAAAATGGGCAAATCGCTTTAGAAGAAGTCGCTAAAGGTATGATTCATTATAGTTCTAATGCAAATACAACATATTTGTTAGATAAGCTTGGAATAGAAAGGGTAAATGAAAGTATAAAAGAGTTAGAGCTAACTAGTCATGACAAGTTCTCTTCGTATACTGCTTCACTATATATGAGAGGGTATGTAGAAAAAGAGCTTCATGAGCCAGAAAATCAATCGTTAGAAATGATACGTAACATGTCAAAGGATGAGTATAATAAACATGTGTTACAAATTCATGAATGGATGAAAGATGAAGAAGAATGGAAAAAACGGGATATTCCATTAAAGGTAGATATGGAATTTCAGCGAATTTGGTCAGATCGATTAGTAAGTGCAAACGCTAAAGATTATATGAGTATAATGAAAATGATAAATAGTAGAAATTATTTTCCAAAATCAATGCAAGAAGAAATTGAGAATATTTTCAAAGGAACAGTTAATAATAGTAAGTTAGAATTTGCTGGTCAAAAAGGTGGCTCTACCGCATTCGTATTGACAAAAAGTTTGTATACTACAGATAAGAAGGGGAATAAGGTAGAAGTTGTAATTATGTTTAACGATATAGAAGATCAAGTTGCATACCAAAAGCTGAGAAATAATATAGATTATTTTATTCAAGATGCTATAACAGATGAAGAGTTTAGAAAGAAATTATAACGAAATAATTTTATTATGTAAACAAGGGCGCTTTTTAAAAAGCGTCCTTTTTCTTTTTATAATACAGGATTTCTTATTTACTTCATTGAATATAGATTGAAAATAAGAAGGGAAGTTGAAAAATGACCACAATATATTTCGTTCGCCATGCCCACTCTACATATACAAAAGAAGAACGGGAAAGGCCTTTATCTGCAAAAGGTTTGTTAGATACGCAGCATGTAACACGCTTATTAAAAGATAAACATATTGATGTTGTGATTTCTAGTCCGTACAAAAGGGCAATGCAAACTGTGCAAGGAATTGCGAATACATATAATTTATCAATACAAATGGAAGAAGATTTACGGGAAAGGCTATTAAGTAAAGAACCAGTACAGGATTTTAATGATGCTCTTCAGAAGGTATGGGAAGATTGGACTTTTGCATACGAAGGCGGAGAATCAAATGATGTAGCGCAAAGACGTGCTGTAATATGTATGCAAAGTATATTAAAAAAATATAAAGGTAAGAATATTGTAATAGGTACGCATGGAAATATTATGGTATTACTAATGAATTATTTTGATTCGAAATATGATTTTCAGTTTTGGAAAACCCTTCATATGCCTGACGTGTATAAATTAACTTTTGATAATAATTGTTTCAGTTCTGCTGAAAGAATACAGTCTACAGATTATCAGATAAATAATTTGTAAAAGTTTATCAAAAAAAGAGGAAAGGGAGAAGTTATTGTAGAAGTATGACTTTGTAACATAAAAAATATGTGTTAAAGGAGGCTGTTTACATGTTTGAGAAAGAGAAAGAAGGGCTTATTGAAGTTCAGAACGTATTTGAAATTGTACCAGCAGATGGAGCAATTATTGGTATGGCAACGGAAGAAGAAATGGAAATTGCTGCTGAACTAGAGCTGCAGTACTATGCCCATTCTCGTTTGTTAGAAGCAAATATTCAGTTAGACGGTTCCTCCTACAAAGAGTTACTTCAGGAGTTCCAGGAGTACGAAAGAAAATCAATGAGCTTTTGGCGAGCAATACATAAGCGTTTAGCTGTGCCATGGGCATGGGTATTACGTATTGACGTTGCGAATGGCCCTATATATGTAAGTAATGGGGATTCGTATTATGAAGAAATCGATGATGAAGAAGATTATGAATAGATAAGTAAGGAAGCAGCGTTAGTTGCTTCCTTTTTTTATTTGCAAGGAGTGAATTGCTTCAATAATAATATCTGGTCGATTATTTTCAATTCCGTGACCAGCATGTTCGGCAAGTATATATTGGCTATTTATTGAGAGTTGTAATTGTTCATGAATCAGTTCTTGCCACATTGTTTCTAGTTGTGTCGCTTCCTCTTTTGGCATGCCATCTTCAGTCAACTGAGTAATAGAATATTGAGGCTCCCTACCAATAACGATTAAAGGTGTTTCTAATGTTTTATATAACTCTTTTATTAAGCGAGCACAATTTTTCCACGCACATAGTTCAGAAGCTGTCGCTTTATATAATAGAGGGGAGGTAGAAAATTCAATGTACTGTCTTGGTTGATCAACGAGTATAGGTTTTAGTTCATTATTAAGCATGTCTACATCCATTTTGGAGTATGTATTATATTTTTGAAGCCACATATCATCCGAATCCGTTTGATCAGAAATTGGTAAATAAAGTTCATCTAATCGGTGTAAGTTCATAGAAGTAGAATCAACTAAAATAAGTGCTTGCAGCTTATCTTCATGTAACATCGCAAAATGTTGTGCACATAAGCCTCCATAGGAATGACCGATTAAAATGATAGGTTCGTGAATAGCAAGTTCATATAGTAACATATGAAGTTCGTTTGTCGCTTGTCTTGTAGTACGCGAATAATTTCCTAGTTCACTTTTTCCGTAACCTGGGCGATGGTATGAAATGACTGTAAAATGTTGTGAAAGTTTTTCTATAATAGGGAGCCAATCATAAAATGAGCAACCCATTCCAGTTTGAATAACTACCGTTTGTTTACTACTTCCTTTTATATATACTTCTATTGTTTGCCCCAATACCTCTACAAATTTATAAATAGTAAACCCTCCTAACTAAGCTTGAAATAATTTTTGACAAGCAAAAAAGATACACCAAACACCTATACCAAACAGGACAGATGTACTAAGTGAAAATGAGTTTTTTAGACCAATATAGACGGTAAATAGTAGTAGTGCGGATGCAGGAAATCCATATAATACGCCTATAGCAAATTGACTTAATTCTTGTTTGTTCCCGCCTTCGAAAGAAATCCAAAATAGGCTCAGTAAACTAACGAGAGGAAGGGCAGCAATAAAGCCGCCTATCGTACTATAATGTTTAGCGACTTCAGTAATAACGCCAATAATAAGTGCAGAAACGATTACTTTAACGAGGAAATGCATATTTTGCCTCCTTCGATAATAACGAAAAGGCTTTTTCAATTAATTGTTGTTCTTCTTTTGATAACTGTGATTCTAATATTTTTATCTTTTCTTTATCTAGTAAAGTATGCTTTTCTAATACTTCAATGCCGTCTTTCGTTAAAGTAAGGTTTACGACCCTTTCATCTTGTTTATTTCTTTCTTTCATGATAAATCCTTTTTGAATAAGGCGCTTTACGTGTTCAGATGCTGTGTTATGAGAGAGACTAAGCTCAGTAGCGACTTTTCCAATTGTTATATCTTTCTCACGAGAAACGATTTGTAAAATACGAATGGCTTGGTGGGAAAGGTTGTCTTCATATTCATATCGTAAGTGATAATAAATACTTTCCCAATGTTGATTGATGTCTTTCATAATGATAAATCCCCCCTATTTTTATATCGTATAGTAAGATATATTCGTGAATATAGAAATAAAATCCTTTTATTTGGATAAAAAATGTTGAAAAAGTTTATTTTTATTGAAATATAAGGTAATCTATGTGTAAAGGTATACATTTAGCAAGAGAGAGGATGATAGCTGTGAATACATTCAAATGGATGAGTCATGAACAGATGTATGTAGATGAAATACATGTTGAAAAATGTGGTCCTCTTTCAGTCGGCGTATATGGGGGAAATCAAGAAAGTGATGCATATGAAAGAGGAGATGCGGTACTTGCTTGGTGGGATCCTGAATTACAATTTGAATTTGTTATGATTTTTGATACACACCACAAAACAAAAAATATCGATTATATAATAGAAGCAATTTCAGAAAGAAAAGAGAAACTAAAAGAGTTATTTTCTTACCCGATAAATTTAGCTTTTCATCATACGCATATGTACTTATTAGCGTTATTTACAGATGAATTGTTTATTGAAAAATGTGATCAAGATGATGAGGAACTTGCATGCTTAATTTGTTTGCGAAAAGGCGAATTTTTATATTGGCTATCAGTTGGTGATTGCTTCGCATATTTATTCCATTCTGAAAAAACGAAGAATGGTAAAGGGCGGTTAAATAAACGGAAGAATTACGAATATATTGGTAGGAAAAATATTTTTGCTGCAAATACACCTTGCTTTACATCAGGTGTCAGAGGATTAGAAAAAGGAATGAATCACATTGTAATGGCAACGGACGGTATTTTAGAGTGTGATAAACGAAAATTTGATGATGATCAATCTTTAGTAGAAATATTGCATGACGGAAGTTGCTTACAGATTGAGCCAGTATTAACAAATGTACTGCAGTGGAAAGGTAGAGATTGTGCCACTATTATTGGATGGTCTATTGATACTGAAAATAAACGATGCGCTAATTAATATAAAAGGAGTTCAAGGTTTTTATCCTTGAACTCCTTTTTGTTAAGCAATATGAATATGATACGTTTTTAACCATTCATTTACTTGAAGCATGTATTCCATAACATTTCTTGCTTCAAAATTGTTAATTTCTTTATTGCTTTCATCGGCAATGGCAAGTAATGTGGAATGATTAATAAGTGAGAAAATAGGATTGTTTTTATTACTGCATAAGTTGAGTGATAAATGACGGATTGTTTGTAAATAATGTGGATCTTGTGAAGTTGGGTAAGCACTTTTTCTTCTATTGCGTACATCGTCAGGTAAAGCAGGTTGCAGTGCTCTACGTAAAATTCCTTTTTCAATATTATCAATGCTTTTTATATTGAAAGGAACGTTCCATAAATATTCAACTAATCGATAATCGCAAAATGGTACACGAACTTCAAATCCTACAGCCATACTCATACGATCTTTACGATCAAGTAAGAACGGGAGAAATCTCGTTAAAAATAAATAAAACATTTGGCGTTGTTTCGCGGATTTGTTACTTTCCCCTTCAAGAGTAGGTACTTCAAGAGTCGCTTCTTGGAATCGTGTATCAATATAGTTTTCTAAGTTGCATTGGTTATTTACTTCATTTAGTAGAAGAGGGGAAGTGTTTTTCCAATTTGTTAGCCAAGGAAATTTATCAACAAATAGTAAATCCTCTTGATGAAACCAAGGGTACCCACCGAATACTTCATCAGCGGATTCGCCGGATAAAGCTACAGTTGCATCTTTTTTCATTTCGCAAAATAGTAAATATAGTGAAGTTTCCATTTCGCCAGCACTCGGTAAATCTTTTGCACGGAGAGGGACGAATAAGTGATTTGCTAATTCTTCAGCATTCACAATAATGTCATGATGAGATGTCCCTACATGTTCAGAAACACGTTTTACCCAAGGAGCGTCTAAACCAGTGCGAGCAAATGTCAGCTCGAAATCTTTTGCGCTATTTACAAAGTCAACGGAATACGTATGAAGTGTTTTATTTTCCGCTGCAAATTCTTTCCCCGCTAGTGCAGTAATACCGCTAGAATCTAATCCTCCTGATAACATACAGACGAGAGGAACATCGGCAATTAATTGTCTTTTTACTGTATCTTGTAAAATAGATAAAATATGTGATGATGTATCTTCAGTACAGTCTGTATGAACCTTACTTTCTAAGTTCCAATACTTTGTAACTACTTTTTTATCACGTGTAAACGTTATAGAATGTCCACCACGCACTTCTTGAATATGTTTAAAGACGCCACATCCTGGAGTTCGAAATAAGCCTAATCCAAATATTTCATTTATGCCATCCGCATCAATTTCAGCAGGGACAGATGGATGCGCTAATAATGCTTTAATTTCAGATCCGAAAATAATACTGCCATTTCTTTCTGTATAAAAGAGTGGCTTTACGCCTAAATGATCACGTGCTAAAAATAATTGTTGCTTTTGATCATCCCATATTGCAAAGGCAAAAATACCATTTAAATGTTGTACGCAGTCTTCTTTCCATTCTAAATAAGCATGTAGTAACACCTCTGTATCCGAATGCGTTTCAAATGCATGACCACATTTTTGAAGTTGCTCTCTAAGCTCGCGGAAATTATAAATTTCTCCATTATAAGTAAGAGCATACGTATAATCACCAGCACGAAATGTCTTCGGCTGTGTCCCGCCTTCTGGATCAATAACAATTAACCGCCGGTGTGCAAAGGCTGCACGAGGTGAAAACCAAAATCCTTCAGCATCAGGACCACGATGCTGAATACTATTTGCCATCTTTTCTAAAATAATATGTTCATTTGAAAGGTCTTCCTTCCAATCTACCCAACCTGTAATTCCACACATACACATCTCATCTCCTAATTTAAAATAGTAGATTAATGAAATAAAATGTACATCAAGTTAAAAAGTCACTACATAAATAGTGTACTACATGAATTAAAGGGCAGACTTGAGAAAATTTTCTTGTAATACATAGTTATGTGAGACAATTGATTAGGGGAAGTATTCCATAACATACAAAAAATAAAAAAAGATGAGAGAAAATATTTTGTAAGACGTTATATAGGGTGTAAAAGCTTTTACAAAAAAATAAGGGGAATCGCTACATGAAATCAAATGAGAAAAATTTTATAAAAAGATTACAACGGCAAAAAGAAGATGCACTAGAATTCGTTGTCGATACATACTTACCACTCATAAAAGGAATCACGCACAAAGTTCTTCTTTCTGTTCAAAATGATGGATTAATAGAGGAATGTGTAAACGATATATTTCTTTCCATATGGAATAACGCAAATAAGTTTCATGGAGAGCCGAGTGACTTTAAAAAATGGATTGCGGCAATTGCGAAGTTTAAAGCAATTGATTATTACCGGAAAGCGACTAAAAAAGTAGAAATTATTTCGGATGAGCTTCATATCAGTACGGAAAAGTCAGCGGAAGACGAATTAATTGTTATGGAAGATAGAGAAGAATTATTGAAGCTCATTAATCAATTAGAACCGCTAGATCAAAAGGTGTTCATTATGAAATATCTCCTCGGTATGAAGACAGAGGAAATCGGAGAGAAATTAGGATTAACCAGGGCGGCAATAGATAATCGTGTGTACCGAGGAAAAAAGAAACTACAACAAAATGCTACGAATATTAGTTTTGGAGGTAGTGCAATATGAAAGACATTTATGAACTATTAAATGATATTGATATAGATGAAAAAGAACTTGAGGAAATTGAGACTTCTGAAATTGAAAAAGAAAAAGTGAAACGTAATGTAAAACAATCGATACGTACGAAGAAAAAGATGAAAAGTTGGAAAAAAGGTGTCGCTGCAGCATCTATTTTAGTCGGCGTATCAGTTGCCATGCTTGGCATCGGATTTCCTACATACGCTGGAGGACTACCAATAGTAGGGGACATATTCCGATTTTTAGATAATGGTAGAACAGGGTTATATGAAAATTATAAAGAGTTTTCGACTGAATTGAATATGACGAGGGAGAGTAATGGGGTTAAGGTTACAATTAATGATGCTGTGTTTGATGGTAGAACAATTACAATCACATACTCTATTGAGAGTGATAAAGATTTAGGTGAGAAGCCACATATATTTGGATATCCGCAGGTGATGGGGTTTAATGGCGGGGGAGGAAGTTCTGAAGTAACAAAAGTTGGAGAGAAAAAATATGTAGGTATGACTACGATGAGTGGTCATAGTAGTGAAAAATTAGATGTTGCCAATGTTATGTGGGATATGGAATCAATTGATATGCTTGAGGAAAAGAAATCTATAAAAGGGAATTGGAATTTTGCCCTTACAGTTAAGGCAATGGATAGTAAAGAAATTAAGCTCCAAGGAATTTCTGAAAAAGAAGGCATAAAAGTAAATATAAACAAAATGGAAGTAACACCTATGTCCTTTATCGTTTTTTACAATCAAGAAGAATCTAAGGCATTAAGAAGTATATGGGATAGTGCTGATGTGGAATTAGAAATAAAAGATGATTTAGGAAATCAATACGCTGGTGAAGGAAATGGCGGAACGGGTACAGTAGCAGAGCCACATAAAAGTAGTTGGAGTGCTACATTCCAAAAATTAAACGAAAATGCAACAAAGCTTATCGTTACACCTCGCGTACACTTGCGAGTTCATACACCTGAAAATCATGGTGGAGTGGAGTATGTGAATGGAAAAGAGAAGAAAATTGAAGTGCCGAAAAAAGAAGCGAAGAGTAAAGATATTGTTCTAGATGATATCGTAATTGATTTAAAGAAATAAAAGAGAGACTGCCTAAAAACATTAGGCAGTCTCTTTTCCGTTAAAAACTAGTTACGAGTAACGCATGCGGATGCTGCTTTTTATACTCATCTTTCCACGGAATGTGTAGTTGTTCCCAAGATTCGCCGCTATCATTGGATTGAAAGACGCCGTTGTTATTTAAAGTGTAAAATGTATGTGGTTCTGCTGGATTTGTTGCAAACATTGAAATGACTGTACCAATTGCAGATGGTAGTCCTTGCTGCACTTGCTCGAACGGAGTATCTTTCGTTTTACGATAAATATAAGATTCATAAGGAATACGGTGATGAGCGAGGTCAGCACTCGGTGCGGCAGAAACGAGAATTGTATCACAATCAGTCGGATCGATAGCCATGCTGTATAAATAATGGTGTTCAAGTCCTTCACTGCATGAGATCCAGCTGTTTCCGCTGTTATAACTTTCAAGGTATGCGCGATCAGGTCCGCCCATAAATCCGTCACCACATGATGCATAAAGGCGATTTGGAGCGTCAGGGTGCATAAGTAATTGATGCGCATCGATAGGAGCACCGAATTTTTTATCAATCCAAGTATGCCCTCTATCATTACTTTGAATAACAGCACCAGCTTCAATTGAAACATGGATTGTATTTGGATTGTTTGGATCAACTGTAATCCAGCGTACATGATGGGTAAAAGGTCTAGGCGGAAAAGCCCACGTATAAGAAGATAATAATGATTTCATATTTTTAAGTTCAGTCCACGTTTCACCACCATTTTCTGAACGGAATAAAGCACTAGGTTCTGTTCCTACATAAACGACGCCATATCCGTTAACTTGTTCATTAGGGCTTATCGTAATGGAAGTAATCGAAGAGTGTAAAATCCCATCTTCTTTAGGGAAATCAAAGTAACGATATGAATCTCCAATCGGTTTCCACGAATCCCCGCCATCGTCGCTTAACCATAAACCTCGTCCAAATGTTCCGCAGTATACACGATTCTTTTGAAATGGATCAACAGCGATACAGGTAGGTTGCATATTTTGTAAGTGATACGCTTTCTCAAAGTGACCATATTGTTCTTTCACTACAACAAGTTCTCGCTCCATACAGAGAAATAAACGTTTCATTTTCGTAACCTCCTTAAAAATTCTTTCATTAGTAAACAATATGAAGCTGAAAAAGAAGTAGTCTTATTTTTTGTTGAGAAAAAGGACTTGTTTGAAAAATAGCGAAGTGTGTAGGTAGAGGAAGCGGACGTTTATGGGCAGTTCATGGGGGATAAAGAGGGGGAATTTGTTTCATACTAACATACAGATATTGCACTTAAAGGAGTATTGGTATGGGACATTCACATGATCACGGTCATTCTAACAATAAAAAAGCGCTACTAATTGCTTTCGTATTAACGACAAGTTTTATGATTGCTGAAGTAATTGGGGGATTTGTAACAAATAGTTTAGCACTACTATCTGACGCGGGGCATATGTTAAGTGATGCAGTATCGTTAGCGTTAAGTTTACTTGCGTTCAAGCTCGGAGAAAAAACAGCAACAACTGCGAAAACATACGGGTATAAGCGAGTCGAAATGTTAGCGGCATTATGTAACGGTGTCGTTCTTATTGTCATTTCATTATACATTTTTATTGAAGCAATTCGCCGTTTTAAAGAACCAGTTGAGATTGCTAGTAATGGGATGCTCATTATTGCTGTACTTGGTCTGCTTATTAATATTTTATCAGCTTGGATATTAATGAGAGGCGGAGATGTGAAGGGCAACTTGAATTTAAGAAGTGCTTTCCTACACGTATTAGGCGATCTATTAGGATCAGTCGGAGCGATTATTGCAGCGCTATGTATTAAATTTTTCGGATGGACTGTTGCTGATGCGATTGCTAGTATTCTTGTGTCTATTTTAGTCATTATTAGCGGATGGCGTGTAACACGTGATACGGTTCATATATTAATGGAAGGTGCACCGCAGCACATAAATGTTGAAGAGGTAAAAAGTACATTATTAAATATTACGGTTGTAAAAGAAGTTCATGATTTGCACATATGGTCTGTCACATCTGATTTTCAAGTATTAACTTGCCATTTGATTATTAAAGGTGATGAAACGCAAAATGTATTAAAAGAGGCTACAGATGTATTAAAGGAGAAGTTTCATGTAGAACATGTCACCATTCAAGTAGAAATAGATGGTGAATTTAATCATAGTGAGACAACTTGCAAAGTATGAAAGAAAAAGGATAAGAAAAAGTGTCATAACATTTTTCGCACGGCATACATATATATAATGTGGCCACAAATACTTTGTAAGGTAAATATTTCATGAAATTACTTTACTTATAAAGAGTCATCTTTTATAATCAAAAGTGGTAATTGATAAAGATTATCATTTTCAATGATCGTAGAAAGGAGTTTTTTTAAAGATGAGTAGTCAACTCCGTTTTGCTGTTGAAAATCGTAAGAGGCATTTAATTGATGAGTTAATTGGAGCAGGTGTGTTTAAAATTCGCGACCGACAATTATACGAGCTGTCTTTAGAGGAATTGGAAAAAGAGTACGAAGATATGGAAGAATATGCAGATATTCAGGCGTAACTATATAGATTAGCAAAAGGTGAGCTGGTTACGATTGTGTGTAACCAGCTCTATTATTATTTCGTAGAAATTATTCTTGATATTTCTTTCATTGGACGGAGCCAGTTTTGAGACATCATTTGTTCCATTTGTTTTTCGTCCTGCTTTTGCAGTGCTTGAATGATGGAGTGATGTTCTTCAATAGATTGACTTGCTGGAACAAAATTTTGGAAAAACAAATATTCAAGGCGTAGAACATGAAGTTGCATATTTTCTAGAAATGGTTCAATATATTGGTTTTTAGCAATAGAAGAAATTGTATTGTGAAATTGTATATCTAGTTTTAAAGCTTGTTTTGCGTTTTTCTTCTCTATAGAGCGCTGAAAATCATCATTTATTTCAGAAAGTAGTTTCAAATCACCGTCTGTAATGTTTTGAAGAGCTTGCTTTCCTATAATAGAGTGAAGACCAGCCATCGTTTCATAAATAATAGGAATGTCGTCTAACTTAATGGGGGCAATTTTTGTTTTTTGCCCAGGTACCATTTCCACTAATCCAGAAAGCTCTAATATTTGAAGTGCTTCTCTTACAGGTGTTCTGCTTACTCCTAGTGCTTCGGCCAATTCCCCATCATTAATTTTTTCATCAGGTTGCAGTACACCTTCAATAATCCAATCTTGTAGTTGATTTAAAACGAGTGATTTTGCCGAAACTCTTCCTTGTTTTTTATAATTTTGAGGGACAGGCATAGTGAATTCAATCCTTTCATTGTATATTTTCTTTTTTCTCATGAACAAACTTTAATTCCTGTTTTCCTTCATCCGGTTTTTGGCTTAAGATGAGCACCATTACAATGACACAAAAAGCCCCTAATAACTGAAAAGATTGGAAGGGTACGTGTAATATAAGTACAGAAGAAATAATAGCTGCGAGTGGTTCTATACAACCGAATAATGTCGTTTCTTTCGGAGTCAGGTATCGTATGCTGTCTAAGTATAAATAAAATGCAATCAGTGTCCCAAAAATGACGACAAATGTGATGAGCGGTAGGGTACTTAGTCTTACATATTTCATAGTCGATAATAAAATGAATTCGTTTGTAGAAATAAAGTGTAGAATCGTAACGCCAATACCCCCAATAATCATGCCCCATCCAACGATAACAGAGGAAGACCACCGTTCTAGTAATCCCTTTGAATATAAACTATAAAAAGCAAGAGATAATCCAGATAAAATACCCCAAATAATAGCTGGTGTAGAAACAGCCAAGTTATGAACAGACCCGTTTGTTAGTAAGAGAAAAGTGCCTACTAATGAAAGGGTAATGGAAATGAAATCAATTTTTGATGGCCGAACGTTCCATTTGAAAAGTAAGTATACAGTAATAAATATAGGAGCTAAATATTGCAATAATGTTGCGACGGCAGCGTTCCCTTCTTTAATAGAAGCGAAGTACGTATACTGTACAGCAAGCATACCGAATAGGCCAAACAATATCATTTTAGTAGCATCAGATCTTTGTTTCCATATGCCGAATATTTCTTTTTTTCTCGTTCCGAATGATGAAATAAGGAGCAAGATAACGCCTGATATAAGCAAACGAATTGTAACTAACCATTCAGTAGAAACATTTTCATATTGAAAAAGTTGTTGTGCAGCTGTCCCGGACAAGCCCCATAAACAAGCACCAATTACAACCATAATGATTCCTTTTAAACGATTTGGATCCATATAGTTTTAATTCTCCTTTTCTAAAAATTTGTTTTGGATACAATATGCAATATATCACGAAATGAATAAAAAATAAACTGAAATTTCTGTGTTAGAAGGTGGGAATTTTAGTAGTTCCAGTTATGTTGTAGGATACAAGTGAGTAGGTGAAATAAAGCGAGATGAAATTATAAAATTAAATCATAATCAAGAGGTTAAAAAAATAAAGATAAGAGTAATTTGGTTTGTTAAAAATATGTGTAGAAGGAGAAATGTGATGAGCTGGGTTACTTATAAACCAACATTTGAATTTGATCAATATAGTCCATATATTCGAATGAACTCTGCGTGGGTGGGACATTTAAACTTCGCTTATGATTTAGTAAGATTTGAAAAACCAGAAATATTAGTTGAGTTAGGTACACATTTAGGAGCTTCTTTTTTTAGTTTTTGCCAAGGGGTAAAAGATGGAGGAGTATCTACAAAATGTTTTGCTGTAGATACTTGGGCAGGAGATGAGCACACAGGTCCATATGGAGAAGGTGTTTTTCAAATAGTGAGTAAATTCGTGAGCGCGAGTTATCCTCAAATAGGGAATTTAATTCGGTCTACTTTTGATGAGGCCGTGGATCAGTTTCAAGATGGAACGATAAATTTGTTGCATATTGATGGCTATCATACGTATGAAGCAGTTTCTCATGACTATAAAACATGGCTACCGAAACTTGCGAATAACGGTATCGTGTTATTTCACGATATTGAGGTGAAAGATCGAAATTTCGGCGTGTATAAATTTTGGGATGAGGTCAAAGCGAAGTACCCTCATTTTCAGTTTGAGCATTCATACGGGCTCGGAGTGTTATTTCCGAAAGGTTGTAGTGATAAGTTTGTGGAAATACTTAAAAATAAAGAAGAAATACAAGATATGTATAAATAAAAGTGGAGCATGCATCATTTTAATGATGTGTGCTTTTTTGTGGGGAAAAATGGTAGTCCTTAAAAGGTGAGGATAATAGTGAAAAATTTGTTATGGAAAATATTAAAAAAGTTATTTTTGGATTGTTCTATATAAAAATGTAACATTTTTTATATTTTCCATTGCGAAAAGTAACATCTACTTTTACAATAGAAAAGGTGTTATATTATACTGGAAAAATAAATCGAAATAATATGAAAATTTTGTTTTGTCTTCGCTAATTGTATATTACATACATGTAAGACGACACACGTCATGTTATCGACTTGTAAGGAGAGAAAAAAATGAAAAGTGTAAGATTACCATCGATGCTAGAAATCATAGTTCTTTTATTACTATTTCTTGCTGTTGTCTTTTCCTTCCAAACGATTTTTGATCTCCCAATTCAATTAGCGCTATTTATTTCATGGTTTTTAGTAATTGCGCTTGGATTAAGATTAGGATTTCGTTATCAAGAATTGCAAGATGCAATTACGAAAGGGATTTCTAACGGATTAGAAGCAATACTGATTTTAGTTGCGGTAGGTGCTTTAATTGGAACTTGGATTGCTGGTGGCGTAGTACCAACATTAATCTATTATGGATTAGAGTTTATTCACCCTAGCATATTCCTATTAGCAACATTAATTATTTGTTCGATAACTTCTATCGCAACAGGAACATCATGGGGAACAGTCGGAACAGCAGGTATTGCTATGATGGCGATTGGTGAAGGACTTGGCTTACCTCTTCCGCTTGTTGCCGGTGCAGTTCTTTCAGGAGCTTATTTCGGCGATAAATTATCACCACTTTCTGATAGTACAGTTCTTGCAGCGTCTATGGCAAAAGTAGATGTTATTGCTCACGTTCGAGCTATGCTCGTATTAGATGTTCCGGCTTATATTATTACTAGCATTATGTTTACTGTAGCTGGTTGGATGTATGGCGGCGATAATGTAGATTTGAATCGAGTAGAGTTTTTAAAAGAAGCTTTATTAAAGGAATTTGATATTAAAATATGGATGCTTGTTCCGGCGGTCGTTGTTATCGCTCTATTAGCGATGAAGAAACCGTCTATGCCAACAATTGCAATGGGAGCTTTAATTGGTGCAATTTGGGCAACTCTTTTCCAAGGAATGAACTTTGGAGAGGCGATTGGAACAGCGTATAATGGATTCTCAATTCAATCTGGTGTTGAATTTGTTGACAAGTTATTAAACCGTGGTGGAATTAACGGTATGCTTGGTTCAGTAGCCGTTATTATTTTCGGTTTAGGATTTGGTGGATTACTTGAAAAACTAGGAGTTTTAAAAGTAATCGTATCTAAATTTGAGAAGAAATTAAATTCTGCAGGTAATGTAACATTGTCTACATTAATCGTAGCATTCTTAGCGAATATATTTGGTTGTGCGATGTACGTATCACTAATTTTAACACCGAAAATTATGGAAGATAGCTATGATAAATTAAAAATAGACCGACGTGTATTAGCACGTAACTCAGAAGTAGGTGGAACGTTAACTTCAGGTATGGTGCCATGGTCTGATAATGGTATTTTTATGGCTGGTATTTTAGGTGTAGCAACGTTCTCATACGTTCCATTTATGTGGTTAAGCTTCGTATCGTTAATTTTAGCAGTTATTTACGGATATACAGGTAAATTCATTTGGTATGTAGATGACGTTGAAAAAGGAAAGCAAGCATCATAAAAAAATACCTTCTGCGATGGCAGGAGGTATTTTTTTATATATACGAGTGAGAATTCTTATCATTTGTGTGAAAGTCTGTTAAAATAAGAAATGTAGGTATTTTATTTTCAAGGGGATGAAAAAATGGAGTACAGAATTGAAAGAGATACAATAGGAGAAATAAAAGTTCCAGCTGATAAATTATGGGCAGCACAAACGCAACGTAGTAAAGAAAACTTCCCGATTGGAACAGAGCAAATGCCGCTTGAAATTGTAAAAGCATTTGCCATATTAAAGAAGAGTGCAGCACTTAGTAATCAAAAATTAGGAAAGCTATCAGACGAAAAAGCAGAAGCAATTGTGGCAGCAGCTGACGAAGTGATTGCAGGGAAATGGAATGAACATTTTCCACTTGTCGTATGGCAAACGGGTAGTGGTACACAGTCAAACATGAACGTGAATGAAGTAATTGCAAATCGAGGGAATCAAATTTTGAAAGAGAAGGGATCTGACGTACATATTCATCCGAATGATGATGTGAACATGTCTCAAAGTTCAAATGATACATTTCCAACAGCACTTCATGTAGCATGTGTAATTGCAGTAGAAAATCACGTATTACCAGCAATTACGAAATTAAAAGAAACGCTAGCAGAAAAAGTAACTGCATTTGAACATATTATAAAAATTGGTCGTACACACTTACAAGATGCAACACCGTTAACATTAGGACAAGAAATTAGCGGATGGCACCGTATGCTTGAAAAAACAGAGCGTATGATTGCTGAGAGCAATACATATATGAAAGAGCTTGCGATTGGTGGTACTGCAGTTGGAACAGGTATTAATGCTCATCCAAAATTCGGTGAGATGGTGTCAGAGGAAATTAGCCAATTTACAGGTAAGCAATTTATTTCTGCACCAAATAAATTCCACGCATTAACGAGCCATGATGAAGCTGTGTATACGCATGGTGCATTAAAAGCATTAGCAGCTGATTTAATGAAGATTGCTAACGATGTGCGCTGGCTGGCAAGTGGTCCACGTAGTGGTCTAGGAGAAATTATTATTCCGGCAAATGAGCCAGGAAGCTCTATTATGCCAGGTAAAGTAAATCCAACGCAAAGTGAAGCGTTAACGATGGTTGTTGCGCAAGTGATGGGAAATGACGCAACAATCGGATTTGCTGCGAGTCAAGGTAATTTTGAGTTAAACGTATTTAAACCTGTTATTGCATATAACTTCTTACAATCCGCTCACTTATTAGCAGATGCAATTGTTTCATTTAATGATAATTGTGCAGTTGGTATTGAAGCAGATGAAGAAGTAATTAAAGAGAATGTGGATCGTTCCTTAATGCTTGTTACAGCATTAAACCCGCATATCGGATATGAAAATGCAGCGAAAATTGCGAAGCATGCTCATAAAGAAGGGTTAACGCTAAAAGAAGCAGCACTGCAATCTGGACTACTAACAGAAGAACAATTTGATGAAATTGTCGATCCGAAAAAAATGATTGCGCCGAAAGAGTAATAAAAAAAGCCAAGGTTCTTTGTTTAGAACTTTGGCTTTTTTTAGTATTTATTTTTAAATCTCTCCATTTGTACTACAAGTGCCAAAATATATTATTTGTTAGCAGGCATATTCAATACTTTCATTTGTGGACAGTTTTTTTTTAAGAGTGAAATGAACTTTTCTTCTTCTTGAGGTACGAAAGTTGTCACAGAATCAAATAAATTGTAATGGATTTCTAATTGCTGCCTAGTCCACTTTTCTGAGCGAAGTGTTTTGCCAGAGTATGTAATATGGCGAATATCTTCAAATGGAATTTCAGTACGCAGTATGAAACCATGTTTTACAACAAGAGAGGATTCCGTTACGTTGTAGTGAGAGAAATAGAATGAAGAAAGATTCACGATATTTAACAGCATCATGAGAGTGAAAAAAATGATTATAAATAATGAAATAAAAATGAAGTGAAATGGATTTTTTTTCGCTTTAAATTTCAAGTTAGTCACCCCGGTATACGTGTTCTTTAAGTAAATTAAATCATAACATCGTGATAAAACGTGTGAATATGCAGAATTGCATATTCCTTCGGCTTATTATTCATGTAAAATTTCTTGATGGGATAAATTCAAAAGAAGTTTTGTAATAGTGGAGTGGCCTGAAGTGACTTACAAGAATAGAAAGGTAGCGTTAGTCATAATTATTTGTATGATAATTATGGGTAGTTGTGCTAATAAATTTATTGAGGTTGGAAACCGAAAGCATACATTTGTACAGGTAAGTAAAGCTTTAGTAGAGGTTGTAAATAGAATATATAATGAGTAAAAGGTGTTTTCGTATACGGAAACACCTTTTTTGTAGTTAAAATTGAAGGCTGAAGTTTTGGAATGTGTGAATACCAGTCCCATGTTTAATCAGCTCTTTATCATTTAAATATTGAATAGCATATTTCACTTCTTTCAATATAACAGGTGAAAGGCCGAGGGTATGATGTGAACCGAAAATTTGTTTAATAGGAAAGAGGTTTGTAATTTTATTTAGAGACTGGACTAAATCTACAGGGTTTGTTGATGGATAAAATGCAAAAATTGTGCCTTCATAAAGTAAATCTCCTGTGAATAAAAAAGAAGTTTCATAATCGTATAGGCAAATATGCCCCGGTGAGTGACCTGGCGTATGTATAATTTGAATTTTCCTTTTTCCGATATCAATCATATCTCCATCTTGTAGTAATTTTGTTGGTGTTCCTTGAAAGGGTTTGAATGTTTCAGGTTGAAATGTTTTAGGTGTAGGTAAAGTAATATCACGAGCGATGTCGTGCCTAATTTGAGTAATAGGAAGTCCTTTTATGCCATTAATGAGCCAATCCGCCTCTAAAGCATGTACATAGATTTCTTCAAATTGTGCGTGACTACCGATATGATCCCAATGGACATGTGTTGTGACAACAATAATTGGTAAGTTTGTTAGTTGGTCAGTTATACGCTTCAGATTATCGATACCTAGTCCAGTATCGATAAGGAGTGCGGTAGTATCGCCTACAAGTAAGAAGGAATGTACTTTCTCCCAATGTCCATATTCACTAATCGCATATGTATTTTGGGCAATTTGTTTAACAGTAAACCATGGGTCTTGTAAAATAGTCATGTTTTGTTTCACATCCTATCGTAATTCATTCATTAAATACATTCGTTTTTTGTTGCTTGATTTCCTTTTTAAAGAATATATAATAGATGTTTTTATAAAAGTTTATAAAATGGGTAAACGAAACGTTGAAGTGTTTGTTTGTTTTATGTTAAGATGATGAAGCGATAGTAAACGTTATTGGAAAATGTCTGTTTTTAGATAAACATTTTAAAGGAGTGTTTAGTATGAATGATATTTCAGAGAAGTTTTGGGATGCGTCGGTTGAGAAATTGAAGAAAGGGTATGTGTTTGAAGCGGAAGCAGAGGAGTATATTTGTTTAGCTTGTGGAGAAGCGTTTATTAAGGGGATTATTTATCAAGATAATCAAGTTTTGTATGAAGCAGAGAAGTTTGTACAATTGCATGTGCAAAATGAACACACGTCTATGTTTGATTATTTATTAAACCTTGATAAGAAGTATACTGGTTTAACGGATTTGCAAAAGAAAATGGTTCAGTTTTTCCATATGGGGCTGAATGATAAAGAGATTGTAAACGAGATGGATGGCGGAAGTACTTCGACCATTCGAAATCATCGATTTACACTTCGAGAGAAAATGAAGCAAGCGAAAGTGTTTTTAGCGTTAATGGAACTATCAGAAGAAAAATCAAAAGTACAAACGAAATTTGTACCCATTCATAGAACAGCAACGATGGTAGATGATCGCTACAATATTACGGAAGAAGAAAATGATGAAGTATTAAAAGCACACTTTACAGAAGGATTGGATGGACCGCTTTCTACATTTCCGAAAAAGCAAAAGCGTAAATTAATTATATTACGCCACTTAGTGACGAAGTTTGATAGTAATAAAAAGTACACTGAAAAAGAAGTAAATACTGTCATAGAAAGTGTATATCCGGATTTTGTAACTTTAAGAAGATATTTAATTGAATATGGGTTTTTAGATAGAACAGCTGATGGAAGCCAATATTGGGTGAAGTTATAATCATACGGAAAAGAAAATGAATAGAAGCACATTATTATAACAACTATACAAAGAGATAGAAGTTGAAAAACAGATTTTTAATAAAAGGAGAAATGAAACTTGAAACCACCTACAGATAACAATAAAGAAGGTGCGGATTCACATAAGTTAGAAAGTGAGAGCAAACCGATTTGGAAGTCGATGTCCATGTTTTTAGTACCGTTACTATTAAGTAATGTATTACAATCGATTGGACAATTATTCGGTATGGTAGTAGTAGGAAGATGGCTTGGAGTGAATGATTTAGCAGCCATATCAGCATTCTTCCCGCTATTCTTCTTACTCGTTTCATTTGTGATTGGTATTGGTTCAGGTAGTTCGATTTTAATTGGTCAGGCGTTTGGTGCTAAAAACGAAGATCGTTTAAAAGCGATCGTTGGTACGACACTGACATTTACCTTTATTATTGGAGTTGTGTTGGCGATAGTAGGTAGTATTTTTGCGATGGATATTATGCGCCTTATGGGAACACCAGAAAATATTATTGATATAAGTGTTCATTATGCGCGTATTTTATTTATATCGATGCCAGTCTTATTTTTATATTTTGCATACACAACGTTTATGAGAGGTACAGGAGATTCTAAAACGCCATTTTACTTTTTAATTGTAAGTACAGCGCTAAATATGATCTTATTGCCGATTCTTATTTTCGGATGGTTAGGAGCTCCGAAATTAGATGTGTATGGAGCAGCCTATGCTTCTGTTATATCTACAGTTATTACGTTTATTGTCATGTTGGTGTATTTAAAGAAGAAAAATCACCCACTACAATTAGATAGTACGGTAAGGAAATATCTTCGCATGGATAGGGAGTTATTGAAGCTATTGCTACGACTCGGAATTCCAGCGAGTATTAATATGATATTAGTTTCATTATCTGAAATTGCGGTCATCGCGTTTGTAAATCGTTACGGTTCGGATGCAACAGCGGCATATGGCGTCGTGAATCAGGTTGCAAGTTATGTACAAATGCCAGCAGTTAGCCTTGGTATTACAGTTTCCATTTTTGCAGCACAATCAATTGGTGCGAATCAATTTGATAGATTGCAGAAAGTTGTGAAGGCCGGAATTATTATGAACTACGTCATCGGTGGTGTGCTAATATCTCTTATTTACTTGTTCTCAAGAGACATTCTATCACTATTTTTAACGAGTCAAACTACAATTGAAATTGCTCATAGCCTAGTTATGATTACATTATGGAGTTATTTAATTTTCGGGCATGCGCAAATTATTAGTGCAACAATGCGAGCAAGTGGTACAGTATTATGGCCAACTGTTATCGGCGTTGTATCAATTTGGCTTGTTGAAGTACCTGTAGCGTATTACCTTTCTTACCATACAAGTCTTGGCATAGAAGGGATATGGATTGGGTACCCAGCAGCATTTATTGTCAGCTTAATATTACAGTATGCATATTATAAGCTTTCATGGCAGAAGAAACGAATTACACGATTAGTGAGTTAAATCATGCAAATGTCCCTAAGTTATTATACTTAGGGACATTTTTTGTAAGTGTAGGTTTACAAATAGCTTTTTAAAGTGATATCAAAATGTTGTCTTATGAGCTTGTTATCACTCATATAAAACTCCCACGCTTTTTCAGGTTCACCGATAATTTCAAAAGATTCTTCTGTAATATATAGAGCGCAATTATCCTCTAGTGCAATTCCTTCTATATTACCTTGATGGTTTTGTAAAAAGGAGTGGAAGGCGTTCATTCTATTTAATTGATTATAATGTGGACAAAATCTTTTGTTCACAATCCCCCAACCGTTACACTCTATATAACCAGAGCCTTCATAATCTGATCGGATACTAGATGTGAACCAACACATAGCACCAGCGCTATACCCCGCAATGAGTGTTCCTTGTTGCAGAGCCAATAGTAATTTTTCATCGAGTTTAAGTTCTTTCCATTGTGTAAGCATGTGAATATAGTTCCCGCCACCGAGATAAATTAAATCAGCAGACTGAATCATTTCGTCTATTTCATATTTAGAAGGTGTATCAGCTATAGTACGTAAAATTTGTACTTCACAGTGTAATTGTTTTTCGAACGTGTCTAAAAATAGCTTGATATAGCTTTCATCATCATGACTAGCTGTAGGAATGAATAATACTTTTGGATACTGTTTATTTGTTAATTCTATAAGTCGCTCATTAATAGGCGAGTGATTTGAATCTTGTAAATCACCGCCACCAATGACAGCTAATTTCATAGTAAAGCACCACCTAATCATTTTTGTTATATAAAAATTCGATAGAAGAGAGTAACATTCCTTCTCTCATGTAATGAATAAGTAGAAAATGTAGTTTCGGTATATTGGAATAGTAAAGGTGATGATAGCTAAATAGAAAAATGAATTAGAAACAATTTATCCCGCTATTTGCTGGGGAGTAAGACCCCCAACTCAAAATTCAGCGAAAGCAAAGAAGTTAGACGGGGGATCAACAACCCCCAATGATTAAAGTTTCATTTTATCGATATATAACACTTCATACTATTGTTTCAAAATATGGAAACAATATGTTTAAATGGATATAACGAAGCATGAATTCATATTGAATTAGTGTTTATATTTTAAAAAGGAATCGGAAATAATAGAGATTTCACAAATCGTTTTTTACTTTTAATAGGAACTTGTATTACAATATGGTAAAATTATTTCAATATATTTATTTAATATAAAAATACAAAGAGGGAGCGTGAAAAAGGTGGATTTTCGATTTGAGTTTGCAGCGAAGGTGAAAGAATACTTAGATGATGAGAAGGATGAAAAAATAATAAAAGATGGACATAGAGATATAATTTTTCACTATTTATATGCGTTAGAGGCTGAAATAGGCGTTGTTAAAAATCCTAATTTTACTTTTTTTACATCAGGAAGACGTTCACATATCGTATTAGAAAATGTTGAATTTAAAACAGAGGTAAATGTAAAAAGTAACATCATTGAAATTACAAAAATAGTGGATAATGTTGTTATTCCGTTAGATACTATCGTAGCGAAAGATCGGGAATTATTTGCACTTGGGCGTAATGAGAAGTTTAGTGTACAAATATTAGAACAGTATCTCTTTGATACATTTGGAGAAAAATTAGGTTTAAAATGAATGGAATGGCCTATGTATTTATAGGTAGTGAATTTTAGTGTATCTCATTCGCATTTGACCTTTCATTCAATTTATACTACAATTCGTAGTGTGAAAGGAGCTATACTATGTTTACTCAAAACTATAAGTTAAATGAGCAAGGGTTAAATCATTTCTTTGGACCGCTTGAAGCGAAAATTATGGAGATTGTTTGGTCTAACGAAGGTATTACGATTAAAGAAGTGCAGCAGAAATTAAGTGAAGAATCACCTGTGAATTTTAACACTGTTATGACAGTTATGAACAGGTTAGTAGAGAAATTACACTTAGAAAAACATACTATAAAAAGAAGTGGCATATATCGTGCTGTACAAACAAAAGAAGAATTCTTATCCAATCAAACGAAGAAAATGACACAGGAATTGATGGGGGAATTTGGAGATTTAGTTGTAAATCATATGCTAGATGAGTTAGAGCAAGCTGATCCGACTTTAATAAAAAAGTTAGAAGACAAATTGAGTCAGTTAAAAAAAGAGGATTAATGAAATGAAATGGCAAATGCGTAAAATCGTATTTTTAGCAGTAATTGTTAGTACCCTCTTTTTCAGTATGTTAGTGTATTACGTTACATATCCATTTCTGTTTCAAAATAAGATGCTTTTTCTTTCAAATTTTTGCTTGTTTCAATTAGAACAACATATGAAGGAATTATCGCTCATTCGTATTATAATTGCTGGATTACTATTACTTACAGTACTCATAGTGTGCAAAAGAATTTGGCGACAGTTTTTCTATAGTAAAAAATTACAAAAAGTACTTATCCCCTTCATCCGAAAAGGAAAACAAATATATATATTGCCGACTACGGAAGTTGCGGCATTTACAATTGGGCTATTTCGTCCGAAAGTTGTCATGTCAGAAGGGATGCTTCAAACATTTTCAGATGAAGAAATGGATGCAATTATTTTCCATGAAGAATATCATCAAAATAATCGTGATCCTTTAAAATTACTTTGTTTTACGTTATTAGCAGAAGGAATGATGTACATACCGATATTAAAAGGGTTGTTACAGCGGTATCACACGTATCAGGAGCTAGCTGCTGATAAATATGCGATGCAAAAAATGGAATCTTCATTTGAGTTAGGTAGCGCGTTATTAAAATTAATTAAAATAAAGATAATGGAAAATCGATGTGTTACAGCTTCATTTGCAAAAACAGCAATAAATTTACGAATCGAGCAAGTGTTAAATGAAAAAGTTGTTAAGCTTACTATTCCGTTACATACGAATTCGGTATATGTAACAGTAGGTTTATTCTGTATGTCGGTTGTACTTATTGTCGGAGAGTGCATATAGCCTCTTTTTTTAAGAATTAACACTACTTATTGTAGTGCTATAGGGGGAATAAAATGAATGCAGCAGATTTAACAATTTGGCTTGTAGCTGGGGCAGGGGTATTGTCATTTATATCACCATGTTCTTTACCGCTATATCCATCTTATTTATCTTATATTACAGGTGTGTCTATTCAAGATTTAAAAGAAAATCGTGGAATTATGCAAAAATCAGCGATTATACATACCGTATTTTTTATGATCGGATTTTCGGTTATATTTTATGCGTTAGGTTTATCGGTAAGTTGGATTGGAATAACATTTTCATCTAACCAAAAATTGATTCAACAAATTGGTGGGATTTTTATTGTTTTGATGGGACTGTTTATGACAGGTTTGTTTCAACCTAAGTGGCTTATGGCAGAGAAAAAGGTACAATACAGAAGTAAATCGACTGGATATATTCGCTCGATTTTAGTCGGTATGACATATGCAGCGGGTTGGACGCCGTGTGTTGGACCGATATTTTCAGCTGTACTCATGCTTGGGGCAACGAATCCTGAAGGAGCACTTCTTTATATTACAGCGTATACCCTTGGGTTTGCGGTTCCGTTTTTCGTGATGGCATTCTTTATTGGGAAGGTAAAATGGATTGTTACATATGCCAATGTCATGATGAAAATTGGCGGTGGAATGATGATTGTAACAGGGGTTTTATTGTATACAAATCAAATGACGAAAATTACCGCATTCTTTATTCGTCTATTCGGTGGATTTACAGGCTTTTAAAAATGAGGAGGAAGAAAAGTGAAGAAGCTAATTGCGATTATACTGGCCGGGGCATTAATTTGGGCCGGAGTTAATTTTTATAATACAAAAAAAGAAGAAAAAGAAAGAAAAGCAAAGCAAGCGGATTTACAAGAAACAGAAGTATTACCACAAGTAGGATTTAAAGCACCAAACATAACGTTAAAAGGATTAGATGGGAAGCTGCATTCGTTAAATGATGCAAAAGGAAAACCATATCTTATTAATTTTTGGGCATCATGGTGTGGTCCATGTGAAATGGAGGCACCTGACTTAGTTCGTATGTATGATAAATATAAAAAGGACGTTGAAATTTTTGCGGTGAATGCAACTGTAAGTGACCCAGTACAAGAAGCAGGTGCATTTGCGGATCGCTATGGGTTTGAGTTTCCGGTTTTACTAGATATGGATGGAGTAGCTGGGTTAGATTATAAAGTATTTTCTTTACCAACGACATTTTTTGTTAATAAAGATGGAATTATAGTAGAGCAAGTACGAGGCGTATTACCTCCAGATCAATTAGAAGAGAAATTTAAGAAATTAATTGAGAGTTAAAGAGGGGATTTTGTATTGATGGAGTGGATCGTGAGGTTACAACCTGTATCTATTATAATTGGAAGTCTATTTGGATTTATGTTGATGAAACGAAAGATGAAGAACGAAAGTGTACCATATGAAAAAATGATGGATGCAGTAACAAATGCATTTCTAATCATCGTATTTGTGTGGAAATTTGCACCGGCAATTATAAATCCAGTATGGGCTTTTAGGTCGCCATTGCAGGCACTATTAGCTGTAGGAAGTATGCAGCATATTATAGCAGGATGTGTAATTGCGAGTATATATATTGTTTGGAAAAGTAAAAAGGGACAATTTTCGCTTCGTATTTTACTTGATGCCTTGCCTATTGGATTATGTATGAGTATTGTTTTTTATTTTTTATTCCACCAAAAAGTAGGTGTACCAACGACATTGCCTTGGGGTGTGAAAATATACGAATCTAAATTTTTATATCACCCCATTTTTGTATACGAGATCATCCTTGCCCTTTGTATAATGGGCATGCTATGGATGAAAAATGAAAGGTTAGGAAATGGAAAGAATATAAGTGTTTTTCTAATTATTGAGGGTTTTGCTCATATCATTATTTCGCTTGTTAGTGAACAAAATTCGGTTTTATTTGGTTTATCAGCACAGCAAATAATGAGCTTTTTTGTTATTAGTTTAGGAGTTTTGTTGGTGCCGAAAAAATAAAAAGGTAGCCACATATGGAGTGTGTCCATGCGTGGCTATCTTTTTATTTTGTATTAAAAAATCGGCGGAGTAACAGAAAATAAAATAATGGCGTTTTTCTCGAATTGATTTACCCATCTATGTTTTAAATAAGCAGGTATTTTTACGCTATCACCAGCTTCTAATATGTATTCTTCTTCGTTTAAGTACAATTTGATTGACCCGTCTAATACAAATGCCAATTCTTCACCTTTATGTTCTAGTACATTTTCTGATGAAGCCGTATTCGGCGGAATAGTCATAATTGCTGTTGCTAAATTACCTGTGAAATCAGGTGATAGCAATTCATATGATAAATTATCGACAATCATTTTTTTTCGTTTATGAGAACGTACAATTAAATCGTCTGTATTTGTATCTTCCAGTAAAAAGCTAAATGTTGGAACATCAAGAGCTTTAGCGAGTACTTTTAATGTTTGAATAGAAGGATTAGCAGACCCACGCTCAATTTGACTTAACATAGATGGTGTAATACCTGCCATCGTTGCTAGTTCTTTACTAGTTAAACCTTTTTCTTTTCTTTGCTTTTCAATCTTTTTACCAATATCTATATTTTCCATAATGAAAGGCTCCTTACTAATTATTAAATTATATTTAAGTGAATTAAATTAAAATTAACTAAAGTGAATAATTTATGTTAAACTATATTAAAATTAATTCAATTATAATTTATTGAATCGTAAGCTACAAGGTTATGAGGAGGAAGAGAAATGAAGGAAATAGAGAAATTAAAAGAGGAATATCCACTAATAAATAAATTAATCGCAACAGAAGAAGTGCTTTGGGTAAATCCGAACATGGAAAAGTATGAAACGGCAATAAAAGATTCGCCACTTAATGAAGAGAATGTAAAAGATGCGGAAGAAAGGTTAAAGCGTTTTGCACCATACATTGCGAAAGTTTTTCCAGAAACGAAAGAAACGGGCGGCATTATAGAATCACCTTTAGTGAAGATACCTACTATGAAACAGTCTTTAGAGAAAAATTACGGGAAACCTATATTAGGTGAATTACTATTAAAATGTGATAGCGGGCTTCCGATAGCAGGATCCATTAAAGCTAGAGGCGGCATTTATGAAGTGCTAAAACATGCGGAGAAATTAGCTTTGCAGCATGGAATGTTAACAGAAGAAGATGATTATACCATTTTAGATAGTGATACATGTAGAGCTTTTTGCAACTTATTCTATCGCGGTAGGTTCGACAGGAAACTTAGGGTTAAGCATTGGGATTATGAGTGCGAAGTTAGGTTTTAACGTAACGGTCCATATGTCAGCAGATGCGAAACAATGGAAAAAAGATTTATTAAGAAGCAAAGGTGTAAATGTTATTGAATATGAAGCTGATTATAGTAAAGCTGTAGAAGAAGGAAGAAGGCAAGCAGATGCAAATCCTAGCTGTTATTTTGTAGATGATGAAAACTCACATGATTTATTTTTAGGGTACGCAGTAGCAGCATCGCGTTTACAAAAGCAATTAGAAGAGTTAGAGATTGTAGTAGATGAAGAGCACCCTTTATTCGTTTACCTTCCGTGCGGAGTAGGAGGCGGACCTGGAGGCGTCGCATTTGGTTTAAAGTTATTGTATAAAGACAATGTGCACTGCCTCTTTGCGGAGCCTACGCATTCTCCATGCATGTTACTCGGTTTAATGACAGGACTTCATGATAAAATTGCTGTTCAAGATGTAGGGATTGATAATGTAACAGACGCGGACGGACTAGCGGTAGGAAGACCGTCTGGATTTGTCGGTAAAACGATGGAATCATTTTTGAGTGGAAATTACACAGTAAGTGATGAAGAGTTGTATAGATTGTTAAAAGAACTAGCTGATACGGAAAATATTTATTTAGAGCCTTCTGCGTTAGCGGGCATGATAGGACCAGTGAAAGTATGTACAGAAGATGAGTATTTACAAAAGCAACAGTTAACAGAGAAGATGAAAAAAGGTACTCATATTGTGTGGGGAACGGGTGGTAGTATGGTTCCAGAAGATGTGATGGATGGGTATTATAAGAAAGGTTTAGAATTAATAATATAAGGAAAATGAGGCTAGTTGTAGCCTCATTTTTTCATGTGCATAAAAATCTTTGTTATTTTCACAATAGTTCTTTATAGTATATATAAAGGATAACTAATATTAAATAAATACAACAAAAAGCTTTATTTTACATAATAAGAGGATGTGTATACGATGTCATTACAGACTAAATATATAGCGGGTATTTCGCTTGGGGTTATGGGAGTAGGCTTTGCCGCTTCTATCCCTTTTCAAGGAACGGTAGCAGGGGAGATTATTCAAGGGGGATTTGAAGCTGGATTAGTTGGTGGACTTGCGGATTGGTTCGCAGTTACAGCTTTATTCCGTCATCCGATGGGAATTCCAATTCCTCATACAGCGTTATTACCTAAAAATCGTAAACGAGTAACGAAAGGGCTCATTCATACGTTGGAAAATGAGTGGCTAACGAAAGAAAGTATTACGAATAAAGTAAAAGAAATGCAGCTAGCACAAATGGTGCTGCAAATTGCTGAGAGAGAAATGCAGTCTGATGCTGTGAAAAAGGGGATTGTAACGATTGCGGAGAAAGCGATTGTTTCAATAGATACGGAAAAATTAGCGGTTATTATTGAAAGAGAATTAAAAACGTATTTGCATACAATTAATACAAGTAACATATTACAAGTGCTTGTTGATCAATTAGTTGTGCAAGAATATGATGAAAAGACACTTGATTACATTTTAGTAAAAGTGAAAGATTGGACAGCGCAAGATGAAGCGCGTTACCAGCTCGGAAGCTTAGGTATGAAGGCGATGGAAAACATAAAAGTAGATGGATTCTTACAGTTTACTTTGAAATCGTTTATGAACATTGTAGATGAAGATAAAATTGGCGGCATTTTGCAGAAATTTATTATTAGCAATATTAACAGCTTACAAAATGCAGATAATAGCACAAGACAACTTATCTTATCAAAAATTCGCCAAGAGATTATAAATGTAAAAGAAAATGAAGCGTTACTGCAGGAATTAGAAAATTGGAAAGAAAAATGGATTGCCAATTGGGATGCTACTGACAAAATTAAAGAGATGCTAGAGCAAGTACAACAAAGGGCAATTACTTTTGTGAAAAATGAAGAATTTACGGATAAATATGTTATTCCATTTTTACAAAAACAAATGAATAAAATAAAAGAAGATGAACAGACTGTTCAAAAAATAGAAGAGTGGTTACAAAAACAAGTTGTTACACTTGTGGAAAAGAATCATTCGAGAATCGGAAAACTTGTACAAGAAAACCTTGATAAGTTAGATGATAAAACATTAATCGAAATGATTGAAAATAATGTAGGTAAAGATTTACAGTGGATCCGAGTAAACGGGGCTGTTTGCGGATTTATGATTGGATTAGTGTTAGAAGGAATTAAAGCGATTATATAAGAAAAACCTTCCACATTTGTGGAAGGTTTTTCTTATTTTTCAATAACGCTCATATTTAAATTGTAAGCTTTCTCAATGTTTAACTTGTACGTCCCATTTCCGGTTTTAATCGAATTTTTATACCAATGTTCTTGCTCGTTTAATTCTGGATTTTCTTCTGAAGAATTCTCTTCTTTTTTCGTTAAATCTTCAACTTGTTCCCAAGATGTGTTTCCATGTGTGTTTTTTTGATTTGTTACTGCTGTTAAAGACACATCACTCTCTTTTTCAAGATGGACAGACACTCTTGAGCTTTCTTGTACAAACCAATTATTTTGTAATTGACCAGGATAAAGAGATAGTTCGTTATTTGAAGCACGAATTTCCACATTTTTATTTTGCGGAAGAACAAGAGTTGGTTTCACCTGTGGTGCCGAGTTAAATAACGTATGCTGAACAGGTAATGATTTTAAAGTAATATACATCGTTTCACCAGCTGTTTGAACGGAAAGAAAATCTTCTTGTTTTAAATTGAGTTTTTCATTTGCTTTCGTCGTTATTTCATAAGTTCCCAAAAGATGAATTTGATTTGTATGATTTCCCTCTATCGTTAGAGGCTGATGACCTGCATCTACTACGATTTTTTTGATAGATTCAGGTATATCAAATTGTCCGTCTGGAATATTACTCGTTTGCCTCGTTGTGTTAATAGAGTGACGAACTTCTTCTAGTAATCCAGTTGATAATAAACAGTAAAAAGCAATTCCGACGCTTCCTAAAACGCCGATAAAGAAAATACTAAAAATATCATATTTAATAAAAGATTGCTCTTTTTTAGAGAACAGAAGGTATAGTAAAACTTCAGCTCCAAGTATGATAAGTAAAACTGGCCACCATGCAGTTAGTGTATCTAATACTTGAATTCCTTTTATGACTGAAAATAGTAAAAAGCATCCTAACGATATAATAGAAAGCCCCATTGAAAATGTTCCAACGCGCCATGTTCTCATTCTTTTGTACCACCTTTATTTTCTTTATTTCCAAGTAACAATTTAAAGCCGCCACCAATTAAGAGGAGTGCAACGATAGATGTTTGGAAATAGCGATAATATAGTTCGCTAAGATGAATATTAAATATAGTTGCAAAATAATCATTCAAAATAGGAAGGACTGTTTGATTTAATAAATAATAACCACCGAGTGTAATTAACCCAATACCGATCCATCTTTGATGATTGATAAAATAATCAATGATAGGTTCGTCAGTTACGCGTTCTTTTCCGTATTTAGCTGTTTGCTGTAACGCATCAAAAAAGCTATAGAACCAAATGATTGGTACTAAAAATAAAAACGCAGAAAGTCTTAATAAGTCGAGTAAATAAATTGATAGTAAAAAGGCTGCCATAAGCTGAAGACCACGGCGCTGTAAACCTAAATACATATGTCCTGCTCCAGGAAACATTGCTAAAATAGAAGCGAATGTTTTATTTTTCTTTCCTTGTTCACGGTGCTCTTCAAACTCTTCGAAAATAGTACGGTCATCTA
The DNA here is from genome assembly GCF_036851315.1 of Bacillus cereus group sp. Sample62. Classification (NCBI taxonomy): domain Bacteria; kingdom Bacillati; phylum Bacillota; class Bacilli; order Caryophanales; family Bacillaceae; genus Bacillus; species Bacillus cereus group sp. Sample62. Next base: position 1,719,190 of record NZ_JAFLPK010000001.1, read on the forward strand.
GCTGCTCTCCACGTTCTTTTTTCTGTAGTTGTTGAACAACATCAAAGAAGTTATAAATCCATAAAACAGGTAGCGTAATAAGGAAGATAAGAAAACTTTCTTGCGATGTTAAAAGTGCAACGAAAATAATCATACTTCCGATTCCTGTGCAAGCTACTAAAAATGTAAGTCCACGTTGCATAAGTCCTAATTGAAAATGTCCAAGTCCAGGGATGATTGATAGAAGAATGATATAAAATCGTTCGCTCTCTTTAGAGGACTCTGTAAATTCTCCTGCAGCTTGTTTTTTCGATTGGTTAATAATAGTGATAACTAAATCTAATAAATTGATCGCCCATAACACGACTAGTAAAAATAGAGAAAGAAAAGCAATATCACGCGATCCTAATGCTATTGTACAAAATGCTGCAAAGATAAATAGAAATACAGCTCCTCCGCTATATAAAATAAACCGTCCAAGTTTCTTTAAATATAAATGTCCAAGCCCAGGGATTAGCCCTAATACAAGTGCTAAAAAGGGATTTTTATTCATGCTTTGAACCTCCGTCCTTTTTTGATGTGTCTACCGATTTGTTTACAATTTGTTGTGAGATAGAAGACTCGTTATGTTTTGAAGATTTCTCGAAATTTGATGTAGCTGTGAAAATATACTGGAATAAACCACTTACCATAAAAATAATTGTAGCCGCAGTCGCAATTATGTAGTGAATAATGGTGCGCTTTAGTGAGTTTGTTTTTATATTTTCATTAGGTTGTAGCGTTTCAAAATTAATTTGCGTCATAACTTCGTTTGTAAATGAATCATCATTTATCATTGGAAGGTTTTCCTGTTGTTCATCGATACTTTCCATATAAAGTGCTAAACAATGATCACATTCATAAAGGTGTTCTTCCATAGATTCACGTTCATTGCTTTCTATAAAATCTAAAGTATAATTGCGCCAATCCTCTTTTGAATAATGCATCATAGAAACTCTTCCTCCTTCCAATGTTTTTTAATCCATTTTCTTGCCCGGTACAGTTTCATTTCGACTGTTTTCACTTCGATGTTTTCCTGTAAAGAAATTTCTTGATAACTTTTTTCTTCTAAGTAATGTGCGAGAACGACGTCACGGTAATTTTCGGGAAGTTCTCTCAGTTTTTGAGCAATGAGTAATTTTTGCTCTTTCGTCAATAATAAATCCTCAACATTATGAGAGGATTTTATATTTTCCTCAGTTTCTTTACATAAGGAGAGTTCTTCATTTTCTCTAGCTTTTTTCCTCTTATAATCAATAGCGTGATTGGTGGCAATACGCGCCATCCACGTTTTTAATCCGCGAAATTGATAATTAGGGAGAGAGGCGTGAATTTTTACGAATACTTCTTGTGTAACATCTTTCGCATCTTCTTCATGTCTTACAATAGAAAAGATAACTTGAAAAATATAATGACGATATGTTTGCACAAGGATACGAAAAGCATGTTCGCTTCCTTGCTGTGCTTTTTCAATTAATTGTTTTTCCTCAATGGGTCTCTCCCTCCTTTTTGACGCATTCTATTATATAGACGTAAGAAATGATCGGTCACCCTACACATGTTGTAAAAAAAGAATAATATATTTTTAGGAAGGAAGCTATATGAAAAAAGGTGTGAAAAAATGGTAAAGAGAAGTATATAATGAGCAAGTAGGAAATGTTACGTGAAGAAAGGATGTGAATGTTAGTAGGGGAAGGTCCATACTAACAAACATGAAAATTAAAATATTAATAGCAGATGATAATTCTTTTATTAGAGAAGGCATGAAAATTATTTTAAATACATATGAAGAGTTCGAAGTTGTAGATACAGTAAATGATGGGAAAGAAGCAGTGGACTATTGTAAAAAGAACGACGTTGATATTGCGCTTCTAGATGTTCGTATGCCAAATATGAACGGGGTAGAGGCAACGAAATTTATTTGTGAAGAGACGAAAACGAAACCGCTAATTTTAACGACGTTCGATGATGATGAATATATTTTGGACGCAGTAAAAAACGGAGCGAAAGGTTATTTATTAAAAAATAATGATCCAGAGCGTATTCGTGATGCAATAAAAGGAGTATATAACGGTCAAACTGTTATGCAAGATGTAGTGCTTGATAAAATTAAGAGCAATTTAATGGAGAGCAAAGAGGACGAATGCAAAATAGATACAAGTCTTTTTACAGAAAGAGAACTTAGTATTATCGCATTAATTGCGAAAGGTTTCTCGAATAAAGAAATTTCAAAGCAACTTTTCATATCAGAAGGAACGATTGCAAATTATATTACATCAGTTTTAGGGAAAACTGGACTTGAACATCGTACACAAATTGCAATTTATTATTTAACAGGGAAAGTAGATTAAAGATATGGAATTTTGGTTAATTGTAAGTAAATTAATTGTCTTTATATATATTGTGTTTAGTTACATTTATTTAAATGTTGTGAACTTACCATGGATTATACTTACTTTGCTTGTATATCTTTCTGTAAATGTGCTGATCTCTATATTTAAAAAAGATACGTACAAAAACATATTATCTAGTCTGTCAATTGGCGTAGTTATTTTATTTGCGTGGAAGGTTCATCCGTTTTTTATTTTGTTTTTACCATTGAACTTATATGAAATTATATTTCGTTATATAGAGAAGAAATGGCAGCTCTTTATCATTATGATGATTCCTATTATCTTTACAGATGAAAGTATTCGAATGACATATGGATTAATTGTTGCATTTTCTTTCGTCATATTAACTATGGCAGAACGGTATATATCGCGTGTATTAAAGCTTGAATCACAAAATGATAAGATGCGAAAAGATATGCAGCGGCTGACGAAAAGTTTACATGAAAATAAAGAGTACATAAAGCAATCAGAGTACACATTTAAGTTAGAAGAGAGAAATCGGTTGTCACAAGAAATTCATGATAAAATTGGCCACTCGATGACAGGGGCGCTAATTCAAATGGAAGCAGCAAAGAGAATAATGGGGATAGATAAAGAAAAATCTGCGGAGTTATTACAAAATGCAATTCATATTTCAAAAGATGGAATTGAAAGTATTCGGGTTACATTAAAAAATATGAAGCCACCAACTGAGCAAATTGGTATTCATCGTATGAAATTATTCATAGAGGAATTTGCCGGTAAGCATGATATCAATATTCCTTTCGTATATAAAGGGAATTTGGATATGATTTCACCGATTCAGTGGAAGATTATCGGTGAAAATGTTACGGAGGCACTAACGAACGCGATGAAATATGCTGATGCGACAGTCATTTCAATCGATATTCATGTACTTAACAAGATGGTGAAAGTACAAGTGAAGGATAACGGAAAAGGTGCAACTCTCGTTAAGAAAGGTCTAGGGATTATGGGGATGGAGGAGCGAACAGCATCAGTAAACGGAAAAATAATTGTAGATGGAACGAGTGGTTTTTCAGTAACGATGCTGTTGCCGATATAAGATAATGGGACGGAGATGAATCATCTCATATGAAAAAAGTGAATAATCTCATGTGAAAAGAATGAACTTCTGCACTGAGCAGGTTCATTTTTTTTGTTTATACTAAAAGCAGAGAAATCGAAATAGGGGTGAAATGATGAATACATTAGAAATAAAAAATTTAACGAAAAAATTTGGTGATTTCATCGCGGTAGATAATATGTCTTTATCTATTAAAGAAGGAGAAATATTTGGCTTTTTAGGGTCAAATGGTGCTGGTAAGAGTACAACGATAAATATGATTGCCGGGTTGTTAAGAAGTAATGAAGGCGAAATTAGCATATTAGGAAAAAATATAAAGAAACATAATCGATTTGCGAAGATGAATATCGGTATCGTTCCGCAAGATATTGCGATTTATGAAGAGTTAACTGCCTATGAAAATGTGAAATTCTTTGCTGGACTGTACGGGTTAAGAGGAGCTGAACTAAAAGCGAGAGTAGAGGAAGCACTTCAATTTGTGGGACTTAGTGATAAACATAAAAGTTACCCGAAAAACTTTTCTGGCGGGATGAAACGAAGACTGAATATCGCTTGTGCGATTGCTCATAGACCGAAGTTAATTATTATGGATGAGCCGACAGTTGGAATTGATCCACAGTCAAGAAACTATATTCTCCAGTCGGTTCGAAAATTAAATGAAATGGGTAGCACTATTATTTACACGAGTCACTACATGGAAGAAGTAGAAGAGATTTGTACGAAAATAGCAATTGTAGATCACGGTAAAGTGATTGCAGAAGGTACGAAAGAACAGTTAAAAGCGATTATTACTGATACGAAAGACATTTGGGTTGAAGTGAAGTCAGTAGAAAATTTAGATGTAGAAAAGTTAAAAGAGATAAACGGTGTGAAAGCTGTTCAAGTTGAAGAGAACGTAATCAAGGTAAATTCGGATGCAGGAGTAAATAATTTAAATAAAATTATTCAGCATTTCATTAATCATGACATTGAAATTCGTTCGTTAGAGGAGCAGGCTCCGAACTTAGAAACAGTATTCCTTACGTTGACTGGAAGAAACTTACGAGATAAATAAAAGGTAAATGAAGAAAAGGTAAAGGGAGGTTCATCAATTGAACATCTTCAATATTGCAGTTATGCATATTAAAAGAGATTTCAGGGACGTAAGAACTTTAGTTTTTATGTTAGCATTTCCGATTGTACTAATGCTTGTGTTAGGAACAGCATTAACGAATGCATTTGATAGCGATAGTCAAGCGATTAAAGATATACAAGTGCTCTACAAAGATGAAGCGAGTAGCACATTTTCTCAAACGTTCGAAGCATTTACGAAAGAAGTCGATAAATCGGGTATTCATTTTAAAAAAGCTTCTGGCAGTATAGATGGGAAAGAAGAAGTGAAGCAAAATAAATATGCTGCTTATGTAGAGTTAAATAAAGATGGTGCAAAATTTTATGGAAGTGACAAAAGTAGTGTTGAGGGAAGTATTGTGGAAGGTATGCTTACAACATTTGTTGATAAGTACAATGTAGCGGCCGAAGTTGCAAAAGTAGATCCTAGTAAGGTGAGCACAGTTTTTTCAAGCGGAAATCATAATGATTATATAAAAGAAACATCTTTACAAGCTGCGAAAAAACCAGGTTCTATGGATTACTACGCGGTTGTAATGACAACGATGATTGCACTATATGCTGCGATGGGAGCGAGTTCTTTAATTCGTGGAGAACGAATACGTAAAACAGGAGATCGTCTCATTGCTGCACCTATAAGTAAGGCTGAAATATTCATTGGAAAAGTACTTGGTAGCCTAGTAGCAAATGCTCTGTGCATATTACTCGTCATGTTATTTAGTAAATTTGTTTTTCAAGCGAATTGGGGCGACCATCTTGGAATCATATTTCTTATTTTATTAACACAAATCTTTCTAGCAATTAGCTTCGGTTTAGGAATTGGATATATTACAAAAACACCGGAATCATCTAGAGCGATTATTATGGTTATTGTGCAATTAGCATCTATTTTTGGTGGTGCATATTTCGTAATAGAAGAAAATTTCGTTACGAAATTATCACCATTAACGTGGGCAAACACAGCTGTTATGAAAATTATTTATGCAAATGATGTAGGAGCAGCACTGCCGGTAATATGTTTAAATCTTGGCATTTCGGCACTCTTTTTATTAATTGCAATTATTGCATTACGTAGACGGGAGGGGCTATAGTATGAAAGATATTTTATGGCTCATACAAAAAACGTTATCTGTACTTTTGAAAAATAAAAAAGGGTTATTCATTATTATTAGTTTGCCGATAATCGGAACGCTAATCTCCTTCTCAATGTATGGGAATGTGGGGCAAGGGACGTTAAATATCGGGGTTATAAATAAAGAAAATCAATCTATAGCAAATGATACGGTGAAATTTTTAGAAGGATTAAATCATGTAAAGGTAAGTAAAATTAAAGAATCTGAAGTAGAAGATAAACTCACTTCCAAAAAACTTGATGGAGTTATTACATTAGATTCTGGTTTTTCAAAAAGTGTTCGAGAAGGGAAACCAGCTCATATTGAAATTTCATCGATTAAAGGTGATCAAGTAACAGCATTTATAAAATCATATTTATATAATTATGTTGATAATATCGCTGCGATTAGTAAAGTAGCAGGAACAGATCAAAGTGCATTTGATAGTATGTACGCAGGATATCAAAAAGGTTCATTTAAAATGAAAACGGAGACGCTAGAAGATACTTCGAAAAATAAAGATATGACAAACCAAACGATGGGTTATCTTATTATGTTTATGCTATTTTCAGCAGCGAACTTATCAGGTTATATTTTAAAAGAAAAAGAAAATAGAACGTATTTTAGACTCTTATCAACGCCGATAGATGGGAAGAAATTCATATTATCTAATGTCGGGGTGAATATGATGCTATTAACAGTACAAATTCTGATTACAATCTTATTCCTAACGAATGTTTTTCATATAAATATCAATATGCCTTTCATAGTGATGATTGGTGTACTCATGCTATTTGCTTTAATAGCGATTGGAATATCGTTAGTCCTTGTTGCTTTTTCGAAAAACTCAGCATCGGCAAATGCACTGCAAAATATGATTATTGTACCGACATGTTTACTCGCTGGATGCTATTTTCCGTATGACATTATGCCAAAAGCGGTACAAAAAGTAGCTGATTTTCTTCCGCAGAGATGGCTATTAGACACAGTATCAAAACTACAACAAGGAATTCCGATTTCAGATTTGTATTTAAATATTTTAATCTTATTTGCCTTTGCGGTAGCATTCTTCTTAATTGCTATTTATAAGTTTGGAAGAAATAATGATGCGAGAAACTTTGTTTAATGGAGAAAGGGTGTGACGTTAAGTCGCATCCTTTTTTTGTATGGAGCATGAAAACTAAAATGGAATGACAAAATAGAAAGGTGGCAAGAAAATGAGCGGAAGGAAATCAAAATGATTAAAAAAATATTGCGAGTTACTTCTATTGTAATTACTATTTTCGTTTTTGTTTTAATTTGGATGCATATTGACGTTAAGCTCGGAAGAAAAATGGAAGCCGGCAAAAATATGCCGACAGAATACACATCTCATTATAGTGACTTTCAATTGTATATAAAAGGGAAGTCGTTTTATAAACAGTTATTTACTGACATAAGAGAAGCAAAGCAATCTATTTACACGTATTTTTTTATTTTGTCGGATGATAAAAGTAGCCATACTTTTTTAAACTTATTAAAAGAGAAGGCAAAAGAAGGAGTAAACGTCTATTTATCAGTGGATCGCATTAATGATTTATCATTTGAAAGAAAGATGATAAATGAATTGAGGGAAAGTGGTGTACATTTTACATATAGTAGAAAACCGGAATTGCCATTTGGATTTTATTCACTACATCACCGTAATCATCGCCGTATTACGACGATTGATGGGGAGATTGGATATACAGGTGGTTTTAATATAGGAGATGAGTATTTAGGAAAAGATAAGCGATTTGGATATTGGCGTGACTATCATGTACGGCTTAAAGGAGAAGGCGCAAAAGATTTAGAAGAGCAATTCGCTTTAGATTGGAAACGAGATACGAAAGAAAATATAAAAAGAAGTACGAATAAAGCGAGTAAAGGGAACACATTACATACGATGACTAGCTATAATGGACATTACGTCGCTGAAAAGTATATTGAATTAATAAAAGAAGCGAAGCATTCAATTGTCATTACAACACCATATTTTATAGCGAAAAATAAAGAATTTATGAATGCTTTAATGGAAGCGCAAAAACGTGGTGTTACAGTGAAAATACTTTGGTCATATAAACCAGATCTACCTCTTATAAAAGAAGCGGCGTATCCATACATACGTCAAGCTGTTAATAATGGGATTACTGTATATGGGTATAAAAAAGGAATGTTCCATGGCAAATTAATGCTTATTGATAATGAGTTAACCGTTATTGGTACAACGAACATAACGGCACGAAGTTTCTATATAAATGATGAGATGAATTTGTATATTCATGGTGGAACTATCGTTTCAGAAGTGAACGAGGCATTAGCACAAGATTTTCATGATTCGAAAGAAATGACGAAAGAGTTTTTTGAGAAGTTATCATTTTGGGAGCGTTGTAAGGAGAAATTAGCAGGATTGGTGGACTTTTATTTATAAGGTTAGTGAAAAAGGGTGTCTTTTATAGACACCCTTTTTTAATGAGAAATAATTAGTTTTCATGCACAAGCAATGAAGCATCATCATTAATCAATGTCCCCACATGCTCACCTAAGCAAATTCTTTTCATTACACCAGGCTCATCAAAGTTAAAGACGTGTGCGGGTAAATTATAATCACGGGCCAGTAATAAAGCGGCTTGATCCATGACTTGAATGTTTTGCCTAACAACATCGTTATAGTTTAGTTTTCTGTACATTTTCGCTGATTTATTATGTTTTGGATCACTAGTAAAGACGCCATCTACTCCTTGTTTTGCGACTAATATTGCGTCACTATTCATTTCAATGGCTCTTTGAACACTTGGATAATCTGTCGTAACAAATGGTTGCCCGTTACCACCGCCAAAAATGACAACATAACCGTTATCTAAATGATGTACTGCTCTAAGGCGAATATAAGGCTCTGCTACTGCATTAAACGGGATGGAAGTCATAACGCGTACTTCTCTATCTGTTTTACTTGTTAAAACGCCGCGAAGCATTAAGCTGTTAATGATTGTACCTAACGTACCGATATTATCAGCTTCTACACGATCAATTCCCCATTCTTCAGCTAGATGGCCTCTGAAAATGTTACCGCCGCCGATGACAATGGATACTTCGATACCTAAGTCAATAATGGATATAATTTCGTTTGCGATATGTTCTAATCGTTTGGAGTTAAAGCTATTTCCGGATTGATCAGCAAGTGCGCCGCCGCTTAATTTAATTAAGACTCTTTTATATGGCTTCATAACAATTCCCCCTATATAGATCGCAATAAAAAAGGAACAAAGGCAAATGCCTTTGTTCCTTTTTAAGAAAATGAAAAAGAAAAGAAGAAGATAGGACGAATTTTTGTACATAATTTTTCATACCATCCACTCCTTTTCATTTCGATTTGTTGTAAGTGTATATCTTTTTGATTATACGAAACAATCTAATTACTTATCAAGTATATTTTATCTCTTTTTAATAAAAAGGTGTCAATGAAAAAGAAAAGAAAAATTTTCGAACTTTTTGTGACGAACTTGTAGGTTTTTGTATGATTTTGTAGGTTCGCTTATATGATGTGTGAGTAGCTTTTATAAATTCAAATTGAAAGCGTTCGCATGAAGGGGATGAACATAAATGAAAAAATTCGGATTGGCAACACAAATTTTTGTCGCGCTTGTTTTAGGGATTGTAGTAGGGGCAGTCTTTTATGGCAATAAAACGGCGATTTCTTATATCACACCAATTGGGGATATATTTATTCACTTAATTAAGATGATTGTAGTACCAATTGTTATTTCAGCATTAATTGTTGCGGTAGCTGGTGTAGGAGATATGAAGAAGCTTGGGAAACTGGGCGGTAAGACAATTCTTTATTTCGAAATTATTACAACGATTGCTATTTTAATGGGATTACTTGCAGCGAATATATTCCAACCAGGTACTGGCGTGGATATGAGTAATTTACAGCAAAGTGATATTTCTTCTTATAAACAAACAGCAGATGCAACAGAGAAGAAAGGCTTTGCAGAAACGATTGTTCATATTGTACCGAAAAATATATTTGAGTCTATTACACAAGGTGACTTATTACCGATTATATTCTTCTCAGTACTATTCGGTTTAGGAGTTGCAGCAATCGGTGAAAAGGGAAAGCCTGTTTTTAACTTTTTTGAAGGTGTACTCGAAGCGATGTTTTGGGTTACAAATCAAGTGATGAAATTCGCACCATTCGGTGTATTCGCATTAATTGCGGTTACGGTTGCAAAATTTGGTGTAGCAACACTACTTCCTTTAGGAAAACTAGTGCTAGCTGTATACGTAACTGTTATACTATTCGTTGTGATTGTATTAGGTATTAATGCACGAATGGTTGGCGTAAACATTTTTACATTAATGAAAATTTTAAAAGAAGAACTTATTCTTTCATTTACGACAGCAAGTTCAGAAGCTGTTTTACCTAATATAATGAGAAAAATGGAAGAGTTCGGTTGTCCAAAGGCCGTTGCCTCTTTCGTAATTCCGACAGGTTATACATTTAACTTGACTGGATCGGCTATTTATCAAGCGTTAGCGGCATTGTTTGTTGCACAAATGTACGGTGTGCACATGTCACTAACGGAGCAAATAACGTTATTATTCGTTCTCATGTTAACATCTAAAGGTATGGCGGGAGTTCCGGGTGCATCATTCGTTGTTGTATTAGCAACGTTGGGATCAATGGGCTTACCGTTAGAAGGTATCGCGTTAATTGCGGGAATTGACCGCATTTTAGATATGATTCGCTCATCTGTCAATGTGTTAGGAAATGCATTAGCTGCCATTGTTATGTCGAAGTGGGAAGGCGAATTCGATAATGAGAAAGCAAAACAATATGTAGAAACAGTCAAACAAACAAAAGCAGCATAAGAAATCGTTAAGGAGTGAAAAGTCATGGCAACATTAACTGAAGTTAAAAATGGAGTACGAATTGAAAAAGATTTTTTAGGTGAAAAAGAAGTGCCAAATTACGCATACTACGGCGTGCAAACAATGCGTGCAGTAGAGAATTTCCCAATTACAGGATACAAAGTCCATGAAGGTCTAATTAAAGCGTTAGCAATTGTAAAAAAAGCGGCAGCACTTGCTAATACAGATGTAGGAAGATTGGAATTGAAAAAGGGTGGTGCTATTGCAGAAGCATCACAAGAAATTCTTGATGGAAAATGGCATGATCATTTCATCGTTGATCCAATTCAAGGCGGTGCAGGAACTTCAATGAATATGAACGCAAATGAAGTCATTGCCAATCGTGCCCTTGAATTATTAGGAATGGAAAAGGGAGACTATGATTATATTAGTCCAAACAGTCATGTAAATATGGCGCAATCAACGAACGATGCATTCCCAACAGCGATTCATATTGCAACATTAAATGCATTAGAAGGCTTATTACAAACGATGGGTTATATGCACGATGTATTTGAATTAAAGGCAGAGCAGTTCGATCATGTTATTAAAATGGGTCGTACACATTTACAAGACGCTGTGCCAATTCGTCTTGGACAAGAATTTAAGGCGTATTCTCGCGTACTTGAACGTGATATGAAACGTATCAAGCAATCACGTCAACATCTATATGAAGTGAACATGGGAGCAACTGCAGTTGGTACAGGCTTAAATGCTGATCCAGAATATATTGAAGCAGTTGTAAAACATTTAGCTACAATTAGTGAACTACCACTTGTTGGTGCAGAAGATTTAGTGGATGCAACGCAAAATACGGATGCATATACAGAAGTATCAGCAGCACTTAAAGTATGTATGATGAACATGTCTAAAATTGCGAACGACCTTCGTCTCATGGCATCAGGTCCACGCGTTGGCTTAGCGGAAATTATGCTACCTGCTCGTCAACCAGGTTCATCTATTATGCCAGGGAAAGTAAACCCTGTAATGCCAGAAGTAATTAATCAAATCGCGTTCCAAGTAATTGGTAACGACCATACAATTTGCCTTGCTTCAGAAGCAGGACAATTAGAACTAAACGTTATGGAGCCAGTGCTTGTTTTCAACTTACTTCAATCGATTAGCATTATGAATAACGGTTTCCGTGCCTTTACAGATAATTGCTTAAAAGGAATTGAAGCGAATGAAGATCGCTTAAAAGAGTATGTTGAGAAGAGCGTAGGAATTATTACAGCCGTGAACCCTCATATCGGTTATGAAGCAGCAGCTCGCGTTGCGAAAGAAGCAATTGCAACAGGTCAATCCGTTCGAGAACTTTGTGTGAAAAACGGTGTACTGTCACAAGAAGACTTAGAGTTAATTCTAGATCCATTCGAAATGACACACCCAGGGATTGCAGGAGCAACTCTTTTAAAGAAAAATTAAAAGAAGAGGGGGGACAATCCCCTCTTTTTTGTTTACAATATAGAAATGCTATATATGAATAGAGGTAGGGATGTTATGAGTAAGTTTACAGTAGCTTCTAATGGTTCATTAGAAACGACATTAAGAGGAGTAGAAGTATTATCAACACCACTTTTAAATAAAGGGGTCGCTTTCACGCAAGAAGAGAGAGAAGAATTAGGTTTAAAAGGGCTTTTACCGCCAGCAGTTTTAACATTAGAAGAACAAGCACGCCGAGCATATGAACAATTTTGTTCTCAGCCGGACGATTTATTAAAGAATGTATACTTAACAGCGTTACATGATCGAAATGAAGTGTTATTTTATCGTATATTAACAAATCATTTACGTGAAATGTTACCAATCGTATATACACCAACAGTAGGCGTAGCGATTCAAAGGTATAGTCATGAATACCGTAAACCACGTGGTGTGTATTTATCAATTAATGACCCGTCAGGTATTGAAGACGCATTTGCCAATATCGGTGCAACAGCTGAAAACATTGATTTAGTCGTTGTAACAGATGGAGAAGGCATACTTGGAATTGGTGACTGGGGTGTTGGTGGTATAAACATCGCAATCGGGAAATTAGCTGTTTATACGGCTGCAGTTGGTATCGATCCTAGCCGTGTATTACCGGTAATTTTAGATGTAGGTACAAATCGTGAGGAACTATTAAACAATCCATTTTATATTGGAAATCGTCACCCTCGTATAACTGGTGAAGCTTACGATGAATTTATTGATACATTTGTACAAGCAGTGAATAAACAATTCCCGAAAGCACTTTTACATTGGGAAGACTTTAGCTCTCGAAATGCACGAAAAATTTTAGATAAATATCGTCATGATATTTGTACATTTAATGATGATATTCAAGGTACAGGTGCAGTTTCACTGGCTGCAGTGTTATCGGCAGTGAAAGTTTCGGGTGTACCTTTAAGTGAACACCGCGTTGTTGTGTTTGGTGCTGGTACGGCTGGAATCGGTATCGCAGATCAAGTTAGAGATGCAATGGTCCGCGTTGGCGTATCAGAAGAAGAATCATATAAGCGTTTCTGGTGTATTGATCGTAACGGGTTAGTTACAGATAATATGGAAGATCTTCTTGATTTCCAAATTCCATATGCAAGAAAAGAAGCGGAAGTAAGTGAGTGGAAACAAAATGATGTGATCGGACTTGCTGAAGTTGTGAAGCATGTAAAACCGACAATTTTAATTGGTACATCAACTGTTGCAGGAGCATTCAAAGAAGAGATTATTAAAGAAATGGCTTCTCACGTAGAAAGACCAATCATTTTACCGATGTCGAATCCGACGCCACTTGCTGAAGCAAAACCAGCTGATTTAATCGATTGGACAGAAGGAAGAGCATTAGTTGCAACGGGAAGTCCATTTGAACCAGTTACATACAACGGTGTAACGTATGTGATTGGACAATCAAATAACGCACTTATTTTCCCAGGTCTTGGTCTTGGAACAATTGTTGTACGTGCAAGCGTCATGACGGATGGAATGTTCGCAGCAGCTGCTGAAGCAGTTGCAAGCATGGTAGATACAAGTCAGCCAGGAGCACCTATCTTACCAGAAGTTGAAGAGTTACGTAATATCTCGGAAATGGTTGCAATTGAAGTAGCGAAAGTTGCTGTTGCAGAAGGTGTTGCTAGAGAGAACTTAAGTGATAACGATATCAAGATTGCAGTGAAAGAAGCAATCTGGGAGCCAGAGTATCGCCAAATAAAAGCGGTAGAAAAGGTTAGAATATAGAAATAAAGCCCGTTTATATAATAAGCGGGCTTTCACTTTTACTACTGATAAAAAGTATAGGAAGTGGCATCTTTGAATTGGAATCAGTTATGGAAGAAAGATATATCCCTTTTAATTATATTAATGATAGTTGTTCCGATTGCTGGAGAGCTTAATTTTCATCCTTTTAACGATACGTTTCGTGTTAGCTTTGGGACACCGCTTTTCTTCTTTTTATTACTATTTTTAAGAAGAATACCAGCAGCGGCTGCAGGTATTCTTGTCGGTATATGTGTAGTATTATTCCGTGTATGTCTTGACTGGGTCCTGCAAGGTTCATTTCATATGACGGAATCATTTTATTTGCGCTATCCTGTGTTCTTTTATTATTTTATTTATGGAAGTCTTTTTTCGTTTTGTAGGGTGAATAAGTTTCATCAGAAACCAATCGTTATTGGGTGCCTTGGAATTACAATTGAAATTATCGCAAGTATGTCAGAACTTGCAATTTATCATATGGTAGTGCTCGGTACAACAATAACAGTTTCTGAAGTGAATAAATTAATTATTATTGCTATTTTCCGTAGTTTCTTTGCACTTGGCTTTTTAAATATGATGATTTTATATGAAACGAAATTAAAAGAGTCACAAGTCCGAAAAGAAAATGAAAAAATGTTCATGCACCTTTCAAATTTATATGTAGAATCTGTTCACTTGAAAAAAACGTTACAAAATGCAGAATTGATTACACAAGAAGCATATCAACTATATCGAAATTTACAGACAGATGATGATTCCAGTAGTAAAACAGCATTGAAAATAGCAGGAGAAGTGCACGAGATAAAAAAGGATAATCAAAGGATTTTTGCAGGGTTATCTAAACTGTTATTAGATAAAAATGTGGCTGAGTATGTAGAAGGACATGAGCTTACAGAAATGATCGTAAGAATAAATGAGAAATATGCTGAAATGCTAGGGAAAGATATACGTTTTTCTAAACATATAGAAGGTGAACACGCTGCATATCACGTGTATACAGTGCTATCAATCTTTAATAACTTAGTTGCAAATGCAGTGGAAGCAATTGAAAATAGAGGTCTCATTCGTATTAAGTTATATAAACGAGATCAACATGTAATCTTTGAAGTAATTGACGATGGCCCTGGTATTGCACAAAAGTATAAGAAATTAGTATTTAAGCCCGGGTTTACTTCCAAGTATGATCAAACAGGAACACCTTCAACAGGTATTGGACTTTCTTACATACACGAAATGGTTACAGAGCTCGGCGGAGAAGTAAGGTTAGAAGACAATGAAACTGAAAAAGGGTGTAAGTTTATCGTTTGTTTACCGGAGTGCAGTTTAAAGCGGGAAGGGGAATAGGTTTGTTTTATTATATCGTAGATGATGATGAAGTTTTCCGTTCGATGCTTTCGCAAATTATTGAGGATGGCGATCTTGGGGAAGTAATTGGAGAATCGGAAGATGGAGCATTTATTGAAGCAGAACAGCTAAATTATAAAAAAGTAGATATTTTATTTATTGATTTATTAATGCCGATGAGAGACGGTATTGAAACAGTTCGTCATATAGCCTCTTCATTTACTGGGAAAATTATTATGATTTCTCAAGTTGAGTCGAAACAACTCATCGGTGAGGCGTATACACTTGGTGTAGAATATTATATTACGAAACCACTAAACAAAATAGAAGTAGTATCTGTTGTACGAAAAGTGATGGAGCGTATTCGTTTGGAACGTTCTATATATGACATCCAAAAATCATTAAATAATGTGTTTCAGTGGGAAAAGCCGCAAATGCGTAGTGAAACAGTGCAAGAAGGAAAAAAGATATCAGATTCAGGACGCTTCTTACTAGCAGAACTCGGTATTGCGGGAGAGAACGGAAGTAAAGATTTACTTAGTATGCTGGAATATTTATACGGACAAGAAAAGGCACAAACATTTGAATTTGGATTCCCTGCGTTAAAAGATATTTTTCACCAAATAACATTAAAAAAATTAGATCATATAGCTTCGGATGCAGATATAGATAAGGAGAGAAAAGCATCTGAACAACGTGTAAGAAGAGCGATTTATCAATCATTGAATCATTTAGCCTCCCTCGGACTAACAGACTTTTCAAATCCAAAATTTGAAAGCTATGCTCCAAAATTTTTTGATTTTACGATAGTTAGAAAACGGATGACAGAAATGACAAAGGATGAACTAGCAACTTCTGGCCATATACGAATTAATACGAAAAAATTTATTCAAGTGTTATATTTTGAGGCGAAACGGTTGATGGAGATAGAGTGAAGAAGGTGCTTATAAATAAGCATCTTTTTTTGTTCAATCAATATTTTATATTTTCTCGTAGAGCATGTAAAATGTTAAGTAAGAGAAAATGGTTTTACATTAAGGAAGTGTCAAAACAATGAGTTTTACATTAAATAAATCGATTATAAAAGAAGTATGCGGAGAGACCTCATATAAAAGAGGCGAAGCTTATTATAAAGCAAATAAAGTAATCGTGAATCATTATGATGAAACGAAAGAAATTTGTGAGGCGACGGTAAAAGGGAATGAAGATTTTCATGTTACAGTAGAAAAAGCTAAAAAAGGTGATGTAGTTGCGAGATGTAGTTGCCCTTCATTAGCGTCTTTTCAAACGTACTGTCAACATGTTGCAGCCGTACTGATACAAATAAATTATAACCAGCAAACGGGCGTCATGCCCCCTGCAAGTAGTGAAAAAATGAGCGGGAATGCCGAATTAACGAGCGGAATGTTTCAGTTGTTTGCAGAAAAACCACTGAGGCCAAAAAGTAAACAACACCGTTTTGATACACGTGAAATATTAGATGTGGCGTTTATCTGTTCACCAGTAGCGACGAAAAGTGGTGGGGCCCTTCTTGGAATTCAGTTAAAACTTGCGAAAACATATTTTATAAAGCATATTAGAGAATTTCTTTCTAAAGTGGAGAAGAGAGAGACTTTTCATTGTTCTAATGAATTTACATACACACCAGATGTACATAGCTTCAGGCAGGAAACGGATGTGGTTATTCAGCAGCTTATTAAAATGTATCATAATGAAAAAATGTATGAAGATGCGTTAGAAGTACATGCGAAACAAGATGAAAGTATGATATTCATACCGCCAGCTTCGTGGAAAGATATGCTCTCTTCACTTTCTAAAGTTGCGTATGTACAGCTGAAACAACATGAGCAACTGTTTCATGGCTTACAAATTTCAAACGGTTTATTGCCATTACATTTTGAGTTTACGAAAGGAAATAATGGTGGATTCACACTTCATATAGACGGCTTAAATCGTGTTCAAGTTATGGAAATGTATAACAACGCTCTTTATGATGGGAAATTATATCATTTACCTATGGAAGATTGTATGCGACTTATTGAATTGCAAAAGATGATGAGTCGCTCAAATAGCAATCAGTTTTATATTCCTGAAAGTAAGATGGAACATTTCGTCGCGAAAGTTGTGCCAGGATTAATGAAACTTGGAACGGTACGAATTGATGAAGTAATATCAGATCGTGTTGAAACGCCGTCGCTAAAAGCAAAACTGTATTTAGATCGTGTGAAAAATCGCTTATTAGCCGGTCTGGAATTCCACTATGGAAACGTCATGATCAATCCGTTAGAAGAAGACGGACAGCCGTCTGTTTTTAATCGTGATGAGAAAAAGGAAAAAGAGATTTTAGATATTATGAGTGAAAGTGCCTTTGCGAAAACAGAAGGTGGTTACTTTATGCATAATGAAGAGGCTGAGTATAACTTTTTATATCACGTCGTTCCGTCGTTAAAAGGCTTAGTTGATATTTATGCGACGACAGCAATTAAATTACGTATTCATAAAGGGGATACAGCTCCTCTTATTAGGGTAAGAAGAAAAGAAAGAATTGATTGGTTGTCATTTCGTTTTGATATAAAAGGAATACCGGAAGCGGAAATTAAAGGTGTATTAGTGGCTCTTGAAGAGAAACGCAAATATTACCGATTAGCGAATGGTTCTTTATTATCACTAGAGAGCAAAGAGTTTAATGAAATTAATCAGTTTGTAAAAGAATCAGGTATTCGAAAAGAATTTTTACAGGGGGAAGAAGTGAATGTTCCGCTTATTCGGAGTGTGAAATGGATGAATGGACTTCACGAAGGTAATGTTTTAAGTTTAGATGAGTCTGTGCAAGATTTAGTTGAAAGCATTCAAAACCCAAAAAAATTAAAGTTTACAGTGCCGCAAACTTTACATGCTGTAATGAGAGAGTATCAAGTATACGGATTCGAGTGGATGAAAACACTTGCCTATTACCGTTTTGGCGGTATTTTAGCAGACGATATGGGACTTGGAAAAACGCTGCAAAGTATTGCTTTTATAGATTCTGTTTTGCCTGAAATTAGAGAAAAGAAACTACCTATATTAGTCGTTTCTCCGTCATCTCTTGTTTATAATTGGTTAAGTGAATTGAAAAAATTCGCTCCGCATATTAGAGCAGTGATTGCAGATGGAAATCAAACAGAGCGGCGAAAAATCTTAAAAGATATAGCGGAATTTGATGTCGTAATTACGTCATATCCATTACTGAGAAGAGATATAAGATCGTATGCAAGGCCATTTCATACACTATTTCTTGATGAAGCACAGGCGTTTAAAAATCCTACAACCCAAACTGCAAGAGCAGTGAAAACAATTCAAGCTGAGTATCGTTTCGGACTAACGGGAACGCCTGTCGAAAATTCATTAGAAGAGTTATGGTCTATCTTCCATGTCGTATTTCCAGAATTATTACCAGGAAGAAAAGAATTCGGTGATTTAAGGCGCGAAGATATAGCGAAGCGCATTAAACCTTTCGTATTAAGACGATTAAAAGAAGACGTATTACAGGAGCTTCCAGATAAAATAGAGCACTTACAGTCATCGGAGTTATTACCGGATCAAAAGAGGCTTTATGCTGCTTATTTAGCGAAGTTAAGAGAAGAAACGTTAAAACATTTAGATAAAGATACGTTACGTAAAAATAAAATTAGAATTTTAGCTGGTTTAACAAGACTGCGCCAAATCTGTAATCATCCGGCTTTATTCGTTGATGATTATAAGGGTAGTTCAGCTAAATTTGAACAACTGCTAGAGATACTAGAGGAATGTAGAAGTACTGGTAAGAGAATTTTAATCTTTTCTCAATTTACGAAGATGCTGTCTATTATTGGTCGTGAGTTAAATCGTCAAGCGATTCCATACTTTTATTTAGACGGGAGTACACCGTCACAAGAACGTGTAGAGCTATGTAATCGGTTTAACGAGGGGGAAGGGGATCTATTTCTCATTTCTTTAAAAGCTGGTGGTACGGGTCTTAACTTAACGGGTGCCGATACAGTTATATTATACGATTTATGGTGGAATCCAGCTGTTGAACAACAAGCAGCTGATAGAGCATATCGAATGGGACAAAAAAATACAGTACAAGTTATAAAATTAGTAGCCCACGGAACAATTGAGGAAAAAATGCATGAACTGCAAGAGAGTAAGAAAAATTTAATCGCTGAAGTGATTGAGCCGGGTGAAGAGAAATTATCATCAATCACGGAGGAAGAAATTCGAGATATTTTAATGATCTAATATAAAAAGCTATGCCTTCAAATGTATGAGGGCATAGCTTTTTTGTTGTAATAATTATATTTTGTTTTGTACAAAGTAAAGAAATCAAATGTTATTTAAATTACTTCTTTGTACCTTTACTTTTGTATGGCTTTGCAGCTGCCTTTTTTTTTGCACTTGATTGCCAACGATTCCATCCTTTACTTCCTGTACCTTGTCCTACACCTTTTTTCGGTTTTGCTTTCGTTTTACTCATATGATCACTCCGTTATATAAAAATCTTATTTGATAATAGTCAATGATTTAGAACATACTCTTTATAAATGACTATGATTGCTTTAAGTAAAAATAAACTGCTTGAATGCTATAGTATAACACGAATTTGCACGTAAACTGAAAGGAATTACAAAGAAAATGAAAATAATACGAAATACTGCGGATTCTATATTTCGAACGATTACATTACTTGTTGTGTATACGTTAGTTTCGGTTAGTGAAACATTTTTTGGATTGACGAGACAGAAAAAGTAAAGATGTTAAATTAGCAACAATCAATAAAGCCGTAAAATAAAGAATTGAAAAATATTTTGAAACTTTTTGTTGACTTTCTTTATTTTTTGTATAGAATAATCATTAATAAAATGTTTCAGAGATGTGACAACAAAACGACTATGAAAGGACGAGTAGTAGTAGGATGTAGTCTAAGCGAGTCAGGGGTGGTGTGAGCCTGATACGAAGCCTATTATGAAAAACCTCCTGGAGTTGCTAACCGAAATCCTTTATAGGAAAGTAGACTTAGCCGGGAACTTCGCCGTTACAAGAAGAACAGTATCGAGATATTTCATCTCCGTATTGTATAAGTGAGCAACCTCTGTTGCTAATTTGGGTGGTACCGCGGAACCAAAGTCTTTCGTCCCAGTTTTTTGGGAAAGAAGGGCTTTTTTTGTTGGCTTCTTTTCACAACATCCAAACATTTTAGGAGGAAACCACCATGTATCAATCATTAATGACAGTAAGAGAGACTCAAATCGCAATTAAGGAAGTTAAAACATTTTTCGAGGATCAATTAGCAAAACGCCTTGAACTATTCCGCGTATCTGCACCATTATTCGTAACGAAGAAATCAGGATTAAACGATCACTTAAACGGTGTAGAACGTCCAATTGAATTTGATATGTTACATTCAGGAGAAGAATTAGAAATTGTCCATTCACTAGCGAAGTGGAAACGATTTGCATTACATGAATACGGATATGAAGCTGGTGAGGGTTTATATACAAACATGAACGCAATTCGTCGTGATGAAGAACTTGATGCAACGCATTCTATTTACGTCGACCAATGGGATTGGGAAAAAATCGTTCAAAAAGAATGGCGCACTGTAGACTACTTGCAAGAAACAGTACAAACAATTTATGGAATATTCAAAGATTTAGAAGACCACTTATTTGAAAAATATCCGTTCCTTGGAAAGTATTTACCAGAAGAGGTTGTTTTCATCACTTCCCAAGAACTAGAAGATAAATATCCAGAACTAACACCGAAAGATCGTGAACACGCGATTGCGAAAGAACATGGCGCAGTCTTTATTATCGGAATTGGTGATGCACTTCGTTCAGGTGAAAAGCATGACGGACGCGCAGCTGATTATGATGATTGGAAATTAAACGGTGACATTTTATTCTGGCACCCAGTATTACAATCTTCATTCGAATTATCATCAATGGGAATTCGTGTTGATAGTAAATCACTTGATGAACAGTTAACGAAAACAGGTGAAGACTTCAAACGTGAGTACGATTTCCATAAAGGTATTTTAGAAGATGTACTACCATTAACAATTGGTGGTGGTATTGGACAATCAAGAATGTGCATGTACTTCTTACGTAAAGCACATATCGGTGAAGTTCAATCTTCTGTATGGCCTGACGAGTTACGTGAAGCTTGCAAGAAGGAAAACATTCATCTGTTTTAATAGAAGAGAGAGGATAACTCAAAGAGTTATTCTCTCTTTTTTATTGTGTAAACGAATGGTTTACAGTGAATTTTACCAATAGTTTCTTTCTTTTTTATCTCCTATTATGTAATAATTTGTTAAAGGAGGGGACGTTATGAGCTTAGGACAACAACTTAAAAAATTAAGAGAATCAAAAGGATTTTCGCAGAAAGATGTTGCTAAAAAGATTGGTATAACGAGGCAAGCGGTGTATAAAGTGAAACTTTAATCAGTGGGCGATTTATCCTACTGATTATTAGTTGAACCAATCGGGCTTTTATAGGCAGTTAATCGCATCTGGCTGCCTTGATTGTGCTCAAAAGCTTTGATGAGATTTACTGCCTGTTAAAGCGGGGTAAGTGGGAACATGATAAAAGTTGCCCTGATATTGAAAATTTGATCTTATTGAGTGAAATGTATAATGTTACGCTCGATGAGTTAATAAAAGGGAACCAAAATTTAAAAGAGAAAATACATATTGATGAAGATGAAGATTTTGAGAAAGAGAATGAATTTGGTTTCTACATTGGCTTTGGTTTGCTAATTGTGAGTGCTTTCGTTGATTATGAAGGAATGCAAGAGATCTTATTAGGAATAGCACTATTCATGATGGTTTTTTACTCTGGCGTGAAGAAAGTTATTTTGAATGAGTTCAGATCGCTTTTTAATAGAAAAGATATATATGATAAGAAGTGAGAAGAGTCCGTTATATTTCCTAGGAAAGAGTATAACAAGTAATTGAATTGTTTTATAATGATTTTGGGATGTTGATAGTATGTTAAAAAGTTTAAACAATCATAACCCCCGTTCTAAAGCTAGGACGGGGTTCAAAATTTAAGTTTTATTAAGCGTAAAGTTCTTTCAAATATTTTTACTTCGGTAAAGACTTCTAATAAAACATTACTTATTTATTACCGAGTTCTTCCGCTAAACCGATTAAAATTCCTTCGGTTCCACGAATGTAGCAGAGTCGATACGAGTTCTCATACTGAACTACTTCACCAACGAGCTGAGCACCATGCTTAGTCAGTCTCGATACCATTTCGTCAATGTCTTCAACGGTGAACATGACGCGCAAATAACCGAGGGCGTTTACAGGAGCTGTCCGGTGATCTGCTATAGTAGGTGGGGTGAGAAATCGCGAAAGTTCAATTCGGCTGTGGCCATCTGGCGTAACCATCATAGCAATCTCTACGCACTGAGAACCGAGTCCAGTTACGCGGCCAGCCCATTCACCTTCAACAGTAGCTCGCCCTTCGAGATTCAAGCCAATCTCCTCGAAGAAAGAGATTGCGTCATCAAGTGATTCTACAACGATGCTGACATTGTCCATTCGTAGTAATCGGTTGTTTGCCATAGTTTTTATCTCCTTTTATGTATAAATTTATTATTTAATTATCCTCATAATTATACTAAAATCTCTTCTAAACAAAAAACATCTTGTCACAGTGTAGGAAAATGTGACAAGGTGTTTTCGGGCATAGTATATAAAATCTTGTTAACGAATAACACTTCGTAAACCCTTTACTATTGAAATATGCGAGAACTTTATTTCGTGAATGCTATCATTTCAAAAATTTGATAATGTAATTGCTATTCGATAGAATAACTTCGACTTTCCCACAAAACAGACCTACCCTGTTTCTATTTATATAGGAAGGAAATAGATTCATATATTTTTTTTAAGTTTTACCGGTGGAAATTAACTCATCTGCACTAAAGGCTCAATTTTTGCCATAAATGATTGATGCAGCGCCTCAACACCTGTTACTAAATGAAGGCGGTCAATAACGACAGATACTTTAATTTCTGATGTACTTACCATTTTAATATGAATATTTTCTTCTTTTAAAGTAGTGAACATATTCGCAGCAACTCCTGGATTAGAGACCATACCAGATCCTACAATGGATACTTTTGCTAAATGATTTTCATATTCTACAGATTCATAGTGAAGTGTTTCTTGATTTTGTTCCAATACCTCTAATGTTTCTTTTAAATCATTAGAATGGATTGAGAAGGAGAGGTGAACAGTTCCTTCATTTGTAATACTTTGAATGATGATATCTACATTAATATGTGCTGTTGCTAATGTAGAAAAAACTGTTGAAAGTGCACCTTGTTCCAATCCTTTCATTGTGACGCGTGTAATATTATCTTCAAATGCAATACCTTTAACGATTGATTGTTGTTCCATGTTACATTCTCCTTTTACAATTGTTCCGTTTTCTTGTTCCATACTTGAGCGAACTTCTAAAATGACATTATGATTTTTAGCAAACTCAACAGCACGCGGGTGTAATACACCAGCACCGAGGTTTGCTAGTTCTAGCATTTCGTCATAAGAAATTTCATCTAATTTATAAGCATCTTTTACAACTCGTGGGTCCGTCGTATATACGCCGGTCACATCCGTGTAAATATCACATTTTTTTGCTTTCAGTGCAGCAGCTAATGCAACAGCAGTTGTATCAGAACCACCACGGCCAAGCGTTGTAATTTCATGGTTTTCACTGATTCCTTGGAAGCCAGCTACAATAACAATTGTGCCTTCAGTAAGATAAGACTGAATTCGATCAGTATTAATTTCAGTAATCCGTGCACTACTATGTACAGATTCTGTCGTAATACCAGCTTGCCATCCTGTTAATGAAATCGCGTTATAACCTTTTGCTTGTAGTGCCATCGTTAATAATGAAATAGTAACTTGCTCTCCTGTTGATAGAAGCATATCCATTTCGCGTTTACTCGGATTTTCTGAAATCGCGTTAGCGAGTGCTACGAGTTCATCTGTGCTTTTTCCCATCGCTGAAACGACAGAGACGATACTATGTCCTTGTTTATATTCTTCAATAATTAAATTTGCTACATGTTGAATGCGCTCAACGCTTCCAACAGAAGTGCCACCAAATTTTTGTACAATCGTTTCCATTACGAATTCCTTCTTTCATCCATTTTTAAGAATAGATTAGGACATATATAAATCCCAATATTCCTGTAGTTACCAGAGAAAAACAAAAAACACCATCTCAAATAAGTGAGGATGGTGCTGTTACAGGAAAAGGGAAACAGAAAACGGAGCTAATAAAAAAACCGCCAAAAAAGGAATACCATAAAAATGATATCTCTTTTTTGTAGATAGCTCTTCATACATACACGTCTGTACATATGACAGTTCTGTTTCTATTCGAAAACAGCCCCAATCGATAAATGCAGAGATATGTATCGATTTCGGCAATACTTCCTTTCATCTAATTTCATAGACATCTCTGTGTCTCCATTAGAATACTCATAAGTATCGCAACCTCTATCTCACGTTTTAGGCGAGAGTGTTTGATTTATGAAGTTGTTGGTAACATTTGTTTTATAATAATTTAAATTTTTCGGGGAATCAAGTGTTTTATATATATTTTAAAAATTCTTTCTATTTATGAAAAAGTTTGTGAAAAATGTAGCAAAATAAATTCATAGCATGTACATTAAATTTATAGTGTATTGGAGGTGGAAGAATGAAGAGGAAAAAGCCTATTTATGTTTCGACAGAAATGAACACAACAATGGAGAAATTATGGGATCATACGCAAGAACCAGATATACATACAGAATGGGATGCTCGTTTTACTGAAATTTCGTATTTAGAGAAAAAAGAAGGAGAACCGCAGAAGTTTTTATATAAAACAAAGATCGGATTTGGGCTTGAAATAGCTGGTGAAGGGGAATCGATAGGTGAAATAAGAAAAGAAACGGGTGAAAGAATTTCTTCTTTAAAATTTTGGACGGATAATAAATTATCACTTATTCAAATAGGGCGTGGTTATTGGAAGTATACACCGCGTGAAGAACACATTCATTTTGAGACACAATATGATTATGATACGAGGTTTGGTCGTATAGGGAATATAATAGATTTCTATATTTTTCGGCCTTTATTAGGCTGGGCGACTGCTTGGAGTTTTGATGCGTTAAAATTATGGATAGAAAAGGGACTTCATCCTAAGTTACTAATTAGAAGAACAATGACATATTGGCTCGTATGTTTTTTATTTGCATTTGTATGGATGTATCAAGGAATAGTGCCGAAACTAGTGTTTACTCATTCAGAAGAAGTAAAAATGCTATCTGTTATGATTGGTTCAACTGAACATAGTATTTTTGTACTTAAAATAATTGGATTACTAGAACTTATTTTTGGTGTCATATGGTTGTTGCCATTTCAAAAACGAAAAGTATTTATCATACATATTTTTATGTTAATAGCCTTAACGATAGTGGCGGGATTTACGAATATCGTAAGCTTTACAGAGCCGTTTAATCCAATTACATTAAACGTTCTACTAATGGGGTTATCGATTGTCGGTTATATAAATAGTTTTGATTTACCAAGTGCAAAAAATTGCAAGAGGAAGAGAAAGTGATAATGTATGGCTAATATTTATGAAAGACTATTAGGGGATTCTTATAAAAAACTTCATCCAAAATTACAGAAACGCTATGAGATTACGGAAGAAAATAGCTTTACTGGAGAAGGAAAGATGGATGAAATTTACGGAGGTTCTTTTTTCGTAAAATTAATATTAAAAATTGCATCGAAGTTTAGAATGTTTTTCTCTGAGCGTGGGAAGGAAGTGCCATTTACAATACATAATATCGCTGAGCGAGATGAACATGGAAATGAATTTGTTCGGTGGAATCGTACTTTTTATTTTCATAATAAGAAAAGGTATTTTAATGCCATTATGCAGTTGGATGAAGGGAATAATGAAATTGTAGATTATTTTGGTGAACCGCACATACTTGTTTCTACGTTGAATTTTCATATTGATGAGGTGGGGGCAATGCATATTTCTTCAAAGAAACAATGGTTTTATATGTTTGGAAGAAAAGTCCCGTTACCTAGATTTTTATACGGAGAGGCCAAAATTGTAGAAAGTTATGATGAAACACTACAATGTTTTCGAATTCATGTACAAGTACGCAATCCGTTAATTGGTTCATTATTTTCATATAAGGGAACATTTGTGGAGAGGAAATAAATGATATGAAAAATATAATAGTTGGGCTTGCTTGTTATATTATTTTTCTAATATGTGAGTGGTCAAATATAAACCCAGTGGAAGCAATTATATTATTATCTATTTTGTTATTTATACCGATGTCATTTTGCATCATTGATAAGAAAACAAGAAATGGATCATATGTATCCTTTTATAAACTAGTATCACTTTTATATCCAATCGCAGCAATTAGTGCAATGCTAGCTTTCGTAACAAATCACTATTTCTTTGCGTTACTTTGGTTTGTATATACAGGAATTGTTGCGTTATTTGGGATAAGTAGATTACTAGAAAGAGGGTGGAAACCGTTAGAGGAGACAGCTATCGATAGTGCGTTTATGTATTTGTTTTTAGGTGGTTTCTGGTTTTTTGCTTCTGTAGCAAAGCTTTCCATTATGCACTTTAGTTCCGACATTGTTTTGCTTACAGCTGCACACTTTCATTATTCGGCATTTCTATTGCCGTTATCAGCTGGTTTAATTGGGAGAAAAAGAGAAAAGAGAAGTAAAGTATATGATGCTATTATGTTTATCATCGTCATTTCACCTATGACAGTTGCAATAGGAATTACGTACTCAAGAGTATTTGAATTTTTTGCAGTGTTCCTATATTTATGCGCTATTTATGGTTATGGGATCTATGTTTGGCGCACGAAATTTAATGCTATTAGTGCAAAGGTTCTTCTGATCATATCGTCTAGCACACTCATGGTAACAATTATGTTTTCACTTATATATTCATATGGAAATTTGAAACATGTAATGACGATTACAATTGCTCAAATGGTTTGGATTCACGGTGTTGCCAATGGAATTGGAGTAGCGTTACCAGCATTTGTTGGTTGGATGATTGAAAAGAGTGCTCCGAATTATAAATATTACGGGAAACCAATGAGCAGGTTAAGAGGAAATACGACAGTTGGGGAAGCGTTTTTACATAACAGGAATTTAATAGATAGCAAGGAATACAAAGGTTTAGTTAATAAAATGAATGAGTTTCATAGTGATGCATTTGACGTGACCAAGATTTCTTTAAGTATTATTCGTTTCTATGAAAATACAAAAGAGTATGAGTTACAATCGCATATTAAATGGAATCGTTGGTTCCACCCGCTTGCATTTTGCTATGAAAAAATGAGTAAGCGTGTAGGACAAATACATTTAGGAATGGGCGGCAAGTGGGAAACGATGCATGGCTCTATCATCGGGGTAATAGATGAGAAGGATGGAAGAGAGAATGTAAGGGCTTGGCTAAGAAAAAATGAAGCAGGAGAATCTATTTTTGTAGCTCTTTACTCAAAACATACACATGAGAATGAGACATACATGAATATCGGATTACCTTTACCATATTCGAATATGACGGGGGTTTTGAAATTATGTAATATGAGTAATGATTTAATCATTACTAGTAAGCTGAGAAAAAATGGTAAGGGAGATGAGGGGATTTATTTACATACTCGTTTCTTTACAATACGGTTACCGTTAGCAGAGACTTTTATTATTAAAGAGTGCACGGATCAACTACTAGAAGCTAATCATAGAATGTGGATATTTGGGGTTAAGTTTTTAGAAATTGATTATGAGATTAAGAAAATAGAGAAGAAGTAAAAAAAGCTTGGAGAGATTCCAAGCTTTTCTACGTATGGGTAATTGTCATAGCAACTTGTTTATCTAAGTCTCGGTCCCAAACACGTTGAATTTCAAACGAACCTTTTTCAAAAAATAATGGGAATCTTTCTTTAAACCAATCTTGCATAGGAAGGTTTAATGCTGTATCGATTGGTACCCATAATAATTCGCCTTCAGGAGGATTCAAAAGGAGTTCACCTTCAAATGAATCTGTCCAATAGTTAAATACCATATATCGAACATTTTCTTTCGGATTTACGTATTCATCTAATCCCTTAAAAGTTAAATTTGAAACAAATAATCCAGTTTCTTCTTTTACTTCTCGCTGAGCAGCTTGAACGATACTTTCTGGAAAATCTACTTTACCGCCAGGAGCGATGTAACCAGGGAAGCCTAGATGATCGGGGCGTTTTATAAGTAAGACTTCATTATTTCGCTGGATCATACACATTGTATAAATACGGTGCTCTATATCTTTCCAATTGTTGCTCATATGAATCTCTCCTCTTATAAAATCTTATAGTTTTTAACTATAGCTATGTATGACAAAAAATACAATAATAATACAAAATTATACAATTTTCAATTGACTATTACTAATTTTCAGAACTATAATTAGTCTGTTACATAAAAACATTGTACTTGAGAGGGGAATATATTCTATGAGAAATAGAATAATCGCAGCAGGAGTAATCGCAGCTAGTATATTATCTTATTCATCTAGTAGTTTCGCACAAACAAAAAAATTTCCAGATGTCGTAGCTAAACATTGGGCAGAAGATTCTATTTACTATTTAGTAGATAAAGGTGCAGTTACAGGTAACGATAAAGGAATGTTCGAGCCTGGAAAAGAAATCACTCGTGCAGAAGCAGCTACAATGATGGCTAAAATCTTAAACTTACCAATCGATAAAAATGCTAAACCATCTTTCGGTGATTCTCAAAACGATTGGTACACTCCATTCATCGCAGCTGTAGAAAAAGCTGGTGTTGTTAAAGGGAAAGGCCCAGGCGTCTTTGACCCAACTGGGAAAATTGACCGAGTTTCAATGGCCTCTCTTCTTGTAGAAGCTTACAAATTAGATTCTAAAGTAAATGGTACTCCAGCAACTAAATTCAAAGATTTAGAAACATTAAACTGGGGTAAAGAAAAAGCTAACATCCTAGTTGAATTAGGCATCTCTCTTGGTACTGGTGAGAAGTGGGAGCCTAAGAAAACTGTAACGAAAGCAGAAGCAGCACAGTTTATTGCAAAGGCTGACTCACTTAAAGTAGGTAATCCTTTAGTAGAAAAGGTAGTTATTATTGATCCTGGTCATGGAGGATTTGATCCAGGGAATCCAGGGCAAGGTGTAGAGGAAAGTAAAATTGTATTTGATACATCTTTAAGATTACAGAAGTTGCTAGAAAAAAATACACCTTTAAGACCTTTGTTAACACGTGAAGAGAACGGAAATCCAGGAAGTAACAGGAATGAATCTCTTGCGAATCGAGTGAAATTTGGTCAAGAGAACAATGCAGATATATTTGTAAGCATTCATGCAAATTCTTCTGAAAATCATGATGGTCATGGAACGGAAACATATTATTATAAAAAATCCAAGCGTGGAGAAGAGACACAGATTGAAAAGGATAGTGAAGTATTAGCGAAGAAAATTCAAACACGAGTAGTAGAAGCACTACATACAAGAGATAGAACTATAAAAGACAATCACTCACTTTATGTAGTAAATAATAATACAGTACCAGCAGTTTTAACAGAGCTTGCCTTTATTGATAATGATATAGATAATGGTAAATTAGCTACTGAATCAGGAAGACAAATTGCTGCTGAGGCAGTTTATGCTGGGATTTTAGATTATTATGAATGGAAAGGTTTCGATGTTTCTAAATATCGTTTATCTAAATAAAAAACATGAATTGTTAAGTCCATCATCTATATAGGGATGATGGACTTTTTATATGGGTTTATATAATTTTGTATCAAAATAAAAAGATATATCGTATTATACCGATTATAAATAAAATAATGGTAGATTAGTTTATTTTTATCACGTATAATTTTACTGTTAACGACTTAAGAGTTTATTAGTTTAATAGGGAAAATTATACGATAAAGGGAGGCAAGTTAACACGGGACAAGCATATACATAACGTGTTAAAAAATTTATGAAAAAAGTTATTTCTAATGTGTTAGCAGTGACAGTCGCACTTCAAGTAGTGATGGCTCCAGCAACTTCGTTTGCATCCACAAAAGAATTTCCAGACGTTCCGAAAAATCATTGGGCGCTTGAAGCGATTACTGATTTAACGTCAAAAGGGGTTATTGCAGGTTACGATAATGGTAAATTTGGCTTTGGAGATGTTGTAACTCGTGAGCAAGTAGCAGCATTAATGTATCGCGCATTAAAACCAGAAGTAAAAAGTGATTATAAAAATCCATACTCTGATATTAGTGCAGGAACGACGATGTTCCCAAAAGAAATTTTGGCATTAACAGATATGGGGATTTTCGTAGGTGATGGTAAAGGGACGTTTAGACCGAAAGAATCATTAACTCGTGCTGAAATGTCTGTTATTTTGCAAAGAGCATTTAAATTAGCAGTAAAAGCACCACATACATTTAATGATATAGATGAAACACACTGGTGGGCAAAAGAAGCAATTAGTGCATTGCAATCCAATGGTGTAGCGGAAGGGAATGGGCTTGGAGGATTTGATCCCTCAGGTGTATTAACACGTGAAAGCTATGCACAACTACTATATAAAGCGATGAAAATTAAAAATGATGTTCCTGTTGAACAGCCATCGTATATTAATCTAGATGTGACATTACCATCGAACGTAACGGCACTAGAGATTGATAATTTCATAAAAAAATCTCACCCGGACAGTCCGCTTATTGGAACTGGTAAAGATTTTATTCAAGCACAAAATGAGTATGGTGTGAGCGCATTATACTTAGCTTCACATGCAATCTTAGAATCTGGTTACGGGAAATCAGAAATTGCATATCGTAAACATAATCTATTTGGACTAAAGGCATTTGATTGGGATCCATTTGCATATGCAAAATATTTACCATCGTACGGGCAAAGTATTTCGTACAATGCTGATTATGTAAGAAAGAACTACTTAGAAGAAGGTGCTCCTCATTTCAATGGTTACACATTACCTGATATGAATGTTAAGTATGCAACAGATAAAGCATGGGCTGGAAAAATAGCTAATATTATGGAACGTATTAAACCGTTTAACAAGAAAGATTATGAAAATGTAAAACGATTAGCGAAAAATCCTAATACATTAAATGTAAATGCACTAGGCGAAGCGATTCCATATAAAGATTATGCAAAAGATGCAAAAGCTACAGTTCAATCGGTAGGATCTTACTACCAAGTTCCATTTCCGTTTAACAATCCAATTAAGAGTGTACCAAATATTACACAAAATGAAGTTGGAAAATTAGAAAATGGTACAAAAGTAAATGTATATCGTGAAGATCCAAATGGTTGGGTAGAATTTTCACTTGAAAATGCTCAAGAAAAATATTGGACATTGAAGCAGAACTTAAAATTATAGACAAAAAGGGTGTTTTCATTTATGAAAACACCTTTTTATATTTTGACCAATAATTTAACAGTTTCATATATAATTAAAGGCATTAAAGTTTGAATTTTCTGTTTTATTTTTAGTGTTAACTTAATTTGAAAAGAGGAGAGAGGTATGCCAGGAGAAATACGAACAGAGAAAAATGTAAGTTATGTTGGTAAATTGATATTGCCGGTTAAAGCGTCACCACATTTTAAATTTTTATGGATTGGGCAATTACTTTCGACTTTAGGTAGTTCGATAACGATGGTTCGCTATTGTCATAGGTGGTGAGATAACGATTATAACACTAGCTATATTAGGACTTGTAACAATTAGAATAGCGTTATGTGTACCAAGTATTCGACGATTTGATTGATGATATAAGGGAAAGGGGAACGACTTATATGATTATAGAAAACTTGAACGATATAGTAGCAAAGGAATTGGTCAGCCAATACACTTTGCAGGAAAAGGTTTTTGAAGCAAAAAATTTCATAGTCTATATTGCTACCCATAGAGAAAATAAGCTAGCATATAACCAACTCGTATTAATAAAACATTTTTGTAACGACAAGCCTTCCGTACATATTTGGGACAAGAAAATTAGTACAGAAGCAACAGAACTAGAAATCACAGAAGAAGTGACGGAAGCGATTCAATCTGGTTTTGTAAATGAAGAATAAGTCCTAATCAAATTAGGGCTTATTCTTCATTAAATACAAATGTTTGTTTCATTTGTTCCCCCTCATTTACCGGATGACCGTTGTAGGAGAAATTTTTTTCTTCCCAAGTAATGACGACTTTAAAATTATGGCTATTAAAGTCTAAAGGGAATACGATGTAGTCAGAGCTTGTCTGACTTTTAGAAACGTTGCTATTTAACGTAGTGGGATTAAAAGTGGCTTTAGAGGTAGGAGTGTTATCAAGTATTTCCACTGATACATTTGATACATCATTACCGATGTTTTTTACGAGTAAACTATACGTATCATATATATCTTGTTTTGGCTGCATTGCTTGTTTGTTTGCGTTATAAGATTTGTCAATTTCGATAGACCACTGTTTTGACTTTGATTCAATTGGTAGTGATTGAAATGTGTATGCACTAGCTTGTATTGGTAGTGCTAAACAGATTAGTGCAAAGAGAGAAAGTATTTTTCGTTTCATTTTTAGAGAGCTCCCATTCTGTAACGGATTTATTTGTTATTATCTTCTTTTTGTGAGAGGGTATACCATAATTCAATTGTAAAAAATATAGTCTCTTTTAGTGAATAAGATGGAGATATTTCTCTTGGTTTAACCAATCGACTGCAGCAATTGCGTTATGGATTGGAACGATGTATTTATTCATAAAAAGAAAACCGCATGTTGTTTCCTTAATTCCAGCAATATTCATGACACTCATGACTGTAATTTACATTTTGAATGCGAAAATTGGTTTTAATATCTCGTTAACCACATCTTATATGGTAGATGTGATTATTACCGTTATATTAACTGCTGTATTCTTTATAAAAGCTGTGAAAAATAAAAATGAGAATATTGAAGTAGATGTGCAATTAGAGAAGGAAGCTGTGTAGAAATTTTTCTAATGTTAAAAAATTTCCAATAATATGTTAAAATAACATTGTCATACAACAAGGGGGATTTGTTTTATGGGAAATGGACATCTTGCTAAAGTAGATGTAACGAAAAGAATTGAATCGAAATCTAAGTACAATAAGAAGTTAGAAAAATATCAAATGCGCTTATTAGCATTGCAGCAAATTGTAAAAGAAGAAAAAATCGCAGTTATGCTCGTTATGGAAGGTTGGGATGCGGCTGGAAAAGGTGGAGCGATTAAGCGAGTTACGGAACACCTTGATCCGCGTGGGTTCCAAGTAAATCCAATTGGAGCACCAGCACCTCATGAAAAAAGGTACCACTACTTGCAACGTTTTTGGCGGAAACTACCTCAATACGGGCAAATTACTATTTTTGATCGCTCATGGTACGGCCGTGTGTTAGTTGAGCGTGTTGAAGGGTTTGCTACAAAGGAAGAGTGGACGAGAGCGTATGATGAGATTAATGATTTTGAAAAACTATTAACAGATGATCATTATATAATAGGGAAGTTCTTCTATCATATTAGTAAAGAGGAACAATTAAAGAGGTTTAAAGATAGAGAAAAAAATCCTTTGAAAAGATGGAAAATTACAGACGAAGATTGGCGTAACCGTGAAAAATGGGATGAGTATGTTGAAGCAATGGAAGACATGTTTGAAAAAACAAATAAGCCAAATGCAAAATGGCAAATTATCGCGAGTAACGATAAATTATACGCACGTTTGAAAACGTTGAAGGTAATTATTTCATTAATTGAGGATTACCTTTTAGAACGTAATATAGAATTACCTTCTTATTATTATGAAATAAAAGAGGGAAAGACAGAAGGCTTTGAAACTATTCAAGATGAAGTTGTAAAATAGTAAAAAGTTTGTATATGAAATATAAAGTAGAGTTACCCTGTAATTTTAGATAATAAAATTACAGGGTGTTTTTATTTAGAAACATTTTACAATTAACGGAATAAGGTATATAATCAATAATCATATTAACAATGTTAATATGATTATTGATTATATACAGTATGGAGGTTTTATTTTGAAGGGAAGAGATGTTGTTTTAGGCTTGTTAATGGGAAAAGAAATGGCTGGTTATGATATTAAAATTGTGTTTGAAGACGTATTTACTCATTTCTTTGATGGGAGTTTTGGAATGATTTACCCAACGTTACGACAGTTGGAAAAAGAGGGGAAAATAAAGAAAGAGGTTATTATGCAAGAAGGAAAACCGAATAAGAAAATGTACTTTATTACAGATGAAGGGCGTGAAGAGTTTTATCAGTACATGCAAACAGATGTAGAGAAAGATGTTTTACGTTCAGATTTTTTAATGAGGATGTATTTTGGTAATTATAGCGATGACAAAGCGATAAAAAAATGGATTGAGGACGAAATTGAAAGAAAAGAGGTATACATTGCGGATCTTCGTTTGAAATATGAAAAGTGGAGAGAAGGTATTACTTTTGTTGAGGAAATTTCACTTGATGTAGGTATTGCAACATATAGTGCACAAGTAGAGACGCTGAAGAGAAAGTTAGAGCAGTTAGAAGCGAAAGAAAATAATAAAACAGAAGAATGAAAAATGTGTTCAAAATAAATAAAGGGGTAGATGAACATGGAGCAATCAAAGGGTATTAAGATTGTCTTTTTAATGTGCTTAGGTATATTTCTTTGTATGATTGATACAACGATTATGAATATAGCTTTACCAGCTATACAAACAAGTGTGAATACTTCATTAGAAAAGATGTCTTGGATATTAAATGTTTATACGATGACGATTGCAGTACTAGCCATTCCACTAGGACGGATAGCTGATATTTTTGGGAAAGCAAAGATGTATATTCTTGGTTTGATAATTTTTGGTGGTGGATCAGTGCTTTGTGCTTTTGCTAATACGGGCGATTTTCTCATCTTTTCTCGTTTTATACAAAGTATTGGTGCAGCAATTTTATTTCCGACAAGTATGGTAATCGGCGTATCAGCAATGCCATTAGCAAAGAGGCATGTTGCACTTGCAATTTTAGGTGTAACACAAGGACTATCAGCCGCAATGGGACCAGTAATAGGTGGAATTATTACACAAAATTTCGGTTGGAGATGGGTGTTCTTCGTAAATGTTCCAATTTGTATTCTTGGAATCATTTTATGCTGCATTATGCTGCAAATAAAAAATGAAGAACGTATTATCTCAAAAATAGATTGGGTAGGACTACTATTAAGTAGCACAGCAATTTTTTCTTTTACTCTCATATTAGTAAAAGGCAATACATGGGGATGGCAAAGTAATATTGCTTTGTCTTGTTATGCAATTAGCACTATTTCTCTTATTCTATTTGTTTTAGTGGAAAGAAAAATTCATAATCCGATGATAAATTTAAAATTATTTAAAGATCGAATGTTTGTAGGAGCATCTATCGTTGTTATATTAAGTAATTTATTTTTAATTGGAGTAACAGTATTGCTTCCGACATTCTTGACGAAAATACAAGGTCGAACGGAAATTGAAGCAGCTTTTTTAGTAACACCTATTTCAGCAATGATATTTTTTGTTTCACCAGTTGCAGCAACTTTAATTAAAAAACTCGGAAAAGTAACTATTATTTTGTCAGGCTTTCTTGTTATGGGTCTATCTTATTATTGGTTGCAAATGATTGCTGTTAATTCAACAAATATAGAAATTATTATTCCATGTATGATATTAGGTGTTGGATATGGTTTAGTAGTAGGGCCAATTACAGTTTTAAGTGCGTCTTCGTTTGAAGGAGAATTATTAACTGCTTCTCAAAGTGTTGTATCGATGTTGCGGCAAGTAGGAATTGTATTAGCGGTCGCAATATTTGTATCTAACTTAACTCACAATTTATCTGTAAATAAAGAGAATGTATATCGTTATGCAGAAGAAAAAGTGAGCAATATTCATGTGAATCGTGCTCAGCAAGCTGAGGTATTACAAATAGCAAAAGAAAAAATAGAGAATCAAAGTATAGAAAAAAATATAGAAAAGCAGCAAACTGAAACATTTGTAGGGTTAAATAAAGAGAAAAAAGACGAATTAATTCAACAAAAAGTGGATGAAGTATTAAATGCTATCCCAGTAGAATATAGAGATATAAAAAGAGAAGAAGTTATGAATCAAGTGATAAAGGAAGTTGAAAAGCAAGAGGAAATTGTAAAGAAAGAGGTACTCGCATTTTCAGATGACGTGAATCATTATGCTAAGAATCAGATGGCGATGAGTTTTACAGATTTATATAAAGCGAGTGTACCAATTATTTTAGTTTGTGCTTTAGTAAGTTTGTTATTTTTGGGAGGAACGACTTTGAGTAAAAAGAGAAGGGAAAGAGTGGTAGAGGAAGTGTAAAAAAACAGGCTAATAGTAGCCTGTTTTTTTATTGTTTTCTTCTTGCATATTGCGAGTAGTAGTATTTTTAATATAGCATGAGAGAAGACGAATTTGGTTAGAGAGTTTTTTAGAATGAAAGAGAAGAATGGGAAATGCCATTGAATATGTAACGTTAAACATAGTACATTAACAAGAGGGTTTAATTTTAAAGGGAGGATGAGGAATTGTTGGAGAAGGCGGGGGCTTTAAAAAGTAATCGTATGTATACAGAAGAAGACCAACAAAAATTATATAAACGAACATTAATAATCGTCAGCATCTCACAAATGTTCGGTGGAGCAGGGTTAGCGGCTGGAATTACAGTAGGTGCACTCCTTGCGCAGCAAATGCTTGGGACAGATGCATATGCAGGGTTACCAGCTGCTATGTTTACAATGGGATCTGCGGTAGCGGCTTTCTTTGTTGGGAAATTATCGCAAAAACATGGTCGCCGCATAGGACTTGCAGGAGGTTTTATAGTAGGTGGGCTAGGGGCTATTGGAGTTGTGGTGGCAGCTTTAACAAATAGTATTATTCTTTTACTAGTTTCTTTACTTATATATGGCGCGGGCACAGCTACGAATTTACAAGCACGTTATGCTGGAACCGATTTAGCGAATAAAAAGCAAAGAGCAACTGCTATTAGTATTACGATGGTAATGACGACTTTTGGTGCAGTCGCAGGTCCAAATTTAGTAGGTGTAATGGGAAGGTTTGCTCATTCAATTGGAATTCCTGAACTTGCTGGTCCGTTCATATTATCGGCAGCAGCATTTATACTAGCTGGTCTTGTTCTATTTGTTATGCTTCGTCCAGATCCGTTACTTATTGCTAATATGATAGAAACATATAAACAAGAGCATACATATAAAGGGCAACCAGTAATAGGAGAAGCGACAGAAAATAAACGAGGTATTACAGTTGGGGCAATCGTAATGATACTTACTCAAATCGTGATGGTTGCAATTATGACGATGACTCCAGTTCATATGGGGCATCACGGTCACGCTTTAAGTGCAGTAGGACTTGTGATTGGTTTTCATGTAGGTGCAATGTATCTTCCATCTCTCGTTACAGGAATGTTAATTGATAAAATTGGAAGAACTACGATGAGTATAGCTGGCGGAGTAATTTTACTAGCAGCAGGTGTCATAGCTGCAATAGCGCCGAGTGATTCTTTAATACTATTAATTGTTGCTTTATCTTTACTTGGATTAGGATGGAACCTCGGTTTAATAAGTGGAACGGCTCAAATTGTTGATGCAACTATACCTTCCACACGTGCAAAAACACAAGGGAAAATAGATGTGTTTATTGCGCTAGCGGGAGCCTCAGGTGGAGCGATGTCAGGAATGGTAGTAGCGAATTCAAGTTATGCGGCATTGTCATTAGCAGGGGGCGTTTTAGCTTTCATGCTTATTCCTGTTGTGATATGGGCTCGGACAGGTAAATAAAATTAAGAGAGTAGAAGCAGCGTTCAAAGTGGGGTAACCAATCTTTGGATGCTGCTTTTTTGTAGTTAGTTGTATAAAAGAAAAATGTTAGTTTAAATCCCACTCCACAATAAGGCCTAAATGCGTAAGACCACCGCCAAATCCGTATAGTAAAAGTGTGTCTCCGTTATTTAATTTCCTTTCCTTTCTAGCTAAATCTAGAGCGAGTGGAATAGAGACAGAAGATGTATTCCCCATATATTCTACGCTCGTTAATGTTTTTTGTATTGGAATTTGAGATTTTTCACAAATAGATTCGATCATTCGTAAGTTAGCGCTATGAGGAATGAACCAATCTATATCATCTATTTGCATATTTGCGGTATGTAATAGTTCTTTTATACCTGCTGGTACCGTACGTGTTGCCCATTTATATACTTCTCTCCCATTTTGAACGATTTTTTCTTTTATTTGCAGTGGTGTGCCATTCATAGTAGTAGATAGATTTGTTCTGTATAGATGAATGCCACCAGCACCATTTGTTCCCATGTGAGCGGCGACAAAGCTTGGTTTGTTTTCATCTCTTTCTAATAAAATAGCGCCAGCACCATCACCGAATAAAATACAGGTCGTTCTATCGCTGTAATCAGTAACTTTAGATAATGTCTCTGTTGCTACGACAAGTACTTTTTCATGTGATCCAGAAGTAATCAAGCTATTACCGATGTGCAGGCCATATGTGAAACCAGCGCAAGTTGCATTTAAATCAAATGCTATTGTATGAGGTATGCTGAAGTGTTGTTGTATTTGACACGCGACACTCGGAAAAACATAGTCAGCGGTTGTTGTAGCGACGATGATACAGTCTATATCTTCTAAGTTCTTTTTAAAAGTTGTACATAAATTTTCAATTGCTTTAATGGCTAAGTGTGAGGAGTATTCGTCTTCGCTCGCGATTCGTCTTTCCTTCATTCCTGTTCTTTGTACAATCCATTCATCATTCGTATCAATCATTTTCTCTAAATCGTTATTAGATAATATTTGATTTGGAACATAAGTACCAATTGCAGTAATACGAGATTTAGAATGCATGAGAACATCTCCTAACTTATTTTTATAACCTGATACTATTATTAGGTTGTAAAAATGTCAATAAAGACTTTTATTGTATTGAAACGAAAAAGCTTAACTTACTTTGAAGGAATTTGGCGAGTGTTGTAAAAAATAATATACGATAAGTTTTTAAAATTGATAATGAAGAGAGTTGGGCTCTTTGAAAAGAATTTTGTATATATTGCCTGTTGTCATTATTTGTAGCTTTATTCTTATTATTTTTCCAGGGAAATCTTATGCTTGTGATTGTATTAACGTATCAGCAGAAGATGCATTCCAAAAAAACGATGTAGTATTTGAGGGGAAGGTAATTGAGGTTGGAAGGAAAGAAGGGATTGGGATTGAAGTATTATTTGAAGTGAAGGAAATTTGGAAAGGGACAACTTCTTCGCAAATTATTGTATAT
The DNA here is from genome assembly GCF_036851315.1 of Bacillus cereus group sp. Sample62. Classification (NCBI taxonomy): domain Bacteria; kingdom Bacillati; phylum Bacillota; class Bacilli; order Caryophanales; family Bacillaceae; genus Bacillus; species Bacillus cereus group sp. Sample62. The sequence continues at coordinate 1,758,869 of NZ_JAFLPK010000001.1, forward strand.
ACAAATGGTGGTGATTGTGTGTTTCACTTTGTAGAGGGAGGAGAGTACTTAGTATATTCTTCTCAAAGAGGATCTGAAAAACAATTACACACACATAGTTGTAGTGGAACGAAGAGATTAGATGAGGCAGGAGCGGACAAAGTGGCTTTAAGTCAAATTGCAAAAGAGTCTATTCCGACGAAGAAAGTCGATTTAAAAGGGGAAATGGTGAGTAGTTTAAGTTGGTGGCAAGTTTCTATCATTTCCATTGGGCTGTTATTGATAATTACTTTTGTTATTTTTGTTGTGAAAAGCACTCGCAAAAAATGACGATTAAAGTAAAAATATAAGGATTTTCTTTCGCGTGATATAGGTTGTTAAACCTTGTGAAAGCGAATTACTTATGCTACACTTTATGTAACTTAAAATGAACGGAGGGGCTTCCTTTGATCTTAATCAGATTACGTCTCAATACTTTGTGCCAATAATTGAATAGCGCTCAAAGGCTCTGTCTGTGTGCAGAGTGAACGGGATTGGTCTGCCTATTTTAAAGGAACCCTTTATTAAGCTTATATGTGAAAAAGAGGGAGGGACGAATACGCCCTCTTTTTGTTTTGCCTTTATAAATAGAATGGGATCGTATAGGTGAACACTTATTGTGGATGCGTATATGATCTTGGGACTTTTTGACTATGAGATAGGACGAAAGTATAACTTTCTTCTATTTCTTTGGTGAACCCTTATCCGTTTACGAAAACACAGGCAGTAACCTGTGTTTTTTATTTTACGTAATCGAAATGGAGGAATAAATATATGGAAGAATTATTACAAAGAGCAGTTTTAGTTGGAGTAAATTTAGGTAATGAAGATGATTTTGCATATTCAATGGAAGAGCTAACAAATCTTGCAGAAGCTTGTGATGTAGAGGTAATTGGGCAAGTGACGCAAAATTTACAACGAGTAAATCCGTCCCATTATATTGGAAAAGGAAAGATTGAAGAAGTAGCAGCCTATGTAAATGAAGTAGATGCGAATATGGTAATCTTTAACGACGAATTATCTCCTTCACAAATTCGAAATTTAGAAGCGGATTTAGATTGTAAAGTTATTGATCGTACCATATTAATTTTAGATATTTTTGCGCAGCGTGCGAAAACGAAAGAAGCGCAGTTGCAAGTAGAGGTAGCGCACCTTCAGTATATGATGCCTCGTTTAATCGGTCTTCGTGAATCGTTAGGAAGACAGAGCGGCGGAGTTGGTACGAAAAATAAAGGTGTCGGTGAGAAGAAATTAGAGTTAGATCGTCGTAAAATTGAAGAACAAATTTCAGTTTTAAATAAAGATCTAGAAGCACTTGTTGCCCAGCGTCAAACGCAGCGAAAGCAACGTAAGAAAAATGAAGTACCAGTTGTAGCATTAGTAGGCTATACGAACGCCGGAAAGTCAACGACGATGAATGCGATGCTTGAAATTTACAACGGTACAGAAGAGAAACAAGTATTTGAAAAAGATATGTTATTCGCGACGTTAGAAACATCTGTACGAAATATTGATTTGCCAGATAACAAATCATTTTTATTAACAGATACAGTTGGATTTGTAAGTAAATTACCACATCACCTTGTGAAAGCATTCCGTTCAACGTTAGAAGAAGTAGCGGAAGCAGACTTACTTATTCACGTTGTAGATTACGCAAATCCAAATTATGAACAGTTAATTGATATTACAAATGAGACGTTAAAGAAAATTGGAGTAGAAAATATCCCGACGATTTATGCTTATAACAAATCAGATATGGTAGATGTTGAAATTCCGAAAGTACAAGAAGACCGCGTTTATTTATCAGCGAAGAAACATGTTGGGATAGAAGAGCTTGTCGAAATGATTCGTTCACACATTTATAAAGAGTATACGAAGTGTGAAATGTTAATTCCGTATGATCAAGGACAGGTAGTTTCTTATTTCAATAATCATGCGCACGTTTTATCTACAAGTTATGAAAACGAAGGTACAAAACTAGAGGTAGAATGTAAGACGAGTGATTACGAAAAGTATAAGCGTTTTGCAATTTAATAAAGAAGGCGATCCTAATATATGTTAGGATCGCCTTTTTCTTATTCTGTAATAGAGGCCCACTTATAAGAATAAATTCCTGCAAATGGACGAATAACAACACCTTTTACTGTTGGACGTTCTAAATATACAAGCCCTGATTGGAATATTGGAGCGATAGCTGCATCATCTTCAAGTAAGATTTTCTCTGCATCTTGGAACGCTTTCCAACGTGCTGGTAAATCAGTTGCTAAAGTAGAGCTCGTTTTCTCAATTAATTCGTCGTATTGTTTGTTTGAATAGCTCATCTTATTAAACGGTCCGTCAGTGACAAACATATTTAAGAATGTTGTAGGATCAGGATAATCTGGTCCCCATGTAGAAAGTGAAATTTCATAGTCACCATTTCCTTCACGATCTAAAAATGCTTTTACTGGAAGTGGCTGTAATGTGATTTTAAGTCCAGGTAAGTTTTTCTCCAGTTCACCTTTTAAAAACTCGCTAATTTTTTTATCGTTAGACTCATCTGTTGTTATGATTGAAAGAGAGGCATTTTGTAAATTTGTTTCTTTTTTCGCAGTTTCCCATAGTGATTTAGCTTCTTTCACATTTGTTTCTACTTTTACATTACTTGTACTGCGAAAGTCTTTATTATCAGGTCCTTTTACGAATCCTTTCGGAACGAATGCATTCGCTGGTATAGAACCATTATTTAAAATCGTTGTTGCGATTCCTTGTTTATCAAAAGCGAGCGAAATAGCTTTTCGAGCATTCTTGTTTGCTAATAAAGGATTCTTTTGGCTAAATCGGAAAAATGTCATAGAAGGACGTTCCATTTTCTTTAAGCTCGGATCTTTTTGATATTTATCAACAAACTCTGAATTAATCGTAATTCGGTCTACTTGTTTGCTTTCAAATAAATTAACGGCTGTGGAAGTATCTTTTACGATATTTACATTAATTTCACTTAACTTCACATTTTTATTATCCCAGTAGTTCGGGTTTTTTGACATTTTATAACTTGTATCATGTTTCCATTCACTTAATTGAAACGGCCCGTTATAAACTACATTTGCAGCTTCAAGTCCGTAATTTTTCCCTTGCGCTTCTACAACTTTTTTGTTTTGAGGATAAAATGTTGCAAATCCCATTAACCCTAAAAAGTATGGAACAGGGTGTTCTAACTGTACTTCAAGCGTTTTATTATCAATCGCCTTTACACCAAATGAATCAATTGGTAATTCTTTTTTATTTATTTTTTCAGCGTTTTTAATATCGAACATAATATGTGCGTATTCAGAAGCAGTTTCTGGATTTATAGCACGCTTCCATGCATATTCAAAATCATGAGCAGTCACTGGATCACCATTTGACCATTTTGAATCGTGTAATGTGAATGTATATGTTTTTCCGTCTTCGCTCAGTGTGTATGATTCAGCTGCCGCGGGAACAGGTTTATTGTCAGGACCAGGCATATATAATCCTTCCATTACGTTGTTTAATGCAGCGTAAGAAAACCCATCAGTTGCGATAGATGAATCAAGTGTAGAAATTTCCCCAGCTTCTACAATGTTTAATACTTGTTTTGAAGATTCTTTTTTCTTTTCTCCGGTAGTTGTTGCCTCTTGTTTTTGACCACATGCTGTTAAAAACATAGATAATGTGATTGAGAGTGCAACGATTCCTTTAGTTTTTTTCTTCATAGTTGTCATCCTTTCCTTCATCTCTGTCCTAGTATAAAAGAAAATATAGAAAATTTCTATAAATAAATCCGATAAAACATATAGAAAAAATATATTATTAAAGAAGTGATATTTCTGGAAAAAGAAATGAAACCAGTATAGAATAGAAATGTTTTAAAAGTCAGAATTTATCTAGGTTAAAGTTTTACTTTATTACACTATCTGTAATAAATATATATTTTGTACAGGAAGGAGAAATACACGTATGCAGGCAGTTTCGCAAAAAAACACTGTTGAAACACCGACGATATATCGAATACTATTTGCGATTAGTTTCGGTCACTTTTTAAATGACTCGATGCAAGCAGTCGTGCCGGCATTGTTTCCTATTTTGGAAAAAACGATGAATTTATCCTATATGCAAGTAGGGTGGATTGCGTTTGCATTAAATATGACGTCATCGATCATGCAGCCGGTCTTTGGTATGTATTCAGATAAGAAGCCATCACCATTTTTATTACCGCTCGGTATGTTTTCGAGTATGCTTGGAATGATTGGACTTGCATTTGCACCGAACTTTATTATTGTTATTATTTCTGTTTTATTTATCGGATTAGGTTCCGCAGTCTTTCATCCAGAAGGTGCTCGTGTTGCTTATATGGCAGCCGGTGCAAAACGAGGTTTAGCGCAAGCGATTTATCAAGTGGGAGGAAATACAGGGAATTCTCTAGCTCCTATTTTTACAGCGTTAATTTTCGTTCCGCTTGGCCAAATTGGTTCTTTAGGTTTTACCGCATTTGCAGCAGTAGGAATTGTATTATTAATTTTCGTATCAAATTGGTATAGGAATGAATTAGCAACTGGCGCTGTGAGAAGAAAAAAGAGGGCTGCGCTTGAGGCGGAAAATGCGATTGTAAGTACACATATTAAATTTGTTATTCTACTTCTTGTTTTTCTTACTTTTGTACGTTCTTGGTACGGTGCTGGTATCGGGAATTTTTATCAATTTTACTTAATTGAACATTACGGTTTATCTATAAAAAATGCTCAGTATTTCGTATTCGCATTTATGATTGCCGGTGTATTAGGAACTTTCTTTGGTGGACCGTTAGCAGATCGATTTGGAAAGAAAACAATTATTGTATTTTCAATGATAGGTTCGGCGCCACTTGCCCTTTTATTACCTCACGTTTCGCTCGTGTGGGTCGTACCGCTATTTTTATGTATCGGTTTTATTAGTTCAAGTAGTTTTAGTGTAATTGTTGTTTATGCGCAAGAGCTTGTTCCTGGAAAAGTAGGGATGGTATCTGGGTTAATTGTAGGGCTTGCGTTTGGACTCGGAGCTTTAGGATCTGTAGTTCTTGGGAAATTGGCGGACATATATAGTCTACAATTCATTATGTTACTATGTAGTTGTCTACCATTAATTGGACTTACTTCTTGGTTATTACCAAGTGATAAGAAAACGATAGAATAGGGGATGCACTATGAAATTATGTGAAAATGTTACAGAATTAATAGGAGATACACCTGTCGTCCGATTATCTAAATTTATTCCAGAAGACGCAGCAGATGTGTATGTAAAACTAGAAATGTTTAATCCGTCACGCAGTGTGAAAGACCGTGCTGCCTATAATTTACTGCATGTTGCAGAAGAGAATGGTCTCATCAAACCAGGAGATACAATTATTGAACCGACAAGCGGAAATACAGGAATAGGCTTAGCAATGAATGCAGCTGCGAAAGGGTATAAAGCGATTTTAATTATGCCAGACAATATGTCAAAAGAGCGTATAAATTTATTGAAAGCATACGGAGCGGAAGTAGTTTTAACACCGGCAGAACAAAGAATGCCAGGAGCAATTGCGAAGGCATTAGAACTGCAAAAGCAAATTCCAAATAGTTTTATTCCACAACAATTTGAAAATCCAGCAAACCCGAATATTCATCGTTATACGACTGCACTTGAAATTTATGAACAAATGGATGGCGAGCTTGATGCATTCGTAGCAACGGCTGGAACTGGTGGAACTATTACAGGGACTGGGGAAACGTTAAAAGAGAAACTACCAAACTTATATATTGCAGTAGTAGAACCGAAAGGATCACCTGTTTTATCAGGCGGTGTTCCAGGTCCTCATAAACTAGTAGGAACAAGTCCAGGGTTTATCCCGAAAAATTTAAATACAGAAGTGTATAGCGAAATTATTCAAATTGCAGACGAAGAGGCTTTAACGACAATGAGAAACTTAGCTAGACAAGAGGGATTATTAGTTGGGCCGTCTTCAGGAGCTTCTGTTTACGCAGCGATTATGATAGCGAAACGATTAGGCGCTGGTAAAAAAGTTTTATGTATTGCACCTGATACAGGTGAGCGTTATTTGAGTATGGGATTATTTGAATGAAATTGATAGAAACACCTTAATAGTGAACATGTCGCTATTAAGGTGTTTGTTTTAGGGGATAAAAAGGGGGGAGAATGACAATGAAACTATTAAAGCCAACATATGAATATGGTAGACAAATTAAGGAGTATAGGCAGGCATTTTTACGTGTTGGAGAACAACCACACGGCAGTAGTTCTTTACAAAATTTTGATTCTCTCGATGAATGGTTTGAAAAAGTGAGTAAACAAGAAGTGGGAGAAAACTTACAAGGTAATCGAGTACCGTCTAGCCAATTTTTAAGTTTTGAAAACGGGGAACTTATAGGTTTTGTGAATATTAGACATCGATTAAACGAAGAATTATTGCGGGAAAGCGGTCATATTGGATATAGTGTTCATCCGAATAAACGTCGCCAAGGTTACGCTACAAAACAACTACAACTTGCATTAGGTGAAGCACAAAAGTTAGGGTTGCAGAAAGTGTTAATAACTTGCTATAAAGTTAACATTGCTTCGGCTAAAACGATTCAAAAGGTTGGCGGTATGTTAGAAAATGAAGTAGTTTCTTCTCATACTGGGGAAATTGTTCAACGTTATTGGATAGAAATATGATTTAGTGGGAATTTGAAAAGGGAATAAAATACGTGATATCGAAATAGATAAATGAAAATTAAGGGTGTACTGCGATTATAGGGGGAAATGAAGTGGGATTAAAAGAGAAAGCAATAGAAATGTCGGAGATTTATAGGAGAAATCCGAAGATCGAAGCTATTATTTTAGCGGGTTCAGTAGCTAGAAAGTTAGAAGATGAACATTCAGATATAGAATTACATATTTTATGGTCAGCGCCACCAGAGGACGTGGATCGTAAAGGGCCTATTAATCATATTGGTGGAACAATTTTGTCATATTACCCTTACGAGGAAGAGGAATGGTCGGAAACGTATTTGACAAAAGAGGGAATTAAATTAGAGATTAGTAACTTTTTAACTGAAACAGTAGAGAAAGTTATTTTGGATGTGGTGGTTCAATATGATATAAGTTATGAAAAACAATGTATTGTATCATCCGTTCATGATGGTGTTAGTTTGTATGGAGAAGAGAAAGTGAATGAATTAAAAGGGAGAGTGGTAGCATATCCAGAAGATCTAGTGAAACGGATGATTTCAGAAAATCTTTGGTTAAGCAATCGCTGGCATAATCGAGAGGCACTTTTAAAACGAAAAGATTGGCTTATGCTATATGATGTTATTTGTGAAGTGCAAAGAAATATATTTGGGGTCTTATTTGGTTTGAATAAAATGTATGTACATCACCCAGCGTTTAAATGGATGTCATATAATGTGGAACGAATGAGTATTAAGCCAGAAAATCTAAACGAGCGAATGGCAAATACGTTAATAGGGAAACCCGAGTATAGTGTACAGGAATTAGAAGTGTTAATCGAAGAAATATTACATTTAGTAGAACAACATGTTCCAGAATTACATATTGCGGAACAACAAAAACGTATTCAATATGCGAAATAAACAAGAAGGGATGTAACAATGAGTTACATCCCTTCTTGTTTATTTGATTAATTTACTTAGTACGGGTAATCGTTGAATTCTATCACCAAGAATATGTGAAGCAAGTCCGCTTGTTAGGACGAATAAAAGGTAAACAAGCCCTCCTGCAGCGCCACATATAAAGACAATGAGAAGTGATTCCATATAAGATTGTCCAGGAATTAACCATTTTAAAATTGCTTTTAATGCAATTACTACAGCAGACATTGCTGCGGAATAAATCGTGATAAGAAATACTGTTTTTGCTGTTTCGCCAATTTTAAATTCCGCAAACTTAACGATGCAGTACAACATAATAACATTTGAAACGAGGTATCCAAGAATTGTTCCAAGTACAGCACCGTGTCCGCCAAATAAATGTAAGAGCGGTGTATTTACTAAAACTTTAACGAGAATACCGGCTGAGAATGCAATCATTGTTTTTCTTTGATAATCGATTCCTTGTAAAATAGCTGCCGAAACTGTGAAAATCGCACTTAATATAGCAGAAGGTGCAAATGAAATTAAATATTGTGATCCACCAAGTGCAATTTCAGGATTTACATAAACCATACGGAATGCATCGTAAGCGATGCTAGCAAGACCGAATGCAGCTGGGATAGTGAAGAATAACAAGACTTGAAATATCTTTGAAATTTGTTCTTGTAATTCTTCTAGTTTCCCGCTTGTATAAGATTTCGTTATAGCTGGAATGATCGTTAACGAGAATCCAGTTGCAAGTGAAGCTGGAATCATAATTAACTTTTGGGCATAGTTTGTTATATAAGCGAACACTGCATTCGCTGTTTCTAAAGGTTCTCCCATCGCTCTAAGGACATCAGCTACAGTATATTGATCTACTAACGTATAGAGCGGGATTGCAATACCGACAAATACAATTGGGATTGCATATCGAAGTAATTCCATATAAATATTTTTTAATGGAATATTCGATGCCCTTGATTTTAATTCACCTTCGGGAGGTTTTAATCGGTTATACTTTTTCCAGTACATCATTAAAATAGAGACGCTGGCAAGTGCCCCGATAACAGCGCCAAACGTAGCAACTGCAACAGAAGAAGCTACGGAACCCCCTAATAGTTTTGAAACGATAAAACTACCAACTAAAATGAAAACAACGCGTGCAATTTGTTCTACGACTTGAGAAACAGCACTTGGTTTCATATGCTGAAATCCTTGGAAATAACCACGTGTAACACTCATAGCTGGTACGATAATAAGTGCGAAACTTAATGCTCGCATCGTAAGTGTTACGTCGGCAATAAATTGTGGATCTGGCGTTTTCGAACGAATAATAAATTGTGATATGTACGGTGCTCCAATAAATAAAATTAAAAACCCTAAAAAGCCCATAAACAACATTAATTTTACGCTAGAGTTGTATAATTTTTTGCTTGTACTATAATCACCAAGCGCATTATGCTTTGCAACAAATTTGGAGACGGCAATAGGGATACCAGCTGTTGAGAAGCTTAATAAAATACCGTACCAAGAGTATGCATATCCATACAAAGCGACCCCTTGCGTCCCAACTAATAATTGAAAAGGGAAGAAGTATATAAAACCTAATATACGTGAAATCATTGTCGCACCGCTTAATAAAGCAGTTCCTTTTAAAACTTTTGAAGTAGACAAAATTCTTTCCTCCTACTCGTGCTGTCTTGCATTCATCGTATATTACTATAAACCTGTTAGAGAAGTTAACATAGTATGAAACATAAATATTCTAATATTATTCATTTAAAAGTCATATTTTACATTTTAAAATAGAATGTAATACATAAAAATTCAAAATATAAGTTGACACTATTTTTAATGTATGATAAAAATGATAGTAATCAATTCGGAAAATAATATTTGGGCAATGAAAGGGTATAGTAGTGAATATCTCCCTATTTCAGAGAGCTGATGGTTGGTGTGAATCAGTATATAGATTATTCATGAAGTTCGTCCTGGAGCATCTTTCATAAATCTCACATTATGAGGAAATGAAAGACGGTAGTTTATACCGTTATCAAATAAAGTGGTGAAGATTGTTTCACAACTAGGGTGGTACCGCGATATTTATCGTCCCTACGTATTTACGTAGGGACGTTTTTTATTTAGGTCCTAACTTTGGTGTGGCTTCATAACTAGGGTGGTACCGCGATATTTTATCGTCCCTACGTATTTGCGTAGGGGCGTTTTTTATTTAGGTCCTAACTTTGGTATATCTTCATAACTAGGGTGGTACCGCGATATTTTTGTCGTCCCTACGTATTTACGTAGGGGCGTTTTTTTATTATTAGGGAGGAAGTGAACGTATTAGAAAAGAGTATTGATAGAACAATATAAATACTGAACTGAAACAAAGAAAAAGAGACAGAGAGGAGATTAACAAATGAATTCACAGCAATGGACATCGAAATTAGGTTTCGTATTAGCTGCAGCAGGTTCAGCAATTGGTCTTGGGGCGATTTGGAAATTCCCATATATGGCCGGCATCGGAGGAGGCGGGGCGTTCTTCCTTATTTTCATCGGTTTCACATTATTAATTGGTTTACCGCTATTATTAGCTGAATTCGTTATCGGAAGAAGTACACAAAAAGAGGCTGTTGATGCATATAGAGAAATCGCACCAAAAACATTATGGCCATGGTTAGGGAAATTAGGGATTGTAACTTGTTTCATATTACTTTCTTTCTACAGTGTTGTAGGGGGATGGATTTTATTATACTTATGGAATGCAATTACAGGTAGACTATGGGAAGGAAATGGCGCATACGAAGCTACGTTTGGTGAAATCATTTCCAATCCTTATTTAGCAGTAGGAGCACAGTTATTATTCATTCTTATTACTATTTTTATCGTAAGTAAAGGCGTACAAAACGGTGTTGAAAAAGTAAATAAATATTTCATGCCAGCGCTATTCGTTTTATTCTTTGTATTAATTGTTCGTGCCCTTACATTAGACGGCGCGGGAGAAGGAGTTCGTTTCTTCTTACAACCTGATTTCTCACATGTAACATCAGAAGTTATTTTATATGCGATGGGTCAATCGTTCTTCTCATTATCGGTCGGTGTAGCAGTAATGGTAACATATAGTTCATACTTACCGAAGGAAGAAAGTTTACCGCGTTCAGCATTTTCTATCGTAGCTTTAACATTAGTAATTACATTACTTGCAGGACTTGCAATTTTCCCAGTTGTGTTCGCATTTGGAATGGAACCATCTCAAGGACCAGGACTATTATTTATCGTATTGCCGGCTATTTTCAGTAAAATGGCGTTCGGAAAATTATTCTTCATCGTTTTCTTATTACTATTCTTCTTTGCTACTATTACATCAGCAATTTCGATGTTAGAAATTAGCGTTGCATCTTTAACTGCAAAAGGTAAAGGAAAACGTGAAAAAATGGCTTTAATCGTAGGATTATTAATCTTCGTTGTCGGGGTACCATCAGCATTATCATTTGGTATATTAAGTGATCTGAAGATTTTCGGAAAGACAATCTTTGATTTAGCGGACTATGCGGTTAGTAACGTACTAATGCCACTTGGTGTTTTATTAGTTTCCATCTTTGTTCCTTTAAAAATGAAGAAAGATGTATTAATGAAAGAACTTGGTGTAAGTAAAAATAAGGGCTATAAATTATTCGTATTATGGTTATTCTTACTTCGCTTTATCGCACCAATTGCGATTATTATCGTATTCTTAAATGTACTTGGCATTATTTAAAAAGAAAAGTAGCGTATCGTTTTATGATACGCTACCTTTTTATTTTGCTCTTTTTTGTAGTTCGTTTACTGTTACGAACTGATAGCCCTTCTTAGATAAAGAGTCTAAAATACCTTCAATGGTCTGTAAACTTTCATTAGACTCATCATACATAGAGTGCAGTAAAATGATAGAACCTGGTTTTACATTTTTATTAACGTAGTCAATTTTATCTGCCGCAGATTTATAAAAAGTATCAGGCTCAAGATCCCATGTAATCGTTTCGATATTATTTTTATTTAAATAATATGGTAGTCCAATTAATTTTTTTCCGTTAGGGGGTCTAAAATCAATTTCGTCTGTAAATCCTGTTTGGCGAATTAATGAATTTGTTTTTTCTATTTCTTCTTTAATAAAAGAAGGTGTTTTGAAAACCATTCTGTTATGAGAATATGTATGGTTTCCAAGTTGGTGTCCTGATTGTACGATAGCTTCTCCTAACGATAGATTTTTCTCTAATTCATTTCCGATTAAAAAGAAAGTAGCTTTCGCATTGTATGTATCTAGTAGTGGTAATATTTGTTTTACATTGTTAGTAGGACCATCATCAAAAGTTAAAGCAATTATTTTTTCATTTGTTTCTACGCGATTTGTTAAATCTCCAAACAATTGAAAACTTCTTGCATTCATCAATTTGTATGTTCCGAATAATGCTACAGTAATAATGAATAATGTAACGATTGTAATGATTATTTTCTTCTTCATAATGTAACCTCACTATAGTTTTTGATTGGACTAAAAAGTATTATATCAAACTAAGTAATTTCATGCTTTAAAAAAGGATGTGGATGCAAGGGGAAGGGATTTATCATATAATAAAATACAAAAGGTATATTAGGAGGTGTTTATATGGCGATTATAATTCAATTGCCAGACACTGCAGCGTCTCATGCAAAGCCAAGTATGGAAATGGCGATACTTTGCGTGAGGTAGACAAGTAATATACAATCGCCTAAATGAGCTCGTATCATTTTTTATATTTGGCTTTGCACCTTATTGAAATGAACCATAAAAAATAAGGGGCGAGCAGAAATGAAATACGTAAAAGCTGCGACGGTTTTACCAGAAAGTTTAATTGCTGAAATTCAAAAGTATATACAAGGTGAAACAATTTACATTCCAAAACAAGAAACGAAACATTATAAATGGGGTACACGATCTGGAGGAAGAAAACAACTAGATGAAAGAAATAAAGCCATTAAAGAAGCGTTTAAAAGCGGAATTGCTATTCATCAACTTGCAGAAGAGTATTTTCTTTCCGGAGAAACGATTAAAAAGATTGTGTATTCTAAATGAACATAAAAGAGTCTAGTTCAAATATTAATTTGAACTAGACTCTTTTTGCTTTGTATCTATTGGATATGAATGGGCATGATAATAGCAATATTGTGCCGTTTTTTTATTAAATAGGCTACATAGCATTTGAGTGAAAAGCAGAAAGGTGAGCAACTATGAATCATATTGGACAAATAACGATAGAGCTTTTAATTGGTTTCTTTGTTCTATTAATTGCTACAAAAATACTAGGGAAAACACAAATATCTCAGTTAACACCCTTTGATTTTATTTCTGCTATCGTCCTTGGTGAGCTCGTTGGAAATTCAATATATGATCCTAAAATTAAAGTGTGGTCTATATTATATTCAGTATTTGTTTGGGTAATTTTAATTTATACAATAGAAGTGATAACACAAAAAATAAGAGGAACAAGAAGGTTTTTTGAAGGATATCCTTCCATTATTATCCGTAATGGAAAGATTGATCGTGAACAATTAAGTGTAAATCATTTGGACATAAACCAATTACAACAAATGCTTAGGCAACAAAAAGATATTTTTTCAATTCGAGAAGTTGAATATATGATATTGGAACCTAACGGAAACATAAGCGTTCTGAAAAAGAGCAAATATGAATCTCCCACTATAAATGATTTAAGCTTAAAACATAAGCCTGTATACTTACCGATTTCATTAATTAGTGATGGAAAAGTAGTGAAAGATAATTTGAGAGAAGCAGGCTTTGATGAAGGATGGCTTTATAAACAAATAAAGCAAAAAGGGATTACTAAATTTGAGGATGTATTATATGCAGAATGGAAAACAGACGATGGTTTCTTTTGTCAGGAAATGGAGCGGTAGAACATAATCGGAGTATGTAATATTCGTTTCTAAGTTATCTTTTACATATCAAAAAGCTGAATCATTGTATACAATAAGACTAGATCAACAATTTGTATGGAGTGATAAAGATGGAAGCTTTTATTAGAAGTGATCAATACAATTTTATAAAATCACAAGCTTATATTTTAGCAAATGGGCACGCAACGGCAAATGATAGAGGTGTAATTCAAGCGTTAAAATCACTAGCGATTGAAAAGATAATACATGTATTTGAGAATTTAACGGATGAGCAGAAAGAGTTAATTGATACGGTATTAACAGTTCAAAATAGAGAAGATGCAGAATCGTTTTTACTGAAAATAAATCCGTATGTCATTCCGTTTCAGGAAGTTACAGCGCAAACATTAAAAAAATTATTTCCTAAAGCGAAAAAATTAAAACTTCCTGATATGGAAGAACTGAACATGAAAGAATTATCTTATTTAAGTTGGATTGATAAAGGGTCAAGCAGGAAATTTATTATAGCGAAAAATGATAAAAATAAGTTTGTTGGTCTGCAAGGTACGTTCCAAAGTTTAAATAAAAAGAGCATTTGTTCATTATGTCATGGACATGAAGAAGTAGGAATGTTTTTAGTTGAAATTAAAGGTGATGTACAAGGAACATTCGTTAAAAAGGGAAACTATATTTGCAAAGATGGTGTAGCTTGTAATCAGAATATGAAATCACTTGATAAATTGAACGATTTTATTGAACGATTGAAGAAGTAAAGAAAAAACCTCTAGTATTTAAACTGGAGGTTTTTATTTTTTGAAGAAGTAATAATAGGCTTCTTTTGTAGCTGTAAATTTATAAAAAAAGTCGGGTCATTTATAATGAAATTAGATAAAAATATCTATTTGGATACAGTTGCTTATATGCAAGGAGGTAAAACATGAATTACAAAGAGATATTAAAAGTGAAACGGTGGCCTAAAGGTACGATAGCGACAGGTCGTGGTCATACAGTTGCTCTTAAATCGGATGGAACAGTTGTGGCAGTGGGGCGAAATAAAGAAGGAGAATGCAATGTAAGCCGTTGGTGTGATATTGAAGCAGTCGCAGCGGGCAATGTTCATATGGCGACGAACACGGGTAATGCTCATACAATCGCTCTGAAAAGTGATAATACTGTGGAAGCGGTGGGGTGGAATAAGCATGATCAATGTGATGTAAACGAATGGCATAATATCGTATCGGTTGCGACAGGGTGGCGTCGTACCCTTGGCCTTAAACCGGATGGTACGGTAATAGCGGTGGGCCGAAATAAAGAAGGAGAATGCAATGTAAGCAGCTGGCGTGATATTGTGACGGTCACGGCGGGTGACTGGCATACAGTCGGTCTTAAATTGGACGGCACAGTGACCACTGTGGGGAATAATCGATATGGCCAATGCAATGTAAGTGGATGGCGTGGTATGGTGGAGTTGGCGGCAGGTTATCTTCATACTGTTGGTTTGAAATCGGATGGAAAAGTGATGGCAGTGGGTAATAATAAACTTGGTCAATGCGATGTAGGCAGCTGGAAAGATATTATGGCAATAGCAGCTGGTACGAATCATACAATCGGACTTAAATCAGACGGTACCGTGGTGGCAGTCGGCTGGAATGAGTATGGTCAATGTAATGTAAGCGATTGGCGTGATATTGTAGCGATAGCGGCGGGTTGTGCGCATACGGTCGGTCTGAAATTAGATGGTACGGTGGTAGCAGTAGGTGATAATACATATGGTCAATGCGATGTAGGTAGCTGGCGTAACATCCGATTGCCTAGCAAATAGTTAATTCACAACAAATCACTAGTAATATTATTCTAGTTTAGGAGTAATTATGGAATAGGATATGTAGATAAGAACCCTTTTTAAAAGAGGTTCTTATTCTTTTTCCATAAAATGAGTGTCTAAATGGAATTTTTGAACAAACTTTATTTCAAAGCTACAGTAGAAAGTATAAATTACAAATAAAGCATAGGAGAGCTGAAGAAATGCTTAAAAAGTTTTTGCTTTCTTTACCGGATGTTTTACTTGTATGCATTGTTATCTACATAACATACACAACTACTCTTAGTTTTGTACAGATGTTAGTAATTTCAATTGCAATCGGAATCGTCGGTGGTCTTGTTATAAGAATTTGTAAGGATGTATTCACGTATATAAGGTGGACAATTAAACAGAGGAAATCTTGAATATGTTGTACTGCTATTAGGAGGAGAGGAAATGAATAAGAAAAAGAGTAGAGTAAAAAATGAAATAGCACTTTGGACATTAACAGCGGTTGTTCTCATCATTGTATGGTACTTTTTTCAAAGATAAAAACGCATCGCACTTTGAAAAAAGAGTACGATGCGTTTTTATTATTTTTTTTGCCAATTTTCTTTTATAAAGTCTTCACGGCCAGATTCTTTTTGCTCAGTAGCATATTTCTCCGGATTTTTTTTATAAAAATGTTGATGGTATTCTTCAGCCTCATAAAAAGGTGCAGCCAGGCGAATTTCAGTTACGATTGGTTCTTTAAACATACCGCTTTCTGCAAGAGCTTGTTTTGATTTTTCAGCAAGCTCTTTTTGCGTTTCATTATGATAAAAAATAGCAGTGCGATAAGATGGACCGCGGTCAAAGAATTGTCCGCCATCATCAGTTGGATCGATTTGTGGCCAATATAAATCTAGTAATTTTTCATATGGAAAAATAGAAGGGTCGAATGTAATTTGTACAACTTCTAAATGACCAGATGTACCAGCTTTTACTTGTTCATATGTTGGGTTTTCTACATGACCACCTGCATAGCCAGAAAGTACTTTATGAATACCAGGAAGTTCATCAAATGGCTTTACCATGCACCAAAAGCAACCGCCTGCGAAGGTTGCGAGTTCGTATGTTTTTTCGGACATTGTTGTAATCCTCCTAAATGTATATGTTTTATATAGTATTATACAATCTTTTTTATTGCGCAATAAAAAAGATTTAGAAGTAAAGAAAAATTGAAATATATTTCTTTATAAAGTCTTTAAAATTCCTTCAAAGTTTCTTTTTTTCTGAGTGTTATGATGTAAATCGAAGTGAATATGTGAGGTGATAGGCAATGAATCCACGTATGAAAATTAATAGTTTACAACAAAAAATGAAAGAGAGACTAATATGAAAAAGGAATTTATACAAAGCGATTTAAGAAATATATTGATTGCGGCATGCTTACTATTAGGGTTAGTTATTTTTGGATATTTTTTAATAAATAATTACCCAGGTACAAATGAAAAAAAGAAGTTAACAGATGCAACATCTACTTCAGAATCAATTACATCTATTGATAATTCAGATGCCAAAAAAAGGGTTACAAAAACTTTTAATATTACGGCGAAAGTAGCAAGTTTAGATTTGGGAGATGGGAAAAAGATAGATGCATGGACCTTTGATGGAACATCACCGGGTACTCAAATTAGAGTTAAACAAGGTGAACGTATTGTTGTAAATTTGAAAAATGAATTGCCAGAACCCGTTACAATCCATTGGCATGGATTAGATGTTCCTGCAGCGGTAGACGGTGTTCCAGGTGTTACGCAAAATGCTATAAAACCAGGTGAAACATATACATACGCATTTAATGCTGATCAGGTGGGGACATATTGGTATCATTCACATCAAAAAAGTGCAAAACAAACGGAGCGGGGACTATTTGGAACCATTGTTATTGAACCGAATAAACCAGCTGTAAAATATGAAAAGGATTATACAGTGGCGATCCATGAATGGAAAACAGGAGCCATAAAAACCGGTAAGCATAATGGCGAACAAGATAAAGATTGGGATAGCTATCCTAGCAATCATATTCGAAATGAAAAGGCGCAAACTTTAGAAGGCCCGTTAATGATGCCAAGTAATGATCAACTCAAAGATTTATCTGATGGAGATGATTACGATGTATTTACATTAAATGATACAAGTGAGGGACTACGATTGGATGCAAAACCAGGTGAAACAGTACGCCTTCGCTTAATTAATGCTGGGAATAATACGCATTTAATGACATTAGTTGGGGCGCCATTTCAAATTATCGCACTAGATGGTCGTGATATAAAAGGTGGGGACGAGCTAGATAAAGCAATTCTTCCGATGGGAGCTGCACAACGTTATGACCTTGTTTTTAAAATGCCGGAAACAACGAGTGTAAAACTTATTAATGTGGATCCATCTAAGAAAATGAATCGAATGTTAACGACGACGATTGGGAACGGTTCTTTGCCGAAAAAACCTATTGATATAAAGAGTTATCCATGGTTTGATTTTACGAAATATGGAGAAAAAGAAGTTGGCAAGTTTACGATAGATTCAAAGTTTACAAAGGTCTATGATATGGATTTGGCAGAAGGTGTGAAAGATGTAAATGGACAAGAAAAATGGGTGTATACGATTAATGGAAAGACATCACCTGATATTCCACCCATTAAAGTAGAGAAAGGAGATAAAGTTAAGATTCGCTTTAAAAATAAGGGAGAAGAAATTCATCCAATGCATTTGCATGGACATACATTCCAGGTTATTTCTAAAAATGGTAAACCAATGGAGGGAAGTTCGATTTACTTAGATACAGTTAATGTTTTTCCGGGAGAAGAATATGAAATTGCTTTAGAGGCAAATAATAGTGGACTATGGATGGTTCATTGTCATCATCTCGTTCATGCGGAAAAAGGAATGCATACGATGATGAATTATGAGGGGGTAACTACTCCATTTTCTACCGGAGATCACTCAGGTAATCATCCAGAATAATAATACGGAGGTTTTCATGCTTTATAGAATGATAGTATTTATTTTAACAAGTGTAAGTATATTTTTATTTTCTCATAGTAGTGTATTTGCTCATACAAGTGTTGTAGGAGCCACCCCTAAAGAGGGTGAGGTTCTTACAGTACAACCGGAACAGATTATTCTTGAATTTAGTGAACCAGTTACAGGAAATGTAGTCAATATTGAACTGCTAGATCCAAGTGCAAAGAGAGTGCAAGTATCAAAGGTTGAAATATTAGATAATCCAACAAAAATAAAAGTGAAATTACCAAACTTAAATAATGGTACTTACACAGTAAGGTGGTCTATGATTTCTGCAGACGGACATCCGAGTAAGGGAGGCTATCCCTTTTCAATTGGAGAAGAAGTACAAACTAATGTAGTGGTAGAGGGAAATGCGAGTAGGAGTGGCTCAGTATTTTCAGATGTTATGATAGTAACACTACGCTATATTGTAGAGGGAATGATTTTAATTGGAGCAGGAGTAAAGTGGCTCGATATGCTTGTAAAACGTTATAGATTACCTTCCATATTGCAAAGAATGAAGAATATGAAAAAGATTTTTTTCTCTATACTTGTAGTAGGATTAATAGCCGAATTAATAGTGTATAAGTCAATTATTCCGAAGGAGAGTTTACTTATTCATTCGCCATTTTCAGTTATTATTATGATTCAACTGCTATTATTGGTTCTTATGTCTTTGCAGCATATGGGGAACGAATGGTATGCGCTAATTTGGGGATTTCTTGTTGCGAGTTTTTCTTTCACAGGCCATGTATGGATTGCTAATCCAAATTGGGCAGCAGTTATAATTAGAATGGTCCACGTTATGAGTATAGCGGTGTGGCTAGGAGCACTTATTTATTTAGCTCTTGTTATAGCGTGGACAACATTATACAAAATTACATTTGATCAAAAGAGTTTCCGTAAGCATTTTAGTAGTATTGCTGGTATTTCATTTATTCTAGCATTTCTTTCTGGAGAATTAATTGTGTTTTTACAGACAAGGAATTGGGTACTTTTTAATTTTAATTCAATATGGACGAACCTTTTAAATATAAAGATTCTTACTGTATGTATAATTACAATTGTAGCATGGAGACAAACGAAAACATGGGGTATCGATATTGGAACAGTTAATCGCCGTTTATTGCTCTTAGAAATTGTTCTAGCTATACTCGTATTATTAGCTGGTATTTGGATGAGTCAAGTTTCGTTTCCGGTGAATTCTGTAACAAGCTAAAATTATAATGTTCATAGGAGTTCTGTAATGTCAATCCGTATTAGATTGCTGTTGTCGTATGTTGCGATGGTAATTATTCCAATCGTTTTTTGCGGTATAGCAGTTATGTTGATTAGTGTTACTTTATTTGGTGATATTCGTATTGCAAAAGCAATCATTGGTCTTAATCAAAATAGTCATTCTCTCATTGATAAAGAGCAGGAGGGAGCTATTCGTACAAAAGAAGATGAAGATGATATTTTTAGTAGGTTGAAAATTCTTTCATCGTATGCTCCAGATAAATTGGAGGATATAAATTTTTTAAAGGAAACTGATAAAGAATTAAACGATAATCAAGCAGGATTACTAATTCGAAAAAATGATGAGCTTACATATTCATCCCCATATTTTAAAATCTCTTCGTTTGATAAATACCTACCCGCATTTGAAACGGAAGGACAAAGAAAGGGAATGGATGTGAAAATAGAGGGTAATTCTTTTTACTATAAGCAATTTGATTACTACGATGAAGAGAAGGATAAGGTAAGTATTTTTGTATTTGAGTATGTAAATCCTTTAGAAGAAATGATTAGAGAATTTTTCCCGTATTTCGTATTCTCTTTAATACTTGGGTTAATTATTACGAATGGAATATTAACATATTTTATATCACGGAGTATTATTAAACCATTGCATTCATTAAAGCAGGCAACTGAAAGAATTCAAAAGGGTGATTTAGATTTTCAAGTAAAGCCACTTGCGAAAGATGAAATAGGTGAATTAAGTTTATCGTTTGAAGAGATGCGTGGCAGGTTGAAGGAATCGGTCGAGTTGCAAATGCAATATGAAAAAAATCGTAAAGAGTTGCTTTCAAATATTTCTCATGATTTACGGACGCCAATAACGGCTATTAAAGGTTATGTACAAGGAATTAAAGAGGGTATCGCTCGAACTCCAGAACAATTAGATAAATATTTAACGATTATTTATCATAAAGTGTTTGATATGGATCAATTAATTGACGAGCTTTTTCTCTTTTCAAAACTTGATTTAAAAGAGGAACCGTTTCAATTTGAAGAGGTTGAAATTAATCAATACTTATCTGATTGCATAGAAGAACTACAGCTTGAATTACAAGATAAGGGAATTGCAGTGAGATGGGATACTCAAAAGGATACTTCTATTTTGGTAAAAGGTGATCGTGAAAAATTACGACGTGTTATTACAAATATCATTTGGAATAGTGTGAAGTATATGGATAAAGAAGAGGGCTATATAGGAATTCGCATGACTGAATCTATTGATTATGTAACGATTTACATAAAAGATAATGGGGTAGGAATAGAAGAGAAAGCATTACCTCATATATTTGAAAGGTTTTATCGTGCAGATCATTCTAGAAATTCTAAAACGGGTGGAAGCGGACTTGGTTTGTCAATTGCACATCAGATTATCACACAACATGGTGGTGATATTTGGGTAGAAAGCAAAAAAGGTAAAGGGACGACGCTGGCATTTACATTACAAAAAATCAATTAGAAAAAGGAGAGCATCTTGAAAAGGATTTTAATTATTGAAGATGAAGCTATTATAGCAGAGTTAGAAAAGGATTATTTAGAGGTTGCTGGATATACAGTAGATATTGATTACTCTGGTGAAAAAGGTTTACAAAGAGTTCTTCTGGAGGATTATGACTTGTTAATTTTAGACATAATGTTACCGGGAATAGATGGATATGAAATTTGTAAACAAGTTCGATTGAAAAAGGACATCCCAATACTTATGGTGTCCGCTAAACAAGAGGAAATCGATAAAATTAAAGGGTTAGGTTTTGGAGCAGATGATTATATTATAAAACCGTTTAGCCCGAGTGAAATGGTGGCACGTGTAAACGCTCATCTAGCTCGTTATGATCGTTTAACAGGAAAACGAGAACTAATAAAAGATGAAATTCGTATTCGAGGGTTGTTTATTGATAAATCAGCACGACGTGTATTTGTAAATGGAACTGAGGTCATGCTAACAGGAAAAGAATTTGATTTATTAACTTGTATGGCAGAACATCCAAATCAAGTATTTAGTAAAGATCGTCTCTTTGAAACTGTATGGGGGATGGATGTAATTGGTGATGCAGCAACGGTTGCTGTACATGTGAAAAATATTCGTCACAAAATTGAACTCGATCCATTCGATAAATCATACATCGAGACAATTTGGGGAGTAGGGTATCGTTTTACACAGTGAAAAAGGCCAGCAAAAATGCTGGCTTTTTTTGCGTAAGTAGATTAAGAAATTACAAACAAGATCCTCCGCTCACATCAATTAATTGTCCAGTAACCCACCGGCTGTCTGGAGAAGCAAGAAATGCCGCGGTATCGGCAATGTCTTCTACTTCACCTAAGCGATTAAAAGCGGAAATGGTAGTAGCGTACTGTTTCATCATTGGGTCGCTCAAGAGTTCCGCATTCATATCTGTTTTAATAAATCCAGGAAGTATTGCATTCACTGTTATTCCTCGTGCTCCGAGCTGTTTTGCTAGTGTGAAAGTCATTGTATTAATAGCGCCTTTCGTCATACTATATGCAACGAAATCAGGTAAAGAAATACGAGTGGCAGCGGATGAAATATTAATAATTCGGCTATTGTCACGTAAACGAGATAGAGCTTGTTGGATGATAAAGAATGGTGCTTTTGCATTAACTGAAACCATCCTATCAAAAAATTGTTCAGTCGTTTCTTCAATAAAGGCACCAGGACCAATTCCAGCGTTGTTTATTAAAATATCAAATTTAGTACTACCAGTTCTTTTTTGTAATTCGCTATCTAAAGAACTAAAAAGGGTTTCTACACCATGTAAAGATTCAAGGTTTGCACCGATAGAAAAAGCAGATCCGCCATTTGATTGAATTTCATACACAGTTTCTTCAGCATCTTCTTTTCGATTTCCGTAATGAATAGCAACTAATGCACCGTCGTTTGCTAAACGTTTTGCAATAGCACGTCCAATTCCTCGGCTTGCTCCTGTAACTAATGCCACTTTTCCTTTTAACATAGTTTTCTCATCTCCTCATAAAATTTTATATGTTATTAAGTTGTTTTTTTATGTAGTAATGCGAACATACTTAAGTAATATATGAGGATGTGTAAGGAATTCATTCCGATTTTGTTTTGAGAAAAAATAAATAGACTTCTAGTAAAATGGATTGAATTTTAAATCTTTTTTTGGAAAACATGTTGACAATGAAAAGAACAACGTCCTATAATACGTTTAACAAATAAAAGTTAATTAAGAATTTTCTAACTTTATATGTTGTATATGCAAAGAAGAGGAAAGTAGATGGTTATGATCGTTTCAGAGAGCTGCTCCTAGGCTGTGAGAGTAGTAACAATCGAATCATTGAAGATCACCTCGGAGCATCGCTTGCGAAAGGGAAACTGAGTAGAGAGCGACGGCATCGTCTCCGGTAAAAGGACGGGGGTCTAATTGGACCTACAAAGCTTATATTTCGCGAGAAGTATAAGGAAGCTGAGTGGTAACGCGAAACTCTCGCCTCAGCAATCAAAGCTACTAAATTGTAGTAGTTGATTGCTGAGGCGAGAGTTTTTATTTTAAAAAATAGAATAAGAGAATGCGTAGAAGAAGAGAGTAAATGATAAACATTGTTTCAGAGAGCTGCCCAGAAGCTGTGAGGGTGGTAACAATTTCATCATTGAAGATCACCTCGGAGTACTACTTTTGAAAACTAGTAAAAAGTAGCGGAGTTGTTTCCGATAGAAAAACCAAAAGTCTAATTGGACTTGCAGAGTTTATATTTCGTGAGAAGTATAAGGAAGCTGAGTGGTACCACGATTCCCTCGTCTCAGCAATGGATTGCTACAAGTATGTATGTAATCGATTGTTGAGACGAGTATATTTTTAAGGTGTATATACTGAATATTCTGTTAAAAATACTCATCTCAGCAATCGATATAGAAATAGATTGCAAAAATAGAGAGAAAAAAAGAGGAGCGATGTGAGATGGGAAACCAGTACATTTATATGAATGGAGAATTTGTAGAAAAGGAAAAGGCAGTTGTTTCAGTATATGATCACGGTTTTTTATACGGAGACGGTGTATTTGAAGGAATTCGTAGTTACGGTGGAAATGTATTTTGTTTAAAAGAACATGTAAAACGATTATATGAATCGGCAAAATCTATTTTACTTACAATCCCATTGACGGTTGAAGAAATGGAAGAAGCGGTTTTACAAACATTGCAAAAAAATGAGTATGCGGATGCTTACATTCGTTTAATTGTTTCACGAGGAAAAGGTGACTTAGGGCTCGACCCTAGAAGTTGTGTGAAACCGAGCGTTATTATCATTGCAGAACAATTAAAGTTATTCCCACAGGAATTTTACGATAATGGACTAAGCGTTGTATCTGTAGCATCAAGACGTAATACGCCAGATGCATTAGATCCACGTATTAAGTCAATGAACTATTTAAATAACGTACTTGTGAAAATTGAAGCGGCACAAGCAGGAGTGTTAGAGGCCCTTATGTTAAATCAACAAGGATATGTTTGTGAAGGATCTGGAGATAATGTTTTCGTTGTGAAAGATGGAAAAGTGTTAACACCTCCTTCTTACTTAGGAGCGCTAGAAGGGATTACGAGAAATAGTGTTATCGAGCTATGTGAGCGACTTAATATTCGGTGTGAGGAAAGACCGTTTACTCGTCATGACGTATATGTAGCTGATGAAGTATTTTTAACGGGAACGGCAGCAGAATTAATTCCGGTTGTAAAAGTTGATTCAAGAGAAATTGGAGATGGGAAACCAGGAAGTGTAACGAAACAATTGACAGAGGAATTTAAAAAGTTAACGAGAGAAAGAGGAGTACGTGTTCCAGGGCTGGCGGAGAGCTTACTGTAGATAGGGAGAGGAGTTAATTAAAATGGAGCAGCATACAACACGTGAGAAATTACAGTGTGAAGATGTGACAGGTGCCGGACATGTTATTCAATGTTTGAAAAAATTAGGTGTAACGACCGTTTTCGGTTATCCGGGCGGAGCGATTTTGCCAGTGTACGATGCGTTATATGGAAGTGGTTTGAAGCACGTTTTAACTCGTCATGAACAAGCTGCCATTCATGCGGCAGAAGGATATGCGAGAGCTTCTGGAAAGGTTGGGGTAGTCTTTGCTACCTCTGGCCCAGGGGCGACAAATTTAGTTACGGGTTTAGCAGATGCTTATATGGATTCGATTCCTTTAGTTGTCATTACAGGGCAAGTTGCAAAACCTCTCATCGGAAAAGACGGATTTCAAGAAGCAGATGTTGTCGGGATTACAGTACCTGTTACGAAGCATAATTACCAAGTTCGTGATGTGAATCATTTATCACGTATTGTACAAGAAGCTTTTTACATCGCCGAAAGCGGGCGACCAGGACCCGTATTAATTGATATTCCAAAAGATGTTCAAAATGAAAATGTAACAAGTTTTTATAATGAAGTAATTGAGATTCCAGGGTACAAATTAGAGCCTATGCCAGACAGTAGGAAGCTTAGAGAGGTAGCTAAAGTAATTTCCGAAGCAAAACGTCCACTTCTTTATATTGGAGGAGGGATCATTCATTCGGGTGGTTCTGATGAACTTATTCAGTTTGCGAGGGAAAATCGTATTCCTGTCGTTTCCACTTTAATGGGACTTGGTGCATATCCGCCGGGAGATTCGTTATTTTTAGGAATGCTCGGCATGCATGGAACGTATGCTGCAAACATGGCAGTAACAGAATGTGATCTACTACTTGCTTTGGGTGTTCGCTTTGATGATCGTGTAACAGGAAAATTAGAACTCTTTTCTCCGCATTCGAAAAAGGTACATATTGATATAGATCCTTCGGAGTTCCATAAAAATGTAATTGTGGAATATCCGATTGTTGGAGATGTGAAAAAAGCGTTACACATGTTGTTACATATGCCAATTCGTACACAAACAAATGAATGGCTTACGAAAATAGAGGAATGGAAGGAGGAATATCCTCTTTCCTACAATCAAAAAGAAGGTGAGTTAAAACCACAGCATGTTATTAGTCTAGTAAGTGAATTAACGAACGGTGAAGCGATTGTTACGACAGAAGTAGGACAGCATCAAATGTGGGCTGCGCATTTTTATAAAGCGAAAAACCCACGGACTTTTCTAACATCTGGCGGACTAGGAACGATGGGGTTTGGTTTCCCGGCGGCAGTTGGTGCTCAGCTTGCGAAAGAAGAAGAACTCGTCATTTGTATTGCAGGCGATGCTTCTTTTCAAATGAACATTCAAGAATTACAAACAATTGCTGAAAATAACATCCCTGTAAAAGTATTTATTATAAATAACAAATTTTTAGGGATGGTAAGGCAATGGCAAGAAATGTTTTATGAAAATCGTTTGTCAGAATCAAAAATTGGATCGCCAGACTTTGTGAAAGTGGCAGAAGCTTATGGAGTGAAAGGATTAAGAGCGACAAATTCAACCGAGGCGAAACAAGTGATGTTAGAAGCATTTGCTCATGAAGGTCCTGTCGTAGTTGATTTTTGTGTAGAAGAAGGTGAAAACGTATTTCCAATGGTTCCGCCAAACAAAGGGAATAACGAAATGATTATGAAGAGGTGGGAAGAATGAGTCATACTTTTTCACTCGTTATTCATAACGAGCCAAGCGTCTTATTACGTATAAGTGGGATTTTTGCTCGGCGTGGTTATTATATTTCTTCTTTACATTTAAACGAAAGAGATACTAGTGGTGTTTCTGAAATGAAACTCACAGCAGTTTGTACTGAAAATGAAGCGACATTACTTGTTGGTCAGTTGAAAAAATTAATTGATGTACTGCAAGTAAATAAATTATAAGGAGTGTATGGAATATGAAAACGTATTATGAGAAAGATGCAAATTTAGAGTTATTACAAGGGAAAACAATTGCGGTAATTGGTTATGGATCTCAAGGTCATGCGCAGGCACAAAACTTACGTGATTCTGGTGTGGAAGTTGTAGTTGGTGTTAGGCAGGGTAAGTCTTTTGAAGTGGCAAAAGCAGATGGATTTGAAGTAATGTCTGTTTCAGAAGCGATTCGAACCGCGCAAGTTGTACAAATGTTATTGCCAGATGAACAGCAAGCACATGTGTATAAAGCAGAAGTAGAAGAAAATCTCCGTGAAGGACAAATGTTACTTTTCTCACATGGATTTAATATTCACTTCGGACAAATTAATCCGCCAAGTTATGTAGATGTAGCGATGGTCGCACCAAAAAGTCCAGGTCATCTCGTTCGCCGTGTATTCCAAGAAGGGAATGGTGTTCCGGCATTAGTCGCAGTACATCAAGATGCTACGGGCACTGCATTAAGTGTAGCGCTTGCGTATGCAAAAGGTGTAGGTTGTACACGTGCAGGTGTAATTGAAACGACATTCCAAGAAGAAACGGAGACAGATTTATTCGGAGAGCAAGCAGTGCTTTGCGGCGGGGTAACTGCACTTGTGAAAGCTGGTTTTGAAACATTAACAGAAGGTGGATATCGTCCTGAAATTGCATACTTTGAATGTTTACATGAATTAAAGTTAATTGTTGATTTAATGTACGAAGGTGGTTTAACGAACATGCGCCATTCTATTTCAGATACGGCTGAGTTCGGAGATTATGTAACAGGATCGAGAATTGTTACAGATGAAACGAAGAAAGAAATGAAACGAGTACTTACAGAAATTCAGCAAGGTGAATTCGCGAAGAAATGGATTTTAGAAAATCAAGCTGGGCGTCCAACATATAATGCGATGAAAAAAGCAGAGCAAAATCATCAGTTAGAAAAAGTAGGGGCAGAGCTTCGTGAAATGATGAGCTGGATTCATGCACCGAAAGAATTAGTAAAGAAATAGAGTAAGCGATTGTAAGTGAAAAATACGTAAGAGGGGATTTGACAAGATGAGAAGTGACATGATTAAAAAAGGTTTTGATAAAGCGCCGCATCGTAGTTTATTAAAAGCAACTGGTTTGAAAGATGAAGATTTTGATAAACCGTTTATAGCTATCTGTAATTCTTTTATTGAAATTATTCCAGGTCATAAGCATTTAAATGAATTTGGAAAACTTGTTAAAGAAGCAGTGCGTGCAGCAGGTATGGTTCCATTTGAATTTAATACAATTGGAGTAGATGACGGTATTGCGATGGGGCATATCGGTATGCGTTATTCACTTCCGAGTCGTGAAATCATTGCAGATTCAGTAGAAACGGTTGTAAATGCACATTGGTTTGATGGCATGATTTGTATTCCAAACTGTGACAAAATCACACCTGGTATGATGATGGCTGCACTTCGTATTAACATTCCAACTGTTTTTGTTTCAGGTGGTCCGATGGCGGCTGGAAAAACATCTAAAGGAGAAGTTGTCGATTTAAGTTCTGTTTTTGAAGGAGTAGGAGCTTATCAATCTGGTAAAATTTCAGAAGAAGAATTAAAGGATATTGAAGATCATGGCTGTCCATCTTGTGGTTCTTGTTCCGGTATGTTTACAGCAAACTCTATGAACTGTTTATGTGAAGTGTTAGGTTTAGCTCTTCCGGGTAACGGAAGTATTTTAGCCATCGATCCAAGACGCGAAGAATTAATTAAACAAGCAGCAGAGAAATTAAAGATTTTAATTGAAAGAGATATTAAACCGCGAGACATCGTAACGGAAGAAGCGATTGATGATGCGTTCGCGCTTGATATGGCAATGGGTGGATCGACGAATACAGTATTGCACACATTAGCTCTCGCACAAGAAGCGGGTTTAGATTACGATATGAACCGCATTGATGCCGTTTCAAGACGTGTACCACATTTATGTAAAGTAAGCCCTGCTTCCAATTGGCATATGGAAGATATTGATCGAGCAGGCGGGATTAGTGCAATTTTGAAAGAGATGAGTCGAAAAGAAGGGGTGCTTCATTTAGACCGTATTACTGCTACTGGGCAAACATTAAGAGAAAACATTGCTCATGCAGAGATTAAAGATAAGGAAGTTATTCATTCTCTCGAAAATCCTCATAGTGAAGAAGGGGGATTACGTATATTAAAAGGAAACCTTGCGAAAGATGGGGCAGTTATTAAAAGTGGGGCAACAGAAGTAAAAAGATTTGAAGGACCTTGCGTTATTTTTAATTCACAAGATGAGGCACTTGCGGGCATTATGCTTGGAAAAGTTAAGAAAGGCGATGTAGTTGTTATTCGCTATGAAGGACCAAGAGGCGGCCCTGGTATGCCGGAAATGTTAGCACCAACATCAGCGATTGCTGGTATGGGATTAGGTGCAGATGTTGCGCTATTAACGGATGGTCGTTTTTCTGGAGCTTCACGTGGTATTTCGGTAGGGCATATTTCACCAGAAGCAGCTGCGGGCGGAACGATTGCACTTCTCAAGCAAGGGGATATCGTTTGTATCGATGTTGAGGAAAGATTGTTAGAAGTAAGAGTTAGTGATGAAGAATTAGATAAGCGTAAAAAAGAATGGAAACGACCAGAACCGAAAGTGAAAACTGGCTGGCTTGGACGTTATGCACAGATGGTAACATCGGCGAATACAGGTGCAGTTCTAAAAATCCCGAATTTTGATTGAGCCAATTTAAAAGAGATAAGGATGATATGAAATGGTGCAGAAGGTAAAGGAGAGAGTCAAAATTGAAGATATCTTAATGGCTCATAATTGCATGAAAGATATCGTTATTAAAACACCGTTACAACGTGATACAGTTTTATCTGAGAAATATGATTGTGACGTTTATGTAAAAAGAGAAGACTTACAATTAATTCGCTCTTTCAAAATTCGTGGTGCGTACAATTTAATTCAAAGTTTATCGAAAGAACAATTACAAAACGGTGTTGTTTGTGCAAGTGCTGGTAATCATGCACAAGGAGTTGCTTATACGTGTAATTTATTGAAGATTCCGTCAAAAATCTTCATGCCAACAACGACACCTAAACAAAAAGTATCGCAAGTACAATTTTTCGGTGGTGATTTTGCGGAAATTGTATTAGTTGGTGATACATTTGATAGCTCGTTCCAAGAAGCGCAGTGCTATTGTGAGGATAATAGAATGACGTTCGTTCATCCGTTCGATGATCCGTATGTTATTGCTGGTCAAGGAACAGTGGCAGTTGAAATTATGCATGATATGGAGAAACCAGTTGATTATATCTTTACAGCAATCGGCGGTGGTGGATTAGCATCAGGTGTTGGTACATATGTTAAAGGTGTTAGTCCTGCTACAAAGATCATTGGTGTAGAGCCAATGGGAGCTGCATCTATGAAAGAGGCTTTTCTTCAAAATGAAAATGTCGCATTGGAGAAAATAGATAGTTTTGTTGATGGGGCAGCTGTTAAAAAGGTAGGGAAGTTAACATTTGAAACTTGTAAAGATGTAATTGATGATATTGTTTTAGTACCAGAAGGAAAGGTTTGTACGACGATTTTAGAACTGTATAAGAAAAATGCAATTGTAGCTGAACCGGCTGGTGCACTATCTATTGCAGCGCTTGATTTATATAGAGATGAAATAAAAGGTAAAACAGTTGTATGTACGCTAAGTGGTGGAAATAATGATATTGATAGAATGCAAGAAATGAAAGAACGTTCGCTCATTTACGAAGGGTTAAAGCATTATTTTATCATTGAATTCCCGCAGCGTTCAGGTGCGCTAAGAGAATTTCTTGATAAAGGATTAGGGCCAGAAGATGATATTACACGCTTTGAGTATATTAAGAAACATAATAAAGAAAATGGACCAGCACTAGTCGGAGTAGAGTTAAAACATAAAGAGGATTATGAGCAATTAATTACTCGTTTTAAAGAAAATAATATTCAATTTATGGAGCTTAATAAAAATCCTATTTTGTTTGATTTACTTATTTAATAAAAGGAAAGAGTTAGTATCCAAATAAAAAAGATAGATACAAGCAAGGGAAATATAATGCTTGTTCTATCTTTTTTATAGTTAAACTAAATACTCATTAAATTCAAGAAGAATAAAGCTAGCTAACCAAAAAAATATTGCAATGCGAATAATTGCATACATTGTAAATTCAAAGGTAGTAAGCTTTCGTTCACGTTTTATTTTTTTTAGAAGTCTAACAGAAAAAAATGAACATAAAAGTAGAACGGCTATAGATATTTTATAAATATTCTCTAACAAACTTACATTTTCTAATAAGTCTTTCAGCATGTTCATCACCTATTCTGTAAAGTATGTTACAGAGAAATAGATCTTGCGATGTCTAGTTCCGTTTGTTTTTTATGTTCCCTGTATCATCAATTTCTACATCATTTGAAATTGTTTGTAAATATTGTAGAGCTTTTTTCTTTTCTTCCTCATTTACAGGGGAGATTTGGTTGTTGCGAATGATGTAAGGATTGAATGACATTTGGACATCCTTTCCTTTAAAAGTTAAAGTTAATACGCCAGTTTCGGCGCTTTTCCCGCTCACATAACTTGGGAATAAAAAGTTTCCTAATGAGTAAGCGATAGGAACTTTATTATAATACTCAAATCCTTGAAGCCAATGTGGATGACTTCCGACAATTGCGTCAGCTCCTGCTTCAACCATTTTAGGTACATATTGTTTTTGGTATTCTACCGGACGATTTGATTTTTCAACGCCCCAATGCATATAGACGATTAAATAGTCTGCATCTTTCTTTTGCTCTTTAATTGTTTTTGTTACAAGATTTAAATCATATCCGTTCGCAACGCCAGGTTTATTGTCACCAGCTACCCAATTCGTATCAGGCATAAATCGAACGAAGGAAAGAAATTTGAACTTTTTCCCTTTTACAGTCATTTCTCGTGCAGTATAGGCATCCTTTTCATTTTTTCCGGCTCCAATGTAAGGGAACTTTAATTTTTCTACGTGAGAAATCGTGTCTAATAATCCATCTTGCCCATAATCAAGTGTATGGTTATTTCCAATATTTACGATGTCATATCCAGTGTTTTTAATAGCTTTTAGTGTAGATGGATCACTTTTAATCCAAAATAGTTGCCCAGGTGCTTTTTTTTCTCTCGTTGTAAATGCTGACTCTAAATTAACGAAAGAAATATCAGCTTTTGTTATTTCTTCTTTTACATGTTGGAATGGATAATCAGCCCCGTTTTTTTCGATTACAGGACGTAATTGCCAATCGAACATTGTATCACCAGAGAAGGTGAGTGTAATTTCCGGATCTTCTATTTTTTTTTCACTTGTTGAAGCTTTTTTACTAGATTTGTTTTGCAAATCGGGTTTGTCTTTCGCTTTTGAAATAAAAGAGTAGTTAACTAATAAAACAATTGGTGTAATGCAAAAGGCTATTAACAGAAATCGTTTTAGTAAAGTTTTCATAAATACCTTCCCTTTTGAGTTTATCCCGCAATTTGTGGGCAGTAAAACTCGCGCTAGTTAAAGTTTCACTTTATGTATAACTACAAAGAATTGCGGTTTATGTAGTGGAAAAACATTTGTTAATATTCCCAATATTAAGTTAACATATAGATAACCTGTAAATCAATGTATAAACCAAAATATAGAAATAAAGAATTCGAAGGGTGAAGAATGAGAAATGGTTATATTAGGAGCAGTTGTAAATGGGGTTTGTATTATATTTGGAACTTTACTAGGTAAATTATTTAGTAGAATTCCAGAAAGTATGAAGGGAACAATTATGCATGCAATCGGTTTAGCGGTTACTGTGCTTGGACTTCAAATGGCATTGAAAAGTGAAAATTTCCTTGTTGTCATACTAAGTCTTGTCATTGGCACCGTCATCGGGGAATGGCTACAATTAGAGGGAAAGTTAAAACTGTTAGGAGATTGGCTAGAAAATAAAGTTGGATCGAAAGGGAAAGGAAGCATATCAGAAGGCTTTGTAACAGCTACTTTAATTTTTGCCATTGGTGCGATGGGGATACTTGGTGCACTCGACAGCGGGATTCGCGGAAATCATGATATTTTATTTACAAAGGCGATTATCGATGGATTTATTTCTATTATATTAACGACAACTTTAGGAATTGGTGTAGTGTTTTCAGCAATTCCAGTTATTTTATACGAAGGCGGTATTGCGGTTTTTGCAACACAAATTAATAGTTTAGTCCCGAAAGCATTAATGAATCAATTTATAGTGGAAATGACAGCTACAGGTGGTATTATGATAGCCGCTATTGGCTTGAACTTACTTGGTGTTATTAAAATTAAGGTGGCAAATT
This sequence comes from Bacillus cereus group sp. Sample62, assembly GCF_036851315.1. NCBI lineage: Bacteria > Bacillati > Bacillota > Bacilli > Caryophanales > Bacillaceae > Bacillus > Bacillus cereus group sp. Sample62. Next base: position 1,791,701 of record NZ_JAFLPK010000001.1, read on the forward strand.
TGCTACCAGGTATATTGGTAGTTGGTATAATTGTTTCACTTATTTATGGTTACGGTTTACTAGTAAAGTAGTAGGGGATGAAGGTACATATGGAGGAATTTCAATTTACAAAACGTGTTCATAATATATTGCAGATTGCAGCAGAAGAGGCGGAAAATAATATTATTCAACCAGTGCATTTGTTTATCGGCATGTGTAAAGAAGGCACTGGAGTTTGCAACGAGTTGTATATGTATTTGTTTCGTAACGTGGGTACGGATTTTTTAGAAAAACTTTCGATACGAAAACAATATGATTCACCGGATCAAGAGTATAAAAAAATAGGACAATATAAGGTATCTTATAAGGTGCTAGAAATTTTACAAATAGCGAAGAAACGTATGGAACGTTTCCAGCAAGTAATAATAAATGAAGGACATGTTATAGATGCACTATTTCGCGCGGATACGTTTATTGGAAATGCACAAATACAAAAAGATATATTACGTATTCTAGCTGATCCAAGAGATTTAGCGGTCGATCTAAAATGTTTTGATCCTACTTATAATCATTTAATTTGTACTGTTAGAAAGGCTAACCCTTCTGATTTTGAAAAATTAGCAAGTTTTGTTAATGAGGAATTTGGTGAACGTTGGTTACATTCAATAGAGTATGGATTTCGTACATATAAAGAAAATGTACCTATTTATATAGCAGAACAAGAAGAAGTGATAGTAGGTTTCGCTTGTTACGATGTAGTGAGAGGGAAGAAAGGATTGTTTGGTCCAATGGGCACAGCGAAGCAAAATCGCGTGAAAGGTGTAGGGAAGCAATTGTTACATCGTTGTTTACATAGTATGAAGCAAGATGGATATGAATACGCAATTATTGGACAAGCGGGTCCGGTTGAGTTTTATGAGCGATGTTGTAATGCGCGTTTAATACCAATAATGGATAAATAACCAACTTCATTTAGGTGGAGTTGGTTTTATTATGAAAACAATGTAGAGATGTAGTGATTTTCACTAGAAAATAGCGGGTTTTGTAGTAAATCTTACAAGTAAAGCAAATTACTAAACTTTTTACAAGAAAGGGTGTAGAATGGGTATCTAAAGAAAGAAGGTGTGAAAATGGCCAGCTGGAAACGAAATTTAATGATTTGTTGGCTAGGTTGTTTTACCACTGCAGCCGGTATGAGTTTAGTAATTCCTTTTTTATCTTTTTATATTGAGGAATTAGGAGTAACTGGCACTTCTAGTATTGCACAGTGGTCGGGACTTGCATTTGGTATAACATTTTTAATGGGTGCGATCGTATCACCAATATGGGGAAAGCTTGGTGATATACATGGACGGAAATTGATGCTGATTCGTGCGAGCCTTGGTATGGCGATTATTATGACGCTTATGGGGTTTGTAACGGATGTGTATCAACTAGTCGCACTAAGGTTTTTAATGGGAGCAGTATCTGGTTTCCTTTCAACGGCGATGACATTTATTGCAGCAGAAACTCCGAAAGAGCATTCAGGTTGGGCAATTTCCACAATTTCAACTGGGGGCGTGAGCGGTTCTTTACTTGGCCCGTTACTTGGAGGATATTTGTCTGAGTTAATTGGAATGCGCTATGTTTTTCTTGTTACAGGAGCTTTTTTATTCCTTTCTTTTCTCATCGTTTTTTTCTTCCTACATGAAGAGAATCACTCCGCTCAAGCAAAAAAAGTACAACCGAAAAAAGTATGGACGATGGTTCCAGCAAAGCATTTAATTATTAGTTTATTTGTAACAACATTTATTATTCAACTTGCGAACATGTCAATTCAACCTATTATTACATTGTATGTAAAGAATTTAGAAGGCCCAGGAACGGCTCATATTGAAATGATTGCGGGCGCAGTCATGTCTGCGACAGGTTTAGCTATTATTATGGCAGCTCCTAAGTTAGGTAGATTATCAGATCGTATTGGACCTCAAAAAACGTTAGTTGTGGCGTTGTTTGCGGCAGGAATTATTTTTATTCCGCAAGCATTTGTAACCTCAGCTTGGCAACTATTAATTCTTCGCTTTTTATTAGGTATTGCACAAGCAGGACTATTACCTTCCGTACAAACTCTACTAAAACAACATACACCAACCCATGTAACGGGAAGAATATTTGGGTATAATCAATCGTTTCAGTTTTTAGGAAATATGATTGGACCAGTACTTGGTGGACAAATTGCAGCACATGCGGGCTTCCAATATGTTTTCTTTTCTACTTCATCATTATTATTTATTGCGTGCATTTGGGTTTATTTTCACAATAAGAACGAAGAGGTATCAGAGAAACGACATTTGGAAGTTAGTTAACTAAGTGAATGAAAAAGGAAAAGGATGAAGCAACGATTGCTCCATCCTTTTCTTTAAAATTGAAGACAAAGATAGCTTAATGTACCAAGCTCGTAACTACGATGAATGATTTCACCGTTATTATCGCCACTTCCCATAGCGATAAATAAAGGAACAAAATGCTCTGCTCTTGGTACGGCTAATTGTGCATGAGGGGCATTTTTCTCCCAATTAAATAATGCATCTTTATCAGTAGTCTGCATATGTTTAATAATCCAATCATCAAATTCAATTGCCCATTGTTCGGGTGTAGTTTGATTCCATTTTAAAGCTCGTAAGTTATGAACGGTAACACCGCTCCCGATTACTAAAATATCTTCTTGTCCAAGTCCTTTTAGTGCTTCTCCAATTTCAAATTGTTCTTTTGCAGGAAGGAATGGATTGACTGATATTTGGATGACAGGAATATTTGCTTCTGGATACATGCGGTGCAAGAGTGTCCATGAGCCATGATCTAAACCTCTCGTCATATTATGATGGACTGGAATACCTTTGTTTTTAAATTTTGTTTCTAACATAGATGCAATGTTTGAAGAACCTTTCGCACGATATTTGATTTCGTATAACTCAGGAGGAAAACCTCCAAAATCATAAATTGTTTCATATTCGTTATCTGATGAGGAAATCGTTAATACTTCACTTTCCCAGTGAGCAGTAAAAATAACAATTGCTTTCGGTTTATATGTTTCTCCAAGTGTTTTTAAAAAACTTGTATATTCTGTATCTTGAATAGCAAGCATCGGTGATCCGTGTGCTAAAAATAATGATGGCATCATAATAGAAACCTCCCAAAAATATAATAATTACTTTATGTAAGTTACTATATAATTTTATTTTGAGTTCGTCAACATAATAGTTATAGAGCCAATTGGAAAAGTGCAGCATTTGTCATAATGAAAGCAATTGCATATAATACATAATAAGAATAATGAATGGATATTCATTTTTTGATATACATAATAGAGTTGGGGGCTGACGAAATGAACGTACAGGAAAGTTTCGTTACGGCATTGGATGGATCGGAAATTTATTTACGTAAGTGGCTACCAGAAAGAGATCCGCGAGGGATTATTCAAATTGCACATGGTATGACAGAACATGCAGGTGTTTATACAGACTTTATTGCTGCGTTATTAAAAGCAGGGTATGGTGTTTATGCGCATGATCATAAAGGTCATGGGAAAACAGTGAAAAGAGAAGAAGATTATGGTCATTTTGAACCAAATGTAGGTTGGAATGAGGCTGTTTCTGATGTTATTTTTGTATCAGAAACGATAAAAAAGGAGCAGACATGCCCGTTGTTTTTACTTGGACATAGTATGGGGTCTTTTTTATCAAGACGCGCTGTACAACTTAAAGGTGGATTATATGATGGATTCCTTATTTCAGGAACTGGTGGGAACCCGGGATTCTTAGGAGTCATTGGTCATAAAGTAGCGACAATCGAGATGAAACTACGCGGGGCAAGAACGAAAAGTCCGATGCTAAACTTTTTATCTTTCGGAAATTTCAATTCGCACTTTAAACCAAATCGTACGAAATTTGATTGGTTATCTTCAGATAATAATCAAGTTGATAAATATATTGCGGATCCTTTATGTGGATTTATTTGTACAACAAGCTTTTATCGTGAATTATTTTCTGGGGTATTAGAAGTAAATAAACTAGAAGAGTTTAAGAAAACACCGAAAAACCTTCCAATACATATTTTTTCAGGAGATCGTGATCCTGTTGGGGATATGGGGAAAGGTGTAAAAGAAGTATATGAAAATTATAAAAAATGTGGCGTGAAAGATGTAACACTGCGTCTATATGAAAATGGAAGACATGAAATGTTCCATGAAGTAAATAGAGATGAAGTATTTCAAGATTTGATTTCTTGGTTAGATGGACATATTGTATGAGAAGAAACCTCACTTTTTTGAAGTGAGGTTTCTTTAAGGAGATGGAGGAATAGTTATGAGTGAATTTATAAATAAAGAATATGTAGAAATAGATTTTCAAGATGTTTCCATTAAAGAAGAGGAATTGAAAAATTGTACATTCATAAAATGCCGTTTTAGAGGGATAGATGCATCGGAAGTTTCTACTGAAAATTGTAATTTTATAGAATGTGATTTTACTGGTGCTCTTTTTAATGCTTCTATCCATCAAGGAACTACATTTGCGAATTGTAAGTTTGTTGGTGTGAATTTATTCGTATCGAAGTTTGAAGAATGTAAAATGACTGGCTCTGATTTTGAAGAAGCGAATTTAGACGGAATAACTATAATATCGGGCGATTGGTCATATACGAATTTAAGGTTCGCGAACTTAAGTAAACAAATGTTAAAGGGTATACGTTTAATTGAAGCTGACCTATATGAATGTAATTTAGAAAAAGCAGATTTACGTGAAGCAGATTTAACAGGTGTACAACTAGGTAAGGCGAAACTTAGCGGTGCAAATTTAAAAGGAGCGATAGTTGATAGAATTGATTTTACAAGTTTTGATTTAAAAAATGTGAAACTAGATATAGCGCAGGCAGTTGCAGTAGCAAGATGTTATGGGGCTAAGGTGAACTAAATAGTTTGAAAAACCGTTCAAAGTGCTGAACGGTTTTTCAAATCATAATAGTAGTATAATAGTAAATGAGGTGTTCATACTATGGAAGATAAAACATTAGGTATACTACTAGATGTAGTTGGGGAATTATTTTCAGATGAAATATCAATTGCCGTTTCGAATACGAAAGAATATATTTACTATCGGCCAAGTAAACGAATTGATTTAAAGATTAGCGCCGGGGACCCTATTAAGGAAGGGACGATTGCACATAAAGCAATGGTAACGAAGCAAAAAGCCTCTGAGTTTATTAACCGGGACGTTTTCGGTATTCCTTATCATGGAATGGCGGTACCTTTTTCAAATAATGGCAAGATTGAAGGGTGCGTGATGGCAATTTATCCCGCTTTAACGGATGGTAAGTCGGTCGTTACTTTAAAAACAACAGACGGATGGGTTCCGGTTCCTTTCTCAAAGGTGATGTATTTAGAGGCTAAAGATAAAAAGACGTATGTGAATTCAGAAGAGTTAACTGGAACACATAAGTACTCTCTACAAGAATTCGAATACTTGTTGCCGAAAGATTCCTTTATTAGATGCCACCGTTCCTTTATTGTAAATGTTAATCATATTAAAGCGATTTACCCTGATACGCATTCTACTTTTGTACTTTCTATGGATAACGGAGAGAGGGTACCAGTGAGTCAGTCATATGCTAGCTATTTTCGTAAGCTTCTAGGATTCTAAATTTTTCTGCTTTAGAACCTAGATTTTCTGTTTTGTCTGAATTTTCGGTATCGTGTACAAAAATCCCTATTTTGATAGTGTTAATGTGTAAAATAATTATGAATATTCATTGAGAGAGGGATTACATATGGAGAATAATTTAGATAGAATTAGGGATCAACGTTTCAAAGATCGAGTAGTTACACCTGAAGAGGCAGCTTCATGGATTGAAAGTGGAATGACTTTAGGTTTAAGTGGATTTACACGTGCTGGGGATGTAAAAGCAGTCCCGTTTGCACTTGTAAATCGAGTTAAGAATGATAAATCTTTTAAAGTAAATGTTTATACAGGGGCTTCCCTAGGCTCGGATGTAGATAAATTATTTGCTGAGGCAGGAATTTTAGGGAAAAGATTGCCTTTCCAAGCTGATGCGACTATGCGAAAAGGAATTAATAACGGAGACTTTTTATTTGTGGATCAGCACTTATCTCATACAGCAGAGTTACTCCGTGCTGACGTTATGGATATAGATGTCGCTATTTTGGAAGCGGTTGCGATTACTGAAGATGGTATGATTATTCCAACCACTTCAATTGGAAATTCCTTAGCATTTTCCTTAAATGCTAAGTCCATTATTATTGAAATGAATATGGCTCAATCTACGCAACTAGAGGGGCTGCATGATTTATATGAACCAGGTAAACAAGGGGAAAGACTTCCAATTCCGCTTGTAAAAACGGATGATAGAATTGGAACAATTGGTATCCAAATTGATGCTGAAAAAGTGAAGGGGATTGTGTTTACGAATCAACTGGATTCACCATCGACAATTGTTCCTCCAGATGAAGAAACTGTCATTATGGCACAACATTTAATAGAGTTCCTTCGAGAAGAAGTTAAAGTAGGCCGATTAACAAAGAGTTTAGCACCGTTACAATCGGGAATTGGTTCAGTTGCTAATGCAGTATTGCACGGCATGCTAGATTCGGAGTTTGAAGATTTAGAAGTGTATTCTGAAGTTTTACAAGATGCGGTCTTTGATCTAATGGACGCTGGGAAAGTTAATTTTGCTTCCTGCTGCTCGATCACGCTTTCTGAAGAGAAAATGCAACAAGTATTTTCTAACTTTGAAAAATATCGTGACAAATTAATGATGCGCCCACAAGAGATTTCTAATCACCCTGAAATCATTCGCCGCCTTGGATTGATCTCGATTAATACCGCTTTAGAATTAGATATATACGGAAATGTTAACTCTACTCACGTTTTAGGTACAAAAATGATGAACGGTATTGGTGGTTCAGGTGATTTTGCGAGAAATGCCCGACTAGCTATATTTGTTACTAAATCGATTGCAAAAGGTGGTAACATTTCAAGTATCGTTCCTTTCGTTTCACATGTAGACCATACGGAACACGATGTAGATGTTATCGTCACTGAACAAGGGTATGCGGACTTAAGAGGACTAGCACCAAGAGAAAGAGTGGAACTAATTATTGAGAATTGCGTACATCCAATGTATCGTGACCAACTAAGAGCTTATTTCGAAGAAGCACAAACAAGAGGTGGACAAACTCCTCATGTTTTAGAAAAAGCTTTTTCTTGGCATACGAATTATGCTAAAAATGGAACAATGCTTGAAGAGGTAGTAGAAACTGTTTAGAAGTGTAAAAATGATTCTTAATATAATATGCTATAAAGGTTAAAAGAAAAAGAACGCCAATTTTCAGGAATGGCGTTCTTTTTCTTTTAAAAAATTGTTACCTATAATAAAGATTTATAAAAGTAATCTCTTATTTACGGAAATAAGAGGTTTTTTAAATTACTTTTCGAATCATTTTAAAAGTGTATATATCGAAGGTGAGGAGAAAGAATCATGAAGATAAGAAAAGCGTTATTAAGTGAAGCAAATGAATTAAGTGAACTCGCGCTACATTCAAAAGCAACGTGGAATTATAGCGAAGAATTTATTCTTGCTTGTAAGGGAGATTTAACAGTTACAGAAGAGTACATAATAAATAATTTTATATATGTTTTAGAAAATGATAATACAAAGATTGGATTTTTCTCATTTTTACGTGACGATAATGCTCTCGATTTCTTATATATTCATCCTCGCTACAAAGGGAAAGGGTACGGGAAAATACTTTGGGAGTATGTAATAGAACAAGCAAATGAACTAGGAATAAAAAGTTTTACGGTTGATAGTGATCCGAATGCAAAAGGGTATTACTTGAAGATGGGAGCAAAGTTAATTGGAGAGACACGATCAACAGTTTGTAAGGATCGTTTACTGCCTCTTTTGAAATATGATGTGTAAAACAATTAATAGTAGGAGAAGCTGAAAATGGATAATGTAAAGGCAAAAAGAATATATGAAGAACTAATAAAATCGTGGTCGATTGAAACGAGTTCAAAGTGGACAAGTGAAAATCCAGCAAAGGGACAGTGTGGTGTAACGGCTTTAGTCGTTCAAGATATATGCGGAGGAAAAATTAAGAAGACAAAAATAGGAGAGGTGTGGCACTTTTATAACTGTATAGATGGACAGAGGTTTGATTTTACAGAGACTCAATTCAATGAAAACCTGAATTATTTGGATGTGGAATCAAATCGGGAAGAAGCGTTTGCAGATACAAATGAAAAACAATATAGCATTTTGAAGGAAAAGATAATGAAAGAATTGAAATTATCTTTTGACTCTTAATCTTTAATAAGTTACTATAATGGTGGTAACTTATTAAAGGGAACTTCATAGAGTTGAAAGGGGAAATACTTTTGAAAACAACTTATGTAAACGCTACAATCGTAACGATGAATGAACAAAACGAAGTGATAGAAAATGGATATATCATTGTAGAAAATGATCAAATTATAGATGTAAAGAGCGGAGAATTCGCCAATGATTTTGCAGTAGATGAAGTAATTGACATGAAAGGAAAGTGGATATTACCAGGGCTTGTAAATACACATACACACGTTGTAATGAGTCTCTTAAGAGGGATTGGCGATGATATGTTATTACAACCATGGCTTGAGACGAGAATTTGGCCACTTGAAAGTCAGTTTACGCCAGAGCTTGCGGTTGCTAGTACGGAATTAGGATTACTTGAAATGGTGAAAAGTGGTACAACATCATTCTCTGACATGTTTAATCCAATTGGAGTAGATCAAGATGCAATTATGGAAACGGTATCAAAGAGTGGGATGCGAGCTGCTGTTTCAAGAACTTTATTTAGCTTTGGAACGAAAGATGATGAAAAGAAAGCCATTGAAGAAGCTGAGAAATATGTGAAGCGTTACTATAACGAAAGTGGCATGTTAACTACGATGGTTGCACCGCATAGTCCATATACATGTTCTACAGAACTGTTAGAAGAGTGTGCTCGTATTGCAGTAGAAAATCAAACGATGGTTCATATTCATCTCTCGGAAACAGAGCGTGAAGTACGTGATATTGAAACACAGTACGGAAAACGTCCAGTAGAATATGCGGCAAGCTGTGGGTTGTTTAAACGCCCAACAGTTATTGCACACGGTGTAGTATTAAATGAAAATGAGCGTGCATTTTTAGCAGAACATGATGTTCGAGTAGCACATAACCCAAATAGTAATTTAAAACTAGGTTCTGGTATAGCGAATGTAAAAGCGATGCTAGAAGCAGGAATGAAAGTAGGAATTGCAACAGATAGTGTGGCATCTAACAACAATTTAGATATGTTTGAAGAAATGCGTATAGCAACATTATTACAAAAAGGTATTCATCAAGATGCAACAGCATTACCAGTTGAAACAGCTCTTACACTTGCGACTAAAGGAGCTGCTGAAGTAATCGGCATGAAACAAACAGGATCACTTGAGGTCGGAAAGTGTGCTGATTTTATTACGATTGATCCGTCTAATAAGCCGCATTTACAACCAGCAGATGAAGTGTTATCGCACCTTGTATATGCTGCTAGTGGAAAAGATGTAAGTGATGTAATTATTAACGGAAAACGTGTCGTTTGGAATGGCGAATGTAAAACGTTAGATGAAGAGCGTATTATATTTGAAGCGAGTCGTTATAAACGAGGTTTACAAAGATAGGTAATTATATGTAGTTGAAAAAGCTATCCTTTTTTAAAAGGATAGCTTTTTTCTTGAACGAATAAATATTCAAAAGAATGTCGCATCTTTCTGTTCATATTTCTGCTATAATATATAACGCTTTATAATATTTTATACTTAAGGAGAACAACTCATGAAGCGAAAAAAGAGCCATTTAATGGTAATGGCACTTGTTACAACTTTATTATTAACAGCTTGTAATAATAAAGCGAATAAAAGTGAAACAGAGGCAAAAGAACAAGTATTAAATGTAACAGTATCAGAAGAAATTCCTTCTCTTGATACTGCGAAAACGATGGATGGTACATCAGCACACGTTATGCAAAACATATTTGAAGGTTTGTATGTATTAGATGATCAAGATCAGCCTATTCCAGCAGTAGCAAAATCGTTTAAAAGAAGTGAAGATGGTAAAAAATATACATTTGATTTGCGTAAAGATGCAAAATGGTCAAATGGAGACAGTGTGACAGCAAATGATTTTATGTTTGCATGGAAACGTGCAATTAACCGTGAAACAGCGTCTCAATATGCGTACATGCTCTTTTACGTGAAAAATGCGAAAGAGATAAATAAAGGAACAATGCCTCTTGATGAACTTGGGGTTAAAGTTATAAATGATTATAAGTTAGAAGTGGAACTCGAACAGCCAATCCCGTATTTTTTACAGCTGTTAGCACTGCCAATTTACTTGCCACAGCATGAATCATTTTTGAAAGAACAAGGAAAGAATTATGCATTGGAACCTAGTAATCTCATATATAACGGGCCATTTGTATTAGAGAAATGGAAGCATGAACAAGAGTTTCAATTAAAGAAGAATGCTACATATTGGGATGAAAAGAAAGTGAAATTAGACGAGATAAACTTTCAAATTGTAAAGGATACAATGACGGCTGTTAATTTATACGAAGCTGGTAATTTAGACCGGGTGCCTATTAATTCTCAATTTGTAGACAAGTATAAAGGGAATAAGGAATTACATATGTCGAGCGAACCTGGAATTGCTATGCTACGTTTTAATGAGAAAAATAATGCGTTAGCAAATAAAAAGGTGCGTCAATCTATTTCATTAGCGTTAAATAAAGAAGATTTCGTTGCTCACTTTATTAATAACGGGGCAAAGTCTGCAAGCGGACTTGTACCAACTGGTCATATAAATGAAGAGACTGGTAAAGATTTTAGAAAAGAAAACGGAGATTTTTCTCCATATGATCTACAAAATGCGAAAAAGATTTGGGAAGAAGCGAAAAAAGAACTGGGAGTAGACGAAATAAACCTTGAATTTTTAACATATGAACAAGATAATGCAAAACGTATGGCAGAATATATAAAAGGTGACCTAGAAAAGTATTTGCAAGGATTAACGATACAAATTAAACAACAGCCATTTAAGCAAAAATTACAGTTAGAGCAAACAGGAGATTATGATATATCTATGGCAAATTGGGGACCTGATTATAAAGACCCAATTAGTTATTTAGAACTCTTTACGACGGATAATCAGAATAACAAAATGAATTATTCGAACCGTCACTACGATGAATTAATAAAGAAAGCGAAAAGCGATCTAGTACTAGATCAGAAGAAAAGATGGGAAGCATTGCAAGAGGCCGAACGTATTTTACTAGAGGATGCTGCGGTCGCACCGCTTTATCAAATGGGCTCAGCTTACGTACAAAAGGATTACGTAAAGGGAATTGAAAAGCATCAATTTGGTGGTGTTTATACTTATAAGAATGCTTATATCACAAATTAATAAATACAAAAAAACCTTACTTTTTAAAAGTAAGGTTTTTTACGCATACATTCTATTAAACCAATTTTAATAAAGAATAAAAATTCGTGTCATAGGGGATATCATCTTGATACATATAATTTTTTAAAACGCCTTCTTTTTCAAACCCTAATTTTAATAGCACTTTATTGGAAGCTTCATTTTCAAGAAATACAATTGCTCCGATTCGTTTTAAATGAAGTGTGTGGAAACCGTATGATATAACTTCAGAAACAGCCTCCGTCGCATATCCTTTTCCCCAGTGCTCAGGGAGAAAGGCATAACTTATATTGGCTCGTTTATGCTCAGAAGACCAATCGTGAAAACCAATGGTTCCAACGAGCTCTTTCTTGTCCTTTAATTCGATACCCCATTTTATACCGCTTCTTGCGTTGTAACTGAGTTTAAAGTTATGAATGACTTGTTTCACTTGATCAATATTTTGTAATGGTTTTTGGCCATAATAGCGCAGTACGTCAGTATTAGAAAAGCATTGTAGTATACTCGGTGCATCTTCTTCAGTAAGTTCTCTTAAAATGAGTCGGTCGGTTTTTAATATAGGAAACATGCTTTCACTCCATTTCTTCTGAAACTAAAATGTGTTGTTATTATATAATTTAGTCTGAAAATAAAGATTATTCAAGAGGGAAGTATGGTTTTGATTTGTGATACAATTGATTGTGGAATATATTTCAAAAAGAGGTACATACATAAGCGATAATTAGAAGAGAATTACTTCACCCCAAAAGGGTATTCCAAATTAAAATTGGAATACCCTTTTTTATTATCCTATAAATGTTTGATACAGTAAGAAAATATTTAAAATGATAACAAGTGCAGCAATGATCCAAGCGATAAAGGTTGTTATGCGGTGGTTAACGAGTGCACCCATAATTTTTTTACTGCTTGTAAAAATAATAAGTGGTACTAATGCAAAAGCAATACCGAATGATAAGACGACTTGGCTCATGACTAGAGCGTAAGTTGGATTTACACCTAAAGCGATAATAACTAATGGTGGAATCATTGTAATAAAACGGCGTAAGTATAACGGAATATGCATTCGAATGAAACCTTGCATAATAATATCACCTGACATTGTACCGACAGAAGAACTAGATAGTCCTGCTGATAAGAGCCCAATTCCAAATAAAGCAGCTGATACAGGGCCGACTAAAGTACTGAACTGGTTAAAAGCAACATCAAGATCTTCAACATGTAAGCCGTTTTTAAAGAATAGTGCAGCTGCTACAATTAACATACTCGCATTAATTGCTCCAGCGATAACCATTGCGATAATGATATCAATAAATTCGAAACGGAAAATCTTTTTCTTTTGTTCGTCAGTTGTTCCAACCACGCGGCGTTGTGTCAATGCAGAATGTAAATAGATTGCATGTGGCATAACTGTCGCGCCTAATATCCCTGCTGCAAGTAATATACTGTCTACACCTTGGAATTTTGGAAGGAAAAGTCCTGAAAGTAGAGGGCTTAATTCCGGCTTTGCATAAAAAACTTGAATCCCAAATGCTATTACTACAATAAAAATCATCCCTGTAATAATAGCTTCTAGTGGGCGAAATCCTCTGCGTTGAAACTCAAGAATAATAAATGATCCGACTGCCGTAATTAAAGCAGCTGGTAACATCGGAATTCCAAATAGTAAGTAAAGTCCCAATGCAGCTCCAATAAATTCAGCTAAATCAGTCGCCATAATAACGAGTTCACCTTGTATCCATAAACCGATGGAAACAGGTTTTGGGAAGTTTTCTCGAGCTATTTCAGGTAAATTATTTCCCGTAGCAATTCCTAATTTAGCTGATAAAGTTTGAATTAATACTGCCATTAAGTTAGAAGCGAATATAACCCATAATAGTAAATATCCGTATTGTGAACCAGCTGCGATATTTGTAGCAAAGTTACCAGGGTCAATATAAGCTACGGATGCGATAAAAGCGGGTCCTAAAAACGGTAACAGTCGTTTCCAGCCTTTCGTTTCGCCACTTAAAGCTAAGTGTGCTGATTGAACAGTTGTACTTTGAGAAGGGACTTGTTCATCTTTTGTTATATCTTTATTCATAGTAGTTTTCCCCTTTGAAATGTTAACTTGATGAAATTATTGTATTTATTCTTACACATTATTTCAATACATTTAAATGTATGAGATGATATTTTTATTTGAACATAAATGTTTCCTTAGTGCAAATTATATGCCTTTATGCAATGGATGGTGTGGTGTTATAAAAAATTGGGAGTTTATGGTGTGATGACGTGGGGAAACATAATGAATTAAAGGGCTATTTTTGAAATTTATGTGAACATAAAGCCGATAACACAGCATATTAATTGATGGAATTGCATTTGTATGATATATAATATATTGGGATTACAACTTAACCATAGTGTTTTGGTGTGTAATCTTGTTTTTATTTTTGTTAACTTATAGAAAATAGTATAAAGAGAAGAAAATGTGAATTCATTTTCTTATTATATATGTTTTGATATGAACGTTAACTTATACATGATTTTAAAAATTAGATAGGTGGTAGAAATACATTGGCAACTACAAAACCATATAGAGTATTACTATATTACATGTACACAACAATTGAAAATCCAGAAGAATTTGCTGAACAGCATTTAGAATTTTGTAAATCACTTGAGTTAAAAGGAAGAATTCTTGTAGCGACAGAAGGAATTAATGGAACTTGTTCTGGAACTGTTGAGCAAACAGAGAAATACATGGAAGCAATGAACAATGATCCACGTTTTGCTGGAATCGTTTTTAAAATTGATGAGGCAGATGAACATGCATTTAAGAAAATGCACGTACGCCCTCGTCCAGAGTTAGTTACACTTCGTCTAGAAGACGACATTAATCCGAAAGAAATAACTGGTAAATATTTAGAGCCAACAGAATTCTATGAGGCAATGAAACAAGAAGATACAGTTATCATTGATGCACGAAATGATTATGAGTTTGATCTAGGTCACTTTAAAGGCGCGATTAAACCGGATATTGAATCATTCCGTGAGTTGCCAGATTGGATTAGAGAAAACAAAGAAACACTTGAAGGTAAAAAGATTTTAACATACTGTACAGGCGGAATTCGTTGTGAGAAGTTTTCTGGTTGGTTAGTTCGTGAAGGTTACGAAGATGTAGCTCAGCTTCACGGCGGTATTGTAACGTACGGAAAAGACCCAGAAGTACAAGGTGAGCTTTGGGATGGACAATGTTACGTGTTCGATGAGCGTATCTCTGTACCAGTAAACCAAAAAGAGCATGTTATCGTTGGTAAAGACCACTTTACAGGTGAACCTTGTGAGCGCTATGTAAACTGTGCAAATCCAGAATGTAATAAGAAAATTTTATGTTCTGAAGAAAACGAAGCAAAACATTTACGAGCATGTTCTCATGAATGTCGTGTACACCCACGTAATCGTTATATCGTGCAACACGAATTAACTGAAGAGCAAGTAGCTGCTGCATTAGAGAAAATCGAAGCAGGAAAGTAAGATAAATTAGTGTAATAAAAAAGTACTCCAAATTTTATTTTGGAGTACTTTTTTTACTATGCGGTTCATTTTTGGTCAGTTTTTGTCGGTAAGTCGATATAATTTAAAAATCGCTGATAAAAATTTCATTCACTGAAATGCTCTACGTATTTGTAATTTGAAAATCACCCTTTTTAATGTTTATCATCTTTCTCTTTCACAGCAGAAAGTACAGTTTGTTTTACCCATGCTTTTCTTCGTTTATGTTGTAGACTCCATTGGTATAAACTTTGCGCACCTAAAATAAGTGAAATGACGATACCACTAATTGCAATTAAAAGTGCGAAAAATTCAAGTGGCGACGATATTTTGTTTGAATCGGTGTTTCTTAAAAGGTCAATCATAGTAAACCCTAACATTTGGCCTACTACAGAGTAGAGCGTTAAAATTAATAGTAAAAGGCTATCTTTTTTAGAAGCGACATTTTCTTGATACTTAAACAAACTGTCAAGATTTTGTTTTGCATTGGAGTAAAGTACTTCAATGTTAAATAGATTTCTTAAGCGGAAGAAAATATCTTCACTCTGTGATTGGGATACTAGCTCTAAAGAAAAGTAATTTGCTGTAAATGAATTGATTGAATAAATTAATTTTTCTATTTCATTTGTATCTTGTTCAATATTAAGTTCAGCATAAGCGTTTGCCATTTTTAATAAAACAACTTTATGAAATAGATTTAATAACAAAGCATAATAAAACTCCCCGTACATTTGACTAGCAAGTTTAGCGAATTCGTGTTCATCCTCGTTTGTTATACATGTAAAAATATGTTCTTCCATAATAAAGTAGCGATTAGGAGCCCATCTTTGATAAGAATGTTTTATTAAATAATCTTGAATATAAGGAACATTATTTGCGCTAATATAGGGCTTGCCATCGTCTGTTAATCCGGAAAGACTGGAAGCTCGGTATACATCGATTACATGAAGGTCGGACTTTTTGTTTATGGATAATAAAGTTTGTACATACATTCGTTGATCTTCAAAGAAGGGGAATGTTTGAAAGTAAGAACTCCGCAATCTCTTTTTCTCAAAGAAGTCTGTGACACCATGAAATAAGTCACCGAATATAAGTTTTTCCACTTGTGAATATTGTTTTCCATTACATTCAATACAGATAGTTTCAGTTGTGTCATTTTTAGTTTCAAGTACCCGGAAGCGGGCGGCGAATTCGATTGCTTCTGATAATGTCATGTTTGGAGAGGTTTCTACTTCTGTCCGAATTGTTAAGAAGCCAAGCTCATAAGGACAAAGTGTTACGTCAATAGAATGAATATTGAAGGGAACGGAAATAAGATTTGTTGTTAAATGTCCAGTTAAGTTAAGGTCTTTAGAATAGCGCTGTAATCCTTTTTGATGCTCTGAGTGAGGAAATAGAATTTTATTTGTAAATGAAAGATAGTATGCTTCCATATTTTGATGTGAAACTTGAAACTTTCCGTAATATGTATTTTCATTTTCAAGATGATCGAGTCGAAAAGGCCGAAAATCATTTTTCTGTAAGAAAGGGAACATATTTTGTTCATATCCAGTTTTAAAAGAAAACGGGAATATAAATTGAAATATAGCTGTTGCTACATCTTTTTCCTCGATTGTTTGTATTGCCTCCATTTACATTGTTTCCTTTCATATATGCTATAAAAACAACATGCCCAAATTCATTTGAAAATAACCACTGTTTTACACTTGATTAAGAATGAAAATTCAGCTTATTTAGTAGGGGACATGTATAATGTTATGTATACTAAATATTATAAAATTTTATTTTGAAAAGGGGGATGTTGTATGCGTATTTTAGTATTAGGGGCTGGTGGCGTCGGAGGCTTTTTTGGAGGGCGATTAGTCGAAAAAGAAGAAGATGTTACGTTTCTTGTCCGCAGTAAAAGAAAACAGCAATTAGAGGAAAAGGGACTTGTTATTCGCAGTGTCAATGGGGATTTTTCCTTCCAACCGAAAGTAATAACGAAAGAAGATCGAACTTCTCCATTTGACGTTATTTTATTTTCAACAAAAGCGTATCACTTAAACGAGGCGATTCAAGATTTGAAGCCGTTTGTAGGTGAAAATACTGTCATAATTCCATTGTTAAATGGTATTGCTCATGTATCACTATTACAAAAAGAATTTGGCGTGGAAAAAGTAATTGGCGGTTTATGCTTTATCGAGACGACGTTAAACGATCAAGGAGAGATTGTACAAACGAGTGTTGCCAACAGACTTGTATTTGGAGAAATGAAGTCTCAAGATTCAGAGAGAATAAAGCATATTTCTAAAGCATTTGCAGGTACGAAATCTAGTTTTGTTTTAAGTGAAAATATTATGCAAGATATGTGGCATAAATATTTATTTATTACTGTAATGTCGGGTGTGACGACATTAATGCGTGCACCGATAGGACCGATTCGCGAAAGCGAAGGTGGACGCGATTTTATCCAAAACTTATTTGAAGAATGTGTGCAAATCATGAGATTTATGAAAGCTCCAGTTAAGGATGGAATTGCCCAAGAACATATGAAAACAATTGATAAAATTTCGTATGATATGAAGTCATCGATGCAGCGTGATATGGAAAAAGGTTCGTTCATTGAAGGCGAGCACTTACAAGGATACTTACTAGATGTAGCGGAACAATTTTCTATAGAAGCACCATTACTAGGGGCAGTATATCAAAATTTGAAAGTGTATGAAGAAATGACCTTTAACAGATCAGCAATACAATTGGATGTATGAAAAAATAAAAAAGAAAGCAATATATAAGTGTATTGCTTTCTTTTTTATGACAAATTATTTATTTCTTTTCGTTCTATCTGTCAAATTTATTTCCTGTTCACGTTTACCGTATAATTGATTAATTTCATTTGCTAATGCATCTAAATAGGAATCGGAAAAAATAGGCTTCTTTTCTTTAGACATATGAGTCTCCTTTATCGATTTTTTAGTATTCATTATGTATATTTACCAGCGGATTATGCGCAATCATTTAAATTTTTTCTTTTTAAAAATTTTTGTTTACATTTTGAAAATAAAGGAGTATTATAATCCACAGTTTCAATTTTCTAAATCGCTGAAACCGTATGGTGCGGGGGACCCGTTCTTATGGATTAGTACTTAATCCAATGGGGTGAATCCTTGAAAAAGGTAGGGCTACTCATAGGCCCGAATCCGACAGCTAACCTCGTAAGCGTTATATTGAGAAGGAAGGTGGAGCTTGTGCGACAAAAAAAATAATGTCTACAAGTCTATTTCGTTATGGCTTGTAGACATTTTTTGTTTTCTGAAGAAATCGTTTATCCGCTGTAACTAGCAGAAAAGTTCATACAAAATTATTGGAGAGTGGACAGCAGTGGTTTCATCAATCAAAAGGTTTTTAATTGGAAGGCCGTTAAAATCAACTGAGTTAGGAGAGCAAAAGCTTAATAAAACGAAGGCGCTAGCCATTTTATCTTCTGACGCATTGTCATCGGTCGCATACGGACCAGAGCAAATATTAATCGCACTAGCAGGCCTAGGAGCAGTAGCTTATTGGTATTCTATTCCTATCGCTGTTGGGGTATTAGTATTATTGACAGCCCTTATTTTATCTTATAGACAAATTATTTTTGCTTATCCGCATGGCGGGGGCGCATACGTAGTATCAAAAGAAAATTTAGGGATGAATCCAGGGTTAATAGCTGGAGGGTCTTTATTAGTCGATTATATTTTAACTGTTGCAGTAAGTGTGTCAGCAGGTACAGATGCGCTTACATCAGCCTTCCCTAGTTTACATGCACATAATGTAATCATTGCAATTATATTTGTTATATTGATTACTATTTTAAATTTAAGAGGGGTAACGGAATCAGCTTCCGTTTTAGCATATCCTGTTTATTTATTCGTTTTAGCCCTATTTATATTAATTGGTGTAGGTATTTATAATATTATAACTGGTCAAGTTTCACCGACATTACATTCACCGATTGGAACACCAGTTGCAGGAATTAGTTTATTTTTACTGTTACGAGCATTTGCGTCAGGAAGCTCTGCTTTAACGGGTGTTGAGGCAATATCTAACGCAATTCCAAACTTTAAGGATCCTGCGCCTAACAATGCAGCGAAAACATTGCTTGCAATGGGGGCATTACTTGCAGTTTTATTTTCAGGAATTGTCTTTTTAGCTTATTATTACGGAATTACTCCAAGTAAAGAAGTAACAGTTGTTTCACAAATTGCTGAACAAACTTTTGGGCGTAATTTCATGTACTATTTTATACAAGGTACAACAGCTTTAATATTAATTCTTGCTGCTAACACAGGGTATTCTGCATTTCCGCTATTAGCAGTTAACCTTGCAAAAGACAAATTCATACCGAGAATGTTTACGATTAGAGGAGACCGCCTAGGTTACTCAAACGGTATTATTATACTTGGAATTGCTTCGATTATTTTAATTGTAGCTTTCCAAGGGCAAACAGAACATTTAATTCCGTTATATGCAGTAGGTGTATTTATTCCGTTTACACTCTCTCAAACGGGGATGGTATTAAAATGGCTTCGTGAAAAACCAGAAGGATGGGCTTTGAGATTAACGGTTAATTTAATTGGTGCAGTTATTAGTTTTATCGTAATGAGTATGTTCTTTTTAACTAAGTTCGCACAAGTTTGGTCAATCCTTATTTTCTTACCTGCCATCATCTTCTTGTTCCATAGAATTAAGAAGCATTACGATGCAGTGGGTGATCAATTAAGTTTAAAAACTTGTGAGCCACTTGTTCCAATTGAGGGAAATGTAATTGTTGTTCCTGTAGCTGGTATGACGCATGTAGTAGAAAATTCATTGAACTATGCGAAGGCTCTTTCGGCAGATCAAGTTATTGCTGTATATGTTGCTTTTGACAGAGAAGAGGAAAAGAAATTTGAAGAGAAATGGAAGAAGTGGCAACCTGAAGTAAGGCTTGTTACGTTACATTCTCATTATAGAAGTATTATTCAGCCACTAACAAAGTTTATTGATACAGTACAATATAAAGCGAGTGAGTCAAATTACCGAGTTACTGTAGTTATACCACAGTTCATTCCGAAAAAAGGTTGGCATAACATTCTTCATAATCAATCTAGTTTACTCATTCGTGCGTATTTACTCTATAAAAGAAATGTTGTTATTACGACAGTTCCATATCATTTGAAAAAGTAAGAAGATTTTTTAAGGATAGCTTCATGAAAGTGAAGCTATCCTTTTTGTGTATATGCTATGCATAATTGCATATGAGTCTAAAAGATATATTGATATAATTTTTATGTCTATGGATAAGTAGGATTTTTTGTTGTGATATATGGATATTTCAATTGAAATAGTGTAGCGGATTATATTTTGAAATAAGGACATGAAAGCTTGAAAATAAAGGGAATGAAAATACTTCTTTACGTTATATAAATAGCTGTGTTTAAATGACCTTACAGTACAAAACTTATATGAAAACAAAACGAAATTTCATATTTACGTACGTTATTTAGTTTAAAATGAATAATATTTTCATGTAATATATTCACTGTGTGAATGTGGAAATGGCTATAAAATAGAAATTTTATACAATGTTATTCATACTAATCACATATGAAATGTTTTATAACAATAAGTAAGTACTGTAGCAATAAAAGTTGAGAGAGGTGGTTCATACATGGATCGCGGTGAGAACGTTCTCTATTTTAACCATCTCAAATTATGTGCAAGAAAATAGAATAATAAAATGCGATAGTAATAGTTGCTAATACATAGGAGGAGTTAAAGTGAAAAAGACTTTAATTACAGGGTTATTGGTTACAGCAGTATCTACGAGTTGTTTTATTCCTGTAAGCGCTTACGCTAAGGAGGGGCAAACAGAGGTGAAAACAGTATATGCACAAAATGTAATTGCTCCAAATACATTATCCAATTCAATTAGAATGTTAGGATCACAGTCACCGCTTATACAAGCATACGGATTAGTTATTTTACAACAGCCAGACATTAAAGTAAATGCGATGAGTAGCTTAACGAATCATCAAAAGTTTGCAAAGGCGAATGTACGAGAGTGGATTGATGAATATAATCCGAAGCTAATCGACTTAAATCAAGAGATGATGAGATATAGTACTAGATTTAATAGTTATTATAGTAAGCTCTATGAACTAGCAGGAAACGTAAATGAAGATGAACAAGCAAAAGCAGATTTTACAAATGCATATGGAAAATTACAACTGCAAGTACAAAGCATCCAAGAGAGTATGGAGCGAGATTTATTAGAGTTAAATCGATTTAAAACGGTATTAGACAAAGATAGTAGCAACCTATCAATTAAAGCCGATGAAGCAATAAAAACACTACAAGGATCAAGTGGGGATATTGTGAAATTAAGAGAAGATATTAAAAGAATTCAAGGGGAAATTCAAGCGGAACTAACTATTATTTTGAATAGACCTCAAGAAATTATTAAAGGTTCTATTAATATCGGTAAACAAGTATTTACAATTACAAATCAAACTGCACAAACGAAAACAATTGATTTTGTTTCTATCGGTACTTTAAGTAATGAAATTGTCAATGCTGCCGATAGTCAAACGAGGGACGCAGCTCTTCGCATTCAGCAAAAGCAAAAAGAGCTACTACCACTTATTCAAAAGTTATCACAAACTGAAGCAGAAGCAACACAAATTACATTCGTTGAAGATCAAGTAAGTAGCTTTACAGAACTAATTGATCGCCAAATCTCAACTTTAGAAACGTTATTAACGGATTGGAAAGTTTTAAATAGTAATATGATCCAAATTCAAAAGAATGTTGAAGAAGGCACGTATACAGACAGTAGTTTACTTCAAAAACATTTCAATCAAATTAAAAAAGTAAGTGATGAAATGAATAAACAAACGAACCAATTTGAAGATTACGTTACAAACGTTGAAGTACATTAAAAATAAGTAACGATATAGGGAGAGAAGAAAAATGACAAAAAAACCTTATAAAGTAATGGCTCTATCAGCACTTATGGCAGTATTTGCAGCAGGAAACATTATGCCAGCCCATACGTATGCAGCTGAAAGTACAGTGAAACAAGCTCCAATTCATGCGGTAGCAAAAGCTTATAATGACTATGAAGAATACTCATTAGGACCAGAAGGCTTAAAAGATGCAATGGAAAGAACAGGTTCAAACGCCTTAGTAATGGATCTGTACGCTTTAACAATTATTAAACAAGGGAATGTTAACTTTGGTAATGTATCGTCTGTTGATGCGGCTTTAAAAGGGAAAGTAATTCAGCACCAGGATACAGCTAGAGGAAATGCGAAGCAATGGCTAGATGTATTAAAGCCACAGCTTATTTCAACGAATCAAAATATCATTAACTACAATACGAAATTCCAAAACTATTATGATACTTTAGTTACTGCGGTTGATGCAAAGGATAAAGCAACTCTTACGAAAGGTTTAACTAGATTATCAAGTAGTATTAATGAAAATAAAGCGCAAGTAGATCAGTTAGTAGAAGACTTGAAGAAATTCAGAAATAAAATGACATCGGATACGCAAAACTTCAAGGGAGACGCAAATCAAATTACATCTATATTAGCTAGTCAAGATGCTGGAATTCCGCTTCTGCAAAATCAAATTACAACGTACAATGAAGCGATTAGTAAATATAATGCAATTATTATCGGTTCATCAGTTGCGACAGCTTTAGGGCCAATTGCAATTATCGGTGGTGCAGTAGTTATTGCTACAGGTGCAGGAACGCCGCTAGGAGTCGCATTAATTGCAGGTGGTGCAGCAGCTGTAGGTGGTGGTACAGCTGGTATCGTATTAGCGAAGAAAGAACTTGATAATGCACAAGCTGAAATTCAAAAAATAACAGGACAAGTTACAACTGCTCAATTAGAAGTAGCTGGGTTAACGAACATTAAAACACAAACGGAGTATTTAACAAATACAATTGATACTGCAATTACAGCGTTGCAAAACATTTCAAACCAATGGTACACAATGGGATCAAAATACAATTCTTTACTTCAAAATGTAGATTCAATCAGTCCAAACGACCTTGTTTTCATTAAAGAAGATTTAAACATTGCGAAAGATAGCTGGAAAAACATTAAAGACTATGCAGAAAAGATTTATGCTGAAGATATTAAAGTAGTAGATACGAAAAAAGCATAATCGGATACGAATCGTTAGAGCGTTACGTATTGATGAGTGATTTGAAGCTCCTGTTCAGTTGTGAGCAGGAGCTTTTTATACCCTTATAAAGAAAATAGGTGAAAAGTATGCAGAAAAGATTTTATAAAAAATGTCTTTTAACGTTAATGATTGCTGGAGTGGCAACGAGTAACGCATTTCCTTTACATCCTTTTGCAGCAGAACAAAACGTAAAAACATTGCAAGAAAGTGCGGGAAATTATTCGCTAGGGCCAGCTGGATTCCGAGATGTTATGGCGCAAACGACATCGAGCATATTTGCAATGGATTCATATGCAAAATTAATTCAAAATCAGCAAGAGACTGATTTGAGTAAAATAAGTTCCATTAATAGTGAGTTTAAAGGAAATATGATTCAGCACCAAAGAGATGCAAAAATTAACGCGGCGTATTGGTTAGATCATATGAAGCCGCAAATTATGAAAACAGATCAAAATATTATTAATTACAATAATACTTTTCAAGCGTATTATAATAGTATGCTAATTGCGATTGATCAAAAAGATAGCGTAAAGTTAAAAGCGGATTTAGAAAAATTGTATGCGGATATTGTAAAGAATCAAAATGAGGTAGATGTATTATTAGGGAATTTGAAAGCTTTTCGCGATAGAATGGCGAAAGACACAAATAGCTTTAAAGAGGATACAAATCAATTAACATCGATTTTGGCAAGTACGAATGCCGGTATTCCAGCTCTAGAGCAACAAATTAATACATATAACGATTCAATCAAAAAAAGTAATGATATGGTCATTGCTGGTGGTGTACTATGCGTAGCATTAATAACATGTCTTGCTGGCGGACCGATGATTGCGATTGCGAAAAAAGATATCGCAAATGCAGAAAGAGAAATCGCCAATTTAAAAGATAGAATTTCTGGCGCACAAGCAGAAGTCGCAATTTTGACAGATGTGAAAAATAAAACAACAAATATGACTGAGACAATTGATGCAGCAATTACAGCACTGCAAAATATATCAAATCAATGGTATACGGTAGGGGCAAAATATAATAATTTATTACAAAACGTAAAAGGAATCAGCCCTGAAGAATTTACCTTTATAAAAGAAGATTTACATACAGCGAAAGATAGCTGGAAAGATGTAAAGGATTATACAGAAAAATTACATGAAGGCGTGGCGAAGTAAACAGTGGACTAGTTCCGCTGTTTATTTTTTATCCTGTTTTTTGTGAGAGGTGGACTTGTTATTTAATATATAAATTTGCTGTGTTTTTTTATTAATGTAGTTTTGGGGTAATGTTTAATCAAATCGATACTAATAACTTAGATAAACTTCTGATTAAGCTTTTTATATTTAATGTTTTAATAAAAAAAGCTATAATGTAAGCAAAACTAAAAATTGGAAAGGAAATACTAGAACATGGAAAATTATCTATTATTTATCCTTACAGCAATGCTAATCATAATAATGCCTGGTCCTGGTTTTGCACTAGTTACAAAAAACACTATCTCGCATGGTAAAAATGGTGGGATAAAGACCGTTTTAGGAACGATATCTGGAATGATGATTCATACAATAATGGCTACGCTAGGACTCTCTGCCATCCTAATGAAATTTGCTATGTTATTTACATTTATAAAATATGCTGGGGCTTTTTATTTAATTTACTTAGCTGTAAAGTCAATTAAAAGTGCCTTACATAAAAAAGAAAATATGTTAGGTTCAGTAGAAATGGACTCTAAAGATATTGGAGCAATTAAAAGTTTTAGACAAGGATTTACTACGGCAATTTTAAACCCAAAAACTGCTGTATTTTTCCTAAGTTTTTTACCCCAATTTATTGTGAGCAACCAAAGTCATTTCTTCCAATTTCTTTTGTTAGGACTCACATTTACGACTTTGACAGCAATATGGTATTTGCTTTATATCACGCTAATACGTCAATTAAGAACTTTTTTAAGAAAAGAAAGAGTGAATCGTACAATAGAGGGGATTACAGGCGCGGTATTATTAGTATTTGGAGTTAGATTGTTTTTCCAAAAATAAATATGTATATGAAAAGAGAAATAATCACTATTGATTATTTCTCTTATTTACTTATTCCAAAACTACTATTTTACAATTGATTTCACACCTTCATACTGATTTTATATATATATATCTAATTTGAACTTTAAAACTGACTTTTTCAATAACCTGACCGGTTTGCTTTATAAGAAAAAATCTTACATTATGGGGGCGGGCAGATAACCAGTAGGGGAGGGATAAAAAAGCATTGATTAAAGTTTCATTTTAAATACTAAGTGTAGTAGAAGTTCAGTTAGATAAAATTCGGTAGTCGAAATTTCTTGCATAAAGCTGTATAATGCTTGTAACGAAAAGGAAATACAGGAAAGGATATGTAATGAGTTACTATGGATAAAGATAAACAACAATTAAGCGTTGAAGTTGCAAGGTTATATTATCAATCAGATTATAGTCAGCAAGAAATTGCTAATAAATTAAATATTTCAAGGCCGACTATCTCTAGACTATTAAAGTACGCGAAAGAAAAAGGATTTGTTCAAATTAGTATAGCCGATCCATTTGCTGATTTAGATAACGTTGGGAATTTACTAAAAGAAAAGTACAACTTGTTAGAGGCACATGTCGTATTTTCTCCAGTGCCAGAATATGCAACGATTACAGAATATATTAGTAAATATGCAGCTGAGTATATGGAAAAGACGGTTAAAACTGGTGATATCGTTGGTGTAAGCTGGGGAATGACGATGTATGAAATCGCTAGAAAAATTGTACCACAACATGTAAAAGGTGTAGAAGTTGTTCAGTTAAAAGGTGGTATTAGTCATTCGAGTGTAAATACATATGCGAATGAAACGATTGCTTTATTTGCAGATGCTTTTCAAACGACGCCAAGAAATCTACCCCTTCCAGTTATATTTGATAATGCAGTGACAAAAGAATTAGTAGAGCAGGATCGACATATTCATCACATTATCGAAATGGGGAAACAAGCGAATGTTGCGATTTTCACTGTAGGAACAGTGAGAGACGAAGCGCTATTATTCCGATTAGGTTATTTCGATAAGGATGAAACGAATTTGCTCAAAAAACAATCGGTCGGTGACATTTGTTCACGATTCTTTGATGGAGACGGAAAGATTAGTAGCGAAGAAATTAATCAGCGTACAATTGGGATTGAGTTAGAAGAATTAAAGTTGAAGAAACGTTCTATATTAGTTGCAGGTGGAAATAGAAAAATAAAAGCAATTGATGGTGCGTTACGTGGCGGGTATGCAAATGTATTAATTATTGATCAGCATACGGCGAAGGAATTGTTACATTATCAAAAAGATTAAAAATAAAAGGCTTTCTCAAGATGTTAATTTTGAGAAAGCCTTTTATTTTCTTATGTATGAATTATGGGAGTGTTATTTGAATACAAATTGCCTTTTTAAAAATAATTATGGATATTGAGATACATACTACCATTGTTAATATAAAATTTTTGATTTTAAATATGAATTGTTTCTTAGTTAGAATGAGCTTTATTTACTACAAGAAAATTCCTTTTTGAAAAGAATGAACAAAATTTCAAAAGTGTATTTACATTTGTTCAACTAAGAGTTAGAATGAAGTTGTTAAAAGATATGAGGAGTGAAGATAATGAATATTGCAAAGTTAATTGACCATACAATTTTAAAAGCTAATACTACAAAAGAAGATGTTATGAAAGTAATCGAAGAAGCAAAGGAATATAAATTCGCTTCTGTTTGTATTAATCCTACATGGGTAAAGCTAGCTGCTGAAGAATTAGCTGGACATGGTGTAGACGTTTGTACTGTAATCGGTTTCCCATTAGGAGCAAGCACTACTGAAACAAAAGCTTTCGAAACAAAAGATGCTATTGCAAAAGGTGCAACTGAAGTTGATATGGTAATCAACGTAGGCGCTTTAAAAGATGGCGATAACGAGTTCGTTGAAAAAGATATTTATGAAGTAGTACAAGCAGCAAAAGGAAAAGCTCTTGTAAAAGTAATCATTGAAACTTGCCTATTAACAGATGAAGAGAAAGTACGCGCTTGTGAATTATCAGTAAAAGCTGGTGCTGATTTCGTAAAAACTTCAACTGGATTCTCAACTGGCGGAGCAACTGCTGAAGATATCGCATTAATGCGTAAAACAGTAGGACCAAACGTTGGTGTAAAAGCATCTGGTGGCGTTCGTACACGTGAAGATGCAGACAAAATGGTAGCTGCTGGAGCTTCTCGCGTTGGAGCAAGTGCTAGTGTTGCAATCGTATTAAATGATGCAAAAGGTGCTACAGATAACTACTAATCATTAATGAAGTCAAAAGCAATAGATACACAAAGTAAAGTGTATCTATTGCTCTAATAATTGAAAAAAATGTAAGCGGATACGAATGGGAGGAGACGGCTTATGAAATACTTAATCGGTATTTTTGGCCTCGTATTGATTTTAGGTATCGCTTGGCTTGCTAGTAATGATAGAAAGAAAGTCAAATATCGCCCAATCATAACGATGGTTATATTACAATTCATTTTGGGGTTTTTATTATTAAATACAAGTGTAGGGAATATATTAATTAGCGGAATAGCAGATGGTTTTGGAGAGTTATTAAAATATGCCGCTGATGGTGTGAATTTCGTATTTGGTGGATTAGTAAATCAAAAAGAGTTTTCGTTCTTTTTAAGTGTATTAATGCCAATCGTATTTATCTCAGCTTTAATAGGTATTTTGCAACACATTAAAGTATTACCTATTATTGTGAAATCTATCGGTCTAGCATTAAGTAAAGTAAATGGAATGGGGAAACTAGAATCATATAACGCTGTTGCTTCTGCGATTTTAGGACAATCTGAAGTGTTTATTTCAGTTAAGAAACAACTAGGATTATTGCCAGAGAAAAGAATGTATACACTATGTGCATCTGCAATGTCTACCGTTTCAATGTCTATCGTTGGATCGTATATGGTGTTATTAAAACCGCAATATGTTGTAACCGCTTTAGTGCTTAACTTATTCGGTGGTTTTATTATCGCTTCTATCATTAACCCTTATGAAGTTACTGAAGAAGAAGATATGTTAGAAGTACAAGAAGAAGAGAAAAAGACTTTCTTTGAAGTACTAGGGGAATACATTATAGATGGATTTAAAGTTGCGATTACAGTAGCAGCTATGTTAGTCGGTTTCGTTGCTCTTATCGCATTCATTAATGCAGTATTTAAAGGTGTAATCGGTATTTCATTCCAAGAAATCCTTGGCTATGTATTTGCGCCATTTGCATTTATTATGGGTGTACCTTGGCATGAAGCAGTTAATGCCGGAAATATTATGGCAACAAAATTAGTATCAAATGAATTTGTCGCTATGACAGATTTAGCACAAGGAAACTTTAATTTCTCAGATAGAACGACAGCGATTATATCTGTATTCTTAGTTTCATTTGCAAACTTCTCTTCAATTGGAATTATTGCAGGGGCAGTTAAGAGCTTAAATGAAAAGCAAGGGAATGTAGTCGCAAGATTTGGTTTGAAATTACTTTTCGGTGCAACATTAGTAAGTTTCTTATCAGCAACAATCGTAGGCTTATTATTTTAATAGATTCATATCATATAAAAAGGAATGGTGATTGTAATGAGAATGGTAGATATTATTGCGAAAAAACGTGACGGCAAAGAATTAACGACTGAAGAAATCAAATTCTTTATTAATGGATATACAGACGGAAGTATTCCTGATTATCAAGTGAGTGCACTTGCAATGGCAATCTTCTTTAAAGATATGACAGATCGCGAACGTGCAGATTTAACGATGGCAATGGTGGAGTCTGGAGAAACGATCGACTTATCAGCAATTGAAGGAATTAAAGTAGACAAACATTCAACTGGCGGTGTTGGTGATACAACAACATTAGTATTAGGACCATTAGTCGCTGCTTTAGATGTACCAGTAGCAAAAATGTCTGGTCGTGGATTAGGACATACAGGCGGAACAATTGATAAATTAGAAGCGGTAGAAGGATTCCACGTTGAAATTACGAAAGAGCAGTTCATTGATATTGTAAACCGTGACAAAGTTGCTGTTATTGGACAAACAGGAAACTTAACACCTGCCGATAAAAAGATTTATGCATTACGCGATGTAACAGGAACAGTAAACTCAATTCCTTTAATCGCAAGTTCAATTATGAGTAAAAAAATTGCAGCTGGTGCTGACGCAATCGTACTTGATGTAAAAACAGGTGCTGGCGCATTTATGAAAACAGAAGAAGATGCAAAAGAATTAGCACATGCAATGGTACGTATCGGAAATAATGTAGGACGTCAAACAATGGCTGTTATTTCAGATATGTCACAACCGCTTGGTTTTGCGATTGGTAACGCTCTAGAAGTGAAAGAAGCGATTGATACGTTAAAAGGCGAAGGTCCAGAAGATTTAACAGAATTAGTACTTGTATTAGGAAGCCAAATGGTCGTACTTGCGAAAAAAGCAAATACGTTAGAAGAAGCTCGTGAAATGCTAATTGAAGTTATGAAAAATGGAAAAGCAACTGAGAAGTTTAAAGAGTTCTTAAGCAATCAAGGCGGAGATAGTTCAATTGTAGACAATCCAGAAAAAATGCCACAGGCGAAGTATGTAATTGATGTACCTGCAAAAACTTCAGGTGTTATTTCTAACATTGTTGCAGATGAAATTGGTATCGCAGCTATGCTCCTTGGTGCTGGTCGTGCAACAAAAGAAGATGAAATCGATTTAGCGGTAGGATTAATGTTACGTAAAAAAGTGGGCGATACAGTAAAAGAAGGCGAGCCGTTCGTAACGATTTATGCAAATCGCGAAAATGTAGAAGATGTAAAAGCTAAAATTTATGAAAACATTTCTATCGCTGAAACAGCAGTGGCTCCTAAATTAGTTCATACAGTTATTACTGACTAATCATAATTACACTTACTTTAAGGAGGAAATAATATGGATAAGAAAAAATATATCGAAGAAGCAAATAAGATGTTAGCAAAAGCATATATTCCGTATTCGAAATTTCCTGTTGGTGCAGCATTAGTTACGAAAGAAGGTAAAATCTATACTGGTTGTAATATAGAAAATGCTTCTTACGGTTTATGTAACTGTGCAGAAAGAACAGCGATCTTTAAAGCAGTATCAGAAGGAGAGCGCGATTTTAGTTACTTAGTTATTACAGGCGAAACGGACGGACCAATTTCACCATGTGGTGCTTGTAGACAAGTAATTGCTGAATTCTGTGAACCGAAAATGCCAGTTTTACTAACGAATGTAAAAGGTGATGAAAAAGAAGTGACTGTAGAGCAGTTACTGCCTGGTGCCTTTTCAATTGAAGACTTAAAATAAATTAAAAGGTCATTCCACAATTAATAGTTGTGGAATGGCCTTTTTTATTTTCAATAATAGAATGTAATATTTTGTTCATATTCCGTTCATAAACTTTCCGTAAAATGATTTCAGCGAATATGGAAAGTTTACAACAGGGGGAATAAAATGAAGAAATTATATAATGCAGCATTCATTTACTTAATTATCGGTTTATTATCAGGAGTATTTGCAAGAGAGTATTCGAAAGCACAAGGAATTAAAGGATCCACAATGTTGCAATTAGTGCATACACACGTATTAGTGCTCGGCTTCGTCTTCTTTTTAATTGCTTTAGCTTTATGTAAAGTATTTCATGTCCATGAAACAAAGAGTTTTCATGCATGGTTTGTTGTTTATAATGTAGGAGTAATTTTTACTGTCGCTACAATGCTATGGAGAGGACTTTTACAAGTAAATGGAACTGACTTTAATGGTTTAAGCCATATGGCTGGATTAGGTCATGTTATTATAAGTATCGGGCTCGTTTGGTTTATGATTTTGCTTAAAAAGCCTTTTAAATAGATAGGAGTGGATAGTATGATAGCACTTTTATCAAGTATTGTAGCAGTTTGTATGGCTGTTGGTGTCATGTTTCTTCGCTTTAAAGCAGCCAAAAAACCGGTAACGAAAAAGAAGATTATATTACCGCCAATTTTTATGAGTACTGGTGCAATGATGTACTTCTTACCGGAGTTTCGATTAACATCGTTAGAAATAGTAGAGGCGATTAGTATAGGACTTATTTTCTCTATATTTCTTATTAAAACAACTAAGTTTGAAATAAGAAACGAACATATATATATGAAACCGTCAAAAGCATTCATATTTATTTTAGTAGGCTTATTGGCTGTACGAGTAGCGTTAAAATCGTATTTAAGTCAATCAATTGATTTAGCAGAGTTAAGCGGAATGTTTTTCTTACTTGCATTTGCAATGATTGTATCGTGGAGAATTGCGATGTATCGCTCGTTTACTAAATTAGAAAAGACAATAAAAAGAGCTGGAATTTCTAAATAGGAATTCCGGCTCTTTTTATGTTTTATACGATTGTTTTTTTAGCTTTGATTTCATTTGCTTAATTTTAAACGTATTTGAGCATCTTGTAATGCGGCTGGTGTAACGTTAAGACCATGTTGATCAACAATTTTTGTGTTCAATAAAATGGAATCTAAGCTTCCACGAAATGTTTTTGTATAGTTTTGACGCAACATTTGTTGCTCTTGTTTTTCATCAACTGTTAATCCAGATGTTTTTTCTTTTTTTGATAATTCGTTAATACGGAATAAAATGTTTTTCATTTGTTTCACCTCTAGTTAAATTTAATTACATTAGTTACTTACTAATGTATAGTTATTGTAACGTATCTTTTAATAAGTGTCAATGCTTATAAATATTTCTTGTTTTGTAAGTGTATGGGGTGATAAAAAATGAAAAAAACTACAAATACTTGAAATAGAAAA
Source organism: Bacillus cereus group sp. Sample62 (assembly GCF_036851315.1). NCBI lineage: Bacteria > Bacillati > Bacillota > Bacilli > Caryophanales > Bacillaceae > Bacillus > Bacillus cereus group sp. Sample62. The sequence continues at coordinate 1,823,811 of NZ_JAFLPK010000001.1, forward strand.
GATGTTAATATACAATACCTTAGTAGGGTATATAAAGGTGTTGTTTTTCATTATGAAAGTAATAAGCAAAAAGGAGTATGTAATAATGAATGCAGTAATTTCAAAGAAAGAAACAATCATCTCATATACGATTGCTATTTTATTTATTTTAGCTATGGTAACAGCAGGTGTGTTATTAAATGATCCAGAAGTCATTTTGCCGGAAATAGCAGCAATGGCAGTTGCTTTATGGGCGTATCGTGAGCCAGGATGGTTAAGACAACCAGAAAAAATCTTTATTGCACCGTCAATAACAGCAGTGATTGGCTTTATGGTGAATCAAATGGATATAGCCTATTTAGGGAAAGTAAGCTTAACGCTTGTATTCATGATGCTGTTTTTACGTGTTATTCAATCCAATTTAGCACCATCTATTGCGACAGGTTTATTACCATTAGTAACAAATGCGACGGAATGGTCCTTTGTTATCGCAGTTTGCGCTTTAACATTTATTTTAATGGTTGGTGTTCTTATATTTAAATTGAACAACGGTATTGAGCGAAAAGTGAATATACAGTATAAATATATGACTGTATTTCTAATACTAAATTTCGTGTGGATCAGTTTATGTTGGATAACTGGTTATGAACAATTAGCGGTTATTCCGCCAATTCTAGTCGTTGTGTATGAATCGCTTCAAAAACCGATGTACAATGAAAAAATGGCATTTAAACAAATATTAGTATTAACTACATCAGCAACTGTTGGAACTTTATTGTATTTTGCAATTGATTCATGGATTGTAGTCACTTTATTCAATATGATATTAATGCTAATTTTATTAAAAATCGTTGGAGTACGTATTCCAGCAGCGTATGCATTCCCATTACTTCCGCTCGTATTTCCTGATGAAATGATAAAAATGTTACCAGTAGGTTCATTCGTTGCAGGGGGATTTTTATTTGGTGCAGTACTATTGTATAAGAAGTGGGAGATGAAGCAAAAGGGCATGCAAATGTAGAGAAGAACATACAATCTTTAGTTAGCATAAAAAATAGACACCTGCGGGTGTCTATTTTCATTAAATGAAATTTAGCTTAACGCATTTAAACAATTAACTAGTTCTGTTGCTTTAGAGAAGAAGGGAGAATGATCAGCTTCTAAAGTAATGATCTTTGAGCAAGGAGTTTCTGTATTCATTCGGCGCTGAAAATCAATCGGAATCGCTCTATCTAGAGTTGTTTCAATATAAATGCGGTCTATAGTTCCAAAGCTTTCTTCAGAAATTTTCAGCTCTTGTTGGAATGGTCCTAGTGGCTGAGGGCGCATTTTTTTGAAAGAAGCTTCTTTAATTTCTTCATTTTCGGTAGCATTTAAAAATGTTTGTTCAATCAGATTAGGTATAAGTTCTGCAGTCATGTCATTCTCATTTACAGAGAATTGTGGGCCAACCTCTCCGGCTAGTTTACTACCAAGGCTTTCTCCATTTTGCGGTAAGAATGCACAAAGGTATACTAATTTATCGATTTTATTCGGTATATATTCAGCGGTTTGGGTAATAACGATTCCGCCCATACTATGTCCAACAAGAATAACTTTTTCAGTTTGTTGATTTATAGTAGCTGTTACTGCATCAACATAGGAATCTAACGTGATATTTTGTGAAGGAGTTACATCTTGCCCGCTTCCAGGTAAGTCTAGTGTAACAACTGTATGTCCGAAAGCCTCTAGTTGAGGTTTTACTAATTCCCAGGCCCATTCACCTTGCCATGCTCCATGTACTAAAACGTAAGTACTCATTTAATCAACACTCCTCTAATGTTTATATGTTTATTTTTTCGTAATATTGATGATGTATAATTAGTGTATATGAAGTAGTTTGATAAATATAATGAAGGTTATTTATAGATGATATAAATATCTTTTATATAAGGAGAACAGCATGAACGTTTTTGATTTTGAAGTTTTTAAATATGTGGCGCGTTTGAACAGTATTAGTTTAACGGCGAAAAAATTACATATGACACAGCCTGCTATAACGCATATCATTAACAAATTAGAGAAGAGATATGCGTTAACTTTATTCGATCGATCTAGACAAGGAACAGTTTTAACTGAAAATGGAAAAGAATTTTTAGTTTGTGTAGATCGACTTCTAATGGAGTATGAAAATCTTGAAGAAACAGCTTTACAATTGAAAAATAAAAGCTTGTATAAGATTGTACTAGCTACATATCCTTCCGTTACTGTATATTGTTTGGCAGAGTGTATCGAATTAGGTAATTTTGATCAAAGTCAGTATGTACTTGCAGTTCGAGAGGGAAGTTATCAAGAAGTGTTAGATTGGTTGTCTTCTGGAAGTGCAGATTTTTCTATTTCTATAAAAGAAAACTTAATTCCAGGATTTCATTATGATGTCATTGGTGAAGATCCGTATGTTATGGTTTCTTCAAAGTCAGTTCCATCTGGTCTTACAATGAAAGAGTTGAAAAATTATCCTTTTATAATGCCACTTTCTGGTTGTAAAGAAGTACTTGAACCATATTTGATGAAAAATGAAATAGTAGTTAATAAAGTGATGGAATCAGAGACAATTAGTTCCGCGTTAGCACTGGCTTTACAAGTTAAAGGAATAACAATCGTTCCATTATCAGGACTTCATAAACAAATTATTCATGAATTCATCGTGCAACCGATAGAAATTAAAATTCCACGACAACTTATTATGCAATGGTCACCTAAAAAAGAAAATGACGCACTGTTTCTGGCGTTTGTTACGAATTTACTAAGCCAACTACAACAAAAGAAAAAATGAATAAAATGGTACAAAAGGTAAGCTCATTTCACTGAAGCTTACCTTTTGTGTGTATTACCAATATAGGACAGTATCATAAAGCCCGATTAATATAAGGAGAACACCGGCTATACGCTGAATGTTTTTTCCTATTTTTCGGCTCTTTTTCAGTAAAGTCCCATTTAATCCAAGATAGGAGATGATGAACATTAGTACAACGATAGGTAGAGCAGTTCCTATCGAAAAGAATGTCGGAAACAAGTAACCATAATTATATGAGAAAGATAAAGGGATTAACGTTCCGAAAAATAGAACGAACATAGTCGGACAGAAAGCTAAGGAAAAGAAGAATCCAAGTAAAAATGAGCCAACCTCATTTTGTTTTCGTATAAATTTGATCGAGAAGAAACTTCTTCCTTTTATAATACCTACCAACATTAGCCCCATTAAAATTAATAAAGGTCCAATTATTTTTCGTAACCATGGGAAATACAAAGTTAATATTTGCTGAATCTCTTTTCCTAAAAACCATACTAATAGTCCAAGTGTCGTAAAAGCTATTATTTTTCCTAAAATGAATAACAATATATGTTTCCATGCATGTCCCTTTTGTAAAGATTGATTCCCATAAAGTGTAATAGCGCTAATGTTTCCTGTTAATTGGCAAGGAGCAAGGGTACCTACAATACCTAATAAAAACGCAAATAAAAGAGGAATTGATTTCGTAGCATTCGCGACATCCATTAAAGGAGACATGAGTTGATAACTCCACTCGCTAATTGTTGAAAACACGTTATATTCACCTTTCTAATTAAATTGAAATGCTCCTTCTTTAGTAATCTGCTTCCAAGTTTTCCCCTCATCTGTAGAAAGGAACACATTTGCTTTCATTGTAGCAAATACTATTTCAGATGAATTTTGAGGATTTTGTGAGATGTACATAATTGTATCTTTAGAATCTAAAGATGGAATCTGTAAGTTTGTTTCTTCATTTGTAGCAATTGATTTCTTCGTTATCATTTGCTTATTGATAGGGGCGTAAAAAACATCTTCATTACTTAATGTAACTGCTGTCGATTCAAGTGATGTAGAGAATAGTTCAAATGTATTTCCGTAATCTGTAGATAAGTAAACACCGTCTTTAGCACTTACCGCGACTACACTAGATTGATCAGGGTGTACGGAAAAGGAATGAATTGTACTTGAAAGACCTTTTAACTTACTATTTTTCCAATCTTGTCCGTTGTTCGTACTGAAATAAAAACCTTGTTGTAATTTAGAATTTGGACGCTCATTGTATAAATAAATTGCTTCCGTATTATATCCGACAGCAAGGTTGTGAAAATCAGATTCTCCATAAAACGCTAACTTCTCGAGGGTATTACCGCCATCAGAACTTTTCATTAATCCTAAAGGATTTTTTAAATTTGCTCCTGGTGCAGGATGACCGCTGGCAAAGAACCCATTCTTCGTTGCCTGAAATCCCATATAATCATGTAGCTCAGTCTTAGTTTCAAACCATTTTCCATTTTGATAAACTTTTATCCCGCTATGAGTGGCGATAGAAACCCCGGGCGTATTTCCTGCATAGCCAATTCCGTGAATGTGCTCGATTTTTCCAGATTTAGTTTCCTTATAGAAGTTTTGCGGACTCGTATTTGCTGTTTCTGTATGTTTTGGTTGAGATTGCACCGTGTCTTTCTTCACTGGTGCTGTCTCGGCGTTGCTAGAACATCCTGTAATGATGAATAAAGACGTAATTGCTATCCCTGTTGCTACATAATATTTCAAAGTTGTAGCTCCTTTCCTATATATGAGATTTTAAGTATATGGAATAAATGTCAAGAAATTGTGGAGTGGTATGCATAATTTAGATTGGAATGGGCACTAGTAATGAAAAATTTCCTTTTTCTATGAGTACTATTAATTGACGAAAAATTATAACAATAATAGAATGAATTGTATTGGGTAATTAGATTTACCAGTATACATAGAACGCTAGGGGGATTATTATGAAATCAACATTTTTTGCTCAAAATAGAGAACGATTAGTAAACACATTACCAGACGAATCTATTACTATTTTATTTGCTGGACAAGCACCTCATATGTCAGCAGATGCACATTATAAATTTGTGCCGAATCGAAATTTTTACTATGTAACAGGAATCGATGAACCAAATGTTATTTTCATGTTGAAGAAGTTTGGAGATAGTGTTGAAGAAACACTTTTCATTGAAAAATCGGATCCAGTAATGGAAAAATGGGTCGGTAAAACAGTTTCTAACGAAGAAGCAGAGAAAATTTCAGGTATAAAGAAAGTTGTATATTTAGATAGCTTTGAAAAGACAATGTCAAATATACTTTTTACAGAAAATGTGAAGCATCTATATTTAGATTTAGAGCGTCGTGAGTGGAATGGGACGGAGACAAAAACAAAAACGTTAGCGTTTGCTAAACATGTAAGAGAACAGTATCCACACGTTTTAATTGGTAATGTATATCCGAATATTTGTGAATTACGAGTGTTTAAAACAGAAGAAGAAGTTGAAATTATTAAAGAAGCGATTGCTGTAACGAAAGAGGGCATTTACAACGTACTTAAGCATGCAAAAGCTGACATGATGGAGTATGAATTAGAAGCTCAGTTTGATTTCACACTGAGATCATCTGGCATTAAGCATCATGCGTTCAATACAATTTTGGCAAGTGGAAAAAATGCTACAGTTCTTCATTATGAAGACAATGATGCACAAATTCAAAATGGTGATTTAGTACTGCTAGATTTAGGCGCTCAAAAAGACTACTATAACGCTGATATTAGTTATACATTCCCGGCAAATGGAACATTCTCTAGTCGTCAAAAACAAATGTATAATATTGTATTAAAAGCATTGAAAGAAACAACGGAACTCATTAAGCCAGGAGTAAAGTTTGCTGCATTAAATGAGCATACAAAAAAGGTACTAGCAGAAGAGTGTAAAGAAATTGGCTTAATTCAAGAAGACGAGGAACTATCTAAATATTACTATCATGGTGTTAGCCATTTCCTTGGTTTAGATACGCATGATGTAGGAACATATAAAGATAGAGTGTTAGAAGAAGGTATGGTAATAACAATTGAACCTGGTCTTTATATTGAAGAAGAATCAATTGGAATTCGTATTGAAGATGATATTCTTGTAACGAAAGACGGACATGAAAACTTGTCAAAAGATATTATTAGAGAAGTTGAAGAGATTGAAGCGTTTATGAGAGAAAATAATGTGAATGTAAAAGAAGATGAAGTTGTTACGAAATAATCATTAGTAAAGACGCTCAATTTTGGGCGTCTTTTTATTTGATCCATTGCACATCTCCATATTTTCTTGAAAATCATTTTTTATAATGATTTTGAAAAAGAAAAAGGAGGGATTTTCCATGAAGCGATTTGTATTAACAGCAGTTACAGTCTCTGTCATATCTTTAATTGCTGCATGTTCTGCGACCACAAATACAACAAATGATCATAAAAATATGAATGATAAAAAAGCAGAACAGACTGAAACTGCTACAAAACCATTGAAAGTTATAAAAGGACCAGAAGTTACTTTAGTAGCGAAAGAAGAAAAGCAAAAGCTAAGTAGCGGTATTATTGTTCCGGTCTGGACATTTAATGGTTCATCTCCTGGACCAGAAATCAGGGTGAAAAAAGGTGAAAAGGTTAAAGTGACATTAAAAAATGAATTATCTGCACCAGTATCTATTCATTGGCATGGATATCCAGTCCCAAATAACATGGATGGAATTCCGGGTGTGACACAAGATGCGGTTGAATCAGGAAAAAGTTTCACCTATGAATTTGAAGCGAACGTACCAGGAACGTATTGGTATCATTCACATCAAGATTCTGTAAATCAACTAGATAGAGGTTTGTATGGTGCTCTTATTGTAGAGGATACAAGTGAAAAGTATGATAAAGATTACAAATTAATGTTAGATGAATGGGTAACAGATAAAGAAGAAATTAATAAGCAGTTAAAAGAAATGACAAAAGGGAAAACAGAAAAAGCAGACGGTAATAAATCTAGTAAGGATAATGAAAATAAGAAAAAGAATGATGATAAGAACGGTATGGATCATTCCGGTATGGACATGGGCAGTGATAAAAAAGATTCTAGTAATATGGCAGGAATGGACCATGGAAATATGAAGATGGAAGGTCATGATATGAGTATGTATGACATATTCACAATCAATGGTAAAAGCGGAGATTTAGTAGAGCCATTAAAAGTGAATAAGGGGGATAAAGTTCGTCTTCGACTCGTTAATGCTGGTTATCTATCACATGATATACACGTTCACGGTCATGATATAAAAGTAATTGCGACAGATGGTCAACCAATAAACGATCCAAAAGTTATAAAGGATAAAGTAATTTCAATCGCACCTGGTGAACGTTATGATATTGAATTTACTGCTAATAATCCTGGGAAATGGTATGTTGAAGACCATTCAGCAAATAAAGGTGCAAAAGGAATGAAAGCTGTTATTGAATATGATGGCAGCAAAGAGATGAAAGATAAAGCAAACGAAAAAGAAAAATTACCGAAATTAGATATGACGAAATATGGTGCTAAAAAATTAGGTAGTTTCACGTTAGAGCAGCAGTATACTGCCACATATAATATGGACTTGAATACGCAAATGAATGGAAATGAAATGGTATATACAATTAACGGAAAGGTATTTCCGGACATTGACCCGATTCCAGTAAAAAAGGGTGATTTAGTAAAAATAAAATTAGTAAATCGTTCTAAAATGGACGATCATCCAATGCATTTACATGGTCACTTCTTCCAGTTGTTGAGTAAAGATGGAAAACCGATAGAAGGTTCTCCAATTGTGAAAGATACTTTGAACCTAAAACCAGGTGAAGAATATGAAGTAGCCTTTGTAGCAGACAATCCGGGTGATTGGATGTTTCACTGTCATGATTTACACCATGCTTCCGTGGGGATGGTAACAGAAGTGGAATATACAGATTATAAATCTGATTATGTTCCGGACCCTAACATTCCTAATAAACCGGAATAATGTGAAATTCATGTAGTTTATAATGATGTAAAGCAGTTATCTTAATAGATGGCTGCTTTTATATGTAATGTTGTGAATGGGGAATATTATTTTTATAAAAGTTTAAACAATAAGAGGGAGCTATCCTGTAGAAAGAGTTTACAAGGTGAAAATATTTTTGATGAGAAGTGGGTAGATTTAATGTATTATATTGTAGTTTCAAAAGGCTAAATATTTATATTTGACCATTCTATTATTTTGTACTACAATTCGTAGTGTGAAAGGAGAACTGGTATATTTAATCAAAAGTATAAGTGAAGAAGGCCTAAATTATGATTTTTTTATTTTTGTAGTATTAATAATAGCTGATTATTTTTAGCTATTTTTTTTTGGAATTTAAACTACAATATGTAGTGTTAGATTGAAGAGAAGATTTTCAGAGTGTGATGAATTTAACTTTCCTTTATTACTAGATATAGATGGTGGAAAATAAATGAAAATTCAATATGGATAATAAAAGGATACTTTTGCTGAATAGTTAGAACGAAAAGAAATAGAATTTGATATAAAAATATAATGATACTTAAATATATTTATAGGAAGGTGTTTTGTACTTATGAAAAAGATTTTAGCTAGTGTAGCAGTAGCTTCTGTTACAGGAAGTGTATTTATTAGTACTGCTCAAGCGAAAAATACTGTTATACAAAAAGACATGAAGCATGAGCAACCTACTGATGTAGTAAAATATGAAAATCAAGTAACAGTAAATACAAATACTCTACGTGTCCGCACACAACCAAATACGTTTAGTGCAATAATGGGACGCGTGTATGAAGGAGAAGTTTTACAAGTTATTGGAGAAGAAAACAGTTGGCTGAAAATTAATCATAAAGGAAAAACTGGCTATGTAAGTAGTGAATTTGTTTCGGAAAATAATGTATCAGCGAAGACGAATGTAAGCATGAGTCGTAGTAAAACTGTAACTGCTAATGTATTACGTGTTCGCACACAACCAAATACGTCTAGTGCAATAATGGGGCGCGTGTATGAAGGGAAAGCTTTACAGGTTATTGGAGAAGAAAACGGTTGGTTGAAAATTAATCATAATGGAAAAGTAGGTTATGTAAGCAGTCAATTTGTAATAGACGGTAGCTCAAATGGAAGCGACAATAACAATGGGAAATTTCAAGTAGCGAGTGGAGATTACAAAGTTAACGTATCCTCCCTCCGCGTTCGTACAGGTCCAAGTACTTCCCATACGATTTTAGGCTCTATACATAAAGGACAAGTTGTTCAAGTAACTGGTGAAATTCAAGATTGGGTCAAAATTAACTATAGTGGAAAAACTGCTTATATTAGTAAAGATTACATTTCAAAGAGTGGCTCTAATGCAAATGTAGACCAAACAAATGAACAACAAAAGAATGTTACGGTTCAAACTGACGGTACATACATTGTAAACGCTACTTCTTTACGTGTGCGTACCGGCCCTGCTACTTACCATAGTGTAGTTGGTGGTGTATTATACGGACGAATGTTACAAGTAACTGGCGTTGAAAATGGCTGGTTGAAAATTAATCATAATGGAAGAACTGGTTATGTAAGTAGTGAATATGTAAAATTCGTTAAAGGAGGTACACCATCAATACCTGAAACCAGTAATCCATCTACTGGAGCAACAGTTGGTGACTACTATGTTAACGTAAGCATGTTAAATGTAAGGAGCGGCGCTAGTACAAATCATGGGGTAATCGGTGCATTATCAAAAGGAATAAAAGTACAGGTTCTATTTGAACAAAATGGATGGGGGAAAATTAATTACAACGGTAAAAACGGTTATGTATCAAGTAAATTTCTATCAAAAACAAGTGAGACTGATGCAGAGGAGCAGCGACAATCCCAAGAGGTAAATACAACAAATGACTTTATTCAACCAGCTGTAGGAAGATATACTTCTAGATTTGAGAAACGTGGTGGCCAAATGCATCACGGATTAGATATTGCTGCTTCAGGAATAGTGCCGGTTGTTGCCGCCGCAGAAGGTGTAGTCACTCGCTCTTATTATTCTACAAGCTATGGTAATGTGGTGTTTATTTCTCACAATATTAATGGACAAACCTATACGACTGTATATGCTCATTTAAAGAGTCGTTCTGTTACTGCTGGTCAAAAAGTAAAGCAAGGACAACAACTTGGCATAATGGGGAATACAGGACAATCTGAAGGACAGCACTTACATTTTGAAATCCATAAAGGTGAATGGAATGCACAGAAGAGCAATGCTATGGATCCAAAAATATATATTGGTTAATTGAAAATTTATTATTTCAACATGGAATTGTATATCTTGCTCAAGCAAAGAGAATTTCATAGATTTAGAAGTTTTAGCCTAACGATTCAAAGTGTTTTTTATCTTCATCTGTTAAGAAATAAAAATAATGAAATCGATTCCCTCTACTATGATGAAATAGTAGAGGGGATCGATTATAGTTGCTAATGATTATGTTGTTCTTCTGTGGAAGAGGTTGGCGGGATATGCTCTGGGAACGTTACAAATATAGTCAGGATAATTACTACACCAATTGAGAGTAATAATGGAAAACGTCGCTGAATAACAGCAGAAAAACTTTCTGATAAAAACTGAATCATACATGACATAGTTATTGTTATAGTAAGTAAAAGGCTAATGAATAGTATACTATGAGCTTGCTGAGCGTTTAACATTTCTGTAATCATTGCTCCCATCATACTTGCCATTACCCCAGAGAACATTCCTTCTAAAGCAGTATACAGGTGAAAACGTAGACCGACTAAAAAGCCGATAAATCCACTAATCAAAATAGCAAGCAAAGTAGAATATAGTAATTCCCCTTTAAATAGAATACCTAAATAAAAACCTATACTTAAACCGATACTCATACTAAAAGACATAATAAATACCATATACTCCATTAGGGTACCCTCACGTTTAGAAATATATGATGTAATAATAATCGAGATACAACAAAGTGTTAAGGCAGTTAATGTATAAGCAAACATCATGATACCTCCCTGTCCTATCGTTCACTTCATCATATGTTCATATGGAGAGTACTTATGCTTATTTATATCTGCATATTATCTGCACAATTTAATAAATGTAAGTAAGTAGGTGCTTAATTTTTTGAGCATCTTTTTTATTTGTGAGCATGAGAAAGAAATTGTTATATAACGAGTTTCTATTGTGAAGCCATCAAGAATAAGCGTATAATATTATAGTTATCCCATTACTGGGAGTAACCCGTGAATGATAAATAAGATTGTTCTTTTATCATCGCCTCTAAACAGATAGACAATGAAAGTAACACTGGAATACAGATAGGGAGTTATAAAATGAAATTAATTATTGCCGAGAAACCAGATCAAGGTTTGGCTCTTGTTTCACAATTTAAATATCGCCGGAAAGATGGATATTTAGAAGTAGAAGCGAATGAGTTATTTCCAAATGGAGCGTACTGTACATGGGCAATTGGTCATTTGACGCAGTTATGTAATCCAGAGCACTATCACGCAGAGTGGAAAAAATGGTCACTTAATACGTTACCGATGATTCCAGAGCGTTTTCAATTTGAAGTAACAAAGTCGAAGTATAAACAGTTTAACGTTGTGAAACAGCTGTTACATAATCCGCAGGTAACAGAAATTATTCACGCGGGCGATGCCGGGCGTGAAGGGGAATTAATCGTACGAAACATTATTAATCTTTGCAACGTACAAAAGCCGATGAAGCGTCTTTGGATTTCATCTTTAACGAAGCAAGCTATTTACCAAGGGTTTAAAAACTTGCTTGATGAATCAGATACAATCAATACGTACTATGAGGCGTATACAAGGTCATGTGCGGATTGGGTCGTTGGTATGAATGCATCGCGTGTCTTTAGTATTTTGCTAAAGAAAAAAGGAATGAATGATGTATTTTCAGCTGGTCGTGTACAAACACCGACACTCGCATTAATTGTAAAGCGTGAAAAAGAAATAGAGAACTTTAAGTCAGAGCCATTTTGGGAAGTGTTCGCAACCTTTAATATGGAAGGAAAGAAGTATGAGGGGAAATGGGAGAAGGATAGTGAATCCCGCTTAAAAGACCCTGATATGGCAAATAAAATTGCGGCATTTTGCCAAGGGAAACCAGCTGTAGTAAAAGAAATGAAAACGGAGCGTAAAGAGTTTCAGCCGCCGTTTTTATTTAATTTATCAGCACTGCAAGCGACAGCTAATAAAGCTTTTAAATTTTCACCGAAAAAGACGCTTGATATAACACAAGCACTATATCAAAAAGGGATAGTTTCTTATCCTCGTTCAGATTCTAACTATGTTACACAAGGAGAAGCAGCGACGTTCCCTGATATTTTACAGAAGTTAAGTCAGTTTGATGAATATAAAAATTTATTACCGGCTCCGGTTGAATCGATTATGAATAATAAGCGTTATGTGAATGAAAAGAAAGTAACAGATCACTACGCAATTATACCGACAGAGCAAGTTACAAATCCAAGTAGATTATCAGGTGATGAAAAGAAAATTTACGATATGATCGTAAGAAGACTGATTGCGGCGCATTATGAAGTAGCAATCTTTGACTATACAACGATTGTAACGCTTGTAGATGAACGTGCTGAATTTATTTCAAAAGGAAAACAGCAAATTCAAGAAGGATGGCGTAAAGTTATTTTCCAAGACGATAAAGATGACGAAACAATTCTTCCAATTGTAGCTGAAGGTGAAGAAGGAAAAGTTGTAAAGGTAAAAGTAAAAGAAGGAAAAACACAACCACCGAAACGTTATACAGAAGGACAACTTATTACGTTAATGAAAACGGCAGGTAAGTATTTAGAGAATGAAGAGCTCGAGAAAGTATTAAAGAAAACAGAAGGTTTAGGTACGGAAGCGACTCGTGCAGGTATTATTACGATGCTGAAAGACCGTAAATATATAGATGTGACGAAAAACCAAGTGTATGCAACCGATAAAGGGAAAGTATTAATTACTGCAATCGGTGATAAAATACTAGCTTCACCAGAAATGACAGCGAAATGGGAGCAGCGCCTTGCGGAAATTGGAGAAGGCACAGCTTCACCAGCTACATTTATGGAACAAACAAAAAAACTATCAGCTAAAATTATTGAAGATGCAGTGGAAATGTCGGAGAAATGGGATTTCACTGGATTACACGTTGAATCGATTGAGCGAAAAGGATCGAAATTTACAACAGGTAAAAAGGTTGGGAACTGTAAAAAATGTGATGGCGATGTGATTGATAAGTCAACGTTTTACGGTTGTTCAAACTACAATACAACGCAATGTGATTTTACCATCTCAAAGAAGATATTAAGTAAAACAATTTCGCAAAAGAATATGACAAAGCTTTTAAAAGGTGAAAAGACCGATTTAATTAAAGGCTTTAAAAAAGGCGAGAAAACGTTTGATGCGATGTTAGAGTGGAAAGATAATAAGATTAATTTTGTGTTTGAGAATTAAGTGTTTTCAATAAATAAAAAAACATGATAATTAAACTGTATCCTATAGAATAGACACTTAAAAAAGTCTATTCTATAGGATATTTTTTTGAATAAGTAGTACTATTTATTTTTATTTAAAATAAAATATACAATAAAAAAATCTTAATAATTGATAATTATTTATTGTAAAACAATAAATTTTGTATTAAAATCAATATCGTGATAAATCAGTGAGGTGCTTTTTATAGAAAGGTAACAACGCTGTTTTTTATTAGAGGAGGTAAAACTATGAACAATCACAATTTGATTATTGAAAATATGGATAATCCTCATGAGTTGGAGAGAATGTATAGAAAAGACCCAAAAGCTTTTAAAAAGTCATTCTCACAAGCATGGGATAAAAATCCTGATTCTCAGGTGCTAGCTGCTTGGTATGAAAGGTTGCATTTCAAGGAGACGGCAAATAAAGAAAAAGTATCGTTGTTTCAAAAAGGTTTCTTATTCATGGGCATGTTAGCTATTCTAGCCGGGCTAAGCACTAGAATCATTTTCCACTTTGTTGAGCAGGAAGCAATTGCTCCAATAAACTTGGCTTTTGGTGTAATTCCCTTTATTGCTGCTTATTTTATTTACAATAATACTCCGAAAAAAAGTATTATTTATTTTCTTGCAGCGTTGTTCCTAATTGCCGGGTTGTATCTTAATACGTTGCCATTAAATTATAAAGACAGCAGTATCCTTGCGTATTTACATCTTCCTATATTGTTATGGGTCTTATTGGGACTTGCGTTTACAGGAAATGAATATTCAAAAGGCAGTACAAGGTTAGCTTATATTAAATTTAATTTAGAATATGGTATTCTCTACGCGAGCATGGCAGTGAGCGGAATGATACTAGCAGTATTCACCATGAAGTTATTTAGCTTCGTTGATTTGGATATAGGAGAATTCTATTTTAGTAATGTTGTTTTATTTGGAGCTGCGGCTCTCGCTGTAGTGGCTGCATACTTAGTATCATTGAATCTTAAACTTGCTAAAAATATTACACCATACATATCTAAAATTTTTAGTCCTCTCGTCCTGATCACATTGTTTATCTATCTTATAACTGTAATTTTGGTCGGGAAAAATCCATTCTTGGATCGCAATTTCCTAATGGCCTTCAATGGAATACTTCTTGGTGTATTGGCCGTTACCATATTTTCTATCGTTGAGAGTGACTCGGACGAGAAAAAGAGCATTTCAGATTATATAAATTTTGCCTTAATTGTTCTGTCGCTTATTATTGACACTGTCGCTTTGTCAGCCATCGTATTCAGACTCTCTTCTTACGGGATTACACCTAATAGACTTGCTGTTTTAGGCGTAAACATACTGATTTGGGCAAATCTCATTTGGATTATGTTTTCCTATATGCGTTTCTTGCAAAACAAATCAGGACCGACAGCTATCCAAGATGCCGTTACGAAGTATTTGCCAATCTACGGACTTTGGGCAGCTTTCGTAATATTTACTTTTCCTATAATTTTTAAATAGAAAGGCTTTGTTAATGTAATTGCAAGGTAATCTTCTATAATTTCTCGAAAATAAAAAACGTCCTAAAGTAGGACGTTTTTTTATGTATATCGCTGTTTTCTCTTAATAAGCAACAACACTTGTGAAACACAAGCAAGTACTGGCAGTTCAATCAACGGTCCAATAACTAACGCGAGAGCGATAAGAGGTTCGTCTGGAAAAGCGGTCACAGCAATAGCAAGTGCAACAGGTGAGTTTCTTGCTAATGTTGTTAAGTTTAGACTTACTGTATCTTTATAAGATAAATGCATAATACGCCCGATAAATTGTCCGAGTACAAAATTAATGATGAAGAACAATAGAACAGGAATGAGTAATAATAAAACGACATTCATATTTTGTAGTAAATATTTACCTTGTGATGCAAACATCGCTACTATTGCTAAACTTAAAAATACAATTTGGGCAGAGCTGAAAAAAGGAATGAGTTTATTCTCGAGTGTTGCAGCTTGTTTCATTTTATACATAATGAATTTTGTAGCGTGTGCAAGTACAAATGGTAAGACGATTACGATAACAATACTTTCTACTAAAACAGAAACCGCTACAGTCTTCATAACACCAGCGAATAAAAATAAATAAATGGGAAGGAGTAGTACTTGCAAAATTAAATTTACAGGCAAAATTGCAGTAGAAAGTGCTACATTTCCTTTCGCTATTTCAGTAAAGATTAAGTACCAATCTGTACATGGAGTAACCATTAACATAATAAATCCAACCCAAAGTGCTGGGTGATCGGAAAGAAATAGTGCACCTAATCCCCAAGCGAGTAAAGGTGTCCATACAAAATTAATAGTAAGGCTCGTTCCAGCAAATTTTAAATTACGGAATCCATTTTTTATTTCTTTCAATGGGATGCTGAGGAATAATCCATACAGCATGAAAAATAAGAAGGGGACAATAAATTGCTCTGAATACATATGTATCAAATTAAATTGTCCGAGTACGATGCCGCATGTAACAGCAAAAAGAATAATAAAAGTTTGAATCTTTTCAATAGTGCTCATGAGTAAATCCTTTCTAAATATGAATTGCCCTCTCTACATCCATTATACAAATAATAAAGTTATAATGGGTGTTTTAATTGTATTGGGGCTATTACTTTTAATTCGAGATATTATTTTTTATTTAAAGTTACTTGACTAAAGTAAGTGGGTGTATTACAATCACTTACATAAGGTAATTAAATAACAAAAAGTTTCATGTGTCTTTACTAAAGGTATCTATTGGAACTTTTTATTAGAATAAGAATTTTTATGATGATGAATAATGAATATGATAAGAAAGTCTAGGTGAAGAAAATGGGATTATTTAGCTCGTTATTTGGTAAAAAAGAAGAAAATACAAAAGTAGAGGGGAATAAAACAATGTCAAAAGTATTATTTGTAAAAGCAAACGATCGTCCAGCGGAGCAAGCAATTAGTTCAAAAATGTATGAAACGTTTGTAAGTACTTATAAAGAAGCGAACCCAAATACAGAAATTACAGAGTTAGATTTATTTGCATTAGATCTTCCATACTACGGAAACATCGCTATTTCAGGTGGATACAAACGTAGTCAAGGAATGGAATTAACAGCAGAAGAAGAGAAGGCTGTAGCTAAGGTAGATCAATATTTAAATCAGTTTTTAGAAGCTGATAAAGTTGTATTTGCGTTCCCACTATGGAACTTCACAGTGCCAGCACCATTAATCACATATATTTCATACTTATCTCAAGCTGGAAAAACATTTAAATATACAGCAAATGGCCCAGTAGGTTTAGCTGGTGATAAGAAAGTCGTTGTATTAGGTGCGCGTGGTTCGGATTATTCTTCAGAACAAATGGCTCCTATGGAAATGGCGGTTAATTATGTAACGAATGTGCTTGGGTTCTGGGGAATTGTAAATCCAGAGACTGTTGTAATTGAAGGGCACAATCAATATCCAGATCGTTCACAACAAATTGTTGAAGAAGGTTTAGAGAACGTTAAGAAAGTAGCGGCAAAATTTTAATTGATAGTAAATATAAAAAAACCAACATGGATGACCATGTTGGTTTTTTAGTCTATTTCTATGTTAAAAAATGTATATTTATAAAATAAATGAAAAGTTTGAAAATAGTATTGCAAAATATTATATATCAAACTATAATGAGTTCAAGAATAGTTGATACTTGAATTAAATATTCAGAAAATTCAATTAGTTAAAATTGGAAAATGAGATAAGGAAATTTGAATGGGGGTTATATTATGGCGAATAAAGTACCGTTTTCGTTCATAGTAGTTATTGGATTAATGTTATTTGCACTATTTTTTGGAGCAGGAAATTTAATTTTCCCAGCAATGCTAGGGCAATCGGCAGGAGAGAATGTATGGATTGCTAACGCTGGATTTTTAGTAACAGGTGTAGGTTTACCGTTGCTAGGAGTATTAGCATTTGGTTTTTCGGGTAAAGATGATTTACAGTCATTAGCAAGTCGTGCTCACCCAGTATTCGGGATTGTGTTTACAACAGTTTTATACTTAGCGATCGGTCCGTTATTTGCAATACCAAGAACGGGTAATGTTTCTTATGAAATTGGTCTTAAGCCTTTTATGCCAGAAGGATTAGGTTCTACACCTTTAATTCTTTTCACAATTATATTCTTTAGCATCACTTGTTTTTTTTCGCTAAATCCTGCGAAAATTGTCGATATTGTTGGAAAAATATTAACGCCAATTAAATTGACATTCATCGGTATTTTAGTAATCGTTGCTTTTGTTCATCCGATTGGAGATATGCAAGCACCAGTGGAAGCTTATACATCACATGCATTCTTTAAAGGGTTCCAAGAAGGATATTTAACAATGGACACGCTTGCATCATTCGTATTTGGAATCATCATCATTAATGCAATTAAAGAAAAAGGTGCGAAAACGAAAACACAGATTATGATCGTTTGTGCAAAAGCGACAATCATTGCAGCATCTATTTTAGCAATTATCTATACAGCTCTTTCTTATATGGGTGCTTCAAGTGTTGCAAAGCTTGGACATTTAGAGAATGGTGGAGAAGTATTAGCGAAAGTTTCTAACTATTATTTTGGATCATATGGCGGAGTATTATTAGGATTAATGATTACAGTAGCGTGTTTAACAACTAGTGTGGGACTTGTATCAGCCTGTTCTTCATTCTTCCATAAGTTATTCCCAAATGTTCCTTACAAAGCGATTGCAATCACGCTATGTGCATTTAGTGCAATTGTTGCAAACGTAGGATTAACACAATTAATCGCAGTTTCTGTTCCAGTACTAACAGCAATTTATCCACTAGCAATCGTATTGATTTTCTTAACATTCTTCCATTCATTATTCAAAGGAAGAACTGAAGTTTATCAAGTGAGCTTAATCGTAACATTTATCATCAGCTTATTCGATGGATTAAGTGCAGCTGGAGTTAACATTGAAGTAGTAAGCCGAGTATTCACTAAATTCCTTCCGATGCAAGAAGTAGGATTAGGATGGATCTTCCCAGCAATTATCGGTGGATTTATCGGATATGGCATTAGCGTTTTAAAAGCAAAAAATCAAGTTCAGCCAGCTAGTGCGAATAAGAAAATAGGTTAAACAAAAAAGTTATAGAACTTGTTTCTATAACTTTTTTTGTTACTATTAATAATGAAAGAAAATAAAGTAGTAGGGGAAATAAAATGAAAAAAACAATTGATCATATCGGCATCGCAGTTCGAGATATAGAAAGTACGATACGTTTTTATGAAAATGTGTTGTTAGGAACGTTAATAGATCGTTACGTAAGTGAAGCTCCTGGTGTGGAAAGCGAAGTAGCCATTCTTGAAGTGGATGGAGATAGAATTGAATTACTTGCGCCTACGAATAATACGACATCTCCAATTGCCCGTTTTATTAAACAAAAAGGTAAAGGTGTTCATCACGTTGCGTATCGTGTCGATGATTTAGATGTAGCTCTAGAAGAGTTAAAAGAACAAGGTATTCGGACATTAGAGCATACACTTCGAATTAATAAGCACGGTAGAAGATTAATATATCTTAACCCAGCGGATACAGAGGGAACAATCATTGAGTATTGTGATTATCCAGAAGAGAAGTAAAGAAATTTAATGATGGAAGAAGGGTATTGCGTAATAACGTAATACCTTTTTCATTTATGTATTTCACACTTTTTTCACAAATGATTCACGATAACTTTTCTTCTTCAGGAACTTACATAAATATATTTTATGATATAATAACAATCGACTTTAAAAATGTAAGTTGTATCTGTGAAGGTAGTTACTATTATATTAGAAGTTTAAAGGTGAAAGAAAAATAAAGAGTTCTACTGTATAGAAGTCTATATTTAATCAGGTTAATATTTCTCCAAGTAATCGACTTGGGAAGTAGATGTAATGAAAATAGAGCGATGAGGAAGAAAGAAGTGAAATGAGTGTGAAAGTAATGAGAAGGTTAGGGGCATGGCTATTAATTGCATGTGTACTTATCATATTGATACCAAAAAGTGCATCTGCTCATGCGTACATTGTGAAATCAAACCCTGCTGAAAATGAAACGTTGAAGAAAGCACCATCTGTAGTGAAAATTGAATTTGATGAGGATATACAAGTTTCGCATTTTAATACCTTGTTTGTAAGAGATACCTCAGGTACAAGAGTAGATTTAAAAGATGCTCATATCGATAAGAAAAACAAAAAAATATTAGAAGTAGGCTTAAAAGAAAACTTAAAAAACGGGCTTTACTCTATTCAGTGGAAAGTGATTTCTGCTGACGGGCATCCTATTCAAGGAGTTATTCCGTTCCGAATTGGGTCAGAGGAAGCGGGAGCAGACGATATACAAGTAGAAGAGATGGGGTATGTCCCGCAAATAGATATGATTATGGAACGTGGAGTTTTATATACAAGTTTCTCACTATTTATAGGCGTGCTATTCTTTAATCTTATTATGTATAAAGGGAATGCAACCTCGGTTCGATCAAGGAGTAAGAACATAATATGGATCTCATTATTGGGTATATTGATTAGCTTATTATTCAATCTACCATTGCAAGCGAAAATAAATGCTGATGTTTCATGGTTAGAAGCATTCGATCCGTTACTATTAAAAGAAACATTACAGCTTTCTGTTTTTGGATATGTATGGATTACTCAAATGGTTCTTATTAGTTCGCTTATAATCGTTACGTATTTTGCGATGAAGTGTGAGAAGCTGTCATCGTTTAAAGTATGGAGCATTCCAATAGTATTGTTTATTGGGATACTTGTTATGAAAGCCTTTAATAGTCACGCGTTTGGTTTAAAGTTTAAAGAGATTGCGGTCGTTATGGACTTTCTACATTTATTCGCAGCTTCGTTATGGATTGGTGGTCTATCATGTATTGTTCTTCTTTTACGTAAAGAGGATAATAAGTGGAGTATGTATTGGGATATGATTAAGCGCTTTTCACCGTGGGCAACAGGTGCTGTCATCGTAATTTTAATAACAGGTCTTTTTAACAGTACATTCTTTATACCAACAATAAACTCGTTATTTGATACGAAGTATGGATTAGCTTTATTAGCAAAGATACTTTTATTCATTTTCATGGGGATATTGGGAATTGTTCATTATGTGAAAGGGAAAATGAGAGCGGAGCAAGGTTTAGGCGCTACGGTGAAAGTAGAGTTTATCATTGGAATTATCATTTTCGTAATCGTAGCTTTTATGACAAACGTACAAACACCGCCGATGCCTCCAACTGGACCTTTTACAGAGAGTAAGCAATTAGATAATGGATATGAACTTACTTTACATGTAAGTCCTAATAAAGTAGGACAAAATACATTCCATATTACTTTAAAGGATGAGAACGGACAACCTGTTACTGATATGGAGCAAATTATTTTAACCACGCAATCATTGGATATGAATATGGGGAAGGGTTCATTTAAAGTTTCGGCCGTGTCACCAGGAGAATATGAAGCGGAAGGTATGTATATTAACATGACAGGAAACTGGAATATACAAGTGCACGGATTAACAAAATCTCTTGATAGTTTTGATACGGATTATAAATTTATTGTAGGCGGCAGATAAAGTGAAACTTTAATCAGCCCTCATCAATCGGGTTATCCGGCGAATAGCGGGATAAAGAGAAGGTATAGATAAAAAGGAGCTAATAGAAAATGAAACGTATAAAAAAATTTGGCACAACAATGATCGCAACAATAATTGCAATGGGGATTTTTTCGTTACCTGTTAGTGCGCACGTCACTGTGAAACCAGAAGCTTCGGACGTTAATTCTTGGGAGACTTACACGATAAAAGTACCAGTTGAGAAGAATGTAGCAACGACAAAAGTTACATTGAAAATACCGTCTGGAGTAGAGTTCCAACAGTATGAACCAGTGCCAGGATGGAAAGTGGAAGAGCAGAAAGATAATGCCGGAAAAGTGAAAACTGTAGTATGGGAAGCAACAGGAGAAGGGATTTTACCCGGTCAGTTCCAGCGATTTACTTTCGTCGCTAAAAATCCGGATAAAGAACAAAAAATAGCTTGGGATGCATATCAACAATATAAAGACGGAGAAATTGTGGAATGGACAGGCGATGAAAAAGCTGAAAAACCACATTCACTTACTACAATTGCAAAAGGTACGTCATTAACAGGAGAACATGGTGAAGTGTCTAGTGTAGAAAAGAATGAAGGTGCTAGTAATATGCAAGTAATAGCGATTATCTTATCTATTTTGGCGATTGTATCGTCGGCAGGTGCGTGTGTTTTTGTAGTACGTCGTAAAAAGTAAGATATAAGAAAGAGCCTACAAACAGCAGGCTCTTTTTCATTTTTATTTCACTTCAACCTGCTGCCTTACAGTAAGTGTTTTCGGCTTTATATTTACGAAGCAAATACTCACAACAATAAATAATAGTCCGATGAATAAGCTAATAGTAATGGCCTCATGTAAGAAAATTGAACTTACAATAATAGCGATTAGTGGAATGAGGAATGTATAAGCCCCAACTTTACTTGCTTCACCAGCTCCAACAAGAGTGAAGTATGCAAGCCATCCCATTGCAATAACAAAGAATGAAATAAAGAGTAGTACACTAACAAACGGTATACTCCAAGCAATACTAGACCAGCTTTCAAACTCTGATCCAAATCCAATTAAGCAAAGCCCGCCAATAATAAGCTGCAGTGTTACCATCCAAATGGAATTAACGCGGTGCCCAGTCTTCTTAATAAATACTGTTCCAAGTGCCCAGCCAATAGCGCATCCTATCGCGAGAAGGATTCCGATAATAGAAATATGTCCAGTTAAACTACTAGAGCTAATGACACCTACGCCAATAAATCCAAGAACAAGCCCGAAAATTTTTAAGCCGTACATAGATTCTTCAAGCCAAATCCATGAGAAAATGCCGAGTAAAACAGGTTGTAGAAATACAATGGCGGAAAATAACCCAGCGGGCATATATTGAAGGCCTACAGTTTGTAATCCGTAAAATATAATGATGTTAAGTAAAGAAGAAATAACGTATAAATGCCAAGTTTCTTTTAAGTGTAACTCTTTGTATTTCGGTAATGCGAAAAGGAGTAAAATGAATCCTCCAATTAAAGTTCGAACGCCTGCAAATAAAACGGGTGGTGTATAATGCAGGGCAAACTTAGATAAAGGCCAATTGATTCCCCACATGAAAACGAGAAAGGTAAGGATTATGGCCGTCTTAGTTCGAGAAAGCTGTGTCACGGTAAGACCTCCTTGTTGTTATTCATTTCACTATGATATGATATCGACTGTAATAAATAAAATGAATCTTTTTTATAAGGAGTATAAGTGATTAGTTATGACCATTACACAACTGCAAGTATTAATAAAAACTGTTGAGTTAGGTAGTTTTACGAAGGCTGCTCGGGTGTTAAATATGACGCAGCCAGCTGTAAGTCATGCGATTTCAAGTATTGAGTCAGAGTTAGGAGTTACGATTCTTATACGTGATAAACGAAAAGGGCTAATCGTTACGGATGTAGGAAACAGAATTCTTGTGCATATTAGAGAGATTTTGAACGGTGTAGAGAAGATTGAACAAGAAGTTGCGATGGAGAAAGGACACGAAGTTGGGACGATTCGAATTGGGAGTTTTCCGAGTGCCTCTGCACATTTCTTACCCAAAATGATAAACCTTTTTAAGGAGAAGTATCCGAACTTAGAAGTCGTTCTTTGTGAAGGAACGATTAAAGAAGTTGAAGATTGGTTAGTATCGAGGGTTGTTGATATAGGAATTGTTATTTTGCCTAATAAAGAGATGGAGATTGTCCCATTAACGAAGGGGAAAATGGTTGCTATCTTAAGAGAGGATCATCCTCTTTGTAAGAAGGATTCTATTGCAATTAGTGATTTAGAGAATGAGCCGATCATATTATGTAAGGGTGGATACGAACCACCCATTATTGATATGTTTAAACAAGCAAACGTACCACTTCGGGCTGAGTATGTAATATCAACCGTTACTACAGCTTTAAACATGATTCAAGAAGGGCTAGGTATTGCAATATTAGCCGAATTATCTTTAACGAATTTACCACAGAATGTGCAAACGAGAGAATTGGAACCACAAGTATGGAGAGAAATTGCTTTAGCTGTTCCTTCATTAAAGGATTCCTCAATCGCTGTGCAGCTATTTATTGAAGAATTTCAAGCGCTATTTGCAGAATAAAAAGAGGTGTCTCATATATCATAATGGGACACTTTTTTTATTTGTTTATAAAAAATCTATGAAAAGGATTGACTTATCTTTTTGTTGTAACTATAATGATTACATCGAGGTGGTGATCACGATGAAAATTAGTAGCCGCTTTTCTATAGCTGTTCATATTTTATCTATTTTGAAAAACAATCCATCTTCACTTTGTACTTCAGACTATATAGCTGAAAGTGTAAACACAAATCCAGTAGTCATTCGTAAAATTATGTCGTACTTGAAACAAGCTGGTTTTGTATATGTAAATCGCGGTCCAGGTGGTGCGGGATTATTAAAGGATTTACATGAAATCACATTGTTAGATGTATACCATGCAGTAAATGTAGTCGAAGAAGACAAACTATTTCATATTCACGAGCAACCAAATCCAGATTGTCCAATCGGAGCAAATATTCAAGCGGTGTTAGAAGTTATATTAATACAAGCGCAATCCGCGATGGAAGAAGTTTTGAGAAATATTACGATGGGGAATTTGTTTGAAACTTTGCAAGAAAAAATGAATGCTTAAATCATATTTTATATTTTTTTATTATTAATGTAACTGATTTGATTACAACTATAAAGGTAAGGTGTAAAAGTATGACTGTAAAAATGAAAGTATACTCAGATTTTATATGTCCATTTTGTTTTTTAGCAAAAGGTCCATTAGATGAAGTAGCGCAAGAGAAAGATGTAGAAATTGAATGGATGCCATTTGAATTACGTCCAAGTCCATATTCAAAAATAGATCCATGGAATGAGCCAGAAAAATTAGGCTCATGGGATGCTTTTATTCTTCCAACTGCGAAGAAGTTAGGAATCGATATGCGTTTGCCACGTGTTTCTCCGCATCCATATACACATTTAGCTTTCGAAGGGTGTCAATTTGCGAAAGAACGTGGACTAGGAAATGAGTATCATCACCGCGTATTCACAGCATTTTTCCAAGAAGAGCAAAACATTGAAGATATTGATGTTTTAACAAAATTAGCGGTAGAAGTAGGTCTTCCTGAAGCTGAATTTAAAGATGCGTTAGTAACTCGTAAATATAAAGAAAAGCATCAAGAAGCAATTCAGCATGCATATGATGAAGCGAATATTATGGCTGTTCCAACTGTCATGATTGGAGATGAAGTCATTCAAGGGCTTGCTAGTAAAGAAACGCTACAAAGAGTCATTGATAAAGAAATTGAAAAGGATAAAACAAATTCATTTGAAGGTATGCAATGTAATACAGATGGATATTGCTAAATCGCTTGTTATGAAATAACAAAATAAATTATAAAACAAATATTTGGAGGAATTAAAATGTCAGCAACTACAACAAACTTAAAAGAAGCAATCGTGAACCGTCGTTCTATCCGTAAAGTAACAAAAAACGATGCAATTACGAAAGAAAGAATTGAAGAAGTATTACAAACAGCTTTACACGCACCAACATCTTTCAATATGCAAAGTGGCCGCATGGTTGTATTAATGGATGGAGAGCATGAAAAGTTTTGGGATATTGTTAAAGAAACACTAAGAGCCCGTGTACCAGCAGAAAACTTTGAAGCGACTGTAGAAAGATTAAAAGGTTTCCATACAGGTGTTGGGACTGTGTTATTCTTTGAAGATCAAGCGACAGTAGAAAAAATGCAAGAAAATGCACCATTATATAAAGATCAGTTCCCATTCTGGTCTCATCAAGGAAATGCAATGTTACAACATACAGTATGGATGTTATTATCAGCTGAAGGAATTGGCGCATCATTACAACATTACAATCCAATCGTAGATGCTGAAGTGAAAGAAACTTGGAACATTCCAGCAGAATGGAGCTTAGTAGGACAAATGCCATTTGGTGAGCCAAATGAACAACCAGGAGAAAGAACATTCTTACCTACTGAAGATGTAGTGAAATTTTATTAAGAAATTTAATATATAAAGAGTTAAATAAAAGGAGAGTACATATTAGCTACATATGTACTCTCCTTTCGTATGTCATGTTAAACTCTTATTGCAAGAACGATTTTCTTCATATGGATTGAAGTTTTCCCTTACAATTAAAAATCTATTATTTTTATGTTTTTGAAATGACAGTAAACATCCCTGTCATATTTGGTGAGTAATCTTTAAAGTCAAATTTTTCATAGAATGATTCTTTACCTTGTGATGCAAATAAACCGACAAACGCCTTATCAGGAGCATTTTCATGTAAATATGCAACTAAACGATGCATGATTTCTTTCCCAATACCATGTTTCTGATAATCCGGATGAACCACTATATCTTGAATATAGAAATAGATAGCTCCATCACCAACAATTCTCCCCATGCCAATCATTTGTTCATTATCTTTCACTATGATGCAGTGAATAGAATTCTTCAGTGAAGTATCCGCTACTTCAAAATTCATATAATTAGTCCATCCAACAGAATCACACAAGTATTTGTACTCTTCTAATGTTGGAATGTTATGTTTAAACTCATATGTTTTCAAAATGTAACCTCCAAGTTCTTAAATACAACAAGTATATACATTCGACATTTTTTTATCTTTTCCTCTTATGTAACTGAATCCCTTTTGGCTATTGAATTTCGTACAGTTTCCTTATTTGTATTAATTTAAAAGAGTTTAGGGGAAAAATATAAGAAATAATGCAATAGAAAGGGAAGTGGAACAATGAATGATGATAAAAAATATACAGTAGTAGGTACTGATGTTGAAGAAGTAAAACGTCTAAATACAAATTCAGGATTAACATATAATCAGGTGAAAGAATTATTAGCGAAGCAAATGCAAAAAAAGAAGTAATGAAATTGAAATTCTTCATTTTTTCATGTAGCATTTCAATTAGAGAGAGTTACAAGGATAACTCTCTTTTTCAATACAATTTAGCAACTTTTAGAGTGGAGGTAACAACATGAAAAAGTGGGTAAAGATAACGTTGTCGATCGCTGGAGGTATTGTCCTATTGTCATGTGCCGGAGGGTATTACTTGTATAAAAATTATTTTCCAAAGGAACCGGAGCGTATCGTATATGATAAAGATAGAGTATTAAAACCGATACATAATCAGTTGAAAGGCATTAATATAGAAAATGTAAAGATAAAAGAAAAAGAAGTCGTAAATGCGACTGTAGATGAGCTTCAAAAAATGATTGATGATGGGAAATTATCATATGAAGAAATAACGAGTATTTATCTTTTTAGAATACAAGAACATGACCAAAATGGAATATCATTAAATGCTGTTACAGAGATTAATCCAAATGCAATGGAAGAAGCGCGAAAGTTAGATAAAGAAAGATCTTTCAATAAGAAGTCGAACTTATACGGCATGCCAGTTATCGTAAAAGATAATGTACAAACGGAAAAGGTGATGCCGACAAGTGCGGGCACGTATGTGTTAAAAGATTGGATTGCAGATGAAGATGCGACGATCGTGAAGAAGTTGAAAGAAGAAGGTGCTTTCGTTTTAGGAAAAGCGAATATGTCTGAGTGGGCAAATTATTTATCCTTTACAATGCCTAGCGGATATAGCGGGAAAAAAGGACAAAATTTGAATCCATACGGTCCAATTACTTTTGATACATCGGGATCAAGTTCAGGATCTGCGACAGTAGTTGCGGCAGATTTTGCACCACTTGCAATCGGGACGGAAACGACTGGATCAATTGTAGCACCCGCGACGCAGCAATCAGTAGTTGGATTACGTCCATCACTAGGTATGGTGAGTAGATCAGGCATTATTCCATTAGCTGAAACACTTGATACAGCAGGGCCGATGGCAAGAACAGTGGGGGATGCGGCAACGTTATTTAACATAATGGTAAGTTATGATGAAAAAGATACTATGACAGAAAAAATGAAAGATAAAGAAAGAATTGATTATACGAAGGATTTATCAATAGACGGATTGAAAGGGAAAAAAGTAGGGGTTCTTTTTTCAATAGATCGACAAGATGATAATAGAAAAGAAGTAGCAGAAAAGATTAGAAAAGACCTTCAAGACGCAGGTGCGATATTGACTGATGATATTCAGTTAAACGATGGGGGAGTAGACAACCTACAAACATTAGAATATGAGTTCAAACATAATGTTAACGATTATCTTGCACAGCAAAAAAATGTACCGGTAAAATCGTTAGAAGAGATTATAGCGTTTAATAAAAATGATGGTAATAGACGAATAAAGTATGGACAAACATTAATCGAGGGATCTGAAAAATCTACTATAACGAAAGATGAGTTTGAAAAAATAGTGCGATCGAGTCAAGAAAATGCAAGAAAAGAGCTAGATAGATATTTAGTAGAAAAAGGTTTGGATGCTTTAGTTATGATTAACAACGAAGAAGTTCTTCTATCAGCTGTAGCTGGCTATCCAGAATTAGCGGTGCCAGCAGGATATGATAACAATGGAGAGCCAATAGGTGCAGTATTTGTCGGGAAGCAATTCGGTGAAAAGGAACTGTTCAATATTGGATATGCGTATGAGCAGCAGTCTAAAAATAGAAAATCACCAAAACTGTAAAAAGGTAAACGAAAAATAGAGCTCCACTGAAATATGTTGGTGGGCTAATATGAAAAGAATCTAACAATATAAAAAGAAAAAAAGGATTCTTCTCAATTAGTAAGAAAGATTGTCTATAGAAGTTCATAAAATGTAATATATTCAATTTCCATCCATTGAAGGGGGAGGTTAAATCTTAATGAATGAAGTGAAAAATTTCTTTCGAAGTAGAGGGTTCCAACGGTTTCTCGTTTTAATAATAGTAGCGCTTGTATTATATGGATTAAAAAGTATGATCAATTTAATATTAATTACGTTCATACTGACATTTTTAATGGATCGGTTTCAACGTTTTATTTCAAAGAAATTGAAAGTGAATCGGAAAATTGTTATCGCATGTTTGTATATAATATTAGTTACTTTTATCGGCACAACATTATATAAATATTTACCTGTGCTAACGATACAAATTTCCCAATTGATTTATCAGTTTAGGTTGTTTTTTCAAAATCCACCTGATAATGAGATCATTAAATATGCGCTTTCAACAATTAATGGGATGGAAGTATCAAAATATATAGAACAAGGTGTAGATGTCATATATCAATCGATTGCAAATATAGGAAAAGTCAGTTTGCAAATACTACTTTCTCTTATTTTAAGTTTATTTTTCTTGTTAGAAAAAGAACGCATCATATCATTTACTTCGAAATTTAAAGATAGTAGTCTGAAGGTTTTTTATGAGGAGATTGCTTATTTTGGTGAAAGGTTTGCAAGATCGTTCGGTAAAGTAATTGAAGCACAGTTTTTAATTGCGGTTGTCAATTGCGTACTCACTGTAATTGCACTTGTGATTTTAGGATTTCCACAGCTTCTTGTATTGGCCGTCATGGTCTTTCTACTCGGTTTGATTCCAGTTGCTGGTGTTATCATTTCCTTGTTTCCACTTTGTATTATTGCTTATAACGTAGGCGGAGTAATGTACGTTGTATACATACTTGTGTTCATTACAGTAATCCATGCTCTTGAAAGCTACTTTTTAAATCCGAAGTTTATGTCTGCGAAAACGAATTTGCCAATCTTTTATACATTTATGATTCTCATCTTTTCAGAGCATTTCCTTGGAATATGGGGGCTTATTATCGGGATACCAATCTTTATCTTTTTATTAGATGTACTTGATGTAAACAATGAGGAACAGTTTAAAAAGTAGGAAATGATAGAAAATAACTCATGTTTTCAAGGAACAATCAAAAAAAGCAATCCAAAATAAATTGGATTGCTTTTTTGAATAAACGATTAAAGAACTGGAGCCATTGTTTCTTTCAATACTTGAACAGAGTGATCGAATTTTAATTCTTCTTCTTCACTTAATTCCACTTCTAAAATTTCACGAACACCGCCGCGATTTAAAACAGCAGGTACGCCGATATAAACATCCTTTTGACCGTATTGACCTTCTAAGTAAGCTGATACTGTTAATACGCTATTTTCGTCGTTTAAAATCGCCTTTGTAACACGTAGAAGTGACATACCGATACCATAGTAAGTTGCACCTTTTCGCTCAATAATATGGTAAGCTGCATCACGAACGTTTATGAAGATTTTGTCTAAATCTTCTTGTGTGTATGTGTTGTCTCTATCAAGAAGCGTTTGTAGTTTTTGAATACCGACTGATACGTGACTCCAAACAGGAAGTTCCGTATCACCATGTTCTCCGATAATATAAGCATGAATGTTGTGTGGACCAATATCGAAATACTCACCTAACATATAGCGGAAACGAGCAGAATCAAGAGTTGTACCAGAACCGATTACGCGTTCTTTTGGTAAACCAGATTCTTTCCAAGTTACGTAAGTTAAAATATCGACAGGGTTAGTTGCGATTAAGAAGATACCATCAAATCCGCTATCCATAATACTACGAACGATTTGTTTAAAGATTTTCGCGTTTTTCTCAACTAAGTCTAAACGTGTTTCGCCTGGTTTTTGTGGTAATCCAGCCGTAATGACTACAAGATCAGCGTCTTTACAATCTTCGTAGCTACCTTTCCATACTCTAGTTGGAGCTGGTGCAAAAGGAACAGCATGACTTAAATCCATCGCTTCTCCTTCAGCTTTTGCCTCGTTTACATCAACTAAAACAAATTCTTCAGCTACAGCTTGGTTAATCATGCAGTAAGCATAACTACATCCAACTGCGCCTGTCCCTACTAATACAACACGGTTAATACCTTTTTTCATTTCAAAATTCCTCGCAATTTCATTAATTTTATTATGTAAGATAATACGTCTTACTTCTATAGAGTCATATCTAGTTTATTACATTTTATAAAAGATATTCAAGTAATTGAAAATGTATCCGTGCAATTCTTTGCACGAAACATAGGAAGTGAGTGAACCGAATATAATGCAATAAAATCCTTTATCGAAGGGGAAAAGGGCATGATGCAGCCATTAACGATGGAAAGAATGCTCCATATTATTAATGTGGGGCTCGTTAAAACGAATAATCCAAAGCAGATTATTATCGCTGGCGCAGGAATTTCAGGATTAGTTGCAGCATCGTTATTGAAAGAAGCAGGGCATAACATAACAATTTTAGAAGCGAATAATCGAATAGGCGGAAGGATATATACAATTCGTGAACCATTTAGTTCTGGTTTATATTTTAATGCAGGACCAATGAGAATTCCTGAAACACACGGGTTAACTTTAGCTTACATTCGTAAATTTAAATTGCCGTTAAATCTTTTTGTAAATAAAACCGCTTCAGATATTATTTATACGAATAATATTAAAACGAGATTGAGCGTGTTTGAAAAAAATCCAAGTATACTTGGATATCCCATTGTAGAGAACGAAAAAGGAAAAACGGCAGAAGAGTTAATGTTAGTAGTATTAGAACCAATACTTAATTTTATAAAAAAAGATCCTAATAAAAACTGGATCATCGTTGAAAAAAAGTATAAAACATATTCGCTCGGATCATTTTTAAGCGAGTATTATTCAGATGGAGCAATAGATATGATTGGGGTACTTCTAGATATGGAAGCATATATGGGAATGTCTTTAATTGAAGTATTACGTGAAATGATCTTTTTTACTTCAACGACAAAATATTATGAGATAACGGGCGGAATGGATACATTACCAAATTCATTTTTACCGGAGTTAAAAGATAATATTTTTATGTCGTATAAAGTAGAAAAAATTATACAGGAAGATAGTAAAGTGATGATGCAAGTAACAAATGAACAAACGTTACATCCATTTATGGTAACAGGCGACATTGCTATTATCACAATTCCATTTTCAGCGTTACGATTTGTAGAAGTTCAGCCATATCATTTATTCTCTTATTTTAAAAGACGGGCAATTCGTGAATTAAACTATATAGCTTCGACTAAAATTGCGATAGAGTTTAAAAGTAGATTTTGGGAAAGAGTGGGGCAGCGTGGCGGTAAATCTATTACAGATTTACCTATACGATTTACATATTATCCGAGTTATGGCATTCATACACCAGGGGCGGCTATCGTTTTAGCGAGTTATACGTGGGCAGATGAGGCGTTAACGTGGGATAGTCTCCCGCAAAGAGATCGTATACGTTACGCATTAAAAAATTTAGCGGAAATATACGGCGACATTGTCTATAGTGAGTTTGTTACTGGAACATCTTTTAGCTGGAGCCAAAATCCGTATTCTTGCGGTGCATTTACGGCTTTCGAACCAGGTCAAGAGTTAGAGTTATTTCCGTATATTACGCCGCCAGCTGGCAAAGTACACTTTGCAGGAGAGCATACGACATTAACACATGGATGGATGCAAGGAGCAATAGAGTCTGGAATTCGAGTTGCTTATGAAGTAAACGAACAGTGAAGATATATTTACAAATCACTATTCTTTTAATAAAATGATTAATATAAATCGTAATTATTACGCTTTGAATACGTTTGAAATAAAGAAATGGATGGTCGATCAAATGAAAAAAGTAGAAATTCATATATTAGGTGGCTTTTTAGGAAGTGGTAAATCAACATTATTACAAAATTTATTGTTAGCGGAGAAAAAGAAGAATAGAAAAGTTGCAGTATTAATGAATGAAATTGGTGAATACTCGGTAGATACAGATATTATTGGAAAAGAGAATGTTTTAAGAGAACTTCTGAAAGGATGTATTTGTTGTACGCTAAAAGAAGAGCTTGAAATACAATTACACTCGTTATATCAGCAAGAAAGACCAGATGTCATTTATATAGAAACGACAGGTGTTGCACATCCAATTGAAGTGTTAGATGCGTGTGTATCACCAATTTTAGCACCTTTTCTAGAAGTGAAATCAATTGTCGTCGTGTTAGATGCAGTAAGGTGGTTAAACCGAAGTGTATTAAGTGCAAACGTTCAGCAATTATTGCATGAGCAACTGAAGTTTGGTAGCCATATTTTAATTAATAAATCAGATTTACTAACAGATGTGGATAAGAACAAAGTAATTGAAGAAGTGAAAGAAATAAATAATCATGCGAAATGGTTTGAAACAAAATATTGTAATATATCTTTAGAGGACATAGAAGAAGCTGAATTTACGAATGATGGGGAACATGAGACACTACATGTCAAACAGCATTTACATATACAAACGATGACATATCAATTTACGAAATCGATTGATCAAGACAAATTATATGAATGGCTTTCGAATGTACCAGATAGTATTTATCGCGTAAAAGGATTTGTGAAATTCCATGGAGATAAATACCCGCACCTATTCCAATATTCATTTGGGGTACCGACTTTACTGGAACAAGATTTCGGTTTCCCGACGAACTTGGTAGTAATAGGAGAAGGGCTAGATAAGAAACAATTGGCTGAAGGGTTAGAGAAAGTAGAACTTAATTCTAATTAAGATGAAAGAGAGCTGCCCATAGGTCGGTGAAACCGACTTATGGGCAGCCTTTTATTTTTTATGAATAAGCATATAGATATTTGTATTCATTTTAAATAGTCACTCTTTTAGTATTTTCGTTTTCCAAGAGAAACACTTATACTAGTACTAGAGTCTCTTCTAAATTCAATTTTGCGACCATCTAATTCTATTGTTCGAGAGCTTGCAGTAGGATTTTTAATTAAACTATACAGATAATCTGCTTTAGTTGGTAGTAGTGTGTTTAGAATTTTTTTCACCGGCTCGTTTAATACAGAATCATCACTATGAATAGACATTCTATATGCGCTGTCATCATAGGGAGAAAAATTAAAATACATAATGCCATCATATGTTTTACCAGTTTTAGTGAATACATAATTATAATCGGTTTTTAAAAATCCAGAATCAATCAGTATATTCTCAATTTCTTTGTACTTATCCTCATCTTTTGCAGGAATAGAATCAGGAACAAAATAAGGGTTTACATTAATTGCTTTATACATAAACGTTGCAAATTGTTCTCTTGTTACATTCATTTCTCCGCCATATTGATAGTTTCCAATTCCTTTTGTAATGCCATTACTATACAATGAACGAACAGAGTCTGTTGCCCAAAAATTATTTGGAACATCATAGAAAAGGTCGTTTGTTTTTACAGGTAGATGAAACGCTTTTTGTAAGATAACAGCCATTTCATATCGAGTTAATGTATCATCAGGTCTAAACTTGTCAGTGCTATTGTCCCCTGTCATGATTCCTTTTTGAGCAACTGCTTTAATATTGTTTTCAAACATATGCCCATGAATATCAGAGAAATGTTTAATTGTAGATCCGGTATTTTCTAGTTTTAAGTATCTTGAAATAATCGCAGCTACTTGCCCACGAGTTACATTGTCCCCAAATCCAAATTTTCCGTTACCATAACCATTCATGACCTTTTGTTCAGTTAAATGGTCAATCGAATCTTCAGACCAATGCCCTTTTGGTACATCGATGAAACGTTCCGTTTGTGCATGAGCATTCGTTGCGCCGAATAATGTGGCGGTAATTAAGCCTGTTGCAAGTACATGTTTAAAATTCATTATGATTCCTCCTAAGTATATAAAACAATATTTTCTCACTCATATCCGTTGCTTTTAAGCAATAATCACTTATCTATTATATTAGCATATTTTGTTTTTGTAAAATATGGATTTACTTTCGTAATATAGCTTAAATATATATGGTGTTATAAGGGGGAGGGCGAGAGTGAAGGAAGTGTAAAAACAATAAGCAGGAAAGTAACTTTCTTTCAAATGTCTACTATAAGGGATCATATCAAAATACAGAAATCATTTTCTTTTTACTTAACGCCCTTTAAAAGGGACTATTTCATTATGAATTTTACTAATTAACTTCTAGTTTTATTTCTTTCCTCGTCATACCACCACGAGTTTTTTAAACGATCCTTCAGCATCTTTTAGCAACCTCTTTTTTGTATGTAGAAAAATACTTGCATATTTAATTTACGACTTAAATGTGCAAAAAGGAGAAAGGATAGCTATTTTATCACAAAATAGCTTGGAATATATTGTACTTTTGTTTGCTATAGCAAAGGTAGAATGTATTGCTGTTCCATTGAATATACGGTTAACAGAAAATGAACTTATATTTCAGTTAAAAGATAGTGGAACTACAGTTTTATTTGTAGAGGAAACATTTTAAAATATGGCACTGTCAATGTATAAGGTATCGTACGTACAAAGAGTAATTACGATTAAAAGTTTAAAAGAAATAGAAGATAGAAAAAGTGAAAATTTTGAAGAAATCAATGAAAGCGCATCTTTTATTATATGTTATACATCAGGGACAACAGGGAAATCGAAAGGAGCCGTACTTACACAAGAAAATATGTTTTGGAATGCGCTTAACAATACATTTGCGATTGACTTAACTATTCACGACCGCTCTATTGTATTATTACCTTTATTTCATATTGGTGGGATTGGTTTATTCGCATTTCAAACTTTATTTGCAGGTGGCGTAATCATTATTCCAAGAAAATTTGAGCCAACTACAGCTCTTTCCATGATAGAAAAACATAAAGTGACTGTAGTGATGGGAGTACCTACAATTCATCAAGCGTTAATTAATTGCGCAAAGTTTGAAACTACAAATTTACAATCAGTTCGCTGGTTTTATAACGGTGGTGCTCCATGTCCAGAAGAGTTGATGAGAGCATTTATAGATAGAGGATTTTTATTTGGGCAAGGCTTTGGCATGACTGAAACATCACCAACCGTATTTATGCTTTCAGAAGAAGATGCAAGACGTAAAGTAGGCTCAATTGGAAAACCAGTTCTGTTTTGTGATTATGTACTTATTGATGAAAACAAAAGTAAAGTTGAGGTTGGTGAAGTTGGAGAGTTACTTATAAGAGGACCGAATGTAATGAAAGAGTATTGGAATCGGCCAGGTGTAACAAAAGAAACGATTCAAGATGGTTGGTTATATACGGGAGATTTAGCTAAAGTTGATGAAGATGGTTTTGTATACATTGTCGGTAGAAAAAAAGAAATGATAATTTCCGGTGGTGAAAATATTTATCCACTTGAAGTAGAGCAAGTCATTAATAAGCTTTCGGACGTATATGAGGTAGCTGTCGTTGGTAGGCAACATGTAAAGTGGGGAGAGATTCCAATTGCCTTTGTTGTGAAAAAGAGTAGGAGTGTATTAACTGAAAAGGAAGTCATAGTATGAAAGAACGTCTAGACCGGGTTTCAATCTCTAATTTTGAGAAGGTTATTCGGGAGGCGTTAAGAAAAAGTGGATTTACTCCTAAAGATATTAAAGTATTGTTACCACTGCATACAAAACGTTCTATGTTAATAAAATTGATACAGGGACTAGGGCTAGCAGAAGAACAAGTTGTATATTTAGATCATTATGGACATATGTCAGCGCTTGATCCTTGCATTGGTCTTCACTTTGCAAATGAACAGGGAAAATTACAGGCCGGAGATATTGCAGTAGTAGTTAGTGCCGGGACTGGGTATACGTGGGCAGCGACTGTAATTAGGTGGTGAAAAATACTAGATGAATATATGGTAAATGGAGGTATTTGGAAAGAGGCGGCGAATGTAAAGGTACTTCATTAAATTTTTCAAACAGATTTGTTTGTATGATTCAAAGGAAAAGTCATAATTACGGATGGGTAACTTTGGCGTGTTTGACTCTATCAGAAAGTAAAGTATGGGGAGGATCACAATGTCGATGAAAAAACGTAAATGGCTAAGAACGGTGGCTACTGGTTGTGTTTTAGGTTCGTTATTAATAACGGCAGCTTGTTCAGGAAAGAAAACAAGTACAGAGGATGAAAAGACGATTAAGGTAGGGGTTCTTGCTTCATTAACAGGTCCATTAGAATCATATGGAAAACAAACAGTGAACGGATTTGAATTAGGGTTAGACTATGCAACGGGTGGAACTGGGAAAGTGGAAGGGAAGAAGATTAAGTTTGTTGTAGAAGATACGGAAACAAAAGCAGAGGTGGCGGTTAAAAAAGCTACGAAGTTATTAGAAGAAGAGAAAGTCGATTTTTTAGTCGGATCGTCTAGTTCAAGTGATACATTAGCGGTATTACCACTAGCTGAAGAATATGAAAAAATAATGGTTGTTGAACCGGCAGTTGCTGATAGTATTACCGGAAAGAACTGGAATAAATATATTTTTAGAACAGGAAGAAGTTCTTCGCAAGATGCGATTGCAGGAGCAGCGGCAATTGCAAAAAAGGATGTAAAGATTGCGACGTTTGCCCCGGATAATGCATTTGGCCGTGAAGGGATTGCAGCGTTTAAAGCTGGAGCGAAGAAATTAGGTGCGAATATTGTAAACGAGCAATATGCTGATATAAATTCGACTGACTTCACTGCAAATATTCAAAATATCATTAGCTCAAAACCGGATTATTTATTTATCGTTTGGGCAGGGGCAAATTCACCTTGGAAACAGTTGAAAGATATGAATGTGGAAGCGCAAGGTATTAAAATTTCTACCGGTGCACCAGATATACCGGCATTAAAAACGATGGATGCGTTAGTAGGAATGCAAGGGTTTTCGGTATATTATCATACACTCCCGAAAAATAAGGTGAATGATTGGTTAGTGGAAGAACATAAAAAACGATTTAATGGTGCGGTGCCAGATTTATTTACAGCAGGTGGAATGTCAGCGGCAATTTCTATTGTAGAAGCTTTAAAGAAATCAAAAGGGGATACAGATGTAGATACACTGATTAAGAAAATGGAAGGAATGGAATTTGATACACCGAAAGGAAAGATGAAGTTTAGAGAAAAGGATCACCAAGCGATGCAAACACTGTATTCTATCACATTGAAAAAGCAAGATGGTGTTGATTATCCGGTGCCAGTATTAGAGCGAGAATTGACGATGAAAGAGACAGAACCACCAGTTCAAAATAAATAGACTGAATTTTCTGTTGTTTTTGTATAAAGAGGGGATACCCTCTTTATACGTATTTCTTTCATACTTAAAGTTTTAAAGGGAGGGATTTCGTGACACATTTGCTTGAAACGAAAAATCTTAGCGTATCTTTTGGCGAGCATCATGTTATTAAGGATGTGAATTTGACAGTACAAAAAGGAAAGCTCATTTCCATTATTGGACCAAATGGTGCAGGAAAGACAACGTTATTTAATTTACTAAGTGGGCAAATTTCTCCAACAAAAGGTGAAGTGTATTTTAAAGGACAAGAGATTACAAATTTATCAATTTCAGATCGAACTCGATTAGGAATTGGTCGTTCTTTTCAACTTACCAATATATTCCCAGAGTTAACGGTACTTGAAAATGTTCGATTAAGTGTTCAATCATTCGTGCAAGATTACTATAGTTTTTTTCCGAGTTCGGCAAAATTTAAGCAACAAGTGGGAGAGGCGAGACGTTTCTTAAAAACAGTCTTACTTCACGAGAAAGAACATGTATTAGCGAAAGATTTAGCGCATGGAGAAAAACGAAAGTTAGAGCTTGCGATGTTACTAGCTTTAAAAACGGATGTGTTATTACTGGATGAGCCGACGGCAGGTATATCAGTTGAGGAAGTACCGGCTATTTTACAAGTGATTGAAAATATTAAGAAACATCCAGAGAGTACAATTGTACTAATTGAACACAAAATGGATATGGTACTAGGTTTGTCAGACCATCTTATCGTTTTATTCCATGGAGAGCTATTGGCTGAAGGTTTGCCCGAAGAGATTATGAAAGATGAGCGTGTACAAAGTGCTTATTTAGGGGGATTATATAGTGGCACTATTACAAGTGAATAATATAGAGACGTATTTAGATCAGTTTCATATTTTACAAGGGGTATCTCTTGCTGTTGAGAAAGGAACGATTACTGTACTGTTTGGAAGAAATGGGGCAGGGAAGACTACGACATTACGTTCGGTTATGGGGTTTCACCATATCGCACATGGTGAAATTTATTATGATCGTACACAAGTAAATGGATTATCTACACATTTAATTTCAAGGAAAGGAATAGGGTATGTACCAGAAAATCAAGGTATTTTTCACGATCTGACAGTAGAAGAAACATTCGCTCTTGCTAGGGGGAAGGGCGAAGAAGCGGAAGAGAAAATCGAGTGGATGCTTGAATTATTTCCGGATTTAAAGCAGTTTTGGCACAAAAAAAGCGGACTATTAAGCGGAGGACAAAAGCAAATGCTAGCAATTTCAAGAGCATTTATTAATAGTGATGGTTTATTACTTATTGATGAGCCGAGTAAAGGCTTGTCCCCTATTATGATAGAAAAATTAATGATAGCCATTTTAAAAATGAAGGAGAAAACAACAGTTTTACTCGTTGAACAAAACTTTATGATGGCTAGTCAAATTGGCGATTACTTTTATATTATGGATAACGGAAGAATTGTTCATAACGGTTTTATGCATGAATTAAAAGAGGATAAGGAAAAGTGTCACAAATATTTAGGAATCTCTTAACATGAATCCGGGGTGAGAAGGATGGATGTGTTAATCAATTTATTTGTAAATGGGATTTCAACAGGGATGCTCATTTTTTTATTAGCATCAGGTCTTTCACTTATTTTCGGTTTAATGAGCGTTCTAAACTTCGCACATGGTGGTTTATTTGCCTGGGGAGCGTTTACAGGTGTTTGGTTATTTAATATGACAGGTAGTTATGCATTAGCTTTAATTGGCGCAATTGCTATGGGGATGTTTCTTGGATTCATTTTAGAAAGATTTCTTATTAGACCGGTATATGGAAATCATGTTCGCCAGCTTCTTGTGACGCTTGGAGGAATGCTTGTACTTAGTGAATGTATTAAAGTATTTTGGGGGCCAAATCCAATTGGTGCTAAATTACCGTTATGGTTACAAGGTAGTTATACATTTGAAGGCGTTATATTAATTAAATATCGTCTATTCGTTATTTTAATTGGGATCATCATTTACATTGCCTTACTATTATTGCTCAAAAAAACAAGGATAGGTCTAATGATCCGCGCAGGTGTAACGGATAAAGAAATGGTTCAAGCGCTCGGTATTAACGTAAAAGCGATATTTTCTTTCGTCTTTTTATTAGGAGCAGGGATGGCAGCGTTGGGAGGCTTCTTATTAGCACCGTATTCAGGCGTTATTTTCGCCGAGATGGGTATGCAGTATGCGATTTTAGCTTTCATAGTAGTAATCATTGGAGGATTAGGAAGCGTACAAGGTTCAGCAATCGCATCTTTAATTGTCGGATTAGCGGGTGCTTTTACAGCGTATTTTATACCGGATTTATCACTTGCAATCAATATGTTAATGTTACTATTTTTCTTAATAGTGAAGCCAAATGGACTTGTTAGTGAAAAGGGGTGAAATGGTGAACAGCACATCAAATCGAATTAAAGTATACTTCGGAGTATGTATGCTCATTTGTTTAAGTGTATTTCCATTCGTAAATGATTCGCGGAGCTTGTTAATTTTGTTCACTCAAATCTTCATCTTTGCTATTTTTGCAATGAGTTTTGATGTATTGCTAGGATATACAGGAATTGTATCATTCGGCCATTGTATGTTCTTTGGAATAGGAGCGTATGGCGTAGCAATTTTATTTGATCGGCAAGGAGTATCCATAACGAACTTTTTAATAGGGATAATAGCTGCAATTATCATTTCAGCAATTGTTAGTTATATAATTGGTTTGCTTTCGTTACGGCTGAAAAGTCATTTTTATGCAATGTTAACACTTGCAATTTCACAGTTGTTTTTCGTACTTGCTGAAAAATGGCGTGGACTCACTCACGGAGGGGACGGTTTTACATTTGGTGTACCAGATATATTCCGTGATCGTCTTACCTTTTATTATGTAACACTTATATGTTTAATTGTCATTTTTATTCTGTTACGTCTTTTCACAAAATCTTCTATTGGAAAAGTATTAAAAGCAATTTCACAAAATGAGCAACGTGTGGAAGCACTAGGATATAAAGTTCTTCATTATAAAATTATTGCTAGTATTGTTGCAGGAGTAGTTGCTACAATTAGCGGTGGTTTATTTGTTATCACACTACGCTTTGTTAATACGACTGTATTTTCAATTGAAATGACATTAAATGCATTATTGATGACGATGATTGGCGGAGTTGGAACGTTAATTGGAGCGATTGCTGGAGCTGGAATTATTGAATCACTGAAATATTATTTATCAGAACTAGCCACAGCGTATCCGATTTTTGAACGATGGACAATTATTCTTGGTTTATTGTACATTATCGTCTTGTTAGTTTTTCCGAAAGGATTAGTTGGCACGATTAAGAGACTGAAGAATGTGAAACAGAGTAAGAAGGAGAACAGTGCAGAAGTGGAGCAAAATGTGTGAAAAATCAATTGCATAGAATATGAAAATCCCTCTTTTAGATTCGTAAAGGAGGGATTTTTATTGGTGAATGTAATTAGTTTATAGCTATTCTATTAATCAAATAGTTCATCAGGGATTTGTTTTAAAGAGTGTTGATTTGTAAAAAAATGAACAGCTAATTTCTCAATTGGAACATTTTCAATTGGTACCAATTTATCATTTCTAATCGGCAAAAAGGCTATTCCTTTTCCGTCCTGAATAAACTCTTCCATAAGCGAATAAGAATCTAATTGTTGAAGCTGACGCTGAGATAAATTATTTTCTTTTAAAAATTGTATTGTCTTATTTCTAAAAGGGCACCTTTTGTCATTACTAACGAAGAAGAGTTCCTTCGAATAGTCAATGGTACGTGTTTCTTTCGTTTTTAATAAGCCTACAGAAATTGAAGTAGTAAATACTTTTTTAAAAGCTGCGTCGGGATCATCCTCATAAGTAATGACCATATCAACTTTTTGTTGATGCAGTAATTTTTGCAAATGACTGCTATTTTCTACGTATATTTGATAATCCCTTAAATTTTCTTTAATACGCTTACTTAAATAATTAGTCAAAATAGATTGTGACGTCGCTATTACATAAGAAGAACTACTCGTTTTAATTTTATCTTTCGCTTCTTCTACTAGAGTTAATATTTGATTCGTGTAGTCTAATAAAATATCACCAGAAGGTAACAAGGATACTCCTTTGTTATCTCTATGTAGTAAGGGCGTTTCTAATTCTTGTTCTAATTTTTTGATTCGCTCAGTTACGTTCGGTTGAACATATCCTAACTCTTTCGCAGCTTTACTAATAGAACCTTCGCTGGCTACAGTTTTGAATATAATAAGGTCATTAATTTCCATGTATCTCAGCTCCTTATACGGTATCATTATAAATGATATCAAACATAATTTATACCTATTTTACGTTAGGCAATCACCGGTTTATCATTGTGTATATAAGATAGAAAGTGAGTGATAAACATGATTGGAATGCAATATAAGGTCATTTTGCCAAAGGATTATGACATGGAGATTATTAGGGAAAGGGTAAAGGATAATGGGCATAAAACGGATGGTTTTCAAGAGTTAAATTTTAAAGCGTAT
The DNA here is from genome assembly GCF_036851315.1 of Bacillus cereus group sp. Sample62. Classification (NCBI taxonomy): domain Bacteria; kingdom Bacillati; phylum Bacillota; class Bacilli; order Caryophanales; family Bacillaceae; genus Bacillus; species Bacillus cereus group sp. Sample62. Next base: position 1,865,872 of record NZ_JAFLPK010000001.1, read on the forward strand.
TTAATAAATGAGGCAGGTAAGGACGGGAATTTCTATAACTGTTATGCCCCTTTATATATTTGGAATGGCCATGAAGGAATGAATAAATTTATATTTGAAGGGTATTACGATAATATTTTACAATCTTTTGGATGGCAACAAATAAATATAGGTGTTCCATTAGTTGTTAATTTAAGTGATGATTTTAAAAAAAGTAAATATGTTGTTGAATATGTAGGGAGCATTTCTCAAAGTAATTCATTGAGGGAGACTCAATTAAAAACTATGAATGAATATGTACAAAATATAGAAAAGTGTTTAGGAAATGTAATGATTTATAATCCAGATAAATGGAGGTATAGTCAGTTTAATTTTTATGAAGAAAAGCCTGAAATGGTAACAAATAAAGGTGTTACAGTATATGAGATTTTGCACATTTCACGATGAAAACTTGTTGAAGTTAAATTAGGAAAAAGGAATGAAAATGTATGCCTTTTGTGAACGTTTATTATCATGAAAATATATTAAATAAAGAAGAGTTGAAAAAGATAGGTGAATGTATTCATCTGTCATTAATTGAACATTTTAACATCCTTGAAAATGATTTTTTTCAAATGTTTTTACCTTATCAACAAAATCACTTTTTATATAATCCATATTATTTATTAGAAAGAGGAGAAAAGAGAACAGAGAATATGATTTATGTTTCTATTACATGCGGACCGGGAAGAACGATAAAACAGAAAATGAATCTATATCAGTCGATACCCTTGAAGATTTCTGAATGTTCTGGTATAAAAAGTGCAGATATTTTTACTACGCTAAATGAGACATCTACTGAAAATTGGTCATTTGGTCAAGGATTGGCACAATTGGTAAAAGTGAAGGCTGAGTGAAATGATGATTGAATCCATTGAATATTGTATTCAAAAGAAAATGAGAGAAATGGCACCTGCATTTTCTCATTATAGTGAAGAGATATTGTTCGAGGAAGTGTGGCGGGATGACACTTTAACATTAAGAGAAAGAAGTTTATGTACAGTGTCGGTATTAATCAGTCTTGGTCATACAGAACAATTACCATTTCATTTGCAGTTGGCCAAAAGCGGTAGCAGCTTTAAATATAGCAATGAATGAAATGGAAAGTTAAGAATAAAGATAAGAAAGAATTCATATTTAAGTGAATTCTTTCTTATCTTTATTTATGCAATACTCTAATGAGATTATTTTTCACTTTTTCTCTTGCTTTTTTATCACTTGCGTAGTAAAGTGATAGTAAGATTCACGATAGGAAGTGATCAAACATGCGTGATAATACGATAGGATCATTAATATGGTTACGTTTAATACGATTTACGAACCAAAGTAATCAGATGTCAAATGAGTTTTTAAAACGTTTTGATTTAACGACAGCTCAATTTGATGTGCTTTTGCAAATACGTACGTATCAGCCACTAACACAAATGGAGTTAGCTGAGAAGGTTACTGTTACACAAGGTGGCATTTCTCGAATGTTAACTCGTCTTGAAAAAGAAGGATATATTGTGCGAAAACAAGACTGGAAAACGAAAACAATTAGTCTTACAGAGCAAGGGGAAGCAGCTTTAGAGAGAGCATTGCCAGAGCAACTTGCATTTCAATCATCGTTTTTTGATGATGTATTAAATGAAGAAGAGCAGAAAATATTATACGAGCTAATGACGAAAGTTCATAAGCATAGCGAAAAAAAAGAATTGCCGCAAGAGTAATTTTTTTTACACTATCAATTGACTAATCAAGTGAAAAATAATTGAAGAATATGAATACGACTGAATTAAAGGAGAGAGCAACTATGAAAAAATACCGTATGGATACAAGTAAAGGAATAGAGTTTGGATTATATTCAATTGGGGATCATGTTTTAAATCCACATAACGGAGAGAAAATTAGTGCAGAACAAAGAATTCATGAATTAATTGAAACAGCAAAGTTAGCGGATGAATCTGGACTTGATGTATTTGCTGTCGGTGAAAGTCATCAAACGCATTTTACAACGCAAGCTCATACAGTTATTTTAGGAGCTATTGCACAAGCTACGAAAAATATAAAAATTGCAAGTTCAGCAACGATAGTAAGTACATCTGATCCGGTACGAGTGTATGAGGATTTTGCTACAATTGACTTGATTTCTAATGGACGTGCAGAAATCGTGGCTGGTCGTGGATCTCGTATTGGGGGATATAGTTTACTTGGTTATGACGTGAATGATTATGAAGAGTTATTTGAAGAGAAGATGGATCTTTTATTAAAAATTAATAAAGAGGAACATGTAACATGGAACGGACAGTTCAGAGCGCCTCTTGCACATGCATCGGTTATTCCGAGAGCTAAAAATAATAACTTACCAATTTGGCGTGCTGTTGGTGGCCCGCCAGCTAGTGCGATTAAAGCAGGACGTGCGGGTGTACCAATGATGATAACAACACTAGGTGGTCCAGCTATTAACTTTAAAGGATCAGTAGATGCTTACCGTGAGGCAGCGGCGCAAAGTGGATTTAATCCAGCAAGTTTGCCAGTTGCAACAACGAGTTTATTTTATACAGCAAAAAATTCACAAGATGCGTTTAGTGAATACTATCCTCATATTAATGCTGGTATGCTTACACTGCGTGGTGGTGGGTATCCGAAGCAACAATTTACAAATGCAGTAGATTACCGTGACGCATTAATGGTTGGTAGCCCGCAACAAATTATTGAAAAAATGCTTTACCAATATGAGTTGTTTGGACAACAACGTTTTATGGCACAAATTGATTTTGGTGGTGTACCACTTAATAAAATTGAGAAAAACATCGAATTAATTGCGACTGAAATATTACCGGCTGTTAGAAAACATACAGCAAAATAATTTGAAAAATACCGAGAGTCTAATCGATTCTCGGTATTTTTTTTATGTATGAATTTTGTTTGAAAAAATGACAAAAAAATGAATTTTTAGTCTAGAAAAAGGGAGGGTATTTTCTATTTTTGAATAACATTATTTTGTGTTTGAATTTTAGAAATGTATTTTTCTCTTGACAAAAAAATAACTGATTTCTTCATTGGTAAAGAGGACATTTTTTCGTGAAAAAGTCAAGCGTATGTAGAGAAAAATGATTTTTTTATTGATACGAAAGTAAGTCTTATATTAAAAAAATACATTTTATTAATGAGAAAAATCTAATTCAAAAAAATGACAAAAGACATATTTCAGACAAAATGATGTCAATAATACGTCAAAAATCAGCTGAATTTACTATGCAGGTATATTATACAATTCGATTAACGGATAAAACACTACTGAAATAGTGAAAAGGTAAATTTTATGAGAAAGTTCTTTTGTAATGATCTTGAAAACTGAAAATTTATATTTTCTAAAAGTACATAAACAAATTTATCTTTCTATATTTCTAAGATTTGAGTTGTTTTATACATACAACTCAATTGAAATTACGATATAAAAAATTATGAAGGAAGTGATTGTAGTATGGAAACGCTCGAATTGGCACGAATACAATTCGCATCAACAACGATTTTCCATTACTTTTTTGTTCCGCTGTCTATTGGTTTAGCTTTTATCATTGCGTTAATGCAAACGTTATATGTGGTAAAGGGACAAGAAATTTATAAGAAGATGACGAAGTTTTGGACACAAATATTCCTAGTTAACTTTGCGGTAGGGGTAGTAACTGGTATTTTACAAGAATTCCAGTTTGGCATGAACTGGTCAACATATTCACGTTTCGTAGGTGATGTGTTTGGTCCATCACTTGCAATTGAAGGCTTATTAGCATTTTTCATAGAGTCTACATTCCTAGGTTTATGGGTATTCGGTGAGGATAAATTACCGAAGCGAATTCACTTGTTATGTATTTGGCTCCTTTCAATTGGAACAATGTTATCAGCGTTTTGGATTTTAACTGCAAGTGCATTTATGCAATCGCCAGTAGGATATGAAATGGCAGCAGATGGACGTGCACAAATGAATGATTTCTTAGCGATTATTCAAAACCCACAATTATGGGTACAATTCCCGCATACAATTACAGCGGCGATTGCAACTGGTGCCTTCTTTATTGCAGGTGTGAGTGCATGGAAAATAACGAAAGCTCAAGAAACTGAAGTGTTTAAAAAATCGTTCCGCATTTCTATCATTGTTGGAACACTTACAACTGCGCTAGTATTATTCTTCGGTCATGCGCAAGCACAACAATTAATTAAGACACATCCAATGAAAATGGCAGCAGCTGAAGCGTTATGGAATACGAGTGAGGATCCAGCGCCATTTACAGTATTTGCGAAAATTGATGCAGAGAAGCAAGAAAATTCGTTTGAAATTCAAATCCCTTATATGCTAAGTCTTTTATCATTTGATAAATTTAGCGGTCAAGTAGAAGGGATGAATCAAATTCAAAAACAATATGAAGAAAAATATGGGCCTGGAGATTATATACCGCCAGTACACACTATGTTCTGGAGTTTTAGAGCGATGGTAATGAGTGGAACATTTATGCTTCTTCTAGGAGCGTACGGATGGTTCTTATCAAGAAAAGATCGTTTAGCTGAAAAAACTTGGTATTTAAAATTAATGGTGTATGCAATTGCACTACCGTTTATCGGTAATACAGTAGGATGGATTATGACTGAAATGGGACGTCAGCCTTGGGTAGTTTTCGGTGTTATGAAAACGGAAGATGCTGTATCTCCAAATGTTACGTTCGGAGAAGTATTATTCTCTTTAGTTTCGTTCACATCACTATATTTAATTATAGGTGGAATTACTATTTACTTATTCGTTCGTGTCATTAAAGGACATGAGAATAAGAAAACGAAACAGGATTCTCAAAGCCATGATCCATTTGATAAGGAGGATGAGTATGTTATCTCTTAATGAGTTGTGGTTTATCATTATTGCAATTTTATTCGTAGGCTTCTTTGTACTTGAAGGTTTCGATTTCGGTGTAGGTATAGTTTCAAGGTTTTTAGGGGAAAACGATTTAGAGAAAAGAATATATTTAAATACAATTGGTCCATTTTGGCACGCGAATGAAGTATGGCTTGTTTGTGCTGGTGGAGCTATGTTCGCAGCATTCCCGCACTGGTATGCAACTTTATTTAGCGGGTTTTACATTCCGTTTGTATTTATGCTTCTTGCTTTAATTATAAGAGGAGTTTCCTTTAAATTCCGTGCGAAAATAGATAATCATAAATGGAAAGGTTTTTGGGATTGGGGTATGTTTTTAGGAAGTTTACTACCACCTATCCTTTGGGGAGTTGCAATTGCTAACTTTATGGTAGGTATTCCAATTGATGAAACGAAAAATGCTGTAGGTGGATTCTTACCATTACTTCATCCATTTGCATTACTTGGAGGAGTTATGTTCCTTCTTTTATGTATTGTTCACGGTTTGCAATTCCTTACTATCCGTACAACTGGTAAGTTAAGAGAACGTGCACGTATTGCTGCAATGAAAATTGCACCACTTGCAATTATAGCACTCCTTATTTTTGCCGGTGTAGGGTTATGGAAAACAGATATTTTCACTGGTCATGGTACAGAGTGGATTATGGTTCCGATTGGAGCTTTTGTAGCATTATGTGCGTCAACATTATTAAATAAAAGAAGAAGAGATGGTTGGGCTTTCGTTATGACGAGTTTAACAATCATTTTACTAAGTGCGAGTGTGTTTGCCGGCATGTTCCCACGTGTCTTAATTAGCTCGTTAGGGTCAATATACGATTTAACAATTTATAATGCAGCATCAGGAGATTATGCACTAAAACTGATGACGTATTTTTCAATTGCTATATTGCCATTTGTTTTGGGAAGTCAAATATGGAGTTTCTATGTGTTTAGACAACCTGTTAAGTCAGATAAAGATTTGGAGTACTAATGAAAAGAAAAAGAGGACTTCCGTCGTATCCTGGTAGCCGAGTTTTATATGTAGTGTTAACAATCATTAGCATTTTAGAAGCTATAAGTATTATTGCGCAAACAGTGTTTTTAGCACGGGCTATTACGTTTTTATTTCAAGGAGAAACTGTGCAATCTGTGTTAAATGAAACGGTTTATTTTGGGATCACGTTTGCAGTACGTCATATGCTAGTGCGAATATCGCAAATATTAGTGGAACGTTTCGCTGAAAAAACAGGATCGCTACTGAGAAAACAATTGATAGAGGCGTATTTCACATTAGGTCCACGTTATGTTCAAACTGCTGGAACTGGTCATCTGGTTACCTTATCGATAGAAGGTATTGAGAAGTTTAAAACATATATAGAATTAACAATTCCTAAAATGATTAGAAGTAGTATCGTACCGGGACTAATTGTACTATATGTTTTTACGCTAGATATTGAGTCTGGAATCATTTTAGTTGTAACGATTCCTATCGTGATTATATTTATGATCCTACTAGGATTAGCAGCGCAAAAGATGGCGGATAGTCAGTATGAGTCGTATCGTGTACTTTCTAATCATTTTGTAGATACGTTAAAAGGATTAGAAACATTAAAGTATTTAGGTAAAAGTAAACAGCACGAAGGAAAGATTGAAAAAGTAAGTAAAAGATATAGAAAAGCAACGATGCGTACTTTGCGAGTTGCTTTTCTTTCTTCTTTTGCATTAGATTTCTTTACGAGTTTATCAATCGCATTTGTGGCGGTCGGATTAGGGATACGTTTAATAGATGGGACAATTGTACTATTGCCAGCCCTTACGATTTTAATTTTAGCTCCGGAATATTTCTTGCCGATTAAACAAGTTGGAGCGAATTATCATGCTACGTTAGATGGACAACTTGCAATGGAGCAAATAGAAGAGATTTTACAGCAACAAAAAGAAATAGGAACGAAAGAATCAAATGTAGATCTAATATGGAATTCCTCTAGTAACTTGAAATTACAAGATGTAAAAGTAAAGAATGATGAATCGGAAAAATCTATATTAGAGGGAATTGATTTTACTTGGAAAGGTACCGGTGCTATAGGTGTAATTGGTGAAAGTGGGGCAGGGAAATCGACGTTAATTGACGTATTAGCAGGATTTTTAACTCCTTCGGGTGGAAAGCTGATAGTAAATGGTGTGAAAATTGACGGGTCTACTCGAGAAGATTGGCAAAAGAATATTGCTTACATTCCGCAGCATCCTTACATTTTCCCGCTTTCATTAAAAGATAACATTTGTTTCTATGAAACAAATACAACTGATGCAGAAGTGGAAAGAGTTATTAATGAAGTTGGTCTTCGTTCACTCATTACATCGCTTCCGAACGGGATGTATGAAAGAATTGGAGAAGGTGGACGTATGCTTAGTGGCGGGCAAGAACAACGTGTCGCTATGGCGCGTGCTCTTTTAAGTAAAAAGCCAATTATTCTATTAGACGAGCCTACAGCACATCTTGATATTGAAACTGAATTTGAAATAAAGCAAGCGATGTTACGTCTGTTTGAAGGTAAGTTAGTATTTCTTGCAACACATCGTCTTCACTGGATGAAACAGATGGATCATATTCTTATTTTAAATAAAGGGGAAATGATAGAAAGCGGAACGTATGAAGAACTTTTAAAGAATGAGGCATTACATTTTCACAGGAAAGAGAGGGGATAGAGATGAGTAACTGGATTAAACCTTATATACAGCAAAATAAAGGTAGAATGACTTTAACTATTTTCCTTGGTCTTCTTGGAGTTAGTTCAGGTGCGATGTTACTTTTCATTTCAGGTTATTTAATCTCTAAATCTGCTCTTAGACCAGAAAATGTAATGGCTGTATATGTTCCTATCGTTGCAACACGTGCGTTTAGTATAGGACAAGCGGTATTTCATTATTTAGAGCGTTTAGTTGGACACGATGTCGTACTACGCATATTAGAAAAGATGAGAACGAAACTATACAGAATAGTAGAACCGCAGGCTTTATTTTTCCGTTCACGATTTCAAACGGGCGATATGTTAGGCATATTATCCGAAGATATAGAGCATTTGCAAAACCTATATTTACGTACAATATTTCCTAGTCTATTAGCATTAGTTGTATATAGCATATTCGTACTTGTTATCGGTGCATTTGACGTAGTATTTGCACTTATTGCAGCATGTATGTTGGCTATTATCGTCTTTCTGCTTCCGTTTGTATCATTACTTTTAATGAAGCAACATCATGTCACTTTAAAACAAGGAAGAAGCCGTTTGTATCAACAATTAACAGACGCTGTTTTTGGGTTATCTGATTGGCAAGCAAGTGGTAGAAAAGATGAATTCATTGATAAGTATGTAGAGCAAAATGCTCAGTTGTTAAAAACGGAAAAAAGAATGAAGCGCTGGAATCATATTCGAGACAGTATCATTCAATTAGTAGTGGGGATTGTAGTTATTTCAATGATCATATGGACTGGAAATGAGGCGGCAAGTGAACAGATTGCACCTACCGTTATTGCGGCTTTCGTCTTAATGACGTTATCAGTCACAAACGCGCTTATTCCTCTTTCAGATGCTATCGATCGAATTCCATCATATGTAGAATCTGCTCATCGTCTAAATAAAGTAGAAGCTAATGATGTTTTACAGGATGAAAAGGAATTACATGAGGATAAAGATCATGTTGCATCAAAACATATAGACATTGAATTAAATAATGTATCATATAGTTACCCAGATAGTAATGACTTTGTATTGAAAGAAGTATCACTGCAAATAAAGGCAGGAAAGAAAATCGCCATTTTAGGAAGAAGTGGAACAGGAAAATCTACTTTGTTAAAATTGTTAGCAGGTGCGCTAAGCCCGTTACAGGGTGAAGTTTTATTGAATAGTGAACATGCTCATACGAATCTTTTATCAAAATATATTTCTGTATTGAATCAAAAGCCGCATTTATTTGATACGACAATTGGAAATAATGTGCGAATCGGTAAACCAGAGGCTACGGATGAAGAGATATGGACAGCTTTAGAGAAAGCACAATTAGCTTCGCATATAGCTTCTCTTCCAGATGGATTGCAAACAAAAATGCATGAAATGGGAAAAAGGTTTTCTGGCGGGGAAAGGCAACGAGTTGCTTTTGCTAGAACGCTCATGCAAGAAGCTCCAATTATTGTCCTTGATGAACCTACGATCGGCTTAGATCCAAAGACAGAATTATCTTTAATAGAAACAATGTTTTCTGCAACGGAAGAAAAGACAGTAATTTGGATTACGCACCATCTTGTTGGAATTGAACATGTAGATGAAGTTATATTCCTTGATCGTGGTCAAATTGTGATGCAAGGTAGTCATGAACAACTTCTGAAAGAAAACGAGAAGTATCGTATGCTTTATGAGTTAGATAAAGGAATATAGTTTGAATAAGTAATAATTGTAAAATAGCTACGCCTAATGGTGCAGCTATTTTTGTTTTGAAATGAATATTAATGATGGATTGCAGATGTATATGATCGTTACGAATGAAAAATGAATTTCATATTATACATATAATGGAGGGGGATATACATGAAGGAGCAGTATAAAATTATTGTTTTAAGTGATGAAGTATCAGGGGAAAGGATTCAAAATGCATTAGACAAAAATAAATGTAAAATAATAGTTCATGTTGTAGACGTTTCAACTATTATTCGTATAGAAAATTCTTTTCAATATATAGTCATTTGGAGAGTGGACGCAGAAAAACTTACAAATGAATTGATAAACAAGGGCGTGCAAAGTAAAAAAATTATTAATTTAACAAAATACATGTATGAATGGAGGCATAAATTAATTTCTATATATCAAATAAATCCGGATCTTATGTTTTTATACATGTCTATGAAAAAAGTAAAGAGTGATCCCACGTATGAATTGTTTGCTACCGGTTTGTCTTATCCGTATTGTGGCATAAGTACGGAGCTCCTCTCAAAAAAGTCAATAAAATTAACACTTCCATCGCAAGATCTATACTATGATTATTTAATAGCGTCACAACTTCTATCAAACGATCATTCATTTCAATATTGTTTGATAGGAATAGCCTATTTCTCTTTTTACTTTGACATGTCGTTATCATCTGAAGCATATAGAATTCACAAAGTATATTATCCATTGTTTCAAGACGGTCATCATACTGTAGTTCATTCTCCTCTACCCACTGATGGATTCTCACATCTAGATACTCCGAAACCACTTTTTTCTATTTTTAATTTGCATTTTGAATATATTTTATTAGACGAACTAAAAGATGAATCATTGATACTACCTTGGATAAATGCTGAATGGAATACTACTCCCCTTCATATTCCTTTTGAAGAACATGGGAAAATGAGAGCAGCTTCGCATGCTAAATTGTCATATCCTCATACTTTAGTTGAAAATAAAACGATTTTCAAAAAATATTTAGAACTACTGTTAAAACATGATATAAAACCACTAATTGTTGTATTCCCTGTTACTTCACATTATTTCAATTGTAGTAGTAAGAAATTAAAAGAAGATTTTTATAAAGTTATAAATGATTTTCAAAGTCAATATTCTTTTCGGATTATAGATCTATTTGATTCACCATTATTTTGTGATGATGATTTTTATGATAGTGATCATATGAATAAAAAAGGTGCAAATAAAATGTCCGCGTTATTAAATATGTTTATTTAGGAACGAAAAGTATGATATTTTGTTTCATGTTTGCATAAAAGTATATAGGCTCCATACAGTTAAAATAATGTGATTTTCGTGTCGCGTATATAAATAATATGCGAAGAGGTGAGAGAGTAAAATGAGAACTCGTATTGAAAGAACTGAAGAGGTGGTAGATCAACTTCCATTGGTAAGTGTTTTAATTCCTACGTATAATCGTCCTCGCTACTTTGAAGAGGCATTATGTAGTGTGTTAGAACAAACGTACCCTAATATAGAAATTATAGTTGGAGATGATAGCACGAATGACGAAACAGAAAAGGTGTTACAAAAATACTTATGTGATCATTCAAATATTATTTATATAAAAAACAGGTCAACTCTCGGACAATTTGAAAATGCTCTAATGTTATTTAATGAAGCGAACGGTGAGTATGTAAATTTTTTAATGGATGATGATTTATTTCATGTGAATAAAATTGAAAAAATGATGAAGTATTTTTTCAATGATCTAGATAATGAAATTAAGCTTGTAACATCTCATCGTCAAGTAATTGATGATAAAGGAGAAGAATTACGCCATATTTATTCAACTGTTCGTTTATTTGAAGAGGATATGATTATAGAGGGAACAGAATTAGGGAATAGGGTAATTGTCGATCAAAAAAATTATATTGGAGAACCGACAACAGTTTTATTTCGTAAAAATGATTTACAAGAACCGTATGGGATTTTTGATAAGAGGAGGTATCTATGTAACGTAGATATAGCTTCATGGTTATCTTTATTAAGTAAAGGAAAAGCAGTATATATAGCAGAGACACTTAGTTACTTTCGATTACATCAAGATCAACAGTTAAATGAATCTAATAAAATGATGGATGGATTAGAAGATTTTTCACATAGTATTATAGCAGGAGAAAAATATGGTTTCTTATCCACCGAAAAAGAATTAGACAAAGCGATAACAAATTTTCTAGATTATGCAAGAAGGATAGTTCCATCATCGATATTATATACATTAGACTATTATCAAAAAATTAAAGAAAAGAAAATAAACATAGAAAAGAAAAAACAACATATAAATAATAATTCTCTTTTACCGAAAGTAAGTATACTGATTCCTGCGTATAATAGACCTTATTACTTGGAATTGGCACTCAATAGCGCTCTGAATCAAACATATGAAAATATTGAAATTGTTATTTCTGACGACAGTACAAATAATGAAGTCAATGCTATGATTCAACCGTATTTACGTGAATATGAGTGTATTACATATGTTAAAAATGAAACGCCGCTAGTTGCTGAAAACTTTAATAAGTGTATAGAACTTGCGAACGGAGAGTATATAAATTTTTTATTAGATGATGATTTATTTCATCATGAAAAGATCGAGAAAATGATGGAATACTTTTTGAAGTTAGAAAATATTTCATTTGTGACGTCATATCGTGAACTAATTGATGAGAATGGAGAGATATTACCATCCTCAACATTGAATATGAAAATTGCGAAAGAAACTACACTTTTTGAAGGAAAAGAATTAGGGAATTACATATTAAAAAACTTAAAAAATATAGTTGGTGAGCCGACAACTGTTCTGTTTAATCGAGATTTGTTTGAAGGGAAGTTTGGGTATTTTAAAGGGAAGGCGTATTCTGCTATTAACGATATTGCAACATGGCTAGATATGATGAGGAAAGGAAAAGTAGTTTATATACAAGAACCTCTCAGTTATTTTAGACAACATAGTGGACAAAATCAAAAACAAATGCACTTTATATTAATGACAATTGAAGAATGGATTGAATTAATTATAGATGCGTATAATAGTGGATTTTTAAGTTCTGAAAGAGATTATAAAGAGAGTTTATCTTATTGTTTAGAAAATGCGGGATTTATAGTTAAGGATGCAGTAAGAAATGGTGAACTAGATCAAATTTATAATGAAAAGATAGAAAAAGGGTTAAACAAGCTAGTTGCTCATATGTTTGAGAAAGAATGTTGTTATTGTCAATATTGCAATCAACAATTTGGAAAATTTTCCCCGTGGCCAGCACATTATGATTTTCCGAAATATAAATTTGAGATGTGGAATAAAGATACAGGGATATGTCCAGTTTGTAGTTCGATGGATCGTGAAAGATTGTATCGTGCATACATTGAAACAGAAACGGACTTGTTAAGTAGAAAGTATACTATGCTTCATATTGCACCTGAAGCGAAGTTAAGAGATTGGTTTAACGAGTATGAAAATATTACGTATGTATGTGGGGATTTAGAACCAAAGGATCCACTAATGAAGGAAATTGATGTTACAAGAATTACATATGATAGTAATACTTTTGATGTAATTTTATGTAGCCATGTATTAGAACATGTTCCTGATGATGATAAAGCAATGCGAGAGTTATATAGAGTTTTGAAGCCAAATGGATGGGGGATTATTCAAGTACCTATCGTAATGAATGTAGATTCTATTATAGAGAATGAATTAATTGTAACACCACAATTGCGGAAATTAGCTTTTGGTCAAGAAGATCATGTGAGAATTTATAATCAATCAGGATTCATTCAACGATTAATAAATGCGGGATTTAAGGTGGAATTATATAATGTAGCTGAAAAACAAGGAATGAAAAGTGCTAGGAAATTTGGACTATCTGAAACAGATATGCTCTATATTGTCCGAAAATGATAGGAAGGAATAAATGGATATGGAGAATATTCCTTTTTTACGTGCTTCAACTGTACCTGTAATTGAGTATTTGGAAGAATTAAAGGAAATTGATACATCTCACATATATACGAATTATGGACCTATAAATCAACGTTTTGAGGAAACAATTATGTCGGAATTTTTTCAGAACAGGGGAGCTGTTACAACAGTAGCAAACGCAACGTTAGGGTTAATGGCGGCTATTCAACTTAAGAAAAGAAGAAAAGGAAAGTATGCCCTCATGCCTAGTTTTACATTCCCTGCGACTCCATTAGCGGCTATTTGGTGTGGATTGGAACCTTATTTTATTGATATTTCAATAGAGGATTGGTATATGGATAAAACAGTACTTTTGGATAAAATTGAAGAATTAAAAGAAGAGGTTGCGATTGTTGTCCCGTACGCCACTTTTGGATCATGGATGAACTTAGAAGAATATGAAGAATTAGAGAAGAAGGGTGTTCCGGTTGTCGTAGATGCGGCACCGGGATTCGGATTAATAAATGAAAGTATGCATTACGGTCAGGATTTTAGTGGAATGATTGTATATAGTTTTCATGCAACAAAGCCTTTCGGAATTGGTGAAGGAGGGCTTATATATAGTAAAAACGAAGAAGATATACAACGTATTAAAAGAATGGGGAATTTCGGATTTGATAAAAATCGTGAATGTACGATGATGGGGTTTAATTGTAAAATGTCTGAATATGCAGCCGCTATTGGGATTGCAACTATGAAAAAATGGGATCAAAAATTAAAAGAACGCACCCGTATTTCTGAATGGTATAAACAGTTGTTACAAAATACTGGGTTAATGAAAAAAGGGTGGCAAGTCCAAAAGACAGAAGTAGTTATTCAACAATTTATGCCTATTCTTTGTCCAGAAGAAGTTCACAACATACAAGTAATAGAAGAACTGAAAAAACAGAAAATAGAAGCTAGATTATACTTTTCACCATCTTGCCACCAACAAGTACTTTTTAGAAACTATAAGTCTACAGATTTAACAAAAACGAATAAAATAGCAAAACGAATAGTAAGTTTACCTTTATGGGAAGGAATGACGAAAGAAATAGTAGAACAAATTGTAAGCTGTTTAGGGCAGAAGGTGGTTTGGGCAGATGAATAGTTTTTATAGTCTAGAAGAACTAAAGAAAATTGGGTTTTTGTCTGTTGGGAAAAATGTATTGATTAGTAAAAAAGCAAGTATATATAATCCGGGTGTTATATCGGTTGGTAATAATGTAAGAATTGATGATTTTTGCATTTTAAGTGGTAAAATCACAATTGGAAGTTATTCGCATATATCAGCGTATACAGCGTTATATGGAGGGGAAGTTGGGATTGAAATGCATGACTTTGCAAATATCTCAGCTAAAACAATAGTATATGCAGTAATTGATGATTTCAGTGGAAATACTTTAATGGGGCCAACTGTCCCGAGTCAATATAGGAATGTGAAAACAGAAAAAGTTGTTTTAAAAAAACATGCGATTATTGGTGCTAATTCTATTATTTTTCCAAATGTAACTATTGGAGAAGGCACGGCAGTCGGTGCGATGAGTATGGTAAAAGAGAGTTTAGATGATTGGTATATTTATGCGGGAGTTCCCGTAAGAAAAGTAAAACCTCGTCAAAAAAAGATGCTAGAGTTAGAAATTGATTTTTTAAAAAGCATTCATTCTTAAAAAAAGAATGAATGCTTTTTATTTTTATCCCGCTATTTGCCGGGCAGTAAAACCTCACCTCAAAATTCAGCGAAAGCAAAAAAGTTAGGTTGGGGCCTCGCTGCCAGTAAAAAACCGATTGGTGAGGGCTGATTAAAGTTTCACTTTATGATAAAGCAGAATGTATCTTAATTTATTATGTTTTAAATTTTGCTGACCAAGGCAATACTGAGCCATAGTGAATGTAAAGTTGGAGGGCGAGTGTATATGTTTGAAGAGGATGGAATTGTTTTAATTATGGAGCCTGCTGATGAAAGAAACTTGAGGAGATTTATTTTTTCAGTACCAAAGTCAGTGTATGAAAAGAAGGGGCTTACATTACACTATGGAGCAGCTATCGGACAAGGATATATGGATATAATTGAAGATATTATTAGCGTACATATAGAAATAGATGTTGTAACGATAATAGGGCATGTGAGAGGTTAAATAGATATTTGAAAAAGGTTGTAGGTGATTTAGCTAGAAGTTATGATAAAGAAGATTACAGACAAGTATAATGAAGAAGGGAGTCTAAAATGAAAATCAAATCAATTTTATTAGTATGTATAGTTTCAATTGGTTTAATGGGGTGTTCACTAGTAGAACAAGGAAAGAACTCCATAGATTATGCTCAAAAAGCGACAGACTATGTAAATGAAATAAGTGTATTTGCAAATGATGCACCAGCATTAGCTGAAAAGGCTGTTAATGATAGCGAGGCTCGAAAAGAATTAGAAACGAAGCTTAGTGAAATTAAACAAGATATACCCGCTTTCAATGAATTAGCACCACCTGATGTAGCAAAGGATCTTCATCAGCAAATCGTCGGATATAATGAAAAGTTAAATACATTAATTGATACGGCAATGACGAAGATAGAAGAAGGAAAAGTGGATGTAGAGCAATTTAAAAACTCTGAGCTTATGCAGACGATAGATCAAGTTCGTGATTTGAAAGAGAAGGTTCAAAATTTAGGACAATAATAAAAAAGCTCCGTTTGTGATGAACGGAGCTTTTTTATGTTTTCTAATGGAAAGTTTATAATATTTTCTTCCTATAATATAGGCGTTTTTTATATCTTCCATTTTTCTAAAATATGTATTGTTTTATTGGTTACATCCATGTTCACTTGAACACCTATCGGCATAGTGATCATCGGGTGGGTATGACAACAATCAAAGTCAGCTAATAAAGGAATGCTTTGGTTTTGCAGTACTTCTAATAATATTTCGTACGGTTTGCGCTTTGTACCACAATCATCAAATTGCTCATGTTTTCCAAGAAGTATACCTGAAACTTTATCAAATACACCGTTAATTTTAAGGAATGAAAAGCTTCTTTCAATAGTAGCTGCATCTTTTGAACTATCCTCAATAAATAGAATATCGCCTTCTTGAATACATGGCATATAAGAGCTGCCCCAAATTCCTTGTATTGTATTTAAGTTTCCGCCAATAACACGTCCAGTAGCTTGTCCATTTGTTACAGAAATCCAATTATTTGGTCTAAGTTCTTTTTCTTTCGTTTTCTCTTCCCAATTAATAAATTCATCTGACCAAAATAATGGTTGTTTTATGTTGTAAGGAAGAGGCGGATCGTTTTGTAATGTTTCTGAGAAATATTTGTATGTGTCATCTACAAAAGGCTCAAATTCTCCAAAGGAGGGGACGAGTGCCGGACCGTAAAATGTAGGGATTCCTGTTTTAGCATAAATCCCTAGCAATAAAGCTGTTGCATCTGAATAGCCAATCATTATTTTAGGGTTATTTTGAAAAGCTTCATAATCAATATAAGGTAATAATGAATTAGAATTCATACCGCCAATTGTTGACATAATACAAGATACATTAGGATTCCTTATTAAAGCATTCAGTTCCTCGGCACGCTCTTGTATACTGCCAGAGCGATAATAATCATATCGACCTGTTAGTGAACCTTCTAATATGTGAAATCCTTTCTGTTGTAAATAAGATTTCGCTCGTTCAAATCTTTTAGGAGAAGTGTAGGTTGCTGGTGAAGAGGGCGAATAAATGCCGATTGTGTCTCCGTATTTTAATGTCTTTGGAAGTAGCATCGTAACAATCCTTTCTATTAAGTAGTTAAATTACGACAATATAACATTAAATATTCTTATATTTCGATATTTTAATTGTAACATAAATGTATTATATGAATAAATATGCTTTTTGCCTTGACGATATAAAGTAATTATTGTTATGGTTAAACGTGAGTGTATAAAAGGTTTGCTAAAGGAGTTTTGAAATGAAGCGGTTAAAATGGGGAAGGCTGACGATCCTAGTAGTCATTATTTTAGGGATATGTTGGTTCTTATTCCAAGGAACTCAAAAGAGTACAACAAATATAGAGGGACAACCTTTACAGGTGGCAGAACTACCTAAAACAGAATTAGCTGAAAAAGTAGTGCCACCAAAGTACATACCACCGGAAATTGATGCAAAAGCAGCTATGATTATCGATGCGAGTAATGGAGATATTATTTATCAACATAATGAAAATGAAGCTTTTGCGCCAGCAAGTATGTCTAAGATGATGACAGCGTACCTTCTATTAGAAAATGTACATAATGGGAAAGTTCGCTGGGAAGATCCGGTGAAAATGAGTGCGAAAGCGGCACAAACAGAGGGTGCGAGAATCCCAGTCCAAGTGAATGACACATTAACTGTTAAAGATTTGTACCATGCATTAATGATTGAATCGGCAAATAATTCGGCTGTAGCTTTAGCAGAACATATGGAAAAAACAGAGAAAGATTTCGTTCAACTTATGAATGAAAAAGCAAAGCAGTTAAAAATGTCGGATTATGCTAAATTCGCAAATGCATCAGGACTACAAGAACCTGATGGAAGTGAGACGAAGATGACAGCTGCTGATGTAGCAAACTTGGCGTATCATCTAATAAAAGACTATCCAGAAATATTAGAAGTGACTCACTTACGTCAAAGTCAGTTAGCATTTAATAATATTAATGTTATAAGTACAAATGATATGTTAAACAAAAATAATAAAGCTTTATATATAGAAGGAATAGACGGATTAAAAACAGGATTCACAGATAGCGCAGGGTATTGTTTTACGGGTACAGCAAAACAAGGTGATACTCGTATTATTACAGTTGTAATGGGAACGAAAGGTAAAACGAAGCGTTTTACAGAGACGAATAAGTTAATGTCTTATGCATTTGGTTTAGTTAATTAAGTAAAATACTGAGTTAGATCATCATATAAAAAAGGTAATTTGTTGTTACTCATTATAGGTAACAATAAATTGCCTTTTTATTTTTAATATTAGGAAGTAAAAAGGTGAAAAATGGGAGTGTTATTATTTGAGTTTATTATTGATTGTTGATAGTATAAAGTTAGAAACTTATTAATGATAAGTTTTAAGAGGCAGAACATGATGTATACATATGAAAAAGCCTCAAATGAAAATTGGAGGGAATTATGATGGCAAAAGATTTTTACTCAGCAATTGAAGACAGAAGATCTATTTACGCGATTAGTAAAGAGCAAGTAGTTTCTGATGAAAAAATTCAAGAAGTGATTTATCATGCTGTAAAACATACACCTTCAGCTTTTAACTCTCAGAGCGCCCGCGTTGTCGTCTTGCTAGGAGAACAACATGATAAGTTATGGGATATTACGAAAGAAACGTTACGAAAAATTGTACCTGAAAATAACTTTGCATCTACTGAAGAAAAAATGAATGCATTTAAAAGTGGTTATGGAACGGTTTTATACTTTGAAGACAGTCAAGTAGTGGAAGAATTGCAAGAAAACTTTGCATTATACAAAGAGAACTTTCCAATTTGGTCTCAGCAATCCTCAGGAATGTTACAATTTGCAATTTGGACAGCTTTAGAAATTGAAGGATTTGGTGCTACATTGCAGCATTACAATCCATTAATTGATGAAGAAGTGAGAAAAGAATGGGAAGTTCCAGAAAGCTGGAAACTTACTGCGCAAATGCCGTTTGGTAAACCGGTGGTAACTGCAGGTGAAAAAGAATACCAACCTTTAGAAAATCGTGTGAAAATTTATAAATAATGCGAGATAAAAGGTGAACAGGGATACACCCTGTTCACCTTTTATAAGTAATAAGGATTTTTTTGATAGGAATTTTTCATTTGATCTTTTAATTCGTTTTTACGTGTTTCAATAGTTGATATTTTTTGTACGGTAATAATTGAAACGAATTGAAAAAAAGCATAGTACAATTCTATATTTTTATTTATAGGATCATCTATTATGTTTTTCATAAATATACCTCCTTTTTTAATCCCATTATTTGCGGGCAATAAGACTTCCATCTCAAAATTCAATGTACCGCCCTGTAAAAGTTCGATAGGTTTCAGTGTAGGGTAAATAAAATTTGTATTGGTTAAAATACCACTATATATATGATAATATAAATATCCTATAAATACCATAGTTAGTGAAAAGTGGGTAGTGGTGTGTGTGTTTTCGCCAAATTAGAACAGAATTTTTGAAGTTAAATCTTACAAATCGTCAAATCTTTTATAAGTGATAGATAGTATCAAAAAAAGTTTTCTGAAAATATTATACTATTGATAAAAAAAGCATTTTTTGTCATGATAAGAGTATGCTTTATGTAAGGGACTTTACTAGAAAATACATTCTTTGCATTGGATTAGATGAATAGAGTTTTTCAAAGTGGATAGAAAATGTATATTAAGATAATGAATGAAATGTCGAATTTTCAATGAAATACATAAGAGAATTGAAAAAAGCATTGCAAAAACAATAAGTTTAATGGTAAAGTTCACATGAAGTTCACACGGAATTCACTTCATTCATTTAAAATGAACTCTGTGTGAAAAATAAAACTCTTGTTAAAAAATGGAACTTAATGAATATTTTACTTTAATAATATTGTAAAGTATTAAGTTTATAAGTTTTTTAAAGAGGATAGTAGGGAAAGGAAGTAAAGACAACTTATGAAAAAAGTAATTGCAGGTTTAGCAGCAGCTTCTGTAGTGGGTGTTGCAGTTCCAGGTATGGATTCTGCTCAGGCTCAAGTTTCAAATGAGGCGCTAAAAGAAATTAATGGACAAACTCAAACTCAAACGACTGTAACTGAAACAAAAAAGGTAGAAACAACTTCTGAATTAAAATACACGGTAACAGCTGATGTATTAAATGTACGTTCAGGTGCTGGTACAGGACATAACGTTATTTCTAAAGTGAAATCAGGTCAAGTACTACAAGTAATTGGACAAGAAAACGGTTGGTTCAAAGTAACTGTAAACGGTCAAACTGGTTATGTAAGTGGTGACTTCGTAACGACTGGTGGTAAAACAGGAACTACTGTTCAACAAGGAACTGGTACTTACACAGTAAACGTTTCTTCACTAAACGTACGTACAGGCCCAAGTACATCTCATACAGTATTAGGCTCTGTAAATAAAGGTAAAACAGTACAAGTTGTTGGAGAAGTACAAGATTGGTTTAAAATCAACTTCAATGGTGGAACTGGATACGTAAGCAAAGACTTCGTAACAAAAGGTGGTTCTGCTGTATCTAACGAAACAAAACAACCAACTACAAACAACAATACTACTACAGTTCAAACTGGTGGTTCTTATGTTGTTAACACTGGTGCTTTAAAAGTACGTACAGGCCCAGCTACATACAACGCTGTAATCGGTGGCGTAACAAACGGTAAAGTATTAAACGTTACTGGCGCTGAAAATGGTTGGTACAAAATTAACCATAACGGCCGTACAGGTTACGTAAGTGCAGACTTCGTTAAGTTTGTAAAAGGCGGAGTAAACAACGTTACAAATAACAATAACAATAACGTTCAACAACCAGGTAAAGACGTACAAAAACCAACAACAGGTGGAGATACATCTTCAATCGCTGGATTCGCTAGATCTTTAAATGGTTCACCATACAGAACTGCTGGTACAACACCTGCTGGTTTTGACTGCAGTGGATTCATTCACTACGTATTAAATCAAACTGGTAATAAAGGCGCTCGTCAAACAGTTGCTGGATACTGGAGCTCTAAAACAAAAACTAGCAATCCACAACCAGGTGATTTAGTATACTTCCAAAATACTTATAAATCAGGTCCTTCTCACATGGGCGTTTACTTAGGAAACGGTCAGTTCATTAGTGCAGAAACTGATGCAACTGGTGTACGTATTAGTTCTGTAAGTAACTCTTACTGGAGCAAGCACATGTTAGGTTACACAAAAGCATACTAAGAAAAAGTAGTTTATATACTTTTCGTATAGAGAAAAGGCTTTCCAGGGAAACTTGGGAAGCCTTTTTATAGTTGAATAAATTGGGAATGTAGTAGTTTTTACTGTAACTTCCCATTTAAAAATCGAGCGTATAGGTCATGGAAGTAGTTCGGGCGAAATAAGTTTGCTGCATGTCCTGCAAGCGGTATTTCTTTATATAAAACGTTAGGAAGAATGGATTTCAAATCAAAAAGACAAGATTTATAGAGATGATCATGTTCACCCATTACCCATAGAATAGGGTGGGGAAGTGATTTTAATTTAGATTTTAAATCGAATTCTAAACGATGCCGTAATGATTGGGCAATAATTGATGAATGTAATTGCAATCCGAAACGGTAATAAATATTTCTTGAAATGACTGCGAACGGATTTGCCTTTAGCATGCCACTTGGGAAAATGGTATTTGCGTATTGAGAGAGCCATTTAGAGTAATCGTCTCCTCGCTTCTCCCAGAACTTTTGAAATACGTTATATAAAAGGGATGGATTATTATAATGTCCACCAATGTGACAAATGCTCAATACTTTTTCTGGATGCATTTGTGCAAAAATTGTAGAGATATAACAGCCGTAACTTAGAGCGCAAATATGAGCTTTTTGAATGCCTTCTTTTTCATATAAATTCAATAATTGATCTACGAGGCGCTGTAATGAAAATTCGATATCTGCACCTTTATCATCGCCATGACCTAATAAGTCGTAAGTTATAATGTTATAGGTGGCTGAAAATCGTTTATGCTCTTTTTTGAAGGCACGACGATTGCCGACTAAGCCATGAATAAAAATGATTGTTTCCTTTTCGGAATGTATATTTGTTTGCAAAAAGGATACTCCTTTCAATAACGGGAGATTTATACAGTATTGTAAATTAGTTATCTATAATTCACATAGAGTAATATTAAGTACCAGGTAATAATATCAGATATTTATATCTGTTGTAAAGATGTGTTTGTATGTATATTTTGTAAAAACAGAAAAAGTGTGTTTACATTCAGTTTACATTTGTATTGTATTCTATTTTTAGAAAGAACAGTTTGGTTGAACAAGAGGAGATGAACAAAAATGGAAGTTAGAAATGAGATGGAGAAAAAAGGAAGCTGGAGGCAGTTTTTACGCCTTATTCAAGATACAAATCCTCCAAAGGGGATTCTTGCTTTTGCGTTATTAATGAGTTTACTTTCTACTGGAGCAAGTTTATTTATACCGATGTTAACGAAGGGCTTAGTAGATAATTTTTCAATTTCGTCAATTAGTACAGGACAAATTGTTGGGCTAATTGCATTCTTTATTATGCAAACTATAGCCGCGGGATTGTCTATATATTTACTAAATTATATAGGACAGAAGATTGTAGCTGGACTGAGAGAACGTTTGTGGAAAAAGGTGCTTATTTTACCGGTAACTTATTATGATCAAAATAGAACAGGCGATACAATTAGCCGTATGACAAATGATACAGGAGTTGTGAAAACATTAATTTCTGAGCATTTGTCAAATTTATTAACAGGCGGTATTTCAATTGTTGGATCATTAATTGTATTATTTGTTTTAGATTGGAAAATGACACTTTTACTTTTAACGGTTATTCCGTTATCAGTACTCATCTTAGTTCCACTTGGACGAAAAATGTATAAGATTTCAAAAGCACTTCAAGATGAAACGGCTTCTTTTACTAGTGTATTAACACAAGTATTATCAGAAATTCGTTTAGTGAAATCTTCGAACACAGAAAAAAAGGAATATGAAACTGGAAATAAAGGTATTGAAAAGCTATTACAATTTGGCTTGAAAGAGGGAAAAGTGCAAGCGTTAATTTCACCAGTTATGTCGTTTGTTTTAATGGCATTACTTGTTATTATCGTAGGGTATGGTGGAATGCGAGTTTCTAGCGGTGCATTAACAACAGGAGAACTAGTAGCATTTATTTTATATTTAGTTCAAATTATAATGCCGATGAGTCAATTATCTATGTTCTTTACACAATTCCAAAAGGCAATTGGTGCAACGGAAAGAATTAATACAATTTTAGAATATGAAGTAGAAGATCATGAAACTGGTGTGAAAGTCACAAATGCTAAGCAACCAATCGTTCTTGAAAATGTACATTTCGAGTATAACGAAGAAGAGAAAGTTTTAAAGAATATTGATTTCACAATTGAATCAGGAAAAGTAACAGCAATTGTAGGACCAAGTGGTAGCGGGAAAACGACGTTATTCTCACTATTAGAACGTTTTTACGAGCCAACTAGCGGTGCCATTAAATTAGGAAAAGACTCAATTACGAGTTATTCATTGCAATCATGGCGACGTCAAATTGGTTACGTTTCACAAGATAGTCCGTTAATTGATGGGACAATTCGCGATAATATTTGCTACGGTGTTGAGGGTGAAGTGACAGATGAAGAAATTGAAAAAGTAGCAGCGATGGCATATGTTGATGCATTTATTCATGATTTGCCAAACGGATACGCAACAGAAGTTGGAGAACGTGGTGTGAAGCTTTCAGGAGGGCAAAGACAACGAATTGCGATTGCTCGAGCGTTACTTCGAAATCCACAAATTCTTATGTTAGATGAAGCAACTTCAAGTTTAGATAGTAAATCAGAGTCTGTCGTTCAAAAAGCATTAAATAACTTAATGAAAGGCAGAACAACGTTAGTTATTGCACATAGGCTTTCTACTGTTGTAGATGCAGATAAAATTATCTTTATAGAAAAAGGGAATCTTACAGGAAGCGGTACACATGATGAATTATTACAGACACATGATATGTATCGTGAATTTGCAACGCAACAATTGAAAATTAAAGAGGGCGCATTATAAAATGAATCATCAGTGGGGTTTTTACTCCACTAATGATTCATTTTTAAAAGTTTTATAAAGGATGCGAATTAGAAAGGAATTGGTTTCTTTGATACTTAACATTTTAATAGTGGACGACGATCCGCATATTAGAGAACTTGTTTCTGTATTTTTAGAACGAGAAGGTTTTCAAACATATGAGGCAATTGATGGACTAGATGCACTTCAGAAAATAGATGAAGTAAAAGTTGATATGGTTGTTCTTGATATCATGATGCCAAATATGGATGGATTTGATGTATGTTTTGAATTAAGGAAGTACTATGATATTCCGATTTTGATGCTAACTGCTAAAGGGGAAACGTCTCAAAAAGTAAAAGGATTTCACCTTGGCACGGATGATTATCTTGTAAAACCATTTGATCCTATAGAACTAGTAGTGAGAGTTAAGGCGTTATTGAAACGTTACCAAATTACAGTGTCGCAATCGATTCAAATTGGGAATGTACTGTTAAATCGTAAAACATTTGAAGTTACAGCTGGAGAACAAACAGTCACATTACCGCTAAAAGAATTTGAATTGCTCTTTACTTTAGGTTCTAAAGCAGGAAGAACTTGTTCGAGAGAGCAGTTAATTGAAGATGTATGGGGATATGATTTTGAAGGGAATGAACGTACACTAGACGTTCATATTAATCGACTACGTGAGAAGTTTCAAGAAGAGAAGTCGAAGTTTAGTATTAAAACGATAAGAGGATTAGGGTATCGCTTAGAGGTAAGTAAATGAGGAAAAGAAAACGAATGAGTAAGTTGAAGATGTTGAAAGTAACGGGAGCGGTATTAGCGCTTTTTTCTTTTCTCACTATAATTTGGTCTATCGCATTTTATGTAGCAACTAGTATATTGAATGCTTTTGAAGTAAACGTATCGTCGTTTGTTGCCTTTCTAATTAGTGATATGGTCGGTTTTATATTTATTGTTCTTATCTGGACATTGATTGGGATATTAATGAGACCAAAACGAGAGGCAATGATTTGGACTATTATTGAACCGATACAAAAAATTGCAAAAGGAGACTTCTCCGTAAAAATACGAAATGAAGAAAAGTATGATGGAGAAATTGGTGTACTCGTAAAAAGTATAAATGATATGACAGATGAACTGAATGCGATGGAGAAAATGCGCCAGGAATTTGTATCGAATGTTTCTCATGAAATACAGTCACCTTTAACTTCTATAAAAGGATTTGCTAGAGCACTACAAGATAACAATCTTTCCGAGGAAAAACGAAAGCATTATCTTACTATTATTGAAACGGAAACGACGAGATTATCTAAACTAAGCCAAAATTTACTGAAACTAACTCTTTTAGAGTCGGAAGAGTATACACCAGAAAGAGTGACTTATCGATTAGATCAACAGTTAAAGCAAACTGTGTTAAATAGTGAACCGCTCTGGGCTGAAAAAGAAATTGAATTAGACCTTGATTTAGAAAAAGTGCATATAACTGCGGATCAAGAAAGTATGAGTCAAGTGTGGATTAATTTAATTCATAATAGTATTAAATTTACGCCAAGTCGTGGCACAATTACAATTCAGTTACAAGAATATGAGAAATTCGTAGAAATACGTATTCGTGACACTGGAATTGGTATATCTGAAGAACAGAAACAACATATTTTTGAGCGTTTTTATAAAGCGGACTCTTCACGAAATCGTACTTATGGAGGAAGTGGATTAGGTTTAGCTATCGTAAAAAAGGTACTCGACCTTCATCAAGGAAAAATAAAAGTCGAGAGTGAAGAGGGGAATGGAACAGAATTTATTGTTTGTATTCCTAAATATGAAGAAAAGTAGTGTTAGGAGGAAAATCTTCTAACACTATTTTTCTTTAAAAATACATTCCCCGTTACTGCAACTATATTGATAAGCTTTTCCTTCGTTATTCATACGGTATGAATAATGTGATTTTTTATCTTTCTTAAAGTCAACATATGCTTCTGCACCGTTTTTATCATTATCGATATCAATGAATTGAACGTAGCGTATAGAATAATCTTTCTTTTCACTTAAACCTCTTTTTTGCAAGTTTGTATGAATACCGTCTACTAACTCGTCAAACAATGACCAGTTTAAATTAAGACTTTCAAATGACTCAGTATGTCTTCCTAAAATGCCGTTGTCTTATATTATTTTCTTATTATTATCGTATATATAAGAGTATGTAAAATAAGGTTCGTCTTTATATACGACCTCTGCATAATAGCCGATATTATAAATGGGAGTATATTTTCCGGTTATGCTTTGTATTTCTTTTTGCTTATAGCCTTTTATAGTATAGAGATAGTCGCTAGTATCTTTTTCTATTACTTTATAATGTAGTGGATTACCAAATATAAAGTACATAGCCAAAAATATGATACATAGTCCGACTGCAGTTAGTGATAAGAACCATTTTTTTCTTTTCATACACATACACTCTCCTATGCGGGATTTATTTTTATTTTACTTGAATTATGGCAAAAACATGAGACTTATAAAGTGAAACTTTAATCAGTGGGGGTTTTGTTCATCCCCCACCTAACTTCTTTGCTTCCACTGAATTTTGAGGTGGGGGTCTTACTGCCCGTTAATGCGGGATAAATAAAAACTTTCCATAGTTACCTATAAGTAACCTACGCACATGAAAGTGCATCATTGCCTTTTTACATAAACATAGATACAATTTTAATATAATACATAACTGAGATGATTAAGGAGTGTTATACTTGGCAGAATTATTACAAGGCAAAAATGCTTTAATTACAGGAGCAGGTAGAGGAATTGGTCGCGCTGTAGCGATCGCGTTAGCGAAAGAGGGCGTAAATGTAGGTCTTTTAGCTCGTTCAGAAGAAAACTTAAAAGCTGTAGCGAAAGAAGTGGAAGCAGAAGGCGTAAAAGCTGTTATTGCGACTGCTGATGTATCTTCATACGAAGAAGTGACTACTGCGATTGAGACGTTAAAAAACGGTTTAGGATCTATCGATATTTTAATTAATAACGCTGGTATTTCTAAGTTCGGTAAGTTTTTAGAATTAGACGTTGCTGATTGGGAAAAAATCATTCAAGTAAACTTAATGGGTGTATATTATGCAACTCGTGCAGCTTTACCAAGTATGATTGAACAACAATCTGGTGATATTATTAACATTTCATCTACAGCAGGACAAAAAGGTGCACCTGTGACAAGTGCATACAGTGCTTCTAAATTTGGTGTTCTTGGCTTAACAGAATCGTTAGCGATGGAAGTTCGCAAACATAACATTCGTGTAACAGCTTTAACTCCAAGTACAGTAGCAACGGATATGGCTGTAGATTTAGGATTAACTGACGGAAACCCAGATAAAGTAATGCAAGCAGAAGATATTGCAGAGTTTATCGTAGCGCAGCTGAAATTAAATAAACGTACATTTATTAAATCAGCAGGACTTTGGTCTACTAATCCGTAAGGGATAAATTTATAAATAAAAGAAGGGATATTTATTCTGTAATGGAGTAGATGTCCCTTCTTTATTTTTGTTTACGAGACAGAACTTTCTGTATAATAATATGTGAATAGTAGAAAAGTATTGAAAGGGATGGTATTTACATGAGTACGATTGAGAAATGGATGGCTGTTGATCAATATGTGAGTGATGTATTAATACCAAAAGATTCTACATTAGAAGAAGTACTTCAAGCAAACGCTGCAGCTAATTTACCAGCACATGATGTATCGCCAACGCAAGGGAAGTTTTTGCAACTATTAGTACAAATACAAGGAGCTCGAAACATTTTGGAAATTGGTACTCTAGGCGGATATAGCACGATATGGCTTGCAAGGGGATTGCCATTGGGAGGCAGAGTTGTTACATTGGAGGCAAGTGAAAAGCATGCTGAAATTGCACGTATCAATATTGAGCGCGCTAATTTGAAAGATAGAGTTGAAATACGATTAGGATTAGCGTTAGATTCTTTAAAACAAATAGAAAATGAGAAGTATGAACCATTTGATTTTATTTTCATAGATGCTGATAAACAAAATAACCCTGCTTATTTTGAAGGGGCACTGAAACTATCACGTCCTGGTACTGTAATTATTGGGGATAACGTAGTACGTGAAGGAGAAGTTATTGACAATACGAGTAACGATCCTCGCATACAAGGGATACGTCGCTTCTATGAATTAATAGCTGCAGAGCCACGTGTAAGTGCTACTGCGCTTCAAACTGTCGGAAGTAAAGGGTACGATGGGTTTGTAATGGCAGTCGTAAAAGAGTGATACGGTTCGAAAGTCTATTACACTTATAGTAGAGTTTAGGGGAGTGAGAGATAATGAATGAAGCAGCGCAACAATACTGGACGGAGTATTGGAAAGATGCTGAGATACCAAAATCGGTGAGTGCGTGGAAATTTGGTGATACCCCAAATCGTCTTGCTAAGCAAGTAGTTGACGGAACGAAAACCGCAACTTGTTCTGCATATCTCTTCTATGAATTAAAGAATGTACCGTTACCAACTACAGAGGACTACTCTGTTATTTTGGATCACGATGAAAATCCGGTAGCAATTGTAAAAACGATTGAAGTAACAATAGTACCTATGAATGAAATTACAGAAGAATTTGCAATTGCTGAAGGGGATGAAAGCTATAAAAGTTGGAAGGAGATCCATGAAAGATATTTCAGAAGTAAATTGAATGAAGTGGGTCATGATTTTTCTGATGATATATTGCTTGTATGTGAACGATTTAGAAGAATAGATATAAAAAAATAGGAGGATAGAAAATGAAAAAGATGTTTCAAAAATTATAACATGTATCGTGTACAACACAGCTAGCTCGTGGACCTCCAACACGTATAAAAATATAAGCTTATATAAAAATTGGAGGTTAGGAATAGATGAGAACTGAAAAAGACATGCTAAACTTAATTATGAATACAGCAAAAGAGGATGAAAGAATTCGAGCTGTCATTATGAATGGATCACGTGTAAATCCACATGTGAAAAAAGATTGTTTTCAAGACTATGATATTATGTATGTTGTAAATGATATACAATCTTTTACGTCTAATCATAATTGGATTCATAGATTTGGAGAAATAATGATTGTACAAATGCCGGAAGAAATGTCATTAGTTCCAGCAGATGAAGACGGGAAATTTCCGTATTTAATGCAGTTTATGGATGGGAACCGAATTGATTTAACGTTAGTTCCCGTTGATTTGATACATACATTCGTTGGGCAAGATAGTTTAAGTAAACTGCTTCTTGATAAAGATAATTGTATTGACGAATTTCCACCAGCAAGCGATAGGGACTACTTAATAAAAAAGCCTACAGAAAAAGAGTTTTTAGATTGCTGTAATGAAATTTGGTGGTGTAGTACGAATGTGGCAAAAGGACTATGGAGAGAAGAACTTTCTTATGCGAAAGGAATACTTGATGGCCCGGTGCGAGATATGTTTATCGTAATGTTAGAATGGCATATTGGTATGAGAACAGACTTTACAGTTAATGCAGGGAAGTTTGGAAAGCTTTTCGAGCAATACATTGAAAAAGATATGTGGGAGCAATTTAAACGGACCTATTCGAATGCTGAATATGAAAACATATGGGAGTCATTTTTTGTAATGGGCGATTTATTTAGAAAAGTTGCGAACGAAATTGCTAACACATATGGGTATCAATACCCGCAAGGTGATGATGACAGAGTGACAAGCTATTTAAAACATGTAAAAGCTTTGCCGAAAGATAGTGCATCGATTTATTAATTGTATAAAGCAGTAAGACTGTCCTAATTATGGACAGTCTTATTTTTGTTCATGAATAATAATTTCTCTAACAAAGTGCAGATGAATCACATATGAAATTTTAGGGAGGTTTTTATCATGTGTTATTTTTATTCGTCAGAAATGTTTGCCCCATATCAATGGAGACTAGAACGAGATGTTTCGTACGCCTATATGCCATATCACTCATTTTATTATGGAGACTATATAAGCTCATTGCCATACGCATATATCCCTCAAAACTATACAGTACAAATGAAAACATATGAGCGTGGATCGTGGACACCATTTTCGTGGGTCGAAAAATATGCGTACGCATTTTCAGGACCGTACAATAAAGCGGAAGTAGCCCTTACATTTGATGATGGACCAGATTTAGAATTTACGCCGAAAATTTTAGATAAGTTAAAACAATATAATGTGAAGGCGACTTTCTTCTTGCTTGGTGAAAACGCAGAAAAGTATCCGAATGTAGTAAAACGTATTGCGAATGAAGGGCATGTAATTGGCAATCATACGTATAGCCATCCAAATTTAGCGAAAGTAAATGATGTTGAGTACCGTAATCAAATTATGAAAACGGAAGAAATATTAAATCGTTTAGCTGGTTATGCACCGAAATTTATTCGTCCGCCATACGGTGAAATACTTGAAAATCAATTGAAGTGGGCAACAGAGCAAAATTTTATGATTGTACAATGGAGTGTTGATACGGTTGATTGGAAAGGAGTAAGCGCTGATACGATTACCAATAATGTGTTAGGGAATTCATTTCCTGGCAGTGTTATACTTCAGCATTCAACACCAGGTGGGCATTTGCAAGGATCAGTAGAGGCGCTAGACAAAATTATTCCGCAGTTAAAAAAGAAAGGGGCACGCTTTGTAACGCTGCCAAGTATGTTCCAAACATCGAAAGAGAGAAAATAAACTGGAATTTAAATCAGTCGGGTATTGTCAATCATCCACTATAAAGAATAGGACTCCCAAGTGCTTTAAAATGGGAGTCCTATTTTATTCATAAACTATTATTTTTTAGTAATTCTTTTCCTTGTTCTACAACAAATTCATAGTATGCAAGATCATACGGATAAATATCTTCAAATGTTATTGTTATCGGTGTATTGCTTAAAACAGAAATAGCCGTAAAAGATGAAATCTCTCTTTTTAATAGTTGTAGAAAAGAAGTTGCATGTATTTTCATCACATCGTCTACTTCTTCACCTGGTGCGAATGGAAGTGAATTGATGACATTGTGAAAATACATATGACAAAACTCGCGATCTGTAAGATTTGAAATTTCATAATCTATTTGAAAGATTCCTTTATATGCTAAATCAATCGTTTGGAAAGAAAGCCCTAATTCTTCTTCAATTTCACGAAGGCCACCAATTTGTACATCTTCATCATGCATAATATGTCCGGCTGAAGTAATATCCCATATACCCGGAGCTTCTTTTTTATTTTTAGAGCGTAATTGGAAATATAAGAACATATCTTCATCATCTTTTTCTACAAACCAACAATGAAATGTTTCGTGCCAATCACCGTCACGATGCACTTCATCACGCAATTTCTTCCCAAGTGTATTTCTTTCAGGATCAAATATTGTTAGCCACTCTGTCATTTAAATTCCCCTTTCTGCCAATTATATTATACAATATTTGTATTGAATTTTGGGAAAATAAAGAAAAATGGAGTGGTTAATAGTGGGGATAGAGAGTAAAGAAATAAAATCGATTATTTCAACAGAGGAAGAATTACGGAAAATATTAGGGCAACCAAGTGAGCGAGCGTTAAAGAAAGTTATTTCATCATTAGACCACCATTGCGTAGATTTTCTGTCTAAATCTCCTTTTCTAGTATTGTCTACTGCAAATAAATTAGGAGAGTGTGATGCTTCGCCGAGAGGAGACGCACCTGGATTTGTATTCGTATTAAATAATAATAAAATTATTATTCCAGAAAGACCAGGTAACCGTCGTATAGATTCCATTTTGAACATTATTTCAAATCCATACGTAGGGTTACTCTTTTTTATTCCAGGCCTTGGGGAGACGCTCCGGATAAACGGCCGAGCGTATATTACAAACGACGAAGAGATATTGCAAGAAATGCAGGCGAATGGACGCAATCCGTTACTTGGAATTGTCGTTGAAATAGAAGAGTGTTATATTCATTGTGCAAAAGCTTTTATCCGATCTAAGATGTGGGATCCAGAATCTTGGTTACATAAAAAAGAGTTACCTTCAGCAGCAAAAATGTTGCTGGAGCATGCGAAAGTAAATGCTTCAGAAGAAGATGTTGCACGTTCTTTAGAAGAAAGTTATACGAAAAGATTGTATTGAAAAACTTTAGTAATATATTTTTAAAGGCGGATTTCTAATCGTTTTGGAATGGGATATTTATATATGAACTGTTGATTTACAAACTGGAGAAATAATAAAATAGGTAAATCGAGAGGCAGTTGCATAATGTTATTGTGAAATATAATAAAATAGTATCTTGAAAATAGTTAGTAAAAATAGGCTTGCTTTTTAAAAAGTTGATAACTATAATAAGTTAACAAATAGACATGAACGAAAAGTAACGATAAGGACATGAAATCATTTTTACGGTTTACAGAGAGGGAAGTCAAGGGTGTGAGCTTCCTAACACGAGAAATGGTTTTACCACCTTTGAACTTCAATAGTGAATGAGTAATCTAGTAATTATTGACGGAATCAGCCGTTATCTGAACTTGAGCAATCTAGGGAGAAATACGTCTAGATTGGAACAAGGGTGGAACCACGAAAAAACACATTCGTCCCTTTCCTAGGGATGAGTGTGTTTTTTTATGGAATTAGAGATTGAAGATTAAAAATAATTAAAAAATAGTATTGATTTTGTTGTTTATGCGAGTATAATGAATTAACAAATAAACATGAGCGAAAAAGTAACGATAAGGACACGGAATCATTTTTACGGTTTACAGAGAGGGAAGCCAAGGGTGTGAGCTTCCTAACACGAGAAATGATTTTACCACCTTTGAACTTCAATAGTGAACGAGTAATCTAGTAATTATTGACGGAATCAGCCGTTATCTGAACTTGAGCAATCTAGGGAGAAATACGTCTAGATTGGAACAAGGGTGGAACCACGAAAACACATTCGTCCCTTTCCTAGGGATGGGTGTGTTTTTTTATTACTTTGAAAGGAGGTGCAGTAACATGAAACGATTTGTACGTACGGAAATAACCACCACCTGCATGATTAAAAAACAGAGCAAGGTGATTGATAGAGATAAAAAATAAAATTGTAGGAGGAGATTAGAAAATGAATAACGTTATTAATGTTGGGGTGTTAGGCTTAGGTACGGTCGGTAGTGGTGTTGTCCATATTTTGAAAGAACATTATAAAAAAATTGCACTTGATACAGGGTATGAAGTGAAGGTAAAGACAGTCGTTGTACGTGACTTGAAAAAAGAACGTGATGTTTGCATTGATGGAATCGTAGTAACAAGTCATGTCGATGAAGTTCTAAATGATCCAAATATTGATATTGTAGTAGAGGTAATGGGCGGAATTGAAGAAGCAAAGCAACATATTGTTAAGGCTTTACGAAATAAAAAACATGTCGTAACAGCAAATAAAGATTTAATGGCTGTATACGGTGCGGAACTTCTCCACCTGGCGAACGAAAATGATTGTGATCTATGTTATGAAGCAAGTGTAGCGGGCGGTATTCCGGTGTTAAGGGGATTAACAGATGGATTAGCTTCAGATCAAATTGAAAAAATAATGGGAATTGTAAATGGCACAACAAATTATATGTTAACAAAGATGAGTCAAAAGGGATGGTCGTATGAAGAGGCTTTACAAGAAGCCCAAAAATTAGGTTTTGCAGAATCGGATCCAACAGCGGATGTAGATGGGCTAGATGCGGCGAGAAAGGTAGCCATTCTTGCAAACTTAGGTTTTTCGATGAATGTTTCTTTAGATGATGTACAAGTAAGAGGGATTCGAAAGATCGAAAAAGAAGATCTACAAATGGCTGAAAAGTTAGGGTTTACTATGAAATTAATTGGGAAAGCAGAGAAACAAGGATCAGCCATTCATTTAAGTGTAGAACCGACACTTTTACCAAGCCATCATCCATTATCGAATGTAAATAATGAATTTAATGCAGTATATGTTCACGGTCAAGCGGTAGGAGAAGTAATGTTTTACGGCCCTGGAGCTGGGAAGTTACCGACTGGTTCTGCTGTAGTAAGTGATATTATTTCAATCGTTAAAAGTATGAATCAAGTTCCGAAAAATAAAAGTGCGTTAAAAGAACCAGAACCGTATGAATTACAAGGAGATGAAGAAGTCGTTTCGAAATATTTCTTACGTATTTCATTACGAGATGAACCTGGGATGTTACAAAAAATAACAGAATGTTTCGTTAATTATTCCGTAAGTTTAAAAGAAGTTATTCAATTACCTTTAAATCGTGAACTTGCAGAAGTCGTTGTTGTGACACATCAAACTTCAAAGTATCAATTCGAACGAGTACTAGGAGCGATAGAAAATGTCGCAAGTGAAATAAACAGTTATTACATTATTGAGGAGGAAAAACAATATGTATAAAGGATTATTAAAACAGTATGCTTCTTATTTACCGGTGAATGAAAATACACCTGATGTGAGCTTAATGGAAGGAAACACACCGCTTATTCCGTTATTAAATATATCAAAACAATTAGGAATTCAGTTATACGGTAAGTATGAAGGAGCGAATCCGACAGGTTCTTTTAAAGATCGTGGTATGGTAATGGCTGTTGCGAAGGCGAAAGAAGAAGGTTCGGAGGCAATTATTTGTGCATCAACAGGTAATACTTCGGCATCGGCCGCAGCATACGCGGCACGCCTTGGAATGAAATGTATAATCGTAATCCCTGAAGGAAAGATTGCACATGGAAAATTAGCGCAAGCAGTCGCCTATGGAGCTGAAATCATTTCAATAGAAGGAAATTTTGATGATGCACTTAAGGCTGTAAGAAATATTGCTGCGGAAGAGCCGATTACATTAGTAAACTCAGTGAATCCTTATCGAATTGAAGGGCAAAAGACAGCAGCATTTGAAATTTGTGACCAGTTGCAAAGTGCACCAGATGTTTTAGCGATTCCTGTTGGGAATGCCGGAAATATTACAGCATACTGGAAAGGTTTCTGTGAATATGAGAAAGAAAAAGGCTATAAGAAGCCAAGAATTCACGGATTTGAAGCAGAAGGAGCGGCAGCAATTGTAAAAGGACATGTCATTGAAGAACCTGAAACAATTGCAACAGCGATTCGTATCGGTAACCCCGCAAGTTGGTCATATGCAGTAGAGGCTGCTGAACAGTCTCACGGTGAAATAGATATGGTATCAGATGAAGAAATTTTACATGCGTATAGATTATTAGCAAAAACGGAAGGGGTTTTCGCTGAGCCGGGATCAAATGCTTCATTAGCAGGTGTAATTAAACATGTTCAATCTGGAAAAATCAAAAAAGGAGAGACAGTTGTTGCAGTTTTAACTGGAAACGGCTTGAAAGATCCTGATATCGCAATTTCTTCTAATACATTAGACATTGCAAGTGTTTCAAATAATATAGAACAAATTAAAGAACATATTAAAGGGGTGATTATGTCGTGATACCATTAAGTATTCGTGTTCCTGCTAGTACAGCGAATGTTGGACCTGGATTTGATTCAGTAGGAATAGCTTTATCATTATATTTAGATGTAGTGGTAAAAGAAAAAGCTGATAGATGGCAAGTAATCCATTCCTTTGAAGAATCAATTCCGACAGATGATAAAAATTTAATCGTTAGCACGGCATGTAAAGTATGTCCTTCTTTATCACCTCATATAATAGAAGTTACTAGTAATATCCCGCTTACAAGAGGACTAGGAAGTAGTGCATCAGCAATTGTAGCAGGGATAGAGCTTGCGAATCAACTTGGCAACTTAAACTTAACGACTGATCAAAAAGTTCAAATTGCAACAAATTTTGAAGGGCATCCAGATAATGTTGCGGCTTCTATATTAGGAGGAACTGTAATCGGAGCACTTGATGGAAAGAATGTTTCGGTTGTAAGAATTGAAAGTAAGGAATTAGGTGTAATTTCTCTTATTCCAAATGAAGAGTTAAATACAGAGGAAAGCCGATCTGTATTACCAGATGTGTTTCCGTTTCATGAAGCAGTTAAGGCTAGTGCAATCAGCAACGTATTAGTAGCTGCGTTTTGTCAAAAGAAGTGGGAAGTTGTAGGTGAAATGATGGAAAGAGATCATTTTCACGAGCCGTATCGTTTAGAACTCGTACCGCTATTACCATCAATTCGTAAATGTGCAAAAGAGTTTGGAGCATACGGCACAGCGCTTAGTGGTGCAGGTCCATCCATTTTTATATTGACGCCATATGATAAACGTCAAGAAATTGCTGAGCAATTAGCGAGAGTATTTACGTCTATGAAAGTGTGTGAGCTAGAAATCGATCATAGAGGCATTATTGTAAATAAAGAAGAACATATAGGGATAAAAAAAAGCTAGCATTGCTAGCTTTTTTTGTTGTAAATATCTTTTCAGTGGGCATATAAAAGAAAAGTAATAATGTATAATTTAGTAAAGCGTGTATTCATTTGGAGGCGATCGTATGAGGAAAGAGTCACCAGAAGAAAAAAGAGAACGTATAAGGCAAAGTGAATTGAAAAATAATCCTACCGGTTCTTTACATGATGGATTAAACAGAGCTGAATCAGGTAGTCCAGTTGATATGACAGGTGGTATGAATTGGAAAGGTACAGCGCTCGTAATTTTAGTGCTAGTTTTAGGCTATATTATATACACTTCTTTTTTTAGTTAAGAAATGCACGTTAAAGTTATGAATTATTTGCTTTTATAAGTAGTGAGGATGAAAAAACACGGTTATTGTACTACATATATTTTAAGAAGGTTAAAGTTGTCCATACACACTTATTTATAATACTCAAAATAGAGCTAGTGTTATGCTAGTTCTATTTTTTTGCCACATTCCTGTAACAAAGCCCCTGTATATTCAGTGGTGGAGGTGCAGAAGATGAAAAAAATGATAGCAATATGTCTTCTTACAACGATGTCATTTTCGACTTTAGTCGGGTGTGATGTAAAAGGTAACAAGGCTGTACAAGAGTCTAAAGTTAAGAAAGCGACGTATAAAGAGTTTACTTACGATGTAAATCCAGAGACTTTCATGTTAACTGTAGAACATGATGGTGTAAAGGAACAGGCGTCACAGCCGTTACCGAAAATGAAGGTGTCGAATGTAAAAAAAGACACGGATCGCACATCTTGGGAATATCCAGATCAAAAAGTAAAAGTGAATCTAGAAAAGAAAAAAGATCACTTAAATATTGAAGTGGAATCGACTGGTGCAGAAAGCTTTACGTGGCCGAAAGCACAAGCTGAAAACTATACACTTCCGTTA
Organism: Bacillus cereus group sp. Sample62; assembly: GCF_036851315.1. Lineage (NCBI taxonomy): Bacteria > Bacillati > Bacillota > Bacilli > Caryophanales > Bacillaceae > Bacillus > Bacillus cereus group sp. Sample62. The sequence goes on from NZ_JAFLPK010000001.1 coordinate 1,903,276, forward strand.
TGGGAAGGTAAGAAAATTCCGAGTAATGATGAAAATTGGAAGAAGTTTTTAAAGGATGATGCATATTCATTTGCTGAATCATTTTCTATGAAGTTTTTTGCGTTAAATGGTTCGAAATATTCCATTGTATATATTGCGAACAATATGTTTAATAATGAATTGAAATTTCATTCGGATCCGAAAATAGGATTTGATTTTATACATGAATTCCCGAGCATAAATAAAAATAAAACATATGGATTTCAATTATATGTGACAAATAATGATGCAGTGAGTATTGCTAAACTGTATAAGGATAATATTGCTGGAAAAGGTGAATTTAAAACATTACAAGAAAAGGCTAGAAAAAATAAAGAGATTGAAAAACTTTATGGTGCGGCTCATTTTTATTTTTGGAATCAAAATGGTTTGTCTGACAGTAACATAAATTGGCCTAAAATAAGAGAGCAAATAAATAGTCCTGTGTTTAGTCATATAAAAGGGCTTATTCAAAAGAATAGTTCGGAGCCTGGAGAACTGAGTGTGTTTGAGCAAGTAAGTAAACAAGATTTCATTGATAAGTACCAAAAAAATGTTATTTTGCGTTATATAAATGAAGTATTATCAATGAAGGAATTGTATAAAAAGGATATTTTCCAAAATGTTGATCAGAACGCTAGTGAGTTATTAAACAAAGGGGTAGATCACTTATCGAAGATGGAGTTATATAACTTAAATAAGCATGTATTAAAGTCGGCGCTCGGTGATGCGGTTGAAGAAGTAAGTAAATGGGGTAACGCAGATGGAACGGATATTATAAAGGAAATGAAAGCAGCAGGAATAGACAATGCATGGATTGGGCTACCGAATTGGGAACAAGGGTATATGCAGCCTGATTTCGTGACAGAAGCTAAGAAAATAGGATATTTAGTTGGTCCGTATGATTCTTATCATTCTATTCACGAAAAAGCAGATAAAAATTGGAATACAGCTTCTTTTCAGGATCCATCGCTATATGAAGAGGCAACTGTGACGAAGAAAAATGGAGAAAAAGTGCAAGGATTTTTAGGTAGAGGGCGAAAGTTAAATCCAACTTTATCTCTTCCTAGTGTAAAAGAGCGAATGAACGATATATTACAAAATGGACCTAAATATAATTCATGGTTTATTGATTGTGATGCAACAGGTGAAATTTATGATGATTATTCGGCCAAACATATAACGACACAAGAACAAGATTTAAAAGCAAGGTTGCAACGAATGGACTATATTGCGCAAGAAAAAGGTATGGTAGTTGGCTCAGAAGGCGGAAATGACTTTGCAAGTAGCACGATTGCATTTGCTCACGGTATTGAAACACCGGTTATTAAATGGGACGATGAAGATATGAGGAAAAATAAAACAAGTCCGTATTATGTAGGGGGATATTGGTCACCGAATCAAAATGTTCCAGAAAAATATGCAAAACAAGTACCGTTAAAAGAAGAATATAAACAAGTATATTTAAATCCAGTATATTCGGTACCGTTATATAAATTAGTATACAACGATTCTGTAATTACAACGCATCACTGGGAATGGGGAAGTTTGAAAGTAAAAGATGAGGTAGGAAACCGTATGTTATACGAATTATTGTATAATGTTCCTCCGTTGTACCATTTAGATGAAGTAGAGTGGAATAAGCATAAACAAGAAATTACGCAGCATCTGAAAGTTTGGAATGAAGTTCATGAAAAGGCAGTAAAAGAAGAAATGACGAACTTTGCATATTTGTCAGATGATAAATTAGTTCAATCTGCTTCTTATGGAAAAGATATTAAAATTATTGTGAATTTCTCGAATGAAGAGATAGAAATAGAAAAGACGAAAATAAAAGCAAAAGCCGCTTTCATTTATAATCATGGGAAGAAAACAATGTATACACCGCTTGAGAAAAAATAATATGAACTATACATTATTATATTCATACAGATTACATTACTAATTTCTCTCTTTGTTATCCACTATTTTCCATGTGGAAATCGAACAATTCGAGATAAATAAATTTATAAAACTATATTTTCGAATGTTACGAAGTGCTAAATATTTGAAGTTGGAAAATAGTGACTTGCCAAAAATAAGCACGAGAGTATAATGTGAAATGGAATACATATTGGATTCATCATGTAACCTTACAAAAATGTAAGGTGTTTGAAAGGAAATTCAATATGAAGAATACTAGACATACATTATACTAGGGAAAGAGAAAGAGAGGCGAATGAAGATGAGCTCTGAATTAGAACAAAATACGAGAAGCAATAAAAAACGTTCTAAAAGAAGGTCAATAAAATGGTTCATTTTAATTCCATTTTTCCTACTTATTTTTGGAGGAGTAGGATATGGATCATTAATATATAATAAAGCAAAAGCTGTTGTAAGTGATGCGTATGCACAAATTGATAAATCATCAAAACGTGATAAAGAAGTTGAGCCTTTAAAGGATAACATCTCTATTTTAATTATGGGTGTAGATGGTAGTGAAATGCGAAAAAGTCAATATGGTGAAGCTGTTCGCACAGATGCACTTTTATTAGCAACAATTAATAAAGATGATAAATCAGTTAAATTAGTAAGTATTCCGCGTGATTCACGTGTATATATTCCATCTAGAAAGAAATTAGATAAAATTACACACGCACATGTATTTGGTGGTGTTGAAAGTACACGAGATACAGTGGAAAGATTTTTAAATGTTCCTGTTGATTATTATGTGAAGTTTAACTTTGAATCATTCGTACAAATTGTCGATTCACTTGGTGGTATTGATATTGATGTACCTGTTACTTTCACAGAGCAAGATAGTAAAGACCAAGCGGGTATGATTCATTTAGAAAAAGGCTTCCAACATTTAAATGGAGAACAAGCACTTGCACTTGCAAGAACGCGTAAAATTGATAGTGACGCAATGCGTGGACAAAGACAACAACTTGTAATAGAAGCAATTGCAAAAAAAGCGATGTCTGTGCAATCAATTAGCAAAATGGGTTCTTTACTTGATGCGGTTGATAAAAATATGAAAACGAACTTAACTTTCGATGATATGCTTGCGATTACAAAAAATATGGCAGGATCTAATTTAGAAATGGAAAAAATGCAAATAGAAGGTACGGATAAACGTATCGGAGGTATTTATTATTACATTCCAAACGAAAAAAATGTAAAAGATATTTCGAAAAAATTAAATGATCATCTAGGTGTAACACCAAAACCAGTTCGAAACGAATAATAAAAAAAGATTGGCTTTCGCCAATCTTTTTTTATCGGAATGGATTTGTAACTTTTCTGTAACGATTTTTTATTTTATAAAAATTATACTCATATGTATGAGAATATTGGAGAAGCAAAAAGTAAAGAAAAATAGTGAAAATCTGTAATAAGGAAAGATATCATATGCAGAAATGGATAGGCATTATGGGAATCATTTTTATGTTGACTGGATGTAAGATGTCTGAAGCTCCAACAAGTTTAATGGGTGCTCCTGCCAATGAAAAATGGATTAATGAACTAAAAGAGCAAATAGATAAAGATTTGCCTGTTAATTATCGATTGCTTACTCCAATGTCTAATAAAGATAAACAAATGATTTGGTCAATGGATTTTAAACAAGATAATAAGAAAGAAGCCATCTTATTTTATAAATTACCGAATGAAGATCATAGCGTATATTTAGCTGTCTATGAAGAAGTTGGAAATGGATGGAAAGTAAAGTCCACGCATAGATTTGATGGTGGAGATGTGGATATCGTTGAAGTCGGTGATTTTACAGGGAACGGGAAGCGAGAGTTATTAATCGGAATTTCTGTAAGTCGTGAATCGTTAGAGCATGTTATGTATGTTTTTTCGGAAGAAAATGAAGATATGAAGGAAATATATAATCGAAGTTATACGAAGTTATTCATAGAGGATCTAAATAAAAATGGACTGAAAGATATAAGCCTTGTTACGTATGAAAAAGATGAGAAGTTGACAGTTGAGTTTATGGAACAATTTAAAACTTTGTCTGAAGCATCATTCGATCCATTTATAAATAGCATTCAAAGAATACAAATGGGGCGTATTTCTAAATCACTAAAGGCTGTTGTAATTGATGCAGGAGTTGGCGCCCATTCAGGGATAACATATGTAGCAAAATTTGATAAGGGTCATTATGAGCCACTACCTATAGATGGGAAAGAAGATTTATTCAATGATTATGTAGTCGAAAGCAAAGATATAAATGAAGACGGCATTATTGAATTTGTTCGTACAGTGCGTCCAAAAGGTTGGGAAGAAGTATCATACGGAGAGAGTACGATGTTTGAACGTTATATTCAGTGGAGTGAAGATGGAATTAAACCGATGGAAGAAAGATATATAAATATAGAGAAAGGTTATTTTGTCAAAATCCCACAAGCGTTAATTGGAAAAATAACTGTTCCAGTTCAGCAAGAGGCATCAGATGTTCAAAAATTTATAGATACTACGACAAATGAACTATGGCTTGAAGTTCATATATTTAAACGGAAAGAATGGTTCAAAATAAAAGGATACGAGGCAGCAGTTAAAACCGCTTCTCACGTATATGCTGTACCGCAACAGCCACATTTTGAAAAAGTGAAAGCATATGTAAAACCGCTAGCGGATTATCAACAAGAGTAGGGAGGTGGAAATTATGCCAACAATTTTAGTTTTAGAAGATGAAATGCCTATTCGTAGTTTTATCGTCTTGAATTTGAAACGTGCTGGATTTTGTGTGTTAGAAGCTAGTACGGGAGAAGAGGCGTTACAGATTTTATGTGAACATACTGTTGATGTAGCATTGCTTGATGTAATGTTACCAGGAATTGATGGTTTTCAAGTTTGTAAATCCATCCGGGAAGAAAATAAAAAAATAGGTATTATTATGTTAACCGCACGCGTACAAAATGAAGATAAAGTACAAGGACTAGGAATTGGTGCAGATGATTACATCGCAAAGCCGTTTAGTCCAGTGGAATTAACTGCACGTATACAATCGTTACTAAGAAGAATAGAAGTACATGATGAAAAAGCGAATACGATCATATCTGGCCCGTTTTCGTTAAATGTCATAGAAGAAAGATTATATAAAAGTGGAAAATTAGTTGATTTAACCCCTACAGAGTATATGATATTACAGTATTTAATGAATCAGGCTTCAAAGCCGGTTTCACGTGATGAAATTTTAAATATGATTTGGGGAACGAATTACGTAGGTGAGACGAAAGTAGTAGATGTAAATATGAGGCGGTTACGTCAAAAGATAGAATGTAATCCATCAGAACCTGAATTTATTCTTACTGTGTGGGGAAAAGGATATGTGTGGAAGGAAAGTATAAGATGAAAAGAAAAGTGACTTTATATTTTATGACGGTCATTATACTTATGCTTGTATTATTTGAAGTCGTATTTTCAGCCTCCATTTATCGATATTATTATAATGGTATTGTGCAATATGTAGAATCTCATGCGAAGACAAGTACACGATTTTTCTCTGAATACAATTCCCTATACTTTATTCGTTTGCAAGAATACAGCGGGGATATAATTGAGAGCTTTCAGTTAGAAGGAACTGAATTACAATTAATTGATCGACATGGTACGATTATACAGTCGTCAAGTGGACAAAAGGTAGAAGGTAAAGTAGTTATTCCGTATTCGTTACTAGAAGGAGAGATGTACCATCAAGTGACTGCTACGAAAGACGATGTGAAACAATTGGAAGTGATTAGTCCACTTATTCATCAAGGACAAACGATCGGTGTTTTGAAATATACAACTGTTTTAACGAATGTAAATGCAAAGATTATTGAAATTATTATGTTTACTATTTCAGTTGGAATTGTCATTTCTGGTATCGTATTCTTAATTAGTAGACGATTAGCGAATTCGTTTGTTAAACCTATCGAATCTATTATTCATGCTTCTTCACAAATTGCAGAAGGTACATTAAAGGAGAAAATTAAAGAGGATTATCCAGGTGAATTAGGTGAGTTAGCATATAGTTTAAATCATATGTCTAATAAAATAGAAAAAGCGGAACAGATGAAAAATGAATTCATTGCTTCTATTTCTCATGAAATACGAACGCCTTTAACTGGAATTAAAGGTTGGAGTGAGACGTTAAAAACGGTAGATTATTTAACAGAAGAAGAGATAAAGCAAGGCATGGGGATTATTTCAGGTGAGACAGACCGTTTGATTCATTTAGTAGAAGAATTGCTAGATTTTTCAAGATTACAATCAAATCATTTTAATTTATATAAACAAAATGTGCAAATGTACGATATACTAGAGGAGACGATTTGGCAATTAACTCCTAACGCTGAAGAGAAACAAATTCAATTTATTAATACGATAGAAAGAATTGAATTGATGGGAGATCGAAATAGGCTAAAGCAAATTTTCTTGAATATCGTTCAAAATGCTATTAAATATTCACATGAAAAAGGTACAATTCACATTGAAGCGACTAAAAATGAAGGACAAGCAGTGATAAAGGTGAAGGACGAAGGGATTGGAATTGCTAAAGAGCATTTATCATATATAGAACAGCCATTTTACCAGATTAATAACAATGCTACAGGTGCAGGTCTTGGTTTAGCTATCGTAAAAAAAATGGTAGAGCTTCATGGAGGTACACTTAGTTTTATAAGTAAAGAAGGAATAGGAACAACGATTTTGATAAAACTCCCATTATAATACATATATAGGTCTGTTTATATAGTGTAATACAATAAATAGATGTATAATTATATTGGGTGATTTATATATAAGATTAATAGGGAGAGGAATTCGATAGAATGGAAAAAGCTTTTAAAATTAAACGAGTAGTAGTCGTTTTAATAGCGATTGCAGCAGTAGCTATTGGGTATTTCATGTTTCAATCCATTACTTCACCAGCAAAGGCTGTTGCAAAACAAGAAAACGTAGTACAGCTTGCAAGTGAACAACCGAAAGTAGAAATGAATAAAACGGCACCAAGTCGTTTTAATGGAAAAGAAAGAAAAGTTGCTTATCTTACATTTGATGATGGCCCAGGGAAATATACGGCTGAATTGTTAAATATGTTAAAACAGCATGATGCGAAGGCGACTTTCTTTTTAATTGGAGCGAATGTAAAAGAATTTCCGGATTTAGTGAAACGTGAAAATGCAGAGGGTCATTATGTAGGTATGCATAGTATGACACATAATTTTGCGAAGTTATATAAAAATGGCGAGTATGTAAATGAAATGAAAGAAGATCAAAGCTTAATCGCAAATATTATTGGAAAATCACCTAAATTAACACGTCCACCATACGGTTCGATGCCTGGATTAAATGAAGGTCTTCGAAATAAAGTGGTAGAGGGCGGTTTTAAAGTATGGGATTGGACAATTGATTCATTAGATTGGAAATATAACAAAATGCAAGTTGATGCAGCGGCAGCACAAATTGCTCAAAACGTAATAACACATGCAACAAAACCACAGGAAGTTATTTTAATGCATGACATTCACCCACAATCAGTTGCTGCTGTGCCAGCAATTTTAAAAGGGTTAAAAGAAAAGGGTTATGAGTTTGAAGCTTATCATGAAGAGAGTCACTTCCCAGTGAATTTCTGGCATGATAACCGTATGTAATGGAGGAATGAACGTTGAAGTATGGAAAAGTAGCAGTAGTTGGAGCACTATCAGTAGGACTATTAACAGGTTGTTTCGGTGAAAAACCAGAAGAAAATCTATATACAGCTTTTGAAACAGCAGCGACACAAGAAAAATCATTAGTTGATGAAGCGAAGAAGTTAGAGAAATTAGAGAATGAAGGTCAAGAACTATATTCTCAAATTTTACAAGAAGGTAAAGATCATAATGACGCTGTTATGAAGAAGATAGAGCAAGCTACTGCGAATGTAGATGACCGTGAAAAAGTATTAAAAACTGAGAAAGAGATGCTAGAAAAAGCTCAGAAAGAAACAAAATCTGTTCAAGGAAATATAGAGAAGCTTGAAGATAAGAAGTTACAAAAACAAGCGAAAGCAGTAGAAGAGTCGTATAAAAAACGTTATGATGCATTCCAAAAAATGAATGAAAATTATACGAAGGCGTTAGCGACTGAAAAAGAACTGTATGAAAAATTAAAAGTAAAAGAAACGAAATTAAAAGAGATTGGTGAAAAAGTTAAGGCTGTTAATGAATTAACTGTGGAAGCACAAAAATCAAAAGAGCAATTTAACAATTTTACAAAAGAGTATAATGACAGTAAATTAGCATTCTACAAAGATGCAGAGATTAAGATTAAAGATCAGAAATAAAGAAGAATCTTAAGCATAATAAAAAGCCGGAGAAACATCGTTACAAATGTTTTTTCGGCTTTTTACGTTAAATGAATAGAAAAGACTGGAATTGATATCATAAAAGAGTTATAGTGAATTATTCCAAGGGAAACATTGTAAAGTAAGGAGAATGGAAATATGTCATATGAATTTTTACTCAAATTAGGTTTAGCACTCTTTTTAGGATTATTCATCGGGATAGATAGGCAGCTAAAGAATAAACCGCTTGGTGTGAAAACAAGTATGGTTATTTCTGTAGCAAGTTGTTTAATTACGATGGTTTCAATTGAAGCCGTACATGTATATTCTGTTCCAGGGCATACAAATATGGATCCAATGCGTCTAGCTGCTCAAATTGTGAGTGGGATTGGTTTTCTTGGGGCAGGTGTTATTTTACGAAGAAGTAATGATGTTATTTCTGGATTAACGACAGCTTCTATGGTGTGGGCTGCTTCAGCTTTAGGTATAGCAATTGGGGCGGGCTTTTATTTACAAGCGACGGTTGCTATGATATTAATTATTTTAGCAATTAACGTACTTCCACAACTTGTGAAAATTGCAGGTCCGTATTCATTAAGACAAAAGGATTTATCTATAAAAATTACTGTAAAAGAGCATCATGAGTTAGATGGTATATTTAAGCAAATTAAAAATTTAGGTATGCATGTGAAACGAGTGAAAATTAAAGATATAGATAGTGGAGCATTTCAACAACTGGAAATGGTTATTTTAGCTCCAGAAGATTTATATACAACAGAGTTGTATAGTTCCCTGAAAGAGATTGATCGTGTTGTTTCAGTTGAAGTGGAAAGTAGATAATTGTGATAAAAAAGAGTGAATTTACTTCACTCTTTTTTATTTGGATTTTTAAGGAAATAAATTGATATAATGATGAATAACAAGGGGGAGAAATGATGGAAATACATATTAGAAGAGCGATAAAAGATGATATACGAGGTATAGCAAAGGTGCATGTTGATAGCTGGAAAACAACGTATAAAGGGATATTTGCTGACGAATTTTTAGAGAATATAACATATGAGCAACGAGAAAAACAATGGGAAAACATTTTTCAACAAGTAGATAAATACCAATATAGATTTGTAGCAGAGACGTCAGATGAAACAATAATCGGATTCATTGACGGGGGAGTGGAAAGAAGTGGTGCATATAATTGTGATGGGGAATTATATGCAATCTACCTTTTACAAGAGTACCAAGGAATGAAAATAGGACAAAAGTTATTTCAAGCTCTATTATCAGAATGTATAAATAATGATATGCAATCACTTTTAGTATGGGTTGTTACGAATAACCCTTCTAAAAACTTTTATGAAAAATTTAATCCAGAAAAAATTGATACAAAATTTTTAGAGCGAGTACAGGTAGAAGAGACAGCCTATTGTTGGAGGGATATAAATAATATTATTATGTAAACTTATTCTTTGAAAGAGGTATGCCAATTAAGGTATATCTCTTTTGTTTAACTATTTTGGATGGATTACTAATGAAAAATAGTAAGTATGTAGTTTGAAATTGAGTATTTTTTTTCGTGAATTTTTAACTAGATTAAAGAAAAGATAGAAAACAAGAAAAATTAAATTAGATAAAAAAATTCTGAAATATACTATTGAATTGAATATTATTATCAATTAGAATCATAATTGATAACGATATTCAATTGTTGTTTATTATATAAAATTTCGATAGCTTTAATATAAAGAGGAGGAACAACATGCAGCATGCGAAACAAATCGCAGAACATGCAACATTACAAAGTTTTTTAAACTGTTATTTAAGGGAAACAGGGAGTGGAGAATGGATTACAGAGGATGAAAAAATGAAAAGTATCTTCAGTAATACGTTGAATAGAGATATAGTCCCCACATATTTATATTGTCGGCTATCGGCGCAGAACGTTACTTTGTATGGAGAAGTTATATATAAATCAGCAACAGATCGCCATTTGTTTGGAGAACAATTTTATTATCAAATGGGAGAAAATAAGAATGTTATAAAAGCAGATTACGTTACAGTTATTACATTCTTAATAAAAGAGATGTCTATCAACTACGGAGAAGGGACGAATCCTGCTGAACTTATGCTTCGAGTTATTCGTAGTTGTCAAAATATTGAAGAATTTACAAAGGAGAGAATAGAAGATACATCTGCATTATACGGTTTCCATACATCCTTTATAGAAGCGGAGCAATCTTTATTATTTGGACATTTAACTCATCCAACCCCAAAGAGTAGACAAGGTATTTTGGAATGGAAAAGCGCGATGTATTCTCCAGAATTAAAAGGAGAATGTCAGCTTCATTATTTTAGGGCACATAAAAGTATAGTAAATGAAAAATCATTATTGTTAGATTCTACAACAGTAATTCTAAAAGAAGAGTTACGTAATGATGAGATGGTTTGTAAAGAATTTATATCGAAGTATTGTAATGAAGATGAATATTCATTACTTCCAATTCATCCGCTTCAGGCAGAATGGCTATTACACCAATCATACGTACAGGATTGGATAGATCAAGGAGTACTTGAATATATTGGTCCTGTCGGTAAGTATTATATGGCAACATCATCACTTAGGACGTTATATCATCCCCAATCAAAATATATGCTTAAGTTTTCATTTCCAGTAAAAGTAACAAATTCAATGCGTATTAATAAATTGAAGGAACTAGAGAGTGGTCTTGAAGGAAAGGAAATGCTAAATACAGCAATTGGTGAAGTGTTAGAGAAGTTTCCAGGTTTTGATTTTATTTGTGATCCAGCATTTATTACATTAAATTACGGGGCAAAAGAATCTGGATTTGAAGTAATTATACGAGAGAATCCTTTTTATGGTGAACATGCCAATAACGCTACTTTAATTGCTGGATTAGTGCAAGATGCTATACCTGGGGAACGTACTCGTTTATCAAATATTATTCATCGACTAGCAGATTTAGAAGGTAGAAGCTGTGAAGAAGTAAGTTTAGATTGGTTTAGACGATATATGAATATTTCTTTAAAGCCGATGGTATGGATGTACTTATGTTATGGTGTTGGATTAGAAGCTCATCAGCAAAATAGCGTTGTTCAGCTAAAGGATGGTTATCCGGTCAAATATTATTTCCGTGATAATCAAGGGTTTTATTTCTGTAATTCAATGAAAGAGATGCTTAATAATGAGTTGGCTGGCATTGGAGAACGTACTGGAAATTTATATGACGATTATATTGTAGATGAGAGATTTCGTTACTACTTAATTTTCAATCATATGTTTGGACTCGTTAATGGATTTGGCACAGCAGGATTAATTAAGGAGGAAATTCTTCTCTCGGAATTAAGATCTGTACTTGAATTGTTCCTTCCGTATAACCGTGAACCTTCTACCTTTTTAAGAGAATTGTTAGAAGAGGATAAGTTGGCATGTAAAGCAAATTTATTAACGAGATTTTTCGATGTCGATGAGTTAAGTAATCCTTTAGAACAAGCAATTTACGTACAGGTACAGAATCCGCTCGTTAGAGAAGTGGCTGTCCGTTCATAAGTAACGTTAAAATTTCACGTAATACAAATAATGGTATTTTTCATAAGGTGGAGGAGTTATGAGAGTGGACATGTATCATACGAGGATATTGAAAGCGCTTGAATCAGAAGATTACATTTCAGTACGAAGAAGAGTGTTACGTCAATTAGTAGAGTCGTTAATTTATGAGGGGATTATTACACCAATTCGCATAGAAAACGAAGAACAAATTCTTTTTCTTATACAAGGACTTGATGAGGACAACAAAAGTGTCACGTATGAATGTTACGGAAGAGAACGAATGACATTTGGACGTATCTCTTTAGATTCATTAGTAATAAGAGTTCAAGAGGAAAAACAAGAAATACAATCAGTTTCGCAATTTTTAGAAGAAGTTTTTCGGATTGTTAACGTGGAAAAAACGAAATTAGATTCTTTTATTCATGAATTAGAACAAACGATATTTAAAGACACGATTGCACAATATGAAAGACATAATAAGGTGAAATATACCCAAAAATCGTACGATGACTTTGAAAGCCATTTAATAGATGGTCATCCATATCATCCTGGCTATAAAGCACGCATTGGATTTCAATATCGTGACAATTTTCAATATGGATATGAATTTATGAGGCCAATAAAACTCATATGGATTGCAGCTCATAAGAAATATGCGATTGTAGGTTATGAAAATGAAATGATCTATGACAATATTTTAAAAGGTGAGATAGGCGCGCATACATTAGAAACGTTTATGGAACGAATTCACAGTGCGGGATGTAATCCAAAACAGTACGTGTTTATACCTGTTCATCCTTGGCAGTGGGAGAATTTCATCATTCCAAATTACGCTGATCATATACAGGATAAAAATATAATTTATTTAGGACAATCAGCGGATGATTATTACGCGCAACAATCGATGAGGACGTTGAGAAATGTTACGAATCCAAAGAGACCATATGTAAAGTTATCGCTGAACATACTTAACACTTCAACACTCCGTACGCTGAAACCATATTCAGTTGTGAGTGCACCAGCTATATCGAATTGGTTAAGTGATGTCGTAAGTCAGGATTCTTATTTAAGGGATGAATCGCGTATTATTTTGTTAAAGGAATTTTCGAGTGTAACGTATGATACGAATAAGAAAGCCACATATGGTTCATTAGGATGCATTTGGCGTGAAAGCGTTCATAAATATTTAGATGAACAAGAGGATGCGGTTCCCTTTAACGGCTTATATGCAAAAGAGAAAGACGGGACACCAGTTATTGATGCATGGTTAAACAAATATGGGATTGAAAATTGGCTACGATTACTGATTCAAAAAGCAATCATACCAGTTATACATCTTGTTGTAGAGCATGGAATCGCATTAGAATCACACGGACAAAATATGATTTTAGTTCATAAAGAAGGGCTACCTGTCCGTATTGCATTAAAGGATTTCCATGAAGGACTTGAGTTTTATCGTCCATTCTTAACAGAAATGAATAAATGTCCAGACTTTACTAAAATGCATAAAACGTATGTGAATGGAAAAATGAATGATTTCTTTGAAATGAATCGTATTGAATGTTTACAAGAGATGGTATTAGATGCACTGTTCTTATTTAATGTAGGAGAATTAGCTTTCGTACTTGCAGACGAATATGATTGGAAAGAAGAAATTTTTTGGGTGATAGTCGTCGAAGAAATTGAAAATCATTTTAGAAAATATCCACACTTGAAAGATAGATTTGAAAGTATTCAGCTATACACTCCTACATTCTATGCTGAGCAATTAACGAAGCGACGATTATATATGGATGTGGAATCGCTTGTTCATGAAGTTCCAAATCCATTGTATAGAGCAAGCCAACTTATGAAACAAAAATCAGTTGTTACAGGGGGAAATTATGCTAATCGTTAATAAACAAGAGTATAGCAAAAGTGATTTTGATTTGAGATTACAAGTTTATGAGGAAATGGAACAATTTCAAAAAGCAGCAGGAAATAGATTCGCGCTTTGTCTGAAAGATCCATTCGATATTATTACGCTTGTGTTTTTCTTAAAAGAAAAGAAATCATCAGTATTGCTTATACATGAAGATACGCCAAAAGAAACGGCTATTGAAATGGCAAAGCGTGCAAATTGTATCGGGATATTATATGGAGAATATCCCGATTTTACGAAATTACAAGTAGTGAACGCTTTACTAGAAGAGCCTTCTTTATTGCAATATAGTTCTGGAACTACGGGAGAACCAAAACTGATTCGTAGAGCATGGACGGAAGTGGATACAGAAATTACTGCTTATAATGAAGCTTTAAACTGTGAAGAGGATGAAGTGCCGATCGTTATGGCTCCTGTTTCACATTCATACGGATTAATATGTGGTACGTTATCTGCAATTACGCGGGGAAGCAAACCTATCATCATTACGAATAAAAATCCTAAATTCGCATTAAATATAGTTCGCAATACAGAAAAACATATCATTTATGCAGTACCGCTTATGTTACATATTATGGGGAGTTTCCCACAAGGAACGTTTCAGTTTCATAAAATTATGACATCCGGAGCACCTTTACCAGAAGTATTATTTTATAAACTAAAAGAAATGACAACATATATGATGCAGCAATACGGTTGTTCTGAAGCAGGTTGTATTAGTATATGTCATGATATGAAAAGCCATTTAGATTTAGGTAATCCACTACCTCATGCGAGTATAAGTATAGGTTCAGATGAAAATATGCCCGAAGAAATCGTAGTGAAAATGAAAGATAAGGAAATTTTCACGAAAGATTTGGGGTATAAATCTGAGCATGGTCTTCATTTTATGGGGCGCATGGATGATGTGATTAACGTTTCAGGATTAAAAGTCTTTCCGATAGAGGTAGAAGAAACAATGCTTCGACTAGAAGGCGTTCAAGAGGCAATTGTATATCGAGGGAAACATCCTGTGATGGGCGAAGTTGTTAAAGCGAAAGTAATCTCTCATGTTGATCCAGTACGAATAAGAGAATGGTGTATGCAGCATTTACCATCTTATAAAGTTCCGCATGAGATTGAAAGTGTAACTGAAATTCCGAAAAATAAAACTGGAAAAGTAAGTAGAAAATTACTAGAGATGGGAGAGGTTACAACATGAGACGTGAAACATTAAAAAATGAAGTGTTGAAAATTATGACAGAAAAAATGGAGCTAAAAAATGTAACGCATTTAGAAGAAACGATGCGTTTAAACCAAGATTTATATATAGATTCGGTAATGATGTTACAACTCATAGTCTACATAGAAATGGATGTAAAGCTATGCGTTCCAGAGGATGAGGTAGACCCAAAAGCATTTCTTACTGTAGGATCTTTGCTTGATTTTATGGAGGAGTTACAGCCGGTATAAGAAGTAAATGTGAATAATTAACCTTTAGGAAAGTGGATGAGAATATGACTTCAATTAAAGTTCACTGTTTAGTGAGTTGTTTTTGTGAAATTATAAAAAGGCGTAGCGATATAGATTTCCGTCCATTTTATTTTGGATTATGGGACGGAGATTTTGATATAACAGAAGGCGGCATTATCTCGTATCACTCCGAAAATATTAATCATGATAATTATTTATTATGGTATGAAAAATTGTACGGTATGAAAGTGAACGAATGGTATGATCATGCAAAAGATAAAGATAGCAATGTAGAAACGTTTTTACAATTAGTAGAAAACAAGCCAGAAAATCGCTATGTCATTGTAATGGTTGATATGTCTCTATTGCCAGAGAGGGAAAATAAATTCCATCAAAAACCGTTTCCGCATTATTTAATGATATCGAAGACAGAGAAAGAAGAAGAATGGTTCATGCTAGATCCTGATTTTCGCTGGGAAGGGAATATGGAAAGAGAAAAAGTGCTTCACTCTGTTCAAGATAACCCATTTGGTGGAGGGTATTTCATTGATGTAGAAGAAGTTCAGGAGCCAACAGAAGAAATGGTAGCGAGTTATTTCATAGAAACTTTCAAAAGAAATGGCAATGAACTGACTATGGAATTGAAAAATTTAATTATAAAAATGGCAAATGAAGAAGAAGGTTATTCGCTTTCGGGTCTTGTAGCGGCAGTGAAGCAAATACCAGTACTTGCAATTCGTAAATATAGTTATGAACATGCCTTTGCATACTTCCGTGAAACGTTGCAATATTCGGAGCAAGAGTTTGATTATTGGTGTGATCGGGTAGAGGATATTGTACAAGGATTTACAAATGTACAGTATCGAGCAATTAAAATGGCAATGACGAATAATAAAGGCATGTTATTATCAATTGTTGAAAAGTTGGATGAAATGAATGCAATTGAACTGCAAATTAAGGCTGAATTAGAGAGACAGTTTTTATCATGGAAAGAAATGAAAACAAACCAGTCTATATTAGCGTTTTAAAAACCTAACTGAATTTAAGATAAGGGAGTTCAAACCTATGAAATATTCATTATGTACTATTTCCTTTCGTCATCAATTAATTTCATTTACTGATATTGTTCAATTTGCATATGAAAACGGTTTTGAAGGAATTGAATTGTGGGGGACTCATGCACAAAATTTGTATATGCAAGAGTATGAAACGACAGAACGAGAATTGAATTGTTTAAAGGATAAAAACTTGGAAATTACGATGATAAGTGATTACTTAGACATATCATTATCGGCAGATTTTGAAAAAACGATAGAGAAATGTGAACAACTTGCAATATTAGCTAATTGGTTTAAAACAAACAAAATTCGTACGTTTGCTGGACAAAAAGGTAGCGAAGATTTCTCGGAACAGGAGAGAAAAGAGTATGTGAATCGTATTCGCATGATTTGTGAAGTATTTGCTCAGCATAATATGTATGTACTTTTAGAAACACATCCAAATACGTTAACGGATACGCTGCCTTCTACTTTGGAATTATTAGGAGAAGTAGATCATCCGAATTTGAAAATAAACCTTGATTTTCTTCATATATGGGAGTCTGGTGCAGATCCAATAGACAGCTTCCATCGACTAAAGCCGTGGATACAACATTACCATTTTAAGAATATATCGTCAGCAGATTATTTGCATGTGTTTGAACCAAATAATGTATATGCAGCAGCGGGAAGTCGAATTGGTATGGTTCCATTATTTGAAGGGGTGGTAAATTATGATGAGATTATTCAGGAAGTGAGAGATACTGACCATTTTGCTTCACTCGAATGGTTTGGACATCATGCGAAAGATATATTAAAAGAAGAAATGAAAGTATTAACAAATAGAAATTTAGAAGTAGTAACTTCTTAATATAAAATGATGTAAGAGTCTCTCATTGTAGAGACTCTTTTTTTAAAAATATAAATAACCAAAAATTACCATGTATTTAAATTAAAATTTAACACAATTTATATATAAATAAGGAGGTGATTGGTAATGGCTAGAAATCGTAATTCTAATCAATTAGCATCACATGGAGCACAAGCAGCTTTAGATCAAATGAAATATGAAATTGCACAAGAATTTGGTGTACAACTTGGAGCTGACACTTCTTCACGTGCAAACGGTTCTGTAGGCGGTGAAATTACAAAACGTCTAGTAGCGATGGCAGAACAACAACTTGGTGGCGGATATACTCGCTAATTGTAGAAGGTTATAGGAGAAAGGAAGGATTCTTCCTTTCTTTTTTTTTTCAATTAATTGGTATGAATATATTGCGAACTGGATTCAAAGAATAGAAATAATACTATATTTTCCCCAATTTCTTTTGTTGTAAATGGGAATTAGTAAAGATGTAATAGCCCTGGTGGAATGAAAAATTACGTTCCAGCGGGGCTATTATATGGTCAGAAATATACGATGAAAGGGTTCCGAAGCCAACATGTTAAAAAAAGAAAACTGTTGTTTAATTGCGCTTGCATCAGTTCCACTTGTTATGACATTAGGGAATTCAATGCTCATTCCAATCCTACCGACTATCGAAAAGAAATTACATATTTCATCGTTTCAAGTATCCATGATTATTACAATTTACTCTATTGTAGCCATTTTACTTATACCGATTGCTGGTTATTTATCAGATAGATGGGGACGAAAGATGATAATGGTTCCGAGTTTGCTGATTGCGGCTATAGGAGGAGCGATAACTGGTTGGGTATCATGGAAAGTTGATAATCCCTACACTTGGATATTGATCGGTAGAGCGATTCAAGGTATTGGTGCTGCTGGTGCAATGCCAGTTGTTATACCGTGTGTTGGTGATTTATACAAAGATGAAAAACAAGTTAGTACAGGTTTAGGAATTATTGAAACATCCAATACATTTGGAAAAGTGCTGAGCCCTATTTTAGGATCTGCTCTTGCTGCCATTGTATGGTTCTTACCATTTTGGGCAATTCCAGTTTTATGCATAGTATCAATTGTTTTATTACTTGTTCTAGTGAAGGCAAAGAAACAAGAAGGAGAAGTGCCACCACTTAAAGAGTTTATAAAATCTATTATCTCTACGTTTCGAGAAAAGGGAAGATGGTTAATTGCCATTTTTGTATTAGGTGCAATTATTATGCTTATTTTATTTGGAATTCTCTTTTATTTGTCGACGATACTGGAATCAAAGTATGACATACATGGTATATGGAAAGGTTGTGTACTTGCTATCCCGTTACTTGTATTGTCACTTAGTTCATATATGGCGGGTAAAAAAATTGGAGATAATCAAAATGTAATGAAGAAGTGTATTTATATTGGTTTTTTAATGGCAGCTGCATCAGTCATCATTCCTTTATTTATAAAAGGGATTTATTTACTACTTCTTTGTCTCATTATTATGGGGATAGGAATTGGTATGGCACTCCCATGTTTAGACGCCCTAATTACACAAGGAATTGAAAAGGAGCAAAGGGGGACAGTTACGTCATTTTATAGTTCCATGCGATTTATTGGTGTAGCAGCTGGACCACCTCTATACTCTTTTTTCATGAAAGGTGCTGACCATGAAGTGTTTTATGTAACAAGTATTTTCGCTGGTATCGGTGCTGTTATAGCAATGATTTGGATTAAACCAGAAAAAGATGCAAAGACGGTAAAACAGAAAACGGAACCTACTTCATAATTTGTAAGAGAATTGCATGGTGTTTTAAGGAACATGCAATTCTCTTTCGTTTATTAAGAATACATAACTTGTTTTAACATATAAAGCGCGACACCCCAAATGATGAGACCCGAAAACTTGTTTAATAATACGATTGTCTTTCCAGTTGAGTCCATTCTTTTTAGAAATTTCCCTGCTAAGGCTAAGCTTATAAACCAAATCCAAGAAACGATAATAGTTGCAAGTGTGAAAGCCCATTTTTCACTTCCTATGTATTGAATAGAATTTGTTCCGATTACACCGATTGTATCTAAAATTGCATGTGGATTTAATAACGAAACCGATGCAGCGAAAAGGATTTGCTTTTTTAATGGCATGCTGTTTTCTTGTTTTATATCGTTGGAAGGGTTACTTCTCCAAATAACAAAGCCCATATATAGGAGAAAGAAAAATCCAATTATATATAACGTGTTAGTTAGCCAAGAAAAAGTAAGGAGTACAAGGGAGACACCCTGCACCGCAATCAATATGAGTAACGTATCACATATAGAGGCAGTTAATACTACAGGGGCTGCCCTCCAAATGTTTGGTTGGCTCGCACCTTGGTTAAAGACGAAAACATTTTGGACACCTAATGGAATGATAAGACCAAATGCAAGAATGATACCATGAATAATCGCTTCACTCATCATATTACCTCCTATTTTAATTCAGTATGATAGTGTATATTGTATAGAAGAAATGAAAATTTGTATCCATCCATATGGTTGGAGAGGTTACCAACCAAAAAGAATATAAGGTGATATGATGGAAAGATTCGTTTGGAAACCAAATATGTCTCTAGCGACTCCTCTGTATAAACAAATAGAAACGTATATAAAAGAAAGAATCGTTAATGGAGAATGGACTGTTGGAACGAAATTACCTTCACAAAGAGATTTGGCACATACATTCGGTGTGAACCGGAGTACAATTGTAATGGCTTTCGATGAACTAGTGGCAAAGGGATACATTGAAGGGAATGGCAGGAAAGGAACAATTGTTGTAAATAATAATGAGAATGCTTCAACGTACGCGCCTCCGCCTAATTGGCAGTCTTATGTAGAAACAGGACTTCATTATCCGAATTTGCCTGCTATTCAAGAGATTAATCAAGCTGAATTTTATCCGCATGTAATTCGTTTAGGAACCGGGGAGCTCGCGCCAAGTCTTTTACCTGAAAAAAAGATGAAAGGGATTATGAATAAGCTTTTATCATCAAAGGTGACACTTGGCTATGAAGAGCCGAAAGGAAGTCTCTCTTTAAGGGAAAAGATTGCGGACTATTTAAAAGGACATGGTATAGATGTAACTCCTGATTCTATACTAATTGTTTCAGGAGCTATTCAAGCGTTGCAACTTATTTCTATGGGGCTTCTTCCAAAAGGGGCATCCATCTTATTAGAAAAACCATCTTATTTATATTCTCTTAATGTTTTTCAATCAGCAGGAATGCGTTTAATTGGTATACCAATGAATGAGCACGGTTTACATGCATCATATATTACAAAATATAAGAAGCAATTTAATGCATCTATTTTATATACAATCCCGTCTTTTCATAATCCGACGAACTTTAGTATGAATGCGAAGAAACGAATAGAAGTGATGGAAATATGTAACGAAATTGGTTTGCCAATTATAGAAGACGCGGTGTACCAAGACTTATGGTTTGATGAGCCTGTTTCAAAGCCTTTAAAAGCATATGATAAAAACGGAATTGTACTACATATTGGGAGTATGTCTAAAGTCATTAGTCCAGGATTAAGAATTGGATGGATTGTTGGATCTGAGCCAGTCATTCAAAGATTGGCAGACATAAAAATGCAAACAGATTATGGTTCAAGTTCTATATCCCAGCAAATTGCAGCGGAATGGTTTGCAGATGGATTGTATGATGAACATTTACAGTTTGTAAGAACTAAGTTGAAAAAACGTAGAGATTTTATGTTGCAAATGTTAGAGAAATATTGTCGTGATATAGCAACATGGTATGAACCGACAGGTGGTTTTTATATTTGGTTACATATGAATGTACCCGTTTCGAACCGTAGCTTATTCGACAAAGCTTTGAAAGAAAAGATTTTATTAAATCCAGGTACTTTGTATGATAGAAGTGCAAACCAATTTTTGCGTCTATCCTATTCATACGCAACGTTAGAAGAAATTGAAATAGGTATCAAAAAACTTGCACAACTAATGAAAAAGTAAGAGGAGAAAATAATGAAACAATACGTAATTTGCCAAATTATCAATGGAAAAAAATATTTAGCTGCTTATGCGGAGTCGAAGCAGGATGCAATTGAAAAAGCAGAATTGTTAGGATTACGAACGGGAAATCGATACACAGTTATTACTGCGGAAGAAGCTGAAGGGTTAACGTATCCTTAAGCAACGAATAATAATGATACAGCAGGAAGTAAATAAGCCTAGTAATCTATGATATTACTAGGCTTATTTTTTTTGAAAGCGTTACGTGTTCTCGTATGAAAAATAATAGTATTATGAGTCAAGTTGACGGAAATACCGATTTGTTTTTCGATCCTGATTTCCGTTTCTATAGTCATCAATATATTGTCTGAAGTTCCAAGATTGTAAAAACTTATTTGCGGCGTTATAACCAGAATTGTAAAGCCACTCTTTTTCTTCCTTTGTTAACTCAAAGTTTGTACTTGTAATGGATCCTGTTGGAATTGTAATCGTTCTTGCTTTTGATTCCTTATCTAAATGACGTAAATCATGGGCTTGCATCATCGTTTTAAAAAGTCCTTTGAACATGGAGATAGGCTCGTTATAATGGGCAGGGTCAGCTTGAATCTCATCTTTTACGAAATGAAATCCAAATGTTGGCCAGCGAGGAGAGGAAGGTGAGTCGAAAATCCAAATAGGGTAATTGCTTAAAATCCCTCCATCAACCATATAACAAGGTTGCTTCCATTTAGGGGTTCTCCATTTTACCGGTTCAAAGAAGAAGGGGATTGTACTACTCATTCTTACAGCTTTAGCAATAGAGAAGCGATAATTTAAAAATCCGTAGTTTGGTAAGTCATCAGGAAAGATAACCATTTTACCATTACTTATATCAGAAGCGATAATTTTAAGCTTATTTAAATCAGGTAAATCTGTAAATAAGTGAACTCCTTTTTTGCGAAGTAATTCTTCAATCCATTCTTCTATAAATATATTAGAGTAAATACCAAGAGTAGTCCATGCGCTTAATCCTTTTCCGATTAAGGGGATTCTGTCAATAAAGGTTCTCTTCGTAAATTTATTATAATCGATATCAGTTATAATCGTTTTTAACTCTGAACAAGAATATCCTGCTGCTAGGAGCGCAGCGATAATGGAACCAGCTGATGTTCCAGCTACACGTTCCCATTCATAGCCTTTTTCAGCTAACGCGCAAATTGCCCCTACATGTGCAATCCCGCGTACACCGCCTCCTTCAAAAACACCATCAATCTTCATCAATCTCATACTTCCTTTCGAATAAAAGATTTGAAAATGGCAAAGAAGCACGTATTGTACGTGCTTCTTTACAATAGTTTTTAAATTTACTAGCAGCCTACAAAGCCGCCCCAACAGCTAGCTCCAATGATGATTAGAAGGATAAATAAAACGATTAATAAAGCGAAACCTCCATAACCACATCCACCACAACTACCGCCGTAACCGTAACCGCTGCAACTATATCCGTAACCCATGTGGAATTCCTCCTTAAATTAAAAATAAAAATGAACGAGGGGAAAATGTACTGGAAGAAATAATGAACTATCGTGTTTGTAGGAACAATGTATACTATGCTTTTTTTAACTTGTTCGCGTATGGAGGAAGAGCCCGTTTTTTTGGAGGCTTGTTGTTTTTACAAAGAATGGAGTATAATTTTTGTGCGATGATACAAATAAGTATGTAAATATAAGGAGAATTTATGAATAAACAAATTGAAGTATTAATTGATAAATATGGGCTGACACATTTAAAAGAAGAACTTATTAATACTGTATTTCCTTGTGTAAAAGTTGTGCCAAAGCAGGAGGAAACAGTTGCGGTAGGTAGTTCGAAAATGGGAGGAGTTCCTGACTTGCCAGCTACATTTGAATACCCGATGCACAAAGGAAATCCATTACAGTTTATCGCTCAATTTAATTTAAATGATTTACAAAATGTTGGTATGGATCACAATCTTCCTAAGACAGGGATGTTATATTTTTTCAGCATTGAAAATTACTTTGAAGAAGATGTGAATCCAACTGAAGCGGGGCGTGTACTTTATTATGAAGTTCCTGTAGAGCAATTACGAAGGGCAGATGAATTGCAAACAAATTATAACCAGTGTGCAACTACTTTTGAACTGACATATAAATTGCCAGAGCTTTTCATTGAAGATGAGACTGATTCAGACCGTTTCTTACAATTACTTGAAGAACTAATCCCAGACAACTACGATAACCATCAAATGTTTGGTGAGCCATTCTCTGTACAAGAGGAAGTATTATATGAGACAGGAGAATATATGGGGATAGACCCGCAGCAAATGACGCTTTTATTCCAAATCGATTCAGATACTAAAAATTGTAATATGATGTGGGGAGATTTAGGAATGCTTTATTTCTGTATTGGAAATGAAGACTTAAAAAATCGACGTTTTGAAAATACGTGTTGTGTATTACAAACTTGTTAATGAAAAAGGTTGTTCTTGTAAAAAGAACAACCTTTTTACAATGTTAAATATGCATAATCTCATATGACCTATACGAAAAAGTATTGTATACTCTGAAACTATACGATACTTTTTCGTATAGTTATAGAATGTAAGGAGTGACGAGATGAGAAAGACAAGTAAGTATGTGACAGCTACCCTACTTTGTTCAACTATAGTAATGGGAGGCTTACACGCGTCAACGGTATCTTATGCAGCTACGAATCCGTCTGTAGCGACAACACAATCAGATGCAAAGCTATTAGATGATTTCCGAAAAGAATTAAAAAAACAGGTTGATAATCGAGAAGAAAATATTACAATCACATATAAAACGAAAGATAGAAATGCTAGAAATGTTATGGACCAATTGTATGGCGAGTTTAATAAAATTGTAGATGCAGATGAGTATGTAAAATATAATGTAGCGTCTACTAAATATTCTATTAAAGGGTTACCAGGAAACTATACGTTTACACTGCAAGTGAAATACCGTGAATCAAAAGAGCAAACACAATATGTAAAATCCCAGGCAAAAGCAATTATCGGTTCAATTGTAAAACCAGGGATGGATGAGCATGAGAAAGTAAAAGCTATTCACGATTATGTTGTGAAACATGTATCTTATGATACGTCTTATAAAGCGTATACAGCATATGAAGCATTAGCGAATCGTTCTGCCGTTTGCCAAGGCTATACGTTATTAACGTATGAGTTGTTAAAAGAAGCAGGTATTCAAAATCATATTGTAACAGGCACAGGGAATGGACAAGCTCATGCATGGAATTTAGTAAACATTGAAAACAAATGGTACCACATTGATACGACATTCGATGATCCAGTACCAGATAAAGCTGGGCGTGTAACATATTCATATTTTAATATGTCTGACGAGCAATTAAGTAAAGATCATGAATGGGATCGCAGTAAATATCCAGCAGCAACTACAAGTTACTTTGGTGAATTAACAAATAAAATAGAAGCGGGTAGTTCAAAAACTGCTGCATATGAACAAATGTTAAAAGAAACAAACTTAAAATACTTATCTGCACAATACGGGGCAGACAATTACAGTGAATTTAAGCAAAAATTACAGCAACAATTCGCTTCTAAGCCAGAAAAGGTAGAAGTACGATATAAGCAATCTATGGATGGAACGATGCAAGATATAAAGAAAGTGTTAAATGAAATAAATTGGCCAAAAGGTGCGAAACGTGTATCTTATGAAGTAGCACCATATAGTGCAATGGCAGATTATTCATTAGCGACAATTACATTTACTTATTAATTAAGAAGAGCATCTTGGAAAGGTGCTCTTTTTCTTATGTATCACTTTAAAAAACAGAATTGTGTGATAAAATATAAAAAAGGAAGGATGTGGAATATGAATGGATTTGTTCGAAAGTAATATTTTTACATTGATATATACTTGTTTAGTAATCGGACTTATCGTTTTGTTTTTCCTATCCTTTACTTTGTTTGTTAGAAGGTTATTACAAAATAGCGCTGCAAAAAAACAACATGTAATTAATATGAATAAGAAGCTAGATCGAATGATTGAATTGCTTGAAAAAGATAAGAAATAGTGATAGAAGATGTATGAAAAGGGGAAGAGGATGGCTAATTATATAAAAGAATTACGTGAAAAAGTAGGGCACGACTGTGTTCTTATAAACTTTGCGGGTGGTTGTGTGTTAAATGAATCTGGCGAAGTATTACTGCAAAAAAGAGGTGATTTTAATGCTTGGGGATTTCCTGGCGGTGCAATGGAAATTGGAGAATCTGCCGCAGAAACCGCGATTCGAGAAATAAAAGAAGAAACAGGTTATGACGTGGAAATAAATGAGCTTATCGGGGTGTATACAAAATATTTTCAAGCATATCCAAATGGAGATAATGCCCAGTCAATTTTAATATTCTTTTCATGCTCAATTGCCGGTGGAGAGCAAAAAGTAGACGGTGATGAAACGTTGGAATTGAAGTTTTTCCCGCTAAACAAAATGCCACCATTGTTTAATCAACAACATGAGGATTGTTTACAGGACTTACTAGAGAAAAGAGTAGGGGTGTATCGTTAACATAAAAAAGAAGCTAATGAGGTTAGCTTCTTTTTTATATAATTTATTTCCACCAATCATCAAACATTGATGCTGGAACTTGTCTTTTATGTTCGCTCACTGTGTAACGTTTTTCAATTTTTTCTGCAACGTCAGTTGGAACTGCTTTACCTTCTAAATAATCATCTAGTTGATCATACGAAATACCTAACTCCGTTTCATCAGCTTGACCTGGTTTTTCATCTAATAAATCAGCTGTTGGCATTTTTAAGTAAAGTCGCTCGTCTGCACCTAATTCTTGTAATAGAGCGCGTCCTTGGCGTTTCGTTAATCCCGTTAATGGTAATAGGTCTGCACCACCATCTCCGAATTTTGTAAAGAATCCTGTAACAGCTTCTGCCGCGTGATCTGTTCCGATAACAAGTAGACCTTTTTGTCCACCAATTGCATATTGTGTAACCATACGGATACGTGCTTTCACGTTACCTTTATTGAAATCTGTTAATGATTCACCTAATAAGTTTTCGTATTGATTTGAGAAAGCATCAACTGTTGAAGCGATATCAAATGCAACAGATTGATCAGCTTGAATAAATTGTAATGCTAATTGTGCATCATCTTCGTCTTTTTGCACTTTATAAGGAAGGCGCACGGCGATAAACGTTGCGTTACCACCTTCATTACGAATTTCCTCCACTGCAAGCTGAGCTAAACGTCCAGCTAATGTAGAGTCTTGTCCGCCACTAATTCCAAGTACAAATCCTTTCGCACCTGTTTTTTTTACATAATCTTTTAAGAAATCGACACGTTTACGGATTTCTGCTTTCGGATCAATTACAGGCTGAACATGTAATGCTTTCATAATCTGTTTTTGTAATGTCATTATGTTTCCTCCTATTCATATTAAAGCAGTAATTAAGTTTATATGTATATTGGTACATACTTCTATCCTTTATTATTTCGCAAAACTAGCGAATATACAATAGGATGCGTGTATGAATATGAATGTAGTCATTATAATGAAACTGCTTCGTTTAAGCAATTTTTTTGAAACCTTTCAATAATGTAAGGTTTTTGTCATTTGAATCGATGGAAGGTATTTCCGTATTTTACTAATATAAAAACATAGTTAGTAGAAGGGCGGAGAAGTAATATGAATATTAGAGAACTCGCATACCGGAATGTAACGCGAAATAGACGAACATACTCAGCATATTTTTTAAGTAGTGCATTTGCTATTATGGCCTTTTTTGTGTATTCATTTTTTGCGTTTCATCCGGCATTAAGTGCTGGAGAACTGGGGCAATACGTGTTCGTAAGTATGTCTTTTGCACAGTCCATTATTTACTTATTTACATTTTTCTTTATTTTATATTCGATGGGAATGTTTTTAAAAACGAGAAAGCGTGAATTAGGAATTTTAATGATGTTAGGTATGACGAAATATCAATTAAAGCGTCTTATCTTCTTTGAAAATATTATGATTGGGATAGGGGCAATTATTTTTGGAATACTTGCAGGAATGCTATTTTCCGGAATGTTAATATTTGTAGCTCCGATGATATTAAAATTAGATATTTCCTTAGCTTATTACATACCAATGAAAGCCATTGTTGTAACGAGTATTATGTTTTTCGTATTATTTATGATCATTTCATTGTTTAGTGCAGGAATGATTCGGAAAAATAAAATTATGAAATTGTTTAGAGGATCAGCAGAAGCGAAGCCGGAACCGAAAGCTTCCATTATTTCTTCTATATTAGCAGTCATATTGCTTAGTGCGGGATATGCAGGAGCGCTTCTGTCACACGGCGCAATGGTATTTGTCATGATGATTCCTGTTACAACGGTAGTCATTATTGGTACGTATTTGCTGTACAAGCAGTTGAGTGTCTTTATTATTAGACTATGTAAAAAAAGTAAACGTTTCTATTGGACACAGACAAATATTGTTACGTTATCAGATTTAGCTTACCGTATGAGAGACAACGCCAGAATGTTCTTTATTGTAACTATTATTTCAACTGTAGCATTTTCAGCAATAGGTACATTAGTTGGTTTCGCATCAATGACGAAAGAAATTATGGAAAGACCAATTGCGTTTCATTACCACTCCAAGCAAGGAAATGGTAATGAATCACAGCATTTGAAGATGATTGATGAAGGCTTAAAGAAGCATAGTATAACAGCGTCTAAAGCTACTATTTCAACGAAAAGGGCAGAGGAGCAGTCTTTAAGAAGTGCTATTTTCATAAAAGAATCAGATTATAAGGAGTATGCGAAGTTAACAGGAGAACCATTTCAAACTGTAGCAAATAAAGAAGCTTTATTTTTATCAGTCGATATACCAGGCCCACCGATGAAAGAAAGAAAAGAAATTACTTTACCACATTTGAATGAATCTTTAAAAGTGAAAAAAGTTAATACTTCTTCATTAAGTAAAATACTTAGAGGTAACGTTTATGTAATCTCTAAAAATCAATATGATGCATTACAAGATGGATTTAAAGAGGAAAAAGATTATGTGTACAAAACAGAGGAAACGAAAGATGAAATTGAAGTTGGTAAAGAACTTACGCATCAGATAAAGACTTACGAAGAACATGCAACGTTTAGTGCAGAAGAGTACGAACAAAACCAAAGTTTACAAATCGCAGGACCAATTTTATTTGTAGGTTTCTTTATTGGTATAGTATTTTTCGTATGTGCAGGAAGCTTCCTTTACTTCCGTTTGTTTTCTGATTTAGAGGATGATACTCGTTTGTTTGAAATGATTAGAAAAGTAGGTTTAACGAGCGGAGAATTATCGAAAGTAGTTACAATTCGATTAGCACTATTATTCTTCGTTCCAATAGGTGTTGCAACATTACACGGGGCAGTAGCGTTAACTGCACTGGGACAGATGTTTGAGTACTCATTATTTAAAGAAAATGCGATTGTATTAAGTGTTTTCGTAGGAATTCAAGTTGTATATTTCTTATTGATACGATCTCGTTATTTAAAACAATTGAAAGAGAGATTACGTATTCTTTAAATGTTTATTTTTAACTTGAGTACAAAATTTTCTAAAAAGATACAAGTATTACCAAAAAGTGATAAAATGGAAAGAGCGAGGTGGAAAAATTAATAGAAAGTAAGGGGGGAGTAATATGAAAGCAACAGGAATTATTCGAAAAGTAGACGAATTAGGACGAATTGTTATTCCTAAAGAGTTACGAGAAGTATTAGGAATACAAATCAAATCACCACTTGAAATTTTCGTAGAAGAAGATAAAGTCATTTTACAAAAATATCAACCTTACAATGCTTGTCAAATAACAGGTGATGTTTCAAATCAAAACATATCATTAGCAAATGGAAACATTACTGTTAGTATAGATGGAGCGAAATATTTAATAAAAGAAATAGAGAAGTTTTTAAATAAGAGTGAGGCTTAGTCTTAATTTATTTTATTTTTAAAATTTCATATCATTCTTTAAAAACTATGAAAGGACCATTAAATTGGTCCTTTTATTTTTGTTATTGGTTGTACCAATTGGATTTTTGGTGAATAAAAATTATGAGATAAATAAAAAGAGTAGTATAAAATTAGTAAGCTATATTGAGAAATATTTTTAAGGAAGGAAAACGAAACGAATAAAACGAATGTTACATTTAAACCTTTTCAAAAGTGGTCTGAAATGAAAATAATTTATTTTCAGGAGGGATTACGATGAATAGTAGTACAGCGAATAAACAAAAAGGTATACAATTGATTCCTTTTACAGTAAATAAGGTGGTTGAACAAGTAAATGAAATTCCACCAGGTGTACAACTCATTCATGCTCCGCAAGTATGGGAAAAGAGTGCGAAAGGAAAAGATATTGTTGTTGCCGTATTAGATACAGGTTGTGATGTGAATCATATAGATTTAAAGGATCGCATTATCGGTGGAAGAAATTTCACGAAAGATTACGAAGGGGATCCAAATATTTATCTTGATAATAACGGACACGGTACTCATGTAGCGGGGACAATTGCAGCGACTGAAAATGGTGTCGGTGTTTTAGGAGTCGCACCACTTGCTAAAATGTTAGTGCTAAAGGTTTTAGCGGGAGATGGTTCTGGAAGTTATGAGCAAATTATTGAGGCGATTCATTATGCTGTAAATTGGAGAGGACCTAATAAAGAAAGAGTTAGGGTCATTTCAATGTCACTTGGTGGCCCGCAAGACGTTCCAGAATTACATGAAGCAATACAAAATGCGGTAAGGCAAGATGTTCTCGTCGTATGTGCTGCTGGAAATAATGGAGATTGTAATGATAACACGGAGGAACTGGACTTCCCAGGTGCGTACTCAGAAGTAATTGAAGTCGGTGCTGTCAATTTAGAACGGAAAATCGCATGTTTTAGTAATTCGAATCAAGAAATTGATTTAGTGGCGCCAGGTGATGAAATATTATCTACGTATCCCGAAGGAAAATATGCAGTATTAAGTGGAACTTCTATGGCGACACCGCATATCGCTGGAGCGCTAGCATTGCTCATTAAGCAGTGTGAGAGAGAATATGGTAGAAAATTATCAGAGCCAGAAATATATGCACAACTTATTAAAAGAACTGTACCTTTAGGATATGAACGTACGTCTGAAGGGAATGGTTTAATAGATTTATTAAAAGAATAGTAAATACTAAAAAACATCTCATAAGAATATGAGATGTTTTTTTAATATGGTTCTATCGCATATACCGGGGAATCTAGTATTTAATTCTACTTCAGAAAAAACAACTATATCTGTTTTTTCTGAAGTAGAAGCTATGCATATAATTAAAAATTAAATTTACGAGACAATTTTGTCCGAAATTAGAAGAAATGCATCCATTACATATTACGAATACGTTGTTCGGTAGCGATATCGAAAAAGTGTGCTTTCGCTAAACTAAAAGCTAATGGAAGTGTATCGTTAGCTTTAATCTCGGAACGAGCATTAATTCGTGCAACAAAGTTTTGATTCGAAAGTTTTCCATGAATCATCGTTTCAGCACCTAATAATTCAGCAACTTCTACTGTAATTTCGACTGTGGATTCAGGCGAAGATTGAAGAACAATTGGTTCATCATGAATGTCTTCAGGACGAATGCCGAGTATGATTTTTTGTCCATTATATCCTTTTTGCTTTAACGTTTTTAGTTGGCCATCTGGTACTTTGAAGCGAATATTTTCTATATAGAAATAGTTCTCTTGTAATGTCCCGGTAAAGAAATTCATAGCGGGAGAACCAATGAATCCACCGACAAATATGTTTTCAGGAGTATCATATACTTCTTTTGGAGTACCAACTTGCTGGATGAGCCCATCTTTCATAACAACAAGGCGTGATGCCATTGTCATAGCTTCTGTTTGATCATGTGTTACATATATAGTGGTCGTATTTAAACGACGATGCAGTTTGGAGATTTCTGAACGCATACTGACGCGTAATTTTGCGTCTAAATTCGATAGAGGCTCGTCCATTAAAAATACTTTTGCGTCACGGACGATAGCTCTTCCTAGCGCAACCCGTTGGCGTTGCCCACCTGATAATGCCTTCGGTTTTCGTTGTAAGTAATCTTCAAGCCCTAATATTTTCGATGCCTCCGTTACTCGGTGATTAATTTCATCTTTTGGAAGTTTGCGTAGTTTTAAGCCAAACGCGATATTATCATAAACAGTCATATGCGGGTATAGTGCGTAATTTTGAAATACCATCGCAATGTTGCGATCTTTTGGAGCGACATCATTCATACGCTCTCCATCAATATAAAACGAACCATCAGAAATGTCTTCTAGACCTGCAATCATACGTAAAGTTGTTGATTTCCCGCATCCAGAAGGACCGACAAATACGATAAACTCTTTATCTTCAATATGTAAATTAAAGTCAGAAACAGCAGTGGTTTTATTATCGTAAACTTTAAAAATATGATCTAATACTAGTTCGGTCATAAATATTCACTCCTTTTTGTAATTGATTGAATTATAAGATTTTTATAACCGTAAGTAAATCGGCATTGTGCACAAAAGAATGAGAGGCTTTTATGCAAGTTTACAGATGTAAGAAACGAGAAAGCACCTGTAGGATGTACTTTCATCTATAGATATGGGATGAAAGTATTACTTTTTCGTAGAAAAATATGTAAAAAGAGTTTCCAAGTCATAAAACAATGATGGTATGAGAAAATGAATGTTTTATCATCTTTCATGAGAGCTTCACGAGATATCTAAAGAAAGAAACGCCATATAAACTGCTACTGCACCTTCAAAAGTTTTTATATTAATTCCTGTTTTTTCAATGAATTTATCAATTCGATACTGCAAAGTATTACGATGTAAATATAATTGTTTCGCTGCAAGAGATACATTTAAGTTACATTGGAAGAATACTTTAACGCTATCTATTAGTTCTTTATCATTCGAAATGTGTGCCAATAATTGACTCGTGTACTTTTTTCTTTCTTCTTTTGATAATGAGATCATTAATTGATAAGGGAGCAGTTGTTCAATGTGTGTAATTTTTTTGGATAAATAGGGAGAAAGAACAGAAAATAATTTTCGCTCCCATTGATACAGATAAGCAAATTCAGTTGTTTGCGTATAGCGTCTGCCAATAAAGAAGGATAGGGATATAAAAAAATCTGTTTCTAGTGTATCAAGGGCTGCTCGCAATATAGAATCAGGTACATTTTCTTCTAATATGAGGACACCGGCTTGCGAAGTTTCCCATATCATTGTAGTAGTAAAAGAAAACATGGACTGTAAAGCATCTTGAAATTCTTCTCTCTCTATTATGGGTTGTGTTGTGAAAAAGTGTAAAAAACGAACTGATAGTATAGAAATGTTATTATTTTTGTATAATGCTTCATGCCATGATTTTTCTTTTTTTGTTTTATAAAATGTATCAGTATGAATGGGCGTTAAGATGGATGAAAGCAATTGATGCTCTCTTTGATGTAATCGGATTTTTCGAATCCCGACTTTGTTTCCTTCAACTAAAAACCAGCTATAATCTTCAGACAACACAGCTGCATTGATTTTGATATCCTCACCATAGTATGTTTTTAATTGTTGAATCATAGGAACATTCTCCTTTCTAAATTAATAGTACCAATATAGTAAAGAAGTATAGATTCATTGTGATTATCTTTAAAATTTCGCGCTAGAATCTGGTTTGTTTTTGCTAGAATTGATAGTGTTTCTGTATTGTGAAGGAGATAGATTCGTTTCTCGTTTAAATGATTGTGCAAAGAATGATTGGGAAGAAAAACCGGTAATGGTTGAAATATTAGAAATCGAATAGTTGGTAGTTTCTAATAAAATTTTGCTTTCTCTAATACGAGTTTGAATTAAGTATTCAATAGGCGAAACACCAACGAATTTCCTGAAGGAATGAGATAAATAATATTTATTAATATGACTGATCCTTGCTAATGTATCCAGACTTATATTTTCGTGAAAATGCTGTTTAATATAGTTTTTAATAAATTCAATATCTTTATTGATTTTTTGAGTAGATGTTTTTTCTACATTAAAAGATTTTTTTCTCATCATTTTAAGTAGTAAAATTTCCAGAATATTTTGTATAATTAAATCGTAATCTTCTTGATGATTTTCCACTTCCTCAATTAATTGCTGAAGGTAGAAGAGGAAGTTCTTTTGATCCTGTTTATAGTTGTGAATAGTGACTTGACTAGGATTTTCTATGGATGAAAAGGACAAACCTTGAATACCAAGTGCGATGTATTCGAGAGGGTGATTCGTATCAGACTTTTCTGTGTGCTCGATATTTGGGTTGATGATAATCAAATTGTGCTCTTGGACGGGGATTTCTTCTTTGTAAAAGATAAAAGTTCCTTTGCCCTTGGTAATATACAATAGCTCTGTAAAGTGATGCGCATGAATGGTACTATGCCAATCTTTATCGTATTTTGATTTTGTTATATAAAGAAGCTTTACTGGAAGATGGTTTCGTTGAATTTGTGGAATCTCATATACTTCATTGGACAAATGAATCCCTCCTTCGTAGACTTTTTATCTATGTTATAAAGATTTTAGTGGGATATTCAGTAAAAAGCAAGATATCTAAAAAACAGAACAAGATGTTTATTGTGAAAGCGTTGTCTATTTTGTATTCTTTAATTATGAAAGACAGATTAGGAGATGGGGGTAAGATAAAGATGAAAAAAAAGTTATTGTTGTCTGGAATGACAGCTTTGTTATCTCTTAGTTTAATAGCATGTCAGAGTAATACTACAAAAGTTGATAATTCTAGTAAAAAACAAGTCCTTCATGTGGCAGCACTTGAATCGGCTTATGGTAAAGAGATGTGGGCCAAAGTGATTGAAGCATATGAAGCTGCTAATCCAAAAGTTGATGTTAAGTTGACGGTGGACAAAAATCTAGAGGATGTCATAGGCTCGAATATGAAAGCGGGAAACTATCCAGATGTTGTGTTGTTGGCAACTGGGAGAAAACAGGCGCTTACAGAAACATTGATTAAAGATAAAGCTTTAGAAGACATTACAGATGTTTTAGATAGGAACGTTTATGGTGAAGAGGTTAAAGTAAAAGATAAGTTGATACCGGGGCTTACTGGTACATTGGCCACTAATCCTTATAACGATGACAAAACTTACATGGCGCCGATGTTCTATAGTCCAACTGGATTATTTTATAATGCTAGTTTATTAAAGGAAAAAGGTTGGGAAGTACCAAAAACTTGGGACGAAATGTGGGTTTTGGGAGATAAGGCGAAAGCAGAAGGGATCTCATTATTTACTTATCCTACTACTGGTTATTTTGATACATTTTTCTATACTTTACTATTAGGGATGGGGGGACCGGAGTTTTACAATAAAGCTATGAAATATGAAAATGGTATTTGGGAAACTCCTGAAGTAACTAAAATTTTTGAAATTTTCGGAAAATTAGCAAAATATACAGAGCCGACAACTGTTGCGAATGCCAATGACAAAGACTATAAGAAAAATCAACAATTGATTCTCGATAATAAGGCGTTGTTCATGCCAAATGGTACATGGGTTGTTGGTGAAATGGGAGAAGCACCTCGATCGAAAGGTTTTGAATGGAGCATGATGACTTTACCAAGCTTTGATGCTAACAGTGACCGTTATGCGTTTACTTATTTTGAACAAATGTGGATTCCTTCTGCAGCTAAAAATAAACAAGCTGCTAAAGATTTCTTGACGTTTGTTTATTCGGATAAA
This sequence comes from Bacillus cereus group sp. Sample62, assembly GCF_036851315.1. Taxonomy (NCBI): domain Bacteria; kingdom Bacillati; phylum Bacillota; class Bacilli; order Caryophanales; family Bacillaceae; genus Bacillus; species Bacillus cereus group sp. Sample62. The sequence goes on from NZ_JAFLPK010000001.1 coordinate 1,938,250, forward strand.
GCCGTTGAAAAATTTGCAGAATCCAGTGCGATACAGCCTATCAAAGGCATTTCTAGTAAACTGACAGGTAGTAATAAATTATTCTATGGTATCTATGATAATGGAGCGAAAGTGGGGACAGGTGGATTTGCCGCAACGAAAGCCGTTGAAGGTGTTAGCATGGCAGATACATTATTCAGAACGATAGACAGTGTTATGTCTGGTGATAAAAAAGTGGAAGATTGGCAAAAATCCGTTGAAAAAACGAGTGACCAATTACGGTCTGCATTAAAATAAAATAGTTTTTTAGTTTTCACTACGTACAATGGTGAATCGCTAGTCTCACCATTGTACTTATTAACTGAGGTGATGGCATGAATAAGACAACCGAAAAAAGAATTTTTATTTTTGTTTGTACTGCACCCGCACTAATCCTGTTAGCCATTTTTATGATTGTTCCTACGATTGAGGTATTCAGGATGTCCTTATATAAATGGGGAGGGTTTTCTAATAATAAAGTATTTGTTGGATTAGAAAACTTCAAGATTTTATGGAATGATATGAATTTCTTTCGATCTCTCCAAAACAGTATCGTATTAATTGTTATTGTTACACTTATCACGATGGTGATGGCAATCTTGTTTGCCACTTTGTTAACGAGAGAAAAAATAAAAGGTAAAAGTTTCTTTCAAATTATTTTTTATCTCCCTAATATTTTATCCGTTGTAGTTATCGCGGGAATATTTTCTGCAGTTTATGATCCGACTACAGGATTGTTAAATAATATACTTGCTTTATTTAACCTTGAAAACCTTCAAAAGATGTGGCTCGGTAATCAAAAGATTGCCATTTACAGCATTGGCGGGGCACTCATTTGGCAAGCGATTGGTTATTATATGGTCATGTATATGGCGGCAATGGCAAGTATTCCGGAAAGTTTTTATGAAGCATCTGCTTTGGAAGGTGCTGGACGGGTCAGACAATTTTTTAGTATTACGTTACCGTTAATTTGGAATAACATTCGGACGACGTTAACTTTCTTCGTTATTAGTACGATTAATTTAAGTTTTCTACTCGTTCAAGCGATGACTGGCGGGGGACCTGACGGATCGACGGAAGTGTTTTTAAGCTACATGTATAAGCAGGCTTACACTAATTCTTCTTACGGTTACGGTATGGCTATTGGGGTGGTCATTTTCCTATTCTCATTCGCATTATCTGCAATTATAAGCGGTGTCACTAAAAGGGAAGTGTTGGAGTATTAAGGAGGTCCAAAATGATGGAAACACAAAAAAAGATGACTACAGAAACAGCTTATCGAGATCCAAAAATGATGGAAACCGAAAAAGAAATGATTGTAGAAGCAGCTTATAAAGCCCCAAAAATAGTTAAGCCCCAAAAAGGTATGACTACAGAAGTAATATATCGTTGTTTTATATATGTAGCACTGATTACGTTAGCAATTTCTATTATTATTCCTGTTGCATGGGTTTTCATAGCATCAGTGAAGCAAAATTCGGAATTTTACGGAAGTCCTTGGGCCATACCGAAAAGTTTCTATTTTCAAAACTTTATCGATGCTTTTCAAAAAGCAAACATGGGTACCTATATGTTGAATTCAGTCATGGTAACTACATTGGCTCTGCTCATTTTATTGATTGTGGCCTTACCGGCAGCCTATGTGTTGGCAAGGTATACCTTTAGAGGAAGCAAGTTAATAAATACTTTTTTTAAAGCTGGATTGTTCATCAATGTGAACTACATTGTTGTTCCAATTTTCTTGATGTTATTGAACGGAGATACCTTTTTAAGAGGCCAACTGGGTGATGGATTTCTACTAGACAATTTATTTGTTTTAGCATTGGTATATGCCGCGACGGCGTTACCATTTACCATTTACTTGCTGTCTAGTTTTTTTCAATCGCTTCCATCTACATATGAGGAAGCGGCATTGGTCGATGGTGCCGGATATTTTAAAACAATGATTTCAGTCATGATTCCGATAGCTCGTCCAAGTATTATTGCCGTCATTTTATTTAATTTTCTTGCCTTTTGGAACGAATACATTATTGCCTTAACGTTAATCCCAGGACCGAATAAAACGTTACCTGTTGGGTTAATGAACTTGATGGCAGCCCAAAAATCTGCTGCGAACTATGGTCAAATGTATGCAGGAATGGTTCTTGTCATGCTACCAACTTTGATTTTATACATTATTGTTCAAAAAAAATTAACACAAGGAATGTCCCTTGGTGGTTTAAAGGATTAAAGGAGGATTTACATGAAAAAGAAAAAAGGCCGTGTTACTTTACCGAGTGAAGAAAATTTTCTTAAGGAAACAAAAGAATTGATGGAACGATGGGGTGCGGATGCGATTCGCGATAGTGATGGAACGAAACTAGATGATGATATTAAACAATTGGATGCAAAAATTTATACGACTTATTTTGTTGCTCGGGCTCATAATGAGTTCGCAGAGAAGCACATGGATGAATGCCAGCAACTTTATTTAATGAGCTTATTCAATACTGCGCTTACTGACACCCTTGAAATTGATTTTATGAAAGGCTACTTTGAGGAACAATTAAAGCCGGATTACGTTCACAATCCTAAAAAATACTGGGAGGTTATTGACCGGACAACCGGAGAAGTTGTTGACGATAATGATTGGGAAGTAAATGAAGAGCAAAATCGTGTTTTGATTACGAAGGCGATTCCTTGGCATGAATATACGGTTTCATTCCTAGTCTATGCGATTTGGGATCCAACCCAAATGTACAATCATATTACTAATAACTGGGGAGATAAGCCGCATGATATTCCTTTTGATGTGAGGCAACCACATTCCAATGAATTTATGAAAACCTATTTAAAACAATGGCTGACAGAAAATCCAGATACAGATGTTGTTAGGTTTACAACGTTTTTCTATCATTTTACCCTTGTGTTTAATAATCTTGGCAAAGAGAAATTTGTTGATTGGTTCGGTTATGGTGCTAGTGTTTCAGTTGCTGCTTTGGATGCTTTTCAAAAAGAAAAGGGCTATCGCTTAAGGCCAGAGGACATTGTTGATCAAGGCTATTATAATACTGCATTTCGAATTCCAACTCCTGCTTTTTTAGATTATATAGATTTTGTTCATAAGTTCGTTGCTGAAGAAGCAAAGAAACTTGTGGATATTGTCCATGAAAGTGGAAAAGAAGCAATGATGTTCCTTGGTGATAACTGGATCGGTACAGAACCATATGGGAAATACTTTGAAAATATCGGATTGGACGCAGTTGTAGGCAGTGTGGGCGGTGGAGCCACATTACGTATGATTGCAGATATACCACATGTTCGTTACACAGAAGGGCGATTCTTACCTTATTTCTTCCCAGATACTTTTTACGAAGGTAATAACCCGACGATTGAAGCGAATGAAAACTGGTTAACGGCGCGAAGAGCTTTACTACGGAACCCTGTTGATCGTATCGGCTATGGCGGTTATTTAAGTCTAGCTTATCAATTCCCAGAATTTATCGCCTACATTGAAAAAGTTACCGAGGAATTTCGTGAAATTCATGACACGATTAAAGGTGTTCAACCATACAACGGTCTTAAAGTTGCAATTTTGAATTCTTGGGGAAAGTTGAGAACTTGGCAAACACATATGGTCGCTCACGCTCTATGGTATAAACAAATTTATTCTTATTTAGGTGTTTTGGAATCATTGAGTGGGGCTGCTGTAGAAGTTTCATTCATTAGTTTTGATGATGTCATTAACGAGGGGATACCTGAGGATATTGACGTTATCATTAATGCTGGTGATGTAGGTACAGCTTTTTCAGGAGGGGCTAATTGGATTAATGAAAAATTAGTCACTACAATTAGGGCCTGGATGTATAACGGCGGAGGTTTCATAGGTATTGGTGAACCGACAGCCTATCAGCATGAAGGACATTATTTTCAATTGGCGAACGTCTTAGGTGTTGACAAAGAATTAGGATTTAGCTTATCAACAGATAAATATTTTATTAACCCTGTTGAAAATCACTTTATTTCTGCTGACAGCACCCAATTTGATTTTGGTGAAGGAATGAAAAATATTTATGCGTTATCAGATAAAACCGAAATAATAGAATATTCAAATGGAGAAGTCCATCTTTCTAGTCATCCGTTCGGAGAAGGCAGAGCTGTCTATATAGCAGGGCTACCATACAGCGAAGAAAATACTCGTCTGCTGATGCGCGCTTTATACTATGCTGCCCATAAAGAAGGAGAGTTTCAAAAGTATCATGCGAGCAACATTTATTGTGAAGTACATGCATATCCATCTATTCAAAAAATGGCGATTGTTAACAACTCGATGATCGAACAAATGACAGTTGTATATGATGGACAAGGAAACAGAAAAGAAGTGACGTTGGCACCTAGTGAAATCAGGTGGGAGGATGCTTCAAATGAAGGCTAGCGCTTTATTCATTATTAAAATTGTTGTGTTTATCGTATGTCTGTCTTTGATTATCATCTACCAAAAGACAGCTGGAAAATTCGAACTAGGTATGATGTTGATTGGATTAGCTGGTCTCTTAGGGCTACTTTATGACTACAATCGGAAATACGTATAAATCAACCAGGGCAAGTGGATTGATCAAGGAATCGCATATATATGTTTAACGATAACAATTATAAAACATTACTCAATACTTCAAATACAAACCTAGGGGTGCGGACAAATGAAAAAGGCAGTCGGCATTGATATTGGGGGAACGAAGATTGCAGCGGGAATCATTTCGGATACAGGCGAACTGCTTGAACGTTCGGAAATAAAAAGTGATCCTTCAGACCGGGAAAAAATGTTTGGTAGAGTTGTAGAAGCCGTGGAACAAGTTCTCAGAAAATCATCGATTTCCATCGCTAATATCGAGGGTATTGGCGTTGGGGTACCGGGAAAAGTGGATTACGAGAAAGGAATTGCCGTTTTTCAAAATAATTTACCTTGGAGACAGTTTCCTATTTCAGTCCGTTTGCAGGAACAATTTGGTATCCAGCGAATCATGATTGACAATGATGTCTATATGGCGGCTTATGCCGAATGGAAAGCAGCGCATGTAAAAAGGAATGAAACCTTTGTCTACGTGACTATAAGTACGGGAATATCTTGTTCTATCATTCATAACGGCTCATTTTTTAGGGGAGCAGGATTTGCTGGAGAACTAGGCTTGATCCCTGTCCTCTCGAAGGGGATCAATGAACGATTAGAAAAAATCGCTGCTGGGCCAGGGATTCAAAGAATAGCCGAAAGGGACTTACAGGTAGATACTATTTTAACAAAGGATGTTTTTGCTGGTTATATAAACGAGGTACCGGAATATCAGTTCATCATCAACGAAGTAACCGACTACTTAACTCAAGGACTTTATACGATTTCCTCCTTATTAGATCCGCACAAAATGGTTTTTGGCGGTAGTGTCATTGTGAAAAATCCATTTCTACTGAAGTTGATTAAAGCGAAGCTGAAAATGTATCAGCTTCCTGAGCAACAACATCTTTTGGAGCAGATGAGTATTAGTACATTGGCACAAAATAATGGAGTTACTGGTGCAGGATTACGAGTGTTTGAAGGTATGTAATGAGGTGGCGCCGATCTTCTTTTATGAAGAGAATGATGGCAAATAGGTAGAGGAGTGGACGAATATGTTTACATTAAGTCAAGAAAACTTAGTTTCGTTAGGTGCATCGATAACAACAGCGGAAATAAAACGGCAGCCTGATTTATGGGCTGAAACCTTTGCTTTGTATATGGAGAAAAGCGAGGGGATTGAAGAGTTTTTACAAAAAATAGTAATGAAACACAATCGGGTTCGAGTTATTTTTACGGGCGCTGGAACGTCTGCCTATGTCGGTGATACAGTCACCCCTTATTTAATAGAAAAAGTCGATGAACAACAGTGGGAAGTAATAAGTATTCCGACAACCACGTTAGTTTCAAATCCTTATCAATTCTTCAAAAAGGATTATCCAACTTTACTCGTTTCATTTGCTAGAAGCGGGAACAGTCCGGAAAGTGTTGCTGCCGTACAATTAGCTGAGCAAATAGTAACGGATTTGTATCAAATAACGATTACTTGTGCGAAAGACGGTAAATTAGCCAAACGGTCCGTGAATAATGAAAAAAATTTATTGCTATTGATGCCTGAAAAATCGAATGACCAAGGATTTGCCATGACAGGAAGTTATACTTGCATGGCGTTAACGGCATTACTTGTTTTTGATTCTATATCGAATGAAGAAAAATCAAAGATAGTGAAAAAAATTCATAAAATGGGTGAAAGTGTCATTCAAAGCGAAGACGTCATCAAAGAGATAGTAGATTTTGATTTTGACCGAATTATTTACTTAGGTTCTGGTAGTTTAGAAGGTTTAGCGAAAGAATCACAATTAAAAATATTAGAACTGACAGCTGGAAAAATTGTTACCGCATTTGATTCACCACTCGGATTCCGACACGGTCCAAAATCATTTGTAAACGAAAAATCATTAGTTTTCGTGTTTGTTTCTAACCATCCTTATACACGTCAATATGATTTAGATATGTTAAAAGAAATGCAGCAAGACGACATTGCCAGTTATATTTGTGCCATCGAGGTTGATGGAGAAATTAATTATGCTGGGAACAGATTTGCATTCGGCAGCGAGGCTCAGTCTGTACCGGATGCTTACTTAGCATTACCTTTTGTCATGATTGGGCAAACAGTCTCACTGTTAGCTTCCGTGAAAGTAGGCAATACACCGGATACACCTTCACCGACAGGAACAGTGAACCGTGTCGTTAAAGGTGTTACCATCTACGAATATGAGTAACTAGGATAGGAGAAATATACATGTCTATTTTTATTTTTGCAGATAAGTTTTTTCTTGATGAGATGGTCACAGGGCCTGGATTTTTAGAAATAAAAGACGGAAAATTCGGTGTTTTTTCAGAAAACAAACCAGAGGAAACGACAGACATTATTGAGTATAGAGGACATTGGATCGCTCCTGGCCTAGTAGACACACATATTCATGGATTTAGAAATCACGACATTATGGACAATAGTTTTGGAGGACTGGACCAAATTTCGGTAGGACTCCTTTCTTGCGGCGTTACATCCTTTTTACCGACAACTTTAACATCCTCAATAGAATCGTTAAATAACGTCGTTGAAATGATTGGTGCCAATTACACGAAAGTGCAAGGTGCAAAAATTAAAGGAATCTTTTTAGAAGGACCGTTTTTTACTGAAAAGCATAAAGGAGCACAAAACACGAAATATTTTTGTGACCCATCAATTCATATGTTGAAAGTTTGGCAGAAATTATCAAATAATGCTATTAAAAAAATCGCGATTGCACCTGAAAGGAAAGGGGCAGCAGAATTTATTGAATATGCTGTAGGAGAAGGGATTGCCGTGGCGTTGGCCCATAGTGACGCAACTTATGAAGAAGCAAAGCAAGCGGTTGAAAAAGGAGCTTCCATTTTTATTCATACTTTCAATGGAATGAGCCCACTACACCATCGTGAGCCGGGGATGGTCGGTGCGGCCATGAATCTAAAAGGTGTTTATGCCGAAATCATATGTGATGGACATCATGTTCATCCTGTTGCCTCAAATATTTTAATGAATGTCCGCGGCAGAGAAAAGGTTGTAATGGTTTCTGATTGTATGATGGCTGGAGGTATGCCGGAAGGAACTTATCAACTAGGTGAGTTTCCGGTGAAAGTAAAAGATGAGATGGCTCGTTTGGAAAGCGGAAGTTTAGCCGGGAGCATTTTGCAATTAAAAGATGCTGTCAAAAATGTCGTCGAGTGGGGAATTGCCTCGCCCGAGGAAGCAATTTACATGGCGAGTACGGCACCAGCAAAAAGTGTTCAGCTTGATGGCGAATGCGGGAAGATTGCCGAGGGATATGCTGCTGACTTTATTGTGATGACGCCAGCGATGGATGTAATTGCTACCTATCTTGATGGAGTATGCCGTTTTCAAGCTTAAACAATTTTCTGAAAGAGGGAGTCCAATGATTTTATCTGTCACCATGAATCCATCGGTCGATATTTCCTATCCGATTCATGAATTAAAGTTAGATGTAGTTAACCGTGTGGAAACGGTTTATAAAACTGCTGGTGGAAAAGGTTTGAATGTTGCACGAGTAATTGCTCAAATGGATGAGGTTGTCCTAGCGACAGGTGTGCTTGGTGGTACGATTGGTGAATACATTATTCAAGAATTAAATAAAGTCAATATTCCAAATGAATTTTTAAAAATCAAAAAAGAATCAAGAAATTGTATTGCTATTCTTCATGAAGGGATGCAAACAGAGATTTTAGAATCTGGGCCAACATTATCTAAAGAAGAGGGAACTGATTTTTTAGAAAAATTCGAATATCTACTTACAACAGCTTCACTTGTGACAATTTCGGGTAGTTTGCCGAAAGGGTTACCAACTAACTTTTATTATCAAATGCTAGAAATCTGTCATAAAAATAGAATTCCAGTAATTATGGATTCGTCAGGGGAATCTTTAAAACAAGCGATGGTGCATAAAGAAAAACCGTTTGTCATTAAACCAAATACAGCGGAATTATCTCAGCTGTTGGGCATAAACATGCGAGCGGGGAGCATAGATCTGAAGCAAGCATTAAATCATGAACTATTTACTGGAATTGAGTGGATTATCGTGTCCATGGGTAGTGAAGGTGCATTTGTTAAGCACGGTGAGGACTATTACAGAGTTACGATTCCGAGAGTAGAAGTGGTCAATCCTGTAGGATCAGGTGATGCAACAGTTGCAGGGTTAGCTGTGGCACTACATCAACATCAAACAGTCGAGACTGTTCTTAAAACGGCGATGACTACAGGAATGTTAAATACGATGGAAGCTGGAACTGGTTATATTAATGTGAATAAGTTTAAACAATACTTTGATCTCGTTAAAGTTGAAAAAATAGATTGATAGAGGAGAATGTTGATGCTAGAACTAACCAAAAATAAATTGGAAGCTCTAAAACGGTTATCTGCTGAAAATGGCATAATTGGTGCATTGGCTATTGATCAACGCGGTTCATTGAAAAAAATGATTGCGTCTGGCGGTGCAAGTCATGTTGGAGATGAGGGTATTATCCGTTTCAAAGAATTAGTTTCTGAGGAGTTAACACCATTTGCTACAGCGATTCTGTTGGACCCTGAATACGGTCTGCCAGCGGCTAAGGTCCGTGATAAAGAATCGGGCTTAATCGTAGCGTATGAAAAAACTGGATACGATGCGTCAGAAGTAGGACGGTTGCCGGATTTATTACCAGAATGGTCAGTGAAACGATTAAGAGAAGCAGGTGCCGACGCTATTAAATTTTTACTCTACTATGATGTCAATGAAGATGAAAGAATTAATAACTATAAACATGTCTATATGGAACGTATCGGATCTGAGTGTGCAGCTGAAGACATACCATTTTTCTTAGAGATTGTTACTTATGATGCTGAAAGTGATAATGTGAAAAATAAAGCATACGCAAAAATAAAGCCGTATAAAGTGATTGAGGCCATGAAGGAGTTCTCGAAACCACAATATAAAGTAGATGTATTAAAAGTAGAAGTTCCAGTAGATATGAACTATGTGGAAGGATATACAGAAGATGAATTTGTTTACAGTAAAGAAAAGGCAGCTTCCTATTTTAAAGCACAAAGTGAAGCAACCGAGTTGCCATTTATATTTCTGAGTGCAGGAGTAAGCGCAAAATTATTTCAAGAAACATTAAAATTTGCTAAAGACTCCGGTTCTACCTTTAACGGAGTGTTATGTGGTCGGGCAACTTGGAAAGACGGTGTTATACCGTTTGCTATAGGCGGTGAACAAGCAGGTCGTGATTGGTTAAAAGATATTGGTAAAAGGAATACTGAAGAACTGAATCTCGTATTGAAAGAGACAGCTAATTCATGGTTTGCTAAAGTAAAAGTAACAGCTGAGCTTCAAAGTTAGTACAATATCTGTTCTTCCATATGTCCTTCATTTCTTGAAGGAAGATTTGCACCAGAACTGCTTTTTAATTGGAATGAAGAAAAATGAGTAGACATTCGTCTGCTCATTTTTTATTTGCGTCCAGTATAGCCACAAATTCTAGAGTGAAAGCTCAGAACAGTTAAGGGAGCAGTGATCATGACTAAAGGGAGGAAGAGCAATCGTTACATGTGAATAAACCGAAGAATATTAATTATCGTATAAAATCCAATCGATTGAATGTAGTAAAATTCAATAAAGAACATACTTAAAAAGGTAACAATACCCTTATTTTGTAAGCGTTTTAAAAAGACAATATAACTAAAAAAAGAAACAATATCTTTATTGAGTCGGCACTTGAAAAAAACTATTCTAAACATAGGTGAAAGCGGTACCTTTCAGGTTTTGGTATATTTTAAAAATGAATGTGCAGGTATTGTTTTTAACTAAAACTTAAATTTCAAAGGGGGAGAAGAATTGGAGAGTAAGCATTTCAAGAGAGCTTTTAATACCCTTCTTGCACTTGTGCTAATTGTGCCGACATTTTTAGTTAGCATGATGGTGCCATTACATGTAGGAGCAAATGTGTCTAATCCATGGGTTACAATTTCATCTGGAGGAAACGAAATCAATGCAATAATAGAACAAAATGGGAAGTCCTATGTAAGGCTTGGAGCAGGTGCCGGAAATGATAATGGGGCTAAAGCTGCAATTTTTCAAGAACAAAATAAAATCGCTAAAGAATCGGGAACGATGGCGTATACCTTTACTCCAGAAACCAGTGGAGAAGATACTAGATTTGGTTTCTATCCTCACTATATTGACAATAATAACTTCGTTTTTGTAGGCTACGACTCACTTGGATGGTTCTATGAATACAAATATCAAGGAAAAGGTGATTGGTTAAAAACGAGACCGAATGTTTCACTTCCAGAGGCTGGGACCTCACATTCCATTAAAATTGATTATAACGCAACCACTTTGAATGTTACATTAGATGGAAAAGATTTATTTGGACCGGTTACTTTACCTAATGATGTAAATAACCTCCTTACAGGTAAGGAAGCAGTTAAACTTGGTGCTTTTGGAGATAAAAAAAGTCAAGTTCTCATTGAATTAGGAGCTGCACCTGGAGATGGAGGCACGGATCCAGGAGATGAAAAACTTGTCGACATTACGGATAATAAACTAGAAGAAGGCGACTTTAAAATTATCTCAGGCGATGGAAAAGTTACTTATAATGAAGATGGTTCAGCAACTTTCGGTGTTACATCTACCCAAAAGAATCGAATTGTCTATAACCAAATGAAAGCGATTAAAAATGGTGTTTTTGAAGCGGATGTTACTACTAATACTGATAAGATGAATCGCTTTGGATTAATCTATCGTGTTCAAAATGCATCTGCATACACTTATGTGGGAACAGGGGATACGAACGACCAGTATTTTGGTGAAACATTTGGGCCTATAAACAATTGGACGTCGATGACTTCAAATGTACCGTTAAAAGCAAAACAAACATACCATTTACGTTTAGTATTCATGGACGATGTTGCAACGTTATACATTGATGGTAAAAAGGTAGATTCTTGGACTTTAACAGGTGGTGTAGATCAAGCGGGGGGACTTGGGTTTGAAAAAAGCCGAGGAGCTGCCGATATTACGATTTCTAATGTCAAAATCAAGGAATATAGTGCACCAAAACCTCCAGATACCACGCCAGTAGAAGATACATTAAAGTCAAAGTATATGGATGTCACTATTGACCAAGTATTCCCGCGGGTTGTGAAATACAAAGTTGGCGATAAAGTAATGAATGGACAAGAATCGCCTGTTTACGGATTGAAAGTAAATGGTGCACTATACTATCCTAAAGTAAGCTTTGAAAAGTTAAGCGATAGTGAAGTGCTATATACATTAAAAGTTGTAGATGAAATTAAAAATCTTGATGCTGTATTTAAAGTATCTTTGAAAGTAAATGATAATAAAGTTATTTATAGTTTCGATGAAATTAAAAATAATGGTAGTGCAAAAATTGAAACAGTTGAGTTTGCTAATATGAACGTTATCTCAGTAAATTCGGAGCAAAAAGGTGCAAAAGCTAAATTAACGAATATTAGTACTGACGTTAGGAAATCAGGAGATGTGGATGTAAGCGTAGATTCTTCCATGGGAGAAATAGGTACATCTACTAAAAATTATACTGCATTTTTGTCAACTGACGAATTGAGTGCGGGTGTATGGTCCAGTTCAGAAGTGGATGGCTATAAAAACTTAGTTGCAAATCGATATGTAAATAAAAATGGTTCTAAGGCAATGGGGATAGGTTCTAGTGCACTATATTACCAAAGAGATTTTATGTCAGAACCACAAAAAAATAAACCAACTATTAAAATAGCTATCGCTAAAGATTTAAATACTGATAATAAGACAGATTGGCAAGATGCGGCGATTGCATACCGTGATATTATGCAAGACATTAAAGGATATCAAGATGTAAACAATAATGTTGGAATGCGTATTGCAATGAATTTCGGATCACAAGCACAACAACCATTCTTAAAAACAGCAGATAATATTAAAAAGGTTGCTCTTGCTACAGATGAATTGGGGCAGGCTGTTTTATTAAAAGGATATGCAAACGAAGGACATGACAGTGGTCATCCGGATTACGGTAATGTAGGTGAGCGTATGGGTGGCGTGCAAGATTTGGATACGCTTATTAAAGAGGGGCATAAGTATAATACCCAATTTGGTGTCCATATCAATGCGCAGGAAGTTTATCCTGAAGCGAAAGCTTTCAACAATGATTTTATTGATCGTCCCAATTCTTTAGGATGGGGATGGCTAGATCAATCTTATACAATTAATAAATTAAAAGATTTGTATACTGGAGCGCGTGCGAAAAGACTAGATGAATTGAAAGCTGCTGTTTCAAATCTTGACTTTATTTATTTAGATGTATGGTATCAAAATCAATGGGAATCAAATAGAATAGCAGATCAATTTAAAGATAGGGGCTGGAGACTAACAACGGAATTTGGTGGTTCTATGGCCAATTATTCAACGTGGCAACACTGGGCTACCGATAAAAACTACGGTGGACCGGAAAGCAAAGGTATCAACTCAGAAGTACTACGCTTTATTAGCAATCACCAAAGAGATTCTTGGGTGTTGAATTGGCCTGAAGTAGGAGGAACTGCTGATCATCCATTGCTTGGTGGATTTGAATTAGCTGGTTTCGAAGGGTGGCAATCTGATAAGAATTTTGATAATTTTATTCGCATGACATTTGATACAAATTTACCTACTAAATTCTTACAAAAATATTATGTAACGAATTGGACAGCTGTAGAAGGAGATAAAAGCAAGACAAACTTAGAAAAGGAAATAAAATTGAAAGACCCAAGTAATGGGGATGTTGTCGATGTAACTAGAAAAGACAATTCTAGGGAACGTGTTATTACACTGAATGGAAACGTTGTACTTGATGGACACACTTATTTAATTCCTTGGGTGAAACAAGATTTTAAAAATCCAACTTCTAATTCTGAAAAACTATATCATTGGAATTTGGAAGGTGGTACAACTACTTGGACACTTCCAGATGAATATAAAGATGCATCTAGTGTATATGTATACAAACTGACAGATCGTGGTAGAGCAGATATGAAAGAAGTCAAGGTCGTAAATAATAAGGTAACTTTGACAGCTAGTGCGGCAACTCCTTATGTTGTTGTACCAAAAAGAGATAAAGGTTTGGAAATTCTTGATTATGATTGGAGCAAAGGTGCTCATATATATGACACGGGATTCAATACAGGAAAAGTAAGTGCATATACAACTATTGAGGGGGATAACAAAGCTGTAAGTGCCGTCAGAACAAATCAAACTGGAAGCAACCGTAATGTAAGTAGTGGAGATTACTACTTGAATATTGATAGTCCATCGAAAGATACAACTGTTTCCCGTGTTCTTACTGGTTTGGAACCAGGTAAAGAATATGTAGCAGAGGTGTATGTTGAAAACAATAGTGATGTAAAGGCCGGAATTACAGTAACAGGTGGGAAAGAAGACGTTAACAATTACACACTTCGCAGCCTGCAAAAGAACTATGTTAAGGCAGATTCACATGCCTCAAATGATGGATACAATAGCAAAATGCAAATCATGCAAGTGAGCTTTACAGCTGTAACTAATAAAGCTAAATTAACTCTCAGTCGTGATTCTGGAAAAGGAAACACAAAATTTGATGATATTCGGATCGTTCAAAAGTCCTTAAAAAATCATGTCTCACCGACGGAATTTAAACAAGATTTTGAAACGGTGGTACAAGGAATTTACCCATTCGTTATTGGTAACACAGAAGGGGTAGAAGACAACAGAATTCATTTGTCTGAATTGCATGCTCCATATACGCAAAAAGGATGGGCAGGCAAAAAATTAGTCGATGATGTATTAGGTGGGAATTGGTCCGTTAAAGTGAACACTGGAAACAAAGGTTTGCTGTACCGTACTATTCCTCAAAATTATCGTTTCGAACCAGGTGTAACTTATAAAGTATCATTTGACTACCAAACAACAGCAAATGCATTCCGCTTTATTTCAGGGGATCAAGAAATTGATGTTCGAGATATTGCGAGTGTAAAGGGATTGAGTGTGAATAACACTCTTACTGCATCTACTGATACAAAAACAGCAGAGTTTACTGTGACAGGTTCTGAGAACGGTCAAACTTATGTTGGAATTTTCAGTGATGGAACGAATTTAAACGGGGATACTGGAGCAGGTACGTTTATTTTAGATAATTTACGTATTGAAAAAAGGTGACTACAGGGGAGAGACACAGAGTTGAAAATCTTGAATTAAGATAAAGGTAGTTTTATAGTTCGTGTAATATCGTGAATGAAAAGAGGTTGACCGAAAGATAGCTGAGTAGCTATATGGTTAACCTCTTTTTGGTATAAGTATGTCACCACAAACAAATTACGGACAGAAAGGAACGATTCTCTTATGTTTATAAAGTATAAAAAAATAAGTTGTCTCCAAAAGCTCTTTTTTAATGACCTTTTGAGACAACCTCTTCAATATAAAGCAACTGATTCTATTTATTTGACTCTACTTCAATAACTAGATTATCAAGCATAATATCTTTATAACCGTTAAAGTTAGCTTGTGATCCGTTCACACCGTTAGTATTAGCTGCCTTATTAGTGGAATAAATGCCAAACCAGCTTTGCCCCGATTTATCTCCTGTTAAAGTAAAGGAATATGTGCCAGCTTTTGCGTTCTTATCACTGCTTGCGGTTGATTTTAATTCCTCCTTAGTTAATACTCCTTTTTCTTCAAATGGAGCATTACCTGTAACCACTGCATACGTTCCATCACTACCTGCTTCATAATCAAAAGTAATTTTATACGTTACTCCTGGTTTAAATGTGAAGTTTTGAGGGATAGTTTGGTACACAAGAGCATCACCTTCCGTTAATCCATTCGTTTTAAGTGACCATTTACCTGCGATAACATCACTTACTATTTTTTGGTTCCAACCTCTTTGTGTATATGGTGCATGTAATTCAGACAGGTGTGTTCTATTATCTTCTACGCCTTCAATATTACCAATTACAAACGGATAGATGCCTTGTACAACATTTTCAAAGTCTTGTACAAATTTATTATTGCTTACTTGGTTTTCGGCATTACTTTCCACGATGCGAATATCATCAAAGTAACTTGCACCATTTCCACCATCTCTAGATAAATCAATAGTTACATCTGATATTTTTTTCCCAGTTTCAAAAAACACATACATATTTTGGAAGTAACTTGTTCCATCCACAGTTGAAGTCATTTGACCATCAGCTTTTGCTTGCTCAGAGCCAAGTGTATTATGTGCGTATGCTCTTACATAGTTTTTAGCGATAGATTTACCAGTACTATTTGTATACTCTTTGTCGTTAGAAGTAATCGTTATGCTTGCTTGTGCTTCACTTCGGTTGTCTATACCAACATATGCAGCATACTTTGTATTAGGTTTTAGGTCTGTTAATTTTTGAGTAACATTTACTTTCTTTTTATTATTGGAGATTGTTAGCATATTATTATTACCTTCACTCTTCGTAATCTTAACTGCTTTTGAGTCTCCTTTGATTTTCCAATCTTTTAGGGAATTGCTGTTAAATCCAGCATCTATAAGATGCATTCCTTCACTCCATTTAACATCTTTATTGGATTTTGGCCCTTTATAAATTACATATGCAGTAGATTTTTTTGCATCTAATGTGATTTTTCCATTTTCAATTTTAACATTTTTCATATTCTCTTTACCTAATTCTGTTAACTCATACACTTTAACGGTACCTTGCCAACCAGTTGGAACAGTCCACGTTGTTTTTCCACCGTTTGTGTTCCAGTGATATAATTTTTCATTCTCTGCTGATAATTTTTTGCCATTTTGATCCCAAGACCATGGAAATAAATACTTTTCGTCACCAGGTTTACCTTCAAATATTTGTTTACCATTTAATGTCATAGTTCTTGTTCGATAGCCATCTTTATCATTTGCAAAATCATTTGATTTTCTTTCAATTGTAAGTGTATTTTCACTAGATTCGTCCTTTAATACTGACCTCATACCTGGTACCCAGTTGTAAGTTTGTTGTTTATCATCTTTCATTTCAACTGCTTTACCATTTTCCCACTGAGTAACTTTATAATGTTGAATGAATTTGGTTGGAATATTTACCGCAAATAAGTTATCAATATACGCTTTGTAGTCACTTCTACCTTGCCAACCTTCAAAGTCTTTCATACTGTACCCACCTAATAATGGAGCATCTGCGTCGCCTCCATATTTAGGATAGTTACCAATCCATGCATCTTTTTGATGGTTTTTAATGAAACGAGTGATGGTACTATTAATACCTTTTAGGGTATATCCACCATAAGTTAAATCGGCTGCCCAGTGTTGGAATGTGGAATCATACTCGTTCGCATATCCCCACTCACTGCCTAAGCGCCAACCTAAACTGTTTATTTCTTTACTTAATTGACGGCTCGGCCATGTACTATTATCACCTGACTGTCCATTACCCCAAACGTCTACATAAATAAAATCTAAATTATTCTTTTTGCCACCAAGAGCATCATATAAATCTTTGAATCGTTGTGCTCTGCCATTTCTTAAATCATAATCAGCATTAATGTTTATTCCTTGATCAATCCAGTTCCAACCATACTTATAAGTTCCATCTGGATTTTTTAATAAACGATCTTCTTGGAAATATTTTGACTCTGGATAAGTTTCACTTGCATTCACATGAACACCAAAGGTTGCCCCATATTCTTTACCCTTTGTTAGCAATGTTTTCATGTCCTTTGCACCGCCAATTCGGGTTCCAATGTCAGCATAATTTAAATGACCAGAATCATGACCTTCACTACCATAACCTTTCAGTAGAATAGATTGTCCTAGTCCATCAGTATTTAAATGAAACTTTTTCACTCCGTCTAAAGCCATTAAGAAAGGATTTTGGGCTTGACTGCCAAAGTTCATGTTAACACGGTAACCAACTAAGTCTGGAACTTTTTCTGCCCCTAGAGGTTCGTTCATAATTTTCCTATAAGCAATTGCTCCGTCTTGCCAGTTTATCTTTTTATCATCATTAGCGTCAGTAGTAATGATCACCTTCACAGACGGCATTTCATCTACCTTATTAACTGTCCCATCCTTTAGCTCTAGAGTGCCATCTTCTTTACGATGTTCTTCTGACTTTTGATACGTCCAGAAGGTACTACTTAGACCGATTGTTTTTTTTCCTGCACTATTAGTCGTAGCATTTGCCATAATTCTTTGAGCATCAGTCTTTGCAGCATAAGAATCTGGAGCCAATTTTTTTACTAAACTATTCTCCGTATTAGACCATATACTTGCACTTAATTCATCAGTAGAAAGAAAAGCATACATATATCCTTTTTGCTCTTCATCTTTCATAATTAAATTTTCATCAACATTTACCTGTCTGTCACCATTAATACGAGTATTTGTTGACATCTGTACGCCATCTAGCACTGCATCCTTTTGACTGTTATTTACAGAAATTAAATTATGATTTGGGATTTCAATAGTTTTTACGATTTTGTTGTCGATGATCTTTGTAATATTGAATTCTAATATATTCTCTTTAACAACCAACTCAGCGGTAATAACCGCAGATATATTGTTATTCGTATCTATTAACGTCATCTCATATACAACTTTATCTGATAAAACTTTTGCTTTTACTTTTGGTTTTACTGCTACGTCATTAATAAGGAGTGTATCTAATGTCTCAGTCTGTCCGTAAAAAGTTTTTCCTGCTCCATTTCCAGATTTTAAATCATATTGAATGACTCTTGGAAAATTCACATCAACGAGAACGTTCATTTGATTAGATGAAATAACCGCATTTGGGCTCCTAGAAATGATTTGATTTTCAGCTTGTTTAGTATCCGTGGTTTCCTCAGCTTGGATTAGGGAACCATTTGTAAAACAAATAGAACCTACGACACAACCCGACACAAGTGTTGCAATTGTCCTCCTGAACTTCTTTTTTGACTTTTTCATATGTACCCCCTCGTTTCCATTTTGGTACTTTTGATATTGATGGTTTTTCACAGGTATAGATCACTTTATGTCCTTTTAAACTTAATATTTTAATAGAATGTGAAGCTTGTATAGTAGTTGAGAATCTATTAAAAACAGAAGTAATTCCCAGTGTCTATCTGTACCCATAGATTACTTTTTATGAAACGCTTACACAAGAGAGATATTGCTCTGTTTTTTAGAAATATTGTTTTTTGTAGTGTTGAAAATAAGATAAATAAAAAATAATCCTGGCTTATCGAGTTAGGGAATCCGTCTTATTTTATTTGAGAAGCTCATTAAAAATTGAACGGCGGCGATACCGGAGCAGATACGTTTATTATTAAAGGGCTAGCTTCAGGGGGAGGGACACAGAGGTAAGGATCAGGGTTTAAGTTAAAGGTAGTTTTATAGCCTATGCCTCATTGTGTTCATTAAATCGTTCTTCAAAAAATGTACCTTTTTATGTTTTTAGTGAGATGTTAAAAGTGAAAAGCAAGATGTCTAAAAAATACGACAAGATGTTGATTGTAGAAGTGTTTTTACGTACGTATAATGTAACAAAATGGCTTACTAAACGGGCGATTCAAGTATGCTAATAGCTTCTTCGGAGAAAGAAAAACGTATATTAGAATGGTGGTTATCCTATACGTCTGTTCATAAAATGATAAAAGGTACATAGAACTAGCATCGTAACAACATAAACCGCTAAAAGGTTAGAGGAGGTATATACTGATGATATATCAAGCTATCCAGCAGTTAATTGATCGTGCTATTGAAGTTCAATTGATTGAAAAAGAAGATGAAATATATACAAGGAATCAAATCCTTTCCTTACTTCGTTTAGATGACTTTGTAGTGGAAGCGTCAGCGCCCGCAAAGAAAGCAATTTCGGAGTTATTGGAAGAGTTAATTGAATATGCTTGTATGCATAAAGCCATTGAGGCAGTAATGGACGAGAAGGAGATTTTAGCAGGTGTAATTATGGATGTATTTATGTCTAAACCGTCCGTTATCAATTCTCTATTTTATGAAAAATACGAACAAAACCCGAAGGCTGCAACAAATTACTTCTATGAATTAAGTAAAAACAGCAACTATATCCAAATGAAGCAAATTGCCAAAAATATAAATTATAAAGTACATACGGAATATGGACCCATTGATATTACAATTAATTTATCAAAACCGGAAAAAGACCCGAAACAAATTGCTAGAGAGAGAGTATTGGAAAGTACAAATTATCCAAAATGTTTACTCTGTATTGAGAATGAAGGATATAGAGGCAGAATCGGACATCCAGCACGCTCGAATCATCGTATGATTCGTATGAATCTTACAGATGAAAGCTGGTTTCTACAGTATTCTCCGTATATTTACTTCAATGAACACTGCATTGTATTGTCTTCAGAACACCGTGATATGAAAATTGACCGTCAAACATTTTTACGTTTGTTAAAATTTGTAGAAAAATTCCCGCATTATTTCCTTGGTTCGAATGCAGATTTGCCAATTGTAGGAGGATCTATTTTAACACATGACCATTATCAAGGTGGAAATTATGAATTTGCTATGGCAAATGCATCAAATGACTTTATTTTTGAACTCACTAACTTTCCAGAAATGCAATGTTCTATTATTAAATGGCCTATGTCAGTTATTCGCTTAAGAAGTAACGACATAGAACAAATAGTAAATGCAGGTGAGTACATATTAGAGAGGTGGAAGGGATATAGTGATCCATCCGTTAATATATTTGCATTTACGAATGATGTTCCACATCATACGATTACGCCGATTGCCCGCTACCGGAATAATATGTACGAATTGGATCTTGTTTTGCGAAACAATCGTACAAGTGAAGAACATCCGCTAGGTATTTTTCACCCTCATGCGGAAATACAACATATTAAAAAAGAAAATATCGGTCTAATTGAAGTAATGGGGTTAGCTGTACTACCTGCGCGTTTAAAAACAGAACTTCAGGAAGTGGAAAAATTCTTACTTAACATTCCAAGTGATATTTCAACGTCGCATATACGATGGGCAGAAAAATTAAAAATCAAATATGACAATCGGATACATGAACAAAATGTACAGGAGATTATAAGAGAAGAAGTGGGACGGAAATTTATACAGGCGCTTGAAGATGCTGGTGTTTTTAAGCGAGATGACGAAGGGATATCGGCATTTAAACGTTTTATTCAGAGGTTAAATAAGGAATGAACTTAGTAGTGATGGTGATTACAAAATGACCTAATTATATGATAAGGGAGGTAATAATATGAAGGAGTGTGAGCATAAGCAACTACAGGAATTGAAACAGATAGGCGGCCCTATATTAATGATGTGTATAAAATGTAATCAAATAATTAAAGCGTCCAAAGGATCCAGTACAAAAATAAAGTGAAAAAGAATGAAGCGTATATATTTCTAGTGTGTGATGAACAAAATCCACACTGAGTAAAGTTTCACTTTATAAAAAGAATAGAAAAAATAAAAAACATCCCATATTCATATGAGATGTTTTTTAGTATGGTTCTGTCGCATGTAATACGACGTCTAATAAACCGGGAAATCTAGCATGTAAGTCATCTTCACGAATTGAAATGAAGCGCTGTGTTCCTTCAAGGCGTGTATACATAACACCGGATTCACGTAAAACTTTGAAATGGTGAGATAAAGTTGATTTCGCAATTGGAATGTTTAACGCACCACAAGATTGTTCGTTTTTCTCTAATAGCATAGTTACAATTTGTAAACGAATTTGATCGCTAAGTGCGTATAAGACAGAAGAGAATTGAATTTCTTCTCGGTTTGGATGATAGAGAGTACGCATTTTTTTCACCTGCTTGTATAAGTTAATATAGTTTGCACTATAACATATAAAGTGGTATATTTCTATTGTTCGAATATATTCGAACAATAGAAATATAGGGGGAGAAAAAATGAAGTATACAAAATTACAAAAGGCAGGACTAAATATTTCGAAGTTGGGGCTAGGAACAAACGCTGTAGGGGGGCATAATTTATATGCTGATGTGAATGAGGAAGAAGGAAAACGATTAATAGAAGAAGCTATCCAGCAAGGGATTACATTTTTTGATACAGCAGATTCATACGGTTTCGGTAGATCAGAGGAATTAGTAGGAGAAGTATTAAAAGAAAAACGCCACGAAGTTGTACTTGCTACAAAAGGTGGAATACAGCCGTTATTAAATGGAGAGGTTTATATTAATAATGAGCCAAGCTATTTAAGAAATGCTGTGGAAAATAGCTTAAGAAGATTACAAACTGATTATATTGATTTATATTATTTACATTTTACAAATCCAGAAACAAGTTACATAGATTCAATTGGTGAGCTTAATCGCCTGAAAGAAGAAGGTAAAATTCGTGCAATTGGAATATCTAACGTAAACGTAGAGCAATTAAAAGAAGCGAATCAGCACGGACAAATAGATGTTGTACAATCACCGTATAATATGTTGGATCGTGCTGTTGGGGAAGAACTTTTGCCATATTGTATAGAATCAGGTATTTCATTTATTCCATACGGACCCCTTGCCTTTGGGATACTAGGAGGAAAATATACAGAAGATTTTAAATTGAGCGAAGGAGATTGGCGTCAAAGTGTAAATCTATTTGAAGAAAATACATATAAGAGTAACTTTAAAAAAGTTGAAAAGTTAAAAGGCTTAGCTAAAGAAAAAAATATTGAAGTATCGCATTTAGCTTTAGCGTGGTTATTAAACAAAAAAGGAATTGATACTGTTATTCCTGGTGGGAAACGAGCGGAGCAAATAAGAGAAAGTGTCAGAGCGGTGGAAGTTTCATTGAATGAAAAGGTGATGAAAGAGATTGAATCTATTTTAGAAGATTAGTTGAGAAGAGGGATAATTCCCTCTTTTTGTATAAAAGGAGAAGATTTAAATGAAAAGAGTACTAGCTGTATTCTTTACGATCATGTTTATGATAGGTACAGATACTTTCTTAATTTCACCACTTTTACCGACATTACAACAGGTGTATCATGTTTCAACTGAGCTATCAGGATGGATGGTGAGTTCATATGCTTTAGGATACGCTGGATTTGCGCTTATCGCTGGTCCTATATCAGATGGCATAAACAGAAAAAAAGTGATGGTAATAGGAATGAGTTTTTTTGCGTTAAGTACGTTTTTATGTGGAATGGCACCGAGTTTTCTATGGATGCTAACATTTAGATTTTTAGCAGGTGTAAGTGCAGCTTTTGTATCTCCACAAGTGTGGGCATCTATTCCGCTCCTTATAGAGAAGGAGGAAATTGTAAAGGCAATTGGAATTGCAACAGCAGGGTTAGCAATCTCTCAAATTTTAGGGTTGCCAGTTGGATCGTATTTGGCAATGATACACTATACAACACCATTCTTCGTCATTGGTATATTATCAACACTACTTGTCATTCTTATCTATGTAGTATTACCAGAAATACAACCGGTTCATATAGGTGGAAGTAAAACAAACATCTTAAAGCGCTATAAACAATTACTTACAGATTCAAAGGTTTCGATTTCTTATTTTGCATATTTTGTTTTTCAAACTGGTAATTTTGCTGCATTTTCATTTTTTGGTGTATGGCTGTCCATTCAATTTGGCTTACAGGTTCATGAAATAGGAACAGCTATGCTCGTATTAGGATTAGGAAATTTAACAGGGAATATTTTTGGCCCTAGAATCGTAAATAAAATTGGTTATAATCTTTCTTTTTATGGTGGAATTGTATTTACAGCAGTGCTATATGTATTACTTCCTCATGTAAAAAACATTATATTGGTGGAGTTATTGTTCTTTGTTTTATTTTTCGTGACAGGAATTTTGTTTGTATTGATGATGAGGCACTTACAAAACATGTCTAGTGTAGCAAGAGGAACAGGAGCCGCGCTTGCAAATGCTTCTATGTATATTGGTCAAATGATTGGAGCGGCAATAGCAGGAATGTTATTTGTAGCATCTCATAATTTTATACTTATAGGTAGTTTTACTGCGTTACTATATGTAGTAGCTTTATTTCTGTTTAGAAGAAGTGAAAAGCTTACTGAGAATAGTGAAACGGGAAGTGCATCATAGAGCTTGTATAAATATTTCGTAAATCAGAATGAATAAGAGTGTGAATACATGAATGTGCTTTTTATTACAGTGGTTACTTAAAGTATAGAAATAGTAGAAGAAATGTATTGTAACAAAGTTATGAGGATTCCAAAAATAAAAAATCCCTATAAAGATAGGGATTTATATATCGGCATATAGTTCCTTGGAAAAGGATATACCTAGTTTAGCATATCGGACTACTTATATTTGTGAAATAGATGTGAAAGTAATGTGAAAAATACTGAAAGAAAAAACTATTTAAATAGAGGATAATTTAGATTAGGATATGGATTTTACATAAATGCGGTGTTATATTTCTACTTATCTGTTAATAATTACATGTTTTAATATTATTGGGGATAAAAGGGAGAGATTTAACGTATTATCCGAAAGAAGTCTCCTTCCTCAGGCGTGTGAAAGACGATAGTCTAGCGGCAGGTGGGAGATGAATTTCGGTTTGGCGTAGCCAAACATTTGGTTTTCCTATTTATTTCGCCTTTGATATAATTATTCTTATAAGAGGTAAAGTTTGGTATAACAATGAAAGTAGATAATAATTTTGTAGTGTTCAGGTTGTGTGATTACCGTCATAGCTTATGGGAAATGAAGCGGAAAATGGGGTGAATGGATATGGAAAAGCAGAATAAGGCTTACAAATTTCGTCTGTATCCAACAGAAGAACAAGCACATCTCATACGTAAAACATTCGGCTGCGTACGATTTGTATATAATAAAATGCTGGCTGAACGAAAAGAAGCATATGAAAAACACAAAGCGAATAAGGAAGAACTGAAGAAACAAAAATTCCCTACTCCTGCGAAATACAAAGTGGAGTATGAATGGTTGAAAGAAGTCGATTCCTTAGCGTTGGCCAACGCGCAATTAAATTTGCAAACTGCGTATAAGAATTTTTTTAGTGGTCAAAATGATTTTCCAACATTCAAAAGCAAAAAGAGTAGAAAATCCTATACAACGAATCGAGTAAATGGAAATATTATGTTATTTCATGGTTATATCAAATTACCGAAATTGAAAATGGTGAAACTGAAGCAACATAGAGAAATACCACCAAACCATATCATCAAATCGTGTACGATTTCGATGACATCAACTGGTAAGTATTACGTGTCTATTTTGACCGAATATGAAAAAGAAATCACGCCAAAAAAAGTAGAACGTGTAGTTGGATTAGACTTCGCAATGGCTGAATTATACGTGAGTAGCGAAGATGAGAAAGCCAATTATCCTCGCTTTTATCGTCAGATGTTAGAGAAATTAGCGAAGGCACAACGAGTATTAGCAAGACGTGTGAAAGGTTCAGAGCGCTGGAAGAAACAACGCATTCGTGTAGCGAAATTGCATGAAAAGGTCGCCAATCAACGTAAAAATTTTCTTCATCATAAGTCTAAAGAATTAGCTACGAGTTTTGACGTTGTAGCAATCGAAGATTTACATATGAAAGGAATGTCACGAGCATTTAGATTTGGTAAGAGTGTAGCGGATAATGGTTGGGGGATGTTCACGACATTTTTAGCATATAAGCTACAAGAACAAGGAAAACAGCTTGTGAAAATAGATAAATGGTTTCCTTCTACAAAGATGTGTAGTAATTGTGGAAATAAAAAAGAAATGCCATTATGTGAACGCATGTATGCGTGTTTGTGTGGACTCACAATTGGCCGTGATTATAATGCAGCGATCAATATCAAAAAGGAAGCCATTCGCTTATTAGTGTTGGCATAAATAGTAACAAAATAACCTTTGGAACAAGGGAGTTAGCTCGGCTGTCCTAGGACAAATTCGTTAGCTATCAAAAGTAGCGATGAACCGAGAAGCCCCCGCTTCAAGTAGGCTCGTAAGAGATACTAAGTGGTGGGTAGTTCACATGCAATGGTATTTGAAAGCTCTAAAGAATTATGGGAATTTTAGTGGTAGAGCTACGCGAAAAGAGTACTGGACTTTTAGTTTATCGAATATCGTAATTTTTTGGTTACTGTTATTTTTATCATCATTTTCAGAGGTGTTAGTTGCTATTATTGCGTTGCTATTTATGTTAGTAATGATTATACCAAGTTTTTCGGTTGGTGCACGACGATTGCATGATATTGGGAAAACAGGATGGTGGCAACTATTAAATTTTGTACCGTTTGGTAGCGTTGTTTTACTTGTATTTTTTATCATTGAAAGTGAAGAAAATGACAATCAATACGGACCAAATCCGCATTCAGATTTAAAAGAAGCGATTTAATAAACTTATATAGATTATTGCATTACAAGTTCAATTATTTTACCTATTATTAGGTGGATCTCTAGGCCTATATGACTTTTGAAACTGTAAAAATGGGAAGAATAAAGGCAGAGAGAATATAGTATGGGAAGAAGATAAATTTCTAAATAAAAAGCACTGTTTTAGCTAATGTAACTAAAACAGTGCTTTTCTCTTTGATTGAACAGTTGCTGCATTTTCATCATGTATGCCTGCATCTTTAATAATTCGTTGTTTTGCTTTATTTAATAGATGGTCTACTGCTTCACCAAAATAATTAGCTTCGCTTTTTGTGCGGGCTTCTCGTAAACATTTATAGTTTTCTAGCAGTTCCTCTTTTTCAGTGTTTGTTAAGAAATCTTCTATTTTCTTTTTTGTCATACGAAACACCCTTTCTTCTGACAAACGACGCAATAGAAAATATTTATTGTTTATTATAGCAATAATTTTTAAAGAAAGTATAGACTAACGTCGTAATAATTTGTCAATTTCTTGAATCTTCTCATCAGCTTTCCCAATTTGTGTATTTTTAGCCTGCTCACCACCAAGCGCTTGGTGCAGTAAGAAAGTCTGACCGGAAATAGCTGTCACAATGGATACTTTTATAATTTCTTTTATTAAGGTGACATCGAATAGAACGAGTCCAAGAAGTGCAGCTAAGCTACCAGTGAAAATATCAGTCAAAAACCCAAAGTGAAAAAAAGTTTTCAAACGGCGTGGAAGCAATAACTTGCCTTGGTTATTGATAAGATGGGAAACGAAACCAGTAATGCCACCAACGAGAACAGCAGTTAGCCATTGATACATTTCCATCGAATCCACTCCTTTTAGTGAATAAGATTCGATTCTTTTATATTGATTCCTTTTAATATTTCATAGAAGCATATTGAGAAAGTTTGTTTAGGTTTATTACGTATTCAATATAATTATAACAGAAAAATCTGATATCTTTCAGTCTATTATATGAAGTGGTTATTCCTTAATATGAATGTAGAAAGGGGTGCGTGATATGAATATAGATTATCGAATAAGAAGTGTAGATGGTTATACAAAAAATATAGGGGAATTAGTAAGCATGCTGGAGCATACGAGGGCTGTAACATTACAGGAAATAAACGATCTATCTGTTGAGCAATTAGATTTCATTATGACGAGTGGAGGGAATTCCATCGGAGCGTTACTAAAGCATATAGCAGCTATAGAAAAAGCCCATCAACTTATTTCATTTCAAGAGCGCGACTTTACAAAAGAAGAATTAGAAATATGGGAAGACGCACTGTATTTAGGGAAAGCGGGGAGAACAATCCGTGGTAATGAAATACAGTATTATGTACAACTTCTACAAAGTGTTCGAGAAGAATCTCTGAAGTATTTGAATGAACAAGATGATGAATGGCTTATGTCAGAAAGAAAGTGGCCTAACGGTGTAGTGTATAACCAACACTATCTGTGGTTTCATGTGCTAGAAGATGAGGTTAGTCACCGTGGACAAATTAGAATGATGAAAAATAAAATATTTGAAAATTGCGTTAAATAAGGTAGCTTTTTAAATGAATATTCCATATAATGAGAGTAATTAAAATGAGAACGGAGTGATGTATTATGGCGAAGATAACGTATATAAATAATAAACCAAATACAAAGGTGGATGGAAAGGGCGAGACTGTATAAGTGAGCGCACGATCCTTCCGCTTAGCTCAAACTAGGGAGGATATCAATTTGAATCAAAATATTTTAAAATCATTCGGCTGGGATTCTTTTTTTGAAGAACAAGCTGTAGAGAACTTTGAAGTAGGGCGTATTATACTTGAGCATAAACATATATATCGAATTATTTGTAATGATGGTGAATATATGGCAGAGCTGTCTGGAAAGTTTCGGCATGAAGCAGTAACGAAGGGAGATTATCCAGCAGTTGGTGATTGGGTGTATATAAAGAAAATAGAGAATGAAAAGAAAGCAATTATTCATCGTATTTTTCAAAGAAGAAGCTCTTTTTCTAGACAAGAGGCTGGTAATCGAACGGAAGAACAAGTAATAGCAGCAAATGTAGATTATCTATTTTTAGTAAATGCGCTTAACCATGATTTTAACGTAAGAAGAATAGAACGTTATTTACTATTAGCGTATGAAAGTGGTGCAATGCCTGTTATTGTTTTAACAAAGAGTAGCTTATGTGAAGACGTGGAACAGAAAATTGTAGAAACGGAAGCTGTGGCAATTGGTGTTCCGATCTTCGTCGTTGATAGTTTAGAGCAAACTGGTATTGAATCGTTGCAGCAATTTGTTTCTTTAGGAAAAACAATTGCTTTAGTCGGGTCATCGGGGGTTGGAAAATCCACTTTGTTAAATGCGCTAATAGGACTTGAAGTAGCAAAAACGGGAGATATTCGTGAGGAAGATAGTAAAGGAAGGCATACGACAACTCATCGTGAATTGTTCCGATTACCGAGTGGTGGTTTAGTTATTGATACTCCGGGTATGAGGGAGCTGCAGCTTTGGGAAGGAAGCGATGCAATTCAAACAACATTTTCTGATATTGAAGAATTAGCAAAAACGTGCCGTTTTAGGGATTGTAAACATGAAAATGAGCCAGGGTGCGCAGTGCATAATGCAATTGATAACGGAATTATTACGATAAATCGTTTGCAAAGCTATAAAAAATTACAAAGAGAACTGGCGTATTTTATGAGAAAACAAGATGCTATTCTTGCGAGAGCTGAGCGTGATAAGTGGAAAAAGATTTCTAAACAGCATAAAAAAATATGAAAAGCCAAAGGGTGGTTCCCTTTGGCTTTTTTTGCATTTGTAAATTTTATAATAATATTATTCAAATATATAGACAAAGGGAATTTAATTGTTTAAACTTTACAAAGTATTCATCGTAATAGATTATGAAAATAATAATTTAGGGATGGGAAATGTTTACAACTCGCTAGATTTAACTTTTGAAATTGAAAAGCAGGAGGTTTGTAATGGGTAGACTATTAAATTGGTTTCGTGATATGAAAGTAGCAAAAAAGTTATTAATTTCATTTTTTGTAATTTTAATTGCGGCTGGCTCTATTATCGGAGGCATGTCTTATCAAACAGCTAAAAAGAATTTTGAATCACAAATTACGAGCAGTGCTCACGACAATATAAAAATACTGGATAATTTAATCAATCAAATGATTGATGCGAAATTTAATGACGTGAATAATTTTGCACGGGTGATTCAAGGTAATATGTATCAAGGGGATAATCAAGATGAATTAAGAAAAATGCTATCTCAATATATCAATTTGAATAAAGATGTTGAACAAGTATATGTTGCTGGGAATGATAAGAAATTTGTGCAAGAACCAAATATACAAATGGCAGCAGACTATAATCCAACAGATCGTTCTTGGTATAAAGATGCAGTGGCAAAACAAGGTGGTATTGTCATTACTGAGCCGTATAAGGCGAAAGGAAATGGACATATTGTCGTAACGATTGCAAAACAAACAGAAGATAAAAATGGTGTTGTAGCAATAGATTTAAGCTTAGATAATTTATTAAAGACAACAAAGTTAATTAATATTGGTAAAAAAGGATATGCTTTCATTTTAGATGAGAAACAAAAAATAATTGCGCACCCTCAAGAAAAATCAGGAGAAAAGGCATCTGATGCTTGGGCGAAGAAAATTTATGAAGATAACCATGGTGCTTTTTCATATATGTATGATGGCAGCGAAAAACAAATGGTATTTGCTACAAATGTAAAAACAGGTTGGAAAATCGGTGGAACGATGTACTCAAATGAAATAATTGAAGCTGCGCAGCCTGTATTTTATAATATGTTAATTGTTATGTTTATTTCATTAGTTATAGGCGGAGCACTTATTTATTTTGTGACACTTTCTATAACGAAGCCATTAAAAAGATTAGTTGCCACTTCTAAAGAAATAAGTGAGGGAGATTTAACGCAAACAATCGAGATTCATTCTAATGATGAAATTGGCCAACTTGCAAAAGGATTCAATGAGATGACAGATGCATTGCGAACGTTAATTGGAAGAATTAATACTTCGGCTGGACATGTTGCAGCAGCATCAGAAGAGCTAACGGCAAGTGTAAGACAAGCGAGTGAAGCGACTGAGCAAATTACAATGGTGATGGATGAAATATCGAGCGGGGCAACAACGCAAACAACGAGCGTAGAAAATGGTGCAATGTTATTATTTGATGTAACAGAAGGAATTCAGCATGTAGCAAATAGTTCATCATCAATTAGTACGGCTTCTGCTCATACTCGTGAAAAAGCAGAAGATGGCGGGAAACTAGTAGGAAAAACAGTAAATCAAATGCAGTCTATTGCAGAATCTGTTTCACAATCAGATGAAGTTATACAGTTGCTAAATAATAAATCAAAACAAATTGGTGACATACTAGAAGTCATTCAAAATATTGCAGATCAAACGAATCTTCTAGCTTTGAATGCGGCAATTGAAGCTGCAAGAGCAGGAGAGCACGGAAGAGGATTTGCAATTGTTGCAGATGAAGTACGTAAATTGGCGGAGAAGTCTAGTGTATCTTCTAGTGAAATTAGTAAATTAATATGTGAAATACAAGATGACATGAGTAAGACGGTAAAATCTATGGGGCATGTAAATGAAGAAGTTCAATCTGGACTTGTTATTGCGAATGAAACGAAGCAAAACTTTACTGAGATTTTACTATCTACAAATGAAATTGCAGATCAGATTAAAACGATGGTTGAAACGGCTAATGGGATGTCAAAAGGTGCAAATGAAGTATCTATTTCAGTAGGTCAAATTGCAATGACAGCACAGAACAATGCGACGAGTACTCAAAACGTTGCAGCATCAGCAGAAGAACAACTAGCGTCCATTGAGGAGATTAGTTCGGCGGCGGGTACATTATCTCAAATGGCTGAAGAGTTACAAGGGTTAATTGAAAGATTTAAAGTGTAACAGTGGACAGACTATCTCCAAAATAGCAGTATGCTATTGGAGTAGTCTGTTTTTATTATGTAAAATGAAATGAGATTGAGAGTATTTTTATAATATTTAAAGGTATATGTTGTATAATATTTGTCGAAAAATAAAGGTATTTGTTTACTTTGTGTATAATTATAATCGTATAAAATGCAAATAAAGGAGATTACTATGGGAGTTTATTGGGGTACCAAAAGACATTCTTGGCTTAGTTATGTCTCATTTTGGTTAAGTATTTCATTTTTTATTGTCTTTTTAATTGAAGTGTTTATTTTAAAAACACTTTCGAATAGCTCGGTGCAAATTGTTAAATATTTTTATTTTATACTTGTACCAGTAAACATCTTTCTTAGTTTAAAGTTAGTCTTTAAGAAGAATGAAAAGAAAGCATTACCTATTTTTAGTTTCATTGTATCATTATTATTTACAATTTTAATACTTGTATTAGCGTTAACAGCTACGGGGAAATTCTTTTAAGGGGAGTGATAAAAGTCACTCTTCTTTTTTTGTTAGTGTAAGGAAATACTAAGCGGAGGATGGACAAAGAGTGCATTTACTTATGTTTGATATGATTGGAAAGCGTTAGAAGCATATTAAGAAATACAATGAGAGACAATTCATATAGTAATGAAGAAAATCAGTTGTTTTATATGCAGTTATGGAGCAAATGAATACGGTAAGAACAGTGATATATGGTACAATACATATGGATAGTGATAGAGATAAAGGGTATATAAAATACTCATCGTTTTTTAGTAAGAGAGGGGTTATCTTATGCTATACGAGGATTTGATGACATTATTTCAAGCAGCTCCGAAAGAAGAAGGTAGAGGCGGCTGGAAATATATAATCCAGGAACGAAATGATAAATATGAAATTGTTGATGAAATGTTGAAAAATCAAATGAGTGTTGAATTGTATTTTAATGAATATGATGAGGTGAAAATCACTTTATATAAAGATGGAATGCCTATTTCTATTATGCAAAGAATTGCGATTGCAAAAGTTGAATTAGACGAAGATGAAGAAGGGATTCAATTCGTTTTAGAACGCATGCCTAGTCGGATGATTCGCTTGCAATTAAAGCCATATTTAGCAATCGAAATGGGGCCGTACTGGGAAGTATGCGATGATTGTGAATGAACATAAAAGAAGCATCCAATAACATGGATGCTTCTTTTATGTTTTTTGAAGTTGTTTAAAAGCAATAATTGGCAGTAAAATGATGCTGAACCATCCAATTATAGGATATAGAATGTGGAGTAATTCACTGTAACCAATGTAACTAAAGCAATAACTAATTAGTAAAATGAAGAAAATAATATTGTTACTTTTCCATCCGGTGATGGATTGCATTTGTTTTGTCATTCCGAACACATTACCAACTAAAGTTGTGAACACTTCACCGAAAATGATAAGAACAAAGAAAAAGTGAAAAGTTGCATTGAATTTTCTTATGACTTCAGCCATTGGAATATTATATTGATAAAATTGATCGACTGATAAAATAGCTAAATGGCTACATAATAAAATTAAAGAAAGTCCTGCGCCGCCTAAAATACCGCCCCATAAAATGGCCTTTCGATCTTTTACTTCACTGGCTAACGGGACGAGAACGCTTTGGGCGAGAGAAAGATTTAAGGCGACATATGTAATAGGACTAGTAATCCACTTCATATTCCAGCTTTCTGCAGGAATAGTGTCACTAATAGGAGTTGTACCGTGAAAAAAAGTTGTAATAGCAAGTCCGATAATAAAAATCATCATAATAGGTACGACAAGTGTATTAACTTCAAAAACCCCTTGTAACCCGCGACTACCTATAATGAGACAGGCGATCAGTATAATGAAAATACCAAGTTGTCTTGGTAAACGAAGTTGCTCTTCAAATACCGCCCCAGCTCCTGATAACATAACGCTCGTTACACCAAATAATACGAGTAATAATAGTGTGTTTACAACATTGCCAAATACATCTCCAAATAAATATTTGTTGAATTCTTGCGCTGAAAATGCACCAATTTGTGATGAAAGTAACATCATCTTTGTGCCAAGCCAAATAAAAAAAAATCCACTTACACATATGCCAATTGTTCCATATAATCCGTTCACTGTAAAAAATTCAACAATTTCTCGTCCAGTAGCAAATCCAGCTCCAACGACTGTTCCAATATAAGTAGCAGCAACTTTCTTTGCTACTTGCCATTGTTGATTGTCCATGTTATCCCTCTTTCTACTACGATGAGCTTGATTTACTATTATGCATATGTATGAGCTTGGACAATTAGACGTATGAAGTGTTTGAAAACATACATGAATTAAAAGATATTAGGGAAGCATTAAAGGTGTTAAAACTTTGTTACATATGAGCCAATCGTTCGAAAGGGTAGGAAATGTATGGTAACATGTAACTAGGTTATTAAAAGATAAACATTATGAAATGATAAGAGGAGTGGATTGTATGAGTACGAAAACAAATGTTGTTGAAGTATTAAACAAGCAGGTAGCAAACTGGAATGTGTTATATGTGAAACTACATAATTATCACTGGTATGTGACAGGACCACACTTCTTTACGTTACATGAGAAATTTGAAGAGTTTTACAATGAAGCTGGAACAAATATTGATGAATTAGCAGAACGTATTTTAGCGTTGGAAGGTAAACCGCTAGCGACAATGAAAGAATATCTTGCAACATCTAGTGTGAGTGAAGGGACAAGCAAGGAATCTGCAGAAGAAATGGTGCAAACATTAGTGAATGATTACTCTGCACTTATTCAAGAATTAAAAGAAGGTATGGAAGTTGCTGGCGAAGCTGGCGATGAAACATCAGCAGACATGTTGTTAGCGATTCATACAACATTAGAACAACATGTATGGATGCTAAGTGCGTTCTTAAAATAAATATAAGTATATTAAGAAAAAAGTCATTGAAAAATTCGTTCAATGGCTTTTTTGTCATTTTTCAGTTTTCTTTTATGCTATAATATAGTAAAAAGGAGGCGATGCAATGTTTCGCTTTTTCAGAACTGGAAAAGAAGAGCGTGAAATTACGAAAGATGAATTAGAACAAGCGATGGCTAAGTTTCTAGAAACGAATGCTAATATTGTTTATACAGTATTAGTAAATGATGATTATACAGTAAATTATGATTTGTTAAAGCCGTATTTACTTGCATTTCCAACAAATAGTTTTCTTATTACGAAGGAAACGCTTGAGGTATTTGAACATACAGAAGAAAATCTAAACCTAGTTAAAGAAATTGATATCGTACAAAAAGCAGTAGATCAGTACGTAACAGAAAAAGAAATGTTTCCACTTGTTGAAGGTAGTGAAGAGCGTCTTATATGCGGGATAAAATTAGGACCATATTTGAAGCGTATATTAAAAAGAGACTTATATATTTCAGAAAAACATTATTTAGTTTCAAGTAAACCGGACAGAAAAAAACAAAAGAGTGGGTAGATGTATTGAGAACAACAATAAATATATTGTTGTCTTTTTTTGCTTTCGAAAATATTGATTTTTCTGTTTATTAAACTTTATAATAAACTTATTGGACGAAGAGAAGTAATGATTAAGTATTGTTAGTGTGAGTTATATACAGTGATTACAGAATGGTATAAAGGTTTGAGAAATAAATATTATAAAAGATTACGGGGGAATGGGTGTATGAAAAATAGTATGACTTACATTCAATTATTAAATGAAACGTTACATCGTTACGCAAATAAAGGGAGTTTAGAAGCGTACGCTTATATAATGAAGCATGCTAAAGGTGTAGTGGGGAATAAAGCGCAAATATATAATTTTAAATATGCGCTAGCGAGTGCAGCGGGGCTTGAAGAAGAAGCGTTACAGTTAATGAAGGAAGCTATTATAGACAATGGATTTTGGTACGGAAATGAGTATTTAATTTCGGACGATGATTTAAAACCACTACATAAATTTGAAGAGTTTCATAAAATGGTTCAATTATGTAAAGAAAGAGAAGAATTAGCAAAGAAAACAGAACGAGCAGACGTGAAATATTTAGACAGCAATAAAGAAGGAAAACTATTTATTGCAATGCACGGGGATCAAGAAAATATAGAAATAATAGAACCATATTGGAAATCTGTTTTGACACAAGATTATACGTTAGCTTTACCACAATCTTCGCAAATTCAGTTTTCAGATGGATTTGTTTGGGACGATATACATAGAGGGAAAGAGGAATTAAAAGAGCATTACGTTACGTTTATAGAAAAGCATACAGTAGAAAGTGTAATAATTGGTGGTTTTTCTGCTGGCGCAAGAGTAGCTCTATATACAATTTTACAAAAAGATATAGCTGTGGATGGGTTTATTTTTATGGCACCGTGGCTTCCAGAGATTGAAGAATGGAATGAGTTATTGGAAGTGCTACAAGATAAAAAGATAAAGGGATATATTGTGTGCGGGGATCAAGATGAAGATTGTTTTGAATGTACGCAGCAATTTGTACAATTATTAAGAGATAAGAATATAGAACATGAGTTTAAAGTTGTACCCAGTTTAAATCATGATTATCCTAAGGATTTTGATGAACTATTAAAAGAAGCTATTGAATATATAGACGACAAAAATAATAAGTAGTAAAAAAGGGAGATGCATCATAATTGATGTATCTCCCTTTTGTCATTATAAATGAAAAGCATTTGCTAGTAAGCGATAAGAATTCAATTTATCTTCAAATCGATGAGTAATTGTAACAATCATAAATTCATCAGTATTGTACGCTTTGCTTAAGTTTACGATTTGTTCTTTCACAGAAGATGGATCACCGACGATCATACGTTGACGATTTTCTTTTATACGGAATAAATCATAAGCGCTGTATGAATAATTTTGTGCAGTTTCGATAGAAGGAGTACCAGTTGTACGCTTTCCGTGTTCTAGTAATAAGATTGATAAATCTAAACTAGAAGCAATTTTTTCCGCCTCTTCATTTGTTTCTCCGCAAATAACAAAAATAGAGACGATTGATTTTGGTTTATCTCCTAAATAAGAAGGTTGGAACTGTTCCTGATAAGCCTTCATTACTTCAGGGCCACCGTATCCGTTAATGAACTGTGCGAATGCAAAAGAAGCACCTTGTTTTGCGGCAATCATTGCGCTCTCTCCGCTAGAACCGAGCATCCACATCTCGGGAGATGTTGGAATGACAGGAGTAGCCTTTAAATTTGCATAATGATGGTTTTCTGGTACTTGATCATGTAAGTACATTGCAACATCTGCAATTTGTTCTGGATATTGATCAAGTGAGACCATTTTTCCTTCTTGTAGTGCGCGAGTTGCAATGGGCATACCACCAGGTGCTCTGCCAACACCAAGGTCAATACGATTTGGATAAAGCGCTTCTAAAACGCGGAAATTCTCAGCAACTTTATAAGGGCTATAGTGCGGTAACATAACACCACCTGAACCAACTCTCATACGATCCGTTTTTGCTGCAATATGAGAAATAAGTATTTCAGGACTTGAACCAGCAAGGCTGATGGAATTATGATGCTCAGATACCCAAAAACGTGTGAATCCTAATTTTTCAACTTCTTGTGCAAGCGTAACTGTATGTGAAAAAGCTTGGGCTGCTGTACTACCTTCTGAAATAGGTGATTGGTCTAATACACTTAATTTGATCATAGAATATACCTCTCAATCTTAATGTACATCCTATTATATATTTACTTACGAAAAATGCGTAATAAAATGCTCAAAATAAAAAGTGGATAAATTCTATATTTACTTTTAACGAGAAAATCCTCGTTCATAATGATTCATTTCGACTAAATTTAATATATATTCGTAGTTATCAATCTCAAGTTGTAGTTGTTCACGCTCTTTTTTAGATAGTTGTTTACTACTAAGTTTGTTGCATAGTTGTTGTTTCTTTCCTTCTAAATACTTCTTTGTAGCGTTGTAGTCGTATGTTTGTTTCATTTTCAACCACTCCTTCTTTACCGTTGCTATATTATACGTAGCGTGATGAGGTGTGAAAGCTAACTCTTATGTACTTTTAGTGAATATTCCACTTGCTATGTTGTTATGTTTATAGGAATTTATGAATAAAATGCACTAAACCACTAATGCCCATTTTATGAAGTAAGGGGTGGAATTGTGCAGAAAAATATAATGTATAACACTGAGATGGATGAAGTGTTGAAAGTTATAAATAAAGGATTAAAGAAGACGACGAACCCGAAGCGAGTTATCGTAGTAGGCGCAGGCATGGCTGGGTTGGTTTCGGCATCTTTATTAAAAGATGCAGGACATGAAGTGAAAATTTTTGAAGCAAACAACCGGGTAGGTGGCCGCATAGAAACAGTTAGAATGGAAGATACCGGATTATATTTAGATGTAGGAGCAATGAGAATTCCGTATTCGCACACATTAACGATGGCATATATAAGAAAATTTGGGCTACAGGTGAGCCCATTTATTAATAGGAATGAGACTGATATCATTTTCGTAAATGGCCGGAAAACGACATTAAAACAATACGAAAAAGATCCAAGTATATTAAAGTATCCTGTAGAAATGAATGAGGTCGGGAAAACGTCTGAGGAGCTATTATTGCTAGCGGTACAGCCCATTATAAATTTTATAAAAAAGAACCCAGAGAAAAATTGGGATGTTGTAGTAAAGGATTTTGGGAGGTACTCTACAGGACAATTTTTAAAGTATCATCCTTATCAATATAATACTTACTTTTCACCAGTAACGATTGAGATGATCGGTGTTCTATTAGATTTAGAAGGTTTTTTAGAAAGGTCATTTGTTGAGACGTTACGCTTTTTATATATTATGCAAGAGGAGAGTGGATTTTGTGAAATTGTAGGAGGAAATGATAGATTACCAAAGTCCTTTTTACCACAATTTGAAGGAAATATTATATATAATCAAAAATTAATGAAGCTACATCAGCATGATAACGGTGTGACAGCTTTTTATCGAAACGAGGAAACTTTTGAATATAGTAGTATTACAGGGGATTTAGTTATTATTACAATTCCATTTTCGACAATGCGCTTTGTCGAAGTAGATCCATTTGATTCTATATCTCATGAAAAATGGAAAGCAATTCGTGAATTGCATTATATGCCAGCAACGAAAATAGGAATTCAATTTAAAAGTCGATTTTGGGAAGAACAAGGACAATTAGGTGGCAGAATTATAACGGATTTGCCAATTCGTTATGCCTATTATCCAAGTCACGGAATTGGAGAGAAAGGATCCGCTATGATGTTAGGCAGCTATACATGGTCTTATGATGCGTTGTTATGGGATGGGTTATCAAAGGGAGATCGTATTTATTACACACTACAAAATTTAGCGACAATATTAGGCGATCAAGTATATGATGAGTTCATGTCTGGCATATCAAAAAGTTGGACATTGGATCCATATGCACTTGGAGGGTTTGCACTATTTCAGGCAGGGCAAGAATCTGAGCTACAACCAGCGATTATAAAACCAGAGGGGAGATTATACTTTGCAGGTGATCATACAACGTTATATCACGGATGGATACAAGGTGCAATTGAATCTGGAGTTCGTGTAGCGGTAGAGGTGAATGAGTAAAATGTGTAAAATTCAGAAATTTCTTTACTGTATGGTTTGAGATGGATATTATTATATATAAAAGAATTAAAAGGAGTGTTGAAAGTGAATCCGTTATTATTCGATTTTCCTTCTGAATTTTATACTGATAGGCTATTTATTCGAATGCCGAAACCGGGTGACGGTAAATCTGTGTACGATGCAATTCAAGCTTCTATGAAAGAATTAAAACCTTGGATGGTTTTTGCACAAAAAGAGCAAACAGAGGAAGAAGTAGAAGTGAGCATTAGAAAATCGCATATTCAATTTTTGCAGCGTGAGGATTTAAGATTACTAGTTTTTTCGAAAGAAACAGGTGAATTTATTGCATCAGCTGGATTGCATCGTATTAATTGGGATATACCTCAATTTGAAATTGGGTATTGGATTGATTCAAGGTTTAGTGGAAAGGGTTATATGCTAGAGGCTGCAAAAGGTATAATGGAGTTTGCTTTTTCTGAGCTGAAAGCAAACCGCGTAGAAATTCGATGCGATTCTTTAAATAAGAAGAGTAGAGCGATACCTGAGAAATTAGGATTTAAGTTAGAAGGTACATTGGAAAGTGCGAGTGTAGCGGTAGATGGAAATGGATTAAGGGATATGTGTGTATTTGCCATGACTAGAAATACATATGAAAAAGAAGAGCTGTAAAGAAACGGCTCTTCTTTTTGTGTATTATGGTACAGGATGTC
Source organism: Bacillus cereus group sp. Sample62 (assembly GCF_036851315.1). NCBI lineage: Bacteria > Bacillati > Bacillota > Bacilli > Caryophanales > Bacillaceae > Bacillus > Bacillus cereus group sp. Sample62. Next base: position 1,977,561 of record NZ_JAFLPK010000001.1, read on the forward strand.
CATTAGAGCTTTCGAAAATTGTAAACCATTGTTGACGATCTAAATCAACTTTTGTAGCAAGAGCGGCTGTTTTAACACGATCTAATTTACCAGATCCAACGATTGGCATCATGTTAGCTGGATGAGCAAGCAGCCATGCATACATAACTGTATCGATGCTTGTAACACCTAGTTCAGTAGCAACCTTCTGTAAAGTTTCACGTAAACGTACAGCACGTTCTGATTGACCAGTAAAGATTTCTCCGCCAGCAAGAGGTGACCAAATCATAGGATTGATTCGCTTTTCTTGGCATAAATCAATTGTCCCTTTTTCGAAATGTTCAAGCTGCATCGCAGATACTTCAATTTGATTTGTAATGAGCGGAAAATCTAAATAAGAACTTAACATATTAAACTGTGAAGGTAAAAAGTTAGATACACCGAAGTGACGGACTTTTCCTTCTTGCTTTAAGCGTGAGAAAGCTTCTGCTACTTCATTTGGATCCATAAATGGATCAGGGCGATGAATGAGCAGTACATCAATATAATCTGTATGTAAGTTTTGTAATGAGTCTTCCGCGCTTTTTATTATATGTTCAGCACTCGTATTGTAGTGCGCAACATATCGCTCTGGAAATTTTGGTGATGGGGGAGCGATTCCACATTTTGTGATAATTTGCATGTCTTCGCGTAAGGAAGGCTTGAGTTGTAATGCTTCTCCAAATAATCCTTCACACGTATATCCGCCATAAATATCAGCATGATCGAAAGTAGTAATTCCCATATCCATACAAGTTTCCATAAAAGAAAGTAACTCTTGCTTTGGCATATTCCATTCTGCTAAACGCCAAAAACCTTGAATAATACGAGAAAATTCTAGTGTTTCGGCCATTTGAACTCGTTCCATTATAAGTACCTCCTTGATGAATGAATCATTTTTTGAAAAGGCTTTCTTGCTACATATTATTATATAGTTACAGTGTCGTACATACAATAAATATGTTTTGCTACAAAAACGATTTTCTCTATATGCTATAATGTAAAAACATATAGCTATAAGGAGATGTACGAAATGATTCCAGTAACAATATTAACTGGTTTTCTTGGATCAGGGAAAACGACATTATTAAATCGCATTTTATCAGAAAATCACGGTCATAAATTAGCAGTGATTGTAAATGAAATAGGGCAAATTGGTATTGATAATCAGCTGATTATGAATGTCGAAGAAGAGATTATGGAGATGACGAATGGATGTTTATGTTGTACTGTACGTGAAGATTTACTAGTCGCTTTAAAACAATTACTGGACGTAAAAGCGGAAGGTAAAATGGAATTTGATGGATTAGTAATTGAAACGACTGGTCTTGCAAATCCAGGTCCAATTATTCAAACATTCTTTTTAGATCCTGTGATTCAATCTGCATACCAAATTAACGGCGTTGTAACAGTAGTAGATAGTTATCATATACATAAACATTTTGAAAAAGGACTAGAAGCAAAGGAACAAATTGCATTTGCTGATGTCGTTTTAGTAAATAAATTAGATTTAGTGGATGAAAGTGAAAAGGAAAATCTATTGCAGGAACTGCAAGGTATTAATCCAACTGCACAGTTAATCGAGGCGACTAACTGTGATGTAGATATTCCATCGTTACTACAAATTCAAACGTTTAAAACGAAAGATACGTTACAAATTTATCCTCATAAAGAGCATAATCATCTAGAAGGGGTAAAGTCGTTTGTACTACGCGAAGAGCGACCGTTAGATTTACAAAAACTAAATGAGTGGATGTCAGCTGTCGTTCAAGAGCTAGGGGAGTATTTATATCGCTACAAAGGAATTTTATCGATTGATGGAGTAGATAAACGTATCGTTTTCCAAGGTGTGCATACACTGTTTGCTGCATCATATGATAGAGAGTGGCAAGAGGGCGAAGAACGAGTAAGTGAAGTTGTGTTTATCGGAAAAGATATTAATAAAGAATGGTTCCAAGAACATTTCGGGGAGTGTGTGAAATAAGTCTGCATATATTGCAGGCTTATTTTTTTGACTTAACTAAGTATTTTGTAGAAAAATGCTAGATTGCAAAAAACGAAGGATAATAAAAAGCCTGTTTTCACAGGCTTGTATGTTCATCTAATAGTAACTCCATTACAACACCTACAACTGGACCTTCGTCATCAATATCACCATTTAAACGGAAACCAAATGACTCGTATAATCCCATTGCGAGTTTGTTGTCTGGATGTAAACTTAAATAAATTATTTTACATTCAAATTTATCTTGTAAGAATTGAATGAGTATGCGAAGGAAACGTTTTGCATATCCTTTTCCTTGATATTGCTCGTCAATCATAAAGCGATCTAACCACACACTTTTACGTTTTTCCCAATACCATCCATACATTGCGTATCCTACAAGTGTTTCTCCATCATATAAACCTACTGACGTTCCGTTTCCCTCATATAATGATTCTGCTAGAGAAAACGCATTGCTTTCAATAAATTGCTGCTGGTCTTTTGCGACGTTTAAAGCAGCTACCGAACGCCAATTTTTTTCTGTTACTTCACAAATGTGAAGAGTCATAATTCCAACTCACCTTCTAAATTAATATAGCTTAAAAGCTAATATGGATAATTTTACTTGTTATTTTGGTCAAGTCAAGCAGAAACACATAAAAAAGAAGAGGTTGCTCAAAAGTAGCTGAATAGCTACTTTTGAGCAACCTCTTTAATGTTTATGCTTCACTATGCTAATAAGAGCATCTCCATTGGTGAGCTCAATATTTTTATTCACTGCACATTGCGCTCGTTGAAGGGGCACTTGGTTTTGTATCGTCTGTTGTATGTAATATCCTACAGGAGAAATCTTGCCAAGGGGTGTAAAAAAGATGGAGAATGCAAGCTCAATTTTCGTTTACCGACTCTTACTGCATCAGAAGTAGTGGTAGATCAATCTAGATTAGAGAAACTGCAATTTATTCGAGGAAGATATATATGAAGGAAAACGCCACCATACTGCAAGTTCTGTATATTGACGACAAGGTCAAGTGGAAACATCTAAAAGAATATGAGATGGATAAACATGAACATACAGAATCACATGAACATCAACCATTGTGTGGTGATGCTCGCTACGATTAGAAAGCTACAGTTTGCAACAAGAAGACATGTAATTAGTATTCATGATATGGGGAGTATCCGAAATGCAAAACGTATTATGAGAGATTTAAAGCCATATGTGAGCAAAACAATGCCAGGTTGTAATCGGTTCATGGTGTCTTCCAAATGAATTTGTGTATATACCGGTCTCAATTGAGCAGGTTTTGTTTTAAATACCACTGTTTCGAATTCTTTTCTATATATTTTAGTTGGTAATTTAAGACGTGATAAATAATACCCTTCCTTATCTTGGATCGATTTAAAGTCTTGTAAACGAAAATACCCTAAGTCACGAATATATAGTTCATTCTTTTGTGTCATGTCGATTCGAGTTGCCCCATATGCCTGATCACTTCGTTTTCCTGGTTCAATTTTCACATCAGAAAACTCTCCACTTAACAAGTCATACTCTAATTGAATTTTTACACCAGCTGTATGACTACAGCCTCCGGCACCAGGATAAGTAGCTGCGAATCGATCTGGAACTTGAAAGGTTGTAGAATCAAGGATGCGAATCCGCTCAAAGTAAGCAGAAAGAGAATGAGAAATTGTAGATGATCCTCCAATTTTAGCTTGTAGAAGTGTAGTAAATACATTTCGAAAGAAGGCTACAGAAGCCGAGTTAAATCGTCGATTCAGTCCCTCAGGACTTAATAAAATTCCTGTTGAAGTTTCAAATTGACTACAAAGTTGAGTAAGAGAGGTTGTAGCGATTTGTTGATTTAACCATACACACAAAGATAAAAAATGGTGCCCATGGCACTTACGTTTTCGCTTCATTCCACCTGCTTCTATAGCTAATTGATTAAGTGTAGCGGGGGACATATAGCGATATAACTCTTCGGCAAATAAAGACAGCTCTTGTTTTTGATGCATATTCATAAAAGCACGTCACCCTTTTTCATTAACATTGTACAGGGATAATAAAGTTGTTTAATTTACAATAAAGTCGTTTAAAACGACTTTATTATGTTTCGCTAAGACTGTAAAGAAGTGTACTTAAGCCAACGTGGCAATTTAGTCGGGTGTAAGTGTTATAATATTATTAAAATTTAAGAAATGTAGGGTGAAAAATGAGGAGTATTAAAAGATTGATTCAAGTCATCTTAGTAAGTACATCAATCTTAATTCTTAGTGGATGTTTCTCTAATTTCTCTAAAGATGATTTGAATCAACCAATACAAAAATATTTAAAAACAAACTATGGAATACAAGGTGGGTTTTCTGTTGTTGAGACAGATAATTATTGGTTTCAAGGGGTTGACCATCAAACTTACGTAGAAATGAAAAAGCCATATCGTGCTTATCCGTTTCTAATGATTGAAAGAGGTACTTGGAAAATTTTAAATGATGACAGTGACGATATCTATCTTGAACAATTCAAGGGTGCATATATTGAGCAACATCCAGAAGTAGTTCAAGTAATTGAACAAATCATAAAAAAATATGGATTAGTGAAATATCCTAATAAATTTATTTCGGTAGAGAATGGTCCTGTTTATATATTTCCTTACGACAACCTTGAGTTTAATATAATTTATTCTCAAGAACTACTTGATGATTTTAAAAAGACCCAAAAGATAGATACTACTAAACTTTTACCTACATTAATACCAAGTGACCCCCGACGTGAAAATTATAATGTCAGGTATTTAGGTGTAGTAAATTTTCTATTTAAATTTGACATGTCTAAAACTATTCCAAAGGCCCAAGATCTAATTGAGGACTTTCAAAAAAGTGGAGTATTAACAAAAGGGATATACAACATAGATATGTTAGTAGATGATTCAAATGGGGGATCGGAATATAATAATGTAGCTTTGTTTGAAGTTGATGAAAATGGTAAATACACTATAATTGCTTCTCCTAAATACGGTGAGTTAGAGAACACTTACTTTTATGGTGATTATGCAGCAAAAAAAAATATAAAATAGAACTTTAGGTTGAATTACTTAATTGGAATTGATTAAAGATACATATGTAGTTCATTGAAAAAGTACTTACATTTCTTTAAACACTACAGAAACGACTTTATTGTTATATTTTTGAGTGCAGTTAAGTAACTTATATCGAAAATTAAACAAGCATAACCCCGTCCTAAATTTAGAACGGGGTTATGCTTGTTTAGGTTTTAAAATTTAATAGCTTTATTGTCTTTTTACAAACATAAGAGAATAGTAACGTGCTTTTAAGTTTAAGCATAGTCTAAATCCTTAAGTTGATGGATGTGTGGAGGTACCCCATGTATTAAAAAGCTATTCAGTTATTTGAAATATAGTTTCATCAGGCCTAGAAAATCCATACAATTTCCTTGCGAACTTTAAAATACCTTCTTCGCTCCCTGTTAAAGTTTTAATATCGTTTTCATAATAACGTCCTATGATTTCTAATTCAGACAATCTTTTCTTTTCTTTATTTAGTGTAATTTGTTTTTCTTGAATCATTTGTTCTTGCTTATAAATGGAGATTTGAATGGAAATAACCATAGGTAGCATAAAAGCAAGTGCTAATAAAAGACGACGTCTTAGCTTTTTATTTGTTTGTGGATTCTTGTTAGGATTAATTTGTATTTTTGAGATTGATTGTTGTGGTGAATTTGGGATACTCCCCATTTTAATGCCTCCATTACCTATGTATAGAATTTAAATTGCTTAAAAGTATTATATATGCTAAATAGATAATTTTGAACTTATTTGTGAAAAGAGGAGTGCTATAAAATTTAAATAAAATCCTTATTTAGTTGCAAATAAAAAGTGCTCAATGACTACCTCTGAGTTGATCATGATTATTTTAAGTATGTTCCTGATAAATGTGCATTTTGTATAAAAACTTTATTGTATCAATTTGTAGGTTGATACAGTTCCCCAAACGAAAAGAACCAAATAGAAAAGTCTTTGTAGTAGACCTGCACTGCAGGTAAGGGGAAAAGAAAAACAAGTGAGATAAGAATTGTTATTACTATTAAGCTTAGTAAACAGAAATATGTCCATTTTCTAGCTTTTTTAAGATTCTTAGCAAAAATAAATAATCTTGGAAATACAGTAAGCATACCTATCCAAACTAGAATAGAATGTCCAATTAGGTTTACATCTGCAGGAATTAATCCTGAAACTATAGTGGAGATTCCTATTATAAGTATAAAAAATGTTGCTATTCTATTAATTCTTGTTTTTTCTAGATGTTGTGAAATATATAGTACTCCAATACAAAATGTTATTCCATTAATAATAAAGAGTAAATTCATCCAAAAATGATTAGGGGAGCATATTTCATAAGGAGCTATTTCGTAGGTGAATTCTCCACAGGTTGTTACACCTAGATCACTCATTGCATGATGCAAATAGTTATAAGGTGCTGTAGAAGTGAAAATGAAGAAAGGTTCAATTAAAAAGTATAGGCAAGTTGCAATCCAGCTAAATAAGCCAATCCTATTTGATACATACATTAGATTCCTCCTTAGAAAAAAGTATATTTCCATTATAAGTGGTTACATCATCAAAATTAAAAAATTGCAATTTGAGAATCGATAATCCTGTTCAATAATATAGGATTTTCTGGACAAATATGTTTAGCGAAAAGACGTATAAAAAGTGGATGGAGCAAAACGTAAAAAAATAGTTGTTTGAAAATAAATAACCGCAAAAACGTCAGGTAACTAATTAAGTTGCCTGACGTTTTTGCATGGTAAAGGATAGATTCCTCTACAAAAGAGAGAAATAAAGAAAAATGTTTTTAAATGAAATTCATAAAAGATTGATAGGCAATACCGAGGGGAAATACTGTAGCTACCGCATGGGCAGTCCATTTAGGCATATTTAATTTTAATGTGGTGTTGTATAAGATTCCGTATACGATACAAATAATCAATACAAATGCAATTAATTGAAGTGCTAACAAAAATAGTGGTTGTTCTAAAGCACTAAAGTCAAGTTGTTCCATTAATTTATCACACCCTGTATTTAATATATTGATAAAATTAAATTGGAAGTAAAGGTTTTTTCTATAAAATTTCAAATCTGTAGATATTTTATGGGCGGTAAGTGAATGTTAACCAAAACACTATTTTATAAAAAAAGAGAAGCGCTTAATCAAGACGCTCCTCTTAATGCCAATATATAACTATTTCATTATAATGTATAAGCGTAAAATATTTAACAATTAGCTATGTGGTAAAAATTTCATTTTGTATTAGTTTAAAACCAAAAAAGAGCACTTAATAAAGTGCTCTCGTGACGAGATTCATTTTGTAAAGACTATTTTATAAAGAAAGGAACACTGAATATTATATGTGCTTGCAGTTAATTGTGTTCGTTTTTTACAAAAAAAGAGCAGTTAGTAAAAACTAACTGCTCCAATCATGGAATATGGTTCGAAATGGGTTCTTTATATTATTGACGGAATATTGAGTTTTATTCAGGAGTACCAAAAGGTTTTCTTTTTAACTTAATCCATATCCCACAAACAAAATAATGGCTAAAAACACAGATAATGAAAATGTCAGAAAGACTGTTACTATACTCCTGAGCATCGCTTTCCAGTTGTTTACTTTAGTTGTGTTCTGCCATTATGGTGAGATTTTTAATTCTATTAAAAATAGTAACAGCTCGTCCAAACTTATCTAATCTATCTTACATAGTATGTAGTAATAAATTTAAAGGAGGAATCTAGTATGTCTTATTACTACGATGATTATTGGAAGGATTCTAAAAAGAAATATCATGATTGTCATAAAAGCAGTAAGAGTTATGACAAATGTGATAAAAAACATGAGGAAAAGCCTTGGTTTAATGTAAAAGTGAATTGTTGTTCTGATGATAACGGATACAATCTTGTAAGAGCATCTGCTTTTAGAGCTGTGAGTACAGTTAATCAGAATTTGCCAGCAAATACATTTGTTAAAGTTTTATTCCAAAATGAACAATTTGATTTAGCAAATGAATATAACCCTGCAACATCCATTTTTATACCAAAGACAAGAGGTGTTTACTCTGTTATTGGAACAATTGCGTTCATTCCCAATAATCTAAACGTAAACTATAGAGCGCGGGTAGAAATTCGAGTTAATGGAAATCCGGCAATTGCAATAGATAATGATTTTTTTGGTCCAATAAACTTTGCTAATGTTGTAGCTGTTTCATCGATAATTCAATTGAATGCAGGGGATATAGTTGAGGTTTTTGCACAAAGTAGCGTAGCTGGAGTTATTTCAAATGTAGAAAATAGTACGCATTTTGAAGCTGCAAGATTCCCGTCTCCACAAGTATAAGTAGTATGAAATCTCGTCAGTAAATTTATCTAAGTAAAGTCCCTAATTTATATTTGACCTGCATAAATGCAGGTCTTTTTTTTGATCAAAAAGGGGATGAAAAAAGGGACGTTTCCAGGGATTTTTCAAAACAGAATCGATATTACACTATATCTATACAGTTCTTTGAAAGAAAAGTAGTGTGGGGATAACGTATCTATGCGTTGATAAACAGTTAACATAGAACCCTTTATTAAAACGTTACCGGAGAACGGGCATGGACGGTAAGAATCCGCAAAAAGGACGAAAAGGCTAATTACATTTATATATTCAGCTATATTGCGTTAATGTCGTGGATTTTGTGTGAGCCTGTTGTATTTGCTGGGTTGATGGGTGACATAAACGTTTGATATACAGGTGCTTTAATTATATATAGGGGAGTGCTCTTTTTCGTTTGCCTCTTTTGAGGGGGACAAGCATATATTGAAGAGTGTAGGCCAGGCTCATTCGCTTGTATCTATCTTATTTCAATACTCATAAGAAACTCTTTATCATATTAAAAGCATCTACGGGTGCAAGTGCGATCTTTTTATTGAACGAAATGGATATTTGAATGGAAGAATAGTTATAAATGATAGAGCTTAATCCACTCCATGAATGGTGGAAGATGAGTAGTTCCACAAAATGGTATCACTACTTCTGATTAATGCCAATAATTGCAGTGTTTCTTGGAATAAATTGAGTAATTTTAACAATTGTTGATTCTGTTTTATTTAAGAAATAGGATGCCGAATGATAAGACCAATATCAATTATCGTTGACGCTGCCATGATCTGGTTGGCGTCTTGTTTGTTGTTAAGGAAAGATAAGGGGTGAGGTAGACTTGCAAGTTGAAATATTATTAGTCTAAAACAAAAAAACATAGACTAGTGAACAAGCTGTTTTCACTATTTATTCATAGAATATAAAGAATTCTATTTTTAGAGGAGGGAATCATATCTATGGGATGGAATAATAATTTTGGACATTCCCGAGATTGTAATAGATTTTGGGATGATCTAGTATTTTGCGGATGCGGTCGTAGACGCAGAAGAAACGATTTTAACGAATGTCATTGTAAACGTGACTGCGATTGTGATGAGTGTCGTCGCAGACGTAATCATGACCGTGATCGTGATCATGATCATGATGATTGTCGAGATTGGTAGAGTCTTTTAAAAGAGTGCATATCTTTATAGCACTCTTTTTTATTGTGCTTTTTAATATTTAATAATTTAAAAGGAGCAGTTTCAATCGGGTTTAACGTTTAACAAAACAAACGAACACTATGAATGAAAAACAGTGATGTATGAGAGCTGTATTTTATTTGGTGATAAGACAAACTTTAAATTGCTTATAAGCTACGTTTTCATTTTGAACAGAAAAAAAGAACCTGTAGTGGCTCCTTTTTACATTGCTATCTTATACTTATTGATTTTTCGCTTAACATCCATAAAAGCTAGTAATGCTGCAATCGCACAAAGGCCTTTAAACCAAAGGAACTCGGAAGAAAATAGTCCGCCAAAGAAAGCGACCGAGTGTACAAAACAAGTAATACCAAATAACCAAAGCATGAACTTTAATTCTTTTGAGGAATATTTATAGTTTTTAAATTTTTCCCACATATGTATCAACTCCAATTGTTATGAGGTTCTGTAGTTTTTCTTTTTAAAATCGCGCATGTTTAGGATAAAGAATAAAAGGAAGATAACAGCTGTGATGCCATTAATCCAGTAGTATGTACGTCCAGTTGTCAATCCGTTATAGAAGGAATAGAAATTCCAAATTATAAGAAGTACTGAACAGATATTAGAGATTATTAATGAGCTAAAACTTCTCATGATTTTCACCTCGATTCAAAATATTAGAGCTCATTTATAATTTTACATTTAGATAAATAGATTTATGAGGAGAGGAATGAAAAAGAACCCGATGGAGTTCGGGTCCTTTCAGAAGTGATGATGTATTCTCGGCTTGGGAACTGAGAAAATACAAAAATATAATACATCGAGATTTAGAGAATTTCAATACTAAATTAGGGATTACCGCGCGGTGATGAATATGGCTAGGCAAAGAAGCCTAAATTGTGAATTGAATAATTTTTTACTACGCTTGATTTTTTACAAATATAACCATTTTCTTCAGATTTCAAGAAGGTTTTACAAAAAAATACATAGAAGTATAAATATATGGTAATGAAATGAGTCGAATTTTCATCATGACTGATATCCATAATATGTGTATTTCAAATAACATGAAATACACATAGAGGAGAGCGATTATGAAAAGGAGAATTGGTACAGCAGTCGTAGGTTTATCTGTTTTAGGATTTGGAATTTTTGGTTTTACTCATGGAAATGGTGGAGGGGTTGTTCAAGCGGCTTCAGAAGGGGATGGAGGAGGAGCGCCTGCATATGCACATGGAAATCATGGGGGAGCACCAACTTATACTCATGGAGAGGGCTGGTCTCCGAGTTATGAACATGGACATACAGGTGGAGCACCGTCCTATACCCATGGGCATACAGGAGCACCAGCTAATACAGAGCCTGGTGGGGGATTTAACTAATACTAAAATGAAAGTTGTAAATTTATATATAAGAAAAAAGGCTTTGTAATTTACAAGGTCTTTTTTCTTTGTAAAAAGGTTATTCAAAGGGGAAAATAAATGAATTTCTTCGTATTTTATTATTAACAAAATACGGATTTTGTATGGAATTTCCTGCAAAGAATTCACCATGAATAAGGTTGTCTCATATCATGTGAAAATTGCTTTATTAAGATTATAAAAGGATGTGAACGTATTGGAAGATGTTTATGGAAAAATTGACAATTTAAAAGCAGAACAAAAAGAAATTATGCGAGATATTCGTAATTTAGAAACTCGCACAACAATTAATGAGAAAGACATCGCTACAATTAATAAGCAATTAGAAAAGATTAGCATGAATACAACTTGGATTCTACGAATTATTATTAGCTCAATCACTATGTCGGTTTTGGGTTTAATATTAAAAGGGCTGATGTAAAATGTTAAAATAAAAGTACTTATTGAGAGAGAGACAAGTATCTCTCTTTATTTTTATCATTTTAGCCAAGAGGGGTCCTTTAGAATATGGCATAGGTAATCTGTACGATTGAATAGGAGACATTAGTCAGTGGTTATTGATGGTAAAGTAGACGTATATAATTTAAAAGGGAACCCATGAAACAATACAAATAATAATTTGTATGTGAACGTAACCAAGACTACGATTTTTTAAGTAATTTTCACATTCTGTTAACCATACTGATATTAAGTTCTTTAATTCAATCGTTTCAATTTCGCAAGTTTATTTTTCATCTTCCACATATCGGTAGGTAATCTTTGTATAATCTTATCTTATGTTTAAATCACAACTGTTACTCAATCACTATCAAGTTAAAGTTTTATAATACTCCAAAATGAAAAATACGCTATTCTTTTTGTAGAATCATAGGAATGGGTGGCGCATTTTTCATTTTGTTTTGCTAACTTGATTTTGATGTGACGTAACCTTAAGTATTTAAAGAATTAAAAAAGTCCCTCAATAATGTTAAAGGGACCTTGCTCACGCAAATGATCTGTATATCAATTCATCTTTGATATACAGATCATTTGTATGATAATATTTATAAAAAATTGCTAAATAATAAAATTACATAAATGCTTTTAGAAGTTCTTGAATTAATGGGATTGCTCCACCTATAAATTTTAAAACTGCCATTGCGATTTCCATAGTATTCTCTCCTCTGTTTTTATATTAAGATGTGTGAATATTTATAACTCTATTATAGTAAGCGCTTGCATTTATAACAATACATTTTTGTATGCAATTTTGCATATTTATACGTTTAGACAAAAATTATACCTCTATTAGTCATTCTTTAATGGTACCATAGCGAGGTGAGAGTCTTTAAGGGTTCTCCCTAATAGGAGGAAATATGGAAAAAGTGCAAGTAATTTACAGTAATCTAAAAATTAAAAGTTGGGCTAAACAGGTATTAGCTGTAGGAGGAATATTAGGGTTCTGCTACTTGGTGTTATATGTCTTTAGTTTCTTAGTTATCATGTAAATATTATATAACTAAACTAGTAGAGTCTTGCCTAGATAGGTAAGGCTCTTTTGTTGTATCTGAGATGAATAAACTGCATACAAAATCTCTCAAGTTTGTCAGATTACTCTGTATGGTGCCTTATTTCTCTATGTTTTAGAACGGCTAACTCCTATCACTGAAAGTAAATAAACTTCTATTTAAAAGTTTCCATTTATATTGAAAACACAATTGTATTGATAAAAAATGTATTTTTACTAGATATATCTTAAAAAGACAAGTATAAGTTATATTACGTTTTGATAAAATCTTTTTATCTTTGAAAAGGATTTAAATCTTACTAATAGATTTGATCCCTTTCTGTATACCGTAATTTCTATATTACCATATGAATATAATATACTGAAAATAATTTAAAAGCAAGAATAACAGTATCAGTCCGCCACATGCCCATCAACTTAAGATTTTAAAGTAGCTCCTAAATGAAAAAAATTTTAAAAATTCATTGATAGTAAACAAGAAGGGTTGGCAAATCACTAACTAAAGAAATTTCTTCTGGGAAGCTAATCGGTAATATATCAAAAGATCCTTTACAAAATTTTGAGCTATATTTCGTAGGTGTATATCCTCCTATTTGTAGATTGGAAATGCTGATATAATCCTACCAGTTGATTTATCAAGAGATATCTGGATTTGCATTCCGTTCATTGATTTTTTAATATATGTATTTTTAGTTCCTTTGACAAATTGGGCGTTTTGATAAGCATTCATTAATGCACTTCAAAACTTGTATTCTATTCCAGGAAGAGCTCTATATATGAAGGAAAACTCCGTCGTACTGCAAGTGCCGTATATTGACGACAAGGTTATGTGGAAAATATGAGGTGGAAAAACATGAACATTCAGAGTCACATGAAAATCAACAGTCAGATGGCGATACTTGCGACGATTAGAAAGCTGTAGTTTGCAACGAGAAGACATTTGATGAGTGTGCATAATATGGGGGGCATTCGAAATGCAAACAGGATTATGAACGATTTGCAATTATACGTAAGTAAGACGATGCAAGGGAAAGAGTATGTGTACTATCTCAATAAAGAAGGGCATGCCATGTTTGGTGACGACGGTAAAGGTGTTTCGAAAGGAAAGCTTGCGCATGCAATATTACGTAATGATGCATGGTTACATTTATTTTGTCCGGACGATTGGCAAATTGAAATTGATATACGTTATAAAAAGAATGGAGAGAAAAAGAAGATTGTCCCAGATATGAAGTTTCGGGATGAAGAGGGGGGACTTCACGCAGTTGAGGTAGATCGCTCACAAAAAATGAAAATAAATGATGAGAAATTATTAAAGTACGAAGAGTTCATCAAAATATATAAACAGAAATATAACGGGAAGATGCTAATCATTCATTTTTTTCAGTGACAAAATATAGAGAAAAGAAATTAGAAGAGTTAGCGGCTAAATATGATGTTTTTGTAAGGGTGTATGTATTGCAGGGAATATAAAAAAGTGCTAACAAGTTTGCAAACGAACTTGCTAACACTTTTACGATATACTCATTAAATCATTATTAATATCTGGATTTAATAATATGTGTTTCTATGATGCTCCATTTCGGCAGAACAAAGATGTAGCTGGTAGGTGAGGGATTTACAATTTATGGGATGTTAAATAGGAGCGGTTCACTACAATTTAAGGTGCACAAAAGTATAGAGGAAACATATTATATTACGATAAATGAAGTTTATGTATATGTAAGATAACTGTTATAAATACAGCCTAGTACACTCATAAGAGGTAGTAAAGTGTTTAATAAAAATGAAATACAAAAAACAAATGGGATACTTCAAGCTAATGTATTAAACCCAAATTTAATTGGTCCTACACTCCCACCAATCCCACCATTTACTTTACCAACCGGCCCCACAGGTCCAACAGGAGGAGCTGAAGGTTGTCTTTGTGATTGCTGTGTTTTACCAATGCAAAGCGTCTTACAACAACTTATTGGAGAGACTGTGATTCTTGGCAACACCTAACACGCCCCCACTCTTCTTTCTATTTACTATAACTTCCGTAAATGATTTTTTAGTTACAGTTACAGATGGAAGCACAACCTATGTGGTCAATATTTCTGATGTAACAGGGGTAGGTTTTTTACCACCAGGACCAGCTATAACATTACTTCCACCTGCCGATGTAGGATGCGAGTGTGAATGTCGTGAACGACCAATTAGACAATTACTGGATGCGTTTATAGGATCTACAGTAAGTCTTTTAGCAAGTAATGGTTCTATTGCAGCAGATTTTATTGTGGAACAAACAGGTCTTGGTATAGTGTTAGGTACATTACCTATAAATCCAACTACAACCGTTAGGTTTGCTATTTCAACTTGTAAAATTACAGCTGTGAATATAACACCTACTACGATTTAGTCCATACCTTTCAGAAGTATCTGTTGCTACTCGATAAGAAAAGCACAGTAGACAATCTACGTTTCTATGATGCTCCATCTTGAAAGGATAAAGATGGAGCTGGTTCTGTAGATGCAGGAATGGGATTTATGATGGATGCAATATGGAAGTAATTAAGGAAGCATTAAGAGTACTAAAGCCTGGCGGTGAATTTGTCTTCTTAGATTTGTTTATGGATGAAAAAATGTTTGGGGAGAAAAAAGAACTCTTAAATATTTTAAAAGAGTATGATGTATCTGAAGCTAATGGCTACAAGCTTGCTGAAGAAATGAAGCTACCAAGGATTTTATTGAACAAAAAAGTATTAGGAAATGCAATGATTTTGAGTGGGAAGAAATAAAAATGTATTTAATTTAAATCCCGTATACATCTTTTGTACTAGTAGTCCTAAGTCTAAAAGTATGTACAATTACACCATTTGACTAATGGGTAAACTTTACAAACTGATATATACTAGTATTGTGTCTTGCATTTTTAGATGCAGTACACAGCCGGTGATTGGCTAGTGGATGTCCTTCCATTTTGCCAGTGCCGGTTTTTTATTGGATAATAGAGAAAATGAAGTTTTTATAAAGAAAGAAGGGGTTGTTTTGAAAGATGTAAATTCTATCTTTATGAGAGAAAAGATTGCTAGTTTTTATCTTTATTTTATTTCTTTTCTTGGTTTGGTTACTATAACTATATCTTTACTTGAAATTAAAATCCCTTCTCATCCAACAATACTAATATTGTTGTTACTATTTATGGGGATTGCAGAGTATTTTCCTGTAAGATTTTGGAGAGGAACTAGTTCGCTTACCTTTCCGATCATTTACGCTATGAGTTGGCAGTTTGGAATTCATATAACTATTATTGCTATTGTATTCGTAACGCTAATTATTCACCTGCATCGTCGTTCACCGATACAAAGGATGTTATTTAATAGTACTCAGCATGCACTTAGTTTGATCTTGGCCGAATGGTTTTCAAACAAATGTATGTCCTTATTCATTAATAAGTTCGATATGTCAGTTCTGTATGAAAATTTAATATCGTTGTTATTATTTTGCGTGTTTTTTTGTTTTTTCAACAACCGCTTTTACGATTTGTTAATGATACTTCTTCCGCAGCCATATTCAATCTATCAGTGGTATAAAAAAACCGTAACGGTATTTCTTTGCGAAACTTTTGGTTTCTCTTATGCGGCACTGATGCACGTATTAATTAGTACATATAGTGTGGAAGTAAACGAGATTACAGTACTGTTTTTCTTTTTTCCACTTGTTGCAACTTCCGTTATTAGTTCTTTTTCTGTACGGATAAGGATGGAGAAGGAACGATTATATGAGTTATTTCTTATTACGACCGAAATTAGTCGAGGATTAACCGGAGGAAACTTGAAACATATTAAACAAGCACTTAAAGGGTTTTTTGGCATACAAGCATATGTAATATGGACAAAAGATGATGGGAACTGGAATATTCTATTAAAAGATGGAAAAGTCCGCTCTCATATTTCTGATGATTCAGAAAAGTATGGGGCGTTTGAGGAACTTTCTAAAAATCTTGTATTTAATGATTGGAAAATTGGTACGGCTCCTGAAGATGAAATATTTGATAGTGTCATACGCTCACTTGTATATTTTCCTCTTATAGTAAATGATGAATTAGTCGGAATGTTTGTTGCAGGGAAAAGTAGAAATGCGGGTTTCTTTCCGGAAGATGTACAGTCGTTAGCTACATTTTCTAACCAATTAGCTAACGTAGTTAAAACAAGGATATTGATTTCTGAACAGGAAAAAAGAATGATCTTAGAAGAAAGAAATAGAATCGCCCGTGAAATTCACGATGGTATTGCGCAAACATTAGCCGGGGTGATATACCAACTAGAATCCGCGCAGAAAAAATACCGTGATAAACCAATTGATATGCAGCAAGTAGTAGAGAAAAGCATAAAAGATTTAAGAGGAAGCCTAGGAGAAGTTCGCTATTCTATTTATGCTTTAAAACCATATCCGACACAACAATTAGGCCTTAAGCAGGCAATAGCAAGTAAAATAAAATCTTTAAAACAAGAATATGAACTAGACATTACCTATCATGAAAGAGGTCATGCACGTGCGCTTAGTTTTTCAAAAGAAAGAGTTATATTTGATACATTACAAGAGAGTTTGCAAAACATTGTAAAACATGCACAAGCAAATAAGGCAGATGTTTTACTCAGTTATCAAAGTGAACACGTTCTCTTAAGGGTTAAGGATAATGGAGTTGGCTTTTCACTATTTGAGTCTATGGTTAAAACAAAGAATGAGCCACATTATGGTATATTACATATGAATGAACAAGCTGACCAATTAGGGGCTACTTTACAGATTGATAGTTCTGTAGGAAAAGGGACAGAAATTACACTGTTAATTCCAGATTCACAAACAAGGGGTGCGTAAAATGATTAAAATATTAGTAGTAGATGATCATGCTTTTTTACGGGATGCAATTCGGAGCATACTAGAGGATGAATCTGATATGAAAGTGGTTGGAGAAGCTAGCTCTGGGGATGGAGTATTGGGAAAAGTAGAAGAATGCCGACCAGATTGTATTTTGATGGATATTAATCTTCCAGGGAAAAATGGGATTGAAGCTACAGAGTTAGTGAAAAAAAATTATCCGAGTTGCCGAGTACTTGTGTTTACAATGTATGAACATGATGAGTATTTAATGGATGCACTCCAGGCCGGTGCTGATGGTTATTTATTGAAGGATTCCTCATCAGAGCAGGTAGTAGCAGCAATTCGAATGTTATATCGAGGCGATTCAGTTATTCATCCGCGTATGACTAAAAAATTAATTACATATCATCAGCAAAAAATGAAAGTAGAATCAAATGAAAATGAACTGACGGAACGTGAAAAGGAAATTCTCTTTGAACTAGTAAAAGGACTTAGTAATAAAGAAATTGCTGAAGTTTTATATATTAGTGATAAAACAGTTAAAATACACATCAATAAAATTTTTAAAAAGTTAAATGTGAAAAGTCGATCGCAAGCAGTGATTTATGCAGTTCGAAATCAATTGGTTCCGCTAGATTAAATAAGAAATCTATCAAAGAACTATCGTGTCGCTTTATTCTGTAGCACAAAGAATAAAGGACAAGATAGTTCTTTTGTACTATGTAGGCATAGAATCCTTAGAGAAAAGATACTCCTTTTGTTCAATTTTCAGAATAATCTAAATGTGGAATAATGAAAATAGAATTACATTTTAATCTTGTTAATAATTCATTTTGTGAAAATCTTTTATTGAAAATAGATGATGGGGGGCTCCTATAGAAAGAGTAAAGTGAGTGAGTAGCTATATGAGGTATGGGGATGGTAGTAGTGTTGGAAATCTTTCATGATACAAAAGATTAAGATTGATAGAGTTTCCAATGCTAAGTAGGAATGTAAGAATCAATTGGTTTCAAAAAATAATATGAATAATGGGGAGATGCAATATGAAACGAGGGAAATTTGGAAAGATTCTTATTGGAACGTTAACAGTTGGAATGTTATTGTCTCAAGGAATTCCATATAACGTATTAGCAGAAGAGGTAAATACATCTACTTTAACTGGAATTGATGATGCAAATGCTATCTTGAAAGGTCTTACCAAGGAACAACGTAATGCCTTAAAAACGTTAGATACAAAACCAGGTTTTGTTATTTCGCCAGGTATTAATACAGCAAGTCCTAATAATGTGAATGTGATTATAGAATTTAAGCAAGCACCTAGCAAAATTGAGGTATTAAAACAAGCAGCTAAAGGGAAAAAGGTAGCTCTTTCAAATGCGGAACAAAAGGTAGAGGCATCACATAAAGGGTTTAAAGCAGAGCTTGAACAGCTTCAAAAGAATAAAGAGAAAGGGACAAATGTAAAATCTGCAAAAATAACAAGAGAATATAAGAATGCTTTTAATGGTGTAGCGATTTCTTTACCAGCGAATATGATTGAAGACTTAGTTCGTACTGGTATCGTTAAGCGCGTATGGGAAGATCATGAGGTTAAAATTGATTTGCCGAAAGACACAGCTAAGACTGCTGTTGAACCGAAAATGGCAGATAGTGTACCGCAAATTGGTGTGGACAAGCTGCATGATGAAAAAATAACAGGTAAAGGAATTAAGGTAGGTGTACTGGACACAGGTATTGATTACAACCACCCGGATTTGAAAGATGCATATAAGGGATATCGTGCAAAACAAGGTGAGGATCCAAGCAAAATAGATCCGAACTCAATAAAAGGATGGGACTTTGTGAATAATGATGCCGATCCAATGGAGACAACGTATAAGGATTGGCAAAATTCTGGAGGATACCCTGAGATTTATGATGGAAGTGCATATTATACATCCCATGGTACGCATGTAGCTGGGACAATTGCTGCAGACAAGCAGAATAGTGTGGATTATGCAGTGAAGGGTGTTGCTCCAGATGTAGATTTATATTCATATCGCGTATTAGGTCCGTATGGAAGTGGACAAACAAGTGGTATTCTTGCTGCGATTGATAAAGCAGTGAAAGACGATATGGATGTTATCAATTTATCACTAGGAGCATCTATTAATGATCCTTTATATCCTACTTCTGTCGCAGTGAACAATGCAATGTTAGCAGGTGTTGTTACGGTAGTAGCAGCTGGTAATAGTGGTCCGGAAGAAGGTACTATAGGATCACCTAGTGCAGCGGCACTTCCCATTACAGTTGGAGCCAGTGACGCTGCAATGAATATTCCAACGTTTTCCGCCGATGCAGGTGATATACATGTAGATAAGATGATGCTACTTGGAAAAAGCTTTACTGATAAGATTGAAGATTTGAAAGGTCAATCCTTATCGGTTGTATATGCAGGGCTTGGGAAATCAGGTGATTTTACAGGGAAAGATGTGAAAGGGAAGTTAGCTCTTATCCAACGCGGTGAGATTACATTTGATGAAAAAATTAAAAATGCTAAGGGAGCAGGCGCGAAGGCGGTAATTGTATACAACAATGTAGATGGGGAAATTACAAGTTATCTTGGGGAAAGTACTTCATCTATTCCATCGTTCCGCTTAACAAAAGTAGATGGTGAGAAATTACAAGCAAAAGCTGTACAAGGAGATGTGTCGTTAGCGTTTGGAGAACTTAGTAATATAAAAACAGAGGGAGATCACTTAGCAGATTTCAGCTCCCGCGGTCCTGCAACTAAAACAGATGATATTAAGCCGGATATTGTAGCACCAGGTGTGGCTATTTTCTCAACTGTTCCTGAATATATTAATGATCCAAAGGATGGAGAAAATTATCCGGTAGCGTATGGACGTATGTCAGGTACATCTATGGCAACTCCTCATACTGCAGGGGTAGCGGCACTTATTTTACAAGAACATCCAAACTATAGTCCATTTGAAGTAAAAGAAGCACTTATGAATACCGCAGTTGACTTAAAAGAAGAGCGTTCTGTATTTGAGGTGGGCTCTGGACGAATTGATGCATATCGTGCAGTTCATGCAGATACATCTATCGAGGTTATCGATAAAACATCAAACGTTGTAGATGATGAAGAAGTAGAAATTGAAGAAAAAACAGGTTCTATTGCGTTTGGGTATAAAAATCAAATTGAAAATGGGCCTATTAAAGATAGTCGAAAAGTCTTAATTAAGAACAGCAGTAAAACAGAAGGGAAAGAATTTAAATTAGAGGTAGAATTTTCACCTACAAGTGTAGGGGTGCAAGATGCAGCGAAGAATAGTGTGAAGCTAAATGTACCAGATTCTATTAAAGTAGCTCCTGGTACATCAGAGGAAATTAGCCCTGAAATTATCATTCCAGAAAACGCTGAATTTGGTAGATATGAGGGATATATTCATATTTCAAATAAAAACAATGAAAAAGAAGTATATCAAGTACCATTTGCAGTTAAATTCACAGAAAAAGGGATTGCGTCTGTAGATTTACTGAGAGATGCAATGGCAACAGATGCATCTAAATTCCATCCATTTATGGAGAGACCAAGTTCGCCTTTGACATTTAAAGTAAATAGTCCTCTTGAAACTATTGATGCAGTTGTGAAGGACCGAAAAACAGGGAAGGCATTAGGAGTCGTTGGTACACTTGATGCAAGTAGTCTAACACCGAATGTTGAATATATGATGTTTTCTGGTATGGGAGGGTATGTACTTCCATTTACAGGAGATCCAGCTTATCCAATTGGGGATAAACCTGTTATGTTGCCTGATGGAGATTACGAATTGAACTTCGTTGGATATGATAAGGAAGGAAAATCGTATACAAAAGGCGATAGCATTATCATTGATAATGTTATACCGGAAATAAAATTTAAGGATGTACAACCTGGTATACACGAAGTAAATGATTCTATGTTTAAAGAAGAAGACGGCCAACGAGCATTATGGGTGCATGGTAATATTTATGATTCTACAGTAGATACATTAAAAGCAAAAGGCTTGCAGTACGATCAAAAAGCGAATCAAATTGTATATTATCAAAACTCAGCCTTCCCATCAGGTTGGTTGAATACAATTCAAGCAAATGGTGATTTTAAATTTGGAGTACTTCCAGAGGAAATAAATGAGCCGTTAAATTTAAGATTATTTGGATATGACCTTGCCACTGCAGGGAATATGGCAACTGGATATAAAGATTATGTCTTTGTAAAAGAAGGGACAGAATACGCTGTTCCAAGTTATGACAAAGATAAAATCAAATTAGGTGAAAAAATTACGTTAACTTTGAATCTCAATAATGTAAAACAGCTTATGTCAGGTACATTTGAAATTCCTTATTACAAGCAGCTCTTTAAATTTACAGATGTGAAACCAAATCCAGCACTTACGGAATATGTAAAACAACATGGATTGAACCTTAAATTAGAAGATCCGAAGGTAAGTGAAGAAGGAGCTTGGGAAAACAAGGTGAAAGTTGGCGCGTCATTGGAAGGAAAAGAATTTAAAGGATTAGATGGAGATACACCATTTTTAGATGTTACATTCGAGATGACGAGCGATGAATACTTTAATGATTTAACTGCATTTGGAGTAGATAAGTTCTCTTATACAAAAGTTGGTGCAACAGAAGGCAATGAGATTCCTGTGTTTAAAGATAAATCTTTTGCTATTGTTTCGAAACATTCAACGGTTACAGGTTATATTGGCCCGGAAGCTTTCTTGAATGAAGAGGGGTATTTAGGTAAGAAAGACTATACAAAGCTAGGAGCAAAAGTGTACGCAGTTGGCAAGGATGGAAAGAAATATACAGGAACGATTAGTGATAACGGACAATTTGAAATTCATAGTGTTCCAGTAAGCGATAAAGAATATGATATTTTTGTAGAAATGCCAGGTCATTTAAATAGTAAATTAACAACAAAAATAGGAAAAATGCAGGATGGAGAATTAGTGGGACAAAACTTTAGAGCTGACATGGATGATAACCTTGCAGGTGATGTAAACGGCGATAAAATGGTGGATATTCAAGATGCTAGAATAGCAGCTCTGTCATATGGAAAAGGAAAAGTATCTGTAAAAGATGGAGATATAAATCAAGATGGTGTTGTAGATGAAACAGATATTCGTTTTATTGAGAAAAACTTCTTGAAAAAGGGTCCAGATGCCAAAGGAAATCAGAAACCGAAAGAAAATGTAGGGCCAGTGACGTTAGATAAAATCTTACGCTCTATTGGTTTAGAACCAAAAAAATAAGTGGGCAAACTTCTAGAGAAAATAAAGCAATCAGACAATGAATAGTAAATGAAATGAGATTGGCTAACAAATAACCGGTAATGATTTACAGGAACATTACCGGTTATTTAAAAAGTAATAGTCGTTGGGGTACATGAAGTAACTAGTTTAAAGTAAATTCACTTTCGTTATGGGACAAGCTAGTTGCTTAATTAGTATTGTTTGTGGGATGGAAATTAGGTTTGTAGTTTGAACTTTAAAAATAGGGGGACTTGTAAAATGAGTATGAAGAAAAAACTTGGTATGGGTGTTATAACTGCAGCGCTTGGCTTATCTTTAATTGGCGGGGGAACATATGCGTATTTTAGTGATAAGGAAGTATCACAAAACACGTTTGCAGTGGGTACTTTAGATTTGAGTGTAAATCCTGAAGTTGTTATTAATGTCGACAATCTGAAACCAGGTGATGAAATGGAGCGCGGTTTTCAATTAGTTAACAAAGGAACCTTAGCAATAGGAGATGTGAAACTCCTGACAGATTACAGTGTAATCGATGCGAAAGGGGATAATGGAAATGCTGATTTTGGTGATCATATCCGTGTGGATTTCTTGTGGAATTTGGATAAAAATGAAGTTCCAGTATGGTCTACTACATTATCTGAATTAAAGGTAGCTACGCAAAATGGAAGTATTCCTGACCTTGTAAAGAAAGGTATTGTAGATCGAGAAGGAAATGGACTTGCTCCTGGTGATGATGATACATTTTATGTAATGTTCACATTTGTAGATAGCGGTGAAGACCAAAATGTATTTCAAGGAGATGCATTGAAATTAAATTGGACGTTTAATTCCATGCAAACAAGTGGTGAAGACAAGTAAGTGTAACAATTTGTATACTATATGTTTAAACGTATAGTGTACAATTAAAAGAACTGTATTAAAATTGAAGAGTTTATCGCGAATGGTAAGGCTCCTCATAAATATATGGGTGAAAAAACTGATGACGATTTTCTTTTTTTAGATTCTATTCCTTAGTTGATAAAAAGGTTAGATTGCACAATTAATTGGGAGATAAGTATAAGTAACTTTGAACAATATTAAGTTCACCATTTTTATGATGCCGCTTTTTCTATAAAGGTAAGTTCAGATTATGTTTCTATTAATAAAAAATACATCCTTATAGGGATGTATTTTTTATTAATGATAATGTTATAAATTATTCTACATGAACCGATATGCTTTTAGATAATACTTGCATTGAGAAAGGAACTCTAGCTTCAAAAGCTATAGTGTTTGTTGAATTTGGTGTGTTCGAGAAGATGTAAGAATCCTTAATACGTAATCTAAATGTTTTTTCAGATCCGAATGGACCAGTATAAGAACTGACTTCGTCTAAAGAACTCCCCGCATATCTAACACCATTAACAGTCAAAGCCTCAGAATATGAATCTGGTGTACCTACTTCACTAACTTTCACATAAAGGTAATCGCCTTTAAGAACAGGAATAGTTAAGTAAGAACTTGCACTATACATTTTGTTATTATCGCCTACAGCACTAATGCTAACACTTCGTAGTGGAGAAGAATCCGCCTTTGAAATAGTTGGTAAAAATGCTAGTGTAAGTGCAAAACACATAGCTAACATGCCCATAAATTTTTTCATATTAACAACCCCTTAGGTATTTATTTAACATCCTGTATTTTACAGGTTAAAAATGTAAATTTCAATATCGTTATATAAGGAATGATTATGTAATTATACATATCTAATATAAAGCACACCAAAACTCGGATACATAAATCCCTTGGGGTTACATTTGGGATACGAAAATAACTAAAAGAAAAAGGCGTCTACATAAAAAAAATTCTAAATCTTATATTTGTAGGATAGTTTTAGATACAAAAATAAAGAGATTAGTAATATATATATGTCTTAATGTAAAATATATATTTCATTTATTTAATTAATAATTTAATATATAGTATATAAGATTTATAATATGAAGTTATCATTTACTAATGAGACGTATTTAAAGTCTATAAGTAAAGAGAAAATTGCAAGAGTTAAAAAAGTCTAATTCAACTGGAGTTTACCGATATTGTAAACGCTACGCGAAAAAACAGTAGTCATATTGAAAGTAATAAGTTTAACCCTTCTTTAAAACTTTGTATACATATAGCTAAAACATTAGATAAGAGTTTAGATAAATTATTTTGGGAGGAACTCTAAAATGGAAAAACTAAAAAAATGGTTTTCACTCAGTACACACTCAGATGAAAGAATTCAACAAATCGAAATGAAAATTTGGGCTCAATCTGGAATTGTTGTCCTAATTTTAGCTTTTATTGATGTTATTATAAGGGGAGCATATCTACACCGCCCATTCCTAGAATGGATTGCTTCATTAGCCATTATAATTTGTTATATGATTTTCTTCTTTATTAAATCTATTCTAACTGGTGTTTATGAAACAGATATTAATAATAAAGAGCAATTAAAAGAAAAATTAAAAGAAAAAATGAGTGATACCTTTATTTTGTGTTTTGTAGCAATAGGTGCTACCACATACAAATATAATTTACCTGAAGATTTCGTTGGATGGTTAGCAGTAATAGCAAGATTTATTATACTTTTCGCTTTCCTATTTGGTATACAATACCTTATTACAGTAATAGCATGGAAGAGATCCAATAAAATATAAGGAAACGAAACAAAATCTATCAGCGTCTCTGTCAAAAATCAAAAACAGCGAAAAAAAGTATGAGAGCGCTTACGTACAAAAGAAGGTAAAGAATTATATGCAAAACGAAAAATAGAGGTAGAACCCGTATTCGGTCATATTAAATACAATTGCTTCTTCCAACGTTTTTCCTTAAGAGGCCTTTCCAAAAATCGACTGGAATGGGGTTTTATTTGTGTTGCCCATAATTTACGGAAATGGACAACAACAGCTCAATCTAAAGCGAAAATAAAAAACTGTCTCCAAAAGGTCTTGTTTAAAGACCTTTTGAGACAGCCTCTTCTTATAAAAAGTTGATTAGTTAGTAGCTTCTTTCAATGTATTTACGTTTTCTTCCATTAAAGTGAAGTAATCTTTATTGCTCTTCGCATCATCTTCAGAAATAGTAGCAAGATGATTTAAGCGTAAAATTTTTGTACCCGTCTCTTTTTGAATTACGGACGCTACCTTTGGTGTAGAGAATGTTTCAAATAATATATATTGTAGATTATGTTCTTTTACTGTTTTTGTAATGTCAGCAAGCTGTTTTTGAGATGGTTCATCAGAAGCTGAAATACCAGCGATAGCAATTTGTTTCAGGCCATAGCGTTGTTCCCAGTATCCATAAGCCGCATGAGAAACTAAAATGTCTTTCGTTTTTGCATTCGAAACAGCTGCTTTAAATTGATCATCTAAATCAGTAAATTTTGTTTGCAGTGCTGCGAAATTTTTTTCGAACTCTTGTTTATGATCGGGCTGTAATTCTACAAGTGCATTTTTAATTTTTTCTGCCTGTTTCATTGCTAGAGTAGGGTCTAACCAAATGTGTGGGTCTTTATCGTGATGATGTTCATCCTCTTTATGGCCGTCTCCGTGATCATGATGCTCTTCTTCAGTAGAAGTACGCAGTTCAATACCTTTTGATGCATTTACAATTTTAACATTTTCTTTTTGTAATGCTTTTTCCATTTTTTCAGCAAATGGTTCTAATTCAGCGCCGTTATAAACGAATAAATCGGCTTTTGCAACTTGTACTGTTTGTTTTTGACTTGGTTCAAATGTATGTGAATCTGCACCAGGTGGGTAAATTGCTTCAACAGTTACATAGTCGCCACCAATTTTTTTTGCAAAATCTGCAAGAGGAAAAATAGTAGTATAAACAGTTAGCTTTCCGTCTTTCTTGGCATTACCTTCTTTTTTATTTGAGCAGCCAGTAAAAATTAAAGTGAAAATAAGTAAGAATGAAAATATAGTCAATCTTTTAGGCATGAAGTTCTCCTCTTTTCTTTTTTTTACGGATATATTTTCCCCAATTATAGAAGAAAAATATCATTTTAATACAAAACGGAATAATTACGTTTTAGTTTGCGAACTTAGTATAATACATCTTTTATAAAGTTGCAATAAATAATAATCATTCCGAT
Source organism: Bacillus cereus group sp. Sample62 (assembly GCF_036851315.1). Lineage (NCBI taxonomy): Bacteria > Bacillati > Bacillota > Bacilli > Caryophanales > Bacillaceae > Bacillus > Bacillus cereus group sp. Sample62. The sequence continues at coordinate 2,004,379 of NZ_JAFLPK010000001.1, forward strand.
TTGTTTTTGTTATAAAGTTGTCAAATTTAGATGTATTATTTTTAGGAATGCATGCATATGTGACAACGCTACGTTCATATATTTGAAAGGAGGGTGTAGAGGGGGATGAGTGTTTGGGTTACTTAATGGAAGCTATTTTATTGATATTAGCGGTAGTATTACCATTAGCCTTAGTCTTAATTTTTTTAAGAAGATTAATAAGTAATTTAGGAGATGCATCAACAGTAACAAAATTGCGAGAGAAAGATGAGAAAAAAGAGTGAGTAAAGCACTATGCGTACGCATAGTGCTTTACTTGTGGTAAAATGAGAGAAGGAAACTCCTAAAAGTTGTATTTTACTGAAGGAGAGAAAAGTAAAATAAGAGGTATATGCATATATGAATAAGCGAACAGCGTTAGTACTTGGTGCAAGTGGTTTAGTTGGACAAGAAATAACGCGTCTATTACTTGAATCAGATTACTACGATTCGGTTACTATTTTTGTAAGGGAACCAATGCAATGGCAACATGAAAAGTTACAGCAAAAACAAATAGACTTTTCGGTGTTAGAGGAATATAAAGAGTTTTTTGCTGTAGATGACGTATTTAGTTGTCTAGGAACAACAATCAAAAAAGCAAAAACAAAGGCAAATTTCAAAAAGGTAGATTATGAATATACGTTACGAGCTGCTTGTTTAGCTGAAAAACAAGGGGTACAAAATTTCCTTGTTGTGTCCTCAATGGGAGCAAAACCTAAATCGTTCTTCTTTTATTCGCAAGTTAAAGGGAGAATGGAAGAGGAATTACAAAAGTTAGTCATTGGTGGTATTCACATTTTTAGGCCATCGTTATTAGTAGGAAACCGACAAGAATTTCGTTTCGGTGAACGAATGGCTGAAAAGTTATCTCGTATCATTCCTTTTATATTTAAAGGGGCTTTCAAAAAGTATAAACCAATTTCAGCGAAAGATGTGGCGAAAGGGATGTATATCACTGCATTGCGAGAAGAAACGGGTATTTATATTTATAACTCAAATGAAATTACAACGATAGAATAAAAAACGAGAAAAATGGCATGTATTAAAAATCAAGTTTGAATCTTGAATGAATAGTAAATACATGTAGTTTAGCAATTATAAGAAAGTAAAAAAGGAGTGGGGAGCCCACTCCTTTTTTACGATAATTTATTATGCAAATCGCATTTTTATCCCGCTATTTGTGGACAGCAAAATCCCCGCGGATTAAAGTTTCACTTTATACGTCTCCAACACTCTTGATCTTGTACGACAAGTGACCTCGTTTATTGCAATGCTATTTTTAGAGTCGTATTATACTAACGGATGATTTCGTGTTATAAGAATGTTTCACTTCATTTGAAAATATACTACTATCATATATCCATTGTTTGTAATGCCAATAAATCAAATAGAATATACTTTCTATTTGGAAATAATCTGTTTTTTATATCTGTTTGAGTAAAATCTGAAGGGAATTGGGTTCCGAAGATATAAAAGTCCTATAGGTACTACTCCGTATTTTTTTGGGATTTGCAAAAGGAGGCTATACGAATGAGTAAAAAAGAAATGTTGCAAAATGGAATTAAGCAAGTTTTTTACGAAGAAGCATGGTATCCACCTATATCAGACGCGTTAAAGGATCTTACCGCTACACAAGCGTGTTGGCAACCAGAAGGAAAGGCTAGTAATACAATTTGGGAAAATGTAAACCATTTACTTATTTTTAAAGAACGCCTACTTGCCCGCTTACACGAAGATGAAACATTTGTTGCACCACAAAATAATGATGAAACGTTTGTCCAAGGTGGACGTAATGATGAGGGGGCTTGGCAACAAACAGTGTTGCGAACAATTCAAGTGCATGATGCTTTACAATCTGCATTAATATCCCTTCAAGAAGCAGAACTAAATCAATTAACTCCTTCTTTACCAATTTGGCAACAATATATGAACATCCTTTTGCACGATGCTTATCATACAGGACAAATTGTACAACTTCGCAAGCTTCAAGGTTCATGGCCAGCGCATCGTTCTTATTTGTAAATGATACTTAAAATTGTTGGAGTTATAAACGAAACAAACGAATTAATATGTAGAATACTACTATATCAAAAAACAATTTCTCATGTAATCTGAGAAATTGTTTTTTTTCGTAATCACGATTGTGGAATTCGATTTTTGACCCTGTCGCATATTCAGAACGGGAGATAAATACATAAAAAAATAGGTGTATCAAACAAAATGTTGATCCACCTTAAAACGATATTATGAAATAACATACGTTATCTTATAGTATACTTTTTATTCTTCTAGATTCAGTAGTACATATTATTCTCGGTTTTATTTATTCGTATGGATTTTCCCCGGTGCTCGTTTGTATTGATACGGTTCTTCTAACTCAAAGCTAAGTTCATTGGCGGCTATTCTTGGGAAGTAAGGATTGCGAAGTAACTCACGTCCGATAAAAATTAAATCTGCTTCGTTATTATTTAAAATTTGTTCTGCCTGTACTCCAGTCGTAATCAAACCAACAGCTCCAGTTGCAATGTTAGCATGTTCTTTAATATGTTTAGCATATTGCACTTGATACCCGGGATATACATCGATGTGTGCCGGAACAACAGCTCCAGAACTACAATCAATTAAATCTACTCCTTGTTCTTTCATCCAGTTTGTATATGGAACGTAATCTTGAACCGTTAAACCGTCAGGATGAAAATCGTTTGCTGAAATACGAACAAATAACGGTCCGTTCCAAACTTCATTTATTGAGTCAATGATTTCACGTAAGAAACGATAGCGATTTTCAGGTGAACCTCCATATTCATCAGTCCGTTTATTAGAAAGTGGAGAAAGAAATTCATTAATAAGATAACCGTGAGCGCCGTGTATTTCAATAACATCAAATCCAGCTTGTTTGGATCGTATTGCAGCCTCTTGAAAAGCTAATATGGTCTTTTTTATTTGCTGTATACTCATTTCTACTGGGGTTTTCATAGTTTCATTAAACGGAATTGCGGATGGAGCGAGAGCATCCGTTTCTAATTCAGCTTTTCTTCCGGCGTGAGCAAGTTGAATGGCGGCTTTTGCGCCGTTATCATGTATAAAAGTTGTCGTTTTATGTAAGCCTTCAATTAAGCTATCATCCCATATACCTAGGTCTTTATTAGAAATTCTTCCTTCAGGTAACACGGCCGTTGCTTCGATCATAACTAAACCAACTTGACCAGCAGCTCTTGTTCCGTAATGAACGTGATGGAAATTAGTTACTTGGCCATCCTCGTTTTCTGATGAATACATGCACATAGGTGACATAACGATACGGTTTTTTAATGTAACGTCCTTAATTGTATAAGGTGAAAAAAGTTCAGAATTCATCCAATAGCCTCCTAGATTGAATTTTCTTACATTGTATCATTCTTGTTTTTGTTTCCCTAATAAAACGCTTATACGAAAAATTTTGTCTATTCATGTTACAATAATTAATATGAATTGAATTGGAGGATGACATATGTACCAGGCTTATTATGAAAGTGAATTAGGCTTGCTGGAAATTACAGCGAACGATAAAGGAATTACGTCTGTTATATTTGTTGATGAGAGACAAGAAGAACATAAAAATGAAATGATAGATCAATGTATAAATGAGCTAGATGAATATTTTAAGGGGAAAAGAAAAGAGTTTACGGTCCCGCTGTCTGCTGAGGGAACAGCATTTCAAAAAAATGTATGGGATGCGCTCTATACTATACCTTATGGCGTAAGTACTTCATATTTAGATATTGCAGAGAAGGTCGGAAATACGAAAGCTGTACGAGCGATAGGAGGAGCAAATAGTCGTAATCCAATTTCAATTATCGTTCCGTGTCATCGTGTAATAGGAAAGAGCGGGAAGCTTGTTGGGTATGCGGGCGGTTTATGGAGGAAAGAGTGGTTATTAAAACACGAAGGTATTTTGAAATGACGTATGGATGGGAAGAGGGATTGTTTTGAAATGTATAAATTGTGGGCAACTTTGCGAGGGAGATCAGTTGAATTGTGAAAGTTGCCAGCGGACTTTGCATACTGAACAAGGTGAAGGATGCTCGCTAATAGACAAGGAATTAGAAGTATATGTAGGTAGACAATATCGGTATTACAAAAGGAAATGGGAACTTGAGGATAAGCGGATTGCTAGGTGGAGCTGGAATGGTTGGGCTGCTATTTTCAATGTGGGTTGGCTTGGATATCGTAAGTATTATGTACCTGCAGCATTATTTTTACTGTTATTAGTAGCATGTGATGCGTTTTCTTATTATATGGGCTTCAACGTAGCATTACCAATCATTAATATGGTGCCTCTTACGTTTCTATTACTCGTTTTTATTTTATTTGGAATGGCGATTTTTGCGAATGGATTATATTATCAATTTGCAGAAAGGCGTATATATCGAATAAAAGCACGAGAAATTCAAGATGAATCGGTTGAAAATTATCTCATCCGTGATAGTGGTGGAACGAGTAAAATGGGAGCAACAATCGTTACGATTTTAGCGGTTGCTAGTATCTTTTTCAGCCATTTCTTTTTCCCGACTGATCGAGATATTATTCAAAAAGTTCGTACAAGCTCGCTTTATGAATATCCGTTCTTTTCTATTGGTGAATCATTTGAAAGTTACTTTAGAAATCCAGGTTGGGTATATTATCGTGGAACGGAAGGATTAGAATTAGTAGAATTCCAAGGGGTTAGTCCTGATATGCCAAGGAAGAAGGTGGAAATCCAATTTGTTGTTGATTATAAATTGGGTGAAATTGAGCCGTACTCACTTACGATTAACGGCGAATCTAAAAATGAGGAAGAATTTTTAAAGATAATGGACGAAATATTTAAAGTTCAAAACCCATTTGATATAGAGGATGGATTACAAGTAAAAGAAATAGAAAAAGAAGTGGATAGAAGAGTTTTCTATCAGCTTCTTTTTTTACTGTACAAAAATAATATTTGAAATAATCTGAATCTTTTGTATAATAATATATATTATACTGGCTTTCATTTATACATATAGATTGGGGGAAGGAAGAATGAAGAGAAAGGTAATAACGATTGCTGCAGTTGCATTATCGACTAGTGTATTAGTTGCTGGTTGCGGAAATGGGGAGAAGGCATCTACAACGAAGAAAGAAGCAGGTAAGGGGGCAGCAGAGAAGCAAGTATTAAACTTACTAGAAACAGCAGAAATTCCTTCAATGGATACATCAAAATCGACAGACTCTGTATCATTCCGTGCCTTTGTAAATGCAATGGAAGGGTTATATCGTTTAGATAAGGATAATAAACCAACTCCAGGTATGGCAAAAGATGTGAAGGTTAGTGAGGATAAAAAGACATATACATTTGAATTACGAGACGCAAAGTGGTCTAATGGTGATTCGGTTCGAGCACAAGATTTTGTATATGCATGGCAACGTGCATTAGATAAAGCTACGGCTGCTGAGTATGCATTTATTTTATTTGATGTAAAAAATGCACAGAAAGTAAATAAAGGAGAATTACCGTTAGATCAATTAGGAGTGAAAGCGAAGGATGATAAAACGTTAGTAGTAGAATTAGAGCAACCTGCACCATATTTCCTTGAGCTTACTTCATTCCCAACATTTTTCCCTTTAAACGAAAAATATGTGAAAGAACAAGGGGATAAATATGCATTAGAAGCAGATAAACTATTATACAATGGACCATTTACGATGAGTGAATGGAAACATGAAAGAAGTTATCAGTTAAAGAAAAACCCTAATTATTGGGATAAAGATACTGTGAAGTTAGAAGAAATTAATGTAAATATTGTGAAGGAAACGAGCACGGGAGTAAATTTATATGATAGTGATCAAGCGGACCGTGTTATTTTAAGTTCTGAATTTGTTGATAAATATAAAAAGAATAAGCCAGACGAATTTAAAACGAAGTTAGATCCACGTATGTATTTCTTGCGCTTTAACCAGAAAAATGCAACGTTTAAAAATCAAAAAGTTCGTGAAGCGATTGATCTGGCATATGATAAAAAAGGAATTGCAAATGTTATTTTAAATGACGGATCATTACCAGCATATTTCTTAGTACCTGAAAAATTTACGACAGGACCAGATGGGAAAGATTTCCGTTCTGTAAATAAAAATTTCCGTGATAGTAAAGACAATGCAGAAAAAGCAAAAAAATTATGGGAAGAAGCGAAGAAAGAACTTGGCCAAGATACAATTACAGTAGAATTTCTAAATGATGATAACGGTAGCCGTAAAAAAGTGGGCGACTTTATTAAAGAAGAGTTAGAGAAGAATCTACCTGGTATTAAAGTGAATTTGAAACAACAACCATATAAGCAGAAGTTAGAGTTAGAAAAGAAATTTGAATATGAATTCTCATTATCAGCATGGAGTCCGGACTATCCAGATCCAATGACTTATATTGATATGTTTGTTACTGGAAGTTCATTTAATGAAATGGATTATTCTAACCCGAAGTATGATGATTTAGTAGCGAAATCAAAAGGAGAGCTATTAAAAGATGATAAAGCACGCTGGAATGCTCTTGCAGAAGCTGAAAAAATCTTAATTGGTCAAGATGCTGCCATTTCTCCTACGTACCAACAAAGTACGGCTTACTTAGAGAAACCATACGTAAAAGGTATTGCGAATCATACGTTTGGTGGGGACTTCAGTTATAAATGGGCATATATTACAAAGAAATAGTATAATAAAAGATGAGTGAATTTTCGCTCATCTTTTCGTTTGTTTAAGGAGGAGCTACTTTTGTTAAAAGGAATCAATCATCTTTGTTTTTCAGTATCTAATTTAGAACACTCTATTACATTTTACGAAAAAGTGCTAGAAGGAGAATTATTAGTTAAAGGGAGAAAACTTGCATATTTTCATATATGTGGGGTATGGATAGCACTTAATGAAGAAACACATATTCCAAGAAATGAGATTCATCAATCTTATACGCATATTGCGTTTTCTGTTGAACAGAAAGACTTTGAACGTCTACTGCAACGATTAGAAGGAAACGATGTTCATATTTTACAAGGAAGAGAACGGGATGTAAGGGATTGTAAGTCTATATATTTTGTTGATCCTGACGGCCACAAATTTGAGTTTCATTCAGGGACATTGCAAGACCGACTTAATTATTATAGGGAAGATAAACCTCATATGACATTTTACTAAGGGGGGAAGAAGTTGCATGCGCTAGTAATTGGTGGAACAGGAATGCTAAAGAGAGTTTCTATGTGGCTTTGTGAGCAAGGATTTCATGTTTCTATTATTGGCCGAGATGAAGTGAAATTAGAAAATGTTAAGCGAGAGAGTGCTGCGCCAGAAAGTATCACATGTCTTCCGTTAGATTATCATAATGATGACGATGTAAAGCTAGCTATTAAAAGCACAATTGTGCAGAATGGCCCAATAACATTAGTTGTCGCATGGGTCCACGCAAGTGCGAAGGATACGTTGTCATTCATTTGTAGAGAAGTGGATTTGTCGTCTGAAACATACAATGTTTTTCATATTTTAGGTAGTAAAGCGTCGCGTATACCCGCACAAAAAATAGGTGGTACGCGATGTAGCTACCATAGAATAATATTAGGTTTTATATTAGAAGATACATACGGGAGATGGCTTACTCATGAAGAAATATCGGATGGGGTAATAAAAGGAATTGAGAGTAAATGTGATGAATGGATTGTAGGACGAGTAGAACCGTGGGAATTGCGGCCAACATGGTAAGGGGGAATGAGAAATGAAGACAACTGTATATGTAACAAGGCACGGTGAGACGGAATGGAATGTAGCGAAACGAATGCAAGGGCGGAAAAATTCTGCTTTAACTGAAAATGGTATGTTACAAGCAAAGCAATTAGGAGACCGAATGAAAGATTTATCTATCCATGCGATCTATAGTAGTCCAAGTGAAAGAACCCTACATACTGCAGAGTTAATAAAGGGCGATCGTGATATACCGATAATCGCGGATGAGCATTTCTATGAAATCAACATGGGGATATGGGAAGGGCAGACAATTGATGATATAGAAAGGCAATACCCAGAGGAAATACAGTTGTTTTGGTATGAGCCACATCTTTTCCAGTCAACATCGGGAGAAAATTTTGAGGCTGTTCATAAAAGGGTAATGGATGGGATACAGCTTCTTTTAGAAAAGCATAAAGGAGAAAGTATATTAATTGTTTCTCATGCGGCAGCGGCAAAACTACTTGTAGGACATTTTGCGGGTATTGAAATAGAAAATGTATGGGATGATCCATTTATGCATAGTGCTAGTCTAAGTATAATAGAATTTGAAGAAGGGAAAGGTGCAGTGAAGCAATTTGCAGATATAAGTCACTTCAATAAAGTGAAACTCTAATCAGTGGGGGTTTTCTTCATCCCCCACTGATTATTAGTTGAACCAATCGGACTTTTATGGGCAGTTGATCCCCCACCTAACTTCTTTGCTTTCGCTGAATTTTGAGGTGGGGGTCTTACTGCCCATTAAAGCGGGATAAACGTAAAAAAGGCCGCAAAACGGCCTTTTTTTGTAGGCATAAAAACTAGCAATTACGTTTTTTATACCAGAAGTGATCGAATTTTTTATTCTTGCAAGAAGAAGACTTGTGTCTGCTATCTTTGCAATCATTCCATTTGTGTCCGTCATCGTGACAGTCCTTACCATGATCCCACGAATCATCACAAGAACCATGATGGCTATGAGGGAAAAATACACATTTTTTACAGAAACATCGTTTTGTCCAGAAACATTTCTTTTCAAAACGAACGCATTTTGTAACGAAAGTGCATTTTTTCACGCGAGTACGTTTTGTAACTATAACGCATTCTTTTCTACGAGTAACTTTTGTAACAAAAGTCCATTTTTGAACGCGTACACGAGTACATTTTGTAACGAAAGTCCATTTTTTTACATGAGTACATTTTGTAACGAAAGTACAATGTTTCACGCGAGTACATCTTGTTCTTGGACATTTATTCCCTGTTGTACATCTACGCCCTGTTGTACATTTACACCCTGTTGTACATTTATGATGATCATCATCGCACTCAAAAGTACTTGGATCTTGGTGTAAGAAATCCTCCATCCCTGCACTTTTGATTTCTTCAACAGCTTTTCTAATATCACGTTTCATAGAAATCCTCCTTATCATGTATTAAAGTGAAAAGGTATTCTTTTTCCTTAACATGATATGAGAGATGAAGTCTTTCTGAACAGGACAAGAGTGTAATTTTATATAAATAGATGATAGCGGATGTATGGACAAGGCAAGGTGCATACATTGAATGAAGAGAACTGAGAAGGGATGAGAAAATATGCTACCTTCATATGATTTTTTTATTCATCCAATGAACCTAGTGGAATTGAAAAAAGAAATTTGGTCAGACAATCCAGTGCCAGCAAAATTAACTTATGGAAAAAAGAAGTATGACATTGATATCGTATACCGAGGGGCTCATATTCGTGAATTTGAGAAAAAGTCTTATCATGTTATGTTTTATAAACCGAAAAAATTTCAAGGTGCGAAAGAAATTCATTTAAATTCTGAGTTTATGGATCCGTCTCTCATACGAAACAAATTATCTTTAGACTTTTTTCATGATATTGGTGTACTTTCGCCAAAATCACAACATGTATTTATAAAAATTAATGGTCAAATTCAAGGTGTATATTTACAGTTAGAATCAGTTGATGAAAACTTTTTGAAAAATAGAGGATTACCAAGTGGTTCTATTTATTATGCAATAGATGATGATGCGAATTTTTCTTTAATGAGTGAGAGAGATAAAGATGTTAAGACCGAGCTCTTTGCGGGTTATGAATTTAAATACTCGAATAAAAATAGTGAAGAACAACTGAGTGAATTTGTATTTCAAGCGAACGCTTTGTCGAGGGAAGCTTATGAAAAAGAAATTGGGAAGTTTCTAAATGTTGATAAATATTTAAGGTGGTTAGCTGGGGTTATTTTCACACAAAACTTTGATGGTTTCGTTCATAACTATGCACTATATCATAACGATGAAACAAATTTATTTGAAGTGATACCGTGGGATTATGATGCAACTTGGGGTCGAGATGTACAAGGGAGACCACTTAATCATGAGTATATTCGCATTCAAGGCTATAACACGTTAAGTGCAAGATTGTTAGATATACCTGTATTTAGAAAGCAATACCGAAGTATTTTGGAAGAAATACTAGAAGAACAATTTACCGTTTCGTTTATGATGCCGAAAGTTGAAAGTTTGTGTGAATCGATTCGTCCATATTTACTACAAGATCCATATATGAAAGAAAAATTAGAAACATTTGATCAAGAAGCTGATATGATCGATGAATATATAAATAAAAGAAGAAAGTATATACAAGACCACTTACATGAATTGGATTAATTTTGAAAGAGATTGGAACATTATCAATCTCTTTTTTTGTATAATAAAGATGTATCAACAAAACTGACTTACTATTCACTTAAAAGAGTATGGGGGATGTGGAAACATGACGGTAAAATGGATTGATTGGGTAAAACAAATACAAGCTATAGCCCAAGCGGGTTTAACGTATTCTAAAGATGTGTATGATATAGAGCGTTTCCAACAATTACGGGATATTTCCATTTCGATGATGTCACATTACACAAAGACAGATTGGGAAATAGTAGAGAAGTTATTTGCAAATGAGACAGGTTATCAAACACCAAAAGTTGATATAAGAGCAGTCGTTTTTCAAAATGAAAAGTTATTATTTGTGAAAGAAAAAAGTGATGGGAAATGGGCATTGCCAGGTGGATGGGCTGATATCGGCTATACGCCAACAGAAGTAGCAGCGAAAGAAGTTATAGAGGAGACGGGTTATGAAGTAGATGATTTTAAACTACTCGCTATATTTGATAAAGAAAAACATCAACCATCGCTTTCAGCAACACACGTATATAAAATTTTTATTAGCTGTAAGATTATTGGTGGCGAAAAGAAAACTAGTATTGAAACAGAAGATGTGGAGTTTTTTGGTGAGAATGAATTGCCTAATTTATCGATTGCTAGAAATACAGAAGAGCAAATTAAAGAAATGTTTGCCTACATGAAAGAACCTCAAAAAGAAACTTTAATAGATTAATTATGCTTATGCCGATAATATTGTTGAAATGAAGATATTGGCAGAATGCGACCTTTATGTAATAATGGGATGGTATGTGAAGAAAAAAGGAGATAGAAAATAAAATGTTAGCAAGCATAATAGATCAGTTATTACAATTTTTTGCAAGCTTAGGTTACTTTGGAGTAGCGCTAGCTTTAATGATTGAAATTATCCCGAGTGAAATTGTACTTTCGTATGCGGGCTTTTTAGTTGCAGATGGTAAAATTAGCTTTGTCGGTGCAGTTATTGCTGGAACAATCGGTGGTACGTTAGCTCAAATCTTTTTATATTGGCTTGGGTACTATGGAGGTCGTCCAGTTGTAGAGAAATATGGGAAATATCTACTTATTAATAAACACCATTTAGACATAGCGGAAGGTTGGTTTAAGCGTTACGGAGCAGGAGTAATCTTTTCTGCACGTTTTATCCCAGTCGTACGTCATGCAATCTCTATTCCAGCAGGATTAGCTAAAATGCCGTTAAAATTATTTACACTGTATACTGTAGTTGCGATTATTCCATGGTCAATACTATTTATATACTTAGGTGAAAAGCTTGGTGGAAACTGGAGACACATTAAAGAGTATGCATCTGATTACACACATTACATAATTATAGGAGCTGTTCTCTTTGTTGCTCTATACTTCGGTTTAAAGTATTTAAAGAAGAAAAAAGCAGCGCGTTAAAGTCAATGATTTTTCATTGGCTTTTTTTATTTGTTTCGGTTCGGTTCTAAAAAAAAAGAGTTGTCCATAATGTGTAATAATAAAGTGTAGCGGAGGAATGTGATGAAAGGGTCACCATTTATACGTGGAACGATATTTTTAACGATGGCAACGATGATATCTAAAATGTTAGGATTTATATATGTTATACCATTTACAGCAATGGTCGGTACGAGTGGGTACGTTTTATACACGTATGCATATCGTCCGTATACGATTATGCTCAGCATTGCGACGATGGGATTACCACTTGCAGTTTCAAAAATGGTATCAAAATATGATCAACTGAATGATTATCATACAGTTAAGAGAGTACTGAAGAGTGGTATCTTTTTTATGTTAATAATGGGAGTCATCTCATGTTTTGCGCTATATATATTAGCTCCACATTTAGCTAAACTTGTAATCGATGGAAATGATCAAACGGGGAATAGTATAACAGCTGTCACTAATAATATTCAAATTGTAAGTTTTGCGTTAATACTTGTACCAGTAATGAGTTTATTAAGGGGCTTCTTTCAAGGATTTCAATCGATGGGGCCTTCTGCTTTAAGTGTAGTTGTCGAGCAATTTTTTCGGGTCTTAACCATATTAATAGGAAGCTTTGTCGTTTTATATATATTAAAAGCTTCTGTCTCGCTAGCTGTTGGTATTTCAACGTTCGGTGCTTTTATGGGAGCGATAGGTGGATTAACAGTTTTAAGTGCGTATTACATAAGGAGGAGAAAGCACTTAAAGAAAAAAGAGATGGCAAGTATACCGCAAACAACGAAATCTTTCTTCTCACTGTATAAGGAGCTCTTTACATATTCAATACCGTTTGTTGTAGTTGGTTTAGCAATTCCGTTGTATCAGACGATTGATACATTTACAATTAATAAACTACTTATACAAATAGGGTATATGCAAGGAGAAGCGGAGAAGATAAATGCAATAATTGGTCTTGTCCAGATGGTTGTACTTATCCCGGTTTCCGTTGCGACTGCTTTTAGTATGTCTCTCGTACCTGAGATGACAAAAGCCTATACAGCAGGGAATGTGAAGTTACTGTACAAACATTTTACGAGGACGAATGTATTAGTAGTAGGTATTACGGTACCAGCGGCGATTGGAATGATGTTGTTAGCAAAACCAGTATATACTCTTTTATTTGGTGCTGGAAATGATCCGGAGATGGGGAGAGTTATTTTACAGTATTATGCTCCTGCCTGTATACTATTTTCGCTTTTTACAGTAACAGCTGCGATGTTACAAGGAATTAATCAACAACAGAAAACAGTGCTAGGATTAGTAATTGGTATTATTGTGAAGATAGTTTTAAATATCGTATTGCTTCCGTATTTCGATTATGTAAGTTTTATTATTTCAACATACGCTGGTTATACGATTTCAGTTGGCTTTAACTTGTGGATGCTTTCTAAATATGTTATAAAGGCAACATAAGCTTTTTAAGGCAGAGAGCACTCTGTCTTTTTCTTTGTTTAGAATATTTTTCTTATAAAAACGTTTTCAAAATAATTTTTCTATTGAAATTTAAACGTATGTTTCATATGCTGAGAATGGCGGTTCAAAAACTGTTATGTAAGAGAGGTAGATTCCTACATGTAAAAAGAATCGGGGTGATAGTATGTTAAATATTTATTTAACAGACCGAAACGGAAAACTACAAGAGGTTGAGGAAATGCAAAAGGGTTGCTGGATTAATGTACTTCATCCAACGGAAGAAGAAATTCAATATCTAGTACAAACTTTAAATGTAGACTTAGATTTCATTAAAGACCCTTTAGATGATGAAGAACGCTCTCGTATTGAAAAGGAAGACAATAATACTTTAATAATCGTGGATATTCCAACAGTTAGACATGATGAAGAAGGAAATTCGATTTATGACACGATTCCAATAGGTATGATTGTAATGCCAGATTGCTTTGTGACAATTTGTTTAGAAGAGAACCCAATTTTTGAACGTTTTATTAATCAACGAATTAAAGAATTTTATACGTTTAAAAAGACACGCTTTGCACTTCAGCTCTTATATACGATTTCTACTTATTATTTAAGATACTTAAAGCAAATTAACAGAAAAACAATCGATTTAGAGCATCAATTAAATAAGTCGATGAAAAATAAAGAGATTTTCACATTGCTAGGCCTTGAAAAAAGTTTAGTTTACTTTACAACATCATTAAAGGCGAATAAAATTGTAATTCAAAAATTAATGCGTAACAGTACATTTTTAAAAATGTATGAAGACGATCAAGATTTATTAGAAGATGTATTAATTGAAAATAAACAGGCTATTGAAATGGCGGAAATATATAGTCACATTTTAAGTGGAATGATGAATACTTTTAGCTCCGTTATATCAAATAATTTAAATAGTGTTATGAAACTGTTAACGTCTATTACAATCATTTTATCGTTACCAACGATGGTTTCTAGTTTCTTTGGAATGAACGTAAAGGTTCCGTTTGAAGGGGAAGCACATGGTTTTGTAATTGTACTCATAATATGTGTAACACTATCTTTCACATTAGCATTTGTTTTTTGGAAGAAACGTTACTTTTAACGAGAAGAAAGCTGCTCTAGCATAGTTATGTAACTGCGCTAGAGCAGCTTTTTTGCTATGAAATCCCAAATTTTGAATAGAATATAACTTATAAAATGTAATGTATATGAAAGGGTTGAATTCCGTATAAGTCTTGTCCAATTCATAAAATGAGGTTAAAATTACATATTGTTAATGAAAAGTTGGAGGAAATACATCATGGAATTGTTTCAATTACCGAAAGCATTCCTGCAAATGAATACAATTTTTATCTCCATATTGATCGAAGCACTTCCTTTTGTGCTTATTGGTGTATTTATTTCAGGATTCATTCAAATGTTTGTAACAGAAGATATGGTAGCAAAATGGATGCCGAAAAACCGTTTTCTGTCTGTTTTAATGGCTACTTTTTTAGGTATGATGTTTCCAGGTTGTGAATGTGGAATCGTTCCGATTGTAAGACGGTTAATCGGAAAAGGGGTTCCGCCATATGCCGGGATTGCATTTATGTTAACTGGGCCAATTATTAATCCGGTCGTATTATTTGCAACATACGTTGCCTTTGGAAGTAGCATGCACATGGTATGGTATCGTTCTATTGTAGCGATTATCGTAGCAATTATCGTTGGAATTATATTATCATTTATGTTTAAAGAACATCAATTACGAGATGATCACTTCCCAGAAGTGAATCATAAGCGTCCATTACGTAAAAAAATGTGGGATGTATGTACGCATGCTGTTGAGGAATTTTTCTCGATGGGAAAATATTTAGTATTAGGTGCGTTAATTGCAGCGGCAGTTCAAACGTTCGTACAAACTTCAACACTTCTTGCTATAGGACAAGGGCCGTTCTCTTCACCAGCTGTTATGATGGGACTAGCTTACATTTTATCACTTTGTTCAGAAGCGGATGCATTTATTGCTTCGTCATTCCAAAGTACATTTTCAACAGCATCACTTGTCGCGTTCCTCGTATATGGACCGATGGTGGATATTAAAAATATGTTTATGATGCTTGCGACATTTAAAACGAAATTTGTAATTGTCGTTACAGTTACAGTTACACTTGTTGTTTATGCAAGCTCACTACTCATTTATGCGATGGGGTGGTAGGTTATGTTTCGAGCATATATATTATTAGGTTTTACAATCTTAATTGCGCAGCTTCATATTTCAGGTAATATTACGAAGTATATCAATATGAAGTATGCCTATTTATCAAAAACAGCAGCTATTATTTTAGGATTCTTAACGATTGTTCAAATTATTATCGTTTTCCAAAAAGAACATCAAAAAGAAAAAGAAAAAGAACAGCACAATTGTGGTTGCGATCATAGCCATTGTGGGCATGATCATTCAAAAGATGAGAATACATGGTGGAAAAAAGCATTTTCGTACACATTGTTTTGTTTTCCGATAGTCTCAGGATTGTTTTTCCCGATTGCAACGTTAGATTCAGATATTGTTAAGGCGAAAGGATTTCATTTTCCAGTAGCACAAGCAGAAAGTAAAGATCCATTTATGACAAGGCAATTTCTAAGACCTGATACGAGCATTTATTACGGGAAAGAAGGATACCGTGGTGTAATGGAAAAAGGGAAAAAAGAGTTCGTTACGAAAGATAGTATTACTTTAAAAGATGAAGATTTCCTAAAAGGGATGGAAACAATTTATAATTATCCTGGCGAGTTTACTGGGAAAAAATTATCTTTTAAAGGGTTTGTTTTTAAAGATGATTCTTCTAAAAAAGAACAATATTTCTTATTCCGTTTCGGTATTATACATTGTGTAGCGGATTCTGGTGTATATGGTATGTTAGTGAAAAAACCAGAAGGGGTAGAATGGAACAATGATGATTGGATTCAAGTTGAAGGAGAAATATCAACGGAATTTTATCAACCGTTCCATGCGAACATTCCGGTTTTAGAAGTAACGAAATGGAATAAAGTTGAACAGCCGAAAGAACAATATGTATTTAGAGGAGCCGATTGATCACATCGGTTCTTTTTTGTGGACTAAGAGTTCTGAATGTTGTTAATATTAAACGTGTAGTGATAGTAAGTTCATACTGTTCTAATGTTAATGGGAAATGGAACTCTTACCGAACTTCTTTGCTCCAGCCGAATTTTGTGGTGGGAGTTTTAATGTCTGCAAATAGCGGATTAAATAATCAAAGAGGTGATAACAATGACTGAAGTAAAGGGAAAAACAGCTAATGAATCCAGAGTGTTTAAAACGAGCCGAGTATTTCCAACAGATTTAAATGATCATAATACGCTATTTGGTGGAAAAATATTAGCCGAGATGGATATGGTTGCTTCTATCTCAGCTACGAGGCATGCAAGAAAAGAATGTGTCACAGCATCTATGGATTGGGTAGATTTCTTACATCCTGTTCGCTCTTCAGATTGTGTTAGTTATGAATCATTTGTAATTTGGACGGGTAGAACTTCGATGGAAGTATTTGTGAAGGTAGTAGCAGAAGATTTAATTTCAGGTGAGAAGCGTATAGCAGCAACGTCATTTGTTACTTTTGTTGCGCTTAGTAAGGAAAATAATCCAGTTCCAGTGCCGCGAGTAATCCCTGAAACAGAAGAAGAGAAAGAATTACATCGCATTGCTGTGTTACGTGCAGAACAACGCCATATACGTAAGGAAGAGAGTAAGAAAGTAGCTACATTACTAACTTTTTGAGTTGAATATGTAGTCTTTAAAGGTACAATAACAAACGGAAATGTTTTTCATATGAAAAGCGGACGCCTAAAAATAGGTGTCCGCTTTTATAGTTTTTTCATCCACAAATCATATGACGATAGCTACTTAGCAGAAGCAAGCAGCACCGACGATGATTAAGAGGATAAATAATACGACTAATAGCGCGAATCCATTACCATGTGCGAAGCCCATTGTTATTTCCTCCTTTTATTTTAAGATACAACATACAATATGCAAATGAGCTATCGTTTGATATGGACATATATCATGTAATGACATATTTTCTTGAATGATAATGTATTAAAAAAGGGAAGATATAGAAATAACAGTAAGTGGAGAAAGGAAAATATCCATGAAACACTTTTTCGTTGTAATCCTTTTTTTTATAGGTGTATTCATATGGATGAATATCGATGTGGAAATGGGGAAAAAAATGGCTAGTGAATATGAATTAGGCCAAGTTCGATTAGGTGAATTTCAACTTTATACGAACGGTGAAGAGTTATATAAGAAATTATTTGAGGATATACGCAATGCAGAAAAGTACATATATATCCATTTTTATATTGTAGGTAAAGATGAAATAAGCAAAGAATTTTTGCAGTTGCTTGAGAAAAAGGCATCGAGTGGAGTAGAAGTAAAATTGTCAGTTGATCGAATAGGTGGATATAAGCTGAAGAAAAAGATAATTCGTCAACTAAAAAGCAATGGTGTCCAGTTTACGTTTAGTAAAAAACCTAAATTGAAACATTTATTCTATTCGTTGCATCAACGAAACCATAGACGCATTGTTGCGATTGACGGAAAAGTATCATATATCGGCGGCTTTAACATTGGAAAGGAGTACCTTGGACAAGATCCGAAATTTGGCCCGTGGCGTGATTATCATGTACGAGTTAAGGGGAATGGTGCCACGGATATGGAAAGAAAGTTTGCTGCTGACTGGAAAGAAGATACGGGAGAAAAAATGCCTGTACATGAAAGTTTACCTGCAATTGGGCATGTAAAATATCAATATTTATTTTCAGATGGAAAAGGTTTATGGGAAAAATATGGAGCGCTTTTAAAGCAGGCTAAAAAATCTTTAGTTATTGCTACGCCATATTTTGTACCAAGTAAAGAAATGATAAAAGCGTTAAAAGATGCATTAAACCGCGGTGTCAATGTGAAAATTCTCGTGCCATTTAAAAGTGACGCGGTATTGTTAAAACAAGCGGCTTATCCGTATTTGAAAGATATGTACCATGCTGGAGCGGAGATTTATCAATATCGGAATGGTTTTTTTCACGGGAAAATAACAATCATTGATGGAGAAGTTGTTGATATAGGTACAGCGAATTTTGATAATAGAAGTTTTTATTTAAATTGTGAATCTAACTGTATCATATATGATAAAACAGTTGTTGCTGACGTATGGAATCGATTAAAAGAAGACTTTCATAAATCAAAAAGATTTTCAGAAGAAGACTTTGAGAAAATTAGTAAGTGGGATTGGTTTTTAGCAAGAATAGCAAATGTTATAGCATCATATTTATAACATATAGACAAAAGAGAAGGGAGGCATTTTCATGGATTGTATGAAAGAATTAATGAGGTATAGTTATATGCTTATTTATAAGGTTGGGGAGTATACAGGTGAGGTAAGAGACGAAGAATTAAAAGAGCTATTACAGCATCATTTACCATATATGTTGCAAGCGTATAATGAACAAGTGAATTTTCAAGAAGGAGAGAATGTACAGCATATAACTTGTGAACCAATTTCATCTCATTCTCATGAAATGGAAAAGGAAACTGATAGTAAATATACAGGGGATATCCATATTGCAACTTGTTATATTTCGCATTTAAAACGGTTAGCACTAAAGTTCGCTCAAGTGGCAGTTGAAGTTGCAAATCCAGAATTCCGCTCGTTTTTAGAAAATTGCTTCCTGAAAATGAATCGTTATGCCTATAGTGTATGGCAATATGTTGTGAAGAAAGAGTATAAGATTAAACATGTATATGAAAATGAGAAGTTTGCATAAGAAACTAAGGCGGAAAGATAAGCGCCTTAGTTTTTTACTTTTCATGGAGAAAAAAAGACTAGGTGTACATATCTATTATTAGAAAATTTACAAATATTTACCGTTTATTTACTATTTTTCAATCTTTCCTTTAAAAATAGAGAGTAATATGGGGGTTGTACATATTCTATCTAAAGGAGGAAACGCAAATGAACAAATGGGTTAAATCATTAACTGCTATGGCACTTGCAAGTTCTTTATTAATGGTAGGTTGTAGTAAAGGTGAGGACAAGAAGAAAGAAGACGATACGACAACACAACAAGAAGACAAAAAGGATAAAGAAACAAGTGGAACTGAGAAGTCTACAGATTCTAAAGAAAAGAAATAAAATAATAATAGAGCTTCCTCTTATATATGAGGAAGCTTTTTTGTTGAAAATTGATTAAGATTATTGAAAAATAGAGAAAGAACGAAAGAGGGGGGAAAACAAATGAAAGTATGTATATTGGGAGCAACTGGGCGAGTAGGTTCAAACATAATAAAATTAGCATTAAAGGATACAGCTGAAGTGACTGCATTAGCGCGTGATTTAAATAGAATAGAAATAAATCATGAAAGGTTACGAGTTATAGAAGGTAATGTATGGAATGAAAATGATATAAAGAAAGCGATAGAAGGAAGCGATATAGTAATTAGTGCACTTGGAACGGATCAAAATGGGACGTTGGCGAAGAGTATGCCACAAATTATTAAGCAAATGGAAGAAGAAGGAGTTCATAAAATCATTACAATAGGAACAGCTGGTATTTTACAAGCAAGAACAAATCTAAATTTATATCGTTTTCAATCAGCTGAATCAAAAAGGAAAATGACAACAGCAGCAGAAGATCATTTAGCTGCATATAAGATGCTTAGTAGTAGTAATTTATGTTGGACGGTCGTTTGTCCGACGCATTTAATAGACGGTGATGTGACAGGAGTGTATCGAACTGAAAAAGATGTATTACCAGAAGGGGGAGCGAAAATAACAGTTGGTGATACAGCGCAATTTACGTGGAGTCTGTGTAGTGAAAACAAATATGAGAATAGTCGAGTAGGTATTTCATATTAAAAAAACCATCCCGAAATTGGGATGGTTAAAAGATGATATAACATACAAATATGAGAATCATAATGATTTGGAGAATGGCTTTCGCTACTGTACTGCTTAAAAAACCAACTACAGTAGCAACTCCTACTAGAAAGGCGTCTTTTGGCGCTTTTTTATGCATGAGTTCTGTAATAAATACCGATAAGAACGGTATGATAATTAAACCGAATGGTGGGAAGAAGAAAGATCCGACAATGATAGAAATCATACCGACACGTTCTCCCCATTTAGAACTCCCGTATTTCTTTAAGAAATATCCATTTGCAATAAAATCAGCAACGAAAATAAATAGTGTGAAAATGACTTGAATAATCCAAAAGGAAGTTGTTAGTTCTCCACCATTTATACCAAAATGGTAAATTAAATATCCAGCCCAGACAGCAAGGATGCCCGGAATGATAGGATAAATAAAGGCGAGAAATGAAACAATGAAACAGGCAATGATACAGATTGTTAATAATACTGTCACTTTATAACTCCTTCTTCGTGTCTAATTTATGTACCGCAATTTTTTTCACTTGATGTCCATCAAGTTCTAGTGCTTTAAATTGAAAACCGGCAAATTCAATGGAATAACCAGCTTCAATATTTAAATCAACTGCTTGAGAAAGGAGCCAGCCTCCAATTGTATCTAAATCGCTATCATCAATATGTAGGCCAAACATATCATTTACTTCAGAAATGAGCACCTTCCCATCTAAAACAGTAAGCTTCGGCGTACGTTTTTCAATCATAGGCGATTCATCCGCATCAAACTCATCTTGAATTTCTCCAATGATTTCTTCAAGAATATCTTCCATTGTTAAAAGTCCAGCAGTACCACCATATTCATCCATAACGATTGCCATCTGAACGCGATTCTTTTGTAGATGTACTAATGTTTTACGAATTGGAACAGTTTCAAATACAGTTAGTACTGGATGTATGTAAGATTCAAGTGGTTTATGAATGTTTTTCGTTTGATCGTGAAATATTTCTTTCGTATTGATCATACCGATAATATCATCTTTATCTTTTTCGATGATCGGATAGCGTGTATACTTTTCAGTTGCGACGATATCCATATTTTCTTCTAACGTATTTTCAGTAGATAAGCAAATCATTTCTGTACGAGGGACCATAATTTCTTTCGCGACCCGGTCGTCAAATTCAAAAATATTATTTACATATTTATATTCGGTTTGGTTTATTTCGCCGCTTTTGAAACTTTCACCTAAAATGAGTCGTAGTTCCTCTTCAGAATGGGCAAGTTCATTTTCTTTCGCAGGCTCTAAACCGAGTAGTTTTGTGAAAAAGATTGCCGTACTATTAAGTAGCCAAATGAATGGATACATAATTTTATCAAATAAAATAAGTGGCCGTGCAAACTTAAGTGTGATTGCTTCTGCTTTTTGAATGGCGAAAGACTTTGGAACCAACTCACCTAATACAACGTGGAAAAATGTAATAAAACTAAAAGCAATAATAAAGGATAAAGTATTCGCCATTGTTCCAGTAATATTAATCTTTTCAAAGAGCGGTCGTAGTAAATGTTCCACAGTAGGTTCACCGAGCCAACCAAGCCCTAAAGAAGTAATCGTAATCCCGAGCTGACAAGCTGATAAATAAACATCTAAATTAGATAGGACACTTCTTGCAGCTAAAGCTTGTTTATCGCCTTCGTTTGCAAGTTGGTCAATTCGACTTTTTCGTACTTTTACAACAGCGAATTCTGATGCAACGAAAAAGCCGGAAATAAGGATGAGTACAAAGATGAGAAAAATATTTAATATGTCCAAGTGTGTTCTCTATTCCGTAGTTTGGAATAAAGATGTCACCTCCTGCAATTATGTTATACTTTTATAATAAATCCAAACGAAAAGAATAGTCAAAGAAAAAGGGTAAATATTGGTACGTTTCTGCAATAGTTTTTGAATTTGCTGTTATTTTGTCCGCTATACAAAAGGAATAACCCCCTACTTTCAGATTATAGAGGGTTATTTAAAATTAAGGTTTTGGAATACTTCTCGTTAAAGCGTATGATTGTTGTTTAACATGATTTGTCGTCCATAGTGTTTGAAGGAAAGAGAGTATGCAATACGGGATATACAAAAGTAATAAGCTAATTGTAACAATAACAGGTGCATTTCCGCCGAACTGAACGATAAATTGCAATAGTCCGCTTGCATGAAAAACGCATTCCATAATAAGGAATGAAAGAATAATGGAACCTAAAATAGATTTATGATTCGAAGTAAGTGCTAAAAACAATGTATCTACAAGGAAAGAAGATTGTTTTATTTCATATTCATTTGTGTTACTTAAGAAAGGAACCCACTTTTTTATTGCTTGCATAACGATAATCATGGAAGTACTACAAACGATGATAAAAGATGAGTAGTAAGGAAGCTTTATCAATTTTGCGATGTATAGGAGTAGTAATAAGACTGAACATTGTAATAATACAGTACAAAAAGAGTACGGTATCCATTTTAATAAAGAAGTGAACTTCTTAACAGATTGAGGTGCTTTAAAAAATAAATGGCCGATCCCTAAACTGATAAAGAATCCGATCGCGAGAGTAAAAGTAAAACGAACAATCGATAAAAAATATATTTCCCATATGTAAGGGAATAACGGTGTTGAATGATTAGAAGTATGAACCATTTGATTTGCCGAGAAAAAGATAGATTCGTGCATCCAATCAATCTTTGGAATTGTCATAGAAGAAAGCTGTGCGAAGTTATGAAAAATGCTTATAAAGCCAGTTAAGTATGAGTATTTATGTGTAATGAATAATGCAGGAATAGGACTAATGATAAATATAATGAGAACACCAACTATAAATTTATATATATGTGAGCGCAATAAAGACATGTAATCACCTACTCTTAGAATATTCAGAAAATTCTTATTCTTATTTTAGCTTTTTTCGGCGTAAGTTACAATATATTTTCTTAAAGAAGTTTAGAGAGAATGTTTGATATAGTAGCGGGACACAGGTGAATGAAACGTGAATAAATTATGACAATAAAATGAACAATTTTCAGAAAAATAAAATAAATCATTTATTTTTTTCTGAAAATATAATATAGTTATGGCACAGAAAGTATTTTAACATAAGGAGGCTGTTTATGAGGATCAAAGGGAATTATGTGCCGAAAAGGGAAGTTTTATTTTGCTTAAGTTCAATTACAATAGGGGAAGCGCTAGAGCATTTAAATAAAACTGGCTATCGTTGTGTACCAGTTTTAGATGAAAGAAAAGAGAAATATTTAGGGAATATATATAAAGTAGATATTTTAGAATATAAAGGTTCGCTGGAAGAGAGTGTATTACAATTATTAAACGATAAAGAAGGATATGTCAGAGAAGATTCTTCGTTCTTTAAAGTGTTTTTTACAATAAAAAAATTACCTTATTTATCAGTAGTTGATGAAAAAGGAGTCTTTCTTGGAATTTTAACGCATAAAAAAGTTTTTGAGTTATTAGAAGATGCTTGGGGCGTTCATTCTAGTAAATATTCTGTCATGATTGGGACGCAAGATTATAATGGGGCAATTCAAAAATTATCGACAGTATTAAAAAAATATACAGGTATCCAAAGTTTAATGACTTTTGATAATGATGCCTTATTAGTTCGTAGAATTATGTTTACATTAGGAGAAGAGTTTAACGACGGTGAATTAGAGACGTTATTGAAAGATTTAGAAGATCATGGATTTAGAGTTGTGTATGTGGAAGAGATGAAAAATCCACGTGAAGTTGAAACAATAGAATAACATACAAAAGCCATCTAATTATGTTGGATGGCTTTTGCTATGTTACGAGTATAAAATTATTTGAAAATAACGATAGGGTAAAAGTTGAGATTGTAACAATATTTGTGTGAAAGAATAAAAAATGTAGATAATTTTGATTTTCAAAAAAATCAATTTGAAAATATGTTTTTATTTTTCAACTAAATATGTTACTATATGTGTGATAAAAACAAAGAGGTCTGACAACTATACTCCACGCAATACCACTCTAATAAGTTAAAAATTCAAAAAAATCAAAAATTAATAGTTAGAGTAAGAATAAGGGGAATGGAGAAATTATGGAGAAAGACACTGCTTTGTAAGGGGCATATTTTATCATCTTGAGCAGAGAGGAGGATGCATAGCATATTGTGAAAATAGAGAAAAACAATGAAAAAGTGCTATGCAAATGAAAAGTATGAAGGGACGTTTAGGGCCAGGTGATACGGTAGCAATTGGTTTAATGTTATTTGCACTATTTTTAGGAGCAGGAAATTTAATTTTCCCACCAGTTTTAGGACAACAAGCTGGAGAGAATGTTTGGATTGCTACAATTGGATTCCTAGTAACGGGAGTCGGATTACCCCTATTAGCTGTAACAGCTGTCGCGTTTGTAGAGGGGGACTTGAAAGCGCTATCTTCTAGAGTTCACCCTGTATTTGCGTTTATTTTCCCATTGATTAGTTATTTAGCGATTGGACCATTTTTCGCGATTCCGCGTACGGGAGCCGTTTCATTTGAAATGGGTATGAAGCCGTTTTTATCAGAGGCAATGGTTTCAGAATGGTATATGCTATTTCTATTCACAATAGTTTTCTTCGGAATAACGTGGTATTTATCATTAAATCCATCTAAATTAGTGGATTGGTTCGGGAAATTTCTTACACCATTGTTAGTGTTGATTGTTGCTGTTATTGTCGGAAAGGCAATTATTGATCCGATTGGAGAACCAGCTGCACCGCTAGCGGCATACAAAGAAAATGCTTTCTTTGGTGGATTTATTCAAGGATATTTAACGATGGATGCAATTAGTGCGCTTGTATTTGGAATTGTCGTTGTACAAGTTATCCGCTCTAAAGGGATAAAAGAGAGTAGTGAAGTTGCAAAAATAACAGTAGTATCAGGTATTATTGCTGTACTTGGTTTAACGTTAATCTATTTATCACTTGCTTATCTTGGTTCAACAAGTACATCACTTGGTGTATCAGAGAATGGTGGACTTATTTTAACGAATGTTGTAAATGAGTTATATGGAACAAGTGGTAAAATTTTATTAGGACTTGTTATTATACTTGCTTGTTTAACAACTTCTGTTGGATTAACATCAGCTTGTGCTGGCTTCTTTACAAATATATTCCCAAAACTTTCGCATAAAACGATTGTAACGATGGTATGTGTGTTTAGTTTAATTGTATCTAACCTAGGTTTAACACAATTAATTGCAGTCACTTTACCAGTGTTAATGATCATTTATCCAGTTGCAATCGTATTAATCGTACTTTCTTACTTCCATAAATGGATAGGGAAGCGTAATACCATTTATATTGGAGCTATTTTAGGTGCATTGTTAATTAGTTTCTTTAACGGTTTAGAAAGTGCGAACATTCAAATTGACGCGATTTCTAACGTATTACAAATGCTACCATTATATAAAGAAGGAATAGGATGGTTAATCCCATCATGTATTGGCGGGATTCTCGGTTTCTTCTTCTATAAATCAAATGAATCAAGTGAATTACAAAAGAAAGGTGCTTAGGCGCCTTTCTTTTTTTAAAGGTGATTTTTGCATTTTGTCTAAGTAATAATTGGGAGGAATGATAAAATGGCTAATCTTGAAGATTTTTTAACTTTGGATGTAAGAATTGGAACTGTAACACATGCAGAGGAATTTAAAAAAGCTAGAGTTCCAGCAATTAAACTAGAAATTGATTTTGGAGAGCTTGGAATTAAGCAGTCGAGTGCTCAAATTACGAAGAGATATATCCCAGAAGATTTAATCGGTCAGCAAATCGTTGCTGTTGTAAATTTTCCGCCAAAACGTGTAGCTGGATTTAAATCAGAAGTGCTTGTTTTAGGCGGAGTACCTGAAGATGGTGATGTCGTATTACTACAGCCTAATATGGAATTACCAAATGGAACGAAAATTAGTTAGTGTAAAGGCGGGGGAATATGGATATTGGACGAGAATATTTACAATGTGTCATATCAAATTTTGAAGCAACAAAGAAGCAAGGTGAACGGGTGCTTTCTCAATTATCATATGAACAAATCGAATGGTCTTCTCATGAAGCAACAAATAGTATAGCGGTTATTATAAAGCATCTGCATGGTAATATGCGTTCTAGATGGACGGACTTTTTAACGTCTGATGGTGAAAAAATAGATCGTAACCGAGATGCTGAATTTGAAGCTGGTTATCATTCTAAGGAAGAGGTACTCAAATCATGGAATGAAGGATGGGAATATGTTTTTAATACGATGCATGTGCTAACGCCTGAACATTTATTACAGACGATATATATTCGCGGTGAAGCACATACTGTTATGCAAGCAATTGAAAGACAAATTTCTCATTATGCTTTGCATATTGGACAGATTACTTACATTGGTAAAATGTTAAAAGAAAACGAGTGGGAATGTTTAAGTATTCCTAGAGGACAGTCTGCACGTTATGTAGAGAAAAAACGTTCAACATAATAATAGGAAAGAAGCTGGTATAAAATGGGAAATAAGAAAATCACCCAAATAATAGATGGTTCTGTAATCATAAGCATGCTGCCAAAAATAAGTCCATATATAATAAGAAAGAAATTAAAAAGCGTATTCACAGGGATAAACCGTGAGATAAACACTTGCTGTCGTTTAAAACAATCCCCGTGAAATAAGTATAAGCGGAAGTACGATGTGGCAGTAATAAGATCTTTCTTTCGCGCAATTCTTTTTTTGCATGTATGGCAAATGAATGGTGGTTGCATTTCATTACGCTTCATTTTTTATTTTCGTAATAATGTAAGACAAGATTAGGTACAAGGTGTATATTCCTATATACGCTCCTGATATAAGAAAAAATGGATTTAGTAAAATTCCATGAATGCTTGTCATAAAAACTAAATCTTGTATTAAAACGTCATATATATTAATAGAAATAATTGTACCGAGTACATAAAGTGCTAAGTACGCTGAAATATGTAACGCAACACGGATTGTAGGATGCTTAGTAAGCCAATAAAAAATAAATGATAGTACAATGGGTAATGTTCCTATTAGTAGCTTCAATTCATTTCACCTCATTAACAATATAGCCGGAATTTAGACGGTCTATTCTCTAGAGCTTGTACATAACTTGAAATAGAGAGGGTGATAGTATGAATCGAGGCTTTTTTTATGTGAAGTTCACAAGTGTACGTAAGTTAGTTTTATTTATTATTACTACAGTACTAGCGACTTTTTTTCTTATTAGTATGATGGTAACCTCTATGAAAGAAACAAAGTCAACGTATTTATATAATTGGTTAAATGAGTTATCGATGAATGGTTACATGTACGTTCTTGGGAAAGAGAATCATTATTTTACACAGGAGTATCGAAATTTAAATCAAGATTTTTCAATTTCTTCGTTTCTCTTTTCTATGGCTACGAATATTCGGTTTAATGATGTACGCAGTTTTGTCGGCAAAGAGCTACCTGGTTTTGGTAAGTACGATACAGAAATTGTTATTGCGGGTGAAGGGACAAATTATTCTAACTTACCGATAGAGTCGAGCGTTCCGCTTGAAGAAGTAGTAAAAGAACGGACTGGTGAAGGTGGACAGGCTCAAAAGCCAGATACGAACAAAGAGAAAAAGCAACCGGCTCAAACGACAGGAAAAAGACAAGTTGCGCTTATTTATCATTCGCATAGTTGGGAATCTTATTTGCCGTTATTAAATTTAGCAAACGATCCAAATCCGAATAAAGCAACAAGTTCCGTCACTAATATTTCAATAGTGGGCGATCGATTTCGTGAACAATTAGAAAGTGAAGGGATAGGAGCTACTAACGACAAGACTGATGTCGGCCAAAAGTTGATTAGTAAAGGGTTAAATAGTAATAGTTCTTACAAAGTGTCACGGGAAATTGTACAAGAAGCAATGACAGGCAATAAAGAACTGCAGTACTTCTTTGACTTGCATCGTGATAGTGCTCGGAAAAATGTCACGACAAAAGCAATTGGAGATAAATCATATGCAAAGCTTGCTTTCGTAATAGGGAAAGGCAATAAAAATTATGAAAAGAACTTACAATTAGCAACAGCTCTTCATGAGGAAATTAATAAGAAATATCCAGGGGTGAGTCGTGGTGTCATTCAAAAAGGATTCCAAACAGGAAATGGTGTCTACAATCAAGACTTATCAGGGCAAGCGATATTAATTGAAGTTGGTGGCGTAGATAATACAGAGGAAGAACTAAATCGATCAATTGATGTACTTGCTAAAGCGTTTGGTGAATATTTCTGGCAGGCGGAAAAGGTGAATGGATAAAATGAAACATAAATTTATGGGAGAGTCTGAAAAAACGTGAGTGTAAAGCTTGCGTTTTTTCTTTGTAATGATGAGATGTCATAGAATAGACATAATTTATTGTTGTTATGGTAATATCGAAATTTGTCAAATTATACTGGGAAATTTACAAAGGGATTTTCGGGAAAGTAGAGAAAATCTTTTTACAAGGAAAACTTTTTATTATAAAACTGGTAGGGTGATAGAAATGATTAGGGAGATCAAAATAGAAGATGCAGCACCATTTTTGCAATTAAGTAAGCAATTAGATGAAGAAACGAAATTTATGCTATATGAACCAGGAGAAAGAAAATTTACAGCGGAGCAACAAGAACAGATGATTCATCGCTTTATAGAAAATAAGTATGCAACGATATTGGTAGCAGTTGAAGATGAGAGAATAGTAGGGTTTATTTTAGTGAATGGAAATCATATTCAAAGAAAAAGACATGTAGCAGGTATTGTAATTGGTATTTTGCAAGAGTATAGCGGGCGAGGTATTGGGACGAGATTGTTTAAAGAGGCTGAGAAGTGGGCAAGATTACATGATGTATGGCGTTTAGAATTAACGGTAATGGCCCACAATACGAGAGCTCAGGCACTATATACAAAAGCTGGATTTGAGAAAGAAGGTGTCAAAAGAGCTGCTCTTATTATCGATGGAGAGACCATCGATGAGTATGAAATGGCCAAATTATTAAAATAAGAGGTCGTTATATGAAAAAAAGATGGACACTACTTGGTATCGTAGCGATGATACTCATTGTTGGAGTAGCAGGAATCAATTATAAAATGTATAAGGATAAGCAGGCGCGCGAGGTAAATGTAAATAACATATTTCCGAAAGCGAAAGAAACGATTGCGAATATGGATGGTGATATTGCCGTAATTAGTAATCCGAATTCGATGTTTGTGCTTGTGAATAAAAATAGGCGTTTACCAGATGGGTATAGACCGCCAGATTTAGTTATTCCGAAAGTACGTTACTCTAGTGAAGGTGATCAAGAAAAGAAAAAAATGAGAAAAGAGGCAGCAGGGGCGCTTGAGGAAATGTTTCAGCAAGCTGATAAGGAGCGTGTTTTTCTTTTTGCGGTCTCTGGATTTAGATCTTTCGATCGACAAAAAGCATTAAATACGATGTATAAAAAACAAGATGGAGAAGCAAAAACAGCGATGTCGAGTGCAGTTCCTGGAACGAGTGAACATCAAACAGGGCTTGCTATGGATATTACATCTCAATCTGCGAAGTTTCAGCTAGAGACAATTTTTGGTGAAACGAAAGAAGGGCAGTGGCTGTCTGAAAATGCCCATAAATTTGGGTTTGTCATTCGATATACAAAAGAGAAAGAATCGCTTACGGGCTATCGATATGAACCATGGCACGTAAGGTATGTGGGTAACCCACAAGCTACATATTTATATGAAAATCAACTGACGCTTGAAGAAGTAACGCAGTGAGCAATTGAGGGGAGAGAAGGATTATGACGGGGTTATATAAGAAAAAAGTACACGCATATGTGACAAGAGAAAAAGAAGGAGTTATGCAACTGCTTGTTTTTAAACATCGTAATATACCTGAAGCTGGTATACAAGTACCAGGGGGAACAGTTGACGAAGGGGAAACGTTAGAAGCAGCAATTTTACGTGAAGTACAGGAAGAGTCTGGATTACGTCATTTATGCATAGAAAGATTCCTAGCCGATTACATCATACTTGTGAAAGAGAAAAAGGAATATCAAAAGCGTCATTTTTTCCACGTAACGTTATTAACAGATGTAAAAGATGATTGGGAACATATTGTAAGTGCCGGTGAGGAAGATCAAGGAGTAGTATTTTGCTACGAATGGATTGATATTGCAAAATGCCCTGCATTAGCCGGAAAACAAGGGGAGTTTTTACATTTGTTAGATGAGGTATATGCAAAGTAATAAAAGAGTCTGATGCGGAAATTTATTCGTTTCAGATTTTTTTTATTTTTCAGGAAATAAAAGGTTTTTACATTGGTAAGTTGAATTCTTTGAAAGGGATTGTAGTTGTATATGCGAGGAGCGGAGAAAATGAAAAAGTAATAGATACACGTTATCAATAAAAACTTTTAAAGAAGGAGAATGAAGATGGAGATTCAGTTCAATGCACGATTACAAAGAGAATTAACAATTCATGATATACAAGTAGCGATGGAAGCTGGGCAATTAACTTCAAAAGAATTAGTTATGTATTATCTTCATAGAATCGCGAAATATGATCAAGAAGGACCAAAAATCAATTCTATTTTAGAAATCAATCCAGACGCTATTTTTATTGCAGAAGCGTTAGATTATGAAAGAAAGACAAAAGGTGGACGGGGACCATTACATGGTATACCTGTTTTACTTAAGGACAATATTGAAACAAATGACTCTATGCATACAAGTGCAGGTACGATTGCCCTGGAACAAAATATTAGTAGTGAAGATGCATTTCTCGTTACGAAACTGCGAGAAGCAGGAGCGGTGATAATAGGAAAAACAAATATGACAGAATTAGCAAATGGAATGTCTTTTGACATGTGGGCTGGATATAGTGCAAGAGGTGGGCAAACAATAAATCCATACGGTACAGGTGAGGATGATATGTTTGTTGGAGGCTCAAGTACAGGGTCTGCCATAGCAGTTGCCGCTAATTTTACAGTAGTATCTGTTGGAACGGAAACAGATGGTTCTATATTGAGTCCAGCTGTTCAAAACTCTGTAGTAGGTATTAAACCGACTGTTGGTCTAATTAGTCGTAGGGGAATTATTCCGCTTACTTATTCACAGGATACAGCGGGACCATTTGCTAGAACGGTAACAGATGCGGCTATTTTGCTAGGGAGTTTAACTGGGTTAGACGAGAAGGATGTAGCTACTCATAAAAGTGAAGGTAAAGCAGAACATGATTATACAAAGTATCTTGATGACAATGGTTTAAATGGAGCAAAGATTGGTGTATATAGCAATGCTCCAAAAGATTATTATGAAACTGGTGAGTATGATGAAAAATTGTTTAAGAAAACGATTGAAGTATTGCGTAGTGAGGGAGCGACAGTAGTAGAAGATATTGATATTCCATCTTTTCATAGGGAATGGAGTTGGGGAGTATCGCTATATGAACTAAAGCATAGTCTAGATAACTATCTTTCTAAATTACCTTCAACTATTCCGGTACATTCTATTTCGGAATTAATGGAGTTTAATAAAAACATAGCAGAAAGAGCTTTGAAATATGGACAAACTAAATTAGAAATAAGAAAAGATTTTCCTAATACATTAAGAAATCCTGAATACTTAAACGCAAGATTAGAAGATATATATTTTTCTCAAGAACAAGGCATTGATTTTGCGTTGGAAAAATATAATCTTGATGCGATACTGTTCCCTTCTTATATAGGTTCTACTATAAGTGCGAAAGCAGGTTATCCGTCTATAGCAATACCTGCGGGATACATGGAAAGCGGGAGACCATTTGGAATTACTCTTGCAAGCACTGCTTTTTCTGAGGGGACCTTGATTAAACTAGCATACGCTTTTGAACAAGCGACAAAGCATCGGAAAATCCCTAACTTATCATGAATAAAATAAATAGGACAGGAATTCCTGTCCTATTTATTTTGTTAATTAAAGTGAAATATCTTTTTGCGCTGTCTTATCATATTTTAATAAGTTAAAAGATAAACAAGCAGAGCACAATATAAGGATAGAAGCGAGAATATAAATAGTTCGAACACCGAACAGGTCGGTAATAATTCCAACGCTAAGCATAGAAAGACCAGAAGCTGTCGAGAGGAGTGCACCATGAGCTGTATACATTTTTGATAATAAAGTAGGGGGAACACTAGATTGTAACACTGTCGTTTGAGAAATATCTCTAATTTGATAACATGGCCCCATTAGAACGCATAGAAAAAGCGCAATAAACCCGCTACTTGTCATACCATATAAAAATGTAAGAATACTAAACATAAGAGAGCCTATCGCCATGGAGCGTATTAAATTGTTTTGAATGTATGTACTCATTTTCCACGCTAATATCCCGCCAATTAACGTTCCTACATAATAACTTGTGTTAATATATCCCCACCATTCTTCGCCTTTATGAAGGACAGTTGTTACATAAGCCATCGTAATAGCACCGATCCATATTGTCCCTGCGAAAGTTTCAATTAAGTCCATACATGTAACGGTACGGAGAGAAGGGTTCTGAAATAAGAGTTTCCAACCTTCCAGTAAAGCAGCGCCTTTTGAAGAAGAAGGTTCAATTACTCGTTCAGTATGTATGGAACGTAATGAAACGTGTAGTGCAACACACCCAAAAATCATCAAAATGTTATTTATCATGAGTGTAGAAGTAGCGCCGATAAGAAGAACAATAACACTTGTAAATGAATAAGCAGCGGCTTGCGCAATTTGTATGGAAAAGGAAAAAATACTATTTACTTTTACTAATTGTTCTTTTCGTGTAAGGCGAGGAAGGATACCGTATAATAACGGTGCGTTCCAGCCGCTACATAAAGAAATGAAAAAAATGAATAGTGCTACAATGTTTGTGGACAGGGCTGGGAATAATATCATTAATAAAAATAATAGAGCAGTTTTTGTCCATTGTAGTGTAAAAAGTAAGGAATAAGATGAAAAACGATTCATTATAAGTGGTGCAGATGTATTTGCTATAAGATTAGTTATCACTTGGAGTAATGGAAAAAGAGCGGTTAATGTAGCTGATTTCGTTGTGATATATATATGAGTTGTAATAATCATGATGTATACGATGTCAGCGAGAGTAATGCATATTTTAGAGCCTAAATAGTAAATTAGTGAACGATTTTGCAACAAGCACACCACCTTCCTAAAAAATAATATTTTAGTAGTTAAAATAATTATAAATTGAAAAATAAATTTTCGAAAGAATTTCATTTTTTTGTCGATTTTTGAAAGGGATTTTCATGTATAATGAAGAATATATTAATATAGTATTTTATTAATGCTTTTTATAACAGTGAATATGTACAATAGCTTGTAGTAAATGCCCCGGTATAAGAAAGGGCGGATAAACCATTCTTTTCTTCATATACATATAGAAAATGAGAAAGAAAGTGAGGGTTGTATATGGCTGCTTGGGTAATATGGTTTATAATAGCTGGTATTTTATTTATTGCGGAAATGTTGTCGATTACGTTTTATATGCTTTGGCTTGGAATTGGAGCTGTTGTCGGAGGTCTAATTGCTTTGTTTGCTCCTGAAGCACTACTGTTACAAGTTGTTGCTGGTGCGATTGTAAGTTTAACATTGACGTTCTTTACGAAAAGAATTTCAAAAAACTTTCGAGAAGCAAAAGGTTTTACTGATACAGTAGATTTGCTTGTCGGTAAAAAAGGTATTGTTATGCAAGCGATTACAAGTGAATCGAATGGTATTGTGAAGGTGGATGGAGATACTTGGACAGCTATTGCAGATGATCCAATTGATGCTGGAGAAAAAGTTATTGTTATAAAGAGGCATAGTACTATATTACAAGTGAAAAAGGAGAGTGAATAAATATGGCAGTAGCATTAACATTAACGATTATTTTCGCACTAATTGTTGTTACATTTATCGCATTAACAATTAAGATTATTCCACAGCAAAAAGTTGGAGTCGTTGAAAGATTTGGTAAGTTTCAGCGTATTATGGAGCCGGGATTAAATTTATTAATACCAATTGTAGACCGTGTTCGTGTATATCATGACTTACGTATTCAACAAACGAATGTACCACCACAGAAGGTAATTACGAAAGATAATGTACAAGTAGAAATTGATACAATCATTTTCTATCAAATTGTGGAACCAGAACTTGCGACATATGGTATTTCGAACTATGAATATGGTGTTCGTAATATTACTTCTGCAACGATGCGTCAAATCATTGGTAAAATGGAACTGGATGAAACGTTATCTGGTCGTGAAAAAATTTCAACAGAAATTCGCTTAGCACTTGATGAAGCAACAGAAAAATGGGGCGTTCGCATTGAACGTGTTGAAGTTGTTGATATTAATCCGCCAAAAGATGT
The DNA here is from genome assembly GCF_036851315.1 of Bacillus cereus group sp. Sample62. NCBI lineage: Bacteria > Bacillati > Bacillota > Bacilli > Caryophanales > Bacillaceae > Bacillus > Bacillus cereus group sp. Sample62. Next base: position 2,039,080 of record NZ_JAFLPK010000001.1, read on the forward strand.
GCAAGCATCGATGGAAAAACAAATGAAAGCAGAACGTAATAAACGTGCGATCATTTTAGAAGCTGAAGCTGCAAAACAAGATAAAGTCCTTCGTGCTGAAGGTGAAAAGCAAAGTAAAATCTTAATGGCTGAAGGTGATAAAGAAGCACGTATTCGAGAAGCTGAAGGTATAAAGGAAGCAAAAGAACTAGAAGCGCAAGGGGAAGCAAGAGCGATTGAGGAAATTGCAAAAGCAGAACAAAATCGAATTGAATTACTTCGTGCAGCAGATTTAGATGAACGCGTACTTGCTTATAAATCATTTGAATCATTGATTGAGGTTGCAAAAGGTCCAGCAAATAAAGTCTTTATTCCGTCTAATGCAATTGAAACACTTGGTACTCTCGGGGCAATTGGAGAAATCTTTAAAGAAAAACAAGCGAAGAAATTGCCTTCTTCAGATACACCAAAAGAACAATAAGAGTGAAAAAGAGAAATGGGATGCCATTTCTCTTTTTATTTTTGAGTAGGATAAAAAATATTAGTCCTTTGCCATTTTGGATAGGGCTTTTTTGTTTGTCACTTTTCAAAGAATTATAAGTTTAGAGTGTTTGGAATTGTTAAGTGGAATAACACGTTTACTAGACGGGTTAAAAAACTGTCAAAGTAATATATTTTGTTAAAGAAAATTTAAAATATGATATAATGGAATTTTGTGGATATTAAACAAGGGAGTGGGAAACAATTGCAAATATTATTAATACGTCACGGTGAATCCGAAGCAGATATTTTACATGTACATGAAGGACGAGCTGACTTTGAATTAACAGAAAATGGAAGATGGCAAGTGCAAAGGCTTGTACAGAAAGTGAAAGCAGATTTTCCACCAGATTTCATTTGGGCAAGTACATTAAAGCGTGCTCGTGAAACTGGTGAAACGTTAGCTGAAGGAATTGGATGCCCAATTCAACTAGAAGAGGAATTAATGGAGTTTAATAACGGAGTGCAAGCAGGCTTATCTTTTGAAGAAGCAAAGAAATATTCAGAGCCAAAGTTTCTTCATGACCGTTTTGAAAATGGGGAATCATTTATTGAATTTAGAATGAGAATAGAAGGAATCTTTTCTAAAATCGTGACAGAGAATACATATGACCGAATTGCAATCGTTGCACACGGTGGTGTAATAAATAGTCTATTACGTGCGTTTTTCAAAATGCCAATTTCAATGGATTATTATTTTAGAATGGGAGATACGGGAATAAGTTTAATTGAAATTGATGGGGAACAAAAAACGGTACATTTTATTAATGATACGAATCATTTGAACGGGGTGTAAAGACCTATGTACAAAGTAGTGTTCTTTGATGTTGACGGTACTCTTTTAAGTGAGATTGACAGAAGTATGCACGAAAGTACAAAAGAAGCAATACAAAGATTAATAGATAAAGGGATTCACGTAGTTGTTACCACAGGGAGACCATATAGCTTATGTTCGCAATTTAAGGAACTAGGCATACATACGTTTATTTCTGCAAATGGTGCACATATTAAGTGTGAGGAAACAGTTCTACATAAATCAGTACTTTCAAGTGAAATCGTTCATGATATCTCAGAGTTTGCTGCATTACATGGTCACGGTATTTCTTATTTTACAGAGGATTTTGAAATGAACGGAATAGCCTCAGATAATGAGCGTGTAATGCAAGCGCTTAGCGAGACGTTAAATTTAGAGGAGTATCCTGAAAAAAGCAAGGATTTATCTGAAGAAATCTATTGTTTATGTCTGTATGCGGATAAAATAGAAGCTCGAAAATTTCTTAAGAGATATCCTATGCTTACGTTTGAGCGTTTTCATGGTTATGTCATAAATGTATTGGAAGATAATAAAGTATCGAAGCTAACTGCAATTCAAAAAGTATTGGAGCATTTAAACATTTGTAAATCAGAAGCGGTTGCTTTTGGTGACGGTAGAAATGATATAGAGATGTTGCAGTATGTAGGATTAGGAATTGCGATGGGGAATGGCGGAGAAGTACTAAAAACAAAAGCTGATTTCGTTACAAAGAAGGCGAGTGAAGGTGGTATTTCCTTTGCCTTAAAGGAGTTTCGTATTATTGAAAGATAATAGCTAGTCAGTTTGAAAAATCCTGTTTTCATGACAGGATTTTTTGTTTAACAATATTCTTGCAATAAAAGTAAAAATGTGAGTATAATGAAAAAGTAGTTAGGTAAGCTAATTAATTGAAGAGAAAGGAGAGTGAAGATAAATGGGTTCAAAAAATGATTCTCTTCCTTTAGGGATTGGGCCGTATACAGAGTTAATAAAAAAGACAGCATCAGCGGATACGGATCCAATCGCAGCAAAACTTGGTTTGTTAATGTTATGGACGTCTGATAATGTTCTTGATGCTGTTGACCTAGATTTAGCTCCGCTTGGTATATCGGAAAGTAAATTAGATTTTTTACTGTTGTTTATTTTACGTGAAATGGAATCAAATGGGGAAGAAGTGAATATGAGTCCTTCTGATATTGCGAGTCGATTAGGGATAACACGTGCTTCTGTCACTGGCTTGTTAGATTGGATGGAGAAACGAGAGTTAATCGTAAGATTTCATCATTCTGAAGATCGAAGAAGGTTAAAAGTGAAAATTACTTCGAAAGGAAAAGAATTAGTAACGCACTCTTTACCAACTTTTTGGTTATCTTGCGCTTCGTTAGTTGACGACTTTAATCAAGAAGAGCGTCAAGTTTTAGAGAAGCTGTTAAATAAAATGCAAGTAAATATGCAGGTGAAATTAGGAGAAGGTAGGTAAATAAGTTGATTATAAGGGTCAACTTATTTATTTGGAAGTATAATTAGTCTACCTTATTATATGTTTAGCTAACTTTAGATGGAGTCATACTTTTTACGATGTAATTAAAATAAGTAAGCGTACTTTAGAGGTATTAAATAGAAAAAAATCGTAATAAGGGAGAGATATTATGATGGAAATAGGAAAGAAAATAAATAGTGAAAAGAATTATACAATAATGACCGTTGTATTATGTTGGTCGGGTATGGTAGTTATGTCTAGCTTATATGTAACAATCCCTTTAATTGCACTATTTTCAGAACTTTTTAATGTTTCACTAGCACAATCTGCAGCTACAGGCAGTATATTTTCTGTTGGCTTTGCTATAGGTTGCTTGTTATTTGGGGCAATCTCTGATAAATATGGGCGAAAAAAAGTGATCTTCATTGGATTACTTGCTCTGTCGATTATTTCGTTTTCCTTAGGGTTTGTGGATAGTATAATGTGGCTTGTTATTTTTAGAGGCTTACAGGGTATTGCAGCAGCAACATTTTCTCCGGTAGCGTTAGCTTACGTTGTGGAAATGTTTCCAGTAGAAAAAAAGGTTACAACAATAGGATTTGTTAGTACCGGTTTTTTAGTAGCTGGAATTGTAGGTCAGGTAATAAGTACGGTTGTTAGTCAACATTTTGGATGGCATATGGTGTTCTTTCTTCTTAGCGTTGTCTATATGATTACTGCTGTATGGGTTCATTTTTCTCTTCCGAAAGGGGGAATATCTCAATCATATACTGATATTTTGGGACCGATTAAACAGATGGGTAAAGTATTTACACATAAAAGCTTAGTATTGAGCTATATGATTGCGTTTGTTTTATTGATGGCTTTTGTTAATATGTATACTGTTTTAGGGAATTATTTAAGCTCTTCTACTTACAATTTAACTGCAGAACAAATCCTTTATTTTCGCTTAGCGGGGCTATTTGGTATGATGATGTCACCGATTGCGGGTCGTTTAACGAAGAGGTTCGAAGTAAGGAAAGTTCTTCAAGGTGGATTGTTGGTCGCTATTTTTAGTCTAAGTGCAATGGGCTTTGTTTCGTATCTGCCTCTTCTTGTCATAATGAGTGTCTGTTTTGTAATAGGTATTGCTATATCCGTTCCGTCTTTAGTTGCTCTTGTCGGCCAATTGGGAGGGAAAGCAAGGGGAATAGCAGTTTCTATCTATACCTTTGTTTTATTTTTAGGTACTAGTATAGGACCCCTTATTTCTATTTATCTTATGAAAATAGGAAGTTATACTCAAACGTTTATTTTATTAGGAATGTTACTTTTTATTGGATTTATTGCTTCTCAATTTATTAATAATGAACGTGTATTTGATGATATGTAAATTGGATAATGAATGAGTGGAAAATCACTCAAATAAAGGAATGCGAGGATCTTTCATATGCTCGCACATTAAAATATGAACTTGCCCACGATGATGATAAAAATGTGAGAGAATTTCAAGTAACCATTCAAACCGAGAATAAGAAACACCCCAATAGGCAGTCATAACTTCTGCTAATTCTTCTTGGGAATAGGAAAGAAATGTTTTAGAGAGAAGATTGTATCCTTCAATCATTATTTGTTGCATATGGGCAATTGTTTTCGGTGTATATTCTAAATAAAAAGTACGTAACTCTTTATCCGTACTACCATTTAAAATGAGTAAATCCGCATGGCAAATCAGAGAAAGATGTGCACACATTTCAAATAAAGATCGCTTCGAGTGAATTGGTTGTATTTTTAAACTATCTTCATTATATTGGTTAAGCATTTGAATAGAAGTATCAACAGCAACTTGTAGTTGATGCAATGCAGATTGTACAAACATTGTAATTCTCCTCTTCTCCGTATATAATAGTTTCTTAAGGGTATTATATCATACTCAAAATTCCGAAAATTCTAGTAGTTTGACTAGCATATTGAAAAGTATTATATTGTAAAAGGTCATATGAAACGTGAAATAGAATGGAATGCAATTATTGAGTTAGGAGTTAGACCAATGAGTTTGAAATATGGAAGAGATACAATTATTGAAGTTGACTTAAATGCAGTAAAACATAATGTAAAAGAATTTAAAAAGCGTGTGAATGATGAAAATATTGCAATGATGGCTGCTGTAAAAGCAAATGGGTATGGCCACGGGGCGGTTGAAGTTGCGAAAGCTGCTATTGAAGTAGGAATAAATCAGCTTGCAGTTGCATTTGTAGATGAAGCGATAGAGTTAAGAGAAGCAGGAATTAACGTGCCGATTTTAATTTTAGGTTATACATCAGTAGCAGCTGCGGAAGAGGCAATTCAATATGACGTTATGATGACTGTTTATAGAAGTGAAGATTTACAAGGTATAAATGAAATCGCAAACCGTCTTCAAAAGAAAGCGCAAATTCAGGTAAAAATTGATACAGGAATGAGTCGTATCGGTTTACAAGAAGAAGAGGTTAAACCATTTTTAGAAGAATTAAACCGTATGGAGTATGTAGAGGTAGTAGGAATGTTTACACATTACTCTACGGCAGATGAAATTGATAAATCATATACGAATATGCAAACAAGTTTATTTGAGAAAGCTGTCAATGCAGCAAAAGAATTAGGAATTCATATTCCATATATTCATAGTTCAAATAGTGCAGGTTCAATGGAGCTTAGCAATACATTTCAAAATATGGTTCGTGTAGGTATTGGAATATATGGAATGTATCCTTCAAAAGAGGTAGATCATGCAGTCGTTTCTTTACAGCCTGCGTTGTCGTTAAAATCAAAAGTAGCTCATATTAAACATGCGAAGAAGAATCGCGGTGTAAGTTATGGGAATACGTATGTAACGACTGGTGAAGAATGGATTGCAACTGTACCGATTGGTTATGCTGATGGCTATAATCGTCAGTTATCTAATAAAGGGCATGCATTAATAAATGGAGTTCGAGTACCTGTTATTGGCCGTGTTTGTATGGACCAGCTCATGTTAGACGTTTCAAAAGCAATGCCAGTACAAGTTGGGGACGAAGTAGTATTCTACGGTAAACAAGGCGAAGAAGAAATTGCGGTAGAAGAAGTTGCGGATATGTTAGGTACAATTAACTATGAAGTTACATGTATGTTAGACAGAAGAATCCCGCGAGTTTATAAAGAAAATAATGAAACGACTGCTGTCGTAAATATACTAAGAAAAAACTGAATCGATATGATTCAGTTTTTTTATTTTTGACAAATGAAAAACGCTCTATTTGTACCGTGTAGCTGAATATTCTTAAAACCAACGGATTTCAACAAAGATATTATTTCTTCATTGGAATAACAAGCTTCTTCAAAAGTAAAGTCACTTCTTTTCCAATTATTATCTATGTCATGTTGAAATAGTATAAAGTTCATTTCTGCTTTTTTATTTTCGTTATCATATGTAGAATCAATCGTACATACATATTCTTCCGCTGAAATATGAAATGAAGCAATCCATTTTTCAAGAAAACCTTTCTCCATATTCATATCAAATGCAAAAGTACCTCCATCATATAATGCTAAATAAACATGATGAAAAGTATCTTTGAGCTCATCTAATGTCAGTATATGATTTAAACTATCACCTGCTGAGATGACGTAGTGGAAAGGCTCATCTACTTTAAAAAAGCGTGCATCGCCGACGATAAAGGATGCATCTGGCGCATTGTGAAGTGCGTGTTCGATCATTTTTGCAGAACCGTCTATGCCAGTTACTATAAAATTATGATCAAGTAGTTTCCTAGTAAGGTGACCAGTCCCGCAGCAAAGATCTAATATACGGGAGTGGGGAGGAGCGTCTGGTAAAACGAATTTATGATAGGCTGGATAGGAGTGTTCAGCAAAATGTCCCCAATGTTTATTATAGATGTCTGCAAAAATATTATAATTAGAATAAATTGGTTTTTTACACATATGTATTCTCCTCAAAATTCATTACATTATAGTAGTCATGCTTCGTTTTTATTTCAAAACCACATTGTGTATATAGCTTTAAAGCGTGGTTATTTTTCGTTTCGACGTCCAATTCAATTGTTGAAATTCCTTTTGTAATAAGGGTATGTACCATATAACTAAGAATATCTTTTCCATATCCTTTACCTTGATAAGAAGGATGAACGGCGAATCCTGATAGTGTAGTAGATTGCTCTTGTTTAGAAATTGTGATCGTTCCTACTATTTTTTCATCGATAAGAGCATAGTAAACTTGATGGGAAGGTGAATTCATCATCTTTTGTAACCATGTAGCGGTATTTTCTGCTGAATCTCCAAAGGCTTTACTGGAAATTTCAATAAGATCAAGAAGTAATTCTGAAGATGCAAGAGTAAGCTGTATAGTATGCTTTGTTGTTTTTTGCACTTCTTTTGTTTTGAACTCCATACTATATTCACTATATAAATAAGGTAACTTCAAATGTTTTGCAAATTCTTTCCCGGAAATAGAATCCCCATTCATAATAATAAGAGCTTCATCTGCCACTCTTATTCGTATTTCTTTCATTGCGGTTTGTAAAAGAGTAGTACCTATATGTTGCTTCCTATAGTTCGGATGAACAAACCCTATTAACTCCAGTTTTGTCGGTCTTTCAAAGTCATACATACTTAATGCACCGATTAATTGAGTATCGTCATAAAGTAGAAAATCATTTATCTCTTCATTAGTACGAGCGGTTAAAAAGTTTATATGTAAATCTGACGAATAATCAATTTCATCGTGTTGTCCGCAAATATGAGCTAAATCTTTCATTTGCTGAATTTCATTTGCTGTTAAAGATTTCTTTTGTTCAATATTCATTTCATGATCCCTCTCATTCGTATTTAAAAATAGGATGGGTGATGCAACCACTTTTCTAACTCCACGCTACCCTGAACAGATAATAATCGGTACAAATATCGATAGGGATGTCTACATTCTTCAAGACGGGGAATGGGCATAATGGTTTCGTAACCTTGTTTAAAAGCATGAGCCTCTTTTTCAGTAAATATATATTCTAAGCCGATAAAATCAAACTCCCTTGGAGCAACTGCATAGGCTTCTGTATCTACTAAGCCTGTAATAGATGTACCATCTGATAAAAACTGAGTAGGGTCCATATCAATTAAAACGAGCGTTGATTCCTTTGGTGCTGATAAGGAAGAAAGTTGTGATTCAAAAGTAGGAAATGCATTTTGTATGCTTTCATTATCGGAATAAAACATATTTACAAGCTCTTTACTCACATTTAAAATGTGTGATTGGAATTCATCTAGTGTAATTTGGAAGGAACCTGACACATTTCCTATGTAATCGGCTTTAAATGTATGTATTTCTGCAAGCCCTTTTCCTAGACTGAATAAAATAGAATCTGGTTGCCCGATAAAAGATTGAACTGTGTTACCTACTAACTTTTCGGCTACAAGGAATTCACGACCACTTAAAATATGTTTTTCTAATATTGTTGGGATAGGAAGATTAGTATGTTCTTGCAGCAATGTATGTACAGCTTTTAAATGATGTACGTTCCTTGGATCAATTCCAAATAGGTTTTTACATCCCCACCAAAAATCATTATTTGGTTCTTCATTCATTTTAGAAGAACGAACGATGACTTCTGCATCTTCTGTTCGGACGAGAAACACATCGCTTGCATGGTCTTCATAACCTGGGTGTAAAGCTTGAATAGATAAAATAGGTGAAGTGAATAGTTGTTGTAGCATGAAGTTACTCCTTTTTTCTGTAAATTCTATAAATTAATTATATAACAGAATATATTCCAAGTGGATAATGATGAGGACAACATAGAACTTAAATAAATTTATAGTGAGAAATCAGTGTGAAAATTATATTTTTCTATTTTTGTATGAATTATCAAAATAATATTTCTGATGATAAATCTGTAAAAACACCCGAATGTAAATCTCTTATTTTCAGTAAATGAAGAGTTAAGCGTTCTTTTATAAGAATTATAATGTTGGTTATGAAAAATATTTCTCAATAATAAAATGAAGAGAAAAATATAAAGAAGTAGAATAGATTCCTTTATAATAGTTTTCAATTAATTAATATAATTAATTATTAATAATATTAGATAGGAGAGAATATGATGGCAAATGTACTCGTAATAAATTTCCCTGGAGAAGGTCATATAAATCCGACTTTAGCTATTGTAAGTGAGTTAATTCGGCGAGGGGAGACAGTTGTTTCGTATTGTATTGAAGATTATAGAAAGAAGATTGAAGCAACAGGTGTAGAATTCCGAGTGTTTGAGAATTTTCTCTCTCAAATTAATATTATGGAACGAGTAAATGAAGGTGGGAGTCCTTTGACGATGCTATCTCATATGATTGAAGCATCAGAGCGTATTGTGACTCGAATTGTAGAAGAAACAAAAGGGGAAAAGTACGATTATTTGATATACGATAATCATTTTCCCGTAGGACGTATTATAGCCAATGTTTTAAAATTACCTAGCGTTTCTTCTTGTACAACATTTGCTTTTAATCAGTACATTACTTTTAATGATGAACAAGAATCAAGACAAGTAGACGAAACGAATCCATTATATCAATCTTGTTTAGCGGGAATGGAAAAATGGAATAGGCAGTATGGAATGAAATGTAATAGTATGTATGATATTATGAATCATCCTGGTGATATTACTATCGTATATACTTCAAAAGAATACCAGCCCCGTTCAGATGTATTCGATGAATCGTATAAGTTCGTCGGCCCATCAATTGCTACGCGTAAAGAAGTAGGCAGCTTTCCTATGGTAGATTTAAAAGATAAAAAATTGATTTTCATTTCTATGGGAACAGTTTTTAATGAACAACCTGAACTATATGAAAAATGTTTTGAAGCGTTTAAAGATGTAGAAGCGACAGTCGTATTAGTTGTTGGTAAGAAGATAAATATAAATCAATTTGAAAACATTCCGAATAACTTTAAGTTGTATAATTACGTGCCGCAATTAGAAATATTACAGCATGCTGATGTATTCGTGACACACGGTGGTATGAATAGTTCGAGCGAAGCACTATATTACGGTGTCCCGTTAGTTGTAATTCCAGTAACAGGAGATCAGCCTTTAGTTGCGAAACGAGTGAGTGAAGTAGGAGCTGGAATAAGGCTTAATCGTAAAGAATTAACTTCTGAATCGTTACGTGAAGCCGTAGAGAAAGTAACGTATGATGTAACGTTTAAGGAAAATAGTCGTAAAGTTGGAGAGTCACTTCGAAATGCTGGTGGGTATAATAGGGCAGTTGATGAAATATTAAAAATGAAAATGAATTCATACTCAAAACTTAAATAAATGTTTGGAGCACACTTACTGTAATATGTAAGTGTGTTTCTATAAATAAATTACATAAAAAATCACTGTAAAGGTGAAACTTTTGTGTATATAAACTCATATCTTTGAATTAGTAGTAAAATTACGTTAAAATAATACTAAGAAAATACATAAGTTTTGGGGGTAATGAATGAAAAGAGTATTTGAATACGTATTATTAACAATTGGATCGATTATTGTAGCGGGTTCATTAGAGCTTATTTTAGCACCTAATGGATTAGTAGATGGTGGGGTAACGGCCATTGCTATTATGGCAAATAAAGTTGCTGGATTACCGCTTTACGGAGTGTTTTTAGGACTTAATATTCCTATCCTGCTATTTACAGCAAGAGTAATGGGAAAGAAATTCTTCATCCGTACATCTTATGCAAATGTAGTTACAACACTCGGATTAATTTATTTAAAACCATTTCCGGCGATTACAACTTCTGAACTATTAATTGTACTTTATGGCGGAGTACTGTTTGGAATTGGCGTTGGGATTGTTGTTAAAATGGGCGGAGCAATAGACGGATCAGAAATGTTAGCAGTTTGGATGAACAAACACTTTAAAGTACCGATTAGTACATTTTTACTTGCGGTAAATGCAGTTATTTTCACATTTGTAGCGATTTTATTTTCAATCGAACAAGCGATGTTCTCATTAGCAATTTTCTATATTGTTACGAAGATGATTGATTTCATATTAGATGGTATAAATCAAGGAAAGAGCGTTATGATTATTTCTGGTAAAAATAAAGAAGTAGGCGATCTACTTATGAAAGAATTGCAATTATCAGTTACGTATCTACATGGAGAAGGTGGTTTTTTAGGAGAAGAAAAGAGAATCATTTATTGTATTACGAACCGTTTCATTTATCCGAAAATGAAAGATCTCGTTCTCTCTGTAGATCCAACTGCTATCATTGAAGCTTCTTATTCAACAGAAACAACTGGTGTCAAACGACCGGGAAGAACAGCAAAATCAGAAAAATAGTGAATGAAAATAGCTCCACGTAAGTATAACTTGCGTGGAGCTATTCTTATGTAAGGAACCAGGCCTTTTTCAGTAATTGGACAACCATTTCGATGCGATCCTCTGGAATACTGCCAAAACCGAGCAATACATACGACTCCTCGCTTACATTATGAACAGAATTGTATGTGGAGAGAGGGTATAACTTAATACGTTCTTTTGCGGCCGCATGAATAAGTTCTTGTTCATTCATCCCGTTATGAACGTGAAGTACAATATGAAGTCCTGATTGTTCACCAAGTACATGAACGTTATTCCCCATTTCGTTTGTAATAGATTTAATTAAAGAAATATGTTTTCTTTTATATAACGTGCGGCTTCGGTTAATATGACGCTCCCAATCACCATTTTGAATAAAGGTAGCAAAGGTAAGTTGTTGCAGCGTAGAAACTGTTTGTTTAAACATACCACCAAGTTCTTGATAAGCTCCTAATAGATGAGATGGTAAAACGATATATCCCATTCGTAAAGAAGGTAAAAAAGATTTTGAGAAAGTTCCCATATAAATAACACGTTCATTTGAATCTAGCCCTTGTAAAGAAGGAATAGGTTTTCCTATATAGCGAAATTCCCCGTCGTAATCATCTTCAATAATATAGCCCTTACAATCATTTGCCCATTTTAATAACTCGAGTCTTCTAGATAACGGCATAATGATTCCAAGTGGAAATTGGTGAGATGGAGTGACATACGCTACATTGGAAGCCGATTTACGTAAAGCGGAAATATGAATCCCTTTATCGTCTAAAGGAATAGGGTGAACGGGAAGGCCAGAACTTTGAATCATAGCAGGGATACGGTGAAATCCAGGATTTTCGATTCCGTATTCTTTTTTTGGACCAAGTAGTTGAAGTAGTAGCCAAAGAAGAGGTTGCGTACCTGCTCCGATAATAATTTGATCAGGTGAAGAATGTACCCCGCGAGCATGATATAAATACTTTGAAATATGTTCTCGTAGAACGAGCTCCCCTTGTGGATCTTCTTTAGCAAATAATTCATTTTCATACTGAAATAAAGTTTCGTGTATTGCTCTTTTCCAGTTTGTTATCGGAAAAGATTTTTGATCAATAAGTCCTTGACTACAATCATAGTCATATTGTTTGTTTTCTTTATTGTTAGCACTGTTTGACGCAATTTGCTGTTTCTTTTGAATGACATCAATATCAACTTCTGCAACAAAAATCCCACGTTTCGGTTTGCTTTCTACATACCCTTCAGCTAGTAATTGTTGATAAGCGGATTCCACTGTAATACGGCTCACACTAAGTTGTACTGCTAAATTTCTGTGAGAAGGAAGGCGTGTACCGGCACGTAGTGACCCATGAGAGATTTCTCGTTTCATATATTCATAAATTTGTAAGTAAAGGGGTGTTTTACTTTGTAGTACTAATGGGATAGTCAGATCCACTCGTAGACGCTCCTTTTCATACTGTCCTTATAAAAAAGAATAAAACTGTCACTTAAGCTAAGGGCAGTGGCTTTTTATAATGATGATATAACATTTAGAAAATTTTATAAATAGTAAGGGGAGAATCAAAATGAATATTAGAGAAGTAGTAACAGAAGCGGATTTACATGATGTATTTCCCGTATTACAGCAGTTACGAATGAAACTTTCAAGAGAAGAAGCAAGTTCTTTGTTTCAAAAAATGAAAGAAGAGAATTATAAACTATTTTCGCTACGTAATGAAGAGGATGAAGCAGTTAGTCTAGCTGGTGTAGCGATTTGTACGAATTTTTATAATGAGAAACATGTTTTCGTATATGATCTTGTAACTGCGGAAGCACACAGATCAAAAGGATATGGTAAAGTTCTGCTGTCATATGTAGAAAAATGGGGGAAAGAAAAAGGGTGCAGCTCTATTGTTCTTACATCTGCGTTTCCAAGAATGGATGCACATCGTTTTTATGAAAGAGAGGGCTATGGTAAGGTAAGCTATTCTTTTTATAAAGAGCTATAATATTAAGTAGGTTCCATGTTTAAAAACATATGGAACCTATTTTCTTTTCTGGATTTGAGCTAGCAACAGGTCCAGTAATATAATTTGTCGAATATTAGAAAATAACAAGGGAATATTGAATTTGGAGAATGTTAGGAGCGTTTATACTTGGAAAAAATAAAGAAATTATCTATACCAAATGATGGAAGAGTCATTATTATTTCTGATATTCATGGAGAATTAGATCTTTTTAATGAATTACTACATAAAGTTAATTTTAAAGATGAGGATTATTTAATTATTAATGGTGATCTTTGTGAGAAAGGAAGAAATAGCATTGGCGTCGTAAACTATGTGATGGATCTAGTAGTTAGCAAGCCAAACGTTTATGTAATTGAAGGGAATTGTGAAGTTGTAGTTGAAGCACTTGTAAATGAAAATCCCGCGCTAATAAATTATTTATGTACGCGAAAGAATACAATTTTTAATGAGTGGCTAGCGGAATTGAGTGTTACCGTTAATGAAGAAAGTGATATTTGTGAAGTGAAAAACATATTGATGGGTCATTTTTCAAAAGAAATAAAGTGGCTAACAGAATTACCAACAGCGATTGAAACAGAAGATTATATTTTTGTACATGCTGGCCTTGAGGATAAAGAAAATTGGAAAGAAACAGAGCGCAAAAATGCGATAGCAATGCCAGAGTTTTTCAATAAATCACATAGAGCAAATAAGTATGTAGTTGTCGGTCATTGGCCTGTTGTAAATTATTCAGACAAGGCACCGTCTAACAATCCAGTTATTGATGAGGAGAAAAAGATTATTGCAATTGACGGTGGAAATGCGATTAAAGAAGCAGGACAATTAAACGCATTTATCATTCAAAGGACAAGAGCAGGTGATACGTTTTTTTATACATATGTAGACTATTTTCCAGAGTATGAAGTAATAGCTGATTTTAATGCGAACACATCAATGCAGGGCGGGGTGACTTATCCGTACTATTACATAGAGCCTATGGAGAAGATGAAAGATTATACAATATGTAAGCAAAAGGAAACGAATAAATTACTCTCTGTGAAAAATGAATATATTAGGCAACTTGAGACAGGTGAATACACAGTGAAAACCGATATTTCTTGTGCACAAATAAGCGTAAGAAAAGGGGACATTGTTTCTCTCATTGATGGCAGCTGCTCAGGATATGATTTAATTAAAAGAGATGGAGTAGAAGGTTGGATAGAGAAAGGTATTTTAGTTGAGATAGAAAAGATGAAATAGGAGGTATGGAGCCTCCTATTTTTTTATTATCTTTTTAAATGAGTAGATTGCTTACTGTCTTTCATAAGTAAGTAAATCGTACTCGGTAAAATGACAAGCGTCATTCCTAAAAAAATTGTGAGTATAGCATAACCCCTATACGGAGCAGGAATGATAAATGGAAGCCCGGCTAGGAAAATACCTGCTATCATCATTGAAATACTACAAATATTTGAAGCTCTTTTTTCAAGGTGCTTATCATTCCATTCCAATGAAATTGTTGATTTAGTCGTATCAATTTTGGAACTGAAATAGCCTATTAATATAAATAAAACCCCTAATGCTAAAAATATTAAATGATCAAGAGGGAGTGTGAAGCCAAGAGCAATGAGAGCGATGACAATATCGACAAAAAATAAAAATAGTAAAATTGTGTTGCCGATCCAAAGGGGAGATTTCTGGTTACTCGCTGCTTTAGATAAAGCTAAAAATAAAAAGAATAAGAAGGAACATATAATTATATTTACGATAACAAAAGTGCTTTTATCCATTGTTGATGTAGGCGCTCCATTGAAGTCCCATTTCGTAACAATACTTGAAGGTAAGAAGAAATAGAGAATAATATTTGTCGTAATAATAGTGAGAAATAAGGCAATACTACATCGATTATTCATTGAATCACCAGCTTTCTACATGAATAATTGGTATCTTATAACAAAATTATACAATATAATAATTGATATTTGTTTTGATTTTTCTGAAAAAACATTATAATTATATATGAAATAAAGAGGGGTGTAGGAGGAAATTATGCAAAACGTAATAGTAAAAGGGAATAAAGTTATAATTCGTACAATTGAAGAATCAGATATAAAAACATTATGGAATCTCGTATTTAAAGAAGAAAATCCAGAATGGAAGAAATGGGATGCGCCATATTTCCCTTTCTCAATGCAAGAATACCCATCTTATAAAGAGAAGATGCAAAAGCGTTTAAAGGAAGAACCTCTATCCAATTTAATTATAGAACATAACGGTCAAATTATAGGGACGGTCGGGTTTTATTGGGAATATAAACCGACGCGTTGGTTGGAAATGGGTCTTGTTATTTATAATCCAAATTACTGGAATGGTGGCTACGGTACAGAAGCGTTAACGTTATATCGAGATTTACTATTTGAAAAGATGGAAATTGGTAGAGTAGGAATCACGACTTGGTCTGGTAATGAACGGATGATGAAAGTAGCGGAGAAAATAGGAATGACTTTAGAAGGTAGAATGCGAAAATGCCGTTATTATAACGGAACGTACTATGATTCTATCCGAATGGGAATAATTCGTGAAGAATGGGAAGCGCTATATGTAATGAAGGGGTGAGGAAGTATGTACGCTATTATTGCTACATTTGATCGTGTGTTTACTAATAAAATTATAGAATTACAAAATGAAATAACAAATATCATTGGCACAAATCAATTAGCCGGAGTAGAACCTCATATTACATTAGCTGATTACAATGAGTTAGATGTTAACTTATATACTAAGAAACTAGAGGAGTTTGTAGCTGTTCAAGAGAATATGGCTGAGGTAATTTTTCCTTCTATTGGAATTTTTCCTACTAACGGAACAATCTTTCTAGCACCGACCATTACCGGTGAATTGATAAGGTTTCATCATTCTTATCATAATTATTTTAAAACTTTTCATAATAATTTAAATTCATATTATGTGCCTGGAAAATGGGTTCCGCATTGCACGATTGCAAATAGGTTACATACAAATCAGTTTTTAAGTGTAATGGAATATATATATGAAAAATTTGATTATGCAACAGCTTCAATTGAGAAATTAAAATTAATTAGGGTGAATTATGAAAATGGTTCTGCCATTTCTTCTAGTATATTAGCAGAATATAATTTTAAGAGAATGGAGACAACGAGATGACATATGTAATTAGAGAAATGAAGCAGGAAGATATCCATGCGGTACAATCAGTAGCGAAAGTTGCTTGGCATGATACATACGAAAGCATTATTCCGAGAGAGATTCAAGACAGATTTTTAGACGAGGCCTATTCTGATGAAAAAATGAAATATCGTCTTGAAAATACACATTTATTCGTTGCGGAAGAAGAGGGAGAAGTAATTGGCTTTGCGAATTTCTCGCCTGTTAGACTGCAAAACGAAGCAGAATTAGGAGCGATTTATTTGTTACCAAATCAGCAAGGGAAAGGGGTAGGAAGTGCTTTATTACAAAAAGGGTTAACGGAATTAAAAGGAATCCGGAAACTATACATTCATGTAGAAGCAGCGAATGAAAAAGGAAAACGTTTTTATGAAGCGAAAGGTTTTGCGCAATTAGAGGAATTTGAAGAAGATTTTGAAGGACATATGATGCAGACAGTAAGGATGGTTTTATACGTATAGGGAGGACTAGTAATGAAAATTTTTGATTTTAGTGAAAAAGTGGGAAAGAAAATCTCAGCATTTCAATCTAATTTCATAATGTCAAAAATATTAAACCATCAAGGAAATGTACATATCGGTGCTATGCATTTACGAGAGAATGGAATAATTGGATATCATGAAGCAGTTGTATCACAGCTGCTTCTTATTGTGGACGGAGAAGGGTATGTATGCGGAGCAGATAAAGAAAAAGTGAAGGTGGAAGCGGGACAAGCTGTGTTTTGGGAGAAGGGCGAATTTCATGAAACGAGTACGGAAAAGGGATTGATGGCAATTGTAATTGAGTCGGAGGAACTTGAACAAGCGATAGTAATGCCTATTAATGAGTGGAGTTGTGAAAAATGATAGAAAAGGCGAATCGAGAAGAAACGAATGAAATCTTACAGTATGCAGCTCAATCACTTTTTGAAGGGACAAGAGGGAATTGTCGATTAAGTATAGAGAAAGCGGTTGAAATTACTACGCCAATAGTGGAAAAGGGAGCATATTATTTAGTTATTAAAAAAGAAAAGAAAGTAATGGGATGGATATTAATAGGAGAAAATGCAGACTATTTTTCTCGTGAAAAACTTGGATTTATATATGAGCTATACGTTTTTCCAGAATATCGCGGGAAAGGACTGTCGAGAGAACTGATGGAAGCTGGTATTAAGGAGTTGAAGGAGACGTATTCAGAAATTCGTTTGAATGTATTTGCTGGGAATTTTGCGAAAGAGATGTACGAAGAGTTTGGTTTTGTTGAAAGACAGGTAATTATGACTTTGAAGTGAGGACATTAAGTAGGAGAAAAAATAAAAAAGGTCATTTAATGTGAAATGCCCTTGAATTGTTAGAGACATCCATACAATTCAAGGGCATTTTTTTGTTTTTGCTGAGATTATAAAAATATTTTTGAAATCAATATAAAATTTTATGTTTAGTTCACCAACTTTCGGAAAAACTAGGAAAGATATGACAAAGGAGGTTATGAACGGTGGATCATCCAATTCAAGGATTAATGAAAGCGGCAATGGAAAATTTGAAGGAAATGGTCGATGTAAATACGATTGTTGGAGAGCCTGTTCAAACGGCTGACGGTGGTGTAGTGTTAACGGTTTCTAAAGTAGCGTTCGGTTTTGGAGCAGGAGGTTCTGATTTCCAGACGAATGATGGACAAAGAGCGAATGGTAACCCTGCATTTGGTGGCGGTAGCGCGGGTGGTGTTTCTATTACACCAGTAGCATTTCTTGTAGTGAATAAAGATGGAGTAAATATTCTTCACCTACAAAATGCGACACATTTAGCAGAAAAAATGATTGAATTAGCTCCACAAACAATTGATAAAATTCAATCGATGTTCCAAAAAGAAGAAAAGAAAGAGGGAAATCATCATCCTCAAAACCCTGATGAAATCCTTTAAAAACACCTGCTCACGAGCAGGTGTTTTTTCTTGTAATCACTATGTAATAAAACACATGAAATTGTAAATAGTTTTTGAATTTTTTTCTATGTTTCTAAAATTTTTCATGTTAAAATATGCTATAGAATTGAAACATATAAAACGAAGGTGGCTAGGTGCTTTGTCTGGAGGATCTGACCAAGTAAAGAATATGATATATATTAATGGTAATCGTCGGGGTCATTGTTTTATTACATCAGGAATTACGTTTAAAGAGTTTGCAAGTAACATCCCTTCACCGCTTCATCAAGTGTTGCTTTTGAAGCATAACTTTGAATGGACAGATTTTCATTATCATACTTTATTTGAATATGTTGAGGAAGAAAATATACATAAGCTAATTCAAGCAGAGATTGATGAATTTGATGAATTTTGTTGGGTAGATTTTGATGATGCAAGCGATTTAGATGAATTAGAGCCAAAAGAAATTGCAGAGCTTTTATATTTGGCTCACAAAAAAGAACCACTTGCAAGAACATTCTTTCCGCTATTGAAAAATAGGTTTGTTTATTTTTCACATGATGACGGATGGTACAACAAAGTGTATTATCGTAGAATTGCTGACTTTGTAGGAATGTTAAGTAAAGTCATTC
Source organism: Bacillus cereus group sp. Sample62 (assembly GCF_036851315.1). Taxonomy (NCBI): domain Bacteria; kingdom Bacillati; phylum Bacillota; class Bacilli; order Caryophanales; family Bacillaceae; genus Bacillus; species Bacillus cereus group sp. Sample62. The sequence continues at coordinate 2,057,938 of NZ_JAFLPK010000001.1, forward strand.
CTTATAAACTCGGTGCTTTCGGTAAGAAACGTTTTTCTTTGTTCCAAAAATCAAAAATTTTCCCAGCAATTTCGAAAGAAGTGATCATGGGGCTTCTTCCATTAATGGAAGATGGTCTTTATATTGATCTAGCAGGGAAAATTGAGTCAAGAAGAGGTCTTGAAATTCCGGTATATGTAGTTGGTTCGTATGAAAGTACGGATGAGGTACTAGATAATATTGACGAATTGAAAGAAGAAGCAACAGAGACAGGTTGGCTCATTTTTGATAAGAAAGAACAAGAGTGGCAATGGGTTGTGGACTAAGAAAACTTGGCGCATGTAGTCAAGTTTTCTTGTCATTTGAAAGGAGTACAAATGAAGAAATATTATACAATTGTGGGTATTGTAAGTATTATTCTCGTGGCGATATTACTTATAACTTGTCCGAAAGAATCAGATTTTAAATTGTATCTAGAAGATAAGTATGCATTGAAATGTAATGAGAGTAGTTTTGAATGCACACAAAATGTAGATGGTAAAAAAGAAAAATTACAATTTGAAAGTGCAGATGCACGAAATGGTGTATTCTTTATGACTGTAAAGCAAACATTTAAAACAGAAGCTGGTGTTACGAAAGAATATAGCGGAGTAGGAATGTTTGGTACATTTCTTTTTGTTTCAGAGAAGACTTTCTAGTAATAGAAGGTCTTTTTCTTATGCTTATGTTCATATAGATGAAGTAAGACAAGCATAGGAGGGGTAGTAATGAAGAATACATGTATCGTTTGCGGTGGTGAGGAGTTTTTTTCCTCAACTTTGTATGCACGTACGAAACAAGATTGGGCATATGCACAAAATATGTATCGATTTGAAAAGGTGTTTATTGAGCATAGGGATGAAGAAAATTATCCAGTGTTTCAAGAAATTACAGCGAAACATTGCTGTGGATGCGGTCATATTATGTTGTACCACGAATGAACACACCAAGTATAACTTGGTGTGTTTTTTTTAAAACGCTGACAAAGCAAGCGGATAGAGTAAAGTAAATAAAACAGAAAAACTACCAAAACCAATTGCTGTATATCCAAGTGTTCTTGCGCCGAAATTGACAGCTAATAAGCCGACTAAAATCGCAAGAGAGCCGAGTGTAACCGGATAAAATGCAATTGAGAAAAGCGAAAGAAATAAAGCGACATAGCCTACCATTGCACCGGTATTTGTACCTTCTATTTCATTTGCAATTTCTTTACGCTTATGTCTAATTGGTATGCCAGCTGGTGATATTTCAGCTGCATACTCTTCGTTTTTTTCACCACTTTTAAAATGATGATTTCTCTTTCTTCGCATGTACATCCCTCTCTTTCAATTGGGTGTACCTATAGTATCTTACATAAAGAGAAGAACATGAGTATGAGTTAAACCCAAGTAAAGCAAAAATTGGAGAATAAAGATTCCATTATTAGCTTGTACATCTCCTATTGAAGATAAACAGGAATTTTGGAAAATGATGTAGAATGAAATGAGTGATAAAACGTGAAGGCAGGGGAATGTATGACGAAATTTAATTGGCATGAATCAGCAGAGAAAAAATGGGATAGTAGTGCAGAATTTTGGACTCAAAATAGTCAGGAGATGTGGGATAGCGGGAGTAGGAGTACAATTATTCCATTTTTTGAACAGTATGTGAAGAAAGAAGCTCAGGTGCTCGATGTTGGTTGTGGGGATGGATACGGTACATATAAATTAAGTCGCGCGGGCTATAAAGCAGTTGGAGTAGATTTATCAGAAGTGATGATTCAAAAAGGGAAGGAGCGCGGAGAAGGACCGAATTTATCTTTTATAAAAGGGGATCTTTCTTCCTTACCATTTGAAAATGAGCAATTTGAATCAATTATGGCAATTAATTCTTTAGAATGGACCGAGGAGCCATTACGGGCATTAAATGAGATAAAGCGCGTTTTAAAAAGAGATGGGTATGCATGTATTGCAATTTTAGGACCGACAGCAAAACCTCGAGAGAACAGCTATCCTCGTTTATATGGCAAAGACGTTGTTTGTAATACGATGATGCCTTGGGAATTTGAACAGTTAGCGAAAGAACAAGGTTTTGAAGTCGTAGATGGCATCGGTGTATATAAGCGCGGAGTAAATGAGAAGATGCTAGGTCAACTACCTATCGAGTTACAACAATCGTTAACATTCTTATGGGTATTTATGTTAAAAAACGTATAAAGAAATGAAAGAATTTTTAGGAGGTAAATAAGTGCAGAAAATACAAAAAACTGATACAATATCATCAGAACCAATTAAAGGGGGACTAGGGTATATGACAACTACTACAACAGTTAAATCCGACATTGAAATCGCACAAGAAGCGAGTATGAAGAAGATTCAAGAAATTGCAGCTGAATTAAATATTTTAGAAGATGAATTAGAGCCATACGGACATTATAAAGGTAAGTTATCTCTTGACATTTTTAAGCGCTTACAGGATGAGAAAGACGGTAAAGTTGTTTTAGTAACAGCGATTAACCCAACTCCAGCTGGAGAAGGTAAATCAACAGTAACAGTTGGTTTAGGTCAAGCTTTTAATAAAATTGGTAAGAAAACAGTAATTGCACTTCGCGAACCATCTCTTGGACCAACGATGGGACTAAAAGGTGGAGCGGCAGGTGGCGGTTTTTCACAGGTTGTACCTATGGAAGACATTAACCTTCACTTTACTGGAGATATTCATGCGATCACAACTGCTAATAACGCGTTAGCAGCGTTTATTGATAATCATATCCAACAAGGAAACACACTTGAAATTGATACGCGTAAAATCGTTTGGAAACGCTGTGTTGACTTAAATGATCGTGCCCTTCGTAACGTAGTAATTGGTCTTGGTGGACCAGTTCAAGGTGTACCACGTGAAGATGGTTTCGATATTACAGTGGCATCTGAAATTATGGCCGTATTCTGCCTTGCAACAGATATTCAAGATTTAAAAGCACGTCTATCTCGCATCGTAGTTGCTTATAACTTTGCAAATCAACCTGTAACGGTTAAAGATTTAGGTGTAGAAGGTGCGTTAACATTATTATTAAAAGACGCATTAAAACCAAACTTAGTACAAACGTTAGAAAATACACCAGCTATCATTCACGGCGGACCATTTGCGAATATCGCTCACGGTTGTAACAGTGTTATCGCTACAACAATGGCAGCAAAATTAGGTGATTATGTTATTACAGAAGCTGGATTTGGTGCTGATTTAGGTGCAGAGAAGTTTTTAGACATTAAAGCTCGTGCAGCTGGCATTAAACCAGAAGCAGTTGTTATTGTTGCGACGATCCGTGCGCTTAAAATGCATGGTGGCGTAGCAAAAGATCAATTAAAAGAAGAAAATGTAGACGCATTAGCAAAAGGTATGGAAAACTTACAGAAGCATGTTGAAACAATTCAAAGCTTCGGTGTGCCTTTCGTAATTGCAATTAATAAATTTATTACAGATACAGATGCAGAAGTTGCATACTTACAAGAGTGGTGCAATGAGCGTGGCTATGCAGTATCCTTAACGGAAGTTTGGGAGAAGGGTGGCCAAGGCGGAGTTGACCTTGCTGAAAAAGTGTTAAAAGAAATCGAAAAAGGTGAGAACAACTACGCACCACTTTATGAATTAGAATTACCATTAGAAGAAAAAATCCGTACAATTGCTCAAAAAGTGTACGGCGCAAAAGATATTGAATTTGCTCCGAAAGCACGTAAGCAATTAGCTCAATATGAAGGAGAAGGATGGAGTAACCTACCAATTTGTATGGCGAAAACACAATACTCTCTTTCTGACGATGCAACAAAATTAGGTCGTCCATCTGACTTTATCGTTACAATTCGTGAGCTGAAACCATCAATTGGTGCAGGATTTATCGTTGCGTTAACAGGAACAATGTTAACAATGCCAGGCCTTCCAAAACAGCCAGCAGCACTACAAATGGACGTAAATGAAGATGGAAAAGCAGTAGGTTTATTCTAAAAGGTTGTAATTCATCTCGTTTATCTGTAAACTATATATACATCAAGTGGCGCCTTTCCATCGAAAGGCGCCTGTTTTTTGGAGGAAATTATGTTTGATCCAACTGCTTTTGATAATTTAAAAGTAATCGTAGAAGGTGCTGTTTATGATTTTGATTTACATGGAGATATTCTTGTAACAGATCGAAAAGATATGATGGACCTTGCCTCATTAAGTCGTATATACAATATTTCATTTCAATTAACAGAGCCGTTCGAACAGTTAGTAGAAGCAACATTTTCACTATCTGTAGATGCAAAGAACTTATCTGGTGAAATATTGGAAGTACCACAATTTATACCAGGTTGTGAAATGAAGTTAGCATTTTCATTCCCGATAGAAAAGCCAGAGGTAGTGTGCGAAGAAATTGAAACTTTCATGCATTCTATATGGGGAAAAGAAAGAATGATTACGCAAAAACTTTCATACGAATATAATAAGCAAGCGATTTCATATCATAATAAGGTAGAGGTTCTATTTCAAAAAGCGATTACAGAAGACCATGTTGATGATTTAATAGCTGTTATTTCACACATGATAGAAACGGTGCGAACAATACAACATTTTCTTCAAAAATAGAGATAAAGGAGAAAAACAAATGATAAAAGATATGCAACCATTTTTACAACAAGCTTGGGAGAAGGCTGGTTTTAAAGAATTAACTGAAATTCAAAAACAAGCGATTCCAACTATTTTAGAAGGACAAGACGTTATAGCTGAATCTCCAACTGGAACAGGAAAAACATTAGCGTACTTATTACCCCTTTTACATAAAATTAATCCTGAAGTAAAACAACCACAAGTAGTTGTTTTAGCGCCAACACGTGAGCTTGTCATGCAAATTCACGAAGAGGTTCAAAAGTTTACAGCAGGGACTGAAATTTCAGGGGCATCTTTAATTGGTGGTGCAGATATTAAGCGCCAAGTTGAAAAATTAAAGAAACATCCGAGAGTAATTGTCGGTTCACCAGGACGTATTTTAGAATTAATTCGAATGAAAAAGCTAAAAATGCATGAAGTGAAAACAATTGTATTTGATGAGTTTGATCAAATTGTAAAACAAAAGATGATGGGCGCAGTACAAGATGTAATTAAATCTACAATGCGAGATCGTCAATTAGTATTCTTCTCGGCGACAATTACAAAGGCAGCAGAAGATGCTGCACGTGATTTAGCAGTTGAACCACAATTAGTACGTATAACACGTGCAGAGTCAAAAAGCTTAGTTGAGCATACGTATATCATTTGTGAGCGACGCGAAAAAAATGATTACGTAAGAAGAATTATGCATATGGGCGATGTAAAAGCAGTTGCTTTCTTAAATGACCCATTCCGTTTAGATGAAATTACTCAGAAATTGCAATTCCGTAAAATGAAAGCAGCAGCTCTTCATTCAGAGGCAAGTAAGCAAGAGCGTGAAGCAACGATGCGTGCTTTCCGCAGCGGGAAATTAGAAATTCTACTTGCTACTGATATTGCAGCACGTGGAATAGATATCGATGATTTAACACATGTAATCCACTTGGAGTTACCAGACACAGTAGACCAATATATTCACCGCTCAGGACGTACAGGACGTATGGGTAAAGAAGGAACTGTCGTTTCTCTTGTAACACAACAAGAAGAGCGTAAATTACTTCAATTTGCAAAAAAACTAGGCATCGTATTTACGAAGCAAGAAATGTTCAACGGATCATTTGTAGAAACGAAACCGAAAGCACCAAAGAAAAAGAAACCAGCATTTACTGGGAAGAAAAAGCCTAGATAAATAATTAGGAAGACGTAACTATTTGTAGTTACGTCTTTTTTATTTGCAATTAAATAATACAAGGAGTTTTATTAATGGTTATTAAAATGTATCGATTATCACTTTTTAAATCAACATATGTACAAGGAAGTAATATAAAGAAAGTCGAATATTAAATTGACGCGAAATAATAAAAAGAAGGTACATATATGGATAGGAAATTAGGAATGTTTTTGAATACGAAACATATTGAAGTAAACGAAGGAATACAAAAAGCAAGGGAATGGGATTTAGAATATATTCAATTATATGCTATGAATAAAAACTTCAACTTAGCTAATATTCCAATGGTAGAGTGGAATGCTTTAAAGAAAAGCTTATCTTTTAATGGAATAAAGATTCCATCATTAGCAATTAGTTTTGGAGAAAATGGAATTTTAGGAACAGAAGCTGACAGTGCAATAGATCAGATTAAATATATTACGGACAGAGGTTTGGAGCTGGGAGCAAAGATAATAACAGCTCATATTGGGAAAGTTCCAGATGATGAAAAAAGTGAGTGCTATGATAAAATGGTACGGGTTTGTTATGAGATAGGGGAATTGGCATTCAAATTTGGGGGAGTCTTTGCTATTGAGACGGGATCTGAAAAAACAATAGTATTAAAACAATTTTTAGAAACTGCAAACTCGAAAGGACTAGCTGTTAATTTTGACCCAGCAAATTTAATAAGTGATGTAAATGAAAATCCGGAAGAAAGTTTATTACTATTAAAAGATTATATAGTACAAACTCATATTAAAGATTGTAAAGAAGTGAAAAGCGATCGTTCAAGTAAGTATATAGAAGTAGCAGTAGGAAATGGTGAAGTGGATTTCGATATATTCTTCAAAGTATTAGATGAAATTGGATTCGACGGATATAACATGATTGAAAGAAATGATTATTTTGACGAACTGGATGGGATGAGTCAGTCGATAAATTTTGCAAAGAAGTACATACCAACTTAAAAGGAATAACGATAGCAGCTGTAGAAACCTACATAGAATATAAAAAACATTAGGGGGAAATGTAATGATTCATAAAGTTGGACAAATTATGTTATATGTAAATAATCAAGATGAGGCAGTACATTTTTGGACAGAAAAGGTAGGGTTTCATGTAGTTGCAGAGGAAGATAACAAGCAAGGAATGAGATGGATTGAAATTGCGCCGACTAGCGGTGCAGAAACGAGCATTATATTACATAATAAAGAAGTTATTTCTAAGATGAGCCCAGAATTAAATCTTGGTACACCGTCCTTAATGTTCTTCTCAGAAAATCTTGATCAATTATATACAGATTTAAAAAATAAAAATGTTACTGTTGGTGAAATGGTAACAATGCCTTCTGGTAAAGTATTTAACTTTGCTGATAGTGAAGGCAATTATTTTGCGGTTATGGAAAAGAACAAATAATAATATTGCTATGTGAAAATCCCCCTCGTATATATTGAGGGGGATTACATGTTTGAAGTGGATTTTTCATTAGAGAGTTGTTCAATAAAAAATGTCCCTTTTTCAATAGCTGTTTCAATATAACCAACGATTTGATCGAACGTAAATACTTGCAAGTTTTCATGTAAATGTTGCTCTGGATACAACATATCCTCAAAAAGATACTTTCGAAAAGCTAAAACGTTTTCTTTAGAAACCTCTTCAATATCTATAATGTGAGCCTCTTGATTGAGAAGAGAGAAGAGCTGCTGTTCTTTATCGTAATGATGAAGCAACTTTGCATTCAACAATTTAAAATCGTTATAGTACATAGGTGCGATAGTTTCGTCATTTTCTATTCTATTTTTTAACCATGGTAGAAAAAATCCACTTAGCCAATTGTCATCGGCAATGAGATGGGTGTAATAGCCAAGGAGAAAAGGGGAATCCATATGAGCTTTATATTTTTGAAAAAAAGAATTGAAATCTATCCTTCTCGTATAGTTTTTCGTTGTGCCAGCGTAAAAGTGTGAAGTTCCTTTTTCTTCTGCTGAATGAACTGCATCGGGGGCTACACCTCCAAGTATGAAAGAAGTTTTATCTTGGATATATAGTTTTTCGGCAATCTTGTTAGCGATAATAGCATGCATAATTCGTGATCCCATGAATGACACCTCGATTTCAAGTATTCATTTCAGGAAGAGGACTGAACAGTTAGTATGACTTTCCCTGTACTTTTTCTACTTTCGACCCATTCATGTGCTTTCCCTGCATCCTGAAGTGGAAAAGATTTCGTGGCTTTAATTTGTAAACTTCCGTCACGCAAATAGCGGAAAACTTCATTTGCAGTTTCTTGGAGGAGTTCAGGACGTTTTTTTCGTGTAGTGCCGAAGCTAAAACCGAGTATAGAGCGGCAACTTGCATGTAAATCTTTCGTTTGAAAGTTACCAATTTCACCGCTTGCATTACCGATATGAACGAGGCGACCGTAATAAGCAAGACATTTTAAACTTCTTTCCGAAACCGTTCCAGAAATAGAATCTAAAATTACATCGACCCCTTCGCCATTTGTCAGCTCATTGGCTTTCTCTACAAAATCCTCATCTTGATGACAAATAACATAATCAGCTCCAGCATCTAAAGCTATTTTTCTTTTTACTTCACTCCCGACAGTACCAATAACGGTTCCAGCCCCTAATCGTTTTGCAAGTTGAATTGCTGTCGTACCAATTCCACCAGCCGCTGCATGAATGAGTACAGACTCATCTTGTTGAAGCCTTGCAACATTTGCGAGTAAATTATAGCTTGTAAAAGATACAATCGGACAAGCAGCTGCGGTTTGAAAATCTACTTTATCAGGTAAAACGAAAGTAAGGTTTTCGTTTGCGACAACGTATTCTGCGTAAGATCCATTTTGAGGAAAAGCAATGACACGTTGTCCAGGATAAATATTTTTCACATGAGAACCGACACGTTCTACAATACCAGCGGCATCTATCCCTGGTATAAAAGGTAGTGCTTTATTTCCTTTTTTACCATAACGGGATTTAATATCGGCGAAATTTACACTTGTAGCAACAACGCGAATCAAAACTTGATCTTCTGAAATAGTCGGCATATCCACATCTGTATATTTCATCACTTCAGGACCACCGAACGACGTTACAATGATAGCTTTCATTATATATCCTCCTAAATTTGATTATATAAATCATTTTAAATCGTCATTAGAAATTGGAAAATTATATAATAGTTATGTGTGATTATAAGTGAAGCTTATGAACTTATTGAATCATTATATTAATTTATACAAAAAAACTTTTGAAAAAATCGAACGAAATATCAATTACTTGCCAATATAAAGTGTAAGACAAAGGAGGGATGGAATATGAAGGGTGAAACGGTGTATATAGATTTAATCCAATTAACTTTATCAGGCAATAAAGAAGCGTATAGCGAATTGTATGATAAAACGATTCAAGAAGTATATAAAACAGCACATTTTTTAATAGAAGATAAAACGGATGTAGATGATGTCGTTCAAGAAATATACATACAGCTATATGAATCGCTTCGTAAGTATGATAGCGAGAAGCCATTTCGCCCTTGGCTAATTGGACTTACGATTAAACAAATTCACTCTTATAGAAGAAAGAGGTGGATGCGACTACGAATTATAAAAAAAGCAGAAGAGCAAAGAAAACCAGTACAAATTGATTTTTCTAACGATGTTGTAAGTAAAATATCAAACCAAAAACTAATCGAACTCATTCATAAATTACCGTATAAATTGAAACAAGTTATTATCTTAAGATACTTACACGATTATTCACAAGAAGAAGTAGCAGAAATATTACATATTCCAATTGGTACTGTGAAATCTAGAATTCACGCAGCACTAAAAAAACTACGTCAAAAAGAGCAAATAGAAGAAATCTTTTTAGGAGAGGTAGGGAATGTGAAATGAGTTTAGATTGTAGAGTTAGAGAATCTATACAAGAAGAAGCGAATGGGATTGTTGCCCCGCCCGAGTTAAAAGAAAAAGTAATCGTTCAAATAAAAATGAATCAAGGGGGGCGTAAGAGAAAGAAACGTCTTATCGCAGGAGTGCTTGCAGCGGCTTTTTTAATCCCGACGACTGGTTTTGCGTATCAATCTATTATGGCGGATGGTATATACGGGTCTTTCGAGAATTTAAAAAAACATGCCGGAACGATGACGTTAGAGGCGTACATGCGTTTTAGTGCAAAATTATCAGAAGCGAAAGATGAGATGGGTGCGAAGGAATATGAAGAGTTTACAAAAGAACTAAAAAAATTAACAAATGCAAAGCTTGCGTACGGAGATTCAAACGGTAATATTGATTATGATCAATTATCACTAGGAAAAAGAGAAGAAATGAAAAAGGTAAGTATGAGCCTTCAACCATACTTTGATAAATTAAATGGTCATAAATCGAGTAAAGAAGTATTAACACAAGAAGAGTTTGACCGTTATGTGGAAGCTTTAATGACATATGAAATCGTACGAGTGAAGACAAAATCAACTGGTGGGATGAAAGTAGAAGAAGTACCTGAGGCGTACAAAGAAAGATTTATTAATGCGGAGCAGTTTATGGAGTATGTAGATGAAAAGGTGAGATAAGTAAAAAAGCTCAAAGCTTAAGCTGTGAGCTTTTCTTATTGAAACGTAAATATATTAACCACCTATTCCTTTTGCTAGCAATAAGAAATATACAAATACTAGTATTACTGCATTTAATGTTGTACCAACTATTCCGAATAACCAATTTTTTGATGCGATCGCAAAAATAATGCCGAGTAATGAGAGAATACCTAGTATCGAAATAACTAAAGTTAAATTTGCATTAGGTCCTCTTAGAATAAAGAAAGAACATATGCTTGTGAGAAACATTAGAAACGAGAAAGTCCCTAATTTCATAATAAGTCTCCCTTGTTTGAAATGTATTTTGACTTAGTGCACGACTTTCTTAAGTTTAACATAAATTTCCTATTGTCAATTAAATATATGAACAATAAAAAACGAGTATAAAATCTATGCGATTTCATACTCGTTTTGTTATTACATAAATTTCCTTATCGCATGTATAGCAACTCTTACAAGGAGTATGACACTTATAAATAAACTATCATAACCAACGAAACTTAAAAATTGAACATTAAGTTCTTTTGCATACATGTCAGGGCATAATTATCTTGATTTGCATAATAAAGTGAAAGTGGGAAATCACTTAGTTATATTCCTTACTATTCTCTTTGTCTTTTTGTATAAAACAATCTAAAAGAGAATAGCCAGCTATTAAACTTATTATCGTAACAAAAGTTGTATTTATAAGAATAATATTAGCTAAATAAGGTAGGTACGCACCAACTGGTGAAAAGAGTAGAGCTGGAGAAAAGGAAATGAATAGCGTCGGCAACGTAATCGCGATAAATTTATCCGGTTGAAAGCGCCAGATTTGTTTACTCGTTTCGCGATTAATGGATTGAAGGAATCGTAATAAAATGCCAACTATAAGAGGGAAGAGTGTAAAGTAGAATAATCTTGGATAAACGTTAAAGTTCACCTGCACGTCTGTATCTAAATAAAATTGAATTTTCACTCCGATAAATAATAATAAGACGATAAATAAGGTGAAGCAGAGATATAGCATCACTTTTTGCATTACATTCCACCATCCTTTATTCAAAATATATTCAAAGAAAAAAGAGATATACAATAACTACTGTTGTATATCTCTTCTTTTACGATTATTTAATAGTGGAGTTTGCTTTTTCTTGCTTCGTGAAATAATCTATAATGCCCATCGCACTAATTTCTATATCTAGATGTAAAATGTTATAAACGGAATGATCTGATGGAACGTTTACCTTTGTAAGGTGAGAAGAGATCTTATCCATTAATATAGTTTGTAAAGCTTTAGTCGCTTCATTGAAATCATTATACTGTTCAAAGGCCTCTTTACCAGTATGAACGAAAATAGGTAACCAATGTTCCAGTTGGTTATATACTTCTGTAACATTGGATGATGCACCGTAATGACCGAAATAAATAGTATCTACATTCATACTTTGAATGTGATTTTTAGAAGCAATCATCGCATCTGGTTGGAATTGTGAAGGGGACGTTGATGGTAAATATAGTTCTACACCAAGGTCTGCGAGTTCTCTATAGTAAATTCCGATTGTATCGCCAGTAAAAATGCCATTTGTTAATGAATCGTGAATGCTAATATGGTGTTTAGCATGTCCCGGTGTATCGTAAAATGTAAGTGTACGGTCTTCGGCAATTTTTAACGTATCACCATTTTGTACAATACGAATACGCTCTTCTTCTATAGGAAGAATTGGATCAAATAGTTTATCGAAATCTTCTTTGTATACAGCTTTTGCGCCTAAAATGAGTTTTGTTGGATCAATCATATGACGAGCACCGCGAGAATGCACATATAAAGTAGCATTTGGACACTTTTCCATCATTAAACCAGCAGCCCCGGCGTGATCTAAATGAACATGTGTAACGATAATGTTTTTTACATCGTTTAAATCAATATGTAATTGTTGTAAGCCGTTTAAAATATACGGAAGAGAAGGGGCTGCACAAGTTTCAATTAAAGTAATATCGTCACCTAATAAAACGTACGTACCAGTTCGTTCATTGTGTTGTAAATCAAAATCATCAATAAGATATAGGTGTGAAGATAACTGCTCTACTTTTTTCATCGTTACCACTCCTTAGTTACTGTATGTTTCTATTATACGCTAAAATAGAAAAAGGCAGAAAACGAAAGCTCGTCTTCTGCCTTTTTAAAGTGTTGTTATTTCGTTTGTTCTTTATTGATAGACATAACGAACAGTCCAACTATGCCACCAACGATTGTAAGCATAATCTCTCCTGCTAAATTAAAGTAGGAGCTTAAAAATAAACCATTTACATCGATTACCCAGCCAATCACATACAATAACAGCATATATAGTACGAAATAAAACTCGCGATTTGAAATCGTTTCATGTTGTGCAGTTTTCATAATGAACACCATCCTTTTCTTTTATAATGGAATATAAACTGTCACATTTTGTTCACAATTCAATTGTAAAACTTTCCAACATAAAAGTCTAGTAGTTTGTGTCGAATTTTCGAACGGAAATAAAGCGCTATCATTTGAGGGCGTAAGTACGTAAAAAGAGCTGTATATTCATGAATGTAGTATAGTATAAACATAGAATGATAGTGAAGAGAGGGGCAAGGACAATGACAGTTTATGATTTTTCAGCTAAAACGATAACAGGAGAAGATAAATCGTTAAAAGATTACGAAGGAAAAGCACTTCTTATTGTAAATGTAGCTAGCAAGTGTGGTTTTACACCGCAATATAAAGGATTACAAGAAGTATATGATAAATATAAAGACCAAGGACTAGAAATACTTGGTTTCCCTTGTAACCAATTCGGAGGTCAAGAACCAGGTACAGAAGCAGATATTACTAGTTTTTGTGAGTTAAACTACGGTGTAAATTTCCCGATGTTTGCAAAGGTTGATGTGAAAGGTGATAAGGCTCATCCTCTGTATACATACATGACAGAACAAGCACCAGGTTTACTCGGTATGAAAGCAGTGAAATGGAACTTTACTAAGTTTCTAATCGGAAAAGACGGGAAAGTAGTAGGGCGTTTTGCGCCGCAGACGAAGCCGGTAGAGTTAGAGGCTGAGATTGAGAAGGTACTTGGGGAATAACTAGGAATTTCACTTTATTAAAAAACGCCTCAAAGAACTACATTGTTCTTTGAGGCGTTTTCTTTCAACTCACATGATCAAGATTAAATCACTGAATGGAAGTCATTTGATTTTGGCGGAGAAGCTGCTTTTTTCATAAGAACTTCCCATAAGTGTACAGATTTCTTCCATTCTGCTGCGGCCTGTCCCTTTTGATACATAGCGTTCTCATAACTGAAAGTAAGTTGTTGCATATCGGCCGAGTTGTAAAGTGTGTCGATGTGGAGAGCGTATTCTCGGAATGTTTGACTTTCCCCTCGTGGTATACTAATTCTCGCAAATTGTTTTAAAAGTGCATTGTAAGCTTTTGTATAAACGGCATCGTCTTTTCGATATTTATAGAAAAGAATAATAAAAAATGTAATCCACTTCATTCTAGTGGTGAAGAGAATGTATCCTGTAATACTAATCGGTATCGTAGAGATGAATACGTACCACCAAGAAAATCCATTTTTCGAATTTGGAATCTTTTTAGTAGAAGATTCCTCTGTATCTTCTATTAAACTTTTGAGCTTTGCTTCATTGTTTCTCTGGTGCATTTGCGTGTTTTGAGAATTAGTTTCTTCGCTATTTTGTAAAGTAGGAGCAGGCGTATTATTTGTAAAAGTATAGGGATTAGTAAATCCCTTTGTTGGTTCGAATGGAATCCATCCGTATCCTGGGAAATATACTTCGACCCAAGAGTGTGCGTTATCGTTCGCGATTTTATAAACATCCTCACCTTCTGCACCCACAAGTGTATTATCTAGAGTTCCTTCTGTATAACCTTTTACCCAACGAGCAGGAATCCCAGCAGAACGAAGTAACACAATCATAGATGTCGAAAAATTATTACAGTAGCCGCTTTTTGTATCGAAAAGGAATTGATCAACATAATCTTGGTTTTTGGTAGGGAACGAGACATTCATTGTTTCATATACGAAAGAATGGTCGGTGAAGTAGTTTTCAATAGCCAGTACTTTATCATATCGGTTGTCTTTATCATTTGTTAGATTAACAGCTAAGTTTCTCACTCGCTGCGGTAATGATTCGGGAAGTTGCGTGTACTTTGTCATGAAATAAGGATTTGTTTCTTGGCCTTCATTCGTGTTTACAGCTTTCAAGTTTTCTATGGAAAACTCCGGGATCTCATATGTTACTTTATATGAATGTAAAGTAGTAGAAGAGTCTCCGTCCATCGTATAGATTTTTTCTGAAAATGGGTCAACACTGTATGATACATTAGAAGAAGCCTCGACAGATACTAATCCTGCTGGATAGGTAAGGTGAGGATAACTTTTTTGCATGGTGATTGTTGCCTCAGTTGCCTCCGTTTTTGTATGTTGTTCGTACCAGCTCACGACGTCGTTTTTATTTTTAAAAGAAATCTTTTTTTGATTTTCAGAAACTTCCCAGCCTTTTCCTGTATAAAAATCTTTCGTTTCGACTCTCCAATATTGTTTGTTTTGCGTTTGTGCTGTGAAAACAATTGTAGGATCCGCCTTAAAAGGACCGCCTAATCGCGAGTCATCTAAACCATACCCAATTTTAGAAACTTCTTGCTTTTTACTAGCTTCGGATGTATTGAATTTTAAAAAATCCATTGGGTTTGGCCATTGAGGGCCAAATTTTGGAGCAAAGTATGCAATGGTTGCTGACAATACAATAAATATTGTAAGAGGTCTAAGTAATTTTGAGATTTCTCTAGCAAAATTTTGTAAGTGTTCCATCTCTTTTATTCGTTCTATGCGAAGAAGACTAAGCATAAAAAAGCCGATGACAACAGTACGAATAATAGCGTAGTTTGCATTGTATAAATGTAAGTTATGAAAAATGGTGATATAAATAGTAGTCAATATAAGAAATAACAACCCACGTTTTTTATGAATCATCCAAAACGAGATGAAAGCACTCAAAAACCAAAAGGATAAAAAAAATAAAAGTGTTGGAAAAACTGGAGAGATATCCAGCAAATTCCCCTGAAATAACAAGGAGGAATTTCGAGAAATATCAGTGGAAAATTTCGTTAGCCAAGATGGATTTATAAAAGCATTTTTATAATATAGGAAATGAATGATGAATAAAATCGTGACGATTTTTATTGGAATCTGCCATTTTATTTGAAAAAAAGAGAGAGTGAAGCAAATCCCTATAAAGATTACGAAAACATCTAATCTACCTACGTTTGTAATACCTACGAGGGGCCTTAGCCATTCTAGTAAAAGTAGAAATGCGCATGCATGCATGAAAAATCTAGTCATATCCAATTGTTTTTTTTCCTGTAATGTTATCATTTGCTCACCTCAAAAAACACGTTTGTATACTGGTTTCCATAAACCATATTTACAAATATTTTTCGTTTTTGTAGAGTTTCTAGAATACTTAGTTCTCGATGTGAGAGTTGATTTGCTTTTTCTTTCATGACAAACACCATTAATTTTCTATTTTTTATAGCAGCAAAGTCAGCCGCCTTTTGAATATCGGGAGAAAGATCGCTTGTCACGAGTATAATCGTGACGGGCTCATAAATTTTTCTTAATTCCATTTCTACACTCCGGGAGAGCGGGAATACACTATCTGCTTGTACCTTCGCTAAATGACAAAAGATTTGATGTAACTGACCATCTCCATTGTCTAAAGGGAAAAAAGTTCGTTCTTTTCCGACAGATACGAATGACGCTGGTGAATTTTGCTTCAAGACAGACCTGACAATAGAGGCAGTAAATGTGACGACTGATTCGAATAAAGGGGATGGGGTTCTGTCCATGAATATCATAATATTATGGCTGCGCTGTTGTTCAAACTCTTTCGTCATAATGTTGTTTGTTCGTGCAGTTGCTTTCCAATCAATCCATGAAAAGCGGTCACCAGGTTTATAGTCTCTCACACCGACAGAAATGGTAGAGTCTTTTACTAAATTTATATTTGCTGAAAGTGCTCCTTGTTCGAAATGGTTTTCCATTTGTCGATATGTTATATCTACATACTGAGGGTAGACTAAAAATGTATCTAGAACTGAAAAAGTTACTTCTTTCTCCATCATACCGAATAGATCACCAGTTTTGACACGTACGCTTGAAAAAGTGTGCTCTCCTCTAGGTATTGTGTCAATTGCATATTGAAACGAAATATTTCGTTTCAATCCTGGAAAGAGTATTACCTTATTTACTTTCGTTTGTTTACAATTTGTGAACTGTAATGGAAGTTCATCTTCTATAATTAAATAAAGTAAGGGAAATGGAAAACTTCTTTTTATTGTAATCGTACTTAAAAATGGTTCTCCTGCTACATATTCGTCTTGATTTGTTATTCGTTTTACTTCGGCATTCCGTAAAGCATAGAAGGGGAGCAGTAGTGAATAAAGACCAATAGGAATCATACTGTAAAATAAAAACCAACTTACAAATCCACCTTGAAGCATAGCGTATACAAATGTTAAGACTAGGCATAACGGAATGAGTGATAACTTAGTAACATGATAGAGTGCTCGTAGTATCCGTTTCATTAAAGGTTCATCTTCCTTTGAGTAGGTACGGTAGTTCGCGCAACGATTTTTGTGATAACTTGTTCTCCTGTAATTCCTTCAAATTTTGCTTCCATTTTTAGAATGAGCCTGTGAGCCAATACGTAAGGAGCTAAAAATTTAACATCGTCTGGAATAACATAATTTCTACCATGGATGAATGCATAGGCTTGTGAAGCTTTCATTAAAGCAATTGAGCCACGTGGACTTGCACCAAGCTGTATAGAACTATAAGAACGAGTCTGACTAACAAGCTTTACAATGTAATGCTTGATTGCTTTGTCCATGCTTATTTCCCGTACGCTCTGTTGTAAATAAAGTAATTCTTCTATTGTTGTAATAGCTTGTAAATGGGAGAGGGGATTTGTTTTTTCCATCCTGTTTAAAATTTCAAATTCTTCTTCTGGTGTAGGATATCCCATTTTTAGTTTCAATAAGAAACGATCGAGCTGTGCTTCTGGTAAAGGATATGTTCCCTCATATTCGACCGGATTTTGTGTAGCCATTACAAAGAATGGTTTTGGTAACGGTCTTGTCCTGCCATCTATTGTAATATTGCCTTCTTCCATACTTTCAAGTAAGGCAGACTGTGTTTTTGGAGATGTACGATTAATTTCATCAGCAAGTATAAAATTCCCCATGATTGGTCCAGGTTTGAACTCAAATTGGAGCTCTTTCGGATTATAAATAGAAACACCTGTAACATCTGACGGCAGTAAATCAGGTGTGAATTGAATGCGCTTGTAATCAGCATCAATAGATTTAGAAAGAGCACGTACTAACATTGTTTTCCCAACGCCAGGAACATCTTCTAATAGTACATGACCTTCAGCTAAGAAAGCTGTCAAAGCTAAGATCGTTTCTTTTCGTTTTCCGACCATTAACTTTTCAATATTGTTAATTATTTTTTCTATAATAGGATGTAATGAATCAAGCTGGTGCATCGTAATCCTCCTAATGTTATTATCGTTTTCTAGTCTATTTAGTGGAAAATAGAATGTATCTTTCTATTTGTGCGTAGTAATAAAAGTGTTACCTCTAATTCTGAGAATATTCAGATTATTTATCTTAATTATATCTAGTATAATTGCTTCCGTAACTAAGGGCAATATGGTAAATGATGATTTGTAGTTTTATGTGAAATATGTCTTGATAAAATAGTATTGTTAAAGAAAAAAATCCTTACATGCAATTTTAAAATTTTTTCCCTTATGCCATTTTTGAAATTATATCAAACCTCTTTTTAATATATTTATAAAGAAGAACGTAGGAACTTCGCCTGCGTTTTTTCTTTTGTAAAATAGTCGCTACCCAAAAATATTATTCTCCTAATAATGAAGATTAACCATAATCTTCACAACGGAACAAAAGGTTTTCTCACAAACTTATTTTCTCACTGAATTTTTGACAATCTCTTGAACTGTGCGAAATGTTGGCTTGTACACGATTAAACAAAGTTATTTGAATCATAATAAAATGACTACTGTAAAAGAAGTGGATGCTGCCATGCAAGCTGCTATGAACTATTGGGGCGTGCAATCAAACTCTGTTCAAGCGATTCGTAGAGCCTTATGTGCAGAAATAAAAAGCTTTTTTAAAGCATGGGAACAGTGGAAGAAAAATCCTCATATGTTTAGGACCAGATTCTTTAGTAAGGCTAATAGATATTGTGAAAAAGTACACTTAAACTAAAGAATACAGTTTAGTTCGATAAGGTAAAATTATGAATTTGTATAAATAATCCATAATTTTCTTTATGAGTTATATTTGATATGTTAAAGAAAAAAGAGGGGAGGGAAATGCAATGAGAATTTTTGATGCGCATTTTCATATTATTGATTTTAGTTTTCTTATTATTGAGAACTAAGGGTGTTTTCCGATGAATTATATGTGGCCCATATTTAGTAAAGCGTTTAATCCGACTAAAATATATTTAGAATGAGGTTGAAAATGTTTGCTTTTATTATATTAGACGTAATATTACCGATATTAATATTAATGCTAATTGGTGCAATCTTACAAAGAAAGTTTCAATTTGACTTAAAGCAACTATCTACACTTATTACTTATTGCTTGATGCCAGCGGCTGTATTTGTGAATATATATGATATTCGTATAGAAACAGATGTGTTGCTCCAGATAATATACTATTTAATGCTTTATAGTCTGAGTCTGATCATAGTAAGTCATTTCATTTCAAAAACATTAAAGTTAGAAAAAGGAGAAAGTGCAGCTCTAAAAAATAGCATTTCGTTAATGAATTCCGGTAATTATGGATTACCAGTAAGTCAATTGATTTTCAGTCACAACCCAGTGGGGGTTTCCATTCAGATTTTCATTGTCATTTTCCAGAATCTTTTAACTTATTCATATGGGATATATAACTTACTATCAGCAACAAAAACAATCGGAAGTATTATTCAATCATTTCTAAGACTGCCTGTATTTCATGCGCTCGTATTAGGGGTTCTCTTTCAATCTTTTACAATTCAAATACCTAATTCTATCTTTCTACCTCTTAATCAGCTTGCGAATAGTTTTGTTGCAATAGCACTCATATTGCTAGGAGCGCAATTATCCAACATTAAGCTTAATTTTTTCCATCGAGTCATAACATGGGCTTTAATTGGAAGATTACTGATGGGACCATTATTAGCACTTGCCATGATCTACCTACTAAACATTGATGGTATTGTTGCACAATCATTATTTATTGCAAGTTCTTTTCCTACTTCAAGAAATACATCAACCATTGCTATGGAGTATCAAATAGAGCCTGAATTACATGCACAAATTGTTTTATTTTCAACACTTTTTAGCATTATTACAGTAACTATCGTAATTTATTTGTCATATATTTTGTTTTGAATATACGTGCAAAACGAATAGATTTGAGGCGGTAAATGATGGACGGAAATCCCATCGATATGAGAAGAAAACAGTCTTTCATATATTGGGTGTCGTTTACAAAGGTACCATGTCTGATAATTAAGCGGCTTAATTCAAAAAGGAACCTCATTAGGGGTAGGGGTTATTTTGTATGCAAATCTTTAAATCATCTACATATAGAGTTGCGAAAAAAGACACAATCTCGCTTATAATTGACGTTACATGAGCTTAGGTTGATAGCGATGGGGTGGGAGTGTCAAGTAAGAATTTTATCTTTATTGATTTTATGCGGTTTTTCCGCATAATTGTAACTAAGGGGGATGATTATAAGTTGAGTAAGCAGAATATTAGCACAACTGTTTCAGGAGATTTGATTGTTACCCATCTAATTGGCCAGATTAAAACAGACGATGTGTATGAATGGTTTAATAGCTTTGAGCAGGTTTGTCAGCAATTTATTTCCGAGGGACGGAAATACAAATTATTGGTAGATAGAAAAGGATACACGCCAAATCATTTTTCTGTTCAAAAAGTATGGAAAGATAAGTTCTTCAATGAAACCATTTTGAATCATAGTAAAGCAATTGCATTTCTTCTTGAAGAAGGGGAGATACTGACTTATTTGCAACAGTCTAATACGAAAGAATCCGTAAAATTTTTTGATGAATATGAAGAAGCGTTAATTTGGTTGAATGAATACCCAGTATAAAAATTGAATTGAACGAGTTGCTCGTAATATTGCACTTGTCATAACATTTACTTGTTTACAAGTTGCCGACACCATTCATTTTCTTCGCAGATCGCCTGTGGAATTTCAAAAAAAGGAACCAAAAATAAAAGAACAAACGCTTTTAAAAAACGTTTGTCCAAAGGTAATTACTATTTTTCACATGCAACTCCATCGCCATCTTTATCTAGTTTCCGACTATATCCTGGTTGATCTCTATATAAAGGAGCTTTCCCAGCACTTCTAACTGCGGCACAATTTGCGTAGGTTACATTACTATTGCTACCTGAAGCAGGTTGTGTTTGAGCTTGCTGTGCTTTTTTCTGTTCCTCTTGTTGTTTGCGAGCCTGTTCATCAGCCTGACGTTTTTGCTCTTCTTGTTGTTTACGAGCTTGTTCATCAGCTTGGCGTTTTTGCTCTTCTTGTTGTTTACGAGCCTGTTCATCAGCCTGACGTTTTTGCTCTTCTTGTTGTTTACGAGCTTGTTCATCAGCTAGACGTTTTTGCTCTTCTTGTTGTTTGCGAGCTTGTTCATCGGCTTGGCGTTTTTCATCCTCTTGTTGTTTGCGAGCTTGTTCTTCGGCTTGGCGTTTTTCATCCTCTTGCTTACGAGCTTGTTCCTCGGCTTGACGCTTCTCATCTTCTTGCTTTTGAGTTTTTTCGTCTGCCTCTTTCTTTTCTAGTTCTTTTTTGTCGCTATCTTTTTGTTCTGTAGTGTTAGAAGCAACTTTTTTACTAGTTACTGTCGTTTTTTCAGAAGTAGGGTTTGAAATACTTGATAACGCACCAAAAATAACAAATAAAATAGCAGTGATAATAAATTGTTTTTTTGCTACACCTGTCTTTTTAACTACAGATAAGATTGCTAGAACAAGGAAAAAAATAAATAAAATTAAACTTAAAGTAGCAAAAAAATCGATGACTGGGTGTTCAGATTTTGTAGTGCCCATTCCTGTTAAGAGAATTGAAATCATAAAAAGAATAACGGCAGGACGACCGTATTGTTTTGCTTTTCCATTTTTCTTAAAGAATGAAATGATACATAGTATTAAAAGAATAAAAGCAATAAAAAATAAAGCTGCACCAATATTACTCAAAATCGCCATTTTTATACCTCCATTTGTAAGATTTTCACTATTGATTATATAGGAAATTATTGGATATTACACGATTTATATAAATTTAGAAAATTAGTATTTTTAATAGACTTATAAACATTTATTTTATATATAAGGAAAAATAGATATATTTCCTATTACATTTTTAAAGAGAATTCATAAAGTATAATATACCGATTGAAAGGAGGGGGTTTAAATGGAATTTCAATTATTGGTAACTTGTATATTACAAGAAGGTAATGCTTTCTTTTTAGTAACGAAAGTAGACGATGTTATTACGTTAAAAGTACCGATTACTGCGGGAGTAGCAGGTTTATTCTTAGCTTTAGGTGTACCAAGATGTTCTTAATTTAAATTTCTAGAGTAGAAGGGAAGGGATATACCTTTCTCTTCTACTCTTACATAATATGATTATGTAAACTGAAATATTGTTTTGTAATAGCACGTTTAAAATGGACATGCATATACTATAATGTTTCATTGGATGTTAGTGATGAAAGGTAGTTTTCACACGTGCATGTAATGATGTTCATTAAGTTATGAAATTAAAGAGGTGCTATTATATATGAAAAGAAGAACATTTGATATTCCAGTTACATTACGAAGAGAGTGGTTTTTAATAGAATTAGCCCATTTAACGAAAAAATATGGAATTGAAATTGCAACTAGCAAAATGGAAGCTGCACCGTTTTTAAGAGATCAAGTTACAGAATCAAAAATAGGATCAGGGCTCCAATACGATAAATATGATGATGAGTATATCATTGATTTATAAGAAAGAAGCTGCGTATAAAAGGTTATGAAATAGACCTTTTATACGCAGCTTTTTTAGCTAGAAATATGTTGAGAAATTTTTAATGAGCTGAATAGGAAAAGGAATGAATACATGTTGAGAGAATAACGTTTCATAAGAAAGGACAGTTACTATTTATTTCACATGCAAAAATAACTAGAGTAAAAATAGTGCTTCCTTTCAAAAAAGGGGGAATGTTAATGAGGGTTTTGAAAAGGTGTATGTTATTACTTCTCGCATTTTTTATTATGACTCCGATGGCTGTTAGTACGAAGGTAGAGGCGGAGGAAGTAAAAGAAATTAAAACGGGATTTCCAGATAAAGAAGTATTTACACCTGGAGAATGGTTTTTAGGTCAAAAACCTGCTAATTACGATGAGAATAAGCCTCCGATTCTTTTTGTACAAGGGAGGAATGGGAATGCTGATAGTTGGTATGGAAAGACAGTGTATCACGATATAAATGATATGTATGACTATGCTTTAAAAGCAGGTTATCAAACAGTATTTATACAATTATATGATGCTGCTGGGAAAGGGTCAGCTAGTCAGTGGGATAACGGAAAATTATTAGCACAAAAGTTAGAAGAAATATATAATCATTTCGGTAAAAAAGTTAATATTGTTGCACATAGTAAAGGCGGTATCGATACACAAGCTGCGTTAGTAGGATATGGTGCAAATCGATTTGTCGGAAATGTTATTACGCTTGCGACGCCACATCATGGTTCAAATTTAGCGGATTTATCATATAGTTGGTGGGCAGGATGGTTGGCTTCTATATTAGGTCAAAAAGATGATGGTACGTACTCATTACAAATGGGCGAAATGGCAAAATTTCGTTCAACGATTGATAATAATCCAGCAGCTAAATTAAACCGTTACTATACAGCTACTGGGACTAGCTGGGGACCAGTATTTTCTGCGCTATCTATGGGCGGGTTATATTTGTCATCATACGGTTCAAATGATGGACTAGTAAATGAGTGGAGTGCTAAGCTGCCATATGGAACGCATTTATTTACAGATTCCAGATTTGATCATGATAATATACGAAAAGGATCTGCTGTTTTCTCTCGAATTGAACCATATTTACGTACAGCAAATGTAGCTGTACCAGCTTTAGTAGCATCCAGTACTAGTTCAAATGAAAATATAGAACAATTAAATACAACTTCAAATCAAAACATATTAGGAGGAGAATTGCCACAAAATCAATGGATAGAGCAAACTGTTACGGTTGATAAAAAAACTGAAGGAATCGTTTCAATCTTAACAGCGTCTTCTGATGTAGAAGTACAAATGATGTCTCCAAAAGGAAAAATGTATACAAATAAGGATAGCGTTATTACTACTGGTGAAGGTGAATCTTTCTTTGGTGGTGCGACAATTAGAACATTTAAATTTGATAAAATGGATGTAGGAGAATGGAAAGTTAAAATGATGGCGAAGCAGTCGAAAGATGCATTTTTAATTGTAAGCGATTACAAGGATGGTGCACCATTTGTTCTCCAAATGCCTACAAAAGTTAAAGTGAATAAATCTGAGTATAAACTGAAAAAATCACCTGTGGCACCTGAAATGAAAGGGGATCTTTCTATAACAGTAAGAGTAGTTAATAAAGAAGGGAAACTAGTCTCTGAATACAATGAATTACAAAATGGTAATAATAATACGTTTACTGGCGCTTTGAAGGACATAAAGCAGCCAGGAGTATATAACGTTACGATGGATATAAAAGGGACGAATAAAGAAGGACTACCGTATGATCGTACAATTGTTAAGTCGGTTTATGTGGAGAAGTAAGAAAGAATGAGAAGTTTTTAATATAAAAAGTACCGAACTTTTGTAGAAGAGTTCGGTACTTTTTTCATGTTTATTAGATTAACAGAAACGTACAATGGAATTTATGTTTGATTATAGGAATCAAAAGAACATTATTCAATAAAAAAAGATGCTGAAATAGCATCTGAATGTGAAGAGGATTATTAACTTAGTTTTATAACTGTTAATTCAACTGAATTAATACCATTATCACAAGTTGCAATACTTTGACGATTAAAACCACTATTATTTTTCAGTTGAAGAGTGGAATTAGCTGTCACTGTAACAATCGTTTCACCTGCTAGTTGAAGACATTCGTTATTTGATGAAGTATTCATTTGGAAAGCGAAATCACCTTGACTATTAGCAAGTGGATTATTATTTAAAAATATAGTCATGACTGGAATATGTGGAAATACAGGATTTGAAGTAGTGTTAATCGTTGAAATGAAAGAAACTCTATAATCACCAGCTTGACTAAATTGTATAGTAGTAGGATTTAGTAAGGAAACTCCTCCTGCTATAGGGCCAACGTGATTAAATGGAAAAGGATCTCCGAAAGGAACAGTTATAAACTCAGTTTGCCAAAAAGTGCCATATGCTGGACAGCTTTTTTTATGTGAATGGTCGCATGAACATTTTTTATATGAACTGGAAGAAGAGTTACATGAACATTTTTTATATGAACTGGAAGAAGAGTTACATGAACATTTTTTATTTGAATTTGAAGAATGATAGTATGAACCCAATATATTACCTCCTATTATGAATGAAGTGTATACTCATAGTATTTTATGCTTGTCTTATATAAAAGGTGATAGATTTGGAGTATAAAGTGCGAATACGATGAAATATAGTAATAGAATAGTAGCTGTAACGATTTTGAAGAAGAAAAGGTTGATGTTTTGGTGGAAATATCAGTGGAATATCTTGAAAGATTGAAGTAAAGCGGGCACGCATATTTTACATGTGAAAGTAAAACCATTATCCTCAGTTGCAATGATGTGATCGTTTAAGTGAATGTCTATTTTGAAGTGTTTGTATATTAGAGTTTATGGTTATTATCTTTTATTTACGTAGTGGGGCAGGAAGAAGACGAAAAGTATCGAATGAATGTACATATGTAGCATTGTTTGCTTTTGGTGTGAATAGTAATAAAAGATACGTTGAAATATTTTAAACCGTAACAAAAGAGCGATTAAATAATAGAGGGAGCAACTTACATGGAAAATATATTAAAGGTATCTTCAAAATCAAAACCAAATTCAGTAGCAGGTGCAATAGCTGGTGTACTAAGAACAAGTGGCAATGTGGAAATCCAAGCGATTGGGGCAGGTTCTATAAATCAAGCGATTAAAGCAATTGCAATCGCAAGAGGATTTGTTGCTCCAAGTGGTATTGATTTGGCTTTTGTTCCAGCATTTCAAGAGGTTACTATTAATGATCAAGAAAGAACGGCGATTAAATTAATTGTAGGTCCTAGAAGGAAAAGGTAACTGCAGTAATTCAGTATTGAAATGAAATTCAACATAACAAACAAAAAGTGTCACAAATGCTTATGAAATAGGCATTTGTGACACTTTTATAGTTTTGTGAGAATAAAAACCTCTAAAACTGCTCATTCTTCTCCCAAGATTCCACAATATAATGTGCAATCGTAGGATTGAATCCTTTCCCAACTAAAAACATAATCGCAGCAACTTCTGTTAAAGCGTGTTTGTGTGATGTATGTTTTGCTTCATTTAAACCGTAATCTACCCAAGGTTTTACGAAATCTAGTACAGGTTTCTTTAAAGGTAAAAACTGAGTACCGACAACTTGTTGAATTTGTTGTTGTGTTGGTTCTGTAATTGGTCCAGGGGGTAAGATTTGTGGTTGTGTAATATCAAATGTTGGTCCAGGAGGTAAAATTTGTGGTTGTGTCGGATCAATTGTTGGTGGTTTAGGCGGTGAGACACGTGCATCGTAGTTTGGCTGGTACATTTGTTGTTGGTATTGCGGTTGTTGTGGCTGATTTACGTATGGATTTTGTTGATATTGTTGTTCTTGATTTTGTGGTGCTACATATGGATTTTGCTGAAATTGTTGTTCTTGATTTTGCGGTGTTGCATATGGATTTTGAGGATATTCGTAATTTGGACGTGTGTCGTATGGATTTTGCTGAAATTGTTGTTCTTGATTTTGTGGTGCTGCATATGGGTTTTGAGGATATTCATAATTAGGACGTGTGTCGTATGCGTTTTGTTGATAATTAGCTTCTTGGTTTTGCGGTGTTTCGTATGGATTTTGTTCATATTGTTGCTCTTGTTCTTCATATTGTTCTGTGTATCTTTGGTCCTGTTGCTGAGGGTAAAATGGTTGTTGTGGATAAGGTGGTTGATTATTATAGAACATATTTATTCCTCCTCCATGATGATGCTTACCACTCAGTGTATGGGCGGACAAGAAAATATGTGATGAAAAAATGCGGGCGTGTTACAATAGGTAACTGGGTGAAGATAAAATGACAAAACAAGAAAAGATTCAAAAAACAATTACTTTTGTAAAACATATTTTAGAAAAAGATGCGAGTGGGCATGATTGGTATCATATTGAACGCGTACATAAACTGGCGATTTCTTTATCCGAGCAAGAAGGGGGAAATCGTTTTATAATTGAAATGGCTGCATTACTTCACGATGTGGCAGATGAGAAGTTAAATGAAAGTGAAGAAGCAGGAATGAAAAAAGTTTCTGATTGGTTAGAAGAATTACATGTGGAAGAAGAGGAAAGTAAACATGTTCTTCATATCATTGCCAATATGTCTTATAAAGGTGGTCATGGCGGTAAAGTGGAGTCACTTGAAGGGAAGCTTGTTCAAGATGCGGATCGCTTAGACGCTCTTGGGGCAATTGGAATAGCTCGCACATTTGCGTATGGTGGAGCGAAAGGGAGATTAATGTATGATCCAACTATTCCTCCGCGTGAAGTGATGACGAAAGATGAATATAGAAAAAATAACGATCCATCTTTAAATCATTTTTATGAAAAACTTTTGAAACTAAAAGACTTAATGAACACGAACGCAGCAAAACAAGAGGCTGAAGTTCGTCATCGTTATATGGAACAGTTTATTGAACAATTTATGAAAGAGTGGAATGCACAAATATGAAAATGTTAACTGTGGAAAACTTATCGAAATCATACGGAGAAAAACCGTTATTTGATGGATTATCATGTAGTATTACAGAAGGACAACGTGTCGGGATTATTGGTGTAAACGGTACTGGTAAATCGACATTATTAAAAATTATTGCAGGGTTAGAAACTCCTGATACAGGTGATATGACGCATTCACGTGGTTATACAATTAGTTATTTATCACAGCAACCAGAGTTTGATGAAAAACTAACAGTATTAGAGCAAGTGTTCCATGGTGATACACCTTTAATTCGTCTTCTTCGTGATTATGAACAATCGTTATTAAATATCGAAAAAGATCCAAGTAATGAAAAAGTACAGGAACAATTATTTGCAGTGCAGCAACGTATGGATGCGATGAATGCATGGGAAGCAAATGCGAATGCAAAATCGTTATTAACGAAATTAGGAATTACTGATTTTACAGCAACTGTTGGAAACCTATCTGGTGGACAAAAAAAGCGTATTGCAATGGCGCAATGTTTTATTGAAACACCGGATCTATTAATTTTAGATGAGCCTACGAACCATCTTGACCATGAGACAGTGGAATGGTTAGAGGAATATTTAGCACGATATAATGGTGCCGTATTACTTGTAACCCATGATCGTTATTTCTTAGATCGTGTGACGAATCGTATTTTCGAATTAGACAATGGAAAACTGTATAGTTATGAAGGGAATTACAGTACGTTTTTAGAAGCGAAAGCACTTCGTGAAGAACAAGAAATTGCGCAAGAATCAAAACGTCAAAACCTATATCGCCGCGAACTAGCATGGATCCGCCGCGGTGCAAAAGCTCGTTCGACAAAGCAAAAAGCACGTATTCAACGATTTGATGAGTTAAAAGGTCAAGAAGGACCAGCTGCAAAACAGTCAGTTGATATTGCGCTTAGCGGGAGTCGCCTTGGGAAAAAAGTACTTGAGTTAAAAGATGTAACGAAAAAATTCGGTGATAAAACGGTATTACACAACTTTAATCATATTGTGAAACCAGGAGATCGTATCGGAATCATTGGAGCGAATGGAAGTGGGAAATCTTCTCTTTTAAATATGCTTGCAGGTAAGCTATCTCCTGATAGTGGTGAAGTTGAAGTAGGGCAAACTGTAAAAGTTGCTTATTATACGCAAGAAAACGAAGAGATGAATTTAAATCAACGTATGATTGAATACATTAAAGAGATTGCAGAAGTTATTCATACGACAGATGGAAAAGTAATTGGTGCATCTCAAATGCTAGAACGTTTCTTATTCCCGACGCATTCACATGGTACACCACTTGGTAAACTATCTGGTGGTGAAAGAAGACGTTTATATTTATTACGTATTTTAATGGGAGAACCAAACGTACTATTACTGGATGAACCTACGAATGATCTAGATACACAAACATTAACAGTACTGGAAGATTATTTAGAAGATTTCCCAGGTGTCGTTTTAACTGTATCGCATGACCGTTACTTCTTAGATAAAGTAGTAGATGAATTGTTCATCTTTAGTGGCGGAGGCGAAGTGCGTGAATTCCTAGGTAGTTATACGGACTTTTTAGAAATGGAAAAGACGAAAGAGCTTATTGAGAAGGCGGAAGTTCAAAAAGAGAAAAAAGTGGTAGAAGAAGCTCCGAAACAACAACGTAAACGTAAACTTTCATACAATGAGCAGCGTGAATGGGAAACAATTGAAGATACAATTGCCGAACTAGAAGAGAAAATTGAGTCAATTGGAGAAGAGCTTGCGAAAGTTGGATCTGACTTCACAAAGGCACAAGAATTATCTGAAGCACAGCAGAAAACAGAAGAAGAGCTAGAAAAAACGATGGAAAGATGGAGTGAACTATCAGACATCGTTGAAGGATTAAAATAAAAACAAGCTGCATATATTGAAAAGTAAAGAGAAAAACTTTACACTATTGGTAGAACCTATTTTAGGAGGGAAAAAATGAGAACATCTAATCCAATGTTGAAAAAAGAGGCATTCCGTAAAGAGGGAGCAAGCGCTTCTGCGATGACGATTGGCGGAACAGTAGGCAAAACGTTTATTATGCTTATCTTGCTACTTGCAACGTCTGTCTATTCATACATACAGATGATGCAGGGGACGATGAAGATGCCAGTGTTAATTGGTGCTTTAATCGTTGCGGCAATCATCGCATTTGCGTCAATGTTCTTCCCGCGTATTTCACCTTTTGGTGCACCAATCTATGCGGCGGTAGAAGGGGTTGTATTAGGTAGTATTTCAGCGGTTTATACAATGAAATTTGGCGATTCTATCGTTTTAAATGCTGTATTACTAACAATCTCAATTCTATTTGCAATGTTAGTGTTATATGCAACACGTGTAGTAAAGGTAACGGATAAATTCCGTACAGGTGTGATGGCAGCAACACTTGGAATTATGGTTATGTATTTAGTCGTATTTCTACTAAACATGTTTGGTGTAACTGTTCCTTACATTCACCAAGGCGGTACGATCGGTATTATTATTAGTGCAGTTGTTATCGTAGTTGCTGCATTAAATTTATTACTAGATTTCGATTTAATCGAAAATGGTGTACGTAGTCAAGCTCCGAAATATATGGAGTGGTACACTGCAATGGGACTAATGCTTACATTAGTTTGGTTATACTTAGAAATTCTTCGTTTCGTTTCTTACTTTACGAAAAATGACTAATAAAAAAATCCTGCATGAAAAATGCAGGGTTTTTTTATTTTCAAAGATAAATTGAGAATGTAGTATCATTCATTGGATGCTGTTAATTTGAAATGAAGGGGATGGAATATGATGAAAGAGAAGAAAGGGATTATGAAAAAACTATTTTCTAAAAATTTTTTCATAGAGCTAGATGATGCTTTAACGTATCCATCATCAGAAGTTATTATTTCCGCTATCGAAAGGTATGCGGTTGAATGTCAGGAACAATTGAATTTTGAGAGTAAAGTTAAACCGATTACTTTATACTTAGAAAATGTAATGTACCGCGTTGAAATAAAGATGGCTCGCGGTGGATATTACATATCATGTAGTGAAGTATAAATTTTGAAACCTTACATGTTTTAAATATGTAAGGTTTCTTTTTTGTTTTTATTACATATAAAATAATATTTTTTTACTTTAAATTATATTATTTTACGCTTTTTACCCTTCAAACATTTTTCTTTACAATAAAGAAAAATATGTGAGGTGGTATAACTTATGATGAATCGAGTTGTATTAATCGGTAGATTGACGAAGGAGCCAGAATTATACTACACAAAGCAAGGCGTCGCTTATGCACGAGTATGTGTTGCGGTAAATAGAGGTTTTCGAAATAGTTTAGGTGAGCAACAAGTAGATTTTATTAATTGTCTCGTATGGAGAAAATCGGCTGAGAATGTAACTGAATATTGTACGAAAGGGTCACTTGTTGGAATTACCGGACGTATTCATACGAGTAGTTACGAGGATGATCAGGGGAAGAGAATATATAGAACTGAAGTTGTGATAGAGAGCATTACATTTTTGGAGAGAAGGCGGGAGGGTGCATCACAATAAGAGGGGACTTTAAACAATGGTTTGGGGGAATTAGGTGGAAAGAGAAAGAATGAAAAAGTATGATGATGGAAAGAAATCAGCAAGATAAAGCATCCGAGTAGGTTTAGAGAGGTGGAACATGTTACAATACAGCTAAGAACATGCAATAAAGGAGAGTTTTTTACGTGAAGATTAAAGCAATTGAACCGACGCCAAGTCCAAATACAATGAAAGTTATTTTGAATGAAGTATTACCATCAGGAGCGCGTAATAATTATACAAATGAAAATAAAGAACAAGCACCAATGCAAGTGCAAGAAATTTTGAAAATTGAAGGCATTAAAGGTGTATATCATGTAGCCGACTTTTTAGCAGTGGAGCGAAATGCGAAGTATGATTGGAAAGTTTTATTACAACAAGTTCGTGCTGTTTTCGGCGAAGAGGTAGTAGAAGAGAGTGAAGAACAACAACTTGCTCATTTTGGGGAAGTGAAAGTGTTTGTTCAAATGTTCTTTACAATTCCAATGCAAGTAAAGTTAACAGATGGAACATCGGAAGAACGTGTTGGCTTACCAGATCGTTTTAAAGAATCAATTATGAAAGTACAAATGTCTGCACCAAACGTTGTAAAAGAACGTAAATGGGTGGAACAAAGTACACGTTACGGTAATTTTGAAGAAATCGGGAAAGAAGTAGTAGAAGAGATTGTTGCTGCTTATTCAGAAGAACGTGTAAATGAAACAGTTAAAGAATTATTAAATCAGGCAGGTGCTGTTGAAGTAACGATTCAAAAGCGTGAGCCATATAAAGTAACAGAAGAGATGATGAAAGACTCTGACTGGAAAAACCGTTTTGCAGCATTAGAGCAAATGGATCCTACTGAAGAAGATATGCCAGTGTTGAAGATGGCGTTAGATGATGAAAAAGTTTCAATCCGCCGTTTAGCAACAGCGTATTTAGGTATGGTAAAAGGTGATGGGGTATTGCCGTTATTATATAAAGCGTTATTAGATCGTTCAGTAAGTGTTCGCCGTACAGCGGGCGATTGCTTATCAGACGTAGGTGATCCAGCAGCGATGTTCGTTATGATTAAATCTCTGAAAGATTCAAGTAAATTAGTACGCTGGCGTGCAGCAATGTTCTTATTTGAACTTGGAGATGAAAGTGCGATTCCTGCATTAAAAGCAGCGCAAGATGATCCGGAGTTTGAAGTAGCGATGCAAGCGCGTCTAGCATTAGAGCGTATTGAAGGCGGAGAAGAAGCAAAAGGTTCTGTATGGAAACAAATGACGGAGTCTCGTAAAGGGGAATGATGTATGATTGTTTTCTATGATAGTTGGTGCCCGATGTGTACGGCGGTTGCAGAACGTACGAAAAAATTAGATAAAAAGGGTAAGATGCAATTTGTTTCATTTCGAGATGAAGATGTAGTTGAGAAGTATGAACTTTCTCAAGAACTACAAAGCAAGATGGAACAAAGATTGTATATTTTAAAAAATAATAAGTGGTATGACGGGATTCATAGCATACATGTATTAGCAAAGTCCGTTCCATCTTACTGGTTTGCCGTGCCTTTTATAAAACTATCTATCGTACTTGGATTTGGAAGTAAAGTATACGATTATATCGCTAACAATAGAAAACTTGTCCCAGTTGGACATTGCCGTGAAGGGGTTTGTGAAATCCCTACAAAAAAATGAAATCATCGTAATCTTTCTTTTGCACCTAGTAATAGAGCGTGATATGATGAATTTGGAATGAAAGTTGAAGGAGAGATTACAAGATGTCAAATGCTTATGAAGAATACATGCGTCAAATGGTAATCCCAATGCGTCAAGAATTAGTGCGTTCGGGGTTTGAAGAGTTAACTACAGAAGAAGCTGTAACAGAATTTATGGAAAACACGGCAGGTACAACTTTAGTAGTTGTAAACTCTGTTTGTGGTTGTGCAGCTGGTTTAGCACGCCCATCAGCAGGTCAAGCAGTTGTTCGTGCTGAAAAACAACCTGATCATCTTGTAACTGTATTCGCAGGTCA
Source organism: Bacillus cereus group sp. Sample62 (assembly GCF_036851315.1). NCBI lineage: Bacteria > Bacillati > Bacillota > Bacilli > Caryophanales > Bacillaceae > Bacillus > Bacillus cereus group sp. Sample62. The sequence continues at coordinate 2,091,069 of NZ_JAFLPK010000001.1, forward strand.
AGATAAAGATGCTACTGCAAAAATGCGTGAATACTTCGGAGAAATTCCTCCATCTTCACCATCTATGGCATTATTAAAAGGAAAAGAAGTTGTTCACTTCATTCACCGTCATGAAATTGAAGGTGCAACTATGGACGAAATTATTACGAACTTAGAACAAGCTTTTGAAAAGAATTGCTAAAGAAGGGGGAGAGTAAATCTCCCTCTTTTCTTTATATAGAGGTGAAACAATGATCGTAACAACAGCAGGAAGAACGAACAAAGAAATGACAGATTACGCAAATAAAGTAGCAACAGAATTAAATGTTTCATTCGTTAAACGTAATGACATACCAGTACATAAACTACATGAGCAGTATGAACAAGATGTACTTGTTGTAGGGAAAAACCGATTAGCTATTTATCCGAGAGGAACGGAAGAGTCATTTTTCTTTCATCCAAACTCAGCGATGTTTCGTGTAAAAAGGTTAATGCGCGGAGAACACGATCCGTTTGTACAAGCCACGCAATTAGAGAGCGGGATGACAGTATTAGATTGTACGCTCGGTATGGCATCAGATAGTATTGTAGCTAGTTATATTGTTGGTGAAAGCGGAAAAGTAACGGGACTTGAAGGCAATGAGTATATGGCTTATATTATGGAAAATGGTTTGAAAACATGGTCTTCAACTGTTTCTGAAATTGATGAAGCAATGCAACGAATCGATGTGAAGCAAACGGAGCATTACTCATTTTTAAAACAATGTGAAGATAATAGTTATGATGTCGTTTACCTTGATCCAATGTTCGAAGAAACTGTTATAGAATCAGATGGAATAAAAGGATTAAAACACTTCGCTTTGTATCATGATATTACTGACGAAACAATTGCGGAAGCTAAGCGTGTGGCGAGAAAGCGTGTCGTTTTGAAAGATCATTTCCGTAGTTCTAGATTTGAAAAACACAATTTTCATGTATACAAACGAAAAAGTGCTAAGTTTCACTTTGGTGTAATTGCCCCTTGCTAATTGTTTGAAAAGATGTATAATAAGCAATAATTAATTAAATATACTGTCGGTGATGAAGAGAGTAGTCTTTTTTCGAAGGAAAGCGAGCTAGGGATGGTGTGAGCCTAGTGCGGAAGAAAAAGATGAAGCGCACTTCGGAGATGCTTCTTGAACGAATAGTAGAGTAAGCCGAGGCCCCCTGTCCTCGTTATAAACGGGAAAGTGGTTCGTAATGAACAACAAGGGTGGTACCACGGGTTAAAACTCGTCTCTTTTTTAGAGACGAGTTTTTTGTGTTTAAAAAATAAGGAGGTTGTAGTATGGAGTATAAAACGCAGTTTGCGAAAAGTTTATCTAATATTTTCACGAATGAATTAACGCAAAAGCAAATTTTAGGTTTAATTGAAACGCCGAAACAAGATGAATTTGGAGATGCAGCATTTCCATGTTTTTCACTTGCGAAACAATATAAAAAATCACCAGCTATTATCGCAAAGGAAGTTGCGGAGAAATTAAGTGATCCATTCTTTACGAAAGTAGAGGCTATTGGTCCTTATGTAAATGCATTTTTTAATCGTGAAATTGTAAGTGATGCAGTATTAAAAACGGTTTTAGCGGAGAAGGAAGAGTACGGTAAAAATCACTTTGGCTGTGAAAAAACGGTAGTTATTGATTATTCCTCTCCTAATATAGCGAAACCTTTTTCAATGGGGCATTTACGTTCTACGATGATAGGTAATTCATTGAAACATATCGCTGAAAAATGTGGTTATGAAGTTGTAGGAATTAATTATATTGGGGATTGGGGAACACAGTTTGGAAAGTTAATTACGGCTTATAAAAAATGGGGAAATGAAGCAGTAGTTAAAGAAGATCCAATCCGTGAACTATTTAAGTTATATGTTCAATTCCATGAAGAGGTAAAAGACGACGAAGAACTAGAAGAAGAAGGGCGCGCTTGGTTTAAGAAATTAGAAGAAGGTGATGAAGAAGCAGTTGAGCTTTGGAACTGGTTCCGTCACGAATCCTTAAAAGAATTTTCTCGTATTTATGAACTTCTCGGCGTTGAGTTTACTAATTTTCAAGGAGAAGCTTTTTATAATAATCTAATGGAAGATTTCATTGGGATATTAGAGGAGCATGATTTGCTTGAAGAGTCAGAAGGCGCGTTAGTCGTTAATTTAGAAGAAGAGGGAATGCCGCCTTGCTTAATTAGAAAATCAGATGGTGCGACTATTTACGCAACGCGTGACTTAACGGCAGCGCTATATCGTCAAAACACATATGCGTTTGATAAAGCGTTATACGTAGTTGGCCCAGAACAAAGTTTACATTTTAATCAATTTTTCACGGTATTAAAAAAGCTTGGTTACAATTGGGTTGAGGGCATGGAACATGTACCGTTTGGATTCATTTTAAAAGACGGTAAGAAAATGTCGACACGTAAGGGCAGAATTATTTTATTAGAAGAAGTGCTAGAAGAAGCCGTTGCACTTGCGGAACAAAATATTGAAGAGAAAAATCCGAATTTAAAACAAAAAGAAGACGTGGCAAAACAAGTCGGTGTTGGAGCGGTTATCTTCCACGATTTAAAAAATGAGCGTATGCATAATATTGAATTCTCATTAGAAAATATGCTGAAATTTGAAGGTGAAACAGGACCGTACGTACAGTACACACATGCACGTGCGTGCTCTATTTTAAGAAAAGAAAGTGTAGAATTTGAAACGTGTACGTTTGCATTAAAAGATGATCATAGCTGGAGCGTCGTAAAATTACTTAATAAGTTCCCACAAGTAATTGAAGCAGCCTTCAACAAAAATGAGCCATCAATCATTTCGAAATACGTATTAGATGTAGCACAATCGTTCAATAAATATTATGGAAATGTTCGTATATTGGAAGAGAGCGAAGAGAAAGACAGCAGATTGGCATTAGTTTATGCTGTGACAGTGGTATTAAAAGAGGGGTTACGTTTACTTGGGGTAGAGGCTCCTGAGGAGATGTAAATAAATATAGTATTGAGCTGAAAAACTGGGTTTAGGATGAACCTGGTTTTTTTAATTAGTATATAATTATTTTGCAAAATCAATTAAAATCTTTTTAGAGAGGGGGATTCATATTGATTCGAACTATTATTTTACAAATTCCTTGTCATAGAAATTCGGAAAGAAGTTTCCTTAAACTAAAAAAATACATACCTTTATGTGCGCGTTGTACAGGCATGCTTATCGGTATTTTAATGTTTCCAATTTATTTTTATGTAGCGCCTTCATTTCTTTTGGCTATAATACTATCATTTTCTGCTCAAATTCCGTTACTTATTGATGGATTCACCCAAAAGTGGAAATGGAGAAGCAGCACGAATTTGCTAAGAGTAACTACCGGTTTAATAAGTGGTAATGGTATGGGGTTATTTATTTCATCTAGTGTTATTTGGATATTATCTTAAGGCATATAGTAACGGAGGTATTTACATAGATGTTCTGGATCTACTTAATTCTAATTTTTATTTCAGGCGGAAGTGGAATAGGTTTTATTATTCAAAACAAATATACAGAATCAATAATAGCTTTTGTTTTTTGCGTACTACTGATTGGGGTACTGTATTATTATCTTAAAAGAAACAAAAAAAAGAGAAAGTCAGATTGTGGCGATGTAGACTGTACGGAATGTTTAGATTGTGAGTGTACGAATTAAACTTCTAATTATCTACCTTTCTTCCGAATAAAAAGACTAGAGTATCGTTAAAAATACACTAGCTTTTTTGCTTTGAAATTTTAAGAATAGTGTAGGAATACGGCCATTATATAGAGAACTTTAGTTTTGTATATATAAGGAGGCGTTAAACTTGGAAACATACGATTGGAACAGTAAATTAAAATATTTAAAAAACACGAGAGATTTATATTACAATGACGATTATGTAAGCTTTTTAGTAAATACAGTTTGGAGGATTACTAAGCCCGTACATATCGTTGATTACGGCTGTGGATATGGTTATTTAGGCTTAGTATTAATGCCTTTACTTCCAGGAGGATCAAAGTATACAGGCATTGATAGTGGAGAAACATTACTAGCTGAAGCGAGAGAGTTGTTTCGTTTACTTCCGTATGAGTCAGAGTTTCTTGAGGGAGATGCTACAGAAATAGAATTAAACGATACATACGATATAGCAATTTGTCATGCTTTCTTATTACATATGAGTTCGCCAAAAATGATGCTACAAAAAATGATACATTCAATTAAAAAGCGCGGAAAAATAATCTGTTTTGAACCACATTGGATATCAAATATGTCTTCATACTCTTTAGATGGAGAGAATCAATCGGAAATTATTATGCTAGGTGCTTTGCAGAAATTATTTGAAAGTGACATGCAGAGAAGCGGAAACGATGGAAATATTGGTATGAAAATACCAATGTTTTTAAGTGAACTAGGCGTAAAAAATATTGAATGTAGAGTAAGTGATAAAGTGAACTTTTTAGATTCTAATATGCATCATAATGATAAACAAAGGTTGTATCATTCGTTAAAAGAAGAGGGAATTGCAGGTGATCCGGGTGATAAACAGCAATTTATAGAACGTTTAATGTCTAGAGGGTTAATATATGATGATGCGCTAGCACAATATGAAGCTGAAATCCGATTTTTTAAAGCATTTCAAATGCATTCTTCTTTAGTATATGCTCCGAATATGAAAATTACATTTGGTGACATAGAATGTTAAAAGGTAGAGGTATATTGAAGATTGTCATTTTTTGTCGGTAAGTCGATATCCACCGTATAATCGCCGATATAATTTCATGTACGGATTTCAGTTTCCAAAAGATAAGATCCTCATGTTACGTTATTCCATTTAATTAAACAAAATATGGAGAAAAACAATCATTTTTACTATATTTTGTTATAAATTTGAATAATATTAATTAATACCATTCATTATAAGAGATTTTAGTTGAATACCTACAATATGATGTGTAAAATCTAAGCAAGTAGCAGTACAAATAATTATTCGAGGTGAATACATGCTAGATTTTAAGCAGTTAGATGCTTGTTTGAAAGACAAGAGATTTATAGATGGATTACAGGAAATAAATAATGAAATTTCATATATAAAAGAAAAGAATGCTTTATCTTATTTGAAGAGTTGGCTTGCTAATGTTCCTTCGCATAAGGAGTTTGACATATTAATACGCCTTACTGATGAAGGACTTATGCACCAATACAGTTCATTCCTCATTCGCTACGCCTACAAAAAATTCCCAAATATGAGAACGCTCTCTTTATATTGTGATGAGTTAATTGATGAGCGGAAAATACTTGAAGTAGAACAGTTATTAAAAGACTCATTAGAAGAGGTAAATAAAGAAGAGATAGAAGCTGATCTTTTAGCGAAAACATATTTTACATTAGTACGATGTCTGTTGGAAATGAAACGAAATGAAGAAGCCCTAATCTATATGCAAAAGGCAGAGGAGTACAGTTCACGTGCCGTATTTGATAAATGGGGCTACGTCTATATGCATACAGGTGAATGGGAGAAAGCAGAAGAGCAATTTATAGCTGGTATGCAGCATAAAGATTGTGAAGAGCTATCTACTTATTTATTATCACAGTTATACGCGAATCAAGGAGAACAAAAACGTGCATTACAGCTAATTGATGATGCGATTGTGAAGTTCCCGCAAGTACCATATTTTCATTTTGAAAAGGTGAAATATTTATTAGATTTAAGGAAGTATGAAGAGATGTTAGCTGTAATAGATAACATAAATAATCAGCTTCCTTATCATGCGTATAAAACTTACTTTGTACATTTACGTGCAGAAGCGCTTTACAAAATGAATAAACTTGCAGATTTACAACAGGTATTAAAAGAAGAAAAAAGTTTAAAAGAGTCTTTATATCATAATTTAGAAAAAAATCCAGATGGCAAAAAGGTTCATTTACCGATAGTTCCTATTGTACAAAAGGATAATTATTGTGTTCCGACAAGTTTAGAAATGATGTTGCAGTTATGGGGAGAAAAACGTACACAAGATGAAATAGCTGAGTTTATTTTTGATATGACAGGATCGAAGTTTTCAGATACTGTTTCTTATTTAGAAGAATTAGGTTATGAATATCGTTATTTTAAAGGTAATGAGGAAAATTATAAGAGACTGCTGGATGAAGGGATTCCTGTTTTATTAAGTATAGATATTGAGCATGCTTCACATGTACAAGTGCTAGCTGGATATGATGATACGTTACAAGCTTTTTATGTTCAAGATCCGAACTTTATCGAACCAGTTATTGTGGAATATAGTAAGTTGCAAGAAAAATATCGTTACACAGGCTGTTTAGCGATTACGTTTGTTCCGAAAGAAAAGAAGGAGCAATTAGCATTTTTAAGTGAAGAAGAGAATCATTATTTTAAATCTATTTTTTCTCTTACGGATCATTTAGATGAACATGATAAAGAGGGAATTCATAACTTAGTACAATTTTTAAAAGAGACGGGTGAAAATCCGAATACGTGGTTATATACGGTTAAGCATTTAGATGTTGAAGTAGATAATGAGTTTATTACATCTTGTATTGAAAAGTTAATGGAGAAGTTTCCAAACTCAGATTTTGTTAAATTGCATGGTGCGCAGTGCTTTATTCGCCTTCAAGAATTAGAAAAAGCCGGGCAAATGCTCGCGAGTGTTGAGAAGAAAAATAATCGTGCTTTATATCATTTAATAAACGGAAGATATGCTTTTGAACAGGAAAGTTATATAGAAGCGATTTCAAGTTTTCGTTCATCATTACAATTAGACGCAGATCAGCCGATTGCTTGGAGTTTTCTCGCTTTATCATATATGTATATCGACCAATCTGAAAAGGCGTTGCAGTTTTCTCAAGTTGCTTTAGAACGTAGTCCAGAACGATTCACTTTAACGAATCACGGATTAATATTAATAGATTTAGAAAGATATGAAGACGCGTATGAAATTTTTAATGATCTGTTAAGAGAGAATAAAAATGAGGCACATGTATGGTATGAGCGCGCGAGATGTGCGCATCATTTAGGGAAATTACATTTAGCGATAAAAGGGCTTAAAGTAGCGATTTATTTGGATAGTAATGCACCTTACATCTATACGAAACTTTCGGAAATATACGAGTCTGATTTGAAGGATGAGGAAAGTACGAAAGAAATTTTATTAAAAGGTATTGAGAATTGTGATGATAAGGCACCTCTATACGTAAAACTCGGTGACTATCATTTTCAAAATGATAGTCTGGAAGAAGCAGAAACATTGTATAATCGTGCTTTAGAAGAAAATCATGATGATGTTTATTCTCACTTTGGACTTACGCAAGTTTATATGGCGAAAGAACAATACAAGGAAGCGAAACAATATATTCTCGGTATTGAAAAACAAATTGAAAAGAGCCAAGATTTTCTTATGAATGCGGGAATGGTTCTATGGGATGCTGAGGTTGAACTTGGTGGCAATGAAGAAGGGTTTAAAGTAGCTTTGTCTAAGTTAGAGAGTGGTATAAAGCAGAGTGAATATAATGTGGCAAGTGCGTTAGATGAATATGTGAATCGAATTAAAGGAACGGTATTTGTACAAAGAGGTATAGCATTCTTAAGAACGTTACACAAAGAAAGAAATGAAATAAGCGAATACGGTTGTTATACAGGTATTTTATATGAATCTATTGGGCAGTACGGCCAAGCGATGAAAAGGTATAATAAGGCGATAGAACAAAAGGAAACGGCATTACCGTATTACCGAATTGGTGAAACACTTATGGCATTAGGGCAATTGACGGAAGCAAAACAAGCGTATGAAACATGTTTAGAGCTTGATGAGAATTTCGTAGGTGTACATTTACAACTTGCAGAAATATACGAAAAAGAAGAAAATCGTTCTAAAGAACTAAGTCATATGGTTCAGGCTATGAAAGAAGAGCCGATGCATATTAATATGGAATATTTGGCACAGCTTTCAGTAGAAATGAGTCTTCAGGAAGAGTTACTGACAGAACTAGAACAATTAGCGGACGAAGCACCTGAAATATGGCGATTAGATGCGATTGCATATGTGTATGGAGCGATGGATGAAATAGATAAAGAACAAGCACAGATTGAAGAGGCACTTCAATTAGATAGTGAGCATATAGAAGTTCTATATCATTATGCCAAAGTTTTAGTGAAAAAAAGAAATGCAAAAGCAATTGAAATTGCAATGAAAGTTATACAAAAAGATGCAAATAATGAACGAATATTTGATGTGTATGTAAAAGCGATAGAACAACATAAGAAATTGTCTAACATACGAGATTTTCTTCATACATTAAAGGTGAAGAAGGCAGAAAGAAGTATGGCATTTATGTATGCTGCATCTGCGGTGACGGAAAGATGGATTGAACGTCAACAAAATGAACAGCCGAAGAAATCCATAATTACGAGAGCTTTTTATCGTATGAAAAACCGTGCGAAAGAAATTTCGATTATTACTACAATCATTGATTTGTATGAAATTTCGTTAAAGTTAAATCCGGAAAATAGTATGGCAGCCCAGCGATTTGCACTATTTTACGAGAATGTGGCGATGTATAAAGAGGCGATAGATGTATTGCAAACATCGTTAGAAAATAAATGGGATTACGATGTAGCGAAGCAACTTGTAAATCTTTTCATAGAGTGTGAGGAAGAAGATATGTTACGGGATGCTTCGGAAGTAACGAAGCAAATGGTTCGAGAGTTACCAGATGATTATGATACGCTTCTTTTACAAGCACAAGTATTCTTTAAAATAGGGGAAGAAAGAAAAGCAGAAAAGATTACCTTGCAATTAACGGAGCAAACACCGTTTGTAAGTAGAGCGTTTCTTGCTTTAGGAGAAATGTACCAAAGTCAAGAAAGGTTTGAAGAGGCGATTCATATATTAGAAAATGCTTCTATATATCATCCAAATGAAGCAGCAATTCTTCTTTCTTTAGCATCTTCGTATCATGGTGCCGGACAAACACTAAAGGCAGAAAAAATAACAAATGATGTATTAACAATAGATGCGAGTGATTTGTTAGCAAGATACGATCGCGCTTGTTATTTAGCACAGTTAAACAGAATTGAAGAGGCGAAGGAAGAGCTTGAAATTGTTCTTCGTGAGGATGAATCAGGATTCTTTGCTGAGCTTATTGAAGAAGATGAAGATTTAGCTGGAATACAAGAATTTAAGAAATAATTGTATAGGAATAGTGAAAAAAGGATATAAATAAATATATATTTCGAATTAGTTGACAATTTATTGCCCAATGGCATAAAATAGCTGTTAATAAAGTATACAAATCTGAAGACGAGAAAGAGTAAAATAGTGAGCTGTTCTCCAGAGAGCTGGTGTATTGCTGAAAGCCGGTGTGCAGACGTTATTTGAAAATCATCTCTGAGGAGCCGAGGCTGAAAATAAGTAAGCCCGGACGGATGTCTACCGTTACAAAGAACACGTATGATAGTACGTTGCTAAGTGCTATTAGCGAAGAGCTAATAGAATTAGGGTGGTAACGCGGTTAAACCCGTCCCTACTTCATAGGGACGGGTTTTTTGTGTGCTTTAAAACATTCAAAGGAGTGATTGTAGATGAAGAAAGTAGATGTAAAAGAGTCAGCTGTAGGGAGAGAAACACGTATTCGTAAGCAGTGGAACGAGCAAAGTATTTTCGAGCAATCAATTCAGAATCGAGAAGGCGCACAGTCTTTTGTATTTTATGAAGGACCACCAACGGCGAATGGATTACCGCATGTAGGTCATGCGCTTGGACGGACAATTAAAGATGTAGTAGCAAGATATAAAACGATGGCTGGTTATAAAGTGTTAAGAAAAGCGGGATGGGATACACATGGTTTACCTGTAGAATTAGGTGTTGAGAAGCAACTCGGTATTTCTGGTAAACATGAAATCGAAGAGTATGGAATTGAGCCATTTATTCAGAAGTGTAAAGAGAGTGTATTCACATATGAGAAGCAGTGGCGCGAATTCACTGAAAGCATCGGTTATTGGGTAGATATGGATGATCCATACGTTACGCTAAAGAATCCATATATCGAAAGTGTATGGCATATTTTAGGGACGATTCATGAAAAAGGATTATTGTACAAAGGGCATAGAGTCTCACCATACTGCCCAAGCTGTCAAACTTCACTAAGTTCACATGAGGTTGCACAAGGGTATAAAACAATAAAAGACTTGAGTGCAACAGTTAAGTTTAAAGTGAAAGATAGTGAAAATGAATATTTCCTAGGCTGGACAACAACACCTTGGACACTTCCAGCAAATGTTGCGCTCGCTGTACATTTAGATATGGAATACGTGAAAGCGAAACAAGAAGGGCATGTATACATTGTTGCGAAAGAACGTGTACAAGATGTATTAAAAGAAAACTATGAAGTATTATCTGTTCATAAAGGTGAAGAATTAGTAAACACATCTTATATGCCGCCATTTCCAATGAAGGAAGTTACAAATGGCTACCGAGTTATCGCAGCCGATTTTGTCACGGCAGATAGTGGTACAGGACTCGTTCATATCGCTCCAGCATATGGGGAGGATGATTATAGAGTCGTTCAAAGTGAAGGATTGTCATTCTTGCATGTTGTAGATGAGAGAGGTGAATATACAGAAGCAGTACCATTTTTGAAAGGGAAATTTGTTAAAGATTGTGACGTGGATATCGTTCGTTATTTAGCGAAGGAAGGTTTATTGTATCATAAAGAAAAGTATGAACATAGCTACCCACATTGTTGGCGCTGTGATTCACCACTTCTTTATTATGCAGGAGAGAGTTGGTTAATCCGAACAACTGCAATTAAAGATACGTTTTTAAAAAATAACGATTCGGTTACTTGGTATCCAGACCATATGAAACATGGACGCTTTGGTAAGTTTTTAGAAAATATGGTGGACTGGAATATTAGCCGAAATAGATATTGGGGAACACCATTAAACGTATGGGAATGTGAAAGTTGCGATCATCAATTCGCACCGAAAAGCATTGCTGATTTAAGAAAGCATAGTACGAAAGAAACACCTGAAGATTTGGAATTGCATAAGCCGTATGTAGATGAAGTGCAAGTTTGCTGTGAAAAATGCGGAAGTACAATGAATCGTACACCAGAAGTAATTGATGTTTGGTTTGATAGTGGTTCCATGCCATTTGCGCAATATCATTATCCATTTGAAAATAAAGAGTTATTTGAAGAACAGTTTCCAGCGGATGTTATTGCAGAAGGCATTGATCAAACACGTGGCTGGTTTTATAGTTTATTAGCAGTATCAGCACTATATACAGGAAAAGTTCCTTATAAACGAGTGTTATCACTAGGGCATGTATTAGACGAAGAAGGACAGAAAATGTCTAAAAGTAAAGGGAATGCACTAGATCCAGTTGATTTAGTAAATCAGTTTGGTGCAGATGCATTAAGATGGGCGCTACTCGTTGACAGTGCTCCGTGGAATGCGAAGCGTTTTTCTGAAAGAACAGTACTGGAAGCAAAGTCTAAATTTGTAGATACATTGGTCAATGTGTATAGCTTCTACGTTTTATATGCAAGTTTAGATGAGTATAATCCGAAAGAAACGTATGATGTAAAGCGGACGAAATTGGATGAATGGGTATTATCAAGATTGCATAGCACAACGAAAAAAGTGAGAACAGCACTTGATGATTATCAATTTACGAATGCAGCTCGTGAAATCGCGGCGCTTGTAGATGAAGTAAGTAACTGGTACGTAAGACGATCACGTAATCGTTTCTGGGAATCTGGTATGAATGCTGAAAAAGCAGCTGCGTATGAGACACTTCATGAAGTGCTTGTGACAATTAGTAAATTAATCGCACCATTTACACCGTTTGTCGCTGAAGATATTCATTTAAATTTAACTGGAGGTAGCGTTCATTTAGAGGATTATCCAGTTGTAAATGAATCACTACTTCAGCCGAAATTAGAAGCGGAAATGGATGCAGTTTTACAAGTTGTTGAACTTGGAAGAAGTAACCGTAATCAACATTCTTTAAAAGTAAAACAGCCGTTAGCAGAACTTGTATTACTAGCACATAATGAAAATGATATGGATTGGGAATCTTATCGTGATATCGTCATGGATGAGCTAAATGTCAAAGCGTTTCATGTTGAACTCGATGAAACGAAATACATGTCCTATCAATTAAAGCTGAATTTTAAAACGGCTGGGCCGAAGTTTGGTAAAAATGTGAATGCATTAAATGGATGGTTAAAACAATTATCAAAAGAAGAAGTACAACACTTTGTATCTACAGAAAGAGCAGTTTACGAAGCAGCATCAGGAGAAGAAGTAGTTGTAACAGCTGAAGATGTACTGGTAGAGAAAGTCGCGAAATCAGGATTCTCTAATACAACTAACGGACAATACACAGTTATGTTAGATACGAATGTAACGGAAGAATTGTTACAAGAAGGAGTGGCGCGTGAATTTATTCGAGCGGTTCAAGAATATCGTAAGCAGTTGAATTTACCAGTTAATTTACGAGTAGATGTTATTCTTGATACAGAGGAAGAACTAAAGCGAACATTAACGAACCATAAAGATTTATTGGAAGAAAATTTACTCGTTAAGCAATTTACATTTGATCACTTAACGAATGAAGACGATGAACTATCTTTAGGTGAAGCGAAAGTTCGAATTAAATTAAGCGCGGCTCATTAAAGTAAAAAGGAAGTTGGAATCATTCCAACTTCCTTTTTGTATGATAGAAATATATTTCTACAGTATTTTTCTCATTTTACACATAAATATTGAGAAAATTTCATTCACCCTAAATGGAAAGGTAATAGAATTGTTTATATAGAATTACTCGTAGATTCAATTTTTATCCCCCCATTTTGTGGGGAATGATTGCCTAGTGGTAATGGGATAAGGTTGAGCTACTTTATTAGGGGGAGTGGTTCTATGTTTAATAAAAAAATGGTGGCAATGGCAATGACTGTACCGTTAGTAATGGGGACGATTTCTACGGTTTCGGCATTGGAAAAACAACAGCAAGTAAAGCTAGAAGCTTATTCGCCGCAGAAAAAAGCAACTGAATATTTAAAAGAAAATGCTGCACAGTATGGATTGAAAACAGACCTTTCAGACTTGCAATATATTTCTACAACAGAAACGTCAGTAGCTTCATATGTTAGATTCCAACAAGTTGTTAATGGTGCGCCTGTATTTTCAAAACAAATTACAGTTACACTTAACGGAGAGGGAAAGGGCGTACTTGCTGTTTCTGATTATCAATCCGTCAAAGGTGTGAAGGAAGTAACGACAAAAATTAGTGAGAAAGATGCAATACAAAAATCAATGGCGTATGTTGGAGAAGCAAGTGAGCAAAACTTATGGGCTCCTACAGAGAAAGAATTCGGATATATTGTTGAAGAGGGAATTGCTCGTCCAGTATATAAAGTGGTAGTCCATTCTAATAATCCATTTGGTGCATGGGAAACATTTATTGATGCGGAAAATGGGAAGTTAATTAAAAAGGTTGATATAAACCGAAAAGCTGAAGGGACAGGAAAAGTATTTTTACCTAACCCAGTCGTATCTAGCGGTAGTAAAGTAGGCTTGAAAGATAATAACGATGCAGATTCAACAGCGTTAACGAATCAATTGAAGACTGTTACGTTAAAAGGTTTAGATGGGACAGGATTTTTAATTGGAGAGTATGTAACGATTTCTTCAAAAGCAAAAACAAAATCTACAAATTTACAATTTAACTATACACGTGCAAATGATAGCTTTGAAGATGTTATGTCGTATTATCATATCGATACAATACAGCGTTACATTCAAGGGTTAGGTTTTAAAAATATTAATAATCGCTCTATTAAAGTGAATGTGAATGGAACGACGGCGGATAACTCATTTTATTCTCCGACAACGAAAGCTTTAACTTTTGGTACTGGCGGAGTAGATGATGCAGAAGATGCTGGTATTATCGCACATGAATACGGACATTCAATTCAAGATAACCAAGTTCCTGGCTTTGGTAGTTCAGCAGAAGGCGGAGCGATGGGAGAAGGATTTGGTGACTTCTTAGGTGCTACGTATGAAGATGCAGTATCGACAACAGGGTACGGAAAAGCATGTGTTGGAGAATGGGATGCGACTGCTTATTCTAGTTCAGATCCGACGTGCTTGCGCCGATTAGATACGAATAAAGTGTATCCGAAAGATGTTACAAATGAGGTACATGATGATGGGGAAATTTGGGCACAAGGTCAATATGAGATGGCACAAGCTTTTGGACGTGATGTAGCAACGAAAATTATTTTACAATCACACTGGTCATTAACACCAAACTCTAAATTCAGTGATGGAGCAAAAGCGATTAAGCAAGCGGATGCTCTTTTATATGGCGGACAACATGCTGCTGATATCGATCGTATTTGGGCAGCGAGAGGAATTAATACGAATTAATATAAAAAGTCGTGGCTTTTATAAGCCACGACTTTTTAATTTGCTTAAGCACTGGTACTAGTAAAGTAAGCTATAGGAATGTTAATGTGAATTCATCCGCATTCTATTTATTTTTTTCGTCTTTAAAAACAAAATGCTCTTTAAATTTTCTAGACTCAACTTTTTGACCATTTCTCATGGAGCGGAAAGGGTGTTCTTGCCAAGTAATGATTACATCAACTTCATCTGCTTTTGTGGCAACTGGAAAATTAGTATGTTCAAATCCAGTTTTTCCACTTGCTAAACGACTTTCTTTTCGTGAAAAGAGTTCGTATTTTGTTTTCATACTTGGTTCATTACGAAAGACTTCAACTTGTACGTTATATACTTCGTTTTCGCCAACATTCTTTATTGAAAATTGATATGTTTGAAATTCATCTTTTTTAGCTTGAAGCATATTTTTACTTATTTTTTTCGGTTCATCAATATTCACTTGCCATTGATCAGAGTTTTGGGAGATGGGTAAAGATTTTGGGGAATAGGCGTACGTTTCATTCACTACAATTAGGCATAACAAAAGGAGAAAGAAACTAATTGCTTTTTTCATATAAACACCTCGCTACAAAATTTTTATTAATATGCGTAAATAAAACGTAATTTATGTAATAAAATGGAAAAGGTGATAGTTTGATTCAAATCAATTTGAAAAGACTTGAAGAGGTAGTAGATGGAGAAGGGTTACAAGAATCGTTTCATCATCTAGAAATACATGGTGTCTGCATAGATTCCAAAAACATTAAAGTAGGAAATGTATTCATTCCAATCATTAGGGTGAAAGATGGACATGATTATGTGAAAGAAGCAACCGATAATGGAGCTGTTGCTTCCTTATGGAAAAAGTCTTACGGTACTCCGCCAAAAGGAATACCGATTATATTTGTAGAGGACACTTTGTTTGCTTTGCAACAATTGGCACAATTTTATCGAAAAGAGCTAAATGTAAAAGTAATTGGAATTACAGGTAGTAATGGCAAGACAACGGTAAAAGATTTAATAAGCACGATTTTAAGTACAACTCATCGTGTGCATAAAACAAAGGGGAATTTTAATAGTCAAATCGGTTTACCATTAACAATTTTAGAGATGAAACGAGATACAGAGTTTTTAATTCTTGAAATGGGGATGAGTGAAAAAGGACAAATTCGAAACTTATCAATAATGGCACAGCCAGATGTAGTGATCATTACAATGATTGGCCATTCTCACTTAGAGACGCTTGGATCAAAAGAAGAAATTGCGAAGGCTAAATTAGAAATTATTGATGGATTAAAAGATGAAGGATTATGTTTGTATAATGGTGATGAACCATTGCTTTTGAAAAATAAGAATCTATCGAGTATAAATTGTAAGACATTTGGTGAAAAGTATACAAATGATTTGTTTCCAACAAACTTGCAATTAGATGAATATGGTGTTCATTTTAAATTAAATGATTCAAAAATACAGTACGATGTTCCCTTACATGGAAAACATAATATTTTAAATACGATTGTCGGAATCGCCGTAGGTCAATTTTATAATGTCCCTACAGAAAAAATACAGAAAGCATTGCGACAAGTAAATATTACTCATATGCGCTTTCAATTTTTAACTGCCAAAACAGGTTTTACAATTATTAACGATGCATGGAATGCCAGTCCCTCTTCCATGAAGGCTGCAATTGAAACGTTACAGAAATTAAATGCCTATGAGAAAAAAATAATCGTAATTGGGGATATGTTGGAGTTAGGGAAGGAAGCTAAAACATATCATAGAGAAATTGGTAAAATGTTAAATGAAGAGAGCATTCAATATGTATTTACGTATGGAGAGTTAGCTGAAATTGTAGCGGAAGAAGCGAGAAAGAAATATGATATAGGAAAAGTACAGTCATTTAATAATAAAGCCAAGATAGCAGAGGAAGTATTAAAAGTTATAACGAAAAAGGATGTTGTATTACTGAAAGGCTCACGTGGAATGGCTTTAGAGGAGATTGTACAAAATTGGATATGAAAAATCAAAATATATTTAAAAAGACTTGCGTTTTATAAAACAAAGAGATAGAATACTCTGTAAATATAAAAAGTGAGGATCAGGAAAAGTACATGATGCAAAGGTCTACAGAGAGCAATCGGTTGCTGAGAAGATTGCGATACTGCATGATGGAAAGACACCTGTGAGTGTTGCTTTGAACGTGATAATTAGTAAAAGCAAACGGTACCTACCGTTATCAGGGCTAAGATGGTCATTATGACAATTTGGGTGGTACCGCGGAACAATCCGTCCCTATTTATAGGGGCGGATTTTTGTATTCTTTGAAAGGAGGTGAGTGACCGTGGATGATGACGATGACAACAATAACAATAACAATAACGTAAATAAATATAAAATTATTGGAGGGAAAAATAATGGAGTCAATAATGAAGCGTTCACTCACAAAAGAATGTACAAAGCAAAGCGGAAAGGCTGTATTACTTCAAGGATGGGTAAAAAAGATTCGTCATCTAGGTAATGTTAGTTTTTTATTAATAAGGGATCGATCAGGAGTTATGCAATGTGTATTAGAAAATGAGTTAGCTGGATTTAAAGTAGATCTGGAAAGTGTTGTGCAAGTAGTTGGTCAAATAGTAGAGACTGAGAAAACAGAATTAGGGGTTGAAGTGCTTGCTCATGAAGTGAAAATATTAAATGGCGCAGAACCACTTCCATTTGAAATAAATAAAAAGAAATTACAAGTTGGCTTAGATCAACTACTGAATGAGCGGGTATTATCATTAAGACATGAGAGAATCACGGCGATATTTAAAGTGAAATCTACACTCGTTCAGAGCTTTAGTGAATTTCTTATAGAGAACGATTTCACACGTATATTTACTCCGAAAATTGTTTCGCAAGGGGCAGAAGGAGGAGCGAATGTTTTTAAGCTTCCATACTTTCAAAAAGAAGCTTATTTAGCACAATCACCACAGTTTTATAAACAGATGATGGTAGCTGGGGGGTTAGAACGTGTTTTTGAAGTTGCACCTGTTTACAGAGCGGAACATCATAACTCTTCCCGACATTTAAATGAATATATATCGTTAGACGTAGAACTTGGATTTATTCATGATTTTTATGAAGTGATGCAATTAGAAACGGATGTTTTACGATATATGTTTCAACAAGTAGCAAAAAACTGTGAAAAAGAACTACAACTATTACAAATAGAAGTACCTATTATTACAGAAATACCTAAAATCACATTGTTAGAAGCGCAAGAAATTTTGAAAAATAAATACCGGAAAGAGTCGCCAATTGGAGATTTAGATACAGAAGGTGAAAAGCTACTAGGCAAATATGTGAAGGAAACATATAAGAGTGAATTTGTTTTCATTACACATTATCCGAAAGAAGCGCGTCCAATGTATACGATTCCAAATAAAGAGAATCCATCGATTACCGATTCTTTCGACTTATTATATAAAGGATTAGAAATAACATCAGGCGCACAGCGAATTCATGATTATGAAATGTTACTTGCCTCTTTTAAAGAAAAGGGATTACATCCAGATACATTTCAATCTTATTTAAATACATTCCGATACGGTTGTCCCCCGCATGGTGGTTTTGGAATTGGATTAGAGAGAGTTGTATACAAACTATTAGAATTAACAAATGTACGAGAGGCGAGTGCTTTTCCAAGGGACTGTACAAGACTTACCCCTTAATAATAGGGGAAGGAAATGTATCCGTTGTGCTATTTTATAGTACAACGGATTTTTTAGTTTATAAAACTCAGCACTTTCTCACCAAATTTTAATGTAAGCTTAATTGTTCTCTCTTTTTTCACCTTTAGTATAAGCCTTAGAAACGAAAGAGATATACAAGGTGAAGGGAGAAATATTACATGCATATTTTAGTTGTACCATCGGGGTTTAAAGAAAGTTTAGGGGCGAAGGAAGCTGCTGATGTAATGAAAGAAGGGATTTTAAAAGTCATGCCGTTAGCTACTGTAGAGACTTTACCAATGGTGGATGGTGGGGAAGGTTTTACAGAGGCAATTATAAATATTACTGGTGGAAAAATGTATACAGTAGAAGTAACGGGACCTGTTGGAGAAAAGATACAATCTTATTTTGGGGTTTTTGAAACGAGAAATGGTGAGCGTACAGCTGTTATTGAAATGGCAGCTGCTGCGGGGTTACGCCTTGTACCGATAGACTTACGTGATCCTAGAAAAACGACTACTCATGGGGTTGGGCAGTTAATAGAATTAGCTTTAAATAAAGGGGTAGATCGTATATTAATAGGGTGTGGTGATTCAGGAACATCTGATGGAGGAACTGGTATGGCTGAAGCGTTAGGTGTAAAGTTTTTAAATGAAGATGGAAAGGAAATACAAATTCAAGGTGGAACCTCTTTATTACAAGTTTCAAACATAGATACATCACAAGTAGATCCTAGATTAAGGCATGTTCAAATCGATGTTGCCTGTAATTGGTTTAATCAATTATGCGGCGAACAGGGAGTAGCGCGAGTGTTCGGTCCGCAAAAAGGTGCTAACGAAGCACAAGTAATAGAACTAGAAAAAGCACTGGAGCGCTATGCTTCTGTTATAAAAAAAGATATAGGTATAGATGTACATCATACGCCAGGTAGTGGTGCATCTGGCGGACTTGGTGCTGGACTGCAAGCTTTAATTGGTGCAACGCTTCATCCGAGATACGATATTATTATGAAGTATATGGATTTAAATAAACTATTGCTAGCGTGTGATCTTGTATTTACTGCGGAAGGAAGTATAGATTTTCAAACACCACGTGGAAAAATTCCAGCTGAGGTGGCTAAATGTGCAAAAAAATATGGATTACCAGTAATCGCATTAGTTGGGACAGTCGGTAAAGGTGCACGTATTAATTACGATTATGGAATTGATGCATATACAAGTATATTACCAATGCCATCTTCATTAGAAAATGCATTTTCTAATGCGGAGAAATGGCTTCGTGATTGTACAGAGAGTACGATGCGTACAGTTTTAGTCGGTTATCAAATCGCTTCTCGGTTGAATAACAGTGGGTACGTATCATGATTGAAAAAAATGTAGTGGAATTACATGTGAACAGTACTGATCATCCGAAAACTAAGACATCTTGGGTTTTGCCCGTAGCACTTATAGTAATGGTAGAAATAGTTCTTTTGCTTCCATCGTCATTAACGATGGAAGCAAAATGGAGTTTGTTTGGATTTTGCTGTGCAATTATATTATGGACAACAACAACGATAAATTCGGCCTATATCGCACTTGGATCTGTCTTATTTCTAATTATTTCAGGAACAGCAAAGCAAGATCTTTTATTTGATTCGTTAGCTTCAGATGTCATTTGGCTTATGATCGGTTCCTTTATTTTAGGAAGGGCACTTCAAGTTACCGGTTTAGCTGAGAAAATGACGTGCTTTGTTGTAAATCGTGCTCGGAATATTTTGGGCTTGTGCGGGATTTTGACAATGATTATTCAAATACTCGCTTTTTTTATTCCATCAACATCTGGGCGCGCAGCGGTTGTATTACCTGTTTTTCAAGCTATATCAAAAGAAATTGGGAGTAGAAGAATTACGAAAGCATTAGCAATTTTAATGCCTACTGTTATTTTAGTTTCAACAAGTTCTACAATTATTGGTGCAGGTTCCCATTTAATTGCCCTAGATATGTTAAAGGAATTTAATAATAAGGATATTACATTTGTAGAGTGGTTAATATGGGGATTTCCATTTGGATTCATAATGAGCTTTATAAGTTGTCGTGTAATATTATTTTTATTTTTAGACAAAGAGGAAGTAAAAACAAAACTGAAACAGAAAAAAGTTAAGTTTGAATTATCGCGAAATGAAAAGTATACAATCAGTATTTTAATAGCGATGGTAGCTTTTTGGTTAACAGAGTCGTTTCACGGTTTGGAAATTGCAACTGTAACGATAATCGGAGTGTTTTTATTAACTTTACCAAAACTGGGCGTGATGCAGTGGAAAGAAAGTTTAAAAGGTGTCTCATGGAACTTAATTTTATTTGTTGGAGCAGCAATTGCATTAGGGAAATCTTTAATGGAGAGTGGTGCAGCGCAATGGATTATGCAGAAGTTATTTTTAGTAACAGAACTAATTAATAAGCAATCTATTTTCATCGTGTTACTCGTAATTGTTATTCTTTCAGTCACATCACATTTATATATTACATCTCACACAACGAGAGCGGTAATTTTTATTCCGCCATTATTATACTTTGCAAGTAGTCTACAGCTAAACGAAGTCGCTGTACTATTTTTAGGCATTGTTGGCATGAATTATTGTTTAACCTTTCCAGTCAGTTCTAAAGCATTACTTTTATTTCAAGAAAGTGATAGAGAAACTTTTCAGCCGCAAGATTTACTAAAGTTAAGTAGCTATTTAAGTGTTATGTATATGTTTGTAATGGTTGTATTTTACTATGCATATTGGCAGTGGGTTGGATTGTCTCTCTAAAAATCAGGAATATAATTCATTCCTGATTTTTTCATTAAGTCGAAAAGAATATTGGGTATTATTTCTTTTGGAGGAAAGTATTACTTGTTATACTGAGATGGTATGAAAAGATTATATAATGTGGGAGGCTTTTATGGGAGAAAGGATTTTAATTGTTGAGGATGAAGAAAAAATTGCGCGTGTCGTGCAGTTAGAATTAGAGTTTGAAGGATATGAAAGTGAGATTGCTAAAACAGGAACAGAGGCAATGGAAAAGTTTCAAGCTGGTAAATGGGATTTAATTTTACTTGATGTAATGCTTCCAAATATAAGTGGGTTAGAAGTACTTCGAAGGATACGTTTGAAAAATGCTGTAATACCTATTATTTTATTAACCGCTCGTGACTCAGTTGTTGATAAAGTAAGTGGCTTAGATCAAGGAGCAAGTGATTATATTACAAAGCCATTTCAAATAGAAGAACTTTTAGCGAGAATTCGTGCATGTTTAAGAATTTCAAACGTAAGAAAAGAAGAGGAAAATAGTAGTTATCAAATTGCAGATTTATATTTAGACGAGAAAACACGAGAAGTGAAAAGAGGGAATCATGTAGTGGAATTAACACCACGTGAGTTTGATTTATTACTATTTTTAATGAAGCATGAAAATCAAGTGTTAAATCGAGAACAGATCGTAACGAATGTTTGGGGATTTGATTATTATGGTGATACAAATGTTGTCGATGTGTATATTCGATATTTACGTAAAAAAGTAGATTGTAATGTGGACGTACCACTTATTCACACTGTTAGAGGTGTTGGGTATGTCTTAAAGGTGTAGTATATGAAAATTAAAAATAAAATATATTTATTCTCTACAGTATGGTTACTACTTATTTTGTTACTTATTAATAGTTCTATATACTTTTTGTTTTATAAAGTTACAACGAACGGAGAGTTAGAACGATTAAAACGTGAGGCAGTACATATTATAGAAGGAATGAATGCGGAATCAGCAAAAGAAATAGATGCAGCAAATCTGTTGCAACCATACTTACCTTCAAACGGTATGATTAGAGTTATTAATGAAAATTCAAAGGTAATGATTAGACAAGAAGTGGATAGTACAAAACCAATCCCAGTAGTAAATACGAAATTTGAAAGAAAAGAATCGGCGGGAATTTATGAGAAGAATGGTGGGAAATTCGCTTATATAAAAATGCCAATTATTTGGAATGATGGGAAAATCGTTTCGTTAGAAATGACAGAACGTTTAGATAGTTTGCAAGAGAATTTAAATATGTTAAAAAATGTATTAGTTATTGCTTCACTTTTCGTTTTAATTCCGTCTTTTTTTGCGGGAAGAATGTTAAGTAAACTCATTTTAAAACCTGTAAACTCTTTAATACAAACAATGGAGCATATACAAGATAGAGGGATATTCAAAAAGATATCGCTAGAGAAAAAATCAAAAGATGAATTGTACAAAATGGGAACGACATTTAATAAAATGATAGATTTATTACATCAAAACTTTGAAAAACAACAGCAGTTCGTTTCAGATGCTTCACATGAATTGAGAACACCGTTAACAGTTATTGAAAGTTATGCAAAATTATTAAAAAGATGGGGAATGAAAAAACAAGATGTTTTAGAGGAATCTGTAGAAGCGATATACTCCGAGGCAGTAAGAATGAAAGGCATGACAAATCAAATGTTATTGCTTGCCAACAGTAGTGCAGAGTGGAAGTTGGAAACGAAAGAATCAGATGTAGTTCGATTATGCAAGTTGACTGCGGAACAATTAGAAAAAACATATAATCGGGATTTTCGTGTTATTACAGAGGAAGAAAAGATTGTTGTAAATATTGATGAACAAAAAATAAAACAAGTATTAGTAGTATTATTGGATAATGCAATGAAATACAGTAAAGATTCAATCGATTTGATAGTAGGAATACAAAAGGAAAGAGTCTTTTTTTCTATTCAAGATTACGGTATGGGAATTCCTAAGGAGGATATACAGAAAGTGTTTGATCGCTTTTTTCGAGTTGATAAAGCGAGGAGTAGGGAAACAGGAGGAACAGGTCTAGGATTGTCGATTGCGAAACAAATTATTGATGCTCATGAAGGGAATATACAACTGGAAAGTGAAGAGGGAAAATGGACGAAAGTTACCGTATATTTGCCTCGTTTTTTATAAAGAGATAGGAGTTTGAAAATGAAAAAGAAATGGAAGGTTGCATTGTTACTTTGTTTTGTGCTTGTAAGTGTAGCTTTTGTATCACAACGTATTGTTTCTAAGCAAGGAGAAAAAATATTATCCGAAAAACAAATTCAGAATATTGTGTCTGAACAGTATCCTGGAAAAATAAAAAATATGAAATTAGTAAACAAAGGGGAACAAGATGTATATAAGGTAAACCTTTTAAATGAAAAAGGCTCATATGAAATAATAGTAGATGCTCAAAGTGGTAACATAAAACGTGCAAAAGAAATATCATTAAAAAGTAATACAATAACGAAAGAAAAAGCGGAAGAAATGGCACTTCAGAAAGTACAGGGGATCATTAAACAAACTATATTAGAAAAAAGAAATGGGATAGAAGTGTTTGTTATAACGATAGAAACAAATGCTGCTCAAAGTACAATAATTGAGATTGAAAAAACAACTGGCAAAATTCAATTGTTACAGAAACAAACGACAAAAGTTACAGAGCAGCAAGCAAAAGAGATTGCAGTGCAGCAAGTACAAGGGAATGTGAAAGGGATAAGACTAGAGAAAAAGAACGAAAAAAATGTATATGTAATAGAGATAGAGAAAAGTGCAAATGAGAATGTAATGGTAGAAATTGAAGAAGCGACGGGTGCTTTTATTGGTACTTCACAAATACAAAAAGTCGTTACAGAAGAGCAGGCGAAAGAAGTTGCGTTACAAAAAGTACCAGGCGGATTTATCGAGAAGGTAAGTGTAGTCAATATAAATGGTACGTCTACCTACCAAATTATAATAAAAAAACAAACAGAAACGGTTGATGTAAGAGTACATACAATAACAGGTGAAGTCATGTCTACTACAGCGGTAAATAATGCTATTCAGCAAAAGGAGTCACCTCAACAACAAGATGACGATGATCAAGAAGAAGGTACTGATGATCACGGTGATGATGACGAAGGATAATGAAAAATAAAAGAGGTTTCTCATCAAATTTTAATATAGCCCTTGACAGTTATAAATATAACCGATATACTTCATATTAATTTCAAAAGAAAATATATTCTAAATATTAAAATGTGTTGAATAGGAGTAGTAAGGTCGTATATTTGTACAGAGAGCTATGGGTTGGTGTGACATAGTCAAATGACATCCTGAACTCGCCTAGGAGCAGTAAGGTGGAACGGAATCACATTCTTAGTAAATCTTAACGGTTAACCTTCGATATTAGGTTTGTAATCAAACGATTACTACTAAGGTGGATTCATAATGGAATCAATAAGGGTGGTACCGCGTTAAGTAAATGGCTTAGCGTCTCTTTATATAGAGACGTTGAGCCATTTTTTTATTTTATGGAAATAGAAATGGAGGGTTTATTCGGATTGGTTTATAAAATTTAATTATTTATATAAAGTAATTTAAATGGGAGGAAAATAAGATGAAACAGACGGAGCAATGGACTTCGAAATTAGGTTTTATAATGGCTGCAGCAGGATCAGCAATTGGACTTGGCGCAATATGGAAGTTTCCTTATATCGCTGGGAAGAGTGGGGGAGGAGCATTCTTTTTAATCTTTATATTATTTACTGTATTAATTGGACTACCACTACTTATAGCTGAATTTATGATTGGACGCAGTACGCAGAAACAAGCAGTTGGAGCATTTAAAAGTATCGCACCTAATACAGGATGGCACTGGATTGGACGCCTTGGCGTCGGAACATGTTTTATACTACTTTCGTTTTATAGTGTTGTAGGTGGATGGGTGTTAATTTATTTATTCAGAGGAGTAACGGGACAACTTATTACTCCGGGACAAAATTATGGAGCATTATTTACTGAAACAATTGGAAATCCCGCTTGGGTGATTATGGGACATTTCGCTTTTATGTTCATTACGATTTGGGTTGTATCAAAGGGTGTACAAAATGGAATTGAAAAAGCAAGTAAATATATGTTGCCAGCATTGTTCGTTTTATTTGTTGCTCTTATTATTCGTTCATTAACACTTGATAATGCAATACAAGGTGTGAAGTTTTTCTTACAACCAGACTTCTCAAAGATTACTTCAGAAAGTATTTTATTCGCGATGGGACAATCATTTTTTGCGATTAGTATCGGGATTTCGATTATGGTTACCTATAGCTCGTATTTAAATAAAAAAGAAAGTTTACCAAAATCAGCAGTTACAATTGTTGGATTGAATTTATTTGTTTCATTATTTGCAGGTCTTGCTATCTTTCCGGCCGTATTTTCATTAGGAATGGAGCCGACAGAAGGGCCTGGATTACTATTTATCGTATTACCATCTGTATTTAGTCAAATTCCATTCGGTGGGTTGTTCTTAACGGTATTTCTTGCACTATTTACATTTGCAACATTAACATCGGCATTTTCTCTACTAGAGACAGTTGTTTCAGCATTAGCAAATGGTGAACAAGAAAAGAGAACGAAATTATCATGGATAATCGGTTTCGGCATTTTCTTAGTAGGTATACCATCCGCGTTATCATTTGGAATATGGAGTGATATTACGATTTTCGGAAAGAATATTTTTGATGCAGTAGACTTCTTATCTAGTAATATATTAATGCCACTTGGAGCACTATTTATAAGTATTTTCGTTTCATTCAAAATGGAAAAGAAGGTGCTAGAAGCAGAGTTTTTTGTAGGTGGAAATTATGGAAAGAAAGTATTTACTTGTTGGGCGTTTTTACTTCGATTTGTAGCGCCACTTGCAATAATTATCGTCTTTTTAAATGTAATAGGGATTATTTAATTTAAGGTGTTATAATATTCAGTGAAAAATAAGGTGATGATTATAAAGGCGAATTTGATGGGAACAGGGAAATACATGAACATTAGAGGGAAAAAGCTATACGTTGAAACGTATGGAAATCTTAAAAATAAACCAGTCCTATACTTGCATGGTGGACCAGGAGAAAGTTGCTATGATTTTTCATTTCATCAAGCGGAACGTTTAAAAGATTCTTTATATGTAATAATGATAGATCAAAGAGGTGTTTGTCGCTCAGAAGAAATTATTGAGGACGAAGCTTTTGGATTAAATGATTTGATTGAAGACTGTGAGGAACTAAAAAAAGTATTACAAATTGAGAAATGGTCTGTCATTGGACATTCTTTCGGTGGATATGTAGCATTGTTATATGCGTCGATATATCCAAGTTCAATAGAGAAAATCATATTTGAAGCGCCAACTTTCGATTTTGCATTAACAAGTAGAGCTTTGTTACAAAAGACAAGGCATTTATTAAATAAGTATGGAAAAGAAGAAGTAGCAGAAGAGTCCATCGCTTATTCATCTAGCAATGCTAGTTCAGAAGAGTTGTTAGAAGCTTATATAAGATTAAGCGCTGAATTAGAAGAAAAAAGAATGGAGATTTACAATTATAAGGAAGATGAAACAGACTATAGTTTATATAGCGATGAAGAGTGGGAAGTATTTTCAAATCGCTCTCAAATTCATTTTGATAGATTAAAATTAGAGGGTGCATGTCATAAATCATTATTATATAAAATAAAAGAAGTACAGAATCCAATGTTATTAATTGTAGGAAAACATGATGTAGTAACGTGTGAAGAACAAATTAAAACATTTAATAAAGATGCCCGAAACGGCAAGTATATCGTATTTGAAGAGAGCGGTCATTCACCTCATTATGAGGAAGCGGATAGGTTTGCAGAAACAGTCATACATTTTTTGAAATGAAGAAAAGGGTGCTTCTATAAATGAGAGGCACCCTTTCTATATTTCTGGATATGTGATTGTGATGTTAGGCCACTTACTTTGCCAATTCTTTTTTATAACTCTGTTTTTGTACATATGTAATCTTTCTTTCGATTCAAGAAAATGAGCTGTTGGTCTCACTTGTAAGGAAAGGACATCTTCAATACCACATGGGGCTGTTAATATGACGTTGTTTAGTTCATCAAGTGTAACTCCTAAAGCCGTTGCTGTTTCAGGAAATTTAGAAATAGCATCAACAGAAGAAGAATATGGTGGCATATTATTTACTACATGCATACGAGCTTGATTTTTTACAGACCAAGGGATAGTAGCATCAATATTCATTAATTTCGTTTCTAATGATTGTTCGTATATCTCATCTTGATGTAGACTATCATAATAAATTACATCAACATCAGGCATAGCCGTTTTAGCTTCATAGTCATGTAAAGTATCCCAAATTTTAGAACGAACAAAGCCGGCACAAACCCACCAATCAGGTAACTCTAGTGATTTTGCCATTTGTAATACATTCATCATCCATTCGTCGTTTTCTATTAAGCGAATGATATCTTGTTCTGTTTGTATAGTCATTTGTTATCCCACCTACTATTTTTATAGAGGACTAATTCATCAGTTTAATAATCCATGTGATCCAGTAAGCACCTGGTATGAATAACAGTTGTGCTAATAACGTACCAAAAAGTCTAGAAATCATTAGCCAACCATACATTTTACTCATTGCTTCTGCACCTTCTTCTGATTGAAGAGCTCGCTCTGTTAAAAGAGCGATACGTGGATCGAGCAGCACTGTTAATAAAATAGTAGCAAAACCATTAATAAGACCAGAAGCTGTAGTAGCTTTTGTTGCGTAAGCTGGAAGTAAAAAAGAAGCATATAGGGCTGAAAGAACACCAGCTGTATAAATTGCAGTAGCAAACATATTAATAAGCATAATACGTTTTGGAATACCACCGATACGCAGTCTATGAATCATTTCTAGTTTTGGAAAGCGTACATATTTTTTGGTGTACTTTAATTTTTGGATGTTATTCGTTTTCATCATTCGAATGAAAGAACCGTCTGTTTCAAAGTTTTGAATGACGTATCCAAATAATTTGGTCAAAGTTGGATACAGTATAATCGCAAGTAAAGTACCGACAGAGGCGGATAATAGAACGAGCCGTATAGTATGTTCTAAATTAATGGAAGCGTCTCGTTTTGCCTCATCGACAATCCCACCGATTAAAAAGGCTTGTAGCATGTTAGATGTTCTTGATATAAGTAACACCATGCCTACGACAGACAAAGCAACAGCAATTCTCTTTAAACGTACTCCAGCTAATCGAATACTATAAGAGCTTGTTTCAACCGCGTGAATAACAATTGTGAAAATCATTATAACAATTAAGGTAATTGACATTAGATTCACCAGTTTCTATTAAAATAATTGTCACTTTTTTACTTTATCATATGTATTCCATTTTGTAACTGTACGTATGTGACATAGAAGGAATAATTTTTTGAAAAGATAAATAATGGTAATATAGTAAAAGGTAGGCATGAAAAAGTCTTCTATATAATATGTAAAATAAATAGGAGTGGGGGATTAAATTTGTACACAATATTTCTATTTGACTTAGATGGAACATTGACGGATCCGAAAGAAGGAATTATAAATTCAGTATTGTATGCATTAAAAAAGGTTGGAATTGAAGAATTACATGTAAATGAGTTAGACTCATTTATCGGTCCGCCCATCCAACAATCATTCGTAGAGAGGTATAATATGAATGAAGCAGAAGTTGAAAGAGCTGTTTTTTATTTCAGAGAGTACTTAAAACAACGTGGATTGTTAGAAAATAATGTATACGAGGGTATTCCAAGTCTTTTAAAACAATTAAAAGATACCGGAAATCGTTTATTTATAGCAACTTCAAAACCTACTGTATTTGCAAAACAAGTACTAGATCATTTTCAACTAACGAATTATTTCGAAAGTATCATTGGAAGTAATTTAGATGGTACAAGAATAACGAAGGAAGAAATCATTGCTCATATTTTACAAACAAATGAAGAATTTAGTAAAGAAGACATTGTTATGATTGGAGATAGAAAGCACGATATAATCGGTGCGAATCATAATGAGATTGCTTCAATTGGTGTTTTATACGGTTATGGTAGTAAAACAGAATTGACTGAAGTTGGTGCGACTCATATAGTAAATGATGTAAAAGAACTACATCATTTTTGTGTAGACAATAGTTTGATTAAGAAGTAAATATAGAGACTAACAATCCCTTTATAACGTATGATGATGAAATCATTTATGTTTAAAGGGATTTTTCATATGTAATCGAATATGTATAATTAGACATTTTTAGCATGAAAAATTTGTATGAATAAGAGGAGGGATGTCAGAATCAAAAGATTAGTAGAAGTTTATTTATAAAAGTTTGAATTTTCTGTTTAAAGGAGGGGTATAATTGGAGCTAGTTATTATATTATTAGCACTTAGTTTACTAATGTTTGTAGCATATAGAGGGTTTTCTGTTATTTTATTTGCACCGATTTTTGCATTATTTGCGGTATTTTTGACAGAACCTAGTTTTGTATTACCTTTCTTTTCGAATATCTTTATGGAGAAAATGGTAGGTTTTATTAAACTATATTTTCCTGTATTTTTACTTGGGGCAATATTTGGAAAAGTAGTAGAAATGTCAGGAATTGCAGACTCGATTGCAAAGACAATTATAGAGTTAGTTGGTGAAAAACGTACGATTTTAGCGATTGTATTAATGGGTGCTATCTTAACGTATAGTGGCGTTAGTGTGTACGTAGTAGTGTTTGCTGTATATCCGTTCGCAGCTAAGCTATTTCGACAAGCGAATATTCCGAAGCGTTTAATCCCTGGAACGATTGTACTTGGAGCGGTCACATTTACAATGGATGCGCTACCTGGATCACCACAAATTCAAAACGTAATACCTACAACATTTTTTAAAACGGACATTTATGCTGCACCAATACTTGGTATTGTAGGGGCAATTTTTGTACTGACGTTAGGATTACTATATTTAGAGAGTAGACGTAAGAAGGCAAAGGCGGCAGGAGAAGGGTATTTTGGTTTTAACGATGGGGATACTGAAATGGCAGCTTCTTTGCAAGTGCAAGTAGAACAAAAAGATATGCCATTACTGAAAAGCATTGAAATTACAAGAGTTCAGCAAGTGATTGCTTTTATACCACTTATTTTAGTAGGTGTAATGAATAAAGTTTTTACTATTATGATACCGAAGTGGTATCCGGATGGTTTTGATTTTTCTGAAATCGGCATGAAAGCATTTGGAAAAGTAGAATTAAGTGCAGTAGTTGGAATTTGGTCAGTAGAATTAGCACTTATTATAGGTATTGTAACAACGTTATTATTATATTGGAAACGAGTAGTAACAGGATTTCAAGCTGGATTGAATACAAGTATTGGTGGAGCGTTACTTGCAACGATGAATACAGGAGCTGAGTTTGGATTCGGTGGTGTCATTGCAGCACTTCCAGGATTCGCGATTATGAGAGATGGTATTTCTGCCACATTCACAAATCCTCTAGTGAATGGAGCAGTAACGACAAATATTTTAGCCGGTATTACAGGCTCTGCATCAGGAGGAATGGGAATTGTTTTAAGTGCGATGGGAGATAAGTTTATTGCAGCGGCCAATCAATTTGATATTCCATTAGAAGTAATGCACCGTATCGTGTCAATGGCATCGGGAGGAATGGATACATTACCACATAACGGAGCTATTATTACTATTCTTACAGTAACAGGTTTAACACATAAACAGTCATATAAAGATATATTTGCTATTACAATTTTGAAAACGGTTGCTGTATTTTTAGTAATTGCATTCTATACTGCAACAGGAATTTATTAAGTCGATATTTTATAAACGAAAACATTAATTAGGGTAAGAAGGGGTGGGGTACTTGCAAGAAGTTGCTGAGTTTCGTATGCCGAAGTCCGTATTATATGGAAGAAATTCGCTAGAAAAGCTGGGGGAACAATCTAAGAAGTTGGGGAAAAGAGCGTTTATAGTTACGGATACAATTATGGAGAATTTAGGATATGTTGAGAGGTGTATACAACAATTAAATACGAAAGGTATTACTGTTATTACATATAATAAAGTAAATGCTGAGCCTACAAATATACACGTGTTAGAAGCGTTAACTATTTGTAAAGAAGGAAAGTGTGATTTTATTATTGGTATTGGTGGTGGAAGTTGTATTGATGCAGCGAAAGCAGTTGCGGTGTTATATACAAATGGTGGAGAAGTGGAAGATTATGTCCAAAAAGATATGGAAATAGACAAATATCCACTACCACTAATTGCAATCCCAACAACTTCTGGTACTGGATCGGAAGTAACAAGTGTAGCAGTAATTACGAATAAACGAACAGATGTAAAAATGATGATGAAGCATCCAAATTTCACACCGCAAGTAGCGATTATTGACCCAATTTTAACGCGTTCCGTACCACCTCATATTACAGCAGCAACAGGGATAGATGCATTATGTCATGCAGTCGAAGCATATATTTCTAAAGTTTCACAATCACTTACCGATGTGCTTGCACTTTCCGCAATTGAAAGTATTATGAAATATTTACGTATTGCATATGAAGATGGAGAGAATATGGAGGCAAGAGAAGCGATGATGATTGCTTCCTTACAAGCTGGAATTGCATTTTCAAATGCATCTGTTACGTTAGTTCATGGAATGTCTCGGCCAGTAGGGGCAATGTTTCATGTACCACATGGAATATCAAATGCGATACTATTACCTACAGTTTTAGAATATACAAAAATTAGTGCAGTAAAAAGACTAGCGGAAATTGGACGTTGTTTAAATAAAGATTTGTATTCCTATCGTGATGAAGAAGTAGCCGACTACACGCTGGGAGAAATAAAAAAACTTTGTTTTGATCTTCGTATTCCAAATTTAAAAGAATACGGAATTGGTGAGGTTGAATTTGAAAAAGCTATTTCTAAAATGGCATCAGATGCAATTGAAAGTGGAAGTCCAGCAAATAATCCACGTGTGCCATCATATGATGAAATTAAACAGTTGTATCGAGAATGTTTTCATTATCAATATGAAGATTCTATAAAAACATTTGGTAATTAATTTCAGAATATTCTTATAAAATTTCCTTGGAAATAGTTAAAACAAGACTTTATATTATAAACGTAAAGTCTTGTTTTATTATGTATAATATACATAATAAAATGTTATGATTAATTTTAAAAAAGAGTATAAGGTGGGTGTTGTGTGTAATGAAAACAATAGGTTTAATTGGTGGTATGAGTTGGGAATCAACTTCTGAATATTATCGAATCATAAATGAAGAAATAAAAGAGAGATTGGGAGGGTTACATTCAGCAAAATGTATGATTAATAGTGTGGACTTTGAAGAGATTGAGCGATTCCAGTCTAACGGAAATTGGAATGGAGCGGGAGAAATATTAGGGAATGCAGCATATTCGCTACAAAGGGGAGGAGCAGACTTTATAATTATTTGCACCAATACAATGCATAAAGTAGTTGAGAAAATAAAGGAGAATATTCATATTCCAGTTTTACATATTGCAGATGCAACTGCAAAAGAAATTAAAAGGAAAGATATTCAAACGGTTGGTTTGCTTGGAACTAAATATACAATGGAGCAAGATTTCTATAAGTTACGTATTGAAGAGAATGATATAAAAGTCATAGTACCATCAGAAAAAAATAGAGAAAAAATAAACGAAGTAATATATACAGAATTATGCTTAGGAAAGATAACATCTCAATCTAGGGAGTATTATAAAAGAGTTATAGAAGAGCTAGTACAAGAAGGGGCACAAGGAATCATATTAGGTTGTACAGAAATAGGATTATTAATAAAGCAGGAAGACGTAGCAGTTCCGATATTTGATACGACTTATATCCACGCAATTGAAGCGATAAATGTCGCTTTAGAAAGTAGATTATAAATGTATTATGTAAACTTAATTCGTGTATCTGGAAAACATTCAGAAAATATTTTATAATGTAAGTGGTTACATTTAAGGGGGAATGCGTATGTTTTCAGTTCAACCAATCGCATTTGTACATAATGAAAGAAAGGAAATAAAAGATGATGAGTGGGGAGAAGTAAGATCCTATATTAATTTAACTGAAATGTATACAGAGGAAAGTATACAAGGGATTGAAGATTTTTCTCATATTGAAGTTGTTTTTTATTTTCATAAAGTAACGGATGAACAAATTCAATATGTTGCTAGACATCCTAGAAATAATAATGATTATCCTAAAGTAGGCATTTTTGCACAGCGCGGGAAAAATCGCCCGAATCGCATAGGAGCAACAATTGTAAAGGTGATCAAAAGAGAAGGTAAATCAATTATTGTTGAGGGGTTAGATGCTATTGATGGCACACCTATATTGGATATAAAGCCGATAATGAAAGAGTTTATGCCGAACGAAGAAATTCTACAGCCTAAATGGGCAACGGATATAATGAGACAGTATTGGAAGGGGAATGGAGTAAAATGAGAATATATGAGGCAACAATTGCAGATTTAGATGGACTAGCATCAGTATTTAATAACTATCGTATGTTTTATAGACAAGATTCCGATTTAGAAGGAGCAAAAGTATTTTTACGAAATCGAATCGAGAGAAAAGAATCCGTTATTTTTGTGGCAGTTGAAGACGGCGAATATATTGGCTTCACACAATTATATCCATCATTTTCTTCCATTTCGATGAAAGAATTATGGATTTTAAATGATTTATTTGTACAAGCAACTAAGCGAGGGGCAGGAACAGGTAAAAAATTATTAGAAGCTGCTAAAGAATTTGCATTAGAAAATGGTGCAAAAGGTGTAAAATTACAAACGGAGATTGATAATTTATCAGCACAGCGATTATACGCTGAAAATGGTTATTTGAGAGATAATCGTTATTTCCATTATGAATTAACGTTTTAAAAAAATATAAGATTAAAAGAGACGTTTTCATTGTTAAAACGTCTCTTTTAATTTGTATTATAGTTGATTTAAAATCCAATTTGTAGCATCTTCAAAGTTTTCTGCAATGTAGTTTGGTTCAATATGTGCCCATTTTTCTCGGTACGCATGTAAAGCATCATATCCAGCGCCCGTTCGAACTAATATCGTTGTCGCATGTACTGTTGCTCCTGCAACGATATCAGTCCAGCGATCACCAATTACAGCGCATTTTGTTAAATCAAGCCCGTGTTTTTCAGCCGCTTGCAGCAGCATACCTGTACTAGGTTTACGGCATTCACAACCATCACCGTGTTTATGAGGACATACGTAAATATCATCAAAACCGAAGCCTTCTAATTCTTGTACAAAATCAGCTACAGTCGCTATCCCATCTGCGATACCTGGTTGATTTGTGAAAGAGAAAATTTTTATATTTTGAGCTTTTAGTTTTTGCAGAGCTGCTTTTGTGAAAGGAAATAATGTAAAAGAGCCCGGATAATGTATAGTAGTGTCACCACCAATTGTACCGTCACGATCAATAAAAATAGCTTCGATGTTTGTCATAGTTATAGTCCTTTCCATTTATAAGTAGTTTAAAAATGTTTTACAAATCGATATCCATTTACTTCATATCCTAATTTTTTGTAAAAAGGATGTGCTTCTACTCTTTTTGTTCCACTGACTAGCCATGTGCCGATACAATTATGTGTCTTTGCTAATTGTTCTGCATAATCCATTAATACTTGTCCAATGCCTTTCCGTCGTATTGTAGAATCAACGCTAATAATTGAAATTTCCCCATAACGAGTTATATCTTCTAAATTTTCACGTATACGAAACCCAAGTAATCCACATATGGTTTCTTCTTCCTCATAAACATATAAAAAATCAAAGGGACTCATTTGTACGAATTGCAATCGGTTGTTCATATCTTCATAGGAAATAGAGGAGCCCTTTAATTCTTTCGTCAAAGAGCAAAGTGCATCTATATCGTCTATTATCGCTTCACGAATTTGAAAAGACATATTATCCACTCCAATAAAATGTAATCAAACATTTAGTATTCTGTTAAAAAATATTTTTTCCTGCTAGGAAAATAAATATCTTATAATGATATATAGATAGTTATATGTTATTCTTTTCCTTGTTTGTATTGGAAATGGAAAGAAGGGGAATGTATGTTAGAAGTGAATATCCGCTCTGCAGGATATGATTTAGGGGAAAAGACAATTCATGATATTGACTTTTCGATTGAAAAAGGTGAATTAGTTGCACTTATTGGTGCAAATGGTGCTGGGAAGAGTACGACGATTAAAACGATGCTCGGTTTACTAGTAAATATGAATGGTGAAATATCATTTGGTGAAAAGAAAAATCCTTATGCATACGTGCCAGAACACCCGACATATTATGATTATTTGACGCTCTGGGAACATATTGAATTATTAATGGCTGCACGAGAGAACAAAGTAGGAAGCTGGGAAAAGAAAGCTAAAGAGTTATTACATATGTTTCGAATGGATAAGCATAAACATGAGTATTTATCAAAGTTTTCTAAAGGTATGAAACAAAAATCGATGCTTATATTAGCTTTCTTAACAGAACCGGATTTTTATATCATTGATGAACCTTTTATCGGCTTAGATCCAGTAGCTACGAAAGAGTTTTTAAGTTATTTATATAAAGAAAAAGAACGTGGGGCAGGAATACTGCTTTGTACGCACGTATTAGATACTGCTGAAAGAATTTGCGAAAGATTTTTACTCATCTCAAAAGGGACATTAGTCGCAGATGGCCATTTAGAGGCAATTCAAACGTTAGCAGAAATGCCAGGAAGTTCATTATTGGACTGTTTTGATGTAATCGTAAGGCGTGAACAGCATGATTAAACAACAATTTTATAAAAGATTGCGCCATGAACTGGGGCGGAAATGGAAGTCTATACGTTCGGTAACTGATTGGACGGTTGCGCTATATATTATTATTCCAGCACTTATATTTATAGGGATTTATTATCGTTCACTATGGATGGAAGAACTATCGATGGGAGAGACGGTTTATTTCGGATTAGGTCTACTTGCATTTTATGTGATTACATATGCAAGAGGAGTTCGTTCATTTTTTGAACAAGCGGATAGTTTATTTTTAATTTCGTATCCCGCTCATATGCAAAAGTTAATTCAGTATGGCATGGCATATACGTTTATTCGAATAGCAATAACGAATATAGTGGTAGTAGTTGCTATGTTACCAGTGTTGCTGAAAAGTATTGGAGTGACGAAGGTACAAGTCGTATTATTTTGGCTATTCTTTACTGTATTTCGATTTATGTTGTCGTTATTAACGAGATTTATTCATGTACGTATGGGGAAACGATGGCTACTATGGGTTATCAAAAATGTAATATTTTCAATAAGTCTATCCTTTTTTGGAGTGAGTCTGTCTCTTATTTATAAAAATCCATTTTATTCTATACTATGTATCGGTCTAGCAGTTTTTCTAATTATCGTATTGATAAAAGAAAAATTGAATTATAAAAATTGCTTTTTTAAAGAAGTTGAGAAAGAGAAAGAAGAAAGTATGCGCTGGACGAGTGGAATTATGCAAGTTGGTGGTCATGCGGCTAAACCGAGTAGTTCGAATAAAAAACCGTGGATGTTTCCGCGGTCTAAAAAGTTTTTAGGGAAGAAAAAGGAATCTCGTATTGTTGAATCCTTTTTGAAAGAATTTTTCCGTACAAGTAGTGCACGATTATTTTATATTCAGATTGTATGTATAAGCACTGTCAGTATTATTATGAGCCCGAGGTGGATTGCAGCTATTATTCTTGCATTTGCTTTAGTTGGAATTTCTCGATATGCGCGTGATTATTGGAATGAATTTTCGAAAAAAATGTTTCTTCATTTATATTGTGATGAAGGCAAATTACTAATGTTAAGATGGAAGGCAGATCGCTATTTATTACTTCCAGTAATACTTTTGTATGGAATAGTTATACTTTCTCATTTTTATTTATTACCAGCTGTAATTGCCGGGATTATTTTTATAGTCTGGATTGGTTGGATTGTATTCTTACCATAGAAAAAGAGCCGAAAAACGGCTCTTTTTCTAATCTGTAACACATTGATAAAGAAAATATACTAAAACGAGTATGCTTGCGGCGGAATACATGACATCTAAAGTCATCTGATTGCCTCCTCATTGTTGTTGTACTCATATTGTATGAAATCTTACAATTTCATATTCAAGTGAAAAATATGTGAACGTTAACAAAATTGTAAAGTGCAAAAATTACAATCATTTTGTATAATAGAAGAAACAACCGTTATATAAAATATAATGAGTGAAAGGGAGGGAACATAAATGCCAAATTGGTTTAGAAAAACCTTAGTCGCATTAATTACCGTATTTACATTTGGTTTAGTGACGCCTCCTTCCATATTGCTTGATAATGCCAAAGCTGCGGACAAGCCTACCAGTACAGCTGGGCAACAAAATTTGGAGAGTACGTCCTATACATATGAAGAAACGAATGACAGGTTAACCACCGATACTTTTATTACGTATGCAATGCTAGAAGCAGAGAAGCAGTCGATGCAAAAGTTTGGCACTAAAATTGGTCCAGTAATTGAAGATGAGTTTAAAGATGTAATATTACCGAAAATTGAAGAGGCAATTGCTGAGCTTGCAAGTGATGTACCAGAGGAGTCATTGCAATCATTAGCGATTTCTCAAAGACCAGCTGGCGGAAATAATGAAAAGATTTTTCATGTGTATGACACGAAATCAGGAAATGACTTATTACGATTTCATGTAAGAAGAGATCATCCACCGCAAGATGGTTACTATTTTAATTTCCACTATCACCGTTTTGATGATGGGTACTCTGGACACCATGAATTAGGAAATATTTATTGGAATACGAATGTACCGCCAAAATGGCTTTCTTAAAAAGAACAAGAGAAAATCTTGTTCTTTTTTATGCTTATAGAAGGGTAAGACAACTATGTTGTTGAATAAAATAGGTTTAGAAAAAAGAAGCAAAGGGAGTATGGGAATGAAAAAGTATATTGTTTTTGACTTTGATGGCACATTAGTAGATTCACAAAATATATTTGTACCAATTTATAATCAGCTTGCTGAAAAGCATGGATATAAAACCGTAAGGGAAGAAGAAATTGAGTATTTACGTAAATTAACGATGCCGGAGAGATGTAAACAACTCGATGTACCACTGTATAAACTACCGATATTAGCATTAGAGTTTTATAAATTGTATCAACCTGCTATAAAAGATCTCATTTTGTTCCATGGGATGAAGGATGTATTAGATGAACTACATAAGAAAGGCTACGGAATTGCAGTCATATCATCGAACTCAGAAGAGCATATTCGAGCATTTTTACACAATAATGATATAGAAAATATTCAAGAAGTGTATTGTTCAAAAAATTTGTTCGGAAAAGATAAAATGATAAAACGGTTTTTAAAATCCAAAAAGATAACAGAGAAAGATATGTTATATGTCGGTGACGAACAGCGAGACGTAGCAGCGTGTAAAAAGGCTGGGGTGAATGTGATTTGGGTATCTTGGGGATATGATGTCATTGAAACAGTGAAAAAAGATGCACCAGATTATATGGTTCATACGCCGATGGAAATTGTGCAAATAGTACAAGGGACATATTCTTAATATGAATACACTTCGATCAGCTATTCATCATATTGAATTTTGGGTAGCGGATTTAGAGGAGTCCACTTCTTTTTAAAATCCGAATGGGTTTATTATAGAAGTAGCGTATACACCAAATGTAGAAATGTAAGGGGAATAAAAATGAAAACAATTACAACATGGCAAAACAATATACAAATAATAAAAGATGCAGCAAATATTGAAGAAATTTCTAAAGGTTTCTCTCCTGATAAGAAATATGTAATTACGAATGCGAATAAAGAAAAATATTTATTGCGGACAGGCGATATAAAAGAATATGAAAGAAAGAAAATAGAGTTTCAAATTTTAAATGAAATGCAAAACCGTAGTGTGCAAGCGCAAAAGCCAATTGAAATGGGTTTGTTGGCAGAAGAAAGTTTATGTTATGGGATTTTTTCATATTTAGAAGGGGAAGATGCGAAGAAGCTATTGCCTACGTATTCACCAAAAGAACAATATGAAATTGGTATAGAGGCAGGAAAAGATTTAGCAAAAATGCATACATATGAAGCTCCTGAGGATATTCTTCCATGGTATGAAAGAGCAATGAAAAAACATCAAAAATATGTAGAGGCATATAAAACATGTGGAATAAAAATAAAAAATGATGATAAAATCATAAAGTTTATAGATGAAAATGAAAAATATTTAAAGAACCGCCCAAATCGATTTCAACACGATGATTTTCATTTAGAAAATATAATTGTGCGAGATGGGAAATATGTAGGTGTTGTTGATTTTAATGGCTATGACTGGGGCGATCCACTTCATGATTTCGTAAAAATTGCACTATTTGCAAGGGACATTAGTATTCCGTATTCAATCGGACAAATAGAAGGATACTTTAATGGGGGAACACCAGAAGAGTTCTGGAATTTATATGCGGTGTACGTTGGCATGACGGTTTTCTCATCAGTTGTTTGGTCTTTACGAGCAGCACCGCATATGTTAGATGATACGTTAGAGCGTCTTACTAGAGTTTTAGAAGATCATAAAGACTTTGAGTCATTAAAGCCAATTTGGTTTCAACCAGAAAAATTAATATGAAATAGAAAAGGTAGGTGTGATTCACATCTACCTTTATTTTTTACCATTCTTCGTTTTGAAGCAGTTGTAATGCTAACTTTAAATCAACATCTTCTTGTATATGTTCCGGAGTCCACGGGATATGTATATGCGGCTGTATACCGATTCCGGACATTCCTTCGCCTTTATCTATAATAGAGAGCCGTGAAGTAGGGTAGTAAAGTGCGAATGTATCAGCCCATTCCATTACTGCTAAATTAGAATAATCATTTAAACCAGCAGTAGGACGACCTATTACTTTTACTTTCAATGATTTTTTTGCAACTTCTACAAAAGAATCACCAGAACTTCCGCATGTAACATCTGTTAATATGACTACTCTACTAGGTGATTTTCGTCCGTGTATTTTTAAAGATTGAAGTTCTTTTGGTAATTCAGAAGTATCAAATGTAACGAATCCTTTTTTATAATTCTTTTTTAAATCTTGAATAAATATATCTGTGAATAATTTGGAAAGTTCGTCTAAAGAATCGTAATCTTCCATTTCGATGTCTTTCATGCGTAAATGAAAGTTTCGTTCTGTATGATTTAATTGCATTGTATCTGAAGAATCTAAAAGGGAAATTTCTTTGTCTTCAAATAAGTAAGGAAGTAGGTTGAAAAATGCATCATCACTTCCGCCACGATTCAGTCGCACATCTATAATTAAGTTCGGAAAAGAATTAAGTTCATCTTTGTGTGAGTCTAATAGTTTATTAATAGCTTCAGTATTTGCAAAATCCGTCAAAGTAATTAAGAGTGTATCTTTATTATACTGTTTCAATGAATAAATAGGCGTGTATTCGTTTTGTTTATACTTTTGCAAAGTAATTGTTTGAGTCAATCCATCTTCATCTATAAGTGTACAATTTGACGATTTTAATAAAACATAATCCCATTTTTCACGTTCATATGTATTCTCATTTAAATACTTCTTATATTTTATTAATAGCTCAGGAACTTTCATATTATCTAATGCTAGAATAGACTGTCCCTTTTTCACTCTTATTTCCTGTAAAGTGGATGTAATATATAGGCGGTCTTCATATCTTTTTATTTGAAAGCCAACACTGTTAAGGGGTTGATTGTTAGAGATCATTTTGAAAAACATATGATTATCTTTAAAGTCTAATAAGTAATCACGTACAATTTCGGTAAATTGTACTGGTGTTAGTTCTCCTTGTTTCTCTAGTTTCTCGATTGTCTGTAAATAAGTAGTAGGATCGTCCCATCCTTTTTTATCTATACAACCTGAATAATCGTGATGAGTAATCGAAACAATTTCTTTAAAAATTTCTATGTACACAGCTTTTCCTCCTGATAATTTGATTAGTTGAATAATAGAATTCTGTGCCTGTTACGTATTATCCTTTTTTTGATGGGGGATTTAAAAGGAAATAGAGGGAAGTGTTATCATCCCTCTATTTAAAATTTATTTAATTTTCTTAAATGCAAGCGGCTGAGTACTTAGCATGGCTGGTACATGTAACTGAAGGGATGGGAATTCACCATTCACATTCATTTCATATGCAAATAATAGATTCATTTTCATTTGGAATAAGTCAACTTTTGCAGAAAAGATGTCGTAATGATGGTGCCCTAATTGAATGTCCATTTCCATGAATTGTACAAATAATGAATCATCTCGTTTATATACTTGTAATGTTCCGTATGCCGGATGTTCGAAAGTACCAGTATAATCTTCTAATTTATGAGAAGGTGTAGTTCCTTTTATTTGTTCTGGAATGGATTCAGTTGCTTCTTTCATCATTTCCTTCATTTTTTCAGTATCTTCTACAGCACGTTTATGCCAATCAATGGATTCTAACTCAAGTAGCTCGTCATAAATTTGATTAGCAAGATAAGTAGGCAGTAATGTGCCTCCAGCATTCGTTAAAATGACAAGGCCGATGTTTTCTGTTGGTATGAAAGAAACAAGCGCTGAAAATCCATCAATATTACCGCCATGATGAATTACCTTATTACCACGATAAGCGCTAATAAACCAACCAAGACCGTAACTATTTAATGGAGATTCAGGAAGTGATAAAATTGGTTGATCTGGAATGGAATTATGTGGTGTATACATTTGTTGTAATAATTCAGAGGAGATTAATTCATGATCTCCAAATTTCCCTTTGTTTAAGTGAAGAAGGACCCAATTTGCCATATCTTCAATTGTAGAATTAATACACCCAGCAGCGCCAACTGTATCAATGTTACGGAATGGAACTTCTTTTATTTCACCGTTATTTTCAACGTAAGGTAAAGCGTAATTATCTGTATTTTGTGAGTCTGTAACAGAGAAGTTTGTTTGATCCATATTTAAAGGCTCTAAAATATGTTCTGTAACATATTGTTCCCATGTTTGATTCGTAATGTTTTCTACAATATAACTAATTGTCGCATACATTAAGTTGTTATAAAGAAATGCTGTACGGAATGGAGCATCAAGTGATAAATGTTTTATTTTTTCTACTATATCTTTTCGAGTTAAAGAAGAACTGTACCAAAGAGCATCATGACGACTTACCCCAGTACGATGGGAAGCCAAATCTCGTCCTGTAACTTGTGAGCTAGCAAGTAGTTCAGATAAAGAGAAGTTAGGTATATAAGTCTGGACAGGAGTATCCCAAGTAAACTTTTTTTGCTGTGCTAATAAGCTTAATGAAAGTGTACCAAAAGCTTTCGTTGAGGAACCGATTGCGAATCGAGTACTCGGTGTAACAGCCTCTTTTGTCTCTATATTTCGATAGCCAAATCCTTCTGAAATAATAACTTCACCGTCTTTTATAACAGCTACAGCAGTTCCAGGAACATTTAAATCCTTCATCATTTTTTCAACCGTTGTTTGTAAAGAAGTCATAACAGGAGTTTCAATTTTAGACATACTTCTAACCTCCAAATATAAATTTTATCCTACCGCACTATACTTTCGGTAATAGAAAATGAAAACCTTTGTAATTATGGAAAGTTAATAATTTTGTAAGAATTATTGAAATGAAATTTTATTAATCAAGATTATTAAATTCACTGTTTTTCATGTTATGATAAATTTCATATAAGATTGAAAGAAGGTTTTACTACATATGAAACATGCTGAATATGAATACTTAAATTTATGCCGCCATGTAATGGAGCATGGTACGAAGAAAGAAGATCGTACAGGGACAGGCACTGTATCTGTATTTGGATATCAAATGCGTTTTGATTTAAGTAAAGGTTTTCCTTTATTAACGACAAAGAGAGTGCCGTTTCGCCTTGTAGCAAGTGAACTGCTTTGGTTTATGAAAGGTGATACAAATATTCGTTATTTATTGCAGCATAATAATAATATTTGGAATGAATGGGCATTTAAGAGCTGGGTAGAAAGCGATGAGTATACTGGTCCTGATATGACTGATTTCGGTCTTCGCTCACAACAAGATGAGGAATTTAAAGTGCAGTACGATGAGCAAATGGAATTGTTTAAAAAGAACGTTTTAGAAGATGATGATTTCTCGAATAAATATGGTTATTTAGGAGATGTATATGGAAAGCAGTGGCGTGCCTGGAAAACGACAGCTGGTGAGACGCTTGATCAATTAAAAGATGTAATTGAAATGATTAAAAAAACGCCAGACTCCCGTCGTCTAATTGTTTCTGCCTGGAATCCTGAAGATGTACCAAGTATGGCATTACCACCTTGTCATACGCTATTCCAGTTTTATGTAGCAGATGGCAAACTTTCTTGTCAGTTATATCAAAGAAGTGGTGACATATTCCTTGGAATTCCATTTAACATTGCAAGTTACTCCTTACTAACACATTTAATCGCACATGAATGTGGTCTTGAAGTGGGAGAATTTGTTCATACAATTGGAGATGCACACATTTATACGAATCATTTTGAACAAGTAGAGAAGCAATTGGCACGTGAACCACGTCCATTCCCGAAACTTACATTAAATCCAGATGTGAAATCTGTGTTTGATTTTGAAATGGAAGATTTAACGATTGAAGGATATGATCCACACCCAGCAATTAAAGCACCGGTTGCAGTATAAT
This sequence comes from Bacillus cereus group sp. Sample62, assembly GCF_036851315.1. Lineage (NCBI taxonomy): Bacteria > Bacillati > Bacillota > Bacilli > Caryophanales > Bacillaceae > Bacillus > Bacillus cereus group sp. Sample62. Next base: position 2,134,871 of record NZ_JAFLPK010000001.1, read on the forward strand.
TGTAGAGGAGATGAAAAAATGATTGTTTCATTTATGGTCGCAATGGACGAGAATAGAGTAATTGGCAAAGATAATAATTTACCTTGGCGTTTACCAAGTGAATTGCAGTATGTAAAGAAAACAACGATGGGCCATTCACTTATTATGGGCAGAAAGAACTACGAAGCGATTGGTAGACCACTGCCTGGAAGACGTAATATTATTGTAACTCGTAATGAAGGGTATCATGTTGAAGGTTGCGAAGTAGCACATTCTGTAGAAGAAGTGTTTGAACTATGCAAAAATGAAGAGGAAATCTTTATTTTCGGCGGAGCACAAATTTATGATCTCTTTTTACCTTACGTAGACAAGTTATATATAACAAAAATCCATCATGCATTCGAAGGAGATACATTCTTCCCAGAAATGGATATGACAAATTGGAAAGAAGTTTTTGTTGAAAAAGGTTTAACGGATGAAAAGAATCCGTATACGTACTATTATCATGTATATGAGAAGCAACAATAATAAGAAGGATTGATGTGAAATTCACATCAATCTTTTTATTTGTATTCATTAATATAAGTTTATAGATGATATTCAATAGTGCTATAATGAAATCTAGCATGTGAAAATGCTAAAATTTTCAAAAGTATTCACATAGAAAGAGGAGGAGAATCGATTGAAAAAGATATGGGGGATTCTTTTTCTTTGCTTAACGTTCATGTTAGTTGGATGCGGTAAAGAAGAAAAACCACAAGAAGCGTTTGATACATATACAAAAGCATGGAATAAACAAAAATTTGCAGAAATGTATGATCAATTATCAGAAAAGGCAAAAAAAGATATTTCAAAGAAAGAGTTCACTGAGAAATATGAAAAAATTTATTCTGGCATTGAAGTGAAAAGCTTAAAAGTAGAAGCAGGAGAAGTAAAAGAAGATAAAAAAGATGAAGGTCCTGTTCCTTTTAAAGTAAGTATGGATACAGTTGGTGGTAAAATCACTTTTGGCCATGAAGCAAAAATGGTGAAAGAAAAAGATGGAGATAAAGAATCTTGGAAAATAGATTGGACTCCTGATTTTATATTCCCAGGTATGACAAAAGATAGTAAAGTACGCATGCAAACGACGCAACCAAAACGTGGAGAAATATATGACCGTAACGGTAAATATCTTGCGGTAAATGGTAAAGCCTCTGAAATCGGAATGATTCCTGAACAGTTAGGGGATGCTGCTCCGCAAACGAAAGAAACGGTAGCGAAGTTGCTAAATATGACTGTAGAAGAAATTGATCAAAAACTAGCAGCTAAATGGGTAAAACCAAATTACCTTGTACCAATGGGGATATTGCCTGAAGGAGCAACACAAAATACGTACATAGATTTACCGGGTGTTGCAACAAAACCAGTAAATGTTCGTTCATATCCATTAGGAGAAGCAGCGGCACATCTTACTGGTTATATCGGAAAGGTAAATGCTGAAGATTTAAAAACGCTACAAAAGAAAGGCTATCAAGCTGATGATCCAGTAGGTAAAGCTGGTTTAGAGCAAGTACTAGAAGAAAAGCTACGTGGTAAAAAAGGTGGCCGTGTCTTTGTAGAAGATGCGCAAGGAAAAGAAATTAAAAATTTAGCAAAAACAGATGCTGTTGATGGAGAAAATGTAACTTTAACGATTGATAGTGCTGTTCAAGAAAAAACGTATAATGAAATGAAGGGCGAAGCTGGTTCAAGTGCAGCAATTAATCCGAAAAGTGGAGAAACAATTGCACTAGTAAGTAGTCCAGCATATGATCCTAATATAATTGCACGAGGGACATCGAAGGCACAACGCGAAGCATGGAATAATGATCCAAAGAAACCAATGACAAATCGATTTACGCAATTATCAGTTCCGGGGTCTGTATTTAAGCCTATTACAGGTGCAATCGGTCTTGAAACGAAAACAATTGATCCAAAAGAAGAATTGAAAATTGAAGGATTGAAATGGACAAAAGATTCTTCTTGGGGTAATTATTATGTAACACGTGTAAAAGATGCAAATCCGATTGATTTTGATAAAGCGATGAAATACTCGGATAATATTTATTTCGCACAAGAAGCTTTGAAAATCGGAAAAGATAAATTTATGAGTGAAGCGAAAAAATTCGGATTCGATGAGAAATTACCAATTGAATATGCATTCCCAGCTTCTAAAATCGCAAATGATGGGATTAAAAATGATATTCAAATGGCAGACACAGGTTATGGACAAGGGCAAGTATTAATGACGCCACTCCATTTAGCATTAACGTATGCACCAATTGTTAATGATGGAAACATACCTTCTCCATATATTATTAAAACAGATAAGCAACCAAAAGTTTGGAAAGAGAATGTCATTTCAAAAGGCAATCAGGATATATTAAAAACTGCTATGACGAAAGTAATTAATGATCCAGATGGTACAGGGAAAATTGCTAAAATTGATGGCATGACTCTTGCCGGAAAAACAGGTACAGCGGAATTAAAAGTATCAAAAGAGGCCGAAGGAAAAGAACTAGGCTGGTTCGCTGCATTTGATTTAAATTCACCAGATATGGTCATTACAATGATGATTGAAGATGTAAAAGGTAGAGGTGGAAGTAATATTCCAGCTGAAAAAGTGAAACATGTTTTTCAAAAATAATATGTAATAAGGGGCTATCTCTATAATTTGTAGAGGTAGCCTTTTTGTATGAAGAATTCTCAATATCTATATACTGAATTTTAAGGAAACAAAATAAATCATTAACTTACGAAAAAAAAGTAGCTATTTTTTATTGACATTGAACATAACTTTTTGTATTATACTTACATAAGGTAAGTTGTTTACTTTCGAAATATAAATCTCAAATTAAAGATAAAATGTGTAAAAGGGAGAGAATACAATGACAAAAGTACTATTTATTACAGCAAATCCAAATTCAGCAGAAGGTTCTTTCGGAGTGGCAGTAGGGGAAGCGTTCATCGAGGCTTATAAAAACGAACATCCACAAGACGAAGTTGTAACAATTGATTTATTCAACACTACAGTACCAGCAATCGATGCAGATGTATTCGCTGCTTGGGGTAAATTTGCAGCAGGTGAAGGCTTTGAAACTTTAACTGAAGTTCAACAACAAAAAGTTGCAGCAATGAACACAAACTTAGAAACATTTATGCATGCGGATCGTTATGTATTCGTAACTCCAATGTGGAACTTTAGCTATCCACCAGTAGTAAAAGCATACTTAGATAACTTAGCAATCGCAGGTAAAACATTCAAGTATACTGAAAATGGTCCAGTTGGCTTATTAGAAGGCAAAAAAGCACTTCACATTCAAGCAACAGGTGGCGTTTATTCTGAAGGAGCATACGCAGCTGTAGACTTCGGCCGCAATCACTTAAAAACAGTATTAGGATTCATTGGTGTAAATGAAACTGAATACATTGCAGTTGAAGGTATGAATGCAAACCCTGAAAAAGCACCAGAAATTAAAGAAGCAGCAATTGCTAATGCTCGTGAATTAGCAAAACGTTTCTAATATAGAATACTTAAAAATGTCCAAGCACTTGTTGTTTGGACATTTTTTCTTCTTTTTCCTTCGTTTGTCTAGTATAATGAAGGTCGGAATGATAATAGGTGGGGGTTCTGTATGATTCAAACGTTTTTTAAAATCTTTTATTTAATTTTAATCGTAATTGCGATTACACCGAGAATGTGGCGTCTGAAAAGACAAGTAAATACGATGTCACCACAAGAAAAAGATAATGTTGTGTATAAAACGACAAATTGGTTTGGTAAGAAAATGGTACGTGTAGCTGGTGGGGCAATTGAAGTAAATGGTCTGGAAAATGTTCCAAAAGATAAGCCGGTACTAGTTGTAAGTAATCATCAGAGTAATATGGATATTCCTGTTTTATTAGGTTACTTAAATAAACCAATTGGATTTGTTTCAAAAGCAGAGATTAAGAAGTTTCCAGTTGTACCAACTTGGATGGAACTTATGAATTGTGTATTTATGGTTCGTAATGATCGTCGTCAATCTCTTCAAGCGATTAAAGATGGAATTGAGCTGTTAAAGAATGGGCATTCTATCGTAATCTTCCCAGAAGGGACGAGAAGTAAGGGTGGCGAAATTGGAGAGTTTAAGGCTGGGAGTTTTCACCTTGCAGTAAAATCTGGTGTAGCAATCTTACCTGTAACATTAGATGGGACATATAAAATGTTTGAAGCGAATGGAAACCGTATGAAACCGGCTCATGCAACAGTAATAATTTCGAAGCCGATTACACCTGAAGAGTATGCGAATATGGATATTAAAGAATTAACGAAGCATACACAGGATGTTATCGCATCACAATTACATAAGTAATAAAAAAGGTTTCAGCTTAATATAAGCTGAAACCTTTTTTTATGCTGTAGGTAAGACATAAAAGAGTACGCAGAAGAACATCATCGCACTACCACCTAAAACGAAAAGATGCCAAATGGCATGATTGAAAGGTAACTTTTCCCAAAGGAAGAATATAGCCCCTACAGAATATAAAATTCCGCCTGCTAAAAGTAGTGAAAAACCATGTCCAGTTAGATTTTCATAAAGTGGTTTAATAGCAACGATTATGAGCCATCCCATTATGATATAGCATAATGTTGATGCCTTAATAAAGCGACGTACAAAGAAAATTTTGAAGATGATACCTCCGAGTGCTAGTGTCCATATAATAGCGAGTAACGTCCAGCCTAATGGTCCACGAAGCGTAATAAGTAAAAAAGGAGTATATGTGCCAGCGATTAATAAATAAATGGCTGAGTGATCTAGTATAGTAAATAATTTTTCTACTTTTGGATGATGAATGCTATGTAACAAGGTCGAAAACAAGTACAGTAAAAACATGCTTACACCATAAACCGTAAATGCAACTACAGCAGATGCGGTACCATGCTTAGAGGCATGAATAATTAATATAATTAAGGCAGGGATGCTTAAAATGGCACCGATACCATGTGTAATTGCATTTGCAATTTCTTCTTTCACAAAATGTGTCATTCGTGTCATTTTTTCAGTCATAATGCAAATCCTTTCTACTATCATAAAATAATATGTCGTTTCCCTTACCATATCATACACAAGGGCAATAGAAAATGAAATTTGTATAATTGATTATATTTTTGAATTTTTTTGACAAAAGGCAATGGATTTGTTGACGTTTTCAAACTTTTTTGACAAAATAAAATTATGCAATAGTAGGACAAGGAATCTACTAATAAAGGGGATGGAGAAATGTTTTCAAATATTGGCTTTCCAGGATTAATTTTAATTTTAGTAGCTGTACTCATTTTGTTTGGGCCGAAAAAATTGCCGGAAATCGGAAAGGCTTTAGGGGAAACGTTAAAAGAATTCAAAAAATCAACGAAAGAATTGACTGATGATGCATTTCAAGAGAAGGAAAAGAAAGAAAAAATGTAATGAATTTTCCTCGAAATGGATAAATAAAGTGTGGTGAACGAGATGGAAGATCGGGAAATGAGCGTAGTAGAACATATTGTTGAGCTTCGCAAACGAGTAATATATACAGTGCTATCCTTTGTCCTATTTTTAATTATCGGATTTACTTTTACGAAGGATATTTATTTTTGGCTTGTAAAAGATTTACCAATGAAATTAACTGTTCTCGGTCCAAGTGATGTATTATGGATTTTTTTCTCGATTGCTACAGTATTTGCTATCGTTTGTACAATTCCTTTTGCTGCTATACAAATGTGGTTATTTGTAAAACCGGGTTTACATCCAAATGAACAAAAAATGACAGTAATGTATATACCGGTATTGTCTATATTATTTATTGCAGGTTTATGTTTTGGATATTTCGTTGTAATGCCGTTTTTATTTCATTTTTTAACTACGATAGGTAATGAAATGTTTAATACGATGTTTACGACAGAAAAGTATTTTCATTTTGTTCTTAATTTAACAGTCCCATTTGCTGTGATTTTTGAATTACCTGTAGTTGTCATGTTTTTAACGAGTATTGGACTGTTAACGGCGGAATTTCTAATAAAAATAAGAAGGTATGCTTACGTAGCATTGATTATCATTGCATCGTGTATATCACCGCCTGATTTTTTATCTCATAGTTTAGTAGCGGTACCGCTTATTTGTATTTATGAAATTAGTATCGCTTTATCAAAGATTGTTAATAAGCGAAAAAAGAAAAGAGAAGAAGAAATTCAGTCGAAAAGTGCCTCGTTATAAAGGCACTTTTTTTATTTATTTGTTATACTTTAGACATAAACGTATACAATATATAGAAGAAAAAAATTATAGAATCTCCAAAATTTAGACAAACTTTGCGCTTTGCTAAGTTTATACTAAAATTATTAAGCAATATACGGATAACGGGATTCCTGTCTTATCGGATATTTAGGACGGAGGATGAATAGAGTATAAATCTTCTAACCAAAAGGACTACAGGGATTGACTAAGGATACTTTTGTATTCATAGAAGTCTCCACTTTAAACAACGTGTTACAGCGTAAAGTAGAGGAAGTTCAAAAATCCAATGAAAAAGAGGATTGATATTGTGATTACGAAAAGTTTTTATTTCACTCATTCAACAGGGGATTGTATTAAAATATTCGAAATCCCTGTCCTACAGGCACAGCATCCATTATCGTTTCTAATTCAGTCTCGTCTTCAATTATTTATTGCAAAAATTCAAAAACAAAAGCACCCAAGATTTTCGTATTCTTTCCGTGAATATTTGCAAAATTGTTTGAAGTGGAATGATTATTTAAATGTATATAAAACAAATACCCTTGAAAAAAATGCATGATACAGAGTATGGACAGGGTTAGTAAACTCTGTCTTTTTCATTTTAGGTATAAAAATATAATTAATTTGGTGAAATTTGTTCGAAATTGTTGAAAGCACAGGGAATGCTAGTATAATAACAAGGAGAGCGTATTGGAAAGGGAAGAATATAATATGCAAAAAATTAAAATTGTAACAGATTCAACTGCAGATTTAGCGCAGGATGTAATCGAAAAGTATGGCATTCATGTGCTACCATTATCAATCTCTGTAAATGGACAAACATATTTAGATCGCGTTGATTTACAACCTGATGAATTTATTGAAGAAATGATCAAATCAGAGGAATTACCAAAAACATCACAACCGGCAATGGGTACATTTGTAGAAATGTATGACAAGTTAGGTGAAGATGGAAGTGAAGTACTTTCCATTCATATGACAAGTGGAATGAGTGGTACTGTGGCAACTGCCAATAGTGCTGCATCAATGACCGACACAAAAGTAACAGTTGTTGATTCTCAATTTATTACACATGCTTTAGCATATCAAGTAATAGAAGCTGCAAAAATGGCAAATGAAGGACGCTCACTAGAAGAAATTTTAAAACGTGTAGATGAAGTGAGAAAAAATACTCGTTTATATGTAGTAGTAGATACATTAGAAAATTTAGTGAAGGGTGGGCGTATCGGTAAAGGAAAAGCGTTTATCGGTTCGCTACTTAATATAAAGCCAATTGCTAGCCTTGAAGATGGTGTTTATAACCCTGTTACGAAAGTGCGTAGCCAAGGTCAAATTGTAAAAACGTTAGCTAAGTTATTTGAGGAAGATACAGCTGGAAAAGTTGTAAAAGCTGTTGCAATTCCGCATGCGAAAGCAATTCCTTTAGCTGAAAATGTAAAAGCGGCTGTTGAAAAAGTGAGTGGATTTGCTCAATCAGAAATTTTCTTTACAACGCCTATTATTAGTACTCATACAGGTCCGGGTGCGATCGGATTTATGTATTTAGCAGAGTAATAAAAAAGCTACTTGAAATGAATTTTCAAGTAGCTTTTTTATGTGAATAGAAAGTAAGAAATAAGAAGGGTTATACAGGCACTCCCGCTAATGATATAGCGAGTCTGTAAATATTTATTCATAGAAAACACCCACTGATTAAAGTTTTACTTTATGATTTTCTATAGTATATGTTGGATATAGAAAATAAGTAGTTACGTTATACGTGTAATGTTTCAATTTTTTCATTTACTTGCTTATCGTTTGTTGCGCTATTATAAGTAAAAGTTTGGCCTAAAAAGAGTACATGCAGTTGTTCCCACGGTAACATACGTAAATTCCAATTATTTCGAAGCCTTGTTACTGCCTCGCGGGGTGTTTCATCGGCGAGGGCAAAAGCTCCGTAATGCATCGGTATAAAGTGTGTAGCGTTTAAATCTAAATAAGCTTGCACTGCCTCTTCAGGTGAAACATGAGATACTTTCATAAACCATTCTGGTTCATAAGCGCCAATTGGCATAAGGGCAATATCAATTGAAAAGCGATTGCCAATTTCTTTGAAACCTTGGAAATATCCACTGTCACCACAAAAATAAATGGTTTCTTTCGTTGTTTCATTATTTATAATCCATCCCCCCCAGTGAGATGTATTCATATCAAATAAGGATCTTCTCGTCCAGTGCTGGGCCGGTACGAAGTGAAAGGAAACATCATTAATGATCGTATTTCCCCACCAATTATACTCTTCTACACGAGTAAATTTTTTGCGAGTAAATAGTTTTTTCAGTCCAATAGGTACAAGGTATAAAACATCATCATTTAGCTGGCGAAGCGTTGAAAAATCTAAATGATCATAATGACCGTGTGAAATGAGGACAATATCAATTTTAGGTAGTTCTTGTATAGAAAGACCAGGTTCAGTAAGTCTTGGAACTAATTTTAATTTAGTAGCCCATACTGGATCTGTTAATATATTCAGCCCATTCGTTTGGATAAGGAATGTGGAATGACCAATCCAAGTTACAGACGTCTTTTCAAAGTTGTTTTGTAGGAATTTACTTTGTTTAACAGGTGATTGTTCTACTAAAAAAGAAAAATCCTTTTTATTTTGTTTTCGTTCTTTTCGCCAACGTATAAAGGAACGAATTGATTTTTTTGTACTCACATTATCCATGTTTTCATAACGTTTTGTCATGAACATCACCTCATTTAAAATCGTTGTAATTGTATTGTACCGAAATGTTGTTAAGGAATACAGTGTATAACATGGATGAATGTTTAAGGAATTGTTAAAAAATAGGGGGATGCGTTTACAAAAGTAACAATAAAATTAGTTTTGCAACTTCTATTTAGAGAAATAATAGTAAAAAAATAAATTTTGTCTAGTAATTGGCTTGAAATAAAGAAGTAACATACGTAAATTCGTACGATTTCGTGAACAAATGTAGTAAACAATTTTCTCGTAGTGTTAACTTTTGTTATGATAAACATAACCTATTTAAATTTAGGATAGAGAAAAGAGGTTTATAAATGAAGCGTTATCAAAAAATAATTGGTCTTATGGTTGTATTTTGTCTCTTTGTACTTGCTGGATGTAGTGGATCAGGTTCAAAGCTTCGTAAACCATTGAATTGGGATTTAGAAACTTTCCAATTTACAAATCAAGATGGAAAGTCATTTGGTACAAAAGATTTAAAAGGGAAAGTTTGGGTTGCTGATTTTATGTTCACAAATTGCCAAACAGTTTGTCCGCCAATGACTGCTAATATGGCAAAACTGCAAAAGATGGCAAAAGAAGAGAAATTAGACGTTCAGTTTGTTTCGTTTAGTGTAGATCCAGACCTTGATAAGCCGGAGAATTTGAAGGCTTTCATTCAAAAGTTTACAGAGGATACTAGTAACTGGAATTTATTAACGGGTTATTCATTAGAGGATATTACAAAGTTTTCAAAAGATAATTTCCAATCACTTGTAGATAAACCTGAGGATGGTCAAGTTATACATGGTACATCATTTTATTTAATTGATCAAAACGGAAAAGTAATGAAAAAGTATAGTGGTATTAGTAATACACCGTACGAAGACATTATACGTGATATGAAGAGATTAGTGGATTAAAAAGAAGGGTGCACAGCACCCTTCTTTTTTTACATTAGTCTATGGATAAAATGTCATGCTGTTGTGGAAGTTTTGGTGCCCGAATTTCTAACACACCGTTTTGATACGAAGCTTTCGCTGCTTTTTTATTAATTGAGTACGGTAATTTAATCAATCTTGATGCTTCTGAAATGGAACGTTCTCGGCGATAATAGTTATGAGATGTTTCTTCCTCGACCTCTTCAAGTATCTCTTCTTTTACAGAGACTTTTAAGTATTCACTTTGTATTTCAATTTGAATTTGTTCTTTTTGTATACCTGGTAGTTCAGCTGTAACAACGAGTTCTTCACCAACTTCATATAAATCTACGGGGAATGTTAATAAACGATTTCCTTTTTGGAAAAAATGATTTAAATCAGCGATTACATTGCGAAGAGGAGTTTGCTCGAAGAAATCATCAATTTGTTTTAAATAATTGCGAACCGGTGGGCGAGAAGAGTCTTTTTTTTCTTCACTCATGGTATTCCCTCCTAGAAATCAATTTGCAATATCATATGACAAAAGCGGAGAAAGGTGATTGCCTAGTTTTCATGTTTTCATAAAAAATTGTTAAAAATGTGAAATGGAGTGATTTTTTTATAGTTTTTGGTCGCCATATTCAATTGATTATGCTAGTATAAATAGGGTTGATATAGTAGTATATAGACAGAATGAAAACTGAAAGAGGGTAAGAAGTATGTGTGGTTTTGTAGGATGTTTATGTGAAAACCCTAGAGAGTTTTCAGAAACAGAAAAACATCAATTTGAAAATATGAACACGATGATTTTCCACCGCGGTCCAGATGACGAAGGATATTTTCGTGATGAACATGTACAATTTGGCTTCCGCCGTTTAAGCATCATTGACTTAGAGGCAGGACATCAGCCGCTAACTTATGAAAATGATCGATATGTAATTATTTTTAATGGTGAAATTTACAACTATGTAGAATTACGTGAAATGTTACTTGAAAAAGGTGCAACATTTGCAACACAATCTGATACAGAAGTTATCATTGCATTGTATGCACATATGAAAGAAAAATGTGTAGACTATCTTCGTGGTATGTTCGCATTTATGATTTGGGATCGTGAAGAGAAGAAACTTTTCGGTGCACGTGACCACTTCGGTATTAAACCTTTATACGTCGCACAACAAGGTGATACTACATTCTTCGCATCTGAGAAGAAAAGTATTATGCATGTGATGGAAGATAAAGGCGTTAATCCAACGTCACTACAACATTACTTTACGTACCAATATGGTCCAGAGCCAGAAACATTAACAATTGATGTTAATAAAATCGAGCCTGGTCATTATTTCGTAAAAGAAATCGGTAAAGAGATGGAAATCCATCGCTATTGGAAACCTTATTTCAATGCTTCAAGCGCAACGAAAGAGGAGCATATCCAAGCAATTCGTGATGTGTTATATGATTCAGTAAAAGTGCATATGCGCAGTGATGTACCAGTAGGCTCATTCTTATCTGGTGGTATCGATTCATCTATTATCGCTTCTATCGCAAGAGAAATGAATCCAAATCTTTTAACATTCTCTATTGGTTTTGAACAACGTGGTTTCAGTGAAGTTGATGTTGCAAAAGAAACTGCTGAGAAATTAGGGGTTAAAAACCATAACGTATTCATTTCAGCGAAAGAGTTTATGGATGAGTTCCCAAAAATCATTTGGCATATGGATGATCCTTTAGCAGATCCAGCAGCTGTACCATTGTACTTCGTTGCAAAAGAAGCACGTAAACATGTAACAGTTGTTCTTTCAGGTGAAGGTGCAGACGAGCTATTTGGTGGTTATAACATTTATCGTGAGCCAAACTCACTAAAAATGTTCTCTTACATTCCTAGCCCAGGTAAGAGCGTTCTAAAAGCATTAAGTGGTGCTCTTAAAGAAGGCTTTAAAGGAAAGAGCTTCCTAGAGCGTGGATGTACGCCAATTGAAGAGCGTTACTATGGAAACGCGAAAATCTTCCGTGAAGAAGAGAAAGCGGAATTAATGAAGTATTACGATGAAAGTGTTAACTATATGGATATCACGAAACCATTGTATAACGAAATTAAAGATTATGATGATGTAAGCAAAATGCAGTACATTGACATGTTTACATGGTTACGTGGTGACATTTTATTAAAAGCTGATAAAATGACAATGGCAAACTCATTAGAACTTCGTGTACCGTTCTTAGATAAAGAAGTATTCGATGTTGCATCTAAAATTCCAACTGAATTAAAGATTGCTAACGGAACTACGAAAGCTATTTTACGTGAAGCGGCACGCGGAATCGTTCCAGATCACGTATTAGATCGTAAAAAACTTGGATTCCCAGTACCAATTCGTCACTGGTTAAAAGACGAAATGCATGATTGGGCTATCAATATTATAAACGAGAGTAAAACAGAGCATTTAATCGACAAACAGTATGTATTAAACTTACTGGAAGCACATTGTGCAGATAAAGGCGATTATAGCCGTAAAATTTGGACTGTACTTGCGTTTATGGTATGGCATCAAATTTATGTTGAGCATAAATACGATACGAATAAGTTCCACGAAGAAACGAAACGTGCGTATAGCTTAGTTTAATTAGAAAAACCTTAAGATCGGATATGATCTTAAGGTTTTTTTCATAAATGGAACGCATTATTGATACAATAATAGTAAAAGGATGGACAACATATGATTATGTTTGAAAAAGTAAATGTTGAAAATGAAAACGTTGTTAAAGAAATGTTTCGCTCACATAGTTTAAGTGAGGATCATGTACAGTATTGTGTGAAAGTTGATGATACATATATTGGTGTAATAGATTATCGTGTTCAAGAGGAGAGTGCGATTTTATCTCAGCTCATTATTCACTTTGATTATCAAAGTTACGGTTATGGAACAAATACGTATTTTACATTTGAAACGATGATGAAAGAAAGAAATGTGAAAGAGATAAAGGTATTACAAACGGAATTAACAGAACAAGCAAAATCTTTCATAGAGAGCTTTGGTTTTAATGAGGAAGATGGAATATATGTGAAGAAAATATAATGATGAGTATTTATGCGGGATAAATATAAGGCAGGTGGATGTATGACGATGACTTCTGGTCTTGTATTAATTGGAGGGTGTTTTATAGTAGCAGAGCTAAGCCATATGTTCATTCGAAAAAGAATGAATAAGAAGAGAAAGCCGTATGAATTGCAATATGCCCCTGTGTTTTTCCTTTTATTTTGTATGCTTATTACATTACAAAACATAACGAACTTTCCACCGCTTTTAAATATGTTTTTAAAGTTCAGTTTGCTGTATAGTAGCACTGGAATAGCCCTTCTATTTCTTTTATTTTGCATACGTTATATTCACTATCAATCGTATATATTTATTTTAAATTGGTTAAAGCAAAATGATAGAAACCGCCTTACATAAGGCGGTTTTTTTATTTGTAATTGTAATGGCTAGGTGCCGTTTTAATTAGTGTCATAGTTGTTTATTTATATACGAAAGAAATAGGCGAATTAAGTGATAGGAAATTTATATTGTTACAACGAATTGTATTGGCAGTTTCACTTATTATGTATTTTATAACAGACAAAATAGATAACATATTATCCGAAAGAACTCTCCTTCCTCAGGCGTGTGAAAGACGATAGTCTAGCGGCAGGTGGGAGATGAATTTTGGTTTGGCGTAGCCAAACATTTGGTTTTCCTATTTATTTTGCCTCTGATATAATCAGTCTTATAAGAGGGGGATTTTGGTATAACAATGAAAGTAGATAATAATCTTGTAGTGTTCAGGTTGTGTGATCACCGTCATAGCTTATGGAAAATGAAGCGGAAAATGAGGTGAATGGATATGTCAAAGCAGAATAAGGCGTATAAATTTCGTCTGTATCCAACAGAAGAACAAGCACATCTCATACGAAAAACATTCGGGTGTGTACGTTTTGTGTATAACAAAATGCTGGCTGAACGAATAGAAGTATATGAAAAATATAAAGAGGACAAGGAAGAACTAAAGAAAGAAAAATTCCCTACTCCTGCAAAATATAAGACAGAGTATGAATGGTTGAAAGAAGTTGATTCATTGGCATTGGCCAACGCGCAATTAAACTTGCAAACTGCGTATAAGAATTTTTTTAGTGGTCAAAGTGATTTTCCTACATTCAAAAGTAAAAAGAGTAGAAAATCCTATACAACGAATCGAGTAAACGGAAATATTATGTTATTTCATGGTTATATCAAATTACCAAAGTTGAAAATGGTGAAACTGAAGCAACATAGAGAAATCCCGCCAAAACATATCATCAAATCGTGTACGATTTCGATGACACCTACTGGTAAATACTATGTCTCCATCTTGACTGAATATGAAAAAGAGATTGTACAAAAAGAAGTACAAAGTGTAGTTGGATTAGACTTCGCAATGGCTGAATTGTACGTGAGTAGCGAAGATGAGAAAGCCAATTATCCTCGCTTTTATCGTCAGATGTTAGAGAAATTAGCGAAGGCACAACGAGTATTAGCAAGACGTGTGAAAGGTTCAGAGCGCTGGAAGAAACAACGCATTCGTGTATCGAAATTGCATGAAAAGGTCGCCAATCAACGTAAAAATTTTCTTCATCATAAGTCTAAAGAATTAGCTACGAGTTTTGACGTTGTAGCAATCGAAGACTTACATATGAAAGGAATGTCACGAGCATTTAGATTTGGTAAGAGTGTAGCGGATAATGGTTGGGGGATGTTCACGACATTTTTAGCATATAAGCTACAAGAACAAGGAAAACAGTTTGTAAAAATAGATAAATGGTTTCCTTCTACAAAGATGTGTAGTAATTGTGGAAATAAAAAAGAAATGCCATTATGTGAACGCACGTATGCGTGTTCGTGTGGACTCACAATCAGTCGTGACTATAACGCAGCGATCAATATCAAAAAAGAAGCCATCCGCTTATTAGTGTTGGCATAAATAGTAACAAAATAACCTTTGGAACAAGGGAGTGAGCTCGGCTGTCCTAGGACAAATTCGTTAGCTATCAAAAGTAGCGATGAACCGAGAAGCCCCCCACTCGGGGTAAGCTCGTAAGAGGTACTAAGTGGAGGGTAGTTCACAATTGCTTGGAGTTTTGACAGATTCTACTATTAGTTTTATGTTAATGATGCAGCTTATACTAAAAAAAGTAATACCTGATATGTATTATGTACGTTATGCATTGACTGGAATGACAATTACTTTCTTATGTCCGTTTATGTTTCACATGTTACGGTTAAAAAGTGAATAGCAAATAAGTACAAAAATATTTTGAATAAAAATGAGATCTAAAATATATATATTGAAAAAGTTTTCTGATATATCTATTGACAATGTATGAGATATACATTAGTCTTGTGAAAGTAATTGAAAATCATTTTCAACTAGGAGGATTTATGACACGCACTAAAAATATTTTTACACTTTGCATTATGTTATTAATGGTCATAATCGCAGGGTGCGGTAAAGCAGAAGAGAAGAAAGATAAAGATACATCAGTAAAGGCAAAGGATTCATATAGTATAAAGCATGCAATGGGTGAAACGACAGTAAATGGTACACCAAAAAGAGTTGTTGTTTTAACGAATGAGGGTGCTGAGGCACTTTTAACTGTTGGAGTAACGCCAGTTGGAACGACAAAACCACGAGCTGGGGATGAATGGTATCCTCATTTAGCGAAAGAGTTAAAAGATACGAAAGTAGTAGGAACTGAACGTGACATTAATTTAGAGGCAGTAATGAAGCTTCAGCCGGATTTAATTATTGGAAATAAAATGCGTCACGAAAAAATATATGAGCAGTTAAAAGAAATTGCGCCAACAGTATATGCTGAAACATTGCGCGGTGATTGGAAAGAAAACTTTACGCTTTATACAAAAGCTGTAAATAAAGAAAAAGAAGGGCAAAATGCTCTTAATGATTATAAAAAGCGTATTGCAGGAATAAAAGAACAATTAGGTGATAAAATTAACTCTAAAGTTTCAATTATTCGCTTCGTCCCAGGTGATGTTCGTATTTATCAAAAAAATTCATTCTCAGGCGTTGTATTAAATGATATTGGATTTAAACGACCACCACTACAAGATAAAGATGAATTTGCGATAAAAGGAATTACAAAAGAACAAATTCCAAATATGGACGGGGACTACTTATTCTATTTCACATCTGATAAAGATGCGGATAAGAATAATGAAGGAAACACGTTAGCGAAAGAATGGACAGAAGATCCGCTCTTTAAGCAGTTACAGGCTTCTAAAGATAATAAAGTATTCGAAGTAGATGAAGTGATTTGGAATACAGCAGGTGGTATTGTAGCTGCAAATCTTATGTTAGATGATATTGAAAAATATTTTTTAAAGTAAATGAATGGTCGAGTACATCACTGTAAATGGGTGATGTGCTTTTTTATTTATAAAATACAGAAAATTCCTTCTTTTGAGTGTGGATAAGTTGTACAATTAAACCAATCATGGAATAAAGGAGTGGGAATGAATGAAAGCTACTCATAAAGATTGGATTTTGTTTAACGGAAGAATTGTAAATACGAAGGAAGAACAGCCGATGATTCCATTAGAGGAGAGAGGCTTTCAATTTGGTGATGGTATATACGAGGTATTTAGACTATATGATGGGAAGCCACATTTATTAGATTTACATTTGGAACGATTCTTTAATTCTATGGAAGAAATAAAACTAATTCCACCTTTTACTAAGGAGGAGTTAGTGGAAGAGTTGCATCAAATGATTGAAAAAAATCAATTTCAAGAGGATGGGAATGTATATTTGCAAATATCAAGAGGTGCTCAAGCACGTAATCATGTATATGAGTCAAATATGCAACCAACATATTTTGCAAATGTTGTTTCGTTTCCAAGACCAATTGCTGCTATGGAACGAGGAATAAAAGTTACTGTAGAAGAGGATATACGGTGGAAGTTCTGTCATATAAAATCTTTAAATCTGCTACCTAATATTATGATTAAAAATAAAATAAACGAACAAGGCTATCAAGAAGCGATATTACTACGAGATGGAATTGTAACTGAAGGCTGTCATTCAAATTTCTTTATGGTGAAGAATAATAAATTGATTACACATCCGGCTGACAATTTCATTCTCCACGGCATTACACGTCACTTCGTTATTACATTAGCGAAAGAGTTACATATTGAAGTAGAAGAACGAGAATTTTCACTACAAGAAGTATATGAGGCTGATGAGTGCTTCTTTACAGCAACACCACTTGAAATATTCCCAGTCGTTCAAATAGGTGATGAACAGTTTAGAACCGGCGAAAGAGGACCAATTACAAAGAAACTCCAAGTTGCATATGAAGAAAGTATTCGTTTGTTTAAAGTTACGAACTAATATTGAAGAAAAAAGCTGGTATTCCTCCAGCTTTTTTTCATGATATAATTCAAGCATAGGACAAGATTTGAAAACGCTGTAAAAAGGGGATTTAAAGTATGAATTATGAAGATTTTAAAGAAGTAATTCACGGTAGACGAAGTGTTAGGAAGTTCACAGAACAAGAAGTATCCACTAGTGATATAAAAGAAATTATTGATTGTGCTCGTTATGCACCGAGTGATACAAACTCACAAACTTGGGAGTTCTTGGTCATTATGAACCGAGAGAAAATTAAAGAAATTGAACAAATGACATGGGATGCATTACATAAACTTGCGGCAAAAGCGGCAGAAAACGGAGAAGAGAAAGCAGGGAAATTACTTACACGTTCTTTCGGACCATATGCAACAGCTTTCTCGGAGGCGCCAGTATTAATCGTATGTTTGGCAACACCATATGAATCAAAGTTTCGTGAAAAGATATTTGATCCAATTGCTTTTGTTCCAGATTCAGTTTGGGAAGAAGAAGGAATTAAGAGTAGCTGTTTAGCGGCACAAAATTTAATGCTGGCTGCACATGCGAAGGGGCTTGGTACTTGCCCGATGACAGGACCGGTATTGTTAGCTCAAGATGAACTACGACAATATTTACAAGTTGAGCCTGAAAAACAAATAAATATGGTTATTTCACTCGGTTTTCCGAAAGATAAGCCGAAGAAACTTCCAAGAAAAGAAGTAGATGAGATTACAACATTTGTTTTTTAAAGCCCAAAATAAAAAGACATTGAATGAACAATGTCTTTTTATTTTGGACAGGTATGTAATTAATTTGTTGGGCTAAAATGATAGATAAGAGGGAATTACTATTTATTTCATAAAAAAAATTAATGTTCTATTAAGGAAAATATGATACATTAATCGTGAGCAATATTCTATTTGTTCATGAAAGTGTTGAAAGTAGTTTTAAAATTTAAAAGTTATTTTTGTATAATAAATTATAATGAAATGACAGGGGGGATGAATTTTGAAAAAATTCATAATCACTGGATTGTCTGTATTGTTACTAGTTGGTTGCGGTACTCCACAGGAAAAAGAGGGTACACAATCAAAGCAGGAAGAAAAAGTTGTAAACGCAAGTAATGAGAATATAGTTGTATTTCCTGAAGGAGCGGTGCCAATTGGAGAAGGAAAAGTGAAAGTTATTACTCCAGATGGCACCTCTGAAAATGGCAATATACCGGCTGTGTTCATCAAAAAGGATACTTTAATTCAGCAAGTTGAATTAGAGCTTTCTAATTTTCAAAACGATAAAGAAACATTTATATTTGTAGATCAAGTATATGCAGATAAACATCAAGTTACTAGTACAACACAGACAACAGTACAATTAAAAGAAAAGACGCTTGAGACAGGTAATCATACGGTTACTGCAGTACAGTATGAAAACAATGACCCGAAAGGAAAGGTTATTAGTTTTAATCAAGCAACATTTGAAACAAAACCTGCGTCTTAATAAGAATAAAAAGTACATTACTCAAAAAGTAGTGTATTTTTTTGTTTATACTAGAGGATGTCATAGTAAATCACTTGTTTCTACTATGAAAAAGAAAGAGGCTTAAGATGTGAATCGGTGTATTCGTATCGTCTTTATTCGTATAACGAAGTCATTAATTTGGTTTACGATACAAGAAGTAATTCAAATTACGCTCAATTAACAAATTCATGATTTGTTAATAGGAGCTATTTGTTTTACCATTGTTTATCTATCATATGATAAACTCAGATTAAGGTAAGTTTCACATGAAAAATGTAGGTATTTCATTTGAAATGTCGAATAGTACATACGATGTCGTAATAACAAATTTTCTATTGTTTACTGTGAAACAGAAGAAGGGGAGATAGTAGTTATGAAACGAGCGCTTATTAATATTGATTATACATATGATTTTGTAGCTGAAAAAGGTGCTTTAACATGCGGGAAACCAGGACAAGAAATTGAGAAGGAAATTGTCCATATAACGAAGCAATATATTGAAAATGGAGATTATGTTGTCTTTGCGATCGATAAACACGAAGAAAACGATGTATATCATCCAGAATCAAAGTTATTCCCGCCTCATAATATAGCTGGTACAAATGGAAGAGATTTGTTTGGTGAATTACAAGATGTGTACGAAATATATAAAAATGCAGAGAATGTATATTATATGGATAAAACACGATATAGTGCATTTGCAGGAACAAACTTAGAGATGAAGTTAAGAGAAAGAGGAATAGAAGAAGTTCATCTTGTAGGTGTTTGTACGGATATTTGTGTTCTTCACACAGCGGTAGATGCTTATAATAAAGGATTTAAAATTGTAGTTTATGAAAAGGCAGTTGCATCTTTTAATGCGCAAGGACATGAATTTGCACTTGGACATTTTAAGTCATGCTTACATGCAGAAGTGAAGTAAAAAAAAGAGGCCTTTAAAAAGGTCTCTTTTTACGTTATAGCCCATTGTAAGTAACCTCAGCGAGTCCAAAATATTTTCAAATGAACTATTTGGCGTTGTGTTAATATTCCCCTTTTTGTTTAGGTAAGTATTGAGGTCTTAACATAAAGTCATTTATAAAAAATTCTATTGTTATCTCCCTTTAAATAATAAAAAAGGGTATATTTATAGAAGATAGTGTAACAAGTTTTTAAGGAAATCAAAAGGTATGACAATAAATTAGTTTTTCATGAAATTTTCATTAGTTAAGGGTGTGGATGGATGAGTTTATTAACGTATACTGAAGAATTTTTTAATTATGTAAGAGAGTTTTTACTTTTAAGATTTTTACTATTTGCTTTAGTTCTAATCATTATCTCTTTTGTAATTAACCGCATTATTGATTGGTTTTTTAGGAAATCAAGCTTTTTTGATGAAGAGGTAGAGCAAACAATTCAAAGTGTGATTCGATCAATTTTTAGATATATCATCATCATCAGTCTAATCATTTATTTAATTAGCCAATTTGTAGATATAAAAAGTATCATTGCAGGTGCAGGGATAGCGGGTGTTGTTATCGGTTTTGCTGCACAACAGATGTTAAAAGATGTTATATTAGGCTTTGCGAGATTAGCGGACAAAGAGTTTCGTGTTGGCGATTTTGTTACTTTTAACGGAACAAATTCAGGAACGATTGAGGAAATTAGTATTCGTTTTATGCAAATTCGTGAATGGTCAGGAAAACTTCTAACTATACCACATGGAGAGATTAGAACGATACAAAATTTTAATAAAGGATGGATGCGCGTAATTGAACGGATTACGGTAAGTTATCAGGAAGATCCTACAAGAGTTAAGGAATTGTTAGAAGAAGTTTGTGTAAATTGTAATGAAAAATTGGCTCCGAGTCTTTATAAAGTAGAGGATGAAGCTGTTGAGCCGTTTAAATATGTTGGTGTCACAGATTTAAACCCGAATCTTAAATATGTTGGATATGAATTTTGTATTACAGGTTTAATAAAGCCAGAAGATTATTTTGAAACTTCTAGACAAGTAAGGTTTGAACTAATGTCTATGTTCCATAAGAATCAAGTGCAAATGCCAGCAGCAAATATGGTCGTTACTGCTGAAAGTTTACAGCATGCCCGTGCTGGACAATCTTTATCGGACAGCTAAAGAAGAATAAGAACAGTTTGTTAACAAAATTCTGTTTTTAATATTGGATAGAAAAACAATATTAAAATGATTAATTTAAAGAAAGAACTGAAGGAATTCGGTTCTTTCTTTATTTGTAGAATTTAGAAATTTCTTAATGTTATAATGGTAGTTGGTGATGAGAATGAACTTTGAAGAAAAAGAGATGCATCGTTTAGAAGCATTAAAAGCAATTGCTGAATTATTAAATGAAGCAACAGACTTACAGGACATGTTAGAAAAAGTGTTACATACATTGTTACAAGTTATGAATTTACAAACAGGGTGGATATTCTTTATCGATGAAAGTGGAAAGCACCGTATGCTTGTAGATGAAAACTTACCACCGGCTCTTACGTGGCAAGAGAAGAAGCCGATGTGTGAAGGAGACTGCTGGTGTGTAGAGCGTTTTGTGAATGGGAGATTAGAAAAAGCGACAAATATTATTGAATGTAAGCGGATAGAGGATGCGATTGAATGTAATTGGGGAGAGACCGAAGATGTTACGCATCATGCGACAATTCCCCTTAGGTCTGGATCGGAGAAGTTTGGTCTATTAAATGTGGCCTCACCTCAAAAAACACATTTTTCAGAGGAAGAATTAGCATTACTAGAATCAATTGCATTTCAAATAGGAACGACAATACAACGTATTCAGTTAGTAGAGAAAGAACGTAAATATGTAGTGGTAGCTGAAAGAAATCGACTTGCACGTGATTTACATGATTCAGTAAAACAATTGTTATTTTCTATTATGCTAACAGCAAAAGGTACTTTAAATATGACGCAAGATAGAGACTTGCAAGAGATGTTGAGTTATATTGGAGAATTATCACAGGAAGCATTACAAGAAATGACACTTTTAATTTGGCAATTAAGACCGGAAGGATTAGAGAAAGGTTTAGCAGAAGCAATTAAAAATTACGGAAAGTTGTTAGGGATCCACGTGGAAGTTCGAATTGATGGTATGGTTTCAATTGGAGATGAAATAGAAGAAGTTTTATGGCGTATTAGTCAAGAAGCAATACATAATTGTAAAAAACATGCTTCATGTGAAAAGGTAAATGTTCTTTTAAAAATAGAAAATAACCAGTTGTATTTTTACATAGAGGATAACGGAATAGGATTTATACAAGATCATGTAAGAGAGTCAGCGCTCGGTTTAAAAAGTATGAAGGAACGTATTCAGTTAATGAGGGGATCATTTCAAATAAAAACTGAGCTGAAAAAGGGAACAAAAATTGAAATTCAATTGCCGGTTTAAAGGGGAGAAGAAGATTGAAGATTAAATTACTACTAGTTGAGGATCATCATATCGTTCGAAGAGGACTTGTATTCTTTTTAAAAACGAGAGAAGAATTTGAAATAGTTGGGGAAGCAGAAAATGGTGAAGAGGCATTAACATTCATTCAAACGGAAAGACCAGATGTAGTATTAATGGATCTATCAATGCCGAAGATGGATGGTATAGAAGCAACAAAACGGATAAAACAATATGATGAAACAATAAAGATACTTATATTAAGCAGTTTTTCAGAGCAAGATTATGTTTTACCAGCACTGGAAGCTGGAGCAGATGGTTATCAATTAAAAGAAGTACAACCTGAGCAACTTGTTGCTTCTATCATTGCAGTACATGAAGGAAATGCGAATTTTCATCCGAAAGTAACACCAGCACTATTCGGACAGTCAGCAGTCAAGAAAGAAAAAGAGAACCCTTTTTCTATGTTAACGAAAAGAGAGCAAGAAGTACTTCGTGAAATTGCGAAAGGGCGAAGTAATAAGGAAATTGCAGCAGAGCTTCATATTACGGAACAAACTGTAAAAACACATGTTTCAAATGTTTTAGCTAAATTGGAAGTAGATGATCGCACGCAAGCTGCGTTATATGCGGTGAAACACGGGGGAAATAATAAGTATGAATAATTATGTATCATGTTACGACAGAATACATAGGAGTATTTAAAATTTATCCCACTATTTGCAGGCTATAATTAGTGGTAGATGTACAATACTATCACTGATTAAAGTTTCAATTTATAGTAGTGCTAAATAAAGGTTTTTCTTCTTTCTATAATTAGGTACAATAAAACTACGATGGAAGGGGAAGATATGCTATGCCAGGTACAAGAAGTGGGATTGGAAAAATTCAAGCTTCGTTAAACGGTTTATCACCGAAATTGCGAAGTATTGCCGAACATATATTGAAACATCCACAAGATGTTGTACATAAATCTATTACAGAATTAGCTGAAGTTACGAATAGTTCTGAAGCCACGATATTCCGCTTATGTAAGCACCTCGGTTTTCAAGGGTTTCAAGATTTAAAGATTACACTAGCTCGTGAAATTGTACATACTCCTATGCAAAATATTCATGAAGAAGTATCGGCAGAAGATAGTATGGTAACTGTTGCTAAAAAAGTTTTTCATTCGCATATTACAGGACTGCAAGATACATTGCATTTGTTAAATGATACAGCGCTAGAGCAAGCCGTAAAGGTATTGCAAGATGCAAGTCGTATTGAGTTTTATGGAAATGGTGGTTCTGGTATTATTGCGATGGATGCATATCATAAATTTATGAGAACGGGTATTTCTTGTATTGCTCATACAGATTCACATTTTCAAATTATGGGTGCGGGTTTACTTACTAAAGAAGCGGTGGTAATTGCAATTTCACATTCTGGTAGCAATAAAGGGTTACTGGAAGCGTTAGAAGTAGCAAAAGCAAGGGGAGCTCACATTATTGCAATTACGAGCTATCAGAAATCAGCATTAAGTCAACTTGCTGATATTACTTTGTATACTTCAACACGTGAGACGGAATTCCGTACAGAAGCAAGTTCATCAAGATTAGCACAGTTAAGTTTGTTAGATACTTTATACGTTGGGTTATCGTTACAACGCCAAGAAGAGACGTTGCAAAATTTACAAAGTATACGTGAAACAATTTCGATGAAACGAATATAAAAAGTCCTTCAATTGAAGGGCTTTTTATATTGGTCAATAGTTTGATGATATATAATCTAGGTTTACTCGGTATAATTTTTTTTGAAAATATGATGATAATACTTTCCTATATTAAAAAATCTTTATTTATTACTCCACATCTTGAATTCTAATAAACGATACATAGATGAAATCTCAGTTTTCCCTTCAAATATAGTAAGAAAACATTTGGTTAATAATTCAAATATTGTTCAATATTTAACAATAAGCTTTTAAAATTACATGTTATGATGAACGTGTAATGATGATTGAACATTTAAATTTGGCATAATGATTAGCCAAATCAGTGAAGACAGAAGTTTTGAGATGTACTCATTAAAATTCTAAAACACTAAAGGGGAGATCACATATGAAAGCAGTAGTAGTTAATAAAAATAGTAAAGCAAACATTGAAGTTATTGAAAAGGAATTACGTCCGTTACACTCAGGTGAAGCGTTAGTAGATGTAGAGTATTGTGGGGTTTGTCATACTGATTTACACGTTGCAAATCATGATTTTGGAAACACAGATGGCCGTATTCTTGGTCATGAGGGTGTAGGTATTGTGACGAAAATTGCTGATGATGTTACTTCACTAAAGATAGGTGATCGTGTAAGTATTGCATGGATGTTCCAATCTTGTGGACGTTGTGAATATTGCGTAACTGGTAGAGAAACATTTTGCCGTGAAGTTAAAAATGCTGGTTATTCAGTAGATGGTGGTATGGCTGAACAATGTATTGTTACAGCTGACTATGCGGTGAAAGTACCAGAAGGATTAGATCCTGCTCAAGCATCATCAATTACATGTGCGGGCGTAACTACATATAAAGCAATAAAAGTATCAGATATTAAACCTGGCCAACCTATCGTAATCTATGGTTGTGGTGGATTAGGTAACCTAGCTATCCAATATGCTAAAAATGTATTTGGTGCAAAGGTAATTGCAGTAGATATTAATGATGATAAATTAGCCTTAGCAAAAGAGGTTGGTGCTCATATGACTATCAATCCAATTTCTCAAGGTCCTGCTGATAAGATTGTGCAAGATGAGTTTGGTGGTGCTTATGCTGCTGTAGTAACAGCTGTTTCAAAAGTAGCATTCAATTCAGCAGTTGACGCAGTACGTGCTTGTGGTAAAGTCGTTGCAGTAGGTTTACCAGTAGAAACTATGGATTTAAACATTCCGCGCCTTGTACTAGATGGAATTGAAGTAGTTGGTTCTCTAGTTGGTACTCGTAAGGATCTAGAAGAGGCATTTATGTTCGGTGCAGAAGGAAAAGTAGTGCCGGTTGTTCAAACTTGTTCTCTAGATAAAGTACAAAATGTATTCGAAGAAATGGAACAAGGTAGAATTCAAGGACGTATGGTAATCAATTTTAAACAGCATAATTGTGATTGCAAATAATTCATTTTAAATATAAAAAGCATGAGTCTAGCAAAGGACATGTAAAAAAGTTAGACGGCATAAAGAAGCTGATCCCTGTATTCAACAGGGATCAGCTTCTTTTATATCAATGCCGATTAATGAGAAATGATTAAAGGTTTAATTTATTTGCAAACGAAAAAGAATCTTTACTTTTAACAAATTTTTTATGATCTGGAATGGTTTGAATTGCTACAACTTGCGAATCTCTTGCTTTCAGTGCATCTTGAATCCCGATCGTCATAAGTTTAATAAATAGAATTGTAATAAAGAATGAAACGAGAGTATAAAAAATAATCCACCATGAAAGATTCATTTCATTACGATTTAACCCAATAAGGCCTGCCCAATCGTTAGATAGAGAAACAGGTTTGAGCACTCCATCATAGAGTTCCCGCATTTGTATCCCGCCAATTACAATATCAAGCAACGCTAAATGGATAACGAGTATGAGAGTTTGGACGATATGTTCCATAAATAAAACAAATAAGCGGTCAAGTAATAAGACTCGTAAGTGTTTTTTGATAATATGAAAACGGCTAGCACCCAGTAACTGTGAACTTAAAATGTAATCTTGTTTCATAAATTCATCAACCTCTGAGGATATATATAAAGAAAGTGTAGGCAGAGCGACGAAAATAAGTACGAGTACTTGATAAAACGCAAATGAAATATTTGGATCTAATCTATCAGCATTTGATACGATTACAATATTAACAGGTGTGATGAGTATAAATGCGATAAATAAAGTAGGAATATAGTAAAAAACTTCTGAGCATGCCTGGAAAAATCTCTTGAATTTTGGCGCATATAAACTTAAGAGGATTCCTATACATGTTCCGAATAATATGCGAAAGAAGCTAATTGCCACAGCTAATAAGATAGTGAATTTTGCTCCTTCTATAATTTGTAAGAAAACAGACTCTCCAAAACGATCCGATCCAAAAGGCGGTATTAACGATGGTGGAAAGGGAGCCTTTCCAAGCAATTCGTTATTGTCATTGTAAAGTAACTGGGGAGCTTTTGGGATGTTATCTTTAAAGAACCAACTATAAATAAAACTAGCTGAAACAAGTATGAATAAATAAGTAAAGCCGATTAAAAAGCGTTTTGATTTCCAAATAGATTTCATAAAGCTGCTCCTTTCAATTGCTTTTGCCATCTATTCATCATGAAAGAGATTATTTGAAAAATGGCGTAAAACGGTAAGATAATCATGACAAGTATGATAAATGCAGCGGGAGGTGAAATAAACGCCTTTTTAAATAAAAATTGAATAATGCCTTGCATATTAAAAACAAATTCTAAAATGAATAAGTTAGACAGTAAGAAAACAAAAATCGTTTTTAAATGGTGGAAGAAGTGGATAGATATATTTTTGAATAAATGAATACAAAGTATATAACTTGATGAAAGGCCTTTGCCATATGCAACCTCTACGTAATGTTTTCCATGTTCTTCTTTTATGTATAACACCATCATTCGAAACATTTGTAATGTAGGTAAAACAGATAAAGATAAAATAGGGAGTAAATAAGCTCGATTTTCATTAAAAGAAATAATGGTGAAAGGAGCTTCCCCGAATTTCTGAAGTACCCATATGAAAAATATTTGCAAACAAATCATCATCATCATATCGGGGACAGCTTCTAATATGAACACAATTCGGTTTATCCATTTTTTTATATAATCTTTTGCCAAAAAATAAAAAAATGCCATGCTAGATGAGATAAAGAGCGCAAGCAAAAAGGCCACAAATAATATAGTAAATGAATATAGATAAGGTTCTAAAACAGTTGGAAATAATGGTGTTGTTTTTAAATGACCAAACTTTGGGTCTGATCCTATAACCAACAATGATTCAGGGGAGAAAACCTGTTTAAACATAGTAACGATCTGGTCAAAAAAATAAATTGGTTGAAAGGTAAATCCATTTTGAGTGATAAACAAATAAGGTAAATTTAATAATAATAAGAGTGATAAGAGAATTGATGAAAGCTTTATTGTGAATTGAGATATTTTATTTAACATTAAATCCCTCCGACATCTTTTTACAACATTATACAATAAATTCAGTGTTATTGTTTCTTATTTTTCTGAAAAATAAGAAATTAATTAAGTTTTATAATTATAATACGTAATATGTAATTATATGGTTAAAAGGTTATAGTGAGGAGCCGATTCCTATGTCTATTAAGAAAAATGCGCAGTATTTCCATTTTCGAGGCATTTACTTTTCTTCAGTTGATTGGCATTTGGTGCTATTCCATTGCTATTAAGTTAATAGAACTAAGTTTTCTTAAAATAAAAACCACCGAAATATAGAAGTAGTTTTGAACGTAAGGAATTTGTAAGAAAGGAGTAAGAAAAAAGAGATTTTCAATGTGTATGATCAAAATATAGAGAAGAACGAGAGGGGGGAATAGTTACTATATATTTTTATAAAAACAAATTAATAAAACCTATGGAAGAAAAGAAGAAATTATAGATGTTAACAGACATCTGAAGAAGAGGGATTAATCATTTATTAGGTCAGAGAGTTGTTTGTAGAAATAATTGGTGTATAGATGATTGCAAATTCAGTGTTGACTTTTCTCATTGGGAAAGTTTATAGCTATGTGGTTAGCATATGACATACCTATCAACCATCAATACAATTTAAATAGAGGAGAGGAATGCTTTATGAAAACACGCAGTAAAATTACATGTGCAAGTCTAGCACTTTTAATAGCGGGAAGTTCCCTGTTATATATAACACCAAACTCAATTGTAAAAGCAGAACCCACGCAAAATGTATCTAGTTCGTTACAAACAAGTACGCAAAGCGATCGTAATTCCGTTAAGAAAGCAATACGGGATGCACTACAACTTGGATACCCGGGAATACTCGCTAACATTTCTAAGGGTGGTAAAACTTGGAGTTATACCGCTGGGGTAGCAGATGTGAGAACCAAGAAACCAATGAAAGCAGATTTTCGCTTTCGTATTGGCAGTGTAACGAAAACGTTCATTGCAACAGTTCTACTTCAATTATCTGGAGAGAATCGTTTGAATCTAGACGACTCCATTGAAAAATGGTTGCCTGGTGTCATTCAAGGAAACGGATATGATGGTAACCAGATTACGATCCGGCAAATATTGAATCATACAAGTGGTATTGCTGACTATATAAATTCAAAAGACTTCGATATTATGGATACAAAAAAATCGTATACGGCTGAAGAATTTGTAAAGATGGGGATTTCACTTCCCCCAGACTTTGCCCCAGGAAAGGGTTGGTCTTATTCAAACACAGGATATGTATTACTGGGGATCCTTATTGAAAAAGTAACTGGCAACAGCTACGCGGAAGAGGTTGAAAATCGGATTATTGAACCGCTTGATTTGTCAAATACATTTCTACCTGGTAATTCAAGCGTGATTCCAGGAACCAAGCATGCCCGTGGCTATATCCAACTAGACGGAGCAAGTGAGCTAAAAGACGTTACGTATATTAACCCAGGTAGCTCGGATGGAGATATAATTTCTACTGCTGACGATTTAAATAAATTCTTCTCATACTTACTCAGTGGTAAATTGCTGAAGGAACAGCAGCTAAATCAAATGCTTACTACAGTTCCTACAGATAGAGAAGGAACGGGGTATGGTCTTGGAATCGTTGAATTTAAGCTTCCGAACGGTGTCTCGGTATGGGGACATAGAGGTAGCGTTCTAGGGTTTTCCACTTTTGTTGGTGGAACACTTGGAGGCAAGCATACATTGGCCGTCAATTTGAACAGCTTTAACTTTAGTAATCCTGATCCTTTTAAAAGTATTTTACTTGCTGAATTTAGGAAGTAGGCAAAAAGGAGAAATGGATAAGTTTTGTCATAGTTTTATAGTCTAAAATATACCATTTTGGTGCAAAAAACAACTTACTCTAAAAAAATTAATACTCGTAATTCAGTATAAAAGTACGCTATCGTTTTAAGTAAATATTTCAGGAGGGTTTTATGAAAAAGAAAATGATTACTGCACTTGGTGTTTCTGCTATAATACTGACTAATTTTGTAGGAAGTACTTATGCAGACTCGAAAACAGGAGTTTCTGTTACAGCTCCCTACAATAAAAATCAAATAGCGGAATGGTTAGAAATGCACGCGAAGCCTTTAAAAACAACGAATCCAAATGCATCTTTTAATGATTTAAAACCACTTAAGAATATGGTAGGTTCCGCTTCAATTGTAGGTTTAGGTGAAGCTACGCATGGGGCTCATGAAGTTTTTACGATGAAAAACCGTATTGTGAATTATTTAGTATCTGAAAAGGGCTTTACCAACCTAGTTTTAGAAGAGGGGTGGGACAGAGCTTTAGAACTTGATCGATATGTTCTTACTGGTAAGGGAAATCCAAGCCAACATCTATCACCTGTATTTAAGACGAAAGAAATGTTAGATTTACTTGATTGGATTCGGCAATATAATGCGAATCCAAAACATAAATCTAAAGTGCGTATCATCGGGATGGACATTCAATCAGTAAACGAGAATGTTTATAATAATATAATAGAATATGTTAAAAGAACCAATTCAAAACTTCTGCCGAGGGTAGAAGAAAAGATAAAAGGTCTTATTCCTGTAACAAAGGATATGAGTACTTTTGAAAGCCTTACGAAAGAAGAAAAAGAAAAGTATATTTCAGATGCTAAACAAATTAGTGCTATATTAGAGGAAAATAAAAGTTATTTAAATGGGAAATCTAAAGAGTTCGCATGGATAAAACAAAATGCTCGTATTATTGAACAATTTACTACAATGTTAACTTCACCTCCTGATAAACCATCGGATTTTTATTTGAAACATGATATTGCAATGTATGAAAATGCGAAGTGGACTGAAGAACATTTAGGAAAAACCATTGTATGGGGACATAATGGACACGTTTCGAAAACAAATATGCTTCCTTTTATATACCCTAAAGTAGCTGGGCAACATTTAGCGGAATATTATGGAAAACGTTACATATCTATTGGAACATCAGTTTATGAAGGACAATATAATGTCAATAACAGCCATGGTGAATTTGGCCCATATGGAATATTAAAATCGGATGATCCAAACAGTTATAACTACATCTTTGGACAAGTTAAAAAAGATCAATTTTTTATTGATTTACGTAAGGCAAACGGCGTGACAAAAACTTGGTTAAACGAACAACATCCAATTTTCGCTGGAATAACTACCGAAGGGCCTGATATACCAAGAACTGTTGATATATCATTAGGTAAAGCGTTTGATATACTTGTTCAAATTCAAAAAGTGAGTCCATCTCAACTACATCAATAAATTTAGAATAATGTGCCTTAATGAAAAAATACGCTATTCTTTCTATAGGATCATAGGAAAGGATGGCGTTTTTGTATCTAATCTATTACTACAGTTTGCTCAAGGAATTTAAATTTTTTTATCTCCTAATCCACTAATACCTTACGAAATTTTACTAAAACTGTTGGTTTTGTACAATGAACCACATACCCATCAAGCTAAAGAACTAGTTATCCAAAAACTAGAAAAAGAGTGTGTTTCGAAACGGATATTATGTAACTGTACCGAACGGAAAAGCTAAATATAGTATGTAAATGAAAGGGAATGAGGGGTTTTATTTTTTGTAATGAAAAAAATTTTCTTTTTAAAACTTGATTAATGAAAAAAATATTTTATATACTAATTCATGTAAACGGTTTACTAAATCGTATTTCGCTAGAAACGAAGGGAAGATTTGCATGGAAACAAGGGGGAGAGTAATCGGGATTGATATCGGTACCACAAGTACAAAAACGGTTGTGTTTACAGAAAAAGGAAAAGTCGTTGCATCACATGCAGTTGATTATCCAATTATTCAACCGAACGTCGGATGGGCTGAGCAAGATCCTGATGTAATATGTGCTGCTGTATACAAAACTGTAAGCGTTGCCATCGAAGAGGGTAATGTATTACCGGAAGATATTTCTTCAATCGGTATTAGTACAGCAATGCACGCATTAATTGCAGTAGATAAAAACGGTGCGCCATTAACCCGTTCTATTATTTGGGCAGATAATAGAAGTACGAAACAATCAGAAAAATTATTACAACATATGAATGGGCATGACATTTATAGACGAACGGGTACACCAATTCATCCGATGTCGCCACTTTCTAAATTATTGTGGATGAAAGAGGAAGAGCCAGAATTATATGCAAGTGCTTATAAATTTATTTCCATTAAAGAATATGTTATTTATCAATTGTTTTCACGTTACGTAGTGGATTATTCAATAGCATCAGCTACTGGGTTATTTAATTTAGAAACATTAAACTGGGATGAAGATGTTTTAACGATGTTACATATGTCACCAGAACAATTATCAAAACCTGTGCCAACTACATATATTTTATCGGGTATGAAGTCAGAATTAGCACAAAAGATGGGTATTCGTGAAGATACGCCAGTTGTAATTGGTGCAAGTGATGGTGTTCTTGCGAATGTAGGCGTTGGTGCAATATCGCCTGGCTCAGCTGCAATTACAATTGGTACAAGTGGTGCGGTTCGAACAATTTCATCAAGTGTTCATACAGATGAAAAAGGAAGAACGTTTTGTTATGCATTAACAGATGAGCACTGGGTGATCGGCGGACCAACGAATAACGGCGGAATATTACTGAGATGGTTACGTGATGAATTTGGTAGCCCGGAACAAGAAGTTGCAAGAAAGCTTGGCATTGATCCATATGATTTATTAATTAAATATGCGGAAAGTGTACCAGCTGGAGCGGGTGGATTGCTATTTTTACCGTTTCTATCTGGAGAACGTGCACCTTACTGGAATGCAAATGCTCGAGGTACATTCTTCGGAATAAACTTGCAGCATAAACGAGAACATTTTATACGTGCAGTTATGGAAGGTGTTTGTATGAGCGTATATTCTGTTGCACTCGCAATCAGGGATTGTACAGGGCCACTTACTGAAATACGCGTTTCAGGAGGTTTTGCGAAATCTGCATTTTGGAGACAAATGTTATCCGATATGATGGGAAAAGAATTGCTTGTTCCTGAAAGTCATGAAGCATCTGCGCTTGGGGCAGCGGCAGTTGCTTTATATGCTGTAGGAAAAATTGATTCTCTTGAAGAGGTAAAGGATTGGATTGATATTGTTCATCATCATGTACCGAATAAAGAAAATACGGCTATATATTTAGAAATGTTTTATATGTATGAACGACTTTACAATCGCTTGAAAGAAGAATTTGATTGTATAGCTGCTTTCCAACGTAAACAATAGGGGGATTGGGAGAAATGGTAGTTGGAATCGTACTAGCGGCAGTTGTCATACTACTTTTACTTATTACGGTAGTAAAATGGCATCCGTTTGTCGCGTTAATATTAACAGCAATTGGTGTAGGGCTAGCAATGGGAATGCCATTGATTGGAACTTCACCAAAAGATCCAGGGATTATCGATTCTATTAAACTAGGGCTTGGTAATACGTTAGGGTTTTTAGCGATAGTTTTAGCATTAGGAACGATGCTTGGAAAAATGATGGCCGAATCTGGTGGTGCTGAACGAATTGCTACCACATTAATAGATCGTTTTGGGAAGAAACGTGTTCACTGGGCGATGATGTTCGTTGCATTTCTAGTAGGGATTCCAGTATTTTTCCAAGTTGGATTTGTACTACTAATTCCATTAGTATTTACAATTGCGTTAGAAACAGGGGTATCACTTATTACAATCGGTATTCCACTAGTAGCAGGACTATCTGTTGTACACGGACTCGTTCCGCCACATCCAGCAGCGATGGCAGCGGTAGGTATTTTTAAAGCAGATGTAGGGAAGACAATTTTATATGCATTAATTGTCGGACTTCCAACTGCAATCATTTCAGGTCCGCTTTACGGGAAATGGATCGGTGCTCGTATACATAAAGAAGTACCATTAGATATAGCGGAGCAATTTATTGAAAGAGATAAGAAGAAGGAACTTCCTAGTTTCGGAAATACATTGTTTACTATTTTACTTCCAGTATTTCTTATGCTAGGTGCATCGATTGCGGAAGTAGGGCTAAGCAAAACAAGTCAACTTGCACAAGTATTGCACTTCATTGGAGATCCAATAGTCGCGTTATTAATTGCAACGATATATTCTTTCTTTAGTCTTGGTTATGCAAAAGGTTTCTCAAAAGATAAAGTATTACAATTTACAAATGATTGTTTAGGACCAATTGCGAACATACTGTTAGTTATCGGTGCAGGCGGTGCGTTTAATAAAGTATTATTAGATTCTGGAATTGGAACGACAATCGCAGAAATGGCGAAAGAATCTCATATTTCACCGATATTATTAGGTTGGGGAATTGCGGCACTTATCCGAATTGCGACTGGATCTGCTACCGTTTCTATGATGACAGCAGCTGGAATTGTAGCACCGATTGCAGCAAGTACACCAGGTGTAAATGTTGAACTACTAGCACTTGCAACAGGTGCAGGGTCATTAATTTTATCACATGTAAATGATTCTGGATTTTGGATGATTAAAGAGTATTTTGGAATGACTGTGAAAGAAACATTATTAACATGGACTGCAATGGAGACGATATTATCTGTTGTAGCACTTGGACTAATTTCGTTATTAAATATATTTGTATAGAATGGGAGATTGATGAATATGAAACTAGGTTTAATTGGATTAGGAAAAATGGGATTCCCATTAGCAGAACATTTATATGAAGACAAGCATGAAATAGTTGTATATGACGTTAATAAAGAACTTGTTGAAAAAGCAGGGGCTTTAGGGATTACTGCTCGTTATACATTAAAAGAAATGATTGCTGAACTAGAAGCTCCTCGTACAATTTGGGTAATGGTACCTGCGGGAGAAGTTGTAGAGTCAGTATTAAAAGATGTATATCCATTATTAGAGGAAGGCGATATCGTTATTGAAGGCGGAAATTCATTCTATAAAGATACGTTACGCCGTGCGGAAGAAGCGAAAAGATTTGGTTTACATTACGTAGATATCGGAACATCAGGCGGTGTAGAAGGAGCTAGATACGGTGCTTGCTTAATGGTTGGTGGAGAAAAAGAAATTTACGATCAATTAGAACCTTTATTTAAAGATTTAGCAGTAGAAAATGGGTATTCTTATGCAGGCCGCGTCGGAAGTGGTCATTTCTTAAAAATGGTTCATAACGGTATTGAATACGGTATGATGCAAGCAATTGCTGAAGGATTTGAAGTATTAGATAAAAGTGATTTTGATTTCAATTATGAAGATGTTGCAAAAGTATGGGCAAACGGATCGGTTATCCGAGGTTGGTTAATGGACTTAACTGAAAAGGCATTTGCAGATGATCCAAAACTAGATGGCATTAAAGGTGTGATGAATTCTTCAGGAGAAGGGAAATGGACTGTGGAAACGGCACTTGAACTTCAAGCGGCAGCACCGGTAATCGCGATGTCATTATTTATGCGTTACCGTTCTCAAGAAGATGATACATTCCACGGAAAAGTAGTTTCAGCTCTTCGTAATCAGTTCGGTGGACATGAAGTTGTGAAAAAATAAGGCTGTTTTTAAAAAGAAACTTGTGCATAGGCGCAAGTTTCTTTTTTTATAGTGTAAGAAATCTCTAATTTAAAAATACCATTCAATCATTGTGTATTTGTACTAATTGTATCAAATATAAAGGGAAGCATGAAAGATGTCCCAACATAAAAATAAGAATAAATAAAATGAATTTTTCATAAATAGTAAAAGGATGATTATGTCATCAGTGTAGCTATGAAGTGGTGTTACATATGAAAAGAGCGTGTTAATAAAATATGAGGTGGTTAAATGGGAAATGAGCAAGTGAAGAATGCAGGGAAAGAAAAAAAGTTATGTCTTTGTATGATTGTTAAGAACGAGTCTAGAATTATGGAAAGATGTTTAAATGCTACAAAATCAATTGTAGACTTTGTTTCTATTTGTGATACGGGATCAACTGATCATACACCTGAAATTATTGAAAATTGGTGTAAAGAAAATGAAATCCCAGGAACAGTTCATCATGAACCATTTAAAAACTTTGGTTATAACAGAAGTTTAGCTGTTTCATTGGCACAAAAAACATATCCAGAAGCAGATTATTTATTAATATTAGATGCAGATATGATATTAGAAGTTGATCCTGAGTTTGATAAGACTAGTTTAACGGAAGACCATTATCTTACATTGCAATATGATATTCATATTAAGTATTGGCTTACACGCCTTTTGAAAGCTTCTTTACCATGGAAATCTGTCGGTGTTACTCATGAGTATTGGGATATAGATCGTTCCAAAGTTGGTGCGAATTACAATACGAGAGTAGCAAGGTTAGAGACGCTTGTCGTTAACGACCCTGGGGACGGTGGGAGTAAAGCTGATAAATTCGAGAGAGATGAGAGGTTGTTGTTAGAAGGGATTAATGATCCAGAAACAACGCCTGATTTGCATATAAGATATTTATTTTATTTAGCCCAAACTTATTTTCATTTAAGTCAGTTTGAAGATTCGATTAAATGGTACAAAAAAAGAGTGGAAGCAGGGGGATGGGTTGAAGAAGTCTTCTATTCGTTATTACGAATAGGATTTTGTTATGAACAATTAGCAAACCGTTCAGCAAATAAACAACATGAAGTAACAGAAGCGGATGAAAAAGAAAATGCTAAGACGCAAGAAGAGCAATATACAGCATTAGCAATTCTTTATTTTCAAAAAGCGTGGGAATATAGACCAACTAGGGCTGAGCCATTATACCAACTTGCAAGAATGTATCGATTAAAATCTCAAAATAATATTGCTTTAATGTATGCTTTGCAAGGGAAGGAAGTCCCTTTTCCGAATAATGATCTTCTATTTGTAGATTATCATGTGTACGATTACTTATTTGACTATGAGATTTCTATAAGTGCTTTTTATATACCGCATAAAAAACATTTAGGTGCAGTGTCACAAAAATTTTTGGAATCGAAAAAAGAAGAGTTACCGTTGCATATAGCAAATATAGTAGAAAGTAATGCGAAATTTTATTAAATACAATTTCGGTTAAAGGAGTAGTGGAGTAATAATGGAATTAATACGATGGGCGCTAGAACTAGGGGAATCTGTACATGGAAATACGTATGAAGAATTGATGCCACTACTAGATTATTATTATGATCGTGATCATTTAAAAGCGTATTGTATCGCAAATATTCTTTTAGACATGGACGTAGCAGATGAGCATCGGCAAAGAATTGAATTAAGAAGGTGCATTGCTGCTTATTATGCTGGATTATATAAAGTAGCAAAAAAACATGCAAATGAGCTTTTACTTAAATATCCGGATGTGGATTTGTATAAAAATAATTTAAGGCTAATGGAAGCTTATTTAAATAAAGAATATGATTATTGTCTTTTTATATGCCCAAAGACGTATGGTAGTTTCATAGATGTCGCACGAGCTTTGAAATGGCGATTAGAGCAGGAGGGAAATACAGCAATTATTTCAGAAACAATACTAGAAAATGTGAAAAATACAATTGTTTTTGGAGCGCATACATATGCGCATAACCCGAATCTACTTCCGAAAAATGCAATTATTTATAATTTAGAACAGCTATATGAAGGAAGCCCTTATGCGCACCCCCTTTATTTAATGTTATTAAAAGATAAGGAAATTTGGGATTATAGTAAACAAAATATAGCATGGTTAAAACAAAAAGGTGTAGGAAAAGAAATAAGGCATATAGGAATGAACTATGCCCCAACTTTGCAAATAAAAAAAGATGCATTTGAAGATGAGATTACTGAAGACATCGATATACTGTTTATAGGTGCTCTTAATCCGAGGCGGCAAGCTATTTTGGATCAATTAAAAGCAGTTGCCCCGAATTTAAATATTGTTTTTAAAAATAATGCGTGGGGAATTGTTAGAAATGAGTTGATCGCTAGGTCTAAAATTATATTAAATATTCATTTTTACTTATCAGGAATTCTTGAAACACCTCGAGTTTCTTATGCAGTGGCAAATAAGAAATTTATTATTTCGGAAAATAGTAATCGAGAGGACGAGATAGAGTGGCCAGGAATTGTGTTTACTCCGTACGAAAAAATAATAGAAAATATTATGAAATATGTAGCCTTACCAGAAGAGCGTATTAAATTAGCAGAAAAAGCGTATAACCATTTTGAAGCAAAAGGAAACATAGGCATACTGTGTCATAAAGAGGAGGAAAAGTAATTGTGAATAACTCATACTTTCGTATGAGTTATTTTTTTCGTCTATCATACTATTTTATCAAGCTAGTTCCCTCTTTATATTGTGTTTTGTATAGAAATTTCTGATAATATAAAAGTATAACTGAAAAACAAAGGAGAGAAATAATTATGAAACTAGTCGTTATTAACGGTACGCCAAGAAAATTCGGTAGAACTCGTGTGGTGGCAAAATATATTGCTGATCAATTTGAAGGGGAGTTATACGATTTATCAGTAGAGGAACTGCCTTTATATAACGGGGAAGAATCACAACGTGAATTAGAAGCGGTAAAAAAATTAAAGGCATTAGTGAAAACTGCAGACGGTGTAGTACTATGTACACCTGAATATCATAATGCAATGAGTGGGGCGCTGAAAAATTCATTAGATTACTTAAGCAGTAGTGAATTTGTTCATAAACCTGTCGCATTACTTGCAGTTGCTGGAGGCGGCAAAGGTGGCATTAACGCATTAAACAATATGCGTATTGTTGCTAGAGGGGTGTACGCAAATGCAATCCCAAAACAAGTTGTGCTTGATGGACTTCATGTACAAGACGGTGAACTGGGAGAAGATGCAAAACCATTAATTCATGATTTAGTTAAAGAATTAAAAGCATATATGAGCGTATATAAAGAGGTGAAAAAACAACTAGGAGTTGAGTGATATGTCATCTCTGTATAAAGATTCACGCTTGTATTTCATTCTAGGGGCCAATAGTCTATCAGCTATTGGTTCCGGTATTGTTATGATAACGATTCCGTGGTTGTTAATTAAAGAGAATGGAGGAGAGACAACGTTTGGTTATGTCTCCATCATCGCAACTCTTATTATGTTTTTATTAACACCGTTTATCGGGCAGAGTATTGATCGTTTTTCAAGAAAATCTTTATTATTATGTAATGAAGGTATTGGGATAGTCATTATAGGGATGATGGCTATATGGGGATTTACTGGGCAACCTTATCATTCTATTCACTATATTCTTATATATATAGCAGGGTCATTTTACTATTTATTATTTTATCCTACAATATTTGCGTTTAACCAAGAGATATTTCAAGCAGAACATTATAAAAATTTAAGTGGAACAATGGAAATACAAGGACAGTTAACTCAAGTTATTTCAGGAGCGGCTGCTAGCTTCCTTATTGAAATCATTTCTTTAAAATGGATTTTGTTAGTAGATATGTTAACTTTTGCAGGAGCATTTTTCCTTTTCTTATGTATACCGTACGTAAAGAAAAAGGAAGTAAAAAGGAAAGTAACATTTAAGAAGCAATTGTTCGAAGGGATTCACTTTATGCAAAAGCGTCCGAAGTTCTTTTGGTTTTTACTGGCGACTTATATGCCGTTTATCGGTGTCATGATGGCAAATTATTTAATCCCGGTATATATTTCAGATCTATTAAAAGCCAGTGCCTCTGTATACGCAATAGAAGGTATGATGTACGGTGTCGGAGCGGTTCTTGCGGGAATAAGTATTCCAATTATGATGAAATATGTAAAGACAGAAGTTTCAATCGTCATGACGATGCTCATATATGTAATTTCAATTACCGTAATGATTATTGAACCTTCCGTAATGTTGTTATATGGACTTGCAGTTTTTCATGCAATTGGAAATGCAGGTACAAGAGTAGCAAGAAATGTATTGATGATGGAGGAAATTCCAAATGAAGTAATGGGACGTGTAGACAGCTTATTTCGATTAATTGGTACAGGAATACGAATTGTATTATTAATGCTGTTTACAGCTGGTGTTTCTAAAGTTGGGGTAATGCTCCCATTTTACCTATTAAGCTGTATATTGATCCTATCATTAGGAATCGCTCTTTATTATGTGATATCACAACGTAAACTCGGAGCGGATGTTCCGAATAAATCACTCGTTTAAAAAATACTTCTGCCTCCCTTTCTTTTTCTATATAATAAAAAGAAAGGGAGTGTTAACTTATTTATGAACAAATGGATATTACTTATAATCTTATTACTACCGCCACTATACATTCTTTATATGACGTTTCGAATGAAGAATGTTGCTCGTGAAAAATTGAGTAATCACTCTCCGTACGTTCTTATATTAGGTGCAAAGTTATTTGGAGATAGACCGTCATTATCTCTGCAAAACCGTTTGGATGTAGCGTTGGAATATTTATTTTCCCATCCTGAAGCGAAAGTAATTGTTTCAGGTGGTCAAGGAGAAGATGAAGATATACCAGAAGCTCACAGTATGAGAAACTATTTAATGGTACATGGTATAGATGAGAATCGTATTTTAATAGAAGATCAATCTACAAATACGT
This sequence comes from Bacillus cereus group sp. Sample62, assembly GCF_036851315.1. Taxonomy (NCBI): domain Bacteria; kingdom Bacillati; phylum Bacillota; class Bacilli; order Caryophanales; family Bacillaceae; genus Bacillus; species Bacillus cereus group sp. Sample62. The sequence goes on from NZ_JAFLPK010000001.1 coordinate 2,174,845, forward strand.
ATGAAAATGTAAAGTTTAGTATGGATTTATATGATGTGAAACATGCGGTAGTTGTAAGTAATACGTATCATTTATATAGAACGAAAATAATCGCAAAGCGTTTAGGCATGAAGATGGAGGCACTAGCTGCTGAAACACCAATGCGCTCTAAGAAAAAAATGTATGTACGTGAATATGCTGCAATAATGAAAACAATATTGTTCGACCGTTAGAGCTCAAATTTGAGCTCTTTTTTTATTATAAAGCGTATCATTTGAAATGAATGCCGTATTCCATCAAAATAAAGGAAACAACATTAAAGGAGTTGTATTTGTGATTCAATTTAATCATGTGTCAAAAGCGTATGAAGATGGCACGAAAGCAGTGGATTCATTGCATTTAGAAATTAAAAAGGGAGAATTTTTTGTTCTCATTGGTCCGAGTGGCTGCGGGAAAACAACGACAATGAAAATGATTAACCGTTTAATTGAAACGACTGAAGGATCTATTTTAATCGATGGAAAAGATATTCAACAATATAATATTAATGAATTGCGTTGGAATATAGGATACGTATTGCAGCAAATCGCTTTGTTTCCGCATATGACAATTGCAGAAAATATTGCAGTTGTTCCTGAAATGAGAAAATGGAGCAAAGAAAAAATAAAAGCTCGTGTCGATGAGTTGCTACAGATGGTCGGGCTAGATCCAGACGTATATCGCGATCGTATGCCTGATGAATTGTCAGGAGGGCAAAAGCAGCGCGTTGGTGTCGTAAGAGCATTAGCCGCAAACCCGAAAATCGTTCTTATGGATGAACCGTTTAGTGCGTTAGACCCATTAAGTAGGGAACAGCTTCAGAAGGATATCGTACAATTGCAAAAAAAGATTCAAAAAACAATTGTGTTCGTAACGCATGATATGCAAGAAGCGTTATCGCTTGGAGATCGTATTTGTATTATGAAAGAAGGAAAAGTTGTTCAATTAGATACACCAGAAGGTATTATACATAATCCGAAAAATGAGTTTGTAGAGGAGTTCATTGGAAATCGTGGGCGACCTTGGTATGAGGGGAAAAGTATAGAAGATGTATTACCACTTGATAAAAGTATGCGGATAGAAGGGGATACACTATCATTGCATTCTTCTTTACAAGAAGCTTTAGTTCGTGTACGAGCTGACGAAGTCGTTCCAGTTGAAGAAAATGGTCAATATGTTGGAGCTTTAACAAGTCGTCATATTGTTAATTACATTGTTGAACAAATGAAGGAAAGAGGCTAAACAGTGACTGATTTTATACAAACGTTTCAAGAGCGAAAAATAGAATTACTAACTGCATTAAGTGAGCATTTACAAATATCGCTTATTTCACTATTTTTTGCAGTAATTATTGCGGTGCCACTTGGCATTTTATTAACGAGAAAACAACGAATGGCTGAATTTATAATAGGAACTTCTGCGGTTATGCAGACAGTGCCATCACTTGCGTTACTCGGACTTTTAATTCCGTTAGTAGGAATTGGAAAACTTCCGGCTATTATTGCATTAGTTGTGTATGCACTATTACCTATTTTACGAAACACATATACAGGAATAAGGGAGTTAGATGAATCTTTAATCGAAGCAGCGAGAGCTATGGGGATGAATAGCTGGAGAAGACTGTGGAAGGTAGAGCTTCCTCTTGCATTACCAATTATTATGGCCGGTATTCGTACGGCGATGGTATTAATTGTTGGAACGGCTACATTAGCAGCTCTTATAGGTGCTGGTGGGCTCGGAAAACTCATATTACTTGGTATCGATCGAAATGATCATGCGCTTATCATTTTAGGGGCCGTACCAGCCGCGTTACTAGCTTTATTCTTTGATGTAGTACTTCGGGTGCTTGAGAGTCCGAAACGCTCTTCTAAGCGTGTTATATTGACGATATGTATTACTTGTATAATGATTGCTTCTCCATTTCTTTGGAATACACAAAAGAAAGATATTGTTATTGCCGGCAAACTTGGATCAGAGCCTGAAATTTTAATTCAAATGTATAAGCAACTTATTGAACAAGATACCGATTTACACGTAGAATTAAAACCAGGTCTTGGAAAAACAGCATTTGTATTTGAAGCATTGAAATCAGGAGAAGTAGATATATACCCTGAATTTTCAGGAACAGCTTTATCTACTTTCGTGAAAGAAGAGCCAAAAAGTACAAATCGGGATGAAGTATATGAGCAGGCTCGCATTGGAATGGAAAAGAAATATAATATGGTTATGTTGAAGCCGATGGAGTATAACAATACATATGCACTAGCTATGCCGAAAAAAATAGCAAATCAAAATAATATAAATACAATTTCTGATTTAGGAAAAATGGCACAGGATGCTAAAGTAGGATTCACATTAGAATTTGCTGATCGTGAAGACGGTTATAAAGGAATGCAAAAATTATATAACTATAAGTTTTTAAATGTGAAAACGATGGAACCGAAACTACGTTATAGTGCAATTCAATCAGGGGATGTTAACGTAATCGATGCCTATTCAACTGATAGTGAACTTGAGCAGTATGGACTTAAAGTGCTACAAGATGATAAAGGGTTATTCCCACCGTACCAAGGTGCACCATTATTAAGAAAAGAGACGTTACAGAAATATCCTGAACTTGAAAAAGTATTAAATACATTATCTGGGAAGATTACAGATGAAGAAATGCGAAAAATGAATTATGAAGTAAATGTAAATGGAAAAAGTAGTGAAGAAGTTGCGAAACAATTTTTACAAAAAGAGAATTTACTTCGTTAATTTTACAAGAAATATACAAATTTATATGTATGAAATGACCGTTCATTACAAAATGAACGGTTTTTTTGTGCATACTTATACATTTTTTCAAAAAAGTATTCCATTTTTCTTCATTTTCTTTTAGAATAAGTAATGTTTTCCTGAAAAAATATAAGAGAAACGTCTATTAGAGAAAAAGGTGACTTTAATAGTTGAACGAACATAACACCTAGAATGACAGATGGGGTGGTACAAATAGAAAAGAAGTTAGGGTTTTTTCCATTAATTGCATTAGTAGTCGGAACGATGGTTGGTGGTGGTGTTTTTAGTTTACCACATGATTTAGCAGTAGGAGCAAATAGCGGCTCTATAATAATAGGTTGGTGTATTACAGCGATGGGAATGATTCCACTCGCGCTCGTATATCAAACGTTAGCAAGACAAAAACCGGAGCTTGAGGGCGGAATTTATAGTTATGCACGTGCTGGTTTCGGAGAATATATCGGATTTAACAGTGCTTGGGGATATTGGCTAGCAGGAATTTTAGGAAACGTTGCAACAATCATGTTACTGTTTAGTACATTAGGTTATTTCTTCCCCATTTTTAAAGGTGGAAATAATGTTGCGTCTATCGTTGGTGCATCACTTTTATTATGGACACTTCATTTTCTAATTTTATTTGGAATTCGTGAAGCATCTATTATGAATGTTATCGCAACGATAGGGAAATTAGTTCCAATCGTATTATTTATTGTTGTAATGGTAACAGCGTTTCGCTGGGATACATTTACACATGATTTTTGGGGAGAAGGAACTATATCAGTTTCCTCTATACTTGGTCAAGTGAAAAATACAATGCTTGTAACTCTTTGGGTTTTCATTGGGGTTGAAGGAGCGGTTGTATTATCTGGTAGAGCGAAAAATAGCCGAGATGTTGGTAAAGCGACAGTACTTGGACTTATTTTAGTAATGTCTATTTATATTTTAATTTCTGTCTTGTCTATGGGAGCGATGACAAGAGGAGAGCTTTCCGTGTTAGAAACCCCGTCAATGGGACATGTATTAGAACATGTTGTTGGGACATGGGGCGCCGTTGCGATTAACATTGGGTTAGTTGCTTCACTTGTAGGTACATTAATAGGCTGGTTTTTACTTGTTTCTGAAATTTCCCACGTAGCAGGAAAAGATGGCGTGTTTCCGAAAGTCTTTACGAAAACAAATAAAAAACAAACGCCACATATGGCATTATGGATCTCAAATGGCGTTGCCCAAATTATATTTATAATTGTTCTGTTTTCAGAATCAACATATCAAATTATGTATTTCATAGCTTCAACATCAATTTTAGTACCATATTTATTATCAGCGTTATTCCAATTTAAATTAGTTATTACAAACGAACTAAAAGATGCAAAAGTAAAAAACGGCTCGTTAGCTTTAATTGCTTCTACTTATTCTGTATGGCTTCTATATGCAGCAGGTTTGAAAAATTTATTACTTGTTTCAATCGTGTATGGAATTGGGATTATTGTTTACATGTATGCAAGAAAAGAAAAAGGAAATCGTTGTTTTAAAGGTATTGAGAGATATGTAATGTGGGCAATTGTTATCGCAGCTATCACATCACTTTATATGTTATTAACTGGAAATATAAAAATGTAAAAGTCCTTTTAAATAAAGGGCTTTTTTCTTTGTCTAGAGAATATTTAATACATAAGATATTCAGGAGGGATGAAAATGGAAGAAAAAGAACAGTTAACCAGAATTGTTGATTTAGCGAGTGAAGTAAGGAAAGTATTAGTGCAAGAATCCTTTTTTAATCATCATCCTGAACTACGAGGAGTGATTGAAAATTTAGCGAGTGCTGTAGAGAATTTGGCGGAATTACAGAAAAATACAGATGAAAACGCTGAAGATCGATTGCGATATGTACTTGCTAAAATGAAAATTGCTCATAATGCCATTTTACAAGAGAAAAAAGCATTTCCATCTCATTAATATACGTTTTAATTTTGAACCTGGCGGATAACGTCAGGTTTTTTGTTTCTAGTTTTTCGTTTCTTTCATACACTAAGAATAGTATGAAAAAAAGAAGGTGACGAAGGTGAGATTACATAAAGCTCTTCAGCCAAGTTTTATAAAAAGAATGTACTATATGAGGTTTATCGGAAAGTTTACAAAAGCAGAGAGAGAGAAGAATGGAGAGAACTTCTTTGTACAATGCCTATCGCCAATACCATTCACGTTACAAGAGCAATTAAAAAATGAACCATACGTATTTGAAGGTTTATGTAGCAATAAAAAGAATGAAAAAGTCTTTTCGGAATTAAAGAAAAGAAAATTAGAAAAGCAACTGGTTATGTTTCGTCTCTATTATGAAAGAGGACATATATACGTGGAGTTAATTTGTGCAGAAGAACCACGAGAAATGGCCAATGGCTATAAAATGATTCCAGTACCTAAAGTTTCCGAATACAAAAAAGGAGAGTCTTTAGAAAGAAAACTTGGAAATGGCTATTTGTCATTTCTAATGCCAAAATATCCGAAAGACTTTGAGCCTCCCGAATTATTGTGGCACGATGGAAGGTTATATGGAAATATATCTTTAAAGTCATCATCAATTAGTTCAATCGCATATTTTGAACAGCAGCGGGAATGTAAGTATATAGACTTAAATGACTGGATGAAGTATGTGGAAATAGCGGTAGAAGATCAATTGTATTTTGTAAGCAATCACATGTATGAGCAATTAAAAAAACGAATGACTGAAGAAGGTAAGCATGTAGAAGTAGAGGAAATAAAAGTGCACAAGGATGAATGGGAATGGGATGAGCGTGAATCCGTCTTTTTACAGTATGTAAAAAGTTTTGTACGTAATAAAGGGCTATATTTGGATGAAACGGACATTTATAATTTCCATATAAGTGCGAAAACAAATATGTTGACGATTCTAGGTGGTATACCAGGCGCTGGGAAATCCCGATTTGTGCAAGCTTATGCAGAAGCACTTGGATTACAGTATGGGGAAGAATTGGTTTGGATTCCGATTTCACCATCGTATCAAGAACCACATGATTTACTTGGTTACCTTCACCCAAATGGTACTTTTATTGAAAGTGAAACAAAATTAGTTAGGGCGTTAATGAAGGCAAAAGAAAATCAAAATCAACTATATATAATCGTTTTTGATGAAATGAATATGTCACATATTGAGCATTGGTTTACTCCATTTCTATCTGTTCTTCAACTTGAAAAGCAAAACCGTATTCTAAATTTGTATGAAGGTGTACAAGGAAAAGAAAATCCAATTCCTTCAACAATTGAAATTGGTGAAAATATTATATTTGTAGGTACAGTAAATTTTGATGAAACAACGAAAGAACTCTCAGATCGATTATTAGATCGGACGAATTTAATAACGTTACAAAAGATTCCGTTTTGTGAGATGTGTATGGAACAAGAGAAAATTGTATTACAACCACCTCTGAAAGTAACTGCAGGAGAATTTCGTATAAGCTGGGTCAGGAATAAAGCGATGATTGAGGTGTTTTCTGAAGAAGAGTTAGAACTATTAGATAAGTTACATGTTGTATTGTCATCACATGATATGTCAAAGGGAATTTCATTTCGATGTGCAAACGCAATCGCTACTTACTTGCAAAATATACCGTTCCAAAATAATCATTCCTATATGATCAGTAGAGAAGAGGGATTTGATTTACAAATCAAGCAACGTGTATTGACGAAAATAAGAGGTACTGAAATGATGGTTGGGTCTTTACTTTCTGAAGACGTAAAAAGGGGGGCGACATTACTACCTCTTTTGCAATCGCCACTTGCAAACAGAGTATCTACATTTGAACACTCTTTAGCATATATAAGAGAAAAGCGTAGAGAACTGGAGCTGTATGGCTATGCAAAATGAAGGGCGATATGAAACAGAAATCGTTGATACGAAAGAAACACTCCCTTTTGTATTAAAGTTAATCATTGGAACTGAGGCAAAGGGGGAATATATTTTATTAAATCGTCTTTGTACATCTACTACAGCATTAGTTCAATGTATTTATAAAGTACAAGAATTAAAACCAATTAGATTGCATTACCATTATGAAAGTCCAATGAATATTACTTTTATATGGAATAAAGTATATGAGGGACAGAAAAATATAAAAGAGTCAAAATATGAAATAAATGAAAAAAAACAAAAGGTATTAATATATGAACATGGAAAAACGGAATTCTTTTATCCATGGCGTTGTGGATTATATCATTTTGAAGTGAATATAGAAGATAGAACGTATTATGGCGCATTTCAAATCGTTCCCAAAAATTTTTTTGATGATCAATTTGAAATGATTCAAAACTATGTAAAGTCAATTTTGAATGAGTTGATTTTAGATAGAGGTTATTATAAAAAGACTTTCTCTGCACTTAGTGATATTGAAGATTCTTCTTATTTAGTGTTACTTAGAAAGTTGCCGCAAAAAATGAAAAAGATAAAGCAAATTTTTAAGAAAATAGAATCGAGTTCAAAATTTATACATGAATATAAATGGGAAGAAAAAGAGCGGAAAGCAACGAGAAAAGGAGCGATAGTGGCGGAAAGAAAACCGTATGCCAAATATTATAATCGCAAGTTTATAGAACAAAAAAATAGTAAGGAAAATGCATTTCTTAAATTTAAAGCGATGCAATTTTATTTCTATTTACTTGAAGCTGAAAGTTTTTTGAGCCAAACAATTGAAATATTAGAAAGAGCAAAAAGGAAGAAATCAGAAGAATTTCAAGCTGTAAAAACGATTATACAAACAATTGAGCGTAATGGATCAGTGACCGATAGAGAGAAACAAAAGTATAAAAATATTCATTTACTAAAAGAGGCGGATTTGCGAAAAAGCTCTATGAAGATACAAGAATATAAAATATTAGCGCACTTTGTACATGAAAGTGTACAATACTTTCAAACTTTAATGCATTCTCCATTTTGGAGAGAAGTTTCCGAAACAGGTAACATGTACTCACATAATTTACCGATACCACATCAACAACTACTACAGCATTTAGATGTACTTCCACAATATACAGAACAATCTCCATCTTTATTATTTGTTTATAAACCAACATTTTTAGTGTATGAATATTACGCTTTTTTTATCGTTATTTCCATGTTAGAGCAAATTGGTTTTGAGGCTAGAAATTCCATTCGTGAACAAATTCAAGAACATTTTTATGTAGATGGATTACAGGATGGAACGACAGTAGTTTTACACCGAGATGATATTAGAGTACATGTCGCATTTAATGATTTAATTGAAACTCATCCCCTTATTGCATTAAGTAAAGGGAGTAATTTTTATAATGGAGAAGATACGAAGAAGCCAGACATTCGCTTAGACTGTTATGTAAAGGAAGAAGGGAAATACGTATATCAATCTTCTATTATTATTGAAGTGAAGTATAGCCCAATGTACAACATTTTTCAGCACGTTGGAAATACGAAGGCAACTGAGCAAATGTATAAGTACTGGTCTATAAAATATGTAGAAGAACAGGATGGAAAGAGAGTCTATTATCGAAGGGCCATTTATGAAGTTATTTGTGTATATCCAGGAAGTCATATGCATAGTAAAAAAATTGAGTCTGGATGTGGTGTGTTTTTGCAATTATATCCATATAAAACGAAACAAGGGGAAGAGAAATTAGCCGGAAAACATGGAATGGTACAAATTTTTGAGAAGTGGTTAAAAAGCATGAAGAAGTAAAAAAATCCTTTTTTATAAAGGATTTTTTTTGATTAAGAAGAAATATATGCTGTATGGAAGACAACTTTATACGATTTGAATTTGAAAGTAATATAAGTATGTTGTTAGAAGAACGGTACATGAGGGATAAAAGACGATTAAGATGGAATTTAATTCGTTTTACAGAATATAATAAGTCATAAATATTTTTAGTTGCATACGAAGATTTGTTCTTATATGATAGATAGTGAAAGCGTTATCAAAAACAGAGCGGCGATGGGAAAGGCGGGTAAATATGTTCCAGCGTGTTCAAACAAAAGAAGAACATTTTTGGTTCGAGCAACTATGGGGAGATTTTTGTGAAGAAAGAAACTTAATGTTCGTAGAACGTAATTTAAATCCATCACGATTTTTATTAATAGAAGATGAACATCATATTGGTACAGTAGAATGTATTAAGTATACGGAACCAGAGCAATCGAATTCTGAGTTTTTCTATCCGTTTTCTAAAAATGATTTAGTGAAAGATTTGAAAAATGTGTATGAAATAGGCAAGTTGAGTATTGCGAAAACGTCTCGTGGGAGAGGACACTTCAAAAGACTAACAGCTATTTTATTTATGCATGCATTAGAAACGAAAGCAGAATGGTATATTGCAGCAGTGACAAAAAGAATGTATATGTATTTATTAACACTCGGTTTCCCAATTGAACCGGTAGATAAGCCATTTCAGTTTCATGATACTTTACAAGGTGTACCAGTGCGAATTCATGCTCGAAAAGGGGCTACGCATTTGTATTCTTTAAAAGAATTTCGAGATGTGATTCAAGGGAATGCTCATGCACAGGCATTAATCGCAGAATACAGTAAAAATATTATGTTGACAAAATAAAGCGAAATGAATATATATAATAAAGAGAATGCTATTTTAATATGAAGTCATTCTTCATGAAAAAAGACCCTTATTATTTTAATAAGGGTCTAAAAATTATAATCCAAATATACTAAAAATCATTTTGCGGCGCTTCGGCTTCTTTTCTCGTTCATATGTTGGTTTTGAATCGGGAGTAATATATATTGGTTCTTCTTTCTTCAGGGAAGCTTCTAGCTTTTGAATTCGCTCTAACATTTCCTCCATTTCACGGCGATGTTGTAAAAGTTGGTACGTAACAACATCATTTGCCTTATCTTGCATTTGTTCTTCCATTCGATCTAGCCTTCTCGTAATAGTGTTTAATTGAGCTGCTAATTGCTCAAATTCATGTGATGATTTGTCTTGAACAATTGTATTTACTTGAGTTTTTAATTCTTCAACATCATTTGATGATGTTTTTTGAGTAGGGTGAGAGTTTTGAGACTGCTCTATTTGTGAAAGATGGAATTCTAACATTTGATCTAAATCTTCTTGTGTGAAAATAAAGTGACCATATTTATTTTTTTCTATCGTAAGATTTAATTGTTGTGCAATCCGGACAACAGCCTTTGGGCTAACACCTAATTTTTTTGCGATAAATGGTGTTTTATATTCCAAAATAATCCCTCCTATATATATCCTGTTGAATGATTTCGATCTATGAAGGAAGTTCCCTTCTAGTGTGACAAAAGAAGTGTGGAATCGGCAAAGAAAGTGTTTTTTCACGAAATGAAGCTGTGAAGAATATATCGTGTATATAAAAACGTTTTATCTTAAGATTTAGAACTATTTGACTGATGGAAATGAATTAGATTATCATAATGATAAATATCTTTTTTATGTATGCATATAATATATAAAAAGGTGGTTGCTAATGTAGAATTTTGTTAGAGTATTAGAATGCTTACTTCACTTGAATAAAATTAAGTAGGAGGTGGCTTCCTTGCTTACAACGTAAGTAAGGAAAAGTATTTGGACATATATAGTATAAGTATAGTGATTGTTTTAATTGCCTTAACGGCATTTTTCGTTGCAGCAGAATTTGCAATTGTTAAAGTGCGAAGTTCACGAATTGACTATTTAATTGCAGAAGGAAATAATCGCGCAATATCTGTCAAAACAGTCATTACAAACTTAGACGAATATTTATCTGCTTGTCAGTTAGGAATAACAGTTACAGCTCTGGGGATTGGGTGGTTTGGTAAACCGGCGTTAAAGCAAATGTTTGACACGCTTTTTGTAAATTTGAACATTTCTACTCAACTAGCAGACATGTTTGCTGTAATTTTAGTGTTTTTGTTTATTACATTTTTACATGTTGTAATAGGGGAATTGGCCCCAAAAACATTCGCGATTCAAAAAGCTGAACAAGTGAGTTTGTTTGTTGCTAAACCGTTAATTTTCTTTTACCATATGGCGTTCCCATTTATTTGGATCCTAAATGGATCAGCCCGAATTATTACGAAGTTTTTAGGGCTGAAACCACCGAAAGGGCACGATGAGGTTCATTCAGAAGAAGAATTACGGTTGTTAGTTTCAGAAAGTTACAAAAATGGAGAGATTAATCAGTCTGAATATAAATATGTAAATAAAATTTTTGAATTTGATGATCGTATAGCGAAAGAAATAATGGTACCTCGAACTGAGATGCATATTATAAGTAAAGAAATGCCTGCTGAAGAAGCTTTGCAAAAAATGTCTCGGGAAAAATATACGAGATATCCAGTTGTAGATGGGGACAAAGATCACGTAATAGGCTTTGTAAACTTTAAAGATATTTTCACAGATTTTGTGCAGCATAATGCAGTAAGTAATAAGAAAGTAGAGCAATATATTAGGCCAATCATTTTAGTTATCGACTCTATCCCAATACACGACTTATTTTTAAAAATGCAAAAAGAAAGAACGCATATTGCTATATTGATAGATGAATATGGTGGTACGTCTGGACTTGTTACAGTTGAAGACATTTTAGAAGAAATAGTGGGAGATATTCAAGATGAGTTTGATACGGATGAACAGCCAGAAATTCAACAAGTTAGTGAAACGAAAACAATACTAGAGGGAAAAGTGCTTGTTAGTGAAGTGAATACGTTATTAGGTTTAACGATTGACGATAATGATGTTGATACAATCGGTGGTTGGATTTTAACGAAGAATATAGAAATTGCTGAAGAGGATTTCATTGAAATTGAAAATTATAAGTTTTGCGTGAAAGAATTAGATGGGCACTATATAAAGAGACTAGAAGTTACAAAAACTGTAGAATCAATTGTTATTTTAGAAGATGAAAAACAAATTCCATTTCAAGAACAAATTAGTTCGTAGACTCTGCTATATGGCAGGGTTTTTTTGAGCATAATGTTTTTGGCAGAATAAGGGCTATGATACAATGGCATAAGTCAGACCTTTCACTAGGTGAAATATTGTTGTATACATATATTTGGAAGGGGAAGAATTATGAAAAAGCATTTATATATAAATGGAGATTGGAAGTCTGTAAACACGTACAAACCATTATACGCACCATATTCTGAAGAAACGTTAGCGGAAATTGCACAAGGAACGGAAGAAGATGTACAAGAGGCTGTTACTGCTGCAAAAAATGCAATGAAAAAAATGAATACATTATCTGCATATGATCGTGCGACTATTTTAGAGAAGGTTGCACAAAAAATGGATGAAAGAAGAGAAGAATTTGCAGAGATTATTGCAAAAGAGGCTGCAAAACCAATTCGTGCTGCGAGGGGAGAAGTAGATCGTACCGTTCAGACATACAAATTTGCAGCGGAAGAAGCGAAGCGTATATACGGCGAGACACTGCCACTTGATGCAGCACCTGGTGCAGATGGGCGTATTGCATACACAATACGAAAACCGATAGGGGTTATAGGAGCTATTACACCATTTAATTTCCCATTAAATTTAGTGGCACATAAAGTCGGCCCTGCAATTGCTGCCGGAAATACAGTTGTGTTAAAACCAGCTGATCAAACGCCATTATCGTCTTACGCATTAGTTGAATTATTTGAAGAGGCAGGATTGCCAAAAGGAGCTTTAAATATTATTTCTGGTCCCGGTTCAACTGTAGGTGAGGCGATAGTTACAAATGATGATGTTGCTTCCATTACTTTTACGGGAAGTCCGAAAGTTGGAATTGGAATTAAGGAAAAGGCTGGATTAAAGCGAGTTACGTTGGAACTGGGATCAAATGCTGCTGTTATTATTGATGAAGATGTAGAATTAACAGATGAATTAATTGAACGTGTAAAATGGGGAGCATTTGTCAACAATGGACAAGTTTGTATTTCGGTACAACGTGTTTTTGTACATGAAAAGAGAATGGATGAATTTCTTTCAAAGCTAAAGAAAGCGATGGAAACAGTTGTTGTTGGGGATCCATTGCTGGAAGACACGGACGTATCGGCTTTAATTTCGAAAAAAGATGTAGAGCGAATTGAAATATGGGTGCAAGAAGCTATTAAAGAAGGTGCTACTCTTTTATACGGTGGTAAGAAACGTGATGCAAGGATTTTTGAACCAACTGTATTAACAAATGTTCCAGAGTATGTATCTGTTCAGTGCCAAGAAGTATTTGGTCCACTTATGACAGTAAATACATTTAAAGAATTTGATGAGGCAATTGAGCAAGTAAATCATTCACGTTACGGTCTACAAGCAGGTGTGTTTACAAATAATTTGTTTAAAGCAATGCGTGCAATTGATGAGCTAGAGGTTGGTGGTGTCATGATTAATGATATTCCAACGTTTAGGGTAGATCATATGCCTTACGGTGGTGTTAAGGAAAGTGGTACGGGGCGTGAAGGAATTAAATATGCAATAGAAGAAATGACAGAAATGAAATTAGTGTGTATTAAAAAATAAAGTGGATCGAGCTTAAGCATCCTAATAAAAAACGAGCAGGAAATGTTTACGATTCCATACTCGTTTTTTTATTGTTTGTTTTACGTTTCTCGGAACGATTTAATTTAACCAAGTGTACCTTTTACTTCATTTCTTGTTTGAAAATAGCATCTTCTACATAAATTTGTTCTTTGTCAATAGCAGTGCTATGAGATAATACTAAACCGATTGGTGTTTCTATGCCTTTATTTTGAACAATTGTAAAAGGAACATTTTTTTCATTTGCTAATTTAATGTATTTTGATAAATGTGGGTAAGCAATGCCACCATTTAGGAATATTTGTAATGATTGAGAAGAGCGCATGCTACTAGCTACTTCAGAATATACATTACTTTGCATTACTTGACCGATAGTTAAAGCGATTTCTACACGCTCACGTAATGTAGTTAAATACATATTACGTTCTTCTGGTTTGTTCTGCTTTTGGCCGTAAATGCCTTCTTGGAGATAATCTTCCACATTTTTATTTACCATATTTTTCACACCTTTCATTTTCTATTGTACGAAAGAATGAAGCAGGATGCAAAAAAAAGTCGCATTGAATGTAAAAAACTTTGAATGAAAGGAAGGAAAATGGAATGTATCAATCCAAACAATTAATAAAGACATTAAAAATTTTATCAACACATATTAACAAAATGTGACAATAATCTATTAACGAATCGCATTTTTTGTGTTAATATTCAAAATATAAAGGGTATTCGTCGCATGGAAATGGAGGGAATGGGGGTTTTTCCAATCGATAAGGATATTAAAGAAGTATTTTGTTCGCACTTGAAAAACAACAGGCACCAATTCGTTGAGAACTGGAAAAACAAAATGATAATTTCCAATAAAGATCCATTTAAACTAGAAGCAGTTCAAAATGGAGAGGATTTATTAGAGTTAATTATCGAACTTACTATGGAAGAAAAAGATATAGATTATCTTCAGCCATTATGCGAGAAAATTGCTATTGAACGTGCAGGGGCAGATGCGAATATTGGAGACTTTGTTTATAATGCAAATGTGGGAAGAAATGAACTTTTCGAAGCGATGTGTGAATTAGATGTTAGCGCACGTGAATTGAAACCGATTATGGCCCAAATACATACTTGTTTTGATAAATTAATTTATTATACTGTTTTAAAATACTCGGAAATTATATCAAAAAATTTAGAGGAAAAACAGCAATATATTAACGAAACACATAAAGAAAGGCTGACGATTTTAGGGCAAATGTCAGCAAGTTTTGTACATGAATTCCGTAACCCACTCACTTCAATTATGGGATTTGTTAAATTATTAAAGGCAGATCATCCAAGTTTATCTTATTTAGATATTATTTCGCATGAATTAGACCAATTAAATTTTCGTATTTCGCAATTTTTACTCGTATCGAAAAAAGAAATGTGGAATGAATCAGAACAATTTTGGCTTAATGATTTGTTTCAAGATATTATACAGTTCTTATATCCGAGTTTGGTCAATGCAAATGTTTCGATTGAAAAGAATTTACCGTATCCAATTCCACTTGTTGGCTATCGGAGTGAAGTGAGACAAGTATTTTTAAATATATTAATGAACTCAATTGACGCTCTAGAATCAATGAAAGAAGAGCGGAAAATTATCATTGATGTATTTGAAGAAGATCAATCGATTCGAATTGTGATAAAAAATAATGGGCCAATGATTCCAGCTGAAAGTGTAGAAACGATTTTCGAACCATTTGTAACTACTAAAAAGTTAGGAACTGGTATTGGATTATTTGTATGTAAACAAATTGTAGAAAAACATAATGGGTCCATCATGTGCCGTTCAGATAACGAATGGACAGAATTTCAAATTGTATTTCAAAAATAAACAGTCTACACCAAATGAATGGTGTAGACTGTTTTAATTCGTAAGTATAACGGCTTCTAATTTAGGATCTTTAGTTGAATAACCTAAAAGTGAAATTGTATATACGATGTTCGGTTCGACTTTGAAATTCGGTATAGTTAGTAAGACGCTGGGATTATCGGCGAGTGAAACTTCAATATCTGCTGTACCAGGACTAACTTCCAAAAAATCTGTTATTTGTTTAAAGAGTACATTTTCAAATAAATGATCTCCACCTTTTAAATCTATATTTACAACAGGGGTATCTGGAGAAAAATGTGCAAAGCGTATTTTTGCTTGACCAGCTGGTAAATGTGTATTATCAAGCATAGGTTGTAATTGTAGATGATTGTCACTATTTATTGCGGCAAAAGTATAAGTGTGATTCCCCATTATTGGTACTAAAGCTGAAAAGATGGGAGTTTCATTTCCAACAGGGACGATATCTATACGGTATTTACCTTGCACTAATGTTAAATAGGGACTAAATTGTTTAAATGAAATATTTTTAATAACCTTTTGCCCGTTTACTAAAATGTCAACCGCAGGTGTATTTGAAGCAGAGTGAAAAAAACGTATGTGTGACGGTAAAGCAGCTTCTTGTGAATCTCTTTTTTCATACGCCTGTACAAGTTTCGTAATCGCATCGTAATATTCCATATATAGTTCTACATATTTTTTCGGATTTTTAAATTGATAGTAACGAGCGAGCTGTTCGTAACGTGCAGCTTCTTGTCCATATTTTTCGATTTCAGATTGAGACATGAATATTCCTCCTTTGTCATCATTAAAACTATATGCTTAACAAGAAAGAGGTTATGCGAAAAAATTGTTTTTTGAAGGAGAAAAGTTGAAAATTAATAAAGAGTATTGCTTATGGATAAGTGTTTTTTAGGCGAAAGAGCCTTATAATTTTCTAGAGTATACAGCAATATATCATCTATGTTGGATGATGATGTACCGATTACAATGTATATTTCGAAATAAAAAACCTTAAGAGCGTATGAAGTAACATATCGAAAACATGTCCAAAAATCCTTAGGAAACTAGGGATTTTTTTAATAATGGGCAAATACACATACAAAGTGATAATTGTCCTACATAAATTATAAAGGAAAGGTAGTTTAAATATAAGGAAAGGAATGAAATATTGGGATGGGGATATCCCAAAAGGAATTGTGAGTGGAGTTATGGACGATTTTGTACTTTAGGATGTAGGATGACTTTTGAATTTGTAACATTATTTTTTCTATTTACGTTAGCAAGTGGCAGTATTAACCGATAAAAGAGCGTCGTGCCGAACTGATTAATGTGGTTAATCGGTTCTTTTTTTATTGTATAAAACGGAGGAGAATGTATGTGAAACATTGGTTTATATAAAAATAATTGCTATGCATTTAGTGGGATTAATTGTCGATATTTGTTTGAAAATATGCAATATAAAGTAGGAGAATAGGAAGGAGTTTAAAGGGAGTTTCGTCGAAGTTTACACAATGTCGGCAATTGAAGGAAGCTGATATTATGTTGAGAAAGTATGTAGTGAAGCGTTTATTTTATATAAAGGAGGGTTATTCGAGCGTATAGATAAGGGTTGGTCTTTAATTTAAGTTCTGAATTTTCTGTTTTTGAAATTAATATTTAGCACTCATTTGTATATTTTATAATAGTTTTTTGATAAAATCACTGCTTTCGCAGAGGGTTCTTTTTTATGAAAGAAACGTCAATTTTCTTCATATATATATACAAATTGGAGAAATGGGGGAGCGCTATGCGCGATTACTTAATTAAACCACTTGTTGGTCAGCCGTATCCAATGATTTCACATGGAAAAGGTGTGTATTTGTATGATCAAAACGGAAATAAATATTTTGATGGCTCATCAGGGGCAATTACGGCAGGTATTGGGCATGGCGTAAAGGAGATTGCAGATGTTATAAAAAAGCAAGCAGAGGAGATTGCTTTCGTTTATAGATCACAGTTTACGAGTGAACCAGCTGAAAAATTAGCGAAGAAATTAAGCGATTTAAGTGTAGGAGATTTGAACTGGAGCTTTTTTGTGAATAGTGGTACGGAAGCAAATGAAACAGCTATGAAAATTGCAATCCAGCATTTTCAAGAGCGAGGTATTCAAGGGAAGCATAAAATTTTGTCACGATGGATGAGTTATCACGGTATTACGATGGGGGCCTTATCAATGTCTGGGCATCCACTGCGCAGACAACGTTTCGTGTCAATTTTAGAAGATTATCCAACTATTCCAGCTCCATATTGTTTTAGATGTCCGGTGCAAAAGGTATATCCAACTTGTCAGCTTGCTTGTGCGACTGAACTAGAAAGATCTATTGAAAGAATTGGTGCAGAACATATCGCAGCTTTTATCGCTGAACCGATTATCGGAGCAGCTGGAGGCGCAGTCGTTCCGCCGAAAGAATATTATAAAGTCATTAAAGATATTTGTAGTCATTACGATATTTTATTTATTGCTGATGAAGTAATGACAGGGCTTGGTCGTACTGGCGCATGGTTTGCGATGGAGCATTGGGGTGTAGAACCGGATATTATGACTCTTGGTAAAGGTTTAGGAGCTGGATATACACCGATGGCAGCGACGATTGTAAGTGACCGTGTTATGGAGCCAATTTTACGTGGGTCGCGTTCTGTAATGAGTGGGCATACGTTAAGTGCAAATCCATTATCTGCAGCAACAGCTCTAGCTGTTATTGAATATATGGAGAAACATAATCTACCTGAAAAAACAGCAGAAAAGGGAGAGTATTTAATAAAAGGACTACAGAAAGTTCAGCAACAATCGACAATCATTGCTGATGTGCGCGGAAAAGGGTTGCTGATCGGAGTAGAATTGCAACCGTTTACAAAAGCGTCGGAACTTATCTCGGTTGCAGCTAAAAATGGTCTTCTTTTATACCAAGCTGTTTCAGGGCAAGCAGGAAAAGAAGATAGTGCACTGCTTGTAGCACCGCCGATGACAACTACATATTCCGAGTTAGATGAATTACTTTCAATTTTTGCAAAAAGTGTAGAAGAAATGATGCAAAAAGGAGGGCATAGTATCGCATGACAACTATTACGAATACATTCGATAAATTAAAAGAGATAGAGGAAGTACTTTCTTTGTTCCACGATGATATGACATTAATGTTTGGGGGATTTGGGGGGATTGGATCCCCTCCATCTTTAATACAGGCGATTTTAGAAAAAGGAGTTACAAATTTAAATTTAATAGGAAATGACACGGGATTTCCTGATGTAGGAATTGGTCGTCTTGTTACGAATGAAAGAGTGAAATCATTAATTACTTCACATATTGGTTCAAATCCAAATGCAGGAAGACAGCTAAATGAAGGGCGGTTACAAATCGAGTTTTCTCCTCAAGGAACATTAGCAGAGCGTATTCGCGCTGGTGGTGTAGGACTTGGAGGCGTATTAGTTGATGTAGGTGTTGATACGATTGTAGAAGAGGGAAAACGTACAGTTGAAATGAATGGCAAGACATATTTAGTTGAAACAGCATTAACTGCTGAGGTTGCAATTGTATATGCGAAAAAAGCGGATCCGTTTGGTAATCTTGTGTTTGATAAAAGCGCGCGTAATATGAATCCTCACGTAGCTATGGCAGGTGATATAACGATTGTAGAAGCAGAAGAAATCGTTCCACTTGGAAGTTTAGATCCAGAAGAAATTGTTGTCCCAGGAGCATTTGTAAATTATATCGTACCGTCGGAAGGAGTGAATTGGAAATGGGTATGGGCGTAGAAGTGAGAGATAAGATTGCTAGACGCGCGGCGAAAGAAATACAAAATGGTATGATTGTAAATTTAGGTATTGGTATACCATCGCTTGTACCGAATCATCTTCCTGACGATATAAACGTTATGTTTCATGCGGAAAATGGAATTGTAGGTATGGGACCTACGCCAAGCAAAGGGAATGAAGACGAAAATTTATGTAATGCAGCAGGTTTACCGACTTCTCTTATTACAGGAGCAAGTTATTTTGATAGTTGTACAGCTTTTGGGATGATTCGAAAAGGTTTACTAGACATAACAATTCTTGGATCATTACAAGTAAGTGAGAATGGTGATTTAGCGAACTGGATTGTACCAGGAAAACGCGTTCCAGGTATTGGGGGAGCGATGGATTTGGCACAAAAAGCGAAGCGGGTCGTTGTTGTGATGAATCATGTTGATAAATATGGAAATGCAAAAATTGTTTCGGAGTGTACATTACCATTAACTTCAAAGAAATGTGTAGATTTAATTATTACGGATATGGCAGTTATGGAAGTGACACAGGGTGGACTCGTTTTACAAGAATTAATGAGCCCATACACAGTGGAAGATATAAAACAACATACAGAAGCTGATTTTAAAATTGGCTCTAACTTACTAGTAATCGAATGAGGGGAGATGTAATATATGGAGCAATTAAAAAAGAAAATTTGTAATTATATCGAGAATCATGAAGAGGAAAGCGTAAAATTTTTAAAACGATTAATTCAAGAAAAAAGCGTATCTGGTGATGAAAGTGGTGCGCAGGCAATTGTGATTGAAAAATTACGTGAGCTAGGTTTAGATCTTGATATTTGGGAACCTTCATTTTCTAAAATGAAAGATCATCCTTATTTTGTATCACCGCGTACAAGTTTTTCAGATAGCCCGAACATAGTGGCAACTTTAAAAGGAAGTGGCGACGGGAAATCTATGATATTAAATGGACATATTGATGTCGTACCAGAAGGAGATGTGAATCAGTGGGATCATCACCCTTATAGTGGTGAGCAAATAGGGAATCGTATATATGGTCGTGGAACAACGGATATGAAAGGTGGTAATGTCGCACTGATGCTTGCGATGGAAGCCATTATTGAATCTGGTATTGACTTAAAAGGAGATATTTATTTTCAAAGTGTAATTGAAGAAGAAAGCGGCGGGGCAGGAACATTAGCGACTATATTACGAGGATATAAAGCAGATGGTGTCATTATTCCAGAACCAACAAATATGAAGTTTTTCCCGAAACAACAAGGGTCCATGTGGTTTCGTCTACATGTGAAAGGCAAAGCAGCGCACGGTGGAACGCGTTATGAAGGAGTAAGTGCAATTGAAAAAAGTATGTTTGTTGTAGATCATTTGAGAAAATTGGAAGTGAAGAGAAATGACCGAATTACAGACCCGTTATTTAAAGGAATCCCGATTCCAATTCCAATTAATATTGGGAAAATTGAAGGTGGGAGCTGGCCAAGTTCTGTTCCTGATTCATTAAATTTAGAAGGAAGATGTGGTATTGCGCCGAATGAGACTATAGAGGCAGCAAAAGAAGAGTTCGAGAATTGGATTGCTGAATTAAATAATGTGGACAATTGGTTTGTTGAAAATCCTGTAGAAGTAGAATGGTTTGGAGCAAGATGGGTTCCTGGCGAACTAGAAGAAAATCATGAGTTAATTACGACACTCGAGCATAATTTTGTTGAAATCGAAGGGAATGAACCGGTTATTGAAGCATCTCCATGGGGGACTGATGGAGGTTTATTTACACAAATCGCTAACGTACCAACGATAGTATTTGGTCCAGGAGAGACGAAAGTAGCACATTATCCAAACGAATATATAGAAGTTGATAAAATGATAGCTGCCGCAAAAATTATTGCATGTACATTACTAGATTGGTGTGAGGTGAAAAAATGAAATACTATGAATCTTTTAGAGAACAGACGAATGGCTATACAGTAGAAGGCGTTTTAGACTATTTTAATAAACGTATTCGAGTAGACCACTACACAGGAAATATTGAGAGGATTATCCAAACAATTGACGAATTAGCAGAGAAGCATTCTTTCACTAAATGTATTATTAAAGGAAAGGGAGAGCATGTTTCTACATGGCTCTCTTTCGGTTTTTTATTGGAAGCAACAATACCGCATTATTTTCAAGGTCACGATGCATACTTCTTCGTGAAATTTATTAATGATGAAAGGCGAAATAGTATTCATTGGGCTGAGGAAGATACCATTTTAAGTGGTGTTAAAGCAAAAGAAGTAAAGGAAAAAATAGTCCCAGAGAAATTTTTATTAAGAAAAGCGACAGAAGAGGATGCGGAAGAATTAGCAGCTGTCTTTGGAGAAGTATTTGAAGTTTATCCGACGCCTTTAAACGAAGCGAGTTATGTAAAACAAACGATGAAAGAAGACGATACAATATACTATGTGTATGAATTCGAGGGGAAAATAATTAGTACAGCATCTGCAGAAATGAATATAAAAGAAGGAAATGCAGAATTAACGAATTGTGCTACTTTACCCGAATATCGTAAACATGGGTTTATGAAAAGTTTACTAATTAAGTTAGAAGAAGAACTGCAAGAAAAATCGATTTTCTGCTCCTATACAATTGCTCGATCGCTTTCTTTCGGAATGAATGCGGCCTTTCATCAGTTAGGTTATACGTATACAGGAAGACTGGCGAACAATTGCTACATTTTCGATAAGCTGGAAGATATGAATATATGGGTGAAAGATTTGTCTAAATAGTACGGTATAAAAAATAGAACGGAATCGTCATGCTTATAATCGCATATAGGTATGCCGGAAATTCGGCATGTTATTGCTGGATTTTCGGCAAAAGGGGGGATGACATTGCTAGCAGTTTCGACACAAGAAGTCATTGAAGCGATTTTGGGCAGTATTGATGAGGCTATACACGCAGTAGATGAAAATGGTATTACAATTTTCTATAATACTGTAGCTGCAAAACACGATGGGTCAAAAATTGAAAAAGTGTTAGGAAAACATTTGTTAGAAGCGTTTCCTTCTTTATCTAGGGAAACAAGTACGTTAATGAAAGTGTTAGATACAAAAAAACCAATCGTTCATCAAGTTCAGCATTATCAAAATTTAAATGGGGAAGACATTTGTACAGTAAATACGACGTTACCTATTTTTATAGATGGAAATATTGCTGGAGCTGTTGAAATTGCTAAGGATTATTCCACAGTTCAAAAACTTACGGATACAATTGTAGATTTGCAGTCAAAAATAAAGCGGTCATCTAGAAAAAAAGCAATTAAAAAGCATGTTGCATTTGAGACGATCGTGACGGATGATGCTCGATTTAAACAGACGAAAGAATTAGCACAAAAAGTAGCGCCAACTGATGCAAATGTTTTAATATATGGGGAAACAGGAACAGGGAAAGAGTTATTTGTACAAGCGATTCATGAAGATTCTAAACGGAAGAACAAGCCATTTATTGCACAAAACTGCGCAGCTTTGCCAGAGTCGCTATTAGAAAGTTTATTGTTCGGAACGACGAAAGGTAGCTATACCGGGGCAATTGAACGAGCGGGGTTATTTGAACTTGTAGATGGTGGGACATTGTTTTTAGACGAACTGAATTCAATGCCTCTCGATTTACAAGCGAAAATGCTACGTGTGTTAGAAGATGGTGTAATTCGTCGAATTGGTGATAATAAGACGAGAAAAGTAGATGTTCGCGTTATTACCGCAATGAATCAGCCACCAGAAGTATGTTTAAGAGAGAATAAAATTCGTACTGATTTATATTATCGATTAAATGTCTTTTCATTATATATTCCGCCGCTACGTGAAAGAACTGAGGATGTATTATTATTAGCGTCTTATTTTTTGAACGAATATAATAAAAGTTATAAAAAAGGTGTACTTCAAATGGATAAGGAAGCGAAAGAAAGACTACAAGCTTATCAATGGCCTGGCAATGTTCGTGAGCTAAAACATACGATTGAACATGCTGTCATTATTGCAGAAGGGGATACATTAACAGCCAATTGTTTACCGCGTACATTTCGGAAAGAGGATCTGCCAAAGAAGAAGAGCATATTGCCACTTAGAGAAGCACTTCATCAAACGGAAAAGGAATTAATAGATCAAGCGTTAATTGAAACGGAAGGGAATATATTACAAGCTGCAAAAATGTTAGGTATCCCTCGCCAAACGCTTCAATATAAATTGAGTAAGTACGACAAAACCGCCGAATAATTGGCGGTTTTTGTGTGTTTGCACCAATAAAAGCGTGTTTACATATATAAAAAGTAATGAATATGATAGTATGTATGGATTTCATACAGTGCTTACAAATATTTTTTTGTTTATGTAATAGCGTTCTCCATACATTTACTTATCAATAATGTAAAGTTGGCATAACTATTGCTTATATAAAGGATGAGCGTATAAAAAGGGGGAATAGCAATGTTACATGATGTATACAAACCAAATCGTCACTGGAAGGATATCGAGTTGTGGAAGGATGTTACTGAAGAGCAATGGAATGACTGGGTTTGGCAATTAACGAATACGATCAAAACTTTGGATGACTTAAAGAAAGTGATTAATTTAATACCTGAAGAAGAAGAAGGCGTTAAAATTTCAACAAAAACGATCCCGTTAAATATTACACCGTACTATGCTTGGCTAATGAATCCTGATGACCCACGCTGTCCGATTCGGATGCAATCTGTACCGATCTCGGAAGAGTTATATAAAACAAAATATGATTTAGAAGATCCGCTTCATGAAGATGAAGATTCACCAGTTCCAGGGCTAACACATCGTTATCCAGACCGCGTATTGTTCTTAGTAACGAATCAATGTTCTATGTATTGTCGTTACTGTACACGACGTCGTTTTAGTGGACAAATTGGAATGGGTGTGCCGAAGAAACAATTAGATGATGCAATTGGTTACATTCGTGATACACCACAAGTACGAGATGTTTTAATTTCTGGTGGTGACGGTCTTCTTATTAACGATAAAATTTTAGAATATGTATTAAAAAATTTACGAGAGATTCCGCATGTCGAGATTATTCGTATCGGAACGAGAGCGCCGGTAGTATTCCCACAACGTATTACAGAAAACTTATGTAACATTATTAAAAAATACCATCCAGTATGGTTAAATACACATTTCAATACTTCTATTGAAATTACAGAGGAATCGAAAAAAGCATGTGAAATGCTAGCGAATGCTGGTGTTCCAATTGGAAACCAAGCAGTAATTTTAGCTGGTATTAACGACAGCGTTCCAATTATGAAAAAACTTATGCATGACTTAGTAAAAATTCGTGTACGCCCATACTACATTTATCAATGTGACTTATCTGAAGGTATTGGTCATTTCCGTGCACCAGTATCTAAAGGTCTTGAAATTATTGAAGGTTTACGTGGTCATACATCTGGTTATGCGGTTCCAACATTCGTTGTAGATGCACCAGGAGGCGGCGGAAAAATTGCGCTTCAACCAAACTATTTAATTTCGCAAAGTGCAGATAAAGTTGTGCTTCGTAACTTTGAAGGTGTTATTACAACGTATCCAGAGCCAGAGAGCTATATCCCAGGAAGAGCAGAAGGGTACTTTAAAGAAATCTATCCAAACTACGAAGAAAAACGTTCAGATGTTGGTATCGCAGGTCTTATGAGTGATAAGAAATTTAACCTTGTTCCAGACGATTTACAGCGTATGAGCCGTCGTAAAGACTATGAAGGTAATGACACTCATGCATCACTAAAAGATAAACGTGATAAGCGTGATCAACTTAAAGATAAAAAGTATCAATCTCAAATGGCTAAATTAGAAGAAAACGACAAAAAAAATGAGGGTGATGCAGTATGAATTGTATGTGGTGTGACAGTACAGAAGCGAAAGAAAGCTTGAATACTGTATATTGGGAATTACCAGATGGTACGAAAGCCATTGAAATCCAAGAGACACCATGCATTTCTTGTTCCTCATGTGGTATGGACTATCAAGCAGATCAAACAGTGAAAGAAATAGAAGATCAATTGTTTCTAATTTATACGAAAGATTTACCAAAGCAACTAACATATGAAGAATTAATGGGAAGACCACGTCTATTAAAAAGAAATTATTTCGACTTTTAACCAGCTTTTATGCTGGTTTTTTTCTTTTTTGCCTTGTATAATGTATCCAAGTTAGAAAGGTAGGGAATATTTTTGAAAAAGCCATTTTACCACTATATGATGAAGTATCGTGCAGCTTTATTTAGTAATGAAGTATCGAATTTAGCAGAAGCAATGTATGATGATTTAAGCTTTCCAAAGCAATCTGAAGATTATGATGAAATTAGTTCATACTTAGAGTTAAGTGGATTGCTAGAAAGTATGTCTATATTTGATGAAGCTTGGGATTTATACATACAAGAGAGATAAGAACTATATGAAATTTTTGACGTGAAGCTAGTCTATTTGCTAGCTTTTTTTACGTTGTAAATAATTTTTTTATACGGTGATATTTTTTATTGAAAAAATTTATGAATATACGCTTCTGTGATAAGCGTTTTTATGTAGGTTGCATATACTGTTATCAAAATCACGACGTTAAAAAAAGGAGAGATATAGATGGCGAGAAAAAAGCAACCTAAATATAACGTAGGGGACATAGTCGTGATTACGCTATATGGAACCGTTGGTAAAATCACAAATATGAAGGTTTTAGATGGAGTTTACGTTTACGAAGTCAATAATCACGATGGGTTTTACGTAGAGCAAACGTTGCAGCACGTTTCAGAGCAAGATATGAAAAAAGGTGAAACTGAGTGGATTGAATTAAATTATAATTTCACATTTGGTGATCTCGTGCAAGTAACAGGATACGATAAAGATGTGTTTCGAATTGTTGGTTTTCGTACAGAAGTATGGAGATATAAAAATGACGCATGGGAAGATACTATATACGAATTGTCACGAATTACGGATGGTGAATGGTTAGAAGCGGATGAATCAGATTTAACGTTACTTGCTAATGCTCAAACGGCAAATGCAATTTTGAAGAAAATGAAACAAGATAAAGCTGGTATGAATAAATTAGATTTAGGAAAATTAAAGTCAATTAACAACTCAAAAAAAGTGAGTGTTAAGACAAATCGTCAAGAGATCATTGATGGATTACTTGATATTTATAACGATTATCAATTGTTATTCGATACATTTAAAGATGAAGAATACAAAATTGTTATGGATGTTGTTCATAATTATTTAGTTAAATTGACAGAGAAAAAATAGTTAACTAGAAAGAGAGAATGAATTGAACAACAACATATGCAGTATAAGGTATGCCTACAATTATTAAAAAAATAAAAAGCCATTTAATAAGAGAGTCTGCCCATTGATCTTCATGCATGAACTCTTCTTTTGTTTGCCCTACTTCTTGTTCTACCTCATATTGGTATTCCATAATTAAATCCCCCTTTTTGATAGCTTGTACTACCATCGTATGCATCTCGTCCAAAGGATATGACCTATAAAAAAAGAAAAACTATTTTTCTAATCTCATATACATAATTTTGAGATTTTTTCATAAAACAGAAATAAAGGAGTGATGCTCATGAAGGAAATTGAGGTCGTAATTGATACGGAAGAGATTGCGGAGTTTTTTTATGAGCAACTAATTGAAAGAGGGTACGTCCCAAAACGAGAAGAAATTGAAGATCTCGCAGATATTACATTTGAGTATTTATTAGAGAAATGTATGATTGATGAAGTTTTTGATGAAGAGGATGAGTGAAAGTAACGGCGGGCTTAACTCGTCGTTTTTTACTCTTTACAAACTTGTCACAAATATAGTCGGAAATTATTGGTATAATTAAAAGAAAATTTTACTCAAGAGGTGAAGGGATGTTCAAAAAAATTATTGATTCTTTATTAGGTAGGAAAAAAAATCGTTCGTATTCTAGTAGTGATTATCGCCATAGAGGTCGCTCTTATTCAAGTAGCGATTATAAACGACGTTCATCTGGTTATGGGCATCAGCATTATAAAAGAAAACGTAAAAGTCGTAGCTTCTTTTCAAGTAGTTGATGAAATGGCGTCGTATACTAGCTTTATTTGATAGACCACTGCGAAAAAATACAATCGTTGCAGAACGTTATAAAATTGAATCAGTAATTGGAATGGGCAGTTATGGGGTTACATATGTCGTTAATGACTTACAAATAAATAGATATAAAGTCTTAAAACAATTAAGACAGAGTAAACAAAGATATGAGTCTGGTAGAAAATCATTTGAACAAGAGAAAATGATTTTACAAACATTAAATCATCATGCAATTCCTAGTTTATATGATCATTTCGTATGGGAGAAAAAAAGCTTTTTCGTGATGGAATATATGCCTGGTAAAAATTTCGAAGATTATATTTTCTTAGATGGGCATGCATATACAGAACGTGAAGTTTTAAAAATTTTATATGAAATATTAGAAATTGTATCGGTGTTTCATAGTAAAGGTATTATTCACCGAGATTTACGCATTCCAAACATATTAATGAAAGAAAACCAAATTAGTATTATTGATTTTGGATTAGCTAAATTGAAGGGTGAGGGTGATGAACGAGCTACAACTTATGAAGGTGAACAAGCTTTGATGCGAGAAGTTCAGTTTCGTAGCGATTTTTATGCGCTTGGTCATTTCTCGTTATTTTTATTATATGCAGGCTATGAATCTAATGAAAAACATGAAAAACCATGGTATGACGAATTAACTTTGGAAAATTATAACCGTGAGATGCTTATGCGAATGTTACAAATAAAAACGCCGTACTATGAGAATGTACAAGATTTAAAAAAAGATATAGCTTTTGCTTTAGAAAGGATGGAGGTTCCGTGTTTCAAAAGTTTTTAGCAAGTGTTGGTATTGGTAATGCAAAAGTAGATACAGTTCTTGAAAAAGATGAGTATATTGTTGGAGAAGAAATGCTAGGGAAGGTTCATATAACTGGTGGTTCAGTTAGCCAACAAATTGAAAGCATTTACTTAACGTTATCGACGTCGTATGTACGAGAAGTGGATGATAAAAAAGTAACAGCAACATATGATTTAGAGCGAGTTCGTTTAACAGAACCTTTTTCTGTTGAGCCGAATGAAAAAAAAGAAATTCCATTTTCATTTATAATGCCAGTTGAAACGCCGCTTACACTTGGAATGAAAACCGTTTGGGTACATACAGGTCTTGATATTAAACGCAGTATAGATCCAAGTGATCGTGATTACATTCAAGTGTTGCCTAATGCACTATTAAATAGTGTGTTAGAGAGTGTAAATCAATTAGGTTTTAAAGCGCGTCATATAGAATGTGAAGAATTACCGTATCGATTACGTAAGCAAGTTCCGTTTGCACAAGAATTTGAGTTTGTTCCTGTTTCCGGAGAGTATTATGGGAAATTAGATGAACTAGAATTATTAATCTTACCAAGCGCTTACGATCGCTTAGAAATTATTATGGAAGTAGACAGAAAATCTCGCGGATTAGCAGGTTTATTTGCGGAAGCGCTTGATCTTGACGAGAAAGTGGTTCGCTTTACAGTAACGAACGAAGATATTCCAACAATGCAAGAAAAAATTAACAATTATATTTTTTAATAAACTATGCATAAAAAAGAGATGGAGAGGAAAACTAAAACAACCGCTCCATTTTTTTGCATAGTGAGGTTATGTATGTGAAACGATATCGACATTTATACTTGTTAAGTTTTACGCTACTCATTTGTTTTGTCGTATTATCACTTTCGTATCATACCGCTTGTATTGAGAAATTTGACAATATAGTCGCGCATTTTATTCAAAGCTTTCGAAACGATTACTTGACAGCCTACTTTACTTGGGTGTCTTTTATCGGTTCCAAAAGAATATATTTTCCGTTACTCATCATTCTTGTAATGTATTTTCTCGTTAGAAAAAAGTTACTTAGTGCATTACTTCTAACAATTAATTATTATGGATCTCGTTATTTAAACAGTATGCTTAAACTATGGTACGAACGAGCAAGACCTGATGTAACGCAGCTTGTTACTGCAACTGGATATAGTTTTCCGAGCGGTCATACGATGAATGCTACTGCTTTTTTAGGATTTATTGCATACGTCACAATTACAGAAGAACGTATTACATTGCATAAAAAATTGTTGATTATTTTTATAGCGAGCTTTGTTGTATTATCTATTTCAGTTAGCCGAATATATCTTGGCGTTCACTATCCATCTGACATATTAGCAGGATGGGCAGCTGGCGGTAGCTGGCTCGTTTTATGTGTTATATTTCATAAAGCGTTCATTAAAAAAGAACCTATGTCATAATAGGTTCTTTTTCCATTGGTTCAACATGAATGTGTGCATGGTAAATGCCAAACTTTTTCCGGAGCATAGCCTCGATGTTATCAGTAATACAATGACTTTCACCAACATCTATACGAGCATCTACTTCAATTGTAATATCAACGTACGTTTGATTACCGTACATACGAGCGCGAATATCTACGATGTTTTCCACGCCACCAATATGTTCAATAGCACCAGCGTATTCTTCCATCTTATCTGGATCGATTCCATCCGTTAACATATGAGAAGCTTCTACGAAAATCTCCCATGCAGTTTTACAAATAATAAGGCCGACAATTAAAGCGGCAATAGGATCTAAAATAGGCATTTGGAACTGCGAACCGACAATACCTACTACTGTACCGATACTTACGAGTGCATCTGATAAATTATCCTTTGCAGCGGCTTCTAATGATTTGCTTTTTGTGCGCGCTGCAATCTTTTTCGTATACAAATACACAAAGTACATAACGACAGCAGAAAATAAGGCTACCCATGCAGCAAGTACATTAGGCGCTGCTTGTTTCGGATTAAAAAAAGATTGAATGGCACTAATAACAACTTCTAAACCGACCGTTGCCATAATAAAAGAAGCAACAAGTGATGCAATTTGTTCTGCGCGTGAATGCCCATAAGGATGATCTGGATCACGAGGTTTACGAGAGATTTTTAGACCAATTAATATCGCTAAAGAAGCACCGATATCCGTTAAGTTATTTAAACCGTCAGCACGTAATGCGCTAGAGAGGGTAATATAACTGATGATGATTTTCATAGAGGATAAAAATATGTAGGCCATAATGCTGACAATAGCACCTTTATCAGCTTCTTTATGAGAAAGAGTATCCATTTTAATCACTCACCTTTCTACAAGGAATTTCTTTCTATAAATAGAGTACCAAACGAAACTCGTGTGGGTCTATACAAACATTGTTGACGTTTTTTAGGTTTTTAAGAAGGGGATAACAAAGTTTCGTGAAGGAAAAATATGTTGTAAAGTGCAAAGTTAGGGTGTGAAATCAATTGGAATTTATTTACAATTAAAAGGTAGGAGGGTAAGAGGATGAAAAAACTATTATTTTTCTTACTATGTATTGTTCTTATAATGACTGGGTGTAATTCATCATATATCGAAAATGTGAAGGAACATAATATTTCTAAAGTATCCATATCTACTTTTAATGGCTACGGTGGATTAAATGAAAATTATTTTCTAAACATAGAAGACAAACAAATAATCAATGGAATTAATAATATGGTTAATGGCATGAAAAAACAAAAGAGAAGAGGTGAAATACCACAATACGATTTACTAATTACATATGAAAATAGTGATACGAAAGGTATACATTTATACCTCGGAGATGAAGGGGAAAGGAGTGTAATTATGTACATTGGCCATGAAGACACTGTTTATTACACTTCTGAAGAAATGACGAAACAACTTCGAAAGATAATTGTGAAAAAAGATTAAAACCCTCTAGAAATTATTTTTCAGAGGGTTTTAATCTTAGTATGCTTCTAAAAACTCAGTAACTTGCTCTTCAGTTTTTGCATTAGCACTATGTAAGTGGCCTAGCTTCTCACCATTTTGATATACAAGTAAACTTGGAATACCCATTACTTGATACTCTTCAGCGATACTAGGGAACTCATCTTTATTAATAGAATACCATTCAAACTTATTGAACTCTTCCATTACATCTCCGATAAAGTTGTCCATACGAACGCAATCTGGGCACCATGTAGTAAAGAACTTAACAACTACTGGCTCCTCGCTTGCGATGATGTCTTTGAATTCCTGTTCAGATTTGATTTCTTTCATGTTTTTTCTCCTTTTTCACTATCAATATTTTGGGTTATTTAGTTGGTGTATTTGCTGTGAACTGAAAACTTCTAACGAAATTCTAACGAGAGTTTTCTTTCTGAATAATTCGTTTGCAAATTGATCCACCGCAGTTTCTTGAAGTCCTGGTACAACATGGAAGTAATTGTCCAATGTGATACCTACTCTGTTAAGTCCTAAACGTTCGCTAATGATCTTCGGATGTATACCTTAGAAACTAGAAACGAATATTAGGAACCTCACTTTTCTTTATAAGCTTTTTCTAGGGTTGTGTCAAACTTCTGAATTGTAAGGTTACTATTATAAGTAGGGTAGATCAAATTGTATTCATGATAGCCATCGCTATAACGTTCTTTTCCTCAGATGTTTATGAAGCGCCTGTAATGTCGGATAAAACAACCAATCTCTTTCCGATACTTAGAGAAGATAAATGGTGGATGATCATTACTCATAAATTTTATGAGTGAATTAAATAACAAGTAGGAAATTCAAAAAAAGATGTAGGGGATTAATATATGAATTTAGAGGAATCGTTATAAGAACTTATTCGTGAAGTTGTGAGAGAAGAGGTTAGGGCGGCGTTAGCTGAGTTCCAGCAATAATCACAACCAAATAAAGTAATGTTGGTGAAAGAAGCGTGACTAACAAGAGAGGAAATTAGGGTGTTGAAATGGGTAAAGAAATAAAAACGCCCACCTTGCATTGTTTGTGAGAAACAAGAAGGTGAGCGTCACTTAAAAGAAACGAATTGGATTTGTGAAAATTGTGCCCAAATTACGCATGAACAAGGTATTGAAATAGATACATATACCCATTTACACCTTATTCCATAAATAACAAAGCTGGTGGGCTTCTGATTCAAGAGCTATTAAATGATCATTATTAATAGAGTTATTCGTATACATTCTGTTCTTTTGGATGTTAAGGACCGTATAATTCACATCGTTATATTCATTTGAAAATGTTGATTCATTTAATAATGTCAGTGTTGAGTTGATGTTATATTTATCAATTCGCTCTTTTTTTCCTTTGAAAAACAGTTTAATAAGATGCGGCTCATCATTAATGAGCAAACCGAGTTCAGGTGATGAGCGGACGATTAAATTATCTGATAACCAATGTGATTTACCTGGATCGAACCAAGAGACATTTTTGTTTTTAATAAATTTTTTGTATTGCTTTATAACATCAATGTAGTTTTGCTTTTTCTTCTGGTCAACAGTTTGTACTAATGTTTCAAAACATTCAAAAGGTAGTTCGTTTTTATGAAATTTAATAACAGTTTCTCGTAATTGTTTCCAGTAATCAAAAACCGGGTGATATTCAGGTTGAGATTTTAGATTCTTTACAAAATTTGTTTTTGCTGCACTACTTTTCAGTGTGAAGTCTAAAAATTGTGTAAGTCCCACTTTAATTTCCGCCATGTTACACCCCCTTTCCAAACATTACTAATTCGATATTGGAAAGGGAAATCCTGCATTTTTAAGGCGGTGAACTAGATGTTAGAAAAACCGATGTTCATACACAATGGCAATTGTAAAGCTGATTCGCAAAAAAGACGAAAATACCAATTCATTTTATATATTCAGCCACGGTGCGTGAGTGCTGTGGCTTTTGTATTTCTTATTGAGCTTGGTATGCATGGAATACTTTCTAAGAGGAGGAAACTGGAATGGATCTACACCGACTAAATGATAATAATACGAAAAAAGCATTGGAAGGGTTTTTAAAAGCAGTGCAGAAAGCCCAGAAAGAAGAGAATGAAAAATTAAAGAAAGCAAATAAAGAAGATGAGTGAAGCGCGCTATCGTTAAAATGACGAATAATGTACTTTTTTATTTTCTTTATAAAGCGCCTGCATATTTATTGATTTACAGATGTGTGTTACGTGAGCATAGTGTTTTTGATAAATAATAAAATGGTTATAAGTCGGAAATAAACGAAAATGCAATTATACGAAAAAAGGTCCTGTTGTTTCCAACAGGACCTTTCCTAAAATGGCAAAGAGTAACTCTTACCTTACTCTTCTCGTATATAATACATGAAAAAGATAGATGTGTATACAACAATAAATTCCAATATAATTATTTGAATATAGTGTTTAAAAATAATAAGGTGGAATTTTAAATAAGGAATTAAATTACAAATGCTGATTTGTCAGGTGATTCAAATGAAGTTCTATCAAATTTTAGTTAATAAAGTGATATTGAGATAATAAGATATGCAATTTTGCATACCAAATTTTTAAAGTGAACAAGGGTATGGAATATTTAAATAATACGGAAGTTGAGGGAGAGTAATACTAAAATTTCATTTGTTTTTTACTGTAATAAATAAATTCATTTGAATAGAAGCGAAAAATAGAGGTTTGCCTTAGTCATTTATGAAAGTCAAGAATATTTATAACCAAAGGGGTAAATACACAGGTCCGATTTTTGTAATGATGGAGGGAATTGATGTGGACATAACTCAAAGCATGGCAAGAATAGTGGTTAATGGGAAGGATATTCCGTTTATTTCAGTTAGAACTTCTGTATGGAATCAAGGACCTGTAAATGATTTAATTGTTTCGACAAACTTGAGAGTCGAGGAGCTTTATCAGTTTATGTGGTCACAAGTGCCAGTAATGCTTGCGATGTATTTTCTTCAAGGGGCGGACTTAATGAGGTTTGCTAGAATTAATGGGATTAATCAAAGGGTAACGGGAGAATATATATATCATTTCACTTGGGGATAAAACGAATGTAAAGTAGCTTAACAGCTGCTTTTTTATTTTGTAAAAGAATTTTAGAAGATTAGAAAATATGATTAGAGAGTGATATCGATAATTTGTGACTGTTTTTCAAGTTCGTAAAGTTAATCGGTTACTTCATTTCATACAAGGGGGGCTATGAATATGAAGTTTTTAAGGAACGCAAAAAAACAGAGAGACATATATTTTTGGCTCTCTGTTTTTTTTATTCACAAATAGTTCCAGTTGCTATACCAGTTGGAGCAACACCTACTGGAACCGTATCTATTACCGTATTTGTAGCAGTATTGATAACAGAAACAGTATTGCTACCTTGGTTTGTAACGTAGGCGAGAGTGCCATCTGGTATGATGGTTACTTGATCCGGGGATAAGGCAACAGGAATTGTATTAATTACAGTATTTGTCGCCACGCTTATTACTGATACATTATTACTAACTTTATTTACAACGTAAATACGTGTGCCATCAGGTGTAATATCTATACCAACCGGTTCAGTACCTACGTTAATTGTATTAATTACGGAATTAGTAGCGGTGTCAATAACAGAAACAGTATTGCTGTTTTGATTTGTGACATACGCACGAGTACCATCTAGTGTAAAGACGATTATTCTAGGACGAATGCCAACAGAAATGGTAGCACTAACTGTATTAGTAGCAGTATTAATAACAGAAATATTGTTGCTTAATTCGTTTGCAACATATGCAAAGGTTCCATTTGGAGAAACAGTGATTCCTTGCGGAGCGTTGCCAACGGGAATGGTAGCAACAACTGTGTTAGTAGCAGCATTTATAACAGAAACCGTATTATTACCGTGATTTCCAACATAAACAGTTGTGTTATTTGGAGTAACAGCTACACCGATTGGATTAGATCCAACAGGGATGGTAGCGACAACTATATTAGTGGCAGTATTAATAACAGAAACGGTATTAGAAAAAATATTAGTAACATAAGCGCGAGTTCCATTTGGTGAGACTGTTACTTCAAGTGGTGCATTATCTACAGTAATTGTAGCAACAACTGTATTTGTTCCGGTGTTGATTACAGATACTGTATCATCTGTGGGATCGTCTATGGCTCCTGCGTTTGTAACATAAACAAGGAAATTACATGCAGGTCCAGTGGGGCCGGTTGGCCCAGTCGGTCCCGTAGGTCCTGTTGGACACTCACAATCACCAGTCGGCCCTGGTGGTCCTTCCGGTCCTTGCATACCTTGCACACCTTGAGGTCCAGTCGGCCCTGGTGGTCCTTCCGGTCCTTGCATACCTTGCACACCTTGAGGTCCAGTCGGCCCTTCGAGTCCTTCCGGCCCTTGAATGCCTTGCACACCTTGAGGTCCAGTAGCTCCTTCTGGTCCTTCCGGCCCTTGAATGCCTTGTACTCCCTGAGGTCCCGTAGGTCCTGGTGGTCCAGGAACTCCCATTCCAGTCCCAGAACCAGTGGGTCCTGGTGGTCCAGGCGGTCCTTGAATGCCTTGCACACCTTGAGGTCCCGTAGGTCCTTCTGGTCCTTCCACGCCTTGAATACCTTCTACGCCTTGAGGTCCAGTAGCTCCTGCAAGTCCTTCCGGTCCTTGAAGCCCTTGCACACCTTGAGGTCCAGTAGCTCCTTCTGGTCCTTCTGGCCCTTGAATACCTTGCACACCTTGAGGACCAGTTGTTCCTTTAGGTCCTGGAAATCCTCTAGGTCCTGTCGCTCCAGTAGGACCGGGTATTCCGATAATATTTAATAGAGAACTATTCAATATTCCTTGCAAAATTAAGTTGAATGTTTGTTGTAACAATGGGTCCGATATATTGGAACAACTAATGAGCGAAGATAAATTTTGGAATAGAAATTGGAATAATGCAGAGATTTGAGTAAGAGATGCAGTAGGCAAAGAATTGATTAATTGAGTGATAGTTCGTATAACTAAATTTTTATTTGGAGTATTTGGTTGTACTGCAATGATTAAATCATTTAACGCTTGTAATGATGATTGGAGTATTTGTATAGTTGTCGGATTTGGCGTGGTAAAGAAAGAAAGGATAGCTTGATTTAATTGGTTAATGAGGGACAATAATTCTTGTTGCTGAGAAAATGAGAAAAAAACAGGTGTACAACAATTACTTTGATCACAAGAGGATATAGAAATAAAACAGGGGAATTGGAATTTTTTGCACGGATCGTTTGAGTTTTGATTATTTTTCATAATTACCTCCTTTTTAAAATTTTATCATCGTTAAGTATGCTTTAAGAGTTTATATTTTCTTCTGCATTTAAAGGATTTGTAAGTATTTGTGTGATGTTCAGGAATATTTTTCTTCTAAGTATATGTTTAGAAAATCGAGACGTTCTTATGGGACGTATAATCAATACTTGGTTATTAACAGGAAGTGTAAGTAAGGCTAGAAAACAAAATGGAAATATATTTTTATTAACTTAAAACATAAAAGAGTAATTTATTAAGTGTTCTAGTGAAGAAATCATCTATTTGCAAAAACTACTTTGTTTTATAGGAAAAGTAATATAAATGGAAAAAATTTAAACACTCAAGTAAATAGCGAACCGAATGAAAAAATAAAGGAAGACAGCTGATAGAAATAGCAGGAAGTTGGATACAAAACGTAGGTTCCGTAATTTCATTAATTGGACAAACACGTGAAGAAAATGAGGAGTTGGAAGGGAGCGATTGATAGACTAGTTTAAAAAATTAAAATGTAACTATTTTCTAAAATGACAATGAGTAATTTTCACCTTGTTTTTTGATGAACCATTTTTATATAAAAATCATATAATATATTGTAGGACAAGCAACCAGTTTATAATCTATTAAATACTCCAAGAGTTTACCTT
Source organism: Bacillus cereus group sp. Sample62 (assembly GCF_036851315.1). Lineage (NCBI taxonomy): Bacteria > Bacillati > Bacillota > Bacilli > Caryophanales > Bacillaceae > Bacillus > Bacillus cereus group sp. Sample62. Next base: position 2,211,640 of record NZ_JAFLPK010000001.1, read on the forward strand.
TTATATATCTTCGCATCTACTGATCTAGATGCTCTTTTTTATTGAACAAAACACCCATTTGGAAAGGAGATTAATAATGGGAATGACATTAGAAGAATTAGAAAAGTGTTATAATAAAGCCTTTATTGAGGGAGCAGAGTACGTAGCTGTTCAGATTGAAATGGATGGATTTCATAGCGATGAAGTAATTATTGACGACAAATATAGTATAGATTCTAAATTAAAGTATTATAAGAAAACATACAATGAAAATTTAGAACATAGATGGATTCCAGGGATTCGTATTGTAGGTTTTGCATATGGCTACTCGTTCTCAGAAATTCTACATGAATTAGGATTGCTAGTGAAGAACTGATTAAACAAATAGCAGTTATTGTACGTGATGCCGTGATTTTAGTGGCGTCTTTTTTTGTTGTGAAGGAAAGATAAAAATAAAAAAGAGAGCTTAAGCCCTCTTTTTAATAAATACCTAACTTTTATGCACAGATTGGAATCCCTAATGCTATTAAAGTCAATGCTACTTGAAGTGAAAGTTCTAATCTCGCAATTTCGATTCCAGCAACTGATACCACTAAAAGAGGTTGTCCATTAACGAACAAAACACAACTTTCCATGCTTACACCTCCTTTCTAGTAATCTACTACAGTATATGAATAAAATTAAAAAACGTTATAGATTAATTTATAAATTTAATATAATTGATAAATTAATCTATTATATAAAGTGAATTTCAATAGTCTAACAGCTGCCTTTTTGTCACCTTATAAAAAGGATATGAATATATTGGTAGTATACAAAAGCATAGGAGTGATAGATATGTTTTTTGCAAAGTTACGTGGTAGAAATGAAGTTCCACCAGTAGAAACAGACGCTCGAGGAGAGGCTTTCTTTAAATTAAGTCGGGATGAACTTATCCTAAAATTCAAGTTGGATCTATTCAATATAGAGGATGTAACAGCTGCCCATCTGCATCTTGGAGCAAAAGGAACGAACGGTCCTGTGATAGCTTTTTTATTTGGACCAATAACAAATCCGGTTTCAATAGAGTGTGCAACGCTTACGGGAATGATTACTCAAGAAGATTTGGTCGGGCCGTTAGCGGGTCAAACATTAGGTACTCTTGTAAATGAAATCATATCTGGAAACATATATATTAATGTTCATACAGTACAACATTCTAATGGTGAAATACGAGGACAATTGAATTATTGTTAATCAATAAAAGTAGTGAAAAATAAAGCATCCGTTTAGGGTGTTTTTATTTTGTGGAGGATGTATAGATAGATAATTTACCTTTAATAATCTTGAAAATTCATTTGTATAGTTCCGAAAGTAATCGAATTGAATTAGAAATAGTGAATTCTTTACCTGTTTAGTTTGTAAAGTAATTATCGAAAACTTGTAAATGAAATGCCCCTCCGAAAATTAAATTAGTATTAGTAGATAAACTTTGTAAATGAAATATGAAAGTGTAAGAGATAATAGAAATTTTTAAACTTAATAAAAGCTAATAGATTAATTCTCCACACCCACTGAAATAAAAAATCATAACATAAATTGTAATTACTTATACGGAAGTGAGATGAAAATAATGTTTTATTCATATTTTACTACCCAAGCAGGTATGCGACCAGCGTATGGTACATCAATAACGTTTAGCGGAGCACAAAGTACAGTTCAAGCTGTTCAACAAGCGTTACAAATGCAACAACAAATGCAAATGCAGCAACAAGGTATCCAGCCGTATTATTCATCTATGGAGTATTTTTACCCAGTGCATCAAATCACACCGTATGGAAGTTCTTTTCTTACTATCCCATATGGAACTGTATTTAATCTATAAATTGAAAGTTTAATTAGTAGGGGGCAGGTATCCCAAACCGATTATTAGTCCTCATCAATTGGACATATACGGACGATCCGGCTCCTACCTACCTTTCTTGCATGTTCCGAAATTTTTTTTGGAGTCTTATTACCCGCAAATGGAGAGGGATATATGTAAGCGTCAAATAGTTCTCAACTACAATTTGTAAATAGCCGATGAGATAATCTCCGTACATATTACAAGTGTTTTTTTGATGAGATGATACCAATTAAAGAAAAAGTGGGAATTATTTTATCATGACAAATGATGGTTAGTGGCTCCGTATGAAAGGATACATAAGTATTTATTTACGCGAACCTGGTCGAGATGTAAAAACGAAGTCCTATCTGTGGTTATTTTGTACAGGCAGATTGTCCTAAGACTATCAAGTTACAAGAGTAGGAGAACATCTGAATCGTTTTTTGACTGTTTTTGAAAGATATTTACAGTTAGAACATCACATATTTGTTTATAATTGTAAATAGTAATTGAAATGTATAAATATTTTTTATTAAAAAAAAGAAATAAAGGAAAAATAATGCAACTTTTTAATTTGCTTATTCGTGTTATATATGAAAGGAGGAGGGGGATGGAGATTGAAGAAATATATAAGGTTTATATAAACGATGTGTACCGGTATTTATTTTCCCTTTCTCGTAGCCATCACGTAGCGGAGGACTTGATGCAGGAGACTTTTTATCGGGCGTATCTTTATTTAGAAGACTATGAAAACCAAAAGGTAAAATCATGGCTATTTAAAGTGGCATATCATACGTTTATTGATTTCGTTAGGAAAGAGAAAAAAGTAACCTTTGTAGGAACGGAGGAATTAGAGACAATACAAGCAGGTGAATCTACAGAAGAGTATGTAGTCGCAAAAAATAGTTATGAAAAGTTAATTCAGAGTATTCATACTTTACCCGTGGTAGAGGCACAATCTATTTTATTATGTGACGTACATCAATTAACGTACGAAGAGGGTGCTTCTGTACTAGATTTAAAATTAAATACGTATAAAAGTCACATATTTCGCGGGAGAAAGAGATTAAAAGAATTGTTAAAGGAGGAAAAGAGTCAAAATGACAAATGATAAACCTCATTCTGAACAAGATGATTATAAAGAATTGTTACAAGAAGCTCTTCATGAAAGACCGGCTTCACTTCCAGATGGAAAACAGGAGCAAGTGTTGAAAATAGGTAAAAAAAGAGCGCGTATTACGAATGTTTTGATTGTATTTACTTTTTTACTACTTATTCAACCTATTTTATATTTATCTACACTCTTATATTATACAGTGGCACCTATAAGCGCAATGGAGATACGGAATGTAGTAAATCAAACGTTAAGTGTAACAGAACCAAATGTATTTTTGAAAGATAGGGACATGGAGCAAACATTGCTACCGCTTAGTTTGCAATTGCATTTTGATTTGTATAAAAGGGTAGGAAAGAAAGATATTCGAATAGGAGAAGAGAAAACAGATTATGTATTAAGTAGAGCAACGAAAGTAAGCCGTGAATATACAACAGATGAGAAAATTCCAGAAATCCCGTATATAGATAACGAAGTATTGTCTCATCCTAATAATTATAATGCGTCCTATAATAGTAGCGAAGAAGCGCAGGTATTAAAGGGTCTTCCGCAAGAATCTGTTGTAGAAGCATTTGTATCTTTTAGAGAATTATTAAGTGTACAAGAGGTAACGGATATGTTTCCTACTATTGATATCGTTTGGTATGCCGTTAATACAGGATTAGAGGAGAAGCAAATGAATGATGAGGGTATGTATGTAGCCCCGATTGGCTTCCCAGCAGATATGATTTCAAGGCCAAGTGGTGCTTTTGAAAGTGATTCACCTCATGAGGAACAATTTATTGATGTTTTAAAGTCATTACAGAAGCATGAAAGTTTAGCAGTGAAGCTATCTAGAGCGAAAGTATTAGAGTTGTCAAAGCGTATTTCTTTCCTTGAAAAAAATGGGGTAAAAACATACGGGGCAGTTGTAACTGGGCCTAAAGTAGAAGTTGAAAAATTGATGAGCCACGAAAAAGTTAGAAAATTGAAAGTAGGTGAAGCGAGGTTATGGAATTGGCATTCTTAAAAAAAAGAAAGAATCATATTTATAAACAGGAAACATGGATGGGGACTATTTCATTAATTATTGCCTTTCTAGCGTTATTGTATTTGAACATTATATTGCTTATTCAAGAAACATTTATAGGTAAAGGTTTTCTGCAAATAGTTGGTATTGGAGTGGTGTGCTCAGTCGTAGGGATGATCACAAAAAGCAAAAGTCGAAAATATGCATTGTGGGCATGTAGTTTATTTGTTTTTATGCTGCTATTTTCTGTATTTGGGTTTATGTTAGGTTGGATGATAAGCTTTGGGCCATAAAAAAAGAGCGAATGTAGATTCGCTCTTTTTTGTATTGAAAGTAAAATAGCTAAGAGAAGAATCCATTAAATTTGAATGGATTGCACTATACATCTAGGTTGTGTTTTTATTAATATATTTTCCTCTCAAGTGTATATAAATAGGCGATAAGTATAGTGCTAAAACAATAGCTCGTCCAAACAGTGCGAATCCTCCTTACATAATATGTAGTAATACGCATGAAAGGGGAACTAGTATGTCTTGCTATTACTACTGTAAGTATTGTAAAGAATATAAAAAGAAACAGCATGATTGTTGTAAGAGCACGAGTAAGTGTAATGCCAACGAGGAGAAGCTTGTTAGGGCATCTGCATTTAGAGCTAGAAATACGGTGAATCAAACGGTTCCTGCCAATACTTTTGTAAAGGTATTGTTCCAAAATGAACAATTTGATTTAGCAAATGAGTATAATCCAGTAACGTCTATTTTTATTCCGAAGACTAGAGGAGTTTACTCTATTATTGGAACGATTGGTTTCTTTCCAAACGATCCTAGCTTAAATTATAGAGCTCGTGTAGAAATTCGTGTAAATGGAAACGCAGCAATAGCTATAGATAATGACTTTTTCGGTCCAATAGGTTTTGGAAATGTAGTAAGTGTTTCGACGATTATTCAATTGAATGAAGGAGATCAAGTTGAGGTTTATGCACAAAGTAGCATAGACGGAGTTTTAAGTCCTTCGGAAGACGGCTCACATTTTGAAGCTGCAAGATTCCCTTCTCCAATTAAATAAAGTCGAGTAAACAAAAGAGAAAGAATAATCCTCACCAAAATGGTGGGGATATTTTATTCTATTGAAAATAGTAACAGTTTGTCCAAGCTATTCTAATCTATATTGCATAGTATGTAATAATAAATTTAAAGGGGGACTTACTACGTCTTATTATTACTGCAAGTATTGTAAAGATTACAAAGAGAAAAGTCATGATTGCTTCAGAAAAAATAGTCTATGTGATAGAAAGTATGTAAAAGTGAATTGTTGTGATGATAAAAAAGAAAAGCTTGTAAGAGCTTCTGCATTTAGAGCTGTTAATACAATGAATCAACCTGTTCCTGAAAATACTTCAGTTAAAGTATTATTTCAAAATGAACAGTTTGATCTAGCAAATGAATATAACCCAGCAACATCTATTTTTAGTCCGAAGACAAAAGGTGTATATAGTGTATTAGGAAATATAACATTCTCTCCAAATGATTTTAATGTAAATTACAGAGCTAGAGTTGAAATTCGTGTGAATGGAAATCCAGCAATAGCAATAGATAATGATTTCTTTGGGACCGGGGTGTTTTTTAATAATGATGTTTCAGTAACGTCTATTCTACAATTAGAAGCAGGAGATTCAGTTGAAATTTTTGCTGAGAGTAGTGTTGCCGGAGTAATTGTTCAAAATGTTAATGGTTTGAATACGGTTCATTTTGAAGCTGCAAGATTTCCTTCTCCAATTAAATAACGAATAGAATAAAATACTTTTCAGTAGGTTTAGTTAATCCCCTGCATCAAATGGTGGGGGATTAATATTGTTTTTCTAAAATATATAAGTAAATAGGCTAAATGTAGTTTGTTTCAGGAGAATTTCACATGCTAGGATGTATGTAAGGTTGAAAGCGCTAGCTTATTATGAGGATTAGATATTCTACAGGTAATAAAAAGAGTACAACGAAACAAGTAACATGGTTGTGAAAGTTTTTAGGCATTACATTTGCTAGTCGTCTTATGGAATAGAAAAGACATCTAAATTTACTAATACATAAAAGGTCGTATAATTACGGGCTTTTTCTTTACTATATAGAAATTACATATTTAACATAGGTTTGTGTAGGTATTGCTATTGTATGGAAAGGAAAAACATTAAGGTAATTACACTATATAAAAATAAAATAAATCCTAAGATGAGTAGTATGGGATTCAACTTGAACATATTTGACCTCCTTGGGTATATAAAGAATTTTAATACATATTTGGTCAATTTAGAAGGGGAATATATTAGATGAATACACTAATTTAACAGAGGTCAGTTAAAACGAAAAAGAGCATGACATGGCTATCAAGCTTTTTTCTCAATGGCGAAGAATAAGTCTTTATATTGTCTTGTTATCTGTTAAAAACCATAGCGGACTTTATAGGGGAGTGTCAAACTCTATTAAACTAATTTATGATCTGAGTTCACGCCCATTCATAGTTCTGAGTAGTTATTTTTTTATCAATTAATCCTCTTTGTCCAAAGCTGATAACTTCTAAGTTTTCTCTTCCTATATAGTAATTCGTACATTGGGTGTTTTCTATTGGAGTATGCCAAGAAATTAAAAGTGCTTCTACATCTGATAATTTTTGCTCAGAATATTTGCCTCCATTAGGAAATTCTAAAATCTCTAGTCTCACATGGATGTCTCTTGTTCCATGAATCCAATCTTTGTAATGCTCATTTAATCGTTTCGGAAAACTTCTTTTTGTTTTTCCGATATATAGTAATTTTTCCGTCCCACGATACACTCTATAAATTGCATATATACCTTTTGAAAAAGCTTCTTCATAATGATTGATTTCAGATAAATTATAAAGTTTAGATCACCTAATATGTACAGCAGTCATATATATCAATCTTTTATCAATATATTAAAATGTAATGGTTATAGTGAGTGTATAATAAATAAAGGAGTATTGTTGATTACACATTGATTAAATTGTTTATAAGTAGCAGGTGGGTTTACCACTCATGAAATATAAAAGTAAACAGGTTTATGTGTACAGAATGAGAGATAAATAAAAAAAGAGCATACATAAACAGTAAGCTCTAAAGAAAGATAGGTTTTATGAGTGGATAATCTCCATACGATAATATATGCTCGGTTAATAAAAACGTGTGAAAAATCAATAGATTATCAAAGGAATATCACGAAATGAGTAATTTTAGTCTTTTACCCAATTCGTTTAGCTAACCGAATTGTAGATTGAATGGATTAGCAATTTGATAAAGATCGCACTTCAGTTTCGTATTTCTTATAGTTTGGATATTGCGTAATAGCTTGGCACTTAGGTGTGGAAAGTTGATTAATTATAGAAACATTTGTAATTACCTCGTTACAAGGACCGAAAAATATAACTTTTAGTTTTGAATTTGGTGGAACTTTGAACACGATAGGCTTTTTTTCCATGAAATCAGCTCCTCATATACAGTATCGTATACTGCGCTTTTTCGTTCAGATTATAAAGGCGTATTAATATAATATGAAATTTTAGTTGAGTTGATAATAATATAGAATTTTATGGCGTGGTAAGAATGTGAAAAATGTTTTATAAAATGTTTAATCGATATAATAGGTAAAAGTAAAAATAAGTAATTTATCTAATACACTTTTTTCCTTGATACATATTATAATAGTAAGAATTGTATTAGGAGGTAATGAAAGAGTGCAAGAAAATGTACAAGCTCAGCTTTCACCACCGTGGATCACATATTTCAATGAGTTGAAAAATTCAATTGGTGCTGATCCAACTATTTCAGTTGGTCCGCTAATTCCAGTTGGCGGGAATTATATTATTTTAGTGCACGCGCTAAGTAATGAAAAAGCGATAGCGTTAGCAACGCTTCTAAAATCTTTTGTAGAATTTGGGAATGTAAGTGTAACAGTTATTGTAACTAATAATGAAAATGACATTGTAAATCCACTTCCATGTCCACTAGATGCATTTGAAATTGCTCATTTATTTCAAGTGGCGTTAGAAAATAATCCTTATTTTGAACAAGTTGTTGTACAGCCGCAGCTTCCTGGTGGATCAAATGTTGTCTTTCCGGTTTTTGCTGCGCAAGTGATTCAATTTTTCAATGATGATATTTCAAATTTATGTCAAACATTTACTGGTGTTGCTGCAAATGTATTTCATGATGTAATGAACGATGACGTTTGTGATATCCCAATTCTATTCTCCACAAGCTGTGTTCCGAGCGGTGAGAGTGCACAATTACAAAATACAGATTTAACACCAAAACTGTTTTACTAGATTGTAAGTAGACATTTTCTTTAATAGAAAATGTCTTTTTGTATGCAGTAACGTTACATTGTCTAAGTAATTGCGGATGGTGACTGAAATTTCTACTGATAAATATATATCGTATAAAGATAGTATGTTTGATGTGAAAATATATAAGAAATGAAAGATAAATCATTTTCGTTAATATAGAGTTACCGTAAGAAATACAGAAAGTTAGCTGTCATATATATGTTTATTAGCCTAAAGAAGTAGTAATATTGAAAACGTTTCTAATAATAGCGCTAATGAAAGGTTAATTAACTGATATTATTTACTAATGGATGATAGTGCACATTTCGAATTTGTGAATGAACGCTATGAAATATAAATAAAATTAGTGGAAGTCTAATTAAAAGAGTATATGTTTTGAAAAATAATATAGATTCTCCTTATTTATATTATAGAAAGCTAGTATTAGGCATAAAGGGCTTTCAATAAGACAAGCTTTGAATATGATAATAAAAAGGAGATGAGTGGTATTGGGGTATATTATCGATATTTCAAAATGGAATGGAACTATTTATTGGGATATTGCAGCATCTCAGCTAGATTTAGTTATTGCTAGAGTTCAAGATGGCTCGAATACGGTAGATTTTATGTATCAAAATTATGTGAATGAAATGAAGAAGCGCAGTATTCCATTTGGTAATTATGCATTTTGTCGCTTTATATCTATTGCTGATGCAAGGAAAGAGGCACAAGATTTTTGGAGTCGTGGCGATAAATCTGCTAAGTTTTGGGTGGTGGACGTAGAAATTCAAACGATGATGGATATGCAAGGGGGGACACAAGCGTTTATAGATGAATTACGCCGTTTAGGTGCGAAAAAAGTAGGGCTATACGTAGGGCATCACACGTATGTATCATTTGGAGCACGTAATATTGAAGTTGATTTTGTATGGATTCCTCGTTATGGAGGAAATAAGCCAGCATATCCATGTGATATTTGGCAATATACTGATGCGGGAAATGTTCCTGGTATTGGGAAATGTGATTTAAATCAATTAATAGGAAATAAATCGCTTTCTTGGTTTATAGGTTTGGATCAAGTAAATCAACCTATTCAATTTAACAAAGAGAATACACAGCAATCAAATGGTATTGGTATTGCAGTTTCAAAATATCCTGATGGATATGGCATAAACGTATATGAAAATCCTGCGAATCCTCAGTTTATATGTAGAATCACTCAAAAAAATCCATATTTAGTCTTACATGGTTATTGGGAAGACGCAGATAAAGATATGATTTGCTTAGGCAATGATAAACAGTGGGTATATGTAAAACATTTTGATGTGAAATGGTTTTATGCAGTTTCAAAATATCCTGTTGGGTATGGAATAAATTATTATGCAGAGCCTGAATGTACAAATTATAAAGGAAATATTGATGGATCAAAATCTTTTCGTGTGTGGGGCAGAGCCAAAAATGCGGTAGATATCGGGCAAAATAATTGGATACTGGAAGAACATGTAACTATTAAGAATCTATAGGAATACGTAAAGGGTCATTTTACTGATACATAGTAAGATGACCTTTAATATTTGAACAAAAAAGAACAAGATACAGAGTTTATTCAAATGAAATGAATTACATGTGGAAAACACATTGTTAACACAAGTACATTGTATAGTTATTCTTATATAATAATAAAAGTGAGGTATTTTGAATTGAAAAAGAAAAAGCTATTTTTAGGAACAATTATTTCATGCGTAGTACTGGCATTATCGGCATGTGGTTCCTCAGACAATGTAGTAACATCAAAAGTAGGAAATGTTACAGAGAAAGAGTTAAGTAAAGAATTAAGACAAAAATATGGGGAAAGTACTTTATACCAAATGGTGTTAAGTAAGGCGTTGCTAGAAAAATATAAAGTTTCAGATGAGGAAGCAAAAAAACAAGTAGAAGAAGCAAAAGATAAAATGGGTGACAACTTCAAATCGACTTTAGAGCAAGTTGGATTGAAAAATGAAGATGAATTAAAAGAAAAAATGAAGCCAGAAATCGCATTTGAGAAAGCGATTAAAGCGACTGTCACAGAAAAAGATGTAAAAGATAACTATAAACCAGAAATGAAGGTAAGTCACATTTTAGTGAAAGATGAAAAGACTGCTAAAGAAGTGAAAGAGAAAGTAAATAATGGAGAAGATTTTGCAGCTTTAGCGAAGCAATATTCAGAGGATACTGGTTCAAAAGAACAAGGCGGAGAAATAACTGGTTTTGCTCCAGGGCAAACGGTGAAAGAATTTGAGGAAGCTGCATATAAATTAGATGCAGGACAAGTAAGTGATCCGGTAAAAACAACTTACGGGTACCATATTATTAAAGTGACAGATAAAAAAGAATTGAAGCCATTTGATGAAGTAAAAGATCAAATTCGTAAAGATTTAGAACAGCAAAGACTACAAGATACAACAGGTAAATGGAAACAGCAAGTAGTTAATGATTTATTGAAAGATGCTGATATTAAAGTGAAGGATAAAGAATTTAAAAATACATTTGAATTTCTAGAAAAGAAATAATGATTGTAATTAGAAAAAGGAACCTATATAGGTTCCTTTTTCTAGTTAGTGTGTGTGTTATAAATAGATAGTAAGACAATATAATATTACATTTAAATATTAAGAATTACAATGGGAATTTATGTAATTATTTTGAATTGGAATGATCAATGCTTCATAGAATGTTGATATAATAATGTTTCGTTTGCTTAATTTCATTAAATATAAAGTGAATTTATTAAATTCCTCCCACTATTTGCAGGTAATCTGATTGGTGTAGGCAAATTATTAGTCGAGAATGGACAAAATCTTAATCGATTTAAATTTTACTTTATTGAAGTGGATAAACATAATTTGCAGAATGAAACATACAATATTATTGGGAAAATATTGATGCTAAATGAAATGGAAAGCAGAACATTCTACTAGAAAAGAATGTTCTTTTTAGTATGAAATTTTCAGGGTAAAGAAATTATTTAATAGATAAATATATTACGTAGGAGGAGAAAATATGAAAGTAATTTTTCAAAGAGAAGGTGGAGGGAAGGTTTTTGAATCGTATGATGAAGATATAAGCAACTTATTAGCTATTTTAAAAGAAACGAAAGGGATAAAGATTGGGATGGTTGAGTATGAAGTATTAAAATACGAATTAGAGTATTTTCGTAACCCCAAAAAAGCAGTAACAGAGAGGGAGTTACATATAATAGTACAACCAAAATATATGTAATAATAAGGGACAATTATTTATAAATAGTTTTATACATTATGTACGAAAAGAGAGTGTTTAAATTGCTCTCTTTTCATAGAAATTCATAAGGAATGAATTGTGGTTCGTTATAAATTCCTTAAATTTTGTGAGTTCGTTCTTTATAATATATGCTTTCATTTATAGTTGGTTAATAAACTTGAAAAATTAAAACTTTTTAGTTTAGGCAGGGATTTTATATTCGAGTAGATAAATGTTCATATAAAGTATTTTTTATACGAATATTGGAGGAGTAAAAATGAGTTTAGCAAGTTATATAGGGTGCAATGTAGAAATTCCGTTAACGGATCCAGATTCTAATGATGTAATTGTTTTTGGATCGTGCTTTTCAGATGAAAGTATGCTTGAAATTGTACAAGAGTTTCAATTTCAAACAAGTTACACGTATGAAGTTTCAACGAGCTGGGGCATTGAACTTGTTGAGTGGCAAAGTGAAAAGGAGAAGAAAGAAGCTAAAAAAAAGCTATTAGCTTTATGCTCGATTATGGAAGGTTATTTAAATGAGGGGGACTATTTTGAATTATTTAGTTGTTGGGTTGGTGATGAAGATCAGGAACGAGTGGGAGAATTAAAATTAAAAATAAATCATTTTAATATAGATGAGATTTGTATCCCGGAAAGAACGCTTGTCAGGATAGAAAAGTAAATATAGAAATATACGTTATTAGAAAAAAGCGACTTCACTTTGTATGAAGTCGCTTTTTTCTGTTGATATGTGGACGGCCTATTATATAAGAAGTGAAAAGCTCACTTGATGAAGAAAAAATAAATGATGGATAAAAATATAATTTAAATCATTCCAAAAGAACGTAGGTTCGTGTATAATTAGAACGAATGTTCTTGTATGTGCAGATAGTATACGAATAAGAAATAAAATGAAACTTTAATAAGCAGGGTGTTCATCGTCCGTTATTTATTAGCTTTCACCAATTAAGCGTTTACGGGCAGTTGATTTTCGTCTTGCCTCCTCGCATATAGCGGATTTTGAGGTAGGAGCTTCATTACCTGTTAATGCGGGGTAAATATGAGCCTAGCAATTATGAAAGAATAATGGAGTAACATTATGTGTGAAATTGAATGGATAAATGATCAAGGAGATAAAGAAATGAATGATGTAAAGGTGCAGAAAATAGAAAGAGTATGGGTTCCATTTACAGTAATGTCGGAACAGTTGTTAAGTATGCGAAAGGTTGTTGTAGAAAAGTTTAAAGTACAAAAACCGCTCTTGACAAACGAAGCAAAAGAGAGAATTTCTGATAAATTATTAACGTCATTATTGTCTGAGAAAGAAATATTGGTTACATATTTTGAAGATGGATACATCCTTACAAGTTATATGACAGTTGTGCATATAAACCCGCTAAAGCACAGTGTAATATGTACTGACGCATTTTATAAAACTTACGTATTTAATACTTCTGATATTATTGAAATAACGTAAAGGAAGCTGAAATTTAAATTTTAGCTTCCTTTACGTTATGTTAGATGAGGGATATAAATAATGAAACGAAAAAGCAGCTAGCTTCATACTAGCTGCTGAGCCCCAGGGAAAGGGAGAAAAAGATAGGGTACTCCAAAAATCAATAATAGCTGTGTAACAGCCTGATTATAGTATAGACAAATTTAAAATTCCTAAACAGAACGATGAAAAAATAGGATTAGGCTGTACCCACTTGGTTTTGATCTGCAAGGTCAGAATCAAACGTATTAGTCGCGCTCACGCCATTAAAAGTATTAACAACAAAACCAACGTTTGAAGCGCCAGATCCATTATAAGCCTTCGTATTTTCTTTCGGAGAAACGTTGTAGAAATCACCTAAGTTAAATGAACCGTTACTATTTTGTACAACTAAATTCCCTACAACTGAGGGCATAGTTTTCACCCGCTTTACAATCATTTGTTAATACTACTATATGGTCTTATAGTCCAAATGGTTCATGTAACAAAAATTGTGGAATAGTAAAAGGTTTGAAGTGTAGTTTAATCCCGCAATAAAAGTATGCTAAAATTAATGTAAGGTTGAGTAATTAATAATAACAATTGTATAATTAATATATGCGAAATCAAAGGAGGCAAAATGTAATGAATAATGTTATAAAAAAAGTAGATTTAACAGATGCAAAATCAAGTAATCTTGTTGCACTTATTTATAGCAATGAAGTTATTTTGGTTGAAGAAGCATTTTGTCCAAATGAAATAAAATTAAAGTTTAATGAAATTGCAATTTTATCGGCTATTAAAACAGCACATATAATGAAAGTAACCATCAGAAAAGAATTGGAAGCAATTTTTCATGACACTGGTGTTTTATTTGTGAAGCATAGTGTTGATTATGGTAACAGTCAATCTATCACTATGCATTTTGAACAATTCAAAAAGTTGCAAAATGAGATTGAGAATTTAAATAAAAGTATGTAATAAGAATAGATGAAGATTCATTCATAGAGGTGAACTGTTCTATGTTGAAAAAATGGTTTGAAATTTTTGGGGATGAATCCCGTTGTAAACATAAATATAGTTTTATTAAGATGCAGGATAATGAAGATTTTAAAAATGGTAAGTTAGGTGTAGCTTATATGTATCGATGTGAGAAGTGCGGGAAAGAGAAGCTGAAATATAAAAGCAATAACGAAATAAATAATGATTTTTTTGATATATAAGAAAGAGTAACTGTTATGGTTACTCTTTTTACTTACATAAAAACTCCTACTAAAGTATGAAATGAGTTGATACTTTAGTAAATGGCTGAATGAAAAAAGAGAGTGTAACATTTTATTAAGGAGGAGAGGTACATGCAGCGAAACGAAACTGGAAAAATTGTAATGATTACAGGAGTGACGCAAGGATTAGGTCGTGCAATGGTTGATCGATTTCATGAATTGGGATGGAATATATATGGCTGTGGACGTTCAAAAGATAAAATTGAAGAATTGAAAAAATATTACGGTAATATACATGATTTTCAAATAATTGATGTTTCAGACTCCCAGCAAGTAAGTAATTGGGCGAATCATATACTTCATAGATATAGAGCACCTGATTTGTTAATAAATAATGCATCGATTGTTAATAAAAATGCGCCACTGTGGAAAGTAACAGCTCAAGAATTCGAAAATGTAATGAATGTAAACGTAAATGGTGTAGTAAATGTAATTAGGGCATTTGTCCCAGCGATGGTAGCTAGGAAAGAAGGAATGATTATTAATATGAGTTCTAGTTGGGGCCGAGAGGGAGAAGCTGAGCTGGCGCCATATTGTGCCTCAAAGTTTGCGATTGAAGGTATCACGAAATCTATGGCACTTGAATTGCCCTATGGCATGGCTGTTGTCGCTTTAGATCCAGGCGGCAGCATTAGCACTCCAATGCTGTATTCATGTGCACCACAGTATGTAAATGAATCACCCACACCTGAAATGTGGTCACGTAATGCGATTAAATATATATTAAATATAACAATAGATAAAAATGGAGCTTCATTGACATGCCCAGAATGTATATAAATATATTTTGAATTGTATCAGTATCTTTTAATTAGCATATTTTCAGTGATACACACTTTGTCTAAAAAAGTACCTTAAAGGTGCTTTTTTGTATTTTTAACATATTATTGAATGCACAAAATTACATATAGAAAATAAATATAAGAAAGAGGATGCCATTTATGTATTTCGAAAGCGGTAGAAAATTTCTAAATAGGTGATAAGAATGAATCCAAGCGGTTTAAAAGTGACGGGAGCATGGTTTCAAGTAGGAGGAAATCTTACGGCGGCAATTGGGACGACAAGAGGATTTATTGGAGAAGAGAAAGTTGAATCGAAGATTGTAATTGTAGGAAGCTCATTACAAGCCCTCGGTTATATATTACAAATAATAGCGAGTAATGATACCGGAGATGAAGCTGAAAGAGAAAAACAAAATATGTGTTTGGAGAATAAAAGTGAAATGCTTGATAAAATGGGCATTGAATTATTAGCATTAGGGAATATATCAAATGTAATAGGAACATATTTTAATATAAATAAACAATTGAAAGAGAATGATTATCTTATAATTGTCGGGAACAGTTTACAATCGATTGGTGCTTTTTTAGGAGTAGAAGCAGCTTTGCTTCAGATGAAAGCAATACAGAGAATTATAATACTAGGTAATTCTTTGCAAAGTTTAGGTGCGGGACTTCAAGCGTATCAAGGTATTATTAATGTATCAAAGAATGAAATAGAAAATGAAGGCAGTATGGTTGATAAGAAGAATGAGAAGATAATAGCACTCATTGGTATTTGGATACAAGCAATAGGAACTATTATTTCTGCAATTGGATTAACTATAATAGAGGAAGAAGAAAAATTAGAAAAAATAAATATATGAAAATACACATTTGATAAAGGTAGGGAAATTTCAATTTTACATATGTGGTAAGATTGAAGTAGTAGGTTTTTAGGCATATGAATAGAATATATAAGAGTAGAAAAGTTTTTCATGCTTAATTGGAATGTATGAAATATAAAAATAATTGGTTTTGTGAGCGTTTGAAAAGAAGAGAGATAAAAATACAAAATGAGGAGTTTTCAAGAGATGATGTATTTATTGGCAATTCTTCTGCCACCTGTAGCCGTATTATTTTGCGGCAAACCATTTCAAGCGATAATTAACTTCCTATTAACATTAATATTTTGGGTTCCAGGAGTTATACATGCGATATTAGTTGTACATGATAAAAAAGCAGATCGGCGTTTAAAAAAACAAATTCGAGCATATGATGAAATGAATAAGAGGGATAGAAGGTAGCTAAGTCTTGAAATGATTGTAAAAAGAAAGGGGGACTACCTCCTTTCTTTTTTTCATTCTGTTTAAGTTTAAATTTTAGTATAGCGGTAAGAATTTTTAATATAAGTATTGTGATAATTAGTTTTAGACTGTGCGCTTAATAAACCGGTGTAAATGTTTTCAGGCACGTTAAAGAAATCATACGTTCCATTCTTTAATTGAATGCGTAAAATCATAGAAAAAGGATTATAGCCAACAGCAACAATATTTTTGGAACTCACGGGAGATAACTTCATCATTATGCAACTCCTCACTTTTCATTTTTAATAATTTCTTGTAGATGTTGAGGTTGTAGTGTTGAAATCCTTATAATTAAAGCGGTATTATACTTATATACAATATAATAAATGTTCGTTATACGTAATGATAAGGAAGTTCACACGAAGTACATATCATTGTGCTATTTTTATTTCACCTTTGATTTATAAATAAGAAAATATTGACCATTTGAAAAAAAGGTATATTATTTATACGAGGTATGAAAAATTCACTTTTTACATTCTATGCTTCAAGGGGCAGCATTATTAGGAAAATAGAAGTGAAAATAGTTTGTATAAGAAGAATTTTAAAATTTATAATCTGTGAATTAGGAAAATATTGAATGCTCCAGGTCAATATACTTTCTTAATTAAATTCATTTTAGAAAGTGACCTCAATATTTTTAAGTAAATCAACGGGAGAATTGAAAGGCAGGAGAAAGTAACATGTCAGAAAATTATCGTTCTCGAGAGGAGCGACGACAAGTTAAAAAGAAAAAACAGCCAGCGTCTAAAACACAAAAACCAAAAGGTAAAACATCATTCTTTCGTAAGTTTTTGATTACTTGTTTATTACTTGGTATTGTTGGTTTAGTGGCGGGGGTTGCTACCTTCTTCGTAATGATTAAGGATGCACCAAAACTTGAGAAAGCAAAACTTGTTAATCCGTTATCCTCAAAAATTTATGATAAAAATGGCGATTTGGTATATGAATACGGGAAAGAAAAACGGACGAATGTTACGTATGATCAAATTCCTAAGTTAGTAGAAAATGCATTTTTAGCAACTGAAGATGCACGTTTTTATGAGCATAGTGGAGTAGACTTTAAAGGTACTGCCCGTGCTGTTTTGGTGAGTCTTAAAGGAGATTACGGTTCACAAGGTGGAAGTACGATAACACAGCAGGTTATTAAAAACTACTTCTTATCGATGGAAAAAACATCAAAACGTAAGGTTCAAGAAATATATTTAGCGTATAAGCTAGAACAACAATATTCAAAACATGAAATTTTAGAAATGTATTTAAATAAAATTAATTTAGGAAATCGTTCATATGGAATCGCAACAGCAGCACAAAACTACTATGGTAAAGAATTGAAAGATTTAACATTACCAGAAGTTGCGATGCTTGCAGGGTTACCGAAAGCACCAAATAACTATGATCCATCGAAACCAGAAAATGTTCAAAGAGCAACAGAAAGAAGAGATGTTGTACTAAAATTAATGAATCGACATGGTTATATTACAAAAGCAGAAATGGAAGAAGCATCGAAAGTTTCAGTAACGGATGGTCTTAAACCTGCAACTGAACTTCAAGCAATGCCATATCCTGCATTTATGGATGCAGTTGTGAAAGAAGTAGAAAAAGAATTGCCCGATGCTAATATTGGCTCAGATGGTTTAGAAATTCATACAACTTTGGATCCAAAAGCACAGAAATTAGCTGATAATATTTTAAATACAAATATTATTAATTATCCAAATGATAAATTCCAAGGTGCTTTCACATTTATGGATACGAAAACAGGTGAGGTTCGTGCTATAGGTAGTGGACGCGGTGAAAATAAAGCAGTATTTAAAGGGCATAATATGGCAATTGAATTAGATCGTGCAGCTGGTTCGACGATGAAGCCAATCTTTGATTACGGTCCTGCAATTGAATACTTAAAATGGGCTACGTATCATCAAATTGATGATTCTCCATTTAAATATTCAACTGGACAAGAACTTCGAAATGCGGACAGAAGTCATTTAGGCCCAATTACTATGCGTGAAGCGTTAAAAATGTCACGTAACGTTCCAGCAGTTAAAACTGCAAAAGAAGTAGGACTTAATAAATCAAAGGAATTCTCTGAGAAATTAGGTATTACATTTAATAAACCGCTGGCAGAATCTACAGCTATTGGTACAAACGAAGTATCACCAACTGAAATGGCGGGTGCTTATGCGACATTTGGAAATGGTGGAAAGTATGCAAAACCGCATTTTGTTAAGAAAATAGTTTATCCAGACGGCAAGTCACAAAGTTTTGAGCAAAAACCAAAACAAGTTATAGCTGACTCTACAGCATATATGATTACTGATATGCTTCGTTCAGTAGTGACATCAGGTACTGGTACAGCGGCAAATATAAGTTCTTTAGATGTAGCTGGAAAAACAGGTACAACAAACTATGCTTCAAAACAATTAGCTCAATATAAAATTCCAGAAAGTGCAACTCGTGATAGTTGGTTTGCAGGTTATACGCCGCAATATACGATGGCAGTATGGACTGGGTATATGAAAGATGGTAAAGACGAGTATATTAGTAGTAAAAATACGAAAATTGCACAGTTGATCTTTAAAGAAATGATGAGCGAGATGGCTACAGATAAATCAAGATTTAAAATGCCAAGTAGTGTAATTCAAGAAGGTAGTGAGCTACGTATAAAAGGGGAAAAACGTGATTCTTCTCCAAATACGAGCGTACCGGATACAACGGAACAACCAAAACAAGATCAACAGCAAAAAACTGAAGAAGAGAAAAAGCAAGAAGAATTAAAGAAACAAGAAGAATTAAAGAAACAAGAAGAAGAAAAGAAACAAGAGGATCTTAAGAAGCAAGAAGAACAAAAGAAACTAGAAGAGCAAAAGAAACAAGAAGAGCAAAAGAAACAAGAAGAAGAAAAGAAACAAAATGAACAAAATAATGGAAATGGCCAAGGGACGACACCTCCAGCAAATAACGGAGGAGGCCAAGGAAATACAACACCTCCAGCGAATAATGGAGGAGGCCAAGGAAATACGACACCTCCAGCGAATAACGGAGGAGGCCAAGGAAATACGACACCTCCAGCGAATAATGGAGGAGGCCAAGGAAATACAACACCTCCAGCAAATAATGGAGGTGGTCAAGGAAATACAACACCTCCAGCGACCACACAACCAGATACTGGCGGGAATACAGGAGAAGCCCCTGTCAATAATGGACAATAAGAAGATTTTATAAAAAATATAAAAAAGCACTTAAGGTTTGTAAAATATTGCAATCTTAAGTGCTTTTTTCGTTTAAATTAGAAAGTCAAAATATTTATTAGTACTTTACTACAGAAAATTCTATAGTAAATCCTTTATGGGGGATAAGGAACAAATAGTTGTTATGTGATTACATAAAAAGTCGAATTCCGAGTTATTAGGAATTCGACTTTTTGTATATTGAAAATAAATTGACATATTATTTTCGTTAAAATTAAGCAATGCAATGATGCACTTAGATGTTAAACGTACCATAGAAATTTTGAAAATAAATGGAAGGAAAATGATAAAAAACTTGAGCCTGGGGTAGTGGAGGATAAATGTGACTTTGAAAGGTAGTACTACTTGGATGTGCGCCATGATGCCAAAATGATGGAGTAACTTGACCTGGAATTTGATATTGTTGCCAAGTTGCAGGAAGTTCAATTCCTACATCGGAACTAGCTGTATGAACGGCTGGAACGTGTATCCCAGGAGTCGAAGGAACGACGGCTGTTACTCTTGAAGATACCCACATAACATAATCACTCCTAAGTTGTGATAATAAAGTAGTATATTCTTTTCACGCGTATAAAGGTACATATAGATAGGACTTTAGGCTAATGTATACGTATAAAGTTGTAAGACCAATTTATATTGATGGTGGACCATTTATTATAAAAAGTTACGTCTATTTACGGAGGGAAAAGGGACTAAGAAAATGTAAAATGGAGGTGTTAATTGCAAGAACATACGTGTTTATGGAGGAATTTTAATGGAACGATTATGGACGAAATCATTTATTCAAATGACTTTCGCAATGTTATTTTTATTTACAGGATTTTATTTACTAGTTCCAACGCTCCCGCTCTTTATTAAAGAGATTGGTGGCAATGAATCACAAGTTGGACTTATGATGGGAATGTTTACAATAGCAGCAGTTGTAATACGACCGATTATCGGAGGAATGTTAGATCAATATGGGAGAAGATCTTTTATTATTTTCGGACTCGTCTTTTTTGGGATAACGATGTATTCTTATAATTTAGCATCGACTATTGTTCTTTTAGCTGTTTTACGTGTTATTCACGGGGTGACATGGGCTGTTTCTACAACAGCTGTTGGAACAGCGATAACTGATATGATTCCAGATTCACGCCGTGGTGAAGGTATGGGTTGGTACGGGATGGCTATGACAATTGCAATGGCGATCGGCCCAATGATTGGATTATGGGTTGTACAAAATTATTCATTTCACGGTCTATTCTTGTTGGCAACTCTTTTATCCTTTATGGCAGTCCTATTATCGTTCATGACGAAAATGCCATTCACACCACAAAAAGAAAAAGGGAAAATGCAGTTGTTTGAAAAATCGGTTCTATCCATTACAATTGTAGTTTTCTTTTTATCATTTGCATATGGAGGCATTACGACGTTTTTACCGCTATTTGCATCGTCAATTGATGTGAATCCTGGTACATTCTTTCTTGTATATGCAGTTGCCTTAACAATTGTACGACCAATTTCAGGAAAACTATTAGATAAGTATGGAGAAGTATTTATTATACTCCCGGCACTATGTATTACGATTATCGCGATAGTTGTATTAACGATTTCAAATAGTTTAATAGGGGTAGTTATCGCAGCTGCATTATACGGTGTTGGATTCGGTTCAGCACAGCCCGCATTACAAGCGGCGATGCTTACAATTGTTGATCCGAGTAAAAGAGGAGTTGCTAACGCTTCATTCTTTACCGCATTTGATTTAGGGATTGGACTTGGTGCGATTTTACTTGGAGTTGTTTCGCAAATGTTTGGTTACCGTGTTTTATTTGCAGGTAGTGCAATTTCAGGACTAATCGCTTTCATTATTTTTGTCATTTTTGTAAAACAGCGATTAGGTAAAAAAGAATTTGCGTAAACGGGAGTAACAAAGATGAAAATTTCAATTGAACTTAACGATTTACAATGGTTAAAGGATAACATAATAATAGTTCAATTCAGCCGGACTATTCTTTAGGGATAGTTTCTGAGAAATCAGATGGGGAAATCGTGTCAGTTGAGAAAGAAGTCATTCTATTTTGGGAGATGTTTATAATCTTTGGTACTTTAAAAACTATCATTTAGTTAAATGTTACTATGAGGAAACGGAAGAAATTCAATTTAATTATGTGAAATAATAACTTTTTTTAAAATAAATAAGTTTTATATAAGAATTATATTGATGAGATAGTGAAATAAATATCATGTAGAAACGAGTTGTATATGTGTACAACTCGTTTTTTTTATTTTCTTAAAAAAATTGGTTGAATGATATATTCTGTAGGATTTTCTGAGTCATCCTTATATTTTGTTTTAATAAGACGCATAAAGAAGTCAGTCCTTTCTTTATAAAATGTGAAAATTATTTTTGAAAAATTGTATTGTTACATCAGTAAAAGTATAGGAAACTTATCATTATAAAATAAATTGAAATCTTCTAAAAACTCTGATACATTGAAATAGAAATGTAGTTTCACAGTATTGTAAAGGCTTACAGTTATGTGCACGAAGATCTATTAGGATTGGAGGAAATAATGATGAAAGCTGAAGAAAAATTTTCCCCGGGATTAGATGGTATAGTGGCAGCGGAGACGAAAATTTCGTTTCTTGACACAGTGAAAGGTGAAATTGTAATTCAAGGGTATGATTTAATCGAACTCTCAAAAACAAAAGAGTATTTAGATATTGTGCACCTTTTATTGGAAGAACATCTACCGAATGAGGATGAAAAAGCACAAATTGAAAAGAAATTAAAAGAAGAATACGCGGTACCAGAAGGTGTATTCAACGTATTAAAGGCATTACCGAAAGAAACGCACCCGATGGATGGATTGCGTACAGGTGTGTCCGCATTAGCTGGTTATGATAATGATATCGAAAACCGCTCGTTAGAAGTAAACAAAAGCCGCGGGTACAAATTATTGAGCAAAGTACCAAACATTGTAGCGAATAGCTATCATATTTTAAATAATGAAGAGCCAATCCAGCCTCTTCAAGAATTATCATATAGCGCGAATTTCTTCTATATGTTAACAGGTAAAAAACCAACTGAACTTGAGGAGAAGATCTTTGATCGTTCCCTTGTTTTATATAGTGAACATGAAATGCCAAACTCTACATTTACAGCGCGCGTTATTGCATCAACGCAATCGGACTTATATGGTGCTTTAACAGGTGCAGTTGCATCTTTAAAAGGTAGCTTACACGGTGGTGCGAACGAAGCGGTTATGTACATGCTGTTAGAAGCTGGTAATGTTGAGAAGTTTGAAGAGTTGTTACAGAAGAAATTATATAACAAAGAAAAAATTATGGGCTTTGGACATCGTGTGTACATGAAGAAGATGGATCCAAGAGCACTGATGATGAAGGAAGCTTTAAAGCAGTTATGTGATGTAAAAGGTGATTATACACTATATGAAATGTGTGAAGCTGGAGAAAAAATTATGGAGAAGGAAAAAGGAATTTATCCGAACCTTGATTATTATGCAGCTCCAGTATATTGGATGCTTGGTATTCCAATTCAACTTTACACACCAATCTTCTTTAGCTCTAGAACAGTGGGACTATGTGCGCACGTAATTGAGCAACATGCGAACAATCGATTGTTCCGTCCACGTGTAAATTATGTTGGCGAGCGACATGTACTTAGTAAATAAGAACAACTGGGGAGTTGTTAGCGCCGCCCGCTAGATGGGTGTTTGACCGACACCCATCATTAATAATAACGAATTTTCGACAGAAAGGGAAGAATAGTATGATTAAAACAAATGAAATTAAACAAAAAGATGCATTATTAGAAGAAATTGCGGATTATGTATTAAATAAAGAGGTAACTAGCGTAGAAGCATTCAGTACTGCTCGCTACGTATTACTTGATACACTTGGATGCGGAATTTTAGCACTACAATATCCAGAGTGTACGAAATTACTAGGACCAGTTGTACCAGGAACAATCGTGCCAAATGGTACACGTGTACCAGGTACGTCATATGTGCTTGATCCAGTGAAAGGTGCATTTAATATCGGATGTATGATCCGTTGGTTAGACTATAACGATACTTGGCTTGCAGCAGAGTGGGGACATCCATCTGATAACTTAGGCGGAATTTTAGCAGTTGCAGATTATATTAGCCGTGTTCGTATTTCAGAAGGAAAAGAACCATTAAAAGTACGTGAAGTATTAGAAATGATGATTAAAGCACATGAAATTCAAGGTGTACTTGCTTTAGAAAATAGCTTAAACCGCGTCGGTCTTGACCACGTATTATACGTAAAAGTAGCAACAACTGCTGTAGTTGCAAAAATGCTCGGCGGAACACGTGAAGAGATCTTTAATGCATTATCACATGCATGGATTGATAATTCTAGTCTTCGTACATATCGTCATGCACCAAATACAGGCTCACGTAAATCATGGGCAGCAGGTGATGCAACAAGCCGCGGTGTTCATCTTGCAATGACTGCTCTAAAAGGTGAAATGGGATATCCAACAGCATTATCTGCACCAGGCTGGGGATTCCAAGATGTATTATTCAATAAACAAGAATTAAAGTTAGCAAGACCATTAGAGTCTTATGTAATGGAAAATGTATTATTTAAAGTTTCATATCCAGCAGAGTTCCATGCACAAACGGCTGCAGAGTGTGCTGTGAAATTACATCCAGAAATTAAAGAAAGATTAGATGAAATTGATCGTATTACAATTACAACTCATGAATCAGCAATTCGTATTATCGATAAAGAAGGTCCATTAAATAACCCAGCTGATCGTGATCATTGCTTACAATACATTACGGCAATCGGTTTATTAAAAGGAGATATCGTTGCGGATGATTATGAGGATGTAGTAGCAAATGATCCACGTGTAGATGAATTACGTAATAAGATGGTTGTTGTTGAAAACAAACAGTACAGTTTAGATTACCTTGACCCGAACAAGCGCTCAATCGCCAACGCTGTTCAAGTTCATTTCAAGGATGGCACTGTAACAGAAAATGTGGAATGTGAATATCCACTTGGTCACCGTTTCCGTAGAGACGAAGCAATTCCAAAAGTTGTTCAAAAATTCACTGCAAATATGGCAGGTCATTATTCTAGTAAGCAACAAGAACAAATTCATGAAGTTTGTCTAAATGAAGAAAAACTAGAAAATATGAATGTAAACGAATTTGTAGATCTATTCTTAAATTAATAATAGGGGGAATTTAGAATGGCTTGGGTTGTGAATAAACAGTCAACACAAGAGGAGCTTGCGAATCGCTTCCGAGCTTTAGTAGAAGCAAATGGGATTTTGCAAATTCCAGGTGCTCATGATGCAATGGCTGCTCTTGTTGCGAAAAATACAGGTTTTTCAGCTTTATATTTATCGGGAGCTGCTTATACTGCAAGTAAAGGTCTACCAGATTTAGGAATCGTGACGTCTACTGAAGTAGCAGAAAGAGCAAGAGATCTAGTAAGAGCTACAGATTTACCAGTTCTTGTTGATATTGATACAGGATTTGGCGGTGTATTAAACGTAGCGAGAACAGCTGTAGAAATGGTGGAAGCAAAAGTTGCCGCTGTTCAAATTGAAGATCAACAATTACCGAAGAAATGTGGACATTTAAATGGTAAGAAACTCGTTACTACAGAAGAATTAGTTCAAAAGATTAAAGCGATTAAAGAAGTTGCACCAAGTTTATATATTGTGGCACGTACAGATGCTCGCGGTGTAGAAGGCTTAGATGAAGCGATTGAAAGAGCGAACGCCTATGTAAAAGCAGGTGCAGATGCGATATTCCCTGAAGCGCTTCAATCAGAAGAAGAGTTCCGTCTATTTAATAGTAAAGTAAATGCGCCTTTACTTGCGAATATGACTGAGTTCGGGAAAACGCCGTATTATAGTGCAGAGGAATTTGCAAATATGGGCTTCCAAATGGTTATTTATCCTGTAACTTCACTTCGTGTTGCAGCGAAAGCATATGAGAATATGTTTACTTTAATTAAGGAAACAGGTTCTCAAAAAGATGCACTTTCAAGTATGCAAACGAGAAGTGAGTTATATGAAACAATTTCATATCATGACTTTGAAGAATTAGATACTGGAATTGCAAAAACAGTATTATCAGAAGATCAATAGATAAAACAACTAAGGCGATGAGAATACATCTTTGGCAAAACGAACTGCTTGATGTGAAAATTCATCGCCTTCTGTTTTCAAAAATAAGAAATTCCACTCATCGTAGACGAGCATACGTAGTAGCAAGTAAGGCCGAAATGATAGGGGGATTCAGATGGAGAAAACGAAATTACCGTGGGATGAATTTTTTTCAATTAATAAAGATGTGAATCATGCTTTCTTTACGCCAGAAGATTTTTCAGGAGATGAAGATTTAATTGCAAAAACGACAGAACAATTTGTTAAACAAGAAATTGTTCCACAAATGGAGAATATTGAACAACATAATTATAAAGTTTCTCGTCAATTATTTGAGAAAGCTGGAGAACTTGGATTATTAAGTATCGAAGTCCCAGAAGAGTACGGCGGATTTGAGTTAGGAAAGGCAGTTTCAGGGCTTGTAGCAGAAAAAATGGGATATGCTGGTGCATTTAGCGTTTCCTTTAATATACACGCTGGTGTAGGTACGTTGCCTTACATATATTACGGAACGAAAGAACAAAAAGAAAAATATTTGCCGAAAATTGCGTCTGGAGAATGGATTGGGGCTTATGCTTTAACTGAGCCAAATGCTGGTTCTGATGCTTTAAGTGCAAAAACGAGTGCAGTATTAAATGAAGATGGTACTGCTTGGAAATTAAATGGTGAGAAGCAGTGGATTACAAATGCTCATATGGCAGATGTATACGTTGTTTTTGCGAAGACAAATAAAGGAATGACAGCGTTTATTGTCGAAAGAACATGTGAAGGTGTATCCATTGGACTAGAAGAAAAGAAAATGGGGATTAAAGGTTCTTCAACGGCTACCCTAATTTTAGAAGATGTTGTAATCCCTGCTGAAAATGTTTTAGGGGAAGTTGGAAAAGGGCATCACGTAGCTCTTAATATTCTTAACTTCGCTAGACTAAAGCTGGCTTTTGGAAATATTGGAACAGCGAAACAAGCAATTGGTCTGTCGGTACAATATGGAAAAGAGCGAAAGCAGTTCCAAACGGAATTAGTAGATTTTACGATGATTCAAGAGAAAATTGCAAATATGATCATTGCTACATATGGAGCAGAAAGTGCAGCCTACCGTACAGCAGGTGTAATTGATGAAGCAATCCATGAGAGTGATGAGGATCTTATGAAGAAAATGTCTCAATTTGCAATTGAATGTGCACTTAATAAAATAAATGCTTCTGAAACACTTGGTCATATCGTAGATGAAGCTGTACAAATTCATGGTGGTTACGGTTATATGCAAGAGTACGAGGTAGAACGATTATATCGTGATGCTAGAATTAGTCGTATTTTCGAAGGAACGAATGAAATTAATAGATTAACAGTTGCTAAAATGTTAATGAAGCAAATGGAACAAATTGAAGATACTAAAGTAGAGATTGATGTAGCAAACGTTGAAAGAAACCATCGTTACATTTTATTAGCGAAACAATTGTTGAAACAATCTTTGAAAACGCTCTCTAAAACTCCAGGGTTAAAAATTGACCAAGAACAAGAATATTCACGTGTATTATCAAATATGTTAACGGACGTGTACGTCATGGAATCAGCATTTTTACGTACGAGTAAAGCAATTAGTAAAAATGGTGAAGAGAAAGAGCGTACGAAACAAATGATAACTGATGTTATTTGTGAAGAAGGCTATCGTAAAGTAGAAGAAGCAGCGATTTCTATACTTTCAGCGGCTGTCACAGAAGAACAAGATAGACACGTAATTTTAGCTGAAATTCGTCAATTATTAGTGCCTTTATACACGAACGTGTTTACGAAAAAGAGAGAAATTGCGAAAGCTATTATAAATCGCGGAAAGTATATTGTGTAAATAGGAGGAAAGCGATATGAAAAAGATTGGCTTTATCGGTTTAGGTAACATGGGTCTTCCGATGTCTAAAAATTTAGTTAAATCAAGTTACACAGTATACGGTGTGGATTTAAATAAAGAGGCTGAAGCTTCCTTTGAAAATGAAGGAGGAATTATTGGCTTATCAATCTCAAAACTAGCAGAAACATGCGATGTGATTTTTACAAGTTTACCTTCACCTCGCGCTGTTGAAGCGGTTTATTTTGGGGAAGAAGGATTGTTTGAAAATAGCCACTCGAATGTAGTTTTAATTGATACAAGTACTGTATCTCCACAATTAAACAAACAGTTAGAGGAAGCTGCAAAGGAAAAGAAAGTAGACTTTTTAGCAGCACCAGTTAGCGGTGGGGTAATTGGAGCAGAAAACCGTACATTAACGTTTATGGTTGGTGGATCGAAAGAAGTATATGAGAAAACGGAATCTATCATGGGCGTACTAGGCGCGAATGTTTTCCATGTTAGTGAGCAGATTGATAGTGGCACAACAGTTAAATTAATTAATAACCTATTAATTGGTTTTTATACAGCTGGTGTGAGTGAAGCTTTAACATTAGCGAAAAAGAATAATATGGATTTAGATAAAATGTTTGATATTTTAAATGTGAGTTACGGTCAAAGTAGAATTTATGAGCGTAATTATAAAAGTTTCATTGCAACTGAAAACTACGATCCAGGCTTTACTGTGAATTTATTAAAGAAAGATTTAGGATTTGCAGTAGATTTAGCGAAAGAAAGCGAACTTCACTTACCAGTAAGCGAAATGCTATTAAACGTATATGAAGAAGCAAGTGAAGCAGGGTATGGTGAAAACGATATGGCTGCTTTATATAAGAAAGTTAGTGAACAATTAATTTCTAATCAAAAATAATAGACTTATATACATCATAAAAAAGGAGAGAATATAATGATTACAACTGAAATTAAACGAGTAAAAAATCATATTAATGGTGAGTGGGTAGAATCTACTGGTACAGAAGTAGAAGCAGTTCCGAATCCGGCGACTGGAAAAATTATCGCTTACGTTCCGCTATCTCCGAAAGAAGATGTTGAAAAAGCTGTTGAAGCGGCAAAAGTAGCATACGAAACATGGTCTAAAGTACCAGTTCCGAATCGTTCAAGACAATTGTATAAATATTTACAGCTTTTACAAGAAAACAAAGAAGAGCTTGCTAAAATCATTACGCTAGAAAATGGTAAAACTTTAACGGATGCAACTGGTGAGGTGCAGCGCGGGATTGAAGCGGTAGAACTTGCAACATCAGCACCAAATTTAATGATGGGACAAGCTCTTCCGAATATTGCTAGCGGCATTGATGGATCGATTTGGCGCTACCCAATTGGAGTTGTTGCTGGTATTACACCGTTTAACTTCCC
This sequence comes from Bacillus cereus group sp. Sample62, assembly GCF_036851315.1. Lineage (NCBI taxonomy): Bacteria > Bacillati > Bacillota > Bacilli > Caryophanales > Bacillaceae > Bacillus > Bacillus cereus group sp. Sample62. Next base: position 2,240,751 of record NZ_JAFLPK010000001.1, read on the forward strand.
AATGATGATTCCATTATGGATGTTCCCACTTGCAATTGCTTGCGGTAATACGTTCGTATTAAAAACATCGGAAAGAACGCCACTTTTAGCAGAGCGACTTGTAGAGTTATTCTATGAAGCTGGTTTTCCAAAAGGGGTATTAAATTTAGTACAAGGCGGAAAAGATGTTGTAAATAGCATTTTAGAAAGTAAAGATATTCAAGCTGTTTCGTTCGTTGGCTCTGAGCCGGTAGCTCGTTACGTGTATGAAACAGGTACGAAACACGGGAAACGTGTACAAGCGTTAGCTGGTGCAAAAAACCATGCGATTGTAATGCCAGATTGCAATCTTGAGAAAACAGTGCAAGGTGTAATTGGATCTGCATTTGCAAGTAGTGGAGAGCGCTGCATGGCATGTTCAGTAGTAGCAGTAGTGGATGAAATTGCTGATGAATTCATTGACGTACTAGTAGCAGAGACGAAGAAGTTAAAAGTAGGTGACGGTTTCCACGAAGATAATTATGTTGGACCATTAATTCGTGAATCTCATAAAGAGCGCGTACTAGGCTATATTAATAGCGGTGTAGCAGATGGAGCAACTTTATTAGTTGATGGCCGCAAAATTAAGGAAGAAGTTGGAGAAGGTTACTTTGTAGGTGCGACAATCTTTGATGGTGTAAATCAAGAAATGAAAATTTGGCAAGATGAGATTTTTGCTCCAGTATTAAGCATTGTAAGAGTTAAAGATTTAGAAGAAGGTATTAAACTGACAAATCAATCTAAATTTGCAAATGGTGCAGTTATTTATACGTCAAATGGTAAACATGCACAAACGTTCCGTGATAATATCGATGCTGGTATGATCGGTGTAAACGTAAACGTTCCAGCGCCAATGGCATTCTTCGCATTTGCAGGAAATAAAGCCTCCTTCTTTGGTGATTTAGGTACAAATGGTACAGATGGCGTTCAATTCTATACACGTAAAAAAGTTGTAACTGAGCGCTGGTTTTAATAGAGAGTAAACAGCCAAAACAGTTATTAAATGAAAACCACCACTATTAATAGTGGTGGTTTTCGTCTTGTTAATTATTTTTTTCAAAAGCTAGTTTAATACCAAAACCAATTAAGACGATTCCTGTTAAGCCTTGAATATAACGTTGCGTCCTCGGTTTTTTCATAAAAGCACTAATTTTATCAATTAAAAATATATAAAAAGCGAACCAAATAACTGTTAAAACGAGGTAAGTAAGACCCATTACAAGAAGTTGGATAAACGTATTATGATTTGGATTTAAAAATTGCGGTAAAAAGGTTAAAAAGAAGACTGCAACTTTAGGGTTTAATAAATTCGTAAGAAACCCTTGGCGAAAGCAAGAAGTGTGTTCATCTTCATTATTTAAAGATATATCGTTCGTATCAAAGCCTTCTTTGTTTCTTACCGCTAAAAGGGCTTTAATGCCAATATAAATTAAATATAGAGCTCCAACGTACTTGAAAATAGAAAATAAAAGCGCTGACTTTACAATAATTGTGGAAAGTCCGATTACTGCTGCTAAAGTATGAATTAAAAGTGCAACACATGTACCGAACACTGTTTTCACCCCACCGACCTTACCGGCAACCAATGTATTTTTCGTCGCCATTGCAGTATCAGGACCGGGTAAAATAATAAGACAAATAGACATAATGATGAAAAGAAAATAATTTTCAATCATAGTTGCGCCTCCTTTTTTTATTTTTAGAATATTTGATTAAAAATAGTGTAGCACACATTTTGATTTAATAAAATTAAATTTTATTAAAAAATATTAAATGAGAAAGAGGCTATATAGTAGTGGAATTCCACTACTATATAGCCTCAATTTTATCCCGTATGACCGGCCGATCGGTGAGGGCTAATAATAAGCGGGGAATGAACCCCCTCTTATTAATGTTTCACCTTATTATGCATTAAGTAAGTTAAAGAATCGATTTACATCTTCTTCTGAAACATCACTTAACTGCTTATATTTATAATTCGGATTTTGATCCTTATCAACGACAACAGAACGTACTCCTTCGAAGAAATCCGCATGTCTCATGAAATTTTTAGCAAGTACAAGGTCGGTAGCAAAACATTCTTCAACGGACTTATCTTGTCCATCAATAAACTGTTTTAATGTTACTTTTAACGAAATAGGAGATTTTGATAATAGCGTTTCTTTCGTTTTTAAAGCAAAGGAACTTTGATCTTTCTCCAATGAATGGATGATCTCTTCAATTGTATCGAATGCAAAATGTGAATTTATTTCTTCTAATGAAGGAGCAAGTTCGCTTTCTAAGCTTGGAGCAGTTGCAAATGTACGAATGACTTCTTTTAAATTAGTATGTACATCATCTTCTTTATGCCAATTTACACTTTCAAGTTCAGTAAGGAAATTTGGTAATGAATCAGATGTTATAAAGTAATCAGCAGCGTTTATAAATAATACGTCAGAAGCTTTTAAAACAGATGCTGTTAAAGCAACATATCGGCCAGCAAATCCTGGAGCTTTATTTAAGAAATAAGCAGCACCGACGTCTGGGAAGAAGCCGATATTCATCTCTGGCATTGCCCATTTCGTACGCTCAGTTACAATTCGATATTTCGCACCATTTGTAAGACCGACACCACCGCCCATTACAATTCCATCTAAACAAGCGATGATTGGTTTTTTATATTGATAAATATATGTATCAATTTCATACTCTTCTTCAAAGAAACGTTCCGCATGCTGTAATGCAGCTTCATTTGAACGTGCTTCATAAAGAGTTTTAATGTCACCGCCTGCACAAAAACCTTTTGTGCCAGCTCCTTTTAATACGATCAGCATAATTCGCTCATCATGTTCCCATTCTTTCAGTTTTTTCCCAATTGGTTGTAACATGTCATAAGATAAAGAATTAAGTGCTTTTGGGCGGTTTAAAGTAATTGATGCAACGCCGTTTTCACTAACAGAAAATAAAACGTGTTCAGTCATAATTCATCCTCCCTTACATATCTTCTTATTCTTAATTCTTGATACGTACTGAAATGTCCTTTATAAATTTTGTCTAAAGTTGACGGTACGTGTTAATTTGTATACCGCATATTTTGACGAGATATATTTGCAGGATTTCTGAGGTTGAAAATGAATATTACAACATTACTGTAATTGTAATTATTTGAAATTATCATGATAAACACGCTATTATATATGTGTAAATTATGCATAATCACTTCAAAAAGAGTATTTGAAGTGATTATGATGAAAGAAAAATTGCTTTTCATTAGAAATAGAGAAAGGAGAAATCGGAATGCCAGGACCTTTACTATTGTCGGTGATTATTTTGTCTTCTTTAATGATAGGGATAACGCAGTATTTTCATCATACAGATACGACAGAGGAAGTGAAGGATAAAGTACGACTTGTATTTCCGATTTTTATCATATCTATTTCTTTTTGCATTTTATTAAATAAGGATGGGTACATTATCGCAGTATTTTCATTTTTTGTAGCGATCGTTTTCATTACAGTTTTATATTATGTAATGAAAGACTTTATACAAAAATAAAGATGTCACATTATACATTTTTATTTTTACAATAAATAAAATTTCACATACCGTATTATATGTAAAAATAAAAAACATATAACAGTAGAAAAGTGTGTGTTTTGCCGTGTATTTACTTGTCAATCTTGCATAGCCAATATACTATTAATAGTGTAGAGATTAGAAAAAGGGGTTGTATCTGTCATGAAATTTGAGATGCACACAAAAATTATTTCAAATGAAAAAGAAGTAAGATTACATATAGAAGAAAACATATTTCAATTAAAATTGGATGGTTATCACTTATTTACAGTTCAAGAAATATTGCCTTTATATAAATCAAATGAAGAAAGAATTGGTAGTGCAATGATACAAAAGTTAGAGTGGGAAAACGGAAAAACTACAATAAACTATCAACTCGTATCACTAAAATCAGTAAATTAAAAGGAGCAGGAAACTATGAAGTTATTTCATACAGCGGATTGGCATTTAGGAAAGCTCGTTCATGGCGTGTATATGACTGAAGATCAAAAGATTGTATTAGATCAGTTTGTACAAGCTGTTGAAGAAGAAAAACCAGATGCCGTAATTATTGCAGGGGATTTATATGACCGAGCAATTCCACCCACGGAAGCAGTAGACTTATTAAATGATGTTTTACAAAAAATAGTGATTGATTTACAAACACCAGTTATTGCGGTTGCAGGAAACCATGATAGTCCAGATCGTATTCATTTTGGAAGTAGTTTAATGAAGAAACAAGGATTATTTATTGTGGGACAATTTCAATTTCCATATGAGCCAATTATATTAAATGATGAATATGGCGAAGTTCACTTCCATCTCGTTCCATATGCGGATCCAAGCATAGTTAGACATGTTTTGAAAAACGAAGATGTACGTTCTCATGATGATGCGATGCGTATTTTTATGAATGAGCTTTCTGGAATGATGGATAAAGAAGCAAGACATGTATTTGTTGGTCATGCATTTGTAACTTCTGCGGGAGAAGCGGAAGAGAATACAAGTGATGCAGAACGACCACTTTCAATTGGTGGTGCTGAATACGTAAATAGTCATTATTTTGATAAGTTTCATTACACAGCGCTTGGACATTTACATCAAGCGCATTTCGTACGTAATGAGACAATTCGATATTCAGGTTCACCACTTGCATATTCTATTTCTGAAGAAAAGCATAAAAAAGGATATTATATTGTGGAACTGGATGAAAAAGGTGAAACAACAATTGAAAAACGTTTACTTACACCACGTCGTAAAATGCGTTCAGTAGAAGCGAAAATAGATGAATTATTACAACATCCAGTAAGTGAAGATTACGTGTTTGTAAAATTATTAGATGAAAACCCTGTCCTGCAGCCAATGGAAAAAATACGTTCTGTATATCCAAATGCAATGCATGTTGAAAGATCTATGCAAAGACGAGAGTTCACAGATGAAAATGAAGTAACTGTTTCAAGACATAAAACGGATGATTTATCTCTTTTAAAAGCATTTTATAAAGAAATGAAAGGCTTAGATTTATCAGAAGAGAAAGAACGTCTATTTTTAGATGTTTTGCAAACAGTGCAAGAACGGGAAGGTGAACGAGGATGAGACCAATTCAGCTAATTATGACAGCATTTGGGCCATATAAACAGAAAGAAGTAATCGATTTTAACGATCTTGGAGATCATCGTATTTTCGCCATTTCTGGGAATACAGGAGCTGGAAAGACAACGATTTTTGATGCGATTTGTTATGTGTTATATGGTGAGGCAAGCGGAGAAGAACGTAGTGATACGAGCATGCTTCGCAGTCAATTTGCTGATGATAATATGTATACAAGTGTAGAACTAACCTTTCAGTTAAAAGGGAAACGTTATGAAATAAAACGACAACTTGGACATAAAAAACAAGGGAACAAGACAATTACTGGACATGCAGTAGAACTATATGAAGTGATTGATGAAGAGAAGGTTCCAGCTGTTGATCGTTTCCATGTAACGGATGTAAATAAAAAAGTGGAAGATTTAATCGGTTTAAGTAAACATCAATTTAGCCAAATTGTTATGTTACCACAAGGGGAATTTCGAAAACTATTAACATCTGAGACAGAAAACAAAGAAGAAATTTTACGTCGTATTTTTAAAACGGATCGTTATAAGTTAATGCGTGAGTTACTTGATCAAAAACGAAAACAATGGAAAGACGTTTTACAAGAAAAGCAGAAAGAGCGAGAGTTATACTTCCGTAATGTTTTTAAATTACCAATCCGCGATGGAGCACTATTAGAGACATTAGTGGAACAAGAACATGTAAATACGCATCAAGTAGTAGAAGCGTTAGAACAAGAAACAGATGTGTATAAGGCAGAAGTTGAGCAATTACAAGTAGAACAAGAAGTTCAAACGAAGCAATTAAAGGATGCTGAAACACGTTTTCATGCAGCGAAATCCATAAATGAGAAATTTATAGATTTACAACAAAAGAATGAGAAATATAATACTTTGCAAGAAAATCGTACCGTTATTGAAATGAAAGAAAAATCTTTTAGACGTGCGGAACAAGCGAAGCGCTTATTACCATTTGAACAATGGTATGAAGAAGCAATGCAAAATGAGCAGAAGGCTGAAAGTTTATTAAAACAAATAATCGCTAAAAAAGAAAATGTAACGAAAAGCTTTGAACTTGCTCAGGAGAAATATGAAGTAGTAAAGAATAAAGAACCTGAGAGAGAAAATGCAAAAAAACTTGTTCAAAGATTAGAAGAGTTACAACCGATTATTGCATCATTAGCTGAGAAACAGTTGAATTTACAAAATGCAGAAATTCAAATAGGGAAATTAAAAGAAAGTATGCAAAACTTAGATCGACAATTAGATGAGCATACAAATCAAAAACAGCTAATGTCTAGTGAATTACAGCAATTAGAAAGAGCGCTTGAGCAATATGTAGATAAAGTAGAAGAACTAACGAATATGCGAGAAGATGCAAAAGTTTTAAAGCAAGCATTTGATGTTTGGCAAGAAAAGCAAAAATTCGAGAAAGAAAAAGAAGCGGCATATAATAAGATGCAATTGGCAGTTAACGCATATGAAAATATGGAACGACGCTGGTTAAGTGAACAAGCTGGTATATTAGCGCTTCATCTACATGATGGTGAATCTTGTCCAGTATGTGGTAGTACGAACCATCCGAAAAAAGCTACAGAGCAAAGTGATGCAATCGATGAAAAAGAGTTAAATGATTTAAGAGAAAAGAAAAATGTTGCTGAAAAATTACATATTCAATTAGAAGAGAAATGGAATTTCTATCACCTTCAATATGAGCAAGTAATAGAAGAGGTTAAGAAGCGAGGCTATCGCTCGGAAGAATTAGCTGAAACATATAGTGCGCTTGTTCAAAAGGGAAAACAATTAGTAACTGAAGTGAATACGTTAAAAGCAAGCGAAGAAACGCGTAAGCAAATTGCTGTGAATATAAAAAGCGTAGAAGAAAAAGTAGATGCACTTCAGAAGCAAAAGCGTGAGGTAGAAACAGAGCAGCACCGTATAGAAATGGAGTGTATGCAGCTTCGTACGTCATATGAACATGATAAGAAAAATATTCCTGAAAACTTACAAACAGTCCAAGCTTGGAAAGTACAGTTTGACCAAGCTGAGCATGAACTCAGATTAATGGAAGACGAATGGAAGAAAGTGCAGGAAGCGTATCAACATTGGCAAAATGAAAATATACGTATTCAAGCAGAACAGGAAAGTGCTTCTAATCAATTTGAAAGTGCAAAATTGAAGAAAGAAGAGACTTTCACGCGCTTTATGAAAGAGCTTGAGCAGAGCGGATTTACAGATCAATTCACGTATAAAGAGGCTAAATTAAGTGATATTGAGATGGAGATGTTACAAAAAGAAATTCAAAGTTATTATTCATCTCTTGAAGTGCTTGCAAAACAAATTGAAGAGTTACATGCTGAATTAAAAGATAAAGAGTACATGGATATTACGGCGTTAGGTGAACACATAACAGAATTACAAATTAATCTCGATATAATAAAAGAAAAACGCCAACGTGCGCAAACTGCGGTAACATATATTTCTGATTTACATGAAAATATTAGACGTATTGATGAACAAATTCATGAGGAAGAAAAAGCTTTCCAAGAACTTGTTGATTTATATGAAGTAATGAAAGGTGATAACGAAAGCCGTATATCATTTGAACGTTACATCTTAATTGAGTATTTAGAACAAATTGTTCAAATTGCAAACGAACGATTACGTAAATTATCAAATGGACAATTTTATTTAAAACGAAGTGAACGAGTTGAGAAGAGAAATCGTCAAAGTGGATTAGGCTTAGATGTATACGACGCATATACAGGTCAAACACGCGATGTAAAAACATTATCTGGCGGCGAGAAATTTAATGCATCACTTTGCTTAGCGCTTGGAATGGCAGACGTCATTCAAGCATATGAAGGCGGTATTTCCATCGAAACGATGTTTATTGACGAAGGTTTTGGTTCATTAGATGAGGAGTCATTAACAAAAGCAGTTGACGCCTTAATTGACTTACAAAAATCAGGCCGATTTATCGGTGTTATTTCACACGTTCAAGAGCTGAAAAACGCAATGCCGGCTGTGTTAGAAGTAACGAAGCAGAAGGATGGGTGTAGTCAGACTAGGTTTGTGGTGAAGTAAGTTCAATTGTAATTCATACTTAAAGCATTGTTTGCGAGTTTTTAGTATAAAAATTATGATAAAACAAATGCCGCCTCTTTATAGAGGTGGCATTTGTTTGTTATTCAGAATTAGACAATGCACCTACGAGTTATCTGGAGAAGGAGGTGTATTTTCCAAACGATTATAAGCTTTAAAAGCCGAAATTGCCGATATAACACCACCTACTAAAAATAAAGCTGATCCACTGACTAATATGATACGACTGACATATGTTTCACGAGCTTCTTCAACTTCTTCTTGTAACATTGTTGGCATTTGAAATCCCCCTAAACAACATTTATTTTGTAGATAGTATATACAAACGCCTAAAATATGTTAAAATCACTGGATAGTGTTATGAGGAAGTATATAGTTAGATGTGAATTGTTTGAAAAATCTTCATTATAAATATATGCTAACTTCACATAGAGCACATATTAACATTGTATTATGTATATGTACCAAATAAATAAAGTGAATTGTATTTCGTTCTGTTTTTAAAAATTTAAAATTCTATTATTTTTATATAAAGGTTTCACATCGGAGTTTTAAATATTTTGGAAATAGATCTAAATAAGAGGAATTCATATAAAAGGGGAATGTCTTATGACAACATATACGAGTGAAATGAGAAAAAGTTTAGTTTCAGAAGAAGATGTAGATATTTTGAAAATTATGGCGCACCCAATCCGATTACAAATTGTAAATGAATTAAGTACGAGAAAAACTTGTAACGTAACACAATTAACAGAATTACTAAATATTCCACAATCGACTGTTTCGCAACATTTATCAAAAATGAAAGGTAAAGTGTTACGAGCTGAGAGAAGAGGTTTAGAAATTTATTATCACATTAATAATCTAAAAGCGAGTAAGATTGTAAGTGTTTTAGGATATATAAACTAATGAAGTATTTTCATATAAAATAGCCGCTGCTGGTGAGCAGGGGCTATTTTTTGTTGTTTTATGTATTCGTATTTAAAATTTTATAGTTTTTATGATTTACAATTGTTCGATCAAATTCAAAAGTACCACCGCTTACATCTGTAATTTCAACTAAGACCGATTCAGTATAAAGTTTTAATACAGATCCTGTAATCTTTAAATTATTTCGTTGAAAAAGTATAGTATCCCCTACGTTTGCTTTCATAGTACCTCCTTATTAAAGACAGAATTATTTTTTTATTATATATATTAAACCACGTATAGATATATTAGTGAATATTTAGTTTCATTTATCAATAAAATATTTTTTATTTAATAAAAAATAAAGTGTATCGTAGTATAAAAATATTTTTTTTGGTTGTATAGGAAAATCAAAATTTTGTAATCTAGCCATGATAAAACTTGAGACATAATTTTTATAAAGAGAGATGATAAAACAGCTGTAAGTCGTATGGATGCAAAACATTATAATAGCTACTTACGTATTTAATAATTCGTTTTTTGTATTTCGACCTTCGTTTTCTGTAACTGATTCCATATTTTTGACGCTCTATCTTGTAAGTGCTTACATAAACAGGAACATCTTATACAATGAAGGTGTTAAATCAAATGAGGTGGTCAATATGAACTTAAAAAAAGAAAACTTAGCGAAAAGCATTGAAATAGAAAGAGGAGGCGGAATGATATGAAAAAATCAAATGTTAATCCATGGCTTGTTGTCCTTGGCACAGTCATCGTACAAATGGGACTTGGGACGATATATACATGGAGTTTATTCAATCAGCCTTTAGTTAGTAAATATGGTTGGAGTTTAAACGCTGTTGCTATAACTTTCTCAATTACTAGTCTTTCCTTAGCGTTTTCAACTTTATTTGCGAGTAAATTGCAAGAAAAATGGGGACTTCGTAAACTTATTATGATAGCTGGACTAGCATTAGGACTAGGATTAATACTTAGTTCACAAGCTTCCTCATTAATATTGCTTTATGTACTAGCAGGGGTTGTTGTAGGTTATGCAGATGGTACAGCATATATCACTTCATTATCCAATTTAATAAAGTGGTTTCCAAAGCGTAAAGGTCTAATTGCTGGTATTTCTGTCTCTGCATATGGTTCAGGTAGCTTAATCTTTAAATACGTTAACGCACAGTTAATTGAATCAGTTGGTGTATCACAAGCGTTTATATACTGGGGTTTAATTGTTACAGCTATGATTGTCCTTGGCGCTTGTTTAATCCATCAAGCTGCTGATCAAGGTGCAGTTCATGAAACAAAAACTCAGGAATATACAACGAAAGAAATGTTAGGCACAAAACAAGTATACTTATTATTTATTATGTTATTTACATCATGTATGAGTGGCTTATACTTAATTGGTATGGTAAAAGATATTGGTGTTCAACTTGTAGGACTTAGCGCAGCGACAGCAGCTAATGCGGTGGCTATGGTTGCAATCTTCAATACATTAGGTCGTATTATTTTAGGACCGTTATCAGATAAAATCGGCCGTTTAAAAATCGTTACTGGTACATTTGTTGTTATGGCAGCTTCAGTCTTGGCTTTAAGTTTCGTAGATTTAAATTATGGTATCTACTTCGTATGTGTAGCAAGCGTAGCGTTTTGCTTTGGTGGAAATATCACTATTTTCCCAGCTATCGTTGGTGATTTCTACGGTATGAAAAACCATAGTAAGAACTACGGAATTGTGTATCAAGGATTTGGATTTGGAGCACTTGCAGGTTCCTTTATCGGTGCACTTCTAGGTGGATTTAAACCAACTTTCATGGTGATCGGTGTATTATGTGTCGTATCATTTGTTATCGCAATTTTAATTCAAGCACCTAAGCATAAAAAAGAACAAGAAGAAGAGTATCGCAGCGTAGCATAAGTATATAAATCTTCTATAACACTATAAATACGAAAAAGCATCCTATTAAATAGGGTGTTTTTTTTATGAATGATTGTAACGAGGTTATATAGTCTTTGGAATTTTTTGAGACAAAAAAGTAAGTGAAATACCTATTTGGATTATATTGGAATATTAAAAGATGGTACATTATATTCTAAATACGTATTAAATCTTAAATAATAAACACGACATGCATCAATAATTGCAAGATATACTTTCTCGATATTTTCAGAAAAATGTTGAGAAAATATATAATCGATTTTTTGGTAAGGCTTTGAAAATGAAGGTATCTACAGTTTATCTTCTTCAATTTTAAAAAGAGGAGTATGAATTATATTTTTAATGTAAGTACGTACTAATGCTTTTAAATGTAATTGTATTGAGAAGTATTAAAATATTTTATCTGAAAAATAAAAATAGGTTGACAAGTTTATTGAGAAACATTATCATTGCGATGTAAGATTATTAAATGAAAAACATTATCAATAAATATTAATTTGATGAAAAGTACACTTGACCAATTAGTTTAGTAAGTGTATTATTTTTTACATCATCAGTGATAATGAAAATCGTTATCATTTATATTATTAAACTTGATTTATTTTTATATGAAAGGATAGAGGAAATGAGCCTAGGGGAATTTGATGGAAAAACCGTTTTAGTAACAGGTGCAGCGCAAGGTATAGGTAGTATTGTAGCAAAAATGTTTTTAGAAAGAGGAGCTACAGTTATTGCGGTTGATCAAACTGAAGAGGGGTTAAACGTACTCTTAAATCAAAATGAATTAAATGAAACACGTGTGAAAACCTTTCGTTTAGATGTGAGTGATAGTGCCGCTGTTGAAGAAGTAGTAGAACGGATTGAAAATGATATAGCACCGATAGATATATTAGTAAATGTTGCAGGGGTTTTACGTATGGGAGCGATTCACTCTTTAAGTGATGAAGAATGGAATAAAACATTCTCTGTAAATTCTACAGGAGTTTTCTATATGTGCCGAGCAGTAAGTAAATATATGATGCAAAGAAAGTCAGGGGCAATTGTTACAGTTGGTTCAAATGCGGCAAATACGCCGAGAATGGAGATGGCTGCGTATGCTGCATCAAAAGCTGCAACGACGATGTTTATGAAATGTTTAGGGTTAGAACTTGCAGCATACAATATTCGCTGTAACTTAGTTTCTCCAGGTTCTACTGAAACTGAAATGCAAAGATTATTATGGGCTGATGAGAATGGAGCTGAAAATATAATTGCTGGTTCTCAAAATACATATAGACTCGGTATTCCGTTACAAAAAATTGCACAACCTTCAGAAATTGCTGAAGCAGTATTGTTTTTAGCCTCTGATAAAGCGAGTCATATTACAATGCACAATTTATGTGTCGATGGCGGAGCTACATTGGGAGTTTAATAAAAAATTCAGGAGGTTTTAATACTATGAATGAACTTATAGCCGTAAAGGAACTGTCAGAAAAATTATTAGAAGATTATAAAACTGAATCTTCGTTCTTTTTCGCTTCACCAACTCGAACGATATTGACAGAAGGAGAGTTTACTACAGTAAAACATCATGAAATTGAAAGTTTTACAGAACTTGTACAAGCGGTATTAAGTAATGCAAAACAAGCTGGAAATCCGAATCCTATCGTTGTTGGTGCTTTGCCTTTTGATCGTAGAAAAGAAGTTCAACTTATCGTACCAGAACATAGTAGAATTACTGAGCGTTTACAGTTAGAGACAACAAATGAGATAAAACGAAATGAGAAACTGACATTCGAAATGACACCGGTTCCAGCTCCTGAAGTTTATATGAATGGTGTGAAGCAAGGGATTGAAAAAATACAGGACGGCGATTTAAAGAAAATCGTTCTATCTAGATCGTTAGATGTTGAATCTTCCGAAAAGATTGATAAGCAAAAACTTCTTCGAGAATTAGCAGAGCATAATAAGCATGGTTATACATTTGCTGTTAATTTACCGAAAGATGAAAATGAAGACTTTAAAACGTTAATTGGAGCAAGTCCTGAATTACTCGTTTCACGTAATGGTATGCAAGTTATTTCTAATCCGTTAGCTGGTTCAAGACCACGTAGTGATGATCCAGTGGAAGATAAAAGAAGAGCAGAGGAATTACTTTCTTCTCCAAAAGATTTACATGAACATGCGGTAGTAGTGGAAGCGGTTGCTACTGCACTTCGTCCATACTGTCATACATTACACGTTCCAGAAAAACCATCCGTTATTCATAGTGAAGCGATGTGGCATTTGTCTACTGAAGTGAAAGGTGAACTAAAGGATCCAAATACTACTTCTTTGGAATTAGCAATTGGTCTTCATCCTACGCCAGCAGTTTGCGGAACGCCTATGGAAGAAGCAAGAGAGGCGATTCAAAAAATTGAGCCATTTGACCGTGAATTCTTTACAGGAATGCTAGGATGGAGCGATTTAAATGGTGATGGTGAATGGATTGTTACAATTCGCTGTGCTGAAGTGCAAGAGAATACACTTCGATTATTTGCAGGAGCAGGAGTGGTTGCTGAGTCAAAACCAGAAGATGAGTTAGCAGAAACATCAGCTAAGTTCCAAACAATGCTGAAGGCTTTAGGGTTAAGAGATAATTCGCTGAATGAAAAATAGGGGGAAGAAAGAATGTTAACAGGTTATACGGAATGGCCAAAAGAATTTGCAAATCGTTATCGAGAAGTAGGATGTTGGCCTGGAGAAACTTTTGGTTCGTTGTTAAGAAAACGTGCTGAAAAGCATGGAGATGAAATTGCGGTTGTAAGTGGTGATACGCAAATAACATATAGTGAGCTTGATAAAAAAGTAGATCGCTTAGCTGCAGGCTTACTGAATTTAGGAATAAAGCAAGAGGATCGAGTTGTAATCCAATTACCTAACATTATCGAGTTTTTTGAAATATGCTTTGCGCTATTTCGAATTGGAGCACTTCCTGTTTTTGCACTACCTTCACATCGAAGCAGTGAAATTAGTTATTTTTGTGAGTTTGGTGAGGCGAGTGCTTACGTTATTTCAGATAAGGCTCTTGGCTTTGATTATCGAAAACTAGCAAGAGAAGTGAAAGAGAAAGTACCAACTTTACAACATGTAATTGTAGTCGGAGAAGAAGAAGAGTTTGTGAACATAAGTAATCTGTATATAGATTCCATTCCATTACCAGAAGTTCAGCCAAGTGATGTTGCGTTTCTCCAATTATCAGGAGGGACAACAGGACTTTCTAAATTAATTCCTAGAACACATGATGACTATATTTATAGTTTACGTGTTAGCGCTGAAATTTGTAATTTAAATGCAGAAAGTGTCTATATGGCAGTTCTTCCAGTAGCACACAATTACCCGATGAGTTCTCCAGGGACATTTGGAACTTTGTATGCAGGGGGAAAGGTAGTGTTGGCAACTGGAGGGAGTCCAGATGAGGCATTTGCTCTTATAGAAAAAGAAAAAGTAACGATTACAGCGCTCGTTCCACCATTAGCAATGATTTGGCTTGATGCTGCCTCTTCCCGTAATAACGATTTATCGAGCTTGCAAGTGATTCAAGTAGGTGGTGCGAAATTTAGTGCCGAAGTTGCGAAGCGTATTCGCCCTACATTTGGATGTACGTTACAGCAAGTGTTTGGTATGGCAGAAGGGTTAGTAAATTACACGAGATTAAATGATCCAGAAGAAATCATTATTCATACACAAGGGAGACCGATGTCTACATTCGATGAAGTACGGGTTGTTGATGAAAATGATAACGATGTAAAACCTGGTGAAGTGGGTAGTTTATTAACAAGAGGGCCCTATACAATTCGTGGCTATTATAAAGCAGAAGAGCATAATGCACGATCATTTACAAAGGATGGATTTTATCGCACAGGTGATCTTGTAAAAGTAAATGAACAAGGTTACATCATTGTAGAAGGCAGGGATAAAGATCAAATTAACCGTGGTGGTGAGAAAGTTGCTGCGGAAGAAGTTGAAAATCATCTATTAGCACATGATGCAGTACATGATGTAGCCGTTGTATCAATGCCTGATGATTATTTAGGAGAACGTACTTGTGCCTTTGTTATAGCTCGAGGACAAGCTCCAACAATAAGCGAATTAAAAATGTTTTTAAGAGAACGAGGTATAGCAGCTTATAAGATTCCAGATCGAATTGAATTTATTGAATCATTCCCGCAAACAGGTGTTGGAAAGGTAAGCAAAAAAGAGTTACGTAAAGTCATTACTGAAAAACTTATTACGGTAAAACAATAAAAAATATAAAAATTGGAAGGAAGTGATTAGATGGCTATCCCATCTATTTCAGTATACAAAATGCCAGTTGAATCAGAACTACCAAAAAATAAAGTGAACTGGACACCAGATCCGAAACGTGCGGTTCTTCTAATCCATGACATGCAAGAATATTTTCTTGATGCATATAGCGATAAAGAATCACCAAAAGTAGAACTTATTTCAAATATTAAGGTGATAAGAGAAAAATGTAAGGAACTTGGTATACCAGTTGTTTATACAGCACAACCAGGTGGACAAACGTTAGAACAACGAGGGTTATTACAAGATTTCTGGGGGGACGGTATTCCTGCTGGACCAGATAAAAAGAAAATTGTCGGTGAACTTACTCCTGATGAGGATGATATATTCTTAACAAAATGGAGATATAGTGCATTTAAAAAGACAAATCTATTAGAAATTTTAAATGAACAGGGAAGAGATCAACTTATTATTTGCGGTATTTATGCGCATATCGGCTGCCTTTTAACAGCTTGCGAAGCATTTATGGATGGTATAGAGCCGTTCTTTGTAGCAGATGCAGTTGCTGATTTTTCATTAGAGCATCATAAACAAGCATTGGAGTATGCATCTAATAGATGTGCAGTAACGACATCAACAAACATACTGTTAAAAGATTTACAAAGTGTAAAAAGTGATGAGAGTGAAGGAATCACTATACAGGAAGTGCATGAACTAGTTGCACAACTACTTCGTGAGCCAGTAGAGAGTATTGATATTGATGAGGACTTACTAAATAGAGGACTTGATTCGGTCAGAATTATGAGTTTAGTAGAGAAGTGGCGTCGCGAAGGGAAAGAAATAACTTTTGCAGATTTAGCAGAACGTCCAACTGTTTCCGATTGGTACAGTTTACTATCTTCACAGACAGCACAGGTACTGTAACAAATAGACTACATAATAAAGGGGTAGTAAAGAATGCCTAATAGTCAAAAGGTTCGCCATTCGTTATCATCTGCGCAGACTGGTATGTGGTTTGCACAGCAATTAGATCCGCTTAATCCAATTTATAATACTGGGGAATATGTTGAAATAAACGGAAATATTAATCAAGAAATTTTCGAATTAGCAGTACGTAAAGTTGTAACAGAAGCAGAAGCACTACATGTTCGTTTCGAAGAGGATGAAATTGGCCCGTGGCAAGTTATTGAGAAATCGTCAAATTTTCATATACATTTTATTGACGTTCGTAAAGAAGAAGATTCTGAAGAGGCTGCTAAAATATGGATGAAAAATGATTTATCTATGCCAGTCGATTTGAAAACAGATAAATTATTTACTGAAGCACTTATTCAAGTTGAAAATAATCGTTTCTTTTGGTATCAGCGTATCCATCACATTGTGATGGATGGCTATGGATTTTCACTTCTTAGCCAAAAGGTAGCGAAAGAGTATACATCACTTATAGAAGAAACAAGAAAGAATGAAAAGCCATTTGGTTCTCTTGCAAAAATTGTACAAGAAGATATGGAGTATCGTGAGTCTAAACAATTTCAGGAAGATCGTATTTTTTGGTTAGAAAAGTTTACAGATGAACCGGATGTCATAAGTTTAGCAGAACGAGCGCCGAGAACATCAAATGGATTTTCACGAGAAACAGCTTATTTATCCAGTTCTAGCACGAAAACTTTACTAGAAGATATCAATGTTTCGTTAACAAATTGGCCGGAATTTATTGTCGCTGTAACAAGTATTTATATGCATAAATTAACAGGTGCAAATGATATTGTTTTAGGTTTACCGATGATGGGGCGACTAGGTTCTGCATCTATTTATACACCGAGCATGGTAATGAATTTAGTACCACTTCGTATTACAGTAACTCCAAATATAACTCTTGCGGAATTATTACAGCAAGTTTCTAAAGAGATTCGAGAAGTACGTCGTCATCATAAATACCGTCATGAGGAATTAAGAAGAGACTTAAAGTTACTAGGTGAAAATCAAAGGTTATTCGGGCCGTTAGTGAATGTGATGCCTTTTGATTATGGGCTTAATTTTGCTGGGAATCGTGGTATTACACATAATTTATCAGCAGGACCTGTCGATGATTTATCGATAAATGTTTATAAACGTTTCGATGAAAATGAGTTAATGATTCATTTTGATGCGAACCCGGAGGTATATAGTGACTCGGAACTAGCATTGCATAAAGAGAGATTTATGAATGTATTAGAATTAGTGATAAATGATTATGAAAGAGACATGTCGATTGGAAATATAAACATTACTCTTCCAGAAGAAAATCATAAAGTTTTATTCGAATGGAATGAAACTAAGGAAGCTAAGGATTTAATCACTCTACCTTCATTATTTGAAAAACAAGTACAAAAAAATCCAAATAAAATAGCGGTTACGTGTAACGGAGTATACCTTACGTATAAAGAGCTAAATGAACGGGCGAATGAACTAGCGCACTATTTAGTAGAAGAAGGAATAGGGCCAAATCATTTTGTAGCTTTAGTATTTCCAAGGTCAATAGAGATGGTAGTTAGTATGCTAGCAGTTTTAAAGGCTGGTGCAGCGTATTTACCGATAGATCCAGAATATCCAGCTGAGCGGATAAATTATATAGTAAATGATGCAAAACCAATTTATATCATCACACATTCATCTGTTTCATCTACTTTAGTTATAGAAAATGATATAAAAAAAATCGAATTAGATCGAGAAGAAACAGAACTAGCATTAAAAGCATATTCTCATAGGAATCTACCATTTAGAAATGAAGAATCACTTTTAAAGCCTGCGTATACAATTTATACTTCAGGCTCAACCGGAAATCCAAAAGGTGTAATTGTTCCTATGAAAGCTTTAAGTAACTTTTTATTGGCCATGGATGATATGTTTTCGTTACATGAAAACGATCATTTATTAGCAGTTACAACATTTGCGTTTGATATTTCTGCACTAGAAATTTATTTACCTCTTATTAGTGGTGCAAGTATAACAATCGCACAAAAAGAGGTAATCCAAGAACCTTCTGCGTTTACGGCATTGTTACAAGAAGAAAGAGTAACAATTATGCAAGCTACACCGACGTTATGGCAGGCGTTAGTAACTGAATATCCAGAAAGGCTACAAGGGCTAAATGTGCTCGTTGGTGGTGAAGCGCTTCCGGCCCATTTAGCAAATACATTAAAAGAATTAGGTTGCTCTATTACAAACTTATATGGACCTACTGAAACGACTATTTGGTCTACTTTCATGAACATCGATGAAAGGGAAAGTGGTATACCTCCTATTGGAAAGCCAATTTGGAGTACAGATGTGTATGTATTAGATGCAGGTTTACAACCAGTACCACCTGGAGTAATTGGTGAATTATATATTGCAGGGGAAGGGCTTGCGAACGGATATTTAGGAAAACCAGAGTTAACGGCTGAACGGTTTGTTGCAGATCCTTATGGAAAACCAGGGAAGCGCATGTACCGCACAGGTGATCTTGTGAAATGGCGTAACGATGGTGTGTTAGAGTACATGAGCCGCGCAGATCATCAAATTAAAATTCGTGGTTTCCGAATTGAATTAGCTGAAATTGAAACGGTATTACAACGACATGAATATATTCAACAAGCGGTAGTAATGGTACGAGAAGATCGGCCAAATGATAAACGAATCATTGCGTATATCGTTGCCGAAGGGAGTGAAGGGATTAACCTTTCAGAAATTCGTTCTTATGTTTCAGAAAGTTTAGCGAATTATATGGTGCCATCGGCATTTGTTGTGCTAGAAGAATTACCATTAACGCCAAATGGTAAGGTTGATAGAAAGAAATTACCTGCTCCTGATTTTAATGAAATGAACAAGGAGAGAGTTGCTAGAAATCCGAAAGAAGAAATATTATGTGATTTATTTGCAGAAGTACTTGGTGTTTCTCGCATTAGCATTGATGATAATTTCTTTGAAATGGGTGGCCATTCGCTTCTTGCATCTCGTCTAATGGCAAGAATTCGTGAAACGTTAAGTGTTGAATTAGGAATAGGAAAACTATTTGAATCGCCAACTGTTGCTGAACTTGCGAAGCAATTGGATCAAGCAAAAACTGCAAGACCAGCTATTAAGAAAGTAAGTAGACCAAATGAAGTTCCACTTTCATTTGCACAGCGCAGGTTATGGTTCTTAAATTGTTTAGAAGGTCCAAGTCCTACTTATAATATTCCATTAGTCGTTCGTATTTCTGGAAAGTTGAACGAGGAAGCATTGCAAGGTGCCTTTTATGATGTAGTTGAGAAACATGAAACGCTTAGAACGATTTTCCCTAACGTATTAGGTAGTTCCTATCAGAAAATTTTAGATATGGAAAATTTAAATCTAGAAATGATAATAACAAAAACATGTAAAGATGAATTAGAAAGTGTGCTTGTAGAGGCAGTAAGATATAGTTTTAACCTTGATGTTGAACCAGCAGTTCGTCTGCAACTATTTACAGTGAATGAAAACGAACATGTATTACTAATTCTATTGCACCATATTGTAGGGGATGGCTGGTCATTACAACCGTTAACGAGAGATTTTACAGCGGCATATAAAGCACGATGTCAAGGTAACAGAGTTCAGCTAGAGACACTTCCAGTTCAATACGCAGATTATGCACTTTGGCAACAACAGTTGCTTGGTGATGAAACTACAGAAGAGAGTCTTATTTCAACACAATTAGAGTTTTGGAAGAAAGAGCTAGAAGGTTTACCAGATCAGCTGGAGTTACCTACAGATTACCAGCGTCCAATTGAAACGAGTTATCGCGGAGAAACAATTCATTTTCAAATAGATGCGGGTATGCATAGTAGGTTAGTAGAGCTTGCACGGAAAAACGGAGTTAGTTTGTTTATGGTGTTGCAAGCAGGACTTAGTGCGCTATTTACAAGATTAGGTGCAGGTACTGATATACCAATCGGTAGTCCGATTGCTGGAAGAAACGATGATGCACTCTCTGACATAGTTGGTTTATTTGTAAATACATTAGTGTTACGCACAAATACATCAGGAGATCCAAGTTTTAAAGAATTATTGAATAGAGTGAAGCAGTCAAATCTTGCAGCTTATGAAAATCAAGATGTTCCATTTGAACGACTCGTTGAAGTGTTAAACCCAGTACGTACTCGAAATAGTCATCCGCTGTTTCAAGTTATGTTAGCTTTCCAAAATACGCCAGAAGCAAACTTTGATGCTCCAGATATTAAAGCAGATCTTGAAATCCAAAGTGTTGGCTCTGCGAAATTTGATCTAACATTTGAAATTAGCGAGAGTAACGGAGTTGATGGTACACCAGACGGCTTACAGGGGTTACTAGAGTTTAGTACCGATTTGTATAAACGTGAAACGGTTCAACAATTAGTAGAACGATTCATTCTGTTATTGGATGATGCAGCGAAACATCCGGATCAATCAATTGGCACATTAGAAATTTTAACATTAGCAGAGAGAAATACAGTGTTAGAAAAGTGGAATGGTGGTTTTCAAATTGTACCAGAAATGACAATATCACAATTATTTGAAAAGCAGGTTTATATAAATCCGAATTCTATTGCTGTCGTCTTTAAAGATGAAAAGTTAACTTATGAAGAGTTGAATAAAAAAGCGAATAAAATAGCTCGATTGCTAGTAGCAAAAGGAGTTGGTCCGGATCAACTTGTTGCTTTAGCGATGCCGAGATCTTTAAATATGGTTGTAAGCTTACTAGCTGTTCTGAAAGCGGGAGCAGGTTATCTTCCATTAGATCCGGATTATCCGTCAGATCGTATTTCATTTATGCTCCACGATGCGAAACCATCATGTGTGTTAACAAATTCAGATGTGGAAATTGAATGTGATGAGGAACTGAAAATTTTAGTTGATGATGTGCAGGTAATAGAAGAAATTGAGAAGTATAGTGAAGATAATATTGATGAAATGGAGCGCATGAAGCCATTATCTCCTTCACATATTGCTTACGTTATTTATACGTCAGGCTCAACAGGTAGACCGAAAGGCGTTATGATACCTCATCAAAACGTAGTAAGACTTTTAGGAGCAACTGATCATTGGTTCCAATTTGATGCAGACGATGTGTGGACGATGTTCCATTCATACGCTTTTGATTTCTCGGTTTGGGAAATTTGGGGACCTTTATTATATGGAGGGCGTCTAGTCGTAGTACCACATACTGTAAGTCGCTCGCCGAAAGAATTTTTACAACTTCTTGTTAAAGAAAAGGTTACTGTTTTAAACCAAACTCCATCAGCATTCTATCAATTGATACAAATAGATCGTGAAAATGAAGAGATTGGTCAAAAGTTATCATTACGATATGTCGTTTTTGGAGGAGAAGCACTTGAGCTAAGTCGATTAGAAGATTGGTATAGTCGACATCTTCATAACGCACCAAAGCTTATTAATATGTACGGTATAACGGAGACGACAGTACATGTTAGTTATATTGAGTTAGATGAGAATATCGTTTCGTTACGAGCGAATAGTTTAATTGGGTGCAGTATACCTGACCTTAAAGTATACGTATTAGACAACTATTTACAACCAGTGCCACCTGGAGTAGTTGGAGAAATGTATGTTGCAGGTGCAGGGCTTGCTCGTGGTTATTTAGGAAGAGCGGGCTTAACTGCAGAACGCTTTATCGCGGATCCATTTGGTAAGCCAGGTACAAGAATGTATCGTACAGGAGACTTAGCTCGTTGGTGTAAAGATGGGACGCTAGATTATATAGGGCGTGCAGATCACCAAATAAAAATTCGAGGATTCCGAATTGAATTAGGGGAAATAGAAGCGGTAATAATGAAACACCCTAAAGTTGAGCAAGTAGCCGTTATTGTACGGGAAGATCAACCAGGGGATAAACGGTTAGTTTCTTATATCGTCGCATCAAATAATGAAATGATTGATACGAATGAAATGCGTAAGTATGCTGGAGGTAGTTTACCAGATTACATGGTTCCATACGCTTTTGTAGTAGTAAATGAGTTGCCTTTAACTCCAAATGGTAAATTAGATAGAAAGGCATTGCCGGCTCCAAAATTTATCGCATCATCTTCTAGTCGTGGACCAAGAACACCGCAAGAAGAAATGTTATGTGACTTGTTTACAGAAGTTTTAAGTGTGCCGCAAGTTGGAATTGATGACGGATTCTTTGATCTAGGTGGCCATTCACTTCTTGCAGTGCAGCTTATGAGTCGTATTAAAGAAGCACTTGGGGTTGAACTAAATATCGGAACTTTATTTGCAGCACCTACTGTTGCGGGTCTTGCTGAAAGACTTGAGGTGGGAAATGGACAAAGTGCACTTGATGTGTTGCTTCCATTACGAGCAAGCGGAGACCAATTACCACTATTTTGTGTACACCCAGCAGGTGGATTAAGTTGGTGTTATGCAGGACTTATGAAATCTTTAGGAACAGATTATCCAATCTACGGTGTCCAAGCACGTGGTATCGCTAAAAATGAAGAACTTCCAAAAAGTTTAGAGGAGATGGCGGCGGATTATTTAAAACACGTTCGTGAAGTACAGCCTCACGGACCATATCGGTTACTCGGTTGGTCGCTCGGAGGAAATGTTGTTCATGCAATGGCGGCGCAACTACAAAGTGAAGGGGAAGAAGTAGAATTACTCGTTATGCTAGATTCTTACCCTGGTCACTTCTTACCGAATACGGAAGCACCTACTGAAGAAGAAGCGTTAATCGCATTACTTGCTTTAGGCGGATACGATCCAGATAACATGAATGGTAAACCACTTACGATGGAAAGTGCAGTAGAAATACTTCGTAAAGATGGGAGTGCATTAGCAAGTCTTGAAGAAGAGACTATTTTGAACTTGAAAGAAACATATGTAAATTCGGTAGGATTGTTAGGGAAATATGTACCGAAAGTTTATAACGGAGATATTTTATTCTTTAGATCTACTGTTATACCAGACTGGTTTGATCCTATTTCTCCAAATACGTGGCTAAATTATTTAGATGGGCAAATTGTGCAACACGATATTGATTGTCGACATAAAGATTTATGTCAACCAGGACCACTTACAGAAATTGGACAAGTATTAGCGAAATATTTGCAGAATAAGAAAGGGGTAAGTACAGTATGACGAATCCATTTGAAAATGATAATTACACATACAAAGTATTAAAAAATGAGGAGGGCCAGTATTCTCTCTGGCCTGTCTTTCTTGATGTACCTATTGGTTGGAATGTCGTACATGAAGAGGCTAGTAGGAATGATTGTTTACAATATGTTGAAAATAACTGGAAAGATTTGAATCCAAAAAGTAATCAAGTTGGTGAAAAAATATTAGTAGGAAAACGATAATGAAGGCAAAAATAAATCCAAAAGTAGTTGTAAGTATCGTATATATAACAGCGATGTTTATGGCTGCGATGGATGCAACGATTGTGAATGTAGCACTCCAAACGATAAGTAAAGAATTACAAGTGCCTCCATCTGCAATGGGGACGGTTAATGTTGGGTATTTAGTTAGCTTAGCTGTTTTCCTGCCGATTTCTGGTTGGTTAGGAGATCGCTTCGGTACGAAAAGGGTATTTCTAACCGCTCTTTTCGTATTTACAGCTGCGTCTGTATTATGTGGAATAGCGAACGATATTACTTCATTGAATATTTTTCGTATCATGCAAGGTGCTGGTGGGGGGCTTTTAACACCAGTTGGGATGGCGATGTTATTCCGAACATTTTCACCAGAGGAAAGGCCGAAAATTTCACGGTTTATTGTATTACCAATTGCTGTGGCACCAGCTATCGGACCAATTATTGGCGGTTTCTTTGTAGATCAAATGTCTTGGCGCTGGGCATTTTATATTAATTTACCGTTTGGAATCGTAGCGTTACTATTCGGTCTACTATTTTTAAAAGAGCATATTGAAAAATCAGCTGGTCGCTTTGATTCTCTCGGTTTTGTTCTTTCAGCACCAGGATTCGCGATGCTTATCTATGCACTTAGTCAAGGGCCGTCAAAAGGCTGGGGTTCTTCAGAGATTATAAGTACTGGAATAGCTGGGATTGTATTCATTATATTGTTCATCATTGTAGAACTTAGAGTAAAGCAACCGATGTTAGATTTACGCTTATTAAAAGAACCAGTCTTTAGAAAAATGAGTCTTATTTCATTGTTTTCATCCGCTGGTTTACTAGGAATGTTATTTGTTTTTCCACTTATGTATCAAAATGTAATAGGAGTTTCCGCATTGGAATCAGGCCTTACGACATTCCCAGAGGCAATCGGGTTAATGATATCGTCACAGATTGTGCCATGGTCATATAAGAAATTAGGAGCTCGAAAGGTAATTTCTATTGGATTAATTTGTACAGCAATTATCTTTGTTTTATTAAGTTTTGTAAATCACGATACGAACCCATGGCAAATTCGGGCATTATTGTTTGGTATCGGTATTTTCTTAGGTCAGTCTGTTGGAGCAGTTCAATTTTCGGCATTTAATAATATCACGCCACCTTCTATGGGGAGAGCGACTACTATATTCAATGTGCAAAACCGTATAGGTTCAGCGATAGGAGTTGCAGTTTTAGCTAGTATACTAGCCGGTTTTGGAAATAATAGTGTACAAAATAATGCTCAGTCAGATTTCTTACCATATCAAGCTGCATTAATTGGATCAGCAATATTTTTACTCGTAGCATTACTATTTTCTTTACGTATTTCTGATAAAGAAGTAATGTCAAAGAAGAAAGAAAAAATGTTATCTGTATCAAAAAAAGAGAAAGTACTTGTCAATGAATAACAATTTACGTAAGCTTTTTTAATGAAAATTGATATTTATTGTATAAAGGA
Organism: Bacillus cereus group sp. Sample62; assembly: GCF_036851315.1. Classification (NCBI taxonomy): domain Bacteria; kingdom Bacillati; phylum Bacillota; class Bacilli; order Caryophanales; family Bacillaceae; genus Bacillus; species Bacillus cereus group sp. Sample62. Next base: position 2,265,957 of record NZ_JAFLPK010000001.1, read on the forward strand.
GAGTTTACATGATAGAAAGTAAAGTTGTAGATTCTATTCCAACTTTGACTGAGAATGATTGTCAAATATGGTGGGCAAGAATTTCAGATTTACAATCATGGCATTACAATTTACTAAACGATGTTGAACGAGAGAAAGCAAATTCATATCATCAATCGGCAGATCGTGCACGATTTATAATAGGTTGTGTAATTAGTAGATTAGTTCTTGGAAAGATCCTTTCTATGTCACCAGTTCAAGTACCAATCGATCGAATGTGCCCTGTATGTAAGTTACAACATGGCAGACCGCAATTACCAAAAGGAATGCCACAAATATCTGTTTCACATTCGGGTGAGTGGGTTGTTGTTACATTTACAAAGTCTGCACTTGTTGGCGTTGATGTTGAACAAATGAATCCAAATGTAGATGTTATGAAAATGGCAGAGGGCGTATTAACAGACATTGAAATAGCACAAGTTATGAAATTATCTAATGAACAGAAAATAGAAGGTTTTTTAACATATTGGACTCGAAAAGAAGCAGTACTCAAAGCGACAGGTGAAGGACTAATGATTCCGCCAGTACATATTACTGTATCGGCTCCAAATGATCCTCCAAATTTGTTAGTTTTTAAGGATAGGCAGGAATTAGTAGAAAATACAATGATGGCAGATATAAGGCCGAGTGTAGATTATATGGCTTCAATTGCAATATTTAGTAAAGAAGTAACTGAAATTACACAGTTAGACGCAGTAGCGCTTTTAAATTATAAATAAGTTAAATAAAAAATCTTATAGAAGAGGTGTTCCTCATGTTAGTAGCGGAAAATAGAACAAATGAATTCACTTATAATGTACAAGCAATTAAAAATATTTTATTTTCTGGAGATACATCATCTATCCATGCCTTAGAAAAGCTTTTGAATGATACAGTTCAGTTTGATGTTCTCGAACAAGAGGTACTTGATAGACAGTACATCCCGAAAGAAGCAAAGAATTTCTTTGATAAAAACGGAACATTTCTATACCGTGTATCCAATGTTAGTTATAAAGGAAAAGTGTTATCTGAAAATCTAATTTTTGCGGACACTTCGTTTTTACCAAATACAATTAAGAGTGAATTAGAGAGTGGAAATATTCCAGTTGAAAAACTTATAGAAAAGATGGAAGTAAGAAGAAACGTATTATACGAAGGATATCAGCCATCTGGGAATATTATTGAATTGTTTGATGGATGCTCTGTTACGGCGAATGTGTATCCAACTAGAAAATATCAAATTGTAAGTAACTGCAAATGTATATTTTATATTTGTGAAGTATATCATGCTGAGAATATAAAGGAATTACTTAAATAAAACAAGAAACCAGCCTATAAAATGGCTGGTTTCTTGTTTATTTCACAGCTTCTTTTAACTCTTTACCTGCTTTAAATGCTGGAACTTTACCAGCAGCGATTTGAATTTCTTCGCCAGTTTGCGGGTTACGTCCTGTACGAGCAGATCTTTCGCGCACTTCAAAAGTTCCAAAGCCGATTAATTGAACTTTATCGCCAGATTGTAATGCAGTAGCAATTGTGTCAAATACGGATTGTACCGCTGCAGAAGCTTCCTTTTGAGAAATATCAGCGGATTGTGCCACGTTTTTAACTAATTCTGTTTTGTTCATGTTTTCACCTCATAAAAAGTTTTTTAGAATGAATGTTTTAGTATAATGGATAGTATAGAGAAAGCTATTTATACAGTTAGAAAGAATACTATATAGTTATGTTAATTTCGTTGTAAGAGACTGAATCCCTGCTAATAATTAGGGATTAATTAAGAATTGATGTATAGAAAACGCTGTAATATGAGGATGAGGGGGAGTATATGAATGATTTTTCGTGAAAAGAATGAGAATGAAAGTATATTAATTCGTCAACATGATCATGGTTTTTTAGCTGGAGAGATTGCAAGGCACATAAAAGAAGATTTTTTTGAAAATAAAACATACTTAAAAGAGGCACTAGATGCAATATATGAGCATGATAGAGGATGGATAGAGCTTGATAAAGTACCGATTTTAAATAATTCTAAAAATATCCCATATACATTTATGGATTGTCCAAGTTCATTGCGCTTTGTCTTTTATACGATTGGTTTGAATGAAATTGAAGAGTCTAATCCATATGGGGCGTTACTGTGTAGTAAACACTTTTTATCATTTCCATTAAATGATAAAGATGAAGAGATGATGTTTTTTTATAAACATGAATTGGAACGACAAAAAAGAGTTTTGAAAACGTTAACAAAAGAACAGTTTTCGATGTTCGATAAACATTATAGATTACTAAAGTTTTGTGATGAACTTTCTTTATATGTATGTATGAATAAACCTGGTGTAGAAAAGGAAGATGAAATTGATTTGTTTAAAGATGGGTTTGAAGGAACAGAAATGTTTAATAACAAGGATGATAAACTTATACAAGCTGAATGGGTGGACGAGGAAACAATTCGGATTACACCGTTTCCATTTCAAACTGAATTTCATACGTATGTAAATTATAAAGCTATAAATAAATATGTAGTTGAGGAAAAAGGGATTGCAAAAGCTGATAGAGAATCGAAAATGGAGAAACAAAGCATTCGTTTCATACAATAAGGAGGCGATTTAGATTGAAAGATTACATGTTAAAACAGGTGGATTACCATGCTTGGGCTAATATACGATTATTCAATCGACTAAAAGAATTACCAAACTATGAGACTATTTTTAATGAACAGATACAGAGTGTATTTCCATCAATCAAGGATACTTTTGCGCATATTTATATTACAGATCAAGTGTGGTTACACATATTGCATGGTAAAAGTATGAATGAAGCAATACAAGACCGAGAAAAATTACGAAAACATATCGAAACTAAATCGTTACATGAATTAGAAAAAATGTTTGAAAACATGGCAAATCAATATGAAGAATTTTTAAGTGCAATACAAGACGTGAATGCTGTATTTGTTATCGAGAATCCATATGCAGGGAAATTAGAAACTTCAATTTTAGAGTTAGTACAACATGTCGTAAATCATGGTACATATCATAGAGGAAATATAACAGCGATGATCCGTCAACTTGGTCATTCGTCGACAATGATGGATTTTGTACTGTATTTACATATGGTGCAGAAGGAAGTGAAATAGGTGAAAAAAAGAATGGCTTATTATAGATAAGCCATTCTTGTTATAGTGACTAACTTGCCTGTTTTTTATGACTTTCTTTCAATTTCTCTGCTTGTAAAAAGCGGTTCGTTTCAGCAACAACAATACCACTTAACCCAATAAGGCCAATTAAGTTTGGAATCGCCATTAGTCCATTTGCAATATCAGCAAATGTCCATACGATGCCTAGCTTTAAATTAGCACCTATAGCAATCATGACGATAAAGATTGCTTTATAATATTTAACAGCACCTTCTCCAAATAAATAAGCCACACACTTCTCGCCGTAATACGACCATCCTAAAATAGTAGAGTAGGCAAATAATATAATTGCGATACCAAGAATCATACTACCAGCAGTGCCAAATACAGATTGGAACGCAAGTGTTGTCGCTTCAACGCCAGTTTTACCTGATTTCCATGCACCTGTAGTAATTAATACTAGCCCTGTAATTGTACATACAATAAACGTATCTAGAAAAGTACCAGTCATAGAAACTAAAGCTTGCTTTGCAGGTGAATCAGTTTTTGCGGCAGCTGCGGCAATAGGGGCACTCCCTAAACCAGCTTCGTTCGCAAATACACCGCGCGCCATTCCGATTTGAATTGCAGATGCAATTGTTGCGCCAATAAAACCACCAGCAGCTGCAGTCCCATTGAATGCGCCAGAAAAAATAAGTGAGAATGCTTCTGGAATTTGATCGTAGTGATAGAAAATAATAATAAGCCCAGCAATGATATAAAAGAAAGCTTTAATAGGAACGATGTATCCTGTCACTTTCCCGATTTTTTTCACACCGCCTAAAATAACAATGGCGATTAAAAACGACATAAATATACCAGTTAAAGCAGGGGGGAAAGAGAAATTAATTCGCATTGCCTCTGCTACTGAGTTAGATTGCACCATATTACCGATACCGAAAGAAGCAGTTGTGCCGAATATAGCAAATAAAACAGCAAGCCATTTCTTACCTAAACCACGTTCTAAATAGTACATTGGTCCACCTGAATATTCACCATTTTCATTACTAACACGGTATTTCACCGCAAGAATTGCTTCGGCATATTTTGTTGCCATACCGAACAAAGCAGTAATCCACATCCAAAAAATTGCACCGGGTCCACCGATCGTTACAGCAGTTGCAACACCGGCTATATTCCCCATACCAATCGTTGCCGCCATAGCTGTCATAAGTGCTTGGAAGTGGCTAATATCTCCAGAGGAAGATGTATCTTCTGATTTTTTAAAAGCTAGTTTGTGAGCGTATAATAGTTTACTAAACTGTAACCCTTTTAAACGCACTGTGAGAATGATACCAGTACCAACGAGTAGCAACAACGTTGGTAATCCCCACACATAGTGATTGATTTGTTCTAATACTGTACTTACTGTCTCCATCTGTATTCTCCTTTTTATGAAAAAATAAAAACCACTTCAAGTAAATGAAATGGTCTCTGGAGAAACAAGGGATAGAAAAATAAACCGATACAAATCGGCTTTTTCTTTCGCTTGTCTCTGTCCTTTTACCTGAGAGATTATCCGCTATAGTAGCGGATTTGCTCCTTCGGTGCTCGTTTTCCTCTGCGCTATATAAAGCGAGAGGGAGTCTCTCCAGAGATTCGTCCCCATGCAGTTCTACTTGTAACCAAGACCTGAGAGTTTCAAAGTTGCTTCAGCAACTTTTTGCCCCGTCGGTAGATCAATAGACCTTCTCCTGAATGGTTCATCCGAATTATAAAATTTATAAAAACATTGATTGTAAATCAATAAAAATATTATAGACAGACAAAATGTGAATTGCAATCTTTTTTTATTTTAAAATAGTAACCAGTTTTATTTTTTTGCAAGTCCTAATTTAACTTCAACTTCATTTAACGTAGATAAAGCGAGGACAATATGTTGGTCCGCAAGTCCTAAAGCATGTTTAGTATTTTCAATTGTTTCATTGGAAGGAGTAGAGTTATTTGCTCCGTCTATAATTAAATCTGCTGCGTTTTTCATAAATTTAGAAGCAGTCTTAAATTCAGTTGTGAAATAAACTAGTTGTTTTTGTATTTGTACTTCCGATATATTTTCATTAATTTTCACAGTGTCTATTTCGTTCATAATTTTTTCGTATTGCTTGGAAATAGCAGTCATTGTGACTAATAGTTTATCTCTGTCTACTGAATCTCCGTTCGTGTTAATCTCTTCCCAGGCAGGCAACCAATCTTTTTCGATGATGTCATTATAATTTGTAGTTAATTCATCAATTTTTGGTTGTAATTTAGTTTTAAAACTTTTTGTATCAATTGTTTCTACGGTAGTTTTTTCGTTATTATTTTTATCTTTAGTTGTGTAGAAAATCGTACAGGTAATAATAAAAATAGAAATAACTATTGTCCATTTATTAAAAAATAATTTCTTCAATGGGTAATACCTCCAAAAATAAACATTCTTTAATTATAATATATAACAATAATATTGTTAATAATAGAGAATATAGTCTGGAATTGATTTTAATTATATTTTTTATATACACAAATAATCAATATTAGTAAAATAATGAAAGTAATATGTGAGAAAAGAGGGTTTTTAGTGAAAATGAATAGAAGAAAACTAGTTTCAAATATTTCAACGGTTGTGTTATTAGTTGGTTTATTTACACTTATATATTTAGACAAAGAATCTAAAGTTGAAGATTTTCCAGTACCAATGTCAGCAATTCATATTAACGATGATAAGGAAGAGCATTATAAATATATAAGTGTAATGCCTATTACAAAGGCAAGTGGATGGGAGAACTTAGGGGAAAACGGGCATACTGTTAGTTTTAAAAAAGGAGAGCGGAAGGTAACTGTATTACATTATCCGGGAGAACTTACGTATTATTTATTTGAACAAAAGGTGAATAAGGGAGATAAGATAAAGTTGTAATTCGTTAAGGGTTACATCTTTTCTTTTGATTCTGAATTATTTGAAATAAAATCAGATAGATGGTTTGATAGATGTAGTGATAAATATGATTAGTTCTATATGCACATAAAGAGTAATGAGGAGATTATAAAAATATTATGTAAACTAAAAATTGTAAGTAGAAGATAAATTATATCCTAAGGGGGAGTTAAAAATGTTACTAAAAACAATCTACTGTAAGGTAGAAGAAGAGAAAAAGGACTTATTTTCAAAAGCACAAGAAAAATGGCGTGATATACAGCATCTAGATGGATTTCACGGGCAATTTGGTGGATGGTATGAGGATGAGGCATGTGTATTTACTTTATGGGAAGATAGAAGTGCGTATCAATCATTTATGAATGGTGCTCACGATACCATTTATTTAAATAGTAATCAAGAGGATACGTTTCTTTCATGTGAAATTGAATTGTTTCAAACGTTGTATGATATAACTGATATGCCTATGAAAGACGTTGTTACAGATGAGTCATTTGTAAGAGTTGCAATTTGTGATGTAATGGCGGGAATGGAAAAGCAGTTTTTACATAAACAAGAAACAATTTGGAATAAAGGGATGGAAAATGCAAAAGGGATGTTAGGTGGAGTTGTTGGGAAGTCTTTAAAAACTGAAAATCGTTACATAGTGTTAACTTATTGGAAAGATGAAATGGCGCATCAAAATTATGTAGATGAGATTTTTCCAGAGTTGTATAAACTAGCTAATATTTATGAGGATTTAGAAGATATAAGAGGTAAACAAGCTGTATGTAAGGAAGAGTGGCTTGTATATTAAGTGTTCAAAACGTGCATAAATGAATGTATAATAAAGATATTTTCTTATAAAACGAGTAATTAATAGAAGACGTTATATACCCTTTCATGTTAATATATTTAAGTTATAATAGAAGGCTTACCCTTTTGTATTGTACGGTAGAAGCAGTGTGAGCTTGAAATTTTGTTTAGAAAAGGATGTGCCTAATTTGCGTATCAATAAATTTATTAGTGAAGCTGGAAAAGCGTCTCGACGTGGAGCAGATAAATTAATTAATGAGAGAAGAGTAATTATTAACGGTAAGGTTGCAAAAATTGGTGACCAAGTCAATCCAGGTGATGATGTACGCGTAAATGGAGAGCAACTTCGTATTGCTCGAGATCACGTATATATTGCTTTAAATAAACCAGTAGGTATTACATGTACAAGTGAAAAAGCTGTAAAAGGTAACATTATCGATTTAGTGAATCATCCTTTACGAATTAGTCACATTGGACGTCTTGATAAAGACTCAGACGGTTTAATTTTGTTAACGAATGATGGTGATATCGTTAATGAAATTTTACGTGCTGAAAACAAACATGAGAAAGAATATATCGTTTCTGTAGATAAGCCAATTACACCTGATTTCTTAGAAAAAATGGCAGCTGGTGTGAAGATTTTAGGAACGAAAACACTTCCTTGTGAGATCACACAGTTATCAAAATATGAGTTCAACATTATTTTAACACAAGGGTTGAATCGTCAAATTCGTCGTATGTGTGAAGCTTTAGGTTATCAAGTATACACGTTAAAGCGTACAAGAATTATGAATATAGAATTAAATAATTTACCTGTTGGACAGTGGAGAGATTTATCGAAGAAAGAGAAACGACGTCTATTTTCAGACTTAAATTACGAACCACAAGATTGGTAAAATTGAGAAGGGGAAACCAAAAATCTATTTTTGGTTTCTTTTTTTATTTAATAAAAAATCATTTTTAAACACTTGCAATAATAAAATGAATAAGATATAGTAAATAACAATTAATGGATGTACTTTTAAAAGCAAAGAAAAGGACACGAGTTATTTTATCCGGTTATACAGAGAAGGAAGGAAAGCTGAGAACTTCCTAACGCAGAAAAATAACTTACCACCTTAGAGCTGCACTAGGGAAATTAAGTATCTAGTGCCGTGTAAGCGACGTTATCGCAATAGAAGCCATTATGTTTTTTGTGATGGGAATCTGGGTGGAACCACGGATATAAGCATATTCGTCCCTATTTTAGGGATGAATATGCTTTTTTGTATTCAATTTCATAATAAGCGAAGAAAAGGGCACGAGTTATTTTACCCGGTTATACAGAGAAGGAAGGAAAGCTGAGAACTTCCTAACGCAGAAAAATAACTTACCACCTTAGAGCTGCACTGGGGAAATACAGTATCTAGTGCCGTGTAAACGACGTTACCGTAAAAGAAGCCATTGTATGTTTACGATGGGAATCTGGGTGGAACCACGGGTATAAGCACACTCGTCCCTATTTTAGGGATGAGTGTGCTTTTTATTATGAAATGGAGAGATGAAAAATGAAAGAACAGATGATTGAAATTAAATTTCCAGATGGTAGCGTTAAAGAATATGTAAAAGGAATTACTTTAGAAGAAATTGCTGGATCCATTAGCAGTAGTTTAAAAAAGAAAGCAGTCGCAGGGAAAGTAAATGATCAGTTATTTGATTTACGCCGAAATATTGAAGAAAATGCGGAAGTAGAAATCATTACTATAGATTCAAATGAAGGTGTAGAAATTGCAAGACATTCTGCGGCACATATTTTAGCGCAAGCTGTAAAGAGAATGCAAGGTAATGTAAACCTTGGTGTAGGGCCTGTTATTGAAAATGGGTTTTATTATGATATGGATCTACCTAGTAGTGTAAACGTGGAAGATTTACCGGAAATCGAAAAAGAAATGAAAAAGATTATAAATGAAAATGTAAAAATAGAACGAGTGGAGGTCTCACGAGAAGAGGCAAAAAAACTGTTTCAAGAAATGAATGATCACCTGAAATTAGAATTGTTAGAAGCAATTCCTAATGGGGAAAGTGTAACACTATATAAACAAGGTGAATTTGTAGACTTATGTAGAGGACCACATTTACCATCAACAGGCTATTTGAAAGCCTTCCAATTAACTCACGTTTCTGGTGCATATTGGCGAGGGGATAGTAACAATCAAGTGCTTCAGCGTATATATGGTGTTGCGTTCGCTTCCCAAAAAGAATTAGAAGAGTATTTACATTTCGTTGAAGAAGCAGCAAAAAGAAATCATCGTAAATTAGGTAGTGAGCTGGAGTTATTTATGTTTTCTGAAGAGGCTCCGGGAATGCCATTTTATTTACCGAAAGGACAAATTATTCGTAATGAATTAGAAGCATTTTTAAGAGAAATTCAAAAAGAGTATAAGTATCAAGAAGTACGTACTCCGTTTATGATGAACCAAGAATTATGGGAGAAATCAGGACACTGGGGACATTATAAAGACAACATGTATTTCTCTGAAGTAGACAATAAAAGTTTCGCATTAAAGCCAATGAACTGCCCAGGACATATGTTAATGTTCAAAAATAAATTACATTCTTATCGCGAATTGCCAATTCGTATGTGTGAGTTCGGTCAAGTACACCGACACGAATTTAGCGGGGCATTAAATGGATTATTAAGAGTACGTACTTTCTGCCAAGATGATGCTCATTTATTTGTAACTCCAGAACAAATTGAAGATGAAATTAAATCCGTAATGGCGCAAATTGATTACGTTTATAAAACTTTTGGATTCGAATATGAAGTAGAGCTTTCTACTCGTCCAGAAGATTCAATGGGTGATGATAAGTTGTGGGAGCAAGCAGAAGAGGCATTAGAAAATGTATTACATTCATTGAATTATAAATATAGACTAAATGAAGGTGACGGTGCATTTTACGGACCGAAAATCGACTTCCATATTAAAGACGCTCTAAATAGAAGTCATCAGTGCGGGACAATCCAACTAGATTTCCAAATGCCAGAGAAGTTTGATTTAAATTATATAGATGAGATGAATGAAAAGAGAAGACCAGTTGTCATTCACAGAGCAGTTTTAGGATCTTTAGACCGTTTCTTAGCGATATTAATTGAGCACTTTGGAGGCGCGTTCCCGGCATGGGTGGCACCAGTTCAAGTGAAAGTTATTCCAGTTTCGAATGCAGTCCATGTACAATATGCAGAAGAGGTTGTAGATAAATTAGCGCAAGTTGGCGTTCGTGTGGAACGAGATGTCCGAGATGAAAAGTTAGGATATAAAATAAGAGAAGCACAAATGCAAAAAGTTCCTTATGTTCTTGTTATTGGGGATAAGGAAATGGAGAACGGATCTGTAAATGTACGTAAATACGGTGAAGACCAGTCAGAAGTTATTGAACTAAATGGGTTTGTGGAGAGTATAAAAGAGGAAATAAAAAATAAGAAATAGAGATTGATAATAAAAGACACCATTAACATGTATTACTGAATTTAAACTCATTAAAGAACCATAATAAATGATGAAGGGATAGCGATTAAGCTATCCCTTCATCATTTATTGCCACATACTTCACTTCATACTGTTAAATCATTTTCTGATTTTATATGAATGGCTTCTTGTAAGAGCTTTTGGAGAACTGCAGCAAAAACAGCAATCACGATAGAGGAGAAAATAATGATCAATCCAATCGGTATAAAACTTGGAGGATCAATTTTTTTTGCCATAAGATAGTAAAGTGGCATACCTAGTATGTATATGGTACCGATAGTGAGGGCACAGTATTTTATATTTTTTAAAGCCTTTACTGATAATACCGAGAACGCTTTGTTCTCATCAATATAACTTAAAAGTTTTAAAACTTGATATAGAGCGAAGTAAAAAGGCATCGTCGCTACGTACATATCGATTAAAACGAGAGATTTCATATAAGCAATAGCTGGATACAATTCTCCAGCGAAATTCCCGATTTTAGGAACTAAAAATATGCACAATGCAAGTACTACTATACCTATAAAAACAATAGCTAGTTTTAAAAAGAGTGTTGAAACTTGTTTCATAAAAAACACCTCGTTTATTTAATGACAACATGATTTTATCATATAATTTATCGTTTTAAAATAAAATTATATTGTTTTTTAACTTATTATTATTGTTATTTATGTATCATATTAATTTTGGTGAAAATAAAAAGCCTTTTTCATTACAAAGAAAATTCCCTTATAAAGTGGTCTGTAACATTTTTACCTTACAAAAATGTAAGGTAAATGTAAGCGAAATCGAAGGAATGAGTTTTAGAAAAGTGAGAATATGAAATAGGAAAAAGGTTTACGTAACTCGTGTAACCCTTACTAATTGAAAAATTAAAAAATTATTAAGAATTTACATGAGAAAAAGATAAGAAATATGTGAGAAATTAATTTTATACAAAAGGGATGGAGTGAAAGAGATGTCAACAAATGTAGTTACTGTAGAAAGTGTAGAAAAAACGTATGGGAAAAGAAATGAGAATCAGTCAAAAGCGTTAAGGGGTGTGTCATTAAGTATTAAAGAAGGGGAATTCGTCGGGATTATGGGGCCTTCTGGATCTGGAAAAACGACTTTACTTAATGTGATTAGTACATTGGATCAAGCGACGGGTGGCAGTGTGACAATAGCTGGTACAAATATTACTTCTATGAAGGGGAATGCATTATCTGATTTTCGATCTCAAAAATTAGGATTCATTTTTCAAGATTTTAACTTACTTGAAAACTTATCAATTTATGAAAATATCGCTTTACCACTTTCATTACAAGGCGTACCTTCAAGTGAGATTACTGGAAAGGTGAATGAGGTTGCGAAGAAATTAGGGATTACTGAAATTTTAACGAAATATCCAACTGCTGTTTCTGGGGGACAAAAACAAAGAACAGCGGCAGCGCGAGCTTTAGTACATAATCCAGCAATCGTATTAGCAGATGAACCGACAGGAGCGCTTGATAGTAAAAATGCAAAAAGCCTATTAGAAGCGATGCAAGATTTACATGAAAATCACAATGTAAGTATTTTAATGGTAACGCATGATGCATTTAGTGCGAGTTATTGTGAACGTATTTTATTTATTCAAGACGGTCTTCTTTATAAAGAGTTAAAGCGACAAGGAACGCGGGAAAGTTTCTATCAAGATATTTTAGGTGTGCTCGCTCATATGGGCTCAGCTGCTGAGTCTAAGTAGGAGGGCGAGACTATGTTATTCAAATTATCACGTCATAGTATGAAAAAGATGTTAAAAGATTATATGGTTTTACTTATTGGTCTCGTTATTAGTATTAGTATCTTCTACATGTTCCAAACGATGGCGATGAATAGTGAATTTACGAAGGATAATAGTCTTATTAGTAGTATTAGGCTCGTTTTCTGGGTAGGGGCCATACTATTATCTTTCATTACTGTATTTTATATTATATATGCCAATTCATTCTTACTCACATTAAGAAGAAAAGAACTCGGTATGTATATGATGCTCGGTGCGAAAAAGAAAAAAGTAGCACAATTATTATTTATTGAAACATTCGGTATGGGTATTGTCAGTATTATTATCGGGATTTTAGTAGGGATGTTACTTGCAAGTGTAGCAGGAAACTTTTTAATGAATGGTATGGAAATTTCAGCGAAAGGTAGTTACTTATCTGTATATACACCAGCAATCTTAGTTACAGCTATTTTCTTCTTAATACTATTTTTTATTACTGGTTTAATGAATAGCATCCGTTTATTACGTAAAACAGAATTAGAATTAATACGTGAAGATGAAACATTAGATGAAGTGAAGAAAAGTAAAACTCGTATTATTATAATGACTGTACTTGGTGTATTACTAGTAAGTACAGGATACTATTTTATGGTAAATATAAAAATGTTTGCTGAAATCGGTTTTATAATAGCGACAATCGTTACAACACTTGGAACATATTTTATCTTTAGTTCATTGCTCCCATTTTTTGTGATGAAAATTAAAGGGAATAAAAAACGAAATGAAACGGGCTTAAATAGTTTTACATATGCACAGTTACGCTTTCGCGTAAATAGCTTATCGAGAGTACTAGGTACAGTAGCGATGTTAATTGCATTAGGTGCAGGGGCAATGACGGCAGGTATGGCGTTTCAAAAAAATGTCGGCATTATGACAGACTTTTCTCGTGTATATGATGTTGTAATTCATGATCCAAATGATCAAGATAATGCGGCCTTGAAAGAAATGAAAATTGTTGAAGAAAGTAAGTACAAGTATAAAGTAGATGGAGAAGCGGTTTATTATTTACGTAACGACTTAACTGCGAAACCACCACTTGTTTCTGATCACTTTGATACAAAAACTTTAAAAGAGCCAGCTCGAAAACGTGTGGCTGAACCTTTAACTGAACCTGTTTATTCTGCTTTGGAAGCTCCCGAAGCAGCGAATAAACTTCCTCGTATGCCAAGGGATTGGGAAGATGCGGTTGTAAGAGAAATACAAATTACACATAATCAATTTAACGGAAAACCTGTAAGAATTGCTGATGAAGAACACTACAAAGCAGTTCAAGGAACGGAACATAGTGTAACATTAGCAAAAGTAGACGATATGAAAAAATATAAACCGTTGTTGCTGGATATAGATAAGAGGCAAAAAGAGTTAATTGAAACATCAACAGGTACAAAAGTAGAACTATATACGAAAATGACAATTTATCAGTTTATGAACAGTTTCATGAGTGGAACAATGTTTATGGGATTCTTCCTCGGAATTGCCTTTTTAGCAATGATGGCAAGTTCGCTAATGTTCAAAATATTAACAGGTGCTTCTCGTGACGTACGCCGTTATGAAATGTTACGAAAAATCGGTGTGAGACGTAGTATGTTAACAAAAAGTATATATAAAGAAATTTCATATTTATTTATCTTCCCAGCAATTATTGGAATTTCCCACGTGTTAGTAGGGCTTAACTTATTCAGCTTTATATTAGTTGACCCGTTTGTGAAAGTGTGGGTGCCAATAGGGATTTTCTTAGTCATTTATTTCATCTATTACTGGATTACTGTCCAACTTTATAAAGGTATGGTAATGCCGAAAGAAGAAGTAGCGGAATAGTTTAATAAAAAAGTCCTTGTTTAGAAAACAAGGACTTTTTAATTTATAATACATTGTGACTAAACCTTCCTATTATTAATGTATTGAAAATTAAGAAAATATTAAGAGTTTATATAGCTGAAAGTTAAGAAGTGTGTGGGATATTAAGAATGTACAAAAGATCAAGGTGAAATTGGAAATTGTGATTGTTGTACATTCATATTTTTTGAGGTAGTTTTACAGAACTAAATTGATGTTTTTATAAATTTAAAAGAAAGGAGACTACTTATGAAGAAGATAAGAAAATTAATAAAACTTATTGGTGTCATCACCACACTATTATTAATCGTAGCACTAATATTTCCTACATGGACTTCGCAAATAAAGGGAAAAAACAGTATAAGTACATTAGAGAAAGTAGAGATAAATGGAAGTGATCATGAAATTATGATACGCGGCAAAGATAAGAACAATCCGATTATTATTTTTGTACATGGTGGACCAGGTACTTCAGAAATACCATATGCTCAAAAATACCAAGACTTATTGGAAGAGAAATTCACAGTTGTTAATTACGATCAAAGAGCGAGCGGGAAGTCGTATCATTTCTTTGAAGACTATTCGAATCTTACATCAGATCTTCTTGTAGAAGACTTATTAGCTATGACAGATTATATTTCAAAACGTCTAGGTAAAGAAAAAGTAATATTGGTTGGTCATTCTTACGGTACATATATCGGAATGCAAGCTGCCAATAAAGCTCCTGAAAAATATGAAGCATATGTTGGCATAGGGCAGATGAGTGATACAGTTGAAAGTGAAATGGATAGTTTAAATTATGTGATTGAACAGGCACAAAATGCTGGTAATACAGATGAGGTTACCTATTTAAATGGGTTGACTGAAAAAATTAAAAATGGCGATACATACACTCCGAGAAAGTATGTTGCGAAATATGGTGGAACATCAAGAGGCATTGAAAATCCAGATGATGATAACATTGGAATGTTACTCAGTAATGAATATAACTTGTTGGACGTAATTCGTTATAACGTTGGATTATCACATTCTCAAACTGTCTTATTAGAAAAGGATTTAAAGAATCCATTGCCTACTAAGGTGACTAAAATGAAATTACCGCTTTATATCCTTATGGGGAAATATGACTATAACACTTCATTTCATGCAGCAAAAACATATTTTGATACGATTGAAGCAGATCAAAAAGAATTTATTACTTTTGAGAAATCAGCTCATTATCCACAATTTGAAGAGAAAGAAAAATTTTATAAGTGGATGTGCGATACATTCGTAAAATAAATAAAGTGTATCCTAACTTTAGAGAATTAAAAAAGGTAGCGAGACGTAAAAAGAGCTTAGCTATATATCATTACGTGAAGCGAAGTTAAATAAAAAGACTCTTGTATAAAAGACAAGAGTCTTTTTATAATGTTCTCTATATAGAAGGAAAAGATTGGATAATGGTCGAAAAAATATAATATAACTTCCAAGAAATGACTGAAAAAATAAAATTTTGTCGCGGGAAAGGGTTAGAAGTATGAAAGAAATGCTACAGTTATTTCGTAACAAAGTGTATGCACGTTTTTTTCTAGCAAATATTTTAGAGCGACTCGGTTCTATGATTGCTGGAGTTTCTTTAATGTTTTATTTGCTAGATCAATACGGAAAACAACCAGTTTACGCAACGATGACACAAATTATGGTGGCATTACCTGCATTAATCTTTTTTCTATTAGTAGGGACAGTAGTGGATCGTTTTGATAGACAGCGTATTTGTACGGTAAGTAATATATGTTGTTCGCTCTGTAATATCGGAATTCTAATTTCGCTTTATTACGGAATGATTATACTCGTCTTTATATTTTTATTTTTGGAAAATGCATGTATACAATTTTTCTCTCCATCAGAACAGTCGATGATACAGGGAGTAGTTGAATCCGACCAATACGGTGCAGCAGCGGGCATGAATCAAATGGTAAATAGTTTGTATGCTTTGTTTGGTGTAGGCATTGCAACGATGGTGTACTGGACTTTTGGAATTTACGGGAGCGTTTTAGTAAATACGCTCACTTTTATTATGAGTGGTATTTTGATCCAAACGATTTCCATTCCAGAAAAAGTGCGTTTGCCAAACGGTAGAACAAAATGGAAAGAAGTTAATTTGAAAATGTTAATAACAGAGTTTCAAGAAGGGATCAAGTATATATATCAAAATGACACTTTAAAAAAATTACTTTTAGGATTTATCGTATTTGGATTATTGAATGGTATTTTAAGCGTATCCACAACTTACATATTAAAATATAAATTAGCACCAGCAACGTATGAAAGTTTAACGATGGTGGGCGGTGTAGTTGGAGGAATTTCATTATTAATTGGAAGTATAGTAGCAACAAGTATAGGTAAGAAATATGCACCTAAGCCTATTATTGTATTTGGTATGGCGGGCTCAGCGGTCTTTTTCGGTATGTGTTACTTTGTAAATCACGTATGGTCTTTTTATGTATGTATCGCTTTTGCGACTTTCTTTTTACCATTTATTAATGTTGCAATAATGGGATGGATGTATGAAATTGTAGAAGAATCATTTATGGGACGCGTTCAAAGTTTACTTAGTCCATTAACGACAGGATTCCAGTTGTTATCTCTCGGTGCGATAGCAATGTTGTTCCCGCAATGGATTCGTGCAGATACTTTGTATATTATTTTATTTGGTTTATTATTTTTTGTTACGTGTTTATATCAAGCCGTTTTACCTAGTGGGAAGAAACACGTGCAAGGTATAGCTGAAGAGATTTAATATCTGGTTTTTTATTTCTGAATATTCTATCTGGTGATAAGGGGAACTCGTTATGTTGATGCGAATTGTTAAATGGTGTGGGGTTACTTGTTTACAACTAGTAGCTGCAATTTTATGTATAATTTGTCTAGGTGCGCTGCCGCGTTTATTTAAGGGATTGCAAATCGATTTAATCGGTTTTTGGAACACGATTGTTTTTCTTGGAGGGAAGTTACTACAACCGGGTGAAATTACATATGGATTTCGGGACTCAAGAAAATTATTTCCGCAAATTTGGATTCATTATATTGAAACGATGATTGTATTTCTCTCAGCGTTTTTACTATCTTTGCTTATCGCATATATACTTGTCGTTTGGGTATTGCAGCGTTCTCATATGAAACAAAAAATGTGGAACGGGTTTTTTCTTACGCTTGAGAGTATACCAGATATATTACTTATTTTATTATCACAACTTCTTGTCGTAATTCTTTTTCAAAAAACAGGATTTATGCCGGTCAAACTGGCTGGATTAGGGGAAGAAAGGATACGTTTGTTACCAATTATATGTCTTACAATACCAACAACATTATTGTTTATTAAACTGTTGTTATTACGGTTTAAAGAAGAATTAGAGAAAGAATATAGTTTGTTTGCCAAGAGTAAAGGATTAAGCTTACGGCATATTTTGACACATCATATTTCAAGAAATGTTTTATTGACGACAATTTATTATGCGAAAACAAATATTTTATTTATGCTTTCAAATTTATATATTATCGAATGGATTTTCAATACATATGGAATGTTTGTTTTTGTAAAAGAAAATTCTAAATTAGAAATATTTACAGTGAGTCTAGTTATATTATACGTGCCGCTTTTTATACTATTTCGCATATTACATACGCTTTTACAAAATGTTATAAAGGAGCGTGTGTAATATGTGGCAAGTTGTAAAAAGAGATGTGAGATTTTGGATAGGTATTACTTTTTTGAGTGTACTAATGATTGTTAGTATTGGATATACGGTGTTTTTTGATGGTAATATTCGTGAACTTACGATGATGTATAACGAAAAAGGGGAACTAGAGGCAGCTCCATTTTCACCATCAAGTAAATTTTGGTTTGGAAGTGATGTGAAAGGTCGTGACCTTGTTCAATTAATAATAGAAGGCGCGAAATGGACAGTTGGAGCGAGTATAATTATAGCGATTTTACGAGTTATAGTTGGAGGGGGAATTGGTTTACTTCTTGGTATGTATGGTAAACGTTCTTTTCCAGTTATTTCATCCTTTTTTAATCCTTTTAGTATTGTACCGATGGTTATGATTTCTTATTTTATGTTAAATGAAGTTTTAACGTTTGACAGTGGAGCGGAAGTTGTGCCGTTATATTTGCGTGTGACATTTCAAATTATAGTACTTGTATGCCTTGCTGTACCAACGGTTATGTTGTATGTAGCGCAAGAAGTCAAGCGTATTAAGAAGGAAGAATTTATGTTGGCAGCTACTGTGCTCGGCGGAAGTAAGTGGCATAGGTTGAAGCGCCATATATGGCCGCATATGTTACCGTCATTTCTTTTATTAGTAGCCCAACAATTTGTAAGTACTTTATTACTACTTTTACACCTTGGTTTGTTGCAATTATTTTTTGGTGGAACAATAACCTTCAGTGGAATGGATCCAGATAGTGTAACAAAAGAATGGACTGGCCTAATTGGTCAAAACTTCCGCCATTTAACTACACATACATGGATTGTACTTATACCAATTGCTTTTTATAGTATGACAATTTTAGCGGGAAATCTAGTTAGTAATAGTATGCAAGATGCGATTAAACTAGGAAATGTAAGAACACCAAGGAGCAAGGATAAAGAGGTAAAGGAAGAGAAGCGAGTACAAACTAATATGAATGATTTTTCCTTTTATAGAGAGATACAAAAACAAAAAAGATAGCTGAAGACAAATCGTTTTCAGCTATCTTTTTTGTTTATAGTGGTGGTAAATCAATCTTACCTTCTTCAAATAATTCTTTTATCATATGCTTCGTATAACCAGCTGCCTGACCAAAGGTGATTTTTGCTGGCATTGGTGCTTCATTTGCATCTACAACTACATCAATAATACACGGTCTATTTTGTTTTATCGCATTTTCGAAAGCTGGAAGTAGTTCATCTACATTCTCAACACGGTATCCAATACCTCCGCACGCCTCTGCGTATTTTGCAAAATCAGGGTTTGTTAAGTCTGTGCCAAATTCGATGTTCCCCATAACTTCTTGTTCGAATTTAATCATGGCGATCTTATTATTGTTTAAAACAACGACCACGATCGGCAGTTTATATTTAACAGCTGTTACGAAGTCGTTCATTGTCATTCCAAAACCACCGTCACCACAAACTGCAAATACTTGTTTATTCGGGTAAGCAATTTTTCCAGCAAGTGCACCAGGTAAACCGCAGCCAAGTGTTGCGAGCCAACTAGAAATGATAAATTGTTGATTTGTCATACGGAAGTGTCTTGCTGTCCATACTGTTACATTTCCGACATCGACTGATAATATTGCATCATCATGAGCTACTTGTTGCAGTGCATGCATAACACGTTGTGGCTTAATTGGAGTAGAAGTATCGTCTTCTTGATCGTGTAATTTTTCTTCCCACTTTTTCATCATTTCTTGATGATGCTCTAAGAAGGAATGGTCCTCCTGTTTTTCTACATTTTCAATTAACCATTTTAATGTTTTATCAGCGTCACCAGCTAAGCCGATATCTGTTACGTAACGTTTCCCGATTTGGGCAGGATCAGTATCGATATGAATTGTTTTTGCTTTTTCGGGTAAGAAGCCAGTAAACGGATAAGAAGTACCAACCATAATTAAAGTATCTGCATGTTTCATTGCATCATAAGAAGGTTTCGTTCCAATTAATCCTAATCCACCGATACAAAGTGGATGATCATCAGGGATAATTCCTTTAGCTGGTAATGTAAGTACAATTGGAGCACCGATGTGTTCTGCGAAAGTAAGTAAAGATTCTCTCGCATGTTTCGTACCTTTTCCAGCTAAAATAACTGGCTTTTTCGCTTCATTTATTGCGAGTTTTGCAGCGTGTAAATCTTCTTCTTGCGGAAATAACTCAGGTAATGTAAAAGAAGTATTTGTAACACGAGCACCACTTTTTACTTCGAATTTCGGAACATCATCTGGAATTGTAAGAACAGATACACCTTTTTTCGTATACGCCATTCGAATCGCTTGATTCACGACAGCTGGTAGCTGTTCTGCTGACATAATGCGCTGGTTATATACCGCAACATCATCGAATAATCTTTCTAAGTTTACTTCTTGGAAAAAATCCGTCCCGAGTAAATCGGTTTCAACTTGACCTGAAATTGCTAGAACAGGGGCTTTATCGAGTTTAGCATCATATAAACCATTTAATAAATGAATAGCACCCGGCCCTGCGATTGCCATACAAACGCCGAGTTTTCCTGTTAACTTAGCATAGGAAGCTGCTGCTAGTGCACCAGCTTCTTCATGGCGAACTTGAATGAATTTGATTTTATCTTGTTTTTTTCTTAAAGCTTCAATTATAGAATTGATAGAATCTCCAGGCATTCCGTAAATGTGTTCTACTCCCCAGTCAATTAATAGGTCAACTAATGCTTCACCGGCTGTTTTCCCAAACATAATTTTTCCTCCTTATAATAGGTAGATACTATTATGTTTTGGAGAAAAAGGAAAAATATACAAATGATTATATTATTATCTTTAATGATGACCAGTAACTAGTGTAAATACTGTTATTAGTAAAAATCCACTAGTTTCCCACATTAAAAATGTAAGGAAGGAGAGCTGTTTTTTAGCCTTCCAAAGCATTTCGTGAATTGTGACATAGCCAAGTGAACCGATAGCGCTCCCCATAATGAGCCCTTGTAAATGTAGAGCTTTTCCTTCCATCAAAATGCCAAAAACAGTACCAATTCCGAGAATAAGTGAAAGTAATAAAGTCGTTAATAAAAATGAAATGTATTTATGCTTTGTAAAGAGGAAGGGGATGATTAATGCTAAGCCTTCAGGAATATGGTGAATTACAATTGCAAGTAAAAAAGGAATGGCAGAGTCGTTATGATTTATAAATGCTGTACCTAATGCAAAGCCACTCGGCAAATTATGAATAAATATAGCAAAAGAAAGAAAAAGGAAAGTTTGCCACGCTTGTTGATCTTTTTTATGTATCATTGGATGATGACAATAGTTATCTAATAAACTCATAACCAAAATACCGATAGCTATACCGAGTATAGGGCCGATTATTTCATAGCTTGCAAATGTTTCAGGAATAATTTCAAGGGATAAAAGGCCAAGCAAAATTCCGCCACATAATGCATATAAACGATGCATTTTTTCTTCAATTAGCTGGCGCGTAGCAATGCCAACAGCACCGCCTAATAATAAGCCACCGAATGAAAAAAATGTAACTATCATAGGAATCCATAATCGTTCCATCGTATCACACTCCGATTCTTCCACTTATTTTTAGCTTACGAAAAGGAAAGTTAGATTAGTCCAAGTAATTGTGTTTGATTATAGAGAAAAAACTAATAATTCGTTATAATTTATATATTAAATTTAAGTGGAAACATGAAATGGGGAATACGTTTGCAAACAAAATGGAGTTTATCTGAATACGAAAATCCAAAACGATATGATATAGAAAATAAAAGTCTGTCAGATTTTCCGTTCTTACTATCATGGGCACAAAAACTAAATATACAAAATGAATGGATTCTAGATATTGCCTGCGGTACAGGAAGGGTTACAATTCCATTTATAGAAAACGGATATCAAATGATGGGTGTAGATATACATGAAGGTATGCTTGCTGAAGCGAAGAGAAAATCTATGGAGTGTAAAAAAGTAAAATGGCTACAACAAGACTGCTTACAATTAAAGATTGAAGAAACGATTCCGTTAGCATTTATGGTTGGCCATGGATTTCAGCATTTTCTTACGAATACTGATCAAAATAAGTTATTAACATCTATTCATCATGTGTTAGCTGATAATGGTATATTTATATTCGATACACGTTTTCCTTCAAAAGAAGAATTAATACAACCATCTACAGAAGAATATTGGACAACTATTCGTGATGAAAAGGGAAGAAAATGCGATCTATATACTGAAATGACATACGATTCAATTCAGCAAATACAGCATTACATAACAACAAGAAGGTTTTATGAGGGGGAGGTGAAAATAGAAGAACTGAAAACAACGATTGATCTTCGCTATACGTATCCGCAAGAGTTAGAAAGATTATTAGTAGCGAATGGGTTTGAATTATTACATATATATAATGATTGGGAAGGAAATGAGTTAGGGGAAGATTGTTATTCAATGGTGGTTGTTTGTCAGAAGAAATAGTAGGATAGTTTAAAAATATGAATGTAAAGTAATAAGCATATTAGATGAAAAGAATTTTTTTACATAAGATAATTGAAGAGAGTAATAGTAAATGGAGGAACTAATTATGCAACAAATTAAAAAAATAGGAAACTCATTTTGGTATATGACACCAGTTTCTGAAACAGATAGACCTATATTAGGGATGGTCGTTGGAAAAGAAAAAACTTTAATGATTGATGCAGGGAATTCAGAAGAACATGCACAATTATTTTTAGAAATGCTAAAAGAACAAAATGTATCAAGTCCTGATTTCGTAGCATTAACGCATTGGCACTGGGATCATATTTTTGGATTGCCTGTACTACAAGATGCATTAACTATTGCACATGCTGAAACGAAAGAAGAAATGCAGACACTAGTATCTTATGAATGGACAGATGAAGCGTTGGACGCACGCGTAAAAGAGGGAACTGAAATTGAATTTTGTACGGATTGCATCAAGAAAGAGTTTGAAGAAAAAGCGAGAAATATTAAAATTATTCCTCCAACCTTAACGTTCCAGGATCAAATTGAATTAGACCTTGGTGAAGTTACATGCGTGTTAAAACATGTCGGCGGAGATCATGCACATGATTCAGTTGTTATTTACGTGAAAGAAGAAAAGATATTATTTTTAGGAGACTGTATATATGCAGATATCTTCTCTTCAAAGTGGAACTATACGACGAAACGAACATTGAAATTAATAGAAGAGTTGGAGGCATTTGATGCTGAAACTTATATTCTTTCTCATGGGACAGCTATAAGTCGGGATGAGTTTTTACAAGAAATGCATTTGTTAAAAACAGTAGGAACTTATACAGAAATTCATAAAGGCGATGAAGAAAACATAAAGACAGCGTATAAACGAGGCGTAAATAGAGAATTAAATGAAGATGAATTAGAAACAATTACGTTTTTTGTAAATGGTTATGAAATGAATAATTAGTAAGACACTACACTAATCAAATGTAATTAAACTGCATAAAAAGAGTATTGAAAGTTAATTCAATACTCTTTTCAATAGTTAAATATGTAGTTTCAAACAAATTCTAAATATGGGGTTTATCGTCTGAAATAATGCCATTCTATTTATTTTTCATATAGATAGTGGTTCAAGTGGAAGCTTTCTTCGCTAATTCAGTTATATAGTTAAAAAATCCATTGTGGTTTACATCATATACTACATTTACAGGTCGTCCAGCAACAGTTTCCACCGTACGCCCCTGGCTAGGTCCATATGTATGAACAATACTATTAATTGTTTGTAATTTTGCAAGGTCAGATTTCCCTACAAAGGCAGCAGTTAATACATCCCACAAATAGTAAGTAGAGTTCGTTGAGAAATGAACGAGGGGAGGAACCATTGCATAGCATTGACCAAGGAAATCAATACCAATATATTTTCGCTCTTTTGCCCAACGTTCACGTATGTCTATAGTTAATGGAACCTGGTTTGTACTTTCTAGCGTTACTAAGTCGATTTTAATTTTTGATTCCCATACACGAGCTACTGCTTCAGGATCCCAAAATGCATTCCACTCAGCTGTTCCATCATGTTCTGGTTCATGTACATTGCCGGCAGTACGAAATGTTCCTCCCATCCAAACAAGGCGCTCAATTTTCCCCTCGATTATAGGTGCTTCATATAGTGCACGGGCTAAATCGGTAAGAGGCCCTGTAAATAATAAAGTTGTTTTCTCTTCAGATTGTAGTAGGGTTTCAATTAAATGATGATGTGCAGGTTTTTCTGCTACGGGTGTTACAACTTTTCCAGACTCATTTAAAATGGGTAAAGCATCTACATAAAATGCATGCATCCGCCAGTCTTTTGGAAATGGATTTTTCGCACGGGAATTTGATGCGGCAACTTCAATATTTTCTTTGCTGAAGCGATCAATAATTTTGCGACTTGCTGAGATTGCTGGTTCCAAATAGCAGTCTGCAGGGATAACTGAAACACCTGTAAGTTTGACATTATCCATTTGGAGTAATAAAAATAGTGAAATTAAATCATCTACACCACCATCATGATTGAAGTACACTTTTTTCATCATTGTAATCTCCATCCTATATAATTTAGTTAGGAATTAAATATGAATTGTGGAAAAATCATCAATGATTTCCACCACTTCAATCTTTCCATTGATCAGTAACTCAGGAAGTTCATTATTTACATTTCCTTTCCAATACCCTCTAGCTTGTTCAATTTTTTGAGAAAAAGGAATACCATCTTCTTTCGGTAAAAGATTTCCGTCACCTTCAAAACAATGTCCAATTACTCGTAGTTTAACAATCTGCAAAACTTCTCGATTGTAAGAATTAAATAATGTTTTCCATTTTAAAGCATCGTCATAGCTCTTTGCAGCATATAAACAAGATAATCTTGAAGGGTATTCAGGGAATTCTTGTAGTCTTACCATTTCTACAATCGTTTCTCTAACGGCTCTAATTGTTTGATCCATATAATTCATAACTACTTTAGCATTTTCATTATTTATATGTAATTCTTCATTTGTATAATGTTCTTTTAAAATTTGCATGGAATCTTCACCGTTAGAATTTAAATGTTCCCTTTCAAAAAAGAAATGAAAGAGGGTATTCGTTTGATTTTTATCGAAATGAATGATTTGTCCAATATTCATTTTTTTCCTTGTTACGATGTGATATGCGCAAAACGCTTGTTTATCCATGATTATCCTCCTAGTAGTAACTATCAGGTATTACAAAGTTAAATTTAATAATTCAACATTGAGATATATAAAACCTTTATAAATGAAAGTAAGGATTTGAGCAGAAAGTAAAGAAAATATATGATAGCGCTTTAAATTTGTTCACAAAATGTTCACTTACGAAGAGGTTTCCACAATCGATATAATGACAAAGACTCAAAGAGAAAGGATGATAAAACTTGCCAACAACAAGAAAGGAAAACCTCCAATTTGGTATGATGATGTGCCTTGGGATGGTTATTGTAATGACGTTTTATAATGTATTACTGAATGGAGCAGGGGGACCAATTCATATTAAGGAGATCGCATTAGAACTAATAATTGGATTCATTATTGCATTATTAATTGAAATATGTATTGTTGGACCTTGTGCGAAAAAACTTGTATTCATGTTATCGTTTGATAAATCAAAGAAAATAAATATTATAGTTGCGATGGCGACAGCTATGGTAATCGGAATGGTTTTCTTTATGTCTTTTTACGGAATGGCTATGATGTATTTACATGGTGGACTACAAGGAGACTCATTTGTATCGATGTATTTTTCAATTTTTATTAAAAATTTCATTTTGGCGTATCCATTACAATTAATTATTATGGGGCCACTTGTGCGTTTTTTATTTGGAAAGTTTGTTATGAAGAATAAACCTGTTAATATAGGGTAGTTATAATTATTAAAATATTATATAAAAATAAAGCGATAAAACACTTCTCAAATATTTTGAGTTGTGTTTTTTATTATTCATTTGTAGCTATTTTCATACTGATGTGACATTTGTCCTTTTGCCTTTATAGGATTATAGCTTTTA
Source organism: Bacillus cereus group sp. Sample62 (assembly GCF_036851315.1). Taxonomy (NCBI): domain Bacteria; kingdom Bacillati; phylum Bacillota; class Bacilli; order Caryophanales; family Bacillaceae; genus Bacillus; species Bacillus cereus group sp. Sample62. Next base: position 2,291,761 of record NZ_JAFLPK010000001.1, read on the forward strand.
ATTAAGTCAGAAATAGAAGATTAGGAGATGATTTTTTGAAAGGCGTTGTATTTGCTATTTTAGCTGGCGTATTTATTACACTTCAAGGTACATTTAATGCAAAACTTAGTTCACATATCGGTATATGGTCAACGAGTATTATAACGCATTTAATTGGAGTCCTTATTGCAACAACTGTATTTTTGTTAAAGAAAGAAGAGAAAGTAGCAGATTTAAAGGATGTGAAAAAAATATATTTAGTAGCTGGTGCACTTGGTGGGTTAATTATTTGCGCAGAAACAATAGCAATACATTCAATGGGAGTTACGTTAACAGCTGGAACACTCATGGTTGCTCAATTATTAACAGCAACTCTAATTGAAATGAAGGGATTATTCCAAATAAAAAAGATACAGATGGAGAGATATCATATTGTGGGAACAATAGTAATGATTATAGGTATTGTAGTATTTAATATGTAAATGAAAGGAGGAAATGAAGATGGAGAATAAATCAGATTTAATTATCCATTATTTGAAAACTAATAAAATGCTTGAAATTTTTTCAGAGATAGATACAGCTTATTTTCAAGTAAATCATTTTGATAAAGGTAAGTATATATGTAATATAGATGACGCAATGGATCGTTTATATTTTGTTGTTAAAGGTAAAGTAAAAGTTTATACGATTACACCAGAGGGGAAGAAACTGATCCTTCGTTTTATCAATCCATTGGCGGTTGTTGGTGATATTGAATTAATACAAAATAGCAAAGCGCATAATGTTGTTGAAGCTTGTTCAGATGTTATAGCCATCTCTATTTCTCATGCTGTAATTAGAAATAAGTTATTACATGATCCTATATTTATGAACTTCTTGCTTGAAAACATTGCAAACACATTAAAAATATCGACTCGTTTTACAGCACTTAATTTACTTTATCCGGTAGAAGTACGTGTAGCTAGTTATTTACTTTCTATTTCTACTGATAGTAACGGGAATATGTATAAAAAAGATTTGGATGCAACTTCGATATCAAGTATTGCGGATTTTATAGGAGTAAGTTATCGGCACGTAATCCGGGTGTTACAAAAATTTTATAAAGAAAAATTAATTGAAAAGAGAAATGGAGTTATTGTAATTAAAGACTTTTTTAAAATGAAGGAAGTTGCTAAAGATAATATTTATGAGTAATGAAAGGGAGAGGAAGATTTTGATTGGATTTAGTTTAGCTATATTAGCAGGAATATTAATTAGCTTACAATCTGTTTTTAATACGAAAGTGAATGAAAATGTAGGGCAGTGGTTAACAACTACATGTGTTCTTGGAATAGGTCTTATAAGTTCAGTGCTATTTTATATCATTACAGAGAAAAGTATAAGCGTTAATTTTCACACTACAAATTATTTGTTTTATGTAAGTGGGTTGTTTGGTATCGGATTAATTATTTGTATAATGGGTGCAATAAAGAGCTTAGGTCCAGCATATACGGTGCTCATTAGTCTCATAACTCAATTAGTAGTTGCGTTATGTATTGATACATTCGGATTATTTGGAATGGAGAGCATTCCATTACAAATAAATAAATTAGTTGGTATAGGTCTATTAATTATAGGGATAGGAATTTTTAAAAATTTATTTTCGAGTAAGAAAGCTATTCTTATAAATCAGGATATGAAGTAGTGAATATATTCTTGTGAAGAGCTTACATCTATTAGATACAATACAATTATAAGTCAGTAACTAACGCAGTTGAAAAATAGGAAAAGAAGAAGACCTTGTAAACTTTAGGTCTTCTTCTTTTCCTATTTTCTATTGAACCGCAAATGAACAAACTTCAACATCTTTATTAAGTTTACAATTCGCATCATAATACGTGTACTACCATCCCAATCTCTATTTGTAGGTATATTTTTAAAGAAAGGAGAGCAGCTTAAGACTTTTATGTTTGAAGACCATTTTTCTAGTGTTTTTGGATTATTTATATAAAAATACATTAGAGCGCCATTATTACCAGATTTTCTTACTGTAGCATTTGAAAGGTTCAGTGCAAATTTTGATTCAGCGTCAAAGTATAATTCGCCTCCAGGGAAACGTTTTGACATAGCGACTATGACTTTCTTCAAATCCTCTTCTTTAAAGTAATAAAACACGCCAGCTGATATAAAAAGAATACCATCGTCTGGAACATATTTTATATCGTCAAACCAAGAAGTATCAAAAAATGATTTAGCGATGCTCATGTTTCTTGGTGTATCTTCAATTAATGTTTTTCGAAATGAAATAGCATCGGGTAAATCAAGATTATACCAATGTATCGTACCGTTATCAATTCTAGAAAAAGTAGTGTCTAGTCCAGAACCTATATTTACAATAGTAGCATTTGGATGTTTTATAATGAATTTTTTTATCGTATCATCAATTTTTCGTGCCCGAGTAATGTATGTGATACATCCGTATTCACCAAATGTATTTGCTATTGAGGAGAAGTCAAAATCACATTCTTTAATAATACGAATAGCCTCTGTATCATCTAAAATATCTTTATTGTTCTCACTGCCATACGCACGTCCCCATAGCGGAATAAGCATCGTACCTTGTACTGAATGTATATCTATTTCTTTAACCATGAAATATCCTCCGGGTAATAAAAAATCATTTGTATTTTTAATCGTTATTTAACATTTTTGAGAGCATTTTATTTGTTTTAAACAATCCGTAAGTTAAATCACGTTGATCTTCTTCACTTAGTTTCTCAAGATTATGAGTGAAATTATTATATATTTGTTTCCATCTATCATAATGTACCTTTTCAGCTTTTTCTGTCAGAGAAATGAGTACAGCTCTTTTGTCTACAGTATCTTGTTTTTTTATAATGTATCCGTTTAGTTCTAAATTGCGAACTGTTACGCTTAATTGTTGCTTAGGGATGTTTAAATAACTAGCAATCATTTTTAAATTTACAGGCACCTTTTGTTGTGCGATATATTCCACTACATGTTGCTCTATATGTGTAAATTCAGATGATTTTTCCGATAATAATTTGAAAGTACCTGACATATTTAATAACAAATTCATGTATTCGTTTAATAATTCGTTTTGGGACATCATTTTCGCTTCCTTTATGCATTTAGTAATTATTTTATTACTATTTTAATGATAAATCAAACGATTTAATCTATCATGGTAAATTAATGTTTACTATATTTTTTTAAGAAATCATATGAATTGAAATAGAAGAGTATGAGAGATGCTTTTAGGGTAGGAGGATATGACCGAAAATAAAATATTACTAAATACATATAACTAATGCGCGCAATGTCTTTTTCAGTTATTATGTTGTAAATAATTTTATGATAAAATCTTTTACATAATGAAATAAAGGGGTAGTATTCTATGGGTTATTTCTCAAATGGTTTATTAGTTTTGTTTGTTCTTATCGTCTGCAGTTGTATGATTTTTGGTTGATAAAATAATGATAGATTTATATAAAAGAAGTTAACTGATGTGAGGTTAACTTCTTTTTATTTTATGCTGAGAAGGAGTTATTTTGTTCTTATGGAAGTTTGTTAAAGGTAATTTCATATTAGGGTGATTTTATGAAATACAAACAAGAGAATAAGGAGTATTCACATGAATAATAGTATAAATTACAAAATGGTACACCCGACAGATTTCAATGGATTATTAGTCTTATATGAATCTTTAGGATGGAATTCTCTTCAATTAACGGTTAACGAGTTAGAACAAATGTGTAAACAAAGTTGGTATGCAATTTATGCTTTTGATGATAAGAAGTTAGTAGGGATGGGGCGTATTATATCAGATGGCGTAATAACAGGCGTTATTTGTGGTGTTTGTGTATTGCCAGAGTATCAGTCCATTGGTATTGGAAAAGAAATAGTAGAAAGATTAATCCAACACTGTGAACAAAACAAGGTTATTCCCCAACTTATGTGTGTAGAAACATTGCAATCTTATTATGAATCTATAGGATTTGAGGCATTCTCTATTGGGATGACAAAAACTATTAAAAGATAGTGTGGCTTTATATTTTCGGTACAGTTGTGCATATTTTCAAACTTCATCATAAAGGAGACGGACTATATGGAGATTGCTAAAGGGGTAGAAATGTTACAACTTGAGTTTCAAGAATTTATTATTCACCCAATTCTTTTATGGGATGATGAAATGGCAGTGTTAATAGATACTGGTTTTCCTGGACAATTTGAAGATATACAAATAGAGATGGAGAGAGTTGGGGTATCTTTTGATAAGCTAAAAGTTGTGATTTTGACACATCAGGATATAGATCATATAGGTAGCCTTCCTGATTTATTGGAGAATGGTGTAAGTGATATTAAAGTTTATGCGCACGAGCTAGATAAACCTTATATTGAAGGGGAGTTTCCTTTACTGAAGGATGGACAAGTAAAGAATCCACCAAAAGGAAAAGTGAGTGATACTGTGATTGATGGGCAAGAAATTCCGTATTGCGGTGGGATACTAATTCTACATACTCCAGGACACACTCCAGGTCATATTAGTTTATATTTGAAACAAAGTAAAACCCTTATTGCAGGAGACACGATGTATAGTGTGAATGGAAAGTTAGAAGGAATTCACGCCCCAACAACTTTAAATGTTAAGGAAGCACAGCAGTCTTTGAAGAGGTATTCAAATCTAGATATTGAATCGGTAGTTTGTTATCATGGGGGATTAAGTAAGGAGAATATAAAGATTCAAATTCAAAATTTGTAAAAGTTGAAGAGGAATTTTTTGTTAAACTGTGCTGAAGTATAATCAAATTAATAGTAAATAAATAATAAAAGAGCATGTTTGAATTTTTTTCAAACATGCTCTTTTATTAAATGAAATCTATTTAAGATTAACGGCCTAACCCGTTCCAATAAAAAGAAACAATTTCTTGGGCTAATTCATCTATATTTGTAAGAATAGGATTGTGATTTTCATCTTTAAAATTCCCAATTGATAATAAAGATACGAATGCATGAGCCGCAAATGTAGCGTTTCCTCTTGGGATTTCTCCAATTTGCATTGCATTATCAAGTGCTTTTTCTAATACTTCATACATGTTGTCTTCAGCATTTTTTAATTGTTTCAATTGTTCTTCAGATAATGATAGTTTTGCATCTTTCATAAAATTCTTCATATCAATATCCATCGTTGCGTGTAAGTAAACTTTAGCGAAGTCCAATAACCTTTCTTTTAAAGTCTTATTTGTAGAAAGGATTTGAGACATATTTTCGCGTATACGTACCATCATTTGAATCATAGTAGCGGTAAACAAATCTGCTTTTGTTGAATAGTAATAGTAGACGGTTGCTTTCGTAACACCACAAACTTTTGCAACTTCATCCATGGAAACGACTTGATAATTTTGAGTAAGAAATAGTCGAGTTGCAACTTCCAAAATGGTTTCTTTTGTAGATTTTGTATTTTTATTTTGACGAGGCCTTCCGAGAGGACGTTGTTTTTGTTCCAAATCCATTCGCTCCTGACATGTATTGTTGAGATAATTATAACACAAAGTTTTATTCATTCTTGATTAATTAACCGACCAGTATATATAATTAATGTTAGAGGAAAAAAGGAAGGTGGGTTTTTATGAAAAAGCACCCGTTACATATGTTAGGGAGGCTTGTAGCAGGGAAGCATACGCAGTGGATAACTTTATCGATTTGGATTCTTATTACTTTATTACTTTCATTTACATTGCCACAAGTAAACAGTACGAAAGAACCGAATCCGAAAAATTTACCTGAAACAGCTATGTCGCAGCAAGCGGAAGCACTTATGAAAAAAGAGTTTCCGAATAATGCAGGGAATCCTTTATTAGTAGTATGGTATAAGGATGGTGGATTACAGTCGCAGGATTATAAACTCATACAAGACGTTTATAAAGAGTTAAAAGCTAGTCCTTTAAAGGAGCAATCCACGTTACCGCCATTTGATACATTACCAGAACAAGTATTATCAAAAAGTGCATCAAAAGATGGTACATCATTTGTTACACCAGTATTCTTTAACAAGGCTGCTGGAACAGATATATTAAAAGGAAATCTTGATGATTTAAGAAACATAGTGAATAGTAAGGTCGCTGAGGATCCATTTAAACAAAAAATAAGTGATTCTGGTTTACATGTTCGATTATCTGGACCTGTAGGCATTCAAACAGATGCAGTTAGTTTGTTTAGTCAAGCAGATGTGAAATTATTAATTGCCACTGTACTACTCGTATTAGTCCTATTAATTTTACTGTACCGTTCACCGATTTTAGCAATTTTACCTTTACTTGTTGTTGGCTTTGCATACGGTATTATTAGTCCTACACTTGGTTTTTTAGCTGATCACGGATGGATTAAAGTAGATGCTCAGGCAATATCAATCATGACAGTATTATTGTTTGGTGCTGGAACGGACTATTGTTTATTTTTAATTTCAAGATATCGAGAGTACTTGCTAGAAGAAGAAAGTAAATATAAGGCGCTGCAACTTGCAATTAAAGCTTCTGGTGGAGCAATTATAATGAGTGCGTTAACTGTTGTACTTGGATTAGGAACATTATTACTTGCTCATTATGGTGCCTTTCATCGATTTGCAGTACCATTTAGTGTTGCGGTATTCTTAATGGGAATTGCTGCTTTAACAATTTTACCAGCGTTATTATTAATTTTCGGTAGAACTGCATTCTTCCCTTTTATACCGCGAACAACTTCAATGAATGAAGAATTTGCAAGAAAGAAAAAGAAAATAGCAAAAGTAAAAGAATCAAAAGGTACCTTTAGTAAAAAGCTTGGAGACGTTGTAGTACGAAGACCGTGGACAATAATTATGCTCACTGTATTTGTATTAGGTGGATTGGCTTCATTTGTACCACGTATTCAATACACATATGACTTATTAGAATCGTTTCCAAAAGATATGCCTTCCCGCGAAGGGTTTACGTTAATTAGTGATCATTTCTCAGCTGGTGAACTAGCGCCAGTAAAAGTTGTTGTTGATACGAAAGGAAAAGAGCTTCCTATTAAAGAAGAACTAGAGAAGTTTTCTTTCGTAAAAACTGTGAAAGATCCAAAAGTGGGCACAGAAAATAAGCAAATACAAATGTATGAGGTTTCTTTAGCTGAAAATCCATACTCAATTGAAGCGTTAGATCAAATCCCTAAATTGAAAAACAGTGTAGAAAAAGTATTAAAAGATGCTGGGGTTAGTAATGCAGAAAATCAACTATGGATTGGCGGAGAAACAGCGTCATTATATGATACAAAGCAAATTACGGAACGTGATGAAGCAGTTATCATTCCAGTAATGATTAGTATTATAGCTTTATTATTACTAGTGTACTTACGATCTATTGTCGCGATGATTTATTTAATTGTAACGGTTGTATTATCGTTCTTCTCGGCACTAGGAGCAGGGTGGCTATTACTTCATTATGGTATGGGAGCACCGGCCATTCAAGGTGCGATACCGTTATACGCATTCGTATTTTTAGTTGCTTTAGGTGAAGATTATAATATCTTTATGGTTTCAGAAATATGGAAAAACAGAAAGACACAAAATCACTTGGATGCAGTAAAAAATGGCGTTATTCAAACAGGTAGTGTCATTACATCCGCAGGTTTAATTTTAGCAGGAACTTTTGCTGTATTAGGTACACTTCCAATTCAAGTTCTTGTTCAATTTGGTATTGTAACTGCAATTGGTGTATTATTAGATACATTTATTGTTAGACCATTACTTGTACCAGCAATTACAGTTGTTCTAGGTCGCTTTGCTTTTTGGCCAGGAAAGCTTTCAAGAAAGAGTGAAGAAGTACAAAAGGTGGATGCATAGTTAAGAAAGCCAAGGATATTTTCCTTGGCTTTCTTCTATGTAGTTTATTAATTTTTTGAAGTCAAATCATCAGTTACAGCATGATCAGCATCTTCAATAGCAGTTTCTGGCATTCCATATAAGCCATTCATTGCTTGTTCTTCTACATTAAGGTTTACAGTATTATTATTTTGAATAGGTGTATTGTTTGCGATAGCATTATCTTTTTTATTTACATTTTTGTCATTCATATTTGAATCCTCCAAACGTCAGTTGATTTATTAATAGTATGTGGTTGGATTTCAATAAATATGTGAATGAATTTTTGTAGATGTTATATAATTAAATAAAACTTTAACTATTAGGAGTGAACAGGTATGGTGAAAGCAAGAAAGTTAGCCTTCTAAAATAAAATTTTAGGAGGCTATTAAAATGAGGTTTCATATAATTGACAGAGAAAATTGGAATAGAGAGCAGTATTTTGAACATTATTTAAAATTGAAATGTACGTTTAGTATAACTGTAAATGTTGATATCACGAGGTTATTAAAGAAATTACATCAAAAGGGAATAAAATTTTATCCCGTTTTTATATATTTAATTTCTAAAGTAGTAAATATTCATAAAGAATTTCGAACATGTTTTAATGATGAAGGAGTTTTAGGTTATTGGGAGGAAATGACACCAAGTTATACAATATTCCATAAAGATGATAAATCTTTTTCAAGTATATGGACGGATTATTCTAGTGATTGCTACATTTTCTATAAAAATTATGAAGAAGATATGAGATGCTATGCTAATGTTCATGGTCTCTTCACGAAAGAGAATATTCCGCCAAATGCTTTTCCTATTTCTAGTATACCTTGGGCTAGTTTTACTGGATTTAATCTTAATATTAATAATGATGGTGATTTTCTATTACCGATAATAACTTTTGGGAAATATTTTAATGAAGAGAATAAGATTATACTACCAGTTTCATTGCAAGTCCATCATTCGGTTTGTGATGGGTATCATGCGAGTCGATTCCTAGAGGATTTACAGGAGTTAAGTAATAGTTGCAACGAGTGGCTAAAGTAATATCTAATTTTTAATAATATACAATTAAAAATAAATAAAGAAGAGAACATGTTTATATTGCATGTTCTCTTCTTTATTCATTAATATTGAGTTGTGGTGGAAAATATAGGTTGATTTGTAGTTTAATAGTAAATAAGATGATTAATTTTAATTTTCTTTATTTTATAACTATAAAGTTCATAAAACTTATTATATTGTAACAATGAAGGGGAAAACAAAAATGACGATAATTTGTATAGAAAAAGCTACAATTTTAGATACTGAAAAGTTAACAGAAATAATGACAAGAACATTTGATGAAGAAGCAAAACGATGGCTATGCGGTCAAGGTGATGTAATTGACTATAACATTCAACCGCCAGGTTATTCTTCAGTTGAAATGATGAAATATTCGATTGAAGAATTGGATTGTTACAAAGTGATAATGGATGGAAAAATAATCGGAGGAATTATAGTTACGATCTCAGGTAAGTCATATGGCCGAATTGATCGTATTTTTGTAGAGCCTGTTTATCAAGGAAAAGGAATTGGATCACATGTTATTAAATTAATAGAAGAGGAATATCCAAGCATAAGGATTTGGGATCTCGAAACATCCAGTAGACAAATTAATAATCATCATTTTTATAAAAAAATGGGCTATGAAATAATTTTTAAATCTGAAGATGAGTATTGTTATGTAAAAAGAATAACTGTAGAGTCAGCTAAAGAGAAACTGATTAAAAATAATGATATGAAAAATAGCCAATATGAAAACTGTAATCTAGCAAATACAGAGTATTATCAAGTGAATTTAAAAAATAGTTCCTTTGTTGGTAGTAATATAATGCATATGAATATGAGTAATTGTAATGTAAGTCAATCAAAGTTTAGAAATATAAATTTAAAAAGTTCTTTATATGCAGATTTAAATCTTTCCGGTAGTAAATTTTCTTTTGTGACTTTAGGTGGAGTTCATTTTAAAGATACAAGCCTTGGAGAAGATAAGCTTCCTATTTCATTTAATAGATGTGATTTGGAAGGTAGTACGATAAGTAATAGTAATCTAAAAAATATGGAAATAGAAAATTGTGATATAACTGGTATGAAAATAAATGGTATTCTAATTGAAAATCTGCTTGAGTTATATAATAAAGTGAAAAGTTAACCCGCAATTATTATGTAGATATGCTGGTCTTAATTTGGAAATTATACCGAAATAATTGTGTAAAAATAACATAAAGAAATATAGAAGGGAAGGGGTTTCAACCAGGGATCTAGAATGGATATGTATTGTTATGAATATGGAGGGGAGAAAATATGGAGATTAAACTAAGAGCGGTAGAAATACAAGATGCTAGAGCAATTCATCGTATATGCATACAAGATGATGTGTTACCTTATATGGTTTTCTTACCTAGTATGCGTGTAGATGCGATGGAAAATAGAATTCGTAATTTAGCGCCAAATCAATTTGAATTTGTTGCAGAGTATGATGGAGAAGTTGTTGGATTTGTTGGGTTAACCCAAAGCCCAGGACGTAGATCTCATTCGGGTGATTTGTTTATGGGGGTAGATAGTGAATATCATAATAAAGGCATTGGGAAAGCGCTTCTTACAAAAATGCTTGATTTAGCTGATAATTGGTTAATGTTAGAGCGAGTAGAGCTTGGTGTTTTAGCAACGAATCCTAAGGCGAAATCGCTATATGAAAAATTTGGATTTGTAGAAGAGGGAATAAAAGTAGGGAATTTGAAGGCTCACGGAAAGTTCATTAATGAAATTATGATGAGTCGTTTTAGACCTGATGGTTTAATCATACATAATGGATAGTGAAAAGCATGACATTATACTGTCATGCTTTTTATTTGTTAGTTGTTGTTAGGCAGTTTTGGTTGCACTAAAAATAATGCTAAGCCAATAAAAATAACTGTAATGCCTAGTCCTTGTTGAAAAGAAATAGTCTCATTTAATATAAAGTACGCTAGTATACAAGTCCCAATCGTTTCTCCTAAAATACTCATAGAAATAACAGTAGCGCTCATCCATTTTAGTAACCAATTGAATATCGTTTGGCCTAAAATCGTTGCAATGAAAGCTAAGCCAATAAAGCACAACCAAGTTTGTGTAGAGTAATGGATGAAAAATTCTTGCTGTATGTAGGCAAATATACCGAGAAAACAGGCGCTACTTCCATAACTAATTACCGAATACGGTATAAGTGATAAATCTTTACGAACATGTTGGCTAATGAAAAAATAAGCGGTAATAATTCCGGCCGCAATAAATGCTAAAATATCTCCGTAGAATGCTTCTCCGCTAATTTGGAAGTCTTGCCATCCGATGATGATACTTCCAGAAATAGCGATGAGGCAACCAATAACCGCTCCTTTCGTAAATCTCTCTTTAAATAGAAAGTAACCACCAATCATTGAAAATAAAGGTTGTAACGTTACGATAACTGTAGAACTCGCTACAGAAGTATATTGTAATGATTTAAACCATAGTACATAATGTGCAGCTAAAAGTAGCCCGGATATGAATCCGAATCCCCATTGTCTTCTTGTTACTGTTTTTAGCTCGTTTCGATTATTTTTATTAAATAGTAATAACGGTAATAGAATCAGTGCAGCAAAGAATAAACGATAAAAAGCAATGATAGCCGCAGGAGCATCTGCCAATTTTACGAAAATTGCTGAAGTTGATAGGGCGAATACGCCGAAAAATAAGATGCAATATGAAAGAATAGGTGATTTCACAGTTTGTCCCTCCGATAGGTTGTTTATTATAATGAACTAAATACGATATAATGTACAAAGGTAAGTATATAAGTCCCAGATACGATAGGAAAGGATTATTTGCCTTTGTTTAGTATGTCAGCACAAAGACAATGAAACATGCAATATGATGGACGAAAGGAAGTTTTTATTATGATCCATGATAGGCTCGGACAAACTGTATTAAGTTATCGTAAGAAAAATAATATGACAATTCGGGAATTTGCTGATTATGCAGGGATTAGTACTTCACTAATTAGTCAAATTGAACGAGGATATGCGAATCCTTCCTTAAGTGTATTGGAATTAATTGCGAAAGCATTAAATGTACCGCTATTTACACTTTTTATTAATGAGATTGATACAGATTCACTCATTTCTAAGAAAAAAGATCGAAAAAAAGTATATCGGGAAAACAATGATCACATTGTATATGATGTATTAACACCTGATTTTATGAAAGCACGTATTGAAATGTTAATAATGGATTTAAATAAACAAGCAAACACAACGGAAAGTCATTACTCACATGAAGATAAGGAAGAGCTTGCTGTTGTTATGAAAGGAGAAGTGTATGTGGAGTTAGAAGGAAAAGAATATTTTTTAGAAGAAGGAGATGTTGTACGTATTCCGCCAAATGTGAAACATCGCTTTTTGAATAAAAGTGATGAATCCAATCATATCTTATTTGTATTGACGCCATCGTTAGGATGAGTATTAAGTGATTTTTATTACGGGGGAAAAATAGATGGAAAATAAAACTGTTTTAAGAGATGGCCTTTCAATTATTTCTCAATGTAAAAAACAAACAAATGATATTTGGCATGCGCATTTCGGAGCAGCTGCAATTGCTAGTTATTTTTTCATGAAAGATAACAATATGGAAGAAGAGATAACTCGTAGTATGTATTCTCAAACAAAAATGATGTTGAACAATCAAAAACTAGTTGGAATAATTGATAGTAAAGAAGAAATTGATTTTCAAAGTGCTGAAAAAATGATTATAAAATCATTGGAACATACAATTGATGAACTTCATTGGGTCGGGCATAATGTCATTTATGCTGCATTAAGTTTATTAGCTATGAAAGAGTTACAAAAATGGGGTGATAATCAAGCAATTGAAGGGATTACTAACCTTATATTATCGTTTCGAAAAACAATTCCTGGTAGATCGTGGATTGGTTTTACGACGAAAGAAGTAAAACAATTAAGTATAAAAGATGAGATAGAAAGTGAATTCAAAAATCCGAAACAATTATCTAAGTTTATTTTAAACGAGCTCTCGCAATTTAATATTATTTATAGAGCGGAATCGCATCATGATTTAATTGGTCATTTACTTACTTTTTCTCATGCAATTAATATTATGTATGACTTAGGGCATATAGATATATTCCATCGAGCGATACGGCCACTGTTAAAACTAGTATACGTGTTACGTGCTAGCCAAAATCTTATGCCGAATACTGAAATTAACTTGCACACACCTATAGATTGTTTACCTTTAATCGAATCAAAACGTGCTCATGTATTACCAACAGAAAATCAATTTTGGCTAAAAGACTATAGTGCGTTTGATTGGGATTTTGGGCATGTTTTTAAATTCTCATATAGTTATTTTGACCATATAAAGAGAGCTCCAGAATATAAAGATATTACATTAGAGAAATTCCGATTTGTTATTCATACGTAATGAAGTCTAATGATCTGTATAAAAGGTTAAATTTTAAATTTTTTGTTGATAGTATATTATTTTTATATTTGTAAGATTTTACATGCTTATTTTACTTTTACTAATTATGTAAATAGGCTATACTAAAATACATATATTTTAGTATTGGAGAGAGAAGTAAAACGACATGGAATTAGTAAAATTGGAAAAAGCAATTGAAATAAAGAAAGAAGAACTTCTATATTTAGTATCGGATTACGGAATTCAACATGAAAAAGTATTGGCATTAAGTCAAGAAATAGACAAATTGATTAATTACTTTATGTTTTTAAAATAAAAAGAACTATGGCATGATTTGAAAATGTTATAGTTCTTTTTTATTTGGAAATTAAGATATATATTCTATATACTAATAATGGATAGAATATTCTGTTTTGTAGGAGGGGGATATATGATATTACATACGCACATTTCAGGCGAAGGGGAACCAATTATGCTTTTACACTCTGGTGGTATGACAGGTTTAGTAGAGTATGAAGAGCAGGTAGCATTTTTTCGAGAAAAAAACTATCAAGTCATTCGTCCAGATTTAAGAGGACATGGAAGATCAAGGGGGACATTGGAGAATTATTTCCTACGTTCTGTAAAGGATTTACATGATACGTTAGTACATTTACAAATTGATAGATGTCATATAGCTGGTGTTTCACTAGGAGGATTAGTCGCTTTATTATTTGCAAAAAAATATCCAGATAAAGTGAGAACATTAACTTTTTCAGGTATTTTTCCGATTAAGAGAGAAAATTGGGAAGAGTCTCAAGAGTATGAAGCAAAGTGTCATCAGCAATTGATGGAAAATAAAGAAGTTGTAACGTATATGAATGAAATTCATGAGAAAAGTGACTGGAAAGCATTGCTTGAATCGTGGCAAGTTAAAGATTGGTACCCCTTTGATGAAACTGGCAATGTAGCTAATCTTCAAGTACCTACACTTTGTATTGCTGGGGGAGATTCAGAAGATGAAGTTACAGCTGCTACAACGTTTAAACAATTAAACGACAATATACATATTGCTGTTATTCCGTTTGCTGGTCATTTAGTACACAATGATCAACCGGAAATATATTCGAATATATTGTCTAATTTCTTACAGAATGCACAAGCTGCTAGTCGAATATAAGGACTTTTGGGTATAATAGTAAAGGAATTATTAATTGTATCGGTTAGGAGCGCAGCACATATGAAAACAGTTGTTGTTATCGGTGGAGGTATAACGGGACTTTCTACTATGTTTTATTTAGAAAAATTAAAAAAGGATAATAATATCGATTTAAATTTAATCCTTGTAGAAAAAGAAGAGTACTTAGGTGGTAAAATCCATAGTGTAGAAGAAAAGGATTTTATTATGGAATCAGGAGCGGATTCCATCGTTGCTCGTAATGAACATGTTATACCGCTTGTAAAAGATTTGAATTTAGAAGAACAAATGGTATATAACGAAACGGGTATTTCTTACATATATTCTAATAATACTTTACACCCAATTCCTTCTGACACTATATTTGGGATACCGATGAGTGTGGAGTCGTTGTTTAGCAGTACGCTAGTATCAACGAAAGGGAAAATTGTTGCTTTAAAAGATTTTATAACGAAAAATAAAGAGTTTACAAAAGATACTTCGCTTGCTGTATTTTTAGAAAGTTTTTTAGGGAAAGAGTTAGTGGAAAAACAAATTGCCCCGGTGCTTTCAGGAGTATATTCCGGTAAATTAAATGAGCTTACTATGGCATCGACATTACCGTATTTACTGGATTATAAAAATAAATATGGAAGTATTATTAAAGGTTTTGAAGAGAATAAAAAACAGTTTCAATCAGCAGGAAACAAAAAGTTCGTATCATTTAAAGGTGGACTATCTACGATTATTGATCGTTTAGAAGAAGTGCTGACTGAGACAGTTGTTAAGAAAGGTGCTATAACGACAGCTGTAAAAAAACAAGGTGATCTCTATGAAATCTCCTTTGCAAATCATGAATTAATCCAAGCTGATTATGTTGTTTTAGCAGCTCCGCATGATATCGCACAAACTTTATTACAGTCTAATGAGTTAAACGAGCAGTTTCATACATTTAAAAACTCATCTCTTATAAGTATTTACTTAGGATTTGATATACTTGATGAACAATTACCGGCGGACGGCACAGGATTTATCGTAACGGAAAACAGTGATTTACATTGTGATGCGTGTACATGGACAAGCCGGAAGTGGAAGCATACATCGGGAAAACAAAAGCTTTTAGTAAGAATGTTTTATAAGAGTACAAATCCGGTGTATGAAACGATTAAAAATTATTGTGAAGAAGAGTTAGTACGAGTCGCTTTATATGATATTGAAAAGAGTCTCGGAATTAAAGGGAAACCAGAAGTAGTTGAAGTTACAAATTGGAAAGATTTAATGCCGAAATATCATTTAGAACATAATCAAGCGGTTCAAACGTTACAAGGAAAAATGACAGATCTTTATCCTAATGTATACTTAGCTGGCGCTTCATATTATGGTGTCGGAATTGGTGCGTGTATTGGAAATGGAAAGAACATTGCAAATGAAATAATTGCAACTTTAAAGGAACCATCAAAATAGAATACATATAAATAAAACGTCCCTCCAGTATATTGGAGGGACGTTTTATTTATTTCACTTGAATTGAGATTTTTTTATTAGTTGTATTATTCTCAGTAATCGTTAATGTTATGTTCCCGGATTCTTTAAATGAATAGGATGAGAGTTGATAAAGCTCTTTTATGCCATGTTTCTCTTTTAATTTATTGGCTGGAAGTGATGTTATGTTCGCTTTCCATAATTCTTGTTTACCTGAAGGGTATTTTACTATTATTTCTGGATTATTTAATTGCATTGTTTCCCAAGAGGCAAAATGTAGTTCAACTTCTGTATCTTTCTTTAGTAACTCTTCTGAGAAATATCCAAGCTCCCCAACATTACCGAAAACAGTAAAGTTTTGATTTTGTAACGTAATATCTAAATGTTTAGGTTGATATGTGGCTGCGTGATAAATTCCATATGAAAGCGAAAGAGTCGCAGCGATTAAAATACCGATTGAAAATGTTTTAAAGCTATTGCCTTTAAAATTAGTCATCATGAATGAATTTGGGGCGAACTTTTTTGCAAATAAAAATATGAGTAATATGAGTAAGAGGGATAAGCCGATGAATATATACATAGAACATTTACACCTCCACAGTAAATTTTTAACTATATTTTACCATAAATGTATGGAGGAGGGTGTTGTTTTAGAAGAGAAAAGTGAGCATGGAATTGAAATTATAAGACGGAGTGTTGAAAATGAAAATAATACAATTAACTTTTATAAATGAAGGTAAGAGCAGGGAATGTGATTGTATCCTTTTGTTAATGAGTTAGATACACTACTTAGAGAAACTGGTTTTTTAAGTGTAAACTGGAGACAAACAGCTCCATGTCATTGGGCATTAGTTGCATATAAATAGAGCATAAAGAGGTGATCATAGTATTTTGATCACCTCTTTATTTTTTCTAATCATGCAAAAGCAAGAAGGGTTATTTTTAGTTCGTATTGAATTAAGAGGATAAGCTTCTCTAGAAATATTTGATAAATGGGACATTGAGGACTTTCCTAATTATAAATACTTTTTCTGCTATAATGAATGAGTAGAAAGAAAGGAGTGATCCTGTGGCGTTTCCTATATTAGAAACAGAACGTTTGCGTTTAGTTGAAATAGAACAATCTTATTGTCAAAAAATATATGAAATCTTTTCATTGGATGAAGTAACGTGTTATTACGGTATGAATTCTTTTACGGAGTTTGGACAAGCTTCACGTATGATTGAATCTTTTTCAAAAAATTACTTTGAGAAAAAGGCAATACGATGGGGGATTGTATTAAAAGAAACAAATACTTTAGTGGGTACAATTGGATTAAATAATTTACAACTATGGAGTAAACGATCTGAAATTGGATATGACTTACATCCTCGTTATTGGGGGAATGGTTATGCATCAGAAGCGGCTCGAGAAATTATTCATTATGGATTTCGAGATTTAGGCTTATTTAGAATTGGAGCTATTACATACCCTGAAAATGTTACTTCTTGTAAAATGTTATCTAAAATAGGCTTTCATAAGGAAGGGTTATTACGTGGATATATTCATCAAGGAAATAAGCAACATGATGCACTATTGTATTCTATAGTTCGAACGGATGTAGAGGATATAAATTTATAATAAAAAACCCCTCTTATAAAAGAGGGGTTAAGTAAAAATTAACCTATTTTAGGTAATAAACGTTCTCCGCTTTTCATGCTACTTTTACATAAAGGGCATTTAGGCTCTTCTTCAAATGAAAAGTTCTTTCTCATCCATCCTAAACAATCCTCTGATTCACATTCCCAGACAGGGGTTTGTTCTGGTGGTACTTCAGCTACATCGTTCTTTCGATTGCGATACATATAACCACTCCTTTTATGTAAAAAATTTTAGTTATATATTAAAAAGGTTGTTAACCGAGCTGGTAACAACCTTTTTATTGTTTGAATTATAGCTTTACAACGTTTTTAGCTTGAGGTCCACGGTTACCGTCTTCAACTTCGAAGCTAACTTCTTGACCTTCGTCAAGAGACTTGAAGCCGTCGCCAGTGATAGCTGAGAAGTGAACGAATACGTCGTTACCGTCTGCAACTTCGATGAAACCGAAACCTTTTTCGCTGTTAAACCATTTTACTTTACCTGTTAATGTCATGGTAATGCCTCCTAAAATTTAAAAAGATTACAATATGATCGGCCTTATTTGAATGAAAAATAAAAGTTCACATATTATCAAAGACCCATAAGGAGTACAAAATAATCCTGATTGATACTTGATAATATGCAAAGAAAATATGGTGTTAAATTGACCTTAATTACTATCTTACAACAAATGGTGGGAAATAGCAAGTGCTGGTAATACCAGTGAATAATCTTGGTGATAATAGTAAAACGCACAAAGTCATCTCTTTTATTTATATATTATTCCAAATTTAGGTTTATGCTAAACAGAGAAAATTTTTATTGAAAGTTTGTATTAGAGAAACGATATATAGTATTGATATATTTGTTATGGAGGCGAGAATATTGCAATTTACTCAATTTAAAATAATTGAAGCAGCTAAAGAAGGAAGAAAAAAAGTTCATCCAATATTCGCTGTTATACTCGCAATTGTATTTTTAACTTTAGGTGAATTGTTCATGTTATTTATGTTGTTTTTACCGAAAGCAGAAACACTTTTAATGAAGGCAATTTATAGTGATATTGAGATGGTACTGACGTTTGGCGGAGCTGTATTTTTTGTTTTTTTATGGGTTAGATTTGTAGAGAAAAGATCAATTTCATCCATTGGTTTTTGGAGAAATCAGTGGATAAGAAAATATTTGAGAGGTGCATTATTAGGGTTTGTTTTCATTTCAATACCAGTCATGCTACTTTTATTAACAGGAATTATACAACTACAAATGCAACAAATTACGCCAACCGCTATAATTGGAATTGTGGGATCTTTAGTTGCTTTTTTAATACAAGGTGCAACAGAAGAAATTGTAGTTCGAGGTTGGTTATTTCCGGTCCTTTCTGTTAGAAGTCGTATATGGATTGGGATTGTTGTGACTTCTTTTTTATTTGGTTTTCTTCATTTACTAAATCCAGGTATTACAATTCTTTCAATATCCAATATAATATTAGTTGGTGTATTTGCAGCTTTTTACGCTTTGAAAGACAGTAGTCTTTGGGGGATATGCGCGTGGCATTCGTTGTGGAATTGGGCACAGTTTAATATTTATGGTTTTGCAGTTAGTGGAATGGAAATGTATTCTACACCACTTTTTAAACCTGTAACAAAAGGATCGGAAGTCCTTCATGGGGGCTCGTTCGGAATTGAGGGGAGTATCATTACAACAATCATGCTTTCTGTCGCTTCAATTGTTTTATGGAGACAGTTATGGGGTAGAAAAGAGAAACAAAGAGATTTAAGTTAATGAAAGTGGGAGAAACTATGGGGATTATAGCATTTGAGGGAGCGAGTGCGGTTGGTAAGAGTAGCACGTGTCGTGAATTAGAAAAAAATTATGGTGCGTATATTATACCTGAAGTGAATTTTTTATTTGAAAGACCAGAAAATGAACATAGAACTTGGTATTTTGAAAAACAAGTAGAGCGCTGGAAAATAGCATTGCAGAAGTCAGAGCAATATGAATTAGTAATACTTGATGGTGATATTTATCAACCACTTAGTTATAATTGGTGTTTCCATTTTGATATATTTAATCAGCCGTTATCTTTAATAGAAAACTTTTATAAAGAAAAGCTGATACATAGGGAAATTGGTTTTCCCGATCAATATTTTTATTTATATACGAATGATGAAGAACTTAGAAAACGGAAAGAATCTGACGAGACAAAAAGAAGAAGAAACTTTGAAAAACACTTACATATATCAAAATCGTTTCAACGTTATTATGAAAATTTAAATGCTGTTACAGACGGGTATTGCAAAATGATTGATGCGAAAAGTGTAAAATCGAATGAATTAGAAATTGTGAAAAGTTTAAACAGTTTAAAAGTGTGTGAAGAGAGACGTGTTGATGTTTCCAGGTTAGATGCGATTACGAAGTGGTTAAAAGAACATCGTGCATAAAAACAACGAGTGCCTTATAAGGTACTCGTTGTTTTTTTATGTATTATATATTGATTTTAAAATTTGTAAGTTTGCTTTTTCATTTTTCTTAATAGCAATTGCATATTTAGCTAGAAAGAGCTGAGAAGGATAAACGGGTAGTTCACCACAAATGTCAATACCATAGACATTTTTATTCCTAATAAGAGAATGTAAACATTTTAATAGTGTAGAAATTTTCATATGTCCTTGGTCCCAATTTGTAATAGTTACTTTTGAATCTAAAACATCTTTATCAATGCTTACATATATAGTATCTGTATGAATATGTGAAAGTATCGTATGTGTAGATACTTCATAAGTTGTATCTATCGGGAATACTTCTACGCATGAATAATCATTAGAATGAATGGTTAAAGAAGAAGGTCCGATAATAATTACTTTCTTTAATTTCGGGTTATTTTGAAGTGCGAATGATACCCATGAACCGCAAGAAATAAGAGTATGTTCATTTTGTTCTTCTAAATTCATGTCAGTGTGATGATCAAATAAAATAAGGCTAAATGGTTCATCTATTTCTTTTAGTAGCAAATAAGATACATAATGATAATTTCCAGAACCGATAAAGGTGATTCCTCTTTGCTTTCTACGATATAACTCCCGTTTTATACGCTTTAAAGAAGGAGTCTCGCAATACAGGTTTGAGTGCTCTAAATGACTAAAATCAATATCTTCATGTGAATAAGAATGAAGTTTATTTTGTAATAAATATGTATCATCAAAGTTTAAAAAAGTTAAACCGCTATACAATAAACTCATATTTATTCATCTCCTTTATATGTAGGCTAGCATATATTTTTGTGAATTTAAAACGAAATGCTTTGAGGTGGATTTGCATTTGAAATAGATGGGTTATTTTTACAGAATAATCTTTCAATTTATAAAAGAAAGAAATATAATATAAGGAAATGTATATGTGGTTCAAGAAATAGAAAATATGAATGGGATATGTGGGAGGAAACAAGCAAGATGAAAACATTATTTAAAATAATAGGTATTATAGCTGGTATGGCGGTAATCGGCGTAGGTTTAACATATGGTATGCTGTATTATCTAAATAATAGTAAACCAGCTGCGAAAAAGGCATCACCAGCTGCTCCGGCAGCAGAAGTACTAGCTGATAGTAATGTAAAAGCTGAAGATGCAAAGCTTTTAGAAAATGGCAATCATTCACTACAGAATAGCGGTTTTAATAAAAATTTTAAATGGACAGATGAGAAAATACAGACAGCATTACATGAAATGGCACATCAAAAAACGAAAGCTGATCAAAAGTGGGGCTATATTTTTATCACACAAGAACGAATTGAAAGTTTACTTGATATTGTAAAGAGTAATGATCTAGTACAAGGAAATACATATGCAGATATTTTAGAAAGATGGAAACAAGGAAAATATGAAAAGATGGAAGCGGATCACAACAAGATTTGGAAATTACAAAGCGGGAATTTAGGCGAAGGAAAAGGAGTAATGTCAGAAGCGGAACAAAAAGAGTTAATTAATCAAGTGTTTATGCAAAAAGGTACATATTCAGGCAGTAAATTAATTGCAGATGGGGGACAGACTAATAAATAAGATAATATTGGAAGAGAGTAAGTGCTTATTAGGCAGTTACTCTTTTTTTTGTGCACCTTTTAGTCCCGCTCTAGTAAGGAAAGAAACGATTGTAAAACGGGTGAAATCCATCTAGATTTATGATAGATTACATGGCTTTGAATAACTGTTGGAGTTTCGATAGGCTGAAAACAGAGTTGCTCTTTTTGACAACTTTCTTGTACAACGATGTAAGGAAGAATTGAAATTCCTAACTCACACATGACAGATTGTTTAATGACTTCAACGTTGGAAGTTTCAAATGTTTTAGCTGGAATATTTCCGCTTTGACGTAAAAAACGATCTACCATCGGTCTATAGCCACAGCTTTGTTCTGTAAAGATAAATTGGGTAGCCTTTAATAAATAAAATGGATTAGAGTGTGTTGAGTAATGTGTAGGTAAAATCCATCCAAATGCTTCATTACAAAAAGTACGTGTAATAAAATCATTATGTTCCATACTTTCCCCAATTATGAAAATAACATCTGTTTCTCCTTCACGCAGCTTATTCATTGCCTGTTCGTTTGTAGTTGTTTCCAGTACGATATTTACTTTCGGATTCTCCTGTTTGTACATACGTAATAATTGTGGTAATCGGTACACTGCTAATGATTCGTTAGATGTGATACTTAATGTTCCCTCTAAATCATCACTATTTTGAGGGATTTCTTGTGCTTTTTCATAAATAGCAAGTAATTCTAGAGCATAAGGGTGAAATTGATGACCTGCTTTTGTAAGAAGAACTTTTTTCCCTAATCGATCGAATAGAGGGAGATGTAAATCGATTTCTAATGCTTTCATATGCGCTGTTACTGTAGGTTGCGCATACCCTAACGCTTGAGCAGCTTTAGAAAAACTACCATACTTAACGATGGCACAAAATGTTTTAACGTGTCTTATTTCCATCAGTTATCCCTCTTTTATTATCATGATTTGTGAATGATTATATCATGTATTTCAATTTTCAAAATGGTTAAATTCTTTATAAAATGAAATTGTAGAAATATTCATTTAAGTGATATTGGGGGGAGAAAAGATGATCAAAAAGGGCTATCATGTAGCTGTAGTTGGGGCTACAGGTGCAGTAGGACAGAAAATTATTGAACTGTTAGAGAAAGAAACTCAATTTAATATAGTTGAAGTTACATTGCTTTCGTCAAAACGATCCGCTGGTAAAGTAGTGCGATTTAAAGGACGGGAGATAATAATAAAAGAGGCAAAAACAACTAGCTTTGAAGGTGTAGATATTGCCTTTTTTAGCGCTGGAGGAGAAGTTTCTAGACAATTTGTCAATCACGCAGTCTCTAGTGGTGCTATCGTAATTGATAACACGAGTGAATACCGAATGGCACATGATGTACCGCTCGTTGTTCCAGAAGTAAATGCGCACACTTTAAAGAAGCATAAAGGGATCATTGCAGTTCCGAATTGTTCAGCATTACAGATGGTGACGGCACTTCAACCAATTCGAAAAGCATTCGGATTGGAACGAATTATTGCTTCCACATACCAAGCTGTGTCAGGTTCAGGAATTCATGCGATTCATGAATTAAAAGAACAGGCAAAGTCAATGCTTGCAGGTGAAGAGGTTAAGAGTACTATACTGCCAGCGAAAAAAGATAAAAAACATTATCCAATTGCGTTTAATGTACTTCCGCAAGTAGATACATTCACAGATAATGATTTTACGTTTGAAGAAGTAAAGATGATTCAAGAGACGAAGAAAATTTTGGAGGACCAAAACTTGAAAATGGCAGCTACTTGTGTGCGCGTTCCGGTCGTATCCGGGCACTCAGAATCGGTTTATATAGAACTGGAAAAAGAAGCAACTGTTGCAGAAATAAGAGAAGTGTTGCTGGATGCACCAGGTGTTATATTGCAAGATAACCCAAGTGTACAGCTGTATCCAATGCCGCTATATGCAGAAGGGAAAATAGATACATTTGTTGGTAGAATTAGAAAAGACCCTGATACACTAAAAGGATTCCATCTTTGGATCGTTTCCGATAATTTATTAAAAGGTGCCGCTTGGAATTCAGTTCAAATTGCAGAAACGTTGGTGGAGGAAGGGATTATTTAGTATAGATCAAAACTAGGGAACGGTTTATGACTACAGTTTCCTAGTTTTTATTTTATAATTGTTTTTTTATTCTAGCCAGATTTGATTTGAAAGGTAGTAAAAAACATCAAGAATGAATAAAATTCATTTGGTATGATATGGATATATTCAAAGTGAGGGGGAATTAGATGTACCAAGTAAAAGGCTACTTTTCATCATTAAAAGGAAGTCATTATGATATTGGAAAGCAACAAGGAGAGTTTGTGAAAAATCATCCGTATCTCATTCCACAATTTATACAGCAAGAACATTTAGTATCAGATAATTATTGGACAGAATCTAGAAATATATTAAATCAATATTGTCCAGGAATTAATGCAGAAATTGAAGGTTTTTGTGAAGTATTGAAAATTCCTGCTAGAAATATGATGTATTATTATCAAACACTATTAAAAGCAGGATGTAGTCATTGTGTCGTATTACCTAAAAAGACAGATTCAAAGCACACATATGTATTAAGAAATTATGATTTGTCACCAGAAATAGATGATATTCGTTTTTGCTCTACACATGTTGAAGGCGCGTATGCCCATAGTGGATTTTCTACTTTTTATTTTGGTCGAACTGAAGGTGTTAATGAGCATGGGTTAGCTGTTACATTTTCAGCATGTGGTCAACCAGTAGGAAATATTGAAGGCTTACGAAAGCCAGTGTTAAGTGGTTTACAATGTTTTGCGGTAATTCGAGTAGTATTGGAGAAATGTAAAAATGTGCAAGAGGCGAAGGCACTAATAGATGAAATGCCAATTGCAAGTAATATTAATTTAATTGTAGCAGATCCTTTAGACGCAGCACGTATTGAAATATTTGACGGTTTTAAATCAATTACTACAATTGATGAGGAAAGCCAAGATTTTATCGTATCAACAAATCATGCGATCAGTTTATCTGTTCAACAATTGAATAATAGAAGATTAAAACAATCTACAAACAGATATCAAACATTGTATGAACATTTAAACCGAAATGAACAAGTGAGCATGGATTCTTTAAAAGGATTAGTAGAAAGAGAGTATCCTACTGGGCTGACAGTACATAATTATGAAGAATGGTTTGGAACTTTGCATTCTGTCTTATTTGATTTGCATAATTGTACAATGAATATTTGCTTCGGATCTCCACTATTCAACGATTGGTACTCATTGAAAGTTGGAGAAAGCCTGTCCTTTTCTGAGGTGAATGTGAAATTTAATAATAAAACGTATACTGACTTTTGGAGAGAAGAACGCTATTAATTGATTCAAGAAGAATAAATGAGATAAAATGGTAATAACAAGGTGTATATACGGGAGGAATTGCCATTGTTAAAAGTTATGTTACCGATTGTTCTTATTTTATTTGTTGCCGTTTCAATGTATATTACTTATGAAAAAAGAAAAAAAGCAGGGGTAAAAGGATTGAAGAGTGCGTTAACTTCAATTTGTTTCTTTACACTAGCAATCTTAAATTTGGTTGCATATTGGTTTAACTTTGGCGGGATTTTTATTTGGTTCATTTCAATTGTTTTATTGCTAGTTGGGGCATATTTTACGAAATATATTCCAATATCTAAAAAGGTACATTGAAATTTATATGAGTTTACATGTTATGTTTTATAATGTTGTGAAAAGAGATTATTCTACTAGGTCGTTGTGAAGCGGTTTTATAGGATAATCTCTTTTGTTCGTTTAGCTGTGTAAAGAACGTACTGTTCTTTTTAGTTGCTCAATAAATTCTCGAGTTGCAGCACACATATATTTATCTTTTCTATAAATAAGCCCAATTTCTATTGTTGGAGTAGGATGCTCTATTTTAATAGCTTGAATGTTTTTATTTTGTAAAAAGTCTATATACGGTTTTGGTAACACTGTAATTCCCATTCCTTTTGAAACCATTTGGATTAAAGATTCCATCGTACTAATTTCTAAAATTGGTTTTGGTTTAAAGTTAAATTTTTGACAATGAGATGTAATTAGTTCGGTTAAAAAGAAATTTTTAGGTAAAAGAATTAAAGGGTAGTTCTGTAATTCAGCAATAGATACATGATTACGTTCAGTTAATTGATGACCGGTTGGTACGACTAATGTAAGTTCACTTTTGTATAGAGGGGTAGAAATAATCTCTTTATCTTGCACCGGGAGAAATGTAATGCCAATATCTAGTTCGTTTTGTAATAATTTTTCACGAATATCTCCTGTGCGAAGCCCTAATACAGAAAGCTCTATATTGGGATATGAATGATTAAAATTTAATATAGCTGGTGGTAGTAAATAATTTACGACGGTTAACAAAGAGCCTATTGTTAAGGAACCTTGCTGTAATCCGTTTAAATCTTGAATTGCAGAACGAGCTTGTTCGACTTCATGAAAAATGGTTTTACTATGTAATAATAAAATCCGTCCTGCATCAGTTAAAGATATTTTTTTACCGATACGATCGAAAAGCGGCATTCCTACTTCATGTTCTAATGCACGTATTTGCTGACTTAGAGAAGGTTGTGAAATATTTAATTTCTCAGCTGCTTTTGTGAAATGCAATTCTTTTGAAACAGCTAAAAAATATTCAAGTTGTCGTAATTCGATTGGGATCACCTCAAGTTTAATGATAGGTTATACCTATCATTATTATATAAATAATTGGATTGAACAATGATTTTTCGGGTTTTATAATGAACTTTATATAACAGAGATAGTTGTGAAAATAAATCGAGAGAGAAAATCATGTGACACCTTTAAAGGAGGAAAAAGAATGGCTAATGGATATCAATTATTATCTTTAAATATAGGGTTACCAAAAGAGGTTACATACGGGGGGAAGGTAATTCATACAGGTATAAATAAGAAACAAGTAAGGGAACCGGTGTTTTTATCCTTTTTAAAATTTAATGGAGATGGCCAGGCGGATTTAGTACATCATGGCGGAGTAGATAAAGCGGTATGCGTATATTCGGGAGAACATTATGGATATTGGGAAAAAGAGTTGAATCAAGATCTTGTATATGGAGCATTCGGAGAAAACATTACAATTAGTGGTCTGTGTGAAGAGGATGTATGTATTGGTGATACATTTCAAATTGGAGAAGCAATTGTACAAGTAACACAGCCAAGACAACCTTGTTTTAAATTAGCTAAGAAATACAATATTCCAAAGTTACCACTTTATTTTCAAGAAACAGGATATACAGGATTTTATTTTCGTGTATTAAAAGAAGGATGGGTATCACCTGTTGATACGTTAAAGTTACTGAAGTCTAATCCGAAAGGTGTAACAGTAGCATTTGCTAATCATATCATGCATAAGGAAAAACAAAATATGGAAGGGCTAAAAAGGATCTTAGAAGTACACGAACTTTCTACTAGTTGGAGAAATACGTTTGAAAAGCGAATGAGAGGAGAAGAAATTAATACGAAGGAAAGACTAGAAGGAAAAAAATAATAATAAATATTTTTTTATAAATGGTGCATTTCTATTAGTAAAAACGAAGTAGATAGCACTATTTTTATATAATAAACTTATTAATATTCAAAAATCTTAATATTTTTTTATTCGACTTATTTTCGAATAGTCAAAACATAAAATAAATTAGACTTTTTTTTTATATTTTATGATAGTATATTGATTGGTAAGACCTATTATTTTAAGAGCAGGTTCTACAACTACATCTAATTTGATGGAATTAACGTATGGAGGGACAACATGGGGAATGTTGAAAATTTTGAAAAACTTCTTTTAGAAGAACCGAAAAGAGAGCAGTTATTTCCTTTATTTGAAGAAGTGTTTGGGATTACAACTCAAACATTAAATGATTTTTCGGAGAAAGGATATTGGGACAATACATATAAGGCTGTATCATTTTTACAGGATGATAAAGTGATAGCAAATGTTGCGGCATTTTCGTTACCATTGCTAGTAAATGGTGAAAGAATAAATGCAGTGGGAATTCAATCGGTAATGACACACCCTAATTTTCGTAGACAAGGACTCATGACACAATTAATGAGTAAAATGATAGTAGAAATCGATAAGAAATGTGAATGTACTTTATTGTTTACGGAAATACCTGAACTATATGCATCATTTGGGTTTAAAGTTGTGCAGGAGTATTTGATGACTATTTCATATGATAAAAAGAATAATAATGATTCCTTACTTAGAAAGTTAGATTATTATATGGAAGAGGATAGAAAGTTAATACATGAAACTATTGATAGTAGCCAAAGACTTTCAAATAATTTTTCAACATTAAACTTCCGCCCTTCGTTTTATTTGAATATGTATGACTTGGAATGGAATGAGAAATTGTATTATTCAGAGAAACTAGATGCTCTTATTGTGTATGAAATAGATAATGAAAAGTTGAAATTATATGGAGTGTTTGCGCCAGTAATTCCAGTTTTAGATGAAATATGCAGGGAAATCGCTGAAAGATTTACAGAAATCGAATTTTATTTCTCTCCAGATCAATTAGGGATTGAAGATGTACAGTTTACAGAATTACAGTCTAGTAAGTATTTAATGGTGCGAAGTAATAAAGAGTTAGATTTTAAAGGATATAAGTTCCCAGTATTAACAGAGTTCTAATTGTTTATATAGATATTTTTGATGGGGAGGATATAAGTATAAATACTATTTAAATAGGTTTATACATGTGAAGTCCACCTAAGAAAATGAATTTGAGATTAAATTTTGCAGTTGAACAAATATAGATAAAAAACCGTATTCTTTCTATTTAAGAATACGGTTTTTCTAATTGCGTAATATAAAGCACATTTATTGACCCGAAAGTCATAAATGCTTATCATTTAATAATGTTAAATATTAATTTACATAATATAATAGGAATAAGAAAGAAATTACAAACTACATCGCTTAAATAAGGAGGGATATGAATTATTCAGTGGTAATTTCATGGGAAAAGGAGATTATGTATGAAATCATTTCGCAAGTTATTACAGTATTTAAAACCATACATGTTCTTCGCTATAATTGGACCGCTATTTATGGTACTTGAGGTTGCGATGGACTTAATTCAACCGACTATTATGCAACATATTATTGATGTTGGGATAGCAAATCGTGATTTGAATTATGTAATAAAAATGGGGCTTCTTATGATAGGAGCTGCAGCACTCGGTTTAGTTGGAGGACTTGGGTGTATGATGTATTCTACAAAAGCAGCTGTTAATTTCGCTACAGACATACGAAAAGATGTATTTGCGAAAGTAGAAACATTTTCTAGTGAAAATCGTGATTCATTTGGAACTGGGAAATTATTAACGATTGTGACAAATGATATTACTTCTATTCAATCGGCGATGACGATGACATTACGTGTACTTGTTCGTGGTCCTTTGTTATTTATCGGAAGTATAATAATTGTTTTTGTAACAGCACGCGAGTTATTTCCTATATTACTTGTGGTTGTTCCAATTTTATTACTTGCGATTATATTCATTGCAAGTAAAGCGAGCGGAACGTTCAAAAAAGTGCAAGAAGCATTAGATAAAGTGAATACAAAGCTACAAGAAAATTTATCTGGAGTACGTGTTATTAAAGCGTATGTAAGACAAAAATATGAAATTACTCAGTTTGGAAATGTTAATACAAATTTAACGAAGATAAATATTCGAGCGGTGCAGCTTATTTCCATAATGATGCCAATCATTATGTTAGTTGTAAGCGGCGGGATTGTCGCAACATTATGGATTGGTGGAGAAAAAGTATTTGATGGAACGCTTCAAGTAGGAGCTATTTTAGCGTTTATAAACTATTTGAATATTATTTTAATGTCACTTATGTCTATAAGTATGGTATTTATGCAAATCGCGCGAGCATTTCCATCTGCGGATCGTGTACAGCAAGTTTTAAATACTGAGGTTGATATTATAAGTGAAACAAATGCGTTTGTACCTAAGCAAATTGGGGGACAAATTGACTTTAAAAATGTTAGTTATAGTTACACGAAAAATAATGAATATGTTTTAAAAGATATTTCATTTAACATATGTAAAGGTGAAAAAGTAGGAATTATCGGTTCTACAGGAAGTGGTAAATCCACTTTAGCAAAACTGTTACCGCGTTTATACGATGTTGATCAAGGGGAAGTATGCATTGATGGAATAAATGTTAGAGCATACGATTTACAAAAACTTCGTGCTTCAATCGGGTTTGTACCTCAAAAGGCATTATTGTTTTCAGGTAGCATAGAAGAGAACTTACGTTATGGTAAAGAAGATGCAACGAATGACGAACTGGAAGTAGCGGCTTCATCAGCTTGTGCGACTGAGTTTATTAACAAGTTGAAAGATTCATATCAATATCATTTAACACAAGGTGCGACGAATTTATCAGGTGGACAAAAACAACGTGTATCCATTGCAAGGGCACTTGTGAGAAAGCCATCCATTCTTATATTAGATGATTCTACATCAGCAGTTGATGCGAAATCAGAATCTAACATTCAATCGGCATTAAGAACAGAATATAAAGGAACAACAACATTATTAATCGCCTCTAAAATCTCATCTATAATAGATGCTGATAAAATTCTCGTCTTAGATAACGGTGAATTAGTTGGTGATGGTACACATGAAGAATTGTTAGAACAATGTGAGGTATATCAAGAAATCTATCTTTCCCAAGGTGGCAATTTACATAAAGAAGGTGGGAAAGAACATGCGTAATTTTCAAGGGCAATTTGCTAATAAAGGTGGGCGTAACGCGCCTAAAATGGGTGAAGCTAGAAACACTAAAGGAACTGTATTGCGAGTATGGAACTATATGGGGTATCAAAAGGCTGCTCTTACGTTCGTTATATTTTTAGTATTTGTTACGACGTTACTTGGGTTATTAGGTCCTTATTTAATGGGAGTAATTATAGATCAATATATTGTACCGAAAGATTTAAGTGGAACTGCAAGAATGTGTATGTTACTTATCGCAATTTACGGTGTTACAGTGTTTTTAACATGGTTACAAACATTTGTTATGATTAACGTTGCATTAAAAACAATACAAAAAATACGACAAGATATTTTTGAGAAAATCCAAACGCTTTCTTTACGGTTCTTTGATGTACGTTCTCAAGGGGATTTAATGAGCCGTGTTACAAATGATATAGATAATTTGAATCAAGCGTTGACGCAAAGTGTTGTACAAATTATTTCATCAGCATTAACCTTTATAGGTGTAACGATTGCGATGTTCGCATTAGATTGGATTTTAGCGATTGTTACTTTAATTACAGTACCTATTATGTTTTTCGTTACAAAAAAACTAGTTACTTATAGTGGTAAAAACTTTGCAAAGCGTCAAAAAGATTTAGGAGAATTAAATGGTTTTATTGAGGAAGCTATAACAGGAGCGGATGTTACAACATTATACGGGAAAGAAAAAGAAACCGTACTAAATTTCAATAAAATTAATGAACAACTAAGAATTTCAGCTACGAAGGCGGATACATTTTCAGCTTTTATTTTTCCAAGTATGAACTTTATAAATAACTTAGGTATGGGGCTTGTAATTGGGACTGGTTCAGTTATGGTTTTAAATGGAATGACAACAGTTGGTGTCATTGCTGCTTTTATTAATTATTCTCGTCAATTCTCAAGACCACTCAGTCAATTTGCAACTTTAATGAATACAATTCAAGCGGCAGTTGCTGGTGGAGAACGTGTCTTTGAAATTATGGATGAAGTACCGGAAATTCAAAATAAAAAAGATGCATGTATTGTACAAAATTTACAAGGGCATGTTGCACTCGAGAATGTTTCATTTGGTTATGAGGAAAATAAAACGATTTTAAAAGAAGTGAGTCTTAAGGCACAGCCAGGGGAGACAATTGCTTTAGTTGGTCCAACTGGATCGGGCAAAACAACAATCATTAATTTGCTAACTCGCTTTTACGATATACAGCAAGGGCAAATTCATATCGATGGAAAAGATATAAAAGATTATGATATGAATTCGTTGCGAAGTAAAATAGGAGTAGTTTTACAAGATACGTATTTATTTGCTGGGACGATTATGGATAATATTCGTTATGGTCGATTAGATGCTAGTGATGATGAAGTAATTAATGCAGCTAAGGCAGCATCTGCACATTCTTTTATTAAACATTTACCGAATCAATATGAAACAAAAATTGCTTCAGAAGGATCGAATTTAAGTCAAGGACAAAAACAACTTCTTGCGATTGCGCGGGCGATTTTAGCAGATGCAGATATATTAATTCTTGATGAAGCGACATCTAATATTGATACGAGAACAGAATTACAAATACAAGAAGGACTAAACAATTTAATGAGAGGTCGAACAAGTTTCGTAATCGCTCATCGACTGAAAACGATTGAAAAAGCAGATCAAATCCTTGTTATAAAAGATGGAAGTATTTTGGAAAGAGGGAATCATGAATCTCTTATGAAAGATAGAGGGTTTTACTTTGATCTGTATACGAGTCAGTTTAAAATTTAATAAAAACTTTAATATGATGCGGTTTCTCTAGGAAAGAGAAACCGTATTTTTATATTTGTAAACATTATTATCCAAATAGTTGTTCACTAAATGTTTTAACTGCGTATTCTTGCATCCAAGGTAAAACATTCGTAAGGTTATGAAAAAATCTTTATGACCCATTCGTTCACTTGTAATTTTTGGATGTACAAATTGTTCCGAAAAAGTGTTGCATGATTATGACGTAAACTATGAAATCGAAGTTTTTGTATTTAATAGTGAAATAATTGAACTTTGATTATACAACGGCAGTGGAACAAATAGAGCGAA
The DNA here is from genome assembly GCF_036851315.1 of Bacillus cereus group sp. Sample62. Lineage (NCBI taxonomy): Bacteria > Bacillati > Bacillota > Bacilli > Caryophanales > Bacillaceae > Bacillus > Bacillus cereus group sp. Sample62. The sequence goes on from NZ_JAFLPK010000001.1 coordinate 2,324,328, forward strand.
TGAAGACAACCTTAATGAGTGTTTCACGTTATATTTATACGTTTTAATGATTTAATAAATAATACAATTTGAATTTTATTAAAAAAAGACACTGTTTCCAGTGCCCCAATTTACTACGAGAGTTTTATGAGGAAACTTAAATAGGTGAATTTAAGTTTCTCTATAATATATGAGACTACAATTAGAAAATCACTTATTTTTTAAAGGAGTTAATGGGTAATTGTATGTGCTAAAATCTTTATTAAAAATATCCTGTACTAATTGGATCGTTTCATGATCATAAAAACTATCGTATGTTGGGAGGCGTGGGAATAAAGGATCGGTAATATCAGCATCTGCAAAATTACCTCTAAAAATCGCTCTGTCCTTCTGATGATGCCATGATTTGGTTAGTATGTGTAAAGGAGAAGTTTTTAATTGATATGTTTGTTCTAAGTGCGCAATTTCAGTAGAGAAATTTTCAAGGTAGATATACTTTGTAACAAACTCCTCCTCAGCTGGTTCATATTGCTGCATTAAATGTGGATCTACTTGTTCTAAATCTTTCATTTGCGCTTTTAAATAGTAGAGAAAGATTTTAAATGAAATAGGCTTATTACAAAATTCATTACCATAATAAAAATTCCGAATAGGATTCCATGCTGGGTTTTCTATGTGAGGCGGGGCAATTAGTGAGAAGAATGAACTTACAGCTCTTGTATAGGGGTTTCTCACTAATTTATAGGAATCTTTTCCGTTTGTATATAAAGCCGCAGCTAGTTCAATAAAGTAGTCGGAGGAGTTTTTGTATATTTCATTTTCATAATTATGGATGAAGGAATCGTATTTTATGGCTTGTTTAAATAAATTTATTTGATAAAAAAACCAATGTGCAAGTGAAGTACAGCCACTTTTCTGACTCCAAAATAAAATCAAAGGGAAGTTAGAGTTAAAGTGCGGAACGCGTCCGTATTTAATAATATTTGCAAAAGACATAGTTAGCCTCCATTCAGTTATGTCAATTATTTTTAATTTATGAATAAACAACTAGGCATATGAACAAGAGAAGAGGATTAGAATAGATAATTTAATAACAATATAACTTTAAAATGAAAGCGTTATCTTATAGGGATATGAAAAGAGTACACAAAAAATGTGTACTCATAACAATCTAAATTATTTTAAGGACCATGATTAAAAGAAAAAATATGTAATTACAGCGATAAATTTGGGGGATATGTAAATATTGTGAATTTATTCATGTAAATAAAACTCAACAGAATAATCCTTTTTTCATAAACAAAAAGGCGGTTGTTTCCGCAACCACCTTTTTATAAAACAAAGCACTTTTTCAGAAATAAAATATGAATGATTTCTGAAAAGGTTATAAGATTTAATCCTATTTTCACAACTCAAGTGACGAGCTTAATTTTTAAGAAAGGAATGACTACATTATATGAAAGCTTGTCTAAAAAGGGGTTCATATAAAAAACAGCTGGCAAAAGCTAACTGCTCGGTTCTTCAAGGAGTAACAGAGAGAAAATCTAATGTCATTTGCATTATTGACGGAATATTAAAGTTTATTTAAGGGAGGGGTACTAATTATGTAGGTTACGTGAGAAGTCCTATTAACATCCAGGCTGCGCCGATCAGAATTAAAGTTTCGAAGGTAATCCAAAACTTTCTTTTTTCTGTTTTTTGAAATTCTTTAATTACAGAAAATACGGCACTTATTCCTACAAGAGTGAAAAGAGCGATTCGGATTGTTTCAGTCATTTGCATTACCACCTTTTGTTTGAATAGTTTAATTATATATTAATTTCCATTTTGTAGAAACATAATAAAATAATCCTTTGAAAAGAAAGTGAGGTTAAAAGAATGGAGGGTAACGTAAAGCTTTTAGGTGATGATGGGATGTTAGGGATGGAGTTTAAGGAAAGAACGATTCGTTTTTATAACACAGAAGAAGATGTGATGGAATTATTTTCTACGAGAGTGCAGACTCAAGAAGTCATCGATTTTCTTGAAGAATGTAAAAAAGGAAATGAAGTAAAAGTTCAACAGAGTAGATCAATCGGAGGGGAACCGTATCGTATGAATCAATTTTCATTTTTTGAAGACATCGATGAAAAGGAGATGCGAAGACTTGTGGTGAAAGAGCTAAAAAACTACAAAGCATTGTGCGTCCGGATGAAAAATCAAGAAGAGCAGGAAAATTAGCGAAGAGAGCGTGTTTATAAGCTAGTGCGTTTATATCTTGAAAAACTAGTTAAGCAAGGAGAAATAAAGGAAGTAAAAAGAAGCAGAAGAAAAAGATGATTCTGTAAAAAGCAACCATTTGGGTGCTTTTTCTTTTACACAAAACAAACGAACTCAATGAAAAAAACAGCGATGTATGAGATTTTTATACTAGTCAGTTTGAAATTTAATATAGTGCGGTTTCTCTAGAAAGGAGAAACCGCATTTTTATATTTGTAAAGATAATTAGAAATATAGATTTGAAATTTTTTAGATAAATGAATTGTTAGCAAAAACTAGCAACTTCAGTGACAGGTGGAAGAAACAATTTACGTGGTATTGTAATAATCTCAAGAGCCATCTGAGCTGAATAGAGAAGTATTGGAGTTAACTCTAAAGCGTGAGTTAATAATAATATAAAGCTTGTTAGGATTGCAAAGCTCCCCCAAAAGAAACTTTTTGAAATGTTACGGAAATCTTTTATTAAGGAAAAGAAAGAAACAAATGCTGTAACAAAGAGAATCAAAATTTTATATTTATCAGTCATTAAATCCCTCCTAAAGTACAGTAGCTTATATTATAACGTGTTTTTATGTATTATAATAAAAAGATTTCGAAATGAATAGTTTAAAAAAGTAAATGCCGCAACTTAATATATTAGTTGTGGATTTTTGTTTTTGTATTCTTTGTTTTAGAAAATAGATAATCTAGAATTAAAAATTAAAAAATAGATTAGTGCCCTTATTATTGTTTGCTGGAGCTTTACTGGATATTTGACCGGACAATAAGACGAGCTTTGAATATATTAATAAAAAAGGGGATGTTGAACAATGGCTAGATATAGTTTACATGGAGGTCACAATAGTATTGTACAGGGTGCGAATTATGGGAATCGGAAAGAACACATTATGGATCGCCAAGTTAAGGATGCAGTTGTTGCTAAATTAAGAGCATTAGGGCATACAGTTTATGATGATACTGATGAAGTAGGGACAACACAAGCACAAAATTTAAATAACATTGTATCAAAAACAAACTCACATGATGTAGACTTAGTAGTTTCATTTCATTTAAACTCATATGATACGAATGCTAATGGTGTTGAAGTTTTGTACTATGACCAACAAGCTTTATCAGCAAAGATAGCAGCGCAACTTTCAAAAGATATTGGCTGGTCAAATCGTGGCGCTAAGGAGCGAAAAGATCTTTATGTATTAGCGAATACGAAAGCACCTGCAATCTTAATTGAACTTGGATTTATCGATAATGAAGCAGATATGTCAAAATGGAATCCAGATAAGATTGCAAATTCAATTGTTTATGCGTTAACGGGGCAATCTGGTGGGACAACTCCGCCATCGAAAAAAAATATCATTCAATCAGGAGCTTTTTCACCGTATGAAACCCCCGATGTAATGGGAGCATTAACGTCACTAAAAATGACAGCTAATTTCATCTTACAATCGGATGGTCTAACATATTTTATCTCTGAACCAACTTCAGATGCGCAACTTAAAGGAATGACGGATTACCTTGATCGTAAAGGCTGGTGGTATGAAGTTAAGTAAAGATTTTAGTTTAGTGGAACAGAATATTTAAAAATCAATAGTCAAAAAAGAGGATTACTTATAATGAGTAATCCTCTTTTTATTTTATCTCATATGAATAAGAGTAGATATAGAAAATTACCACCTTAAAACTAAATAAGTAATGCATGTAAGCGGGAGGTTCATTTGGTATATCAGCTATATTTGTAAATTATACTTTTAAACAGAAATGAAATTTAGAGTTTGAATTTAATTGATTACAATTGAAAAAGCACTAAAAACTAATAAAACGGCCATAATGATGTTAAAAGATTTAGTATGTTTTAATAAAAGTTTTTGGAACATGGAACCAAATAAGCTCCAACTAAATGTACTCATTAACCCGACTACACCTAGAAATAATGAGAAGAGTAGAAAACTTGAATATGAATTATAGTAAGGGAGAATAAAAGTTGACACTACAGTCAGGCCAAATAGTATCCCTTTAGGGTTAACAAACTGAAGGAAAATCCCCACTGTAAATAAGTTTTTATTATGTTTTTCATCGGGATCTGTACTAGTTTTACTAGTGAGTATTTTAAAAGCTAAATATAGCATATATGCTACACCTAAAATTTTTAAAGGGAATTCTATTATGGGTAGGATATTAATTAGTACAATATTAAAGAAGCTACATAAGGAAGTGAGGATGAAAAACCCGAAAGCTACTCCAAAACAAAATTGCATACTCCTTTTTAAACCGTGTTGATTGGCGTATGTCATAGCTAAAAAATTGTTAGGTCCGGGTGTGAAGCTACTTATAAAAACAAATAACAAAAAAGAAAATATAGGCATTTCAATACCCCCTAATTATTTGGTGTGTGTTATAATGACCGAAAAGGACAATATAGCGTGTGCTTTTTATTATACATAACGGTCGTTATATTGTATATAGTGTAGGAGTGTTTCTTATGGAAGAAATTCAACTTATTTTAGCAAAAAATTTAAAAACAATACGTGAAAAAGAGAAAATGAGTTTAGAAAAGGTCTCTCAATTAACGGGTGTGAGTAAAACGATGATTGGACAAATTGAACGAGGAGAGTCAAGTCCAACATTAACAACGATATGGAAAATTGCTAATGGTTTGAAAGTGTCTTTTACTTCTTTAATCAATAATCCGCAACCAGATACGAAAGTTGTTTTACGAAATGATGTTCAAGTATTATCAGAAGACAATGGGAGATATAAAGTGTATCCTTCTTTTCCTTTTCAAGATGATAGGAACTTTGAAATCTATACGGTTGAAATTGAAACAGAAGGAAAATTAAGTTCGGAAGGCCATAAAGAAGGAACCGAAGAGTTTATAACGGTGTTTGAAGGGGAATTGATAATTGAAATAAATGATTGTCAATATACATTAAATAGCGGAGATGCAATTCGCTTTAAGGCGGATAGACCGCACTCTTATCATAATTCCGGAAGTACGCTAACTCGGTTAAGTATGACCATTTATTATCCAGCTGCATAAACTTACCATTGCATCAAGAATATAAAGAAATGTATGTTGATAAACCATCTATAAGAGATGGTTTTATTTTTTAAAATTCATAAAAAAAGACACTCGTTTGAGTGTCGACATAGTATTGCTCTCGCGTATAGGATTGGAGTATGTTTCTCAAATACGTTTTGAGATGGTTCGCATTTTGGGAAACTGTCTTCTTATTCAATGTAACATTGGCAGGGAGAAGTGTAAATTGATAATGTATATACGGAAAATTTAGTATAGATGGTTACTACTATGAATATAGTACAAATTGTTTTTGTTGCTTAATAACTGTCGTGAAATTATTGAAATATTATTAGCTTTAGAAATGACGTAATAGTTACTACTTTAGCAGCTAAGAATGTTTATTATAAAAAAGAATGAATCATTTATTAATCGATTCGTATAATTGTTAAAGAGGCACCTGTTGAACCACCTCCAACTAAATTAACTATGGATAATACGCCGAATAGTTGAAGGGAAATTGTATTACCAGCAATTAAATTGGTTATTAAATTATTATTATAATTTGAAGTTGATATTGCGGGTGAAAAAATAGATCCGGGAAGTGGAGTCGAAGAGTTTAATAGTAGCCTTGTACCAGCAAGTAGAGAAGTTGTTGTATTAATTTGATAGGTTAAATAATATCTTCCAGTAACAGGAATTGTATATATATCATTTGTAGCGTTCACTGTAAAATTACCTAGACTTTGGTTATTAGAAAGTGGAATATTAGTTCCACCTAATATGACTGAGATGGGACCACCTAATGTATTATTAGCGAACATAGAGTTTGTTGTAATAATGGGTCCAGTAAAGCCTGTGGGTCCAGTAATACCTGTGGGTCCAGTAATGCCTGTGGGTCCAGTAATACCTGTGGGTCCAGTAAAGCCTGTGGGTCCAGTAAAGCCTGTGGGTCCAGTAAAGCCTGTGGGTCCAGTAATACCTGTGGGTCCAGTAATGCCTGTGGGTCCAGTAATGCCAGTAGGACCGGTAATACCTGTGGGCCCAGTAGGACCTGTAAGTCTGTATGGAAGAATAATTTCAAGAGCCAGTGATAATAGTTCTTTTTTTATTTTTTCATTCCTATTTTGAATATAAATCACCTCATTTTTAAATTAGAACGTAGCCGATTTAGTATTTTGAAATGGAACTATCATTTTATTATATTAATACTACTAGTTATAGCAACGGTAAAAAGTTTACTATATGTAAAAATCATTTGAGAATGAAAAAAGTAGTTATGGAATTCTTCTAAAATGATAGATGTATTATTTTGTTAAGTAGTAAACAAAAATGTGGAACGAGGTATTAAAGTGAAGCGAGATAATAAATTATCAATAAATAAAGCTATGATAAAACCTGAAAACATTGGACCTACGTTTCCAATTCTTCCCCCAATTTATATTCCAACGGGCCCAACGGGTTTAACGGGAATGACCGGTCCAACGGGTGCAACTGGTTTAACAGGATCACCGGGAGTAACAGGTGCAACTGGTTTAACGGGATCACCGGGAGTAACAGGTGCAACTGGTTTAACGGGATCACCGGGAGTAACAGGCCCGACTGGTTTAACAGGATCGCCGGGAGTAACAGGCCCGACTGGTTTAACAGGATCGCCGGGAGTAACAGGTGCAACTGGTTTAACAGGATCACCGGGAGTAACAGGTGCAACTGGTTTAACAGGATCACCGGGAGTAACGGGTGCAACTGGTTTAACAGGATCACCGGGAGTAACAGGTGCAACTGGTTTAACAGGATCACCGGGAGTAACAGGTGCAACTGGTTTAACAGGATCACCGGGAGTAACAGGCCCGACTGGTTTAACAGGATCGCCGGGAGTAACAGGCCCGACTGGTTTAACAGGATTACCGGGAGTAACAGGTGCAACTGGTTTAACAGGATCACCGGGAGTAACGGGTGCAACTGGTTTAACAGGATCACCGGGAGTAACAGGTCCGACTGGTTTAACGGGATCACCGGGAGTAACAGGTGCAACTGGTTTAACGGGATCACCGGGAGTAACAGGTGCAACTGGTTTAACAGGATCACCGGGATTAACAGGTGCAACTGGTTTAACAGGATCACCGGGAGTAACAGGCCCGACTGGTTTAACAGGATCGCCGGGAGTAACAGGCCCGACTGGTTTAACAGGATCGCCGGGAGTAACAGGTGCAACTGGTTTAACAGGATCACCGGGAGTAACAGGTGCAACTGGTTTAACAGGATCACCGGGAGTAACGGGTGCAACTGGTTTAACAGGATCACCGGGAGTAACAGGCCCGACTGGTTTAACGGGATTACCGGGAGTAACAGGTGCAACTGGTTTAACAGGATCACCGGGAGTAACGGGTCCAACTGGAGTTATTGGACCAATAACAACAACTAATTTATTATTTTACACTTTTTCAGATGGAGAAAAACTTATATATACAGATTCAGATGGGATCGCTCAATATGGTACAACACACATATTACCTCCTGATGAGGTTTCCTATATTAATTTGTTTATTAATGGAATACTTCAACCACAACCATTATATCAGGTTAGTAATGGTCAGCTAACTTTATTGGATAATCAACCACCAACGCAAGGTTCTTCAATTATTTTGCAATTCATCATTATTAATTAAAAAAGACAGATTCTTAAATAAAAAGAATCTGTCTTTTTGTTCTACATTAAAGTAGTTAAACTAAGTGACGATAAATTCAATTGTAATTGGAATTCCGCCGTCTAATGCATCTCCGCCAGGAATTGTAATAGCACCAGTAGGTCCAGTAGTAATACTGGAGTTCACACTAGGTTGAAGAATGCCATTTACATAAAAGTTGTAATACGTAAAAGTCGGAAAAGCAGTTGCAGTAGTACCAGCATCGTTTAAACAAGCTGTAGCAGCAATTGCAAAAGCTGCACCTGTTCCTGTTCCAGCTCCTAGTGTAGATGTAAATCTTCTAGATGCCATAAATGGTTGGATGATTGGCAATTAATTCTCACCTCCTAAATTATTTTTTGAACGAAGTATAGAATAACTTGTCCGATATATTGTATGAGAGTTTTCTATAATAGAAACGGCTTCTTAATTATTGAGAGAACATAATTTTAGTAAAGATATTGTTACTTATCTGAAAAGATGGTGTTGTTACTTGTTGGTTATATGCAAATGCTTAGTTTTAATATTTAAATTAAAATGTGCTTTTGGACCTAAGAGATAAACGTGGAAAATTAAAATAAACGCTTAAGTTTAGGTGTTTAATCTAAGCAGTCAATTATTAAAAACATATAATTAATATGTGAGTCATGAACATAATTAAATTACGTTTTCAAGTTTGATTATAATTCATGTTTCCTATTTTAAGAGAAACATATAACTTAACTATTTTTTTCAATCGCATCTTTTATAGTACTTAGAATAGGAAAACACTCAACTATAAGAAAAGTAAGGAGGAAATAAATGAAACATAATGATTGTTTTGATCATAATAACTGCAATCCGATTGTTTTTTCAGCAGATTGTTGTAAAAATCCACAGTCAGTTCCTATTACTAGGGAACAATTAAGTCAATTAATTACTTTACTAAACTCATTAGTATCAGCTATTTCAGCATTTTTTGCAAATCCAAGTAATGCAAACAGATTAGTGTTACTCGATTTATTTAATCAATTTTTAATTTTCTTAAATTCCTTATTACCTTCTCCAGAAGTTAATTTTTTGAAACAATTAACTCAAAGTATTATAGTTTTATTACAATCTCCAGCACCTAATTTAGGACAATTGTCAACATTATTGCAACAATTTTATAGCGCCCTTGCACAATTCTTCTTCGCTTTAGATCTTATCCCTATATCCTGCAACTCAAATGTTGATCCTGCAACTTTACAACTTCTTTTTAATTTGTTAATTCAATTAATCAATGCTACTCCAGGGGCGACAGGTCCAACAGGAGCAACAGGCCCAACAGGAGCAACAGGTCCAACGGGAGCAACAGGAGCAACAGGAGCAACAGGCCCAACGGGAGCGACAGGTCCAGCAGGTACTGGTGGAGCAACAGGATTAACAGGCCCAACGGGAGCAACAGGATTAACAGGAGCGACAGGTCCAACAGGAGCAACAGGCCCAACAGGAGCAACAGGCCCAACAGGTCCAACGGGAGACACAGGTCCAACAGGAGCAACAGGAGCAACGGGAGCAACAGGATTAACAGGAGCGACAGGAGCAACAGGTGGCGGAGCTATTATTCCATTCGCTTCAGGTACAACACCATCTGCGTTAGTTAACGCGTTAATAGCTAATACAGGAACTCTTCTTGGATTTGGATTTAGTCAGCCTGGTGTAGCTTTAACTGGTGGAACTAGTATCACTTTAGCGTTAGGTGTAGGTGATTATGCATTTGTAGCACCACGAGCAGGAACTATTACGTCGTTAGCAGGTTTCTTTAGTGCAACAGCTGCATTAGCTCCATTATCACCTGTGCAAGTGCAGATACAAATATTAACTGCACCAGCAGCAAGTAATACGTTTACAGTACAGGGAGCACCTCTATTATTAGCACCAGCATTTGCTGTAATAGCGATTGGTGCTACAGCATCGGGAATCATACCTGAAGCTATTCCAGTAGCTGCTGGAGATAAAATACTGTTATATGTTTCATTAACAGCAGCAAGTCCAATAGCTGCAGTTGCTGGATTTGTAAGTGCAGGTATTAATATCGTCTAACTTGTTACAATGTCTGTTTGAAAGTTGAACTGGCGTTTGTATATAGCCCTTCCTAATCTTATTAGGAAGGGCTATATTTTATGGGAAGAAAGGTAATAAATCAATTGAGAAGTTTCTTTTTGTTAAGCTGGTATAAAATAAAAATGTATGTTTTAAATTTTATTGTTTATGGAATAAGTTATATAGGTTAAAAAATTACCTATAAATAAAAAAGATGAATTCTATTAAAAATAGAATTCATCCATTTCATAAACGGTATACAAGGGAAGTAAGTTATTTATCGTGAGCGTTGAAATGTTATAGTTCAAATTCGTAATAAACTATTTGTTTTTATTACAGTTACATCCTTTTTTCTTTACATAGCCTTGTTCGGCTAAATCTCTTTGCGATTGGGAATTGGAAGATTGAGAATTCGAAGACTGAGAGGATGCTGATGAACTACTATTTTTATTATTAGAGTAGTTTTTTCGATAGTTATAATTACTCATAGTACTATCACCTCCAATTAGATATATAAATATTATATGTATGTACTCTATTAATTGTTACGAAAAAAATAGGAATGGTGGATATACAATAAAAAATCTCCTACGTATTTTCCGAGGAGATCAATAATTGTCTATTAATGAAATAAATTAATATCCCCAGTAAAGAGGGAAATAGTATGAATCTTGGTAATATAAATTTTGTTGTTGGTTAGGAGGCTGAGTTGTTGGGGTTATCGTGCCGCGGTTCTGATTACAGTTTGCTGGAGGACCAATTACTGTAGTGGATTGAATAGGGGATATCGCTTGTTTCCATTGTTGTTCATCGAGACAGTAAGTATGAGCCATCATATTAGCGGGAGTTAATCTTAAAATATCAGAACCAAAAATAACTTCTGGGGTTGGGGCATTGAAAATAGCTAATAAGTGAGTACCATCTGCTGTAGCAATTTCATAATGCCACCACGCTTGTGGAATGTTGGCAACTTGCCCTGGTTTTATCGGTAAGTTTAATATTTGGTTTGTAAAAGGATTAAGTAAGGAAACAACAGCAGATCCTGAAATACAGTAAACAAGTTCAGCTGCATTTTGATGAATATGTGGCTCTACAACATTTCCTGTACTTAAATAGATATCTAATAAAGAAGTATTTTCTAAAGTATTTAATTGTTTTATGCCAAGTACGTTTATATAATTTTGGGCATCTTTTTTAAAAAAATTACTTTTATTTAAATCATGGGTGAAATTGGTTGAGGGGGAAGTGTAGTCGATATAAGAAGTCATTTGTATTACCCGCCTTTCTTATATTTTCATGCAATTTGAATTTAGGATATGAGTCTAGTTATTGAAATGTGAAAGCGTTGCTGCTCTTCGTTTGTAAAGTGATAAAAATGTTCGTTTGAATGCACTATAATTACAAGAGTTTCATTGCGAAAAAAGGTGCTATTAATTACAATTAATGTAAAAGATAGCGCTTTTTTAATTTGGAGTACAAGGGGAGTGCAGAAAATGAACCATACTATTTTAAAAGAGTTGGAAGTTGAATTAAAAAATTACTTTCAACCGTTTTTGAATGCACCTGCAACAATAGAAGAAATTCAATATGCCGAAAGTGAAATGGGAATTGCGTTTCCAGATGAATTACGTAATCTTTATCTTGCACATAACGGTGAGGATAAATCAGGACCAGGGTTGTTTTTTGGTTTGCCATTTCTCCCGTTAGATGAAGTTTTGGATGAGTGGAGAATATGGAAAAGAATTGAAGAGGATGATTTTTTTTATTTTGATGCATTTTCAATACCAACAGAATATATTAAGGAAAGATATGTGAATCATAATTGGATACCTATTAGTAAAGATTATGGCGGTAACAATTTAGGAATAGATGTTGATCCGGATGAAAAGGGGAAAGTGGGACAAGTTATTAATTTTGGACGAGATGAAGAAGTGAAATATGTAATTGCAAATAGAATTTCAGATTTGTTACTATTTATTTTACAAACGTTAAAAAATAAAAATTTCACCATTCACCAAGAAGAAGACTATTTATATTGGGGTTATGGTGCTAACGATAATATACATTTTTTAGACGCTTTATTTAATATTGAATTACCTGTTTTACATCCTCAATTTATATTTCAATCTGAAAATAACGTGAAAGATTGGTACGATAGTTTAGATGAGAATTGGAGAAATATAGTGGGACCATCTGAACGTGCAGACAAGTTTATTAGAGAGAAGAGATTATATTTAGGTGGAAACGGAATAGAAGATATTAGTCCGTTACAGATGTGTACGGAAGTGAGAGAACTAATTTTATCTGGAAATGAAATTAAAGATTTAACAGGATTAGAACGAATGAATTCTTTAAAGAAATTATATTTAGTTAAAAATCCGGTTCAAGATTTAACGCCAATATTACATTTACGGCACTTACAAGAAATGAATATAAAGAATACGAGGGTAAATAATCTATCGGCACTTGTAGAAATGCCATCATTAAAAAAATTAGATATTTCACATACTAGTATTCAAGATTTTTCGTTACTACCGCAGTTTAAAAAGTTAGAATCGCTTACTGTACATATTTCAAATCGCGAGCAGCTCTATGCAATTTCAAAAGTAGATACTTTAAAGCATTTGTATATTTTAGGTTTAGAAAATGTTAGTGAATTGGATTTGCTTGTTTTGCAAAATTTAAATAAGTTAATCACAATTGAATTTGAAAATAGCATCATTGCTAATTTAAATTGTTTTCAACACAATGCGTCAATTCAAAATATAAAATTGACAGATACAAAGGTAAAGGATGGAGCGGCATTAGGTAAAATGAATGGACTAAAGGAATTAGAATTAGATGGCGCAACAATTGATAACCTTGAAACGATTTGTTGTTCGCATTCATTAGAAATATTTACAGGATCGTTTGAACAATTTTTTATGTTAAAAGACTCATTTGATAGAAATATAGATTTTTCAAAAATAATTGGAGGAATGAGTGAAGAAGAAAGAGAAATTTGGCACCGGCATGTAATGGATTAGAACATAATATTATTATGTAAATAAGGTAGTTTGTAGAAATAAATTTTGTGTAACTGAATGTCACATCCCTCCTTAATCGTTCGTCTTGTATGTAGAACGTATAAGGAGGGATTTTATTATGAAACATTTTGATGTAGCAATTGTTGGTGGTGGGCTGGCTGGATTAACAGCATCTATATATTTAGCGAAAGCTGGAAGGAAAGTTATTGTATTAGAAAAGTCCAGTCACTTCGGCGGCCGAGGGATGACTATAAATAAAAACGGCATTTGTATGAATCTTGGTGCACATGCTTTATATAGAGGTGGAGAAGCGTTTATAACTTTTAATGAGCTAGGAGTAAACCTTTCAGGTGGAATCCCATCTACAAAAGCACATGGAATATGGAAAGGGGATATTTATACCATTCCAACAGATTTTCGCTCCATTTTATCAACACCGTTACTTTCATGGTCTGCAAAAGTACAGTTCGCTCGTCTTATGATTCATTTAGGAAACTTAGATGTAGGAAAAATTCCAAAAATGAGTCTAACTACATGGGCAGAAAATGAAATTAAAGATCCAATGGTTCGAAATATATTTTATGCATTATGCCGAACAACAACATATACGTATGCTCCTACAATACAATTAGCAACTTCCGTACTAAAGCAAATACAGCTTTCTATGAAAGAAGGAGTACTTTATGTAGATGGTGGTTGGGAGACGATAATAACAAATTTAAGGAATATAGCAAGTACTAGTGGTGTGCAATTTCTGGCTAAAAAGCATGTTTTGAAAATAGAGAATTGTGAAGGGAAACAAAGAATACAATGTTTTGACGATGAAGTATTTGAAGCAGGTGTAGTCATTGTAACAACTCCACCGAAAGAGGCTTGTAAAATTATAAAAGGTGCAGAAGGAACAAGTTTGCAAAAATGGAGTGAACAATCTATACAAGTGACCGTGGCAGCGTTAGATATTGGTTTAAAACAATTACCGAATCCTTTACATCATTTTGCATTGGGATTAGATCAACCTATATTTTTCACGAATCAATCGAGAGCAGCTAAATTAAGTGAAGATGGATCAATTGTAGTGAGTCTAATTAAATACCATAACCCTGTACTAGAGCTGAATCATATTCAAGAAGAGAAAGAACAGTTAGAAAATGCAATGGAATTGTTACATCCGAATTGGAAAAGAGAAGTTGTTGCACAGCAATATTTACCGAAAATAACGGTAGTATATGATTTTCCTCATATTGACCGTGTTGAAAAACCAGGCCCTAATATACCTGGAATGCCAGGTGTTTATGTTGCAGGAGATTGGGCTGGACATGATGAAATATTAGCTGATGCTGCGGTGGCAAGCGGAAAACGTGCAGCGTTACACATATTAAAGCAATCTGAAAGTGAGGCAATTCATCATGGAAACGGGGCAATTATATGAGACGTATCAATCATTATTATTTTCGTTAGCATATAGAATCCTTGGGAGTGTTATGGATGCTGAAGATATCGTCCATGACGTATTTATATCACTTAATAATATGGAGGACGTTCAATCTATAGAAAATATGAGAGCTTATTTATGTAAAATGGTAACAAATCGCTCAATTGACAAATTACGTTCGGCAGCACATAAACGGAACGTATATGTCGGAATGTGGTTGCCAGAGCCATTTGTGGAAGAGATTGATGATCCATCAGAGTCATTTGTAATGAAAGAATCAATTTCTACGGCATATTTATTACTTTTACAACAATTGTCTGAGGTAGAGAGAGTTGTTTTCATATTAAGAGAGGTTTTCAGTTATGAATATGAAGAAATCGCTTCAATTGTAGATAAGAGTAGTGCGAACTGCCGAAAAATCTTTCAACGTGCACGGAAAAGTATTTTGGATAAGCCGAAGCAGTCAACATTAAGTACGAAGAAGATGGCTGCCTATGTGGAGAAATTTGTATCATCATTGCAGTGTGGGGATGCGCAAGGCATGTTAGAAGTATTAAAAACAGATGCGATATTGAAAGCGGATGGTGGTGGTAAAGCTACAACTGCAATCCATCCAATCTATTCTGCAGATAGAATTATACGTTTATTCTTTGGAATTGGGAAGAAGTTCCCGGAAGAGTACAATGTTGATTATAAGTTGGTAAATGGTGCCCCAGGTGTTATTGTTAAAGTAAATAATAAAGTGACTTATGTGCTTTCATTTACATTTGAGAATGAGAAAATCTCAAACATTTATATGATGGTTAATCCTGAAAAACTTATGCACTTAAATGTAACGGTATAAAAAAAGACGCATTTCTTTAGAAGTGCGTCTTTTTTTTATTTCTCTAACATTTCAAGAGGTACATCTTTTTCGCCTGCTACCTCAAATTTAATTTCCCCATCTTCTTCATAAATACGTGAAATAATCGGTATAGTAATCATTAATTTTTTATGCTGTTTTCGTTTTCGAGCAGCATCTAAGCTAATCACGTTCATTGTAAGCATCCTTTCTTCTAGAAATATATAAACAAAAGAAAATGCGTCCGGAAAGGGCGCTTAATTGAATTTGAAATACCGATTCATTTAATTGGGGTTTATATGATTTAACAACTGCAATTGAATTAAAAATAGTATGAATGGAATAATTGCACGTAGAAATTAACTTTACCAAAAAACGAAACAATATGCTATAAAAAAATTCAAATCTTTGTCGTATAACGAGAAAAAGGATTTCGTTTCGCATATAATGAAAGTAGACGGGCAGCAAGAGCTTTTTCATCATATTGCTTTGGAAAGGCGATGAAAAAATGGATACGTTAGATTCATTATTATTTCAACTTGAACAATATGGAGAAGAGCATGATCGAAATAAAAAAACACGGGAAGAAAAATTACGGAATATTTCTCGTGAGATGGGGCAATTTTTATCAATTTTAGTAAAAGGATGTAGCGCAAAAAACATTTTAGAAATTGGAACTTCTAATGGTTATTCTACATTGTGGTTAGCTAGCGCGGTAGAAGAAACAAATGGAAATGTAACAACTGTAGAGCTTTCTTCAGAACGAGTTGGAGAGGCACTTATCAATTTTGAAAAGGCAAACCTTTTACAAAGGATTGATGTTCATAATCAAGAAGCAGGGGCATTTTTAGATGTGCAACTAGATCATTCATTTGATTTTATTTTCCTAGATTCAGAGCGGACGCAATACATGTGGTGGCTTGAGCATATAAAACGCATTTTACAACCAAAGGGTTTTCTTGTTGTTGATAACGCAACTTCTCATGCAAGTGAGTTAGCCGAGTTTAGAAAAATGATTGAAGAAGATGAAATGTTTGAAACGGTCTTATTGGCATTTCAAAATGGAGCATTTGTAGCACTTAAGAAGAGTTAGGATTGAGCGTAATATAATTATCACATTGAAAAAGGGTGTATGTCAAAAGATTGAGTACAGTAGGATGGGAAGGACGTAATTTATATACGTAACATATGAAGAATCCGCCTTCAGCTTGTTGTTCTCTAGGTCTTAAGTCTGAGGAAAATAATGTTGAGAACAGGTATACTTATAGTAAGAAACAGGGAATGACTGCATAAACAGGCATTTCTAAAAAAATCGATTTCAAGCAGTTAGAATGTATATGAAATACGATATAATAGATGAAATATAGTGCATATAAATTCGCACATATAAATAAAGGAGCGATTTTGTTGACTGAACTCGAGAAAAAAGAACCTGTATCCATTGTGAAAGATAATAATGTAGAAGTAGTAGTAGATACAGTTATAAAAGATCAAGAATTAGAGGAACTGAATAAAGAAGCTGATCTTTATGTACAAAAATTAAATAGCGAGCAAAATACGGATTTATCAAAAGTATTGTCACAGCTAGGAGATTTAGGGGATAAAGAGCAACAAGCTGCAGGACAAACGTTATCAGCACTAAAGCGTCCTGTAACAGCGATGATGAATGGAAAGAACGAAGAAATTCCAAATACATTGTTAGAATTACGAAAAGTGGTATCAGAGCTTGATCCGAATTCATTAAAAGCAAGTGGTATGAAGAAAATTATGTTTAAAGTATTCAAGAAAAATCCACTTGAAACATACGTGCATAAATATCAATCTATAGATAAGCAAATTGAGGAGATTATAAGATCCCTACTAATTGGTCGTGACAACTTACAAGAAGATACAGTTGGTCTTGAAATGCTTAAAGAACAATCGCACGATAAAATTCACGCACTTGATAAGCAAGTATACTTAGGGAGAAAACTTGCTGGCATGCTGGAAGCTGAGAAACAAAATCCAGAACGTCAAAGAGATATTCCATTAATTAACGATGCATTAGAAAAGATTCTAGTACGTACACGTAATATGCAGCAAGCGAAAAGTGTTTTATTACAATCTATCGCATCTGTAGACATTATTAAGAAAAATAATGAAAAGTTAACAGAAGCAATTCGTAATGCCATTACGATGACGCAAAACGTTGTAACAGTTTCAGCTGCTATCCAGCTAGCGTTAACAAATCAGCGTAAAACAATTGATGCAGTGAATGCGACAAATGAAGCAATTGAATCAATGGTATTAAGTAACTCACAAGCATTAAAACAAAATACAGAAGAAACAACAAAACTTCTTGAAAATCCTGCTATTAGCATGGATAAATTACGTGAATCATTCCAAAATGTATTTGCTGCGATTGAAGCTTCTGAGAAATCATCAGAACGTATTATCGAGTCAAGTAAGAAGTTTGTAATTGAATTAGACACATTTAATGATGAAATGAAACAAAAACTCATTCAGCGTCCAAGGAAATAACAGACTTTTAGAGGAGGTGAAAAAATGAGTTTCATTCAAACAGTATTAGTACTATTGGGTACATTGCTTTTAATCGCATTTACTGTCGTTGTTTTAGTTGTATATTTCGGACGTAAACTGTATTTTTCATGGACGAAACCATATAAAAGAGCACATGATTCTTTAGATAAGTTATCGAATAAATCATTACCGTTTCTACAAGAATTTACACAGCACCCACTCTTTTATCGCTGGATTCGTACGGAAGGAAAGAAAGAACAATATACATTAAACACTCTTTTCTGTGCATCGGGTCAACGTACGAGAGAGCAAGTATTCTCAATGTTACCGAAAGAAAAACAGAAAAAAGTACATGTAATGGCAAAAACAACGAAAAAACTTACAAATGAAGATATTGATGTAGCGGCGATGAAAGTAAAAGATTTTTTAAGACAAGAAACGCAGCAAACAGTAAAACCATCAGACCTTTCGTTTTATAAATTGTATTTTTATGATCGATATCCAGATGCATTAAATACAATTCAAACGTATAAGCGCTCAATAAACCCTTCATTACAAAGAACGGTTGATGAAATTACAATTTCAGTATTAAATGCCTTACCGTATTATCAGGAGCAGCGTATGTTTGAACAACAACATAAACTTGAAACGTTTTTAATGAAAGATTTAACAGCGATGCTATCGTTAGTCGTACAATTACCACCTTCACAACGACCAGAAAAAGAAGAAGAATTAAAAATCTACTTGCAAAATTTCCAAAAAGAAATGGAAGTAGTCGAGCGAGATATTCGTGACTCGATTGATCACGATTTGAATGTGAAGATGAGAGCAGCGACTGAGAAGTTTAAGAATAAATAAAAAAAAGCGCCTTAAAGCTATAGTTCTTAGCTTTTAAGGCGTTTTTTTATTAGTTGTTATTTTGCTTTAACGGTTGTATGACTAGAAGCAACACTTTCATTATGCAATCGATCAACTGCAGTTACTACATACGTATACGTTTCTCCAGAAATAGCTGTTTTATCTACATAAATCTCTCCAAGTTTTGTCTTTCTTACAGTAGTAAGTAAATGTTTCGGATTTTCTATATCCACTTCATTTTTTCCATTCACACGGTAAATGGCGTAATAAGCAGAGTCATTCTCTCTATTATCTATGATACCTACAGCAATACCTTCATCTCTTGGAATGGCCCCTTTTAAAGTCGGTTGTTTTGGTGGATCATGATCAAGCCAAGGCATAGATGGGATTAATGCAGGGTGTTTATATATGTCTTTTGCGAGTCTATCTTTAACCCCTAGTGGATTGTTATTTATATCTTTTAAGCTAAAATGCATACTACCTTTTATTTCAGGATATAACCGGTTTAATGCAATTTGTCTTGGGTATTCTTCAGGATCAGACCAAGCTGGGATAGAATTATTATTAATTTTATACGCCGCCTGACCGATGTATAGGTGAATCGGTTTATTATTTGTTTCTTTTACCCACCAATCTACTAATATGTCATATGCAGCTGGTGTGAAACCTATATTCCAATATATTTGCGGTGTAATGTAATCAATATAACCTTTTTGTATCCATTCACGTGTATCAGCATAAAGGTCATCATAGTTTCTTTGACCTGCAGTTGTGTTAGAGCCAGTTGGATCGTCAGCTATATTTCGCCATACGCCGAACGGACTAATGCCAAACTTTACGTATGATTTTTCTTGTTTTATAGCTGTATTTAAACCTTTGACAAGTTCATTTACATTGTTACGTCGCCAATCTTCTATATTTATAAATTTACCATTATTATAAGTTTCGTACGTTTTTTGATCGGGGAATTGTTCACCCGCCACTTTATATGGATAAAAATAATCATCCATATGTAATGCATCCACATCGTAATTTTGTACAATT
This sequence comes from Bacillus cereus group sp. Sample62, assembly GCF_036851315.1. Lineage (NCBI taxonomy): Bacteria > Bacillati > Bacillota > Bacilli > Caryophanales > Bacillaceae > Bacillus > Bacillus cereus group sp. Sample62. The sequence goes on from NZ_JAFLPK010000001.1 coordinate 2,344,051, forward strand.
TCTAAAGCACCTTCAGTTATGAATTTTTTTACTTCTGGAATGCCAGGATTGTAATATAACTTTCCTCCATAAGGTACAACCCAATCGGGGTGCTGTTTTGCAGGGTGGTTATCCGATAATCGATTTATATCGGTGTGATTCATCGTTATTCGGTATGGATTAATCCATGCGTGGAATTCTATATTTCTTTTATGTGCTTCTTCAATCATAAATGCGAGCGGATCGTATCCAGGATCTTTTCCTTGTGTACCTGTAATGTATTCAGACCAAGGACCGTAATTGGAAGGGTAAAAAGCATCAGCGGTTGGTTTTATTTGTACAACAACTGCATTCATACCAGTGTTTTTTACATCGTCTAATAATCTAATAAACTCTTGTTTTTGACTTGCAATAGGTAAGCCAGTTTTTGAGGGCCAGTCAATATTAAGTACAGATGCTATCCATACAGCGCGTAATTCATGTTTTTTGTAAGTAGTATTTACTTCAGCATAAGTAGAGTGAGGGGAAATGAATGAGAAAGGAGTAAACAAGATGACAATACAGCACATCATTAATAAACGTTTCATAATCATTTATACGCCTCCCTATTATACGATTATTTAAAATAATATATGATGTGAGGTTGGCCCTGCAATTGAGAAAAATAAATATTGAAACATTAATTTAATAGGAAAAATATTTTTACTGAAATTTACTTTCAGTATAACTAAATTCTTTTACTTCTTCATATGCTTCTTAGTAAAGTGAAACTTCCTTTCATCCGAAGGGGATAAATTATAAGTATAGGAGGATTAATAAATGAAGGTTTTATTCGTTTGTTCTGGAGGGATGTCCAGTGCAATTGTTGTAAACGCTTTAAAAAAAGAGGCGGAGAAAAAAGGTGTAAACATGGAAGTCCATGCCATTGGAACAAGTGAGATAGAGGAAGAAGTAAAGAATGGCTGGGACGTTGTAATGGTTGCACCTCAAGTAAGACATCGATTTGACTCTGTAAAAAAATTTGCAGAAGAGGAATCTATCCCGTGCGGTATCATACCGCCACAAGCGTACACGCCGCTTGGCGGACCGACTTTATTAAAAACTGTAAATGATTTAATTAGTTAGGGGGAAGCGTTATGAATAAATTTGTCACGTTTCTTGATAGAAACTTATCTGGACCGATGGCAAGGCTTTCTGAACAGAGGCATTTACAAGCAATTCGTGATGGAGTTATTTCAGCGTTACCATTTATTATTGTAGGAAGTTTCTTTTTAATTGTAGCATTTCCACCATTACCGAAAGATAGTTTCATATCTGTTTGGGCATTAAAAAATCAAACAAGTATATTAATACCATATCGTTTAACGATGTTTATTATGTCTTTATATATAGCATTTGGAATAGGATATAATTTAGCGAAAAGTTATAAGCTAGATGCTTTATCAGGAGCACAGCTTGCAGTATGTTCATTACTATTAACATTAACGCCTGAATTAATTGATAAAAAAGGGTTTATGCTTCCGATGACAAATCTCGGAGGTCATGGATTATTCGTAACGATGATTGTTTCTATTTTATCAGTTGAGATATTAAGATTTTGTAAGACGAAAAATGTAATGATTAAAATGCCAGAACAAGTACCGCCGTCTGTTTCACGTTCGTTTGAAGCACTTATACCCGCTGCATTCGTTATTATTTTAATGAGTTTAGTAACTGTCGTTTTTAGTATTGATTTACATCATGTAGTTGATAAATTAGCGGCACCGTTAGTAAAAGCTGGTGATAGTTACTTCGGTGTAATCATTCCAGTATTTTTAATTACATTTTTTTGGTCATTCGGAATTCATGGTGTGTCGGTTGTTGGAACTGTTGCCCGGCCATTATGGGAAGTATATTTAGGGAAAAATGGTGAAGCAGTTGCTAGTGGCGCAAATCAGTTACCATTCATTTCACCAGAACCATTATACCAATGGTTTATATGGATTGGTGGTTCTGGTGCGACGTTAGGACTTGTATTAGCTATGATTGTATTTGGTCGATCAAAATATTCGAAGGCATTATCAAGAACTTGTATTGTGCCTGGTATTTTTAATATTAATGAACCTGTTATTTTTGGATTGCCAATTGTACTAAACCCAATATTAATTATCCCATTTATCATTACACCACTAGTAACAGCAACTATTGCATACTCAGCAACTGCGATGGGGTTTGTTACACCAACACATATAATGCCTCCATGGACATTACCAGCTCCAATTGGTGCATATTTAGCAACAGGTGGGGATTGGAGAGCGATTGTACTCGTATTTATAAACATAACAATATCATTCCTTATTTATTTACCATTCTTTAAAATGTACGACAAAAACATGCTTGAAATTGAGAAAAATGGTGATGGGGAATCTGTTAGTCCGTAAGTTTTATATTTTATTTTGAGTGATAGGCATTTTGTCTATCACTTCTTTCACATGAAGTTCAGAGAGGGTGAAATGGAATGAATATAAAATTTAGTTATAAAGGTGTATTTTTATTATTATTTGGAGTGATATGTGCAAATTTACTTTTTGTACCTTTATTAAGAATGCTAAATCTATCACAAATGCATAGTATATGGCTCGTTACAAGCATTGCGGCAAGTATTTTGCTTACAGTAGTTGTTTCTTTCATTGATGGATCGTTTGCATCAAAAGCTCAGTTATTTTTTAGATTCATATTTTTTTCAATCGGTTGTACGTTTGTAACTTACATGATTGTTTTTTAGTAAATAGGAGGTTATGCATGTTATGTATATTGCAGGGATAATGTCCGGTACTTCGTTAGACGGAATAGATGTAGCACTCGTTCATATAGAAGGGAGTGGTGTAGAGTCGAAGGTCAAACTCATCCATTTTACTACAGTTCCATTTTGTAATGATATGAAAAATGAGATCCAGCAGGCATTATCAATAGAAAATTCAAATGTACAACTCATATGCAGTTTAAATTTCAAACTTGGTTTATGCTTCGCCAATGCTGTAAGGGAAGTTTGTAAAGAGGCCAATTTTCCTTTGGGACAATTAAATTTAATTGGTTCTCACGGACAAACGATTTATCATCAGCCAAAGCAAGATGGTAATATGATTCCTTCCACATTGCAAATTGGAGAACCAGCAGTTATAGCATATGAAACGAATACGACGGTTATTTCTAATTTTCGAACGATGGATATTGCAGCAGGGGGACAAGGTGCACCACTTGTACCATATTCAGAGATTATTTTGTATCGTCATCCAACTAAAAATAGACTATTACAAAATATTGGCGGGATCGGTAATGTTACCGTAATACCAAGTCACCTAAGTGATAAGAACGTTATAGCTTTTGATACTGGTCCAGGGAATATGGTAATTGATGAAATGTGTCAAAGGCTATTTCAGTTATCATATGATCAAAATGGTAAGATTGCAAAACAGGGAGTAGTTGTAGATGAAATATTGACCTATTGTATGAACCATCCATTTTTGAAAATAAATCCACCGAAATCAACTGGTAGAGAACAGTTTGGAGAAGAATTTGTCAGTGAGTTGTTGAAGCAGTACGAAAAGCATAGTAAAGAAAATATATTGACGACTGTCACGATGTTTACAGCAAGTTCAATTGTTCATCAGTATAAGGAGTTTATTCTGCCGTATTATGAAATTGATGAGGTGATTTTAGGCGGTGGTGGCAGTTATAATCGTACACTTGTTGAAATGATACGGTATGGATTGAAGGATGAAAAATGCGACATATTCATTCAAGAAGATTTAGGCTATTCTTCAGAGGCGAAAGAAGCAATCGCCTTTGCTATTTTAGCAAACGAAACGTATCATCATAATCCGAGTAATGTGCCAAGTGCAACAGGTGCAAAGCAATCTGTAGTTTTAGGGAACATAACATTCCCTCCAACTTGAAGAGAATGAGGCGAACATATGAAATATATGATTGGAGTAGACGGCGGGGGAACAAAGACAGAAGCAATTGCATTTGATAAAGACGGAAGTGAACTTGAAAGGACTACGAGTGGTTTTGGAAATATATTAATAGATTTTGAAGAAGCACTTTTTCATATTATGGAAGCGATTGATCAATGCCAGAGAGGGTTATTAAATGGGGATTGCGTTTGTATTTGTTTAGGATTAGCGGGTGTAAGTGGGGCAAATACGAATGAATTAATATTACGTCTAAAAAAGAAGTACGGAACACAAATTGAAGTATTTAATGATGCAATGATTGCTCATGCAGCTGCTTTAAAAGGAAAGGATGGAATTTTAACAATTGGCGGTACAGGTGCGATTTGTTTAGGAAAGAAAGGGGAAGTGTACGAGTATAGCGGTGGATGGGGACATATTTTAGGAGATGAAGGAAGCGGATATTGGATTACGTTACAAGGTTTAAAGAGAATGGCAAATCAATTTGATCAAGGAGTTCCACTTTGCCCATTAAGCTTAAGAATTCAAGAAGAGTTTCAACTTTTGACATCGTCTCATATAAAAAGACTAGTATATAGTTTTTCAAAAGATAAAGTTGCAGCAATCGCACCATTCATTATTGAGGAAGCGAGAAATGGGAATAATGATGCACATGAAATTATTTTGCAAGCGGCTACGGAATTAACGAGAATTACGGTGAATATTTACAATAAGATGCAGTTTGATTTATCAACTTCAATTGCAGTAAGTGGCAGCATATTGCGTTTCGTTCCTGAAATATATGGTGAATTTAAGAAATGCTGTGAGAAGAGTATAGGAGAAGTTACATTTGTATCACAATCAGAAACAGCAGTGAAAGGAACATATTACTTAATGAAGAATTTATATTTTAATAAATAGCTGCATGAGAATTTTTGTATAATTTGTAAAAATATGATGTTAAAATGTATAAAGGAATGTGGATAAAAAAGTACAATATACATAGTTCTTGAATATTGTATATGTATTCCCATGTAGAAAGTGAATGATTACATGATTAATAGTATGCAATTTTTGTATTTGGTGGCTTCTTATTTATTTGGAAACATATTGACCGCTTATATAGTAACGAAATGGAAACATAACGTTGATATTCGAAATGAAGGAAGCGGTAATCCTGGCGCAAGAAATATGGGGCGCATATATGGAAAAGGATATTTCGTCGCTACATTTTTAGGTGATGCAATCAAAGGGGCAATCGTAGTTTCTATTGCAAAATACCTTTTTGGAGATTCTACATTTGTAATGTTAGCTTTATTGGCTGTTTTACTTGGACATATTTACCCAATTGTATTTAAAGGCAAGGGCGGAAAAGGCATTTCAACATTTATTGGAGGATTAATTGCATTTGATTATTTGATAGCGCTTACCCTTGTTGCTGTTTTCATTATATTTTATTTAATCTTTAAAGGATTTACTAAGCCGGGGCTAATTACAATCGCTTGTTTACCAGTTTGTATGATTTTGTATTCTTATTCTATTGTTACGACTATTTTAAGTGCTCTTATCATTGTACTTATTTTATATGTAAATCGAGAATAAAGGAAACTTTTATAAGTGGAGAAATCTCCACTTATAATTTAATTAAAAAGCAAGCGATAAATAGAGAAAAGAAGGGGATAGGACATGGGGTTAATTTATAAAGTTGCTGATCAAGATTGGGAATTTGAACGTATACATAGATTGAATTATAAAACATTTGTAGAAGAAATTCCGCAACATGAAGAAACGAAAGAGCGTGTTCGTATAGATCGTTTTCATGAAGAAAATACATATTTAATTTGTTTAGATGACGATAAGTTAATAGGGATGGTTGCGTTGCGAGGAAAACGACCATTCTCATTAGACTATAAAATTACAAATCTAGATTTGTATTTGCAAGAACATGGAGAACATGTATATGAAATTCGTTTGCTTTCAGTAGAACGTGAATACCGAAATGGAAGAGCATTATTAGGTTTAATTCGCTTTTTACATCGTTATTTGCTTCTAAATGGATATGAATTAGCACTCATTTCTGCTACAACACGTGAACTACCTTTATACGAACAAATGGGATTCAAATCTTTCCATACGTTAGTTGGTACTGAAGAAGCAGCCTTCCAGCCAATGTATGTTACACCTGCTATGTTTGAAGAGTCGAGTGTTGGTGGGATTATGACGAAAGAATACACATTTTTACCAGGTCCAGTAGATATTGAAGAAAATGTTCGAAAGGCATTTTCTACTAAGCCTATTTCGCATCGTTCTAAGTCATTTCAAGTGACAATGGAAAATGTCAAAAAACGTTTACTGCAAATGACAAAAGCAAAACGTGTGCAAATATTGTTAGGAACAGGGACGTTAGCAAACGATGCGATTGCTATACAGTTACGTTCTTTAAAAGGGAAAGGACTAGTATTAACAAATGGGGAATTTGGTAATAGATTAGTTGGACATGCAGCACGCGCGCAATTACATTTTGATACGTATAAAAAAGAAATGGGAGAACCGTTTATTTATACCGAATTAGAAAAAATAATGAGAACTGGCAATTATGAATGGCTTTGGTTTGTTCACCATGAAACATCAACCGGAATGTTAAATGATTTAGACGAGCTAAATGTTTTAAGTGAAAATTATAATGTGAAGCTATGTGTAGATTGTATCAGTTCGATTGGAGCAATACCGATAGACTTGAAGGATGTATATTTTGCAAGCGGTGTTAGCGGAAAGGCAATTAAATCGTTTACTGGATTATCTTTCGTTTTTTATAATCATAATGTGAAAGTAAACGAGACATTACCGGCCTATATGGACGTTGGTATGTACGAAGAAAATGAAAGTATTCCATATTCTCATTCATGGAATTTAATTTATGCACTGCAAGAAGCTTTGAAGAGATTTGAAGATGAAACGGCATTTGTAAAAATAAATGAGACATATGACTATATTGAAGATGCAGTTACTAGTATGGGTTTAAAACTTGTTTCACCAAAAGAACATGCCGCGCCAATTATACTTACCATTCAATTAGATGAAGATCAGTCTTCTAAAACAGTAGGCGATACGTTAGCGTTACAAGGATATATTGTTCATTATGAATCAGCGTATTTACGAAAGAATAATTGGATTCAAATTGCATGCCTAAATCATTATAAAGAACGTGATTTGAAGAGGATGTTAAACTGTTTGCAAATGTGTGTATTACAGAGTGGGGTACATATATAAAGATTTTTTGTTAACATAGATGGTTTCGTATAAAGGAGCTGCGACTTACGAAAACTTAGGAATAGACCATTGGAAGAGGTGTTAGTATGATAACTAAAAAACTACCGTTACATATAGACGATATTAAAAAAGCCCAAACCATTTTAGACAGAAATGCTCGTAAAACGCCACTAGTAAAATCTTTTTATTTGACTAGTAAAACAGGCGGAGAAATTCACTTGAAATTAGAAAATATGCAATTAACGGGTTCTTTTAAATTTCGTGGTGCGTTTAATAAAATGTCACAGTTGACAGATCAAGAAAAAGAGCGAGGAGTAATCGCCTGTTCGGCAGGTAATCATGCACAAGGTATTGCTTTATCTGCTCATTTACTTGGCATTAAGAGTAAAATTGTAATGCCAATTTCTGCGCCTTTAGCGAAAGTTGAGGCTACTAGAGGATATGGATCAGAAGTTGTTTTATACGGTGAAACTTTTGATGATGCGAAGGCAAAATGTGAGGAGATTATAAGAGAAACAGGTGAAACATATTTACATCCATATGATGATGTAGAGGTAATGGCTGGTCAAGGTACAATTGGTTTGGACATTCTTGATGATATGTGGGATGTTGATACTGTCATTATACCAATTGGTGGAGGTGGCATTATTTCTGGTATTGCTGTAGCATTGAAATCTTTTAATCCATCCATTAATATAATTGGTGTCCAAGCAGAAAATGTTCATGGGATGAAGGCATCTTATGACAAAGGCACGATTGTAGAACATTATGAGGCACCTACTATTGCAGATGGTTGCGCAGTTAAAATACCAGGCGATTTAACTTTTGAAGTTGTAAAAGAATTAGTAGATGATATTGTAACAGTGTCAGAAGGTGAATTAGAAGTAGCGATGAAAGACTTATTACAACGTGGAAAAGCTGTTGTAGAAGGTGCTGGTGCATTAGCTACTGCTGCACTACTTGCAGGGAAAGTGGATCCATATATTAAAGGGAAAAAGGTAGTCGCGGTTATATCTGGTGGAAACGTAGACTTGCAGCGCATTTCGAGTGTTTGTGAGCAATTTTTTGTAGCCAATGAAGTGAAATAGTATTTAAAAAACATAAGTTTTATGGAAGAAGAGCTAAGACAACTAATCTTAGTTCTTACTTTTTGTCTACCGTATATTGAATTATTATATGTAATCGTCTATTTTCAAAGATAACTCAAATAATTATATCAATATTGTCGAAACGGAAACATAAATTTAATATAATAGTTTTAACGTGCTAATGAGCGGTTAGGAGGGCAGGTCATGAATAAAGAAGAACAGGTCATGAACGGTTTCAGGGAATTATATAATAAGATGGTTTGGCTTAATAAGGATAAAATGGAAGAAGGTCTTAAAGGTTTTAAGTCTTCTGAAGTACATTGTATTGAATACATTGAAAACAATTCCGATTCTAACGTGACACAACTTGCAGAGGCTTTTTATGTGACTCGCGGTGCAATAAGTAGAATGACTAAGAAGCTCATAAACAAAGGCCTTATCGAAAGTTACCAGAAATCAGAGAATAAAAAAGAAATCTATTTTAGGCTTACTGAACAAGGGAAAGAAATATATAAAATTCACGAGGAGTTGCACAATGAGTTTCAACAGCGGGATAAAGCTGTATTTGAGCAAGTAACCGAGGCAGAGTTCGACAGTATTATTAACTTCGTGGAAAAGTATAGTAGGCATTTGGATGCAGAAATAAAGAAACAAGGTATACATATTAAGTCGTAAATTTGCCTGTTAATGCGAGATATATTTAAATAATAAAAAGGTAGCCTATTCACGGTAAGGCTACCTTTTTATTATTTTATTTTTGTTGACTAATCAACAAAACAGAGTTATTATTTTTGTTGACAAAGCAACAAAATGTTCTGAGGGGAGAAATTAAATGTCTATTTTTAAATCAAAAAATGAAACTGAAAAAAACATAGATAAACATGCTTTAATATTCGGCCTTATTTCTGTATTTTTGTGTGGAATAGGTTTCAGTATCATTATGCCTGTAGTGCCATTCTTAGTGCAGCCTTATATAAGTAGTGCGGAAGAACAGGCTCTAGTTGTTACGCTACTGACCTCTGTTTATGCGGTCTGCGTGTTTTTCGCTGCTCCTGCACTCGGAGCTTTGAGCGATAAATATGGCCGTCGTCCATTACTTTTAATATGCCTTTTCGGTTCTGCAATCGGGTACTTAGTTTTTGGTATAGGAGGGGCTTTATGGGTACTATTTGCTGGACGTATAGTAGAAGGAATAACAGGCGGGAGCATCAGTACAATTTTTGCATATTTTGCAGATATCATTCCCTCAGAACAGAGAACGAAGTATTTTGGGTGGGTGAGTGCAGTGGTAGGTGCAGGAACCATTATCGGACCAACTCTTGGGGGATTACTTGCAAAGTTTGGTCATTCTGTACCTTTATATTTCGGAGCACTTATAACTTTATTAAATGTTTTATATGGGATGAAATATATGCCTGAGAGTCTTGACAAAAATAATAGGTTAAAAGAAATTACTTTTGTAAGGTTAAATCCTTTTGCGCAGCTGGCAAACATACTTTCCATGAAAAACTTAAAATGGTTACTTGTCTCAGCGCTTTTACTTTGGATACCTAACGGACCTTTACAAGCAATTTTTACACAATTTACGATGGATACTTTTAGCTGGAAACCTGCACTAATCGGACTTATGTTTTCAATTATGGGCTTTCAAGATATCATTTCACAAGCTTTTATAATGCCAAAGCTTTTGAGCAAGCTTAGTGATAAACAAATAGCTATGCTTGGAATGGTTTCGGAGATTATTGGCTACAGTTTTATTGCAGCATCTGCTTTATTTTCCTTATATCCTCTTCTAATCGTTGGGATGTTACTGTTTGGTTTTGGTGACTCAATTTTCGGGCCTTCATTCAATGGGATGCTTTCAAAGTCTGTCGATTCTAGTGAACAAGGAAGGATTCAAGGTGGTGGCCAATCTATTCAAGCTTTGGCAAGAATGATTGGTCCAATTATGGGAGGACAAATCTATGTATCACTTGGTCATGCTGCACCTGCTTTTATGGGGATGATTCTTATAGTAGTTGCAATAGCAGTTTTGTATAGGGGCACGCATGCAACTGTATAAACTATCTGCACTATTATGGTCTTTCTTTATATAAGAATGTCTCTATTGGAATCTTTCCTGAATGAATTGTATAACAGATAAATATAAGAACAAATAATAGGGTGTCAGAACTTAGGAACAAGTACTGGCACCCTATTTGTTTACGGATTGAGAGCTAAGAGAAATTAAGAATGTATTCTGTAATGATCTCATGGTGAAGGTTAAATAGAACTATCAATAATTAAAGTTAGCTTTTTTGAAAGTAAAAAGATAGGTAAATGACTAGATAGTTTCATTATACTTGTGTTGAAGTAAATAATGACTCCATTTTTACTTTGCTCTTCTCTCGAATTTCAGCATCTGCGTGTCTCATAACATATTTATGCGCTATAGCAATTGCTAAAACATCATCTAATAAGCCAATCCCAATAATAGCAGCTATATCTGGAATAAAATCGATTGCTAATACGTAATAAGATAAAGCGGCTAATATTATGAATTTGGCTTTAGTAGGTAACCCTTTTTTTCTCATTGTGTAGTATAAAATAATACTTTCATATACGCTAGATTTACCGAGGTTTGCTGAGCTTTTCTTGAATTTTTTCCAAAGTGTCTGTTTCTCCATATAAAAACTCCTTTTACAAAAAAATAGATTTTTTAAAAGGATAGACAAAGAAGAGAGGGTATAATCAATTTTATTGTTTTTCTTATTGTATATTTCCACAAAAATAGGGAATTACCTGTTCAAAATAATATAATGTCGATTATGCAACGATTCATAGTGTTCCGTTACTTAGTATATGTTCGCTCCAAGTAATGTACTACGAAGATTAAGTTTGGTGGTAGTACGTATGAAGGTGTTACTAAATTTATATGACAAGCTACCATAGCTTATACGATTAAGCAGAATTTACGAGGGGAAATACATAGCAAGGAGTACTGTAGAAAATGGAAATTCCGCGAAAACTACAGGAAGCAAAACAACACTAGTGAAACCAACCGATAATTTGGCTGATGTTGAAGTGAAAACAATAAGGATATGAAAACCTGTACACAAGCTTCCATCGATGAATTATGACGATAAGGTGTTAAGAAGTAGTCGCCTATGGTGATGGCTTTTTTATTTTCTCAGATGAAGCCGATGAGTTTGAGTTTTAGAATTTTATCGTGGTATTATTTATGTAACAAGGGGATGTTGTAAGAAAAAAATACAATTTGAGGGGAAGATGAGAATGGGGATTTATAACTATGAAGCGAAAGAGGATTTGCAAGTAGGGGAAGTTTGTTTAGAACGAGATATTTATGAAATTATTAATTTTTACAAGAAAGGGTCAATAGTTTTATGTGATTCAGTATCTCGTTTCAGTGCGAATTCAGACAGAATGTTTGAAGTGATAAATAGGATAGAAACATATATGCATAAAAATGAAGACTATACATATCAAGTTTCGGATAGGCCCAATTTGATTTATATAGTTGAACAGGTAAGATAAGGAAAGCATTCATAACGGATGCTTTTTTCTTTGTTATATAGAAAGTACAAATTAAACGTGAATTTGGACAAAATGGACATTTAGATTCAAATTATTTGTGATATGTATAGTAAAATATATGCGGATGATTTAGTTATTATTATGCATTTTATAATCGGTATGGGGGAAGAAAAATGAAGATAATAGAATTACCAATTGAATTCGAATTTAACGGGGCAAAACAATGTATTTATCCGAGCTTAATTATAATAAACAATGAATTAACTTTAGTGGATACGGGTTATATCAATTTTTTACCTTTAATTGAAGATATAATTTTAAAACATGGGTATGAGATGAAAAACTTAAAAAATATAATTATTACTCATTATGATGACGATCATATAGGCTCTTTATACGATTTCAAAGTGAAATATCCTCAAATTAATATTATTGCGAGTGAAATTGAATCAAACTATATAAATGGTGAAATAAAATCAGAAAGATTAGTTCAAGCTGAAAGCATGTTAGAATGTATGCCGATTGAAGAGAAAGAATTTGGTGAGTGGTTTATACAACAATTAAAAAATATAAGACATATTTCTGTCGATGAAAAAGTATGTAATGGTCAAATGATTTTGAATGATGAATGTCAAATAGTAGCGACGCCAGGACATACTTCGGGGCATATTTCATTATATTTTCCGAATTTAAACTGTGTAATTACAGGGGATGCGGCTGTTCAAAATAATCGTGAATTAGTAATAGCTAATCCAAATTTTTGTTTAAATATAGAAAAAGCAGAAGCGTCTTTAAAGAGAATTAAAAACCTTAAAGCAGCAAGTTATTATTGTTATCATGGAGGAAAACTCATTATATAAAATATATATATAAACCGATCTTTCTTATATCGAAAAGATCGGTTTTTTAATTCATAGATTCTGCAATTCTAATTAATTCATTAAAAATGTTTTTATAAGAAAAAAGCCAAGTCTTTAAAAGAGCTGGCTTCATGAATTCATCATGTGAATGAGCTTATCACCATCAATTAACTTAATATTTTTATTCACAGCATATTGCTTGCGTTTTTGTTGGAATTATTCAGTAGTTTAGTCGTCACAAATATCCTCAGCTGTTAAAACCCCAAATATATCTTCATATACAGGGCTAGTATCCACATAGGAGGAAGAACGCATGCTCTCGTAACTAGAAAAAGTTACTCTAATTTCTACAGAGAAATTTAATTCATCTTCAATTCGTTGAGCACATGTTTGATAGTTCTCCCTAATCTCTTGTAGACAGTTTACAATATCTTCTCCATATATTGGATGATTTATAATTATACGTAGTTGTCTGTTGTTTTCTGGTTGCTCATTTAGGAAATAAGCGCTATCCAATTTAATATCTTCGCCAGTGATAGAAGAAGATACAATTTCTTCTATCACTGTAGCCAAAGTCTCATCACGCATTTTTTCTATTTTACTAATAATCCCGAGCTTTTTAGATGCATTACGTATCAACTTATTTTCTTTTTGATTATGCTGATGAATGAGTTGTTCCAGGTCGTCCAAAAAACATAGTAACTCCATGTGGTTATCTATCATTATGTAACCCCCTCTTTTTAAATATAGTGAGATGCAGAGGGAAATATTCGCGAAAAATGAATTGATACTAGCAATTGACAACCTATTGTGAGCATACACTGATAGGGCTAGAAGCCGCTAACAGAAGCATGTCCAAGAAAGAGTGGTTGAGTGGTAAACACAAACTTAGGAGGAAAAAGAATTTATAGAAAACATATTATTATGCTCATTGTTATTTGAATAAGAAATGCTAATTACATATTATGAGGATGGTTATTTGCTCAAAGGATATATGACTGTGATTGATATAGATCCGTTAAATAGTGCTTTAATCTGTACAGATGTTTTTTACCACAGGGTTGCACTTGTTTTTTTGATATTATTACTAGTAAAAAAGCCGAATCTTAGGATGTGCACCCCAATTGTTAGACACAAACAACAATTGGAGGTGTACTTTTTTATAGTTAAATTCTCACTAGAAGTAAAAGTAAAGGTAGTAAAAAAATATTCAGATGAAGGTGACGGAGTGAAAAGACTTGCGGGATCCATAAAGGTTCATCCGAGTGTACTCCAGCAGTGGATTAAACAATATAATGCGGTAGGTGAAAAACGCTATAGAAGATATCCCCTGGATTATAAACTGGATGTAATTAATTATATGGATAGACAAGGGACATATATTAGAGAAACAGGGGCTATTTTTAATATCCCATCTTATGGAACGGTTCGTAGGTGGAAGGAAGCATATGATTTAAAAGGCGTGGATTCCCTACATGAAAAGAAGAGAGGGCGTCCAACTATGAAAAATACAAATACAATAGAAAAATTAAGAAGTACATTTTGTCTCCGGCTAATATGAAAGGGTTATTAAAATCGGAAAGAAAACAAGAAGAATTTGTCCAACTAGTACACGATGAATATAAAAAAAGAAGGTAAGAATTTTTTTTATTTTTCATATTTGGCGAAACAAATGGTACAATGAAGGCTAATGTGAAAAATAAGGAAAAGAAGTGGTCTATTTGAAAAACTTTTTAGAATTAGGAATTAGTGAAACTTTTAATCATACATTACGTGAAAATGGAATTACAGAAGCAACACCGATTCAGGAGAAGGCAATTCCTGTTATTATGTCAGGTAAAGACATTATTGGTCAGGCGAAAACAGGGACGGGTAAAACGTTAGCATTCGTGTTACCGATTTTAGAAAAAATCGATCCAGAGTCTAGTGATGTTCAGGCTTTAATTGTTGCGCCAACAAGGGAACTAGCACTGCAAATTACAACTGAAATTAAAAAAATGCTTGTTCAAAGAGAAGATATTAATGTACTAGCGATTTATGGCGGACAAGATGTAGCACAACAATTGAGAAAATTAAAAGGCAATACACATATTGTTGTTGCGACACCAGGACGATTATTAGATCATATACGACGTGAAACAATTGATTTAAGTAATCTGTCAACGATTGTACTAGATGAAGCGGATCAAATGCTTTATTTCGGTTTCTTATATGATATTGAAGATATTTTAGATGAGACACCTGGTAGTAAACAAACGATGTTATTCTCAGCAACGATGCCAAAAGATATTAAAAAATTGGCGAAGCGTTATATGGATGAGCCGCAAATGATTCAAGTAGAAAGTGAAGAAGTAACGGTAAATACAATTGAGCAGCGTGTCATTGAGACGACAGATCGTGCAAAGCCAGATGCACTTCGTTTTGTTATGGATCGTGATCAGCCATTTTTAGCTGTTATTTTCTGTCGTACAAAGGTTAGAGCAAGTAAGCTTTATGATAATTTAAAAGGACTAGGTTATAATTGTGCTGAACTTCATGGTGATATACCTCAAGCGAAACGTGAGAGAGTCATGAAGAGTTTCCGCGAAGCTAAAATTCAGTACTTAATTGCAACGGATGTAGCAGCTCGTGGACTTGATGTAGATGGTGTAACGCATGTATTTAACTTTGATATCCCTGAAGATGTAGAAAGTTATATTCACCGCATTGGCCGAACAGGACGTGCAGGTGGATCAGGTATTGCAATTACGTTCGTTGCAGCGAAAGATGAAAAGCATTTAGAAGAAATTGAAAAAACGCTTGGTGCACCATTGCAAAGAGAAATAATCGAACAACCGAAGATAAAACGTGTAGATGAAAATGGAAAACCGGTACCAAAGCCGGCTCCAAAGAAATCAGATCAATATCGTCAAAGAGATAGCCGTGAAGGTTCAAGAAGTGGTTCAAAAGGTGGCCCAAGAAATAGCTCGAGAAATGATAACAATCGATCATTTAATAAGCCAAGTAATAAGAAAAGTAATACAAAACAAGGTCAGCAAAGACGTGGCCGTTAAATAGTTATAATTGTAAAAGAGTCGCAAAATATTGCGGCTCTTTTTTTGTTTGTATACAACAAGGATGATGGCAAGAAAAAACAAAAATTTCATTCACCGTATTTAAAAGTTACAAAAAAAATTTATAGTCCAAAACCATTAGAACAAGTGTATTACTACCATGTCGCAATTCAAGAACAAGTGCAACTTACGTATGAACAATATTTAATCGGAAAAAATCGAGAGAAAGTAATTCGTACTAACCCCCCCTGATGATGATACGGATTATGAAAAAAATCAATTGGTATAACGATACGAAAACATCTTTTGTAAACGAAGAATTGGACGATGGGGTGAAAGAAATTCGTAACACATTCAAATGGTACGGGAATGTTATGCTGCAGCAAAAAGAGAACGGAACTTATTATGTCTACTATTTAGGCATAACACTTTTGTTGAAAGAAAAGGTATTGAAGCGAGCGAATATTTTTATTACACATTCCGCAATTATCGAAATGGAACAAGAGAAGTTTATGAAGGATTTAACTCGTATTGGCGTACGATTGTTGAAAATCTGAAAACTACTTTGTTTGTTTTGTTTGATGGGAAACTCGAGAAGCACAACTGCCATCCTAATTGGGAAATTGCTTACTATGACGATGAAGGTAATGTAGTGTGAAGTTAACAGAAGGGATAGTATACGAAATAAGAAAAAAGGACTAGCAGTCGTATCTGCCGTCCTTTAATAGGAGAAAAAGTAATCTTGTTTAGAACTACGCATAAACAGAACATCTGCTTGTAATTAGTTTTACCCTAAATATACGTGTCTATACAAAAAAAGGGATAAGTAAAAAATACTTATCCCCGGAAGGGAAATCCAAAGCACCAAAATGGCTCGTATTGGTCTGCAGGTTCAAAAGTAGTATATGTAAAACGAAAAATCTCATACAAAAAGCAGACAACGATTTTGGTTGTCTGCCAGTGTGTTCAATGAGTTAGCTAATTGTGATAATTTGCATCCCCATTATGAGAAGAGTGAAGCTGCTAGTTCAAACAGCTTGTTGGTATTATTATCGATTTCTTAAAAAATATACAGAGAAAGCAGATAAGTGAAGAACCTACCTGCTTCTGTTGTAACAAAAGAAAGAAGTATTAGCCGTGGACACGGCGGCTTGAAAATAGTATGTATTTTTATTTGAAAAATATTCAAGGGGTGGAGAAACATGGGGTGTTTAATAAAAGGGGGTTGTGAAATTAATCAGCTAATTAGTAAAACAAAAGAGAAAAACAATGAGCAAATATAACAATAAAAAGGTAAATGTTCAAAAGAGCGATGAGTATAAGGTAAAACAAAATAGTTATATTAAAGCTTGATTTTCATGAAAAATAAAGCACACATATAAGTGTGCTCTTATGAACGCTTTAGATTAGTATGACTAGATAGTCACCATACAATAAAATATGCTTGTTTGATATAAATGTGTGTTAAATCTATAACATATATTTTGGGGTGTATAAGGAATATTAAATGTTAATTAGCCAAGCATATTGTTTTTATTAACGAATTTGTGCAACTGTTAAAGCGGCAGAACGAATATCTACTGTACCAATTACTTCAACCGGTACAATTTGAATTAAATCACCAGGATTTAAGTTTATTAGAATGATACCGCTGGATACATCTACTTGACCAGTGCCAATGATATTAGAACGGACTGCGGTTCCAGATCCTGCAATAATATTAGTTGATGAGTTTAGTGTCAAGAAAAAGCGCGCTGCTTCCGGGGCTACTGGAACATTATCGAGGCTGATTGTTAATGTATAACTGATTTGATAAATACCAGCTACTTGAATTCTAATACCAGTTCCTGTACTAATTGTATCATTGATTACAGGGACAGTAATGTTTGGATTTGGGCCCGTACTAGGTAGTAGTAGTGGCGTGAATAGTGTTGCAAATTGAGGTGAAGTAGCATTAAAAGCAAAACCGAGAGCTGGTAGAGTACTGGGGGCTTGTGCGCCACAATTAAAGTTTGTGAGCTTACGACTAGATGAGCGCATATTTTCACTCCTTTCTTTCATTTAGATTGCGTGAGTAATAACCTCACGTTTTGGACAAGTACAATACAATATATGGAAATTGTAGTGAATAGTGCAGAGAGCTACTGTAATGAATAAAACTACCTGCCTGTTGTACAAAGGAAATACTACGCTTACAGAAATAGTTTGTAACCTAAAGTTGAAAAAATAGTATGAACAGAGTTAAAAATGTTATTTAGAAATGAAAGAAAACATAATAAAAAAGAGCACGCTTATAAGCATGCTCTTTGACAAGAGAGGTAGATTTTTATGAGTGGATTCCTCCATACAATAAAATATGCTTGTCCGGTTAAAAGGCTTAATAAAATAGTTATTTTGGAGAAAGGAAGAATGAATAAAGAACGAATCGAAACTGTTGAGGAATTACTTGAGGATATGAAGGAATGCTCTTTGAATGGAACATCTTTAAAGGTGATTTTAATCTCGTATCTTCATTGATTGAAGAAATGAAGCGTATAACAAAATAAAAATTTCATTTTGTAGAAAAGGGGAATGGATATGTGTACTTATTGGGAAAATGCAGTTAAAGAATTCTTCAAGAAGCAAGAGCAGGAACGAAATAAAAGAGCAGCTAGCAAAAGCTAACTGCTCAATACAAGGAGATACAGAGAAGACTACTTTAAATGAATGTTGGCATACAGCCTACATACAGTATTGACCGAATATTTATTTTAAATCCAATTTATTTTAGGAGTTTTTTCTTTGTTTGAAAGTTCGAAAAGATATACAATAATTTTCTGACTATTAAATTGGGAGGGATACAAATGAAAAATGAAACGTTACATATTCAAGAAGATATTATTGAAATGCTTGATTCATTATTAAGACCGGCAGAACCATTTTGGAATGAATTTTATAAGAATAGAGAAAAGGATGTTCCGTTTTTTGAAAATGTTCCAGATGAGAACCTAGTTTCGTATATACAAAAAAAGCGGGTTTCAAAAGGAAAAGTACTAGAACTTGGATGTGGTCCGGGTAGAAATGCAATTTATCTAGCAAATGAAGGGTTTGATGTAACAGCAGTAGATTTATCTATAGAAGGCATTAATTGGGCGAAAGAGAGGGCGTTAGCAAAAGGAATAGAAATTGAATTTATTTGTGATTCGATTTTTAATTTAGAGGGTCAAAATGATTTTGATTTTGTATACGATTCGGGCTGTTTACATCATATTCCACCACATAGAAGGATACATTATGTGGATTTAATTAAAAACTCATTGAAATCGGGTGGTTATTTTGGAGTAACATGTTTTGCAGCAGGCGATCTAGATGAGAGAAATGGATCAGAATTAACAGATTGGGACGTATATAGAGGATGGAGTCTACAAGGTGGTCTTGCATATTCTGAAGAAAAATTAAAAGAGATATTTAAAGAATTTGAAGTGATTGAAATTAGAAAAATGAAACAGATTGAACAACCAAATACTATGTTTGGAGAATCATTTCTTTGGACAGCATTATTTAAGAAGAAATAAATAAGTAGATAATTGACAAACTCATCGTTTTTATAGACAATATATTTATAAGAATATACGTTCGGTTTTTGTTGGCTGATGTATGTTTCGCATAAATACATAACAAGGGGTTGTCTTTATATGAGTAACACAAATCAAAAAATCACTACGTTTTTAATGTTTGAAGGTAAAGCTGAGGAGGCGATGAATTTTTACACGTCGCTATTCGATCAATCAGAAATTGTAAGTATCTCTCGCTATGATGAAAATGGACCTGGTAAAGAGGGTTCTGTCATTCATGCAACTTTTACGTTAAATGGCCAAGAATTCATGTGCATTGATAGTTATGTAAAGCATGGTTTTACATTTACACCAGCTATGTCTCTTTATGTAACTTGTGATACAGAAGAAGAAATTGAAACTGTCTTTCATAAACTAGCGCAGGATGGAGCAATCCTTATGCCTTTAGGTGCGTATCCGTTTAGCAAAAAATTTGGGTGGTTAAATGATAAGTATGGTGTGTCTTGGCAGTTAACGCTTGCTGAATAAAAATTAAAAAAGAAAAACGTAACCTATTTATAGTTACGCTTTTCTTTTTAAGCATTTTGCTGGCCGAATCTTTTCCAAAGTTTAGCTAACAATTCAGGCTGATCCCCTTGGCTCATTATAACTTAAACAAAGGTAAGTTGATTCTTATTAAAACTCATTTTTGTTAAGACCGCTGTTAACTCTATTTCATTGTCTGCTTTAAATGCTTGCTTTTTTTCTGATCCGAATAGGCTTACTAGTTTTGTGTAATCAAGAGAGACTTTCCCTATGTGAGAAAGAAACTTTGGAAAGAAATGTTTTGGTCAAGAAGGTTTTGCTTGATTACTACGGGTGGTTCGCCGATAGGTGTAGTAAGAAATATATTGAAAATCAAGGGAAAGATGAGGTGTAGAAAATGTTAAAATCATACAAATATCGTATCTATCCAAATAAAGAACAACAAATATTTTTATTAAAAACATTTGGATGTGTTCGGTTTGTATACAACAAGATGCTTGCAGATAGAATCAAATCATATCATATCAAGAATCACAGGATAAACTTGATAAATCTGTTACATATCCTACGCCTGCACAATATAAGGCTGAATTTCCATTCCTAAAGGAAGTGGATAGTCTTGCGTTGGCGAATGCTCAAATGAATTTGAATAAAGCATACGCTAACTTTTTCCGGGATAAATCTGCTGGATTCCCGAAGTTCAAAAGTAAGAAAGATAACCATCGTAGTTATACAACAAATAACCAAAAAGGCACGGTTTACATCGAGGGTGGTTATATCAAGCTGCCAAAAATAAAGACCTTGGTAAAGATTAAACAGCACAGACAATTCTTTGGATTAATTAAGTCTACTACAGTGTCTCAAACACCTACTGGCAAATACTTTGTATCGGTTTTAGTAGAAGAAAATGAGCAATTGTTTCCTAAAGTCGATATAAAAGTTGGTATTGATGTTGGACTAAAAGACTTTGCAATATTGTCTAATGGCAAGAAATATGAGAACCCTAAATGGTTGAGAAAAGCCGAAAGAAGATTAGCTTTTCTGCAGCGCTCTTTGTCGCGTAAAAAGAAAGGTTCAAACAATAGAAACAAGGCCAGATTACAAGTTGCAAGACTTCATGAGAAGATTGCGAATCAACGCAATGATTTTCTTCACAAGATAAGCAATGAAATCACAAACGAAAACCAAGTAATTGTGATTGAGGACTTGAAAGTGAAGAAAATGCAAAAGAATCACAAATTAACAAAAGCAATCAGTGAAGTATCTTGGGCTAAATTCAGAGTGTACCTTGACTATAAAGCAATATGGAAAGGTCGTGATTTGATAATCGCACCTAAGAATTATGCGAGTAGCCAATTATGTTCTTGTTGTGGTTTTAAAAATAAGGAAGTCAAGAATCTAAACCTTAGAGAGTGGACTTGCCCTGAATGCAATAGCCATCATGACAGAGATGTAAACGCAAGTATAAACTTACTAAAATTAGCCATGTAATTGGTATTTTCTTTAGGGGTAGGTACTACCCTTATAGCTTGGTAAATATAGGTAGCTAATAAAAGTATCTACTTCCCAAGAAGCTCCCACTTCAAACAGTCTGCAAGGACCTTAAGTGGTGAGTAGTTCACTTCATTACAATTGCCAATCCATTCAAATTTTTCATGTGCTATCACATCATCTAAAAAAGCTAAATTATAATCACCAGGAACACCAAATATATGCTCAATTCCTAATTCGCTTAGTCGATCTAATAAATATGTACTTACAGTATATTGCGATTTCAAATGAATCCTCTCCTAATTGTGCATTGAATATTTCAATAAACTAAAGAACTTCTAATGTGTTCGTTAAAATATTCAATACTAGATTGTGGTATAATTTACATACAGGGGGAAAGTAGATGACACAACATAAAGAAGAACAGATGAATGAAGCATTAGCATTATTTTACTTTGCATATAAAACATTTACTGAAAAGCCAGATGAAATTATAAAAGAGTATGGCATACAACGAGTACATCACCGAATTTTATTTTTTATCGCACGATTTCCAGGGATAAGTGTAAATGAGTTATTATCACTGCTAGAAATAAGTAAACAAGCTCTTCACGGACCACTACGACAACTTGTGGAAAAGGGCTTAATTGAGAGTAATGAAGCTACACATGATCGCCGTGTGAAACAGTTATCTTTAACAGAAATAGGTGTAGATTTAGAGAAAAAACTGAGCGATGTTCAAAGACAACAAATGAGTGTTATTTTTTCAAAATTTGGTGAATCGTGTGAAGAAAATTGGCATCAAGTTATGAATGAAATGGCAAATAGTCGATCAGGTTTTGATGCTTGGATATCAAAACGAGAAGTTGTAATCGATCAAAAATAATAAGAAATATATCTGTATTTATAGTTTGAAAAAGAACAAATTTTATCCATACATTTGGCAACTATGAATTGGTCATAGAGTGAATGGATAAAAAGATACATTACTAGATACTTTATACGTGTACGCAATGGAACAATAAAATTCACATTTCCGAGAGGGGAATTATTATGATAAAACTTGTACTTATTCGTCACGGACAAAGTTTATGGAATCTTGAAAACCGATTTACTGGTTGGACAGATGTAGATTTATCAGAGAATGGACTAAGTGAGGCAAGAGAAGCAGGAGCAATATTAAAGAAAAACGGATATACTTTTGATGTTGCTTATACATCTGTATTAAAACGAGCAATCCGGACGTTATGGATTGTACTTCATGAGATGGATCTTGCTTGGGTCCCAGTACATAAATCTTGGAAGCTAAATGAAAGACATTATGGTGCATTGCAAGGGTTGAATAAAGATGAAACTGCGAAAAAGTATGGTGAGGAGCAAGTTCATATTTGGAGAAGAAGTATTGATGTAAGACCACCTGCTCTTACAGAGGATGATCCTAGATATGAAATGAATGATCCAAAATATAAAGCACTTAAAAAAGGTGAGTTTCCATTGACTGAATGTTTAGTGGATACGGAGAAAAGAGTACTTGATTATTGGCATTCAGAAATTGCGCCGTCATTAAAAAGTGGTGAAAAGGTAATTATTTCATCACACGGTAATACGATTCGTTCGCTAGTGAAATACTTAGATAACCTTTCAAGCGATGGTGTTGTTTCATTAAATATTCCAACGAGCATTCCATTCGTTTATGAATTAGACGATGATTTACATCCGATTCGTCATTATTACTTAAGTATGGACGGAGAAGTACCAGAAGGGGAAATTCCGAAACATATTACTTTTTAACATGAAAATTTGAAACGCATGCTTGTCTACATATACAATGTAGATTCATGATAAAAGACGTGGCACCTTCTAATGTATATGCGATATTGCTAAATTTAGAAGCTTGTCCACGTCTTTTGTCATAAAGAGGGCTGCTTGTGCATGTAATGATATCGTGAGTAGTTTTTGAATGGAGGGTGATGTCATTGGTGATCTCTAACATTCGAATCGGCTTATTTATTTTAGCAATCGTTTTTTTCGTTCTTGTGTTCTATTACTGGAGAAACGAAGAGTTGTACGAGGAGAAAAAGCAACGTATTAGAAAGACTTGGTATGGATTGTTTATAATATCAGTCACCGTGTATTTCATGATAAAAGGAATTGATTTAACCCTCTGGAAAAACCTTTTAATGTTCACTGCAATGGTTATTTTCGTTGATATCGCATTTATTTTAACACCTAATATTTCAGAAATATGGGGAGCGAAATTTAGCGATATTGGCAAAACAGTTCAATCGATAAAACGTTCATTAATTGCTTCTAAAGCAAGAGGAGAAATATATACAACAATTATTCAAAATGTCAATCCAGCAATGTTCGGTACAATGGAATGGCATACGGAAGAGGAATATACAAAAAGCCTAAACGCATTTTTAGATTCGTATGGAGAAAAGATTGGAGCGAAAATTGTTGTATTTGAAGCGGCAAAGGAATTAAATACTAACTTTCGCGGTATCCGTTCTCAATTTAGTATTATCGTTCCGTTAGAACACATTGAGCAATTGAATGAGCAGAAAGCGGTACAAGTAGAAAATGTCGGAATTATACCAGCAAAAACTGTGAGTGATGTTTTCATTGTTATTGATGGGAAGAAAAATAACCTGCAAGATCGAGATTTTGAAAATGTATATAATTTAACAATACATCATAGTTATTTTAGTAAATAAGGACAGGATTTTCTTCTGTCCTTTTCACTTATACATAAAGGTAAAGCGAATTTAGACAAACTTGTATAAAATCGGACAATCATTCCTACACTAGCACGTAGAGGTGATTGTAGTGATAAAAGATTATGACAATGATTTTTTTAAAGAAGATAATGAAGATACAACAGATTTCTCGTTAATAAAAGGAGATACATTACAGCAAGTAGAAGAGTTAGAAGAAGAATTAAAAAGAAAATGATACTTGTACACGCTGTCTACATTTGCGATATAATATAAATAGAAGATTGTATCTTTTTGAAAAGGGGGAGAAGAGATGGCTGAAGTAAATGTACAAAAGTCTTCATTTTTTAAAGAAAAAAAAGAAGAACCAAATACAGATTTCTCTCTTGTGAAAGGTGCATTAACGGAAAATATAAATCGTTTAGAGAAACTGATGAATAATGGTACTTCAAAATATATGAGAGCAAAAAAAACGAAAGAAAATGCATAGTGCATTTTCTTTCGTTTTTTTATACGATTAAATATTTAAAGGGTGGATTTTAAAGGATGAAATAGAAAGGGAAAGTAACGAATCATGGTATAATGATAGCAGACTTACATATTATTTTGTCATTTTGAGAGGAGCTTAAAAATGTATTCTACTTTAGAACAATTAACAAAGCACCCTGTATTTTATCATTTTGCAGAGATTTCAAAGATTCCTAGAGGATCTGGTAATGAAAAGGAAATTAGTGATTATTTAGTTGGTTTTGCAAAAGAGCGTAACTTAGAAGTGATTCAAGATGAAGCAATGAATGTCATTATTAAAAAAGACGCAACTACTGGCTATGAAAATGTACCAGCTATTATCATTCAAGGCCATATGGATATGGTATGTGAAAAAAATCAAGCAACCGTACATGATTTTGAAAAAGATCCAATTGAATTACGAATCATTGGGGACATGTTATATGCAAATCAAACGACTTTAGGTGCTGATAATGGAATTGCAGTTGCGTATGCAATGGCTTTACTAGATGCATCAGACATTTCGCATCCAGCACTTGAAGTAGTTATTACTACTGAAGAAGAAACGACAATGGGCGGGGCTTTCGCTGTTGATGCAAATCACTTTGAAGGAAAGATTTTTATTAATATCGATTCTGAAGAAGATCATAAATTACTTGTAAGTAGCGCAGGTGGTGCGAAAGCTGTAGAAACAATTCCAGTAATATGGGATGAAGCGCCAGTGAATACGATTGCATACCGTCTATATGTTGGTGGTTTAAAAGGCGGACATTCTGGTATGGAAATTGATAAACAACGCGGTAATGCGAACAAAGTATTAGGACGAGTATTACGAGATTTATCAGCAAATATCCAATTTGATATAAGTGAGATTCACGGCGGATTAAAAACAAATGCAATTCCACGTGAAAGTGTAGCTACTATTGTATTACGTACAGAAGATGTAGAGAAAGTAGAAGAAAAACTAGAATCATGGACAAGAGTATTTCAAGAAGAAATGCGTGCTGTTGATCCAGATGTTCATGTAACTCTTACAAAGTTGGATGAGAAAGTAGAAAAAGTATTTGCTAAAGAGACACAAAAGCAACTTATTTCATCATTATTCTTAATTCCGAACGGTATTCAAAGTATGAGCTTGGATATTAAAGGTTTAGTAGAAAGCTCAACAAATTTAGGCGTTATTGAAACGTTGCAAGATGAAATTAAATTACGTAACGAAGTGAGAAGTTCTGTCAGTAGTTTAAAACAACATGTTGCAGATGAGATTAAATGTATTGCCGAATTAGTTGGTGCAACATTTGAAATAGAGTCAGAGTATCCAGAATGGCCATACAATCCGAATTCACAAATTCGTAATTTGTTTGAAAAAGTGCATCAAGAAAAATACAACAAGGATGCCGAAATCTTCGCTGTACATGCAGGTATTGAATGTAGTGCATTCGTTCAAAAGATGCCTGACTTAGATGCGATTGCATTTGGTCCAGACATTTTTAACGTTCATACACCAGATGAACATATTAGTATTTCTTCTGTTGTGAATAATTGGGGATTCTTCGTTGATGTAATGAAGGGTACGAAAGAATTAGCTAAATAATATGGATGAAATGAAAAGTAGCCTATAAAACTTTATAGGCTACTTTTTTGTATTGATCTTTATTAGAAATTCTTTTTTACGTTAGTATTTAATTTTCACTTTTATTTCTAGAGGAGATTGTACCAAAAACTGCTCCGGATATTGCACCGATTAAAGTCATAAAAATTGCACTCCATGCTGCAAATGACATTATTACACCTCCAAATAATGAATTATTGCTTCTTAGCCTTTTGAATAGAAATGATAATTGCGACAACTATTAAGAAAATAAGAGGAGACCAAGAAAAGAAAGACATGTAATATTCTCCTTCCAATATTAATTTTAAACCTTTATATAAATAAATTATCGCATGTTTAAAGAATGAACATATAGAATATGCAATATTGCATATCGCATTGTAGGGCATAAAGAAGTGAAAACGGTTCGTGAATAAAAATGCTAATTTATAAAGAAAGTAAGGATTTTTTCTAACCTTAAAAAGGGCAGACAATCAAAAAGCTCCTCTACCTTATATAGAGTAGAGAAGCTTTTAAAATAGTTTTTGTCTAATAACAATAGCATCCAATATTTACTGGTGAGATAAACGTAAATTATTTTGAGATTTTAAAGCTGCCCCCATAATAATAATTTTCTCCAAGTTTCATAACGGCTACATATGTTCCTGGATTATAAACCTTAGTAATAGGTGTTACAAATCTACCATAATTATGTTTTAAACCTGAGTCATAAATGGTTTTATATCTATGCAAGTTTATTTCATCATTTTCATTTCCACTTAATTGATATATTTTTACAATACCAGTATCCTTACCACCAGTATATATAGTAACATCGAATGTATCTCCATGCTTTAAGTCACCAACTGCTAACTCTTCTATAAAATCTGCATTATGATGTAATAAAAAATAGTTTTGCCACCGCCAAGTATCTGAAAATCGTGATTCATTTTGTGTTAGTTGCGATTCAGCAGACACAGGTGGGAGTGTACTAATTGTACTCGAAAATAAAAATCCTCCAACCGTCAATGCGCCAATAATTGTTGATTGCCTTAAAAGTTTCATCTTCTCAACCTCCTAATTAATAAAGGATTCAGAAATCATTTTGTGAAAAACTAGCTGTGAAATCTAATGGATGATAATACCTTCTATAATCATATTAACATTTATTGATTTATCAGACAAATCAATAGAAAATAAAATTATATAGAGGGAGTTATGGCTAATATAAGAAAGAGGTTAGATGTATAGCTAAGAAATCTTAATTATATGTAATTGGGATTTGTTATTTGAAAACTCGATTGTTTTAATGCTGAAATTTCAATTCAATTTAGTACATAATTTTACAATTTGACTTATATAATTTATCACGTTATGATTTTTTTATTATAAAAGAAAGGCTTGAATATAATGATTCGTCGTTTGAGAAAGCTAAAAAATGTAGCAGTCGTAGTAAGCTTCTAAGTGAATGACAAAGATCTACAATACTTAGAAGCGAGGAATAAAGTTATGAAGCATCCATTATATAATCATTGGTCAGAAACGAAATATTTAAAAGATATAGTAACAAATCCACTCATTGAAGTAGGAGAGTACTCCTATTACTCAGGGTATTATGGTCATCAAAATTTTGAAGATGGCTGTGTAAGGTATTTGTGGGGGGATGCTAAGTCCCGAGCACTTTTTAATCCAATTGAACAGATGGGATGGCATCTTGATAAACTCATTATTGGGAATTATGTTTGTATTGCTAGTGGAGTAGTCATTTTAATGGGTGGTAATCATAATCATCACTCAGAATGGATTACAGTATATCCATTCGCTGAGCAAATTGAACATTCATATGAACCGAAGGGTGATACAGTCATTAAAAGTGATGCTTGGATTGGAATGAATGCTATAATAATGCCTGGCGTTACAATCGGTGAAGGTGCAATCGTTGCAGCAGGATCTGTCGTAAGTAAAGATGTTCCGCCGTATACAATAGTTGGTGGAAATCCTGCTAAGGAAATAAAGAAACGATTCACTGATACAGAAATGAATATGCTAATGGAAATGCGTTGGTTTGATTGGGATAGAGAATTGATTGAGAAGGCAATTCCTCTGTTATCTAGTCCATCCATTGAACCATTATTTGCTTTTTATAACAATGAAGTGAAAAATAAATAAATCAGTTAGAAAAACTACATCCTAAATAGGGTGTAGTTTTTTATTATAAAAAATTTATAGTCTAGACTAAGGAAAGTTCATTTCTGGCAGGAGAATAGCAAATAGCTGAATTAAATAATTAATATCTTTGATAGCTAATAAACGAATGCTTGGCTACCAGTGTGCCTCGATATTTAATCGGGACACACTGGTTTTATTTTTTATAAGTGTGGAACAAAGGTATTACTTATATTGTCTATTAAGTGTAATCCTAAAAAATATGAAAGTACGAATCATTTTGAAAAATACAAAGGTATTAAAAAGAGGGATATGTGTGGGAATACTAAGTGTCAGTGTGCCTAAAAGGGTGGGATGAGATGTTTTATATGAAAATCGTCCTAATGTCTTATATGTATATGGAATTTGATATCGCTGTCTATTTTTTGAAGGATTATGTTAGAATAACGCTTTTTTGAGTACAAAGATATTGGAGGTAACAGAAGTGAAAGGTATGTTTTGCAAGAGATTTATTGCAATAGTAACAGTGCTTACACTATTTTGTAGCATGGGTGTTACATCTGGGAGCGCATCAGCAGAAACGGTCCCTGCTATAGACGTAGAAGCAGGATCAGCAATTTTAGTAGAAGCAAATTCCGGGAAAATTTTATATGAAAAAAATGCAGATGAATCATTAGCAATTGCTAGTATGACAAAAATGATGAGTGAATATTTAGTTCATGAAGCGGTGGATAAAGAGAAACTTAAATGGGATCAAAAAGTTAAAATCTCTGAATATGCATATAAGATTTCGCAAGATCGCTCATTATCAAACGTTCCATTAGAAAATGGTGGCTCTTATACAGTAAAAGAGTTATATGAGGCAATGGCAATTTACTCTGCGAACGGTGCGACAATTGCTTTAGTTGAAGAAATTGCTGGAAAAGAAGCCGATTTCGTGAAAATGATGAATGATAAGTCAAAAGAGTTTGGAATGAAAAATTATAAATTTGTAAACTCTACAGGCTTAACAAACTATGATTTAAAAGGACATCACCCAGAAGGAACAACTCCAGACGAGAAAAATAAAATGTCCGCAAGGGATTGTGCGATTTTAGCACAACGTCTTATTCAAGATTTTCCGAAAATGTTAGATACTGCAAAAATCTCTAAAAAAACATTCCAACAGGGTGGTAAGTATCCAATTGATATGACGAACTTTAACTGGATGTTAAAAGGTTTAATTAAGCAATACGAAGGTGTAGATGGGTTAAAAACAGGAACTACCCCAGAAGCTGGTGATTGTTTCACTGGTACAGTAGAAAGAAACGGTATGCGTCTAATATCTGTAGTGATAAAAGCAAACTCTCATGCAGCACGTTTTGATGAAACGAAGAAATTATATGATTATGGATTTGCAAATTTCGAAGTGAAGGAGGCCTATGGAAAAGACTCAGTAGTAAAAGGGCATGAAACAGTGCGAGTAGCAAATGCGAAAGACAAAGATGTAGTTGTTCAAACGAAGCAAGCTGTTTCACTTCCGATACCAAAGAACAACAAAGACGTATATAAAAAAGAATTTAAAGTATTGAATGAAGAACAAGAAGCACCTATTAAAAAAGGTGTAACAATAAGTAAAATGATTATCTCGCCTAAAGATAGTACAGATCCAGGGTTCTTATTAGGTAAATCATTACAAGTAGACCTTGTAACAAAATCTGATATAGAACAAGCAAATTGGTTTACACGTTTTATGCGTAACATCGGATCTTTCTTTAGCGGTATGTGGGATAGTGCGATTGATATAGTAAAAAGCTAACTTTATAGGATAAAACTAAATATTAATCTGAAAAAAAGAGTTTCGATGTTTTATAAATTTTTATGTAGATAGTTTGGAATGGAAGATGGTATTAATTTTCAAATTGGATCCTTCGGAACTTTGCTTATTGTAATCAAGCTAAGATAAATTTGTATCTATAAAAACAAAAAACGCTATTCTTTTTGTAGAAATATACAGAAAGGATGGCGTTTATTATGTATTTTTTGATTCAAAGCATTCTAGTATTAGTTTAATAAAGTTACATGAAGAAAAAACATCCATTTTTTCATCAAATGACAATAAAAAATTAATATACGGTACTTATTTCTGTAATTAGATTTTATAAAAACTTAATAAAATCTTTTCTTTGTATTAAATATTTTGTTTTAAATTATTTATATAAGGAAATGGAGACCAGAAAACAGATGCATAGATTGACTTTGAACTGTTTATATCTGGGATCTAGATAGACATTATGTACAATTTTCCCACTACACTAGTATAGTGGCCTTTATGAACAGCAAAATCTACAATTTACAAGGAGAATATTTTATGAGTAAGAGAATAAAAGAATTAGATTCTATACGAGGGTTAGCGGCACTTACTGTGGTATTTGGACATTTTTGTTTAATGCTACCATCGTTGCCTAATTCTATTAAATTTTCCCCGCTTAGGTTTTTATGGGCGGGTGGGGAAGCTGTTATCGTTTTTTATGTACTAAGTGGTTTTGTGTTATCTATGGCACTTTATCACTCAAAAACAAATTATTGGGGATATTTAATTAAGAGATTTGTAAGAATCTATATTCCTTATTATTTTTGGATAATCGTTACCTTTGTTTTATTTATTTTATTTTCGTCGTATGAAGTGGTAGGACTACGGGATTGGTTCTATGATAGGTGGCAAGGGTCTATAACAAAATTAGATATTATAAACCACTTTGTGCTTCTTACTAACTTTTTTACGGAAAATTATAATCCTGTTATTTGGTCATTGGCTCAAGAAATGCGTATATCTATTGTGTTTCCTTTATTATTCCTGCTTTTTTATAAACTGAATTGGAAGAAAACGATACTATTTGCTTTGAGCTTTTCTTTCATTAGTGTTTTTCTTAATATGTTGCATATTGGGAAAGCTGAAGGGTTTTATAATGGTTATGCTGATACACTGCATTTTACATCTATGTTTATGGTTGGAATGTTACTTTTTAAGTATCAGGAAAAACTTATTTACTCATATAGGAATATGAAAAAATTTAAAAAAGGATGTCTTATTGCATTAGGGATTATTTTATATTTATATTCTATTTTAATTTATGGTTTTTCCCGTAATGATACTACTTTCTTATTAAAAGATTGGGGTGTCGTAATGGGGGTTAGTATATTTATTATAATGGCTATGAGTAACCTAAAAGTAAAAGCATTTTTAAATAAGAGTGTATTTGTATATTTAGGAGAAATTTCATACAGTATTTATTTGTGTCATTTTCCAATCATGATGTTACTTTTTAAACTTTTGTATACAAAGATACCTATCTTTTTCCTTCTTACTTTGTGCATTGCAATGACACTACTTTTTTCTATAATTTCGTATCATTTAATCGAAAAGAAATGTATCAACTGGGCAAAACAAAGAACAACAAATTTTTATAATACCTAGAGGGATTTTATTTCTTTAGTAAACGAATATGACCGATTCCTAAGTATATTTGGAATCGGTCAATTTGGATTCTAAATGTAAACATACTAAAATGGAATGTAATTGAAATCGAAAACCACTTAGAAATAACAATTACGGTGTGAGCTATTGTATAGTATAGATATGGTTAATAATAAAGGGGGACTACATATGTGGAAGCGATTTGTATCGATTGGTGATAGTTTTACAGAGGGCATAGGGGATGAAGTTGAGGGAATAGCATTAAAAAGCTGGGTAGATCATTTTGTTCAACTATGTATAAACGATATAGAATATGCCAATTTTGCAAAGCGTGGGTTAGTAACGAAAGAAATTCGCTCACAGCAATTGGAAAAGGCATTAACGTTTAATCCAGATTTGGTTAGTCTAATTGCAGGTGCAAACGATGTTTTAAAAGGACGTTGGAATCATCAAGAATATAAGAACGAAATGGAATTTATGATAGATACATTAAGTAAAACAAATGCTGATATTATTATAGCAAACCTTCCAGATTTTACAGTTCGGCTTCCTTTTTCTTCTGAAAAAAAACAAATGTTAAAAGAACAATTATTAGAGGCAAATGAAATTATACTTTCACTGAGTAGTGAGTATAAGCTTCATCATGTTGATTTTTGGAATCATCATTTAGTTAATGATAATACGCTTTGGTCTACGGATTTGATTCATCCAAACTCAAAAGGATATGTAAAAGTTGCTGAATTGATTTTTAGTAGTTTGCCTGTACATGACTCTTCTAAATAAGCTTTAGAATGAACGCATCGAATCCCCTGTCGCATACAGCGCAGGGGTTTTGATGCGGAATAGAAAGATATAAAGCGCCTATAAATTATACTTTCAGTAATTCTTTTTATTGTTTATACTTAGTTATTTTCTGTTGTAGGACCCTTAGTATAAGGGGTCTTTTTTGTTTCAAATATCTACAAAAAAGATAAGAGCGGAGAACTCAAACTAAAAGGTATTTTAAATGAAATTGTTAAAACAGCACTAATAATGACACCGATTGCTAAATAGATCCGCTTTTTTGTTTGTAAGAATTTTAAAATCTTCCCCTTCGAATGCAACTGAACCATAAATTAATTTTTTTGTAAATATGGAACAATGTCATTACTTACACTGTCTATTAAGCGTTACAACATTTTTTATTTAATATATCAAGAAAGGAATAAATATTTTTAACTAAGGGAGAAGATTAAATTGAAAAAATTATGGATGCTGCTTTTCTTTTGTTTTGCAGTTATGTTGGTAGGATGTAATAAAAACGAACCGCCAAAACAAACATTTGAAGAATATATCAATTTATGGAATGATAAAAAATTTGCAAATATGTATGATCATTTATCAGAGCGTGCCAAAAAAACGATTTCTAAAAAGGATTTCACAGAGAAATATCAAAAAATCTATGAGGGTATTGGCGTTAAGAATTTAAAAATTAAAACGAAAGGAGAGAATGCTAAAGATAAAGAGCTTTTTCTTTTTGAGGTTAAGATGGATACGGATGGAGGAACAGCTTCATTTATCCATGAAGCAAAACTCGTGAAAGAAAAGGAATCTTGGAAAATAGATTGGACACCAGATTTCATTTTTCCAGGTATGAAAAAAGATTACAAAGTACGTATGCAAATAGAACAAGGAAAACGGGGAGAAATATATGATCGAAAGGGGAAAGCTCTTGCAACGAATGGTAAAGCGACTGAGGTTGGAATTATTCCAGAGAAACTAAGCGAAACGGCAGCGCAAACAAAAGAAATAGTAGCACAATTACTTGATATGTCTATAGAAGAGGTCGATCAGAAGCTTACAGCGAAATGGATAAAACCAGACTCCTTTGTACCAATTGGTATTTTAAAAGAGGGAACTAGACAGAATGATTATATTGAATTAGAAGGAGTTGCATCTCGCCCAGTAAATATTCGTACGTATCCATTAGGAGAAGCAGCAGCACACTTAACTGGTTATATAGGAAAGGTGAATGCAGAGGAGTTAAAATCGCTTCAAAAAAAAGGGTATCAAGCAGATGATTTAGTAGGTAAGACAGGTTTAGAGAAAGTATTAGAGAATACATTGCGTGGCGAAAAAGGTGGACGCGTATTCATAGAAGATGAGAATGGAAAAGAGATTAAAAATGTAGCAAAAAAAGAAGCAAAAGTAGGGGAAAACGTTACGTTAACAATTGATGCTGCAATTCAAGAAAAAATCTTTAATGAGATGAAAAATGAAGCAGGATCTAGTGCAGCGGTCAATCCTAAAACGGGTGAAACTATCGCACTTGTAAGTAGCCCTGCTTATAATCCAAATACAATAGTTAGAGGCGCATCAAAAGCCCAACGAGAAGTATGGAATAACGACTCGAAACTACCAATGATGAATCGTTTCACACAAGCATTTGTACCAGGTTCCGTATTTAAAACGATTACAGGTGCAATTGGTTTGGAAACAAACACCATAAACCCTAAGGAAGAATTTAAAATTCAAGGATTAAAGTGGACAAAAGATTCATCTTGGGGAAATTATTATGTAACACGTGTGAAGGAAGCTAGTCCAATTGATTTTGATAAGGCAATGAAGTACTCTGATAATATTTATTTTGCTCAACAAGCTTTGAAAATGGGAAAAGATCAGTATGTAAATGAATTTAAGAAATACGGATTTCATGAAAAATTACCAATCGAATACGAATTTCCTATTTCAATCATTGCAAGAGATGGGATAAAAAATGATATTCAACTAGCAGACACGGGATACGGACAAGGACAAGTATTAATGACACCACTTCATTTAGCATTAACATATGCACCGATTGTGAATGAAGGGAATATTCCGTCGCCTCATCTTTTAAAAGAAGCAAAGGTAGCGGGGAATTGGAAAGAAAATGTGGTTTCTAAAAAGAATCAAGAGATATTAAAGAGCGCATTAATAAAAGTCATTAATGACCCTGATGGCGCGGGGAGAATTGCTAAGATTGATGGTATAACTCTTGCTGGTAAAACCGGTACAGCAGAACTGAAGGCGTCGAAAGAAGCAGACGGAAAAGAACTTGGATGGTTTGCAGCTTTTGATGCAAATGCGCCCGACATGATCGTTACCATGATGATCGAAGATGTAAAAGGAAGAGGGGGGAGTAACGTTCCAGGTGAAAAAGTAAAACATGTTTTCCAGAAAAAATAAGTAACTATAAGGTGAAATCTTTTACTACATTCATTGTTTGCTTAACACGAAGGTATAAATTGAGCAATACAAAGAACAATTAAGTTTTGAAAAAGCATTCTCCTTAATCGAGAATGCTTTTTTTTTGTGGCTGAATAAAGATAATAACTCATTTTTGTTTTCATTTTTGAAAGGTTGGTATTGCTAATAGTAAATAGAAGAGTAAAACAAATTGAAAGGGACAAGTGAGGGGGAACTATAAACTTTAACAAAACAGTTATTTAGTAAAACATAAATAGAGCACACAAATAAGTATGCTCTAAGAAAAAAGGTGATACAAGTGGAGTGTTGCGTGAAATGCAAAAATAATAATCAGATTTTTTTGAGTGTATTTTTAACATTGTATGCTTTACTTGTTGTTAGGAGCCTGTCATATAAGAGAAAATATAGCTGATTATTTTATGCAAGTAATGGCACATCTATATCTTTTTAAGTGAATTTTTTTATCAAAAAAAGATAAACAATGGAACAAATACAACTTGTATCTTGTCTATATATTGAAACCATAATAAAAGCGAGGGTAGTTTTATCTTTATTCAAATAAGTTCGAGGTGTGGAAATGGAACAGAAGTTTATTGAAAAATGTAATCATGATGAGCTGGACGATGTTATAAACGATTATTGGCAAGATGTATGGAATTATTCATTTATTATTACGAAAGATCCACACTTATCAGATGATATCACGCAAGATGTATTTATAAAGGTATTTAAAAACTGGAATTCATTTCGAAAGGAGTCATCGATTAAAACGTGGATATTAAAAATAACAAGAAATACGGCAATAAACTATTTGAAATCCTCTTATTTTAAAAGGATATCTTTAATAGGATTTTTTAGTGACGATAAGCAATCCCCATCGGCAGAACGAGAATTTTTTAAGCAAGAGGAAATGAATGAAGTGTGGGAGGTTGTATTAAAATTACCTAAAAAACACCGTGAAATAATTATATTGGACGCAAAATATGAATTATCTTATGAAGAAATAGCTGAAACGTTAGGAGTATCCATTGGAACTGTGAAATCTAGATTAAGTAGAGCAAGAAGTAAAGTTTCAAAATTAATAGGGGAGGGTAGTAGTGATGAAAAATAAAAAAAATCCAGATTGGTATAGCAAATTAAAAAACGGCCCAATGGAACACCGTAAAGATGAAGAAGAATATATTTATAAAATAAAGCAATCTATATATCAAAGTAATAAGGTAGATTCTCCGAAACATAAAAGACCATTTTATAAAAAAGCATTGCCAATTGTAGTGGTTTTAGCTTGTACATTTTTATTTTTTATTGTTCAACAACCTTGGCTTAATGATAATAAATCACCTGTTCAAAGTAGTACTCAAATTAAGCCTAAAACAACAGATGAGTCTGCTCAAGATCCATCATTAAAACAATTTATAAATGAACTATATCAAAGTACAAATTCAAAAAATGAAAATGAGCTGTACAAAGCGTTAAATGATGAAGTTCTATTTAAAGGGAAGAGTTATAAGAAGGATGAACTGAAGTTTGAGGAAGATATTTTTCATGAGTTGCAAGTTGCTCTTACAATGGGGGGAGAGTTTACAAATGATACAAAGAAAGTATACAAAGTACCAAGTGGATTGACAGAAAGTGACCAACCAAAGCAGCCGCATTTTATATATGCAACTATTACTGGAAATAAAACGAAAATTTTAGCTGAACCAAAACGAGAAGCACATGTTTTATATGAAGTATCTAATGAAATGGTAAAAGCTTGGATTCCAGAAAAAGTACAGAATGATGGATATATAAAAGTATCGACAATTAGCGGTAATACTGGATATGTACAAAAAGAGTATGTTTTAACTGATATTAAATATTCATTTATGTTCGAAAAGAATAATGAAGGTGTATGGAAAATAATAAATATAGATTCTATATGGTAAAAGAGGGAGGTTCACTTTAATGAACCTTCCTCTTTGTTTTTATTTTCTTTTTGAAGATTATTCCAGTACTCTAAAATTTCTGATGTAACGAGAGCAGCAATGTTTTTTTCTGCAGTACTACCAGGAATAACGACAGAAACGGCAATTTGTGGATCTTCGGTAGGAGCATATGCAATGAAAAGAGAATGATTAATCATTCTTTCTTGCTCATTCGGAAATCCTGTAATACCCGTTTTACCTGCGACGTCAAAGGGTAACTTTTTAATCTCCTCTATATTTTGACTCATTCCGCCTTGCACGACATTCCAAAAGTTCATTGGATAATGATTTGAACTTTCTAAAATTGGTTTGAATTTTTTTGTTTCCTTACCATTTTGATCAATAATAGCACTTACGATTTGAGGTTTATATTTATCACCTTTACTTGCTAAAGTTGCTGCATATTGAGCAAGTTGAAGAGGAGTGTGTACTTCATTTCCTCCCCAAGAGGCATTTAATAAGGCGGAGATACCATTTTCAAACTTGTTTGTTGGATGAAATTCATATTGTCCGTCTTCTTCAAAGGGTAAATCAATCCCAGTTTTAGAACGAAGGCCGAATTGCTTTAAATACTCTGTCCATATATGCGCAACTTTTTCTATATTCCCATTATTTTGGTTGAATAAGGGTAGAGCTACTTTTGCTGTCATAAATGTGTTAGATGAATTAATGATAGCCTGCCTCGGTGTAATCTCACCTGTTGGCGTTCCAGGTGCATTCGTAATGTTATTTTGATTATCATATTGAAAAGTACCTTTATCTAAATAAGTATCTTCAGGTTGAAAAAGCTTTTCGTTTAATCCAATTAAAATAGTAAGAGGCTTTATAGTTGAGGCCATATTTACATAAGATTCACCATACTTTAATTTTTGAATTGCTTTATTTTGCGAAAGTGATTTGATGTTTTCTTTTTTAGATGATACTTGTTCATATAATGTATTTGGATCAAACACTGTTGAGTTGGCCATAGTTAAAATTGCGCCAGTTTTCACATCGGTTACCACAACATAACCAGCATTAACATCAGTTATTTTCTTGATTTGAGATCTTAATGCTTCCTCTGTTTTTTGCTGCAACTTAGAGTCTAAAGCTAGCCGGACATCTTTTCCTTTTTGTACTTTTTGCATGTTCCATAAGAACTTTTTATTATTTATTTTAAAAATAAGTGTTTTACCCGGTTTTCCTCTTAAATCATTTTCATATTGCAGTTCAATCCCATTTTTTCCAATAGCCAAATGCTTTGAATTAAGGTCATTTTCTACATACCCAATTACCTGTGAACCAATTTCACGTTTAGGATAATATCGAATCACTTCATCTTTGATTATTACATTATTGGGTTTGTTTTTGTTTATGAATGCAAGTTCATTCTCAGTTATGTCAGAGTATAACGGTATATCATTCATAGTCTGCTTTTTACAAGATTGTTGTAATTGAGATTTTATATCCTCTGTAGAAATGTCATGTTGAAACTCGCTTGAAAATTGATTGAAAAAAGCCAATGTGTTTGATGTATCTTGATTCGATAGCTTTTCATCATTATAAGTGCAATATAAAGACTTAACTTTCTTATTTGTAGCTAGTATTACACCATTTTGATCAAGAATTTCTCCTCTTTCAGCTGAAGAAGTCTCGGTAGTAATTGAAATGAAATTACTTTTTAATAAAATTATTAAAATCAAACCTACAATAGAAAGAACCGCTATAAGTCTCCATCTTTTTATTTTTGTATGTAACATAAAACCCTCCCTTTTTAGCCTATTCCATCTTATAGTTAATAATTTTTTTTGTAAATGTGGAACAACTTTATTATTTAGGTTGTCTATTAAGTATTACAGCATGAAGAAAGGAATAATCAGTATAAAAAGTTTTTAGCAAATCTATGTGTAAGTTTTATAAGTGCCAGTATACAGTTTAGCATTTTTAATGCTAGCGACAAAAAATAGAGAGAGAACAGGAAAGGAGAGTTATGAATTACGTAGCTAAACGAAAAGGTATGAATGCTAACAAGGATTTAGCAAAAAAGTCGAAACGATATTTATAACCGACCATCGGTATGCAACATATAAGGAATTAAATGGAGGATTTATGGGGAATCAAAAAGGAAAGAACAAGACGTATATATCTATTCGATTAAATATAATGTTCCTTTGCATATTTTTACTATTCTCAGCTATTATTGTTCAGCTAGGAAAGGTGCAAATCGTAGAGGGAGAGGCTTATAAGAATCAAGTAGAAAGCAGTCAAAACGCAAAAACTAGCATTCCAGTTCCACGTGGACAAATACTAGATCGAGAAGGGAAAACAGTTGTTAATAATAAATCTCTTCGTACGATTACGTATACAAGGGTAAAGGGAATTACTAGTGAAGATATTTTAAAAACAGCAAAAGACTTAGAAAAAGTACTTGAAATTCCCGAACAAGATATAAATAAATTAACAGACATCGATAAAAAAGATTTTTGGATGCAGTTGAATAGGCAACGTGCGGAGACAATGATTACTAAAAAAGATATAGAAAAGTTAAAAGATAAGGGAATAGAAGGAAAAGAGTTAGATAAAAAAATAGAAGACTTAAGACGAAGTCGTGTTACAGAATTAGAATTGGCAGAATTAACAGCACAAGATTTAAAGGTGTTAGCTATTAAAAGTAAAATGAGTTCAGGTTATCAACTAACACCACAAATTATAAAAAAAGATGTAACAGATCAAGAGTATGCGCGAATAAGTGAAAACCTTGCTGAGTTTCCAGGAGTAGATGCAACAGTTGATTGGGAACGTAATTATGTAAATGGTAATTTATTTCGTTCCGTGTTAGGTAATATTACGAGTAGTGAAGAAGGATTACCAAAAGAAAACTTAGATTCTTATTTGGTACGTGGATATAACCGAAATGATCGTGTAGGAAAAAGTTATATTGAACAACGATATGAAGATGTCTTGCACGGTGCAAAAGAAGAAGTGAAAAACATTACTGATAAATCAGGAAACATTATAAACACAGAAATAATCTCTAAAGGAAAAAGTGGTAATAGTTTAACATTAACGATTGATATGGAATTACAAAAGAAAGTGGAAGAAAGTATAGAGAAAAATTTGAGAGCGTTTAAGAGTTCAGAGCCACTGTTGGACCGAGCTTTTGTCGTCATGACGAATCCAAATAACGGACAGATTTTATCTATGGCAGGCAAAAAGATTGTAGAAAAAGAAGGGAAAATAGAGATTGAGGATTTGGCATTAGGTAACATGACAACTTCGTATGAGCTAGGGTCAGCTGTAAAA
Organism: Bacillus cereus group sp. Sample62; assembly: GCF_036851315.1. Classification (NCBI taxonomy): domain Bacteria; kingdom Bacillati; phylum Bacillota; class Bacilli; order Caryophanales; family Bacillaceae; genus Bacillus; species Bacillus cereus group sp. Sample62. Next base: position 2,384,252 of record NZ_JAFLPK010000001.1, read on the forward strand.
GGTGCAACTTTATTAACTGGATATGAGACAGGGGCAATACAGCCAGGAGATCAATTTTATGATGCACCTATGAAATTTAAAGGTACACAAGCTAAGAAATCGTGGAATGTATCCGGATTTGGTAATATTAATGATTTACGAGCGCTACAAGTATCTTCGAATGTATACATGTTCCAGACAGCTTTAAAAATTGCGGGAGTTAATTACGTACCAAATGGCTCGTTGGATATAAAACAAGGAGCATTTGATACGATGCGCTATTATTTTAAACAATTTGGATTAGGAGTTCCAACAGGTATTGATTTACCGAATGAAATAATTGGACAAACTAGAAAAGTAGATAGTCAGCCTGGGTTTTTACTAGATTTTTCTATCGGGCAGTATGATACGTATACACCGTTGCAATTGGCGCAATATATTTCAACGATTGCTAATGGGGGTTATAGAATGCAACCTCAAATTGTACAAGAAATACGAGAGCAATCAATAAAAGAAGAAGAGGTTGGCAAAGTTATACGCTCTATAGAGCCTGTCGTATTAAATCGAATTGATATGAAGACAGAACATATTGATCGGATAAAAGAAGGGTTTAGATGGGTATTCCAAGAAGGTGATGGAACTGGCGTGAAACATTTCAAAAATGCTCCATATAAACCAGCAGGAAAGACAGGGACAGCTCAAACTGTATATGGTGGAGATGATCCAATTGGTAGAAATGCAAAAGGAGAACGTATGGAATGTTACAACTTAACGTTAGTTGGATATGCTCCATTTGATAATCCAGAAGTAGCATTTTCTATAGTAGTCCCATGGCTTCATGATGATAAAAGTGGAATTAATTCTATAATTGGAAAGGAAGTTTTAGATGTATACTTTGATTTGAAAAAGCAACGTATAAATGGTGAAGTTGCTGGTATAGATGTTTCGAATCAAAACCAGTAAAATTTGTGCACTTTTCTCAGGTGAAGAACCCCTGTTTATATAAAGGCATTAATAAGTAAAAAGATGAGATGTGAAATAAGCGATAGTGGCGATCATAGTTGCTATCACTTATTTTGTTAATAACTCTCATACTAGCTATAATTTTTTTTCAGTTTATGGAACAAATTTGGTTCCGTGATTGTCTATTATGTGTACGTATAAAAGGTGCTAAAAATTTGGAAGGAATGATGATTTTGAAAAATAAGAGGATGTTAAAAATAGGAATATGCGTTGGTATATTAGGTTTAAGTGTTACAAGCCTAGAAGCTTTTACAGGAGGGTCACTGCAAGTTGAAGCGAAAGAAAAGACTGGACAAGTGAAAAATAAAAATCAGGCGACGCATAAAGAGTTCTCTCAACTTGAGAAAAAATTCGATGCACGATTAGGTGTATATGCGATTGATACTGGTACAAATCAAACAATTTCTTATCGACATAATGAAAGGTTTGCCTTCGCATCAACCTACAAAGCTTTAGCGGCAGGGGTATTACTACAGCAAAACTCTACTGAAAAATTAAATGAAGTTATTACTTATACGAAAGAAGACTTGGTGGATTATTCACCTGTTACAGAGAAACATGTAGATTCTGGAATGACAATAGGAGAAATTGCTGAGGCTGCTATTCGTTATAGTGATAATACTGCAGGGAACATTTTATTTAACAAAATAGGCGGACCAAAAGGGTATGAAAAAGCGCTTAGACGGATGGGTGATCGGGTTACTATGTCTGATCGCTTTGAAACAGAATTAAACGAAGCTATTCCAGGAGACATTCGTGACACTAGTACAGCGAAAGCAATTGCTACGAATCTGAAAGCTTTTACGGTCGGAAATGCGCTTCCAGCTCATAAACGTAACATTCTTACAGAGTGGATGAAAGGAAATGCTACAGGAGACAAACTTATTCGTGCAGGCGTACCAACTGACTGGATAGTTGGAGATAAATCAGGAGCTGGAAGTTATGGGACACGAAATGATATTGCTATCGTATGGCCGCCAAATAGAGCACCTATTATCATCGCAATTTTATCTAGTAAAAATGAGAAAGAGGCTACCTATGATAATCAACTAATTGCAGAGGCAACTGAAGTGATAGTTAAGTCTCTTAAATGATAATTCCTCAATTCTTTATGTAACGTAATTGAAAATATGAACCTAGAAAGCGATTCTTTTCAATGTGAAAAGAATCGCTTTTTTGTATTCCTATAATGAATAGTAAGTATATAAGCGAAAATTATTATTTCATATACATTTTATGCTCTAAAGTGCATGAAGGGAGTTTTCTCCTGTGGTGTTAGTAGCAATATGATTATTATGTATACGATAATAATATTTTGGAGTAGTTAAGCTAGATACTCCTATATGGATATGTAATTTTACATATCCATATAAAAGACACATATGTGCTAATCACTATTAAATTATATTAAAATCATTTTCAGGTAAGGGGATTCATATAGATTTAAGGGAATCAAAGAATTTTTATGTTTAATTATCATAGTATAATTATTTCACTTTATGAAATGAAATTTGTATTTAACTTTTTTAAATATAATATTTTTAAATTCGAATAATGAATATCTGAAAAATCAAATTTAATCAATGTGATTTTCAGGTTTACTTATGAAAAACATAGTGTTTAAAATGAGGGGGAAGTAAGGTCCTTATATTCTATCAAAAATAAATAAAAAACGAGATACGATTACTCTATCGAAAAAATTTCTCTCCTCAAGTGTGTGTGATGAAATCCTAACGTTAGGTTGTACAACATTTACGATTAAAACTGTAAAAAACAATAGTGAAGAGGTGTACGGAATGAAGAATAAAATTATGACAGGATTTTTAATAACATCAATCGTTACTGGAGCGACTATTCCTATCAATACTCTCGCAACGCCAATCGTTCAGGCGGAAACGAAACAAGATAATATAGATATTTCCTCAGCATTAAGAAAAATAGGTGCACACTCCAAATTAACACAAACCTTTATAGATGGAGCCTTAGCAAGTCCGAATGTGCAACTTGAAGAAGTTCCATCTTTTAATACAACTCAATTTCTAATTAAACAAGATATGAAAGAGTGGTCATCAGAACTATATCCAAAATTAATTCTACTAAATTCAAAAAGCAAAGGATTTGCAACCAAATTTAATAGCTATTATCCAACATTAAAAAGATTTGTAGATAATAAAGAAGATAAAGAAGGGTTTTTAGATAGACTGGAAGTTCTTCAAGATATGACTATAACAAACCAAGAAAACGTGCAACGTCAGATTAATGAGTTAACAGATCTTAAACTACAGGTAGATAAGAAACTGAAAAATCTTGATACGGATGTGGTAAAAGCACAGAGTGTACTTAGTTCAGAGGGAACAGGAAAAATAGACAATTTAAAAAATGAAATGCTAAATACAAAAAAATCAATTCAAAATGATTTACAGCAAATAGCATTATTACCAGGAGCTTTAAATGAACAAGGGCTAACGGTATTCCAAGAAATTTATAGTCTATCAAAAGATATCATTGAACCGGCTGCTCAAACAGCGGTAGTAGCGTATAACAAAGGAAAAGAAATAAACAATGCTATTGTAGAAGCAGAAAAGAAAGCAGAGCAAGAAGCAACAGAAAAGGGAAAATCAGCTATAGAAATTGAAGCTGCCAAAAAAGAAGCACGTGAAGCGATAGAGAAAAGTAAAAAAGGTGAAATTGCTGCAGCTGCAGTTACAAAAACGAAAGAGTATGATCTTATGAAAGTAATTGATCCTGAAAAAATTAAAAAAACATATAGTACCTTTGCAGAAATTAATAAACTAACAGCAGAGCAACGAGCGCATTTAGATGATCTAGAGAAACAAAATCAAAAATTATATGACTTAACAACTAAATTAACAGTAGCAGATTTACAAAAATCAATGATTCTTTTCATGCAAAATGATTTGCATACATTTGCTAATCAAGTAGATGGAGAAATTGAGCTAATGAAACGTTATAAAGAGGATTTGAATCTAATAAATAATAGTATTACAAAATTATCGACTGAAGTTGATACAAATAACACTCAGTCTCAAAAAGATACATTAAGACGACTAAAAAATGTAACAAATCAACTCGAAGAACAAGTTAATAAATTTTAATATTAAGAAATTAGGTTTAATAAAAGGGTAATAACTCAACTGAAAATAAGGAGGAGAATTAAATGATGAAATTTCCATTTAAGGTCATAACTTTGGCCACGTTAGCAACGGTTATAACTGCTACGAATGGTAGTACTATTCACGCACTTGCACAAGAACAGACAGCACAAGAACAGAAAATAGAAAATTATGCGTTAGGACCTGAAGGGTTAAAGAAAGTGTTGGCTGAAACAGGCTCTCATATTCTTGTAATGGATTTGTACGCAAAAACAATGATTAAGCAACCGAATGTAAATTTATCCAACATTGATTTAGGTTCAGGAGGTGGAGAATTAATCAAAAACATTCACCTGAATCAGGAACTGTCACGAATCAATGCAAATTACTGGCTAGATACAGCGAAGCCAAACATTCAAAAGACAACACGTAATATTGTAAATTATGATGAACAATTTCAAAATTATTACGACACACTAGTAGATACTGTAAAAAAGAAAGATAAGGCGGGCCTTAAAGAAGGAATAGGGGATTTAATCGGTACAATTCATACAAATTCAAATGAAGTTACGGAAGTTATTAAGATGTTAGAAGCTTTCAAAACAAAGTTGTATACAAATACTGTAGATTTTAAAAATAATGTTGGAAGTCCAGATGGACAAGGGGGATTAACGGCCATATTAGCGGGAAAACAAGCACTAGTCCCACAACTTCAGGCCGAAATTGAGAATTTACGTTCTACGCAGAAAGCACATTTTGATAATGTATTAGCCTGGTCAATTGGTGGTGGATTAGGAGCAGCTATTTTAGTTATTGGAACGATTGCAGGAGCGGTAGTAATTGTTGTGACTGGTGGCACAGCGACACCAGCTGTTGTTGGTGGTCTAGCAGCTCTAGGGGCAGCTGGTATTGGTTTAGGAACAGCAGCTGGTGTTGAGGCATCTAATCATATGAACTCCTATAATGAAATTTCTAATAGAATCGGAGAATTAAGTATGAAAGCCGATCTTGCTAACCAAGCAGTTATTTCACTTACTAATACAAAAGACACGTTGACATATTTGTATCAGACAGTGGATCAAGCAATCATGTCTCTAACGAATATTCAGCAACAATGGAATACGATGGGAGCCAATTATAAAGATCTATATGATAATATCGACCAAATGCAAGAACATAAACTTTCTTTAATACCTGATGATTTAAAGGCTGCAAAACAAAGTTGGAATGATATTCATAAGGATGCAGAATTCATTTCAAAAGACATTGCTTTTAAACAAGAAAAAATAAATTAAAAATCAATATATATGCATAGGAGGAATTAAAATGAATAAAAACTTTCCTTATAAACTACTTGCTGTATCGACGTTTTTAACTCTGACAACAACTACTGTAGTTTCTCCAGTGGCAGCCTTCGCAAGTGAAAGTAAAATGGAACAAACTAGTACCGAAGATATATCTCTTTCTGTAAACAGCGAAAAGATGAAAAAAGCTTTGCAAGATGCTGGAGTATTTGCAAAATCTATGAATGATTACTCTTATTTGTTAATTAAAAACCCAGATGTTAACTTTGAAGGAATTGACATTAAAGGATATATAAATCTACCTAGTCAAATTCTACAAGATCAAAAGAATGCAAGAGAGCATGCTACGAAATGGGATTCTCACATAAAAAAACAACTTTTAGATACACTGACGGGGATTGTAGAGTATGATACTAAATTTGACAATTATTATGACACATTAGTAGAAGCGATTAATGAAGGGGATGCAGACACATTAAAAGAAGGCATTACAGATTTACAAGGTGAGATTAAACAAAATCAAGCATATACACAGAATTTAATACAAGAACTAGCTAAGTTAAGAGATAGTATTGGAGAAGATGTCCGGGCATTTGGAGGTCATAAAGATATTTTACATTCAATTCTGAAAAACCAAGCATCTGGAATTGATGAAGATGAAAAGCGCTTAAATGAAGTTTTAGAGCAAGTAAGACATTTTAAACAAGTAGAATCAGATGGAATAATAACTGTATCAATTCCCTCAATTCCTACGTGGATTGCTGGTGGTGTAATGATAGGGGTAGCAAGAAATAATTTAGGTACGTTAGAGCCGTTGTTAGCACAATTACGTCAGACTATAGATTATAAAGTAACGTTAAATCGTGTAGTTGGTGTTGCGTATAATAATATTAATGAAATGCACAATGCGATTGGATCGGCTATTAATGCACTTACCTATATGTCTGCACAATGGCATGATTTAGATTCTCAATATTCGGGAGTGCTTAGTCATATTGATAAAGCATCCCAAAAAGCGGATCAAAATAAATTCAAATTTCTAAAACCTAACCTGAATGCAGCGAAAGACAGTTGGAAAACGTTAAGAGCAGATGCGTTTACATTAAAAGAGGGAATAAAAACATTAAAAATGAATCCTGTTTCTTCAAAAAAATAGCGGAATACGGTATTTGTTGTAAGGGCATTTATACAGTTATAAAATGATTTTTTGTTCTTTATAAATTGAAAAGACGGAGGTATAATCAGGCCTCTGTCTTTTGTTTTATTGAAATGTTTTTATAATTCCATCCTATATGTAGAAAGTAGTTATACAAGTTTGAATTTTTAAGGTGAATAATTTTTATGAATTTTTCCGTAAAACTTAATCTATGATTAGTGAGCTTTATATTCTTATTTTCCTAATTGAATACTTTTATACAATTAGATGGAAGTTAAGAATACTAAATCAAAACATAATAGGTTGTTATTGATGAGTTTATCGTAAAGTTGTTATTTTATGTGTCATCAAATAACATTTATAAACAATTAGAAATAAAGAAAAGGAGACTATTATGAGAAAAAATAGAGTATTAGATACAACATAAATAGCGTAAATAGTTTTTGATGTAAAAACATGATAAATAAAATAATAGTCCTTACATGTACTAAGGGAAAATGAGGGAGATAATATGGGGAATAACTCAAAATATAAAACTAGAAAAATACTTGCAGCCACCGCTACAGTAACTATGCTTGCAACTGCAATGATTTCTACAACAGATATCATTGCAGAGGAAACAAAGCAGCAAAAAAAAATATCGACATCACTGCAAGAGGGAAAGTCAATCAAATCAGAAAATAGAACTTATACAGTCCCAGGAAAAGGGGATGTTGAGATACTAAAACAACAGGAAAGAAAAAGTATGGCATTTAGTCCATATGAACCAACTGGTTTATATGCAAAGCCAAATGAACAAATAACGATTAATGTAGAAGGAAATCAAGATATTCAAGCATACATTGGAACGTATTCGTATGATGCTTCTTGGAGAGAAGATTCTAAAATAAAATCATTTACATTAAAACCTGGTATAAACACAATCCAATCTCCAAATGGGGGAATGATTTATTTTTATAATAAACAACAAGGTGGTACTATTCGAACAACAGTCACAACAGGTGGGACGACTACTCCTTTCTTTGAACTAGGAAAGCATACGAAACAAGATTTAATAAACATGCTGGACCAATATCCAAATGCACATGCAGTGGAGTTAAAAGGAGAACGTGTATTAATTACGGCTAGCCCTGCACGTGTTAAGAAATATTTGTTGGGTTCTAATACAGATCCTGTACAACTCTTAAAAAAGATAGATGAAGCTAATCGAATTCAAGACAAAGTAGCTGGATTATCTGAAGAACAAGTAGATAAACATTATGTTCATTACGTAGAAGAAAATCATTCTCCCGATTATTATATGTATGCATATCCTTATCGAACTGCTTATGTAGGAGATGCAATCCAATACGTGTTAGATATTAATAAATTTATAAAAGATGGCTGGGGTCCATGGCATGAGGCAGGGCATTTGAGACAGCAATCACCTTGGAAATTTTATGAAATGACAGAAGTACAAAATAACATATACAGCCTTGCAGTAGAAAAAGCATTTACATCTAATCAATCTTTTAGATTGCAACAAGAGGGTGCTTATACTAAGGCGTTTCAATACTTAGAACAATCTAATAAAAATTATGATGAAATTAGTGATGCTTTTGTTAAGCTTGTTATGCTTTGGCAACTACAGTTAGCATATGGAGAGGATTTCTATCCTAAATTGCATCAATTGTATAGAGACATGCCTTCAAATGAACTTCCACAAACTGATGAAAATAAAAAACAATTATTCATGATTTCAGCATCAAAAGTAGCCAAACAAAATTTGCTTCCTTTCTTTGAGAAGTGGGGATTACGTCCAAATAACGATACCATTCAAAAAGTGAATGCATTAGGATATCCAATTTTAACAGCAGAAATTTGGAAGGGTACGGATTCTAATCCAATTAAACCAGATATGCCTAATGGAAATAATATTTTAGAAGGAAAACAGTTTGCATGGTCACTAAAAGGAATTAGTGATTTCGAGTTTGCTAAAGTCAATTTCAATAAGTCGACAGAAGAAATGCAAATCGACTTAAAAGAAGGCATACCGCACCATTATTTTAATGAAACATATGCGAGTATTAAAGTACAAAATGCATCAGGAAAAGTAGTATATAAGAAAGACATTTATGGAAACAAACAACAAAATGCTGAACTGCAAAAAGTTCCAGTCAAAGTAGGAGATTATATTGAGTTAACACATCTAGAAGGTGTGCATAGAGCAACTTTTATGAATGTCGATAATAGTAAACAAGAGAGCTTTGGAAAAAAAGCCATATACGAAGTTACAAAGGATGGCCTGAAAACAGTAAATCAAATTGTTAATCCGAAACCAGATACAGAGGCTCCGACACAGCCACAAGAATTATATGCAAGCAACCTTACTTCTAACAGTGTAGAGCTAAAATGGAATCCTTCTACAGATAATGTAAGTGTAAAAGAATATCAGGTATTACGCGATGGACAATTGATTCAAACAGTACAAGGAACGACGTATACTGATCAAGACTTAACAGTTAATAAGGAATATAAATATGCAGTGAAGGCCGTAGATGCAGCTGGAAATACATCAATTCAAAGTAACATTCTTCCGGTAAAAACAAAAGATCAAAATATATCTCATGAGAAATGGGATCCAAAGAAGGCGTATACAAAGGGAGATATAGTAGAACATCAAGGGAAAGTGTATGAAGCTATTCAAAATCATCAAGGAAATGGTGACCCGAATTGGATATTTGCTTTATCGTTATGGAAACTACTTACAATCAAGTAATATGTAAGAATTAGATGTGAAGATAGAACAACATAAATGGGGGCAGTATTTTAAAGAATTACTGGATGTTGCTTGAATTTTGATAGGTTTCTCTATTAAGTTAGTATTCAAAAATAAAAATAAGAAAAGGAAGTAGATTAGTGATGAGTCAGAAAACAAAGAAAAGGTTTAATAAAGTTATTATAATTACCGCAGCATGTAGCATGTTTTCTATGTTTGGAACGTCTATTTCGCACACTAAAGCTGCAACACATTCAGCTGCTCCAGCAGTTTATGTCAGTCCTCAAAATATACCTGCCTCAGATATTATTAGTATAGACTGGTCACCAGTTCAGACTCCACCTTATACGTACTGGGCTGTACACAACTGGAATGCAGGTGGTGAAGCTGGAGGATATGCTGGTTTTCAACAACAAAGTGGGTTTGATGAAAATGGAAAACGTACTTTACATTTTGCTTTATGGGATCCAATTTCCTCTAAAGAAGCAATAAAGGCCGAATACTTATCTCCGAATTCGCAAGCTGGGCCCTTTGGAGGAGAAGGAACAGGAATGAAGGTTCAAACAACTTATGGTTGGAAAGACTACAATTGGTACACAATGACAATGCGTTCATGGCAAGAAAATGGTCATACTAAATTTGGACAATGGATGAAAGATGTAACAAAGAATAAATGGCATCAAATTGCAATTATGGACTTTCCGGTTGCTAATGTTGCATTTAATCATGGATTAGGAATGTTTCAAGAAGACTGGGCTGATAGTGGACAGAATGTTCGAGAAGCGCGCCTAAAAAATGGTTATAGCCGAAAATTAGTTGATAAACAATGGAGTTCTTGGAATAATCAAAGTATTTCTGGAACGCATGATAATACTTATCAATATGATGGAGGATCTACTTCAGAATATGTATGGGTCAAAGCAGGAGGTAATACGCAGTCTACTATTGGGTCAGGAAAAATATTCAAGCTAAATCAACATACTCAACCTGAAATAGGAAAACTAGATTTTGATATCCAATCTATATATTATGAAAATGAAAAATTAAATGTATCTTGGAAACTAAAAGAAAATAGTACACCGCAATTTAAGGGGAAAATTGAAATTTATAACAATGAAAATATGACGGGCCAACCTATTAACGTAATTGATGATATTAAATCTTATCAAAATGGAATCAGTCAATCTATATCATTACCAACAAATGCTTATGCAAAAATTGTATTAACGGATATATTTGATCAAACTGTTGAGAAAAAGGTACAAATCAAAAATGAGTCTCCAAACATTTTTGAAGGTAATGAATTTGCATGGTCGCTGAAAGGGATTGGAGATTTTGAATTTGCGAAAGTAAATTTAAAAAAATCAACAGAAGAAATGAAAATTGATCTAAAAGCAGGTGTACCACATGACTACTTTGATAGTACATATGCAAGTATTAAAGTGCAAAACACATCAGGTAAAGTGGTCTATAACAAAGAGATTTATGGAAACAAACAGCAAAATGCTGAATCGCAAAAAGTTCCAGTTAAAGTAGGCGATTATATAGAGTTAACACATCTAGAAGGTGTACATAGAGCTACTCTTACAAATGTAGATAATAGTAAACAAGAGAGCTTTGGAAAAAAAGCCATATACGAGGTTACAAAGGAAGGCCTGAAGAAAGTAGAAAAAATGCCAGAAGCAACAATTTTAGAAGGAAACAAGTTTGCCTGGTCATTAAAAGGATATAGTGATAGAGAAATTGCAAAAGTAGATTATGATAAAACGGTAGAAGAGATGAAGGTAAAACTAGAAGCAGGTGTACCACATTCCTATTTTGCTAGTACGTATGCGAGTATTAAGGTCCAGAATTCTTCTGGTAACGTTCTGTACAATAAGGAAATCGTGGGAAATAAACAACAAAATGCTGAAAGCCAAACTGTGCCCGTCAAGGTAGGGGATTACATTGAATTTACCCATATAGAAGGAGAAGCAACAAAGGAAAAAACGCGAGCAACTTTAATTAACCTTGAAAATAACAAAAATGAAACCATTGGAAAAACAGCAAGATATCAAGTTACAAAAGAAGGCTTGAAGAAAGTAGAGAAAATGCCAGAAACAACGGTTTTAGATGGAAATCAATTCACTTGGTCACTAAAGGGATATAATGATCGAGAAATCGCGAAAATAGAATATAACAAAGCAACAGAAAAAATGCAGCTTAAATTAGAAGCGGGTATACCCCATCCTTATTTTGCTAATACGTATGCAAGCATTAAAGTCCAGAATTTATCCGGCAATATTTTGTACAATAAAGAAATTATAGGAAATAGACAACAAGATGCTGAGAGCCAAACCGTTTCAGTCAAAGTAGGAGATTGTATTGAGTTTACTCATATAGAGGGAGAAGCACAAAAGGAAAAGACACGCGCCACACTTACTAATCTTGAGAATAGTAAACAGGAGTATATGGGAAAGAAAAGAATATATCAGGTTACTTCTATGGGATTATTAATAAAGTCATAGATTTCACTACAAAAGTTAAATTATAGATTTATATATTATATAAAAATCTTAACCATTATACGCATTAAAAAATTCTCAAGAGAATATAGATTGGCGGGTATAGTATGAACATATTCAAAGGGTTTCTAATTTCATCAATTGCAATGACCACATTTGTAGGAACAGATCTAATCCTACAAAATGATAGTATTCATAATAAAGTTTACGCTGAATCTAATAATGTCACATACAAAGAAAGAGATTCACAGGAAGAAAGATTAATTGTAAAGTTTAAAAATCAAATTGACTTACCTTATGAAGATAGTATTGAGAAACGAATAAAAAATGGGGATTATGATAAGAATTTAAAGAAGTTATTTTCCGAAAATACGGAACTTACTTTGAATCGTCTGTTCTCATCTGTAAATCCGATAGAGATTGAAAAGTTATCAGTACAATCTAAATCAGTTGCTAATGAATCAGCTAATAATTTATTAAATTATTATATTGTACAAGCTCCTAATAACATAGAAATAGAATTATTACTAAAAAAATTTGAAACATCTCCTCTTGTAGAGGAGGCTTATATACAAGAAAATCAAATTTTGACACCCCCTGAAATACAGTTACCAAATTTATCTGTTAATCCGTACGATGATCCTAGATTTAAAAATCAAGGATATCTTGAAGCGGCACCAAAGGGAATTAATGCCTCGCATGCTTGGAGCATTAAAGGTGGTGACGGGAAGGATACAACTTTTGTGGATATGGAATATGGATGGTTATTGAACCATGAGGATTTAGTTAATAAAAATATTAAGCTTATGTCGGGACAAAATATAAGCCAGCATAGAGCTCATGGTACTTCTGTATTAGGAATTGTTTCATCTGAAGATAATCAAATTGGAAATATTGGAATTGCACCAAAAGCAAATGTAAAAGTAATATCCCAGATTAGGGATAACGGAATTTATAATACAGCGGATGCTATTTTAAGTGCTGTACATAATTTACAAGCGGGAGATATTCTTTTATTAGAGGCACAAGCTTCGTATGATGGGTATGGGGATAAATATTTACCTGTAGAAGTACATCCAGATATTTTTGATGCAATTCGTGTTGGTGCAGATAAAGGGATTATTATTATAGAAGCTGGCGCAAATGGTTCAAACGACTTGGATAATTTTAAAGATCGTAATGGAAAAAAAATCTTAAATCGAAATAGTCCAGACTTCAAGGATTCAGGTGCTATTATGGTTGGGGCGGGATCATCAACTGTTCCACATAAACGTTTATGGTTTTCAAATTATGGAAGTCGATTAGATGTATATGGATGGGGAGAAAATGTTGATACAACGTCAGCAAATCCAAGTCAAAATACTACAAATTTATATACATCAACATTTAGTGGAACATCAAGTGCTTCACCAATTATTGCTGGAGCAGCAACTTCGATTCAAGGTATTGCTAAAGAACATCGAGGTTCTCCTTATACACCAGCCGAATTAAGAAATATCTTAAGTAATCCGAATACAGGAACAAAATCTCAAGATCCATGGAATGATAGAATAGGTGTTTTACCTGATCTAAAATCTATATTAGATAACTTAGGTTTTAATTCAGATATCCCGAACTCTTCTAGTATTTTAGAAGGAAACCAGTTTGCATGGTCACTAAAAGGAATTAGTGATTTCGAGTTTGCTAAAATCAATTTCAATAAGCCGACAGAAGAAATGCAAATCGACTTAAAAGCAGGTGTACCGCATCATTATTTTAATGAAACGTATGCGAGTATTAAAGTACAAAATGTATCAGGAAAAGTAGTATACAAGAAAGACATTTATGGAAACAAACAACAAAATGCTGAATCACAAAAGGTACCAGTCAAAGTAGGAGATTATATCGAGTTAACACATTTAGAAGGTGTGCATAGAGCCACTTTCACAAATGTCGATAATAGTAAACAAGAGAGCTTTGGAAAAAAAGCCATATACGAAGTTACAAAAGAAGGTCTGAAGAAAGTAGAAAAAATGCCAGAAGCAACAATTTTGGATGGAAATCAATTTGCATGGTCGCTAAAAGGAATCAGTGATTTTGAGTTTGCAAAAGTTAATTTTAATAAGTCGACAGAAGAAATGCAAATCGACTTAAAAGCAGGCGTACCGCACCATTATTTTGATGAAACGTATGCGAGTATTAAAGTACAAAATGCAACAGGGAAAGTAGTATACAAGAAAGACATTTATGGAAACAAACAACAAAATGCCGAATCACAAAAGGTACCAGTCAAAGTAGGAGATTATATCGAGTTAACACATTTAGAAGGTGTGCATAGAGCTACTTTCACAAATGTAGACAACAGTAAACAAGAGAGCTTTGGAAAAAAAGCAATGTACGAAGTTACAAAAGAAGGTCTGAAGAAAGTAGAAAAGATGCCAGAAGCAACGGTTTTAGACGGAAATCAATTTGGTTGGTCTTTAAAGGGATATAGTGATAGAGAAATCGCAAAAGTAGATTATAATAGGGCTACAGAGAAAATGCAGGTGAATTTAGAAGCAGGTGTACCACATTCTTACTTTAATAATACGTATGCAAGTATTAAAGTACAGAATTCATCCGGTAGTGTTGTGTACAATAAGGAAATAGTGGGAAATAGACAACAAACTGCTGAAAGCCAAGCCGTGCCCGTAAAAGTGGGAGATTACATTGAGTTTACCCATATAGAAGGGGAAGCGGTAAAGGAAAAGACACGTGCTACACTTATTAACCTTGAGAATAATAAACAAGAATATATAGGTAAAAAAAGAACCTATCAAGTTACTTCTACGGGATTAAACAAAATAGATTAACATGAAAAAAACATTCAAATTATTAGTAAGATGCTAAATAGTCGTTCATTATGAACGGCTATTTGGCTTTTATTTATATAAAAGTGAAATATAATCTAATGTTTAATGATTTATCAGAAGTAAAAAGATAGGTATTATATAAGAGAAAATGAATAATTTATGCAGAGCTTGTATATGGTGTTATTATTTAACTATTCTAAAATCAATTGATGAAAACGCTGGAATGTTTTTTAGAAAACAACTGACTCCATACGTGGATTAGTATTAAGATTCAAAATGTAAAATATCTAAAGACCTAAGTACAAGCACACTTTTAGCAATTAGGGTCGGCATATACATATACATAAATATGCGTTTGAGTGAAATTTTGGATGAAAAATCCAAATGCATAGTATACCAAAATATTTAAGGCTCTTCGTATGCAATATTGCATACGAAGAGTAGGTGGATATAATAGTTAACTTACCTCTATTAAAAGTAAAATGTGTTTATATTAAAAAAGTTAAAATCCAATTGAAGCTGGTTAAGTTCTTAATTCTTCATAGCTACCTAATTAATCAATTTTAGCTACTGAGTAGGAAAGAGTTAATTAATTTGAAAATGATTTGAGTAGGTAAATTCTCCATTATACTTAATTACTGCAATATATGTCCCTTTAGTATATACATTTGTAATTGGTGTTCTCCAAATTTCTAATCCTTTAGGCATAGTAATAAATTCTGGTTCAATTGTAATAAAGCGTTGTAAAGTGCCGTCAGGGTGAACCTTGAAAATCTTCATTTTGGCACCAAAATGCGCTCTACCAAAACGTTGAGTTAAGTAGAAAGTATCTCCTGTTATGAGGTGTTCAATATTCCAGTCGGGTTGGTATGTACTATTTTCAGCTCCCTCTAATTCATTAATGGTTTTATATCCCCAATCGTCATTAAAAGATTCAGAATATGCGGCTTTAACTTCATTTGTTGGTGAAATTATTTCAATGCTAGTCATACTTCCTACTAATATTAATATGTTTCATAACATTTCATTCTCCAAAATCCATATTGGTTCCTGCGAAAGTGTATTCTAATGTTAGTATTATCCTGATATATGCGATTGTCAAAAAAAGTTTCATAATAAGTCCTTAGCATTTTATGAAACTAAAAATAATATGTTTTTCAATTTTAATATTTAAAACTTATATATACATGTTACAATGAAGTTCTCCAATTTATTTTATTCTTCTATTCAGAATTTATGGTTTAGTGATTCAATACAACAAAAGTGGCTGTAGTAAATAGATAAATGAATGAAGTGATGCAGTTAGAATAGTTAAAAGGCAGTTAAATATAATTATTAAAAGAATAAATTCACTTAGTTATGCATAGTGAATTTATTGTGGTAAGGATTTCACACGATTTGTATAGCGCTAAATTAAAATTTTATCCAAACAAAGCCAATAATTTTTTAAAAATGAAGTATATGTTTCATCCAGTTTATTTGGAATAATTTGTAGTCTAATAATTGCTTAATCTAAAAAACATATTCGAAAGGAAGATATATAAAACTCAGCTTGTGGAATTTAAATCGCTACATATGAAAATAAAGGTAAATGAATATAAAAATGATTTCATTTCGAATGGTACCATAAGTGAATGTGGAAAAAATAAAGGAGAGAAAATGTAAATAAACTATATAAGTAGTATGAATGAAAAGGAGAAGTATCTAGTGTTTAATATAAAAGAAAGAATGGGACAAATAAAGCTTAAAACGAAGTTGTCTATGGCATTTATCGGAATATTAATTATACCTAGTCTTATCGTAGGAGTATCATCCTATAATAAGGCAAAAACAGATCTTAATGAAACAATCCTACAATCAGCAAAAGATAATGTAAGTATTTTAGATAAGATTGTAGATGATGAATTAGAAAATAAACATACAGATGTAACTCATTTTGCAAAGGTACTCACACAAGGTGATTATAATCCTGAACAATTACAAAATGTACAGAGTAAATTTGATCAATATATACAGTTACATCCAGAGATAGAAACGATTTATACGGCATCCGGTAACAATCAATTTATTCATGCACCTGTTGGAAAAATACCAGAAGGGTTTAATCCGTTAGAAAGTAGTTGGTATAAGGATGCAGTAAAAGCAAAGGGAGGAATTATTGTTTCATCTCCATATAAATCAAAGGCTACAGGAAATATGGTAATTGCAATTGCAAAGCAAAATGCAGATAAAAGTGGTGTCATTGGCGTAGATTTGAATATTAATGATATCGTAAAAACATCCAAAATGATAAAAATTGGAAAGCAAGGCTTTGTATCTATAGTCAGTCAAGATAAAACTATAGTTGTTCATCCATCACTGAATCCTGGTGAGAAATTAGAGAAAACTTTAGCGGATGAACTGTACAAGAAAGAAGATGCAGTAATTACTTATAGCCTTAATGGTGAAGATCGAAACATAAGCTTTAAGACAAACAAAAAAACAGGATGGAAAATAGCTGGTGTAATGCCTACGAAAGAAATTGAAGAAGCTACCAATCCTATTTTTTATAAAACGCTCACTATAATAGGGGCTTCATTATTGTTAGGTGGAATTTTAATTTTCTTCATACTTAGATCAATTATTACTCCACTAAGACAATTAGTAATTTCAGCTCAAAGAATTAGTCAGGGAGATTTAACTGAGAAAATAGATATTCGTTCAAAGGATGAACTTGGTCAATTAGGTGGTAGTTTTAATACAATGGCAGAGTCGTTACGTAATATTATTACTCAAATTAATACATCTGCAGGACATGTAGCTGCTTCTTCTGAGGAACTAACTGCTAGCGTAGAGCAAGCAAGTGTTGCGACAGAACAAATTACAAAAGAAATGGAAGAAATCTCGAACAGTGCAGAGGTTCAAAATAATGAAGTTGAATCTGGAGCTAAATTAATTGGTGAGGTAACACGAAATATTCAATACATAGCTGATAATGCTTCTGAAGTATCGGATTCATCTATATACACAAAACAAAAAGCCAATGAGGGTGAACAATTAGTAGAACAAACTGTAACACAAATGCAGTCTATACATTACTCTGTTTCTCAATCTGATAATGTAATAAAATTACTAGATAAGAAATCGCAACAAATTGGAAGTATATTAGAAGCGATTCAAAATATTGCGGAACAAACAAATTTATTAGCATTGAATGCAGCAATTGAAGCAGCTAGAGCAGGAGAACAGGGAAGAGGCTTTGCAATTGTTGCTGATGAAGTTAGGAAGTTAGCAGAGCAATCATCCGAGTCTTCAATGGAAATTGGAAGTTTAATTAAGGAAATACAATCAGATGTACATGAGACTGTAAAAGCCATGAATGAAGTAGGTGTAGAAGTACAGTCGGGAATTCAGGTTGCGAATGATACAAAACAAAGTTTTTATGAGATTTCAAAATCCGCAAATGATATTGTGTCAAAAGTGCATGGTATGGTGGAACTATCAAATAAAATGACAACTGATGCAATGAAAGTCGATACATCAATTGATCAAATATCTATGGCTGTGAAAGAAAATTCTTCAAGCATGCAAACGATAGCAGGTTCATCTGAGGAACAACATGCTTCCATGGAAGAGATAAATTCTTCAGCGATACACTTAGCACAGATGGCAGAAGAACTTCAAGAGTTAATTGGTGGATTTAAGATATAAGTATAGATTCATAGAAAGTTTTTCTTTGAACTAAGCTTTTTTGACAGGAATAGATTTTTTCATAACTAGAACAAATAAATGAATAATTGCATATACTGTATTTTCGTTAAAGCAAGGCATTATTCTCTCAGAAAAAGGAATCACTAGAACAATATGTGATTCCTTTGAGAAATGCTATTAAATCCTAGACTAATTTCTAATGGTTCCAGTATCTTTTATTTTGACGTGTGTTTTTACAGTTATTTTAGCCTCTGCTAACGCTTGCAACCAATCTCCTTTTACTTTTTTCCACTCTTTATATTGAAAAGCTCTAGCATATAGGGATAATCCGATTGGATCAATTTTATTCTGCTGTATTTCATTCAACATATTTTGTAAATTATTATTTATTTCTTTTTGAATAGCACTTTTTAAATTATTTATATTTTTTTTATTATCATAATGCCCCTTAATTAAATTCGCATTGGTTTTTTCTATTAAAGCTACATTAGCATATATATTGAAATTAAATACAAACTTTCCGTTTTGAAAATTAACATCTACCTTCCTTGTCGCGTTCTGTACGAAGATAGAAGTGTTTGTTTTTTTGTTGGATTTTTTAGGAGGAAGCACAAGGTGTAGTATCATTCGGCCGTTACTTTTTGACTTATTTATAAGATTGAAAAATTTAACATCTTTTTTAGGGATATGAGTTAAAAATTTCCCTTTTCGATTTAAAAATGCAATTCCTACTGTGTCGATTTCATTCTTTGTTTTTTTGATAATTGGAACAGTTTGTGTCATTCCTTCCTCATTTTGTTCTCTCATTAATTGTTGAATTGTAGAAGAGATGGATTGGTTATTTTGAATTGAGGATTCGATTACACCATTGATATAAGATGGTAGTGATGGTTTGCTAGGCTTATGAATTTTAAAAATTTCTTCTGTTGGCCCATCTACAAGTACTACTTTAGCATTAATTGTAGCGTAAGGATCACGGTAAGAAGAATCAAGCTCCTGCAACCAATTCTCTTCTTTTGCTAATTTTTTTCCAATTAAAATGATTTCAGCTTTGGAGGCTGTCATATAGCCCGTTAACTTTGTATCTATCTTACTGAATCCAGTATATACAGTTGATGCTTGTGTCCAATGCTCTATAGTACTTTTTGGCTGTTTATGATGAAACAGTGGTATGCTTGTGCCAACTTTTATGTCTCCATTAGGGGCCTTATCCAAGCCAATTAACAGGATTAATGAAACCTTCTCAAGAGGAATTCTCTGACTACAACTAATTAAATATACACAACAAAGTACAATCCATATCCATTTTCGAATCAAAGTTGTTTCCTCCTAGTAACCCAAGTAAAAAGAATACTGTAAGCGAAAAATAAGATTGGTAATAGAATAAAGAAAATGACATTTAAGATATCCATAAGAGAATATATAAACAAATATTGATCCACATCGGGATTTACAAAAATAAATAGGCCAACTATAAATAACATAAAAGCAAGCAGCGCCCAATTTCGGGTGTTTTTTTGAAGTGATATGGTCATAGATTCAAAACTGAAAAATAAATACGGATATAAAGTAGTGGAGAATACAATTAAATAATAAGCGATATAAATAATTTCTAATCGTTCCATGAAAGAAAAACGAACCCCTTGTAACAAATGAAATACGGGCCAAATTACGTCTTTTATCCCCTCGGGGCTAAAGTATATATAAGAAAGAATAGTCACATATAGATAGAAAATCATGGTTCCAGTATTCGCAATTAGTAGTCCTTTTATGGCCTTTTGTTTTTTTTGTAAGAACGGATATATATAATATGCAATTTCTAAGCCAGCATAAGGAGTAATGGTTTCTTTTGTTGCCTTTACAATAGGGTATAATCCTTCTTTAAATATAGGTAGTAGGTGTAAAGGATTGTAGTTAGTCTTTAGTGAAAAAAGAAGAAATAGTGGCATCCAAGTAGTGAAGAAGAAAACAAGCATAGAATAACTAGTAAGAGCCCTTAACCCACTCAGAGCTAAAATAATAAAAGGTAATAGTAATAATATGGTGATTTGATAAGCAGGAATGGAAGGGAATATCCACACTTTTACAATATTAGTTGCCTTTAATAAAGTATTAAAGCCAGCAAAAAATAGATAAAAGGCATATAAAAGAAAAAGAATTGTCCCTATCCATTTACCAAAGTAAGTTTTTAAGATTTGTGAGAAATTTTTGTTAGGATTTTTTTGTAACATTAATATAATAAATACGCCGATTATAGAAGTAGTTATCCAGCCAAGTATGATAGAAATCCAGCCATCTGTGCCAGCCGTAGTAGCAAGTGGGCTTGGCATAATTAACATACCTGATGCAAGTTGCAGTGAATGAATGAAAATAATAAATTCGAATAAAGTTATGTTTTGGAATTTAAGATTCCCCATGCGTACCACCTTCTTTTTTCTTTTTTTGTTT
Source organism: Bacillus cereus group sp. Sample62 (assembly GCF_036851315.1). NCBI lineage: Bacteria > Bacillati > Bacillota > Bacilli > Caryophanales > Bacillaceae > Bacillus > Bacillus cereus group sp. Sample62. The sequence continues at coordinate 2,405,058 of NZ_JAFLPK010000001.1, forward strand.
CGGCTGTCCTGTACTCGAGCGGGTGGTAATCATAGAAATAGGAAATCTTACAAAAGAATCTTTTAATTCTTGGAGCCGAAATGGCGCGATTGGCAATCCGTATGGTGAACCATAGGAGGTTAGTGAAACAAAATGAGCGAATAAGAGCATTAATCCACTAACGATACCTACAATCCCATAAAAGTATGCCAATAACATCATTGGAAAACGAATAAGGCGTATAGAACTTGATAAATCATAATTAGAAACAATAAATGATGCAATGGCTGTAATAGATACGATAATAACCATAACGTTACTTACAAGACCAGCTTGAACAGCTGCCTGTCCAATTACAATCCCTCCAACAATTCCAATGGTTTGTCCAATGGGTTGTGGTAAGCGAATACCAGCTTCACGTAGCATTTCTAGTGTAATTTCCATTATAAAAGCTTCCAATAAGGGAGAGAAAGGGACTTTGACTCTTGATGTTGCAATAGAAGTGTATAAATCTATAGGAATGATTTCAAAGTGAAAAGAGACTATAGCAATATAAAATGCGGGTAAAAAAATAGCAATAATAAATCCTGCAAATCGTAATAAACGAAAAAATGATGCAATGAGCCAATGAATATTATAGTCATCTGGAGTTTGAAAAAATCCAATTAAATTCATTGGAACAACCATTGCACCAGGGGATCTATCCATTAACACTGCTACTTTTCCATCAAGTATATGATTTGCAATGGCGTCTGGGCGTTCGCTTAAATAAGCCTGTGGAAAAGGAGTCCAATTTTGATCTTTTGTATAATTAGATAGTTCTCCAATGCTCAATACCGCATCCGTTTTAATGTTACAGATTCTAGTTTCTATTTCTTGGACTACATCTGAGTTTGCTACATCACCTAAGTAAATTAAATAGACTAAAGAAGTGGCTCGTTCTCCAATTGTCAGCTTTTTGATTTTTAACTCTGTAGAAGGAATATATCGACGAATTAGGCCTATATTTTTTGTGGCATTCTCAATAAAACCATCATGTGAGCCTTTAATAGTAACTTCTGAAATTGGTTCTTGAATGGCTCTTTCTGCCCAGCCTTTTGTATTTATTAGAAGTGACCGATTTTCTCCTTCCATAAATAGTACACATTGACCCTCAAGTAATCCTTCTTTAATTTCATTCCATGTATATACTATTTTTGTATGAGTAGCAATAATATTAGAATTAAATATTTGACTGTCTTCATTCACTTCTTGTAATAATGGTGTAACAACATTTCCTTTTAATGCAACACCATCTGTAAGGCCTTCAAAATAATATAGTAAAATATTCGTGTTTGTTTTTAATTGCAAAGGATGTTCAATCAAATCTGCACTAATATCGAAGATGTTATCTAATGTATTTTTAAGTTCTTTTAAGTTACTTGTTTGGATTTTTTCAATGGTTTTATCTGTCTTTGTTTCTAGGGTCTTTTCATTTAAGGACAAAATTGACACCTCTTTAATATATAACGATTAGTTGTATTTATTATTTTTATATGATGGAATTTTATTCACAAATTTAAACAAATTGGGAATGGAAATTAATAATTGAGAGCAAAAAAGTAGATGTAATTTGTGTGGAAATCTAAGTATCAAGATAGAATTGAATTTTGAATGATTATAATAAAAAAGAACCCTCGATAGGTTCTTTTTTATAGTTGGTAAATATATTGTCAACAATAGATGGTGAAAAAGGTAGTAAATTAGATGTCTTTATGTTAATCAGCTGAATTTTGTAGGAAGAATTCTTTTTTCATACCTCAATGCTCAATAAAAAAGGACATTTCATTTATTTGGGTGTTCTAGTGTATTTGAATTTTGCGTGCTAATAAATTTTGTTTAGGGACAAAATGTGTTTTCTTAATTATCAGAAAAATCAGCGCAACAAAATTCTTATTGGTTATTTTGGTAAGTATCAAATATTTCTTTGGCCTTATTTTCTTGATAGTACCGTACGTTTATATGTTTCTAAGGGAAAGAAATATTTTCATTTTTATTACCATCTATTGTTTGATTAAGATGTTAACATGAAATTGAAGCGTTTACAACTAGAAAATAAAGAAAAAATATTAAAATACGACTTTTTCCGACAATTTTTTTATGTTTATATCTAATTTTTTTATAGGAAAAGGCGGAGGAAAGCGGACCTTTTCCTATAAAATATCTTGTTGGAATTAGAAATAACAAAAAGAGTAATAATAGCTAAAAATTAAAGTGAAATTCAATGAATATGAGTTCAAAGTCATGAAATTCAATGATAAAGTTATAATTGAATTTTTGAACCTCAGGTATCTTGAAAGTATGGTCAAATTTTAATCCACGTTGCGTTTCGTCCTTTTGTAACTAGCTTAATATGGCCAAATAATTGCAAGGAATTTAAAGCCTTACTGATTGTACTCTCTGCAATGTCTGGATAAGTGTTACGAATACTTTCCTTAGTAAAGGGTTGTTTTTGTTTAAGTATAAAATCCTGGATTCTCTCAACTTTAGTATGTTTACATATAGAATCTAGAACTGTGTTATGAAGATCTTTGTAAGCCTCTAATATAATTGTTAAAAACGTTTTTAACCAAAAGCTATTATTATGTTCCTCGCAGTACCAATTCACCGAAGATTTATAAATCGAATTGTAATAATCAGATTCATGTTTCTTAATATATTTATCCAAACATACATATTTTACAAATGTATGTCCACTCTTAATTAACAGCAATTGCATTAACATAAATGCCAGCCTGTTATTACCTTGATTGAAAGGGACTATGCAATAAAAATTTAATATAAAACGAGCTATTAATAAAAGTGAATGTAGCCCCTTACTAGTATTTAATGAGTTGTATTGATCACATAATTGCTCCATAAACTGTGGAATAAGTTCATGCGGAAGAATGCGGTAACTATTCAAGTGCATTCCATGTTCTGGAATTCCTGGAATAATAAAAGGTTTTTCACGCCATTTGGCACTGTCCGAGGTAATGTAATGTATTAGTTGAAAATGCAATTCCTGTATAGTTGCTGGATTAATTAATAAAGTACAGGAGTTTTTATGTACAAAAGAAAGTGTTTGATAATAACAAAAAATAGCATCTTCTGAAATATTTTGAGGTACTATATCATCTAAAATAAGCTCTTTTAATCTTTTATTAGGAACTTTTACATCTTCATAAATAGTTGTGAAATTTTTTATGTAATGTAGTGGTATAGTTTTTTCTAAATTATTAAATATGTCAGGGTTTTGTTCCTGATAAGCAGCTAATTTTCCTTTGAACTCGCTAATGTCACTTATTAAATTTATTAACCTCCTTTTTAATTCAATATTTTTATACTTATCATCAAAAAAGTCTCTCATTTTTGTTCCCCCTGTAACCCCTTAACACGTTGTTGCATGTATCTTTCCATTCTAAAGGTATTCCACGACATCATTGTAAAATAACGACATTTTTGTTCTGATTTTGATCGTGTTTCAGAATCTATATTTTTATTTGGTATTTAAAATATAGAAATTATAAAGAAGAATCGTTAGGATTCAATTTTAATAGGCATAATCCTAACATCAAATGTACAAATGTACAATAAAAAAATAAAAAATATAAAACTATCGACTCTTTTGAAAGATTATTTAAAAAAGGTTTAAGTAATTGTTGGTATAGATGTGCTTTAGTTTAGGAGTAAAGATTGAAATGGTAATAAATTTTTTCATAGGTAATCAATAAGTAGATAAACTATTAATTTGTGACAATTATGTGCCTAATCTATTATTTGCTATTATGAGAATTCTAAAATTAAATCCTAACGAGCTGAATTTTCTATATTTAGCATATGAATTAGGAGAGACGTGTTGATGAAATGTATCATTAAATATAGAAATATGTAACGTTTAACACTTGTATTGTAAAATATATTGACATAAGTTAATTTAAATACTAGGTACAGGAGCAGTTAATAACAATTCAGTAAAGTACCCTTTAAACGTTTCACCCTAAAAACGTTTATATTTATAATAATTGCAATCACACTGAAGATTTTTGTTTGTTCCTGTACCTTATTAGGTAAAAATCATATAATAAATTAAAAGAATGTTATGGGGGAATTGGATTGTCAATTCTCTTTTTTACCTTACATTATCAATCTCTAGATGATTTGTTTAAAGTAAGGATTCACAGGGTAGAAGATGACTATTCACAAGTACTATAAAGTTAAGTTGGATATCTAGAGGTATTTTATAGGAATATGTATCTAAGATTAAAGGGTTTGTGTGCATTCACCATTTGAATATAAACAGATTATTTATTGTGTTTTTTCGAGTTTAGAAAATATGTGTGAATTTAGCCTTGGAAATGACTTGTATGTATGTTGTATAGTAGAAGTGTGAAGTCTGGAGGAGACTGATTTAATCAGCTTCTTCCAGACTTTTTTACTTTAAAATTGTATTTTTTCAGCATGAGGCTAAATATAATTCTTTAAATTAATATTTGAATTTTTTGTGAAATAATATAAGGATTTTATTCCTCTATTAATACATAATGTTACAAAATAGAGTTATTGTATTTATTTTATTTTTATATGAGATTAAAAATAATAATAAATGTAACAATGTATGAGTGATATTAGTATATTTACTAGTAATTTGTTCGTTTATTCTTATATTGCTATTATATTAGCGTAAACAATATATTGGGGGGATAAGAATGAATTTGAAATTAACATCTAAATTAGAAAGATTAAGAAAAAGTAAAAAAGGAATTGGAGCTTGTGTTTTAGCTGCAGGGGTGATGGCAATTACAATGATTCCTCAAAGTACATATGCACATGGGTTTGTTGAAAAACCAAGTAGTCGTTCTGCTTTATGTAGTCAGAATTATGGGGCATTAAATTTAAATTGTGGAAACATAATGTACGAACCTCAAAGCTTAGAAGCACCTAAAGGATTCCCAGATGGTGGACCAATTGATGGGAAAATCGCTTCGGCAGGAGGACTGTTTGGAGGGATTCTTGACCAACAAACATCAAATCGCTGGTTCAAAAATACGATTAAGGGTGGAGCAAATACATTTACATGGAAATATACAGCTGCACATTCTACAAGTAAATGGCATTATTACATTACAAAAAAGGGATGGGATCCTAATAAACCATTAATACGTGCTGAATTAGAACCAATTGGAACTGTGAAACATGACGGTTCGGCTGCATCAAATAATTTAACACATACAATTAATGTACCAACTGATCGAAATGGTTATCATGTTATTTTAGCTGTATGGGATGTAGCAGATACGTCAAATGCGTTTTATAATGTAATTGATGTAAATCTAGTAAATAATGAAACTCCCGATACAGTAGCTCCAAGTCAACCAACTGGATTAAATACGTCTAAAGTTTCTGCCAATAGTGTTGCACTAACATGGAAGGCCTCTACTGATAATATAGGTGTAAAAGAATATCAAGTGTTACGCAATGGAGAAGTAATTGATACGGTACCAGGTACAACTTTTACTGATAAAAAACTAAAAGCAAATGCGGAATATACCTATACTATAAAGGCATTAGACTCTGCTGGAAACATATCAAAAGAAAGTGAAAAACTAAAGGTTAAGACAACAAATGAAACTCCAGATACAGAAGCTCCGACTCAACCGAAAGGGTTACATAGTATGAGTACAACAGCGACAACTGTTGATTTGATGTGGAGTCCGTCTGAAGATAATGTAGGTGTTGACCATTATATTGTATATAGAGAAAGCGCTGGGGTTATGAATAAAATTGGGGCAGCTGATAATACATCCTTTATGGATAAAGATTTGAAGACTAATACATCGTATAAGTATGTAGTGACGGCGGTTGATTTAGCTGGAAATGAATCTAGTAGAAGTGACGTTTTGAATGTAACGACAAAGTCAGAGGATTCCACATATGAAAAATGGGATGCAAGAAAGGCATATATTAAAGGTGATAGAGTAGTACATGAAGGAAAAGTGTATGAAGCGGTGCAAAATCATCAAGGAAATGGCGACTCAAATTGGATTTTTGCCCTATCGCTTTGGAAGCCAGTTTTGAATAAATGATAAACGGGGAAGGGTAGTTATCACTAATTCTATGTGCAATACCGAAACAGGGGTGAAGTTTTTAATCTCCATCTCAACATATACGAAATGAAATTATTAAAGAATCCCAATGGAATTTCATTGGGATTCTTTATTTTCTAATTTGTAATAGCGTATATTTTCACTGTAAATTTGTTAGTGGCACCATTTGGATTTGCAATATAATATTTAGTATTTGTGTAAGCTTCAGTCCTAGATCCATGTGAAATGTTTTTCCAACGGATAGAATCGGTACCTAGAGAAACATCAATCATTACATTGAAAGAAATAGTAGAAGGATGCTCTTTTTCTGAAGGCTCAAAAACCCATTTTAATTCCTTGGTACCTATAGGTAAGCTATCAATTTTAAAGTTTTGACTGGATCGATTTTTTTGTCCGGATAAAGGACTAGACTCAGATGAAATTTGCGAAATTAATATTTCTTTTTCAATCGAATGTATACCATTTAATTTAATGATACTATCAATTAAACCTGGTCCAGGAAAATCAGCTGCAATGATACCAGTATGTTTAATTCCACCGTGTTGTAAGAGTTCAGTGCCAAGTGTATTCATTCCACCATAAAATACTTGACCATTTATATCACGAGGGAAATCTTCCCACGCATTAGTTATAGCTTTTTGAATCATTTTGGAGTTACTATCAGTATTTCTGCTCTCTTTACCACTTGCAACAAACCAAGGATAAACATTATTTAATAATGCAGCAGCACCACCTGTGCCACTAAAATGGTTAAGATAGATTTTATCATTGTTAAAATTATTATTTGTATTTTGAAGGTGGGTTTTCACCGCATTCCATTTTTCATACATTCCGTCTGGTCCGTTTTCAATTTCAAATGTATCTTGTATATTTAAGCTATCGTAATTAATGCCATATTGCTGAGAGGCTGTAAAGTTTTGTAAGATTACAATTTTCCCTCGGATATCGCCTAGAGTAGGATTATTTCTTTTTGAAGTTGGTACAGAACTTGGATCCCAAAAATAGGAGGAATTAAGGTCTTTGTATTTTTTAAGTATTTCTTCAAATGATAGTGAGCCGCTTTCAGGAGTAGTTTCTTCTTTTAAGCGCATTAAAATTGTTTCTGTAGGATGATCTTTTAAAAATTGAATTGCCTCTTTTAATACATCTTCAAACATTGCTTTTTGATTTACAATCCCATGGTACATTGCAAAAGAATCTTTTACACGTTTAACACGCATATCTACATATCGAATTCCAGAATTTAATTGTTGGGGTAGACTCATAGTTTGATTTCTTGTCAAATTTTCATCAAGAAAACTTGCTCCATGTAAAGCCATTGTACCGTGAGTACCTGGAATAGATATTTCACTTAATTTTGTTGAATCTACTACCTTCGACATCCACGATGGATTTTGATATCCTATATTGGATTCATAGGAATAACCTGGATGACTATCAGCTAAAATAGTAGACGGTGTACTTAAACTTGCTAGTGTAAAACAAGTGAGGATGCTAATTTTAAAGAAATTTCTCATTTTTATTTTGTTCATTTTATCTCTCCTGACTTTTAAATAATAGATATAATAAAATAAAATGATTTTTTATTATATTTATTGTTTTCATTCTTAAAGTAATGAATTTTTGTGATTGAAAAAATTAAAAATAGAGGTAGTAATTTACTTGAAACTTTAATAGTTTGTTGTAATAAATTGTATCTAATAGCCAAACGGATTCTTAAAGAATAGAAGCATAGATAGGTGAAAAAATTTTCCGCGGTACTGTATACAAACAAAACAGAAGTCTTAAAAAAGACTTCTATTTTGTGACATATAATGAATGATAAGGTGGTTAACAAATCAAGATAATGTGACTGAGTGGTAAAAATCTATTTATAGCTGTTTCAGAATCTCTTATAACAAGGCTACCGACGAAAAATGGGCCTCTGCAAGGCTAATAAAAATTGAAAAATTCTACTCATTAAAACTTAAACTAACTACAGTTGCGATAGATTGGGCTGCATGTTCCCAGCTTCCATCTATAACTTTTCCAATCTGTTGACCAAGTGCATTCAAATCATTTGGATTAACTGGAATCCCATTATACGCAGCAAGAATTGATAAAAGCGGAGCAGCAAATGGTGTCCAACCACCTCTATCAATATTAAATACAGGCTTATCTACTACTTTTCCATCTTGCACAGTAAACTCATAATAAAATTGATCATCTGGACGGAAACTTAAATGATGTGAAATTTGTCCCTTAACATATTTTTTTCCTGCACCTAGATTTACTACTTCTATTTCTTTTACGTTAAATTCATGCTCAAACACTTTTATTTTTTTGACTTCTGGACCATTTAAGGCAGCATTAACAGCTGTTTCTAAATTATTTTGTGCTAATGGTTGAATACTCATTTGTGCCTCTTGTTGTTGGATAGAAGCCTCTTTTTCTGCAGCAAACACTGATGTAGTAGGTAGTGCACCTGTTGCTAATGTAGCTGCAAGTGCTGTTGTCATCATGATTTTTCTTTTCTTCTTCATAGTTTTCTTCCTCCTTTTAAGTTATGATATATAATCTTTTAAAGACTGACACGGTGCATTATTTTATTTCATAATTTACACAAAAATTAGTTTGAAAATTATGTGAAAATATGTCAGAAAATTAAAATCAATTATATATGCATTTACAATGATATCTATCTACACATATTATTTCAATTTTCTAATTAATATTGTAATAATCACTTTTCATAAGTGAATTTAGTGTTTCAATTCTCTCTATGTACGTTTTAAATAAATTAAAATCGTAGTGGTAATAATATATTTGCAAGCAAATGTCGTATATACTTCGAGAAAAATACACAATTTTTTTATAAAAAACTATAGGAATTATCATTATATCGTTATTAAACTAAGTAAGATAAATGATAATATGATGAAGAGCTTCCAGCGATTCGCTATAAATTCAATGGAAAATGAGCATGATATCATACACTCATGAAGGAAACCTAGGATATTAAAGCTCCACTTTATAGCAGTTAATACGAATGGGATTGGAAAACAGCTAAGTGTTCATTAGAGACGTATAACACTATGAAAATACTTCAAATCAATTAAAAAGTTTCAGTTATTCTGAATTCGAAGGGCACGGAATGTTTATTGAGAATTGTAGTACTGATCAAAATTTTAGGAGGAAATATGAACAAGAAGGCTAAAAGAATTATATTACTTATTGCTACATTAGTAGGTAGTAGTATCTTTCTATATTTACAGAACAATTTAATAAGTATAACTGAGGTTAAAATAACCTCCAGTAAAATTCCCTCCGCTTTTAAAGGATTTAAAATCCTCCAAATTTCAGATTTACATAATAAAAAATTTGGCGACAATCAAGAAACTTTAATTCAAAAAGTAAGAAGCATAAATCCAGATATTATTGCTATTACGGGTGATCTAATTGACAGTAAATCATATGATCCGGAAGTTAGTATGGAACTAATCCGAGAACTTGTAAAGAAGTATCCTGTCTATTTTGTGACAGGAAACCATGAAAAATGGTCAGGAAAATATAATGATTTAGAGAAAGAGTTGAAGCAACATCATGTTACTGTTTTAAGAAATGAACATGTAAGTATTCAAATAGGGGGACAAGACATACATATACTTGGTATTGATGATCCGGAATTTGTTACTGGAAACCGTGATGAAGGAAATGTTGTAAAAGATGAAATTATAAAAGCGAAATTTGAAATGCAGCCGGATACATATAATGTATTACTATCCCATAGGCCTGAATTTTTAACAGAGTATGCTGATGAGCAAATAGATTTAGTGTTATCAGGGCATGCTCATGGAGGGCAAATTAGATTGCCATTTATCGGAGGTTTAGTTGCTCCAAATCAAGGGGTTCTCCCTACATATACAGCCGGTTTATATGAAAAACAAAATACGTCTATGGTAGTAAGTAGAGGACTAGGTAATAGTATCATTCCGCAAAGAATTTTCAATAGACCAGAACTTGTAGTCGTACAGTTAAATTGAACTGTACGATTTTTTGTATAGAAAAATAAGCCATATGTAATTTATACAAGTTAACATTACAATTTTGTTAAAAATTTTCTACGTTACATAAAGTAACAAAATTTGACCCGGATAATTTGTTATAGTGTAAATAATCAAAAAAATTAAAATTTGTCGAGTGAAAAGTGTGATAAGTAATTCATGTAAAAAACTTAAAGGGGTGTACACATGCATAAAGAATATGAAATTGAAGAGTATACGGCGATTGAGGAACAAATACATTATTATTGTAAATGTTTATTAGTAAGTCATCCTGATCAAATTATAAAGTATTTAGAAAAAAGGTTAGAAAAATATGCAGAAACATTACAATATGCACATTTATATCCGGACACAGTTATTTTACCGTTACAGCAATTAGTTATCGAATATTCTTTAGATGTTGCTAGAATTAGGAAATATATGAATTTAAAAACGTAAAATAAAATATATAATTTAAATGAAACAGAGTCGACTTTAAGAAATGATATTCTAATGTCGACTCTGTTTCATTGTTTAAGATTGAAAATACATACTAATCAATGAAGTTTGACATATAATTACGCAAGAGTAAAATAAAAGTGAGTACTCACTCATTTTAGAAAAGGGGGAAGAATACGTGCAGCAACCTGCCATTATTTTACGGACTGTATCAAAAAGTTTTGGAAAAAAAGAAGTGTTACACAATCTTTCATTGCAAGTTGAAAAAGCAGAGATATTTGGTTTAGTTGGGCCTTCAGGTTCAGGGAAAACGACTCTTATTAAATTGATTGCAGGTATTAATGAGACAACGAAAGGTGAAGTGCTTGTATACAACACGAACATGCCTAATTTAAATGAAATGAAAAGAATTGGTTATATGGCTCAGGCTGATGCATTATATGAAGAACTATCAGCATATGAAAATGCAGATTTTATTGCAACGATGTATGGATTAAAGGGAAAACATAAAAAAGAAAGAATCGAAGAGGTTTTTGACCTTGTACAATTATCACAACATATAAGACAGCAAGTGCAGCATTTTTCAGGTGGGATGAAGAAGCGTTTATCATTAGCGATAGCACTCCTTCATGAACCTGAAATATTAATATTAGATGAGCCAACAGTGGGGATAGATCCACTTCTTAGAAAAATAATCTGGGAAAAATTTTATGATTTGAAAAAGAAAGGCACAACTATTATCGTAACGACGCACATTATGGATGAAGCTGAGTTTTGTGAGCGTCTAGGGTTGATTAGAGAAGGAAAGCTAGTTGCGACTGGAATACCTGAAGAATTGAAAAAACGGGTATCATCAGGACGGATTGAAGATGTCTTTTTGTTGGAAGAGGTGGCCCTATCATGAGAGTTACTGGTGTAATCATTCGTATTATTCGCCAATTTTTTCGAGATAAACGTTCGTTAGCGATGATGTTTGGGGCACCTATGTTATTACTTTGGTTATTGTCTCTAGTGTTTACACAAAAAGACTATGTACCGCATATTGCTGTAGTTGATGTGCCTGCTCCTATTGTAAAAACAATGAAAACTGAAGAAGCCTCAATTTATGAATACGGCAAAGAGAAAGCAATTTCAGAGTTAGAACTGCAAAAGGTAGATGCAGTAATTTATTTAGAGAATGGGAAAATGAATCTTTTATTAGAAGGAAGTGATTCATCAAAAAATCGTGCTGTACTTCAAGTTTTACAAAAGAGTACAGAAAAGAATGAAGTATCAGTTATGAAGCCTGAAGTAAATTACTTACATGGCTCTAAAGACTTTACAATGTTTGATGGGCTTGGTCCCGTATTGATTGGTTTCTTTACATTTTTCTTTGTATTTATATTGTCTGGAGTTTCCTTTGTTAGAGAACGTTTAAGTGGTACATTAGAGAGGTTATTGTCCACTCCAGTGAGAAGATGGGAAATAGTTGTAGGATATATTATTGGTTTTGGAATCTTTGCATTTATACAATCAATTATAATCGTGAATTTTTCAGTTTATATTTTAGATTTGTATGTAGCTGGTTCCATATGGCTAACGCTACTTATTACATGCATGCTTTCTTTAACGGCATTAACTTTAGGGACGTTTTTATCAGCATACGCAAATAATGAATTTCAAATGATCCAGTTCATACCGCTTGTCATTGTGCCACAAATTTTCTTTTCTGGTTTGTTTCCAATTGAATCTATGAATAAATGGCTCCAAATGTTAGGGAAATTATTTCCACTCACATATGGAGCGGACGCAATGAGACAAGTGATGATTCGAAATCAAGGATTTACAGAGATTGCATTAGATCTTACTGTATTACTACTCTTTTCTCTATTATTTACAATAGGAAATGTATTTGCATTAAAGAAACATCGAAAAATATAATGATGATACAAAGGGGCATTATAGATGAAGAAAGATTGGCTGGATGAATTAATTGCCGCAACAAATACGGATAAACGAAATGAACGTCAAATGCGTATTTTAGAGGCAGCTGTTGATATGTTTGGAGAAAAAGGATATGCATCAACTTCTACAAGTGAAATTGCAAAGCGTGCTGGTGTAGCGGAAGGAACGATCTTCCGCTACTATAAAACGAAAAAAGATTTATTGTTAGCAGTCGTCATGCCAACATTAACAAAGTTTGCTGCACCATTTTTTGTACAAGCCTTCGCAAAGGAAATATTTAAATCGGAGTATGAATCGTATGAAGGGCTGCTAAGAGTTGTTATTCATAATAGATTTGAATTTGCAAAAAAGCATTTTCCAATGATAAAAATATTAATTCAAGAAGTGCCATTTCAGCCGGAACTGAAAAATGAAATACAACATTTAGTAGAAACAGAGTTACTTTCACATTTTAAAAAGTTAATTGTAAAGTTTCAAGAAGAAGGGGAAATTATTGAAATGCCCTCTTCTTCTGTTTTACGACTTACTTTATCAGCTGTATTAGGTTTACTATTAACAAGGTTTTTATTATTGCCTGAAGAAAAATGGGATGATGAAGTGGAAATTGAAAATACGATTCAATTTATATTGTACGGATTAACACCACGAATTTAATCGTCGAAGTATGAATTACATATCTTACATTTAAGTAAAATAATAAATCGCCTTGAAAAAGGCGATTTATATTCATTATATACTTTTGATAAATAAGTACTTGTTTACTAAAAATATTCTGAATTAGCGTGTTTCTTTGTCTCTTCTTCTAAGACCTAATAATCCTGCTAGACCTAATAAACCCAGCCAAGCCCAATTATTATTTTTATCCCGATTATCATTCAAATCATTTGTCGTATTTACATTTCGAGTTCTCACATCATTATTAACTCTGTCTAAGTTATTGTCATTAACTCGAGTTGAAATGTCAGTGTTATTAACTCTGTTCATATTATTTCCATCGTATTCAGCTTGTGCAGATGTACCTAAAAACATAATAGATAGTGCTAAAACACTTAAAATAGATGATAATTTCTTCTTCATGGTTTTCCCCTCCTTTCTTATGTATTAATTTCTCCAGTACTTTTGTACATTATTCGTATCACAGTATCCAAATCATAAAGTTAAAGTTATTAGAACTATCTTTAATTTCCATTATTAAACGGACAGGTAAATATAATGAAGCGGTTAACAAAAGTTAACCGCTTACGCCATGTTATGCTTGATCAGATTGAAGAACATGTAAAGGAGGAGGAATAATCCAACCTTTTTTCTTATTTAATCGTAGTAATGTAGCACCCGCTTGTGCTTTTTTCATATGGAATTGTCCAAACATCATTCCTACGTCTTCTCGAAGTGATTGTCCCATTGCTTGGCTACATGCTACTAGTCCAGCGGCAAGATCCATAGAAACTTTAGCTGCAATTTCTGCGTCATTAATACGAGCACCAGGAGGGATTGTTTCAATAGATGCAACTGGACGTTCTGGAGGTGCTGGTGGTAATGCCACACCGTTTGATTTTAACAAGTTTTTTAGTTCTTCAACTTCTGATTGGATATCATTTTCTATAAGATTTTCTAAAAACTTTTTTAAGTCCTCGTCTCCAGTATGATTGACAAGAACTTGGTAACCAGCAATTGCACCTTGTGCCCCTGCGAGATAACTCCAAATTGCAAAGACTTCTCCGTAATGCATTGGTTCATTTGGGGGATTACCACTTAATACGCCCATTTTAATATGCCTCCTTAAACTGAATGGATTTTTTGAAATGTTTTTTACAAAAGAAAAAATGCTTCTGAAAATGTTCCGTAATAAAGAAAGTAGGTTTCTAAAATTCATTTGGAACACCCTAACTACAAGTAATACTTTCTCAGTCTATAATGTACAAATATAAAGAATATATTCCAAATAACTTGGGATTAAAATTCGTATTAAGACTTATATTAATTTAGCTGTAAAGAGGAGAGGAAAGAATCTGTAAATATGCTAGTAAAGATGGATTGTGTTTAGACAAAAAAGTATTAACAATTTTGTACAAGAACTTGTTAATACATATACGAAATAGATTTGAATTGCAGTTGATATAGCATTAAATTTATAGTTATTATAAAAATAATCAATATAAACAGACTTTGCTTAAGATACTAATATCAGTACAATTTAGATTGTATGGATTGATACCATGGAGGTAATGAAATGCGGCAATTTGCAAAACCAACAATTGTTGTAAGTAAATGTTTAGAATTTGATGCCTGTCGTTATAATGCAGAGATGATACCAGATGTAACAATACGAAATTTGCAGCCATTTGTTACATTTATACCTGTTTGTCCAGAAGTCGAGATCGGATTGGGGACTCCTCGTGAAACGATAAGAATTGTAGAAGAAAATGGTGTGAATAGGCTTGTACAGCCGTCGACACGAGAAGATGTAACTGAAAAAATGTTGCAATTTTCAAATGTCTTTTTACAAACGATATCTGATGTGGATGGTTTTATTTTAAAGAATCGTTCGCCGAGTTGTGGTACGCGTGATGTGAAAATTTATTCTGGTTTTGAAAAAGCACCAGCAAAAGGAAAGGGGTCTGGCTTATTTGGCGGAGCAGTAATAAAAAAATTTTCGCATCTTCCAATTGAAGAAGAGGGGAGATTGTCGAATTTTATTATAAGAGAACATTTCTTTACAAGACTGTTTACTATCGCGCATTACAAAATGATTAAACATACTAAAAACATAAAAGAACTCGTATCATTTCAATCAGACTATAAGTATTTATTTATGGCATATAATCAAGTGAAACAAAAAGAATTAGGGCGTATTATTGCAAATCAAAAAAATGAAACGATTGAAGTTGTATTTGATAAGTATGAGAAGACTTTATATGAATTATTTATGCGCACCCCCCGCTATACATCGAATGTAAATGTATGTGAGCATATTTTTGGATATTTTAAAACAAAGTTGAAAAAACAAGAAAAAGATCATTTTTTAGATTTGATACAAAAGTATATAGAAAAGAAAGTCCCGCTTAGTAGCTTACTTACAATTTTAAAATCATGGGCCATTCGATTTGACGATAAGTATTTATTAAGACAAACATATTTTGAACCATACCCTGAAGCATTAGTAGAAATTTCGGATTCGGGAAAAGGTAGAGATTATTAAACAATAAATTACATAATTCGACATAAAACTTCCTATGTTGTTGTAGAACAATGTAGGAATTTTTTTGTGCATTGGTACAGAATCTGTTTTAAAATTAAGTTATGACAGAATTATAGCAATTGTCTAACTAATATTCATTTCTTTTAAGAAGTAATGTTTGTAGTAGAAACTCGCACGCTGTCGAAACTCAATATTCGATAAGGGGTGTGTAGCGGAATGGAATTTACTCTAACTCGCGAAAAACAAATGATTAAAGAAATGGTACGTGACTTTGCTGAAAAGGAAATCGCACCGAAAGCTGTGTATTATGATAAAACTGGGGAATTTCCATATGAAACATTTCGAAAAATGGGCGAACTAGGATTATTAGGCATCCCATTCCCTGAAGAGTATGGAGGTTCAGGTGGCGATACTGTATCGTACGCGTTAGCAGTTGAAGAAATTGGTCGTGCTTGTGGTGGGACAGGATTAAGTTATGCTGCAACAATTTCATTAGGTGCTTCTCCAATTTATTATTTCGGTACAGAAGAACAAAAACAGAAATATTTAGTTCCAATGGCGTCAGGTAAAACATTAGGTGCTTTCGGTTTAACTGAGCCGAACGCTGGATCTGATGCAGGCGGCACACAAACGAAAGCTGTATTAGATGGGGACGAGTATGTTATTAGTGGTGAAAAGTGTTGGATTACAAATGCAGAGTATGCAAATACAATTATTGTAACCGCTATCAACGGTGTTGAAGATAATGGTAGAAAACGTATTTCGGCATTTATCGTACCGACTACAAGTGAAGGATTAACGATCTCAAGTCCTTACGATAAGATGGGTGTTCGTGCTTCTAATACATGTGAAATCGTACTTGATGGTGTACGTGTACCGAAAGAAAATATTCTTGGTGATGTTAATAAAGGATTTAAACAATTCTTATATACACTTGATGGAGGACGTATTTCAATCGCAGCATTAGCAGTAGGTATTGCACAATCTGCATTTGAACGTGCGCTGCAATATGCGAAAGAACGTCAACAATTTGGAAAGTCAATCTCTAATTTCCAAGCGATTCAATTTAAATTAGCTGATATGGCGACTGAAGTAGAACTTGCACGTAATTTAGTACATAAAGCGGCTTGGTTAAAAGATAATGATAAACCTTTCGGTAAAGAAGCGGCTATGGCAAAGTTATTTGCATCTGAGGCTGCTAGTCGTATTGCAAATCAATCGGTACAAATTCACGGTGGATACGGCTATATGCGTGAATATGAAGTGGAACGACATATTCGTGATGCAAAACTATTAGAAATTGGTGAAGGAACTTCTGAAATTCAACGTCTCGTAATTGCAAGACATTTAGGATGTAGATAAAAAGGAGGAATCACTATGTTTCAAAAAATATTAATTGCTAATCGCGGGGAAATCGCAGTTCGTATTATGAAAACTTGTCAAAAACTTGGCATTCGCACTGTTGCTATTTATTCTGAGGCTGATGAAAATGCCCTACATGTAAAAATGGCAAATGAAGCTTACTTAGTAGGTGGACCGCGTGTCCAAGAAAGCTATTTAAACCTTGAAAAAATTATTGAAATAGCTAAGAAGACAAATGCTGAAGCAATCCATCCGGGATATGGATTATTATCAGAGAATCCATCTTTTCCGGTTCGCTGTAGAGAAGAAGGAATTGTATTTATCGGTCCATCTGAAGAAATTATTACGAAGATGGGAAGTAAAATCGAATCTCGTATTGCAATGCAAGCTGCAGATGTCCCAGTAGTTCCAGGTATTACTACAAATATTGAAACTGCTGAAGAAGCAATTGAAATTGCAAAACAAATTGGTTATCCATTAATGCTGAAGGCATCCGCAGGCGGCGGAGGCATTGGAATGCAGTTGATGGAAACTGAGCAAACGCTCACCAAAGCATTTGAAAGTAACAAAACAAGAGCACAAAACTTCTTCGGTAACGGAGAAATGTATTTAGAGCGCTATATTGCAGATGCACACCATATTGAAATTCAGCTTTTAGCAGATACACATGGTAATACAGTGTATTTATGGGAGCGTGAATGTTCAGTGCAGCGCCGAAATCAAAAAGTAATTGAAGAAGCACCTTCACCATTTTTAGATGAAGGTACGCGAAAAGCGATGGGGGAAGTTGCTGTACAAGCTGCCAAAGCTCTAGGCTATACAAATGCAGGTACAGTTGAGTTTCTTGTAGATGATCAGAAGAACTTTTATTTCTTAGAGATGAATACGAGATTACAAGTAGAGCATCCAGTTACAGAAGAAATTACTGGTTTAGATCTTGTAGAACAACAACTTCTAATTGCATACGGTGAGAAACTATCATTTACACAAGATGATATAAAACGTAGTGGTCATGCCATTGAGGCACGTATTTATGCAGAGGATCCGAAAACTTTCTTCCCATCACCTGGGAAAATTACAGATTTAACGCTTCCATCCAATGTACGTATTGATCACTTTTTGGAGAATCAAGTAACGATTACACCTTTCTACGATCCAATGATTGCGAAAGTCATTGCTCATGGTGAAACTCGTGAAGAAGCCATTTCAAAATTACATGATGCTTTAGAAGAATTAAAAGTAGAAGGTATTAAAACGAACACGCCAATGCTACTTCAAGTATTGGAAGACGATGTGTTTAAAAGTGGTATTTATACAACGGGTTTTGTAACGAAACAACTCGTTAAAAAATAAGATTTAACAATATTAAGGGGGAAAAAATGATGACGAAGGTATATGCATCGATGGCAGGAAATGTATGGAAAATTGTTGTAGGAGTAGGAGATACAGTAGAGGAAGAGCAGGATGTCGTCATTTTGGAATCTATGAAAATGGAAATTCCAATCATTTCAGAAGAAGCTGGCACAGTTATGAAAATTAATGTGCAAGAAGGCGATTTTGTAAATGAAGGAGATGTATTATTAGAAATTGAATAGGGAGATATAGGGGGAAGCGAATTGAAACTACCTAATTTTGCTGTCATTAAAGAAGTCGGGCCACGTGATGGCTTACAAAATGAAAAAAAGATTGTTGGCACAAAAGATAAAGTAAAATGGATTCAATTACTTACAGAGGCGGGATTATCGTACGTTGAAGTTTCCTCATTCGTTCACCCTAAATGGGTCCCTGCATTAGCAGATGCAAATGATGTGTTTTCTGAGCTGAAAAGGGATCCAAATGTTACATATGCAGCGCTTGTTCCAAATCAAAATGGTTTGGAACGAGCTTTTTTGCAAAATGTAGATGAGGTGAATGTTTTTTTATCAGCAAGTGAATCTCATAATAAAAGTAATATTAATAAATCAATTAAAGAAGCATTAGTTGTAATTGAAGATATAACAAAACAGGCAATATTCGAAGGGAAAAAGGTAAGAGGCTATGTTTCTACTGTATTTGGATGTCCTTATGAAGGAGATATAAGTGCCACAGCGGTTGACGAATTATGTAATCAACTATTTTCATACGGCATTTATGAAGTATCTCTTGGTGACACGATTGGTGTAGCGAATCCACTACAAGTAGAGCGAGTATTAGAGCATTTATTAAAGAAATATGATGCTTCGCAGTTTGCAATGCACTTCCATAATACGTATGGAATGGCTCTGGCGAATGTAGTTAAGTCATTAGAATATGGTATTACAACATTTGATAGTTCTTGTGGTGGTCTTGGTGGATGTCCATATGCACCAGGAGCATCAGGCAATGTTGCAACCGATGACTTAGTTCATATGCTTCATAAGTTAGGGGTCCAAACGAATATTGATGAAGAGAAGTTATTGAAAGCGAGTCAATTCATTCAAAGTAAATTAAATATCCAATTACCGAGTCATGTGTATAGAGCGCTTCAACATAAAACGATAAGTAGGTGAGAAGATGCTACAACTACAAAACATTTCAGTTAATTATGTAACACCTCACGTTATAAAGATTTCGTTATATCGTGAAAGACAAGCAAACTCATTATCTTTAGCGTTATTAGAAGAGTTACAAAACATATTAACTCAAATAAGTGAAGAGTCCAATACTCGTGTAGTTATTTTAACAGGTGCTGGTGAAAAAGCGTTTTGTGCTGGTGCTGATTTAAAAGAACGTGCTGGTATGAATGAGGAACAAGTTCGCCATGCTGTTAGTATGATTCGCACTACTATGGAGATGGTTGAACAATTACCACAGCCAGTTATTGCTGCTATAAACGGAATCGCCCTTGGTGGTGGTACGGAATTAAGTTTAGCTTGTGATTTTAGAATTGCGGCTGAATCTGCAAGTCTTGGTCTTACTGAAACTACACTTGCAATTATACCAGGAGCAGGTGGTACGCAACGTTTACCAAGATTAATTGGTGTTGGTAGAGCGAAAGAATTAATTTATACAGGCAGACGTATTTCAGCGCAAGAAGCAAAAGAATATGGTTTAGTAGAATTTGTTGTACCAGCTCATTTACTTGAAGAGAAAGCGATTGAAATAGCAGAGAAAATTGCTAGTAATGGTCCTATTGCTGTTCGATTAGCAAAAGAAGCAATTTCAAACGGTATTCAAGTTGATTTACATACCGGATTACAAATGGAAAAACAAGCGTATGAAGGTGTAATCCATACGAAAGATAGATTAGAAGGATTACAAGCATTCAAGGAAAAACGCACACCAATGTATAAGGGGGAGTAAATATGTTAGACCAAAAACAACAATCGAATACATTTGAAGAACGAGTTGAAGCGATTAAACAAGGCGGCGCACCAAAGTATCATGAACAAAATAAAGCAAAAGGAAAACTATTCGTTCGAGATCGCTTAGCTCTTTTATTTGATAATGGTGAATATGTAGAAGATGCATTATTTGCAAATTGTGAACAAACAGGATTACCTGCTGATGGTGTTATAACGGCAACGGGTAAAATACATGGTCGTACTGCATGCGTAATGGCAAATGATTCAACGGTAAAGGCTGGATCATGGGGCGCACGTACAGTTGAAAAGATTTTACGTATTCAAGAAACGGCAGAAAAATTACGTGTTCCGTTATTTTATTTAGTTGACTCTGCTGGAGCGCGTATTACAGATCAAGTAGAAATGTTCCCAGGGCGCCGCGGTGCAGGAAGAATCTTCTACAATCAAGTGAAATTATCAGGTAAAGTTCCTCAAGTATGCTTATTATTTGGACCTTCGGCAGCTGGTGGCGCATATATTCCAGCCTTTTGTGACATTGTTATGATGGTAGAAGGAAATGCATCTATGTACTTAGGTTCTCCTCGTATGGCGGAGATGGTTATCGGCGAGAAGGTAACTTTAGAGGAGATGGGCGGAGCTCGTATGCATTGCTCTGTATCAGGATGCGGAGATGTTTTATGTAAAACAGAAGAAGATGCGATTACACAAGCAAGACAATACATTTCATATTTTCCAAACAACTACTTAGAGAAGACTCCATTGGTTACACCTCAAGAACCGAAACAATTCGAAAAAACGTTAGAACAAATCATTCCAGAAAATCAAAATGCTCCTTTCAATATGAAAGATCTCATTAATAGAGTTATTGATGAAGGTTCTTTCTATGAAGTGAAAAAATTATTTGCTCAAGAACTAATTACAGGCTTGGCACGTATTGATGGTAAGCCAGTTGGTATTATTGCAAATCAACCGCGTATGAAAGGCGGCGTATTATTCCACGATTCAGCGGATAAAGCAGCGAAGTTTATTAATTTATGTGATGCATATCATATTCCATTGTTATTCCTTGCAGATGTACCTGGATTTATGATTGGTACAAAAGTAGAGCGTGCTGGTATTATTCGTCATGGTGCAAAGATGATTTCTGCAATGAGTGAAGCAACTGTACCGAAAATTTCTATCGTTGTTCGTAAAGCATACGGTGCTGGTTTATATGCAATGGCAGGTCCAGCCTTTGAACCAGATTGCTGCCTAGCATTACCGACAGCTTCTATTGCAGTAATGGGTCCAGAAGCGGCAGTCAATGCTGTCTATGCAAATAAGATTGCAGCTTTACCAGAAGAAGAGCGTGATAGCTTCATTGCTGAAAAACGCGAAGAGTATAAGAAAGATATTGATATTTACCATTTAGCATCAGAGATGGTCATTGATGGTATTGTTCATCCAAACAATTTAAGAGAAGAGTTAAAAGGACGATTCGAAATGTATATGAGTAAATATCAAGTATTTACAGATCGTAAACATCCTGTTTATCCAGTTTAAAAGCCCTATTTAGGGCTTTCTTGCTCAAAAAGTCAAGGAGGGGAAAACATTGAAACAAGCAGTTTGGTTTCCAACAGAAGAATATAAAGAAAAAACGCGTTTATATGGTTGGATGAAATCATTGGGCTATGAAGATTATGAAACGTTTTATAATAAATCTATTGAAGAAACAGATTGGTTTTGGGGAGAAGCTGAGAGAGCGGTTGGCTATCAATGGATGAAGCCTTATACAGAAGTGCTAGATTTAGAAAATGGTACGCCGTTTGCACAGTGGTATAATGGCGGAACATGTAACGTTGTAGAATCAGTTTTATCACGCTGGCTTGCAGATGATGAAACAAGAACGCAACCAGCACTACAGTACGTGGGGGAAAATGGAACTTCAAAATCATTTACATATGAAGAGCTTGACAACTGGGTAAGTCGCGTTGCAAACGGTTTGAAACATGCGGGTATTGAAAAAGGTGACCGTGTAACAATTTATATGCCGATGATTCCAGAAACAGTTGTTGCAATGTTAGCTGTTATGAAAATCGGAGCAATTATTTCACCAATATTCTCAGGATTTGCGTCTGATGCAGTCATGACCCGTGTTCAAGCGGCAGGATCAAAAATGATCATTACTGCAGATGGTTTTTCACGCCGAGGTAAAGTTGTTTCATTAAAAGACGAAGTAGATAAAGCTTGCGAACATTGTCCAACTGTTGAAAAAGTTGTTATTGTTCGTCATGCAGGAAATGATTTTACACCACATAATTATGATTTCCCATGGAGTGCGCTAGAAAAAGAAAAACCATTTACACATGCTGAAGAGATGAATAGTGATGATCCGTTAATGCTCATTTATACATCAGGTACAACTGGGAAACCGAAAGGAACAGTACATACACATGCTGGTTTCCCTTTGAAATCTGCATTTGATGCAGGATTTGGAATGAACATCAAACAAGGTGACCGCGTATTATGGGTAACTGATATGGGCTGGATGATGGGACCGTTTTTACTATTCGGCTCTCTCATTAATGGAGCAACGATGGTTATGTACGAAGGTGTTCCAGATTTCCCAGAAGCAGATCGTTTATGGGAGACCGTTGATAAATATGAAATTACACATCTCGGTATATCACCAACATTAATTCGTGCGTTAATGGCAAAGGGTGATGAGTATGTAAATAAACATTCGCTCAAGAGTTTAGAAGTATTCGCATCAACAGGTGAACCTTGGAATCCAGATCCTTGGATGTGGCTATTTGAAACAGTTGGAAAAAATAATGTACCAATTTGTAACTATTCAGGCGGAACTGAAATTTCTGGTGGGATTTTCGGAAACGTCCTTATTAAACCGATTGCACCGATTAGTTTTAACGCTTCTTTACCAGGAATGGCAGCAGTTGTGCTCGATGATCAAGGCAATCCAATTCGTGATGAAGTTGGAGAATTATGTTTAGAGAAACCTTGGGTTGGTATGACGAAAAGTTTCTGGGAAGACGATGAGCGTTATGTGAACACGTATTGGTCACGTTTTGAAAATAAATGGGTTCATGGTGACTGGGTGATTTATGATGGTGAGCAATATATTATTACAGGACGCTCAGATGATACGTTAAACATTGCTGGAAAACGTATTGGACCTGCAGAATATGAATCTATTCTTGTGAAGCATAATGATGTCATAGAAGCTGCCGCGATTGGTGTACCTGATGATGTAAAAGGTGAAGTTTGTCATTGTTTTGTAGTATTAAGGGACAATGTAACATTCACAGGAGAGTTAAAGAAAGAATTAATGAGTTTAGTAAACTCTCATATCGGAAAAGCATTGTGTCCAAAGGATATTCACGTTGTAGAAGATTTACCAAAAACACGTAATTCTAAAGTAATGCGACGCGTCATTAAAGCTGCTTACTTAGGAAAAGAATTAGGGGATTTATCATCGCTTGTAAATCCTGAAGTAGTTCCGTTTATTCAGGGGTTACAGTCTAGTAAATTATAAAATGAGGAATGAGCTCTATGTAAATAGAGCTCATTTTTAATGTTTATAAAAGAAACGAGGAAAGAAGTAAAATTGAAGTAACAAAATTTTACTATTAGTGTTAAGTATGTCTGTTTTATAGTTTTTATCAAAATACGATATTGTGTCATGTTTATTCATTGGAGTAATTAAATTTTGTTAAGGATGAAATTTAGTGAAGCGAAAAGTAATGAATAAAAAGAGAAATCCCCGGGGGACAGGTATTCACTAAGAGAGATGATATCATCGTAAATTTTCAGGGGATTGTAATAGTGGATATGTCAAAAATGTGTACAGATTTCCTATTAAAGTGATTTTTAATAGAAAAAGGGAAGAAATTAAGTTCACTCGTTCTTAAGATCTTTCCCCTTAACATGTACTATTTGTTCGTTGTTCTATATACGTTTTAATGTGGTAAATCTTCAACATGTAAAGATTGAGTACTGTCCTTTTTGTTTAAAGTATGTGCCTGCTGAGATGCTTCTTGCATTTGCTCTTGGGCCTTACTAGGAGTATTCAACGCATCTGATGACACATGTTCAAGTTGTTGACTTAATAGATCTTTTTTATCCATGTTATGTAGCTCCTTTTTTAACTTAGATATAAAACGAAGTGTTTTTAAGTAGTTACGTGGGTATTATGTATCTTTGAATGGAATTATATACATAAAATATATTGAGAATATAACTAATTATAAAAATTACTTGTGATGACAAGTTTAAGAAATATAAAGATTATTAGTTCTTAATAAAAACGTTATTTTAGTAGGGTGTTACGAAAACTCATTTGAAAGTAACATCCTAATGATAAAAAAGAGCACTGCAAATCAGTGCTCATCTTATCAGAAATTGTTTAGCTCTTAAAAATAAAATCATTACGGACAATTCACAATGGTAATAATGACGCTAGCCATTGTTCCAGGAGAATCAAGAAGTGAAGCAGTAACGGTTACTGTTCCAGGCCCATTAGCGGCTAGAAATACAGCGGTAAAGTTACCTGAAGCATTGGTAATGACAGCAAGAGGAACCATGAAAGCAAGAGAGGGGTTACTAAATGAAAAACTGACCACTACCCCTGGAGTAGGACTACCGTTTACTAATACTTGACCCGAAAAAAATAACGTATTATTTCCTTGAGTGGATACACATGCTGTGGTTTCGTTAGAAGTCAAGGTAATAGATGCAGGCCCAGCAGGAAGATTAAATCCAGTAGGTCCAGTGGGTCCAGTTGATCCGGTTGGTCCAGTTGATCCGGTTGATCCAGTTGATCCAGTTGGTCCGGTTGGTCCGGTTGGTCCGGTTGATCCAGTTGGTCCGGTTGGTCCGGTTGATCCAGTTGGTCCGGTTGGTCCGGTTGATCCAGTTGGTCCGGTTGGTCCGGTTAATCCAGTTGATCCAGTAGCTCCTGTAGAACCGGTGGGACCGGTAGGGAATTGGAAGGGTTGAACAGGTGGAAGTGTAGGTCCAATAGAACCCGGATTAAGTGCAGCAAAAGATAAAAACTCGTCCATTATTTATCACCTCTATAAATCGTATTACTAATAGTAAATGTAATGATAGAGCAAAGTGAAATGGACAAGTGGTTGTATTTTAACAAATTAAATAAAATAGTTATATGATAGAAAGAGAGATTAGTATGATTCCTTTAGAAATTAAATATAAAAAGGCGATTATCTTCAAATCGCCTTTTGGGTAATGCAGTGTAATTTTATTCAGTTATTTGAAATATAGTTTCATTCGGTTTAGAAAATCCATACAGTTTCCTTGCGAATTTTAAAATTTCTTCTTCACTACTTGTTAAAGCCTTAACGTCATTCTTAAGGGAATGACTATCCTTCTTTACAGAAGATAACTTTTGTTGCTCCGTATTAAGCATGATTTGTTTTTCTTTAATCATTTCTTGTTGGTTATTCAAAGAATATTGAAGGACAAAAATTATAGGTAATATAAAAGCCAATGTAGTTATAATACGGCGTCTTGTTTTTTTATATTACCTTGTTGGGTATTAGGGTTCACTTGCTGTGAGAGTATATTAGAATTTGATTGGTGTGATGATACTTTTGGGATGATTCCCATTAAAATGCCTCCATTACTGATTGTAGAATTTAAAACGTTTAAAAGTATTATAAATGTTCAATAGAGATTTTAGAAGATATTTTAATATAGGTGAGTTTTGTAAAGTTTAAATAAAACCTTTATTTAAATAAAAGAAACCCTGATTGTCTGTGGGGCTCCTGAAGACAATGAAAGTACGCGACTAATTAAAGATTCCATGAATTTTTTGGTGAAAATACTGGTAAATTCGCTGAATTAATGAGAGCATATAAAGCTTTATACGTATGTGAAGTAATTAAAAATCGACTTATAAGAGTCAGCTTGTTTTTTCTTAATACTTCACCCAATCAGTAAATATATACCTGTTGAAATCTTTACGTGTTCATTGACAAAAAGCTGACTATATTCAGTCAGCTTTTTGTGTAATACATTCTAGTATTTATCGGTTCCAAAAGACATATTGTTTCCTTTAAGTTGACATTGAAAACATTACCAATTTTTCCTTTTACAATGGCAACAAATAAAGAAACATTTACAACGACACTTATTTCGTTTAGAACTCCAATCATCATCACAATGACGCTTTTCTTTAGATTTCCACCAATCATCATTACAATGCTTTTCCTTAGAACTCCAATCATCATTACAATGAGATTTTTCTTTAGATTTCCACCAGTCATCACAACAATGATTTTTCTGAGAACTCCAGCAATCATTTTTCCAGGACATCCTTTTCTACCTCCTTTCAATAGGATTCATATTATTCTATGTTTTAATAAAAAAATGGCTTGTTTATTAACCTACTATTTTACCTTTATATAATAGAGTGCTTTCTACTTGATATAGAGTGCTTTCTACTTGATATAGAGTTCATACAAACTATGCTAATTTTCAAGAGATAGTAGAGAGAACTATTATTTATGATATTGTTCAATAAACACTTGTTGAAGAAAACGTTTTGATTATAAATAATATCTTATTTTGGAGTACGCTTTTCTGAATGTATATTTCACAATAGCGAAGGAAAAACATACTATATTAGCGCAAAAAAAGTCTATGTATATGTGAAGCGATGGGAAATCTGGTGCATCTTTAAGGGGCGACTTATTTAAAAGAAAAAAGATTTGTTTTAGAAAGTGGTGTCTAAATATTAAATGAGGTAGGACTAAATCCAAGGCCTCTCATCAAACAAGCTTTTAATTAGGCGAGGTATGTTTTTATAGTTAATAATGAAAGAAAAGTTTAGTACAATCGTTTGTTTTTTTCTTTCTATGTGTTTGCCTCGTACCCTTTTAAGTTAGTGGACATACTTTACTAATAGAAAGGATTAGGGGGTGAGGTATTGGGTTCTCGATTTAATAATTGTAAAAAGAAGTGTACATGTAAACAGGATGATTGTTGGGAAGTATTCGAAGAGTGTAAAAAAGAACAGCATGAGAAATGTGATAATTCTTGTGTACAAGGAATTAGAGATGAACTTAAGAAATTAATTAATCGAACAGTTCAAATTAACACAGAGGGACGTACTTATGTAGGTACTGTTGCGTCTGTAAGTTGTGATGTAGTTAAGCTGGCAGCTATTCCTGGATCGGTTGGAGTAATTATTTCCATTTGCAAAATTGAAGCAATTTTCCCACCGGTTACAACGATTACTGCTGACTTTGATTTTAATGGTATTGATGTAGCAAACAAAGCATAATTATGCTTCTTTTTTGTAAAGCCATTCAAATGAATGGCTTTATTTTAATTTCATATAACAGGAGAATATATTCTTTATATAGAAATAAGTTTGAGGTTATAAAGTATGATGTACGAAAGGAGCATGGAAGTGATTAAACTAGAAACCTTTAAAAAATCTGATTTTAAACAATTAATAAATTGGATTAATTTCGAAGAATTTCTAATACAATGGTCGGGAAATGCATTTACATATCCTTTAAATGAACAGCAATTAGAAAAATATATAGAAAGCTCAAATACTCTAGCATTCAAAGTAATAGATGAAGAGACTAAAGAAGTAATTGGTCATATCTCACTTGGACAAATTGACAATATAAATAAATCTGCAAGGATTGGAAAAGTGCTAGTTGGTGATACGAAAATGCGAGGGCGTTCTATAGGGAAACATATGATGAAAGCAGTACTACAAATTGCATTTGAAGAATTAAAACTACATAGAGTAACTCTAGGTGTTTATGATTTTAATACATCGGCCATTGCATGTTATGAAAAAATAGGATTTGTAAAAGAAGGTTTATTAAGAGAGTCAAAAAAAGTAGGAGATACATACTGGAATTTATGGGAAATGAGTATGTTAGAATATGAATGGAGCGATAAAAAATAATAGTTTTCTATAATTATGTTATGTTAATTAAAAGGGGTATGGTGGGAAATTATGAATAAAAAAATGAAAATCATTACAGTTGCAGCTGTTTCAGGAGGAGGTAAAACTACTGTTACAGAAAGATTAAGTCAAAAGTTAACAAATTCAAAAGCATTGTATTTTGATAGCTATAACTTTGATAACGGCCCTGCTGATATTTGTAAATGGATTGATGATGGAGCAAATTATGATGAATGGGTACTTACACCGCTAATTAATGATATTCAGCGTTCTATACAAGATAGTAGTTTTGATTATATTATTGTAGATTATCCTTTTGCATACTTAAATAGTGAAATGCGAGAAGTTATTGATGTAACTATATTTATCGATACGCCTTTAGATATAGCGATGGCTAGAAGAATTTTACGAGATTTTAAGGAAGATACAATAGATGAAATACATAATGATTTGAAACATTACATGACATTTGCGAGAAAAGCTTATTTAGAGGCAATCCATACTGTTAAGCCGAATTCGGATATTATATTGGATGGCTCTTTATCTGTAAGTGAAATAATTAATCATGCTGTAGAGGAAATTGGTCGAAGAGAATTGATTGTCAATGGTTAAATGTATAGAAGAATATGTACAAGTTGACGATTTTAAAATGTATACGAAAAAGTTCCAAGGAAAGAAGCTGCAGCCAGTTATTATAATGGAGGCAGGTTATGGCGATTATTCAAAGACATGGGATCATATCGCTGAAGAGTTGACGGAATATGGGACGGTACTTACATATGATCGAGCGGGCTTAGGAAAAAGTGGGAAGAGTTCCAAGCGACGTATTAGTTCTGAAATGGTAAAAGATTTAAGAAGTTGCTTAGCGCAACTACGATTGAAACCACCTTATATTTTTGTAGGACATTCTTTTGGCGGTATAAATGCACGTTTATTTGCGACTGCTTATCCCAAAGATATGTTGGGAATAGTTTTGGTTGATTCGACACCGGAAAATTATAAAGAAGATTTTCTACCAATCATGTCCCCAGAATTTCAAGAAGCTTACTATAAACAATTTGTATATGAAAGTTCTTATGAAGAGTTTATGTTTAGTCTAGGCGAAGCAGGTAAACATTGTCAGTCAACTAGAAATATTCCACTTGTCGTGTTAGCTGCTAGTAAAAAAGCTTTTTATTCGCAAGCTGCACAACTGAAGTGGTTACAGTTGCAAGAAGAATTGTTACGATTATCAAGCAATAATAAATTTGTAATTGCAGAACAAAGCGGTCACTATATTCAAAAAGATGAGCCACATTATGTAATAGAGGCTGTTAGGTGGATAATTGGAGTAGGGGAGAGATAAATATGTACACTTTATTTCGATACAATTGGCAGGTAAGAGATGATTGGTTTAAGTGGTGTGAGCAACTTTCAGAGGAAGAATTACTCCGCAAACGTGTTGGTGGTGTTGGGAGTATTTTAGAAACATTGTTTCATATTGTAGATGTTGAATATAGCTGGATTAGTGCGCTTCAAGGAAAAGAAGATAATGCACCGCAGTTTAAAGAGTATCAATCAATCCAGAAAGTGAAAGCGTTATCTAATTTATATAAACGAGAATTAGAAATTTTTTTGCAGTTGTGGTCATCTAGCCTAGAATGTAAGATATTAAAAGCTTCGTGGACAGATAAAACATATACATACGGTGAAGTTTTAAGACATGTAATTGTGCATGAAATTCACCATATCGGTCAGCTATCTATATGGGCGAGAGAATTAAATCTTCAGCCTGTTTCAGCGAATTTAATTGGAAGAGGACTATAGATTTAGAAACCGGCGTGCACTGTAAATGCAAGCCGGTTTTTATATAAAAGAAGATTTCCTAGTTGAAATCCTCGGATTTTTTCTGACGTATATGTAAAAACATTAAAATTGTAATGATGAAGAAAATCAACAATGTTTGTATGATCAAATTTTTAAATTGAAGCAAAACTGTCCAAGATGTAACAGCATCTTTAAAGGCTTGGATTGCAGAGTACGAGGAAGGATCAAAACCATACTGTAGTAACTTTTTTGTTTCAATAAAAGTACTGTTTTCATCATCGGCCTCTAATATTACTGAAATAAGTCTAGTATCTCCTCGCTTTGCTGTACTGACAAAACTATAATTACCATTAGTTGAAAAACTAGTTTGCAAGCCGTCAACACCTTGGAGTTTAATGTTTTTATTAAGGGAATAAATCATTTTATTAGTGTTGAAAACTTTGGAATCTTTGAAGGTAAATTGGTAAGAGGTTAGCTTCGTAATATTCAATACATCTGGAAAGTCTGTTACTAATTGTGTTGCTAGTTTAGCTACGTCTATTGTTGTTGTAGTTGATTGTTTATTCGTATCGTTATTCATTCCAGTAGCATTTAGAAACGGGGATGATTGTGATAGCTTTAATTGTTTTGCTTTTTCATTCATTAAAAGTGTAAAGTTATCTTCGTTTCCAGCAATGTGTTCTGCAAGGGCAAGTGCGGAACGATTATTCCCTGTCAAAAACAATGCATGAAGTAAATCTCGAACCGTCGTTTTATCTTTCGAAGTTACTTGTATTGGACTCGTTTCTGCTCGGAAAACTTCGTTACTTATTTTTACTAACTCATCTAACTGTATTTTCCCTTCATTCAGTTGTTCCATTGCGATATACTCTGTCATTAATTTAGATAAAGTAGCTGATTGTATAGGAATTTCTTCATTTTTTTTATAAATAACTTCACCTGAATTAGCATCTATTAAAATAGCTGATTTAGCTTGAATAATTGGACCGTTTACATAAAGGTAAAAATATAAAACGATAAGTGCTGTGATAACAAAAGATAATAATAAAATTGCGAACTTTTTCAAGAATTGCATAAGCGATCCTCCTACTATGACATCAATAATAATATTGTAAAAAGGAATGCTTAATTAGGAAGAAAGAAAAGGTAAAGAATTTCTAAAGAATTATAAAATATTATTAAATTTTGGGTTTTAATGGAAAAAAGGTCCGATTTCTTATAGGGTAAGAAATTGGACCTGACATTAAGTGGTATTAACATTTATATGGTTGTAGTTTTACAGTGAAAGTTGTTTTTTTATCATCACTATATACTTCAATTGTTCCTTTATGCAATTCGACAATACTTTTTGCAATTGCCAATCCGAGTCCAGATCCACCAGTGTTCGTAGAGCGAGATTTTTCAACGCGATAAAAACGTTCAAAAATATGAGGTAAATCCGTACTAGGAATAGGTTGGCCGTAATTTGTTATATCTATATTAATCATATTATTGCTTTCATAGGCAGCAAGGTCGATATATCCACCGTCGTTTCCATAAGCGATAGCATTTATAATAAGATTTTCAAACACTCGCACTAATTTGTCTCCATCAGCTAATACCATGAGTTTTTGAGATGGGAAAGAAGGTCGACATTCTATATTTGCTTCTTGAACTTGTATGCGGAATTGAACAGTTAATTGTCCAAGTAGCTCTACAATATCAATGGGGACAGAATATAAACTTAATTCTTTATTTTGAACACGTGTATATTCAAACAAGTCATTCATTAATGCATTAAGACGGGTTACTTTATCGTAAATGACTTGTATATAATAGCGTAATTCCACTTCATCTCTATAATTATCATGGTGGATTAAATTCACGTATCCAACTATAGAGGTAAGAGGAGTACGTAAATCATGTGATACATTTGTAATAAGTTCACTTTTTGCTTGTTCTGCCTGTCTCTCTTCATCAATTGAGACTTTCAATTGTTCAACAATTTGATTAACCCCGGTCGCTAACTCTTCTAGATAATTATGATTTACGATAGAAACTTTATGATTGAAGTTTCCATTTGCAATATAACGAATCTCTTCTATCATTTTTTTTATACAAGTTTCATAATAAATCTTTCTTTCATGACGATAAAAAATGTATAGGTAGGATGAGAAAATAGAAAATAAAAATAAATAAGAGACAATCATCATCCATAGAGATTCCTTTATTCCTTTATATTTTTCATAACCAAAAATTCTAATGAATTCTTTTCCGAGTTCGCTTAACGTAAGTGAACTTTCAATTACACTTGTAACAAGACGGTATATAATTAATTCAGTTATAGGGGTAAGTATGATAGCTAACGAGAACCAAAAAATTAACTTCCATTTAGGGATATCTTTTAATATATCAAATGCTTCATTTCTCAATTTTATAGCCTACTCCCCA
Organism: Bacillus cereus group sp. Sample62; assembly: GCF_036851315.1. Classification (NCBI taxonomy): domain Bacteria; kingdom Bacillati; phylum Bacillota; class Bacilli; order Caryophanales; family Bacillaceae; genus Bacillus; species Bacillus cereus group sp. Sample62. The sequence continues at coordinate 2,437,655 of NZ_JAFLPK010000001.1, forward strand.
AACAGTATGAATAAACTTCTCTCCATTCATTACTGTTTCAAGTTTATCCCGTAAATTACTAATGTGAACCATTACAGTTTTATTTGAACCATAACCATCTTCATTCCAAACACGTTCAAAAATTTCTTCGGAGCTAAATACTCTTCCAGTATTACTCGCAAGTAAATATAAAATATCAAATTCAATAGATGTAAGTTTAATATATTCTCCATTTACTTTAACAGTATGATTATGTTTGTGTATTTCAGCAGAACGAATATGAAGAATACCATCTTCATTCTTTTGAGAAGTAGTATTTTGGAAAGATGATCTTCGTAGCAAAGCTTTCACTCTAGCTACTAATTCTAATGGATTGAATGGTTTAATCATATAATCATCTGCGCCTGTCATAAGACCTAATATTTTATCCATATCTTCTGCTTTTGCACTCAGCATAAGAATAGGTACAGTGTTATTCTCACGAACTTCCTGGCAAACTTCTAATCCATTTCGTTTTGGCATCATAATATCCAAAATCAAAAGGTCAACTTCATATGTAGAAATCATTTGCAATGCCTCGTCGCCATCGTATGCTTTATAAATGTTATAGCCTTCATTTCGCAAATAAACAGCAAGTAATTCAACAATTTCTTTATCATCATCAATAATTAATATGTTTTTATTCATTATGTAGTTCCTTTCCTAACAAATCATTAACATTACTATAATATCAAACATTTATGTATTTTGTAGCAATGATTTGCCATAAAATTTCATGTAACGTATAAAAAGGGGATTAAAACATTCATAACGAATACAAATAAAAAGGATATTTAAATACAACGTTATATTGAAGGTCATTCATCAGTGGCTAGAAGATGCATATTGGCAGTTAAAAGAAATTATAGAGTAGAGAGGGTATAAGAATGCAATTAAAAGAATATATGAATCAAACATTTCCTGGGGTTACATTAGTACCGCATATATACTTTCAGTGGGAAAATCATTTGCATTTTCATTTTGGGGAAGGGAAATATCAAAATGTAGAAGGTACCGACGATTTAAATATGGAATATTTCTCTCAACTTTATACATATAATAAACACTTATTTGAAGATATATTTTCAAAAGAAGATGAAGTATTTTTAGTTACAAATGTTTATCGATTTAAAAAGGAAAACGTGAAAAATTCGCAGAAAATAAATGTATATAATCGATTTATTAAAAAGAGGGATCTAAAGTTCCAAATAAGACAAGAAACATTACCTTTTCTATTTGAAGATGAAGAAGCTAATTTATATTGTACATATCAATTTTCATTAAAGTGTTTTGCTAGCGATATAAAGTATAAACCGCTTATTCAAGCTGCGAATCATGAAGATTTTCCAGGTCTTAATCCTCGTTTTGGACGTAAGGAAGAGATTTCTTATCCAGATGTATTTCTCATAAATGCATCGAAAGATATTATCATGTTTATTTACGATGATAGAGGATGTGAAGTAATTGCGAAGAATAAAGAAACAATACGAAATTTATATGAGAAATATAAAGTGTGGATTCCAGATTATGAACGAGAAAGTATAGATAACTTATTTACATGACAACAATGGGGGAAGTGAAGTGTGTAATGAAACGTATTGCAATCGTATCAGCGTGGGAACCAGAACTTACGTATTTGCATCAAGTTTATCCAAGTGAACGCATTGAAAAAAGAGCAGCTTGGGAATTTCATTTTCATTATATTAATAATATGGAAGTTATTTCCGTGATAACTGGAGTTGGAAAAGTAAGTTGTGCAAGTTGTGTACAATTATTAATTAGTGAGTTTCAGCCAGATGAGTTGTTTATGACAGGGATATGCGGAAGTTTATCAAATAAGGTGAAAAATGGTCATATTGTAGTAGCACTTAATGCAATACAACATGACGTTACTGCTGCTGGTTCGGGGGAAGATGTTTTTAATTTATATAATGGTAGAACAGCACCTATTGAAACTACAAAGTCAATTGTAAGAAGAATAAAAAAGATACGATCTTATGATCCGATTCATTTCGGTACATTTTTATCTGGAGATCAACGTATCCGTAGTTCAGAAATGAGATATTTACTCCATACTGTATATGGAGCTTTAGCGGTTGATCAAGAGGTGGCAGCTTTCGCTTATGTATGCCAAATCAATAAAAAGCCTTTTCTATGTTTAAAAGCTGCTTCAGATCAAGCGAATGATAAAACGAAAGAGGAACAAAAAATCTATAAAATGTTGGCATGTGAACGAGCGTGCGAGCATTTAATTGCTTTTTTACGTGTGTATGAGATTAATGTAGTAAATAATAGATAGTAAGAGGGGTTAATATTGGAAAGTACAAATAAAATAGCTATTCTGGGTGCAAACGGAAAAGCCGGGAAATTCCTTGTAAACGAAGCATTAGAAAAGGGATATCAAGTAAAAATATTAACGAGAAATTCTAATAATATGACGATAACTAATGAAAATTTAGAGACTATTATTGGGGATGCACGTGATTTTTCTTCAATACGTGAATTACTTAAAGGTTGTCGAGCTGTAATTAATGCGGTAGGTCAACCGAAAAATGAATCTTATATTTTTAGCACAGTAACGAAGCATATTTTAGAAGCAATGAAGGAGTTTGAAATAAAACGATATATTGTAATTTCTGGAGGTTCTTTAAATGTTACAGGAGATCAGAAGGGGATTGTAAATAAAATGGGAGCTACCTTGTTTAAAGTTTTTTTATCAAAAATGATGCAAGATAAATATAAAGAATTACAAATTATCCAAAGTAGTGAAGTAGATTGGACAATTGTTAGATTACCATTTGTTATAGAGGGAAATGGTATTGGAAATATAAAAAAGAGTTTAGTTGATATGCCAGGAATCAAAATACAAAATGGGGATATTGCACCGTTTATTATAAAACAAATTAACAGTGAGAAATATGTAGGGAAGTGCCCGTTTATTTCAAATTAAATGGTTTAATTAAAAGTTAAAGAATGATGGGTAGATTGGAACTAGTACATTTTACGTATTTGAATGCTAAGTTTAACACGAGTAAGTGGGGGAGAATTTTATATGATTCAATACAAAAGATGCAGTGAAGTAAGTATAGATTTAGTGTATGAAGCTTTTAAAGATGGATTTTCAGATTACATTATTAAAATGGAAGTTTCAAAAGAAGATTTTATAAAAAGGTTTTTGGGACCAGAAGGGAATTCACTAAAACATTCCTTTCTTGCTTTAGACGGTAACAAATCTGTTGGTGTAATACTTGGCGGAATAAAGGATTATGAAAACATAAAAACAATGCGTTGTGGAACACTAGCGGTTCATCCTAATTACCGCGGTATTGGTGTGAGTCAAAAATTATTTGAACTGCATAAAGAAGAGGCGCTTCAAAATGAGTGTAAGCAACTTTTTCTTGAAGTCATTGTAGGCAATGACCGAGCGATTCATTTTTATACGAAATTAGGCTATGAAAAAGTGTACGATCTATCTTATTATAATTTAAAAGATATGACTAAAATAATAAATAAAGATTGTAAGGGAATTGAAGTAAAACAATTAGATTTCGCATCTTTTAAAGTTGAAATTCAGAAATGGTTACACTTCCATATAAATTGGCAAAATGATATGGATTATATCGAAAAAACAAATAATACATTTTACGGTGCATATGTCGATAATGATTTAAAGGGTTCAATATGTATGAATGAACAAGGTAAAATTAGTTTTATTTTCGTAGACAAAGACTTTAGAAATCGTAGTATTGGATCAAAATTATTACAAGTAGCAATAGATGAGTTGAATTTAGCAAGTTTATCAATTGGGTTTCCAAACAACAATTTACTGGAAGGGTTTTTAAAGAAAACTGGATTTGAAAAGAATTCATTAGCACAATATGAAATGTATGTATTGCTATAAAAAGCGAAAGGAGTCATTCTTACGCTTTTTATTTTTGTGCTATATTGATATTTTACTTTGTATAATATTCTTTTTTTATGTAGAATAGATAGGATGGGAGGGGATGAAATGAATAATGGATTAAAGTTTAAGATTTTTGAATTGCATTGTTTCGTTCAAAAGACTTATTCTGATATTAAAATAGCATGTGATATTGCTATTTATCAAGAAAACACTTCTAAATATTTAATTTCATTAGGGTTTTTAAATAAATCATATATGACTTATATAGAAGCAAAAAGATTTTATCGTGAAAATGAAGAACTTATAAGTGTAGAATTTGATAATTTCTTTGATACATATGATAAATTAGAACAAGAATTAAAAAAAGTTATTTCAACTGAAGATAAGAATCCTTCATTGCTACATAACAGGCTTGATCAGTTTCAGCAAAAAGTTGAAAATATAAATGACCTAATAAAAGTATTGCAAAACGCTCGTTAAAGAATACTTTTTCTTTTTCATATAGAAAGTATGCATTAAAAACATATTAGGGATATGACATATTGAAGAGATGACTTTTGTTGATGACAGAAGTCATCTTTTTATCATACAGTTTTGCGCAATGTGATGTACTTTTTATTTTTGATAGGAATACATTTAAGCAGTTTCATATTTTAGGAAATTATACGAGGAAAATAAAATGAAGAATAAAAAAGAAATAGCTATAGTTGCATTAACAACAGGACTAGTATTAACAAGTGTTACACCATATGGAGTAGCTTATGCAGAAGAAACGGGTCAAATGCAAGTTGAAATTCAAGAGGATTCGTTCCGTACAGGTGAACTTACACAACCATCACAAAAGACGCCAGAGAATGTAGTGAAAGATGCACTTAAGGAAAAGACCGAGCATGCTTTGTCTTCAAAACAAGTTAGTGGAGACAAAGGGGTAGATTACAACGTTGTTCAAAAACGTAGTTCTTATGATGGGACTACACTTGTGCGTATGCAACAAATATATGAAGGTAAAGAAGTATATGGACACCAATTGACTGCTCATGTAGATAAAAAGGGTATTATTAAAAGTATTTCAGGAGAAAGTGCACAAAATTTAACACAAGAAGATTTAAAGAATGCTAGTAATTTATCAAAAGAAGAAGCAAAACAACATATTTATACGAAGTACGGGAACGATATTAAATTTATTTCTGAGCCAGAAGTTAAGGAAGTTATTTTTGTAAATGAAAATAATGGACAGGCTAGCAATGCATATCAAGTTACATTTACTGCTGCAACACCAAACTATGTATCTGGAACTTATTTAGTGAATGCTCATAATGGTGATATGTTGAAAAATATGGTGCAAGAGTCAAGCTTAAAAGTAAGTGAAGAGCAAGTGGAATCTTTAAAGGAAACTAAAAAAAGCAATTCCATATCATTAACCGGAACTGGTAAAGATGATTTAGGGATAACTCGCACATTTGGTATTTCTGAACAAAGTAATGGGAAATATGCGCTTGCAGATTACACAAGAGGGCAAGGAATTGAGACATATGATGTGAATTATAGAGATATTAGTTTTGAAGGAAAATATTATCCTGGTATATTAGCAACTAGCACTTCAACAACATTTAATGATCCAAAGGCAGTAAGTGCTCATTTTTTAGCAACAAAGGTATATGATTTTTATAAAGATAAATATAAGCGTAATAGTTTTGATAATAAGGGGAACAAAGTAGTATCAGTTGTACATGCATGGGATTCTGGAGAAACAGATGATCCTAAAAATTGGAGTAATGCATTTAGTGCTAATGTTAACAATGTTAGTATGCTAATATATGGCGATTCAATGGTTAGAGCATTTGACATAGCGGGTCATGAATTTACGCATGCGGTTACATCTAGCGAATCTAATCTTGAATTTTTCGGAGAATCCGGCGCAATTAACGAGGCGTTATCGGATATTATGGGAACGGCTATTGAGAAATATATAAATAATGGAGAATTTAATTGGACAATAGGAGAACAAAGCGGCTCAGTTTTACGTAATATGAAAAATCCATCTTCAATCAATTTTTTTGATGGAGTACCGTATCCAGATGATTATAGCAAATACAGTGATTTAAACGGAGAAGATAATGAGGGCGTTCATTTCAACTCAAGTATTATTAATAAAGTCGCGTATTTAATTGCACAAGGTGGCACTCATAACGGTGTAACTGTAAATGGTATTGGTGAAGATAAAATGTTTGATATTTTCTATTATGCAAATACTGATGAGTTGAACATGACTTCTAATTTCTCTGAATTAAGATTAGCGTGTCTTAAAGTTGCAACAAACAAATATGGAGCGAACTCAATTGAGGGTGAAGCGGTCCAAAAAGCTTTTGATGCAGCAAAAATCAAAGAAACAGTGAAAGAAAACGAAAAAACTGCAGAAAACCAAGTCCCTGAATTAACTGTACCGCTTACAATTACACTGCGTGTTGGTGATACATTTGACCCGATGAGTAATGTAAAAGCTGTTGATAATGAAGATGGTGATTTAACAAATAAAGTAAAACATAAAGGCGATGTAGATACTTCTAAACTAGGTACATACATTGTGGATTACTCGGTCGTTGACTCTCAAGGGGGGAATGCAACGGCTACACAGACTGTAATTGTAGAGGGAAATGGAGAAACATTAGATTTAAAACCTACATTAACAGCCCCTGTTGGAGCGACAATTCATGTAGGAGATTCATTTGATCCAATGGAAAAAGTATTAGCTATTGATAAAGAAGACGGTGATCTTACTTCTAAAGTAAAACTTAATGGTGAAGTAGATACCTCTAAAGCCGGTACTTACGTATTAACGTACACAGTTACAGATTCTAAAGGTCATGAAGTAACTGTGAAACAAACTGTAACGGTCAAAGTTAGAGGTGAAGTTAAAAATGAAATACCAATACTAAAAGTACCTGCTACAACTACAATTACTGAGGGGGATCAATTCGATCCAATGGTAGGAGTATCAGCTACTCATAAGGAAAACGGTGACCTTACTTCTAAAGTAGTTTATGAAGGAGATGTAGATACCTCTAAAGCTGGTACTTTTGAAATAATATATAGTGTCACAGATTCTGTAGGTAATGAGGTACATGCAATACAAAAAGTATTAGTGAAGGATAAAGACACTAGCAAAGCTAAAGGTATTACTAATAACAGTAATAACAGTAATAACGGTAATATCCCGAACTGCATTAATTCTGATAAAAAAGAATCTACATATAAAGAGCTTCCCAACACGGGTGCAAGTGAAACAAACAGTACAGCAATGGGCATATGGATGATTATTGTCGGTACAGTACTCACTTTGGTTCGCAAATTTAGAAAGATATAAAAATAATAGTAGGGATTATTTATCACACAATAATTATTAGATGAATTTTTTACTTAATAAGATTTTAGTATTTAAGTAGTGTATTTTGCTTCTATAAAAATTTGTGCTTGGACGCTATTTTGCCTACAGATCTACATTACATATAAAGCACGTTACTATTCTCATTCAAATAAAAGAATAGTAACGTGTTTTTTAGATTTAAAAATAGCCTAAATTTAAAAGGTCATGGATGTGGAAGTAATTCTAATCTGCCATTAATAAGTTACTAAAAACACTTTGTTTTAATGAAAGTTTAACTCTATATGACAACATGAGATTTTCGGTATTTACCAGGTGTTTCGTTAGTGAATTTTTTAAAAATTTTAGTGAAATAGCTTTGATCACTAAAGTTGAGCGAAGTACATATGTCTGATAAGGGATAGGTTGTGAAAGTTAATAATTTTTTTGCTTCTTCAATTCGTTCACGTTGAATGTACTCAATTAATGAAATACCGACTTCTTTTTTGAATAATATAGATAAATAATCTGAATTTACGTTTGCAAATTTAGCAAGTTGTTTAACAGATATTTGATTGTAAATATTTTCAAAAATATAGTTTTTACAAATAGCGATAGTCTTGGAGTATTTCTGTACTTTTTGTGCTTTTACACGGTCTGCAAAAGTACAGAAAACATTTCTTAATAAATCCCAAACAGATTCTGTGTCTTTTAAATCCTCTGTCTTTTGAATGTGTAGATCGTAAATCTTGTAAGCAATCCCGGAAGGAAGTCCTCCTTTTATAGCATATCTAGTAGCAAGTGTGATGGATGAAATACAAATGTTTTTATGACGTCTTAATTGATGGAATGAAGATAAGGATGAAAGAGTCTCTTGTTGGAATTCGTAATAATATTTGAGTACGCTTTCTTTATCCCCGTTTTCTATAGCTCCAAGTAGTTGCTGCTCTATATACAAATTATGACAGATAGATTCGTTTTTTTGCATTGAAATATATACATCCTCGTTTAAGATACTGCTATGACTTACATGAAATGAGTCACTGTTATTTGAAAAGGTACTTACATCTGAATTTTTTTTATAGAGAATGTTATAGAACAATATTGCTATATTTACAAAGAAATTTTGATCTTTGACTGACAATGAAAAATAATGGTCTCTTGTTCTTTTATAATTCGAAATAAAATTAAGGTTACTATCCGTTTTACTTGTAGAAAAATTCACATGTGTCAAGGGCCCAATAATAACAGTACCGTTCACTATATAATCGCTCTTTATGTGAATTAAAATGAAGTGCCCTAAATATTGGTGTGTTCTGAAGATAGGCGAATTAAATGAATCATTTTTTTGAAAAAGAACATGTAACTGTTCTGTTTTTGATTTATAGAACGAATGTGAATCATCTTTTGATGTAAATTCTAAAAGAATATTTTTGTTACAATCTAAAAAACAAACTGGAATTTCGAAAGATTGGAAAAACATATTACAAATGTACTCTATCTCGACTAGACTGAGCTTTTTAGTCATATTATTCCTCCTTACAGTTGTGCGTAATAGTTGAATGTTTACATATTCCTTTTTTTCATAAGTAGAAACGGAAAAAATTTATCTATAAAAATTATAAACTTCTAAGAATAATACCATAATTTAACATGGTTAGCACATATTATTTGAATATACAGGTAATATTTTTAGGGAGTAACGTAAAATATGAATTGTTACACTTATTCGTTGGTCATTGCTTATATGTATCAAAAATGATTAAGATTGGATTTTAAATAGGGATAGGAAGGGAGAGATTAATGAATTGAATTTAAGTTAAGTAATTAATGAAAATTAGCGATAGAAGTAAATGGGTAACGATTTTTGAAGTAGAAATATAAGTGTAATTTAGGGAGAAACCTACATATATCATACGGAGAGACAACGTAATAATAGAAAATAAGAAGAGTGAATAAGTGATTGTAAACAATGGATTGTTGGACGACTATGTTTTAGGTTACTCGTTTAAATCTGGTACTTGGCACACTATTGCTTTTAAGAGGGTAATAGTAATAAAGAGATCTTTAAAATGATAGAAGTAGTAAAGGGGATAAGAGAAATGAAAAAAATATTTAGTGTGCTTTTAGTATTTTTCTTAACATTTTCTACATGGTCTAGTGTATTAGTGAAGGCAGCTTCACCATCCAAAGGTACTTTAACGATTCATAAATATGAACAAGAAAAAGATGGCGCACCGGGGCTAGAAGGTGATGGCTCTGCAAATCAAGAGGTACCAACAAATGCGAAACCGTTAAAAGGTGTAACGTTTGAAGTGAAAAGGGTTGCATCGTTTGAAAAAATTTCAAACGATGGGAAAATCGTGAAAGAAGATGTGAAGCCTGTAATGGGAGCAACTCCAACTCAAGTAGTAACAGATGATAACGGACAAGCTGTATTAAAAGATCTTCCGCTAGGACGTTATGAAGTGAAAGAAGTGGCAGGACCTCCGCATGTTAACCTAAATCCAAATACGTATACAGTGGATATTCCATTAACGAATAAAGAGGGTAAGGTGCTAAACTATGATGTTCATATGTATCCGAAAAATGAGATTAAACGTGGTGCAGTTGATTTAGTAAAGACTGGTGCAAATGAAAAAGCATTAGCAGGTGCAGTATTCTCTTTATTTAAAAAAGATGGTACAGAAGTGAAAAAAGAGTTAGCAACAGATGGTAATGGGCATATTCGCGTGCAAGGATTAGAGTATGGGGAATACTATTTCCAAGAGACAAGAGCGCCGAAAGGGTATGTACTAGATCCGACTAAACACGAGTTTTTTATAAAGACCTCCGGAACTATTAACGAAGATGGAACAATTACTTCTGGTACAGTAGTTAAAGTAGAAGTGCAAAACTATGAAGAACCAAATATTGATAAAAAGATAAACGGGAAATTGGAAGCGTTACCAATTAATCCGTTAACTAATTACAATTATGATATCAAAACATTAATTCCAGAAGACATTAAAGAATACAAAAAATATGTAGTAACAGATACTTTAGACAATCGTTTAATGATTCAAGGGAAACCAGTCGTGAAAATTGATGGAGTTGAAGTAAATGCAAGTATTGTAGAGGTAGCTGTAGAAGGCCAAAAAGTAACAGCTACAGTAAAAGATTTCACAAAGTTAGATGGTAAAAAAGAATTTCATTTACAAATTAAATCACAAGTAAAAGAAGGCGTACTATCTGGTTCGGAAATTTTAAATACAGCAAAAATTGATTTTATAAATAAAAATGATGTAATTGGAGAAAAGGAATCTAAACCTGTAGTTGTTGTTCCGACAACTGGAATTATTGAGTTAACAAAAGTTGATGGTGCTGATAAGAAGAAATTAAAAGGTGCGGAGTTTGTACTTAAAGATAAAAATGGAAAAATAGTTGTTGTGGCAGGTAAAGAAGTCACAGGTGTATCAGATGAAAATGGTGTTATTAAATGGACTAACATTCCGTATGGAGACTATCAAATTTTTGAAACGAAAGCACCAACTTATACAAAAGAAGATGGTACAAAAGCTTCATATCAATTATTAAAGGACCCTATTGATGTAAAGATTAGCGAAAATAATCAAACGGTTAAATTAACGATTGAAAATAATAAAAGTGGATGGATTCTTCCTGTAACGGGTGGTATCGGAACGACTCTATTTACTGTACTAGGCCTTGCGTTAATGGCTACAGCGGCATTTGTTTTCTTTAGAAAAAAGTTTGCTAATAATTAAGGTTTTAGGAACATGTAACCAAATGATGTGAAAAGGGGAGAAGCAAAATGCTTCCCTCTTTTCGATATTTTAGTATATGTAGAGGTGGAAATATGAAACGAAATCTTGTTTTAGGAGGTATTTTTTTATTTGGATTAGCTATTTTTTTATATCCTACTATTAGTAATTGGTTGGCGACTCGTGCACATTATTCTGAGATTAGCTCCTACGATAAGAAGATCAAAGCACTACAAAAGAAAGAAGTTGAACGTAGGGAAAAAGAAGCAACCGAATATAATAAACAAGTTCAAACTTCCATGAAAACATTTGCAGATCCATTTTCTGAAGAAAAAAATAATCATCAAGCATATGCCGATGCGTTAAATTTAGGTGATGTAATGGGGTATATTGAAATATCGAAAATTAATATAAAACTGCCAATCTATCAAGGGACCTCTGAGGAAGTATTGAGTCGGGGGGTAGGTCATTTAGAATATTCTTCACTTCCGGTAGGTGGAGAAAATACGCATACTATTTTAACAGGGCATCGTGGTTTACCATCAGCAAAATTATTTACAGATTTAGATAAGTTGAGTGAAGGAGATCTTTTTTATATTCATTCTTTAGACAAAATTCTTGCTTATAAAGTAGATCAAATTAAAGTAGTGTTACCACACGAAACGGACGATTTAAAAATTGTGGAAAAGAAAGATTATATAACATTAATTACATGTACGCCTTATGGAGTAAACACAAATAGATTACTGGTTCGAGGTGGGCGTGTGGAGTTTAACGAGAAAGAAAAACAAAAAATGCGTAAAGAGATATTTATGTTTAATAAGTGGACCGTAGTAGTCTTAATCCTATTATTATGTGTGTTACTAGTCGCAATTTATAAGAAAAAATTAACTCGATAGAATGAATTTATTTATCCTGTATTAATGGGCAGTGGGACCGAAAATCCAGAGATAAGCAAAGAAGGTATATAGGGGATGAAGTAAATCCTCACTGAAAAAAGTTTCACTTTATTCGACTGTAGAAAAAATACGGTAAAGGTGGGGACAAAGGAATTGAGGTTACGATTAAAGTTGGTAAGTATTCATTTTATGGTTTTGTTACTGTTATGTGTAAGTTTTGTCGTATATGCACCAAAAGAAGCATATGGATCCACGACTAACTTAGAAGGTCTAGGGGATATATCGCGTTATAATGCTGTTGTCTTTGGTAACCATATAGCAGTAGGTGGAGACATTGAAGGAGCAATTGCAGTTCAAGGTGATATGGATGCATCTGGTTATACAATTGTAGGTGCAGCAGCGGGAACATCTAATATAGTTGGGGAAAAATGGGATGATGAGGGATATCCATCCTTGTTATTGTCAGGAAAATTTAAAAAATCAAGAGAGGAATCTTTTATCATTCAAAACGGAATAGTCGTAATGACAAAAGAGAGTGATCCAAATCGTATCATACAATCTTCTTATGATCGTATCGTTTATAAAGAAAAACTAGAAATTGACGCGAAATTTAATGAATTTCACAACATAGTGAACCAAGTCAGTAAAAATGCTGGTCAATATAAAACGAATACCCCAATTCCAAATATGAGTTATGGAATCGGAAAAGATATAAACAATCCTAATATTTATGTTTCATCAGAACTGGTAGGGAAAATCAATTTAGATATAAGAGATGTCTTTTTACCTAATGCTAAAGGAAAAGATTTTATCGTTATGTATTCGGATGCAATAGAGGTTACATTTAAAAATGGTGCTATCTTATATGACACGAACAATATTGGTAGGGCTACAGATATAATTCCTACATCACAACCCTACTCTCCTAATTCACCGTTCACTGAGTTATATGGGAAGGTGATTTGGGTTTTTCCTAATGCAAAAAAGATCACAACAGAGGGATATGGTGTCGTTGGGAGTGTGTTTGCTCCAAATGCTGTATTAGAAACAAAAGGCGGTTCGATTAATGGACAAGCATTTGTCGGTGCAGTACAACAAACTGGTGGATTTGAATTTCACAATTTCAAATTTAATTGGCAACATTGGAACAAGCCTAGTACAGGAAAAGTAAAGATAAAAAAAGTAGATAGTAATAATGATAATAAAGAATTGATGGGGGCAAAGTTTCATATTGAAGATTCAAATAAAAAAGTAGTTGGTGAGTTAGTAACAAATGAAAAAGGAGAAGCGATATCAAAAGAATTACCAATAGGTAACTATACTCTTGTGGAAACAGAAGCGCCTAAAGGTTACGAATTATTAAAAGATAAAATAGTTGTAAAAATAGAAAAAGATGCAGTAGTAGAAATTAAAATAGGAAATAAGAAATTACCAGATCCGATGGGGAAAATGAAGCTAGTGAAAGTAGATACGGGAGATAAAAATAAAAAGCTAGCAGGGGCAAAGTTTCATATTGAAGATTCAAATAAAAAAGTAGTTGGTGAGTTAGTAACAGATGAAAAAGGGGAAGCGATATCAAAAGAATTACCAATAGGTAACTATACTCTTGTGGAAACAGAAGCGCCTAAAGGTTACGAATTATTAAAAGATAAAATAGTTGTAAAAATAGAAAAAGATGCAGTAGTAGAAATTAAAATAGGAAATAAGAAATTACCAGATCTAATGGGGAAAATGAAGCTAGTGAAAGTAGATACGGGAGATAAAAATAAAAAGCTAGCAGGGGCAAAGTTTCATATTGAAGATTCAAATAAAAAAGTAGTTGGTGAGTTAGTAACAGATGAAAAAGGGGAAGCGATATCAAAAGAATTACCAATAGGTAACTATACTCTTGTGGAAACAGAAGCGCCTAAAGGTTACGAATTATTAAAAGATAAAATAGTTGTAAAAATAGAAAAAGATGCAGTAGTAGAAATTAAAATAGGAAATAAGAAATTACCAGATCTAATGGGGAAAATGAAGTTAGTAAAAGTGGATACGAGCGATAAAAATAAAAAGCTAGCAGGGGCAAAGTTTCATATTGAAGATTCAAATAAAAAAGTAGTTGGTGAGTTAGTAACAGATGAAAAAGGAGAAGCGATATCAAAAGAATTGCCAATAGGTAACTATACCCTAGTGGAAGTAGAAGCACCTAAAGGTTATGAATTATTAAAAGATAAAATAGCTGTAAAAATAGAAAAAGATACAGTAGTAGAAATTAAAATAGGGAATAAGAAATTACCAGATCCGACTGGGCAATTTGAAATTGAGAAAGTTGATGATAAGGATATTAATTTAAAACTAAAAGGTGCTGTATTTCAAGTTTTAGATAAAGAAGGTAAAGAAGTTACTAGATTAACAACGGATGAAAAAGGAAAGGTGATTTCCAATCAGTTAGTACTTGGAAAGTATACGATTAAAGAAATAAAAGCGCCAAACGGATATATGTTACTTAGAGATCCAATAGAAATAGAAATTACAGAAGCGGTTAGGACACAAAAACTAACAGTGAAAAATGTGAAAAATAATTGGGTAATCCCCAATACTGGTGGCAGCGGAACAACAAGTTTTTACGTGATTGGTTTTGTGCTAATGTTTGGCGTGCTATATTTCTGTAAGAAAAATCGTTACATTAGATAGTTTTTAGGGGATGAGTTCGGTATTGTAATAGATTCATGCTACTAAATTTGTTAAAGAAGGAAGGATAATAGTAAACATAGAATATATTAATAATTAAAATGTTTACGAGGTGAAAGTGATGGCAATAAAACAAGACGAAATTAAAGTAGTAGTCGGAGCTGGGGTGTTTAATAATAATCCAGGTTGGTTACAAACGCAAGAAGATGAACTTAATTTACTAGATAAAGCTACGTGGGAAGAAAGATTTGAATACAATTCTATTTCAGCTATTTTAGCTGAGCATGTATGGGAACACCTTACATTTGAAGAAGGTGTAAGGGCAGCAGAAATTTGTTATCAATTTTTAAAACCAGCAGGACATATTCGTTGTGGTGTTCCTGATGCATTCTTCCGAGATGAAGCATACCAAAATATAGTTCAAATAGGCGGACCTGGCCCGAAAGATCATCCAGCAGCAAGTCATAAAATTGTTCATAATTATAAAACATTAACGAAAATGTTTGAAATTGCTGAATTTGAGGTAGTTTTACTTGAATATTGTGATGAAAATGGACAGTTTTATTACAACGAATGGGATGCAAACGACGGTGTTATTTTCCGTTCGAAAAGATATGATTCTAGAAATAAAGGTGATAAACTTGGTTTTCCATCTTTAATTGTTGATGCGATTAAGCGGTAAGTCATTCAATAAAAGCAAGGGTTAATATTATAATTTCATGAGTCGCAAATGCGGCTTTTTTTATTGGTATGTAATATGTAAGAGATTATTTATGATAATTAATACTTCATTAAAGATTTATTTTATATATAAAATCGGGTAAAATAAAAGAAGAACATATATTCTGTTTAAGAGTAGGGGGCAATATATATGATAGCTGAAATTGAAAAAGTAACTGATGGATATATTGTAAAGTTTGAACGACAATTTTCATATACGATAGAGGAAGTTTGGTCTGTTTTAACAGAAAACAGTAAGCTAAAAAAATGGATGTCTAATTTACAAATTGAAAGTCTTAAAACAGGTGGAATAATAAAGTTCGACATGATGGACGGTTCATTAATAAATATTGATATTTTAGAGTGTCAACTAAACACAGTGCTTGAATTTACTTGGGATAAAGATCGTATCCGATTTGAAATACATAAAGAGGAAAATGGTACTCTTTTACTTCTTAAAGAATACATTCATGAGTTAACAGATCATACACCGAAAGATATAGCTGGTTGGCATATTTGTTTAGATCTTTTTTCTTCCGTTCTAGAAGGAGAAGAAAAAGAATTTTCTAAAGATGAATGGCAACAGTGGTTTGGAATATATAAGGATAAGGTTCTTGAAGTGAGAGGATAATTTCGTAAGAGATTATATTTATTGTGTAATTATTACATTGTAAAAATGGTTTTGATGAAAAATAAGAATAGAGGTTAATATGAAAGTAAATCAATTAATTGCTAATAACATAAATAAATTAGATACAGTTATTCCATTTAATAAGTCGTTTGGAATCGCTGGTTTATCAGGATCGGGTAAAACAACTTTTTGTCAAACGATTGGCGAAGAATCAAAAAAACGATTAGTTTCTTTATTGCCAAAGGCTGAATATCAATATTTATTTCCTAATATCATGGAAACAAATTTTAGTGCTATTAAGATAGAAGATATGCCTTTAGTTCTTTTTCTAGGAAAATCATCGATTTCTTCCAATCCACGTTCAACGATAGGTACTCATACTGGTGTGTTTACTGAAGTTCGCGAAAAACTTGCCGAAGTATTTCATCTTTCCCCTGAGGTTTTTTCGTTTAATAATCAGTTAGGTTGGTGTACTGGTTGTAAAGGCCGAGGCACTACTAAAAATATTGAGTGTAAAAAATGTAAGGGAAAACGTTATAGCGAAGAAATCGAACAACATACTATAGATTTATTTGCTAAACCACATACAATTTCAAATATTAATGATTTAAGTGTTGAGTCTATTCTTTCGTTAGCGGAAGAGTTAAATATTAGTGAAGCGAAGCAACATATACTGCAAAATATAATTAATATGAACATTGGTTATTTAACATTAAATCGAATTATGGGTACGTTGTCAGGTGGAGAGTTAACAAGACTTTATTTGGCTGAATTTATGGCAGTAAGCGAAAATACTGTAATTATTATTGATGAGATTTCAGTTGGACTTGATCATGAAACATTATTACAAATATTAGAAGAGATTAAGCAGTTAGGGTGTAAAAATCAAATTTGGCTCATTGATCATTCAGATACTGTACTGGATACAACAGATGAGCAATTGTTCTTTGGACCTGGTAGCGGTAAATATGGTGGACAAATTGTGAAAGAATCGCCAAGACCAAAACCAATACTGTCGGATCTAAATAAAGAAGTACTAACAGAATATTATACATTCCAAGAATTATATTGCCGTAATATCCAAATGGCGGAGTTTCAAATCCCTAAAAATAGGCTTGTGACGGTTACTGGAGAATCTGGATGCGGGAAATCTACACTTGTCAATGAATGTTTAGCTACAGATTTTTTGAAACGATATCCAAAAGATAAATTAGTTATGGTCGGACAAGATCGAAATCAATCCATTACAAGTCGATCGACTGTAGCCACTTTCCTAGATATTAAAAAGAAACTCACAAAGTATAGCGAAGAAATTGATGATATTTTTGAGCGTTCTATTGAGGATATTATAGATGAACTCCCAAATGAAGATATTGCGTATAAACGCTTGAGTCTATTAATTAAATTAGGACTAGGTTATTTAACGTTAGAACGAAAAACACAAACATTATCAACAGGTGAGTTCCAATGTGTTCATTTAGTTTCGGAGTTATTTGCAAACACTAGAAATCCACATACATTATTTATTTTTGATGAGCCTTCAAAAGGTTTATCACAAAATATTTTAAATCAATTTATAGATAGTGTTAGAGGGATATTGCAAGATGAATCAGTCTCTATCATTATGATTGAACATAATAGTTACATGCTAGAAAGCTCTGATTATATTGTAGATTTCGGGAAAAGACAGCTTGAATCTATAAAGCATCTTGATGTAGTAAGTCATGAAGATTATTATCGTCAAAAAAGCAGTGTGAATAATGTTGAGCAAATACATATTTCTTCAGCACTTAAGCAAAAAGAAGGCGTTCACTATTTAGAAGAAAATCATATTAAGTATTTTAAAAATGCGGAAAACATTTATAAGGGTGGTATTTTAAAAAGTTTATCATCAATGGCCCGTTTAATTTATGGCGAATATGAATCTGATACAATTGCACCTGTTGTTGCTATTGATCTTGAAAGACATTTATATAGTCAATATAGTTTCTTATTTGAAATTGGTGGATTAATTAATCATATTGTAGCTGCTCATCCAACTAATAAAGATACGAGAAGTTTTGATTTCTATTCACAGGACAACCATTGTCCATCTTGTTCTGGACGTCTTCAAATTGAAGTTTTCGATAAAGATATTACAATTCAAGATAAAAACGTTCCATTTTGGGACGGTTTATTTGATCCGGAAATCATGAAAGTATTAAAATTTTATCAATATGAAAAAATAGAATTTCTATTTGAAGAAATTAAAAATGAGCTTGGTCACGATTTGTCAAAGAGCTATAACGATATGTCAGAAGAAGAAAAGCATACGTTTTGGTACGGATATTTTGAAAAATCATTTTATGATAAAAAAGGAAAGACACGCAGAACATGGGTAGGATTTAATACGATTATTGGTGGATATATTGTTATTTCAAAAGCAGCTATTAAAGAGGAAATTAAGACTTCTAAAGAAATGATGACATGTCCAATTTGTGAGGGGACGGTATTAAATCATCATAAACCGCTTAAATTTGGTAACGTCGATATTCGTGAAATCATCAATCAACCAGTTGATGAAGTGTTGAAAATAGTCGGTGATTTACCTGCACTTCATAAATTGAAATCTATTGTTGGTGGCGATATGAAATTGACAGAAGATGTTTCGTTATTGCCAAGAAAAGCACAAGTTGCACTGAAAATGTTTGAATTAGAACAGGTAAGCTTTTCAAACTATGAAATGGTGTTACAAAATGTCTTACCATTTTGGGACGAAATAAAAGGAAATATTGAATCCATTAGTGTTCATAATCAAGTAACTGTTTGTGATTTCCCTAATGCATATGAAACGAGAGAAACCATTATAGATAAATATTTCACAAATGGTAAATATAAAAAACTTACGTATGTATACGAAGCGTTTGGATACAAAAAGTTAGTTACCCAAATTAACAAAATTAAAAAAAGTAATCCATGTCCATTCTGTAAAGGTAAGAAAGTTATAACGGAAGATAATCTACATGATGGTGTCTTTAAACTAACAATCCCATGTGTAACTTGTACTGCAACTGGTATTAATGACGAAGGACTAAAAGAAATTGTTGAGGGCGTGGATGTACAAACATGGTTAAATGGAAAAGTTTGTGATGTTGTGGATGAAAGCTTATTAACAGAAGCTGTTTCGCAAATACCAATTTTTAATCGTATTCGAGAATTGGATAAACGAGATATGATGGCGGTTTATGAATGTCTTGAGAGTAATCAGTAAAGTTATATTAGTTTATGTATTATTAACATAACTTATATAAAACGTATATTCTTTATAATGTTTATAATAACGCACTATGAGTATTACAAGGTAATGAAAGAAGATCCAATTTCTTAATGTGAAAATTAAGGAATTGGATTTTTTAGTATTTTTATGTCCCGTATACTACATTTCCAACTAAGATATGGAGGAGAGATAGAAAAATAAAAGGGACAAACAGTTGATATATTATGTAATTATTATATTATAAAAGTGATTGGTAGGGGTAAAAACAGTTCGCAAGTAATATATTTTGATTATAATATCTCTGTTCTGTTGTCTGATTTTTCATATTTAACAGAAATATATACTTGAATGAAGTATATATTTCTGTTAAATTTATCCTATGGACAGAACAAGTTTAATTAAAGGTCATTTAGAAATGTGTGTATTATCTATTTTGTCGAAAAAGAAAAGTTATGGTTATGAGATTATGAAAGAACTTGAAGTAAACAATTTAAAATTGAAAGGAGTAGGAAGTATTTACCCCATATTAACTAAGTTGAAAAATCAAGAGTGGGTTAATACTTATCAAGTAGTAACAGACAGTGGTAAAGTTAGGATTTATTATGAAATTAATGAAAACGGAAAAATACGTCTTGAGAAGAAAATTAATGAGTGGTTAGAATTGCAATCAGATATTCAAACATTATTAAAAAGCGGTTTGAAAGGAGACCTTCTGAAATGAGGAATAGATTGATAGGTAAAGAAAAGCAATTTTTAACAGACGTACTTAAGGAATTAAAGCAATACGATATTAGTTTAGAAGAAAGGAAAAATATTAAGCGACAAATATTAGAACATATTCAAGAATGTCGTGAACATGGTGAAGATAGTATAGATGATTTAGGTACACCTCAATTATTTGTTCAAGATTATTTAGAAATAAATGAGATTGATTTACAAGTTAAAATGAAACAACTTAAAAATGAAAAGGGGAAATTAAACACATCTATCTTACGCGGCATATTCATCGCAATTATTACTTACCTCATCTCGCAAACTACATTCACAATATTTTTAACTAGATCATCTAATCCAACTAATAGTAAAAATACATTTCAGTATAATCTTTTATATCGTATTTCAGAAAATCAATGGTGGAATTCATTATTAATAATGATTAGTTTTATGTTCTCTGTAGTAGTATTTATTAGTTTAGTAAGTTATAAAAAACGAAAGCTGTCTAAAGCATAATGAAGAATACGATCTATAAAATGTCTCTAATTTATATTCTTTGTAATGTATTAATGTTATGTATTACAGATTCAAAAGTTTATGCTCAGCAAAATATTAAAATTGCATTAGATAAGTATATTGAAAAATTTATAAAGGAGCAGAACATTCCAGGAGCTTCTGTTGCAATTGTACATAATAAAGATGTATTTTTCACAAAAACGATGGGGATTACTGGAGAATCTGAAAAAAAGGTAACTAGTAAAACCCCATTTGCAATCGGCTCAATAAGTAAATCTTTATCAGCTTTAGCTATAGTGAAATTAATAGAAGATAAAAAATTAAAATTAGAGGATCCAGTTCAACGGTATCTTCCTTGGTTTAAACTAAAATATCCTAAAATATCCTCAACTATAAAAATCCAACATCTACTAACTCATACAAGCGGAATCAGTACATATGAGGGCTTAGCATTATCAGATAAGCAATCCGAAAATTCTACAGCATTACAAGAAAATGTAATGAAACTATCAAATGTAAAATTAACTGCTCCACCAGGTGAAAAATATCAATATAGTAATGCGAATTATATAATACTTGGTGCGCTTATTGAGGCCGTCACAAATGAAACATATTCATCATATTTGGAAAAGCATATTTTTCAGCCATTAAATATGAATGGCGCGGCAGCAAGTAAAGAAACTGCATATGAAAAAGGTTATTTAACAGGTTATCAGTCGTGGTTTGGCATACCAAGAAAAAGTGTAGTGTCCTATGATAATGCAGGGGCACCGTATGGCTATATTACTGCAAATTTAGAAGATATGATTCAATATATTATGTTTTTGAATCGGCCAGAGGATGCTCAATTTTTAAAGCAAGAAAACATGGATCTTTATCTTTCACCACTTTATCAAATAAATTCAGAAAAAAGTTATGGTTTTGGATTAAGAACCACAAATATAAATGAAAGCGAAACGATGATTTGGCATTCAGGATCAACGCCCGATGCTCGTGCAGAAATATTTACTTTAAATAAAAGTGGCTGGAGTGGTGTGATTTTAACGAATAAAAATCATGTATTAGAAGAAACCGCACTATCAGTATTGAAAAAGGGGATTATTAGTATTTTGAATGGAGAAGAACCGGTTGATCCCCCTAAAAACATACCATTTACACAAATTGTTATGTCTATAGTTATATTCGCGCTTTTCACTACATCAATTATGTTAATTAAAAAATATAAACATAAGAAAACAGTTAAAAGACTAACTTGGTTATTTATAGGGAGTCTATTTCTACTAGTATCTATTATTTTCATCCCGCTTCTTACTTATAGTACAAACTCACCATGGCATACGATTAAAATATTTGCGGCAGATGTAGCTTTACTTATAAGTATTATAGTAATTTTATTAGCTGTGAACGGATTAATATCAATCTTTATAGCCTTAAGAAGGAAAAAGGTACAGAGGTAAATAATTAAAGAAATATAATTTAAGCGTTATAAACAGTTGACTCTCACACGATGTCATTGTTTAAGGTTAAGTTGAACTTCGAAATAGATGTAATTTATAGGAGGAAAACATGTTTAAAATAGGGGATTTTTCAAAACTATCTTCCATTAGTATTCGTATGTTGAGGCACTACGATAAAGTGGAATTATTACAACCAGTAAAAATCGATGAACAAAGTGGATATCGATACTATTCAGCAGCTCAATTAAAGAAAGTAAATCGAATTCAAATGTTAAAAGGTATGGGATTTAATATTGCTAGTATTAAAGAAATAGTAGAATCCGATAATATAGATGGTATAAAGGAACAATTTTTAAATCGTAGTGCTCAAATTAAGGAAGACATGAATAACCTCCAAAAACAATTACGTCTTCTCGAAGCCTCAATAAAAACGATGAGAGAGGATGTTGTTGAGATGAACTATCATGTTTCAATAAAAGAAATTCCAGAAAGAAATGTAGCTAGTGTTAGAAAGATTATTCCATCTTATAATCGCGAAGGAGATTTATGGGGTATATTAATGCAAGAAATACAAATGAAAGATATTAGTATTGCCCATCCGAGTTATAGTATTGCGGTTTTCCATGATCGCGAATACAAAGAAAATGATGTAGATGTAGAAATACAGTTAAGTATTTTAGGTAAACATGAAAATACAAATGATGTTACATTTAAAAATATTGGATCAACTCATGTAGCGTCTATAACAGTTAATGGAAGTTATGAACAAATGACAGCTGTAAATGAGGCTGCAGCAAAATGGATTGAGACAGAAGGTTATGAATTAGCAGGTCCGATGTTTAATATTTATCATGTGAGCCCAGCGATGGAATCGGATCCTAATAAGTGGGTTACAGAAGTGTGTTATCCAGTTAAATGATGATAAAGAAAAAAGGCATTAATTATATGCCTTTTTTCTTTATGGGGGGTACCGTCACGGAAATGCGGATTTAAAACGCTAAGCCTATTTTCCTGACGATTCTCCCGTTTTTAACAACGTTAAGAAAGTTTCAGTGGTCTTAAAAAATCTAATGAGATCACTTTCTCTGAATTAAAATGGTATTCTCCTAGCAAATTAATATGTTCCCAGCAAAAAGGTGACATATGGTGCAAGATTACGGTTATGGCGGGTGTAAACCAACCAGAACGTGATCTTATCCGTATGCGGTAGCGTGAAGGAATTGAACTGGCTAAGAAAGAAGAAAAGTTTAAAGGTCGGTTAAAGAAGTACCATAAACATCATGCAGTAAAGCTTAATAAAGAGGGAGATATGACTGTAAATCAAATTTGTGAAATTACAAATGTGTCTAGGTTCTCATTATATAGAAAGCTATCGGAAAGGAACAGTTGATGAGTTATACTAAAAATAGGAAATATACAATTGAAAATAAATTTCATATAGAGGTGGAATTATATGCCTAAAATTGACAATATGTTAGCAATTCTATGGATGCTTTGTTCAGGTGAAAAAATTACTGCAAAACAAATTTCAGAAAAGTTAGAGATGAATATAAGGACTGTGTATCGTTATATTGATACAATTTCAACAAGTGGCGTACCTATCATTTCCGAACCAGGACATAACGGTGGATACACTTTATTGAACAATTTTATTGAGGCTCCTCTTTTTTTTGATTTTGAGGAGCAAACTGCACTATTTCACGCTGCTGTTTTTGCAGAAGAAGCCGGATATTATGGAGGTGAAGCACTAAATAGGGCCATTTCAAAACTAAGTAAATACTCAAATCAAGAGCAGGAAACAAAGATAAACCAACATTTAGCTAGTCTTGAAGTAATAAGTCGATTAAGTTCACTCTCTAGGGAACCTTTTTTGAAGGAGTTGGAGCAGGCCGTAGCTGACGGGTACTCAGTAAAAATTCTTTACCATAAAAGTGGCGAAAAGCAATTAAATTATAGATTGGTCGATCCGTACAAAATTATCTATTGGAATAATAAGTGGTATGTGATTGGATTTTGTCATCTTAGGAATGATATCCGTAGTTTTAGAGTAGATCGAATTGAAAGTCTAATGCTAACAGAAAATAAGTTTAACCGACCAAAAAATTTTTCAGCACGTGACTTTTTTATAAAAGGTCTTCTTCCAACTATAGAAGATAAGGAAGGGACTATTTCTTTGGTTATTAATGGGGATAAAAGTGTATTGGCTGATATTTGCCAACATTGGTTTTTAGGACATTATTTACAAGAACGGACTTCAAATCAAGCAGTTTTTCTTCTTGAAAAAGATATAATACATACATATGTACCTTATTTACTTTTACCGTACAATAAATCTATTAAAGTTATTGAGCCAATAAGTCTTAAGAAAAGACTTATTGAAGTACTTTCGGAATTAATAAAATTTCATCAAGTATGATAACTTCCCTGACGTTAACTGTCAGGGAATTTATATTATAATAGTTATATAAATTGTGATTGGAGTGTTATTGGATGCAAACAAAAAAAGCATTTCTATATGTATTTAATACAATGTCGGACTGGGAATATGGATATTTAATTGCTGAATTAAACTCAGGAAGATATTTCAAAAAAGATTTAGCACCTTTAAAAGTAATTACAGTAGGAGCTAATAAAGAAATGATTACTACTATGGGAGGACTGAGCATAAAACCAGATATTTCCCTTGATGAATGTACTCTTGAGAGTAAAGATCTTTTAATTTTACCAGGAGGGACTACTTGGAGTGAAGAAATTCATCAACCGATCTTGGAAAGAATTGGCCAAGCTTTAAAGCTTGGTACTATTGTTGCTGCAATTTGTGGTGCAACTGAGGGCCTCGCGAATATGGGATACTTAGATGCTAGAAAGCATACAAGTAATAACTTAGAATATACAAAAATGGTATGTCCTAACTATAAAGGAGAAAAGTTCTATGAGTTGGGATCTGCGGTATCTGATGCGAATTTAGTTACTGCATCAGGAATAGCTCCTCTGGAATTTGCAATGGAGGTACTGAAAAAAATAGATGTATTTACACCAGATACATTACATTCATGGTATAACCTAAATAAGACTCATAAACCTGAATACTTCTTCCAGTTAATGAATTCAATAAATAAATGAAGTAACTGAAAAGCTCAATTTCTCTATTTTGATTTGTAGAGAAGTTGGGCTTTTTAATTTTGAATTTCCTTATCGTTGTAAATTCGTATTTTCCTGAGGCTACCCTTTTATCAACTTATCCGTAAATATCAAGAGAAATTACTTCTTGATTCGATTCGTCAACTACTGTCAAAATTTTATTTGCAAATGTACAAAATGATCGGAGTGTAATGGATATTTTCGTTCTTCAATTTTAATTAACCAATCATACATAATTATCTTTCCATCCATAGTAACTTTTTTCGATCGTATTGATCAATCATTACACCAACTAAAGGGCCGAATAAAACAATTGGAAAATTAATAGCAAATAAAGAACTCATAATTACAGCTGAACCGGTTAATTGATAGGCAATCCAAGGCAATGCAAAATTATATAGTGAATCCCCAATTCGTGAAATGAGTAAACCAAAAATGAAAATCTTGTATTCTTTAGAGAAAGTTGTCTTAATGGTAAGCCTGCGTTCTAGTATAAATTTCACAACTGTTTGAACCACCTTTATTATAGAGGAATTTGAAAATCATCCGTCCAATACTTGTTATATATAGAATTCTGTAATTTTTAGATGAATCCTACTTTTTATAGGTATTTTTAAAATCTAAAGGAGGAAATAAAAATGAAGGCAGTATTATGAAAAAGATTTAAGTGCGAACAGGATGGGGAGAAAATTCATTAACAAAGTATAGACATTCGTGGAAAGAAACAGTACCTGAGTATATAGCGCAAAACCTACTTGATGCTGTGTGTTGGATTGAAGATAATTTAAATACATAATAAGATTATAGTAAACTATTTTATTCAAAGGTCGTTAGGAGGGGGAATATTGATACATATAGATAAGAATGTGCGAACAGCTGGTGCGTATGTAATATATAAGAATTTATTTGTTTTTCAAGTTGGTCCAACGAATAAAGGTGATACATTAGGTGTAGTAAGGCTCGGAGGACATAAAGAAGGGGATGAAACAGCAGTAGAAACCGCTAAAAGAGAAGTGAAAGAAGAAGCTACTATCGATATTGCTATATTGAGTTCACCATGTACATATTATAAAAAGAATTGGGATGCACAATCAAAGAAAATGAAAGTAGAAAATGAAATCAATCCAATATTAATTATTGATAGTCCAGATGAAACTTTATCTACTATGTATATGGCACATGCAGAAAATGAACCAACTCCATCTTCTGAAACGAACGGGCTTTTATTACTTTCAGTAAATGATATTAGGCTTATTTGTAGTAAGGAAATAACACTAAATGATTATGTTAAGCAAGATGGAATAGCTGTATTGAAAGAAAAAATGAATAAAGAGTTAATCTTACAACCTTTTCCGCAACTAATGTTTTTAGCAGAACTTTTAAAAAATGATCCTGTATTGCTTCAACAGTTTCTAAATTAGCAACAAAAAGCCACCTTAATAAGTGGCTTTTGTTTTAAATAATTTAATGATAAGTGTATCCTCCATCAGGAAATAATACATTACCCGTAGTAAAACTATTTTGCATTAAATATAGTACAGTGTGCGCAATTTCATCATTATATCCAGCTCGCTGTACAAGAGAAAGAGATTTATAAGCTTCATAAGCAGCTAATCTATTTTCATTTTGTTCATTCTCTCTTTGTATCGTTCCGGGAGAAACAACATTAACTCTAATTGGAGCTAGTTCAACAGCTAAAGCTTTCCCTAAACTTTCAATAGCGCCATTACATGCACCGTAAGCAGGCGCTCCTTTAAGTGGTCTTTGACTAAATGCACCGGACATTAATACGATAGATCCAGTGTTTGAGAGAAAAGGAACTGCATATTTTACAGCATAATATTGTGGCCAAAACTTTCCGATAAAGCTACTTTCAGCAATATTATCTGTAGCGGTTATTGGTCCAAGTGAGTAGGAGGCACCTGGTGTAAATAAATGATCAAAATTGCCAACCCTTTTGAAAAAATCTTGTAATTGATTTTTATCTTGGTTATCCAATACATAAGTTTGAAGATGATTGTTATTTATTACTTCTTGAGCAAACATTAATTTTTCTTTCGAACGCCCTGCAATAATAACATGTGCGCCTTGTTCAATTGCTTGTTGTGCTGTTGCAAACCCAATACCAGAACTCCCACCAATGATAACGATACGGCTACCTTTTAATGTAGTAATAGACATATTTAAGCCACTCCTTTAATAAAAACGTTAAAATAAAGCTATTATGTCTTTATTATTCGCTAAAAGATAGCAAGTGAAAAGTACGCACTTTTTATGTACATAGTCGCATATTTCGTACTAATCACTATTCATGCGGATATGCAATGTGAAAAAAATTTGTGATATCAGAGGAGAGGTGTGAAAAATGGATTTACAAGAACCGAAGTTAAAAGGGGTAATAGCAACATTACAAATAATCGGTGGGAAATGGAAACCACTTATTTTGTTTATATTATTAACAGACGGAACAAAACGGTTTGGTGAATTAAAGCGATTAATACCAGATATATCTCAAGGGACGTTAGCGAAGCAATTGCGTGAATTAGAGCAAGATCAACTAATAGAACGCGAAATTTATCAAGAAATACCACCTAAAGTGGAATATAGTTTATCTGAGCATGGAAAAACAGTAAGTACTGTGTTAGATAGCATGTGTGGTTGGGGAAGAAGACATTTAGAATATATTAATGAAGATGAACTGTAAAAATATTATGTAAACTGAAATGTATAAAGCTATTATTTTGATAATTTGTATTTTATAATATACTGAATTAAATGATGTTATCGTACATATATTCTTTTAATTGTGGTGGGCTGAATTTATGTATAGCTCGAAGTAAGTAGTTGTTTGGGATTGAGAGATGCGTACTTGATATAAAAGGAGATTTACGAATATATAAACTATGATTCTATTTCGGGGATGATCAGGATTAAACATTTTATGTATATTAACAAAGGGGAAATAATAAAATGAACGAATTAGAGTACAAAAACTTTTATGATAAAGTAGGAAGATTAAATGGATGGGATTTTAGTAAAATAAAATGTGAAACTGTAGGCGATTCATGGGACTTTTATAGAGAGGTAAAAGAAAGATGCAAACCATCACATATTTTACTAGATGTTGGTACAGGTGGAGGAGAAAATGTACTTAACATAGCATCTTCAGCTAAATTATTAGTTGGAATAGATAATTCTAACGGAATGATTGAAAAAGCACATTCCAATTTGAGAAAATCAGATGTACAAAATGTTGAGTTTCTTCAAATGGACTCTGAAGCTTTAACGTTTCCACATGCGCATTTTGATATTGCTTCTAGTTGTCACGCACCGTTTATAGCATCCGAATTAGCAAAAGTAATGAAAAAAGGTGCTTTGTTTTTAACACAACAAGTTAGCGAACATGATAAATTGAACCTGAAAGAGGCTTTTGGAAGAGGACAATGCTTAGGCGAAAGAGATGGGACTTTAAAAGAAAAGTATATGGGTGAACTTATTAATGCAGGATTTAAACTCGTGCAAGTACGTGAATATGATGTTACTGATTATTACAGTACGCCTGAAGATCTTATTTTCTTGTTAAAACATACACCTATTATTCCTAGATTTGGGGAAGAGGATTTTACTATTTTACAAAAGTTCATTGATGCAAATAGTTCTAAAAAAGGGATTCGTACGAATTCAAAAAGGTTTATGATTATTGCTGTTAAATTATAATGTGTTATAGAGTAAAAGCTGCTTTTCTTTCAAAAAAGCAGCTTTTTGTGTGGAAAAGAAGGTTAGATGGTCTTCATTACTAGAGATTGGAGTTAAGGGCCTTGGTATAGAAATAAATAATAAAGTATGTTGGCATGCGAGAGGTACAACAATGATTAATATTGTAAGAGGTATGCATAAGGACGAAACATTGGGATTATCCGAAAGTTATAGTAGAAGAAATAAGAAAACATCGGTAAAGTTAAGTATAAATCCAAAAGGTTGATTTTTGTAATATATAAAAATCAACCTTTTGGAGCGTATGTAATATAGAAAAAACGTATAGAGTAAGTAAGATTTTTGCTTACAGTTTTATTTTTTAGCAGGTGTATTTCCCATCGCGATAGAAATTCTATTCCAACTATTAATTTGATTAATAATCAAGATAAGGTCAATATATTGTTTTTCATCATAATGTTCACATACTCGTTTGTATAGGGAATCAGGAACTCTTTTAGTAGGAATGAGTGTAATATGCTCGGCTAGTTCAATAGCGAGTTTTTCTTCTGCTGTATAAAAAGTACATTCATCCCAAGTACTTAAGCAATAAATTCTTTGTTCAGTCTCTCCCATTTTTCGTGCATCAGATGTATGTAAATCTAAGCAGTAAGCACAGCCATTGATCTGAGAAACTCTAATTTTAATAAGTTCTCTAATCGTGCGATTAATCGTAGATTGCTTTGTGTACTTTTCCATGTCCATCATAATTTTCATAGCATCAGGTGCAGCTTCATAGTAGGAAATTCTTTGAGTCACAATACAACACTCCTTTTAGTTTAAGATATATGGCATTAGCCGAAAATGTTAAATTAACTGTTCTAATACAAAAGTATTAGAACAGTTAATTAAAGTTTCAATCTTCAGGTGGATTTTTCCTGTTAGTTTTTGAAATACAATACTAATAGATATAATGAATTTGGAGGTTAATTATAATGATTACACATATATCAGATATAAAACTACAAACGGTTTCCATAGAAGGGGTAAAACAAGTTTATAAGGACATATTATCTTTTCCAATAAAAAAAGAAACAGCATCATTTATTCAATTTGAAGTCACACCGTATACAACAATTAGTTTTCAAGAAGTATATGAACCAATTGCACCTGCGCATTTCGCTTTTGAGATTCCATATTCAAAATTTCATAAAACAGCAAAATGGCTTGAAAAGTCTGGGTTACTTATAGTGAAATGGAAAGATGGAAATACAATTGGTGAAGAGAATGGCCTATTCAATTTATATTTTAAAGACGGTGATGGAAATCTACTCGAAATTATCGCACATGGTTATGTTAAAGAAGATGTATTAGTACCGCATTCCCCTTTAAACATTTTATATGTAAGGGAAATCGGACTTCCCGTTAAAAGTGTGCCTGTATTTACAGAATGGTTGAAATCAAATCTAAATATGAAAACGATGGAAGATGGGGATATTTTCAACTTTGTTATAGGTGGCACAGTATATATTGTTGCAACTTGGTGGCAGCGGCCTTGGATCCCAATTGCGATGAAAGCTTTACCACCAAAAGTACACGTAACATTCGGAACAACAGATCAAGCATTTTTACAGCAAATCCAAATTAACTTTAAGAAAAATAGTGTCCCATTTCAATTTAAATATAATGAAGTATCATTTATTGAGCAGGGGTATGCATTTTCAATTGTGTATACACCACATTTTCCTTCCGATATTCCTAGTAAATTAAACTTACCGCTTTCTATTTAAGGATGGAAAGTAGTAAGTTTTTATATATTCATGGAGAAGGGTTTCAGTATAATTACACTGAATTTATAGAGGCGTATACTAGTAGCTAAAATGCTGTTGTTTAACTAAATTTCCTTGTAGTTAAACAACAGCGTTTTTAAACATTAATATAGGTATATTTAGTTTCGATTTTCATCCTATAAAGGTTCATTATCCGTACTTGTTCTTCAGTTAATTCTTCTTTATCCCAATACATATGCATTAAGCTATATTCAAAAATTTCCTTTAATTTAATAAACGATGGAAACTTGTCTATCATCTCTTTAGGTAGTTCATTTTCCTCTTGATACCCGGCAAATAGTGCTTTTGTAATAGAATGTTCATAGTCTGCTATATTCCCATTTCCAGCAAATGAATATTCTATCGCACTATAAATAGGAACTGCTAAATCAAATATGTAAAAATGTTTTTCACAGTCTTGAAAATCAATCATTGTTAAGTTTGAATTGTTTTCAACTAAAATGTTTTCTAACCATAAATCGCCGTGAATTAAGCCGTAATTTGAAGTGGATTTTTGTAGCTCTTTTATAGAAGTTAAAACGTCAGATGCAATTTCTCTTATAGTAGTTTCTTCTTTAGAGATATACTTAAGAAAATTATATTCTTCATTTTCATACCAATCGTTTATATGTTTAACCGGATTTGTCTGTTCAAAGCTTTTAGAAATGCGATGTAATTTTCCAATTTGTTTACCAAGTTTTTTAAATATATTAGAATTCCAATCACACCTCGGTAAATGCATACCTGGAGCAGCTTTATATAATACAGCAAAAATCTCCTTGTCTAATGGAAACTTTTCTACAAAATTTCCTTGTAAAGAAGGGATTATTGGTGGAACACCTAAGCCGTTTTGATATAAAAAATTCGTATATGTAACTTCTTCTAATTGTTCTGCATATGTTTTGTAGTTTGTAATTCTAATGAAATAAGTACCTTGTTGTGCGTTACATTGATACATTTCATTCGTTATGGGTTTAATGTTAATAAAATTTAATGGATATCGTTCATTTATTAATTGGAGTATTTCTTTTTCTAGCTCGTTCATTGTAACGTCCTTTCCGAACTTATATTTTTTATTTGAGAACTAAAAGATTCGTAATTTACAACATTTGTGTTTTATTTTTGATTTCCTTTAAAATGAAGCATGAAGTAATGAATGGCTCATTTTATAAAACACAAAAAATATCAAAAGAAAGAAACGAACCTCTTTTATACTTATAAATAAGGAGTGAAGGAAATGAATGAACATATACAGCAGATGATTGATTGGATTGGGAGCAATTTAAAAGAAGAATTTTCATTAAATGAATTATCGCGTTATATGGGTTATTCTCCGTATTACTGTTCCTTTAAATTTCACCAAGTAACAGGCATTAGTATTAGGCGCTATATTCTTTTAAGAAGACTGTATTTATCTACGGAGGATTTGAAGAATGATAGAAAGATAATAGATATTGCATTAGATTATGATTATTCTTCGCAAGAGGCTTATAGTAGGGCTTTCAAAAATGTTTTTGGAATGAATCCAAGAGAATACCAACTTAACAACATGCCTATTCAATCATTTGTTAAACTCAATATAAATAAAGAAGGGGAGTTTAAAATGAATATTTCTAGAAAATTTGAGGTTGAGCAGTTACGTAGCAATAATAATGAGTTGTTTGATAAAGATGTATTAAACATATTGAATGGTCAAATGATGTATGAAGAATTTAAAACGGAGAAGTTAATGGGTGAGTCTGATTATGCCCCATTTAACGAAGCGATGTGTGTAAACACGGCTACTATACAAGTTTTTAATGAAGAGTTTATTAAAACAAGAGCAGAAGGACATAATAGTTCAGTAGAAAGTTATACAAAAAAAGTTATAGATCCGTTAGAAAATCTTTTTACGAAAAAGTATAAATGCATTGTTTTATGGTTTGGTGAAGATATGTTCTGCCAAATGAACTTACTAACCATACTTTCATACTTAGAACAATCTTGTTATGAAGGGAAGGTATACTTAAATAGCTTCCGAGAAGATGAATTTAAAGTAAGTCAACTTGAACTAGAATTAGGAAATTATTCTTCTATATACGATGAAGTAGTAGTGAATCATAAAAAAACATCCTATAAAGTACCACCTGTAATGTATCAAGCTATAGACTTATATTTAAATATGTTAAAAGAAGATAATATCGTAGTGAAATTCATCTCTACAAATAAAGATTTATCAACTCGAGAATTATTAACAAAGTTGTTTAAACTCTTTCCGACAATCGGATATGGTGATTCTCAGTACATAGAACTAATAAATAAAATAAAATAAAGAAGGAAGCTGAACCTAAAATATAGGAACAGCTTCTTTCTTACAATTGTTCAAGTAACGCTAATTCGTCCTCTACAAATAACATTAGTTCTTTAATTGTTTCGCCAGAAAAATCAAAATGAATTCCAGCTACTTCATATACTTCCGTTAAAGATCTAGAGCTACCTAATGATAAAGCCTTTTTATAATTTTCTATTGCTTGTTTAGGATTCTCTTTATATTGTTTATACATTTGCAACGCACCAATTTGTGCGATAGCATATTCGATGTAATAGAATGGTATTTCGAATATGTGTAGTATAGGTAACCAACCAGTTGCAATCCAATTTTCATACCCTTCAATATTTACGACGTTCGATTGGTAAGTGTTATGTAATTCTAAATACTTTGCATTTCTTTCTTTAGCAGTATGATTAGGATTCTCATACATCCAATGTTGGAATTGATCAACGATAAGCATTTGTGGTAAATACTTAACAATATCTTTAAAGAAATCTAATTTTGCTTTTATAAATTCTTCTGTATTCTCATAAAATGTATCCCAATACTCCATCGAAAATAATTCCATCGTCATGCTAGCGAGTTCTGCTGATTCTGAAGGGATTTCTAAATATTTTTGAAGTTTTAACTGCTTCATACATTCATTATGAATACTATGGCCCATTTCATGGAGGAAAGTAGTAACATCATAATGTGTATGATTGAGATTCATGAAAATAAAAGATAATTGAGAAGCAGGTAAATATTCGCAAAAACCTCCTGGTCCTTTTCCTTTACGACTTTCTAAATCTAAGCAATTATTTTTACGCATACGGTCCAGTAATGTAGAAAATTCAGGATCTAGTTTGTGTAAAATATGAGAACTTTTTTCGATTAATTCACTCGCGTTTTCGATAGGTTTTAATGCTTTTTGATTTGGTGCGGTTGCTTTTAGATCCCATGGACGAAGACTATCTACTTGAAGTTCAGATGTTTTCTCATTAAATATTTTATCGATAAGTGGTACTACGTATTTACGAATAGATTCAGCAAGCTCATAGCAATCTTCAGGTGTATAATCAAATCGTTCATGTTTTTTAAACATATAATCACGATAATTATGTAATTGAATGTTTTGCGCCTTTTGGTGACGGATTACGATTAATTCATTTAATATATGTTGTAATGTATCTTCAACAGATAAGAATGTTTCAGAAATGAGCGTTTTTGCTTTTTTTCGTATATGACGATCGGGATCTTGTAAGTAAGACTGTAGTTCAGTAATTGTTTTTTCTTCACCGTCCCATTGTGCAGTTAAACCACCTGTAATTTCGAAGTACTCGGTTACTAGTTTGTCTTCGTTTACTTCTAAATCAATGTTCTTTTCACAAAATAATGTTTGCGCATTCATTATTTTTTTATCTAGTAAGCTATACGTTTTTGGATCAAGTTCCATTCGAAAAGGGGACTCTAAATATTTATTATCAAATGAATTTTGATAACGTTTCAAAAGAGGCCAGACAAATTGTTGGTCATATTCAAAAGTATCTTTTATTTTTTTATTATCTGTACTACATTGAAAGGCGATATAGTGCGATGTTAATTGTTCTTCAATTTCCCAAATGAATGTAGATTGTTTTTTTAACCAGTTTTCAAGTTCTAGTTTTGAAGAAATCACTTCATTTTCTAAAGTAGAAAGAGTGTTTTCTAATTCTAGAACGTTACTAATATCAATCGTATTTAAGCGCTGCATGACATATCCCTCACTTTTTATTTATTCATGGAGATATTCTATTTATTAATTGTAATTTCCTTGTTAAAAGAAGGAAATGTGAAATAATGTTAAAGTTTACAGTAATAGAAGGGATGTATTTCTGTTTGCTTAAGAATGAGGAATCTTTTTAAGTCCTTACATAAGGGAGTGAAATAATGTATAAGTATTTACATATTTTTAATGATATAGAAAACATGATTCAACGTGGAGTGATAAAAGAAGGAAAGAAATTACCGTCTATACGATCACTTGTTACGCAATATGAATGCAATAAGGCGACAGTTATACGGGCACTACATGAATTAGAAAAGCGTCATATTATTTATTCCGTCCCTCAAAGTGGATACTACGTTGTTCGAAAATCAGGGGAGGTTGTAGAAAATGAAGAGATAATTGATTTTGCTTCCTCAGCACCAGATCCAGATGTTTTTCCATATTTAGATTTTCAACATTGTATAAATAAAGCCATTGATACATATAAAAATGACTTGTTTGTATATGGGACGCCAAAAGGTTTACCGTCTTTAATTCCGGTTATTCAAAAACAACTGGCAAACTATCAAGTCTTCACTAAAGAAGAAAATATTTTTATAACGTCAGGTGTACAGCAGGCGCTAGCAATATTAACTTCTATACCATTTCCAAATGAAAATGAAACGATATTAATTGAACAACCAACATATCATCTATATATTGAATATCTAGAAATAAACAAAATTCCTGTAATCGGTATTAAACGTACGAATGAAGGTATTGACTTAAATGAATTGGAACGCATTTTTCGAACAGGTAAAATAAAATTCTTTTATACAATACCAAGATATCATCATCCGCTCGGAACTTCTTACTCTAAAGATGAGAAAGAAAAAATTGTGTTATTGGCTAAGAAATATAATGTATATATAGTTGAAGATGATTATTTAGCAGATTTAGAAATGGATTCAAAAGCAGATCCGTTATATAGCTTGGATAATGGGAAGCATGTCATATATTTGAAAAGTTATTCAAAGATTATTTTTCCAGGTTTACGAGTTGGTGTAGCCGTTATTCCACCGGTTATCGCGAATGCTTTCCATACATATAAAAAAATTTTAGATATCGATAGCCCGATGATATCCCAAGCTGCTTTAGAAATTTATATAAAGAGTGGCATGTTTGAACGTCATAAAAATAAAATTAAATCTTCCTATCACGATAGATCTAAAAAACTAGCAGAAACAGTAGAAAGAATGCATAATGAAAACCCGCTTTTATTTACATATACAAAGAAAAATGCAATTGGAATCCACACTTGTTTAGAATTACATAAAACGAGTATTTCAGAAATGTTTTTACAAAGACTAGGTGAAATGCAAATAAGTATTGATACGATTGATAACAATTATGTGAGGGGTTTTCCGAAAGAAAGACTATTAAAGTTAAACGTATCGAATGTAAAGGAAGCAAGGATTGAAGAAGGAATTCGTAAAGTAATTAAGGAAATCAAACAAGCGGAACGTCTAAGTTTTCAATTTAAAAAAGAATAAAATGAATAAGGGGGTTTGTTGTGAGACGCAAAATAATTCTCTTGTTTTTGTGTATCGCTATAATAATTGGAGCTATCGTTGTGATTAAATTTTATAAAAAAGATGATCAATGCATTGCAGTTGGTAAGTATTCAAGAGGTATTATCGTAGATCAAAATAACGAACCTATATCTAATGTGAAAATTTATGAAGATTCTATTGAAAGTAAGGAACGCAGCATTTCAAATGCACAAGGTGAATTTGAAATACCACATGGAGTTTGTGGTGAGATTGTATTACAATTTGTTACTCCAGATGGTGAAACCTATACGAGGAAATATGATAGCAATCATATACCGGAAATGATAGAACTGAGTTATAAAAAGTAAAAGAAAAGTGTTACGTTAATACTTTTTAGAGCACTCAATTGCTGAGTGCTCTTTTTGTTTAGGACATAATTGTTTTAAATGGAAATAAAATACCAATAGATGATATGCTTAAAGTATAGCATTTATTTTGAATAGGAGGGTGATCGAGTCTATGGGGGTACGTATAGTCGATGATTTACAGCAATTATCGTTGTTACTAATGTTTTTAAGTACATTTATATTTTACAGATATTTAAAAAAGGTAAGACGAGAGAGAAAATTGACTGGTTTTGAATGGACAATGTATTTTGTCACTCAATTTGCGACAGTAATTTGGGCAATGACTTATTTTATTAAACATTTAGCTGAATCGTAAATTCTAACCATCTAATCTAGTTTACTGTTATCTACTAGGGAAATAAATATAGTCTGTGTCTAAATCAATGACGACATCGCTCATGACGTCTTCTTGTAGTGACTTTGGAATTTTTTCATATTGATAGCGTACACAAAACAAGCTTAGAAGATCTTCATTAGATAGCTCTTCATTTTTTACATTTAAATACATTAGTATTAACTTGTCAAGAGAACAGTTACAGCCAATGACATACTCATTAATTCTATATCCATCAAATTCAATTATCATATTATCACTGTTGGGTGCTAGCCAACTTTATAGCTTAAATTTTAGATGAATCTATTATACACTGTTTGAAATTTAGTGAGAAAATATTTTTATAAAATGAGAGGGTTATAAATGGAACAAAATAAATTAGTTTTAGAGAGACCAAAACGGCTTAAGTGGGAAACACGCGAAATTAAGTCTATACAGGATGATGAAATTATCGTTAAAACAAATGCAGGTGCAATAAGTATTGGAGCAGAGTTACCACAGTATAAAGAATCGGATGTTACAGATATAAATCCTATGTATCCAAGAAAAACTGGATATGAAAGTTATGGTGAAGTTATTCAAGTTGGTAATAAAGTAACAAATTTAAACGTAGGTGATAAAGTAGTCTCTTTTTATGGACATGAAACAGTAGGAATAGTTAAGGGAGATAAAATAATTCGAGTGCCTAGTTATATAAAATCTAAAGTTGCTTTATTATCTATTCTTTCGTGTGATGCTGCTAAAGGGGTATTGAAACTAGACCCGCGACGGGATGAAAAAGTACTCATTACTGGAATGGGAGTGATTGGTTTACTCGCTTGTTATTTTTTAAAATACTATGTAGGTGTTGAGCATGTGGATGTTGTTGAGCCTAATAAAAATAGAAGAGAATTTGCAAAGAAGTTTGGTGCGAAAAACCTCTTTGATTCGGAAGAGAAACTTATAGATACGTATAATTACGGTTTGGAATGTTCTGCTACAAATAGAGGGTTTCACACATTGCAAAAGGCTATTAAAAGTAATGGGGCTATATGTATTCTTTCTGATGGTAATATAGAAGACTTAACATTAATCGCCGACTTTTATCGAAAAGAATTGCAAATCATTGGTTCAAGTGACGGTTATGATTATCAAAAACATGCAGATTGGTTTTTTAGTCAGATAGAAAGAACACCATGGATAGAAGAGATTTTTCAACATGAGATTCATTATACTGCACTTGAAAAATGTTTTGAGGAATTAAGTGAAGGGATAATTACTCCTTTAAAAGTATTTGTTTCATATGAACAAAATGACCGGGTACTTGTCACATAGCCCACATATGTTTCGACACTAATATGATAACAGAGCGCGGAGTAACATGTACGGGGATTTTTTAATAGGTACAACGGGTTGTGAAAACAGAGAATGGTTTTTGCTCTTTCATTATGTACAAATAGTATATTATCTTTCTCAATGTACATATTAAGTAAAGAGTTTAATATCAAACATAAAAAGGGGGGGATAATATGAATGAAAATAAGAAAAATGAAGAATTGATTAAATTTAAAAAACAATGGTTTAATGAAGATAATCAGCCAGTAGCTGGTATAGAGTTAGCTTTACCACCTGATATAGGCAGCATGTTAGACTCGAAATCAGTTGATGATGAAAGTGGAGAGAGTAATAATGAATAAGTCTAATCTATGCATCCATGTGGGTGCTTTTTATTTTTTTGACAATGGAGGATGGATCATCAAACCCTTATTGAAAAAAGATTGATCAAAATAGATTATTTTCCAGTATATGTAAGTTTGATTTTTGCAAAAAAGTTTAATTAAAATGCATTTAGAATGCTATATGAAATGGGAATGCTAGTAACATTCACCATTAAAGGATTGGGCAATTATGAATATAATTTGGGAAAGTATTATTTTAATTCTTACTGGAATGATTGCATTAAAAATGACAGGTAGTAATTCTGTTAGCCAAATGACGAGAGCTGAAATAATTATAGTAGTTTCAATTGGACGTATTATTGTAGAGCCTGTCTTAAGTAGGAAAGTAGTCCCATCTATATTTGCAGCTGTAATATTTGCAAGCATACTTCTTATCATTCATTTTTTTGAATTGAAATCAAAGAAGGTGGAGCAATTCCTCAATGGCAGTAGCATTGTAATTGTTGAAAATGGAGAAATTGTAAAAGAGAATTTGATGAAAGCGAAAATGTCGGAACAACAACTATATATGCAATTAAGAGAAAAAGGAATTCATGATTTAATGAGTTTACAGCAAGTTACGGCCGAACCGAATGGCCGTATTGGCTACCGATTAATACAGCAAGCGCAACCGATAACTTTAGAAATGCTAGAAAAAATATTAGGTCAGCAAAAAATAAAAAAATAATTTCTCTTTTGATAAGCTAATACTACACGGAAGTATTGGCTTTTTTATATTTTCTCTAGACGTAATGGTTAATATTTAGAATAGATATTCAGCCAATCTTTAAATTAGATATAGGCTTATTAATATGCTATATTCAATGGACCTATAGTGACTGTGGGGGAAAAAAGCAGCGTTAAAATTAATAGGTCTTTCATGTGATGCTATACATGAGATAAGAATAAGGAGATAAAAATAAAATGGAATTTTGGGAATCAAGCTTTATTGAGAAACAAACGATGTGGGGTTTTGAACCTACAGAATCTGCAATTTTGACAAAAGATTTTTTTCTAGAAAAGAACGTTAAAGACATACTAGTTCCGGGTATTGGATATGGTAGAAACGCAAAGGTATTTATCGAAAATGGTATAAATGTAACTGGCATTGAAATTTCAAAAACTGCAATTGATTTAGCAAGAGAAAACGGACTAGAAGATGTTAGTATGTATCACGGTTCGGTAAACGAAATGCCTTTTGATAATAAACTTTATGATGGGATATTTAGTCATGCACTTCTTCATTTATTGAATGAGCAGGAAAGAGAGAAATTTATTAAAGCTTGTTATAATCAGTTAAAACCAGGTGGATATATGGTTTTCACAACTGTTTCTAAAAAAGCTCCAATGTATGGAAAAGGAAAACAGTTGGATAAAGATTATTATGAGGTAATGGAAGGCGTAAAAATGTTCTTCTATGATTCTGAATCTGTAAAACAAGATTTTAATAAATGTGGGCTAGTACAAGTTTCAGAAATTGATGAACCAAATAAGATTATGGAAAATAAACCTTCAATTAATTTCTTAATGATAAAATGTAAGAAAGAACTATAAATAAAAGTTATTAACAATTACTAAAGATGTTTATATATTGATTATGCACAAATAAAAAGGACAAGCATATAATAGAAATACCTATTAACTTTAAGTAACCTTAACTTTCTTTAATAGGATATCTCAAAATCCCCAAAAAGAGCACTTGCGGAAACAAGTGCTCTTTTATTTTTTGTTTCATAAATATTTAAAGTTACAAATTTCATACAAAAAATGAATCTGAGAGAAAGAGTCACATTTTTATTATACGATTATTTCTGAACGACAAACGTAATAGCATTTGTTTTTAATTGAATTTCTCTTTCGTTTCGGACTATATTATAAGCTAATTCTTTTATTTCAATTTTTATTTCTTGCCATTCCTTATAAATGCTTTTTAATAGATATATCATATGTTCAGTAGGAAGGTTAATTTCAATTAAAGCATCTAATTTTTCGTTCGTATGTAAGTCAATTTCTTGTATGTTCGAGTTAATAATG
Source organism: Bacillus cereus group sp. Sample62 (assembly GCF_036851315.1). Lineage (NCBI taxonomy): Bacteria > Bacillati > Bacillota > Bacilli > Caryophanales > Bacillaceae > Bacillus > Bacillus cereus group sp. Sample62. The sequence continues at coordinate 2,478,290 of NZ_JAFLPK010000001.1, forward strand.
AAACAATTGATACCACCAGTCTTTGTATCTTTTTTCATAGAATGGAGCACGTTTTTTAAATCTTCTTCTGATTGAACATGCTCTAAACTTGATACTGCAACGATATAATCAAAAGTATCAGGTTGGATGTAGTAGTTTTCAGTTGCTGCTTTTTCTGTTTTTATAACTTCAAAAACATCATGTTCTTTACTATAAATTTGTAATTTTGTTAAAGCGGAATCCAGTAAGTCCACACAAGTAACAGTGCCGTTATTATTTTTTATTATTTGTGCAATTGGAATGCTATTTCTTCCAACGCCAGTGCCTAGATCAAGTACTTGTAAGTTATTTTGTCCTTCAAAGTACTCCATTAAGTCCATAACTGTTTTAACCGGTTTGTAAAGCCAAGAGCCAGTTTCAAATAGTTTGTATTGTTCATAGCAAAGGTCATGATATTTCTTTTCTTCTTGTCTTATGTATTTAATACGATTCATTGTGTTTCAACTCCAATACTTTCATTCTAACGAGGTCCTTTAGCTAAACTTGCTAAAGCATCTAAAACTAATTCTATATTACTGATCAAGATTTTCACCTCGCTTTATAAGATATTTATATAATTCGATAAGAATATAGGTAAACCTGTTAGCCAGAGATATTAAGATTTTTACTGTGGAAAACTGATTTTATTAAGTGATTAAAAAAATGTATAAACATGGAGAGGAAAATGCATATGATGTTTTATGAAATTGTTTGCTTTTCTTGTAAAAATATATTTCGTGTTTACGAAGGTAGTGAAAAATATAAACGATTTAAAGAGAAAACGAAGGGGACATATTGTTGTGATGAATGTAGCCATAAAATTCAATTAGAAGCGATAAAGCATTTATTTAGATAGCTTTTATGCCCGGAAAAGTTTGACAATAAAAGCATTATAAATTATCATATGAAAAAAACTAATATATAAAGTGGCATGGAAGAGAAGAGTAGTTAAGAAAGAATACGTACAGAGAGCTCTGGTAGCTGAGAAAGAGCGGTATACATCTTGACGAAAAAAGACTTGGAGCTGCGCAAGGAACTAATTTGTTTAGGGATGGTGCGACGGATTCTCCCGTTATAGAGATAGGGTATAAGCATATTTTGCCGTACCTGAAGAGGTTAATATGGCGACGTATTAACAAACTGAGGTGGTACCGCGAAGCTAACAACTCTCGTCCTCAAGATGAATAATCTTGGGGGTGGGAGTTTTTTTATTGCATAAATTTGAAAAAATGAAAACAAATAATAATTGAGGTGAATAACATATGCATTGGGCGTATGAAGTAGCACAGGAATTAATTAGAAAACATCCAAATAAAGAAACTTTTGTTTGCGCATCTGGAATCAGTCCATCTGGTTCTGTTCATATCGGGAACTTTCGCGAAATAATAACGACTTATTTCGTTGTAAGAGCACTTCAAGATTTAGGGAAAAAGACTCGTTTTATATTTTCATGGGATGATTATGATAGGTTTAGAAAAGTCCCTAAAAATATTGATCCATCTTTTGCAAAATATATTGGTATGCCATACTGTGATATTCCAGATCCATATGGCTGTCATAACTCGTATGCAGAGCATTTTGAAAAAGAGTTTGAGAAATCGCTTCAAGTATTTGGGATTGAAGTGGAATTCATATACCAACATGCTGAATATAGAAGCGGAAGGTATAACAAAAACATATTAGAGGCTTTATATAAAAGAAAAGAAATATATGATATTTTAATGAGATTTAAAACTGGGGAGTGTAGTGAAGAAGAGCGAGAGAGCTTTTATCCGGTTACGTTATATTGTGAGAGATGCAGGAAAGATGCAACAACGATTACACATTTTGATGAAGTATTAAAAACAGTACGGTATGAATGTGAATGTGGAAATGAAAATGAGTTATCGGTATTAAATACAAATAAAATGAAATTGAATTGGAAAATCGATTGGCCGATGAGGTGGATGATAGAGGATGTTATTTTTGAACCGGGTGGAAGAGATCATTCATCAGAAACGGGTAGTTATAATGTATCAAAGGAAATTGCGATGGAAATATTCAATCGTGAAGCTCCTCATTATGTTTCTTATGATTTCATTGGCATTAAAGGGAATCATGAAAAAATGTCTAGTTCTTCAGGGAATAGTATTACACCTAGCGAGCTGTTAAAAGTGTATTTGCCCGAAGTGATTCTTTTTATGTTTGCTAAATATAGACCAAACGCAGCTTTTCATATCGGCCTTGATGAAGATGTGATTCGCAATTATACAGAGTATGAACGATTAAAAGATAGTTATGAAAATAAAACGCTCAAAAATGAAGATTTATTTGATGCAATTAAACTCTCTAAAGTTGATAGCGGGTTTAAAGAGTATCCAAAGTTTAATCAGGTTGCTGGAACGTTACCGCTATTAAATTTTGATTCATCTATTTTACAAGGTATATTAGAAAAAATAGATAGGAGTTATGCATTAGTTGCTATGATAGCGATATGTAACCGCGCAGAATATTGGATAAGAAACTTTCAATCTGAAAAATTAATTGCGGTAAATCAAGAGAGAAATACAGAGTTTTACAACACATTTGATGAAAGACAGAAAGAATGGTTAGTAGAAGTTTGCAACATACTTCGTTCTAACAAAGATTACTCTAACTTAATGGAACAATTGTATTCGATTTGTCATCATGAAAATAAAAAAATAATGAAAGAAAATCAAAAACAATTATTTATTATTATATATAGGCTCATTATAAATCAGTCTAGCGGCCCACGTATACCGTTATTAATACATGTAGTAGGCATTGAAAAATTCATCACATTATTAGATTTCTAAAAAATAAAGGAAACGCAAGTACTCAGAGATCTAAGCTAAGTACTTGCGTTTCATATTTTGCTACCGTGAATACATTTTCGGACATTCATCACCACGTGGTTCATAAAAACAATGACTTTTAAACTGTCCTACAAACGGCTGATTATACCATTCAGGTGGACAAGCACCAACTGGACGGAAATACCAAAGAGCCCAACGTGCTGGCCAGCGCCATTCACCTTGTAAAACTTTTCTAGCGATATCTTTTTCTGATTCACGAGCGCGTTGATAAAAATATCCGTATTGCACTGCTTCAAATCCGCCAGGGCTTTGATATACTGCATCACGTACAGATCGAAGTTGTTTAAAATCTAAGCAATCACAAAATACACGATTTACTACTACGCAGCCAACAAGTTGTTCACCTTGTCGACCTTCTCCTTCAGCTTCAGCACGAATTAAACGAGCTAGCAAATCAACATCGCTTTCGTTATATGGAATAAGGGGCATAGTGCTACCACCTTTCTTTACCTGTTATAGTAAAGAGTGTATGTATGAAAATAAGCTAGGTGCTTTTCTATATGTAAATTTATTAATTTTTCAAAGGAGCTTTTGTGAAAAAAGCTAATTAGTAATTGTAGACTAATATAAATGGGGAGAGATAAAATGTATCGAATTCATAAAGACCATATTATTTACGCAATGTCACCAGAAAATAAACCGTGTATGGAAGTAGAAATTGGGAGTCGTCTTGTATTTGAAACATATGATTGCTTTGAGAATCAAATTGATTCTGAAGATGTTGCGTTTCAAGAATTAGATTGGAGCCGAATTAATCCGGCGACTGGACCTGTATATATTAAAGGTGCAGAACCTGGTGATATTTTAGTCGTAACGATTGAAAAAATTAAAATTGCAGAGCAAGGCGTGTTAACTACAGGTGCAAATCTTGGTGTAATGGGTGAAGAGCTAAATGAAAATACAGTGAAAATTGTCCCAATACATAATGAACATGTTTTATTTTCAAATGAACTGCAAATCCCGATTAATCCAATGATTGGTGTAATTGGTACTGCGCCGAAAGAAGAGAGCATTTCATGTGGCACACCGCATGATCACGGCGGGAATATGGATTGTAAAGAGATAAAAGAAGGGACAACATTATTATTACCTGTAAATGTTCCTGGTGCTCTATTAGCATTAGGCGATTTACACGCAGCGATGGGTGATGGTGAAATTGGTGTTAGTGGAGTAGAGGTTGCTGGTGAGGTGACGGTAACTGTTCAGATTATAAAAGGAAAGAAATGGTCACTACCAATGGCGATCCAAAAAGAAAAACTTATGACGATTGCTTCAGAGAAATTGTTAGATGATGCAGCGAATCGCGCTGTACGTAATATGGTGACATTTTTACATGAAGAATTAGAAATGTCTAAAGCTGATGCAACACTTTTATTATCAGCTGCAGGCGATTTAAGAGTTTGCCAAGTTGTAGATCCACTGAAAACAGCACGAATGGAACTAGGTATGGACTATGTGGAGAAGCTAGGTTTTAATTTGAGTAAATTTCATATTAAATAAGAATAATAGAAGAAGGATACTGTTGTATAAAAGTATCCTTTTTTGATTTACGGATGATATAAAAACAGGTAGTATTTATTTTATATAATTGAATATAAGATTGTGGATCGAAAAAGGAGTAAACACATGGTTAAAATTATGATTGTAGAAGACGATATGAAAATTGCAGAACTATTATCAACACATGTCGCGAAATACGGGTATGAAGGAATTATTGTATCGGATTTTCAAAATGTATTAAACATTTTTTTAGAAGAACAACCAGAGTTAGTTTTATTAGATATTAATTTACCAAGTTTTGATGGGTACTATTGGTGTCGTCAAATTCGCGGAGTTTCTACATGTCCGATATTATTTATTTCGGCTCGTGAAGGCACGATGGATCAAGTTATGGCGCTTGAAAACGGTGGCGATGATTTCATTTCAAAGCCATTCCATTACGAAGTTGTAATGGCTAAAATTCGTAGTCATTTAAGACGTGCTTACGGAGATTATGCACCGAAAGTAGAAGAACGGATGGTTGAGCAACAAGGTCTTTGTTTATATCCCGAAAGGCTTGTATTGAAATTGCGTAATCAAGAGATTGATATAACGAGAAACGAAGCCATTTTATTAGAAATGTTAATGAAAAATTATCCGCGTGTTGTGGGTAGAGAAGTGTTGTTGAATAAATTATGGGATAGCGAATCTTATGTTGATGATAATACATTAAGTGTAAATACAACACGTGTGCGAAAAAAGTTAAAAACGTTACAGATTGAAGATGCGATTGAAACGATTCGTAGTGTCGGTTATAGATTACATATTACTTGGGATACTGGTATGGAGAAATGATAAGATTATTTATTCGTGATCATATACCACTTATTTGTTTTACAGCAATCCAATTACTAGCCATATTTCTTGTATATTGGTTTGATGGGCATAACCATATTGCAACGGCATTATATGCAATGTTTTTAGGTGTCTTTTTTATGGTAGGCTATTTAGTATTTCGTTATTTTACTCATCGTACTTTCTATGAAAGATTAGTAAATCCGTTGAACTCTTTGGATGAATCTGTTCAAAAATCAGATTTTGCAGCTTTATCTGATGCTCTTCAAGAACTACTTGAGGTGCAATATCGACATTATCAAAATCAGCTGCAAATACAAGAGAGAAAAAATAATGATCATTTAACTTTTATGAATCAGTGGATTCATCAAATGAAAACACCTTTATCTGTAATAGAATTAATTACACAAGATGAAGTCGATTCACGTTTTGAAAGTATAAATGAGGAAACAGATAGGCTGAAAAAGGGGTTAGAGATGGCTCTGTATGTCGCACGTTTAGAAGCATTTACACAAGATTTTTATGTAGAAAAAGTACAACTACATAAAATAGTGAATGATTCTGTACATGAACATAAACGCTTCTTTATCCGGAATTTTGTATATCCAGAGCTTAATATTGATAAGGACATTAGTGTAGAAAGTGATGCGAAATGGTTACAATTTTTAATTGGACAAATACTATCGAATGCGATTAAATATTCATCAGGTAGTAGAGAAAAGATTAAAGTGAAAGCTTGTAAGGAAGGTAATACAGTTATACTTGAAATTGCCGATAATGGCGTAGGGATACCGAAGCAAGATTTACCAAGAGTGTTTAAACCTTTCTTTACAGGAGAAAATGGCAGAGATTTTAAAGAATCAACTGGAATGGGGCTATATCTAGTATATGAAATTACGAAACAATTAGGACATAGTGTAGAAATCCATTCAGAAGTTGGTAAAGGTACCGTTGTACGAATTATATTTTTTAATGTGTAAATAAGAGAACTAGGCTAAAGAACTTTGGAGATAAGTTTTTTAGCCTTACTTTATCCCGCTTTAATGGGCAGTAAGATCCCCACCTCAAAATTCAGCGAAAGCAAAGAAGTTAGGGATCAACTGCCCATAAAAGTCCAATTGGTTCAGCTAATAATCAGTGGGAGATGGAGAAAATCCCCGCTGATTAAAGTTTCACTTTATAGCGATTATATGAAATGGTAAAAGGTAATCTTAGTATGTATAATGACACGATAATAAATACGATTGTTAAATTAGAAATATTTAATAAAAAGCTGATAAATAGTTTTTGTAAGAAAAAAGCCACCCCCTTGAAAGAGATAGCTTCATGAATCCATCCTGTGAATAAGTGTATCAACATTAATAAGTATAATGTTCGAATTCGTGATATGTTTTGTGGATTATAATAGAATTAGTCTTTTGTTTTTTCATGATACAGTATTGTAATTAAGTAAACAAACTTAATAATGTATATCCAATTAATCCTAAAATAGTGATAGGAACCATCATTAAGAAAGAAGAAATTCGATTAGCATTAGAGCGTTCTAATACAAGAATCAAGATAATCCCGACTATCACTTCGGTATATCCAACAGGTAACATATGACTATAGTCTTCAAAATTTAAAAGAATGTGAAGTCCATCCGTTACAAAAACTCCACCAATAAGTGCACTTCCGAATTTATGAAATGGATTTGTAGTATCTTTCCATAGAAAACCTGCAATTCCAAAGATAGTTCCTCCTATAAATGCACATACAATCCATACAGATATAAAATAAATAGAGTGAGCTACATTTTTAATAACTATTGCATAACCATAGTAGCCTAATACCATACCGAGTAGTGCAAGGATACCAGAAAGTATAGCTGTACGCTTAGAATAACTAAAGCTAGCCATAAAAAAGGATGGAACTAACCAAACGCTTCCTAGATTAGCTAATGAATTCCAATGTCCTGGAAGTATACCTTGCCCCAATTTAGTTAGTATACCAACAATAATCCCTACTATAATCGGGATGAGCAAAATCTTTAAAAACATATTTAACTTTGTGATTTTTAACGCCCTGTCCATAAAATCAACCCTTACATTAATATTTTCTGTAAATATATAATAGCTTATTACAGTGGGGTAATCAATAAAAATTTATCGAAAAACAATAAGTGATTATTGGCTAACGAATAACATTTTGTTTTTATAATTAGGTGAATAAAATAGCAAGAACTCGTTACGCAACCAAATGGTAAATTAAATAATATATGCAAGTAATGAAATTGCCCAAAACAAGTAATTCAACTTAGTATAAATCTCTCGTATTTTTATGAAATGATTTATTATAAAAAAGAAATGAAAAGGGATTGATATATTTTCCTCCTGTTTTTATTTGCGATTTATTAGAAGGAGGGCTTTTTTCCTAGTTGTGAACGTTAGGGGGATTGTAATGGATATTCGTAAAATGAAATATTTCATAACAGTGGCAGAAGAATTAAACTTTAGCCGTGCGGCAGAACGTCTTATGATGGCACAACCGCCTTTAAGTCAAGAAATTCGAAAGTTGGAAGAAGAATTAGGTGTTCAACTTCTTCACAGGACAAAGAGAATGGTTGAGCTTACTGATGCTGGGAAAATCTTTTTAGAAGGTGCGCGACAAACGCTACTTCAAGTAGAAAGAACGATTAAAGAAACTCAGCTTGTAGAGGAAGGGAAAATCGGGCATTTAATCATCGGTTTTGTCGATTCTACAGAAACGGTTATAAACATATTAATAACATTTCGAGAACGGTTTCCTAACATTCAGCTTATATTACGCGAGATGACAACAGACCAGCAAATAAAAGCACTCTATGAAAAACAAATTCATATTGGATTTATTCGTTCTAAGCAGAATAATGAAATATTATCTTCCGAAGTTTGTTCTAAAGAACGTTTAAAATTGGTTTTACATGAAAATCACGCATTAGTTTCGTTACCTAATATTTCTATTAAAGAACTAGTAGATGAACCATTTGTTTTATTTCCTCGTCATTTCGGTACTAACTTTTATGATTTAATTATTAGTTACTTTTGGGAGCATGGAGTAAGTTTAAATATTGTTCAAGAAGCAATTCAAATGCAGACGATTGTTAATTTAGTTGCAGCAGGAATGGGAATTTCTGTCGTTCCATCATCGGTGGAAAGTTATAAAAAATCGGGAGTCATATATAAAGACATTGAGGAACATACACCGGAAATAAACTTATACGCTGGATGGAGGCAGGATGAAAAGTCTGTCGTGCTCGAGAACTTCTTAGCAGTTGTTAGAGAGATTTATACGACTTCACAATTCGAAAAGTAAAGGCCCATCTTGATTGGATGGGCAGTAGTGATTTGGGAAAGGTACTATATTTATTGTTAAGTCACTGACGATTTAACCTGTTTTACTTGGGTCATACTCAATGAAACCTTTTAGTACACTATCAATTTGACCCATAATTTCAGGTGACAATGTAACACTAGAAGCAATTACATTTTCTCTTATTTGCTCCGGATCTGAAGCGCCAATAATTGCAGAAGAAACAGCTGGATTTTGTAACACCCAAGCAATTGCGAGTTGAGATAGGGTAAGGTTAATTTCTTGTGCAATAGGGTTAAGTTTCTGGATAGCAGTAAGTACATCATCACTCATCCAACGTTGTACGAGTTTGTTGAAAAAGGGTTTTCCTGCATCTGAATTAGCACGTGATTGGGCGGGGAGTGGTTTACCTGGTTGATATTTTCCAGTGAGAATACCTTGTGCGAGGGGAGACCAAACAATTTGGCCAAGTCCTTCACGTAGACATGTTGGAATCACATCAGTTTCTATAACTCGCCACAACATCGAATATTGAGGTTGGCTAGCAATAAGAGGGATTTTCAATTCTCGTGCAAGTGCTGCACCGCGTGTGATTTGCTCCGATGTCCATTCACTTACGCCTAAATAAAGGACTTTCCCTTGTCTTACAAGATCTGAGAAAGCTAACATTGTTTCTTCCAGAGGTGTTGTTGTATCGAATCGATGTGCATAATAGACATCAATGTAGTCTGTATGTAGCCGTTGTAACGATGCATTACAATTTTCTATAATATGTTTTCGTGATAAACCTCGATCATTTTTTCCAGGTCCGGTCGGATGACATACTTTTGTACAAAGTTCTATACTTTCTCGGCGTATACCTTTCAAAGAGCGGCCAAGCACTTCCTCAGCAATAGTGTCTGAATAAACATCTGCAGTATCGAACGTTGTAATTCCAACATCTAATGCGGCTTTCACACATTCATTTGCAATATCTTCATTTACTTTTCCACCATGGTTTATCCAGTTACCATATGCAATCTTACTTACTGTTAATCCACTGTTTCCGAGTTTGCTAAATTCCATTGTAGAATCCCTCCTTAAAAATGATAACTTTATTATAAAAACTGAAATGTAGTATGTATAATATAAAATTAATCATACAGTTATATAAAAATTATATAAGAAGGAGTGCTTAGAAGTTTATTACTAGGGAAATCTAAAGCAAGTGGTACAGCAAATGTAATTTGTACTTTTTAAATATGAAGTTAAGAAATGATAAATAGACCTAGAAGAAAGCAATCTTTATAGCAGCACATATAATTCATTTACTCATACAGTACTATCATGGTACAATATGGTTACTAATGAAGGAAAGGAATGATGGGTGGACGATGATTAACTAATCTTATTTTTAAATGTTGAAATTCAATAAATTTCAATTTATAAAAAATAGGATTAGTCTGCCCAATTTCCATACAACGGTATTGCTATTTATGTTACGCAATAGCTTATTTGGGTATAAATATTTTAACGACTAATCCTGCCAAATTTATTTGGGAGGATTTTTTATTCTCCCTTAATGAAAGGGATCGGTATTATGAAAGAACTATTAAAATTAAATGATGTTTATGTTGAAATAAAGGAAAATACTTTGTTAGAGAAAATGAATGTGACAGTAAGACAAGGGGATATTATCGGATTAATTGGTAAAAACGGGGCTGGTAAATCAACGTTACTTCAATTAATAAATGGGAAGATTGAACCATCAAAAGGTACTGTTGAATGGATGCAAATGAATATGACAACAGCATATGTTGAACAAGAAAAAGAATCTTTCGTTAGTAAGGATATGATTGCAAAAGAAGCAGAACTACTTGCGAAATGGGGCGTGCCAACGAATGATTTTCTTACTTTAAGTGGTGGTGAAAAGCTGAAAGTTCGATTGGCAAAAGGATTTGCCGAAAATCCTAATGTCCTAATATTAGACGAACCGACAAATCATCTAGATGAGATGAGTACGGAATTTCTCATTAAACAAATAAAAAACATGAAAGGTACAGTCCTCGTCGTATCACATGATCGATATTTTTTAGATGTTATCGCAACAAGAATATGGTCAATTGAGGATAAGAAATTAATTGACCATAGCGGGAATTATACGAGTTATATGAAAGCTCGTGAGCATAAAAGAATGACGCAGCAGCGTGAATATGAAAAACAACAAAAAAAGATAGAACAAGTAGAAACGCATATAAAAGAATTAAGTTCATGGTCACAAAAGGCACATGCGCAGTCTACAAAACAAGAAGGAGTGAAAGAATTCTATCGCGTAAAGGCGAAGCGAATGGATGCACAAGTGAAGTCAAAACGAAAACGACTTGAAAAAGAGCTAGAGAAAACGAAAGTAGAACGTGTGAAAGAGGAGTATTCAGTTGAATTCTCTATTCAAGCGAGTAAAAAAGTAGGAAAACGTTTCTTAGAAGTAAAACAATTGCGGAAAGAATTTAACAATCGGACATTATTTGAAAACGTTAATTTTACAATCCAGCACGGTGAGAAGGTTGCGATTATTGGTCCGAATGGTAGCGGGAAAACAACTTTACTGAAGATGATAATGGGAAACGAAACTGCTGCAGGGGAAGTATGGATTTCACCATCTGCAAACATCGGTTATTTAACACAAGAAGTATTTGATTTACCACTTGATAAAACACCAGAAGATTTATTTTATAAAGAGACATTTGAAGGAAGAGGAAAAGTACAAAATTTAATGAAACATTTAGGGTTCCAAGCTTCTCAATGGAAAGAGCCGATTCAGCATATGAGTATGGGTGAACGAGTAAAATGTAAGCTAATGGCTTATATTTTAGATGAAAAAGATGTACTTATTCTAGATGAACCTACGAATCACCTTGATCTTCCTTCACGTGAACAACTTGAAAATACATTAGCTGAGTACAACGGAACACTCGTTATCGTTTCCCACGATCGATATTTTCTAGAGAAAACAACTAACACAAAACTCGTGTTTTTAAACAATACGATACAAAGGCAGCTAGAAGAACCTACGAAAACAAGAGATGAAATTGAAGAGCTACGTTTAACATTAGAAACAGAAAGACAAGAAGTATTAGGGAAATTAAGCTTTTTAACTTCTAAAGACAAAGAATATAAAGAACTAGATGAACGGTTTATGGAACTTACGAAGCAGATTAAGGCGCTTTAACGTAAGGAAGGGGGATTAAGATGGGAGAAGAGAGTTTGACTAAGTTATTTAGAATAGATTGTGGTGATCTATACCTACAAGAGTTTACGGTCAAAGATGCAGAGAGTATTTATAAAATAGCAAATCAACCAGAAATAGAAAAGTTTTTACCAGACTGGAAATCAACGAAAGAACAAAGAGTTAATTGGGTTACAAATGATGAAATACCAGAAAACAAAGCGTTTCTTCATGCTGTTAGAACTAGGACTAACATAGATGATCACATATTAAGACTAGGAATATTTAAGAAAACCACAAATGAATTTATTGGATGGTGCTGCACAGGCATGAAAGATGAACTCCCTGCACCGAACAGAGAAATTATGTATGCTGTTTCAAGTGAATATCATAATAATGGTTATGCAACGAAAGCGACAAAAGGCTTGATCGGTTATTTATTTGAAAATACAAATGTGGATGTCCTTAACGCGATTGCTTTAATTAAAAATGTGCCATCAAATAAAGTTATTGAAAAATGCGGGTTTACTTATTTGGGTCAACAGATGATAGAAAATCAAATTTATAATCATTATGTATTGAGTAAATCCGGAGGGATAAAAAATAGTGCTCTTTAAAGGGAGCGATTATGCAATGCAAAAAAGCTTAGAGCTAAAACTCTAAGCTTTTTTGCATTTATATAATAAAGATTTGATATAAGATTGTATTTTCTACCACTATACAATTATTATAAGATAGTTATGCGATAATTTTAGTTTGAAAACAGTTTTATTGTCAGTTTTTTTAGAAATCTTACAAGCGTGTAAGATAAATGAAAGATGAATCAATATGAGCTGTATGACAATTCATTTACACTTTATAGTGAGCAGTGCAAATGAAGGGAGAATATACATGGAAATTTTACATGCAAAAAGTATTAGTAAAGTATATAAAGGGAAAGTACCTTTTAAAGCATTAGTAGATATTGATTTATCAATTCAAGAAGGTGAATTTATAGGGATCATGGGGCCATCAGGTAGCGGGAAAACAACGTTATTAAATATGGTATCTACTATCGATTCTCCAACATCGGGAGAAATAGTAATAAACGGTACAAATCCTTTCCAATTATCATCAGAAGATTTAGCTTTATTCCGTAGGAAACAATTAGGATTTGTTTTTCAATCATTTAATTTACTTAGCACGCTTACAGTGAAGGAAAATATCGTATTGCCGATGACATTAGATGGCGTTTCTGTGCAAGAAATGAACAAACGCGTACAAGAAATTGCAGAGAAATTAAATATTACAGATATATTGAATAAAAGAACATTTGAAATATCTGGAGGGCAAGCTCAGCGAACAGCAATCGCTCGTGCGATTGTTCATAAGCCGCAATTATTACTTGCGGATGAGCCAACAGGGAACTTGGATTCTAAATCTTCAAATGATGTAATGGAGATGCTCGATACGCTTAATAAAGAAGAAAAAGCAACGATGATGTTAGTGACACATGATCCGTATGCAGCGAGCTTTTGCAGCAGAGTAATTTTTATTAAAGATGGTCAACTATATAATGAAATTTATTGTGGCGAAAGCAGGCAAGCGTTTTATCAAAAAATTATGGATGTCCTTTCTTTGTTAGGAGGGAAAAGGCATGACTTTTCGTCAGTTCGCATTTAATAATATTTTTCGTAATAAGCGTACATATGCAGCTCATTTTTTGAGTAGTGCATTTTCTATTATGATTTTCTTCACGTATGCTCTGTTATTATTTCACCCTGATTTACAAGGGGAATTAAAATCAACAAGTGCAACAATAAGTGCATACGGTACATTGGGATTTTCAGTTTCGCAAGGCTTGATTTTTGTATTTTCATTTTTCTTCATTCTATATTCAGTGAGTTCATTTTTAAAAACGCGTAAGAAAGAATTTGGCATATTAATGATGCAAGGTATGTCAATGAGACAACTTAAGAAGTTATTGTTAATTGAAAATATGTTAATTGGACTTGGTTCAATTTGTATAGGGATTTTCATTGGACTCATATTTTCTAAACTAGTCTTATTGATAAGCGCAAGTGTATTAATGATTAATAATGGTTTACCTTTTTATATACCAGTGCAGGCTGTATTTTTAACAGTTATCACATTCCTTTTCTTGTTTTTAATCGTTTCACTTTTTACATTTAAAATGGTAAAAGTAACAGAACTTGTGGAACTTATTCAAGCGGAGGAAAAGCCAAAACCTGAACCGAAATCTTCAATTTTATTATCACTATTTTCTTTAATTAGTATAGGATATGGCTATATTTTAGTATTCCGCTTTATCCCAAGTTATAGTTTTATTACGCTCGGAATGGGTGTGATCCTAGTAATTATAGGAACGTACTTTTTATATACACAGTGTAGCGTTTATATATTGCATCTTGTGAAAAGGAGTGAATCTTTCTTTTTAAAGAGAACCAATATATTAACATTTTCAGAATTAATATACCGTATGAAAGATAATGCAACGATGTTTTTTATAGTATCTATTGTTTCAGCAGTTGCATTTACAGCGATTGGTACAACAGCTGCAATTGGAAATAGGGATTTGGTAAGGATGACAAATCCGTATACCTTTTTGTATGGAAGTTTTGAAAACGACAAAGTATTAAATAAAAATCTTTCTATTATAAAAAAACACCTTTCTGATGCTAATATTCCGTATCGAATGGCTTCATCTTCATATATATACACAGAAAGTAACGTGAATATAATGAAGTTAAGTGAATATAACGATCTTGCAAAAGCACTTGGGTATCAACAAGAAACGATTGAAAAAGAAGATGAAATTATATTAATTCCTGGAGTTGTATCACAAAAACAAGAATTTAAAAATGGCGAGTATAAAAAGAATATAGAAGTCATTCAAGGTGACTGGACGAAGACATTTCATGTGAAAAAAGCTGTAGAAAATTTAGTTTTACCACATAATTCTAGAAGTATTTATATCGCTGTTCAAGATCAGGTATATGATGGAATACCTTTTACTAGTGACCCAGTTAATCAAGATAGTCCATTTCGTACTTACGGATTTGTTGTAGACGATTGGATGAAAACGAAGAAAATTTCAAACGAATTAATTAGTACATTCGAGGAAGATATGAGAGAAGGTAATTTCCAATTTCGAGCTTTAACTATAGACTTGTTAAGTGCAAAGCAAACGAATGGGCTATTACTTATGGCAAGTGTTTTAGTCGGAATCGTCTTCTTTACATTCGCCGCTAGTTTTATTTATTTCAGATTATATACAGATTTGGATCGCGATCAACAGCAATATAAAATGATTTCGAAAATGGGATTAAGTAAACGAGAATTAAAAAAAGTTGTAACGAGACAGTTAGTATTAATGTTCTTCTTACCAATTATTGTTGCAGTAATTCATACTGTAGTTGCTTATATGGCATTACAACAATTAGTAGACTTTTCTATTTTAAATAGTTCTATCATGATTTTAATTTCATTTATATGTATACAAGTTTTATATTTCTTTATAACCCGTTGGCGTTATCTGCAAAAGCTGTATAAGGTTATGGAGCAATAGAGTATAGTAGCTTGTAAGACTACACAAAAGTACGTAAAAAATGAACTGTATGATGAAAGGAAACGCGATGAGAAGAACTTTAACTATTTGTATGTTAACGATACTATTTTTAATAAGTTTTAGTGCATGCACTAAAAAGGAAAATCCATTTCCTGCAAACGGTTTATTAATCATTGGGGATGAGAATAAAACTTCGCCAATTATTAATCGTTATCAAGAAATTACAAAAGAAAATGAAGTGTTTTCTGTGAAAAAAGTTAAATTTGGAAATGGCCAAGTATTAATTTTAAATGAATCTACTGCACAAGCATTAATTAAAGCAAAAGTTTTTCGCAAACGAGATAATAGTTCCAATTATATAACTATAAATAAGTTACCGCAATTCCCGAAAGAGGGTTCGTTACTGTTTGCACAAGAAGACGAAAAGAATTTGAAAAGTATTGAATTAGAAGGAAAAGAGATTTCTGTTAAATATGATAGTGATGCTTGGATAGGTAATACTCGTATATATCCAACTCAATGGTATGTAATGGTAACAAGAAATAGTTTGTATAAGGAAATAAAAGCAAATGAAACGAATATGCAACTTCTACATCTGAAAAAGTATTTAGGTGATGAAAAACCTAAAATGTCGACAGATAATACATTAGTTAATGAAAATGTTAAAGCAAAAAAGCTAATTAAAGGTTTGGAAGGAGAAGTATCTTTTCAGTTTGTAACAATTGAAGAAAAATCTTAAAAAAGAGTTCGAGGTTGATAGAAACTTTATCAACCTCGAACTCTTTTTAGTTTATAGGCCCGTTTATTACATTACTTCATTTAAATGAGTCTCATTCGTTTCTTCAATCGTATTTGAATGTTGAATTGAATTATTTTGAGCTTCCTTTTCTTTACGTACTTTTTGTAGCATTTCAAGGATGATCCATAAAGGAACACCTTTATCTTTTAACATTTTCCATAAATCTAATTCGTTAAATTTATGCACAGGCTGTTTCATGTCTTTTTCAGATGAACGAATATCGAATTTGATAGGATCATTTGCTTTCTTACCTTCAAGTTTAGTAGAAGAGATAGTATTATGCTCAAGATTAAATGGAGTTATTTTAGTAGGTTGAGATAATGTATGAATGTTTGATCCGATTTGCATGCTTTTCCCTCCTTTTCAAGCATTGAAATTATTTTTCTTATGATTTTTAAATCATTATATCATGAGGAAACTATAACTAATTATAAATTCAAATAATCAGATTTACAAGTTGTATTGTAAAAAGTAATTGTTTACTTGAATTAATATTTATCAACATTTGTGTATGTTTTCTATATATACAATGTATATAAAATACTTTACATTATGTTTAAGTTATAAACGAATTGTGTTTTTCTTTTTTATAGAAAAATGTAAACGTTTTATTAGGGGGAGGAATCATGGGGAAATTATTATTAAAAATATGTTTATTTGCAATAGGGACTGTGTTTTTATTCACAGCAAAAGCAATTTACGCTGAAGAAAGGCAACAAAATAATTATCCTATCATATTAGTGAATGGATTTGCTGGGTGGGGTAGAGAGGAAATGTTAGGGGTTAAATATTGGGGTGGTGTTCATGATATACAGGAAGATTTGAAACGCAATGGTTATACGGTACATACCGCAGCTGTTGGACCTGTTTCTAGTAACTGGGATCGTGTATGTGAATTATATGCGCAAATTAACGGTGGTACAGTAGACTACGGTGCCGCACATGCTGAGAAACATGGACATAATCGTTTTGGCAGAACTTATAGTGGTTTTGCACCGAATTGGAGTGAAACAAATAAAGTTCATTTAGTTGGGCATAGCATGGGCGGACAAACGATTAGAACATTAGTACAGCTATTAAAAGAAGGAAGTTTTGAAGAAAAAAATCATGTAAAAAATCACCCGAACACAAAAATATCACCACTATTTGAGGGCGAGAAATCATACGTTCATAGTGTTACAACATTAGCAACTCCTCACAATGGCACAACACTGGCGGATGGTAGTCTTCTACTGCCGTTCGTTAAAGATTTACTCATTACAGCTGCAAGTTTAGGAGGAAACAATAATTTATCATTATACGATTTTAAATTGGATCAATGGGGGTTAAAAAAGAATACTGGAGAGTCCTCTTTCCATTATACTGATCGTATTTTAAATAGTTCAATTTGGAAAAATACAAAAGACATTAGTCAATGGGATTTAAGTACTGATGGTGCAAAGGAGCTTAATAATTGGGTAAAGACGCAATCAGATGTGTATTACTTATCATATAGTGGACATGCATCGCAAGCTGCACTTATAACTGGTTTGCATCTACCTCATATAACGATGAATAAAGTATTAATGGGAAATGCATTCTTCTTAGGTTCTTACGCAAGATATGAAGAGAATCGACCAGTAATAAATACTTCTTGGTGGCAAAATGATGGTGTAGTAAATACAAATTCTATGATTGCACCTTCTTCTAATACTGCTGTAAATAATAATGAGATTTTACAGATTGGAAAATGGAATCATATCGAAACGAAAGAAAATTGGGACCATCTCGACATGGTAGGATTAAGTGTTTCAGATACGTTAGGTTTTTCTAGCATTCAAGAGTTTTATAGAACAATTGCAGAAAAGTTATCAAGATTACCGAAATAGGTAATAATAAAGCGCTCTCGATGGAATTCGAGGGCGCTTTATATTATATTGAAAGAGGGATATGGTAGAAAAATATGGGGGTATATTATGAAAATTCAAGTTGTATTATCAGGATATGGAACAGTTGGCAGAGAGTTTGTAAAATTATTAAACGAAAAATATTCATATATATATGAAACATATAGGATTCAATTAGTTGTAAGTGGCGTATTAGGTAGAAATATTGCAATACATAATGAGGACGGATTATCTATTCAGCACTTATTAATGTATGGTGGCGGTAGCGCTGCAATTGAAGAATACATTGAACATCATCCAGAGGAACGAGCAACAACTAGCATAAGTGGAACTGTATTAGTAGAATCAACCGTTACAAATCTTAAAGATGGAAATCCAGGAAAACAATATATAAAACAAGCGATTGAAAAACAAATGGATATAGTAGCAATTTCAAAAGGTGCACTCGTTACAAACTGGAGAGAACTAAATGAAGCAGCAAAAATCGCAAATGTACGAATTCGATATAGTGGTGCAACTGCTGCGGCATTACCGACACTTGATATTGGTCAATTTAGTTTAGCTGGTTGCCATATTGAAAAAATAGAAGGAATATTAAACGGGACTACAAATTATATTCTTTCGAAAATGAATGAGGAAGATATTACGTTTGAAGAAGCACTGAAAGAAGCGCAAAGTAAAGGAATTGCTGAAACGAACCCAATATTAGATGTAAGTGGTTCTGATAGTGCGTGTAAATTGTTACTTTTGACAAACAGTTTAATGGGAACGGAAAATACGCTTACCGATATACATATAAAAGGAATCGAGCATGTTACAAAACAACAAATTCGAAATGCTAAAGAACAGAATAAATATATTAAATTAATAGCTTCAGCATATAAGGATAAGGATGGTAAAGTGGCTCTTCATGTGGAACCGTACGAAATAGATAAAGATCATCCGCTAGCAAAAGTAAATGGGACAGAAAAAGGAATTACGTTCTTTACAGATACGATGGGGCAAGTTACTACAATTGGTGGTGCTTCTAATCCACGCGGAGCCGCAGCAGCAGCTTTAAAAGATATTATTAACTTATATCGTAAAGATTTGTACCGTATTAATGAGGGGTAATATCCCCATGGATTACTAGCCTTCACTTTATAAAACCGTACCGCCCTTTATAAAAAATACATATGTAGTGGACCTTTTGAGAAAGAAATAAATATGCAAAAATGATTGCAGGGGGTAAGGAATTGTTTAAAGATTTTAAAGTTGTGAAAGATCGTCCCGTTTATATTCAATTGAAAGATTATTTGAAAAAGATGATTATGAAAGGTCATTTGCTCGGGGATCAAAAAATCCCTTCAACTAGGGAACTAAGTGAATTACTTAGTGTGAGTAGAAATACTGTACTCGCTGCTTATGCGGATTTAGAGCAAGAAGGACTCATTTATGCAGTTAAAGGTAAAGGGAATTTTGTAGCGAAGGTTGATATATCGAACACTTCGTCTGTTGAAATAGATTGGAAAAATAAACTTAATACAGTTACCTTATTAGCGGATGAATTAGATTTAATGAAACATGGTGTTCGCTGGGAAAAAGGAATGATTGTTTTTAATAGCATTGCTCCGGACGAAAAGCTATTTGATGTGGAAAATTTCAAAAGAGCTTTTCTTACTCGTATGTCCATTGAAGGGGATGTCGTATTAAACTACGGATACGCAAAAGGTTATAGACCTTTAATGAATTATCTACTTCATTATATGGAAATGAAAGGTGTAGATATTTCGAACAAAGATATTTTAATTACAAATGGATTTACAGAAGGATTAGACATCGTGCTATCCTCGTTATCGAAGAAATCAGGGCGGGTTATTTGTGAGAATCCAACTCACCATGCTGCATTGAAGCTTTTCCGTTTACATGGACTTGAAGTTCACGGAATTAATATGAATGAAGATGGCATCGATACGAACGAAGTAGAAAAAAGTTTGCTTGAAAAAGAGTTTGATTTCGCATATTTAATTCCTTCCTATCATAATCCAACCGGAATTGTTACGAGTTCGGAGAAAAGAACGGAACTGATGAGATTATTCTCCAAATATAAAGTTCCTATTATAGAAGATGGATTTAATGAAGAGCTACGTTATTCAGGTTCACACTTAGCGCCATTATTAACTTTTGCTGGCGCTGGTAATAATGTAATTTATATTAGTAGCTTTTCAAAGGTACTTTTCCCTGGTTTACGTGTAGGCTGGATCATCGCAGATAAAGAACTGATTCATCATTTAGAAAGTGTAAAAAGAGCAAGAACGATTCACACATCTACGTTAGATCAAGCTGTTCTATTTCAATATTTACATGAAGGATATTTTGAAAAATATTTAAAAAAGGCAAGATCTGTTTATAAGAAAAAATATGAGTTAGCTGTTGGGGCGTGTAACGAGTACATTCCGTTTCAAAGAATGACGGGTGATGGTGGACTTCATTTATTTATAGAGTTAGAAGAAAAAATTCATGCCCGCACACTTTTACAAAAGTGTTATGAGCAAGGGGTTACATTTTCTCCTGGAGATGTTTTTTATTCTGATGGAGGAGGAGCAACTACTTTTCGATTAGGATTTTCACGTCTGAAAGAAGAAGAAATAGTTCGTGGAATCAAAATAATCGGTGATACAATAAAAACTGAAATTTGGAGTTGAGGAAATGAGAATTGGCGTTATTATGGGTGGAGTATCCTCTGAAAAACAAGTATCAATTATGACTGGAAATGAAATGATTGCAAATTTAGATGAAAATAAATATGAGATCGTACCAATTACGTTAAATGAAAAAATGGATTTAATCGAAAAAGCGAAAGACATTGATTTTGCGCTGCTCGCATTACACGGAAAATACGGAGAAGATGGGACGGTTCAAGGCACGCTTGAAAGTTTAGGTATTCCTTATAGCGGGAGCAATATGTTATCTAGCGGTTTATGTATGGACAAAAATATTTCGAAAAAGATTTTACGCTATGAAGGTATAGAAACACCCGATTGGATTGAACTTACAAAAATGGCGGATCTAAATGTTGATGAATTAAATACGTTAGGGTTTCCATTAGTGGTAAAACCAAACTCTGGTGGCTCAAGTGTTGGGGTAAAGATTGTATATGATAAAGATGAATTAATTTTAATGCTGGAAACTGTGTTTGAATGGGATTCTGAAGTTGTAATAGAGAAGTATATAAAAGGTGACGAGATTACATGTTCAATTTTTGATGGAAAACAGTTACCTATCATTTCAATTCGACATGCGGCGGAGTTCTTTGATTACAATGCGAAATATGATGATGCTAGTACAATTGAAGAAGTTATCGAACTTCCAGATGAATTGAAGGAACGTGTAAACAAAGCGTCACTGGCTTGTTATAAAGCATTGAAATGCAGCGTTTATGCAAGGGTGGATATGATGGTAAAGGACGGAACTCCATATGTAATGGAGGTTAATACATTACCAGGGATGACACAAGCAAGTTTACTACCGAAAAGTGCAGATGCAGCTGGTATTCATTATAGTAAACTATTAGATATGATTATTGAAACTTCATTAAAAGTAAGAAAAGAAGAAGGGTTTTAAGTAGCAGTATCATGAATGTTTTTGACAGTAACATGAAGTATGTTATGATGAATACAATACGAAAATTAAATATTTATCCACTAGGGGGGCCTATTATAGGCTGAGATCAAATGAGAATTTGAGACTCTTAGTACCTGATCTGGTTAATACTAGCGTAGGGAAGTGGAAAGACATTACTATTTTATGAATAAATACTGTCAATTTCACTTTCTTTACGTTTGTAAAGAAAGTTTTTTTATTTTACAGATTAAATAACTGTGGGTAAATACTTAAATTTTATACTTTATTGGAGGGATTTAAATGAAATTTTCACAATCATTACGTCAAGAAGTAGATTCAATTTGGGAAGCTAGTTTTCATCACCCTTTTGTAAAACAACTTGGTGAAGGAACTTTAGATTTAGCTAGTTTTCGCTATTATGTGCTTCAAGATTCATATTATTTGAGTCACTTTGCTAGAGTACAAACTTTAGGAGCTGCAAAAGCACTGGAATTAGAAACGACAGCTCGTATGGCACACCATGCTCAAAATACATACGAGGCGGAATTATCTTTACATGAGAATTTTGCGAAGAAACTAGGGATAACACAAGAAGAAAAAGATAATTTTATCCCTGCTCCAACTGCATACGCTTATACTTCACATATGTATCGTGCTGCATATGAAGGACATTTAGGCGATATCATTGCAGCAATTTTACCTTGCTATTGGTTGTATTATGAAATTGGTGAGCGTTTAAAAGAGTGTCAGCCAGAAGAGCCAATTTATAACGAATGGATTTCTGCTTATGGATCTGATTGGTTCCGTACGCTAGTTGAAGAGCAAATTACAAGATTAGATACTATCGCTGAAAACGTAACAGAGTCTGATCGTAAGCGAATGAAACAGCATTTCATTATTAGCAGTCAATATGAATATTCATTTTGGGAAATGGCTTATACTTTAGAAAAGTGGCCAGTGAATACAGAAGTAGAAGATGTAATAGGATAATGAGTAGAGGTATTGCTATTCACAGGTATGGATAATACTTATGAATATAATTTCACAAAAGAAGTATCGAAAAAGACGCATTAATCTAAGTGCGTCTTTTTTCAATTTATAAAAATGAGCCCATGGAAAAAATAACCTAAAAATAGGTGTATGAACAAGGTGCATCATCTAGTGATAGGTCATATTTTGTAGGGGTACGTATTGAACTTAGTTTATAGCGCTATTTCTACTTAGATTTAACGAACAGAAATATAGGAAAGTATTGAAAAGGTTGAAGTTTATAAACGGAGGTCATGAAAATGAATAAGTTTCAACAAGAACTACAAGCGTTAAGCCTTAATGATTACCAGTCTGGAAATATTGTGTATTGGGACCAGCAAAACCAATATCCATATTATTATATTGAAGATGCTGTTCGTCGCTGTGGAGGTTGTGGAGGTTGTGGTGGTCGTTGTGGAGGTTGTGCAGGTCGCTGTGGTGGATTTCGCTGTGGTGGATTCCGTTGTATTGGTTGCTTCGGTTGTTTTGGTTGTGGCGGCTGCGGAGGTTGTGGTGGCTGTGGTAGTTGTTCAAATTGTTTTAGTGGTTTTAATGGTACTACCGATACAACTGGTACTATTGTAACATATGAATATTGATAAGAGAAAAAAGGAATCCATTAGTGAAGCATTATATAATTTTTATTAAAGAATTTAATCAAAACACATGTAGTATTCAAGTGAAAGAATGATATTTAGATTTTTAGTTGTAAATCAAGATAAAATCGAAAAAGCAATGACTAGATTTAGAACCTAATCATTGCTTTTTTATATTTTTACCATCAAATAAGTAATCTGTTGCTTCTAGTTAGTGGGTAGCGAAAGAAATTATTACAACTATGTAAGGTTAATGTAATGTTAATCGATAGTAAAAGAAGATACTTGAGTGTATTTTAAATAAGATTTAAAAGTACTGTTTATTTTTAAAATATTGTGGTAAGTAAAATTTTATTAGGAAGTGTATTAAAATGATTGAACTTAAATCTATTATCCATTCGTACAAACTAAAGAGAAAAATAGCAAGGGATTTATACGGAAACAGAGATGAATTGACACTGTTATTAAATGAATTTAATAAAATGAAACACACAGTAACCTGTGAAAAAAAGAAAAATAATATATTATCTCGTTTACAATTAATTTATCAAAATATGAAATTAGATAAACGGTATCCTCTTCCAATTACTTTTAATAGTAAATTATTGGATCGATTAGAAAAAGAATCTCTTCATTCTATTGAGGAAGGTATAGCATGTCTACAATTAATGTTAGATATGAATTATGAGAAAATAAAACAATATGGATCAAGTACAAGTAGGTCATTTGTTCCATTATCGCAGTCTTCCATTTGTCTTGCTGATTGTATTTGCATAACTGGATTTGTATTTGGATTACTAAGTGCAATTACATTAGGGGGATTAGTCTTATCTGTATGTTCAATTACATAAATGTTGTTATTTGCAAGAAGGGCACCGATTTAAGGTGTTCTTTTTTAGTTTTATTGTAAAATTATTGTAAAAAATAAATAATTACGTTAATAATATTGTATAATTTGAATGTATTAAAGTAATGATATTGGAGGTGTCGTATATGATAATTACTTTTAATTTTTAAATCAGTCTTTTTAATAATTTATTATTCGGAGGAATCTTTATACTTTTCTTTTAAATACTTGGTATAAATCGATTAGATTAAGTGATGATTTTCTAGCTTTTTGTGATCAAGAAAAACGAAGAAAGGAAGTAATCATTTTATGGAAAAATTAAAGTTGTTAACATTTAAAAATATAGTAGAACCTCTTTTAAACGAAAGCGTATCATTTCTATATTTTCCTATTGAATGGCTCGATATTGTAGAGATACATTATAAGACATTTTTATTAACGAGTAAGTTGAAACGATTGAATGAAAGATTATATGATATGTTTTCTGATATATTGTTTATTCAGCATAATCCATATGTATTAAATGAAAATACACCATGGATTGTATCCAAAGAACCTATTAGAAAAGAACAACTCGATTATATTTTCCAAAGTTGGTATGAGGTGATTCATGATTGGAAACCTAATAAATTAATAGAATTGCCAAAATATGAATGGCATTACGATTTAATTTCTAACTTAACAGTACTACATGATAATGAAATATATTCTAAGTGGGTGCCCGCTTTAATTTCAAATATTTTTTGTGAACAACCTGTACGATTAGAGAATATCAACGAAGAAGATAAATATTTTTCGCCTCTTAGATCACAAAATATTTGTGAGGCAATGTCAGAGCCTATTAAAGATGAAAAAACACAAGATTATTTCGCCTATGTATATCGGTTCGAATGTATAACGCGCGGTGGCGAGAATATTCCATTATTAAATGTTTCAATAGGAATTCGGAGGTTTTATCAAGAATATAATCATCCAGATATTCCTTTGCTATTAAGACGAAAACGGGGCATGATATTGGTTTCTACTCCAGAATTTTCATCGAATAATACAAAATTACGATTTGTAAAACTAAAAGTACAACAGGCTACAAATGGCATAAAATGGATTAAGATATTTAGAAATTTAAAAGATGATTTTCGTATAGGTGGAGAAGTTGAATTAGAGCATATTCTTCAATATCCGAAAGATTATATGCTAGGAACAAATATTAGGGTGTTACTTCCATACAATGAGAGAATATATAAAGTTCAAGGTACTAAAATAAAACCTGGTATAAAAGTAAAGGAAAGAGAGTATCTATTTAAAGGGTTTCAGCAAAAATTCTCTTATTTCACATTACTACCAGAATGTAAAAAGGTAGCAACAAATAATGAAAATGAATTATTCCCTTTAATTGCACCAAAAGGATTAGAGACTATTACGTTAGAAATATGGTCTGAAAAAATATCGTTGGAAGTTGAACAAGCGTTATTTGAAAGTGAAATTGTGTTAGCTCAAATCGGTGAGTTGTTATATGTATTAAATGCGGATTTTCCAGTATTGTTAAAAATAGTAAGATGTAATATTGAAAAAGTATTGCAAAATCCATATAAAATGCAATATTGCCAGAAATACAAAACAAATTTAGTAGAGGATGTTATGAAAGCAGTTTATGCTACTGCAGGTGAGCGTAATGATGCGACATTGGCGTTAATTGCAATGAAAAATTGTGATGGGCGTGAAAAAATTGATCCAAAGCAAATTGTTAGAGAAGGGTTTGCACGAACAAACCGTATTTCAGCATTTATTAATTTATTTATAGGCCAAAGTGTAACCCGTAAAACAATAATAAATTGTATTCTTAGTTTATTAGAACAAAAAGGATTTTTGAAACGTAGTTGGAATAAAATAAATTTACCTTGTACATATGTTAATTTATCAATTGAACGAATCTCGAAATTTGATTTCTTACCTATTATTTCACAAATAAAAGGAAAAGAAATTTCATATAAATTATATGGGAATACGGAGTGGCAAACGATTGATTGCTTATTATTAAATGTAAATAAACATAATACCTTTTTACCGCAGCCTTCAAAAAGAAATGATATGGGAATTCAATTTAAACAATTTGTTTTTGAAACATTAAAGGGAATTTTACAACGTGCAAAAGAACAAAATGAACAAGTGTATTTCATTATAGATGCGCATTTAAGAAAACATTGGATAAAAGAGTTACAAAATAAAAAAATTGATATAGATACTTTCCCTGAGATTGTTCCTGATATGCTAAAGGTTCCAAACTTAAATATTATAAGAATAAATACAGCTTTTGATACACCAAAATACGGTGTGATAGAACATGATGATGTTCCGGATGGCACAAGTTTATATACAGATCAAAAAGGGATGTATTATAGCACTGGTGAATATTCTTTGAATGATAGTGAAACATTGCAGCAATACATACTTGAAATTTTACCTTTAGGTGTAAAATCTGTAGAAAGGAATTATATCGCCAAAATGATACATTACATGTGCTGTAATTCAAGTATGATGTTAGAAAAGGATGTACACATGCCGTATTCCATGCATATGGCGAAAGTAGTAAAGGGCTATATGACTGATATAGACGCAAGAGAGTTTAAAGAATTTGATGATGAACTGGATGTAGATATAATGAAAATAGAAAAGAAAGATTCAATTATTCTACTCTAAATAATAGTAGACAAATCCTGCTCGTTATATCGATCAGGATTTGTCATTTTTTCATGTAAATAAGGATATCCTTTGTCATGTATCTTTTATTTTATGTATTTACTTTATTTACATACAGGATTAAGATGTTTTTTAGAAATACAAAATCTACATCATATGGAAAAGCAATATGAATTGATTTAAAAGAAATTTGAAAGGAATGAGGAATTGTGAAGAAATTAGATGTGTTATTAATGCTATTAAGCGGCCTCTTTCCAGTTGCAGGAATTATGAAGCAAATCCCACTTGAACAATCTTTATATATTGGGGGCCTTTTATTCTTTACTAGTTTCGGTAGTTATTTTGCGAAAAAAATATATTCACGTATTTGTAGCTGGATAGCGTATGCGCCATTTATCACACTACTGTTAGTCATTTGGCATCAAGATATTTCAATAAGTTCAATAATAGCGAACGCGAAAATTGCCGCATGTGTCGCTTTAATTCCGTGTCTATTCCGTTTTCGTACATATGGACTTACTTTTGGTTTAGTCTCATTATGGGCCGCTTTACTTTGGGATATAAAAGAAGTACAGTCGTTAGTTATACTTGAACGTATGACGAGTTTAA
Source organism: Bacillus cereus group sp. Sample62 (assembly GCF_036851315.1). Taxonomy (NCBI): domain Bacteria; kingdom Bacillati; phylum Bacillota; class Bacilli; order Caryophanales; family Bacillaceae; genus Bacillus; species Bacillus cereus group sp. Sample62. The sequence continues at coordinate 2,505,687 of NZ_JAFLPK010000001.1, forward strand.
TGAAAAGTCATTACTTATATCTTCTACTGTTAGTTGGAGGACTAATATTAGGTGGATTACTTGCGATGTTAATTCACCGCAGAGAGAAAAATGATAATAAAGAAAATATAAATCTATTTCAACAAAAAAAGAAGCGCAAAAAATTATCATTTAAGATTCCACTTCCTAGATTACCGAAATTAAAGCTCAAATTATTTAAGTTTGGTGGAAAAGTATCAAAACGAAATACGCCAGAAAAAATACGTGAGCATAATTACGAAGAACCAGCTCAAGCTGCAACATATGAAATGACAGAGCAAATAGATCCATATAAAGAAGGTACTGCTCAAGGACAAACGAGGATGGAACGTCGTAGAAATAGGTATAATGCATAAGATATTTGACTAACCCTTTAATGATTTATCATTGAAGGGTTTTTTATGTAATTATATATAGATTGCTAATTAGGAATTTATAGCATACCCTTAAAGTTAAGGACTTAAATAAAATAATGGGAGGACAAAATGCTTATTATTACATATATTTCTGTCTGTATATTATTTTTAGTTAGCTTTTTACATGTTTACTGGGCTTTCGGAGGTAAGTGGGCGACAAATAGTGTCATTCCAACAAAATCTGGAGAAAAGGCGTTTATACCAGGTGTAGGAATGACAATGTTCATTGCCTTATTATTAAGTATGGCGGCAATGATTTTATTACAACAAACAAATGTTGTTCATTTCGAAGTTCCTAATACTATTGTTCAATTGGGCTCCTGGATTTGTATGATTGTTTTTTTTATAAGAGTAATTGGTGAGTTTCATTATTTTGGCATCTTTAAGCGAAAAAAAGATACGCGTTTTGCTAAAATGGATACTATTTTATATATACCACTTTGTGCATTTTTATCTTTATCGTTCTTTCTAGCAATTATAATGTGAACATAAAATAGTAGCTGCTTTTTCTAAAATAAATAAACGTGAATTAGCACGGCTTAAAAGTGAGAAATCTAGTAGTAAATAAAAAGGATGTAAGCGTCTTCTTATCGAAATATAGATTATTATGAAAGGCGGTGACACTATGAAGTATGTAAAAGTCTGTATGAATGGCGGAAGTGAACACAAATTCTCGATGACTTTAGATCGGTTTGAAGAACTTATTACTACAGAGAATGGACTATTAGAAAATAAATTAGTTAGTATTGAAAATGTAATGATTAATCCTACTAATATATCTTCTGTAGTTGAAAAAATTGGTGTACCGGCTAAGTTTATGGAAGCTTAAAAATCGGTAAATAAAAAAACATCCATAGGGATGTTTTTTTATTTATAAATATGATAATTGTACATTGAATATATGGGCAGAATTTTTAGCAATACGTATACATTTGATGTGTAATAGATGCACAATAAAATAAGTATAAGCATATATTATATTGTAGGACAAGACCTTCGTTTCCTACTTAATACTCAGAAAAAACCTCTATCACATGAGAGCATCCAATTGCAGGGTGCTCTTTTTTTATCCTGTTCTTTAACTTTCAATTTTAAACATATCTTTGATGTTAATAAATATTAAAAATAGTATAATAGCAAAAATTAAGTTAGATAAATAGAAATCTTGATGAACTAGTAATTCAAAGATGACATCGAAAGTATATAAAAAGGCGATCGTAGGTAATATACAAATAAATATAAATCTCCAATTTTTTAGATAATGTTTATAATTAGTAAATACTTTCCCCATAAACATAGCTCCTATATTTTTTATTTTCTATATAATTATACATTTAAATAAAAAGATTTACAAAAGGTTATTAAGCAATCTGAATAATAAATGCTTTTACTTTAAAAAAACTTTAAAAGAATGATACTAAAATGATACACTATAATATACGTTATTTATGAAATGAATAGAGGGATTTGTATGATAGATAAAATCAAAAATGTTGTAGAGGATATGTATGAAGATGAAGCAAAACATTTACTTCAAAGTATTCTTATTCAGTTGAATTTATTAGAAGAAAACTATAGTGAAGATGCAATTAAAAATTTGGTGGATATTCCTAAGCAACTAACGAGTAATACATCATATATAAGAAATGTAAAAGAAAGCACACACGTACATATTGCGTTTGATGATTCAACAGCTGGATGTTTAAAATATATGCTTAGTCAAGAAGAACAATTGGAAGAGAGGGTTGTCGCTTTTTCTGAATTCTTTTCAATTGGGCCGATAAACAAGTTACATATGAATGAGGGACAACTTGCAAGACAGAAATGGTTAGTAAACAATTTAACTGCTTATGATAATTATTTTGAAGAAGAGTATTTACCAAGGTTTTTAGAAACTATGGAAAAACTACACAATATTCCTATTGAAACACCTATCACAATTTGGAAAGCTAATAACGCACATGAACATGTAGGCCTATTTTTTGTAATGGCGCAATTAAAAGATAAGAAAAACATTCGCGTTATTAATACGTCTGAAGCAAGTAAAGAAATATTAAAAAAAGAATATGATATTCGTGGAACTGGAGAGTTAGCACCTGAAAGTTTAGCTCTATTTCAAAAAAGTTTTGTAGAATTGCCATATTTAACTGTAGAGAAACGTATGCAGTTTGAACATGAGTGGGATAGTCTATCGAAAAGTACGGGATTTTTAAGAGTTTGGACAGACAATGAAGTGCGTTCTGTACAAGAAGATTATTTTGATCAATTTATTATTGAATGTGCGAAAAGTATAGGTGCTGATCGAGAATTCCTAAAAGCCCCTAGGGTAATTGGTGAAGCACTTGGTCATGTAGAGCAGTTAGTTGGCGATACGTTTTTAGAATATCGCTTAAAGGAATTAATTAAACAAGAAGTATTTGAATTTGAAGGTTCGTTAAATGAAATGCGTTTTTATAGTGTGAAATTAAGAAAATAATACATCTATTCCGATTATGAAGAAGCTCGTATTTTTAAAATACGAGCTTTATTTTTTTGTTGAACTTAGGCTATACATAAGCTTCCTATAGAGCGCTTATCACATATGAATGTTAAAGGTACTGAATGAAAAGTAGGTGATTTGTTAATATGTATAACCAGCAAAATTATCCATATGATCAAGGGATGTATTATAATCCACAAAATTACGGGTATGAATCTGTAAATGAAGTGAGGGACATGGAACAAGAAGATTATAGACCAGATGATGCGGAAGATGCTCCAACGTCACCACCACCGTCACAAGCGCCATCGTTACCATCTACATTTGCTTCTCCAGCACAAGCAGGGAATATGAAATCATGGATGTGTAACTGTCTAGGAAGGTGGGGCTATTTACGTTTACATCGTCCAGGACCTTTCGGAAGAGACCTATGGTTCTTTCCGACTGAAGTGAGAAGAAACGGAGTATCCGGTTACACTTGGCAAGGTGGTCGTCGTCGTAAAGTAAGTTATCGCTATCAACAAATTAGTAATTTCATGTGCTTTGCGTAAATAAGAGTGAGAGAGTACAAGGGTTTTACTCTCTCACTTTTTTATTTTTCAATATACGAAGTAAGATTTAGATTGAAAATTTACAATTTTCACGTTTTTATTAGAGTATAATGCATATGTTGGTTAGTTTTCAAAAACAAATGAGAGTGAGGGAATACAATGTCAATGAAAAACAAAGTTGGGCTAAGAATAGAGGATGGTATTAATTTAGCTTCAGCTCAGTTTAAAGAAGATGCGTATGAAATTTATAAAGAATCTAGAAAAATGCAACCTATCTTATTTGTGAATAAAACAGAATTAGGTGCAGAGTGGCTTATTACAAGATATGAAGATGCTTTGCCGCTATTAAAAGATAATCGCTTAAAAAAAGATCCGGCCAATGTATTTTCTCAAGATACATTGAATGTCTTTCTTACTGTTGACAATAGTGATTATTTAACGACGCACATGTTAAATTCAGATCCACCTAACCATAATCGTTTACGATCACTCGTACAAAAAGCCTTTACACCGAAGATGATCACGCAATTGGAAGGAAGAATAGAGGATATTGCAGATGATTTGTTAAATGAAGTCGAGCGAAAAAGTTCATTAAATCTTGTTGATGATTACTCGTTCCCTTTACCGATTATTGTAATAAGTGAAATGCTCGGCATTCCAAAAGAAGATCAAGCGAAATTTAGAATTTGGTCTCATGCTGTCATTGCTTACCCAGAAACGCCAGAAGAAATAAAAGAAACCGAAAAGCAACTATCTGAGTTTATTACATATCTCCAATATTTAGTTGATGTTAAGAGACAAGAACCAAAAGAGGACTTGGTGAGTGCTTTAATACTTGCAGAAAGTGAAGGATATAAACTTAGCGCTAGGGAACTATATTCAATGATAATGTTACTAATTGTGGCGGGACACGAAACAACGGTAAATTTAATTACAAATACGGTATTAGCGCTTCTTGAAAATCCGAATCAATTACAGTTATTAAAAGAAAATCCCAAATTAATTGATGCAGCTATTGAGGAAGGGTTACGATATTATTCTCCAGTTGAGGTTACAACTTCAAGATGGGCGGCTGAACCTTTTCAAATCCATGACCAAACAATTCAAAAAGGAGATATGGTTGTCATTGCATTAGCTTCCGCCAACCGTGATGAAGCAGTATTTGAAAACCCAGAAGTATTCGATATTACTCGGGAGAATAATCGTCATATTGCCTTTGGCCATGGTAGCCATTTCTGTTTAGGCGCTCCACTTGCTAAGTTAGAAGCAAAGATTGCTATTACTACTTTGTTTAAGCGAATGCCTGAACTACAAATAAAAGGGAATCGTGAAGAAATGAAATGGCAGGGTAATTATTTAATGCGTTCTTTAGAGGAATTGCCTTTAAATTTCTAGAATAGTTAAAAGGAGACATGCATACATCGAAATTAATTTACATAGAGTATGTATGTGTTATTTAAATTCGAAACGGAAGGGTGAAAACATCCCAATGATCAACTAATTCTATTTGTAAGAGATCTTCGTTAAAAAACGAAATATTCTTCTGAATAGGATTAGTCTGTGCATTTATAGAAAAGGGATGTATTTCGCTCTGCGAATATATAGTCTTTTTATATGATTTGTGCTGCCTCCTGTTCAGAACATGAAATAGGGGGCTTTTTTTATGTCGACAAATGTAGTAACGAAACAAAACAATGGGGTATCACAAGTATTAAAAAATCGGTTTGTGCAAGGAATTCTTGCATCAGCATTATTTTTACAAATTGGAATATGGGTTCGAAACTTTGCGGTATTACTGTATGTAATGGAAATGACGAAAGGTGATGCTTTTGCTATTTCGATGATTTCAGTTGCGGAGTTTGCTCCAATTTTCATCTTTTCTTTTATTGGTGGAACGTTTGCTGATAGGTGGAAGCCAAAGAAGACGATGATATGGTGTGAAACGTTAAGTTCCATATCAGTATTCGTTGTATTAATTACACTTATGTTTGGAACATGGAAAATCGTGTTTTTTGTCACACTTATTTCTGCAATCCTTTCGCAGTTTTCTCAACCATCAGGTATGAAATTGTTTAAACAGCATTTATCAACAGAACAAATCCAATTAGCGATGTCAATATATCAAACAATATTTGCGATTTTTATGGTATTAGGACCGATTCTTGGAACATTTATCTTTCATAGTTTTGGAATTTATATTTCAATCATCATAACAGGTATCGCTTTTTTACTTGCTGCAGCTGTGTTGTTATTTCTACCGAAAGATCTTGAGAATGATAATGAGAAGAAAGAAATCACGCTATTACAGGAGATGCTGGATGGGATTAAATATGTGAAAAAGAAAAAAGCATTAACTTTGCTTGGCCTTTGTTTTATGGCAGCAGGACTCGGTATTGGTTTAATTCAGCCACTTGGTATATTTATTGTAACTGAGCAGTTAGGGTTATCAAAAGAGAGTTTGCAATGGTTACTAACAGTAAATGGCGCGGGTATGATTGTTGGCGGAGCTTTAGCGATGGTATTTGCGAAAAACGTAGCTCCGCAAAAGATGTTAATTGTAGGGATGCTCGGTCAGGCGATCGGCATTGGTATTATAGGTTATTCGACGAATTTATGGGTAACACTCACAGCACAACTTTTTAGTGGGTTAGCTCTTCCGTGTATCCAAATAGGGATTAATACGCTCATTATTCAAAATAGTGATACTGATTTTATCGGTCGTGTAAATGGCATTTTAAGTCCATTATTTACCGGTTCAATGGTAGTAACAATGAGTATTGCTGGTTCGTTAAAAGAAATGTTTTCATTAAGTACGATGTATGAGGGCACAGCTTTACTATTTATAATTGGATTATTATTTATTTTACCGATATACAATTTGAAGCCAGTAATAGCAATAGAAAATGAAATAAGTGATAAAGGAAGTGTTGTACAAAATGAATCCTAATCCAAATGTTAAGTACCCTATTGAAGCAAATCAAAATGTCCAATTTATAAAAAATACAATAACAAAAGCTAATATACTCATTGGAGACTATTCATATTATGATGCGAAAGATGGAGAAACATTTGAAGATCGTGTATTACATCATTATGAATTTCTTGGAGATCGCCTTATACTTGGAAAGTTTTGTTGTATTGCAAATGGAGTTACCTTTATTATGAACGGAGCGAATCATCGGATGGATGGATTTTCGGCATATCCATTTAATATATTTGGAAATGGGTGGGAGAAGTATACACCTAATTTGTCTGATTTACCTTACAAAGGTGATACAGTTATAGGAAATGACGTTTGGATTGGTATGGATACAACGATTATGCCCGGAATAAAAATAGGAGATGGTGCAATCATTGCAGCTAAATCTGTTGTGACTAGAGACGTCGCACCATATACAATTGTTGGTGGAAACCCTGCAAATAAAATAAAGGAACGATTTACAAATACAATAGTAGAAGAATTATTGCAAATTCAATGGTGGCATTTTGACATTGAAAAAATAACAGAAAATATAGATGCTATTGTTCAAGGAGACATTGAACCATTAAGAAAGCTAAAAAGGTAATAAAAAATGCATAACAAAGAGTATCATACCTCCGAATTTTGTTAATGATATTAGAACAAGGAGGTGTGATACTATGGCACAAGACGTTTTATGTGAAGTAAACAACTGTAAATTTTGGGCTAACGGCAATAAATGTAGTGCAGATGCAATTTATGTAGTAAGTCATAAAGGGAAACATGCATCTACTACGGAAGAAACAGATTGCAAAACTTTTGATCCAGAAATATAAAATTTTTGAAGGGTAGCCAAATCGTGGTTGCCCTTTTATTAATTATAGTATTGATAATAAATCTCATTTTCATTCATTGTTTTTAACTTTTCTTTTTATTTTTTCATATTTTCTTCATAAGTGATGTAATCCAGAGCAATTCATGTTCAATACGCGATTTACTAAATTCAATGACTTCTGTAATAAAAGATGAGCTAACATGTAAAGATTGAATGGCAGTAAGCTGTTTATGTAGTACGTCTTGGCGTATTGTTAAAATTTCTTTTCTAGCTTCGTAATCAAGTTTTTCAAATAGCGCGATACGCACAAGGAATTCAGCGTTATTTGTCGCAATCTTTTCGGGAAACTCTCTTAACATTTCATAAAAAATTTCTTCTCCTGTTTCAGTTATGTCGTACATATTTCGGTTTGGCTTTCCGACTTGTTTATGTATTTTTTTCGTTATAGCACCCATATTTTCGAAGCGCCGAAGAGCGGGATACAGTGTATTATGATTTAATTCGAAATTCTCACCTAACCGATTTTGAACATTTTTCTTTATTTCATATCCATGTTTTGGTCCAGTCGTTAATTCTGCTAGTAATAAAATGTCAACATACATAAAAATCCCCCTTATATATTTCTCAAGTTCTCCAATGAAAAATCCCCTTTAGCATATGTTAAAATAACATATGCTAAATTATACAACTTTGAACTACCGACCTATCACTTTTATTGTAAAAGAAAAGGGAGGAAAGAACTATGGCTTCGCCTGAAAATGTGATTTTAGTTCATGAAATTTCAAAGCTGAAAACAAAAGAAGAATTGTGGAATCCGTATGAGTGGTATCAATTTATGAGGGACAATCATCCAGTTCATTATGATGAGGAGCAGGATGTATGGAATGTTTTTTTATACGATGATGTAAATCGAGTTTTATCGGATTATCGCTTATTTTCAAGTAGAAGGGAACGAAGACAATTCGCAATCCCACCTTTAGAAACGAGAATAAATATAAACTCTACTGATCCACCAGAACATCGCAATGTACGTTCTATCGTTTCTAAAGCATTTACTCCAAGAAGTATAGAACAATGGAAACCTCGAATACAGTCTATCGCAAATGAACTTGTACAACATATCGGAAAATATAGTGAGGTTAATATCGTTGAAGAGTTTGCTGTACCTTTACCTGTTACCGTCATATCCGATTTATTAGGAGTGCCAACAACGGATCGTAAAAAAATTAAAGAATGGTCTGATATTTTATTTATGCCGTATAGTAAAGAGAAATTTAACGATTTGGATGTAGAAAAAGGAATTGCGTTAAATGAATTTAAAACGTACCTGCTTCCAATTGTTCAAGAGAAAAGATATCATTTAACCGACGATATTATTTCAGATTTAATACGAGCTGAATATGAAGGCGAAAGATTAACCGATGAAGAAATAGTTACTTTTTCTTTAGGTTTATTAGCGGCAGGTAATGAAACAACTACAAATTTAATTATTAATAGCTTTTATTGCTTTTTAGTGGATTCACCTGGAATATATGAAGAGTTAAGAAAAGAACCTACATTAATTTCAAAAGCGATTGAGGAAGTATTACGCTATCGCTTTCCCGTTACATTAGCTAGGAGGATTACAGAGGACACAAATATATTTGGACCTTTTATGAAAAAGGATCAAATGATTGTTGCATGGGTAAGTGCAGCAAATGTAGATGAGAAAAAATTCTTACAAGCTTCTGAGTTTAATTTACACAGAATAGGAAATGAAAAGCATTTAACCTTTGGTAAAGGTCCTCACTTTTGCTTAGGGGCACCACTTGCACGTTTAGAAGCTGAAATTGCATTAACTACCTTTATAAATGTCTTTGAAAAAATAGAGTTATCTCCATCGTTCAATTTAGAAAAATGTATATTGGAAAATGAACAAACATTAAAATATTTACCTATTCTTTTGAAAACTAGGTAAAACGTTCAGCAAGGTACAAAATTACTGTACCTTGTTTTTAATTTCTCAATTGTAAATTTTTAGCGGGCTATTTAGTATGGAAGTGTGTGAAAAAGAGCAGAGGAGGATGGTTATGTTAACGTGTAATGGAAGTAAAACGTTTCAAACATTTATTAAAGCTGTAACGGATTTAATGGATAGTAATTTATTAGAAAATCAAATTGTTTGTGCGATTGAAAAATTATTAGAAGAACTTTTAGAAAAGAAAACATGGCTTCCGCTAGAAAAACAGAAGGCGAATTCGGCTCAATATGCACGACACTTGTTATATGAAGATCCTTTAGAGCGATTTGAAGTATTAGCTCTTGTATGGAAAGATGGACAATCTACACCTTTACATGATCATGATGGTACATGGGGAGTAGAAGGTGTTTTTACAGGAAGTATAATGGTGCAGAACTTTATACAAACTAAGCAGCTTGAAAATTCACTTGTTTATTTAACACATACAGGAAATCTTTATTTGGGAGAAGGAAAAACAGATAAAGTCATTCCACCAGCTGATTGTCATATTCTTGAAATAGGTGAAAATGAAAGCGTTGTCACTATTCATATTTACGGAAAACGTTTAGAAAAGTTTAAAATATACGTCCCAACTGAAGAAAAGAATGTGTACATGTGTGAGACGAAATATATTACTTATAGTTCATAGTTTAAAATCAAAAACTTTTCTTTAAAAAGAAAAGTTTTTGATTTTATTATTAATTATTTCTTGACCTGAAACGCTTTTCATAAATTATAAATAAGGAGTACTTCACGAGATTAGTATGAAAACGATACCTATTGTTTATAATGAACTCGTGTATTTATAGAAAGTGGTGAAGAAATAATGAAATTAATCGCAATTGATTTAGATGGAACTCTTCTTTCGGGGAATAAAATGATTAGTAAAGAGAATGCAGAAGCAATTCGAAAATGTCAGGAAGCGGGCCATGTTGTAGCAATTTGTACAGGACGTTCTATCGTCGACATTGAACGATTATTGTTAGAAGTTAATTTAGAGTGTCCAATTATCGCTGAGAATGGTGCACTTATATATAAAGATAAAAAAATGATGAAGAGATATCCAATTCAAAATATGCAAGCACTTGAGATTGTAGAATATCTTGAAGAGAATGGCTTATATTATCAGCTTTATACTGATAAAGGTGTATATGTACCAGATTATGGGGTAGAGAGTGTGCGTAATGAGATCGAATATGTGAAGAATTCAAAAGAAAATTTTGATTTGAAAGAGTTAGAAACGATTGCAGCATTATATCTCGAACATACAGCATTTCATAGTGCGGAAAGTTGTAAACCAATTGTAGAAACTGATATACATGTGCATAAGCTTTTACCATTTTCTTATGACATAGAAAAGTTAAAAAAGTTAAAAGCAGCGTTTCTGCATAATACTGATTTAGCAATTACATCTTCATATTGGCATAACTTAGAAATTAATCATCGAGATGCTCAAAAAGGAAATGGATTATATACTTTAGCAGAACATCTGAATATTCCGGTTGAAAATACTGTAGCCATAGGTGATGGGCTAAATGATGTATCCATGATGGAAAAAGCAAACATATCAATTGCAATGGGGAACGCAGTCGAAGAAATAAAAGCGATGTGTCAATACGAAACCTTATCAAATGAAGAACACGGTGTTGCACACGCTTTATATAAATATGTAATGTAATATAAAAAGAAAAAAGAATCCAAATAGATTCTTTTTTTCTTTTTATTAGGGGTAAGGTATTCTATGAGATTCATAGAAGCCTTATTACTTTTCATTATATAGAATATATTGGAATTAATGTTTATATTTTTCATATCAATTGTGAAAATTTTATGAACTTTATATATTTTGTATTTTTATACTACTAAAAGTGATGTATATGATTCTCATATCAAAAACTATGTGCGGGGTGAGTACAGTACAAATGTATTGAAGGGTCATTTTTCATGCAAATTCTTTTCTGTTTTTAATCGAAAAATAATATTTGTTCGAATAATTATTCTGTAGCTATATACCTAAAGGCACATTCTTCGTATAATGGAGAAGTATAAATTTTGAATTTGTATTAATTTTACATATTGAGGTGAAAAAGGAATGAATGCGCGGCTAATGGAACTTATTGATGTGAGTACAATAGAAACCATGGCAGAACAGTTTTATAAATTAACCAACATATCACATCAACTTCTTGATGCTGAAAAAGAATGTATATTTTCTTTTGGAATAAATGAGATGAAAATATGTAAACTTCCCAAAATTGAAATCCCCATTTTTTTATACAATCAACATTTAGGATCTTTTGTAGTATGGTCAAACAAAAGTGACATTTTCAATTGTCAAAAATACTTTGAAATGCTTTCAAATCTAATTATAGATGGAGCAAAAAAGGTATTTCAAAGTAAAAATACAACGTTGCTTTCTCGAAAAGAGGAGGAACTACATACGATTTTACAAAACATGCCTGTTATGGTTGATGCGCTTGATTATAATGGAGATTTTGTTTTGTGGAATCGGGAGTGTGAAATTGTAACAGGTTATACCGCTGAAGAAATAATAGGAAATCCAAATGCCCTTCAATTATTGTACCCAGATCAGAATTATCGTCACCAAATACAAACGAAATTTTTAACTTGTGGAAAAAATTTCAGGGATTGGGAAATGCACTTAACATGTAAAAATGGTGAAATCAAAACAATCATGTGGTCCAATATATCAGAACAGTTTCCTGTAACAGGATATAGCTATTGGGCTGTCGGAGTAGATATTACACATTTAAAAGCGATAGAAGAGCAGTTAAAACAACAAACGTCTGAATTGGAATTAATTTTTAAGGCTTTACCAGATTTATGTTTCTTAACAGAAGATGATGGCACAATTATAGATTATAAAGCAGGATCCCCTTCGAAATTTTACGTACCGGCACAAGCTTTTATGGGAAAAAAGTTTTTCGAAGTATTACCATCTCCAGTAGCACAGCAGTTTCAGGAAGCAATTCATCAAGTGAAGGAAAAAGGAACGAATGTAATTGTTGAATATCCACTTACAATTAATGGGAGTATGGATTTCTTTGAAGCTAGATGCTTACCATTATTACATGATAAAATTATGATCATTGTACGCGATATTACAGAACGGAAAAAGACAGAAGAATTGCTAAATAAATCAGATACACTTGCAGCAATTGGTCAATTAGCAGCTGGTGTGGCTCATGAAGTGAGGAACCCATTAACTGTCATTAAAGGGTTTATACAGCTATTTCAAATTAATAAAGAAGATCAAGAAAAATATTTTGATTTAATGCTTTCTGAAATTGAAAGAATAGAAGCGATTCTTCAAGAGTTTTTATCAATTGCTAAAACAGATGAGATAAATACAGAACAAAAAAATATTTATCAAATTTATAATAATGTCGTATCGTTAATGAATACAAAAGCAATTATGACGAATATTCAAGTGGAACTATATGCGGACACAAAAGACATAAGCATTGAATGCTCAGAAAATCAATTGAAACAAGTGTTTATTAATATTTTGCAAAATTCAATCGAAGCTATGCCAGATGGCGGGAAAATTACAATTCATATTAAAGAGATAAACGATGAAGGTGTCATTATTCATGTAATTGATGAAGGAATAGGGATACCTGAAGATAGAATTAAGAGATTAGGTGAGCCTTTTTATAGTACGAAAGAAAAAGGTACTGGTATCGGATTAATGTTAAGTTATAAAATCATTGAAAGTCATCAAGGGAATATAAGTATTATGAGTGAAGTTGGAGTCGGGACAACAGTAACGATTTACTTGCCGAAAGCGCAGAGTGAAAAATCTCTATCAAGTTATGATGATAGATTCGAATCAATACGTCCAATTATTAACTCTTAAATTACTAAATCCTCAATAACCAAAAGTTAAGCTTTCGGTTATTGGGGATTTTTATATTTAATTTAGTAAACTTTACCTTTTCTTAACCATTGTTTTAATTTCTATTAAGTTTTTATCAGTATATTAATATTTGTGCAAAGTACTGTATAGAAAATGTGCATTACTTTTAATATATAGATTCAATTATTATTAGGAATTCTGTAAGGAGGAGATTAAGACAAAGTGAAAAAGCAAGAGAAAAAAAGTGATAGAGCAATACCGACGCGGTTAAATATTTTATTTCTTTGTGTATTTTTATTATTTTCTGCAATGATTATACAGTTAGGTAAAGTGCAAATTTTCGATGGAGAGACTTATAAAAATGAAGTAGAAAAGAGAGAAAATGCAACTGTGAGCCTATCTGTCCCACGTGGAAAAATATTTGATCGAGAAGGGAATCCAGTTGTTGATAATACATCTTTGCGTACGATCACGTACACAAAGATGAAAGGTGTAAAATCAGAAGATATATTAAAAACCGCAAGACAACTAGCAGACATAATTGAAATGCCGCAAGAAGATATAGCTAAGTTAACTGAGACAGATAAGAAAGATTTTTGGATGCAATTAAATCCGAAACTGGCTGAAAATCTAGTATCGAAAAAAGAAATAGATACATTTAGAGAAAAGGATATTAGCGGCAAGAAGCTTGATAAAAAAATAGAAGAGTTAAAAAGAAAACGGGTTACAGATAAAAATCTTCAGGAATTAACGGAGAAAGATATAAAAGTGTTAGCTATTAAAAGTAAGATGACTTCTGGTTATCAAATGGCTCCTCAAATTATTAAAAAAGATGTTAGTGAAAAGGAATTTACTATAATTAGTGAAGGTTTAGCGAATCTCCCAGGTGTAGACGTATCGGTTGATTGGGAGAGAGTGTATGTAAATGATGGATTATTCCGATCTGTTCTTGGAAATGTTTCTAATTCCGATGAAGGATTACCAAGTGAACGATTAGATTACTACTTGGTACGTGATTATAGCCGAAATGATAGGGTTGGAAAAAGTTATATCGAGCAGCAATATGAAGATGTACTTCATGGTACAAAAAAAGAAGTAAGAAGCGTTGCAGATAAACAAGGTAATACAATTAGAACGGAAACCGTTTCTGAGGGAAAGAGCGGTAAGAATTTAACTTTAACAATAGATATGGAATTACAGAAGAAAGTAGAAGAAAGTATTGAAAAAATATTAAAGGCATATAAAGGGTCAGAATCCATGTTGGACCGTGCTTTCGTTGTGATGATGAATCCGAAAAACGGACAAGTATTATCCATGGCTGGGAAAAGACTTGTAGAAAAAGACGGAAAAACAGAAGTTGAAGACTATGCATTAGGCACATTGACTAGTTCTTATGAGCTTGGATCAACAGTTAAAGGTGCGACAGTTTTAACTGGATTTGAAACGAAAGCTATAACACCAGGTACTTATTTTTATGATGCACCTATGAAGTTTAAAGGAACTAAGGAAAAAAAGTCTTGGAAAGAGTTTGGAAATATTGATGATTTAAGAGCGTTACAAGTCTCTTCAAACGTTTATATGTTTCATACAGCATTAAAAATTGCAGGCGTAGATTATGTGAAAAATAGTTCATTAAATATTAAACAGGAGTACTTTGATAAAATGAGGTATTATTTCAGGCAATTTGGATTAGGTGTTCCAACGGGTATTGATTTACCGAATGAAACAGCTGGACAAATTGGTAAAAAAGATAATCAACCTGGTTTCTTACTAGACTACTCAATTGGCCAGTATGACACTTATACGCCACTTCAGCTTGTACAGTATATTTCAACAATCGCAAACGGTGGATATCGAATGAAGCCACAAATTGTTCAAGAGGTAAGAGAGCAAACGTCGCAAAAAGATGAGATTGGTAAAGTGGTGCATTCAGTAGAACCAATCGTTTTAAATAAGATAGATATGAAAGAGGAATATATAAATCAAGTAAAAGAAGGATTTAGAAGGGTATTCCAAGAAGGTGATGGAACAGGAGTAAGGGCGTTCCAAAAAGCATCTTATAAGCCAGCAGGTAAAACAGGGACAGCACAGACAGTATACGGTGGAGAAAGTGATATTGGAAGAAATGAAAAAGGTGAGCGAAGAGAATGTTATAATTTAACGTTAGCAGGATATGCGCCGTATGATAATCCTGAAGTAGCATTCTCTGTAGTTGTGCCGTGGGTTATTAATGATAAATCTGGTATTAACTCTGATATTGGAAAAGAAGTTTTAGATGCTTATTTTGAATTAAAAAATAAGCGATTGACTGGAGAAACTACAAAAATAGATGGCTCTCAAGAAGGTTAAAATATATGAAATGTTATAGAAACTAGAGTCGACTTATTTAGAAATAGGTTCAAAATGGGTGATAGAGAGGTAAAATCATTCTATCAATTATTCACATTTTATAAAATAAATCATATATTGATAGCATAGGACAAGCTGAAAAGCTTATTCTAACCTCACAGAACACTCCTTATCACGGTTTGGCATCTACATATGTAGATGCCTTTTTTAATTTAATCACTAACAATTATTTATCAACCTAAAGTAGCAAGCATATTAGGACTATTAGGTGAAGATTGACGGTAATAATTACAGTATGCTTAATAAGCGAATTGAAATGTAAGGAGTGAGAAATAAGTGCTAAATATTTTAGTGGTTAATTTTCCAGCAGAGGGACATGTAAATCCTACATTACGTTTAGTCAAAGCCTATACTGAACGAGGTGATCACGTACATTATATTACGACAGAACAATTTAAAGGCAGAATTGAAGATTTGGGAGCTACTGTATATACACATCCAGATTTATTAAAGGAGATTTCTATTGATTCTGAAACTCCAGATGGGCTGAATTCTTTCTTTCGTGTACATGTTCAAACTTCTTTATATATATTAGAAATTACGAAACAATTATGTGAAAACATACATTTTGATTTCGTAATTTATGATATATTTGGCGCTGGAGAGTTAGTAAAGGAGTATTTACAAATTCCAGGCGTACTTTCTTCTCCTATATTTTTAATTCCTCCAGAATTTTTGGAGACTTTACCTTTTCATCCAAATGCACAAATACAATTCCAGCCTGATGAAATTTCTGAAAAGTTACTACGTCAAATGGAACATGAATTTGGAGTAAAGCCCAAAAATAATCTTCAATTTATGCATAATAAGGGAGACATTTCACTCGTGTACACAAGTCGATATTTTCAACCTAATAGCGATTCGTTCGGAGAAAATAACATTTTTATTGGGCCGAGTATTTCAAATCGTAAAACAAATGTAGAGTTTCCACTTGAATTACTTAAAGGTAAGAAAGTTATTTATATTTCAATGGGGACACTACTTGAAGGACTCGAACCATTCTTTAATACTTGCATTGATACTTTCTCAGATTTTGATGGAATAGTTGTAATGGCAATTGGTGATAGAAATGATCGTTCAAAAATTAAGAAAGCGCCAGACAATTTTATAATTGCTTCATACGTACCCCAATCAGAAATATTAAGTGAAGCAGATGTCTTCATTACACATGGTGGTATGAATAGCGTACACGATGCCATTTATTTTAATGTCCCATTTGTTATAATTCCACACGATAAAGACCAGCCAATGATAGCACAAAGATTAACTGAACTTGAAGCAGCACATCGATTATTGAAAGAACATGTTAATGTGCAAACTTTAAATGAAGCGGTAACAGAGGTTCTTTCAAATGAAAAGTATAAACATGGTATACGAAAACTGAATGATAGTTTTATAGAATGTGGTGGTACTAAAGAAGCAATTGAAGTTATAAAATCTCTTCTAAATAAATAGTATGGACAATATAAAAGCATAGAGGATTAACCTATATGCTTTTATATTATTATCCTGCAAATTGCACAGCAGTATTTGCATGTAAAAAAGCGGTATCAAAAACAGGTACAGTAAGGTCGTTTTGAGAAATAAGCAAAGGTATTTCAGTGCAGCCTAGTAGTATACCTTCTGCGCCGTTTTGAATTAATGAATTTGTAATTTGTAATAGTTTTTCTTTTGATGTTTCTGAAATAATTCCTTTACTTAATTCATTTAAAATAACATGATGAATAAAATTTCTCTCCTCTTCATTTGGGATGATTGTCTCAATATTAAAATTCGCTAGACGTGATTTATAGAAGTCTTGTTCCATCGTTTGTTTCGTACCTAATAGTCCGATACGCTTTATATTCTGTTCTACCATTTTTTTAGCACTTACATCACCAATGTGAAGAAGTGGAATAGATATTGCATTTTCTACTTCCTCAGCAAATAAATGGACCGTATTGGAACACATTAATAAACAATCAGCTCCGGATTTTTCAACCTTTTTTGCAACTGTGACTAGTTCATTTTTCACTTCTTCGTATTGATGATTTTGTAATAAAGTAGTTACTTCACCAAAGTCCATGCTATATAAAACAAGCTTTGCATTTTGATCATATTGAGAGAGTGTAAGTGTATTAATATGTTTATAGTATAACGATGTAGATTCCCAACTTAGTCCACCAATTAAACCGATTACTTTCATCGTACATTCCTCCCGTAACTATTTTGAATTCATTATTTCATAATTCCGATAAGAATACAATGATTTAAATGTACCGTTGAACAAAAAATAAAAATAATTAGAAAAGTGTTGAAATTTACACTTATTAGTGCCATAATACGAATTACAAATTAATACTTATCCAGAGAGGTGGAGGGAACGGCCCTATGAAACCTCAGCAACCCCTATATAAATTTATAGGAAGGTGCTAATTCCGCAGAGGACACGATGTGTTTTTTGGAAGATAAGAGGATTCTTGAACGTGAAAGAAAATGACCTCTTATGTAAGAGGTCATTTTTTGTTGTATAGAAAGGGAGTGTCAATGCATAATTCATTTTCAAAATAAATATAGAGTAATAAAAGTTGACTAATACGAGAGGGGAATTGTAATGAACAAATTATCAACAAAGTTAGTAGTAGCAATCGGAATTGGAGCAGCATTATACGGGATATTAGGACTTTGGGGATTTTCTATTGCACCAAATACATTTATTAAACCTGCATTAGCTATTTTAACCGTATTTGGAGCGTTATTCGGTCCAGTGGCAGGACTTTTAATAGGACTTATCGGTCATACCGTAACAGATACAATCGCTGGTTGGGGTATTTGGTGGGGGTGGGTTATTAGTTCAGGCATTATCGGATTTGCAATGGGACTCATTCAAAAAAGAGTTAGCTTTAGTGTGAAAAACGGGACGTATAATAAGCGGGATATTTCTTATTTAGCCATTACTGGGTTAATTGGTATTGTCATTGCTATTATATTTGCTGGCGCATTCGATATTATTGTGATGGGAGAACCGTTTGACAAAATTATTATACAAGTATTAGGAGCAACAATTGCGGATGTTATTGTATTTCTAGTTCTTGGATTGCCAATTACAATAGGTCTAGCTAAATCTAATAAGAAACATACACATTTAAAAATTGAAAAGTAGGGATGTTAACATGCAACCAATTATTTCTTTTGAACAATTCAGCTTTCAATATGAGCATGCGGCGCAGACTACTGTAAAAGACATTACGTTTCATATATATCCTGGGGAAAAAGTGTTAATCGCTGGACGTAGTGGTTCAGGGAAGTCAACGTTAGCTCATTGTATCAATGGGCTAATTCCCTTTTCTTATGGGGGGATTAGTACTGGTAATATTTTAATTGCCGGAAAAGACCCGAGGAAAGGGAGTGTTTTTGAACAGAGTAAACAGGTAGGAACAATTTTGCAAGATCAAGATGCTCAATTTATTGGTCTTACAGTAGAAGAAGATGTAGCTTTTTATTTAGAAAATGAATGTGTAAATCAAAATGAAATGAAAAAAATTGTTTCAGACTCATTAAAAAAGGTAAAGATGCATTCTTTTCATAAACAAAGTCCACATGAATTATCAGGAGGTCAAAAACAAACTGTTTCTCTAGCAGGGTTGTTAACAACGAATGCCAATATATTATTATTTGATGAACCTTTAGCGAATTTAGATCCTGTAAGTAGCTTACATACAATAGAACTTATTAAAGATATACATAAACAATATAATAAAACAATTGTAATTATTGAACATCGAATAGAAGAAATGTTAAATCTGGATTTAGATAAAATCATTTTAATGGATGAAGGGGAAATTGTTGCGATAGGCACTCCGGAAGAGATTTTAACGTCAAATATATTGCCATCTATCGGCTTAAGAGAACCTATGTACATAGAAGGATTAAAGAGATTACCTTTTGATAGTAATAATGCCGGAATATATCCACTTGAAAATCTTCAAAGAGAAAGTGTTAGTAGCGCAATAAATGAGTGGGTGGAAAAGCAAGTCTTTTGTAAAAGGAATCCTACAAACAAAGAATTATTAAAAGTAGAAAATTTGTCGTTCTCCTATCCTAATAAACAAAAAGTATTAGAGAATATAAATTTCTCAATAAAAGAAGGGGAAATTGTAGCACTTTTGGGTCATAATGGAGCTGGAAAATCAACATTAGCTCATAGTCTTATAGGCATAAACAAAACAAAAAATGATAGGATTTTATTTAATGGAGTAAATATCAATTCTTGGTCTATTCGTAAACGTGGAGAGATTATATGTTATGTGATGCAAAATCCAAATCATATGATTACGCAACTTACTGTTATAGAAGAGGTTTCATTTTCATTAAAATTAAAAAAGGTTTCAAATGAAGAAATTAGGCTTAGAGCGGAAGAAACATTAAAAATTTGTGGTTTGTATCCATTTCGTAATTGGCCAATTCAGGCATTAAGTTATGGACAAAAAAAGAGAGTAACGATTGCATCTGTACTAACAACAAATCCGAAACTTATCATTTTAGATGAACCGACAGCGGGACAAGATTATTATCATTATAAACAGTTTATGTCGTTTATTAAAAAACTAGCTGCAAAGGGAATATCTTTTATTTTTATCACACACGATATGAATCTCGCATTAGAATATGCAGACAGAGCAATCGTTTTACATGAAGGGAAAATTATTGCGAATAATACCTCGTCTATCGTATTAGGACATTCAGAAACGTTACAAAGAGCGAAACTTAGGGAAAGTTCATTATTCAAGTTAGTTAAATTTAGTGGGATTGCATACCCTGAAAGGTTTATAGAACTTTATTTTGAGGTTACTAGGAGGGAGGAGCATGTATAGTACATACTTTCATCGTATGGATGGAGCAGTGAAAGTGTTGTTATTTATTTTTTGTATGACACTTACTTTTTTGTTTTTTGATTTTCGTATATTGCTTATTGTATTTATGATTGGCTGTATCGGACTTCTTGTTGCAAAAATTCCATTTCGTAAAATTTGCATTGTTTTTACTGTTATATTTACATTTAGTGTATTAAATTCTGTAATGATTTTATTTATTACACCAACTCATGGATCTGAATTAACCACATCATATACTTCGTTTTTACATATCGGATATGCAACCATTACATATGAAACATTATTTTATGCAGCTACACTTTCATTAAAATATTTTACGTTATTACCTTTTACACTTATTTTTATATATACGACTGATCCAAGCGAATTTGTGAGTAGCTTAAGTAAATTTCGAATTCATTATAAGATTACATATGCAATAAATATTGCATTACGTTATATACCTGATATTCAGTCCGAATATAAAGTTATTAAACATGCGCAAGAGGCGAGAGGAGTAGCTTTTGAAAAAGGAGAAGCAAGTTTATGGATTCGTATGAAAAACCGTGTCTTAATTTTCTGGCCTTTAATTATTCATTCACTAGATAGAATCGATACAGTTTCAAATGCAATGGATTTAAGGGGATTTGGAAAGAAAAATACACGAACTTGGTTTTATACAAATAAAGCGAAAAGCGGGGATTTCATTGCTTTATTTGTAGGTGTTTTTATTTTAATTGTTGCAGTGTATTTAAAGTTACATGTATTTGAAGACTTTTGGTATCCATTTTAAAGCACTCTCAAATGAGTGCTTTTACTTATTTTTATGTAGACATGCTCAAAAAAGGGATATTTACATAATGTATAATACGAACCAGTTAAAATGATCAACTACCTATTAGTTTTCAAACCAAAAGGAGGAGAAAATATGAGTTACGGTGGTTCTTGTGGTTTTGGTGGAGGTTTCGCTTTATTAGTTGTGTTATTTATTTTATTAATTATCGTTGGATGCAGCTGCTGGGGCGGAGGGTACTAATTTCTAATTAGTCTCCACAAATGTAAACTTAAAAAACATAGAAGATACTTATGTATCGAAACAAATAAAAAAGGAGCAATTATGCTCCTTTTTTATTTGTTTTCAGATGAGTTATAATTACATTTCGGGAATGTGATTGTCAAAGTTGTACCTTTATTAACAATGCTTCGGATCTTTAAACTACCTTGCATCGTTTCAATGATCTTAACAGCAACCATTGTACCTAAACCTGTACCCTTCGTTTTTGTACTAAAATATGGTTCGCCGAAGCGATTTATTTGCTCTTGTGACATACCAATTCCGCTATCCTCAATTCGTATGATAACTTTATTATTACTAATAGATGAGGAGATATGTAAAGTACCGCCATTAGGCATTGCTTCAATACCATTTTTTACTAAATTTAAAAAGCATTGTTGAAAGTGCTGTTTATTACCGACAATTGTTGCGGTAGAGAAATCTTTTGCAATATGTATTGTATTCATATTGCATAATGGTAAGATCATATTTATAACTCGATTTAACTCTTGTTCTACTGAAATATGATCTAATTTTTCTGAAGCAGGTTTGGCAAACGTTAAATAATCATCAATAATTCCTTGGGCACGATGTAACTCTTCAAGTATATGTTCAATATACTCATCTCTTGATTCTGGAGTTAAATTGGGTGTTTTTAAAAGTTGAGTAAATCCTTTTACGACAGTTAAGGGATTTCTTACTTCGTGAGATATACTAGCAGCGAGTTGACTAACAATCTCCATTTTTTCCATTTTAATTAACTTCGATCGCATACATACTGCATCTTTTAAAACTTCATTAAAATAAATGACAAATAACATCAAAATAGTTGGTAATATGATGAAATAAATAATGTATAAATTATTCACTTCAAAATCTGATAAAGTTAATACAATTACAGTTGTAAATATTGCTAGAAAAAATGTTAAAAACATTGCATAAGCTACTTTATTTTTTCTATTATACTTATTAAATTTTGCGGATGCGAATGCTGTAAAAATAAACATTGTGCCATAAACTAGTATGGTTAACATACTAAATCCATAAAATGAAAATCTTGTAATTAATAAAATAGCAAACAATATGATACCAACAGGGAAGCCACCATAAAGCGTACCTATTATAACTGGTATTTGTCTTAAATCATGAATACAATTTTCATCCATATAAATAGGATAGCGCATACATAAAATAAGAGGTATACTCGTACAAAGTATAATAAGTAGTTTTTTATATTTCTTTAAATAGTGCCCGCTATCATATATAAAATAGAAAATAAATATACTAATTAGAATGTAAAGAAGATTATTTAATACGTTTTGATTAATATAAACAAAGTTCATAGTATTTGCCTCGTAATTTTGAATTTCCATTTCAAATATATTATACATGATTATAGTAGAAACTTTTTGCATTTATTAATATAAGTTTATATCTTTTTAGCATTAGCCACGTTTAGCCACTCTTTATAAAATGTTTCAACCGATGCATATCGTTTAATTCGGTTGTCATTTACAGCGCGAAACGCTATTTCATGTAACTCTTTACTTGCTTCCCAGTTTGTAAAGGAGCAATCTTTTCCACCGCCCAAGAGAGCAAAAGCCATTGCCCCCATATTAAATACATTTGTTCTTGCATCAATCATAGCATTTAGCTGGAATTCTTCAGGAGACATAAAACGAGAGGAACCCCATAATCTTCCCATTTTATTCACGTATGGCTTTTTAGAATATAAATCAATATCACAAATCTTCGTCTCGTTTGTATGAAAATTATATAAAATACTACCGTCATAAAAATCTATTGCTACATAGTTTTTCTTTTCGACAAATGTATGGAAAGAAAAAATAGAATTTAAGGATTGAATTCGTTCCATAACTGATAAATGCTTAAATTTATAAAATGGAGAATTTAGATTTTTATATTTTTCAGGAGGCGGGAAACTCCAATGCGAATGAAGACATTCACCATCAAACCAATCGAAAATTAATACATATCCAGTGTGAACTGGAAAGTGTTCAATTAGTTTTATAAGTGAGTCATGCTTTAATTCCTCGTATAGGGAAACTGAATTTTTTAATTTTTCAATAGCGTCTCCCATTGTCCCTTTATATGCAAGTGTTTGTGCCCCTGCATATTTAATAAATTTCTTATGACCATTTTTTTCTACACCAAAAGATAGATTTCCTGAATCTTGCTGGTCAAAAACCGCAAATACGGTTCCTAATTTCGTAAGCCAATCAAAATTATGATGTTCTTTTAATTGGAATGTTATTTGATTCAACTGAATTTCAACTGGAATATCTTTCATAACATACCTCACATTTATTATAATTAAGTTGTATATTTCAGTATTCGACATATTTTGTGAAAATCCTATGTTAATCACATGAAATTTTATAAATATAATAATAAACACTTATAAGAGGGTGAACAATATGGAACAACAAATCGTTATTAAACCATATCAAAAAGATTGGTATGAAGAGTATTTAATAGAAAAAGAGAAATTTATTTCATTATTTGGAGGAGAATGTATTGCTATTGAACATATAGGAAGTACATCCGTAGAGGGATTAGGAGCGAAACCTCTAATAGATATGATGATCGGCGTAACAGATTTGCAAATTATCGAAAAGTGGATTGAAACACTATTAAAAATTGGATATGAATATGTTCCAAAAGAAACACCTAATCGGCGTTTTTTTAGAAAGGGAAAATGGAGGGCGGGTACCCATCATTTACATGTTTATATTTATAATAGTGACGAATGGAAAAACAATCTTTTATTTCGAGACTTTCTAATAAAACATGAATGGGCACGTAAAGAATATAGAGAATTAAAAGAGAAACTTGCAGCTACATATCCTTTTAATCGTGTTTCATATACAAAGAAAAAGGCACCGTTTATTCAAAGAATTTTAGAATTGGCCAAAACTCAAAAAAATTAAAATTACAGATTCTTATCTGAAAAATTTTGAAAACCCCCTCCTATGTTATTTATAGGGAGGGATTTTTCTTTTGTCATAACGATGTACATTATTTCTAATTATTGGAGACGGATTATTTTATTTATTTCGATATTTCTAGTACATTGAAAATATTAAGGGGGAATTAAACAATGAAAGCTATTGTACATCAATATAAAAAAGGGGTAGAAGGATTAGAATATAAATTTTCATCTGAAACAAATCCTAATGCCGGTGAAGTAAAAGTAAAGTTAAAAGCTGCAGGGTTAAATCATAGGGATTTATTTATTATAAACAATAGAAAAGAAATGGAGCTGCCGTTAGTAATAGGGTCAGATGGTTCAGGAATTGTTACAGAAATCGGAGAAGGTGTTTCAAATAATTTATTAAATAGCGAGGTTATTATAAATCCTAGTATTGGATGGGATAATATTGCTGAAATACCTGAGTTACCAGAGGTGTTAGGTGGACCGAAAGATGGAACGTTTGCTGAATATGTTATTGTGCCAGCTGAAAATGCAGTGGCAAAACCGTCATATCTTTCTTGGGAAGAGTCTGGGGTTCTATCTTTATCGGCACTAACTGCATATAGAGCACTTTTTACAAAGGGTAGATTAAAGTGTGGAGAACATGTTTTAATTCCGGGGATAGGCGGCGGTGTAGCGACATTTGCCATGTTATTTGCAAAAGCAATTGGCGCAAAAGTAAGTGTTACTTCAAGGGTAGAGAGCAAAAGAAGGTTTGCCGAAACATATGGCGCAGACTTTTCTTTTAATAGTTCTGGAAATTGGGAAGAAAGTTTAAGCGGAGAGAAAGTAGATTTAATAATTGATAGTATAGGTCCAGCAACATTTTTAAAATACTTTGATGTATTAAAACCAAATGGGAGAATTGTTAATTTCGGTGCAAGCTCAGGAGATAAAATTGAATTACCATTGCGTGCATTATTTTATAACCAAATCGATATTATGGGGACATCTATGGGTAGCCGTGAGGAATTTAATGAAATGATTAAGTTTATAGAGAAATATAAGATTAAACCGATTATTGATAAAGTATATTCGTTAGAAGAAGCCATTCAGGCGTTAAATCGTATGGAACAAGGAGAACAATTTGGTAATATTGCACTTCGTATGTAATAAAAATATGATTTTGCAACTAGTATATTTAAATAGCTATGTTATGTATTTTACACATAAAAAGCATATGATTCGTATTGTTTGAAAGGTTTTTCAGCTTTATACATAATTAGCCGTTATAATTAGTCTTAATATTGTCAAATGAGTAATAGTAAAATGAGAATTAGATGAGAAAAGTTTAAGCCCATTTTCATATTGATGTTGTATACTGTGTAAATCAAGAACGCTTTTATTTAAGGAGAGAGTATTATGAATTACACAGTATTTCAATGGTTTAATAATTTTGCTGGATCGTCCAAACTATTAGATACGCTAATGATTGCTATTACAAATAGTGCTGTATATGTAGCAATTTTGTTTATGTTTATCTTATGGTTTAATAATGGAAAGAAAGTCAATGCCATTAAAAAACAATACACAGTGTTATATACGACACTTTCAGTCATTATCGCATTACTAGTAAATGTTGTGATACATGCGGTATATTACCATCCACGTCCGTTTGTATCACATGATGTACATCAATTAGTGCCACATGCAGCAGACTCATCATTTGTTAGTGATCATTCTGTACTTGTATTTTCCATTGCATTTGTATTTTTACTTAGAGGAGAAAAACTTAAATATGTCGCTCTTATTTGGGCAGTATTAGTTGGTGTATCACGTATGTACGTAGGAGTTCATTATCCTCTCGATATACTTGGTGCTGCTTTCTTAACATTTATTACGAGTAGTTTAGTAGTGCAAAGTACACGTATGTTTGAACCGATAGCGAAATTAGTATTTAAAATGTACGCATTGGTAGCGAAACGAATTCCTTTTTTAGCGAAATATAATCATATAGCTTAATTTTTATAAATAACTATTTGTAAGTTTGTTTAAAAGTTCTCCTTTGGAAAACCAGAGGGGAATTTTTTTATTATGCACAAGATAAGGGTATGCGTATGAAAAGAGTGGCGAAAGAATAACGGAATTAGCATCATAAGTTCCTATTAAATTATAAGTAAACCATCTTATGACGGAATATTCATAAATTTCACGCACCTTAATGTAAATACAAAAATATAATAAAAGCAGAAACAATAGCTACTTTCAGAACGATTTAAAGGGATTAAAAGGAAAAGTTCGAAACATATAGTATTGAAAGCAAAAACTACATAATTTCTAGCATATTTTTGCAGTAATTAATTGTAAAAGAAAGGAGATAAATATGCATAAACTTCAAACGAATAAAGGCGCTCGGTATTTTATGGTTGCTTTTATTGTTTTGTTTCTTATTATGCTTTCGCGTTTTTTCTATATTCAGGCAGTAGGGGTCGTCCATAATGTAGATGTAAAGGACCTGGCAACTGAACAACATAATAAAAAGGGTGTTTTGGAAGCAAATCGTGGCACAATATATGATCAAACTGGAAAGGTGTTAGTACAAGATTCCACAACGTATCGTATTGTTGTAAATTTAAAAGGTGAAAATAAAGTGAAAAATAAAGATGAAACCGCAAGGCAATTAGCTGATGCGCTTGAAATTGATAAAGAGGATGTATTAAAAAATTTTCATGATGGACGTACGCAAGTTGAAATCGGAAAAGTTGGTCGGAATTTATCTAGAGAATTGAAAGAACAAATCGGGAAAATGAAAATTCCGGGTGTTTCTTTTATGCCAGAGAAAGCAAGAGTGTATCCAAATGAAGATTTTGCATCTTATATTCTTGGTTTTGCTAGACCTGACGATA
The DNA here is from genome assembly GCF_036851315.1 of Bacillus cereus group sp. Sample62. Lineage (NCBI taxonomy): Bacteria > Bacillati > Bacillota > Bacilli > Caryophanales > Bacillaceae > Bacillus > Bacillus cereus group sp. Sample62. The sequence continues at coordinate 2,532,981 of NZ_JAFLPK010000001.1, forward strand.
AAGGAAATACAGAAGGAAAATTCGGACTTGAAAAGAGTCTGGATAAATATTTGCGCTCGAAAAATGGAAAAATAGAATATGTGGGAGCACGAAAAGGCATCCCCCTTACAAATGATATAGGAAAAATAGAACCCGCTAAAAATGGAAATAACGTGTACCTTACGCTTGATAAACAAATTAATAGTTTTTTAGAAGAAGCGATGAATAAGGCACAAGAGCACTATGATCCTTCTATGTTAGTAGGAATCATAGCGGATCCAAAGACAGGTAAAGTTTTAGCGATGTCTAGTAAACCTAGTTTTAATCCTAATAAAGGCGACATTGAATACTTTTTAAATGATCCAATCGCAAATGCATTTGAACCAGGTTCAACAATGAAAGTATTTACGTTAGCTGCTGCAATTAATGAAGGTGTATATAACGGGAAGGAATATTTCCAATCCGGAAAATATTCAGTTGGTTCATCTGATATAAAAGATCATAACGGTGGATTTGGATGGGGATCTATTACATTTGATGAAGGGTTTGAAAGATCATCCAACGTGGCTTTTTCTATTTTAGAAGATCAGTTATTGAAACCGGATAAATTTAAGCAATATATGAATAAATTTGGATTCAACCAAAAAACCGGAATAGATTTACCTGGCGAAAGTAAAAATACATTATTATTAAATACACAAATTCAACAAGTCACAACTTCTTTCGGACAAGGTTCTACAGTAACTCCCATTCAATTAATCCAAGCAGCTACTGCTATAGCAAATGACGGAAAAATGATGCAACCATATATTGTTGACAAAGTTGTAAATCCGACAAACAAACAAGTTATTATGGAAAATCAACCGAAAGAAACTGGAAATCCGATAAAAAAAGAGACAGCGGACAAGGTAAGGAACTTAATGGAGCGTGTTATTACGTCTTCAAAAGGTACTGGCACAATGTATAAAGTAGATGGTTATCCAATAGGAGGTAAGACCGGAACGGCGCAAATTCCGAATCCTGAAAATGGACGATATATGGAAGGGAAAGAAAATTATATTTTTTCATTTTTAGGTATGGCTCCGATTGATGACCCAGAGTTAATTGTATACTTAGCTATTAAACAGCCAAAGTTAAAGGGAGACGAGTATGGAGCTCAGCCGCTTGCTGAAATATTTAAACCAGTTGTGAAAAATAGCCTTGAATATTTAAAGGTGAAACCATATACAGAAAAACAAATGACAGATGCAACGAAACGATCCCAATTAAAAGTACAAAACTATGTCAATCAATCAATGGATACAGTAGAGAATAGTGTGAAAAAAGAGAAGCTCCAACCGATAATTTTAGGCGAAGGAAAAATAATAAAACAATATCCACAATCTGGTGAAGTAATGAGTGAAGGGGATCGTATATTTTTATTAGGAAGCAACGCAAAAATGCCAAATTTACAAGGGTGGTCAATGCGTGATGTTATGTATTTCTCTAAATTATTAAAATTAGATTTAAAAACTACAGGTACGGGCTATGTAACGAGTCAGAGTATTGAAAAGGGACAAGATATACAAGAAGGCGATGCATTAATCCTAGAATTGGAACCACCGTTACAACCGTTAGCAGAGGCGAATACAAACTAATTCGGACAAAATGAAGGGTCTATATACAATAGGCTCTTTTTTTATAGATTTAAGTAATTTCACGCACCGTAATTTTTAGAAAAAATAATAAATAAAAGAATTAACAGAAACACGCCGTTAAATATCTGATTATTTTTTATTTACAGTTAAATTAATTTGTGATAATATGGAAAAAATCAAATGCAGTGAAGAGAAGAGTAAATAAAATGAATTTTTCACAGAGAGCTCCATTTAGCTGAAAAGGAGAAAAAATTCTTTATTGAACCAAGCCTCTGAGCAGCACATCGGAACCTTTTATTAGGGGATAGTGTGACGGGAGCTCCCGTTATAGGGCTATGGTATAAGCATGAAATAAAATGCAGTACCTGATAAGGTTAATATGGCGACATATTAACAAACTAGGGTGGCACCGCGATGATAAATCTCGTCCCTAAGACTAAAAGTCTTGGGGGTGGGATTTTTTTATTGTTTCAAAACAATTTGGAAAGCGGGGGCCTAAAATGAAAAACTTACTTAAAGATTGGAAATATCCTTTATTACTACTGTCTGGAGTTGGTATTGCGAATTTAGGGGCATGGATTTACTTAATAGCACTGAATGTACTTGTCTATAATATGGGAGGGTCAGCCTTAGCTGTCGCTACTTTATATGTAATTAAACCATTAGCCGCTTTATTTACAAACGCATGGTCAGGAAGTATGATTGATCGTTTAAATAAACGGAAGTTAATGATTCACCTCGATATATATCGTGCAGTATTTATCGCTATTTTACCTTTACTTCCATCACTTTGGATAGTTTATGTATTCGTATTCTTTATTAGTATGGCCAATGCAATTTATGAGCCAACTGCAATGACGTATATGACGAAATTAATACCAGTTGAACAAAGACAACGTTTCAACTCATTACGTAGTTTAATAGGCTCTGGTGCTTCTGTAATTGGTCCATCGATAGCGGGAGCATTGTTAATAGCAAGTACATCAGAGTTTGCTATATATATAAATGCTATAGCATTTCTCTTATCAGGAGTAATTACATTGCTGTTACCTAATCTTGATAAAAAATCCGATATTCATACATCAAATGACACGTTATCTTTAGCTGTACTAAAAGAAGATTGGAACATCGTTTTGAATTTTAGTAAAAAATCTTTGTATATCGTTTTTGTGTACTTCTTATTTGAAGGAATGATGGTGTTCGTTGCCGCAAATGATTCACTTGAATTGTCATTTGCGAAAGAAGTTTTATTGTTAACAGATAGTGAATATGGCTTTTTAGTTAGTATCGCTGGAGCTGGGTTTATTTTAGGAGCAATAACAAATACAATTTTATCAAAAAAACTAACACCTTCATTTTTAATTGGAATAGGATCATTTTTCATCGCAATCGGTTATATAATTTATGCTTTTTCAAATGATTTTTTAATGGCTGCAATTGGATTCTTTATTTTATCTTTCTCTATGGCGTATGCAAATACAGGATTTAACACCTTTTATCAAAATAATGTCCCTGTCCATATCATGGGACGAATTGGGAGTATATATGGGCTTGTGATTGCGGGCAACACCATTTTAATTACGATTCTATTCGGAGTTGCCACTCAATTTATTTCTATACAACTTGTCGTTATTGTAGGGTCATTAGTAATGCTACTTGTAACTATCATATTGTGTGTATTTACTTTATTGCCATCACAGTCTAAAGTGCATTCCTCTGAGTCAATTAATTCAAAATAGTTCTCTTGGTTTTGATTTACTGTATTCAATAGAAGGGTTCACCCTCCTATATATGGAAATGTTAGAAGTGTGAACAATATTGATAAACGAGGGTGGTTTTTGTAATGAAAACAAAGGATCAAATAGACAGCATTGTAAAAGAAATACATCTGCATATAGATTTCTCTGGGGTAATTTTAGTGAAAGAAGAAAAAGGCTTAGTCTATGAAGAGGCGTTTGGTTACGCAAATCGAAATGAATGTATAAATAATATGCTACAAACAAGGTTTGGAATTGCCTCTGGTTGTAAAATATTCACTGCTATCGGTATCTGTCAACTTGTTGAAAAAGGTGTAATTACTTTTCAAACAAAGTTAAAAGAGTGTTTAAGTATTAAATTTCCAAACTTCAATGAAGAGATTACAATACATCACCTTTTGACGCATAGTTCGGGTATTCCGGATTATTTTGATGAAAGTATTATGGATAACTTTGAGGATCTTTGGAAAAAAACTTCTATGTATCTTTTAAAAAATTTAAAAGACTTTTTACCACTATTTCAAGACAGAGATATGAAGTTTGTACCAGGAAGTAAGTTTCACTACAACAATGCAGGGTTTATCATACTTGGATTAATTATAGAAGAACAGACAGGACTTACATTTACGGAGTATATAGAAAAAAGTATATTTAATCCCATTGGTATGAATGATTCTGGCTATTTTTCTTTAGATAAATTACCAAGACAGACAGCTATCGGATATATAAAAGATGAAATAAACCAAAATTGGAGAACAAACGCCTACTCTATACCAATAATAGGAGGTTCTGATGGTGGAGCTTTTATTACTGCGCCAGACATGCTGAAGTTCTGGGAAGCGTTATTTAACTATGAAATCATAAGCCAAGAATATACAAACATACTTTTAACTTCTCACATTCAAGTAAATAAAAATCAGTATTACGGATATGGAATGTGGATTGAAACAAGAGGAAATGAAATATTTAAATATCATGTAATGGGATATGATCCAGGCGTCAGTTTTCGCTCGGCCGTATATCCAGACCTAGGAATTACAGTAGTTATTCCGTCAAATAAAGGAGCGGGTCCTGAAAAGATAATGAAAGAATTAGAAAACTCTTTTTCATAAGGTTAAAAGAGTTTATGAACGCATTGTTTATGCAAAAACTGATGGGAAATCACATTCTATATTTTATAATTTTTATTAGCTAGTTTATTTAAAGTATGGAATGAAAAGAAGCGAATATAATTTTCAAAAGTAAACAAGTAAATAGGAGGAATCTAAATGGATATTCTATTTGTTATTCTACTTGTTGTTTTTATAATGATATTAATGCAAGGTAAAGAATATAAAGTGAATATTAATCGTATTTGGTTCATTCCGACTTTGCTGTGCTTTGCGACAATCCAGTCTATTATTCATATGGGACAATTAACTATATTGAAAGTATTACTATTCGTTGTAATGCTGGGGATTGGATTGGGCCTTGGAATGATTAGGGGAAAAGTTTTAACATTTCGATTAGATAGTGAAACAGGTCATGTATTTCGAAAAGGAAATTGGTTAAGTGCAATTATTCTACTTGCCATTCTAGGTACGAAGGTTTTGATTAAACAAAGTATGTTTTCTGGCAGTACTCACAACACATTAATGGTTGTAACGAATGCCTTTTTATGCATTACATTAGGTACAGTAATAAGTAGACGATATTATTTTTGGAAAAAATATAATGAGTTAATACAAAAAATGTAAATACATGTATCCCTTGTTTAACAATGCTGTGAACGGTAATACTGAATAACATTGAACTTTTACGACAAGGGATGATAATATGATATTCATTTACACAGATTTCGGCGGAACACATTCAACTGCACTCGCTGCAGCTTATCATTTAAATAAATTACCAACTGATCGTAAGTTAACGAAAGAAGAAATTTTGAATGTAGATTACTTTAATAAATTGAAAACAGAAGATATGGGGAAAATTATTTTTCATGGAATAGATGAAAATGGTAATCCGGTTTATACAATTGGATGCGGTGCATCAAAAATCGTTGTACCTGCGATGAAGCATTTAGGAGAGATTCTGCAAAAACATTATCAAAGTCATGAAAAGATTATTTTTTCTAATACATCACCAACAGTGCCTTTACCAATGACTTTTGGCGGTCTGTTTTCTAGAAGATTTCATATTGACTTTATTGGTGTACCACTACTTGTATGGGGAGCAAAACTTAGTTGTGATAATGTACAAAGACTTGTTAATTATACGAAAGAAGCCGGACGATTAACAAATGATTATGTTGTGATTTTAGATAATGAAACTTTTAAATAATGTATGATAAAAAGAAAATCGAGCAAATTTCTTGATTTTCTTTTTAATTTGTGAAAAAGACAAGAAATATTCACATTTATCATCTATCTACTATAGCCAAAACAATAAAGTCCTGTTACTATTACAGGGATATTCTCTTTTCGTAACGTAAATATATAGAAAAGTCAGAAAAGAGGAATTGAATTAAGGGAGGAACAACATGAAGCGTGTTGCTTGGATTACTGATAGTACAACTGCGAGTTTTACAACAGAAGGAGATAACTTTGTTATCCCAATTGAAGTTATTATTGATGGTGTGTCGTACAAAGATTGTGAAGAAGGTGTGCGTGAGCGCGTCTATAATGCGTTAAACGAAGGTAAAACTGTCACTACATCACAGCCTAACATAGGGGAAATGGTAGAGTTATTTTCGAAATGCAAAGAAGAATATGAAGAGGGATTTGCAGTTGCTATTAGCGGAAAAGTAAGTGGAACTTATCAAAACATGAAGTTAGCTGCAGACATGGCAGGTTTCCCATTAACGGTATTGGATAGTGAAACAACAAGTTATCCAATGGATGAATTAATTAGAAAAGCGAAATCGTTATACAATGATGGTATGACGTTACAAGATATACACAAAACATTAGTAGATGAAAAAAGAAGACCTTATTATGTATTCCCGAAAAGTTTAAAAGGTCTTTACGCAAGTGGACGTGTAAAGGGAGTTCAATTTTTACTTGGAAGTTTATTAAGTGTCAACTTAATATTAGAAGTAAAAGGTGGAGAGCTTTTACTTGAAAAGAAAGTTCGCAAAATCCAAAAATGTCGAGAATACATTAAAAATGAACTTGAAAAAGAATTACCAAAAGTACTTCATATGTTCCATGCTAATGATAAAGATGGAGCTGAAGAATGGATTTCAGATATTAGACAAGCATTCCCTGAAATGGATTTCAAATTATATCCATTACCAATTTCATTTGCGGTTCATGCAGGTGAAGGTACAATAGCAATTAGTTATTAAGAGGAAAACCCGTGAATGATTCGCGGGTTTTTTTATTTAATTAAATTGAAAATGGAGGTATATTACGTCGCCATCAAGCAAAAAGTCTCATTTTATTGTTTTTAGGAGCAACCAATTCCTCAACTTGATTTCAAATTAAAAATATAAACCTTTGCCTACTGGCTGAACAGTTTCGAGTACAGTATCGACCATTTCTTCATTGATTAGGGTTCTTATAATCCAAGCTGAGAGATCTTGAGCAGCAAAACATCCTGCAGCAGTAGAGATATTTCCTTCGTTTACGAAACTTTGTTCAATAACATCTACATCGAATTCTTTAAGCTGTTCTACTACGGATGGATATGTAGTCGCTTTTTTACCTGTTAGCAATTTTTTAGCTCCTAGTAGTAATGAACCAGAACACATAGATCCTATTAATTGTCTTTGAGGATCTACATGAATGCTATTAATATATTCTTGATTTTTATATAAATCTTGTACCCCCTTACCGCTTGCAAATATTACTGCGTCAGCAGTAGGAATATCAGATATGCATCCTGTCATAGGAATACGTAATCCAGACATGGATATATGAGTTTTTTCCGTTCCTAATAGTTGAACGTTCCAATCAGAAACACCGCCAACTAGACGTACACGATTTAATAAATCCCATGGTAAAAAAACATCTATATCAGTAAAGTTATCGAAACAGACTATTGCAATTTTCATTTTCTAATCCCTCATTCCGTATGTATGTCCCCTTATTTAGAATATAAACTTCTCCTTTTTATGTTCTATATTAAGTTATAAATTCCTGTATATTTCATGCGTATGAAAGAGATGTTAGCGGTTTTTTAACTTCTCTAAACATAAAAAGCAATAAAAGTTTTTTCTCGTTTTCTATCAATTTGTTGTACACAACTAAGAACTGTAGCAATAACTCGCAAGGTATTTGGATATGAAAATCTTTTAAATTCTTGAGGGTTTACTTTTTCAGTAAGTGCCTTGAAAAGGATTATACACCTATAAAATAAGTGGCATTTAAATATCCCATACCTAACGTAAATAATGTTGTTTCGAAAGTTTAAAGGGTTTTTAAATATAAAAATAGAAATCTATATAAAAAAATATATAAATGGTAGTGATGCTATGAAAATAGGTAAATTTGTAGAATTAAATAACATTAGTATAGATACAATTAGACATTATATGGATCTCGGCCTCATTATTCCTGAAAGAAAGGGATCGCATTATTTTTTTGATGAGTATTGTCAAACAGATTTAGAACTTATATTACATTACAAAGATCTAGGGTTTAGCTTGAATGAAATTAAAAAACTATTTTTTTATAAAAATTTAGCGAAATCTATGAATTACGAAAAAGATACTTTTTACCAATCTTTATTTAAATTGAAATATGACCAGATGGAACAGGAAATAGAGATTTTGGAAAAGAAACGGGATAAATTAAAGGAAGCGTTACATGATTTATTGTTAACAAATGAAATTTCGAATTCAATTATAGGGATAGATTTAAGTGTACTTCATTTGCTTACATGTTCTAAGTGTAGCAAAAAACTAATTCTTCAAGATGGAATTATTAATAACAACCAAATTACTGAGGGGAAGTTAATTTGTAATTGTGGTGAAGAATACATTATTACTTCAGGAATTATAACTGCTAGTAAATCATTTAAAGCAAATGAGCAAACGTCACTTGAAGATACTATTTCGGATTATATTCATGAAACAGATAATGCGTATTTGGAAAATATGCATAGGGAAGGGGAATGGGCGAAAAAGAAACTAATACATTTAAATTTAAATAACAAATTAATACTGGATTTAGGATCGGGACTTGGATTCTTTTTGAGAAACATTTATGAAGAACTGCCCGAAAATTGCCTATACATTGCAGTGGATCGAGATTTAAATAAACTTTTATTTTTAAAAGATGTATTAGCGAGAAGAAATCCGAAAAGAAACATTCTCTTTATCTGTGCTGATTTTTTGAATATCCCTATTCAGGATAGGTCTGTTGATATTGTAATTGATCATTCTGGTACGAGCAATTATAGTTTTGACCATGAGAATTTTTTACTTCACGAATTAAATCCGCTTTTTAAAACGGATTGTTATTTATTAAGTTTATTTATTTTATTTAAAAATTTCAGCTCAAATAGCCAAATTACAAATAACTTTCGAGCAAATTTTACACTTTCAAAAGTAACGAAAGAAATCCAAAATTTACACTTTCAATCCATTGATGAAAGTACTTCAATTTATTTGAAACGAGGAGGAAAGTACGAGGATTTCTTTGTTCAAGGAGAAGAAATTTATACATATTCATTTTTCGGAAAAAGATGGGGTTAACCCCATCTTTTATTTGTTTTCCCTTAAAACTTTTCAAATAGTACATATTGCTATTGGGTTGACCCAAGAACTTACAATGTACGTAACACAAAGTTAGGCAGGGGGGAAAGTGATGGGAAGTTTACGATTATATATAGAAAATAAAAAAAGAAACCAAGAACTAAGAAATATTTGTTTATATTCAATTGCAAAAACAGTATCAATATTCGGTAGCTCTATGTATAGTTTCGCGCTAGGATTATATGTTTTACAAATAACTGGATCTGCGTTAAATTTCGCGATTACGCTCATATTAGGAACGATTCCAATGATTGTTATGAATCCATTTGCCGGTGTAATTGCTGATAAAGTTAATAAAAAGAAACTCGTCGTTTGTATGGATTTACTAAGTGGGTGCTTATTAATAACTGTTTATATATTAAGCAGCTATTATGGATTAAACTTATTCATCATTTATACTACAACCTTTCTTATGACCGTGTTTACAACCTTTTTTGGAATAGGATTAGAAGCTGCAAAACCAAATATCGTCTCTAAAGAGAGGCTTATGAGTATTAATTCTATAAGTAAAATTATCGATTCTGTATCTTTAATTCTCGGCCCTATGTTAGGTGGCATCGTTTTTTCAGTATTTAATATTAAGACTTTTATAATTATAAACGGTATTTCTTTTATTCTTTCAGGGATAGCATTACTATTTATTCATTTTAAACTGTTCGAGTACAACATAAATGAGGAAAATTCAAAAAGAGGAGTTAATTTTATTATAGATATAAAAGAGGGGTTTTCTTACTTACTTGAAAAGGAAAGCTTAAAGAATACGTTTCATATTTTAATTTCGTTTAATTTCTTCTTAGGCTTTGCTGTAACTGTTCCATTGCCATACATTATTAACACAGTACTCAATCTTGGTTCTAAGCAATTTGGTATCATTCAAGGGACTTTTCCAGTAGGGATGATAATTGGTGCAATTGTAGTAAAAAAGATAATTGATCGTTTTTCTTACTCTTATCTTTTGAAAAAGCTAAGTTCTATGTTGGCAGTTTGTATGATTATTTTAGGGATTCCAGTTTTATTCAAAAGTTTTGAAGTGAATGATTTAGTATTCGTTATTACATATTGTGTTGTTATGATCTTTTTAGGGTTTATTATAGCGCTAATTGATATTCCTTTAATTTATTTCATGCAAAATGAGATTCCCGATGAATACAGGGGAAGGGTTCTCAGCATTGGATTAAGTATAGGTAAAATGATGCTTCCTATAGCAATGGCACTATCCGGTCTATTATTAAATTATATCCCAGCCTACACCATTCCAATTGTAGGTGGATTCTTATATTTAATAGTAATTAAAGTTTCATCAAATCGTTTCATATTAGAGGTTCATTCAAAAGATTATAGTGCTTAGTAGATTCTTAGCTGATTTATAGAATGGATATTGCTACATCTTTCAAGGCAAGAAAAGCGAATACTATAAAACGAAAAATGGACTGATTTCCTATGGACAATGTTGAAGAGATTACACATTGGTTTTAGGGGGCTAAATACAATAAGAAAATTTAGCTTTATGGATTGACCTTCCACCTACAGGAAGCAGTATATTTAAAACATTAATAACAGGAGGTGAGTGGTATGCTTTCAATTGGGGAGTTCTCAAAAATATCTCATCTTACAATGAAGACGCTGCGCTACTATGATGAAATTGGGCTTTTAAAACCTGATTTCATAGATGATAAGAATGGCTATCGCTACTATAATATTTCCCAATTAGAAACAGCTTTATTGATTACACGATTAAAAACTTATTTATTTTCGCTGGAAGAAATTAAGGATATTTTAGCAAAGTGGGAGAATACTGAGTTGCTCAACTCTAAAATGAAAGCCAAACAAGAAAAACTAAAACAACAGATTACATTTTATTCTTCTTTATTAAATAAATTAAAGTTTGATATTCAACAATTAGATGAAGAGGAAAGTATCATGGATTACTTAAATCACATTGAGATTAATCTTGTAAATCACTTAACCTATCATATAGTATCTCAGCGAAAACGAATAAATATCGCTGATTTCCTAACACACTTTAATGGGTTGTTTAGTAAAATTTTATTTGAAAATTTATCGCCTATTGCAAAACCACTTGCTATATTCCATAGTTCAGAATATGTCCCTGAAAATTATGATGTAGAAATTGCGATTCCTCTTGCAAAAGCCACAAATAAAACAAAAGTGTTTCATCCCGGACTTTGCGCAATGGCTATGCTTAATGGATCTTACGATGAATTGCCTTCTATTCATACAAAGCTACATGTTTGGGTTAAAGAAAATAACTATAAACTGAATGGCGCTCCGTTTGAAGTTTATAAAACGAACCCTTATAGCACAGCGAAGGAGAATAATATTATAGAAGTATATTTTCCTATAAAATGAATAAAGGAAGGGATGTATCAAAATGTATGGTATAAACCGGCCAACGATAAAAGAAAAAATCTTGATTGTAGTTGCTGAGATTATTTATTTAATCATTGCATATTACTTACTTTTCATTACTTATTTTAACCCAGTCATTTCAATAGGGCTTTTTATAGCTTTAATTATTACCGCTTTACGATTAACAGCTATGATGTTTATATGGTTGCCTAGAGGGATTGCATGGCAAGAAGCCATTATGAACAGTATTGCTTTTGGAATATATTATGTAGGTTTTCCAATCTTAATGATTACTAGTAATCAGGATTCAAACTTAACAGTTCTTATTATAGGCTGGACATTGTTTTTAGGAGGAAGTATATTAAACACAGTTTCAGAGTTACTTAGAAAATCTTTTAAAGACAATCCTATAAATCAAGGTAAGCTATATACAGGCGGTTTATTTAAATATGCGATTCATATTAATTATCTTGGGGATTGCATTTGGGTACTTGGTTTAGCGTTAATCTCTAGTAACATGTATAGTTTATTTATCCCGCTAAGCCTATTCTTAGTATTTATTTTTGACTATATTCCAAAATCTGATGTTTACTTACAAAACAAGTACAGGGAACAATTTACAGTTTATAAACAGAAAACAAAAAAACTAATACCGTTTATTTGGTAAATCAGCTTCATAAATTATAATAAGCGCAGGATAATCATCCTGCGCTTATCTATCGTAGTTCAGCTGTCTTTCTAATAACAATCTTATCAATATCATCTTCTTCATCACCGATAAATAAACCGCGTTCTTTTAAATACGCCTCAAAATATAAATCTGCTTCTGCACGTTCATCGTATGGTTTTACAGATAGAACGAAACCTAATTTATTTTGTTCCTCTAAATGAGAAGTGGAGATGTAGGCCGGTACATTGTGGCGTAAAAAGAGTTCTTTAACCGGAATAATCATATCTTTCATTAATTTCGTTAACATACTCATTTCAAACTCGAAATTAAAGCGATCTATGCTACATAAATCAGCGAATACTACACCGATAAAACCTGTATTAAATACTTCTTGATATTCTACTTCTTCGTTACCGTAAAAATTCTTTTCGATTAAATAATTTATAAAGTAAGAAACACCGTCACTTTGTTCAAATGGTTTCGTTGAAAGAACAAAACCGATTTTCTTTTGTTTATGTAAATACACACATGACATGTATGCTGAAATGTTATGTTCTTTAAATAGAGAACTTGTTGCTCCAGAGAGGCCATCAAGTACGTGATGAACAATTTGAAGTTTTTTACGAGCGAAATAATAGGATTTCTTTTGTAACTCCAATGTATCAATAAAGACAGAGCCGATAAAGCCTGTATTTGAAATAATAGGTGTTTGCTTTTTTCTTCCTCTGCGCTTTGCTTGAGCCATTGTAAAAATCATCCCTTCATGTACAATTAAAATAAAAAGAACGTTTGTTCGTATATTTATATTTTACTATTAAAACGCTCTAAAGTAAAGGGTTTTTGATGAAAAAATAACAAAAAAGACACCTATAAAAGGTGCCTTAAACGCTGTAGGGAAGAGGGTTCATCCCAACTATTTATATTATGATACAGAAACGATCTCTTCTGTATCTTCTACATCTAAATGACAGTCCATAGTACGAACATCTTGATCTTCATGACTTCCGAAATAAATAGTAATTTTCATATGTATCGCTCCTTTATTCTAGGAATACCTAAAATAATTACTAGTAATGTTACTGTTTATTATATACCACTTTTTTCATTCCGACAACGTTATATCATTTTTAATTCTTTTAGGGAAAAAAAGAGTAATGTATAGAGATATTTTTATAGAAATAGATACATTTCTTATGTGTTATATTTAATACTGAAGAATTCGAAAATGAATTTTTATGAAAGGAGAAAAATGAATGAATTATAAACAGTTACTAATAGATAACTTCACATATAAAACCTCATATATTGCGCGGCAGTTACATGGAATGAATGTAAAAGAATCGAAGGATTACATTGCTGTGGACTGTGGTTTACCGGCAGATACATTTAATATCATTACTATACTAAACAATAATTTAACGGAAGGTATTGAGAAACTATATAAAGTGGTAAACAACTATAATCAAAAGAAACTTCCAATGAGTGTTTGGTTTTGGGATGATAGGCATGTACAGACTATAAAAAGCGAATTAATAAAACTTGGCTTAAAAGAAGCAGAACAAAATATCGCGATGGTAGCAGACTTACAAACAATTCATCCGACAATAAACATGCCAGAAGGTTTTACGATACAAAAATCATCTTCGTCAGGACAAATTAAAAAGTTTGGGGAAACATTAGCTAATCTATTTGGTACATCAGAGGAAGGTACACATGTACAAGCGTTCTACAATCAAACTGCTTCTTTCGATTTATGGAATAGTGAACAAATGAAGCTGTACTTAGGATTTTATAAAGAAGAAGTCGTATCGGTTGGTTCATTAGTATGTACAAAAGATAGTATTGGTATTTATGATATAGCAACTAAAGAAGAAATGAGAGGGCGAGGATTTGGCTCCACTATGTTTAATTACTTGCTACAAGAAGCGAAAGAATTGAAAGTTGCTCAATGCGTATTACAAGCTTCACCTGATGGCATTAATATTTATAAAAAGACTGGTTTTCAATCTGTAGGACAAATGACTGTTTTTGAAAATCGACATTTAATAGAATAAATCATCCAATTCAAATTGCTTTCATGTAGGAGTTAAAACATCATTATGAAGAAAATATATATCAGTACAATCATTTGCACCTTTATAGTAATAGGTACTTTTGTTTTTCATAAAGTAAATGAACTTAAGTACACGAAAGCTATTGATCAATCAAATCATATAAAAAACATTGCACATAGAGGCGCTTCTGCGTATGCGCCGGAACATACAATATCAGCGTATAAATTAGGACAACAATTAAAAGGAGATTATATAGAAATTGATCTCCAAATGACAAAAGACGGACATTTAGTAGCTATGCATGATGAAACAGTAAACCGCACTACAAATGGTACGGGGCTAGTTAAGGAACATACATTAGAAGAAATAAAGCAACTTAATGCAGGTTCTTTTTTTAATGAAAAGCATCCAAGTTTAGCGAAGAAAGAATTTGAAGATGCTAAAGTTCCAGCAATAGAAGAAATTATTGAAACGTTTGGGCATAATGCTAATTATTACATTGAAACAAAATCGCCAGATGAATATCCTGGTATGGAAGAAAAGCTATTAGAAATTATAAAGCACTACGAAATAAGTGATAAAGTTATTATTCAATCATTTAGTGAAGCAAGTCTGCAAAAGATTCATAGTTTAGATGTTAATATACCTCTAGTACAATTACTACCTTACAAAAAGACAGCTCAATTAACTGAATTAGAGATTAAAAATTATAAAACATACTGTATCGGTCTTGGGATGAACTATAAATATATTGATTCAGCTTATGTAAAGAGAATAAAGAGACACGGATTAGAAGTTCATCCATTTACTGTAGATAATCAAACAGATATGAAAAAGCTACTTTTATGGGGAGTTGACGGGATGTTTACGAATTACCCAGATCGTTTACATTCATTATTACAACCTTAAACTATAATGGTGTAATTCTCACTGAATCAATAATACAAATACCCACAAGTATACAAAGATAGTTTGTCATCCAAATGGTAACATCATTGAATACATAGAGCCGATATTGAAATGAAATGCGAAAAAGAATCCAATATTTTTATTGGATTCTTTTTATTTAGCTCTAAGTGACGAACTTAAAGCAATATGAATTTGAATTTGTTAATAAAATATTACATTGAGTATAATTTTTTGTAATTACCATCAGAAAGTAACGAAATTGTAATGAATTTTAACTACGCTTTTTATATTTTTTTGATACACTGGCTACGAGAGGAATACCAATTAATGTAGGTAAAAACCAAAACCATATAGGCGGCAATAAATTAATTATGGGAATATGAATACCGACGTTTACTAAAAGTGCGGTAACGGCACCTATATAAGAACCTAACATACCTCTAATATGGTGATGGAGCCAATTTTTCCAACGTTTTTTTCGTGCGAGGTATCCATATAACGCAAATGAATAAGATAAAATCGCTACATAAAATAAATATGCGATTTTATCCCAGTTTATAATGGATAATATAATTGCAGTAACGGTGATCACAACATAGGATGCATGGTATATTTCACCCCATTCCGTATGTTTTCCTTTCTTCTTTTGAGCAACCATCGCTACAATACCGGTTATTAAACATATCGTTCCAAATAATATGTGGATGGTTAAAAGAATATTGAAAATGCTCATAATAATTCCTCCTTTTTTATTTTTATAGTATTGCAGTATAGGAGAAAAGTTGAAACATATTGTTTATTCACCTTAATATACTGAAATGAAGGTACTCCTAGAACAAATTTAAACGGACAAATTTTTCTTGAATTTAGTGAGTCACGTATTACGTGAAATGAAGGAGAGACTTCCATGTTTACATCTATTACATATTTACAATCTGGGAATGACAAGCAACAAAAAGTGTATGATGTTTTGAATAAATTAAACATTATGGAGGATTTAACTTTGTATAGTCCGGTTCTTTGCGGGACAATTCCTATTAGAATTGATACTATTCAATCTGACTTAGATATTGTAATGGAAGTACATAACTTTGATGTTTTTGAACAGGAAATGAGATCTTTATACGGTTCTTATAAAGGATTCAAAATAAAAAAGAAAAAAATTAAAACTACAGAATCGATAAAGGTAAATTTTGAGTTTGAAGGTTTTGAATTTGAATTATTTGCTCAGCCTAAGCCAGTACGTAACCAAAATGCATATAGACATATGATAGTAGAGCACATGTTATTAATGCAGCATCCCTATATAAGGGAAGAAATTCTTCGCTTAAAAGAGAACGGTTTAAAAACAGAACCTGCTTTTGCTCAAGTATTAAATATTGACGGAGATCCTTATGACGAACTTATTTTATTGGGACAGGAAATGAGATTGTGGTAAATTGGATACAAAAAAACTCCTCTATAAATAAAAGAGGAGTTTTTTTATGCCATCAGTTTACGGATTAATTCACTCAACAATTTAACCCCATAATTAATTTGCTCCGTAGAAGCATATCCATATGATAAACGAATGTACCGATCTGATTCTTCTTCATATATACGTCCTGGATTTAAAAGAATTCCTTTTGACAGTGCCTCTGAAAATAATTTCTTCATCGGAATGCTAGGTACAACCTTTAGCCATATAAATAATCCACCACTAGGAATGTCCCACGATGCAACATCAGCGCAGTACTTATTTAAAGCTCGTATCATGATTTGTCTTCGTTCTTTTAATTGAATTCTTACGTTTGCAACATGTTCTTCATAAAAACCTTTATTTATCCATTCAGCAGCAACTCTTTGAGATAAAGAGCTCGATCCATAGTCTGTTTGCATTTTTATATCTGACAATCTATCAATTACAGGTTCTGGTCCAATAATCCATCCAATTCTAAGTCCTGGGCTAAGTGTTTTAGAAAGACTACCAACATATAATACATGTCCATATTTATCTATCGACTTTAAAGGAGCTGGAGGTGGTTCATCAATCCATAACTCTCGGTAAATATCATCTTCAATTATAGGTAACTGTTCCTTTTCACATATTTTTATTATTTCTTTTCTTCGTTCTTGAGACATTAATGCTCCTGTTGGGTTTTGAAAACTAGGGATAGAATATAAAATGTTTTTCTTTTGACTGTATCTAATGCGTTTTAATAATTCGTTAGGTAAAATACCGTGATGATCCATAGATATACCAGATAGATTTATATTTGCTGATTGAAATACATGAAGTGAATATAAGTAAGAAGGTTGTTCAAGTAAAACGGTTGATTCTCTATGTAAAAGACCAATTGATATTAATTGGAGTGCTTGTAATGCACCAGAGACGATTAATATAGAACTGGCTGATGTATGTATTCCGAATGATTTTACGTATTTACTAATTGCTTCACGTAACGGCAAAAAACCTTTTTGTTCTTCGTATCCAAAATAATCTATTTCGTCACTTACGCTTTTCATAATGGACTGCATAGTTTCTAGCGGGAAAAGTTGAGGCGCAAGTTCACCTTTACTAAGATGGATAAGTTCTTTATTTGCTTCTGCTTCATTGATTTCTCGAACCATTAACTTGCTAGGTTTGTGAATACCAGCTTTTACATATTCACTCCAATCAGGCGGGGGATTCGTCGCTAATAATGACCATGTATTATTTGTTACAATTGTTCCTGCTCCAATTTTCCCTTGAATCAATCCATCTGCCATAAGTTCATCTAGCGCAGTTATTACAGTACTTCGATTTACATGAAATAATTTGGCTAACTGCCGTTGACTAGGAATCTTACTTCCAATAGGCCATTCTCCGTTTTCAATTTTTTCTTTCATATAGTCTACTATCTGCCGATACTTAGGCAGTTTTTTATTAGTTGTCATAAAAAAACTCCCTCGTTCACTTTATAAATGCCAAGTGGTTGGTTTTTACGATAAATAACTGGTTGAAGACATTGTAACAACTATTAAATATGATGAAAAGAAATAATTGGTAATTATAAAGTGGTTGGTTTGAAGGGGGAGAAAAAACATGAATTATAAAAAATGGGACTTTCGGATTATTTGTGCTCATGCTTTTACGATTTTAATATGGGGGACTGCCTTTCCAGCAATTCGTATGGGGCTCGAATCTTATACACCTGAGCACCTTACTTTACTACGTTTATTAATCGCTTCATTTATTCTTCTGTTGTTTTCTTTTATATACAAGTTACGACTGCCGGATTTAAAGGATATCCCAGTGATTTTTATATTTGGTGCTTTAGGGTTTACTATTTATCACATTGCATTAAACTACGGTGAAAAAACAGTAAATGCTGGATCTGCAAGTTTAATTGTTTCAGTCACACCTATAGTAACGGCAATTTTTGCTTCTGTTTTTTTGAAAGAAAAAATGAAATTAAATAGTTGGATTGGTGGTGTAATTAGTTTTATAGGAATTGCTTTCATATCATTTAGTCAAGGAGATGCAATTCAATTGAATAGTGGGGGATTATTTATATTATTAGCAGCGATTTCAGAAAGCCTATTTTTTGTTTTCCAAACTTCTTACTTAAAAAAGTATGGCTTCTTGCCATTTACAATATATACAATTTTATCTAGCACTGTATGTATGCTTATTTTCTTACCGGGAATTTATACAGAAATACTAGCAGCTCCTCTTGTAGTGAATGTAAGTGTTATATATTTAGGCTTATTTCCAACAGTACTCCCATATATCGCATTAGCTTATATCATATCTCATGCTGGTGCTACGGAGGCAACAAGCTCTCTATATTTAACCCCAGTAACTGCATGTTTTATTGCTTGGATATGGTTAGGTGAAATACCGACTTTTGTTTCGATAATTGGCGGGGGAATTACTATACTTGGAGTTTTAATTGCACATGTATCATTCAAGAAAGAAATGCAAAGCAAAGAGTACTGTAATACAGCAAAGTAGCTTTTATTTTGTGATAACAATTTAGCACATATCGTAACCAATTAACTTTAGAAATCGAAACAGGGATTTATTTCAATACGTTGAATATATAAATACATTCTCTAAATAAAGGAGCTCAAAATATTGAATGTCCAGTTAAAGGTTGTTACGAGAGAGAATTGGGAAGATGCCTTGAAGCTACAAGTTAAAGAAAATCAGACGAAATTTGTTCCATCTGTACCAGTGTCACTTGCTAAAGTGTATATAAAACCAGATGGTGACAATGTGGAGTACATACCATTTGCGATATACGATGGCGATCTAATGGTTGGTTTTATTATGCATGCTGTTATAAGAGAAACAACTGATATGTATTGGATAAATGGATTTATTATCGATCAAAAGCAGCAAGGTAATGGTTATGGTAAAGCGGCATTACAAGAAAGTATTTCCTTAATAAAAAATACATGTAAGGCGTGTAAAGAAATTAGATTAACAGTACATAAAGATAATGTCTTTGCAAAGAAACTATATGAACGTTACGGTTTTCAACCATTGGGACATGAATATGATGGTGAGCAAGTATATCGTTTGTTCGTTTAAGTATTACGAAGTAAAGATGTGAAATGAAAGATGCAATTAAATGACTGGGAGGATTAACAATTGAAAAATAAATTTCATCATATTGTACGAGCTGTTATGTTAAAGGATAATAAATTATTATTGGCTGAATATATTGGTCATCATTATTTTTTACCAGGTGGTCATGTTGAAGTTGGCGAATCAGCTGAGAAAGCATTAATTAGAGAACTACGAGAAGAACTCGGAGTAAACTGTAGTATAAAACAATTTTTAGGAGTCATAGAAAACCAATGGGAAGACCGAGAAGTTCTTCATTATGAAATCAATCACATTTTTGAAGTAGATTCGCAAGAGTTACATATTGATTTCATACCAAAATCTAAAGAATCTCATTTAGCGTTTCACTGGATAGATTATAATCAAGAAGCTTTACATACGTATAAAATCATGCCAGCGCCTTCAGTTAAAGAGTTACTTGAAAGGAAATTAAGCGATGAACTACTAAACTGTTGGATTAGCAATTTTTAAACACCTCTATTAATAATAAATACGTCCACTGAAAGGAGATTAAGAAAATAGGCTAAAAAACAAGGTACATCACCTAGTGTAAGTTCATATTTTGTTGATGTACGCATTTAGTCTATATCCTTATTTCTACTTTGTTTGCAAAAATATATAAACTTTAACATTGGGACGGAATTTATTTTTATAAATGGAGGGTTTCGTAATGAATCAGTTTCAACAAGAACTACAATCATTGAACCTTAATGATTATCAAACTGGTAACGTTGTGTATTGGGATCAACTACAACAAAGTCAATATCCATACTACTATATTCAAGACGATGCACGTCGTTGCGGCGGATGCGGAGGTTGTGGTGGACGCTGTGGTGGATGTGGCGGCAGATGCGGTGGTTGTGCGGGACGTTGCGGCGGATGTGTAGGCTGTGCTGGATGTTTCAGTTGTTTTAACTGCTGGAACTGGTGGATCATTTAAGTATAGAAAACTAACAATAGTTTACATGAAAGAAAGGTGTAAAGACTATTTTATACTTTTCTTTCGTGCTGTAATTTTTTATTCGTGTTAAGGGGGATTTATTTGTATAAATATGATAAGTTAATTTCTTGGATAGAGAATATAAAAGAAAAAAATCATAGTTCTGCTACAGCACTGTGCATTATAAAAGATAATAAAATTGTACTAGAGCATTATAGTGGCTATCATTCAAATACATCTACAAGTAAAAAAGTAACAGCATCCTCACAATTCAACGTTGCTTCTGCGAGAAAAAGTTATTTAGGTTTAATGGTAGCATTTGCGCTTTACGAGGGGAAAATAAACTCTATTGATGATGAAGCGATACAGTATTTTAAAGACTTTGATTCTGTACTACTTGGTAAAACAACGATAAGACATTTAGTAACTCATTCGCACGGTTTAGGAGAAACGAATGACGGGACGATTTTTCGTGAATTTGAACCTGGACAAGCATGGGCGTATAGAGATATTAATGTAAGAATGATAACACTTCTTATTTATCAACTATATAATAAAAGTTTTCCTGAATTGTTAAAGGAGCGTATATTTGATCTAGCTACCTTCAAAGAAACAGGTTGGAGAATTCAGGAAGATGCAAACTTAGTTAAAGTTGTTAATAATCCAAATGAAGACGCGATTAGTGAAATTGGTACGGTAGATGATGGTACTGAAAAAAATCTATTTGTATCAGCTAGAGAATTTGCGCAGTGGGGCAATCTTCATTTAAACCAAGGTATGATAAATGGTAAACAAATTGTTCCAAAAGAAGTGATAAAGATTGCGACAAGCTTGCAGAGTCCAACATTTGTAAATAAAGAACTACCACAAAACGGGTTGTTTTGGTTCGTTCAAAATGAACCTGCGCTTTCAAGTGAACTTGGTGAACGAGTTCCAAAAGGATCGTATCAAATATTAGGAATTACAGGACCGACTATATTAGTAATGCCTGAATATAATGTAGTTGTTGCGAAAATGTATAATAAAAGATATAACTACGGCGGTGATAATTATTTATATTATTTACGTGAATTTAGTAATTTAGTCGCTGATACATTTCGTAACAGTAATAGGGCATAATTACTCCTATAATGAAAAGGAGTGAGAACATTGAAAGATAAAATGAATAAAAACAAAAAGCAAAACATTAAAGATGTAAATACAGAACAAAATGCAATTTATAGCGATCCAAAAGACGCAGCTAATATGCAAACGGTACCGCAGCCGAAGGATTTTGATGAAATCGAATATTAATTTTTATCCATCCGACTATATGATGAATGAAAAATACATCTTAAGTCCCATCACATGACAGAAGTCTTTTGATATCATATATACATAAGCATTTGAAAATGTCTTATCTTAACAAAGCTTTCTTTAAGTAAATCTAATATAACCTACAAAAAGACACTTCATTATGGAGTGTCTTTTTGTGCACATGAACTGAATTACCATTTTCCGTACAGTATTTTGCAATTTATGATGGTTATACTAACTGTGAAAATTCATGTCAAGATAAAAGAAGGGGACAGTTAGTATGAAACAAACTTCTATTAATCCGTTACTAATTGTTCTAGGTACAATCATTGTTCAAATTGGCCTTGGGACAATTTATACATGGAGTTTATTTAATCAACCCCTTGTCAGTAAGTTTGGATGGAACCTCAATGCCGTTGCGATAACTTTCTCCATAACAAGCTTTTCCTTATCGTTTTCAACCTTATTTGCAGGAAAGTTGCAGCAAAAGTTAGGACTTCGTAAACTCATCGCTACTGCAGGGATTGTTCTGGGACTCGGTTTAATACTTAGTTCACAAGTTTCTTCCTTACCATTACTATATTTATTAGCTGGTGTTGTTGTTGGTTATGCAGATGGGACTGCTTATATTACATCACTATCTAATTTAATTAAATGGTTTCCAAATCGAAAAGGGCTTATTTCTGGTATATCTGTTTCTGCATATGGAATGGGCAGCTTAATCTTTAGATATATAAACGGAAGTCTTATCGATAGTCTTGGTGTATCACAAGCATTTTTATATTGGGGGATTATCGTCCTACTTTTAGTATTAACCGGATCGTTCTTCTTACGTGAAGCAATCGTAAGTAACACCGCAACTGAGACTTTACACAATGACTATACACCTCGTGAAATGATGCGAACGAAACAAGTGTATCTCTTGTTTTTCATGTTATTTACATCGTGTATGGGGGGGCTATATTTAATCGGTATGGTAAAAGATATTGGGGTACAGCTCGTAGGACTTAGTGCTGCAACCGCCGCTAACGCCGTCGCAA
Organism: Bacillus cereus group sp. Sample62; assembly: GCF_036851315.1. NCBI lineage: Bacteria > Bacillati > Bacillota > Bacilli > Caryophanales > Bacillaceae > Bacillus > Bacillus cereus group sp. Sample62. Next base: position 2,555,967 of record NZ_JAFLPK010000001.1, read on the forward strand.
TGATTGCAATTTTTAATACAGTAGGTAGAATCGTTCTTGGAACATTATCAGATAAAATTGGCCGAATGAAAATTGTTTCTGCAACGTTTATAATAATTGGATTGTCAGTCTTTACTTTAAGTTTCATTCCACTTAATTACGGAATTTATTTCGCTTGTGTAGCAAGTGTCGCCTTTTGCTTTGGTGGTAATATCACAATCTTCCCAGCAATTGTTGGAGATTTCTTCGGATTAAAAAACCATAGTACAAATTATGGGATTGTATATCAAGGTTTTGGATTTGGTGCACTTGCAGGAGCATTCATCGGAGCACTACTTGGTGGATTTCAACCGACCTTTATTATAATTGGTGTTCTATCTGTTATCTCTTTCGTTATTTCAATATTAATTCGTCCACCAAAAGCAGAAAAGAAAAAAGAAACAAAACATTTATATCGGAAAGTAGCTTAATTCTGGAAAAGAGTCCTAATAAAGGGCTCTTTTTATATTACAAAATATTTGATTCCCCCTTTTTAATAAATGTGTAGGAAGAAAAGAGTTACTTAATTCAAAATGAAATGATTTGAAAAGTAATAAAGAGATTTATTGCTCAACGAACGAAGTAGCAGATTAGTAAAATATTCATATTGTTTTATAAAGGTACTGAAATCATGTTATAAAACTACATTAACCACCTTTGTTATTAGATATGTAATTCATTTGTATACCATTATTTTATTATAAAGGTAGTTGGCTTATATTGGTTACAACCATAATTTCTTCTTTTATCGCATTCACTTCAACAAATATTGATGACATTTTTATACTCCTTGTCTTATTTTCACAAGTAAAGACAAGAGTAATTAAGAAAGAAGGTAGAGCTGTCCGAGAAAAAACTAAGATGAAAGAACTTTATATTGTTATTGGACAATATTTAGGATTTAGTGTGATTACTTTTCTAAGTATCATCGGTTCTTTAAGCTCTTTTTCATTCCAGTTTCGTGGATCGGATTATTAGGATTCGTACCAATTTATATGGGAGTGAAAGGAATATTGTCACTTCGTTCTTATAAAAGGAATGAAGTCATTGATAACGTTTCTGGTTCAATATTTAAAGTAGCTTGGATAACGTTAGCTAATGGGGCTGACAATATTTCAATTTATATACCAATGTTCGCTAGTCAAAATCTTAAAACTAATATTGTTACATTAGTTATCTTTTTTTGTATGATAGCAATATGGTGTTTTATTAACTACACATTGTTAAGAGCTCCTATTTTAGCTAAAGTACTTGAGAGAAATTGTCATATTATCGTTCCAATAGTTCTAATTGGCTTAGGAATGTTCATTCTTTTTCGCAGTAATACAATTGAATTATTGTACTAATATGTTAAAACTAACGGAAGTTTTAATTAAAAAGAATCAAACGCTGTATAAAGCCGTACTACAGATAAAATGTAGTACGGCTTTTCTTTATTTTAGTGAAATGAAACAGTGCCCTACGACTATTAAGTTAGACAGGATATTACGATTATTAAATTGAATAGATACTTTAAAAGGAGTGTGATAATTAAAATGAAAATAGTAAAACAATGGGTCCAAGAAGATAGTGATTACATAAGAGAAAAAGTAATTGAATATAACCAAAAACATATTTCGGAAGAAGAGAAAAAGCCTTCAGAAAAAATTAGTTTTATCGTGAGAAATGAAAAGGAAAAAATTGTAGGTGGAATAACTGCAATTACATTTTGGCACCATGTTCATGTTGATTTCTTATGGGTTTCTGAAGAACAAAGACACGAAGGCTATGGAAGCAAGTTAATAAAACGTATTGAAGAATTCGCAATTGAAAAAGGGTGTAGGCTAATCAATTTAGATACTTTTAGCTTTCAGGCGCCTGATTTCTATAAAAAGCATGGATATAAAGTGATTGGAGTAAGTGAAGATCATCCGAAAGGACATAATCATTACTATTTAGAAAAACGTTTATAAAGTGTATATAGAATTAACGTTAGTATTTTGAATACAAATTTATCCTTTTGGAGTATGCATTTAAAGGAGAATCTTGAGTGAATTCATATTTAGAGTCACTTCTAAAGCAAGAAAAGGTCGAAGTGGAATATTAGTTACGGGAAACTAATTATTTATAGCGAATATATCTAAAATAGGCATCTAAATATTTGCATTCAGATGAAGGGGGAAATGTTATGAATTCATTTGTAAATGATAGGTTTCATGAAACGAGAAAACATCTATTCGAGGAAATTATGATATTGGATGAGGCTCAATTCAATAGTAAGCCAGACAAGAATAAATGGAGTATAGCACAAGTATGTCATCACTTAGTTTTATTGGATAAAGTGGTCATAAAGGTTATTTCATCTGGCTTAAAAAAGATTGATAGTACCCTAAAAGAGCGTCGAGAAATCCGTTCTATATTACAAGATAGATCGATAAAATTTACAGCTCCAGAAATGATTGAACCAAGTTTAGAACCATTTGAAGTGCAGAAAATGATCGATATGTTAAACGAATCAAGAAAAGAATTGATGAGTTTCCTTAGTACAATAGAAGATGAATCTATATTAACGATTAAATCAGTGATGCATCCAGCTCTTGGAGAATTACTTCTCGATCAGTGGATAGAACTGATCTATTTGCATGAACAACGTCATATAGAACAAATCAAAGAGATAAAATTACTTTGTGAAATTGGGAAGTAAAAATCTTTGGTTGTTAATAAAAAATACAGCTCTCATATGTATACATTCCAAATTAATCTAAAGAAAGATTAATTTGGAATCCGATTTGTTGTATAAGTTTAACCTCGTCTCAAAATAAGAGCGGGGTTTTTATTAATTTTGGAGGTATTCTGGCATTTTTATTTAGTATTAATGTAATCAATTTTTATTCCAATACTTAGAGAACTTACTATTAAACCGAGTTAATGATAGAATAATAAACAGACAGAAAATTCCTTTTATTGAAAACAGAGGAGGTATGTATGAAAAAAGTAAATGTTACATATGCACTTTTATACGATAAAACAAACGAAAAAATCTTAATGGTAAAAAACAAAGGGAAAAATGGTTCTTATTACACGTTACCAGGTGGCGCAGTTAAATTGGGAGAAACGTTAGAAGAGGCAGTAATTCGGGAAGTGAAAGAAGAAACTGGGCTCCATATAACTGTAAACGGTATTTGTTCCATTAGCGAAGCTTTTTTCGAAGAGAGAGGTCATCATGCAATTTTCTTTAATTTTTTAGGTGAAATAATTGACGGAGAGACAAATATAACAAGGCCAAAAGAAATTGAAGAGATTACTTGGATGAAATTACATAGAGCAGCACCGCATTTACGTATACCAGAACACTTATTAAAGATATTACAAAGGAAAGAAACAGTACCTTACTTTTTTAACGGAACAATCGTTCATCAATCTTCATAACATTATCATTTCATGTAGGGTGGGGAAAAAATGGAGTTTATCGTTAATCATAAACATTTCACTCAAGCACTTTCAGAAGTAAGTAAAGCTGTATCTACTAAAGCTATAATACCTATATTATCTGGTATAAAAATAACTGCAGATCAATCTGGAATTACTTTAATCGCAAGTAATTCAAATATTTTCATTGAAAAATTCATCCCTAGTTCCAACGAAGACGACCAAATTACAACTATATTAAAAGCAGGAACTATTGTAGTACCTGCAAAATATTTCATTGAAATTATAAAAAAAATGCCAAGCGATGTATCAATAAAAAGTACGAATGAGCAAATAATTACGATACAGTCAGAAGAAATTACATTAAACTTAAATGGACTTCCAGCATATGAGTTTCCGAATGTACCACTTATAGACGATCATGCAAACATACAAGTAGAAACCGAACAATTGATTGAAGCATTTAAACAAACTGTCTTTGCAGTAGCTAAAAATGAATCTAGACCCGTTCTTACCGGTGTTCATATAGAGTTAGATCATAATAAATTAATTTGTGTAGCAACTGATTCACATAGACTTGCTATACGCGAAACGATAATATCTACAGATGTGAAAGCAAGTTGTATCGTACCAAGTGCAACTATTAGTGAACTTCTTAAATTATTGAGTAGTAATTCCGAATTTGTATACATCTATCTTTCAGAAAGTCACATTATTTTTACATTCGGTACAACTACATTATATTCAAGACTAATTGAAGGGAAATATCCTAGTATATCTAGTTTAATTCCAAATGACTTTCAAACAGTCATTAACATAGATAGAAAAAAGATTTTACAAGGTGTAGATCGATCAAACTTATTAGCAAGTGAATGGGCAAATAACAATGTCAACTTAGAAATCATAAACGAATCAACAATTAAAATTTCTTCTAATGCTTCTCAGATTGGAAAAATATCCGAGACACAACAGATAGATACGATTCAAGGTGAAAAACAATTAAATATATCTTTCGATGGACGATTTATGATGGATGCTTTAAAGGCAATAAAAGAAGAAACGGTTACTTTAAGTTTCAGCGGTTCTATGAGACCGATATTAATTGAAGCAGGGACACAATCTGCAGCAGTACATCTTATATCTCCAGTAAGAGCTTATTAATAACAAAGGAAGGAATCACATTATGTACAAGCACACTTTATGTTTTATAAAGAGAAATGAAGAGATACTTATGTTAAATAGAGAATATGACCCTGTAAAAGGATTATGGAACGGGGTAGGTGGAAAGATAGAAAAGGGAGAAACACCTTTAGAAAATGCGATTCGTGAAATAAAGGAAGAGACTAATATAGTAGTAGAAGGAATTTTAGATTGGAAAGCGATTTCTTGGATTCTAAGTGACTATAATTACGGCGTAGGAGAGATAATACCTAAATTTTTATCTGAAATACTCCACAATGAATTAATATTAGAACACAACTTTGTTTTATCTAATCATAAATTAATAGATTATAGGAATGCGGAATTGATTAAGCAGGATAGTTCTATAGATAAGATAGTTCAATTATAAAAAGCAGGAATTGTAATCTGTAATACGCAGCACAATCATTATAACCTAAATATAAAAGCCATAGATTATTCGAAGAGTAGCTAAGGAGAAAACTTATATGAGGATGAGTGTAATGAAGAAAATAATTATTTTACTCATAGCTGTAGTTCTAATTACTTTTTCTTTTTATCAATACAACAAAAAAGATAGTTTAGCAAAAAATGATAAGTTGTATGTAGAAGACTTTAAAGGTAAAAATGATTCAAACAAAATACAATCTGCTATTAATAAAGCAGAATCAAGTAAAATTAAAACAGTATTGCTTGAGGATAAGAAGTATAAAATCACGTCACCAATTATAGTGAAAAAAGGTGTAAAATTATTATTCGGTTATGGAACACAGTTTGTTGTTGAAGGTAATTTTAGAGTTCTAGAATTAGAAAAAAATGCATCTATCGAAGGAGCCTATATAGCTATAGATGATCCTACATTTAATTCTGAAGTTATATATTTAGACGGCAAAAATAAGTATTATAACACTTGGCACAAAACACAAATAAAAGATATAAATATTATCAATTGGACAGAAACGAATAAAGGTACCGGAATTTCTTTGTATTCTGGTGGGAAAGAAAATGAAATTTCATTTATTAACTTTGAAAGTATAAAAGTTGTAGGAATGGAAACTGGGCTAAAATTAGTAGCAAAGAAACCGCAATCTGGTTATGCTTGGATAAATGCCAACCGTTTTATAAACTTCTCACTTGAAGATTGTGTAAATATGATTTATATGGATAGTAATGTAACTACACCAAATGAAATTAGCGGTAATCAATTTACAAATCTACAAATACAGCCATCAAGTAAAACGAAAAATATATTAAGAGTAAGTGGACAGTATAACGAGTTCAATGGAATGGTGTGGGATTTACAGAAAATCAATCACGAAAACGAACTCATTGAACTAACTGATAAAAGTATGAATACGGTTATTAATATTACCTCTGTACAAACAAATAGGGTTTTAGATAGCGGGAAAGCAAATATAGTGAAATAAGGTTAAATACAGAAAAAGAGCGAATTCCTTATAATAGGGTTCGCTCTTTTTTATTTATAGTTAAATTTCTCTCCACCAAGCTGATGAAGGATAGTCTGTAGATTTTAACGTAATAGATTCACCAATTTGTGGCGTTGCAATATTAACTCCTAAACGCTTTGCTTCTTTTGTCACACGTTCAATAGGATCACTCCATTCATGTAATGATAATGTAAAAGCACCCCAATGAATCGGAAGAAGTAATTCTCCTTTCACGTCAATATGAGCTTGCACTGTCTCTTCTGGTAACATATGAATAGCAGACCATCTTGCATCGTATTGCCCACATTCCATTAAAGTAAGATCGAACGGACCGTACTTATCACCAATTTCCTTAAAGTGAGGAGCATAACCGCTATCACCACTAAAGAAAACTTTAGTCTCTTGACCAAGAATAAGCCATGAACACCATAACGAACAATCTCTATCTGTCATACTCCGTCCAGAGAAATGCCTTGCAGGTGCACAAACCAACTTTATATTATCAAACGCAATTTCGTCCCACCAATTATGTTCACTAATTTTACTAGGTGAAACACCCCATTTAATTAAATATTGCGCAACTCCAGTTGGAACATAAAAGTGCTTTGCACGATCTTTTAACTGCATAATACTTTTGTAATTCAGATGGTCATAGTGATTATGAGAAATGATAATCGCATCAATTTCTTGAAGGTCTTCACGTTCTATAGAAAAAGAGCCACTATAACGTTTACTATTAAACAGAGGAAATGGGGAAGAGGCATCGCCAAACATTGGGTCTAATAAAAATGTTTTACCTTCTATTTTTAAAAGAGAAGCAGAGTGCCCAAACCATGTCACACTATCTAAAGACTCATTATTTTTATTCGATAAAACAATAGGTAAATTCTTTACAGGACGCAGCTTTGATTTCATTTTAAAGTAATCAGTTATTAAACCTATAATATCTTTCGGTTTAAAACTTACATCAGTATGAATTTGATTCATATATTTCTTTTTCATTCGTTCTCCTTTTTACGTTTAACAATATACGTATGTTGTTATTGTAGCTATTTGTAGTTTAAACGAAATTATATTACCTTTCATCTTAAATGCATTACATTTCATAAATTCGTCAAATTCATTATTCTTATATATAAAATGTAAATCAAACAGCAGCAGATAAAACGAATATGAAGTAAATGTAAATTATTTAAATTTAGTAAATTTCTTCTTATAAGCAACAAAGAACATACGTTTCGTTATATGTTATAGAAGAAGATAGGTCTCTAATTATTAAAAGGAAGGAGAGGACGTAAGTGCAAATAGAGAGAAAAAAGAAATCAAAATGTAAACTATCAAAATCTGAAATAACGCAGCTTTATGCAGATGGGAGGAGTACCTCAGAAATCGCTAAACTCGCTAATGTGTCTGCTAGGTATATTCGTATGGTTTTAACAGACAATAACGTTCCAAGGCGCGCTATAGGGAGTTGGAAGAGAAAGTATGACATAACAGAAGATTATTTTAAAATGTGGTCAAATAATATGGCTTATATATTAGGATTTATAGCAGCAGATGGTGTCATACAAAAAGAAAATCAATGCGTCAGTATATCACAAAAAGAAAGTTACATTTTAGAAGACATAAAAAAAGAACTAAAAACAAACCAGCCACTTTACCAAAACAAAAAAACAGACGTATATATGCTAAATATTAATAGCAAAACAATAAAAGACGACCTTATGAACATACACGGAATCATGCCATGTAAATCATTTAACATCGAATTCCCATTCGTGCCAGAAGAATATTTACACCATTTTGTTCGTGGGTATTTTGATGGGGATAGTTACGCCAATTATGAAACTTATACAGTTAGTTTTGTAGGTGGATCATATAACTTTATGAATTCTTTACATCAAATACTACAAAATCACAATTTACCAACCGATTTACTAAATCAAAATAAACATTATCGCGTCATTTTAACCGGGAGAAAATCAATACAACTATTTTCAAATTGGATTTATAAAGACAAAGATATTTATTTGCATAGAAAATATGAAGTATTTCAGAAAGAAGGTCTAAGTATAGATCAATTGCAAGATCGAAAACTAAAACAAACTCAAAATGCCGTTAAACAAAGAAAACAAAATTTCCTTAAAGAATATATGAAAAATAAATGTAATGCTGCAGCTTGTTCTAATTTAGAAATAAGCGAATCAACTTTTAAACGTTGGTTAAAAAATGATAATCAATTTAAAACAGAGTATGAACGGATTAATTTTATAAATCCAACTACCAATAACTAAATATAAAATTCTAGATGACCTTAGTATAGGTATTAACATAGCCATACTAAGGTTTTTAAGTTGAAATTATTAAAGGATTCTTATTTTTATATATAGAACATAGCAAATACATAGATTTCACAATTATTTTACTAAAGAAGGAGGGACTTTATAATGTTTGCCAATTATACTTCAGAGAAAATACTTCAAACATCTTATGAGGCAAAAATGATTTCGTCAGGTGATAATTATCCAACTTTAAAAATAAGTGTAACAAACCTTCAATACTTACTTGTAATGCTTCATCTTGGTAAAAATCCACCAGCAAGTTCAGCTGTAGAAGTTAAAAAGTTAATTAACGATAACTTTTTAATTGAAATTGAAGCAATTGCTGTAGCAAACTAATTTTTAAAACTTATTATTAATCTATCCATGCAATTCGTTTAATGCGTTCATTTAAAACGAATTGCGTTTTTTATTGTCTTAAATATAATTTATATCTGGAGACATTATCATCAACAACTTATAAAATAACAAAAAAACAAATAACTAAACAATGCATCACACAGAATGATTTAAAAGAAAAAGGGGAGGATAATCAATAGTACTAACCTATAATAAGTTTATTACTTTTTACTAGTTAACATAATATATATTATAGGCAGTTAAAGAAACAAAGCAATCTCAGGTATCAAAAACCAAGTAAACTATACTTAATGAGACGAAACAGAGATTTTTAGTGAGATTTACATAAAATCGTATCTAAACGAATTTCTACAGTTTTTATCAATCTTTTTGTTATAAATCTATCACAGCAAATTCTAATCAATAATCCATTAAGATTTAACGAATCATAAACATTTTTGATCGACAAGAAATTTTTATACAGAAAAATTATTTCTATACAAAATATAAATTAGTAATTTTATTTTATGTTTTACTTAATGAATTTATTGCTATTTGCACACGTTTTACAACTTTACATTATTTGCTGTTATTTTTGTTATTTACACTTGACTTTCATTACACTTATTGTTCGTCATTCTAGTTAACATAACGTTTTATTTTTAACATAAAAAAATCTCCCTCACCTTTAGGAAGATTTTTTAGCTTGCTAGTATTTCATTTATATATTTTTAATAACAATCCCAATTGTAAATAACATTGGAAAAATCTAGATTTAATAAATCGTCTTTCTTTATAAAGAAATTAGCAACACCAGAATCTCCCCACATAATATTTAATGAATCATCTGTATCAATTTGCAACAATAACATGTCATGTTGCTCGTATTTTTCTTCCCATTCCCTTGGATCTGTCTGTGTGAAAAATGGATAACCACCAATTTTATGCCCTTGATCTTTACATAAATCATCATACAGTTCGCCTAATTCTGTATTATTTTCTTCATCAACAATTTCTTCCCAATCAATGTTATCGCTAAAAATCTTTTCAAATCGATAATCTCTTGATGTTATGGGTTGATAACCTAATTCAAACTTTAGTTTCGCTGCTTCGGGTATGATAAAGTCCTCTAATTCTAAAGTATTTAAATAACTAAAATCAGTAATAACCTTATTTAAATCTTCTAAAATTGTAGAATGATAAATAATACGAAAGTCTTTTTGGCTTGTTGGATGATCAAAATCTGCTCCGAAAAGCTCATCATCAGCACTTACGAAAAACTGTAACATTCCCTTTTGAGGCATATATTCAACATGCGGCATTTCTTCAAAGTTTAACTGCGCAAGTAACATCATAGGTTGTCCATTTGAATCTTTAGGATGCTCTTGATTTATAGGTAAATACGGATAACCACCAAATTTACTCTCAAAAAGAGTTGTCTCTGCTTTCACTCCAGACACTTTAATATACGGTTTCACACTTTCTTCTAAAATACTACGATACTGCTCTAGTTCTTTCGGAATTTGAAGTTGATACGTATTCTTCATTACATTTGCCTCCCTTTCATAATGAATTGAAAATGCCTTACTTAATTATATAGCAAGAGATAGCTTCATTGAAAATTGTTAAAAGTCCGTTTTCATCCTCGTTTTTTGCGCACTTGGTGGACAAAGTAGATTATGTTCTAATACCTTTTTATTAATAGTTTGAATTAAATCAGCTGCTTCTGCAGTATTTGTATTTTCTTTTAGTCTCTCTTTTAAATCATCAATTTCTTTTGAAAGCTCAATCCACCTAGGTAAAACATTATTATTCTTTAGCGTTCTATACAGTTGCTTTTCAGGATTGTAAGAAAGATCATTATCAAGATTAAGAGGCTTCCCTTTACCGGGTAAATTATCAAAAGACCCTTTCTTTTCTGCTTCTTTAACGATAGAACTAATATGATCCTCATACGTAAAGGACCATACCTTCTCATCTTTTACTAATATCTCTTGCTTTTTTAGTTTTTTATCTAGCTCATCTTGATTCATAGATTCTCTCTCCTTTTTATTTTATAGTGTGGTTTTTGTATGTTTTAATGCTTTCAACCCATCAAATAACTTTTCTCGCCACCAAATACCGTCATGACCGCCTTGAAACTCTTCATAAGTATTTGGGTATCCTTTTTCTTTTAAAGCTTTATACAGGCGTCTATTAGCCGTTAAAAGAGGTTTGTTTTCAAGTTCTCCTACAGCCATGTAAAAATGAGGTTGAGTCGCATTAGAATCTATAGATGAAATTTGATTTTCAGTCCAAGGAATTTTATTTTCATAACCATCCTTTTTCCAATGTACGGATCCAGACATTGACAACACGTTCCCGAAAATGTGTGGATTTTGAAGAGCTGCATAAAAAGCTGCTAGGCCACCAAGGCTGAAACCAGCGATTGTTGTATGTTTTGCTTCTTGATATACGTGATATTTAGTCTGAATCCACGGAAGTAATTCATCTGTTAAAAATGTATTCATTTTATCGTTATAAGTTAGTTCTTCTAGCCGATCAACTGGTTCTATAGCAACAGCAATACAAGATGGGATTTCTTTTTCGTAAATTAAATAATTAAGTGTTTTTGCGATTGAAAGGTCATTAATGAATGAATTTCCATCAAATACAATGAGAAGTTCTTGAAGATGTGAAGTGTGAGAATAATCATGAGGCGTATAAATATGAATGTTACGTGTGTTATTTAAAACCGAACTATGAAAAGAATATGTTTCAATTCTCCCAGATGGATAATGATTTGAAGGAAAACGACTGCTATACTGTACTTCCATATCTATTTTTAACACAGATGCTTTATTGGCACCTTCTCCAAATGTATTTTCATTAAATGGGTCTAGTCGATACTGTTCACTACGCTTTATCCAATCATTTTCGAAAAAATCATTTTCTGTAAAATAATAAGTTGAAATAAAACTCTGATTCGTCCTAAACGTAACATGCCAAATATCTGTCTGTAACAATCGTTTTAATTGATTTACAGACAGATCCCAACCAGGAAAACTACCGAATACATAAACATTTTCAGTTTTTTGGTCTTCTAACCATATATACGTTATAAGCTTATACTGATTATCTACAGGACATTGTTCTATTAGTGGCGTATGATTTGACTTTATTTCATGCAAAAAAGTATAAAAAGCTTTCTCGTTTCCATTTTTTAATTGATTATTCAGTTCCTCTAACTTAGGACTAATTATTGAAGTCACCCATCTGCCTCCTTTGTATTTCTTTTCACTAGATTGCTTTTATAAAATTTAGGATTAGTATGTTATGTATTTAGATGAGTTATTTATTAGAAGGTTTATCAATTGCCTGAATAGAAAGTTCCAACGCTTTTATCCGTCTTGTTAAAAGTGTTCTTTGGGGACTTCCAGCTTTAGCCTTATCATAGGCCCTCTCTATTGATGGAAGCAAACCAGCAAGGACATTACGAGCTGCTGCTAACTCTTCTTGACTATACTGGTGACTTTCTTGATTCCAAACGTTTTCTAGTACTGCTAACCCTACACAAACTGCTTTAAGTCGTTTTTTTACTAATGTAGTATTTGCACCTTTTTGAGTCATTTGTGATAGTGCATTTTCAAGGTCGATTGTAAAGATTTTATTGATTCCAATTTATCTATATTTGATACGTTTTCCATGTTAATGTTGTCCCTTCTCACTTATTTTGTTTAATAAAATAAGTACTTGATTTCACTCGAAATATTTTAACATAAATAACTATATTCGAGTTAGACAATGAATTAAAGGAAAACGCCCACTAAACATCTCTCTCTCCCTTACATCATTCTATATGTACTTCTTTCTGCACATTAAAATCCCTATATAAACAAGTTATAAACATTGTCTTTTTTATGAACAAAAAACGCACAAGCAACATAACTTGTACGTTTTTATTTTTATTCAGTAATATAATTTAGTACAGAATTTAAAGTTGCTGCTGTATGCATCCAATAATAATTTAAATCAGCATTTATACAATCATCATATGTAAATTTACTTTTTAAGTCTCGTTGCAATTTTCCTGTAGCACGATACGGAAACGGTTTATGCAGCGGACTATGCATTTTCTGCAATTCATTAAAAATAACCTTTTTACCTTATAGCAACTTCCCACCTCTTTATTTCTCTATCCAATTTAATAATTTTTCATAATGATATTGAGCATCTGTATAGCCGAGATTATATAGATTGACGAGTTTTTCTTTATTTCTTTCTATTCCGCTTATAGGAAGCTGTACGCTAGGCTGAATCACATAAAAATTGTCTTTTTGTTCTATATGATTCATATAAGATATCGTCTCATTATAAAAACGATAATGTTCTACTAAAGACGCTGCGATATTCGGATATTTTCTATATAAAATTTTAGCCAATCCTGAAAATTTATTTCGCTGCTTCTCATATCCTTCTGGCTTTGTCATAATGACAACGTTCTTTTGATAACCATCAGTTTGTGCTTTTAGAACCGGTATAGGATCTATAATCCCTCCATCTAACAATTTTCGATTATCATATTCTACAGCAGGCGCTATGAATGGGACAGAGCTTGATGCACGAATAATTTTTAGAATATCATTTCCATGTTCTATTTTATTGTAATAAACTGCTTTTCCCGAATCGCAATCAGTCGTTCCTATGACAAACTGTTCACTTGAGTTTAAGAAAGTTTGAAAATCAAATGGAACAACTTTATTAGGGACTTCATCAAATAAAAAGTCCATTCCAAATAATTCACGTTTTCGAATCAAATTTCGATAAGATATATATCGGTGATCTGACACTAGCTCTGTATTTACTTTTTTATTCCTTCCTTTTTGACGTGATAAATAAGTTGCGCCCATACATGCACCAGCGGATACGCCAACTACATACGGAAAGAATAAGTTCTTTTCCATAAAATATTCGAGTACTCCTGCAGTATATAGACCTTTCATTCCTCCGCCCTCTAATACTAAACCTATATTTTTCATGCTATATCCCTCTGCTTCTTTTTTCTTACTTACATATTAGCACAAGATTTTAAGACGAGGTTATATAAATGAATTGCAATAATAACCAGAAACTACTAAAGTAATGTCATAATTTCTTAGTAAATAGCATGGTACAATATAAGTAACACAATCCACAAATAACGGAGGAGGAATTTCCTATGGGTTTATTTAGCGGTATTTTAGGAAATGCATCAAATGCGAGTACAGAAAGTGTAGAACGTGATTTAGAGAAGATTATGTTAGACGATGAGAAAGTTGAACATGCTTATAAATTAATTCGTGATTTAATCGTATTTACAAATCGTCGTCTTATTTTAGTAGATAAACAAGGAATATCAGGTAAAAAAACAGAGTATCATTCTATTCCTTATAAAAGTATTACACAATTTAGCATTGAAACAGCTGGGCATTTTGATTTAGATGCTGAGCTTAAAATTTGGGTATCTAGTTTGAGTACGCCAATTACGAAGGAATTTAAAGGTGACGATAGTGTTTTAAGCATTCAAAAAGCGTTAGTAACATATACGACGAAATAACGCCTTTCCGTATGTTTATTCATTATAGAAATTACTAACCCGAATATTTTGGAAGAATATGCATTGTTTTTGTATATTTAATCTAAAATAACATAAAAAGGTAAAGCGTATTTCAAATGCTTTACCTTTCTTTTTTGTAATAAATAAGTGTAGTTTTATCATTTAATTTCTTTATTACTTCTGTTCTTTTATACCCCATCTTTTCGTATAGAAAACAATTTCTTTCTTCTTCTAAAATCGTAGCAAGTTCAAAGCTCCGTGTTTCTGGAAACATCTCTTCAATTAAAATAAGTACCTTCTGAGCGATTCCTTTCCCTTGATAGTTTGGATGAATAAACATTGGACTGATCCAAAATTTATAAGGTATTTCTTTTTGGGATATACAAATCGCTCCAACAAGTTTCGAATCTATTATCATTTTATAAAAATTACTGCCAGGATTATTTATTCTTAAAATAGTTTTTTCAATAGATTCATTTGCTGGATTTGTTTCATAGTCTTTATATTTATTTAATAAAGGGCTAAATGAGTCTATTTGCATTTGAAATAAAACTTTCGCATCATTTTCTGTCGCTTTCTCTAATGTAATCTCCATGTTACCAATTTAGTCGCTTTCTTAATGAAGTTATATGAGCTGTATGATGGCGCCCGTGCCATGCATATAGTCCTATTGCAGCAGCAAGTTTTGTTTCACCAGTATCTGGATGATTAAATGTCTTTTCTAAATCTTCAAGTTCTAGAGAATATAAAAGGTTAACCCATCTTTTATGTAATGACTCTAACATTACTAGTGAAACATCTACTGGTAATTTAGAATCAGGTAGTTCGGCCCACTTCTCTTCTTTATATGGTTTAATAGTTGGATTCTTTTCTGTTAATGCTAATTTAAAGCGTATGTAGCTATTCATATGGCTATCAACAACGTGATGAACTACTTGACGAACCGTCCATCCACCAACTCGATACGGCGTGTCTAACTGCTTCTGATCTAAATCTTTAATTGCTTTTGCTAGTTCATTAGGTAAATCTTCAATTTCTTGAATCCATGTATCAATCATTTCTTCAGTTATAGGACGTTTGTATGTAAATTGCCCAATTGGATAACGTAAATCATTCATGTATAAGTCCCCCTTATTATAAGCGCGAAATATTTCTCCATATATAATGTACAAACTTCACATGCTCCCCGTTTAATTCTATAGAATTTGTATCTGCTTCGTTTTGATAAGAAGAAAATCCGCTTTTTTCTAGTACAATTTGTGATGCGAGATTATTAGTAGTTGTTTTAGCAAGAACTTCATTAATTTCATTATTTTTCGCTACGTCTAACACTAATTTTACAGCTGCTGTTGCAACTCCTTTTTTAGTAAACTTTTCTCCGACTCGATACCCTAACGAACTGCTTCGGTTTTCCGTATCTATATCTACTAAATTTATTCGTCCTACAATTTCTTTTTCTTCATTACGAATTAAATAAAAATAAGAATCTCCATCCGCTTGTTCTATTAATAAATCGCCTAGTAGTTTTTGAAAATATTCAAAATCGAAATATTGCGAGCCACGATTTGGTACCATTGTTTCAAAAAAAGATTTATTCGTAAGTTCAAACGTAAATAAATCTTTAGCATCGTGTTTCTTTAATGGTTCTATGTATATTTTCATCTCGTTTACTCCTTCTATATCTACTAACTGTTATATATTCTTTTTTAATCAACTATTTTCCTTCTAGTTCTTTCGCTTCAGTAACACAGCAAGTAGTACTTTCGGATGAAATAGGTGTAATGGACTGCGAATTAAATTCATCACTCTTACTAATCGAATATAAACGTCAGAATCAGTTGCAGATAGTTGATATATTTGTTTCGTATACCATAGCTGGAATTTTTGCTTTATCGATAATTCTCTTTTTAGCTGAGGATGACGCGATATTTCCGTTGTAGTCATTTCCCAAGGAGTTTGTATGATATGAGCAGTCCTTTTATAAAACTGCTGAGTAAATGCTTTATCAAGTTTTTGTCTTCTTTGTAAAAGTAACTGTAATTGGTGAGCTTCCATAGCAGCAACTGAAACACCTTGACCGAAAACAGGATCGAAACGACAATGTGCATCCCCAACTACTAACAATCTTTCGGGTAGATCCTTCACTAAATCAAATCGCCGACGTACTTGATAAGGAATTTTGTACGTTTTGATATCTGAAATTGCCTCAGCTTTGTTTAGAAAGTCTGTAACATTGGAGATTGATAGGTTTTCAGCAAAGTTATAAAATTCATCATCTGTTTGTGGTGCTTTCTCATTTGCATATCCGCTGAAAGTAACAAAATAACGATTATCCTCAATTGATTGAATAAGAACACCGTACGGATTTTCAGGAAAACTAGGGGACATTAGCATATCACAGCAGTCTAATTTCTCATTTTCTTTAAGTTTAAACATTCTAGTTGCGTAAAATAAATCAATACGCACTTTCTCTTCTTGCACTTCGATATTGTATTCACGTAACCACCCTATACTTTTTGAACCAAATCCACTTGCATCAACTACGATATCTGCTTGAATTTCTTCTTGCGTGCCAGTCTCTAAACATTTAGCTTTTACTCCATATACTTTGTTAAACTTCCCATCTACTAATAACCCTTCAACTAATGTTCCGAATTTAGTGGCGATATTTGAAATTTGATGTATTCGTTTTTGAATATGCCATTCAAGCAAAAGCCTACTTTGTTGAATCATATGTACTTCTCCTATGAATTGTTGTTTCCATAAACCAAATTGATGCCATTTTAAATCACGAGTAAAGTTATTTACGATACTACCCGCTTCAATTAATTCATTAGTGATAGTAGGAAACAATTCCTCAATCGCTTTTTCTCCACCTTTTAATAACACATGAGGATGATTACTTTGTGGAACTCTTTTTCTCGAAGCTTTTCCATCCCATCTTTCACCAGCTTCTATAATGAGTACTTCTTTAAAAGTAGATGATAATGCTTTTGCTGCGAGTTTTCCTGCTATACTTCCGCCGATAACGATAGCCTTATTAAACATATTTTCCCCCTTAATGAAAAAAGACCCTGCCTTGTATGAATGAAACAAGATCTAAACGAATAGTTACTACATTAAAACACATTCGTAAATTGCAACGTTAAAATTAAAATGCCTAATCCCCATACGTAATAAGCGAATACTTTTAAGGAGTGACGTTTTAAATATTGAATCATCCATGAAACGGCTATGTAACCAAAAAACGCTGCTGATAATGTGCCGACGATTAAAGATGTACTAGAAATAGATTCTGATTTTCCTTGATAAACATCTGCTAATTGCAAAATGATAGCTCCGACAATAGCTGGAGTTGATAACAAGAAAGAAAAGTAAGCAGCAGTTTCGCGGTCTAACTTCCTCCATAATGCAGCGACGATTGTCATACCAGAACGAGAAATTGCTGGGAAAATAGCAGTCGCTTGAAATGAACCGATAATTAATGCATCTTTATATGTAATGTCATCCATTTTTTTACGACCATTCTTTTGTTTATCGGCCATGTAGAGAAAGAATCCTGTCACTAAAAACTCCCAACCAATCGTAATACCTGTTTTCGAAATATCTTCAAAGAAGTCTTTAAATAACAATCCGATTACAACTGCTGGTATCGTCCCAACAATAAGCAATAACATGAGCTTTGAAAATGGATTTTTAATTAAGTATATAAATTCTTTTTTGTAATAAATAAACACTGCAAGCAAAGTCCCGATATGCAGCATCGTATCTAAAAACAATCCTGCTTCATCTAATTGAAACAAATGCCTCCCTAAATAAAGATGCCCTGTACTACTTATCGGCAAAAACTCTGTTAAACCTTGTATGATCCCTAATATAAAAGCTTCTAACCAATTCATGATGGTCCCCTTTCTCATTTGCTTGTACCAATATATGAAGGTTAAATTTTCGATATGAAAAAAACTATATTTCTCTATGAATTTACTTTCATTCCATGGATATATATGTAAAAAGGGGTCAGGAGGGTTACTATGTGGCAACATACGAAATTCGGCAATGTATTACTGTGGGTAGGACCTATCCTTGTGTTTTTAGGATTGTGTATGACAAATGTTATTTCAGATATTCCTTTCTTTGAAGGAAAACATAAAACGCTTGGAATTATTATTTTATTTATAGGGGTTTTCTGTTTAATTGCAGCTAACTTTTTTAAAAAAGGAGAAAGAAATGAGGAATGAAATACAAAAAAACAATCCTAGTATATGTGCTAGGATTGTTTTTTTTGTTACTTATTTATAGAACACTTTATCAACGTTATATTTTGCTTTATATTCATTAATAATGTAAGTTTCGTAAATTTCTCTTTCTGTTGGATCTTCTACGATACATGCATCAATACGGTATACTTCATCACGGTGATTTTTAATTGGTGAAACATTGTCTTCAAAATGCTTCTTAATACGTTGTCTAATTTTACGAGCTTTACCTACGAAAAGAAGTTCGTCATTAATATTGTAAAACATAAAAATGCCGCCTTTATCTCTAGGGAACAAGTGGAAATCGATAAAACCATTAATTGGAGTAATGATTGGCTCGTCTCCTTTAATAACTTGTTTACGTTCAGTAATTGAAACATCAGCTTCAGGAATATTAATTTTAATCAAGTTCATTCACGTCCTCTTTTATTATAAAGATAAATAATAGCATACATATGTAAGAAAAGCTACGTTCAGAGGCATATTTCATTTTATAATTCAAATATTATAGGAGTATCATGTAAACTCTTCTTCCAAATCATATGATCACTTGATTCTCCCCAATAATCCTTCAATACATAACTAGGCTCTCCAAACTTCTTCGTCCATATACTTTGTGCTTTTTTGTATCCACTATCTAAACAGTATTCTGTTATTCCTCTGCTAAGTAACGTAATATACATTGCATTAAGTAATAACTTACTTATGCCATTTCGTTGATATTCAGGTAGAACAAATACTGTTCCTATTTCATATAAATCTTTAAGTACACCACCTGTACAACTATGAATCAATGTACTCGCTGGACCGATTTCAATTGTTCCAATGATTTTATCGTAACTTGTATCAATTGCTAATAAAAAGTAACGATTTTCTCCATTACTCTCTAAATCATTTTTCAAATACTGTTTTTTCGTATGTATTTCATTTTCTATATCATCTAATAATTGTGATAACCCTTCATTTTTAAATGTATGAGTAATAACAAGACGAAAAAACAAATTGAGTTCATCTAAATCATCCGAATTTGGCCTTCTTATTTTAACGTTATACACGACTTAAATCTCCAATCTTTGAAAATATATAATAAATTGTTAAGACCATACTTTATATACTCTATTCAACATTATTCTACAAAGGCCTGCATAGATCCAACAATATAGAAAGCTCAGTATAAATATCGATAAAATAACTTTTATATCTAAAGTTGTAAGAACAGTAGGACCTAATACAGGGAATCGAAAGACATCAAGTACAATCATAATACCTATAATTAGACATATTGCTGAAAAGGAAACAATCCAAATCCTCCTCTTGAATTGCATAAAAGATACTCCTAGCGCTATACCTAATAAACCTGTAGTAAAAGGATTTACTTTGTCCACTTTAAGCTTAAAGTTTTCGGGTCACATGGATTCGGTTTAAATTGTTCTGACAGTGCACCTGATCCTTGAGTCCCGGCCATTGAATAATGAAGATAAAATAAGCCATTATGATTAAATTGCGGATGAAACGCTAATCCGAGCAATCCGCGTTCATCATACCCGCTACTAGAAACACCTTCTTCAAATGTGCCTAATTTAATAATTCGGTGACGAATATTTAAAAATGTCTTTACAGCTCCGTCTCCTATGTAAAAAACCTCTCCTAATTGAGTTACGATAAATAGCCTTTCGGTCGATTCACCTGGAAGTATAGCTGTTTTTATTACAGTTGGTAAATTTAAGTTATGAACGATGGGCCATAAACGAACCTTAACGTTTGTCAATGAACTATACACTCCTTTTTAGTCTTTTTAATAGAAGAATATGATTAGAGTAGTTCAATTAGTATCAAAACTATAGACCTAAAAGCGTAATATCCCTATTCGTACAAGTCTGTTTTCTATTTAGCATCAATTAACTTACATTCCTTTTTATTACATTTTTCGATATGATATAAGTATAAAATATAAATTAGGGGAACAATCCATGGCAATCTTACTACAAATCATCGTACCACTTATATGTGCAATATACTTATTTACCCTCTATCGTAATGGAACATATGGATCAGCTGCATTTCTTTTGGCGGTCATTATAGGGATTTTCGGTTTAGAGAATATCTTTCAATATGCTAGTTTAACAAATCTTACTGTTTATCCGTATTGGGGTAGTTTGAAGGCTGTAATCTTTATTTTATCAGTTGTGTTTTTATTCAAAAGAACACCCACTCCATATAATAATTAATAATTATTCATGTTTATTTAAAGCTTTTTTTCGGAAAGAGGTTATACAATGAGAGCACCATATCAAGTATTGATATTTCCTTATATAATAACTGATGATTCTATTCAATATGCTATTTTTAACCGAAGTGATTATGGTTATTGGCAAGGAATAGCTGGTGGTGGAGAAGATGGTGAGTCTCCTATTGAATCAGCAAAACGAGAAGCGTTTGAAGAGGCTGGTATTTTAAGAGAATTTCCCTATATAAAATTAGATTCTGTGTCTTCACTACCTGTAGAGGATGTAGTTGGGAAATTTCTTTGGGGAGAAGATGTTTATGTAATAAAAGAATTTTCTTTTGGAGTTAAAGTCCCTACAAAAGACATTTTATTATCCAAAGAACACTGCAATTATAAATGGTTATGCTTTGAGGAAGCAGTAATGCTGTTGAAATGGGATAGTAACAAAACAGCGTTGTGGGAATTAAACAAAAGGTTATCAAAGCAGTTAAAGAATTAGCTATAAATAAAAAAGATTAGGAGCGAATCCTAATCTTTTTTATTATTCAATTGCGCCCGCAACGTCATAATCGTTTAAACCTAATTCTATTGTTTGGCCAAGTGCTAGTTTAGCTAATTCTGATCCTAAATATGGGCCGGCAGTTAAACCCGAAGCGCCTAATCCGTTCGCAACGAGAATACCTTCGAAGTTAGGTAGTGGCCCAATAACAGGTAAGAACCCTGGAGTAAATGGTCTAAATCCAACTCTCGTTTCAAGCATAGTACTATCTTCTAAACTAGGTGCAACTGTTAATGCTTTATGGAATACTTCATGTAAACCACCTGCTGTTACACGGTGATCGAAACCAGTATCATTCTCATGTGTTGCACCAATTACGACGTGACCATTGTCAAATGTTAAAATGTATTGATCGTTTGGTGGCATAACAACTGGCATATTTTCTGTTGCTGTATTTTCAATTTGCAAATGAACAATTTGTCCTTTTTGGAATGTAACTAAGAAATTAATTCCTAACGGATTCAAGATTTCATTCGCCCATGCGCCTGCAGTTACAATGACCTTTTCTGCTAAAATTGTTTCGTCGTTTACTGTAACTCCAGTAATACGATTACCTTCACGAACTAATACAGCATCTCCTTTTATAAAAGTAGCACCATGTTTTTTCGCAGCACTTATTAATGCGTTACGTAATGATCTTCCATTTACTCGTGCAGCGCCACTAATATGAACAGAACTGTATTCTTCTGATAATGCTGGGAATAATTTTTTCGTTTCTTCAGCTGATAAACGCGTAATTTCTCCAATCTCTGGTGCATCTTCACGTCGTTTATAAGCTCGCTCTTCCATTTGATCTAGTTTTTTCTCGTCAGTATGTAAACTAATTGCACCTACACGGTTGTAACCTGTATCTGTTTCACCGTCTTCTTCTAATTGTTGAATTAACGAAGAATAGTAACGTGCACCGCCTTTAACGATTTTATACCACGCTTTATTACGACGCTGTGAAAGCCAAGGACAGACAATACCTGCTGCTGCATCAGTTGCTTGACCTAATTGTTGGCGATCCACGATAGTAACGTTCGCACCTGCTTTAGCAAGATGATAAGCAGTAGACGCTCCTAAAATTCCAGCTCCAACTACAATATACGATTTCATTTCAAACACCTTTTCTCTTTTGCTGATTATTTAAATATAAGAACATACTTTAGTATACTGAAAGGAATCCTTTTTTCAATGTACTAAGCGTAATTAATTGTTGCATCATTGTGACTTTCCTAACCATTATTTTTTCTTCTTACGGAATAATTCAATTGTTTTATATCCTTGTGAAAGAATTTCAATCATTTTCTCAAGACGTTTTTCACGTGTTTTTTCTTGTTTTACAGAAAACAGATTACGTGCCCAATCTTTTTTATATCCAGGTGTTAAACTTTGATAAAACTTAAGTTCATTTGGATGATTAGCTAATAAAGCTTCAACATCTTGAATTCGATCTGCATAATCAGCTACACATTGGCTCATCGTAGGCGTTTTCGTCGCTTTTTTCTTCTCACGCTTTAAACCCACTACAGTAAAGACATCATCCATACTTACCATTCGCGCAAATTTAATATCGCTTTCTCCCACATATCCATCTTCTCCAACGTTTAATGCTGGGAACATCTCATCACGATGAATAAACGTACTATAGCGAGAATTTCCTTTTTTCGGATATGCGAAATATATATAACCTTTTTCAATTAGTAATTCTTCATTACTAATAATATAATTCGTATGTTTCACCATTTCATCAAGTGTTTCTACAAAAATAAAAATGGCATCGTGTTCTTTTGAAAATACAGTTTCTTTTCCTGTAAAAACTTCGTAATCACTTGGTTCATTAATAACAGCCATATTCGTATACTTATTAAGTTTCAATTTATCGATAACTGACATATAAATCTTCCTTTACATTCAAAATTCATTGTTTATACTTTTTCATACTGTTCTAGTGTATTATATCTATTAAGAAAATCAAACTTTAATAGTTGTTTTAAAATAAAAATGTCATTTCATTAGCTTCTAGTATTTCTTTATTATTTTTCTATACATAAAAAAGAGACTAGACTCAATTTTAAGCCCAGTCAATATATCACTGTGTTTTCCTCTATTTAAAACCGTATCTCTATTTATTAATCTTCTACATTTACTCCGACCCGAATTGCTGTATCTATTTGTTGATTGTATACGGTTACTTTTTGAAAAGGATTATGTATTAAAATAGGCGTTAGATCATACACTCCTTTGTCTTTGTTTATAGCAATTTGAGACTTTACAGTATAAACTGTATTTGGTTCTAAATCATAAAATAATACATCTTTATTATCTATAAATTTCATTTGCTCCCAATCAAAGAATTGTATTAATGCATATTGTTTTCTTGAATTACTATTATTGCCGACCTTCGTATAGAAAATCAAATTTTTATTGTTAGTTACTTCTTGAGTTAACCATCTCTTGTAATTATTCTCTTTAGCAATAAAAACACCATCTAAAATATCCTCTGTCTTCTTTTCTCCGTAACTATTAAATTTAACTTGATTATTTACAGTTTCATCCCCACCTACTACTGTACTAAATCTTGCAAACAGAAGATTTGAGGCATCAGTTTGTTTCCTGAACTCTTCATCCAATATCTTTTTATCTGGGAATTTAGCAATAACAAAAGTTATATCGTGCAACCCTTTTGGTAATGGTGGAATTTCTATCGGGATTTCCACTGCTTCTCCCGCACCTACTTGAAAGGTGAAGTCTTTTGCTAACTCTCTATCATCAACTTTAAATTTACTTTGTTTATAATCAACAAGTAGAAACAACTTATAAACTCTTTCAGTTTTAATTAGGTTTCCTAAAGAAATAAATTTTTTAAGACTTTGATGTTCTTCTATATTAAAGTTAAAATCTTTCTCAATTTCTCCGTTTAGATTATATATTCCTAAATTAATTCCTCCAGTTTTGGCAAAAGGTAATTTATCTCGATTTAATGTATTTTCTATAGTAGATTTGAAGTTAGTGCTATCTAATAAAATCTCGGAAGAATGATTAGTTTGTTTTTTATCTTTTGTGCAGCCACTAAACAATAAAAATATTGCTATTACTAGCATATATACTAACCTGTTGTGACTCATTGCAGCACCTCCAACTTAAATTTTATACATACGAAAAGCATATTTGAAAAAAGCTTTTAAATCACAAATGAATAAAATAGCCGATTCTACATAAGAACCGGCTAGCTATTCATCTCAACTCAATAGCAAATAAAGTATTTAATAGCTCTCTATATTGATCTTCTGTAATTACTCGTTTCATTTTTTCCCCGTGAATTATTTCAGTTAAACTCTTATTTGTCAAAGAGACATGGCCAGAGTCCGTCAATTTAACTGCAATTGGTCCTTTATTGAAAATAGATTTCTCATCTTCTATTACTCTTTTTTGAACATCGCTCACAACTGCCTCATCAATGATGCGATTATAAAAAGCATGACAAACTTTCCACTCTCCATTCGTATCTTTTCTTTCTAGAACGTAATTTCCTTTACTCGTATCTTTTCGTCTCACTCGATACGAACCATTTTTAGAGGAAACAGATTCTCCAGTAAAAGATACAGGGATTAATGGTACTAATGAAGCGATACCTACATCAATTAAGTATCGTTCGTTAGCATAATTTAAAATAATCGTTATATGCCCATCCTCAAGTGCCCATGCGTTTATATCATTTTTATATACGGTTCCAAGGGCAAGTTGTACATCATAACCACAATCTTTTAAAAAGTAGTAAAAAAGAGTATTTAATTCATAACAAAGTCCGCCGCGGGATGTAGTTAAAATTTTATTCTGTAAATTTTCCATAGTAATTGTATTCGCATTACGTGCTATAACATCTAAATTCTCAAATGGTATAGTGTGTGCAAATGCAAAGAGAATTGTATTTAATTCTTCAAACTTCACTTCAGTACGTTTTTCAAGGTTCAATCTTGTAAAAAGCTGATCTTGTAATCTTGTCATATTCAGCACCCCTAAATAAGTTATAAGTTAAAATAGTATATGCTGATTGTAATTTTGATGGGGTACTGAAACAATGTACATTTCGTTTAACTGTACCGGTACAAAAAAATAATTCATAAGATAACTGAATATGAGAATTCAAATAAAAGACATCATACTTTGGGATACGGCAACAAATTCACATAAAAAACTAAAAGCTACGAATACAAAGTTAATAGTTTGTCTATAGGTAAATTATTAGGATCGCTTAAATCAACAAAATATTGAAGTTGCCACATTTGGCTCTTTTTAGCTTGGTTGCTAACAGGAGTATCCCAAAGCGGATAAATCCTCATAGCCATCTTTCCTTTTTGACTTTGCGTTTTCAATATTTTTTCTTCAAGTAGAGTTTCTTTAGAGAAAATAAATTGTCCTAATTTATTTTCATCTATACAAGTGATAACTAATAAGTCGGGAGCAGCGTCATAAGAAAATGCTTGATTTTGCATATTGTCATCTTTCTCCCAAAAAGAAACAAATTGACCAATTTTATTAGGCGTAATTTTTGATACTCTAAAACGGATTGTCTTGTTATTTAAGTGAAATAAACATCCTACATATTCTGCATTTTGCTTTTCTTCTTTTAAATTCGTAATCATTAAATTGTTAGGTTTGTAAACTAAATTGTTTAAATTTCGGATTGTATCATTTAAATTGTTCAAGAAAATTCCCCCTTTATTCACCACTTAGTTTATCACAAACATCAGTTCTTATATGCTGTAGATAACATGTGACGTGAAAAAGAGGGATATTTTACTGAGGTATTATTGCTTTAATGTACTTAGTTTTTCAATTGCTTGTTGTTCAGTTGCTAAGTAAAAAATGTCTTTACCTTTATTACATTCATAAATAAAATCCTTTAAGCTTTTACTCGTATACATAGAGAAATCTCCAATGATAGCAATCTTTACCTTGTAGTTTATAAACTTTTGAAGAATATCACCTGCAAGCCGTGTTTTTAAGTCAAAGAAGCTTTCGCTTATACATGATTTGTCGATAATAATATGTTTCGCATCTACTTCATATTGAACTGTTGCCATAAAATCCAATGCCGTTTGAACATCGGATATTAGTACTTTATCATTTTTTATGACCGCAATATTTATTCCATCGATAACTAATTTCTTTATTTCCATAGTCCCACCCCTTTATTACTTACACAGTGTGAGTAAATTTGTATTGCAGCTCTTCATATTAATCGTAGTTCAAATTAGATACAGCGAACAAAGTAGCCTCTTGTTATTTTAAATATAAATTATTTAATAGTCCTAATACGGTCAATGAAATTATTAAATATCGAGATTGGTTTTACTTGTTAAAAAAATATTGTGGTGTAACATAACTTAACAAACTATCCAAAGTATGAATCTCGGCATACGGTTGTATTTCTGTTGTGTTCTTGATTTTCTGAGGGTTAAACCACACACCTTTTATATTTGCATTTTGAGGACCAGCAATATCCTTTTCTAAGTCATCCCCAACAAATAAGGTATTTTCCGGCTGTGCATTTAGCTTATTTAATGCTAGTTCGAATATACGTTTATCAGGTTTACTAAGTCCTACTTCTTCAGAAATAATGATTGTATCAAAGTAATTGTTTAAATTCGTATTAATTATTTTAGCCTTTTGCCTCTGCGTTAAGCCATTTGTAATAATTCCAACTTTAAAGTGCCTCTTTATATGGTTTAAGAAATGAATAGTATTTCGGTCTATTGAAAAACATTTAGGGAAATTTTCATTCCAAAAATCTTGGATATAATTGTGTGGGAATCTATATTTCGGCGCGAATTCATTAAATAATGATTCTAAAACTATCGTTTTATCACTAATGCCATATTCTCTTTTATCATATTCTTTGAATTTCTGTAACATATTGTTTTTGACTGTATCACTAACACCCTCATAACACTTTTCTAAAACTAATAAAAACAATTTATCTACTGCCTTATCCCTATCAAGTAACGTATCATCTAAATCAAACAGCATCGCTTTATAACCCATCAAATAATTTCACAACCTTTCTCACGTGATTTAAATAATCCCTTTTTCGCACCTTAGGCCTTTACTAAATTAGCAAAAAAACTAAAAAGTTTGTGGTGTACGCTCTAGAATTTCGCTGGCTTCTTTTATATTTAAATTCATCTCCCTTTCCCCTTCTAGTAAAGTATCGAAAGTATATTTTCAAACAGTTAAAAAAACTACATACAATTTACATTATTATACATTATTTTTTGTGAATATTAATCGTTCAGCTTTTTATATAATAAGTTTTTTCAAGCACACAAATATTCCTCCATAAAAAGGAATATGGGTAATAATACTTTTTTATGGAGAATACACAATCTTGAAAATGGAGTTAAACGTCCTATGAAGTTTCCTACTATATCTCCACATAAACTACAGATAGTACGGCTATAATGACTACCAGAGGTGATATTATGAAAAACTATCATATCCTCGTGGTTGAGGACGATCAAGAAATTCAGGAATTAATTAAACAATTTTTAATGACACAACAGTATACAGTGGTAGTTGCTTCAGATGGACTAGAGGGTATGACACAATTTAATAAGCAATCCTTTGATTTAGTTCTTCTAGATGTAATGATGCCCAATCTTAATGGATTTGAAGTTGCTAAAATGATTCGAAGTCAGTCAAACATACCAATTATTATGCTAACTGCGTTAGAAGAAGAGGAAGATCAAATGAAAGGATTCGATCTTGGGATTGATGATTATATTACAAAACCCTTTTCGTTTCATGTTTTGATTAGACGAGTCGAAGCTGTACTTAGAAGAAGTTATGATAAAAATGTAAATAATCATTTGGTATTTAAAGAAGTGCGCATTGATGTTGATGCATATAGAGTATATGTAAATGATGTTGAAATTTTGTTAACGACAAAAGAGTTCGAAATTCTACAACTACTATTTCAAAATGAGAGAAAAGTACTTACAAGAGAAAATATCGTAGAAAAAGTTTGGGGATACGATTATTTTGGAGAAACACGAATAATAGATACACATATTAAAAACCTACGAAAAAAACTAGCTATCCCCTATATTAAAACAATAAAGGGTATTGGTTATAAAATTGATGAATAGAATTGTAAAAATCATGAAGATGAAGCAAATTACTTATAAACTCTTTATGAGTACATCTCTCATTTTGTTATCCTTTGCAGTATTGATTTATTTAACTTTATATTTCTTTCTCCCTACGTTTTATGAGCAATACAAAACGGATCAACTTCAAACAGGGATAAAAGAAATAATTGATAAGTCCAAAGATCTTACGTTTCAAGATGCGATACCACTTTTTGATGAATACGCAAAAAAAAATAACGCGATGCTTTCGCTTCAAAATAAAGAAGGAATAATTATTTACTCGCCTTCATTTTCTTTTATTCAAAGTGGTACACAAACAACAGTAGTTACTAAAGCAGCACGATTTGAGAATGCAGGTACCATTAGCAATTCATATAATGTTACGGAACCAATTCAATTCCAAGATGGTAGTTTAACGCTTGTAGTGTTCGCAACATTTCAACCGATTGATGAAGCTTCGCAAGTATTAGTGCGCTTTCTCCCCTATATTAGTATCATTGTGATCGTAATTGGTATAGGGAGTGCTTATTTCTATTCCAGGTTTATTACAAAGCCACTTATTTATATTAATGAGGGTGCACAAAAGATGGCAAATTTAGATTTCTCCGAAAAAATTGAGGTTCGCTCTACAGATGAGTTAGGAGAATTATCTAATAGTTTGAATGACATGTCTATTAACTTACAACAAGCTATGTTTGATTTAAAAAAAGCAAATGAACAATTAAAAAATGATATTGAAAAAGAAAGAGAAATAGAAACAAAACGCAGAGAGTTTTTTGCGATTGTAGCACATGAATTAAAGTCCCCTCTTACTGTAATGAAAGGATACTTAGAAGGGATGATATACAATATTGGCCCTTATCAAAATCGTGATCAATATTTAAAGAAAAATCATCAAATTATTGAAAGTATGGAACAATTAGTTCGTGAAATTTTAAGTATGTCAAAGTTAGAACAACACACTTTTAAACTAAGAATAGAAGAAGTTAATTTTTCAAAGTTAATAGGTACAATCACAAAAGATCTCGAATTTTTCGCTTCTCAAAAAAGCATCCAAATAATAAAAGAAATTGACTCTGACCTTTCTGTTTATACAGATCATTTACTTTTTGAAAAAGCATGTAAAAATATTATCCATAATGCAGTAATGTATTCACCACATAATGAAAAAGTCTATATAAAGTTAAGTAAGGATTCTAAACAAGATCAAATTAAAATGCAAATTACAAATACAGGTATCAATATTAAAGATGAAGATATACAACAAATTTTCAAACCATTTTATCGAATTGAAAAATCAAGGAATCGAAATACTGGCGGAAGTGGTTTGGGGCTATATATTGTTAAACAAATTCTTGAAACGCTAAATATAAAGTATTCTATAAAAAATATGGAACATAGTGTGCAATTTAGCATGAGTATTCCATTATCTAAACACAAAAACAAACAAACTCTCCTTTAAATAGGACGAGTTTGTTTGTTTTTGTATTAAGTATAAACTTATTAACAGGCTTTTCATTTAATGATATATGCTACTTCTTAAATTGCGATTGTCATAAGTAGTGACAAACTGTATCCAACTTAAATATTCACCTTCTACTATAACAGCAAAAAAAAGAAATTCCGCTTAGCAGCAAATTAGATTCTCTTATTTGAGATGCATTTCATCTATGCAACTGAAAAAGAGGATGAAAAATGCATATTTGCCTCCATTTTTCAGATTAATTTGGAATTTTTTTATGATAAGCTATATGTAAAGATTAAACATAAAACATAAAGGATGATTGATTCGTATGCAAATAAGACCAAAGGTAAGTGAATATAACTCCTATTATGCAACGTATACCAAATTGGTATCAGATGGAAATATCATACATATTCTAGAACAACAAATGAAGGACACAAATCTTTTATTAAAGAGAATTTCTGATAGTGAGGGACTTTTCCGGTATGCTCCTACTAAATGGAGTATAAAAGAAGTAATCGGTCATATAGCAGATACAGAACGTATTATGGCGTATCGATTGCTATCTATCGCTCGAGGCGAGACAGCAGAACTTCCAGGCTATAATGATGATATGTATGTTCTTAGAGCTGCTTTTGATAAGCAATCTATGCAAGATCTTCTTGAGAATTTAATAGTTGTTCGCCAATCTACCGTGTATTTACTTAGAAGCTTAGATAAAGAAGCTTGGTCACAAAGAGGAAATGCGAATAATTCTGAAGTTACAGTTCGTGCATTAGCATACATCATTGCTGGTCATGAGCTTCATCATCTTCAAATAATAAAAGAACGTTATCTTGGTTCTGATGTATATCCAGCAAGTTAATATTTAAAGAAAAAGAATCCTATTTATGTAGGGCTCTTTTTCAGTATTTATCAAGGATTGGTGCTTAGAGTCATGACCAATTAAACGTCTTTATTTATAAAATTCACTACATAAGATGTAACCTATCCCCTTTTATTCTGTACATAATTTTCTTCAGGCTGATATACTATAAACAATATAGTCCTGGAAAGGTGATGATGTTATGTATGAACAACAAAATAATAGGGATAGAGATCAAAAAATGATGTTTTCTATGCAAGGAGTTCCCACAAATAAAGTTAACATGAATCAATTACCTAAATGGATTAGAATCTTCGGCTATTGTGCATTTGGCTGGATGATAGTATTTAGTTTAATTATGATAGTAGGTTTAATTCTTCAATAACTATGCAGATAAACAATTAAACGGGACAGTATTTAGATTCTACATCTAATTAATGTCCCGATTTTTATATGTAATTCCTCAATAATATAGGTAACTGATCATAACAAAAAGAACCTGTAGAATATCCTACAAGTTCTTTTTCAAATATTGTCAAAAAGGAAACAACAAACTATCTTCACATTCAATACAGGGAGACCATTTTGATTATGGCTTGATTTTATTATATATCAAATATAAACTTTCGAAATGGATGGTTTTTGAAAATTATGTGAATTAAAAAACTAAGATTTTTGTATTAGATTTCATTTACGACCAACTTCTTCTTACTTAAATACACTGCACGATCGGATTTTTTAGCAACTTCCTGTGAATGCGTTACAACAATAATACATTTATTCTCTTTATGTGCAAGTTCTTGAAAAAGTTCTATAATATCCATTGCCGTTTCTTCGTCGAGGTTTCCTGTCGGTTCATCTGCAATAAGTAAATCAACATTACAAGATAACGCTCGAGCAATTGCTACACGTTGTTGTTGCCCACCACTTAGTTGCAAGACGTTTCGTTTCGCTTCTACTTCTGTGAGTCCTACTTTTTCTAATAATTCTAATGCCCTTACCGTCTTATTTTTCACTTTGACACCTGTAATTTCCATCGCTGTTAGGACATTTTGAAGAGCTGTCATATAAGTAATCAAATTATAAGATTGGAAAATTACAGATACGTTTTGATTACGGTATCGATCTAAACCAATTTTCCGAATATCTTTACCATTATACAGTACATAACCATTTTTAGGGACATCCAGTCCACAACCTAAGCTTAGAGTTGTAGTTTTACCAGATCCAGATGGTCCTAAAATCGTGTAGAAATGCCCTTTTTGAAAAGAAAAATTGACATTGTCTAGTATTGCTACATTTTTCCCATTACTTTCATAATAATAATCCAAATTTTTAAATTGTAAAATCGTTTCCATATTATTCCTCCCTATTCATCTTTTAAAAGAATTTGTTTTGGATTTAAACGTAGAATTGATAATGCTGGAAGAAGTGTTGCTATTATAGCAATAGCTAGTCCAATCCCCCCCATTTTTCCTACATCTTCTCCTGTTACACTTACATCAATTTTATCAATTGGATCTTCTTTTTGATTTTGTAGCGTACTACTACCAGATCCAGACATCATTACAGTACTATTTCGCGTAGTGTCCGTTTCTTCGTTTGCTGTAGCAATTTCACTCGAAAGTAAATTATCCCCGATATATTGAGAAACCTTAGCTCCTGTTGTTATGGATAATCCAAATGCTAAAATAGCGACACATACTACTTCTACTACGAACTGTGCCATCAGTTTCCACTTTTTCTCTCCAATAGATAACAGAATCCCCATTTCCTTACGACGTCCTTTAATTGATAGCATAATGATTAACCCTAATATAATCGCACCTGCAACTGATACAATATAAATAATCATTTGAGAAGTTGAAGAGATATTTTCGATAGGACCAATCATTTGCTTGTACAATGAATCATGCGCATCTAATTTATAATAATTAAAATCAATATTAGATTTTTTTGCTTCTTTTTTAAATGCATCAATATATTGTGGATCATTCAAGAAATACACGACTTGAACACTACTTATACCTTGGTCTACTTCTAATTTTTTCATAGTTGAATGCGGCATATATAGTTTATTAGCTGGATCCATAATAGGAAGAGCCTGTTGACCCATTGCTTGCTCATTTGTTTCGTAAATACCGATAATTTCAATCTCAAGGGTTTCCTTCTTATCCCCTGATTGCACTTTGACTTTGTCTCCTACTTTCAAATTATTTAATTCCGCTAATCGTTTTTCCATTAAAGCTACACTCTGATCCTTCATTTGCTCTGTAATTGGTTTTCCATCAATGATTTTACTTTTTCCGTTTTTAAAGCTTTCTTGTAATGCAGTCTTGCGGACCCCCTCAATCATAAAAGAAGCATTCATATCTATTTCTGTACCAGAGCTTGAACCGCCTCGCACAGCCGCCATTCCCGCTTTACCTTTTCCTTCTTCTTCTCCTTCTGAAGCTCCTACTAGTTTAAGTCCATCAGAAATTCCAAAAGTGCTGCCTATGTAATTATAGTCTTTTACATATTTTGACTCCGCTAATTGATCCGCTTCTTTTGTGTTAAGCTTCGGTGGATTAGGCATCTCTCCAGTTTCCTGAGCTTGTTGACCTAATTTGTCAAAATCAAGACTTAAAGTAACATCTGCACCTAGTTTTTTTCTTGCTGCATCCGCAGCTTTTTTTGATGCATTTTGGATTGTGAACCCTGAAAGAACCAAATTTGTAACAATCAGAAATACTGCCATCAAAATTAATGATGTTCCTATCCTTTTTTTCATACTGAGAATTGCACGTTTCATAAAATTCATTTTCTCTTACCTCCTTGATAACTTGTATTCTATATATGTTATCTAGAGTCTATATGGAGCTAATCGGTAGTTTATCTAGAGATATAAGGAGTTTATGTGTAGTTATTCATTGGCCGGGTCAAGAAAACCGAAAAAACAATCCAAAAGCGAATTGGTTTTGAATATTGGTAAGAAGTTTGTCCATTTAAGGGGATTATAGGAAATGAGAGAGGTTAGGCTTAATTTCATGTATGTAACATAAATATAGAGAACCTATTTAAATATCTAAATAGGGATAATGGTTACTCTTATATGGGGTAGTGCCACATGCCTATCAACCTAATATTTTGCACTATCCATAAAACAAAAAAGACGTTATCCTTTCTGTAGAATTATAGGAAAGGATAACGTCTTTTTTATACTTCTATACTCAAAATTCCTTTGAATTGTTTTTGGATGGTAAAACATGTTTCTCTACTCTTTCATATAGAGTAAGCAATTGCTTGATAAAAGAAAATTTAGATACTAACCAATAAGAAAACAATGCTGAAACACATCCTATTAAAGCCCCTATTGCAACATCAAAAGGATAATGAACTCCTACCCAAATACGAGAAATCGCTACACAAAATGCAAGTATAAGCCATAACCATCCAGTTTTTTTACGAACAAACCAAAACGAAAAACAAATTGAAAAAAAGAGAATCGTATGGTCACTAGGAAATGAATTATCTACAGCATGATCGACAAGTTTATTAACATTAGGCAATACTGCAAACGGTTGATAATTTAGATGGAATTTCCCTGCTACTTTTCCAATCACCCCAGCAATTACAAAAGCAACCATCGCTTGAATAACTATCATTCTACTTTTTCTAGACCCAGTAAACCAATAAGCTAAAATAATTAAAGCAAAAATATATACCATATATTCTGCCAAAAATACCATGGTTGAGTTTAGGAATGAATATTGTTTACCTAAATCATTAATTGCTCGAAAAATATCAATATTGAATTGAGAAAAAGACATTTCAAGTCCCTCCTTTTTAGTAAGGTGTTTTACTGATTGCCATATACCTTCATTACATGAATCGTTTTGGTTATTGTACTCTTCTAAAAATATCAACCCCTCATAACAACGCTTTCTTTTTCACTTTAATAAAAAAAGAAAAAGGAAAACATCGAACTTTCTTACAAACATTCATGCATTCTTACAGTTTTGTCATTTTCTCGTCACTTTGTATATAGGTTCATCGTCTTGTCTTTTGCTATTTTTAAAAACTCTTATATCCACAATTATGGAAACTCTAATTACACATAAAAAAAGAGAAGAACTTTTGTAAGTTCTTCTCTTTTTGTTTATTAAATTGTAATATAATTACAGTGCGTGAAATTATATTATTTTAACTTTAAAAGCGAAGTGAAAACAACCCTCACTTCGCTTTTGGTATTTATTTAATCGGTTTCTCTGTTTTTAAAACGAATGAACTTAACGCAGGAACTTTAATTTTATTATCATGGACAACATAAAGTGTTTTACTACCTGCCTGCTTCCCGTCTACTAGTACCTTCCAAGGACCTTTCGATGGAAGCGTTATGTCAACGGATTCCCTATTTGCATTATGAGCCACCATAAAATATTCGTTTTTATTTCCATTTCCCTTTCCATCTATTGAATAAGCCACAACATTTTTTGGAACATCAATAAATGATACTTGATTATTAATTTGTTCTGCAGATGTCATTCTAAAGGCTGGGTACTTTTTGCGTAATTCTATTAAGCCCTTCATATATTCTACCTCATTATTAAATGCTGCACGGCGTAACCAGTCCATTTGGTTAATTGAATCAGGAGATTTGTAACTGTTATGATCACCATATTTCGTGCGCATAAACTCTTGTCCTGCATGTAAGAATGGAATACCTTGCGATGTTAATAAAATTGAAGAAGACAATTTGTGCATTTGTTTTCGCACTTCTTCACTGTCACTCGGATTAGTCAACTCAAGTTTGTCCCATAATGTATGATTATCATGTGCTTCCACATAAGTTAGCACTTGCTCCGGATCTTGATAAGTAGACGAATTTATATCGTAGTCAATGCCTGCTGTAATCCCTTTTTTAATACGGTCTTCCATGTTTTCCTTCCCATTTACAAAGCCATTTTCTTTCTCCTCAAATACACTACCTTTCAATCCATCTCGTATATTATCGTTAAAATGAGCAATCCCTTTCATTTTCTCTGCATTTTTTTGATTTGCTTTCAATTCAGCAGCAAGAGGTGTATTTAAATCCCAACCTTCTCCATGCAGTATAATAGAAGGATCAATTTGATTAACAGCTTTACGTATTTCATTCATCGTTTCATAATCATGGATACCCATTAAATCAAAACGGAATCCGTCTAAATTATATTCTTTTGCCCAATATGTGACCGAATCCACCATAAATTTTCTCATCATTTTTCGTTCTGAAGCTGTATCATTGCCTACTCCGGTTCCATTTGCAAATGTTCCGTCTTCATTGTAACGATAATAATAACCTGGAACTAACTTATGAAAATTAGATTCAGCAGCATTATACATATGGTTATATACTACATCCATCACAACACGAAGATTATTATCATGCAGTGTTTGAATCATTTGCTTTAATTCAGTTATTCGTACAGTAGGCTCATATGGATTTGTAGAATAGGATCCCTCTGGAACGTTGAAGTTTTTCGGGTCATATCCCCAGTTATATTGTGGTTCGTTTAAATTCTCTTCATTTACTGATGCATAATCAAATATCGGTAAAAGCTGAACGTGCGTAACACCAAGATCTTTTATATGATCAAGTCCTGTTTTCACACCTTCAGGCCCTTTTGTTCCTTTTTCTGTTACCCCTAAATATTTCCCCTTCTGCTTAATGCCACTTTCGGGCTGAATAGAAAGATCACGTACATGCAATTCATAAATAATTGCGTCTTCCGGATTTTTAAATTTTGGACTTTTGTTTGCTTTCCATTTTTTCGGATTTGTTTCTACTAAATCAACAACTGCACCTTTATCTCCATTTACAGAAGCAGCACGTGCATACGGATCAACTGCTTCAGTCCACTTATCACCAATTTTCACCTTATACGTATAATAGAGACCTTTTTGGTTCCCTTTTAGTTCTGCTTTCCAAGTGCCCTTTTCCCCTTGTTGCATGTTTATTTCAGTGCCTATTTTATCGTTCCATTTTTTATATGTAACTAACTTCGCTTCACTCGCGGTAGGAGCCCATACACGGAACTTCGTATGTTGTGGCGTATATATATTACCTAAATCGTTACCACCATAATAAAATGAATGATCAAATTCCTCACTACGAATGACTTTACCGATTTCCGTATACGTATCAGCTACGTTTTCGATTTTAACTTTGTATGATTGTTTTAAATCAATTTT
The DNA here is from genome assembly GCF_036851315.1 of Bacillus cereus group sp. Sample62. Taxonomy (NCBI): domain Bacteria; kingdom Bacillati; phylum Bacillota; class Bacilli; order Caryophanales; family Bacillaceae; genus Bacillus; species Bacillus cereus group sp. Sample62. Next base: position 2,592,997 of record NZ_JAFLPK010000001.1, read on the forward strand.
CTGCTCCGTAATTATTTTCACCTTATTAGTAATATTTCCACTGTTTATATCATAAGGACTAATATTCTTAATTTTAATGCCTTCAATTTCAATTTTCCGTTCCTTAATATGAAACGGGACATTAGTCGTTACAGTAATTTCATTGAAACTATCAATAGTTGCTTGTTGAATTGATAGATCCGAAGAAGGCTTAGAGTTATATACTTTTTCATCACCAGAAAGAATCCATACTTCAGCACGACCGTCCTTTATATTTTCAATCCAACGATCGCCACCATCTTTTTCCCACTCATTTGTACGAATGATAAATCCTACACGATTATAGTCATCATCTATATTAATCTTAGCGTACTTTCCAAATTCATCTTCACCAGTAAATTCATATGATTTACCATTCGCATTTTCTCCCCATAACCAAAGGTTCCAATCCTTTGTATTTCCAGACCGTTCTTTGTAATGAATGATAACTTCAGTTGTTTTCGAATTTGAAACTGCCTTTACACTTTGAAAAGAAAAAACAGAGGATAACATAACGATTATAGTAAGTAATAGAACTGATTTGTTAATTAATCTTTTTATCATTTGCACCACATACACCCTTTCTTTAAATAGTACGTACAATTTATTATGCTCGTACTAAATTACACTATTTAAATTAATCTAGAAATCTCTTTTACTTCACCCCCATATTGGCAATTTTCACATATGGATTTCAATGATCTTCTTATTACGAAAACGTTTGCATTAATGTTCAAAAAAATAGATTTGTTTATGTCTGCGTATATGTATAAATACTAAAAGATCAAAGAAATCATTTTAAAGCAATCGTTTGTTATCGCTTTCATTTTATAGTACTTTCTATTAAGAGGTCAATATATTATTAATTTTCTGTTTTTATATACTTTAAACCTTTTATATGTGTCGTAACTTCATAAAGATAGACAACCTAATTATTGTTTAGTAAGTGTATTTTCAATCATACATTGCTGTATAAAAAACAGCTACTATCTTTAAAATGACAGTAGCTGTTTTTCATAATGTAATAATATATGAATGAAAACTATATTTCTAACTTACTTAATTTTTGCTGCATCAAATGCCTTTTGAACTGCTTGAACCTCAGCAGTATTTGCTCCATATGTATTCGTTGCCACTCGAATACATGCTGATTTCAATTCTTTGAAATTAGAAGTCATGTTTAACTCATCTGTATTTGCATAATAGAAGATATCAAACATTTTATCTTCACCAATCCCTTTAACAGTTACACCGTTATGAGTTCCACCTTTTGCAATGAGATACGCAACTTTATTAATAATACTTGAATTAAAATGAACGCCACCTTGATCCCATCCATTAAAATCGTTAAATTCACTGTAATCATCTGGATAAGGTACACCAAGTGAAGATGGAACAGAAGCTGGGTTTTCCATATCACGGAAAACAGATCCAGTTTGTTCTCCCATCGTCCAGTTAAAGCTTCCATTATTTACGTATTTCTCAATAGATGTTCCCATAATATCAGATAGCGACTCATTAATAGCACCAGATTCACCGTAATATTCAAGATTAGATTCGCTAGAAGTAACTGCATGTGTAAATTCATGGCCAGCTACGTCGTATGCTTTGACAATAGGATCTCCGTATACAAGCATACTTCCATTATTCGCACTTAATGCATTCTGCCAATTTTTCGGATCATTCGTATCTCCAGAATCCCAAGCATGTACAACTGAAACTACCTTTTGTCCCTTATTATCAAAACTATTACGCTTGTATTTATCTTTATAAAAATCAAATACTTTTGTTGCTAAGTAATGAGCACTTACTGCTTTTGGATCGTTAAATGTTGTCGAAGTACTAGTTGCTAATGTACCAGGATAATAGCTTTCTTCTTTAGTAATGTCTCTATAATTCACATCATATGTTTCAATTCCTTGCCCTCTTGTATAATCAGCAAGAGCGTATTTGCCATTACTTTGTTGAGAGATTCCAAATGTACGTGATATACCTAAATCATCTTTTCCTGTTCCAGTTAATGATGTAAGATTGCTTTTTTTACTTTTCTTTAATGCTCCAACTAGTTTTTCACTTGCTTTTAAGTTAGATTCTTGTACCATATTTTTTAACATATCACCATTTTGTGCATTTACTAAATAAGTTCCGGAAACATATTTTGGTGTTGCAGCTTCAAATGTAACTTGATATGCATTGCTAGCTTGTCCATTATTTTCATCAACAAAAATAACTTCTTTAACTTCTGGTTCAGAAATAAAATTGATATCGTTCCCGTACTTCGTATAAATATATTGTGTTGCTTCATCTTTTGAAAGATTAATAGGTTTTTTCAATTCTTCTTGTTTTAAATTTTGCGCGCTATCGCCTGAAACACTTTTAATAACACCGTTATTATCTACGTGTGCAGTTAATTGATGGCCATATACTTCTTTTCCTTCGTAAGTTTGCTGTATACGTACAAGTGTAGTCCCATCATATGAACCACGTTTTTGAAGAACTTTATAATCTACTCCTGTTTCTCCATTTACTTGCTTTGGAGAAAGAGCTTGTTCTGTTTTCTCCTTAAGAGCATCTTTTACTACATTCTCTGGTGCCTTTTGTGACGGTTGTGTAAGTTCACCTGAACGGAACGATTCCTCCTGAATTTGAACTTGTAGTTGATCTGTTTCCTCAGCATGACCTACTCCGTATGGTGCTACAGCTGTTAAAGCTAAGCCTGTTGTTAATGCTACCTTAGTTAATGTCTTTTTGTTTTTCATTTTTTCACCTCTTATAATTTTTGAAATAGAAAGCTTGTACAAAGTATACTGTCTATTTCTGTCGAAAAAAAGAGAAAATACAAAATTTATGTAACATTATGCAAAATTACATATATATGGTCGATGATATAAATAAAGAACGACACATATATGTATATTAATTTCAATAAAAAAGAGCTCTTTTAGGCGATCATCCAATTGGTTAGTTGTTAATTACCTATATTCATTCTAATCAAAGTACTCTTACATCTAAATAACAACATAAAAACCCACTCTTTTCTATTTTAAGAGTAGGTTTAATGCTATTAAAATAACAATTATTATAGGACATCTTATAATTTATATTACTTATTTAAACTTATATTTCGGACATGAAGTTGTTTTATAATAAAGATGGACCAAATGAATACTAATGACCTTGATAAACAAGAAAAAGAAAGTGCGTGTTTTGTTTTATGATGTATATAGTATATAAATACTTTAGTGTGGCAGCGCATCTACAATTTAGCTTTTTTAATATAATGTTATTATGTATGTCTATAGCTGCATGGATTGTAACATTATGAGATAGCTGAAGTCTCATATGAGTTTCAGGCTTTTTTATTTTGTCAAAAATATCTTTAATTTGCCTCCCATTTAAATATAGTAAAGGACACATCTATTGCATGTTATTAGCTCAAGGTATGTTCTTTTAAAGCATATTATAAATATGCTTTAAAAGAAATAAAACCATAATTATTCAAATAAAAAACCCCCAGATTTGTTTAATGATCCGGGGGGTTTTTTATCGTTGATTCTTTATATTTCCATACCGATCACAGACTTTTTAGGATAATGGTATGTCCAAGTTTAATAGTTTTTTGCACGAGAGCCATCTATTTTATATTTATTTAATTATCCTACTAAGTTTTTTGTAAAATTCACCTTTTCTTTTTACATGATTAAACTGATTTGGATTAATATTAGCTTTTTGTGAGAGTGCTACAATCTCTTCTTTTGTAATTGAATCTTTAGTATTTATAGATGCTATATTTGTATATTTTCCATCTTCTGTTTTTGGAATTTCTAAAATCCCTTTATTTACAAGATCAACTACAGCCTTATGCTCTGAAGAATGTGTATCTACACCAGTAATTTTCCAATTATGCATAACTTTTGGCGTATATACACCGTACTTTACCTCTTTTAAATATGTAGTAGCAAGGTTACGAATGGTTCCACCTGTTTCTCCGAATGCATTCTCTTGTTTAGATGACCAAGTTTGTTCAAATTTCCGCCCCTCTAAAGCTCCCCCTTTTGCCTGAAGAGCCTCCATTCTATACGCATTCATTCCTAGCGTCATAACATCGCTCATTTTGATTGGTTTATTTGTGCGAATAGAGCGTAAATTTGTAATTCTACTACCATATGGCTTTGTTAAGTCAATTTCGTATTTTACGCCTCCAAAGAAATCGTTCGTACTGTATTTAGACGCGCGACGGTTTTTATCAAAGCTAACTGTTACATCTCCAGCACGAGATGAGTTAAAATATCCTGCTGCCCATTCCATATAATCTTTTAAATCTTTTCCGGTTATCTTATATACTGTAATTTCTCCCAAGGCATATTGATAATTATACGCAATATCTTTCTTCTTTATAGGACCTATATCCAAACGGGCATAGTCATTATCAATTTGATGGGCTACTACATCCGCTTTGCTGTAATGGAGCATGACTTCATGAAAGAAATCTGATAAAGGTGTCTCTTGAATCTGCACACTTGGAATACCCTTTATTTCATTTTCAGGAACAAGGTTTCTACCCTTTAATTGAGCGACAACAACATTTGCATCTCCTCTCGCATACTCGTGAAAAGGTGTCAGTGTGTCTTCAAGTGTAGGATCAGATACTATTGTTGTTCCATCAGTATTTTTTACAGGTATAGCTGTAGCAGTTTTATTTTTTAGAACCAGCTTTCCATCTTGCTTTGTAAAAGTAAGGTCAATACGTGAAATATGCGTTCCATATTTATCTGGTTCTGTAATAATTACGCCATTTACAACTTCTTTTTTTACAAGTTTATGCATATGAGCCGCAAAAATAGCACTTAGTTCCGGACAAGCATTCGCAATATCTTGAACACCAGTACCTGGGATTCCATTCTCATTTTCTAGTCCCATATGCATAACCCCTACCATTACATCTACTTTACCTTCTAATTCTTTAATTGCCTTTTTTGTCTCTTCTACTGGATTTTTCACTACTAAACCATCCAAATGATCTGTCCCTTTTTCAAAATCACTAATCATTGGTGTATTCATACCAATTATCCCGACTTTAATTCCACCTTTTTCAACAATCGTATATGCAGGAAGAAAACGCTCTCCATTTTCCTTATAAATATTTCCTGCTAACGTCTTTCCCTTATATTGCTCACTAACTTTTTTCAATGTATCTAATCCAAAGTTGAATTCATGATTTCCAAATGCCCAGGCGTCATATCCCATTGTATTCATCGCTACCATCATTGGCGATTGTGGCTTATCATTGAATAATTCTACTGAGTTTCCTTGAATTGTATCCCCGGCATCTACTAATATGGTATTTGGATTTTCTTGACGTACCTTCTTTATAACCGTATAAAGCTGTGTCAAACTTCCACTCATATTTGCTCCATCAAGTGCATAATCCCAAGGCATAAATCTACCATGAATATCTGCCGTACCTAACAATGTAATATTAACATCAGGTTCCTCAGCCTTAGAAATAGCTGGTTTGGCTGTTACTACTGTTACAAGAAGCATAAGAATAATAAAATAGCATACATAGTTCTTCCATTTCATTTTTTGCATAATAACAATATTTCTCCCCTTTTTGTACTGCTATAAAGTTGCTTGAACTTTAAAAATGTAACTTATTATTCGGAAAAATTCAACTACAAAAGATAATTTTGGAGGTGGTACTGCTGTGAAAATATAGAGAATAAAATGCATATACCCCCTAGCAGAATAGTATTTACTTCTTCCTCCAACGTGTGAAGAGCGCTAAACCAACGATAGATGTATATGTACTGTCAAAATTATGGACATATAACTCATTTCCGGAAATCATTATAACGTAAAGATATAGTGTGTAATGCTAATTACATTTTCGGATTTCATTGCCAATTTATTTCCTTCTAAATGAAAATGCTGAGATCACTTCCAAAAATAATAACCCCGTTCTTCATTTAAGACGGGGTTACACTTATACAGCAATTCGGATTCAGTTTTTTTCGAATGTTCATTTCTTATTCAAGAGTAAGATCTGCTAGTTTCGTATTTTCTTCTGCTTATTGGTTGCTTTCAACTAAATTCATCATAATTTTAATCAGGACTTGTATTTTATCACTCGAACCCTTGATGCTTTCCTAAATCGCTAAATAAATAGATAATAATTTTTACTTTTCAACTTCACAAAGCAATTTAACCTCTTTGATTTGTTCTATATGACGCTGTTCATGCAAATAGATTAATTCTATCCACTGATCAAGAAATAATTCTCCAAGAGCTGGATGCATCACTGATTTTTTTGCCAATTTAGATTCATCTTCTATTGTACTCAGAAAACGCATCAATTCTTTTCTAGAGTCGTTTAACAAATCAACCATTTGCAGCACTTCAAATGGTTCTATACTTGGTTCAATCATTTCTGGTGCTATAAATTTTATCGATCTATCTAATACAATAGTATGAATTTCTTTACGCTCATTTTGGAAACTATCCATCTTTTTTAATCCTGACGAAATAACCGTTATAACTCTCTCATCTAATAAAACTAAGTGATGACACACTTGTGCTATACTCCATTTATCCTTATCTGGTTTTCTATTAAATTGAGCATCACTTAACAAAGTAATTTCCTCAAATAATTGATTTCTCGTTTCATAAAACTTGTCCTTTACAAATGTATTCATGTGAATTCTCCTTTCATTAGAACCTATATACTTAGATTCCTGCGTTAGAAATATTCTCTATAGAAGAAAGATTTTCCTTCACTACTGTTTCTCTAATTCACGACTAAATATATAAGTTTTCTCAACATCCTTGAAGATTTCATTGAGGTTATCATGTGCTACAGCTATACCATATTACTTTCCCGCCGAACCCTTTCAATACAACTACATAAAACGTTCCTAATTATCAATCTAGTATTACATAAATGTAAAAAATGCCCCTATACATTCATTTTTCATGCGTATGTATGTACATTTGTTAATTTATTCGATATATTATGTGTATTGAATGATTATGAAAAGTTTATAGGTCGCTTAAAAACCTTATATTTTTATATCCGTGAAAACTACAAAGTGTATGAAATTCCATTTGTCAAATGAATTTAATGCGGAAGGAGGTTTGTGGTTACTTCATCGGGATATAATAATCAGTTTTAAACTGATAAAAATATAGGAGGCGACATAATGTTTCGTACGATTTCAAATTTCATGAGAGTAGCTGAGATAAGAAACAAAATTCTTTTTACACTAGCGATGCTAATTGTTTTTCGAATTGGCACGTTTATTCCAGTTCCTCATACTAACGCAGAGGTATTAAAAGTACAAGATCAAGCTAACGTTTTAGGTATGCTAAACGTATTTGGCGGAGGAGCACTGCAACACTTCTCAATCTTTGCTGTAGGTATTACACCTTATATTACAGCTTCCATCATAGTACAATTACTACAAATGGACGTTATACCTAAATTTTCGGAATGGGCAAAGCAAGGAGAAATGGGCCGTAAGAAATCAGCTCAATTCACTCGATACTTTACAATCGTTCTCGCATTCATACAAGCCATTGGGATGTCTTATGGTTTTAATAATATAGCAGGTGGACAATTAATAACAGATCAAAGCTGGACTACATACTTATTTATTGCGACAGTTTTAACTGCAGGTACTGCATTTTTACTTTGGTTAGGTGAACAAATTACCGCTAATGGCGTTGGTAATGGTATTTCGATGATTATCTTCGCAGGACTTGTAGCAGCGATTCCAAATGTTGCGAATCAAATTTATTTACAACAATTTCAAAATGCAGGCGATCAATTATTCATGCACATCATAAAAATAGTTTTAATTGGTCTCGTAATTTTAGCAATAGTTGTTGGCGTTATTTACATTCAACAAGCTGTGCGTAAAATACCGATTCAATATGCAAAAGCTGTTTCAGGAAACAATCAATATCAAGGAGCAAAAAACACTCATTTACCTCTTAAAGTAAATAGTGCTGGTGTAATTCCAGTTATCTTTGCTTCCGCATTTTTAATGACGCCGCGTACAATTGCGCAGCTCTTCCCTGATTCAAGCGTATCGCAATGGTTAGTTGCAAATCTTGATTTCGCACATCCACTTGGAATGACGCTTTATGTCGGTCTGATCGTTGCTTTCACGTACTTCTACGCATTTATTCAAGTAAACCCTGAACAAATGGCTGAGAATTTGAAAAAGCAAAATGGCTATGTGCCTGGTATTCGTCCTGGTAAATCAACAGAACAATATGTAACTAAAATTTTATACCGTTTAACATTTATCGGTGCAATTTTCTTAGGGGCAATTTCAATTTTACCGCTCGTATTCACGAAAATTGCTACATTACCACCTTCTGCACAAATCGGTGGTACAAGCTTACTTATCATCGTCGGTGTAGCACTTGAAACAATGAAGACGTTAGAAAGTCAGCTTGTGAAACGTCATTATAAAGGGTTTATAAAAAAAGTAAATTAAGTAAAAAACACAGTTGGTTATTTTTCCAACTGTGTTTTTAATTCTACTACCTCTAATTTTCCCACTAATGTATCAATTACATTTTCCAACTTCACTATTTTTTCTTCTAAAGCTTGAATGCGTTTATCGCTATCTTCTACTTTATTATATTTCAAATCATCATTGGACGATTTGAACTGCTTCCATAATTCGAAAATAGTATTTTCGGTAGGTGACTTTGATTTTTCACTATTACTGGTTACTTCTTTATTTGATTCTAATTCAAATTGAAGTTCATATGTATTTCCAGTTAATTCTTTGGCTATTTGCAAAATTAAATCTTTATAAGACTTTTCAACCCATTCTTGTTGGAATTCATTTTCAAAATAAATGATCAATGAATTTTCATTTATTTTGGCTGTCGTTTCTTTCATCCACGTTTCATATGAAGGTCTTGAAATTATTAATTGCATTTTATCTTTTATTTGATTCCAAATTGTATTCGATTCCTCTTGTCCGGAAGTGAGTTGATTATTTTGCATATGATGAATTTGTGCTATTAAAGCGGTGTTTGATCCTATTTCAAACCATATTTGATATTCTTCATTAGTAATTTTCTGTACGGTAGTTGAAATTATATTTTTATACTCACCTTCAAGCAAATCACGATGAAACGCATCTTCACAAAAGATTATTAATGTATTATCTTCTATAGTAGCATTTGTATTTCTAATCCAGGTCATAAATGTTTTCTCTGCTAATTTTGGCCTTAACGCTTTCTTTACTTCATCCCAGCTATTAAGCCTTTCTTTTTGAACATCTTTCAATTTAGATGGTTCGCCATTACATAGATCAAACTGAATTTCAAACGTCGTATTAAACATTTCTCTTAATGTATGAAATACTAATTCTTTGTAGTGAGATTCTAACCAGTCACGAGCAAATTCATTCGGACAATAAATTGTTAATATATCATCCTCTAAATAAACAGTAGTATTAGTAAACCAAGTTTCATATGATGGTTTTGAAATTTGCGTTCGAATTTTTTCCTTTACTTCAGTCCAATTCATTTTCATAATAACTCCCCTCTTTTTACAGTTCTCTTTCATATAGCTTAATAATATTACGCCTTTCCAATAAATAAAGTCAATCCGTATCATGAATAAAATTCAAGCAGCCCTGTTATATACAGGGCTGCTTCTTTATACAACTACATTTCCTTCTCAAACAATTTCCCTTGCTTGAGATAGCTCCGGAGTGTGGATCGATTAGCTAAAAATACACCAACCAAAATAAAACAAGCACCTATTCCCATTGTAGGGTTTAAAGGTTCTCCTAATATGATATATCCTACTATAATAGCAATTAACGGTGATACATATAACCACGTTGACGGGAATACAGGGTTTGTTTTTGATAAGAGCCAGTAGTATAATCCGTGTCCGCCAATTGATCCAATAAAGATTAGATATAAAATAGGCCACTGTACACTCCATGAAGCTAATACAGATACATTCGGTTGTTCTACTATGACGGATACGATTAGTAATAAAACCCCTCCGTAAAACATTTGAATACCATTAATGAGAAATGGTGATACACTTTGTAAATCCGAAAGTATTTCTTTTGAGCGAATAGAGCCTATTCCGTAAAATAACTCTCCTATTATTAAAACAAAACAAGCGATACTCCATATGAGACTTACTTCTTGGTGCGTTCCTGGTAAAGAAACAAAAATAACACCTATTAGTGCAATAATTAATGCTACGAGTTGCTCCTTTTGTAATTTTGTCTTATTTCTCTTTGCTTGTAATAACAAAATCATCATCGGCCCCGTAGCAGAAAGTACAGCAGCTAAACCTGAAGAAATATATTGTTCTGCCCAGTACAGTGATGCGAATGTCATAAACGTTAAACAAAAACCAGCATACATAATACGTTTTGAAAATACATGTGGCATAATTTCTTTTCTTTTTAACTTAAATATAATCATCAGAATTAAGCCTGCTAACAAGAAACGAATTCCTGCTGAAAATAATGGAGGCGCCCCTGCTTCAATTCCGATTTTTATCGTTAAAAATGTTGTTCCGAAAATAATACATACTAAAATATAATTGAAAATGACCATTTTTCTTCCTCCTTTTTACTCTTAACATGAGTATAGAAGGTGTGGTGTATAACAGTGTAACTATGTATATAACAGTTACTTAAAATTGTAGTTGATTCTCTTTATATTTTTCGCTTTAATAAAATAAAAACGAAAAAGGTGAAACCATGAAGATTGTCCTTCGTAAAGAATCCAACATACCGTATTACCAACAAATATATATGCAAATCGTTGAAAGAGTACAAAGTGGCATGCTTGCGCATGGTGACGCACTTCCATCTTTACGCTCTATGGCCGAAGATTTACAGATTAGCCTATTAACTGTTCGTAAGGCATACAAGCAATTAGAAAAGAAAGAATATATACGCATTGAGCAAGGAAAAGGTGCTTATATACATAAACATGTAAGGAAAGATTTCAAACCAATTCCGTACAAATGGCAACAAACGAAAACGATTAATGTTATGCGATCTCAATATGCAATGAATCAGCACCGAAAATATTACGATTTTTCACAAGCGATTTTGTATCCTCGTTTATTGCCAAATCCATTCTTAGCAGACGAAATGCATAAAATACTTCATAAAGACCAGATGATCCTAGCAACTTATGGGCCAGTACAGGGTGATTATGAACTGCGAGTTGAAATAGTAAATTACTTAAGTGAACACCAAAATTTAGTGACCGATCCATCTAAATTACTAATTACAAGCGGAGCACAACAAGGAATTGATTTAATTGCTCAAACATTATTAAAACCTGGTGATATTGTATTAGTGGAAAGTCCTTGTTACAGTTCTGCACTTGATATTTTCATCAATAAAGGCGCTAAAATTATACCAGTTTCTCTTGATAATCATGGAGTTCGATCCGACTTAATCGATGATATTTGTCAAAGTAAAAATCCCGTATTATTGTATACGAATCCAACTTTCCAGAACCCGACAGGTACAGTAATGAGTAATGAAAGGCGAATGGAACTTATAGAATTAGCAGAGCTATATGAGTTTTTTATAATTGAAGATGATTCTTTCGGAGAAATATATTTTGAGGGTGCTACTATTCCCCCTCCTATCAAAAATTTTGATACGAACGGTCATGTAATATATATAAAAGGATTTAGTAAAACGTTAGCACCAGGATTGCGTATCGCATCTCTTATTGCCGATGGGCCTATTTTTGAATGGTTATTTGCTGTAAAAGGTTCAATGGATATCGGTAGTCCTTTATTAACGCAAAAAGCACTCCTTCCTTTTTTACGTGCAGAACGTATGAAAAATCATTTAGAAAAATTACGTACGGCTTTACAAATTAGACGTGATATAACGATTGAAATGTTATCACCACTTAAAGAATTACGATTTGAAATACCAAATGGTGGCTTTAATTTATGGATTACACTTCCTGATTCGATAGATTCCTTTACCTTATTACAAAAAGCAAATGAAGTAGATGTCTCTTTTTTACCAGGAACAGCTTGTCTATTAAATACCGATATAAGTAATAACCAATTACGGATTAGCTATTCAATGTTAAATGAAAAAGACATGTTGATTGGTTTACAGAAATTACATGATACAATACGAAACTGTATATTATAGAAATAACATTACATGTCCAATAAGAAATACTATCCAAAATGAAAATGTGACTTTTGGGATAGTATTTCTCTCTGAGTTTTTTGTGGTTCAACTTCACTTTCTCTACAAGCCACTATCTTCATTATTCTCCGACTTTTATTACAATTTTACCTCTAACATGTTGACCTTCACTCAAAATATGAGCTTCTCTAACCCCCTCTTCATTAAAAGGCACAACTTTACTTATAATTGGCTTTATTTTTCCGTGTACAATTAATTTTGATAATGCTTCTAATTGCTTCCCGTTTGGTTTTAGCCATAAAAACCCTGATTTTATCCCTTTTACTTTTTGAATGGGCTCATGAACAATCGAAACTAACACACCACCAGATTTTATAATTTGAAAGCTTTTTTCTTGTACTTCGCCACCTATTGTATCTAATACAATATCGAAATCTGATAATAATTCTTCAAATTTATCTTTTTTATAATCAATAACGAGATCTGCTCCTAAAGACTTTAAAAACTCTTCATTCTTACTACTTGCAGTTGTCGCAACAAAAGCTCCAAATGATTTTGCGATTTGGATTGCCAAACTTCCAACTCCACCAGCTCCAGCATGAATGAGTACTCTGTCATGTTCTTTTATTTTTGCGTAATCTACAAGACTTTGCCACGCTGTAAGTCCTGCCAGAGGAATAGAAGCTGCCTCTTCGAAACTTAGATTAGTAGGCATATAGGATACTAAATCCGATTTTACTGTAATGAATTCAGCATAAGAGCCCTTCCCTATATTTTCAGGTTTCGTAAATACTTTATCTCCTACTTTGAAGCACTCTACCTCTTCCCCAACTTCTTCAATTACCCCAGCTACATCCAACCCTAAAATAATTGGAAATGAAAATCGCAACTGTTCTTGTAAGTCTCCTTTTCTTATTTTCCAATCAACAGGATTAATAGATGTTGCGAGAATGCGTATCAATACCTCGTTACCTTTAACAATTGGTTTTAAAACTTCTCTTTCTTTTAATTCTTCAACATTACCATATTGATCTATAACAATTGTTTTCATTTCCATTCCTCCTTGCTATTTATTTTAATAACATATAAATATTTCTCAAAATTTTTTGCCTTAAATTATCATAAACTTATTTTTGGGGGTAATTACGTAAGAAGCATTATGAATTCCATAAAGAAACGTACACTCACCTTAGAATCGTTCAAAACTGTATTTTCAATTACATTCAAAAGAAATGGGGAGAACTCTATGACTGAAAAGATATTTAAAATAAACGGGATTGATATATGTACAGAAAGCTTTGGGAACCCTAAAAACCCAGCTATTTTATTAATTATGGGTGCTACGTGTTCAATGATTTATTGGGATGAAGAGTTTTGTGAACAGTTGGCTAACACGGGGAAATTTGTTATTCGTTTTGATAACCGTGATGTAGGATGCTCTGTTACATATGAGCCTGGAACTTCCAATTATACAGTTACAAATATGGCTGAAGATGCAATTGGGGTACTCGATGCTTATCATATTGATAAAGCACATCTATTTGGTATGTCATTAGGTGGTATGATCGCTCAAATTGCTGCTGTAAAACATCCCGAAAGAATTTTAACGTTAACATTATTAGCTACAAGTATAATAGGCTCTGACGATAATACGCGCGATTTACCTCCGATGGACGAAAGAATTTTAACACATCACGCAAATGGCACGCATTTAGATTGGACAAATGAAAATGTTGTAGCAGAATATTTAGTTTCCGGATCTCGCCTATTATGTGGATCCAAACGAACATTTGATGAAAAAAGAGTCTATAATCAAGTAAAACAAGAAATAGAACGCGCAAACAATCTATTAAGTATGTTTAATCACGCTTTACTTCAAGGTGATGATGCTTATGACGGTGTGCTTCACTCAATACAAGCACCTACATTAGTTATCCACGGAACAGACGATACAGCACTCCCTTTTGAACATGGTCTCGCACTTATTGATGAAATTCCTAAATCAGTCCTACTAACCCTTGAAGGCGCAGGACATGAAAATCATCCTGATGACTGGGCAGACATCATTCATGCAGTTACTGAACATACATCTAAAATATAGATAAATAACGAATAGAAGGAGCACACCATAATTTGTGCCCCCTTCTATTCGTTACATGTAAAAAAGCCCATCACTGTATCCGTATGTATAGTGATGGGCAATACTTATTTTCTCTATGTTTAAAAAAACGGACAATCTAATTGATCAACAGATTCCCATGATTTTTTTTTTATAGTATCGGTGGATTTATTAGCTTCTAGTGGCACGTTTTTAAAGGGATTTACTTCGACCTTTAATAAAGATGATGGCTCCACGTATAATGAGAAAACATGGCTACCTGGTATAGCTTTTGACACATCAATATCTCCTACTTGTTTAAAGAGTTGCTGCGCTGCAAAGAAAAAGAAATTGGTTGGGTTTGATTGTTTATTCAGCCATGCAATCATTTCAGGTGATACTGATTTATGAATATTGATTTTTACTCGATCACCACGTTTATATCGCCTAGATCGCATACTTCCACCAACTAACTTATCGTTAAGTTTGTAAATCCTAACTCTTTTTGCTTATGCTCTCTATATTTTGGCGAACAAGTGTAGACTAATAATCCACGTGCATTTGTAAATAACGGATTATCTACAAAGATTACATTTGTTAGTCGTCCTTTTTGTTTTAAAATCATTTTTAAACTGTTTTTAATAATTACTGCGCCCCCGCCATAAATAAATACGTATGGATCGTCTTTCATGTCATCAATTTTGTTTATGATATCCGTTGCGACACGCGCTGCTAAACCTAATAATGCTGGTTGTGATTCTTCAACTAGTAACGCATTTCTTGGGTGCTTTTCATGTAAATAAATTTGGTTAAACTCTGTAATACTATCAATCGTCTTTGTTGGATACTTCCGGTTCCATCTTGTAATAATTTGTAGTAACGTTTCTTTCACACCGTATGATAAGCCCTTACTTAGTTGTGGTCTAAAGTTCACACCTAGTGAAACCACTTCTTCTGTCGTCCCTGCACCAATATCAAAAGACAATAAAGTTTTATCAACAAAATCAATTTCTGAAACTTGATTTTGTTCACATTCTATTTTATGTTTCACTACATTTCCTTCTTCATCATATACAATGCCCCACGTACCAGAAGCGCCCTCAGGCAGGCATTTACAATATTCGATTGAAATATTAATTGTCACATCACGTCCGTTTGGATAATGGAAAACAACCTTATGATTGCCCATATAACGTTTCGCATTTTCCGCAGCTATTTCTTGTGTAATAAGCTGCATAGGAAGAGCAACAGATAAATCATAACGAATATTAATATGACTAGAAGTTGGACTTTGACGCATAGCACTCACCGCTAAACCAGATAGAATTGTAATAACCATTAACTCATCAGTTGACTTATTTGATTTCTTCTCAACCTCAGTACCTTTTAATTGATCTTGAATGACTTTTTCACCAACGATATACCGCACATTATTTAACATTAGCGATGGAGAACTAATGGTCACATCAATGTGATTTTCTAATTCGGATAATGAAACATCACTCTCATCTAATAATCCTGTAGGCTCTCCTATATATAAAGAATATATACTCGGAATAAAAATAGGGTCTTGCCCTTTCACCATTAACTTCAAACCGTTATTTCCTGCATCAGCACCAGCTTTTAATAGAATAGACATAACTACCCCCTAAATTAATCTGACATCCCTTCCAAATATATGCGAGCCCATTCTTTTACATTCAAATGTAATGTAATTTTTTATTAATCGTAAAAACAAAATATCATATTCTTGTCCCTTTATGTAAAAAGTATTTGACATAATACTTTTCCAATTTTATACTATTGGTGTAAAGAGTTTTTTACAACTATGGAGGTGTCATTTCTAATATGAATCGCAAAAATTTCATTTTACTAACAATCGTTTTATCGTTACTTGGAGTACTAATACATGGAGCCTTTAAATACATCTCTGAAGGTACGATTTTAGGCGGAACAATCTTCGCCAGCGCTATAATAATTAGCTACCTCATCAATCATATTACGTGGGGAGATCCAAACGGAGTATCAGAAGAAAGCAAAGATGAAATGGGACAACAAATTCAATATAAAAGCTTTAAAATCGCTTATTTTGCACTTATATGCCTTATGTTTTTTATTTTAATATTATCAGAAGGATTTGCATTCCTATTACTCGATGAAATAAAGAATCTTCCTCTTTTTATCGCACTTTGCTCTTCATTCTTTATTTATCCTATCGTCGAACTTATAGTCGCAAAACAATATAAATAAAAAGATGAGATTTTGTAAAGTGATAATAATGTTATTTAATTTTGACCAAAAAATATAAGAGCCTCGCTACAAATCATATTGTAGTAAGGCTCTTTAAAGTTGTTTAATTTCTAACCTTTTAAATGAGTTTGTAGACAAATTATTGAGATTCTTCTTCTAGAAAATTAAAATCACCATCAATAAGATTCTGTAAATATTCATCAAAGCTGTTTGCAATCACTTCATATTCATCAGGGTCGTGCAAAAAACGAATGATTTGACCACATACACCTTCATCAGAAGGGTTAAAATCAATATAGAGTCTTGATGTTCCACCATTGTTCATACAGTCTGAAAAATGAATATAAGTGCCAGGGAGAAGTCCTTTTGGATTTATCTTAGAATCAACAGCATCCTCGTCATCTTGGTATTCTAAAAGATAGGATACGTCTTCTTCTTCTTTTGAACTTTCGAGCATCTGCTGTGTAGAAAGCAAATAATATGGATACTCTTCAACATCTGAGCCTAAAATACATACCGCAACTTTGTCTTCTCCATATTTCCGCCAATATGTACCATCAATATTTTCAAGAAAAGAGATTAGTGATTCTGGACAATTTGGATATTCTGACCTTAATGTATCAATATCCTCTTTTGTAGCACCGCACGCTTTATTTAGTGTTTCGAGATCATCTGTTGATAATGCTGCTCTCAAGCCGTTTAAAAATTTGTTAACCAAATCCATTATTTTGTCCTCCAAATAATAAAATATAAAAAATTTTTATTAGTCTATATACCTAACATAAATAAGATTTGACTTTTAACTGTTTTCACATCTAATTTAATTTGTACCATTAAGCTCTATTCCTTCTCGATTAAAGTATTGTTCTAGTAACTCTTTACCTGTTTTGATTGTAGTATAGTACTCTCCACCATACAGTTTCCCTTCTGATGGATTGTGAAAATCTTCGTATTTCTTGAAGTCTTCATTTTCTTCAAATGATTTCTTTGCAAGTTCCATGTCTGTTGTTTCAATCGCACCAAAAACTCTACCAATATCAAAAACCCCTTCTTCAAAACTCTCTTCTAAAAGATAGTGTTTATCCTCTTCTATAGACGTTATCTTACCTTTTGTAAGTGAGTATAGGTGCTTCGTTTCTTCTACTTCTACCATGATAAAAATCCAACCAACTCTTATAACTGTACATGGTGCTAACCCCTCTAATGTAAATGCAACTACCTTTTGGTCTTTCAAAAATTTCCCCATCTTACCTACCCCTTAATTCGTTTTATTTTATACTATAACCATAGTCTCTTAAACATTTATCTACCCTAAGTAATACGTCTCTAAGAGTTTTCTTTTCTGTAGATGTTAGTCTATTGTCAATCGTATTCCAATATACTTTACCGTATTTCTTTACATACCCTCAACTATCGCTTTTAATTTATTCACAGTCCGCCAATTTCTTACTGTAGCTGGTGTATGTAACTTCTGAAACTGGTTCATTAATTTAGAATTTCGAATGCTATTTTTGAAAAATAAATACACAACTTTTTCATGAATATAGCAATCTTCAGTCTCATTTTTTTGCATAAGCAGCTGATCTTTTTCTTTTTCAGAAAGTTCATTTGCTAAGAAAGCAACATGTATACTTTCACCTTCTAGCAATGAATCGGCTTCATAAGGACAACTTTTTATAATATTTATAAATTCATCATGTGTTCTTAACATGACTGGAACATCAAAACCAAAAACATTTTTAATTTCCGATTGTATTCGTTTATTTAAAAAATCAATATCTTTTTCAGATTCGAACACGATATTACCGCTTTGAATATATGTTTTTACTTGTTTTAACTCTATTGATTCAAACATTTGTTTTAAATCCACCATTTTGATTACCTTATGCCCGCCTACATTGATTCCTCTTAGTAATGCAATATAAATTGTCATATCATTTCTCCTCGTTTAAATGTGTTTCAAAGTTGATGTAAAGTTATTTAATATAACCTATAAGAACCTTGCTACATTTTATTGTAGTAAGGTTCTTGGTGTTTAATTTCATTTAACGAAAGCACCTGTTTGTTGAATAAAAAGTGATTTTGTTATAGAGCCGTTGACTTTTTAAACAAAGGTATGTACCCGCCACTAGGCCCATAAGCAACTCCAATTTCTTCCCATCCATATTTTTCATAATATCCGTTAAGATCTGAAGTAAGATAAAGAAATTGATACCCTCTCTTTGCAGCTTCTAGCAGTCCATGATTCAACAATTTTGCTCCTATAGAGTTGCCCCTAAATTTTTCATCTACAAACACACTAACCACGGGCTCAAATCTTGACGACTATTTAAATCATTGCGAATTAATGCATACGTTCGGACAATCTTATCATCTACTTTTGCAATGTAAAAACTCGGTATGCCATTTGGATCAGTTAAAGCATTAATCATACAATCTTCATAAAATGCACGCCCACCTTCCTCACCCCATTCTTTCCAAAAAACATCTATGGCCTTATTAAATAAGTCATCTTTCTTTAGTAATTGAATAAATTCCATAAAGCTACACCCCCAAAAAGTATTATTTAATGATTGTAGAACTTACTAAATTTAAAGTTTTTCAAGTATCTTTATTTTTTTATGTAACTAGCTATAATTTCTTGACTCTTAAATATAGCCTTTTCATACATATTCTCTTATCGTTCTAAATAAAAAAACTTACTACTTTGTTATGCAAGAGTAAGTTTTTTTATTATTATTTCATGATAGATAAATGCATTATGATTTGTTGACCAATTGGTCCCATTCTTCTAAAACCTTTATCTTGGAAGCCGACTTTTTCATATAAATTTTGTGCCGGAATATTTTTTTCATTCACAGCAAGTACAACTTCATTTTTCATCGGAAAATAACGTTTTACAAACTCTTGTAATAAAGCCAATGACTTTTTAGCATATCCTTTTCTTTGTCTATTTTGATTTATAGAAAACGAAGTTAAAAGTAGAGCGCTTTCATTATCTGTAAACTCCTGTACTCTATCTCCCGTTTGCAATGCGAAAAGACCAACAGGTACCCCATTGTAATCTAAAATAACAATCACATTTTTTGTTCGATCACTTTTTGCTTTCTCCAATAATTCACCTGGATCTGATGTGAATTGAACTTGTTCACTTGGTAAAGTGAATGTTTGTATAACTTCTTTATATTTCTGCTTATACGGAACTAATTGAATTTCCCCTGTATGTATGTTCATGCGAAACTCTCCCATTTTTCAACTTATTAACTTAAACCTTGCTGCGCTTTTGAATGCACTTTTCCATCTAAAAAGGTAATTTCAACTAATGAAGTTGGATCGCTTCCCTTCCATGAAAAAATTTGTTTAATTTGTGTAGAATCTTCTACACCTTCTTCTATAAGTAAATTACCATCAAAACCAATTACATCTTTCACTTCTATATAAGTCATTCCTTCATTTATATTCGAGAAATGATTTATATTGATAGGCTCTTTCTTCTCACTTTCCAACACAGTAGAAGAAGTCGCTGTTTGTTTTTTCACTTCTTTCTTTTGTTCACACGCTGTCATACTGAAACCTAAGCATAAACTACATACTATTAATGCGCTTTTTTTCATCATAACAGTTGTCCCTCCCATCATAATTAAACCATATATTCCCTTAAAAATAAACTGAATATTAAATATTATATTGAAAAATCCCCGTACAATTAAGTACGGGGTTAACTTTATTTATTCAAATGATTATTTGATTGGTCATTCTGTTCTTTTCTTAGTTCTTGTTCTTCATCTTTTGGTAATTGTTTATCATTATCTTTAATTGGATTCGTTTCTCGATTTTCAATCATGTCATTTGGAACTTGTGGCATTACTCGGCCAACAATTGCTGCTAACTCATCAAGTATACCTTCACCTGTTTTGCCTTTTTTAATTTGCTTTCCAATTTGTTTGAGTCGTTCATACGTATCAACATCCGCTACAACGACTGCATTAGCACCATCCGGATCGTTTTTTAAACTTTCTGCTACAGAGTATTTAATGGACTCCACGCGAGTTCGATCAAGTTTCGCTTTTACATCAATACCTACAATAGCATATTTCCCCACAACTACCGCTGTTGCATCATTCACACCTGGCACACTCGCGGCTAAAGATGCTAAATGGTCCGCTGCTTTTTCATTTGGCTTATTTGGTTTGTTCGTATAATTAACATTTTTCGTCGAAACATTTTTTTGCTCTGGTTTTTCGTTTGGATTGTCCTTTTTTCCAATACTGCATCCTGTTATAAAAAAGCAAAGCATCAACAAATATATTAGGATTTTCATTATTCTCACCACTTTACTATTAAAGTTTAATCATAAATTTTTTCAACAGCTTGCATTTTCTTCACTTTTTCCTCTGCTCCGCTATTTGCATTAATGAAAATTTGGTACGTATCTTTCCCTAAAGTACCTATAAATTCATAGCAAAGTACTTCATTATGCAAATCATTTACAACTACAGCTTTACGTTCTTCCATAACTTTAACATCTGGATTGATTTTCTTTCTTGCTTCTGCTGCAGTTAGCTTTGCTGAGGGAACTGTTCGTTTTTGGTGTGATGCTAAATATTCTTTTGCGGAAAATCCAACGATGGAACCGTCATCTAAAGCAATTTTCATTTGGATTGCTTCTGGGTAAATTCGTATGCCATTCTCATTTACTACATACGTAAATACACCAACATTATCATATTGCGAGCTATCATAAAGCTCCATATTATTAAATTTATGGTCTTTTAAAAATGTCAAACCTTTACTACCAGCATCGTTTAAACTAATTTTCTGCTCTTTAATTTCTCGATTATTCATTACCCAAATTGGATATCCACCTTTTCCGGTAATATCCATATAAAACTCATTATTCGTTGCTTTATCTTTAATTTTCACACTATAGAAAGATTCTTTCGCACCTTTTCCGCTTTTCTCAACATCTACTTTTTCATTTCCTTTTAAGTTCAAAAATGATTTTGCAATTTTCGCTGCTTCATCTTTAGAGATTGCTTTCCCTTCTGCTTCAAATCCGCCTTTTTTATTTTTTTGTGCACTAGTAAAGGTCGGTCCGAAGTTTGTAGATGAATACGATGTTACGTTTTTCTCTACTGTTTTTAATCCGTCAATAATTGTGTTGTCTGCAGGATCACGATTTGATGCGAGTGCCATCTCAACATCCATCCAGCGTAAATTATTTTTCAAAACTAGATGCTGTACTTTTCGTAACTCATCTTGTATATTTCCTGCATTTGAATATAAAGTTTCCAACGTTTTGTATTCTTGATCATTTAACGGTTCTTTTTCTAAATCACGAATGGCTGCACGATAACTAAAATCGCCGATATTCGCTAAAAATTCTTCCGTTTTATTAAAAGGCATTAATGTTAAAGGAAGTTGTCCTACATCCGAACGAGCTTCAGATGTTAAACGCCATACATCTGCTAATGCAGGTGATAAAGATGCACGCGAATTCATTGCAAGCGTTGTTCCAATTTTATCGTGCAACAAATCAACTTCGTATGCTAAATCATGAAACGCACGTTGATAGCTATTTTCTGCTCGAATTAATACTGCATTCTTCTCTTGGTGCTCTTTATAGCCCCAGTATCCAGTTCCAACTACACCGATTGTTAATAATACGATTACAATACCTCGTAACACAATTCCACCTCCGCTCTATTTACAGAAAATATGTTTCCCAATCTTTTTAATTTGTGGACGAGTCCAAATCCATTTACTTGTTGCAGTATCTGGATTGAAATAATACAATGCGTTTCCTGTTGGATCCCATCCATTTATTGCATCTAATACAGCTTTTTTCGCTGTTTCATTTGGCGTTAAATATATTTGTCCGTCTGCTACTGCTGTAAATGCTCTTGGCTCAAAGATTACACCCGAAACGGTATTTGGGAACGATGCACTTGTAACACGATTCAAAATAACCGCAGCTACTGCAACTTGCCCTAAGTACGGCTCACCACGAGATTCTCCATATACTGCGTTTGCCATGAGCTGAATATCATTTTGAGAATAACCATTTGGAACATTTGTCCCTTTATTTTGAGGTGGTTTATTTTCTTGTGCAGTACCACCACTATTTCCTTTATTCGTAGTCGTTCCTTTATTAGCAGTTGACTTGTCATACTTAGTTGCCTTCACGAGCATTTGCTTCGTTTTAGCTCCAGCTAAACCATCAACAGGTAGTCCAAATTTCTCTTGAAAATTTCGAAGTGCCCAGTATGTACCCCATCCGAAAACACCATCCACTTTTCCCGTATAAAATCCGTTATATTTCAAACGAGATTGCAGCTCAATGACATCTTCGCCAGATGCTCCTCTTTGAATGACTTGATTAGAAAAAGCTTCTACATTCTTTAGTTGTATACTACTGACCATCAAAGATAGTCCTATGAACGCAAGTAAAACTGCTATTTTAAAAATAGCTTTTTGACGCATAATTTTCCCTCCTTAATTACGGAAATGATTTCTTGGTTATGTTTTGTAAAAGCCTCGCTTTTATGTAAAGAAGACAAAAAAATCCAAACTCATATCGTTGAAAAAATATGTAAACAATATGAAAAAAGGATAAAAGGAGTTCATCATGAAGAAATTGTTATTAAAGCGTGTCGCCCTCGTTATTCTGTTCATAACAACATGTTCAAATATATATATCGGTCCATCAATTGTTCATGCGCAGCCACCGTATGCAAAATGGGGTAAACTTGCTGTAGAAAAGACGAAAGAACAATACCCAAAAGCGGAGATTATTGATTATCTTCATATAGGTAGAAAACCAAAAACCGTTCAAATAACAGTTGAAAAATTTAAATTGTGGCTACGTGAAAATGGAAAAGAATATGGTGTTTTTGTTGATGTTGAGTTTGAAACGAAGACGGATAAATTTTTAAAAATGTCGTTTCATAAGACGAGTAGATAAAATGAAAGAAACCCCACTGTTAACATTTTAACAGTGGGGTTTCTTTCATTTCTAAAATTCTTTCCTAAAATCTCGATTCCCTAAAAATCTTACCAATATACAAATAGCACCAATTACAATCGCTATCCCTATACTGTATAAAAGCACTCTACCATATCCGCCTATTCTCGGATTTAAAAATGGATAAGGATACCAATTCACAATCGTGCCACGTATTAAGCTGTACACAACGTAAAAGAACGGGAATAAGAGCCAACTTGCAGCTTGTTTCCAAGTGATTTTCTTACTAGGTGGATTTATAATCCAATCTAAAAGCATGGCAATTGGCATGATATAATGTAGCACCGTATTTACCCATGGTATTGCGGTTTGAAGTGATTCTTCTAATCCTCTTAATAGCAAAAAATAAATGAGTCCTGTCGTAAGTATATATACAGTTGCGGCACCACGAAGTATACTAAACTGCTCTGACCGACCAAATGTAGCTGTTCCAATGCTACTTAAAAGGAGAATACATACAACTAAAATGTTACTTTCGATCGTAAAGAAACTAAAAAAGTTAACTGGATTGAACGGTTTCACTTGTGCCCTTATTATAAATTGCGTAATAATGGCGCTACATGCTAGAAGACTTAAACATAGTCTAAATAAAGATAATGTTTTTACACTTCTCATACATTCTCTCCTCTTCTTATTTCAACTTATCATTCTCTTGTACATGTTCAATAAATAATTTCAATGGAACGAGTCCACGTTTTGGCATATGACTACTTATTACAGCAACAAGCTCTAATTGAGGTATGATAACGATGTATTGTCCGCCGTACCCCATAGCAAAGTACATACAATACGGTATGTGAAATCTTTCGTTATTCAATACCCACCAGTGATATCCATATGCCCCGACATGTTCATACGTTTCAAATAGAGGTGTACTTGATTCTTCTAACCATTTCGATGATACAATTTCATTCCCCTGCCAATATCCATTCTGCAAACATAATATTCCGAGCTTTAATAAATCTTTAGATTTCATTTTCATACCGAAACCACCGACATGTATGCCTTGAGGATCTTGTTGCCACTCATATTCGGTAATTTCTAACGGATCAAATAAATATCTTTTTGCAAATTGTTCTGTCGACATTCCAGTAGCTTCTTGAATAATATAACTAAGCAAATGCGAAGACCCTGAGTTATAATTCATTTTTGTAGCGGGTTTTTCAATTTTTGTTTTTTCTAATATGTATTGCACCCAGTTTTCCGATTCTACAAAATCATTTGGGAACACTACTCCATTTCCGAACTCTTTCCACTCTTCACCTGTAGTCATCGTTAATAGATGATAAATTGTTAATTCGTTTTTTTCTTCTGGTATATTTGGAATCCATTTTGTAATTGGTGTATGTATATCATTTATATATCCTTTATCGATTGCAATACCTATTAATATGGATACAATGCTTTTTGTAATCGAATTTATTTTAAATAGATTATTTTCACACTCTAACGTTTTATAATACTCAGTTGTTAACTCACCTTTTTGATAAACGAGAAATGTATTTACTTTTTTCTTTTCAAATTTATTTTCTAGTTGCTTGAAATCCAAAACTTTACCTCCAATTAAATCATTACCTTATTTATTATACCTTGTAGCTTTAATTAAATCATAAATGTGTTCAAATAAAAAACAAACCTGTCAGTAATAAACTGACAGGTTTGTTTTTTATAATTTCGTACGAACATTCCAAAGCTCTGGGAAGAAACATTGATCAAGTACCCTTTTCAAATAAGATACACCAGAAGATCCACCTGTTCCCATTTTATGACCAATAATACGTTCTACCGTTTTCATATGACGGAAACGCCATTGTTGTAGCCAGTCTTCAATATCGATTAATTTTTCAGCAAGCTGATATAAATCCCAATATTTCTTCACATCTGCATACACTTCTATCCATGCCGCTTCTACCGTTGCATCTTCTTCATAAGGCTGCGTAATATCACGATTTAACACATCTTTATGAATAGGGAATCCTTCTTTTACAAGAGCTTGAATTGCCACATCATACAAACTTGGTGCATGTAGTGCTGTATGAAGTCGAGCGTGTAATTCTGGATCCTTTTCATAAATTTTTAATGCGTGCGGTGTTTTATAGCCAAGTGCATACTCAATCATACGATATTGATACGATTGAAACCCTGAGGCTTGACCGAGTGAATCACGAAACTCAATATATTCAGATGGTGTTAATGTCGCAAGAATATCCCAAGATTGAATGATTTGCGACTGAATTTTTGATACACGTGCTAACATTTTAAAAGCTGGTTGTAATTTATCTTGTTTAATAGATTCAATTGCTGCATTTAACTCATGTAAAATTAATTTCATCCAAAGCTCGCTTGCTTGGTGAATCACGATGAATAACATTTCATCATGATGATCTGATAATCTCTTTTGAGAAGATAGTAAACTATCTAATTGTAAATACTCCCCGTACGTCATATTCTCTTTAAAGTCCGTATGAATTCCTTTTTCCATAATTACCTTTTCGATTTCTTTCATATTAGCCAAACGCCCCTTTTATATATTTCTACTTATAATGGTCTAATAACTGCTCGAACTGGACTTCCATCTGCATCTGTTAAGGCAAGTGGTAATGCGATTAATTCATAATCACCGTCTGCTACATGATCTAGTACGACATTTTCTAAAATGTGTATGCCATGTTTAAACAATTGATGGTGCGCTGCTAATTCTTTATCATCTAATGGATCAACTGATGGTACATCAACCCCAATTAAACGAATTCCCTTTTCAGAAAGAAAGGGTGCGATATCAGCACGTAAATGCGGGATTACAACTGGGAATTCATTAGCTTTACCATGTGAAGATGTGCGTAACAACAAGCGTTCTACGCCTTCTAAATGAAAGTTTTCTAATTCCTTTTTCCCAATGCTTTCAAGATTAGAAACATCAATGATCCGTGCTGGACCGACATAAACTTGAACATCTAAATCTATTACTTTCTTTCCATCATTATCAAAATGAAACGGTGCGTCAATATGAGTACCTGTATGAATACTCATCGTTAACTTTCCGACATTTACTGAACCACTTTCTTCTTTTGACCATGAAACTTCATACGAGAACGGTGTATCGCCTGGCCAAGTGGCAATATCATTATTTAGCGGTTGTGAAATATCAATCCACTCTGATGATTTCATGTTTATGCCACAACCTCTCGCTTATTTTCAAACTGCTTATATTCTTCATCTTTCATGATTTTCTTTAAAATTTGAACAGAATGCCATACTTCTTCGTATGTATTATATAAAGCAACTGGCGCAAGTCTTACTCCATTAGGTGCACGGAAATCAGGGATAACTCCATTTGCTTTTAACGCTTTACAAATGCGTGCTGCTTCAGCGTGCTCTAAATAAATGTGTCCGCCTCGTTGTTCATCTTCTAATGGATTGCCAATTGTAAATCCGAAATCTTTTAATTCATGATCAATTAAATTAAGCATATATCTTGTTATATGTAGCGATTTTTCACGTAAACGTTCTATACCAGCATCTTTAAATATTTCAAGAGAACCAATTAAAGGTGCTGTACTTAATACGTGCGGTGTGCCAATTTGATAAGCACCTGCATGATCAGCAGCTGTTAATATATGTTCCATATCGAACTGCTTATCTTTTCTAGAACTAAACCACCCTGATAATCCAGGAAGTCTATTAAAATGCTCTTTATTTATATAAAGGCCCGCAACTCCACCAGGTCCTGCATTTAAATATTTGTAATTACACCAAATAGCGAAATCAACATCCCATTCTTTGAAATGATGCGGAATAGAACCGATTGAATGACATAAATCGAATCCAATATGAATACCACGCTTATGCGCTTCCGCTGTTAAACGTTTCATATCAAGAATTTGGCCACTTCTATATAGTACAGAAGGTAATAAAATTAACGCGATATCATCTGTCATTGCGTGAATAATATCATCTTCAGAAAGTGTTCTACCATCTCGGCTTTTCACTCGTACTAAATGCTCATCTGGATCTAATCCTTTTAAACGAATTTGACTTTGAAGTGCATATATATCTGATGGAAATGTTAATTCATCAGCAAGGATTTTTGTGCGTATTCCTTTCGGCTCATAAAACGTCGCAATAACTTGGTGTATATTCGTAGTAGTGGAACCGGTTACAATTGTTTCTTCCGGTAAAGCTCCAATAAGAGGTGCTGTCAATTCACCTAATTTCTCCGAAAGGAAAAACCACGGATGCTCACCCTCTGTCCAACCGTCAATACCATGTTCCTTCCATGAATCGAGTAACGTAAGTAACGATTTTTCTGCTCTTTTTGAAAGGAGTCCTAATGAGTTTCCATCTAAATATATAGTTCCTTCTTTTTTATAGAATTCAGTTTGAAAATCTTTCAGTTCATCATGTTTATCACATTCAAGCGCATATTCATAAGTTGATTGAAATGGTTCTTTATACATGGTGTCACCTTCTTTTAATTTTCTTTTTATTCTAACTAATTGAAATATATCACCTTAGTTGATATAACGTCAATGATATTGTGTCAGTTGACTTTATATATGAATTTCTTTTACAATACAGTTATATTTTCAGATATTTCAGTATAAAGAGGTGATTCTTTGAAAAACAATACTCTTTCATCAAGAAAACACCGCTCCTTAGAAACAAAGAAGAAACTATTACACGCCGGTTACACTATTTTTATACATAATGGATTTCAAAAAACGACAATTACACAAATTATTAAACATGCAGAAACTGGTTACGGAACAGCATATGTATACTTTAAAAACAAAGATGATCTCCTTATCGTTTTAATGGAAGATGTCATGAATCAATTTTATGATATTGCTGAGCGTTCCTTTTCGCCTCAAACGAAAGAAGAAGCACATAAAATGATTCAAAATCAAGTTAGAGCATTCCTACAACTAGCAGAAAAAGAACGAGCTATATTGCAAGTTGTTCAGGAAGCTATAGGATTATCAAAAGAGATACGTCAAAAATGGGACGAGATACGGGAACGCTTTATAAACAGTATTGCGCAGGATATTACATACTCTCAAGAAGGTGGATTAGCACATCCTGAATTAAATAAAGAAATTGTAGCTCGTGCTTGGTTCGCTATGAATGAGATGTTTCTTTGGACGATTGTGCAGAATGATAAAAAGATTGACTTAGAAGAGATTGTGCATACGTTAACTGAGATGTATACAGCGGGGTTATATAAATAGCACACCTTCAATAAGTAAGGTGTGCTATTTTACATCTATGAAAATATTTTATCTGGGTATGGTAACGCTAAAGGCGGCTTTTCAGATAAAGAGAAATATTGTAGTTTTAAAGATTCACCATCTATCGATTTTAGCTCGCCACTAGTAACTTCACACTCAAACACAACAACTATATATTCTACTTCATCACCATTCGGATATGTATGACGGTACTCTTCTCCTCCAAATACCCCTTTTTGTTTTTTTACTTGCACTTTCAATCCTGTTTCTTCCCAAACTTCCCGAACTACCGATTTTTCTGGAGTTTCTCCAGGTTCAATTGCTCCAGCTGGCAAGCTCCAGTATTCTCCTCCAGGATATTGAAATAAGATTTCTCCCTGCTCATTTTTAATAACTGCAGCTACACTCGGTATTAGAATTAGTTCATGGCCTAATTGCTCCCGGATCTTTTTATAATATAGCGACATAGACATATAATTCTCTCCTACTCTATAAATAACTGTATTTCCTGACATTTATTGTATAATAATACCAATAACAATTCCTATATAGAAAGGATAAGAAAATGTCTCAAGAACAACTAGTAAATAGCTTTCTATCATTTTTAGGTGCTACAAAACAGCCTACTAGCTTAAATTTTTTAAATGAGCTTATTAAAGCTCATCAAGAAAAAGTAAAGTGGGAAACTCTTACTAAAATAATTGACTAGGAAAAAGGTAATGAAACAGGGGATTATTTCCTTCCATTGAGACATACATAAACCGTATTACAACAAAAGGTTTGGGCGGTACTTGTTGGACGCACTCAATTGGATTCCATTGGTTACTATCCAATCTTGGTTTTGATGTTCATTATATGTATATAGACCCTGGACATTTATGTTTACGAGTTAACTTAGACAAACCATATTATGTCGATGTTGGTTACTGTGCGCCTTTATTCCAAGCTTATCCACTTTATAAATCATTTCAAGTAAGTAATGTACGAGAAACTTTCACTTATGAAGTCTCAAATAATAAGATAAAGATTACTAGCAATCCAGGTCCAGCAGAAGTTTTACATACAGAGCCAATACATTTATCAAGTATGAAAGAAATCATTACAAAGTCTAATGATTGGCGTATATCTCCTGTATTAAAGAAAATTCAGATTTTCGGTTATATCGATGGCATTCCGACTTCTATTAATAATAATGTTTTAAAACAATATTCCCAAGGTAAGAAAATAGAACAAAGCCTTATATCTTCTGAACTTAATTATTGGATAACAGAAAGATTTTGTATTAATCAAGAAATATTTGAAAGAGCTATTGAGATTTTCAATGAAAAATCTTCAAATAGAATATTACAAACAAGTTCCTTAATATCTTTAGGCTGAGGTAAATAGCTAGTTGAAGGAGCAATTTCAAAATTAAAGCTTATATGTCCACATCCAGTTAGCCACATATAGTGACATTTCAACTCTTCATCGAACATATATTTCACAATATCTATAGATAATAAATCTCCTGCGTATTGCAACAGAAACTCCATATTCGAGCTACAAGTATAATAATTGTCATTGTCATCGTCATCAAGATTTTTTATATTATATTCCGCCAAATCCCATAAAAAATCTTCTTTTAATATATTTTTAATTTTTTCAACAATGCTTATACACCCCGAATTTTCCCAAGAATAACTCTCCAATCTACTTAAAATAATTTCAGTAAATTCTTCAGCAATGTCCTTAGAAATCTCACCACGATTTTCAATAATATCCCAAGCAATATTAATTGAAGTCCATCTCATCAATGAATTCTTTTCAAATTTTAAAAACTCTATTATTTCCTCCTCTTTCATTTCACTTAGAATCGCTTTTAATTCACTTTCTTCTAATTTGCTTCTTTGATCATAATCAGTTTGATTTTGTATTTTTAAATATTCCTTACTTTCTTGATAAAAAGCAATCTTTACTTGTTCTGGTGATAAATCCGCTAATAGGCTTTCAATTTCTTCAGCGCCTATTTCTTTACCTTTATTTATACATTTGAAATAAATATGTTTTAATCCTGCTCGGTCTTCTTTGTGATACCAAGATAATATCCCAAAACTTAATATCCAAATAGAAATTAACTCTTCAATATCAGTAGCAATCTCCACAAAATCAAATAATTGATTATATATTAAATTTAACGAGAAACGAAATTCTTCATCATGTTGTCTAACTTGCCATATATCATTAATCCCACTTTTTACTGCAGCAGTTGCAATTTCTTTTTGTATATCGTACGAGGCTCTATTACTCCCCTTTATATCTGCTACACTAGATAATTTATACAGTTCTAAACCTCGCGTTTTCCATTCTTGTGAATCTTGTTTAATTATCTTTTTAAAATATTTTAGTAGTGGCCATAAAGCATACTCCTTATGATCTACATAACTAACAACATCCCATTTTAACTTTTCATTAATTTCACTCATAAGTTCGGGTATTACTACTTCACCATATTTTTTAAAACATTCATGAGTTTCTTCGTAATTTTAAAATAAAGTTTGATTAAAAATATCGTGTTAACCCGTATTCTATGGTAAATAAAAAGAATCCATTTTGAAAAAGATTGATCAAAATGGATTCTTATCCAGCAGGTTTATGTTTTGGTTTTATAAAAAAGTTTGATCATTTTCTATCAATGAAAACAATTAATTGACTATTTTTATTATGAAAAGGTCGGAGCAGGAAATTCATCAATTTTGATACGAAGTAAACTATAAGGTTTCTGTCGTAAGTCTTTTCCATAATGAAATCTAGGCTGTCGATGTAATTGGTTCACAATGACATACAAATATTGATCCGGACCAATTGAAAAAGTATCCGGCCACAAAATTCTCGGATCATGTGCGATAGTTTCCATTATGCCATTTGGCAATATCTTACGGATACTGTTGTTTTCATAATCTCCAGCATAAACAGTTCCCTTTGCATCGGTGATCATTCCATCAGACGCACCTTTTTCTCCCCAATACTCCACATGATAAGGTAAATTCATGTCCGGTATCGTTCTGTCTCTCAGGGCTTCTGTTGAGATCGAGAACAAATGCCGACTGGTTAGTGGAGCAAAAAATAATATCTTTCCATCGGGAGAAATCGCAAGACTATCAGACGCCAACCTAAATGGAAAAGTTGAACCGTCTTTGTTTCGATTCATTAAAATTTGACCTTCTACTTTCGGTAAAAAATAGGGATCGGGTGAAGTTGAATTTGCTCCATTTAACCGTCTAAACGCGTTTCCATTTGATAAATCTACGACGATAATAGCTCCTGGTCCTCTTGAAGGAGAATCCGTTATATAGGCATAACCTGCTTTTCCAACACGAAAATCAAAACGGACATCATTCAGATAAGTTGTAGGCAGGACAACATCTTCTGTAAAGGTATATACTTTTCTTATTGTATTGGTTTCTAAATCAACAGCGACTAATTTTGCCCCCCCTTTAATAGGTTCAGAAAAATTGGGTGCCGCTGTATCTAATATCCAAAGCGTTCCCCTTCCATCAGCAACTACACTTTGGACACTGATGAAAGTCATTGGGATATTCTCGGGGTTAGCCAAATTGGTTTGTAAATTAGGATAAGGCTGCAATTTATCCTCAAAAATTTCCGCCACCGTAAATTTAACATCGTCTCCCCACTTCGGAAAGCAAATGAAAAGACGACCGGTTTCTGAAACAGTAACACCTGTAGGCATAGCCCCATAAAATGCATAAACTAGTTCTAAATTACCGAAATATTTTTCACTAGGTAACATAGGTTTCATAATATCCTCCTCAAGCATTCAAACGGGATATCTCCTATATATGATTTATATTTTTTCTAGTGCATGTTTCTTAATAAGTTTTTCTATATGAAAAGATGATTGAATTGATTGTTTTCGAAATTTAATAAGTCTGTCAGAAGAAAGGAAACATTTTAATTTAAAGGTCTCCAGATGAAGTAGAATTCAATTAGCAGGTAGCGAAGTTCAATATTCCCGAATCAACGTTAAGCTGGTATAAAAAATGGGGAAATTTCCCCCTTTAAATTTGTGAAAAAATGTACTTAAGCTAAACTGCCCGTTAGTTTAAGTGTAACACTTCACAAACAATCTTTTGAGTATTCTTATTATTCCTGTTTCCTCAACAATCTGGCCCTTTAATTGAACAATACAACTGAAATTTAAGGGGCAAAAGAAAAACCTTATATTAATACAGGGTTTTATCAATCTTTTTTATAAATTATCAAACTTTATTTTAAATCAATACCACACTTTATTCCATGTTCCATGAGTGACTAACGGGTGCTTTGAACAAGAAAATAAAGGTGAGTACATATTATACATGACTAATATGCGCTCACCTTTATTTTTTTAGGATTTTTAGCTTTTAGGTCTTGATAATAATTTTTAGTGGTTTTATTAACAATTTATATTTAGTAAAATTGCTTTTTATGAATTTGATATAAGTCCAAAGAATTTCCTGGTCAATATAATAATGTATATCAGCACACTTTTTCTTTATTTATTCTACTTACAATTCCAACTATAAATTTATATTCAATCCTCCTCTTCTTAGTTTTTTTAAACCCTTCTTTCGTATCAAAAATAAAACACGTTTTCCGAAACCACATTCGTACATATAGTGACTCAAAATAAATAGGTTTTATAATTCCTCGTTCCTCAAATTCAGTTCCATCTTTATTTTCAGTTTCTGTTCGAACGAACCACCTATTTCCGAAGCCAATTTCAATATACTTCACATAAGTCCCCCTTTCGGAAATTAATTTCTAACTATTCTATTATTTCCCCGGTAAGCGCACATTCCGACAGAACGTGAGCCCACAAAGAAAAAGTAGATTACAAAAATCTACTTTATAACTTATATTTTTGCATTCGTTTATAAAATGTACTTCGAGGTACATCTAACAGTTTTGCAGCTAACGAAACATTTCCATTCGTCTTTTCTAGCGCTTCAATCATACTATCACGCTGTATTTTTTCACGAAAATTTAATGTATGTTCTGTTTTATTTTCTGTTTGCAATGCAAGTTGATGGTGATTTCCCATCATTGTTTGTAATAAAAAAGAGATTTGTTTTTCGCATATTTCCCGTCCTTGCGACAAAATGTATATGCGTTCTAATACATTTAATAATTCTCGAATATTTCCGGGCCATGTATGCTGTGAAAATTGATTACAAATACTCTTTGGAAATACAACATTCCAATCCTTTTGTTCACAAAAATGTTGTATGAAGTACGGTATATCCTCTTTTCTTTCTATTAACGATGGAACATATAATGGATACACATGTAAACGATAATATAAATCTTGACGGAACTTTCCTTCTTCAACTAATCGCAGTAAATCTTTATGTGTCGCAGTAATAATACGAATATTTACAGGTATCTCTTTTGAACTGCCAATAGGTGTTACTGTTCGTTCTTGTAAAACACGCAATAATGCTACTTGCATCTCTGGCGGCACTTCACCAATTTCATCTAAAAATATTGTTCCTCCGTCTGCTTGTTCGAATTTCCCTTTATATCCTTGGCGCCGCGCACCTGTAAACGCACCTTCAGCATAACCGAACAATTCACTTTCCATTAATTCTTTCGGCAATGAACCGCAGTTAACAGCTATAAAAGGACCATTTTTTCTTGGACTATTTTCATGAATCGCTCTCGCTACATATTCTTTCCCTACACCTGTTTCACCACAAACATATACACTAGCGTCAGTTGGAGATACAAGCTTAATTTCTTCTAAAGTATGTTGAAATGCATTGCTTGTCCCAATAACTCCTGGGAAAGTAATTCCGTTTATAAATGGGGAAGTAGAAAATAAATTCTCTCGCTTATTTTCTTTTACATAAATACATTTCCCGATCATTCTATCATTACTATATACTGGTACTTCTAATTTAGGCTTCAATCCATGTTGCATTAAATCTTCAAGTTTCATTCGTGACCAATTAGAAACACGTTCTCGAACCTTTTTGCTTGCGGAAACGATGACATCACGATGATTACAAATGACAACTTGTTCATCACTGTCAATTACATCTAAAAAACGATGGATTACATGTAGTTCATTTTGATGCACTCGAATACTACATTCACGTTCAATCGCATGTGCAATCGAAGTTACCATCCCGAGCATATACGGATGTGAAAATTCAATTGGACAGGAGAAATCTAGAACTCCAATTAATTTCCCGTCATCATTATGAATCGGAGCGGCCGCACAGCTCCAGCTATGAGATGCGACAGAATAATGCTCTGTACCACTAATCATAATAGCCTCTTCAATCTGTAACGCGGTTCCTATCGCATTTGTACCAACAGCTGCTTCCGTCCATTTCACACCTTCAATGAAGTTAATATGTTTCGCTCGTTTCAACGTTTGCTTATTTCCACTTAACGATAGAACATAACCGTCTGGATCAATTAATAATGCCATCATTTGCAGTTCGTCAATAGTTTTTCTCATATTTTGTATTTGAGGTATTGCTATATCAAGGAAGATTTCACTCTTTTTCTTTTGATTGTGAAAAATATTAGAAGACAAAATTTTCAGACCTTTATTCATATGAGGATTCACATTTGCTTGTTTACATCGATACCATGACTCTGAAATTCTTTCGTTCATACGGTTCGAATCAAGGACTCCTTCATCAACAAACTTTTTCCATGTATGTAAGTAAAACGGTGAAGCTAACATTGTATCATCTCCCTATTCATTATTTTGGAGATCTGTAAAAACATACTTTTATTATAAAACTGAATAAAAGCGTTTTCAATAAAACTAGAAAGACGACACAAATATGTTAATAATTTGAATATATTAATGCACTTCTTTATTCTTTTTTAGTAAAACTATATTTTGTATAATGGACGCAAAGAAAATACATAACCAAAACCACTTTTGTGGATTGCCGTCTATAAAAAAAACTATTACAGCTATGGCAAATAAAATAGTGGATGCTAAACTAAAATATAATTTTGTTTTAATTCTCATTCCCCCTCACCTCTTTATCAAATTACAGTACATACTAACTCTTCATTTTTCAACTCTAATATGTACTTCTGTAAAACATATTCTCTTCCGCCATGTTTTTCATACCAATCATGTATTCTTTTAACATGCATCTCATCACTTCTAATTTTCGATTCAATTTCTTTATACTGTTCATAACTATCATATTCCCATATGGCGAATATTTCTGTTGTACCATCATTATTATCTTTCATCCAGCGTCCTATTAACCTGGAACCATGCTTTAACTGATTAGGTAAGTTCGTGTGAGTAAAATGCTCATTAAATATTTTTATAAATTCATTCTTTACTATATAGTACTTCCTTCTATAAAACATACATTTCCACCTCTTTTATGAACAGACTCAAATACACCTTCCCATTACTACCGTATTATAATACTTCCCATTCGATAATCTTTTATCATTTTTTAAAATACCTTCTACTTCAAAACCTGATTTTTTATACAGCTGAATGGCTTTTTCGTTTGTCTCTAACACTTGTAATGATATCTTTTTCACTTCATTTTCATCAGCCCACTGAATAGATTGTTGCAATAGACTCTTACCCATTCTATATCCCCAAAACTCTCTTAAAATACAAACACCAAATTCTACCTTATGGGATAATCTCTTCAAATTTGATCCTTCACATCTTGAAAATCCTACGATTTGGTTATGCACTTCTGCAACTAAAAAGAGATTCTTCATCTCTTCACTATCTGCTTTTATTATTTTTTGAAAATCTACCTTGTCTATAAATCCCTCTCCAGCTTCTCTATCCATATTTTCAGTTTCGCCATCGATCTGAACTCTAATTTTCGATAACTGCTCAGCATCCGTTTCAGCTGCAGAACGAACTGTATAAGTTAATCCATTTATATGAAACTCTTGTCCTTTTATAATCATTACAAACTCCTTTTAAATGCAGTCTATTGATGCTATTACAATTTCTTTCCCTTGTTTCTCAAATTGTAGAATTGTTTCTTTATTAGCCTCTTCATCTGTTATGATAAGGTCAATTTCTATTAGTGACTCTCCTATTATAAAGCAGTCTATTCCGAGTTTATTATGAGGAGCTAAACAAATATTTCTTCTAGCAATTTTACTTACTCTTTTTCCAAAATAAGCAACTTCCGGAGTTGCAGTACTTATACCGTTCAATGAAATGCCACCACCTGTAGAGAAATAAAGATCTATAGATAATCTACTTATCATTTCAGAGGCAAGTGTATCTGTCATATTTCCTGATGGTTTCACCTTTCCACCAATTAAGTACGTATCAATCTTCTTATGTTCCCGTAAGGTACTAGCAATTTCTAAAGAATTCGTAATCACTGTAAATGGCATTTCAGGTAAATATTTTAACATAGCATAATGAATAGAAGCCTCGCCAATAAAAATGGAATCTCCTTCTTGTATGTAGGATGCAGCAACTTTTGCAATCGCTTCTTCATTTATAGAACGATTACTATAACGTTTCGATGGTTCGGCAGCTAAGTTTCTCACTCGCGTAAGTTCAATTGCACCTCCGTGCGTTCTTTTTAATAATCCATCCTTTTCCATAATAGACAAATCTCTTCTTATAGAATCAATAGACATATCGAAACTTTCCGCAAGATCTTTAGCAATTACCCTTCCATCTTTCTTAAGTAACTCTAAAATGTTCTCTCTACGCTCTTCAGTAAACATGTTCCCACCACCATTATTGAAGATTCAGAAATTTAATCTTTATTTTAATTATATGCATGCCTCTTCCGTTTTACAATATTTTCAATTCTTATTTATTCCGTTTTATACAGTTTTCCCCCTCTTTCTATCACGTTAACTTGACAACGAAATAAATGTATATTTATATATTCCGCAAATACACTTCCATTTAACCTCCTATTGATGTAAAATTATTCCTATGTTTTACTTTTTAATACAGAAAGGGATTACTATGAAATCTATAATTAAAGTAACTTGTACAGCATTATTATTTACAGGAATAATGGCAGGATGTAGTGGAAATACTGCACCAAAACAAGAAAAGAGCGCTTTTGAAAAGAATGCAATGCACTATGGGGAAATATTTAAAAACGAATACTATAGAGCAACTGTTGAAAATGCAAAATTCGATAAAATAGACAAAGAGTGGCGTCTCACAGCTCGCGTTACTATAAATAATGCTCGTGCTGAAGGACAAACGATAGATCTTTCAGAAATAAAATATTTCCTAAAAGATGCAAAAACGGGTGAAAAATACGAAGGTGAATTTATACAAAATGAAAATGCTAAAAAGGTTCCATCTGAGTTTTCTTTAACTACCGACATTGTATTTAATATGAAAACTTCTCCAAAAGATTTAAATAATATGTATTTATACATAGATAGCAAAGCTGCGCCGTTAACAGATACATATTGGAAACTTGATAATTTAGCATCTAAATAAAAAACAGTCATATAAGACTGTTTTTTGTTTGTAAAGTTATAAAGTTTACTAGTTACTTTTCTTAAGCAATACATCTTTTGCACAAATCGTCACTTCTTCAAATGGGCAATCAAATAAAACACCCAATTCGAAACCTTCATTAGTAAGATCTATTTCATGACATAACCACCAAGCACCTTCAAAATTTTCCGGAATAGAACATTTCGTTACGCCTGTAAAAGTTACTTCCAGTTTGTCAAATTCACTGAAAGTACCACTGCAATCTAAAGTAATAATTAGCGTATCTTTTGACCTTCTCTCTACTGATTTGACTACACTGTCATGTAGTGAGTATTCATGTAGTTGAACGACATTCTGCGCGAGCTTTTCTTTTATAGCATTATAATTATCTATATAAGCTTGTTCTAAATCATTCATTCTTTTCTCATAATCTTCTGTCCAATCAAGCATAAGTTTCTTTAACTTTTCTGATGGGTATTCTGACTTAATTGCATTGTCATGAATGTATGGATGTAGTGACTTAGGTAGAAACTTTAATAAATCTTCTTTCTTTTCTTCCACGTCTTCTCTCAAACTTTTCTTATAATCCATTCCTACCTTTTCGCTCTCTCGCAAAATCTCTTCCCATTCTTCTAATGTTTCTGAGAAAATTAAAAATCCAGATACTTGCATTTCTTTATACCAATCTTTATTGAAATACTTCAATGGCTTTCCTCCTAAAACATTTCAACATCCAACAATAGCAATATATCTATTTATTATATCATTCCAATAGCTATTTTTTCTAAAGAATAAATGCAAAACTGTAAATATTCCGCCTATTATTTCTAAAACTTCAGAATATTTACAAAAATACGAAATTAGAATACATTTTACATGTACAAGTTTTACCTGTACAAAAATCTAAACAAAAAGGGATGGTTATATGTTGAAGAAATTAGTAGCAGGGACATTAGTAGCAGGTTTTGCATTAACTGGAGGATTAGGAGTAGTAAGTGCTGCAGAAAAAGATAATACAATTAAATCATTTGATTATTTAAAAGTTGATGAAAAGAATGTTAATTCATTCACCAAATTAAGCGATCAATCAAAAAAAGACATCCAAATTACTATGGTACTACCTAAGCAAAATGAAAATGGAGATTGGTTAGCTTATGGCTTTACTAGCAGAGAAACATTGAATGCTTTTATTGAAAAGGATAAAAAGGCACTTAAAAATCAAATTAACCCTTTAGGTAGTGGTGCTGGTAGTACCGATTTTTATGAGCATCAAAATAAAGGTGGACAGTATATTTATTGGAGCAGTGGCTTTAAAAACCTACCTTCTAGCTGGAACGACAGAATTTCTTCTGTAAGTACAGCTTCACCTTCTGCAAGTTATTCAACAACGCTATGGGAACATTCTTCAACTCAAGGATATGGAAAAGGTGTCTCCTTTAGACACTCTGATTGGTATGGTCAAACTGCTAATTTAGCTGCAGATTGGAACGATATAACTTCAGCTATTGAAATTAAATAGTAATTGTATATTTGCTAATAAAAAATTTCAAACCACTATTCTCTTATTCATTTAGAGAATAGTGGTTTATTATATTTTCATCTAGGCATGTACAGCATGCCCTACAGCTTGCAATAATGCTTCATGAATCGCTTCAGATAAAGTTGGATGCGCTGCAATATAATCTCTCATTATATCAGCGGTGACTTCTGTATGAAGCATTACGGTTCCTTGTCCGATCAGTTCGGTTGCACGAGGACCGATAATTGAAATCCCAATAATTTCTTGATATTTAGGTTCCACAACGACTTTTACTTTCCCCGTTTGTTCTCCAATAATAAGCGCTTTTCCGTTCGCTGTAAAAGGAAATTCTCCAATTTGTATGTCACCGTACTGCTCTCTTGCATCTTTTTCATTTAAACCTACACTTGCGATTTCTGGAGATGTGTATATACATCGAGGTACTGCATGATAGTTAACTTTCACATCTTCTCCACTCGCATGTAATGCTGCTGTCGTTCCTTCATGGAAAGCAACGTGAGCAAGTTGTATTCCACCAATCACATCACCTGCTGCGTAAATATGTGATACATTTGTTTGCATATATTCATTCACAGAAATTCCTTTATTTGAAAACTGAACGCCTGCTTTTTCTAAATCTAATTGTTGTACACGCGGTTTTCGGCCGACAGAAACGAGAACATATTCCGGATTGGCTTCTTGGATACTTCCTTCATATTCAAATGAAGCTTGCTTCTTATAATTATTTAATCCTTTTAAAACAGCTCCTGTAAATATTTCAACACCATCATTTTCTAGTTTCTCCCTTAAAATATGTTCGATATCTTCATCTTCACCAGGTAATAATTGCGGTGCCATTTCAACAATCATAACTTTTGTTCCAAGACGACTATAAATACTTGCAAACTCGCAACCTATTACACCACCGCCAACGATTAATAATGATTTCGGTATATTTTCTAGGGACATTGCATGGCTACTATTTAAAATCCACTTCCCATCAAATGGAGCAAAAGGTAATTCAGTTGGTTCTGATCCTGCCGCTATAATGAACTGGTCTCCATCTACTATATCTACATTATCACCGTGTGTAACTCGCACACGGTGATCCGTTTCAAATTTCACTTTACCTTGTATGACTTTTATTTTATTTTTCTTCATTAAATATTGAATTCCTTGGACGAGCTGCGTTACGATTTGTGATTTCCTCACCTGTATTTGCTTCCAATCAATTGATATACTTCC
The DNA here is from genome assembly GCF_036851315.1 of Bacillus cereus group sp. Sample62. Classification (NCBI taxonomy): domain Bacteria; kingdom Bacillati; phylum Bacillota; class Bacilli; order Caryophanales; family Bacillaceae; genus Bacillus; species Bacillus cereus group sp. Sample62. Next base: position 2,634,054 of record NZ_JAFLPK010000001.1, read on the forward strand.
ATTGTTAAGTGTAATTCCATAATGATTCGCTTTTCTCACAATGTCATGTACTTCCGCACTTTCTAACAATAATTTTGTAGGCATACAACCGACATTTAAACAAGTCCCGCCAAGATCAGCTTCATCAATAAGAGTGACATCTTTTCCATTTTGAGCCGCGGTAATTGCCGCTACATAGCCAGCAGGTCCGCCTCCAATAACGACTAATTTACTCATTCTCTCACCTTCTCTTTATAAAAGAATTGTTACAGGTTCTTCTAAATAACGTTTAATTGTGCGTAAAAATGCAGCTGCTGGTGCGCCGTCTAATACACGATGATCGAAAGTTAAACTTAAAGGTAATAAACTTCCTTTTTTAAATTTTTTCCCTTTATATACTGGAACATGTTCAATTGCACCAACACCTAAAATACCAGTCTCAGGTGTATTTAATACTGGTGTGAAATATTCAATCCCAAAGCTACCTAAATTACTAATTGTAAATGTTGTTCCTTGCATATCGTCACTACTTAAACTACCTTCTCTTGCTTTTTGTGCCACATTTTTAATTTCTTTAGATAACTCTACTAAAGATAAATTATTAGCAAAGCGAATAGCCGGAACGACTAATCCTTTTTCTAACGCGACTGCCATGCCTAAATGAACATGTTCAAATTGATGAATTGCATCATCTATATAAGCGCTGTTCATTTCTTTATGCTCCGCAAGTGCTAATACAACAGCGCGAGAAACGAGATCCGTAATGGTTAGTTTGTTATCGTATCGTTTTTGTACAACTTCCGATATGTCTTTATGTAAAGCAACTAAATCTGTCACATCTACTTTCATCGTTAATGTTAATTGCGCACTATTTTGTAAGCTCGCATGCATACGGTTTGCGATTGCTTTCCTCATACCAGTAACAGGAATGACTTTACTTTCTTCTTGTTCAAGTACTTCTGGAATTGCAACTCTTTCCTCAAGTACCTTTAAAACATCTACCTTTGTAATTCTTCCGCCAGGACCTGTACCAACTAACGCATTGATATCCAGATTTTCAGACTTTGCAATTTTTTTCGCAACAGGTGAAATTTTGATTCTTTGCTTCGCCACTTCTTTCGCATATGGTTCTGGATGTTGTATATTTTTATGTTCTGCATTAGGTGTTTTTTCTTCAACAACATTTGTATTTTCATAGACTTCTACTTTTTCGTTCGGCTTACCGATGTAGCAAATAACAGTGCCAGGTGGAACTCCCTCATCTTCACTTACAGCTATATCAAGAACAGTTCCATCAGCCGGTGCTTCTATTTCAGTTTCGATTTTTTCCGAGTTAATGCTAGCAATTAGTTCACCTTTTGCTACGTTATCGCCTGTTTTAATATTCCAGCTCGTAATAATACCTTCTTTCATCGCCATACCTAACTTTGGCATTACAACTTCAACAGCCATGTTTCTCTCTCCCTTCTCGTCGTTTCATTACACATGTAATAAAGATTGGTCTCCGATCATTTCTGATACAGTTTCAATTACTTTCTCCGGCGTTGGTAAATATAACTTTTCAAGTGGTGGTGAGAACGGAACTGGTGTATGTGGTGCTGTAATTCGTTTAATTGGTGCATCTAACAAATCGAATCCTTTGTCCGCTACAATTGCTGCAATATCCGTTGCGATACTACATCTTGGATTTGCTTCGTCAATAACAATTAGGCGATTTGTTTTTTCAACAGATGCTAAAATCGTATCTTCATCCAGTGGTGATAAAGAACGTGGATCAATTACTTCTACTTCAAGTCCCTTTTTCGATAATTGCTTTGCAGCTGTAAGTGCTGTATGAACTTGTTTTCCAATTGCGACGATTGTTACATCAGAACCTTCTCGTTTAATATCTGCTTTTCCTAAAGGAATTGTATAGTACCCCTCTGGTACTTCGCCTTTCATATTGTAAAGTGTTTTATCTTCAAAGAAAATAACTGGATCGTCATCTTCAATTGCTGCTAATAATAAGCCTTTTGCGTCATACGGAGTAGAAGGAACGACAACTTTTATACCTGGAATACTCGTAAATAACGCATATAAACTTTGTGAATGCTGTGCCGCTGCGCTAAAACCAGCACCATGCATCGTACGTACTGTAACTGGCACTTTCGCTTTACCACCGAACATGTAGCGGAATTTTGCGCCTTGGTTTAACACTTGATCAAGACAACTACCGATAAAATCATTAAACATTAATTCGGCAATCGGACGTAATCCTGTTGCAGCAGCTGCCATCGCCGCTCCCATATAACCCGCTTCTGAAATAGGTGTATCTAAAATACGATTTCGGCCAAATTCTTGTACAAGGCCTTTCGTAACACCGAGTACACCTCCCCATGCTTCATCGTCTTGCAAGTGATCAACTTGTGCACCGCCTGCAACATCTTCTCCTATTAAAATTACATTTTCATCACGACGCATTGATATTTTCATCGCTTCATTAATTGCAGTTGACATACTTACTGTTCTAGTCATTATTTTTCACCCTCCTCTTATTTGTAAGAAACGTATACATCTTTTAATAATTCTTCATCCTCTGGATATGGACTATTTTCACTAAATTCAATTGATCTTTGCACTGCTTCATCTACTGCCTTTTCCATATCGACAAGTTCAGATTCAGTTAATAGCGCTTCATGAATTAAATGCTTACGGAAATTCACAATCGCATCTTTTTCATTTAAATGTTCTTCTTTTTCTTCTGAAGTTTTATACGTTTGTGCTTCACCTTCGAAATGACCGTAATTGCGATATGTCATACATTCAATTATTGTTGGGCCACCGCCATTACGCGCACGTTCCACCGCTTCTTCAGCAGCTTTGTATACTGCAAGTAGATCTTTTCCATCTACTTGAACACCTGGAATATTATAAGCTTTTGCACGATCAGCAATAGAATCACAACTTGAAGCATATTCAAATGTCGTTGCTTCACCGTAACCATTATTTTCTGCGATAAAAATAACTGGTAACTTCCATATCGCCGCTAGGTTGACCCCTTCGTGAAACGTCCCTTCATTATTTGCTCCGTCACCGAAGAAGCAAACACTTAGATCTTTTGTTCCTTTATATTTAGCTGTTAATGCCGAACCGCAAGCGAGTGGAAAACCGCCACCTACAATCCCATTTGCACCAAGCATTCCTTTATCTAAATCGGCAATATGCATGGAACCGCCTTTACCTTTACATAATCCTGTCGCTTTCCCGAAAAGTTCAGCCATCATACCATTTAAATCACAGCCTTTTGCGATACAATGCCCATGACCTCTATGTGTACTTGTAATACTGTCACTATCCGTTAAGTGGGCACATACACCAACTGCTACCGCTTCTTCACCTGCGTATAAATGAACGAAACCTGGCAGAACGCCTTGCGCGAATAATTCATGTACCTTATCTTCAAACTTACGAATTTCTAACATTTTTTCATACATCCAACGAGCTTGTTCTTTCGTAATTTCATTCCCTTTACTTTCAGTTGTTTTTAACATGTCCAGCCCTCCTATTTTCTTGTTCATCTTTTATATTGCAAGTACTGTGCCAAATTCTAAACCTTGATTTCATAGGTTTTCTCTTTTCTTTCATAATAAAAAAGTGGACAAAATGAGACTTATGTCTCGTTTTGTCCACTTTTGTTCACCTAATTTGAGAATTACGATCTTATTCATTATCAAAACTTTTCTGTAATTTTCGGATGTAAATAATTTGACCAATATGATAAGCATTATGAGTCGTTACATTACTAAGCACTTCCCACCACTTCGCATTTACGGGAAATCCAACTACATCGCTTTCAACCTTCTCTTCATTTATAAGCTTTTGCCATTGTAACAGTTTCTCTAGTAGTTTTTCTCTCAACTCATCGAAGGTTTGATTATTTGAAAGCATAAAACTTTTGTTATTATCACCAATAGCAGGCACGGCATCCACATTCGATTCTTTGTACCTAGTTTGCCACGTTGAATTCCAATAGAGTAAATGTTGTACAATTTCAGCTATACTATTACTCTCTTCATTCGGTTTCCAGATAGCTTCTCTCTCAGATAGATCTTTCACTGCATCTGAAAATGGCATATACCAACTAGGATCGTTTGCATTCGCTAATAATTGATCTGCTAAAACATCTTTCACATGAGCCATTTTTCTTCCCTCATTTCATTAAAGTATTAATACTCACTTCTCTATATACGCTGAGTCCGTATTATTCCCTCTTTTAAAAATCTCATAGAATATAGAATTAACGGGTATTACTCTCAAAACGAATGTAAGAATAATAGATTTTCTTTTCATAACTCGTTATGATAAAAGAAAAAGAAAGATGGCGGAATATGAATAAAAAAATCGCAATTATTACTGGATCCTCAAGTGGATTCGGACTATTAACTACACTCGAACTCGCAAAAAAAGATTATTTAGTTATCGCTACAATGAGGAATCTCGAGAAACAAGTGAACTTAATATCTCAAGCTACTCAGCTTAACTTACAGCAAAACATAAAAATTCAACAATTAGATGTAACCAATCAAAAATCTATACATAATTTTCAATTATTTTTAAAAGAAATAAACAGAGTAGACCTTCTTATTAATAATGCAGGATATGCAAATGGCGGCTTTGTAGAAGAAATTCCAGTAGAGGAATACCGTAAACAATTTGAAACGAACCTTTTTGGAGCTATATCAATTACTCAACTTGTATTACCTTATATGAGAGAACAAAAAATTGGAAAAATCATAAATATAAGCAGCATTAGCGGCCAAGTCGGATTCCCTGGTCTTTCCCCTTACGTTTCTTCAAAATATGCATTAGAAGGCTGGAGTGAATCCCTTCGTTTAGAAGTTAAGCCTTTCGGAATAGATGTTGCTTTAATTGAACCTGGTTCTTATAACACGAATATATGGGAAGTTGGTAAACAACTAGCTACAAACCAATCTGATACATCTTCTCCTTACAAAGAATATATGGGTAAAATACAAAAACATATTAATAGCGGCAGTGATACATTTGGTAATCCGATAGAAGTTGCTAATAAAATTGTAGAAATCGCTGAATCTAAGCGTACGAATTTACGATATCCGATTGGAAAAGGTGTAAAATTTATGATTTTTGTGAAGAAGATTCTTCCTTGGAGATTGTGGGAATACCTTGTTTTAAAGAGCTTTAAGAAAATGTAAAAGACTTTTTGAAAACCATTTTGAAAGAGGTGCTAATTAAATGTTAGGTTTACCGTATGGAAAAGTGTTTTTAGTTCCGTGGACTGAAGAATGGCAAATTGAATTTATGAAAGAGAAACACTTCATTGAGGAACAAATTGGCAAACATATTTTAGCGATACACCATATTGGTAGTACCTCTATCCCACATCTAAGTGCAAAGCCAATTATTGATATAGCAATCGAATTAGAAGATTATAAGGACGGTTTAAAATGTATTAAAAAGTTAGAACTACTAAACTATAAATACAGAAAAGATATACTGCCAGAAAGATACTATTTTAATAAAGGTGAGCCAAGAACTCATCAAATTCATATGTATGAACAAGGAAATACATATTTAATAGAGCAATTACAATTCAGAGATTACTTAATAAACAACAAAATTTCTCGTATACAGTATGAACAGTTAAAGATTCAACTTTCACAAGCTAACCCTAATAATAAACATCAATATGCAGAGGATAAAACAAATTTCGTTACATCTATTTTAGCTAAAATAGATGCTTAAATAAATAAGAAACCATTTAGCAGTAAGTGGTTTCTTATTTATTAGTTATTTCATTATTTGCACCATCAATAATAAAATCTGCACCGCCACAACCATCAATACCTATTATTATATGTGATTGCTTTTTACGTTTTTCATGAATACGTTTTAAAATTACGTTTAAGTCCAACCTCCTCCCTCTTATAGTTCTTGCATCAATCATTATCTTGTTATGCGGCAGATGGAAAGAAGTAAAATAGTATTGAAGTCATAAAAACAAACGTGAATATCCCAATTATTGAAAATATATATTCTTTCGATTCTCTATCAAATTTCCATTCCATCAATGCTCTTAATATCAACGTTCCCCCTAAATAAGTAAAAATGAAATAAGCAATATTAACGCTTTCGAATTTAACGATAAAAATAAAACTAGTTATTAAATAAATAAACATTAGTCCTATTTCTAATTTTTTGTGTAAACTATTTACATGTTTTTTATATCCCCAAAAACCACTCTTTGGCATATTCAATTTTTTTCTTAAATACTTATCCAATAAATAAACAACTATACAAAAAATAATACTTATAATCCAAAAAGTAGAAGTTCCCATTACTCCACCTCCTATTACTTTATTTATTTTTAGAAATAAAGTGGACTATATTATGGTTATCCTTTTCTAAATAACTTACAATCCCTTCAGGGTATGTTGGCTTCGTTTTTAATTCTTCTATACTTTTCCAAATTAATATAATATCCGCATGTTCTTTATGTCTTATTTCATTGGTAATTATCGCTTCAACAGTTCCCCAATGTAGCAATGTACAGTGATGTCCTTTTTCATTCTTCCACTCAAAAATATGCTCGCTTACAATTGCTAACTTTTGAACATCCACTTTCAAATCATATTCTTCCATCAACTCCCGCATTATTGCTTCTTGTGCCATCTCGCCAAATTCAATAGAACCTCCTGGAAAACGGTAAAATGATTCATTCTCATCACATTGAACAAGCACTTTAGAATGATCTTCATTTAAAATCATTACTTCAGCACGTAATTTAGGATTTTTCATTTTGTCTCCCCATTCATTCCACATATGATTAACTCCAATAGCTATAAAAGAAAAGATTAAGCATAATTCCTGTTATTATTAATAATGGCACCGTGCCTAAAGAAATGACATATTCCCTTGACTCTTTATCAAATTTCCATTCCATATATGATTGAAAACAGTATAAAGTTATTAAAAATAAAATGGGTAAATTACTAATATAAATAGGATTTAAAGTGGCACATATCATCGTTACAATTATATAAGGAATGATAAGACACCTAGTCCCCCATTTATGAGCGTTGTTTACATATTTACTATTCCATTCTGTTTGTTTCGGTATATTTAATTTTTTTCTCACTACTTTTTCCAAAACAACTAAGAATACGATCCATAATACTAATAAAATCCCTTTAACTACAAGCAGTGATGTCTCCTCCTTTACCTTTTCTCCGGTTGATCACTCGGATACGTAGCATGTATTTTGTTTTCTACGTCCCAACTAATAATTGTCGCACTATCTCGTCCGAATTGATGATGAACATGTTCTAATACATGATGAACACTTTCTTCAAGGTCTATATTATTTCTATTCATATCATTATATAGATTCAATGGTGTTTCATAATGACGTTCCCCGCATTCTAATACCCCATCTGTGACCATGACAATTCGATTCTTTCCAGCGCGTAATTCACGAATTCCTGTTGAATAGCAAGGGACTGGTAAATGAAATGTGTTTACATTTCCAATCCATTCATAAAAATGACGTTGATTTAATGCATATTGTCCTAACTTATGTAACTCTTCATGAAAAACATAAATGAGACAATCGCCAATAGATAACCACCATATATAATTTTCTTTTCTTACACATAATAAGCAAGCTGTTTCACCTTTAATTTTTTGGCACTTTTCTTTAAATGAAGAGGACTGAAAAATTGTAAGTATATGATTTTCAACAAATCGAAATGCTGTATCAACCGATTCATTCATTATTACTTTTATATTTTCATATTCTTTTTGGATTGTATTTACTACTAAATCAACACTTTCTGCACTATTATGTCCATCTAAAATAGCCGCAAATTCCCAATCACCATTCGACCAAACTAACGCACCATCTTCATTCTTTTTTGCTCCAGCGCTTATATTCCCACCATATGTACCGAGCACAATGTCACCATATTTTTTTACTGAAACTTCATCTAAACACATCTTCGTATTTCCAACCCATGAATATTGTCTATTATCAGTTGTATTCATATCCATCACCGACCTTTTCATATATAATATCATAAAAAAAGGAAAAACAGGATTTATATTCCGAAAATTCATTCTTTTAATAAGGGAATTTTTTGAAATAAATTTACAACTTCCTTATTTCTTCAAAAACGCAATCCCAATTACAATTCCTATCACAATTCCGATTACTAAATTATTAGTAAAGAACCCTTGAAACACACCGATTACAACGCCTATACCGACACCTATCGCCATTGCATCATTTCTTTTTTTATTTTTAGTCAAAATTGCATCTCCTCCCATCATTTCTTCCTAAATAACATACATTTACTTGAATGTATTAATATATTCACTATCCCATTTGAATATTTCCAAAAAATATACTTTAACTTCACATATAATATTTTCCATTTTCTGTACATACTCCTTTTATCATAATAAAATTTCAAGTAACCATTAATTATACATAGGCATTTACTATAAGAAAGCTTCGTAATTTATTGAAGGAGGAAAGATTTAAATGCATCCTCACTGGAATCCAAATATAAATCAACAATATGTGTACTCCCCTCATCCCGGAAGAAATACACTGCTTCATGATTCACAATATATGATGCAGCGTATCGCAAGTCTTGAAAGCCAATTAGCGAAACTAATCTCATTAATCGAAGAAAATAATCAATTAATTAAATCAATGGAACAACAACAAAACCAAGTTTGCGCACCAGCTGGCGGTTCTGTTATCGTTCGTATGTAATCTTTTCAAACAAAAAACACACTTTGTATAATAAAGTGTGTTTTCTTTTTATCTTCTTTTTTGATGAAATCCTTGTGTAATGCGGTCTAATATAATCGCAATGACAACAATAGCTAGTCCGGCTTCAAATCCCATTCCGATATTAACTTGTGTTACAGAGCGGTATACATCAACTCCAAGACCTGGTGCTCCTACAAGAGATGCTGTTACTACCATTGATAAAGAAAGCATAATGCTTTGGTTCACACCAGCCATGATCGTTCCAGTTGCAAGTGGCAATTGTACTTTAAATAATTTTTGTGATGCGGTAGAGCCAAACGCATTCGCTGCTTCAATTAAATCTTCTGGAACTTGTCTAATTCCTAAGTCAGTAAAACGAATTGTCGGTGGCATTGCAAAGATTACGGATGCAATAATCCCAGGTACTACACCTACTCCGAAAAATGTAATCGCGGGAATGAGATATACGAATGCCGGCATTGTTTGCATAAAATCTAATGTCGGTTTTAAAAATTTTGAAAAACGTTCATTTTGAGAAGCTAAAATTCCGATTGGGATTCCTACAATAATTGAAATAATAACAGACGTAAGTACAAGTGCTAATGTTTGCATCGTCTGTGCCCAGTAGTTAATATTTAAAATAAATAATAAACCGATGAGTGTAAAAACAATTAAAGATACTTTTCTCGTTGTGTACCAAATGAGGAAACAAAGGATAATAATCATCAATATGGCCGGTATTATTGTTAAAAAATTAGTGAGTAAATCAACGAATCCACCGATAATATAAGAGAATCCGCGGAATAAGCCTTCAAGGTGCTCATATAAACTTGCAACAAATGAATCGACCCATTCCCCTAATGGAATACGGGGTATACTACTCATCGTCTTTCACCTCTTCCTCAATATTACCTGCAAGAGCTTGAATGACACTTTCGCGTTTAATAATTCCTCTTAGCCTTTTCTTCTCATCAATTACGGGTAACGGATATTTCATCTCCGCCATTTTTGCATATGTTTCTTCCAGTAAAGTATCTAAATACACATGCGGAATATCGTTAAGTAATAAATCAGCAATTGGCCATTGTTTTTGAACGGCTTTACTCGCATCATCCGCGGTTAATATACCTAAAAATTCATATTTTTTATTTACAACATATACAGTTGAAACACCTGCATTCCTCATAATTTGAAGTGCTACACGCGGTCCACGATCAATTAATAAAGTCTCTGGTCGTTTTAATATAGATTCCGCCGTAATTACTTTTCCTAAATTTACGTCCGCAACAAACTTCTCAACAAATTCATTGGCAGGGCTCATCATAATTTCTTCCGGCGTTCCAATTTGAACAATCTCTCCATCTTTCATTAACGCAATCCGATCACCAATTCGAAGCGCTTCATCTAAATCATGCGTAATAAATATAATTGTTTTCTCCATTTTATCTTGTAGCTCTAACAATTCATCTTGCATTTCTTTGCGAATCAATGGATCTAAAGCACTAAATGACTCATCCATTAACAATACATCTGGATTATTTGTTAATGCCCTTGCGATTCCAACACGCTGCTGCATACCGCCGCTAAGTTGACTAGGATAATTATCTTTATGATGATCAAGTCCTACTAACTGTAGCGATTCTAACGCTTTATTCTCTCGTTCCTCTACTTGAACTCCTTGAATTTCTAACCCGTACGCAACATTTTGTATCACTGTACGATGTGGAAATAAAGCGAACTTTTGAAACACCATACTCATCTTCGTTCTTCTCACTCTTCGCAACTCTTCTTTTCCCATCGTTGCGATATCTTCACCATCTATGTATATATGCCCCGCTGTTGGTTTAATTAATTGGTTTAACATCCGAACTAACGTAGATTTACCGCTACCAGACAAACCCATAATAACGAAAATCTCTCCAGTATATACTTCAAAGGTTGCCTTTTTTACACCAACGTTCATTCCTGTCTCTTTTAAAATTTCTGACTTACTTTTTCCTTCTTTTAATAAAGACAACGCTCTTTGCGGGTGTTTCCCAAATACTTTTGTTACGTTTTCAACACGCACCTTTGTATTATCCATGTCACTACTCCTTTTCTACCCATCTATTCATATAGTGTTGCGATTTTGCAAAGAAATATTACATAAAAATGACATTCATAAGATTTCTTTAAAATTCGCGTTTCCGTTCATAATAAGAATGCTTACTTATACATTTATTTAAAAAGGCAAACGTTTCTTAGGAGGGTTTCGATGAAAAAGAAAATATGGCTTATATGCCTTGCATTATTTATTACTATGATTTTCTCTTCATGTAATGCAACAAATGCAAATTCGAAAGGAAAAATTAAACTTGGTGTAACAAGTTGGAAAGAAAATATTGCAACGGCAAACATGTGGAAAGTTCTATTAGAACAAAAGGGCTACAAAGTTGAACTCATGTATTTAGAAAAAGCGGCAATTTGGACTGGCGTTGCTCGCGGTGATGTTGATGCTAATTTAGAAGTGTGGCTACCCGTTACGGATAAACCGTTAAATGCTCGTTATAAAGATGATATTGTCCTAAAATCCAAATGGTATGAAGGTACTGGACTTGGCCTCGTCGTCCCTTCTTATGTGAAAAACATTAACAGTATTGAGGATTTGAATGCACATAAAGATGAGCTAGATAACAAAATTGTCGGAATCGAACCCGGTAGTAGTCTTATGAATTTAACGAACAAAGCAATGAAGGAATATGATATAAAACTAAAACTTGTCCAATCTTCTGAAGCTGCGATGATGAGTGAACTAAAGAAAGCATATACGAAAAAGAAACCAATCGCTGTTACGCTTTGGAATCCGCATTGGGGCTTTTCAGAATTTGACTTAAAATATTTAAAAGACCCTAAGAAAGTATATGGTGAAAAAGATGACATTTATTACTCTGTTCGTAAAGGTTTCGAAAAAGATCATCCCGATATCATAAAATACTTTGACAAATGGAAAATGAACGATGAACAGCTTGGTACATTAATGGTCGAGTTAAATAAAACGAAAGATCCCGAAGAAGCGGCGCGCAAATGGATTGAAAAGAATCAAGCGCTAGTTGATGAATGGGTAAAAGATTAAGAAAACAGGCTAGAGGATTAACATATCCCCTAGCCTGTTTTTATCTTATTTTTTCGTAACAACATCATCTACTATCCCATATGCCTTCGCTTCTTCTGCAGTCATAAAATAATCTCTTTCTGTATCATGTGCTACTCTTTCAATCGGTTGCCCTGTTTTTTCTGCAATCATTTTATTAATATCACGCTTTAACTTTAGTATTCTTTTCGCTGTTATTTCAATTTCTGTTGCCTGCCCCTGTGCACCACCAAGTGGCTGATGAATCATAATTTCACTATTAGGGAGTGCAAACCGTTTTCCTTTTGCACCTGATAATAATAACAATGCACCAAATGATGCTGCAAATCCCATGCATAGCGTTTGTACATCTGGTTTAATGAGATTCATCGTATCTAATATGGCAAAACCCGCTGTTGTTGAACCACCTGGGCTATTGATGTATAAATATATATCTTTCTCTGCATCTTCCGCTTCTAAAAATAATAATTGAGCTACGACACTACTCGCTACTTGATCATTTATTTCTGAACCGATAATAATAATACGATCTTTTAATAACCTTGAATATATATCATAGGAACGTTCTCCTAATTTCGTTTGTTCTACTACATATGGAATTGCATTCATTTTAAATCCCTCCAATAATTGTTATGCCGCACAAAGCATACAACTGTAGGAAGAAGGGTTTTTCGCATAAAACAATAAGACTGGCTGTATAGATGGTAACTTAGTAAAATCTATTGTCGGAAGGAGTTTCGTTAATAATTCTGGTCTCTCCTCACGAATAGACGTTACTACAACTTCAATATCATCTGTGAATTCGACAATCTCTATCCCTTCTTCGCTTACAGTTTTCAGCCTATTTCTACTCCGAAATAAAGAGGCTTTTACTGCACCTTCTGATACGGAACATACTTTAGCAATATCAGTGATACTATATTGAAAAACATCTTTTAATAATAAAATTGTGGATTGTTGTACATTTAATGACGATAATACTTTCCCTACCATTTCATGCAAATCTGCAATATTCTCTTGTGGGGCATCAAAAATAATTTGTTCCTTTATTTTTTCATGAACTGATTTTGATTTCATCTGGTCTATCCAGCGATTTCTAGCTATTTTATATGCAAGCGTCATACAAATATCTTTATTACTATATTTTTGAAGAACTTTACAAACTGTTTCTTGAGCAAGATCTTCGCCGTCCCATTTGTTTTTCGTTAAAAATGTACAGTACCTTTTCAATTCTCCATATTGCTCAATTAAAAAATTTATATTTGAATGATTCATATCGATATGATTCTTTAAAATATGAGTTACTTTTGTGCACAAAATAACCACTCCTTTTCAGCGCTTACTTAATTAACGATTCAACAAATAAAAAAGTTACGGGGCATATAAAAAAAATTATGTTTATGTTCAATAATTCGCGGTCATAAATATGTTATGTACAATATTACTTGAGGAGGAACAAATTTGCCAAAATTAACAATTGAAGGTGCGGGAACTTTTGATGTGAAAGAAGGAACAAAGTTAGTATTAGCAATTGAAGATCACGGTGTACATATTCTCCATCGTTGCGGTGGTAAAGCACGTTGCACTACTTGTAGAGTTGAAATTATAGCGGGTGATTTCTGTGAAGCGAGCACAAATGAAAAAAATGCGATTACAGAAAAGGGAATTGAAGATCACTTACGTTTATCATGCCAAATGCACGTACATAAAGATATAGTCGTTCGTCCTATACTTACAGTAGAAAATTCAGGTCTTGATGCAGGCCCACGTCCAGCAGAATGATATGCTGAATTTCAAACAGCTCGCTGGTGAATATGCTGCTAACTTTGTAAAAGATGGGATGAAAGTTGGACTTGGTACAGGTTCTACTGTATATTGGACGATACAAAAATTAGGTGAGCGTGTAAAAGAAGGCTTATCATTTCAAGCTGTACCAACGTCAAAAGAAACGGAAGTATTAGCTAAACAACTAAATATCTCTCTAATTTCGTTAAACGACGTACAAAGTCTTGATCTTACAATTGATGGAGCGGATGAAATTGATGCTAATTTACAGCTTATAAAAGGTGGTGGTGGCGCATTACTTCGCGAGAAAATTGTTGCCACTTCCTCCAAAGAACTAATTATTATTGCTGATGAATCGAAACTTGTAACACATTTAGGTACTTTCCCATTACCTGTTGAAATTATACCTTTTTCATGGAAACAAACCGAAAGGAAAATTCAATCTTTAGGTTGTCAAACAACGTTACGTTTAAAAAATAATGAAACGTTTATTACCGATAACAATAACGTGATTATCGATTGTATATTCCCTCATAACATAACTAATCCTGCCAATTTACACACTCAATTAAAAATGATTACAGGTGTAGTTGAAACAGGGTTGTTTGTTAATATGACTAGTAAGGCGATTATTGGAACAAAAAATGGGATAAAGGAATTATAATGAAAGCTGACTCTTACAGTCAGCTTTTTATATTTTCTCTTTATTGCGTATCATTATGATATACTATGAAAACAAAAGCACATCACACTAGAAAGGGCTGAACAATTTGCACTCCAAACTCATAACAGAACTTACAGATTTAGAAACTACCTTTCATATTCGAAAAGAAGTATTTGTAAAGGAACAAAATGTACCTCTTGAAGATGAATTCGATACATTCGATGAAATCGGTGAGGAATGTAAACATATTTTAGTTTATTATAACGAGCTTCCTGTAGGTACAGGTCGTATACGATTTGTTGACGGCGCAGGAAAATTAGAACGTATTTGTATTTTAAAAGACTATCGTAAATATGGATTAGGAAAAGTAATTATACAATCGTTAGAAGAGATTGCTCGTGACAAAGAAGCTACGAAAGTAAAACTACACGGTCAAACACAAGCTGAAGGATTTTATAAAAAACTAGGTTATCAAACTTCTTCTGATGTATTTATGGAAGATGGCATTCCGCACGTTCTTATGATGAAAGTATTGTCATAATAAAAAGGGTAGTATATGAACCTACTTTATGTATTCATATACTACCCTTTTATATTAATAGAAAAGTGAATTCTCAAGAATTCTTTTTGCATCAAAGCCCATTATCTCTTAGTTCATACCTAGGTAAAGCTTACACTGTTTTCCATAATGATAAGGCATAAATCCAGTTTGGATCCCCATTTCCTTGATAGCTCTGGACTGCTTCATATACTTTTCCTTCGTGTAGAACTCTATCTCCCTTTTCATATGCTTTCTTTGCATCCCAACCTTCATATGAAGCGCTTTCAGTTTTTGTAGTAATTGTGAATATATCACTCTGTACAGATTCATTTCCAGCTACATCAACAGCTTTCACTACATATTTATAAGTAGTATTAGAGAGTAAATTTTTATCCATATAAGAAGTCGTATTAGATGTTGCAATCTTTTTCATTGATCCTTCTGTTTCTCTATAAATATCGTAATGGTCTACACCAATATTATCGTCAGATGGACTCCACATTAAATCAACACTTGATGCTGTCGTTCCCATACTATGTAATCCTTTTGGCTGTGTTGGTGCTTCTGTATCAGGAGCCTCAACTGTTGTTTTTACTGTAAGCGTTGCACTTTCTTTCGAGACATTTCCAGCTACGTCAATTGCTTTTACAGTATAAGAGTATTCTGTACTTGGTTGTAATTTTTTATCAATAAAATGAGTTCCTGGTACTGTATCAATCATCTCTCCGTTACGGAAGATTTGATACCCTTTTACTCCTACATTATCCGTAGAAGCGTTCCATGCTAGTTCTATACTATTCGCTGTTACTTTTTGTGCCTGAATTCCATTTGGAATACTTGGAGCTTCTGTATCTGGTTTTACGTCATTGATAAGATTAACATCGATTACATTATAGAATGCATTTGCTGTATCAGCTACATCCCATACTGCTAAAATCACATGATATCCACTACGATCAGTAGGTACATTGATTTTGTGAGTTACATGATTTGAGGCTGCAGAACCATCATGTTGTACAGTTCCAATTGGTTCAAAATCTGCTCTTGTGAGCGCTTTATTTGGATTCCATCCTTTTTTTGTAATATAGTAATGCCATTTGCTCGTTAAGTGAGGCGCTGTATACTTCCAAGTAAATGTATTTTCTCCACCAGTGATTGTATTTTTAAACCAACGATTTGCTGTTTGTTGATCTAAAATACCACCAAATTTACCACCTGCAGAAGCGATTTGTCCATCAAGTGGGCCACCTTGCGGGAATCCTTTTGGTGCTTCTAAGCTTTGCGGTTCATACATAACACTTCCGCAGTTTACATTTAGTGCACCATAAGTTGGACTACATAAAGCAGATCGACTGCCAGGCTTTTCAACAAAACCATGCGCGTATGCGTTTTGAGGAATAAGTGTCGTGCCAATAATTCCGGCTGTTAATGCAACAGCTCCTAGACTTTTTTTGTTCATTTTCATGTTTTGTAGTTGTTTTAAAAATCGATTATTCATGTTCCTGTCCCCTTCTTGTTATACTTCGTAGTGTAATGTGGGCTTTGATGTAAAAGAATAACAAGAGACAATCTTGTATCGATGTATGTGTTAGTAATTCATACACCATAGCGAGAATATATTTCGTTTCTTGTGAAATATTTCACTTAATGAATATATCATGACATAGAAATCACCAAAGAATGTGCAGAAGTTGCGCAGAAATAGTGACATCATTACTAACATGTGAAATTACACCCTAAGTAACAGTACTTACTGCGGATTTCAGGTGCTTTTGTCAAAATTAATATTCATCCTTTTTCTTTTTAAATAGTAGAAAAGTGCCTATATCATTTAATATAGGCACTTTTTCATGTGTAATTTTATACTTATTACCGACCTATAAATGTAAAAATAATATCAACAGCTTGCTTATATCCACCAGACTTCCGGAAAGACTCCTTCAAATTCAAAGCAGATTCTTTATATGAAGGATTATATAATACAAGTTCTACACTTTCACGTAGTTGTTCCTCAGTCAATTCTTTCATGTGCAACTTAACCCCAGCTCCGAGATTCTCCACTTGCTTCGCGATAACTGGCTGATCTGCACTTTGCGGAATTACAATAAGCGGAATCCCGTTATATAATCCTTCATGTGTACTGTTCATTCCGCCATGTGTAATAAATAACTTTGTATATGTAAGTAGTTTTGTTTGTGGTACATAGTTTTTTACAATGAAGTTTTTAGGAATTTCACCTAAATCACTTATTCTCGTTTTATTACCAATAGACATCACAATTGTATGATTACTATTCTCGAACGCTTTAAAACAAAGTTTATAAAAATCAAGTGCTTCATTAAAAACAGTACCTAGTGAAATGTAAATCGGGCTTTTCCCTTCAATTGTAGTAAAATCAAACTCTTCATTTTTTACTTGTGTAGAGATAGATGGACCTACAAATGTAAAAGTTTCATTAAACATATCTCCAAAAGGTTGGAACTCCTTTATTGTATACACTATAGTAAGTGGCGCTGGATTACAGAAAACTTCATATGGTGAGTTTATTTCAACACTATATTTATCCGCAATTCCCTTCGTTAAGCTTTCAAAATCATTATGTATCTTTTCCTGAACTTCCACTGGGATACTTTTAGACAAGTGGTCTAACATTTGTTCAAATGATTTTTCATCCTGTGCAAAAGACGTACAGGAATTTATTGCTGGAAGCTTTAGAATTTGAGCAATTATATGTCCACAACCAAACATTGAATCATGAATGATGTAATCAAAATGTTCCCCTTCGATTTGTTCAAGAACATTTGGTATAATAACATCTGACGTATGTAAAAGACCATTTATTCTCTCTGATAAATAATTTCGACCACCAGAAAGAAAAGCTTTTATAAACTTTTTCTCGTCAATTATTCGAACAGTAGCACCGGCCTTCTCAATACGCTCTCTAAAAGATTCTATTGAAAAATAAACTACCTCTTCCCCGCGTGAAACTAATTCTTCTACAACTTGCAATGTTGGATTTATATGTCCTTCTGATCCGGTATTAATGAATAAAACACGTGCCACTTTAAACACTCCTTAATTTAAATCTTGTCTATGTTACCATTAGTATTACAGGTATTTTGTCTTATTCTTCTAAATGGACCTAGCAAGCCTAAACCCAAGATCATCTATATGAAATGTAGGATGACTACGCCGACGACAGGTCGCACCACAACCTCTTGCAGCTTCAGCCCAGCTACCGCCACGGAAAATTCGGTATGATCCGTACACTTGTTCATCATATAAATCATAGCACCATTCCCAAACGTTTCCTAACATATCGTAAAGTCCCCATGCATTCGGTTCTTTTTTTCCGACCTCATGAATATGTCCACGTGAATTTTCATTGTACCAAGCAATCTCTTTCAGTTCTCCATATATGTATCCCGTAGTTCCTGCTTTACACGCATATTGCCACTCTGCTTCAAAAGGTAATCGGTAGCCATTTGAATCTAAATTACAACTAACAATTAGACCATCATCACTAATAGAATAATATTCTTTTAATCCCGCTTTTTTGGAAAGTACATTACAAAATATAATGGCATCATTCCATGAAATATTTATAACTGGTTTATTTTTATCTTTCAATAAACTTGTTTTATTATTCGCAATCGCATCATATAATTCCATCGTTACAACATATTTTGCAAGAAGAAATGGTTTTATTTGAACTTGCCATTGTTTTTTTATTCGATCATCTCTTAATTCTACTTTTCCTGCTGGAATTTTCACCATATTAGAATCAACCGGGCCAATGAATCCATTCAATCCTATCCCCCCATGTTACTTCTTTTTATAGTCTAACTATCTATGGTATCGTATTTCTCTAAAAATAGTCTTACTTCTTTTGAAGATTTTAAAATAATAACCTCTTTTTCCTTACTCAATTGATTTAGCCTTTTTAAAATTGAGGGTCGTTTCGTTTTAGGATATTGCCATATCCATTTGAAAAATTGCAAATCAAACCTTTCTTCACATCCAGCACCCATATCCGGTCTTGTTTTATTCCGATATTGTACAACCCTTTTAAAAGCACGATAAACACATATTGTTCTATGAATATCAAGAAAGATAATTGTATCAGCTGCTTTAATTCTTATGTCCATTGTCCCGCCATAATTCCCATCAATAATCCATTCATCTTCCTTAACTAATTCATTTTGAACCTTTCTTTGCTCCGCTTTCGGTACACCTTCCCAATTCGGTTTCCAAAATAACGCATCAAGATGATGCACTTTAATATTTAATTTATTCCCTAACTGTTTTGCTAATGTAGATTTTCCTGAACCACCAGAACCTATTAATATTATTTTTTTCATAAATACCCCTTCTTACATCTTTTATCTATTCCTTAACATAAACTCACAAAACATTCCAATCCCAATACCTATTGTATAAGCAACTAAATCACTCCACAAAAATCCGTAACCTAATACGAGTCCACCTAAAGTCGTTGCACGAATGCTATCTATCCATTCGGCATGGTACAATTGGCTCAATTCAATCCCATAGCAAAATAACAAACTAATAAAAACCACTTTCTTCGTTTCTATTTTAGGAAATAAAAATCCGAATACAGTAAAAATCATCAATGCCCATAAAGCATCACCTAAGTACGCGTTTAATAGATGAGGTAACGCAAAAGCTAGCTTTCTTGAGCTAAGACCTAAAATAATTATAACTATAGTAAATAGCACATATAATAATCTACTTCGTTTCTTATTCATCTCAAAATCTCCTAATATGTAATTTAAAACTGTAAATAGCTAGTAAAATATAATTATTTTACTAGCTATTTTTTAATCGATTTCATAATAAGAAAATGTGGATTTGTATTTAAATAATGATATGATTTTTCGTTTACTTCTCTCATTTTTTCAACTGGCCTCGGTTCCTCCATTTTATCTAACACAAAATAATTTGTTGTTTCATTAATTATATCTTGGAGTGATCTTCTAAAAAAGCTAACTTCTATTGTAATATTTGGTTTAACCCAAGTATCTACTAATAATTGTTTTTCGAAATAATGTTCACAAGGAAACTTTGTAAAATCCATAAAAGGATGATGAATGGAGTATATAAATTCGCCACCTGGCTTCAATACTCGATGAAACTCCTGGAATACTTTATTCCAATTTTCTAAGTAATGAAGCGTTAACGAACTTACAATAACATCAAAAGTATTATCTTCAAATGGTAATACTTCTTGCAAATCATGACAAAGAAGCGTTGCTTTATTACCTGTACTTTCCTTTGCAGCTTTTACCATTTCAGAACTTACGTCAATTGCAGTAACATTTGCTCCTCTTTCTACAAATTGAGTAGTATACCACCCAGCTGCACATCCAGCATCTAATATACTCTTCCCTTCTAAATTCTTTGGAATCATCTCCATCATCGCTGGTCTTTCATAATAACTGTTATATGGATTTGCCAAGTCTAGATTTTCTTTATATGTACTCGCTAATTTATCATATGTATCTTTGATCGTGTCTTTCATTACTTCCACCCCTTATACATACTAATCTAATAACTCTTGCTGCTTTTTCTTTGAAAATGATTGTAGAACTAAATCATATGACCAATCAATCATCTTATTAATTTGCTCTTGCTCTACATCTTCATGTATATACACTGTATTCCAATGTTTTTTATTCATATGATACCCCGGAATGATTGCTTCTGGATACTCTTCTCTTAATCTTAGTGCAAGTTCTGGATCACATTTTAATGTAATCGCAGCTTTTTCTCCTTCTTCATGGTTTATTATCGCAAATATTTTATTATTAAGCCTCATACATGTTGCATTCCAACCATCGGGAGAATCTTCAGTCGCTTTTCTTTTTGATAAACAATATGTTCTTGTTACATTCATTCTCATTGGCACCTCTTATTCTTTCACTATTTGATTACGATGCATCACAATTTGCTTTGTCGCTTGAAATTGCTGTTCACCATAAAACTTTATTAATTTCTCTCCACAAAATAGACTAACAATGTGAACATGAGATATTTCTTGAAGTAATATTGTAAGCATCTTCTCTCCAATACCTTTATTTCTTACATTCTCATGTACGACAACATCTTCTATGTACGCTCGAAAAACACCATCAGAAATAACTCTAGCAAATCCAATTAATTCATTTTCTTCCCATACCCCAATTGCTATACTATGCTTTAACATTTTTTGAATATCGATTTCTTTTCTTTCTGGCCACCAACCGACAGAGTCATAAAGTTTTTTTATTTTTTCTACGCAAATTGGTTGTTCATGTTGCAATTTATACGTGTACATTTTCCTTCTCCCATCAAATTGCTCATTATATATAATTTGTCTTACTTTACTTCTTTCAATATAAAACTATAGAATCCAACCTGTTACAAAAAAACTTCATAAAATAAATTTATAATATTGATTTTACAATTGCAATCGTTACTCTCATCCTTTCATATTAATTATATCAAATATACAGAATAAGAGAGAATCAATGAATATAACACCAAAAGTATTTCTATAATAATATTTAACTATTAAAACTTGAATTCCTTGAAAAAAATGGTAAAGTTAATTAGGTAAAAAACACACAAAGTGAGGCGATTTTTTGAAAAAGTTTAGTTTATTATTAACAGCATTTGTCATAATCTTATCATTATTCATCCCTAATTTTACAAGTGCTAAATCTTTCCCTGATGTCCAATCTAATCATTGGGCAATTAAAGAAATTAACTATTTATCGGATAAAGGTATCATTAAAGGTACGCCAGAAGGAACTTTTAAACCGAGTGATGATGTAACTCGTGGACAAATGGCCTTAATGCTAGATTTATCATTAAAATTAGAAAAACCATCTAGCTATAATCATATTTTTTCCGATGTATCCAAAGGTATCTATTACTATGATTCTGTACATAAGTTAGCACATAATAACATTGTACAACGTGAAACAAACTATTTCCCTGATCGCTCATTAACTCGTGCAGAAATGGCAAAAGTTTTAGTTAAAACTTTTGATTTGAAGCCTACAGGTACTGACGTCAATTTCCCTGATGTTCCATCTACTCACTGGGGTTACAATTATGTCAAAATTTTAGCACAAAATAATATCACCACTGGATTGCCTGATGGTACATTTGGTCCAGGTGTAAAAGTAACTCGTGAGCAATTCGCTGCATTTTTGGCTCGTGTATTAGAACCAAATTTCCGTCCCGCTCTTCCTAAGCCTAAAGGTAACTTAGAGGTACACTATATTGATATCGGACAAGGTGATGCTACTTTTATTAAATCTCCAAGTGGAGAAACGATCCTTATTGACGCTGGTAACAACGGCAAAGGTAAAGTAGTAGCAAATTATTTAAAAGGATTAGGATTCCAAACTATTGATTATATGATTGCCACCCATCCTGATGCTGATCATGTAGGCGGATTAGATGAAGTGCTTTATGCTATGAATGTAAAAAACGTTTACGCCCCTAAAGTAAGTCATACGACACAAACGTTCAAAGACTTCCTAACTGCAGTAGCTAACAAAGGATTAACAATTAAAGAAGCGAAATCTGAAGTAACTTTACCAATCAACGGTTTAAACTCACAATTTTTAGCTCCCGTAAAAGAATACGGTAACGACCTAAATGAGTGGAGTGCGGTATTAAAAGTAACACACGGTAGCAAATCTTTCTTATTTACTGGTGATGCTGAATCTAAAAGTGAAAAAGATATGGTTCTAGCACATGGTTCTAACCTAAAATCTGATGTATTAAAACCTGGTCATCATGGAAGTAAGACATCTTCTTCTCAGCCATTTTTAGATGCAGTGAAACCAAGTATCGCTGTGATCAGTGCCGGTGCAGGTAATCGCTATGGCCATCCTACACAGGAAACTTTGGCCAAGTTAAATGCAATGTCTGTTAATGTATATAGAACAGATTTAAATGGCACTGTAGTTATTAATAGTGATGGTTCAAATATTTCTGTAAGAACGGAGAGATAATTATGAAAAGAGGTATTATTGACCGTTTTGAAGGCGAACTAGCAGTTATTGAACTGAATAACGTGACAATTGATGTACCTAAATCCAAAATCCCTTCCACTGCAAAAGAAGGTGATGTTCTTATAATCGAAAATGATACGTATACAATTGATAAGAACGAAACAGATAAAAGAAGACGTGAAATCCAAGATTTAATGGATAAATTATTTGAATAGCAAGATTCAATAATAACTTGAGAAGAGCCGTCTTGTTTGATGGCTCTTCTTTTTTCACATATAGGAGCTATTTAACTTCATACCACCAACCTTTTTGATCAAGCCAGCCTTTCATAGCGTTTAATTGCGTATCACTAGTAGGTTCAGTAACAAAATACGTTAAACCATCCGATTGTAAAATGAAGGTAGCAGTCATTTTTAAAGAAGTTAATGCTCCCATAACATCTGGAGTTTCATAAGGTGAAAAGGCTCCAGATTGAATAATATTTTGTTTAGAAACTTGTGCTTGTATATTTTCTTGTTTTGGTACTGATTCAGTAAACCAGAAAAGTGGCTTATTTCCTATTAATTGATTTAAATCACATTTGCCAATACCTGGTACATCACCTGTCTCGGTGTATTGCCAAATATCACAAGGATATGCTGGTTTATTACCTCCATATCTAGGAATCCATACAAAATCACTTTTTACGTTCGCCATACCGAATGGTTCATATACATGATGACCAACATATAAGCCAACTTTCTTAGCTCCTAGTCGGCGTAATTCATCGATAAAAGCTTGTGTACCGGCTCTCATATCATCCATTGTTTTTACTTCTACATCAGCCGCCCAAACTGTAGCGCTCTTATCACCGCGATTCCAAAAATCTTGCGCTTCCTTCTTCGCATCAGCAATTGAAATAAATCGGCAAAATGCATAATTACCGAAAGGAATATTTCTTGTTTTCATTGCTTGTACGTAATTTTTATATAAAGGATCTACGTAATTTGAACCATCTTGTACCCTAGCGATTACGAAATCTAGTTGTGGAGCTGCTACATCCCAGTTAATGTTACCGTTCCATTTCGAAATATCTACAATATAACCCATTGCTTAACACCTCCTTTATCATTATTATATTCAGAGCTCGTCTTATTGCTCTTCCTCTCCTAAAAATTCAATAGTATTTATTAGTACATATAGTAAATACGACAAGTGTCTTTTACAAAGACAGTAACTCATTTACAGTAAAAAAGAAAATCATAGCTATACGAATCGTACTATTTGTCCCCATAATTACATCAGCTTGAGTAGTTGATATAAATTAAAAATAGCATCACCTTGTTTGGTGATGCTTTTAAAATCCACTTTCCTTCTAGAACACGAATACTATTACTATAACCACTTCTCTAAAAAGTGTTGACTATGTCCTTTAGGATGATCTTCAACTACACCATATTCTCGGTATCCGTGCTTTTTATAAAATTCTGGTGCTTGAAAACTAAATGAATCTAATAATATTAATCTACAACGTTTTTCCTTCGCAATGTCTTCAATTTTATGTAACAGTTGACTACCATAACCATCATGACGAACTGATTCATCAACCCACAAAAAATCTATATGAAGGTGATAAAAATACATCGTTCCTGTTACCCCGCCAAAGATTTTTCCACCCTCATCTTTCACTACGAAACTTACTTGTTCCATCGGCTGTTGTGCTTCATCTGTTAAAATAGACATGTTATATTGAATTACTTTATTTTTTATGTATTCTCCTTCAGCGCGAGTCCCATTCTCTATGTGTTTCATATATTTCTTCCTTTCAACTTAGTAAGCTACCTTTAATTTTTACTTTTTAAAATACTAATAAACACGAATCCACCATAAGTAACAAAACATGAAAAACCAATTATCCCCGGTACAGAGACGTAACCTGTTCTTATATAACTAATAACGGCAAAGCAAGCGATAGACAATAAAATAAATGGCCAAAATATAAGAGCTGTTTTTCTTCGTCTCTCTTTCGATGTACTTTCTTTCTCTTCAGAAACACGTGTGCCAAAAAGCAAAACAATACAAATAAGGATTGCTGCAAAGTAAATCGTATGTAATGACAGATTATGATCATAAATCGCGATTCCAACTTCCATAGCGATAATCGTTAAAATTAATATGATGATTGTTGAAATTTTTAAGTTTCTTTTCAATCGCTCACCCCTAGTATGCCTTTGCTATACTTTTTGTAAATACATATCCTTACCTCTTTTTATATAGTTTTATCATCTTCTCAAAATTCGATATAGAATATAAAAAACCTTTTTTGTTACGTGATATTTATGCATACAATAAATAAGGTAGCATGAAATTTCTCCATGCTACCTTTCTAAAAGAAATACTAAGCAAAACGCAAATATCTATTCTTCCGTAGGCCTTTTAGGACCATTAAGCTCCAATTGATAAAAAGCTAAATCTAACCACCTATTAAACTTATAACCAGCTTTTTTTATTGTCCCAGTATGAACAAATCCATAGTTTTCATGTAAGGCAATGCTTTTCTCATTTTCTGCATCAATTCCAGCAATTAAGGTCATATATTCTCTTTCTTTTGCAACTGTGATCAATGCTTTCATTAAAGAAGTTCCTATCCCATTTTTTCTATATTCCTTATGAACGTACACAGAATGCTCAATTGAATATTTATAGGCAGGCCAAGCTCTAAACGGGCCAAATGTCGCAAATCCTACTATTTTATTATCTAATTCACATACTAAAATCGGATAGCCGTTAGCCTTTTTTTGTTCATACCAATCTATTCTATTTTCAAGGGTTACAGGTTTATACGTATAGACGGCTGTTGTATTCAATATAGCATCATTATAAATATCTAAAATGTTTGTTATATCTTGTTTCGTTGCTTCCCTTATCATTGCTTTCTTCCTTTCATAAAGTATATCT
This sequence comes from Bacillus cereus group sp. Sample62, assembly GCF_036851315.1. NCBI lineage: Bacteria > Bacillati > Bacillota > Bacilli > Caryophanales > Bacillaceae > Bacillus > Bacillus cereus group sp. Sample62. Next base: position 2,659,917 of record NZ_JAFLPK010000001.1, read on the forward strand.
TCTTTCCTTTCACTCCTACATACGAATACGAGCTTTTCGGAAACCATCAAATATATTTAATACTGCAGATAAAATATAAATGATTATACCTCCACCAATTAACCACTTTTTAAATTCCTCTGGAGAAGTAGTAAACACATTTGCCACATACGTAATAAATCCTTCGTTAAATAAATGCGGATTTACTACAATTACAATGAATACTATTGTTCCAGCTATTTGAAGAAAAGCATTCCCAATTGCCAACTTTTTTGTCCATTGTCCTTGTACTAACTTATAAAGAGATATACCTATTTCAAAAACAATCATAATTACAACGATTGGCCAATACTGAAGTAACACATCTTGATTAAAAGTTGGCGCGACAAACTTCAGTCCGTTTTCTGTACCATGATATACACCTACAAGATGATTCGCATAAAAGTAAAGTGTGGCCCATATTGCAGTCCACATCAAACCTCCAAACACTTCAAACTTTGAGATCGCCTTTTTCTTCGGGATATACGAAATATTTTTCAAATCATCTGGCGTCCATTTTTTTAAACTTGTTGTTAATGGTTGTGGGTCCTTTTCTTTATCCCTTCTTTCTATAACAGCAAATACAAGTGTCAACCAGAAAAATACATGAAGGCCTACTTCGATAATTTCCCCAAGTCCTTTACCTATCAAATTTAAAATAACATTTAATACCGCTTGCTCACCATTATATCCTACAAAATTTTCTGCAACCATTGCAATGAGTGCGATTACAGCTGCAATTGGTATAATCATTTTTAATAACGTCGTATATACATCAAAATAACGTGGTCCAATTAAATGCATCGGTCTATCCAGATAGCCATTAGCCAATGAAACTGGGCTTCCCAATTTTTCAAGGACACTCTTTACATCTTCCTCATTATACTCATCAGGTAACATATCCTCGATAGTTGACCGTAGTTCAAGAATAATATCTTCACGATTTTTTTCAGGTAATCTCTTCGCTACTTCTTCGACATAAATATCAATCAAATTCATTCTTGTCCTCCTCCTTTAATAAGTTATAAAGTTCTTTCGAATCCTTTATCCATGCCTTTTTTAACTGCAAAAATATCTCTAATCCATATTCACTTAAAACGTAATACTTACGAGGTCTACTCTCCGTTTTATCCCAACTACTCGTCACTAGCTCTTGCTTTTCTAATCGGCGAAGTAGTGGATATAGAGTACTTTGATCGATTGTGATCCCTGATTGCTCCAATAATTGGACAAGTGAATACCCATACTGCGGTGTTCTTAACTGGCTTAAAACCGCTAATGTTAATGTACCTCTTCTTAATTCAGTAATTAACGAATTTAATAAAGTATCCATTCACTCACCTCATTTCCATTACTATATGTCATACAGTATATGTTTTATACTATGTATCGTACAGTATTAGTGTGATAAAAACAATGCGTATTTACAAAAAATAGATAATAAAAAAGCACAAACTATATTATTTGTGCTTTTTTTGTTAATTTAAACGGCTATTACAATCTTAATTTTGTACCTCTTATAATATAAACTCTCCTTTTTCTTTAGTAAATGGAGTAACATCTACAATTGCCTCAATATGAATTACCCCATATACATGCGGATATTCTTGACCGTTAGAAGCAAGTTCATATTTTATATCTGCTTTTATTAAGGATGGATCAATTGTTAGTAATAAAACATCTTCTTCATGACTAAAATGTTTTACAGCAACTTTTAAAGCTTGCTGTAAAAATGAACAATGAATAAATCCCTCTTCTTTAAGTGAAGCTTCATTAACTTCTCCATCTACCTTTGCGATTTCCCAATTTCTTTTTGTTATTACTTTTGTTATCATAGTTATTTTCTCTCCATGTCTTTATATAGAAAAACAAGAGGTTCTTCTTATTGTTACTAGAAAAGCCTCTTGTTTTTCATATTTATTTTATTCCATTAATTAAAGGTGATACTTCTCCGCTATGGAAAATCCATAAATCATGAAGTGACCTTGTACATCCGACATATAGTAACTTCGCATCATGTTTCGTATTTTTATAATGTTCTTCATCAACATCGATTAATAGAACAGCATCAAATTCTAACCCTTTTGCCAAGTATACAGGTACTACTGAAATACCACCTTCATATTTACTTTGATCTGCTTCAATGACGTTTACAGCTAATCCTGCATTTGTTAATTTCTCATATAAATCGCGGCATTCATCGTCTGTTCTTCCTATTACCGCAATTGTTTTCACATCTTCATTTTGTAGATGTTTTAACGTCTTCATAATCTCATTAAATTGATCTTCTGTATGGATTACTTTAACATCTTCACCGCTGCGAAAAACTGGTGTTGCGAGCCCCACTGGAATCTCTGCATTTTTAATTATCTCGTTCGCAAATTCAATAATTTCTTTTGTAGAACGATAACTTCTTGTCAGTTCATAATAACCTGTTTCTTGGAACACTTCTTTAAAAGCACTCCAATCTTCAATCCCTTGATAATCATAAATTGCTTGAGATAAATCACCTAATATAGTAAAAGAATTACCTAGTGTAATTTCTTTTAATACGTAAACTTGGAATGGTGAAAAATCTTGCGCTTCATCAATAACGACGTGATGAAATTTCTGTCCGATTTCAATACCTGTTATGCGGAGATGTATGTAAATTAAAGCTGGTAAATCTTCTACATACACTTCTTTTTTACGACAACTCTTTTCAGTTTCTTTCACAAGTTCTTCAGGCAATACTTCGAGTATTTCTTTATTTTTCAATATTGAACTATATAGTGAAAGTGGGCTCATTTTCGGCCAAAACTTCATATAATTGTTCAATCTCTTTGTCGCTTCTTTTTTTAATAATTTCTTCTCGTTTGTTTCTCCATACTTTTTCAGTTCAATTTCAATCCAGCGCTTCATTCGGCCGACTAATCTTTCTCTTCTTTTCTTTAATGGATAATGTTTATATTCCACTTGCATCCATTTTTTTATGTCTTCTACTGGAATAATAGCTTTGTCCCATGCCTCAAAATCACTTGTTGGTACTAATTCATTTTCAAATTGAATCATTCTCTCTTCAATAAAGGACTTAAATTCTAGTGTACCTTTCAATTTACCGAGCATAACCTTTTCTTCATCACGATTAATAGAAAATGCTTCTATCAATTTTTCTTCTGTCTGCTTCAGTTTCACCGAATCATCTAACGTACGTAATGCCCAATCTGGAAATGTTGTTTGACTAATATTCCCTACACCTAATTCAGGTAGTACACTCGAAATATAGTCTAAAAACAGACTATTCGGAGCGAATACAATCATTCTCTCAGCTTCTAGCTGCTCACGATATTCATAAATTAAAAAAGCAAGGCGATGTAAAGCGATTGTTGTTTTTCCGCTCCCTGCAACCCCTTGAATTAATAATGGTAAGTTTCTTTCCGCACGAATAATATCGTTTTGCTCTGATTGTATCGTCGAAACAATATCCTTTAGTTTATTATCTTTATTCTCACCTAATCGATATAGAAGAAAATCATCGGCATGCGATACATCTTCATTTCCTTTCACGTATGTATCAACAACACGTTCTAGTTCTCTTTTTCGGATAGAGATATTTCGCTTTAAATACACATCACCTTCTACTAATCCGTCTGGTGATTGATAAAACGCTAATTCATCTCCACCGGTAAATGAATAAAACATACTTGCGACAGGTGCCCGCCAATCAATTACAATTGGTTTCATCGTATCTTTATCTGAAACACCTACTTTACCGATGTAAATCGGCATAACATCTTCCTTGCCATCCTCTTGAAAGTCTAGTCTCCCAAAGTATGGCTCATGCACACCAATACGTAAGTTTTGTCTATTAGACTCCCTCATACTTTCTAGAATCTGTTCTTTAAAATCATCTCCATAATAAACCGGAATTTTTTCGAGCTGTTCTAATTGATCATCCATCGTACTTAATGTATCTTTCATCCTTTGTAACTCTACCTCAAAAATGTTGTTCATTTGATGATTCCCTCCTGTCCGTTCTAATTTTTCAGTCGAAATATAATTGTATTAAAAATCCATTTATAAAGTCAATAGCTTTAGTAAGAATTTTCTAAATCAAAAAAGAGTAGAGATTAATCCCTACTCTTCCTTACTTTAATTCGATATGCCAAACATTCATTTAATGTTGCTAATTCTTTATATTTTCGTTTTTCAAAATCATATGCTCCACCTGGGAAGAACCCTACAATACTTAATCCAGCTTCAGCACATAGATTGCTAATCTCATCTACCGTATAACATCGTAAAGACTGTGTGACTATATCGTTGGGATTATTCGGATGCCACCAATGATCTAACATTCTTTCATTTATACTATCATATTCGTATTTTCGCATAGCTGCACTTAAGGTCATTTCTTGTCCACTTGCTTTTTTCCAATACAATGGTTGATACATATCAATAAGTGCACATCCATCATCCTTCATCCAGTTTTTAATGCGTTTTAATAGAATCAATTGTTCATCATCTGCTCCTACACCAAATCCATCTAAATAACTAACAACATCAAACTTTTCTTCAAAATTAATTTTATAAAAATCAGCGCAATGAATATCTATATCATTAGTAGAATGTTCTTTTGCAAACATAGCTAACTCTGGTACAAGCTCAACAGTAGTCATTTTTACATCTAACTTAGCCATCGCCCTTGCGAATCCACCATTTCCTGCACCTAGTTCCAACATCGACTGAAATGGATATCCAACTTGTTCTTTAACTTCTTTAGCAACTTGCTCTAACCAGCTTTCTGTATTGATATCGTAATTGGATAGTTTGAATTGTTTTTCGTAAAATTCTCTCACATCTAATTCGTTCATTATTATTCTCCTCCTGCAATAGTTTTTTCTTCTACAGGTGAAAAACTAAATCTCTGACACCCATGAAAAAACCATTCTAATTTCCCTATATTTACAATTTATCAAAATAATAAGAATTTTGAAAGTACCAATATAAAAAGCAGATAATGGATGATTCCACTATCTGCTCTTCCGCTACTTTTATTTACCTTTTTGATACATCACCCAATCACCAGAAATGATAACTTTTTTCAGTATCCCTATATCTTGAGCAACATACACAAATGCACGTATTTCTCTATCACCTAAATAAACCGTTTCGGTGATTCGGTCATATAAATCACTTTCTGCATTACCTGTATATTCTTCAAGTTCATCTAATTTTTGCAGAACAACCTCATTTACTTCATAAACTTCTCCGTATACTTTGTCCTCATTTGAACAAATCATTGCCGGATACCCCTCGTTTGTGTCAAATAATTTACCATACGTCCATGCTCCGTCTGCAATGCATATTGCGCCTTGCATAAAATGAGCATTCGTTTGCTCTTTTCTTAATGTGCCATACACGAAAACGTGATGCATATATCCCTATCCCCTTTATATATATCTACTTTCTAAATTGTAAATATGCACGAATCATAAAGTAACTCACTTCATTTGGAAGTTGTTCCTTAATTGATTTCAGACCACCCTCTGCATTTTGCACGGCAGTTTCAATCAGTGATTCATATTCTGCAGGAACAAAACTGTTCCAGTCTATTTCCATTCCATCTTCAAAAGAGCGAATTAAATGATTTTCAATTGTTTGTCTTGATAAGCCACGTTCTTTCGCAATTTCATCTAGATCAATGCCTTGTTTATACATTTCATACGTTTCTAAATGAGAATTTGCTGAAGCTTTCCCTGACTTTTTCCGCTCTGTCACTACTTCTGTTTTAACTGTTTCGGCATAGTTTGGATTATCCTTAATAAAGTGCTGAACTGCTTGTAAGAAGTGAGAGCCATACTTCACAAGTTTATGTTCGCCGATCCCTTTCACAGTTAAAAGTTCAGAGTCACTTTGCGGCATTTTTGCACACATATCTTTCAACGTTTGATCAGAGAAAATAACGAATGGAGGTACACCTTCTCCTTGCGCAATTTCTTTACGTACTTCGCGAAGCACTTCAAATAAAGGATGATCTTGAACAATTTGTCTTGTCTCTACTCGTTCTTTACGTAAAACATTCTCTTTACCTAATAATACATCTTTCCCTTTTTCCGTAACTTTTAATGTTGGATACGTACCATGTTCAACTGCAATTAACTCATCTGAAATTAGAAACTCAATAAATTCACTAACTTCTTTTACGCTACGATTTGATAGTAATCCGTATGTTGGTAACGTATGAAAATTAAATTCAATAACTTTCTTATTTTTAGATCCAGTTAAAACTTGTGCAATCATTTGTTTACCAAATCGTTGGTTCGTTCTAATCATGCAAGATAGAACCATTTGTGATTCTCTCGTCACATCGATACTTTCGCGGTCGTCCGTACAATTACCGCAACGTCCACAATCTTCTTTCGGTTCTTCTCCAAAGTATTGCAAAATAAATGATTGTAAACATTGTTCTGTATGACAGTAGTCAGTCATATTTTGCAGCTTTTCAAGTTCATTTGAAAAACGAGATTCTCCAGTCGATTGATCAATTAAAAAGCGCTGTACTTGCACATCCTGAGAAGAATATAACAATATACATGCACTATCTAATCCATCACGGCCTGCACGGCCTGCTTCTTGGTAATAACTTTCCATGTTTTTTGGTAGTTGATAATGGATAACGTAACGAATATTCGATTTATCAATCCCCATCCCGAACGCAGATGTCGCTACCATTACACTCACTTCATCACGTAAAAAGAGTTCCTGCTGCTCATTTCGATCGTTATCACTCATACCAGCATGGTATTTTGATACCGAAACGCCCGCTTTCATTAAATCTTCAAACAACTGATCAACTACTTTTCTAGTAGCTGCATATATAATCCCAGATTCCTTTTGATTTTGACGAATATAGTCCGCTAAATATGCATTACGATCTTGTCCTTTAATAACAGAAAATGATAAGTTCTCGCGCTCAAACGTTGTCATAATCGTATTTTCTTGATTAATTCCAAGCGTGTTGCAAATATCTTCACGAACTTGTGGTGTTGCCGTCGCAGTTAATGCTAGGACAAGCGGCTTTTCTGGAAGATAATCTAATATGCGATGTATATGTAAATAACTCGGACGGAAATCATGTCCCCACTGCGAAATACAGTGCGCCTCATCAATTGCAATCATCGGGATTTTCATATCGATAAGTTGGTCAACAAATTCCATTGAATCAAGACGCTCCGGCGCCACATAAAGTAACTTATAATGTCCTTGTTTTGCTAATTGAATTCGTTGATTCGCTTCCGCAATCGAAATAGAACTATTAATATAAGTAGCTGAAATACCGTTTTGTACTAATGTATCTACTTGGTCTTTCATAAGTGAAATCAATGGTGAAATAACTAATGTCGTTCCTTCGAATACTAATGCGGGAATTTGATAACAAATTGACTTACCACCACCTGTAGGCATAATACAGACAGTATCTTTCCCATCTAATACATTTTTAATTGTTTCATCTTGTCCTCTTCGGAATGACGAATAACCGAAATAAGACGCTAAAAGTTCTTGTGCTTTTGTAAACAAAAAAGAGTCACCTGCTTTTCTTTATCTTTCATCTACTCCTATTATATCATCTCTTATGCGTCATGAAAGTGATGAATACATAACTAACAGCCTGCTTTTTCATTATTTTATGCTTCTTTACGTTTTAGAGATTGATTAGCAACTATAACGAATTTCAAAATAAATACACATTTTATTAATTCTCCTTGAATACTACTAATCTTATACATATGAATTCAGGAGGTTGCTATATGAAGCACCGTGATATTAGGTTCATCAAACAGAAAACAGTACCGAACCAACTCCAATTCTCAAATAATGATGCGTGGAAATATGAATCATATTATAAGTACCAACCATTATTTTCTTATAGAAAGCTTTTTCATTTTCTTTCTCAACTTTTTAAACATTAATACACGTGCGAAATATATCATTCATAATAATTTTCTCAATATAAACCTTATAGACTTACTACAATACAGTTGTTAACATATGAGATATTCTGTTGGATAAACCCCTTAAGTTGACCTGCTTATTTGTGCAGGTCTTTTTTGATTTATATATATTTCAGTACACTTTTTGATGTGATTGTAAATCTTTTCTCCATTTTATAACCATACTCCACTTACACCAAATCGTGATAATAAAGAGATGTAAAATATAAATTCTAAACATCCAATGAAGTAAATCTTTTTTTCTCAATACACAAAACGAATTTCACTTGTTATTATAAAAGTACTCCAGATGAGTTTTTGCTCATCGACATTATCTAGTTAAAGGGATCTGCCGCGGGAAGCAGGTTCCTTTAACTTAATTAAGTATCTACTTTCATTTGGACACATTTACCAGGTTTTTTTAATAGAATTTTATGATAACATTACTTAGTCGAGTCCGACATCTCGGCAATACCCTTTTGAGGCTCTGCAACTTCCCTTGCAGAGCCTTGTTTATTATCATATTCATTTTATTTATATATACCACAATAAAATTCTTCATCTTTTTCCATATCAATTTCTGAAATTAATCTAGGACACGTAACTAAAAATAAATTCCCATCATACTTTGAGTTATACATGTTCAAAGGAGTGTTACCGTTTATGTATTCTTATTGGCAATCGTATTACTCCCCCTATCATAACCCTTATGTACACTTTGATACATCTGTACGTAATTACCGAATTAGTAAAAATGAAAACTTTTTAAAAGGTTATATGCGTTCTTTATGGGAACAACACGTCGCTTGGACGAGATTAGCTATTATAAGTATTGTCTTTAATTTACCAGACGTTAACGTTACAGTTGGGCGTCTTCTTCAAAATGCAACACATATGGGACTATCTCTTGAACCATTCTATGGTGAGGATGCTGTAAAAAAATATAGTGCACTAATTAAAGACCACTTAGTCATTGCAGCGGATCTAGTTAAAGCTGCAAAAGCTGGTGATCAAAATGCAGCTGCCGCTATAGAGAAAAAATGGTACGCTAATGGTGATGAAATTGTGGCGTTTCTTACTAGCATCAACCCATATATAGACAAAGAAGAATTTAGAAAAATGTTTTATGAACATTTAGCACTTACGAAAGCAGAAGCACTTGCCTTTCTAAATAAAGATTTTGAAGCAAGCGTAAAACTATACGATAAAATTGAAAAAGAAGCATTAGAAATGGCCGACATGATAACAAATGCAATCGTAAAACAATTCCCGCAAGTGTTTCAATAACAATAAGCCGATTTGAAAAACAAATCGGCTTATAATACTTTCTATCAATGAAATTTCACCTCTCCTCTTTACATTTAACGTATATCGATATATTTTATTAATATCCGTTTTTTATAGGAGGAAATAGTTTGATTAACGCCATTGGTCTCGTATTTATCCTCACAAATAAACACGAGAAAAAGAAGAAAGTTTATCTAAATGAAAAATTCGCATTAATAGACATTATTGATTCTAAAGAAGTAATTGATGATGAAGGGAAGTCACTAGTAGAACTAACATGTAAATACAGTATTTATTTAGATGAAAAATATTACTGTAAATCTCTCGATGATTATACTGGACAAGTATTTCCGTTCTTGAGCGCTAAAATAGGAAAAGGTCTTCTCAGAAACTTAAATTACTATTTCTCTTACGTTGATGCCTATGATAAAAAACCACCTGTTAAAGAAATTAGACCACTTATGAAACAAGTAACGAACAGATAGCGAAAAATACTAAAAAAGAAAGTATCTAACTTCGGATGCTTTCTTTTTTGAATCTAGAATAGAACTCGTTAAGTTCTATCCTTCTTCTAAAAGTATGTATCTAGGCATACTTTTAATTAAAAACAATGGAGGATTTAACTGAATGAAATACTCAGAAACGATTGTTAGTAAACGGCTTCGAACACTTAAAATATTTAGTATGTTTATTATGCTAGTTTTAATTGGATGGCTTGGATATACAAAATTACTTTATGAGAATGGATTTCTTCAAGAAAAGAAAAATTCTGTTGAAGTAATGAATACTAGCATTACAGGTGAAATTGAACAAAGTTTCCATGTGAATTTACAAGGTTACCGTAAAATAGACGTTGATACTATTATAGATGCAAGTAAAACCGATCCGAGCGAACTATCATTAATCGAGCTAATTAATACATCTTGTTCGCGAGATTGCATAAGTGAACCATTGACATATGTGGACGAAAACAATGGATATATCTTTTATAAGGAATCTACCGGAACTAATGTAGCTATCAAGATTAAAAAACAAGACACATGGGAAATTGTAAAAAAATCTGGTCAAGATGGAATATAACCTTAAAAAATTAAAGAGTACTTAGCGTACTCTTTTTTATTATTAATACCCTTCATGTTTACAATGACATTTCGGTTTCTCTTTACAATTGCATTTTTCACAATCACACTTCGGTTTCTCCTTGCAGCAACACTCGTCACAATTACATTTTGGTTTCTCTTTGCAACGACATTCGTGACAATCCCTGCATTTACATCCACATCTTCCAAACATTAAATCATCCCAAAATGAGCGCCTACAATTACAATGATTCCCCATGAATATGCATCCTCCTAAATAGAATTCATCATATTCTATGTTTAAAAGTAGAAAAAGGTTTGTTTACTAGTCTATGTTCTAGATTTATAAGTATAGTTATAAATGTTGTACTTTTCTATTAGTTGTACTTTATATATTTATAGGGACTACTATAAAGAAAAAAGCCCAATAGTTGGGCTTTAAATTCATATGTATTTTCTTTCTTCTCGCTCACAATATACGTATTGAAAAGCTCAAACAAATCGTTAACTATAATTCCTTCCCTTCCCCCACAGCCCCTTTCAACCTCTGCAACATATACCCAATTCCTTTACATCCTGCTAACGGATACGTAATAATTTCTTCTGCATATAATTGTGTCACTACTTTCTTATGCTTCTTGCCTGCAAGTAAAACTATTTCATCAAACTGATGTAAGTCTTTTTCAATCATCTGTTGTTTTAATTGTTCCACGCTAATAATCTCATCGCTTTTTGAATCAAATGCAAGATCATAGTTTTCTAAAACAATATCATTTGGTCTTAAAAATCCATGCTTCGCCGATAATATCACCCAATTCTCAAAAAACATAGTTGCATACACCTGACATGCTTTTCCGAACGGACTAATATATACTTCTTTTGCCTCCATCGATCCGTAATCTGGATACTTATCCCAAATTTTCTTTTTTCCGCATGGAATTATGCATAACCTTTTCATCGTTATTTCTTACCTCACTTCTAACTTTTTAAATTTAAAAATATAGAATTCCCTACTTCTTCATACTCAGCTTCTATATCTCCAATACCCACTACGTTCCAACCATTATTTGTTTCTATTGGCTTTTCATTCATTATAATATGAACTTGTTTCATATTTTTAAAATCTTCTTCAAAAGATGCTAAAACAGGTTGATTTATCATATATGTTTTATTATGTATACTTACACTTAAAAAAGTTTTATGTAACACTTTATTTTTGTTTAATTTTACATTCATCGGATTAAACGAATTTAATTTTATATCCCCTACTATATACAGATCATACCCTTCTTCAACATAAAATTGCTTAATATCCTTGTCTCTTTCGTTTTGAACAAAATGAAGGATTTGCTTCGTTTCTTTACTTATTGCAATTTCATTATTTAAACTTAAAACAACATTTATATTTTGTTTTAAAAAAGCATATAACGATTTATCACTATAAAAGAAGCTCTTTTTCCATTCAGGGAGGATTTCATCTAATAATAAACATAAAAGCATTCCTGAGCTATAGCAGCTCTTTCTAATGTTATAATTAGCATCATATGCATCTAAAATAAGTCCGCTATATTTTCGTAATGTTTCACTTTTAACATTTTTACATACTGCAATGTAAGTATTCATTTCAACATACCAAGCAGGCCCTTCTATACTTTCAACCATATACTCATATGTTATAAACTCTTCTCTCATAAATCTAGCTCTTTGCTCTCTTAGTTCAATAAATTGCTTAATATAATTACCTTTTTCAGCTTGTGACTTACAATGAACAGCATCATATAAACACTTTCGTTCTTTATTTCGCAATTCTATATTTTCTTCCATTATAGGATATTGAAATCCTAGAGATTCATTTGGAAATCTACTTCCTTTATTCGAATATTGATAGCAATGAAAAAGTTCATGCACCACCACTGCAAGTAGACTTTCATAATCTTTATGCCTATTCATATTCACGATGGCAGTTGGATAATCTTTTAATAAGATAAATGTATCAGCCTTAAATTGGTCATCTCGCTTTAAAACGGCATACTCACCATCATCTTTCAAATATAATGGATGATGAAATACATACACATGCTCATCATTATATAATGCAAATGCAGCCCTCTTAAAACCAGGCCATAGCCCATTCAATAATTCTATATTTACATCTTTCTTTATTCGATTTAATATATTGTTCATTATATGTAACACCCCTATATCATTCTACATACACCTATTCTATTCCACTTAATAACAACCCTTTTATTTACATAAATGTTAGAAAAACATATATCTTTTCTCAAACTATAATTTATTATATAAATATACATGTGATAATTTTATGAAAAGGGGGTGAACAAATGAAAAATATAATCCCTGCACTAGTACTCTATATTATCGTTTGCGTAATCGCTATGATTGCTCCAGCATCTGAAGGTTATAATCATGTTGGCTGGAAGTTGTTTGTTGGGCAAGCGTATGCTATACCTATTTTCCTCATTGCGGCTATTATTACATTTTATATAAACAAGAAAAAATCTACGAACAAGCAGTTATAAGGATAGCAAATGCTATCCTTATTTTATTCATTAATCAAATCCAAAATAACACTTGCAGTACTTTCTATCCTTTCTTCCGAAAAATCAAACGTGACACCTGTTTTTTCATATATTTCTTGTATGGATAAATTCCAATCTGCACTCGCACCTTCTTTAAAGAAAGCAATCGCTTTTTCTGGGTCTTCCCGGTAAATTTGAAACAATTGCATTGCTCCTATTTGAGCAATTGCATATTCAATTTTATAAAAAGGAAACTGAACAAAGTGAAATGACTCTAACCAACTCGAACCAATTTCATCTTTTAATCCAGCAATATTGACTGATGAATATTGATATCTTTTACATAGTTCAGCGTATTTCTTATCACGTTCTTCTGATGTATGGTTTGGATTTGAATAGAGCCAGTGCTGGAATACATCTCCTGCAACTGACGACATTAATAAAGACAAAGCACGGTATAATTGGACGCGCTGCACTTCTTTATATTCATCCTTTTTCTTATAAAAGATATCCAGCTTATCCGTTACTAGTAACTCAAGACTTAGGGAATAAAGTTCAGCCACCTCTTCACGAAGATATCTTTCCTGCATGCTACTATCATTGTTAAATTGTTTATAAAAATGAAATGCATGTCCCACTTCATGTATTAACGCGTTAATTGCATAAAATGATGGACTAAAATTAGAATACACAAAAACCTCTTTACTATGAGGCAAGGTAAAACAAGCGGCTCCTGGCGCTTTATTTTCACGTTCTTCTACGTCAATGAATCCCCCTTTTCTTATATGAATAAATTTCTCATAAAAATATAAATCTGTCTTCCGAAATATTTCTTCCACCCCATTCAATACATCAATGGCATTTTGAAACGGGATTTTTGGTAAATTACTTGGAGTAAGATCCCAAGGGCGATACGTTTTTACACCGAGATTCTTTTTAGAAAGAATCCCCAACTGTTCCCATATTGGTACAACATACTTTTCTATAGATTCATGAAGTTTATAACACTCTTCAATACTATAATCTCTATTTTTTTGTTTAAAAGCATATTCACTATAATTATTAAATCCTGCATGTAAAGCGATCTCATTCCGCAATTGTACGAGTTCATTCATAATACAATCTATTTCTATTTTCACTACACTTCTTGCTTCACATAAAGCATACCAAGCTTTTTCACGAATAACTCTATTGGGGTTATCTAACTTTGCTTTTATGTATGCATACGTCTTTAGCTCTCCTTCCCAATTAATAGATATGTTAGACATTATTTCTCTATACTGCGTTATAAGCTCTTGCTCTTTAATGGAAAGAGCAATGTTCTTTTCATTAAATGTTTTACTTTTCACCAATCTTGCTTTTTTCATAAATCCATATTTCTGCTCATCTAATAAATTTGAAAATGGACACTCTCTAAATTTCTGGTCAAATTTTGCATTGTATCTTTTTAAAAGTGGTTGAATTGTATTTTGATTATACATATGTAAATTACGTATATTTCTGTCATTTGTATCTCTATACATGGCGATTAAACTACTTGTTATCTCCTCTTCTATTTCAGCGTTTACACGCAATTCCTCCAAAAGCCAACGCTCTAATTCTGAAACAGAAGTAATATTTCGCTCTAAAAGTGACTGTAATTTACTTTCTAAATCATTAAGCATACACAATCCTCCCGTTTTTAATTTTCTGTTTTTTGGAGATAAAAAAGGACAAGTAGCCAATCTGACTACTTGTCCTTTTTTGTTAAACCATACCCAAGTATATTAAGCTTGGAATGCTTCTGTTAATACTGGTACGATTTGTTTTTTACGAGATACAACACCTTTTAAAGTCGCAGTGTTGTTTTCTAGAGATACGTTGTATGCTTTCTCAACAACGTTTGCTGCTTTACCGATCGCAAGACCGACAGAATCGTTAGTTAAGATATCAGTTACAACGAATAAGAATAGGTCTAAACCTTTTTCTTCAACTACTGCAGAGATAACTTTTTCAAGTTCCGCTTGGTGTACAAGAACGTCGTTTGTATCAACAGCGTTTACTTGTGCGATTTCAACTTTCGCATTACCCATTTGGAATTCTTTAGCATCAAGAGAGATTAATTGCTCCATTGTTTTTCCGCTTAAGTCAGCACCAGCTTTTAACATTTCTAAGCCGTAGCTATCAGCATCTACACCAGCGATTTCCGCTAATTCACGAGCTGCTGCTACGTCTTGCTCTGTGCAAGTTGGAGATTTGAATAGTAAAGAATCTGAAATGATTGCAGATAACATTAAACCTGCAACTTCTTTACGAATTGTAACGCCGTTTTCTTTGTACATTTTGTTTAAGATTGTAGCTGTACAACCAACTGGCTCACAACGGTAGTAAATAGGATCGCTTGTTTCAAAGTTAGCAATACGGTGATGGTCAATAACTTCTAACACACGAACAGATTCGATATCGTTAGCACTTTGTTGACGCTCGTTATGATCAACTAAAATAACGTTGTCCACTTCGCTTGCAACTGTCTCAACAAAACGCGGTCCTTCTACTTTAAAATGGTCTAACGCAAATTGAGTTTCACCGCTGATTTCGCCTAAACGTACAGGCTCAGCATTCATTCCTAATTCTTTTTTCAATTCTGCATAAGCAATTGCAGAACAAATTGCATCTGTATCTGGGTTTTTATGCCCGAAAACTAGTACTTTTTCCATGTTTTCCACCTCTTCATGAAAAGGATATCTTAAAGAAGCAAATATGACAATATTTAAAGCCCATTTTTTTATAAATAATTGTACTTTCTTCTATATTTTTCATCGTTTTTCGTAAAAAAGATCATCTAAAATGAATTAGATGATCGAAATGTATATTTTATTTAAAATAAGGTAGGAGCCTGCACTACATGATTTAGCGCGAAATTCGATGCCAAACCGTTATTTACAAGGTTAACATCTATAACTTGATAAAATGCATTCCCAGTATCTGCAATTTCCCAAACAGCTAAAATAAGGTGATATCCATTTCTATCAGTAGGTATATTTGCTTCATGTGTTACTGAAGTTCCTGGTCTAGTTCCTCCATCATTTTTCACATAGAACGGCACTAAATCTAAACTAGACCTTGTTAAAGGCATATTTGGATTCCAATCCTTCTTTGTAATGTAGTATTTCCATTCTTTCGTACTATGAGGAGCGGTTAGTTTCCACTTGAATGTATTCGTCCCACCGTTTAACGTAACTTTCTTCCACCTATCGACTGTTTGAACCTCTAAAGCAGGAAAATGGCCAGCTCCTGCGATTTGTCCATCAGAAGGTCCTAATTGCGGGAATCCACCTATTCCTTCTACACTTTGCGGCTCATATTGAATCGGTCCGCAATTTACATTTACCCCTTGCTTACATAAATAAGAACGGCTCGCTGGTGATTCTACATATCCATGAGCTGAAGCTTTTTCTGAAAAACCGAAAGTTAACAATCCCGTAAGTAATATACCACCACTTAATATAACTTTCTTCACCTTCTGTAAACCTTGCGTTCTCATCCCGTCATCCCCTTTCCCATAATAAAGCGAAAATAACTATAGTCGGCTAGTCATCTTCTCTACATCCATTATAAGTCGAAGAACATACCTAAAAGAACCCACTAAAAACTTTCTCAAATTCATTTAGTACATTAAATAAATTTTATTGATACATTCAAATAACACCGCTAGAGAAATATAGACGGTGTTAAATATACTCAATTAAACTATTCGTTTATAAATAAATTACGAAATTGGCAAAGTTAGTCTAGTTATCAAATAGCCCTCTCCCTCTCAGATTTGCGGAAACTGGCTCCTTTCCGATTTCACGTGCCCATATAGATAACTGGCCGATATGATGGATTTCGTGGACAATGACATGACGTATTAACTCTCCGTGTGTACATTCAATGACTCGGCGCCTAATTGGTGCGTCTCTTGAGCTAATCGGCTCTTCATTGAAGTCAGCTTTTGAAAGTTTCCGAGAATCCATTTCATTTGTCCAAGAGGTCACAAATGGCTTCACTTTCTCGTGGTACTGAGCTGAAAGATTTTTCACTTTTTGTAAGCTGGCATACTCTTCAAACAATGGCTCCTCAGGCACTGATTCACCACGCAACCCTAAGATCCACATATATTCCACATCTACAATATGAAATAGGGTATGTAGTATACTGCCGAATCCACCGACCCGTTTCTTTACCAGTTCTTCGGCCGACATGTCTTCGCACCATGTAAACCAATCATCACGAACTTGCCAGTTATATTGAAACAGTTTCAACATCACAGCAACCTCCATCTTTTAGATTAACATTTAATATTCACCAAAAGACTTCAAAATTCCTATGTGAACTACCACCCACTTAGTATCTCTTACTAGCTTACCCCGGAGTGGGGGCTTCTCGGTTCATCGTTACTTTTGATAGCTAACGAATTTGTCCTAGGACAGACAGCCGAGCTAACACGCTTGAGGAAGGAGACTTCTTTCGGATAATACGTTAAATAATAACTCTAAAAAACCTGTTATCCTCCTACAAACTAGCCCTTTAATTGAATGTTCCAGATGAAGTTACAAGGTTTTATCAAACATTGTTTTAAATTATCAATATTTTTTATAAATCAACGCACGAACATAATAACAAATGTGTTGTTTGAAATTATTTCCCTTTTTAAATAAAAAACTAAATCATTTTATAATAAATTACCGTTGCATCTAACTCACCATTCGGAGAAATTGCATACCCTGGTATTTTTCCGGATTCTTGATAGTCTAACAACTTATACAATCTATTCGAAGGATCTCCTTCTCTAGTATCTAGCACTAAAAGAGACCTTTTTTCTTGCTTTGCTCTTTCCTCTGCTTTTTGCATAAGCGAACGTCCAATGCCGTTACGTCTAAAGTTCGGGTGAGTCATTAACTTGCAAATTTCAGCTCTATGAATCCCATTAGGCTTTGTAACTAAATGTAATTGAATACTCCCTGCCACTTCATTATTTATTTTAGCGACATATAAGATCACTTCTGGTGCTAAGACTGTTTCCCAATACTTTACCGATTCTTTTTGTTCCAGTGGAGGTAAAAAGCCAATTGATGCCCCATCATCTACAACCGTTTTCAAAAGATTCGAAAGCTCCTCCACGCCATCTTTTATTTGCTTAATCTCTTCAATTACTAAATTTTGCATTACTAATCCCCCTTTTGTTTCATTGTACCAAGTTTTATAGAAGGAATAACAGATTACTAAAAGGAAATATATATTTAGATAAAACATACTTATAGAATGTATGGAAAGTGGAGGGATTAACCATTAGTAAAACAGGTTTTGACTTAATAAAACATGAGGACAACTTTGATCTTGGCTATGAAGATATCAAAGAGATATCTATGAGCTGTAAATTCTCTAACTGCACTCATACAAATGAACCACATTGCGCAATTAAAAAAGCTATTTCCGATGGATTTCTTACAGAAGAAATAATAAATAGTTACTATCGAGATAAGAATGAATTCGAATATGTATGTAAACAAAAGAACAAAACAAAAGCTATTGATTATATGAAACAATTGAAACTTTTTAGAAAATCTTAATACTAAATAAATAGTTGTTATTTCTCATTCCCACTAAATTTAAAATTCTTACTTTAATACATCACATACCAAATAATTTTTATACTCAAATTTAATCTCACGTAAAAGAACGTTTTAAACATAAAGTTTAAAACGTTCTTTTATATTCAATGCTTTTGATTTTTCAGTTCACTTAAACACTCTTGTACTAATGTTACTGCTTGACTCATTGCAGCTCCGCCAGCAAATGCTGCTGATACACCACATGCTTCCAGAATCTCTTTATCTGAACATCCTTGATCAAGACAACCTTTTGTATGATAAATGGTACAATATTCATCTTGCGTTGCTAGACTAATTCCTAATGCGATAAGTTGTTTTTCCCTTTTTGTTAAAGCGCCCTCTTGAAAACAAGCTTGCGTGAATGCATTATATGTTTCAGCAATTTCAGGAATTTGGTTTGTAAAACTACCAATTCCTTCTTTATAATGATGTAGAACATCATTTACTGAACTATGTTGTTCGTGTTCCATCTTATTATTACCCCCATTCAAATTATGTGTACCTATTGTAGTATGTGATGAAAAGAAGGCAATATACCTCGTTAAAAAGAAAGAATATTCAGTTTATTGTAGTTACAATTTCAGACTATCATCCACTACAGATTGTTCCTTATAGTTTTTCCTTTCAATCTCTTTACTTCTTTCTTCCCAAAACGTTAATCCTTCAATCCCAACATTTTTAGGATCAAATACTGGATCTTTCCCTTCTTTTTTCTGTGCTTCATAATCTTTTAACACTTTTAATGCGATTTTACTTAATAGTAGAATTGCAATTAAGTTTAACCATGCCATACTACCGATTCCTAAATCTCCAAGATTCCATAAAAGCGACGCTGATTCTACGCTACCGATGTAAACCATAATTAAAAAACCAATTTTTAAAACTGGTTTTAACCATCTAAGTTTAAGATCACGATCTAAATAAGTAAGCGTCGTTTCAGCGATATAGTAGTATGCGAGTAAAGTTGTAAATGCGAAAAAGAAGATTGCGATTGAAATGAATAATGGACCAAACCCTGTCATAACAGTTTCAACTGCTTGTTGTGTATAGATTGGACCTGCATCAACATTCCCTATATTCTTTACTATAGCGCTTTTCCCTTCAGGTATAACATTATACATACCTGTTATTAAAATCATAAGAGCTGTCGCTGTACATACAACAATTGTATCGATATATACAGAAAATGCTTGAACTAACCCTTGTTTTGCAGGATGGGATACTTCAGCAGCAGCGGAGCTATACGTCGCTTCTCCAACACCTGCAACATTTGAAAATACAGCGCGCTTTACGCCCCATGCAATTGCTGCACCGACGATTCCACCAAACATTTCATTTACACCAAAAGCACTAGAGAAAATTAAAGCGAACATACTTGGAATTTCTGTTACATTCGCAATTAATACGATACATGTAACAATTACATAACCAATTGCCATAAATGGAACAAGCATTTGCGAAACGCCCGCAATTCTCTTTACGCCACCAAAAATGATTGATGCTAATAATATAACTAATAATATTCCAGTTATATATTTGCTAATGCCATTAGAGTTTTCAAATCCAACTGCGATACTACTAGACTGAATACCTGGTAATAAAACGCCATATGAAAGTGTTACAACAACCGCTACAATGACTGCAAACCATTTCATTTTCAAGCCTTTTTCAATGAAATATGGTGTACCGCCCCGGTATTCATTTCCAACTTTACTTTTATACACTTGAGATAATGTTGATTCAACAAATGCACTCGCTGCTCCTAAAAGAGCCATTACCCACATCCAAAACACAGCTCCTGGTCCGCCAAAAGCGATAGCAGTCGCGACCCCTGCGATATTACCTATTCCAACCCTACCTGATAAGGCTAAACAAAATGCTTGAAAGGATGAAATTCCCGTCTCCGAGCTCTTCCCTTCAAATAATAGTTTAATCATCTCTTTAAAATAACGAATTTGCAGAAAACGAGTGGCAATTGTAAAATACACACCTGCCCCTAATGCAAAAACAACTAGCCCAATACTCCATACTTGCCCTACTAACCACTCTACTAATTGCTCCATCCAAATCCCCCTTATCATTCTTTTAAAAGCTATTTTATATATAAGAAAACGGACAACTATTTTTAACACTTACAGTTGTCCGTATCGCTCATTATTTCATCCCTCTATTTATTAACAGTTAGATTCTCTATTACTTTATATTTACCCAAACGCTTTTCACTTCTGTATAGTTATCAAGCGCATATGAACCTAACTCACGACCGATACCAGATTGTTTAAAGCCACCAAATGGTGCAGCTGCATTTTCTAAATTATAATCATTAATCCATACTGTTCCTGCCTTTAATTTATTAGCAACTTGATGTCCTGTTTTAATATTTTGTGTCCATACGCCCGCAGCGAGTCCGTATGAAGAGCGATTTGCTCTTTCTATGACCTCTTCTGTTGAATCAAACGAAAGTACAACGACAACTGGTCCAAAAATCTCTTCTTTCACAATTGTCATATCATCAGTAACATTTGTGAATACTGTTGGCTGTACAAAATAACCTTTTTCAA
Organism: Bacillus cereus group sp. Sample62; assembly: GCF_036851315.1. Classification (NCBI taxonomy): domain Bacteria; kingdom Bacillati; phylum Bacillota; class Bacilli; order Caryophanales; family Bacillaceae; genus Bacillus; species Bacillus cereus group sp. Sample62. The sequence continues at coordinate 2,681,011 of NZ_JAFLPK010000001.1, forward strand.
ATGCACGTTCACCACCAGCAGCAACAGTAGCGCCTTCAGCTTTTCCTTGTTCAATGTAATGTAGCACACGCTCTTGTTGTTTTTTAGATACGAGCGGTCCCATTTCTGTTTCCTTCTCCATACCTGCTCCAAGTTTCACGTTATTCGCCATTTCTACTAGTTCATTTACGACTGTTTCGTAATGTTTTCGGTGAACGAACACGCGAGAACCGGCACTACAATTTTGGCCGTGATTATACATAATGCCTTGGAATGCACCGTTAATCGCTTCTTCTAAATCAGCGTCTTCTAAAATGATATTTGGTGATTTACCACCAAGTTCTAACGTTACATGTTTAATTGTTTCTGCAGATTGACGCATAATATATTTCCCTGTAACTGTTGAACCTGTGAAGGCTACTTTATCAATATCATGATGGTTTACGATTGCAGCTCCTGCTTCAGGGCCAAAACCTGGAACAAAGTTTACAACACCGTTTGGAAAACCTGCTTCTTTAAAGAGCTTGGCTGTATATAATAACGATAAAGGCGTTTGCTCTGCTGGTTTTAATACGATCGTACATCCTGTTGCTAGTGCAGCTCCCATTTTCCAAGAAGACATAACGAGCGGAAAATTCCATGGGATAATTTGACCTACAACGCCAACAGGTTCATGGCGTGTGTAATTTAAGTAATCTTTTGAAATCGGAATCGTTTGCCCGATAATTTTTGTAGCCCATCCCGCATAATAGCGATAATTTTCTACAGTCGCTGCAATATCATCATCCAGTGCTACTTGATATGGCTTCCCATTATCTAAAGCTTCTAACTGCGCTAATTCTTCTCCATGCTCTTCAATTAAGTCTGCTAATTTATAAATAAGGTGCGCTCTTTCAGCAGTAGTCATCTCTGCCCAAGGTCCTGATTCAAATGCAGATTTTGCCGCTTTTACTGCGACATCAATATCCTCTTCTTGCGCTTCACATACGACAGCTAGAACATCTTCTGTTGCTGGATTGTATGTTTCAAATGTCTTCCCGCTAATGGAAGGTACAAATTCACCATTAATAAACATTTTAATTTCTTCATTTAAAAACGCTTTCACTTTTGGTCTCAACTCAATATTTGTCGTTAACATATATGTTTTCCTCCTTATTTAAACAGCTGCATGAGCTGCAATTTTTGAAATAATCATTTGTAGTTTTTGATCTTCTTCTTCAGTTAATCCGAGTCTCGGATAACGAGAAGGTCCCCCAGCTTGCTCGTGTAATTCCATTGAGCGTTTAACAATTTGTACATATTTTCCTGATCCTTCAAGGAACTCGCAAAGAGGTAAAATAGCATCGTTTATTTCCCAAGCTTTTTCTAATTCACCATTTTGGAAATGCTCATACATTTTCGTAACAAGTCCCGGTACGATATTTCCTGCTACTGAAACCCATCCCGTTGCACCTACTAAATAAGATTCCATAACTAAATCTTCAGATCCACAGAAGACTTGAAAAGCACCTTCGCCTCGGCGTACTAAATCTCTTGCTTTACGAATATCTCCGCTAGATTCTTTAATATGTGTAACATTTTCACATTCTTTTCCAATACGTAGCATGAGCTCTGTACTCATATCAACACCAGATGTAAATGGATTATTGTATAACATAATTGGTATATTTACAGCGTTTGAGATTTCTTTAAAATGAAAATAAATTTCCTCTTCTTTCGGCTTACAATAGTACGAGTTAATAATTAATGCGCAATCCGCTCCGTGTGCTTCTGCATGTTTCGTATATTCAATCGTTTCTTTCGTCGTCTCCGCAGCAGTTCCCACAATAACTGGAATACGGCCATCAACTTCTTTTAATACTGTTTCTACCATTTTAAATCGTTCTTCTTTTGATAAACTAACAAACTCTCCTGTACTTCCATTAATAATAATGCCAGCTACCTTTTGATCGATAAAATAGTTTACGTTTTGTTTTACACCGTTCCAATTAATTTCTTGAAACTCATCCATCGGTGTGATTAATACTGGAAATGCCCCTTTAATGTTTTTCATATTTATCTCTCCCTTTAACTATTTTATTTTAATAAAAACCCTGTCGGAAAAGGATCTGTAGAGTCTAATAGAAACGTCTGCATTCCTGTAATAAACCCTCTACTTTCAAAGCGAAAAATGTATCCTTGTTCTTCTTTCTTCACTTGTTCCACTGTTATAAAGCTATTAAAAATACTTTCATTTTTAAAAGGTTTATCCGCTATATAATCATTTTTAAATAATGTATGAACATAAGATACAATAGTAGAAACAAAACCAGGCGAACGTACTATAAAGTTATCTTCATGAAATGTAATCGACTTTATATGGTTCTTTTCTGCTTGCATAGATTCTACTAAAATAAGTCTTTTTATTAATGACTGTTTTTGTATAGCTTGAAGTGTAACTTCACCCCATTTTTTTAATTTAGAGATATTTTCAATACTGATTTCTGGTGAATATGCATCCTTTTCTACAACTGCATATACTTTATCTGCCTGTATGAGAGAGTAACTTATATTACCCACTTGCAAATTTTTCTCAATCATATAACATAGTTTACTTTCAAACGAAACAGATACAACTTCATCATTCTCTACATACGCATGGATTGAAAATATACCAGATAGCGTTTCGATTTTGTATTGGTTCGTCTCTCTCTTTTTTAAATACCCGCTTTCTAGTAACATCGTTATTACTGCCACAATGCCTCCATAATGAAGCGGAATGGATCCTTCATGATTAAAAAATAATACAGCTGCATCGACTTCCATATGAATAGAAGGAACAACAATACATCCATTTAATCCGATAAAACCACGTGGCTCATTTAATAAAAGCTTCATTTCTTCTGCTAATTCACCTGAAAATTGTTCGTTTAATTGCTCTAAACTGTAGTAGTATTTGCATGGTACATCTTTCATTACACGAAATGCTTCACCATTTACATGTACGTCTACTGCTGTATACATTTTTTGAATGTTCATTTTACATCCTCCGTTTCATGTTCCATCGGCGGAATTAGCAAAAAGCCTTCTTTCAGTGGGTCCTTTTCATTATAAAAAAATCTATGCATCCCCATAAGCCAAGCTGAACCTGCAATTTTCGTTACGACAGCTTCAATATTTTCTACAGATGTTGTATTTATAACGCACCCTTTAAATAAAGAGCCCACGATACTCTCATGAATAAACTCTTCATCCACTTTAATTTTTTGATTTGCGTATAATACAGCTAACTTCGCTGATGTTCCTGTACCACATGGAGAACGATCAATTCCTCCTGGCGGAACGACAACTGTATTTTTCACATGAGCACTTTCATGAGTAGGATCTGTATAAAATTCAATATGTGTTAACCCTCTAATAAACGAATACTGCGGATGTATGATTTCAAATTCCTCATTAATGATATTTCTAATATGAATTGCCTTATCGATAATTGTAGATGCGTTTTCTGGTACTAATTCTAAACCTACTGACTTCGCATCGATAATGGCATAAAAATTTCCTCCATACGCAATATCTGCTTCTACAGTTCCAATTCCTTCGACTTGTACAGTAATATGTTTCAGTAAAAAAGCTGGTATGTTACAGAAAGAGACTTCTTTCGCTTTTCCATCTTGAACAAAGATATCCACTTCAACTAAGCCGGCTGGCGTGTCTAACTTTAACGAAGTAATCGGTTCCACTACCGGAATTAAACCTGATTCAATTAAAGCTGTACATACACCAATTGTATCGTGACCACACATCGGTAAATATCCACCTGTTTCTATGTAAATAACACCAATATCTGCTTCAGGATGACATGGATCTGTTAATAATGCTCCTGACATTACATCATGACCACGTGGTTCATTCATTAACAATTTGCGAATCCAGTCATACTCTTTTTTCATATGTAACATCTTCTCTGCCATCGTCTCTCCAATTAACTTAGGAAGTCCACTAATCAATGTTCTCGTTGGATTCCCACCCGTATGTGTATCAATCGTCGTAAAGACTCTTTGTGACCTCATCCGTTTAACACCCTTTCTGTAAAACGACTCAAACGAAGTGGTTCAATAGGAATAATTGTTTCTTTTTCATTTAATAATTCTTCAATCACTTTCCCAGTAACAGCTGCAAGGCTAATGCCATCTCCTTCATGCCCTGCTGCTATAAAGTAATTCGGGATATGTTCCACACGTGAAATGATCGGCAAATGGTCTTCTGTCCACGGGCGTAATCCAGCATATGAACGAATCACCATCATATCTGCCATTTTCGGATAAAAGCGAATTGCTCTGTTCGCAATACATTTAATAACCTCGTTATTTATCCTCGTATGCATCCCTACAAACTCTCTACTACTACCAATTAAAAAATTTTGACTTTCTGTCGGCTCAAATACAAGAGCTACCCCATATTTTTCAGTTAAAGCATCCACTTTTCGTTTTCCGCCAAATTTAGAAATTAAATAACCAAATTCCATTACTTTACGACAGCCAACGTGTTGTTGCCTTGAAGCTACAATAATATGCCCTTTTCTCGGTTCAATTGGGACATTTACATCCAACATTTGTCCGATTTTTGGAGCCCATACACCGGCTGCGTTCACCACTTGCTTCGCAGTAAACGTCCCATTTGTCGTTTCTACAATAAAAGAACCGTCTATATCCCTTTTCATTTCTTTTACTTCCGTATGATTAAAAGCTTTCGTACCAAATTTCTTTGATTCTGCAAGAAGTGAAAAAGCAAGAAGATATGGATTTACAGTTGAATCCGTTGCGCATTCTAACCCGCCTAATAAATCATCTGCAAAAAATGGCGATTCTTCTCGTATATCGTGTCTATCAAGCATTCGAAACGGTAATCCAGCTTCCTTTTGACGATTCACCCATTGCTGTGCAGCTTCCATTTCTTCGTCTGACTCACATACGAGAATGCTTCCTGGCGCTCTATATTCAAATGAGTGCTCCAGCTCTTCACTTAATTCTGTTACTAATTTTTGACTAACTAAAGACATTTGACTATCAAAGCCTGGATCTTTATCAATAGCCAAAATATTCCCGTCACACCGTGAAGACGTTCCACTGACAAATTCTCCTTTTTCAATGATTGTTACGTCTCTTCCGTATTTTGAAGTGTAATAAGCGATAGAACAACCTATAATTCCACCACCTATTATTAAAACGTCACAGTGCCTCACGTAGCACCCCTCCCTTCTTTTTATTCCCTCACTTTCTTTTATGCAATTGACATGCCAATTCTACTTACATACACTTTTTACAATAAATATTTTTATTTGTAAAAATATTTTAAATTTATCGTAAATAGGTGTATTATTTTTTTATCACTGTCAAAATTTTTATACATAACAGGAGGACAATATGGCATTCTCATTTCCTACAATAAAAGAATTTCTAAAAACTTTATCAATTGATCGTACATACAACATGCAACCTATTCAGCGAGTTGGCGAAACATTTTATTACTGCCCTTCTACTACAAAAGAATATAACTGTGCAGTTATACATGAAGATGATTCATTTAACGCTTTAATTAACGCGTTTTCCAATGAACGATTCATTATCATCATGAACGGAAATAAAGAGCCTATATGCTGTATAACGGCTCAACAAATCATTCCGTTTCTTGTTAAGACTTACAATGAACTACAATCTTTTTATAACACCGTAATACAAACAACGGATTCTTCTGTTACAGTTATCGATGATAAAGAATGTGTTCGCACTTGGACAGATGGCGCCGAAAAGATTTTTTCGGTCAACCATACTGAAATTATTGGACAACCTATCACTCGTTTTTTTGACTATAAAGATTTAGAAATCTTGCAATCATTACATGACGGAAAAAGCATAATCGCTCAGTTCCATCAGCCTCGTCCAGATTTGTTCGTATTAATTAATTCAAATCCAGTGTATTGTAACGATGAAATTATCGGAGCTGTCGTTTCAGAAACTGATGTAACAAATCAAGTCGCTTTAAATGAAAAACTATTTAATATGTCACATGAAATGCACCGTTTAGAACAGGAGGTTGCAAAGTACAAAGATGAATCCGATCCTTTCCTTGCGATGAATGGAAAAAGCCCTGTTATACAAAGAACGATTCAATTAGCTAGAAAAGTTTGTTCGGTGAAATCAACTGTTTTAATACTCGGCGAAAGTGGTGTTGGAAAAGAAGTATTTGCAAAAGCGATTCATGAAGCAAGTGAATCAGCTAAGGCACCTTTCATTTCAATTAACTGCGGCGCCATTCCAGAAGCGTTATTTGAAAGTGAATTATTTGGGTATGAACGCGGGGCGTTTTCTGGTGCAAGTAGTAAAGGCAAAAAGGGTAAAATAGAGCTCGCGCAAGGCGGTACATTATTTCTAGATGAAATAGGAGAAATGCCGCTCGATATGCAAGTAAAACTGTTGCGTGTACTACAAGAACGAAAATATTACCGAGTTGGTGGAGAGAAAGAGATTCATATTAATTTCCGCATTATCGCTGCTACAAATCGTGATTTACAAGAAGAAATGAGAAAAGGCACGTTTCGAGAAGATTTATACTATCGCCTAAATGTAGTTAGCTTGCATATTCCACCGCTGCGTGAAAGACGCGAAGATATTATTGAATTGACCTATTCTTTCTTAAACGATTTTTCAATCAACTATAACAGACCAATTCGTGACTTGCCTTCAAGCATTATGCATGAACTGCTTCATTACAATTGGCCAGGTAATATTCGCGAGCTCCGAAACGTTGTTGAAAGACTTGTCGTATTTGCAACTGACGGTATTATAAAACAAGAATATTTACCATTTCATACAACTGAAACGTTAGACAATCATACGGCTCATTCCCTATTACTCAGCAACAATAATACAATTCTCTCTTTGCAAGAAGAGATGGACGAACATGAGAAAAAAGTCATTGAGAGGGCTTTACGTATTTTGAATGGGAATAAATTAGAATGTGCGAAACAGCTCGGTGTTACGAGGGCCACTTTATATAACCGCCTAAAAAAACTCGGGTTACAATAAACCTTCCTCCTCTATTTTGGCATAGTTTTTGCATAATAATTTGTGCAAACCGAACTAGAGGAGGAATACATATGACGAATAAAGATCACTTAATTGTTTGTCGATGTGAAGAAGTTACATACGGACAACTTCAATCGACAATTGCTGAATATAAATGCTCGGCAAGAGAATTAAAACTAAGAACACGTGCTGGCATGGGATTTTGCGGTGGCCGCACATGTAGAATGATGATAGATCGAATGATTGAAAGTGCAAATCCCGACGTAAACACTAATGAAATTCCATTAAAATATCAACCACCCGTGCGCGCAGTTACCTTTGGAGCGGTAGGTGAAAATCAATGAATAGAATTACACACCACCCGATTTTAGGGAGTTTAAATAGTAGTAAGCGCATCACTTTCCAATTTAACGGGCAACAATATGAAGCATATGAACATGAAACCATTGCGGCGGCTTTACTTGCAAACGGGATACGAACATTAAGAGTACATGAAGATAGCGGAACGCCGCGAGGTATTTACTGTAATATCGGGCATTGTTCTGAATGCCGCGTGACAGTAAACAATCAAACGAACGTACGAGCATGCTTAACTGTTGTAGAAAAAGATATGGTAGTTGATAGTGGTAAACAGCATCCAAATATCGTGAGAGAGATGGTGAAAAAGCGATGAACGATGTCATTATTATCGGTGCTGGACCAGCAGGTTTGTCAGCCTCCATCTCTTGTGCTCGTTTTGGACTAAATGTACTTGTTATTGATGAATTTATGAAGCCTGGCGGAAGATTGCTCGGACAATTACATCAAGAACCTACTGGAGAATGGTGGAACGGAATAGAAGAATCAAAACGCCTTCACGAAGAAGCAAAATCACTTTCAGTTGATATTCGATGTGGTATTTCCGTCTATAATTTAGATAAAGATGAAAGTTCTTGGTTCGTACATACGAATATCGGTACGTTAGAAGCACCGTTCGTTTTACTTGCTACTGGCGCTGCTGAGTACTCAATCCCCCTTCCTGGTTGGACACTTCCAGGAGTCATGTCGATTGGTGCAGCCCAAGTAATGACAAATGTACATCGCGTTCAAGTTGGGCGAAAAGGAGTAATTATTGGCGCTAACATTTTGTCCTTCGCTATTTTAAATGAATTACAATTAGCGGGAATTAAAGTGGAACAGATCGTACTTCCTGAAAAAAGTGAATTAAGTCAAAAGGCTGGTGAACCAGAAGAAGTTTTAAACTCTCTATTACATGCTGCACACCTTGCCCCTTCGCCTTTATTACGTATAGGTAGTCGATTGATGAAATATAATTGGGCGAAACAAGCTGGATTAAACTTCTATCCAAATAACGGTATGAAAATAAATGGCACACCACTTCACCTTCGAAAAGCAGCTCTTGAAATTATCGGTACAGATCAAGTTGAAGGTGTACGCGTTGCTAATATTGATACGAAAGGAAACATCATAACTGGATCGGAACAAATATATGAGGCAGACTTCGTTTGTATTGCTGGTGGCTTATACCCTCTTGCTGAGCTAGCCGCTGTAGCTGGTTGTCCTTTCCGTTACATTCCGGAATTAGGCGGACATGTTCCACTGCATTCCGAAACAATGGAAACCCCTCTTCCCGGTTTATTTGTAGCCGGAAATATAACAGGCATTGAAAGCGGAAAAATCGCGATGGCACAAGGAACAGTTGCTGGATATTCAATCGTAAAACAAGCAAATACAAAATCCCATTCGGTTGAACAACACTTGCAACAGGCGATCCAACATGTACATACCGTACGACAACAAGCTGCCATTCAATTTAACCCGATGGTTGATGTTGGTAGAAGCAAAATGAATGAAATTTGGCGTGATTATTCCCTGGCATATGCACATACTAAAAAGAGCTGCTGAGATTACTCTCAACAGCTCTTTTTTCTACTCATCTGAGTTATTAAACTTTGCTAATGCGTAAATGCCTTCTTCATCATCTAATTCAAGTTGTAATCTTGCTGCGAATGAATTGACATTATATTCTCTGTCAAGCAATAAGCGTAGTGCTTCGATTAAGTTCGCTTGAATTAAAATTTGTTTGCGATCATTTACTTCTACTTCAGCAGAAAAACCGTAATCATCGTCATACATTAATTCAACTAAAACTTCTTCTGGACCAACTTGTCTTTTTTCAGCGATATATACGCAAAGTGCATTTATTAATTCTTGTTCAGAAATTTTTATTGTTTCCATGCTACTTCATCTGCCTTTTTCTTACGTTGATCTTTGAAGTATTTAAATGCACGAATTGCTAACATTACAATACCAGCCATTACTAACATATTTACCATAAATGCTAATACAGAACCAAGAGCTCCCATATTTGCAAATAAGCTACCCATTAGTAAACCACCAAGACCACCTAGTAATAAACCTTTCATAAAGCTTCCTTTATTACTTTTCGGCGCTGTGTTTGTTGCTTTTGTTTTTGAATCTGTTGTCGTTTTTTGTGAATTTACGTTACTATCTTTTTTGTTCAAATCAACTTTTGACTTTTGACCAGAACTTGGTGTGTATGATTTTTTACCAGATTTGTAACTCTTCGCTGCTGCGTGATCTACAAACATGAAGCTACTAGCTCCAAAGATAACCATGAATGCTGTCATGACTGCTACAAGTTTTTTCAACATATTATATCCATTCTCCTTTTATATAGATATATGTGAAATCTACCTTTCTAGTAAATTCAGAATGATAGATTTATTTTTAAGAACATTTAAAGGTTCTTATGAACTCATTATATGAACTTTTGTCGAAATATGCAAGCATTATTTACTTCCAACAGTTTAGTGACAAAGGAAAAATTAAGCAAAACTGAATTGACTTTAAATGAAACAAAACATATTATAAGTTCATAAGAACTTTTTATTATTTTGGAGGTGAAAAGATGGAAACATTTCATCTCACACGAAACGAAATGGCAACCCTCCTTCTATCATTAAGAGGATGGAATACGAAAAAGCCGCTCGGTATTTTACAAGAAGCTTGGGCAAAGTCACATAAAAAAGATATTGAAAGCGGACAAAGCGTAACTGCTTTTATTACTACCGCACTTTCACCTATTTTTGAAAAACTAATTAAGATTGAAGATACGGACGTTGGTTTTTCATTAAATGAAATAGTTGCGCTTGGAAATCAAATTGAAAATACAAGTTTCTCAGTAACGGCCATGCAAAACTGGGTGAAACGAGATATAAAAGAAATGATTGGCTCTCCTCAAAAAGGAAAAAAATATTCAATTGAACAAGCAGCCTTACTATTCATTGTTGAAGATTTAAAAACAGCACTTGATTTTGAATCCATTCGTAAGCTATTACGCCTTATCGTAAATGACCCAGCCGATCGAAGTGATGACTTAATCAATCCTGTTCATTTATATGGAGCATACTCTTCTCTATTTGAAGAACTCAATCAAGGTAATTGCTTACAACTAAATGCAACAGATACAATCCATACAATTGAAAATATCGTGAAAGAAAGAGCTGATAAAATTGCAAGCAAGTTCGATCAGGTTAATAACGAACAACGTGAAGCAATTCGTAACGCTATTATTATTGCGACACTTTCTGTACATACCGCTTATGTACAAATGTTAGCGAAACGTTACGTAACAGCAACTTTATTTTTACAAAATTTAGAAGTGAAACCGTAAAAAATAGGAGCAGAAATGCTTCTATTTTTTTATAATGAAAACAAGCATCCACCTGTTATATATTTAGAACAGGTGGATGCTTGTTTCTCTAAGTATTAATTATAAAAAACAATAAGCGCCTATTATTAATTCAAAAATGAATATTTCATTCTATTAAATTTCGAACAAATTTTCTCGATAAATTTAATTCCTTCATCTTTGTAACTCTTTACAAATTTCGATTTGAGCTTTTGAGCTATTAGCAAAACTTAACCAACCCTGTTCCACATTACTAGTGTTTTCAGTTACCAAAAGTTCAACGATATCTAGATGTGAAACATTCGTTGTTATCGATTTATTTATACCATTAACTTTAGCACCTGACATATATTTAGCAATCTCAGGTTTTAATGCGAAAGCAAAATCAATTACAGTAGAACCTTGCGGTAAGTTCACGGAATCTAACTTAGGAGTAAATGCTACAATGTTATCTTGGAATAGTTCATATGATACTAAATCATAAAATTCAATCGCATCTTGAGTTACTAGATCATTTGTCTTAATAAAATGATCCATCAATTTATGAATTATATTTTGCATATCCTTATCAGTTATACTTTTTGTAAGAATATGAAATACCCCTTTATCTCGTATCTCCTGATTTATTTTTGTTTCAATACATATCATTATTTCATGGTTATTGATTACCACTTTGGTCTTTAAGTATTTGTTTAATACATCACTTTCAATTGCTATATTATCTTCAAATTGATATGGAATTGGTTTGTATAGCTGATGTATAATTCCTAATATTTTATAACAGTCTAAATTATTTGAGGCCGTGATAATTATTTTTGACACTGCTGTAATATCTTGAATATCTTGGAGACGAGAATAAGCTGTATAAATAGGGCTTACTTCATAGTCAACTTCAAATATTAAAGATGTATTTAGAAAATTATTTATATCTTGCATGATATTTTGAGACAAATCCTCTAACAACTTAACATACTTTTGTAAAAGAATTTTCATTCCCTTATATTTAGAATGATTAAGATAAAAAAAGCCTAAATCTTCTAACTCGTGTTGAATATGAAATATCCCTAGCCTTTTACAAATCGGAGCGAAAATTTTGAGTGTTTCATTTGCATAAGGAATTTGTTTCTTTACAGCTTTCACCTGTAAAGTTCTCATGTTATGTAGACGATCTATCACTTTAATAATAGCTACTCTTATATCTCCTTGCGTAGCTAACAATAATTTCTTTAAGTTTATTGCTTCATACTCTTCTTTATTAGGGATTTGTTTTTTATCAATTTTAGTTAACCCTTCTACAATATCAGCCACTTTTTTACCGAATATATCACGTATATACTCAATTGTATAATCTGTATCCTCCACCACATCATGTAATAACGCTGCAACTAAAGTTATAATATCCGCCTTACAATCTAACAAAATTTCTGTAACTGCAAATGGATGAGTAATATACGGCTCACCTGAAACGCGAAATTGTCCTTCATGAGCTTTCTCGGAAACTAATATAGCTTTATGTAATTGTTCTAATTCTGCTTTATGTAGATATGAGGCCTTTTCTAATAATTCCTTTTTCATATTTTCACCTTCATCACGTTAATTTTCTATAAAAATTTTATTAACATTATAATTCGTTATTTGAAAGTGAAGTACCTGTCTAAGTGATAAGAGAATATTTATTATCTCTTCATGAAAACTAGGCTTATATACTTTACTATAATACCTATGAGAGACATAAAAGAATTGAAATAGCAATCCCCTATATAAATAAGGTATAATCTACATATGGTGAACCTTTTATGTTATTAAATAAATGGTTCACCTATTCAAAAATACATAAACTAGAAGGTGCAACAATGGTAAGTAGTTTTATTCATTCAGTATTAACGTTTTTTGAAGGATTAGGTTATTGGGGCATTATGCTTGGGCTAATGATTGAAATTATTCCAAGTGAAATCGTCCTAGCTTATGCGGGATTTTTAGTATTCAATGGTAGTATCTCATTTGTAGGCGCCGTTGTATTCGGTACAATTGGCGGTGTTATTGCCCAAATCTTTATTTATTGGATTGGACGATACGGTGGACGCCCTATATTAGAACGTTACGGAAAATATATTTTCATTCATAAAAAACAAATAGATGCAGCTGAAGATTGGTTTAATCGTTACGGAACTGGTGTAATTTTCACTGCACGTTTTATTCCAGTAGTACGCCATGCGATTTCAATACCTGCTGGTATTACAAAAATGCCATTACTACGTTTCACTACATTAACAGCACTTGCAATCATTCCTTGGTCTATCATTTTCATTTATTTAGGTGAAAAACTAGGTGAAAATTGGGAGAATATTAATGATATTGCTGGGCCATATGTGAAATCATTCGCAATTGGCGGTGTCATACTCGTTCTTTTATACTTCATTATTAAAAAATGGACGAAAAAACGTAAAAATCTTGCTTAAGATAAAAAATAAAAACCGCTATACATTCATTACGAACTATAGCGGTTTTTTATGTTTAAATTGACTAATCTTTAGAAATGACAAGAAAACCCCTCAGTTAACATTTACATGGATAAGCAACAATTCACTCGTCCATTTCGTATATTATCTCAAAAAGGAGTGATTTCCCTATGCATTGGCAACAAAAAATACAATACTTAATCGGACGCCCTATCGGCATTTCTTTCATGAACGGGCAAGGTACTTCTGGTGTATTATGTTCAGCACATGATGGTCAATTATATGTGTATGAATACCTTTATCAAGCTCAATTCGCAATGAAGCATTATGATTTTAGACAAATTCAAGATATACATGCCTTTCCGAATTGTCCACATCAAGATACTCTGTACTAAAAAAGGAACAGCTTATAGCCGTTCCTTTTTCTCCACACTTATTTCTCAGTATAAAAGTTTTGTACCGCTTCATCAAAGTAAATCCAGCCTTTCCAACCTAAATGAATTGTATCTTTTAAGAAATACTTATCATATTCATGGCCAGAGAAATCAACAACTGGGTATCCTGCATTCTCAACTTGTTCCCGAACTTTTTTATAATACACTTCACGGCGCTCTTTAGGGAAACCAGCGTAATCATACCATGGTCCGTTTACAGGTACAGAAATAAAGAGTGGCTTAACATTTTTCTCTTTAAAAATATTTAAAACAATTTGTAAGTCATCATATTCTGGTGATTCTTCATACGATTCATTTGCTCTAAAGTTTTTTAAACCTTTTAATTTTTTCTTTAAATTATGTTTATAGTAATACGGATTTTCAATTCCGAATGTGTTTGTAGTAGATTCCAATTTCCCTTCTTCCTCCGCATGTTTACGTGCATCTACCCAAGAAATTGAACGTAGCCCCATATTTGTTTTTTCTTTCATCGGTTCAATCTTAAATAAAGAGTTAAATAAATCTCTATGATCTAATATATTTCGATGCATATAAGCAAGTGGTTTAACTAAACCTGCTTTTATGTTATGTTTCGTATCATTATATACAATACCTTCTAATGAATGCTTTAATATATCATCTTTTTGAACAACTTTATAGTCTAATAGTCGTTTCGCAATTTGCTTCTTCATTTCAGCATTTATTTCATCATTAAAAATAAAATGATATGCTTGTTGCTTAGAGAAATTGTTCGTAAAATCCCCCTGTGATACCCCAGTCTTTGTAAACCATTGTGGTGATAGAACAAAGACTACTTTTTTACCTTCTAACTCATCCATTGTAGACGTCATATTTAATATATGAGCTAAACTTTGTGTACCGCCAATCCCCATTAAATATGGCGTAAAACCTGCGGGATTTACTTTGAAGTAATTAGACGGATGATATGCATCCATTCGTAAAAATTCAGATGAACCATACATCGGTAAATACTGCGAATTCTCTAACATTTTTTGCTGTAAGAAAACACTTTGCAATTTTTCTTTTTGCAAGGAAGTTGCTGCATCTTCTACCTTCTTATCACTAATAAGTGATACTAAACTTTTCGATGGGATGAGTATGATAATGAAAAAAAGCACACACGCTAAAATTATGGGACCAAAAGCATGCTTCATTTTCATCGTCTCTTCCTCTTTCTATCGCTATTAAATTGTAACCCTTGTTTTTGACACGCCATCATTTCTCTCCTTTTTCTCTATACATGTTCCATTCTATTTATCTATTATATACATGTATGTATTTCTTTCCTTGTTCTATTAAGTCCTATATAAATAGCACAAGAAAATGTTTCCATAGAAACACGTTAATTATACAAGATTCTACATAAATTTCACACTGGAATTTTACTAATAATTTTATTTTTAAGACATGAAAAAATATATAAAATGTCTATACATTTGAAACTGCACAAAAAAACAGACTATCACATACGTGAAGTCTGTTTCCCCATAATTTTATTTCTGCACATCTGCCCATTTTAAACTTGTAGCTGGACCGAATTGATGTACATATAAATCTTTCACATGCGGCTTTTGTAAGTAAGATAATCCGCGCTGGAATACCGGTGCAATTACTGCATCATCGAGTAGCATTTTTTCAGCGTCTTGCATTGCTTTCCAACGAGCTTTTTCATCATTACCTAATTCTGTTTTAATCTTCTTAATTAACGCATCATATTCTGGGTTTGCATATTCTGTATTGTTCACACTACTTCCAGAAAGGAATACTTCTAAGTAAGTCATTGGATCTGGATAATCCGGTAACCAGCGTGATAATGACATTTCATATTCTTTCTTCTTCTCTAACGCTAGTTTTTGCGTGTGTGGTTGTAATTTTACATTTACTTTTAAGCCTGGTAAGTTTTTCTCTAGCTCTTCTTTAATGTATTCTCCTACTTTTTTGAAGTTTTCTAAGTCATAGTTTAATAACTCAAGCGTCACTTCATTTGAACCGGTCTCTTGCTTCGCCTTTTCCCAATATTCTTTCGCCTGTTTTACATCAGTTTTATTAAACTCACCTGCTGTACTTCTAAAATCTTTTTTATCTGGACCTTTTAAAAATCCTTTTGGTACGTAATAGTTAGCAGCAACCGAACCATCATTTAAAAATGAAGTCGCAAGTCCTTTCTTATCAAACACTGTACTTAGCGCGAGCCTTGCGTTTTTATTTTTAAGAATCGGTACATTTTCATTGAATCGGAAGAAGTACATAACCGGATCTGTATATTGTTTTAGCTCTTTATTATTTTTATATTTATCGACGAATTCTGTAGAAATGACAGCTCTATCAACTTTATCTGTTTCATATAAATTTACCGCAGTTGAAATTTCTTTAACAATTTGATAGTTTACTTCATCTAGCTTCACTTCTTTTTTATCCCAATACTTATCGTTTTTCTTCATTGTAAAGCTTGCTTCATGCTTCCACTCTGATAATGTAAATGGCCCGTTATACACCGCTTTATTTGCTTCTAATCCGTACTTATCGCCCTGCTCTTTCGCATACTTTTCGTTAATTGGATAGAAGGACGGTAAAATAAGTAATTTCGTAAAATACGGCACTGGATGTTCTAGTTCTACAACGAATGTTTTATCATCCGCCGCTTTCACTCCTAATTCCTCTAACCCTAATTGTTTCTTATTTATTTTCTCCGCATTTTTCACATCGTACGCAATGTATGCATATTGAGAGGCAGTATCCGGATTAATAAGCTGCTTCCAAGCGTATACGTAATCTTGTGCTGTTACTTGATCTCCGTTAGACCATTTCGCTTCACGCAAGTGGAATGTATATGTTTTTCCATCTTTACTTACTTCATATTTTTGTGCTCCAGCCTCAATCACTTCATCATTTTTCGATAAACGGAATAATCCTTCCATTACGTTATTTAAAACGTTAAATGATACTGCATCTGTTACTTTCCCTGAATTTAATGACGGAATTTCACCAGTTTCTAGTAACTGTAATACTTTCTTTTCATCTTTCGGCTTTGTCGTTGTTTTTTCTTTTGCGCATCCTACTAAAAATGAAGAAACTAATAGAGTACTAACTAATGAGTAACGAACAACTTTTTTCATTTGAAAACCCCCTCTATTTTTTAAGGTAAGTAACGACGAGCACCAGCGTATTCTTCTATATATCCTGGTGTATTTAGCGGTATAATTTCAACTGATCTTTCAGCTCTTGGTGAGTGAATCATATTTCCGTCACCAATATACATAGCAACATGGTGAACACTACCTTTTCCTTGATCATGTGCAAAGAAGATTAAATCGCCTTTTTGTAAATTTTCTTTATCAACTGCAATTCCATTTCTCGATTGCGGACCAGAATCTCGCGGAATAGTAATACCGTGCGATTTATAAATCGTATGTGTAAATCCAGAGCAATCAAATCCAAAACCACTCGTACCAGCCCATATATACGGTAATCCTAAAAACATTTTTCCAGTGTTTATTAAATCATCAGCCGCCGGAGTTGGAATATCATTTTGCGAACGGTAAACCGTTCCATCATTTTTTCGTAGCCAAGCTTTCTGTCCGTTTGGTAACAACACGCGGTACGAAATTGTATCTTCACTTAGTAGCGGCAGTCGCGTATTATAACTCACTTCAATCGATTTATGTTTTTCAGAAGGGTTAATATACAAAATGGCTGTCGGTTTCGTTACTAATACGAAAGGTTCATTTGTTTTATCTGCAAAATCTTGATTATATGTTAATTGTTTTTCAGGCATCCATCCCGGGTAACCTTCTTCGTTTCGTGGTGTTGGTTGACCATGGACTAACACTTTCACCCAGTCGCCTTTTTTATCAACAACCGTTACTTCTTGACCTAATAGTGCTTGCGTTTCTAATTTATTTGCATTTGTTAACCAAAGTTTCTCGTCAAGCGTCATCGATTTCGTCCACTTCCACAAATCAACTGGATTTGTAGCGCTCGGTACATCTATCGGCCGTAATGAATCAGGCGCAGTCCAAAGTGTTGCGGCAGATACATCGATAAACGCTTTACTATCCTTCTTCTCTTCAGCATTTGCTGATGTAAACGATGAAAATATAAATAAAGTTGTTAAAAATGCAGTTCCTACTTTTTTCATACATATCCCCCTTAAAAGATAGTTTACTAGTCTCTTCTCCTAAGATTTACTATTCACTGTCGATTGAAGGTTTACCTTTGATCCAGAATAAGTCATTCCTTCCGGTTCTTCCATTAACCAAAGCGGTGCATCCAGATCGAAGTAATGAATATTAGGATGGGCAGCTGCTAAATGGGCTACAGCGCTAACAGAAAGTGAAGATTCCATCATACTTCCGACCATACATTTTACACCAGCTGTTTCGGCAATATCGGCAATACGCCACGCTTCACGTATGCCACCACATTTCATTAATTTAATATTAATTAAGTCTGCATATCCCCCTTGAACGATTTTCAATGCATCACGCGCTGAAAATATGCTTTCATCTGCCATAATGGGCGTTTGTACATGATCTTTGACATACTTTAACCCATCCCAATCTTTCGCATGAACAGGTTGTTCAATAAACTCGATATTTAAATTACGATTTTCCATCTCTTTAATGATCGTAACCGCTTCTTTTGGATTCCACCCTTGATTTGCATCTAATCGTAACGTCGTATTTTTTGGTACACTATTTCGAATTGCTTCAATACGTTCTAAATCTAAATGAGCAGATTTTCCCACTTTAATTTTTAAAGTTTGAAATCCTTTTTCTACATGTTGCTTTGCCTCTTTTGCCATAATAAAAGGCTCATCTACACTCACCGTAATATCTGTATGAATTTCTTTCTTCCCGCCTAATAATACGTAAAGTGGAACGTTTTGATGTTGACAATACACATCATATAAAGCAATATCTACTGCCGCTTTCGCACTTGGGTTTCCAATACAACTCATTTGAATGTGCTGCAGTAACTGCTGAAATTGAATGATATCTTGACCAATTAAACAAGAACGCATCGGTCCTAAAATTGCTCCTTCAATCCCGTTAGCGAAATCCCCCGTAATAACTGGTGTTGCGGTTGCAGCACCCTTGCCAACAATTCCTTTATCTGTATGAATATATACATCTATACTTTCTATTTCGGTTACGGTACGAAGCGCCGTTTTAAACGGTGTATGAAGATTTACACGTCTACGATTTACTTTTACATCGGTAATTTTCATATTGTTCATCCTTTCGTTGTCTGAGAAAGTGGAACCTTAATCCCCCAAAAAGAATTAATTTTTTAGGAACAATAAATCTCCTCTTTCGCTTACTTTTCATGTAGGAAGTTAATGTGAAATAAAAAAATCCAGCCATAAGAAGATTCTTATGGCTGGATTTTGTCTAGGAATGGGTAGACAAAGCAGCGATTTGATTATATTTTTTCTGTGCATCTTTTAATGCTACAAGGAGTGCTTTTTGAGACGAACCGAAGTATCTATTTTTTATTTCTGTTACCAATAGTGGATCATTAATATTTTTATGTAGAAATAAATATTTAACGAATTGAGATGTTAATGCAATTGTCGCTGAGCAATCTGCATCTACAATTTCCCCTGTCTCCTTAACAAGTACAAACGCTACAAAATAACTTTTGAACTTTTCGGTAATAGGATTATTTTGAGGTGCTTTCGCATCCCCTATGATATAAATTGTATTTGAAGCGTACACAGCTATCTTCCTTTCTAATACGGGATAACGGTTTTCTTAATAGTCGTATGAGTGATAAACTCAACGTTGATTAAGAAATGTATCCGCTCACCTTGTATTATAATACAATTGACAGAATTTTAACAACATTTATTTTGGTATATATTCCATAATTATAAAAACAGCTCAAACTCTTCATTTTTACAATATGTGATTGTTACTTGTACCATGCTATTTATACATGAAAAAACAGTTAGCTATCTATCGCTAACTGTTCAATTACACTACTTCGGCATCACAAATATAGTTTCATTTGACTTTGAAAATTGATATTCTTTTCTCGCAAACTTCAAAATCTCTTCCTCATCGTCTGTTAAATTTTCTATGTTAGCCTTTAAAGAGCCTTTATCTTTCTTTAAAGATACTAATTGTTTCTTTTGATTCATTATTGTATCTTTTTTTCCCACGATTATTTCTTGTTGTTTCGTTAAAATAAATTGAACGTACAATGTAGCCGCCGCAATAAATATAAACATGAATATAAATCGCCTTAGTTTCTTCTTATTAATTGCTCGATTCTCATTAGACTGTGATAGTTGTTCTTGTATATTAGGAACATTTATTCGCTTGAGTTTCCTCATTTTGAAATCCCCCTAACACATATATTTTTACTACCATCGGCATGATCTCTTACTAACTGTAATTCTATTCTTATAAAATAAGCTCCTTCACAAAAATATCTCACAAATTAACCAATTAAAGATAGCATTCGACGACATTTCCATATTTACATTGATTTTTTTTATGTATGCTGCCATAAAATAGTAGTTTCTGTTATTCTTTTTCTATTATTGTAGAAGAGTTTTTTTACATACGAAATTTCTCCTCGTTTTAACATGCTTACAAGGAGAAAAAAACTTCATTTTCGTACATTCGATAAAACCTGAATTATTGATTCAGAATTAGAAGTTGGATCATAGATCAACTCTTAAGGCACTTACCTATATACATTCAATATAAAAAAGCCCAAATTGGGCTTTTTTAATCTTGTAAATCAATATCATATTCCATACTTTTGGCTGTTTCCTCAGCAATCTCCACACCTAACAAATTTTTCACAATATGAAATGACATGTTAATACCAGCTGAAATACCTGCCGATGTAATAATGTGTCCTTCATCTACAAATTTTACATTCTCCATTACTTCTATATTCGGAAAGTCTTTTTTGAAAGTTTGAATACTGGCCCAATGCGTTGTTGCTTTTAAACCTTCCAATAAGCCGGCTTTCGCAAGTAATAGCGCACCCGTACAAACTGAAGTCATTAGCTTTACTTCTTTCATTTGCTGACGAACCCAATTTATTATAATATCATTTTGCATTTCATTTTCCCTAACGCCTTTACCACCTGGAATGATTAAAATATCAATTGGTGGTAAATCTTCAATACTATAATCCGGCTTTACCTTTAATCCATTTCTTGCTGTAATCATTTCTCCATTTTGGCTAACTGTATATACAGTAAATGGTTTTTCTTCATCCGCTTCGGTTACAGAAAAAACTTCAAATGGTCCTGCAAAATCTAACACTTCTACATCATTAAATAAAAATATGCCTACGCTCCATTTATTTATCATACGTTCACTTCCGATTTTAAATGATGTAAAAGGTGATCATATCCTTTTTCTAACGCAATATCATATGCTGTTTTTCCATCATTTTTCTTAATCGCTTTATTAGCTCCATTTTCAAGAAGTAGCATAACTATTTCTTCACTTCCTAATAATGCTGCTTCATGTAACCCTGCCCAACCACCACTTTGTATAACATTTACATCCAATCCTTTTTCAATTAAGAAAGTAACAAGTTCACTTTGCTTATTCGCGATGGCAGCTTGCAAAGGTGTATTTTCATTTTCGTTTTTTGCTCTATTATGTATATCTGCTCCACTTTCTAAAAGAAAACTTGCTATCTCTTTTTGTCCAAAATAACCCGCTAAATGAAGGAGAGTCCAGCCATCGTCACTAAATTCGTTAACAGCACTTGGATTCGTTTTTATAAACTCCACCACTTCTTCCTTATTACCAGTTATAACAGCTTGTACTATTGATTGTAAAATTCCCATAATAATCTCCTATCTTTCAAATATTTAAGCATACTCTTCTATATGTTCTATTGATTATGCTATTTTCCTGTAAATATAGAAGTTTACATAACAATATTATCTAACCGATCCCCATCTTTTATTTTAAATATTAAAATTTTTTGTTAAAATAAAATTATCATGTTTTATACGGAGGAGAAATTATGTTACAAGTAATGCCTTTAAATAGTGAAGACTATGATTTAATTACAGCTGCTGAAAAAGTAATTGAAAAAAACTATAAATATGGCCATCATCATATCGGTTCAGCTGTAAGAACTACAACAGGTAACATTTATGCAGCAGTGCATGTTGAAGCGAATGTTGGAAGAATTACAGTGTGTGGTGAGGCTATGGCGATTGGAAAATCTATTTCAGAAGGCGATCATGAATTTGATACCATTGTAGCAGTCGCTCACCCACACCCTCATGAAGATATAGAAAAATGTTGGGTTGTTGCTCCATGTGGTATGTGTCGAGAATTAATAAGTGATTATGGAAAAAATACGAACGTTATACTTTCTTATAATGGTGAACTTGTAAAATGTAACGTAATGGAATTATTACCTGAAAAGTATACAAGTGAAGTAGAATAATCATTCCTGTTTTCCATTCATCAAATAATATTATTCCAATAAAAAAAACAATCCATTTTTAAAATGGATTGTTTTTTTATTTCTTTTTTATGCAATTTATTTTATTTTTCTATTTTTAACAACAATAGAATTATCATTAATAAAAATGAAATCCAAATATTAAAGCGCACATTGTAGAGTGTTTTTCATTTGAAAACAAAAACGATATTTCTCATTACATTTGAAAAAACTTATTATAAACTCTCTAAAATCAGCAGTCTTATCATACCAATCTATAACAATTCTGTCTTCTTCCCTTACCTGTTTCCTTTAACACATATGATTTTAAAACGAGCGCCGTTAATGAATCTGTTAATGTTTTATATGATAAATTAGATAATGCTAATAGATCGTTCGTATATAACATTCTATGCTTCTCTAATAATAATAGTACTAATCGTTCAGACGGTTTTAATGCTTCGTCACTTTCTAGTATAAAGTCTATATTTTTCATTTCTCTAATTATTACTCCTTATATAAAAAAATACTTACACACCTAATTTAATATAAAAATAATACACAACAAAACTTGATTTATATTAAAATAATATCGTTTCAAAACACTATTATACTATAACATAGAAAAAGCATTTCCCGAAATAGGAAATGCTTTTTTAAATTGCTTATATGTTTTTTCCAAACCTACAATATATCTCAAACTCTTATCCGTACAATTCCCTCCTAATTTCTCTGGTCACCTAAAAGTATTTATAACAAATCAAGTCCTTCCAAAATGATTTAAATAAAAACGGCTAGTCATACATGCTATAAACATGATAGACTAACCGTTTTCCAGCTTCTTCTCAATTATCATGTTCTACCTTAAATATTTCTTGCGATATGCGGCTTACTGTAATGACTTGTTCCACCGCCGCCTACTACTACTTTACCGCCTTTTTCAAATATTAATAATTTACTTGAACCATCTGCAAGAAGTACTATTACTTCAGCATTATTACTTGTTGCTACATAAATTACATAACCACTTTTTGATATACATGTTTCCCAATTTCCATCAAATTCAGATCTTACTACCCGATTTGAATACACTTGATTTTCAATTCTTCCTTGTTCTACGTTTTCCAAATTTATCCCCCTACTGCTCTAAAATATCATTTATAGTAAAATAACAGCCCTATTTAAAATAATGACTGACTTTAACATAAATAGTATATGTAGCTACTAGAAGAATGCTTGGACAATGAATATGTAATGACCTGTAAAGAATTCACAACTAAAACAAGGGAGTCGATATAATATCGATCCCCTTGCTTTCATAAATAGTTCTTTATTCTTCGTTTCGCACAGCTTCAAAAGTAAACATTTGATTTGCATTTGACGGCTCTTTTCCATAAACATAGTCAGCAGAGCAAGTAACGTTAGAGAAACCTATACTTTCTAACAGAAGATTAAACTCTTCTATTCCATACCAGCGCAGCGCGAAGCGTTGTAATTCTGTTTGTACTAACTGTCCTTTACTCCATTTTTCATATTTTAAATATGATAGAGTAACTTGGTTCAGCCAATCTATTTCAATTGATTTATTTTCTAATGTAATTCCGTCTCCGCTTGGCAAAGAAAAAGTCGATGTATGAATTTTCCCAGTCTTCCAGTCATGCGGCAGCATAATATCTACGATTAGTCGCCCGCCTGGATTAAGATGTTCATAAAAACATTTCAATGCGTTTATAGAATCCGTACGATTTTCAATTAAACAAAAAGATCCAGTAGGAATGATAATTGCCTCGTATTTATGTGGCAGTGAAAATTGTTGTAAGCTTCCCTCATATAAATTAGGATGTAAGCTTCTCTCTTTACATCGTATGCGGCACGATTCTAGCATTTCAGGTGAATAATCTATCCCATCTACTGTAAAACCAGCTTCAAGAAGCGGGATGATAACGCGCCCTGATCCTACTGCCGCTTCGAGAATTCTTCCTCTACAATTTTTTAAACGTTCTTCGTAATACTCAATATCACCATTTAAAGAATAACCGACAGGCTTTGTGTAATCATAAAGTTCCGTGCAAAGTGTACTATAAAAACTAAACATTTATTTTCTCCTCCGTTTTTTACGTACGGAAGATTTTCTTTCAATTAATCTTCCTGTACCTTTATTTTTAATGAAAATTCGAAAGAGCTGACTGTCATAATATATCACTCGCTTTCCATACAATATAATTATATTGTATAATATTTCCTTCGAAATGAAAATATAGAAAATGAAAATTCAGACTTTTATCGAAAGGAGGATATGATGAATTCATTAATTGGATTTGTTTTTCTTCTTATTTCTTTTAATATACTGATTTTCTTTATAGCAAATAAATATCCACAAATATGGAAAATAGCGAGTGGTCTTTTCATTCTTTCTTCCCCTATTGTTTTCTTCGCCACTTTGCACGTAATTGGTGAAAAAGTAGGAGATGGATTTGCTGGAGGTTTTGCTGGGCTTACCTTTAGTGGTCTATTGATTATGAATGCGATTTTTTTATTTGTTGTAACCATTTTTGTATCTGCTAATAAAAATTCAAAATAAACTCCCCCTTTCAAAGTTTAAAGAGCTTACTATGCAGTAAGCTCTTTATTCATAACTATTTATTTCACAATCGGCAATGTTACTTCACTTAATTTTACTGTAAGCTTTGTGCCCGCTTTCGGTCTAAATGTATAATCATAGTCACTAGCGATTAAAATGACCCCTATTTGATGCCCCGCTTTAAATACATAATCATCAGGCTGCATATCCCATGTAAATGTATAATCTTTGCCCGGTTGAATCGCTGTTGAATTTTCTATACTCTTTAAGTTTTGTGGATCCATCCAGCCTCTCGTAACAATTTCCGGCTTTGCTCCACCATAATCAACAAGTAAAGCAGTTAAATTTGATACAGATCGATCAATATTTCCTGTAATTGAAATCTTTGGTGTACCGCTTATACGCGTATCTTTTTGGAGTACAGGCATTGTATACACTAATCGATTGGCTACTTCTAATTCTGGGTTTGCTATTAATTGATTTGATTTCATTTTTGCATCATCCACGAATGAAAAAACTTTATTTGCAGAGCCCATACTTAATGGCAAATTAACTGCTTTGTTACTTAAATACATACGAACTTTTGACGGTACAGCTGCTGGATCCGGCCAATTTTTTATTTTATCCCAAGTTTTATTTTCACGTTGAACATCAACCATTGGTTCATTCATAATTCCATTTTCAATTCCATACAACCAATAATCGAACCATTTATTTTGTGTTCTTTGCCAGTCATTCGTTGATGTTCCACCATGTCCACCTTGATGTAACCACATTTTACGAGGAACATTATTTTCTCCAAGCGCATCCCACCATTGCGCGAACTGCTTCGTCTTAACATTCCAATCATTTAAACCATGAACCACAAATACACTTGCTTTTACATTTTTAGCATCTTTTACATAATTACGTTTATCCCAAAAATTATTATAATTACCAGTTTTCCGGTCTTGTCCAGCTGTTAACTCTTTTATTACTTGTCCGCAAACTTCAGGATTTTCTCTTGTTAGTACTGCTTCTGCCATATTATCTGTATCTTCTCCTTGGTATCCACCTGGCGCAATGACTGCACCGTTTGCACGATAATAATCATACCAACTACTGATCGCTGCGATTGGAATAATTGTTTTTAAACCTTCAACGCCAGTCGTCGCAACAGCATTCGGTAACGTACCATTATAAGAAACTCCCGTCATCCCTACATTTCCTGTTGACCAATCAGCCTTAACTTCCTCACCATTTTCTGTATATGCTTTCGCACGCCCATTTACCCAATCAATGACAGATTTCGTCCCTAATATTTCTTGCTCATCCCCAGTAGTCGGACATCCGTCTGATTTTCCAGTTCCTATACTTTCACCTAAAATGACTGCATAGCCTCTTGGCACATAATAATTGCCGTATGAACCGAGATTAACAGCTCCATACGGTTTCCCTTCATACGCATACAATTCTTCGTCTACATTATATACAGGAACATCTTTTAAGCCAGATCGATATGGACTCATTTCATAAATAATGGGAACTTTCACATTCGACTCAGTTTTTGGACGCATAACTTTAACTGATACACGATCCTTGTTTCCATCTCGATCACTATCAACTTCCGTTTCTACAAATAGATTTTCGATAATTGCTTCATCAAGCGAGTAAATCGGCTTTGTCATCCCATTTTCTAATTCGATCTTCGTATTTGATTGTACCCCTTCTGAAACTTTCCCATTTAACTTCACGTCATTCTCATTTATGTAGTTTGTTTCTTTATTGTCTGCATACGCAGTCATACTAGAAACTCCTGATGTGACTGATAAAGATAAGATTGTTGATAATGTAATTGCTATTTTCTTTTTCCCCATACTTTTTCCTCCCCATGTATGTCTCCTTTTACTATACAACAAAATTACAGAAAATTCAGTTTATATTTTATGCAACAACTTGAAAAATTTGTAGAACACTCTTCACACGAGCTTTCAAGATTATTTATCCTGATTTACCACTCTCATATAATCAATAAAAAACATCGCCTAATAATAGACGATGCTTCTAACAGTATTGAATTAGTCATTCTTCATATTCATATAAAATCGTATTTCTCCATCTATAGTAGATACTCCATAGTCAAAACCATGTCTCTCTAAAATACTTTTCACTATCGCTAAGCCTAATCCTGTACCTGAATGGTCTTTACTACGAGAAGATTCTAAGACGTAAAAAGGTTCCCAAATTTTATCGATATCTTTCATCTGTTCCGCATTCATACCATTTTGAATTTGAAAATATATATTTTCATTTCGATTTTCTAAAGTAATTTTTATATTTTGATTTGCTGTATATTTTATCGCATTAGATATTAAATTTTGAAACACCATTCTCATTTTATTTACATCAGCATAAACAACTTCATCGCCAACATTATAGTTCACTTGCAAATTGATTTCTTTCGACTCCAGTTCAATCTTATGCTTATCTAATATACTTTGGACTAGTGATGTAATAGAGAATTCTTCTTTTTCTAAAACATCTCTTTCTAGTTTAGAAAATCGTAATAACTCTTCAATTAGGTTTGATATGTGATCAGTTTGTTTAATGATTGTATCTATGTACGTACCATCATCTAAACCATCTTTGATTCCCATAGAATATGCTTTCACTAATGCGATTGGAGTTTTTAATTCATGCGTCACATCACCCATAAATCGTTTTAAATGTTCATTTCGATCTGTTAAATCTTCATGCGCTTCATTTAGTTTTTCACTCATGATATTAATACTATTAGCTAAGTCCCCTATTTCATCATTTGTTTTCACTTTCGCTCGTTCAAATTTCAAATTTGAAATATCTTCTGCAACATTACTTAATTCTTTCAATGGTCTGGTGATTGTTGTTGAAAGCATCCATACAAGTACGATAATGAGAAAAATCGTAATGCCAAAAATGTAAAAATAAAATGAATTTAACGTTTTTATTACTTCATTAGAATGTGCGATTGAAACTCCTACTAAAATTAACATATCGTCTTTCGCAATGTATTTCACAAAAAAACTAGATTTAATCTTTTCTTGATCATATATTTTATTCGCTTGCCCGAAGTTCTTTACTTTCATTACTTCTTCTTTTGTAATCCAAAGTTTATTAAGGGCAACCCTTTTCCTTGTAAGTTGCATACGTAACTCATCATTAATTTGATCTTCCGAATTCTTAATTGATGTATACGCAATCGTAACATTTCCTTTATTTTCAATGCTAGTAATCGCTTCATCCAGTTGTTTGCTCTCTATGGACTGTATTTGTGCTGTAATACCTTCTAAACTTTCTCGCGTTTTGTAAATATTATATTTCGGTAAAAGATAGTTAATTAATAATAAAGATATCGAAAAAATAAGAATAACAGTTAAAGAAATGCTGAGAAATAGCTTTTTTCCAAGTTTATTCACTCTGCTCCTCCAAACTATATCCTAAACCACGATGCGTTTTTATAATATTTTCTCCTACTTTTTTACGTAATCTTCTTACATGTGTATCAACCGTTCGCTCTTCTCCATAATAGTCAAATCCCCATACGATATCTAACAATTTTTTACGAGTTAAAATCATGCCTTTGTGATTTAAAAAACACTTTATTAATTCTAGCTCTGTTTTTGTAATATCTAACTCTTTGTCATTTTTATAAACTTTATTTTTAGTGAAATCTATTTTCAAATCTTGAACTTGAATGACATCATCATGCTGTATTAGCTTTTTCGCTCGCGTAATCAGTACGCCTGGATGAAATGGTTTTTTTACGTATTCATCTGCCCCACTTTGAAGCGCTGCTAGCTCATCTTCACTTTCACTTTTCGCCGTAAGCATTAATACTTTAACGCTAGAGTTCTTCTTTATTTCTTGACAAACAGTAATACCACTATGTTTCGGCATCATCCAATCTAAAATAGCTAAATCAATTTTTTCATCAAAAAATATTTGAAGTGCTTCTTCTCCATCTTTCGCTAATAAAACTTCGAAGCCTTCTTTCTCGAAATAAGCCTTTAAAATCCTTAACATATCTTTTTCATCGTCTGCTATTAATACTCTCATACATTATCCTCCATTGCTATTAAACAAAAACCAATTGTATTATACAACTTCTTTGTTACATAAATATGACAGAAAAATATTTGAACATTTTAAGGGTATAGTAAAAACGAGGTGTTGTATTATGATTAAAAAAATCGGGGTCATTACTCTTCTTTGTTTCTTATTATCAACAAATGTGTTCGCAAATACAAATCAACAAATTGAAGTGTTTGATTGTCAAAAAGAAATGGTCATTCAAAAACAATCTTTAGATCCAGCTATTCAAAAAAAAGCTGTTCAATATGCTAAATCCATTACTGGCCCGTTCAAAAACTTAAATGTCGTTCCAAAAGATGGTCACATGATAAAAATCCCTTTATCTAAACCAATTTCTATTACAAATCAATGGCTACAAACAACAATTGATGAAGTACTTATTCTTCTACCACTTAACGAAAAACCTTATATTATGCTTTACGACGATGAAAACAATCCACATTTTTATTATGTGAAAGGTGATCCGAAGAGATTATTGAAGCAAATGAATGTTAAGTTATAATGTAAGAAAGATCCCACAAATATCATTCGCGGGATCTTTTTTTATCAATTAACAACTTGATTTTCATTTAAAAAATGACTAACCTGTCTTTTATGATGGTTATCATGATCTACAAATTCTTTAATAATATATATAAGAGAATACGGCGTTCCAGTATGAGGACAATGTGATACTCCATTGGCAGTTAAAGGTTTCTTTAGATTTTCAGCAGACAGTAATCTAAGTTCTTTTACGAGTAACTCTCTTTTAGCTTTTGCTTCTTCAAGAAGTTTCATCTTAGATATACCGGATTTGGCATAACTAGATGCTAGTTTATTATATATATCAAAATCAGGGAACTCCATTCCCTTTCCATCTCTCACTGATGATAATGTCTCACGTAATAGATAGTCATCCCAGTTCATAATATGAGATATGATTTCGCCAATAGTCCATTTCCCCTCTGATATTGGTACCACCCACAATTCCTCTTTCATACCTTTCAATGTATTTATCCAAATTGAATATTCATTGAAATCATTAATAATTTTATTTTCTCCCATCATCCAATTCCCCATTCTAATATTATATTCATATAAATTATAACATCAATCTACACAAAACAGAACAAAAGTTCTGTTGAAGAGGTAAAAAATAATTCACTACATCCTTTTATATAAGTTCAAATAATGGCTCGCTCCCATATATTTTGTCCCTTTCACAAATCCAATCGAAGTATAAAATTTGTCACCCTGTACTGTATCTGTATTTAAAACAACAATATTAAAATATTTTTTCGCATCGCTTATAATTCTCACTAATAATAACCTCCCTAATCCTTTCCGGCGGTATTCTTTTGCAATATAAAATCTTCTTACCCTACCAATCTTATTGTTTATTATATACGGATCCTCAGTTAACCCTCCTATTCCGATTAACTTTTCCTCATGAAAAATCCCATATAAGCATTCACCAGTTTTATTAAATGTGTTTATTTTATTTTCATATTCACTGATTAGTTTTATTAGGAAATAAAATCCTTCGTCTTTGCTTTCCTGAACAAGATATTCGTGTTCGTATATCATTAAATCTTCAACTTGTTGAATATGTATATCTTTCAAGTAAATCCCCCTTACTATGAAAATACATAAAAATGCTCTAGAATTATTGATTCTGAGCATTTTTATGATTGTTATCTTATTCAATTCGTAGTATGTGTATTCTTCACTTCAGATGTAAATCGATAATATAGTTGTTTAAGTATTATTGAACTAAAGCAGCTGTTTGTTTAAATGAATACATTTATAGTGTCTCTCAAATATAATATCAGTTTTTAAATTCACCATTCTTCTCTAACAGGTTCAAGCTAAGTTATAATTTGTTAATCTAAATGTTTATGTAACCACAGTTCAAATATCTTTAACTGTTCTTCAGTATGAAAATAATGTTCACCTGTCTCCACGACCTCTAATTCACAACGATGTTTTTTTGTAAAATAGTTTATAGTTTCAAATTCACACAGTTCATCCTTAGCTCCATACATAATATATGTATCTGTATTCCATTTATTAATGGGATGTTCTTTTACATAGCATAAATAATCCCAATATAACTTTTGACCAATAGGTGTCTCTATAGTCATTTCTTTTTGCAAAAGTTCTGGTGTTACATTAAACCATTTCATCATATTTTCGATAATTCGTTCCATATTAACTACTGGTGATAAAAATAATGCCTTTTCTATCACATCATTTTGATAGGCTAAAAGGCTAAAATAAGCTCCTATACTACATGCAAACACGCTTACTTCTTTCCAATGTTCTTTTGCGTAATTCATAATTATAGATAATTCACTAACACAAAACTGTACTTTGCAAGGAGTATTATCATTTGTTCTTTCTCCATGCTCAGGTAAATCAAAGCTTAATACTTGATAACCTTTTTGATTGGCTGCTTCAGCTAATATTTGAATAACTGCATCTTCCTTATTTGACATATTCCCATGTACGGCAATAAAAACTTTTTCACTTTTATCTCCCCACAAAACCGCGGGAATATTACTAATGTTAAAATTATTTTTAAGCATATTTCCTCCTCGGAATAAGATATACAGAAATCGGCAAAAAACTGCGCACACTTTATAATCCTCTACTTAGTTTTAAAACAAATCAAACTATTACTGATTTATCACAAATGAATTCTACTCCGCTAGTGGAAGAAGGCTTTTTATACAATTTTATAATTTTTGAAAATGATTTTATTACCTCTGCACAACAGGCAATATTCCCTTCAACTCCAATAAATCATCTATTACTTTATCCGCTTGAGCAAGCTCATCTTCTTGTGCAAAATCGAAATTGCATCCAATCGCAATCAAGCCATTATCTTTAGCTGCGTTTATATCAGATAAACGGTCCCCAACTACCGCTGCTACTTTTATATCATATTTGTTCAAAATACTTTTTACTAAGTCACTTTTATTAAGAGAGTTTATTTGTTCAATACTAAACGTTTCAGTAACCCATTGATCTAAATCATAATAAGATACGATTGCTCGTAAATATTCAGTTAAACCATTGCTAGCAATATAAATTGAACAATTATTTTCTTTTATATATGTAAAAACTTCTTTTACGTTCGGATATAAAGCACCTTTTCCCCTCTTAATGTTTTCAATTAGTCTTTCTAAAAAATATGCATCTGTTTTTTCTCTTACTTCAAGAGAATAATTCGGTAATAAAGCTTCCCAAACTTTCGGTAACGGCACACCCATAATTTCACGGTATTTTTCAATAGGTGTTACCGTATCCCATAACTGTAATGATCTTAAGTGATCAAATGTATCATCTAACGATAATTCTAAAATTTTATCTGTCTGAAATAACGTTCCGTCCATATCAAAAATTAATGCTTGTAACATGTCATTCTCTCCTTTTGAACTATAAGTATTACTCGATATATTTTTCAGCATCTCAATGATAATTTCTGAACAATAATTTGCAGCCGTTTTCGCGAAATCAACATAAGAAATTTGAGCTTCATCGTCTGCACTGTCTGAAATACATCTTATAACGAGAAATGGTACATCATTTATATAGGCAACATGTCCAATTGCTGCACCTTCCATCTCTGTACAATGAGGTGCATATTCGTCTATTAATTTCGCTTTTAGTTTTGAATCCTCAACAAAACATTCACCGCTGACGATTCTTCCTTCATGAATTTCCATATGTAAACTACTACTATTGCATGCTTTACGTGCTAACTCTATTAATTCCTTATTTGCATTAAACTTTTCTTGGAACGGGAATAAGTTTTTCATTTGAGTTTTACTTACATCATGGTGGGTAACATTCGTTGAAATAACGATATCACCAACTTTTACATCTGGGTGTAACCCACCAGCAACACCCGTATTGATAATAGCATCTACATGAAATTTATGAATTAATGTTTGCGTACATGCGGCTGCATTTACTTTCCCTACACCACATCTTGTAACAATCACTTCGGTTCCCATGAATTTCCCAGCGTAAAAAGGCATCCCCGCAATCGTCTGTTCGTCTTCTATAACTAGTTTTTCTAAAAGTAAGTCTATTTCAATTTGCATTGCTCCGATAATGCCGATTCTGTTCATGTATGTCGTCCCCTTTTTCACTCTAAATAAGCCTCAAATATTCATCAATATCTTTAGAAATTTGCCTAAAAGCTTTATCCCAGAACGCATAACTTGTTATATCTATTTCAAAATATTTTTTCATAAGCTCTTCCACTGGAGCCTTTCCTGTTTCTCTTAAAAACTCTTTATATTTCGAATGAAAAGTACTTTTACTTTCTTGAGCTATTTCTAATAAACTAAAACTAGTTAAATACCCAAATGTGTATGGATAATTATAAAATGGAACATCCGCTATATAAAACTGAACATATTTCATCCAAACAAACGGCTGATATTCTGATAATGCATTCCCGTATGCTTTTTCTTGCGCTACTATAGATAATCTCTCGATTTCATCAGCACTTAAAGGACCTTCTTTACACTTTTCATAAAAGTTCTTCTCAAATTCAAACGAAGCACGTATTGCCATTACATAATTAAAACAGTTTCTTATTTTCCAACTAAGCAATGACTTTTTCATATCTATACTATCTGTTGATTGAATTAAATAGTTTATGAGCATGGTTTCAAAGAAAATAGACGCTGATTCAGCCGTACTCATTGGCAAATAATCATCTAAAAAAGAAGTAGATTGCTCAAAACTCATATTATAAAAATGCCAAGCATGTCCTAGTTCATGCGCAAGTCCTCTTACACTATCAATACTTCCGTCATAACGCATTGAGATTCGTGATTCTTTTTCACTGAAAAAAGGAGCACAAAATCCACCAGGTGGTTTATCATCTCTCGGTTCCGCATCCACCCATCCACTCTCTATTGCATTCCGTGCAAATTCTGCTAATTCTTTATCAATATTTTGTAATGCATCGTATATGTTTTGAACTGCTGCTGAAAAAGGAATAATAGCCTCGTTGTTTTCCTTTACTGTCATAAGCTCATGCCATGTAATCGTTACTCTGTCTTTCTTATACACATTTAAAGCACTTACTAATTTATCAAGATTTTCTTCTGTCGCATTCCACATTTGTAATAATACAGTTTTAGAAATGTCATTCGCATAAAGAGATTGTGTTAAAATCTCTCTATCTTCTAATTCATTACTCTTTGTATTGCGTAATCTCCCTATTTGATTTAAGACAGTAGCGAAGATTTCTTTTTCCTTATGTAAGACACTTGTTAATAACTCGAATACTTCTAATCTTTCCTTTTCATTATCACTATTCATTGCAATATTATTTGCTTGGCCAAATGATAATTGCTTATTATCGTGCTCTATTTCTATTTTATTCCTTAATTGTATGTACATATTTTCCCATGCGTTAAGTTCATCTTTTATTAACCTAGTATTAATATTATCGGAAGTTTCCACTTCACTTTTTTGTATTACTTGCTGTACTTCTCTTTTCAAATCTTTTACTGTAGCAGTCAATATAGTAAGATCAGATGAAACACTTTCTTCAGCAGATCGGCAATACAAATAGTATTCTGCTTTTTCAATAGCTTGTATAAGTTTTGAAAGAATCTCTACATCTTGTGTCCCATAATATTGTTCTTTCAACCCCAATATTGGATTTAGAATATCCTCAATTGGATACAATCGATCTAAATCCCACTTAGCAATTTCATGCATTTTTATAGCCGCCTCCTATTTTTACAAATAGTTACAGATATTTCTCCCTACACAATTATATATGAAACGGAAAAATTTTAATATCTTTAAATATTTAGATTTCTAAAAACATATTCTTATTTATATTCTTTTCTTCTGCTACTGAAACACACATAGCATAAGCACATGAATGCTACGGCTACTGGAATCAGTATTACTCCTCCAATAAAAGGGTAAACAACTACACAACAAGTAAAAGCTACTATAGAAAAAATTTTGCCTAACTTATTCTTTATTAATTTCATCCCGGCCGCAGTACCGACTATATATGTAACAATTCCTAACGAATTCGGTATTAAAACAATTTTATCTATGCTAATATGGAAAACGAAACTTATTAACAGGCCTATTATTGCAATAAAACCTACAACTTTTACTGCATTTGTTGGTGTTTCTCTTTTTTTATTAATACGTGCTAAATAACGCGGTGCAACTTCTTCTTTTCCTAGTGAATAACCTAAGCGCCCCATACTTGCAATAAATGCATTTGTCGTCCCTAAACAAATGATAAAAGCTACAAATCCAATTATCCAAGCAAATTGGTCGCCTAATGTTTGTTTGATTACAAGCACGAGAGCTGTAGTATTATCAGCATTTATATGATAAGATTTCGTTCCAATTACTGAAAATACAATACCAATATATAAAACTCCAATAATAACAATCGCAAATCCTGTAGATAAAATAATATTTCTTTTTCTAGGTGATTTAAATTCAGGAGCTAAACTTGCAATTGCTTCCCAGCCGAAAAAAGACCAAAAAATTAATAATGATGCCTCTAAAATTGGATTTATTTCTTGCATAGAAATATGTACATTTATATTTTTTATTTCAATATAAGATAGTGAGCTAATAATTGTTACAATTAAAATAAAGAAAGTTAATACACCCATACATACTTGAAACCACCCACTCATTTTTAACCCGTATAAATTAAAACCAATTGAAATACTTGAAATAATAAGCGCTATAACGTAAGAGAAACATGGTGATAAAGCAAACACTTTCACTATATACATTCCACCAGTCATTGAGACTACGATTTGTCCAACGCTACCCGCAATAAAAAAACACCATCCTATAATAGCACCTATATTTTTACCGAAAGCTTTTTCTGCAAACGTGGCAATTCCACCTGCACTTGAGTACTCAATCGATAAAAAAGCGAATGTGAATGCAAGTGGAACACTAAGTAATATCATAATAAGCCAAGAAACAATCGCATTCCCTTCTGCTACACTCGCTGTCATACCAGGTAATATAAGAATTCCCGATCCTAAAACCGCCCCGACATATAAGGCTGTTCCCCTTTTAATAGAAATTGTTTCATCAAAATGATTAGACATTATAAGCACCTCCATTTATATTTTAATTATAGAAAGTTATCAGTCTATTCAATATACAAAAGTGTATGTATTTTTACATAAGGTTTTATATTATGTATTTGTTTAAGAAATTTACTTTCAATTTTGCAAAGGAGCATAATTCATGGATGAAATTGATAAGAAAATAACGCTATTACTACAAGAAGATGCCAGAATGACAATTACAGAAATGACCGAACACTTACACCTCAGCCGCCCTAGTGTTACAGAAAGACTAAAGAGATTACAAGATACTGGAATAATTGAAAAATATACCGCACGGATATCATTAGATGCAGTTGGAAAATCAATTCAAGCATTTTTAAGAATTGAAAATCTAAAGATTCCTTGTAAAAAATTTGAGGAGAAAATCTACGAAGAATATAGAATACTCGAATGTCATCGAGTAACAGGTGAAAGTAGCTATTACTTAAAAGTAGCGGTTCACTCTATGAAGGAATTAGAGGAATTAATTGATATCGTTATACCATATGGAACAGTCAAAACTTCGATGATTTTATCTTCACCGATACCATATCGACCGATTATTACTGATTAATAAGAAAAAAGGATTGATCAAAAGATCAATCCTTTACTCTACTTCATTTAAGAAGAACAATGTTAACGCACCAGGTCCTGTATGCGCTCCGATTGCTGCTCCAATTGTATTTACGATAAATACTTCACAGCCAAATCTTTCAGTAATTAATGCTTTTAATGCTTCAGCTGTTTCTAAGTCATCGCCATGAGTCATAGCGATTGTTTGACCTTTAAGGTCTTTTCCGCGCTCTTCCATAATATCTACAATTCGGCTTAGTACTTTCTTTTTCCCTCTTACCTTTTCAAGTGGTACAAGCTTTCCTTCTTGCACGTTTAAGATCGGTTTAATGTTTAGTAAACCACCGATAAAACCAGCTACTTTACTTAAACGTCCACCTCTCACTAAGTACTGTAAGTCAGCTACTGTGAAGATATGTTCTATATGGTTCATTAGAAAATCAACACGTTTTAAAATATCTTCTTTTGATGCGCCGTCTTTCGCCATTTTAGCAGCTTCTAATACGACAAGCCCTTGACCAAGCGAAGCACATTTCGTATCAATAATTTCTAAATCTAAATCAGCATATGTTTCTTTCACTTCTTCTTTAATAACAACTGACGATTGATATGTACCGGACAGTTCAGATGAAAAAGCTAAATATATACAAGGATTACCTTCTTTTGCATAAGAAACAAATTTTTCTTGGAAAGTTTCAAGTGAAGGCAATGACGTTCTATAAACAGCGCCTTCTCTCATATTTTGCAATAATGTAACTGACTCTAATGTAACTCCATCTAAATACTCTGTTTCTGCTTCATCATAAACACGGAGTGGAATTAAATCAATATCATATGCTTGCAGCAATTCTACCGGTAAATCCGCCGCACTATCCGTAATGATTTTAACACCCATTTTTAAACCTCTATTCTGTTATAAATATAAAAAATATAAAATAAAAATAGTACTTTTAAATTATATACGTAAAACTTAAATGAAGAAAGGAAAAGACTTTATATTGTATGCACTATTCTTCAAAACTTGAACCTTTACTAAAAATCATTCTATTTTAACTATTTATTATTCTTTCTATAACACAAATGATTTTATGATTATTTTGCATTTATATATTTTATTTTTTAATTCAATATAGTCTTTTCAAATTTATACTGTTTAAAATTAAAAAGCCAAATCCAATAAAGGAAACGGCTTTTTAATTTTTTAAAAAATAACCAAACTTTATTTTCCATCACATTGTTTGTTAACCTTATTATTTATGCAATGTTAAATATTAGTCCAATTATGATTAATATTTATAGCCTGTACTAGAATTAAAACAGTGAATATTTATCACTAAGAAGCAGCATATATATAAAATAGGTTAAATATTTTATAGAATATTTAATTTTACTAGTAAAGCTAATAAAATTTGGAGAAGAATTTGAACATTTACTGCTATGTCTGTATCCGTAGTCGTAACTGTAACATTTCTAGAATTTCTAATGACAGTTTCTTGTTTATTAACTTGTTTAACAGATGATTTTTGAAACAATTCTTGTGCTACACGGTCAGCTTTTTCACTATCTGCTATAGAAATACTTATTATAACCACGATAGCTGCTTGTAATGCTGCTTGAATAGATAACGCGGCTTTTGTATCTGTAGTAGTAACTTCTACATCTGCTGAATCAACAATTATAATAGATTCTTCAGAAATTTGATAAGTTTTACTTTCTTGCGCAGCTGCTTCTGAAACGCTAGCATTTTTAAAAGACGGATGAGGATTTGAGTAATCTAATGCACTCCACTTTTTATTTTCATCTGTATGGCATGCTTTGTCCATAAGTTCACCCCCTTTCAATCTAAATAATTATTAACCTGTGATTGTATTTCAGAAACAATACTTTTAATTTGCTGTTTTTTTTCTGGCGATAAATTTTTTAACCTTTCTTCATTTATCCCATGCCTATTAAAAATATCTGAGAGTAAAAGGTCTATGATTATATTCTTTTGATCCTTATCAAACTTAAAGGAAGAAAATTTGTTTAAATCATCCATTTACAATATTCACTCCAATCAATTTTCTATAAAAATTTTAAATAACTACGAGCATTATATGTAATTTAATAAAAATTGCTTGGACAAGTAACTTAATCTTCTATTTCCACTTCTTTTTCTAATAAAATCAAAAAGCTGGCTTCTAATAAGAAGACAGCTTTCCTTCACATAAACATAAGTTTCATTTACTTTTAAATAATGTATTTAACTTTTACTATTGTGTAGTTTTCTACACTTACTTTCCCATTAATCTTGAATGTTAATTCAGTCATAATAAGAAGTCCAAGCTTGTACCACATATTACAACAAAAAATATTTACTTAGAATGAACCTTTATAGCTAAATATAAACAGGTTAGAAACTTTATAAAATATTTAGTTTAACTAATAAAGCTAATAAAATTTGAAGGAGAATTTGAATATTCACTGCAATATCTGTATCAGTAGTTGTTACGGTTACGTTTCTGGAATTTTTAATAAGTGTTTTTTGTCTATTAATTTGTTTAATAGATGATTTTTGAAATAATTCTTGTGTTATTTTATCTGCCTTTTCACTATCTGCTATAGAAATACTTACAACAACCACAATAGCTGCTTGTAATGCCGCTTGGATAGATAACGCAGCTTTTGTATCTGTAGTAGTAACTTGTACATCTGCTGAATCAACTATTTCAATGTATTCCTCAGAAATTTGATCGATTTCATCTGTTTGTATAGCTTCCTCTAAAAAATTTGCATTTTTACTAAACGAATAATAATTTAATGATTCGCAATCTTCTTTCTTTGGTTCACGATCCTCTTTTTTCGGCTCACAATCCTCTTTTTTTGGCTCGCAATCCTCTTTTTTCGGCTCACAATCCTCTTTTTTTGGCTCAGGAACTCGTTTTTTCGGCTCAAACTCCCGGTTTAATGGATCCCGGTTTTTCTTTCTTCTACAAACTTCACATTCACACATAAAATCACCCCTTTTAGTCTTAAAAATTAGCAATATTAAAATATTGACTAACTACTAGCATTTTATGTATTTTTTTAAAATTTGTTTGGACAAGTAACTTAATCTTCTACTTCTTTTTCTAATAAAAAAAGCTGCCTTCTAATAAGAAGACAACTTTCTTTGTGACTACTCTAGAATAGATTTCATACAATATAATTGTTCCTTCCTTATAACCTGAGTTCGTCACTTTAGTTATAAAAATGTGGGTATATCCTATAACCTTTTTAGGGATCATCCATAATTTATTTCATAAAAAGTGCTTTATTTTACTGAAAGGTGGTTGCGGAAACAACCGCCTTTTTATTCGGAACAAAATAAAACTTTTATATAAAAGGCCCATAATTAAATACACTTAACTTCATATGATATATTGCATCCTTTCTTTTTAGAATGAGTAGTCGTTACTGAAGGGCACTTTTCGAAGTGCTCTTATCTTTAAATCCCTTTTCTTTTTCAGGAGGTTTTTTTCTAAATCCTAATACGATTTTTATCACTCAGGCTGGTGATTATTATATTTCCTTACTAGTTCCAATAATATAGTAGCTACACCAATTAAAATAAGCCTATAAACTCTATACGCTTAAATAATAATGCGTTACCAAACACACGAAATAGTTTTACACTAAATTCACAAGGTTCTTATCCTCTTTTAGTTGAAGTAATCATTTCAATACCAGCAAATCCACACCTTCAACTAGCAAATGTGCTATATCAAGGTTCTTTTGATATAGCATCTTATGTTTTATATAATAAAGATAGTGCTAGTATTCCGAAGGAGGGTGTCTATGAGTATTCAAATGGCTACATCTAACGATTTAGAATGGATTAATAATCAATATGACTCAATAGGATTTGTACGAAGTGATTTAAAAAGAGATAAAGTTGCAATCATTACATACAACAACGAGTATGCAGGTGTGGGACGATTAGTCCAAATAGATGATGATACTATAGAAATGGGTGGAATTTTTATTCTCCCTCAATTTAGAGGGTTACATTTAGCTGGGGAACTTGTATCATTTTTAGTAGAAACTGCGAAAAAATTACAAGTAAAAAATGTATATTGTCTTCCTTTTGAGGAATTAGAAAACTTTTATAAGAAATATGGCTTTACTGAAGTTGATGCTACAAAAGAGGTTATCCATCCAATTATTCTAAAAAAATATAACTGGTGTTTGGATACTTATGATAAACATGTTTTACTATTTAAGTTGTGAGTTTCTAAATTAGGATTTAACACCTTGTATTTCCCCACATGTAAAAAAGATTTATCACGTTTCACCTAGTTAATTAACGTATTGTTAATTACTACATTGGCAGTATTTCACTTCCAATGCATGTTAGCTAGCTTGTTTGCAGACTTGCTAGCACTTTTTGTGTTTTTCTATTACAAACTCCTAAAAAAATTCAACTGATTGATAGTGAAATAATCATTTATGTAATTCGCACACGAACTTCCTGTTCTTGTAATAATTGGACGTTTAGTTCCAATATAATATTTTGCATTAACTGGTAGATCTTATCATGATTTTCACTTTGTTCTGATGTAAATTCAATACACTGAA
Organism: Bacillus cereus group sp. Sample62; assembly: GCF_036851315.1. Lineage (NCBI taxonomy): Bacteria > Bacillati > Bacillota > Bacilli > Caryophanales > Bacillaceae > Bacillus > Bacillus cereus group sp. Sample62. The sequence continues at coordinate 2,722,100 of NZ_JAFLPK010000001.1, forward strand.
ATATATAACCTTCTACACGTAAGCTTCCTTTTTCAATTATAGATGGATTTTTTCCTTTCTTTATTATTTTTGGCAATAAGAATTCTTTGTTTGTTACAATAATTTCTTGTGATACTTCTTTTATTTCTATAACTGTTTCTTTAAAAACGATCTTTTCTATTAGACTAATTTCACCTTTATACCTCCCTATTTCAATTGGTAATTTCGCAGTTATATAATTATTTACATCTGCTTCAACTTCCTTCTCTAATATTATACCGTGGATAGGAATCCATGAAGATGAGCCTACCCAACCCTCTTCAATATTCCCTTTTTCTTTTTGATTAGAAAGTTCTAAAAGTACCCTCTTTTCATGAAGGTTTGAAGAAACTAAATTACAATCAATCTCTCCATGATAATATTCCATTGTAGTTAGTAACGTAGAATCCAGCTCACGCCCTCTTGCATCTTCTTCATTACGAAATACATATACTTCTTGATTTTTCACATTCATATTAGGGGATTTTTTAAAACTAGTAACATCTGAAATAATAGAAAATGGGGTTTTCACTTCTATTGAACGTTCTGAATTCGCTATTTTTGATTCAGAATCTATACTTTTCCCCTCTAATCCACTCGTTTTATGTTCTTTTCCTAGGAAAATTTTTTCAATTTTTTTCTCAGATTCATTTGCTTTTTCTTCCTTTTGGGGCTCTGGTTCTTTATTTTCTTTCTCTGCTTGTATTGCTTTTTCTTCTTTTTTTGACTTTGTTTCTTTATTTTCCTTTTCTGCTTGTATTGCTTTTTCTTCTTTTTTTGACCCTGGTTCTTTACTTTCTTTCACTGCTTGTATTGCTTTTTCTTCTTTTTTTGACTTTGTTACTTTACTTTCTTTCTCTGCTTGTATTGCTTTTTCTTCTTTTTTTGACTTTGTTTCTTTATTTTCCTTTTCTGCTTGTATTGCCTTCACCTTACGTTCTGGTCCTTTACCTTCTTTCTCTACTTGTATTGCTTTCTCTTTTTTCTCTGAATCTGTTTGTTTACTTTTCTTATTTTCTCTTATTTCATGAGATTGCTCTTGATCAATCAGTATCTCTCCTTTGTAAACTTTGTTCCATATTTTCTTACCAACCCATGGATTTTTCATCACCATCCCCCCACCAATGAAACTCATAAAAATATATTTTTGTACGCGACCATTTCATTATTATATATGTTTTATAAAACGAAAAAAAACATTGTCTTTTTATCAAAGACAATGCTTTTTTAGTTTTACACTCGTACTTGTTGCACTTGTAAAACTTTTACAGTAAGATCCAGTACAATTTTCTCACGAAGAGTCTCAAATGATTCGTTTAATTCTGTTGGACAAGGAGAGAAGTCTAATTCAAAAAATTGAGCGCTAACTAATTCGCAATATGGTTGTTCATTATAAAAAACAGTATTTTCAAAGAAGTATTTGTCTAAACGTGGTAAGTCACCGTTATTAGGATTAATAAAGTGAGATGTAGTATCTGAGGAAGCAGCTACTATTGCTAGTGATAGAAAATCTGTTTCTGTTAAATCTGCAAAACCAGAAAATGGAACATTTGCGATACGATCAAATAGTACTGAATTACATCCACTACCTGCATATTCAATGTTTTTACGAATATATCCTTGTACAAATAACTTTGCTCTTGTAACTCGGCGGTAATTTGTACCTGGTACTGGAGTGAATGCTACTGGAACTAACTTACACTGTGTTAAAAATACGTTTTTTAACACACGTTTAATTTCGGATGCTGCAGGTGCTAATGGAACATCTGATTCTACAACAATTTGAATTGTTCTTTCGGCTAATACAACTGGGATTTTTACAATCGGTGCTCCTGGTGTAAGAATTGGTGCTGCTGCCTCATCACTTAATGGTGTTTGGGTTTGTCCTACTACCTGACATGGTACATTAATTGGACATTGTTCACTCATAATATATAATCTCCTTTATAAAAAAAAATTAGAGTTTTTCAACTCTCTATACTGTATATGTACTTTTTCTATTAATGCGTGGGTTTGTATCATAGTCACTTTTATCATTTGCAAAATAAGAGATTCATTTCCCCTTTATAGTTAAAAACATATAAATTAATAAAAGGAGCCTATACTGATATCTACCTATATAAAATAGAAGGTCACGACTAATTTATCTTTTTATAAAAAATAAAAACCGACTAAAAAAGCCAGTTTTTGCACTCAATATATTATAAAATCTTCTTATTATTGAACTAATTATTTTATTTTCTAATGTTTTGATAGATTTTTAAAAACTCTATCAAAACATTCTAGTCATCTGTCTTTCCCTTTAAACTCTATACTTTGTACAAATCTTACACTCTCTGCTCATTCATCTATTATCCACAAAATAAGTATCATATGCCTTATCAAAAACATATCCTAACTTTTCTGCTAGTTTTGCAGATGTAGTATTCGCTGCATCCCAGTTTGGATATATCTCTTTTTCTAAACAGTCCAAGATGAGTGCTGCACTAACTATAGTCGCCAATCCTTTTCTTCTATGATTGTGATCAGTCGCTACCTCAATTTCAATCCCTTTATCATAAATGCTATATGATGATGCACCGCATATAACTTCTCCTGTATACAAAATACAATACCCTATACCTCGGTTTATATAATCTTCAACTGATTGAAATTGACTTGTAAAATCTTCAGAGACTTTATGTAATGTAGGGTTATTTACGATATCTTCATCTATTCTTCTTAACTCGTATCCTTTTGGAAGCACTGATATAAAAGATTGTAATTTTGAACGATTAAAAACTTCTGCATTACGTTTGAATTTATAGCGTAAAAACTTATCTATTTTTCTTCCATAAAATGTTTCTAAACGCTTTTTCCACTCTTCACTATTTACGATTACTAACATTCTATCAGGAATGTTACGTACTAATTCTTCTGTTTCTTTCGCATTTGAATCCCCAGCATAAAATGTGAAAATCCCTATCGTAACTTGCGCTACTGTTGGATTTTCAAGATTATTTACCCAAGCGGTACCCATATGTCCTTGTAAATAAGAAAGTAAAACAACGTTATTGAAATCTTCGAACATAGTAACTAATTTTTCTCTTGTATGTATATTCGCTTCATATATCATTTACATTCCTGCTTTCTTTAGAATTAATGTACTTCTACTCTTTTCTACATATAAGCAAACGTCTACTACATTCCATATAATTATAAATTATTCATAAATATAAAATTATTATAACATTTCATCAAAAAGTAAATGACTTCCTAGTGTATAGGTTTATAGATAATATACTTAATAATAATTCACAATCTATAATCTTTTATTATGTAAAAACCCTCAACATTAGTCTAAGGGTTCATTTAAATATATATGTTATAACTCATTCTTATAAAGAAATGATTCTGTTGCCCCGCTTTTATATACTTTAGTCACTTGAACAACTGATGAGTACGTATTATCGTCATTCGATATCATCTTTCTCATCTCTTCTATCTCGGTATTACCAGCTCCACTTTCAATTTTCAAACAGTTCGATATGTTGAGGTATCCACTCGATGCGAAAAGAATAATAAACGTAAGATCAGGGAAATTAATGAACAGTATTCCAAACTTTAAAGGGTTCGTAGCCGTATCAGATAATACTAGTCGGAAACTTAATAATTCAGGCACTTGAACAAAATCTTTAGAAACAATTGCTTCACCTATTATAGTAATTTGCTTTACTATATTTCCCATCTCATCTATAAACTCAGTACAACTAGGTGCATCAATTGTTTTTGCTTGAAGTGATAAATTCAATTCTGGATTGTGAAAGTCAAAAAAGAGTGTACTTCCTTCGGTTAAACATTGCGGACAAATATTTCCAAGTAGACTAAAATCCTCTTCAATAAATTTAACTTTCGTTTTACAACTACAAACTTTTCCTATTCGAATTGCATCAATCTTAGAGCAATCTACAAAAATAACCTCATTGTCCTCTTGTACGAAGGATACGATACCATTCCTCTTATTAAATGAAAGAAAATAAGATACAACAATTCCATTTCCTGCTATTACAATACTCTCAACTTTAGTATACGGTTCAAGACTTTGTAAAAATTCACATATACTATTTTGGCAACATCCACAATCACGTTTCGGCTCACAATCCACTTACACTCCATCCCTTCCCAATATGTTTTTATCTAATACATATAATATGAGCGGAGTATAAAAAAAGCTTGGACAATATAACTTTAACGTAAGAATTCACACTAAGTATAAGGAATAACACATATTTTTTACTATAAATACATATAACAATTTCATCTTTCATGAAAAAAACGTTATAATAAGGTGTAGCCTCTACGATTACGTTATAAAGGAGATTAAAACAATGGCTAAAATTAAAGTATACCAAGCAAAAGAAGAAAATATGGAAGCAGTAAAAAACATCATTGATGTTGAGGAACAAAATCCAACTGCTGACAACTTACAAAATCTATACGCATGTGTATTAGAAACTGAAGATATGGCATTGCCTGAATCATACATTGAAGAAGATATCTTAATCGATTCTATGGAAGTTATGGTTAACGCTTCTCAAAGCAAGCTACGAGACTTAGGTACATATGATGTAATCGAAGTTCAAAACAAAGGTAAGAAAACACAAATATTATTATTAGCAGACGAAGAATACGAAATTATCGAAGGCTAATCTAAATCCGTACATACGAAAAAGCTCCTTTCCAATTGGAAAGGAGCTTTTTCATTACGCTTTTGATGTTTCACTCTTTTTATTCGTTTGTTTTTTCTTAATTACCATACGCTCATTTCCCATAAAGAAAATAAATATGAATGCTAGACCTGCTGGTACCAATGCCCACATAAATGTTTGAACAATGGAGCTAGAAAGAGCATCAATAATTTTATCTAATATTTGCGGCGGGATTTGAGATCTTGCCGATTCTGATAGAATAGCTCTTGAATCCCCTAAAGCGTTTGTATTCATTCCTCCGCTCATACCTTTAAAAGCTTCTTCTAATTGATCTTGGAAACCTGTTCTTTGAATCATTCCGAAGATTGTAATACCTAGTGTCATTCCTAATGAACGAATGAAGTTACTCGTTGAAGTCGCAGACCCTCGCTGTTCCATACCAAAGTTGTGAATAGCTGCCATACTTAGTACAGAGAATGAGAATCCAACTCCAAATCCGATAATAATCATATACACTGTTAATAATGCACGACTTGTTTCTGGTGTTAATGTACTTAATAAAAATAATCCAATTAGCATAATAACAGCAGAAATAATCATAATGTTTCGATAGCTAAGCTTCGTCGTTAAAAACCCACCTAACTGCGCTGTTACGACTGATCCTAACATCATCGGTAAAAGTAATAATCCTGAGTTTGTTGCGTTACCACCGTATACACCTTGAATGAATAACGGTATGTATACAGTTGCTGACATGAACGCAGCACCGTAACATAATGCAATAATGGTACTCATTCCGAATAAACGTTGTTTAAACATTTCAAATGAAATGATCGGTTCTTCTACTTTACGTTCAATAAAAATAAATGCAATAATTAAAATAGCGAATCCGCCAAATAAACTTAAAATAAAGTTAGAATCCCAATCATACTTTTGTCCACCTAGTTCTAAAGCAAACATTAGCGAAACTACTGCACCAACTAAAGTAATTGCGCCAAACCAATCAATTTTTTGCTTTCTATGAACTCGTGATTCCTTATAAAAGAATGTAATAAAAATAAGTGCTAAAACGCCAAGCGGTAAGTTAATGTAAAATACCCAGTGCCAGCTTATGTAATCTGTAATATACGCACCAAGCAACGGACCAAAAATACTTGATAAACCAAATACTGCTCCGAATAATCCACCCATTTTCCCTCGCTTTTCAGGAGGGAAAATATCAAAAACGATAGTAAACGCGATCGGCACTAATGCCCCACCGCCAATACCTTGAATGGCACGATAAATACCTAACTGTGTAATATTTTCAGCAGTACCACAAAGTGCCGAACCAATCATAAAGACGATTAAACCGAAAATAAAGAATCTCTTTCTACCATACATATCTGATAGTTTTCCAAATATCGGCATACCTGCCATTTCTGCGACCATATAGGCAGAAACGACCCATACAAAGTTTTCAAGGCCTCCTAAGTCACCAACAATCGTTCCCATCGCTGTTACGACAATGGTATTGTCCATTGATGCCATTAAAATACCTAGCAATAAGCCCGCCACAACAAAGTCGAGCTTATTATTCTTCTCAACCATAACCTTGCTCTCCCTCGTACTACTTATATTTGTTTATGTTCTTTTACGACTGCATTACCTTTTTGGTTAAAACTAGTATGATATTCTACAACACTAATTTCACATCCTGGACCAATGGTAACGTTGTTTCCTCTTACAACTTCAGCAATCGTATGCTCTAAATAAATTTCATCTCCTTCAATGATAGACGTTTGGAGGCTTCCCGCATGACTTGTAAATGGAATAAATCTCGCTTTTTTATGAACGGTAATCTTCTTACCACCAATCTCTCTCACTTTACTTCCTTCATAACGAAGTGAAATATCAATGTTTTCAGCATTAAGTAATCCATCACTTTCAAGGCCACCAGTTAGTGATAGTTCTTCAACTTCAATATCTCCTTTCACATTTAAAGCGCCTTTCACATCTACGAAATCACCAGTAAACTTCCCTTTAACTTCTATCATACCTCTTACTTTCGTTTTTTCAATATGGGCATCACTATTCATTTGTGTATTTCCGTATACTTTTACATATTCAGCAGTTACATTTCCTTGTACTTCACTATCTCCATACACGACATAATTTTTCACTTTCATATTACCGCGCACTTCACTCGTTCCGTACGTTTTAAATTCATTACAGCTCATATCATTAGAAATTGTTCCTTCACCGCGAATCTTCACTTTGTTATAATCCCCGCCTGCTGAACTACCAGAACCATTGACAGTAAGACTATGTTGATGTTCCATATTATTTTCTCCCTCCCATTAAACCTGCTTCATTTCTTTTACATTTGCGCTTTTATTAACAGTAAGAACACCAGTGTATTCAATCAATTCAATCTCACAGTTCGCTCCTACTGTAACATTATTTCCTCTTACCGTTTTTATGTGAGCATAATCAATATCGATATTGTCACCTTCTAATAGTTCAGCCTCTAATTGCATACCAAATACCGATTTAAACAGTCTACTAAAAGTACTTAGTCTATGTTTTACTTTAATCGTTTGACCACCAATTTCTTTCGCTCGACATGTACCGTGAATATTAATATTTATTTCATCGGCGCTTAATAATCCACCAATTGTAAATTGTCCTTCTGAAGAAAAAGTATCCACTTCACAATTACCATCAATCGTTGCTTGACCATTGATTTTAAATTCTTCACCAGTTACATTTCCACCTACTGTACCTTTTCCTGCAATTTTTAAACTGTTCGCCTTCACATCTTGCGTAATTGTTGCTTTTCCATCAATTCGCATCGTCTCCGCAATAACTGTACCATCGACTTTACCCGATCCACTAATTCTTGCATTACTACTTTTCAAATTTCCAGTAACAGCACCGTAACCGTTACATTCAAATTGATCACATTCAACATTTCCATTAACAGTCCCTTTTCCATTTAATTGCACTTTATGAAACTCGCCGCCATTCGATGAACCGTAACCATTTATAATCAAATTATCTGTACGCATACTTTCTCCTCCACTACAACAGTTTCGTTTTTAATGCTTCGGTATATTTCATAATCGCTTCGCGTAAAACAATTTTGGTACCTTTTTCAAAAATTAAATCGTCCACGTTTGAAACTAAGAAACATGTAGAAATCCCTAACTTTCGGACGATGATTAAGTCACAAGTTTTATGCTTAATCGCTTCATAATTTTCACGTAAAACTTGCAAGACCATTTTTCCTTCTTCTAAACTAATCTCTCCCGATTGTAGTAATTCTTCTAACATATACACATAAAGAATATCTACAAATTGAAACTCTGTTGTTTTATTCGTTTGTTCTATGAAGAATTGTAAAACTGGCTCTGATGCAATTCCTTTACGTAAGACGTCTTCCTTAGTTAAAAGGATTTCTCTTACACTCGGTGAAAACATATTTGCTAGTTCATCAAGTGATAAATCTTCTTTCATCGTTTGGATTTTATCAATACGCTCTAATATCTTTTCTTTCGGAAAAAATGTCTCTTGACCCGTGAATGTTGATTTTCGTACAAACCAATCTTCCGGTATTAAATTTTTTCTTTTCCACCTATATAACTGTCCGTATGAAATACCAGTTAGTTCTAATAAATCTTTTTTTGAAATTAAATCTGTACTCAACTGTATAACACTCCTTCCTGATAACAATGTAACATAACACTGTTACGCTGTAAATAGACTTTTATCGTAAGTAGCGTAACAATGTGTAAAACAAACCTGTTTCACACACAAAAAAAGGCTCTTACACATCATTTAAAACGTGTAAAAACCCTTATATATCAACATGTAAACCATATTTCATAGAAATCAATCCACCCTTGTGAATTAATCATTATATTTTGTACTTTTTCATGAGAAGTTACTTGTTGTTTGTTACGATATAAAGGAATAATATGAATGTGACGCAACAAAGTGTCCTCAATATCGCGTAACAATGTAACTCTATTCTCTAAATGTTCTTCTTTAAAATAAGGGGAGAACTTTTTATGAAAGTCCATGCTGCTTTGCCCATGAATAAAACTATTTTTTGTAAGAAACATATATAGCAGACTATCTTCTATTCGTTCGCTAATTGTTGCACTATCATGCATCATATCAGCCTTTTGTATCGTACTGATTTCCAATAACTCTTCAACTTCAAGAAAATTATTTTCTACACGAATCCCATACTTCGCACACTCTTTCTGAATCCATTGTGCATCTTCTACGTGATCTTGTCCTGTAAATGTGTAGAGTTGTAGCACTTCATGATGATACATACTCCTTTTCACTAAGCATTCTATCTCTTCCTTAATCTCTACTTTTCTTTCATTTGCTAATATTAGTTTCTTTGCCACTTCTCCACGTTCTCCGCCGAGTTCTTGAACAATTCTATCGCCATGAATGATTTTATGTAGTGCCTTTCGAAGCAGCTCATCTTGCATTGGTCCTTCTTTTACAAGATTGCACGTTACATATGTCACGTTCGATTCAAGCCGAGACAACTCTTTATTAGGCTTTTCTTTATCTTTATATTGCGCCTTTACTAACACGTCATACGTATTTACATTTTGCTCTACATTCATTAGTTCAATTCGGTCAAGAAAAGGTCTTTCACGATAATATAAATCATGCACTTCTAATACAAATAATTGTGCATTTTTCTCGCGTAATATAAAAGGTCCTGTACCAATAAAGTTTCCTGCTTCATCTACATTTACGATAGAACACTGTTCTGCACTTAACATATGTAAAAACATCCTATTTTCCGTATGTAATTGAATTTCAACAACAAATTCATCCACTGCACGGACATTTTCAACATGTTGCAACATCCATGCGTGTGGGTTGTTTTCCGCTTTCATAAATCGATTCAATGAATGTATAACATCATGTGCGGTAAGTCGTTTTCTATTATGAAGATGAACGCCTTTTCTTAAATAAAATGTCCAAACCTTTTCAGCGTCATTATATTGCCAGTGAAAAGCAAGTCTTGGCTCAATACAATTTGTTTCCTCATTCACATATACGAGTGTATCAAAAATATGTTTAACCATATGACATTCTGAGCGCATCGTGGCGTAGACCGGATCTAAAGCGATGTCTAGATTCATTTGTACTTGCAACCGAAGTACATCTTTTCTTCCTTCAGGTGTCCTTTCTATTTTATGACCAAATATGGAATCTACCCAAGCTTCATACTCTTTCTTTACTAATGGAAATTGTGAGCTGTATCGTTCCACAAATGAGATTCCACTTTTCACATCCCCTTTTTTCGTTAGTTCTTTTCCTCTGTCTAAAATTAATATCATCGGTTGCTTTTGAAATATTAATTTAGAACGATTCCCTCTTCCGCGCCCTGGAAACCAAGCGATCCAATTTAACTCTTCTAATTTTTTTATTATTAATTTACTATTACGCTCCGTACAAAATAATGTTTCTGCTATCATTTGTACGGTAACTTCTAATTGTTCTCCTTCTTGTCTACCTTTACCATAGGCACACCATAGTTCAATATATTGATTTAAAATAAACATCATAATCCCCCTAAAAGGTGAAAAATAACCCCTTTTGTTTCTACCCTTTTTCCACTTCTCCTTTCATCTTATCATTTCAATATAGAAAGGAGGAATTAATATTGAACAATCTCATACTACGTTATAATAAACCCATTATTATTAGACTGTGCGGCGAATTATTAACCCGAACGACTGAATCTATGTTAGCTCTCATTATGATTATTTACGTTAATAAAATGTTAAACGGTAATATAATAATAACTATGCTCATTTTCGGACTACAACCTCTCTCAGACATTGTATTTACACTTATTGCTGGAGGAGTGACGGATAAATATGGGCGAAAGAAAATTATGTTACTCGGCTTATTGCTACAAGGCGTTGCAATCGGCAGCTTCGTCTTTGCTCAATCTATTTTTATATTTGCTTTGCTTTACGTCATAAATGGGGTTGGCCGTTCCTTATATATTCCCGCTCAACGTGCACAAATTGCTGATTTAACAAAACAAAAACAACAAGCAGAAATTTTTGCTCTTTTGCATACGATGGCTGCAATTGGTTCCGTAATCGGTCCAATAATTGGTGCTATCTTTTATCATACTCACCCTGAATATTTATTTATAATGCAAAGCATTACACTTATGGTATATGCAGTAGTTGTATGGACTCAGCTTCCAGAAACCGCTCCAGTATTTACAAAGCCAAAGCAAAAAGTTGAAGTATCATCTTCAAAACAATTTGTAAGCAAGCATTACGCCGTTTTAGGACTTATGATTACTACACTCCCTATTAGCTTTTTTTATGCTCAAACTGAGACAAATTATCGCATTTTCGCTAAAGATATATTTCCAGATTTCGTATTCATGCTCGCTTTTATTTCAACATGCAAGGCTATAATGGAAATCTTCCTGCAAGTTTTCCTTGTGAAATGGTCTGAACGATTTTCTATGGCGAAAATTATTCTTATTTCTTACACCTGTTATACAATAGCTGCAATTGGCTACGGGATTTCAGCAACAATCACGTCACTATTCTTCACATTACTCTTTTTAGTCATTGGGGAAAGTATCGCCTTAAACCATTTACTTCGATTTGTTTCAGAAATCGCTCCTACAGATAAGCGTGGATTGTATTTTTCAATTTACGGGTTACATTGGGATATATCTCGTACGTGCGGTCCTGTACTTGGTGCGGTTTTATTAAGTAAACTAAACGGTAGCATGCTATTTTATATTTGTGCTTGTTTCTTAATAATGGGAGGGATTATTCAAGCACTGTTTATTCATAATGTAGAACGTAATAAAATAAATAAAGACGTTTCGGAGCATACCCCTCATATTTTATAGGATGCTTTCTTTATAAAAAAAAGGATGTCACAAAAGTCTCAAGACTTTTGTGACATCCTTTTTTATTACCCTGCCATTTTATTAATACTATCTTCTGGTGAAAATACCGAAATATGATTTACCTTACCAGTCGATTTTGGAATAATGAATTTTAACTCAAACTGATTGTTTACTTTATATAAGTATATTTTATCTTCCCCATTTACTTTAACTGAAGCTGGTTTTCCTAATGCTTTCTCTATTTCTTGTAATGTAATTGATTTTAGCTCTGCATGATAGGAGCGTACATCAAAAACTTGTGACCCTTTATTAAAACCGAAGGAAACATTTTTATTTGTAAAGGTAGCGTACATTCCGTTACCTGCTTGTTCCGTTTTATCTGCTTTACCCCAATCTTTTTCTATTTCTTCAATATCACCTGTATGTGCTGCGAACGGAACATTAGGTACTTTTCCTTCTTTCGCTAGTTCAAACACATCTTTAATGTGGTTAATTGATTTTTGATTTATAACTGTATCTTTCGTGCTTGAATCTGTCTTTGGTTTTGCTGATCCTTCATTATTTGATTTTGCTTCAGGCTCTTTCTTTTCTTCAGAAGAATTATTTTGTTCATTTTTACTATTTTCCGAGGTTGGGTTTGTTTCCTTTTTTTCGTCTGTCCCTTTACATGCTACTAATGCAAATATGCATGTAAAAGCGAGAAATAACATAGCTATCTTTACATACACTTTCATACATTTCAGCCCCCTATTATAATCTTATTCCTTTCTATAACCAATCCATGACACCGCTTTTCAAATTGTGTTTGTTCCAAAAAGTAAATGCTTCACTCTCTCCCAATGCTTGTACAACATATTCTACAAAAGCTGTTCCTAAAAAATAACCGAGTCGGTTGTATCCAAAATACTGTCCTCCAGATAACCGAAACCACTCTTTCTCTTTTTCAAACGTCCATCCTTCTATACAATCTTCCAAAAAACGATTCTTTATTTGTTCTTCATTTTCTATATAGCATTGTAACCAACGTTCGCCATCATTGTTATATGAGTAGTACACTGATTCATTTAAACCTCTCATAATTTGCTTTGATAAATATGTTGCAACACCTTCACGATACAAATTAACTGACCCGTCAGTCCAATCGGCTTTACCCCAATCCATTCCATCATTGTGTAACATAACATTATGATATATATGTCCTATTTCGTGAGCGACAATAACACGAAGGTGATTTAAATCTGGAGATAATTTTTCTGCCGAAAAGAATATGTCTCCAATAATTTCTCTTTCTACAAATGCATTAGAGCCAAACCCTCCAACAAATAGATGAAAATTCATATTTACATCAAAGTTATATTTATAATGATATTCATTCGTTATCTCTTGAATAATAGTCGGTAATGTTTCCGCAATGATACGAATTTCTTCTATTTTTGCGGGATATTGTTTAATCGCATTAGAAAGACGTTCTCTCGTTTTAGGACAATGATACTTAAAGTATTCTTCAAATATCTCTGGGTGCGAAGTAAAGTATTGGTTGAGGACTGCTAATTCTACATCGTTACTTTCCCATAATTTTAAAAAACTTGGAATCGTATTATTTATCATTTTTTCCATCTCCTTATATATCCCTTCTCGCCATTTACACTGCAATCCTTCCTGAAACGTAGAAAAAGCAACAAAGAAAGATGAGTCTTCTTTGTTGCTTTTTCTGTTTAATCAAACCATTTATCACCATCAGAAATCCATTTACCATTATGCAAATCATAACATTCATCATAATAATAAAAAAAGCTGTCCAAAAAGGACAGCTTTACATATGTATTTTTACACTTCGATTGACTTACCATCTTCAACAATATGATAAAGTAAGTGAGCTAAATGATGAATTGGGCCATACTCTTCCTCTTCCTCATCTGTTTCACCGTGGAATTCAAGATCATTTAAGTATAGTGCTAAAAATTGATAGTATAGTTTTAAATCAAATCCGTAGCACGCAGTTGGCTCTTCATGATCCCCTTCGTATTGTAACATTAAGTATTGATCATTACCTTCTGCATCTTCTGCGTCAAAGAATACGAAGAATCCAACGTTTGTATCTAAATCAAATAGATGACGAGTACCTTTTTCTGTTGCTTTATTGAAGTCTTCTTCACTTAATTTATGTACTGTTGTCGCTTTAGCATTATCTTCTTGATGGAAATTTACTGTAAATGTTTTCAATGCTGACACCTCCTGATTGTATAATACTAGCATAACATATAAAAAGGACTGCTTACAAATGTAAACAGTCCTTACATTCATTTTCGCATTGCTCGTAATAAGAAGCTTACGATGAAAATTAAAACAATCGCACCGATTAAAGCTGGAATAATTGCATATCCGCCAATGACTGGACCAAAACTACCAAGTAATTTCGAACCAATCCAAGAACCGATAATACCAGCAATAATATTACCAATTACACCACCTGGTACGTCTCTTCCAGTAATTAAGCTTGCAAACCATCCTAATAAACCACCAACGATTAAAGACCAAATCATATGATAACCTCCTTTAAATTTCACAGATCAAAATATAATTAGAAACAATTGCTTACCATTAGTTATGTTACATTTTTCATTAGTTATTCATAAAGGGTAACTATTAGATTATTTCAAAATAATGAACGACCAGTTTTTGACTTCCGGTTAATACATTTCGTATTTCACATATCAGGGACAGTCAGGCTTTAATATTGTCCGCATAAACTCTTCTTTAAAAGCTGGATAGTTAAAACCAACTGCAATTTTTTGAATAGGCCTATTATCAAACGTTGTCGGCACAGCTATTTTTCTAAAGTCTGCCACACTTTGTCCTCTTGTTACGTCATTTGTTGTACTAATCCAAACTGCAGATTTTTTGTATTCAAAAATATCATCATTTATAAATGAAATGAACGGAAGTAAATCGTGAATCGGACTTCCAGCAATACCCGGGTATTCTTTTTTATAAAAGTTCTCATAATAAAAATCGATCATTGGTTTAATAAGCTTCGCCTGCCCTGTTCCTTCTTTATTAATAATATCCACCATTTCTGGAGTAATGAGGGCTGCTTGCGTTACATTTAACGGATAAATAGTCGCATTTTTTGCGTACTTCATTACAATATTTGCGGCGATTGGATCTCCATAAAAATTAGCTTCCGATACAGGAGTAACGTTACCAGGAAATAAAAAAGCACCGCCCATAATATAATAGGAGCATACCTTATCCATTACATTTGGATATAATAAAAATAGCGTTGCCAATGTTGTTAAACGTCCTGTCGCTACGATAATAATATCTTCTGGACAAGGTTCAATTAATTTAATTAGTTCACAAAAATTTTCCCGTTTACAAATCCTCATATCAGGTGGAATAATTGGCCCTAAACCGTGATCTCCATGTATTTCAGGAAAGAACAAAGGTTCTTCAGCTGTCATCGGTCTTGCTGCACCCTCAATGATTTTTATTTCTGTAGCATAGTATCTTTCTAAAAAATACACATTTTCCGTTACAATTTCTCGCGATACATTCCCATATTCAGCAACAATACCTATAATATCCAATTCACATGTTTTATTTGCATAAATTAACGCCACCGCATCGTCAATACCAAAGTCTCCAAAAAAGATGATTTTCTTATTAACTATCCTCACCCCTCTTCAACATAATCTACTATTATTATTATGTAAAAAAGACAAGGCTGTGAAACGGTGCAAACTAAAAAAGCCGCCTATTTATTGGCGACTTCAATCTTTTTATAAGATAAGTATGCTAGTACATTTTTACTTGAATCGTATTTTGGATTATTCCCTTTTCTAGGTTCTCTCATATGTATTTTTTCAAATCCAGGAATATCCGGCATTTTCTCCATAAATTCAAGCATTTCTTCTTCAGTTCCTTCAATACGTACGCGAATCATTATTACTTTTCCTCAATTCTCATTTTCTCTGTACTAAGTATAACGTACTTTGAAAAGACTGCAAGAAGTTTATCTTTTTAATGTCGAGCTTTTTTTACATACAAACAATGCCATTTCAGTATAAAACGATTTAATTTTATTATTTTCATATTGAATGTTAAAGAATTCTTGCATTTCAACTGATGTTTTCATCATACACTCTGTTAACTTCACGCGTTTCTGCAAAGGTACATTCATCATATCGCACCACCAGTCAAATTCAAATTTCTTGTCAAAAGTAAGGCATGATTGCATCTGCAAACCGTTTTTTTCTAACAAGGTAATCCATTCTGTTTTTTTCAGCGCTCGTTCATGACTCGGATCTCGCTTTTTTTCTATAAAATTATAAAATGTATCAAATTCATTATTTTCCGGTGAAACATTATCTATTAAAATAAACAATCCATTATCTTCTAACGTACGATTTACTTCATAAATAAACTGAGCTGGATTCGTAAAATGATGTGCTGCAATTCGGCATGTAATCGTATCAAAAGAACTATCGGAAAACGGTAAAATTTCAGCGTTTCCAGCGACAAAAGATACATTTTCATGTCCATTACTGGTAATAAAGCTTTTCGCATTCTCTAACATTTTTTCTGTTAAGTCTAAGGCAACTACTTCTTTAAACAATGGAGCTAATACATTCGCAACATGTCCACCGCCAGTAGCAATATCAAGAAGACGATTATTATGACGAGACTCTACTTGTTGAACTACATATTGTAAATCCGGTCCTTTAGCATGAATTTCACTTTTCACATATTTTTCCGCATTATTACCAAACTGTTGTTTTACAAGCTCTTCTTTACTCATTTTATCATCTTCTTTCTATTGTTATTTACATATAGGATTCATGTAATAATTAAAGTTCTCTTTATGTATTTTCAAATCCTCTTTTCAGCTCACTTCTTATCCTGCTGTCCTATCATCAATATAATATAAATTTTATGTCTTATTACTAAACAAAAAAGGCTACGGGAACTTGTCCCCTAACCTGATTAAATATTTATTACATTTTTACTTTTTCATATACATCTATATAATATAAATCCTCTTTCAACTTCATAATAACGTCTACTTCGTTATAAGTAGCCTCACGAGCATGTAAACCAAATTGATCCATACCAATCCATATCCATCCAGGTGTATGATGTAGAACATCTATGTTAAAATAATCTAATTTAATAAGCTCCGATTTTATAAATTTATCTTTATTAGTGATTTGTTTATCTATTAAACCATATTCTTTTCCATTTTCAAGTAGCGATATAATTTTCCCTAAAATCGGATGTTCACGTATAATAAAATGATATTCCCTTTCGTCTACATTCGCCATAATTAAACGAGAATCAGATAAATCAGATCCTAAATTAGACATCTTTATTTATTCACCTCCTTTATGAGTTTCACAAACATAATAACAAATGAATATTCAAATAATATTAATATAATGTAAAAAATAAAAAAGCTGACTCCCTTTTAGAAATCAGCCTTTATATTTGAATCATCTGTTTACTTTTACAAACTATTATAATGTTTCTTTTTCCTCATCATTCCCGGAAACTAAATTCCCAATAGCATCAGCTGTTACTTCTACTACAAATTCACAAATACCTGCTACAACTTCTCCAATTACTTCATCCATCTTTTTACCCCCTTATTTTATGTAACATATTTGTAGTATAGGAGAGATTGGTTATTTTTAACTATCGGAAAACGTGACACCAACATTACAATTTTGTAATCTTTTATAATTTGTTTAGTTTCTATCCTTTGAAACTCCAAGTATGATTAACAAGCATATAGGCCATCATAATATTAATTAAGTTCCAATTATGCTAGAGGAGGCGTGTAAAATATACTACGTAAAATTAATTAAAGGTCAATCATTCTATGCTTTTGATCATCGTTTCTTAATGTCTGAAGAAGAACAGGTTTCCGAGAAAGTTTATAATTACTTACGTCGTAATGAATTTTTCGAAGTACGTAAAGAAGAATATTCTGCTTAATTACAAAAGCATCAAGAATATATCACCTAATTGTGCTATATCTTGATGCCTTCATTCGATCTCCCTCTTTTCAGAAATTGTGCTATATTCTCTTAATACATTCTATTATTTGTCCAAGCTATTTTATCGTAAATTTCATATTTTAGTATATGAGGAGGTGACAATTATGACTCATATCATTGATTACCAAGCTACTCAACCTATAAGTAAAACTGGTGAAACAACTTTTGCAATCCCAGCTTCTCCAAATAAAGCAATTCTAGCAAATTTGAAATTGAGAATTTCAAGTAGAGATTCACGTAATAATCGAGTAGAATTAATCGCTACAATTGGTGTAGAAGGTATAACTGGGACTTCACAAGTTTTATTCCGAATTTTCCGTGATAACATTGAAATTTTTAATGCACAAGTAGGTATTGAATCTACAGATTCTGAACAATTCTACGTACAAACATTTCAAGCTATAGATCAAAACGTTAGCAGTGGAACACACGAATATTCATTAACTGTAGAAAACCTTACTAGTGGTGCAAGCGCAGAAGTTGTTGGCCCACTATCTTTTAGCGCTTTAGCTATTGGACAAGAGCGTAAATGCTGCTAAGCCAATCTAATATTTAATTTTGTACTTGAGAAAAGCGAGACGTACTATGTGCGTTCTTGCTTTTTTATATGTATCCTTACTCTCAATAGTCAATTCATCATAAATTTTTTCACATTTTTATTGCTTATTTCACCAACTAATAAATCATTTTTTTGACAAATCAAAAAGATTGTAATCCACTCATGAAACACGTAATATAGACTCTGACTCTAAAAAAGTTCGTTATAAATTATACATAAAATAAGGAGGTTTTATATACGAGTTTTTCATTTTAAAAGACGGAGAGGTTTTACATTATGTGGCGTAATAAAAATGTTTGGATTGTGTTAATCGGGGAATTTATTGCTGGTCTAGGGCTATGGCTTGGTATTCTTGGCAACCTTGAATTTATGCAAAAATATGTCCCTTCTGATTTCATGAAATCAGTTATATTATTTATCGGACTATTAGCTGGTGTACTAGTTGGTCCTATGGCTGGTCGTATTATCGATCAGTATGAAAAGAAAAAAGTTCTTCTTTATGCTGGGTTCGGTCGCGTTATTAGTGTTATTTTTATGTTTTTCGCTATCCAATTTGAAAGCATTGCCTTCATGATTGCATTTATGGTTGCTCTTCAAATTTCTGCAGCATTTTACTTCCCTGCATTACAATCTGTAATTCCACTCATCGTACGTGAGCATGAGTTATTACAGATGAACGGTGTACATATGAATGTAGGTACAATCGCTCGTATTGCAGGTACTTCACTAGGTGGAATTCTTTTAGTTGTAATGAGTTTACAGTATATGTATGCCTTCTCAATGGCAGCATACGCTTTATTATTCCTCTCAACTTTCTTCCTACAATTCGAGGATAAGAAATCAACAACACCAAGTAAACAAGCTGCAAAAGATAATAGCTTTATGGAAGTATTTCGTATTTTAAAAGGAATTCCTATTGCTTTTACAGCACTTATATTAAGTATTATCCCTCTATTATTTATAGCTGGATTTAATTTAATGGTAATCAACATTAGTGAAATGCAACATGATCCAACAATTAAAGGCTTTATATATACGATTGAAGGTGTCGCATTTATGTTAGGGGCCTTCGTTATTAAACGTTTATCTGACCATTTCAAACCTGAAAAATTATTATACTTCTTCGCAGTTTGTACCGCTTTTGCACATCTATCATTGTTCTTTAGCGATATAAAGTGGATGTCTCTTACATCATTTGGTTTGTTTGGTTTTAGTGTCGGTTGCTTCTTCCCTATTATGTCGACAATTTTCCAAACGAAAGTGGAAAAAAGCTATCACGGCCGTCTTTTCTCATTCCGTAATATGTTTGAGAGAGTTATGTTCCAAATCGTTTTACTCGGTACTGGTTTCTTCTTAGATACGATTGGTTTACAGTACATGGTCTTAATTTTCGGTGTCATTTCATTATTAATTATTTTCATTTCATTATCTAAACAGAAACAATATGAAAAACAGCCTTCGCAATCTGCGAATTTATAACATAAATAAAGACGCATGGATCATATTAGATTAATCCATGCGTCTTTGTTATATAAATCCTTATTTATTACGCTTATTATAATTATTTAAAGGAGTACCCTTTTTCGCTTTCGAATACAGTAACAGTATACTAACATGATATATACAGGAGGTGCGAAATTGTCTGATGGTATGCAGTTATTTAGTATCTTTATTTTTGTATTAGTTCTGTTTAGCATCATAAACTTTTTAGCAATTTCCTTATCTGGACATAACCTTAAAAGAAGAATTATCGCAGGTTTCATTTTTTTACTACTAACTCCTATTGTTTTTTTTGCTACCGTAGCATTCGCTTCTATATTCGATAAAGCTGGATTTGGCGCAGGTGGGATAGCCTTCATTGTTGCAATTATATATATTTTAAATGGAATAATGATCTTACTTTCCTCATTACTTTTCCTCAAAAGAGACATAACATAGGCTATAGTACTCTGCATGAATCTGACTTTATACTAGATTCATGCTTTTTCAATTCCCCCCAAATTTTTATGTGAAATTAAATAATTCTTTATAAAAATTTAAACTTTATTTATTACAATATTTGTATCGTATTCGCACGTTTATTGAAAATGAAAAGAAAGGAGTACAAAATGAAAAAGATTCTATTAATTATTCCAATATTCATCGTTCTACTTAGCGGATGTAGCAATAATGATATATACGGTTCTTGGGAAGTCGTTGACAACAAAAATGGTCTTTGCCCTGCATCTTATAAATTTGAAACAGTTGTAAAAGAAGAAAAGAAAGAAAAAATTGTTCAATATTTAGTGGAGATGCAAACATCAAAGGAAAAAGAAGATTTATACAAAGGCTCATTTGTAAAAAATTCTAACGTATATCATATTGATTATGGTAACTCATTTACATCGGATCAAACTTTAAAAGTTGTCGATGGCAAATTAAATGTATACTTTTATGCAGTGGAAAAGTTATGTACATATAAAAAGAAATGATTACACTTCATATAAGACGCAGAAAATATTTTCTGCGTTATTTTTAATTTACAAAACCTCCCCAAAAACATTTTCCTCTTTTAAATCTTTAAATTTAAATGTATTATTATATAATAACAATATTTTAATGCGAGGTGCTTTTTTTGAGAAGTTTAAGTTCATTAATTGTATCAACAATCTGTTCCATTATCCTAATCCTATGGAGTGCACTTTCATTTTATGAAAGATTCACGACAGGAAATCCATACTATTGGCTTAGTGGTATATTAGGCCTCGTTTTCGTGTTCTTTTTCATCCAAAATATGCGAGATATACTTAATAAAAACTATAAAACATCCTAAACCGTATAGAAAGATATAATAAACAGTTCAGTTAACCAATCCTTATTTACAACGCCCTTTCAAAAAAGACTAATCCTCCCTCTAAATTTGTCAATCGTTTTAATTTTCATAAAAAAATGATAAAATGTAAACATGTGTTTTCAGAATAATTAAAAATGCAGAAAGAAAACACTGTTTTTAGGAGGGGTTTTGATGACTTACACGTTAGCAACTAGAATGAAAGCATTCCAATCTTCTATATTTAGTGAATTAGGGGCTTATAAAAAAGAAAAAATTGCAGCAGGTCACAAAATGATTGATTTAAGTATCGGGAATCCTGATATGCCACCTGCTGACTTCGTAAGAGAAGAAATGGTACATACAGCAAGTGAAAAAGAAAGCTACGGATACACATTAAGTGGTATTCAAGAATTTCACGAAGCTGTAACTGAATATTACAACAACACTCATAACGTTAAATTAAATGCCGATAAAGAAGTTTTATTATTAATGGGTTCACAAGACGGACTTGTTCATTTACCTATGGTTTATGCAAATCCGGGAGATATAATATTAGTTCCGGATCCAGGATATACAGCTTATGAAACAGGAATTCAAATGGCTGGTGCAACATCCTATTACATGCCTTTAAAGAAAGAAAATGAATTCTTACCTAATTTAGCAGCTATCCCCGAAGATATTGCTGATCAAGCAAAGATGATGATTTTAAACTTCCCAGGGAATCCAGTTCCAGCAATGGCTCATGAAGATTTCTTTAAAAAGGTAATCGCATTCGCGAAAAAGCATAACATTATTGTTGTCCATGATTTTGCTTATGCTGAATTTTATTTTGATGGCAATAAACCAATTAGCTTCCTCTCTGTACCTGGTGCTAAAGAAGTCGGAGTAGAAATCAACTCTTTATCAAAAAGTTATAGTTTAGCAGGTAGCCGTATTGGATATATGATTGGAAACGAAGAAATTGTTCGTGCACTTACTCAATTTAAATCAAATACAGATTATGGTGTGTTTTTACCAATTCAAAAAGCGGCATCAGCGGCACTAAGAAATGGCGCTGCGTTTTGTGAGAAAAATCGCGGTATTTATCAAGAACGTAGAGATACTTTAGTTGATGGATTCCGAACATTTGGTTGGAATGTTAATAAACCAGCTGGTAGTATGTTCGTCTGGGCCGAAATTCCGAAAGGCTGGACTTCTATAGATTTCGCTTATGCATTAATGGATCGTGCGAATGTCGTGGTTACACCAGGTCATGCATTTGGACCTCATGGAGAAGGCTTTGTACGTATTGCACTTGTTCAAGATAAAGAAGTGTTACAACAAGTTGTTGAAAACATTAGAAATAGCGGTATTTTTTCTCTTGAAAAAGTAAATGAATTAGTTAAAAATTAATGATAACTCCCCTGCTTAACTGTAGCAGGGGTATTATTTATTGGAGGTACTTTCATATGCATATTAAAGACACTCTTCCTCATCGTTATCCTTTTTTAATGATTGATAAAGTAACAAATGTAAAACATGGTGAATCCGTTACGGGATATAAACTCATTTCAAATAATGAGTGGTTTATAAATGATAATCAAAAACATATGCCTCATATGTTAATTGTAGAAGCACTTGCTCAGCTTAGTGCATTTGTAAATAAAAGGGACTCTGAAGGTCTAGGTTTCCTCTCCTCATTAGATGGGGTTGTGTTCCATGGAAAAGCATTTCCCGGTGATAAACTTGATTTACATTATAAGCTTACTCGCAATCGTCGTGGTTTTATTCTCGGTAAAGGTACTGTAACTGTTAACGATCAGCCGATTGTAACTATAGAAAAGCTATTAATATACCAAGCAGAATAGAGACGATGTAATTCGTCGGGATATCTCTCTCCTACAAATTCGTCTCACCAACATGAACAGAGTAAATAAATTACTTGGTTAGGAGCAGGAAAATGGAAAGTACTATCGGTATCGATGCTGGAGGAACATTAACGAAAATTGCTTATTTGAACGAACAAAAGCAATTAGCCTTTGAAAAATTTTATTCAAATGAACAAGATAAAATAATAGATTGGCTTAAGAAAAACACTCGTATAAAACAAATATGTATAACAGGTGGTAACGCAAAACGATTACAGCAACTACTTTCAGACTCATATAAAATAGTAGAATTAAACGAATTTGAAGCTACTCTTGTAGGTGTCCAATACATATTAAAAGAAGAGCAATATGATATAAACAACTTTATTTTAACAAATATAGGTACAGGTACTTCCATTCATTACGTTTATAATGACAAATATATTCGAGCTGGTGGAACCGGTGTTGGCGGTGGTACTATTATGGGGCTTTCAAAATTGTTAACAAATATAGATCATTTTGAAGACGTGATTCCTTTAACAAAAGTGGGTTCTAGAAATGAACTAGATATTACGGTTGGAGATATTTATGGTGGCATTCTCTCTCCTATTGATAATAGCTTAACTGCAAGCAATTTCGGAAAAGCTACCAAAACAGATTCAAATTTTAGTAGTGCTGATATACTAGCAACTGTGCAAGGACTTGTAGGTGAAGTTGTTACCGCATTAAGCCTTCAATTCGCCGAAACAAACAACATTGACCATATTATTTATATTGGTTCGACTCTATGTAATAACGTACACCTTCAAAATATTATTAGTAGCTACACAAAATATCAAAATAAAACACCAATCTTTTTACAAGATGGTGGTAATAGTGGTGCGATTGGTGCTTTACTTCATGTTACGAATAAAAAAAGCTGACACTTGTCAGCTTTTTTGCAACGGCACTTCAAATTCTATAATTAATTCCCCATTCTCTCCAATTCGCTCTACACTAATTCTATCAACTACACATTGTAACTTTTCAGGGAAACCATGAATATCCTTAGCTACTTCAGCAGCTAACTCAGCACTTTCTTTTCTCCCGACTGTTACATGCGGTATGTATGGAATATCTTCTTTCAAAAATTGTCTTAAAGGTCCTGTATACAACATATCATGTAGTTCTTCTATCTGTTTTCTTCCTCCCTCAACTTCTAAAAACAAATAGTTTCCTACACTAGTGATACGATTTGCAAACTCAATTTCAATTTTGCCTACCCCTTTTGATAAATTCAAAATATGAGATTTTAATTCATCATTTGAAATATTACTCTTAAATGGAAATAAAATTGTTATATGTGGTGGAATGAATCCAAATAAAGGATCATGTTTTTGTCTAATGTTCTCTATTTTATCGATAGACATGTTATTTAGAAAAACTAAAATTGTACGCATTTTTATACCCTCTACTTTCCCTCATCTTAATATGTATCATATTCTATGACAGCCTTGCACTTCAACAAATTGTTTTGCTTACATGTAAAAATAAAAAACTTCTCAAATGAGAAGTTTTCATATAGCATGATTACTATTTTCCCGCCAAACTTTCCTAAACTTTATATAACAAGCAATTCTCCACGGAATGATATACGATACTGCAACGACGTAAAATAATAAACCAATCGTTTGCTGATCTAAGTCAACAATATATTGTCTTGAACCATATCTTAAAATAACAATTCCGATAAAAGTAATTAAAAAGGCAGCACTTTTTTTCGTATAAATGTTTCCGTCTTCTCTTCGCTCATAGTTTGTTAGAAATATAAGTGGGATTGCGAAAATCACCCCAATGGATCCAGCTATAGTCACTTGTAATATAGCTGGATGTACTGGACCAAAAAACAATAAAATACCCGGTGTTAAAAATAGTAATGGCCACAAAATACGTTTTCCCGTTCCCTTTATCGGCTTATACATAGAACGATATCGTCGCCAAAAAATTAGCAGTGCCACGCATAAAAAGACGGTTATTAGTGAAGAAGTATCTCCCATTTATTATTCCTTCTCTCCCAAAGTATATATTTAATTATACTTTAAATCGTTTGCTCAAATGATACTTTTCGAATGAATATACCGCTAGTCACGATATAGACGATTGTTAATCCAATTGAAATGACAGTAAAATATGGGATATCTATTACAGATAAATTAGATGTAGAATTTAAATCCTGTATTCCTACTTCTCCATAAAGCACACTATTCAATGATATAAAAAGTGTTCCTCCTACCAAAAGACCAATCCACTTAAACCGTTTCTTAATTACTACTGCTACTTGAAAGAAAGTTGCTATTGTAACATACAATAATAGTTGTACAATAAACTGTTTTACTGAGTGTCCTCCTAAACTAGTATTAGCTGTACTATACAATGTATTTTGTAAAAGAATCACTTGAAGGAATGAGAAAACCGCAGCCTGTAATATAATATAGCAAACCGATCCAATGAAAAACTGTAACCTCGTTACTCCAAACGAAACAGCTAAATGAAACAGATCATCCTGTATAATGAAGGTGCTTACTACTATAAAAAATATAATTACAATCGAAGGATTACTTAAAATATGTTGTAAAAACCCTTCCTTTATTCCTTTTAAATCCATTACACTTGTTATTCCTTTTATAAGTAATACTGCAATCCAAAATATAATAAATGCCTTATAATGAAAATTTATATGTAACTTCAACTGCTTCATTAACATTTTCATTTTATTTCACCACCAGTTATATGAATAAATAGTTTTTGTAATGTAATGCTATCAATCAGTAACCCTTCTTTTTCAAGAGAGTAATAATCTTCATTAGAAAGTCCTTCCCATATAACAGCAATCCCCTTATTTCCATAAACTTCTCGATTTATTACTTTTTTATTGATTGAAAACTCATCCACTTTATCTTTTTTCCCTGAAATAATATGTCCTTGTTGTAATAGATCTTCCACTGATGATTGAACAACTAGTTTTCCTTCTTTTATGATGATTACATCTTCAATCACATGAGTAACTTCTTCTACTAAATGAGTTGATAATATAATTGTTCGTGGATATTCACCGTAATCTTCTAGTAGTAAATTATAAAATAACTCACGATGTGCTGCGTCTAAACCTGTAGTTGGTTCATCAAAAATAGTAATTGGCGCTCTACTTGCTAGACCTTGAATAATTCGGACGACTGTTTGCATGCCGTGTGATAGTTTATGGTATTTCTCTGTCATATTAAGCTGAAATTTATCAGCGAGTTCCTCAGCATACTTTCCATCCCAGTGTTTATAAAACATGCTGCACATCTTAAAAATTTCTTTTACTTTAAAACTTAAATGTGCTTCTTCTTTCACTCTAACAAAACAAATATTTTGCATCGCTTTACTATTCTCAAAAACATGTTCACCAAATATTGATACGCTACCACTACTTGAAGTGATTTAGCCTGCAAGTAAATTTAATAGTGTCGTTTTTCCTGCTCCGTTTCTACCGAGCAAACCATATATTTTATGCTCATCCAATGAAATCGTTACTCCATTAACTGCTACTATCTTTTTATATTTTTTCGTTACTTCTTTCGTTTCAAGTGCAATCATCCCTATTTCCCTTCCTTCATAATTTTTTGAATCATATCCATCAATTCGTCTTTGGATATTTCTAGTACTTTTGCTTCTTCCCACACTTTAGGTAAATATTCAGTCATAAAAGTATTTTGTCTTTTTTTAAGTACGACTTCTTTCGCTCCCTTTGCAACAAACATCCCGATCCCTCTCTTTTTATATAGAATCCCTTCATCCACTAATACATTTACCCCTTTAGCTGCAGTAGCTGGATTGATTTGTAACATCTTCGCAAATTGATTTGTTGATGGAACTTGTTCTTCTTCAAGTAATATGTCTTTTAAAATATCAGATTCAATCGTTTCTGCAATTTGTAAGTATATTAATTTATTTTGCTCCAGAGTAGGTTTCACAATTACACCACCTTAGGTTAATAGGTTCATTACTTATGCAATTAACCATATCACATTAAATTATTTATTTCCATAAATTTCTTTTACAAAAAAAGAGAGTCATTCGTTTAAGAATGACTCTCTTTTCTAAAATTCCAAAGTTTCAACTCTTGTTCTCAAACTCTTTTCATTTTATTACAACTGCTGCACCGGATATTTAACAAATAAATCTTTCCGAAAATCTTTATCATTTATAAGCAGTCTAATTTTTTCGTTATTATCGTTAAGGAACTTTACTACTTTCTTTGTATCCCATATATCATTTTCTTTTGGAAAATCATCAAATCTTTCATACATGATTGATAGTATTTCTTCTCTCTTTATCGCAAAATTTTTATTTTCTACTTGAAACTCGTAACTTTTCGCATTTGGTACTAAAATCGCTACATAAATAACGTTAAAGAGAAAATTCTTCTTCATCGTATCCTTACTATCAAACCAATACGTCTCAACCATATCTTCTGTAAGGGCTCCATTCCCTCGTGCACCATAGTTCACCTTTATACTTTCATTCTCTAAACTTATACTTTGAAATGTTTCACCACCGGGTAAATGATTAACAATTGCAACCGCATCTGAGTTATTACCAACATATGTCCCAGCATATTTCTTAAAAGCACCAGGTTCAATATCAGATATTTCTTTTATTCTGTCTCCGCTAGAACAAGCAGTAATAAGTAAAAAAATTGTTAGCATAACAACCACATTACGATGCATATATTTCATTTAGCATCCCCCATTTTTATCGATATTTCGTTCATTACAATACTTCTTCTCAAAACCCTTTAAAATATACGCACTTTAATCAAAATTAAAAATTTTCAATTTTTATGTTTACAATTATCCATTAATTGTATATACTTACTAACGTAAGAAAAAATTCTAAAAGGAGGTCGAAGGAAATGATGAAATTACAATTACATGCTTTAACTTTAGCGTTAACTGCACCTTTGTTTTTCGGACAATTAAATATGAATTCGACCACCCTAATGGAGAATTGAAAATCGCACTTTATTTCTATTAATTCATAAATTCGCCACAGGAGGTCGTATACTTTCCTGTGGCTTTTTGATGCCCAGCCATAGGAGAACTATATCTTCCTGTGGCTTTTTTGTGCGATTTTTTAGCCTCTTATATTATTTTTTAAAGAAAGGAGCAACATTCGATGACTATTAGCGTATTGTTTTTAAGTATTACGATTCAAAGAAATACAATTTCCAAAGATGAAATTTTTCATAATGAGCAAATTGAAAAAGCTATGAATGATGTTAAGGAGCGCCAAGCGCTTTATTGTAATCACCTGTAATTCCTTTTCGAAAGGAGGAATTCATTTATGACTTTTCATATTTTCTTTTTTACAACTGCACTTCAGAAAAACACTTTATCTGAAGATGAAATCATTCGTAAACAACAATTAAAACAACTGACTGATAAAATGACTGACATTAAAAGTTCATACTATACGCAAATGTATTAAAAATATATTTTAAAGGAGCATTACATTCATGAAATTTAAAGCATTCTTTTTAACAATCACCATTCAAAAACGTAAGCTTTCACAGAATGAGATTTTGCGTGAGCAACACATTCAAACTATTATGGACGAAGTGAAAGAGCACCAAGCTTCTTATTACAGCCGTCTTTTCTAAATAACTTTTAAAGGAGCAATACCTTCATGAAATTTAAAGCATTCTTTTTAACAATCACCATTCAAAAACGTAAGCTTTCTCAAAGTGAGATTTTGCGTGAGCAACACATTCAAACTATTATGGACGAAGTGAAAGAGCGTCAAGCTTCTTATTACAGCCGTTTTTTCTAAATAACTTTTAAAGGGGCAATATGTAATGAAATTTAAAGTATTCTTTTTAACGATCACCATTCAAAAAACTAAGTTCTCAGACAGTGAGATATTGCATGACCATCAAATTAATAAAGCTATGGAGGATGTAAAAGAACGTCAAAGTCACTACTGTAGCCATCTATAATTTCTTTCGAAAGGAGGAATGTATCATGAAGTTTCACCTTTTCTTTTTAACAATTACAATTCAGAAAAAAAACTATTCTGATGCGGAATTAAAACAAGAACAACAATATAAACAGGTTATAGACGAAATTCGAGATCGTAGAAGCAAGTACTACTCTCATCTATAATCTTTTAAAAATATAAAATTTGAAAGGGGTCGATTATGATGTTGCTAGCACGCTGTAAGGAAATGATTTGGATAGTTCAGAGGGATTCCACATAGTTTTATTGAGGCTATATCATACAAGTTTATCGTTATATTTGATATGTAATAAATATATAATAAAAGTTTATGCATACACTTTTTTACATTGATTAACAAACAAAAGATACACCACTTAAAAAGCGGTGTATCTTTCTCAACTTATACTATTTTCGATTACTTCGTTTCGTCTTAAACAATCTTACTAAGTTCGATACAACTGTTTTTGTTACTGCATAAACTGGTACTGCCAAAATCATTCCGATAATTCCCGCAAAGTTACCTACCCCTAAAATTAAAATAATAATTGTTAACGGATGGATATTTAATTTTGAACTCATAATACGCGGTGAAATGATGTTACTTTCAAACTGTTGTACAATTGTTACGATAATAATTACGTACAACGCTTGCATCGGAGATACGAACAGACCTACAATAACAGCTGGTGCTGCACCGATAAATGGACCTAAGTTAGGAATGATATTTGTAAATGCTGCTATGATTCCTAAAACGAAAGCGTACGGTAAATCGATAATTAAATAACCGATAAAAGTAAAAGCACCTACAAATATACAAACGAGCGCTTGCCCTTGAATATATGCAGATAATGTTTCGTTCGTTTCCTTAATGATACGAAGTCCTTCTTCACGGTAAGACTCAGGTAATAGACTAACTGCTTTCCCTGGAAACGCATGTCCATCTTTAAACATATAAAATAAAATAAACGGTACTGTGAAGATAACTAATGCAACGTTTGTGATAATACCAAATAAAGCCGTTGCACTCGACGTAATCGTGTTTGGTATATCCTTTAAGTATTCAATCGCGTTTTTCTCAATTGTTTCAATGGAAACATAGTTTTGTGTAGATAACCATTCAAATAATCTGTGATGGGATAAATCTTGTATGTATAGTTTTCCCTCTTTAATATAACCGGGCATATTTTTCACTAAATCCATTAACTGTTGTGAGATCGTTGGAACAACTACCCCAACTCCAACTGCAGTTAATGTTATAATAAAAAGATATAACAGTAAAATCGCTAAATTTCTAGGTACTTTTTTATTCTCCAAAAAGACTAACAATGGGTTAAATATGAAGTATAAAAATAACGCGATTAAGATTGGGAAAAACAACGTTGATATGAAGATGCCAATCGGTTGAAATAGAAACGATATTTTTGTGCAAATAAATATGATCGCTACAACCATTAGCACTTCTAATGTCCAAAAGTGCACTTTCGATTTCAAAAAAACGTCCTCCTTTAAACTAGCACTTCTCTTCATTGTACCAAAATAAGCAAGAATTTCACATAATATTTTCCTTTACAATATTCCAAAATACCAATAAATACACTACAATGAGATTACATACAAATTTGCAGGTAAAGGTGATAAAAATGACACAATGCATCATATGCAGAAAAGATACGAAAGAACTTAGTGAACAATATGTCATCCCCGAAATATTATGTGGATATTATTTCACAAACTCAATTTGTGATACTTGCCATGAACAAATGACAACAAATATTGATCGTCCCTTAATTCGGCATAAATTAAGTCAATTTAAGATTGAGCAAATGAAAAAACAAATTGATTCCCCGCTCTATACGAATGAACATGGTGAGGAACTTGCGGCTGCTGAGACAGATG
The DNA here is from genome assembly GCF_036851315.1 of Bacillus cereus group sp. Sample62. Lineage (NCBI taxonomy): Bacteria > Bacillati > Bacillota > Bacilli > Caryophanales > Bacillaceae > Bacillus > Bacillus cereus group sp. Sample62. The sequence continues at coordinate 2,752,910 of NZ_JAFLPK010000001.1, forward strand.
TTGTTGAAGTAAGTGATGAAATACTTTATTCCAATGCATTAATTATGAAACTATGTAAAAAGCACGATATTTCACTTCATAATGAAATTTGGAAAGAAGAACGTGTAACGAAAGTAGCTAGCTCTATTCAACGTGAATTACTTTTAGATAACCGTAAATACAAAATGAGTGTATTAAAAATGGCTTATACTTTCGCTGTACAAGCAGTTGATGGCTATTTTGAAGATCCAGATGCGATTGATATTTCTAACATTCTATCAAATGCCGATTTTGTGGAATTAAAAGAAAAAAGTATAGTTCGCGATTTAAGTAAAAGTTCTTTATGGAATACATTAAATACAAATAGCGAGAACCATTACTTTATTTTATTAAGTGATAAAGATGGCCTGTTCTGTTTCATTCGTCTATTTGATATATTTGACGTTGTCGTTCATTTATCAGAAAAGAGATATGAACTTTCATCTCCAATTGTCGGCGTAAATGATGTAAATAGGCAGGAATTTTATGTCCAAACTTTAAAACAGTATATGGATGGGCTATTTAAAGAAAAAAAACCTACTATTTAATCGAAATAAGAACATACGGTCTCCTTTCTTGACGAAAAGACACTGTGTTATAATAAGCATGAAAAGAACAATACAATCACATAAACCAATTATTAATTGTAAATAAATAAAAAAGACCAGTGTGCGGCTACACACTAGTCCACGTAACTTAGCAGATTGGATTGTTCATTTATCCTATTTGTTTCTTACAAACAAAACAACCCACATTCTATTGGCATAGGTGGGTTGTTATTTTTTGAGCTTGTCTATTAAAACGACGACGAACGTTAACAATGCAACGAGAAACAGTCCACCCTGCAGTAGCAACGCTATTTCACTCACGTATTATCACCCCCCTCCTATTCGGAGAAGTGATAATTGAACAACCAACCGTACCTTAAGTTACTATTTAATTTTACCATATTTTCTAATAGTTTACGATGAAAACCCGCAAGTGAAATACTTGCGGGTTTTTTCAACCTGTATTAACAGGCAGTAAACAAAATGAAGCAAAACTTAGGTGAAACTTTAATTCTCACTATTTTTTTAGTGCAAATGCATCAGCAATCATTTCGCCAACAATTTTATTTTCTTGTTTCTTTTCTTCTTTCAATAAAGGGAATAACAGTTCTGCCACTTCATATGCCTCTTCTAAATGGGGGTATCCCGATAAAACAAATGTATCAATTCCTAACGCTTCATATTCTTTTATTCTTTCTGCTACTGTATGCGGATCTCCAACAAGCGCAGTACCAGCACCACCTCTTACAAGCCCAATTCCAGCCCATAAGTTAGGACTTATCTCTAACGACTCTCTCGTTCCTTTATTTAAATGTGTCATTCGTTTTTGTCCAACTGAATCATATCTTGCAAATGTTTTTTGAGCGAGCTCAATTGTTTCATTATCTACATATTGAATTAACCTTTCAGCCTCTTCCCATGCTTCTTCTTCTGTCTCTCTTACAATTACGTGTAGTCTAATACCAAATCGTACGTTACGCCCCTTCTCTTCCGCAAGTTTTTTTACTTCATCTATTTTCTCTTTCACTTGCTCTGGTGGCTCTCCCCAAGTTAAATATACATCACTATGTTCAGCCGCAACTTCTTTACCTGCAGCGGACGATCCGCCAAAATAAATTGGTGGATACGGTGTTTGAACCGGAGGAAATACAACTTTACTATCCGTAACTTTAATATGTTTTCCTTCTAAAGAAATACTTTCACCTTGCAAGGTCGATTTCCAAACTTTTAAAAATTCATCCGCTGCTTCATATCTTTCATCGTGTTCAAGATACAATCCATCACCTTGCAATTCAACAGGATCTCCTCCAGCTACTACATTAATAAGTAATCTCCCATCTGAAATTCTATCAAATGTAGATGCCATCCTCGCTGCAACTGTCGGTGACATAAGTCCCGGTCTAACTGCTACTAAAAATTTTAGCTTTTCTGTTTCAGCTGCAAGAGCTGACGCTAATACCCATGGATCTTCACACCCTTGACCAGTTGGAAGTAATACACCGGTATATCCTAAATAATCAGCTGCTTGTGCAACTTGTTTATAGTAACCATATTCAGCTGCTCTTCCTCTCTTTGTTGTACCTAAATATCGACCATCTCCATAAGCCGGAATAAACCATAATAATTCCATTTTTTTGCACACCCCTTTATTAATTTGAAACGTATATTAAAGAACTCTATATAAATTACCCCTAATAATTTATATGTTAATTCCCTGCCTCACCTTTAAAATTATCTCGCCATCTTAAAAACTTCACTTCTAATAAACGTACGAGTGAATCAGAAAACTTCCCAACGAATGCAAAGATGATAATACCGACAAATACGATATCTGTATTTGAAAATTGCCTTGCATCCATTATCATATAGCCAATACCTTCTGTAGATCCCATAAGTTCTGCTACTACTAAACTCACCCATGCAACTCCTAATGATAATCTTGCTCCAAGTAATAAGTTCGGCAATGCAGCAGGTAAAATCAATTTTGTAATTAATTTTCTTTTACTAAACTCTAACACTCTCGCAACATCATATAACTTCGAATCTACACCTCGTATTCCTAAAAATGCATTTACGTATAAAGGGAAAAATGCACCGTCCGCAATTAATAATACTTTCGATGTTTCTCCAAAACCGAACCATAATACGAAAAGCGGTGCAACTGCCAAATGAGGTACAGTTCTTAACATTTGTACAGATGGATCTAAATATTGCTCACTTCTCGTTGAAAATCCAACAATCGTTCCTAAAATAATTCCTAAACTCCCGCCGATAAAGAAACCAGCCGCAGCCCTGAATACACTGAAACTTAAATGACCGAATAACTCTCCTGTTTTTATAAGTTCTTGAAAAGCTAGTAATATATCTAATGGTGTTGGTAAAACTGTTTTAGAAACTAAATCGAATACGCCAGCTAACTGCCAAATAATTAATACGATAATCGGTATAGTAATCGCTCTTACTAGCACTTTTACATTCGTCTTTCGCACTTTCTTTACATTGTTTTTCTCAATCGTTATCCTCGTTGGTTTCATAACCGCTTTCGTATTTTCCAATTTATAAAACCTCTTTTCACTTCGCCTTTAACGCTTTTTCTACGAAAGAATTATCTACAACTTTATCTGTCTTAATTTCTTTCTTTATAGAACCGAGCTTATATTGAAAATCCGCTGTTTTTTGCTGTTCTGCTATTATTTCCTTCGTAACTGGAACTAAAATTGGTTTGTCGTGATTAAACACTTCTTTTACAATTTCTGCATCTATTTTCTTTGCAGAAGTATATATTTTTATTGCTTCATCTAAGTTTGACTCTTGCCATACACGTGCTTTTTCATAAACTTTGAGAAACTTCTCAACTAATTCAGGATGCTCTTTCGCAAACTTTGTTCTCGTAATTAAAAACTCTGGAGAAGATACATTTAATAGTTCACCATCTGCAATCACCTTCGTTCCTTTATTTACCGTATGTAATGATATGAAAGGATCCCAAATTGCCCATGCATCTACTGATCCTGCTTCAAATGCTGGCTGTGCTTCATCTGGTTGTAACTGTATGACATTTACATCTTTCGCATTGATACCTTCTTTATCTAGAGCTCGATACAATAAATTAAAAGCACTACTTCCTTTTGCAACTGCAATTTTTTTACCTTTTAATTCTTTTACACTCGTAATCTTGCTCTCCTTTTGTACAAGAATTCCTGTTCCTTTTCTCGCATAACTTGTATTAGCAATTTCGGTAAATTCAATACCTGCTGCTTGCGCAGAAATAACTGGGGAGTTCCCAACTTCACCAAAGTCTAATCGATTTGATGCGATCGCTTCAAAATAGGGAGGTCCGCTTTGAAACTCTGTCCATTTCACTTTAACCCCTTCTTTTTTAAACTCCTCTTCAAACCAACCTTTTTTTTGAGCCAGTAATAAAGGGCTTAATCCTTGCTGTATACCAATTTGTACTGTTACATCTTCCTTCTTACTACTTGCTGTGCTTTTTTCACATCCGAACAAAAATAAAGAAATAGCTAAAGCAAAAGAAAGAACTTTGATTTTTTTATACATATATACTCACTCTTTCCCTATATACTTGTTTGAATTAGTCCCCCGTGTTTAAACTGCTGTAATACTTTCTTTCGAATTTCTTGGAATGACTCCGAAGTTTTACTACGCGGATAAGGTAAATTATTTTCAATCACTTTATGTATTTTTCCAGGTTTTGCACTCATGATTATAATTCGGTTCGAAAGATATATTGCTTCGTCTATATCATGTGTAACGAATATCATTGTCGTCTTTTTTTGTTCCCAAATGTTGAGCAGCACTTCTTGCAAATGACTTCGGGTAAATGCATCCAATGCTCCAAAAGGTTCATCAAGCAATAATACATTTGGATCCCTTAACAACGCTCTTGCAATCGCAACACGTTGTGACATCCCGCCTGATATTTCTTTCGGATATGATTTTTCAAAACCGTCTAACCGAACGATTTCAACCCATTCCTTTACCTTACCCTTCACATATTTATCTTTTAATGACAAATCAGCTGCAATGTTTTCTTCAACTGTTAACCAAGGAAACAATCGATGCTCTTGAAATATAAACCCTTGCTTCTTACTCGGTTTTGTTATGTGCTCCCCATCAATAATAATTTCACCTTCAAAATCGTTGTCTAAACCAGCAACAATTTTTAATAATGTACTTTTTCCGCAACCACTCGGGCCAATTACTGTGACAAAATCCCCTCTCTCTAATTGAAAATTAATATTCTCTAATACTTGAACAGTACCAGTTTGTTTCGAAAAATATTTTGATACCTCATTAATTGAAACAGTCAATTCTTCCCCTCCTTGAAATGATTCATCTAAATGAATAGATTCGATATTTATACAATAAAAAAACCAAAGGCATTTTATCAACAGATAAAATGCCTTTGGTTTCTCCAATCAGCAATACGTTATGGAATTAAGTACATATTATACAAATATTTCCGATAAGTCAACTGGGTTTTATTAAAACATACGCATAATTTGTTTGAACATCTTGAATATTGTTTATTTGAAAGCTATTTTTTATGGTCCTTAATCCACTGTAGCCAATAAGAAAACTCACATGCTAAATGCATTTGATGCGATTTAATAAGACCATTAGGACAAAGTGCTGGAAACTCTACAACTAGACTTACTTCTATTCCAGTATCTGTATCTTTAAATTGATGTCGAACTCCACCAATAATAGTACCATCTTTCATACGTGCAACACCTGTTGATTGGTATTGATAAGACTTATCTCTAGGTGTCTTCAATCCCGTTTCGTCACCAAAAACAATAAAAAATTGAACTGGAAACGGAGAATTACCAGTAGTTTCGATAACCTCTAATTCATTTTCCCCAAAGGGTCTTAGTACATAGTGATCGGGACAAGCTGATAAATTCACTTGATCATTTTCACGTGATTGTTCAAGCATAAAACTATCAATCCCATTTATCGCTTCTTCTGCTGTAATCCCTTCTAAATAGATATTTGTTTTTGAAAATTTTCGTCTATCGCCAGATAAAACTGTACAAATACGCATACCCATTTCACTTAATTTAAGTTTAGATTTCAACTTATCATACATCTCATTGTATGAATAATTTAACTTTAGTTCTGTTAGTTTCTTTATCATAACGTCTGTATCATTTAATTCTGGCACTTTATGTCCTAATGTATTTAAAACTTTTTTAATCCGTTCTCTTTTCCACTTTGTAAGTTGATCATTCGAAATATTGTTTCCATCAATCATAATCTTCATATATATTCTCCTTCTCTTTGATCGTATCGTAGTGTATTTAATACTAAATTAATCATTTCTTGCTTCGTATCTAAATTCAAATTCACCTCTGAATGAGCAATACTGCTAAGACCGTATAAAATAAATCCAGAAGCTAATAATGAGTTATCAGTATTAAAAATCCCCGTTTTCACCCCTTCTTCAATCACTTGTCGAATTTGTGGCTGAATTCGTGTGAATAATTTCTGTTCCAGTTGAAAATGTTGTTCCGTCTGAAAAGAACTCACATTTTTATAGGGTGCTAATTTTTCAATAAATGTCCAAAATATATTTATAGAATCTTTCATCTTTTGCATGACAGACCGTTCATTTGAAACAAGTATTTCTTCAATTAACTCCATATTTTTCACAATAAACTCATTTAAAACTTCATCAACAAAATTGTCTTTAGACTTAAAGTAATAATAAAATAAACCTGTTGCTACACCAGCATGATTCACAACATCTTTTATGCTAAATCCTTTCATACCATTTTTCATATATAGTTCAAAGCCAATATCCATTAATTCTTGGCGTCTTACATCTGGATCTTTTGATATTCTTTTCATATGTTATCTCCTACTATGTTTTTTCCTATGACTGAATCTGATTCAGTCAATCTTTAGTTTCTATATTTAACAATCAATTTAAAAACTAAACAACGAAATTTCTATAAAAAAAGAGTACTCCCAAAAAATACGCTTCTAACCTTAGATTTATCAAAAAAGTTAGATCATATAACTTGAGACTACTCAATTCCATTAAACACGTATTCTATTTTCAAATCGATTACACTTTAGTTTAACCTCACCCTTTCTGTTTCTACAATCATTTGAGGTAGCGTCTTTTGAATTATTTCCTCTAATACATGAAGAGCTTCATTCACATAACCACCCTCAAAACCTTCTAAAGGCTCAGGTAACTCATCTTCATCTAAAATAAAATATTCTCCACTTGGAAGTACCAAAATATCAATAATTAAATCTTCAAATGACACTAATTCGTCTGTTATTTGTGTATTTTTTACAACATTAAAATAAGAGCCTAAATACATTCCATTCTTATCTCTCCATATGTATAAATTGTACGGACGATCTTCCCAGTAGTATGCAATAGTGTAACTTCCTTTTGGGATTGTTAGACCCTCACTACGTGCAGTCATTGTAAATGAATACTGAACCTCATGAAATAACACGATACTTTGCAACTGCTTTTCAAGTAATAAGCAAGTGTGATCTACTATTGTCGAGTCATATCGGATTTTTCTTTCTACAATTTTACTTTTAAGTGTTAGTAATTTATTCATTTTTTGTTTCCCCTTATGCTATGTCTAATCTTAATTATATCCATTTATATAGTCATAAAGAAGTATTTGATCTCCAATTACACAATAAAAACTCCCTCTTATTTTAGAAGGAGTTTTTCACTGTCCATGTTTCATATTTTTTCACTTCTAATGGAAGCTCATTTGTTTTCAGCCACTCTACTGCACTACATACAAGCGGAGATGAATTGCCTTCTGTAATGCTTTCGATAGGAATCCATCTAACTCCTGATGAATCTTGTTCTTCAAATTGTTCAGGTACTACGAATTCACCTTCGCACCTTTCAACACCGTAAAAAACTGCGATATGATGTACATGTGTGTACTCCTTGAATTTTGATGGAAATTGAAAATCAATTGTACCTATTTGTTTTACTACCGTTACATTTAGCCCGGTCTCCTCTTTAATCTCTCTATGCAGTCCAACTAATAATGATTCCCCATCTTCTAAACTACCACCAGGCAGATCATACCGACTTCTATATGGACCTTTAATTTTATCGATTACTAATATGTTATTACTTTCGATACAAATACCGTACACACCGAACGCCCGATGAAAATTAATAGCATTATTCACGTTACAACTTCTCCGTAACCGCATCATAAAATTTCCGTTCCTCATCAACATTTAAGTGAACACGACTTACTGTTTTAGAAAATCCATATAACAATTGAGCTTTCACTGGCTCTTTTAGTATGATTTCAAATGTTGGAGGTTCCTTTATAAATTCCATCACAGTTGCGTCAAGAACCTCTTTCTCTTCTTCTTTCTTTAAAGGTTCGCCTTTATAAAACGCAATTTTATCAATTTTTGTAAATGGTATAACAATTTTCTTTCCTAATCCGATTTGAATGATTACTCGTTCTTCTGTAACAATAATTGGATTTTTACGCATTGCTTGTATTTCAGCTAAAAAATAAAACATTGCATATACGTTTAATAAAAGTATAATCCATGCTATTACTGGATTCCATTGATGAAGCAAATAATGAAAACCGATACTTTCTATTAAGGTCGCATGAATGATCATAATATATACGCCTAGTGCACCAGTCTTTTTGTGATATGAGTATACAGATTCACCTTTCGGTACTGTTGCACGCCACGATAAAAATGAATAATAGATTAACTTACACTCTGTTACAATGATATCTACTAATTTATTTCTTTTCATAGTAGCATCAAACGCTGCATCAATCGCATAAGAAAATGAAGAATATTCTCTTCTATATTCTTTATATCTTTTGATTGTATTAGGGAGCACTTTAACGATTTTATAGAGAAGGAATAGTTCTAGACCTACAAAAGCAATTTCTCCTGCAACTATAATATAAGACACGTTTGAAAAAGCTTGTAAATAGTCGCTTGGAATAATAAATCTCGCAAATATATATCCAGCTATCACTACAGGAAATATATACGTTAATGAGTATCTTTTTCGAATAATAAAGAAATATGTAATAACCGGAATTACAAACATACAATCTAATAAAGAACCAAGTACTACTTCTTTCGGAGCGGCTGGTACAATCGGAAGGGCATACAATAAATAGTTTGATAACAAGATTAAAGATACGAGTCCAATCCAAATACCTTTTCGCCTTCGTGATAGTGTGGCATTCATACGTTCACTCCTCTATTTAAAAACCTCGTTTAAATGATCTTTATAAAATGTAATCGCACGTTCAAATTCTTTAACTTCGTCTACTTTTATAACCGTTTCAAGTAATAATTTCATCGCGGATTCATGATCGTTAACGTTATATTTTGCTAATGACAAAAATACTTTCATCACATCATTATCTGGAAACTGCTGCAAACCTGTTTCTAAAACAGTAATTGCTTTATCATACTCACCTATACAACGATATGTACTACCAAGGCCGATATATGCGCCGCAAAGTGATTCCCCTTCAAGACCGTTTGCAATTGCCTGTTCATAATACGGCATAGCTTCTGTTTCAAGACCCATTACATCATGTATCCAGGCACATTGATAAAGTACTTCTGCATCCCTCGTAAAGTTTGTTAATCCAATGAGTATCTCTTTAGACTGCGCATATTTCTTTTCTTTCCGGAGTTTAATAGCTTGCTTTAATAAATGTTCCATAGAATCCACTCCTCACCAATTATTTTATGTATTCATCTTAAATGGTTAACGTTTGTGTAAAAGTAAAATTCTCATAAATTAAAGTTTCGCTTACCCATATATACTATGCGGATTCACTCTTATCCAAATACTTAAAATTATAAAGCAGTAATGTGATTACATAGTACTTCTAACCTTTTGACAATTTCTTTCGCCGTTTCATCTTTCCCATTACATAACTTCCCATTACCGTCCTGTCCAATTACGTAGTGCACCGCTCCGCGTGAATATAAAGAATGCGGTGAATTTGCAATCATTACATTTGCCTTAGATTCTTTCATTCTATTTTTCGCTCTTTCAAACAATTCTTCTTCATTTACATCACTTTCAAGTTTAAAGCCAACGAGTACGATTTCTGGATCCCACTCTTTTATTTGCTTTAATACTTTTGGAGCCTTTTGAAAATGAATAATTGGCGCTATATCACTTGAGATTTTTCCATTCATATCAAGAACGCTTCCGTCTTGATCACAAATCTTATCCACAATCCAATCTGATCCAGCAGCTGCCATAATGACCGCATCGACCTTTTCATGCGTAATAATACTTTTCATTTTATCTTGTAAATCAACAATTCCTTCGAATGGGTGTAATTCTAATTGATTATTTATATCGTTTGGTTTCTCGGCAAAATAACCGTGTAAATATATAACATGTGCTCCTTTACTTATAAGCTCTTCTGCAATTATTCTTCCAATTGTTCCTTTTGCCATATTCGTATGACCACGCACTTGGTCCCATTTTTCTAAACAACCACCACTTGTAATTAATACCTTTTTCCCCTTCATTATAACCATCCCTTACTGATTTTTCTTGCGAAACCATTCTGTTCCAAAATCAACGATATCACGTTGTTTCATAAGACGGCACTTTGCGTTTCCTATTTTCCCCATTGTTACAGTACCCTTTTGCTCAAACTCTACACCGATTTCTACAAACTTATCAGAATCGTAATCCATATCAACAAACTCTTTCCATACTCTTTCACCATTTTCTATAATAGGTGCTCCTACTTTTATTAATTCACATGCACCAGAACGTACTTCAGATAAATGTACAGACGTGTTGGAATCATAACCAACACCAATTAATAATATGTACCCGTCTAAATCATATATTTTTCTTAATGGAGATTCCTCTCCTAAACTCATCGATAGTGACTGATTCATCGTTATTTCTTCTGCGTGTTTTCCCCATGCAGCAAAACTTCCTAATGGATGATTGCTGCGAACTACATTCGGATATGTACGAAAACATTCAACTACTTTTCCCATTGCCCTTGTTGGTGTTATATGTGGCTCAAACGCCGGGACGTTATCTCGAATAATTTGCCACCATTCTTCAGGTACAGGTGGTCTTGACCAATGTTTCGGATCAGATAAATCCGAAGATTGAGTTGGCATAATAATTGTTCCCTCTTCCGTAATAACTTTCATTAACGCCTCTACTACCGCAACGGCTCCGCCAGATACCCAGCCAATAGAACTGAGCGAAGAATGCACAATAACCGTCATTCCTTTTTCTAACCCTAATTCTCTTAAATCATTTGTAATTGTCTTGATTGTATTTGGCAATTGTGTACTTGCCACTATGTCATTCATTTTCACGATTGTTCCCCCATTTTTTAAAACTACTACATACATATATTATCATATTTTTCTTAATTTTTAACTTAATCATTTTTTCATACTTATAAAATATCGAACTATAAAAACAAATTGATTTTTAAAATATATAGCAAGGGCGTTTTACATCTCTTAAAAACATGTAGTTTTTATCAATTAACAAAAATTCTTAAAAATCAATTACAAATATAACACCTAAAAAAAGAATCACATATTATGTTAGTGATTCTTTTTCTATAAGAGAACGATGCCCCATTTCAACAAAAAAATGGCATGTTTAATTTTAAAATGTGCTTCTTATAAACATTTTAAAATTTATGTATTTAAATCTCGAACTTCAGGAACATTGGAAGTTATTTTTGCCCTTGTAGTTGTTCTACTATAGTTTTTGCCTGTGTATCGAGTCTCTGGGCCGCTTCACCAATACCATTGAATTCATGAACTGCTTGTTCTATACATGAGTAACTTTCAGTAACACTCTTTTCTGATTGTAGAGTCCCTGCACTAATCTTTTGTACCTGCTTAGTTATATTCTCTACATTAAAGTGTACATCTTTAGTTGCGTTTTTAACTTTATTTGCCAAATTACGAACTTCATTTGCAACAACATTAAAACCACTACCATAAGTACCCGCATGAGCGGCCTGAATTCCAGCATTTAATGCTAATAAATTTGTTTGTGTGGCAATTTCATTAATCGTTTTCACCATGTCGCGTATAATATTAGTTTGTTCGTTAAGCTCTTGTAATAATTTCATATTGTCATTAGTTTGTTCAACTATTTGTTTAATGACCGCGGAAACCATATAACTACGCTTAATCCCTTCTTGCGCACGTTCCTTTAGATTTTCCGCCATCTCTTGCAATTCATGCGTTATCTTTGCCGTGCCATCTTCACGTGCAGTAATATCTGTAGCGACTTTAATAACCGCTTGAATCTCTCCATTATTATCTACAACAGGGGTATATGTCGCTTCTAGCCATATAGTTTTCCCTTGTTTCGTAATTCTCTGTATTTTCCTTTGAAATGAAACTCCATTCCGAAAATTTCTCCAAAAGATATCATATTCTGGACTTTGAACAAACTGTGCAGTACAAAACTGGCGATGATGACTGTTTAATAGTTCATCCACTTCATAGCCCATTGCATATGCAAAATTATGATTTGCCCATATTACTTTTCCATAGGGATCAAACTCTATCATAGCTAGTGAACGTTCTAATGCTGCAAGTACCTCCCCTTGATTTAATACTTGAGTACTAAGTGAAGTAGTTTTGGAAATATACTCACTCTTCATATGTTTCTCCCCATTTCAAAAATAAATTAAATATCATCGCATCTCCATTTAATATGTCACTATCGAATTATACTAATATTTATATAATTTGTCCCACTTTAATTAGTATATATCAACGATTTTTAATAATATTTTTTTCAAAATAAAAAGAGCACTTTTAATTTCAAAGTGCTCTACCATTAATGCTTTTTTTCATATGTTTCTTACCCTTCAATTGTAACCCCTGTAAACATCGATAAGTTTCCCGTTATTTTCTCGCCTACACGTAAAAATAACCCTGCGGCTCTCCCGCTAATACAGTGTGAACCAATTAATAGTTTACCAGTATACGGACCATCCCATGTGTCAATTGTATAGTCAGGCATTTCTATGTATTGCTGATATATTTTCCGTTGTTCAAAGTAATACTCCGTTTTATCTTCAGCTAATAGTTCATCATTTTCGTATATAGATACCCCTCCGCCTTCACGGCCGTATAAAGGTTTAGAAACATATGATACATTTCTGTCTATAAACGGTTTATTTGTAAAATATGTTGGTAAGAAGTAGTTCTGAATGATTTCTCGCTCTTCTTTCTCAAAGAAAACTCCCTCTTCGAACAGTTGCCAAATTAATGCGAGTACACTTTTATTTTGCATAAGAAAAGCAGCAGGTGGATTAATAATTTTCACTCTTCCTTGCGCTATATGATCTAAAAGCTGAAGTCCAATTCTTTTCCCATTTTTATCGGTATCTGACACTAAATATTCGATTGGATATAGTCTATATAAATAATGGATTCGTTCACCATTTGGTGTATATATACCATCATCTGCAACGACGATATCTTGTATTCCTATATAGTCCGTTGATTGATCTAAGCAATAGTTTCTTAAAAATTGAACTGTTTGATGATCTTCATCATGCCAATCATAACTAGTAAAATATATCGTCTCTATAGGACTTATATTATAGTCATGTTTAATTTGTTCCCACGCCTGCACAATATGCTCTTCTATATGATTCGGATGGTTCACATCGTGATAACGGCACAACACTTCATTCGCGACAGACGGCTCTAAATAACCTGTTGGTGTGTCACAATTTACTTCTATTAACTTTATATCTTCACCATTTACGATAAAGTCAAACCTTGTAAAATATGAAAACAAACCAATATGTTTCATTCTCGCAATTTCCCACGTTTCAGCTGGAAATCCTAGTTTTTGAAAATCTTCTGTCGTATTGACAATATATTGATACGTTCTATATAACACGTACATAACTTCCTCTGTCGCTTTTGAAATAGCAGTATAAGTTTTTACTGGCATACGATACATACCTGTTGCCATATATTGATTCCATTCTTCATTTTCTAATAGACTCGGCCATGTAAAACCATCCCGACCAGCCTCTTCCGCAAGTGAAAACCATACTTTCATATACTCTTTCTGCTCTTGTTCTGTATACATGATCCTATTATCCTTTCGTGTTATGATCCGGCTGGCGCTTTTGCGTTTCCAATTCCACTTGAACCAGAATTCACTTTCGGCGTTTGAGTAGTAGATGATTTCGGCGTATTTGTATCTGGCGTCACTTTATTTGATGTACTCGGCTGTTGTTTGTTTAAATCTACTTTATTGGAAGAATTATTGTTGTTACTGTTAGTTCCACCGTAGTATCCTCCACCGCCGCTGCCACCAGTTCTACTTTGGTCTTTTTCACGATATGGAATAATATTATTTGCATACGGTTTCTTCATTACATTGGGTTTTGCTGTATAATTCATATTTGAAGTTCTGCTTGCTAATAAATATCCTGCTACGAATGGCAGTATCGGTAAATGTGAGTTTTCATTATACGATGAAAACGATGGATTAATTTCCTTGCATAACTCATCATTTTCTACATTTTCATTGGTAGGAGTTTTATCATCACAATGTAAAGCTTCTTGTTCATTGCCTTGCTTTGCACCATCTGTTTTAACAGCGGTACTTTCTTTCTGTGCAGTTTCTTCTTCATAATCACCACACCCAGTTAATAAAAATGATGATACTCCTATTGAAGCAGCGACTTTTATAAATTTACTTTTATCCATTCTCATGTGTTATACACCTAATTTCTTTTATCTATATTTTTCCATATAACTTTATTATATAATGTATATGTTAATTTTTTCAAACTAAACCCTATATGCACATTTGCATATTTCATGCTTTTTATTCCATGAATAAAAACAAACTATCATTAGATTATAATTTTATTTATAGACTATAAAAAATTGAAAGACGACCTAATACCCAGGTCGTCTTTCAATTTTTTTATTTTTATATATTAAACGTCTCAATAACATCTCTAATGGTCCATTCAGATTATTTTTTTCCATTATTGTAGCTAATATGACAGACAATATCCAAATACTTACAGCTATCAATGCAGCAAAAGCGTTACTTACATGCCCTCCTAAATCAAATGCTACAGGTGATAAAAGTATAACAAGCAGTGCCTCATTCAAAACAAAAAATGTTAATGAACGCTTTCCTAGAGCAATTAATGAACGGCTTAAGTACCCTAGATTTTTCAATCTGCTCCCTATTATACCGAAACCCGTTGCATATGCTAATCCTCCAACAATTCCAGTTAAAATATGAATTCCATTTATCATTCCAGCTGTAAATACACTTGGATACCATATAGTCCCTATAAAAGATAGAGGCAAAGCACCTATTAAGGATATTGTTAATCCTATAATTGTTATAAAATATAATTTTTTCAAATGTTGCTTTGGTTTTATTAATAACTGATATCTAGCAATCCACAAACCAAGAATTACCGAAGGAAGAATTGGGAACATAAAATGGATGAGAACAGGTATAACAGGAAAGAAAAGTAATCGTAACATTGTAGTACTTAGATACGTGTCTTTTGCTGAAACATCTGGTGAAAAACCGTAATCGCCTATTGCTTGCATATTAAATCCCCATATTATTGGAATAAAAATGGTATACAATATAGTGATAATCATAAATGTTCGAATTAATGTTTTCATTTTACACTTTAATAGTGGACTAACAAGAAGACCAGCTAAACCATACGCCATTAGAATATCTTGCCCTCCAATTAAGACCGCTAACACAATCCCAAACAGTATTAAATACCAAGAGCGTCTTCTTACTATTTTTACAGCTTGATTTTCATTTTTCCCTTTTGATATTTGCCCTTCAAGTGCTAGAACCAAACCGTAGCCTAATAATACGGCAAACATTGCTCTTGCACGGTTATCAATTATGAATATACCAAAAAGGTTTACAATTTGATCAAAGAAACTACCGCTTTCCACCCTATGCATAATTCCAGGATCTACAGCATATAAATAAAGCGGTGCATGAGCAAGTACGATTAATAGTAACATAGTACCCCTTGCTAAATCTAAAGAGACCGCACGCTTCTTCTCAATTGCTCCATTATTTATTGATTTACTCATATTTTACTTCCTTCCTTAGCATCAACTAACCTTTCTTACATTTTTGTCAAAAACTAATAACTAGTTGCTATTAAAATTAGAAAAAATAAAGTGAAACTTTAATCAGTGGAGCTTTTGTTCATCCACGCACTGATTATTATCCCCGTACCAATTGGCGTTTACGGGCTTCAGGGCTTCCACCTAGCTTCCTTACTCCAGCCGAATTTTGAGGTGGGAGTTTTACTGTCCACAAATAGCGGGATACATATAAAACGAACTACTTCTTCAAATTCTATTCCGGATATTATATTCTAAAATGATTTTAATATGTTTTATTTTTAAAATACAAATGAAATCTTTCAATCCCCGGATATTTTTCTCCTAAACTTTTAACCTGAAAACCAATTTTTTTATAAAATTCTACTGCCTCATTGTCTGTCTCTGCTTCTATATAAGTTAATTGAAGCATTTTTACTACTTCTTTTATCATTTGCAACGCAATTCCTTTATTACGAAATTGTGGAGCGACTGCTATGTGACATATTCTCGCTTTATTTGCTCCGATTATTTCAATACCTATACAAGCCTCTTCTTCATATCTGTACAAAGTCCCTTTATTACTTTCATAATATAATACTGCTTTCTTTAAGCTAGTTTCATTTGGCCCGACTGCATACTGTAACACATTTAAAATTGGATCTTTCTCAATTTGTTCCACTCGTTGCAAATTCATTTCTACATTCCTTTCCATGAAAAAAGATTAGCTCTTTCTATAAAGAGCTAATCTCATTACGCCGTTATTTTTTCTTCTTTTTTCACAACGACCGCTACATAACTATGTAGTATCATTCCGACAATAACAAGACTCATTCCGATCCAAGATAAAGATGACGGAATTGGCGCAGATAGCAAGATGAGCTCTCCTACTAGCGCAAATAAAACTTCACCGGACTGTGTTGCTTCTACTGTTGCTAGTTTTTGTGGATCATCTTTTACAAGATCTGTCGCAAAGAAGAATAGTACTGTCGCGATTAAACCAGAACTAACTGCTACAATAAAGCATTGGAAAACTTGACTACTTGACGGTAGCCCGCCTGTTGATACTTCATAACCTGATAGTAAAAACCAAAATGGTAAACTTGCTAATGTCATACCAAGAACCCGCTGGAATACATCTAATTCGCCTTTACAAACTTGCATCATTTTTCGATTTCCAAGAGGATATGCAAACGCTGCAATAAGTACAGGAACTACACATAAAACGGTTTCTCGAATTCCTAATGAAGAAGCATGTTCTACTTGCATGAGTACAACACCGCATAAAATAACCCCAGACATAACTAATTCCTTTATTGGAAGTTTTTTATGTAATGGATCTACTGCAAAAAATGGTGTTAACAAAATTCCTGCGACAATCGTAATTTGCCAAGTTGATGCAACAAGCCAACCAGGTCCAAATGCTCCGGCAAAACTAAGTGGTGCATAGAAGAGACCAAATCCAACGATACTCCACACTAACCATTCTTTCGGATTATTTTTCATATATTGAAAGAGTTGCTTTAAGTTCCCTCTATACATGACAATAAGTAAAAGCATTGGAACCATAAAATAGTACCGTAATGAAGCACTCCAAATCCAGCTTCCACCTTCTAAGTCCATCGCCCGGTTTAAAACAAAGGTAAAGGCAAAGAAAAATGATGCCAATATCCCTACTGCAATAGCTTTCATTATAAAACCCCTTGTTTAGTTTCTTCTTATACTATACAACAAATTAAATATAATTAAAATTCGAAATCTTTATCTCGCATCTATTCTAGCTCTATATAGTTTTCTTAACTGACTAATATGAGCTTGATGGTACCGATTATAATCGGCTATATGCCATATTCCCCACCTTATAGTCGCAGTTTCTCCCTTCTCATAAAAAACTTCCCTTGTTAAATCATTTTCTGTTAGTTTCATACACTCCTCATAAAACATATGTTGCACCGCTTCATAATCTTGCATTAATTCTTGTAATTTATACTTGCTTAAACTAGGCAATCCTCCCATTTCATTCAACATTGGTCCATATTTATTTTCAAATGTCGGTGGAACTTCCTCTCCTTTTAAACGGTACACCCAGTGTAAATCGACTATTGCTAAATGCTGAAGTAGTTGCCTAATACTGTTTTCATTATTTTCTGACCTTTTGAAGGACAGTTCTTTCACATTAGTACCTTCTACTACCTTTTGCAGTCGTTTAAATGTATCAGTAACCGTCGCATACAAAATCGCTACTTGCGGGTTCATGTTTTTTTCTAAATGGAGATCTTTCATACTAAACTCCCTCTATTAAAAGAACAAGACCATATGTTCATCATCACTATACATACCATTCATCTTTATAGCTCTCTTTTCAATTCCATACGTTTTAAAGCCCATTGATTCATACAATTTTTTTGCTGGTTCGTTTGTAGATACAACACCTAAGTTCAATTGTTCTAAGTTCATTTCTCTTGCTCTTTCAATTGCCTTACGTATTAACTCACGTGCAAGGCCACTTCTTCGATTACCTGCATCTACATACATCGCAACGATATGACCTTTATGTTTATACGCCTCTTTTTCTTCAGTTAGTAAAGTGACAACTCCAACTAATTGATGATCCTCATTAAAAGCACCGAATGTACAACTAGTAGTAGCTGTTAAATTACCTTCCACTCGTTTAATAGGATTTTCCTGGCGAATCGCCTCTTCATAAGTTGTTACAAATGCCTCTGGGTTTACTTGTAATGCTTGTAAACGTAAGTCCCAATATTGTTCCGCATCTTCTTTCGTAAGTAATCGGATCATATTTCTCCAGCCCCTTTAAGTTAACATAATATTTTTATAAACTACCATTTAAAGATTCGTATTCTTCTCTTAACATACTATAACGATAACGATGAATGAACTTCCCTTGACGTAATCGATCATTCCTCATTAGTCCTTCACAAACAAAACCAGCCTTTTCATAACTCTTTCTAGCTTGAAAATTATCTTCATCTACACGTAGCCAAACTTTCTCTAATTCAAATTCAAAGAATCCCACATGTAACATTCTATATAGGGCCGCGATTCCATACCCTTTACCCCAATACTCTTTATTACCAATCGCGACTCCCAGTTCTGCATTTTTATTTGTTTTATCAAAGTTTTTAAGATCTACCCAATATGTATGCCGTTCTCTGCAGTGATAGCCCTTTGTTCATAACCATTTTTTCGATTTATACATGCTTCAAGCCATTTTTCGTATCTTCACGAGTGAACGGTGGATATTGATCTGGTACCACTAAATGTTTTGTTACTTTTGTATCTAATGACCATTGATATCGATCTTCTACATCATTTAGTGTCAGTTCCCTTAATTGAACGAATGGTACATTCATTGCGTTATCTCCTTTTTATTTCCCTATAGAAAACCCTTCGAACATTCTTCCTCCATACTGTTCTAGCGTTTTTTCTACAAAAGCAATTAATTTTCTTTTCTCTCCCGTTTTATAAAAATGATCGAACGCTGCTACAAATTGGTCTGCATATTGTTCATCATACCTTCTAAGCATCCTTATAAACCATTTTGAATTTCCAAGCCACCTACCATTTACTCTTAATACATATTCATATAATAAATCAGCTAATAAATTCGCGATAAACAATTCTTCTTCCCTTTTTGATGCACCAATAAAATCATCCAAAGTATCTGTAATAAAATATCGCTTCTGCTTCATCATTTCTTCAGTCCATTTAGCTGGTCCTTTATTTAGTAAATCATTTGCTTCTCTTTTTAATTTCTCAACACTTTCATTTTCCCCTTTTAATACAATCCCCTCTGAAACTAATTGTGGTAACGAAGGTCTCCCGCGATTACAATCCATTTTAAAAAAGGTTTTATACGTTTCAAAATTATGTACAAACACCTCAACAGGCCATCCATTACTATAGAAGGATTCTCTATAACAAGACGTTAAACTTTGATCAACTATGACAATGTCCAGGTCAGATGTTTTTGTCGCTTCTCCTCGTGCAACGCTTCCTCCCAGTATAGCTACATCACAATTCGGAAATTGTGATGTAATGATTCTTTGTGCCGCTTCCATTGGTTTCATAACTGTTCCCCTTTTCTTATTTCACTTTCTTTTTTTCAACTCTTTCTCTCGCTTTTTTTATATAAGGTTCTGCGTCTGGAGTTTTGCATGATGTTGCCCCGTGATCAACCTGGACTTTTCCAATTTCACGTGCAATTTCAATCGCTTTTCTCTCTAAGTCTTCATTACGAATTCCTATCGCGATTAAAGCACTATTCATCGCTTCTTTTTTTCTATTTTTTTCATTATGTATATTTGATTTAATCTCTTCTAGATACGGAGAGAAGAAATCATCATGTAACTTTTTATTTTTAATCGCAATATTTGCTAATAAAGACCAGCCTGCTCTTCCAATCCATTCATCATCAGACTTTGTCCATTCTTCCATTCTTTCAATCGCGATTGGCGACGTACAAATAGCAGTCATCAAAACGTCCATTAAACAATAATAATCAACTTCCTCTACCCATTTATTTAGCTGTTCTGTCGTAACTTTCTTCGGATCTACAATCATCGTTGCTAAAGTCATTGCATCCATATTTTTTGTTTTCCATAACGAAATTGCTAAATCATGATCTTTTTTTATCTTCTTTTTTAACAATTTTAAATTTGCAAAACTAACTCCAAATAACGGCTCTTTCGCCCCATGATTTTTAAAGATCTTACGATTTTGTTCTGTTCCATATTCCTCTAGTCGCTGCAATACTTCTTCAAGTAACATATGTCCACCTCTTTATCTTTTATGTTGACCTCATATATGTATGTACGATATATTCTACATTACTTTTTGGTTTTCCTATATGTATTTTTTAAATACGGTATGTGAAATTTTATAGTTGCTATACATAACTAAAAAAACCACGAAAAACCTGTACATTTTACATATACAGGTTTTCATTTCATCAATTTCCCAAAGTGTAAGAAATAGAATATGAAAAAACTTTTATGTGTTTGATTTTCTCTTTATTTTTTGTAAGCTCTTTACATCTGACCACTCTCCTATAGACCCTACGTCCGGAAAAACTGTAACTACATTAAAATTCGCACCTTTCTCTTTTCCAATTTGTTTAGCAACTAATAAATTCACTGCCGCAGACGTTCCTATTTTTATACCAGTTTCATTATAAAAACGTGCCATTTCATACGAAAAGAGCTTCTTTATTCAAATGCGTTCATAAGCACAATTCTCCAACCATCTGGATCCTCTATTGTGGTCCCTTTCTCTATCCAATACGGATTTTCTGGTTCTACCTCAAGATAGCCCATATTACTTAATCGATTCACTATTGTTTCAATTTCATCTTTATTAGGCATATAAAAAACTAGTAAATTATCTTTTGTCGGTGCCGGACATGGACTTCCATTAACGTGCGTTGTAAACTCCAAATGATATTCGGCATCCGGTAATCCAAACATAACTCCATCATATCCTTCATGATTGTGAAATTCTCCTATACGCTTTAATCCTAACCCCGTCTCATAAAAACTTATAACTTCTTCAAATTTATCTGTTGGTCTTGCAATTCTAAATTGAACCCAATTCTTCATGCAAATTTCCTCCTTTTCATTTTCCAAAGCTTTATAGTAATTATTATAAGTTACATATATTTCCTTTCATATCCCTCATTAGTGTGAGAACTACCTAAGTTGAAAGACCTATTAGTTTATAAATAGTAAGACTTTAGTATTAAATTCATATAAAAGTAGTTATATAAATATTGAGATGAAATAAATAGTTCTTCCTTATATTTTATTACGTATGAAAAAGTTCTCCTTGCAGGGCCTTTATATACCGATCAGCAGATCTTTGTACAGCCTTATTCGCATCTTCCACCACACCATGAAATGCATTATATAGTCGACTAAATTGGATATCTTTTACTTTCTCTGCCATATCTCTAACTTTATTCGCTGGTAATGGGATGAGATTTGGATAACTATACATAAAACTTACCCATTTTTGATCGGAAACTACTTGTATAATATCACCTGATAACAAAATTCCTTTCCCTTCGTTACCTTCTTTCCAATGCATAACAGTCCCGCCCTTAAAATGGCCTCCTAAGCGATGCAATGTAAGTTCTTCCGATAATATCAAATGTTCCCCAGACCAAAATTTAATTTGTTTACTCGGGCGAACCACCCACTCTTTATCATCTTCATGAATATAGATAGGTACATTGAATGTTTCCGCCCATTTTACTTGTGTAGAGTAATAATGTGGATGAGAAAGTGCTATTGCTTGAATACCACCTAAATCATATATACTCTGAATCGTCTTATCATCTAAATAACTAATACAATCCCACATAACATTTAGAGTTTTACTTTGCATTAAAAATGCTGTTTGTCCAATTGCAAATTTAGGTTTTGTAGTAATGCTATACAAACCACTTTCTTCTTTTATTATTTCATTTTTGTATAAATTGCTATTTTTCATACTTTCTAATGTTGTCCATGACTGCCCAATTGGATTCACATATTGCCTTTCCTCATTACAAATTTTACAACGAGAAGGCGCTTCTTCACTTTCAGGATACTGTACTCCACATGTAGTGCAAATATAATTAACCATATTCCCACTCCCTTTTTAAATTTATTTTTTCTATACCAATATTTTAATAGAAAACAAAAATATTCAAATCAATAATTAGAACGAAAATGAAGTGATACGAAAGTATGATTAGTCCCCTTTCATTTTGATACCGATTCCCCTAAAAACCACCTACATCATTATTAGAAGAACCGAATTTGATTCTTAAAAATTTTCATAATAAACATTAAAATAACCCTGTTTTTTCAAGACTGCAATTGATACAAAATCTTGCATATTTTTTCACAAACTTTTTTGCGCTTGTAAAAAAGTTTTTTTGCAATTACCGCCCTATAATTGCTAATATAGTAGAGTAGAACTTTTATAGAGAGAAGGAAAATTATGCACAATGGAATTCGAATGACAACTTTAGTAAAAAGGGCTATGTTGATTTGCGCGGGGGTATTATTTACATACGAAGCAGCTTTAGGATCAGCACATACTGCTCTAGCAAGTACAGAGGATGAAGCAAAATCTGTTCAACTTGTAAGCGAAATTCAATCTTCTCTTGCACCGAAAGAAGCTCCAAAACAATATAACGGCCAAGTTAGAAAAGTCGCTTACTTAACATTTGATGATGGTCCTGGAAAATACACAGCTGAGCTTTTAGATATGTTAAAGAGAGAAAATGCAAAAGCAACATTTTTCCTAATTGGTTCAAACGTAAAAGCATTCCCTGATCTTGTAAAACGTGAAGATGCTGAAGGCCACTACGTTGGGATGCACAGTATGACTCATAACTACAAGAAACTTTACACAGAGGGTCATTACGTAGATGAAATGAAAGAAGATCAAGGCTTAATCGCTGGCGTTCTAGGTAAATCACCCGTATTAACTCGCCCGTCTTACGGTTCAATGCCAGGTTTAAATGAAGCGCTTCGCAACAAAGTTGTAGAGAATGGCTTAAAAGTTTGGGATTGGACAATTGATTCATTAGACTGGAGATATAACAAAATGCCTGTTGACGCTGCATCAGCTAAAATTGTAGAAAACGTTCTAAATGGTGCTAATAAACCAACAGAAGTTATTCTTATGCACGACATTCATCCACAATCCGTTAAAGCAGTACCTGGAATTATAAAAGGACTGAAAGAAAAAGGATATGAATTAGAAGCCTATAGTGAGAACGAACATTTCCCATTAAACTTCTGGCACGATAATCGTATGTAATGAAAAAGACTTGATTTCCTCTAGTAGGTTATTGAGTCTTTTTTCGTTTTGTTAATTCTCTCATATAGAAAACCTATACACGATTTCGGCATTTCTATTTTATATGTCCCTTCCCTTTTAGTAAAAAAAAGCAAATAAATGTACCTTTAAAAAATCACATGCTATACTATATCCTAGTTTAAATAAGTAGGTGTCACATGATCGTATATACAGTTCAAACTGAAGCAGCATGGAAACAATTTAAAAAACTTGGTTATTTAGAAGGCAGTAAAGAAAACATCGATCCCAATTTTATATATTCATACGATTGGATGGTACGTGTAGCTAAAAAAAGATTATCCCACTACGAAGGTAGATATCCTATTTGGGTCTGGGAAGCAAATAATTATCCAGATCGAAATGCTAAAGCCTGGGGTAGAGAAAATTCAAAAATGGTAATATTAACACTTGATGTGCCAAATGATTGGGTACTATGGAGTGATATTAGTTACTGGTGTTGTGCCATGACTGATAGCTCTATGTATTTTCATCAAACAAATAAACGAACATTAGAAGACTGGTTTACCTTTATGGATGAAGAGTACAGATTAATATTCGACTTCGAATATTTATTATCACATCCTGATTGGTATAAAGATAAAGAGGAATCATTAGAAAAACAAGGTGTTATCGGCAAAATCCCCCTTTCCTTCGTAAAAAAAGTAAGACGTTTCCGTGCTAAGGAAGATAAATCTATTAATGTAATCAGAAGTGATAACTCGGATAATAGAAAAGAAAACCGTATCAAAAAGATAAATCGAAAATTAAGAAAAAGAAACGAAAAGCAAAAAAGATTACACAAGCGACTTATACGAATTTAAAACATATATATCAAAATACAGTAAGAAATTATGGATTGAATATACAAATTCAATCCTATTTTTTATATTATCAACACTTTAGCACATATTACTCTTAAGGAGTGATGTGTATATGGATTTTCTTTCAACCGAATATTTGTCAGCATTACTTGCCATCATTGTAATTGATTTAGTGTTAGCCGGTGATAATGCCATTGTAATTGGATTAGCAGCAAGGCGATTACCGAAAGATCAACAAAAGAAAGTTATTATATGGGGAACTATCGGGGCAATCGCGATTAGAGCCCTCGCTACCTTAGTTGTCGTTTGGTTATTAAAAATACCCGGGTTACTTCTAATTGGTGGTGTACTTCTTATATGGATTGCTTACAAATTAATTGCTGAAGGCAAAGATCATGATATTAAGGCAGAAGAAGGATTTTGGTCTGCTATTAAAACCATTATTATAGCTGATGCATTAATGGGAATTGATAATGTTCTCGCTGTTGCAGGAGCTGCGCATGGTAATTTTTCTTTAGTAATCATTGGACTATTAGTATCTATTCCAGTAGTAGTATGGGGCAGTACATTAATTTTAAAATGGGTGGACCGATTCCCTGTCATCATTACGATTGGAGCAGCTGTTTTAGCTTATACTGCCGCGAAAATGATTGTAGATGAGAAATGGTTCGCTGGATTTTTCGAAA
Source organism: Bacillus cereus group sp. Sample62 (assembly GCF_036851315.1). Lineage (NCBI taxonomy): Bacteria > Bacillati > Bacillota > Bacilli > Caryophanales > Bacillaceae > Bacillus > Bacillus cereus group sp. Sample62. The sequence goes on from NZ_JAFLPK010000001.1 coordinate 2,778,038, forward strand.
GTAACCCTTTCATAAAATGGGCATTTATCATTATTATCATTGCCGGTGTAGTATTCTTTGGAAAGATGAAACAAAAAACGAGAGATACTTCTATATAATGACAACGTTATATGTACAAACAAAAGCGCTACTCATATGAGTAGCGCTTTTTAATATTTATTTCGTTTCTCCGTCTTCAGTCGTTTTTACCTTCGTTTTATTTTTATCCCGATGGTTATAGTTGTACTTCGAACGATCGACCGGTGTAAATCCTTCCGGTGTATAGAATCGTAATAAGTCACCGTTTACGACTTGGTCAGAGTATTTCAGTGATTTTTGAACCATTTGTTCATTTTGTTTTATTTCGTCTGTTAATTCTACAGATTCACCAGTAGCTGTATCATAGTATTTTCCATTCAGTGCAGTAACTGTTGGACTTACGAAGTTACCGTTACGGAATGGTACAACTTGTTTATGCTCTGGTGATAATAAATCTGATCCGAACTGGACATAATTTTTCGTATCTGTACCTAGTAAGTGTAATAGTGTCGGAAGAACATCAATTTCTCCGCCGTATTGATGTTGTATGCCACCCTTCATTCCTGGAACACGAATGATTAATGGTACACGTTGCAGTTGTGCATTTTCAAATGAGTTCATTTCTTTACCCATTATTTGAGACATTGCTGCGCCATGATTATCTGAAATACCGTAATGGTCACCGTACATAACGATAATTGAGTTATCGTATAAACCAGATTGTTTCAAGTAATCCAAGAATCCTTTTACAGACTCATCTAAATAACGTGCTGTTTGGAAATACGTATCTACTGAAGAGTCACCTGTTTTAGCTGGTTCAATCGTCGCTTCCTCTTTATCAATTGGATAAGGGAAATGGTTCGATAGCGTAATGAACTTCGTATAGAACGGTTGTTTCAATGTTTGTAATAATGGTATAGATTCGTTAAAGAACGGTTTATCTTTTAATCCATAGTTTACTACATCTTTTTCGTTCATATCGTAGTATGACGCATCAAAGAATTTATTAAAACCAAATGATTTATAAATATCGTCACGGTTCCAGAACGTTTTATAGTTACCGTGGAACACTGCTGATGTGTATCCTTGTTGACCTAAAATAGCCGGTGCTGATTGATACGTGTTATGAGCTTTATTTGTAAAAACAGATCCTTGTGGTAGTCCAAACATTGAGTTTTCTAGCATGAACTCCGCATCAGATGTTTTACCTTGTCCTGTTTGATGGAAGAAGTTATCAAAGTATAACGTATTTGCATCTTTTGTAAATGAGTTTAAGAACGGTGTAACTTCTTGCCCATTTAATTTATAATCAATTAAAAAGTTTTGGAATGATTCTAAATGAATATAAATTACGTTCATTCCTTTTCCTTTACCAAAGTACTCAGGATTTGGACTTGCATATGTTGATGCAAGATAATTTCTAACCTCTGTCATATTATCTCCATCAGCTAACGCTCGTTCTGTTGATGCTTTCGCACTTTGAATGCCATCATAAATCGTATAGTTGTATGCCCCTAAATATTTCACAATATAATTACGGTCAAATGTTCTTGTTAATAATTCAGGACGATCCGATTCTGCAAGACCTAAGTTAATACTGAATAATAAAATACCTGCTACAAATACTAGTGATAATTTATGTTTCGCAACACGAATTGGTTTTGGACTTGCAAATTTTGTTGCGACTAAAGCAATTAAAATGATTGTATCTAAGAAATATAGTGGATCATAGACGTGTAGCAATGCAAAAATACTACCACCTAAATCTCCAAAGTTATTCGTTTGTGTTAATGTCGGGAACGTAATAAAGTCACTGAAAAAGCGATAATATACTACGTTTGCGTATAACAGTATAGACATTAACAAATTAATAACAATTAACCAAATGTAAGCACGTTTCCCCTTTGCGAATAATGCGAGCCCTAAAAATAAAACTGCTGAGCTTAACGGGTTGAAAAACAGTAAAAACTTTTGGATTGTGTTGGATATCCCTAAATTAAATTCTGTCACATATGCTGCGTATGTTTTTAACCAGAATAAAATAATGGCAAACACGAAAAATCCAAAGTGATTGCTTAACACTCGCTTACTCTTTAATAGTAATTGTTTCATCTCTCCACCTCTTTTGATCATCCAAGGCTTATTTTTTTATAAGTCTGTCTCTATTCAATTTTTTATCTTCAAATAGATTTTGTTTGTTTAACTAAATGAAGAATATTAGTAATTATAATTTGAAGCTAGTATTTATTCAACTATTTCTTTCTAGACATTTTGACCTTGGTTTCTATTTAATAAAATAAATTTGTAACATTTTCTGTTTTCTCCCAAGTCTCATCCACTAATTCTGACTCCACATACTATAAACCTTTCTTTACTGCTTCGCAAATAAATATGTCTCCAGTTCTGGAACATTAATGTAATATAATGAAATTCACAATAGATAGCATTTATTTTTTTCGGTGTAAATTAAATTCCTTCTTATATTTCAAGTTTATTCTTGATACAGTCATTTCTCTATATGTAACATCAAAAGGTCTTTTCTTCTCTAAAGTTATTTCTGTATAATTATTCACAATTCATAAAATCAAAGATTATAAAAAACCTCGCTCTCATAAAGAGAGCGAGGTTTTTTATCATTTATTATTGACCTTTGTACATTGCTTCTACTTGTTTTTGAAGTTCTTCATTTTCTAAGAACTCATCGTAAGTAGCCTCTTTATCGATTACACCGTTTGGCGTTACTTCGATAATGCGGTTTGCAATTGTTTGTACGAACTGATGGTCATGAGATGTGAATAACATTGTACCTTTAAATGCGATTAAACCGTTATTTAATGCAGTGATAGACTCAAGGTCTAAGTGGTTCGTTGGATCGTCAAGTGTGATTACGTTCGCACCACTTAACATCATTTTAGATAGCATACAACGAACTTTTTCGCCTCCAGATAATACAGAAACGTTCTTCTTAACTTCTTCACCTGAGAATAACATACGGCCTAAGAAACCACGTAAGAAGCTTTCTGACTCATCTTGTGGAGAGAATTGGCGTAACCAATCAACTAAGTTGGAGTCACTGTTCTCAAAGTATTTAGAGTTATCTCTTGGGAAGTAAGATTGAGATGTTGTAACGCCCCATTTGAATGAACCGCTATCTGGCTCCATTTCACCCATAAGGATTTTAAATAATGTTGTCATCGCAATATCGTTACGACCGATAAATGCAACTTTATCACCTTTATTTAAAGTGAAGTACACATTATCTAACACTTTTTCACCATCAATTGTTTTAGAAAGACCTTCAACAGTTAATAAGTCATTTCCTATTTCACGCTCAGGTGTAAAGCCAACAAATGGGTAACGACGTGATGATGGTCTAATATCATCTAATGTAATTTTATCTAATAATTTTTTACGAGAAGTTGCTTGTTTCGCTTTAGATGCGTTTGAGCTAAAGCGTGCAATGAAGTTTTGTAACTCTTTTACTTTCTCTTCTTTTTTCTTATTAGCATCTTGTGTTAATTTTAAAGCTAATTGGCTTGACTCATACCAGAAGTCATAGTTACCAACATAAAGTTGAATTTTACCGAAATCAAGATCAGCCATGTGCGTACAAACTTTATTTAAGAAGTGACGGTCATGGGATACAACGATTACTGTATTTTCAAAGTTCATTAAGAAGTTTTCTAACCATTGAATCGCTTTTAAGTCCAAGTGGTTGGTAGGCTCATCCAGTAATAGAATGTCAGGTTTACCGAATAATGCTTGAGCAAGTAATACTTTTACTTTCTCTGCCCCAGTTAATTCTGACAATTTCTTATCATGAACATCTTCACCAATACCTAAACCTTTAAGAAGGATTGCAGCTTCTGATTCTGCTTCCCAACCGTTAAGCTCAGCGAACTCACCTTCAAGTTCAGCAGCACGCATACCATCTTCATCACTAAAGTCTTCTTTCATGTAAATGGCATTTTTCTCTTGCATTACTTTATAAAGTTGCGTGTGACCCATAATTACTGTTTCTAATACTGGGAACTCTTCATATTCGAAGTGATTCTGTTTTAATACTGCTAGACGCTCACCTGGCGTAATATGTATATCACCTGTTGACTGTTCAATTTCTCCAGATAAAATCTTTAGAAATGTTGATTTACCAGCACCGTTCGCTCCGATTAAACCGTAGCAGTTACCTGGCGTGAATTTTATGTTAACATCTTCAAATAATTTGCGATCCGCGAAACGCAAACTAACGTTACTTACTGTAATCATTTGTGTCCTCCTACTAATACCGCTTATTTCAGCGTTTTCTCACCGATTGTCTTAAAAAATCGCATATTACGACTCAATTATTGTAGACTATAGCTATTATATAGTAGAAGATGGATGAATAGCAACGGTTGATTGCTATTCATCCATCTTCTATCTTGAATAAAATTTATATTTTTAACGAAACAATATTATATAGAAGCAAATTTCATAATGAATAGAGATATGAAAAATGAAGAATTTACAAAATATAAAGATGTGATGGACAAATTTATTAAATAAGAAAAATCCCCTTTTAAAAGGGGATTCTTTTATTTTCTTTTGCTTAATTTCTTTGTATAATCCTTCATTTTACTCGTTAACCCTATTAAAGCAGGTAACAATATTGGCATCACAATGATAGCTAATAGCAATAGTGCAACGCCAACAACAGATGCTACTTGTATAAGCGTCAATACACCTGAAGGAATTAATGCTGCAAATGTACCAACTAGAATAAGCGCCGCTGATAATACGACTCCTCCTATGTGACGAGATGCATTTACAATTTTCGTCGCTGAGTCCCCTTCTAACTCATTGTATCTCATCATTACAAAAATACTATAATCCACTCCTAAAGCGACAATCATTATGAAACTAAAGAATGGAACATTCCAGCTTAATGCATCTACATGTAATACATGCGTACTAATTTGTTCACTTATACCTAGTGATGCAAAGTACGCTAATATTAGCGATCCAATAATAAAGATTGTGTTTAATAATGAACGTGTAATCACGATTAATACGATCGCAATTCCAATTAACATAATTGTAGCCGTACGTAAGAAATCTTGCCCGGTTACTTCTTTTAGATCAACGTTTCTAGCTGTTGTTCCTCCGATTGCTGTTTTCACATTATTTAATTCGGTCCCCTTCAAAGTACCATCTATCGTTTTATTGATTTCTTGAATAATTGGCATCGCTTCTTTTGAATACGGATTTACGTCTAAAATGATTGTCATTTTAGCAGTCTTTCTATCATGTGACATGTACGTATTCAAAGCTTTTTGGAAATCTTCTCCCTCTAAAACCTCTTTTGGAATATAAAACTTCTCTGAGCTTTTTGATTCATTTAGCTCGCCTAAATATTTCTGTGCGTCATTTAGGCCGTTACTTACTTTCCCAAGCCCTTCAGTACTTTTAGATAAGCCTGATTGTAATTGCCCCATCTTTTCTTGCAAATCTTTCAGCCCAGTTAATAGCTGGCCTTGCCCATCATTTATTTTTGTTAATCCAGTTTGTAACTCTGATGACTTGTTCGCAATTTGTTTTGAACCGGAAGCACCTTCATTTAATCCATTTTTAAGATCAGTTGCCCCTTTTTGTAATTTAGTAACTCCATTTCTCATTTCTTTTAAGCCGTTATCGACTTTCAATAATGATTGATTTGCTTCTTTAAATGAGCCCATCGCCGCTTTATGCTGCGTTGCTAATTGATTTAATTCATTAGAAAGCACACCTAATTGCTTTTGAGCCTCTTTAGCAATTCCTATCGTTTGCAGTATGTTCCGATCATTTGCTAATTCTGGTTTCGTTTGAATGAAATTGGTCATTAACATTTCGATTTGTTCGTATCCTTTTTTCGCACCATCAATCGCTTGAGAAATGCTTCCGAAGTATTGATCGTAAGAACTTAAACCTTTTTCTAACTGTGCATAGCCAGCATGAAGCTGTGACGTTGCATTAGATAGGACATTTATATTTTCATTTACTGAAGTTAACCCGCTCTCAATTTGCTGTGCTCCTTGTGCCCCATCGTTTATTCCATTCGATAATTGATTCAACGCTGTTCCTAAAGCCGATACACCATTTTTCGCCTCGTTCGTTCCATCAATTAATTTTTGAACATTCGCGAGGCCGTCTGACTCATTACCATCCATTTTATTTTTAGCATCCGTTAAACCATCATTGATTTCTTTTATGCCACCATTGGCATCTCCTAATCCTGTATTTAGTTCTCCCGCTTGTTTATTTATATATAATTCTTTTATCTTATCTCCAGTTGGACGTGTCGGTGCATATACTTCTGAAACACCTTTCACTTTCGAAATTTTATCAGTTAACTCATCTAAAGTTTGTAGAGACGTTCCTTCATCTAATTTTTTGTTTGATTGAATCACTAACGTACTTGGTGAAGAAAAACCAGGCGGAAAATGATCTTCTATTACGTTAATCCCCATCTTTGATTCGTACTTATTGTCTACTTCAAATAAGTCATTGTAATTAAGTGTACTGGAATATTTTAATACGAAAGGAATCGATATCACGCATACAATAATTAAAGCTACAAATGGTCTTGCTACTGAGTTTTTCGCAAAGAATCCCCATAATCGACTGTCTTCATGACCTTTAAATGTTTTAACTGGATAAAACATTCCTTTTCCTAAAAGCACCATGAAAAACGGATTTAAAGTGGTTAAAACGAGTAGTAATACTAAAACACCAATTGCTACCGCTGAAGTAGATTGATATAATTTAAAACTTGCTAAAGCAAGTGATGCAAAACCAATTAGCACCGCAATCCCACTATACAATACGGTTTTACCTGCCGATTTAAATGTTTCTTTCGTAGCTAAAAATGCGGTTTCTTGTTTACTTAATTCTTCTTTAAATCTCGTAAATAATAAAATGTTATAGTCTGTTCCCACTCCAAACAGAACAACAACTACAAATACTTGCGTAAAGTTTGAAAATGGAAAATTAAATTGATCTACAAGATGAGCAATAATCCCCATTGAAACTAAGTACGATACACCAACTGTAAGAAGAGAAATTATCGGAACAACAGGTGAACGGAATACAATGATTAATACTATAAGAATGAAAATGATTGAAATAACTTCAGTCGTTTTCACTCCCTCTTGAGAGGATTTAAGAAAATCACCCGCTATTAAGTCACTTCCTGTTAAGTACGTTTTTACCCCTTTCGTTTGTACTTTTTTATGAAGATTATTTGCAACTTTTGATATTTCGCCATGCTTTTTATCTATTGATATTTGCGTTAAAATAGTCGTATTATCTTTAGAAACTAATTGCTTTTCCAAATCTTTATTATCTAAATGTGAAACAACTTCCTTTATTCCTAATTGTTCTTTTTCATTTTGCAGGGCGTTGATTGTTTTTGTTATTTCCTCTTTTTTCTCAGTTGTTAAAGCCGTTTTACTTCCACTATTAAAAACAGCTATAACATCATACTTTTCAGTCCCGTCTTTATCCATTTCTTTTATCATTTTGTCAGCAATACTACTTTGTGCTGTATTAGGAATCGTAATGTGCCCTTTTTCTTTCACTAATTTATCCATATTAGGCATCGTTACGATCATTGTAATAGTAATAAATATCCATAATAGAAAAGATACACTTCTCCAATTTTTCAGCTTGCTCATTTTAATCATCTCCCGTTTTGAAAGTTTCACGTAAGTTCAGGAATGAATATTCATTCCTATTATTCCGAAACTTTTTTAGGAATGAACGTTCATTCCTATCGTTCTATTAATTTATTTTATGAACCCTATTAAACTACTCTTTCCGGAATGAATGTTAATTCCCTTAGTTGCACAAATATCCTCTCCTACTTTCTTTTTTCAAATCTATTCAGGAATGAATATTCATTCCTATACTTATAAGCTATAGAATCAAATGATTCTAATAGCGTTCCAAGAACTTTCTTCCAATTCTTTTACTAATTCTTTTGAGTATTCTAATTGCCCTGTTGCAATTACCTTCGTTAGTTTTTCTAGCGGTTGATATACAATAATAATTAAAGCAACTGGAGGCAATGGACGAAGAAAACCTTTTGCGATTCCATCTTCAATAATATTCATAAAGAAGCCTATAAAATTGTCAAATATTTTCTTACTCTGTTCGTCAAGAAAATAACTATCGCAGTGAGAATTTGTAAACAAAAAAGCGTCCACATTGTTTCTCGCAAATTCAAATAAACGGTTGTACGTATGACTAAACTGTTCACGAATATTTGCTTCAACAGGAAAATCCGTTTTTATCACTTCAGAAAGCTCTAACATACTTTTTGAAAATAATGAGTTAACAAGCGCCTCTTTATTTTCAAAGTAGCGATAAATAGTACCCGCACCGACCTTTGCTTTTTCAGCGATCATTGGAATTGTCGTACCATCGTAACCACGCTCTGCGAAAAGTTGCATCGCAGCATCAAAAATATCCTCTTGTTTGTTTTTAGCCATTTTTTCCACCTCTATTTTCAGGAATGAAAATTCATTCCGTTTTTAATTATAAATTACATGGATTAAAAGTCAAGTGCGTGACTATGTATGTTGCGTCTTTAATTCCTTGTTTGTAAATAAAATAATATCAGCGATTCTCAAAATATATCGACTTACCGACAAAAGCGGGAACCAAAGAGAAAGCCGTCCCAAATTTTGTTTGAGACAGCCCAATTTCCTATTTATAACTTAAAAGAAATCATAAATAAATGCTTTACGTACCGGAACTATATTCTCAAACGCTCGTATTTCCTCTTCACTTCCGCTAATTAATTCTAGTTCATTAAGTTGTAACGGACGTTTGTATCCAAACATTATTGTAGATAATGCATTTATATCTAGCCTAATTCCTTTATCCTTTATTTCTTCTTCTATAATTGTTATTTCATGATTTGCAAGCCTCACTGTAACGTTATTCCACGGTGCAAATGAATCTGTAATATGTAAAATTACTTCTTGCTGTGCATTGTTCCAGTTCAACTCATATTGTTTTAAGAACTGCTCCACATCTACAATTCTGCCCATAAAATATGGTTTTATTTCTGCCTTCACTCGTGGCTCTTGCAGTGTATATAATAACGGTTCGTTTTCACTTACTGTCATTTCAAGTTCTTTAATCATAGAATCATGCTGACAAATAAAGTTCCACAGACCATTTCGTGCTTCATTATGCAGCGGAACAAATTCTTCTACTGTCATTTTGTAGTTTTCTATTTTATATAGCATGTAGCCAGTTGCCTTTTTATTTTCATCGTAATAAATCGCTAATGTTAAATCATCATAAACAGCTTGTAACCACCATTTTTCATCACGAACTAGCATACCAGAAAAACGTTCTGCAAATGTTTCATAAATCTTCTCGACTTCTTCTGAATGATTTTCTTTATTGAAACGTTTCACAGTACCATTTACTTGTTTTTTCATAACTAAATCACTCTTTGTCATATGACATACAAAGAGATTCGCACAAAGTTCCCAGCCGTATTTACGGTAAAATGAAACAGCAAATGGATGTAGCATCGATACTGTATATCCGTCATTTTTCATCGTTTGAAGTGAGTGTTGAAGCAATTCTTTTACATATCCACTTCTTCTATACTCAGGATACGTCGCTACCCCTGCAACGCCACCCATTTTAAATTTTTCTTTACCTATGTATATATGAAACGGAATAAGGTGCAGTTTTGCTGCTACATCTTCACCTTCCATAATACCGTATATTTCATGACTTTCTTTCATCTTTGTAAGTTGTTGCTGCAATCGTTCCTCATCAACTTTATATTGAAAAGCGTATTCCGATAAGCGTAATGCTTCTCTAAATCTATCTTCTTTTAATCGTATAACGTTCATATAGTTCTCCTCCATTCCTTGTTTGAATTGTACCATAATTCTCAATATTCCAGTGCGGCGAATGAAATTATATGAACTTAACGACACGAATCCAATATAAAAAGCAGATACATCCCGTATCTGCTTTTTATTACTTTATTTTGCTAACTTTTGAAGTTCTTCGAAGAATGTAGGATATGATACACCTACTGCTTCTGCGTCTTCAATTGTTGTTTTTCCTTCTGCTAGACAGCCGGCAATTGCAAGCATCATTCCGATGCGGTGATCACCGTAACTATTTACTGTATTACCTTTTAGTGCTGATTTTCCGTAAATAATCATGCCGTCATCAGTTGCTTCTATGCGAGCTCCTAGTTTCGTTAACTCCGCAACGACTGTATCGATACGGTTCGTTTCTTTTACTTTTAATTCGTGCGCATCTTTAATTACTGTAATTCCTTCTGCTTGTGTTGCCGCTAAAGCGATAACAGGAATTTCATCGATTAATCTTGGGATAATATCTCCGCCAATTTCAATTCCTTTTAATGAAGATGTTTCGATCGTAATGTTTGCTGCTGGTTCTGATGATCCTTCGTGAATTGGCTCTACAGTGAACATAGCACCCATTTTCTCTAAAACATCAATAATACCTGTACGAGTTGGGTTCATCCCTACATTTTGTAATACTAGTTTACTATTTGGAATGATTGCGCCTGCTACTAAGAAAAATGCTGCTGATGATACGTCACCTGGCACTTGAACGTCTGTTGCTTTTAACTTTTGCCCACCTGCAAGTTTCACTGTTTTTCCTTCGCGAGTTACTTTAACTCCAAATGCTTCAAGCATTCTTTCTGTATGATCACGTGAAATATGTGGTTCTGTAACAGCTGTTACACCTTCTGCTCGAAGTCCTGCAAGTAAAATAGCTGACTTTACTTGTGCACTTGCTACAGGTGAAGTGTATTCAATTGCTTTTAAATCTCCACCACGTATTGTTAACGGTGTAAACGTTCCTTCTTCGCGGCCATCAATGATTGCACCCATTTGTTTTAATGGATTTGTTACACGTTTCATCGGTCTTTTCGCGATAGATGAATCACCTTGTACGCAAGAGAAAAATGGTGTATTTGCCAAAATTCCTGACATTAAACGTATTGTTGTACCAGAATTACCAACATCTAATACAGCTTTCGGTTCTTGTAATCCTTCTAACCCTTTACCAACTACAGTGACTTCATCACCGTTTTGCACGATGTCTACTCCCATTTCTTTAAAGCAAGAAATCGTACTTAAACAGTCTGCACCAGGCAAGAAACCTTTAATTGTTGTTGTTCCCTCTGCAATCGCGCCGAACATGACAGCACGGTGTGAAATGGATTTATCTCCTGGAATTGTAATGTTGCCATTTAATCCGTTATTAACAGGTTGTATCGATCTTTCCTTCACGTTTTCACCTTCTCATTTAAATTGTTTCATAAGTTTGGTATTTTTCTTCTCCAAGCGCTAGCTTTGCTTTCATACGATCTTCTTCTCTTTGGAAGCTAATACGTAACACCCCAAGCAACCCTTCACGCGCTTCTAATATTTGCAAGTTCGTAATACTAATTTCTTCGCGCGCTAGAATACTCGTAATATGAGCCAATGCCCCTACTTTATCTAAGACATCGACGTATAAGTCGTGATAGGCAGGAATTGCCCCTCTCTTTCGTACTGGTAAAGAGTCACGGTATTCTTTCGCGTCTGCAAAATAGTTTTGAATCTCGCCTGCATCTCCGGTAGAAACTGTATCATATAAATCTTCCATTTCAGAGATCCACTCTTTTAATAATACCATTAAATGCTCACGATTTTGCTTAACAATATCACTCCACATTTTTGGGCTACTAGATGCGATACGTGTAATGTCTTTAAACCCTCCGGCAGCTAGTTGATGAATAAGTGGATTATCTCCTGCATGTTTCTCCACTTGTTTCACTAATCCTGCTGCGATAAGATGCGGAAAATGACTAACAATCCCTGTTACATAATCATGTTCTACCGTATTTAAAACGAGAAAATGAGATCCTGTTCCTTGTAACCAACGCTTTAGTTCTTCCACATGTTCATTTGGCACATGATTCATCGGCGTTAAAATGTAAAATGCATTTTCAAATAAATGCGCTTTTGCACTTTCAACTCCAGTCTTATGAGAACCTGCCATCGGATGTCCACCAATGAAAGATACTTCCTTTGAAAATAAAGCTTCCGCTTCATTCATAATCGTTCCTTTTGTACTACCAACATCGGTTACAATAACATCTTCTCTTAAACGAAATGACGCTAATTTGTGTAATAACTTCTTCGTTTCTTCAACTGGAGAAGCAAAAATAATTAAATGCGCCTCTTCGCATGCACGCTGTAAATCTACCGCTACTTCATCTACTACGTGTAATTCTTTTGCACGCCCTACTTGTTCTTGAAAAATATCATAACCTGTTATCGTTACATCGTGCTCTTTCTTAATTGCTAATGCGAGAGAGCCTCCTATTAAACCTGTTCCAATTAATACTACCTTTTTACGCATTTGTCTCATCTCGAGACTTTCTTTTTTTATTTTCAAAGTGTTGTTTTAACACCGAAATCACTCCTTCATTTTGCTCCCTTGTTCCGACTGTAATACGAACACCATTCGGGAACGGACGAATAATAAACCCTGCGTGTGCACAAGCTTCATAAATCTCCCCAGCATTCTCAACTGGCAAGAAGATGAAATTTGTTTGCGATGGATAAAATGGAATTTCATTTTCCTTACAAAAGCTTTCGTATTGTTGTAATCCCTCTGTATTCACACGAACTATTTCCTCAATAAATTCATCCTCACCAAAAGCGATCGTCGCTGCTTTTTGCGCTAATGAAGATACGTTAAATGGCAAACGTACGACATTTAATTTCTCGATTAGCTCTTCCTGTCCAACCGCATATCCAACGCGGAAAGAAGCTAATCCGTACGCTTTAGAAAATGTTCTAAGTACAAGAATGTTTTTATGCTTTTCTAAAAGCGGTAATGTCTCAGGGAAATCTTTTGCTGTTACGTATTCATAGTACGCTTCATCAATGACAATTAACGTATTTTCACTAATATCTTCAATAAATTGAGACAATTTTTGATCATTCACATATGTTCCTGTCGGGTTATTTGGATTACAAATCCATACGATTTTTGTATTATTATTTACCGCTAAAGAAATTTCGTCTAAATCGTATACGCCGTTATTTAAAGGGATTTCTTTCACTTCACAACCTTCAATAATTGCATGATGACGGTACTGAGGGAATGTTGCACCAGCCGTCACGATGTTATCTCCTGCTTTAAGTACTGCACGGCTTATTATTTGAATGACTTCATCTAATCCACTACCGCAAAGTACTTGTTCCATTTGTACATGTAACTTATTTGCAATTGTTTGACGGAGCGTTGTAGCACCTCCGTCAGGATATAAAGCATGTTCCAACCACGATTTTTGTAACTCATCTAAAACACGTGGCGAGCAACCGAATGGGTTTTCATTCGATGCTAATTTCACAAATGAATGATCTCCGTACACTTCTTTCATTTGTTCAGGTGATTTACCTGGTTTATATGGTTGTAATGATGATAGCTGATCTTTTACTTGCATGTTAAAACCACCTTTTTATTAAAATTCTTTTGCGTATTTGTTATGTTGCGTAATGTTTTGCTGAATTAAATCCATACGATCTTTTCCGAATTGTTCGACTAGTGCATGTGCAAGTTCCCATGCTACAACAGATTCAGCTACTACACCTGCTGCTGGTACTGCACAACTATCAGATCTTTCAATACTCGCTTGGAATGCTTCTTTCGTATCAATGTCAACACTTGCTAACGGTTTGTATAATGTAGGTATTGGTTTCATTACACCTCTTACGACTATTGGCATTCCTGTTGTCATACCACCTTCTAAACCGCCAGCATTGTTCGTTTTTCTCGTGTATCCTTGTTCTTCATCCCATAATATTTCATCGTGCACTTTACTTCCTGGCTGTCTTGCTGCTTCAAAACCAACGCCAATTTCAGCACCTTTAAATGCATTAATACTCATAATCGCACCAGCAAGTTTTGCATCTAATTTACGATCGTAATGAACGTAACTACCAACACCTATTGGCATACCTTCTGCAATGACTTCAACAATACCGCCGATCGAATCCCCGCTACTTTTAGCGTTATCTATCGCATCCATCATCTCTTGTTCTACTTCTTTATCTAAACATCGAACTGGTGAATTTTCAGTAATCGTTTGAATTTCTTCTATTGGTAAGTTTGAAATTCGTTTCGCTTGTACCCCACCAATTTCAAGAACATGCCCTGCAATTTCTACGCCTAATTCTTTCAAAATTTGTTTCGCAACTGCACCAGCAGCTACACGAACTGTCGTTTCTCTTGCAGATGAGCGCTCTAGTACGTTTCTTATATCACGATGTCCATATTTAATTGCGCCGTTTAAATCCGCATGTCCTGGACGTGGTTTTGTAATTGTACGTTTCATATCTTTACTTTCTTTTTCCGAAATTGGCTCTGCACCCATTACTTTCGTCCAATGTTTGAAATCATCATTTTTTACAATTAACGTGATCGGCGAGCCAAGTGTCATTCCATGACGAACACCACTTACAATTTCAACTGTATCAGTTTCAATTTGCATGCGTCTTCCGCGTCCGTGCCCTTTTTGCCTTCTTAATAATTCTTTATTAATATGTTCCGCTGTTAATGTTAAACCTGCTGGTACACCTTCTAAAATAACTGTTAACTGCGGCCCATGTGATTCTCCAGCTGTAATGTATCTCATTTCTCTTACCCCTTTACTATTTTTTTGTACAAAAAAGTCCCTACTGAGCGCTCAGTAGGGACGATGTTTATCGCGGTACCACCCTAGTTGTAGACAACTATCGTCTACCTCTCTTCTTCTTTAACGATCGTTTGACCGTCTTTCCCTCCATTTGCGGCGGGAAAGATGCTCCAAGGCTGTAATTCATGCTTACCTTTGTACTGATTCACACCGACCATCAGCTCTCTATAACAGGGAGATAAGCACTACTGTTTCCTCTTCAGTGCATATATGATATGGAATTAAGATAATTTATTTTTGAAACCTTTTAACTCATCCATGAATCTATGGAATTCTGGAATATCCATTTGTTGTGCAGAATCTGATAATGCAACCGCTGGGTCTGGGTGTACTTCAGCCATTACTGCATCTGCGCCAATTGCAAGTGCTGCTTTCGCTGTTGGTAATAATAAGTCTCTACGTCCAGTTGAATGCGTTACGTCAACGATTACTGGTAAATGTGTTTCTTTCTTTAAAATCGGTACTGCTGAAATATCTAATGTGTTACGTGTTGCTCTTTCGTATGTGCGGATACCACGCTCACATAGAATAATTTGGTCGTTACCTTGTGCAATGATGTATTCAGCTGCGTTAATGAACTCATCAATTGTTGCTGCTAATCCACGTTTTAATAATACTGGCTTGTTAACTTTACCTACAGCTCGTAATAAATCGAAGTTTTGCATGTTACGTGCACCAACTTGAATTACATCAACGTAGTCTAATGCCATTTCAACATCGTTCGGATTTAAAATTTCACTAATGATCGCTAAATCGAACTCATCTGCTACTTGACGTAAAATTTGTAATCCTTCTACTCCTAAACCTTGGAAATCGTATGGAGATGTTCTCGGTTTGAAAGCACCACCGCGCATTAATTTTAGACCTTGGTCTTTCATCGCTTGCCCTACTTGGCGAACTTGCTCTAAACTTTCTACCGCACAAGGTCCCATTATGAACGTTTGTGTTCCGTTTCCAATCAATTCACCTTTTACATTAACGATTGTATTTTCTTGTTTCTTTTTACGTGATACTAGTAATGCTTTACGGTTATCATCTTCTTGTAATTCTAAGCTAGCTTTGAAGATTGTTTTGAAAATATGTTGAACAGTTGACGTTTCGAATGGTCCTTCGTTATGCTCTGCGATCATATCAAGCACTTCACGCTCACGTACTGGATCAAAACGTTTCGTACCTTGTACTTGCTTTTGCTCCCCAATTTTTTGAACGATTTCACCACGTTTGTTTAAAAGGTGTAATAGTTGTAAGTTAATTTCATCTACCTGTTTACGTAATTGATCTAATTCATGATTTGCCATTTGGAAATCCTCCTCTAATGTTTTAAAAGTATAGTAAGAGAATGAAAAATTCTCTATTTTCTGAACTGATAAATTATACAAATTTTAAGTGGAATCGATACCTCTTCTTATTTTAAACGAATACTTACTATAAGGACACTATCGACTAGATAAAAACCCACTTTTTTGTACAAAAAATCCCTACTGATCCAATCAGTAGGGACGATATTTATCGCGGTACCACCCTAGTTGTAGACTTCTTTCGTCTACCTCTCTTCATTGTTAACGATCATCTGACCGTCTTTCCCTTCATAAAGACAATACTTATCTTTATTACGAAAAAGATGCTCTAGGACTGTAATTCGCTCTTGTTTTTGTACTGGTTCACACCAACCACCAGCTCTCTGTTACAGGGAAACAACAACTACTGCTTTTCCTTTCAACGCATATATATTTAATTTTCAAGTTGGACCACTAAAATACAAAAAGTCCCTACTGAATAAATCAGTAGGGACGATATTTATCGCGGTACCACCCTAGTTGTAGACTAACTTTCCGTCTACCTCTCTTCACTGTTAACGATCAATTGACCGCTTTTTCTTCATAAAGACGAAACTATCTTTACTGCGAAAAAGATGCTCCAAGACTGTAATTCATGATTATCCCTGTACTGGTTCACACCAACCACCAGCTCTCTGCTACAGTAAGACTAACCACTACTGTGATCTCTTCATTGCACTTTGTTTATTCAAATGTTTTTGAAATTGAATAAGTATGATTCGTATTATAGAACGCTTTTCAAAACACTGTCAACAACTTTTTATATATTTTTTAAAATTCCACTTCCGCCCTACATTTCTTCTTGTAAATTCTCCATAACAATTCCGATGCGAATTATCTCATTATCTATTGCATTTAATACATATTTTTCTACTCCATACTGGATTAATATTTCTTTTATTTGAATGATTTCAGTTTCAAGTAAATTGGCTTCCTGAAGCGTTTGTAATAAAGTAAAAAATACATTTGCATACAATTCTTTATACATTTCTATACTCTCTGTCTTTTCAAGTATTTCATTAAACAACTGTTTTAACTCCGTTTGATTCCCTTTTCCAACCACATCTGAAAATGTTTTTATTATAGATAATCCTCTTTCTACTATTTCATCCATAAATAAAATAATACGCAAAAGCATTACATATTCTCTAGCTGTGATTTCACCCATTTTCGGTCGCTCTCGCAAAAATACACTGAGCCATGATGCCCAAAATTTTTGTTGTTCTTTTGCACTTAGCGTTTTGACGTAATAGCATAAAAACTGCATAAATTTAATTTTATTTTCTTCATTTTCTTGTATAAGTAACGGGTATAACCAATCTGTTTTTTGCTCCCAATATAGTACACATTTAATAAATACAAAACTGAGCCATTTCAAGAAAGCTTCCCTCGTATGCGGATGTAATACTTTCAAATGTTCTACCGCATACTTAATAAATCGCTTCATCTCTGTAAATAAAGGTAAATTGATTTGCGTGTAACATAAGCCTGCCCATGCATATTTCGTAATCTCATTTTCCTTCTTTAAATCTAAATACGGTAGCAAATATTTTCGGCACCATTGCTTCTCGATATGATAAAGAAATGTAATATCTGCTACTAAACGCGCTAACATAAAATTTGTCCGTTCTGTACTAACTCTTACTTGTTCTTCAAATAAAAATAAATATTCATACACGTTACGATCGTATAAATGATCATATGATAACAGTTTTAATAATACAGCTGTCATTTTCCCAACAGGATGCTGGATCGATTCATTATAAAAGTCTTGTTTTCCAAGCTTAAAATCTGTATCACTTTTCATTACTTGAGGGAATACCGAAAAAGCAAAACGTTTCACACTGCGTATACTATTTTCCTCTAACTCTTCTAATCGATTACTAATTTCATATAGAAAGCTACTAATTAACCAATGAAAAGCAGTATTTCTGACAAATTTCTGTAATAGCGGAATTACTTTTTGGATTTGTTCATTTGTCAATCCTCGATTATTTCGCCACTCTCTAATACAAACGAACCATACTTCATTACTTATTTCGTGCATCCCAACTAATTGATAGGCAAATGAAATACTCCATTCTGTATTCAATTTACATGCTTTCGATAACATCTCTAAAAAATGGCTTTGTTCAAAAACACCGTCTTGAGAAAATTGACGAACTTGCTTCATAATTTCATCGTCTTTCAGCTGCAATAATCCATCAGCAGTTACATTACAAGTAATACTTTGATCTGCGGTCTCTTTCTTTTGTACACTATATCGATCAGAATGAAAGTGAGGATGTTTTTGCTTCATTAACTCATAACCTTTTGCTGTAGATGGACTATTCAAATCACAAGTGAATAATAAATCTAAAACTAAACAAACATCAAATGCTCTCTCCTCTGCAAGGTCCTTTAATACAATTTGAATAACCTCTTCCTTTGTTTTTTCTAAAGAGAGTACGAAATGATTTTTTATAAGTTGAAAAACTTCGTGTTTATACGTGACATCTAAAAGAAGTCCTTCCTGTAACAACCATTTCATTTTGGCATCGGCGCTAACGAATATATTTTTATTCATCGCATCAATTGCAATTCGGTTTTGAAGCATGCTGTTTGCTTCTATCATTTCTGTAATATAATAATTTGCTTTTTTTTCATTATTTTCACACAAATAAGTTAAACACTCTTTTACAATTTGAATTAAAAACGCAAGATCATTTTGCTGAAACTCTTTTTCAACATTTTCCTTATCCTTTTTTTTCAGTGCTGTTTGTCGTAGTGATAACATTCGCATCTTCTCTATTCCCATCATCATAATTGGTACGGCGTAATAGGAAATATAGGGTTTCATCTTCTCATTCCAAATTTGCTCCACATAAGAAAATGTAGACACTGGTAAACGACTCGATTCCTCGAGTTCTATTGATTCTTCTGTATCATTTCCCCATTTTCTCTCCCGCTTTAATTTAAGCTTTCCATCCAAAATAAACGTTAGTAATAATAAAGCAATCTCTTTATGCTCAGGAAAAGAACATTTTTGGAGTAAGTAAGAAATTTTTTCAATTGATTTACTATCTTTTTCAGCTGTTTCTAATAAAAGAAGTGTCCATCTTGCAAACAACAACGGGTCCATTTTAATTTTTGTTTCGTTTAAGTAGCTACAAATTGTTCTCCATAATAACGGAGATATTTTAGAATGATTTTTAAAAATTAATTGAAATAATTCTTTTTGATGACTAAAAAGAAATTGTTCCACTAACCATTCTGCAAGTAATTCATCTACCTCATTATCGTTTGATATAACTAAAAATAAATTTTGTAATTTCCCTTCCGCTTCAAGCCATTCCACCCATTCATAATCATGAGCAAATTCAACAAAGTAGCGGACTGTTTCAATTTTTTTTATGGATTGTTTTATGTATGATAATTGCTCCTGCTCTACTGACGGTGGAACTGTTACTATGTCACGAATCCGCATTCGTTTTGTAATATAATTATCTCCCATTAATTCTGCCCATCGCTTCACTGCTTTAACAAGAGATTGATGATTATTACCTTTATTCGGGTATACAATCGGCCGTATTCCTAAATGCTCCCAATGGTACGTATTTTCCCCTTGTGCAACAAATGCATAACGCCGTGTACTTGGCGGTAAACCAGTCGCTAAATATTTCATTACTGGGTCATTATGGCTATACCCAACGAATAAAACAGTATAATTCGAGAATAAATCAACTAAAAATCTTCTTGCCCATCCTTCGGTCAAGTAAGCCCTTCCAAAATCACCATCTGTTAAAATTAATGCCTCTTTCTCTTGTTCTATATTGCCATGTATGTAAGCGAGTCCTTTAAACGCTCTACCTGTAGGTAAAGCAGGTGCGTAATATACGTTTAATTCTCTATTCATTTCTTTCATCGCAGTTGTAAAATGTCCATCAAAATTTGTTGTTACAATGCGAACTTCCGTATCTAAAGGAAACAATCTCGGAATCGCATAATGCAGCGGATTTGGCTTTGACTTTTCAGTATGAACTAAATCTCTTGCAACTTGATGTACATCTTTTGTTTTCGCAATTTTACCAAGATAATAATCATGAGGTTCTGTTATTTCACGCGTTTCTACATATAACGTTTTTGCAATCTCATCAACTAGATCGTCAAAATTCGGTAAGTTTGATTTCCCTTTCATAGAAACTCCTGCTCCAACAAATAGTACTAACTTTCCTTGTTCAAGATGATCAATTAACTCATCTGGAATTTCTACTTCTGAAGTAATCCACACCCCGGATTCCCCCTTACCTAAAAATGTCATATACTCTCATTTTACTATAACATTTTTTCTTTGTTTTTTTAATATTTAGACAAAATTTGGACGTGAAAAAGTTTTATGTAAATATATTTGTTACAATGTATGAACTCCTAAATTTATTGTAAAACTATGTATAAATCGGAGGTGTAAATATTGAATGGTTTTACTGTAGTACTTATCAAATTTATATCGTGCATTATCGCATTTAGTATTGGACTCGCTTTATTTTTCCCTGCAACGTTCGTCCAAATTATTTCATTTAGTCTCTTTGTTACAATCGTATCCTATATGTTCGTCGATAAAATCATATTAAACCGAATAGGTAATACCGGTGCCATTATGTCGGATTTCTTGCTAACGTATTTAAGCGTATGGATTTTCGGTAATATTTTATTAGACAATTACATGCAAATTGCATGGGGGAGTTTCCTTTCCGCTACTGTCTTTACATTATCTGAAGTAATCGTTCATCGCTTTTCTAACTCCCACACAAGACACAACAATGATAACATTCATATTAATCGCCGCTTTGCATATGGTACGGAATTTGCTGAAGAACAGAATGTATTGGATAAAGATAAGAAGAAATAACATTGTGATGCAGGAGCACCCTTTTTAATTATGTGGTGCTCCTTTTGTGTCTTTTCATTATGGTGCGTGAAATTATACGAACGATTATTTCAAGATATCGATCTACCGAAAATATTTGATCCTATTTCTTACAATAAAAAACTGCCTCTTATTTAGAGGCAGTCACTTTCAAATCTTTTAACGCAACAACATTAGCAAACGCTCCAAACACTACATTATGATGTTTCACAATGTCTTCAGCACGTAACACTTCTGTATGAAACGTACTATGTGCATCACTCACTAACGTTACTTTATACCCTTCACTAAACGCTCTTCGCGTTGTCGTATCCACACAGTACTCCGTTTGCATCCCTGAAATAATTACGTGTTCAATCCCTTTTTCTTGTAATACTTCATTTAAGTTCGTCATATGGAATGAATCTGGCGTCGTCTTTTCAATGATACTGTCCCCTTCTTGCGGGGCAATTGCCTCATGCACTTTCCAACCAGCTGTACCTTTTTCTAACGGATGATCTTTTGGCCCGTTATGTTGTACATAAATAACTGGAATATCATTTGAACGACATTCCCCAATAAGCTCTTGCAATATTTCTAAAAACTTTTCCCCATTATGTACTGGCATTCCTGCTGTATACATACCTGCTTGCACATCAATTACTAGTAATGCTTTTTTCATTTCGCGCAGCTCCCTTTGTTTGTATTCCAACATCCAACAATCTTCTAATTTCCCCTCATGCAGCTCATGTTCCTTTAATATCTTCACTTTTTTAAAGCCGCATTTTTCATAACATTTTATCGCACGTTCATTATTTACTTTCGGATCCATTGCGATTGCTTCTGCTCCCGTGTTCTCCATAATATATGTAATTGCTGCCTGAACGAGTTTCGTTCCAATTCCTTTTTCCCAATAAGTCGGCTCTCCGATAAATTGATCCATTCCCCATACATTTTGTGATTCTTCATAGCCATATAATGTTTTCCACTCAGAATCAATTGAGTACATTTGTATGTAACCAATTGGAACAGCATCAAACTCTATTAAACATCTTTTTTCATGACTATTTGGATTATGTATAAAATGATTCAGTACCATTTCTACAGATTGCGGGTTATCGCGTCCTTCGTAATACCGCAAGACTTCTGGGTCTGTTAACCATTTTGAAATGATTGGTGCATCCTCTTCTATTACGTATCTAATCGATATATTACCTTTTTGAAATAGCATATAATACCTCTTTTTAATTATTTATATTTTTTCTTGTTGTGAAATCTTTCATTGCACCTATTAATGCGTATGGTAACAATGTAATCGCAAAAAATGCTGTAAACACATTAAAATGAGGAATTTCATATGGAGTGAACCATTCCGTGAAAAATTCAGAATGTAAAATTCTATTTAAAAACTCTCCACTTGGCTTAAAATTTGGTGCCCATCCTGTAATCTCACAAATAATAAATAGTAATTGAACAATTATAAATGCCCCTAGATAGCGAAACCATGTCCGTTTCCAAATCGGCTGCACCTTTTTTAATTTATATTCCATCTAGCTCCCACCTTTTTATTTCAATCCTATTAATTATACACTTTCCGCACTTTATTTGTTAAAATTTTCTATATACTCATTCACGCTGGGGGAATACATTCTGTCTAATCCTATACTTAAATCAACTTTAATCATTCTTAGAGGCAACTCCGCTTACTTTGATTTATCGTTAAAAGAAACGATTCGACGACATAACACAAGGGACCAACGACATGAATTTGGTGAGGATTCCCTAGAAAAATGGTATAATCCCCACGATACAATTGAAGTTCCCAGAGAAGCTGTTTTTACAGATAACTTCACGCAAAAAGATATATTTGATACGATTCTCACTGATGTTGCGATACAAAAATAAGACCGACAGAATATGTCAGTCTTATTTTCGTTATGTTATATTCTATATTTATTATAGAATTTTCACTTTAACAGTTTGTCTTCCCCAATTCATAGCTTTACTTTTTGAGCCCATTAAAACATCAATACGATTTCCTTTAATAGCACTTCCAGTATCACCAGCTATTGCTTCGCCATAACCTTCTACCCATACTTTAGATCCTAATGGGATTACTTTCGGATCTACTGCGATAATTCTCATATTCGGATTAGCCGTTAAATCATGCCCCATCGCAGTTAAAACGCGTCCACCATATGTACCATTTTCACTTGGATCAGCAGTATATGCAGTCGCTACTACCGTTAATTCACGTTTAGCAGACTGTATGTTATTTTTAGACTCTTCTTTTGCTTTTGCTTTTGCTATTTCTCTTGCTTTCGCCTCTTCCTTAGCCTTCGCTATTTCTCTTGCTTTCGCCTCTTCCTTAGCCTTCGCTATTTCTTGGGCTTTCGCTTCTTCCTTAGCCTTCGCTATTTCTTGGGCTTTTGCCTCTTCCTTAGCCTTCGCTATTTCTTGGGCTTTTGCCTCTTCCTTAGCCTTCGCTATTTCTTGGGCTTTCGCTTCTTCCTTAGCCTTCGCTATTTCTTGGGCTTTTGCCTCTTCCTTAGCCTTCGCTATTTCTTGGGCTTTTGCCTCTTCCTTAGCCTTCGCTATTTCTTGGGCTTTTGCCTCTTCCTTAGC
Source organism: Bacillus cereus group sp. Sample62 (assembly GCF_036851315.1). NCBI lineage: Bacteria > Bacillati > Bacillota > Bacilli > Caryophanales > Bacillaceae > Bacillus > Bacillus cereus group sp. Sample62. The sequence continues at coordinate 2,801,685 of NZ_JAFLPK010000001.1, forward strand.
CTTCGCTATTTCTTGGGCTTTCGCTTCTTCTTTAGCTTTTTCTACTTCTTGTACTTTCACTTCTTCTTTAGCTTTTTCTACTTCTTGTACTTTCACTTCTTCTTTAGGCTTTACTACTTCTTGTACTTTCACTTCTTCTTTAGGCTTTACTACTTCTTTTACTTTCGCTTCTTCCTTAGGCTTTACTACTTCTTGTACTTTCACTTCTTCTTTAGCTTTTTCTACTTCTTGTACTTTCACTTCTTCTTTAGCTTTTTCTACTTCTTGTACTTTCACTTCTTCTTTAGCTTTTTCTACTTCTTGTACTTTCACTTCTTCTTTAGGCTTTACTACTTCTTTTACTTTCACTTCTTCTTTAGGCTTTACTACTTTTTGTGTTTTAGCTTCTTCCTTAGCTTTAACCGTTTTTTGTACTTTCGCTACTTGCTTCGTTTTCTCTTCAGCTTTTTTTTCAACTGGTGCTGTACTTGATAGGAAAGAAACATTTGCATAAGCTGTTTTTCCTTTATACTCAAATTGCAGCCATCCGTCTTTTACTTGATGCGTTGATTCAATAACATCATCTTTTTTCAATCTACCAAGAATTTCTGATTCTGTATTTGCATCAGAACGGACATTTAACAAATTCGCTGTTACATGATACACATCTTTTGTAAACTCTGAACTGACAAACACTTCTTTACCGTTTAAATCAATTTTTGACCATCCATCTTCGGTATTTATTACTTTTAACTCTTGTCCCTCTTTTACCTTTTCAACAACTTTTGATTCCGTTGTCGGTTTTTCACGTACGTTGAGTACATCTGCTGTTACGATCGTTTCTGCGATAGCAGTTGTGGTAAAAGCCCCCAATCCCAAAACAGTTGCTGTTGCTGCGCCAATTACTTTTTTCATATTAGCCTCCATTACGTTTTTTGTATTCTATGAAAAATTTCCATAAAATCAGGAAATTTCACAGTGTATCAAAACATTTGCAACAGTATATTAATACCGCTTAATATACTGTTTTTAAAACTTCCTACTTCAATAGTATCAAATTCTCAATTCTAATTCTATACATTATCAATCTCCTCATCTTTTATAAACTCTTCATACCCTTCTTCATACTAAATAGTTGTCGCAATTCCCGCCAAAAATAAACTTACGATTGCTAAAAATTTTGTTCCGACTATAGCCCCTCTTAAATGAAACTTGTAATCTTTATAACCCTTCATCCCTTCTGTACTAGGAATAACAACAAATCTCGGGGTAATCCAGCAAAAGATTAGCCAATCAATTATAAACAAATCTACTAAATTAAAAATCATTAAAATACCAAAAATATGTAAATAGGCATCAATATATAATAATTTTTCATGTTTATGCAGTATATATGTAGAAACGAAAGGAGTACCGAAAAGAATAGCATTATATATGATATTAAAGTAAATCGTTTGCTTCTTTTCATCAATCGATTTTGGAAAAACTACCTTTTGAATATCTTTCGGATATTCAGTTAACGAAAGACGAGGATTATAATATAAAGATCCTAAAATCATTACGGATAGTACAATAGACATAATGACACCAACGTACATCATTTGCTCAAATGGATTCATATGCTTTATTCACCCTTTTCTGCATTCACTCCATAGTGCACGCACTTAATTACACATTGTATGTACGTTACTAACCAAAAATTAATAATTACCTTTAATAATCTTTTATAATTGAAATTATGATTTACGTGTCATTAAACTTTTCTGAAGAACATTAAAAATTAGTTTGGAGGAGTTATTATGAAGAAACTATATTTTAATAAATCTTTTCCCCTTGCTTTCCAGAATGGCAATTGATCCATATTCTGTCTCATTCTGATATACACGGGATTCATTCACAATTAAAAATTGGTTGCCACGCCTACATTCATACCTGTACAAACTACCCTTTTGATTCACTACTAACTTTTTACGATCAGGAATAATCGTTGATATATGCTCACCTATTATTTCATTTTCTTTACTCTGTAGCATGCTACAGAATAGTTTGTTGCTATATGTGATGATTCCATCATGACTTGTAACAGCAATTCCGTTATTCATTACCTGAAGAGCCTGACTAGTTACCTGCAAATTCATTCGTTCGTCCATATGCATTTGAAAGCCCCCTATCCAATTGTGCTCGTTCTCGCATGTATTATATATTCATTTTAAATATTTACTTTCCCTTGGTTTTTCCATTTGAAGTTATAAATTATTAAACTAGTAATATAGCCCATTAACCAGTGGCTTCTTTTTTTGGCACTAGCAAGAGTTTTATAATCTACTTTCTTTAGCTTCTTTTGAGAGAAGATTATTTCATGGGCTATTTGCAACATGCAGCAGGGACATGTTTAACACTTACATTTGATACATAAAGCAAGTTTAATAAAAATAAAAAACAGTTGACGTATTACCTTCTGTCAACTGTTTTTATTACGAATATTGGTGACGAAACCCATAATAGTTAGGTTTCCTTTAGCATAAAGTTCGGTCTCCTAGCTTCCAACTAAACCATCTCCCATGCCCTTCTGTTTCCCCAACCGTTTCACGATATTCGTTTCCGTTAATATAATAATCAATATGAAGGTCCCGGTCCCACATGTTGTTATACAGGTGGAATACATCACGTTTTGCACCGATTTCTTGTATTTGTTTTTCTAACTTATGTTTTACTTGTTCTGGTATTTGATTTGCGACGTGTGTATGGAAAATGCAGGTTACAGCATCTTCACTTATTTGTTCAATGATAGATGGTAATAACTCCACACCGTCTTCTTCTATTAATTGGACAGATTCGTTTTTTACTAAAGATGCTGCTTGGTCAAACATTTCAAGTCTTTCTTTATGTTCTGGCCAAATGAGTGCACGTAGCCATAAATAATCTTCCTCATTATGTAAATCATTCATATGTAAATCAAGCCCGATTCTTTCAACAACAGGTGGACTTACTTTTAGAAATTGGGGTACATTCTCCCCTCTTATTTCAGAAGTTAAATGTACATTTGAATTTATATTTCCGTATGTTTCATCTGTCCCGTACGAATAGCTATATTGATCCCAGAACAGTTGTAATCCAGAACTTGTCCCAATTTCAATTAACGCTAGCGGCTTTTTCACTTTATTAAATATGTAACAGAAACTTGGGTATAAGTACGCACATCGCCTTACTTCATTCGTTTGAACGAGTTTCGTTTGTACTAAAGTAATGATTTCTTCTCGATACTCTTTACAAAAATCTTTAAAGTGATCAAAAGCTTGATCTAAATTTGTATTCGTATTTTCAACTAAACTACTGTAATACGCTTTTAAAGGATGTTCTTTCCCTACTAGTAATAAATAATGTACGGCGCCTAATAATAAGTTTGGAATTGGTTGGCCTACTTGAGCGTAGGAAGATAGTGTAAGTACTTCCTCATCTTCAGCAATTTTTATTGATAAGTATTCATATAAGTCACTTGACCCTTTACATTCCTTTATTGAAAAATTTCGAAATAAGTTTGCGATTTGTTCTTGTGTACACATTGGTATCCCTCCTTTTTATTTTGCAGAATAATCATACTATTGTCAGGGATAAAATTCCATAAAAAGGTATCCTTTCTATCCATTCTACGATACGTAAGCTTTTTCGAGATAATTTCAAACTATAATTTTTTTCTATTTATCACCTTAAAAGAGCTTGTTAAATAAGATTTTTGGCGAATAAAACGTTAAATAGTTTAAAATTATCAGATAACACTAGATATTTTAGTCTATTAATTATTATAATAGAGTATGAGATGGTTATATAATTGAGACAAAAAAGGTATACACCTAGGTGGGGCCTAGGCGGTGTTTTCAATTTACGGCTTAGATATAAAAAAACACCTACTCTTTTTTGCCAATATAGGGGATGGAGAGATTATCATGAGCAACATGCAGCAAAAAACAGACGTTATCTTAATTGGTGCAGGAATTATGAGTGCAACGTTAGGCTCATTACTAAAAGAATTAGCACCTGAATGGGAAATTAAAGTTTTTGAAAAACTCGCAAGTGCCGGGGAAGAAAGCTCTAATGAATGGAATAATGCAGGTACAGGGCATTCTGCGCTATGCGAACTGAACTATACTTCCGAAAAATCTGACGGATCTATAGATATTAGTAAGGCTGTAAAAGTGAATGAGCAATTCCAGCTTTCAAGACAATTTTGGGCATATCTTGTAAAAAGCAAATTAATTCGTAATCCACAAGATTTTATTATGCCTCTACCTCATATGAGTTTAGTACAAGGTGAAAAAAATGTTGAGTTTCTAAAAAACCGTTTTGAAGCGCTTTCAAAAAATCCACTGTTTCAAGGCATGGAATTTTCCGATGCTCCTGAAACATTAAAAAAATGGCTTCCACTCATTATGGATGGTCGTACACCAAACGAACCGATGGCTGCAACGAAAATTGACTCTGGAACAGATGTGAACTTCGGTGCATTAACACGTATGTTGTTTGATTACTTACAAACGAAAAATGTCGAGCTTAACTACAAACATAGTGTCGAAAATATTAAACGTACGAAAAATGGTTTGTGGGAAGTGAAAGTACACGATATGAATAGTGGTAAAATCGAGCATCACACTGCAAAATTCGTCTTTATCGGCGGCGGTGGCGGTAGTCTACCACTACTACAAAAGACTGGTATTCCTGAATCAAAACATATCGGTGGATTCCCTGTAAGCGGACTGTTTATGGTATGTAAAAATCAAAACGTTGTAGAGCAACATCATGCGAAAGTTTACGGTAAAGCTAAAGTTGGCGCTCCGCCAATGTCTGTACCTCACCTTGATACGAGATATATAGACAATAAAAAAGCTTTACTATTTGGACCGTTCGCAGGATTCTCACCTAAATTCTTAAAGACTGGCTCAAATCTTGACTTAATTGGTTCTGTAAAACCAAATAACGTCTTAACGATGTTAGCTGCTGGTGTAAAAGAAATGGGACTAACAAAATACTTAATTCAGCAAGTTATGTTATCACATGAAAAACGTATGGAAGAATTACGCGAATTCATTCCGAATGCGAAAAGTGAAGATTGGGATATTGTAGTCGCTGGGCAACGTGTGCAAGTAATTAAAGACACTGATGCTGGCGGTAAAGGTACACTTCAATTCGGTACCGAAGTTGTTAGTGCGGCTGATGGATCAATCGCGGCGTTACTAGGTGCATCACCAGGTGCTTCTACTGCTGTTCACGTCATGCTTGAAGTATTAGAAAAATGTTTCCCAAGCCGCATGGTAGAATGGGAAGGAAAAATAAAAGAGATGATCCCTTCTTACGGCATTTCACTAACTGAAAATCCAAGATTGTTCCAAGATCTTCACACTTCTACTGGTCGTACGCTTGGATTAAATGAAAAAGAAACAGTTCATAATTAATGAAGGAATAAAAAACGTCCGATATATTCGGACGTTTTTTTGTTACTAAAAATTATATTTATCAATATTCTCTTTCGTAAATACAACCCGCTCTGGTAATACGATAATTCCATTTCCTTCTGCTTCATAATCATAACCTTGGATGGAATTTGGCTCTACTTTCACTTTTCCAATTCCTTTTACTTCAAAGCTATCCCCTACTTTTAACTTCTTCCCTTTTACAACGATTTCATTTGCTACATACGTTGCGAGTGCACCTTGTTGTTTTACATCCCATAATCCAAATTGCGCTACTGTTCCTCGTTTTACATAATCACGCATAACGTTAGGTGTCGAAAACCCTGTTACGACTACTTTTTTATCCATTTTTAAGTTTTCAGCTGCTTGTGCCATCGCTGGTAGTGCCGTTGCATCTGGACATATGACTGCATTAATATCCGGATACGTTTTTAATATATTCTCCCCTACGGATAAAGATTTTTGCGCATTATTTTCACCGTACTGCGTCGTTACAATTTCCCAGTTCGGATATTTCTTTTTAATAATTTCTTTCGCTTTCGTTACCCATTGATTTTGATCCGTTACTGTTGGACTAGAATAAAAGAAGGCTACTTTTCCTTTATCTCCAATTTGTTTGGAAGTCATTTCAATTAATAAGTTAGCAAGTTGGTCTGGTGTACCTTGGCTTATATAAAATGAACGGTCTTTCGGATTCACATCAGAGTCCCACGTTAACACCGTCATCCCTTTTTTCTTAGCACGTTGCAGTGATTGTGATAGTCCATCTACTGAAGTAGAAGAGACCATAAGTGCATCATAGTTTTGGTTAATAAAATTGTTTATATATTTCACTTGGCCTGATACGCTTGCTTCAGACGGTCCATCATATTTCACTTGCACCCCTAGTTTATCTCCCATCTCTTTTGCTCCTTCACCACCTGATGTAAAGAAGCCAACTCCAGTTAGTTTCGGAATGAATGCAAATTTCACATCATCTACTTTTTTCTTATCTGCCGTTTGACTAGAACAAGCGATTAAACCGATTAAGCAAATGCATACAATGAATACAATCCCTAGTTTTCTCTTCATGACATTTCCCCCTTATGCAAGTTCTTTCTTTTCCCCAGTGTGAATTGATGTAATTTGAAATGTCTCATAATAACTGAAAGAATAAGAATAATACCTATTACTACGTTGGATTGTTCATTTGTTAAACCTGTCATTTGCAAGCCATACTGCATTAGCCCTATAAAAATACTCGCCAGTACAGTACCGATAATACTTCCTTTCCCCCCTGTAATAAGTGTCCCGCCTAATACGACTGCAGTAATGATTGGTAAAATCGTTTCACTTCCCATATCAGCACGTGCGGAACCGAAATATGCAGTTAAGAAAGCGCCTCCTAATCCACCTCCTAACCCAGAAAGTATGTAAGCGATAATGACTACTTTTTTCGTTTTAATCCCAGTGTATTTTGCTGCATTTTCGTTCGAACCTGTTAATTTTACGTGGCGCCCATATATAGTACAGTGAAATAATATAGTACATAAAACTGTTAATACGATCAGAATCCATAATAAATTCGGTATTCCTATAAAACTACCGTTTGCAAGTTGTGCAAATGCGTCAGGTAAACCACTTATCCCTTCATATCCAGAAGCACCTGCCCCTCCTGAAATGACGAGTGCAATTCCGCCGTATAAAAACATCGTTCCGAGTGTAACGACAAGTGGCTCTACGTCTGTCATTTTTATAATGATTCCGTTTAAAGCTCCTGCTAAACAGCTGATTATAAGAGCTAATATGACCGCTAGCAAAATAGGTATTCCATTCATCCAAAGTACACCAATTATAATCGAAGTTAACCCCATAATAGATCCTACAGAAACGTCAATTCCTCCTGTTACAATAACGAAAGTCATTGGTATCGCCACGATTGCTATAAATAGAAAATCATTTGTACTAAAAAGGAGATTACTAATATTTAAGAAATCACTACTTATAAAACTAAAGAGAATGAATTCTATAAGAAGTAATACAATTAGAACACCTTCCCATCTGTACAAATACTTCATAGATTCATTCTCCTTTCCGCCTTCCACTTTTTCATAACACTATCTAATATAACGATTACTAATAGTAAAAAACCTGAAATAGCATTATTCCAAAATGCTGGTATTTTTAAAAAGACGAGTGAACTGCTTATCGCCTCTAAAAACAATGCTCCTAATGCGGCTCCAAAAATAGAACCTGTTCCCCCTTTTAAATGAATTCCTCCAAGCACAGCTGCTGCAATTACTTGTAATTCTAATCCTGTACCCGTTTGATTAGGGACGAACCCGATATTCATAACAAATATGCAACCAGCGAGTGCAGCGCTTATACCCGATATAATAAACGCATATATCTTTACTTTATTAACAGGTATACCAATGAGTCTCGCGCCATCTTCATTATCACCTACCGCATAAAAGTATCTTCCGAATGGCACTTTCCTTAAAAAGAAGTATAGTAGTAGTAAAATAATAAGAACAAGCCATACAATTATCGGCAAACCAAGTATGACGATAGATGACAGTTGCTTAAAATCGTTTGGTATATCTTCAATCCACTTTCCGCCTGTGAAAATTAACATCGCACCTCTAATGACCCCTAACATACCCAATGTCATGATAATAGCTGGTACCCGAAACTTTGCAACGCCAATCCCGTTTGCGAACCCGATAATAGCGCCAAGTAAAATAGCAGCCGTAATAGACAAGAATGCATTATATCCATCCGATAACAACATCCCGCAAACCGCTGCGCTTAATCCCATAATTGAACCAACTGATACGTCTATATTTTTCGTAAATAAGACGAACGATTGGCCAATTGCTAGCACGACTAAAATAACGCTTGATTTCATCATTAAAGATAACGAGTTAAGCTGAACGAAACTTGGATTTATCATTCCGACAATGGCAATGTAAATTAGTAATAACAGTATGATAGAGGTTTCGTGCATTTTATACATACGTTTCATTCCGTTACACCTCCGTATGCTAGACGTGTAACTTCTTCTACATTTATTTGTTCTTTCTCCATATGAGAAACAAATTTTCCATTTCGCATTACATATACACGGTTTACTAATTGAACAATTTCTTCAATATCTGAAGAGATTAATAATATTGCGAGTCCTTCCCTTTTCATTTTTTCTATCGTTTCATATACTTCAAGCCTTGCTTTCGCATCAATTCCGCGAGTCGGTTCATCAAGAATAATAATTTTTGGATTACACGCAAGATATTTTGCAAGAACGACTTTTTGCTGATTACCTCCTGATAAAGATGCTAGTACTTCATCCATGCTTCGTGCAACAATTCGAAACTGTTCTATATACGACTTCACTAAAGCGCTTTCTTTTTCTTGGTTAATAAAAAAACGACTATTTTGATGTAAACTTGCTGCAGTCATATTTTCTTTAACCGATGCAATTGAAAAAATACCATTTCTTGCTCTATCCTCTGGCACATAAACTAGTCCTTCACTTAGTCTTTTATGCAAAGAGTATGAATCAATTGATTTTCCTTCTAATAAAATAGAACCTGATTTTATAGGTTTCAATCCAAATATCGCTTCTGCTAATTCAGTTCTGCCTGATCCAACAATGCCAGCAATACCTACAATCTCACCAGTATGTACAGTGAATGAAATGTTTTCGAATGCGTGACTCGTTACATCAGTTACTTCTAATATTTTTTTCGTTTCTTTTGACTCTCGCACTATTTCTCTTTTCTCTTCTTGTTTATACCCTTTTGGTAATAATCCCTCCATCAACATGTCATATGTAAAGTTACATACATCCCCTTTGCTTACAATCATTCCATCTCGTAATATCGCCACTTTATTTGCAATTTCAAAGATTTCTGGAAAGCGATGCGTAATATATATCATCCCAATTCCTTTTTCTTGCAAACTTTTCATCAGCACAAAAAAACTCTTCATTTCGTGAGTTGTTAATGTCGATGTTGGCTCATCTAAAATAAGAATCTCGGCTTCTCTTATTAATCCTCTAACGATTTCTACTAATTGTTGCTGCGCAATGGATAGTGATCCTCCCAGTTCTTTAAGATCAATCCCCCATCCTAAACTGTCAATCAATTGCTTGATTTTTACTTTTAATTCCTTTTTCTTTCCTTTTAGTCCGATACATATATTTTCTTCAATGGTCATATGCGGAAAAATGAGTGGTTCTTGTGGTATTAAGTAAATCCCTTCTCGGTGGGCTTCTTTCGGATTTGCAAACTGTTTCCTCATTCCTTTTACATACATTTCTCCACGATCATACGAATATAACCCGGTTAATATTTTCATTAATGTTGATTTTCCAGCACCATTTCCCCCAACTAAAGCGTATATATCACCACGCTCTACTTGTAAGTCCACTTCTTTTAGCACAAGTTGATTTAAAAACGCCTTACTCATTTTCTTTACATGTAATAAAGGTACGTTCTTCACATGATGTCACCTGCCTTTATCCAGAACATTTTTTGAGAAAATGATTATTTGTTCTACTTGTTTTGTAGCATTGTATATTCCTTTTTTCATATCTAGAACACTTTTTTCACCAGACAATTAATCGTTTCAACTGGAATAAACAAAATATATGGCACATATGTTTAAGCAGTGGTCAATTGTTGAAAGGGATGAAGAGTATGACACAGCTGAACTTTGAAGAAAATTTATTAACGAAAGTCGCTTGGTACTATTATAAAGACCAATTAACACAACAGGAGATCGCTTCACTTCTTCATATTTCAAGAAATAAAGTCGTCCGATTATTAGATAAGGCTCGGAGTGAAGGTATCGTTACATTTCACGTAAAAGGGACTGGTTTGCACTGTTTAAGTATTGAGCGTGACTTAATGAAAAAATTCTACTTAAAAGATGCTTTTATTATCCCTACCCCAGTAAACAATTATCACGCGTCTCTCGGAAAAGCTGCTGCACAATATTTAGAAACTCATCTCCAGCAAGGCGATTTACTCGGTATTGGCTGGGGAGAAACAATTAGCAAAATGCTAGAAAACATTCATTTTGAAAGTTCTATTAATCTTTCAATCGTTACGCTAACTGGCGGAGTAAATCACTATCTCCCGAGAAAACAAAACTACTTACACTACATGCAGGGCGATCTTCACATTATCCCTACGCCGTTTCTAGCATCTACAACTGAAATGGCACAAAGTATTCTATCAGAACCGAGTGTAAAAGATATGCTTCATGTCGCTTCACTTGCTCATACGGCTGTTGTCGGTATTGGAGGATTATCTCAAGACGCTACGATTGTAAAAGAAGAAAAATTAACACTACGTGAGATGACATATATTCGTAGTCAAAACGGTGCCGGTGATATTTTAGGACAGTTTTATAATACAAATGGCGATTTATTAGAGCTCCCGCATCACAATCGTCTAATTGGCACGCCTCTCTCTATTTTGCGCAATATGAATCATGTCGTCGGTGTTGCTGGAGGTATAGAAAAGATAGATGCAATTTATGGTGCCTTAAAAGGAAAGTTTATTCATACATTAATTACCGATGAGGAAACTGCCCTCTCCTTATTACGAAAGGATGGTGATTGTTAATGTCTCATTTATTAGCTTTCGATGCTGGTACAGGAAGCATTCGAGCTGTTCTTTTTGATGTACTAGGTAATCAAATTGCAGTCAGTCAAAAAGAATGGGTTCATAAAACGGATCCTCGTTATCCAGGCTCTATGAATTTTGATGTAAAAGAAAACTGGCATCTTGTACAACAATGTACGAAAGAAGTTTTACAAAGAAGTAATGTCTCTCCCTCTTCTATTCAAGCCATTAGCGCTACTAGTATGCGAGAAGGTTTTGTTTTATATGATAAAGATGGGCAAGAAATTTGGGCTTGTGCAAATGTTGATGGGCGCGCATCTGCCGAAGTTAGTGAGCTAAAAGAAATTCGGTCGCATCTTGAAGAAGATTTATATACAAGATCAGGTCAAACTTTTTCATTAGGTGCTTTACCACGCCTACTTTGGATTAAAAAACATGAACCAAACGTCTATAATGCTATTCACTCTTTTACGATGTTAAACGATTGGATTTTATATAAATTAAGTGGCGTGCTGCAAATCGATCCCTCAAACGGATGTACGTCCGGTATTTTTGACTTACAAAATAGAGTATGGGATAACGATATCGCTATAGATTGCGGTCTAACTTTAACATTTTCACCAAAAGTAAATGAAGCTGGTACTGTTATCGGCAATGTTACAAAAGAGTGTGCATCATTAACTGGATTACGTGAAGGAATTCCTGTCGTTGCCGGAGGCGGAGATGCACAAATGGCCTCACTTGGAACAGGAGTCGTGAAACCTAATCAAACGTTAATATGCGGAGGTAGTTTTTGGCAACAAGAAGTGAATGTTACAGAACCGCTAACAGATCCATATGCTGCGATTCGGGTAAATTGTCACGTAGTTCCGAACCTATGGCAATATGAAACGATTGCATTTTTCCCTGGCCTTGTTATGCGCTGGTTTCGAGACGCTTTTTGCCAAGAGGAAAAGAAACTTGCTGACAAACTCGGTGTAGATGCTTATGAATTATTAGAAGAACAAGCGAAAGACGTGCCTGTTGGTTCACATGGCATTATTCCTACTTTTTCAAACGTTATGAACTACATTTCTTGGCGTCATGCCGCACCTTCTTTTTTAAATTTAAGTTTAGATGCTGACAAATGCGGAAAAAAAGAACTGTTCCGTGCTATTGAAGAAAATGCTGCCTTCGTTACACTTGGTAACTTAAAATTAATAGAAAATCTCACAGGAACATTCCCTTCTGAAGTCATTTTTGCTGGCGGTGCCGCTAAAGGAAAACTATGGCCACAAATTCTATCAGACGTACTCGGTATCCCTGTAAAAGTACCAGTTGTGAAAGAAGCAGCTGCTTTAGGAACTGCGATTGCTGCCGGAGTTGGCGCTGGTATTTATTCATCTATGGCAGAAACTGCCGAACAGTTTGTACAGTGGGAGCACATATTCGAACCAATTACTGAAAATCACGAACTATATAAAGAGTTCTATGAAACATGGAAAAACGTATATGACAGTCAGCTCGCTTTAGCTGATAAAGGGCTCACCTCACATATGTGGATTGCGCCTGGTGCACTGTAACAGATTACATAAGGGAGTGAAAAGTATGTTAAAAGCGAATGAAAATGATTTCTCCTATCGCTTCGGTGATAACGGGCCGAAATATTTAATACAAGGTCCTAATATTGATCTTGGCCTTGTTGTCATTCAGCCTGGGCAGGAGTTTCAAAATCACTATCATACAACTTGCGAGGAAGTCTTTTATGCATTAGAAGGTGAAATTGATTTCTATGTGAATAACGAAAGAGTCCCGATTAAACAAGGCGATGTATTGCAAGTTCGCCCTCATGAATCTCACTATCTTATTAACCATTCTGACAAACCTTTTAAAGCGGTTTTTATTAAGTCACCACATTTACCAAATAAAGATACGGTACAAACGGAAAATCCAACATTAACGAAGGAGTGATTTCAAATGACTTGGGGATTTAAAAATCGATTAAATACAATTTTACCTGATGGCAGAGCGGTTATGTTAGCGATAGATCACGGCTACTTTTTAGGGCCAATTCACGGGCTAGAACAGCCACTTGAAACGGTTAAAAACTTACTTCCATACACAGATTCCCTCTTTTTAACTCGAGGTGTACTTAGCTCCTGTATTCCTGAAAACTGCAGCACACCGATGGTTATGCGTGTTTCAGGCGGAGCTACTGTCGTCGGTAAAGATTTAGCGAATGAAACAATTGTTACACCTGTAAAAGAAGCGGTGAAACAAAACGCAATTGGCGTCGGCGTTTCTGTTTTTGTGGGATCAGACTATGAAACACAAACGGTTTCAAATCTCGCAAATGTAGTTTCAGAAGCTCACGATTACGGTTTGCCAGTACTCGGCATTACCGCTGTTGCGAAAGAATTACAAAAACGTGAAGCTCGCTTTCTAGCTCTCGCTTCCCGCGTTTGTGTTGAAATGGGAGCTGACATTATTAAAACGTATTACTGCGAAGGATTCGAAAAAATTACAAGCACTTGCCCTGCCCCAGTCGTAATCGCTGGCGGACCAAAACTTGACTCAATTGAAGACGCATTAAATATTACGTACAATGCACTGCAAGAAGGTGCGATCGGAGTAGATATGGGCCGAAACATATGGCAATCTGAACATCCTGCTGCTATGATTCAAGCGATTCATGGTATTGTGAAGAATAGATTGAATGTGAAAGAAGCTCTCCAATTATATGAAGATGTAAAAAATTAAGCTAAAATATATACAAAATCAATATTTACTATAAGGAAAAGCCTCTATGTTAGATTACTAAGTAACCTAACATAGAGGCTTTCTTTTACATTTTTTTGTTCCGAATTTGGTCAAATTTCTACAGATCGCGTACGTTCCAAACAATCTCACCGCGCTCCCCCCACGTACTATGATGCCGATGAAACCCTATCTTTTCTAATACCCGGAAAGACGCCGTATTCCAAGCGCCTACAGTTGACCAAAGTCTTTGGCGCCCCGTAGCAATCGCAGCCTCAAGCACTGCTGATGCTGCCTCTGTCGCATAACCCTTGCGATGAGCGCTTTGGAACAACTCATATGCAATCTCTGGCTCTTCAAGCGTGGAACGACCGATGATTAAGCCACAGTATCCGATGAAATCCCCTTCTTCTCGCCTACGTATAGTAAGAAGAGAAATACCATTTTCAGTTGCTTTCTTGCGCATTTCGATAAGATAGCTACGAACAGATTCAATGGTTGGCATGTCCACACCACGTTCACCAACTAATTTTCTCAGCCAGACTGCATCAGATTCCTCCCACATATTCAGGTCGAGTCGTTCCGTTTTTAGCTGGAATGCCATATCTTTAAATACAGCTGTCATAGCGATAACCTCCTATTCATTTTACTGTACTACTTATAATATTTTCGTACTTTACCCTATGGGAAACCTGCTTCATTCTCTAAATTTTCTTGCATCAGTAAACATTATTGTTATTTTATGCATAAGCAATTCCTTTGCAAAATAGACCTTGTTATCAAACTTCATTTTAAGTCTACAATATTTGATTTATGAATGATTTTAAATTTACACTTAATATTTATATCAAAAAAATGTATTGCCTTTTCTTTTTTGTTAAAATAAAGAAAAGGAGGAATGATTATGCAACGAATGAGTTTTGAACGCCCTACTGATTATTACAATGAAAGATTATATACTATCGATGAAAAAATTTGTGCCCTATTAAAAGAACGGAAAGAACTTTCAGGTGGTGATCCAGGTTTTCCACATGATGAAGCTATTTATAAATGGGCAAAGCAATACGGATTTTATCCAGACTATCTAAATTCACTATTCTCTTCCATGATGGACGAAGGTGAATTTAAACCTCGCGTCGAACCTATTACATTCAAAAAACATATACCTGTTTTTAAAACGTATGAACATAAAGGTATTATGTATACCGTAACTTTTATTCGGCAATATGCAAATGCTAGTGTCGTTTATTTATATAGCGATTGGGATTCCTCTGATGAAGTTTTTAATGAAAATAAGCCTCATAGTTTCTTCCAATTATCAATAGATGATACATATGACTGCTGGCCAGAAGGTGGCGGTGGCACTGATGGACATTTTAGTCATCATTTCGTTATATCTCCTTCCCTTCCTGATAATTTGTCTGGAATAAGCTTACGATTCAAAGAACTCAATATGCCGTTTAGGAAGGATCAAGCTGTACTTGAATTTGAAATTCAGATAAATTAATAAAGAAGTTGTCTTACAATTCATATACCTGACTAAAATTCGCTTGTTTTTTATTTTTTATGTCCCTTAAAAATAAATACAATAATCAAGCCCCTTTCCAAACTGGATAAGGGGTTATATTTACATCTTCAAACAATAACTCTTGTTTATTATTATAGAACTTTCTTACCATCTTTATAGTCAAGGCAGGACACTTCAATTAACAATCCGCTAAACATTGTAAAATAAAAACCATAACTACTACCTCTCATAGAATACGGTGCCTTTTCTATTTCAATGCCCCCAGCTACTAAACGATTATATGCTTGATCAACTTCACTTGAAGTATCCACTAAAAAACCAATATGAAAAGCTTCAGGATACATCACTTCCTTATTCCCCTTAAATGCTTTGGGGTCGCTTAGCACAAGTATAAATCCACTCTCATCACTCATTACTACTAGTGCCTTTCCCTTTTGCTCCAAAAATTGAAAATCAAAAAATGTTTCAAAGAAATGTCTCGCTTCTGATAAATCATCAACACATAGATTCAAATGATTTAACTTCATTCACTCATCTCCTTTTAAGCACAGGGTATGTAGACTCATTTTCATAACACCTAGATATGTAAGACATAATATTCAAGTGTTCCATCTAAGACTATGCTTTATAGTCTAATACTTTTCTCTATAGCCTAGAACGTTTTTTTAATGAATGCAATTACATGAACCATTCGACGTGAAATATTAATGTACCTATATATAATAGCCACATTATTTACTTTTCAAATTGTGTAAAATCCACTCAATCAAGAAGATTGCTGCAGAAGTACGTTCTGTCGTAGTACCTAAAAATAGTTTATGAAGCAATGCCTCCAATTGAATTGGTTTATTAGGCAACGCTTGAATATACCTTAAAACAGATACCGCTGGCGGTGTAGGTTTGTTATTAATAGCCCATATCCCTTCTAACAATGTCCACGTTGACGTATGAACGATGTATGAAGCTTTTAACTCATCATTTGTTTTCAAAGCAGACTGAATTTTAATAAGCGAACTATGCAACCAATGAGAAATACCTTTCACTTTGTCACTAGAAACACGATAGTTTTCAAATTCATATGTAGCTATCTCCTTTAACCTTTTCAACTCGCCGCTTTTATCAAATAAAATTTCCCCTTCTAAAAATGAGTATAGTTCCATCGGATTGTTTTTAAAGTTTACTAGTATTTGATTAACGTCTGCATACTTATATTCAACTGAAATTTCTTCTCTCGTTTCAGAATGAAACTTCTTCTTTTGTCCATCTTCTAACAGAATGTATAAGTCTAAATCCGAATCAGGATATGCATCACCTCTTGCGACAGATCCGATAAGCATACATCCAGTTACCTTATCTATTGATAAGATTTCAGCTACTATTGTTTGCACTAATTTTTTATGTTGTTCATGTTTAATAGATGTCTGTGCTTCTAACATTTGTAACCTCCAAACATATTATTATGGAGTTATTCCTCACCTAAATATATTGTACTTTTCTTATAATCTTCTACATACTTATTCAACAATTGTCAGTTCATATACAATTACATCTTCACTGCTTTTTGTTTTATCTTGAATCGTTACAATGTCTCCAGCCTTTATTTTCGAAGCGTTCACTACTTTTACCATCTCTGGTGGAACAACCCCTCCATCGTTCTCTTTATTTAGTGGTAACCACTTAACTGATTTACTAGTTGCTTCTAAAATTTTATATTTAATTGTACCATCATACTTTATTTCACCAACAAGATCTTTTACTAATGTAGGTGTGTATTTGCCCCCCTCTTTTTCCAAAGAGATATGATCACCTATATCTGGGATACCGTTTCTTACAGGTGCCTTCCATTTTGTTGAGTTTAAATCATTTAAACTTACTTTCACACTATCTTCTTTATTTGAACTAGCATCTTTTAGAAATATTTCATTATAATTCTTACCAATAATAATATACTCTTTCTGCTCTACTATTTTTGCACTACTTTCACGTTTTACTTCCTCATTGTTAGATACTTCTTCTTTCACCTCATTATTACTACACGCTGATAATATCGTTGTCGCTAAAGCTGTCATTAGTAACATTTTTTTCACTTCATTTACCTCCATTTATAACGAAACAATTAATCATATATCACATCCATATTTTACTATAAATCAAAAAAGAGGATATTTGTTTATTAATAAACAAATATCCTCTACCTTTACATATATATTACGACTGCTGATAAGCCGCTTTCGATGATTTTACATAATAAACTGCGTGATCAACGTTAATGATATGATCTGGTTTTGGTTTACCACGACTCGCTCTATGTCCTGCTAAATGTTCTTCACTTGTTTCCCAGTTTTTCCATGCTTCTTCAGATTCCCAGCGAATCATAACGACAACTTCTTCATCGCCGCGTCTTACTTTTTTCACAAGAACACTTAAGTCAATGAAACCTTCAAATTTTTCAATAATACCTTCTCCAGTGAAACGTTCTACAACTATATTTGATGTACCTTCTTTTACTGTAAATGTTTTCGTTTCGATAAACATATAATCCCACTCCCTCTTTGTAATACGAATACTACTATTCTTCTATTATAGTTGATTATGATAATTATTTTCAATTAAAAAGTTATAATTATTTGAATTATGCTGATTTCTCTTCTATCGCCTCATCTAAAAATTTGAAATACGGAAGTAATATTCCTATTAAAGAAGTGGTACATATAATCGCACCGATGATAAAGTATAGTGCTCTCACTCCCCATATTTCACTCAGTATGCCTCCTAATAACACACCTAACGGCATAGCGGATCGTATGAAAAATAACCGCACTGAAAATACTTGTCCTATCATATTGTTTGGTACTGTTTGTTGGCATATTGTCGTGTTATGAACATTGAAAAAGGCAATGCAAATGCCTGCAACTACTTCAATGAACACCGCAATTACTATACTGTGATTAAACCCTAGAGAAATATATGTTAGTCCTCCTATAAACAATCCCCCAAGCATAAGTATACGTCGGCTTTTATACGTTACTTTTCCGACTAGTATAGATCCAACTACATAACCAAGTGGGAAACCAGCCATAAAATAACCAAACTCCGCATACCCCGCTGAAAGCTCATCTTTTATATAAGGTAGATTTGTAACCAACGTTACCCCAACCCCAAATTGCACGAAAGTAAGAAATATACCGAGCCAAACAATCACTGGTTTTGTGAAAAAATATGTAAATCCGCGAAGAAACTGTTCTAGCCACGTTTTCCGAATAGGTTGTTTTGTTCTCTTTTCTTTTATATTAAGTAATAACGCACCACTAACAAATAGACAAATACATACGAAAGATAATGTAAGTTCTGTTCCAATCAAATGAATGACTACTCCGGCTAATATGGGCCCAAGAAACATCATAAGACGAGCCATCCCATCAATATACGCATTTGCGTCTTGAAGCTGTTCTTTACTTACAATGCTCGGTGTAATTGCTTGACTTGCAGGTGTATACAGCGGCGTAATAAGCCCGATTATTATTTGTACGACATACACATGCCAAACTTCTATACTGTTAGTAAGTAACATGACTAGCGGTAGTAAGAAAACCGAAGCTCGCACCCATTGCGAAAAAATCATAATCCACTTCCGGCTCCATTTATCAATAAATGGACCACTTATAAGTTGCAGTATGAGCGATGGGATAAAGTATAGTAACCACATACTACTTAATGCTGTTTTTGATCCTGTTAATTCGTAAACAAGAATCGAATTACATAACGTTCCGAAAGCCCCGCCTAACTCTGAAATTGCACTGCCAATCCACATATAAAAGAACGAACGGTTTTTCAATACATTTTTCAATTTCATACACCAACTTTTCTACTAGATTCCTCCCTCTATGTGCATTCTAGTTGCATATTATCTATTTAAAAACGCATCTAATTCTTTTGCTAACGACCGTACTGCTTTCTTTCTCAATACATATTTCCCGTCATGTATATCAACTAACTTCGCTGCACGTAACAATTTCAAATGGTGGTGTACTGTCGACTTACCGAGTTGCAGTCTCTCTGTAATTTCCTGCAATGTTCGTTCTTTTTCAAACAACATTTTTACAATGCGTAACCTCGCTTCATCCCCAAGCGCTTTATGTTTTTGAACTAAAAAATAATTCGGTTCATACAGATCTTCAGGATGAATGCTTTCGTTTGCGACTGGGTAATGAAATACTTTCGTATCTTCAATATCCGCCTCAATATTCCACGGTCTGTATGTCATTTGCGGGATAAGAAGTACGTAATGAACACTTGGCTCTGGCATATAATTCACGCCGCCAGTCGCCCACTCGACAAACTCTTCTGGTTTCACCTTTTTATTCATTTCATTTTTCGCTTCATAATCTCGTTTTAATATAGATAGTATTTGCTCTTCCTCTTTCTGAATAACACTCTCATACCAACCTGTCATAACAGCGATTAAGTGGGATTTCAGCTCTTGTACATGAACATCACATATAAAACGAATATACGTGGAGAAAAACTGATGATCACATGTCAGTTCCATTAGTTCATGTATTGCCATTACGTCTCCACTTGCTGCTAAACGTCTTTTCTCTTCATACTTCTCACCTAAAAACGGTAAACATATATACTTCAAATCTTCTTCTGAAAGCGAATCGATTTTAGCATGAAACTGTGATAAGTCCTGAAACTCTCCCATATACAACAACTGAAGTAACGCTTTCCACGTATTATGTTCTTCTACAAACTGTAAGTGCTCTCTCATTTCTTCTGTTAAGGATTCCTTAATCTCTTCCCATTCATTTTGACTCTTTTCAAGAGTATCGATTAACCTTTTATGAGTAATTGCCGCAATGCCAAGTGCGCATTCGAAAAGTATCGAATATTTCACTTGAACGTTATAAGTTTCCCTCTTTCTACTCGTTATGTGATAGACCTCCATTTTTATCCCCTCCTTTTTTGCTATATATTGAATTCTATTTTTATCGAATTTATCCTTCTATATTTTTAGAATCAATAAAATATGAGTTAAAATACATTCCTTTTAAATTAAGAAGAATAGGAGCTTTTTTATATACAAATAATAACTTTCAAGGAGTTGTTGACATGCATTTCATATTGAATATGTTAGGAATTATCATTGTAATCTTAATCGTTTTCCTCTGTTCGCCTAATAAAAAACATATAAAATGGAGACCAATCGTTATTCTAATTATATTGGAGCTCTTTATTACATGGTTTATGTTAGGCACGAAGCTCGGCAGTATTATAATCAATAAAATTGCGTCATTTTTCAGTTGGCTACTGTCATGCGCGAATGAAGGTATTCGGTTTGCCTTTCCTTCCGCTATGGAAAATCAAACAATTGATTTCTTCTTTAGCGCATTACTTCCTATCATTTTCGTTATCACCTTCTTTGATATTCTTTCGTACTTCGGAATCTTAACTTGGATTATTGATAAAGTAGGTGCAGTTATTTCAAAGATTTCTCGTTTACCAAAGTTAGAAAGCTTCTTTTCAATTCAAATGATGTTTTTAGGAAACACCGAAGCACTTGCGGTTGTTCGTGATCAGTTATCTGTTTTAAAAGATAATCGTTTATTAACTTTTGGAATTATGAGTATGAGTAGCGTTAGTGGATCCATTCTTGGCGCCTATTTATCAATGGTTCCGGCAACATATATTTTCAGCGCTATCCCTTTAAACTGTATTAACGCATTAATTTTAGCCAATGTATTAAATCCTGTAAAAGTTACAAAAGAAGAAGATGTCGTATATACACCTTCAAAAGATGAAAAAAAAGATTTCTTTTCTACAATTTCAAACAGTATGTTAGTTGGGATGAATATGGTTATCGTTATTTTAGCTATGGTAATTGGTTATGTAGCATTAACTGCATGTTTAAATGGGATTTTAGGCTTTTTCGTCACAGGTTTAACAATTCAAAAAATCTTCTCCATTATCTTTAGCCCCTTTGCTTTTTTACTCGGTTTATCGGGCAGTGATGCGATGTATGTAGCTGAATTAATGGGGATTAAAATAACGACGAATGAATTTGTTGCAATGATGGATTTAAAATCGAACCTAAAGTCTTTACAACCACATACAGTTGCAGTTGCAACTACATTTCTAGCTTCTTTTGCTAACTTTAGTACAGTAGGTATGATTTACGGAACTTACAATTCATTATTTGGCGGAGAAAAATCAGCCATAATCGGTAAAAATGTTTGGAAGCTTCTTGTTAGCGGGATGGCAGTTTCCTTATTAAGCGCTATGCTTGTTGGGCTATTTGTATGGTAAATAAATAATCTTTAAAACAAAAGACACCCAATCGAATTGAGTGTCTTTTATTATTAGTTTCGAATCTGACCATTTCCACGAATCACATATTTTGTAGAAGTCAATGCAGGAAGTCCCATCGGCCCCCTTACATGTAGCTTTTGTGTACTGATGCCAATTTCTGCTCCAAATCCGAATTCAGATCCATCAGTAAAACGAGTGGATGCATTATGATAAAGTGCCGCCGCATCAACAGATGTGAAGAACTTATTGACGTTTTCCTCATCCTCTGTAATAATCGCTTCGGAATGCATAGATCCATACGTATTTATGTGATAAATCGCTTCTTCTATAGAAGAAACTACTTTCACTGCCAGTGTGAGAGATAAAAATTCTGTACCCCAGTCTTCTTCTGAAGCAAATACAATTGAAGAATCAATTGCCAATGCTCTATGATCACCACGTAGTTCCACGCCTCTTTCCTTTAAAGCAGAAAACAGCTCTTTACCATATTGTTGCACCCACTCCTCATGAAGTACAATCGTTTCAATTGCATTACATACAGATGGACGCTGCGTTTTTGCATTAATAATAATATCAATTGCCATTTGTTTATTCGCTGTTTCATCAATGAAAATATGACAATTTCCTGCACCTGTTTCAAGTACCGGAACAGACGCTTCTCTTACTACAGTATCAATTAATTGTTTTCCACCTCTTGGGATTAGTACATCTAAGTACCCATTCAATGTAAACAACTGCTTTGCACTATCTCGCGTTGTATCTTCTATAAGCTGTACACTTTCTGGAGGCAAGCTTGTTTGTTTGAGCGATCGGTGAATAACGGCAACGATGGCTTTGTTAGAATTGATAGCAGAAGAACTGCCTCGTAATATTACTGCGTTTCCTGTTTTTAAACAAATTGTAGCAGCATCTACTGTTACATTTGGCCTTGCCTCATAAATCATCCCAACAACACCAAGTGGTACACGCATCTCCTGAATAGATAGTCCATTTGGTCGCTCCCATTCGCTTACACGTTCTCCAATAGGATCGCGTAATTCAATTAACTGCTTAATTCCCTCTGCCATATCAACAATTCGTTGTTCAGTTAGCATAAGTCGATCAAGGAGTGAATCAGAAAATCCTTTTGCCTTACCTTCTTCGATATCACGTTTGTTTTCCTCTACAATGTAAGCTGTTTCTACTATTAGCCTTTCAGCAATTGCAGCAAGTGCTTCGTTTTTTTGATCGGTTGATTTAAGCACAAGATCCCTAGCAATTTCTTTCGCTTTTTTTCCCTTTGCCAACACTTCATTCATTTTTATTTCCTCCTTCTTAACATCACTATTCTTAAAGTGAAACCCAATAATCTCTATGAATGACTTCATAATTATGCCTATCGCCTCTTGCTTGTATATCTTGGCTTTGCATACCTTTTACATCTCTTAGTTCCTCAGCACTATATGTGCATTGTCCTTTTCCAATTACGCGCCCTTGTTGCGTCATTACTTCTACGACATCGCCAACTTTGAAAAATCCTGACACATTCGTAACGCCAGCAGGAAGAAGACTCTTACCATGCTGAATGATAGCAGTAGCTGCTCCAGCGTCTACTTCAATTTGTCCACTAACAAGCGAATGCAAAGCAATCCATTGCTTATTCATCTTCATTTCTTTTTGAGGAGCATTTCCGACATACGTACCATCACCTTTACCCTTCAAAACATCTACAAATTTCTCTTGTCCACGTCCTGTTCCGATAAATACACTCACACCAAGAGAAAGTGCTGTCTTCGCAGCATCAATTTTTGACTTCATACCGCCAGTCCCAAGTTTTGAACCAGCATCTCCTGCAAGAGAAGCGATTTCTTCCGTAACTTCAGGAAGGAAATAATACTTTTTCGCATCCGCATTTTTCTGAGGATTTTTGTCGTATAAACCGTTCACATCCGTAAAAATCATTAGCATATCCGCCGAAACAAGCCCGCTTACTAAAGCTGACAGCATATCATTATCACCGAACGTTAGCTCCTCTAAAGAGATAGAATCATTTTCATTAATGATTGGTAGAGCAGAACGGTTTAGTAACTCTCCTAAAGTAGCATAAGCATTACTATATTGTTCTTTTCTAGAAAAATCACTTCTCGTCAGCAATAGTTGAGCTGTAACGATGCCATATTTACGAAATTCCTCCGTGTACGCCTGCATTAACAAACTTTGTCCAACAGCCGCAGCAGCCTGTTTTCCTTTAATTGTCACAGGTCTACTAGGATACCCTAGAGCTGAAAAACCTGCAGCGACGGCCCCAGATGTAATTAACAAAACTTCATGCCCTTCCTCTTTCAATTGAGCCAGTGCGGCAACGTGATCTGAAAGTTGTTCTTTAGAAATGCCTCCGTGACTATCTGCCAAGGAACTACTCCCAATCTTTACAACAATTCGTTGTTTTTTCACTTTTTTATCCCCCAAGTCTAAAATCAAAGTTTTTT
Source organism: Bacillus cereus group sp. Sample62 (assembly GCF_036851315.1). NCBI lineage: Bacteria > Bacillati > Bacillota > Bacilli > Caryophanales > Bacillaceae > Bacillus > Bacillus cereus group sp. Sample62. The sequence continues at coordinate 2,825,785 of NZ_JAFLPK010000001.1, forward strand.
ATAAATTACACTTTTATTCATACAGCTTGCAGCGATTCTATTCTTTTCAATGCTCCGCCTAGCCTATTTAAGAGCAAAATAAAAATGACCGCTTCGCCCTTAATAAAATAAAAAGGACGAAACGGTCATTGTTCCGCGGTACCACCTTAATTGATATACATAGATATCCACTTGGCGCCTATAACGCAGGCGAACGCCTAAACTTTCATTTAAGACTCAGGGATAGGTTCGATATATTCTATACGAGGAATCTTTCAGCCGGTGAATTCCACTCTCTTTCGCAAGAAGACATATGTACTATTTCCCTTCAACGATTTTCGGTTTAATTTTTTATATTATGCGATATAATTTGATTTGGTGTCAAGAAGTATTTTTAAAAATAAATAGAGCGGCAAGTTACTTGTATGAAATTATTACCGTACTGAATGAAAATACAAATCGATATAAGTTTAACTCATATTCATCAACATAAAACCTAAAATTAAAGTGTATATATTTACATAATATCGAATATAATTGATTTTTAACTTTTAGTGTTGCAAAAAGGAATATATTCTCTTAGAATGTTTCTTTATATTACATAAAGATGTTATTGTTATTTTAAGATAGCAATTTCAAAATGATATAATTTATTATAAAAGGAGCAAGATTAAGTTATTATGGATAAACAAATTGGATTTATCGGTTGCGGGAATATGGGAATGGCTATCATTGGCGGGATGCTAAACAAAAAGATAGTGTCTGCAAATCATATTATTTGTTCGGATTTAAACACTACGAATTTAAAACATGCTAACGAAAAATATGGGCTAACTACAACTACTGACAACAATGAAGTAGCTAAAAATGCTGATATTTTAATTTTATCAATTAAACCAGACTTATACGCATCAGTAATTAACGAAATAAAAGATGTGCTAAAAAATGACGTTATTGTCGTAACGATCGCTGCTGGAAAAAACATCAAAAGTACAGAGGATTCTTTTGATAAAAAGTTAAAAGTTGTACGAGTAATGCCTAATACCCCTGCTCTCGTTGGAGAAGGTATGTCTGCTTTATGCCCTAATGAAATGGTGACAGAAAAAGACTTAGAAGATGTGCTAAACATTTTCACTAGCTTTGGTCAAGCAGAAATCGTAAGCGAAAAATTAATGGATGTTGTAACATCTGTAAGTGGTTCGTCACCAGCATACGTATATATGATTATAGAAGCAATGGCAGATGCAGCTGTATTAGATGGTATGCCACGAAATCAAGCATATAAATTCGCCGCTCAAGCTGTGTTAGGCTCTGCAAAAATGGTACTAGAAACAGGCATTCATCCAGGTGAATTGAAAGATATGGTTTGTTCTCCTGGTGGAACGACAATAGAAGCTGTCGCAACATTAGAGGAAAAAGGATTACGAACAGCGATTATTTCAGCTATGCAGCGTTGTACGCAAAAATCTGTTGAACTATCTGGTCAAACGAAAAAGTAAAACTATAAAAGAGATCGCGTTAGCTATGAATTCACTAAATGATAAACGGCAAAACTCATATATACTTGAGTTTTGCCGTTTCGGTTTTTAATTATATTAAAATAATTTAGTTCGAATCTTCTTTAAAAGTTCTAGTTTTATCCCTTACCTATTCCCTACTATAATTGTGTAATTTTATTAGAAACTAATAATTTTTCAATACATTTCGGCAACATATCTAATAATGTTTCAAATGCGTAATTTACATCTAAACGTTCTGTCCATTGATGTGCATCTTTCCCTACCGGCCCCATATTTAATACCGGAACGTCAAACTCTTCTAGATCCTGAAGTGGAATCGAATAACCTTTATCCCATAATGGCATATTGTCTACAAGTGAACTCATTGAATCTAGTGGATTTTGTAAGCCCACATAGCTCAAATCTGAAATTCCTCCAAAATAATTTTGGTTTTCAAATGTAATATTATGATTGAAGTGTGCATACTTTTCCATTTCTGTAACTACTTCTTTAATTAACGGATTGTTGCGTGAGCTTACAGCTGGATAATATGGCGGTGCAAAGAAAAGTACAATCATCGGTGCCTTCTCTTTACATAAAATAGATAGTTTATCTACTAAATCAATTGTTACCGCACGATCATCTTTATCTTTTCTATTTTTAATAATGCTAGATTGAATATCATCTATTTTCTCTTGTCCATGATGGTCAATTGCATAAGCGATAAGCTCTTCATACGTTAATACATTTACTTTCAGATTAGGCGGTATAAACGGATTATATTTAGAAAAACGATATGCTTGTTTTTCATATGATTCTTCTATTTTCTCTGCTACTTTCGTTACTTTTTGACGTAACAATGAAACGACATCAGTCATCGTTTTTTCTAGTAAAAATAAATTGAACAATGTGACGGCACGATGCGGAATTTGTACAGAATAATCCTCCTTTAAGTCCCGTTGAAGTAAGTTAGTTGGCGGAGGACTCGCTTCTCCTTCTACAACATCACAAAGATCCGTATTCAATTCTAATTCAGCCGTTAATAAAGCAGCCATATAACTCCCATTTAAACCTGCAAATGGTTCACCTACATGTGTCTCTTTTCCGTAGCACAGAAATCCTGGTAACACTTTACCAATAGAACCAGTGTAAATATACTTATTTTGGTCACCAGGATGTCGTGAAAACATAGGCTCTGAATTTAGTACCGTTTTATAATCTAAATCGTGTTCTCTTGCTAACTCTAGTAGTCTTGGGACAGCAGCTCTCATTCCTACAGAGTTTACTTCTTCATCTGGAACAGCTAATAAAAGAACATTCCCATCAAATCTTCCTTCACAGGCTTGCTCAATCATTGCCATTTGTAATGCGAGACCACATTTCATGTCCATTGTTCCTCTACCAAACAGCCAATTTCCTTGTTCTATATCTTCACGTACATGGGCTGGTAATTCATCTTTATGAGAATAAAACATAGATGTTAACTTTTTAGGATTAAATGCATCTTCTTTCCACACTCCGTAATCTTGCACATCTACAACATCAAAGTGACTAACTAGAATTACTGTATTTTTCGTACTTTCACTTTTCTTTACTAGGGCTGTAACAAAAAATCGTCCGTCCCCCGTCGGATTTTTTTGCAAATGATGTGGGTTTTCTTTGAAGTACTGTAAATCAGATAATTGTTCCACAACAAAGTCTGGCAATATCACTTCAGCTTCTGTACCTGTAATACTAGGAATTTCAACAAGACCGCTTAATAATTGAATCAATTGCTCTTTTGATTGCCACTTTGACATATAAATCCCCCTATTTTTCCACATTATGAAAATGAATTCCAGTATATGAATAAAAAATGACGACAGTTATCAAAATTATAGTTCTGATGTACTGCCGATTTTTATTGATATTTCATGAGCTGCTTGTTTTACCTTACTAATAAGAAAAGATAGTCGATCATCATTGATGCGATGACTAATTAACCCAACACTTAATGCTCCTACTACTTTATGATTAAACCCTATAATAGGTGCAGCAACTGACGCTGTCCCTTCTGTTTTTTCACCATAACTCACAGCATATCCTTCATTTCTTATTTGCTTTATTTGATCGAAAAGAATGCGCTTTTGTTCTGGCAAAGAAGATAGTAAATGTTCTAAAATTTGTTCCATTTCACTCGTTTTCATATTGGCAAGCATCGTTTTATTTGCTGCACCAATTGAAAGTGGAATTTGTTCCCCAAGATTATCGATAACTCGAATTTTTAAAGGGCTATCCATTCTTTCAATGATAATAGAATGTGTTCCGTTTGGAATGTTCAAATAAACACTTTCTTCCACTTCAAAAGCTAACCGCTTCATCACTTCTCTTGCAACTGATCTGTAGTCTACTTTCTCCAATTGACGTAATCCTATTTCCATCCACATTGGCCCAATTTTGTACTGTTTCGTTTCTGAAATTTGCGTAACTAACCCATGCTCGATTAAAGAGTTAAGTAATCTATGTACTGTACTAACTGGGAGATGTGTTCTGTCCGCTATATCAGAAATAGCCCAATAATCTTTTTCATTAATAGAATTTAACAACTTTATAATACTTATCGCTCGATCAATGGACTGTACCATAACTCACCTCAACTTGACTTGTAATATGTTAGTACGCTCAATTACCTATAAATTTAACAAAAATTCAAAATGAAATCAATTAATTTATTCAATTTTCTAAAAATAAAAATATGTTGCTAACAACAATTTGTAAGCGCGAACAAAAAAATATTGACTTTTCCTTTTAATTATCTGAAAATTATAACAAGATTTCACATCACGGAATACATTCCACAATACGGAAAAACATCAAACTTTATTCTATCAACTACGAAAGTGAGGAAAACAATGACGCAAGTAAGTAATACAAACAATGAATTAAAACGAACGATGAAAAGTAGACACTTATTCATGATTGCACTCGGTGGTGTGATTGGAACGGGGTTATTTAACGGATCTGGCTTTATTATTAGTCAAGCTGGACCTGGTGGATCCGTACTTGCCTTTATGGCTGGTGGATTATTAATGTATTTCGTTATGCTTTGTCTTGGTGAACTTGCTGTAGCCATGCCTGTTTCAGGTTCTTTTCAGGAATATGCAACTAAGTTCATCAATCCTGCAACTGGCTTTACAATCGGATGGTTGTATTGGTTAAGTTGGGCGAATACGACCGGTCTTGAATTTACAACTGCCGGCATTACAATGCAGCGCTGGTTTCCTGATATTCCTGTTTGGGTTTGGTGTTTAGTATTTGGCGTTACTATCTTCACTATTAACGCATTATCTGCTCGTAGTTACGCAGAAACAGAATTTTGGTTTTCAAGTATAAAAGTATCTGCTATTATAGCTTTTATTATTCTTGGCGGTGCCGCTATGTTCGGTTTTATTGACTTAAAAGGCGACGAACCCGCTCCGTTATTATCAAATTTCGTAAATCATGGCGGTTTATTCCCAAATGGACTTGCAGCTATTCTATTAACAATGGTTACAGTCAATTATTCCTTCCAAGGTACAGAACTTGTCGGAATCGCAGCAGGTGAAAGTGAAGATCCAGCAAAAACTTTACCTCGTTCTATTAGAAATATAATATGGCGCACGATGTTTTTCTTCGTCTTAGCAATCTTTGTTCTTGTTGCTTTAATTCCTTGGGAAGAAGCAGGATTAACAAAGAGCCCATTCGTTGCTGTATTTGATAATATCGGTATTCCATATGCAGCTGATATTATGAATTTTGTTATTCTTACTGCTGTTCTTTCTGTCGCAAACTCTGGACTGTACGCCGCAACTCGCATGCTTTGGTCATTATCAAAAAATGAAATGGCTCCGGCCTTTTTAAAAAAATTATCTTCACGAGGAATACCTTTAAACGCTTTAATTTTGACAATTTCTATTTCTGCTTTTTCTCTTTTAACAAGCGTCGTAGCTGCTGAAACAGTTTACTTATGGTTAATTTCCATTTCTGGAGTAATAACAATCATTGTTTGGATGTCAATTTGTGTCTCTCAATTCTTTTTCCGTAAACATTATTTAGCAGACGGTGGAAGATTAGAAGACTTAAAATTTAAAACTCCACTTTATCCACTTGTACCAATTCTTGGTTTTGGATTGTATGGCATTATATTAATTAGTCTTATCTTTATCCCTGAACAACGACTTGGAATCTATTGCACTGTACCATTTATCATCTTTTGCTACACTTACTATCACTTTAAAGTTAAGAAAAGAATTGCTACTAACACTCGTAGTGAAACTAAAATTAGCGAGACTATGTAATACTATACTTATATAAAAGACCGCACATGGCTTTCATTTCATATGCGGTCTTTTATCATTGTCATTTGTTCTATTCCCTTTTCATTCATTACCTCATACGAGTCAGTATTACTATATACCTTTACTTGGATTGCAAGTTCTTTGAAAAGTGATACCGATTTTCATAATGCGGTAAATACTACAATACTAGTAATTGGAATTTCCCACTTTTTATACGTTATTGATTTTCCTTACTGTTACTGTTTTGATATATTGAATATATATTGCTTAAAAATTTAAAAAAAGACAGGAGTTATCTACAATGATAAAAGGTTTCGGGGGAATATTTTGGAGGACTAACAATCTTGATGTTATAAAAAAATGGTACAGTGAAGTGTTGAAAATTGAAATAGAAAATTGGAATGGGACTGTGATTAAACCCCAATTAGGAAATGAGACTATTTTTTCTTTCTTTACCGAAAATGATAATTATTTCCCAATAGAACAGCAAGTGATGTTAAATTTTGAAGTACATAATTTAAATGAGACTATTCAGCATCTTGAACATATTGGTGTACCTCTTGAAAAGAAAGAAGAAATTAGTGAGTTCGGAAAGTTTATTTGGATTAAAGATCCTGAAGGTCGTCTAATTGAGCTTTGGGAGAAATAGACGGTTATAATCCTTTGCTATTAAGCTAACGGTTGCTTTCATTCAACAAAATAAATAAAAAAGTCGATTCCTTAACTCCACAGGAAATCGACTTTTTCTATCCCATCGCAATAATATGGAACTACTGCCCTTGATTAGATTGTTTTCAAACAAAAGATACGAAAAATAGTTTTTTCTGGCTGCTTATTTATCCCTTCTAATTCGCTTTAAAATTATATAATGGCTTAATAATGTGCTTTATATCTATTGTTTCTTTTGTATTTGCTATAATTTCATCCATTGGTTTGTATACCATTGGTGCCTCATCAATTGTGCTCTCTACTACCGATGTAGTCCAAACCTCTTTCATCGTATTTTGGAAGTCCTCTAGACTCAATAATTCTTTAGCCTTCTTACGACTCATGATACGTCCTGCCCCATGCGGACCAGAAAAGTTCCAGTCTGGATTACCTTTACCGAATGCAATAATTGAACCATCTCTCATGTTAATTGGAATAATTACTCGTTCATCTTTCTGAGCTGAAATAGCACCTTTTCGTAGAATCATATTTTCCATGTCAATATAGTTATGTATTGTAGTAAATTGATCAGTTACTTTCCAATCCATTTTAGTGACAATTTCATCAATCATTGCTTTACGATTGAACTCAGCATACTTTTGGGCTATATTCATGTCATTCATATAATCTTCGAATCCTTCTCCTTCTAAATAAGCTAGTTCTTTACGAATCTGTGGCTTCTTAATTCCACGTAAAGTTTCTTGTATTTCTTTTTCTCTCCCCTCTTTAGTTAATCTCTTAATAATCTCATCCTTCATTGATGTAACATGAATTAGTTGTTCATACGCGAAGTTCTGGTAATACTCTGCTATTTGTTTACCTAAATTACGAGAACCACTATGAATGACAATATATACATTTCCTTTATCATCTTCATTTAATTCAATGAAATGATTTCCTCCTCCAAGAGTACCTATACTTTTTTGAGCTCGTTGTAATGTATATGGGGCCTTCACACTATCAAAATCAATCATTTTTGAGAATCGATGTTCTTTATCTCTGATACGAAAACCACTTGGAACAAATTTACGAATCGTTTCGTCTAAGTAATCGAAATTAATTTCTTCTTTTTTCTTATCAATCACAACAACTTCCATACCACAACCAATGTCTACCCCTACAAGATTAGGAACAATTTTATCTTGTATTGTCATAGTTGTCCCAATCGTGCAACCTGCTCCTGCATGTGTATCTGGCATAATACGAATTTGACTATTCTTTACGAATTCTTGGTTACAAAGATCAATAATCTGCCCAGTTGCAGTCTCATCAACGTTATTAGTAAATACTTTTGCTTCATTGTATTTTCCTTGTAATTTCAACATCTTTCATGTCCCCTTCCTTTTGAAAGAATTATTTTATTACGTTGTATGTGTTCTTATAATTGCTATCATCCACCTTCCGCTTTCCATTATATATGTACTATATCCTTCACTATTATAAAAAATTATAATGATTCATTTTATTTAGATAATATAATTACTGTCTCTTTATATTTATACTTACACATAAGCATTCCCCCTCCTCAATATCGGTCATAAAATAATTAAACAAAAACTCCCCTTAAATCGAAAATGATTAAGGAGAGTTTTTTATATACGATGAAATTATAGTTCAGATTTCACTCGAACAGAAACATTGTTTTTAATTATTTTTTTGAATTCTTTAAAGGTAACAAAATTGTTACTTTTCTCATCCCAAAGACGAAAACGGAGTGATCGTAAGCTTGTAGCAAGTGTAATCGTTGGTACATTTTTTAACGGAAGCGTATTATTGTGTGCCTCTTCTAGTTTATAGTTAGGTACTCTTGGACTTAAATGGTGAACATGATGGAATCCAATATTACCAGTTAGAAATTGCAAGATTTTTGGAAGTTTATAAAATGAACTTCCTTCCACTGCCGCTTTCACATATTCCCAATCTTTATCCTCTTCAAAATAAGAATCTTCGAATGTGTGCTGTACGTAAAACAGCCAAATTCCTACTGAACCTGCTATTAAGAATATAGTGCCATGCACTAACAGAAACGATTGCCACCCAATTGCCCAGCAAAGTATAACTATTAAAGCAACGATTATAATATTCGTCAAATACGTATTCATACGTTCTTTCTGTCTAGCACCTTTTCGGTTAAATCTATTTTTAAGTAAGAAAACATAAATCGGACCTAATCCAAACATAACGAATGGATTGCGATATAAGCGATATGCTAAACGCAGTCTAAATGGAGCAGCTACATATTCATCCACTGTAAGCGTCCAAATATCTCCTGTACCTCTCTTATCCAAATTACCACTTGTAGCGTGATGAATAGAATGCTCATGTCCCCATTGATCAAACGGGAATAAAGTTAACACCCCCATACATGTCCCTACGATTCTATTTGCAGGTCGACTTTTAAAGAATGAATAATGGGTACAATCATGAAAAATAATGAAAATCCGTGTCATAAAACCAGCGGCTAACAGAGATGGAACTAACGATAACCAATAAGAAACGGACAAACTTTTATAAGCAAGGTACCATAAAATAATGAATGGCACGATTGTGTTAATAAGTTGCCACACACTTTTTTTAATCGTTGATTTTTCATAAGGAGCAACTTGTTTTTTTAAATTTTTAGTATTTTCTAATGTCATTGGTCTAATTCCTTTCCTTTATGTTGCTAATTCACATTATAGCATACTATTAGTATCAGGTGTTAAAAGTAGCTGTAATAAATATTATATAGTATAAAAATCTCTTTTTTCTTACTCATTACTTACAAATTACTTACGGTCAAAAAACCTTACATAATCGGACTGATGGAACATTTCAATTATAAAAGAAACATCTATTTTTTCCAATAAATATATAAAAAAGCAGAGGACTTTTTCACTTCTGCACATCTTTTCATTTCTTTAAATGGTAATTTTTTCAATTTGTATTTATGTAATAGTTTTTTCTCACAAGAAGAAAAGAGCTGCCATAAGTCAGGTTTCACCGACTTATGGCAGCTCCTTTTCATTTTATTTTAGCGATGGATCCAAACTGCACCTGCAGACTTGTCTTCAGCTTGACCTACTACTTCAAACTTCAATCCAAGTTTCGGCAACTTACGTCCGGCATCTGGAATAACACTATTGATGTATTGCTTAGAATCATCAAATTTCGCAACGCCTGGCAATCCTTTATAATCAAAGATACCGCGGGTTGGCGAATTTACTTTCCATGCTGGCGTTTGATCAAATGAGAATGCCGCATCGGCAATTTGATAACGTGTACTGCTCTTCACAGTTGGTTGTCCATTTAATGTTCCTACGATTGCCTCTGGATGAGAATCTACTACCCCAAGGAATCCTTCGCCTGGATGAACGCCTACCCAGTTATCTGTAAAGCTTTGATCCGCATACCATACAACCATTCCTGTATTAAATACTGGACCACGTGCATATTGTAATGCAGTATCAGCCCCAGCGTAATTACGCCACTCGATATAGTAGTTATGTTTTTTCTGTTCCAATCCGTTAGACACAGTAAATCCTTTTTGCGTCATTGCTGGCTGGCCTTCTGCATCATCAGAGAAAATAACTTTTCCATCTACCGTTAATGCTGCATTGTCTAACGCAAATCCTTTATAAGCTACTGCAATATCTGTTACATACTCAAATTGCAGTTTTACTTTCTTTCCTTTGAATTGACTTAAATCGTATGATTTATCAACCCACTTACCATCTGTTGTATCTACGCCGCCTTTTACATCTTTTTCGCCCATTCGATCAATACGTGTCTTCGTTCCATCTTCTGTAATCGCATTTACGTCAAGGAAATCATACTTCGCTTCCAATTCATAAAATGCCTTATAATCAAACTTAGCATCCGTTGCAGTCGTTAAGTCAAATACTGGTGTCTCAAGTGTTGTATGAATGTCATTTCCTTTTGTGCTGTAATAAAATTTCTTACCAAATGCTGATTCGATATTTTTTATATCTTTGTCTGGCAAGTTAACACGAACGATTCCTGGTCGATTTGATTTTGTAACACTTTGATCTAAAAATGTTGCAGTACCGATTCCTGTGCGCAGTTTATCATAATCTATCTCAACGATATTCGCCCAGTTACCCTTCATATTCTTTTGGAAAAACTCTTTATTTTGTGGCGAGAAACTTGTTGGCTCTGTTCCCGCAATTTTTCCAGCCCAGCTACCGCCGCTCATAAGGGACCATGATTCAACAGGTTCACCTTGCCCTGAATACTTTGTATCATATTCATCTGGTAAGCCTAAATCATGACCGTACTCATGTGCAAACACACCAACTGCTCCGTCTTCAGGCTCAATTGTATAATCATATGCAGCCATCTTTCCGCCCCAATTTGAAACAGAAGATTTTGTACCATCAATTGCATATGGCTTTGAGCCTAGTTTTGAACGATGAGACCAAATCGCATCATCTTTCAATTTGCCGCCGCCAGCTTCTTGACCTACGCCCGCATGTACAACCATTAAATGATCAATAATTCCATCTGGCTCGTTTTTATTTCCATCACCATCTTGATCGTATTGATCAAATTGATCATAATCAGCTAAATTAACGCCTTTTGCTACAGCTGCTTTTAATGCTTCTTTCACAAAATCTTTTGGTCCTAAAGGCCCCTTGTTATCATGACCAGTACCCGCATCCGCACCATAATCTGACGCTTTTCCTGGAACAGTAAGCCATTCTGTTACAGTTCCATCAACTGTGTAGCTTCCGCCCGATTGTTCTTCATAATATTGTTTAAATGTATTAATCTTCGATCCATCAAATAACGTAAATGGCTCATCACCAAATAACATTTTTTGATAATGTTCACGATTAAAGTCTTTAGAATACATGTAACCCGGTTCTTGATCAATATTATTATGCTTAAAATCGCTAAATTCTACGAGTAAAACAAGTACTTTATCTTTTCGAACAGCTCCATTGTACTCAGCTTGCTTCGCTGGTGTAGTAGGTACTTTTCCATTTAATTTTCTAGAATTCAATCCTGCATCTTGTCCAGCAACTGGTCCTACTTCTGGTTGCTGCGCCTGTTCATTCTCCTTCATTTTTGCATCTTTTACTTTTTTCATAAAATCTGAAGCTTCTTGCGTAAGGTTATCTCCTGTCAAGATTTCTTTTCCAGGGTTTTCCCCTTTCTTTTTCTCAACATAATTTTCGACAGCCTTTGATGTCTCAGCTTGTGATGCAGATTGATCAATTACTCCCCGTTGTTTCAGCGCTTCTGCCAAACGCTCCTCTGGAATTAAATGCTCATCTATTGGTAGAGATGGTGGCGTATCAGCATACGCTGCATGACTTCCAAAAGCAAACGTACTACTTAACACTGCCGCTGTTGCTAAAACTGATAATGGTTTTAACTTCTTATTCTTTTTCAATGCTTTTCCTCCCCAGTGTCTGCAAATTATCGTTTTTTTTGCCGATAGGAACATAATATTCGTTATAATACGAATATTCAATCTTTTTAAAGAACTAAAATGTTGAGAAATATTTTTCAGGGTGAAAAACCTATGATAAATAAATTTACAAGAAGTCCATTTTAGAATTTGTGATTCTCTTTACTCTTGTTTTCGAATGAAATTTCATCTACACAAAAAAAGCCAATTCCTAAGTACTAGCTAAGGAATTGGCTTTTTTTAATGAGAATATTTTATGAATAAATGGATTGCTTCTTCTGGTATATAAAACTTGCCATTGCTTTCTACAACGACACTACCTAATTTATATTCTTTATTCTTAATACGGATTATATTTTTATTTACAAATAATTGAGCTTTTACATTATTACGTTTTACTATGAGCACCGGGTTTTCTGCATCAGTATTATCTATTGTTACTGTTGCACCTTTTCGTTTAAAGGCTAATTCACTCTCTACAAATAATTTGTTTGTTACTTCTTCTAAGTTAAAGCCCATTGCTTTCGCCATCGTCTTCGCAATGTCTGTGTTTTGGATCAAACCGTTTGGCTTTTGAGGACCGTAAGAATATAAAAACACATCCTCACCTGTATGGCCTCCTGTTGTGAAGCCTATGTTCGCATGATTGGCCAATAATGAAGTAAGTATTGGACCTACATCCGATTTCTTTTTTGCTGCTTTTACTCTTTCTTTTTCATCATAAGTTAGATTGTCCAAACCGTATGATTTAGCTACATCTTCTACATTAGATAAATCAGATTTTAGTTTATTTGTAGCACCTTCAAGTGTCATTTTTGCTTTTTTTAATGGATCAATGTATGCAGAGACCGGCGTAATATTATAGCCTTTTGTTGTATTCGCATTCCCAATAGAAATACCGCTGTTACCATGATCAGTTACAGCTATTAACATCGTATTACCATCTTTTTTTGCAAATTCCAATGCTTCTGCAACTGCGTTATCAAATGCTAATACATCACTAATCATCCCTATTGGATCATTCACATGAGCTGCCCAGTCTGGCTTACTTCCCTCTACAAATAAAAAGAAACCATCTTTATCTTTTGATAGTGTTTGAATTGCTTTTTCCGTCATTTGAGAAAGTGTTGGTTGCTCCGGATTTGTTGCTTCACGATCCATATCAAACGCAAGTGCATTATGTGAGAAAGAGCCCCAAATTTTATTTGATTTAGAGTTCAATAATGCATCTTTCGTTTCAACAAAGTCGTATCCTTTGTCTTGAATCACCTTTACTAAATCTTCACCATCTTTTCTTTTTATAGGTAGCAGTACCTCTTTTCCCCCACCTAATACGACATCTATATTTTGATACACTTGCTGCTCCGCAATTACGTCAAATCGCTTACGGTTAATATGGTGAGCAGAAAATCCAGCGGGAGTAGCATGCTGAATTTCAGCTGTAGCAACTATTCCAGTTGCGCGACCAGTGCATTTGGCACCTTCTAAAACATTGGCAACTGGCCGTAACTTGTCCTCTTCTTTTATTGATTTTAAACCAGGTGAATTTACAATAGAAGGTAATATACCTACATATCCTGAATTCGATTTATTTCCCGTCGCTAAAGCTGTAGCTGCTGGGGCTGAGTCTGTTATAGCTGATTCCGCCGAATAGGTACGAACTCCTCCTGTTACAATTTCATCTAGTGCAAGTGGTTTCCCTTTATACAAGCGAGCTAATGTCGTTGCTGAAGAACTCGTTCCGTCCATAACCATTATGATTACATTTTTCGGTTGCCGTTCTACTTGTCTCACCTTAGCTTCCACCGTATGATAATTCATCATGCTTTCCGTACATAACATACTTAGTGTGATTGTTCCTACTAACAGTAACCTCTTCATCAATAAACCCAAATTCAACATTGTTGTTCCTCCGTATGTTTCACATTCATTTATATACAAAAAGATTTCCACAACCTATATATGTTTTATTAGTCCCCAATTTTCATGAAGCTAACAATCATTCCCTTCACTTTCTTTTATTAGTAAAGCAACGAACGGTACATATCATAGCTTTTTATGTTCAAATAACTAGAGACCACACCTTTTTTATAAAAACGTCTTATCACTCTCTTCACTAAAATTTGTTTCTCAATAAAAATCCGATTGAAATAAATAAGAATTTATTGTTAAACGATAAAATTTATGTTAAATTAAAATGATAATTTAAAAATGAGGTGCTTTATATGAAACAAGGATCAACACTCTTTTTAAAGACAGCAATTATCCTTATCGGTATTCCTGTTTTTACTTTGTGTATATTTTTAATTCCTAATATCGGGAATTATGCAGCAGACTTATACCCGGATATTGCATATATAAAATATCTTGTTTTAATCAATCTATATGCAACGGTGATACCTTTTTATTTTGCTCTATATCAAGCCTTTAAACTTGTAAGCTACATTGACAAGGGGAACGCCTTCTCGAAATTATCTGTTAGAGCTTTAAAAAAGATAAAACAATGTGCTATTACAATTTGTGTATTATATGTAGTAGGTATGCCACTTTTCTATCTTGTAGCAGAGAGAGATGATGCACCAGGTATTATAATAATTGGCATGATCCTTATCTTTTCTTCAATGGTTATCGCAGTCTTTGCTGCCGTTCTCCAAAGACTTTTAAAAGATGCGATAGATATAAAATCAGAAAACGATTTAACGGTCTGAGGTGAATAACATGGCAATAATAATTAATATTGATGTAATGTTAGCGAAACGAAAAATGAGTGTAACTGAACTTTCAGAGAAGGTTGGAATTACAATGGCTAACCTTTCTATATTAAAAAATGGAAAAGCAAAAGCAATTAGAATTACAACTTTAGATGCTATTTGTAAAGCATTAGAATGCCAACCAGGGGATATTTTAGAATATCAACCAGAAGAGAGTGAATAAAAAAAGTCCTTCATACGAGAAGGACTCTTTTTATTGCACATTACGGCGCAAAACTAATTTGACCAGTAAACAATAAAATAATTGCGATGATCCAAAATATAAAAAATGATAAGGACAGTATTAATGAAAGAATAGCGATCCCCTTTTTCTCTGTTTTTTTCGTCATCGTAATGATAGAAAGTATGATTCCTGCAACTGTAAGGGCAACTGTAATATAATCCCCAACTATATTACCTGCATTCGCAATCCTCGTCGGAGTTACAAAAACGAATAGAAAACATAAAATGCCGATGAGTAAAGATATATAGCTTATTATACTGTACTTCTTTTTAGGAACTATTTCAGTTTTCATACTAACCTACCCCTTCTCTATAGCTATGAATTTATATTAGCATAAATAACCATATTTTGGTTAAAACAAAAAACAGATAAAGTGGACACAACCACCTTATCTGCCATTACATTTCTACCTAATTACTAACCCAGCTATTTCTTCATTATCGTTATAAGTTACGATAAAGGTACGTTGTTCTTTACTATACTTTGCTACAAGAATAACAGTATATAAACCATCTTTTTCTTCAATCGATTTTTTCTCAATTTTTTCGAATGTACCAGCTTTTTCAATTATAGGAGTAAGTTCTTTCATTTGCTCTTCTGATAAGGCTGATTTCATTTTACTATCAAATTTTTCATGTACTTCTTTATACTTTGCTTCATTTAATAATGAAACAATTTCTTCTGCCTTCGGAATAAAGTTTTTTGATGTACTTTCATCTACTTTATTACCGGTACATGCTGCAAGCCCGAACGCCGCGATAGCACTTATAATAATAAGTAACATTCTTCTCATTTTCATACACCCTTTCTTTTTAAAATAAAACTATAACTAAAAACGAGTAAAGCACAAATTGCTATTGAAACTTCTGACATAATGATCCCGTTTTTCCCTGGTACATATAGAGATATAATGCCAGCTAATGCATTTGCGGTCACATGGATGAGAATTGCATATACAACATAACGGAATTTCTTTTGGACGACAGCTTGTAATACAATGAAGGAAAGTCCAATATGCAATATCATCGCGAAGATGCGCTCAATACCGCCGAAATAGTAACTGTCACCATTTTGAATGATTGTTTGTGACAATAATAGAGATATTACCGGGATACCAACTATCAACACTGCCTCAATACCACCATGCCCTGCTCCAAATAAAAAACCAGACTTCCAATCTCGTTGTTTCATAAAATAACGCATTGCGATAAAACGGGCTACCTCTTCAAAAATACCAGCTGATAAACTAAGCAAAATTACAAATAATACAGGCTGCATTACTGAAAACATTTGAAAATCTGTGCTAGTTCCATTTACATAATTCAGTATTGGTATGCGGATCAATATTTGTGATACAACAAAAGCCAATACACCTAACATATAAGGAATATAGCGTTTCTTCCAAACAGCATATAAAAGTGCTACAAGCGGTAAACCAAAGCTAATCATTGTTGTAAAAATAAGACCATTCATCTCGCTTCACCTCTTACTTAAAGTGTATATAAACGAGTGAAGGAAGTATGTAGTTCTTTCCTATTCGGTTTCATTTTCATCATAGATGGTCATTTCATCTCTTTTAATATGAATGTTTGCGTGAAATAAGGACTTACATAAGTTGTTTCTAACGTCGCGTTATTTGTTTTATTCATAATCCGTTTTAACGAAAATAGCCCGTATCCTCTCATTCCTGCTTTACTTGAATGGTTTTTCTCATAAATTTTTTGCAAATCAATCGCTTCACTCTTTGAACTATTACGTACGATAAAATATTGTCGTGAATCCATTTCAAAAAATGCGATTTGCAATATCTTTTCCTCACTATGTACTGCCTCTTCAATTGCATTGTCTACTAAAACTGAAATGATGCGAATAAATGAAATGATCGTCATCGAAACACTTTCAACGCTCTCCGGTATATCAAGCATTACTTTTATTTGATGCTGCTGGGCAGTGCCAACTTTCGCCCTTAATACACTTCTCACTTCAGGAATATGTATACGAGATAATTTCGCAATATCAAGTTCATGATCATTTATTGTTTTTAAGGTAGGAGCTATAACGTCATAATATACTTGCTCAATTTCTTTCACATTTTTCGTACGTATTCCCTCTTCTAACGATAGTAATACATTCATATAATCGTGACGGAAACTAGCAAGCTCATCATGCATATCCTCTAATTTCTCCACATAATCTAATAACTCTTTATCCAAACGTTTTTCATGCTCTTCTTGTAATTTTGCTTTCGATAAATGTGAACTTATAAGTACTATGATGACTAATAATAAAAATACAATAATCGCTGAAATATAACTTACATCACTGTATTGTTGATTTAACTTTGCTAAAAACGCAGAAGATGGCCGAGTTAAAATTAGTTCAATAATAAATCCGGCAATTAATAATATATAAGTTACATAGTATAGCGGACTACCTACTATATATTGAGCAATTTTTTGAATTCTTTTCCGAGCTACTAAAATACCGATAAAAGTAAGTGTCGATACGATACGATAAGATGAATAATACTACCTGTCCATAAATATAAATTAAATGTTGTTAACATAAAGATTTTCATTCCTAAATCAAAAAGCAACATTTTCACTAACGTTATAATTACCATACTCACTAGTGCAAAATATACATTATGCTTAAATTTCAATTCATTTTGCATTAATCCTAAACTTATTAAAAATAACACAATCGTACTATTCAACTCTGGATATCTCGTTACTGTTACGACAATAGCCAGTAAAATAATGAATACTGCACTTAAAGCTATTAACATTCTATATGATAATCTATTGTAACGGATTAATTGAATGTATAAAAACGTATGGCTTATACTAGTAAGCAGTATTGCAAATAAATCATAAATATACATTACACCTCACCCTTTAATATGTTACGTACTTTACTCAATAAACGACGTGATACTGGAATACGTTTCCCGCTTTTTAAAACTATCATTTTTTGCTTCGCATCGTAAGAAGACATTTGCTTCGTATTCACGATATATGATTGATGACAACGAAATAAACGTTCATCTACTAATTCAATTTCTTTTAAAGTCCCGTAAAAATAAACAATTCGATCTAACGTCACTAATGCTAAACGGTGCGGTTCATCAGTCATAACATATTCAACTTCATGAAATGGAACCCGTACAGTCGCATTACTATTTTCAACGATAAAATCATCGGACGGAATAATATGCTTATTACGCGCTTCATATTGGAGTAAACATTGTTCAAAAACGTTACGCCTCTCCTCGTATGGCAACCCTTTATCAATAAAAGTTAAAGCTGATACCATATATTGATATGAAATAGGTGCAAATTCAGAATGCGTCGTTACAAACACAATAATTCCTTGTGTATCATACTTTCGTATTTCTTGTGCCACTTGTAACCCTTTACGCTCTTCTCTTTTTATCTCTATATCTAAAAAATAGATTGGGATATACTTCGCCTTAGGAATGTTATTAATGATGGTTTCACTTTTACTAGTCACCTCAATAAAATCATAAGGCACCATATATTTCTCGCAAATCTCTTCAACTAGCCGCTTCATTTGCTGTGCTTGTATGACATCATCTTCTAAAATGAAAATACTCATGTGATCACTCGCTTTATTGAAATCTTTTCATCTATAGATTTATCTATAACTATATAATTCAAATCGTTATACCAATCTCCTCCTAAGTACTAGAAAGTATTAATTTTCTATCGTTTTTATAAAGCATAGAAAATAACCTCTACTTTCAAGTAAAAAGTAAAGGTTTTATTTGAATTATTTATAAAATAACCTCTCTATCAATCACTACGTTAAAAAATTCCGAGTAATGCGATAAAGCATAATCCGCTACATCACAATTCCCTTGAAACATACATGTTGAAATACCTAATTCTTTTGCAGGTAATAAATCTAATTCTCTATCCCCAATAGCTAAATCAATATTGTGTTTCTTATGTAGATGATCATAAGCTAAAGAGTTCGGTTTTCGGGGAAAGCCATCGTCAATTGTTACCATGTCTACGAAGTATTTGTCCCAGCCGTAATGCTTTAAAATAGATAATACCCCTGCTCTATCTTTATGAGTCATAATTACATTTTTATCGGCAAACTTTAAAACCTCTTCCACTTTTTCAAATGGTTTTATATCTTCTATCATAATGCGACTCTCTAATACATCAATTTCACTTTATTGGTTTTTAGAAATTTTGTAATAATCAATTGCGTGAGAAAGAATCTTTGTATAAACTGGATACGTATCAAATAACGTCCCATCAAAATCCCATAAAATATTCATTCAGTTCACCTTCTATGTTCCAATCATTGTATGACTAAATCCGCGCAATCCTTCGGCAATTCCGTTTCTAAGTAATAATCCTCTGCTTTCCAATACCTATTCTCAAACTTTGAAAGGTTCTTCTGCGTTTCCAAACTCTCCCGAAGAAAACGTGTCTCTCTTGGACAATCTAAATACACCATATAATGAAAGAAATCTCTCCACTCTTTTCGCTGTAGAAAAACACCTTCAATTACAATTACACCTACTATGGGGATCTGTATGTTTTTCATTTCGCATGAGTCTATCTCATTATTATAGAACGGTAATTTCAGTTTTGTTTCATTTTGTAACTTCTGAAAAAACTTCTGCCGAAGCGACTCAATATCCCATTGCAAATAATAATACTCATACCATTCTTCATAACCAGTATGATATCGTTTATTACGCTCTACTATATGATCATCAATATGAAAAATATGAAACGGAATGCTTTCTTGTTTCATATTTTCCTTTAAGTTTGCTACAAATGTTGTCTTTCCCGATCGACTTAAACCATCTATACCTAAAATGAATCTATTTTCTTTATGCTTCTTCATAATATTTATAAGCTCGTTTGTATTCATTACTTCTTCCACTCTTCTTTTAATAACGAGTATAAAATTGTATCATGAGCGACTCCATTTTGAATCATATGTTTTCGAAGTAATCCTTCTTCTTGAAACCCTGCTTTACTTAATAATTTTTGAGAAGCTTTATTTTCTACATATACAACAGCTGCAATTCTTATCAGTTGCAACGTTTCAAACCCGTAACCTAACATCGCCTGTAACGCTTCCGTTGCATACCCTTGTCCCCAATATGTATCGTCCAATTCATAACCAATTTCAGCTCGCTTATGATGCTTGTTGATTAAATGAAATCCGCACGTTCCGATTAATTGGCCCGTACCCTTTTTCTCAATTCCCCAGCGAAATACAGTTCCCTCTTCATAACGAGTTTTAAACGTTTGAATAGTCGTTTTCGCTTGCTCAATATTTTCGAAAGAATCCATTCCGAAATAACGTATAACAGATTCTTTTGAAAAATAATGGAACATCGTTTCTGCATCTAACAGTGTAAGTTCTCTTAATTGTAAACGTTCTGTTTCTAATTTCGGAAACTCCATCTCTTTTTCTCCTTCTATTCTAATGAACTGCAAATTTCAATATAATTCCCATCTGGATCGGCAATGTATGCAATTGTTTGTCCCCACGGTTTCACAATTGGTTCAACTAAAATCTTAATTCCTTGCTCTCTAAATTGTTCGATTGTTTCTTGTACATGATCAACAACGAATCCCAATTCAAAATGAGAAGATTGTAACTCGCCTTCTGTAAGTGGTAGTCCTGTTAATTCTTTCACATCTTGCCTCGTGTTCATCGCTAAAATTGTAGATCCAGTATTAAATTCAATATATGTACCGTGCTCTGCTTTTATAGGTAACTGTAAAATATCTTTATAAAACCTTACACATTCTTCAAACTTTTCTACATATAAAATGATGTACTTCATTTTTAAATTCATTTTACATCCCCCTTTATATCCATCCCTAAAATTTCGACAAATGTCTCATAAAAACCTTGTTTCTTATAATAACGAGCACAAAAAAATGAGGCCGATTTCTCGGCCCCCAGCTTATTGGCATAAAACAGGAGATTTGGTTTGGACATAACCAGTTCGTACTTTTATTATATTTTATTTTTTCTGAATTTTGAATACTTTAAATACCCATTTATATTGAGAAAGTTTTTTTCTTGCATAAAATTAATGAGTTTAAGAAATGCTACAAATGGAGGTGTATACATATGGAACCAATGCTATGTCCAAGCTGTAAAACGAACCGTACTCGCTTTAATATTCTTGAGCAACAAGTAAAACCAGTCAAGTTAAATCCACAAACTGGTCAAGTAGAAGAGGAATACACAAATGAAACGATGAATGCTTTTCATATGTCCTATCAAGGACCAACATACAGAGTCCAATGCGCTGTATGCGGACTTGTTGAAAACCCGGAACAATTTATTAAACCTGCGCAAAATCAATCTTTTTCTTAAACATTTTTATTACTCCCTACCGATTTTTTGTAGGGGGTTTTTCTGTTTAATATGTTAATAAAAAAACGTTTTTCTTCCTTATTATAAATTACACCTATTTAGCCTTCTTTTATTTTTTGATTTTCAATATGAATCGTTTTTTCTACATTTATTATTTTCGAGGTATATAACTTTTCAACTGTTAATTATTTACCTTCATATAGAGTTTTATTATATAAAAAAGAGCGAACAAAAATGCAATTATATAAAAACAAAAGAAGTTGATTCCGATTTCTCCTGCCTACAAAATCAACTTCTTTTTGATCCTACTCTTTATTATAATATTTCACTTTTTAATTTCTTAATTTTCCAAGTCAGTCTTATAAAGAAGTATATCCACATACAACCTGTAAGACCCGTCATAGCTTTCGCCCATATTGGCACTCTTGATTCCATCGGGCTTATAAATAGATTGTACATTGATGGTAATATACTTGCTGAAATAATAACAAGGAATACTAATAACTCATTTAGTTTTTGTACTCTCGTCTCCTTTTCTGAGTAAATATCAGGCAATTCATTTACCTCTTCTACTTCTTTACAAAAATAATTCCATCTCGTGAAACTTGTTACGCGTTTCCAACCAGACATTTCATATATTTCGAAGTACTCTTGTTGTTGTTCTTTCGAATCTCTATAAACCAATCTAAAATCAGCTTTATATATTACATCTTTTGGCTCAGTTTTCTTAAACTGATACATTAAATTGTATTTTTGTAATGCCCAACCTTGCTGATGCATCTTTCGTAAAAAAGCTTCTTCTTTTTCTAAATTCCATGCCGTAAAAAACTTAAATACCCTTTTAGTCTCCATCTTCCAATCACTCCCCTAATATACTATTTCCATTCCTTACAGATCTCTGCAACCTGTTATACTCTAGCTCTAACACTTCTCTACCAATGGGTGTTAACTCATAACACTTCTTCCTGTCTGTAGAAGCAACCTCAATAATTAACTTCTCTTTTAGTAACTTCGTCGTATTCCCGTATAAAGTACCAGGACCAAGCTTTACTTCCCCATTTGTCATCTCTTCTACCATTTGCATAATTCCATAGCCATGCATTGGCTTTACAAGTGACAATAGTATGTAATACGTTGCCTCGGTTAATGGAATATATTTTTGTGCTTTCACATTCATTATAACTACCTCCGATACATCGTCTTCTGATATATCGACTTGCGATACATCGTATACCGATATTATATATTCATATTCCAAAATATGCAAGGTTATAATTTAATAATCGGATATTTATTTCTTCGAATTGAAAAATCATATCAATTTTCTGAATAATTTGTTAAAATATAGAAATATCCGTTTTTATTTTGAAAGGAATGATACATATGATACATAAATTGAAAGAAAACATAGGGTCAGTTTTTGTTGGTAAAGAAAATGTTATTGATCTATTACTCGTTTCATTGCTTGCTGATGGACATGTACTGCTTGAGGATGTGCCTGGTACGGGGAAAACGTTACTTGCGAAAACACTTTCTAAAAGTATTGGTGGTAATTTTTCTCGTGTCCAATTTACACCGGATGTACTTCCGAGCGATGTAACAGGTATTGAATATTTCAATCCGAAAACGAGTGAATTCGAATTAAGACTTGGACCAGTTATGACCAATATTTTGCTTGCGGATGAAATTAACCGCGCTATGCCTAGAACACAGTCTAGTTTATTAGAATCGATGGAAGAACGACAAGTAACGCTTGAAAAGCAATCTACTCCTCTTCCGAAACCGTTCTTTGTTATTGCGACGCAAAATCCAATTGAATCACAAGGAACGTTTCCTCTACCAGATGCACAGCTTGATCGTTTTTTAATGACAATTTCAATTGGTTATCCATCTCCAGAAGATGAACTACAAATGATGCGACGTTTTCGTAGCGATGTACCTCTAGAAAGTGTCATATCTGTTATTTCTTTAGAAGACATTTTAGAAACACAGAAACGAGTAAAAGAAATTTTCGTATCAGAACCGTTAGAACATTACATTATTAAACTTGCTCACGCTACAAGAAATCATGATTACATAGCTAATGGTGTAAGCCCGCGTGCCACATTAGCTTTAGTACGCGCAGTTCAAGCACTAGCCTTTTTACGCGACAGAGAATATTGCACGCCAGAAGATATACAATTTTTAGTTCCTTCTGTTTGGAATCACCGTATCGTCTTATCAATGGAAGGTGCATTACGTACGACAAAAAATGAAATTATGCAAAGGATTTTAAAAGAGGTTGACGTACCAGTGGAGATTGAACAAACATGAATGGACAACGCGTTGTAACTGTACCTTTATTTTTCCAACTCCATATTATTCAACTAACTGTCCCAGGCGCTATACTATTTACATTTTTCATGCCACAACGAATCGTTATGTTTCTCTTTTTCTTCTATTATTTATTTGCGATTTTCATTTATAAATATGTCGCTTACATAGAGAAAACATTTGAAGTCGTAAATGAGAAACAAACTACTCGGCTTTTTCCTAATGAATCTGGGCAGTTTTTTATTCATTTAAAAAATGGCGCAAATATACCGCTCGTTAATGGTGTTTGTTATTTTCATTTGAATCCGTCACTACTACCACAAAAAGATCAAGGAATTGAACAAATATCAAAAACACTATTCTCTTTCCCGTTTTCACAACCTGCTCATTCGGCGCAAAAGTGGGATTTAACATTAACCGCAACGAAACGTGGTGTGTTTCAAATTGAACAGTTCGAATGTGTCTTGAAAGATCCTTTTCATCTTTTAACTGTACATTTGCCCATTTTTGATAAATTGAGGACTGAAATTATTGTGTACCCTTCTCCTAAAGAAGTAGCAGGCCTACAAGAACTACAGCAACTTTTAAACGGATCTTATCGAACGAATTTTTCTTTTTACAATGATGAAACATCTATTATTGGAGTTAAACGATATGAACGTGAGTCTTTCCGTTCTATTCATTGGAAAGCATCTGCTAAAATGCAATCATTACAGGCGAAGCAATATAAACCTGTAAAAAATTACAGTTGGACGATTTGTCTTTCATTAGCTGCTGATCGCGGATTTGGTTGGAAAGATAATATAGAAGACCTTATTTCATTTGCAACATACATTTGTCAATATGCAACGAAGCATCAAATACCGTTTGAACTATTTATTAGTGTATTAGCTGAAGGTGGTCCTCTGCACTTACCATTAAACGAAGGGCAAACACATTACGGAATATCTTTAGAGGAATTAGCGCGTATTTCAGATGATAGTACGTTACTTCCGAAACAAGGATTTCTTCATTATGTAACGAGAAAAAGAGAACGATCGTCTACAATGATATACATTGGTTTACAGAGAAATGAACTCCCTCTTCTCTCTCAGCCTACGTTTCTCATTAATAACGAAGGGATGGTGGAAAAGCTTGAAAACTTGGCTTTATCACGTTAATGACTTTATTCTGCTACTCCTCCTTTCGTTATTAACGGAAAGAGATGAACTCATCGGTATTGCTATATTTTTAGCAACAGGCTATATGGGAGTATTTCTTATCCATAAACTAATGAAGAAAAATACAACAGGTTTTGTCATACTGTTACTTACTCAAATAATCGGTTGTTCTTTCCTTCTACCTTTCTCTTTATTTGGCACAATTATGTTACCGCTTTTCTTCTTTATCGTACATGTAGTCGGACCAGGATATCCAGTTCAAAAATCATTAGGCGGTATTGTTTGGTTTGGTATTTCAGCTGTATTTTATGCGCCCTTTCCACCTTTATGGAAACTGTTACTGTTAGTTATACACATAATGATTACATTTTGGTTAACCGGGGCAAATCGTAATCAGCAGTTATTACGTTTCGCTTCTCTTATTACGATTGGAATCATTAGTGCTTTCCTCATTCCTATTTTCCCATACATTCGGCTTCTTTTTTCTTATGCCGTACAAGTAGTTGCTTTAGGATTTGGATACGCCATTAATCCGTTATTTTCGGCAGCTGAATCAAAAGAAACAGACGATTTGTGGTCGAATAAAGGGAATTTAAAGGATCCTCAAATTAAGGATGACTTTGGACAGCGTGCTTTTGATCCAACTCTCATAAATAGCATTACAATAATAGTATGTACAACCATTGCTATTTACGTCGTTTGGAAAATAATAAAAAAACGAAAATATTTAAGTTTACCAAATATGCCTGCCTTCGAATCTACTATTATCACTGATAAAGAAGGAATGAGTTTAAAACATTTTAAACGAAACAAACCACCACATAACGAAATTCGAAAAGAAATTTTTAAGCTGGAGAGTAAATTAACTCCTCCTTTAAACAGAAAACGAGGAGAAACTGTTGAAGCGTGGCTAGATAGAATAATTAGTGAAGAAGATGTAAATATTGAGAGTCATATTATTATAGATGCTTATAATACAGTGCGTTATTCAAATGGTGAGGATATGATGCTACTTCAGGAATTTAAAGAAGAGATTCATAAACTTTACTTGTATCAGAAGAGTTTGAAGAAAAGAAAGAAATAACATAACAAAAAAGACTCCTATTTTCATAGGAGTCTTTTTATACTTCAACGTTACTTTTTAAATTGAAGCGTTTTTCCCTGCTTCAATTTCTAACGACTCTTCATGCCACCAAAGTGTTTCTTCAGGGTCTTCTTTAGCGATTAGGTGTGCTTCCTTTTTCGTTTCAACTGTAGGATATGAACCTTTTAGCGCACGTCCTGAAGTTGTAACGAATAATACACTAAATACGACTAATCCAATAATACTTACACCTGCTAAATAAAATGCCGGTGCAAGTGGGTTACCGGTTGCATGAACTAAGTATGAACATACGAGCGGTGTTGTTCCACCGAATATCGATACAGAAATATTAAATGAGATCGAAAGTGCTCGATAACGTACATCGGTGAAAAATAGTGATGGTAATAATGACGGTAGCGTTCCTTCATATACACTTAGGAAGAATCCTAAAATGAAAATACCTGCAAATATAGCTGCAATATGTCCATTACCTATTAGTAAAAATGCTGGAATTGCAAATACTGTTAAACCAAGTAAACCAATTTGCACGACACGTTTATTACCAATTTTATCACTTAATTTACCGAAATAAAGGGCCAGTGGAATCATAAGTGCCATCGTAATAGAAATAATTAATAAGCCAGTTGTTTCTTTGACTTTAAGTACTTGAGTTAGATAAGAAGGAATATACGAAAGAATCATATAATTTGTAATGTTAAAGAAGGCAACAATAACTGTGCTTAATAAGAAGTCTTTTTTGTGATATTTTAATATATCCATAAATGAAAATTGTTCATTGTCTTCAGATTCCTCTTGTGCTTTTTCCATCTCTTCAAAGATGGGAGATTCATCTAAATGACGGCGTAAATATAAACCGACCAAACCAATTGGTGCAGCTATTAAGAAAGGAATACGCCAGCCCCAGCTGAGCATTTGCTCATCTGTTAACAATAACGTCAAAATGGTAACAATTACCGATGCAGCAATGTAACCTGAGAGTGTTCCAATTTCAAGACCACTACCGAGTATACCACGCTTTTTATCTGGAGAAGATTCTGCGATATAAACCATTGCTCCTGAATATTCTCCGCCTGTAGAGAAGCCTTGAATCATTCGGGCAACTAAAAGTAGTATTGGTGCCCATACACCAATTTGTTCATAGGTTGGTAGTAATGCGATGAATAATGTAGAAAGTGCCATTAAAATAATAGTAGTACTTAATACGATTTTTCGGCCGTACTTATCTCCTATTCTACCAAAGAATACACCTCCGATTGGTCGAACGAGAAAGGCCACTGCAAAAGTAGCAAATGTAAGTACAAGTTGCAATCCACTATTATCAACACCTGAGAAGAATAATTGACTTAAGATAACCGCTAAATACGCGTATAATCCGAAGTCAAACCACTCCATTGCATTCCCTATACCAGTAGCAACTACTGCTTTCCTGGCTTGTTTAGGATTGACAATATTAACGTCTTGAGGTTCAAAATTTAAATCATTATTTTGTTGCATACAATAAAACAGCTCCTTATTTAATTTAACTTCTTTAAGCACACCTTCTCTTATTGAATAAAATTAATTCGAAGCACTTAAGGAAAATTAATGTCTCCTTATCTGTTATTATTGTTTCACATAATTAATTATTTGTCCAATGAGATGCTCCTTAGGTTAAGTAATTTTAGTATTATAAAAAGCTGAAGAAGGCGCTATACGAGTACCTTTTTCAGCTTTTTATTTTAATACGTAAAATTATTTTTTTACCACTATTTTCTTCCTATTTGCATTAAAAATAAGGTGATTTTTCATTAAAGTTTTTAAACACTTGTAGCTGCTAAACTATGCATGCAAAAGATAAACTCATTAACAAATGTATCGATTTCTTCTTTTGTAATTATATATGGCGGAAGTAAACGGATGATGTTCCCTTGTGTAACATCAACTAACATCCCTTTCTCCATTAACTTTACCTGTAATTTCTTTACGTTTTCATTCGTATCATTCAAACTAATTCCAAACATCATACCAGCATGGCGTACTTCCTGAATATAATAAGAATTTTCTTTCTGAATTTCTTGCAATTTATCATTTAAATATAGCGACGTTTCATATGCATCTTGCATTAAACCACCGTCAATCAATGTATTTAAAACCGTTAATCCTAAAGCCGTTCCCATTGAAGAATGAGCAAACGTTGTGCCGTGATCTCCTGGTGCAAATACATCACATAACTTTTCACCTACAATAATTCCGCCAAGCGGTATCCCGCCTCCTGCTCCCTTACCAATTTGAATAATATCCGGTGTAATATTGAAATTTTGATAAGCAAATAGTTTACCCGTTCTCCCCATACCACTTTGAACTTCATCAACGATAAGAATGACATTATATTTATCACATAAGTTTTGAACACCATGTAAATATTCACTTGATAGAGGGTATATCCCCCCGCTTCCTAATACAGGCTCTAGCATAATCGCAATCGGATTTTCTTTAACAATTGTTTCTTCTAATTGCTCTATATTTTCACGCTCTACTTCATATACTGGAATCGATGTTTTAGGGAAATTTTGATATACACTTTCTTGTCTCGTAAAATGAAGTGCTCCTAATGTTCGCCCATGGAAACTATTCTTCAGCACTACGATTCCTTCACGTTCTACACCCGTATTAGCTCTATATTTATCAATTAATTTCAACGTCGTTTCTGTCGCTTCCGTACCAGAGTTTGTAAAAAAGACTTTTCCATTTTTTAATGAGCAATCAACTAATTTCTTTGCATACTCAATCGCAACTGGATTTAAAAAATGAAATGGAAGATGCAATGATTTCGTAACTTGTTCCATTGTCGTTTGCACGATTTTCGGATGATTATACCCTAATACGTTCACTCCGACACCAGAAAATAAGTCTACATACTCTTTACCATCCACATCATAAAGCTTGCATCCTTCTCCTCTTTCTATCGCAATCTTCGTACGACAATACGTAGACATCATATATTCTTTATCTAATTGAAACCAATCCGACATTTTAAATTCCTCCTAGTTATTTTCCCTGTTTATTTATGTTCATTCTCTATAAAGTCATGTATAAATTCATTTTTCAGATTAATATTTTAATAGTAATTTTCTTCCCGATATCCATTTTTCCATAATTTCTTCTATTTCAACAGGTCCACTACATGTGCATTTTTTTCATCTAGCGGTCTGTTACCGTTTTGGACTTTGCGTGTCATACATAATCAAGGCTATGAAATCATATATAGTAACAATGGATAAAAAAGATTTGGAGGCTATATCGATGGATGAAAACTATGATAAACAGGGGCAATCTTTACTAGGGAATGACTTTAATGAAAATGGAGAACGTAATGAACAAGCTTTACTACACTCTCAAACAGTTGGTTCACGTGGACCAGCTCTAGAGCAAGATAGTGTACTTCACGAGACGTTACAAGAATTTATTCACGAAAAAATTTTAGAAAGACCTGTTCATGTAAAAGGATTTGGTGCGTTCGGTTATTTTCAAACGATCTATCCCATGTCTGAACATACGAGACTAAGCTTTCTACAAAATTCTAATGAGAAAGTTCCTGTTATGGTGCGATTTTCATTAGCTGTTAGTACGAAAGGAACACCTGACACTTCTAGAAATGTACGCGGTTTTTCTACAAAGTTTTATACAGAAGAAGGCATTTTCGATCTTTTATGTAATCACATTCCTGTCTTTTCTGTTCGTGATCCGATGCGTTTCCCTGAAACGATTCAAGCGTTGTTACCTTCACCTATAAATAACTTAATAGATCCTAATAGATTTTGGAGCTTTGTCGCTAGCGCACCTGAATCCATTCATTTCGTTGTCCATTTATACTCTGATGCTGGTACAGCCAAAAGTCTGCGCCACATCCCAGGACATAGTGTTAATACATATGTATGGAGAAATGCAGAAGGTAATCGAAAGTATGTAAAGTATCATTGGTACCCCTTTGAAGGTGTACAATACATTACTAGTGAGGAAGCGAATAAACTGGCTGCTGAAAACCCTGATTATAGCGGGAAAGATTTATATGATGCAATTGCAAATGGTAAACCAGTGGAATATGGTTTATATGTCCAGCTCATGGATCCGAAAGATGAAGAACATCTTTCTTATGACCCTTTAGATGATACAAAAGTATGGGATGAAAAGTCGTATCCTCTTATACCAGTAGGCAAAATGATATTAAATAAAAATCCTGAAAATTATATGGAGCAAGTAGAAAAAGTCGCCTTCTCCCCATCTAATTTACTAGACGGTGCAGAACTATCAGATGATAAAATGCTGCAAGGGCGAGCTAACATTTATAGTGATTCTCAAAGAAGAAGAATTGGACCTGAATTCCGCAAATTAACGATTAACCAACAGCAAAATTGGACACCTGCTAATCAAATAACGAGTGGTGACGGAAGATACGTTGAAGGTAAGCTTGAAAGAACTTCTATTACGAAACAGGATGACTTTACACAGCCTAGTGAATTTTATGCAAAGTTAAAACCGGCAGAAAAAGAACATCTTGCTGAAAACTTAGCTAGTGATTTGAAAGTTATATCCGATGATATTAGAAAGGTCGTTTTGGGGTATTTTCATAAAGTGTCAGCTGATTTGGGGAATAAAATTGAGAGTGCAATGCAAAAGCTTTGAGAATATAAAAAAACGTCATTTTTAATCTTTAAAATGACGTTTTTTTTGACGAAATTACTAGTAATTTCTACCGCCTCATTTACAATTCTTAACGAAATTTTCCCCCTTCAAAATTTCCGTTATTTCATTTTAGATTATGTTACTCATTTCTCTTTTTCATATAATCTTTTTCACATTGCAACGGCTTGAATTTCACTTTTTTCCCTTTCTTCTTTTTCGTTTTTATAACGAGCCATTCCCCTTTTTCAACATCTAGGTTTAAGTGTTTCATTACATTGATATTATCTTCTTCCTTATAAAGTAAAAATGCTTCTTGTCCCCTCACGAATAAGCTAGGCTGCTCGCTAAATCCACCACTATCATAAATTTTAGTTAGCGAATTATAATAAGAATCATTTTCCTTTCCACCATACATCAAATGGGCAGCCTCCAGATTTCTTTTACTTACTTCCCAAAAACTATGTTCATCAATATTTAAATTAAACGTAGATTGAATGTCCCTCATAATGTTTTTCACATACTTCTCATCTCGAATTTTCCTTTTTTCAAGACAATCAGAAGATAGCTCTGGTGCATCTGTTTGAGAATGTACAACTTGTTGAATAGATACACATAATATAAATACACTTAAAATATACAATATTTTTTTCATATTTACATATCACCTCAAATGATTTAGATGCTATATTATTTGAGGCTTATAATATTCTTATGCTAACAATATGAAAATCCCTATAAATTAGACTTTTATAGGGATTTTCATTTTAATATTGCTTTATCAAATTCACTGGTGAAGCAATTACCTTACTACTTTTCACATCAAATAGTCCTATTGGCGTTACCCGTATAAATGGCAAGTGCGTAGCAGAAAAGAACAAAATAGTAAATGCAGGATCGTCATACGCGTAGCCACGCTCTTGCAATAATTTCACCATCTGTTTCTCTTCCTGTATTAATTCACTCATTTTTAAATTAGACATAATCCCGAGCAATGGTAATGCGATTTCGTGTAATACTTCATTCTTTTCAGCTATTACCATTCCCCCGCCAAGTTCTTTTACTCTATGAAAAGCTGTAAGCATATCTTCTTTATTCTTCCCGATAAGAATGATGTCACCGGTACCAGAATAAGAGCTAGCAAGGCCTCCTAATTTATTTGCAAATCCTTTTACAACTGTATTCACTCGCCAGGTGCCGTCTCGAGCAATCATTATAAGGAAACATTCATCATGCTCAATAGAAAGTTCATCACCGTTTAAGTCGATTTCAGTTACATATGGTTTTGTTATAACGTTATTTAATAAGTGTATACCTGTTTTATTAGAAAAAATCATATCCTCTTTTTCTATGGACCAATCTAATGATAATGGGGTTACTGTGAATTTACTCCACTCTATATGTAATGCTTCATTCTTGTTTACTCCGTCACGCTTCACCCATTTTCCCTTTGCAATTACACTTATTGGAACCGGGTTTTCTTTACTTTCTAAAATATTAATATTAGCAATTCTACCTATCGCAATTGAACCATATAGATGCTCCATGTTGTAATAACGAGCGATATTATAGCTTGCCATATGATATGCATCTACTACTGGAATACCTTGCTTTATAGCGGTAGCAATCATCACATTCGTCATTCCATTTTCATAAAAGGACGGATGGGAACCGTCTGTAGTAAGAATGAATCTATCAAACTGTTTTACTCCTAGTTCCAACAATTCTTTCAGTAACACTTCTAAATCTGGGCGGATTGAAGAATTTCTTAAGGAAACCGTGTAACCTTGCATAAGACGAGCAAAAGCTTCCTGCCCTGTCATCGCCTCATGATCACAATCTGTACCTAACAGTTTTAACTTCGCTAAAGTAGTTTCAGATGCTCCTGGAAAATGCCCTTCCACTTTTTTATGTAATCGTTTCGTTTCCTGCAACCAATGTAACATTTCATCATCGCCATGTAATAACTTTGGCCACGCTGTTAGCTCGCCGCCTTGAAGAACTGCTTCATGCTTAAGCCACTCTAGTATTTCTTCACGATTAAATAAAGATTCTCCGTTTTGCAATTCGGTTTGTCCATCAAAACGACACCACCAATACATACTTGCTGGAACCTTTTCAAATTCATCTAATAAACGAAATGCTTCTTCACGTTGTAATGTGAAAAACAAAGTTAAATTATCATTAATAAAAGTCGTTGTCCCAAATTGCATCGCATGATTTGCTAACGTCTCTGGGTTATATAATTGATACGGATGTGCATGCGGTTCTATGTAACTAGGAACTACATACTTTCCATCACAATCAATGACTTCACAATCATGTAGTTGCACTGGCAGTTTTTCTCCTACATATATAATACGGTCATCATAGATCCAAATATTTGTTTGCATCCATTCGCGCATATAGGAATTTAAATATGTTGCATTCCTTAATACAATGTGCGGACTTCTCGTTCCGTCTATTACTTCAACATGTTCTCTTAATTGCTTGTTACTCCATCTAAACTGATTTTCTCCCAATGAATTTCACTCCAAATCAATTTACTTTTATTTATTAAAATAAAAACAATTAACTAACTAAAGTATTCTCCATTCATAACTCCCCTGTATAACCCCTATACCTTTCATTATATGGAATGATTGTAAAAATAACAATTTTCAGAACAAAAAAGGATATCGTGTAACTGACATCCTTTTTTATACTTAACTATGCGATTGAATTACACTTGATGTCATACTATGAATGCTAATACTGTCCTTTAAAGTAGGAGCCTATTCGCATTCTATTCATCTATTTCTTAAATTCAATTTGCATCATTTTATTAAACTGTGTAAAAACATCCATCACACCTAAAGAGTTAATATTGGCAGCTAATGTATGTTTGCCTCCCATTACTCCGCCAACAAAAGTTGTAAATCCAGGAATTGCCCCTCCGTGACCCCAGACTGAAACACCGTTTGGAAGTTTAGTCTCATATATCCCAAGGCCATATCCATCACCAAGACCTTTTCCTTCTATAGGAACGGTAGTAAGCATTTCTTTCAGCTCACGTTCTTTCAATAACTTACCACCGAGTAATGATGAAAAGAACTTATTTAAATCGTCCGCATTAGAAATCATATCTCCAGCTGCGTTTGCTAAACTCGGATTATAATACGTCATGTCTTTCAACTCACTTGTTTCGTCAATTTTCATATACCCACGAGCATGATTCTTTCCAGGGATTACGGGTGAATTTCCTGGTAAAAACGTATTCGATAGATCCAAAGGCTCAATAATTCGCTTCTCAATTTCTTCTGCATAACTATTACCCGTTATTTTTTCAATAAGCATTCCTAGTATGACGTATCCTGTGTTTGAATACAGCCATCCCTTACCTGGCGAAAAATCAGATGGTTGAGAAAGTCCTATTTTTACTATTTCTTCTGCTGTATACGTTTTTTTCGAATTCATTATGTCAGCGTCTTTTGACTTTAAATATTCAGCTATGCCACTCGTATGATTCAAAAGTTGACGTATCGTAATTTGATTGCCATCATACCCGTTTCCTTGGATGAGACCCGGTAGCCACTTTTCAATTGGATCGTCAAGTTGTACACGATTTTCTCCTACTAATTGAAGTACAGTCGTAGCAGTAAAAGTTTTCGTCACACTACCAATCCGAAAGCGATAATCTGATTTTATTGGTTTCTTTGTACTTAAATCCGCCACGCCAGCAGTATAACTATTAGTTTTTCCGTTATTAGACGTTTTCGCTAATACCCCTGGTGTTCCAAGCTGTACTGATTCCTGCATTACTTGTTTCCAGCCATTCTGATTCTTTTGATCATGCACTTGTGACGAATTAGAAATATTTTGAGTAGATTCCGCTTTCATAGTAAAACCTGGTGTGAACAGAGTAGTACCCGCCAATAAAACTGCCAAACTCGCTAACTTAATTGAATTACATTTTTTCATAAGGTTCTCTCTCCTCTATTCATATCATATTGATTCAAGCTATACTTTCATCCTATATGATAAAACTCTCTTTTTTCTTATCCATTCCTTACGAAATACTTACTTTCAAAATTAGACGACCAGATGAGAAAAAGTAATGTATGAAAATAAAAAAAGAACGTGTTTTCAATTTATCAAAACACGTTCTCTTACATATTTAAAGCCCTATATCAACTTTTTAGTTCATTCACTTTTACCATCCTGCACTAGCGTTCATGCCATTTCCGATAATAGTAAGAAGTAACGGCCACAGCACTGGTGCTAATGTAAGAAATAGATTAAGCAGTATAAGTATTCTATATCTCCCAGGAATATTATTATTTTTACGATTAACAAATAATACAAAAACTAATAATATTATGGTCGTTACAAATAAAAGTAACACTAACAACCAATACCAAACCATTAAACTGAGACTCCATGGCTGTAATAGTTCGTGTACAATACCAAAGGTGATTCCCAATACTGCAAAACTAAAGGTAGTAACTGTTGCTTTGATAAACAATTTACTTAATTTTTTATCGTATGTATACTTACAATATAAATCTATTAACGTGTATAAAGATAAAAAGGCCATTAATACACCTATCCAAGACAATAACCAGTCTCCGCCTCCTCTAACTAACATAAACAGAAACCAACACATCCCTGCTGCAGAAAAAATAAAGGAAAGGAGTATGTTTTTCAATACCGGTTTCATTCTATTTTCACACCCTTACAAAAATTTAAATATAAATTATATTTTTTCACATGATACCCGTAATTGATTCATTTCTTTTTCATTCTATATTGATGAAGCGAAGATAAACTCATATAAATTTAACGTGCAATACTCTACTAAGGCAACCTTTTCCATTGGTAGAGATATAAAAAAGTAAGTATACATTACCATGTAATTAAATATAAGTAAATGAAATTAATTTATAGTTAATTTCATTTACTTATATTAATGTCACGCTTTCCCGTCTCGCTCTATCCATCGTACAGTCTTCTCTACATCTAACTCCGTATACGTCTTTTCTCCATATCGGACAGACTCATATATCGGAATAATATCCCTCGTTCTACAAATTCTGCTTAACCATTGTTGCATCGTTTCATAGGACCTTCTCTGTTCGTGAAATGGTAAAGTTCTTTCCCATTCAACTAACGTCTTCCTTATCGTATCTTTAGGTAACAGCTGTTCAAACTGATGCATCACTTTCTTGTTCTTTTCGGTTCTATCCGTATTTTCTTTTGTTATCGATTGTTTATCCTGTTCTATTTCTGATTTCGTTACCTTTTTCCTCATTAATTTATAAAAAGCATATAGAATAACCACTGCAATAATTACATAAAAAATGACACTAATCCATGCATTTGAAAGAACAGAAAACACATCATTCCATGAATTCCCCTGTTTGAAAAGCGGGATTTTCCTATCTATTTTCGTTCTGGTGTCTACAATTCCTGTTTCTTCATCTATAATTCTTTCAGGCTCATCAAACTGTTCGTTTATACTAGTAAAATCATAATTTCTTTCCGATATTATCTTAGTCTTACTAGAAAAACGTTCTTTCACTATTTCTTGCACATGCACAACACCTTGTGATAACGTTATCGCACTAACCGTAAAGAAAAGTATGATGAAAACTCTAATACTCCAAGTTTTCACTTTCATATGTCGCTCTTTATTAGCCATGACGTAAACCCCTTCTTATTCTTTAATTACGACCCATTTATTCGTTCTGCTGTATTTCCTTGGAGAAGTACCAAGAATTAATGGAACTGCATCTAGTTCCTTACGACGAAAGCCTGCTGTGTAAAAATAAGAAGAAGATACAGGCGTATCCTGATCCGATATTGAGGCGAGTACCTTTAATACATTTTGCAAATGTTTCCGGCTATCCCCATTTTTTATATGAAGCAAACCGTTATCTTTTACACTATTGATCCATACTTCAAATGAACAGTTTTGCATGAGCAGCTGTTTACATATGCCTGCCGTTAATTCGATTAGTTCCTCTGTATCATTTCGCAAAGAAACACCACTTTTGTTTTGCAAGTTGAGATAAATCGCGTATTTATCTGATTGCGTTCGCTCATACTTTTTCGCAGTTATCGTCCCTGTTTTCGCTGTTGCACTCCAGTGGATAGAACGAAAATCTTCATTTTCATAAGACTTCACTCCCATTACTTTCGTTTCATCATATAGCGGTGAAGACATCGCTTTTCGAAATCCCCGTGACCATTCTTGTAATTCAGGCACTTGTATTTTCGGCACAGCTGGTAAGACTAAATAGGAGGGCGTATCAACTTGTTTATATGTTATATGGTTCGTTATGAATCCAAAGAGATCAGTAATAACAATTTCAACTTCTTCCCATTTCGCAATTCCTCTTTTTAACGCTACAGCTTGCAAATCAAATGAAACTGACTCTCTTCCTTTTAAATTAAAATTCATATAATAATTTGAACCTGTACTATGATTTTTGTTTATTTCATCATGATTCCAAGTTAGCTTATTTTCACATTTAAATCGAAATACGATATTAAGAATAGGAAATATCGACTTGTTTGAAACGTTAATTTTGCACATATTCGTTTCACCTATAAAAACATTTGAATTCCCCTGACTGTATTCCCATTCAACACGAGATACTTTACGTATGTATACATACATAGCACCTATTAAAATTACATACAAAAATACGAGAGATAATATGAGTAGATTACTTGAAAATACACATAAAATAACGGCTACAACTGACATAACCCCTATTACGAAAGGCTCCGCTAAAGGTGTATACACAAGTTGTTGATTCATCGTACATTCTCCACTGGCACATTAATCGTATGAAGAATTTCTTTCATGATTTGTTCTTTCGTCGTTTTCATCTCCCCTTCAATCGTTAACGTTAAACGGTGAGCACAAACGGATGCAGCGAGTGTCTTAATATCATCTGGCGTACAATAATCTCTTTCATTTAATATTGCCCGTGCTTGAATCGCTCTCATAAATGCCAACGTCCCCCGCGGGCTTACACCAATTTCAATTAGCTCATGCTTTCGCGTTGCCTCAATGATTTCAAGAAGATAATCTTGCACATCATTTCCAACTAAAACTTCTCTTACACGTTTTTGCACTGTAATAATTTCTTCAGTTGAAATAATTGAATGTAACGTTTCTAACGGATCATTCATTTGAAAACGATTCATCATCTCCTTTTCTGCTTCTCTCGTAGGATAACCTTGACGTATAGTAAGTAAAAAACGGTCTAGCTGAGCATCAGGTAACGGAAATGTCCCCGCTGATTCTAGTGGATTTTGCGTTGCAATTACTAAAAAGGGTTCTGGTAATGAATGTGTCTGCTTCGCAATTGTAACAGTACGTTCTTCCATCACTTCCAATAACGAAGATTGTGTTCTCGGTACAGCTCGATTAATTTCATCCACTACTACTATATTTGCAAAAATAGGCCCTAACCTCGTTTTAAATTCTGATTCCTTCACATCAAAATATTCGAGACCAATAACATCTCCAGGCAAAGTATCCGCTGTGAATTGAATTCTTTGGAACTTAGCGTCCACACTTTTAGCCAAACTTTTCGCTAATGTTGTTTTCCCAGTCCCAGGTACATCCTCTAATAAGATATGCCCTCTTGCTATAAGAGCTATAGCTGCAAGTTCAATCGCTTCATCTTTTCCTATAATAACCTTTGAAATATTGTTCGTAATTTTCTTTAATGTACTCATATATGTATCTCCCACCTTTATTTATTCTGAAAATTAAGAATTATTTATTTCCAAATTATAACACATCGTAGTAGAAGTAAATATATTCCTATCAAAATAAAAAAAGATGACCCAGCAACACGCTAAAGTCATCTTTTTCACTATATTATTTTACTAAATCTCCATTATAAGCTTTTATATCTAGAGGAGCAGTTAAAAACTGTTTTACTTTACTAACGAAAGATGTGAAGTGTTCACTCGTATTATGACTCGCAACTGCCGCTTCATCTTTCCATATTTCTACCATCGTATACACATTTTCTTTTTCTGTATCTTTATATAAGTCATAAGATACATTTCCACTTTCTCCTCTTGAACCTTGAAGTAGTGGCTGAATTTCTTCTAAAAATGATTGTTGTTTCGCTGGATCTACTTGAAATATTGCGTGAATAATAATCATGGTGTTTCCCCTCTCATATCTCACTTATTTCTGTATTTATAAAATTACTTCCACTCAGCAACTTTTTCAATTGGAAGACGTACTGATTGGTAACCACTGTCAGCAGCTTTTCCGATTGAAATTAACATTACTGGTACGTGACGTTCTTTATCTAGTCCGAAAGCTTCTGCGATTTGATCTTTCTCAAATCCACCAATTGGGCAAGTGTCATAACCGTGCGCACGAGCTGCTAGCATAAATTGCATTGCTACAAGACCACCGTCAATTAGTACTGTATCTTTCATTACTTCTGGTGTAACCATTGAGAAGTAACCTGAAAGTTTCTTCATTTGATCTTCTTTTACTTCTGCTGGCATTAAACCGCGCTCTACTGCTGTACCGTAAATTTCTTCTGCGTTATCAAAGTTGTTTAAATCACCAAATACAGCAATCATTGCTGAAGACGTTTCTACTTGAGATTGATTAAATTTCGCAAGTGGTGCAAGCGTTGCTTTTGCTGCGTCACTTTCAATAACAAGGAATCTCCATGGTTGCATGTTTACTGAAGATGGTGCAAGTGTTGCTTCTGTAAGAATTTCAATCATTTCTTCTTTGCTAATTTTCACTGAAGGATCGTACTTACGGATTGAACGGCGTCCTGTTAAAATTTCGTTAAAATCATTTGTTTTTACTGAGTTAGTCATAGTTGTATTCTCCCTTTTTTAAAGTTCTTTTATATTTTCTTGAATGCGGTCTAACATCGTTAAAAGATTGTCGCGTTCTTCTTCACTTAATCCTTTAAATGCCGAAGTAGCGAAACGCTCTTTTTCCTCTTGATACACTTGAATTTTATTTCGTCCCTCTTCTGTAAGAGAAACTAACGTAATTCTGTTATCATCTGGATTTTTACGTCTTGTAATCATTCCGTTTGCTTCCAGTTGTTTTAAATGCCTCGTAATCGCGGCATTATCAATATTCACTTCTTGCTGAAGTTCTTTTTGGCTAATTTCACCTACTTCATATAACTGAAGTATAAGTTCTAGTCTAGATTGACTCATACCCGTACACCCTTCAAATTTCGAACTTACCTCTTTATTTAGAAAGTGTAATTTATATAAAATAATTGCTTCTTTTGAGCATGAACTTGTCAAATTACCCCTCCTTTACATCTAAACTAAAATCGTTTGATGTATCAATAGTTGATATGTCAATTAATATAATCTATATCGATTTAGAATGCAAGCATTTTGTTTTCATTTATATTTTTCCAAATTAAGGCGCTTTGTCGCGTTACAAATAATGTTAATTGCACTATAATAGTACTAATTTAAATGACTGGAGAGTGATTGTAATGCGGCAATACACAAATAGAAATGAGGAAATAAAAATGGAAAATGAAATGAGGATATTCACATATGACAACAATAAATATAGGGATTGTCGCGCACGTAGACGCTGGCAAGACGAGTTTGACTGAGCGTATTCTTTTTGAAACGAATGTAATTAAAGAAATTGGCCGAGTTGATAGTGGAAGTACGCAAACTGACTCAATGGAATTAGAAAGACAACGCGGAATTACGATTAAAGCATCTGTCGTTTCTTTCTGTATCAATGACTTAAAAGTAAATGTCATTGACACACCTGGACACGCTGATTTTATCGCTGAAGTGGAGCGATCATTCCGCGTTTTAGACGGTGCGATTTTAGTTATTTCTGCTGTTGAAGGTGTGCAAGCACAAACAAAAATTTTAATACGAACATTACAGAAACTAAACATACCAACCATATTATTCGTAAATAAAATTGACCGTAGTGGCGCAAATACTGAAAAAGTTGTGAAACAAATAAAAGAGATTCTTTCATATGAAGCATTCCCTTTCTACTCTGCTCTAAACGAAGGAACGAAAGAAGCCCGAATCATTGAGTACAAATCATATGACGATTGTATGGAACTGTTAGCACCATATAATGAATCATTACTTGCATCATATGTAAATAACGAAATAATTCCGGACGCACTATTAAGAAAAGAACTAGAAAAACAAATACAGCAAGCAAATGTGTACCCAATCTTTTTCGGTTCAGCCATGACAGGTATAGGTGTAACTGAACTGCTCGAAAATATTTCAACCTTATTTCCAGCTAATAAGTCGGCAGAAAACGAAATATTATCCGGTGTTGTGTTTAAAATTGAACGTGAACCTTCTGGGGAAAAGATTGCCTATGTAAGAGTTTTTTCTGGTAACTTACATGTTAGAAAATATATTGATATACAGCGCAATGAGTCTCTCCCACATAAAGAAAAGATTAAAAAACTGTGCCTATTTCATAATGGAGATGCCGTTCAAACTACTACCGTTCCTAGCAGTGAATTTTGTAAAGTGTGGGGACTGAATGATATTAAAATTGGTGATATTATCGGTGTACGAACTGATTATATAAAAGACATTCACTTTGCCGAACCACAAATGGAAGCTGCTATTGAAGCATTACCAAAAGAACGAATTCATGATCTATACGCTGCACTTATGGATCTATGTGAAGAAGATCCGCTCATTAAAGTATGGAAAGATCATATTCATAATGAACTATATATTTGCCTTTTCGGTGAAGTACAAAAAGAAGTAATTGCAACAACACTTTTTGAGAAATATAATTTGCAGGTTACTTTCTCAAATACGCGGGTTGTATGTATTGAGAAACCAATTAATGTAGGTAGTAGCGTTGAAGTAATGGGTGAAAAAGCGAATCCGTTTTACGCAACAATTGGCTTCAAAGTGGAACTTGGTGAACTGAATTCTGGCATAACGTATAACTTAGGTGTTGAGCTCGGCTCATTACCTTTAGCATTTCATAAAGCGATTGAAGATACAGTATTTCAAACGTTAAAACAAGGTTTGTACGGATGGGAAGTTACGGACATTATCGTCACGTTAACACATACAGGTTATGCTAGTCCTGTCACTACAGCGAGTGACTTTAGAAACTTAACACCACTCGTATTAATGGATGCTTTAAAGCATGCTAAGACATGTGTATATGAACCAGTAAACGAGTTTGAATTGACTGTACCGGAGCATGCAATTAGTACCGCAATGTATAAGCTTGCTGCTATTCCAGCAACTTTTGCAGAGCCTATATTCAATAATGATTCTTACCAGCTAACTGGATCATTACCTGTTGCGAAAACAGAGCATTTTAAGCGAATGCTCCATTCATTTACAGAAGGTGAAGGCATCTTTACAACAAAACCAGATGGTTTTAAAAAACTGAAGGCTCCCTTCCCTACTCGAAAACGTGTTGATTATAATCCGCTGAATCGTAATGATTATTTGCTTCATGTGTTGAAGGCTTATTAAGTAAAAAAAGAGGTGCAAATTGCACCTCTTTTTGCATGTATTGATAAGTTAGTTTGTCCTAACAACTTCTTTAAGTTTTCCTATTATTTTCGCTATCGCTTCAATTGAATTCTCGGTTTCATGTTCTCCAACATTTACAGAATGATTTGCATTTTTGACAACTTCAATCTGTAAATTCGTTTTATGTAATTGATCAATTTGATCTGCATTGTATTGGTGATCTTTATCTCCAATTACTAAAAGCCCTTTATGATTACTATGTAAGACAGAATCAAAAATCGTATCAAACGTCAGTAACGGTGTCATTAATATCATTTTCGACTGTAAAAACTCTTCTCTCTTCATTACATCATTTGCAATGGGAATTGTTCCGAGTGACTTCCCTAAAAACATTGTATGATTGTATTGCTCACCTTTTAATACTTCTTTTATTAAAGGATTAATATCATCCATCATTATTTTCGTTATTTCTTCCATTGGTTTATTCATTACTTGTTCGTCATAAGAATAATGAATATGTACAACATCTATTTTATGTTCAAGCATTAACATTGTTGCATAATAAAATAATGGTTTATCGTAATTGTATCCTGAACCTGAAAACATAAAGCAAACCCTACTAGAGCCTTTTTCGATATGTGTATAATGAATTACTTTGTCATTTATATGTATCTCTTTTTTAGTCCCTTTCATCGTTTTCCCCTCCCAATACATTTACTTTTGTAATACGATATGTTCTGTGTGAACTACTATATCCTTTACTTTTTCTTTTATAAATGCTGGTTGCAAGTTATATGCATGTAAATCTTCTACCGACACCCACTTAAACAAATATGTTCTACCCTCTTCTTCCAAAATATATTGTTTCGCTCCATTCGCGGGTAATTCATGCAGCTCTACTTCATAATAAAAACTAATCTCATGAAACTTCCGCTCAGAAAGTGTAAAGAAATTTTCTACTAACCATATTAATCTCATTCCTTTAATAGGAACAGCTAGTTCTTCTGCAAGCTCACGTTTTAATGCGTCTTCACTATTTTCTAGCATTTTCACTCGACCGCCCGGTACGTACCAAAAATCTTCACCGTCACCTTGCAGAATTAGTATTTTATTATCATGTTTACAAATTGCTCCGACGCGGTAATTAAAACATGTTTTTTCAACTTTAAATGTTAGATCCACACCGATTGCCCCCTATACTTCATTTAAAAATCACTATAAAGCTATTATGTATGTGCTGTACAAATAAGATTACTAAATTTTTCTATTTCATTCAATTTATCTTGAACTTTCTGATAATTATATTTATTTTTTATCATTACAGGGATATAGTTACTTTACACTTTATCATGTCTTATCTAATGAAAAATACGACGATATAGATATTGAGTTTGACTGCACTGAAGATGACGAAGAAGGTTTGAAAAAGATGTTTCCTAGGTTATGGGAAATATATATGGGGAAGAACCGATAGAGTTGTAGATAAATATTAGGACTCTGTTTAATCAATAGACAGAGTCCTGTTTTCATAGAATTCTTATTTACACACTCTTTGTTTCATTCCACTTATCTAGCAGCTCTTTTTCTCTTTCAATTGAAATACCTGCTTTTAATTCCCATTCGTCCACACTCTTCATCCACTCATATACATCTGTAACTGTATGTTCTAACCTTCTAAAAGTAAGTCCTTCTTTAACAGCACTCTCAATACTAATAGAAAAACCACCTTTCCACGGTTTCGTTTCACCTT
Organism: Bacillus cereus group sp. Sample62; assembly: GCF_036851315.1. Classification (NCBI taxonomy): domain Bacteria; kingdom Bacillati; phylum Bacillota; class Bacilli; order Caryophanales; family Bacillaceae; genus Bacillus; species Bacillus cereus group sp. Sample62. The sequence continues at coordinate 2,869,582 of NZ_JAFLPK010000001.1, forward strand.
CAAGTGAAAAAGTTTCAGGAAGCCATAAAGGCATCTCTGTCCAAGGCTGCACCTTATGTTCATTCATAAACAATTCATCTACCCAAACGAATTCAGCATCGCTATTCGTAACCTTTTTACACGTATTTAATAGTTCTTCCATCGTCAATTCATCATTCGGACCTGTTATATTGAATGTACCTGCTTTATTATTTTCTACCATGTTGAGTCCAAAGCTCGCGACATCTTTTATATCAACTATCTGCACTGGACGATCTTTTCGTCCTGGTACTAACACTTTCCCGCCCTTTGCTACACGCTGAATCCAGTATGGAAGCCGATCTGTATAATCAAACATTCCTGAAAGCAGTCCTGCCCTTACATGTAAAACACGCCCATGCCAATATTTCTCTGCTTCTTTTTCACATAATACTTTCAGCGCACCGTAATACTCATAAGGAGAAACTTCACCATTCTCTACAGCCTTTATTTGCTTTTCCGTTGGTTCAAGTTGTAATATATAGTCTTCTTTTATATGATGCGGAATCCAATCTTTATATACGGAAAGGCTTGAGATGAATATATAATGCTTTACATTATCTTTTAATACTTCGCCAACATTCCGAATATGGTGCGGAGAAAACCCACACGTATCTATGACAACGTCCCATTTTCGATTTTCTAAACTTGAGACATCATTATTTCTGTCACCAATTAACTGCTCCACTTTAGGAAAAATTTCTTTATTTGTTCCGCGATTAAATAATGTAACTTCATGCCCTCTTTTTAAAGCTTCTTCTACAAATGCTCTTCCTAAAAATCGTGTACCACCTAGAATTAATATCTTCATAGTTCTCCCCCATTCGTAATTGAAAATCCTTTCTTTTGTTAAACGCTTTTTTGTTGTGAAAAGTTACGGGGTTGGTCTAACTTTTTCTACAAGTTCAACATATGTAATTTCCATTTCATATATAATTAAAATATCGGATATTTGATTAATCACTTATACATACTTAGGTAGGTGAAAAATATTAATAGAAACTTAATTTATCATTCAACATTATGTATTTATCTTCTCACATCGCTTATTTATATCTTCTTACTGAACATAGAAAATAGTCGTAACTATTTAGGGTTTACGATGGTTGCTCCACTTTTAGCTGTTATTTTATATCAAAGATTATTTAAAAAACAAAAATTAGTTCACACATTTGGATTTTCACGTCCCAATATAAAAACACTAATTTTCTCTATATTATTGCCACTCCTTCTAGGACTATGTCTCCATTTTTATTTTTATATTTATAATATAAAGTTCTTATTTCATCATTGGAATGAATTAGGATTTCTCTTGCTCGTTGGTCTTACAATTGGATCTTTATCTGCATTATTAGAAGAGATTATATGGCGAGGGAATTTTCATTTCTATTTACGAAAAAAATATACATTCATGCAAACAGCTATTATTATAGCTTCAATTTGGTCTTCATGGCATTTACCCGTAGCAATCTTTTATAAAGATTATGAGTTTCACCTTGTAGGAATATTAAGTTATCTTTCTTTATTATTTATATTATCTATAATTTTGACGTACACGAGAGAATATGGCGATTCTGTAATATCACCCGCAATTTTACATGGTATGTTTAATGTATTTTATTTAACAGATGGAGTAGAAACAAAATGGGATATTAGCCTAATGGAATTAATTAAATTTATCTTGCTGGTAATTGTGTTTGGTATGATGTATCTAATACATCACAAAGTTAAAAAATAATTGAAAAGCTAAGAAAAAAGGTGTTTCCTCTTTTAGTTAATAGCGCCTTTAATAGATTATAAAGTACTTCAACACCTATTCGATAATTGAATAGGTGTTGAAGTTTTATAATCTTAGTTGCACAACTTGGTTAATACAACACTTTTTTCTATCGTAGAGAACAAAACAAGTTTAACTAAACCTTTCATTCTTATTTTTATAAAAATAACCATATTAATCTTTTAAATAAGGAAGTATGCACTCTTTAATTAACTTCCATCTATCCTCTGCATTTCGTATAACCTCAGAAGCAATCACCACCACCAATTCCTTCTCTGGAATACAACAAATCACATTCCCACCATCGCCCATTGCACAATATGAAAAGATTCCATCCTCTTCTCTTAACCACCATAAGTAACCATATTGATTTTGGTTCATTTCTGTCGATTCTTTTATCCATGATTTTGATAGTATTTGTTTTCCATTATGAATACCTTCATTCAAATACATCTGTCCAAACTTAGCCATATCCTTAACCGTTAACGTTAGTCCCCATCCGCCCGTCGAAATACCATTTGGATCATGAACCCATCCCTTTACATCTTTTCCGAATAAGTCATCAAATCCAAATGCTTTCATATTGTAGTTTGGAATTTCTCTTATGCCGAGTGGTTGAAATAAGTATTCATTCGCAAATTCACGCGCACTTTTTCCTGTTGCGCTCGTAATAATTGCTGATAGTACATGTGCTCCTGCAGATGAGTATTTAAAAGATCCGATTTCTCCGCCGTTCCCCATTCTATTAAGTGTATACTGTACCCAATCCTCTTGTGTACATAGTTCTTCTAACGGTTCCTGCCAGTCTACGAAAGGATGTGGGGTCGTCATTGTAAGAAGATGTCGTACTGTTATTTCAGATGAATTGACCGTATATTCCGGGAAAAACTCTATTACTTTTTGATCAACGCTTTTTATATAGCCTTTATCTATACATATCCCAATTAGGGCAGAGATTATCGTTTTTGTAACTGACACTATATGAAATGCATCATTTGGACCGTGACCGTTATAATAGTTTTCAAAAATAACATTACCTTTCTGTACTACTAACATCCCATTAACATTTTTATATTCTTCTTTTATAATCTGATCTAACTTTTCAGCAGTTTTCATTATTCATTCCCCTTTAACCTATGATTAAAAAGGTTCGATAGGTACATATATATCAACTATATGTTTATTTTCCGGGTGCTGCTTTGGGTCATTTTTATACATTTCAAAAGGATACGAATCTCTCGGTTTATATCCGCTATTTGGAAGCCACTCACCGTATAAGAAATCCCATGCTCCTTTATATTCATCTTGGAATATTTCAAAATGACCTACCGCATACTTTCCAGAAGGTATTACCATTATTCCAATGTCACTCGCTTCTACTGCGGACCCATTCGGAATTGTTATACATAAACTAGTTCTTAAATGATTGTCCTCAGTAAATTCATGATGATCGTGGTAAATGGTTAATACTTTCGTATCCTCAAATACATGACAGTTTTCCTCCGCTGCGTAATGAAATAATTTCTCTATCATTTTCGGAAAAGCTATCGTTAACTCTTCATATGTACCGATATGTCTTATGTATGCGACGTTTATATCGTCCGCTGATACAATTTCAACATTTCCTCGAACCTTCTTACACTCATTGTATTGAGAAGTTCCGCTTGCGTCTTTGCAATTCTTGCTATTGTCGTTTCGATATTGAGACGGACTTACACCGTAATAATTTTTAAATGTTCGGGAGAAAACTGCTGAATCTGTAAAACCAAAATGGTAAGCGATATCCGTAATCGTCATATCTGCGCGATATGTAAGTAGATGTGTTGCTCTTTCTAATTTTAATCGGTTTACATACCGTGATAATGGCTCGTCTACTATCCCCTTAAAAATCCGATGAAAATGAAACTTTGAAAATCCTGCTACATCCGCTAGCTCTTCAATTGAAAGTGAATCATTTATATGAGATTCTATATAATCTTGCACTTTATAAATGCGTCGTAAGTACTCTTTTCTACTTTGTTTACTCTCCATATTTTTACCTCCTCACAACAAAAAGGCTAACGTTAAGCTAGCCTACTTTTACACATTTTTCAAAAACAAAACTCTACTACCGCCGTTCCCATCATAATTTGTATGTACCGATACACCCTCTATCTCATCATCCCCGTCATCAATTCGAAAACCGATTTCTTGATGAAACTGTATCGATTTTTTATTAGTTGGTGACGTAATTGCTTTTACAACTTTACGATTATTTGCACGAGCGGCATCAAAGAAATAAGAATACAATGTCGATGCGATCCCTCTTCTTCTATACTTCGGATTTACACCGATAAAATGAACGTATGCTTCATCTTTATATGTTTGTGAAAAAAATCCACATAAGAAACCTAACGTTTCGCCATCTTCTTCAATAATAAAGCTCGTTTCTTGAAAATGAACGAAAAACAGTTTTGGCAACATAGCAGCCATTTCTCTTCCGTCCCACCAATCATTTAAAACCGAATGAATCTTTACATAATCTTCCCCTTGGATGTTTCTAACTCGCATATGCTTCTCCCTCTCACTCACTTCATTTTTTCATAAATTTTAATGACCGTTTCTACTAAAAGGATGAATACCCAAATCCCGCAAAATACAAGAACAGACTGGAATATAGAGCCTAACATAACAATACTTATTAGACCTAATTCTGAGCCTGAAATTGACATTTCATCAAATCCTATATTATGTATAAATGGACCGGTTGAAAAAGCCATAAAAATAGATGCTATTAAATAAATCACACTCATTATTTTTAATATTTTTATAGAAAGATACGAAGTTTGTTCTTGCTCCACTTGTGATAATTCGATTTCCCCGCTTGCAATTCCTTTTTGCAGACAATCTTCACACAAAAATTCTTCCTTTATTTTTTTACCCCCATGTATTGTACCCGTTATTTCTTTACATCTTGAACATTTTCGATTTATCATGTTGTTACCACTCCAATCTATTAAGATTATACTTATATCATTCTGCATTTACCTTAATATTCCTTTTATGTATTTTATAGAGAAAGGTCGTGTTTTAAGATTTCGAAACCCACATTTGGCTCAAAAAAACCTACTGTTCATTATGTATTAAGACCTAGTTGTTATGCGATTATTTTTCACTCATCTTCTTCAAAGATTGCTGTTATCCAAAAAGGAGACCGTTACTTTTTACCTGGTGGTGGTATGGAAGGTAATGAAACAAAAGAAGAATGTTTGCACCGTGAACTACTAGAGGAATTAGGATGGGCAATTGAAATTGATCAATATATCGGTAATGCGGCTCGATATTTTTATGCAGAGAAAGAAGATACATATTATATAAACGATGGGTTCTTTTATATTACGAACATGGTGCAAAAACAAACTGAAAATTGTGAGGAGGATCATGTTCTAAGGTGGATGTCTCCTTTACTTGCTATAGAGCTTCTCATTCATGAGCATCAAAAATGGGCTATTGAACAAGCGCTTTTATTACGAAATAAAAAATGATCTCCTTCTATATGAAAGAGATCATTTTTACTGTTAACTTACTTTTTTCAAATTAAGAGCAGGCTTTTTGATTCCGCCTTTTTTTACAACATATAAACCGATAAAGATAATAAGTCCGCCAACGAGTTGCATCATATTAATTTGCTCTCCAATTGTTACAGCTGCAAAGATAACTGCGAACAATGGTACGAGATACATATAAACCATTACTTTCGTTGAGCCTATTTGACTAATACCGACATACCACATTGCAAGTCCGAAAATTGTCGCAAAGACGACTGAATATGCTAGTGATCCCCAGCTTGGCGTATCTACTGGCCACGTTAAAGAATTTACGTTGAATAGACAGTATATAACTAGCGGTACAATTCCAATTAAAGTAGACCATGATGTGACTCTCATTGCGGAGTATTTTGTAATAAGAGGTTGCGCTAATATTGGATACCATCCCCACGCAATTGCTGCGACTAATCCAATTACATTTCCGAGCCACGCATATTCATAAGTAGCTCCTCCTGTATGTCCTGTTAATAAAACGAATGCTGCACCAATAAACGCTATTATTGAACCAATTTGTACTTTCATCGAAAAACGTTCTTGTTTGTGCAATACTGCTAATATCCCTGTAAATATAGGTGACATCGCAATTAATAATGAGGCGTTCGTTGCTGAAGTATATTTCACAGATAGCATAAACATCGTTTGATACATTGCCGTTCCAACGATACCGACTGCTATTAATCGTAACCAATCTTTTCTTTCAATACGTAATGAGCGTTCCATTAAAAATGTAATAAGTAATAATACCGGAGATGCTACTAAAAATCGTAAACTATTAAATTGAATGGATGACATATATGCCACGCCATACTTTCCAATTGTATAATTTGCTCCCCATACTAATGCTACTGATACTAGGAGCCATTCCATTTGCCATCGTTTCATCCGAATCTCCCCTTCCATATTTAGCATAGTAAAATTGGCTGGATATAGCACCGTCCAATTGGCTGTTTTTTTACCCAGCCAATTTGTTATACTTAATGTATATAAGATTTGCGGAGGCGTTTGTATGGAATGGAAGCTAGATAACGACAGTAAAATCCCTATTTATCAGCAAGTTGTTGACTTTATTGAAAAGCGTATTACATTCGGAGAACTTCCACCTGGTAGCTTCCTCCCTTCTGAACGGAAATTAGCTACGCAGTTAAATGTAAACCGAAGTACGGTAACGACTGCTTATAATGAACTACGTGCTATGGGAATTGTAGAAAGTACGACTGGTAAAGGTACACGTGTAAGTACACATATGTGGGGCGTTTCTCCAACATTAACGCCGAACTGGAGAAATTTCGTAGAAGGTGGCACGTTTTTACCAAACTTACCGTTACTTCGCCATATTCGGGCGGAAGTGCAACAAAATGAGAACATTATAGATTTCGCAAACGGAGAGCTCGGTTGTAACCTCTATCCTCACGATCAACTACAAACAATTTTACGAGAACAACCGTTAACACATTCATTAAGTTACGATCATCCGCAAGGGTATCTCCCGCTAAGACAAGCGGTAGTGAAATATATGAAGGAATATTTAAAAGTTGAAGCGACTGAACAGTCGATTATGATTACATCCGGCGCTCAACAAGCACTTCACCTTATCGTACAATGTTTATTAAACCCAGGTGATGCGGTCGCTTTCGAAAGTCCATCACACTGTTATTCATTACCGCTATTCCAATCAGCAGGTATTCGTATTTTCCCGTTACCTGTCGATGAACATGGTATTAATCCGGATGATGTACAAGAGTTATATAGAAAACATCGTATTAAAATGATTTTTTTAAATCCAAATTTCCAAAATCCTACGGGAACGATGCTTCATCCAAACCGTAGAAAAAAATTGTTATCACTTTGCGCAGATTTACGAATTGCGATTGTGGAAGATGATCCATCTAGTTTACTTACACTAGAAAAGAAACAACCTTGCCCTACTTTAAAATCGATTGATGAAAACGGAACTGTCATTTATGTACATTCCTTATCTAAAATGATTGCACCAGGCTTACGAGTTGGCTGGCTTGTCGCTCCGCAGTCTGTAGTAGAAAGGTTATCCGACGCAAGGCACCAAATGGAATTAGGTATGAGCATTTTCCCGCAGTGGCTTATGCAACAATTTTTCGAAACTGTACCATTTCAGTCTCATATCGTACCGTTACGAAAACAATTAGCAGAAAAAAGAGACGTTATCGTTCGCGCCTTAAATGAGCAACTTCACGACAAAATCTCTTTTTCAAACCCGACCGGTGGTATATACATATGGGGAAAACTAAAAGAACCGATAAACGAAAAACAACTTATTATGCAAAGTTTAAAACAAGAAATCGCTTTTATGCCAGGTAGTATTTTCGGCGCGAAAGATGGTTATATTCGTTTATCTTATGGAAAAGTGAATATTAATCAAATTGAGGAAGGTATTTCTCGTTTGCGGAAGGCTATTTTGGTTTGTGAAAAGTAACTTATGATAAAGGGGTCTCGTTTGACAAAACCTAAATCTACCATTATTATCAACACGAACCTAGTTATAGGAGTGATACCAATGAAAATTTACGTTGATGCAGATGCTTGTCCTGTAAAAGATGTGATTATTTTTGAAGCTACGAATGCAGAAATCCCTGTAACCCTCGTTACTAGTTTTTCTCATTATTCTAATGCTCAGCAACCAAAAGGTGTAGAAACAATTTATGTTGATTCCGGAGCAGATGCTGCAGATTACCGGATTATGCAGTTAGCAAAAAAAGAAGATTTAATCGTCACGCAAGATTACGGTCTTGCTTCGCTCGCTTTAGCAAAAGGCTGTATCGTACTACATCATAAAGGCTATAAGTATACGAATGATAACATTGAGCAATTGTTACAAACAAGATATTTAAGTGCAATGGTTCGAAAAAGCGGTAAGCGTACAAAGGGACCGAAACCATTTACAGCAGAAGATAAAGAGAAATTTAGAGTGCTCTTTAAAAGTATGATCGCACTTTAAAAATGAACATTCTATTTGCAAGGAAAACTTCGCAAAACAAAGAAGAGAATATCGAAATGAACATTCTCTTCTTGAGGTTTACCCTTTTAAAATGAAGGTAAATTATCTAAGTTATTTTCCTTTATTCCATCCGGTTCACTACGTATAATATCTCTACCATACTTATGAAATACGTCCACATGAGCTAACTTCCCTGATTTCGCTTCACTAAGAGCAGTCATATAATCTAACTCTCTCCCGCTACTTGTTTTAAACGCTATTAAATCACCATCATCATTTTTACGAACGGCAACAATTTGTTCTGCTCCTGAATTAACTTCATGATCTACTTCAAATTGCGCTTGCTCTTCTCCTTGATGTAAGTAATCATTATAAACTTTTTCAAAATCTTTTTTGTCCATAAAACTCACCTCCAACACATTTTATTAGTATGGTTGGGAGGTATTGGTTTTATGTACTATGCTCTTAATTTGGATATATTTTTAATACCTACGCAAACCCTTCAAAGTCTCCAATATATCATCTGTAAAGGCTGTACTACCTTCTGCCTCTAAAACTCTAAAATAAAAACTTCTTAAGAAAGTTCTAATATTTTGTACTAAAATAGCATGCTGTGGATGTCGGATATCTTCTACAGTTGCTATACTATGTAGCCAATTGCTCCACTCTTCTTCAGTTAAAATATTTTGGTGACGTAACGACATAATTGGCGCTACTAATCTCTCATCTTCAAAGTGCACATATACGTAATCACTTAATCGAGCCTTCTGGCGAACAGCAGCTAGTATTGCATATGAAAACTCACGATTTTGTATTGTACGTGCTAACGCATCGAGTGCATCCGCTGCATGCGCCGTAGAGTGTGCCCAGCCTTTTCCTTCTACGTAACCCCTTACATCTTCTTCTAAATAGACATATTCCAGCACTTGTTCTGCCACACTGTATAGTTGTTCTTCAGATAACAGTGGTTCTCTTTCATGAACAGATAAAATAAGTGGCGGAATTAATACAGAGAATGCACGTTTAAAAACAGAGTCTGTTCCCTTTTCACCAATTTTATAAAATAAATAATCAGGACTAATTGCCTGTAACATTAATCCTCGTAATTCTTTTTGTCTAAACACATCATTGGTAATCCATGTGTGAAGCGTACTATAAATTAAATCATCACGTAATTCAGCATCAGGTGAACCGATATAATCTAACATCCACTGCGCATATGGATATGCATCTACGTCTTCTGGTACAGCATAATTATTATTTTTAATTTGTAGTAGTTCTTCTTTTAATTCTAGTACTTCATTCATTATATTTCCTATCCCCTTTTTACTTTATTAACATATTTTCGCCTTATCCCCTGTAATTGCCTATCCTTATATGAACTTGATTCAATTATATATAATTTATCCTGATAAATAAAAGGAAATACTTTAGAACATCGCAGTCTCTCACTTTGTTTACATGCATCTCATGTAAGTTTAATTTATAACATAAATTATGTTTTTTCTTTTGTATTCAAACGTAGTTACAATCAAAAATTTAATCATTTTAGAACTTGTTTAATAAATTCTGTTTTAGCTTTTGTGTATGCTTCTCTATCTTGGTTATATCTTTTAGCTAAATCTTGTTTCAGATTTGAATACTCATAAACTAATTGTGGATTTTCTCGTAAGCGGTTACGAAATAAAAGTTGTTGCTCCCATCGCTCAGTTCCTTTAATCATCAAATGCAGGTGAGCTACACGCCTATTATTCTTAACTTTCACAAAGAACCTTCTCCAAGGTCTTTCATCTAATTCCGGGCTTACATAATGCCAATTATATATGGCCAATGTAGCTGAAATCTCTAGTACTCTTTCAAATGAGTCTATTTCAGCCATTAGATCAATGATAGGTTTTGCAGGTAAACCAGGTATGGATGTACTTCCTATATGTATTACTTTGCTTATACCAAGAGGCGCAAGCAGTTCATATAATTGCTGCTCTTCACATCGGCCTTTATCTTGCCAATCAGGATTTGCATTAACTATCTCTACTGACTCATTCGCCCATACAGGCCAATCGTTCGGATTATCTTTCTTATCCATCCAAAGCATCCCCTTCACGAATTTTTTGCTGTATAAACAATCTTAAATTTCTTTATATACAACTACTGGATCATCAAAGTTATTATTCCGAAATATAACATCCGCACAACTTTTCGGATTATGCTCATCTATATACACCTTACAGGCAACATGATATCTGTTTAAAAACATTTTCTTTGCTTTTTCATAACTTCCAAAAGCCTCCGTCTCGCGCTTTGCACCACGTTTTCTCGCAATCTCAAAATCTGTATCTACAAAGATTTTGTAATCAAATAAATACTCAACGTCTTTTTTCAATAGAAACGTTCCATCTACTATTAATATCATATTTTGCGTGGCCACTAATGGCTCATTATGTACAGGCATATCCGTTTTTAAATTATGAGAACTCGTTTCATATTGTAAATTCCCGTTTGGTCCTAAAGGCTTTAATAATCTTTCTTTAAAAGCTGTATAATCGTGTGCATCTTCATAATACCCTCTTGCAGATTCTTTACCTTGTGCATAGCGAATCACTTTTGGATTATGAAAATTGTCAATGCTAGCGCGTGTTACCGGTAACCCTCGTTTTTTTATTTCTTCCGCTAATTCGTTTGCAAATGTTGTTTTTCCTGAAGCTGTAATACCACTTACTCCAACTCTTGTTGGATGAGTTAAATTTAATTTTATAATATGATCTACAATTTCTTTCATGCGTTGTATTCGGTTCATGATATTTCCTCCTACAATTAGTTTACATAACATAATTACAGGTAATAATTCATGTCACTATTCGTCGGTAAGTCGATATCCTTTGTCGAATCGTCGATATATTTTAAGTTACGATAGATATATTTGAAAAATCGTTGATATATTATGATTGGCTTACTTCCCCTTAAACCCTCGATACAATGCAGTCCGTAACTCTTGTTTGTATTCCTCGATTTCGGGCATTTTTAGTTCTTCAGCTAACCGAATTGCCAATTCAATATCATACGGTACACGTACGAGTTGAACGGAAAAGCTCGCTGCTTCTTTTTCATTATAAGTTCCTTCAAATATTAAATAGGAAGCCTGTGTAATTTCAAGAGGATTACCTACACTACCAGCATTACATAACGTTTTCCCTCTGAAGTTTTGAACGAATGCTTGGTGAACGTCACCGTAGCAAACGACATCTGGTTTTCTTTCTCCTTCTATATTTTCTGTGAACTCACTATTTTCGAACATACTAATCCGCTCTTCTCTTGAGGCATGTGGTTGAATTCTTTCGTATAAACTTCTCGGTGAAGCGTGGAACATACGAATCAGTTTGCCGCTCATATAAAATTCGATTGAAAATGGTAAGCTTCTTAAATAATCATTTTGTTCTTCCGATAATTGTTTTTGATGCCATTTTAACGCTTCAAATTCAGTCGGTTTTGTAATGAAATCATCCCAATTTCCCATTACAACTCCATCACATTCTTTACGAATGATTTCAATCACTTCGCTAGAATGTGGACCTTTCCCGACTAAATCTCCAAGACAAATGATGCGCTCGATTCCTCTTAATTTAATATCTTGCAGCACAGATTCTAAAGCTGGAATATTACCGTGAATATCTGAAATTACCGCTATTTTATCCATATGAATCCCTCCATTACTTATTGTTTATTATATCCTCATGTTGTGATTGATACCATTTTGGAATATAGGATGAAAAATGATTATGATCTTCTAAAATTCCGTTCAATCTTTCCTTCATATCATCTACTAAATGCGGTGTACTCCGGTTTGTCCATACGATATCCGCTGGGAATGTCATTGCTGCATATAATGAATACAGTTGCCAAAAATGAAGTGACGGTTCTCCCCCGCAATAACCGTGAACTTGTCCAACCGCAAATGGTTTACTTATTCTTGTAGTAAAAATCGCTACGTTATAGAAATCGTGTATTGGATCGCCAAAATCATATCCACCAAAATCGATAACGATAAACTCTTTATTATGAATCATACTATTTGCTGGATGGAAGTCATCGTGTAAAAATGTGATTGGGCGTTTTTTCAATAATTGTTTATGCTCCCCTACAAAACTTAATACTGGCTTCAAATCAAGGAAGTCTATTTCATAGTTTGCTAACGCTTCTACGTATCTTTCGTATTTATTCCATCGAACCGTTTCCCATTTATTACTTGCACTTTCTCTCACAATTGAGTGAATCCTCTTTAATACTTCCCCTGCTTTTCTTCCTGCATTATACTGTTCTTCCACCGATAACTTCCCTAAACCTTCTTCACCATTTACACCTTGGGCCCATTCAAATACTTGAACACATTTATTTAATTCCTCAAGTTTTATGAAATGAATTAACTTGGGCGTTGGAATATGTAATAACTCTAATTGTTTCATATACGTATATTCTTCTTGTTTACGTTCAAAATGAACAGTATCACATACTTTCACAAAATAAGTTTCTTCGTTCTTTAATTCAACTTTATATTTTTCTTCATGTGAAAAACCTTTTGAAATAGCTGTACACTTTACAATACGAGGCCATTCTAGTTTTCTCCCTATCTCTCTAAGCATTTCCTTCACAACGTTCACCTCTATCAATATATGTACAAACTACCTAACACTTCATACTCTCGTTTATTTTCTCCTTTAAACTCCACTGCAAATGGATATTCGCCATGATTCTTCAAACGTTCTAGTACTAACCCTTCTCCTATTGGTTCACAAAACTGCACATGAACATCACCAAATGATACGCTTTGACACTCCGCATTCCATTCTTCATTCTTAACGACCTGGCTTGCAGTTAGCCCCATTACTTCTTTCCATTTCCGTACTGTTTCTCGAACATTTTTCACTGCGTAATGAATCGTTTCAATTTGTTGTACTTTGTTTTTATGTTCAGTGATCGTTCCTATGTTACGTAAATCATTTCGTCTTTCTTCATCCGTTTCATTCCATTGTATAAAGAAAGGTAATTTCGGTCCGTTCTTTTCTTGCTTTATAAATAACATTTTCCACTCTAAAAGGCGGCCATCTGTTCTCATACGTTTTCCTTCAAATGGTCCTATCGTATGTAAACCGTGCTTACTAAAATTATTTGCTAGGTCTTCAATGGCATCTGTTCGAATTGCGATTTGTAGCATTCCTTCTCCGTCTTCTAATTTTACTACTGTTTCTTGTACTAATGGATTGTCTGCTTTCTTCGCTTTATCTTCATGCTGAACTGCTAAAAATTCTATATATGATAAATCAAAATAACATAAACTATTCCAAGTACCCCAAGTAATATGCTCTCCGCCTAGTGCAGTATGAAATCCACGCTCCTGCATTTGTTTTGCCGCTTCCTCCGGTGTACCATGTACTGCGTGTACGAGATGATCAAATCGTAACATGTCTTTCTCCCCTTTCTCTCCATCCTTTTATTGTATATTTTATTTTTCTTTCGTTCAATTCAAAAAACTCAAAAACCTAGTTGATTTATATGATTAATGTGTATTATAATGAAACAAATTTCAATATTGCTGATTGGAAAAACCAAAGGCACTTTTCTCACACGGGAAAAGTGCCTTTTTCATTTACTATTACAGGGGGATTATTTATGCAGAAATTAATTGTCTTTGCTATTATTGGATTTTTTGCTCAATTGATCGATGGAGCGCTTGGAATGGCGTATGGGGTAACATCTACCTCACTATTATTAATGTTTGGTATCGCACCGGCTGTCGCTTCCGCATCTGTTCATTTAGCTGAAGTCGTTACAACCGCCGCTTCTGGTGCATCTCATATCAAATTTGGAAACGTTGATAAATATACCGTTTCCAGGCTTACATTACCAGGAGCAATTGGCGCATTTATTGGGGCATGTTTTTTAAGCAATTTACCAGGCGATGTAATTAAACCGTATATTTCCGTATTTTTATTTACTTTAGGGGTTTATATTTTATTACGATTCATCATTCAAAAACAAATTGTTACTTCAAAGAAACGTATGTCCGCTAAACAGCTTGTTCCGCTTGGCTTGTTCGCTGGATTCGTTGATTCAACTGGTGGTGGTGGCTGGGGACCGATTACGACACCTGTACTTTTAGCAAGAGGAAATGAAGCTAGAAAAGTTATCGGATCTGTAGATACGAGTGAATTTCCTGTTTCACTTGCTGCAACAATCGGATTTTTCATTTCACTTGGCTGGGAACAAGTAAGCTGGGTTTGGGTATTTTCATTAATGCTTGGCGGTATTGTCGCAGCCCCAATTGCTGCATGGTTAGTACGCATCGTTCCAGCACATTTACTTGGTGTATTAGTTGGTGGCCTTATTATCTTTACAAATATTCGTACACTGCTCACTACATTTAAAGTGGATCCAACTATTATTTCACTTTCTTACGTGGCAGTTGGCCTTGTCGTTATTATTTCTATTTTCATTGCTGTTCGCAATCATTCCAATCGTTCTAACGCATCAACAGATGGATATCCGAAAGATCAAAAACAAATGCTACCATAACGATAAAAATACCGCCCGATATACTTCGAGCGGTATTTTTTATTTTTCTATTTTCCAATTGATCATTGTTTCTGTAGTGCCTACTCTTTTCATATTTAATTTCTCTAATACACGAATCGAGCTAATATTTTCAAGAAGTGTCTCTGCAATAATTGTTTCTACCTGTCCTGTTTGAAAAGCCCAATTTATTAATTCTCTTACAGCTTCTGTTGCATATCCTTTATTCCAATATTTCTCAATAAATCCGTAACCAATTTCTACTGTATGTTCCTCATTTGGTTTCCCTTTAAACCCGATATCACCTAGAACGATGTCATCTTCTTCTCGAATGACATACCACGCCCCCCAAGGTAATACATTCTCATCTTTTTTTACATTTTCTACATGCCCTACAATATGTGGGCCACTATTGTATCCTTGCTCGTTAGCAACGCGAATACTCTCTTCTGTACACGGCACTATATAGAGCCTTTCTGTTTCTAATTTCATATTAATTTCCCCTTTTCAATTAAACAATACCTCAATTTTATCAGAAATAAAAAGAATATTCATTCTATTAATCAGGTTTATACTTATTCTTTGAAACGAATTTAAGGAATAATCCTCTTTTGTTAGTTATGTCGAATTATATTTTCTGAATTTTCTTTTAATTTTAAAGGGTTTTTCAATATTTTTTGCGAAACATTTGTATAACAATTTATTTCTTTATTTTTTGTTACATAACAGTAGGTTCGGGTGGAGTTATGCAAGCGTTTCCTATACAATAACCGATATTTTTAGACTTTTCCTAACAAAATATCTTGCAATATATTCAGAAAGTCATTACAATTGCCATATATTAAAAATCTTAGCAATATATAAATCCTCATCAATCCGATGAGGTAGAGGTTGCGACTTTTAAAAGTAAAATGGACGAGACACAGAGAATGTCACTGACTCCGTTTGAAAGGAAAAGTTGCCGAAGTTTATATTTCTTCTCTGGAAATATGAGCTGGGGCTGTCTCCGAAAGGAACAGAACTGTCACGTTTACAAAATTACCGTGTAAACGTGGGGTGCTATCTTAACGGAAGGGTATGATGGGGTGGTTATTTGTGAAACGTTCCGCCTAATTCCTTTGGCGGTTTTTTGTATTTTTCTCCCCCGCTCCTTCCTAACCTACAAGAAAAGGAGTGTTGAACATGAATAGCGCAACAAATCAATCTACCTCTAAAACGCAAACTACACAAGGACAAGGTGAATTAAAACGCGGATTAAAATCTCGTCACCTTACGATGATTTCTCTCGGTGGTACAATCGGTACCGGACTATTTCTTGCCAGCGGTGGTGTCATCCATTCAGCTGGACCTGGCGGTGCATTAGTTGCATACGCCGCAATTGGAATTATGGTTTACTTTTTAATGACAAGCTTAGCTGAACTCGCAGCATACATGCCTGTTACTGGATCTTTTAGCACGTATGCAACAAAATTTGTTGATCCGTCCCTTGGCTTTGCACTTGGGTGGAACTATTGGTATAACTGGGCGATTACAATTGCGGCAGAACTAGCGGCCGTAACATTAATTATGAAATTTTGGTTCCCTGATACCCCTTCCCTCATTTGGAGTGGGTTATGCTTAGCTATTATTTTCCTTTTAAACTATTTATCTGTTAAAGGTTTTGGTGAATCTGAATATTGGTTCGCACTTATTAAAGTAGTTACAATTATAATCTTTTTAATTGTCGGTTTTATGATGATTTTTGGAATTATGGGCGGCGAATCTGTTGGCTTTAAAAACTTCACTGTTGCAGATGCTCCATTTAACGGCGGTATCATGGCAATTATCGGTGTATTTATGGCAGCTGGTTTCTCATTCCAAGGAACTGAATTACTTGGGGTAGCTGCTGGTGAAACGTCTGATCCAGAACGCAATATCCCAAAAGCAATTCGTTCGATCTTTTGGCGTATTCTTTTATTCTATATCCTTGCGATTCTCGTTATCGGTTTATTAATTCCTTATACAACTGAAAGCCTTGCAGCAAGTGATGTTACAGTAAGTCCATTTACACTTGTATTTGAAAAAGCGGGCGTTGCCTTCGCTGCTTCTGTTATGAACGCTGTTATTTTAACGGCAGTATTATCTGCTGGTAACTCTGGTATGTATGCATCAACTCGTATGCTTTGGGATTTAGCTCGCCAAGGTAAAGCACCGAAGTTTCTTGGTAAATTAGATAGCCGTGGTGTACCTGTTAACGCTCTAATCGCAACATCAGTAGTTGGTAGCGTCGCTTTCATCGCTTCTTTATTCGGTGACGGTGTTGTATATATTTGGTTATTAAATGCTTCTGGTATGTCTGGCTTTATCGCATGGGTCGGCATTGCAATTAGTCATTACCGCTTCCGTAAAGCATATATCGCACAAGGTAAAGATTTAAAAGACTTACCATATAGAGCAAAATGGTTCCCGTTCGGTCCAATCTTCGCATTCACACTTTGTGTAATCGTAATTTTAGGTCAAAACTACGGCGCATTTATGGGCGAAGCAATCGATTGGAACGGTGTACTTGTTTCTTACATCGGTTTACCACTCTTCTTAGTACTATGGTTAGGATATAAATTTACGAAGAAAACAAAAGTGATTCCACTTGATAAATGTGAATTGAAATAAAGTGAAACGAGCAAACAAATATGTTTGCTCGTTTTTTATTCCAATGCTTCTCCCTTCCCTATTGCTCCTGTTTTTGCAATAATAAAGGAAATATACATAAAGGTTGGGATACCATGAACATTCGCATTACTGATGAAGCAAAAGCAGCCATACGTAGATTAGAACGTGAAGACAAAAAAATCATTCGCATTAGAGGAACAATGACAAACTCTTGTAGTATTTTCGTTGATGTGGATTTAATTTTGGATTCATATAATGCAGATGATGTTGTATATGAAGATCCTGAGTTTATCGTACAAATGGATTCATTCACGAAAGACTACACTGGTGATACGGTGAAACTTGATTATAAAACGACTGGTTTTAGTATTACGACTCCGAGTGAGACTTTGGTTTATGGATTGTCGATAAAAAAATAAAAATTGTTTTTAGCTGATCATTGAGGTGAAAACATGGGTAAATATGTTCCGTTGAAATTTTTATTTAATGAAGAATTAGCAGAAATAATGGCTGATTCTATTTGTAAACACGATCCTAATTTTCCGAAAAGAAACTTCGTATCTTCCGTAACATGTAAAGTTGAAAATTTAGAGTTAAAGCAACGTATAGAAGTAATAGCAGATGAATTACACGATGCATTACAAAAAGATTTTAATGAAGCAATACATATTTTACTGAAAACATTGGGACCAGAAAATACAACAGAAGTAGGTACATTTACAAACGGATATATGTACATGCCTATCGCAAAATACGTTGAAAAATATGGGCTTTACGATTTTGAAACTTCATTCAACGCCATGTATGAAATAACAAAAAGGAATACTGCTGAATATGCCATTCGTCCTTTTCTTGAAACATACCATGAAGACACACTACACATATTACAACAGTGGATTCATGATGAAAACAGCCACATTAGAAGATTAGTTTCCGAAGGTACAAGGCCCAGACTTCCTTGGGCTAAAAAGATAGGAGCTCTGAATGGTGACTTTAAGAACAATTTACAGCTTCTTGAACCATTAATGAATGATTCTTCTAAATATGTCCAAAAATCAGTAGCCAATCATATTAACGATATTACGAAAGAAGATAAAGAACTCGTTTTTCAATGGCTACAACAATTACGCGATAAACAGCATCCTGTTAACCCTTGGATTATAAAACATGGGTTAAGAACGGTAATAAAAAATGGTACTTTACCAAAAGATTTTTGTTTTTAAGTATTTTAAACAAAACCGCTTATGCTTCAAAAATGAAGTATAAGCGGTTTTCTCTTTCAAACATTATCCTTGCCTTAACATATTTTGAAACATTTCCGGCTTATTTCGTTCAAAGCTTTCTATAAGTTCTTTCCCAAATATCGTTATACTCTTCTCCCAAGGGTGGCCTAAATACCCCCACTTAAAGTCCTTCTGAATAAAGAAGTAGTACTCTCCATTCGGAAATACTGGTATAATCCACTCATCAAATTCATTTCTTTCAAACTCTAAATGCGGATTCACCCAATAACACTCATGTTGCCAATCCAGTGCCATGATATATTCATTCGATGCTGTAATTTCTTGAAAAGCTTGTAACGCTTTACTTTCCAGATTATCATATACATTTAAATGTACCGACTCTCCAAAGTAATGAGAAATATCATATGTAACAAAAGGGCTTGGCACCTTAAATGATGGAAAAGTAGAATCACTTGGTGAAAACTTTAGCTTACTATCTATCCTGTCCCAAATTTGATTGTCCTCTTTGTATGTAAACTCCATCCAGTTTTTCATTAAACAACTACCTTCCCTTATAACTTCAAAGGATTTCCACTCGATTATCCCGAATATATAAATAACCATTCTCACAAGGAGCGAATTTATATGAATCTATTTAAAAACGAAACGTAAAACCATTCCACTTTAATAAGAGGTCCTCCCTTTTTCTTTTCTCATCTTAGCATTTACTTACAAAATAGGAGGATACAATTATGAAACATGATTTATTATTTTCATCACTATTAGAAAGTGCAAATATAAATTTTAGCGGCTGGGATTTTTCTTTCATTTCAGAAACGGGTCGAATGAAGTGCGAGCCTTTATTGTGGTCGTACGGCAGCACTGCTTTTCAGCTTATGCAGCATACAGAATCAATGCTAGATATGGGTACTGGTGGCGGAGAGTTTTTATCTATGTTACAACCGTTCTCGTCAACTATTTTTGCGACTGAGGGCTATGCTCCAAACGTGCCAATCGCTCGGAAGAAATTAGAGCCTTTAGGGGTTACAGTTGTAGAGGTAACCGATGATACTACTTTACCATTTCAAGATGTTCAATTTGATTTAATCATAAATCAACATGAATCTTACGCTGCCTCTGAGGTAAACAGAATCCTTTCTCCAAATGGCATTTTCCTTACACAACAAGTTGGAGGTCTCGATTGTGCTGAACTTAATGAACAGTTTAATGCACCGCTAAATAGCGAATTTGCAAGTTGGTCTCTTGAAACTGCATGTAGTGAGTTAAAGGAAAATGGATTTACTATTTTAGAAGAAAAAGAAGAGTTCCCTTTTCAACGCTTTTACGACATTGGCGCTATCGTCTATTATTTAACAGCGATTCCGTGGCAAATTCCTGATTTTACTGTCGAAGGTTACAATGAGGAATTATATCGTATACATGAAATCATCTTACAAAAAGGTTATTTTGATGTGAAGCAACATCGTTTTATGATTAAAGCGATTCGCAGTTAATCATGGAGCATATGAAAAAGAGATGGATCTACCATCCCTTTTTTTATTTTCACTCAATATTTTCTATATTTAAACACTTCGTTTCACAGTAATAACCTTTGCCACCAACATAAACTTTTTCTATTTTATTCTCGCTATTGGTTGCTAATTTAACTAATATTTCGGAAGGCGAATGTAAAGAATGACCTTGTTCAAATACATAGACTTCTTTTTGTAAGTAGCGCTGTTCATAAAGGTAGCAAGCTAATGCACCGTTTGAAGTTCCAGTCGCTGCTTCTTCATTGATGTCGTATAGCGGAGCAAAGTTTCTGCATATAATTCGATTGTCATTAAAAGTATATAGATGCATCCCGACAACATTATAATACTTGCTGATTTCTTTAATTTTTTCAAAATTAGGTTGCATTGTATGTAATTGTGTTTCGCTTTTTATGGGAATTAAAATATCTTTTAAGCCCGTGGAGACAATTTGAATTGGGTATGTATTGTCTATATCTTTAATGTCAAAGCAGTCGATAAACTCATTTGGAGATATAACATCATAGAATATCGGTTCGTTTTGCTCCATGAATATGATGTCCTCTTTTATGGTAATAGTAAGAACACCGCTGTTCGTTTCAATCGTATAGCGATTCTTGAAAAGTTTATTTACATGCATCAGTATCGCGAAAGAGCCAATTGTGGCATGCCCACATAAATCAACTTCTTCTTTTGGTGTAAAATACTCAATTTTATAATCAGCAATTTCAGATTCTGATATAAATGCGGTTTCCGCATAGCCCAGTTGTTTGGCTATTGCCATTTTTTGAGTAGTGGTCAATGTATTCTCCATAAATACCACTCCTGCTTTATTTCCGCCTTTATGATCCTTGCTAAATGCACTTGCAACATAAACAGATATTTTCATAAGATACCTTCCTCCCCTATAATAAATTGTAGCATAGAACGTACTACATATATATATTGTTGGATAAATTAGCCATAAAGCAAGAGACAAACTATTTTTTAGCATCTGAACTCTCCAAAAATAGTTTGTCTACAGTCTGAAAGATGGATCTACCATCTCTTTTTCACCGTTTATTTTTAAAAATTTTGTGGTCGCTTCTAGATTGTTAAGTACGTTCACGTCTCGCAATCGCATCAGCTAATGTAATAAGCTGCTCGTACGTTATCTTTCCGGCTAACTTTTCTTTTATAACTTTTTCCATTTCTTTTGTAATAATCATACCTTCTATTGCTAGAGTCGCTTTAGCTGCCTCGAAAGCTTTATTTAGTTCTTCCTCGCTTTTGAATGCCATAATTTAAATTATCTCCTTCACATCATTTTATCTACTCTTTCAATACGAGAAAAGTAATATCATCCCATTTTTCATCTAATTTTAAAGTAGTCTTTTCAATACTAGTTCCAGTTAACAGATCATATCCTTCAATCTCAGCTACCAATTGTTTCGTTTTACTCTTTGGATTCATATCTTTGTATAAGATATACACCTTATTACCATGTACTTGTATATCAGAAATCCCTTTATCCTCTCTATTGATTTTTGTATTTTTGTCACTTTGTAATGAATATGTACGTATGATGTTCAAATTCTCATCTAACTCTTTCATTTTCTCATCATTATTTAAAACATACACCTTATTATCAATCACCTGCACTAGAACAGGTATAAATTGTTTTTTGTCTAATATCGTTTCTTTTTCTACTACTCTAGTCTTCGTATTTACCATAATTAATTTAGGTGGTAACTTTTGATTCACATTATCACTTAATACGAGTAATAATTTATCTTTATACTTTTGAAAAATTACTTTTTGAGCAGTTGGTGCAAAATACACATTTTCATTAGGAATTTCAAATTCGTTTATCTTTTTATTTGTCGCCAAATCTATTTCTGAAATATATACTTTGTCTAGCGTTTGTGAAAATGCGTATATGTGGTTCTCAATAATATGCGCTCCTTGAATCGTTCCCTTCAGTTCTACACTTTCTTGCCTTTTTTCATTCTCTTTCCAATATATGAGTTCACTTGTATACCCCTTCTTTTCATCTATCAGCCCAATGTTCACATCATAAAATTTATAACCTTGTTCTGCATGGATAAAATATGCCCCTGCGTTTACATCTTGTAATTGTTTCGGTCTATTGATTTCTTGCATCTTACCCATCTTATCAATTGCATAATGATTGTTGTTTCTATTTGATGAGAAGTAGTATCCCTTTTCATCTTTTGCATTGCTCATCATACTTTGCCCATCTACTTCTATTTTACTAATCTCATTTCCTTTCTTATCATATGCATATATGTAGCCACCGTTTTTCATTGCATTCGAATAAGATACAAGGTAATTTGCTTTTTGAATATCTTTAAGTTCTTTCTCACTTTTAGAACAAGCTACAAAAAGGAACATCGTACATATGACGATTATGCCTAATGAATTGTATTTCTGAAACATATAATCACCTCGCATATATAATGAGAGCAATCAACATAAAAATGCGGATTGCCCTATAAAAATATTATCTACTAGCGTATAAGATTGATTATTTTCATATTTTTTCTATTGAGAAACAAGTTGTTTTTCATACCGTTTGTTCACATCATCTTCCATTAAACATGCAGTTGTGTAATGAATATGCCGGTTATCATATGTAAATATATGATCCAGCTTATTTTCTTCTTTTAATATGATCGGTAAGTATTTTTGTAAATTGCTAACTACACCTCTATTATCACAATTTAATATCCAATCAATTTCTTTCCATTCTAATAACCCTTCCGCCGTACTTAATGGTGTATTCATATGTACTCCACCTGGCAAATCAGCAAGGAATACATACATTCCCTCACTATCCCAAGACTCGTCTTTATCTTTAAAAATAACATTCCCCTTATACGTTACACTTGGAAGCTCTATTCCCGTTTCTTCAAGCGTTTCTCTAATAATTCCTTCGTATGGCGTTTCATTATCTTCTATTTTTCCTCTGACACCATTCCACATTCCCATATTCGGCTTTTTATTTCTATTCAATAAGAGTATTTCATTTCCTTTTCTAATGAAGCAAATTGTGTACTTATACATACGTCCATTTCCTTTCATTTACACATGAGTTATTTAACTTATTTTTAAGTAAAAACACTCGCCTTACAATTCCTTACTACATAATATATAGTACAACTTTCATACGTAAGCACTTTACGTAAAACGAAAGAATCCTTTTTAGAAAGGAGAATTAACATCGATACTATAAGCAATGAATTTCTAAAACTTTATTACGACAGCAACGTTTGGTTACATGATACACACTGGCTCGGGGTCCCCATTCTCAAACTTCCCTCTGATCTTTTTTTGTATCAAGAAATTATTTATGAATTAAAACCCGATTTAATTATTGAGTGCGGCACTTGTTATGGTGGTAGCGCATTGTATTTGGCTTCTGTATTAGATTTAATTGGAAAAGGTCACGTTCTTACTATTGATATATTTCCTCAACCAAATCGTCCATCACATGATCGAATTACGTATGTAACAGCTTCTTCTGTTTCTGTACAGGCCGTTCAAACTATATTAAATATGCGCAAACCTGATGATGTGATTTTAGTTATTTTAGATTCTGATCATAGTAAAGAGCATGTATCAAAAGAACTTTTACTTTATAAATCTATCGTTACTACTGGTAGTTATATTATTGTAGAGGATACATCTATTAACGGAAATCCTATTTCTCCCGATTGGGGCCCTGGCCCAATGGAAGCTGTAGAAGAGTTTTTAGCTAAAAACAACAATTTCATAATCGATGAATCTAAACATAAGTTTTTCATTTCATTTAATCCAAAAGGTTATTTAAAGAAGATAAAGTGAAACTTTAATAAGTGGGGTTTTGTATAACCCCACTTATTCTATGATCTTCATTTTTGAAAAAGGATAATATACAAATTCCACTTTACCTATTATATTATCTTCTTCAATATATCCTAGGCCATTTCGACTATCTCTACTAAGTTCACGATTATCTCCCATTACAAATAACTTATTTGGCGGGATTTTTGTCTTTTGAAAATTATAAAACACTTGCGTATTATTGAATAAATCTTTATTTGTATACGGTTCTTCTTGCTTTTTATCATTCACATATACTGATCCATTCGTTATGTTAATTACGTCACCAGGAAGCCCTATTACCCGTTTCACATAATATTTCGACTCATCCTCTTCCTTTATAATGACAATTTCTCCGTGCTCTAAATTAGAAAAATGTACTGCTGCTTTATTTACAAATACGTAGTCTTCTTCATATAAAGTCGGTTGCATCGATTTTCCTTCCACTTTACATAAAGTAAAAGAATGATAGGCTACTACCAAAACAAACACGAAGAGTATGTATTTCCCCCAGCCTCTTTTAATCTCCTGTTTCATATCCATTCCCACCTTGTTTAAACGCTTTTTAACTCAAAAAATATATCACTGCACAATATGTCTCCATGCAGTGATACTATTTTTACTGGGCCTTGTTCGGCTGTTCTACTGGGACTGGATTTCCACCCGCTCTTTTCGTTTTCAATTCAAAATACGCATCCAAAATCTCTTTACCAATCGCGGAATTAATTCCTGATTTGTCATCATTCACCCAAGGTACAACAACTGAAAAAGCTACTTCCGGATCAGCATCATATGGTGCATAACCGGCAAGAGTTAAATTATAACATTTTTTTCGGTTATTGTTTTCATCTCTTCCAATATCACTTTCTCCACCGTATACAGTTTCAGCTGTTCCTGTTTTTCCAGCTGGTTTATACGGTAATCCTTTAAACGTTGCCGTACCTGTTCCGTCAGTTTCTTGAAAAACTCTTCTAAATCCTTCTTTTACATGATTAATGTATGAAGTGTCCATATCCACTCGATTTAAAATAACTGGTTCAATAGACCGAACAACTTTTCCAACATCCTCTGGTCTATGTGGTTGCTCTCTCACTTCTTGTACAATTTGTGGTTTCATTCGGTAACCACCGTTTGCAATTGTTGACATATATTGAGCAAGCTGAAGCGGCGTATATGTATCGTACTGTCCAATCGCATAATCAAGTAAAAAACCAGGTATGTCATCCGTTCTACCCATTTGACCAATCGATTCATTCGGTAAGTCAATTCCAGTCGGTACACCTAATCCAAACTGTCTAAAATAGTAGCGCATTTTATTAAATGTCTCTTTTTTAATATCTAGCGGATTGTTTGGTACATAATTTACACCTGCCATTTTTAATGCTGTATTAAACATATAAACGTTTGATGAAACTTGTAAAGCTCTTAAATCATCAATATCACCAAAATCTTTCCACGATTTCTTTGGCTTGACACTTCCTTTAAAATACATTGGTGCATCAAAGAAATGCGTATACGGCTTAATTGTTTCAGTTTGATATCCGGCTAATAACGTAGCCCCTTTCACGGTTGACCCTAATTCATAAGAACTTGTCATCGTCCCTAAAGCGAAGTCTTCTATTTGCATTCCGCCATCTTTATTTACAATTTTCTTTCCTGCCATTGATAAAATCTGGCCATTTTTCGGGTTCATCATTACAACGAACGCACGATCCATCATCGGCTCTGCAGAATGAAATGCTCGTAAATTCTTTTCAAGACTTTCCTCTACTTTTTTCTGTAACTCCATATCAACAGTTAACATTAAATTATTTCCGCTTTTTCCTTCAGTCACTTTTTCCGTCCGAATAATATTTCCTGCTTTATCCGTAATATTTTTAGACTGTTCTTTCGTTCCATGTAACGCATCTTCGTACTGTTTCTCGATGTAGCTCTTACCAATACGGTCATTGCGGTTATAATCACGCACTAAATAATAATCTAACTGTTCTCTTGGCAAACCCTCATTTTCAGTAGAAACGCTACCAAGAATAGAGCGAAGTATTTTATCATTTGGGTATTCACGTTCCCAATCCACTGTCGTATCCACTCCTGGTAAACTTGCCAATCTTTCACTTACGATTGCATATTCATTTTGACTTACATCTTTTTTAACAATTTGCGGCGTCATTTTATATCCCGCATTCATCCTACTTTTAATTGCTAGTACTTCTAAGTCCTCTTTTGAAAGTTCGCTTAATTCTTCTTGCGTAATTCTTTCTCGGCGCAACTCTTCTACTTTTTTATCTAATTCTTTCCCTTCTATCTCTTGCTTCCTAAATGTACTCTCATCTTCTTTCGTCACTTTTTCTGCTGCTCGTTTTTCGTTTAACTGCATCCAAAAATCTTTTTTATCTGTTTCTGTCAACTTATTTATATCTTCTGGCGACATTTCAATTAGCTGGGCTAAATTTCTTGCAACTTGTAAAACTTCTTTCGAATCTACTCCTTTCATTTTTGTATATGTAACGGTTCGTAGTGGTTTGTTATTTACAATCACTTGACCTTGCCGATCAAACATTTTCCCTCTCGGAACAGGAGTGCTTACCGTTACATCTTCCTTTTTGTTCACTTCATTTCTATACGTTTCTCCATCAA
This sequence comes from Bacillus cereus group sp. Sample62, assembly GCF_036851315.1. Taxonomy (NCBI): domain Bacteria; kingdom Bacillati; phylum Bacillota; class Bacilli; order Caryophanales; family Bacillaceae; genus Bacillus; species Bacillus cereus group sp. Sample62. Next base: position 2,896,404 of record NZ_JAFLPK010000001.1, read on the forward strand.
TGATTTGTACTTTACCTAATTGAATTATAATAGCTGAAAATAAAAGAAAGACGATAAAAAATAGTACATTTAATCGAAAAGGAATATGAGTCTTTTTCTTTTTCGATTGTTTCTTCTGCTCCTTTTTCTGTCTCATTTCGCTCCCTCGCTTCATTCTATTAACATTTCTACGCAAAATCATTATGTATCAAATTTATTTATATGATATATATAGAATTTTATATTAATTACTAAAGAAATAAAAGATTTAATTTTCAGTATTTTAATTTTATAACCTATTTATTACCATTCCCTTATTAAGGAATAACATGAATGTTATTCAAACAAAAAAACTGAGGTGTTCTCTATACACCTCAGTTTTTCATAAAAATAATAATTTATTTAACCGACGATACCCCGTCAACAAACTCACCAATCTTATTTTGAAAAACAAAATCAAAGTTATATTCTTGTCCTGTTAACTCTTCATTTACTAAAATTGTCGTTGCTCCTATTTCCCTCTTTGCGATTTCTGGGAATGAAGCGACAGGTTGTACTTTTAATGACGTTCCCATAACGATAAGCACATCTGTTTCATATAAACGTGTTATCGCATTTTGATATTGCGGCAATGTATCTCCGTATAATACAACGTCTGGATTTAAAATGAAATGACACTTCTCGCAGCGAGGTACTTCATGATCAATCATATACTGCAAATCATATCCTGCTTTACACTTCGGACAATGTGCTGTTTGAAGTGTTCCATGTAAATCAATGACATGCTTACTACCGCCTAATTGATGTAAACCGTCAATATTTTGCGTTAAAATCGTAATATCTTTCCCTTGTTCTTCTAATTCCGCTAAAAAGCGATGACCGCGATTTGGTTTATATTGATGAAACGTATTAATTTGAAATATTTCTTTATAATGCTTCCAAAATTCTTTCGGGCTTCTATTATAATATCCCCTTGATAAATACATCTCCACATTCGCATCAGCATACAATCCATTTGCTGAACGAAAATCTGGGATACCACTTTCCGTACTTGCTCCTGCGCCTGTTAACACTGTAATTTTCTTCGCTTGCTCTAAAATTGAGCGTACTTCTTCAAATTGCACAAAAATCACCTCTATGTATATTGCTATACTTATTATACCAGTTGTTTACAGGAGGTGTTGTATGATTCGTTTTATTTAATGCGTCGTGCCCCCAATTTCCACAATATCCACCTCAACCGTCACCGTTACCTCAACTGCCAATTCTATCCCTTTACGAATAGTAGTAAGTGACATACTCGGTTGGCCTGGATAGTTACTCGCTTGTTCTGGTAAAAACGGAATATGAATAAATCCGCCTTTTATTTTCTTATCACGGTTCTCTATTTCATGCATAAGACCATAGAATAAGTGATTACAAACGAATGTACCTGCTGATTGTGAAACGGAAGCTGGTATCCCTTCTTCTTGAAGTTTTTTAACGATTGCTTTCATCGGAAGCGTAGACCAATAGGCAGCCGGTCCTTCTTCCACAACCGGTACATCTACCGGCTGATTCCCTTCATTGTCAGCAATTCTTGCATCATCAATATTAATTGCGACACGCTCTATCGTAATATCTGGTCTGCCTCCAGCTTGTCCAATACATATAATCATTTCAGGGTTTAGTTCTTGTATATATTCGTTTAGAACTTTTATTGATTTATGAAATACGGTTGGTACTTGTTTACTTATAATCTTGTACTCTCCGATTGTTTTTTCATGCAAACTTTTTGCGACTTCCCAAGCTGGATTGATACTTTCTCCACCGAACGGATCGAATCCTGTTAATAATACTGTTTTCATAGTTTTACCCTCCTAATTAGAAACGATATACTAAGCCGTACATAATAAACATATTTATGATAAAAATTGAAAGAGCAATTGGGACTTGCGCTTTAATAACCGCATTTTTATCTTTTAGCTCTAAAAGCATTGCCGGAACGATATTAAAGTTTGCTGCCATTGGAGTAAGTAACGTTCCGCAATATCCAGCAAACATACCAAGAGCTGCCATAATTGCTGGGTTTCCACCGTGCATTTGAACAATTAAAGGTAAGCCAATTCCGCCAGTAATTACGGCAAACGCTGCGAAAGCATTTCCCATTACGACTGTAAAGAGCATCATTCCTAAACAATACGCCATAACAGCTACAAACGGATACTCTGTCGGTAACACTTGTCCAACTAAATCAGAAACGACTTGTCCAACGCCAGACTTTGCGAAAATACCGCCAAGTGCCGCTAACATCTGTGGTAAAATAACAGCCCAGCCGACAGCTTGTAATAGTCTGCTTCCTTCTTGAACAGGCGTTGTTATTTTCGATTTTGTAATACGCATCGCCGCAACGAATGCAAGTAATGCTCCTAGTGCTAATGCTACTAGCGTTACTTTATCTGGATCAACAAGAGAAACATTTCCCCATTTGATTTTTCCTAACGTTAGCGTACCGATAATTGTAAAAATAGGAATTAATAGTGCAGGCATAAAAATTTTATTTTTTAATTTCTCCGCATGTTTCACACGTTCTTGCACCGGTACTTCTTTCTCCTCTGATTTTGTTACTTTGTTTAGTGAAGCTAACACGACCATAGCGAGCACGATACAACCAACGTAAAACGAAGGGATTATATTTCCGAATAAAAACGTAACTGCAAATAACGCCCAAAATAAGCTAGAACCAAATCGGTTTGGATGTTCACGATCAAATGCAATACGAACAGCGATAAAGGCAACGATTATACCTAATATGTAATAAATTGTATCCATTGTGATGATGTTCATTTTATATTGCCTCCTTCTCTTCTTTTTCTTTTGATTCCATCGTTTTCGCTATATATTTATCAAATCTTCTAAATCTGATCCAGCTCACGATAAGTGCTGATATTGCAGTTGGAATACCCCAAAGCGCCATATCCCATACACCGACATGCATACCTACTGAATCGAAGAACCCTTTCATTAATAAAATAGCTCCAGTTGCAATAAATATATCCTCTCCGAAAAACCAAGCTGTATTTTCCGCGGCTGCTGCATTCGCTTTAATCTTTTCTCTCAACTTTTCAGGAAGCTTACCATATTTTCCTTGCGCAGCCCCTTCTGCCATCGGTGCAACGAGCGGTCTTACTGTTTGCGCATGACCACCAATATTCAGTCCAAGTGCTGCTGATGATTCTCTTATCGTAAAATATGACATTAATACTCTTCCAGTTGTTGCGCCTTTTGATTTCGTTATAAGTGCTTCTGCTCTTTCTTTTAAACCGTAACGTTCTAAAATTCCGATTACCGGTAAAGTTAGTATAATAGGCATAGACATATATCTATTTTCTATGAAAAATTTACCGAACATGCTAATCACATCATAAAAACTTAATCCTGAAACCATACCAGTAACAATACCTGCAACCATAACTACTAAAAGTGTATTTAATCTAAATAAAAAGCCCACTGCAACAAGTAGTATCCCGATTAATTTAATCATTTCAGCACTTCCCCCTATTTTTTATTTCGGTGCACAAATAGAAATATCATTAAGTTCGAATGTTCTGTATATTTTTTTCGCAAATTGGACTGCTTTCTCTCCATCACCATGTAAACAAATTGTTTGTGCTTGAACTGCTACTTTCTCCCCATTCACCGAATTTACATATCCTTCTTTCACCATTTGAAGCACTTGCCTTATCGCTTCGTCTTCATTTTTTATAAGCGCATTTTCTTCCGTACGGCTCGTTAACGTTCCATCTTGCTTATACGTACGATCAGCAAAAGCTTCTTGTACGAGAGTTATATTGTATTTTTCCGCAGCCTGTATAAACGCCTCGCTATTTGCTAATCCGTAAAGTAATAGATTAGGATTACTATCATAAATTGCCTTCGTGATTGCATCTGCAATTTCCGGATTTGTCGCCGCCATATTATATAGGGCACCGTGCGGTTTTACATGATGCATTTTCCCGCCTGCCGCTTTCACAAAAGCGTCTAATGCACCGATTTGATATAAAACGTAATCGTATACTTCACTTGCTGAAACATTCATGTTTCTTCTTCCAAATCCAATTAAATCAGGAAAACCAGGATGCGCGCCAATTGCTACGTTATGCTGCAGTGCCTTTTCGACCGTTTTCCTCATTACAGTCGGATCACCTGCATGAAAACCACAAGCAACATTTATAGAGGAAACGAACGGAAGAATTTCATCATCATTCCCCATTTTATATGCTCCAAAACTTTCTCCTAAATCACAGTTTAAATCGATTGCCGTCAAGATATTTCCCTCCTAATGTCAGCTTCGTAAAGTGATGAATTTCTTTAATAGATTCATATTTACTTCTTGTTCTATGTACAATTGTTCCGCTTCTTCAAGCGTAATTTTCTCAAAAGAAACGTAGTCCCCTGGTTTTAACTGAGCAAGAAGTGGTAAATCTACTGAAATAATATTTCCCATTCTCGGATAGCCACCCGTCGTTTGCCTATCTACCATTAATATAATTGGCTGTCCACCATTTGGAACTTGAATCGTCCCAAATGTAACGGGACTCGATAAAATCTCTTTTTCTTCCACTCTATTTAAAACTTCTCCTTCAACTCTATAGCCCATACGGTCAGCGTAATTAGATACTTTATACTCTTTCGTAAAAAATGCCTGTTTACTTTCTTCTGTAAATTGATCATATTCAAAATTAGTTATGACGCGAAGCTTAGGATATTTCTTATACTTTGGCAGTACGCTGCTGCTAATTGCCCATTTCGTTTTCATTCGCTCATCCTTTTGTAAGTTTTGAATAAAACGACTCGCTATTTCGGAGTGCGTACCAATTTGAAAATAATCTCCTTTTTTCAGCATTCTTCCCTCAATACCACCAATTGCAGCACGTATGTAAGTACTTTTGCTTCCCATCGTACGATCAATATGTATACCACCTGCAAAAGTCACATACGCTCTGCAACCGCTTTTCACTTTCCCAAAACAAAGCATGCTACCTTCTTCCGCTAAAATGGGACGCCATAATGGAATACGCTTCCCATTGAGTAACGGCTCCATATTTGCTCCGCCAATCGCGAGTAACGTCGTTTTCTTTATTAACAATTTAGGTCCCATAATTGTCATTTCAAGTCCTGCTTCATTCTCTTCATTACCGACCAACATATTGATCATCCGAAGTGCACTTTGATCCATAGCCCCGCCAACTGGTACACCATATTGTTGATAATGAGACCGCCCTAAATCTTGGACTGTTGTAAACATCCCTGCATGTAAAACCTCTACATCCATTCTTTAGCCCCCTCAAGTGATACGTACTCTTCCTTCGTTATCGGGATAAATCGTAAATACATACCGCTTTGAATATAGGTTGGTGTTTCTTCTTCTGGATTAAATAAGGAGATCGGAGTTCGGCCAATAATATTCCATCCACCCGGTGTTTCAAGCGGATAAATACCTGTTTGATTTCCGCCAATACCTACTGAACCAGGAGAGATTTGCAACCGCGGTGTTTCTTTTCTAGGTGTTTCTAGTTCTTTTGATAGTCCTCCTAAATACGGGAACCCTGGTGTAAAACCTAGCATATACACAAAATATGTTGTTTCACTATGTATTCGAATCACATCTTCTACTTGTAAACCATGATAATGTGCCACCTCTTCTAAATCAGGTCCATATTCTCCCCCGTAACAAACGGGTATAGAAATATGTTTCACATCTCGTTTCAGCTCTTCCTTATACGTATCTAATATTCCAGTTATGTATTGGCATACGTAATCATACGGTCTTATCTTTCTATCATTTCCCTTCCATACTTCATACAAATTGTAGTAAACGGCTAATGAAGTAAACGATGGAACGCATTCAATCATTCCTGCAAACGGATGTTGCTGCAGTGCTTGAAATAGTCGTTGCACTTTTTCGTATGTATCCATCCCGATTTCTTCACCAAATGTAACAATAATTGCTTGATCCCCTAACGCAGAAAATTTCATCCTACTCCCTCTTTCTATGCCAAAAAACCGAGTTCTTTCGAAATGCGATGGGCTGTTTCTTTCACCTTCGCAATAAAATATGGAATGTTACTTTCTTTATACTCAATTGCTAATCCCGAAATACTAATTCCCGCTACAACCGTTCCATCGCTTGCAAAAATGGGCGCTGCTATAGCGGCTGTATGATTTTCTAACTCAGAGTAGCTAATTGTGTGTCCTTCCTTTTTCGCCATTTGTAACACTTCTAGCAATTGTTCCTTATCCACAATTGTTCCATCCGCAAACTGTTTTAAATCCGTTTCCTCTATGTACTTCCGTTTCTCCTCCTTAGAGAAATACGATAGTAAAATTCTCGGACATGCACCCGCATAAAGTGGAGCTCTTCTTCCAACCGCTGTATACACTCGTACAGGCTGAACGCCTTCCATCTTTTCCACATAAATCGCGTCATTACCATCTTGAATAATTAAATTAACTGCCTGCCCTAAACTATTTCTAAGCTCTTTCATATATGGAATCGCAATATTTCTTACAGATAATCTTTGTGAAACAAGTTGACCGAACCGTAAAAACACGACTCCTAAATGATATTTCCCCTTTTCGTTTTTTTGTAAAAACTCCATTTCTTCTAACGAGCCAATTAAACGATAAACAGATGTTTTCGGCATACTCGTAAGCTGAACCATCTCTGTTAAACTGAGCTCGTCATGCTCATAAAACAACTCTAAAATATCCATTGTTTTAACTGCCGTTTTATTTATACTCATTCTATCTCCCTCTTGTTCCGAATTTCGGAACTTAAATTCCGCTTTTCGAAACAAATATATAATTTAAAATTATAAAATATTCTTTCAATTCTATCAATATTTTTTTCACATACATAATCCGATATATTTTGTCCGCTATTAAAAAAACACAAATAATATGTGATTTATATAGAATGAAAGGCTCTTGAATGATTGACAGAACTTTAACACGTGAAGAACGAACTATTAGTGAATGTAATTTATATTGGAGTGATTCGCTTCCTGACAGTGAATATAAAATTAACTTTAGAAATCACGACGGTTCAATTTCTAGAGTTCACCTTTCATTAATAACACTGATATAAAAGAAAATATAAAGAGCATGTATTGATCAATTTTTGATCAATACATGCTCTTCTCATAGTTATTTAAAGTATTCTTTTTTTAACATGATTGATTGTTCCTTCGTACAACTAACAAGTCTATTAGTGACGTATTACTTATTTTTCAAAATCGTTCTTTTAGCTTTTTTAATAATTCTACTAGTTGATTTTATATCAGTATCCTTTTCCCATTCTTCACACAGGTTCATTACCCAATCCGGTTTCGTCTTACTTGCATCATTTAACCAGTTTCCAACCGAATCTTGTACATATTTTGATGGATCTGATTTAAGTAAATTAAGAATGGGAAGTGCTTTTTCAGGTTCTTGTTTTAATATTTCAATATGTTTACTCCATACACCTCGAGGACGAATAGATTCTACAGAGAACCTACGAATATTCTCATCTTCACTTTTTGCCCATTCTACTAACAATTCCACACTTTCTTCTATATTTTGTGAAAGATCTTCTCTAATAGACATCCAAGCAATTTCTCGAACACCAAAATGATGATCCGCCGCAAAAGATCGAATATACGTTAATGTATCTTTTAATGTGTTATTTGATTTTTTATTCATAAATGCTGCCCAACATCGTACACTATCTGAAATATGATCAGATAATTTTATCAGTATGTCTTCCTTGTTTCCTTCATACTCTTTGAGTATAATTTCATCCAATAAAGTTCCTGTTATTCGTATGACTTTCATTCCTGTTTCAACGTTCTGTTTTTCTAATTCAGCTACTATACATTCCAAACTATTCTTGAGTCCTATTGAAGGTAAGACATTTTTAAGTAGTTCAATATGATTTATAGCTAGCCATTCTGTTAGATTAACACTTTCTATTTTCCCTTGCTGTAGTAATTGTAAGACCTCTTTAGGAATTTCGTTTACTTTTCTGGCTCCTTTCCTGTTTAAAATAACTTCTGCTTCTTTCGTTATCATTTAAATTCCCTCCTTGCAATACTATCTTCAAATAAACAGAGGCCATTTTGAAAAATAATAATCAAAATGACCTCTGTCTTTCTTAAATGAACATTCAGTTTTACAAAAAATGTGATTTAAATCCACCAGAAGAATATTTCTCCCATACTTGCTTTATAATGCTCTTACTTGCTTCAACGGCCAGAAAACAGCTTGTCCTTTTCCGACAATTTCATCTTCTGAAATAAATCCGAACATACGACCGTCTTTAGAAACTTCACGATTATCGCCTAAAACAAATACTTGGCCTTCTGGCACTTTCGTTTTCCCTGTAATTTGTTCTAACGTAAAGTCTGGAGTTAATACACGGCCCGTCGCTTTTTCTTTAAATTCTTTTAAATATGGTTCTTCCATCGATTCACCGTTTACATATAAAACATCATTTTTATACTCCACTGTATCGCCTGGTAAACCAATTACTCGTTTTACTAAGTCGTATCCTTCTTTTCCGTGGAAGACGATAATATCAAAGCGATCTAATCCACTTATACTATAACCAATCTTATTCACGAGAACTCGTTCGTTATTTTCTAAAGTAGGCATCATCGATTCACCTTGCACTAATGAAGGTGTAAATAAAACACCGCGAATAATTACGATTAATACAAGAGTAAATCCTATCGTTTTAGCCCATGAGAATAATTCTTTCTTCGTATTTTCCTTCATCGTTTCTCCTCTTTCTTACGTGTTTATTGTATGATTTGAACTAATTCCTGTACTAAGTTAGGATCAATTTCAGAAAAACATGATTTTCCTTCTCTTACCGCTGTACCGACATGAGCTTGCGAAATTCCAGTTTCATCAAGCAATCGCTTTATATTTTCTTTCGTCACGCCAGCTCCAGCTACAAGTTGAATTTGACCATCGCTTACCTTTTGCATTTCTGTAAGCACCGGTATATTCTCTACTATATTTCCTTGTCCACCTGACGTTAAAACGTGAGTCACTTTATGAAACTTCTTTAAAGTTCCCATCGCTTCTACTGGATTTTCTATATCATCTATTGCACGGTGGTACGTTACATTTATTCCATCTACAACAGATAGTAAATCCGCTAATTTCTCTTCATCCACTTCATTTCGTTCGTTTAATACGCCTAATACAACACCAGCTGCACCTAACTTCTGCGCAATGATAATATCTTCCTTCATCATTTCAATTTCTTCTTCCGTATATGTAAAAGACTTCGCATGCGGACGAATCATAACGTGAATCGGTATATGTACTGCTTCTACCGCTTTTTTAATAAATGCATAACTCGGCGTTAAACCGCCTTCTGTATAAGATGTAATTAATTCAATTCGCTTCCCGCCAGCTCGTTCAATTCGTTTTACATCTTCTAAACATGTTGCAATAACCTCTAGCATGAGATGACCTCTTTTCGTGCTTTTTTCTTATTATAACATTAGTAAAAATAAGAAACCTAGCTTTCTCCTATAAAACTGTAAAAAGAAGAATGAAAAGAAAGATTTTTTCAATTGATGACGTTTATTGGTGATTTTATATTCTAAAAAAAAGAGTAACCCCTAGAACTTCTGACTAGGTATCACTCCTTTTTATTTTAGTTATTTTTCTTTGTTACCTCATTATAATAGTGGCTAAATGCTTCTACTAATGCGTCAACTGACGCATACAATTCTTCTGGTGTATTATCTACCCCTCCCATTTCAATAAGTAAAGCATTTGGAGAAAGATCTTGATTATATACTCCGTTACCGCTTTTACGATCTTTAATAAAAATCCCTCGGCTTAAACCGTAATACTTCTCATCTAAATATGAATTTATTGCTGTTACTATTTTTTTATTTTTTTCAAAGTTAGGATTTTCTCGTCCTAAAATAAAATAGAGCCGTGCATAATTCTTTCCGTTAATATTTTTTGTTGTAGTATTTTTTCGCGCATCGTCCCTATGTAGGTCCATTGGAAACATAATATTTTTATCTTGTGCTAATTTATCTTGTAATATTTGACGGGACCCTTTGTAAGATTGGGCCCAATTTAAATTTTTATTTCGCAGAAAATCCCTCATATTTGTCGTATCATGTGAAACACCTATTCCTTTTTCTTCTAACTTTTGTTTTAAATAATTTCCAACAAACGTAATATTCACTTCATTATTTGTACTAGAAGCATCATCGGGTATAGTGGCACCTGGAATTAGAGGAATAAACGACTCCCAACTATGTGTATGATAAATAAAAACTTTATTTTCACCGTTATTTTGAGTATTTGAATTGTTTTCTTTCTCACTCTTTGGGTGTTTTATAGCAGTACCTTTATTTTTAATATTCTCTAATGGAACACTAGATTCTTCGGGAATGTTAGTATAATCCGTTCCCTCTCCAGCAATTAATATTTCCGAATAAAATTGATTCATATTTGGAAGTTCTCGAGTTAATAAACTTCGGAGATCATTTACATTAATATTTGTAGAAAGTGAAAGCAAAAAAGATTCCAAAGACGCTCGTCCTTTTTCTTTATGAAATTCTTCTGCAAAATAACGATTTTCACTTCCTATCATATACATAAGACCTTTAGTAGAATTCGTTCCCAATAATTGATTAATATAATACGATTTAAATACGTTTGAATTACTAGAAATGAAGAATGAAGTGAGAATACATATAATGGTGAATAAAATACATATCATTACATACTTTATATTAAATACTTTCAGTTTCACTTTATTCATTTTATATCTCCCTTCATTTACTATATTCTTACGCATATTTTTTAAGTAATATGATTAATAATTTAATAGAACTACCTCAACTACTATGTTTTCATGTAACCTCTTTCCGTAAAGTGAATGAGGTTACATTTGCCGTGCGCAAATATCATCAAATATTTTAAAAAAAATTTAAATAACCTGAGTCTATATAAAATATAGAACTCAGGTTATTTAATACGGTTTACTCGACAGGAGGCGCTGCATTTTGATGGAATTTTTTATTTTTCAATCTTATTTTCCATGTCAATGCCTAATTGTTCTTTCAATAACTTCATACCTTTTTTTGTAAGATGGACGGCTCTATTCTTATCCGTTTTTGTAATCCATTCCTGTTCAAAAAATAGTTTTGCTATCGCAGGTCCTAACCAACCAGAAATATGGTAGCGTCGTTCACTCCAATCAAGACAAGGTTTTGCAAATACCCTCCTCTTTATTTCTGCTGTTTCAATATTTATTCCAAAATTCAGAAACCATTGCTTACCTTGTTCCGTTACAATGTATTCTCCTTCCTCTAAAATTATAAATTCCCTATGTAGTAACTTTTCAGTTATCTCTACACCGAGCCTGCCTGCAAGATGATCATAGCAAGTTCGAGCATAACGAATTTGTTTTAGCTGATCCGATTGTTTTAAAGACCGAACTTGGACTGTTGGTGCAATTGTTCCTAACTTTTCAAGAACTTCTGCTACCTCTTGATTAGCAAGTCGATAGTAACGATGTCTACCATGTTGTTCAACTGTAAGTAGATTCCCCTCTACTAATTTAGAAAGATGAGAACTAATCGTTGGATGTGAAACTTTTGCCTTATAAGCCAATTCACTAGCAGGTAGTGCCTGATTGTTCATTAAACAATCTAAGATAATTGCTCTTGTAGGTTCAGCAATTAGTTTAGCTATATATGAGATATTCGGATATACATTCATATTTCGATGATACTCTAACTGTTAAATTGATACAATTATTTTAAGTTTAATAGTAAAGGAGAATGTATTATGAATGCAATTGATCTTAGTATATTAAATTTGAAAGAAACGAGAAGGCGCTCAGAAAAATTATGGAATTCTCTTCCCGATAATTTTCTTAATTGGAAGCCTGATCATGAGGCTATGTCCTTTGGTGAGATGATTCGTCATGTTTGGACCTCAACTTTTTACTATCATATGATTTTAAAAAACAACGGCTCAATAAATGACATACATATCCCGTATGATAACGAGCCAATTACTTGTGTAAAAAAAGAAATTGAATTGGCACAATCATACTTTACTGACTTCATAGAATATGTTCAATCCATAAGCATAGCTGAGCTAGATTCAACCCTTATTGATCGAAGCGATGTTGGCTATCAAAGATATTTAGGCGACATGCTATTACGAATTGCCTATCATGATGCGGTCCATGCAGGTCAATTTTTACAATATTTACGAATGGTACACTTGGAAAGACCTTTAATTTGGGATTAAAAGTTGTCAAATTAACATTGCAATAAATATTCTTTCAGCCAATAACAATCCAAAATCATGATAATCATTTATACTAAAAATCTACATCTCAATTTGGTACGTCGCACACATAAAAAGCACGTGTTCGATTAGTAATCAAACATGTGCTTTCAAAACAACTATATTGTCCATAAACAATAAAATATAAGTTAAAAAAACTACGATTGAAACGCCGCATCCGCTAATATAGATAGTGTTGCATCATCCATCGGTGGATTGTGCAATCCTGCTCTGACGTTTAAATAGTAACGGTGAAGCGGATTTCTTTCTGATAAACTTTTGGCCCCTACGATGCGCATCGCTTTATCTACAATAGATATAGCCGCATTCGTTACGGCATATTTCACTGCCGCTAATTCTGCTTGCAATGATAATTTATCTTCTGCCTCATCGTACTTTTTCGCAATTTGATATAAAAAGACGCGAGCTTGCATAAGTTCGAGTTCTAATTCTCCAACCAATCTTCTAATATTCGGTAATAAACTAATAGAATGGTTTAAACTATTTGGCTTGTATGATCCCGCAAACTGAACTGCATAATTTCTTGCTGATTGTGCAATTCCTAAATAACATGCTGGTATATGTAGCAACCAGCCAATACCCTTTTGTTTCACTTTCCCGCCCTTTACATCTGTAAAAAAGCGACTTTCTATCTCTACATTTTGTAAGACAAGGTCGTGACTAGCAGTCCCTCGCATCGCTACGCTATCCCACGTTTCTTCAATGGATACACCGAGCGTATTTCTCGGAATGACAAACTCACCAACTTCTTCTCGGCCTTCAATACTCGCTAAAATAATAAAATAATCAAGTATTGGCGCCATCGTTGTAAAGGTTTTTCTTCCATTTATAATCCACTTCTCGCCTTGTTGAGTCGCCCTTGTTTCTGGTTTACCGCCACGCGTCGGACTCCCTGTTTTTGGTTCTGTTGCTGCCCGGTTAAAAAGTGCACCGTTACGCACTTCTTCGCAAAACCATTTGAACATCTCATCATTCCAAGAGTGATTTTCCGCTAGCTCTTTCACAATGCCAAGATGCCAGCCAATCGATAATGCAGTAGCTCCGCAGCCTTCCGCGATTTTCTCTTGAAATAAAACGAAGTCATATAAAGAAATCGCACTACCACCAAATTCCTTCGGTAACGTTAATTTCGTATATCCGATATCTTTCAAATCGCTCATATTTTCATACGGAAATGATCCTAATTCACTTAGTTGATGCTCCCTTTCCATGAACTTTGGAAGCAATTTATTTATTTGTGCAATAATGAAAGATTGTTCTTCTGTTTCAACAAATGAGAGTGCCATACTATAATCTCCTTTATGCTCGATTCATCAACCGCTCACTTTTTCATTATGATTATATGAAGCTACCTCTCTATTGTTTCACTATTCCGATAAAAATACAATGTTTTTGACTAATAAGAAAAGTTCCTATTTAAAGATAGGTTCTTTTCTTATATTAGTCTCCCTTCAATGCCTTTAATGGTAAAGAGGTTACATATCCAATGTACGAGAATAATTCTTTAAAGAAGAATGGAATTTCTGTATCTAACGTTTTATATGCTGATGTCGGCGTTGGTGAAGCATACGCTTCAATATTAATATGTTTTGCGATTCTCATTGCGCGTTTCATATGAAGTGGATCACTTACAATCGTGTATGTGCGTATTCCGTTCTCTATTCCAACTTCCTTCGCATTCTTTAAGTTTTCTTCTGTGAAAAGGGATTTTGTTTCAATTAAAATATCTTCCTCTTTTACACCTTGTTTCATTGCATATACTCTTGCAGTACGCGCTTCCTCAAGTTCTGCCTCGAACTTTGTACCACCTGTAAAAATAATCTTTTTAATATCTCCGTTCTTATATAAAGAAATCGCATGATTAATTCTTTCTTTAAATACAGGAGATGGTTTTCCGTTCCAAGAAGCTGCTCCTAGTACGATACCAGCATCCGTTTTCACGCCATCATTTGTTTTAAAACGATAACTCCAAATATCATAAGCTGCATAACTTACATATAAAATAGCAGAACAAATCATTAGTAAAAATACTTGAAAGATTCGTCTTTTCTTACTCTTCTTATTTTCTTTCATTTGTAATTGCCTCCGTACATCATCCATACTTCTATAAAAAAACATTTATATCAAATCGTTTTGTTTGAGTTTATTTAAAAGAAGGAACTTTACTTGTTATTTATGTATAAAAGGGTTTTCATTTAAAATTGAGGATTATCAATTCATTTTCATTTGCGGTTTTCATTACATGTTTTAAATTCATAAGTTTATTACCATACAACTACATTGTAACGAATTTTTTCTCAGAAGGGAACGATGAAACAAAAGGAATTAAAATAAAGTAGCATTTTGTAAGAAAAAAGGTATATTTTTCATGTCTCACGAACAATATACCTTTCAAAACACGAATTATAGCTTTTCTTTATACAACTCTAATTTTTCTAACAATTGTTCTTTTACGTTTGGCCATTCACTCGAGATAATACTGTACACAACTGCATCTCTCACATGACCACTTGGCAATTTTCTTTCATTTCTAAGCACACCCTCTTTTACTGCACCTAACCTTTCAATTGCTCGTTGTGCCTTTTCGTTTCTTGCATCCGTCTTAATTTGTACTCTCAGCATACGCAATTTTTCAAAAGCATACTGGAGAAGCATATACTTACACTCTGTATTTATACTCGTACGTTGCACACTTGGATGATACCAAGTCTGCCCTAACTCGACTGTTTTATCTTCTACTGAAATATTATATAGACGTGTACTTCCTACAATCGTATTCGTCTGTTGATCCACTACAACGAAAGGTATTTGAGTACCCTTCCCATAACCCTGTATCGCTTTTTGAACATATTGCTGCATATCTTGCACATTATCCATTTTAGAGATTAAATACGCCCAAATATCCCGATTTCCTTCTACAATCGAAAACAAAGTTTCGACATCATCACTATCTATTAACCGTAACTTTGCTCTTTCGTGAATCATTTCCATTTGTAAGCCCCCCTTTGTTGTTACTATATCACACAAAACAAAAACGTATTATAAGGGTGATTGAATACAATCTCCTCGTATAAGGTGTGAAGGCTCATCAATAATCGTTAATATTGCACCAATAAAATAATATTTGAATAATTTCCAATAAATACTATATAATAATAAACGGGAGGGGATAAAAATGCTAGATCAAATTACTTGGGGAACACCAGGCAGTTTATTATGCTTAGGATTCTTTTTTGCAGGACTAGGAATCTTCTTAAGAAGCATGACTTCATATTCAAAAAATAAATAAAAACATCTCAAAAACAGAAAATAGTATATTTTCACGTTTTAGGATATTTGATTTTCTTAGCATGATAGTGATGTGGGAATACCCCGCTTTTAAACAAAAAAAGCCTTCCTTTTACAGAAGGCTTCTTTTGTTATAGCTTTATCTTTGTAAAACTTTAAAGCAATAAATAAGCAATCGGCGTAATAATAAGTAACGTTAATATCGTTCTTTGTACATAGAGAATAATAAGTTCCGATACTTTTAAAGGAATATCTGTCGATAAAATACAAGGAATGGAAGCTGAGAAAAACAATATAGATGATACCGAAACAACCGCAATGACAAACTTTGTCACAAGTGGTGCACTTACAACTAAAAGAGAAGGTAAAAACATTTCTGCGATACCAACGGATGCCGCTTTAGCAGCTAGTTCTGCTTCTGGTAATTGTAATAGCCATGTAAATGGATAGAAAATATAACTGATCCAATCAAATATTGGCGTGAATTTCGCTAATACGATACCAATTAATCCTACTGACATAATGGATGGCAAAATTCCCATTGTCATAATAAATCCATCTTTTAAATTCACTGCGATATTTTTCATAATACTCGGTGCAGATTTCGATACTTCTAACGCATCTTCCCAAGCACGTTCTAACATTTTTTCTTTATAAACAGGTTCTGGAAACCCTTCTTCTGTTACATATGTATCTGGTTTTCTACTAAGTGGTGGGATTCTTACTGTGATAGCAGTTACGATGAATGTTACAACAAGAGTAGTCCAAAAATAAACATTCCATAAATGCATAATATCTAATGTTTTTGCGATGATAATCATAAATGTTGCGGATACTGTAGAAAAACCTGTAGCGATAATAGCAGCTTCTTTTGTCGTATACTTTCCTTCTTTATACACGCGATTCGTAATTAATAAAGCAAGCGAATAACTCCCCACAAAGGAAGCAACCGCATCGATTGCTGACCGTCCTGGTGTTTTCCATAACGGCCTCATAATTGGACGGCAAAACGTACCGATAAATTCAAGTAATCCATACCCGACTAATAACGCTAAAAAAGCTGAGCCAATTGGAACGAGTAAACTTACCGATATTACTAGTTTCTCATACAAAAACGGCCCTACATCTGGCGCAAAGAACCAGGCTGGCCCTACTTTCAAGCAATATAATACACCAAAGACAACACCAACTACTTTTAAAATCGAAAAACAAATGTCTACGATAGATGTATTCCATTTTTTCGTATAAAACGGATAAATCGCTCCCACTACCATAACGAGTAGAGCGTAATAAGGTACTACACTCGGAACAGAAGTCCTGATCCACGAAACGATATGATCAATCATAATGGACGAAGCACCATTTATCGTAACCGGTACGAAAAACATAAACAGCCCAACTAGACTAGCGAGTATAAAACGAAGAATGATCCTCTTCTCACTCCCTGTCTTAATTACATTCCTTTTTAATTCAATTTCACTCAAAATTCGACACCTCCCATTATCTAAATATTCTGTATAATCGTGTTAGATTCCTTCCATTTTGAATATTTAATTATAAAGACGCCAAATATAACAATATAAAAACTCCTTCGTTGAATTTATATAATAAGTATATAAATTCAACGAAGGAGTTTTTTCATGTAACACAATTAAGCATTATTAAAATTATAGGTATTTATATTCATTAATAGCATTACAGAATAAATAATAGCCGATCCAGTTGACGCCCCATGCCCATCAACTTAAAAATATTAATTACCTTCAAGTGTAAAAAAACGGTATTTTTATTTGTTAGTCTGATGGACATTTGACTGAACCCCTAATACTTTAATAATGACTCTTTTCATGAAATAAAACTCAGTTTATCAGTCTAAAACATTTTTTAGATTTAGCAATAACAAGCTTACATTTTTACTTTTCAGATAGCCTCTTTTATTCTAATTTCTTCATTTCTTTCAGCCGTTCTATATCCTTTTCTGAAGCATTTTCTATTTTATACAGTTCATAGCTACCCTTTATCTCATTTATCACTGCAAATTCAATTTCATTCCGAACATAGCTTTTAGTTTTTCCCTTTTTATAACCAATAACATTATCTAATATAGTTTCCCCACTATCTTTTTTATATAAATTATAGCTAACAGGTGGACAACCAATTACATACTTATTATCAGAAAATCCGACTATATCATCCCTCCCTAATCCTGTCGAAACACTCCAGACAAAAATAATCTGAAATATAGAAAAAATAACAGTACTGCATAAGAGCAAAAATAGGATTGATTTAAAAAATAACTTTAAAAGTATCCTGCCCAAAAACATTCCCTCCCATTTCATCTCGAGATAGCAAGAACAAAACGCGAATTTTTTAGATTGTTGAACTCACCCCCCCCCGTTAGTGCCATAAGAAAAAGAGTTACCGCAGTAACCCTATTGTTTTTAATACACGTCACTAGGAAAAGCTATGGATGAATAAAGTCAATCTATTCAATTTCCCACAATCTTTTAATCTCCACCAATTCCTGTCCATTGAATTCCATTCTGTATATATCTGGTTTTGATGTCTGTAGTAAAAAATTCAGACCATACTTACTATCATAATACCCCATCATCAAAGTCATAACAGCTCCATGGGTTCCTAATACTACTTTCTGTCCTCGATAGGTGTTTAATAATTCTTTTAAGACTTTTATAGCACGTTTCTGACAGTCGACATTAGACTCTCCCCCCGTTAAAGCAAGATCGGGTTCTAAAAATGACTTTGTTATCAAAGGGAATAATTCCTTATCCGACATTCGTTCCTCTTCAGCAATAAAAATTCTCTCTTTTAAGTCTTCAAATACTAAAACTTCTTGTCCTATTTGCTTCGCTAACTGCTGAACAGTTAGAATTGAACGATTGTATGGACTTGAGATAACAATGTCAATTCCCTCACCTTGTAATACATCTGTTATTCGTTGAACATCTAACTTTCCTTTTTCAGTTAATCCTCTTGTTTTTTCTTTTCCAGATTTCGGTGAATCCCCATGTCTCACCATATATATGAAAGTTTTCATAATTCCCTCCATTTTTAAAGGTTCCTTTACAATTCCTTTCTCATATTAGCATATATATCCAATTCAGTCCCTTAAAAAATAACAGAAAACTATGAATTCTAAATAAATTCACGATATTTGTAAGAAAGATGCGAAGTTTTCACTATCCTCTGGTATAAAAAAGCGTTATTCTTTCTAAACAGGCTAGATTAGAAAGGATGATGTTTTTTATAAATCTTTGGATCCAAAGTGAACTTCAATTATTTGCTGAAGAATTATATGAACATCTTACTCCTTCATTTCTGGAAAACCTCGCTCAAGAACTAGGGTTTGTACAACGGAATAGATAAAATTAATACACTCTTATGGGTTGGTTCTACTGCTAAAGGTTTATTTGCTCCTCTATTCAACCTGTTAATCAAATAGTATAAATTTAAAACCACCTCTAGAGAAAATTAAGCGCATACTAGCAAGCAAATTCTATTAGAAATACCCCCAAAATAAATAGCATAAAGCTGCAAACATCTCCCTCTCTAAAAAACAGTGCATATTTACAGAAATGAACACTTTTATAATAAAGTGAAACTTTAACCAGTGGGGGTTTTCTTCATCCCCCACTGATTATCAGCTCTCACCAATCGGACTTTTATGGGCAGTTGATCCCCCACCTAACTTCTTTGCTTTCGCTGAATTTTGAGGTGGGGGTCTTACTGCCCATTAAAGCGGGATAAATAATTCTATTACTTCCCATAATCATCCACAATCTCTTGAATGACACGATACGATTCTTCTGCCACTATCTTATTCGCATCGTATGTAATTAACGCCTTCCAAAGTGCCCATCCTCTCGCCCTATTCCACGTTTCTTCATCTATGCGCAATACTTCTTTAAATACGTTTCTACTATTCTTATCAAAAAACGTCCAAGCCATCGCCGCATCGCAAGCAGGATCCCCTACTCCTAAAATACCAAAATCAATTACGGCGCAAAGCTTTCCATCCTTAACGAGTAGATTTCCTGGTGCAACATCTCCATGAACCCAAACTGGTTTACTCTCCCACGTTGACTGAAGTGCTACATCCCAAAGATGCTTTAATACTATTTCATCAAAAACATTCTTATTATTTTCAATAGCATCTCTCGCCTCTTCATCATATACAGATATAAGCCCGCCTCGGTAAAAATTATGTGCTCCAGCTACCGGTCCATTACTCGCATCAATGGATTGCAATTCTACTAAAAATGATCCTAAGCCCGCCGCAAATTCATTTAGGTCACGAACATTTTGTTTCGTAACAGTATCTCCTTCTATCCACTTATTTATAGACCAAGGCCACGGATACTCTTCAGATGGATTTCCTTTTGCAAGTGGTGTAGAAATCGGTAAAGAAAGCTCCTTACTTAATATAGGTAGCCACTTATTTTCTTTCTCTACTTGCGGTGCATATGCTGCATCACTTGGCAATCTTACACTCATCTCATCCCCTAGATGAAACGTTCTATTATCATGCCCACTAAACTTTACAGGCTTCACTTCTAAATGTGCCCATTTAGGAAACTGTTCCCCTATCAACCTTTTAACTAAATCCGTATGAATTTGATTCATTCACTTACCCCCTTCTCTTTTGAAACTTACTAAGTCCATCTGTACTCCCAACATATTCAAAACCATTTTTCTTATAAAAATCATTCAACGTAAGATTATGTCCCACACAATCTAGTTTCAAAAACTCTTTGTCATGTTGTACATTCTCTTCTATCCACTGTAAAATCCATTCTCCGATCCCATTCCCCTTATACTTCCGTTTCACCGCAAATCTATGAATATATAATGAGTTAGAAACTTCCTCCTTACCAAAAATACGCTCATCCCATTCATTTTGTTTAGGAGATACTGTAACTGTACTGATTATTTCATCTTCTTTCATAACCACATATGTATATTTCTCTCTTATACCTTCTAGTATTTCAGCCGTAGCCTCTCCGCCTAATAAATACTTCCATTGATCTACTTCTTTATGTTGTAACTACTCTGCTACTTCTCTTAATAGAGTAATAATGCTATCGCTTTCCTCTTCCGTAGCAATTCGAATTGTATATTCTTTAACTGTATTTCTCCCCATATTACCGTTCCCCTTTCAAATTACTACTATACTGACAAACGCGTTCTACCGTCATTTTCGTCTGTCACGTATTCAACATAAAAACCTTGATTCAGTGCGTTTTCATACATCAATTCAATCGCTTTTTGATCTTTAGCGTAAACTGTTACGTATGTACAACCCGCAACTAGTAAAACTAATTCACACTTACTCTCTTTAAATTCTTCATATGTTTCAATATCTACTACTTCCTCTCCTTTTGGATACGCTTTTAAATCTGCAAAGATAACATAATATATTTTGTCTTTAAATAATCTTTTCAAATCTGATCCTTCCACTATACTTGGTTCTTTTGGAAATAATGCCTCATCCAATCCACCACGCGCTACTAAGTATGACTCCTCACTCCCCACTCGCCAATCAAATGAAGTAATATCGATCGGCTTTAACACTTTCCAAAGTAGATTATCATATTCATTTGGAATATCTACAATAATTCCTCTTTTCATTTATTTGCTCCTAGCTTATTTATTTTCGTTTTCATTTCATACATTATATACCAAATTCAACTACTATATTTCCTATGTAACTTGTATTTCACCGTGAAAAAACCGTCCCACTACTTATGAAACGGTTTTTTTCTGCTTATATTTAAGTTTTTCATTCAATTGTCGCACTGCGCTTTAAAATAATTTCTAATTTATTCATCACATCAGCCACTCATTCTTTATATTCACTTCGTCTTCACAAAATAATATAAAAACCACACCGCATGATTTTGTTCATCGGCAGCTATTCTGCGTATTAACTCTTTTAGATGTGCATCCGATGTTTCATCTGAAATTTCCAAGTAAAAATCTACTGTCTTCTGTTCATCTTGTATTGCAAATTCTAATCCTTGTAAGTACGTATTCGGGCATTCTTCTGTAATTTGTGGTTTCGGCTGCTGACCAGTCAAATTTGTATAGATTTGTACAAAATGATGAAAATGCTTTATTTCATCATTACGAATTTCAAGAATTTGATTTCGTTCCGCCCCATTTGGAGCCATGTTAGCTAATTTCGCATAACAATTTATAGCAGTAAACTCTCCATTAATTGCTTTTTCAATATCACGAATCAGCTTATCATTTTGCCTATACCAATCATAATAATTCGAATTATCCATCGTATCCCCTCCATTATTTCACATGACATTTTATGCAATTTGAAATAGTAGGAGCATGTATACAAAAAGAACCACAAATACGAACTTTTCATTTCACTATAAACTAATAATCATTTCACTACAAAAAAACGCTTCACTACGAGTGAAACGTTCTTTTTTCTAAGCGTTTAATTCTGTTGTATGTTCCTTTATTGCACTACGTTTGAAAGCAGTCATTAGAATAATAACGATACTTACCGCACCGATCGATACGAGCACAGTAAGGGGTGTGCTCCAGCTTAATCCTTTTCCGAAGAAGAAGATTTCTCTAAGTCCTTCAATCATAAATCGCATTGGCAACCATGCATACACCCAGTCTTGGTAAAATGGTGACAACATTTCAGGTGCTAATGATAATAACGGTGCACCGAAGAATAGTAAGAGAGCGAATACACCGATTCCTTTTAGTCCAACTAGTGAAAGTACCGCTGATATCATTAAGAAGAAACTAAACGATGTAATAGATAAAAATAAGGCCGTATCAGTGAAAGTTGAAATATTTAGTCCTACCATTCCATCCGCAATCCATGTAAGGCCAAATCCAATAATAAGTGCAGCAATTGCGCCTGTTACGATTTGCTTTAGTTTTAATACAAAGTTTTCTTTTCTTGTACGAATCGGCATTTTACTTATCGCAATAAAGATAATTGCTGCGCTCGCTAAACTTGCAATCCATAACGGCTGGAATAATGAAATTGGTGAGTTACCGTTCGCACTATTTTTACCGATTTCATTTACATTTGTCACGTTCTTTGTAATAGGTGTTACTAATTTCGCAGCTTGGTCTGTTGTTAAAATAGCCCCTTTTGCTTTCAATCCTTCTAATATTTGTGTACGAACAGTATTGTTCATATTATCAACTACCCCATTTAACATTTGTCCTGCCATAGTTGATGCAGCTGTATTCATTCCTTGATTTATGAATATTTCTACCTCTGGCGAAGATGGCTGTGGTGTTCGTAATGATGCTTGTTTTGTGCTAAAGTCTTTCGGAATAACTAATGCTGCATAATATTCTTGATTATTTAAGCCTTTTTGAACTGCTTCTTTATTTTTCACTTCTACCCACTTTACCGCAGGTTCTTCCTCTGATTTTGATGTCTTTTTCATATTATCAACAATCGTTTGCCCCATATTCATCTTCGGTTGATTCGGAATTTCTACTCCTTGATCCTCATTTACAATTGCGATTGGTAAGTTTTTCGGCTTAGGTTGAACGGTTGGAAATAATGTTAATGAAAAAATAAAAACAACAAGTAGTGCAATAACTGGAGATAACAATAAAAGTTTGTTTTTAAACATTTTCTTTTCTCCTCCTTTAATTTGATTTATAATAACCAACAACGTGTTGTTTATTTATATTTGAATTATATGTTCGAGTTGAACGTTATACAATAATCAAAAATCGTGAATGTGTCGGTTATAAGACATATCCTTGAAATGTGTTGGCTAAAATGAAGGAGGGACATACTTTGCGCGATAGTAATTTAGATTTACGTGTTATTCGTACGAAAACTGCCATACGAAATGCATTGGTGGAGTTAGTTGAGGAAAAAGGTTTTGACGCTATTACAGTGAAAGATATTACAACGAAAGCAAACATTAATCGCGGTACTTTCTATGCGCATTATCACGATAAATTCGATTTAATGATGAAATGCCAAGAAGAAATTATGTATGAGTTTTCTAGCATAGCCAAAAAGAGATTCCCAGAAGTGATTGCGGATCTTGGGTCAAACCCTTCCCCAACAATGCCGTTTATACTTATTACTTCTATTCTTGAATTTCTAAATGAAAATAGTGATTTTATGAAAGCTGTACTGAGCCCAAAAGGAGATTTATCTTTCCAAACAAAACTGAAAGACTTTATGTGGAAAACACTATTTGAAGATACGAATGGTGCTCTCATTAATAAGGAGAATTTACTCGTCCCAAGCCAATACTTAGCTTCTTATATGGCATCTGCTCATATTGGTGTTATTCAGCAATGGTTAAATAACGGACAAAAAGAAACACCTGAGGAAATTGCTCGTATTTTATCAACAATCGCAGTTCATGGCCCTTTTTATGCGGCTGGTTTAAAGAAATAACCAAGCCTGCATAGCAACATGTTTTCATCAATCTGACCATCAACAAATTGCTAAGTGTAATTTATGTTTCTATGAAAAAAAGCTGTTGAAAAGTATCCTCTTCAACAGCTTCTCCATTATTAACGATATAAACGAACTGCACCTGCAGTATTATCATCTGCTTGTCCAACTACTTCAAATTTCAATCCAAGCTTCGGTAATTTACGTCCTGCATCTGGGATTAAATCATTCATATACGATTTAGAATCATCAAACTTCGTTACACCTGGTAATCCTTTGTAATCATATGTTCCACGTGTTGGAGATACAACTTTCCATGCTGGCGCTTGGTTAAAGGAGAACGCAGCATCTGCGATTTGGTATCGTGTACTATTTTTAACTGTTGGTTTGCCGTTTAGCGTTCCAACAATTGCCTCTGGATGAGAGTCAACAACCCCTAAGAAACCTTCTCCTGGATGTAGACCAACCCAATTATCTGTAAAGCTAGAGTCTGCATACCATACTACAAGACCTGTATTATACGGTACACCACTACTATATTTTAACGCTTGATCCGCACCAGCGTAGTTTCTCCACTCTAAATAGTAGTTATGTTTCTTCTTATCAAAACCGTTAGATACAACGAAACCATTTAATTTTAATTCCGCTTCGCCTTCAGCATCATCAGAGAAAACAACATTTCCATCTACTGTTAATGTAGCGTTATCAAGCGTAAAACCGCTCGGTGCTAAACCACCATCTGTAATGTATTCGAATGCTAGTTTTATTTTTTGACCTTTAAATTTGCTTAAGTCATATGACTTATCAACCCATTTACCATCCGTTGTATCTAGACCATTTTTCACATTCTTTTCACCAACGCGATCCACTAACGTTTTCTTACCATCTTCTGTCACTGCATGTACTTCAAGGAAGTCATAATCTGTTTCAACTTCATACAATGTTTTATAATCAAACTTCACACTTGTTGCATTTGTTAAATCAAACACTGGCGTTTCTAATGTAGTATGAAGATTATCGCCTTTTGTACTATAGTAATATTTCTTACCGAATGCAGGCTGAATACCTTTTACATCTTTATCTGGTAAGTTTACGCGAATTAAACCAGGACGAGCTGATTTCGTTACACTTTGATCTAAGTACGTCGCCAAACCGATACCGCGATTTAATTTATCATAGTCAACCTCTACAATATTTGCCCAGTTCCCGCCCATGTTCTTTTGAAAATACTCTTTATTTTGCGGAGAGAAACTCGGTGGCGTTGTACCTGCAATTTTACCAGCCCAACTACCGCCACTCATAACAGACCAAGAGTTAATTGGCTCACCTGCGCCTGAGTACTTCGTATCATATTCATCTGGAAGACCTAAATCATGACCGAATTCATGTGCGAATACACCAACCGCTCCGTCTTCTGGCTCAATTGTGTAGTCGTATGCTGCCATTTTACCGCCCCAGTTATCAACCTTTGCTTTTGTCCCTTCAATCGGATATGGTGTTCCAAGGTTCCAGCGATGTGACCAAATTGCGTCATCACCTAGTCTACCACCGCCTCCATCTTGTCCAACTCCAGCGTGAATAACCATTAAATGATCAATTAGACCATCTGGTTCGTTTTTATTACCATCGCCATTATTATCATATTGATCGTATTGGTCAAATTCAGATAAATCAATTCCACTTTCTACAGCTGCATGCAATGCCTCTTTTACAAAATCACGTGGTCCTTTTGGTCCTTTATTATCATGACCACCATCTCCTGCATCTGCGCCATAATCCGCGGCATTACCAGGAACTGTTAACCACTTTGTTACTGTCCCATCGACTGTATAACTACCACCAGATTGCTCTTCATAATATTGTTTAAATGTTGGGACTTTTGAACCATCAAAGAGTGTAAACGGCTCATCACCAAATAACATTTTTTGATAATGTTCTGGATTAAAATCATTTGAATACATATAACCTGGTACTTGATCAATATTGTTATGCTTAAAGTCAGCAAACTCTACTAGTAATACTAAAACTTTATCTTTACGAACATCACCATTATATTGTTTTTGCTTCGCTGAAGTAGTTGGTACTTTGCCGTTTAATCCCCCTTTAACCGGCGCTTCTCCTACTACTGGGCCACCAGCAGGTTGATCAACTTTTTCTTTCGCATCTGCTTTTGCATCTTTAACTTTTTTCAAAAAGTCAAAAGCTTCTCTTGAGACACTATCCCCTGTTGCTGGTTCTTTTCCAGCATTTTCGCCCTTTTTCTTCTCTACGTATTTTTCAACAGCTTTTAATGTGTCTTCTTTCGACGTAGATTCACTAATTACACCGCGTTTCTTGAGCGCATCTGCTAAACGATCCTCTTGAATTAAATTTTCATCAATTGGACTTACAGTTCCTGTATGAGACGGCGTCGCCGCATAAACAGATTGACTACCAAATCCAAACGTGCAACTAAGCACAGCTGTCGCCGCAAGCGTAGACAGCACCTTAAAAGGTTTTTTCTTCATCCCTATTCCTCCCCAATATTAAATACGTTATAACGTTTATATAATAATGAAAATTCAGATAACTTACAAGATGTTGTCTGAATTTGTAATATTTTTGAAAATATTCTTTAGTTCAAATTGATATACATTCTGATTTAACAATGTTTTAGGTGGTAATAGCTGACTAAAAAAATAAAGAGATCATCCACTATAATTAGGGACTGATCTCTTTATTATCTAAGGCGAAACTATAACACTTCAATATACCCTTCTGTTCCATGTACCCGTATTCGTTGCCCATCTTTTATTAATTTCGTAGCATTCTCTACTCCGACGACTGCTGGTAATCCATATTCACGTGCGATAACTGCTCCGTGCGTCATGAGCCCGCCAACTTCAGTGACTAATCCTTTTATAGACACAAACAACGGTGTCCAGCCAGGGTCAGTAAATGCTGTAACTAATATATCTCCCTCTTCTAAATTCGCATCTTCCATGTTTAAAATAACGCGAGCTCTTCCCTCAATAACTCCTGAAGAAACAGGCAGACCTATGATTGCTTCGACCGGAAGATTTTCTCGTTTATATTTACCTGTAATGATTTCTCCATCAGACGTCATTACACGCGGTGGCGTTAGCTTTTCATATAATTTGTAATCATTTTTTTGTTTATGAATAAGCTCGTAATCTAGTTTATTCATACGGACGACTTCGTGAAGCTCTTCAAAAGTTAAATAGTATATATCTTCAATTTCAGCAATAACGTTATTTTGCACGAGTTTCTCAGCTTCTTTCAACAACGCCTGCTTATATATGAAGTAACGATTAATCATGCCGTATTTTGGATATTCACGATAACCGATACAATTACGGATGTTACGAATCATTCGCTTCGTCTCTTCTACTTTTTGTGTACCATCCGGCAAATGCTGCAATCGCTCTAATAACTCTTCTTCTTTGTTCAAAGCTTCTTGCAGCCCTTTTTCAAACTTCTGCTTACTAGCGCCAGCTTCAAAGTCTCTTATATTATTTAAAATCATTGCGATAATGATTGTTGGCTTTTCACTCCAGCGCGTTTTCGTAATGTCGATCTCTCCGCTGCATCTCATTCCGTATTTATTTAGAAAAGCTAGAATGGCATCTCGAGCTTTTTCTCCGCCTTTAAATTGAATTAATTCATCTAAAAAGTTATCATTTTCTACATGTTGTAAATACGCAATAACTTCTGGATATGGCCGAATCACATCAGCAACATCGAGTAATGCTAGCCCCATTTCAGACGTAATATTGTTTTGTACTGATTGAGAAAGTGTGTCTGCTGCATTCTTTTCGCCTAACCATTGCTCCATCTTTTCATTGATCCATGTTGAAGCATCCATACCTGCCATAATGACAGCCATACTTTGCGGATGAAATAATATTTTCTTTAATTGCTGAATATCTTCCAAAATAAAATCAAGTACATCCACCCCTGATTTCGTTTGCATGTTTCGTTTTAACTCTTCAATTGATGCTTGATTCATTTCTATTAAATCCGTAACGATTGCTGGATTGTTTTCGACTTGTGGTTGCGAACTTGTAGGTGGTCCACTTTTACCAACACTCTTTTCTTTTTCATCATCTCGTAACAATGTAATAAAATCATCTCGCTCGACTACAGTCGTTAATGCATCTTTAATAAGCGGTTCCGAATTCCCTATCATATTTAATAAAAGTTCTCTACTAGTAGGCGAAGCCAATCTTTGTGCAACATCAACAAACAACCTTCCTCCAGCTTGAAACCTCTGTCCAAAAGATGTTAACTGGAATAAAGACATTCCTAATGGCTTCAAGGGATCGGTCATCATTTGCTGGTGACCAACCGATACATACACATGATTTTCCCTATCATTTACTTCTGGTATTGGATATAAAGTCGTGATTGGACGACTTTGGACAATATAAAATGTATCATCCACTAAACACCATTCAATATCTTGCGGACAACCAAAATAGGATTCAATTTGTCTTCCTATACGTGCCAGGTGTAAAATTTGTTGTTCAGTAAGTGTTTGAATTTTTTGCTGGTTAGGTGCAATTTGCTTTGTCTCTGTTCCGCCTTCTTTCCGCCCGTAGATAGCTAGTTTTTTAGTTGCAATCATCTTATCGACGATTTCGCCTTCTTTTACTTTATAATTATCGGCAGAGACCAATCCTGATACCAATGCCTCGCCCAGTCCAAAACTGGCATCAATTGATAACACCTTTCGGTTAGAAGTAACCGGATCAGCAGTAAACATAATGCCCGAAGCATGCGGGAAAACCATTTTTTGAACGACAACACATATAGAAACTTGATTATGTTCAAAACTATTTTGCATGCGGTACATAACTGCACGCTCTGTAAATAAAGAAGCCCAGCATTTTCTTACATGCTGCAAAATCGCTTCTTTTCCGGTGATATTTAAATACGTATCTTGTTGACCAGCAAACGAAGCATACGGTAAATCTTCAGCCGTCGCACTAGAACGCACAGCATACGCATGTTCATTTCCAAAACGTGAGAGATAATGAGTTACCGCTTCCACTACATCAGAAGGGATTTCTACTGCCATAATGACTTCTCTAATCTTCTTACTAATTCCACCAATTTGAGTTCGGTCTTCACGTTTCAACTTTGTTAGCTGCTGCAACAAAGTTTGAAGCTCGTCATTTTGCTCGATGGCCTTTTCATATCCTACCGTTGTAACACAAAATCCTTCTGGCACTTGTATCCCTTGAATGTTGGATAACTTCCCTAAATTCAATCCTTTTCCACCAACGAGTGAAAGCTGCGTGTTTTCTATTTCCTGAAAATCGAGAACGAAAGAACTCATTTACCATCTCTCCTTACTATGCATGTGTTCTTGATTGTAGCAGTAGTAAATACGAATAAACAGTCTATTTCGAACTTGATTTACATGGTATAATTAAGTTAGGAAAAGATATTCCCCCTCTAATTCACTTCAATTATATCTCCAAACTTAAACATTCTTTAATTATGAAAAGCATCCGTACAATTAATCGCCTTATTTAATGGCGTTCTATTAGCTACTGTTATGCATTTTTTATATAAATACACATTGAAATATTAAGATGAATATTTTATTAACCCATCACCCTCCTCAAAAAAATTGTAGAAACTATTATATAAATTGATATGTCTCCACTTTAATTCTAGGACTTCATTTTTATTTTTTTGTAATCCCCCACTAATTCTTTGCTCAAATCCCCAAAATGGATTTTCAAAATTAGGGAACTATAATGTCGTATTACAATATGTTAAGGGGGATAAAAAGTGGACAAGGAAATGAATTACGGAAGTGATTACAAGTTTATTCCAGCAACTTCAATTGAAAGTGGTCATGGCATCGAAGTATTGCCTGATTTATTTTGCTACACGATTCAAATCGTCAACATATGTTTTGTTGGAAATCCGCATACTAATGATTTTGTTTTAATTGATGCTGGAATGCCTAAATGTGCAAATGAAATTATCTCTGTTACTGAGAAGCGATTTGGTACAAATAGCCGTCCAAAAGCAATTATTTTAACACATGGGCATTTTGATCATGTTGGAGGAATAATTGAACTCATCAAGTATTGGGATGTTCCAGTCTATGCCCATCAAATGGAGATACCGTTCTTGACTGGACAACAAAGTTATCCTGAACCAGATCCAACAGTTGAAGGTGGTATGATAGCGAAATTGTCTCCCCTGTTCCCTAATGAACCGATTGATTTAGGAAGTAGCGTAAAAGCACTACCTACCGATGGAACTGTTCCCCATATGGCAGAGTTTAGATGGATTCATACACCAGGACACACTCCAGGTCATATTTCATTATTCCGAGAAAAAGACCGAACTTTAATTGCTGGGGATGCTTTTGTTACAGTGAAGCAGGAATATCTATATAAGGTAATTACTCAGGAACAAGAAATAAGCGGTCCGCCTCGTTATTTAACAACAGACTGGAAAGCTGCTAAGGAATCCGTCATTAAATTAGAAGAAGTAAAGCCTCTGGTCGCTGTTACTGGACATGGAATACCGATGTCAGGTGAATTGCTATCAACAAGCCTCAAAACACTCGTTCAAGAATTTAATAAAATTGCTGTACCCGATTATGGAAAATATGTAGACAAAAAGATATATTAAGCACGAAAATACTTTTTATTCTTATATTTAAGCAACAAAATCATAACGGTAAAATTTATTAAGTCTAATAAAAAAACACTGTACTTAGGCAACATCTCTATTATAAGAATGGAACTACACTTTGTGAATAAAACTCGATTTTCCGCAAATACTATCCGTAGTATAAGCCTGCTTCTTACTCAGGTTGTACTTCTTACCATTTAAGGGTGATTAAAACGGGTTACGCTATATAGCATAACCTGTTTTTTATGAAATATTTTATTCCATATACGTTTAAACAATGGAGGAAAATGATGAAACATATTGTTGCTTTATTAATTAAATACACAGCGATAACTGCAGTATTGCTAATGGTACTCGGTATCTTTCAAGGCATTTCAATTCCTAGAGTATTACTCATTTCTCTTTTCCTAACAGGAGCTGCCTATTTAATCGGCGATCTCTTCATTTTACCTAAATACGGAAATATGATTGCTACAATGGCAGATTTCGGCTTAAGCTTCTTCGGCATTTGGTTACTAACATCCTTGTTTACTAATTTAGATGCTACTCGTAATATTGGACTTTCTTCATTCTTAGCTACTTTAATTATTGGCGGGATGGAGGTTTTCTTCCACATTTATATGAAGAGGTTAGTACTGCGTAACGACAATGAATTAAGAAATCAGAAGCATATTCATCATGATAAATATGCTATGGAAATGTCAGATGAATATATAGATCCTTCCACAATAAATAAATCCAAGCCTGAGGATACATCTAAAAAATAAAAAAGTGGTCAACGCCACTTTTTTATTTTTGTTTATTAAGCTTGATCTGAATTTCTTACATGTAACGGAGGTGGAACTACCCACCCTTTTTTCTTACTTAGACGCAGCAAAGTTACTCCTGCTTGCGCTTTTTTCATATGAAATTGTCCGAATAACATGCCTACATCTTCTCGAAGACATTTGCCCATTACTTGGCTACATGTCACAAGTCCAGCTGCTAATCCTGTAGAAACAGCTGCTGCTATTTCAGCATCATTAATACGTGCTCCTGGAGGAATGTCTTCGATAGATGCAACTGGACGTTCTGGAGGCGCTGGCGGTAAAGCGACCCCATTAACTTTTAAAAGTGCCTTTAATTCTTCTATCTCCGAATTCATATCATTTTCAATTAAGCTTTCTAAAAACTTCTTCAAATCTTCGTCACCTGTGTGATTCATAAATACTTGATGGCTTGCAATTGCCCCCTGTGCAGCAAGGAGATAACTCCAAATATCAAATACTTCTCCGTAATGTAAAGGTTCATTTTGAGGATTTCCACTTAATATACCCATTTTTAAATTCCTACCTTTCGAAAATATCATAATAAATATTGATTTCAATATTGAAATCAAATTTTTAATTATACTTTTTCCTGCAAAAGATTTTCTACTATGCATGGAAAACACCTTTCCAACACTGCGTGTTTATTGTTTAGGAAAGTAGTTTACAAATTAAATACTCAAAGATTATCAATAATCTTTGAGTGAGAATCTGTTTAATATAAGGGTTTTTATTTTTATAAATACACAAAAGAAATTGATTTACATATCTGCTATATTTTACACTAATTCTCTTAGCGGTTAGCTCTACCACCAAGTTGTTGTTCAGCCATTGCTACTAAACGTTTTGTAATTTCACCACCAACAGAACCGTTTGAACGAGCTGTTGCGTCTGCACCAAGTTGTACGCCAAACTCTTGTGCAATTTCATATTTCATTTGATCAAGGGCTTGTTCAGCGCCTCGAACTAACAATTCATTACGACTTCCACTATTATTGTTTGCCATATTGTTTCACCTCCATTGTTGTTAATATGCTACGAATCATGAAATAATAGTTATCCTTTTTATGGGAATTAGATTATGTATAAATATTGAGTTTTTTCTTAAAATAAGGCAAAAGATATAAGAAAGAAGAGTTGCTATAACGCACTTTCATAACAACACTATGTATAGATTTCTCTTTACTAAAGATTTCTGTTTTGCCAAGAGATACATATAAATTATGAAAAATGATTCCTAAGGAGATATGAGATGAAAGCTGTGACTTATCAAGGTCCAAACCAAGTACAAGTTAAACAAGTGGATGATGCAAAGTTAGAGAAAAAAGATGATATTATTGTAAAAATTACTTCAACCGCTATCTGTGGTTCTGATTTACATTTATATCAAGGCAACATGCCGTTACCTCCAGGGTACATTATTGGTCATGAGCCAATGGGAATTGTTGAAGAAGTTGGTCCAGATGTTACTAAAGTAAAAAAAGGAGATCGTGTTGTTATTCCCTTTAATGTTGCTTGTGGACATTGTTTTTATTGCCAACATGAAATGGAAAGTCAATGTGATAACTCCAATCCTCATTATGATTCTGGTGGATACTTTGGTTACACAGAGAAATTTGGTAACCATCCAGGTGGGCAAGCAGAATATTTAAAAGTTCCTTTTGGAAATTTCACTCCATTTGTTATACCAGAATCATGCGAACTTGAAGATGAATCTCTACTGTTTTTATCCGATGTTTTGCCAACAGCCTATTGGAGTGTAATAAACGCAGGTGTTAAGTCAGGTGATACTGTTATCGTTCTTGGTTGTGGCCCTGTTGGATTAATGACACAAAAATTTGCCTGGATGCAAGGTGCTAAGCGCGTAATCGCAGTCGATTACTTAGATTATCGGATAAATTATGCAAAAAAGATTAACAATGTTGAGGTATTTGAGTTCACAAAATTTCCTGATATGGGAGAACATTTAAAGGAAATTACGCATGGCGGTGCCGATGTAGTCATTGATTGCGTGGGCATGGATGGAAAAAAATCACCCCTAGAATTTCTAGAACAAAAATTGAAATTACAAGGTGGAACTCTCGGCCCTATTCAAATTGCTACGAAAGCCGTAAGAAAATACGGAACCGTTCAAATGACTGGTGTTTATGGTGGTAATTATAATGCATTTCCACTCGGGGCATTTTGGGTTAGAAATATTAATTTAAAAATGGGACAAGCACCTGTCATTCATTTTATGCCGGAACTATTTGAAAAAATAACAAATAAAGAATTCGATCCAAAGGAGATTATTACACACAAAATTCCTCTTGAAGAAGCGAGCTACGGTTATCAAATTTTTAATAATCGTGAAGATGATTGTATAAAAGTCATTTTGAAGCCTTGAAAATATATCCTTTTTAAATGATTATTTTTAACTATTCTTAAAGCTAAAGATAAGATTAAAATCCATGCCCTTATCTTTTTCACCCAAAACTAGTAGTTAATTTTGATTACATCCTACTTTCTTTTATGCCCTCTTTATTATACAAAAAATGCAAGTTGTAGCTTTTGTATAAGGCTTGATTCAATTAATTTAATAAACCTTGATAAAAGAACAAATAGAAAAAGTGTGTTTTGAAAAATTTTTTGATTAAAACACGCTTTTTCTATATTTAATTGAATCATCCTTTTATAAAAAAGTTTGATAATTTTTGTGATTCTTGCTCAATTAAAACGCCCTTTAACTGAAGGAAAAAATCAGTTTATCACTGATTTTTCTTCTCTAATTCTAATTGATTAACAATGTAAGATACTAATGTATTCAATGGATTAATAATAGTCTTAGATGTTTTATACTCAACTTGCTGAGATGCATCAACCATAGATAATTGAGCAACGGAGATAACTTTCTTTTCATCTTTAATGATTTGATTTAAGGACTTTGTAATTTCTTGGTTGTATTCTTCTTTTAGCCCTTGCATTATCAATTCAAAAATACTATCTATAACAATAACTTCTAAATCTAAAGATTTTTGATAGTTATTAGCATGATGTTTAAGACGTTTTACTGTACCTTCAACAGTTGCAGGATTTGTAAAAAGAATTGTCTGAGGTTGCTGTATATTGCTAATGTAATCAAAGAAAGGTTCATCAACTTTAATAATTGGCACTGATATTGAGAGTTGGTCTTCCTGTAAAATTGCAATATAGTTTGTACAAGTAATAAGGATAGCATCAACATTACATTGGGCAATCCATTCTATTTGCTCTTTAACTTTCAATTGAGCATCTGATTCTAGGAAATTTTCATTTGATGTAACTCGATACATTAATGCCGGGTCAACAAAATGTATTAATTCAATGTTAAATGAAGAAAGTGCATTTTCTATATATTCTATATTCGAATAATGGGCGTGTAAGCAGCCTAATCTTTTTCTCAATTCCATCCCACCTATATTATATTTCTGCTTATTCTATCAGTACGCGAATTAAAATGTCTATTAAAATTGAGAATGAGACCTTTCCTCTTATTTCACAAAATGGCCTTTTAATGAAACAACTTTCTTGTCACTTAACACAAAGGAGTAAATCATGGTAACTTTTTTATAAACATCTCGTCCTTCTTCAAAACAATGCTTCTTTTTTTAATAACATCGTGACTTTATTTAAAAGCAATACAAGTTCAAATCTCCCCACACTCATTTCAAATTTAAAATGGTTGTTTCACACCTTCACATTTTTGAGGAAAAACCCACAATCAGAGAAAAGAAGAATATAAGTAATAAACATCCTATTATTGGAAAATATAATAATGTTAACTATTTTAAAAAGAGGTGTACTTCATGTTTTATTATAAAGAAGAACTGATTAATATTATCAAGCCGGACAAACCAGATCCAGCTGCTGCAAAAGTTTTACAAGAAATATTAGGTGGGCATTATGGTGAAATGCGTACAATGATGCAATACTTTTTCCAAAGCTCAAATTTTAGAGGTAAAGAGAAGCAATATCGTGATTTACTTAGAGGTGTTTTTTTAGAGGAAATAAGCCATGTAGAGCTTGTACAACATACAATTAATCAACTATTAACTGGATCTGGTGAACATACGCCAGGAAATGCCGGTATTGACACAGCACCACTTGATGAAGCGGTTAAACATGCAAATCCTCACCACTTTATTGTAGGTGCTCAAAGTTCATTGCCTGTTGATGCAGCTGGAAACCCATGGAATGGATCTTGGGTATATAGTCATGGAAACTTAATTAGCGATTTACTAGATAATGTCGTACTTGAATCTACAGGTGTACTTCAAAAAACTAGAATTTATGAAATGAGTTCTAATCAAATATTTAGAGAAACTCTTGCATTTTTAATTGTACGTGATAACGCACATCAAAATGCTTTCGCAAAAGCATTAGAGACATTGGGTGTTGAATGGGGAAAACTCTTTCCTGTGCCGAACTATGATATTAATAAATACTCAGAATGCAGAAAGTATGTAGAAATGGGATTTCATAATGCACAATTT
This sequence comes from Bacillus cereus group sp. Sample62, assembly GCF_036851315.1. Lineage (NCBI taxonomy): Bacteria > Bacillati > Bacillota > Bacilli > Caryophanales > Bacillaceae > Bacillus > Bacillus cereus group sp. Sample62. Next base: position 2,932,475 of record NZ_JAFLPK010000001.1, read on the forward strand.
AATTTTAGATTGGACCCAACAAGAATGGGAGAAATATTCCAAGGTGAATCACCAAGTAGAAACAAAGGGACATTAACAGTAACTGACCCACCAAAAGGCTTTCCTGTACCAGAGCTTCCTGAAATGCCAAATGAGCATAGTCCCGGATTAAAAGATATGGACCTTTAAGATAATTATGGCCCACTATTGATTCATGGTTGGCCATAAACCTTTATATGGATTTAATTCACACTTTAATCGACCTCAATTACATCACCAAACTTAAACGTTCTTTGATTATGAAAAGCATCTCGGTACAAATAATTGTCTCATTTAATGGATTTTTATCAGCTACTGTTATGTAATTTTTATATAGATAGCTATTTTTATAATATGTAAGTAAAACCTGTTCCTCACCTAAATATGAAATTAACGGCTTATTTTCAATCCTTTCTTTAATACAGGCGAACTGCTCTGGCATACTAGCAACGATAAAAAGTAGGTATGCTAAAGAAGCCGATTAAGTTTGTTAAAAAATCGTTTTACTGCATGTATACAACGATATTACACAAAAGGTATTGTCCCCTTCTGAATTACCATTAATTCGGATTAATATATGTTATTATATATTTGTAATTAATGAAATAATAAGAAAGAAGGGGTTGTTGTGGAAACAAAGATTATAGAAACAGAGAAGAAAATTGATTCAAAATCTCTTTTGGCTTTAGGATTATTAATTATTTCAGGAATTGCATATCAATGTATCGCACTTATAGTCAGTCATATACCTGAATTATTAGCAATGATTCTTGAAGCTTCATGGAATCTTGTATTATGTGGAATTATAGGATACTATTTTTTAGGGAAAATATCTTTAGAGCAATTCAAACATTTTAAATTTAAGACATTACTCTGGGGTTTACCTTTAACGATTATCGTGGGCATGGGTTCAGGCGCACTATATAGTTATATTTTTGAACCCCCAACTACAAATTCTGTTGCTCAAGTAATAAGTGTTTCGATGATTTTAATCCGTGTACCATTCATGTTAATGGGTGAAGAATTGCTATGTACTAACATAATCATCGCATTACAAAAATTAGGATTAAAATTTGGTACAGCATCAATAATATGTAGCGTTCTGTTTGCCTTATGGCATATTCCTGCTTATGGTTTCGTGCCAATGCAATTATTGATAACTATAGTCCCTGTTAGGTTATTCCTGAATTATATATGGAAAAATTCAAAGAGCGTTTGGGTAAGTTGGATTTGCCATCTCACTTTCGACATTATTGGATTTTTACCGATGCTTTTTAAATAAAAAATTCCACTGTACTTATACGTAACAAACAATAACATAAAACAAAAAGAACCTTAGGGTTCTTTTTTTACTTAACAGAAAATGATTCATATTGAATTGTACAACCCATTTTTTTGCTAGGATATGTTCCACAAACATTATGCCGCCCACCTCCAACGCGACGTACAAGGTTAGAAACACGTATATAATTTATGAGTTTTTGGTTCATTCCGAATCCTTAAGTTGATGGGCATGAGGTAGCGCCACATACCCATCAACTTAAGAACAGAAACTTACGCTTGACATAATATCAAATTTAGATGAGCAAAGCTATTACAAATGAATAGAATCCACTCTTTAAGAATACATAAAATACATAAAAGCTTAGTCTGACCACTACATCATTAGTGAAAGTAGGATTCTATAGATTTGGGAGGAAGAGATATGCAAAAAAAGGTTCTTCTGTTTACAGATTTGGGGATTGATGATGCGTTTGCTATACTGTACACCTTTTTTCGTAAAGACATTCAACTTGTAGGAATTGTAGCCGATTATGGAAATGTATCAAGAGAAAATGTAATAAGAAATATTAACTATTTGAAGTACATTGCGGGAAGAGAAGAGATACCTGTATTCCTTGGTGCTTCTGTACCGTTGACAGGTATATTGATTCAGTATTTCCCTGAGGTACATGGAAAAGTCGGATTAGGCCCTATTATTCCCCCTGAAATTCCATATCCAGTTTATCCTTTAAATGATATTTATCAAATTATAGAATCAAATTTAGAAGATCTTACAATTATCAATTTAGGAAGACTTTCTTCGCTAGCTACGACTTTTGTATTGAATTTAGAAACAATGCGAAACGTAAGAGAATGCATTTGCATGGGGGGAGCTTTTTTCTATCCAGGTAACGTAACTGCTGTGGCTGAAGCTAACTTTTACGCAGACCCTTATGCAGCAAATTTAATTCTGCAGCATGCAAAGAATTTGACAATTATTCCTTTAAATGTGACTCAACATGCGATTGTTACACCCGAAATGGTCCAGAAAATCGATGCATTTCATCGGAATACACAGGATCCTGTAGGGCTTATCATCAAACCTATGTTAGATTATTATTATAATTTCTACTCCAAGTCTAATCCTGGTATCAGTGGAAGTCCTATGCATGATTTTGTAACAGTGTGGTATTTGCTGAATCAAGAGTCCATTGGCCTTTCAAAGGTACCCATTAAAGTAATTCCTGATCAAGGAGAAGGATTTGGTCAAAGTATTACAGACTTTCGTTTTGTTACTAATCCAGGCTATAAAACGCATAATGTAGCTTTTCAGTTTGATTATGAAAAATTCAAGAAGGATATTATGGAAACCTTCCTACAGAAAAGAGTGTAACAGACTTTATTAACTTCAGATAATACGGATTATGTAAATGAAATATTCCTGCACTTAACGTACAGGAATTCGACTAGCATACAAAACTTCTGAAATGTTCTGTATCATTCGGATGTTTGTTAACCATCAATTTTTCTTTCCTCTCCTATATATTCACGTTTATGTTTAGGCATACCGAAAATCCCAATTTCATTTTTCAATGAATCTCTAATTTCCTTATACTTATTAAGTTTTGGTTTAATCAATTCAATAGAACGAATACGACCGCTAGTTTGATATTTTATAATATCCTCTTCCATCTTCGATATCTGTACATTATAGTAATAAAAATTTTGAAAGAAAGTACATGATTCACAGTCATTTCAGAAGAAGATTTTGAAAATAAAAAAGGATTTGACCTTTAGGGCCAAATCCTTTTTATATTTATTATTTCGCAGCTAGTTTTTCTTTCACTTTCGCAGGAAGTTCTGTTTCCTTTACTTCTTCGTAATTCTTAACGAAGTGATTCCCTTCAGAATCTGTTGATTTTAGTACATTTACACGAAGAAATACGGACTTTTCAGACTTCTTATCAAATAAAGAAAAAGTAATTTTTTCTTTTTCACCATCTTTATTATATGCATTTAATATATACTCATTTGTTGTTGGATGCTGTTGTTTATCTTCATTACCTTGAATCTGCACATAATATTCTTTTGCTGTCGCCTTTTCATATAAACCGACTAGTGCACTTTTTTGCCATACTGCAAAAAAAATTATAAACAATACAAAAATCCCTAAATATTTTTTCATAGTAATATTCCTCCGCTTTCACTTGATTACATAATGAATTTATCATGAATCCTCCAATTGAAGGATTCATTTTTTTACATTAACATTACGATTTTGTAATATCTAAACGTACAATGGTATTATGAGACTTCTATATTAGAAGTCTTTTTATTTTCATTATTTTACTGCTAATTTTTCTTTCACTTTCGCAGGAAGCTCGTCCTTCTCCACTTCTTCCCAAGATGATACACCTTTTTCATCAGAGTAGTAGACACGTAGGAATGCATCTTTACGAAGGTTTTTTTGAGCATCGAATTCTAACTCTTTTTCTTTACCGTCTTTATCAAATCCAGTTATCTTATACATATACTTAAAGTTTTTATCACCTGAAATATAAACCCTAACTCTTTTTTTCTAAACTTATCTAGTGATTTTGATTTTATCCGAGTAATATCACTATTATTTATTATTATTTTTCCAGTAGTAACATGATCAATTGTTGATATACAGTTAAGCAATGTAGTTTTGCCACTTCCTGAAGGCCCCATTATCCCGACAAATTCTCCCGAATCTACCTTAAAACTAATATTATCTATAGCCTTTGTTACATTATCTTTATTACCGTAATATTTCTCGATTTTTTCCACACTTAATATATTTCTCATGTATACTTCCCCTTTGTCATTATAAGAATGCTTTAACTCCTAATCATTTATGTAATTTATTTTATATAATTTCATTCATAGTGTCAGTTGAATTACATTTCATTAACATTACATTTTTGTCATATTGACTAATCAGGATGTTTTTTCTTAATATATCCATACTAAACATAATATGAGATGATCATTTTATATTTAATGTAGATGTAAAAATGAGAATCGGTATTACATATTTTGAAAAATATTCCCTTAAATAGAGATAGACTCCATATTTAAACACGTTACAAAAGATTATCCACCAACATTTATTACTGTTGGAAATACTGCATCATTCAAAGATCAAGCCAAAGCATTAGCTTATGTATTGTAAGGGAGTACCTGTAGATAAGTTTTTCTTTGATAAAAATGTTTTTGGAGAGTTGGCACATGAATTTCAATTTAAAATGAATACACTAACAGGCCAACAAGTTTTTTACAAAGCTCTTGAGTTTTTAAATCCAAACAAATAATATGTCTTACGTTGGTTAAAAAAATAAAGTATTAACTAATATAAACGTTCGTGAAACAAGTATTAAACAAATTCATAAAAACCTTGCTACACTTCATATGCAACAAGGTTTTTATGAATGAATGTAATTACTTAAATTTATATGCTCCTAAAAAATTGATGCGCTCCAACTAGCATGTAATTAATAAATAAGCTAATTGAACATACATGTAATTTTGACCTTTGAACGCATATTTTTTAATTACACTTCTTATATTAAGAATCTGAATTTATATTATGTAAAATATTCTAATTTTGCATTTGGAAAAAATTTTTTCATATAAGAATATAGATGATTTTTTATATCCTCTTCTTCTTCTTTTTGATAAATATATTTACCAATTCCGTACTTTCCCCATTTATATCTTCTTCTCTCTTCATCTAATTCTAATTTTGTCATAGGATAATTTTTTTCAATCACCCTCTTAGCAGGCTTTGTAAAACGATGCTGAATAAATTCAAATGTAATATCATCTCTTGCATCAAGGGGTAATTCAGCGTCAAGACGTTCAAACATATGATAGTATCCCTCCTGCCAACCTTCATGAAGATAGATAGGAGCCACAATGAAACCTAGCGGATATCCTGCTCTGGCTACTTTTCCTGCCGCTTCAATTCGTTTAGCTAACGGAGAAGTCCCAGGCTCAAAATTTTTAATAACATAATCAGCATTTACACTAAAGCGAAATCTAGTTTTTCCGTTATGTTTTGCATCAAGCAAATGATCTACATGATGAAATTTTGTAACAAATCTCAACTTTCCATACTCAGATTCTCCAAAATGCTCAATTGCACGTTTAAGAGTATGAGTTAAATGATCAATTCCTACAATATCTGATGTACACGAGGCTTCAAACCTTGTTAATTCAGGTATACGAGCCTCCATATATTTGTCAGCAGCTTCTAGAATTTCGTCAACATTTACATAAGTACGGATATATGGCTTACTTCCCATCGTTGTTTGTAAATAACAATAATGACAATGTCCCATACACCCTGTTGCAAAGGGAATAGCATATTCCGCTGAAGGCTTTGAAGTATCAAATTTTAGTGTTTTTCTAACCCCTACGACAAGAGTAGATTTTGCTACTCGATATTTTTGAAAATCGTTTTCGCCTGGTAGGTCTCTTACTTGATTGTGGGAAGTAGTATGCCGAATTTCAACATCCATCTTTGAAAACTTCTCATAAAGCTCTTTCCCTAATGGATAATCTAATGCTTTGGGTTCAAAATATACAAGCTTAGGCATAAATGGGTTGTTCATTCTAACACCCCCTCTGAAGTATCCCCATAATAGTATGTGTAAGCTTGGTTTGCCTCTTCCTCAGTAGAATAAACAGCCATCTCATTTGTTAGTGGATAATAAGTTTCGTAAAGAAATAAAGCTAACTCATTTGGTCTCTCAGGATTATTTACAACTGCTGCGGCTTGTATATTTGCTACATCTTGAGCATGGGGGTTTCGGTAAAAAATATAGACAATATCTCCAGCATGATAAGCTATACTTTCATTAGAAAATTCCATTCAATCACCTTTTCTTTTGACAAATTTCAATATGTAAAGTAATACATTCTAAATTTTTTCCTATATTCCATAAAAATATGTCTTCTTTTATCAAGGAGAATCTAGGTTCTAATAATTGCAATCTTATTTGAGATGGACCGAATACAAAGAATTTCATTTTGGATTACATTTATGATTAACCCTATGGTGAGGTACCATCTGCTCATCGACTTAAGAATAGAAGCAAAATAAACTTTCGCTCATCAGGACTAAAGTATTCTTAAAGTAATGGTAAACTCTTAATTTTCTTTTTCATACTGAGCACACACCTTTTTTAAGTATTAGTACCAATATTGCCAGGTTTGAAAATTTCTTTCTAATAGCTTAAATTTGCTACACCATAACCAAATTAATTGAGCTGAATGGTGGTTCACATTGTTAAAATAAAAATTTGCACATAGAAAATAAGAAATTGTACAAATTAAGTATGAATCTATTACTTAATAGTGAGGTGATTAATTATGTCAGTACTAGACAATTTTGATCAATGGAAAAGCTTTTTAGGAGAGCGCTTAGAACAAGCAGAAGGAAAAGGGATTGCTGGTGAGGCTGTTTCAGATATGGCATTCCGTGTAGGGGATTATTTAGCAAATGAAGTAGAGGCGCGAAATGATCAAGAAAAATTATTAGCTGAGCTTTGGAAAGTTGCTGATGAACAGGAACAACATATAATTGCTAATTTAATGGTAAAGTTTGTACAACATAAATAGACAATCATAACTTGCCAGTCACACCTCTATATAAAAACGGTGTGACTATTTATTTTTCAAAACCTCCATCTCATTAAATAGATAATTTTTGTCTACCGTTTTTACGTATAAATTTCTCACCTTTAAAAACAATATCTATAAACAGGGGCTGTACTTTTGCTTTTCGAGAAATCATGAATAAATTTCTAAACTTGGCGGGTAGAATAAAATGCTATCTGTTTTTCTGTATAAGATTTTTCATTTCACATATACTACTTTTGCACCTGTCAACTAATACGAGCCATTTTGGTGTTTTGGATCTCCCTTCTTGGGATAAGTACTTTTTACTTATCCCTTTTTATATATTTACATAGACTTCGTTTAACAATAATTATGACCTGATTTTCTTTTTATGTGTGTTGTTCTAAACAACATAAATTTTTCTCCTCTAAAGGACACAGGTACAATTACTCTTGCTTTTTTATTCGTATCACATATTCCCCATGAAGAAGCGAGTTATGGTTATCAAATATTTAATAATCGTGAAGACGATTGTATAAAAGTTATTTTGAAACCTTAAAGGACTCCTTGTTAATTACTTAATATCAGTTGTTTTTTGTGCTAAAGATAAGATTAAATCCAAGATCTTATCTTTTTTACTAAAAAAATAAATATATTTAAGTTTGAAATAAAGTTTCTCATTTTAAGGGCTAGCCTATAAATACTTTCTTTTTGCCAGAAGCTCTTAGTTATCTTTAATTACTGCCTCTATAAAATAAAGCTGAACAATAGTATTTTTACTGTTCAGATTTATCCAATTAATCTGATTATAATATTGTGATTGCTGATTAATAGGCTGATAAATGCGTGCTATAGCTTTTATTTCAGCATCTGGTGCTGGTGATAATGGATAGTAACCTTTTTTCACCATGTATTGCCAAATATCATACGCATGTCTACTACTATTTAAAAAGGTTTTTTCTAAAAAAGACCTCAAATTTGGATTTGCACATTCCAATAAAGCTCTGGCATAATTTAATGCAGCTGATTTTTGATTTAAGAGATAGCCCGTAGCAATTGCTCGATCGTTCGAAGGTGCTCCGTTTATACTAGGTACAACAGGTGGATATTGTTCAATAGGTGCTTTTACATAAGAAACCAACCCTGGATTTAACTTAGAGGGCTGAAAACGCTCAATATCGGGCGTACTCTGGCTTTGGACAAATTCTATTTTAAAATTATAGTCTGCCACATGGAGTGGAAAATGTTGCTGTAATAATCGTTTTAATTCTAAATCTTGTGCTTGCTGAATGTATGTACTCATCGTATTAATTGTATTGTAACAGCCAGCAATTAATTCACTTCAATCACGTAACTCATGAGTAGCTAATTGCATCGGTGAAACCTCCCTTTTAAAGTTTTTTTATTCTCTCCCAAAATATAAAAAATATAAGGAATGCATATGATATTTCTTATTACCTCATAATATAGCTATTCATTTTCTTTTTATGAAAGGAGAAGTTTTAATGCATACGGTATGGAAAGGCTCTCTTTCACTTGGTTTGTTAAGTATCGGTGTGAGACTGTATAGTGCTGTCGAAGAAAAAGATATTAAATTTTTAAGTCTTCATAAAGAATGTCTTACTCCAATTAAGTATAAAAAGATTGCTCCTGATTGTACAGAAACTGAAGTAAGCGATGAAGAAATTGTGAAAGCTTATGAATATGCGCCGCATAAATATATAATTATTAATGATAAAGAATTAGAAACACTACAAAAAAAAGATGAGCCGCGAATTATTCGCATTTCATCTTTTATCCAAAATGATGAGATTGATTCAATTTTTTTCGATCGTTCCTATTTTATTGGTCCTACCAATGGGAATGAAAAGCCCTATTTGTTACTAAAAGAATCATTAGAGAGAACAAATAAACTTGGTCTTATTCATATTACTATCCGTAAGAAACCGCATCTAGCTATTATTCGTAGCTTTCAAGAAGGACTTATTCTACAGACTATCCATTATCCTGATGAGATTCGAAATATAAAAAACATGCCTGATCTTCCTAAGTTTGAAGAAAACCCAATACAAAAACAAGAATTAACTACTGCCATGAATCTAATTCATCACCTTACCACTCCATTTAAACCCGAAGAATATGCAGATGAATATAAAGAGGCGCTTTTTAATCTTATAGAAGAGAAAATTGAGGAACAAGAAAAGAACGAAATCATATCTCCAACCAAAAACATCATTAATATCATAGAAACATTAAATGCTAGCATTGAACAAGTAAAACAACAGAAAGAAAAAAATAAAAGAGGAATAAACGAAAAAAAAGCCAAATAATTGTGGCTTTTTTTACCTTCTCTTAAAGAGGATTACACTTTGGCATCTCTCCTCCAGATGATTGTGCTAATTTTAGTAAGTAGTAGCATTCTTCTCTTGCCATATGGTCTGCCATTCTTGCGGATAATGAACTTAATATTTGCTCTGATAATTCTAACTCTTCTATTTCATGAAGAAAATGCGAAAATAAATTAAGTTCTAATGAAACATCTTGCGTAAATTTCTTCAAAGCTGGAAAATGCTTAAGCTCTGTACGTAAATACCCCGTCATTTCAACAGCTTTTAAATAAAACTGTTCAAAGTGTTTGGCGTACATCTCACTCTTCTCTTTCAAACGTTTCTCTACAAGATCTAATTCACCTGAAATTGAACCAGCATGACCAGCCGCATCCGTTAACCATACAAGATGATAATGTAGTTCATGAAAAACAGGGGGTATTTCTCCTTTTATTAAATACTTTAATACGGTTATATACTCTTCTACTTCATTTACCATATGGTTAATAAAAGTTGGAGTAAAGTGAATAACTATTTTTCCTTCTAATTGCTTTTGTATAATACTTAACTTAAATTGCCTAATCTCTTCTGCCAATTGTTTAACATCTTTCGCAAATTCAATTAAACTAACAGTATTAATACGACTTAAAAACCCATCAAATTTCTCTACAAAATATATAGCTCTTTGAATATCTCCAGTTTCTTTTGGAGCTAATGCATCTAAAAGGAACTGTGCATGGTCTCCAAGAACTCTAAGCCAAAATTTATGTTCAAATAATGCGCTTTCTTCATAAGTTCGATTCATCTCATTTCTCTCCCTTACCAACATGTCTTTCTTACTGATTAATACTAATAAAATATATAAAATATGAATTTTAGCTAGTTTTAATTTATCTTCAAAGAATTAAAGGCTACTTTTATCTAGAGAATGTGCAGAAATACATTCAAATAGATTTTTAGTAGCATAAGCACCTCTGAATGCCACTCAAAATTATTATAAATATATACAAATAACATTAATAATAACTTAATCAATTCAAGGAATAAACCAACATCAATTAGATAAAATAGCCATTTTTAACTATCTAGAAAAAGAGTTATACAGTATGTTTTATTATAAAGAAGAATTAATTGATATTATTAAACCAGATCCAGCAGCCGCAAAGGTTCTACAAGAAATATTAGGTGTTCCTTCTATAAGTAATCTATTATATACATTAACTAGAAAGATTTTAGTTTTTATCAGGTTAAGTCTTAAATCAGTAAAATTTTCAATACCACTTATCCCCATACTTTCAACAGCCATTTTTAGCAGTTGTTGACGCTTAATGACATACTTACAACTTTACATAATATATAATTTGTGAAGAATTGATTTATATGATAGAAATTGAATGAACTATCTCCTATACTTACTAAATTTAATCTTTATCACCTGGCATACTTTCTAGAAAAAATGACATACTACGTATGTGCTATTACACTAATAGCTCAATTAATCTTTCATTCAACTGGCAGATAATCCATGTTTTTATCTGCCAAACTCTATTTATTGCCTTTTATTTTTAAAATCATTTATGTTCGGAGTTTATATAATTGAATTTTTCACATTCTAAAAAGGAAAAGAATAACTATTCCAAAAAATAACAACAAATGCTATTAACCCTATAATTCAACCTGTAAAACAAGCCATGAATGGATTGTATGGAATGCCAGAAACTGATATTGAAGATAAAGATCATCCCAAAAAAGGAATTCGAAAAATATTTAGTATTTTCAATATATTCTTTATTTCCCATACATATTTCAATAATGATAATAAACAAGGAAGATTAAATTATAAAGAAGGCAAGCATTAATATATGCTTGCCTTCTCTTCTAACGACGATGTTCTACAAGATCAATTACACCTAAAACAACGTGAGCTAAACCAAATCCAAATACTGTATTTGCAATCATTTTATTAGTTCCACGAGTTTGTTTAAGAGCATAACCTGCTGCTGTCACTGCTGTACCTAGTGCCGTTGGAATTAATCCTTCACGAATATCCACAGTGATTGCCTCCTTATATCGTAGTTAGTAATTTTGTTTTAATGTTTTAGAAGTAAAGTACTAAAACAGGTATTAGTATTTTTCTTTTAAGTAAAATTATGTAGGATTTCTATAAATAATTTTTTACAATCATTAAAATAATATAGACAGTAAAGAAAGATTCAATTCAATATTTTTATTAGTTTATTGTCCTTATCTAACATCAAGATCTTAGTAAATAAACGTCTTATTTCCAATATTTTTCTAGAACTTGTGTTGAATGTTTCAATCTTAATTATATGTCTTTACTATTTGACGCCAATAATTTCTGCCTTCTTTTATGCAATATTTTTAATTAAGTATGCAAAGTCCTTTACTGACTATCCAAAAATAATTTAAAGTATTCCCATTTTATATTTAAGCTTAAAATTATTATCTATTTTTCTTTTTGCAATTATGATTAATTAAAACTACTTACGCCCATACTATCCTTTGTTTAATACATACTACATATGGAGTTGAATTTAAAATGGAATATAAAGATAAAAATTCTACTGAAACTGCCCTATTACAATACAAACATGGGTTGAGTTTATTTGCTGAAAAAATGCCCAAACTTACTGAACAATTTAATTCTTTTACAGAAGAATGCTTTAAAGATGGTAAGTTATCAAAGAAGGAAAAACAATTGATTGCATTGGGTATAAGTCTTTATTCTCAGGATGAGTATTGTATCATTTATCATACAAAGGGATGTATGGATCAAGGTGCTTCAGAACAAGAAATCCTTGAAACGGTTGGAGTAACAGCTGCATTTGGCGGAGGCCCTACCATGAGTCAGGCGGTCACACTTGTTCAAGAATGTATAGAAGAATTAAGTAACAAAAATTAATTACAAAAAGATTTTCTTGAGCTTAAACTTTGTTTGTTTATTTCCACAACTTTTATATATTGACTAATAAACATAAAAAACTTGAGCATTTTTTATTATGCTCAAGTTTTCATTTACACATTTAATTCATACTATAAATTGTCCAAGATAAGTATGTAGCAAAGGTAGTCCATAACAGATAAGGAATTAGAAGCCACCCAGCTACTTTAGATAAGCGGAATGAATAAATGATAAGAAGAAATGCAGTAACAGCCACTAATAGACAATCTATTGTTGCTAAAAACAAATTTTTTTGACTGAATTGAAAGTAACTGAACGCTTGATTACAGATATAATTTAAAAGGAATAAAAACCAAAATGTTTTTGGATTAAATCCATACTTGTTGTAAATAATTGCAACTGACAATGCAATAAGTCCATATAATACAGCCCATATAATTCCGATCGTCATACCAGAAGGTGTCCAAGATGGCTTTTCTAACGCATCATACCAAATACGATCAATAGGGAATAAAATACTAGAAACATAAAACAAACCATATGTTAGTAAGAATACTATGACACTAGATTTTTTCATAAACATTCTCCTTTTTATAGAAGGTTTTAGAAACTCTATATGATTCGTATGTTCTTTCAATGAATAAAATTTTTATATTTAATATGCAAATAGACATTCTTATATTTTTAATTATAACCTTTACATATCAAATTTATATTGATTCGTTTATTTTATACAAATTCCTTCATATTTTTATATGCACAAAGCGCTCTCTCTCGTGCTGCCTTATGATCAACAATCGGAAAAGGATATGTATCACCAAGCTTTATATTGGCTTTTTGTAAAATTTGCTCAGATGCTTCCCAAGGTTTATGTATATATTTGTTTGGTATATCTCTTAATTCTGGTATCCAATTTCTTATATACTCTCCGTTTTCATCAAACTTTTCCCCTTGTGTAATCGGGTTAAAAATACGAAAGTACGGTGATGCATCTGCTCCACTTCCAGCAACCCATTGCCACCCCATTGTGTTATTTGCAATGTCAGCATCTAGTAGCGTATCCATAAACCACTTTGCTCCTTCTTGCCAAGGAATTAATAAATGTTTTACAAGAAAAGATGCAACGGCCATTCTTGCGCGATTATGCATAAAACCAGTTTGCCATAATTCTCGCATTCCCGCATCGATAAATGGATAACCAGTTTCCCCCTTCTGCCATACTCTTAATAATTCCTCGTCATTATTCCATGGGAATTTTTCGAATTTTTCATTAAGAGGCTTATATACTGTAAACGGATAATGGTATAGCAAATAATAAGAAAACTCTCGCCAAATTAATTGACGTATAAAACCATTAACTTGTTTTTCAAAAAGGCTACATTGCCTTTCAATACTTTTATTTGTTAAATAATGATATATAAACTTCACTGATATTTGACCAAATGAAAGGTAAGGCGCCAACATTGAATGAACGTTTTGATTAGGAAAATCCCTTCTTTCACTATAAGAGGGTAATTTATTAGAAAAAAATTGTTTGAATATTTTGTATGCCCCTTCTTCTGTAGGATTCCATATTGAGTCAATATGGGATGTCCAAGGTATAGTTGGAAGTAAGTTTAGCTCTGAAACAGATAAGCTTGCTGGTAGAGGACTTATCCCCTTTAAATTCTGCACTTTACTAATAGGTTCAGGTATTACTTGCTTTTGAAAGGCATTATAAAAAGGAGTAAAAACCTTATACTCTGTGTTATCTTTCTTTTTAATAATCCAAGGTTCTAATAACAAATGGGAATCAAATTCTCTACAGGTAATGCCTTTATCTTCAAGTACCTTTTTCATGTTTTGATTATATTTTAATCTCTCCGGATCATAACAAACATTCCAATATACAGCATTTACATTCATTTCTTCTATGAGAGATAGTATTTCTTCTTGTGTATTGCCTTTGCGAATTATCAAAGTAGAGCCTAATGCTTCAATCTGTTTTTGGACATCTGTTATAGCTTGATGTAGCCACCACTTTGAAGCACCTCCTACTAAAAAAGTTTCATCTTGTACATATACTGGAAGGATCTCACCCGACTGATTAGCCTCAAATAGGGCTAGGTTATCATATAAACGAAAATCTTTTTGAAACATAACAATAATTTTATTTTGCATGGTTATCCTTTCTTACTCTTAAAACATAATAGATTCTTTATGTGCATAAGTATCTCTTTTACTTTTGCATTATTATATTAATAATTCTTTGTGATCATAAATAAACTTTTCCATAGTTATTGGATTTCTATCTAGTAAATTTGATAAATCTGATGTGACTTTCTTAGCTAATCCTAATTTTGCGGTTGTATATATTCCAATCATAACCCAAATAAAGTCACTGTTAAGTCCCTTTTGAACCATTCTTTTTCTAAATGTAAATATACTTGGGTTTGTATAGACAATATGTTTATTTATTATTTTTGAAATAATAGCAGCAACTTCATAATATGTTAATGCCTCATTTCCTGTTAAAGAATAAGCTTTAAATTTATGTCCCTCTTCAGTTAATATCTTAGCTGCAACTTCTCCAATATCTCGTACATCTATAAAACTTGTTTTCCCTTTGCCGGCAGGTACCTCGATTATATTTTCATTTCTTAATTCATCACCATGTTGTGATAGTAAATTTTGCATAAAAAAACTCGGTCTTAGAAATGTATAAGGGATTCCAGAATCTTTTATTATAGCTTCAATTTTAGCATGAGGTACTATTGGATTTTTTTCTACTCCTAATAAAGATAAAAATATAATTTGTTTTATACCTATTTCTTTTGCAGCATCTATAACAGGCTGGAAATATTTTTTCGCATCAGCTAGATGTGGTGGTCGTATTAGAAATAATTTAGTAACACCTGTTAAAGCAGCCTTTACAGATGAGGGATTTTCAAAATCAAAATATACTCCTTCAGTTTCTCTACTGCGCGTTGCGACTTTGAAAGTAGCATTTCTTTTTATTAGTCCTTTTACAACCTCTTTTCCTACATTCCCTGTAGCACCTGTTACTAAAATCATTGTAATCACCCTCTATTTTTTTGTAAATTTCGAATCATACTTTGCAAAACTCGAACTGTATTTTCTACTTCCTCTTTAGGAATACTAGCTGTAGCACTTTTTATAACTTCATCGCTCACATTTTCTATTTCCTGTATTAATACCTTAGTTTCATCGGTTAAAAATATTAGATGTGACCGTTTATCTTTAGGATTATGTTTTATAAGAATCCATTCTTTTTGCAATAATCGTTGTATGATTCCAGTTACTGTTGGGCGGTCTGCCAAGAGCCTTTCAGCGATCATAGCAGGGGTGGTTCCATTTGGATAAAGAGATATATCCTTTAACACAGACCATTGCTGAGCTGTTATTTTATATTCTTTTAATTGATTTGATAATTCTGTTTTCGTCATTATACTTACCTTGTGTAATAAATAACCTAAATTATTCATATAACCCCCTATAGTTAGTGTACTAATTATATAGTTAGCATACTAACTATATTAAAAAAATGCAAATTTTAATTACTAATTTATATCTAAAAAAGATAAATCAAATTGTTTCTTAGATTTTAGTTTAATTTAACATTAAATTTTAGACTCACATTCTTAAATGGTTTAAATTTGTGCTATTTTATTAAAACATAACCTTCTTAACAGTGACATATCAGCGATAATTTATTTCTATTGCGTACAGTTGTTAACAAGTTCATTTGCAAACTTTTTAACAACTTTTTATATCTCTTCATAAATACAATCACCTTTACTACGATTGTTACAGCTTCTTTCATTTCCACTTCAGCTTTTAAGTTAAATAATCTATAAACTAAATCGAATTAATATTCCTATCCTAAGTTATATGGTATATATTCTTTTCAATGGAATACAGATACATATATTATGTATGGAGCCAAGGATGAACTGTGCGAATTTGAAACTATTAACTATTTTACAAAAAAACATCGTTGTGAATTAGAAGTCATGGAAACAGGTGAACATTACTTTCATACTGAGGAATAGTTAAAGATATTTAAACAGTGGTTACACAAACATATCGCTTAACAAATTACAATTTATCTTGAACCTGTTAGAGAAGAATCGTAAATATATAAACTGATATTATATTTGAGAGACATTATAAATGTGAATGTATTCACTTAAACAAACAGATGCTTTAGTTCAATAAGAATTAAACAACTTCATAATCACGCAGAAACGCCGCTGAAAAGCGGCGTCTTTAGTCAAAAAACTAAGTATACCTACTATTCCAACACATTACCGATTGGTTTTATGCATATTTCCTTCGAATTTTGCCAACCACCAATAACAGTAAGGGAATCCCTAGCTCATAAACGGGAAAAGCAATTGGAATTACGAAAAATATATAGTAATAATGGGTAAATGTCTGGATATTTTTAACTGACACAGCTATGATGAACGAAATAGGAGCAAGAACCAAAGCTACTTTTCGCCAATCCTTCAAATGAAACATTTGTGCTGTTCCATAACAAGCGATAAACATGTATAACGCCAGTTTAATAAAAATACTAAAAAACCAAATAATAACAATTAAAATATCCACATTTTGAATGAACTCCATGACGGATATGTACCGGCTCAGATCGTAAACTGGATATAAAAAACTTGAAGGTAAATTCGGACCGAATGTTAAAATGACCGCTAATGTTCCGATTGTTACCATGAAAACGGCTAGTCCTACTCCCCACATCGCCCTTGATGATGCTTGTTCTGGTTTGTCCATAAAGAAAACGAACATTGTCATCATGACAGCCTCTCCAAAAAATGCGGCTACAGGAGTATAGGAACCTTTAAGGATCGGAAGCCATCCAGAATCGTGATAAATAGGCCGCATATAATCCCAATTCATATTGCCAACATTCAAAATGATTACAAACATTATCATTAAAAGTACTATTGGTCCTATGATTTCACTTAAACGTCCAATCCCCTCTATCCCGCCTTGGTAAATAATAAAAATGAGCAATAACATCGCAGTGAAGACAATGACCCACAAAGGTGTATTATGAAATAAAGCGATAATAATGAACTCACCAAATTCACGGACGGTTATCCAAATTATCATGTACCAACCAAAGAAGTAGAAAATCATCAGTAGCTTGCCTAGCCATTTACCAAGAATGGTTTGGCTAAATTCAATTAGAGTTTGCTTCGGATAAAGCGAACCAAGTTTGGTTGCCAAAAAAGTAAGAGCAATCCCTATCGCTCCTGCAATCAAAATCGAGATCCACGCATTTTGTTTGACAGTACGAATCGTCGCTGGAATAACTAGAAGGAGGGACTGTCCCACTTCAAATGTGAACATCATCCAAAAGATTTGCCTGCCAGAGATTTTCATTGAATTTCTCACACTCTATATTCCTCCTTATTTTTTCATCTCATTTTTCTTTAACTGCAACGGTGGTCCAGTCAGTCCTACTCTTCGAATAGTAAGCTTTGTATGAACAGAAACCTGCACTTTTCGAAATTGTTTACTCCAATTCTTTTTTAGACCTTTCCATTCAGATGGATATTTTTGATGAATGGCTTCTCCAAATCCAAAGATATCGGTTCCGTATTGTTTTTGAATTTTTTTAATGATTTGAAGAGATTGCTTTTCGGATTGTTTTTCTAATACATGTTCTAAAAGAGTAAGATTTTTTGGTTGCGAAAGATCTAAATTCGTATTATTCTCCTGAATCGTTCCTTCACCAGAAAAAACAATGTCACACTTAATTGTGTCCCCTTGTATAGTAGGTATGATTTTTCTTTTGATTTTTGTCATATATAAACTTGCACTACCATTTCCTTTAGAGGCGCTTGCTGTAACCGTCTGTTTGCTTAAACGATTCACTACCCAAAGAGTCGTTAACCATTCCTGCATGTTTAAGTATCCTACCAATTTGAAATCGTTGTTAAATATAGCACCACCTACAATTTGAAAACCTTTGACCTCAGTTTTACCTTTTTTATGAGACACATTTAGTTTAATAACGGGCAAAATTGGGGTGATTCCATCACTCGTACCAGCAATAAGAAAATTTAATAAAGACATATCATATCTCCTAACGCCTCTATTTGCATCTGCTCTTTCAGTGCCCCAAGTGCCGGGATAGACTCTAAAGGGATGGATGCTTTCAGAAATTCTTTTGCAGTATTCCCTTTTATTACGAACGCACCTGCTCGTAATCGAATATCAGAATCGCGGCTATATGCATCTAAAACTGGAGCGAGACCGCTTTTAGCCATTTTTTCTCCGATCAATACAACACTGTCTGTATTATCTAAGCTTATTTTACTCTTTTCTATCCGACACTTACCAAAAATGGATATTTCCAATTAATTTCTCCCCGAAAATTTTTCTATTTTTGAGAAAAATTAAGATAACCTTTGATATCATTGTTAATATTAATTTAACTCTAAAAAAAACATCACTATAAAATCTTGCCATTTTCTTAATTCCTAACGCTTTTAATGGCGGTGTTGCTGCTAATACGATTGATCCACTACGGTTTATATCTCCTACAACAGCCAATTTTGTATATCGTGGATCCAGTCCTTTTTTAATACATGATACGCTTGCATAAAAGCTACGAAGATCTACACATAAAATAATACGATTCGGTAAAAGAGAATAATCATACACGGTTATCACTCCTAACAATAAGAACATTTGTTCTTATTGTATACGAACTCATGTTCTTTTTAAAGATATTTTCATGAAAATTTTGGTTAAAATAACCGTTATATCTGTGCGCTATCAATTAAGGCTGGAAAAACTATGTATACAAAACTGCTAGAATTTCAAGTAACTCATAAGCATAAAACTACTAAAACAAACCAATTAAACCTTTATTATCAAAACATAATTTATATAAATTTCTTTGTTTCTTATATGTGTGAAGATAATAAAATACTATTCCCAAAACAAAAAAGCATTCCTCTCTTCTATTAAAATTGTATAGATGGTTGATAGCAGTGTCATATACGAACCACACAGCTATCAATTCCCCCAATGATGAAAAGGCAACAATGCATTTGCAATCATTGTACCCATTATTTTCACAAAACACTCTTGTTACTGATTGTTTTATATGTAGGCCGTACTTATCCCCCCTTCACGCCTCCTTATATTTTTATCCTACACAATGAAAATCTCTTTTTCCTTACCTATCCCTTACATTCAAAATCGTTTCTATAATGAAAGGATTGAAGTAGCATCTGTGCCCAAAAGCACAAAAAACACCGATTTTTGTCGCTCCGGTGTTTTTTACACTTTAAATATTGAAGATTCATTTTACTCTTAACAGGTTACATTACTGATTTTTTTCTAATGTGATTATTTTTCTTGCTATATAACAAAATTTTATAGTGCTATATGAAACACTTATCACGTTGTCATTAAGACATATGATTCTACTTTTATTGATGCACTTGAGATGGACTCACTTTTTGAACAAGTATATCAAATGATTTCCCTAATGATATATCAACAGTTTTTGGTATATCAGACCCTTCGGTAGTTATCCCAGCGAAAATTGGATGTTGTTCGTTTAAGCAAGTTTTTGTTACTCCGTTCGCCTTGCGTACATCAATAAAAAATTGATCTTTTTTAACTTGTCCAAAGATGTAGTTATAACTGTTTGGATCATCTGATTTTAATGTTCCATAGGGGCCAAATTCACCATCACTATTAATTAGCCACAGTAAGACTTTATTTCAAACCCACAAAAAATAGATTACCTGTACACGAAAAAGTATAGGTAATCTATTTGTTTTTGAGATTAATAAAAACCTAATTTTTTTTTTGAATTCTTCCATCAATAATAGACTGAATTGGTTCTTTTGATTTTTTTATATAATCTACTAATGCTTCAAAATCAGTTGGTCCTGTTTCAGCATCTTTACCGTTTTTAAAGGATACAAATCCATCTCCACCTGAAGCTAGAAATGCGTTCGCAACGACGCTGTAAGTTTTAGAAGGAATAATTTCTTCTCCATTTGTTAAGCGAATACTTGTTACTTTTTCTCCATTAGGTTTGTTTGCATCCCAAGTGTATTGGATCCCTGAAATTTGAAGCATTCTTGTTATGTCTTTTTGCCATTGTTGATTTAAAATATCACGAATGTCTTGACCTGTTAAATTTACTTTTATTAATTGATTTCCGAATGGTTGAATACCATATATTTCTCCCCATGTAATATCACCAGCATCTAAATCATTACGAATACCACCAGGATTCATAAGTGCAATTTGGGATTGCATTGTTGTACGCTGGGCATCAGCAACTAAATTTCCAAGAGTAGATTCACCAGCCATATTGAGTTTGCGATCTAGTGGAGCAATAGACTTACCTACAACTTCATTGACAAGAGGTGCGATTTTTGCTTGATATTTCTCCATCTTCTTCTTTATTTTTTTATCAGGCTCCATGCCTTCATGGTAAGTTGTAACAATTTCTGCTTTTTTCTCAACAATATCTTGTGTTTTACGATCAATCTTTACATCAACATCAGCAAATGCCATACCATAAGAATTTGCTTGTACGACAAGTTTATTATTGACAGTTCCATTTACATAGGTGTGGCTATGCCCACCGAAAATAACATCGACTTCTGGATCAGTCTCATTTGCTAATCGGACGATATCACCATTTGTTACGCCGTTCCCATCTGTTATACCTCCGTTATGCGCAAGAACAACGATAGATTTAACGCCTAGTTTTTTTAATTGCTTTACGGATTTGTTAATAGCTTCAACTTCATCTGTAATTTCTACATTCTTTAGCATAGTAGGCATAACAAGGTTAGGAACATCCGTTGTTACGACTCCGATAAATCCAACAGGAACTCCTTGTACCTTTTTTATAGTGAATGGTGGTAAAAATAAACGACCAGTGGATTTATTATAGAAATTTGCGGCAACATATGGGAATTTTGCTCCTTTAAAATTTCCTGTTTTCTCATGGTATCCACCATAAATAAGGCGGTTCATTTCCTCAACACCTTCATCAAATTCATGATTTCCTATGGTTCCAACATCGAATTTCAAATCATTTAGAAATTCAATCGTAGGTTCGTCTTGTAATAATGCTGAAACAGGAGTACTTGCTCCAACAACATCTCCAGCATGTACCTTTAATGTATTCGGATTTTGTTTTTCACGATCACGTAAATAAGCCCCTAAGTACTCAATTCCCCCTGCATCTTTATTGTTAATTTTTTTTACAGTGTCTAGTTGCCCATGAAAATCGTTAATACCGAGCATTTGTACATCTATGTAGCGGTTTGGTTCTGTACTTGCTTGGGCTGAAGGCGCAGCAAATACACTAGTAAAAGTAACTGTACTTAATGCTAAAGCAACTGGAATGATTTTTTTCAACATAAAATTTCTCTCCCCTAATTGAAATCTGACATAATACGATGTTATTTTAATATATTAAGAGGATTATTTCTACAAAAATTCTACTAATTATAAAAATCAATAAGATTTTATTGTTTTCTGACAAAACGTTTCTTTGTTTTGAAGGTTATTCAAAATATTATCTTGATAGTAATATAACAATACTTCTAAGAAATCTAAAAAACTCTAATCAATACATTTTAGCTGTTAAGAAGAATATTCAATTCGAAACTAATGAGTATTTATCAAGCTAACATCTCAATATCACAATTTAAAAATGAATAAAAATTTTGTATGGAAGATTACGGTGGTGCACTACTCCGCATTTAAAAAGATGCTCGTGGATTTATCCAAGAGCATCTTTTATAAAGCTTTATTTTTACTTGTTTACAATTTATCAATTAACAATTATATAGTTGTAATCAGTCCTTTAAAAATAACAGGAGTGCTTCATTAAATTCTTTGGCATGCGTTGCATTTAGCCCATGCGGACCACCCTTTATTAACGCTACTTTAGAATTAGGAATTGCTTCATGTGTTAATTTCCCACTATATTCAAATGGTACAGTTGCATCTGAATCACCATGAATAACAAGGGTAGGTATATTAATCTTGGCTAAATCGCCTCTGAAGTCTGTTTTGCTGAAAGCAGCGATACAATCTAGTGTTCCTTTAGGTGATGCACCCGCAGCGATATCCCTATTGTAAAGTCGAAATGGTTCACTAACTAAGTCAGTTCGATCTCCAGCAGCAAAAAATCCTTTCGTAAACTCATCAAGGAATGCTAGGCGATCACTTTTTACTCCATTTTCAAATTCTTGAATTGCTACATCATCTAATACACCCTCAGGATGATCTGCTGACTTGTAAAGGAATGGTGGTACAGCTCCTGCAAATACAGCCTTCTCTACTCTATTCGTTCCATATTTCCCAATATACCGGGCTACCTCGCCTCCACCCATAGAAAAACCAACAAGTGTGACATTTTGAAGCTCTAACTGTTCTAATAGTTGATGTAAATCAGAAGTAAAGGTATCATATTCATACCCTTCCCACGGCTGAGATGATTGTCCAAAACCTCGACGATCATATGTTATAACTCTGTATCCAGCCTCAACAAGAGCGGGAACTTGGTATTCCCAAGATCGACCGCTTAACGGCCAACCATGAATTAGTACAACTGGTTTTCCTGTGCCATGATCCTCATAATATATCTCAATTGGTGCTTGATTTTCGGTTCCTACAGTAATTTTTGCCATTCTCCTACCTCCTTTAATATGTATCCTTTTCTTCAATAACCCGGATGAATCTCATAACCTATTTATGCACATTTATATTGTGGACTCTATGTATGAAACTCTATTGTTCCAATGATTCCATTTTCTCTTCATGGAACAATTCTCCATCTTATACCTTTTTCATCACGAAGTATTTGCTGAACATTCCTCCTATTCAATTCTAATAACAAAAATAGGTGACTATCAATATCATTCTATCTATAGAATGTATAGGTAAAATCAATCCATTTTATAGTGAAAATAACTATAGTTACCACCTATACAACTTATAGATAATTTAGAATTGATTAACCAATTAGTTTTCAAATACTATAAATTTGTATAGCGCTTCATGTTCCGTGAATGCTGCTATAACTAATATTAACGGTTAGTTTATTTATAAACTAACCGTAACAAACGAAGAATTTCGGGGTAATATTCCACTGTTTAAACTTTCTTCGATTACTTAATTTTTAGGAGGAATACATAATGACTGATCTCTATTCTCGTATTAACAAAGATGATGCTGTCGTTCTTTTAGTAGATCATCAAACTGGTCTTATGTCCGGACTAGTACGTGACTATGGTGTTGATGAATTCAAGAACAATGTTTTAGCTCTTGCTCACACTGCTAAGTTTTTTGATTTACCAGTTATTTTAACAACTAGCTTTGAAAACGGACCGAATGGACCTTTAATGCAAGAATTGGTTGATCTCTTTCCTCACGCACCCAAAATAGCTCGACCTGGACAAATTAACGCATGGGATAATGATGATTTTGTAAAAGCAATCGAAGAAACTGGAAAAAAACAACTTATCATCGCAGGCGTAGTTACGGACGTTTGTGTTGCTTTCCCGGCACTTTCCGCTATAAAAGCTGGATATGAAGTATTTGCTGTTACTGATGCTTCAGGAACTTTCAGCAAACAAGTTGCAGATGCTGCCAATACGCGTATGGCACATAATGGTGTGCAACTTATGAACTGGTTTAGCGTAGCTTGCGAATTACAACGAGATTGGCGCAACGATGTTGAAGGTTTTGGCAATTTACTTGCTAGTAATCTTCCAGGCTATCAAAATATAATTGGAAGCTATAGGGGAGCTCAGCGAGATTTTAGTAAACAAAATGCATAAATGTATTTCAAAGAAATAGCTTTAAATCACTTTCAAAAAATGGATAGTATACATTTAGTGCTGATTAAATCAGCACTCTCTTTTAATTTAAAAGGTATAGCAAAAATTTTATTTTTACGATTACAATTTTAAATTAACAGAAAATATATTATTTTCAATAATATATACATTTTAAACAATTAAAAAAGGAGCGTTTTATTATGAGTAATTTAGAATTGTTAAATCCGGAGAACAGTGCCTTAATTTTAATTGATTTTCAACCTCAAATGACTTTTGGAGTTGCAAGTATTGATAGACAAACATTGATTAATAACGTTATGTTGCTTGCTAAATCAGCAAAAACTTTTAACGTACCTACTATTCTTACTACAGTTGAGACACGCAGCTTTTCTGGTTATTTTTGGCCGCAAATTCTTGACATATTCCCAAACCATGAAATTATAGAACGCAGTTCAATGAATTCTTGGGAAGATCCAAAATTTGTTGAAGCAGTTAAAGCAACAGGTAGAAAAAAATTAATATTTGCAGCACTTTGGACTGAAGTTTGCCTTGCATTCCCTGTGCTTGAAGCAATTAAAGCTGGCTATGAGGTGTATGCAGTTGATGATGCTTCAGGTGGTACTAGTTTGACAGCACATAACGCTGCTATGCGTCGTGTAGAACAAGCCGGCGCAATTCCAGTGACAGCAATTCAAGTTTTACTTGAATACCAACGTGACTGGGCACACAAAGACACTTATGATGCTGTAATGGAGATTGTAAAGGAACATACTGGTGCGTATGGTCAAGGTGTAGAATACGCATATACTATGGTGCATGGCGCGCTTCCAAGTAGGAAAATATGAAACAAGAAGGAGTAGCTGTCGAAGAGACTCATACAGAGAACACAATGGATGCTGCCGATCCAGTAACAACGATTGTTACATGGGAAATTCAACAAGGTAAAGAAAAACAGTTTGAAACATGGAGACATGAAATCGAAGCTGCAGCTACTAAATTCCCAGGGCATTTAGGTGTAAATCTAATAGTCCCTAATAATGCATCCAGAGAGTATACTGTTATTTTTCGCTTTGATACGTATGAGCATCTACGTGCTTGGCAAGAATCAGATGTTCGCCGAGATTTGTTAAAAACGGCAGAACAATTTCAAGTTACTAATCCGAGTTACAAAACTGAAAGCAGTTTGGCTTATTGGTTTGTTACTCCGAAAACGCCAGTTCCACCGCCAAAATGGAAAATGTCTATCGTTACCCTTCTGGGTGTATGGCCTCTTAGCATGTTAGTTCCTAAATTGATAGGACCTATTATAAAACATATGAATCCTATTATGTCCGCTTTTTTCGTTTCTGTATGTATAGTGTCCTTGCTATCATGGGTAGTTATGCCGATTTTTGGTAAATTATTTCATCCATGGTTACAAAATAATAGGAAGTAGACGAGGTGTGAATATGAATGTACCGGATATGATCTTATATAACGGAAAAATTACTACCCTTGATCCCTCTCAACCTGAGGTATCTGCTATCGCCATAACTGATGGTTTAATAACTGCAGTAGGTGGAGATGAGATTCTTAATAGTGCCACAGAAAAAACAAAAAAAATAAACCTTAAAAGAAAGAGAGTTATCCCAGGCCTGAATGACTCTCATATACACGTTATTCGTGGCGGTCTTCATTATAATATGGAATTACGATGGGAAGGTGTACCTTCACTTGCCATAGCTCTCGAAATGCTCAAAGAACAGGCAAGGCGTACACCTGCTCCTCAGTGGGTAAGAGTAGTTGGAGGTTGGTCTGAATTTCAATTTAAAGAGAGACGGTTGCCAACTTTGGAAGAGATTAATGCTGTTTCTGAAGACACACCTGTCTTTGTGCTACATCTTTACGATAGAGCACTTGTAAATCGTGCTGGGCTGCGTGCACTGGGATACACAAAAGATACCCCAGACCCTCCAGGCTGCTTAATTGAGCGAGATAAACGAGGTAATCCAACGGGCCTTTTAATTGCAAATCCTAACGCTTCTATTCTTTATTCAAGTTTGGGTAAAGCACCAATACTTAATTTTGACGACCAGATTAATTCAACTCGCCATTTTATGCGCGAATTAAATAGATTAGGTATTACAAGTGCTATTGACGCAGGTGGCGGGTTCCAAAATTATCCTGATGACTACAAAGTTGTTGAACATTTAGCCGAGAAGGAACAATTAACTTTGCGTATTGCTTATAATCTATTTACCCAAAATCCTAATCATGAATATGAAGATTTTGCTTCATGGGCAAAAATTGTTTCTCCAGGTCAAGGAACTGATAAGTATAAAATGAATGGTGCCGGAGAAATGTTAGTATTCTCAGCAGCCGATTTTGAAAAATTTCAAATGCCACGGCCTGAACTAGCTACGATGATGGAAGCTGACTTAAAGAAAGTAATTTCTTTATTGGTGGAAAACCGTTGGCCATTCCGTTTACATGCAACTTATGACGAGTCAATCACACGTTTCTTAAATGTATTTGAGGAAGTCAATAAAGAAATTCCTTTTAATGGTCTACGATGGTGGTTTGACCATGCAGAAACAATCTCAGATCGTAGTATGGAACGTGTTAAAGCTTTAAATGGCGGTATTGCCATCCAAGACCGCATGGCTTTTCAAGGTGAGTACTTTGTTGATTTATACGGGAAGGAAGCTGCAAAGCGTACTCCTCCAATTTATCGTATGTTAGACCTAGGTATACCTGTTGGCGCTGGAAGTGATGCAACTAGGGTTTCTAGCTATAACCCTTGGGTCGCTCTTTACTGGATGGTTGCCGGAAAAACCATTGGTGGACTTTCAATATACGATGAAAAAAATAAACTTGATAGAAAAGTAGCCCTGGAATTATATTCAAAAGGAAGTGCGTGGTTCTCTGGTGATGAAGGTAAAAAAGGAACCCTTGCAGTAGGTCAGTTTGCTGATATTGCTGTATTGTCTGCTGACTACTTTACTGTGCCAGAAGAAGAAATCAAGAACCTTGAATCATTACTCACCATTATGGGTGGGCAGGTTGTTTATGGAAATGATGAATTTAAAAATTTATCACCTGGATTGCCGCCAGCATCACCTGATTGGTCACCGACGGGAGTTTATGGTTATGGTGGTGCTAACCTAGCCCACACTATACTTTCTCACGATGCCCATGATCACAAGTTACATAGTTGCAGTAACCCTCTCCATCAACACACTCATACCGTAATAGGAAAAGATGGAACTAAATGGGGTATTGGTTGTACTTGCTTTGCTTTCTAAGTCAAAACCACCGGTATAATGCCGGTGGTTTTCTTTCTACAATAAGGGTTTGGAGCCGAAGGCGGATCCAAATAGTATTGGTATTAAGATCATAATGGTAATATGGACTCTATGTAGATTCGAAATAGCAGTATATCCCTAATGGAATCTATTACTATGCAATAAGACCAAAGAGTTAATTGATTAACTTGACTTGTTTTTAACAGCCTTCTCTCCTTGCAAAGTCTGCCCTTTTCCCTTAAATAAAAGTCCATGGTATTCCCTTTTGAAATGACTACACCACACATATAAATTTACTTGCCCTTTGACTGTAATTTAGGTCTTCTCCCAAGACTTATGTATCATTTTTAATTCTCACACTATAATCATTTTTATACTAATACTTTTTCAGGATTATTTAACTTCTGCATAAAGATACGTGCTGCAAAACTTAAAAATTTATCATCAAAGTGAATAAGATTAATATCTTGACTTGGTGTTGGGTCAATAATACGAACTATGCTCAAAGTATCATTATTAACAAAGTTAACCAGTGAAAGAGGTATTATGGCAACCCCATGTCCATTGTATACAAGGCTCAATAGAGAAATAGAAGATTTTGTTTCTATATTTGCTTCAGATAAAGATAACCCTAAACTCTCACAATATATTTTAATAGATTCACGACAACTACATGAAACCATTATTCTACTCAGTCCTACTAATTCTCGAAAAGAAACAAATGATGTTTCATTCAAAGGATGATTTTTTGGAATGACAAGGACAAGCTCTTCGCTATACAAAAGGGTGCTTGTTAATGTGTCTGGAATTTGAGCACTACGCGTGATGCCTATATCAATATTTTTATCAACGATTTGATTTACAGCAACTTCAGATTCTATAATTTTTACTACAATGTTAGGATAATGTTGTTGAAACTTCATAATATAAGGTGTTAAATAAGTGAGATCCTCTAATAAACCTCCTATAGTAATTACACCTCTTCTTACCCCCTTTAATTCAAAAATTTCATTATAAACGTCATCAAATTGTTGCATGATAAATTTCCCTTTATCAAATAGCAGCTTACCCGCTTCTGTCATTTTGATACCTCTTCCAACTCGATGAAACAAGGGTGTATCAAGTTCACCTTCTAACACACGGATTTGTTGACTTAAAGTCGGCTGTGAAATACCTAGAACTTCCGCAGCTTTAGTAAAACTATTATTATTACAAACTTGAATAAAATACTCTAAATGACGTAATTCCATTCTTGATACCCACTCTCCGCTTTATGAAAGATTTATAATGAAAAGGACGATATGTATACGTTAACATAACAACTTTATTCCCTACTGTACTAATTGAAATTATATGATTTATTCATTTTGTATTATATTACATTTACTACCACTTATTAATTTTTCCTCCTATTTATTTAATTTATATTTAATTAGGATATTACTAAACAGAAATAGCCTCTACAAACTTACAATTTCTGTGCGTAATATCCTAACTTTTTCAACTGTTTCATTATCATTTTTTCTCAATATAGTCCAAACTACCAAATATTTGCCGAATCCCCTCTTTATGCTGAGGAAAAATAGTATCCACCAATTCAATACCTTCTGAAGTAATTGACGCATACGTGACACGGCGGTCTTTAGGACATGGTTTTCACCTCTTCTTTTCCAACCTATCCACTACATACGTGATACTACTACTTGCAAGTAATATTTTGTCCCAAATTTTTTTATAGGCTGATCGGCTTTACTGTATAGTAGCTCAAGCACTGCAAATTCAGTTGGATTAAGTCCATACATTTTTATATCCTTTTCAATACGTTTAGTGATTGACTGTAATTCCTTTGATAATATAACAAATAACTTTAAAGATAGGCTCTCATCGTTAATCACCCTCGTAATTACCAATCCTTTACAAGTTATCTTGAATTCGAGATTCATTATATTATCGTCAAAATATTATGTCAATCATTCATTTTAGCTTTACCAAGCCACTTATAATTTATTTCTCAACATAAGACATATGGAATTAGAAGAAAACAATTGTTAATATATAAGTATCTCAATTACGTTATTTCTTTTA
Organism: Bacillus cereus group sp. Sample62; assembly: GCF_036851315.1. NCBI lineage: Bacteria > Bacillati > Bacillota > Bacilli > Caryophanales > Bacillaceae > Bacillus > Bacillus cereus group sp. Sample62. The sequence continues at coordinate 2,961,885 of NZ_JAFLPK010000001.1, forward strand.
AAGAGAGCTTGTTTTCTAACGCAAGTTCTCTTTTGTCGTATTCTAAATTGAATCGGGACAAATTTCAGATGGTGAATCTGCCCATGTGTATGATATAGTTTTTAAACAAAGATTAGAGCTCTCCTACAAGAAGAAGAGCTCTAATCTTTCATATAAATATTCACCATTTTTATCATTGCGGGGACATCAAAACTTTAACTTGATGGGGATATGATACTACCGCAATTAATAAATATTACTAACCATATATCTAGGTTAATATCTATCATATTTTTTATAAACAGGATTAATTGGATTTAAAAAAAGATTTCTTTTTCTTTACTCGTAATAAATCACCTGTCCATCCTTTGAATCGCATATACATATACATACCTCCTGTTGTGAAAATAATAAATAAGAGAGCAATTAAATAGCTATATTTCCATTCTAGTTCAGGCATATATTTAAAATTCATCCCCCACAATGCTCCTAAGGCCGTCAAAGGCGTACTCACAGCAGTTAATACAGTAAGAGCTTTCATAATTTCATTCCCACGATGAGAAGAAACAACTTCTTGTAAATGAATCATCGTGTCTAATTCTTCTTGGTACTCTTTAACAAGTTGTAATCCACGCTCTAATTTCAAGTATGTTTGTTTATAACAAAGAGTTTTTGTTATATTTTCTAACCAAGCTTCCTCCAAGCCTTGTAACACTTCTTGTATTAAGCGAAACACATGTGTGTTCATAAATAATTCATGACGAATATGATAAATTTTTTCTAAAACTGCTATGTTATTATGATGATAAAAATCCCATAATACATTTCTGAAATTGTTTTCGAAATAGTCAACCTTTCGCAAATAGTGAGATATAAACATTGATAAGATAGCACATAATCCTTCAGCGGAACTATTACAATTTTTTGTACCCATAGGGAAAGTATGTATTAATTTTCGGAAATCCTCTTCCTCTTTTTCTTGGACCGTTATCAGTATTCCATGAGCTACGAAATAATGAAGAAATTTTTGAATTTTGGCGTCCTTTTTATCTTGATCATATAAAAACGAACCATATACACAAGTTTGACTTGATGATAACGTATAAACATATAATCCATTTTCACAAGGAGAACTTATTTTCTTTACAAATTGAGAGAAATAAGATGTTACATCACGAGAGATTATAGAAGAAAGTTTTTCAAGCTCACTAGTTTTCACATGATACCAACTCCATTTCGGCATTTTTATGCATTCCATATTATTCTTCCTTTCTGAATAGTTTTATGTTCGATCGAATCATATCCGTAATATGAAATTTGTATGTAGATATTCATGTCTTGGAGGAAAAGTTTTTTGATCAACTAAATTACAAAATAAATGGCATAGGAGGTCTTATTCTGTTAAAAGGAAGCCCCCCTATATATTAGCTATTTTTATTCTCAATTTTAAACATTTCCTCTATACAAGCACTTTTTATCTTTTCTTATAAAGAATTTATTATATGTGGAAAAGAAGCTACATAATTTGGCACGTCTATTCAACGAACTCCATTTCGGTCGTTATTATAATTTAGATTCATATGCAGATTGATTGGTGATATCGTCAAATACTTGACTTCCAATAATATAGTATCCATGAAGTGCAGCCTCTTTCGAAGCGTCTACCATACGGAAAGAAGAAATTTCACCTTGTACTTTTTCAATTCGTTTTTTGTGGATATCTACTATTCCTCCTGTCCAAATAATAGTGTCATACTAGTCTAACTTAAATTGTTCCTGTAATACACGCATAACGTCTCGGAAGTGTGCCTCCAACTCTTTTTGAATCAAAGTATCAACCTGACTTGTCTGAGGATTTTCTTCTCGACCTCCATATCCTTTTTCTAAGATTTTTGGCATGTCGTTAATATGCAAGTGATTACTTTCACCCGCATGATTCTGCAGGATATTCTTAATATTTTTCAAAGGCTTGCTACATCCTAGTTCCGTCTCATAATGATTTAAAATGATATTTTGTTTCATATCTGTCATTTCTAATGTACGAAATCCACCATCAATAATTAAGATACGATCTCGTTCCTGAATGATTCCCTCTTTTAAGAAATAGGCATGTAAAGCGACTGGTTGCTGAAGAATCAAAGCATTTTCCACCGTAATATTAATAAATTTCCCATCAATTTGCACGGAAGTTTCTTTTTTTAGTGCACGTTGTAATTGCTCATGCTGACTACCAAAACAAGTAACGGGAAGCCCGGTAACAACTAAAGGTATCACGACATTTTCTTTATAATCCTTTGCAATGCAACCAAATATTTGTTGTTTAAACTGTTCGCTTTCATAATAATTTTCTATTTCTTCGTCAAATGGAGGAAGAAATGAAGCGTCAGATTGATGTGCTTCATTTCCCATGTAGTATGCAAAGTCTAGGTCTATAAAACTTACCTTTGTTAAATCTTCACTTTCAGCATGATTAGGTACAGGGGCTAGTGTGGAAGCTTCACTCTTGATCGTCATCTCAGAATCTACATCCTGTCGATATGCCCGCTTGGTAAAGCCAATTCCTACATCAATTGCATACAGAGATTTCATACTCTTTTCCTCACTTTCTATTTTTAGAATTAAATCTAGGCACTCTCTTCTTTCCCTTTTTTCATATATTTCGTTTCATTTTTCGTTTTTTCTCCGTCTATGTCCTTACTATTTTCATTTATTTCGTAATCCTTTTCATCTTTTTTCTTTTTGTTATTTTCGTTTTCTGTTAAATCTTTAATGGTAGAAATGACAACTGGTGTGGCTGTAAGCAGTTGTGGTGATGTTTGTTTTGCAACATTAGCTGCAGTTACAGAAAATTGTTTACTTGTCTCAGTTATCTTCTCTAATGTTTCCTTTATGTTCCCTTCTTGTAGTTTTTCTTTTACGCTTTTTCCTGTTGTTTGTATAGCTTTCCGATTTTCTTTTTTTAATAGGGAGACCATGATTCCGGTCGTAATCCCAATCACAGCATATTTAAATATTGTATGTTTCATTTTTCTCACCCTTCTCTACTTTATTTTTTTCAATGCTACACCCTAAAATAATTACCTTACCGATTTATCAGATGTTGCAATCTATTAGAGAGAATAATAGTTTTGTGGCTGCCTATCACTCGCCGTTGGTGTTTCAGCTGTTACTAGGAGTAAAATTGTCCCTTGATCTAATTTTCCTTCATATAAGTTAGCTTCCTCCTTCGACAACCCCATTTCCTCCATTTGATTTCGGAGTTCGTCCCCTTTTTTGGAGAAAAAGTTGATAATACTTGTGCCCAATCCTTGTTCTTTTACTCCAATCGTATTTGTGTTTGTATCATCCGCAATCTTTTTTGTTAGATGTTTTTCATGTGCTAAGACATAAATGTCATCTTGGCGAATCCCTTGCAATTCTAGCTCTTTTACTTTCATAACTACTTCCTGTTCATTTTCATATTCATGAACCACCGGTTTTCTTTCATTCTTATGCATGGTATTTTTCCTCCTTTAGATTTTTTATTTAGTTGTTATGTAATATGTAATACACCTATTTTAAAGATGTTAAACCTAAATTTTCAAAAAACTTTACACAATAGGTTATTAATGTTTTTGAATATCAAAGAGGTGTCATGAGAACTTTGCTTTGATAAAAGTGTTACAAATAACGATTTGTTTGGAAGGCAAGCCTCTTATTTTATAGAAAAATTCTATTTAGAAAAAGTTACAAAAGGAGTACAAGATACTTTTTTCGTTAATTAAATCAAAAGAAAAATAAAAAAACACTCCTTTTCAAAGAGTGCTTTTTAAAAACATATAACCTAATAAAAATGTTTCTATTTTGATTACAGAAAGAAAGTCTTTATTAAAACATATGGTTGCTAATTTAATTGCAATCTTCCTTGCACCCAAGCAGCAATATCATTTATAACATACTCAGGGATATTAGCAGAATTATAATATTCATCCGGTTTACTTATTTCGCCATAACCTTCTGTAAATAAGGGATTTAACTTTGGATATAGTCGATAATCAATGTTATCTCGTTCTTTTAATTGTTCTTTCCAAAGAGGGATTTCGATTTTCGATTGAACTTGATAGTCTCTTTCTCCTTGAATAATAAAAAGCGGTGTCTTTTGTTCTTTTGACATTTCCCCTGCTTTAATTTTACGGATAGAATCCTTACTTCACAGGATTTCTTTGCTGTTTTCACTATATCCTTACTATACAAATGAAAATATACAACGATACTAAATATACAAACTTTGCATAAAAAAATGATTTTATAGTATCTTTTTAATATCCATGTCCACCTTGCCAGCCACCATGTCCGCCTTGCCAACCACCGTGTCCACCTTGCCAACCACCGTGTCCACCTTGCCAACCACCGTGTCCACCTTGCCAACCACCGTGTCCACCTTGCCAACCACCATGTCCACCTTGCCAACCACCGTGTCCACCTTGCCAACCACCGTGTCCACCTTGCCAACCACCATGTCCGCCCGGCCAACCACCGTGTCCACCTTGCCAACCACCGTGCCCGCCTTGCCAACCACCGTGTCCACCCGGCCAACCACCCTGTCCGCCTTGCCACCAGCCTTCATAGCCTTGTCTCTGTGAGTTCATTCCTTCGCATCCCTTCTTATTAAAAATTCAAATACTGTAACTGGGTATTCTCTAAATATAATTATGTATCCCAAAAATAAATGTATCCGCAAACATCTCGATTATTGGTAAAGTAATTATCTAATAAAAAAACATTTATTATTGCAAATCTAAGCTCTATTATTTTTTTACTTTTCACTCCAGGATATCGAATCTTTTTTTAATTCTTATGGATCTAAACTGATCCAATAGTGATTCTGGTACAATTGTTCTGAAGTTTTTACACTAGAACCCTCTTATTTACGCATTGAAAAATGTTACCTATAACGAAAAAGCCCAATTTCTCTATTTAAACAAACTGCAAGTAACCACTTATCCTTAGAATGAGTGGTTACTCGGTATTTCTATATAAAGAACCATAAAAATAATGTCAGCATAAGAACCATCTTTGAACCTAATTTGGTTTATTCTCCTACCTTCTTCTTTAAACCCTAATCTTTTGTATAAATTTATAGCTCGTTCGTTGTTCGAAAATACATACAGGCATATTTTTTCTAATCCTTCTTGTTCTTTTGCCCATTCTATAAAATGAGAAAGTAATTTTGATCCAATCCCCATATTATAAAATCCTGGTTCAATCCCCATTCCAATAAACACTACTTTTTACTCCCTCAATTCCCATTACTTTCTCTATAAATAAAATTGCACGATCTATATTTTTCCACAACGAACTGAATACTAATCAAGAACAATCTTGCAATTAATTCACTTTGAACTTATAATGTTAAACCTAAATCAACAAATTTTACAGTATCAATAACTTTATCTTCCATCCACAGTTTGTAAAGTTCATCTTTACCTTCAAATACTTTTATTCCTCTTTCAATTATAGAAATTATGTATTTATACTCGTTAAATAACATTTTAGTTGGGCTCTATCTAACATATATAACTCCTTTCAGCCTTACCTAGTGTAAATTCAATTTTTTAAAATGTTATACAAGGAATGAGACACCACCTAGAATTAGTTCAATCATTATACATGAAAAAAGCGAAAGCTTCCTCGATGAAATCGAGGAAGCTTTCGCTTTTTAAACTATAAGAACTTTTTCAGTGCCCTAGACATAGCTAAGGACCTTTTTAATTAAATTTAACTACCAACTAACAATTCAGGGAATAAATAATGTAATACATACATAGTTAAACGTCTAGACTTTCCCTTATACGGATATATATGCATGTACATTGATGGATTAAAGTTTGCCTCAATAATTCCATAAGCATTTTTATTTGCTGCAGGAACTTCTGTATTTTCAATAATCAAATCTATACCACTAATATTAGCTCCAAGTGCAGCTACCGCATCTACAGCTAGTTTCTTATAATCGTCGGGAATTTGATCTGTCACATCAATTGAATCTCCACCTGTACTAACATTAGAATTTTCTCGCAGAAATACAATTTCGCCACTTGTTGGAATTGAATCTTTTCGATACCCTTGAGCTTTAAGCATTAAGAGTTCCAATTCACCTAATCGTATACTTTCTAAAGGGGTCCTATGGTCCATTCCTCTTAATGAATCTAAGTTTTTTTGTAGGACCAATTCTTCAATCGTATGTGTACCGTCCCCTACAACATTAGCAGGAATTCGTAATAAAACAGCATGAACTTTGTCGTCTAGTACAAAAAATCGATATTCTGTTCCATAAACAAATTCTTCTATTAATACGGATGAGTCTTCTTTAAATGCTAATGTGAGTGCTTTTTGATAGTCTTCGTAACTTGCTCCATCTTCTTTAAAGATAGATATTCCTAATCCATAATTTGTTGTTTTTGGTTTTACAACAAAAGGCTTTCTTGCAAATAAATCATAGGAACGTAAAGCTTTTTCTATGTCGTTAAATTCCTCACCTATTGGTACACGAAATCCATGTTGTTGAAGAATTTTCTTTGTTACTGTTTTATTTTCCATAATTAATGGTGATATATAACTATCTTTACTAGTCATATTCCCATTCTTCACATATTCGATATGATTTCCTAGCTTTAGTCTTAAAAATTGATCTTGTCGATCTAAAACGTCTACTTGTATTCCTTGTTGAATAGCATCAAACATTAAAATTTGTGTAGATAACTCCATGTCAGTAAATCCTGATAGCTGATACGGTTTATCCCATGATTTTTTATAATTTTCTTTAGCAATACGGGAAGCTACCTGTCTTTGACTACTTTTTATAATCTCTTTATAAAGTCGTCCAGCTAAAGTCTTACTTGGATCTGTTAGCATTTCTCTCAAGTTAGCAAATACTGTATTCGAAACCGTTATGCCTAACAGCTCTGTTACATGTTCCATCTCATCAACAATCCGCTCAGCATCTGTTTTAAATTGCGTATGTTCTAAAGGATGTTCAAGAGCCACTAAATTATTTTGAACATCACCGATTTTTACCCATTCATCATTATTATCACCTTGGTCAATCCAGAGTAAATAAATAAGGAAAAGGTGTAGAAATTCTGCTTGTTCCTGGCTAATTCCATATGTTTCAAAAGGATTTAAATCTAAGTTTCTTAATTCAATATAACGAATACCTTGATTATTGAAATCTGAGACTTGAGGACCGCCTCTTAAACGGACAGATGCATAAAATTCTTTTTCCTCTAATAAAACCCCTTTACGCACCAGCGAAGAAAGATCAGCTATATAGTTTTGTAAACTACTATAGGATACTTGAACATCATTTTCATTGCTATAACCATATTTACTATTTCTGATGCTTCTTACGGCGCCATTTAAAGGATTTTTTTCAAAGAAATTCTTTTCACTACTAGGAGAAGCACCGAAGAAATATGTTATTAGCCATTGATAGTGTAAATAATTCCTTGTGACTTTCAAATAAATTTCTGTTTTAAATTGATGATACTCTTTTATTTCTGATTGTAATTCAAATAATGTCTGAATTAAATCCTCACTAAATTCAAAATTAAAATGAATACCACTAATCATTTGTTTTCGTCGCCCATAAGAATTAGATAAATATCGGCGGTATAAAACATTTTCATGATTATTAAGTTTCGCAATCATAATATCTTCTTCTTTTTCGGGCAACTGTGGCGGCATACTTAATGGCCAAAGCATTTCGGTAACGCCCATAGAACGATAGGCAACATCATGAATAGCTGCTAAATAATTAAATAAATCTTCTAGTGTCTCGGTAACTGGTGTGATTAGTTCCATCTGTGTTTCAGAGAAATCCCGCTGAATATAAGGATGGTCATCTCTTACTGAAATACTATTGGGATGTTCTGTTTTAGCTAAACTTCCTGATAGATCCACTCGTTGACTTTCTTTTTCAACGCCAAAACGTGCTTTTAATACATATGGTTTAATACGGTCATTGTTTAACATTTTTTTCATTTCCATATAAACGGTACCCCCCATCAACTCAAATATTTGATATAGAAATCGCCAAAGTTATAGGCATTTTTTTGAATTTAGCATTTGGATATTAATGGCCACAGCATTTTATTCTTATCCACAGAAAGAGAAGGATTTTCGCGGATAGCTGCTAAGTAATTTATTTTGTCTTCTAATGTTTTAGTATTAAGTTGAATATATAACCTGGTATCTCTTATCGAAACGGATTTAGACGTTTCAGTTGAGCTTTCATCTAAGTCAACTTGTTGATTTCCCTTTTCAATCCCGTAACGAGCCTTTAATAAGGATCGTTTAACACGGTAATTAAATAGCATTTTTTTAATACACATAAACTCTTCCCCCACTTTAATTGTTTTTACAAACGATTAAACACGACAAAATATAACAATCAAAAATACCCACACCCCTACATGCGGATACTTTTGTTACTATATTTTGCTGGTAAATAAGAATCATCTTACATACTTCATATGGAAAGAGAAATGCTCATGTAAGAAAGTGGCAATAAAGAAGTAGCTATGATCATAGCCCTCCATTTTTTTATAAGTTACCATTTGACTATTTTTTTGAGCATTCTCTAAGAAAATATGCTCTTCCAATTGTTTTGGATAAAACTCGTCTTGACTACCTTGCATAATAAGAATAGGTGGAATAGTGTCTTCTTTAATTAATTCTGAAGCATCCCATTGTTTCCAAGAATTTTTGTCTTCACCTAAATAAGAGGTGAAAGCATTTATTCCCCATGGAACTTGACTAGGGGTTAGGATTGGCGAAAAAGCAGAAATCGCTTTGAATCTCTTAGCATTTTTTAAACCAATCACTAACGCCCCGTGCCCTCCCATTGAATGTCCCATTATGCTTTCTTCACCTGAAAAGTTAGGTACAATAGTCGCAGCAATGGATGTTAACTCATCTACTATATAGGAATACATTTTATAATGCTTTGTCCAAGGCTCCTCGGTAGCATTTACATAAAAACCTGCTCCTTGTCCAAGATCCCATGCCGCAACATCTGAAACGTGTTCTCCACGCGGTGAAGTATCTGGCATGATTACTGCAACTTGATGTTTTTCAGCCAAACGCTGAAATCCACTTTTTTGACTAAAATTATCATCTGTACAGGTTAAACCAGATAACCACCATATAAGTGGGATTTTTTTCTTTTTTTTATTTGATGGTAAATAGATACTAAATTTCATATCACCTTGCAAGACTTCTGAATAATGGCTATATTTACGTTGCTCTCCTTCAAAAGAACGATGTTGTTCAATACATGTAAGACTCATTATCTCACTCTCCATAAGTTAAAATCGTACGAATGGATTCACCTTTGTGTAATAAATCAAATGCCTCATTGATATCTTTAAATTCTAAATGATGAGTAATAAATGAATCTAAATCAATATCACCTTGCATATAATTTTCAACCATTTCTGGAAGCTCAGATCTTCCTTTAACTCCACCAAAGGCTGATCCACGCCACACTCGGCCCGTTACTAATTGGAATGGACGAGTATGAATCTCTTTACCAGCACCAGCTACACCGATAATGATACTTTCACCCCAACCTTTATGACACGCTTCAAGAGCGGACTTCATTACTTCAACATTACCAATACATTCAAAGCTATAATCCACGCCTCCATCTGTCATTTCGACTATGACTTCTTGAATTGGGCGATCATAATCCGCAGGGTTCACAAAATCAGTTGCTCCCATTTTTTTAGCTAGTTCCCATTTTTGAGGATTTAGGTCAACTGCAATAATTCGGCTTGCTTTCGCTTGAACTAGTCCTTGAATAGCAGCTAATCCAATCGCTCCTAAACCAAATACAGCTGTCACAGCTCCTTCTTCGACTTTTGCAGTGTTGTGTACAGCACCGATACCTGTAGTCACACCACACCCTAATAAGGCAACTTTATCTAACGGAGCGTTTTCGTCGATTTTCGCTAAATTAATTTCATTCACAACTGTATATTCACTGAATGTACTAGTTCCCATGTAATGATAAAGTGGCTCTCCGTTATAAGAGAATCGAGTTGTTCCATCAGGCATTAACCCTTTACCTTGTGTTTCTCGTACAGCACTACATAAGTTTGTTTTACCAGAACGACAGAATTTACATTCTCCGCATTCAGGTGTATATAGTGGAATAACATGATCACCAGGTTTTACTGAAGTAACTTCATCACCTACTGAAACGACAACACCCGCACCTTCATGACCTAGTACAGCAGGAAATACTCCTTCTGGATCGTCACCTGATAATGTAAAAGCATCTGTATGACAGACGGAAGTATATAGTATTTTAACTAATACCTCTTTTGCTTTTGGCTCTTCTACATCGATTTCTACGATTTGAAGTGGTTCTCCTGACTTAAATGCAACAGCAGCTCTACTTTTCAACTGAATCCCTACTTTCTTTTTCTATTGTTTACAACACTAAGATTACACTTTATAATTTTAATTACAATACTGACAAATTTGTCACTATAAACATTTTTTCACGAAAGGACGGACAAAAATTATGGTTATTCATTATAAGGACAAGGAATTTTTCACCGGAAAAGATTTAGCTTTATCTGTAATAGGAGGACGTTGGAAAATAGCAATTATATGGTGTTTGTTACAACGTTCACCTTTAAGATTAAGTGAAATACAAAAAAAGCTTCCTGATGTGAATCAGCGCATGCTAATCAGACAATTAAGGGAGTTAGAAGAAGATAAAATAATTACTAGGTGTGTATATCCTGTAGTACCTCCAAAGGTTGAGTATGAACTTAGTGAAGTAGGTCGTCGCCTAGAACGCGTAGTAACTGCCATCTGTGATTGGGGAGATGAATTTAGTGAATTTGTAGAAATGGACGCTACTCAAGCGCCGATTGAATAAAGCTTAATGCAATTTCAAGTAGGTCTGTAAAAGTTAGGGGACAATGTATAAAAATATGTACATGAATAGTTCAAAAAAGCCACTAAACGCTGGTATGAAGGCGTTTAGTGGCTTTTCAATGTCACCAAATGTATATCGAGTAATGATCCGATACTCTCTTCATGAATCTTAGTTTAGGTTTCTCTATTGCACCTGTAGCTACTGTTAAGCAATTCATACAAGAACAGATTTTATTCTCCTTTATCCACCCACTAGAAAAAATTAAAATAACCTTACAACTCTTTTTAAGAAAATCTTAAGAAAATCTCCCTTTATTCATAAGAATTTTTTTCTATACTGAAACATGTAAATGAACAAAAGGAGAAATAATCATGAAGAAATTTGTAATTTGCATAATAGGAATTGGTCTTCCTATATACTTACTACCTTTCATATTACGCGGGGATTTAGACAGATTTAATCCGATTGCTGAAGAAAAAAATGTATACGCCGTTGCGAAAGGATATGGCGTTCCGGATTACCATCATAAAGGAAGAGCTATGTACTCACTAAAAGGTGTTGATGAATTAAGGAATGAGAAAGAATATACAGTAGGAACAAACACTCCTAATGATTTTATAAAAAAAACTTACTTGAAAATTCATGTAAAAGGAAAGTATGTGTATTCTTACGATGTTATCGCTGAAAAGGACATACCGGAGAAAGTAAGAGAACAATTGAAAATTGTAGATAACTAAAAGAGCCTACTCGTATGAGTTGGCTCTTTATTACCTCTCCCACCTACCATTGAGCTAGGGGAAGAAGAGTTTTTCATAATTGTTTTAATAACCATTGTTCCATTACTTTCACTGTTTCATCTCGTTGTGCTTTTGCCGTAATTAAACTCGCATTATCCCCCTTTTGCTCACCATACATGCCAAAATGAGCATGGTTTCCCCCTTTTATCATGTGCATGGTTGCATTCTTTGACATGAACTTTTTAGTGTTCTCTATTTTTTCTACAGTTGCTAAAGCATCTACTTCTCCATAAATAGATAGCATCGGAATCGATTTGGTAGAGAAATCCTCTGCGGGATAAGAACCTAAGAAAATAATCCCGTCTACCTTGTCCTCATGTTGAAAAGCATACTTAGAAATCATAGCTCCGCCCATTGAATGCCCTGCAACATACCATTTTTGAACTTCAGGATACTGTTCAATTACACTGTCTACTTCATTGATTCCAAGTATCGCTAGATTTAATGGTAACTTAGGCATTACTACAAAATGTCCATCTTTTGCAAGAGCTTCTCCTAAGTAACTATAAGCCTCAGCTTCTACTTTAGCTCCTTGATAAAAAATAACCCCTATTTTAGCATCTTTCTCTCCAAATACTATATTATCTTCATCTTTTTTATCATTCACTAACGACAAAGCCTCTTTCGTTGGTTTATAACTAAACTGAGACCAAACAAAAAAAGTTATACTTCCCATAAGTAAAATGCCTAGTAAAGAGTACAAAATAATTTTCATCCACTTCTTCACAAATATGCCTCCCTAAGATGTATATATTTTATACTTTAATTATTATTAATAGGATTGTCGAATAATCTTAACTAATAAGTTTAGAAAAAATACTACTCTTTCTAAATAACATATTTATATCAAGATAATAGCATGACGGTATAAAGATAAAATGCAGAGATAGCCTTCCTATTAAAATGCTATTATAATTTTGTAATTGGAATGAATTTGAATCACATAAAAAACCAGAAGAAATACTATTATTTGGAGGTATCACGATGAGCTTTTTAATTAGAGAGTTAGAAACAAATGATTTAGATAATCTCCCGGAAATTGATGACAGTTTTATAGTGAATGCTCGGTTAGTTCTTTCTCTTTCAAAAGTAAATAGACGCATAGAATATACAGTAGAAGACGTTCCAAGTTATGAAAAAAGTTATTTACAAAATCAATATGATAATGAAGAACTGGCGTACAATGAATATATAAATAAGCCTAATCAAGTAATTTACATAGCACTGTTCCAAAACAAAATCATTGGATTCATAGTATTGAAAAAGAATTGGAATCACTATGCTTACATAGAAGATATAACAGTGGATAAAAAATATCGTACACTCGGAGTTGGTAAAAGATTAGTTGACCAAGCAAAGAAGTGGGCAAAAGAAGGCAATATGCCCGGTATCATGCTTGAAACGCAAAATAACAATGTCGCAGCATGTAAATTTTATGAAAAATGCGGATTTGTAATTGGTGGATTTGATTTTCTTGTTTATAAAGGTTTAGATATGACAAGTGATGAAGTTGCAATTTATTGGTATTTTCATTTCAAATGAAACTGTTTTTAACATGAAACAAAGTCAAAATAAAAACCCCAATCTCTCTATATAAAAATTGAGAAACTGGGGTTAAGTTATCTAACAATAGTTTTCATTTAAAACAAGTAGCTAATTAATAAGCCTGCCGATAATAAGAAGCCGAAAATCGTATTTGTCATCGCTGTCGATTTCATTGCGATGCGCATATATCCGGGATCCTTTGCTCCTTTTTGGAAACTTTGAATTGCAGAGATTGGTTTTCTCAAACCTAGGAACATAACTAATGCCCAAGGGCTTATATAACCCATTAATACAATTACAGCAATCCATAAATAAGCAATGAAAAAGGCTACAGCTAGTGTTACTACTGCTTTCTCTCTTCCAAGGAGGATTACTAATGTCTTTCTTCCACCTTTAATATCTTCTTCGATATCTCGGATGTTATTCGACATGTTAATTGCACCTACTAAAATTCCAATTGGAATGGAAATTAATATACTTTCAATCGTTATCGTATTCGTTTGAATAAAGAAAGCAATGAGTACAAAACATGTCCCCATTAACAATCCAGAAACTAGTTCTCCAAACGGAGTGTACGCAATCGGTAATGGACCACCTGTATATAAATAGCCAACCGCCATCCCAATTAAACCAATGACGACTAACCACCAGCTACTATTCATACAAATATAAACTCCAATAATTGCTGCTACCACATACAATAAAAGTGCAACTGTTAATACATTTTTCGGTTTCAATCCATGACGGACAATTCCCCCACCGATGCCAACAGAATCAGCGGTATCTAATCCACGTTTGAAATCATAGTACTCATTAAATAAATTCGTTGCTATTTGCAATGCTAAACATGCAACCATCATCGCAATAAATAAAAGCCAATGAACTTCTGCAACATAAAGTGATGCTACTGTTCCTAAAATTACAGGAGAAAACGTCGCCGTTAACGTATGCGGGCGCGTCATCTTCCATATTAATTTAGCGGAACTAATTTCTTTTTCATTCCCCATAATCCTGTTCAAGCTCCCTACATTTAAGTATAAATTACTAGCAGTATCTTTCTATCTATTTTCTGCTTCACATCTATTATATCAAAAAAAGAATTGGCGATAGAACTTTAATGCTCTTGCTTGCACGATAACTTTGCATCAAAATATCGTTTTTTCTAATATGGGGTGGTATCCCTAATACCCCATAAGAAAAAAAGAGTTTGAATCCTTTAACGTACAGGGCGTTCCATATATCATTGTAAAAGATCATGAAAATAACATTCAAAAATCAATTCTTGAATTCAGCACTCAATCATTAGAAGAGGCTATTTTATAATAATCATCCCCAAAAAAAAGAAACGAACAAAAATGTTCGTTTCTTTTTTTTGGTGTTTAATGCTCAAGAAAACTTATAACCGCATAAGTATATAGAACGACTAGAGCAAAGGCACATATTCCCATAATTATAATCGCTAGTGCGCTTTTCTCTTGTCTAAACCCTATAATTCCAAGAATAAATGCACTCAACATTGTTACCTTAAGCATTGTAGAAAGGTTGGGAATTGAATATCCGCTCAACCAGGTAGAGAAACTTACAATTACAGAAAAAGAGAAAAAAGTTAGAACAATAGATAATATATTAATGTGCTTCCCATACTTCAGTTGCATTTCGCTACCCCCTTTTCTTTTCATTAGTGAATAATAGGTAGGTGACTATATTTTAATTTTATTCTAAATTTTCTTTAAAATCTACAACAAAAAGAAGAGGTTGTCCCAAAATTCGCTGAATAGTTACTTTTAGGCAACCTCTTTTCTTTATTTTTTACTTTCCTCTAGTTTAGAGATACTTGTTTCTTTTTCAGGTAACGTATCAAGAAAATCCGTTGCTCAAATTCGAACAACGGACCTCCTTTATATGAACCAATGCAAAACATCCTCGGCAATCCCTTCCGGTCTATCCCAATGCATTAGGTGCCCTGTATCTGTATAAAGCTTAGTCGTAATATCAATATGCTTCCTAAATTCCGCAATCTGCAATTCTCTTATTTTTAAATAATTATGTGGAAGATCACAATACAATAGTAAAATATCGCTTTTAATTTTATGAGATTTCAATGTTTTATACACCGTATACTGGAACTTAATTACACCTCTAGCGGTATCACCAGTAGCATGCCATTTCACTTTATTATCTTCTTCTCGCATTAAATCATAAACCGCATGTTCTATTAATGGTTAACTACATCTTCACGCCTATGAAATGAATATAGTTTAATAATTGTAATATACGTTTATCATATGTGTGATGTTTCAAAGTTCGTTCCAGTCCATTTTTTGCTATTTGTTTTCTTTCTTGTACATGTTCCAAATAATACTCTGCTTTTTGTATAAACTCCCGTGCACTATTAAAAGTTTCTATTTCAACACCTGGTATGTAATGTTTTGCTACATCTGGTCGTATATCAGTTAATTGAAAAGAGCCTACAGCATTAATTTCAAACGTCCTATTGTTTACTGAATATGCTTGGATACTTGCAGAATTACAATTCAATTCCTGATCATTTGGTGAACGGTGTAAATTTATATTAATTTTAGTAGCTACGTAATATTGCAATGCATCCTCATACTTCGCAAGTGGCAAGACTTGTATTTTATCCTTTAATCGTTCATAATTCTTTAACTTCTCCCAACCGAACCCCACAATTTTTATGTTTTTTTCTGCTAAATACTCTGAAATAGAATCAACAAAAGCAATTCTATTTTCAAATGCTGTACCTATAAAACTAAGATCATATTTATATGTATCTTCTTTCTGAGATGGCTGAAACACATCTTGATTTGCTGCTAACGGGAGATGAAACACATTATTACATCCTAACCCCCTATAAAACTTGATACAATTTAAATCTTGCGTAAATATGTAATCATAATACGGAACAAGATTTTGTGTTACATCCGTATAATACGGATCATCTGTCAGCCAAAGTCCAATAGTAAAACCTGCACTCTTTAGGACTGGCATGACACTAATACATCCCTCATTTAAACCACTTAGTACCAAAATAAAATCCGGTTTCATTTTTAATGCAGTTTCTATCGCTCGTTCTGGGTTCACCATAATTGTATTACTGTTTACCTTTTGTAAACTATTCAAAATTGCTTCTTCGATCATTGGATAATAAAAAGGAATTCCTGATTGAATAAATAATATTTTCTTAGGAGCATTGTCTTTCATGTTGTTCCCCCTATTTCTACATAATCAAAGCACACGAAAATTAGCAGTCTTTATTCATTTTATGACATCTTACTTTACATGTATAAGCAACGTTTATGTCCATTATGTTGAACTCTCCTCTTTTCACAGGCTAACGATCATACTTCTTTTATTCATATCCCTAACATGATGTATCTATAATTTTTTATTGCTTATACAACTTCAAAAAAGAAAAACAAAATTATTTTCTCCTTTATTATCAGTTACACCATTTCGTAATACAAATTTGCGCTTTTTACTCATGCTTCTATATATATCAAAAGATACAATTCATATATAAATAGATGAAAAGGAGTAAATAAAATGAATGCATTAGTATCTGCAAGGAATGTAACAAAGATTTATAACAAAAACCAATTACCGGGACTTAATAAAGTGTCATTTGATATTAAAGCAGGAGAATTTGTAGGTATCATGGGGGCCTCTGGATCTGGAAAAACGACTTTATTAAATATTTTATCCACTATCGACACACCTACAGATGGCGATGTTTTTATAAACGGGGTCAATATCCAAACGCTTAACAATAATAAATCTGCTGATTTTAGGAGGGATTATTTAGGTTTTATTTTTCAGGAGTATTTTTTACTTAATAGCTTAACAGTAATGGAAAATATTGCGGTTCCCCTTACTCTGTTAAAAAAATCACCAAAGGAAATTGAATCAACAATAGAAAGTTTAGCAAGGCGTTTTGGAATATTTGAGCAATTAAGCAAGTATCCTAGTCAACTGTCGGGTGGACAAAAACAAAGGGTTGCAGCTGCAAGAGCCCTTGCGAAGCAACCTAGTATTTTATTTGCAGATGAGCCAACAGGCGCATTAGATTCAAATTCTGCAACAGAACTACTTCAAAAATTAAAAGAGGTAAACGAGGAGCTTCAAACTACAATTTTAATGGTAACTCATGATGCCTATGCAGCTAGTTTTTCTAGTAGAATTTTAATATTCAAAGACGGGAACATTATAAAAGAATTAAAGAAAAATAAGCAAAATAGAAAAGAATTTTTTGAAGAAATATTAAAAGGAATCTCTAAAATTGATGAAAATCGATATAACTAGAAATATGAAAGGAAGATTGAACTGTGGGATTATTTACAATCGCAAAAAAGAATTTAAAAAATAACTTCTCCTTCTATTCATTCTATTTTATTTCAGTAGCTTTTGTACTGATGGTATTTTTCTCCTTTATCTCTTTTTCCATGAACGACATTGTTATGGAAAAGATTTCGTCTGACGGTAGAGTAGAAACAATGTCAAAAACAGTGGCGATCTTTGTTATGGCATTTGTACTATTCTATATGTCATACTCTAATACATTTTTTATGAAAAAAAGAATGAACGAACTCGGCATTTACTCCCTTTTAGGATATAGAAAATCAACGATGCTAAAACTGTTAACTTTTGAAAATATTATCATTTGCTTTGCTGCCCTATTTGTAGGAATTATTTTTGGTGCTATTGCTCATAAAGGAATTGTAGGAGCGATAATCAAAATATTAAAATTACAAATAGATACTTCTAAAGTACCATTTATTAACCTTGATGCAGTACTATTCACTTTTGCTTTTATCTTTGCTGTTCTTTTTGTTTTATCTTTATCAAATTGGATTATCCTTCGAAAAAGTTCCTTACTAACTTTAGTACGTATGGAACAAAAGGAAGAAAATAAAGTGAAAATTAATACAGCTTTTTCACTACTAGGATTATCTTTAATTTTAACTGGCTATTTCTTAGCTCTCGATATTACGAGAGGCATGCAATCCTTTTGGAAAACAATTGGCTTTTCACCAATTGCTCTCTTAACAATGTTCAGTGTAATATTAGGGACAATCTTCTTTATTCATTCTTTTTTACCATATGCGATTCAAAAGCTAAAGAAAAATAAAATATGGTTTTATAAAGAATCCAATATTATTGTCATCCCAAACTTTATATTTAAAATCCGTTCAAAAGCAAAAACATTAATTTTGTTAACCTTATTAACCGCTGGAACTTTAGCTATTTTCAGTTCTACTTTACTAACACTTTACTATCCAGTTGCCGCTACAGAACGTATCGTACCTTCAGCTATTGAATTCCCATTAGAAGATAAAGAAGTAGCCAATAAATCACTACAAACTGTACAAAAAACTGTCGGTAAAGAAAGTATAAACTATACTGAAACAACCATTATTAACGTGAAATCTAATTCTGACAGTTTGCCAAAAGAATATAGTATAAAAAAGGAGAACGGATTTGATCTTATCTCTGAGTCCGATTACAGAGAGTTAATACATGTTCAGGATAAAAATGTAGAATTTAATCATTTAGCTAAAAATGAAAGCATCCTAGTAAAATATCGCCCTGAAAAAGAAAATCTAGATAAAGGGAAAATATATACTTTAAATTTAACCTCTACAACTAATATAGACGTTAAAGTAAAAGACACTACATTACTTAATCCCATTGGATTTGCAAATAGTGTAGGAACGCTTATTATCTCGGATCAACTGTATAAAGAAATAAAAGTTTTAGAGTTACCTCAAAAAACGATAGTAAGTTTTAATGGATTAGATATGAGGAATAATAAAACAGTTTATGAAAACCTAGCCCCACTATTTAAAAATAATATGTATTTCACAAGCAGTTATCAAAAAAATGATTATATCATTCAGCAAAATAGCTCAACATTCTTGCTTATTAGTTTCGTTACTATCATTTTCTTTATTGCAACAGGCAGTATTCTCTATTTTCATAACCTTTCAAGTGTAATGGCAAATAAAAACGAATTTATTATCTTAAATAGAATGGGCTATAACAAAAAGAAGATAAAAAGAATAATAAGTAAAGAGATTTTCACCTTATTTAGCATTCCTTACATAATAGGATTAGCACATAGCATGTTTGCATTAGTTGCCTATAAAACCGCGTTAATAGATGATCTATTAGGGAAAATCAGTGCCTTTATATTACCTATTCTTTTTGCAGTAATTATTTTTACTGTTGTATATATCGTTTATTATTTGTTAACAAAAAGGGCATGTTATAAAATTATATTTAACAATAAAAAATAAACACTTAAAAATAAAGCTGATGATAAATAAAAAAACATCAGCTTTATCTGTATGTAATTTAGCAAAGGTAAGTGAATTTATGAAAAACTACTATGAACAAAAGCAAATTTTAATTTTAATTAATCAACTTTGTATGATTATTTTTTTATGCTATGAATTTTCAATGAATAATATTATAGGAACAGCAAAATTACTCCCTTTACTGATTATAACGATCATGTCCATTTATGGATCATATATTAGTTTTATCAATTTAAAAAACAATACTCTATTATCACAGTTTTCTAGTTTACTACTTTTTACTTCTTGGCAGTTTTTACTTACACTAAATGATGAACAGATTTTTCGTACATTCAGTACACTGCTTAGTGTCTTGATTCTATATAAGATCGTACAATTTATACTCCTATTCTTTTTCCAAGATTCTATTTATAGTTATAAAAAAGAAAAGGATTGGATTTTACGAGTTACATGTTTACTAACATTAAGCGCATATTTAATAAACGATAGAATATTTTCCATTCTATTTTCATTTCAATGGCTTATTAGTGTTAGTTGTATTATTTTTCTGTTCCTGCAACATTACAAACGAATACAATTTGTTTGTAAAAGTGAAAAAAAGCATTTACTTAAATCTACTGCAATTCTTATCGTTCCTTTTATCGTATATGTTACGTTATTTGGAAAGAGTCCCGAATACGTAAATAATTTAGGATGGTACATAATAATTTTGTTTCCCCTATCTAGTATTCATGCAATAGCTTTTAAAAATCATATGTCTATGAAACAGTATTTCCCCTTAAAAAAAGGCACAATCACTTTTATGTTTTTATGCATTTTTATTTTTATGAGTGCACTCGGGGTACTATTTCAATTTAATATGATAACTTATTTCATTTTTATACATACAATTATTTGGTTCGTTCAACTTTATTTCACATTATTATTTCAAGACACAAAAAACACTATCTCAAATTTGAATACAAAAGAATTAAAAACTTTGCCAGACAGTTCTTATGTTCATAACTTAGTACAAATAGTGAAAGAAGAACAATTAAAAAATGGATTTTCTAATTATTTACACGATGAAATACTACAAGACATATTGGCTGTTAAAAATATGATGAACAAATCTAACAAAAAAGAAATTCATGACATGATCGTAGCGACACTGGACAACTTAAGTCATACGATACGCATTGAAATGCAAGAGTATCATCCAACTCTATTAAAAACACTTACATTAAAAGAAAATTATCTTAATTTACTCAAAATGATACAAAAAAAATATGAAATGAAACATGTTAATATATCCTTTAAGTGTAATGACGACTTATTTTTAGTAGAACCCTATCAGCTTGTCATATATCGAATTTTAAAAGAACTAGTAACGAATGCATTCAAACATTCAAATTGTTCACAGATACATGTAGATTTAACCCAACAAAATGGTGAAATACAACTTATTGTGAAAGATGATGGTATAGGTTTAACAACAAACGAAGCAGACATACTAAATGGTCATAAAGGATTGAATTCAATTAAAGAACAGTTACTTTTATTAAATGGTGAAATGACTATTTCAAATAGTCATCCTTCTGGCTTATGCATTACTATTCTTATTCCGATGAAAGGAGACGATTCCTATAAACATTTTATTAATAGATGATCACGCTTTGTTTGCAAAAAGCTTGGAGATAGCCTTAGAAGATTATCCTGAAATAGATGCCTTTCACTCATTACAAAATATCGAAAATACCATTACAATTATCAATCAGTTTAAACCAGATATTATCTTACTAGATATTAATTTAAGCAATATCAGTAGTGAAGATGGTTTGGAAGTAGCTAAAATGATTTTGGATAGTAAATGTAATACAAAAATAGTTATATTAACCGGTTATGATTTACCTGTTTACCAGTATGAAGCTCAAAAATTAGGTGTGAGTGGTTTTATTAATAAAAATATTTTGCCTGATGTATTGGTGCAAATATTAAATGACATTAATAAAGGCGCATTTCATTTTCCAACCTCTACAGAAATAATTGAAGAATTAACCCATAGTGAAAAACAAATTTTACAATTACTATGTGATGGCTATAAGCGCAAAGAAATTGCTTCTATGTTGTACGCTAGCGAACGTACAATTTCCAATCATATTCAGCACGTATTTGATAAATTAAATGTTTCTTCTTCTTTAGAAGCTGTCACAAAGGGAATAAAATTAGGGTATATTCAGCCAAATTATTAACCACATAAAATGAATACATAAAAGAAAGAGCCTACTCGTATGAGTTAACTCTTTCTCTTTTACAATATTTAAAATATGATTAAGCAAATAAAAAATTACTTCCAAACAACACCTCGCCTCTCATATTCCATTCTATATTCAACAGCAGCTGCAATTTTAGAACTTGCGAACTTTTCCGTAATCCAAAGACCTAAATCAATGCCTGAAGTAACTCCTCTTGCAGTAATAATATCGCCTTGATCTACAATTCTGTAATGAAGAAGCTCTGCTCCATATTTACTAATTTCAGTTTGTGCCAAATGATGCATTGTTGCCTTTTTATCATTTAATATACCGGATGCAGCAAGTAGCATACCTCCTGTACAAACTCCAGCAACAATCGTTCCTTCATTGTGCATCTCTTTAATCATTTCGGTCAAAGTACCAAGCTCTGCTTGCTTGCGTGCCCCGTACTTTGCTTTATGATTCCAGCCACCACCAGGTACAATTAACAAATCTGGACGATTATCCATTCGTAAAAAATCATGTAACTTAACCGTAACTCCAAACGAAGTAGTAATTTCTTGTTTTGGTTCACTTGATACGAGTTCAATCTTAAATGGAGCACCTTCTTCTATCGCTCTTTTCAATACTTCAAAAGGTGCAAAGGAGACAAGTTCTCCGAAACCATCAAACAACACAATTTGTATTTTCATTTTTAGAACACCTCATATTGTTTCTTTTTTGAATCCTAAATTTGTAGAATACATGTTATGTACAAATTAACAATGAAGATAGTCTTTCTCCTCTTACTCTGTAAACTTCCAAATGTTCTTCTAATTGCCTCTCATCACTTATTACACTTAGCGTTTCCCTCACAAAATTCCAATTCAAACTACCGGATAGCCATAGTAATGAAGACAGTCTTTTATAATCATTTATAGTTAAAATATCATGAGCCTTATACCCTTCTAAAAATGCACTAGCGATACTTGGACTAACTTCATGTGAATGTATTCCTTCTGTTCGAGAATACCACTTTATTAAAAAGGACAATCCTTCAATGCGGTCTACATAACTAATAGATTCAAAATCTACAATTCCTTTTACCTGTTGATTTGAGTCCCACAAAACATTTAGTGGATTCAAATCCGTTTGTGCGATAAACTCTAATTCACTCGCATATGCGCACTCTATATGATATTTAGCAAGCTCTATATACTCCCGTAATTCTTTACATGCGCTTGCCTTACTTTCTAACATATTAATAAACTGGGCATACCCATCCAAATGAGATTTCTTTTGAAAAATCGAGCTTTCAAATGGACTAGAAATATCGTGGATCTTTCTTGCTTCCTTTCCGAAGGCTTTTGCCATAGCTTCTGTACAATGTGTAATATGTTCTCCTTCAATCCAATTAGACAATACAAATCGGTATTGTTCATCATTCCAAGTGACAATTGTAAATGAATCTCCTGCCCTATTCTTGTTCATTTGCATAAAAGGAATCCCCTGCTCGCGTAAATAATACGTATACCGTACTTGCTCTATTAGTTGTTCGTTTGATAACGCCCCAAAAGCTGGATTGATTGTTCGCTTGCTATTTATAAACCTTGCGGAATACCGCTTTCCATTTACCATTATTTTATAATGCGGATCCGTATTCCAACTATCTTTATGTAACTCTTCTTCCACTGCTAGTGAATGAATTTCTTTAAAATAATTCATTACTACATTTCTTATTATGTGTTTCACCCCATTCTCTCCTTCCATACAAAAAATTAGGGTACATGTAATTCATTGCGCTTCCCATAACAAAATGTATTTCACTTAATTAAGCATAGCTAGGATATTTCAAATAGGAAATAGAATTATAGAAAATAGTAGATGGGAGGCATATTATTGAAGACCTTAAAATTCGGTATAATTGGAGCATTAAGTATCACCCTATTAATTGGATGTACAAGTAATTCAAATGAAACGAA
The DNA here is from genome assembly GCF_036851315.1 of Bacillus cereus group sp. Sample62. Lineage (NCBI taxonomy): Bacteria > Bacillati > Bacillota > Bacilli > Caryophanales > Bacillaceae > Bacillus > Bacillus cereus group sp. Sample62. The sequence goes on from NZ_JAFLPK010000001.1 coordinate 2,985,669, forward strand.
AGCTTCCAATAAAAAAGCATCCACAGCAGTGAAAGAAAAAGAAATTGTATATCAAAACGTTATGTTTGAACAAAAAGAAGTGAGAAAACTTGAGATTAGTCCTGTAAATTCAAAAAGTAGTAATCAAGTAGTAAATACAGAAAATATAAAAACAATTTTCACAAGTATGGAAAGCGCAGAGAAAAAAACACTCCTTCTAGATCAAGAGGCCAAAAACTATATACATTCAAAAATGAAGGTTACTTATCAAGATAATTCTATACAAGAATTCTTTGTTTGGATAGAGTCTGATGGTGACATCGTAATAGCAAAAGCGAGCGATGAAACACACGGTGAAGGCTATGATCTACGTGAAGATAATTCTAAAAAAATCATTCAGTTTTTCGAAAAAGAACCCCAACAATAATTACAATACAAACAAAAAAGCCGCATTTGCGGCTCATAAACTTATTTAACTAACGTATGCCTATCGTTTAATCGCATCAACAAATTATTCATCAAATAGAAAATAATATCCTACATAATTAAAAACATTTGTAAACCCTACATTTTCCACAACTGCGACAGAAGACTTGTTCAATTCCATACAGTCCCAATATGGAGTAATGTCATTCTCCAAACAATCTTTCACAAAACTATGAGCTATCTTTTGAGCTAATTTTCTCCCTTGGTGCCCCTCTATTGTTTCAATATCTATGCAGTGTATATTTTCAAATACAAACCCTGAAAAACAAACACTCACAATTAGATTCATCATAATCAATGCAGTCATGCTTATGTATAGTAAAAAGAGCCAATCCCCTATGCAATAGAAGATTGACTCTTTCCTTTATTTATAAAAATTGTTTCATACATTGAAACTCAGACTACTCTTTTTCCTATCGAATCATCAAATCCCCAATGAACATGTGAGGGTATAATTGGGCACATATAATCCGTATGAATACAAAGAGCAACTATTAAATCAGCATCATTTAAAACTCAACCAAGCATCCGCCCAGTCCGCATGATCATTTCCATTTCCGTTACCTGCATCATCAACGACTAGTTTTAATTCTTTCTTGCCAGTAAGATTAACATCAACAAATTGGGCTGGCGTATTATAGTACATTGTGCCACTATTAAATACTTCGGCCCCATCAAGTAGCACCTTAAATACGACCGAACCTCCTTTACCACCAGATTCCTGGTCAATGCCTACGTACGAATTAAATTGTTTGTACGTTGCATTTGATATATCATAGGTAACTTCTGACTTCGAATGAGTTCCGATCCCTTTTTTATACGTAATCGGTCCTGTCGTTCCGAGTAGTGAAAGTGGGTTTCCATCGGTGCTTTTATCTTTTTGGACCGTTGCCCATCCAGCCGTTGCTTTTACCCACGGAATGTCACTAAGATAAATACCGCCAGAAGCGACTTGCACTTTCGTTGAAGTCACCACCGAATTCCCCAATTTTACGGAGACACCAACTTCTTTCATTCCTTTAAACTGATTTGGCGGAGTGATAATAAACGAGTATGTTTCTTCCCCTCCTGCTGGTAATTGAAAGTCCTTTGTTGATGGCTGTGCATTCCATCCTTCTGGTAATTGCAGTTCAATTTTGCCAGGTGTCACTTTTTCCTTTATTTCATTTTGAACCTTTACTTTTAATGTAGTAGAACCACCTTCAGCGCTAATTGGATTTGGTTCTACCTTTGCCGAAATGAGCTTTACTGCTGGCGTTACTTCTATTTGATTGGATTTACGAACCGTTCCGCTATCTGTATTTACTTCCGCTTCAATGGAATAGTTATTAGCAACTACATCAATTGGGACAGGTACATCTGCCTCAATTGTTTTCGATTGCCCTGGTTCAACGCCTTCAAAAGCTACTTGAATTGGTTTCACATTCCAGCTCTCTGGAGCCTTTACAACGACTTCTCCTGAAGAAGATTTCGATGTACCAAAGTTTGATACATGTGCCTTTACCTTAACTGTATTTCCTGCAATTACACTATTCGTAGATTCTAAATCGAAATTAAGCATAGACTCAATTTTATACTTTTTACCTTGTTCCGTTTTAAATGAAACCGTATCGCCATCTTTCGTAAATGGCACCGGTGTATTCGTTCCGACTCTTGTTACAGTAAATGGTGTATTGAACATTGGACTTTTTAACTTTACATCGTTTCCGTGATCAGAAGTCACCTGAATGACTGTAGGCATGCTGTTTTTCCAGTTCGCATCAATCGTAAATGCACCGCGTGCTCTTAGTCCTTTATAAGAACCGTCCTTCCAAGCTTTCGGAAGTGCAGGCAATAATTGAATGGAATCGGTATGGCTTTGAATTAACATTTCAGCAATTCCCGATGTTGCACCAAAGTTTCCATCAATTTGAAACGGTGGATGCGTATCGAACAGGTTACTAAGCGTACTTCCAGTAAGTTGCCCTTGCAGAATTTTATAAGCATGATCACCATCTAGCAAACGTGCCCATAAATTAATTTTATTCGCTTTACTCCAACCTGTTCCCTCGTCACCACGATGGTTTAAAGTAACTTTAGCAGCCTCAAGCCATTCCGGTGTATTGTGATTAATCATACTTCCTGGATATAGTGCAACTAGCTGGGATATATGCCTATGCGTTTCGCCAGGGTCATCTATATCATCCTTCCACTCTTGCACTTGACCATATCTACCAATTTGAATTGGTGGGAATAATTTATCCCTTTTAGCTTTCAATTCATCTCGGAACACCTTATCAATTTGCAAAACATCACTAGCTTCGATTACATTCGAGAACAACTCATACACTAACTGTTGGTCGAAGGCACAGCCATTCGAAATGCCACCAAGCTCTGGAGACCAGCACGGAGAAACAACCAACTTCTTATTTTGATCTTCAACTAAAAACTTACTATGAAACTCTGCCGCTTCTTTCAGTATCGGATAAATCTTTTCTTGTAAGTATTGTTTATCATCCGTAAACTTGTAATGCTCCCAAAGATTTTGACCAATAAAGGCGTTCGCACTAGGTGCCCATCCCCAGCCTAATCCCCAGCCAGGCGCAGTAAATCCAAATGGATTATTCATCGTATTAACGGTCCACCCGCCGCCTGTAACACCGAAATGTTTTTCCGCCGAAACCCTTCCTGGTGCTCTTAATGAATCAACATAATCCATTAATGGCACAGCTGTTTCAGACAGATTCGCCACTTCTGCAGGCCAATAATTCATTTGCAGGTTAATATTGAAATGATAGTCACTTTCCCACGGTGGTGTGTTTGAATTATTCCATACACCTTGTAGATTTGCAGGAAGCGTTCCAGGTCTTGAAGAAGAAATGAGCAAATATCTTCCATATTGGAAGAATAGTTCTTCTAAATACTTACTGTTTTGTTTACTATAAGATGCTAGTAGTTCATTTGTTGGAACAGATGGGTTTTCGCCTCCTAAATTTAAAGAAACACGATTATATAAAGAGTGATAGTCTTTAATATGCGTATATTTTAAAACCTCATATTTCTTGTTAGAAATAGCGGCCATGATTTTTTCAACCTTTTGATGTGGATCTTCTCCTTTATAAGTAGGGTATTTATTTTCATAATCAGTAGCCGCAGTCATTATAATTGTTAAGCTATCTGCATTTGCTACTTTAATTTTTCCATTCTCTGCTGTTAATGTACCGCCCTCATTCAGTACTTTGAATTCTGATTCATATTTCATTCCATTATTCGCTATTTGTCCTTTGATGGTAATTTTGTTATCTGTAGATGATACTTGCCCTCCCTGTGCGCTAGTGGGTCTAACATCTAATGAAAGCTGTTTAGATTCACTTGCAGTTAAACGCATGACCATAACGCGATCAGGATAACTTGCAAAATATTCCCTATTATATTGAACACCTTTATAGTTATAGGACACCGTAGCAATTCCCTCATTTACATTTAATTCCCTGCGATAATTGGAAAACGAAGACGCATCTGGCATATTAAAATCTAAGTATATGTCTCCAAAATTTTGATAGGAACCAAACCCTTTTTGAAGGCCTGTGAGAAATTGTGAGGATTCCCTTTCTGCCCCTGATTTATCACCTTTTTCTAACTTTTCTCTAATGCTACCTAAGTGACTCGCTGCCCCATCACGATTTCCGTAAGTATACTCACTCGTACTGCTTGGTCCGCCAGTCCAAAGTGTTTTTTCATTAAACTGAATACGTTCTTGCTGGACGCCGCCAAAGATCATGCCGCCCATATAACCATTACCAATTGGCAATGCTTGTTTTTCCCAATCTTTTGCCGGCTGATTGTACCAAAGCGACAGTTTCTTCCCCTCTGGTTTTGGATTTTCAATCGTAATAGGTGATGTTGCCTCTACCTTACTAAACTCTCCAGTGCTTCCTAAAGAGAATAATAAAGTACCAAAAAGCAATCCCCCTGTTAATACGTTTTTAAATTTCAAATTTCCATCCCCTTTTGAAAAGCGAATGTAAAATGTCCCCTTCTACACATTGACTTATTCTATTCTCTCCATGAAATTCGCTATTCTTTTATATGGAAGTGTAATAGACAAAAACATTTGTCTATTACACTTCTTTTTAAATACCTTTTCACAAGCGAAATAATTATCTAGTAAATGCCGCTGCTACGCCACCATCAACTGTAATCATACATCCTGTTGTTTTATCTGCCTTTGAAGAGGCAAAGAATGCAATCGATTCAGCGATGTCTTTCGAATAAATATTAACTAATAATGTTGTGCGTTTACGGTAATGCTCTTCTAACTGATCAGGCTCGATACCATATGCTGCGGCACGTTCTTCACGCCATTTTGAACCCCAAATGGCTGATCCTTGCAGAACCGCATCTGGAAGAACTGAATTTACACGAATACCATACTCACCGCCTTCAGCTGCAATACATCTCGCTAAATGCGTTTCAAGTGCTTTTACAGAGCTATATGCCGAAGCGTTTTTCCCTGCGTACACAGAATTTTTCGATCCGACAAATACCATATTCCCACCGATTCCTTGCTGTTTCATTTGCTTGAACGCTTCACGTGCCACTAAAAAGTAGCCCGTTCCAAGCACGTTCATATTTAAATTCCATTCCTGAAGTGTTGTCTCATCAAATGGACTAGATGTCGCAAGTCCTGCATTGTTTACGATACAATCAATGCCTCCGTAAACAAGAGCTGCCTGCTCAAATGCCTCCTTCACTTCTTCTTCTTTTGTTACATCCATTTTCACCGCGAGCGCACGACCTTCGCCATACTTCTCGTTAATTTCAGTCGCAATTTTTTCTGCTCCTTCAAAGTTCAAATCAGCAAGCACGACATGCGCACCTTCTGAAACGAGGCAGCGTCCTGTTTCACTTCCGATTCCGCCAGCGCCACCTGTAATAAAGGCAACTTTGCGAGAAAATTCCGCTTCCGCTGGTGCTAACGATAATTTATATAGCTCTAATGGCCAGTACTCCACATTGTAAGATTCATTTTCACCCAGAGAAACGAAACGTCCAAGTGTTGTGGAGCCTTTCATTACCGAAATTGCCCTATGATACAGCGCACCACTTACTTTTGACATCGCCACATTTTTACCGGTATTCACCATACCGATACCAGGAATTAAAATAACGCGAGGTGCAGATTCAAACATTTTGTCTCCTTCGTATTTATTACGTTCAAAGTAAGCTTTATACTCTTCTTTAAAGCTTTCCACACCAGCTTTTATGTTCTCTATTAATCCGTCCACGTTTTTTGTTTGCGGATCCCAATCGATATACAGAGGACTACGCTTCGTATGAACTAAATGATCAGGACAAGCCGCTCCAACTTGCGAAAGCTCTCCTGCATCGTGACTGTTTACAAATTGAAGGACTGCATCTGTATCGTCATAAGATAACAGCATTTTCTTTTCATCACTCACTGCCCCGCGAATAATCGGCATTACTTTTGCAAGCATACTTCTACGCTCTTCTGCTGAGAGTGCTTCGTATTTTTGACCTCCAAATACAGTACTTTCATTCACTCGCTCATGAATATATTGTTCTGCCTCATTAATGGCAGCAATTGTTTTTTCATAACTTTCCTTCGCCGTATCTCCCCAAACGACTAAGCCGTGTTTTTCCATTAACACTAGTTCAGCATTTGGATTATTTTTCACGCCTTCTGCAATCATTTTAGATAACGTAAATCCAGGGCGCACATACGGAACCCAAACGAAACGGTTACCGTAAATCTCCTCGGCAATTTGTCTTCCATTATGTGCGCAGCAAAGACTAATAATGGCATCTGGATGTGTATGATCCACATGTTTAAAAGGCAAGAAAGCATGCAATAATGTTTCGATAGATGCGCGCGGATGCTTATTGTCAATCATACAATGAGATAAGTACTCTACCATTTCTTCGTCTGGCATTTCTTCGCGCTCGATTAATAAACGAATGTCTTCCATTCTTAAAGCAGTAAAGTTTTGTGCTTTCATAGTCGCTAAATCAGATCCACTTCCTTTAACCCACATTACTTCTATATCGCGGCCACGAAAATCTTTTTCAAATGTCTTTATCGATGTGTTTCCGCCGCCCCAATTACATACTGCACGATCCGTTCCAATTAAATTTGAACGATACACTAATTCGTCTACTCCTTGCGACAATTGTGACCCCTTCGTTTCGTTCCATAAGCTATTAACCATATTTTTAACCCCCGTCGTTTTTTTATTGTTCTATTATTTCGGATACGAAAATAGTGTGTATCCATATGTTCAAGAGTTTTATATTATTTGCGACTCTTTTAAACACTACAATTGGTACACTTTCATTCCAATATGGAAAAATATGCTCTATAGTACCCCCCCCCGACATATTATCAGGGGGATTTTTAACTTAATGGTATAATGGCCCAAAGTTTTGGCAGGCACGGTAATCTGCTGCTTCTGGGTCTTTCGTTCCGAACATGCCCCATGCACTCGGTCTGAAGATATTCTCTTCTTTGACGTTATGCATATTTACAGGAATTCGGAGCATGGAAGCAAGAGTAATTAAATCATTGCCAATATGTCCATAGCTAATTACGCAGTGGTTTGCACCCCAATTATTCATTACGGTGTAAACATCTTTAAAGGCACCTTCCCCTGTTAAATTTGGTACAAACCAAGTTGTTGGCCAAGTTGGATCGGTTCTCTCATCCAATACGTCGTGAACCTCTTCTGGTATTTCAACCGTATAGCCTTCTGCAATTTGTAAAACAGGACCTAATCCTTTAACAAGGTTAAGACGGGCTGCTGTTACAGGCATATTTCCTTTTGTTAAGAAATCACTCGAGAATCCACCTCCGCGGAAATATCCTGTTGAAGCTGGTCTCCATGAAGTCGCTGCTAGACAATTTTGAGCTTCTTCCTCCGTAATTTCCCAAAACGGTTTTATAACAGGCTTTCCATCTTTCGTTTGTTGTCCTGTACCATCAAGCGCAGCAGAACCGGAGTTTATCATATGAATAAATCCATTTGCCGCCAATCCTTCAGGTTTATGCCCTGTCACACGTTCTACCGCCTCTGGACTCCAATACGTTCTTACATCCGCAAAAACTTGAGCCGTATTTGTTAATAAATGGCCAAATAACATCGTAACCCCATTTAAACTATCATTTTCAGTAGCCATAATGTATGGAGGACGAATTCCGTTCCAATCAAAGGACGAATTTAAAATTGTTTCCATAAAATCGCCATTTGGGAAATGATCCGTCCATTGGCGCTGACCTTGGAAACCTGCAGAAATGGCGTTATGTCCTAATGCTTCTTCACCATAGCCAAGTTCCTCTAGTCTTGGATTTCCAACCATAAGATCTCTTGCAATTAACGTCATTTTAACGCTAGTTTCCCAATCTTTATTCTTTTGCTCCCTTGATCGTTGCATCTCTTCCGCATTATTATCTCGGCCTTCTGGACAATATTCCTTCACCCAATTTAAAGCCATTTCATATTCTTCCTTATCATAAATTTCTTCATCTATCCTTCTTACAAATTCAGACATGTCGATGTATTCATTTCTCATTCCTAAATAATCTTGGAAAAATTCAGGTTGGACTGAACTACCGGCAATCCCCATAGAGACAGATCCCATCGAAAGATACGATTTTCCTTTTAAAGTAGCCACAACAAGACCAGACTTTGCAAATTGAAGTAACTTTTCCTGCACATCTTCAGGAATAGATGTATCACTTAAATCTTGCACATCTTTCCCGTATATACCGAAAGCAGGAATACCCTTTTGATTGTGGGCAGCTAGGACAGCCGCAAGATACACTGCCCCTGGACGTTCTGTTCCATTAAACCCCCATACTGCTTTTGGAATATCGGGATTCATATCCATTGTTTCAGAACCATAGCACCAGCATGGTGTAACAGTAATAGAAACACCGACTCCCTCTCCTGCAAATTTTTCAGCCGCTTTAGCCGATTCAGCCACACCGCCAATGCATGTATCAGCAATGACACATTCTACTGCTTCCCCATTATAGTGACGCAAATTTTCAGTTAATAAGTTTGCTACCGATTTTGCTAGATTCATCGTCATATCTTCCAGAGATTCACGTACACCATTTCTTCTCCCATCAACAGTTGGTCTAATTCCTATTTTTGGTAATTTATTGTAAAATCTATTATGAACAGTTTTCATTTTAAAACCCCTTTTTCATTACATTTTGGTCAATTATTTCGATAAAACGGCCGTATGCTTCCTGCCATTCTGATTGATTTTGAGGTTGATAATGTTTAACAGGAAACGAACTTTCAACAATTTCTCTACCTTCCTTTAAATCTTTTATTTTCCCAAGTGCAATCCATTGAGATAATGCATTTCCAATCGCACTCGCTTCAACCGGTCCTGCTATAACGGGGCGGTTTGTCGCATTTGCGGTAAATTGACAAAACAAATCATTTTGAATGCCACCGCCGCCCATATGGATAACCTCTATTGATTTTCCAGTTAAAGCTTCTAGTTTTTCTAAAACCCACCTGTACTTGAGTGAAAGACTTTCCAAAATACAACGGAGGAAACTCCCTTCCGTTTCAGGCAGCTGTTGACCACTCTTTATACAGAAATCCCGTATTTGTTTCGGCATATTTTCAGGATTGAAGAAAGAAGAATCATCGGGATCTATGAAATGTGTAAACGGTTTTGTATGTCGAATCAACTCTGCTTCTTCTTCGTAAGTAAAAATCGTACCTTCTTTTGCCCAAACCGCTCTACATTCTTGCATGAGCCATAATCCCATAATATTTTTGAGTAACCTGAACTCACCATCTGCTGTTCCTTCATTTGTAAAGCCCCATTCCAATGCCTGTTCATTGACGATTGGATCTTTTACTTGAACGCCCATTAAGATCCACGTACCACAACTCATAAACACAGAATTTTCTGACTTTATAGGTAATGCAGCAAGAGCACAGGCTGTATCATGTCCCGTTCCAGCAATAACCTTAACAGGCTGTATGCCAAATTCGTTATGAATCGAAGAAAGCGTCGGACCAAGAGTCGTTCCTGGCATCACAATATTTGCCATAATTTCTGTCGGAAGGTTCAGCTTCGTCATAAGGGAAGTATCCCAATTACGCTCATGAATATGAAATAACGATGTCGTTGTACTAATCGTATATTCATTCGCCTTTTCACCAGAAAATAAATAACTCAATAAGTTTGGTGTTAATAATAGAGTTTTTGCCTTTTCCATTAAATCTAGGTTATTCTTTTGTATCGTATACAGCTGGCAAATCGTATTAATTGCTGCTGGCGCGACTCCAGTTCGAGAGAACAAGACATCCCGTGGAATGACTTCCATGATTTCCTTTAGGCTGTCATTTGTATGCGGATCTCTATAAGAATACGGATTGCTAAGCAATTCACCTGTTTCAGAGAGTAGTCCGAAATCAACTCCCCACGTATCGATGGACAAACTTTCAATCGACTTATGTCCGTTTCTAATACTTTTACCAATCCCATTTTTCATCTCCTGGAATATCCTTAACACATCCCAATAGTAATGACCTGTTACGTAAACCGGACGGTTGGAGAACCTGTGAACCTCTTCAAGATAAAGGCGTTTCCCATCAAATCCACTAACCATTAAACGCCCATTGGATGCCCCTAAATCAAAAGCCCAAACTTTTTCCATTCATTCACACCCTTTAGAAACATGTAACTACTCCGCATCTTTTAGTAGTTGTAATCTATATTTCTCGGAAGATAGATTTCTTAATTCGTGACATTCATCCTCTGTCAGCACTCTTGGCACTCCTATTGTCGATGCAATCGTATATACCTTTGCCGCTTCTTCTAGAATTTGCATAAGAAAATATGCTTCTTTCATCGTTTTACCAACCGTCAGGACGCCGTGATTTCTCATTACTACTACATCATTTTCTTCAATTACGCCAGATACTGCGTTAGCCAATACTTCTGTAGTCGGTATCATATAGTCAAGATAAGCCACGCTTTGAATCATTGCCGGAAAATCTGGGAATAGACTCGGAATCGTATGGCCAGTACATGATACACCTACGGAATAACTCGGATGCGCATGTAAAACAGCTGTTATATTAGGGCATTTACGAAAACATTCCAAATGCATTAATATTTCAGAAGATGGTTTTAAATCATCTAATATCTCACCAGTTTCAATATCGACACGTACCCACTCGTCGTCTTCTATCTCTTGCAAATCAAAACCGCTAGGAGAGATATACATGATATTCCCATCTCTCATACTTAAATTTCCACCTGCCCCTACTACAAGGCCAGTTTGGACAATCTTATTTGCATATAATTTCAAATCATTTATTACATTGGTCAATGTTATACACCTCAGTTTCTATCTTATTTGTATTGCTAGTTTCGTTTTATATTTTATTGATATAGAACTTCCTTAATTTTTGGATCATCGATGTTCTTTTTATCGTACCAATAGAAACCAGTGTCAATTGTTTTTGATACTTGTTTCCCATCTAAGTTTTCAACAGCTGCTTTCACAGTTTCATAACCAATTCCAATTGGATTTTGTGTAATCGCACCTGCCATTACCCCGCTCTTAATCGCATCAATTTGTAGTTTACCAGAATCAAAGCCAACTACTACGACACTCTTTTTGTTCAATTCTTTAACAGCATTTACTACACCAATCGCAGAACCTTCATTTGTCCCGAAAATGCCTTTTATATTTGGGTACGCTTGCATAATTGCCTTAGCAGCGTCAGTCGATTTTAATTGATCACCGCTACCATATTGAATATCGACAATTTTGATGTTCGGATACTTTGATTTGATTGTATTTACAAACCCATCACGGCGTTCAACACCAGTTTTACTTGTCTGGTCGTGAGCAACTACTGCTACTTCCCCTTTTTCACCAATTAATCCAGCCATTTTCTCAGCTGCAAGAGCTGCTGCCGCTTTATTATCTGTTGCAGCTGTTGCTACAGGTATATCTCCTTCAACACCTGAGTCAAATGCAACAACCGGAATTTTTTTGTTTTTTGCTTGTTCTAATAAAGGAAGAGCAGCCTTAGAGTCTAATGCCGCAAAACCAATCGCATCAGGTTTTTTATCAAGTGTGCTACGTAGCATTTCCACTTGTTTATCAACCTGTGCTTCCGTCTCAGGACCTACAAATGTAATATTGACCTTATATTCATCTGCTGCTTGCTCAGCCCCTTTTTTAACTGCCTGCCAAAACTGATGCTGGAAACCTTTTGAAATAATCGCAACATAACGTTTGCCGTCATCTTTTGCAGGAGCATTACTATCCTTACTTCCCGTGCTTGCATTGTTTGAAGAACACGCTCCCATAAACATCGAGATTGCGAGAATTGACGATAAAACGATGCCTTTTTTTGCTTTTTTCATCTGAAATTCCCCCTATATATTGTTTGATTAAAAAACAGTATCACAGTTAATTCTTTGCTTTTTTGTTTCGTAACACATCTGCGTAAACTGCTAATAAGATAACAGCCCCCACAACTACTGTTTGCCATTCTTGAGGCACTGAAAGGATTTGCAGACCATTCGTTAACACACTCATAATCAATGCACCAATTACAGTACCAAGAATTGTTCCTTTACCACCACTTAAAGAAGTTCCTCCGATAACTACTGCTGCGATTGCTTCTAATTCATATCCTGCTCCTAAAGCAGGCTGAGCAGAATTTAAACGAGATGCCATGATAATCCCTGCAACACCAGTAAAAACACCTGCAATCATATAGATGATTATTTTCCATTTATCCACATTCACTCCAGAAAGACGAGTTGCTTCTTCATTGCTTCCTAGTGCAAATGTATATCTTCCGATTATCGTTTTATTTAAAATTAAGCTTGCGAAAATGGCCATTCCAAAAAAGATAAAAACAGCATTCGGAATAGCAAAACCAGGGATAATCGAACCCATCGCAATTTTGTTAAAACTCGGTATAGAAGTAAAATAGATTGGAGTAGCTTTCGAAATAACAAGTGCTAATCCTTTCGCGATCATCATCATCGCTAACGTTGCAATAAATGGTGGAATCTTCAATTTTGCAATTGCAGCTCCAGAAATCAAACCTACTACGGCACCTATTAAAATGCCTAAGGTAACAGCTACCCAAACTGGTAAGCCTAAGTTGACAGCAAACACACCTGTCATAACCGAAGACAAAGTCAGTACAGTTCCACATGATAAATCAATTCCACTTGTAACGATAATCATCGTTGCCCCTAAAGCGAGGATGCCTGTAACAGCTGTTGATAGAAAGATTCCTATAATATTATCAAATTGCAGAAAATTAGCTGAAGCAATTGAAAAAATGAAAACAAGTACAATTAAACTTGCAAATGCTAGAAGCTGCTGAAGAGCATTTGCATTAATTCCTTTCCCCATCTTCCCTTCAACTGGAAGTTCGACTACCTTTTGTATTTCCATTCTTGTTCACTCCTTTATCATCCGTTATTATCCATTACATAATGCGTTTTGTTGCAAGAGTCATAATCGCTTCTTGCGATGCTTTTTCATCATTTTTCAATTCTCCAGTTATCTTTCCTTCACACATGACAATTACACGGTGACTTATCCTTAATATTTCAGGAAGTTCTGAGGAAATCATAATGATAGATTTTCCTTGCTCAGCTAAATCATGTAGTAACTTATAAATTTCGTCTTTTGCCCCGATATCAATTCCGCGTGTAGGCTCATCAAAGATTAAGATATCTGAATCTCTAGTCAACCACTTGCCAATAACTACTTTTTGTTGATTCCCTCCTGAAAGATTTTTCACTAATTGATTACCTGATGGCGTTTTTATTTTTAACCTTTTAATGAGTTCCTCAGATTGTTGATCAATTTTAGAACCATGCATCAAGCCAAGAGGTTTTATATAATCTTTCATGGATGCCATTGCAATATTTGTTTTGACATCCATCCCAACTAGAAGCCCAAACTGTTTTCGATCTTCGGACAAATAGCCAATTCCATGTCGTACTGCATCCTTCGGGCTTTTTATACTCAGCCTTTTTCCATTTATGAAAATCTCCCCTGAATCTAATGGATCTGCCCCAAATATGGCACGGGCTACTTCTGTTCTTCCAGCTCCCATCAATCCAGCAAAACCAACGATTTCTCCTTTATACAGTTCAAAACTTACATCCTTTATCGTGTTCCCTCTCTTTAAATTTTTCACTTCAAACACTTTTTCTCGCGCTTTCTCTTTCATTTCTGGTTTTTGATTGTTATCAATTTTTCTTCCAACCATCATAGAAATAATTTGTTCAATCGTTGCATCTTTCGTGTTCATCGTCCCTACGTATGTACCGTCTCGCATAATCGATACACGGTCCGTAATTTTCTTTAGCTCTTCCATACGGTGAGAAATATAAACAATTCCTACACCGTCCTGCCGTAATTTGCGAATCATAACAAACAATGAATCGATTTCAGTATCAGTTAAAGCTGCGGTTGGCTCATCCATAATCAATACTTTTGAATCAAAGGAAAGAGCCTTAGCAATTTCCACCATTTGTTGTTTCGCAACCGTTAAATCACCTACCAATTCTCTTGGATCTAAATTTATGTTTAACCTTTCAAATAGTTTTCTCGCCCTGTTATTTAATTCTTTTTCATTTAAAAAAAGATTAAATAATCCTTTAGGTTCTCTTCCAATAAAAATGTTTTGGGCAACAGTTAAATGCGGAGCTAAATTAAGTTCCTGATGAATAATGCTGATTCCAAGTCTTTGTGCTGCTTTTGTATCTGGTACCTCTATTTCTTTTCCTTCGTATGCAATCGTTCCAGTATCCCTTTGATAAATCCCTGTTAAAATCTTCATTAATGTGGATTTGCCAGCTCCATTCTCCCCCAAAAGTGCATGAACTTCGCCTTTTTCCAATTCAAACTTCACGTCAGAAAGCGCTTGCACACCAGGGAACGCTTTACTAATTCCATCCATTTTCAGTAGCAATTCACTCATTCCATCACCTACTACCCCTATTAAATTTTTAATGAAACAATATATTAGTTTAATAATGCGTTAATCAGTAACCACGCCCTTTTTTAGAATCATATTAGCATAGAGAGCACTCTCACTCGTTGCAACAATTGCATAAGCATTCTTTGCTCTCTCATAAAATGCAAAGCGGTCAATCATCTCAAAGCTATCAAAATGAGTATCATATTGTTTAATCACTGCATCATACGTTTCCCAAATAGAGGGCGTGGTAGGATCTCCTTTTACAACCTTCATTAATGAAACGGAATGATTGCTATACGTATCGAGCGGAAAGAACTGTAAAATTGCATGTAAAACTTCAAGAACCCCATGTCCTTCACATCGAATGAGCTTCGCTCCGCAAGAGGCAGCGGGGAAATTTCCATCCGCTAAAACAATCTCATCCCCATGCCCCATTTCTAAAAGAATTTTCATTAAATCTGGACTAATTATTTTCGGTATTCCTTTTAGCATTTCTATCTCCCTTCCAATTTTTATTTCAATAAAAATCATCATTTCTAATCGTTTTAACTACGTACATTCTGTGCATCTATTAGTAATTTCGGTGTAAATATTTCATTAAAAGGACCTTCTTCATTGTTTAAACGCTTTAGTAAAATATCACCTACCCTTTCTCCCATTTCATATGGTTTGTGAGCTACCGATATAATCCCAGGTGCTTGTAATAATTGTGCTGCTTCAACATCACCAAATGAAGCTATCACAATATCCTCTGGTACAGAGTAGCCTCTCCTCGTTAATTCAAGAAGAACACCGAATGCCATTTCATTGTTCAAAGATAGAATAGCTGACGGTTTCTCAGTAAAATTAAGAAAATAATCAACTGCTTTCATTCCACCCTCTCTAGTGAAAGTGCTATTAAACGTATAGTTTTCATCCTCCTGAACCCCAAACTCTTCCAAAGCTTTCTGAAATCCTTCATAGCGCTCTTTACCTGTACTAACGTTTAACAATCCATTCACAAGACCAATCGATTTATGCCCCTGTTTTAAAAGATAGCTCGTTAATGTATAAGCACTTTCAAAATTACTTTCTATAACCGAATCTAATTTTGGACCTCCAATCTCAACAGTCCGGTCAACTAAAACAATTGGTACACCGGCTTGATGAATACTTCTTACTCTTTCTTCACAACCTCCAGCAGTCGCCAACACAATCGCATCTACCCGTTGTTCCACTAGTAGCTGCAACAATTTATCCTCTTTTTTAGGATTTTCATGACTGCTACAAAAAATAAGGTTATAGCCCTTTTGCTGTACAATATCTTCAATCGCCTTTGAAATTGTCATGTAATACTGGTTTGTGATATCTGGAATCACAACACCAATCGTGTATGTTTTATCTTGCTTTAAACTTCTAGCAATCGCATTTGGTTGATAATTAAGTTTTTTCACAGCTAAATGAACACGATCTTTAATGTCGTCACTTACAAATCCACTTGCATTTAACACCCGAGATACTGTAGCTGTAGACACATTCGCTTCCATTGCAACATCTTTAATTGTAGACTTAGCCATTTCATCACTCTTTCTAAGTTTTCAAGAAATCGTTTACTTCAGTTTCGTTTAAACCCTTACTTCATCCATGTAAACGATTACTTAGTAGTTTACATGGATAATAATAATTTAATTTTCAGAATATTACAAGACTTTTTATAAACATTTTTTTCACAAAAAATAAACCTATTCATCAGATGACCTGCAAAGTGTAAATGGACTCGTTATTTTCGTGATTAAATGGGCGTTTATTACACATTCTACTGTCGTAATATCGTTCTATTGTGAAGTTTCGTAGTACATAAAAAGTTGGATAAATGACAGTTGAATTTTAGTAATAATAAAAAAGAGCCAATCTCCAACACAATAGAAGATTGACTCTTTTCTTTATTTACTCCCTAGTTTCAGAAAATCGCTTTATACGTTCACCAATTTCATCACGCACATGTTGAAATTCAGACCACTCTTTTCCTGCTGGGTCATCAAATCCCCAGTGAACACGATTTACGTGCGGAGGTGTCGAAGGACAAACAGAATCTGCATGACTACAAAGCGTAACAACTAAATCAGCGTTATTTAAAATGTTTGCATCAATTATATCCGATGTTTGATTCGTTATGTCGATATTTACTTCTTTCATCGCTTTAATAGCATTTGGATTTACTCCGTGTGCTTCAATACCTGCAGAATATACATTCCACTTATCTCCTACATATTGTTTCCCCCATGCTTCTGCCATTTGGCTTCGGCATGAATTTCCTGTGCATAAAAAGTAAATTGTCTTTTTGTTTTCCATGTTGTTTTCCACCTTTGTTTTTAAATTATACTGGTTGATCATTAAAATATTTACGCTTAAACCAAAAAGCGACATTTACAAGTGCAATCATTACAGGGACTTCCACTAATGGTCCGATAACAGCTGCAAATGCTGCGCCCGAATGAATACCAAACACACCAACTGCTACAGCAATCGCTAACTCGAAGTTATTACTACCTGCTGTAAATGCTAACGTTGTTGTTACTGGATAACTTGCACCAATTTTTCTTCCCATAAAGAAAGAAACGAAAAACATCACGATAAAATAAATGAATAACGGAATTGCTATTCTTACTACATCGAGTGGTACACTCACAATCATTTCCCCTTTTAAAGAGAACATAACGATGATCGTAAATAGCAATGCAATTAATGTAAGTGGACTAATCTTAGGTATAAACACCTTTTCATACCACTGTCTTCCTTTTAACTTAACGAGTACAAAACGTGTCAACATACCTGCTATAAAAGGAATTCCCAAATAGATAAATACTGATTTCGCTACTTCTCCCATTGTAATATCAACAATAGCCCCTTCAATTCCTAACCATTCTGGAATGACTGTTACAAACACGTATGCATAAACGGAGAAGAATAACATTTGGAATACCGAGTTAAAAGCTACTAAACCTGCCGCATACTCTTTATCCCCATCTGCAAGGTCGTTCCAAACAATCACCATTGCAATACAGCGTGCTAAACCAATCATAATGAGTCCGACCATGTATTCTGGCTTATCCGGAAGAAAAATAATTGCTAAAACAAACATAAGTACAGGTCCGATAATCCAGTTTTGTACTAAAGATAAAACCAATACTTTTACATCTTTAAATACTCGGCCCATTTCCTCGTAACGAACTTTCGCTAATGGTGGATACATCATGACAATTAAACCGACAGCGAGCGGAATAGACGTTGTTCCAACTTGTAATGTATGTAGTCCGTCTACTACACTAGGAAATGCAAACCCTAAACCAATCCCAACAGCCATCGCTAGAAAAATCCATAGTGTTAAATATCGGTCTAGAAATGATAAACGTTTCATTTTATTTTCCATCTCCTATTAACAACAAGAATTTTTAGCTGCCTCATTTGAAGTCGTACAACAAGATGACTCTTCTATTTTGTGAACATCACTATCTGCTTTCGTATAAAAGAACTCCCACTCATTCCCATCAGGATCCGTTACCCAAAACTTATCTTGCACCGCATAGCAACAAGTCGTATCCATCTCATCACGCGCAAAGAAACCTTCTTTTTCTAATCTTTCTTTATGTAATGTAATCTCTTCAGCTATATCCACTTGGAAACCGAAATGATTTACCTGATTTCCCTTCACTTCATCTCGTACGTTCAGCGTGAAATTAAGACCTGGGTTTTCTAATAAAAATTTTGCATAATCTACTTTCACCTTAACTGGTGATACACCGAATACCTTTTCATAAAATTCAATAGACTTCTCTAAATTCGTAACGTTTATACCAACGTGAACATATCTCATAGCTTATTCCTCCTATATATATGTTATTAATCAATTTTTTTTGATTAATAGTGCAAAATTTTAACAGCAGCTACCTTTGCCTGTTTTTCTAAAGATACAACATAATTCTTCTGATAATAAATTGTTTACTTCCGCATCATTTAAATCATAATAACTCCACGTACCTTTTGTTTCTTTTACAATTAAACCTGCATCTAATAGAATCTTTAAATGATAGGACAACTTAGATTGCGTCATTTCAAAAATCTCTGTTAAATCACATACACAAGTCTGGCCTCGCTGGCAAAGTTCATACATAATCTCTAAACGCTTCTGATCCGCTAATGCTTTGAATTTTTTCTCATAGAGCTGAAAATCTTGTGCCACTGTAGTTCACTCTCCCTTCATCAATTTTTTTTGATATTTATAGTATATACGCTGTTTAGTTCTTTATGCAACTAATTCATCAAATTTTTTTGATTTATTAAAAAAACTTCCTCGCATCATATCTTTTTACAACTTAATAGTTAAAATATTTCCGAGGAATGGAGTCTCTATAACTGTTTTAAATTTTAATTTGACCATTATAGAGTAGTGCCCCATCAAGCTAAGAAAAACAAATACCTCCAAATGAAAAAAATCAATATAACTCTTCGGCAAATAAAGATAACTCTTGTTTTTGGTGCATATTCATAAAAAGCACGTCACCCTTTCTCAGTAACATAAGAGAATAGTAACGTGCTTTTAATTTCAAAAACAGTCTAAATCCTTAAGTTGATGGTTGTGAGGTGGGACCCCAATAAGAACGGTATCTAAGGTTGTATGAGAGGTGCTAGTTCCATTCTAAAGACCTCAGCCGACGATTAACTCAAGTACCTGTTTCGGATGACCCCCATGTGATGAAGTTCGTGTCCTGCGATGCCGTACGCGAGAGCGCGCGCCGTAATGCTTAGGTTGTTGGCTGTGCCCTTGCGGGTCCATGCCTCCGCCGGTAGCCCGCGCAGCAATGTGATCGTTGCTTGCCGTACGGCCCGGTAGTCTTCGGCCAATTGCGCCGTTGTCCAGCTTCCGAAAGGAGGCAGGAACAATTCCTGATCGAAACCGGTCAGAGGCGTCTGATCCCCTCTTGCGAACCGGAGCAGGCGGTAGGTCATGACGCGTTCCGCGTCTGCAATGTGGCCCACGACTTCTTTCAGCGTCCATTTTCCTTCCGCATACCGATATGCGGCCTGGCTTTCGGTCAACGATGCCAGGAGCTCAGTCATTTGCTTTTCCTGGGCAAGCAGAATGTCGATGATGTTACCGTCCGGCACCAAACGGATATATTCGCCGGAGTTCCCGGCGTATTCTTCTTCTGACGGTCTTTGATTCATGCGTAGTCACCTCTTTATGTAGATATAGAAAATTATAGCACTCGTCTATGTCTAATCAATTCGCGAAATGATAGAACTTCCCTTCTAATAATTGAGGATAAGCAACTATTTAGTCGGTCGGTCGCCACACTATCCTGATTCGTTAGCACAATAAGCAATGCTAATCAATAATGCATAAAATTATCTGTTATACAATATTTCGAAGTTATTAATATATAAAGGTAACACCTTCTTTTTTTAATTTAAAGATGAATTTTCAATTATATTTTGAAATGAACCGAAGTAAAACACACTAGTCTAACTACTTTTTTATAAACATCGTAACATTATTTCCCACCCATATTGCCATCAATTTGAGAAATGTATTCTTCTCAAAAATGAAAATCGACCTAAGATCCTATGGACAACTATGAAAGGATGAAATTTTCGTTTTGGGGATATTTCAGCAGTATAGCTTGATAGGTATGGGGTAGGGCCCCAAACAGTACGATTTTATTTCAAAGACACAACGATCTTACTACACACTTTTTATTTATCTCACACTCTCATCTGCTAGTATTACTATTTTTTATTACTAATGTTGCCGTTTCACTCGGATGGCTAAGAGGAAAATGATGGCCATATGGAACAAAATCAACCTTACCAAGATGCGATGGAGCAGAATAGTCTCTGTCATAATCCCCCCAAATAATGTGAAGATTATACTTTGTTACTTCATTGAAATCACCTTGATCGTTTTTCAGTAGTAAACTGTTAAGCTGAACCGTAGTATTTAAAATTCTAGGAGAAGTAAAACTGTTACTTATTTTTTCAATATAATTTTCAGGGATACTCTCCATACTTTCAAACAAACCATTACTTAATAAATAACGCCCTATCAAATTAGTAGTTGCCAATTTTAATGTCCATTTGTTCATAAATTGAGGAACATTTAGCGATTTAGCATTTTTTTTAGCAACAGGTGGCTGAAGTAAAGTGATTGAATACTTCTTATCTATGTACTCTTGTACCAATGCTTCCAGAAGAATAAACGCACCAAATGAATGGCCAATTAGATGTGCACCATTAGTAGCTTTCTCCAATAACTTTTTCACTACATTCAAATAGATATCTAGAAGATTTTTCTCTTGTTTAAAAGGAGAACGTCCCAAACCTGGAAGATCCACGATCCATACAGGTTGACCAGTTTTTTCATGAAGCTCTTGTGCTAAAGGAAATAAATCCTCTCCATCACTCAATAAACCATGTAATAAAATAAACGGTTTACCCTCTCCTTGTAATTGGTAAAGGGTCGTGTTATCGCATAATGTTCGTTTAAATAAATGATTATGCTGGCCATTTTGATACATCATTCGATAATCCAGATCAGCTACTACGGCAGGGAAAAATTTCATTACACTCGTCTTCTTAAACCAATCTCTTCCCATAATTTTTTTCGCTGAAACATTTGAAAATTTTCGTTTTGTAATAAAATTCAGTCCATCAGAAGGAATTTTTGTTATTTTACTTACTCCACTATTCATAATTGCTTTCATAAGTGGCATTGGGACAGAGATTCTTGGTGCCCTCATATTCATACTTTCCGACATAATACTTAATAATTCAGCAATGTTCTGATCGTGCTGTTTGTCTTCAACAAGTGTATATGTTTGAATAGTCGGTTGCTCCAATTTGAAAACCTGCACAATAAACTTCGCAAGCTCATCGTTTGAAATAAGTGGTAACCTATATCCCTTACCTCCAGGAATCACTGGCATGAGCCCTCTTCGCATACTCATCACAAGCAAACCTAATCCTGCTATCTGCTCTGTGCTCCCTGTTTTACTACTACCGACTACAGTTGGCGGATTAATTACAGAAAGCGGATAACCTACTGCTGATGCCTGGTGACGAATATAAAGATCTGCTAAAAATTTTGTTCTCTCATATGGATTTTTTATTTTCAAATAATTGTTTCCTTCTTTAAACACATCAATTGCAATCTTGCTATTTTTATCATCAAAGGGACTCATATAACCTACAACATGAATAAATTGTTGCAAGCCCTTCAATTGATGAATGCTTTTAGCTAATTCACTAATGTGTTTGGCGCCATTTAAAAATACGGAAGCTGCCTCTTTACTTGTCGCTTGAATATCCATGGGGCCTCCTGCGTGAATAATCACATCCGTTTTCAATACCCTCTCCTTATCTTCAGCACTTAGACCTAAATCTATTTTCGTCAAATCACCTTCAATAAAGTGCATAACTGCCTTTTTTAAGATGCCTCTTTCTTGAAAAAGGCGTATTGCTTTACTTTTCGACCTTACTAAAAGAAGAATTTTAACATCCTCTTTGGCTAATTCTTTCACTAATTGCTTTCCAATAAAGCCTGTTCCACCAATTAAAAATACTGTTCTCATATAAGATCTCCTTTTTAGTACTAATCAGTACTAATTTAATGTAAAAAAAATGCTTCTTTTATCGAAGCAATTTTAAAAAATGATCTGCTGTTTTCGTGATTACAGTTGCATCTTTCAATGTTTCTGAAATAAATAACGCTCCTTCAAGATTTGTAATAAAAAGTGATGCAACCTCATCAATATTAATCGTATTTCTGAATTCTCCATTCTCTACCCCTTGTTTAAGTAATAGAGAAACTTTCTTTTGTAATCCTATAAAAAAAAGACCTATTTTTTCTTTTATTTGCGTGGCCTGTGTAGGACTTTGAATATAAAGAGTAATAAATGGACAGCTCCCCTTATACTCTCTCGACTGAACTCCTTGTGATAATTGCTTTAAAAACAGTTGGATACGATCTTCAACTAAAAATTGGTTCTGAGAAAGTACGTCATCAATTGCAGATTGATACATTTCAATCCAATAATCAACGACCCCTTCTAATAATACTTCCTTATTAGAAAAGTGATAATACACATTAGACTTTGAAACTTTGCTTACACGTACTAATTCATCCATACTTGTATAAGCAAACCCTTTTTCTAAAAATAATGTTGCAGCTACTTCAATCACACGTTTTTGATTCATTAATTTTACCTTTGTCATAACTAGAACTATATAGTACTAATTTAAATATTGCAAGTATTTATGTTAATTTAGAAAAAAGTTTGATTAAAAAAGTTCCACTAACATTGATTTTACTGCAAAAAAATCTTATTTTGAATAAAGTTGAACTGAACCCCGAAATTGTTAATTCACTATCGTCTAATAGGGGTCACCATACATACCCATCAAATAAAGTGAAACTTTAATCAGTGGGGGGCTTCATCCCCCACTGATTATTAGTTGAACCAATCGGACTTTTATGGGCAGCCCGACCCCCACCTAACTTCTTTGCTTTCGCTGAATTTTGAGGTGGGGGTCTTACTGCCCATTCAAGCGGGATAAAATTTAAGGTTCATAGCGATGTGACGGTACTCCTATTAAAAACATTTCTCCTTCTAAAGTAGACAGTACTTGCAATCTTAGTACGAATCACAGTTGAATTCATGTTACTTAATCGTACCCATTCCGCCAATTTTAATCTTAACCTTGACGTTTACATCGCCTTTTGCTAATTCGTTACCCCAATCATTTTGTATTTTTTTCCATTCCGAATATGTGTATGTTCTTGCATATCCTCCAAGCCCAATAGGATCAATTTTGGCGATTTGTATTTTTTGTATTAATTGCTTGAAATCAGCTTCCAACTTAGTTTCAATCGCCTTTTGTAATTTTGCTGCGTCCTTTCTAGTGTTAAACGAAAAAAGTCGTTCTGTAATACCGATTCTCATCTTTACATCTACATTAAATATAAAATGATCATCATATCTTGCCTTTGTCTTTACTTTAATACCATAGGCAGTAAAACTTATCAAATCTTTATCTTTACTATCTGAATTTAGCTTAATTGGAACTGTAAATGGTAACTCTCCTGCAGTTCCTTGTTGCAAAATGCGTAAGAGTTTGTTTTCATCAGGTTTCAGCGTTAATTTATATTTTCCTTTTTCATCTAATAAAGCTGTACCTGTCACCCATATCTTATTCTTTTTTTTCACTTCAGTAATATTTGCTGTTAGCCCTTTGTCTGCTCTTTGCTCATATAGTTCTTGAAGAGTTGTTTTTACTGTGATATTTCTTAAAAAAGCGGTATCAACTAGTTTTGTTAAATATATAGGAAGTCGCGGTTTATCTTTTGGACTATAGAAGATGACGTCTGAAACAGGTCCATCTACAGCGACAACCCTTGCGGTAACTGTATTTTTGGGATCACGGTAAAATGGATCAAGGTAAATTTCCCAGTTTTTTTGTTTCAGTAGCCTTTTTCCAACTAAAATAACCTGTGTTTTACTTCCGGCGGTAAGTGCCATAACCGTAGCATCAAATTGGTCTCTTGCTTTTCGAACCGTAGCAGATTTCACACCAGTAGTTTCTTCTTTTATTTTTGCTTCTTTATTGAAAACAGGGCTTGATATATACACTAATAAATTATCATTACGATCTAAATCGATACCAAGAATAAGAGTAAGAGAAACATCTTCAACATTTCTTTGATCGAAGCATCCAGTCATCAAGAACACCAATAACCAAAGACAACATAGTACTTTTCTTTTCAATGTATTCTCCTCCGGCGAAACTTCTCATATAGACAGCAATACAACCATAAAATAATAGGTAATATATATGTTAATCCTAATCCAATATTCGATAATACCTGTTGCCAAATTTCAGATTCATTCCAACTAGGATGAGTCCAAAATGTGAATCCGATAATAAGCAATAAGAGAACAACTACATGAGAGCTGTGATCTTGTTTTCTAAGTAATTGGCTAGAACAAAATACCGAACAGTATAGGGCAGGGATCCATGATGTGGAAACAATGGTTAAGTAAACAGCCAATAAAATCATGTCAAAACGTTCTAAAAAACGAAATTCAATTACTTTCAGTAAATTTATTACTGGTTGATTATATTGCGTAATGCTATCAGGGCTAAAATAGGCAAAGCAAACAATAGTAGCAAATAAATAAAATAACATCGTTAAGGTGTTTGCTATAACCATTCCATGGACTGCATACTGTTTTTTTTGTAAAAATGGATATAAAAAGAAAGCAACATCAAACCCTAAATAAGCATAAACAGTGCTTGGTACAGCGGTTAATATCGGTTTCCATCCTTCTTTTAAAAGCGGAAAGAAGGGCATCCAACTTCCATTCCCTATAAGAGGAATTAAAAAAAATATCGGAATCCAAAGCGCCATATAAAAAAAAAGTTCGGCGTATCGTCCTAAAATACTAGGACCGTTACGTGCAACAAAATAGGTAGGAATCGAAAACAAAAAGATAACGATATAGTCAGGCGTTTTCGGGAGAAGCCATCCCTTAAGGTAAAGCATAGCATTTATAAGAACGATACAAGAATAAAAAGCGAAGTACATCATGTAAATAACAACAAATGCTCTCCCTACTATTTTTCCAAACAATCGTATAAGAATATCGTAAATCGTATCCTCAGGATATCTTGCAGCTATTTTCACTATAAATACACCTGATATTGTGGAGAATATCCAGCCAATCAATATAGCTATCCATCCATCTGTTCCAGCCTTTTCTGCAAGCACACGTGGAATTGATAGAACACCAGTTCCTACCTGCACTCCATTGATTAAAATAATATACTGCATAAGAGTGATTTCATTATAGGCATACTTTTTCATAATTTCACCTTTTATTACGATTCTTTCCTTGTCGAATAGATTGAATGGTTCCATTCCCCTTAGGACGCCTTCTTATTGTCCATAAAGGAAAGCGTATAAAAACATCTTTCATATCTGCAAAACGAAATGGTGCTAATGGTGTTCCGTAAGAAGTACCTAGCGATTTAAGACTACTTAGATGCCCAATTAAAGTCATCCACCCGATAACAAGTCCTACAATTCCAAATAAGGCAGCTGCTAGCATCATTGGAAAGCGTAAAAGTCTTACTGCCGCTCCCATATCATAGTTAGGGATAACAAAAGAAGAGATGGCGGTAACAGCAACAACAATAATCATAATATTGCTTACAATTCCCGCCTGAACAGCCGCCTGGCCAATGACAATACCACCTACAATTCCAACTGTCTGACCAATCGGAGTAGGTATCCGTAAAGCCCCTTCTCTCATCGTTTCCAATGTTATTTCCATGAGTAATGCTTCCATAACTGGAGAAAAGGGTACGCGCGTTCTTGATTCAGCAATAGATAAATATAGCTCTACAGGAATAACTTCAAAATTAAAGGAAATAAACGCAACATAACTCGCCGGCAGAAATAAGGCAACCATAAAGGCGATAAAACGAAGCAACCGAATAGACGAAGCAACTAACCACCTTGTACCGTAATCATCAACTCCTTGAAAAAAGGAAATAAAATTTGTTGGAGTAATTAATACATTAGGTGAATGATCCATTACAGTTACAAATCTGCCCTGTAAAATGTGAGATACAGCCAAATCAGGTCTTTCAGTTAATATAAATTGCGGAAACGGTGAGTAAGGGTGATCTTCAATGAATTCTATAAGTTCGCCATTACTAGTCACAGCGTCGATTATAATATTTTGAATTCGTGTTTCTAATTCCTTCAGCACATCTTCAGAAGCTACATCTTTCAAATATAAAATAGAAATTTTGGTTTTGCTTCGTACACCAATTACTATTTCTTTTATCGCTAATTCACGATGAGGAATATATCTTCGAATCATTGCGATATTTTGACTTCCAGTTTCTATGAATGCTTGATGTGCACCCTTTAGAGCTATTTCGTTATGTGCATCTTCAACACTTCTTTGTGGCCATCCTTTTGTATCCAATTGATGTGCTGTTGTTCGACTGTGGATTAATAAAACACTATCTCCCCCATAAATAGCATTTTCAATCTGACTCAATGTATTAATAATTTTAATTTGTCCTAATGGAATTGGAAGTTCTGTATTGGTATCAAAATCACTATTCATCAAAGGACTTAGGACATGATTCTGAATCAATTCTTTATCTGTTAATCCAGACAAATATACTAAAGCTGCTTCTAATCCATCTACTGTTATTTGAAACCGCCGAATTACTAAATCAGGCGCTTGACGAAATATATTCTGAATATCAGCTATGTTTTTGGTTAAATCAGCGTCTAAGAGGGCGTCTTCAATATTTTTTTCCTGAAAATGAGTATTGTCTAGTATTGGAAATGACTTAGGACTATCTCTATATTTTAAACGCCTCAAAAATTTAGCCATGATTCTCTCACTTTCTATGTACTTTTTATAGTATGTTTAGTATGCATATATTAAGAAAAAATATCCTACTAACTAGAGAGGTAACATTAGAATTATTACTATAAATTTTCGGGTGCATATTTCATAAAAATCAAGTTCAAAAATAGTCCTTTAAGTTGATGGATGTGTGGTACTACCAAGCTAGTAATGTGGTGCTCCCCCATCGCTATCAAGCTAAGCTCATGTAACGTCAATGATAAGCGAGATTGTTTCTTTTTTTCGAAAGTCTATATGTAGGTGCTTTAAAGATTTGCATACGAAATAAACCCTAACGGGTTTCCTTTTTTGAATTAAGCCGCTTGATTATCAGACATGGTACAATTGTAAACGACACCTAATATATCAAAGACTGTTTTCTTCACATATCGATGAGATTTTCGCCCGTTTTGCTGTAGAAGATTGAATAGGCGATATAGAACCTTTGATAGTTCTTGGGTGTCTTTCTGTATAGCTTGGAAAAGAAGAAGAAAATAATCTCTAATCATATATATGGCCTTATACTCACTCAGTTCTCGTTTCTTTTTCATAAGAAGTAATTGACGCATTTGAAACATGATAGAAGAACAGAGTAGAATGGCAATCAATTGTCCATACAAATGGCACTCCCATCTTTCTGGTTTTATCTTTTTACACTGATGAATTTGAAAGAATGACTTCCACGTTTTAAATAAAATTTCGATTTGCCAGCGTAAAGAATACCAATCATGTACTTGTCCCATCGGGACAATGTCTGTAGGTGTGTTTGTCATATATACATTGATGCCACTGAGTCGTTTACTACGAGTAGAATACTTCATTCCTTTCTTTTTTTCTCTTACAGTTTGATCTTGTAATCGTTTTTTTTGTTGTTCTTTGGTTAGTCGATGAACAATCACACGGGTTGGTACTTTATCAGTCATTCCTACATAAGCGTTGGATATTTCACATGTTTATCCTGGTTGAAGAGAGTTAGTTCATTAAGACCTCCATATCTATCTGTATATACTCTGTACCTTTCTTGATTCTTCCATCTTGAAAATAATCAGGAGTGGGATTTTTTTGATAAATACGTGTATTTGATTTAATACGAGAGATATAGTAAGCCTTTTTATCTTGTATATGTTGAAGATCTTTCAAGTGAAAATAACCTAAATCACGGATACATAAATCATTCGCTGTCACAGTTGGGGCACATAGAGAACCATAGGTTCGATCATGTTGTTTACCTGGGCCTGTATGAATATGTAGGAACTGTCCACTTAATAAATCATACTCAAGCTGAATCTTCACCCCAGCTGTATGGCTGCATCCTCCTGCACCTTGATAAACAGATGAAAATACATCGGGAAGTTGAAAGGCAGTTGAATCTAGGATACGAATACGTTTGAAAATAGAAGCGTATGGAGAAGTGAGCATCTTAGTTGAAGATAACTTTTGGTTGAGAAGTTCGGCTAACACTTGTTGTAGGAATTGCACGGCTTTGGCATTAAATCGTTGATGCTTCTAAACAGCTACATAAATGAGTTAAAGAGGTTTTAGCGACTTTTTGACTGATCCATACACATAAAGCGACTAAATCTTTTGCTTGGTACTTACTGGTTCTTTGCACAAAACCAACATTTCTAGCAAGATCTCGTAAGAAATTTGGAGATAAGAAGTTTTGAATTTCTTGAGCAAATAGTTGTAATTCATCAGATACAGAAATAGACATACAAAAACGCCATCCTTTCCTTTGATTCTACAGAAAGAATAGCGTATTTTTTCATTTTAGGGGGGATTTTATTTTGTTAGCTTGATAGCGATGTGACTCTACCCCTATATGGTCTTTTGTGAGAGTGATGGCAATCTTACATGTCAGAACGAGCGTCGCCTTTGATAGCAAGAAGTCCACTGGCGTTAGCCGGCTTGCCCCTTTAGAGGTCGGAGTGTCAATTCTTCTGTATATATTTGAAAAGATTGGCCTTTTTTTGCTGTTTACCTAACTGGGATACTATCAGGTCCCTCTAAGGGCCATTTCTCTTTCTATACTGTCTTTCTCAATGATTTTACATAACGTACTGTAATTAAAATCATACCAATGGTAAATGCAACTATTGATACCAATAATATAGCAATAGATAATATACCTTGATCAACTAATTCTATAGACTTGAATGGTAAAGACCATAAATATCCAAATCCCCACTTTGCTTCTGAAAAAAGAAATAAACCGATTAAAGATAGGATTATATTAACAAATGTAAAAGTGATAGATGTTTTTATAAATAAGAATAATAGGAGTTGCACTATTATAAGAGGAAATGTCGCAACAACAGAAATTAAAAATACTTTAATCATAAATTCTAAAGGAAATGGATCTGTAAAATCAAAATACATTCCTGATACATACAAGCTCATTAAAACTATTAAGTGTATTGCAGAAAATAATAACACACTAGATACAAATTTAGATAAAACAATTTTAAAATTAGTATTTGGAGATAGATGCATTATTTTCCAATTGGTTTTGTTTTCAAACTGACACAAGAAGGCTGTTACCATCCCTGAAATGACAGGGAGAAAAAAACCAACATAGAAAAAAGATATAAACATCCATACGCCCATCCATGAATTATCCAAACCGTGATTATACTCTCCTACCACGAATTTAGTATACATAATCATTGAATATATAGTCGGACAAAGTGCTAAGATGAAAAATGTAATTTGTTGTGGGTGTTTTCTTATTTTTATCCAATCGGAATAAATTAAATTTATCATTTGAGATCTCCTTTGTTAGTTTTTATTATCCATTTTAATAAATAAGATGTATCCAATTCCTAAAATAAGAATAGTAATAGGAATTCCTGCTAGCATGTACCATTTATCGTATGACCATAACGTATTAAAAACATCTAGATTATTCACATAATTGATTGGAAAATATAAGATTTGATATGAAATAGGAAACCACCAAAGCTTAGTTGAGCTTAATATATCGCCGAAAAGATACGAAGCTAGAGCTAGTGCAACGATCACTGATTGATTCGATACATTAATGGATATAATGAACGCCAAAGCGCAAAATGGGATGCTAATAAGAAATGGATATAACGTAAAAACAAACACATGCTGCATGGAAACCGCATCTAAAGAAACACCTAAACCTGGAAGTAATAACACTGTACAAATCATATGTATTACGGTTGTAATAATAAGAGCAACCACAACAACAAGGAACTTATTTATATACACACTAAATTTCTGTACTGGATACGTAAATGTTCTTTTCCACGTAGAATTTTTATATTCAACATTGTTTACACTAGCTATAATAAACACCATAAAAAAGTTTAATATGTATTTTAAAATTTGCAAGTTTATACCGAATATAGTTTCTAATTTAATAGTATGAGAATTACTATAGTAATTTAGTCCAGCAAATTCACCTAATGCAAGTATAATAGGTCCTAAGATAACCAAAAACCAAAAATGACTTTTTCTATATTTTATATACTCAGTGGCTAATACATTTCTCATACACTTACAGCACCTTGTTCAACAATATCTAAATATGCTTCCTCTAAATTTTGCTTTTTGGTTTGGAAAGATTGAATAAAAATCTGATTCGTTACTAATAGTTGTTGAATATCATTCAGTGATTTTTCATCGTTATATTCAATACTAAAGATGTTATTATTTACATTGAATGTATAATTGGATTGTTCAAGTAATTTATCAGTAAGAGTCATATTATTAACACTAATTTCAACAATATTTAATGATTGTTTATTTTGTAAAGAAGATAATAAACCTTGGTACTTTATTTCTCCATGATGAATAATCCCGATATGATCAGCCATTTGTTCCACTTCACTTAAAATATGACTTGAAAGGATTATGGTAGAATTAAACATTTTTGGAGCTTTTTTTATTAATTCTTTCACTTCATAAACTCCCTGTGGATCTAAGCCATTAGTAGGTTCATCTAATATTAATAATTCAGGGTTATTTATGAAAGCAGCAGCTAATCCTAAACGTTGTTTCATACCAAGAGAATATTTTTTAAAAGCACGATTTCGATCCTCATATAGTTTAAATAAATTCAAAAGTTCTTTTATATGTTCTTTATCATGAACATTTTTCATTTTAGAAGCAATTAACAAGTTTTCGTATCCAGATAAATGCTCGTAAAAGGTTGGAGCTTCAATTAATGAACCTGTTTTAGATAAGATTTCTATTCTATTCTTTTGTATATCCATTCCCAATACTTCTACAGTTCCCTCATCAGCCCCTATCAATCCTAAAATGATTTTAAAAAATGTAGATTTACCAGCGCCATTTGGGCCTAATAATCCAAATATTTCACCCTTTTTTATAGTTAAATCAATCCCTTTTAAAACATGTTTGTCTTTATATTTTTTATGCAAACCTTTAATGTTTAAAACTTGATTATTCATCATATCAACCACCTGACGTTAGAATTTTAAATCAATTACACGACTCTGGAGGCACATCTCCAGCACCCGCTATTTTTTTCAATTCATCTTCATCGATTGCACCAATTAATTTTTTTGTATCAAATTCTTGATTACGTAATTTAGCTAATTTTTCATTTTTAGACATAGTAACCATATTTTTCGGAATGTTAAGAAAATAAATATTAGAGTACTTCAAATTTCATTAACAAAGGTTGGTGACGGGTTTAGATGTTATAGAAGGTAATTTATGTTGCCTTCTATCTCCAACATCACCAACCTTTTTTATTCCTTTAATATAAAGCTGTCTGTTTAATCCATTGTAAGACGATTAAAGGTATCATTATTTTCTTGAAATCAAATGATAGCTGAATTTGCTCTTCTAACTCTCCATGTATCTGCAATTGCTTTTGTAAGGCTAACATACACTCTGTAGTTCGGTCCTGTAACTTTGGATACATAAATTCTTTTGAATGCTGAATGCTTTCGCTTTGGTTTATCATATATCCAATAGCTATAGGTCCTTTTTCTTCACCTATTCCAACCTTAAATTCTTGAATATTGATGCCTTTTAAATGAATAAAATAATCATTATAAAAATCTATTGCATAAGCACCTGGGGTAGATATACCAGTTACAATATTCGGTTGAAAAACAAATAGAATAGGTGCCAAAGCTGTAAATATTTGATTGTGAAATGCTTCATATAGAATTTGTGCTAAGGTATTAATATGAATAAATGGTTGAGCTAGACTAATCGATTCTTTTTGGGATGCTTGTTTAATCAATTGCTGTTTGTAAACATGATATGGCAATACGTCTTGTTCATTTAAAAAGTTTTTTAAACGTTGATTATTTTTCCCACCAAGATCCAAATGATAATTTATATTGTTTATCATATCTATAGAACTTTTTGTCTCTAGCATCAGATTAACCACCTCCTTGCTGTCTAAC
This sequence comes from Bacillus cereus group sp. Sample62, assembly GCF_036851315.1. Taxonomy (NCBI): domain Bacteria; kingdom Bacillati; phylum Bacillota; class Bacilli; order Caryophanales; family Bacillaceae; genus Bacillus; species Bacillus cereus group sp. Sample62. The sequence continues at coordinate 3,018,018 of NZ_JAFLPK010000001.1, forward strand.
TTTCTGTACCTAAAATATACGTGTTAATTTATGTTAATAACAAGTAGTAAAATTCAGTTAAAAATATTTAAAATTATTGTTGTTTTTTTCTATATTATTTTACATGTTTTGTAATTCAGGAAAGTTTCTATAGGATTTAACCTTGTACAAATAAAAATATTGCTATCGTTGAAAATAAAATTAACTACTTAGTTTCGTTTAAAGCAACGTTAATATAATAAAAAAAACAGGTGGAACTTACTTTCCGCCTGTTTTTTATCTATGGATTATTTAATAAGGGTATGTATTTGAAGGAAATCTTGAATATGGGGGGATTAATTAATCAGCACCTGGTTGAATATCAGCGTAGAAAGTTGAGATGTCTTCTATACTAGTTTGTGCAGCTACATTTTGTGTAGTATCTGTACTAGTTATATTTTCAAATAAAGAAATAACGGATAACATAATAGCTGTAGTAAGAATGACATAATTTTCATAATTCCAACCTCCAGTAGTAGTTGCTTTGTTAATTTAAATACTAATGGATATCCTTTGTTACACGGAATTAGTAAAAAATTTTGATTTATAATTCCTTTTTTTATAAAAACAAGTTACCTATTTAACCAATTTTATTTGTGATTTATCTTATGTTAAATTATATTAATCCAATACCTACTATTACTGCAGAATCACATAGAGGGGATATTACGGATATCATTACCAAGATCCTTGATTAATCTCCCTCTATCTATGTATTTTTAGTTTGTTTTAATTCGTCGAATTTCCAATTGATATTTTTAGATATTTTGCTGACATTTTATAAGCGCGATTATCAAAAAAATAGTCTCCTAGTTCATGAGCCAGTTCACTTACTAAAGGATATTGTTTCTTTTCTAAACCAATTTCAATTGCTTTTTGCATCTGTTTTTCATATCCATAATCATCTCCTCTTAATTTAGATACCTTCCCCTTCAATCCATATAGTTGAACATTAGCGTAAGGTACATCAAAAATTGATAATATATCAAACGCTTCATCCATAAATTTATTAACAGTTTTCCAATCTTTAAATTCAATATGAATCTCTATTAAGCTTCGTAATGCGTATACCTTTTGATGTTTTTGTTCGAGAAACTCACTTAATTGCAAACATTCTTCATAGTACTTAATAGCATTAGTATAGTCTTTTAAACCTTGATAAATTTTCCCATAATTATACGAGATTATAGGTGAATACATAGAATCTCCTTTATCTTCCAACCTACTTTCTGCCTGCTGTAAGCATTCAAAAGCCCTGTCATATAATCCATCTAAATCATACAGTATTGCGAGCATTAACAAAGTATCTATTACTTTATTCTTTATATTAAATCTCAAAAATATTTTGTAAGCTTTCTGCGCATACAAACGACTAATGCTTTTATCTTTATACAGCGCTTTATTTACAAGACACAGATTATAATATACACTGGCGTGTTGAGTGGTTTCTTCTAGATCAAGCAAACTCTCTATCTTCACGTAGATTTCATGTGCAGCCATATAATCTTGTTTATTATAAAAATAATAACCTCGAGCCATTAAATAATATATATAATCTTCAGTATACTGGAGGTCTATTTGATTTGGAATAACTTGCACAGCCTGATTTACAATTGCTTCTACATATACTAAGTTATTATTTCGGGAATGATAGTATATTAAAACACCATAAGCCTTTAATAATAAAAGAATAGAGTCTATATCACGAACATACAGTTCTAAAGAAGATAAATCTTTTTCACTTATAATTTTATCATTTTTATACTTATTACATATTCCAAGGAACATATGTTCTATATGCCCATAACCTGCATCTACAAGAAAATTGTAATCAACTTCCATCTTTTTAGCGACCTTTTCTAAAAAAGAAACAGAAGGTTTAATTTGTCCATTTTCAATTCTGCTTAAATACGTTATAGAGCATATTTCTGATACTAATTCCCCTTGCGTAAATTCTTTATGTATACGGATTTGTCGAATACGTTCACCAATATTCATATTTCCACTCCTTTCTTCGAATAACCTGGTTTGATTATTTTAGGGCAATATAATAAGAATAACGCCTATATTATCTATCATAGTATGTGTATAGTTTTATGTTCAGAGAAGGAAATGTTATCAATACTTATTTGGATGCATATGAAATTTGTATGCCCGATTTACTAATATCAGATTTTCCACCTTCCACTTATATTACTATATTATACCAATTTACTCATACTTACGCCTAACAAAATTTATCTTTTATCCCTTCAGATCTTTAAAATAAAAGTCTTCTGTCTAAAAACGATAAAATAATTAAAGAACCTTATATGTTGCAGAAACTATCTCAAATCACGAAACATGTAAAACAATACAGAAAAAACTATAAAAAATTCACAATTTTTTAATTAAATTTTACTAATTGTTATTAACGGGGTACAGTCCCATCGCTATCAACCTAATAAAACAAAATACCCCCTAAAATTAAAAAATGAGCTGACTTCTCAAAATAAATAACTATAGAGAAAGAAAATTTTCATTTAGGGGGTACTTCAAAACCTTAGCTTGATGGGTATGTGGTGCTCCCCCATATAAAGAAATTTTAAACATCTTAATCTGCCTTTCCTTTATGTAAATATGGAAATAATGAAATTATCCCAAGGATAGCTAAACAAGCTCCAATCCATAGCGGAGATACAAAACCATATCCTTTACTGATCCCAAGACCACCTAGTGACGAACCAATAACAATACCTAGCGTAATAAAAGAACTATGAACGGTATTTATCATTATTCCATTACTAGCTGTTTTCATCACCCTCGCAACCATAGCTGGATTCAATGCTACACCAGTTAAACCAATAAAAATCGTAGAAATAACTGCAATGTATTTATTCTCTGCACTTAAAGCAAATAAAGACAACGCTATGATTAATATAATTAATCCACCCATAAGTATTTTCATTGTAAATTTATCAGCGAACTTGCCAATTATTATATTCCCAATTACCGTCGCACTACCATAGAGAGCAAGTAAATATGGAATACTTGCACTTGAAAAGCCTGTGATATTTGTAAAGATCGGAGTGAAATAACTAAATGCTGCAAACGTACCACCAATAATGAACATACTTGTTACGTACGCTGCCCAAAGATGAATATTCTTAAATCGCAGAAATTCATCTTTCCAACTTAATTGCTCTTTATTTGAAGATGATGGTAACAACCGTTGAATCATAATCCCTGATACTAGCACAAGAACAGAAACAGCCCCAAAACTAATACGCCAGCCAAAATAGTGCGAAATAACGGTTGTTATAGGTAAACCTAATACAGTTGCGAACATTAAACCTGCAAGTACAATTGATGCAGCTTTTCCCCTTGAATCAGAGTGAACCAATGTTGCAGAAAAGGAAATCGCAACTCCAAAAGCTGAAGCTGAAGCAATACCAGTTATAATACGTGAAATCATCATAATATTATAGTTCCAAGCAATAGCTCCGAGTGATTGACCAATTAAAAATACGAACATTAAAAACAATAATGCTTGTTTGCTGCGTATTCGTAAGAGGATTGCAGTTAAAATGGGGCCTCCTATTACCATTGCTCCTGCATAAGCTGAAATTAAATACCCAATAGATGATACAGAAACCTGGAATGCAAGAGCAAGTTCATTCATCATACCTGCAACCATAAATTCTGATGTAGTCATACAAAAGATTGCTAAAGCTAATAAATAAATAATCGATGGCATAAAAACACTCCTTATTCATTATTGTAATGATCGGTACAAAAATAGTGAGAAAAAAGAGCGCACTAAGCGCCACAAATAGACTCCACTGTTCCTTTGATAACTTGTTCAGACAACATCCGATTTTGCATCGATACATTAAGAACACGGAATCCGTAATAACTGCTTAAAAGCAGACTAGCTAATTCCTCAGCTGATTGCTTCTTTGAAATTTCACCTGTTTGCAATCCTTCCTCCATCACTGTTTCAATAGCTTGTTTAAGAAGTTCAACATGCTTCGAGAAAATTTCTTGTACCATTGAATCGTTTTTAGCACGTTCTATACTGGCGTTAATCAATAAACATCCTTTTTGATCCATATTCTCAAAGTCTTCTTTCAATGCCCATTCAAAAAAATTACTTAATCGTTCTTTAACTGGAATTGGAGTATGTAACAATTTTCTTTGTTCCCTAATCCCAATTTCATGGTAGCGTTCTAATACTTGTTTATACAGTTCATGTTTACTACCGAAAGTATTGTATAAACTTCCTTTTCCAAGTCCTGTATCACTGCATAAATCTTGTGTAGAACACCCTTCATATCCTCTTAACCAAAATGTTTTCATTGCAACATCTACAATTGAGGAATAATCAAACTCTCGAGGTCTGCCGCGTTTATTCAATCGTATCCTCCTCTCATTTTAAAGATAACATGAATAGAATACCCTTTTTTGTACCGTGTGGTCAACAATTTTGTTTTATTGTTACTGTAAAATAAAATTTGATTATGTTAGATTACGAATAATGAAAAATAGCTCCCTTATTCAAGTTGCCTAGCGAAAAAATCACGCTTTAATAGGCTTCTTTAGCATGCCTACCTTTCTATAAATTACGAGTTATGAAACAAGGATCGTTTCATAACTCGTAATTTACTTGATTAGCTTGATGGGTATGAAGTAGTGCCCCTATAAACAAAACCCACCAGAAGCATCTAAAATTTGCCCTGTTACCCAGCGGCTATCAGAGGAAGCAAGGAATGCGACTACATCTGCAATATCTTCAACTTGCCCTATTCGTCCGAACACAGATGAAGTCGTAGCAAAATTTCGTATTTCCGGATTATCTAGCAATTTCGCATTTATATCTGTCTTCGTATATCCAGGCATAATTGTATTCACTGTTATACCTCTTTCTCCAAGATGTTTAGCTAGAGGCAGTGTCATCGTATTTAGCGCACCTTTACTTAAACCGTATGCAATGGACCCTGCAAAACCAAGTCTTACTTCAGCTGATGAAATGTTAATAACTCGCCCCTCCGCTCGTAGTAACGGTAATGTTTGCTGAATTAAGAAGAACGGTGCTTTCATATTTACAGACATAATTTCATCAAAAACTTCTTCTGTCGTATTTTCAATCGTTCCTTGTGTGCCTATCCCTGCATTGTTTACTAAAATATCAATCTCTGATGTACCAACTCTTATTTGTAATTCATTCTTTAATTGTTCTACTAGATTTTTGACACCATCAATTGAATTGAGGTCAGCTTCAATTAAAAACGCCTTTCCTCCATTAGATTCAATCTCACTAATCGTTTCAACTGCAGCTGCTTTATTTCGGCCGTAGTGAATCGCAACTAATGCACCGTCGTTTGCCAATCTCATCGCAATCGCACGGCCAATGCCCCGACTCGCTCCTGTTACTAACGCTACTTTCCCATCAAAATTTTTCATGTTTTCCATCCTTCCTAAATTTCCGTGTAATAAAGTGAAACTTTAATCAGTCCTCACCAATCAGGCGTTTACGGACAGTTAATGTGAGATAAATTCCACACTTATATTTTCATGCAAAAACCAATCATTTTAAATATAGATTTATAGGTAATTTAGTTTGTTCACTTATGATATTATAGTTATAATTTGTAATTTACTTTAGAAAATATAACAAGGAGGCTACACAATGCAAAACACAGTAAAACTGGATGAAATCGATCATAAGATTATGAACTTGTTGTATGAAAATGCGAGAATTTCTGTTTCAGAAATAGGGCGAATTATATCCATGACACAGCCTGCTGTAAAAGAGCGTATTAATAAACTTGAGGATCAAGGTGTTATAGCGGCTTACCGAACAAAATTTGAGCCTTCTAAAATTAATAAAAACATTCAAGCATTCATCATGTTTAAAACGAGCCAATGCTCTGATTTTATCCAATATTGTAATGCCGCTCCTGAAGTAACAGATTTATATCGAATTAGTGGGGAGTTTAATTATATGATGAAGGTCATGAGCGATTCGATGGATTCTCTCGCTACATTTTTAGACTCTTTAATGCAATTCGGATTATCGTCTCCTTTAATTGTATTAAAGAGTGAGTTTGAGGAGAAATTGTCGTTCTGATAAAGGGATACGTATTATCCCCCGCTAACAGTAAAAGTTTTTCCTATATGAGAAAAACCAACAAAATCAATGATTAGTAAACAAAAAAGAACATTGATATTTCAATGTTCTTTTTTATATCTCTACTTATTAATTAGATTCCTCTTCGAATAGAGTACCCTTATCCCTGATTCCTCTGCGCCTCTCTAAACTCCTCCTTCACCTTCTCTAACAGCCCTTCTTCCGTAATTAATCGATACGCTGTATTTGCTAGTGCTTTTGCGGATGTAACTAACGCTTTATCTCCAAGTTCTGAACGTGCTGCTTCTCTAAATTCATTCGTATGCGCAATTAAGTCATCTGGACCGATTTTAATGTACGGGTGAATGGTCGGTACGACTTGACTTACGTTTCCTGCGTCGGTTGAACCGATACCCAGTCTTTCTTTTCGGTTTACGTCTTCACCTAGTAGTTCTAGTTCTTCGGCTACGATGTCGTTATATATTTTTGTTACGAGTAGTTCATCGATTTCATTTTGGAATTGATGAATTTTTACTTTTGCGCCTGTTGCTAACGCTGCTCCTTGTGCGATATTTTTTACTTTTTCTGTTACTTCCGCACATCTTTTTCGCGTTGCTGCGCGGATGAAGAATCTTGCTGCGGCATAGTCAGGAATAATATTCGGTGCTTTTCCGCCCTCAGTAATAACGCCATGAATTTTCACATCTGACGGAAGTTGTTGGCGAAGTGCGTTAATACTGTTGTACAGCTGAATAACCGCATCTAATGCGTTAATCCCTTCTTCCGGTGAAGCTGCGGCATGAGCTGTTTTTCCGTAAAAGTGAAAATCAAGTGGATCGACTGCTAGTGACGGACTCGTTGTCGCTGTTTTTCCGCTCGGATGAATCATAAGCGCCGCATCAACATCTTTAAATAAACCTGCTTTTACATAACTCGATTTTGCACTACCGTTTGGCCCACCTTCTTCTGCTGGCGTTCCGAATACGACAACTTCTCCGCCGATTTCTTCAAGCGTCTCTGATAATGCAATCGCTGCCGCAACGCTAATTGTGCCAATTAAATTGTGACCACACGCATGACCGAGTCCTGGTAAAGCATCATACTCAGCTAAAAATGCGATGACTGGTCCCTGTTTTCCTGAACTTTTTCGCGCGATAAATCCTGTTTCATGTCCAGCTATATTGTGCTGCAGTTGGAATCCAGCACTCCCCAGCAATAAACTTAACGTTCTTGATGCGTAAAACTCTTGATTACCAATCTCCGGATTTGCATGAATATCGTGACTTGTTTCTATGTACTTTTCCTTATTTCTTTCAATACTCTCTTCAATTGTTTTTCTTTGTGACGTTACTCCTGTCGCTCCCATTTTTCTTCCCCCTTATATTTTTACGTAAAAAAGCCTCTTTCTAAAAGATAGAAAGAGGCTTCTGTATATACAGTCAAAATGAGCTTCTTTCTTATCTTTCAAGTTACCTTGCTGGAATTGGCACAGTATTCATAAAGAATCCGCTGCCGAGGTGTCATAGGGCCAGTCCCTCAACCTCTCACGATAAGAATTTTCATAAAATTATATTAAATTACATTCATTCTAAGTTCATTCCGATTAAAAGTCAAGGAATTCCTATCCGAATTTACCGAATATCTAAAAATCCTTTTAACACACCAATTGTTTCCGGTGCTTGTAATCTTGCACATACGTACGGAAATTCCATACTACCTTCAAACATCATTTGAGATGTGAGCGGTGCTCCTGCCCAAAAGATTTCATCATCGATTACGATAAACGGGAATGCTTTATTTTGTCTTTGTAACTTTACATTTTTCAATGGAACTGGTCCATCACTATACACTGTTATTTGCGCATTTGTACGCATTAACGCTTGCCATACTCGTTTATCCACTTGCTTTGTGCTTGGAAGTGAAATAATAATTTTTCGTTTTGCAGCTAAAATATCTTTCAATAACCCTTTCGGCTCTTCAAGATTCATTTCCATAAACCAGCGTAAACGTTTCGAAATTTTCCGCTCCCACAATTGTCTTGATGTCGTGCGATCATATACATCTCCGTGCCGTTCTATATGAGCTGTTAATTGTGATAATGCTTGTTTTCTCGAAAGGTTTTTACGCATATAATGGCAATCTGATAATTGAATGAACTTCCCTCTCGCCCTTGTCACTGCAACGTTGACGAGGCGATGATTTTTATGGTCAAAGAATAACACGCCAGGTCGTTCTTGCGGATAACTATCAACCGTATCAAATATCATCATATCTCTTTCAGAACCTTGAAACTTATGAACCGTCGCCGCTAAAACTGGTATGTTTTGATATTTCGTTCTCTGCAACATTTCTCTAATACACGTTGATAAAAAGCGGGATTGTGCCCTGTAAGGTGTAACAACACCGATCGATTGAACACCATCTAACAGTCCGATTAACATCATTTGCATCGCTACTAAACCAGACATAATGTTAAATCGAGAACCAGAAGCAGCGTCCTTTAACGAAAAGGCTCCCATTAAGCTCGTATCAAATAAAACACTTGCCTCATTTGCGAACGGTTGTAGTTTCGCAAGTTCTTTACGCTCTGAAACAGACGGATGATCATATACTCTATTTTTATAAATAAATGAATTTGTAAACTTCGATATATCCGCATGCATACGTCTTTGTTCCTGCAACATAAAGAGGTTCGGATGTGCTTCTGATTTATTGACAGACTCAACAATCCCGGCATGGTAAAACATATCTTCCCCGAGCCATTTTCGAACGAGTTCATGGTTCGCCATCGCAATTGGAGGTAACTGTAAAAAGTCCCCACAAACGACAATACGTTTTCCAAGTGAAGCAGCTAATGCAATTTGCGGAACATATGCCATACTCACTTCATCTACGACAACTAAATCAAATGTACGCTCATAAATAAGTGAATCAATGGCACATTTCGATAAAGTTGCGCCGATTACTTTCGCATTTTCAATGTATTCTTTTTCTACTTCTTTAATTTTCGCTTTTTGCTTTCGAAGATCACTTTCAATCTCTTGTATACGCTTCTTATCAGCAGAAGTCGCTTTATATGATAAAATCTTTTCACGAAGATCTTGTCGTGTTTCCTCTAAATAGAGTCTTTCCTCTCCCCAAGATCCGTTCGTCGTTTCAACTAGCTTCGACGTAAGTAATGTTTCATGATTTCGTATATGTTCATGTTGACTATAACCGTAACGAACAATTTCGCCAGGCGTCCATTTCTTTTTCTTCTCAATTTGCTTCGTTACTTCACTCATTAATACGTCTACTGCCGCATTACTATGAGCTAATACAAGTACCGATTTTCCTTTTTGATAATGCGCCGAAATGATACGTGATAAATTGTAAGACTTCCCTGTTCCAGGTGGTCCCCACACGTACGTTGTCGGATTGTAAAACGAACGATACGCCAATTCATTTTTCGGATTTTTCATCTTCTCAATATGCTTCGGACTGCTCGTCCCATCAACAAGACGCTTTATACGATTACGTTTTAACTTATCTTTATGTGCCTCTTTCAATCGCTCTTGTAGTTGCTCTAACAATTGCCACGGTTCACTGTATAAAACAGCTTCTCGTATTTCACCTTGTATATAATCATTTAATTTCAGTTCTATTTCTAATCCATGTACAGATAATACTTCTCCTGTCGCTTCCTCACCATCAAACTCAATGCGAATTGGTGAACCTTCCGGTAAGCTTACTTCGGAAATAAGCTGAAATACGTATACTGTACTTTCATAATCTGTATATAAAAAACGACCGTTCATGATAGAAATTTTACTACCACCTATCGTTTTCCAATGTTTAATTTCATACGCTAATGCATAATGCCACTCTTTCATCGTTGCCGATAATGAAGGAGTTTGAGCAGGTGTATTCATCGTATAATCTCCTTCCTTCTCCCCAAACATACTTTCTCACTATACCATATAATACGCTAAAATTTGTAAGGTTTTTATCTTGCTTATTTTCTTAATTTTCAATAACATATTGTATATAATTTTCAGAAAGAAGGAATCTACATGCCAGTTAGAAGAATTGAACACGTTGGACTTATGGTTGCAAACTTAGAAACATCTATTTCATTTTATGAAGAAGTAGTCGGCTTACAGCTCATTAAACGTATGGGGCACCCGAATCCAGACTTAAAACTCGCTTTTTTAGGTGTGGAAGAATCGAAGGAAACGATACTCGAACTCATTGAAGGTTATAACTCTTCTCTTCCGGCAGAAGGAAAAGTACATCACATTTGCTTTAAAGTGGATTCATTAGAGGATGAAATTGAAAGAATACAAAAACACGGCGTAACATTTTTACTAGGAGAGGAAATCGAAACATTACCAGATGGAACACGTTACATATTCTTCGCTGGCCCTGATGGAGAATGGATTGAGTTTTTTGAGACTGAGAGATAAAACAAACCTTTATTTTGCAGGATAGAAAAGGAGCCGGAATTCCGGCCCTTGTTTTTAAATAGTGACAAGGAAACATATCTTCAATCCGAAGACTCCCCTATATTAAAAAACAATCATTTTGTTAGGAGGAGAGAATGGTAAATACATTCTTTATTATTGTTTTTTGGATACCTATACTATTTCCAATCCTTTATGTAATCAAGATAAAGGATTGGAATATAAAAACAACTGCCTTATTTGTTGGAAGAATTCTATTAAGTATAGTCTATTTTATAAATGGAATGGTATTAGGTCTGCAACGAAATTGGGTAGAACCTCCCTACGAAACAGAATGGGATTTCTTTGTAAAGTCTTTACTAAAAGGAAAAACTGATGCACTTATACACTTGTTACTTCTAATTATTATCATTACTTTGGATCTATTCATTGCATTTTATTATATTAATAAAAAGAAATAGGATATTCTCTCCTATTTCTTTTTTTATGAGTAGCGCCATATCGCTATCAAACTAAGGTTTTATGCTGCCCCTAAACAATAATTTTTTACATTTTTACTCTGGGGGTGTCAATTTTACTAGCTTGATGGGCATGGGGTTGATTTATTTTCTTAGGTTGATAGGCATGTGGTGCTATCCCATTGCTATTAAGCTAAGAATTTAAGTGTAATATCATTTAAGGGAATACTTAAGATACAAATAAAATATCTTTTCCATGTCGTACTGTTTTATTGAAGTCTATCCCGAGTTGTAGCTAGTTCAATGCGACTGTAAATTCGGAGTTCGGTGCGCCAGCAAATACAACCGTTCCGTTCTCTGGTAGTTTCACTTTGTTATTGTTACTAACGACGGTAAAATTGACGCATACTCCATTCTCATCATACACCGCGAATGAACTTCCTGATGGCAACTCCACATTCATCGTTTTCCCTGCTGCCTCTTGCGGGATTGTAAACCATTTCGCATGCCCATTTTTTTGCAGTGTAACTTTCGATAATTGACCTGTGTCAAGGGATTTTACGTTAGATTCACTGACGTATAAAAAGCTGGCCATATCCATATATTCCGTACCATCCTCTGTATAGAAATGGGCTTCCTTTGTATCCCGCCCATTCATCACGGGAATCTGAATTTGATGCGTCGCCGTATTCGGACCTGTAATTTTTTTGCCATCCCAATAGCCATCTTTGAGCGTAATTTGTGTGTTAAGAGGTATTAGTTGCCCTAGATAATTTATAGAATTAAATTTTTCGTTAACAAGGTAGAACTTGCCGCCCTCGCGCTTCGCCCATGCAGCAGCTGTTTTCTTCGGTAACACATTGTTTTCTAATTTCTGGGCTAAATAGTGAGTCATCACATTTTGCCCCAATCCCGGCGATAATTCATATGTGCTCTCTCTCAAATAAACTTTCCCATTCTTCTCTGTGACGAAGTTAAGCTTGGAAGTACCCTTCTCATTTATAAAGCTTCCATCCGCCGTATATACATATTTTTCTTCCGGTTTAGTTGGTAAAAACAGTTCTCCCTTCTTCGTAATTTCTATTTTGAAATGGCTGTAGCTATTTCCATACAATCCTGCTTTTTTTACCACGTCTTGGGGCACTTTAGCCTTGACTGGCTTGCCGAAAGATTTATCTGGTTTTATATCCTTAATTGTCCCTTTCTCTTTAAGCCTAGCTAGCAGTAATTTGTTTGCCAACAGTTGATTTGTCATGCTGCTGCCGCCGGAGGACAATACAGCTGCTGCCATCTTCTGTTCTGGAAGCACGACCAATGTAGCATGTTGCAGTATCGTATCCCCACCCTTAGCCAACGCTTTTATCCCATATTCACTGAATGGGTATAGTTTCACACTATCCCAGCCAAGACCATAGTTGACCACATTTTCGCTATCTCCCGGCCACATTCCTTTTTTATATTCTTCTTGTTCCATCGCCTTGACTGCTTTATTAGAGAGAATTTCTTTTCCCTGTCCCATAAATATTTGTGAGAATCGCACCACATCTTCTGCAGTAGAAGAGATTCCTCCTGTACCAATCACATTTACCATTTCACTTGGAAGCTGTCCCTGGTATGTCGGAGAATACTGTCCAGCCCGCTTTTCGTCTTCCCATTTGTCTTGCGATGTTATCGTATGGTTCAGTTTTAATGGCTCTGTAAACTTTTGATGTAGAAATTCAGTAAAACTCATACCGCTGACTCTTTCTACCAAGATCTCAGCCAGCGTAAAACCGTCATTACAGTATACTGAGAACGCGCCAGGGTCTGCCTTCAAGTTTTGGTTGGACAATTGTTGCAACAAGATATCATGGGCATAAGCATCATTATTTTTAAATAAAAATGCATTATTGAACGTCGAACCTTGCAAACCCGAGGAGTGGTTCAACAGCATACGCGGTGTAATACGCTTATATCGTTTATCTTTCATTTTGAAATCAGGAATATAGCGGGCAACAGGAGCATCCAAATCTACTTTTCCTTCGTCTACCAGTTTCATAACAGCCGCAGCTGTATATACTTTACTGGTTGAACCAATTCCGTATAGAGTATCTTTAGTTAGTGGCTCTTTCCCTTCTATGTCGTTTTTGCCTGTCTGCCCCGACAAAATAAGTTTACCATTATCAATCAGCGCATACTGCACGCTAGTCGTCTCATAGGACTTCGTGAGTAGTTCAGCGTTCTCTGCAGCAATCTTCTCCAAATCTTGGCTAGCAACTTCTTGGCTAGATACAACTGGAGTCTTACTGCTAGAAGACGCTATCGCTCCTGTTGGTAGGCTCATCGTTAGAGCTAAGGTAGCGGCTAACAATCCAGATAATTTATTTTCCATAAGAAAAATTCCTCCTTAGATAAATGATCGATTTCATCTTTTATTTGTTCAATTATAAACATCACATAAACTACTATTCTGGCTTTATCCCTACCGTCTATATTCAACAAGTAAAATACTTTTAAAAAGACCAGGATTCTCGGCTCTACCCATACACCATTCTGTCATAACCAAGGGTAAATCCTCTCTTTTTTACACATATGTTAGTACCATAAATTACTTTTTCATTTAGAATGCTCTTATTACTAGTTTATTTTTCGTATAAATGTATCCTATTTACCCTCCCTCTTTTACGTTTCTCTATATTTGTATCCTACATAATAAAAATTTCTTTTTTCTTATGCATTTCTTACAATTTCCTTACGTTCAAATCACTTCTATAATTAGGTAGGTTTTATTTTAAGATCTCCAGGATAATAAATGCTTATATAATCCCACGATTTCATAGAAGATGGATTAATAACCCTGCGCCAAATCATCATGCACATCTCTGATATTTCCTTGGATTCCCCCTCAACCTTTACCACAGTTCCAACCGGCATCAACACTTCTTCACGTTCTTATAAATAGTAATAACTAATCAACTCCTTACCTGGAAATAAATGAATATAGAAAAAGAGAGATAAGGTTAAAATACCTTTATCTCTCCTTTTCTCTCACATATTATGCGAAGGATTTTTTTGTGCGAGTCCCCTTACCATCAATTGAAGAATAAAAAAAGAAGGGGATTATCCCCTCCTTTTACGCTTGCTCCGACTGGCGGAATTATTTAATATACCCACGATTCAGTTCAGTTAACTTTTCATTGATGTTAAAAATTCTTACTCTAATATCTTTAACACCAGATGCTTGAAGTCTGTTTTTATGCATTTCCGCGTATTTTTCAGCATCTTGTTTTTCTTCAAATACATAAATGCCTCCAGCTTCTTTTGTTTCTTGATTCTCTGTCCATATTTTCCAGTGGAATCCTTCTTCTTCGTTAATACTATTTGCTAAATCCCAAAACGCTTTTTCCATTTCTTCACCAAAAGGACCTTCAAACGGAAAATCAACTTGTAATAAATAAGCCATTTTCACTCACTCCTATTTTTAATATAAAATTCATCAGGAATTCCTTTGTATAAAAATCCTTCCCATTCTTTTACTGATTATGATTCGAATGATAGTAATGTCTAAATTCGTATTGCTATTATTATTCAAGCACTAATTTGAGAATCCCCCTATTTGTAAAATAATCACAAAATGTTAGCAGCTTGAACGCATAAAGTGAAACTTTAATCAGTGGGGGTTTTGTTCATCCCCACTGATTATTAGTTGAACCAATCGGGCTTTTACGGGCAGTTGATCCCCCACCTAACTTCTTTGCTTCCGCTGAATTTTGAGGTGGGGGTCCTACTGCCCGACAAATAGCGGGATAAATAACATCATTACATTATTTTTTTTTCGGGAGTACAATTCCTTTAAATAATTGAACAGTAATCCAGTAATACATCGAGTAAATTACTACAAAAATAACAAGTGGTAACCAAATGCGGGAGTACGGATCGATTACAAGAGGGCTAAACATGTTCATACCAACTAATATATGAGTAATCCCTACAATTGCTGGGAATAAGAATATGAAGAATAACTCTTTATAAATTGATTTTGTTAATAACTCTCGGCGAACACCAATTTTATGAAGCATTTGATAACGTGTTACATCTTTTGATGCTCCCGACAGAACTTTAAACATTAAGCAGCTTGCCATCATTGCTAAAAATGCAATTCCAACGAAGAAACCCATAAACATTAGTCCGCTGGCAAAATCATGACTCATAATATATGTTTGATACTTACTACCCAATTCTTCCACATTTTTATATTTTGCTATCTGTAATTCATCAAGTTTTTTCCATTCTTTTATGTATGATCCAAAATCATCTGTTTTCCCCATAAACACAATACTTTCTTTACCCTTCAATCCATTGTATATGTTATAGTCTACAATTTTCATTTCATAATCAGGATATAAATAATTTGGCTGGATTGTTCTGAAAGCCTGAATCCATTGTTTTGTGTCTGTCTCTCCTTCAGCCCGTTTTATTGAAAATGCACCAATTGGTATTTCCTCTGAAACTTTCTCTATTTTCATACCTTGCAAGAAAGGGCGATTTTTCTCTACATCTTCTTTAAGATAATAAACATATCTATCATCAACTTTGTAATGATATTCAAGTTTTTCTTGAAATAAGATACTACCCAAAATTGTCTTTTCTTCCGCTGTTGGATTATGAATAACTGAATCGTAAATTTGTATTTGATCTGTAATTTTTAGGATGTTGTTTTTAAATGCCATACCACAAGCAATTCCACCAGCACCAAGAGCCACTAAAATTGCTACTGTTGCAAGCACATTTGTTAGACTATTAATGCGGAAATTTAATTGTGCAAAAGTAAAAGCATTAAGGCCTTTTTCACTACGTTTTTTATTACTCTTTAACTTGTTAATCATAACTGGAAGAAGTGATCCAAATATAAGGTAAGTACCAACGGTTGCTGAGATTAATCCAACAGCCATTAATCCCAAAACAATTAGCGAATTTGCATATGATATATAAATAAGTGATGCATAACCAATACCCAATAAAAGAATACCAAGGAATGCAACTACAACTGTCATTTTTCCTTTTATGGCAACACGTTCTGTTTGTTCATCAGCATGTACAAGTTGCAGTACAGAAATACGAGATAATTTAATACTATTCATAATTGCAGATAATACAAAGAGTGCAAAGAAAAAGATGCAAGTAATAGCTATAGATGGCAGATAAAATGCTTTATAACCTTCGCCAGCAAACTCGAGTTGTTTCATTAATAGCTGACCGATACCTTCTGCAAGTCCTACACCAATTGTAATTCCAATCAAAAGAGAGGTGGCACCTAATATGATTGTTTCAATGAACATAAGTAAGGTAACTTTATGCTTTTTTGCTCCTAACATCATATACATACCAAATTCTTTTTGACGAAGAGCTGATAAGAAAGAGTTTGCATATAAAATATAGAAAAATGTGATAATCGCTAACAAAACGGAACCAATTTTAAAGACAGCCACAATATCCCTAATAGAAGAGTTAGATTCAAGGAACGTTTTATTGGATGCTAGCGTTTGAAACATATAAAAAGTTGAAATAGAGACAATAAGACCAACCAGTAAAACAATGTAATCTTGCAACTTACTTTTTAGGCCTGACATAGAAAGCTTAAATAACATGATTGAACTTCCTTCCTTACGCTTTTTGTGTGCCTAAGTTTGCAAGCACATCTAAAATTTCTTTATAGAATTCTTCACGGGTACTACCGCGATGAATTTCTTTATATAACTCACCATCTTGAATGAATAAAATACGTTGACAGTAACTTGCGCTGTAAGGATCATGCGTAACCATCATAATGGATACACCTTGCTCTTTATTTAAGCTTGTCATGGCATTAAGTAAACTCGTTGCATTTTTAGAATCTAGAGCTCCAGTCGGCTCGTCTCCCAAAATAATTGCTGGTTCATGAACTAACGCACGTGCTGCTGCGGAACGTTGCTTTTGTCCACCAGATACTTCAGAAGGATACTTTTGAAGTATCGCTGTAATGCCTAACATATCAGCTACCTTTTCTACTTTCTTTCCAATATTACGAGATGAAACATCTTGAAGTGAAAGTGGAAGTGCAATGTTCTCATGAATAGATAAGTTCTCTAATAAATTAAAGTCTTGGAAAATGAACCCTAACTTTTGTGAACGGAAATCAGAAAGTTCACCTTGCTTCATTTTCGTAATATCCGTTCCTGCAATTTGAACAACGCCGCCCGTTGCTGTGTCTAACGTTGAAATTACATTTAATAATGTTGTTTTACCAGAACCAGAAGGCCCCATAATACCAACAAACTCCCCCTCTTGAATTGAGAATGATACACCTTTTAATGCGTGTGATTGATTCTCACCTTTTTTACCGTACAATTTTTGAATGTTTTTTACATCTACAACTGGATTTATCATTTATATCCTCCTACATTTTTTTATTTCATTACAATAAGCTACTAAATTTGTTTACTACTAACAAAATAGATATGTTACCTCCACCCTTAAGCTACAATGAAATCTTTCCTTTTATCTTCTTCACTCACCTCATCACTTTGAATACATCCATGATAAACTATGAAAATTAGGAAACACCCTGTAAAATTCTTAAGAATTCTTAAGTTTTATAAAAAAAAGCTTATGGAATCTGTAATTCCATAAGCCAGTCTATTTGATTGGATGTTCAACAATAAAGGACATCCAGCCGTCTTTATATTCTGCATGTATATTACCATGATGAAGTTCAACAATTCTTTTTGAAATAGCAAGCCCCAGTCCATTTCCCTGGTCATCTTTTCTTGCCTTGTCCCCCCTGAAAAACCTTTCAAACAATTTATTTGGATCGCTAACAGGCGGTTTCTCGACTTTATTTGACACTTTCAACATTGCCTTGTTACCTATTAGTTCAAGACATATAGATAATTCGGATGGTTTCATGCTGTACTTTATCGCATTCATAAAAAGATTTTCATAAACACGTACCATTTTTTCTACATCTATGAAGATAGGTATTGTTTCTTGCGTGATTGATTTTTGAACGATTAAGCTTTCCTTTTCAAATATAGGAATGTATTCTCCAACTATTTGCTCCAACAAACCCGATAAATCAACTTCATTAAGATTTAACTTAGCATCTATGCCTGATAAACGAGTATATTCAAACAGCTCATCAATTAAATATTTCAATCTCTTTGATTTTAAATAAGTGGTTTCAAGGTATTCCTGTAATTGTATTTTACTGTTGTATTGCCCTCTTTTTAATAAATCTATATAGCCAATAATAGATGTTAACGGTGTACGTAAGTCATGAGATACATTGGTTATAAGTTCATTTTTTGTACGTTCTAATCGTCTTTCTTGTTCAAATGTATTTTCCAATTCCTTAGACATATAGTTTATATTTTGAGCAAGCTGGGTCAATTCGTCCTTCCCCTTAACCCCAATTGTCAGACCTAGTTTTCCATTGGCAATATCATTCACATTATCAGAAATGAGCTTCAAATATACTATTTTCTTTCGAACCAATATTAAAAAAAGGATTATAAAGGTAAAGATTGCGAACGCGAATAAGAACAACAATACCAAATCGAATTCAAACATACCAAATTCTTCGTGTTTTATAAATAATGGATCTATGACGTATGCCAAAATGAGGATTGTTAAACCAAATGAAATAAAAAAACTAACTGCAACAGCACCAAGAAGTTTTATAATGATCTTATTTCTGAAACTAACATTCTTCATATTTTATACCCAATTCCCCAAACAGTTTTAATATAAATAGGATGTTTGGAATCCTCTTCAATTTTGTCTCTTATTTTTGTAATATGCACCATGACGGTATTATCTGATTTATAAAAAACTTCTTTCCAAACTGCTTCATATATTTTTGCTACACTCAGGACAATCCCTTTGTTGCGGGCAAGTAGTTCGAGAATAGCAAACTCTTTTGGAGTTAACCTTGTTTCTTTTCCCCTTACCCATACTTGACGAGTATCTGTATTTACGGTTAAGTCACCAATTTCTAGAATGCTTTTATTATGTTCTATGGACGTATTGTATTTTTTAAACCTTCTTAATTGGGATTTTACCCTAGCGATTAATTCTAGTGGGTTAAACGGTTTTGATAAATAATCGTCTGCACCAGAGGCTAGGCCCTGAATTTTGTCTATATCCTCAGATTTTGCAGATAGCATAATGATAGGCATATTGCGATCTTCCCTAATTTTCATACATGCTTCAATGCCATCCATATTCGGCATCATAATATCTAAAATAATCAAATCAAAGTCCTTTTCTTCTAACAGTTGTAAAGCTTGTATAGCATCTTCTACCTTTTGAGTTTTTAGGCCTTCATTTTCCAGATATACAGAGATAAGATTTCTAATCTCTTTATCATCATCAACAATAAGAATTTTTGAATCCATATTATTCCTCCACATTAAATGCAATAAGTATCCAATAAAGCATATATTTGTTGTTACTTAGTTAATAAACTTAATAGAGATGGTTTCTATCTTCTTTCTTTACTTCAGACGATTCTTTGTAAAGTACACAAAAAGACCGTCACAGTATTGTGACGGAAAAACAGGAAAATTTCAATAACTAATTACTATTATTATTTATTTTTAGCTTTCAAGGCATCTAACGCTATTTTGGTTGCTTCTGCAATAAGCTTATCATCGTATTTAGCATTCTCTTTATCATGATTAGAAAGTATCGCAAGAACAATTGGCTTTTTATTTGGTGGCCAAATAATTGCGATATCATTTCTGGTTCCATAAGATCCCGAACCCGTCTTATCAGCTACTTCCCATCCTCCTGGAACTCCAGCACGAATTAAGTTATCTCCCGTAGTATTCCTTTTCATCCAATCTATTAATAAATCCCGTTTCTCAGTTGAAAGTACATCTCCTAACGCAAAAGCCTGAAGACTAGTAGCTAATGCCTTTGGGGTACTTGTATCATGTACGTCCCCTGGATGCACTTCGTTTAATTGTGGTTCAAAGCGTTCAGGATTTGTAACGGTATCTCCTATTTCTCTCAGTGATTTTTTGAATTCACTAGGTCCACCTAATTGTTTAAGAATAAGATTTTGTGCAGTATTATCACTATATCGAAGGGAAGCATCTGCAAGCTCTTTCAGAGTCATACCTGTATCAACATACTTTTCTGTAATTGGATTGTAATTAACAAGATCTTCACGATTATACAAAACTCTTTGATTTAGATCTTCTATTGATTTCTTTTGTAAAAGTACTCCCACAGCTAAAGCTTTGTGGGTAGATGCGTATGCAAACCGTTCATCTGATTGATAAGTAACGGTTTGATTCGTACCAGTGTCCAATGCATAAATACCGAGTTTAGCATCAAATTCTTTTTCAAGTTTAGCAAAAGAATCATTACCAGTAGTTTCTTGTTTGATTTGATTTGTTTGTTTCGTTTGTTTAGGTGATTCAGATTGAGTATTACTATCGGAACAGCCTATAAGCGTTGCACATGAAAGAAATACTACAGGTACCATCTTTTTGTAATGTAAAATGTTAAAAAATTTGTTTAAGACTATCATACATTTTCAACCTCTTTCAAGAATATATGGTTTTTCTAGGTGTTATACATACCGATACAATTAAAGAATTTATAAGATATCACTCTTCTTGCATCTCACTTTTCATAAAATGAGCAAACTATCATGAACACCTGTTTTATACGTATACTTAATAGACAACCTAAGTAACAAGCTTGTTCCATTAATCCTATCTATATTTAAACGAATAAGATTAAATATATTTAAATTTTCTTGCTTTATCTAATAAATTGTTTAGGCACTTCTGTAACGTGCTTATCATCATCACGCCAATCATAGGTTTCTTTCTGTGAAATATCTAAAGTTTGCTCTCCAATTCTAACAATATTCTTATTTACCCATTCTATATATGGATCGGTATCTGGATAGTTCCAATATATATTTTTCTCTGAATCTGTATCAAGGTTAACTAATTCACCCCTAACAGCATCCGCACTTAATGATCCTGCATCATGAAAATAAGTCTTAATGAGATATTTTCCATCTGGAGATTTCACTGTTCGAATTAATTCCCCTTTTGGAACACCTTGCAAACTAAAAAATTTCCAATATCCAAATCCAATTATAATTACTAACATAGTAAGTATAGTTATTAATACTTTTCTTTTTGTTTTTTTAATTTCCCCTTTTGTATTTATAATACTCATTCAACTCCATTCCATAGAACGAATACCATATTATACCATTAAATAAATGGTATAATATATCAAAAATAAAAATCCTCCCGTAATAGTTTTTATAAAAAGGAAATATTTCACGTAGTTCTCGTTAACAGTAGTTAATAATGAATAGAATCTTCATTCTGGGAGACTTTACAATTTTAGGTTAATGGACATGTGATGGTACCCCTATCTACTAAAAGGGGCGGTAGATAGGGGTACATAATAAAACAGGACCTGATATATGAACATCAGATCCTATTAATTATTTTTAAATACATGAATACTACTAATAAATAAGCAACGCTACTAATAATGCCGACACACTTAAAATACACGTTAAGGTACGCAAGTGATTCAGCAACGTCCAACGTGATTCAAATCGGACTCTAAGTTCAGCCCAGCCAGAATCTCTTACAGGTAGTTTCGCCGAGATGATTGCTTTATTCATCGGGAGATTCCCTGTGAAAGTGATTAGTAGCGTGGCAACATAACCGATTACTGCAATTACTCCTAAAACGACTGTATCAAATTGCTGTAGGTAAACGGCTAATACAACAAAACCGATCTGCGCTATAAGAGCACCGTTTGACATGAAGAGAAAAATCGGATTAGCCACTGATGAGGTAAAGTGTCTAACGGAAAGAACGAAAGTACGATCATCCGCATTACGCAGACTAGGCATGACTGAATTAGAGTATGCAAAAACAATTCCAGCAACAATACTTGTCGTTAATATAGAAAGAAACGCTAAGAACTTAAATAATAATAATTCATTCATTTGTTTTCACATCCCCTATTTATAAAATAATTACAAAATGATATCAACTTGAACGCATAGAGTGTAACGGTTTTTATTTACGCTTAAAAAATATGATACAAACTTATCCCTAAACTAAGGACAAACAAAACAAGCGCAGGTATTGCTTTCTTAAAGGGATCTCTCGCTAATACAATTAGAGTTAATGCAGCTGCAAGCATCGTACCGCCTAACAACAATCCTGCCAATAAAGCTGCCATTGGGTACCAAATTCCGATCAACATTCCAATTGCTCCTACAATTTCAAAAGCTCCAGTTAAGAAATTAAAAAACGAAGGTAAACCAAATCGTTTAAACTCATCTGCCATTTTCCCAGATATAATTTTCGTACCTGTCATTAAAAAGAACAGAAACAATACAACTTTTACTACATTGATTAATATTAAAATAGCAATCACATCTTTCTTATTTATTTGATACATTTACATGCTATAGCATATACAATACGGAATTTTGACTGGTACTAGGAAAAAACGTGATCCTGAATCAAATATCATACAAAATAAAGATATCTCCACCATTCCTTAAAACAAAATTATATGCTATAGCATATATAATACATAAAACAAAGTTTGTTCCTTATGAATAGCATCAATAAGGAACAAATATTAATAGCGTGTATCATACAATTTGTTTAATAACGATTGTAATACTTTAATTTCTTCTTCGCTCAAATTACTCGTAACGAAATGGTGAGCGTCTGTCACCACAGGCAAGATTTCTTTTTTTAACTCATCACCTTTTTCAGTTAAAAAAAGGTTGTGTGAACGCCTATCTTGGTCATTCAAAGCCTTCTTTACAATCCCTTTTCTCTCCATTGACTGTATCATTCTTACGACAGTAGTTTGATCTTTATCAATCGCTTCTGCTAACTCTTTTTGAGTAGTGGCCCTTTGGCTACAAAGAACACTAATAATCCCCCACTGCTCTGGCGTAACTCCAAAAGGCTTTAATTTCTTCGTAAAATAATTAGTCATTTTCACATCAGTACGATGAACAAGATAACCTATTAAATCATGTAAGTTCATATATCACCTCTATAAATTAATATATAAAAGGGTACAGCATACCAGTCAATTCTGCACAGTGAATGAATTTGTTTTATTAATTATATGCTATGGCATACATATTAAATTAGATCATTTTAATTGTCAAATGAATTAGCTATTATTTTTCTACAGTATCAGTCCAGCTTATTAAAAATATGAAAATCCCGTATTTAATAAAAACACGGGATTTTTAAAATTAACACTTATTCAAAAGAAGTTCATTCGTTACATATTACTTATCTAATTAAGAAAAATTCATATACCAGCCCAAACATCTTTTCCATATCGCCCTTCATCTTGCACACGATCCAACCAATTCCTTGCTTCTTGTTCACTGGCTTTATGAATTTCTTGATATGCTTGACACAGGGTATCTTCTACGTCAGGAGCCATTTTACTTCCATCACCACATATATAAAGATGAGCTCCATTATCTAATAACGAAATTAAATTGATTCTATCTTGTTTTATTAAATGCTGTACATATGTTTTAGGATATCCTTCTAAGCGAGAAAAAGCTGTGTGTAAAGAGATTAATCCATCTCTTTCATCATTTTCTAGTTCTGTACGATAGAGATAATCCTTTTCAGGATGACGACAACCAAAATATAGATGTGCTTGTCCTAAGTTAATACCTTTTTGCTTTTGAACACGACGTGCTTGCAAAAATCCACGGAATGGTGCAATTCCAGTACCTGGTCCAACCATGATAATTGGTGTTTCTGGATTTTCAGGTAATTGAAAGTTTGATTGTGGCGTTCGAATGAAACAGGTAATCTCATCTTTATTATGACGCTGAGCTAAATAATTAGAAGCGACTCCTTCATATGTCCCTACCCCACTCCATGCAGGTGCATTAACAACACCAACCGTAATGCTCAGACGATCCTGTGCAACGATTGGAGAGCTTGAAATAGAATAGTAACGCGGTTTGAGCGCAGGAAGAAGTTCTAAAAAGCGTTCAAATCGGATTTCACAAGCCTCATACTTTTCAAGAAGATCCAACATTGACATACGTTTATTTAATATTTGTTCATGATAAACTCCCTCTTCCAATAATGATTCCAATTCCTTTTTATGAGGAGGGCATGCTGTAAATGCCACCATTTCTCGTATTTGTGCTCGAGTGGCTGCTTCTTGAATTTCTACACTATAACTAAGAAGGTCAAATAAACTAACAGGACTGTCTAAAGGTATGTGATTTACACTTCGTCCACTTGCACTCAATATGACTTGATCCTTCCCATTTAATGCAAAGCGTTTTAAAATTCGGTTGACATTTTTCTCACTATTAATTGGCAGCACCCCAAGGTGGTCACCTTCTTGATACGTAGCGCCTTCTGGCAAGGATATCTCAATATGTCGCGTGCTTCTTTCACTGCTAGATGATTGAAGTTCACGATTTTCTAGTATAGATGCATAAACTGCTTCATATGTTCGCGCAAGAGGAGATCCTCCAAGACGACTAACAAATTGTAAACTTAATGTACTACGTTCTTTCTCCATGTTTTTGTTAAGTTCCAATCCAAATGCCTTCATCGCATCAGACCACATGCTTTGTTTCCATTGCTCAAGCTGTTCCTCGAAATCACCACTTGCATCCGCTTCTCCACGTATAGAAAATCTTGTTGCTCCTTTTTGAGCCATTTGCTCATCAATGTATCTTGGAATCCGCTGATAGGTACTAGCCCAATTATGATCTCCACAACCAAAAACTGCGTATTGAACACCTTTTAGCTCATCCGGCTTTAATTCCTCCAACCACTGCACAAACTGCCCTGCATTACTTGGTGGCTTTCCATTATAAGAAGAAGTTACAATAAGAACCGCCCCTTCTTTTGGCAGACTTCCAATTCGATCGTTAAGAGCTACTACTTCCGTTTGAACACCTTCTAAGCTAGCTGTATCTGCTAGTTCCCTTGCAATACCTTCTGCTACCCCTGTATCCGATCCATATAGAACAAGAAGCGAAAGATTATCGGCTCCAATAATAGAAGGAGTCTTCTGAACTTGCTGTTCGATTTCATCGTTTTTCAGTTTCTCCTCTATAGGCGCAAGAACAGTAGGATGGCTAATAGTTTGATTTCGGGGTAGAATCCTAATCTTAAAATCACCGGGCTTTAGCGTTAATGTTTGTTTTACGTCCAACTGATAGTCTTGATAATCGATGAATTCAAAATGTTGAAGAAGCATTCCCATTACGAGAGTGGCTTCATGAAGTGCAAACTGCATACCGATACATGCTCTCTGACCATTTCCAAATGGCTTATAAGCATGGTGAGGAACCTTATCCAGCTCTTCAAATCGTTCAGGTTGGAATTCTTCCACATTGTCTCCCCACGCGTCTTTATCCCTATGTAGTTGTGGAATAAGAACAGAAATACGATCTTCTCCTTTCTTAATTGGGTATTTCCCACCAATGACTGTATCTTCTTTTGCATAGAGACTGAATGCTGGAGCAGTAGGCCATAGACGTAGCGATTCATTTAAAATCATCCGGATATACTTAAGTTTCATAACTTGTTGGTATGTTGGAGTGGGATCTGTTAAAACCCGATCTACTTCTTCATAGGCTTTTTTCAATTTATCTGGATTCTTTAATAAAAAATAGATTGCAAAAGATAATAATCCACTTGTTGTTTCATGCCCAGCTATTAAAAAAGTGATAATTTGGAAACGAATATTTTCATCATCTAATTTTTCACCAGTTTCCGGATCCTGCACATTTAACATACGGGAAAGTAAATCATTTTCTTCCTGATTTCCACTACTTTTACGTTCAGCAATAATATTATCTACTAAAGAAAACATAGATTGAATATCATGCTGAAATTGACGTTTCGTTCTCCACATGAGTTTATCTTCTATATCCAGCCGCTGCAATTGGTGCATCGCCTCATCTAGAGCACGGCTCATGCTAGTAATAAAAGGATGAGGGGTCTCACGATAATAGCTATTAAATCGATAATTAAAACCACATAGACCAATTGTATCCAATGTAAGGCGAGTCATATCCTCCGGAACATCTACGTCTTCATTCGGATTAAGCCGTTCCCATTTTTGAACGAGTTGTACAGCAATATCGACCATCATAGCATGATAATCTTTCATTGCTCGTTGGCTGAATGTAGGCATCAAAATATTATGAGCTTTTTTCCAGTTAGGCTCGTGAGTCTCGCTTGTAAATAATCCGTCTCCAGCAAAGGCGCGAACTTTCGCTAAAGCACCCTCTATACTTTTATCAAATCTTGTTTCGTCACAGACTTCTGCTACCAGTTCATGTCCAGAAACGACAATGATGGTATCACTTAAAGTTTGAATTCGAAAAATGGGACCATACTCTTCCGCTATCTTGATAAAGGATAAGGTCGGTTTATCTTTATCAATTAATGGGAGATTCCCCAGCGGTCCATATGTTTTCGGTTGAGGAATGGCAGATACTTTTTTTTCCATTAAAAACACCCTTTCAAAAAAGCATGAAATAAAATATCCCATTCAATAAAGAGAAGATAGCAATGCATCGCCTGGGATAAAGATATGTAATTGATTACCTTATTTTATCTTTTCCCTAACTATTCATGATTATGATATTGCTTATAAGGTTGGTAATCTAAGTTGTTTGTTGCTATTACATTTATAGCTTGCAGAGAAAATACTAAATTAATACGAAGCGAATTATTATAATGTTAATCAGAAATTGAGAGCTAAAGATTGTAGTATTGGGAATACCAGTAGTTTCTAATGTCAATTCAAACAAATACGATAAGCAAGTATACTGTGTGACTAATGAAAAAGGATCTGATATGAATATCAGATCCTTTTTACTATATATGATTATTTCACTGGTTCTTTTCCAGATTTAAATACCAGCGCCTTAGCAGCAGAAATTTACATTTCTTCATAGTCTAACTAAACAGCAAAAACTTATAGGAATCATGATCTTAAGTTTTATTTTACTCTACCGATTTAACCTCTCGACAGCTTCCGCACTTGTATCTACACGTTTAACGAAAAAAACTAATAGTAGTGCAACAACATTCATGCCAAGCGCTACATAGAATGAATATTGAATTCCGGATAATAAAGCCTTCTGAGTTAACATTGCCTTCGTAGCCTCTGTGAAGGCATTAGGATCTACATCAACCATTAGACTTTCAGCTTTTGTTTTTGTTACAGAATTCATAATCGTAACAAGAATAGCAGTACCAATCGAACCGGACACTTGTTGAGCTGTATTATTAACAGCTGTACCGTGCGGATTTAAACGAGTTGGCAATTGATTAAGGCCGTTTGTCATAAGTGGCATCATCACCATCGCCATCCCAAACATCCGCAGTGTGTAAATAAGAATAATATGTGTGTGACTAGAGTCGATTTGCAGGTTTGCCAGCATATAAGTTGAAACAGCTGTAATGGAAAGTCCTACTATACCAAGAATCCGAGGGCCATATTTATCAAATAGTTTACCTGTAATTGGTGACATAACCCCCATTATTACCGCACCAGGAAGCATCATCAGCCCAGAGCTCAGCGGCGAAATACCGCGGACGTTTTGTACATAAGCTGGTGTTAAAATCATACCCGAAAACATGGCCACTGCGTTAACAATCGCAATTACAGACGCAAGTGCAAACATTGGGTACTTGTAAACACGTAAATCCAATAACGGTTCATTCATTTTTAATTGACGGATAATAAAAGCAATTAGGGCAATAGCGCCTATGATTAAGGTTGTTAAAACAACTTTATTCGTCCAACCATCGGAGCTTGCAGAACTGAATCCATATAACAAACCGCCAAAACCGACAGAAGATAATAATAATGAGAGATAATCAAGTTTTGCATTTTTGTTTTGTCTCATGACATTCTCCGATTTCCAAACCCCTAACAGTAAGCTAATGATTGCTAACGGTAAAATCATCTCAAAAAGCAAACGCCAGTCATAATACTCTACAATATAACCCGATAGTGTCGGTCCAATTGCTGGAGCTGTAATCATAACTAATCCAAAAATCCCCATCGCTGTTCCCCTTTTTTCTCTTGGAAAGCTTACTAGCATAATATTCATTAACAAAGGTCCCATGACTGAAGAACCTGCTGCTTGAACCATCCGGCCAGTAAGTAATAAACTAAAGTTCGGTGCTAAAGCCGCTAAGGCCGTACCAAAAATAAAAATCACCATAGATGTAATAAATAAGCTCCTATTGGAGAAGCGGGTTATTAAAAATGCTGATGCCGGAATTAATATACCACTTACAAGCATATAGCCTGTAGAAAGCCACTGGATCGTCGAATAATCTTTAATGTCTAAATCCTTCATTATTGATGGCAAAGCTACATTTAAAAGCGAGTTATTTAGAAATGAAACAAATGCCCCAATAAAAAGGATTACAAGCATTAAATATGGTGGTTTTCTTTTATGTAATGTTTCACTCATATATTCATTTGCCCCTTCATTATAAATTCCATTGATTCGTTTAAATCTTTTGCATATCTGCACAAGAATACATTGTCCTTGCAGTATTTTGCCAAACTCTTCGAATGGATATTCTCTTTTTAGCAATTCTACTTGCTAGACATAACATTTTTAATTTTTTTTGTTGATTACACCTTTATAACCATTTAAATACAGGCTTGTAAATCTAGTTATGTAACCAGCCATAAAAAGGAATATTACATAGGCTAAGTCTAACATTACATTTTTAAAGTAAGGGGAATAAGCTTATGCACCAATATTGGTATTTGAATTCAATGGGAGACGAGGAACACTATAATAACCAAATTTCAATGTCATCATTATATTCACAGCCCCTAATAACTAAAGCTGAGGGAATGAATGGTCTGAGGATCTCTGCGAATTGTAGTCCTCGAGTCTATCCATTTGGTTGGGATTCACCAGCCAATTATACGGGTTTCAATACCCAAACCCCTCTCTTCCCTTTAGGTCAGCCAATCCATTATGCAGGGATGATGCCCCAAGGACATCCTGGTAATTGGACTCCATTACCAGGCCATGCAGGTTTTAATTTTCAAAAACCTCCCTCCCCCTGGGCCCAGCCATTCAATCATGCAGGGATGTTCGCACAAGGTCATCTTGCCGCTTTACTATCGCCGCCAGCCAAAGCTTTTAATTTTAATACCAATAAATGGGGTGTTTTCGGAAAGCCTCCAGGGTGGGGAGGACAGGTAAATCCCATGGGATGGGGGAATATCGGAGGGAACGGTCAACCAGGAATGCTTGGAAACTTACTTGCAGTAGGAAAAGGCAGCATGAATGGAATCGGAATGATTAGTAGTCTAATTGGTATGGGGAAGTTCTTCTTTTAGTTAATTAGAACGGGCGGATAGATCCATAACCCAGAACAAAAAAACACTTCCTTTAATTTCTCAAACATACTCCCTCCAAGCTCGTTTCCTCTCCTTTCAATTTATAAAAACATCTATTACCTTGTATGTGATAACTTGATAGAGGTGTGATGGCATCAACAAAACGCTAATTTCGTACGCTAAGCAAAACGCTACAAAAAACCGGTTCCTTTACGAAAGAACCGGTTTTTTGTAGCGTTTATTTATTTGAAAAGTAGTCAAATCTTTTTTCACTAGTTAACACTTTGAACACGGCCAATTTGTCCATCTTGTAATCGAACTTTAATGCCGTATGTATGTGTTTCACTATGTGTTAAAATGTCTTTCACAACACCACTTACAGTTTTACTATAGTCATTATCCAATTGAATAACTACATGTGAACCAACTGAAATGTGTGATCTTGTTGGTTTCCCACCTGTTGCTTGTGTTGTTTTTTCTTGTTTTTGTGTTCTCTCTTGCTGTATAGACTGTTGTTGCTGAGTCTTCTGCTTTTCTTGTTTACGTTTTTCTTCTTCTACTCTTTGCTGCTCTTCTTGCTTACGCTTCTCTTCTTCTACTCTTTGTTGCTCTTCTTGCTTACGTTTTTCTTCTTCTACCCTCTGTTGCTCTTCTTGCTTACGCTTCTCTTCTTCCGCTCTTTGTTGCTCTTCTTGTTTACGTTTTTCTTCCTCTGCTCTTTGTTGCTCTTCTTGCTTACGTTTTTCTTCCTCTGCTCTTTGTTGCTCTTCTTGCTTACGCTTCTCTTCTTCCGCTCTTTGTTGCTCTTCTTGTTTACGTTTTTCTTCCTCTGCTCTTTGTTGCTCTTCTTGCTTACGTTTTTCTTCCTCTGCTCTTTGTTGCTCTTCTTGTTTACGTTTTTCTTCCTCCGCTACTTTTTTATCTTCATCTATTTTTTGCTCATCTGATGCAACTTTTAATTTTTCTTCATCACCTTTACAAGCACTTAAAGCCATTACACATAAGCTCATAAGTACACATAATAACAATTTCTTTAACATTAAAAAATCCTCCTATATATACATCACAAATTAATAACTTTCATAGCATAACAAAAATATATGTGTTTTTTGTCAAAATTTGTCGTAAATATTTAATTTCTACTAAAAGACTGACACTACAATAAAAGCGGAAATTATTATATCGATTCGTGCACAGGAATTACGTTCGTTTGCTAATCATGTGAACTTAATTAATGAAATACAAGGAAAAACCTTCATCTTATGTATAAAAGGATCTTTCAATTAAAGATCCTTTTATATCGCTCATTTAACTAAATAGATTGGTTAATTACATAACGCTTTTCTAACTTTCCTTGCGAAGCTTAGCGGATCATCAACGTCTTCGATATTAACGTAAATTAAATTCGGCTCATCACATAACCACTCATTGTGTATAGACGAAACGATTATTCCTTGTTTAATAATTGTAGCAACAAACCCATTGACTTCTCTTTGCAATAGCGCTACCCGACCTAAACATAATGCTCGTCCAGTTTTATTATCTCGTGATTCGAATGAGAAGGAAGTTGTTACTCTAAAACGTTTTCCTAAGATAGTTGCTTGTATTTCATCCCGATTTATTGTAGCCACGCATTTTCCACCGGCGAACCCTTCTTGGCCACCTATAATTCTTGCAAACTGTTGACAAATTAATTCATCATGAAACGCCATACCTTGAATCATCCCCCCTTTTACTGTTAGGTTATGAATGAATACATAGTTATGAAACGGTAATGAATCTATTCTATTACAAAAAATATTATCGAAATCTATTATATGGTAAGGCATTTTTAGAGAGCACAAAAAAAACACCCTAAGGTGCCTCCGACTTGAGAATCATATATATGTATGGAGAAATTTAGAAAAGAGAAGGTTCTAACTATAATTTATAAAGCTATTATGCCATGAATTACATACATATTTCCTTATTTACTGGGAGCAGAATCCCGTTATATTACTTTCTGATCAGTCTCGTTAAAGCCATCCCAATAAATCCAGCCCCCATCCCTATTAGCCATCCAGCATGCGTATCGCCTAATATAGATCCCACTCCTCCGCCAAGAAACATGCAGCCAACAAATACTAATCCTCCAATTCCCCAATTCGGCTTTTCCATAATTCAATCACATCCTTTCAATAAAACATATGCTTTTAGCTATCTAAACTTTCTTGCATAGGATAGTTAATTTTTTTGCTTAAGTTTAGCATTTTCAGAGGATTCATAAGATGCGAAGATTGAACCATTTGAATGAATTACAGAAGGTGAATTTCATTTTTTCATATTAAATAACTTAAGAATGTGTTCCACAATTTATGACTCACCCCACCGCTATCCGGTTCAGAAAAGAAAGCAAACACGAAAATTATATGCATCATTGACTACTGTTAATGAGACGTTATGTTAACCTCACATGAAGACCCTATTCATCCAAATTTACACAAAGTTGTCCTTGCTGATGGTACAATTAAAATCATGGAGGGATATTATGGGAATTTTTTTGTAATAACACTACTTCTTATAAAAGGCACTGCAATATTCTTATTTTTCTTGTCTGTTTCACCAAAAATTAAGCCTAAAAACCTATCTTCAATAATGATCTGTTTCGGGATAAATCTAATCATAAGTCCAGCGGCTTTTCTTATAGGTTGGATAGCTGATTATGCAGGTGTAGCGGCTAATTATGGGGCTTATTTTGTGGGTGAGTCGGCAACAGCCCCTTCTCTAGTTAGTCGTGCACTTTATTTTTTGGGAGGATTTCTCTTTATTCAGGGAATTCCACTGCTCATACTACTTGCAGCTTTTTCGAAGTTTGCTAGAGCAAAGAAAATAAAACAAGTATAGAAGGATGAGTGGATGCTTTTTAGAGTAGGGGTCCGCTTTTTTCTCGCTACCAATAATAGGATTTCATGTCATACAATGGATTTAATATTAGAAAACTGTGAGGATGATTACGTTGATAAAATTTTTAATTAGTTATGCTGCAAATCTGTTTGCTTTTATTTTTGGATGGTTCTTGATTTCATATATTTCTCATCCTAGCTTTATTCACCCGAACGTTGTATTAGGATTCATTAAAACGATCTTCACTTATGGTAGTATACCGGCTCTTGTAGCCTGTCTAATTGGGGAAGTGTTATACAGGAAAATCAAACGATGTAGAGAATTTCAATTTGGAATTCCTATATTTATAGGACTAGCAGTTATCTATACACTTATACCATTTCTTTTTCTTTTTCCTTTTAATTTTTCCCATTTCTTTGATTTCGTTGCACCTGTTATTATGGGGTCCTTAGCTTTTTATTTAGTACGTAGAAAAATATAATTAACTTCAAGAGTGTGACAGAAAGAAGCCGGAGTGAGTATAACCATACAGAGCTCAAAGAACGCATCAATTCTTGCGAAATCAACAAGAAAAAGCATTTGTGGACTCTAGGTTTAAACAAAATGAGAACAATCAAAATGCCCCCATTGCTTCTCTTAAAAGAAGAATTGAAAAGCTAGAGAAAAAGAATAAAAGGTTTGAAGAAAACAAAGTAATTGCGTGAAAAAGGAAATGGAAAGCTTACTGATTACTTCATAAGGTTATAAAATTAGGACCGTACATATTAGACATATCTAAAGTGTACGGTCCTTTTGTTTACTAGTGGTTCACTTATCTAACCTAAAGATAAGTATGTGGTCCTTTTACCATTTGAATTTCTTTTTAAGCTTCTTATATTTTCTATACGAATGTCTAACAATGTTTAACATAAAATACGGTATTTTAATAGGGAAAGGGAATTTATAAATGAAAGGCAAATAAAATATAAAATATGCCTTTTCTAGGTCTCTCCACTTACTATCTTCTTTTGTTTTTAAGAAATCAGATACATCGACTACATATCCCCTTCCGTTTTCCATCATCACATTTTTCCCATGAACATCACAAGGAGTTAATCCTTGTTCCCTTGCATACTCTAAAGCTTCATTTATATCAAGGATCACCTGCTTAGGAATTTTAATTCCCTTATGAAGGGCGTCGTATAAGGTAATTTCTTTTAAACGTTTCAATACTATGAAATTTTCTCCTTTATATATAAGCTTCGAATAAGAAGGATGATTTCCGATTCTTCGGTATACTTCTGACTCTTTTTCAATTCCTTCTCCTTCTCGTGCGTAAACTTTCACTACCCAATCTTTATATTCTTTGTGCATAAATACTGCGGCATAATTACCCATCCCTAAACACTTCCAAAGTCTAGGAATATCTTTAACTACTACAGGCTCAAATTCATCCTCACTTCTTATACTTACCTCTTTTAATAATTCGTCCTTTATCGATCCCACAAAACTGTTTATACTCATCATTTCCACTCCGGTTTTGTTAAAAGGGGTCCCACCCACATTTTAACGAAAATATACACTAAGTGAATTTTAGCATAAAACGAGTCATCTTTTTTCTGAAAATAAAAAGATGACTCGTTTTATTTTAACTGTTGAATACTTAATATTTATTCCGCTATTCATAGCTAAAAACCTTACAACATAAAATATTTCCAACTATTTAGGTATTTTCATTTTTTCAAAGACAACCGTATAAGAGCTTTTAACAGAGGCCTCCCCTCATATCTCCTTATAGGGAGAATGATAAAGCTTTTTTTATTTACCCAATTACCGAGCTCTCAAATGTTTTAAATAGTTACAATACATGTATTGCTTCAACAATATATGATCATTCTTAAGAATGTCATTGAAATGTACCAATAGATGTTAGAAATTGTGTTATGATGTGAGCAAATATAAAACTATCTAACGGAGGGATTCACATGC
This sequence comes from Bacillus cereus group sp. Sample62, assembly GCF_036851315.1. Lineage (NCBI taxonomy): Bacteria > Bacillati > Bacillota > Bacilli > Caryophanales > Bacillaceae > Bacillus > Bacillus cereus group sp. Sample62. The sequence goes on from NZ_JAFLPK010000001.1 coordinate 3,052,325, forward strand.
CGCATGTTGTGTTTCGTGGAATTACTACTGAACAATTAAAACGCATAAGCAAGCCATTAGTAGAAGAGCTCGCAGAGATTTGTGAGTGTGGTACGGATAATTTTACGTTGGAACTACCAAGTTCTACGTTTGTATTCAATGGAGAAGAAATAGAAGCGTTTCCTCTTATTGAAGTGAAATGGTTCGAGCGTGGACAGGAAATTCGTGATCGATTTGCCAAGGCCATTACTACATATGTAATGGATTTTGGACTTCCAGAAGTAGAGGTTGTATTTACGGTTTTCACAGAATCAGCGTATTATATTAATGGGAAGCATTGTGCAAGTTAGAGCTATTTGAAAGATTTTTGTAACATTTATAAGGGGTAGAACCACATTGCCATCATGCTAAGAAAAGCGAATATCCAAACACAAAAAAATGAACTCAATTCTCATAGACAACTAGCTGTGAAGAGATAAAATTTTTGTTTGGGGGACATCAAAATATTAGCTTGATGGTGTTGTAGCGGTCCCCCTTTTAAAATAGTAGAATATAAACATGAAAAAACTCCTAACAAATTTCGTTAGGAGCTTTTTCAAATACGCGATATTTTTTTAATCTTCATTATTGATTTCTATTGTACCTGTTCTAGCACTAACTTTTAAACTATTTAACAGATTATCAGGTGTCTTGATTTCCACTTCATATTCAAATGTAGATTGTGCTAAGTTGTCATCTTCTAATTCGAATTCTTTTTTCACATTCATAATTTCTCCATTTGTATGCGCTAAAGAAATTTCACGAACTTGTTTCTCTGTGTAGTTTTCATTCTTTTTTGCATAATTGTAACCCATACCATAATATCCACCAACAATAGCAATACCACTTACTAAAATAGCAATTACACTTATCATTATTTTCTTTTTATGTTTTAACATTTTCATCCACTCCTTAATAATTAATCATCTATTCCAAATCTTGCTTCAAGCGCATTTTCTGCTTGTTCTAATTGATCTTCCAGTGTATCGTGTTCTCTTTCTTGCGCTTTATATTGTTCAATAGTTATCGTTCCGGCGTGATAATCTGCTTCAAGCTGATTATCAGATAGATCTATCTTGTCATCTAATTGATCAATTTCTTTTTTTGCTGCAAAGTACGTATTTAAGTTTTCTTCTTTAGCTCCAACTGGTTTCGTGTTATTTGCCTTTTCAACGATAGATGTGACTTCGTTTTTTAAATCTTGTATTTGCTTCGTATCATTCGTAGCAGGCACTGTTTTGTGTAGTTCTTGTTGTAGTTGAGAACTTTCTTTTTGCAATGTATCATTTTCCACTTTCAGTTGTTGTACTTCTGTATTGTTATCAGCTTGAGTAGAACAAGCTGTTAAGAATAAACAAGACATTGCTCCAATCAACATCCACTTTCTCATTCTGTTTTCCTCCCTTTACATGTGCACCTTATCCTTGCCTTTATATTACTGAACAAACATTAAAGGAAGATTAATGTACAAAAAAATAAAATGATATAATTAAATAGTTTCTAATCTTTCTTTAATGTTTTGGAATTATACTGATACATATTAATAAGAAGAAAAGGAGAATGTTAATGCGAGTTCTTATTGTCGAAGATGAACAAGACTTACAAAATATATTGGTAAAACGATTAAATGCAGAACATTATAGTGTCGACGCATGTGGGAATGGAGAAGATGCCTTGGATTATATAAACATGGCTACCTACGATTTGATTGTACTTGACATTATGATTCCCGGAATAGATGGTTTACAAGTATTACAAAGATTACGCGCGGACAATCATACAACTTCTGTCTTGCTTCTTACAGCTAAAGATACAATTGATGATCGCGTAACAGGACTCGACTTAGGTGCGGACGATTATTTAGTAAAACCGTTTGCTTTTGACGAACTGTTAGCAAGAATTCGCGTGTTAATGCGAAGAAATACAGGAAACACATCTAATGTGTTTGAAATCGCTGACCTAGTGGTAGATTGTAATATGCATAAAGTAACAAGAGGAGACCAAATTATCACTCTTTCCAGTAAAGAATTTTCTATTTTAGAATATATGATTCGTAATAAAGAAGTTGTGTTGACACGAGATAAAATTGAGCAACATGTGTGGAATTACGACTATGAAGGTGGCTCGAATATTATTGATGTTTACGTCCGCTATCTTCGCAAAAAAATTGATAGCCAGTTTGAAACGAAGTTAATTCATACAGTACGAGGAACTGGTTACGTATTGCGAGTAGAATCATGAAAAGACTATCAATCAAAATGAGAGTGACCCTGTGGTATACAGGGCTAATTATAATTATTATGGCATTCGTGTTAGCTTTTATTTTAACTTCTTCAGATCAAGTTTTGCTTTTTAATATGAAAAATCAATTGAAGAGCACAGTAAAAGAAAGCATGGAAGATATCGAATATAAACATGGACAATTAAAGATGGACGATGATTTTGAAACATTAGAAGATGGAGTAAATATCATCATTTATAATAAACAAGGTGAGCTGCTCGCAGGAAATAGTCCAACAAGCTTTAATAAAAAAATATCGCTTAAATCCGATGAAATACAAACCATTAAAGACGGTAATAAAGAATGGATTGTATATGATTTTCTCCATAATGCAGGTGGCGATGAGCAAGTCTGGATTCGTGGAATAATGACTATGGGCCAATTATCATCAACGATGAATACACTTATCGTGATAACACTCATCTCATTCCCATTACTTATTCTCATTGCCGCAGTGGGAGGATATTTTATTACACAAAGAGCGTTTCGACCTGTGCAACAAATGAGTGATTCAGCTAGTAAAATTGGTGATGGTAAAGACCTTTCCAAGAGAATTCATTTACAAGGTTCACCGAAAGACGAAATGTATCATTTAGCACAAACCTTCGACAAAATGTTTGAGCGATTGGAGACATCATTTGAAAGTGAAAAACAATTTACATCTGACGCATCTCATGAATTAAGAACACCAACATCTGTTATTATTTCGCAATGCGAATACGCATTATCGCAGAGGGATAATCCGAAAGAAATGGAAGAATCGCTAGAAGTAATTTTAAAGCAATCACGTAAAATGTCCGCGCTAATCTCACAACTTTTATTATTAGCAAGAGCTGACCAAGAAAACCATAATACTTTCCAATTTGAATGTATCAATATGAGTGAATTAACGGAAATCGTTGTAGAAGAGCTTTCATTAATGGTTCAAGAATCTTCGATTGATATAACAACTCATATAGAGGAAGACCTGTTTATGAAAGCAGATCAAACATTGATGATGCGTTTATTAATGAATTTATTGACGAATGCGATTGCTTATAGCAAAGCGAACGGCACTGTGCATATGCAACTGTTCCGTGATGAAACCAACATAATAGGTAAAGTCTCCGATAACGGCATAGGCATCAGTGAGCAACATATTACGAAAATATGGGACCGCTTCTATCGAGTTGACGCAGCAAGAACATCTTCAAACATCGGAAACACAGGTTTAGGATTATCGATGGTAAAATGGATTGTCGAACTACATGGAGGAGAAATTACGGTTGAAAGTGAACTAGGAGAAGGCAGTACTTTTACATTTAAACTACCAATTGAAAAACGAGAATAATTTATGAGTGTCTGTAGCTTCAGAATAAAGATCGATTCAAAAGCTCTCTTCAATCCTTATATAAAAGTAACCGATGCATTTTAATCAGCATCGATTTTATCATTTTTGACAACCTGTTCTGTTCAGTTGATATGCATATGGAAAAATATCGAAATAAAACCCCAGAAATCCAAAGGTCTCTGGGGTTTTATTATATATTTAGCTCTTTTTGCTTTTTGTTTTGTTTATGTCTATGCAGCAATTTTCGGCTTATGAGAGAAATCAGTAATAAGATCAGTACTAGTGCGAAAAGTTGCATAAATGATAAATTAAAATATTTAGCACCTGTAACGATTAAAAGTGTAGAAATCGTACCTTTTACAATGAAAAAAATAATAATCCATAATCCGCCTTTTTTCCAGTTCATTTTTATATTACCCTTTCCTACGTTTAAATTCTTAAATGGGACACCTTATTAGAAATCTATTATATTAATAAAAAAGTCATGTCTAATTAAATGCGACGATTCCATAATAAATGAAAATGATATTCAATGTCAATTTTATTGACTATTTGAATACTTATTTTTCATCTCAATCTCTTTCCAATTTGTTTCTTATAGACAATGAGCTCTTGTCTTCAAACAAAAAACACCTCCATTGAAATTGCACACTTAGTATGCAATTTCACGAGATGTTTTTTCATGTACCATCAAGTAAGATTTCCTGCTTTGTTTATTCGTCTAAGTTTTTGATACGTACCTATTTTCTAGTACACAATAACTGGATCATACGTGTTCAAACTATCATACACAGTTTTCGCAACGTTAGGAAGAAGGTTCACACACCCGCCTGATCCTCCTGTTAAATAAGCATTATTTGCCCAGTCTTTTCGCCAGCCTGCATCATGGAATCCTTGACCGCTATTTGTGAATGGAACCCAGTAATCTACTTTAACTGCATAATCAGCTTTACCTACTGCGCTTCCTTTCAGCGTGTATGGTGTTCGTTTATATAGAACGTACCACACACCTGGTGATGTATCTTCACTCGTGCTATGTTTACCAGTTACTACATTTGTTGTGACGACTAATTTCCCATCTTTATAAATCCAAATTTGTTGATCTGCAATGGAAACTTCTGCGTATGTATCTCCGATGCCATTATTCGATGTTGTTTTATAGCCGATCCCTTCCTTCTCCCAACCATTCCCGTAAATATTAGAAGCAGAAAGCGATTTTTCGCCTTTCTCAAAGGCTTGTTGAACTTGTTTTGTTTCTTTTTCCACATCTAGTGCCCAGCCGTATCCTTGTCCTTTTACTGATATGACTGAACCAGAATGTGTTTTAAAAGCGAAGTCTTTATGTAATGTAGATTTTGCCTTATTAATTTCAGCAACCTTATTCTTAATTTCGCTCGCATCGATTGTCACTTTCATGTCCTTTGACATAGAGGCATTTTGAATTAAATCTTTCGCTTTTAATGAATACACTTCATCCTGCACTTTATAATCAACGGACTGCCCAAGAAGATTCTGTAATGCTTTCTCTTCTTTTTTGATGATTGGATCGTCTTCTTTAATAGGCTGTATGTATGCAGACTTTAGATGAATTTCGCTTTTATGCTTCTGCTTATCGTAATCTTTTAGTAGATTCGTAACATCATATTGTTTTCCATCAACGCTCTTCGAAATTACAACTTTTCCTTGTTCGAGCTTCGCCATAGCATCTTGAGGCGCTTTTAATTTTTCATTCATAGAAACAAGCTTTTCTTCTACAAGTTTTTTCATCGTTTCACTACGATACTGATCCGCTTTTTCCGGTAGCAATGAATAATCTTTTTCCTTTGAGGAAGGGAAAAATGTCCACTGGCTTTTTAATAGTTTCTTAACTTGTGGCAAATCTTTTTCCGTCAGTTCCGTTTTTGTATCTTGTTCATCTAAAATTTGTTGTTGATCAATATAGATCTTGTTTGCTAGTCCAGATGTTTTTAATTCCTGTATTGCCTGATCAGCGCTCAAACCACCGACCTTTGTATCATTAATCGTAACATTTGAATTGAAGTGAGTTGCCTGGTAATAACTCATTCCCCCAATAAGAAGTGCAATTATACCGCCACCCGCTGCGATAAGCTTCCAATTTGTAAAACGTTTTTTTGATCTTACTCGTTTTTTCTCAACTTCTTCAACTGATTCATTTACTGTATTGTTATTCATTAATCTTTCCCCCGTATACATTAACGTCAATCGATTTTAAACCAAAACCATTGAATAGTGTACCTTATTTCCCCTGAAATTTCATTGTTTTTAACAGATTTCATCTCATTTAATCGATTAAAGTTAGATTTTTTAATAGACAGATACATTAAGATGGTAGATAAAGTGAAAAAAGGACCATATCAATCGAGCTACTACGGGTCCCTCGCACTCGCCGAATTTTGAAGGGCGACACTACTTAACTTGGTAAAATAATTTTCGGATGGTTCAAATCAGAGGAAGGCACCATAGAATGTCTATTATTTATGAAAAATATCCACAAAAAAAGGACTACATGTAGACTCTTTTTTGTGAATATTTTAATGTCGCATTTTTTATAAATTCAAATGCAAACTATGCTTCCCGCTTTTCACCAGGTTTCACAACCTCTACTATCAGCCTAACGAATTTCACCTTATGATCTTTATCATCAACAATTTCAAGTTTCTTTAAAACTATTATATATGTTTGTACCACGCTTTGTTGATACGTTGAATCTTTACAGGTGTTGAAGTTTTAGACTCATTCTTTGGTGTAATCCTATTATTAGAACATCCTGTAATGGTGAGACAGCATGTAGCCAATAAAACTAATAATATTAATTTCTTCAAATAGCCACTCCTATATAAGGAAAATATTATATTGAGAAAATTAAACATAACATCGAATCTTTGTAAAAACAATATATTTCCTAGTATTATTATTCATTAGCGGATTAATGGTCACCTTAAGGTTCTTTTTTTGCACTTATAAGCGTAAAACCTCACGCTCATCAAGTCAATATCCAATTTCCATTTTATCCTATTCTCAATGTTTATTCCAATATAAAAAGATAGCTATTTTTGTTGAAAACTACGTATCTCCAAAAATGAAAATATGAGATGAATTCCTATAACCCCATATACGTTTATTCAGCTAACTTCTTCCCTGTAACAATCTGAAACAAAGTGGCTGCATGTTTCCCTTCTAATTGAGCATACTGATTATCCCCCGCCTTAATTTCCAATTTCTCCTTATTAGTGCTTACCCAAATTTGATACAACACAGCTTTCGCCTCTATTTTCGGATTTTTAAATTGAAAAATAAAGTGATAATCAGCTGGCCGAGACATTTCCACTTTTTTATTTTCAAAATTAGTATCATTTAATATTTTCTTTACTTGCAACACTTCGTTATTATCTTTCACTACCTTAAGATCTTCATATTCATTATCACCAATATGTTTTTGCACTTCGATTCTTTGATCTTCATTTCCTGATATATTTGAACAGCCAGTTACTATGAATATACAGATAGCAATAAAAACTAGAGACCAATTTCTAACTCTCATATGAATACCCTCTTTTCAATACAAAATATCTAACATTGTAAAATAAAGGTAATTATTCTAAACTTAGAAATATAAACAATAAAGAGGAAGGAGTGTCGTTCTATGCAGTTACAAACATACACTTGGAAAAGTTATACGTTTCTCATTGTAAGTATATTCGTTACTATTAACCTCTTTCTCTTCTCACCTATTTTAGACAGAGTTGGAGTAGAATATGTCGCACCTTTCGCCTACTTCATATTAGCTTCCGCTATTATAGCAATCCCATTAGCAGTCGTCTCTTTTTGTAGCCGAGCTGAGAAGAAAATTTTAGCCATTATCGGTTTATGTTTTACCCTATTTAACACAGCAATTATTTTATTTTTCCTTTGGTTTGGTTACCATTTCGCTTAAGTGAGATATAAATAAATTCCATAAGCCACGAATAAAATTAACAGAATAGAAATGCTAAGTACCGTATATATGATCCACTTTAAATTTGAACTCATATAATCTCCCTTCTCACCTCACGATAATTCCATTATATAACAAAAAAGCATTGGATACCCAATGCTTTTCATACTTACGCAAATAAAGATGTATTCGCATATAACGCTGGTGAACCACCTGAATGTACGAATAAAATGTTGTCTTCTTTATTAAATGTACCTTTTTTAATTAAGTCGATTAATCCCGCTACCGCTTTACCTGTATACACTGGATCGAGTAAAATACCTTCTGTTTTCGCAAGTAATTGCACTGCTTCCACCATTTCTGGTGTTGGTAACGCGTAACCTGGTCCTACATATTCATCAAAGCATGTAACAGCTTCGCGCGGGATAAAGTTCGGAATACCAACGTGAGCTGACGTTTCCTCTACAAGTTTTACTACTTTCTCTTCTTGTTCTGCTTTTCCTCTACTTACGTTGATTCCGATTACAGGAATGTGACTTTGTGTTCCAGCAAAACCAGTAATTAAACCAGCGTGCATACCAGCACTACCACTTACGCAAACAACTGTACTGAAATCAATTCCTTGGTCAAATGATTGTGCCATAATTTCTTGCGCACAAGCAACGTATCCCATTGCACCAGTAGGATTTGATCCACCAACTGGTATTACATATGGTGTATTACCTTTTTCACTAACTTCTTTTGCTACTTTATGCATCTCTTCCATAAGATCTGCCCCGTTTGGTACGACAATTACATTTTCAGCACCTAGTAAATGATATAAGAAATAGTTTCCGTTAAAGTCTGGCTTCTCTTCTGGCTCAAGCCCTTCTTCTAATACAAGAATACATTTCATTTTTTCTTTTACCGCAGCCGCAAGTGTTAGACGGCAATGGTTTGACTGAATACCACCAGCTGTAATTAACGTATCTGCACCTTTTGCCTGTGCATCCGCAACTAGAAACTCTAACTTTCTCGTCTTATTACCACCAGCTGTTAAACCAAGTAAATCATCTCGTTTAAAATAAATAGTCGGCCCACCAAGTGCTTCAGAAAAATTGTTTAATTTTTCAATTGGTGTATATGACTCTGTATATTTTTTTCTCGGGAATTTAGCTAAATTCATAAATAACGCTCCTTTTGTACTTCTTTCACAATGTATGTAACGATACTATTATTGCATGTAAAAATGATGAAGTCATCTTTCTGGGGTAAAAATGTATTGGAATTCGGTTTTGGTTAGCGAAATTGCACAAACACTTCGGATTTCAATACGGTACATGAAATTATATTAATGATTTTAACCTAATTACGGTACATGAAATTTATATCGACGATTTTTCAAATATATCGTTCATAACTTGAAATATATCAACGATTTTTTCAATATATCGACTTGCCAACAAAAAGTGACAAAACAAAAAGAGCCCACTCATTCAAAAGTAGGCCCTTACCAATCACTTATTTGCCGAAAATCGAAGAAGCTGCGTTAATCCTGGTTCTAAATTCATTTCGCCTTTATGGCGTACGTATACAATTTTGTCCCCATCAATTTTTGGTGGATTTCCTGGATTATACGTATGCCACTCGTCCGTTCCTTCTATAGAGTACTCCATGTATTCTGTTGCACCGACGATTACATTTTTACTATCATCAGCGGTTACATTCGGTGCCATTTGTGCAACTTTCGAATCACTAATTAATAATTTTTTTATTTCCTTATCACGTTTGTAATCGTAAGCTGTCACCATTACATCGCTACCGTATGCTTTCACTTGCAACCCTTGTTTAAATGAATAGCCATCAGGAGCAGTCTTCTCTCCGCCATTTGGTCCAGCTGACATCCAGCCCGTTTCAATCCCGCCCGTATTTACAACCGTAAATCCTTTATTATCTCCGCCTGTAATTTTCTTTTTACCAGCCCAGTCTGGTAAGTTTAAATCCCAATGCGTATGACTCGTGAAGAAAACAACTTGCGGATAGTCTTTTAATATATCGTACAACTTATCAACGTTTAAATAATCTTGTAAATACGGATTTTGTCTTGATCCAGATACTGTATCAGGTAAAACGTGATGAGAGAAAATGAAGATTGGCTTATTTTTATCTTTTTGACTATATTCTTCTAAATTTTGTTTTAACCAACCTAATTGCTCATCACTCATAAATACTTCATCCCACATTTTTGAATCGTGGTATTTCATATATTTTTCAGTTCCTAAAAATAAAAGCGGATAACCGTCTAATTCTTTTTTATGATATACCTTTTCTTGCCCGCTAAATTGTAAGTAGCGACCAAATAGCGTTTCTTCCGTTACACCATTTGGCCATGTACTTTGAGAGAGCTTCCCATCAGCTGTCCATTTACCAGCATAAAACTCATGATTCCCAATAGTTGACCATACATTTTCTGGATGCTTATTTTTGTTTAACACACGCTTCACATCATCATATTGTGACTGTTGTCCGGTTGGCGTTATATCCCCATTCATAATAAGCGCTCTAGAAAGTGGTGTCACTTTGTTCATATCCTTTAATACGTGATCAAAATCCCCTAAATCCCCTTGAATATCACTAATAACGTTAAAAGTTGTAGCTGATTTTCGGCTTTGCTCCTTCCCTTCCGCATGCACTGAAAATGTCGGCAATAATGCCGCCATAACTGCTAACGAAGCAACTGTCTTTTTCATACAAATTCTCCCCCTAATAAATAATTGTACAAACTGACATATTCTGCTTTCTCTTAGGTGCTTGTCCAATTCACATTATAGGGGGCGATTGTAAATGTAAATTGGTTAAAAAATTAAGTGTTTTTTAAGAGATTTTGTCTTTTCATTGCACTCCACAATTCGAGATTCGCGTCAATCTAGCTTTCTAGCCTTTAACATTACATACATGTAAATTTTGATGTTAAATCTTTTCGTTTCATACGTTGTTTTTTATTACTTCTAATTTTCGGGAACAATCCACTAATTAATAATGTTATAATCCATACTATTATTAGAATAAAATTTATTGTATTACCGGAATTCAAGCTGAAAACTCTCCACAAATAGGCAGTACAAAATACGAGGATAGTAGTAATAGTAAGTAAAAATGTCCTAACTATTAATCCGATGTAGGATCTCTTCTCTTGCTTAAAAATGAACGTTCTTCTACCTTTGTACAATCTAATCACAAATAGCAGCAAATATAAACCAAGTGTAGCTCCAATAACAATTGATGTAATAGAGTTGTTTTTTCTCTGCTCAGCTAGAGAAAAGTAACTTTCAGGTAATTTTCCCGTTTCATATTCAATCCATACGTGGTAAATATCCTGTCTTAAGTCTATACCACCCTCACTATTCGTAAGGATTACCAATCCATCCTTTGTATTAGGAATAAAACCATAAAAAGAATGCCACCCTCGATTGTCACCAGAATGATAAAGTAATTTCCATTGATTAGATAGTTTTTTTTCAAATATACCTAAACCATTCTCCCCTAATACCGGCTTTTGCATTTCCGTAACACGTTCACTTTTGATGACACCATTCCCTTTATTATTTGCATCCATGCTTGCAAGTATCAATGTCATCATATCGGTAACATTTGTCTTAAGACCTGCAGCAGCCTGTTCGGTAAATTGGTAACTAGGGAGCTCCTCTCCAAAATATCCATAAGCTTTCGACAGGTTATGGTTTTCAGGACGTTGTAAGAATGAACTAGATTTCATTCCTAAAGGTTTCATAATTTGTTCTTCCATATAACGATCAAACGGTATTCCGGTAACCTCTTCAATTACAAGTTGTAAAATTGTATATCCACCACCAGAGTAAATTGTTTCTGAACCTGGTTTATTGGTAACCCCCACTGGTTCATTAAGCCATCCTTTTCCAGACAGAGATTCCTCAATAGAGTCAAGATGTTTCCCTGGTACAACCCCGAGGTATCCTTTATGTGCAGACAGCCCTGCTGTATGACTTAACAATCTTCTTATTGTGACTTCATTATTATTAAACTCTGAATTAGGTAATTTCCATTTGGTCAGATATTTTCCAACGGGATCATCTAGTAATAAACGTCCTTCATCTACAAGATGCAAGATTCCCCACGCTGTAAGGTTTTTAGATATGGAACCAGCTTGAAACAAAGTATCATCACTCACCGCTTTTTTTGTCTTTTTGTCTACATAACCATAGTTAAGTGTATAAGCAATACGCCCCTCATGTACAATCCCTATTGCAACCCCTGGCACCTCATATTTCTCCTGCCATTTTGGTACCTGTTCATCCATCTTTTTTTTGAAATCCTCTATACTCCTATTAGTCAACGTGCCCGATTCCGCCCTCACCACATTTGTAAACCATGCTTCATTCGTAATAAATATACAAATGATGAAACATAAAATACTTTTGCATATTATCGATGCTTTTTGTCTATTCTTCATTTGCTCCACCCCTTTTTTCAGAATATTCTACCCATCAATCAGAGTATCCCATTCTAATATCCCGTTCTATCGATTTTTATTACTTAACCTTACAAAATTGTAATAAAAATCAAAAATATGCATAAAAAAAGACACAGAGATTTCTCCCCATGCCTATTTATAGCTTCAAAAGTTAACTACTGAATATTTTTATTGCGCTCTAATTGGTTTTGAATTCCTGACCTATCAATTTGAATCCAATACTCTGCAATTTTCCCATCTTCTACTCTATATACTGCACTTGCTATTTGAATGATTGGAAGTCCTGTAGGTTCATATCCATCAATTTCTCCTACATGCATACCTACTTGTTTCCAACGTACATATACTTTACTTCCTTGTACTAAAAATTCTTGAATTTCTAAAGAAAAATTACCGTATACTTCAATCATCTCTCTTACATGTTCAGCATAATCTTCAGGTGTTCTGCAAACTGTTTGTTCTTCTTCAGATACAATTTGATGTGCCAATACTTTTTCTGCCATTAATTGATTTGAAAAGTCAGGATTATTCCCCGAACGTACTTCATCAAAAAATTTTCTAACAATTTGTTCTGGCGTCATTTAAAAACCCCCTTATTAAGAAATCCAATGCTAATCATATCATAGTTTATTTTAATCTACCTATTAAAGTAAACTGATTCATGTGTACAATAACAAGACAAAATCTCTTCTTTCTTAAGATATCCCGATTAATTCCCCTGAAAATTCACAATACTAATTATCTACTTCTTCACCGCATGCACATAATGCACCGTCTCAAAAGCTTCTAAATAATCGTTTCGTCCTTCAAAATATAATGTATGAATATCCTCTGGTGATAAGTGCTCATAAATGAGTAAGCCTGCCTTCTCTAACAGTGCTTCCATTTCGATATAAGAAAAACACGATTTCATCGGTTCCCCGCCTACTGCAGCCATTTTCACCATATTTTCAACTCGATTGGACAGTCCTTTTTCTGTAAATAAGTTTTCATCGGGATAATCGAAAACGATAGAACTCCCTGCTGGAACCAATTCGAATAATCGTACTATTAAACTAGAAAGCTCCTCTTTCGTTAAATAGTACGTAACACCTAATAGGCTAAAGAAAGTCTTTTTATTTTCAAATCCTTCATTCCGTAACTGTTCATAGGAAAATCCTTTCGTGAAATCCATCGAAACAAAATGAAGATTGTTTGGAATTTCATACTCTGCTTCTTTCACTCTTTGTATTTTAAATACTTGCGTAGAAGGATGATCCACTTCAAATATTTCTATTTCATTCTCTAATTCTCGATGTCTGAAACTAAACGTGTCTAAGCCTGCACCGAGTATGGCGTATTGTTTTGCTCCCAGTGTAATTTCATGTAGTAATACTCTTTCACAATATGCCGCACGTGCTAAAGGTGTTGGTGATAATTGAACTTGTGTAATCCACTTTAATATTTCTTTCGGATTGTCTTGAAACTGCTGTGCAATGTCTGTATTGAAAAACTGTATTCCTTGAACCATATTCGTTTCAATATCATTACGTTCTTTTTGTGGAATAAAATCTTTAGCTACATAATCATCAAAGATTTTAGGACGATCAAATTCACTATGATACGCTCTTCCGAAAGCTGATACTAGCGACGTTACACTTGCTTCACCTTTTTTCATGCACATACACTCCTTCATTTTCACAACAAAAATAGGGCTCCCCTGGCCAGGAGAACCCTATTATACACTTTATTTTTATTTTGGTAAATTATAGCATAAATAAGTTTTTTTGTCAAGTTTTCAGCCTACTATCACTCCAATCCTTTGTATATTCTCTAACAGGAAAATTGTCGATTCACACCGAATACCCCAAATGATAACAATACATATGGAGGCCAATATGAAAAGATTAGTGATTATTACCGTAGGAAAAACACACAGCGGAAAAACTACATTCGCAAGAGCATTAGAAAAAGAGTTACCCCATTCTTTCGTTATGGATCAAGATAACCAAGCAGAATTTATTAACACGCATTATGAAAAATTACAGCCGGCTGAAGGCGCTAATACATTTAAAAAACGGTCTTTCGAAATTCATTGTTGATTACGCAAAAGAACATACAAATTTACATCTTATTATTTGCAACTCCAATCGCAGTAAAAACGGAAGGTTATATTTACTAAACGAATTATTTACGCAAAATGAATATGTACGCATACTCGTTCACTTTGATATTCCATATGATGTACTTTACGAAAGAGTGACTCGAAGCACGCGAAGTACCAATATTTTTAGAGGTGGTTATTCAAATTTCAAAGAAGTACTCGATCGACAACAGGCCGAATCACTTCACGAAGATGTCGTAGATCCTATAGAAAACGAGGCTGATTATTTGTTTGTTATTCGTAATAGTAAGGATGTAAACTCTACTATAGAAGGAATTGTTCATCTAGCTAAAGATTTGTCCCCTACTCCAAAATAAGAGAATTTCATAATTATATAATCATAGATTATTATGCAAATACTTCCTCTAGACATCGTACATGGTATATAATGATAAGATAATCTACTTCTATATGCTCAATTTTACACAAAACAGCTCATGCATATGAAAGAAAAGAGGTACAAAAATATGAAAACAAAACAAACAATTGCTGCGTCTACACTAGCTTTAGCAATGATTGCTGGCGCAAACTCTGCTCATGCGGAAGTAACTGATGCTACTCCTCAGCAAAGTACGGGAGATCGATTAGCTGAAATTAAGCAACATAGACAAGAGTTAGATGCGAAATTGCAGCAACACAAACAAAACGTGGATCAAACATTGAATGAACTTAACCAAGTTAAGGAAAATGTTGATACGAAGGTTAATGAACTACATGAGCGTAAACAAGTTGCTGATGAAAAAATTAACGAAATGAAACAACGTAAACAAGAGTTAGATGCAAAACTTCAGCAAGACAAACAAATTGCCGAAGATAAAATCGCTGAAATTAAAGAGCATAAAAAACAAGTAGAAGACAAAGTTGCTGAAGTGAAAGAACATAAGCAAAATATCGATAATAAGGTTAATGAGATTAAAGAACATAAACAAACTGTCGATGAAAAAGTGAATGAAATCAAGCAACATAAAGAGAACATCGATCAAAAGGTTAATGAACTTAAGGAAGTTAAAAAACAGGTAGATGAAAAATTAGCTGAGTTAAAGAAAGCGAAACAAACTGCTGAGGACAAACTTGCTGAGCTAAAAGAAAACAAACCGAATACTGGTAACACGTTAGAGGAACTTAAGAAAATTAAAGGCAATTTAGATAGTCTTTCCGCTAACTTAGAACTAGCTAAACAAGATGTGAAAAACAAACTTGCTGAATTACAAAAAGCTAGACAAGATTTACTAAATAAAATAAACGAAATAAAACAATCGAAACAAACAGTTTCAGATGATTTAACAAAGAAAAAACAAGACTTAGATATTAAAATTAACGACTTTAAACATACTGAGAAAAAAATTGATGACAAATTAGCTGAGATACATACAACGAAGCAAAATGTAGACAACAAAATTAATGAAGTATCTCAATCGAAACAAACAGAGACAAAGACTGGTACTACAAATGCAAACAACAATGCTAGAGAACTTCCTAACGCTGGTAGTGAGCAATCAAATAATATGACTTTAGGTATGTTATCTGTATTAGGCGGGATTTTATTAGTAACACGAAATAAAATTAAAACGTTATTCTCAAAATAAAGCCATTATACTTCTTAAAAACAATTATACAAAGGCCAACCGCATATACGGTTGGCCTTTTTCTTTATATTAACTGTCCATCTCGAAGCGTCAATATACGATCACATACATCAAGCATTCTTTCATCATGTGTAATCATAATTGCTGCTTTTTGGCTTTCTTTTACTTCACGTTTCATCATTTCTACGACTTCACGTGCACGTTTTGAGTCTAAGCTTGCGGTTGGTTCATCTGCTAATATTAAATCTGGATTGTTCATGAACGCACGAGCGATTGCTACCCTTTGTTTTTCCCCACCAGATAGTTGATTTGGATAATGATTTTTTCTTTCTCCTAATCCAAATGCCGCTAATAAATGATCCGCACGCTTTTCTGAGTCTTGTTTGTTTTCTTTTTTAAGCTTTGCAATGTAAAGCAATTGTTCCTTCACATTTAAATATGGAACGAGATTTGCGAACTGGAAAATGAAGCCGATTTTTTTCAAACGAATATCTGTCATTTCCTTTTCTGATAACTGCGTAATATTTTGCTCACGAATGTAAATATCCCCTTTTGACGGTGATAATAAAGCACCCGCGATTGATAATAACGTACTTTTCCCTGATCCAGAAGGACCGACGATCCCGATAAATTCTCCAGCTTTTACATCAAGCGACATCGGATGAAGGGCTGTTACTTCCGTATTCCCTTCTCCGTACACTTTACTTACTTTGTCTAATTTCAATAATGAAGTCATTACATCCCGCCTCCAATTGCTTCTAATGCATCAACTTTTAATACTTGGTATAACGAAATAAGTGTTCCTAAAATACTAATGACGATAAAGATTGCTGCATATTGTGCAATCATCGGTGTTGTTAATAAGAACGGCATACCTGCTGGTAAAATTTGTTCTAATCCTTGTACAAGGACAATACTAATTACCATCGCAACGACTGATAAGAATAACGCCTGCACGACTAAGCTATTTGCTAAATAAGAATTCTTTGTACCGATTGCTTTTAATACACCTAATTGCTGTGTTTTTTGCAGTGTAATGACGTAGAAGAATACACCGATTAGTAACGCAGCGATAACAAGTAAGAACGCAATGATCATCGTTAATGTTCCTTGCTCTTCTTTAAATCCTGGAATACTTTGCAGTACTTCTTTTTTGTCGATAACGTGAGCATTTTTAATTTCTTTATCTGTATTCAGTGCAATTGCACTATAATCTTTTTGGTTTGGTTGTGAAATAGAGCCCCATACGTCTTCATTTACATACACGACTGGTGTATGGCTAAACATTTGGTCTTTCGTAAATCCAACAATTGTAAATTCTTTCTTTGAAACAGGATCAATAATTGTATCGCCAATATCGATTCCTTTTTCTTTAATTGATTCATCAGCAACCATTTCGTTATTTGCTGTACCTAATTTCTCACCTTTTACAATGTTCGGTTCTAAAAATGAATCACGTTCACTTGCGAAAATGGCAACATCCACTTTTTTCGAACTATCTTTCTTTTCATACGTTGAAACTTTCACACGAAACGGAACGGCCTCTTTCTCGCCTACTTGATTTACTACGTTATCTACATCGTCTTTCTTAATTTGTGAACGAAGTAATTTATTTTCCGCATCATCTGCTAAAACGAACTTATTTGCCTCCATATTTTGAATCGATGAAGCATTATCATATGATAGTCCATTTGCTAATCCTGAAATAACAAGGACTAAAAATGATAATAACACCATAATAAGTCCGATTAATCCGTATCTTAATTTTGATTGTTTCAATTCACGCAGAGCTAAAAACATTATGCCCGCCCCTTCCTCTTTCTTTCTATGCACTTATCATAAAAAAGAAATATGAACGGAATATGAACAGAAGATTACAGAAAGTAAAACTTAATTTTCAGAAATTATTGAAAATAATTGAAATCCTTGATACAATTCAGTCAAATAATATTGACCGAGTAATTTTATTTGAGGAGTTGATTATGTTGAAGCCCGTGTTAACACTAACTACTTATAGCCAACTAAAAGCATTAAGCGATCCACTACGTGCCGAAATGATGATACGTCTATGCGAACGTCCTTATACAGGACAACTGCTATCTGAGAAATTCGGCATTTCAAGGGCGAAAATTCATTATCATTTAAAAGAATTAGAAAAGAATGGGCTTATAGAGATCGTTTACACCGAAGAAAAAAATGGCATCATTCAAAAGTTTTATCAATCTGTCGCTAAGGGCTTCACCCCTGCCGCAGATCTATTACCTCATTTAGAAATATTAAGCGAATCAGGTCGCCAAATCTTTTTACAAATGATAGAAAGAACAAAAAGCCAAATTCTCGCTGCACCAGAAGAAGCTTTTACATTACGAAATGCAAGTGAAGACCCAGCTGAGTGGAATTACGTTTCATCCTGCTGGGAGTTTGATGCCACACCAGAACAATTTCAAGTGTGGGTGAAAAAGTTTTATGAATTGATGGCTGAATTAAACGAAATCACAAAAGGTGCAGATAAAGATCTGAATAGTAAACCTTACTATATTTCTACTACTGCACTTCAAATCGCTGAGAGAACAATGCAGCAATTTGTTAAAGAAGAAGAAAAATCGTAATACGATTTTTTTTACACTAACGGTCAAAATTATTTTACCGAATAATTTTTTTATAAAGGAGTGGATTAAATGGACATATTAAAAAACCGGAATTTCCTCTTACTGTTTTTAGGAAGAATTTTTACGAACATAGGAGATAGCTTGTATTATGTAGCTGCGATGTGGCTCGTATATGAACTTAGTGGTAATCCTTTTTATTCTGGATTGGCTGGTTTCCTTACATTATTACCTTCTGCACTTCAATTTCTTACTGGGCCATTCGTTGATAGATGGTCAATCAAAAACACCCTCGTCATTACACAAGTTTTGCAATGCATTCTTATATTAATCATTCCTATTACACACTACTTCGATTTATTAACAGTTCAACTACTACTCATCATTATGCCCATCGTAGCCTTTATCGAACAATTCGCCTATCCCGCACAATCAAAAGCTTTACCACTTCTACTGCATAAAACACAATTATTAAAAGGAAATTCACTCTTTTCATTTGCGTATCAAGGCATTGACTTAATTTGCACGACTCTTTCTGGCATATTAGTAGCACTACTTGGTGCCATTACTTTATATGTGGTCGATTCCTTAACATTCGCGATTACTGCCCTTTTGTTCTTTTCATTGAAAATGCCACAGCAAACCGAAACGGGCACATCACTTTCAACTAAACAATATTTCTCTGATTTAAAAGAAGGTTTTTCGATCGTCTTCCGTTCCTTAATGGGCGTATTCTTAATCGGTTCAGTAGTCGCTAATTTTTCAATTGGAATGACGATGGCGATACTCCCTTCTTTCGCTGATTCTTTAGGAGGCGTGAAATCATATGGCTTCTTCTTAGCTGCTATATCAGCAGGTAGTCTCATCGGTGCATTATTCAGTTCATGGGTTGGCAAACGTCATGTTGGCCGTGTCTCCATTATTAGCTTTGCGACTGGCGCTATCTTTTGGTTTCTCTCTACGATTGTACCGTTTCAATGGCTGTCTATTTTTTTATTCGGCCTAGCTTGGATCCCAATTGGTGCGACCAACATATTATTTGCGACAATTAGCCAAATTGTAATCCCAAATCAATTTATTGGACGCATCAATTCAGTCATGCGAAGTATGGGCACAATTGCTATGCCGTTTGGTTCTTTAATTGGCGGATACACCGCAAATGTATTTAGTAGCCAACTCATTTTCGCGCTCGCTAGCATCGGGATTTTATTCATTTCTCTCGTATGGCTGCTTCATCCAAAATTACGAGCATTGCCGAAAGCTGATGAAATTACAGCGGATACTTTTGGGGTTCGGTTTAAAGTAGAGCGCGGGAAAGGTACGGCTTTATAGCAGGAACAAATTTAACCCCGTTCTAAATTTGGGACGGGGTTATAATTATAGTTATTTAATTTTGAATGAAAAATCCTTCACTAAAAATATTACAATAGCACCAATTAAAACGTTCAGTTAACGATTTGATGGCCAAGACCCCTGCATTTTCCTTAATTGAATAATTTGGCCTGTATGATAAGCATCATGAAGCATAATGTCTAGTAATTTCCCCTCTAATGAATTTTGTTCCAGCTCTCTTTCGGAAATTGCACTTAATACCTGTCTTAAATTACGCTGAGCATTTTCAGAACGGTCAACGACTTCCTTCCATTCCGTATCATCATTAGATTGCTTAGTAAGATAAAAGGTGTCATTACCGTCAAGATTATGTTTCCATTCATGGCCTTCCAATTTTGCAGCAAGCCTCTCTTTGTAATAAATGAGATGATTAACGTTCTCCCAAATAGTATTCGTTGCCTCACCAGATGGTTTCCACATAGCCTGTTCGGCTGTAAGTCCTTCTATAGCATGTTTAAACGGTGCATACCAACTCTCTTTATCAAATGTTGAATCTAGTACGTTTAATAACAAGTCAATTCGTTTCAAAGTAATTTCCTCCCTACACAGTTCAAGTTTTAATACAATCCTTATAACTCTGTAGAAATTCTACATTTTCAAATAAACTTCCTGCTGAGCTCACTCCACAAACTCGTCCGATTATGTAATGAAAATGACTTACATTGTGTCACTTTACACGTATACTAGAGACCAAAAAAGAAGAGGCCGTTCCGAAGCAGCCTCTTCCATCTATTTCGGAAGCTCCACCTGAACAGTAGTCCCTTCCCCTTTCGTACTATACACTGAAACGTTTCCGTTATGCAGCTCAACAATTTTCTGCACAATCGATAATCCTAAACCACTACCTTCTACGTTTCTTGCCCTTGCCGTATCTACTTTGTAAAAACGATCAAATATACGATCCATCTCTTCTTTTTCCATACCAATTCCATTGTCTGATATAGAGATCATAATGCTCGACTCTAATTCTTCTACAACAAATTCAATTGTTCCAGCATCGTTTGAAAACTTAATGCTATTCGTAAAGATGTTACTCCATACTTGATGAAGTAAGTTTTCATCACCTTTTATAGCGATATTTGGTACATCAAATTCAACGGCGATATCTTTTTCACGCCATTTCCATTCGAGCATAAAAATGACGTCTTTAATTTGCTTCTGTAAATTGAATTCTTTTATTTGCAACACTTTCTCTTCTTTATCTAAAGAAGCGAGCGTAAGTAACTGTTTACATAAACTAGACATTCGCTTACTTTCGCCCTCAATAATTTGTAAGTAATGGTTTCTTTCTTCTGCACTCATCTCTTCTGACTGTAACGTTTTGGAGAACCCTTGTATGGAAGAAAGCGGCGATTGAAATTCATGAGAAACATTTGAAACAAATTCTTGTCTCATCTCATCTAATTCTTTAATACTCTTCGTCATCTTTTGAAAATTAGTTGCTAATGTACCAATTTCATCTTTTCGATTTTCATCTAATTCGATATCATATTCACCATTTGCAATCTTTTGAGTCGCTTTCGTAAATGTTCGAATGGGACGAACGATATAACCTGCTGCAATCGCTATAAAGATAATACTTAATAGTACGATAAACCCAAGTAATACCGCTAAGAAAATTCGCATCTCGCCAAATTGGTTCTGAATGTCAGGACGTATAAATAAAGCGTACTGTTTATCACTGTGTTGCACTGGTACACCAACACTATTTATTAATTCATTATCGAAAAAACCTGTAATAAAGAGACGTGTTGGATACGTGGAAACGCCATTAAACGTTTCTCCTTGCAATACTTTATGAACGGTATCATCACTAATAGACGTCTTACGAAACGCATTACCGATACGTTTTCCATTCTTTTGATCATCGACAATATAAATTTCATACCCTAGCTTCGCAATAGAATGTAAATATGCCTCTTTGTTTTCTTCACTTTGCTTTTCATATAACGATTTTACTTCTTCCGCATACATTAAAATCTTTTCACTGTTATACGGTTTTAACTTCACTTGATAGTACACATTTGTTAATAAAAAACCGATAATACTGCTAAGTAGCATGATCCCAACCGTCATAAAAACAAATCTAGAGTATAATGATTTCATTTTATTTCAACTCCAACTTATAACCGAGTCCGCGTACTGTCGTAATTTGAAAATCATCCGTTCGTTTTGAGAAGCGATCTCGTAGCCTCTTCACATGAACGTCAACTGTTCGTTCATCTCCTTCAAAATCCATTCCCCATACTAATTCAATCAGTTCTTCTCTTGAAAATGTTCTTCCAGGATAACTAGCCAGTTGCGATAATAATTCAAATTCTTTTAATGGAAGCAGAATCGTTTGACCGTTACACTTCACTTCAAACCCCTTTCGGTCAATTGTCGTACCGTGCAGCGTAATAATATCAGCACTCAGCATTTGATAACGACGCAGCAATGCTTTCATACGGAAAATGACTTCAGCTGGCTCAAATGGTTTTACAATATAATCGTCCGTACCAGAAATGAATCCTTTTTCTTTATCAACTAACTGATCTTTCGCAGTTAATAAAATAACCGGTATATCATGATACTTCCGGATTTCTTCACATAACGTATAACCATCAACAAACGGCATCATAATGTCTACTATCGCAAGATGAATATTTTCTTTCTCTAATACGCCTTGCGCTACCTTTCCATCTTCCGCTTCAAACACTTTAAACCCCTCTTTTTGTAAATGATAATGTAACAATTCTCTAATATGCTTATCATCATCAGCTAATAAAATATGTATCATCTTCATTAAACCCTCTCTTGTTCATCCTTCTACATCCTTACCTTAAGAAACAATTGGATTTTTTGCAAGAAAAAGAAAAAGAATCTATTTTGAAAAAAGATTATTCAAAATAGATTCTTACGTTTTAGTATTAAGATTATTTTAATGAAAAGTAATTTCTATGCTTTAGAAATATCAACGAATCCTTCTCCAAATACGTCACGAACATCGTGTATAGCGATGAACGCAGCCGGATCTGTAGTTTGAACAATCCTTTTCAGCTTTACTACTTCTTGCTTATTAATAACAACATAAAGAATTTCCTTCGGAGTTTTCGTGTAATAGCCATGACCTGAGTACACCGTAACCCCTCTGCCCATTAAGGTAGTTACCTTCCCGGCAATTTCATTCGGGTTATCAGAAATAATCGTAATGGCTTTCTTCGGATTTAAACCTTCAATTACAAACTCCATCACTTTCGTTGCTACATATAGCATAATAATTGTTATCATTAGTTTTTCTGCACCAATGATGAAATAAGATGAAAACGCAACAATTAAATCGAAGAACAGTAGACCGTAGCTAATGCTCCATCCTAAATATTTATGTGTCATCCTTGCTAAGATGGTAGTACCTGCAGTTGTTCCGCCAACGCGAATAATAAGACCAATCCCGCATCCAATAAATATACCTCCGAAAATGGCATTTACGAGCATTTCATCCGAAGCGATCGTCCAACCTTCTGTTAAATGAAGAAATAGTGAGTTCGTAACTACAGCGATAATCGTATAAATTGTTGTGATCTTATTTAAAAATTTATAACCGGCTATTAACAAAATCGCATTTAAAATTAAGTTAACTAAACCCGGTGACCATTCAAATAAATAGTACGTAATAATCGTGATACCTGTTACCCCGCCCTCACCAAACTCATTCGGGATAACAAACAAATTGACACCTAATGCAAAAAGAAATGCACCGATAATAATAAAAATAATGTCTGTCGTTCTTTTTTTCATACAGTACCTCACTTCTTATGTAAATATTTATTCTGTCATAAACTCTCACCATTATATCGTGGAATATTCAAATCGAACAGTGGTTTATTTTTATTTTAATATAGGATGATAAATCAACTTTATCCTATATCCACTTGTAATTAAGAAAGTAAAATAACTGTATTTATTATGTACTACAACTAAAGTTTTGATTTCACATGCAATTCAGCCTAAAAAATGAATATAAACACTCTCACTCGCACAAACTTCAAATACAAAGCAAATAAGCGAAGCTATAGAATAGACTTCGCATCAAGCGTGTGATCATAGAAATTCATATGGGATTTTATATTCATACGTTTCAGAAATAAATTCACTTATCTTTCTCCATATATTCTTTAATCTTTCGTTCTTCCCACTCTTTCCCGAATATCCCAACTGGAAAAGTTGTCAAACCGTGTATAATGATACCTATCCCCCAGCCTGCAAGTGGATATAAAAACCATAATTTACTTGAATCAGAACTTATATTTATAATAAAAAGCATTAAGTTCACTAGTATATAAACCGTTAAATGAATGTAAAAAGCTTTTAAATTCTCTACCCTTTTTTTAGCTCGTAAATAAACCTCATCTTGTTCCATCCTTAAACACCTCTTTCAATATTGTATTTTTTCACCTTCGCTCTAGTGTTAACATCATATTCTTATTGGAAATCCGTTATTCTCAAAAAAACACAAAACAAAAAGTACCCATCAAATTGTTATACACATAATAATTTGATGGGTACTACATGATACATTTAGTTTTTACATGTATTGTTTGGAGAAAATTGCAAATAACGACTTATACTCGCCTTATTAAGACCAAATCCATACATCATCATTATTTTCAACGTTCGTCTTTGCTTCATGAACTTTTTCAATATGGTCAACTGTGTTCCAGTTAATAGAACTTCCGCCCCACCCTACATACTTCATATCAATTTTCACTTTCTCACCCACATTAAATACTTGCCCCTTTGTTAAGAAAACATCAATAATATCTTTCTTCCCATTTAGCGATGGATACTCAACTACAACATATTTAGTAGCACCGTCTCCGTCTCCCTCATCTTCCATCGTTCCTACTTTTGATACTTCTCCAATTACATAATTAGGTGAGCCATCTTCTTTCATGTGCATACCTAACTTGTTTGTTGTATTTTCAACTGCAGTTGCAACCATATATTCTGTAAAATTACGCATCATAGATCCAGTAGCTTTTACTTCATCTCCTACTTTCACGTTTGAAAGTGAATCAATATACACACTAACAGGTTCCTCATATTGCTTAGATTTTACAACAATCACACCGTTATCTACTTCTACTACTCGTCCTTCTAACGTCGAGAAATTCGATTCAATAGAAGCTGCACTCGCTTTTGTTAGTTCTAATCCTGGTACATTTGTTCCTGATAATACTGCGATCCCTAAAGCACCTGCTAAAATTATTTTTTTCATACCCATATGTAACATCTCCATTCATGATGATTTTATTTTTTTGATTGGATACGACCAACCTGTAATCATTATAGTTACAGGTTGTAAAAATAACAACCGTTTTCCTCATGCAATGTTGCATACTGTAATTTTTAAATATATAACAATGAGTCTAGATTCTCGATTTACAGCAGGTGAAATTGTTGATGATGAAGAAGCTAATGTTATGCATCATATTTTTCAACTCTACGGTTTGTATAGCCGTAGTTCATTAAATTATGTAGGAGCGGGATTCATATGTTAATAAAGCCAAAGAGATTACAGCCAGGTGATATCGTGGCAACAGTAAGTCCTTCATGGGGCGGTGCAGGTGATTCTGAAATAAGATGGCGATATGAGCAAGGAGTAAAAAGATTAGAGGAAGTTTTTTGTCTTACGGTTGTTCCAATGCCCAATAGTTTAAAAGGTAGCGAATACCTTTATAACAACCCACAGGCTCGCGCGGAAGATTTAATGACTGCATTTAAAGATACGCGCGTGAAAGCAATTATTGCGAATATTGGTGGTGAAGATAGCATTCGCTTACTTCCCTATATAGATTTTAATGTAATACGTGAAAACCCGAAAATTTTTATGGGATACTCTGACGTTACCGTTTCACATTTGTTTTGTCATAAAGCAGGAATTTCCTCTTTTTACGGTCCAGCAATTTTAACTGATTTTGCCGAAAATGTAGAGATGAATCCTTATACAATTGAAATGGTAAATCGGACTCTCTTTTCAAATGAGACAATTGGCGAGATTCAACCAGCTCCTGAATGGACGAGTGAGCGTTTAGAATGGATAGAGGTAAATAAAGATACAAAGCGTACGATGAAACAAAACAATGGCTATGAGGTACTTCAAGGCTCTACTACCGTGCAAGGACGCTTAATTGGTGGATGTATAGAAGTACTGGAATTTGCAAAAGGAACGGAACTTTGGCCTGAGAAAAAACATTGGGAGGATAGCATTCTCTTCTTTGAAACTTCTGAAGATCATCCAGAACCAAGTTATATAAAGTATTGGTTACGAAATTATGCAGCGCAAGGCATTCTGCAAAAAGCACAAGGTATCATCTTCGGTAAACCGAAAGACGAAACATATTATGAAGAATATAAACATGAAATACTTACAGTTATGAAGGAACATCATTTAGAAGATTTACCGATTCTTTATAATTTTAATTTTGGACATACCGAGCCGAAGTTTATTTTACCTTACGGTGCAATGGCAGAAATTGATTGTGAAAATGAGTCTTTCTCTATTTTAGAGAGTGGCGTGGAGTAAAAGAAAACTTTAAATAAGTATAGCCATAAGTTTTATAATTATGTTTTCCTGATCCTAGAGGAAGAATAGCGTATTTTTTCATTTTAGGGATATTACTTATCTAATGATAAAGGGGGATTTACGTGTATGGAAGTAACATTTACAGTAAGTAAATGGGATGAAAAACTAATCGATGATACTAGAAAAGATTTCCCTATTAATATTGCCCATGTTGAATATGATATTGATGGGGAATTAAAAGGAAAAGCTTTTGTTGAATACTTATTATATTATTTAGACTCAAATATAAATGATGGTCACTTGGCTACTGCTAAAATTTCTGGATTTTTACACTTTGAAGGAATTTATAAGGGGCAACAAGGGACATTTACAGCTATAGAGCAAGGAATATTTGATAAAGGAAATTTAGATTCCCCAGGAACAATTATTAATGCTACCGGTAACTTAGAAAGTCTGAGAGGGGCCTATAACTATCAGTTTACAGGTCAAACCAGTAAACTAATTTTAGAATTTGAAATTTAGCAAAATACCTTATAATTTAGTGAAAAGGACATTTCTTGTAATACTAGGAATGTCCTTTTTGTTGACGAGCTTATTCAACGATGCATAAAATTTTCGTTATGGGGGGAATTAAAAATCTAAACCTGAGAGGCATGGGGCCCTCACTTATTCATTACTTTTCCTATCAATTAAAGAATAATCCCCGAGAAACTCCCCTTCATAACTTCTTTTTCAAGTTGATTCCTACATATAAACATTGCAATAATTTTTGTGCGATTTTTTTCATCGGGCTCAAATTGTTCAATGATTACGTCACAACGAATCGTATCACCGCTAAACACAGGACGTAAAAATTCAAAATCCATCTTGCGAGCTAGTACGTTATAGTCACCACCAATTTTTGTAGGCAACGTTGATGTTAACAGCCCTTGTACAACAAATCTCCCCTGCTCATCTGGTGTAACATGATGAACACCTTCATCTTTAGACACTTCCGTAAATAACGCAACATCCTCTTTCGTAAACGTTCGTTCAAAGGTGATTTTTTCGCCTACTTGCAATTTCATCCATACCCCTCCTCAAAAACACTTTTAACATAAGAAAAACCGAAACTATAATCATTTCGGCTTTTCAATCTAAAGAAGTCTATATTTATTTTAACGAATGTACAAACAACCCACTGCGCAGTTTCGGTTCAAACCACGTTGATTTTGGCGGCATGACTTCCCCAGCGTCTGCGATTGCTAATAAAGCTTCCATTGATGTCGGATATAATGAAAACGCTGCTTTATATTCACCGCTATTTACAAGGCGTTCTAGTTCTTCTACTCCGCGGATTCCTCCGACAAAATCGATGCGTGAATCAGATCGCGGATCATGTATTTCAAGTACTTGACTTAATAAATGATCTTGCAGAATAGATACATCTAAACCTTTCACGAGATCATTCGCATCAAACGTTTCCTCTTTCACTGTAAGCTTATACCACTTCTCGTTTACATACATTCCAAATGTTTTCGGCTCATTTGGTTTATACGGAGAAACAGCTGCTTCTTCTACATAAAAATATTGTGCAATTTGCTTTAAAAATTGTTCTTCTGATAAGCCATTTAAGTCTTTTACAACTCGGTTATAGTCCCAAATGGATAACTCATCGTGTGGGAATAAAACAGATAAGAAGAAATTAAATTCCTCTTCTCCTGTGTAATTCGGGTATTGTTCTCTTCGCATGAGCCCTACTTTTGCCGCTGATGCGGAGCGGTGATGTCCATCTGCAATGTACAAGTTAGGAATATCTTCAAATGCGTTTACTAACGTAGCCATTACTTCTTCATCAACTATTTTCCAAGCAACATGTTCCACGCCGTCTTCTGCTGTAAATGTATAGATTGGTGCATGTTCTTCTTTCCAGCTAGCAATGAAACGCTTTATCTCTTCTTTTGTACGATACGTTAAAAAGATAGGACCTGTATTTGCGTCACACACATCTACGTGACGAATGCGATCTAGTTCTTTTTCATGACGCGTTCTTTCATGTTTTTTAATTGTATCATCTTCATACTCATCAATCGATGTACAAACGACAAGGCCTGACTGCGTTCTTCCTTTCATCGTCAGTTCATAAATGTATAACGCTGGCTCTTCGTCTTGAATGAACACTTCTTCTCGTATAAATCGATTTAAATTTTCACCCGCTTTTTCATATACACGATCATCATACGGTGAAAGTGCCGGGTCTAAATCAATTTCTGCTTTATCAACGTGTAAGAAAGAATACGGATTCCCTTTTACAACCTCTCTTGCTTCTTCACTATTTAATACGTCATACGGTAAAGCTGCAACTTCCGCTGCTTTTTCTTCTACTGGACGAATGGCCCGAAACGGTCGGATTTTTGCCAAGTTTTCCTCACTCCTTTACACAATCATTCGAACGGCTACAACACCTGTAATTTTGCTTATATTTTCCACTATATTCTCTTTTATTATATCATCAATTCCGTTATCAATATCAATCATTGTGTATGCCCAAGAATGTTTACTACGATTAATCATATCCGCAATATTAATATGATGTTCTGCTAAACATCCTGTAATTTGTCCTACCATGTTCGGAACGTTTTGATGCATGATTGTAATACGTTTCTTTCCGATATAAGGGAGTTCGACTTTTGGATAGTTTACTGAATTACGAATATTTCCTGTCTCTAAATATTCACGTAATTGGCGCGCTGCCATGATCGCACAATTTTCTTCCGATTCAGATGTAGATGCACCAAGGTGAGGCGTCGCTGTTACATTTTTCATCTTTATCACATTTTCATTCGGGAAGTCTGTTACGTAATGCGCAATAACATCTTCTTCTAACGCTTTTTGAAGAACATTTTCATCTACAAGTTCTCCTCTAGAGAAATTGAATAAACGCATACCTTTTTTCATCTTCTCTACAGCGTGTTCACCAATAATTCCCTTCGTTTGATTCGTAAGAGGAATATGAAGTGTAATATAATCACATGTTGCGAAAATTTCATCTAAACTAAATGCTCTTTGCACATGTGTAGAAAGACGCCATGCAGTTTCAACTGAAATGTAAGGATCGTATCCGACAACGTCCATCCCTAAAGCTAACGCATCGTTCGCAACTAAAGCACCGATTGCGCCAAGGCCAATTACACCTAGACGTTTCCCTGCAATTTCTGATCCAACGAATTGTTTTTTTCCTGATTCAACAAGCTGCGGTACTTCTTCACCTTCTAAATTTTTCGTCCAGCTTACACCGTTAATAATGTTACGTGAAGACATAATAAGGCTGGCGATAATAAGTTCCTTTACTGCATTGGCATTCGCTCCTGGTGTATTAAATACTACAATCCCTTTTTCTGTACATCGCTCGACAGGAATATTATTTACACCAGCACCAGCTCTTGCAATCGCCTTTAAGTCTTTTGAAAAATCCTCTTGATGTAAAGAATAGCTGCGAAGTAAAATACCATCTGGATGGTCCATTCTATCCCCTACTTCATAACGCTCTCCGTCAAGTACTTGTAAACCTTTTTCCGCAATTTGATTTAACGTTTGAACACGAAACATATCCCCATCTCCCTATCTATTCTCAAGCTCAAATTCCTTCATATAATTTACTAATTGCTGTACACCGTGTACTGGCATCGCATTGTAAATACTTGCACGCATACCACCGACTGAGCGATGTCCTTTTAACGTAACAAGGCCGCGTTCTTTCGCTTTTTGTAAAAACTCATTGTTCAGCTCTTCTGACGGTGTTGTAAACGGAATATTCATAAGTGATCGATACGTAGGATCAACTGGTGAAGTAAACAATTTTGATTCATCTAAGAAATTGTAAAGAAGTGAAGATTTCATTCTATTCTGTTCTTCAATCGCAGATACCCCGCCTTGCTCTTTCAACCACTCTAGTACAAGTTTCGTTACGTAAATACTAAAGGATGGCGGTGTATTATATAAGGAGTTATTTTTGCTGTAAGTTTCATAGTTTAACATCGTAGGACAAGAGCGATCTGCTCCCCCAATTAAATCTCTTTTTATAATAGCAATCGTTAAGCCCGCTGGCCCTAAATTCTTTTGCGCTCCCGCATATATAAGGCCAAACTTCGAAACATCATATTGTTCTGATAAAATATTTGAGGACATATCCGCAACGAGCGGTACTTTATCTAAATGTGGAATGTCCACATATTTCGTACCCCCAATTGTATTGTTCGTTGTAATATGTATATAATCTAGTTTTTCATCATTTGGTAAACCATCCAGTTTAGGAATTGTAGTAAACTTCTCTTTTTCAGAAGAAGCAAGCACTTGTACTTCCCCTACTTTTGCAGCTTCTTGCATCGCCTTTTTAGACCATGAGCCAGTTAATACGTACCCTGCTTTTTTATACGTATTCATTACATTTAACGGTATCATAGAGAATTGTAATGACGCACCGCCTTGTAAAAACAGTACTTCATACTCATCAGGAATGTTCATTAATTCACGAAGTAGGTTACTCGCTTCATCTATAATACTTTGAAAATAAGAAGATCGATGACTCATTTCCATAATAGACATGCCTGTCCCGTTATAATTTACAAGCTCCTTTTGCACTTTCTCTAAAACTGGCAAAGGGAGTATTGATGGTCCAGCTGAAAAATTATATACTCTCTCCATCACCCTGATAACCTCCCTATTTCTTATTTTTATTTTTTTTAAACTTTCTGAATTATAACCTAAAATATAATACGTGGTCAATTTGTTTTCTATTATTACGGCGCAAGACGCAATGGAATCGCTTGCATGTGCAAACTATTTTTTATAAACATACAAAAAAGTGTTAAGTACATAATCGCACTTAACACTCTAGTAGTAAAAGAATGATAGCTAATTGTTCGTAAAGAACCGATCAAAAATTTGATAAATAGCAGAAAGACCAAAGAGCCAATAAATAGTGTCCACAAGCGCCGGCATAGAACCAAACCATTTCTCAACTACATTGTAATCTAACGCTACAAATAACCAATTCAAACCGCCAAGAATCACCAAAATTACTGTAAGGTAAGACAAAAATTTCATTCTGATTGCCCCCTAGGTGATAAGATGGTGAAAGGCCTTTCACTAGAAATATATGTAGTAAAATTCAAAACTTACCTATTTAATAAAAATTATTTTCGGTACCAGCCGTTAATAACTGCCTCTGCTTCTTTACTATGTATTTGATACGCATGCGTACTATTATGGGAGCCAATAAACCAAATTGAAAAACCTTTAAAATACGGTTTCGTTTCTAATACATCTCGGTAAGCACGCCATCCGTTTAATTGTATATCTTTTGAAAACACATTTGAAACATCTGGATTCCACGGATTTTGTAATCCAAGCTCTCGCGCCGGAACGTTAAATCCACCAAAATAAACTGGTTTTCCTGTTGCATTATGTAATTGTTCCAACTGCTGCACAACATTTTGCCCACGATTATACACTGTCGTCGCAAATAAACTTTGCTTTACTTCTTCGTATGTTGGATTTCTTTTTCCTGAAACTTCAAACCAACTATCAATACTTACAATATCCACCTTTTTTAAATACGGACGATTGATTTTCTCTTTAAACTTCGCTTCATAAGAAGGATCAAAGCTTGCTGTTAACCACCAATTCATTTGATACAAAACATTTCCTTTATACTGCTGACGGACGAAATCAATCGTATCGCTCCAATATCCTTCTGCATATTCCATATTCACAAAATTAGAAGCAATCTTGAGCCCGTACACATTGTATTTACTTGTAATTGAATGAAAGATGTCTTGTAGAATAACCGTTTTCCAATTCCAGAAGAAATCATTAATATTACTCGGATTCCATTCCGTTTCCCCAACATTTCCTTGCTGAATATACGGGAACGGTTCCACAATAACTTGAATATTACGCTTTAATAATTCTTGAATTAAAATAATAGCCTGTTTC
Source organism: Bacillus cereus group sp. Sample62 (assembly GCF_036851315.1). NCBI lineage: Bacteria > Bacillati > Bacillota > Bacilli > Caryophanales > Bacillaceae > Bacillus > Bacillus cereus group sp. Sample62. The sequence goes on from NZ_JAFLPK010000001.1 coordinate 3,084,666, forward strand.
TTTTGTGCTTGATTAATTACCATGTTCGTAGAAGTCACGTTCGGAATATCAACTTGAATCGGTACATTTACTGTATTTAAATTTAAGCGATTCACATCAGCTAACACTTTCGATACATTTCCAACTTCCCATACCGTTACGTTTCCTGACTTTATCTTTCCTGATTGAACAGTATTCACATCTGCCTGTATATTTCCTTGGAAACAAAAAGAAAACAACATCATACACACTCCTAAAAAACTTACTAAACTCTTATTTTTCTTCACAACTTTCCCCCTATAATTTTTGGCTTTCTTGATTATTTTATACAACGTTTCATATATATTCCACAAGAATATTTAATGAAATTTCATCAATAAAAATGCTATTCACTTTTTATCAATACCTTATTCATATTAACCTCCTAAAAATAGTAAGATAAATAAAAAAGGAGCGTATTTCCGCTCCTTTTTTATCTTTTCACAATTGAAGTTATTGAATTTTTTCTGATAACCTAACCGAATCTGTTTTTTCGTATAAATAAATTTTTATACTCATAAATGTATCAAAAAAATTTTATCTATATTCGTTTTTTGTTTGTATTACTTTCATATCTTTGAACACTCATGATCGCACCCCCATTATATTTGTATATAACATCCGTCTAATTATGATATTTGGTAAAATTCACTATTCGAGACGTAATTATTGCAGTAATTAAGATAATAATAGCGGTTATCAAGCCAGATTCTCCAATCCAAATCTCAGTTTGATATCCTGTACTTGCACGTGCGAAAGGTCCTTGTATAATGGCATTCCAAGTGGTATGGATGATAACCGAAGGCCAAACGCTACCTGTGATAAGTCGTAAATAAGCTGTAATATAACTGAATGGCACAATACAAAAATAGATGCCAAGCACTGAAAGTAGGACAGATGATCCCTCTACATATAGACCAGCAATAACAATTGGAACATGCCACGTTGCCCAAATCAATCCACTAATAAGGATGGGCCGTGAAAACTCTGCATCGACTAGCCTTGTGAGCATATAACCTCGCCAACCCATTTCTTCTCCCAAAACTGGGATTAAGTTAAGCAAACTTCCTAAAATGCCGCTCAATACTACTAGATAAATGAAAGTGAATGGTTCCTGTAGATACTGAAGTCCAAGTATATTGTAGATTGGTTCTAACATACCACCTTCGGGATGCTGAAACTTCGCAATTCCGCTCAACCAGGCGATAGAATAAGTAATTCCACATATTATCATAGGTATTAACAGAGCAAGACCAATCCCCTTCCATATCTTTAAGTTACCGAGACTAAAAGATACATCTTTAAATCCTTCTTTCAATATTATGCGAGTCAAAATAGAAGAAAATGCTGGGGTAAACATATATACCACAATAAGCGGCATACTTTTAGTAACCATTACTACTACATTTAGGATAATAGAAGTAATTGTTAAGATACTTAGAAAGAGTTGAAGTCCTATTTTAGCACGTTGGATTTTATCTTTATTGTGGAACGATTTTGCGTGTAATATCATTGTAATCCGCCCTTCCCCTTCAATTCACTTGTTTATCGAATTTACTTCTTGTCATTTCCACGGACACAACTTAGAATAAAAATATTTTGGCATACAGATCATTCATCTTTAAAATCCCTCCCAAACTCATAATCTAGTCTTACTTGCGACTCATCAATGTAATTATTATTTATAAGTTGTCATAGCCGATAGTACAAAAATGTAATGATTAACCTATGACTGGTGTCAATTTAACCTCATGACAATATGTAACTAGAAAATATGATATAGAATAGATAACAATTGAATTAAGGCAATTGATTCGTGCAAGTACATGAATCAATCTTGCTTTTAAAAATAATTCAATTGAGGTGGCAAAGATGAATAAGAAAAGAATGATTGCAATGGTTAGTACAGCTTTATTAGTCACAGGATGTGTGGAGGTAGGAAACGCTCAAACAGTAGCAGTCGAAAATTCAGGTCAATCAGTCCAAAAAAATATAGTTAAATCAATACAATCACAGGCTTACCCATTAAAAACGATAGAGCCATCAAAAACATTTGAGGATTTAAAACCACTTAAGAAAATGATTGGGAGCGCACAATATGTAGCATTAGGAGAGAATACTCATGGAAGCTCTGAAATTTTCACTATGAAGTTTCGCCTTGTGAAATATTTGGTTACTGAGATGGGTTTTACAAATTTCACAATGGAAGAAGATTGGGGAAATGGCTTAAAGCTAAATGAATATATCCAAACAGGAAAAGGAAACCCTAGGGATTTTTTAAACTTGTTATATCCTACTGATGAAATTATAGCCATGATTGAGTGGATGAAAGATTATAATGCTGATCCATCCAATAAAAAAAAGATCCAATTTATTGGGCTCGACTTAAAGGAGTTGGACCAAGGTTGCTTTAATAAAGTAATTGATTATGTAAGGCTGCATCGACCAGATTTGCTGGCAGAATTAGAAGAAAATTATAAAGAATTGTCGGCTTTTACTGGAAGTATACAGGAATATATGAAACTTGCTCCTGAAAGGAAAGAGAAGTTTAAAGCAAACGCTGAGAAAGTAGTCCGATTACTAAAAGATGAGAATAAGCAAGCCAACACAGAAATAGTTTCACCCGAGTACATCTGGGCGAAAGCAACGGCAAGTGCAATAGAGAAATTTACTACAATGCTACTCCCTAACGACTATCCAAGTATGATAAAGCTACATGAACAATACTTGGCCGATCATGCAATGTGGGCACAAGAGACATTGGGTGGTAAAACGATGGTATGGGGACACAATATTCATATAGCTAAAGGAATTATCGACGAGAAATTATACCCTTATGTTGCGGGGCAGTTTTTGAAGGAACGTTTAGACAATAATTATGTCACAATTGGTAGTACAACTACGGAGGGGAATTTCACCTTATACAGCGAATATGATCCTTCCACCGGGGGTAAGATTACAACGGATACGATTCCACAAAATGTAAATAGTTTTAATTATACTCTCGGGAAAGTACCATATAGCATGTTTTTATTGGATAACCGTCACCTTAAAGGACAAGCAGAGAAATGGGTTAAATCAAAAAGACCATTACTAAGTATAGGGGGACAAATCTTCCCGAACGAATCGGCATACTTTGATAAGTCATTGCTTGAGCAATTTGATATTATTTTTCATATTCGAAAAACAAGTCCATCTCATATTAAATAAAAGTACAAAACAATCCCGTTCTTGCATCTGCAAGAACGGGATTGTTTTATGGTAATTAATATAAGCATCTTTTTTAACCAGAAGTAGGCTGCTCTCCCCTTTTTAACATCATTTAGAACTGTCATATGACACTTTTACACTAGTGAGAATGACAAAAAAAGCAGTATGATTCGGTTATTACATAGATAGGAGCGATGAACTTTATGAAATCAAGATTCATACAGAATGGTTATTTTTTATTGCTAACTTTCGTTACAGGATTGTTTTATTTTTGTTTTTATCTAATAGCTCTGCTATTTAGTTTAACCCTTTCATTTACTGTTGTTGGAATTCCATTAATTATGCGTGTACTACAGACTACCACACCCTTTATCCAATTCGAGCGCATACAGACGAAAATCTATACAGATATTTCGACCGACTCTTACGATAGAAGTATAACAATGGATACATCGAACTGGGCTCAGGCGAAATTAGTGCTTACAGATCGTCGTACTTGGTCTGCTGTCTATTGGTTAATGCAGAAATTTGCGATTGGCATTATTAGTCTCATTAGTGCAACCATTTTTTATGTAATGCCACTTATGTTGCTGTTGGCACCACTACTATATCGATACATCGAAATGAACATTATATTCATACAGATAGATACTTTTTCCAAGTCACTCTTTGTAATGATTATAGGTATAGTATTTACCGCCATAAGTATTAGAATAGTAGATGGTTTGACAAAGAAAATTGGAGGCTATACACGTAGTATGATTCGGCAACTAAATCAATAGAAATTTGCAGTCTGTGAGTAGTATCGCAGTTTAAAAATAAAAAGTATAATAAGGCAGGAAGGATTAAATTATAATATAGGAAGTAAAACGGTAGGCTATTTAGGGGGTAAATGACTTGTTTGATATGGTTAAATATTGGTTTTGGTATGATTGGATTATGTTAGGAATCCGTCTACTTGCTAGTGTGTCTATCATTCTAGCTACATTAAATTTTCAGGATGGTTTAACATTACCACTTTGGATTATTATTCTTTGGGAAATTATTGCCTTCTCTGTTCCATGGGTAGCCTTACTATTCAATTATAAATATTATTTATTCACAGAAATATTGCTTTATGGTGGACTATGTATATATTTAACCTCTTTATTTCCAGAGGCTTACAATATTTTTCTTATATCAGTGTTTCTTATTGCAGCAAATAGTAAGCATTTGTCCTATTATTGGACAGCTCCAACAACAGTTTTTATAACAACTGGAATTTTCTATGCAGTTGCGCCAAGTAATAGCTATTGGGTTATGGTCATCTATTATGGATTCGCTTATGTAATGGGGTTCGCCTTTCATTTATTAATCGTCAATCATAAGCAAAATGAAGCAATTCGTAAACAAAACGCAGTACTTGAGCAGTATATGTCTCAGATCGAACGCATTACACTGGCAGAGGAACGAAACAGACTATCGAATGAGCTTCATGATACAGTTGGTCACGCTTATACTTCTATTATTATGGGGATGGAAACGTTGCGCACCGAACTTGCTACTGAAATGGGTATACAGAGGCTAGATTCTCTGCTTGAAATGGGACGTAAAAGTATTGAGGATGTGAGAGGTTACCTACATCAAATGGATTCTCCGTGTCAATCGTCTTCCTTGATTCAATCTCTACAAAATCTTGGAGCCGAATTTCAGGAGCACGCTCAGGTAAATGTAAGTTTTAGGACATTCGGAGAGGAATATCAATTGTCTCGGCAAGCGAAGATCGCATTCATTCGTTGCTTACAAGAGTCCCTTACGAATGCAGTACGTCATGGTCAAGGGACTGAAATTATAGTTTCATTGCAGTTTGAACAACAATATACGAGGTTAGAAGTTCAAGATAATGGAAAAGGAAATGTAGAATGGCAGGAAGGCTTTGGTATGAATGCGATGAAAGAGCGGACAATGAATTTGCAAGGTCAATTGTCTGTATATACAAAGCCAGATGAAGGTATGCTTGTTACTTGTACCATACCACGACAAACTGAAATAAAAGATGGACTTATTCGTTTGTTAATTGTAGACGATCAGCCATTTGTTCGGGAAAGTTTGAGGACACTACTCGATAGATATGAAGATTTAAATGTAGTCGGTTTAGCTGAGGGTGGCAATCAAGCCATCGATTTGTGTGGGCACCTTCAACCACATGTTATACTTATGGATTTAGATATGCAGCACATGGATGGAGTCGAAGCAACCAAAAAGATTAAGCAACAATGGCCACATATCCGCATATTGATTTTTACAACGTTTCAGGATACCGAACAGGCGTTGGAATCACTTCGCAACGGTGCAGATGGTTTTTTACTCAAATCTATTGAAACATTGGAGCTAGCTAATACGATCCGACTTATTCACAAAGGTGGGACACTGATTGATCAGGGAATGTCTCACAAAATATTTAAGAAGTTTGATGAGCAAAAAGAGACACCACATTCAAAAGCAACCGCTTATGAGCTAACAGCTAGGGAGATTGAAATATTGCAGCTAGTAGCAAAAGGACTTCGATACACTACCATAGCATCAAGGTTATATTTATCGAATGGTACGGTCAGAAATTATGCTTCCACAGCTTATACAAAGCTAGGAGTCCGTAACAAAGAAGAAGCTGTTCAAAAGGCTCTAGAAATTGGAATTATTGAATAACAAAATATTTTGCGGTGTATAAAAAGGAGTAACAAAGAAAAAGAACACTTTGTGTGGTTTCTTTTGTAACAGAGTAAATAAGGCCCGTTATCGTATAAGTAAATGTTAAAACACTTACTATTTTGTCATAATAAAATTATTGAAGCTTATCCTCTAAAATACAAAAGCCTACTATCATTTTAACTGATAGTAGGCTTTTAAAATTATTTAAGAACTGGGTTATGTTCTAGTCTATAAGTTTTCATCAGTGGAAATATTATCACTTCGGCTCTAAATTTAACACTCTCCCCTCTACCCCCTCCGTATTCAATGTAGTCGTATGATACGTTCCATTTACCCAATCATCGATTTGATCATGATACCAATCGCTTCTAAAATGTCCCGATTGCCCTGGCCCTACGATATGATAACCGTTTGACATATCTTTCGTATCAATCACAAATCGCCAAGAAGCTCCGTGATTGACAATACCGTTATCTCCGTAACTCGCTGCTTGAACGGTAACTTGGCTTCCGCCAATTGGAACGGGTTTTTCACGATTAAATGCAAGTAGTGCTAACATACTAGATGATTTTGAAATTGGATGTGTAAAAGCCAGTTGATGGTAATCGCCCCACTTCCACTCCGCAACATCGGGTCCATATTCCTTCTGTAATTTCTTCATTACATTCTCGTACGATGTATGCACAACTTTCGTGAAGCCTCCGTACTTCGTAAACCAAGCGCTATTTTCTCCTGCTACTTCTTTTCGAATCAATTCATCAACAACTTGTGACTTCCCTTCAAATAACTCCATCACATCTTTCGGTATTTCTTTTGAAAATAGCGTATTCGAAATCTCTTTCATTAACAAATGGAATATTAATGGTGCCGCTTCATCTTTACTATCGTAAAAATTCCACTTTGTTAATTGTTTTACGCCTTCTTTTTCTACTTCATTTAAAGATGCTTTATTTAACTCTTTTAACAATATAGGAATAAATTCTTTCCCGTATAAATTTTTTTGATCCATCTGTAACTCTTCTAAATCTTTCACCGTATACTTTTCTTTCTCTTGTAAAAATTCTTGAATACGCATTTGCCTATATGGCTGTGCCCACGTATTACTAATATGGTATGGATAATGATCATCCACAATTTTATTATTCGCAGTAGAAATAAACCCTTGTTTTGGATTTATTACTTTTGGAAGTTGATCATATGGGATATACCCTTCCCATTCATATTCATCTGTCCACCCTGGCACTGGCAAACTCCCATCACCTTTTTTACGCACTGGTATATTTCCATTCGCTTTATACGCAATTGTGCCGTCATTTGATGCAAATACAAAGTTTTGAGTCGGTGTATGAAAATCTTGAAGTGCCGTTTCAAACTCATTCCAATCTTTCGCTTTATTCATATTTAATACAGCCTTTAATTCAGCAGAAGGCTCCAAAGCAGTCCATTTCAAAGCGAATACTGTTTTCGTTTTCTCTTTCCCCTTATCCGCAAACTCTGAAATGACTGGACCATGCCTCGTAATCGTCACGTTATACGGAATTGTTTTCCCGCCTTTTACTTTAATAGATTCATCAACAATTGTAGCTTTTTCCCACTTATCGTTATACAAAAATTCATTTTCATTATTAGGATTTCGTTTCTCAATATATAAATCTTGTACATCAGGACCTGTATTCGTAACACCCCATGCTATTTTGTCATTGTGTCCTAATATAATACCCGGTACTCCAGCGAAAATAACGCCACTCACATTCAACTCTTTCATTTCAAGTTTTGATTGATACCAAATAGAAGGCGTCGCAAGAGATAAATGAGGATCATCTGCTAAAACTGGCTTACCAGACGCACTCTTCTCACCGCTTATGACCCAGTTATTGCTACCGTTAAACTCTGGCGGAATGATCGTTTTTGCAAAACTTTGCGCTACGTCCACATTTGTATTTTTCAGTTCAGCTAGCAATCTAGGTGCATCTTTCGGATATGTAGGAAATAGCTCATTTGCTTGCTCTTTCGGTAAATTTTTCAGCGCCCAATATCGAAACGCCTGTCCATGCCAATGTCCTCCTAAATCAAACGCCATATACTTTCCAATCGTTAAAGAATCCACAATTGACCACTCAGCAGGCTCATATCCTAATATAGTAAACTCAACTGGCAATTTCTTTTCCTCTTTCGCCTCGCGTATAAAAGCGTTCACCCCATCAGCAAATGACTGCAGGGCATATTTCGCTTCCCCGTCATATTGACTAACAGACGCTTCCGCTGCTCGCCGTAAACCGAGCGTTCGAAACAACTTATCTCGATCAACAGCTGCTCCCCCTACAACTTCACTCAACATCCCAGAAGCTTGCCTTCTACTTAAATCCATTTGAAACAAACGATCTTGCGCTTGTACATACCCTTGCGAAAAATATAAATCATGTGCATTTTCCGCTTTAATATGCGGTACACCTTTACTATCTCGTTTCACCGCAACAGCATGTTGTAAATCCTCTAGCTTTATCGTTCCATCTATCTTTGGTACAGAACTAAGCGTATATATGTTCAAAAAAATCGCTGTACAAATAACTAACAAAAGAACGATACTACTAGACCAAATAAAAATTCTCTTACCTCTAGTTCGTTTCTTCTTTATAACGACTTCCATTTTAACCCCCTCCTTTCTCAAACTATTCGCTTCTATTTTGATAGAACCTTTTAGAAAAGAAAAAATCCTTCCTTGCTCATGCTATGGATCATGTAAACTGAATACTCCTTCCTTTCCTTCACTCAAATTCCAGCTTTCTTTCTTACACCAATCCCTCAAAATCCCCTTCACATAAGCAAGCGTTCGCTTATTATGTTCAAGCGCAATTTTAAGAGCTTCTAATACTGTCTCTCCTGAAACCTTTTGTATCCACTCCTTCAATTCCTTTACGATATATAGGGATAAACTACTAATATGTTGTTCATAAAACTTATAAACTTCACTATGTGGAGCGGCCTCTTCTATACTTTCTACCTCTTCTACTTCTTTCTCTTCAATAACTTCTTGTAAACTACTAGTATCCTCTTCTATTGGCATACCAAAATGCTGCAATAACAATGGAATCTTCCATTCTTCTTCAAGACATTTACGTAAAAACATATGTATGAACTCTTTATTTTTCACATTCTTTAATTCACGTAACACACACTTCTCTACATTCGTATTTAAAATAGGGTTGTAGTGTAGCCAATTTACTATGTATAACTCTTTCGTTTCCGCATCGTATAAAATCTTTCCGTATGCAACAAATCTATTTAACAGCTTCTCAACAGTTTCCATACTGTATCCTGTTTCCAGTTCTGCCACACGCTTCGGTAATACGTAAATTCCACACTGCTTCGTTTTCGTACCAGTTAACAAATATATGTAAAAATAACGCTCCTCTGGCGTTAAATCTAATATGAATTCATCTTGCCAAAAGTTCACTTGCACATTACGGTACACCGCCATATGTTTACCTCCTCCTTGCATTCATAAAGTGAAACTTTAATCAGTGGGGGTCTTGTTCCTCCCCCACTGATTATTAGTTGAACCAATCGTGCTTTTACGGGCAGTTAATGCGGGATAAAAAGGCAGATTTCAATCCTTCAATATACATATAGGAATGCGGGGGTGGTTTTTGCATTTGAATTCCAAATTTTTTTAACTACTACAACGACGATTTTATTTTTTTCGCGCTTTTTATTCTTGTAGTTGTTTTTGTTTTGTTTTGTTTTTTCTTAGTGATTTATTACTTGGTAGGTGCTTATAAGGGGCTTGGAAGGGGCTTGATAGTAGTTAAAATAAAAAGGAGCTGTTCCAAATCCTCATTTTGGATAGCTCCTTTAAAATCCTTATTATTATTTTTTGCATCATTACAAATTTCTACATACCATTCATTTATTTCTGCATAGAGTCCAGCATCTTCACTAAAAAGGCAGCTGCCTCACCACGAGTTGTTGTACCTTTAGGATTAAACTCATTATTTCCAACACCAGTAACTACTTTTAAACTGTATAATCGTTGAACAGGCTGTTTGTATGTGATTAAATGTTGATCTGTAAATGGTAATGCGACTAATTTACCTGTAACACCTTTATACTGTAATGCGTTATCAATCATGATAGATGCTTCTTCACGAGTGATGGATGCGTTAGGATCAAAAATCCCTCCGCCACGACCGCTAATAATTCCTGCACTTGCACTACGTTTAATACCGCTATGAAGTGATGGATGCGCTTTGTTAATATCTACAAATGACTTATTTCCTTCTGGTAGCTTTAGAGCGTTTGAGATTAATGTCGCAAACTCAGCTCTCGTTACATTACGATAAGGCGCAAATACACCATTACCTTCGCCGTGCATAATACCTAGACTGTTCAGCTTACGAATATGTCCTTCAAACCAGCCACCTGTAATATCATCTTTTGGTTTTTGTACTTCTTTATTTAGCACATTATAGTTTATCTTAATCCAACTTGGGTTATAGAAAATCCACTCATCGTTACCTACTTTATACCAACCGTTTTTAACCGCTAACACTTTATAACGGTCTCCATTTGCAGCTTTACGAACGGTTTGATGTTCAAGCCCTGCACCGCTACGTACGTTTATCCCGTCACCATTCACTACAAGCTCCATATTAGGTTCAGCTGGATTATATTCATTTGAATCAAATAGCTCGTTTCTTTCTTTTAAAGGCGAGTCAATTTGTGCGTTAACATTTGCATACCATTGAATACCTTGTACGAAGCCAGTCCAATTTCCACGAGAAATTAAAATATCAGGACAGTTTTTTCCGCTCCATTGTTGATGCCTATAAATGTGATCCGCGCTAATTCCTTCTTTGTTCATTAAATAACCTGCAAGTCGCTTTGCATTCTCTAACGCTTTATTGTAATCTCCATCTTGGTTAACTGAAATTTCGATGCCGATAGACTCTCTATTTCCTGAGCCATCCCCATCTCCTGCATGCCAACCATTTTCGTTTGTTGGTAAGTGCTGATAGATTTGTTTGTCGTCCACAGTAAAATGCCATGAAGCTGTTCGGAATGTACCTTCCGTTGCTTGTTTATACAAATATTTCGCATGATTTTCAGCATTCGCACCACGAGCTGTGTTTGCAGTCTCGTGAATTGTAATATATCGTGCTTTCATCGGATTGGCAGGACGAATATCGGGGTTTCCTGCTGGAACAATCCACTCTACAAACGGGACACCTGCAAGTGTTCCATATTTCTTTGTAGTCATCGATGCACTATATTGAATAGCTCTTGGCTTTTCAACCGGCTTCATTTCGCGAGTAGAACCATCATTTCGACCGTCTACATGTTCAAATGCCTTTTCAATGTTTGAAATAGCTTCATCTTCTGCTACTTGACCTGTTTTGGCTTCTTTCATTTTATGTAACTCTTCTGTTTCATCATGTTTATGTTTATATTCTTCTAAAAGAATTTTCTCATTCTCTGATACTTCCGCTTCGTTAATTTGCATGTGATCTGGAGTTTCTAGATTGAAATTAGAATAACTTAATCCGCTCGTTCCACGTTCCCCTTTGGCAATACTAATTTGGTCAGTATGAGATTTGTTTATCTCTTCTGCTGATGTTGATAAAGGTGCACTCCCTAAAATTACTAGACTTGTTGATAGCGCCATTACTCTTTTTTTTATGATTTTATTCATTGCTGTAATCGACACCTACACTGTTCGTGTAGGTGTCTCAACCTCCCTTTATTTTCTCATTAGTGAAAGACTATGAATCTACTATGTATGTATAAAACTACGTTTATTCCACCCTTTTATAAATACTTTCATTTTATCCCCAGCAGGTAAATTATAGTTTCTATAAAATCCCTTAACAGACATTATTTTATAACCAATTGCAATCGCCGTCAAAAGCACTTATCCCCTTCACACTACTATTCCTCAAAAAATAGATTAGGATACCTTTTACTGATTTTCTTCATTATAATAGATTATATACTAGCGAAATACTTCTATTACAAATTCCCTTTAACGTTTTCGACAATCTCGTTTATCGTATTCCGATCAAACTTATCACTAATTTCGTATGGCTCACGATCTCCTACAAATTGTACGCCTACGATATCGCTGCGGTCCTTACCATACTGCACTTCAATAATAGATCCACGCTCTATTTGTTTCCAAACGAGACCTGCTTCATCTTTATTATCTAAAATAATACAATCCTCAATATTTTCATCAATTCCAATTAACTTATTGTCATCCATATATCCAACCTCGTATTGTTGACGTTCTTTCGCTTTGCCGCTTACTAATATACCTTTGCTTCCATACGAGTAATCCGTATAGTCCTTTTTCTCCGATTGTACCGCTTTCGGCTCTTTTTCTTCAGTTTTTTCAGCAGTTCCACAACCCGCAATAATACCAATTGGCATAACTGCAGTTAATATTACTCTCGTAAATTTCTTTATCATTTATAACCAACCTCACATATTTAACTTTAAATTCCATTTATCTCCTTACCAAATAATAACATGATAATACCGAGAAAGAGCCAAAGGTAAAATATTATTTTCATCCCAACAATCTATGTAAAAAGCTATACTTCTGTATTTCCTTCCCGTCTACTTTCATATAGTACACTTACAATTATAGATAGCTAGACTTTCAAAATTACTAACTGAATTATCGATAAATTATAGAAAGTAGACATCCTACTCACATAAGATTTAAAATTAGGAAGTATGGAAAACATGATAAAAAATTTAAACTAGATGCTCGCAATTAAAATGATTTTTATATGAAGGAAGGATGTGCACAGCTTTGGATTTTAAAACAGTTATGCAAGAGCTTGAGGCCTTAGGCAAAGAAAGAACGAAAAAAATATACATATCTAACGGTGCGCACGAGCCAGTTTTCGGCGTAGCCACAGGTGCTATGAAACCAATCGCTAAAAAAATAAAATTAAATCAAGAATTAGCTGAAGAACTTTATGCGACAGGCAACTACGATGCTATGTACTTTGCAGGTATTATTGCGGATCCGAAAGCTATGAGTGAGTCTAATTTTGATCGCTGGATCGACGGAGCATATTTTTATATGTTGTCCGATTATGTGGTGGCAGTAACTTTATCAGAATCAAATATTGCACAAGATGTTGCTGATAAATGGATTGCAAGTGGAGACGAGCTACGAATGTCAGCGGGCTGGAGTTGCTACTGCTGGCTTTTAGGAAATCGCAAAGACAATGAGTTTTCTGAAAGCAAAATTTCTACTATGCTTGAAATGGTAAAAAATACGATCCATGATTCACCAGAACGAACTAAATCCGCTATGAATAATTTTCTAAACACTGTAGCAATTTCATATGTGCCACTACACGAAAAGGCAGTTGAGATTGCAAAAGAAGTTGGTATAGTAGAAATTAAACGTGACAACAAAAAAAGCAGTTTGCTAAATGCTTCCGAAAGTATTCAGAAAGAACTTGATAGAGGAAGACTTGGTTTCAAACGTAAGTATGTAAGATGTTAAAAAAGAAAAAGGAGGTATCAATCTTTCTTGATTGATACCCCCTTTTTCTTTGACTACTGAACTCTCTTCTTAGAAAACATTTATTTACCTGTGGACAACTTATATGTTAGAAACTTCTTCATTCAATTTATAAACCCTATCTCTTTTCTCATCACTTTTGACAAAGATAAGCTTTCCTTCCTTAACAAAACCTTCTAATAGTAAGCATACTTGCCCATATGCTTTCGGCTTATTAGTTGTGAATCTTTCATCTGATATTTTGCCAGATCGTATTAATTGTTCACATAGCTCAAACGCACTTATTTCCTCAGAATCCACTAATTCCAATATATCTTTTTGTAATGGCGATAAAGGCTCTGGTATATTAGCTACCTCCACCTTTTCTGGTTTGTTTTCTTCTTCAAATAAATCTTCGAATGAAATTTGATTCATACTTCTTTTCCTCTCTAACGATTGATTTGTATAACATGAACTGAACACTATAGCGTAGTTATTATTATTATGTATTACTTACCTTTTTTCATAAATCACAAACTCATGTACATCGTTTCATATAGTATATTTCAATTATACCAAATATACGTTCTGTTTTCTATCACAGATTGGAAAATAGAACGTTTTACTGTATCTACCATTATTAAATAAAGATGAATTTTTATCCACATTACGGAAATTAATGTCAAATAATCACTATTTATATGTTACAATTACGATGTATATGTGTAATACGTATAATAAAGTTAAATGAAACTGGGGAGGCTTTCTCAAATGAGCAAAAAAACAAGCAAAGCTAAAAAAATTTTCGGATTCGTAATCACCGCAGCACTAGCAACTACAATGATGGTAGGCACAGCAAACGCACAAACAACTACGAATAGCTATAAAGTAGCTAGCAATGCGAACACTGTATTTACAGATGTACCAAAGGACCACTGGTCAAAAGATGCTATCGATTACTTAGCGTCAGCAGGAATTTATAAGGGATACGGAAATGGGAAATTTGGTTTTGGAGACAATGTTACTAGAGGACAGGTAGCTTCTTTAGTCAATCGACATTTAGGCTTAATAGCAGACGATAAACAGGCGAATATGTTTAGTGACATTACAAATCATATGTTTGAAAAGGATATTAAAGCCATTGCGCAAGCTGGAATTATGACAGGTGATGGATCAGGTACATTTCGTCCAGATGATGTATTAACTCGATATGAAATGGCAGTAATACTACAAAAAGCATTTCATTTAGAATCAAAAGGACAAGAGAAATTTAAAGATGTACCAAAAGGTCATTGGGCCTATGAAGCTGTAAATGCAGTGCGTAGTAACCGTATAGCACAAGGTGACGAGTCAGGTAATTTTAATGGAAACATGATTGTGAAGCGTGAGCAGTATGCACAATTTTTCTATAATGCAATAGCAAAGAACAGATCTTATAATTTCAACATTAATTCAAAAGAAGAACTGAAACAAATGTTAACAACAGCTTTACAGAATGGGACGTTTGGTCCATTTAAATTAAATGCACTGGGTAAAGATATATCTGAGGTAAAAAAAGAATATGGAGCGCCTGATGTTTTAAAGCAAGCACCATGTACAGAATGTGATGCACCTAATACAGCAGTATACGGAGATTATAATATTGACATGTACCCTTCGGACGCTAGATATATATGGGTAAAAATGGACATCACTATCAATGAATTAAAAGAGTGGTTTGGTGAACCAGATGAAATTGGAGCGGATATGACTAGTGAAGGCTTTATATATAATCGAGGAAGCTATTCTCTTTATTTCAGCTTCTCTGATGGTTATATTCAACGCGCTGAAATATCTAAAACTGAAGATCGTTAATACGTTACAAGCCATATAAAATATGTAAAGCATACTAAAATCCTTCAAGAACACTCTTATTCTTGAGGGATTTTATTTTGTTCCTATCTATTTTGCATAATATAAATCTATTAAACTCCCACTGATTAAACTTTATTTTTCTTGATACTCCGCATCCCATTCACTTAAATACGTTGCATATTCTAATTCATCTGGATCATCATATAGCATAGAAATAAACTCTAATTTATTTCCATCACAATCTAGAAAATATACGCTTGCAGCTGGTATCCACCTTTGAACGATCGGCTCTTCATTTCCTTTCCCCTGACTCCCTACTACCTCTATTCCACGCTTCTCTAACCACAATTTAGAAGTCTTTAAAAACTCTAAATCTACGCGAAAAGCGAAGTGTTTCGTCTCAAAATTTTCATTACTATGTACTTCCCATAACCCGAGCATTTGCTCTTTACTTTCTCCTACCCAAAAGAATGCAACTCGTCTTTTCGATAATTTTTTTGCTACTGTTAAGCCTAACTTATTTTGATAGAAATCTATTGCCTTTTCTAAATTTCTTACATGTAAATGAGTTTCATATATGCTTTGTATCATTATGTATCCCTCCCCTACATTCTGATTTTGAAAATATATTTTGTTTTTATCATACAAATAAATATATTTTTAATCATCCTACTTTTGTATCATTGTTCTTTCCTACAAAGGTATATATATTTAGCTTTATCATTTATGTCCCAACGCCAAAATCCCACTGATTATTCCCCAGCCAATGGGATGTTTATGAACTGTTAGCTCCCTCCTAACTTCCTCGCATTCGCTGATTTTGAGATAGAATTTTTACTGCTCACAAATAGCGGGATAAAAAATTTCATTTACATTCGTAAATTTTTATAATGTAATAAAAATAACATCTTAATAATAGAGGAGGAACCGTTCTGGATAAAACCAAAGTTATGGCTTATTTTAGTGTAACGGGTGATGCATTCCCTGTTGAAGCAATTAGTATCGAGCCTACAAGGACTTATAAAAAAGGGGATGTTGTTGCAAGGCATGATAATCCAAATCTTGTATCCACCAAAGTCATATACAGAAAAGAAACGGATTGGACTTTAAGCACTGGATATCAAGAATCATACGATATAAATAATCAGTTGCATGTTATTCTAAAATCCCTTGAAGGAAAAACAGAACAATTAAAACAACTTAAAGAGAAATATGATTTACAGTTTCTTTTTATGGTAGTGATTCAAGTGGAGAATAACGAATCACCCGCAATGTATTTACAAAAAGAGATTATTAATTTTGCTAGTTTCATTCAAGCAGAAATTCATTTTGATCTATATATTTTGTAACAATAAAAACGCTATTGATATTGGAATCAACAGCGTTTTCTTATGTGGCTATATGTTTCACCTTGCTTGTACCCCAAAGTAAATTCTTTTTATATAACTTATTACTTCAATTTCCCCTCAAAAACAATTTTTCTACCGCACGGTTCAACTTCTGTTTTGCCGTCTTTCTTCACTTCATGAAAGATTGGCTCTTCCATACGACGAGACGGTGCATAGCCTTCTTGTTCCATACGTGCTAAGCAGTCTGTAATTGTTTCGTTTTCGAGTACTTCAAATTTTTTCTTATTAGGTTGTTTTGTCATGCCCTAACCTACTTTCTATTTTTCTTGATGCGAATTGATTCTTCATGTAGATCATATATACCATTGCAAGAATTCCTATTATAATCATAACCGCAATAAAAAAGCTTGTATACTGTATTTTTTCTATAAATACGCCTCCTAATACAGGTCCCAGTATACTTCCTAAACTAAAGGCAATTCCAGATAATATATTACCTGCTGGTAGTAAGTGTCTCGGTAATAAATCTGTCATAAATCCAAGCCCTAAAGAGAAACACGATCCAATGACCATACCAGCTAACAGCATGCAGGCAAAGACGATCCAGTAATATTGATCAAATACGGCTGCCAGCAAGAAAATGCCCGTACTTATGCTGAACGTCCACGTTAAAATACGGTCTCTTCCATATTTATCACTTAATATGCCGAGCGGAATTTGTGTAATAATGCCCCCAACTGCAAATGCTGGTAATAAGAAGGATACTTCTGAAACAGACCATCCTTTACGAAGCGCGTATACTGGTAAGTTACTATTTAACATTGCTTCGAGTACGCCATATGCAAGTGGACCAAGTAACGCAATCCATCCTAATCCAACAACTTGTTTATAACGAGAAAATGATGATTCGCTCTTCACTTCTCTTTCATCTTGCGCTGGGAATGCATTTTTCGTTGGAAGTAATAGGAGCCAACCTATTAAACAAAGTATCGTAGATATAATAAATGGCGTTGCAAGACCGTACTGTACAGTGCTTGCTAAATACGGACCGACAGCAAAACCAATTCCGAAGAATACACCGTATATCGATACTTGTCTACCTATTTTACTTGGGTCTGATGTTGTCGTAATCCATGTTTGCGTTCCGACATGAAGCATATGATCTCCGACTCCAACTAGAAATCTAAGGATAAACCATACCCAAAATGAAAAAGTTTGTGTAAAGAAGAATAATGAAATAATAACGAGAAACCCACCAATAACGATAATTGGCTTCATTCCAAACTTTTGCATCGGTTTTTCAAGAAACGGTGAAATAACTAATATCCCAATGTATAATGCCGTCGCATGAATACCGTTAATACTTGAACTAACCCCTTCTTGTTCAAAAATCATTGCAATGGCCGGTAAGAGCATACCTTGTGACAAACCCGAGATTGCTACAATCCCAACCATAATCCAAAATGTAAAACGCATTGACATCCTCTTCCCTCTCCTTCTCACGCTGTCCACTTCTCATTATAAACTGTTTCTGCAAATGCGTGTACGAATATTCGCAATAAGAAGAAGCTAAAAGAATGAACCTTTTAGCTTCTTATCCTTCCCAAACTTGTGCTTTCACATTGTAATGAAAGTGCTTGAAATATGGATTTTCATAAAATGATGGTCCATATAAGTAGTGCTGTGCATGAGCTATTGGTGGCTGCGGGTATTGCATTTGTAAAGGAACTACAGCTGGTGAAACTTGCATATACATCGGAGTTATCATTATTTTTGTATATATATGATGATTATATGGTGAATAAGCGATTAAGGATGGTTTATGCATTGACTCTCTCCCCTTTTACATACAAATGTTATAGTATATGCAACACTTCTCATTTCGGGGATTCTTTCTATTCTAACCAATCCTCAACATGTTTTATAAATACATCTAAACAATCAATAAACGGCGAATGACCGCAATCCTCTAACACTTTCAATTCTGCATTCGGCAAATGTTTCGCTAACTCCTCACCGACTACTTGCGGTACGACGTAATCTCTGTCACCTTGTATAACAAGTGTCGGAGCTTTAATATGATGAATTTTCTTATTTCCCTCTATAACCCCGTTATGTTCATCCGAAATGTTAAATGTAATGAGCGCATAATTCACATCTACGAAATTACGCTGCGTCAACATATCGTCTAAATACTTTTCATAACGATCCGGTTCCGGTTGATTATGTGTATATATTAATAGATTCCATACTGTACGGTAATATAATTTATTCATATTTTTTATCGCATCTAGCACTGGAGCAATTTGTACGGGATCTTGTGCGATTTCTTCTTTCGTCTTTACTAAACTTGATACGATTGGCTGCCCGTTAATATCTTTTTTAAAAATTGGATATCCCTTCATGCCTACTGATTCTACTAAAATTAACTTTTCGACAAACGTTGGATGATCCGCTGTAAATTGCATCGCAACACCACCGCCCATTGACCAGCCCATTAATGAAAATTTCTCTAGTTTTAATTGATCGATAAATAGTTTTACATCAACCGCAAAGTCTTGTAATGAATCTACCGATTGATTATATGTTGATTGGCCAAATCCTCTTAAATCAAGAGCGTAAATATGGTATCGATCTTGTAGCTTTTCAATAACTAAATCCCAGTGTTGTGACGATGTCATGTTCCCGTGAATGAGTACAAGAATTTCTGTATTTTGCCTTCCAACTTCCTGATACGCAATCGTTTCTCCGTTCGATAGTGAAACAAACTCCATTGTTGCAGGCTTAATCATCACAAGTTCCCCCATTCTATTTAATAGAAAGAAAATTCTTTACTTACTTAAAGAATAACATACAGAATGTACGTTCTCAACATAAAGCCTATACGAAATTTTTACATAACTCAACATGTCTATTACTAGACAATTATAATAAAAAAGTATATAGTTAGCTAGGTAACTAATTTGAAAGGATCAAAATACATGGACGAAAAACAACATTTTTTCCACATTGTCAGCCAGACTTCTCGAAAATTCACAAAGAAATTTAATGAACGCGTATCTCCAACTGGACTATTCAGTGCGCAATGGGCTGTTATTTTCCGCATTAATCAAACCGGTTCTTGTACACAAACAGAATTATGTCAGTATTTAAATGTTGAATCACCAACGATGACTCGTACGTTAACACGTATGGAAACGATGGGCTGGATTATTCGTACAGAAGGAAAAGATCGTCGTGAGAAGCTCATTTCTTTATCAGAAACAGCGATAAAAATGATTCCGGTATGGCAAGAAGAAGTTGATACTTTCGAAGAAAAAACACTAGAAGATATTAACGAAGATGATTTACATCAAGCATTTGAAGTGTTACAAAAAATCATTAAAAATTTAGATTAAATTGGAGGGATGACGATGCAAAGTGAGAAACTTTGGACGAAGGATTTCCTCGGAACTTGTTTTAGTAGTCTATTTCTCTTCTTAACATTCTATATGCTTATGACTACTCTGCCTGTCTATGTAATAGACGGCCTAAAAGGAAAACCTGAGGAAATTGGTTTAGTTGCAACTGTTTTTCTTATTTCATCTGTTTTATGTAGACCATTTACAGGAAAATGGCTCGATGAATTAGGAAGAAAGAAAATTTTATTTATTTCACTTTCATTATTTTTAGCTGCTACCGTTATGTATTTCGGTGCACAAAGTTTATTTTTATTACTTGCCCTTCGCTTCTTACATGGTATTGGGTTCGGTATGGCAACCACTGCAACTGGTACGATTGTCACAGATGTTGCGCCAGCTCATAGACGAGGCGAAGCACTTGCCTATTTCGGCGTATTCATGAGTTTGCCGATGGTAATTGGTCCTTTTTTAGGTTTAACAATTATTTCTCATTTTTCATTTACTGTACTATTTATCGTTTGTTCCGTATTTTCATTGCTTGCATTTTTATTAGGACTACTTGTAAATATTCCGCATGAAGTACCAGTGAGCAAACAAAAACGAGAAAAAATGAAATGGAAGGACTTAATTGAACCATCCTCTATTCCGATCGCTCTGACAGGATTTGTTTTAGCCTTTTCTTATAGTGGTATTTTATCCTTTATTCCTATTTATGCGAAAGAGATCGGTTTAGGAGAAGTTGCTAGTTACTTCTTTATTGTATACGCACTCGTTGTTGTAATTTCACGTCCATTTACAGGAAAGATTTTTGATCGCTTCGGTGAAAATGTACTTGTTTACCCAGCTATCATTATTTTCACAATTGGGATGTTCATTTTAAGCCAAGCGCAAACTCCGTTTTGGTTCCTTGGCGCAGGTATGTTAATCGGTTTAGGTTACGGAACATTAATTCCAAGTTTCCAAACGATTGCGATCTCTGCCGCTGCAAACCATCGACGTGGTTCTGCGACAGCTACGTACTTCTCATTCTTTGATAGTGGTCTCGGTTTTGGTTCTTTCATTTTAGGTATCATCGCAGCGAAATCGAGTTACCATAATATGTATTTTATCGCAGCTATTATCGTTGCTTTCACTTTACTACTCTATTATGGATTACACGGACGAAAACAAAAATTCAAGAAACAACATACAGACGGAAAAGTTTCCGCTTAACATGAATAAGGAAAGTAAACTTCCCCGTTTACTTTCCTTATTTTGTATTTCTTTCAATAGACGCGTATACTAATAGTAGAAATAAAAAGGAGGGACCGATATGAAACTTAAAAAATCTCCCCTACTCTTACTCATAATCACATTTATATTTGTAATTACAGGGCTCGGTTTTACATACTTCAAACATAATAAAACAATCCCATCAAAAAATAACGTGACGAAGAAAAATTGGTTAGATGATCCTTACTTACGTTGGTCGTATACACATATGAAAGAATTCACTTTAATTAACGAGGTGAAAAATAACCCGGATCAAGTATCCCACTTCTCTACCGCATTGCAAAACTTAGACGATTTTGCTGTGGAGCGTAGATTTGGAAATACAGCTCCTCTAAAAAAACTTTTAGACGATAACAAAACGGATGCTTTTGTCGTGGTACACAATGGACAACTTGTATATGAACGATATTTCAACGGGTATAACGAGAGTGAACCTCATGGCATGGCGTCATTAGCGAAGGTCTTTACCGGGGCAATTATACAATCTCTCGCTGGTGAAAATCGTATTGACTTAGAAAAAACAGCTGACGCATATATAAAAGAATTAAAAAATACACCGTTCGGTAATGCCACACTTCAACAATTATTGGACATGCAAGTTTCTGTAGAATATCCTACTCACGGATATGAACATCCAGCGTTAGAAAATCAAGATGCACAACTATATTTAGCTAGCAATATTTTACCACGCGGTAAAAACTACGACGGCCCGATGAAAATTTATGATATGTTACGAGAAGCAGAAGAAACTGCACCGCCTGGTTCCGATTTTTCTTACGATAACGGATCAGCCGAAACACTCGCTTGGGTTATTCGAACGATCACTGGTAAATCATTAGCTGAAAATGTTAGCGAGCGCATATGGTCTCAAATTGGTATGGAAGAAAACGCGTATTACGTTACAGATGAAACAAAAGTAGAACAAGCAAGCGCGGGCTTAAATGCAACTGCTAGAGATATGGCTAGATTTGGGCAATTACTATTAAACAACGGGGAATATAACGGAAAACAAATTCTCCCTTCTTCTATTACTGAAGATATAAAAAATGTCCAAGAAGGTGAACTTGCAGTTGGCCCTGGAGCTTCCATTTCTTATCATAATCAATTGTGGATTCCGCACAATGAACAAGGTGCTTTTGAAGTGTTAGGTAGTTACGGACAAACACTTTACATCGATCCGAAAGCAAATATGGTCATTGTCCACTTCTCTTCTAACGCTACACCAAGTAATGAAATACATTCAGTTTACTCCAATATGTATATTGATATTGCACATCATTTAGAGAAGCTTCCACAGTAGTGGAAGCTTTTTCTTGTTGGGTTGTTTTATTTGAAACCATTACCCTCATCACGGTTATTCATAATTAAACTTTTTATTAGCAATCCAATAATACGTTACGAAGAGTGTCAATAAAATCCAAATTATAGTTAGTAATCCATTAATTATTGCGTTTGAATTTACTACCCCCGTGACTAACGTTTCCATTGCATACTTACTCATACTGGCTGGATTAACCTGATCTATTATTGGATTCAAACCGACAATTATTCTACAAGCTAAAAGAAAAACAATTGAAATTAGCGCAATAATACCTTGAGTTTGAAAAATAGCACTTGTCATTGTTGTGAAAGATACGATAAAAAGAACCCAAATTAAATAAAATAGTAAGCCAGTAATCATGTGCAAAAACGGAACAGCAGTAAAAAGGTAGTTTATATATAGATAAGAAGTAAAGTACCCAATCATTACACTGAACGATACGATTACATAATTTGATACTATTTTCCCCGCTATATATGAAGTAACCGTAACAGGTCTTGTTAAAATAAAGGCTAACATACCGTTAGCTTTGTCTGTTTGAATGGCACCCATCATAGAAATTACTAGAATCATAAGTCCGAGCTGATCAAACTGAGAACCCAAAGTACTCGCCAGTACTTCGCCCCCTTTTTGTGCTATCATACTCGGATCAATGGTAATTCCCTGTCCTCCACCTAACGCTTCTAGAATTGATGGTAAATAATGAGTTACTATCGGCTGTGTTGCGCCTAAAAATATAAAAACAATTGGTAGCCAAATGATCTTGAAATCACGTAGCATTTGAACACATTCTTTTTTTATCAATACCAGTAAGTTACTCATTTTTGCACCACCAATTTCAAGAAAATTTCTTCTAGAGTATCGTTACTTATTTCAAATTTAACGATGTTCACTTTATGTTCGAGTGCATTTTGCAGTAACATATTTTTGTTTATTTCGATACTTTCAACCTTCACTTTGATTTTAAGCCCAATTACTTCTACGTCCTTCACATAGGGCAACTTTTTTACAACATCAATCCACTCTCGATCTTTAGCTGTGATTTCAATGATTAATTTATTTTCGCTATTGCGGTGCAAAAGCTCAGTAATTGTTGTATCTTCTATCTTTGTTCCATCTTTAATCATGACAAATCGTTCACAGATTTCTTCCGCATCGCTTAATATATGGGTTGATAATAAAATGGTTGTATCTTTTTTTATTTCTTCAATCAAATTCAATACTTCCCGTCGGCCGATTGGATCTAATGCGGATACTGGTTCATCCATGACAATAAGCGCCGGTTTATGCAGTAATGCTTGTGCAATACCGAGTCTTTGTTTCATTCCCCCAGAAAAGGCACTCACCTTTGAACCTTCTTCTCCACTTAATCCAACTTTCTCCAAAATTTCTGGTATAGACTTTGACAACACTTCTTTTTTCACCCCTGAAAGTTGTCCCATAAACATAAGGGTTTCTCGCGCCGTCATCCAATGAAAAAAATTAGGGTATTGCGGTAAGTAGCCAATTTCTCTTTTCATTTTTGATATTTTTATCCCATTCAATAAAACTTCACCAACATCTGGATTAATAATATCCGAAATCACTTTTATTAATGTGGATTTCCCTGCTCCATTTGGTCCGATTAACCCTACACATTCCCCTGATTGCAGTTCCATCGAGAAAGTATTGACAGCAATTTTCCCTTTAAATGATTTTGTTACATTTTTAATCTCTAATTTCATAATTTCTCACTGTCCTTTCTCCCTATAATAAAGTACAGAATAGGTCCCAATACGTTAACAAAAATAATAATTAGCGTCCATACAAGTACATTTTTTCTTGTTTTTCTATTTCGGTATAAATCAATTAATGCAATGAAAACTAAAAGTGCCCCGACTGCAATAACTGGCAATATAATGGGTAGAAAAGCCATAATATCAATGTCTTTAAGATCATTCAATCCATAATGTATTTTCATTGTCATCACTCCTTTCAAATCTCATTATCATTATTGATAATGATAAAATAAAAACGGATGGATTGCAATCATTATTCTCATTATTTATAATGAGAATAAAAAAACAATACATAAGGTGATATAATGAGTAATAAAGTTGAAATTTTAATGCATCCTGTAAGAATGAAAATTTGCCAAGTGTTAATGAGAAATAAGGAAGATGGGCTAACACCATTAGAAATGGTAAAAATCATTAAAAATGTACCACAAGCAACACTATATAGACAGCTACAAACTATGGTTGATTCTGGTATCGTCCATGTAATTAACGAAAAAAAGGTGAAATCTGTTTCTGAAAAATATTACGCAATCAATGAAGAAGATGCAAAAATTGAAGGAAGTGAGTGGAAAGGATTATCTGATGATGACAAGTTAAACTACATTTCTTATTACCAGTTATCACTTATGACACAATATCAAAGTTACCTTAAGAAATTAGAAGAACAAAACAGTCAAGAAGATAAGGCTACTTTTTCTGTAGTAGAATTAAAGCTAGATGAAGAACACTTTGGAAAGTTTCAAAATGAACTTAACGAATTAATGATTAAATACTACAATAGCCAAAGTAAAGACGACGAAATAGAGGCTCCGGTTCGGACTGTCGCTATTACAATTATTCCAGAAACGTAAACTCACTCAATATACATAATACAGGCCGATGCTTCCTATATTAAGGAAACATTGGCTATCTTCATTTCAAAAATTGTTTAACTTCTATTTTTACTTCTGCTATATGGCTAGCGAAAAAACTGATCTAGAATTCGAATGTGCTTAAAGATCCTTTCTTTTTTATATTAAATGAACTCTTTTCTTTCTTTTCTCATGTTACTCTCATACCATCCACACTCTCTCCAAATACTTTTTAAAAAGAAGCATGGGTAAACTAATAAATATAAACTAGGAATCCACCAAGAAATATCGAAATCTAAACGGATTGTCCAAAATGCTAGAGCTTGTAATCCTGAACAAAAAGTTAAAATTAATGATAAGAATGCAAAGTGGCTCCAAATATGTTTTTGTTTAGAATGTAAATACATGAGCATACCCCTGTTGTTCCCTCTTATTAAAGGCGGAACTATTATGGGATTTGGTGGTAGTTGCGGTTTTTCTGAAGGATTTGCTTTATTAGTTATATTGTTTATTTTATTAATCATCATTGGAACTGCCTGCTTCTGCTAAAAAACTATAAGAAAAGACACTCTTATAGAAGGGTCTTTTCTACTCTCTTTAAAGAATTTATATCAACCTCATAAGTATTCCCATATGGTCTAAGCGATGGAATCTCTTCCTTTGGCCCATAAAATAATAGTTTCAAATCATCATCTTTATACTGAACTACGAAGAAATCATCAAAATGGTCAAATGTGTTTTGATTGATCGTGATAAACCCTTTTTCTTGGGCAGTTGTTTTAACACTTATTCTTCGCCCATCTTTAATGACATCATATCCATGCTGATTCGTCACTTTGGATAGCTCACCATTTGTGTAAAGAACACAAAAAATTCACCTAGACGACCTATAAGATGCCTTAATTCAGTCGCCTTACAACCAAGAACATTCATTTCAAATCGTAACATTTCAAAGTATGCCTCATATAACTTTTTAATTTGTGAGATTCCTATTTTATCCTTATCCTTATAGACAAGAAGTTTCCCATTATCCCACTCACCTACAACATATTCACAATCTGTCCCTTTAGGTTTGTGAAAAACTAATCCTGTATAAGGATAATTTTCACCTACATATCTATAAGTTTTTTTATTTATATATATAAACAGATTTTTATTAACCGCTCTCCCTTTGTTATAACGGTTATAACAATAATCAGCAGGATTAATACTCCCCGGTTCTGTATTAAATTTTGTTATTAATCTGTCCTTTATCTCTGCTGATGTTACAGTATCACCTATTTTTTCTTTAAGAGCCTCTATAAATTGCTCATAAATAGTCAATGTAACCCTCTCCTCATGTCTCTCAATATTTTTAGCCCTAGTAGAACTTTCACTCTATAATTTGGCCTGATTGTGGAATAATATATTTAAAGTTCTTCATAAATTTTTATAACTTACTATATAAATTTTAAATTTAATTAATTACATTTCATAGACTATTATAAAATATAAATTGGAGAATTTTATTAAATGCTCAAAATAAAGATAATACTCCATTAAGAGCTCGTTTATTTAGGAAACGTGTCTCTTTTTATTGGCTTTTTAAATAAGGTAAACGTGAAGAAGCATTATAAAAAGCAGGACAATAATATTAAATTAACTTCCATTCGAAGAAGTTTAAGCCTTGCATGAATGACTATAATGACTATTTGGTTGAGCAATCGATATGTTGTGCCGAAACGTCAATATATTAAAAAAAGGATCTCTCTTTATCAAGAGAGATCCTTTTTTTACTTCTTCTTCTTTTCTGTCGGTTGGCTTTGTTTAGCGAAATTAGATGAATCATCGAAATTCGGTTGCTTTTTACCAGCATTATTACTTCTACCTTTTCCCATATGTAATGCACCTCCTCTCGTCCTTACTATTCCCAATAAAAAAATCCTCTTGCATCCAAGAGGATTTTTTGTTGTGCTATTATTAATAATGCCCAACTGTTACCGCAGTACTTCCAACACGGTCCTATCCTAACTTTTAACCATGGTGTTGATCGTGGCCATCAAGCCTATGATTATCTATCCGTCTTGGCGTTTTCCTTTAAACGTACCCTATTCTTCGATTGCTTGATAGACCGTAGTCCAGAAGTCTTGGATAAGATGCGATGGGGCCGGAGTGGACATCCCAACCTGAGTGAACAGAATTCCAATAAACTGTTTATCTGGATCAGCGTAAGCTGAAGTACCGGTTCCACCATCCCAGCCGAATTGACCAATAGACGCGTAGTCTCCAAGATAGGTACGTACCGCCATCCCAAAGCCCCAGCCACCTTGGATCCCTTGTCCGAACGACAAATGGACGTTATTTTTGGCCAAATCGTCTCGGTATACTTGTTGTTCCGGAGTAAGACGGTTGGTGGTCATCAGCTGGACTGCGGGCCTAGACAGGATCCGTTTAGTACCGTGCATCCCTTTATTCAAAAGCATCTGCAAATACGCGTGATAATCGTCGACGGTTCCAAGCAGTCCACCACCGCCTGCTTGGAATGCTGGTGGTTTGCTATAACGTCCATCCGCCCCCTCATCCCACACGATGAATTCACCTGTCTGCGGATTGGGGTTGAAGGCTGGTGGAAGCCGATCAATTTTGAGCTGAGGTACGTAGAATCCAGTGTCCTTCATTCCTAGCGGGTCGAATATACGTTCGCGCAAGAACGACTCGAACGTCTGACCCGTGACCCTGGCAACAAGAACGCCGATTACTTCTATACTGATATGATACTGCCACCGCTCTCCGGGCTGATAGCTTAGCGGAAGTGCACCTAGGCGACGCATAAACTCATCTGGATCGGGCATATCCTGACCTGGCGTGTCGAATATCCCACTCTCGAAGAACGCGTTCATGATTGGAGAACCCATCAACGTGAGATCCACTCCAAGCCCGAATGTGGAGGTCAACAAGTCTCTTACAGTGATAGGACGTCGTGCTGGGACGGTCTCTTCTAGCGGGCCATCGGGCTGTTTCAACACTTGCCGGTCGGCGAGTTCCGGTAGCCATTTGTCTACTGGGTCGTCTAAATGCAGTTTGCACTCATCGAGCAGAACCATTACTGGTGAAACTGCGATTGGCTTGCTAGTGGACGCCAATCGAAAAATCGTGTCCCGACGCATTGGTGCACCACCATCATGCCTCATTGTTCCAAGCGCTTCGACATGCGTCTCGCCGTTTCGGCTGACTAAGGCGACGAGCCCAGGAATCTTTCCAGAATCGACATGCCGCGCCAATATATTGCGCATTTTGCGCAATCCTGTTTCAGAAAAGCCCTTATTATTTTGTCCCATTTTGTTCTCCTTTAGTTTAGATTGAGATTTCTAATACAAATTGACAATCAATTATTAGTTCTTCAAATAGAAAAATTCCCCTTTTTAATAATTTCGACAAACTGCATTTATATACATGGAGGCACCATGCATCACTATCAACCTAAGATAGGCTACATTTATGGGGATTTAATAATGGGGAATGCAATCATTAATAACATTGATACAGCCATAAAAAAATATGATTACAAGATTTGCGAATTGATTATGATACATCTAAAAACACCGATATTCTTTCAAACAAGTAAAAAAGCGCCCTATAACCAGGGCGCTTTACTCCAACCTAATGACTAATATTAGTAGTTGGGTATAATGTTGTTCCTCCAATTGAAACCTTTATTTCATTTGTTAGTGGAACATTTTGTTCATTAATAATGGTTCTCCACCATTCCCATGCAAGACCTGTACATTCTCTTGCTACGATTTTTATATTTTTTGAATTCGGAGGAAGTGGTATAACTGTAGAGTAATGAGCCGTTTTGTCTCTACCGCTTCCTTCCCATGTTTTATGTGTTAATATTTCTTTACCATTTTGATCAAATGTGAATTCATCCCAAGATACATCAAATTGAGCAACGTAAGCACCGTAATGATCAAGTGTCATTTTTGCACTTGAATACTCTGTAGTTGTAGTCTCGATATAATCTGTATTGTTATGAACAGCAGCAGTTGCATTATCTTTTAAGAAAGTACTTGTATATGAAATTGGGTATGCTGGATTTTTAAGACTTAATTCAGCATTATCTTTAATGATATTTCGAATTTCATTGAAATCTTTAGTAACAACCTTGTTATGCTCTTTCGCATCTCCACCTAATACTACAGCAGTAAAGGTACTTTCTTCAAAAATATCTTTGTACTGTCCACTCGTTTCGACGCTGTTATTCTTAAGTAAGGCTTTAAAAGCAGCTTGTACATCTTTGCTCTTAGATGTTGTTTCTAATTTTACATAAACTGTTCTACCATAAGCTACATTTGAAACCATAACAGGTGGAGCCGAATTACTTACTCCTTTACGAGTTAACTCATCAAAAGTAACACTATTATCAAAAAGATCGGATGGATTGTTAGGTAGTTCAGCACTTACGGTATAGAATATTTGCTTATACGCCGCCACCATCACTTTCTTCTCTCCATCTGCAACCGCATTAAAGTCAATATTTAGACTGTTATCGAGATATTTAGCGTTAACGTTAAGGGCACTTGCGATTTGTGATTTACTATAAACCATAGATTCTGTATACTGCATTCTTGCAGGTAACGTATGTGTTTTAGAATACTTTTCATTCCAAGTAGATACTAAATCATCTACTGCTCCAGCCACATTACCATATGTCGGATTTTGGACAGTGATTGTATTTTCTTTTCTCATGCCAGGTAAGTCTATACTAATATTCAAAGGCTTTCTCTTAGCCACTAATAAACTCGGTTGATTGTCTGCAAAAGCTTTATTGGCAAGTTGTACAGCTCCTGGATACGTGCGATTTGCTACAGAATCAATAATTGAAATATCGACTGGTGACGTTGTAAGTGATTTTTTCTCACGTTCCACTACTACAAATTTACCATTTGAATTGATACTTTCTTTCGGAACAAAACTCGCTACCTTATCACCATTTACAGCTAAAACCTCTTGATTATTATATTTAAGGCTTGCTATACCAGTATCAATGCTACTAGCATTTTTAGTTATATCAGTTGCATTTCCAGATTGTGTTTCTGCAAAAGAAATAGACGAATAATTAATGGTACATAGACTAACTAATAAACATGCAAGGAACTTTCTTCTTTTAGTGTTTTTCTTAATATTCAGAAAAATAACCCCGTTCTTTTTTAGTAAGATATAATAATGATTGATAAATGATAGCTAACGAATAAACTTACATAAATGCTTTTAAAAGCTCTTGGACTAAAGGAATTACTCCACCTAAAAATTTTAAAACTGCCATTGCGATTTCCATATTACTTCCTCCTCTTTGCTGTATTAAGATGTGTTGAGTATTTATGCTTTCATTATAATAAGCTTTTACATTTGTATCAATTCATTTTTATATGCAATATTTCATATTGGGGAAAAAGCAACTTTTTCTGTCAAGGTGATGATGGTACTCCTTATTTAAAATATTTCAATTCAAAATGAAGTAACGTATCGACGTAGAAGTTCAATCTCTTTAAAAATATCAGAATCTTCTAACTTTAAAAGGTTATCAACTAAACAACCTCGAATAATTGTAATAAATATACATAAGGAGGTTGATCTATTTTGTTTCGTTCTTTTACAAATGGTTGCGTCGCCTTAGTGCAACGTTTCTTGCCAGAACCGTTTATTTTATCATGTTTATTAACTGTTTTTGTTATCTTCTTCGGCATGTTTGCAACGCACCAAACGCCTGTCCAAATGATCACTCATTGGGGTGATGGAATTTGGGGACTTCTCGCCTTTTCTATGCAAATGGCACTTGTACTCGTGACAGGATCTGCTTTAGCAAACGCGCCTCTTATTAAAAAAGGATTAACGAAAGCTGCAAGGTTACCGAAAACGAATGGACAAGGTATTATTGCCATTTCAATCGTAAGTTTACTTGGGGCATACATAAACTGGGGATTTGGTATTGTTGTATCTGTTTTATATGCAAAAGAAGTGGCAAGGCAGCTCGAAGGATTGGATTATAGACTAGCCATTGCTTCTTCTTACTCTGGATTTCTCATTTGGCATGCGGGGCTTTCTGCTTCTATTCCTCTTACGTTAGCAACTGGCGGTGAAACGTTAATTAAAACGACAGCTGGAAGTATTAAAGAAGCGATTCCAATAACAGAAACGCTATTCTCACCATACGCACTTGTACCAGTTATTATTTTTCTCGTTACGATGCCTCTCATTAATAAAGCGATGCATCCAGATGAAAAACATACGATAACGGTAGATCCTAGCGTATTTCATGAAGAAGCTGCCGCTCAAGAGGTAGGGAACAATACGTTCGCTGAAAAAATGGAAAATAGTATCATTATTACACTTTGCGTTGGATTGTTAGGTCTCATTTATATTTTCAATTACTTTTATACGAAAGGCTTTAACCTTACTCTCGATATCGTGATTTTTATGTTATTAATTGCTGGACTTATTTTCCACCGTACTCCGATTCAATATATTCGCGCTTTTTCGGACTCTACGAAAAGTGCTTCTGGTATTTTACTTCAATTTCCGTTTTACGCAGGAATTATGGGAATGATGATTGGAGCAAATAGTGAAGGACTTTCACTTGGAGGAGCTATTTCGAATTTCTTTATTAGCATTTCAAACGAAACTACCTTCCCGCTCTTTACTTTTTTAAGTGCTGGCATTGTTAATATTTTCGTTCCATCTGGTGGCGGTCAATGGGCTGTCCAGGCACCAATTATGATTCCAGCTGGCGCTGAACTTGGTGTACCTGCTGCAAAAACAGCAATGGCAATTGCGTGGGGCGATGCTTGGACGAATTTAATTCAACCTTTCTGGGCATTACCGGCATTAGCGATAGCTGGTTTAGGTGCTCGTGATATTATGGGATTTTGCGTTGTTAACTTACTATATGCAGGATTTATCATTAGTCTATGTTTCTTATTTATCTAAACGAAAAGCTAGTTTTATACTAGCTTTTTTACATAATAAATCACTTATTTCCCATGAAATTTATTATGGCCTCCCACTCTATCTCCGTAAGATGTAATGCCTCACATGCAAAAAAATCTTCACATACTTTTTCAATTAAATGTGGATTTTTCTTAAGGAAATTCCACTGTAACGCTTTAGGAAGAAAATATGTATCATATTCTTTACTTCCTCTTACTACCTCATCAACTTCTCTTTCACAAATCCCTCTTATTAAATAATCATTTCTTAATTGAATCATCATTTGTTGAAACGTTTCACTGCATTTCTTCAATTGAACTAAGTGATTAATATATGTACGAAAAAGTTCGTTATCATACTGGCAACAATTTATAATACGTTCCATTTCATTCATAACGTACGAGCCTTTTCTTCTATTTGTAATAACCACTTTTCCCGCTTCTCTAGTTTACTCGTTTTCACTGATTGGAAAACTGACCGTTTTATATCGCGAATGCCGCAAAAACGTAACACGCCTCTCTTCATCATAATCCAATCTGCTGATCGGTATAATAATGCGACGTACCATAAAGGCGAGTCCAACGTATTAATCACCCACGCTTTCTTTCCGCTCAATAATCCTTTCGGCAGGGCACCTTCATATTTATAAGCAAATCCAGCTACGAAAATGCGATCAATAAATCCTTTTAAAATAGCAGGCATCCCCCACCACCATATCGGATAGATGAAGAGAAGCGTATCCGCTTCTTCCACTAACGTTCTGTACCGAGCTGTTTCTTCTTCATTTACTAAATCACGTCTTTTCTTCTCTTCATTAAATACAAGGACTGGATCAAATTGTTCCTTATATAAATCAAGTACCGTAACCGAATGATTTGTTTCTTGTAATCCTTTTTGCACATGCTTTAATATCGCCGCGTTAAAACTGGAAGGACTAGGATGAGCGTATACAATTAGTACATTCATTACAAAACAACTCCCTCTATAAGTTAAAGTTTCCCCTTCTTTAACATCTTCTCTACAATTTGCACGTTTTTCGAACTTTGTAATAAACGGTTTAATACGGTAAGTAACTCTTCCTTTTCTAAATCTTTCAGCTTCTCTTTAACCGTACTTTCACCAGCACCTTGAATATCATAAACAACTGCCGCCATATGCTTACAATAATTCTCATATGGACACTCGCAGCTACTTTCTGTAAAATTTTCAAGATCAATCATTACTTCATAGTTTCCTGCATTTCCAGTAACAAAAGCAAATATTTTCTTTTCTTGTATTTCAACATCTTCTACATGTCCTTCTTCATAATATTCATAACCTTTATCCATAATGTACTTAGGAATCCATTTCGTTATATCATTTAGTAAGTAAGCGTACATAACAACACCTCTTCCTTTAATTCCCTTTTGACTTCCAAAACCCTGCATGTTATTCTAATAACTGTCAAATAGCAAGTCTATATGACAAAACGACTGACACCTATTCGGCGGAGGTGTCTCTTTTCATTTGCAGCCGATATGAAGTGCCTCTTTCAGGCACATTCAATCTTTGACACTACACACTCAACACCATTCCCTTGTATCAGGCTGCTTAAGCAGTCTTTTACTCTACATACTTCAAAAAAAAGAGAGCTTAGCTCCCTTTTCCCGCCTTATAAAATACCCCTTTTTCAGTATAGAGATATTCATCAGCTAATGTAATTTTCCCATCCAGTTTCAGTTCATCTAATAGTCTTGATAAATAAAATTGATGTAACATCTTTTTCGTGAATTTTCCTTCATGATGCGAAACGATATGTTCTTGAATATCTAACAATGATATTGGCTTATCTTGCTCTATCATATATTCATAAACTGTACTACGCAGTTTTACGTATTTTTCGAGTGTCACAGTACTTCGCAACCCCTTTCTTCTTAATATAAATTTTCGTAATCGGTTTTTTTGCAACAAAAAAACCTCTCCGATAAGAAGAAGTTACGTATATATCTTCGTCTTATCTCCCAGAACAAATATGTTCTGCTGGAATTAGCACCTGCATCGCGGTTGCTGGGTTTCATCGGGCCAGTCCCTCCACCTCTCTGGATAAGAAAATATTCACTTAAATCCTACTATACGTAATTTCGTTTTAATTGTCAAATAAATATAACAAATTATATTTTGTTCCTTACTGTTCATACTATACATATATGAATATGCAAGGAGGATTATGAAATGCACGAAAATGCTCGCGGATATGTCCAAAATTCTTTTCAATCATTACAAGAAGCAAAACATTGTTTAGAAGAAGCGCTACAGACCGTTGAAAAAGATTTTAATCGCGCTCGTATTGAACAATCACTTTATGCGATCGAACAAGCTATTCAACGCTGTGATTACACAGTTCATATTTTAGAACAAGATTGAAAAAGCTTCCCATCATAAGGTGGGAAGCTTTTTCAAATGGCATACTTCATAATTATTACCGTTATGATTAAAAAATATACAGAATTAGCAATTTCTAAAACCCCTACTTTTATAATAGAAATTTTTTTGCCATACAACATAATTGCTCGAATGACACTCGGTATAAAAATAAGAGAACACCACGGATTCACAGAAAATACAATGATTGTTAATAGGATATGATACCCCCATGATATAAGACGATACTTCGGGTTATTTTTCTCGCGAATCATCGTTTTTACATAAAATGTACTTCCTAAAAAATATAAAAATAAAATAAGCGCAATAAATAATGCTGTTTTATCTATAAGT
The DNA here is from genome assembly GCF_036851315.1 of Bacillus cereus group sp. Sample62. Lineage (NCBI taxonomy): Bacteria > Bacillati > Bacillota > Bacilli > Caryophanales > Bacillaceae > Bacillus > Bacillus cereus group sp. Sample62. Next base: position 3,119,647 of record NZ_JAFLPK010000001.1, read on the forward strand.
TTCATTGAAAAATAATAACTAACTAAACCACCAATACAAAAAATAATAATCGCACTTATGTCATTTAGTAATGCTCTTTCATTTTTTTGACGAGCGTAATACATATTTACTATAAAAAATGGAATTATTACTACTACGAATAAAAGAATTCGCCATTCATATAATAGAGAAATCATTCCAAATACGAACGCGATGATAAAATATACAATTGCTGCATGTAAAAACTCTTTTTTTCGTCTTTGCTTTATGTACGTAAGAAATGGATACGTAGCTAAATAGATAAAGAACCAAGCTAAAAACAATGGAATATGATAAATAGTAGGTTTCCCAAGTATGACACTTAATAGAAATGGTATAACGAGCATGGCCCATGCACCATGTTGCTTCGGAATAACTAACTTCATTAACTATACACCTCCCTTTTGAAAATAGTTCTCACCTGCTATTATACAAATAATTTTATATAATAACGGATATATATTGAATCTATTTTTTGACAATAAAAAATGCTCCTTACAATATGTAAGAAGCATGAAAGAGGCAAACGAATATGTAAGTCGCGACCCTACCTTATATGAGTATGCTTTTCTATGCCATGTTATGCTTATCTAATATGCCATATTTCTTTTTAAATCTTGTAAGAATCGTAATCCAAGACGTACTAAATAATAGTAAGAAAACAACATTCGAAATCGCATGGCTCAAATCGAAATAAAAACTTGCGATATAATACGAAATGACAGCTTCCCACGTTGCCTCACGTATGAAACCGAGAAGCCCCCAAAAGTTCATAATCCAGCCAAATAAAAATCCAACAAATAATCCGTATAGGAGTCTTCCCCATAGCTTTTTCATTAAAAATGTATTACGTAATAATCCAGCTATAAAACCAATCATACCCCACGAAAACATTTGCCACGGCGTCCACGGACCTTGTCCTAAAAAGATATTAGATACGATAGCCGCTGTTGCCCCAATCATAAAACCAGTTTCACTCCCAAACACAATTGCAGAAACGATAATAACAAAAGAAGTCGGTTGTACACTTGGTAAAATAGAAAATGGTACACGACTAACTGCTGCAATTGCCGCTAACACAGCAACGAGCACAATTTCACGTGAAACAAAAGCCTTTCTTTCAAAGCGGATATAGAAAGGTAACATAATAACAACTAATAAAAACATACTACTTAACATGTAATAACCGTCCATAATAAGTGTAGTAAAGAGTAATGTGCCTATTATCACTGCAAAAATACATATTATGAATGCAACATATCGTTTGGACACGCTTCATACACATCCTCCCACGTTAATGCATGTGGCAACTCTTTTCGAATGAATCGATTGATAGATGTTGTATAAAAGAAGTTTCCACTAAAAAATTCCTTCGGTGCATCATTCATAATAACTGCTCCGTCAAATAACATCATGCATTGATCAACGTATTTCGCTGCAAACTCAATATCATGCGTTGCCATTACAATTGTTGTACCTTCTTGTTGTAACTTCCTAAATAGCTCTCCTACTCTTTCTTTCTTCCATGGATCTAATCCTTTTGTCGGTTCATCAAGTAGTAATAAAGTTGGCTTTGATAATAACGTTGTACATAACGCAAGTAGTTGTTGCTCTCCCCCGCTACAATCGTGCGGATGGCGTTCTTTAAGCGAATGTAACCAAAACTGTTTTAGCATATCTTCTGCTATTTCTTTTCCTTGTTCTCCGTATAATTCACGTGCACGTTCATACACTTCTTCCCACACTGTATCAAATGTAAAATGATAATACGGATGTTGTGATACATACCCGATCCTTTTAAATCGTTCTTTCGAATCAATTTTATGTATGACTTTCCCATTCCACTTTACTTTCCCTCTTCTCGCTTTTTGCAATCCCGCTAAAATCGTTAACAGTGTAGACTTCCCTGTACCATTTTTTCCAACGAGAGCTACCCATTTTCCTTTTTCAATCGATACTGTTAAATCTCGTAAAATAAGTGAACTATTTTTTTCATATTGAAAAGATATATGCTCTGCATTTAAAATGACTTCTCGCTTTTCACTTTTTGCTACTGGCTCATTCACATATGATATCGCTGAAAAGTTATTCAGTTTCATTTGTGCTTCTCGCACTGTAAATGGAATATCTTCTACATTCCACTCTAAAAACAATCTTGGAATTTGCGGAATAAATGGACGGAACTGTTCGACTTCCCACATGTTCGCTATAACCGTTTTAGGGCTGCCATCATACACGATTTGGCCGTTATCCATACAAATAACGCGCGTAGCAAGTGGTATCACCTCATCTAAACGATGTTCACTTAAAACGATCGTAATGCCAAGTTCTTCGTTAATACGTTTTAACAATCCTAAAAACTCTTTCGCTGCAATTGGATCTAACTGCGCCGTCGGTTCATCTAATAATAATAATTTCGGCTGCATAACTAATACCGCAGCTAAATTGACGAGCTGCTTTTGCCCGCCAGATAACGTATGAACAGATTGATGCAATAAATCTTGAAACCCTAAGAAGCTAATAAGCTCTGCTATTCGTTTTTGAATAATCTGTGATGGTAACCCGATATTTTCTAAAGAAAATGCTAATTCTTGAATTACCGTATCCATTACGAGCTGATTTTCTGGATTTTGAAATACCATACCAATTTCTTGTGCAGATAATAAATCAGGTACTTCCTCTAATAAAACGTCATCATAAAAAATTTCTCCTGAACGTGTCCCAATTGGAAGTAATTCTTTTTTAAAATGTTTTAATAAAGTCGTCTTCCCAGAGCCTGATCCGCCGGCAAGTGCAATAAACTCTCCTTTTTGAATAGAAAGAGAAATATGCTGTAACGCATATTCGTCTTCATCAGCATATACAAATGATAAATTGTTTATTTCTGCATGCGCCACCATATCCATTCCCTTCCTTCCATTATAATTGGTAAACTAATAAACATCGTAAGTACGACAAACATCACTCCATCGTATTGCTGAAATAGAATAGATTCGACTTTCGGATAAATGATTAACTTTCCCCCGCCATACGTACTACATATAATAGCAATGATAAGTAGAATACTTAAATAACTGAGCGTATACCAATCTCGTCTTTCCATTCTATACCGAATATATGTCGTACGCTTCGTTACACCAAACCCACGAGCTTGCATAGAATCTGCTGTTTGCAGTGCATCTTCTAAAGAACAAATTAATAATACTTGCAGCAATTGCATACCATTTTTCACCCGTTCTACAATTGAACCTGCATCTACTTGTACACCTTTCGTTTTTTGGACGAGTGTTATTTTCTGTAATCGCCTCATAAACAAAGGAACAAACCGCACTGTAATCATCGTTAACAATGCTACTTTCGGTGAAATTCTAGAAAACAAATATAAAAATTTATGACTTGAAATAATATCATTATACGAAGCAAACGTAAACATAATCGCAACTAATAATAACCCCATTACTACTCCAAACATAATCGCCTCAAGCTTAATACGGCTATCACCTAACCAAAATAACGTAGTTCGACCTCTATGCGTTAATAACGAATTAAATAAAATGACCATAAAAAAGAAAATGATTGTGCTCGGTAACATCTTTCTAATCTTTTCGCTATTACCTTGCATTATATTTATTATAAAGATTAATAATATTGCCCCAATTAAAAAAAGAGGATGAAGACACATCATACATAGTATCATCACCCCGATATAATAGAAAAAATTCACAAAAGGATGTAAAGAAGAAAAACTTATTTTCATAGCCCTTTACCGAATGCCTTTCTTATTTTAATACAAACACCCACTCAATTGTATCGCCTGGCTTAACTGTTACTACACCAGCACTATGATTTGGAAAAGCACCATTCACACGATATTTCCATCCACTAGTAGCAGTAACATCTTTTTCATATAAATCATTAATCCCTTTTACATAAACTCCATCTTTAGAGCCCATTGCATCAACATCTAACCCTGTACGCTGCAATACTTTATACACTGTATCGCCTTCTTGTACATCCATCTTTTTCGCACCTAATAAGTATCCTTCATTACCTTTTACTGAAATTGTAACTTGTTTTGCTTTAGGTTCTGGTACTGGATCTGGTTTTTTCGGTTCAGGAGTTGGAACGGTCGGAGTCGGTATCGTTTTCTCCTCTTTATTCGGATCAACCTTCTGCTCCTGCTTCGGTGTTTCTTTCGGCTGATTCACAACCTTCGCTTCTTCTTTTACTTCTGGTGTTTTCGGTTGTTGTTGTTTCTCTTCTTGTGCTTTTTGTTGTTCTGGTTGCTTAGCGGCAGGCTGTTCCTGAGGTTTTTCTTCTTTCTTTACTTCCGGTTGTGCCTGTGGCTTTTCTTCTTTCGGCTTCTCTTCTACTTTTTGTTCTTGTTCCTCTTTCTGTTCGTCTTGCTTATTTTGCTCTTGTTCAGCTTGTTTTTCCTCCGGTTTTTCTTCCGGTTTCGCTTCATCTTTTTTCTCTTCTTGTTTTGCTACCTCTTCTTGCTTTGGTTCTACTTTCTTCTCAGGCTTTACAGCTGCTTCTTCACATCCGGCAAGTAACCCAAGTGAAAGCATTAAAGAAATGATCCATTTTATCTTACTCATGTTGTCTCTCACCTTTCATATTAAAAATTAGGAGCAAATGATTGCTCCTAATTTTTGTTAAGCTGCTTTACGTCTCCATAATACATATGCAGCAGCAATACATAATACACCCATACCTACTTCTGTAGCTGCACTATGAGAAGATGCTCCTGTTTTTGGTAACGTGCTACCGTTTCCGGATTTTTTATTTTTAACCGGTTCGTTATCGACAACAACTTTTAGCGTGTCATCTTTCGTTTCCTGTTGTACTTGTTTTTGTTCTTTTGGTTGTTCAATAACTTCTTTTTCTACTACAACATTTTCTGAATCCACATTTGGTTTCTTATCGATTTCAGGAACAGATACATTTGACCAGTCATAAATCGATTTCCCAAGGTCTTTAAACTGAAGTAAAGCTAAAAATGCTTGCTCTGTAGCCATTCCGCTACCGTTTTGATCACTTGGTAACCATTTGAATTCACCATTTGGAAGTTGGTATGATAGTAGATTTTGCATTGCCTTATGTAGACGATTTTCATCTACATCTTTCACAAGTGATAATCCAATAATCGCTTGCGCAACACTATTAGAATTTTCTTGTCCATCAGCAGAAAAACCACCATTTTCTAGCTGTTCGTTATATAAATAGGCAACAGCTTTTTCTACAGCTGGCTTCACATCTGGTCGATCTTGATAAGGAGCTAATGCTGATAAAACCATACCTGTTACATCAACGCTACTAGCACTGTCTTTACTGCTTGCGCTATCGTAAGTCCAGCCGCCATCTGTATGTTGTGCGTTTAAAAGCGCATCAACTAAAGCAACTCGATTCCATTTTGAATTCACTGGAACTTCATATTTCTTCGTATCAAATGCAAGTAAAGCAAATGTATAACCTGTAACAGAATTCACTTTATCTGATTCGTACAATTTTTGAACTAAATTATGTTCGCCTACCTTTGTAGGGTCTGCATGCATTGCATTCATCATAATAATTGTTCTAGCTAAATCTGTCGCTGAAAAACGATTAATGCGCTTTTCTACTTTTTCAGTTACAGACTTAATATAATTTAATTTCGCCTCAATTGGTATGTTCTTTCCAGAACGAGAAAGTCCTAAAGCTACCCAATCACTTTCAATTCCATCTTGTAACATCTTTTCAGACGTCTTAGAGATCGCTTCATTTACTTGCGCTGCTGGAATTTGAACGTTCTCTTGCTTTGGTTGTTCTGGTTTTTCTTGTTTTGGATCATCTGTTTTTGGTTCTTCTGGTTTTTCTTGTTTTGGATCATCCGTTTTTGGTTCTTCTGGTTTTTCTTGTTTTGGATCATCCGTTTTTGGTTCTTCTGGTTTTTCTTGTTTTGGATCATCTGTCTTTGGTTCTTCTGGTTTTTCTTGTTTTGGATCATCTGTCTTTGGTTCTTCTACAGTTTTACAAGTACCAAATTTATCTAATGTTTGCTGTAATGTTTCCTGGCTCATATTGCTCCAGTCTGCAACAAAACGAAAGACAACAACATCTCCAGCATTTAATTTATAACTATCTGCTCCAACTTCTGCAGATTTATCATTTACATCATATAACCAGCCGCTTGTGTCCCCAGCCATTAAACCGTCAATGCCTTTAACATACGTTCCAAAAGACATCGTCTCTGCTGTTACTTTGTCCCCCATGACTTTTTGCAGCAAACTTAAAGCTGTTTCCCCATCTTTAATTTGCTCTTCTTTCGGACATAACATAATGCCCTTTTGTGATTCACCAATAATTGCAAGTTTTGCTGTATTTCCTTCAGCAAACGTAATATGTACTGTATTCGCAAAAGAAACAAATACAAGTGTAACTGCCATTAACGACGTAAGCAGCCATTTTTTCAACATTGCCATCCCAAAATTTCCTCCCTTACTACTATTTACACAAAAAAAGGCCCTTCAAGGGCGTGCAATTGACACTCTTTTTTTTGTAAGTGTCGAACAAACTGCGCAACACCTCCGACCCGCATCATTCGCGGCTATATTTGTATAGGAAAAATAATTTTGTTTATGAACGTATCATTGTGATAACATTCACTTTTCTAGGCACAACTTACTTCCATTTAAGTTATCGTAAAACGATAAACCTATACATTCTGTTAATTATAAATTTCTGTATTATTTTACTATTGACAAAGAATTTTGTCCATGCTTTATCGGATTTATTTTCTAAGAATAGTAGTTTACTAGCCTTTAACGATGCAAACTCTTCTCACTAATAACGACGCCATCTTCATCCACATACACATATTCATTCGGATTCCATTCTACTTGTCCAAATTGCAATGAAATATCCCGCTCTCCTTTTCCTTCCTTTACACTTCTATTTGGCATCGTTCCTAACGCTAAAATACCAATATTAATATTCTTTAGTTCACTAGAATCACGAACATATCCATATACAATAATTCCTGCCAGCTTTCTCTCCTCAGCAATAGCTGCCAAATTATCACCAAGTAACGCACAATTCGTAGACGCTCCTCCATCAACAACTAATACCGTTCCTTCTGGTAATGTTTGCAATCCCTCTTTCACTAGTACATTATCATCCTTTACTTTTACCGTTGCAATTTTCCCGTGGAATTGTTCTTTCTTCCCAAAAGACCGAAAAGACTGGCGACATATTTGTAATTCATTCTCAAACTCATCACATAGATCGGTAGTTTTCCACATCTTTTTCCCCTCTTTTCCTTATTCCTTCTATATAACATATTCTTGGGTTATTTTCGTTTCCCTGTCTAACGTTGCAATAATTTGTATGTGCAGGAAAAGCATAGAAAAACTATTGCCTTAAGAAGCCACCTTTATTATAATCTATTTCACAGATAAATTTCAGAATATTAAAAATTAATCAAGTGAAAAAGGAGGGTTTTTATGCAATTACATACCGAGGTAAAAAAGCAGCCGAGTAAACGAAAGTTTAAAATGCCTGACGCGTACGTACTACTATTTTTTATTGCCTTACTTTGTGCCATTGCTACATATTTCGTTCCTGCTGGAGAATTTAAAAGAGTTACAAACGGTACTGTTACAACGACAATACCAGGAAGCTATCATTCTGTTCCACAATCTCCGGTAGGGTTTGTTTCTTTTTTTACCGCTATTGAAAAAGGGATGACACTTGCTGCTCCTATCATCTTCTTAATTTTATTTACAGGTGGAGCCATTGCAATTCTTGAAAAAACAGGTGCTCTTGACGGTTTAATCTATCATGTGATTAACAAATTTCGAAATCAGCAATTCCTTTTCATTTGCATTGTCGCTGCGCTCTTTTCTATTCTCGGCACGACTGGCATTATCGTTAACTCAGTTATCGGCTTTATCCCCATCGGCATCATCGTTGCACGCACATTAAAATGGGACGCTATCGTCGGCGTAGCAATTATTTATTTAGGCACTTATGCTGGTTTTAATGCTACTATATTATCTCCCTCACCTTTAGGCATTTCACAAAAGATCGCAGAACTTCCAATGTTTTCAGGGATTGGTTTACGTACGGCAATCTATATCTCTTTTTTAATTGCCACCATTTTATATATTAATTGGTATATAAAACGCTTAAAAAAATCGAATAAAGGCAGCATACTCGGAGATAACTGGTTTCCAAGTAACGCTCTTTCAAGTGAGAAAGATACAGAGAAAACAGAAGTTCCTTGGACAATACGTCATAAATTAATTTTACTCGTTTCAGCTTTATCCTTAATTGTATTTTTAATAGGCGCTTTCCGTCTACATTGGACAGACGCCGAAATGACCGCTACTTTTATTTTCATAGCAATTACAGCTGGAATAATAGGTGGCATGAAAGCGAACGATATCGCTTCTACTTTTCTAGCAGGCTGCCAAAATCTCATATATGGTGCTTTAATCGTCGGAATGGCTCGGTGTATTTCAGTCATTTTAGAACAAGGGAAATTACTTGATACAATCGTTAATCAACTCGCACAGTCTCTCGAAGGACATAGCCCTGTATTTGGCGTTCTCGGCATGTATGTAAGTAGTGCCGCATTACATTTCCTCATTTCATCCGGGACAGGTGAATCTGTTATTTTCATTCCGATATTAGCTCCATTAGCCGATTTCATGCACATTACACGCCAAGTCACAGTACAGGCTGTTATGCTTGGAGAAGGTGTAGTGAACTGCCTCAACCCAACTTCCGGTGTTTTAATGGGTGTTCTCGCAGCGAGCGGCATTTCTTACGGAAAATGGATTCGATTTATGGCTCCACTTGCATTCATTTGGTTTATCATTGGACTTATTTTTCTTATTATTGGCGTGAATATTGAATGGGGACCTTATTAAAAGACTCATATTATACTTAACTTGATAAAATAGCTATTCTATTATCCAATCCTATAAAAATTATTTATTCTAGTATAGATATAAATAGGGATTGATCATAGTGATCAATCCCTTCTCTCAAAGTAAAATACCTTTAAGTATTTTAGTTCCAAATTTTATTTACCCATTCCGGATGATCAATAAAAGGATTACGATTATGTTGATATTTCGTAAAAATCACTTCATTACGCTTTCGCTCTAAATCATCTACCGGGTCTTGTTCATTCCATTTTAGTAAAACGGATAGTTTGCCCATGTATGGATCTTTATTGTTATTCACCTTTTCATTTAATTCTAAGTCTATTTCCCCATTGTCTCCTTCATAACGAACAGCCATATAAAATAGCATTCTAGCGATATCTCCTTTTACACTATCACGAGGTTCCCAAGAATCACTATCATATTTACATTCTGTCGCTTCCGAATGATTCACACCACCATTATCAAAATCCAGATTTCCACGTGAGCTATTTACAGATACATCCGTCGCTCTTAAATGATGCAAATCAGTTCCAGCTCCTGCAGTCGTTCCAAAATTACCGTGAGATTTTGCCCAAACATGCTCTCGGTTCCAATTATCAACTCCTGAACCATTCGTAAGTTTCCCTTGCGAACGCCCAGTATATAAGAGTATCACATTGTTTTTATTATTTGGATCTTCATCAGTATCTCTTAGTGCTTCCCAAACCGCACTGTATGATAACTTTGTATGATCATCAATAATATTATGAAGTTCCTTCTTTAATTCTAAACCCGTTTTTCCTATTGCATTATTATAATATGTATCATCATAGCTTTTTACAGTAATCTCTTGTGGTGATGCAGAAGCTACTTCACCGTGTATGATATTTGTGAATGATAGAGATGCAGTACCTAAAATAAAAAATGAAGATAGTGTAACCATAGCAAGCTTTGTATTTCGAAACTTCATATACCCATTTCCCCTTTAACATATAATTTGAAGCTATTAACTAAAAAGTGCTTTCTAACCCCCCAAAACTTTTAGAAAGCCATACCCACCCTTTTCTTTTTATTTAATACAAAAACTCTATTGAGTCTGTATCATTTCCACACTTTTGGTTTATCTACTTTTCAAGGAATATCCTTCTCTAGTAAAAATTATTAAAGTATTCCTTACAATTAAAAAGTAGTTTAATGTTAACTCATAAATTTCAATTTTTTTATGCAATTATGCATATTTGATAAATCGACTTTTCCTTTTTCTATAACTGTCTTTATTTTTTGTGTAAAACCCTTCTTCCTCTGAAGAATAAGTACAAAAATAGATTGGATACCATGTAGGCACCAACCTATTTTAATTAAAGAAACTGTGTCAATTCTGAGTTCACAACACGTTGTGCAGTAATGATAACACTTTCAGCTGTTAGTCCATAAACACTATATAGTCCACCAGGTTGATTAGGAACAATTTGAACTTCATATTCAAATGCTTGTCCAAAAGCAGGATGAACTAAACTTAGAGTTGCAAAAGTAGAAGCATTAGAATTCACATTGAAGTTTATCTGTTCAATTAATGCTAATGAACCGTCAAGTCTAAAAACTCTAGCTACTCCAGTAAGTGGGCCCGCAGTACGGTTAAGGATCTTCACCCTAACTCTATTTGCATTAGCAGGTTGATTTCCTACGTTTTCAATTGGTCCTGTAGTAAGAGCCATATAACATCACCTCCATTATATTATTATGATATTCAATGATATACATTGATGTTATAGTTTAATTACCCAATTTATTTTAAATAAAAAAGCTTGTTTCTTATATTTTTTATAAGAAACAAGCTTTTCTTTTTCAACTACCATTCCTAAGACAAGTTTATCCGTCTCGAAAACATTTACAGTTACTTGACGTTTATGCTGGGACAGAACTACTACTATTTACTTTGCATTGAATCTATATATTTTTTAACTACTTCATATACATATTCTTGATTTGCCGCTGCTGTATTTGGGTTATATTTTCCGCCGTTTGTTTTATTGTTGGATAATACTCGAATTCCTAAAAATGGTACGTCATAAGCTTTTGCAATTTGAGCCGCTGCAGCGCCTTCCATTTCTTCTACAGATGTACCGTATTTTGTGTGGAACCATTTAATTCTATCAACTTCATTATTCCAAACATCTGCTGAACCAATCGTACCTTCCACTACTTTACCTTTTGTATATGTATCTTTTACCGCATTAGCTGCTGCAAGTAAATCCTTATCTCCCTCGTAGTATCGGATTTTCTCAGCATTTGGATCTTCTCCTGCACTTCCTTCAGAAGCCATTAAGTCCATAGAAATCCATTTTGTCGGCTCAATTCCTTGATTCTCATCCATATTTGTTGTTTTTAATGAACCTATGTTTGCTACTTGTTTTCCTAAAACAATATCAAATACGTTTAAATTTGGATCATGTCCACCCGATGTTCCTTGGTTAATAATCGCTATAGGCTTATATTTTTCAATAGCCACTGCTGTAGCGGCTGCTGTATTTTCCATTCCTTTACCTGTTTTCGCTACGATTACAGGATAATTGTCGACAGTGCCTTTATAAAATACGAAAGTTCCAGACTTTTCTTCTTTCACATTTTTTAATCTTTTTGCAAACTTCTCAGCCTCTATCGGCATTGGCCCTTGAATTAAAATAGGCTGTTGATTACTTTTTGCCTCAACTTGTTTTGGACCCGCATTACATCCCGCAAGTATTGAGAATGACAATGCAACAGTAGTTACTAGGGCAGCACATTTTTTCAACGTATTCTTTTTCATAAATAATCTCCTCTTTCTCTTGTTGTTTTCTATACTCGATGCTTTTGGTCCAAACAAAAAAGTTCTAGAAATTGTAGAAGAATCTCTACTTTCTAGAACTACGGTAGTCAAAGTTAATTAAGCACATGCAAAATTATAAATCGGTAGCGTACATTACATAGCACGGCCGAATACTTTAACCCGTAGTCCAGTTCTTTCATTGGGAACTAGGTAGAAACGCTCGGACCATATTACCGAGTATATACGAGTGATGATGTGTAAAATTATTATATTGGTAATATATCAAACTTTTAGTGTGTACGCAATCTAAATATGAACATTTTTAATAAAAGTATTTTTAATGTTCGTTTTTAAAAGGTCAATCGATCTAATTAACCATTCCAAAATGAAAAACACCATAAAAAAACTTATAATCCGAATGCCAAACTAAATCCACCTACAACAACCGAGCTTTTACAAGCAATTAAGCTTTCTCACATCCGCCTTATATTGAGCTGGAAGTCTTTTCACCCTCGTATTGCGAGATAAAACGCGCATCCATCCAATTCACAATTATTTCTTCCAACTCTGGATGAAGTGGCTTATCCGCACTTTCCACATAAATCTTTTTAAATTCTAACGCTTTAAAATCACCTTCAAAATATTTTAAGGTATGATCCATATTTTTTATTACATACACTTCAGAGTCACCTTGCACATAATCACCAATTCTCTTCGCTTTTTCAGAATCTGCCTGAAAGTCTTTATCACCAGCAATCGCTAACACTGGGCACGTTACTTTCATTAAATCTTTATAAATGTCATGCTGAAAATGCTCTCTAAACCATTTTGCGTTCATTGGCTTAAAACCAATTTTTACAATATCTTTTTTTGAGTTTATCATTTTCTCTGTTGCTTTTTGCGCCTGCTTTTCTCCTCGTTTCTCAATATTGAGCAGACGCATTAACTTTCCTTTTATTCCTTTTTGCTCTTTTAACTCCTTATAAATAATCTCTCTTTGTCTTTTCGTAGCCTCTTCTAATGATTCCGCAGCTCCTGTAAGAAGTATGAGTCCATTAACTGGTGTTCTTGCGTTTACTACAGTCGCTAACATACACCCTTCACTATGACCAACTAAAATGATATTTTCCGGATCAACAAATGGTTGTTCTTTTAAATACGTAATAACAGCTTCTACATCGGATACTAAATCCCACATCCCAACTTTCATAAATTCACCCCTACTCGCTCCAACACCACGTTTATCAAAACGTAATGTAACTACTCCGAGATTTGTAATTAGATGTGCCAAGTCTTTATACATATTCCCTTTCATATTCAGTGGCATTATCGTTCCATCACGATCAACTTCCCCAGATCCAGCAATAATGACAACAGCCGCATACTTCCCGTCGGATTTCGGTTTAGTAATTGTTCCTTGCAAAGTAAATTCACTATTTATCGCTACTTCATATTCATCAAAGATCATCCTTTTGCCCTCCCTCTATTCTTTTATACCCAATTTAAATTTCAAACTCGCTATAATATTTTTATACTCTAGTAAATCTTTCATCGATGCGAAAATCGGGTTCTCTGCAATGCCTTGTAACATACTCCGCTTTATAATCTCTTCATTTCTAACCGTTTTAGCGCCGAGCGGAAATTCTGCAAACCATCCATCAATCGCATCAAAATATGAATCACCGTGTAAATGTAGACTATTTACTGTGAAACTAGCCGCACAAACCGCTACATATTTCCGTAACATTTCTAATGCACTTTCATAGTTTTCTTGCATGCAATATACTTGCGCAACGGAATAGTAAACTTTTAAAGTCATATGCGGATGTAATTTTTCTATTTCATAAATGTCTATTAACTTAAAAGCTCTATTTAAAATTATCTTTACCTTTTCGGTATTTGAAGCATTTACTAATACATAATTCGGTATTGTCGCAACGAATTGTATTAAATGTTGGTACATACTAATTTGCATAATTTTATTCGCCTTTTCAGTATTTCCGAGAATTTGATACGCCTGTGCGATTAGATCTTCCTCTGGAAAGTTAGGACGAATCGTTTCACCAAGTAATTGAAGCACCTCATTTGGTTTATTGAGTATAAGATAGCAAGTTGCTTTAAACGTTACCGCCTCTTTCACAAGAGAAACATCATCACTTTCTTCCTGCACCCTGCTAAAAAGAGACATTGCCTCTTCTAAAATTTCAATTCTTTTATCCGTATCCTCTGTTAACATATGGTGGTTTATAAAAAGTAGTCCCACTTGAAGTAATAACGGAAAACAAGAATAATATTTTTTGATTATTTCTCTGCACTCTATCATTACTTCATGAAACGGTTCTTCACTAAATGCTTCCGCTAGTCGATGATATAAATTTTTAATATCTTCCTGCTCCATTTGTGGTGTATAACTAATTAGTTCATCAATACTTATGTTAAAGTACGAAGCTAACAGTGGTAAAAATGTAATATCCGGATAACTCTGCCCTGTCTCCCATTTGGAAACAGATGCCTTTGTAATACCGATATACGCCGCTAACTCTTCCTGTGTAATTCCCTTTTCTTTTCTCTTTTCCGCAATAATTTTATGAATCTTAATTTCTCTCACTGTATCACCTCATACTTTTATTATATGTACTATATTCTATACAAAATATGGATTTAAAGTCGACTTTCGTTAACAAAATCAACTGTTAGGAAACATCTCCCTAAAATGAAAGGCAGGAACATATTTGAAATGTTCCTGCCTTTTTATTGGGGGCTACCGATACGTGGTCATCTAGCTAAGATTTTGAAGTGCTGCAAAATCAAAAAATTCATCTCAATACAGTTTTTTATGAAAACCCAGTGAACAGCTTAATTGCATAATTTTCGATATAGGAAGTTATCAAATCTATTCAATTAAACCAACTATATCAAGAAAAATTATAGTAGTTATTATTGCGATAGCTGCTATAAGAAATTTAAATCTAAATTTAATCTTAATACCTAGCTTCTCTGGAATAAAATATATTCCCAAACCCATACTAATACGTCCTATTAATAAATATAATTGAAATAAAAATTCGTTATTTATTTTTTCCTTAATATATACTTTACTGTAATCAAACAATAGGAAATATATTAAAACAATAATTAAGTAAAGAATATATAATTTCACATAGTTTCTCATTTTAGTTTTTTTCAAAATACTTTATACTCCTTTTAGATGTCAATCAATTTATAAATTTTAATCTATTATTTCTCCCTTTATCGATGCCCCAAATTGTTTAAACATGTGATTCCCCCTTATTATCAAGACGTTCTCAATTATAATAGATTCGTGTAAGTAGTAAAGAGTTCCTCTTGTATATTCTATACACATCTAATTGACATAACGTCTCTCTGAAATGAAAGGCAGGAACATATCAAATATGTTCCTGCCTTTTTATTGTGGGGTACCGATACGTGGTCATCTAGCTGAGATTTTGAAGTACTTCAAAATCAAAAATTTCATCTCACCACAGTTTTCTATGGGAATCCAGTGATTAGCTTATTTACATCATTTTCGAAAGTGGAAGTTAAAAGTTTTTAGTTTCTTGCGCAATTAAAGCAATACATTAATCTAGAAATTTAAGTGATTCCAATTTTCCAATTATCATTGACTTATATTTGATAGCTTCATACTGTGAATTATCAATTTTTGTCTTTTTTATATTTAACATATCAAATATTTCTCTTTCAATATCTCTTCTTGCTTCTAAAACTTTAATTGTTCCGTCTAAACCGTGATAGCCTTTCATCTTCCCATACCCTTGATTTGTATAATACTCAATAAATCCAGAAGACCATTCTTTTGCTCTTTCATTAAATACCTTTCTGAATGAGAAGTCCAAATCATCTTGTTCTATATAAAACAATACTGGATTTAATTTCTCTATAATTTTCTCTAATGCATTAATATAACTTATAACTTTCTCTTTTTTTGCACCATATTTAACCATCCCAATTGTTAATGGATTTTGTATGAAGCAACATTCAAAAATATAAATTTTATTTTCGTTGTTGGCTATTTCAACAAAATCCCTCCATTTTTCAGTTATTAATTCAATATTCCTCTCTAGCGGTAATTCATATATATCATTTTTGAAAATGGTATTTAATAAATTTTCAGGAAAATTAGAGCTGTATTCATTTTTAATTTTTTTATATGGCAATAAATAATTGTTTTCTCGCTTCGTGACTCTATCACTAATTACTTCCTTAAAATTACCACTATTCACTAACAAACTTTCGAATTCACTTTTATCAAAACAAGATACCCCATCATAATCAGCAGGGTGGTCTGGATTCCCTTCAAGAAATAACTCAGCGTCAATATTTTTTTCAATTAGAATATCGTAAAGCAAGCTTGCAGTGGTGGATTTCCCAAAGCCAGGAAGCCCTTCTACTATGATTAATTTCGTATTCAAAAAATCTACACCTTTCTAAGACAAAACGGACTAATTATCCTAAAATCTTTATCTAAACTTAATAAAACTAGAACTTCTTTTCCTATATATCGTTATTTCGTTATTTCACCAAACTGCGCTCTCGTCACTTTCGCTAAGTCATCCACTTTCAGCTCAATTTGTATACCAATTTTCCCGCCGCTTACTATCATCGTTTCAAGTGATTGAGCAGTCGCATCAATGCATGTTGAAAGTAACTTCTTCATTCCGACCGGTGAGCAACCGCCGCGAATGTATCCTGATACTTTCGTAATATCTTTTACAGGAATCATTTCAATTTTCTTTTCACTGACTGCTTTTGCAGCAGCTTTTAAATTTAGTTCCTCATCTACAGGAATGATAAACACATGATAATTTTTACTATTCCCTTGAGCGATTAACGTTTTATATACTTCTCTCACTTCTCGTCCAATTTTCTCGGCTACTGATACGCCATCAATTTTTCCATCGTCCGGATCATATGACATCATCGAATATTCGATCTTTTCTTTATCTAATATTCGCATCGCATTTGTTTTATCTTTTTTCATGGGTTTCTCCTTAAAAGGTTATTTCATATTATTAAGTTTTATTATACACCTTTTTCCATTTCTCCTACATAACTTCACGTATATTTCAAAACTAAAAATATTGATAATTCAAATATCATCTGATATAATTTGGAAAAACTTATGTTAAGGAGAGATTTGTCATGCGAAATATTAATACTTCTTTCCAACTTCATCATCATACGTAATGCCGTGTATCCGAAGAAAAATTTTTCTTCGTGGGTACAGGGCTTTTCCTGTTGACCCACGAAGCGCTTATAAAGCTATGTGGGTATTTTTATACCTGCATAGCTTTTTTTATTTAAAAAGGAGTGATTACTATGGAAATGAAAAATGTAAAAGGAACGAAAGACTATTTACCAGAGGAACAAGTGCTAAGAAATAAAATTAAAAGAGCTTGTGAAGATACGTTTGAACAATACGGATGTAAACCGTTAGAAACACCAACGTTAAATATGTATGAGCTTATGTCTTACAAGTACGGCGGTGGCGATGAAATATTAAAGGAAATATATACGCTTCAAGATCAAGGAAAACGTGACCTTTCCTTACGCTACGATTTAACAATTCCATTCGCAAAAGTCGTGGCAATGAATCCGAACATCCGCCTCCCTTTTAAACGGTATGAAATTGGAAAAGTATTTCGAGATGGACCAATTAAACAAGGGAGATTTCGTGAGTTCATTCAATGTGACGTTGATATAGTCGGTGTAGAATCTGTCATGGCAGAAGCGGAACTTATGAGTATGGCGTTTGAACTGTTCCGAACGTTAAACTTAGAAGTAACGATCCAATATAATAACCGAAAATTATTAAACGGTATACTCGAGTCCATTAACATCCCTACTGAACGAACGAGTGACGTCATTTTATCATTAGACAAAATCGAAAAGATTGGGATTGATGGTTTACGAAAAGATGTATTAGAGCGCGGAATTTCTGAAGAAATGGCTGATACGATATGTAATACCGTTTTATCTTGTCTAGAGCTTACAATTGCTGACTTTAAAGAAGCTTTCAATACTCCACTCGTTGCCGAAGGAGTAAACGAATTACAACAATTACAACAATATTTAATCGCCCTTGGAATAAATGAGAATGCTATATTCAATCCATTTTTATCACGAGGACTTACAATGTACACAGGCACCGTATATGAAATCTTTCTAAAAGACGGCTCAATTACATCCAGCATTGGTAGCGGCGGTCGATACGATAATATTATTGGGGCATTCCGTGGTGATAATATGAGCTATCCAACAGTCGGTATTTCATTCGGTTTAGACGTTATTTATACAGCACTCTCACAGAAAGAAACGATATCATCTACAGCGGATGTATTTATCATCCCACTCGGGACAGAATTACAATGCTTACAAATTGCCCAGCAATTACGTGCTACTACTTCCTTAAAAGTTGAACTTGAACTAGCAGGCCGCAAATTAAAACGTGCCCTTAATTATGCCAATAAAGAGAATATCCCTTATGTGCTTATTATTGGAGAAGAAGAACTTAATACAGAAACCGTTATGCTGCGGAATATGAAGGAAGGTAGTGAGGTGAAAGTCTCCCTTTCTTCTTTAAGTAGTTATTTATAATACGAACCACCCTCGTTTGGGTGGTTTTTCTATTTTATAGATAACGAAACAATTAGTTTACATAAAATAATTACATTCTACTAAAAACCATAAGTATTCAATATCCAATTATCTATTATTTTTGGTAATATATAGATATTAATTATTTTAGGAGGATTTACTTTGAAAACTTACATACAAGCACTAAAGTGGGCCACAGGGATCTATCATCTTTTATTGATTCCTTTTTGTTATTTATTTCTAAATCATGCTAACCTATATGGGATACCTTTACTAGTGATTGCTTTACATATCACTACTATTTTATTATCCAAAAAAGCAGCCATGAATACGTACCCTCATTATATCGGTATTATCGTTACTCTAGTTGCCTTCTTTCCTTATATAGAAATCGTTCTACATATTATAGCAGCCGTTTTCCTTTTATTAGATGCAATTTCCACTACTAAAAAGAAAGTTTTTGATTCATAGCAAAATCAATAGCACATCCCAAGAATAGATTCACATGCATTTTAATGACAACCAAAATTTTAGAAAGTAAAAAATAAAAGGTGTCTTCACCTATGGAAAACACCTTTTATTTCTCCAACTCTTAACTATTATTTTTCGTATTCCTACTCTCCAAAACTTTCTCCATATTATGAGTTGCCCACTCCATCATTAATAGAATCATGGGACGTAGTGATTCACCAAGCTCAGTTAATGAATATTCTACTTTTGGAGGCACTTCACGGTATACTTCACGATGTATGATACCATCTGCTTCAAGTTCTCTCAGCTGCAGTGTTAACATTCTTTGTGTGATATTAGGTTTTAATCTTTTTAATTCATTAAATCTCTTTGTACCATCTAATAAATGATACAAAATAACCCCTTTCCATTTTCCGCCAATAACCTCAACCATAGCTTCCACTGGACAAGAATATTTATTTAAAAATGGGTAATTTATATTATTTTCGTTTGAACAATCCATAATAAATCCCTTCCCTTACCAATAGTATCTTTTTTGATACTATACCACATAAATGTGCGTACTTGTATCTATGTTACTTTAAAAATATAATTTACTTACAAAAATAAATTAACGAAAAGAGGAACTTTTATGACAAATACAAAACAAATTACAAAAGAGAAAATTATGGAGGCCTTTCATTTCAGACATGCATGTAAAGAGTTCGATCCTATGCACAAAATTTCAGAAGAGGATTTTAATTTCATTTTAGAAACAGGCAGATTTTCTCCTTCTTCTTTTGGTTATGAACCTTGGAAATTTATTGTCGTGCAAAATAAAGAATTAAGAGAAAAACTACAACCGTATTCATGGGGCGCTGGTGGGCAACTTGCAACAGCAAGTCACTTTGTCATTGTTCTTTCAAGAAACATTAAAGATATGCATTATGATGCAGAGTATATTAAATATATGATGAACGATATTATTGGATTACCTGAAGACACTCAAAAAATTAGATATGAATTCTTCAAAAAGTTCCAGGAAACAGATTTTAACTTATTACAATCCGATCGTGCTGTATTTGATTGGGCATCTAAGCAATCTTATATTGCTTTAGGGAATATGATGACGAGTGCAGCTCAAATTGGCATTGATTCTTGTCCAATAGAAGGATTTGATAAAGAGAAAGTAGATTCTTTACTTCGTCAAGAAGGCATTATAAAAGACGATAATCTTGAAGTGTCTGTTATGGTTGCCTTTGGTTACCGTAAAGAAGATCCAAAGCGTGATAAAACAAGACAAACTATGGATACAATTGTTGAATGGATTAAGTAATATAACACTCACAAATAAAACTCCTTCTAGCTAAATACTTATTCTATTGAATAATCAGTTGTTTTTCTAATGTATGAAATTGATTTTTCATGGAAAGATATGTTAGTATGTATACAGTTTGAGCGCTCTATTTTTTAGAGTCGAACAGGAGGAGAATGAATATGTCTGATATTGAAGTTGGCGAAGTGTTTACTCTCAGTGATGAGAATAATGAGGATCAGGAAGTAGAAGTACTCGGAGCGATGGATGTCGAAGGCGCAGAATATATTGCAGTTGCCTTCGTAGAAGACATTCAAACAGAATCTGAGGAAGACATTGATATTTTCTTTTTAAAAGTAGAAGAAGATAATGAGTTTTCATACATTGAAAATGATGAAGAGTTTGATAAAGTATCTGCTGCTTTTGATAAAATTTTGGACGAGCAAGAGCAAGAATAATATGAATGAAAAACACGAGGGTGGATGCATATCCACCCTCTTTTTATTTATCACTCATCCAAAGACTTATGCAACAATTCCAGTACATCTTTCATCACAAAAGGACCGTCTTTTTTCACATGCTCAGCGAATTCAGAAACGAGACGTAATGTTTTTACACTTTCAATCGGATGCTCGCCTGATGCACTTTCAGCGGAAAGCATAACAGCATTCGTTCCGTCCAGTACAGCTTGAAACACATCAGTTACCTCAGCCCTTGTTGGAACAGAATGATCTACCATTGATTGAAGCATTTGTGTCGCTGTAATAACATATGTATTCGTTCGATTACATTCCTGAATCATCATTTTCTGCAAGAGCGGAATAAATTGATACGGCAACTCTACTCCTAAATCGCCCCTTGCGATCATAATTCCGTCTGCTTCTATACATATATCTTGAAAATTCTCGATTGCTTCCATCGTTTCTATTTTGGCAATTAAATTAGGTGAAGTTTCTTTGTACTGTTGTATAAAATCTCGTATTTCTTTTATATGACTAGGTTTTCTTACGAAAGAACATGCGATAAAATCAACATCCTCTTCTAGAAGAAACTGAATGTCTTTTTTATCTTTCTCTGTAATAGCTGGTAAACTAACGATTGCCCCTGGTAAGTTCACCCCTTTATGAGATGAGATATTACCACCTGTTTTCACCTTTGTTTCTATTTTATCCGTACTTATCTTTTCAACAATTAATTCAACTTCTCCATCATTAATTAAAATTCTACTGCCAACTTTCACGTCATTCCCGATTCCTTCATAATCAACACTTGCTTCTCTATTGCTCCCTGAAACTGGTTGCGTATGTAAAATAAAAGAATCTCCAGCCTGAAGTGTAATTTGTTCTCCTTTTACTTCACCTAACCTTATTTTAGGACCTTGTACATCGCCTAAAATTTTAATAGAATCATCTAACGATTTTACTAAACGAATAATATCTTTATGACTTTCATGTGTGCCATGTGATAAATTCAACCGCACTATTTTCATACCATTGTTTATTAACTGCGCTAACGTTTCTTTATTATTACTTGCTGGCCCAATTGTACAAACTCGATCGATTGTCATTTTTATCACTATCCTTTTTTAGATAAGTTTCCCACATAACCTTAAAAATAACAGAGATCATAAAATGAATAGATTTAAATTTACACGAATTTCATAAAGTTAAACCTGTTTCCCTTGCTGTCTAAGCATTAGAAGAGATATTCGTTTTTTTACAAATGAAGAAATGTTGAATCAAAAGTAAAAGGTAAGTTAAGTATGGGACAAGTTATTGAGAGTTTCAAAATTTTCATATATTGTATGAATTGAGTTCGAACTCAAAAATTTAAAAAGGTGGGAAAATTAGTGAATATGAAAAAATCTTTAGCGGTGACAACTTTAGGGTTAGCAGTTTTAGGTTTTGGTTTTACTAATAACGCAAGTGCCTCAGAGGTGGGTGCTGCAGACAAGCAGCCTGTTTTAGTTGACTATGATACAGTTCAATCAGCAAAAACATCTAATGTTCCTAGTTTGGTTGTTGCAGCTGCACCTAAGAATGACTCTAACATTAGCGTGTATACTCCCTTTTTCGGTAACCCATATGCAGTTGCTAAATCGAAATCAACTACGACCGAAGACTATATTTATGCAAAAGCAAGAACTTTCAATGGCGATGGCTCAATAGTGAATACGAAAAGTAATAGTGCGAAAAAATCAACTTATGTAAGTGCTACAGCGACCAACACAAGTGTTTATTATGGAGATGATTATGCTATTGGTAATCATACCTATAAATTAAATGGTTATAATGATGTGAATCACGAAACAAAAGCTTCCTGGTAAGAAAGAGAAAAAAGATATGCATCTTGCATATCTTTTTTCTCTTATATTTTAAATATATTGAGGTGCTATTAATGAAACAAATGTATATTATTATCAGTGTTATACTTATTTCATTAATTATCATTTATATTTTATTCCATACTTCAATCATACAACCACATACATCTCCTAAAGAAAATAAGCGAGAGCAACAAACCAATACTATTTCTTACGGATTGAAGAATACTAAAGGTCAACATATTAACAATGGTAGTGAAATTACTATGGAGAATAATAAAATAAATGTATCGTTATCATTCATACATAATGTTGCTGAAGATCGAAAATATGGATTAATTGTCCTAGAAGATTACGAACAAAAACCTTTTAAAACAGATGAAGCTACTAATGAAGTATTACACTATTCTTTTGATATGAAACCAAATAGTTCAATTACTACGAGAATCACTTTACACACTTCTCCTAATGCAAGTGAATTAACCTTTTTAATAATTAAAAAACCTGAATATAAATTAAAAGATAATGACTTAAATAAAGCGGTTATATTAGAAGAGATTTTAAGTATGCGATACTCCATAAATTCCTCTCAGGAGAGAAGCAAAAAAATAAAACTCACCGTTATACAACCAAATACTATTTTAAAAGATGGTCTTTATGAACCATTATTTGTTACGAACAATGAAGAAAAATTACAAACTGTCTTCTCTGAAAAAGAAGGCAGACAATTAACCTTATCAAACGGTAATGAAACAAAAGATGAAATGACTTACGCAATCGTGGCATTTAAAGATTGGGAACAAGTTGAAATATGTAATGATAAAAAAATCGTTTATACTGCGGTCGCACCTGAAACGAGACAAATTTTCAATTTCACATTGCCTTCAGTAGATCAGGAAAGTAATTTTCAGCTCGTCGCTTTTCCATTTCCTTATAAAACTAGCGAAGAAGATTATGTCAGTCAACAAGCATTCGGTTCATTTCGTATCGTAATTGAAAATAAATAGACTTTTACAAAAAATACAAAAAAGCCTACTTTCACAGTAGGCTTTTGAAACTACGAAAGTTTCGTCAATAACTGATTTAAATCTTTTTTCGTTTTCGTCGTTAATGATTTCATTTTATTAATATCTATCTTTTCTTTCTCCGCTCCTACAATTAACGGATACATACTTTGTCCAATTGTTTTATATTCAGCTGGGTGAGATGCTTCTAACTCTTTCTCGATTACATCCCACTTTTCATTAATTTGTTTTCCAAGTTTATTTACTGTTTCTAATTTAGGATTTGCAGCTAATTGCTTGTCTAAACTTTCAATTAATGCAGCAACTTCTTTAACATTTGTTTTCACAGCTACGCTTTTCTTCGGATCTTTCGTTGTTTTTCCGTTTGAGTTTGTACTTGTACTTTGATCTGTCGTTTTTCCGCTAGTCGTTTCGTCATTCGTTTTTCCTGTCGTCTCTTTTTCTTTTGTTTTCACATTCTCATTTTGAGATGATGTTTTACCGTTACTTTCTGTTCCTGATGATTCTTTCGTATTTTTTGCATCTTTATCTGTTTTTTCATTTGACGAAGTATTTGTTTCTTTTTCAGTATCTTTCGTTGTTTTTGACGTCTCATCTGCACTTGTCGTTTTTGCTTCTCCTTCATTTTGCGCTGTTACTTGTTCTTTCTTTTCTGTCTCTTTCTCTGCTGAAGGACTACAAGCTGCCATAGTAAGCATTGTACCAATTGTTATCGATGCGATAGCGACCTTTTTCATTTTCATATAAATCCCCCTATGTTTACTTTATTTATCCTCCCCTTTACGATTCGATTTCCCCTTAAAAAATCCCTTTTCATACGAATTACCATCTTTCCGACAGTAATCTTCATAATAATACGTACAAAAACCGATAAACCAATTTGAATATTCGAGTTTCTTCTACTTCATTTTTCTTCTCTCTAGCAAAAGAAAAAGAGTATATTGTCACATGAAGAATTACTATCTTCATATGACGATATACTCTCCTATCAAATTTTTATCTTTCTTGACATTTTATTTACACAAAAAAATAAAATTTTCTTTTATTTTTTTGTTTCTCAACAATTGTTAACATAATATATTTATGAGTAACCACCGTTCGAATGAATGACTTGCCCAGTAATCCATTTTGCTTCTTCACTTACTAAAAAAGAAATTAAGCGCGCTGCATCCGCTGGTTCTCCTACTTTACCTTGTGGGAACTTCCATACTAAATGATGCTTCAGCTCCTCTGTTATCCACCCTGTATTCGTCGGCCCTGGATCAACAGCATTTACTGTAATCCCCTTCTCCATCGCAACTGGTGCTACTGATTTTGTAAATGCTTCAATTGCTCCTTTCGTCGCTACGTATGCTAGTTCATCAGGCATCGGCCCTAATGACTGCCCTGAAGTAAGATTAATAATACTGCCACTCGTTTTCAGTGCATAATGTTTTATAAATAATGAGCTTAATAACATAGTAGCGCGAACATTCACTGTATAATGTTTATCTAACTGTTCTACATTTAATTCTTCAATTCTCGTATGAGTTGCATACGCTGCATTATTAATTAAAATAGATGGACCACCTAAACGTTCTGAGACCATATAAAACAAACGATTTGGCGAATACGACTGCGATAAATTGATTTCTGCCATTTCACATCGAACACCTAAACTTTCAATCTCCTCTTTCAACAAAAAGGGCTCTTTGTCATGCATTCCCCACGGCATCGCTTTATCATACTGAGACCAGTACGTGAAAAAAATGTCTATCCCTTTTTGAGCAAGCACCTTGCATACAGCTGCACCAATTCCATTCAGACGAGTGGCCCCTGTTACAATTGCTATTTTCTTCACCTTTTCTCCTCCATCTATGGATAAATCCCCTGCACGAATACAGAGGATCTATCTTTTTATTCAATATTTGACAATATACGTTCTGCACCTAATTTCAAAATTTTAATGAAGATATAATTTACGATCGTAAACATTACAAATAAAACAATAAACATAACCCACAGTCCTACTTGAAGGAAGAAGTATAATAGACTTACTCCCGCTACAATAACTAAAGCTATAAAAATATTAGCTAAAAAATTCCACAATGTTGTATAGCGGCTCTTAAATAATTTCTGTTCTGTATCCCAATGTATATCTGCAGTTTGTGCATCCCAACGTGTACCGATTAAATTAATTAACAATAACCCGTTCGCACTTAGTAAAAACCACAGTAACATGAAAACAGGAGAAATCCCCGCTACAACTGCCATCGTAATACCGAATACTGCTAAAATAATTACATTAATTAACCAAGCAGTGATCGCTTTCGCAAAAAAGATGTCTGAAGCTTTTACTGGTAAATATCGATTCACAAACCAAGAGCTTCCATCTCGTGAAAATGATGTTGTTGCGATAACGTTACTTCCCATTAAAAATAACGATGCACAAAGTCCTACACCAATCGCCAATCCTGCTGATTTTGGATTATCAATATACCCTGTGATCCACTTTAAATTCCCATCTTGCACGAATAAAACAAAGAATAACATAATCGGCATAACAAAAGTTTGTACGATACAATTTAAGAAAAATTGCGGTGTACGGAATAACGTTTTAAATTCTTTTTTCACGTACGCTTTCAAATGTGAACTTTGTACCGTTGATTTCTGTAAGCCTTCTGCTGAAATGACCTCTTTTTTTGCTGTACTCGTTGAAAGTCCAATAACCCCTTTTAAATATGTACGCTCTGCAATGTAATAAAACAACACAAAAAATACAAATGAAATAAGTGCAAAGATGATTACGTATAAAGGACCCTTCCAATTTGCATTTTCTACTAATGCCACTGCTCCAAAATATGTAGTTGGAAAATAATTTGTCATTTGTACTAGAAGAGAAGATTCGTTGTTCGCAAGATAATTCGTAAGTGCATCTTCAGAAAAAGAACTTTTATTTTTCCACTGTAAAAATACATTAATTCCTACAATAAATAGTATACTTACGATTCCAATAAATATATTGCCTCGATCTTTATTTTTCGCTATATTCGTATACCTCATAATAACTGTCATCAGTAACGAAGCTAAAACTAACGGCACAATCGGGAAGAGTAAGTAAATAAAAATCATGTATATGTAATATGTAATAAATGCACTACTTTTTAACCCGTACGTAATAAAGATTGGTAATAAAATAAATGAACTCATTACGTATTGTGTAATTAATACCGTTAGAAACTTTGCCGAAATAATCTGCGCTGGTTTCAATGGTAACGGCAATAACATTTCAATGTCATTACTATAGTAAAATACAGTTAAAATGTTCGTTATACTCATTAAAAATACCCATATACTCGCAATCGCAAGTCCCATTGCGATAATCATTCCTGGATCTTGCCCTAAATGTTTCATACCTTCATACATTCCGTGCGTCATCGAACCAAATATTAAAAAGCCGACAAATAAAATGGCTGCAAATGAAAATACATACGCCCATCGCTTCTTCTTATCTGTTATGAAATCTGCATAATTTAATTTCAATAATACTTTCGTTAACGTCCAAATTTTACTCATTGCCCGTCATCTCCAAGAACATTTTTTCAAGTGATTCATTGGATTTAAAATGATCTCTCATTTCACCTAAATTCCCTTTAAACTGCAAATTCCCCTTATTAATAATCGCAACACGGTCACATATTTTTTCCGCCACTTCTAATACGTGTGTCGAGAAAAATACAATCTTTCCTTTATCCGCATGTTCTCTCATCATTTCTTTTAAAATATATGCGGATTTCGGATCAAGCCCCGTTAACGGTTCATCTAAAATCCATACATCTGGCTCATGCACGAGCACACCAATAATAACGATTTTCTGTCTCATTCCGTGCGAGTAACTTTGAATTTGATCCGATAACGCATTGTAAAGATCAAACTTCTTCGCTAAAGACTCGATTCGTTCTTGTCGTACCTCTTTCGGCACTTCATACATATCTGCCATAAAGTTTAAATATTCAATTCCCTTTAATCGTAAAAACATATCTGGGCTATCTGGAACATAACCAAACGTCTTTTTCGCTTCCATCGGATTTTTCATAATATCTTTACCGTTAATCGTAATCGTTCCTTTGTCCACCCCATGAATACCAGTAATCATCTTAATTGTCGTTGATTTACCCGCACCATTCGGTCCTAAAAATCCAAAAATTTCTCCGCTAGGCACAGATAAACTTAAATCTTTTACTGCATAAGTAGACCCATTATAACTTTTTGACACATTCGTAATTTCAATCATTACATCCAATCCTTTCCTTAATTACCAAATAACTATATCAACATTATAGCATACTTATATTTTTAGATTTTTATATTTTTTCAGTTTTTTTACCCTTTAAAATAAATATACACGCCTAATCCAACGATTAAAACGACAGCTAGTAAAATATAGATCATCGTCAGCCGTTTAATATTCCCTTTTGTCGCTTTACTATAATTCGCATCACCATTCCGCCCAATTAACACCGTTGCCACTACAGTAATCACTACAAGTAATACAACGATCATGATCCAAGTTAGCATTCCTTCCTCCCCCTTCTTACAACCATTTTACAATATTATCCTCTTTATTTCGCATTATATTTCCTCTTTTTACTATTATTATGAAAATAATTGGAAAACTATTATTACTATACATTTCCATATGTGATATATTTATAACATAACGTGATTTATTTCTAACATCGAAAGGAGAATCTATCGTGAAAACAACTTGGATAAAATATTTAGGTTTTCTCGGTTTCTTCGGTTTCCTCGGCTTTTTTTATGAAAAAGGGTTGTTTACTATGTTCTGTTTCTTCTCCTTTTTCACAACGTATAGAACGGTTCAACACGATGAACTATTTGAACAAATCGTCAATAAATCGTGCCGCAATGCATTTATCGTTACATTACTAACAACCGCTATCATTATGTTTATTGAAATGTTATTTCCAAACCCTACACTACGAGAGATTGATATCGCTCTTATTTTCAGCACACTCATTCTTACGTTCGGCTTCTCTATGTTCTTTTACGATAAACCAGTTGATGAAATGGAAGATGCGCCATGGCGTTCGTAACGAAAATAAAAGAATACCGCGCCAAATCGAACATGACACAAGAAGATTTAGCGAAAACTGTTGGTGTACGTCGTGAAACGATAAGCCATCTCGAAAAAGGAAAATACAATCCTTCCTTGCAACTTGCTCACGATATTGCGAAGGCACTTCATAGTACAATTGATGAGATTTTTATTTTCGAGGATTAATTGAAGACAAAAAATCATATAAAAATACCGGTATTCTTTCCATAAAGAATACCGGTACTTCTCATTTATCACCCATACAAAACAGCATGAAATACGCCTAACAGTAAATATTGATCCTCTATATAATCTTCATCATATACATCCATCTCGATATAATACATATCTTCCTCAAGACGAATATTCCAATCTGCGATTACATAGCCGTTTCGTAATAACTTTCCAAGCCCAATTGAAGTTTTGTGAACAACATATTCTTCTTTCTTATATGTAAAGGTAAATAAGAAATTTGCATCTAATAACTTTCCGTCACATACAAGTATTTCATGCTCTGCATCATTATTATCGATGTACGTTACTAAAATCCTTCTTTGACGCTGCCTACTTACATCCTTTGCAATGACGCGAATATTGTCCTTACTATCCTTTATTTCATAAATGATATTACTACCGACTTTCGGAATGAAGTCTAGCACTTTCATCAACGTATTTTTATAATAGCCTCGTACTACGCCTACTCCTTCGCTTCCATTGTAAACCTCTATCGACGTCGTATCTGCTTTACTATCACACAGTCGTTTGTAAGAAAGCTGCATCATTCGCTCTCCTCTTAAATACTGATCAAACGTAACAGGATATTCTATCGCGCGCAGTTCTTTATTTAGCTCATATAAATAACGTTGAACGCTCTCTACTAATACTGTAGTGGATATACGCTCTTGAAGTTCAAATTGCTGCCAACTGGAAGAAACTCGCCACTGATCTTCCTCTTCATAGAAGAACCCGAGAATTACTTCCTCACGGTCACTCGTTTCATAATTCAATTGTTCTTTCTGCCCATGTTGCACTTGTTCCATCCACTGTCCTAAATAAATGCCAAGCTCTGCAACCTTCATGCATGACTTATGAAAAAGTACGCGGTCACTCGTACGAATCGTTAAATCCCCTTCAATAAAGCCATTTGCATAAGCGGCATACCGTGGCTCATCCTTCTGCGGAATAGCCTTGTCTAACTCAAATAAAAACGTTAACATTCTTCACTCACCTCTAGTTGTTACACCGATCATAATTATAAATTGACCGCAACTCAAATTATATCAACACGATTAAAATGAAACTACCTTTTCTTCCGCTACTTCCACAATTTCTAAAATCTGTAGCAGACTCTCCACTTCATAAGTCGGCTTAACACTCGTCATGTTCTCTTTCAAACTCGGATTATACCAACACGTATCAATGCCGTAATCTTCTCCGCCTCTCATATCAGAAGTGAGCGAATCTCCAACCATTAGTACACTTGATTTATCCGTAATCCCAAACTTTTCAAACGCATAATCAAAAATCTCACGTGCTGGTTTTTGATGACCAACCTCTTCTGAAATAATAATATGATCAAAGAAATTACATAAAGGCGAGTTTCCAATTCTAGATTGTTGCACCTTCGTATATCCATTCGTAATAATACCTAACTTGCAATCTTGTAGATTTTCACATAATTGCACTGCACCTTCTATAAGGTGTACTTCTTTTCCTAAGTTTTCAAGGTATACATCACTAAATTGCTGTGCATCTACTTCTATATTATGAAGCATAAATAATTGTCTAAATCGATCTACCGCTAATTCACTTAGCGTAATCATTTTATTTTCTAAATCTCTCCATAGGCCATTACTAATCTCTTTATAACTTGCAAGATAATCACTATACCCTGTAGGCATGCCAAACTGTACAAACGCGTTATGTAATGCGGGTTTTTCCGTTTCAGGGAAATCTAATAATGTATCGTCTACGTCGAATAATATAACTTTATATTTCATTATGCTCTCCTCAACTAGTACGTTATTTACAACTTGTATTTTCTCACTAATTGTCTCTTAAGTCGAACTTTTTCCCTTTACGAATAGGAACTGTACAGTAATCTTAAAGTTGTTTAAGGCACACGAGTCATGTTATTCAAAAATAATTAATTGTGAAAATACTATAAATTTGAGATAATTTGGATAATAGGTTCAAATTTTAAACAGGCAATACAGGAATTGTATTACTACAGTTACTTTAGAAAGGGGCGGAAAAATATAGTAAATTCATGGGAAAGGCCTAAAATAAAAATCCCAAAAACAAAAAGTGAATGGGTTGGAGATATTGTTGGGTATTCATTGTTCTTTGGATCAATCATTTT
Source organism: Bacillus cereus group sp. Sample62 (assembly GCF_036851315.1). Lineage (NCBI taxonomy): Bacteria > Bacillati > Bacillota > Bacilli > Caryophanales > Bacillaceae > Bacillus > Bacillus cereus group sp. Sample62. Next base: position 3,150,595 of record NZ_JAFLPK010000001.1, read on the forward strand.
TTTGATTATCATTTGGGGAAGATTACCCGAGGAAGTACCTGCACACTATAACGCATATGGGGCTGTAGATCGCTGGGGATCAAAGTGGGAACTTTTACTTCTACCAGGAATAGGAGCATTCATACTCCTATTAATGCAGACTTTAGAAAAGTTCCCAGAAGTTCATAACTACCCAAAAAGATTTAACGAATCGAATGCGAAGCAGTTTTATTTAAATAGCAGAAAAATGCTTAATCAACTAAAAAATGTCTGTTTACTTATATTTGCTTTCATCCAATTCGAAACAGTTTCAATAGCTTTAGATTGGAGCGGCGGTTTTGGAAAATTATTTTTACCGATATTATTAATTGGGACAGTTATTCCAATTGTAATAGGAATAATAAGGCAACGAAAAATTTCATAATAGAAACAGGAGGCTAATCCAATTAGCCTCCCTCCTCATTATTTATCTTCTAGCAATAACACTTTCATTTCCTCTAACGACTCTTTCGTAAAGCCAAGTGCTTTTTCAGCATACGCTTCAACTGAACCGTATTGCTTTTTCACTTCATTAATTGCAGCTTGTAAATACTCAGCGCGTGCTTCAAACATTGCACCTAATATTGCTCTACTTTCATCGTTTTGAAGTTTTGCACCTAAAAAGGCCATCATTTTTTCATTTAACTTTTCACGGAAACCGTTACTTAGTAAATAATCTTCCATCACTGTTTTCTCTGGTACACCTAGTAAAAGTAATAATAGTGCTGACCCAAATCCAGTACGGTCTTTTCCAGCTGTACAGTGGTTTACTAACGGTAAGTTTTCCGGGTTTTGCGCTAAGTTTAAGAAGCTCACGAATGCTTCATTACCACTTACGAAATCTTGATTCATTTTCACAAGGTATTCGCCTGGTTTCCCTAACATAGAAAGGTCACCAACTTGGAAAAACTCATTTATGTTCAAGTCTTTCGCTAATTCTTGCATAACTGGTAGGCACACTTGACGAGCACCCGTAATCTCTGGATTCGGCTTATGCTTCACTTCAAAGTCTGTACGGTAGTCACAAATTAACTTTAAGCCAGACTTTTGTAAATAGTCTATATCCCACTCTGTTAATCCTGCTAATTCTTCAGAACGGTATAATTTGCCCCATTTCACTTTACGGCCTTCTGTCGTTTCATATCCGCCCATATCACGGAAGTTAAACGCGCCTTGTAATGGCAATCTACGCTCAGCTACTGTCACTGCTTGTCCATTACTTCCTACCAGTCTAAAATATGGACGCTCATTTTCACTTGGGTTTTGAACTGTACATGATGATTCTCCATTTACCGTTGCAAGTAATTCTCCCGTTTCTTCAATATGATCTGGTGAAGTACTCCAGTAAATGCGAACTTCTTCTATATTATTTTCCCACTTTATATATAACGTATTATCTTCATTTCTTTCTACTGTTGCTTGTAACCAATTTCTTTGCTGCTCCATTCTTTCACCAACGCTTTCTCGTATAATTGAATCCTACTCTATTGTATTATAGGGATATCTACTTTGTCGTTCCCATTTTTCTTTTTATCTTACAAACAAGCAAAAAGTTCTTTTACTTGTTCAAAATTTGTACATGGATTCCCTCGAAATGAGTTCGAGAGAGTACATCCTTCATCCTTTAACCCTTCCTTACATACCGCTCAGTAGAACTCAGCAGTTGACATTCGTTCTTTTCAAAAACATCCTTCATCCACTCGTTTTTTACATTCGTCTCACCAATATAATAAGATGCACCTATTTCTTTTAAGACAAACATTGCCCCTGTAAAGAATGCTTCTTCATACCCTTTATTTCGCATAGTTGGAGCAATTGCAAAATACATAAGTTTTCCTTCTTCTAACGTACCTCTTTCAATATGCGGGATGACAATTCCAATTAGTTTATCATCGACACTCGCTGTTAAACAATGTTCTTTCCATTGCCCACCAATTTCTTGTAACATCATATTTACAAATTGATCATAATCGATTTGTTCTCCTGTCACTTCATTCCAAAGAGAATAAAAAACCTCTTCTCCAACTTCTTCAATCAACTTAAAATCAATGTCACTTTCTACATCTTCTACTTCGTATATATCTTTAAACACAATCATGTTTTCGGTAACATATTCAAATGAATACGTTTCGAAACATTTCTTATACACATCATAATTTGGGCTTTTTGAAGAGATCTCAAATTGTAATTTTTCACCCTCTTCTTTTTCAGCTTCAGCAACGCAATATTGCATCATTTCCTTTAATTGCTCTTCTGTAAAAACTTCTGCATTATTTTCTTTTATCATGATAGAAGAAGCACTTCTTCTTATTTTAAAATGTTTTTCTAACTGTTCTATAGTCATCATATACTTCCCTCATCTATGTCATTCTCGAATTTCTAATCGTTCTCCTTGCATGAGCAGGATTGTCCTTGAATATATAGAATACTAGAAAACATTGCATCTTTAAAGTGCGGAGGAGGTTCTCCATTGGATATTACAGCATTGCAACAACAGTTAGAGCTTATACAACAAAATGACTATACGCAACTGCATCATATAAATGTAAATGAGTTAACTTTGAACATGCTTCAGTATATCGGAACGACTGATAGTTACGTTCGTTACCAACTTATATATAAATGTTTTGCGCATTTCATTCATCATGAATTCCTTATGGATGATCAGCTAAAATTACTTCTACAAACTTGTTTAAGTGATGAGTATTTATATTGTGACATTTACACACCGCATACAGATGGGGTTTTCACACGTTCTTACACTGTTTCGTTACTTGCGTTAATACTACAATTCGCTAACTCGCACTACTTTTTTGCAGAAGAGGATATCGAAGAAATAAAAAACAAACTCATTACATACACAAACTTAGAAACGGATTTTCGAGGCTATATTGAAAATAAAGGATGGGCTCATTGTCTTGCCCACGTATCTGATGCCTTTACTGAAATTGTTCACAATTCCTATACGACCTTTGAATGGTATGAAGAATTAATTCATTGTTTATTAAATAAAATTTTTATCCCATCGGATCTATTTCATAATAATGAAGATGAACGAATTGTTACACCGTTACTATCGATGCTATATCATGATTTTCCGCAAGATGAGTTAATTTCAATTATTTATAAAAAAATAAAAAGGCTTCCTCAAATTAGAAAACGCCTTTCGCTTAACGAGTATTGTATTTTATGTGCCAACATTAAAACTTTTTTACGCACATTATTTTTTAGAACGAAAGATGATCATAACTTAGCATTTACATCGCGCAAAACAGAAAAAATGTTAAAAGAACTGCCTAACTATTATTAAATATAAGGAGAACAAGTATGGGTTATATTGAAGACATGAGAAATCTAGTAGGAAATCAACCACTTATTTTAATAGGCTCACACGCTATTATATTAAATGAGAAAAATGAAATATTACTGCAGCTACGTACAGATTTTAAGCGCTGGGGTATTATTGGCGGCGCCTTAGAATATAACGAAACGTTAGAAGACGCTTTAAAGCGAGAAGTATATGAGGAAACTGGACTTTTCATCAAAAATCCAGAACTATTCCGTACATACTCAGGACCAGATTTCTTTCAAATCTATCCAAACGGCGATCAAGTACACGGTGTACTCGTTGTTTATATTTGCCGAGAATTCCATGGTGAACTTGTGTGTGATCAAACAGAATCAAAAGAATTACGTTTCTTTCCGCTAGATGAGTTACCTAGTAATCTTCCTCCTGTTATTGAGAGAATTATTAAGGATTTTCAGCACTCCAATTAAAAAACATTACATATTAAGACAACCTCATTTCCCGTTATTATAACGAGAAATGAGGTTGTTTTATTTCACTGTAAATCCTAATTATCCCCTTAATAGTTAGATTGTTATCTCAATCTGATTTCCTTCAGGATCACTTACTACACTTTCATAGTAACCATCCCCTGTAGTACGCGGGCCGTTTAACACAGGGTACCCTGCTTCTCTTACTGTATTAGTTAATTCGTTCACCTTTTCTTTACTCCCTACAGAAAAAGCAATATGCGCATATCCTACTGTTTGTGTTTTTATTTTATCGTCTATCCCCACTTGCCTCATAAGCTCTAGACGCGCACCACCTTCAAAAGTTATGAAATAAGATTCAAACTGTTTTTTCGGATTATGATATAAGCTATTTTCTTCACCATTAAAGTACTGTTTATAGAAATCACGCATTCCTTCTAAATCATTCACCCAAATTGCTACATGTTCAATTTTCATAATCGACACCTTTTCTTTTATGTTATTCAACTGACAATTGGATGCTTCATTGCCAGTACCTTTACTTTTCTTTATTTGTTCTCGTGATCATAAGATCAAGTCCAAGGCTTTTTAACCCATATAAATAATCTTCTTTCCAATTACTCACTGTTATTTTCGGAATATGTTCTGCTGGAATGTACTGCGGACAACTTTTTACAATTTGATCTATTACAAATTGGTTCACTTCATCATCACAGAAGATAAAGGTATGAGGGTTAATAATAGCTATACATGTAGCTATTAAACGGGTAATAGCATCTATATTATATTTCTCTGGATTATTAGAATTTTCAACTTCGTCTTCACTTCTCAAAGCTTGCAAGAAATTTTTATTATCATATTGCGGAACAAAAGATATCTCTCCTGAGAAAAACGTACTTCCGCGTACGACATCTCCATTTACCATAATCCCCGCACCTGGGCCATTTTGACCTGAATACAAATATACAAGAGAGGAATTTTCATTGTTTCCAGTATTTTTATGATAGCCGAGTACTGCTGCATTCATATCGTTTTCTATTACTACAGGTATTGAAAACAGATCCTCCAAGTGACTTTTTAAATTAAAGTTTTGGAACTTTTCATAACCAGGTATATAAAAAATACGACCATTATCAACTGAACCAGGCACACCAATTGATATAGAGTTTATTTTCGGGAATGTAGCTATAAGACCTTCAATATGTTTAGATAATACATTTACACCAGTATCAATTAATACACTTGAAGTACTTCCTTGTTCTTTTACTTCCCCTAAACAGTTGAAAATTGTATAGTTCGTCTCATTTTTTTCTAAAAATATCGCTAATCCTAACATATATTCCGGATTATACGCATATCGTTTCGCTCTTCTGCCGCCACTCGAATCATCTAAGCCAACTAAAGTGACTTCACCGTCTTGTTTCATATTTTCTATAAATTTACTTATCGTTGGAAAACTAATTTCTAATGTATTACTAAGTTCAACTTTCGTCGCACTACCTCGCTCTAGAAGAGCTGTACGAATGCCGCGAAGGATCGTCTCTTTAATCGATTTTTGAGTAACAAATTGTTCACTCAAATCGCTCACCACCTTAATCAACATACTTATTAAACTCTTTTAATAAGTTGCGTTGACAATATATCATACATCATTTTCTAAAGCAATAGAGATGATATATTTAGGATGCGTGCAATCCTTATTTAGCTCGCTGTATTCTCTCTCGTAACAGATGATACAATTCCAGACAAAAGAACAAATAATAAAACCGCTAGCAAGGCATTACGTATTCCAAATGCTTCTCCAAGTATCCCTAAAAATGGTGGTCCGACTAAAAAGGCTGTATAACCAATGATAGAAACTGCAGCAACATTAGAAGTCGCATTTTCACGATTATCTCCAGCAGCTGACAGACCAATTGGGAAACCAAGCGCTGCACCAATCCCCCACAGTACTACACCAAATGCTAGAAAATACGAATTACTCCCAAATATTACGATTGAAATTCCTAGAATCGCCATCATAATAGTGGCACGTACGACAGCGACACGACCGAATCGATCAAGGAAATAGCTGCTACACATACGAGCTAACGTCATTGCCAATACAAAAATTGTGTACATAATAGAACCTGCCACTACACTTTGCTGATGTCCATCTACCATCACGATAGGTAGCCAATCATTTGCACTTCCTTCTGCAAATGCCATTCCAAGTACAAAAAGACCTATTAAAAGCACCTTGTTTTCCATGAGTAAGGAAGTACGTTTCACTCGCTTTTTGTTCCGCGATTTCTCCTTCTTTCCTGTTCCATGCGGAAGAAAACGATATACCATACATACAAGTAATAAAAACATAACCGAAATCGCAAGAAACTGATACAAAATTGGAATGTGAAGCGAGGCGGCAACAGAGCCACTGAGCGCACCTACTAAAGTTCCTACGCTAAAAAAACCGTGGAATTTTGGTAGAAGAGTTGTTCCTAGTTTCTGCTCAATAGAAGAACCTTCTACATTCAATGCGACTTCCGCCAATCCGTATCCTACTCCAAATACTAGTAAGCTACTAAAAGCCCCCATACTAGAAACAAAATAAATATTTATACCTAAACAAATCAATCCAACAATCATAAAAAACATACTGCCTATAATAACGTCTCTAGCTCCCTTACAGTCAATAAAGCGGCTTGCACTCAGTAAACCAATTATTGAACCGACAGATAGTCCGAATAAAACCCAGCCCATTTCTGCATTTGACACTGCTAAAATATCTCGAGTAGCTGCTGTTCTTGAAATCCATGTTGCAAATGCCACACCAGGCAAAGCAAATAAGAGAAACAGAGCGTTTCGAGAGGCAAGTAATGTCTTTGTATGATTATCCGCACTATTTTTCTCCATATGAAACACCTTTCACATTGTCTATACGATACGACACCAGTTTATTCATGTATCCGTAAAAAACGATTTCTATAAGTCTATCGTTTTAATAACTTTAGCTGGATTACCACCAACTACTACATTATGAGGTACATCTTTTGTCACAACTGCCCCTGAGGCAATTACAGCATTATCACCAATTGAAATACCAGGGTTAATAATAGCGCCCCCGCCAACCCAAACATTGTTACCAATCCTTACAGGCTTTCCATATTCTTTGCCAGAATTCCTCTCTACCGGATGTAACGGATGCGTAGCAGTGTAAATGTGAACACCAGGTGCAAACATACAATTATCACCGATTCGCACTTCACAAACGTCCAAAATCACACAATTGAAATTTGCGAAAAAGCTCTTTCCAACATGGATGTTGTAGCCGTAATCACAACGAAAATCAGGATTAATGTGAGGTTTTCCGTCAGCTGAAGAACCTAAAAGCTGATTTAACAACGTAAAATGTTGTTCATCTCCTGTCTCTATCGCCTCGTTATAAAGGCGTGTTAAACGTTTTGCCTCCACCCTATCAGCCACTAATTCTTCGTCATCCGCAATATACATTTCTCCCGCTAGCATCTTTTCTTTCTCTGTTTTCATATAATCATCTCCTTCGTTATCGAATAACCCCCACTTATTAAACTCCTTTAATAAGTGACTTTAATTTTACTTATTAAACACATTTAATAAGTATCCCTATATTAGCATACTTTTTAATATGTGCAACTAATAAATTTTGAAAAGAAATGTGAATTCTTACTTCACCTAATGAAATGTCGAAGAAATAATTAAAATTTATATCGGAAAATAAGGGAACGCTCAGCGTCCCCTCTCAAATCCAATCCGTTTTTTAATTTCTGCTAAATTCACCTTCGCGATTTCTCTTGCCCGCTCAGCACCTTGTTCTAACGCTTCATATAATAAATTTGGCTCCTGCATATACATTGCATATTTCTCCCGAGGTGCAGCTAACTCACGATCTACAACGCGGAATAACTCTTTTTTCACATCGCCCCATCCGATTCCAGTTTCATACTTTTCACGCACCGACTGTATTTCATTTTCTGTCGCAAATTCTTTATATATCATAAATAACGTTTCTAGTTCTTTCGGTTCATTTGGAAGTGAAGAATCTGTTTTGATTTTAAATATTAACTTTCGTAGTTTTTCTTGCTCTGCAAATAATGGGATTACATTTCCGTAACTTTTACTCATCTTCCTTCCATCAAGACCAGGTAAAATGGCACCTTCTTCTTGTATGACATACTCCGGAAGTGTAAATGTCATACCAAATGTATGATTAAAATACGTCGCAATATCACGCGCGATTTCAATATGCTGAATTTGGTCTTTCCCTACTGGCACATGAGTAGCTTGAAATAATAATATGTCAGCTGCCATTAAAATCGGATACGTATATAATCCCATATTCACTCCCGTGTCGACCTCTAACCCCGCTTCTTTATTTTGCTCTACCTTCGCTTTATACGCATGGGCACGGTTCATAAGCCCTTTCGGAGTTAGGCAAGCTAATATCCAAGCTAATTCTAGAATCTCCGGCACTTCTGTTTGTCGGTAAAAAATAACATCTTCTCTAAGTCCGAGTGATAACCAAGTAGCTGCTACCTCTTTCGTATAACTACTAAACTGACTTGGATCATGTACAGCATTTAATGCATGATAATCTGCTATAAAGTACAATGCTTTTCCTTCATCCTTCTTTGACATTTGCAATGCAGGTTTAATCGCACCAATATAATTTCCTAAATGAGGATAACCTGTCGGCTTAATTCCTGTTAACATTATTTTTTCGCTCACCCTAACTCCTCCTTCCTTAAAATAAAAAGAGCCCCTCATCCTATAAAAAGGACGAGAGACTCCCGCGGTACCACCTTCATTAGCTATCATTAATAGCTCACTTCAACTTCTTAACGTGAAGTAACCGTCTTTACCTACTCATTTCAGTTAGAAGCTCCAGAGCCCATTCCATATTCATCCCTTACTGATTTCCACCACATATCAGCTCTCTGAAAAGTTTTGAATATGTACTCTTCTCTTTCATTGCTTTTGATTATTTTTTACAGTTTATCACACTTTTCCTTCACGCAAAACTAAATATTCAAACTTTTTTAGCGTTTTAACAATAGCTATTACCAATTTATTCCGAACAATATATAATCAATATATATATAATCGATTTGCAATACAAAAACGAGGTGATGTCATGGGTTGGTTTACTAAAAAGAATGATACGTTTAAGATTGATGTATTTAAGAACGATGCTAACAGTCAAGATGATACTTTAGGGGTAATTATACATTTCACACCTATCGCTATATATTTATACACTTGCGATGAGTACATAGAAACATTTGAAGGTGCGCTCACTTTTGAAAATGAGAACGGAAATCAAGTAGAAATCGGGGGTACTTTCATTTCTCTTGAAGTAGATGCTAATTTTCGCATGGACGATTTAATATTTGATTACAAACTAAAGGAAAGCAATCTACCTATTATTGAATTAAAAGCCTACGCATAAGGTTTATTTGTTTACTACAACAAGGATATAAATAAAAAAAGCTAAAACAGTTTTATCTGTTTTAGCTCTTTTTCCTACGTATTTAACTTAACAAATCTATAACTATGCGTTACTAACACTTTTAATATCGCATATCCTGGAATTGCTAAAATAATCCCCATAATTCCAAATAAATTTCCGGCAGTTAAAATAATAAAAATGATAGTAATCGGGTGAATGTCTAGCTTTTTTCCCATAACTTGCGGAGAAATAAATTTACCTTCTGCTAATTGTACGACCATCATTACGATAATTACTTTTAACACCATTGATGGCGAGTCAATAAATGCGATAATTAATGCTGGTGTAATTGCAATGATTGGTCCTACGTACGGAACGATATTTACAATCATTGCTAAAATAGCGAGTAATACCGCATATTTAATACCAATAATAAGGTAACCGATTAATAACATAATACCGATAAACAAGCTAACGATAATTTGCCCTCTAATATACGAGCTAATCGCATAATGCATATCATCTAGTATTCTCATCGCTGCTGGGTGTCTTTGTTCTGAAATAAACTTTAAAAAGTGGTTCGGTAATTGTTCACCATCTTTTAAAAGATAGAACAATATAAATGGAACCATTACAAACGTTAAAACGACCTCTGTAACAGTACTTAAAAATCCAGTTACATTTCCAGTTACTGATGATAACGACTTCGTAAAATCAACTGTGTAGTCTTTTACCATACTCGCTACATCAATATTTAAATTCTCCTGAATTTTACCTAATAAATTACTTTCTCCAAATCTACGTGCTGCTCGTTCGATTTCATGACCGAAATACGGTAAGTTATCTATTAATGCATCGATTTGATCTTTAATAATCGGGATTACCGTAACAACTAAAAACACAAATAATCCTAGTACTATTATATATATAGAAGCGATTGATACGATTCTTGAAACACCTTTCTTTTCTAAAAGCGAAACGAATGGATGCAATATATAAAATAGCACACCCGCTAATAATACCGGGAAGAAAATTGTTTTTAAAAAGACGATAAACGGAGTAAAAACAAAAGAAATTTTCGTTAGCAGTAATATGTTAATGAACAATAACGCAAATCCAAGTAACACCGCTAAATAATTTTGTTCTCTAAAAAACTTTTTCAACTTATCTCTTTTTCTTATATTTACTTTTTCCAATGAAACCACCTCTTCGAATGATGAAAAGCCCTTATTCAGGGCTTTTTGTCATGATCTATATCTTTATTTTCTTGCAGCTTTCACTACAAATGATACAATAAGAATTAACACGATTGCTCCTAATAATGCTGGCACGACATGAATCCCACCAAATGATGGCCCGAAAGATCCAAATAATCTACCACCTAACGAAGCACCTAATAAACCTGCGATAATATTTCCGAACATACCACCTGGAAAATTTTTACCCGTTATAGAACCTGCAATTGCACCTATAATAGCACCAACTATTAATGTGATAATCCATCCCATTTTTAGTCCTCCATTTCTATTATAGTGTATTTCTTTTTGATACTAAATTATTATGTAACTATTATAATTATTATATCCAATAAAGAAAAATCTTGTCAAATCTATGAAAACAAAGCCTATAAGGAGGTTTTTACCCAGTGATTCAAAAATTAATAACAACTTCTCACAAAACCGCTACTTCTATTTTAAGCATTCAAATACCCGCTTATGAAATTGAGGCACAATACATAAATAGTACAGCTATCCCTCGCCTTTATGATACTGTAGCCGATATTCGATCATGTGATGAAATTTTCTATGGCTATTTTTATGAAGATACGCTTGCCGGGTTTATTTCTTTTAAAATGGATGAAGAGGAAGTTGATATTCATCGCTTAGTAGTATCCCCCGATCATTTTCATAAAGGAATTGCCACAAAACTACTACTTTATGTATTTGACATGTTCTCCCCTTCGCAAACATATATTGTACAAACAGGGAAAGAAAATACACCTGCTCTGTCTTTATATAAAAAACATGGCTTTATTAAAATAAATGATATTATATTACCCGATGGAGTGGTTTTAACCTCACTCGAAAAATCAGAAAAAATTAAATAGTTTGACTCATCAATTTATTTATGTTATCTTTTACTTTATAATACCTTTTGCTGAGTCCAATTTTTGGAGCGGGGGAACCATTTTTGTAGCTATGCTACTTGGGGCGAATCTTTTTTAAGTAGGGAAACTCTCACTTCCCGAGTCCGACAGCTAACCTCGTAAGCGTAATGGGAGAGGAAGGTGCTTTTTGCCTATGTTACACAGTGTACCTCCTTAATTATAAATATGGGATCGATACCAATAGACACCTATATTTATAGAAAAGGAGACATGTATAATGTTACGTTTATCTGATCACGCAATAAAAATGATGGAGCAAAGACTTCGACTCGAACAACATCGCACATATCAAGCTAATAAAGTTGTAGATAACTTACATCACAAATACTTCTTTCAACATATTTTTCAACCGAAAAGATAAAGAAAAAAACACAAGGTGTGTCTATACAGACATTCCTTGTGTTTTTTATATTCCTTATAGTATTCTCACTACATTTAAACTTGCCGTAATCGCACCTGCTATAGTCGTCACATGCCCTACACCTAACGGGCCATTTTGTAATATTAATGTTGAATTGGCACTCGTTACATTCACAAGAAGTGTATTTGAAATGGCTGGTTCGATTACTACCGTTGATGTCGTCACATTTTGTATGAAACTCCCTGTTACTTGTGTTCCATTTAATAGCAACCTAACGGATACTGTCTCATTCCCACCAGTCGCGTCCCCTTGGAAATAGTAGCTTACTAAATATATTCCTGGTGTGGATACTGTGACAGTTGTAGCACTAGTTAAAGATACACCCGTTCCATATACAGTTGATCCAGAATTAATTGGGATGTTGGCATTTGCTGCAATTGTACTTGTTGAGGTAGAGAAGAAATAGCCACCACCTGTTGATATGGCAGACAATCCAGTTGCTCCGGTTAAGCCGGTTGGGCCCGTAGCACCTGTTGGTCCTGTTACTCCCGTTCCCCCTGTTGCTCCTGTTATTCCTTGGATTCCTTGGATTCCTGTCGGTCCTGTTGCACCAGTCGATCCAGTCGATCCCGTTGCACCCGTTGGACCGGTTATCCCTTGTGGACCTTGGATTCCTTGTACTCCTTGTGGACCTGTTACTCCCGTCGATCCCGTTGCACCCGTTGGACCGGTTATCCCTTGTGGACCTTGGATTCCTTGCACGCCTTGTGGACCGGTTGCTCCAGTCGGTCCCGTTGCTCCGGTTGCTCCGGTTTCTCCTTGTGGGCCTTGGATTCCTTGAGGACCTTGAGGGCCCGTTACTCCCGTCGGACCTGTTGCTCCTGTTGCTCCGGTTGGACCCGTCGAGCCAGTTATACCTTGTATGCCTTGAGGTCCAGTCGGGCCTGTTGGACCAATCGGACCTTGAATTCCTTGAATTCCTTGAATGCCCTGTGGTCCTGTTGGGCCTTGTATCCCTTGTATTCCCTGAATTCCTTGCGGGCCTGTTGCACCTGTTGGACCAGTTGGACCCTTTGGACCTTGCACTCCTTGTATTCCAGTCGCACCGGTTGGACCTATATCTCCTTGTGGACCTTGAATTCCTTGGATTCCTTGAGGACCAGTTGGACCTGTTATACCACTTATCCCTTGTACTCCTTGTAAACCTTGAGGACCGGTTGGACCGATTGGACCTTGGATTCCTTGCAGACCTTGTAAGCCTGTTGGTCCAGTTGCTCCCATTACTCCTTGCTCACCTTGGATTCCTTGTATTCCTTGTGGGCCTGCCTGCCCAATTGGACCTTGTGCCCCTTGCACTCCTTGTTGACCGGTTGGGCCAGTTGCTCCTATCGGTCCCTGTACTCCTTGTAAACCCTGTAATCCGGTTGGACCTGTTAGCCCCATTACTCCTTGTGGACCTTGGATTCCTTGGTCACCCGTTGGACCAGTTGCCCCCATTGGTCCCTGTACTCCTTGCAAACCTGTTAAACCAGTCACCCCTGTCGGTCCCTGTATTCCTTGCACTCCTTGGATTCCAGTCGCTCCTGTTGCTCCGGTCGATCCAGTTGCTCCAGTTGCTCCAGTCGGACCAGTTGGACCTCCCGGTGATCCTGCTGGACCCGTCGGACCAGTTGGGCCTCCTGGTGGCCCTGTTGGACCTGTTGCTCCGGTTGGACCCGTTGCAGATCCAGTTGGGCCGGTTACCCCCGCCTGACCGGTCGAGCCTGTTGAACCTGGATCCCCTTGCAAGCCAGTTGCCCCTGTTGGACCTATTACACCTTGCACTCCTTGAATTCCTTGAGAGCCAGTTGGACCAGTCGGCCCCATATCACCTTGTGGACCTTGTAAACCTTGAACGCCAGTTGTCCCTGTTGGTCCCATCGGCCCTTGTTCCCCTTGAATTCCTTGAGAACCTGTTGGACCTGTTGGACCAATCGGACCTTGAATTCCTTGTATTCCTGTTATCCCTTGTAAACCACTACTCCCTAAATTACCTTGAACACCTTGTATACCCGTATTTCCAGTTGGACCAGTTGGACCGATTTCTCCTTGCACTCCTTGTATACCTTGTATTCCGGTTGGGCCGGTCAGACCAATTTCTCCTTGCACTCCTTGTATACCTTGTATTCCGGTTGGACCTGTTTCTCCCATTGGTCCAGGTATTCCTTGTATCCCTTGAATACCTGTTGGACCTGTCGGACCCCTTTCGCCTTGAATACCTTGAACACCTTGAATTCCCTGTGGACCTTGTTCCCCCATCGGACCTTGACTACCTTGAGCACCTTGTTGTCCTGTTAAGCCAGTTGGACCAGTTGAGCCAATTTCTCCCTGCACCCCTTGCACTCCTTGAATTCCTGTCGGACCTGTTGGACCAATTGGTCCTTGTACGCCTTGTATTCCTTGCGGGCCAGTCGGTCCACCTAAAGAACCTGTCGGACCCGTTGGACCAGTTGGCCCCGTAATACCTGACGCCGGAAAAGGAATAGGTGCTTGAAACTTACTACACTTATCTTGATCCCTCACAAGCATCTCCCCCGTTATAACTAACGTGTCAAACTATTTTTAATACATTTAAACTAGCTGTTATCACTCCAGATAATGTCGTTACATGCCCAATAGCTAATGGACCATTTTGCAAAGATAAAGTAGCATTTGAAGAAGCAACATTAATGACCATCGTATTAGAAATCGCTGGTTCTAATACAAAGGTACCTCCTGTAACATAAAAAATAAGACTCCCTGCGACTTGCGTTCCATTTAAAGTAAGACTCACAGAAATCGTTTCATTCCCCCCATTTGGATCACCTTGAAAATAATAGCTGACTAAATATATTCCCGGCGTACTTAACGTTACAGTTGTTGCATTTGTTAAACTGACACCGGAACCAAAAGTTGTAGATCCAGAATTGATTGGTATTAACGCATTCGCTGCAATTGCACTCGTTGAAGTAGAAAAGAAATAACCGCCACCGCTAGGTAAGCCAGTCGCCCCTGTTGCACCTACTATTCCTAAGAAACCTATAGCCCCTATACTACCAGTGGCTCCGGTAGGTCCCACAGCTCCAATCGGCCCTTGACTACCTTGCGCTCCGGCTAACCCTTGACTACCACTAACCCCTGTCATTCCACTTACTCCAGTTGGGCCTTGCAAACCTTGAATACCTTGAGCACCTTGTATTCCAGTTACTCCGGTTGCTCCGGTCGCTCCTGTACTTCCTGTACTTCCTTGTATACCTATAATCCCTTGAACGCCTTGTATACCTTGTGCCCCGGTCGCCCCTGTTTCTCCTGTCGCCCCTGTTGCTCCAGTTACACCTGTTATCCCAACATTCCCTTGTGGTCCCTCAGGTCCTTGACTACCTTGCGCACCTTGCACTCCTTGTAGACCTGTTATCCCGTTTTCTCCTAAATCCCCTTGGGGACCTCTAATTCCTTGCGAACCTGTCGGACCTGTTATTCCTTGTATTCCTTGCATACCTTGAGAGCCTTGCGCTCCTGTTGGTCCTACTATACCTTGTATTCCTTGAGGTCCCTGCAAACCGATAGCACCAGTTGGACCTATTATTCCTTGAATTCCTTGAAGACCTTGGGCACCTTGAGCACCAGTCAATCCAATTTCCCCTTGTATTCCTTGCACTCCTTGTATCCCTTGAACGCCAGCTGCTCCTGTTTCCCCTCGTATCCCTTGAGGGCCTTGTATACCTTGTGCTCCAGCTGCTCCTGTTTCTCCTCGTATTCCTTGTGGGCCTTGGACTCCTGCCGCTCCTGTTGTGCCTGTAGGACCTATTATTCCTTGTAACCCTTGTATTCCTTGTGCCCCTGTTGGACCTGTTACCCCTTGTATACCTTGCACACCTTTAGGACCTTCTGCACCAGTTGGACCAATTTCTCCCTGCGGGCCTTGAGTTCCTTGGGGGCCTTCTACACCAGTTGCTCCTGTTATTCCTTGGTTACCTTGAGAACCTTGTGCACCTTGCATTCCAACTACACCAACTACCCCTTGGGAACCTTGTGCTCCCCTTACACCTTGAGCTCCAGTAGGACCAGTTATGCCTTGTGACCCTTGTATTCCTATTGCACCTGTTCCTCCGGTTATACCCCGTGCACCTGTTCCACCCGTTGGACCTGTTGGACCCCCAGGTGGACCGGGTGGACCAGATGGACCTGTCACTCCACTAGATGGACCAATTGGACCGGTTGTTCCCGTCGGGCCACCCGGTGGTCCTTCTGGGCCTTGCATACCAAAACTCCCTGTTGCTCCTGTTATCCCTCGTACTCCTTTTGCTCCTTGAAAACCTGTGGATCCGCTTACTCCTTGTATCCCTTGAATACCTTGTGGACCTTGAGGGCCTATTACACCTGTTATCCCCTTTATTCCGCTTATGCCTTGAGGGCCTTGTATTCCAGTAGAACCAGTTGGGCCAGTTACACCTTGTATCCCTTGATCACCTTGGTGTCCTTGCTCTCCAGTAATTCCTTGTATTCCTTGTGGACCTTCTTCTCCTTGTATACCTGTAGTTCCGTCCTCTCCTTGTATACCTTGCGCTCCTTGGAGACCTTGAGGACCCGTTACACCTGATATCCCGGTTCCACCTATTTCTCCCTGCATCCCTTGTGCGCCCGTTTGTCCTCGCTCACCTATTTCTCCTTGTATCCCTTGGGCGCCTTGTATACCTTGACTACCAGCAGGGCCTGTAATTCCTTGTATTCCTTCTAGTCCTTGTAATCCAATATCGCCAACAGGACCTTGCTCTCCAATTAATCCTTGAGGACCTTGTAAGCCGACCGGACCAGTAATTCCTTGCTCTCCAGTATCACCAATGGCACCTTGTATTCCTTGAGCTCCCGTTGTTCCTCGCGAACCTTGTATGCCTTGAATACCTTGAGGGCCTTGTGGACCCGTTGTTCCTATAGGTCCAGTGATTCCCGGAGGTCCGACAGGACCTTCATGCCCTCCAGTTGGACCAGTTGGACCACTATTACCAGTAGGACCCGTTGCTCCTATAAGTGGAAGAGGCAGTGCCACTCCAAATTTTTTGCACTTTCTATGATGACGCACAACAATCCCCCTTCCCCAAAATAATTACACCTTTTATATGAAATGCATTTTTATAAGAAAAGTACACCTCTGACCTCATTTTTCAAAAAATAAAGAAGCCTATCATTTCATTTATTTGAAATGATAGGCTTCTTTTTATAAAGTACTTTACTTTCTCGCCTTAATAATAAAAGTCGTTGGCACCATTCTAGCTTTATATAACGAATAATATTTCGTAGACGGCTCAGCTCGTTCTTCATCAAATGAGCTAGATGGTTCAGGTTCTTCTATTCTCTCAATTGTAAATCCCGCTCTATTTAACTCATTTATGTATGTACTTATTTTTCTCTTATATAATGTCGCTCGTACATTTTCTCCTTTAAATGTTTCAAACGTAATAGGAGTTTCCTCATGATAAGAAGACTTTAAAAGGATTTCTTCTGTACCATACTGTAAGTTTGAATATACGGGATGTTCCCAGCTAAAAATAAAACTTCCTCCTGGCTTTAAATAGGAATAAATAAGCTCTACTGTTTTTCCTAAATTTGAAGTCCAACCTAATGCATAAATGGAATATACAATATCAAAATACCCTTTCGGAATATCTCCTTCTTCTTCCATTGCTCCGCATACTAACTTTGGATTCCAACACTTTAACGTTTCACTCGCTGTTTTAATTTGTTCACTTGAAAGATCAAGCCCCCATACTTCCTCTGCCCCGTGTTCTGCCATATATTGCAAAGAATGCCCACTTCCACATCCAATATCAAGAACTTTTTTATTTCTAATTGAATCGAACAAATGAATCTCATCTTCAGACGCTGTATACGGACCATATTTCGGTAAACAATCCACTTGAAAGAAATAAGGTGCAACTGTATCCCAACACTTTTTATTTAAAGCTAACATTTGTGTACTTTCCATATCCTTCATTCCCCCATCCTATCTTCTTCCCCTAATATTAATTACACATCATAACCCGATCTCCCTTTTCTCTTCGCTCGGTAGTTTTTTACTTTTGCAATCGTACCGCACGCTCTTCCTCCTGTTTCTCCAGCATACATACCGCACCATCTTTTACTTCCATTTCGCGAATGATCATAAAATACCCAGCGACAATCTGGGCATGCTTTTAACCTCCCCCACAAATTTTCTTGAATTGACATTAACACAATGCTTAATACTTTTGTATATACATTCTCTTCGTGCACAGGCTCATATGTAATACCTTTCATATCTTCCCTTACATGTACATGAAATGGGTATTTCTCTAACCACTTTTGCAATGATCCTTCGCCTTCAACCGTTAACCGAATATCTTCTCGAAAACTTTTTAATTCCTCTATCGTATGAAATGGAACCTCTTCATGAAAATATTCTTTCATAAAGAGCTTTATATCCTCTTCTGTTTGCAGCATGTCAATTGGCTCTCTCGTATCGTTTGGTATTTTCCATGTATTTAAAAATTCCCGAATATATTCTAATTCATTTGGTGCATTTTGATTCAATTCCATCCACCTTCTTCTTAAAATTTACTTTTTTCTGACTTTATGTATAATTATAATATAAAATAGTTAACCATTAAAAAAATTTACCGGTTACAATATTAGGAGGAGTTCTATGAAAAGTTTCTCAATACCGATACGTTTCATGCTTATTTCTTCATTTTTTATGTCTTTTGGGTATTTTGCAGTATACGCATTTTTAGCTATTTATCTATTAAGCTTTCTTCATTTTTCTGCTGTTCAAGTAGGAACAGTTTTGACGGTTATGACAATCACATCACGAGTTATCCCATTATTCTCAGGATTAATTGCTGACAAAATAGGCTATATCATTATGATGATATCCGGATTATTTTTAAGAGGAATCGGATTTATCGCTTTAGGAATATGCTCTGATTTCTATACAATTTCTATTTCTTCTGCACTTATTGGCTTCGGAACTGCATTTTACGAACCTGCTGCGCGCGCCATATTCGGCTCACAACCAGCTCATATGAGAAAAAATTTATTTACATATTTAAACCTTAGTTTTAATTGCGGTGCAATAATCGGACCAATTGCAGGAGGGTTCTTACTCTTACTCAATCCCATCTATGCTTTCTCTCTAACAGGATCTCTTATGCTGTTATTCGCTTTTATCTTTTACTTACTTAAAAATCACTTCCAAGTCACTACTGAAAACACGTCTATTACATTTGGAATACAGGCTATCTTACAAAACAAATCTTTCCTTTTATTTTCATTTATTATGATTTTCTTCTATATTATGTTTACTCAGCTTACTGTCGCACTTCCACTTCATATGAAAAACATTAGTAATAGCAACCAGCTTGCTACACTAGTTATTACGATAAATGCAATAACAGGCGTCATATTTATGGTATTATTTCGAAAACTATTTCATAAATACAATACACTTTCGATTATTAAATACGGTGTTTTATTAATGAGTATTTCCTTTTTACTCATTCCTTTATTTCAACACCCGTATTGGCTATTTATTTGTGTAATTTTATTTACAATTGGCGAAACACTCGTATTACCTAACGCTGATATTGCTATTGCAAACTACAGTAACGAATCCTATACAGCTACTTACTTCGGATTTTATCAACTATCACTCGCATTTGGTTTTATCATCGGTAATTATACCGGTACATCTTTTACATCCAACTTAGGCGGAATGTATACACCATGGCTTATTTTCGGTGGAATAGGACTTATTGGTTTTATTTCACTACATATTTTAAATATTAAAAAAAGATTCCCTAAAGAAGATATATACCTATGTAATAATACGAAACACCTTTAACACATTACAATTGAGATGGTACCTTTAGACAACCGGCCTATAATAAAAAGATTCGACCATCATATTTAACAGTCAAATCTTTTTATTTTTCATATTCAAGATGATTATGTCTTTTACAACCAAATAAATAGCAACCCCCTAAATGATAAGTTTCAAATTCTAACCCTGGAACATATCCAGATTTGATACGTTCTATCATTGTTTTATAACAATTATTCTCTTTTGTATATTCCTCAATTAACTCTGTCTTATCTTTTTCTGTCCAGTTTTCTTCTACTTCTTCATTTTGAACATCTTCTATTTCTGCTGTTTTCGCTTCGATAGATTCCCGTATAACTTCATTTATACGCGTGAAATTATTAGCTTTATATAAAGCATAAACAAATCTACCAATCCAATTGGGGCTTTTCCAAACTTCTTTGTATCCCTTTTCGAACCATTCAATTGCTTCTTTATAACAATTCAACTCAACATATAAATCTGCTACACGAATTTCTCCTACAAAATCATCAGCTTTCCTGTTAAAAGCATCTAACTTCTCTTTCGCTTCTGTCGTTCGCCCTAAATCAATTAAACATTTTACATAGCTATACATTATATAGTCCGAATCCCTTGCAACTCGCAAGAAAAATTCCGAAGCTTTTTCTAACTCTCCAAGGTTATAATGCGCTACAGCTACATTGTGAAATGCTTCACCCGATGGTTGCATCGAAATAGACTTTTGTAATACTTCTTTCGCTTCTTCCCACTTTTCTTGTTTCGTGTAAATTTCCCCTAAGATGTTATAAGGAAAGTATGAGGAAGGATTCAACTTAATAACTTCTCTTATTAATTCAAGAGCTTTATCATCATCCTCTTCCTCATAAAAGTACATCCAAGCAAGATTATTGAGAGATTGTATACCTCTAGATTCATGTACTGCTTGATGAAACAGTTCCATTGCTTCCACATATTTATTTTGTTCAAACATTTCAATTGCCTTCTCGTTAATGTTCAAGTAACTACCTCCGAAGTGAATGAATTCATCTATTCCTTATCATTATTTTAATATGAAAAAATTAGAATTCCCATAAAAAATAAGATCACTTCGCATTAAGTTCTTTCTCCTATCTACATGTCATCATATAGTTGGATATCCAATTCGTAATGATTTTAACAACACTGCTTTCTACAGAAAATATATACCTACTGTAAAGATAATGATTTAAAACAATAAGTAAACTTTTCAAACCCTTAAATTGGATATACAGCCTATTTAATTTTACATATTATGGTACAATCAAAAAGAGTGCTAGCTAAACATTTACGTTCCACACTAGCAGTCTAGCAATAGCAAAATCAAAAATCACTTGAAATTGGGGGATGTTATGAGAAAGAAATTAAGTGCTCTTCTATTCATCAGAATCATATTATCCGAATGTTCAACTATAGTAGGAAATTCTTTAGAAACTGGAAAAGGCAGTATGGAATTATTAACACCGACGATTACAACAAAAGATAACGAATTAGAAATTAAGACTGAAGGTATCGATGAAAATAAAGTAACGTTTATTTATGTTGCCAATAAAAAAGTATTGGAACAAAAAATTAATAATGGCGAATCCTAAAAAGTTAACATTAAAGATATCGAGCATGCTCATAGGACAGATTACAAACCAAAAGTTCAACTTTTGCAAACGAAAGATGATGATAAAGATGGAGAAATGGTAACGTTTAAACAAGTTAGATATACAGTTAAAAAAAATTAATTTTACAGGTATTTCATTATAAATGTAACGAACGAAAATTCACTTTTAACAGAGGGTAAATGTAAGGGGTGCTAGCATGAAAAGAAGATGGATTTATTGGTGGATTGGTAACATATTTTGGATTATAACTTTCGGGATATTGGCAGCTAGCATTTGGCTAAGAGCGGTTGATGGGACCGGTGTTACTCAAACACTTGAGCTGAAATTAATAGCCTTTATCGTTTTATTAATTGCATTTATATTACCACTAATTATTCAAGTTGTATGGTTACTTGTTAATTTGAGAAAGAGTAGAAAAAATAATACATAAAAAAGAGAGGAATCTTTTTTAAACTAGATTCCTCTCTTTTTATTTTGGGATTATGTCGTGCTTTTAAAGCTGCACTACTCCCTTTTCTTTACGATACATGTTCATCTTTCTTCTTCATTAACGCTCTTTTCTTCATCGCCTTCGTTAAATATCCGCCTTTAAATGAACGGATTTCATAAGAAGACATAAACGCTTTCGGTGCAATTTCATTAATAATTTCTAACAGTTCTTTTTCTCTAGAACGCTTTGCAACAATATCTAAACGATAACGTATAGAATTAATACCTTCACCTTCAAATACTGTAACGCCAAATCCTGAGTGACGTAATTCATCTACTAATTCATTACAACGGTCTAGTAAACTAACTTGATACGTAATATAACCAATTGCTAATTTGTTCTCTATATAACCGCCTAATAATAGTCCCGTACTAAAGCCAATGACATAGGCAATAATGTTCATCCAATTTGATAAATCTTGAAACACAATACCTAAACTGACAATGTAAATAGCTCCTTCTAACAATCCAACACCAGCAGCGGATCTTGTTTGATTCTTTACAAGCAAAATCGTACGGATTGTCAAAATTGGAACGTAAATAATTTGAAGCACAAAAATAAGTAACGCTTGTAACATTGGTATCCACCTCTTTCAAAAAGTCTTTTGTCATAATAACATACATAACCTTTAGAAATCGATGGGTTTTTAAATTTTTTTACATTATTTTTCATACTATTGAAAAACGTAAAAAAGAAGCGTATTATATTTGTCGTAAATTTGATTCCTTTCATTAGCTCGCTTAAACACAAAAAAGGAACCCCATTAGGCCCCTTTCATCATAGCTCTATGTTTTTCGAAGCATGTTCCCTTTGCTTCTCTTCCTCTTTCACTAACTG
Source organism: Bacillus cereus group sp. Sample62 (assembly GCF_036851315.1). Lineage (NCBI taxonomy): Bacteria > Bacillati > Bacillota > Bacilli > Caryophanales > Bacillaceae > Bacillus > Bacillus cereus group sp. Sample62. The sequence goes on from NZ_JAFLPK010000001.1 coordinate 3,173,234, forward strand.
CATATTTGCATAAGCTAAATTTGCAATCATTAAAAAGTGGCCACCTAAAATGCCTGTACCAAATGCCCACATTTCCATTTCATGCTCAATTTCATACATGATGATAGCTCCTAAAATGGCTGCTGCAAATCGGTTTAGAACTCCTAATCCAGGAGCCTTTTCTTTCATTACGATACTTTTCCCAAGTTTCTCCACTCTGCGAGCTAATAACCAAAGGCAATATGCACTTACAGCTAATCCGATACCAAACCCTGTTACTTGTTTTCCAAACGGAGTAATCGTCCACATAAGTAGTAAACCACTAAAGATCGCATACAATTGTAATCGATATACACGTAAGGCTGCTTGAATCAAAATATCCGCTCCTAATTTCGCATTTTTTATACGTTAGAAGAAAAGCAGCAACTTACACAGTTGCTGCTTTCTCTTCTTCTTGTTCTTGTTCCATTTTACGAATTTCAACACGTTTAATTTGGTAAGCGTCTTTTTCTAACACTTTAAATTCATAACCTTCCGCCTCAACATGTTGTCCTTCTTCAATTTCATGATTTTGCATCATAATCCAGCCACCGATTGTATCCACATCATCTTCTTCAATGTGTAATCCAAACAAATCTTTTACTTCTGAGATAAGCACTTTTCCATCAACGATTTTATGGTGCTCATTCACATGCTGAATTGGTGGTGCTTCATCTTCATCATATTCGTCACGAATTTCGCCGACGATTTCCTCCAAGATGTCCTCAAGCGTTACAATCCCTGCTGTTCCTCCGTACTCATCATATAAAACAGCCATCGGAATTCGCTTCTTCTGCATTTGAAGTAATAAATCGTGAATTGGAGTCGTTTCCATCACTTCAATAATCGGACGCATATACGTGCGAATCGATGATAAATCTTCTTTATCGTTGTTCATATATCGAATAAAGAAATCTTTTACATTGACCATACCGATAATATCATCTTTATCTTCCCCAAAAATCGGATAACGTGTGTATCGTTCATTTTGGATTACTTTCATGTGTTCTTCTACTGAATCTTCCAGGTAGAAACCAATGATTTCTGTTCGCGGTACCATAATCTCTTTTGCAATACGATTATCAAATTCAAAAATGTTATTTACATACTTGTATTCAGCCTGATTAATTTCGCCACTTTCATAGCTATCTGAAAGGATAAGGCGTAATTCTTCCTCTGTATGAGCTACTTCATGTTCTGAAGCTGGTTTTAAACCGAATAAACCAGTTATCACACGCGCTGAACCGTTCAATACCCAAATAAATGGATACATAATTTTATAGAACATCATTAACGGAGTTGCCAATAATAGCGTTACTTTTTCAGCCTTTTGAATTGCCAGCGTTTTCGGAGCTAATTCCCCTACTACAACGTGTAAATACGTCATTAGCATAAAAGCAAGACCAAATGTTAATACTGATGAGATAGAAGGATTTATGTTCCATTTCTCAAATAACGGGTGTAATAACTTTTCAATTGTCGGTTCACCTAACCAACCTAATCCCATAGCTGTAACTGTAATACCTAATTGACAAGCAGATAAATATTCATCTAAATTTGTTGTTACTTTTTTCGCTGCTAAAGCACCGCGTTTCCCTTCCGCAACAAGCTGATCGATACGACTTGAACGTACTTTTACAATCGCAAACTCTGCTGCTACGAAAAATCCAGTAAATGCGATTAAAATCGCAACCATGACTAAATTAAATATTTCCAATGAATCCCCCTAGTTTAAAAAACTAAGGTGTCCACCTCCTGTATACTATAATGTTTTCTTATTTGTTCATTAGAAAACATAGCCCGATACAAAAATTAAAGAGGTCGGATTTCACTTTTTCTATAATAATAGAGCAAGTGTCTGTATTAAAGCTGTCGTTTGACCAGATAAAGATTTCGATATTTTTTCACGTTGTGAATCAGTCAATCCATCTAAAAGCGGCTTTAACTCCGTTAATTCTGCTTCTAATCGATGAATATGGTCTGTCACTTCATTCACATGTTTCGAAACGTGTTCATTGATACCGAGCAGCTTCTTCTTCTCCTCGATTTTCTCTTTAATCTCACAAAGCGGCATATGCATTTCTTTGCACTTCTCAATAAATTGTAATGTCTCAAATGCTGTTTCATCGTAATATCGATAATTAGATTGAGATCGCTCCGCTTTTAAGATTCCTAGATTCGTATAATAATCAATCGTGCGTTTCGACACGTGAGCCATGAGAGCCAACTGTCCGATTCGATACACCTTCCCAACGATCTTCCCCCCTTGTTTATATTACTAACATCATACAACACATAAACTGTACAGTCAAACGTGACGGTTTGTTATTCACAATTTATACAAAATTCCACATATTTTCTTACACTTACAAACTATGTTTTTAACTAAATAATTAGATTATCAAATTTATAAAACGACGTGCTAACGAAATATATTCATGAAATCACCTGTTCTTTTCAATCTTTCTTATTTTGGAACATACCATTTTCTAAAAAACAGCTACTCACAATAAACATCCCAATAAACTGAAAATTAAGTTATAATATTATTATAAAATATGAAGGAGGAATGCACGCATGTACTACAACACTTCATTCGAAAACGATCAACCTGTAGGCCGTCTATAAACTAAGGCGGGCATTCAAATAACACTTAACACTATGCCTCGTCTTAGGGAACTCATAATACCCTAAAAATAGACGGAGGTACTTCAAATGAAACAAACAATTTTAGGAGCTATATGCTTATCACTAGCAGCAAGTATATGGGGCGGTATGTATGTTGTTAGCAAATACGTACTCGACTTTATCCCACCACTGACACTCGTTTGGCTACGCTTTATCATTGCTTTTGTTGTTTTATATGGCATTTTGAAAATAGCTGAGAAAAAGCAAAAGAAAAAAGTAACCATTCACAAAAAAGATTGGCTATTATTCGCTTGGATTGGATTTATCGGCTATTTCATTTCGATTACTTGTCAATTTATCGGGACAAAATTATCCGACGCTCATACAGGCTCTTTAGTAACATCAGCTACACCTGCATTTATGGTTATATTTGCAGCGATCATTTTAAAAGAAAAACTAACCGCTCGTAGACTGTTATCTACTATAATAGCGACAATTGGTGTCATTATCGTAATCGGATGGGATATTGAAATTGGCTCCTATTTTATCGGGACAATCATATTAGTCGGAGCCGCTATTACGTGGGCTTTACTATCTATTTATGTGAAGGTTGCTGCAGCCAAATTTTCATCTTTAGTTATTACAACGTACGCTATATTCTTTTCACTCTTTTTCATTACACCTTTTATGATATGGGAATTCCAATCAAATCCTATTGAACATATGAACATGTATGTATTATTAGGCGTATTTTATTTAGGAATCGTCTCAACGGCAGGTGCATTTTTCCTTTGGAATAAAGGATTAGAATTAATGGATGCTAGCATCGGTTCCTTATTTTTCTTCTTCCAACCTATCGTTGGATCATTACTTGGCTGGCTCTTATTAAATGAGACATTAAATAATAATTTTTTTATTGGTGGTATTCTTATTATATCTAGCGTTTTAATTACTACTTTTGAAAAGAAATAAAAAACAGGCAGAGATTAAGAATCTCTGCCTGTTCGTATACACTCTTTACGCACTCCAATGCGATGGACGGGACAAAAATTTCGGTAATTTCGTATATTTGTCCCCTCTCGCCGCATTAACTTGAACTTGCGTCAGAAAAATACTATTTGTAAAGTCTGCTCCGCGAATATCTGCATCTCGCAAATCTGCCCCGATAAGATCTGCTCCTCGTAAGTCTGCACCATTTAAGTTAGCCGCAATTAAATATGCTCCTCTGAAATTCGCCCCTTGTAAATTTTTCTTTTTCAGATTTGCTCCCATAAGATCTGCACCGCGGTGAATGATTCGTTTCTTACGCGCAGCATTCATTTCCTTCCATACTAGTTCGCTCGTTTCTAAAAGGAGAATGTTCACTTCTGCTCTGTGCACCGGGACATATATTTCCATTAACTCATCTGGACTTAAATTCGAAAGTCGCTCTGTCTCTTCAATTGCTTCCTTTAATTCTTTATGGATTGACTGCGTCGCCTTTAAAAGAATAGCCTCATTCAAATACCAAAGCATTTCATGAAGCTGATGCATAACTGGAAAAGCATCATACATTTTTCTTGCATGCTTATTATCTTTCCGCCAATCAATTCCGTTAAATGTAACCTGAGAAATTTTCTGTCCAGCGCCGAAACATTCAAATACTGTACAACCTTTATACCCTTTTCCTCTAAGATTTTTATGTATACTGCATTTATAATCTGACTGTAAATTAGAACATGGTTTACCACCATCTTTATTCACTGCAAAATCTACTGATGCTGCGAACGGTAACGCCACGCAACATAGACCGAAGCATTTTTCACAGTTTGCTTTTAAATGATCGTTATGATTAGTCAAAATGTATACCCCCTGTTGTCTTTTGACTATTTCATAATATTCTAACTGCACAAAATAATCAATTTAAAAATAAACGAGCATCTTTCATTTCAAATCACAACTTTATCATCCGATTTCCTTTCAATTGAAAAAGACAGTTTCTACCCAATGAATTATAATTAAATTATAAAAATTCAAACTAAAACTAAAAGGAGAATTACTATGGCACTACAAATGAAAACAAACTGTCAAATTTGCGATCAATCGCTCGAGCAAAATTCTGAAGCTTATATTTGCGTGTATGAATGTACATTTTGCGCACCGTGTACAGAAGAAAGACTTAACGTTTGTCCAAACTGCGGCGGCGAGTTAGTACGCAGACCGAAAAAGAAACAGTAAAAAGCAAAGCGATATCGCTTTGCTTTTTTAGACAGCTGAAATTATATCAACGATTTTTCAAATATATCGAACACAACTTCAAATATATCAACGATTTTTTCAATATATCGACGTTTCGACAAAGGATATCGACTTACCGACAAATAACGACATCTCTATACCCATTCAACTTCGACACAACTTAAACATTTAAAAATTTAACACAAACAGGCTCTGGCACAACAACATCAGATTGTAACAATGTTAACTCCCCTGTCGTTTCATTTCTTGAAAATAACACAAGATTATGCGACTTTTCATTTGTAGCAACAAGGAACTTTTCAGTAGGATCTAATACAAAGTCTCTTGGCCAATTCCCTTCTGTAGATGTATGTTCAACAAATGTAAGCTCACCTGAGTTTTGATCCACACTGAAAACAGCAATACTATTATGACCGCGATTACCTGCATATACAAAGCGGCCATCAGAAGAAATATGAATAGCACTTCCTTGACTATTGTCATCAAATTCTTTCGGAACGGTAGAAATATACTGCAACTCTGTAAAGGATCCTTCTTCCGGATTATATGATAATACAATAACTTCCGAGCTAAGTTCAGTCATGACATAAGCATGTTTTCCGTTCGGGTGAAAAGCAATATGTCTCGGACCACTTCCTGGATTTACAGATAAACTATTCACTTCTTTTAATACACTATCTTTTATTTCATACGTAATTAATTTATCTATCCCTAAATCAACGCCCACTACATATTTTTCATCAGGAGTGTACCCCGCGTAATGTGCATGTGGTTTTTCTTGTCTTTCTTTATTCGGACCTGAACCTTCATGCATCATAATAGATGCGGCAGGATTTACAGTTCCATTTTCTTCATTTACTACGAAAGACTCAATCGTTCCTTTATGATAATTCGCTGTAACTACCGTATAATTTCCACTATCAACACTCACATGACAAGGAGAAGCACCTTCTACTACCTGTCTGTTTTCTGCTTTTAGCTCTCCAGTTTTACTATCGAGCGAGTAAGCAGCTACACCACCAGATTCGCCTTCCTTAACAACAGAATAGAGATATTCATTATTTCTGCTAATCGTTACATATGTAGGGTTATCCAGCTTGGCCGCAAGTGTTACATTACTAATTTTCTTTGCTTCCGTGTCTAACGTAAACTTATATATTCCTTCACTATTTTCTTTCGTGTACGTTCCAACATATCCAATAAACTCTTTGTTATCCGCCATTTTCATAACCCTCTCCCTATAGTTTTTATTCATCATATTTTTTACAGAACAACCGTGAACTATTTTTTGAAAGAACATCTTAAAAAACTTGAGTACCTCTTTATAAGTTACCATATTTCCCTGCCAAATAGCCTCTAAATCCACTTTTTTTGAAAAGCTGCTATACTCTCATATTCTTCTTCCAGATGACGGGCCAAACGAATATAGATTGGCGTTAAATCTTTATATTTTTCCACACTTTCCATGTTTGGTTCATGATAAAAATTTGCCCCAACCATTTCAGAAACTACATGTAACGTATCTACTTCACCTAAACTATATAAACCGAGGATTGCAGCTCCTAAGCAAGAGCTTTCAAAACTTTCGGGAACATATACGTCTTGATGGAAGATATCCGCCATCATCTGTCTCCAAAGTTCTGATCTTGCAAAGCCACCTGTCGCTTGAATTTTTTTCGGTTCACCAATTAGCTCTTTTAAAGCAAGAAGAACTGTATACAAGTTATAAATGATTCCCTCTAAAACAGCACGGATAAGATGCTCTTTCTTATGGTGTAGGCCAAGCCCAAAGAAAGATCCCCGCGCATTCGCATTCCATAAAGGAGCTCTTTCCCCTGCTAAATACGGATGAAATAATAAACCGTCAGATCCAGGATTCACTTTCGCTGCTATTTCAGTAAGCAATTCATAAGGATCTTTTCCTAAACGCTTCCCATGTTCAACTTCTAACGCACATAATTGGTCACGAACCCACCTGAAAATCATACCACCGTTATTAACCGGTCCACCAATTACCCAAAGGTCCTCAGTTAACGCATAACAAAAAGTCCTACCTTTCGGATCCGTTACAGGCTGATTTGTTACAACTCGCACCGCACCGCTCGTACCAATTGTAATAGCAACTACTCCAGGTTCTATTGCATTTACACCTAAATTTGATAGTACCCCATCACTCGCACCGACTATAAAAGGAGTAGTAACAAGTACATTCATCTCTCTTGCAAATTCTTCATCTAATCCTATTAAGCTGTGCGTCGTTGGAACGAGTTTAGAAAGCTTTCCCTCCGAAATTCCTGCAACACGAAGAGCTTCTTCATCCCATTTTAAAGATTTCAAATTGAACATCCCTGTTGCTGATGCTATTGAATAATCAATTACATATTCCTTATATAACTTATAAAAAACATATTCTTTGATCGAAATAAATTTATAACTTTTTGCAAACAATTCTGCCTGCTCATTCTGTAGCCAAACTAATTTCGAAAGTGGTGACATAGGATGAATTGGTGTACCAGTACGTAAATAAATTTCATGACCATTCATATCATTCTTTATTTTTTCTGCCCAGCTTGCACTTCTATTATCTGCCCATGTAATACATTTCGTTAATGGATTCCCCTTTTCATCTACAGCAATGAGACTATGCATTGCCGAACTAAAAGAGACACAAAGAATATCATTCGGCTGTACACTACTTGACTGTACAGTTTCTTTAATCGTATTTATTACCGCACGAAAAATTTCTTCTGGGTCTTGTTCTGCTGTTTCCGGCGTGGGAGAATATAAAGGATATTCAATTCCATGACTTGCAATAACAGATCCATCAATCGAAAACAGAACTGATTTTGTACTAGTTGTCCCAATATCTACACCAATCATATATTTCGAGTTCACCATGTAACCCCTTTCAAATTATTCCTATAACAAAAGAGCACTCTGATTTTGATTTATACAAAAAAGACTCTCCCTTATGAGAGGTACGTTTTTATAACCTATCCTCTCATAAGGGGGTCCTTTTCATAACCATTGTGCTATTCTGAGTTCCTTTTCATATTGCTGCTTTCACGTAATAAGATGCCAAACTCGAGATTAAGTTTATAGGATGAAGTTACATAGAGATTGGTCCTCTCGTGAAAAAAGCAATTGGCGAAACTTTACTTCATTATAACTTAGGTGCTTTCGCCCAATCAGCAGCGAACTTTTCAATACCTTGATCTGTTAATGGATGCATAGCAAGTTGTTCAATCACTTTATAAGGAATTGTTGCAATGTGAGCACCTGCCAACGCTACACGAGTTACATGATCTGGGTGTCTGACAGAAGCCGCAATAATTTGTGTATCTAATTGATGAACATCGAACAATTCAGCAATTTTCGCAACTAAGAGCACACCATCTTCAGAAATATCATCTAAACGCCCTAAAAATGGAGAAACGTACGTTGCACCTGCTCGAGCCGCTAAAAGAGCTTGGTTCACAGTGAAAATAAGTGTAACGTTCGTTTTCACACCTTTTTCAGTAAGATAGCGACAAGCTTCTAATCCTGCTAGCGTCATCGGAAGTTTTATTGTAACTTTTTCATCGCCACCGTTAATTTTAATCAGTTCCTCTGCTTGGGCGATCATTTCTTCAGCTGTAACAGCATCTGGAGTTACTTCTGCCGAAACAGATTCAACTTTAGGTACTGCCTGACAAATTTCTGCGATACGGTCTTCAAACTTAATGCCCTCTTTTGCTACTAAAGACGGATTTGTTGTAACACCCGCTAAAACTCCAAGTTTATATGCTTTTTTTATGTCCTCAAGATTTGCAGTATCAATAAAAAACTTCATGATTTATTCCCTCCATTTTTTTAACGTCAATGAGTTAAATTTTTAAGATGTTTATTTCTTCTCTACTGCATGTCCGCCAAATTCATTGCGCAGAGCTGCTACTACTTTTCCTGTAAATGTATCATTGTCTAATGAGCGGTAGCGCATTAATAACGACATTGCGATAACAGGAGTTGCTGTTTGAAGGTCTAATGCTGTTTCTACTGTCCATTTTCCTTCACCAGAAGAATGCATAACACCCTTAATTTCATCCAGTTTTGCATCTTTAGAAAATGCATTTTCTGTTAATTCCATTAACCATGAACGGATTACTGAACCGTTGTTCCATACTTTTGATACTTTTTCATAATCGTAGTCAAATTCACTTTTCTCTAGAATTTCAAATCCTTCACCAATAGCAGCCATCATACCGTATTCAATTCCGTTATGAACCATTTTTAAAAAGTGACCACTACCAGCTTTTCCTGCATATAAGAATCCATTTTCTACAGCTGTATCACGGAAGATAGGTTCAACGATGTCCCAAGCTTCTTGATCTCCTCCGATCATGTAACAAGCACCATTACGAGCGCCTTCCATTCCGCCAGAAGTTCCTGCATCCATAAAGTGAATGCCATCTTTCTTTAATTGCTCATATCGGCGAATAGACTCTTTATAATGTGAATTACCCGCTTCAATTAAAATATCTCCTTTTGAAAGCAATGGTGTAACCTCATCAATAACAGAATCAACAACAGCGTGTGGTACCATTACCCAAAGAATTCTTGGTGATTGTAATGACTGAACAAGTTCACTTAAACTAGATGTACCTGTTGCCCCATACTCTTTCATTTCTTCTACTGCGCTCGTATTTAAATCAAATGCTGCTACCTCATGTTTATGATCCATTAAATTTTTCCCTAAGTTTAATCCCATTTTACCTAAACCAATTAATCCTACTTGCATAATATAATTCCTCCTCAAATCATCTTTTATTAAAAATTCATATCACTACAATCTGAAATACCTTGCAGCACTGATATGTTGATATGTACAGAAAGGTATTCACAGTCATAGCTTAAGAATTCAATACATTTTTTGTAATTTGAACAACATTTTCTGTCGTAAATCCAAAGAGATTCATGACTTCAGCCCCAGTTCCTGAAGCTCCAAATGTTTCAATCGATAATATTTTTCCTTCTTGTCCTACATAACGCTCCCAGCCGAGAGATACCCCCATCTCAAGAGATACTCGTTTCGTTACAGAAGACGGAAGAACTGATTCTTTATATTCTTTCGATTGGTGATCGAATAGCTCCCAGCTTGGCATTGCAACGATACGAACAGAGACATTATCTTCTTCTAGTTTCGCTTTTGCACTAGCAGCTAAGGATACTTCAGAACCTGTTGCAATTAAAATTACATCCGGATTTTCATTTGTTTGCATTAATACATAAGCTCCTTTAGAAAGATTCTCTATGTTCGCTTTCGTTTCATGAAACACCGGTAAATTTTGACGGCTAAGTACTAAAACGACTGGACCATCCGTTTGCTGTAAAGCATAAGCCCAAGCATTCGCTGTTTCATTTGCATCTGATGGGCGGATAACTGTTAGACCAGGAATTGCCCGAAGAGCTGCCAATTGTTCAATTGGTTCATGCGTTGGACCATCTTCTCCTACAGCGATCGAATCATGTGTAAATACGTAAGTAACAGGTAACTTTTGCAATGCAGCAAGTCGAATGGATGGACGAAGATAATCATTAAATACAAAGAATGTACTTACGAACGGTTTTACTCCTCCATGAAGAGCCAGTCCATTCGCTGCCGCGCCCATTGCATGTTCACGTACACCAAAGTATATATTTCGGCCAGCATACGATTCTACCGCATACACTGCTTCACCTTTTATATCTGTCATCGTAGAATGCGAAAGATCTGCACTTCCACCGAAAATAGAAGGAATCGATTTCACATAATGATTAATAGCTTCTCCACTTGCAACGCGAGTTGAAATCGTTTTATCAGTATCGAAGGATAAAATGTCTTTTGCTTCGATTAAAACCTCACCGGTAATCGCTTTTTCTAATTCATCTGCTAGTGCAGGGTTCGACTCTCTGTATAAGTTGAACTGCTCATTCCATTCGTTCTCTTTTTCAGTACCTTTTTGTTTCAGTTCATTAAAATGAGCTGTTACTTCTTCCGGCACAAAGAAGTCTTCCTCATAATGCCAACCATACACTTGTTTTGTCGCTGTCGCTTCTTCTACTCCAAGCGGGTTACCATGTGCTTTGTTCGTTCCAGCAACTTTTGGACTTCCGTAACCTATAATGGTTCTAATTTCTATAAGAGTAGGTTGGTCCGTATTGTCTTTCGCTAATTGAATAGCTTTTGTAATAGCATCAACATCGTTTCCATCCTCAACTCTTACATATTGCCAATGTGCAGATTCTACCCTTTTCTGAATATCTTCAGAGAAAGCAATGTTTAATTCACCATCAAGTGAAATTTCATTTGAATCATACAGCACAATTAACTTGCCAAGTTTCATATGCCCTGCCATTGACATCGCTTCATAAGCGACACCCTCCATTAAATCACCGTCTCCAACTAAAGCGTACGTATTATGATCTATAATAGAGTGACCATCCTTATTAAACTTCGCTGCTAAATGCGCTTCTGCCATTGCCATTCCAACAGCATTGGCAATCCCTTGTCCTAACGGGCCTGTAGTCGCTTCAACTCCAGAAGTGTGACCAAACTCAGGATGTCCTGGTGTTTTACTATTTAACTTTCTGAAGCTTTTCAAGTCCTCAATTGAAACGTCATATCCAGTTAAATGAAGTAAGCTATATAGTAGGCTCGATCCATGTCCCGCCGATAAAACGAATCGATCACGGTTAAACCATTTTGGATGATTAGGATTGTGATTTAAATGATTCGCCCATAATGCATAAGCCATTGGTGCTGCGCCCATCGGAAGACCCGGATGACCTGAATTTGCCGCATTAATAGCATCAATCGATAACGTACGAAGCGTATTCACTGCTAATTGATTTATATTTTGTGCCATAGTAATTGTCCCCCTAAATACTTTCATTAAAGAAAGTACTTATTTTTCCGTTTTTTGATCTAACCACCATTTAAATTCACTTTCTTGCAATAGTTCATTAGACGCATCTGGACCATATGAACCCGACTCATATTCATGAAGTGGCAATAAGTTTTCCTCGAATGCTTCAAGAATTGGTTGTACCCATTCCCATGACAATTCAACTTCTCTCCAATGTGCAAAGAATGTAGCGTCTCCACTCACAGCATCATGAATGAGTCTTTCATACGCTTCAGGTACTCCCACATCTGCTTGCTCACAAGTAAAGTTAATACGGATCGGTTCAATTTCTCCATTTTTCAATGGATTTTTACTATTTAACTGTAATGAAACATTCTCACCTGGGCTAATTTCAATTATTAATAAGTTAGGTGCTGCATTTGGATTATTATCTTGATATTGTTGTTTTAACGTATTTTTAAATTCGATTACAATACGAGTAGACTTTTCTTTCATTCGTTTTCCTGTTCGTATATAGAAAGGAACGCCAGTCCAAAATGGATTATCGATCCATAAACGAGCAGCAACAAATGTGTCTATGTTCGAAGAAGGATTTACTCCTGGCTCCTCTTTATATGCTACAACTTGCCCGCCTTTTATCTCTCCTGAAGAGTACTGTCCGCGAATGATATGGTTCTGAACGTCTTCTTTTTTCACTTTACGAAGCGTTTCCATTACCTTTCGCTTTTCCTCTCGAATTTCACATGCGTTAATTTTTTCCGGCAGATTCATAGCAGTCATCATTAATATTTGTAACATGTGATTTTGAACCATATCACGAATGGCTCCTGCGTGATCATAATATCCGGCTCTTTCTTCAACCCCAACCGTTTCACTAGCTGTTATTTGTACATTCGCTATATGTTCTTTATTCCAAATCGATTGGAGAACAGGATTTGCAAATTCTAGTGCTTCAAGGTTTTGAATCATCGGTTTACCTAAATAATGATCAATACGGTATATCTCGTCTTCTTCAAACGTTTGACTAAGCTTATCATTAAGCTCACGAGCAGATTTAAGATCGTGCCCAAATGGTTTTTCAATCATCAGGCGTTTCCATCCATCCGTTTTATCAAGTCCGCTTTCCTTAATATTTAAAGCAATTGTCTCGAAAAATTCAGGTGCAACTGAAAGATAGAACATTCTATTACCTTGTATATGTAGTTCTTCTTCCCTTTCACGAACAACTTGTAATAATCTCTCATAGTCTTCCGGCTTACTCACATCTAATGGGCAATAACGAAAATTATCTAAAAAACTTTCGAGTTCTGGAGTACCTTCTTCTCTATGACGTGAAAACGTCTCTATTGATTCTTTTATTCTTTTTTGAAACTCTTCATGAGGTACTTGACGTCTCCCAAGCCCGATAACGGATATTTGCTTTGGAAGCTTTTGATCTCTATATAAGTTATATAGTGCGGGGTAAATTTTTCGTTTCGCTAAGTCCCCTGTCGCTCCAAATAAAACAAAGGTCATTGATTCCAATTTTAGTCCCCCTCTTGTTGTATAATCCTGGTCAATATATTAAAAATGAATTGTACAGAAGCTCATGTTTTTATAAAAAACAAAGAGTTATCAAATTCCAATTCTTTTTATACCTTTCGCTTTCTAATTGTCCCCAATATTAATAGTGGCAATTCAAAGCATTTCTACCACAACTTACTTATTTATAGAATTTAACGAAACATTTTATATTTGATTACTTTTAGTAATTAAATAACCTTACGTATAGTATATTAACCACATAAATTATCATCGTCAATAAAAATGTCTTGGATTAAAGATTTTTTATTTCGTAATACTTTTCTTGGAGTATTCCTAGTTACCATTCATGTTCAAAGATAATGATCAATACAATAAATATCAGCTTCATCAAAACCTTTAATTAACTTTGTATTTAACTCGCGAACGAATTTTAAACTATGATCAAAAGGCTTCTCTATAATAAGACGGTTCAATCCTTTTGTAGCCCACAATCCACTTTCCTTAATATTTAAAGCAATTACATCAAATACTTCTGGTATAACAGATAGGTAAAACATGCGGTTTTTCGGAATATTTAATTCTGTTTCACGCCTCTTTACAAGACTCAACAAATCTTGATAGTCCTCTATATTCGCTGTATCTAATTGAAAATAACGAAATGTGCTAATAAATTCTTCTACTCCTGATTCGTCATCAGTAGATATTCTAGAAAATGTAGCAAGGGATTGTTCTACCTTTGTTTGAAATTCCACATCTGACATTACCCTTCTGCCAATACCGATAATCGAAATAGATTGCGGTATATTTTGATTACTAAATAGTTTGTATAAAGCAGGGTAAATTTTTCGTTTCGCTAAATCCCCTGTCGCTCCGAATAAAAGAAATGTCATTGAATCCATTTGTTCTCTCCCTTTTAAAACAATTGCTAGAATAGAATATATAAGCTCATTCGCTACTTAGAAAAATACTGTCTCTAAAACCTCATACTTTACCAATGTTTCTTCAATACAATTTTGCCAAGAGCACGTTCTGACTCACTTATGTGGTGTGCTTTTTTTACACCTTCTACATGTAAAGGCAACACATGCGTTACAACGGGTTTAATCTTCCCACTCTCAATTAATTCTGTAATAAGAGAAAGTTCATATCCGTTAGGTTCAGTAAATATATGGTCACTCTCAATATTTTTCTCTCTTGATATTTCGGTTTGCGGAATTTCCATACCTTTCGGACCATAAATAGATGCTAACTTTCCATTTGGTGCAAGCACTTTATAACTATCCTTTAGTACATCTCCGCCTAACACATCAAATACAATATTGTAATTATGCAAAAGTAAAGAAAAGTCTTCCGTTTTGTAATCGACGACAGTATCAGCGCCTAAATCCTTTACAAACTGCATGTTTTTCGTACTAGTCGTAGTTGCAACATGTGCACCGAAGCTTTTAGTTAGTTGAATAGCAAACGTGCCAATTCCCCCGGATCCAGCATGAATTAAAACCTTATTTCCCTTTTGAACATTAGCGAATTTCACTAAACTTTGCCAACTTGTCAAACCTACAAGAGGGATTGATGCTGCTTCTTCAAAAGATAGATTTCTCGGTTTTTTCGCGACATGTTTCTCATCTACAGCCACGTACTCTGCATAAGTGCCGTTTCGTTCAATATCTGGACGACTATATACTTCATCCCCCACTTTAAATGCTGTTACGTTTGGCCCTATAGTAGCAACTACACCTGCAACATCCCATCCTAAAACGAGCGGGAAGTCATAAGAAATTACATCTTGAAGTAAACCTTCACGTATTTTCCAATCCACGGGGTTTACACCAGCTGCATATACTTCAATCAGTACATCGTTTTCTCCCAATAAGGGTGTTTGCATTTCAATCTCTTGTAGTACACTTTTATCTCCATATTGCATAAGTCCTATCGCTTTCATTCTTTCCACTCCTTTACAATGCTGGGAAATGAGGTAGTACTTCTTCTCCTAGCTCATCCAATACCTCGTCAGCTGGGCGTTGACCATCAAATAGAGCAAGGAACAAATGATTCACACCAATACTTTTATATATATCAAGTAATTCAATTAGTGCCTTACGTCCTGTACGGTAACCTAAACGTATCGGTGTAGGACGTTCATTTGGATCTTCAGATAAGTCTAAATGCATCGGTTGTATAAATGGTTTGAATACATCTGGATGATAATCCTCTACTCGTTCTCGCCATTGTCCAATTGCTGCCGCCTGATGCACTGGACTACGTGGGTAGTACATCCATCCATCACCATGTTCAGCGAACCAGTCCATATTTTGCTGACTAAAACCTGTAATAAAGGTTGGAACATGTTTAGACGGTTTTGGAACTAAATTCGCTCCATTCACTTCGCCTAGTGTCGACTGGATAGACGGGAAGTTTTTATACAAAATCTCTTCCAAGTAAGCAAACGCTTCTCTAAACTTTTCACCTCGTGTTTCATGACTAACACCTAAAGCCTTGAAATCGGCACGTCGGTCACCTGATGAAACGCCAAGCATAATTCTTTCTGGAAATAGTTGATCCAATGTCGCAATTTCTTTCGCTACACGCAATGGATGGCGAAGTGACAATACAGTTGCCGATGTTCCGAATGCTATTTTCTCTGTTTTACTTGCTAAATACGTTAAATAAATCATCATATCGTAAATTTGACCTGTTGCAGGATCACCAAAGTCAGGGTCTTGCAGTAAAACATCGCGAAGCCATACGCCTGTAAAACCATATTGTTCCGCTTTTTGTACCAACTCTACTTGTTTTTCCATCGTTGGAGCATGAAACTGATAATTTTCAATCGGAATGTGAACTCCTAATGTAAGTTGATCTTTCGCAAACATACGATTATATCCAAAATGATTCGCAAACTTTTCCATGTGTTTCACTCACTTTCCTTCATTCATATAAATCTATACTTTTCATATTTCTTCTCAAAATTCATAGGCAATACTGTATCACCACATTGTTGCCGATTGTCATCGTTATAACTTTCTTTGTGCTACGAGTGTTATTATAAATCGGTCATAACACGAATAACAGTACGTACTTTAAAGTGATGTAGGCACTTTTAAGTACCTATGCCAAATGACTGATTATAGTTTTAATCAATAAATCATGCTGCATAAAAATAATGCCCTTCGTCTAAAGTTGCTTCTGCAGGTGCGTTACACTATTTCACTCAAATCTCCTCAAAAAAATGATTGACTTGTAGTGAAAGGAGCACAATTACAAATAAATTATATATTCCAAATATCATATATTATAAAAAAAACAGGATTAAGTACAGACACAATTAGATACTACGAAAAATTAAGCTTCTTCCCCCAGCAAAAAGAAACGAGAATAGTAGGCAATACGTTCAAATAGATATCAATCGAATACTTTTCATTAATCATCTAAAGAGAACGCAAATGCCCTTACATACCATACAAAAATATATGGAATTCTCACGAGCCAGATTCATAATATTATACTTATTTTTTGTACTTTGCTATGCTATAACCACGAACAGGAGGTAAGGACCAATGAAAGCACAAATTATCCATTCTTTTGGAGATTCATCTGTATTTCAATTAGAAGAAGTTGCAAAACCTAAACTTTTACCAGGTCATGTTCTAATCCATGTAAAAGCAACTAGTGTAAATCCAATTGATACGAAAATGCGTAGTGGCGCTGTTTCATCAGTTGCTCCTGAATTTCCAGCTATTTTGCATGGTGATGTAGCAGGTATTGTTATAGAAGTAGGAGAAGGCGTTTCAAAATTCAAAACTGGTGATGAAGTATATGGATGTGCCGGAGGTTTTAAAGAAACTGGTGGTGCCCTTGCAGAGTTTATGCTTGCTGATACGCGATTAATTGCTCATAAGCCTAAAAATGTAACAATGGAAGAAGCAGCTGCCCTACCATTAGTTGCAATTACAGCTTGGGAATCTTTATTTGATCGTGCAACCATTAAATCAGGTCAAAATGTACTCATTCACGGAGCTACTGGTGGCGTAGGACACGTAGCCATTCAACTAGCTAAATGGGCAGGTGCTAAAGTTTTTACAACAGCTTCTCAGCAGAATAAAATTGAAATAGCTCATCGTCTAGGGGCCGACGTTTCTATTAATTACAAAGAAGAATCTGTTCAAGAATATGTGCAAAGACATACGAATGGCAACGGATTTGAAGTTATATTTGATACAGTAGGTGGCAAGAATCTAGACAATTCTTTTGAAGCTGCTGCAGTCAATGGAACTGTCGTAACAATTGCTGCTCGTTCAACACATGACCTCTCTTCTTTACACGCAAAAGGACTCTCTCTGCACGTTACTTTTATGGCGTTAAAAATATTACATACAGATAAACGTAATGCTTGCGGTGAAATCTTAACGAAAATAGCTCAAATAGTAGAAGAAGGAAAACTTCGCCCATTGCTAGATGCTAAAACTTTTACGTTTGATGAAGTTGCACAAGCACATGAGTATTTGGTGTCGAAAGAAGCAATTGGGAAAATAGTGTTAAAAAACGTTTGGTAACTTTCACTTCATAATACAAATAACAATTGTTTGTTGTTGGAAAATAATAGAGAGCTCGCTTTAAACGGTCATATCTTTTTCTTAAGAGATGCCACAACGCTAAAAGCTTTCCATCCTTTACAACAAGTAAAAAAATAACAGCCGAATTTTTCTTATAGTAGAAAATTCGGCTGTTTTCATGTCTCAATTTGCTTTTTGTATATTTCCGTTTATAGATAAAATACAATTCACTTGTCTTACCATCTTTACCTTCAACAGAATATTATGTTGTTTTTAATTTATTAAAATACACTACGTACTAATCCCCCGTCTATTCGCAACGCGGAACCATTAATTGCTGAAGAAAGTGGGCTACTTAAGAAAGTGACAAGATGAGCAATTTCTTCTGGTCGAATAAGTCTTTGAATGATAGAGGTTGGTCGATTCTCTTTCATAAATCGCTTCTCAGCTTCTTCTATTGTCAATTGCTCATTAGGATAAAGACTATTTAACATAGTCTCCACTCCTTCCGTTAAAGTCGAACCAGGCATTATAGTATTAACAGTCACATTCGTTCCTGTCGTCAGCTCAGCTAAACTGCGAGAAAGTGAGAGTTGCATCGTTTTAGTCGCACTATAATGAGCCATTTCTTGAGATGGCATAATGGCTGCTTCGCTAGCAATAAAGATAACTCTTCCTTCTTTTCTTTCAATCATTTTTTTTAAATACGAGCGAGTAAGTCGAACACCACTCATAATGTTAACTTCAAAAAATTTAAACCAATCTTCATCAGGGATATCAAAATATTCTACAGGTTCAAAAATTCCTAAGTTGTTAATAAGAATGTCTACTTCAGGGTACTTTTCAATCACATTTTGGCACCCTTGTTCTGTTCCTAAATCAGCTACTACGGGTTGAAGGATAGCATCAGGATACTGCGCTTGAATTTCTTTTATCGTTTGATTAACATTTTCTTCACGGCGTCCATTAATAAGTACAGTAGCTCCTTCCGCTACTAATGAAGTGGCAATTGCTTTTCCAATCCCTGCCGTAGATCCAGTAACCAGTGCTGTTTTTCCTTTTAATTGCATATGCATATAGATCCCTCCCAGATTCATGTGCTAGATTATTGACTATGTTGGAATAAATAATTACGTTTATATTGTGGTTCACTTCTCTTATTTTTAACAGAAAATAAGCAAATCCACCCTTTGTTCAAAAGAGTATAAACGAAAGTTATGTAGCTATTTCACTCTGTACTGAATTAAAAATCGAATTTATCAGCATTTTGATCTACTCGATAATTCTGATTCAAATCATTTTGCATTATTCTAATGTAAAAAATCACATCAACAGCAGCGTAAAGCTAAAACCAACTAGTAAATACCATTATGATCCATATTAATTAGAAAGAAAATTACGCACTTTAAAGTTCCATAGGAACAAAAAAGTGCCCTATATACCATAATTTCTAACTTTTTATATTTACTAACGTAGTCTCCTTTTCTATCATAGAAAAGAGTGTAAAATTACATATTCTTAAATACAGTTATAGAATTATTTTCATCCTAATTAACTAAAAAACTATATAATACATCTTATTGTCCAATGTTATAAGGAGTTTTATGCACTTAAGAAAGAGTAATTTAAAAACACCTTATTACTTATCCAAATTACCAATTAATGCGAGATAATAACACTTGAAGTAAAATGACATTCTAAAAAACCTTGCAGAAAAATTCTACAAGGTTTTTGTCTATGCATACAAATTAATCATTACATTAAAATAAAAGGGTTTATAATTCAGCACAATAGTATTAAATATAAGCTGCTTTAAAGGCTTGTTGGACAGCTTGTACTTCTAATGAGTTTTTACCATTTTCAAGAATTACTCATTATATAAGCTATCTTTATATTTATTCATATACGTTATTTTTTGTGGTTCTGCTAACATATTTATTGCCATCCACACATTCTTTTTCATTTCTAATTTTTGCATTGGTATCTCTTTTAAAACCGGATTACTTATAATTCCTTCCATTTCTCTATCAATTCTTTGCATAAGATTTTCTTCTGGATTATTTTGCAAAGAAGTATTTTTCAATCCCCATTTTGTCATTATAAATTCATTTGTTTTATTCATAGGATTAATAATAGTAGCTTTACTAGTTAATCGTTTTTTTATTTCATCATGATAGATTTTAATTCTATATCCTTCTTTTAGTGGAATGGTATCTTTTACAATCGTTACATTTGTTCCTTCCATTTCCCTCGTATAAATTTTTTCCCCTTTCTCATTAAACACCTCAATTGATGCATATTTTTCACCTGCATAATAGCTATGAGGCGTTTTAGTAGTAACTGTAAAAACAGCTCGCTTTTGCTCTAAGTCTGTATTTAATTCAGCAAACTGATCATCTCCTAATCCTAGGAATTGAATCGTTTGATTTACTAACTTGCTCATTTTCATTTCGTTAACATCAATCGTTAGACTATTATCTTTTTCTTTTACATAGGCATAATACGTACTGAAATGGTACATACTATCCGTTTTCCCACCTGAAATCTCAACCGTATAGATTCCATTTGGTACGTCTTGTAATTTGATATCTGCTGTTTCAATTGTTTTTTCTTGAATAACTGTATTCCCTTCTTTTAATTTAATTTTTCCTCCTTTCAATGTATCTATTTCATTTGTATTTAAATGGATATGCAAATTCCCTTTTAGTCCAAGTGAAGCAATTTGCTGATTCGTAACTATTTCAAAATTGGAGTTTATCGGAATATCAGGGTCAACTAGAGATCTCGCTTTAGCTAATTGTGATTCAGGCACTATATAAGCTAAAGAAGTAACAGCCGGATAACCTTTCGCCCTATTAATCTCTATTTGTTTATTATTAAGTTTAAAGCCCCATCTTTCAAAAACGGCTGTAAAATCAACTTGTGCATTTTCACTATAATACTGATTCATTAAATCTGGTAAAGAATGGTCGCTTTTTTTAAAAGCAATATTGCTAGCTAGTTTTCGATAACCTTGATACATTTTTACAAAGGCTTCATCGCCAGCTTTTTGTTTCGCCATCGTTAAAAAAATAAGTTTTTGTCGTAAATCTAAGTCATCATAATTTTTATTTTCTTTCATTAAAGCATTGTATAAATTCCGTTCTACCTGTTCCTTCTTCCCAAAATTAAATAACCAACCAACTTGATCTGCTTTTTTGCCGTATTTACTATATTGATATTGAACACCAAATAGATTATTAGAAACTTCTCCTGTAAATATTCCTTGATTATCAAAACCAGCTTGGTATCCATGAGCGATTTCATGTAAAGTTCCCCAACTTAGTTTATCTAACCACATCTTTGTACTATCTGTACTATTCGCTGTCCAATTTGCGCCATAATAGGCACCGCCAGCACCGGATATATCTGCTTTTAAGAAATAACGATTTTGACTTTTTTTATTTTCAACCGTTGAGCCATCTAAACCAATAATTGAATCATACATCGCAAAAATATCCTCATAATATGCAATTAACTCATCCAACGATTGAAAATCTTTTAAAGATCTTACTAACTCTTTATCTTTTTTAGGTACAAATAATTGAAAACTCTCCCCTTGAATTAACGCATACTCCCCATCAAATTGATCCCATGTACTAAAAAATTGAGATACACTTCCTTGTTGTTTATAAATTGGAAGAGGCTTAGTAGCACTTTCATTTCCTATTTGGTACTCAAGTGTAGCGTGCTCTTCACCATACGGAGTATCTATGAAAGGAACTAAAGGCGTATCACCTTGAATCGTAATCCATTCATTTCCTACTTGTATGGACTTTTCATTTTTTGAGTCATTAGATAATAAGCGTAATGTTAATTTGTCTTTAAAATTAGGATTCGTTTGTCTTACCTTTAATGGTGTATTTCTCTGCAAGATAAATCCTAAATCTTGTCGATCATGATATTTCCCCTTACTTATGCTTGCCTGAAATATCCACGTAGGCTCTTCTAAACTAGTAATTTCTTTTACATTTGTTCGTTCATCAGCATGTAAGTGTATATTTCCTATGAGGAGAAACATTGTATACATGATGCCTATAACAAGTAACCTTTTCATTTACATATCTCCTTTTCTATTTTTTTATATACAAAATACAATAAAATCCTCCTCCTCCTTCTTCACTTATAACTGTGTTCAGTAAGTTACTTATCAGTGTAATTATTATAGTTACATTAACTCATGATTATCAATCATTAAATGTATGAAATTTTGCATATATAAATATTTAATGATAAACCCCAAAATATCGTAAAACGTGTTATATAATTCTTTTTCTTTAGTAGAAATAACTTTAGCCTCAAACTGCTTTAAAAGATGATCATTTTCCTTACAGATTCCATCCCTTTCTCTTATTAATTCGTTCATTCTTTTTTCATCTTTTGATAACATTATTTCCATAAAGTTCATATTAACGTGATAAAAATTAGATTCTACAATCCCAATCCACTCAATTGGTAGTAACTTATCCTCATACATATTAAAGGAAGTACTTTTTCCTCTTTCTAATCTCCAAAACCCTATTAGGGATAATACTATACATGCAATACTTGATATAGTTATTAATATGTTTAGTTTTGTACCAACCTTACTGTTTCTTAATAATTCCATTTTAATTATATATTCTAATATATAATTAAAATAATGTGTTTTATACTAAGAATCCAAAAATTCATGATTATGAACACATCCCATTAATTCTTTAACTTCTCATCCAAAATATCCGCAAATACTGCGGCACCAGGGGAACCCATCATTGATATATAAATTACACTTCCATACAAGACTAACTTAAAAAAATTTTTTCTTATTTCTCATTTTTCTATTTCCTCTCTATTAGAAGTACTCCCAGCACATCACACTTTAAAGAAACGGTGGTATTCCCTCATGCCCATCAAGCTAAGATAATATACGTTTAATTTCAGGTAAGATTTTTTCTTTTTCTAAATATTTAGTACAAAATTCCAAATAGTTTATATTAAATTTTTGAAAAAAATCTAATATAGTTGATTTTTATTTAATCTTGGCTTGATAGCGACGGGGCGGTACCATTAGTACTGCCCTAATACGTTACAAATTTTTTATAAAAGGTTGTAACGTCCTACGTTTTTGACCATTCTGTACAATGATAACTTTGGTTTATTGATTTCACTTGTAATCTGGTAGCCTAATCTCTGATACAATTTAATGGCAAGTTGGTTTTCTTTCTTTACTGTTAGAGAGCATTTGGCAAAGCCTTGCAGGGAAGCCTGTTCCTCAGCAAACTCAAGTAGTCTTGTACCTATCCCCAATCCTCGACTTTCGGGAAATAAGGCGATTGTTCCGATGTGAAACTCGTCATCTTCTCCCTCCTTCAAGGTAATCATGGAATAAAGCATTTTGATATTCCGAATGTTATAAACAAGAAAACCAAACTTTCGGAATGAAAGTAGCTGTTTAAAAGTGGGCCAGGCAAGACGATTTAAAACGGGGATGGGATAGCAAGTAATCATCCCTAAAGTTTCCCCATCCATTTGAGCTTCATAAGCGTATTGATGACTAAAACGGTTGTTCCCCTGCCGCCATAGCTTACAAAATGCCCCTTCGACTGTGTTCTTCTCCTCAGATCCTGCAAGTGGAAACGCCATGTATTCCAATGCGATTATATTTAGCTGGGCGCCGACCATGGATTGTTGAACAGCCTTCACTATAGAGATTTGATTCATTTCCCAGTACTCCTTTTCGCTTTATATATTATTGATGTTAATTATCATGGATTTGTATTAGTTCACTCCCTTCTCAAATCATCCTTAGCTTTGAAACCATAATAAAATGTATTTAAAACAAGCTCTGCAGCAGATTTTTTAGCCACATTTCCTTCATGTACTTGTTCCCAAGTATGGAAAATCAGGGCATAAAGCGTATTCAAAATCCATTCGCTGCTAACCGTTTGCTGAAAGTAACCACGTTGTTGTAACAGCTCAATAACGCGTCGTATAGGTTCCCTCAGCTTCTCTTCGGCTTCACCTAATTCTTTGTTGTTAAATACAGATGCATCATGACCTAGAAAATAGATTTTGTCACCTAAAGGGATTAACGCTTCAATGAGTTCTGGAATATAGTTTTCGCTTCTTTCCTCATCCAGTGGGATCTGATTTACGGTATCACTTACAAGTTGTATAGCCCGATGGCCCAAGAACAGCATCAATTTCTCTCTGCTTTCGACGTAACGATGGAGTGTAGCAATGCCAATTCCCGCATATTCCGCAATTTCATTCATCGAAGCAGTAGGATTTTCAACAAGTAATATAGTAGCCGAATCAAGAATTGCGTTAAATCTCGCTTCCTTTAACGTTGATAAGTCTTTCTTCATCGTCAATCTCTCCCTTTTTCTATATAAAGTCGTCATTTTTTGATAGATAAATATATCATTTGATAACATGATAAACAATCTCAAACAAAGTGTCCAGCTGCTAAATTTAGCTTTTCCAAAAGAATTATATTACTGAAACTGATAGTACTTTGAATGTTTCATTTTTAGCATTTTTATTATGTAGATGACGATGAAGAAATTAATTTTTTGATGTAATACATACAAAAGCCAAAGGAAATGGCACGATTCGCTTTCTTAGTAGAGAAAACAATCACATTAGCTGGATTTTTTAAGCTATTTTTCGCGATGTTCCCTTGTGATATTTTTATTTTTTTCACTAATATGGTTATCCTTCTTGCTAATTTTTTCATGAAAAATTAATAATTACAGTAATTTTTCTACTTTTATTGAATCCATTTGTACTTCATTTAATTACTGAATATTTTATAATGAAGGTACTTTCTGCATAAAGTTATCGGTTTACTTTAAAATTCACTTCCGGGTATTTGGTCATCAACCTTTTAAGGGTTGAGCCGTCATCCTTCTGTTTTACATACTGGTCAAAAAATGCCAGGCTGAATTCGTTGATAACGCGATGAACTTCCTTTGGATTTTCACCTGGGCTCTGCAACAGAGGGGAGAACAAATGTAAATCAGTGAAGCTTGTATGATCCGTATGAGGAATGACCATTGACATACCACCGCCAGCTAACCCACGTCCATATCGCTCCCTCACTTTATCGGGATCTGCTTCATCAGGCTCTACTGCACTCATGAGCAGAAATGGTTTTCCAATCCCACTTTCAGGTAAAATTTCCCCATACAAAGCGCCATCCATATTGATAGCTGCTTTAACACGAGAATCTTTTGCAAGTATTTGTGCTGCGGTAGCTCCACCATAAGAGTGCCCAAACATTCCAATTCGTGAGGTATCAAGCCTTCCTGTAAAGAAGCCGGTCTCATCATTTTGGTTAAGTTTCTCTATCTGATTAAGCACAAAGGTGACATCTTCCTCCCATAATTTTATGTGGCTATCCCCTTCGTCATCAGTTAAATTGAAGGGCTGTACGTAAGCAGTTCGACCATCTGGAAAGACGGTAGCTGCAGTATCAAAAGTATGATCGATACTTAGAACAATATATCCTTGACTAGCCAACTCCTCAACTTCAAACGTGTTTTGATTACGAAAACCATTAAAACCATGAGAAAAAAGTAATATGGGATATTGATTCTCTGAGTCTGAGAGTTGTAAATCCATAAACGAATGAGATTTTACCAATTCCAAGTGGCTGAATGCAAATGCAGGAATAGACAATGTTTTTTCCAATCCCTTGGAGAGCTCATTTATGTTACGAATATAAGGTTCTTGATCCCCCTTGCTTTTTTCAGCTGCAGGATACCAAATTTGCACCATCAGTTCGCGTCGATCAGTTGGATTTTTCGAATATGGTTCATTTCTTTGATGATCAACCCAATGATATAGCTTCGTACCGACCCTATGTGGACCAGTTGGTTCTTCAAATGAAAATACTGGCATAAGTAAGGGTAGCGCAACTGCTACAGACAAATAGATGCACAACAACAAAGTCTTAACTATGAATATCCCCCCGCTTCTAAAGCCCTTTTTCCGTTCAGCTAATAAATAGCATAAAATCAAGATAACTGGGGATACATATGCCGGAATCATCTGCCATCTAAAACCTTCTGACAATAGCTGAACTGTAACCATTACAACAGCAACCAAAGTAGCTAATTTAGACCATTTTTTCGTTTCCCCGGCTACAAACAGTATCCAACTCAATAGACTAAAATTCACAACTATCAAAGCGACTTCCCAGAAATTCATTGGCCTATCTCCTTTAAATGCATTTTACTTCTAAATTAAAGAGGTAGTTTTCAGTCTCAGCAAAAACAGATGAAACACCTATATAGTTGCACCAATTATGCTTAATAATCGTTTCATCCACTATACTCTTTTCTTCAAATTAAAAACTTAAAATGCCCAGCTACCTTTACGGAAAATTGGCTCTACAGTTCCATCTGGTAGAATACCGTCGATGTCCATCTCACTACTGCCAATCATAAAGTCCTCATGTATTACTGAACTATTTGCACCTAACGTTTCAAGCTGATCGTTATCTAAATCCCTTCCACCCTCTAAGCAAGTTGGATAAGCTTTACCAATCGCTAAATGGTTCGAGGCATTTTCATCAAACAATGTATTAAAATATAAAATCCCCGATGCTGAAATTGGCGATAGATGTGGTACAAGTGCTACCTCACCTAAATAGCAGGCGCCTTCATCCACATTAATAAGCTCCTGTAATAAATCATGTCCTATCTGTGCTTCAGCTTTAATAATTTTTCCTTCTTCAAATGTCAGTTTAAAACCGTCGATAATATTCCCTTGATAAACTAATGGTTTTGTATTGCTTACATAGCCATTTACACCTTGTTTCATCGGTAACGTATAAACCTCTTCTGTCGGCATATTAGCCATAAAGATAGTATCATCTGGCGTTTTACCACCTCCAGTAATCCATTTATGCTGTGGCGCTAATGCAATTGTTAAATCAGTACCTGGCGCTGTATAGTGAAGCATCGCATATTTTTTATTGTTTAATAGGACCGCACGAGATTCTAAATTTGTTACATGTTCACACCATTTTTCAACCGCATTTCCTTCACCGATACGAACAGCTTTAAAAATAGCCTCCCATAATGCTGGTACTTGATCCTCAGCTGCTAAATTCGGGAACACCTTCGATGCCCACTTTGATGAAGGAACTGCTACCATCGACCAAGCTATTAAATCCTTCATTACGGCGTTGCGATTGTTTCCTAGAGCAGCTCCTGATACCTTTTGATAGGTAGCTAGACGATCAGCTGAAATATCTGTAAATCTATCGGGGTCTGTAGCATCTATTATTAATAGTGCGCCATTACGTTCAATCAGCTCATCATTCATTTTGACTATCCATTCTGGGAAACGATTAAATTCTTCATCTGAGGCATGATCAAAGTAAGCACGATCCATTTCCTCATCCGAAAAATTAACATGAACACGCCCAGCCCCAGCCTTATAAGCCTCTTTCACAACTATACGGACGAAATCCAATGCATCCACTGATGTATTGACTAATAAGTATTGCCCTGGTTGAATATTGACACCAATTTTCACCGTAAGTTCTGCATATTCTTGTAATTTTTCTTCAAAAGTCATATTATTTACCTCACTTTTGTCCAATTGTTTTTGAATTCACTTCACAAGCTTGCCTTCATACCATACTTTCTGAACAGGTTTTCCCAGGATTTTCTCTTGTCTATTTTTTACGTTTTTCATCAAGACATGATAACAACTTAGACAGAAATATATTTCAATGAGTTTCGATGTTTTTACCAAATAATCTAATACAAGGGTATCAAGCACTACATAAAGTTATAGCGTTCTTTATTGTGAAGGCTCACTCATTTCTTCCCAATCATTTCAATGCTGTTGCACCTAAATGCTTCCCATCAATGGGGCGTTTAACAATCTCAATCACACCTTTCTTTGTATAAAGTTATTTTTGATAGATAAATCTATCATTTAATACAAATATAAATCATTCGAAATGAATTTTCAAGCAATTAAATTTATTTTTTCAAATTTTTGGTAGCACCCTATGTAAAACTGGATTCTAACAAAGGCAGCGATAACGGTAAGATCTTTATGCATAAATGGATAAGAAATTACTGCTAAATATTAACGAGCCGATGTACTCTTAACTGGGTAAAAATCGGCTTTTTTATGTCAAAACTTTCTTAGCATATATTTTCGTTAAAATGTGGGCGGTACCCCAGGCCCATCAAGCTAACATTTTGAAGTGCCAAAAAAAAAATGAGGAAAGACATATGACATATGTCTTTCCTCTAAAATTGTAATACTCAATATACTCTTGGCTCTATTTGATTTTCTAATTAAATCCTTACATATCTTTCTTTATAATATCTCCTAACTCTGTCCAACTTGTAATACGCGGAATATTGAGATATTGATTGTAAGAAGTAGTTTTTGCATACACATTTATCGGTTTTCCTATTAACGTTTCTAAGACAGCCGGCTTATCATCAAAGAAATAGTTTAATTTTATTTCTTGTATGAAGTGTATTTTTTCTTCATCCTTCATTCCATAGAAAAAGCGATCTTCATGTACCGGAAATCCTTTTTCTATTAACCATTTTTTTGTTTGCTCTCCATGCTCTTTAGGTCGCGCCGTTATATAGTATATTTCATGTCCCTGTCTTTCTAATTCTTGCAAAGTCTCTACTGCATACGGAAACGGTGAACAAGAAGTATAATAAATCTCATCCAACAAACTATTCCACATATGACTGCCTTCCTCCGAAGTCATACCAAATGCTTCATGAATTTCAATTGTTTTCAAAGAATGAAATACATCCAATCCTACTTTTTTGTTTAATTTTTTATTATATAAATGAAAAGCATGCTGCCTTAAATCAATTAATGTATCATCGATATCAAATCCAAACTTCACTTTTCATCGCTCCTTTCTGCAATCCATTTATCGGAAAATATAAGTAGTTTTTATTTTCCTTATTTCTCATCTTTCCGATATTCTGGATAACCAATAAATCTATAATCTTTTCCAACCTGGGTAAATGATATATTCTTAAATTCAATTGCATCTTGCATTTTAGTAATACCAGTCCCCTCTACAAAGCTAGGCGCCAATCTGCCCCCAATAATTTTAGGTGCGAAATATAAAATAAGTTTATCCATCAATTCATTTTCAATAAACGAAGCATTTACCTCTCCACCACCTTCAATAAGCAGGGAGGAAACTCCTTTTCTCCCTAAAACATCAAGCATTTCATATAAGTTTATATGCTTTTCTCCGCTAGTAACAAGTACTTTAACTCCTGCATTTTCTAATGCCTTCCTTTTTTCCGCTGCATGATTACTTGTTGTAAATATCCAGGTAGGAGCTTCTCCATCTGTAACAACGTGAGCTTCCATTGGTATGCGTAATGTTGAGTCCAATATTACACGAATTGGATTTCTTCCATTTGGAATACGCGTTGTCAATGATGGATTATCCTTTTGTACAGTATTCGCTCCTACTA
Source organism: Bacillus cereus group sp. Sample62 (assembly GCF_036851315.1). Classification (NCBI taxonomy): domain Bacteria; kingdom Bacillati; phylum Bacillota; class Bacilli; order Caryophanales; family Bacillaceae; genus Bacillus; species Bacillus cereus group sp. Sample62. The sequence goes on from NZ_JAFLPK010000001.1 coordinate 3,202,595, forward strand.
AAATGGCTGCATTTTCGTTTCGTATTTGGTGTACTTCCTGTCTTGCCTCTGTAGATGTGATCCACTTACTATCCGATAAGGAAGTAGCAATTTTCCCATCTAATGTAACTCCTGATTTAATCGTTACAAATGGGCGCTTTGTCATAATATATTTATTAAAGACTTCATTCATCTTTTTAGATTCTTCTTCACATACTCCTACAAGCACTTCAATACCAGCATCTTGCAGAATTTTAATTCCACGTCCAGAAACAAGTGGATTTGGATCAAGTGTAGCAATTACTACCTTCTTAATTCCTGCTTGTACAATTGCTTCTGCACAAGGCCCTGTTCTTCCATGATGAGAACAAGGTTCAAGAGTTACATAGATTGTACCACCACGGGCCTGTTCTCCCGCCATGCGTATCGCATGTATTTCGGCATGTGGTTCCCCAGCCTTCATATGTGCTCCGATCCCTACAATTCGATTATCATTTACAATTACAGATCCAACCAATGGATTTGGAGTCGTTTGTCCATTCATAGCCTTGGCATTTTCTAGTGCTAGCTTCATATATAATTCATGCTCAAGCATGTAAGTGTCCCCCTTCAAAATGTCCAGAACGTTGAATCTTCGTTTGTAAATATTTCTCATTAAACTCTGAGACATCACCCCATAACGGTTCACGACTCGTAACATTTAATCCAGCTTTTTGTAAAGCTTCTAATTTTTTCGGATTATTTGTAATAAGTTTTACAGGTTTTGAGCGTAGCGCTTTTAATACTTCAATTGTATCATCATAGTTTCGAACATCATCTTCAAAACCTAGGTTCAGATTCGCTTCTACTGTATCTAATCCATTTTCTTGCAAGAGGTACGTCATCGCTTTACTAAACAAGCCAATCCCTCTTCCTTCATGATTCGCTAAGTAAAATAAAGCACCTGAACCATGTTCTGTAATCATTTGTAAAGACTGCTTTAATTGGAATCCACAGTCACAACGTTTACTACCAAAGATATCACCGGTGTGACAAATACTATGCATACGAATTAGGGCATCTTCAGAATTCTCAAAATCACCATATACAAGCACACTAGATTGCTGCATATCAGCTAAATTAATAGATGAAAGTTTTTCAATAATTCCTTCTACACTATTTGTAACCTCACTACATTGTAACCAAGAATACCATTGGAAAACTTTAGTCTCCCCATATAAATTAATTGGCAATTTGATGGGACCTACTAAATAAATATCCTTTCCATCTTGATGTATAAATTGAATTTTATCTTCTAACATATGAATTGTATCTGTTGTAACCATTAGGTACCTCCTAGTATAGAGAATCTCTAAAAATTCCCTTCCATCATTATATTTTTTATTGTTTAACTTACACAACGTAAGTGTTTTTACAGATGCTATTCTTTTTTCTCTCAGCTTATATGCAATATGTATCATTACAACTTTGGCCATTTAAAGAAAAGAGTTTCAGTTACATAAAACAACTTAGTTACTTTATGTAAGTGAGTATACATTCGTAATTAATTTACGTCAAGTAATTAATTATAAAAACATTTGTTACTAATAGTAAGATGTTATATAATTTATTTTAGGAGGTGAAGGAAAATGAAGGATTCTACATTATGCCCTCGCTTTGAAAAAGGAATGAAATTTTTTAGTCAACGATGGACAGCACTAATTATTTACCAACTTTTTTCTGGATCTCAGCGCTTTTGTACACTTGAATCTTCTCTTCCTGTTAGCGGAAGATTACTTTCAGAAAGATTGAAAGAATTAGAACTAGAAGGAATTGTCGAACGTAAAGTCTTTCCTGAGACACCAGTTCGTATAGAATATTCTTTAACTCAAAAAGGATTTGCTTTAGAAGCTATTATTCGCGGAATAGAAGAATGGTCACAGGAATGGATAGAACTTGAGGAATAGCATAAAAGCTTTTTCGTATATAGTTTTAAATAATCAAATTACAGATACCTATAATTAAAACGCTAGTTTTTCAAACATTTATGAAAACCTAGCGTTTTTTAATAAATAAAATGTAAGAAATAAAGCAAGGTGATCAAAATGATCACCTTGTTCCCTTAAAGATTAAAATAGTGTTTTAAAACCTTTTTTCATACATACTCATGTATAGTGATAATAAAATTATCGAATTTTGATTAAAAAAGATAAGAGCCATACTACATTCTATATGCAGCAAGGCTCTTTAAAGTTGTTTCAAATTATATCCATCTGCTTATGTAATGCTTAAAAAATGAATAATAAAGTTGTTTACTTCTTATTAAACTAACGCCCCCGTTAGTTTAAGTGTAACTCTTCACAATTATTTGATATTATATAGATAAATCAGAATTTAGTTTATAATTATAAAAATAAGTTATTTATACCCTTATAATTCTTCAGAAAGGAGAGTGTATGAAAAAGACTATTGTTTTTGTATTAACGATATTTATATTATTCTCAGGATTCGCAACACAAAGTTATGCGTTGTCAGATTCGAAATCTGTGGCAATACAAGCATTGCTAGATGATGCCTGTCGTACGTCAGGTGTGCCTGGAATGTCACTCTCAATACTTGCTGATGGTGAAGTGTTCTACTTTTCTTCTGGGTATGCAGATCTTGAAAAGGGACTGTCTGCAAGTGAAAATACACTCTATGAGTTGGCCTCGGTGAGTAAAGCTTTTACTGGTATGGGGATTTTGCTATTGGAAGAGCAAGGGCTGCTATCAATGACTGACCCTATCCAAAAATATTTACCTTGGTTTACGTTAAAGTATCAAGGTAAACCTGTTGATATGCAAAACCTTACACTAAATAACTTTCTTCACCATACCAGCGGCCTAACAAATATTAGACATCTTCAAAATATTCCACAAGGTAATACGCCTGATATGTTGCAAAAAACTGTGGAAACGCTGGTAGATGCAGAATTGGCGTTCTCTCCCGGTGAACAATATAACTATGGAACCGTTAATTATGACGTATTGGGTTTGGTTATTGAGATTGTATCACGACAAAGCTATGAAGACTTTATGAAGGAACAGGTATTTCTACCCTTAGGTCTTCACCAGACGTATGTTTATAAAGAAGATACTCAAGCCACTGGACAGTTAGCACAGGGCTACCGTTCTTCCTTTTTTATAACAACTCCATTTAACGCTCCGGATTATGCTGGGAATAAACCTGCCGGCTATATCATTTCTAATACAAAAGATACGGCGCGTTGGATGGGCATACAGATGGGTATCGTGCAGGACATACCCGAAATATTTCACAGGGCCATCGAAAAATCACATAGAGGTGATATGTCTGTTTCGGCTGTCAATGATATGTATTATGCGGCAGGTTGGTCGGTAAACGCCGAACAAACGTTTATAGAACACACTGGGCGTAATCCAAATTTTAGTACCAAAGTAGCCATACTGCCAAATGAAAGAACAGCCATCTGCTTACTGAGCAACGGCGCAAATACCAATATAAACCTGGTACTACAAGTTAAAAATATATTAAACGGCAATCTAACTCAGTCATATGAGATAAGTGGCACACAGCTTTTGGACATCATTTTGTCGTCTACCACAATTATTCTTTGCCTATTAGCCGTTCTGTTATTTTTCTTAGGATTAAGAAAAAGGAAAACGAATGAGCAGCAGCCAATGACAAAAAAGAGAACAATCGTAACAATTATTTTCCTAATCGCTACGATTGCCCAGTGTATAATGTTTTTTGCCTTCGATTGGTCAACGATACTTATTTGGCAAACATATAGTGTTCTTACAGCTTTAATTTCGTCAACATTATTAACAGCAAGCATTACTTGGTTTGTATATACTCACCGATTAGATGCCTCGGTCCGAAAATAAGTATAATGTTAAGTAAATAAATCTTAATTTATCGATATCCTTAATTTAAAAAACAGAAGACACCTTGGTGTCTTCTTTAATGTCATCGACACTTCTCCTAGTTAAACCCACTTGCTATTTCTTCCACTAACCTGCCTCGTTAGTAGAAGAAGGATTTTTAAACAACTATATTATTTTTTAAATGACTTTATTGTAAATTAAACAACTTTATTATCTCTGTACAACTCAATTAATAAAAAGAACGAATAAGCTTTTTTATAACTATACAGTTTTATTTTCACAATACAGTTAGCTTCCCCTGCTATTTGCGTACAGTAAGACCGCTACTAATTAAAGTTTCACTTTATTACACTATAATGTTACTTATGAAATTTCACACGCTCTTCAAGTGGTTGGAATTCTTTTTCACCTGGTGCAGCCGTTGGATTACCAAATGGCATTTGTGCAATGAGTTTCCAATTAGCAGGAACATTCCATTCTTGTTTTACCTCATCGTCGATTAATGGATTATAATGTTGTAAAGATGCCCCTAATCCCTCTGCTTCTAAACCTGTCCACACAACTAATTGGTGCATACCTGATGCTTGGTGTGACCAAATTGGGAAGTTTTCAGCATATGCAGCAAATTTTTCTTGAAGCGATTTCACTATTGCCTCATCTTCAAAGAATAGTACTGTTCCATAACCAGCTTTAAAGGAATCCATTTTTTGCTGCGTTCCTGAAAAATCTCCATCTCCAACTACTTTTCTTAATGTTTCAGTCGTAATATCCCATAATTTATTATGAGCTTCACCAAGTAATACAACTAATCGCGCAGTTTGCGAATTGAAAGCTGATGGAGTGTATTTCACAGCAAATTCTACGATTTCTTTAATTTTTTCATCTGATACTTGTACCTCTTTATTAATCCCATAGTAAGTACGTCTTTCTTTCAGTGCAGTATAAAAATCTTTTGTCATAACTTCATCTCCTCCTGAGTTCTAATATCCTTCAAAAAATACATCTCGAAGATAATATGCGTTTAAATGAGTTCATTTTTGAATCATTGAACTCCATAACACCAATTGTCAGTAATCCTGAATCTAACTAAACTGCTCCATTTAAACCACTTCAGTTTACTTAAAAAAACATCTTATAACATCATTAATAAAATCTAGTCATCATTCGGTATTATTTTACCCATTCTCTATTAATGTATCCTGTGTGTTTCATATTTACACAAATATGTGAACTATAGCTACTTTAACCTTCAAAAAAGCCAAGAAGCGTTTATAACGCATTACCTGGCTTAATACATTTTAAATTCAACTAAACATTCTTAATGAATAGTAGTAAAAACTATTCCCACTACTTATTTAATAATTAACATCTCATAAGGATGTTGTTCCATAAATCTGTTCTCCCAAGGAATCTCTAATGACGTCCAATTTGAACCGCCATCTACCGACTGATAAACACCTTTATTACTAAATAAATAGAACGTTCCATCACTTGTTGCCTTTAATACTGGTATGATTGTTCCTTTAGGAGTTGGTAAACCTGCATTCATTTCTGCCCAAGGCTGATCTTTTTCTTTCTTATAAATATATGATTCACAATTTCCATTATTGTAATCATGTGCTACGTGTGGATTTGACGATGTCGCGATAATAATATTTTCTGGATTATTTGGGTTAACTGCCATTTGATATGCGTAATGATGCTTTAGCCCACTACACATATAGTTCCAAGTCTTACCTCCATCATTACTCTCCGCATACTCTTGACCTGGTTCTTTCAAGAATGAATCACCTAACACCCCGTATAAACGATTTGGAGCATTGCGATGTGATTTAAGAATGTGAATATCTTGAGGATAGTTCCCCTCTTTTTCCTCAGTCCATGTCTTACCTCCATCTACACTTTTAATTAATCCCCCAACCTCAATAGTCGTATAAATAGTTTCTGGATTATTAGCATCAATTTCAATATGTTTTACATGGTGTGTATATGTTCGTTGAGGAAAGAACCATGATGAATACGATGGCATTTGTCGATAATCCGTTAGCAATTCAAAACTGTCTCCTCCATTTTTGGATACGAACATTGCGCTCGGTTCAGTTCCTACATATATAATCCCGTTACCGTCATCCCCCTTCGCTGGAGATACAGAAACTGCTGTAATAGCTCTCATATGAATAGCATTGGCCGGGAACACTTCACCAAAGGAAGGTAACGTACCAATCGCTTCCCAAGAACTTCCTCCATCTTTACTTCTCCATAATCCCCTATCAAAAGTACCACAATACATTCTTTCTGGATCGTATGGATCAGAAGCTAAAGCAACTGGATTAGCACCTACAAAGTGCGACTGGACACTCCATGTTGAATCTTTTTTTTCTGCAATTACAAGTTCTCTATCAAACGCTAATATGAATTTTTCCATAATTAAAGTCTCCTCGTTTCATGAATTTCCTACTATATTATTTAAATTTTAAGCATTACAAGTTAAGAGGTGTCATTTATATGCTATAGCATATAAATGACACATTTTATAAGCAATATGTGATTCAAAACTTACATTATATCATTTGTTAACTTCACATCAGTACGATGAACAAGATGTCCTGTTAAATCATATAAGTCTATATGCCACCTCCAAATAAATTACAATATACATGCTATAGCATACATAATATAGAATGCATTATTTTATGTCAAACTTTAATACTGTTAATCAGTTCTTTAGATCGCCTAAAGTAATTTAAGAGTCATAATATAAACAGAAACATTTTATTGAATAGAAAATAAAAAAAGAGTGCAACTTTGCACTCTTTTTACTCATTTTTCTTAGAAATCAAAGTTATCAGGATCTGGACCAACGCGGTGATCTTGATTTAACGCATCGATTTTCTCCATATCTTCTTTCGTTAATTCAAAGTTAAACACATCGGCATTTGCAATGATACGGTGTTCTTTCGTTGATTTTGGAATTGTAATAACTCCATTTTGTAAATCCCAACGTAAAATAACTTGTGCTGTTGTTTTACCATGTTTTTCAGCAATTTCTTGTAATGTTTCGTTATCTAATAATTGTCCTTGCATTAATGGTGACCATGCTTCCATTTGAATACCTTGTTCTTTACAGAAAGCTTGTAATTCTTTTTGTGTCAAACGAGGGTGGTATTCTACTTGGTTAATCATTGGCTTAATTTCTGCATCTTTTATTACATCTTGCAGATGATGGATTTGGAAATTACTTACGCCAATTGCACGTACACGCTTTTCTTTATAAAGTGTTTCTAACGCTCTCCACGTATCTTTATATTTCCCTTCTACAGGCCAATGGACAAGATATAAATCTAAATAATCTAGTTTTAATTTTTTTAAGCTCTCTTCATATGCCGCAATTGTTTCTTCATATCCTTGATCTGCATTCCATACTTTTGAAGTGATAAACAATTCTTCTCTTGAAATTCCAGTTGCTTCAATACCTGCACGAATCCCTTCACCAACAGCTGCTTCATTTCCATAAATCGCTGCTGTATCGATGCTACGGTATCCTGCTTTAATTGCTGATTTAATTGCTTCTACAAGTTCTGGTCCTTCTTCTACTTTAAATACACCTAAACCGAACCAAGGCATTTCTACACCGTTATGCAATTTTGTTGTACTTTGTAAGTTTTTCATTTTATTTTCTCTCCTTTTATTTTACTTGATCTCGTTTTTCTAATGTCATACTCCACGCTGTTAAAATAACAGCACCTACTACCATAATGCCGCCTACCCAAGCTGTATGAATTAACCCGAATGAGTTCGTTACAATACCGCCTAAATAAGCACCAAGAGCAATCCCAGCATTAAACGCCGCAATATTAATTGCCGATGCAACATCGACAGCACTCGGTACAAATCGTTCAGCTAACATTACGACATATACTTGTAACCCTGGAACATTCATAAATGCGAATAGTCCCATTAAAATAATTGTGATTAGCCCAGCTACCTTAAATGGCGCTGTAAATGTTAAAACAAATAATATAATCGCTTGAATAAAGAACATGTAAAATAGCGCTCGAATTGGATTATGATTCGATAATTTCCCGCCAATCACATTCCCTATCGCAATGGCGATTCCATACACTAATAAAATGATAGTAACCGTATTTGTTTTAAATCCTGTTACTTCTTGTAATAACGGAGATAAATACGTAAATGTTACGAATGTACCGCCGTATCCAAGTGCAGTAATGATGAAAACAAGTAACAATCTTCCGTTCGTAATCAGTTTAAATTGATCGCGGAATGATACAGACGAACCTTTTTTCATATTAGACGGAATGAGAATACTATTTGCGATTAAAGCAATAACTCCAATTACCACAATTGCTAAAAATGATGTTCTCCAGCCAAATTGTTGACCAATAAACGTTCCAATTGGTGCACCTGTAATAGTTGCAACTGTTACGCCAGTAAACATAATCGCAATCGCGCTAGCACGTTTATTTTCTGGTACAAGTGCCGCAGCAATCGTTGAACCAATTGACATAAACACACCATGCGAAAGCGCAGACACAATTCTCGCAATAAGTAATACAGTGAAGCTTGTTGCGACAGCTGCAATTCCGTTACCAATAATGAAAATAATCATAATCCACATTAATAACGTTTTTCGTGACATATTAGCTGTTAATGACGTTAATACTGGAGCACCAAATGCTACGCCTAACGCATATAAAGAAACTGTTAAACCAGCTGTTGTCACCGATACATGTAAATCTTCCGAAATCGATGGTAATAAACCGACACTAACAAATTCAGTTGTCCCAATGCCAAACGCACTAATTGCTAGCGCTAATAACGCAAATATACTTCTTCGATTCGTCTGAACTTCTGAAGATGATACTGTATATGAATTCAATGAAGTTTCCCCTATTCCCTATAATTCCTATCATAATAGTGCGATAAAAAGGCCCTTTTATCTTTTAAAAAATATATTTAATCTCTACAAATACTATTATGAAGGGTTTCATTCTCTTTTTATAGAACGCACTTTAAAGTACTGTAGGCACTTTTTAGTACCGTACTTCTCGCTCTTCTCTCACATGTACTATTATGAAATACAATTAGCATAATGAATAGTACGTACTTTAAAGTGCTGTAGGTACTAAAAAGTAACATAGTTAATTACTAGTACCGTAAAGCTTGTTTCTCTCTTACATGTGCTATTATGAATGATAATCACCCTAATAAAAAGTACGTACTTTAAAGTACTATAGGTACTAAAAAGTAACATTTACATAACCTAGCTTATTTTGCTCAAAAATTGACATCTACATTCAACGAAGAAAGATAGCATATGAAGAAACACACTCTTCCTAGAGAGGCGACTTTAGAGGATATTACTTGAAAAGTAAAGAATCATATTCATTACCGCAGACAAATAATAAAAAAGGCAAAAACGAACAGGAATATGTTCATTTTTGCCTTTTTTATTTAATCATTAAAATGTACGACTTTTGGAAAGAAAGTCTTTATCGGCTCCTGTTACACCACTTTGTCCCCAGTTTCCTGGAATCATTTCACGAATAAGAATTAGCACTTTATCCAAAGGTGCATGTGTATATTTAGAGGTTAATTGTGTAAGTTCATTTATCCACTTATCCTTTGTCTCTTGATCAAATGTATTCCATATATCGATCTTAATGATAGCCATTCCATCAACGTTACGATCCGGTGTATCGTAAGACTCTTTTGTTTCCCAATTGGAAACCCTACTTTTCTCAGCAAAGGTAGCATCACTTGCTACAGCTCCAGCTTTCCCCCAATTTTCTTTCTCAAGTTCCGTGATCAACACTTGAATTTTGTCAGGGACAATTTTTAATCGTTTTATTGTAAGTTCAGTTACTTCATAAATAAATTCCTTTTTTTCTTCTTTTGACATCGTTGGCCAAGTATTTAGCTCAATTAATGGCATAGTATTGCCCCCTAAAATTAATTATCTATTCACTAGCTACAGCTATTGATTCAAATGATTTTTAACTGCTCTTATTACCAATTCGTGATCTTCTTCTGGCGGCAATCCTGAAACTGTTATCATTCCAATAACCCCTACGTTTTTTATCCTGATAGGAAAGCATCCACCAAACGCAGCATATTCCGAAGTATCTAAAAGATATTTTTCATTATATGAAATTCCAGTTATTTCACTTTTTATCTGCATATAATACGAGCTACGATCATGCAGGGAAACGACTCGTTTTTTACGCTCAATCCATTTCGTATTTTCCGCATTTGTCCCTGTCATCTTGAAATGAAATAATTGCACACCATTTTTCGTTATATCAACAGCAATCAATTTTCCCTCTCGCTTTGCTGTTTCAACGATAAATAAACCTAGTTGCAAGGCATCTTCATTTGTAAAAGAGGAAAATTGAAGCGTTTCCTCCTCTTTTAAAATTTGTTTACTTATTTCATTCAAATTTGAAGTACTCATATCTTTAACCTCCATAATTGTTTTATGCCACACCGACATTTTTTCGAAATTATTAGGCCATATAGTACAACCTTTCAATCAATCTGATTCCAAATAAACTGCTGTAACATCGTTGGTAACTAGTAGTACCGTAAAGCTTGTTTTTTTCTTACTGGTGCTATTATGAATGATATTCAAAGTTATAAAAAGTACGCACTTTAAAGTGCTATAGGTACTTTAAAGTACTATTCTACTTATCCCTATCTTACAGAGACTATTATGAAATATATTTAACATCTTAAAAATGTATGTACTAAAGAATAATATTTTTAATCACTAACTTTTTTGATCAATCGTTATAATCCAATTTCATCAAAATTTTTATCAATTATTACACTATCCAACAATAGGAGGAAACAAAGATGGATGAAAATATATCCAAAAGCTGAAAAGCAGTTGAGTCCCTTGAGGGAATAGTTATAATTCACTACTTATAGAAATAGACATACAAAAACGCCATCCTTTCCTATAATTTTAAAGAAAGAATAGCGTATTCTTTTCAAAAATGAATTCTTTTATTGAGAAACTTTGATTCTATATCATACATAAAAGGGCAACCAGTGCTAAAACAGCTGGAAGTCCTTGTTTCACAATAATTGATTTATTAGATGTGAAACCTCCGAAAATAGCTGCTACCACCACACAAATCACGAAAAATAATTGGACCATATAACCAATTGGATTGAGTCCAAGTACAAGTCCCCAAATGAGACCAGCCGCTAAAAATCCATTATATAAACCTTGGTTTGCAAACATAATGGCTACGTTTCGATCTCCTTCTAAATGCTTCGGTAATTTGAAAGCACGTTTCGCTACTTTTGAATCAATAAAAAACATTTCAAGGATCATGATAAACAAATGTTCTAATGCTACGATCCCGACTAAAATAGCTGCGATTATTTCCACACTATTCTGCCCCCTACACTCTCTATTCTTTAATATTCTCTACATTTTTTTGCATCTGTAATAGAACATGAATAAGTATTTTGCGTTCTTCTCCACTGATATTTACGAACATTTCCTTCATAAAATGTTCCTTTTCTTTCTTGTCAAAATATTAATTGATATATCAATTATTGATACATCAATTAATATACATCTCTCTTTTTATTTTTGCAAGTTTTTTTGCTCAATTGGTTTTATTTTGTTCTAGCAACTTTAAACCAATTCAAAACATCAGTTCGTATTTCTAGAAATCATAATTACTTTAAGTTCATTCTGACAATCATATTTAACTAAATATATAAAAGTATTGAGTTATATCTCCATCAATTTATAAAAATTAATTTTTTCTAAAAACAGATACTTTACGTTTTTTATAGTAATAAAAATCATTTTTTTGTTTCAGAGGCAATCCATTTTGTTAGCCTGATGGGCATAAGATAGCACCCATATGGAGAACCAATTATCTTTCAGGAAGACGGCTTGAAATCTGGATTTGGTACAGGCGTTGCCTACTTCCGTGATCCAGATGGTACTAATTTAGAGCTTATTGCTCCAAAAGGTCCATTTAGACGTGATTAATTTAAATATATTAATACCGAAAAAACCACCTCTTATAAAGGTGGCTTTTTGTTGCTAATGGTGAAGATTAATATTGAGGTCTGACTGACACCTATTCCTATTCCTTTTCCATATCTTTCATCATAGCATCGAAAGAATAGTCTTATAGCCATTTCAAATATTTCGGCAGCACTATATCGCTAGCAAGCTAAACTTTCATGGTACTCCCACAAAAAAATCTGCTGAATCATAACCAAAAAGTTCATTTTATCATTTTGAGGTAATTCGAAATTCTTAAGTTGTTGGGCACGGGGTACAGCTGAAAAACAGTGTATATTCATTAACTTCAAACTAATTTTGATGTAACAAAATTGTATTTATACCTTTTTAACAAATTCAGATTTTAATTTCATAGCTCCAAAACCATCAATTTTACAATCAATATCATGATCTCCATCAACTAATCGGATACTCTTTACTTTTGTACCAATTTTTACAACTGATGAAGTTCCTTTTACTTTAAGATCTTTAATTACCGTTACAGAATCACCATCGTTTAAAATATTTCCATTTGCATCTTTAATTACCTTTGTATCTTCACTATTTTCAGCTTCTAATTCTAAAGTCCACTCATGAGCACATTCTGGACAAACAAAAAGATTCCCATCTTCGTAAGTGTATTCTGAATTACATTTTGGACAATTTGGTAAACTAGACATATTTTTATTTCCTCCACTCGTTTTCGTGTATTCTATTAAATAAATATTATTTTTAATTTCCGTTTTTCGTTTAAATGTACGGAAGATATTCTCTTCTTGCTGTTTGATACTTATTTGTTGAATGTATAAAAAAACTACTTGTTCACACCTTGTAAAAAATCTTCTCCACATTCTCCAAAGTAAACTTTTTAATATTCTAATGCATTTTCTTTATTCTTTCTTGTATTCATTTCCTGAGAAAGCCCGGTACATTCATGAAAAGCGAAATGCTTACACCCTATACATTTTTTTACATTCAAATGTCTTAAAGCACAATCAATGGCTTCTCCTGTATGATCAAAGAAGTTTTCTTCCCCAATCTCAGCATACAATCCGTTCTTATCTAGAGCTACTTTTAGCTCTGATTGAATTCCTGAAATAAGAAGTACGCCACCTTGTTTTTGGAAATGCTGAACAATATTCCTAAAGTACGATTCTCCTGTCGTATCAATAAAAGGAACTTTTCCCATACGTAAAATTAAAACTTTAGGTTTATAATGAATAGTTGCTAAAATATTTTGTTCAAATGTTTGAGCAGCCCCAAAGAATAATGGCCCTTCTATTGTATAAATACTAATTTGTGGGCAGTCATGAGATTTATTTACCACATGCGGTAACAATTTTTCATTCTTTTTTGTATGATCAGGAAGCACTTTAGATATAACAAGCATATTACTCATACGTTTTGTAAACAAAATAACAGCTAAAATAAGACCGATCTCCACGGCTGTTGTTAAACTAGTAAATACAGTAAGTAAAAATGTTACTAGTAATACAAGGGAATCTCCTGTCTTCATTTTGAGTATGTGATAAAAATGTTTTTGTTCGCTCATATTCCAAGCTACCACCATTAAAATGGGAGCCATACTAGCAAGAGGAATATGTGAAGCAAATGGAGCTAACAGTAAAAGTGTAAATAACACAAATCCCCCATGAATAATACCCGACATCGGAGATACAGCCCCACTCTTAATATTAGTCGCTGTACGGGCAATTGCTCCAGTCGCTGGAATCCCGCCAAATAACGGGGTAACAATATTGGCAATCCCCTGACCGACAAGCTCTTTGTTACTGTTGTGTTTACTATTTGTCATACCATCTGCTACAACAGCGGATAAAAGAGATTCGATCCCGCCAAGCATCGCAATAACAAATGCAGGACCAATTAACTGTTCTATACGTTCTAGTGTGATTTCTGGTATATTAAACTGCGGAAGTGTATTTGGAATCGTACCGTATGCTGTACCGATAGTAGGTACATGACCTGAGAAAAATACAGTTGCAATTACAGTTGAAATAACAACACCTACTAATGAACCAGGCACTTTTGGTAAAAACTTTGGTGTTATGAGTATAACAAAAAAGCAAATCAAAGCAGTTATAACACTGTAAAAATTGGTAGTACTGATATGAGTGAAGAGTTCCTTCAAATTCGCTAAAAATTCCTCATGCTTTTTTATACCTGTTAAACCTAAAAAACTAGCAATTTGTCCCGTAAAGATAATAACAGCAATACCTGACGTAAAACCAATTGTTACAGGACGTGGAATAAACTTAATTAAAGAGCCTAGCTTGAAGATTCCCATAAGACATAAAATAATTCCAGCTAACAAACCCGCGAGTAGTAAATTTTCGTATCCATAGGTAATTACAATTCCTAAAAGAATTGGAACAAAAGCACCTGTAGGTCCTCCAATTTGATACTTCGAACCACCAAACAGTGAAATGAGTATCCCGGCAATACAAGTTGTATAAATCCCATACTCCGGCTTAACGCCAGAAGCTATAGCAAAAGACATAGCAAGTGGAATCGCAACAACTCCAACAATCATTCCTGAAAGAAGATCCTTTTGAAAATGCCCTAATGAATATCCTTCAAACCTTCCCGTAAATAAACCTCTCATTACAAACCCTTCTTTTCTATTTTTAATCAATCTGGATTACAAATGCATTTCTCGTTCCTTATACATGAAATCTTCATGTTTACAAAAGCTTAATATTCACTATACGTTTTGCTTAAATGGCACTCTAATTTACTTATATCGCCACCTTCTTGTACATAGGATTCCAATCTTCTCGCTAGCTGTTCTCCATCTCGGCTATCTAGCTTCTTCGTATCAATAAACGATGTAATCTTTACCGTATCTGGAGTAATATCTCTACGAAACATTTGTCCTGGAATTTCACTCCAAAAACGCTTCCAATCTTCTAGTAATCCTATTTGATCAAATAAAAAACCTTGAATCCCACACAACCAAGCTGTACAAGCTGTATTTCTTTGTTGACATCCAACTCCATCTTGTAAATGCTGGCATGAAAAACAACAAGAATTCCCACTGTTAATACAAACTTTACAAACGTGATAAGCTCCTGATAAGCGAAATATTTCAATCCCATGTTGGATGATGTCCACTTTCTTTACTTCAATACTCAACCTATCCCTCCTTGCCTATCAGTTCACCTTCTGCTTCATCTAGCTCTTCTAACATTGAAATCGTATCGATTAAATGATTGTTAAAAATCTTCCGTGCAACAACCAATAAATCCACAATGATAGGATCTCGTAAAGTATATAAAACTCTTTTCCCATCTTTCCTACCAACAACAATATTTTTCGAGCGTAGTACACTTAATTGCTGAGAAACAGCTGATCCTTCCTTATTTAAAATAGCTTGAATTTCATTTACGCTTTTTTCACCTTCTGACAATAATTCTAAAATACCTATTCGCAAAGGATGTGCTAATGCTTTAAAGAAATCTGCTTTAAATTGTTGCATTTCGTTTCCCATTGAAATCCCTCCGTTACTTTTCCTCAATTTCCAAAAGTATCATATACATCTTCAAATGTTTGAATATGTATATGATACTTTTAAAACCTCGAATTTTCAATACAAATTTTACAATATTAAATAAGCATCAAATAGAGATACTATTCAAATTCAGGTTCAAAATTTATTATCCAAAATAAAAGCGCCTAACATATTAGGGATATATAATACGTTAGGCGCTTGATATTTAAAATTTCTCGATTTAGGTCTTGATAATATTGGATGAGTATATAACCAAAACGCTAGATGACTAATATGAATAAACTTATTTGTAAAATTAATTCATTAGAATATTTTAAGAGCAAGTTTTGAAAAAAACTATTCAAAACTTGCTCCTTCTTTTCTCAGATCCAACTATTTTGATACTAAAACCAACAGTAACGAATTAGAATAATGACTTAATACTTGCTAAGACAGTAAGTACACCTACAATAATAACAAATACGTTACTCATTTTCCCTTTGTATTTAGCTAGTACTGGTACTTTTTGAATCGCATACATCGGTAATAGACATAAGATAGCAGCAACTAATGGACCGCTAAGTGAATCAATAATTCCAAGAATACTTGGATTTGCATAAGCAACATACCAGCATGTTAATACGACAAAAGTAAGGATTATTGTCTTAATTGTTTTTTCTTCTATATCTTTTCCACGTGTTTTACCAAACTTCATAATCACGTCACGCATTACCTCATATGCTCCAATATAGTGGCCAAGGAAAGATTTTGTAATAGCCACAAAAGCAATGATTGGAGCTGCAATCGTGATTACAGGTGAATTAAGCTCATTAGCAAGATATGAAAGGATTGATAAGTTTTGCTCTTTTGCCATTTTTAAATCCTCTGGAGTCAAACTTAATGTACTACTCCAAACGAAGAACATAACTACAACGAATGTCATAATATAACAAACTTTTTGTATTTGCGCACATTTAGCATCAGTAGCTTCTATTCCATACGTAGCTCTCTGTTTCACAACAAATGATGAAATCATAGGTGAATGATTAAATGAGAATACGATGATTGGTAGAATCAACAGTATCGTTCCAAAATATCCTGTTCCTGTTGAAGCAGTAGAAACAGCTGAAAAGCTAAGCATTGACGTATTCCACTGTGGAATTAAAGATATTGCGATAAAAAGTAGAGAAGCTATGAAAGGATACACTAGCATACTCATGATCTTTACAGTAATATCTTGACCAAAATTCAGTATAGCGATAAGACCAAGAACTAATACAAGTGATAAAATAGCCCTTGGAGGCTCTGGCATGTGCAATTGATGCACGATAAAACTACTTGCAGTATTTGTAAGCGCAACCGAATACATTAATACGATTGTATAAATTGAACCGAAATATACGATGTTAAAAATGATACTTGCTTTATTTCCGAAATACTCTCTAATTGTACCTGTGATCCCCTCATCAGCGGAATTAGAAGCGTATATCATTTTAGCAAGTGCCCTATGTGAGTAATACATAACTGGATATGCAAGCAATGTAATTAGTAGTAATGATAATAAACCACCTGAACCTGCATTAATCGGTAAAAAGAGCACCCCTGCTCCAATTGCAGTTCCAAATAGGCTCAATGCCCATGTAGTATCCTGCTTATGCCACTTTTTCGGATCTGCATATTGCTCATTTTTTAGTGCGATATTTTCAGCTTGAACTTCTATTTTCTTTGCAGTATTCCCGTTCATATAATAACTCCCCCTTGTATCTATTCCTGTGTCTCTCTTTATAACCAACAAATATTTCCTTTTTCGGAACATGAATTCCTTACAAGTTGCCCCACTTTGTATATCCTTCATCGTAATGAATCCAAATTGAAACATTCGCTAGTTAGCGTCCTAACATAATTGTTAGCGTTAACAAAAAAGTTTACTCGTACTACCCGCTCTTTATATAAAGACCGCTTAAGAGAACAATATTGAATAGACTTCATAAATACGTTGCAACATTTCTAATAACAATGTATTACTTTAATGGTTTCTCTTACTTACTTGTAACAGTAATTTCAGCTAAACCGGCCTCTCTTCATTTATGAGGCATTTCTTTCTCAATTCTACAAACCACTTTAATAACTTCGGCAGCATTTATGGTATTGATTACACAAGCCACTGAAGCACTTTACATACATTTCGCCTCTAATCACACACCTTTCTTACTAGTAATCGCATTTTTTATATTTTCTCCAGAGATCATAAAATTTCTCTCGACGCCCTCATTATAACGTGTATATTTATAAAATTAATATTTTTATATTTTCAGAAATATTTAATGGATATAATTTTATATGGATAATATTTTACAGTTAGCACGCAACCCTTGTTCCTATCGCTTATAACGGAATTAATCAGCAAAAAACACAGTAAAATATTATTTATTCAAGCTACTCATTTTAAAAATATTTATATTCTTCTTTACCGAAAAATTTTATTTCAAACTAAAAAAGATATTCTAATAAATAATTAACGTGGTTAAAAAGAAATATATTTTTGAATAAACAAACCAATTTTCAGGATATATATTATCGATGTTGTATTCATATACATTTTTAGGAAAATACATATTTTAACTTGATGGCAACGAGAGAACCGCTAACATTTTGCAAAACCTACGCTAAACGAAAAAATAAAATAAGCTGCCCATATCGGGCAGCTCATTGACATAATTATCGTTATCAGGAGTGGGCTAACAAATCATTTCAAAGTCATATTAATTTTAGTTTTTTTGATTATTCTTCAGGATAATGTAATCTTTAAACCCCCTGGTTAACCAGCTCTTTTATCGAGTTTAATTTTGAAGAAAGCTCGATAAACCATTCTTCGTCCCCTGTTAATAATGCAAGGTCTATAAGATAAAGGATTTGCTCCTTATTTATTACCTTTGATTCAGGGAGTTTGTTAACGTGTTTACTAAAGAGTAAAATCGCTTCGTTTATTGTGTACTTGTCATCACGTTTCACAATGCTAACTGTAACTACATCTTCCACTTCATCAAGTGATACAATGTAACCAACTATGAATTCACCCTCATTTGATATTCCACGAACCCAATCTCCTACTTTTAAAACTTGATTATTATTTGACATCATACCTTTTCACCTTCTTAGAAATATTTTTTGTAACGATAAAAAAGATATAAAAACTAACTCAAACTGCAATACTTTTTATTACAGTTATTTTTAAGAACTCACAGCTACATAATAATTAAGCCGCTTAACGTTCTTGATTAATAAGGTCAACAACTTCTTTCATTGTATAATTCTTTAAATATTCACCTAGATGTTCTTCCGCACCTAAGAAAATAGCAAAAAGAACTTTCCGCATGTTCGAACCTACAATACACTGATCATTTGATTCTGGACACTTCGGTTGCAATGCACCTTCAGAGGTTATTTGATACATATTCCAAAGATTAATTTCACTTAAATCACGGGCAAAAATAAAACCTCCACCAGTTCCCTCTTTTGATTGTATAAACTTATGTTTTTTTAACAAACTTAGTACTTTGCGAATACGTACTGGGTGAACACCTGCGCTTTCTGAAATATCATTACTTGTTGACATCCGGTCTGGCTGTAAAGCTAAATACGTTAAACTGTGAATGGCCAAGGTAAAGTCGCTGTTCATTGTTGTCCTCCTACGATAAAAAATATGATTTCTCGCTTAGTAACATACTGTAGCCATAAATATTACAGATAGGTTAGTCAAACGTTAAAATATATAAGAAGCATGCTTAACATGAAAAAATAAATCCCTTTATATTCTATCAGAACTCCCCTATATCTCCTAACTTCATTTAGCTTTTTAAGTTGCAAATAAATTTAAACAGTCCACTGTTTCTTAACTTGTTCTTCTGCCAACTGTTTAATTTTTGTCCATATCGTATCTTTATTCACAATAACATTTGTTTGATAATTTCTATCGTTATAATTAACTGTAACGCATACTTCAATCATCTTCTGCTTCCTCCTTTCAAAAACTTTTCCCTTATTTATATTTAATCCCTAAATAGTTTTGAACCTAGTTACAATCTCCAACCTATAACTTCATTTTTCAAATAATCAAATTTAGAAATTCCACTGTTTTTTGACTTGCTCTTCTGCCAATTGTTTAATTTTTGTCCATATCGTATCTTTGCTCACAATAACATTTGTTTGATAATTTCTATTATTATAATTGACTGTAACACATACTTCTATCATCTCCGGTTTCCTCCTTTCAAAAAACTTTTCCTAAAAAATATTATTTATTAATTAGCCAACTTTTGCAGTTCAATGTTCAAAAATGTTCGAACGCTACGTGGTAAAAACTTACGAATTTCTTCATCATTAAAACCAATCTGTAATCTTTTCTCGTCCAGCATAATTGGGCGACGCAACATTAGCGGATGCTCAATTATTAATTTATAAAATTCATTCAACGAAAGCTCATCTATATTTATATTTAAGTCTTGAAAAGTTTTGGATCTAGTTGAAATAATTTCAGTAGCACCCTCTTCAGTTAAACGAAGAATGGATTTAAGTTCATCCACTGTCATAGAATTGGATACGATATTTTTTTCAGTATAATCAATTTGATTCTCCTCAAGCCATGCTTTCGCTTTTCGGCATGAACTACAGCTTGTTGTTGTATATAAAACCACCATATTTCACTCACTCCTTTAATGTTCTTTATGAAACGTACATTTTAAATATCGGTTATTGAAATGTATTAAAAAAAATTACAGTTAAGAATCAAATTCACGTAATATTAGTTATTCAGCAATGTTTCATTTATCTCTATTATTCATGCTACATTTTTACAGACGATAACAACTCACTTTTAAAAATCTTACTGTAATTTTAAACTTTACAGTTCAATTAATCAACTGTTAAGTCTTGGATTAATTTTAGTAACACAACAAATTGTTCTCATGTAAAATTCCCCATAGCATGATGGCTCCTTCAAAGCACATTTCACTCATTTCTTGCTTACAAGTGCTATTATGGATTATATTCAGCCTAATAAAAAGTACGTACTTTAAAGTATTATAGGTACTAAAAAGTAACATATGCATTTTCAAGTGCCATTCTGCTTATTTCTCTCTTACATCGGTTATTATGGACGATATTTCGCACAATAAATAGTACGCACTTTAAAGTGTTATAGGCACTAAAAAGAAATAATTTTAGTATTACAACGTATTTAGGTCCAAAACTGTAATCTAAATTCATCAAAGGAGTTTTTTTATGAAAACATATAATATTCCTGTAGAAGCGACTTTAGAAGTTATTGGCGGAAAGTGGAAAGTTGTTATCCTTTGCCATTTAAAGAAAGGAACAAAAAGAACGAGCGAATTAAAACGTTTAATGCCTGGTATTACTCAAAAAATGTTAACACAACAATTACGTGAACTCGAAGAAGACGATGTAATCCAAAGAAAAGTATATGACCAAGTACCACCGAAAGTAGAGTATTCTTTAACGGATTACGGTTCGTCTTTAGGAGCCATACTCGATTCCCTGTGCACTTGGGGAGAAGTTCATCTTGAAAAAAACGGGAATACGTCCATGCTTATTACAGCTGATGAATAGTAACTGTTCCTACTATATTGAAAACAAAAAATAGGTTGAGGCAATACATGCCCCAACCTATTTTTTATGCCTCTTTATAATTTTTTGCGGTAATGACTGTTTCGAATTCAAAGGTTTCCGGTAGATGATCCGCATAAGAATATTCAAAAGTTCGTCCATCCGTTAAGTAGGCCACTTGTTCAACTCTCATTAGGAAATCTTGATTTGTTAAGTTCATAAACTGCTTTTCTTGATCATCTGGACGAACCCCTTTGACCCTAACAACAGATGTTCCCACTTCAAGTCCAAGTTTATTTTGAATGTGCGAATAGATCGACTCCTCTAAAACGGAAGCTTCAACACCTGGGATGACCGAAATAGGCATCCATGTATGCTCCATAATCGTTGGAATACTGTGAATGATGCGGAGGCGAATAATTTTATAAACAAAATCACCGACTGTAACACCCAATTTTTCAGCAACTATTTCATCAGCACCTACAATCGTAAACTCGATAATTTTACTTTCTACCTCACTGCCGTAAACAGCTTTCGTACCTGTTAAAGTTTGAATTATTCGTGCCTTTTCCTGTTGACGCCAATCTTGAACGACTGTTCCACTTCCGCGCCGGCGGATAATGTAGCCGTCTCTAACTAGCAAATCTAGCGCCTTTTTAATAGTAAGAGCTGAAACACCAAATTCTTCAGCAAGGACGGGGCTGCTCGGGATTTTTTCGTTAATTTTATATTCGCCGTCTAAAATTTGCTGTTTAATTTTTTGGTAAATGCCGAGGTATTTTACTTGTGTTGATCCGCTTGCCATTTCCATACCTCCTTTATGCTGTATTCCCTCTTCTATTCATTCAAGTTTAAAGCTTCAAGTTTGTAAACTGAAGGTGATGGAGCAGCAAATCCGTTTTCCAAGATTTCAATATTCGTTACCGCTTCTTCGTCTTTCACAAGTTTTGGCGCACCATTTACGATTGTTTCATACGCTGCATCATAGAAACGACCGTAATCACCAAGCGGCGTTTTAATTTGTTTTTCAATCCAATCACCATTTGCATTTCGATATTTCGCAACTCCATAGTACATCGGCGAATCTTCACCAAATCCTGCACTCTCAGGCATAATACCCGCTTTCAGATCATTTTCCTGCTGATCTTCACCGTATTTAATAAACGATCCATTTGTTCCATGAACGATAAAGCGTGGATAATCTTTCGCTACAACATGATTCGTTTTCAGTTTAATTTTCAGTTGATTTCCGTAATGTAGACCAACATCGAAATAATTATCAACCGCCCCTTCTACTTCATTATTACGAATATCGTATGTCACCGTATCCGGACGGCCAAATAATGAAATCATACGGTCCATCGTATGAATACCTAAACTGTAGAATGAACCTTCTTCTTTTGGAGCTTCATGAGAGATTGAACCAGGACGAAAATAATCAATATGTGATTCAACCTCAACAATATCACCAAGGAATCCTTGTTCCACAACTTGCTTAACAGCTAAGAAATCACCATCAAAACGACGGTTTTGATAAGGCATAACTACTACACCTTTCTCTCGTCCTAAAGCTAATAATTCTTTCGCATGTTCTACTGTATCGCAAAATGGTTTTTCAACGATAACCGATTTCCCGGCCAGTATAACTTGTTTCGCCAATTCATAGTGCGTATGTGCTGGCGTACAGATTGTCACTACTTGGATTTCTTTGTCATTCAACAATTCGTCCAAATCAGTAGTGAAACAAACACCTTTACTCTTATATGGAGCCGCTAACTCGTCACTAATTTGGCGGCCAAAAATCGTTTTTACTTTTATATTTTTACGTGTATTTACATAAGGTAAATGATAGCGGTTAGCTGATTTTCCAAATCCAATAAAGCCCATTGTTAATGTCATATTCTTCAACTTCCTTGCTCATAAATTTTCGATTCTATATTTATTATATATTTTTATTATTAAAAGTATATAGTTTTGTTTTTAAATATATATAATAAAGTAAAAAAGTCGGGATACAAATCATTTCGATTTTCATCCCGACTTTTTTACTTTAAGTTATGGATCTATACATTTAAACATTGCTTAAGAGCTATTAGATCACACTCTTATTCATACATATAAGAACGAGTCATCGGAATTGTATCGTTAATACCTTTTGTAAATACAAATTGATGTAAATCAATATTACCTGTAAAGAACGAAGCTGCACATGCATTTAAATATAAGCGCCACATACGAATGAATCGCTCATCTTTTGTTTTGCGAACTTCCTCCAGTACGTTTTCAAAATTTCGAGCCCAATGTTGTAATGTTTTCCCGTAATGTCTACGTAAGCTTTCCACATCAACAATGAAAAATTGTTCATTTGTCATGTTCGTGATTAATTCGTTAACAGCAGGAACATATCCGCCAGGGAATATATACTTTTCAATCCAACCATTCGTAGCACCACCATTAGCCGGAGAAGTAATACAATGAAGAAGAGAAATTCCGCCATCGTTTAGTAGTTCATTCACTGTCTCAAAGTATTGCGTAATGTTGTCTTTTCCTACATGTTCAATCATACCTACACTAACAATTTTATCAAATTTACGATTCTTAATATCGCGGTAATCAAGTAAGAATACTTCAACTAAATCTGTAAGTCCCTCTTTTTTAATTCGCTCGGAAGTTTTTGCATATTGTTCCTCACTTAACGTTACTCCCATCGCTTTTACACCGTACTGTTTAGCGGCAGCTGTAATGAGCTCCCCCCATCCGCAACCAATGTCTAATAGCGTATCACCTTTTTGAAGGTTCAACTTTTTCAAAATATGATTCACTTTATTATGCTGAGCTGTCGTTAAAGAATCTTGCTCATTTTGGAAATATGCACAAGAATACGTCATTGTTTCATCAAGCCATAATTTATAGAAATCGTTACCAATATCATAATGATGAGCAATATCATCTTTATTTTTTTGTTTTGAGAAATTCCATTTACTTTTGAAATATTGCAATTTACTATCCCCTAAAAAGCTATCCTGCCTTTTATAAATAGATTGAATTGCTTTTTCAAGGTTACCCTCTATTTCAACGTCCCCATTCATATATGCTTCACCAAATGCAATAGAAGGATCCTTAGCAAGCTCTTTTTTTGAAAGCGGCTTATGGAATGTTACATGAAATTGAGGTTCCCCTTCTCCATATTGGATTGTTTCTCCATTCCAAAGTGTAATTTGAACCGGATCTGAAAAAAGATTTTTGAGTATTTTTTTATAAAAAAGTTCTTCAACCATATAAACATCTCCTACTAAAAAAATTGAACAAAAAACTATTCTAGTTAATAAGTCTTTTTGAACATAGCTTAAAACCGTTATGGCTTCTTGCTACGAGTGTCATTATAAAACGGTTATATTATGAAGCATAGTACGTACTTTAAAGTGATGAAGGCACTTTTAAGTACCTATGATGAATGATAAATTAAACATTCACCCTACTAAAACAGCTGCTGATATGGTATAGACCCTTACTTTTCACCATAGTAACTTTCTAACGTTTTATACTGAAAAAACACCACCTCGTCATTAGGTGGTGTTTCAATATTACATATATAGATTTCATTTAACTTTACTATTTTTTCTATCTATGCATCGTTCTCCCCATACTGTTAATTGGTTTAATACATTTTGTAAAGACCAACCATAATCCGTTAAGGAGTATTCTACTCGAGGTGGAATTTCTGTATAGATTTTACGTGTAATCACACCATCTTCTTCTAACTCACGTAATTGCTGCGTCAACATTCTAACAGAAATTTCAGGAATCAAACGTTGCAACTCACTCGTTCTCTTTGTCCCTTTCGTTAAGTGACATAAAATAACGACCTTCCACTTTCCCCCGATAATTTCTAAAGTCGCTTCTATCGGTATATTATATTGTTTCACCCGTGCCCCTCTCCTTTTTTCTAAATTTCTTCTCTATTGTTGCGTAAAAACAAATAATTTTCTATACGGCACATTTTAGTTCCTACAGCACAAAAAAGTACCTATATTACTAAAAAGTAATTATGCTGCTTAAAAAATCTCCCTATATATACATGACAAAACAACAAGAAAAAAACGAACATATTTTTGTTCGTTTTTTTCCTTGTTTATTCAGCTGCTGTTATGAGCATAGATGTGTTCCCATTCTTGTCGAGATGATTTTCTCCCCAGTGACAAAGAGAATCGAGTATAGAATCTAAAGAATGACCGTAATCCGTTAAAGAATACTCTACTTTTGGCGGCACTTGGTTATACACTTTTCTTTGGATTACACCATCTTCTTCTAATTCACGTAATTGCTGTGTTAACATCTTTTGTGTAATACCAGACATTAATTGTTTTAATTCGCACGTTCTCTTTTTGTCTTTCTTTAAATGACAAAGGATAACTACTTTCCACTTCCCACCGATAACCTCTAAAGTCGCCTCTACAGGAATATTGTATGTTTTCATATAAAAATCTCCTTTAATAATGTTATAAGGCAAGTAAGCTAAAGATTTAAATATTACTTTTAAGTATCTATAGCACCTTAAAGTACGTACTTTTTATTGTGTTAAACATGTTTCATAATAGCATACGTAAACAGTAAATGAGTAGTACGGCACCAAAAAGTACCTGTATTACTTTTTAGTATCTATATCACTTTAAAGTACGTACTTTTCATTATGTAAAATACATTTCATAATAGCATTTGTAAGAGTTGAGTGAGTCATGCAGTATTAGAAATTACATTTTCGTACCCGTACTTTAAAGTGAGTATTTTTATCATGCATTTTGTCAAACGACGAAATGCTATATGTTGATTTTCAAAATCAGTAATCAATTTTCAAATACATTTTAGGAGGATATCTTTAATGAATAAATTACTAAAAGAAAAAATCGGTTTTGGTACAGCACCACTAGGAAATATGTACCGTAATATCCCAGAAGAAGAAGCAATCGCTACAGTTGATGCTGCTTGGGAGAATGGCGTTCGTTACTTTGATACAGCTCCACTTTATGGATCTGGTTTAGCAGAAATTCGTCTTGGTGAAGCACTATCAAAAAGAAATCGTGATGATTACTTTTTAAGCACAAAAGTAGGTCGAACGATTTCAGATGAACTAGAAGATCCATCTGCACGTGATTTAGGTGAAAAGGGCGGACTGTTCGAATTTGGTCGTAAAAATAAAATGATCAATGACTATAGCGCAGATGCAACACTTCGCTCTATCGAGCAAAGTTTGAAACGTTTAAAAACAGATCGACTAGACTTTGTTTTCATTCATGATTTAGCACAAGACTTTTATGGTGATGAGTGGATTTCACAATTTGAAATTGCTCGAACAGGAGCATTCCGTGCGCTAACACGCTTACGTGAAGAAGGCGTCATTAAAGGCTGGGGGCTTGGAGTAAACAAAGTAGAATCAATTGAACTTATGCTTGATTTAGAAGAAGCGAAGCCAAATATCTCCTTACTAGCTGGTCGTTATTCATTACTAGACCACGAGCGTGCATTGCAACGAGTAATGCCGGCAGCTGTAAAGCATAATATGGATATTGTCGTTGGTGGCCCATATAGCTCAGGTATTCTTGCTGGAGGTGCTCACTTTGAATACCAAAAAGCATCACCAGAAATTATTGCAAAAGTTGAGAAAATCAAAGCTCTTGCCGATCGTCACGAAATCAGCATCAAAGCTGCTGCATTACAATTTTCACTAGCAAATCCAGCAGTTGCTGCCGTTGTTCCTGGTGCAAGTAAACCGGAACGAATTGTAGAAGACCAAAATGCATTAAACACAGTAATTCCAGCAGCATTCTGGGAAGAAATGCGCGAACAAAAACTAGTAGCACCTAATGCACCACTACCAATCAACGGAAAATAAATTGAAACCTTAATCAGTGGGGCAATCCCCCCACTGATTATTTACTCGCAAATATCGGGATAAAAAGGAGCGTAATGAACATGGCACATACTACTACATCTATGGAAATTTTCGGTTCACCTGAACAAGTATGGCAATTAATCGGAGGCTTCAACTCCCTTCCAGACTGGTTACCTTATATACCTAGCAGTAAATTAACTGAAGGCGGTCGTGTACGTCACCTAGCTAATCCAGATGGTGATACGATTATAGAGCGCTTAGAAGTATTCAATGATAAGGAACGCTACTACACGTATTCAATCATGAATGCACCATTCCCAGTCACTAATTATCTATCTACAATCCAAGTTAAAGAAGGTACCGAAAGTAATACATCGTTAGTAGAGTGGTCAGGTACGTTCACTCCTGTAGAGGTTAGTGATGAAGAGGCAATTAATCTGTTTCATGGCATCTATAGCGATGGGCTCAAAGCATTGCAGCATGCATTTCTAGATTGAGCTATTAAAAACAACGAAAAGCAAAGCGATATCGCTTTGTTTTTCGTTGTTTTTAGGTATATGAAATTATATCGACGATTTTTCAAATATATCGTTCACAACTTGAAATATATCAACGATTTTTTCAATATATCGACGTTTCGACAAAGGATATAGACTTACCGACAAATAACGACATTTCAGCACTATAAAAACAGCAAAGCATCCAATGCTTTGCCGCTTATCAAATTACTTTTTACGTATGAAACAACTTTCCTTCTACCGCCTTAATATATCTTTCAGCAGAACGTTCAACTGCCTCATTTGCATTTTCTTTTACTACTCGATGAAAAGCGTTGTATAAACGATTAAACTGTAACGGGTTCACTCGATTCACCATTTCCTCCACTTTTCTCGCTGGTAATGGAATTAAGTTTGGATAGCTGTACATGAAACTCACCCATCGCTCATCTGCTACAACTTGAATAATATCACCTGTTAACAAAATCCCTTTTCCATCATTACCTTCTTCCCAATGTAAGACAGATCCTCCTTTAAAATGGCCACCTAAACGATGAATGACCAATCCATCAGCTAATTGTAAAGACTCACCAGACCAGTAAATAATACGACTACTCGGGCGCATTACCCAGTCTTTATCATCTTCATGTATATAAATTGGTACATCGAATGTCTCAGCCCATTCTACTTGTGTTGAATAATAATGAGGATGAGACAATGCAATCGCATCTAATCCGCCAAGCTCTTTTATCTTCTCAATTGTCGTTCCATCTAAATAAGTAATGCAGTCCCATAGTAAACGATATGACTCTGTTTTCACTACAAATGCCGTTTGACCGATCGCAAACCCTGGTTTTGTCGTAATACTATAAAGCCCGTTCTCCTCTTCGATTATTTCATTTTTGTATGTATCATCTGTTTGCAAGTTTTCTAAAGTCGTCCAAGACTGCCCTTTCGGATTAACATATTGCCTCTCTTCATCACAAATATGACAACTCACCGGTTCTTCTACACCCGCTGCATACTGCACGCCACACGTTGTACAAACGAAATTTTTCATCATAATTCCCCCTATCCCTATATTTTTATTAAGCTGATTTTTGTTGATAAAGATCTGATTTTTTATTTTCAATTCGTAAACTTATAAAAGTGAGTAAATAGACACCTGTAACCGATAATGGAATTACAGTAAATCCTTTTTCTGCAAAAAGAATTCCGCAAACTGACGTTACAAATACAGTCCCTACTGACAATAAACCATAACTTCTACTTTCATAAATCCATACGTACGGGATAAAATGAACACCTATTAACATTGCTACTACAAAAGGTAACCATTCTGGAAATTGAAAATAGGCAAGTAATACAAGCGGAATATTCAATACATTTATCCCACCAATTAATCCTGCCAAAACCCCTAACGGATTTTCTTTCGCAAACATATCAATTTTCAATATAGCAGCTATCATTAAGCCAAAAGGAAATACACAGCCCATACCGATTAAATATACCCATACCACTTGTTTTTCAGAAAGAACAAAGCCCGTTATACTCATAACAACCCAAAATAAAACGCCAGCTAATATAATTGGCAAGCCTCTCTTCGTTTTTACTGCTAAATCCTTTTTCGCTTCTGAAACATTCATCTCACCATCTCCCCAAAAATATTTGTGCTATAAAGTAGCCTCAACCTCGTCCATCCAATAACGCCAAGCTGCTAAATAATCTTCTAAATCTTTCGGATGGTGCCTTAAACACGTATCTATACGCAAATATAAGCCAATAACTATATCTTCATATAACTCACTGTCTTTTTTACGAAATACACATTGTTTCATCGCATAATTAATTGCTTCTTTCGTTAAATCTTCCGGAGTTGAACAAAACGCGTAAATTAAATCGTATATAGGATCTCCTAACACTGGTAAGGGATCAATTACACCGTTCAGCTTATTTCCTTGAAATATAAAATTATGGAATCCAAGATCACCATGCAATAAAAATGGCTGATTTATTCCAGCGTCCCTCTTTGCTAGTTTAAGAACAATTCTATACTCTTCTTTACTTATGTAACGTCTTACATTTTCATAAGCTTCCATCACATTTGTCGTTAAAAATTCATTCCAAAATTGAACCGGACTTTCTTTCCATCCCCAACCATCTTTACCTGAAACTATTTCATACTTATTAATAACTTCTTTTACAAGGGTACTAAGCGTAATTCGTTTATGTCCCTGTTTGCACGAAGTACTACCTTCAAGGAAAGAATACACAATATATGTATGTAAAGGCTCCTTATACAAAAGCTTTGCAAACAAAGTATTTCCTTCATAAAAAGAAAGAAAATGAGCTTCTTCACGTATTACTTCCGCTTCATTCAGTTTTACTACATATTTTTCGTCCAACAAATATACAGTACTTGTCGTTCCTCCGTTCAACGCTTTTACGCTATTTGGATCATGTGAAATAACCTTCTCCTTAACTAGTTGTGCAGCAATTATTGAAATGTCCATTCCCTCACCCTTCAATTCCGAAGATTCCTTCAATTCAAAAGACAACTTTACTATTATTTGACAAACAAATAGGAAACCCCTTCCAAAATCATAATATAACAAAAATTCATTCACTTTTACGTTTCAAAAATAAGGAAATACTAATAACAACGTTACATACATATTAGGAGGACAATATGAAACCTGAATTTTTAAAAGCTGTACATGATGCAATCGGAAATGTCGAACACATTCATATAGAAGAAAGTGGTGCCGACAGCTTACTTATCCATCATGATGATGCACAGCAGTTAAAACAAGTCGCTGAAACGTTAGAAAACAACAATTTCCGCTCTGCCTTAAGAACAACTGGAGATGCTTCGTATATTGAAGTATTGAACAGATAATGAAAGTCCGGATGTATTCCGGGCTTTCTTTTTATATTGAAACTTCAAACTCTTTCACATACACCGCTGTTCCCGCAATATCAATTTGTAAATTCTCATTTTCTACATCTTTCGTTACATATACCGTTACACGACCATCTTTATTCATTTCCTGTCCTTGTTCAACGATTAATTCCATTTCATGGCCAAAATCTTTCTCCAAATACGTCGCATAATACGCTCCCATTACACCTGAAGCTGTTCCTGTCACTGGATCTTCAATCGTTCCAGCATAAGCTGATGAGAAATGACGGCCATGCATTTGTACCTGCTCATCATAAGTTTCTAGACAAACTGGATGAATAGAAGCATTAGGGATTTCTTTTAATACCGCCGGAAATGCATCATTATGAAGTTTCATTCTCTCACATGCATCTAGATTTTTAATCGGTACAATTACAGTCCAGTTCCCCGTACTTCCATAAACAATCGGTAAACTTACATCTAAATCATTTACTTCTAAACCAATACTATGAGCTAATGCTTCTGTTGAACCTGCAAAATCTTTAAACTGAGGTGCTGCCTGCCCCATTTTAATAAAGGTTTCTTCATTTTCATTTACAACTATTTGTACTGGTAAAATCCCGGCCTTCGTTTCAATCGTAAGGTTTGCTTTCTCTTCTAATAAACCTCTTTCACGCAAGGCATACATAGTCCCAACTGTCCCGTGTCCACATAACTCCATTTCATAACCAGGTGTAAAATAACGCATTCTTATATCCGCTACTTCTGAAGAAAGAACGAAAGACGTTTCGTTAAATCCAACTTTTTCAGCAATACGCTGCATTTCCTCTTTCGTTAATCCATCTGCATCTAATACAATACCTGCTGGATTCCCCATATTTGGTTTATTTGTAAATGCATCGTAATGAAATACGTTTATAGTCTTCATTTTCTTTTCCCCTAACCTTCTTTAAAATTTTTATAATAAAGCTCTATCTCCGTTTTCACCGAACAATTATTTCTCCAAAATATCCTCTGCATCTTTTCATTTGAAGTATGTGTGCTTCCGATGTAATAAGTAGCCCCCATTTCCTTTAACATATGTAAAGATTGAAGATGCAATTGGGAAGCAATTCCTTTCCCACGATAATAAGGCATTACTCCAAAATAAAATAATCTTCCTTCACTTTCTGTTCCAGTTTCTATATGCGGTATGGACATACCAATCGGCTCATTTTTATCATAAAAAACAATACATGACTTTTCCCAGCCCTTACCTAACTCTGTTTGTACAGAATAAAAATGTTCATCGATAGTTAAAATTGAAGTTTGATTCCCTGAACCCGACATACATTGTTCCCAAATATATTTAAATTCTTTTTCCGGTAACGTTCCTTCTGCTATTGATCGATATGTATATTGTCTTTCAAGCTCTTCTACATTGTTCAATTCTCTACATACTTCTATCTTTGCGGCATACAAAGAAAAACCGGCATCAAGTAACACTCTCACACTTGAGTTATAACTACTAAACCTTTTATTTAATACAATACTCGCTCTTTTTAACTCCCAATTAAAACAAACCTCTTCAAATCTACTTATCTTTTCTTTATATGTTTGTACATCATAAAGAACATCCTCTTCTATTTCTTCAATTGTCACTGCATTTGGTAAGCCATTTAATACTTTTTTAGAAGGGCCAAACAGATTCTGAATGATGGCAAGATCGTATATCACCACTTTAATTCACCTACGCCTGGCTCAATAAACTTCCCTGAAACATCCTCGTTTGAATCTATTACCCAATCATATATATTTTTCGCTCCTTCAGCCGGAGTCATATTCGCATCAAAGGCACCAATATCAGTCTTTAATTTCCCAGGATGAATGGCAGTTACACTTATTCCTTTATTCTCAAACTCTTGTTGCAAGCAAAGTGTTAACATATTTTGCGCAGCTTTAGCAATTCGATATGAATATGAGAACTGGCCTTGCGGAAACTCTTTGTTCGCCATTTTATGTAATGATCCTAATCGAGAGGACACATTTATGATTCTCGGATGATCCGATTTAGTTAACGCCACATATGTACCTTTTACAGCCCGAATTACACCTAAGCAATGAATATTAAATAAGTCCGTTAACTCTTCTGAATTCGTATGTAAAACCTCAGTCTCCTTCCCAGTAATTCCAGCGTTATTTATAACTAGATCCAAATACTCTGTATATTCCGCAAGCTGATTCTTAATTTGCTCCGTACTCTCATCAATCGATAAGTCTGCCAATATAGGAAAACATCTACGACTAAACATTTTCTTCAATTGTTTTACCGCAACTTCAGCTCTAACTAACGGATAAACGATATGCCCATTTTCATGAAATACTTTCACTAACTGTAACCCTAATCCGCGATTTCCACCTGTAATAAACACCCTCATATATTCATCTCCTTATTTTTAAAATAAATAAGAAAATCCATCCACTTATCATTCTCTAAAGAAAACGCCTCTCTCTTGCATTCAAAAGAAAAACCTGCTCTTTCAGCAAGACGAACGGACGGATCATGAGTCTCTCTGTCTCTACTTCTAATAACGGTAGCTTCATTTACATCTCATCCCTCGATTATTAATTGAATATTCTTTACCATCTTACACAAAATACAAAATCTAGTAAATTATTATGTTTTTGATAGACAAAAACCCAGTCATGCTTTATACATAACTGGGTTCTTCATCTTTTAATAACATTTCTATTTCACAAGAACTACATCCCTTAATTCCCTCTTCAACACTTTCCCTAAAGCGTTTTTCGGTAACTCTTCTACGAGTACCACTTCTGGAATTTTGTAACTTGCTAATTTCTCCTTACAATACTGAATAATACTTTCTTCTGTTAATGTTGTTTCGCTATCCTTCACAATGTAAGCTCTTGGAATCTCTCCCCAAAAGTCATCTGGAACTCCAACTACTGCAACTTCTAAAACACCATGTAGTTCATGAATGACATCTTCTACTTGATCTGGATATACGTTATCACCACCACGTATGATAACGTCTTTATATCTTCCCATAATATGCAGGAATCCGTCATCATCTATCATGCCAGCATCGCCCATGTTAAACCAATTATCTTTTACTACCTTCTTTGTCGCCTTTTCATTATTCCAATATCCTTTAAACATGTATGGACTTCTTACGTGAATCTCCCCAACTTCATTTGTTGTTAGTTCATGTCCTGTTTCTGGATGAACAATTTTCACCTCTACATTTTTCAAGGTTTTCCCTACAGAAGACATCTTTTCTTTTCCCATCATTGGATGCCATGAAGTTACAACCCAACCTTCTGTACTACCATAGCCTTGCACCATATAGATTCCTTTTTCCATATATTTTTGAATAAGTGTTTCTGGCACTTTTGTTCCACCGCTTTGTGCTACTTTAAAGGTTGAAATGTTACGTTCTTTTTTATTTAGTTCATCAAGCATGTAGCTATAAACAGCCGGGAATGCAAGCATCGTAGTAATTTTCTCTTCTTCAATCTTATCCCAAATAAGAGTAGGATTCGAATCAGCTAAGAAAATCATCGTAACACCATGATAAATACAATTTAAAATAGAAAGCACGCCACTCATATGAAACAATGGATGCACGGATAAAAAGCGTTCACCTGCTGGAATTTCTCTTTGTCCCGCAACCTCAGCAAAATAATGATGTAAGTTTTTATGTCCGATTACACATGCTTTTGCCTGTCCAGTCGTTCCGGAAGTAAATAAGTAAATTGCATCATCCTCTTCATGCACTTCTACGTTCGGTTCTGTAATTGGCTGTTCTTGCAATTCTAATTCAAATGAACCAAAGCCTTCTTTTGTCGTTTTAATTACATAAGGAATTTCTTTAACGGCATCAATTTTTAATAAAACTTCACTAAATTCTTCATCAATAACTAATACTTTTAATTTCGCTTCTTTTACAATCGTTTCTAGTTCATAAACAGTAAGCTGATGATTTAGCGGAATAAATACCGCTCCAATTTTCAAGCTTGCCATCATAATGCTTGGAAATGGGTGATTATTTTTGCAAAGTATTCCTATACGATCGCCTCTTTGCACACCGTTTTGTAACAAATAGTGTGCAAACTGATTTACTCGTTCATTATACTGCTGAAACGAATACCTTTTCTCTCCCCCTACAAGCCCTTCCAAATTTGGTGATTGCATTGCTCTTTTTTGTAATAATTTTTGCATCGTTCTCAAGTAAAACTCCCCTTTATATATGTTAGGTTTTTTATTTTATCAGATTAACTATTAATTTACTAAAGATTACACTTAGTGAATATAAAACAAACAAAAAAACAGCCATCTACTTAACAAGTAAATGGCTGTTTTCCTTATACATTAGAATACTTCCTATTCATTACATATTGCACATACTTAGGCGCACTTTTATCAATCTCTTCATCACTTAGTTTATATTCTGCACCATATAAATAAAATGAAGGTATAAATTTCATGTCTGTATATAAGCACGTAGCTTGGAATGGTTTCGTCAACTCATCCATCGTAATTCCGCTATTTTCATAATCTTTTTCTAATCCACCTATAGAAATAGCCACACCAAATTCTTTCCCTTTCACCTTATCCCCTTTTGATCCGTACGCAAATCCATATGTTAATACATCATCAAACCATTTTTTTAATAATGGTGGTGAACTGTACCAGTAAAGCGGAAATTGAAATATATATCTATCATGTTCTAATAATAGTTTTTGTTCCTCTTCAATATTAAACTCCCAATTTGGTGCCACTTTATATAATTCATGCACCGTAATTTCATCCGAATGTTTCTCAAGTTCTTCTATCCATCTTTTATTAATTTGTGATTTTTCAATATCAGGGTGTGCTACAATTACAAGTGTTCTCATCATTTTCCATCCCCTTTATAAATTAATTAATCCTTTACGTATTAGTATGAATGAGTTACATATAATTGAAAAGTACGTACTTTCAGGTACTATAGGAACCTTGAGGTACCTTTGGAGGTGTTATATGAATCAAAATGATGGCTGCCCAATTGCAACGACACTTGATGTAATCGGCGGAAAATGGAAAGTTTATATTTTATGTGTTTTGATGGATGGAAAAATGCGAACAAATGAAATTAAACGAGAAATTCCAAACCTTACACAAAAGGTTCTTACACAACAACTTAGGCAACTTGAAGCTGATGGGATTATCCATCGTACCGTATATCAAGAAGTACCACCAAAGGTTGAGTACACACTAAGTGAGCACGGAAAATCTTTAATGAAAATTATGGATGAACTATTTGAATGGGGAAAAGGTCATCAGATCAAAAGATTAAATGACTAAAAGAACCCTACCTACTTTGTTACATCTTCTATGCAAAGAATTCTTTTGAAATTTTGTAATAGGAGTATTGTCACATAACTATTAAGTTAAGAAAATAGATTACCTCCAATTTGATATAGGTTTCATGAATTTCGTATGTTTATCCTGGTTGTAGCTGGAATGGATTTGGCAATTGTTACAGAAAAAAGAACCGACATTCTTACAAATCTGGAAAATCAAAAATGGTTGTTTATGAAACTTTCTATATTTATGCTCAAAGTTGGTGCTACTTCTTTATTGCATTAGATAGTAATGTAATTTATAATACGTTTAAATGATTAAATTATTAAACGGAAGGTAATGTTAACGAAATGAGCTGTAATGATAAAGTAATGCATATTTTAGAAAATTTAAGACCATGTTTCCAAGGGTTGGGAGATCCAACTCGTCAGCAAATTGTATCGCTTTTAATTGATAAAGATAGCTTGAATGTGACGCAAATTGCGGAGCATATTCCCATGTCAAGACCTACTGTATCTCATCATTTGAAAATATTGAAACAATCAGGGTTACTTCGAGTTCAGAAAAAAGGCACTGAAATGTATTATTGTCTTGAATTTAATGAAACAATAAATCTTTTAAAAGAACTTGTTTCTTTAGTTGAAGATGAATGTAAGAATTAGGTACTCATTTATAGTTTAGGGACACCTTTTGTCCCTTTTTTTAGCGACATTACGTTGAAATGTTTAAGTTTTTAATCATTTAAACTTATAATCTCACACTAATTAAAATGGAGGTTTCAGATGAATAAGAAAACAGTATTAATTGTTGGTGGGTATGGTGTTGTTGGTAGTCAAATTGCTCAAATTTTACATGATCGACATCCTGATTTGGAAATTAGATTAGGAGGAAGAACCTTAGGGAAAACGTTACCTTTTAAATCAGAGAGAGTAAAAATAGTCAATGTAGACAACACAACAGATGATCCTTTAAGAAATTCGGATGATAATTTCACAGTAGTTGTTAATGCAGTTAATGACCCGCAAGATAGACTACTTCTATCTGCAGTTCGAAAAAAAATTCCATTGATTGACATTACTCGTTGGACTGAACACTTTAAGAGTTCTATTGATCGATTAAAAAATGTTGAGGTCCAATCCCCTGTTGTATTAGCTTCAGGGTGGATGGGAGGGACAGCAGCCCTTTTTGCTAAAATTTATTCAAAAGATCTTCAAGAGGTTACGGTTGATATCAACGCACTATATTCTCTTCAAGACAAAGCAGGGCCAAATTCAACAGCATATATGGACCGGTTAACTATTCCATTTGAAGTTAAAGCTCGAGAGGGAATGCGACAGGCTTATCCAATGACTGATCCAATCAAAGTCCGCTTTCCTAACGGTTATATAACCAAATGTTATCGTTTGGATACTCCTGATCACGTAACCCTGCCAGAATCAATTCATGCTGTTTCGGCTAACT
Source organism: Bacillus cereus group sp. Sample62 (assembly GCF_036851315.1). Taxonomy (NCBI): domain Bacteria; kingdom Bacillati; phylum Bacillota; class Bacilli; order Caryophanales; family Bacillaceae; genus Bacillus; species Bacillus cereus group sp. Sample62. Next base: position 3,239,741 of record NZ_JAFLPK010000001.1, read on the forward strand.
TTCGTATTGCTTTTGATAGTAAAATATCTACATATGGACTGGTTTCTCTGGTGAATACAGGGATTTGGAAAATGATTAGCGGAGAAAAATTTACCGATTTGCGGAAAAATATTCTCTATAAACCCGGAAGGGGAAGTGCACATAACATAGTTATTCACCTTAAAGGTTATGATGCTACTGGTGTATTGCATAGTCGATGTGTGAACATATCAGATCCGTTAGGACAGACACATCTTACCGCCTTAGGAGCAGCTGTCCAAGCAGAGAACATTTTACAAGCATCTGATATTGTGGTTCCGGATTCTGAAATTTACTTTCCGGAAAATCTATTAGATTTGGGTGTGAATCCATCTGCAATTTTAGATTTTTATAGGGAATATGGGGTTACTATTACGAAAGAAAATATGTAAAAGGTACCGTTCTATTCGTGGTAGTACACATATGGCTATCAAGCTAAAAAATACAAATATATCAAATGAGAGAATGTGCATTTTCATGTGAAAATGCACATTCTCTCGTTTTGCGGTGTTATAAAATTATTAGGCTGATAGGCATGGGTAGTATCCCCCAAAACAAAAAAATTCTTTTGGGAGATTTATTTTGTTAGCTTCATAGTCATTATGTATCGTCACATCACTATGAAGCTAACAAAACGCTGACTTCTCAAAAAAACTAACTGTAGGGAAAGAAAATTACATATTCTTATAAATATAGCTCTTGTATAAAACTCTTAAAAATTATAACCACAGAATTACTTTCGTAGCCTCTTCTTAATTTCAAAGTCTAGAAAGTCAGCATTTAAACTAAACATGCTAATATTGATTTTGTGCGATTGTCAGTTACCTCATAATAAATTTCTAATCCTTTCCGAGTACCTGTAACCATTTTAGCAGCTTTTAGTTTAGATAAATGTTGACTAATTGTACTTTGAGGCATTTGTAAATCCCCATACATTGTCGTTACATTAGTAGGACCTTTTGCAAGCATTATTTTCACTAAGGATAAACGAACAGGATGCGCCAATACCTTTAGTACTTCAGCGATTTCTTCAAACATTTCTTTTTGTTCTTTCATCTTATTTCTCCCCTTTTATATACACATTTATGTTATCCATATATATAATTCGAAGGTATATACGATTTTATGTCCGTCATTTTAAAAAAATATAAAAAAACTTTTTCCCGAAACTAAAGGAGTATCTTAACATAATGGCTCACTATCAGTAATCAATAAAAATCCCCTTATAGATACTGACGTATCTACTCTACACTCAGCTAACTAAAATCAATGAAAAAGAGAACAGATAATCTGTTCTCTTAAGATGCCTCCTTATGTTCCGTGGAATGTTTAACACTCCCCATTCTCTTTAATTTATTCCACCCTACCGCTACTCCTCGAATTGATGAGAATATAGATTTAATGACAACATAAGTCATAAATTGACGATAAATAAAGCGTTGTAAAATTAACCATGCTAGTGGTTTCGGATTCTCTTCCTCTAATTTAAATGCAAATAAAGATGCGAATAGATCCATTAAAAAGAATACAAAATAAAACCCTAAAACTTTTAGTGGATTGCTACTAAATAGCCCCATAATCATTAATATATCTGCTAAAGGAGCAATGAATTGCAAAACATATTGAAATAACCACATGTTAGGCAATGCAATAAACCCTAATGTTTTATGCTTTGAATGAAACAATGCTTTTCGATGTTTCCAAAGACATTGGAGTGTACCATATGACCAACGATATCGCTGTTTAATGAGACTTTTCACATCTTCAGGTGACTCCGTATAAGCATACGCGTTTTCTTCATATACAATTCTATGTCCTTGACGTAAAAATGTAATAGTAAGATCCGTATCTTCTGCTAACGTATCTTCGCTTAAATATCCAGATTCAACTACATTCTTCTTACGCCATGCCCCAATAGCTCCTGGAACTACTGTAATACAATTTAACTCATCAAAAGCTCTACGTTCTAAATTAAACCCTGTAATATACTCAACATGTTGCCAAGTAGTTAACAAGTTTCGTCTATTCCCCACTTTGACATTACCTGAAACTGCTGCTACATTCTGATCTTCAAAGTGTCTAACCATTAGAGAAATGGCGTCTTGCGCAATAATAGTATCCGCATCTAAAGTGACAATGATCTCTCCTCGCGATTGTTGAAATCCTAGGTTCATTGCCGATGATTTCCCGCCGTTTTCTTTCTGAATGAAACGAACTTTAGGGTGTTTATAAAATGTTTCTTGTATTACTTTTGACGTACCATCTGTCGATCCGTCATCCACAACAATAACTTCAAATTCTCTATAATTACTATCCAAAATTGAGCGAATGGTCTTAGCTATCACCTTTTCTTCATTATATGCTGCTATGACAACACTAACAAAAGGTTGATAGGACGAATTAATATAGCGAGATAGCGTTTTTCTTTTCTGCTTCCATGCAAAATAAATTAAGAATAAGAATCGAAAAATACCTAATCCAATAGCAACATAAAAAATAGTTGTTAATATATGCTTAAAATATCCCGCCCCTGAAAAGACAGCTTTATTGTAAAGTAAATATTGCTCACCCTCAGAAGAAACAGGAGGCATAATTTCATCTCGTTCTTTATTCATTAAATCTGAAATTGTTACAAAACTATATCCATGCTTTTTAAGGTCTTTTATAATGATTGGCAGCGCCTCTACTGTATGGGTACGATTCCCTCCCGCATCATGGAGAAGAATAATATTTCCCTCTCCCTTATAAACGGGAGTAAGAGCACGCTTGACTAATTCATTTGTTGATGGTGTTGCCCAGTCTTCAGGATCAACTTTTTCCGCCACCATTGTATAGTTCATATTTTGCGCACGCAAAATAGGCAATATTTCATTTGATGAGTCTGGGTTAGCATCCGCTTCATATGGTGGTCTAAATAAGACCGTAGAATGTCCAGTTATTTCTTGAATTAAACGTTGCGTCGTATTAAGTTCTAATTTTGTTCGTAGTAAAGACGTATCAGCGACGTTAGGATGCTTGAAAGTATGATTGCCAATTTCATGCCCTTCATCGTATATTCTTTTCACAATACTAGTATTTAGTTGCGCGTTTTCACCAAGTATAAAAAAAGCAGCTTTTATTTTATTCTCTTTTAATATATCTAAAATTTCTGGCGTATATTTCGGGTCTGGTCCATCATCAAATGTTAATACTACTTGTTTCCCATTTGGTTTTCCAGATCGTTGCACTTCATATGCAGATGGTAAGGATTCATATACTTCATCTGTAAGATAACCATCTTTGCCTACTTTAAAATCTCTCAATCCATTTTGCTTTTCATTCTCAACCTGTAAAATTTCACCTTGCCCAGAATAACTCACTTCATCTAAACTAGTGATTTTATGTAATACATCAGTTTTTTTTTGTGCCTCAATCGGATTTTTTAAAACTTTCCATATTGTAGGGTCTTCTGCTCCTAATCTCCATAACGCAAATCCCTTTGCGTTGTTGTCCATTGCGATTTTCACTTGATTATAGAGAGTAACACCGTCTAAGAACCAAGCAGTATGTTCTTTCTCTCCTGTTTTATATCTAAAATAAGGATTTCCACTAATCTTATCCCATTGAATTTTCATATTTGAATTATGAGCCATTGTCATAATTTCTGAAAAAGTTAAAGATTTCGCCGGTTCCTTACTATTCATTTTCCAATCATATCCATAGTTACCGAAAGCAACTATAAGTTTATTAGACGGAATATTCAGTTCTTTCAATGTGTGTTGGAACCATTTATTTGAAGCAATTGGGCCTGGTTCTCCCGCTCCATAGTGCTCATCGTACATCATTACAATCATTCGATCTATTATTTTTGCTAATGCACCATAATCAAAAGCCTTATCGTTAGCTGGAACATCTTGTGTAACGAGCAAATCATGTTGATGAAAGACCGTAGTAAGTTCTTTCATAAAATTTGTTAAGTTTTCCCTATCACTTTCAGGTACTGCCTCAAAGTCAATATTAATACCTGAAAACTGATTCTTTTTAACTTGGCTTACTAAATCATTAATAAACTTTGTCTTTACATCATTTGAGGAATTCAGTAACTTATGAATTAGCCCACTATCAGGACCAGAAGCTTCCTCAGCATAGTTAGTAAGTAAAGGCATAATTTTCACTTGATTTTTTTCTGCTAACTTTACTATCTCAGGTTTTATCTCACTTCTAATCGTTAAATCTGCTTTTAAATGATACCACTCTGGTACTAGCGTGGTTAATGAATCGATATTTTCTTTTAAAGAAGCAGTACTATTTTCATCCCAATTTACATAAAAACCATACACTTCTTTAGGTTGTTTACTATCGTTCTTCGAATTCACCAAATTTTTATTATCCTTCGTTTCGGTATTTGGTTTAAATTCTTCCTTCTTTACCTGCTGATCACTAAGTTTTTGATTAATTGGTACAAGTTTATTATCTTGTTGTACAGCGGTATTCATATTTGGAATTTCTGGTGTTGAAAAAATACTTTGAAAGAAAAAATAAAATACAATACTTACGCTAACTATTGAAATACATAGAAACCAAATAAAAGCTATGTTTCTCCTTCCTTTCGGATCATAAAAAACAGGTTTTGCTTTATCTTTCTCTTGTTGAATGTTTTTCTCCATTATATTTTTCACATACTCCTTCTTAATAGAACTATAGAATAATAAAGTGCAACTTTAAGCAGCCCAACTCCCACCTAACTTCTTTGCCCCAGCCAAATTTTGAGATGGGAGTTTTACTGCCCGCAATAGCGAGATAAGTCCTTTTAGCTTTGAAATGAATCTCTCACTTCCATATTCTATTGATTCTTCTTTTCATTCCCTTGCTGGTTGCCTCTATTCTCTTGTTGAGACCCCCTACCATTGTTCCCTTGTTGATTTCCAACATTTTCTTTCTGGGATCCTCTTCCATTGTCCCCTTGCTGATTTTCATTATTCCCTTGTTGAGAACCTCTACCGTTGTTCCCTTGCTGATTCCCATTATTTCCTTGTTGAGATTCTCTACCGTTGTTCCCTTGCTGATTCCCATTATTTCCTTGTTGAGATCCTCTTCCATTGTTCCCTTGCTGATTTCCATTATTCCCTTGTTGGGATCCCCTACCGTTGTTTTCTTGCTGATTTCCATTATTTCCTTGTTGAGATTCTCTACCGTTGTTCCCTTGCTGATTTCCATTACTCCCTTGTTGAGATTCTCTACCGTTATTCTCCTGCTGATTCCCTCTATTTTCTTGCTGAGATCCTCTACCATTATTTTCTTTTATTTGCCTAGATGGCTGTTCCTCTGGTTTCTTTTTTTCTTTATGCTCTGGTTTCTCATATTTTTTTTCTTTTACAGGAGACAAATCTGGTGATGCATCAGGAGCTGACTCCGGCTGCGATTGCACCTCTTCTTCGTTTTCCACCGGATTAGACGGCGTGGCAGGTGGAGTAAGCGATTTGTTCTTCTCATTCTCTTGCTTTATATAGACTCCTGTGCCAATTCCAGCTTTTCTAGCATCCTCTCGTACTTGCATCGTGCTACTTTGATATTCGACTGTAACATGTTTTATCTCATATTCTTTCTTTAATTCCTGCATAGCCTTTTCCAACTGTGGTTCTAGCGACTTATCCTTTGCAATAGCCGTTAGCATGACTTGCTTATCATTGGTTAAGTACTTATCCTCTTGACTCTGCTTTATAATAATACGTATTACGTCTTGCAGATGTTTATTTTCCCACCTGTTCATTTCTTGTAAAATACGCCTTCCATCATCATTACAAGCCCGCAAATCTATAACACGAAGATCCTCCGTTACGCTCGCCTCTATACTTGGATTTATATCAACTGAGACATAAGCAAATACTTTTTCTTCTGGTTGATTATAGAAAAACAGCAATACGCATAGAAAACCAGCAACAATTACTGTTGTAGGCTTTAAGAAAGGTGGTATGGAAAAACGCGGCGCTCTTTGTTCTTGTTTGTTAAACGAGATTTCCTCTCCTATCATGTATGGGTGCGCTTTTCTTTTAAATGTAATAAACTCTCCATTTGGAGTTAAAACAACTACGTTATGCTTTTTTATATCCATCACAATTCCTTTATTCATCATGCTTTTCCCCTCTTATATAATCAAGAATGTATGTATAGTTGTTTGCAAAAATAATACACATTGCAATAATGTATTTTCTATGTCGTTCCAACGTTTTACGACTTACCCTAACAAGTGGTTCAATATGTTTTAGGGGTAATTTTTTCTTTCGGAACAACTCTTCCATCATTTCCTCTTCTTTTATAATAATCTTCACAATTTCTATTAGATGTTCACGCGTATCACGATGCTTAGGAGATTCTTTAGCAAGCTCTGAAAATGTGATTTTAAACTCAGCTAACACACTTTGAAAATGAAGAATTTCCTCCTTGCGGTTACTATTTTCCATCTCTTTCATATACTCCGTAAGCGACACTTGCATTTCTAACATTTCCTCTTGCTCATCTTCTTTTAAAAAGACAAAGTTATGCTTAGACTCCTTGCGTATATAGTCAATTACATCTCTTTTTATAAGAAGGTCAGCAAACGCTAGAAAAGATTTCCCTTTTTTATATGAATACTGTTCAATTGCTTCGTTAAACGCAAACAGTCCAATACTATATTCATCATCCTGTTCTGTAATATATCGGCGACAGACAGACGATATTGATTTTTTAATAAAAGGCTGATACTGTACGATAAATGCTTCCTTATCTCCTCCATTGTTTTGTATGTCACATACGATATCTTCTATTTTCGGTTTTCTTAGGATCTTCATTACTAAACTCAACACTAGTAATCTCCCAGCCTCCTTCAAATAGCAAAAAGGCCACTAAACAAGTGACCATTCAACCACATTTTGTTAGTACTTTTCTTTTGGTTTGTCCTCTTGCTGTTGCTCATATTTTTCGAGGCCGATTTTTTTATATGACTATTTTTTCCACTTGTACTAAAGTGACGTCTGTATTTTGTACTGCTTTCTTGTTTTCTTTTGCAATGCCACTTGCTCTTTTCTATTTTAGCTGCAATCTTTGAATAACTCTTCGCTATATTTTTGGTAATTTTAGCTTTTTCTTTCATTTGTTTTCTTCTACGTTATATATATTCGAAAGAACAAATAATTTTATGGGGGTCAAAATTTTTTTTTTATAAAATAGTTATTTTTCCAAAAATAAAAACCATCAATTGGAAGAAACTCGTTATAACTCCTCCTTATGGTAATTCCTTTGTAAACCTTTTTATTTAAATGTATAATTGTATTAAAAGTCTAAAATTTCAGAATAGAGGGGACGGCGTCATGAAAAGTTTTGGTACGTTAGTAATCTCTACCGTCATTTCAGCAGGCTTAGTGTATTATAATATCGATTCCTTTTATAATAAATTTACATCCGGGAATACATATTACTGGGTAAACGGTATTCTAGCTGCTGGATTCCTTATATCCTTTATTATCAACATAAAAGATATCATCAAGAAAAACTACACAACTTCTGAATCAAATTAAGGAGCCTATTATGGTTCCTTTTTTCTATGCAAAATAAAAAAACAGCTGTTAAGCTACTTTGAATTCTTCTTATCCCCAAATGAAATGATATATATTCTCCCGTTACACGTTCATTAATTCCAGCGATCCTAGCGAATCTCATTAAGTCCGCCCCTTGAAGAAAATACACGGAGATCGTAACTGGTACTTGTGACCACATGAATTGATAAAGCTCATTCACTCTCTGATTCGTAGAAACGATTAAATCATTTACAGGTTCATGATTCCATGCAGAGGTTTGAACCGAAGTGAACGGAAGGTCTTTCCCATTAACCACTATTCTTACCACACTTTGAGTTATGTCCATAACAATCCCATCCACCATTACAGAATTTAGACCTGTTTCTATACTCATATTCTTGATTAATAATAAATGTTTAAGGCAAACCCCTATTTTCATTTCTACTCAAGAACAATTTATTTGATAAAATAAAAAAGCAGCGCATTCGCTACTTTAAAATGTCCATTTTGTTCAAATTCACGTTTAATGTGTACTAATTTATGTTTTTTCTTCTAAATAGACCAACGATATATTATAATCCTCTATATACCCAAGGAGGTTTACCATGCTTAATTTTCATAAAACATTCCCCATCTTAGGATTCTTTTGGTTTTTATACGGTTTCATTGGCCTCATCTTTTTATTACTCCTTAGCGTGTCGTAACAGCGCTTATAAATATATGTTTAATGTATAATTTCTATATAACAAAGAAAAAAGCATCCATGTCCCATTGTTATTCCTCGCTTTCTATTAAAAGGATTATTTTGTTAAAAAATTGATTCTTCTTTATAACCTCTATCTTTTTCTTTTATTTCCCATTAAAATTGAGTAAAACTATTTTGAAAACATAGGAGAAAGCTATGAAGCATAACCTCAATCTATGGTCCTTTATATACTCTTTGATTTGCGTTGGACTATTCCGTTTATATTTTGAAATTCCACTTGAATTATTCAATTTTTTCACGGATTCATTACACATTCACCCTTTATTTATATTACTAGTTTTAACAATAGGAACTTTTTTTGCTGGCATTATAGGATTTTCTAAGATGAATAATTGGATTGCGATGCTTAGGAGTGTAGCAACAGTCTTACTAACATTGTTATTATCAGTGTTTTTAACACTAACTTTGATTGTGGGTTATGCATTAAGTTAAACGTAGTTTTTTATGAGTAAAACTCAATATTCCGTCAATAATATAGATGACATTAGATTTTTCTCCTTGTTCCTCCTTGGAGCTGAGCAGTTAGTTTTTGCTAACTGCTCTTTTATTTATAACAAAGATAAGATTCTTTAGAATGATTCTTCTTTATTTCTCAATATAAGGAGCCTTGGATTTTCATTAAAACTCCTGTAGTATATGAACAAAGAGTAAGGTAAGAGTTACTCTTTGCCATTTTAGGAAAGGTTCTGTTGGAAACAACAGGACCTTTTTTCGTAAAGAGATGGTTTTGTTTAATTTCTCACCACTAACCACAAAAAATATCTTATAATCGTTATATAATAAATTAAAATAACGGATTAGGAGTAGATCAAATGCCAGTTACACTAGAACTTATTCTTTTCATTCTTCTAGCAATTAGCGCTATTGGCTATTTAGTAAAAGAATTTCAAAAAACTAGGAAAAGAACACTTGGAATTTCACTAGAATTCTTGGTTCTTTTCTGGTCAATATGGAGAATATCGACTATCATAATCTGATTTGTAAAACATGAATTCCTTCGAATAAAAATCAATATTATGTCCATAATGTTGATAGGCTGTATGCCAAAATCCATTTAGTTTTCTCTGTATCTCCTTGTATTGAGCAGTTAGTTTTTGCTAGCTGCTCTTTTATTTATGAAAAAAGATAAATTTTTTTATAATGATTCTTCTTTATTTCTCAATATAAGGAGCCTTGGATTTTCATTAAAACTCCTGTAGTATATAAACAAAGAGTAAGGTAAGAGTTACTCTTTGCCATTTTAGGAAAGGTTCTGTTGGAAACAGCGGAACCTTTTTTCGTGATTTAAAGGTACTAAGACAAAATGAAATATTTACCATGAAAGTAATTGTTAAATATTTTACGCTTATACAGTATAATGGGATAGTTATTGTGTATTGGCATTAAGAGGAGCGTCCTGATTAAGCGCTTCTCTTTTTTTATAAAATAGCTCCAAATTACTTGGACACATTTACCAGTTTATTCAACACAAATATCATGTTAAAATCCCTTGTGAATACGACATAACTCAACTTGGTGAAGCCCTGTAATATTTCCTATAGGGCTTCTTTTTTTACAAGCAGTTATTTCATTACACTGACTACCTTGTTGTGCAAAATAACGATTTTGTTCACTTTTTTGATACATTTATAAAACATTCATATGTTATCTTCAGTAAGTTCTATTTCCTTTATAATATTGTGTGAAGTATACCGACGAACGAAGCCTAAAAAACTCTAATGAAGTGATGAAAAAGTAGCATTCATAAACAATGAATACAGTTTAACTCTTCAATTCTATTTTCACAGATTCATATATTCTTCTAAAGTCAGTTTTTCCTTATATATATTTTCAGCAATATCTCCTACATAGCGAATATGCCAAGGTTCATATGCATAACCCGTAATACTTTCCTTCCCCTTAGGATAACGAATGATAAACCCTGCACGATGCGCGTTTTCTTTCAGCCATTTTCCTTCCTTCGTATTCGCAAAGGATAGCTCTAGTTCATTGTTCGCACTTTTAGAAGAAACATCCATCGTTAACCCTGTTTGATGTTCGCTATGCCCTGGCTTTGCAGAGAAGCGATCCGTATGCTCTTGCCCTTTCTTTTTAACATTGTTGGCATACAGACCTTTTTGATACTCATAGGAACGAAATCCTGAAACAGCATTCAACTGGATCCCATCTTGCTTAGCTAAAAGGAATAGTTTTTCTAACGCTTCCGCTGCTTCTTTACGAAGATGACTCTTTTCTACCGTTCCACTAAATGAGAACGGTACATTTGGTACAACTAAATCCTCTGGCATATAGTCTTCGGGTAAACCATATTCCTTATTTACTACAGCCTGTATACTAGCAAAGGAACTTGCTATCTTATTTGAAGTCCCATTTTGCTTACTATTTTTTTCTTTATTTATGGAGTTTTCACTAGTTTCATAGTTTGTCTTATATGGTTCTTTACCAATAGATATATTGGTGTAAATGATAAAGATACCTAACATTACTACTATACAAGTTAAGGTTCCTACTAATTTAAGTCTCATCATTCATTTCCTTCCTGCAACTCCTACTGTTACTCATTCATCATACTTCAACCATATCAAATCCATATTAATTCCCTGTGAACTTTTCTTCATAACGTATTCCTTAATAGATTGATAGTATATCTTCCCTTTCTTTTGGCACCCTTAAAATATCAGCTCTATTCATACATGTAGAAAAATAATCTAAAAATTTGTATAATAAGATAAGAAGTGTAGCATTCTATTATAGAAAGGTCTTGGTATAATGCTAGGTATTGATGTCAAAAAAACAAAAGAAAAGTTAATTATTTCATGGCAATTTGCGGAGGTCACGATTCCATTACGTGATATGATTGAGGTTACCGAAGATGCTACCTATGCGGGTGTTGAAGAACCAAGTGCAATCCGTATCGGAACAGCATATGTGGCAACTGATCGTATATTAATTAGAACTGTAAAACAGAATTATGTATTATTTACTACGAATAAAGTGTCGATTTTAAACGTAATTCACGCGTAACAATGAGTAGATAAACGCGCTTAAACAAAGTTCAAGTGAAATATGAAGGTGCAAAGTCATAGAATTGATATTGTATTGCTTTTTTTATTAATTCATTCATGACTAAATTCCTTCTATTAACGCTTTCTAAACTAGTTTAATTCATTTTCAGAAGTAAAAAAGACACCCATTTGGGTGCCTTTTTTACTTCTGAAAATGGTTATAAACAGAGATCATTTCGTTATTTTAGATACCGAAACAACTGGACTTACTCTAAGAGATCAAATTATCGGGATAAGTGTAATTGATTTAACGGGAAAAATCCTATTAAACTTTTTAGTTAAGCCAACTATAAATATTCCAGCTGAAGCAACCTCCATTCATGGTATTACTAATAAAATGGTACACAATGCACCATCATGGACAGTAATGTATAAAGAATTATGTGAAGTTATTGCAGGAAAAACTCTACTTATTTATAACGCTGAATTTGATCTAGGCATGATAGAAAACACTTGTATTGCTAACAATGTAGAATTTAAGGATTTTCAATCCACATGTGTTATGAAAATGTACGCTGATTATGTAGGTTCAAAAAGATGGATTTCATTAAGCGATGCAACGGAATTAACGATTAAACACCGAGCAGCAGCTGACTGTTTTGCTGTCCTGGAATTATTACAACAACTCAAAAATAATCAAATAGATTAATGTATAAGAATAATAAGGTTCTTTAATTTTATCTTCAGAAAGGCAATAACCTCCCATTAAACAGTTTAATGGGAGGTTATTTAAAGTTTGTTTTTTGTTTTAATGTTTTCGATTTTAACAAATAATAATATTGTTTAATTTGAGAAGCGAATTTTAAAAACAAACTTCTTTATTTCAAGATCATAATTTTTTCTTTTACAAATACTGCAAACCCCTCCAAGTCACCTTCTTCAATTAAATTCATCACTTCACGTTCGCCATCATGATAAAAAATGACTTTATTTCCTGTTAATAATCCCTTTTCTACCTCTATCGAATTAACTTTGGCATAATCAAATACTTTAAACGTTTCACTTCCCAAATATTCCGTATAAAAACACATACGTTCATTTGTAGCAACCAATATCCCTTTTCTTTGACCACCCATACCAAATACTTGATATTGAAACATTCCATATAGGCAATTTTCAATAACCTCATTTTCATTAAGATGTGATTGTACCAACGTCATAGCCGTTTTTACGTTTTTCATGACAACTCCTCCTACTTTCCCCTTTTATTAACTATAAGAATATTTGAATATCCTTATTTACATCATACAGGATAAAGAGCGCATATTCCAATTAATACCATCTACTTAGCGATCTATTTTATTTTTGAAATAACTACATTATTTTTTTACAACTTTTTTATTCGTGAACAATTAAGATACTGTAAATAGGACTAAATAACTAACATAAAAATAAGCACATCCTATAAAAACAGATGTGCTTATTTTTTAATTTTTATGCGTTTTTACGTTTTAAGAAAATAACTCCACCAACAATTAACAGTAATGCGCCTGCAGCCATAGAGATCCAACTTGTAAGGTCAGCACCTGTTTGCGGTAACCATCCAATTTTAGATTGAACTTCTTTCTTAGGTTGTGGTTGCTCTTTTACTTGCTCTTTAGGTTGCTCTGATGTTGGAGTATTTTTATCTGGATTCGGCTGTTCTGGTTTAGGTTGTTCCGGTTTCACCTCTTTGAATTTCACTGTTTGTCCCTTATCTTCAATGTCAACGTGAATAGCTACTAAGACATTATCTTGATACAGTTCTTCAAATACTACTACTTCTTTACCTTGTAATGCAGAAGTATTACATGTGAAATCTAATGTGATAGAACCATTTTTTTCTTTTGCAGTAAACTTAGATTCTGCTGTTACTTCTTTACCATCAACTAATAATGGTTTGTTTGTTGCTTTATCCATTAGTTTACCTTTTACAACGTACTCTTTACCCACGATTAAGTCTTTGTATTCCACTTTATCTTGGATTGTTACAGATTTTGTAGCGTCTAATTCTTTAGAACCATCAGCTTTGTTTGTAGCTGTTGTTTTTATTGAAGGCTCTACAAATCGAACTGTTTGACCTACATCATTAATGTCTGCGTGAGTTGCAATTACTTGACCTTCATGTAATAAGTCTTCAAACACAACCACTTCTCTTCCTTGCTGCTCAGCGCCAACGAAAGTAAAGTCTAATGTTACAAAACCATTCTTTTCTTTTGCAATAAATTTAGTCTCAGCTGTTACTTCTTTACCATCAATTAATAATGGTTCGTTAATAGCTTTGTTCATTAATTTTCCTTTTACAGTGTACTCTTTACCTACAACTAAGTTAGTGTACTCCACTTTATCCTGGATAGTGATAGAATCCTTTGAATGAATCTCTTTTCCACCATCAGCTTTGTTTGTAGCAGTTGTTTTTACTGATGGCTTAACGAACTTAATTGTTTGACCTTTATCATTGATATCAGCGTGTGTAGTAACAACTTTTCCGTCTTTCAGTAACTCTTCGAATACTACTACTTCTTTTTCTTCTAAACCAGTTGCATCAAAAGTGAAATCTAGTGTGATAGATCCGTTTGCTTCTTTTGGTGTAAACTTAGTTTCAGCAGTTACTTCTTTACCATTTACAACTAATGGTTTATTAGTCTTTTTATCCATTAATTTACCTTTTAAAGTGTACTCTTTACCTACTTGTAGGTCTTTGTATTCCACTTTATCTTGGATTGTTACAGACTTAGAAGTGTGCATTTCTTTTGTACCATCTTTTTTATCAGATGCTGTTGTTTTAATTGAAGGAATCTTCTCATCTTTGACGATATGTTTAATAATTTGACCATTCTCTTTGATTTCAAAAGAAAACGTCTCTTCATTTAAGATATAACCTTTTGGTGCAACAGTTTCTTTATATGTGTATTTTCCAAATGGTAGCTTTTCAAATTTAGCGATACCTTTATCATCTGTTTTACCTTTTACTACTTCTTTTCCTGCTTCGTTATAAATCGTAAATTCTGCATTTGGAAGCTTATTGTTTCCATCCGCAACATCTACCTTTGTAATTTCCAGATCACCTTTGATTAGATGATTAACTGCTAATAGCTCAATAATTTTTCCATGTTCCTTTATTTCGAACACAATTGGTTCTGTAACAAGAACGTAACCACTTGGAGAAGTCTTTTCTACAAATGAATACTTACCATACGCTAAATCTTTGACATTAATCTCACCATTTTTATCTGTCTTATATTCGCCAATCACTTTCCCACTTGCATCTTTTAATTCGAATACTGCACCTTCTAATTTTTTACTAATGTCTTCATTGTCTACTTTTAGTAATTTTACACTACCTTTTACTTCAGTATTTTCCACTGTAAAAGTAATTGTTTTATTGTGCTCTTTAATTTCAAAAGGAAACTTCGATTTATTTCCAATGTATCCATTAGGTGTTTTGGTCTCTAAGAAATAATACTTACCATACGTAAGACCCTCAACGTTTGCAATTCCATTTTCTTTTGTAACTACTTTTTTTACTTCTTTTCCATCTTCAGTGAAGACTGTGAATTCAACATTTGGTAAAACCTTTCCTGAATCACTAAGCTTTTTAATTTCGATATTACCTTTTACTTTGTTGTTTACTATCTGAATAGCTCCTGTTTCACCTGTCTTAACTTCAATAGTTTGCGGTTTATCACCTGTAACATAACCTGTTGGTGCTTTAATTTCTTTTAATGTGTAAGTACCAATTGGTAAGTTGTTTAATTCTGCCATACCATCAGCACCAGTCGTGATTTTTCCAACTGATTCATTATTTGCATTAAAGACCTCAAATACTGCCCCAGCTAACACTTCTCCATTTTCTCCAACCTTTTTAATTTTTAAAGAACCGGCTGCTTCCCAATTTACAGCAAGATCACTACTAAGCTTTTCTTCATTTTTTTCTAATAGTACTGTAGCATCCTGAACAGTATCAGTTCCGCGGTAAGCAATTGCTTGAACTTTAGTTAAGTTAGCAGCAACGCTTAAATTAAATTCACCTGTTTTTGTATTTTTAGGAATTTGGATACGGAATTTCTCTCCAACTGAAAGTTGATCTTTCACTTCACCATTTTCACTAACAATTTTTACTCCATTAGGTGCATTTTTCGCTACTACTTTATAAGAACCACTCTTAGCATTTGTTTGTACTGTGTATAGGTTTGTTTCAAAAAACTCACCCTTTAATTCTGCCTTTTGCTTTTCAGCAGGAATCACATTCATAAAAATATCTTGAGTATCTTCACTTGTATTCGCAGCATTAATAATTGTCTTAGCCGCTTTTTCAACATTTTTATTTTCATGCTTTAATTCATTTACATCAAGTTGACCTAATGCATTCCAAACCGCAAGCTGAGTTGCATAATGTGCTTCATTCTTATTAGCTACCCCCAGTTGTTCTATACTTTTTTGTGGGAAACCATTTAATAGAACCCTATATACTACATTATCTGTTTTCCCCATTTCAGGAAGATCTTCACCATTTGGTGATTTTAAGCCAAGAGTTAAACAATAGGCAATTTGACCGCTTGAATTTTTAATAATTTCAGTTCGAATGTACTTACCTAAACTGTTGCTATAACTCCAGTTCATTGAATACTTTTCATGCGTCATAACCTCCGCATTTGCCTTCGGTAGAAACACATTAAAGAATAATGCTAGTACTGATAATAATGCAAAAACTCTTTTAACAACTCTTCTCCCCAATTTTAAAACCTCCCTAGATAAAATGAATCTGATGTATTATTCAAATATTTAAAATAATCGCAACAAAGATATTTCATATTATAAGACATAAAGTTACAAATATTATATTATTTTTACAAATTATTTATTTTCTCAACATCCCCTATAAATTATGATATTAAAACATTTCAATTCACAAAAGTAACAATATTAGGATACCTTAACAAAATAAGAAACTTGGTAAAATACTAGAATAACGGTAGTTGGAGTACGGAAACGATTCTTGGCATGAAGGACCACTACAAAGACATTTTAATATGTAAACAGATATTTTCAGATTGAATATATGTATTAATAATGAATTTTTATTGCATTTACACCTGCAATGTTTATATAAAAGATAGTAAATTATGTTTTTATAGGATTTTTTCTATTAGTTTACTGGAAATTTGCATTATTATGTGACAATAAATATCATTGTATTTAATATAAAATGATAAAAAAAAAGATACGTAGATAATTATTTGAATTTTAAATCAATTAATTGATTATACTAAAATTAGTATTAAAAATATTAGTAAAAAAGTGACAACGTTATTACGAAGTTCGAATATTGGTCTAAGTACCCTAGCATCTCAATGATAACCTCTGGAATACTTTTACGTTTTTAAATAAATTAAAATAACAAAAAAATAATAATTTTTAATTTTTTCTTTGTAATTTAATAAGTTACATGTTAATATGGCGAAGGTTATAAAATAGATTTCGCCATACACAATGTTTTTTCGGAATATTCACTCCAGAGAAACGTAACTATTTCTGTAATTTGCTTCATCTTTTACCTATACAAGGGCTACTTTCAATTTTTTTATTCATAAGTAAAAGTAACTTTTTATTTCTATCTTCCTCATCGATTTTAATATAAATGGTAAAAAAGCACTTTTTCAAGTGCCCTTCCTTTTCTTTTTTAAAGATAGAAAATCTAATAAAACCAAACACCTAGATTAAACACATACATAATCCTACTTACAAACTCGCAGAGAGGCATAAACTATGGGAATTCCTACACTATTTTTAAATACATTTATTATTATTATTTGTATCCTTAGTTACCAAGTATTTTGGCTAGAACATAAAGAAAAAATGGCATGTAATAATATATTAATTTCTGTACTTTCCTCCATTGCAATTATTTTTTGTATGACTTTTCCTTTTCATTTACACGCTGGGTTCATTTATGATTTACGTTTTATTCCCATTATATTAGTTTTTCTATATGGAAATACAAAGAGCATTATTTGTATTGGAGTTTTATATCTTTCTTATAGATTTTACTTAGGTGGAAGCGGAGTCTTCCCATCATTTATTATCTTTACTATTATTTCTGTTATTACAATCATGTTTCGTTACTTGTCACCTACTTATTTCAAGGAAAAGAAGATATTATTAAGTATTCTACTTATTTTGATATGTACAACTTCCCTTTCTATCTGCGGTATTGTAACACAAATAAATACAGGTGGTAAAATTGACTCTACTCTCATCGAATTTTTATTCAATTATATAATCATAAATATTTTCACATTATTATTATCAGTTTATTTAATAGAAGGAATGATCGAGAAATATAAAATAAAAGAAAGAATGCAAAGAGCAGAAAAATTTTATATAGCTAGCGAACTAGCTGCATCGATCGCGCATGAAATTCATAATCCACTGACCACGGTACATGGATTCACTCAATTACTAAATGAAGATGAGAGTGCTAAGATGTCTCAAGATAAGTACTTAGAAATTATGTTACTTGAAATGCAGCAAATACAATCTACTATTAATAACTATTTATCTTTAACCAAACCACAAAACATTATAAAAGAAGAACTAGATATTAATTACATATTAAATCAAGTGAAAGATAATATTTCACCACTCGCTCTTTCATATAATGTTGAAATAAAACAGCATATTACAACAGATTCCCTTTACATAAATGCTAATCCTGAAAAATTAAAAATATGTCTAACCAACATCATACAAAATGGAATTGAGGCTATGAAAAATGGTGGCGTATTACAAATAAATATACAAAAAATAAAAGATAATATTGTAATTGATATTATTGATACAGGAATAGGAATGTCTTCCCAACAAATAAAACGTATTGCCTTGCCATTTTATTCAACAACAGAAAAAGGTACTGGGCTTGGTACTATGATTGCGTACAGTATTATTAAAGAATTAAACGGAGATATAGAGATAGAAAGTGAACTAGGAAAAGGAACACACTTTTCTATCACTATCCCCTGCTAATATAATAGAAGATTTATTTAAATGATATTATTTTGTAGCTAATATAACCATATAAAAAGAAGACGTAACTATTCGTCCTCTTTTTATATGGTTCTGGTGCAAAAATGTTAGTTAGAAACATAGAGTAACAATTTCCTTTTCCATACCGATCACACATCTTTTGTAGAGTAATAGTATCAGCATATCCCAGTTTAAGAGGTTACTTACAAAATATTTAGAATTTTTTTGCGAGAATCCTCCGAAATGTGATACGGACTTTAAATACTTTCATTTATAATTCTCTATTTGTCTATACTTTTCATATCGCTGTTGTATAAGCTCTTCCGAGGATAATAGTATCAATTTTTTTAGAGATGATTCAATTACAGATTCAATCATTTTTGCCTGTGATTTTATATCATTTTGTGCTCCACCTTTAATTTCAGGAATGATTTCATCAATAATTCCTAAATGTTTTAAATCTTTTGCTGAAATTTTCATATGTTCAGCAGCTTCTGGAGCATACTTAGCGTCCTTCCATAGGATAGATGCCGCTCCTTCTGGCGAAATTACCGAGTACCATGAATACTCTAACATATGGATATGGTTACCGACACTAATGCCAAGAGCTCCACCACTTGATGCCTCTCCAATTACAATACAAACAATTGGCACTTTAAGTGTAGTCATTTCAAATAGATTTCGAGCTATCGCTTCAGAAATTCCACGTTCTTCAGACCCTATCCCTGGATAGGCGCCTATTGTATCAATAAATGTAATAATAGGGCGATTAAATTTATCAGCTTGTTTCATAAGTCTTAGCGCTTTTCTATAACCTTCTGGATGTGCCATTCCAAAATTTCTTTCTATACTTTCCTTTGTATTTCTACCTCTTTGATGACCAATAACCGTAACGGGCATTCCTTTAAATTTTGCAATACCACCTATCATTGCTTTATCATCACCATATAATCGATCACCATGAAGTTCGAGAAAGTTTGTAAACAATAAAGGTATATAGTCCAATGTCGTGGGTCGGTTACGTAGCCTTGCAATTTGAACTCGTTGAAAAGGTGTAATATTAGAATAAATTTTATCTTGCATTTTATTTAAACGTTTTTCTAATTCATGAATTTCTGACGATAAATCTACATTATTTTCTTTCATAATTTTCTTTAATTCATCAAATTTCTCTTTTAATTCAATAATAGGACGTTCAAAATGCAAACTCATTTTATCCTCCAAATGTTATGACTTACCTCACTCTAATCAAAAGGCTTAGAAATAGAATCAATAAATAATTCAAAACCATCCACAACTATTTTTTGTTCTGATTCTGATAAATTATTGAGAATACTTTGATAAAATGTAATGGATTGCTCTCTTAAGCAATTAACAGTTATGTGACCTTTTTCTGTGAGGTGCAGAAAAAGTTCTCTTCTATTTTTTTCATTTACTTCACGATAAATAAGCCCCTTTTTTACTAACTTATCTACCAATCTACTTACAGTTGAAGTCTCTAATCTAAGTTTATTGGATAGTTGCCAAACAGTTAGTTTTTCCACCTCTAGTTCCTCTAACGCCATCATTTGAGAAGTTGGTAAAGGTTTTTCAAATGGTCCATTGGGCAAATTTTGAGATTCAAAAACCCCAGTTATTATAATCATTTTCTTAATATCTGTTCTTAGTTTTAAGGCATCTTCTCTTTTCAAAAAGGTCACCCTCCTACAACTAATGTATCATACATCAATTGTATTATACATGAATATGATTTTTTCACAAGCTTAACGTAAGTCAATATTACAACATGGACGAGATATTTTTTCTTGTTAAAATGGTATAAGTGGATTGTTTTCTACAAATGGCAGAACATCAATTATGTATCAAGGGCCTTTATGGGGTACCGCTCATCGAAATCAAGCTAAGAAAATAAAACTACCCCAAAAACGAAATTTTGTGATAACTTGTAACAAAATTTCGTTTTTGGGGGGGAATTCTAAATTCTTAAGTTGATGGGCATGTGATAGCGATGTGATGAGACCCATAAAGAAAAGACACCCTAAGGTGCCTTCCTCCGACTTGAACCACTTTAATTTAATAATATGTATTGGACATTAAGTAAACACGTCCTATAAAACAGAATCATTTATTTTCAACAGATTGTTAGTGTACAAATACAAGAGAATCGAGATTGTTTGTTTGGCTAGATTAAAGCAACGCCACACCTATATGGTTGAGATGTGTTACGCCTTCTAATCGGAGAATCAGCTTTATAGAACGTGTCCACAATTTATATTTTACTACATGTAATATTTATTTTATGTAATTTTTACAAATATGTATAATTACATAAAATTCACGAGAAAAAGAGAGTATACTTTGATATTGTTTAATAAAGATAAGGCCCACCTACGGAAATAGGTGGGTTTTTTGTTGGTCATTACTATCTCATTGCACAAAAGGGAATTTGCATTAAAATAATATCATATTCTTAGAGTTCTTATATTGAGAAAAAAGACACTCTTATGAGTGCCCCTTTTTTTAGTAACCGAATCCGCCGCCCCAACAACTACATCCTATAATGATTAACAGAATGAATAGAACGATCAGTAAAGCAAATCCGCCACCTAACTGTCTACGCTTAAAGACTAAAGTTACCTTTAGCCCTCCAAGACTCGCTACGAGCGAATGGCTAGTTCTTACTCGACGGGAATCCCACCCGTTATATGATACGACCTAGGCTCGGCCGCACACCTGCCTCGTTAGTTAATATGAAAATGAAACCCAATGGCTTTCAGGCGAAAGTATAATCTTGGTTTGGAAATATACAACTGTTTGGACATAAAAAAGACCATCGAAATGATGGTCTTGCAGACTGTAGACAAATGCATAAAATAACGAATGAACCTTTCTCTGAACACTTACTTTACTTCTTTCATAAATAGTCTAACATTTTCAGCGATTTCTTTGAATTTGGTATGGTGTAAATAATGTGATCCATCCATGGTTACTACTTTTCCATGTAACGAGTCTTTGATCTGCCCTTCATGCAGAGGTATCCATCCTGCTACATCTTCATTATTCGCTTGTACAAAGAGAAGAAGTGGAAGATATTTAGGGAAGATTAAACCTTGAGCCCCTTTAAAATTAGACGAAATGTGGTCCATCTCATTCAAGGTTGTGTCATTATAAATGTTTTTATTCGAAATCATTTTCATTTGCTCTACGGTTTTTTCATCAAATGACAGTCCAGCATAGGGGTCAGCACTGATTTTCATAGCCAATCTTAAGAGGCCTGATTTTTTGAGATATGCAAACGTTTTTAATGGGAAATTGATATCCATACCCGGTTGTGTTGCAACACTGCTATCGATTCCGACAAATGCAGTCACCTCGTTTGGATATTTGTTCACATAATCAATTCCATAAATACCTGTAATGGAGTGGCCCATGAGCATGTATCTGTTAATATTAAGCTGCTGTAGAGCTTCATGAACTTCACTTACCATATTCTCCGTGGTTCGCTCTTTTACAGTTTCATCACTTAATCCATAACCGAAAGGCTCCACCGCAACAACTTTGTAAAATGGAGATAATTCATCGATAAGAAGCTTAAAATCAAGCCCTGGAGTAGCTGTTCCATAACCAGGCAGGAGCACGATCGTTTCCTCGCCCTCGCCTTGAATTAACACATTCATGTTTTTCCCGTCTACAGATACGTGCTGCCCGTAGGGCACTATTCGTTTTTGCTCCGAATGACTACTCATCACATTTACGATATAAACAATACCTAAAAAAAGTACAATGGCTAGAACGATTACTCCTATGATTTTAAGTAAGATGTTTCGCACTTTCTTTATTTTCATTCCACTCAGCCTTTTCTTTTCCTCTTGTTGTGTCACTGTCATCTTCTCCTGTCCTGATCTGTTTGCCTTCCTTCATGTGCCTGTAATGAAAACTTAACCAATGAAGATGTACTCACCATGACGACAATATGAACTGAATATGAACTGCAAAAAAAATGCTACGTCTCTATATGCAAGTAAGCTTGCATATAGAGACGTAGCATAGAGAATGAATCTAACTAATCTGTTGGTGTAGTGATTGGTAAGGTGACGATGAAGGTCGTTCCTTGACCAAGTTCACTTTTCACTCGGATGTCACCTTGATGAAGCGACACGATCTGTTTAACGATAGCGAGTCCCATACCACTTCCGTCATACTTACGACTGTGGGAACGATCGGCCTTAAAAAAACGCTCGAATATACGCTTCTGGTCGTCAAGGTGAATACCAATACCAGTGTCGGATATTAGGATTGTCACGTTTTTGATATCTTGTTTGATGCTTACGTTAATCACGCCGGCATCCTCGGAAAATTTGATGCTATTTCTGAGGATATTCGTCCATACCTGATTTAACAGGTCATGATCAGCCGTTACTTTAACTGTCTGTAAATCAAGCTCGAAATGTATATCGCGAGCAGACCATTGTGGCTGGAGCGCCACAATTATCCGTCGGATTTGTTCATCGAGGCTGAGCGTGACGAGCCGCAGTTGCTTTGACTGCGATTCAAGAAAACTCAGCCTTAACAGGTTATCGCTCATTTTGGACATCCTTTTCGCTTCAGCGATGATAATATCAAGATAACGGCTTCGTTCGTATTCTGAGAGGTCAACTTGCTTAAGCACTAGAGCATAACCGGATATCGAAGTGAGCGGAGACTGAACCTCGTGCGACACGTTCGTTACGAATTCCCTGCGCATCTGCTCAAGTTGCTGCAGATCGTGCATCATTTCTTCGAAGCTGCGAGCCAAAGTACCCAGCTCACTCGTTTGCTTAATATTCAACTTGACGTTGAAATCTCCAGATGCTATCCGCCTGGTCGCTTTTGTCAGCTTTTTTATCGGTCTTACCAGGAATACAGAGGCAACTAGAATCAATAAGCTTCCTGCAATCAACGAACATGTTGCAAAGACCAATGCCCACTTTGTGACAAAAGAGGCTGAAGGAGGGGCGAGCGCTTCCAAAAATATCGCTTTCGTTCCCATCTCCGTTTTCAACGGCAACCCTAAGAGGACCGTGGCAATACCATTAGGAGTGTCCTGAACAACACCTCCATCTAATACTTTCTTTAGTTGCTCCATCGTCACAGGCGCAGGTTTGTGTCCGTGAAGTTTACCGTAAGACTTGAACTGACCCGTTGCTTCGTAAATTCGAATATAATAAGAATCGAGCTGCTTCATTTCACTTACGAACAAGTCCGCTTCACGTAACGGAAAGGTCTTGTAAATCCGGACAATGTCTTGGCCAAAGTTACGTGAGTTGATTTGAGCGTTTTCGTTCAATTTATCTTCGAATATCCAAGTTGACACAAAAAAAGAAATGGTCGTGCCCCCGATGATGGAGACTAAAAATGTCAGGACAACACGTATATATAAGGATCTGATCATTCATAAACCTCAAGCCGATACCCAAGCCCGCGCACCGTTTCGATCCGAAAATCGGGTGTTGTCGCGAACCGTTCACGCAGCCGTTTAATATGTACGTCTACCGTTCGATCATCTCCGGCGTAATCGATACCCCAAATCTGATCGATCAACTGCACGCGCGTATAGACTTGTCCGGGTGTTCCAGCGAGCTTATACAGCAATTCGAACTCCTTTAGCGGCAACGTAAGCGACTCCGTCCCTTTCATCACCTTATAGGTCTGTCGATCAAGGATGACGTTCCCTAAATGAATCGTCTGCGTGGAGCCAATCTTGTATCGTTTGAGTAGTGCCCTAACACGAACCGTCAACTCTAACGGATCGAATGGTTTGGTTAAATAATCGTCCGTCCCAAGTTCGAAACCTTTCACTTTCTCCCATGTTTCTCCTCTCGCAGTCAGCATAAGTAAAGGTAGATCAGGATTGGCTCTTCGGAGCTCCTTGCTTAACGTCCAACCATCCATAATCGGCATCATAATGTCTAGTACGACAAGATCGACATTCGTTGAGATGTAGACGGCCAGTGCTTCCTTGCCATCCGCTGCTTCAGCTGTTGCGAATCCGTCGTTGCGTAGAAATAAACAGACGAGTTCGCGAATGTTCGCATCGTCGTCAGCAACTAGTATAGTAGGCATCGTTTCCCTCTTTTCCCTGTTTTCCACCGCATTATTTCAAGCAATCATTATACTATAAATTAACACGTATGTTGATTAACCAAAGTAATACAGTTTCTTGATTTATCGACCTGTAGAATTCAAGTGTTTCTTTCAAACTAATTTTCCACTCAATTGACAAGGCTTCACAAAAAAACAGGCGTGTGAAACCTGCAAATGACAAGCGTTTATTTTGTCTTTTGGCCTTGTGCACGAAGAAATTTCAGCAAAGCATAGGCAATTATAGCTGTGAATAACTGATTGAACAACGCATTGGATGTTGTGCCAAACAATACGGAAACGTTCAAATTCAGCTAAATCCAGCGGAAAAATGATTCAATTGCCCAGCGCTATTTGTACATGGCGGCAATTCCTTCGGACAGATAGATTGGTAGAACGCATATTCCCCAAACTACTCCAGTAATTACAGCATCTAAAATAACACGTCCCATATCCACTAATTATTTTTCATCAAATGCGTAAATGGCGTATCAACTTTGATTGCACATTCATTCCAAATCATTACTTGTTAATTTAAGTGAATTCCACCATAAAGATTCATATAGGTTTAGTAATTAGTCAAAGTTATTAGGGTGTTCCGTCGTATAATTTATATATTACTATATAATTACCTCTTGATTTTTTATATTATAGTTCTACATCAACACATAATATATAACTTTTTCTCATTGCTTCTTGAACTAATCTGCTCCGTTCAAGAAGAACCCTATCAGTTTAAATAACTCAGATTTCGGAAAAATTAAATCAATTCAAATGATACCCACCTTTTAGTAATCTCAAAAAATTTCTTAGTCGCGAGTGAGGTTGGTTTTCTTATAGCTAATCCAATAGTTCGATAGCTATCACTTTCAAGTGGAATGGCTGCAAAAGAAATTTTTGATGTCGGTATAATCATTTCTGGCAATATACTAATTCCTAGATTATTCTCCACCATGGAGATCACTGAGTATTCATTCATATTTTCGAATCGAATATTGGGGCTAACTTTATTCTCCCTAAATATTTTTTGAATATCATCATAAAACTGATATGTTGGCATAATAAAAGGTATATTTTCTATTTGTTGCATTGATACTTGGTTTTCCTAACATAATGGGGATTGGTTAGATACAACACATAAAAGTCGATCCCTCTTCAATTGTACGATTTCAAAGGATTTTTCAAATGATTCAAAGTAAGTATCATTATTAATAAATCCACAATCTAATCTCCCGTTTTGTAACCAATTCTCAACTTCAGCATAGTTTCCTTCCAGTAATTCGATTTCAATATTTGGAAACTTTTCCTCCATTTTTTTAAGAATACCAGGAATCCAATTTTTAGAAATACTTGAAAAAACTCCCACTCTTACTGTTCCTTTTTGGAACCCATTGATAGCGGCTACTTCCTGCTTCAGCATGTTGTTATAGTATAAAATTTTCCGAACGCTAATTAAAAGCTCCTCTGCATTTTTGGTCAATGTTAAAGTAGAGTGATTACGAATAAATAAAGGAAAGGAAAACTCTTTTTCCAAACTGCTAATTGCATGACTTACGGCAGATTGGGTGAAACCTAACACTTCTGCAGCTTTTGTAAAACTATTGAGTTCTGCCACTTTGTTAAAGTCACTATGGTCCTCCTCATGAATTTTATTCATGTCTCCATTATATTTCTTCGTTTTATTTAATGCCATTACCAACATACAATAATTGCATGCTCTATTATATGACCTTTGACAAGGGATGTATTTTTTATGGAAGGATGAAGTGAAATGCAAAAAAATTTTAGTTACAGGTGCTGCAGGTAAGATTGGCCAAGACGTTACAAGGTTCCTAGATAAGCAAGGGAATTACTAGTTACGGCTAGCAGATATTAACTTATCTGCTTTAGAAACTTTTAAAGATACAAATCATGAAATCATATATTTAGAGTCTATCAATTGTGTACTGTACAACTTGAGTAAAATGAAAAACACCTCGATCCTTGGTATAGTGAGATTACCTAGAAATCACTACCACAGAAGAGGTGCCTTAACTACAATAGCTCAAAATAACCAATATCATCAACTACCAAAAGAACTTAATTCTATTTTTTCCGAGCTTGAAATGAAGATCCAGCTAAGGATGCAGTCTATCGCTTCTTATAAACGGTGCCAATGTTCAATTGGCGCCCTTTCCTGCTGCTGTTTAGTATGAATGCGATTAAAAAAGTAACTCGACTTATGAAAAAAAACGCTCCAAAGTGTTGATTGTGCTTATCATCGTAACTGCAGTAAAAAAGTTGAATTGCTAGCACACTATTTTGAAACCTTGGTTAACTATTCCACCTTTGAAATATTTCCTGTTTTTAATCAATGAGTAAGGGGCAAAATTTAAAGTATATGGTGGCACTATTTGTACTTCTTTCTGTAATCTCTACTCATCGAATAAATTTAGAGCTATCACTCATGCCTTCAGTTGAACCCCCCGATGAATGAACTAAGATAAGTTATGGATGAAGCGCCCGTGCCATCGCATCAAAATAATTCTGACTGGCACGCTGACTCACTTCGGCTTCAGGCACAAGTACTTCAAAGCAATGGAAGCAGCCGGGGTAGAGATGAAATTCAACATCTACTCCTGCTTGTGCAAGTCGTGTTACATATTCAATAATTTCATCTCGGAATAAATCGAGTTGACCTACACATGTATAAGTTGGCGGTAGTCCTGCTAAGTTGTCTGCTCTCGAAGGTACGGCATAGGGAGCTGGTTCGTTAGTATCGTTCTTCTTTCCCAAGTACATATTCCAAGCCGTTAAATTGTTTGATCTATTCCATGTTGCATTGTCTTCTATAATCTCATAGCTTGATGGTGTTATGTTGTGGCTATCAAGCATCGGATACAGCGGCATCTGAAAAATAATAGATGGACCTCCTTTATCACGAGTCATTAATGCAAGCGCTGCTGTTAGTCCACCGCCTCCACTTGCACCGGCGATCGCAACTCGATTCACATCAATTCCAAGCGAGTCTGCCTCATTTGTCATCCAAACCAAGCCTGCATAACAATCTTCAATAGCCGCTGGATAAGGATGTTCGGGCGCAAGTCGATAATCGACAGACACAACAACGCATTCAGCAGTCTGAACAAAGCGTTCACACAAAACATCGTCCATATCAGGGTGGCCCATTACGTATCCACCACCGTGAATCCACAGCATAGCTGGAAGGTTATCAAGATTCTTCTCAACGGGTTCGTAAATTTTAACTAACATCTCGCCGGCTGCGCCAGGAATCATTCGCTTGGTCATGTTTACAAGCTCTGATTTTTCCAAATGTGGATTCGACAAGAGACTTCGACTCGCCTCTAAATCCCCCTCTAATTGAAAGCCTGGAAATTGTGAGAAAGCCTGTTTTAATTCTGGTAATACTCGACTGTCAATTTTCATATAAATTCCTCCAGTTAAATAATGAGACTTGATGCAATCCTTATCGAATAATTAGCGGAATAGATGTGTCTCCTGTTCTCCTTCAGCTTCCCATTTGGCAATTTCCTCTCTTACACGAGGGGCAACTTCTGTTCCAAGCAATTCTATGGCACGCATGACTTGATCATGTGGCATGGTACTTAATGGTACATACATCATAAAGCGTGTAATCCCTACATGCTTACGAAGATGGATGATTTTTTCGGCGACTGTATCTGGATCACCAACATACAACGCCCCTTCAAAACTTCGTGCAGTATCAAAGCTGGAACGATCATAATAAGGCCACCCCCGCTCTTTACCAAGTTTATTCATGCCTGCCTGAGTGGAAGGGAAAAATGTATCTGCTGCCAATTCCGTATTCTCTCCAACAAATCCAATCGAATGAGACCCCACCTGAAGTTTTGATACATCATGACCAGCGTGAGCCGCCGCTTTCTTATATAGTTGTACAATTCGTGCAAAGTGCATTGGGCTACCACCAATAATCGCCAGCATAAGTGGTAATCCCAGAAAACCGGCACGGATAGCAGACTCCTGATTTCCACCGCTACCAACCCATATCGGTAAAGGATTTTGAACAGGTCTTGGATACACACCTAAATTATTGATTGCTGGTCGATGTCCGCCTTCCCAAGTCACTTTTTCGGACTGACGTATTTTGAGAAGTAGGTCCAAATGTTCTTCAAACAGCTCTTCATAGTCCTTCATGTTATAGCCAAACAATGGAAAAGATTCGATAAAGGAACCACGACCCGCCATAATCTCTGCGCGTCCATTTGAAATGCCATCCAGTGTAGAAAAATCCTGAAAAACGCGCACAGGATCAGCTGAAGAAAGTACAGTTACTGCACTCGCTAGCCGTATCTTTTTCGTTTGTGGTGCCGCCGCTGATAGAACCATCGCTGGAGAGGATGCTGCATAATCCTTCCTATGGTGCTCACCAACACCAAACACATCAAGTCCTACTTGATCAGCAAGAACGATTTCTTCAACAACTTCACGCAATCGCTGTGCGTGACTTATCACTTCACCACTATGTACATCTGGTTTCGTTTCTACAAAAGACGTAATCCCTATTTCCATTTGTCATCTCTCCTAGTTCAATTAGATTTTAAGTCAAAAAAATTAATCATTTCCTTTATAGTAGTAACGTGTTTCTCATATTGGCTAACACACGTTTATTTCATGAAATCTTAACTCGTCTGGTCATAGCCCAAAAAAGAAGAGCGAAAGCACTGACAGAGGCTCCGAGTAAGGAAACCCCACCCCAGCCAAAGTGTGCGTATATTTGAGTCGAAGCAATTGAACCACCAGCACTGCCGATAGAATAAAACACCATATATCCAGCAGTAAGTCGACTCCGTGCTTCTGTATGCAATGGAAGGATCATGGTTTGATTCGTGACATGTATTGCCTGTACGGCCAAATCAAGTAGAACTATCCCTATCACTAATGCGATTAATGACTGCTCTATATAACTGATGAACAACCATGAAATCAATAATAGAGCTAAAGCAATACCTGTCGTTCGTTGTCCGTAACCTTGATCGGCCCATTTCCCTGCCCGTGCCGCAGCTAAGGCTCCAGCCACACCTACAAGACCGAATGCGCCAATTGCACTATGAGATAGAGCAATTGGCGGTGTACTAAGTGGCAGTACTAGTGAAGTCCACAAAATGCTGAAATCAGCAAAAATCAGCATGGCTAGAACGGAGCGAACGCGTAACGTTCGTTCTTGAATAAATAAAGTAAGCACCGATCTAATCAACTGAGGGTAGGATAGCGATTTTACCTCGCGTTCAACATTGGGCAACATCTTTATAAACATAAAAACCATCAAAAGCATGAGCGCTGCAGAAAATAGATATACAGAACGCCATCCCGCAACATCTGTTAATATACCAGCAAAAGTACGTGCGAGAAGTATGCCAATAACTATCCCACTTGTTACAATGCCAACGACACGTCCTCTTTCTGTAGGGGAAGCGATGGTCGCTGCAAACGCCACGAGAGTCTGTGTCACAACTGCAAGCAGACCCACCAAAGCCATACCTGCGAAAAGTACCATGCTGGAGGAAGCAGTACCAACTATAACCAGAGCTGTTGTAGATAATAGCATCTGGCCGACAATTAGACGTCGCTGGTTTAACAAATCTCCAAGCGGTACGAGTAGTAGTAAGCCCAATCCATAAAAAATTTGTGTAATGGTAATAACAACACCAATAATGGAATGGTTAATACTAAACTCATTAGATAGTTGATCAAGCAACGGCTGTGCAAAGTAAATATTGGCAACAGACATTCCACAGGCAGTCGCAAACAATAATACCAAAGCGTGAGACATGGATGGTTGTTGATTCAAACTAGGTTTTGTTATGGAAGATTTATGACTTATCTTAGTGTAGAATGGCTCATCTTCTATATTTGTCTCTGTATTGCACATACCTTAACCTCCAATCACATTAGATTTTTACCAATAACATACCGTTCGGTACGATATGTTATTGGTAAATATAACTTAGCCTTATTCATGATGTCAACGATTTTTTGCACTAAAGTTAATATTTTATTAAATGAATGGAGCTTGATTTGACAGGAAGAATGGCTAATTATATAATAATTACATACTGTTTGGTAATAAAAACAACAATTGTAATTACCTACACACCTTTCCTAAAACAATTAATAAAATCAAAGTTTGAGGAGGAGAATTCTTAATGGCAAGAACCCGTGAATTTGATGAGGATCAAGTTTTAGATGCAGCAATGCAGTTATTTTGGGAGAAGGGATATGAGGCTACCTCATTAAGTGATCTTACTTCTAGAATGGGCATTCAACGCCCTAGTATTTATTCGACTTTTGGAGATAAGAAAGAATTGTTTGAAGCCGCACTTCGCAGGTATACAATGTCTCGGGCCTCTGATATACGAAATAGGCTTCAAAGTCACTCCTCTGTAAAAGAGGCATTTTCTATTTTCTTTGCCGATGTCGTCAATGAAGAATACGCAGGGGATCTTAGTAAAGGTTGTTTTTGTATCAATACAATGGTTGAATTAGCACCTCATGATGAGAGATTTGAAATTTTGACCAGAGAACATCAAATGTACCTAGCCGTCATTTTTCAGGAGACGATCGAACGAGGTATCCAATCAGGTGAGCTGGAAGTCAACACAGATGCAAAGTCTTTGGCACAGGCACTGATTGTAGCGTTAATCGGTCTAACGGTTATGATGAAATCTCGTCCCCAACGTTCATTTGTCGACAATGTAATAGCAGCGACGCTCACATTACTTAAGTGACATGATTGTATATGAAAGTACGAAAACTATACCTTTATAGGGGTAGCGTCAAATCTCCATCAAATCAAAATCTCATACCACCTCCAGAACGAAAATTTTATGCATGTTGTTCGTATTTATTGTTTGGGGATAAATCGTTCTTTAAGCTTGATGGCGATTCGGTGCTATCCCTAAAACATCTGGACTTTAATATCCAATTAAAAAAATGCAAACAAAACGACCTTTAATCAGTCGTTTTGTTTGCATTTCCTTTTTCTAAAACCACAGAAAAGATAAGTACTATAGTTAACAGTATAATAAACCTTACTTCACTTACAAAAAATGAATACAAAGTATAAATTAAAATTAATATTCCATAAATAACTTTGTGCAATGAACTCCCCCCTTTTTACCGTATATATTTTATTGTAAAAATTTAATTCAAGCCCTATATCAAAATGAAAATAAAAAGCACCTGTGATATACACAAAGTGCTTTTCTCTTGTCAATTTATCTATTTTCACTATATTTATCTATTTTCTTTTTATAACTCAAATTTCTTCGAATCGTACTTTTCTAGAGTTTGCTGCAATTCATTTTGTTCATATGGACTATGTTTATCTGTCTGTACATCTTCAACATTTTCTCCACCTGTTAATAATCTTCTGTACTTAAAAGAGTGCCCTGTTAATACTGTTGTAATCATTTTGTATTATCGCTATTAAGCTAAGAAAATACAGCTATCCCCAGAACGAGATTTTGTGCTAATTTGTAACAAAAAAGCTCATTTTTTCGTTTTGGGGCTAATTTGTTTTCTTAAGTTGATGGGCATGTGGCAATGGCCCATATAACAACAATTAGTTAAATTAATATTTTATTCGTTGTTTTATTTCTTTAAAACGATCATGTATTAATTTCTTGATATCCGTGTGATCCTTATATAAGGTGACAGTATACATGATGGAAGATGCAAGAATAGTAGACCATATTAACCAATCTCCAGCGTGCGAAAGAACTTTAATTACTTCACTCGTAAACTGTTCCTGTCCCGCATGAAATGTTGATACGAGAGAATTAAGGTTGAACAACAATAAAATAACAATCCTTCCCAAAAGCATAATAATCCATCCGATAATATACGAATAGCCTCCAACACTACATAATTGATTGTTATGATGAAAAACTTTCACCCTCTTAGCTTGCCAATAACCAACTATCGCTCCTAATATAAGCAAGCTAATTAATTCATTTGTTATTATAAAATCCAATCTATTTGGAAGACCGATATAAGTTCTAATTATAGCCATGATTGGTATACCGAGTAGATCAAAGCTATCTACTTTCTTAGGGATAAGCTGCCTAATAATCAATACAATAACGACTACAAGAATAATAATGAAAACTTTATTCATGCGATCAATCCTTCTTTTTTTCTATTAAATAATACTCAATAAGTTGATTTACTTTTTCTTCTGGATACAATTCTGGCTTTTGAAGAACATGGATTACTAGTCCATCGATAAATCCATACAGTATTTCTAATTCATAATCTCTATTGTAACCTTGTGTGACATAGCCTAGATCCTCCATTAAATCTAGAATGATTCCCATAAGGTATCTCGTATGATTATCCATTTTCTTCCGAAGTTCAATAAGTTTCGGGGAACTAAAAGATATCCCTAGAAATGTAATCCAAACCTTACCTTCCAACATTTCTTCTTTATTAGAAGGAATAATAAATTTCATTAACCTTCTAAGTGCTTCTTCTTTCGTTCCCTTAAATTCACTTGTACGAGTTTTCGCCCGTTCTTCCATTCGATTCAATACTAAATTCATTGCATAGTAAATTAATGCATTTTTAGACGAAAAATGATGCTGAACAAGGCCAACCGACATATTCGCTTCATCAGCGATTTGCTGTATGGAAGCTTTATCGATACCTTTTTCTAATATTACACGCCAAGTAGCGGTGGCTATCTCATTCTTCCTTTGTATTTGATCAACTATTTTAGGCATTCATCTCCCCCTCCTTTTTATAATATGGTTATATTATAAAAAAAGTACTTAAAACAATATGGACATATTATTTTAAATGTAATAGGGCTCTTTCCACATGGCTATTAAGCTAACAAAACAAAAATTGACGTTGTCTGAGCTTAGCTTGATGGCGATATGTTGGGCCCCTATATAAAAAAACCACAGTTCACACCAAAACTGTGGTTTTTTGAAGTACAAGGAATTACATGAATCATAAATCACTGTCTAAATTGTACTCCTCATTTATCAATATCTGTATCTAGTTTTCAACTTCGTAACAGAGCTAAGTTTAATTTCTTACAGAATGAAACCAAGGCAATTGTTTAACACATGTATCGCCATAACATATGCAAGGGATCTTTTAGAAATCAGATAAGCAATAGTAAGTATTACCGATCCTGGTAAATAGATAGCAATATCCGAAAGCTGGTTCGTATGAAGAAGTGTAAAAATTATAATCGAAATGATAGATGCAATAACAGTACCAACATAATGAGAAAAGCGATTTATTAAAATATAACGAAACACAATTTCTTCAAGTATTGGACCCAGAATACCAAATACAAGCAATGTAAATATAAGAGGTACCTCCGTGCCCGTTTCAAGGAGCTGTTCTTGGTTCTCTGGTTGACCAGTTGCTAGAAAACGCATAACAGCCTGTTCTACAATTACCGTAAATAAAACCACCATAGGAATACTTACTATTTTCAAAATTGTCTTCTCTTTAAAATAAGTAAAACTTTCAATAATTTCTTTCCTAAAGAAAATTATTCCCACAATAGCAGGTACAGTCAAACCGATGGCACTAAGAGCAAATTCTGATTCAACTAAATTGCTGTTAGTTAAAAGTGATATGCCAAATAATATGAACAAGCCAATTTGAAGTAGTGCAAACATTGTATAAACTATTAGCATAATAAGTTCTTTTGTATTCATTTTAATAAAGTTCACTTTATTACCTCCATAATTAAATTACCTAGAATCTTTGAATTTTCTTTCTGCATAACATACTCCTTCTAAATATATTTATATAAAATTACAGACCGGACGGTTCGGTTCGAAATCTAATGATACTATAAGTTTCTAATTTTTTAAACCCCCTTTACAAATTATTAACACAATCAAAACGGAAAAAAGCAAATGAATTTATATCTCAGTTTCTTATTTACAATCAAATTTCAGTACTCATTCATTATTAACGATTAATCTTTTATAGTATGAATTGATACGGCTTTTAACCGCAAGATATCCTAATTAAACAAAGTGAAAGTGGGAGTAGTTCAAACATTTTAGCTAAACATATTAATTAAAATTATATATACTACTCATATGTCTATACGTTAAAATTAACTATATATTTTTACACCTTGTACGATTTCAGTTAAAATTATTTGTATAAAGTGACTCAATTAAACAATTGGTCACGTTGTTTTCGACAGAAAATTCACTCGAATAATACTGATAATACAATTTGATTAACCTCTTTTCAAACTGTATCGTTTGAGGTTTCCATAAGATAGGGATTGATAAGATATTTTTGCTCCAAACTTATTTATACTTACAAAAAAATCAAGAAAATAGAGGGTAAACATTACCTGAAATATTAAGCTCGTTTTTATTAGGAGGATTACAAAGCATGACTAATGTTGATAAGGTAAAAGAAAAGATTATTGAAACATCTTTATATTTATTTAATACCAATGGAATAACTCGCACATCTATCCAGGATATAATGACAGCTACTGAACTACCTAAAGGATCTATTTATCGTAGATTCAAAAATAAAGAAGAAATTGTCCTTGCTGCCTACGATAAAAGTGGTGAGATTATTTGGAGGCATTTTCATAAAGCAATGGAAAATAAAAAGACAGCAATTGATAAAATCCTTGCAATTTTTCTTGTATATCAAGATGCAGCTAATAACCCCCCTATTGCTGGAGGCTGTCCATTGCTTAATAGCGCAATTGAAAGTACTGGAGTATTTCCAGAATTACAAAAAGCAGCAGCAAAAGGCTATGATGATACAGTAATGTTAATGGCTTCTCTCATAAAAGAAGGAATAGAGAAACAAGAACTTAAAGAAGATATAGACATTATATCGCTCGCTTCTTTTCTTGCCTCTTCAATGGAGGGCGCTATTATGGCAAGTCGAGTATCTAACGATAATATACACCATCATTATTTTATCGAACAAATAAAACATCATCTTTTCTCTTATTCTAAATAAGTGAGAACTTGCATTGCTTTTTTATAGACTTAAATTGGATACCCCCCTCATAAAAAGTATTTACTGTTTATGAGAGGGGTATTAGTTTTTAGCAAATGTAGCTTTTTAACGCTGTATATTATGCATACAATCAATCTGTTTTTTTACATAGTTTGTTTGTATATTTCTATGAAAACCATATCATCGCTAGTAAGTAGGAATTTTATTCATCATTGCATATTTTTCACATACCTCCCCCCTTTTCATCCTACCCCTAAAATAAAAAATTTTAATTTTTTAGATAACATTACTGTCGACGTTCAAAAGCAAGACGTATAGCAAGACCCGTTAAGACACTTGCCATAAGCCAACGTTGCACTCGTAACCACGTTGGGCGTGCGCCAAACCATGTAGCAATTTTACTTGCTGTAAACACAATTAGAAGGTTGACTATAAAACTAACAGTGATTTGCGTAAGGCCTAAAATTGCACCTTGTAGAAGCAACGATCCCTTTTCAGGATTTTCAAATTGAGGTAAAAGTGACACATACAAAATAGCAATCTTTGGATTTAGAAGATTAGTCATAAGTCCCATCAGAAATAATTTTCGTGGTGGCTCATTAGACATAGTACGAGGTTCCATAATAGATGTAGCACCCGGTTTTATCGAATTCCAGGCGAGCCAAAGCAAGTAAGCAGCACCTGCCCACTTGACTGCTTCGTAGACAGCAGGTACTGCAAGGAATAAAACTGTAAGTCCGAACATTGTTGCGATTATATAAATTACAAATCCGAGCATAATGCCCAAGAGAGAAATAAATCCTGCCATACGCCCTTGCGTAATGGAACGAGAAATGAGATAAATCATATTAGGCCCTGGTGAACAAACCATGCTAAGCGAAACAATTGCAAAAGCTAACAAAGTACTAAAGCTAACCATAACCCTTCCCCCTTTATGTTACATAAAATTTCCTATTGTACATTTTATCATGATTAAGGAGAGAAAAGATTAATATAAGCCGATGCAGCTAAGGAATATGATCGGATGGAATGTATGGTAATCACATACTTGTCCTTCTCTTAAAGAGAGATTTAAAAATAACCTATCCATAGCGATACTAAAGCAACTACTAACAAAGCAAAACAAATTGTGATATTTCGAACCCACTTTTGTATATCATCAAAATACCTTTCTATAAATATAGCGTTAATATAAACGATAAGAAATAGAACAACGAAAGTAAGGGAACCCAATTTATCGTTAAATTTTCCATTGGTATATGTGCTTACATGAAGGAATAGAAAAACAAACGCTACTATGAATAGCTCAAATATCCTTTTTTTATTCACCCTGCCACCCCTTACAAAAATTTCCTTTCATTCCGTTTTACCAGAACATAATGTGTAGCAGCATATGAATAATTTATTTATGTCAAAAAGGCCAACAATTTAATATTGTTAGCCTCTACTTTCCATATTCGTACCTTTTATCACTTTACTTCCTAACAACCGGGATCCACATTTCACCAAATACTAAGCCGTCTCTTTGCCCCATCTCAACTGTTGTATTTGGCCCACCAACATAAGCAACATCCGTTGCTTCTCGTAATGCTTGACCGAAGGCGATGCCAGTCAGCTTATTACTTAGCTCTTCAGCCGTTTTGTCTTCCCCTTTCACTACTAAGTATTCTCCCTTCGGAAACTGAATCACTCTAGATTCTTCTTCTATTTGTGCTTCTGTCATGACACCAGCATAATACATCATCTTATTATTCACCGCTTCGCTCACAGAAAAAATGTATTCGTTTGTAGCTAGAGCTTTTAAAGTGTCCAACCTTCCATCTTCTTTAACAGCTGACCAAAAGTCTTCCTTTTCTTTATTTATTCCAGCAAAGTCTGTATAGTCACTCTTAATTTCAGTTCCAATACCTAACACAATAAAGCTATCTTTTTCTTCAATCGTATAATTTTTCATATTCAATACCTTCCTTTTTTAAAATGAATCAAACGATTTATCTTTTCATCTGATGAGTTTATAATATCTTTAAATCATGTCAAAAAATGATACTGTTTAGGAGACTCCAATGAAAAAAGTTGAACGGATTAATACAATTATGCGGTATATCAACAATCGCTCCCACTTTACAATTACTGAAATCATACGAGAATTTAACATATCACGATCAACAGCAATTAGAGACATTAGAGAAATTGAAGCTATGGGCATGCCACTTGTCGCTGAAGTCGGGAGGACTGGGGGATATTTTGTCATGCATAACTCTATCCTGCCCGTTGTTCGCTTTACTGATAACGAAGTCAAAGCTCTTTTTATTGCCTTTATGGCTACAAGAAATCAACAACTTCCCTATCTAAAGAGTCGCCAATCTTTAGCCGAAAAACTACTAGGACTCATCTCAGAAACCCAGCAAGATGACCTCGTTCTTTTAAATCAACTCTTGCTTTTTGAAGGGACTAACCCACATAATCCCGATCTACTTGAGCTTTCTGACCTACCCCACCCTATATTAGAAAAACTCATCCAAAGCCTTCTTTTGGATAGACATTTATTGATTACTGTCAAAGAAGAAGAAATCAAGTCTTATCCAATATATCTATTACACCTTTATCAAGAAAAAAGCCATTGGATCATTGAAGGGTTTGACTTAATAGAAGAACAGAAGATGATGTTTCCTGTCGATGACCTCATCAATATCAAACCGTACACGACGAAAAAGAGGTTAAATAAGAAACAGATTTTAGAAAAACTCAATAAGAAGGATGAAGCAATTAACCTTGTACTTGAACTTGGTCCAAAAGCGATTGCCCAGTACAAAAAATACCATCCTTTAAAAATTTCAATTTCTTATACAAACCCTTACCAATCCACAGCCATTTTAAAAACTTTTATCGATGTTAACAATCCCGATGAAGTGACAGAGATAGCAAATTGGCTGCTTTTCCTAGGGAAGGATATTACAATCAGGGAAATGCCTGAAGAAGTATTAAACGATTTACAAGAGCGACTATCCTTATATTGCCCTTGAGCGATAATCCGTTAAACTAAAAATATTGAGTTCACTTCGTTACCAGTTGTCCATATTTTCTACCATGAGTGCGTAACAAATAATAAAAGCACGGAAAATCTTCCGTGCTTTTCTAAACATATATATTATTCCAGGAGGGTCAGTTACCTCAATTCTTACCCTAACTGACGTTTAAATGCTTTACTAGCGAAAAAGTAAGAGATGATCATGATGCCTACGCACCAAATGAGTGCAATCCATATATCGTTGCCAACAGTACCTTCATATAAAAGAGCACGAATCGCATTCACGATTGAAGTTACAGGCTGATTTTCTGCAAACGCACGAATAATTTTTGGCATCGTTTCGGTAGGTACGAATGCCGAACTAATAAATGGAAGAAAAACGAGTGGGTACGAGTATGCTGTCGCCCCTTCCATAGACTTCGCTGTCAGCCCTGGAATGATAGCTAGCCATGTTAGTGCCAACGTAAACATCCCCAGTATTCCAGCTACTGCAAGCCAATCTAGAATATTAGCACTAGAACGAAAGCCCATTAAGAGCGCAACAAGCATGACAACCACGATAGTAAGTACATTAGCAACAAGAGAGGTTAAAACGTGAGCCCACAATATCGATGAGCGCTTAATAGGCATCGTAATGAAGCGTGCCATCAGCCCACTCTTTATATCCGTAAATAATCGCACAGAAGTGTAAGCCACACCGGATGCGATGGCCATTAGCAAAATTCCCGGCAATAAATAATTGACGTAGTTATCCGTTCCTGTCTTTATAGCCCCGCCAAATACGTAAACAAACAATAACATCATCATAATCGGTGTAATCGCTACAGTAATAATTGTATCTGGACTACGCATAATATTGCGCATTAAGCGTCCTAGTAATACCCCTGTTTTGCTTTTCATTTACATTTCCCCCTTTTTACCGATAATCGCAAGGAAAATTTCTTCCAATGTCGGCTGCTTCTCGATATACTCCACCTTAGCTGGTGGGAACATCTCTTTCAGTTCTGTAAGAGTACCTGTCGTAATGATTTTTCCGCCATGCAAAATAGCGATATGGTCCGCCAGTTGTTCTGCTTCCTCCAAGTACTGAGTCGTGAGCAAGATCGTTGTGCCGCTGCCGGCAAGTTCCTTGACAGTATCCCACACTTCGATCCGCGCTTCCGGATCAAGTCCAGTCGTTGGTTCGTCTAGAAAAATAACTGCTGGCGCCCCGATCAAACTCATCGCGATATCAAGTCGGCGCTTCATCCCGCCTGAATACTGGTCTGCCCTCTGGTTGGCCGCATCAGTCAGGCTAAATCTTGCAAGTAGATTATCAGCAACTTGAGCTGGATTGGAAACACCACGTAACTTGGCGATCATTATCAAGTTTTCCCTCCCAGTAAGCATGCCGTCTAAAGCTGCGAACTGCCCTGTCAAACTGATGCTTTGCCGAACATGATCTGGTTGACGCTGAATATCAAACCCGCAAATACATGCTTCACCATCATCTTGTTTCATTAGTGTCGAAAGGATATTGACCGTTGTCGTCTTTCCCGCTCCATTTGAGCCTAGCAGCGCGAAAATTTCGCCACGCTGCACATCAAAATCCACTCCCTTTAAGACTTCTTTGTCTTTAAAAGATTTTTTTATCCCTTTTACAGAAATCGCTGCATTACTCATACTTTTTCCCCCTTATAAAATAAATTACCTATACCCTCTATTTAGTATCACTGATAATCTGTATTACTTAGTAGTGGTTTAAAAATATAACTGAATAGCGATGGCGGCATTTCACATTTGTAACCAGCTAATCAGTCGGTATGACTTATTCCACTTATTTTTTTCTCAATTTCTTCATAATGCTTTCATTCAAATCTTCACGATACTTGGAGACGTACGTTTTCGCATTTGCCACAAGTTCATCAGCAAAAGATGCTACGTCTTCCCCAGTAATGTCAAGCACTTGTCTGCCTTCCGCTGCACCAGCTTCAAACAAATCGATTAATTCATACTGTATGTGCAGCATATCCATCCCATTACCCGCTGAGAAATTCCACATGTAGTTTTGAATTTTCTTAAACACAAACTGATAATCCTCTGGCAGTGCTCCAACACGTGCCATCATCATTTTGTACTCTTTTTTATCACCGATTAATTTTTTAAACATTTCCAACATCTTATTTTCCTCCTTTTTTTAAAGCAGAACAAGAAACTCTCCAAATATGAGCCGGAACATTTTATATTATGAGGCTAGTTTGACTTCAAGACGTTAATTTTTGAAGATACAAAATCCCATTTTTTCCAAAACAGTTCAAGCTCCTGACGACCATCCTCATTTAATGAATAAAACTTACGAGGCGGCCCCATATCTGATGGCTTCTTTTCAATATTTACAAGCTTTTTCTTTTCTAATCGTACGAGGATAGTATAAACCGTCCCTTCCACAACTTCGGTAAACCCAAGATCATTCAGGTGGCGGGTAATCTCATAGCCATACGTTTCACGGCGACTAATGATTTCCAGCACACACCCTTCCAGTGAACCTTTTAGCATTTCAGTTAAATTTTCCATGTCCTGATCCTCCTTTACCCCCTATTCTGTCTGACTTATATTCAGTATCACAGAGTACTAAGGCGAATTTTTACTGAATAGCTTTTGAGTAAAACCACACTATTCAGTATTACTTATTACAACTACATTGTATGACTAAGTAGCTATAGATGTCAACTGATTTTCAAATTTTTTCTAAAATCCGCTATTACCTCTTGTTTACTGAAAACATTTTGAAAAACAACACTACTAAGTATCACCTATTACTTCTACATTGTATGACTGAGTAGTTGTAAATGTCAACACGATTTTTATATTTTTCTAAAATCAACTATTACCTATCAGTTACAGCCCATTTTCTTTTTAAAGAAATTTCGCCACATACCTATACCTATCCGGCCAAGAAAAGAAAATACCCCAAAACAAATATTCTACGTTTTTGTTTTGGGGTGCTATAGGTTAGCTCTTCTTCTTAATAAGACAGATCATCCTTTTGTTACGATAACATCATATCCATATCTTCCGCTGCAGTTGTAATCAGTTTCAAACCGAATGTTTCTTGTAATACATCAAGCACGCCAGGTGAAATAAATTCAGGCGCCTTTGGACCGATGCGAATATCTTGAATACCAAGACTAAATAGCCCAAGTAAAATGGCAACCGCTTTTTGTTCAAACCATGATAAGACAATACTTACTGGCAATTCATTCACTTCACATTGGAAAGCATCTGCTAAAGCGGCCGCTATTTTCACTGTAGAAATTGAATTATTGCATTGTCCTAAATCAATGTAACGCGGAATCTCCGTACCAGGTACAACACCATAACTTACATCATTAAAACGGAATTTCCCGCAAGAAGTTGTTAAAATAACCGTTTCTGGTGGAAGCGACGTTGCTAATTCACGATAATATTCTCCGCCTTTTCCCGGAGCATCACAACCTGCGATGACAAAGAAACGCTTAATCTTTCCTTCTTTTACTGCATTAATAATTTCCGGAGCTAATGATAATACTGTATTATGATGAAACCCTGTTACTAACTGCTCATCCGACTCCATATGTACTTCTGGAAGTTCTAGCGCTTTTTGAATCAATGGTGCAAAATCATCATTTTCAATTTTTTGTACA
Source organism: Bacillus cereus group sp. Sample62 (assembly GCF_036851315.1). Lineage (NCBI taxonomy): Bacteria > Bacillati > Bacillota > Bacilli > Caryophanales > Bacillaceae > Bacillus > Bacillus cereus group sp. Sample62. The sequence continues at coordinate 3,281,950 of NZ_JAFLPK010000001.1, forward strand.
CCCTCTAAACCTGCAATATCATATGAAAAGAATCGATCAGAGTATGACCCTTTAATTGGCATAACACAGTTCGTTGTCGCTAATATTGCACCTGTAAATTTTTCAAAAAGACGTCGTTGATCATACCATGCCTTACCGATGTTTCCTTTTAAATGTTTATATTTTTTCAACTGCGGATAACCGTGTGCTGGTAACATTTCAGAATGCGTATAAATATTAATTTCTTTTCCTGCTGTTTGTTTTAATAATTCTTCTAACGCAAATAAATTATGACCAGTAACTACAATTGCTTTACCTTCTACATGGTTTTGCGTAATTTGAACAGGCTCTGGAACACCAAAGTGATTCGTATGTGCCTCATCTAACAACTCCATTACTCGTAAAGCCGATTTCCCTACTTTCATAGCCATATCAATATGTTCTTGTTCATTAAAGTTAGAATTTGTTAATGTCATATACAATGCTTCTTGCGTTGTAGCATCTACAAATGCATCAGTATACCCTAGCTGAGCAGCATGCGTACGATAAGCTGCAATTCCTTTTAGCCCAAACACAATCGTATCTTGTAAACTTGCAATTGTTTCATTTTTACCGCAAACACCCATCACTTTACATCCACCTGTTGGCGTTTGTTCACATTGATAACAAAACATTATCATCCCACCCTCTCCCAATCATTCCTTACAAATCAATCATAACGCCCATTAGGAAAAAAGGATGTGATATCAATCACAATACTAAGTATAAATTTGTGACAGTTCATATTATTGACACCAAAAACATTACATAATCATATTGTTCAGGTTTTCAAATATCTAAACTATTGCTAAATCACATATTCAACTGAAAGAATAGCGTTTTTTCATTTTGAAGAACTATCAATTTTTTGATTAAAGATTTTATGAAAAATCACTTTATTTACAATACATTTACACTATCTTTACAATGTTTACATTATTTATATGATATATTTATATAGAATCTACTTAAGAAATTTCATGTACATTGTTATCTTTATAATCTCTGATCTGATTGATAAGAGATTATGTTATATTTTCATACCAGGGGTGAATTAGGATGACTGAAACTTTAAAAACACTTATAATGCTCGATATTACTTACGTTGTTATAGCAATTATGACGGTACTGGTATTTGTATACTTGGAATTAAAATCTCAGTAACGTATGCAGGCATAATTGATGGCTTCGCATTTAAATATAGCTAGAAGAAAGCGAGGAGAAAATTGTTTCTCCTCGCTTTTATATTCCAACAGTTTCTTATTTCAACAAATCCAATGTATGTAAAAGTAATCCTCTGTCCCCTACTTCTCCATGACCAGGCACTACTGCATTTATATTTCCATATCGTTTCAGCACATTTTCAATTGATGTGGACCATTCATTTACATAGGCATCAGCAACGTTTCCTAAATCTTTAGCTTCCGCAGATTTCACTAAACAACCTCCAGCTAAAATGTTATATTGCGGTAACCATACGACAATATTATCTTCTGTATGTCCTTTCCCTGGATAGAACGTTTCTACTTTCATATTTCCAAACTTTAATTTCGTAATGGTTTGTAAGTCTGCAAGTGGTTCCTCATATCCATTTTTCTTTGCTAGTTCTGCAGTCAATGCCGTACTATGCGCTTTAATGCCTCTTTCTTTCAACGTTTTTATTCCGCCAATTCGATCAGCGTGCGCATGTGTAATAATAACATCCGTTACGCGCTTCTTAAATTTCTTCTCTACCATCTCTATTAATTCCTTCGTTAACTTATCATCCCAAGAAGAATCGACAAGCACTAACCCTTTAGAAGTAGTAAGAACTAGACCATTCGAAGGAACTGCTTCTCCGTTAAAATAACCTAACTCCGTATGAACCCATACATTTTTGTTTAACTGAGAAATTGAAATAGTTCCTGTCTCATTTTTTATTACTTTTTGCTCTACCGTTCGTTCTGCTTGTACAGAAGAAATTGTACTAACAAATTGAGTTGTTCCTAGTAAACTAACACATACCCCTAATTTTAATAATGTATTTTTCATTTTCTCCACCCTTTCTTTCAAACGAAATAGTTATTACCTATATTAGACAATTCATCTTAACAGTTTGTTCCATCTTTTCTTACATATTTTTCATACCATTAATAAAAAAGATCACCCAAATGGATGATCTTTTTTATAATTTATCAACATATTGCTTCGCTTCTAATAAGGAAAAACCAAAAGCTTCTCTTACTCTCTTAACTGCTGTAACTGTTTTTCCTTCTTCCATAAGCTGACGCAACTCCTTATTAATTTCAGGTTCTCTATCTACAATTCCCATTTCTTTCGAAATTAACTGTAATCTATCTTCCATCCTCTTTAAACGTGCATCCGTTTTCTTTTCGATTCTATTTAATTTTTCAACGATATAAATAAACCCAAAGACCGCTATCGGTATGATCATCCAAAATTCCATGACTATTCCTCCTCATTAGCTTTCATTTGTTTTATTTCACTAACTTATGTAAATTTTACCATGAAACACATTTAATGTATAATAGTAATATACAACACTGTTGATAAAACCTTTTATTTTAGGAGGCACTTCATGAAAAGATTTTTTAAGACATTACTACAATTTGTAGTTCTTTCAATTGCACTACATTTATTATTTGATATCGTTGGCTGGCTTGTTTTCAATGCGCCAATTCAAAACAAACAAAGTATTATTTCCTTACTAACAGCCTCATGGTTAATGTACATGTACCGAGATAAATTTTTTAAAGCATTCACTTCGAATTAACTAAAAAACTTCATCGATAAAAGATGAAGTTTTTTCTTTTTCTCTCATTCTATCTATTTACTGCTGTATAATAGAACTAATATTCTGTCTTTTCAACGAAAGGAGTCACTATGAACTTACAAAGTAATAATATATATGAGCAAATGAGCCAATATTCCGTTGCAGGTTTAAGTCTTGCCGTTATACGTGACGGCACCCTAGACGAAGTCGCTACTTTCGGAACGCTTGAATCTGGAACAACTAGAACTGTCACTACGGATTCCATATTCAATTCTTGTTCAATTAGTAAATTCATCACTGCAATGCTCGTACTAACGTTAACAGATCAAGAAATCGTGCATTTAGATGAAGACGTAAATGATAGACTCACATCTTGGAACATACCTACCAATCTATTTACCTCACAGAAAAAAGTCACGTTGCGAAATTTATTAAGTCACCAATCTGGAATTATTGACCCTCCTAATAGTTTTGAACATTATACACTTGCACAAGGACGACCAAACTTGTCTGAACTCCTTGCCGGCAAAACATCATATTGTCCAGTACCGATTGAAGCGACTTATAAACCAGAAAGCGAATTTCACTACTCTGATGCAAACTTTTGTATTATTGAACTACTACTTGAAGATATAACTGGAAAACCATTCAACCTTTTACTTGAAGAGTATATCTTTCAGCCACTCCAGCTAAAGAATAGTACAGTATTCTCTACTGTAGATATAAATAAAATGGTGGCCTTTGCTTGTGGGCATAATAAAGATGGTACTGTTACAAATGAGAAGTATCCATTTTATCCATTCGCAGCTTCTTCAGGTATTTGGACAACACCAACAGACTTATCAACTTTAGTTATTGAAATCATTCATTCCTTGCAAGGACAGGGCAAGCTAAAACTTTCTCAAAAAACAGTACAAGACATGATTTCTCCTCAAGGTTGCTCAAAATGGACTGGGTTAGGTATTTTTCTAGATGATTCTAACGAAGACTTACAAATATATTCACTTGGATGGGGCGTTGGATTTCAATGTATGATGGTATGCTATCCATACCGAGGTAATGGTGCTGTTATTATGACGAATGCTGACTTAGGTGTTCATCAAATGGAAGGGATTATTGGTGACATTTTAAAAACATTATCCTTATAATGAAAATAAAGAAGCTGTTCCTTCCAGCTTCTTTATTTATATTACATTTTTCGCAACAATTTTTATATGTTCTGGCGCAATAATCTCCGTTATACTTTCTTGGAAATCTTCCTGCAACATTTCTTCAATATGTTCTAGCTGCACTTCAACATGTGTGCATTCTAAATTATGTATATTTAATAATGCATAATGATCTTTTTTCTTTACTACTAAATATTGATTTTCCTCTGTTACAAGTATAGAACCTAATCGTACTCCTAGTAGGCGTTGATCATCAAACTTCACAATCATTTCCTCCTTCATTAATCAAAAACGTGATTACTATGTAATAAAATAACATTTTAGGTAATCTATTATTTATAAACTATATCACAATTTATTAAAATATAAATATCATATTTCCTTTTACTAAAAGTCCCTATTCTTTTATATATTTCGATACAAAAAACTTTCTCAACATAAAATTAGAATTTTCAGTTTTTATTATCATGAAAATCTATTATAATAAAGTTAATAAATGTTTGACCTCTCCTAATTCATGTACATATGGATGATCAGTAGTTGTTGCTACTGATCTATTTTTTTGATTTCAGAAAGCAAATACGCTGCATCCTTTCCTACACCACAAATAAGTGCAGAACCCCTTTGAGATTGCCCCGGCAAACCGATATAATATAATCCTCTTACAGGACTTATTCCCTTTACATGATTAGGAAATCCTTTCTCATTCACTGCCTTTTCTAGTTCCATCCATTTATAGTTCTGAATAAAACCAGTTGACCATATAATGCTTTCTGCACTATACTTGCCACCATTTTGAAACATAATATTATTTTCAGATGCACTAACCACTTTTTCCTCTAGTTTAATTGCTCCATTACGAATAAGTTCTTTCCCTTCAAAACCAAAAATAGGATCCTTTCTCTTCTGAAACCATTTTCCCCTCTTAGTATTTACTTCGGCGTACAATAAACCCAATTTTTCTAGCCAATTAAAAATGCTTTTCCTAAAAAGATGTAACGGTAAAAATGTTAAAGGATGACCGATAGACATTGTAACTTCATGAGTTTTTGCAAGTTCTACTGCGATTTGCATTCCTGAATTCCCGCCACCTACTACTAGTACTTTTCTCTTAGGAATTTGTGATGGTGATTTATATTGTGATGAATGTATTTGAAAGATATGTGATGAAAGATGTTGTGAAAATGAGGGGATGTACGGTTGCTGAAAACCACCTGTTGCGATAACAACCTTTTTTGCTTGTAAAATTTCTGTAGGAGTATGTAATTCGAATATCTCTTTTTCTTTCTTTATTTTTAAAACTTCGGTTTGCAATTGGACGGGTAATTTAAAACGCCTTGCATATTCTTCTAAATATGTTGCCATTTCATCTTTACATGGAAATCCCTTTCCTTCTCCTTTTACTATCATACCTGGTAAGTTACTATGTTCCCTCGGTGTGAAGAGCTGTAAAGAATCATATCTGTTTCTCCATGAATCACCAACTCTGTTTCCTGCCTCAAGTAGTAAAAAATTATAGCCTTCTTGCTTCAAGTAATATCCCATTGTTAATCCAGCTTGACCCGCCCCGACGATAATTGCATCTAACATCCTTTTCCTCCTTCTCATTTCATATGAACATATGCTCATTTGTTCATATGTTTTATCATACGATTTATTTTTCAATAATTCAATCTGTTTAACAAAATGAAAAAGAGCAGTTCACTACTTTATGAACTACTCTTCATTCCATTCATTCAACACGTAATTACACTACTCAATTTAGGAAAACTTGTATATGAATCCCTTCCATTTCTACAATTTTTCCTCATAAAATATAATTCTATTTGAAAACGTATCAATCACAGTTAATTCCATTGTATCCCACGGTGTGCTCTCTATATCAGGTTTTGAATAAGCATAATCCTTACTTGATAAAATAGCATAATAACTTTTTAAATCCTCCATTTTCACACGAATCGCACCGCCTGGCGAAGCATCCCCATGGTGTTCTGATAAGTGTATGACAGCATCATGTAACGAAATTTGTATATATAATGGCATATGTTCCTCATACCGATGTTCCCAATCCATTTTAAACCCTAAAAAATCTATGTAAAATAGCTTTGCTTTTTCAACATCAAAAATTCTAAATATAGGTGTAATCATTATAACCTCCTCCTATTTATAAACATCTGCCGCCAATTCCCTCAAAACATCCACATTTACTACTTCGAAGCAACCATTGTTCTTTTTTATTATCTCTTTATCACAAAAAATATTTAATGTACGTAATAGATGACGATAACTCGTTCCTAACAATTCCGCTGTTTCCGTTAAATTCCCACTAAATACAATTCGATTTCCGTGCTGCACCGCTCGTTCCCCTGCTGCTAACATGTAACTCGCAAGTCTATTTTCAAGTGGATATAATAAATTAATTGTACTATTTTTTGAAAGTCGGTTTAACTTATGTGCTAACGATCCGCAAATACATCGTAAAAATTTCGCATCATGAAATAGTTGATTTCTCACTTTACCTAAAGGTAAACCAACACAATATGAATCTGCCATCACTTGTACGTTTGAAGCTGTCTTTTGAGAATGAATTAACTCCACATCTCCTAACAGCTGCAAGCTATCATAAAAGCATAATAATACAGATTTCCCGTTACTTAATGTATTAAACGCTTTCGCTTTTCCTTCAACGAAGAAAAATAAATAATCTATCTCTTCATTTTCTCTACAAATAAACTCATTCTTTTTAAAAAATATGAGTTCCATATATGGTTTCATATCATTACTAAAAAAGGAGTCAATATTATTTTGTTTCATATAATTTGCTAATTTAATAGAATTACATATTTTCTTCATAGTTCCCCCGCCTTTACAACTACTCCCCATTGTAATCAAAATTTTCTCCTTCCACTATGACATATGTCATAGTAATACACAATTTCAGCATGATACAGTCATTACAAATATGAAATACAAAGGGGATATTACATTGTATAACTTTCTTTCTGTCTTTATTGGTGTGCTCATCGCCGTTATGCTTCCATTGAATGGGATTTTATCTGAGTTAATTGGCAAGTATACAGCGAGCGTTGTCATTCACCTTGTCGGTTTAATTGCAGTTATCTTCATTTTAATCATAAACAAAAATAAAATTCATTTTGATAAAAGTATTCCACTTTTTTTATATAGCGCTGGTGCGATTGGAGTATTCACTGTTCTTTTTAATAATATAAGTTTCTCCGTCCTCGGTGCCTCTATTACGATCGCATTAAGTTTACTCGGTCAATCTATCGCTTCCATCGTTATTGACCATTTCGGCTTATTAGGAATGAAAGTCGCCAAGTTTGAAAAGAAAAAACTAATTGGATTATGTTTCATCTCTTCCGGAATTATAATCATGACAATTTATTAATGGAGGCAAGAAAATGTTATATATTACTATCGCTATTTTAGCTGGTGTTTCTATCGTTGTTGCTAGAATTATTAACGCAAATTTAGCAACGAAAATTGGAAATTGGGAAGGCACGTTTTTTAATTATATTACTGGATTATTTTTCTCTATGTTATTTTTAATTTTCAGTTCAGATTCAATGTACATTCCTAGTCATACGTTGCAATCTATTCCTATCGCTGTTTACTTAGGCGGATTAGTAGGCGTTATCGTCATCTCGTTATCGAACTATATTACGCCTAAAATATCAGCATTTTATTTAACGTTACTCATCTTTATCGGACAATTATTTGCGGGGACTATCATTGATTTCATCTTGTCACACGAACTCTCTATGGGAAAGGTTGTCGGTGGCATTTTCGTACTAATCGGACTCACTTACAATTTACTCGTAGATCGCCCTGTTAAAACTGTGCAGAATAACCAAGTCCAACTATAATACTTTACGCTTCCCTATCATATATTAATAGAAAAGCTCTTCATACGAAGTGATAGAGAGGAGAATATTCTATTAAAAAAATCATTTTACTGCTAGGTAGTGCATTGATTATTTTTGGAATCGCATGGTTTTTCAACTCTGGGAAATCTATTCAAGATTTCTATACAGCAAATAAACCAAAGAAAAAAGCTACTATCATTTCAACTCAAAGAGACCCAAATGAGCCCCCTATCTTTTTAGGAAAACAGAAAATAAAAGATATACATGTCGAGTCAATTAAAACAAAAAAGGATATCTTTCTCACAAAAACAGATGAATTAAAAACGTTCATTAACAGTATGGATACCGCAAAAAAAGGAAAATTAACATTAGATGAAGAAGGATCAGATTTAATAGACTGTGATATGTGGATTACTTTCGAGGATGGAACTTATAAAAAATATTTCATATGGGTAGTTGACCATCACAGTAACGAAGTGATGATTGCTCAACAAGATACTCCTGATGATGTAAACCTTACGTACTATCAATTAAATGAAGATAGTTCTAAAAAAGTTTATAACTTATTAAAAAAAATCATTTAAACGAAAAAGTCATGAGCAAGTGAGCTCATGACTTTTTGCACTATATATATTCAGGGAACACTTTACATCCCCTTTCCTGTTCTATATCATGTCCAAAGAAAACCATCGGCTTCTCTTTCATCACCACTTCTTTTAAACGTTTAATTGAAGATAAGGCTAATTCTGGATCAAATCCAGCAAACGGCACTTCATCTTCAAAATTCTCTTTCGTATAAGATGCATCAATCGTTAATAATACAGGACCGGATTTTTCTGTCTCAATTAATAGTGATTGATGCCCTGGAGTATGGCCTGGTGTATGCAATAATTGAACTCCTGGTACGACTTCATAATCGCCTTCAATGATTTTGTAGTTTAAATTCGGCAATATACATTCTTTCAAATATTCTTCGCTATGCTGCGCCGCCTCATATTCAGCACGCTGCACAATAATCGGTGTATTTGTAAAAGCACCATTTCCCCCTGCATGATCAAAATGCAAGTGAGAACTAATAATATAAAGAAGGTCTTCCGGCTTATAACCAACGCGTTTTAAAATATTCACGATTCTATCTTCTTCAGTCATTTTCGGTAAAATCTGCCCTTCAACAAATGTACCATCAAATAAATTTTCATTATTAACCGCACTTTCTGGCATACCTGTATCTACTAAAATAAGCCCCTCTTCCGTCTCCAAAAGATAACACCATACAGGTAAGTTCAATAAGTTCCCCGGCATAAGCCTACTATTAACTGAAGAATGATCTAACATACAACGACCTGCTGGGACGAAATAAAGCTTCTTTACTGTCATTATGTATCCACCTTTACATTTAGTTTTGAATAAAACAATACAGTAAAGAATTCCTCTTGCTAGAAATAAACTCCTTCTCACTTTTCATTGTTTCAGCTATTATTTTTGAGTCATTCACAAATTCTCCTTACACTATTAATTACTATTCGTTATTTCCCTAAAAATCGAGAGCAAGAAAACAACTGTTTGTATTTTAAAATATGAAAAGGATACACCCTTAAACGAATGTTACATATAAAAGAACCGACTACCTATATATCGAGAAAAGGAGTCGGTTCTTTTATTATTTATTATTACTCTTTATGTGCGGCGAGCTGAGTTTATAAAAGGTAATATGCTATTGTTTTTTCACTGTAATATTTCCGTTATGTGTGTTTAATTTAATTACATTTTCTCCTTTTCCAATAACCGTATTTCCATCATATTTATCAAGGATATTCGCGCTGCCGTTGTCGACAGAAACATTAAATTGAACATCAGTTGGTTCTTTTTCAGTCTCAATATTAATTCTTCCATTGTGAGTCGTAAAATTGAGATTTCGATCCAGTTCATTCGTTTTCAGAGTAAGACTTCCATTTTTAGTTTGCCCTTCTATTTCACCTTCTACATGGTCTAGCATTATTCGTCCGTTGTTCGATTTCACATGAATATTTTGTGCCAATACATCTTTGAAATCCATAATTCCGTTGTTTGTTTCTGCGATAATTTTTGGCGAATTGATTTCTCTTAATTCAACACGTCCATTGCTTGTATTGATATTAAAATGTGTTGCGTTTAGTTTTTTAGCAGCAACGTAGCCATTATTATTGGAAACTTTTAATGAATCATACTGTTTTTCGGGTAGATATACATTTAATGTTAATGGTGCCAATACTTCAGAAATATTAAAGTTGAACCAACTCTGTTGCTTTTCTTTGTAAGAAATCAGAAGCGTTGAATCTTTCTCATCCGTTGCTAATGTTCTTTTTACGTTAGGATTAATCTCGCCATCTAATTTCACTTTCACGTTACTATCTGTCGTAGGATTGATGTTAACACGAACGTTATTCGTATCGATAATGACGCTTGACACATTATTATTGTTAATGACCTTTTCTTCTGAAATTGGTACTGCAGCAATTGAACGATATGTGAATAAACTTCCGATAATACCAATAATAAAAATAATACCTGCAATGATTGAAAGACTCTTTTTATTTATCATGCTTCAAACCACCTTTTACTAATGCTATATTGAACTTTAAATAACGAACAAATCCATTCTTTGCTAGCTTCGTTAAAAATAACATAGCAATAACAATGAAATATCCAAGTCCACAAAGTGCTAAAGAAACGAAAAGATTAAATAACAAGAATGTATTTGGATGTATAATAGTATCAACTAAAACAAGTAATGGTGTGCCTAAAAATGAAATACCTAGAACCCATCCTGAAAAAATCAATGCCGCTAATGTAATTGCAGGTCCAAGCACGATTAACAAATTGAAAAAACCTAATCCAATTACTGCCCAAATTGCTCGGAAAACATTTCCTGTTGTCGCACTTGTTGTTACTTTCTCAATATGATAATCTGCTAATAATTCTTTGGCGATTTGAGATGGAGAACCTAATGAGGCTGCAATTTCTTCTTCGCTTTTCCCTTCCTCTAATCCGAAAGTAAAATGTTCTTCATAATCTTTTAAAATATCTTCACGCTCTTTATCAGATAACCTTTTTAGAGATACATTTAATTGTTGTAAAAATTTATCTTTCGTCATTACGTACACCTTCTTTAATTAATTGATTGACACCTTGTGAAAACTCATTCCATTCCTCCAAAAGTTGATACAAATACGTTCTACCTTTATCCGTCAGTGTATAGTACTTTCTTGAAGGCCCTTCTGAAGACTCCTGTAAATACGTTGTAAAATATTCTTCCTTAGTTAGCCTTCGAAGAAGAGGATAAACAGATCCTTCTGATATTTCAATTTGATTGGATATACTTCGAACTAATTCATATCCATAACGGTCTTGCTTATCAAGTAAGACAAGAACACAAAGTTCTAAAACTCCTTTTTTAAATTGTACATTCAATATTCATTCACCCTATTCTAATTGAAATCCACTACTGTTTATTGTTCAGTACTGTTTTATAATAAGTAACTACAAGTATAATATAACAGTTAGTATTGTTCAATGCAAGGTACACTGGAAAAATAAGTATACCTTTCATCCGACGCTTATAAAATCAAAACGGTGGGTGGTCCTCTCCAGTTGCAAAGTTCAAAATAAAGCTGAAACAAGTCTTTTACAAAATGGAAAGAACTCAACTTTTTTACATAATGACACTTTACCTACTATAATAAAGGAGAATGACTCTTACTTTAATGGAGGGAATAGAAATGAAAGCAATTGGTTTATATGAATACTTACCTATTGAAGAAGAAAACAGTTTAATTGATATTGAAGTTGAAAGACCTGTTGCTACAGGAAGAGATATACTCGTTAAAATTAACGCTATTTCCGTTAATCCAGTTGATACAAAAGTTCGCTCTCCGAAAGATAAAAAAGAAGATGTAGCGAAAATACTTGGCTGGGATGCTAGTGGTGTTGTCGTGCAAACAGGCGAAGGTTGTACGTTATTTAAAGAAGGCGACGAAGTGTTTTACGCTGGGAGCATTACGAGACAAGGTACATATAGTGAATATCATTTAGTTGATGAAAGAATCGTCGGTAAGAAACCAAAAACGTTAAGTGATGCTGAATCTGCAGCACTTCCGTTAACAGCTATTACAGCTTGGGAAGGTTTATTCGAACGTTTGGGAATTGATTATAATAAGAAAGATACAAATACATTTAAAAACATTTTAATTATCGGTGGAGCTGGTGGTGTAGGTTCAATTGTAATTCAACTTGCGAAATGGGCTGGACTGAATGTAATCACAACTGCATCTCGTAATGAAACGATACACTGGGTTGAAAAATTCGGTGCCGATTATATCGTTAACCATCACCAACCTTTACAAGATCAAATATTAGAATTCGGGATAAAAGATGTAGATTATATTTTCTGCTTAAACAATACAGATCAACATTGGCAAGCAATATGTGACCTCATTAAACCACAAGGAAAAATTTGCTCTATCGTAGAAAATGAGCACCCGCTTGAAATGGGTATTTTAAAAAGTAAAAGTGCTACACTCGTTTGGGAGTTTATGTTCACAAAAGCGATGTATGAAACTGGCGATATGATTACACAGCACGAACTATTAAATAAAGTAAGCGAACTATTAGATGAAGGTATTTTAAAGACTACTTTAAATGAAACATTCACACCAATTAATGCTGAAAACGTAAAAAAAGTACATGCACTACTTGAAAGTGGGCGTACAATTGGAAAAATCGTTTTAGAGAAATTTTAATAACAAAAAGTCCGATTTCTAAATAAGAAATCGGACTTTTTTCACCTTTATTTACTTGAAATCTCTTGATCATTTTGAACGTCTAACGGAGGTCGTTTCCCTATTCCGAAAGCATAGAAACTAATTGTTACGATAGCTAAGAAAACAATACCTACAACTAGTGAAATGCGCGTATCATCGTTAAACCACATTCCGATTAATACCATAATTAAAAAGGCAATTGTTAAATAGTTTGTAACAGGAGCAAATGGCATTTTGAACGGATGATCTTTCATCTCTGCCCCTTTTGCTTTTCTAAAATTAATTTGACTAATTAAAATGACGAACCATGGTACCATACCAGGAAGTACACTCGCACTATATACATATACGAATAAGTTTTTCGGTGCAATATAACTTAATACCACACCAACCGCTAAACCGATAATTACGCCAACTGTACCGAATAAAGGTACACCATTTCCAGAAAGTTTTGTGAAATATTTCGGTGCTTGTCCATTTACACCTAACGTATAAAGCATACGACCCGCACTATAAATACCACTATTACAACCAGACATTGCCGCTGTAATAACAACGAAGTTAATAAGTCCAGCTGCTGCCGTAATACCAACCTTCGCAAAAGTTGCTACGAACGGACTACCAATTGTACTTAATTGATCCCATGGATATACAGTTACAATAACGAAAATAGCACCGATATAGAATATTAAAATACGCCAAATTGTACTTTGAATCGCTCTTGTAAGTGTCTTTTTCGGATTTTTCGCTTCACCAGCAGTAATACCGATTAATTCCACACCTTGGTATGCACCAACTACAAGTGATAATGCAAAGAAGAATCCTGAAAAACCACCTGTAAAGAAACCGCCATTTGACCAAAGATTAGATATTCCAATCGCTTCTCCGCCGTTACCAATTCCAAAGAAAATAAGTCCAAATCCTGCAATAATCATTAATAGAATCGTAACGATTTTAATCATCGCAAACCAAAATTCAAATTCACCAAATGACTTAACAGAAATTAAGTTAGCTGCGCCAAGAATAACCATTGCGATTACACCTGGTATCCAAGCTGGTAATTCCGGGAACCAATATTTCATATATGCTCCAACCGCAATAATTTCTGACATCCCAACGATAACCCACTGGAACCAGTTACTCCACGCTGTCATATAACCAGCTAGCGGATGAATATACTTATGACCGAACGTCGCAAATGAACCTGTACTCGGCTCCATATACAACATTTCACCCATCGCACGCATAATGAAGAAGATAAAAATACCTGCAATTGCATAAGCAAGCATTACCGACGGACCTGTCCATTTAATCGTGCTGGCTGACCCCATAAACAAGCCAACACCAATCGTTCCGCCTAAAGCGATCATTTGAATATGACGTGCTTCTAAGCCCCTTTTCAATTCCTTGTTTGCCACTTCACTTCCCCCTCTTAGATGATTCATAGCCGCATTTTAATACAAGATGCTTTCCCCTAATTCCTTTCGGCCCTGAAAATGATGAAGCAAACGTCATTTTAGACTAACTTTAAAGCTATCCTAAAATCGTTTTTGGCCTCTTACAAAATTCTCAAAACCTTTCATCTTCCAATATTCTATAAATCTTAAAATTACTTACCTTATATTAATTCATTTATCTGAAAAGTTCAATTATTTTTTCGGTAAATCATTATACATAATCTGATTAATTTTTAACTAAATTAACAATAAAATACATCTATTCAATATGATTCCGGTATGAATATTATTACAGTATAGATAACCGAGGAAGATAGGATTTCCTCGGTTTCATACTGCATGTACTTCACTAATTATAGTTTGTACTATAATTACTTACACATGCAATTAACACATCACGCAAAAATTTAATATATTAGTAGAACTACAAAGTCACTAGCTTCTATATCTCTTTTTTATCCCGCTCCCACAACTAAAAATTCTCTATCTCCATCCCCTACTTTAAGAAAAATATAACTACACTTAAATCAATCAACAATACCTTTAATTTTTGTTCGTATATCCACTAATCATTTTCATAAAATATAAAAGAGTCTCATTAAAAAATGAGACTCTTTACCATTTCATATTTAAATCATTTTTGAAGTTTTTTTACCTAAAATAAACACTTTCGTAAACACCATCATGATAACTACTATAGCCAGAAAATAAAGTGGCATCACCAGTAACGAACCTGTATGCAGCTGGCTCATTCCCAAAATTGTCATCGTTACAATTACATAGTAGCCTAAGCTAAACAATGCTCCCGCAGTACCAATGACATCTTGAAAATCTACTAACGCTAAACTCAAACAGTTAGGTAATGCAACTCCAATTCCTAATAGCAAGATAAACATAGCTAGTAAAAATCCAATCATATATATTACATTCGGATTTGATCCAACAAACGTAATAACAGATAAAAGGATAGCTCCCCCTGTCATTACAAGACAACCGATATATATAATCTTCTCTGGTTTATACGTGGCAAGCAATCGTTTTGAAACTTTCGCTCCAATAATAGAAGCAGAAGCAACAACAATTCCTAAAAATCCATACATACTAGGCGATAACTGAAAGTATTCAATAAAGATAAACGGCGCTTCTGCATAATAGCTAAATAAAACACCATTCGCTCCTCCAATTAATAACCCATATGTTACTACTTTCGGATTTGTAATTAACCTCTTCCAGACTGAAAGCACATTTATTTTATTCGTTACTGAGTCCGTCTTTGTTTCGGGAAGAGAAACAAACGTATACAGAAAAATTCCGACACTCATAACTACTAAACTTAAAAATACGATTTTAAATCCAAACATTTGATCAAGAAAGCCACCAATTAACGGTCCTATCGCTGGTGTAAAAGCAATGACTGCCGAGATTTGAGCAAACATAACATGCCTCTTATGCCCTTCTACACTTTCACGAAGAATCGTTTGTGTAACAACAGAGCCAGCACTTGCTCCAAACGCTTGAATAAAACGACTTAGCAATAAAACTTCAATGGAATTTGCAATAAAGCATAAGAAACTCCCAACGCCATATACGACAATTCCAAATAACATTGCCGGGCGACGGCCAATTATATCCGATAACCATCCAATAAAAAATACACCTAAAGCAAATCCAGCGAAATACACACTAAGAGTTAACTGTACCTCATTATTACTTACATGTAGCGCCTGTGAAATGTCAGGTAAAGACGGTGTGTAAATCGTTTCACTAATTTGCGGAAATGCCACAAGAATAATCATTAACAAAAGTGATGGTACTGAGACTTTTTTCATTTTTCATACCCTCCTATAACTTTGAAAATCTCAGAAATAAAAAGACTTTCCTAAGCTACGGAACAGGAGGGGCCATTATAGAAATTCGATCATAAAACAACAAAGAAAACACCTCAATTACGTATGTTAATACTTATAGGAGGGTAATATTAACATTGATTTTAATATATACTTTTTCAATTATATTACATATTGCCTTTCTTTTTCTAGTGCTAGGCCTTAGAGTATTTGTTAAAAAGATAACTTGATGCTACCACCTTTTTATGGAATAATTAGGAATAGTTTGAATTGATAAATCAAATCATTGCACGATAGACTAGCATATTTTAATGTCGCAATGCTTATAAACAGGAGGACTTTTGTAATGATTGAAATTTTAAGGACAGTAATAAACTTCCTAATTTCTCTATTCTCAGGAGAATTACCAATTGTATATTATGTGTGGATTATTACCCTATTCCTAATTCAAATAAGCCAATCTACTCTGAATTATAAACTCTTTAACAAGAAAGATAATTTCAGCACTTATACATCGGAAGGATTACTTGCTTTTATTATTTTATTATTTGGAGGTATGTTAGTATCTAAGTTACTTGCTTACATAATAGACGATCCTACTATTAGTATGACAAATGTAACACATTATTTTATTTCTCTTATTATATTAACTATATTTGTCGTCATAAGCTGTCTTAAAGATTTTATAGAAATATCTATCAAAAATAAAAATGTGTCTCTTTTTAGCTTTTTAGTAGTTTCCTTAATAACTAGTATACTTTCATTCAAGTTTTTATCACCTTTAATCGAAGGTTCTTTTTCTCTTTCTAAATCTTTTATAACCACTTTAATCATTCTTGTAACTATATCAATTCCTCTATTAATTGCCTTAGAGGAAAAGTATGCAGATGAAAAATAATTCTTGAATTTATAGTTTGAAATTGAGTGTCTATTCTTTTTAACGGTATTACTAAAAAAATAACAGTCATTGAATCGAAAATTAAGCAGAAATGAGGAAATACAATTGAGCATTGAACAACAATTATATGATGCAGTGAAAAATTTAATTGAACAAAGGTATCCGCATAATTGGGGCGGAGCTGCAGCAATCCGTGTAGAAGATGGATCCATTTATACAAGTGTGGCCCCTGACGTAATAAACGCTTCAACAGAACTTTGTATGGAAACAGGTGCTATTTTAGAAGCACATAAATTTCATAAGAAAGTTACACATTCGATTTGTCTTGCAAGGGAAAATGAGCATTCTGAATTAAAAGTATTATCACCTTGTGGTGTATGCCAAGAACGTTTATTTTATTGGGGACCAGAAGTACTATGCGCCATTACAAATTCGAAACAAGATATTATTTTCAAACCATTAAAAGAGTTACAACCATACCATTGGAGCGAAGCATATCATGATGAATTCGTAAAAGAATGGAGTACGAGATAAAGTGAAGATTACTCTCAAATAGCAGAAAAATAAAAATTCCCCACTAAAAAAGCACCGTCACAAATGACGGTGCTTTTTCTATGTAAGAGCTACTAGAAGATATCTTCTAGCCTACTCCCATTTATAAGTCCAAAATTGTTCAAGTTGCAGCCATTTTAATGTTGCTGCATCTTTATTTTTGATTTTTGCATGTGTTTCTTCTAACATCGCTTCTGTTTGTGAACGATGCGCACCTAGTGCAGCTAATTTATGCTCGAATACTTCACTAATATTATTTACAACATCCGGCTCACCTAATAAAGCTTCACGATTTCTCGTAATCGCAACTGCATGAATGACTGGACGTTCTTCTTTTTGCATACGTGATACAGCACGAACGACTGCGCGGCCAAATGCATCATGATCTGGATGTACACCGTGCTCTGGATAAAATGTAATAATTCGAGATGGATTTACTTCTTGAATGATTGCTTCAATTTTATCTGCAACGAAATCAACATCTTCAAATTCTAACGTTTTATCATGGAAACCAAGCATTCTTAAATCTTGAATTCCCATCGCTTCACATGCATCTTTTAATTCTTTTTCACGGATATTTGGAATCGTTTCACGGTTAGCAAATACGTTTTTCCCCATGTTACGTCCCATTTGTCCTAAAGTACCACATGCATACGTTACAGGTACTCCTTGATCTGTTAATAAGCGAATTGTTCCTCCCGCAGCAAATGCTTCGTCATCTGGATGCGGAAATACAACAAGTACATGTCTCTCCATAAGTTTCCCTCCTTCTTACTTAAATGGCGTTAAGCTTAACTCAAGTGCAACTGCTAAGCGGCCTTGATTATCATGTCCTGCTAGTAATAAACGCTCTTTATCGTCTACTTCCCAGTGCGTAATACCTTCTGCATATACCCAGCCGTGATCCATTTTTAAACCAACTCGGTATGGATTCGTTCCAGTAATCTTCCCGCGTTCAAAGCGAATAATTGCATTTCGAATGAATGCCCCAACTGTCATCATCTTTTCGTTAAAATGTGACGCATACGCTCCGTTCGTTGTTTCTAAATGAATATATACATCTTTATTTACAAAGCGTTCAATTTCATTTTGAATAAGAGAACTATCTTTTACTATTTCCATCGGAATTCACCTCTTTAAACCATTTTACGCAAAAATAATGTAAATTGCTATCTCTATATTAGAGGACAACGCTCACTTTTCCTAATAATTTGCACTGTGTTTTTTATATTTTTTATATGATATGTAAAAAATATATTTTTTCCTTCACTTTGTTAAATAGTTTTCTTTCTTTTTTGAATTTGCTACAATATATTTTATCCCGTATTTATGCAGCGAGATACATTTCGACAATTCAATACATACTTTAAAGAAGGTGACATGATTGGAACAATCAGCACATGAAGTAGCAAATTGGCAATATTATTTTGCAATTGCCGTATTTTTAATCACGTACGGATTTATTATTTCTGAGAAATTGAATCGTGCTGTAATCGCACTATTCGGCGCTGCTATTATGATTATTTTTGGAGTTGTAGATTTACATACCGCTTTCACATCACATATTCAATGGGAAACGATTACTCTTTTAATCGGAATGATGATTCTCGTACATATTACGAGTCAATCGGGCGTATTTGAATTTGTAGCCATTAAAGCAGCGAAGGCAGCTGGCGGAAAACCAATCCGCATTTTATTATTACTATCCTTATTAACCGCAGTTGGTTCTGCATTTTTGGACAACGTAACAACCGTTTTATTAATCGTACCTGTTACACTATCCATTACACGTATTTTAAAAGTAAACCCTGTTCCTTATTTGATTTCAGAAGTGCTATTTTCAAATATAGGCGGAACAGCAACATTAATCGGTGACCCACCGAACATTATGATTGGATCAGCAAATAAACATTTAGATTTTAATGCCTTTTTACTGAACTTAGCTCCAATCGTAATCATTATCTCTATCGTTACACTTGGCATTATTTACTTTATGTATCGCAACAAACTAAAAACAACACCTGAGCAAATCGAAAAACTTATGGTATTAAACGAAAAAGATTATATTAAAGATCAAAGCCTCCTTTTAAAATCGATCACGATTTTGGGACTAACCATTTTAGGCTTTGTACTTCATTCTATTATTCATGTAGACGCTGCGGTTATCGCGATGACAGGCGCTACACTTCTCATGCTAATTGGAGTAAAAGAACATGATATTGAAGATGTATTTGCCCACGTTGAATGGGTAACCATTTTCTTCTTCGCTGGACTATTCATTCTCGTTGGCGGGTTAATTGATATCGGACTTATTTCTTCACTTGCAAAAGAAGTGCTTGACGTAACGAACGGTGATATCGGTTTCGCTGCGATACTTATTTTATGGGTATCAGGTATCGCATCTGCGACAATTGATAACATCCCATTTGTCGCAACGATGATCCCACTTATTCAAGACTTAGCTACAGGACTCGGATTATCTGTCGATTCTCCGCAAATTGAAGTACTATGGTGGGCGTTATCACTTGGAGCTTGCTTAGGAGGAAACGGAACATTAATCGGAGCATCCGCAAACGTAGTCGTTGCTGGTATTGCAAAACGTGAAGGACATGCTTTCTCGTATATGGACTTCTTAAAAATTGGTTTACCGTTAACAATCATTGCATTACTATTATCACATGCTTATATTTATTTACGTTATTTAATGTAAAAGTTGTAGTGCGTGAAATTATATCGTCAAATAAAAAAGGTTTGCAGCACTATGCTGCAAACCTTTTTTTCATCACCAAAATATACCAATAATTGCCAACCCACCTAATATCATACCGCCAATTTGTCCAACGATTGCCGGTGATAATTGAACACCTTTTCGCACTTCAACAACCGGTCTTTCGTGCCTTAGTTGCTGCACTTCACTTTGAAGTTGATGTACACTTCCGTGTAATTCTTTAATTAGCTCCTTTAATTCAGCGACTTCTTCATTTACTGGTTTTGCTTTTTCTAAATTCATTTTGCATAGCTCCTTTTTCTCTAATCAACACATTGTAAAAATTCTCCAACAAGTGCTCTTTTTCCTTTCTTCACAGTCTCATTTCTAAATTATTCATATAATAGGTTTAAGAATTAATTTTAGAAAAAACTTAAATTTGTAACTATACCTATTTATAAATCAGAATTTTCAGTTACAATTAATAGAATAATTACATTTTATACCAATTAATTAAAAAGGAGGAATTCTAGTTGACTATTCTATCTATCAATAATTTATCAAAAAGTTACAAACATAAAAAAATATTAGATGGAATTAATCTCACCATCAACTCACCAGGAATTTGGGCTTTAGTAGGTCCTAACGGTGTTGGTAAAACTACTTTTTTAAATGTAGTTACCAATCTTTTGCCCGCTACATCCGGAAATATTGAATTGATAGGAAAATCTAACAAAGATGTTTCAGTGTTTAAAGACGTTTCTTTTTTACAGGACAATTCTGTACTATATGACTATTTAAACGGCTACGATCATCTTGCATTCATTTGTGATGTGCAAAGAATTTCAAAAGAACGCATGAATGAAGTTGTAAAATATGTAGGAATGGAAAATTATGCGAAGAGGAAAATTAAAGATTACTCCTTAGGTATGAAACAGCACCTTCTCTTAGCGATGGCAATCTTAAACAAACCAAAGCTTATGTTCCTTGATGAACCTTTGAATGGTTTGGATCCAACTAGTGCGATACTGATGAGAAACATTTTATTACGCTTAGTAGAAGAAGGTACAACAATCATTCTTTCTTCTCATAATTTATCAGAAATTGACCGTGTTACAAAGAAGATTCTTTTTTTAAAAGACGGCAAATTAATAGAAGAAGATATGACAAAGTACGAAAAAATTTATTATCACTTCTTATTTTCAGATTTAAAACATGCACAACACGTTTTATTAGAAGAAAACGTACAAGCAGTGTTAACTAAGAACAGCCTTCGAGTCCAATTATAACACCACACCATTCAAGACCTTATTAATCTATTTCATTCCTATAAAATTAATATTATTGATATCCAAAAAGAAGTTATCGGTTCTGAAAAAAGATATGAAGAACTATTTAATGTATGTGGTGATACGACATGAAAATATTTCTATTCGAACTAAAAAAAATGCTCTACTCTAACATTCTCTTTACTTTAATCATTGCTACTATACTAATCATCTGCGGGTTATTTCTTCATAATGTGCTTAAACAAGAAATAATCCAAATGAAAAAAATTGAATTATTTTCTAAATACGAAACAGAAGTTTCTAATCAAGTTACAGGGGATCAAGATACATTAAAAAAAGGACCTAACGCAAAAATTGAATCTCGATTAGAGATCGGACTTCCGCTATTAAAACATTTAAATCAACTTATACAAGAAGTAAAGGATAACAAGTGGAAAAATGAATTAAAGACTGAAATGAAAGTTTATGACTTAGCTATGCACTTTCAACAAGTAGAAGGGGGCTTCTCAGCTAGCGAAAAAGATATGAAAAAAGCAATTCAACTGAATGAAAACTTATTACAACAAGGTGTGCCAAAAGAAGACCTTGACCTTTCCATTCAGCCATCTCTATTTATGAAAAAAGTAATTTCACTACTACTCAATGCCCCAGGATTTCTTATTTTACTACTCTTACTAGGTACAGTCATTACGAAAGAATTTGAAGACTATACAATTAAGTTAGCCTATACTTTACCTATTTCTCGTAGTCACTATGTCTTAATAAAATTTTTCAGTTTACTTGTTGTTAGTCTCCTATGGATTTTACTAGTATTTTCACTGTCTTATATATTACCGACAATATTCGGAAAATTTACCGGTAATATTTTTAATTACCCGCTTTTCACAAAAACAGAAACTATCATTAGTTCAGGTACATACTTAAAAACAGCTCTCACTTACAGTCTATGTTATTCCACTGTAACTATTTCCTTATTAGTGCTCATTGGATTTTGGATAAGAAATACTCTTGTTACATATTTAATTCTCACTTTTATTTTGAGCAGTGGTTTCATTTTATCAAAAATCGGCTTTAATCCGTTTCTATCCCCCCTTTCCTATCAACAAATAGATCGCGTCATTTTAGATAATAATGGATATTACCCATTAGGTGCAGTGGTGTTAATTGGAAGTACATTTTTGCTCTTACTATGTGCCATATGCATGAATCAAAAGCGGGGTGTGTAATATGAAACAACTCTTCCAATTTGAATTCAAAAAATATTTCAAGAAAAAAACAACCTGGATTGCAGTATTCACTTCTATTCTTTTCGTTAGTAGTTTATATGTCTTAAATTATTCTGTCGCGAAAGATATCCAGCGTGGAAATTTATCATTTGCACAAAATAGCGTTAACATTTCTCAACAGGCTTTAAAAGAACTAGAACTGCAAAAGATTGAAGCTGAACAGAATGGCGATGTTGAAAAAATTACAGAAAATAAATTAGCTATTCAAGAATATCAGCAATCTCTTTCCAAGAAGAACAAATGGATCGCGAACTATTCTCAAGGTAATTGGCAAGACATATATGAAGAGCATATAAATCATTTACAATTTATGTTTAAGAGTTCAAAAGGCTCAAACTCTTTCCCTCATGCAATTGAGAAACAAAATATTTCATTATTTACAGCACGGGCAACGTTGGAAGAATTATTATTACTGAAAAAAAATAAAGCTGAACCATTCATTCAAAATACCATTTATACACCCTATCTATTTACAATTTACGATCAATTTACAGGGAGTGCCTTAGAATATTGGGAAAAGAGTACTATGCGTTATGGCACAACTGGCTCTTTATTTTTATATCAAATAATCCAGTACTACTATATACCAGTACTCATTTTATTGGGATGCTTCATTTTTGGAAACAATATCTCTTCTGAAATGAATAATAAGAAGCGTGGTTTGCACTTTTACTATACTTTGCCTATTAAACGAAAATCATTATTTATAACAAAGTATTTTAGCGGCTTTCTTTCTACACTTGTTTTCGTTTTACTAATGCTACTCATTCCCTTATTATGTAGCTATTTCACGAAAGGAATAGGAAATTTTGATTATCCAGTCCTTGTATACGAAGGATCAGAACCTAATCCATTTGGCAGTGAGTATAATAGTTTAAATCCCATTAAAGATCAATTTCACTTTATCACTTTGAAAAATTACTTCGGACAAGTATTATTACTAACTGTTGTACTAACATTTTTTCTATATTCTTTTTACTATATTTCATCACTTTTACTAAAAAGCCTAAGTTTTACAACGTCTTTTGTAGGTATTATAGCTTTTATTGGCATGAAGAGTTTCTCTTCTCCTTACAATCCATTTACTTACGTGAATATTCACAGTGTTCTAACTGGCGAAACAGCGACTTTAGTTTTTAATCCTTCTATTAATCTTTCAACTGGAGTAATATTAACATTCGCTTTAGGCTGTACCCTTTTATTCACAGGATACAAACTATTCATAAGATCATATAATTAGTACCAAAAATAAAAAGGAAAACTAGTACCTACCTAGTTTTCCTTTTTATTCAATTATTCATAGTATGAATAATTAACTTGTTACCACCATTTTTATTTTTGTAGTTCTATCCACTCATCTCGCAATATCCCCATAATAATACGATCAAAACACTTCCCATCTCTTTGAACTGCTTCTCTCATACAACCTTCTAATTGAAAACCCATCTTTTTATACAACTCAATAGCAGCTTTATTATAAGAAATAACATCCAGACCGATGCGGTACAAATTCAATTCATAGAAAGCATATTTTAAGATAAGATGGATTGCTTCTCTTCCATATCCCTTCCCTCTATCATTTGCATCTCCTATACCAATTGCTAATAAACCCGTTCTGTTATTCCACTCTATACCATGAATCGCCACAAAACCAATTAATCGATTATCTTGAACTGTTCTTACCATGAAAGAAATGCTATTTGATCTCCGTCCCTTTAATAGCCCATCACTTGCTATTTCATGTAACGATTGCGGGAATGCTATATCTGTATCGAGATTTCTTACATACTCACTATCTTCTTGCCACATAGCCATTACTGCACCGTCTGCTTCTCTCATAACTGATAATTTAATCGATTTATTTTGAAAAAGATTCATTGTCATTTCAGGCTCCCCCTTTTTTAATAACGGGGATACTTATTTTAGCTTATTTATCCCCTTGTTCCATAAACTGTTTCTTAAACGGGATACTTACAATAAGCGCTGACATTGGCACATCTCCTCTACATTAAATTACATTCATTGTATAATTTTCCATTTATTCTAACAATAAAAAAAGACCCTCAAAATTTAGAGGATCTTCCTAACAACGAATCGATATTATTTCGTAAACATTTTCTCCGCTTCATCCATTGCCATTTTGTTACCTAAAGCAGAATAGTCAAGCCATGGTTGGTCATTAATGATGTATACGTGCTTACCTTTAACTGCTTTTAAGTCTTTCCAAATTGGTGTTTCTTGAAGTTGTTTAAATGCAGCTTTTGCCTTATCGTCTCTATTTACAACAACGAAAATAGCATCTGCATCAAAGTCAGGTAATACTTCTTGTGAAATGACTTCGAAAGGACGGTTTCCATCAATTTTCTCTACACCGTTTGCAGGTTGTAATCCTAAGTCTTGGAATAAAATTGGTCCCATCGGTCTTTTCGTACTAAATACACGTAATTCTTTTGCAGTAACACGAATTGCCATTACTTTTTCGTTATTACCTAATTCTTTATCTATTAAAATTTTCACTCGTTTTGATTGCTCTTCGTAATCTTGAATATATGTATCCGCTTCTTTCTCACGGTTTACAAGTTTACCAACTTGTTTTAACTGATTTCTCCACGTACCTTCATCTAAATTGAAAGAATGTGTTTTTGCAATTTTTTCGTATTTCGCTAAATCTTTGCCCGCATATTTTTCATCCACATAAATGTCAGTTGGCTTCAATTGAAGTAATGCTTCCATATTCGGATCTGTTACAACACCAAGTTTCTTCGTATCTTTCAACTGCTCTTTTGCATGCGGTAAGAAATCTTTTAAATCTCCACCAATAACAGAGCCTACAGGTGTAATTCCTAATGCCAGTAAATTATTCGTTAAGTGAATAGACATAGAGGCGATTTTCGGATCATTACTTTTTTCAGTTTTTTTCGTTGCCTCTTCATTAGATTTCGTTTGACCACATGCTGCTAATACTAAAATACACATCATGCTAAATAAAATAGTAAGTTTCTTTTTCATATGTTCTCCTCTTTGAAGTATTTATTTTGTTTTTGTAAGTAAATAAAGAAAATACGGTGCTCCTAAAGCTGCCACTACTACACCAGCTGGAATAGAATTTGGCTCGAATATAGAACGACCTATCGTATCTGCTAGTACTAAAATAATCATTCCGATAATGCCAGCAAGCGGAAGGAAATGTTGATAGGTAGCACCTACTAACTTTCTTGCAATATGCGGAGCAACTAAACCGATAAAACCAATTCCTCCTGCCATCGATACACTTGCGCAAGATAATCCAACCGCTGTAGCTAAAAGTAGTAACCGTTCTTTTTGAACAGAAACACCAAGCCCTGCTGCCACACTATCACCTAGTGACAATGCATTTAACGTTTTAGATTTTAGCCATGCATACGGGGTTAGTATGAAAATCCAAGGTAATAATGCTAAGACATGAATCCAATCCCTTCCCCACACGTTACCAACTAACCATCTAGAAGCGAATGTATACGTCTCATCATTTAACTTGAGGGAGAAAAATAACGAAATCGCACTAAATCCAGCCGAAATAGCAATACCAACGAGAATAAGTCTAATAGGAAGTAAACCTTTTGACCGATCATGCGCAAGTATAATAATTAAAAACGCAGCTAGTACTCCCCCGCCAAATGTAAATAACGGTATTAAAATCGATGCATTCTCATTAATAGAATGAAAGAAAGTAACGAATATAATTAGCCCGAAAGATGCACCTGAATGTAATCCTAAAATACCAGGGTCTGCAAGTGCATTACGTGATAGCCCTTGCAAAATCGCACCGGAAATCCCAAGGCCAATACCGGCTAACATTGTAATTATAATTCTTGGCATACGATAATCGTATAGCACTGTTGCGCTCTCAAAATCACCATAACCGAAAAGCGTTTGAATTACTTTGAGCGGTACAATGCTCAGTGTACCTGTATTTAAACTAATTAAAATGACAGCGATACTAATACAACCAAAAATTGTAGTTACAGTAATGGCTCTCTTTTTATCTGTGTTCAAAAGATCCTTCACTTATAGCTCCCTCCCAACTTTACGTGCTATATAGAGGAAGAACGGAACTCCAACAAGAGCTACCATAATTCCTATTGCAAGTTCTTTAGGAGGGTTTACTGTTCTTGCCCCTAAGTCAGCTAAAACTAATAACATAGCTCCTAAAAATGCTGACATAGGAATAATGAGTCGATAATTCACACCAACTAATTTTCTAGCAATATGCGGGATAACTAGTCCTACAAATCCGATAGAACCAACAGCTGAAACAGATACACCTGCAAGAATGACTACTATAATCATCCCTAGTATTCTCGTTCGGTTCGTTTTTACTCCTAAATTCGTAGCGACGTCATCCCCCATTGATATGAGTGAAATAGACCTCCCTATCACTGTAGCAAAAACAATTGTTATGAGAATAATAGGAACTAGAAATTTCAAGTGTTCCCACTTAACGCCTGCAACACCACCAGCGTACCAAAAAGCTAAATCTTGACTTAAGTCATAATAAATCGCGACACCTGAACTTAACGAATGCAAAAGCGCGGCCATAACTGCCCCTGCAATCGTTAACCTCATCGGTGTTAATCCGCCTGATGTTGCTGATCCGATAATAAAAATGAGTACTGTACTTAAAACCGCTCCAATAAAGGAAACAATCATTAAATAGGAATACGGCATATGCGGGAAAAAGGCAAAACTAAGTGCTACTACAAACATCGCACCTGCATTTATACCAAGCACACCTGCATCCGCTAAAGGATTTCGTGTTACTCCTTGCATAACAGCTCCAGCCACCGCAAAAGCAGCTCCTACAACTGCTGCACCAATTACCCTTGGGAGTCTTAATTCATAAATAATTTGGTGCTGCGTTAATTTCGGATTATAATCAAAAACCGCTGTCCATACGGTTTGCAAATGGATATCCTTTGCACCAAATGCAACAGCTAAAAATATAGAGCCGATTAAACATAAAATTGTTAAGCTCATGAAACATATGAACTTAATATGTAGCCAGCGATTATTGCCAGCATATACAGCAGGCTTATGTAACATGTTTCATTTCATCCTTTATATTCAGTTGTTTTTTATAATTATTTTTTATTTGTAATTATTATTGATAATAATTATCATTTTCATTTAGATATTATATCGCCACTTTTTTTAAATAGCAAACTATTTTTTCACTTCGCTAAATATTAAAATACTTATTACAATTCCCTTCCAAAACTTACAAATACACGCAAAATAGACTACTAGCTTATTTTTAAAAGTGTAGTATACCTAATAATTATTTTGAGTTTTCAAATAAAAATATCCAAGGTGATGCAATGTTATATATAAAACAACTACTCTATTTTACTTATGAACAAGCATTATCCTGTTTATTCCCTGTCGTTATTTTTTTAACACTAGCCCTTTCAAAAATCGTTTTTATCCCAGGATTATACCGATATGATTTCATACTCATCGTATGTCTTCTTATGCAGTGGATTATGTACAAGACTGGGCTTGAGACGAAAGACGAATTAAAAGTAATTACTGTCTTCCATCTCATCGGCCTTCTACTAGAAATATATAAAGTACATTTCGGTTCATGGAGTTATCCGGAAGAGGCATATTCAAAAGTTTTTGGAGTTCCGCTTTACAGTGGCTTTATGTATGCAAGTGTTGCAAGTTACATATGCCAAGCGTGGAGAAGATTGCACTTACAAATGCACCATTGGCCGAGGGCTATTTTTGCCATACCGCTAGGCGCTATGATTTACTTTAATTTTTTCACACATCATTTTTTATATGACTTTAGATGGGTATTAACTGTTCTTTTATTCATCGTTTTCTTTCGAACATTTGTAGAATTTTCATTACGAGGTGTTACATATAAAATGCCACTCGTTCTCTCCTTTTTCCTTATTGGTTTCTTTATTTGGATTGCAGAGAACATCGCAACTTTTTTCGGAGCATGGCAATATCCAAATCAACGGGAAGCGTGGAATCTCGTTCACTTAAGCAAAATTAGCTCATGGTTTTTACTTGTTGTTATTAGCATTATGATTGTTACACAACTCAAACGTTTGAAGGAGTTCAAAAAATAACGCTGATTATGTAAAAACAGGTAGCCCATCACTCATTAAAGAGTGATGGGCTTTTTTAATAATATTTTTTTAAACTGCTCGTTATAAATTCATCATAATTTACAAGAGCATAAATTATGAACTACTACTAGCAGAAGATGTTGCAGCAGATGTTGCAGCAATCGTTGCCATCATAGCTGCCTGTTGTGCTTGTATAAGGACTTCTATCATAGTTTGTAAACCTGTGTTGGTAGCTTTACTCTCCTCACCTTTCTGACTTACGAACAGCTGAATAGCAATAAGAATATTCGCATCTGTATGCCAACGGAATAATTTCTCCCCCTGCAATTTTTCAATCCATGCTTTAATAGAATGAATCTCTTTTTCTCCATCTTCAAGTAACGCTAATAGCCCGATTGCTGGATAATGCATCTGTTTCACTTTTACCTTTTCTTGTTTTAACAACTTCCATATGTTTGTACATGTTGCAACTAACATTTCTTCACGGACATCCTTCTTTAGTGAAAGAATGTGACTTAAAAATTGAAGATCGTTCCCCTTACGCAAACCCGCTTTCGCTAGTTTCTGATACAGACGTTCTACACGGTCCATAAGTGTTTCTACATTCTCTGATTGTCCTGCTAATAAAACCGCGAGCGGATAATCATTAGTACCTGTAAGAAAAAGATGATCCTCTTTCATCCGTTTATATACTTGCATCGAACGCTGAACGTGCGTGCCATGCTGTTCATTTTCTTCTGTTAAAAGCACAGCTGCTGCGAGATAAGTAAATATACTTCGGCTAAAACCACCAGCGACCAATTGTTCATATAAATCTAAAAACTTCCGGAAAGCTTCCTTGTAATCTGTAAAGTGAATATCTAAGGTTGCAGCCACTACAAAGCGATGATAAGACTTTAAGTATGAAAACATCCCTACCTGATTCTTAATATAACTACTAATTTCTAAAAAACGTCCGAGATCAAACAATTTATCACTACCTGCATACATAGCAGCAATCATCATTCCTGTTCGAGAATCACTCGTTTTCCATTTTAGTTCTCCCTTTAACTGTCCATACGTATGTGTGTATTGCTCCAACTTCTGTTCTAATGTAATCATAGTATTCACCCCTATTTCTAGTTCTTCTCTATTATTATACTTATATTTCATACAGATTTTGCAACCTTATTTCTGTATTAGCTTCAATATTTTTCTATTATGTAAAACAAAAAACAATAACTATTCCTACTTCATCAGTATCACGATGGTAAGCGTTCATAATCCTTCAAGAAGTTCAACAACAAAAAGGATAGATAATAAATTATCTATCCTTTTTGTCTTTATATTATTTAACATTATACCTGTATTGTGAAAAATAAGATTGTAACTACTTACACCTCAATTTTCACAAAACATCTGTGATTTCGTTTTTCATATGCAATTCAAACTAAAGAGCCTTAATAATTCGTTCCATCGCCTTCATTTGCCCAATATGATCAGCTTCATGATAAAGCATCATACCGTATAGTTCTCCTACTGTTTCCAATCCTAGGAATGGCTCTGGCAGTTTATTTTCAAATGCTTCTGCTGGAATTTCGTTAATACGTTTTGCTTGTTCTTTTAATTGAGCCGTTAACACTTCTAATGATGGCCCTTCTGTTTTCCATTTAGACGGTTTTGATCCATACCCAAACATACCTGGATATTCAGTTGGTAATTGTTTGAATTCTTTTCCAAACATGAAAACTTCTGCCGCTGTTAACACGTGACCAATATGCCAGCGAATTGTATTATTAAAACCCTCCGGCTGTGTATCTGCAGTTTTATCATCTAACGTTTCCATAAATTTAAGTAATGCCCCACGCGTTATTTCAAATTGTTTTAAACCAATTATTCTATTCACTTTATCGTTCCCCTTCTTGATGTACAATTTATTAAAGTTTCACCTTGTTTAATCTATCAGAAACAATGAATAAATACATCTAATATGCTTTGTAAACATAATAAAAGGTTCACCCCTCGTACATATAGAATTACTTACTACACAAATAGTTTAAAAGAGGAGTGTTAATTACATGTTACATATTTTAAAACAACAATATAATCTTATTAGTTCTACAAGAGAAACTCTATTTTCGTTTTTGGAAGAAATTCCACTAGAAAAATTACATAGCACTGTTCCAAATTTCGGGAGCGGTAGCATCATAAAGACACATATTCATGTAGCCGATTGCTATCGCTACTGGCTTGGATCATTCGCATTCAAGCTAAAGCGGGCAGATTTTTCATTTGCTAGTGATGATGAAATTGAGCATGCAGATGTCGAGAAAGTCCGTGCTAGATTTAAGTTAGTAGATGAGGTTGTACTACGTTTTTTAGATGAATACAATGACCGTTGGCTCGAAAATATAGCAAATGAAGTGAAATGGCAAAAAGAGCCTTGGAGTACAACTCCGCTATGGCTTTTAACCCATACAGAAACACATGAGTTTCATCATAAAGGACAAATTGTATCTATGGCTCGTCACCTTGGATATACTCCTCCGGATACAGATCTTAGTTAGTTCAATAGTTCTAAATACCTATCAAAAGCTTTAGTCAAATAAAAATCAAACAACTTTAAAGAGCCTTACTACAGTAAAATATAGCAAGGCTCTTTCATCTTCATATCAACATTAAATAAAAGCTCTTAGCACATTATAATACTATCAATACCAAATTGTCTCCGCATAATTATATGCATCACTATTCGGAATGGCATGTTTCCCTTGCGCTTGTGCCTTCCTTGGATCTAAATCATATACCATTGGCGTATAGCATGATCTTTGCCCTTTATTCACAACACCATTTCCTCCAGCACTCCCGCAAGTGTATGCCTTTCCATCTGTTTTTCTTACGATTCTTGCATCAGCTTCATTATTATAAACTGCTGGACGAGTTACAGTAACTTTTGCCCATGCTGTCTTACACGTCGTACTAAATTTTAATTCCACATAAGAATTTGAATCAATCCACTTCTTTTCTTTCGTTACTGCTGATTGATCACAACTATTGTAATATGGACTTTTCCCATCATACGAATGATCTTCTGCATATGCTTTATCATTATTCGTCGTACTAAACACACTAGTTAAAACGAGCAATGATAGACAAAAACATGCGCTTAGCTTTTTTAAAAGTTTCAAAGTATTCCACTCCTTTTTAATAGCGTCCAGTTTTTCCATAACCGTTATTAAAAGTAACCGCTTCAGCATCTGCTGTGTATCCAAAATCAGCAGTTAAATCAAATACCATTCCTGTATA
This sequence comes from Bacillus cereus group sp. Sample62, assembly GCF_036851315.1. Taxonomy (NCBI): domain Bacteria; kingdom Bacillati; phylum Bacillota; class Bacilli; order Caryophanales; family Bacillaceae; genus Bacillus; species Bacillus cereus group sp. Sample62. The sequence continues at coordinate 3,314,039 of NZ_JAFLPK010000001.1, forward strand.
AGTGCTCGTTTGACCTGTTTTTATTGTGCCGTTTCCCTGATTAGAAGTGACTGATTTTTGAAATACACCATTTTTGTATTTATTCACAACAGCGTACGCATACACTCCTCCAGAAACAGCTGGTGCTGGTTGATCTAAAACAAACTTAGCCCATGCTGCATGACATTTATTACTGTAACGTAAATACACTGTCCCTACTTTTTTACTACCCTCATACACCGCTGTAGACTTTGCATTAAATCCATCTGCATCACATGTTGTACTGCCTCCGTATACTTTTGTTGTAGCCGGATTTTTTCCGTCATAGTAACTACTTAAATCAGTAGCTGCAAATGTACTTCCTTGGAAACTAAATAATACCCCTACACTGGCCGCACTTAACACGCATACTTTCATTAATTTTTTAAACATTTTAAATTCCCCCCTCAAAATAAGTACGTATACTAAAGACAACCTATACCACTATGTAAGCCCTCCTTTCACGCTTCCTAGAGGCATCTTACAGAAACGAATAAACGTTGTAAATTTCCTTATGATTATTGGAATATACGAAGAAATTTACGTATCCGTCTAAGAAAAAAGTTGAGAAATACACATTTTATTGCATCCTTATTTAAAACATAAAAGAACCGATACTTATTTCACTCAAGCATCGGTTCTTTATACAAAATTGCCATTTTCCCTTTTATATAAATCAAATATTTCTCCACTTAATCCGTCGTAAAAAACTCCCTCGTCACATCAATAAATTGCTGCAGTGGCGCTGTCATCCATTTATCTTTATGCCAAGCAATTTGTGTATAAATTGGTGAAATTGTATTTTCTACATGTAACTCTTTTATCGTCCCTTCTCGTATATCTTTTTCTACTACTATCGCTGGTAAAACGGCTATTCCTAAATCTGCAATAACACATTGTTTAATTGCCTCGACACTAACGAACTCAATTTTATTTGCTGGATACACATCTTCCGTACGAAATAGCTCTTCAAATAAAGTCCGATACGAGCAACCAAGCTCCGTTAATAAAAGTGTCTCACTTTCTAAATCTTTTGTAGTAATGGAAGGTTGTTCAAGTAAACGATGCCCTGAAGCAGCTACTACTTTTAATTCTTCTTTCATAAGCGGCTCCACATGTAAAGCATCTTCTGTTTTACATTCGTCCAAAATAAATGCAAGATCGACTTTTCCCTCCATCAATTGTTCCTTCGCATCTTTATTGGAATGCGCAGGTTTAAATATAAGTTTTATTTGGGGAAATTGTGCTTTAAACCTCTTTAATATAGAAGGAAGTCTATATGTACATTGACTCTCTTGCGCACCGATTATTAACGTACCTGCTATTTCTTCATCATCTTTCACAGCCATTTTCGCTTCGTTACTAAGTGCAATCATCTTATCAGCATATAATTGAAACTTCCTGCCTGCTTCAGTTAAGAAAAGACGTTTTCCTAACCTTTCAAATAACGGCGTACCTAGCTCAGCTTCTAACGTTTTAATTTGCGCTGTTACGCTCGATTGAGCAAAGTTTAATTTCTTCGCAGTTTGCGTAAAATTCAAAGTGTCTGCCGCTACTTTAAATGTAATTAATTGTTTTATCTCCATTTATCGTCCCTCTTTTCAATCGATATTTTCGATTGATTTCATCGAAATAATCCTCTTTGTCTATTGATATTTGTATTGTATGATAAAGAGCATCGACAAACAATAAAAATGGGGGTATTCCATATGAAGGCACTTTATTTCGAACAATTTGGAAGTCCAGATGTACTACAATATAAAGAAATACATGATCCAATCATAAATCCAAATGAAATTCTTATCCGTACAAAAGCAATCGGTTTAAATTTCGCTGATATTTATAGACGCCGCGGCGATTATCACCTCGCTGGCAATCCGCCGTATGTATTAGGTTATGAAGGGGCTGGCATTGTTGAAAAAGTAGGAGCTGACGTTACGAATATTAATCCTGGAGAGCGTATTGCATTTGCTGATGTCCCATTTGCAAATGCAGAGCTAGTTGCTGTTCCATCGGAGAAAGCAATTAAGCTTCCAGATTCTATCTCTTTTGAAACAGCCGCTTCTGTCTTATTACAAGGATTAACAGCACATTATTTAACGAAAGATAGCTATCAAATAAAACAGGGTGATATAGCTTTAGTACATGCCGCAGCTGGTGGTGTTGGGCAACTTCTTATTCAAATAATTAAACTACTAGGCGGAAAAGTAATCGGTCTAACGTCATCAAAAGAAAAAGCACAGATAGCCACATTAGCTGGTGCTGATCACGTATTTTTATATACTGAAGCATGGCATACGAATGTACTTGAAATGACTAATGGCGCTGGCGTAAATGCTGTGTATGAATCCGTAGGTTCTACATTAGAAGAAAGCTTTAAAGCGACTAAAGTTGGTGGTACTGTCGTATTTTACGGAATGGCTGGCGGTAATCCAACGCCTGTAGATCCACGTATGCTTATGGATACTTCGAAAACTTTAACTGGCGGAGACCTTTGGAACGTACTTACTACGTATGAAGAACGTAAAAAGCGATCTACTCAATTATTTGATTGGATCGCTAGCGGAAAATTGAACATTGCGACTCCTACTACATTCGCCTTACAAGATGGTGCTCTTGCACATAAATTATTAGAGAGCAGAAAAAGTACAGGGAAGATTTTATTAATTCCATAATCGTACTAATAAAAAAAGGAAGCTAGATTTCTCTATCTTCCTTTTCTCTCCTTTATATTTCCACACTTTCTTTCCCTTTTGCAACATAACTCATATCTCCAACAGACTCGACTGTGTATGTTCCATCTTGATATACAATCTTCGTCACACTAGCATTTTCTACTCCAAGTTTTGTTTTGCTACTGTCTAACATTTCGATTAAGGTAGTAATCAAGAGCCCATGAACGACAACTAAAACATTACCGCCACCATTTGCGGCAGATTCTTCACTAATTTTATCAATCTCTTCTTTTATACGAGTAGAAAATAATTCCCAATCTTCCGCCTGTTTCGTAGGGTCTGCTGCTCTAATAAGATTAATCACTTCTTGAATAGAAAACTTCATAAGTTCTTCTGGTGACGCAACACCTGCAGCTTTTCCAACCACATCCCACATATTTTCAAGTTTTTCACCTTCAAAAATACCAAAATTTAATTCTCGTAATTTTTTTCTTTTCTCAAGCTTTAACTTTGATTGCTCACTATATTTTAATACTAAATTAGCGGTCTCAATTGCTCGGCCGCTATCACTACTATACGCATTCGTAAAAGAAACATCTTTTAATCCTGTTCCTAAATTAGAGGCAACTTCCACACCTTTTTCTACTAATGGAGAGTCTGCCCAACCTTGCGCGCGATGATTCGTATTTAATATCGTTTTACCGTGTCTTGTAACATATAACGTAACTACATTCTCATTGCTATCTGTTTCTCGATTCTTCATCATATTCTCTCCCTTTACATTTCTATATCAATTTTACCACCTTAATTATTCATTGAGCAAAATATACGTAAGTGAATTTGCTAAATAAAAAAAGCTATCTTTCTGTATATCTCTACAAAAAGATAGCATCTTTTATGATTACATTTCTTAACTGATACTCCTACTCAGCAAAAGCACTCGAATACTGTACAATTCCTTCTACACCTTGCAGAGCGTTCTCACTTAACTCCATCACCATAAATACTTCATCTGGCACTTCAAATGGTGCTTTTATATTCCACTCACTCGCTTTCTTAAAGCCAAATTTCGGATAGTATTCTGGGTGTCCTAATACTACAACTGATCCGTATCCAAGTTCTTTCGCTTTTTCTAACGCAGCTACAATAAGCTTTCCACCAATTCCTTTTTTCTGATGGCCCCTAGCAACTGATACAGGTGCAAGCGCTAACGATTCTACAGAAGTTCCATCCTGTTCTATCGTAATTTTAGATAACAGAATATGACCGACTATTTCCTCATCTACTGCAACGATTGATAACTCTGGAATAAATGCGTCACATTCTCTAATACGCTTTACAAGTTCATGTTCCTTTTTATCACTATACTCTTCATTTAAAAATGCTTCTTTTACAACTTCTTCTGTTTTTCTATAATCGCTTTTTTGTTCTTGCCTAATCGTTACCACTCTATATTACCCTCTATTCTTTCTTATTTCTTTTTGGATTTTACGAAGCGCTTTTTTCGATCCGCGCTCAATATCATGTTGCATTTTTCTTTCTTTATAATCGACAAATAGTGTATTTAGATCGTATCCCTCTGGATATAATTCCTTTGCTGCTACTTCTAACGTAATACGTTTTACATTTACCTCAACAAATTCACCGTTATAATATACAACGACGTTATAAAAATTATCTATTTCCTTATAGATAATACCAAAATCGTCATAATCTAATACATTTACACGATCGCCGATTTTATACTCGTAATGTTTTTCTCTTTTTTCTTGCACGAATTTCGGTTTTCTAATTTTACTTTCATTCACTTTTTCTAGGGCGTACTCTTTATTCCCCATATACTCTTTCGCTCTTTTCAGTACATGTTCTCTTACGTTCATTTTATTTGCAATCCAAAGTGCATTACTTTCACCTGATTTACCGATCACTAATTTATAAAGTGGTTCTAGTGTCTCACTATTAAATTGCATCGCTGCGTTCATAAAATCACCATGCATTTCTGAGAAGCGTTTAATTTCACCGTAATGAGTACTCGCAACTGTAATACATCCCGCAAGGTAGAACTCCTCTAAAATAGAAATTGCAAGTGCTGCCCCTTCATTCGGTTCAGTCCCGCTTCCTATCTCATCAAATAATAGCAACGTATTATTATTTGACATCCTCATAATCTCAGAAAGGTTTTTCATATGAGATGAAAATGTACTTAGTGCATTTTCGATACTTTGATTATCACCAATATCTACAAATACATTTTCGAAAATAGCAATTTCCGTTTCTTTATCTCCAGCGATATGAAGGCCTGACATTGTCGCTAATGTTAGTAGTCCAATTGTTTTTAATACAATTGTTTTCCCGCCCGCATTCGGTCCTGTAATAATTAAACTACGGTAATTTTGACCGATTTCAAAGTGTAACGGTACTACTTTTCCACTTAAAAGCGGATGCTTACAATTTACTAAATGAACGTAGCCGTGATCATTTAACTTCGGCTCTATTCCATTAATCGATTTACTAAACTTCGCTTTCGCAAATACCATATCATATTGACTAATCAGTTCCATATTAATTTTTATATGATAAATATTTTCTAATACCATCCCTGATAAAGTCGCTAAAATTTGATACTCTTCCATCGCTTCTTCAGCTTTCAAACTTGCGAGTTCCGCATTTAACTTCGTAACTGTATGTGGTTCTATAAATACAGTAGAGCCTTTAGCGGACGCTTCAACTATACTTCCCGCAACTTGATTTTTATAGGAAGATTTAATTGGGATCGTATAGCGATCATCTTTTTTACTAATAAAGAATTCCTGAATATACTTCTTATTTGCACTACTATTTAAAAACTTCGTTAAACGTTCTTTTATTTTTCCATCTACAGAATCGATGTTATTTCGAATTCGTTTTAACTCTTTACTAGCCGCTGCATCAATACTGTTACCTTTAATGGAAAAATTGATTTCCTCTTCAATACTTTTATATTCAGTCATTGAATTTGCATAAGAAGCTAATACTGGCGCAAAAAATTCTTTATCTAACATAAACTTTTTAATCTTTCTACAGCCACGTAAAAAGTCTGAAACACTTACTAACTCTTCAGGATCTAAAATCATCCCTTTTTCTAATTTTTGAATTGTACTAGCAATATTTGAAATGCCGAAGAAAGGAACATGCCCTTCTGCATCTACTATAGCTCGTGCTTCTGTCGTTTCATTCAAGCGATTCCTCACTACTTTTATACTCGTACTCGGCTCTAATTTATTTAATAATTCTTTACCTAACCCACTTACACAATAAGATTTCACTATATCCTTTAATTCGTTATATTGTAACTTTTCAAAAGTCATCGTATTCATTTTATTTCTCCTCACTTTGATTAATTTCTATCATAAATGAAGATACCTACTCATTAGATTCCAATTACCATTTTTATACATTCAAAATATATACAAAAAAGCTGCGGGGATACCGCAGCTTTTACATTTACAAGGCATGAGTAATAACATATGAGGAAATAAGCCATAAAAACGGATGGCAATCCCCTTATTACACGCTTTATAAAGTATTGTAGGTATCTTCATAGGTATCGAAATAAATCCATGACAAAATTAGGGGTATGATATACATAAAAATCCCCTGGTCTTATCCGATTTATTTCATTAAATTTTTCCTATTTAGTACCTACCGCACTCACAAAAAGCACCTCTCATTAATTTATATTATAGTCATTGAAATCTAATTTACTGAAATCATCATACTATATGTTTTGTGAGAAGTAAAGGTGTCAGACTATTCCCTTGCAGATTGTAAAGCTTTCATATAATCAACCTTTTTCTCAAGAGTCTTTTTCGCATCTTCAGCCGTTACTATATAATCTACCGCAATATGCAGTAATACATCCTTATTAGCATTTGGCAACTGAATCGTTATATCATCCACACTACTTTTACTATCTTCAATCGTTTTATTAAATTCCTGAATACTTCTTGCAACCTCAGCTAATGTCTCCATATGTGCACGGTTGTTTACATCCAAAAAGATATTACTTCTGAAAACTGCCGTAACATAATGCTTCGGATGTTTCTTCGCTATTTTTTTCTCTTCATTCTTACCGAAAACAGTATCCCCTGTCTGCATTTGCTCGAAAGTAAGTATAGTATTATTCCTTTTTTCTTCATAATATGTATTGAACCTTTCTCGTAAATCATTCGCTTCTTTTTTTATTTTATAGTTATCATTATTTACCTTTGGAGAGCTTCGTCCATCGAAGGATATTTGAAATTGTAAATATGGTTCATCTACTTGCTGTATATAAGCTGCCCGTTTGTTTGGGCCTAAAAAATCCTTACCTTGTTCGGGTATTTCAATTCGATCTAGTTTCACAGAAATCCCATGCTCCGATTTTGTATAACTTTGTGCTTTTCGTTCAATTTCTTCATCCGATATATCACATGATGTTAATAGTAATAAACTAAACATTATGCTATATTTCATTATTATTCTTTTCATATTGCCTCTCCTTTTGCTACTACTGCCTATACAGAAATGTCCTTATGGATTTTAAATTACGATTTATATAAAGAACTTCTTCTTATAACCCCAAGTGTAAAAACACTCATTTATTATCACTTTACACTTATAGTGTAATTTTACACTATAATCATTTTATCGTAAAGCAAATATAATATCTATGAAAATCACGTTAAAAACATACTACTATTTAGTTCTATAGCAATCACAATACAGTTTTTTATTGTATCGAACTTTAAAGTAATAACTTTAATTTCGCTGCAAAAAATTAAATAAGCGCCTCCGCTATTGCGAATGTCATTTACTTCCCCTAATACATTTAATAATTATGACAAGCAATCATAGGAGGTTACTATATGAGCGAACAATACATCATTTTACATGGGCCTGCTCTTGAACCAAATTTAATTGGCCCCACACTACCACCAATTCCACCATTCACATTTCCGACCGGACCTACTGGAATGACAGGACCTACTGGTGCGACAGGTTTTACTGGAATTGGAATAACTGGTCCCACTGGGGGTACAGGACCTACCGGCATTGGAACAACTGGTCCCACTGGGGGTACAGGGCCTACCGGCATTGGAATAACTGGTCCCACTGGGGGTACAGGACCTACCGGCATTGGAATAACTGGTTCCACTGGGGGTACAGGACCTACCGGCATTGGAATAACTGGTCCCACTGGGGGTACAGGACCTACCGGCATTGGAATAACTGGTTCCACTGGGGGTACAGGACCTACCGGCATTGGAATAACTGGTCCCACTGGAGCAACCGGTTTAGAAATCCTCCCCGTATTTGGAACAATAACTTCTGAAATAGGTATCGGTTTTTCAGCAGTAGTTAATACAAATGTTAATTTTACCGTTCCAGGACCTGTTAGTGGAACTACTCTAAACCCAGTAGACAACTCCGTTACAATTAATACCACTGGTGTATACTCTGTATCCTTTTCGATCGTATTTGCGATACAAGCTATCTCGTCTAATATATTAAATCTTACAATAAACGATTCTATTCAATTCGCCATTGAAACACGAGTTGGTGGTGGTTCTGGGGTAAGAGCTACATCCGCCAGAACTGATTTATTACCTTTAAACCAAGGAGATGTTCTTCGAGTACGAATAAGAGAAGCCACTGGTGACATTATTTATTCCAACGCATCTCTCGTTGTTTTAAAAGTCGACTAGTTCATTTATGAAAATAAAAATTTAGGAATGATAACAATATAAAAAGAAGAGGAAGACTTATATTTCAGTCTTCCTCTTTTTTTTATCACCAATTCACTGCTGAACATATATGGAAACTGATCCTCCACTTACATGGAACTGCCCCCATCCGTCCTTATTTATTGTTACAGTATTTGTTTGATTACCCGTCATATCGTACCATACTTCCCCTGCGTTATTCTTTCCAACTTCCATCCACTTTGACCCTCCTGGTCCATCTGAGATTAATGTTGCTAGACCGGAATCCGCATGTACACCATCACCTTCTCTTGTCCATCCAATTACATCTGGATGGTCTAAATAATCACGCTGCGTACCATATGCAAAATTTTTTCGTGCCATCAAAATCGGATCAATTTTATCTTTTAACGCTGGAATTTCATAACTGCTATTTCCACTTGTCCCATAGTAATCACCATAAAAAACTGAAGGATAGCCCTCTGCACGTGTTAAAATAAATGCATATGCCAACGGTTTAAACCACGGACTTACTACAGATTCCAATGACTGACCAGGCTGCGAATCATGATTCTCAACGAGAGTAACTGCGAGTGCAGGGTGATTTTGCATTACTGTTCCATTTAAAATATTTCTCATATCATAATTCCCATTTCCTTTTGAAGCATAATGAAAATTGTAATGCAGTGGTGCATCAAATACAGATTGATTATAATTGACTTTCGCTAAATAATTATTTAAAGTCTGGATATCATTTTGCCAATATTCAGCTACTGTAAACATTTCTTTCCCCGTTTGTTGTCTGACATGATTTACCCAATCGCGTAAATATTCATGATCAATATGTTTAACAGCATCTAAACGAAATCCATCTAAATTTAATTCGTTCGCATACCACGTCCCCCAATTTTTCATCTCATTCGCAACATCTGGATGATCAAAATCAAGATCTGCATACATCAAATAATCATAGTTTCCATTCTCGCTAGACACTTCCCAGTCCCATGCTTTACCTATACCCCTAAACTTATAAATTCGATTTAATTTCCTTCCTTCATCCCAATCGGTTCCGTCAAAATGATACCATTTCCATTTGAAATTAGAATGAGTATCTCCGCGCCCTGGAAAGTTAAACCCTGTCCATGCATTAATTTCATAATCACCTGATACTTCAATATTTCGATTGTTACGGTCTACCTCAACTGCTGTGACAGTTTCAGTATAATCAGCCCCACCTTTATGATTCATAACTACATCGCCATATACATTGATGTTTTGCTTATGTAAAGCTTCAATTGCAGATTTCAACTGTGCTTTTGTCCCATATTTCGTCCGCACCGTTCCTTTTTGATTGAATTCCCCTAAATCATATAAATCATACGCTCCATACCCTACGTCATTTTGCGTAGTTCCTTTATATGCAGGCGGTATCCAGACAGATGTAATTCCTTTCTGAGCTAAATTTCCAGCATCCGTATGCAATCGCTTCCAATGATTCCCATCATTCGGAGCATACCACTCAAAATACTGCATTAACGTTCCATTGTTTATCGTTGCTGCTTCCGCCTTATCCCCCTCATATATATTAGAGCAAAGCAAAATAAATGATAAACAGACTACCATAATCCTTTTCAACATTTTTATACCATCCCTTCAAGAAAACGTTTGCATAATTTATCAAAATTATTATAATATTCGTTCTAATATTAGTAAAGTAGCAATCTCTTAATCTCTCACATTATTTTTAGAGTAACTTCAAATATTCCATAAGTACCCCCACGTAGTTTTAATTTCACATCTCATTCAAGATTGTTTACAATTTATCTATAAAAGCATAACGGAGGGATTTATATGACAGACTTTCAAAAACAACTTTTCGCACGGTTACATATAGAAGAAAAAGAAACAGTTTCATTTGAAGATTTACCTAACATTATGTACGCAATGGCACAAACTGTCCCATTTGAAAACTTAAATGTTCTCGAAAAGAATTTTAAGGAAATATCAAAAGAAAATCTAAAAGAAAAAATTTTAGTAAACAACCGTGGCGGTCTTTGCTATGAATTAAACCCTACTATGTATTACTTCCTTAAAGACGCTGGATTTGATGTTCATCTCGTTTCAGGAACAGTGTACAATGCTGCAAATTCTATATGGGCTGTTGATTCTGGCCATATAGCAACCGTTTTAACACATCATAATGAACTTTATTTAATTGAAGTAGGATTCGGATCATACTTACCTCTTGCACCTGTCCCTTTCTCAGGTGAAGTCATTCACTCCGTTACAGGAGATTATCGTATTCGTAAAGAAATAACCGGAAAGGGAAACTACATGTTAGAAATGCGTAAAAACAATGAGTTTTTGGATCAATCTTCTGCTGATGATTGGACGTTAGGCTATGCATTTTATATAGAGAAAGTGGATGAAGAAAAAGCAAATGCAGCACAAGAAATTATCGTTGAAGATGAGGGCTCACCATTTAATAAAGTACCTCTTATTGTAAAACTAACCGAAGATGGGCATGCATCTTTAACAAAGGATAGTCTGACAATAGCGAAAAACGGTAAAAAAACGAAAGAAAATATTACAAATGCGCAATATAAAAATCTTTTACATTCAAAATTCGGAATTACATTATAATTTTTTAAGCCTTTCCATTTTAGCAAGGCTTTTCATTTTCCAGCAGGGATTTTTTGCAATTTGTTGTATTTCATAGTTATATAGGAATATAACTACATATTTAGAAAGGAAATGATTATGACTGAACTTAAAGATCGACTACAAGTAGATGAGAAAGAGAAATGGGATTTAACAGATATATACCATAGCATCGAAGATTGGGAAAGCGATTTTCATAAAATTGAAGTATTAACGAAAGAATTACATGAGTTTAATGGAAATATTCACGATGGCAATAGTTTATTAGCCTATTTAACAAAGAGTGAAGAAATTTCTAGCATAATATCTTTAATGTTCGCTTATGCACGATTACAATCTGATCTTGATACGCGCGATACTGACGCTCAATCTCTTGTCGATAAAGTATCACAATTACATGTGAAAGTAAGTGCGGCTAAATCTTTCTTTTCCCCATTCTTACTTAGCGTAGATGAAAACACATTACATGCTTACATAGAAGAAGCAGAAGGTTTACAATATTATAAAGAAGACTTATTTGAATTATACCGTTATAAAAAACACGTATTGAATAAAGACCAAGAAGAGATTTTATCACAAATGGGTGAAGCACTTTCCTCTCCGCAGCATACATATGGCATGTTAAATAATGCGGATATACTATTTGGTGAAGTGACTACTGATGATGGAGAAAAAGTTACTTTAACGCGCGGGATGTATGCAAAGTTAATAGAAGATGAAAATCGTGAGAAACGTAAAGAAGCCTATAAAGCTTATTACAAACCATACGTTCAATTAAAGAATTCTATCGCTTCTACTTTATCTGCTGCAATTAAAAATAATGTTACTGTTTCAAAGCTAAGAAACTATCCATCAGCTTTAGAAAAGTCATTATTTGGCGACATGGTTCCGAAAGAAGTATATGAAAATTTAATTGAGACGACGAAAAAAAACATTCAATCTTTACATACTTATAATGAACTTCGAAAAGAAAAATTAAATGTAGATGAACTACGTCAATACGACTTGGGCGTTGACTTAGTAGCGGGTGTAAAACAAGACATTCCATATGACAAAGCATTTAACATGATGATCGAATCACTAGCTCCATTAGGTGAAGAATATATTGAAACATTAAAAAGTTTTAAAGATAAACGCTATATCGACGTAAGAGAAACACCAGGAAAACGTTCCGGTGCTTATAACTTTGGTGTATACGGTGTTCATCCTTTCATTCTTTTAAATCATCACGATGATTTAAATAGCCTTTTCACTCTTACTCATGAATGTGGACACGGCATGCATACACATTACTCACACGGATACCAACCAAGAATTTCTGCACACTATACTATTTTTGTCGCAGAAGTCGCTTCTACAGTAAATGAAGTGCTATTAATTCATCATTTATTAAAAGAAGCCAAAGATGCTGATGTACGTAATCATTTAGTAAACCATTTCATCGATAAATTTAAAGGCACTTTCTTTACACAAATTATGTTCGCTGAGTTTGAAAAAATCACACATTCAATGGCTGAGCAAGGTAAACCATTAAATGCCCAAGTTTTTAGCGAAGTTTATGAAAACTTGTTTAGAGAGTATAATGGCGACTCTCTCGTATTTGACGAAGAAATAAAATACGGGTGGGCTAGAATACCGCATTTCTATCGTCCATTTTACGTGTACAAATATGCAACTGGATTCGCTTCTGCAATCCAAATTGCTGATAAGTTATTGAGCGGCGATCCAAATGCTCAGAAAAACTATATTGAATTCCTTAAAGGCGGAAGTTCTGACTATCCATTAGATTTACTGAAAAAAGCTGGTGTTGATTTAACTACGCCAGAACCGATTGAAAGTGCACTAAATCGTTTTAGCTCACTTGTTGAAGAGTTTTCAGCATTATAAAAAGCATGCAGAGTATATACTCTGCATGCTTTTTTCATTTCGGTTACTTTATGCTAAATGTTGCTGTGTCACACAGTGAATCATGCCACCATACGCAAACAGTTCATTTACATAAATACCAACAATTCTTCTTCCCGGAAACTGCCCTTCCATGATTTGAAGTGCTAACTTGTCATGCTCATCGCCATATATAGGAACTAATACAACTTCATTTCCAATATAAAAGTTCAAATATGAGCCCTTACAGTCTGCTTCTTTTACCATTTTTCTTGTCACCGGTACTGGTATGAGCTGAAATGGTTTTCCATCTATATTTCTTGCTTGTCTCAATTCTTGATAATGCTTTTCGTATGCCTCCAAAAGGTAGGATTCACTTCCCCCGAAAGGATCATATTCATAAAGAATTGTATTTTCATTTACAAAACGCGCTGCCCCATCAATATGGTAATCTGTATCTTCATCATAATTATCCTCTCCGCGAATACCAGTTATCCATATAAAATTCGTTACTCCCAGATACTTCGTTAACTCTATTTCAATCTCTTCCTGACTTAGTGTAGGATTTCGATTTTCGTTTATAATAGAAGTTTTTGCTGCCATTAAGGTGCCATTTCCGTTTATCTCTATTCCCCCGCCCTCCAAACAGACACTAGATTTAACTTTTGGAATGCTAAACATTCCACTTATTTCCGCCGGAATACCCGCATCATTTTCATACGGATATTTCTCACCCCATCCATTAAAAATCCAGTGTGTTAAGCAGAGATGCCTTCCTTATCTTTTACAAAAATCGGCCCATTATCTCTTACCCACACATCATCCGTCTCTTGAACTAAGAAATCAATTTTATCCATATCCACTTTCGCTTCCATTAACTTCGATTGGACATGTACTTTTTCTTCTTCATCATATACAACAATATGCACAATTTCTCCGTAATGAAGCTCCTTTGCCATCGTTACCCAAATATCATCTAGCTTAGCTCTGTAACCTTCACCTCTATGAGCTTTATCATGAGGCCATTGGAGCCATGTCCCCTCATGCTTTTCCCACTCAGCTGGCATATAAAACAAACTATTTCCCATATTTCTCATACATGTTCACCCCTTCTTCGAATGTAAGTTCAGTCTAAACTTTGACATCGTGTTAAGGTCAACAGGAATATATTCATTTCCTTGTAACTACTTTATAAGGTGTCTCTTTATTTCTCCTTGTGATACACTACTTCTCCTTGTAAAACCGTCACTAAAACTTTCGCATTCGGAATCTTATCGGCACTCATTTTAGTAATATCTTCATTTAGTAATACCATATCGGCTGATTTACCTACTTCAATTGAACCAGTAATATTATCAAGACCTAATGCTTTGGCGGGCTTAATTGTATATGCATCAATAGCTGCGTATACATCAGACAAGCCCTTTTCATCAATACTTAGTGCATTCGAAATCGTCACAAGTGGATTTAGTTCATTTACATCCCAATCACTGCTAAGTGATACGTTTGCTCCTGTTTTCCAAATGCGTCCTAACGGCATAATTCGTTTCATCTGTTGATCTGAGAAATACGTACTTGCCCAGCTTTGTTTTGGATCTTCCGCAAAATCATGACCTACTTGGAAATCAGCGCTAATACCTAATTTAGCAAAACGATTTATATCACTATCTTCTACCATCTCAACATGCGTAAGTGTATAAGGCTGATTCGCCCCTTCTTTTTTCGCTGCTTCAATTGCATTTAAACTCTCTCTTACCCCGCCATCTCCAATTGTGTGGATGAGTGCACCGTAACCAATTCTATTGAGTTCACTCAACCACCACTTCATTTTTTCTTCTGGAATATAGTTCAAACCGTACGGTGTTCCTTTAAACCACTCAAATTTATATTTTTCTAGTATTTTAGCTGTGCTGTTAATGCTAATTCCATCACTATACATTTTCACTTGATTAATAAGCATTCGAGATGATACATCATCGCGCTTAATTTTTTTGAAATACTCCATTTGTTCTGCTTCATTTAAGTTCGGATATACCCACGGACGAAGTACTACTCGCGTTGTTAACTTTTTCTCATCATTTACTTTATTCCAAACATCTAACCAACCTCGTTTCCAATAAAGACGTCCATCGCCAACTGTAGTAATACCATTCTTCGCAACCTCATCTAAACCGTCTAACAAACCTTCATAATTTTTTTCAAACAGATTAGGTTGGGAGTTCCATGCTTTTTCCATCACAATGTCTCCAGCTGTATCATAAAGAATTCCAAACGGCTCTCCTGTCTCTGGATCCCGAATAATTCTTCATGATGATAGGTAAGGCTTTGATGTAATCTCCACCTTTTCCCCCACCTCACACCGTACGTGCTAGTTTCCTAGCATACGGCGTTCCATCGTTTCCAACTGACTTTAAAATCAAATTATGTTACTATCGGTTCATTTCCAGCTTTAGTTCTTAGCACATTCAGTTTATCCATTTGTTTCTTGTTAAGTTTAAAAGACCGAAGGTAATGTGTAATCTTATTAAGATTCGTCATGTGAATCAGTTTGTGTATAAACCAATCTACAATTACCAAGTTGTTGTACTTGTCATCCCCACCTTGTTTAATGGGAACAATGTGATGACAATGAACACGTTCAATACCAATTTCCTCACCAGTTACATAACACTTACCATATTGAGCAACGTATTTTGATATCCTATTATCGTTGTACTCAATACTTTTATTCTTCGAATAAGTCCTCATAACTTGGTTGAGAACATCCTTAGGTATTGCCTTAAGATTACTATGTACTTTATTACGCCCCGTTTCCGTATAGTTACAGATAACCTGCGAAAAATTCCACGGGTTTTTATGATGTATTCCTGTAACTGGTAAGAGTGGAGTGTTCTGTACAACGTAAATCTTAGTGTTAGGTTGTATTCCTTTGGTCTTCCTTTTAAAATTCACAGATGTTTCACAGAACTTCATGTGCTTCATATTGTTTCTAAGTCTGGTTCTTATGACTCTTCGCAGAGAGTAATTTACCTCCGTTAAATCCATGTAAATTGTAACCGCATATTTAAAGTAATTTTGTATACCAAGAAGGGTTGAATTAAATTGAGTAACTTTCTCTGAAGTGGGCTCCTTTTGAATTCCTTTGATTCGTTCTTTTAGTTGTCTTTTAGCTTTTGTAATAGCTTTGTCGGACATACTGGTTTTTGCAATATATCCAAATTTAGCTTTACCTTGTTTAACCACTTTGATTTTGAATCCAAGGAAAACTGACGAGTTTTTCTTGAGATTAACCACTTTGGACTTTTTGGGGTTAATTTCTAATCCCAAGCGGGATTTGAGAAAATCAACTGTCGCATGATAAAAGCGTTGTGCTTCATCATAAGTCCGACACATTATTTTGAAGTCATCCGCGTATCTCACTACATAACCACATTTTAGATTCGTGTACTTCCTAGCATATTGTCGAAACCCTAAATGCCGAGTAGAGATTCTGTGAGGTTTGTAGGTTTCCCATTGGCTACTTATCCACCAATCAAGTTCATTTAGAACAATGTTGGAAAGTAAAGGAGAAATAATTCCTCCTTGCGGAGTACCCTTATTGGGAATACCCTCTCCTTCTATCTCAGATTTAAGGATTTTTGAAATAACACATAGAAGTGATTTGTCTCTTATTCCCAGAGTCCACATTTGCCTTAATAGCTTTTTGTGGCATACATTATCAAAGAACCCCTTAATGTCAATATCAACACAGTAGTGTTGGTGACCTATGTTAATAAGACTTACAACTCTACTTAGTGCATGGTGTGTACTTCTGTTCGGTCTAAATCCATAACTATGGTTATGAAACTTAGCTTCACAAATAGGTTCCAATACTTGGAGGATAGATTGTTGTACTAATCTGTCCCAAATTGTTGGAATCCCCAGGGGTCGCTTCTTATCACTGCCCTCTTTTGGGATAAGGACTCTTTTAACTGCTTGTGGTTGATAGTTATTTAATCGTTTCCTAACTTCATGAATAATCTTTGTATCGTTTAGGTGCCAAATATCTTTAATGGTTAAATTGTCAACTCCAGCCGTGTTACTCCCCTTATTAGTTTTGATGTTGCGGTATGCTAATCTAATATTTTCTTCCGAACCGATAATATCAATTAATTTATAGAAATTGTTACCATTAAGGCTATTAGAATATAACTCATCATACTTTCTTTGCATGTCGTAATATTCACTGTGCCTTAGTTTAGTTTTCTTTAACATGGGCTGTAACCTCCCCTTATTTACTGGAGGTTTACATCTCTTTAGTCTTACTCGAAACCATGTCAACCATAAGTAACAGTCAGTTTTCAATCGACTAGTGGCTATCCCTCCACGTTCATTACACGTTTCATAGGTACTGTGCCACCACTTTCACTGTCATAAACCTAGGTTATACAATTTACAATTGTTTTCCCTAGAACCACTTCATCGGAAGCAAGCCCTCAGTGTTGACAGCTTACCACGTTCCGTCATTCCTATCTGTGCATATACCGTTAGGTTTCTCCTATGAGCCTGCTACCTTGATATTGCCTGTAACAATATATGGACTTTCATAAAGGCGAGTTTTACTCATCCACAGTAGCGACACTAATTGTGTCAGTAAGCCTTTCGACTTACTTCCGATATAGACCCGTACCATCAGAGATTCGTCCGCACATACCATACTCTATTGGTTCATAGTGCATACTAACCATAGGTAATTTATAGACTTCCGGTTTATAGGTTACACCACCCACCTCTGAGTGACTTTCGTATCCTATAGGATTACGGTAACTCTCAACCGACTTCACCGAGCTTCATACAGTTCAGTTCTTGCTAACTTCACTGCATGTCGGAGTATTAAAGGAAGCCCTTCAAGGCGTTACCCTATCATTTGACTTCTTGGAATGACAGTTCACTGTTGAACTGTAAGTTCGACAATGCCTAAGCTTTTCACTTAGGAACGTGTCGCACCGCCTTGCGGATCTTTCGTATCTTTATTTATTCCCGCTAATTCCAATGCTTTTGAGTTAACCCATACAGAATGAGAAGTTCTTTCCATAATTAATACGGGATTATTAGGAAATAACTCATCAAGAACTTGTAATGGCGTTTGTTGTTCTGACTTTTCGTCCATATCTTTTAATAGCTCTTCCAAACTAAATCCCGTTCCACTGATCCATTCGCCATCTTTCACATCTTTTTTACAAGCCTTTAAATACGAGCGTTGTTTTTGCAGGGAAGCATCTGATGAGACACTACAATTCCCTGCTGCTGGTGATTTCGCTTCAAATATGTGATTATGATTGTCCACAAAACCAGGGAGGATAAATCGCCCTTGTAAATCCACCACTTTCGTATCTTCATTTATAAATCCCTCTACATCCTTGTTTGAACCAACAAATGTAATTTTCCCTTCTTTAACGGCTACAGCCTCTACAATGTCTTGCTTTCCATTTGAAGTATAGATTGTACCATTTTTAAACACTACATTTTTAGGCAACTGATTAGGTAGAACGAAGCTACCATTCTCACCTTCTCCAGGAGTACACGCTGAAACCCATGTCATACTTAGAATCAGACAAATAATCATGATTGTTCTTTTCATATTCTTTCTCCTTTTTATTATGATGAATTACTTACATAAATAGAATAAGGATTGACATAATGTTAATGTCAATCCTTATTCTCAGTCTATTTTTATAACTAAAAAACAAATTTGTGTCACATACTCCTCTACTAAACAATCACATTCAGGTCCCTTTATGTAGACCTCATATGGTGAATCATCTATTACATAACCATTTCTTTCAATCCATTTTTCTAACGCAATATAAGCGTAACCTATATAGTCATAACTTCCATAATGCATAGTAGTAACGATTTGATGTGGATTTAATTTTTTCATTCCATATTCTTGTACTACATCTTTATTGTTCCCATGCATGACCGGAATCATTAATTCAACATCACTTTCATTTGGAATATACTCTTCATCATAAAAGACCGTAGAGGGCGAACCAACTATTTGTAAGTTATGCTTTTGTACTTTTTCATATAAGTCATAAAAATAATCATCCATATCATCTATATTTATTTGCAGTCTTTGAGCAATTACTGTTATTTCATTTCTCATTCCAATAAATATATCGTAATTTCTATGGCGAGCAATATTCAGACCATTGTTCACATTTACCATTTCATTCATTTCTGAAATAACCTGTAAATTTTGCTTCACTTCATGAGACAACTCTATAATTTGCGCTTGCATATGGTGAATAAATGAATCTTGATCTGATGACTGCAGAATCACTTTAATTTTCGGCAAAGGAAACTTGTACTCCCTCAGCTTTTTAATTTTCAAGGCTATCTCTAGCTGCCCTTGCTCATAATACCTATATCCATTCACTGGATTTACATATGCCGGTTTCAATATTTCCTCTTTATCATAATGTCTTAACATCCGTGTACTCATTTTACAAATCCGCGAAAATTCAGTAATTGTATACATATACATACCCCTTGAACACATTTTCCTTTATAAACTTTATTATTAAAACCAATCAAAAAACTTTCTAATTGAAGAACCTTCATTCTGATTGTTTAATCTTTTCATTTTTGAAGGTAACAAATGACTCGGACAATACCACGTTAAACAATTCATTGCGCCTCCCATAGTTGATATTTCTCCAACATGAATTTGAATAACTTGTTTCTCCGTATATTGTTGAATATATCGTAAAACTTCCCCATCTTTAGCTAGTCCAAACTTAGGGACATAAAGAGTATCACATGTTTCTAACATATTTATATATAAACCTTTTGCCGATGCTATTTCTTGATCATATTGTCCTTTCTCTGTATATGAGGAAGGAACAACGATAAATTCAGCTTCTGGCATTTGCTCTTGAATTATTTCTTGAACATTATATCTAAATTCATGATCCCCTAAAAAATCACTAATAAACATCGTATGTTCATCAATAAATTTAACCATTCCGTCTGCATGTGCAAGTACGTCCCCTTCTTCAGCAGGAATAATAATAACTCGGCTCACATCCAAATCCCATTCCAGTTGCTCTATAATTTCTTCTTCCGTCCACTCATCATTATCATCAAATATGCGTTCCGTTAATATAACAGTATCTTTTTTATTCCAAATAAGATTACCACCATCTAATATTAACGGGGATTTCACATATTCAAAGTCGTTCTTTTTCAACCACTTATTAAATTGTTGATCTAAATATCGTCCTTGATCATCTGGCAAATAATTTGGTCGATATTTAAATTTAACTAAATGCTTTGTTACAACTGGTGCAACATCTCTTAGCCAAATATCATCATACTCAAAAAGGCTTGTATGAAAGTCTTGTTCTTCAACAGATAAAGAAATAAATTGATCTGTAACTCCCTTTTTTTTATTTAAATTTTCATTAAAATAAATAAGTTCTTCATAAAACGGTTCATAATATTCATTTGATTCATCTGGTATTGCAGTAAAAATAATTCCCTTTTGTTTTTGTTCCATCTTCTTTACCTCGCTTTTTTATAATACTTGGGTAGCCCGCTCTTCCTCAATACCCTTCACTTTTCATTACAACTTTTGAAACGTTCACATTTCTTGAATGGATTATAGCACGGGGAAATATTATATATTTATATAAAAAATATAAAGCTGTCATTGAGCCGTAAATTGACTCTTGACAAGATTTCAAAATGCAATAAGCTAACCACTTAGCCATTACATAATTTTTTCATCACAATTCATTTCCATTACTTCGAACAGACCATGTTGACATAAATTCAATATATGTGTTTCTACGCCTATACAAATCCCTTCTAACGGAAGATCGTTTGGATCCTGACCAAATGGATCCTCAATTTCAACTCCTATTGCCTCAATACCTATAAATGCAAAACTTATAAACGTAGTTGCAAGTACTGTAGACCATCCCAGGCTATCAACAAGACCAATTGGCAAAGTTGCGCAAAATATAATCAATAAAATTTTTATATGAGCAAAATACGCAAAAGGAATAGGTGTTGTTTTAATACGATCACATCCACCCACAGACGTAAGTAAAGTATTCAAATCAGTCTCCATATTAATTATTGCATTTGGATGAATTTGACCTGTTTTTAAACCTTTTGATAGTATAGTTTTTAACATATAAACTATACTAATTGGTAAATGAATAGATTTAGCCAAAATTTCTCTTTCCTTCTCAGAACAAATATCAAGCAATGATTTTATTTCAGATAAATCTTTTTCGTCTCTCAAATGTCCTTTCGCTATCTTTGGAAAAGCAATTAATAAATGTAAAAATTTTAGTTTTTCCTGATCCATCTTTTTCCCCTCGGACTCCCAATAACACAAAAAACTAACTGCTAAATTTCTAGTACAAGCACCAATCGTGCCAAATAACTTCCTACCTTCCCAGTACCGATCATAAGCAGTGTTAGTACGAAATACTAATAGTAATCCTAAAGCTCCTCCGACGATTACCCAGGGAGTCTGATTTATATTTATTTCTGCATAGTAATAATTAATCACAGCTACTATCGTTGAAACACACGTATAAAATACGATTTGCGGGAAAATATCTCTTATAATTGTTCCTTTTAATGTAAATATTTGATGTAAACTATTTTGATTATCGTAATGAACCATATTTACAAAAACCTCTTTCCTTATTAACCTGTTATTCTTTTAAATTATGAAAGTATACAATTAAATAGTAGGATCATAAACCCTATCATTATAAGGCTGGTTAAGATTATTTCTTTCAATACTGTTACTCCTTTTTCCAAAAAGATAAAATACCTTATTTAATTTCGATAACAAATATCTACTCTTCTAAATCACGACGCATTATTTTAAAGTTCGCAATGAATAAAGCACTAATTAATACAAAAATCGCACAGGCATATAACAATAAATCGACCGGACTATCGTGATTTATAATAATGAGACGAACGATAGCTGTTATACCTATATATATAAAATATCGTAACGGAAAATGAAAATTCATTTGGAAATACTTTATAATCATTACGATGAATTCAAAGTATAAAAAAAACACGACGATACTATCAATTAAATGATAACTAGATTCTTCACCATTTAATTTCAGTTCTTGTATAAATTGAATGACTTCTTTCATAAGAAACACACTTAATACAATCCCTAAACAAATCAAAGCTACATTTAAAATGTACTGTAGAACGATAGGGAAAAACGAAATTACTATTTTTAAGTTCTTTAACACAAATATTTTTCTCCTTTTCCATATAAAACAAAAAGCGAATACACACTAACATCCCTTTATCGTTATATTAAATAATCTTTGCAAATAATAAAGAATGACAAAATAGGCAAAGATACTATTTCACCTATTTTGTCTATATAGCAGCACACCGAAATTTCAATCCATTACTTCAATGCAATCGGTTGTTGCTGTGTAACACAATGAATCATGCCTCCATTTTTATAAAGCTCTCTTACATCAATACCAACCACTTTACGATCTGGGTATAATTTCTGAATCGTATCATTTGCGATTTTATCATTCGGATCATTATAATTAGGCACCAATACAACTGTATTCCCAATATAATAATTAATATATGACCCCTTATAATCGAGAGTTTTTCCATTTTCTAATACAACTTTTTCTTTACTAAGCGGTAAGTATTCATACTTATATTTCTTTCCTGAAGCATTTTTTGCATCTAACAATGTATCCATATCTTTATTAGATAAACCCCATTCAGCTAGGTCATCTTCTTTCATCGTTACAATGGTAGATTTATTATGGAATTTAGCAAATCCATCAATATGAAAGTCCGTAATATCTAAATTAGGCACTCCGTCTAACCAAATAAAGTTTGTCACACCCAGATCACTTATATATTTTTCAATCTCCTTTTCTGATAAATCAGGATTTCTATTTTTATTTGTTACTGCACTTCTAGTTAATAAAGCAGTCCCATTGCTGTCTAATTCAATTGCGCCGCCTTCAAGGACAAATTTCCCCCAATCAATTCTTTCAATCCCTGTTTGTTTACTAACATTTTCACGTACACGAGCATCATTTTTATAAGGTGTTTTCTTTCCCCATCCATTAAATGCCGGATCTAATATTTTTAAATTTTTATTATTGTCATAAACAAAAATCGGTCCACTATCTCGTGCCCATACATCATCAGTAGGAGCGATAAAGAAATCAATTTTATCCATATTCAGTCCTTTATCTATTAAAAGCTTATTGATTCGCTCTTTCTCCTCCTCATCGTATGCAACAATGTGGACTTTCTCACCTTCAGTTAAAGCACTTGCCATCTTAACCCAAATCGGTTCAACTTCCTGCTTATACTCTTCACCATATGTAAATTCATGAGGCCATTGTAGCCATGTACCTTCATGTTTATCTTTTTCATCTGGCATCGTATATTTCCCAGCATTTTTCTGTACCTCTACTTTTTCACTCTCTTTCCCTTTAGCATTTTCATTATTCCCCTCAAAAGAGCATCCACTAATAATCGTTGTAGATAATGTAGCCATTAAGCAAAACTTTACTATTTTTTTCATTTTGTAAACCTCCTGTTCTTGTCTCCAATAATGTAAAGCTTCACATAGTGTGAAGCTCAAGCTTTTTTGTAGATGTAAAATTTAACAATTAATCTTCCGCATAAATTCAATACGAACAGATGAACTTCACGCAGCAACTTTCCTATATTTAACATACATATCATTTAACTTCCTATATAAAATTATTCTAATAATCCCTCTTCATAATTACTTCTTCATTGAAATTTCCCAAATAAAAAATCGGTATTGATAATTACATATCAATACCGATTTACAAATTATTATTTTCCTTCTATTAAATCATTCGCCATTTTCCTAAACTCCTGATTAAACGTATCATTCATACCATTTTGTACGTTAGAGAATAATATTACAAACGTTCGTTTATCCCGGTTAAAATTATTAAATGTATTCCAACCAGCTAATACACCATGATTATGATAATAATCTGGATTAGTATAGAAACTAAATCCATATTTTCTTACAGGTGATGCAGTAAACATATCTGATACACTTTGTTTAGAAATCAATTTTCCATCCATAATAGCCTCATCTAATCTTTTCATATCTTCAACAGTCGTATACATTTCACCACACCCATATAGCCAATTCATTTTTAAGCGGGGTGCAGCTATTAACTCATTATCTTTTTTCGTATAACCTTCTGCTAAGAAAATATCTTCAGGAAGGGTAGCCCCCATTCCTGATTCATGCATTTCAACAGGCGTAAAAATATTTTCTTTCACATATTCAGCGAGCGGTTTATTCGATATCTTTTCTACAATATACGCAAGCACCATATAATTATAATCTGTATATTTCCACCCAGTCCCTGCAGGAAATTGCAATTTTTGTGCACCAATCCACGTTACTAACTTTAATCGTGACGCCGCATCAACCCTACCTTGTCCCTGATCTGGCAACCCAGACGTATGTGTTAACAAATTTCGTAACGTAATGTTTTTATCTGCCGGAAATGATGGAATATACTTATTTACATTGTCTTCAATATTTAATTTCCCTTTTTCTTTTAGCTGCATAATAGATATTGCAACGACTGTTTTCGTAATAGAACCAATGCGATATTTCGTTCTTGGCGTTGTTACTACTTTATCTTTCACATTCGCATACCCATAACCTTTTCGTAAAATCACATGATCTTTACTAGCTACAAGAACACTCCCATTAAATCCTTTTTCTTTTAAATATTGATCTAGTTTTCCAGCTACAACTTCATAGCGCTTTTTTTCATTTGCATCACCTTCTTGCATACCGTCCTTTTGCTTACTATTTAAATTAGAAAATGCCTTTATATCATATTTCTTACCTTTATTTACATGTATTAGTGCAACGACACTCCCACAAAAAATAGCAAAAATAAAGAAAACAATTAACCATTTCTTTAGCATAATAGGAACCCTCTTTTATCTAGTTTCACTTAACGCGCATCCATTCTATTCTATATCTTTTATTTTTCAAATATTTCATAATATTATCTATCTATTATTCACCTATTTAAACTAGATTCCTTTTTCTCATATTCAGTTTTTGGCTACTCTCTATTGTATTTCTTTCTTGCAAAATTTCCAGCTTACAATCGGATACACCCTACCATAATTTCAACAGCTTATGTAACATTTGTTACACATAATAAGAAATGGAGTTGTTACGATGAAAAATACTGATAAACACAATCGTTTAAATGATATGATGTTCCATTACAAAGTAACAAAAAAAAACATAGTTTTAATTGAATATTACGGAAAACAAATTAAAATATTAAAAGGAAATGATGCTGAAAAATTTTTAAACAAAATAAATCATGCACATAACGATACAGAAAAACAACTCATTATGGCTAAAGTAACAGGTAATTTCAAAAGAGGCAATGAACGTCATTGAAAACGAATCTCATTTTTTTTTTGATTATACAACATATAAAAAAGAAATGTCGCACATTCGGCATTTCTTTAGATTTTCTTCATATAAAATTTACATTACTAACTTTCTTTTATTTTTTGTTTTTACTATATAAACTCACTGCCGAGATACATAGTAATACCACTATACATAACCACGCATACGTATAGCCTTTTTCATCTACAATATAACCAAATAAAACAGGTGCAACAATAATCGCAATTTGATTGAATGTCAGTGCCAAACTAACTGTTATTCCAACACGTTCTTCACTTGCCAATTCAGCAACTTCGACGATAAAAAGACTAAACCATCCAATTGAAAAGAAGCCTAACAATGCACTTATACCATATAATACTCCACTCGTTACTGTATGTATGCACATTACTAACAATAGAATCAAACCGATAGAAGCGCAGACAGCTATAAATAAAGGTATGTGCCGATTCCCCTTATAAAACAAATCACTAATAGCTGCTAATATAACACGGCCAATCATTCCAGAGAAAAACATAACCGAAAATATTGTTCCGGCTACAATAGATGGAATTGATTGTTCCCTTACTAGAAATTTCATAAAGTGCCCAACTAACACCATTTGCAATGAAATCATGCAAATACCCGTTATATAAATTGGATACAACTCTTTTTTGCATATCACTACTTTTAGCTGCGTCCAAAAAGAAATTTTAATATGTTCTTTCCTTACTTCCTCCTGAGCATATGGCTCTTTATAAAACATAAAAAATAATAAACCTCCAATTATACAAATGCATGCCATACTATTTATCGCGTAAGTCACATTATATTGTATCGTAAGAAAAGGGATTAACACTCCCGCTAACGCACCACCAATCGGTATACCAGCTTGCCTTATTCCCATCGCTAATCCACGATTTTCTTTTGAGAACCATTTTAAAATCACTTTACTTCCTCCTGGCTGGAAAACACTATAAAACATTCCTACTAATAAAAGTACAAATAACAGTGCATTAAATCCACTTACTATATTAGTTAGTAAAAGCGAACCTCCTAGCAAAAATGAACTGATAGAAATTAATAATTTTTCATTATATTGATCAAGTAGCCGACCGACGAACAGCATACAAAATAGCGGTCCAACATTTACAACACTTACTAACAATCCACTCTCCGTATTCGTAAGCGCATATTCTTCTTTCCAAAATAACGCCAAAACTCCAACACCATACGTTATAAGTGTCGCTGTTGTTTGAGCAATCGTCGCAACAATCAACATCATCCACTTATAATTTCTATTCATCCTTTCTTCGATTAACAAAATAATCCCCCCATCCACTTCCATTGTATGAAAGTTCTGATATCATATAAAATAAAGATTCATCATATAATCCATCAAAAAAAATGATACCTTTTCGGAGGGATAATACGTGGACATAAAAGATTTAACTGTATTTTACGAAGTTGCGAAGGAAAGTAATATTTCTCACGCAGCTAAAAATTTGAACTATGTACAATCAGGCGTAACAATGCGTATGAAACAACTAGAAAATGAATTAGGTGTGCCTTTATTTTACCGTAACGGAAAAGGTGTAACTTTAACTTCTAACGGTGAGATTTTATTAACATACGCTAAACAAATTATCCACTTAATGGATCAATCTATAAAAGCGGTTCAAAGTAATGGAACTGAGCCAAAGGGCACGTTGAAAATTGGATGTACAGAATCTACAACTGCGGTAAGGCTTCCCTCTATATTAACGACCTACTATGAAAAACACCCAAAAGTCGAATTGATTTTAGAAACAAATACGACCGAACAACTAATTAGGCTAGTGTTAGAAAGAAAACTAGACGGAGCGTTTATAGCTGGCTCTACTCAGCACGCTGAACTTCATACAAGTGTATTTCGTGAAGAAGAATTAGTTCTCATTAGTAAAAAACCTTTATCCTCTCTTAAAGACATAGAAGATATGAATTTACTCGCTTTTAGTCACGGTTGCTATTATAGAAGTTTATTAGAAGACTGGCTTCAAGAAGTAGGAATCTCCCCTAAACGAATATTAGAGTTCGGAACAATTGAAGCGATACTCGCATGTGTAAAATCAAATATGGGCGTAGCAATTATGATGAAATCTATTTTAAATGGTCATGCACATAACTTATCATTCAACCCTTTACCAAATAGATTCAAAAAAGTTCCTACTACTTTTATTACTAGAAAAGATATATATCACTCAGCTGCATTACAAAAATTTATGGAGATGATTTAACAATGCGTGAAAGGAAAATACGTGGTATGAAGCGTAAAATTAACACTATGATTAAGCGAATTGAAGAAAATACAAAAACGTTCCCTTCTGCTTTCTGTGACGATGAATATTGGTATATGCCCTTACCAGTTTCCCAAGCTTTTATCAATTCATGTAAAACGCCTAGAAAAGTAAAACGATTGTGTATACAAACCTTATTAAATCAAGCAAAGCATTTAATAAAAATGAAACCGATCAATACACATACATATCGAGTTGTTGTTTTAATTTCTATAGAAAATTTGTGGGATTCCCAAATCATTGTATTTAAAAATGAGGGGTACTTTCATAATTTCTTTAATAGAAATAGTGAATTTCAAAAATGGATTCCTCTTTCAAATGAGTCTGATTTTTGGAAGTCTTGGGGAATTTCAATTTATCCTACTGTCCAAACATTGCACTTTCAAGAAGTCATTTATGATGAGGATACAATCGATGAAAAAGAGATTTGGTTTGTTGGAGAATTATCTTAAAAGGGGAACTTTACTTCTATCACCTGGCATAACAAAAAGGTATACCTAAAACAACGGTATACCTTTTCACCTATTTATTTTTCCTTTAGCACACTATGTAATCGATCAGGATAATTTGTAAACATTCCTGTAGCACCCCATTTAATTAACAATCTCATATCTGGTTTCTCATTAATTGTATACGGGTGAATTAACAGTCCATTTTTCCTAGCCATTTTCATATATGACTCGTCAATAATTAGTTCTCCGTTATCATTACGTAAGTTTGGTCCAATACCAGCTGCATATTTTTTAATTTCCTGAAAATCATCATTCGTTACACTTTTCGGTTCATGTGTAATGCCAGACCATTCAACAATCTCATTGTTTTCATTTGGATAATACCAAAGCAGTTGAACTAACGGAATATTTTCATTCATACTATGAATCTTTTTTAAACTGTCTTTACTAAATGATTGAATCATAACACGGCTAGAAGACATGTTTTGACCTACTAAATTATATTTATTTAACAACGCTAACAATTTCTCTTCCATTCCTGGATACACATCTGGTGATTTTGTTTCAATGTAATACTTCATGCTTCTTCCGTACTTTTGGAAGATTTCTTCAAGAGTCGGAACTTTTTGCCCAACATACTCTTGCTTAGCCTTTTCTGGATAAGCTTTATTGAACCAAGACCCTGCATCTAAGCTCTTTATTTCACTTAATGTTTTATCTCGTACTTCACCTGTACCATTTGTAGTGCGGTCAACTGCTGTATCATGCATTGCAATCAACTGGCCGTCCTTAGTTAACTGAATATCTAATTCCAAATAATCCGCTTTCATTTTTTTCACAAGATCATAAGAAGCAAAAGTATGCTCCGGTGCATGTCCACTTGCTCCACGATGTGCAATGTTTAAAAATTTATTCGTATTCCATTCATGCTTCCCTTCTGCTTTCGCATGAACAGCTCCCCCAGCAAAAATACTTCCCATCGTAAAGAAAATAACTAATAAGCTAATAATTTTTCTCATCCTTCTAACCCTTCCTACGTTGCAAATTTCAACAAGTTAATGAGATTTACACGAAATAGAAGATATACTTTTATTATTTTTATAAGTTTATATTAAAATTCCAATCTTACAAATATACTTTCCCTATGTTATTACTATACTATTTATTTTCTTTATCCCTCCATTTACATGTAACCCCCTATTGTTTACTGTTCGTTCAATAAAAAAAGCCATAAATTATTTAGAGGACACTTCTGTATCCCTAAATAAATTTATGGCTTATCTCAAATATCTCCGGCCTCGATTAACTTGTCGAAATTAATCATACCAAACCTATTAAAATTTGTGAATATTATTTTTTCAGTAAAGTGAGACATTTAAGAAAGTATTTCCGTAGTTACTTAAAAATCACATAATAAATTTCTCATTACCTCTTCCAGCACGAAATATGGATTTACTACCGCTTTTTCCGAACGCCATCCTATAAAACCATCTGGTCTAATTAATACAGCTCCTCCATTCTCTATTCCATATAATTTGCTAAAAATATCTTCTTGAGCAATAAAGTCTCCACTTGAACCAACGCGATACACTTTTATATTTACTCCTAATTTAGCTGAAACAGTATGTGCTGATTCAGCCCAAGAACCATTTTCTGCTCCAGTAAATAAAACAAAATCGTTACCTAATAAATCAAGTACAGAGACTTCTTTCCCCTCATACATTCCAACAAAATGTGGTGCCCGCGTACCAGGTCTTCCGTTCAACTGTACAATATCCATTCTATGCGGGGTAACTAAGTCATCTATAATCGCCTCTGAACTATACTGATACCCAGCAGTTACAGCTAAACCATCCATATTATTCAAACTGCCTTCCTCTCTATTCGCCGCACGAAACAGTAAACTACTCGCATAATCCGTCGTTAATTTTGCAACAGGATATCTCTCTTCATGATATGTTTCTAACAATTTGGGCTTTGCCTTTCCCTTTATAACAGCCGCTAATTTCCAAGCTAGATTGTGCGCATCTTGTATTCCTGTATTTGAACCAAACCCTCCAGTTGGCGGCATAATATGTGCAGAATCGCCAACTAAAAAAATGCGATTATCTTGAAATTTTGTAGCCGTACTTTCACTCGCTTCCCACGGTAAAACACTTAATATTTCTGACTCAACATTTATGCTTCCGATTGCGGTTTGAATAATTTGTTTACAACGTTTTAAAGTGAAATCCTCTGGTCGTTCTCCTTTTAATGGTTCGTAAGCTACATGATAAATCCATTTTTTTACGTTATCGACTGGAATGAGTGCACCGAGTACCTCCGGATGAAGTACCATAGAAAAACCAAATGCGTCTCCTTGTATAAATTCACTTAAATCAGCTTCAAAATAAATATTCATATAATAGCCACCGATTGTACCTCGCCCTTCGGTATTTATCTCTAGCTGCTCACGTATTTTACTTTTTGCCCCATCTGCTGCAATTACATAGTCACAATGAATAATACTTTCTTCTTCCGTTTCACGATTCCGAATCGTTGCTATTACTCCGTGCTCATTTTGTTTATAAGAAACTAATTCATGATAAAAAGATAATTCTCCGCCTAATGTTCTCGCTTCTTGTAACATCATCTCTTCTAAAGTAATTTGATAACAAGCCGTTTGTTTTGATGGACTAATCTCTTCTATTTTTTGAAGTAACTTTTCATCGTTTCCATACTGAGCGGTCCTCATTTTTGCCAATTCTTCCTTATTCGCCTCAGCTATTGTATGAACTGCTATTCTTCCTCGACAATTTTCTAACGCTTTACCCGCCGATCTAATTCTTTGTTCTAAACCCAATTCTCGAAATAACTCCATCGTACGAAAAGTGATTCCACCTGCTTTTGGATGAATTGCAGTAGACGGGTGCCTTTCAACCAGTAAATAATCAACGTTATGTTTTGCAAGGAATAACGCAGATGCTAATCCTGATAATCCTCCTCCAACAATTAAAACTGGTACATCATTCGATTTCATATATTTACCCTCCACATCATTGTTCTGAGCTCAGTGACATAAATATAATCAAAAAAAACAATAAAATATAGACTTATATTTCATTTTCAATTATCATATAGATAGATTACGCCCCAAATTACTTTTACTTTTCCATACATCTATAATCTGTTTGAATTATGCGTGTATGAAAGAGTAAAACGAAACAACTCACTTTAGTAGACACCAAAATAATGAAAACATTATAAGCGGTCGTAACCCTAAAAATTATACAGGGTTGCGACCGCTTAATTTGTTGGTTAATGGCTTAAGCTTTCTCATCTGTAAACAACGTATTATTCAAGCCTTTTCTATCCCCTACCATTTTCAACACATAAAATTTCATTCGTCTCGATTTTCTTTCCCAATATTGCAGCTCATTCAAGAATCTTGTAGCATTACCTTATCGACGGAATGGTTCATCATCTTAAACTTTTCGACTAATTACCAGGAGGTAAAGTGATTGAAATGAATAAACAAGAACAATTAAATGTTATAAAAAAAGATTTTATTGATTCTCAAAAAGTATTATTGGCAATTGGCGATGAAACACGTCAAGCTATTTTGTTTGTTCTCATGGAAACGGAATGTCAAACCGGATTACGTGTAGGAGAAATTACGAAACAAACACACCTTTCTCGACCAGCGGTATCACATCACCTTAGAATTTTACGAGAAGCCGGTATTATTTTAATGCGAAAAGAAGGTACAAAAAACTTTTATTATATTGATATACGTACAAAATTAGGCTTATTAAAAAATCTTGTATTAGATATTGAAAAGCTATTGCACAACTTTTATTGAAGTTTGGAGGTATAAGAAATGAAAGCAATGATAATTGAAAAGTACGGAAAAGTCCCAATGCGTATGACAGAGGTACCTACTCCTGAAATAAATGAGCATGAAGTGCTCGCAGAAATTCATGCAGCTAGTATTAACCCGATTGATTTTAAAATACGCGATGGAAAAGTGAAGATGTTACTTAAATATGAAATGCCTCTAATCCTTGGAAATGACTTTTCTGGTGTCATCGTAAAGGTTGGATCAAAAGTAACTCACTTTAAAGTCGGTGATGAAATATATGCACGCCCAAGAAAAAATAAAATCGGTACTTTCGCGGAATATATAGCCATTCACGAGGATGATGTAGCCTTAAAACCGAAAAATTTAAGTTTTGAGGAAGCGGCTTCGATTCCACTCGTTGGCTTAACATCATATCAAGCACTACATGACATCATGCACTTACAAAAAGGACAAAAGATTTTAATTCACGCTGGATCTGGTGGTGTTGGTACTTTCGCAATTCAGTTAGCAAAAATAATGGGGGCCACTGTTGCAACGACCGCTAGTGAAGCTGGTGCAAATTTAGTAAAGTCTCTTGGTGCAGATGAAATTATTAATTACAAAACAGAAAAATTTGAAGATATACTAACAAATTATGATGCGGTATTTGATACAATCGGCGGAACAACACTTGAAAAATCATTCAATATTATAAAAAGCGGTGGCAACATTGTTTCCGTTTCAGGAATGCCAAATGCTCGATTCGGTAAAGAATTTGGTTCAGGATTTTTTAAAACACTCTTATTTTCATTAGCAAGTAAAAAACTTACTGCACTTGAAAAAAAACATAATGCTCCATATTCATTTTTATTTATGAAGCCAAGCGGAGATCAATTACGTACTATTGCAAACTATATTGAAGCCGGCAAAATCAAACCGGTAATCGATCGAGTTTTCCCTTTTGAAGATGCTCAAAAAGCAATGGAATATTCAGAGGCTGGAAGAGCAAAAGGAAAAATAATTGTAAAAATTAAGTAGTAATAAACCTCCATTTTTTTAAAATGGAGGTTTATTACTTGCTGTTAAATAGACATAGGGCAATGAAGTCCTTACAATAGATTTCAAGGGGAAATATCATATTATACTTTTAGCTAATTTTACAAAGAATACATACGTACAAATACATAATAAAAAAATAAACATGGAGGAGATAAAATGACTAAAAAAAATGAAACTGCTTGGAATTTAGATAATAGTTATACGACTTTACCACAATCATTTTATACAGAAATCCCCCCTACTCCAGTAAGTTCACCGGAGCTAGTTAAACTAAATCATTCACTAGCAATATCTCTTGGCTTTAATCCTGAAGAATTGAAAAAAGAAGTTGAAATTGCTATTTTCGCTGGTAATGCTCTTCCAGAAGGAGCTCATCCGTTAGCACAAGCGTATGCCGGTCATCAGTTCGGACATTTTAATATGTTAGGCGACGGTCGTGCCCTTTTAATTGGCGAACAAATTACTCCTTCAGGTAAACGTTTTGACATTCAACTGAAAGGTTCTGGCCCTACTCCGTATTCACGCCGCGGTGATGGTCGTGCGGCACTCGGTCCAATGCTACGTGAGTATATTATTAGTGAAGCAATGTATGCACTTGATATTCCAACTACCCGCAGTTTAGCAGTTGTCACAACTGGCGAACCAACATATCGTGAAACAAAGTTACCTGGAGCAATTTTAACTAGAGTAGCTAGCAGTCATATACGCGTCGGCACATTCCAATATGCTGCAGCTCGTGGTTCTATCGAGGATCTTCAATCACTAGCTGACTATACGATAAAAAGGCATTATCCAGAAATTGAGGCTCATGAAAACCGATATACTGCATTACTACAAGAAGTCATTAAACGACAAGCAAGCCTTATCGCAAAATGGCAACTTGTTGGATTTATCCACGGCGTAATGAATACTGACAATATAACGATTAGTGGAGAAACGATTGATTACGGCCCTTGTGCATTTATGGACAATTACGACCAAGGAACTGTATTTAGCTCTATTGATACACAAGGTCGCTACGCATATGGAAATCAACCATATATGGCCGCATGGGACCTCGCTCGACTAGCTGAATCTTTAATACCGATCCTACATGAAGATGAAGAAGAATCATTAAAAATTGCTCAAGACGAAATTTCAAAATTTAGCGTACAGTATGAAAACCTCTGGTTCCTTGGAATGAAAAAGAAATTAGGACTATTTAGCAGTGAGGAACAAGATCAATCACTTATTGAGCAACTTTTAAAAATGATGGAGAAATTTAAAGCAGATTACACAAATACATTCCGTTCATTAACTCTTGATATGCTCGAAAATACAGCCCTATTTGAAAGTCCTGAATTTAAAGAATGGTACAAACTATGGCAATCTCGATTAGAAAGACAAGAAGAATCGAAAGAAAATGCCTACGAGATGATGAAAAATAATAATCCATCCATCATCCCAAGAAACCATCGCGTAGAAGAAGCACTAGAGGCAGCTGTCACCAATGGCAATTATAGCGTAATGGAAAAACTCCTTGAAGCTCTATCAAATCCTTATGCGTACTCTACAGAGCAAGAAGAATACTGCGTTCCACCTGTACCGACGAATCGTCCTTATCGTACTTTTTGTGGGACTTGATTGTTTAACATATAAAAAGGTGTGTTTATACAAATTGTGTGAACACACCTTTTTTATACCTTAACCTCTACTCTTTCTTTAATCCAAAACAAAATCCACTCTATTCCAATGAGCTGAATAACAACTCTACTATACAAATGTTGAGAAATATAAAACATCATTTCTAAATATTGTTATTTTTGATACTATATTTTATAAGAATATTCAAAAAGTGAGGGGATTTCATGAACGTTCAACTACAAGGTAATGAACAAGTTACGAAATTATTTAATGACTGGTATGCAGCTATGCTAAAACAAGATGTGTCCCAGGCGACAAACTTAAAGCATGAAATTGAGGAAAAGGAACTAAACTTTAAAGAAGATGACAACTTAGCATTATACTATTCTCTATTAAATTTTCGTTTCAAAGTTTTAACTGATGGTTTAAGTATTACAAAAGACAGTTTCAATAAGATAGATTCTTACGCGATTTCACCTAATCACCAACTTTCTTACTACTATCATTTATTTAAAGCGATTCATGCTACTTTAACAACAAATTATAATTTAGCAAGTGAACATTATGAAAAAGCTGGGAAACTACTAGTAAATGCTATTGAGGATCTAGAAAAAGGTGAATTTAATTATCGAATGGCTATTTTCCATTATCACTTTTACCAGCCAATTGAAGCTATTGAATATGCAACCAAAGCGAAAGAATTCTTCATAAAAGCTGTAGGGTATGAAAAGAACGTCGCCTCTTGTGAAAGTGTATTAGGTGCAGCATTTGTATATTTAAAACAATACGAGCAAGCAGAGGAAAAATATAATTCAGCAATCAACATTTTACAAAAACAAAATGAAGAATCTTTACTTTTAAGAGTGCGTAATAATTTAGGATGGCTATATGCCAATCAAAACTTATCGACACTAGCTATTCGTCATCTATCTGAAGTAACGACAAAAATGCCTACCCATTTCAAAGCAATTTTCTTACAAGCTAGGGAACATTCTAAACTTAATGAAATTAATATTGCTGATCAATTCATAAAAAAAGGATTAAAAATTTGTACAGAACTAAACAATGAAGAATATATGCTTCACTTTAAAATTTTAGAGTCTCTTAACAATAATGAGTCAACTGAAGACTTAGAAAATATTATTCTTGAAGGAATTGCGTATTTCGACAAAGAATCTTTATATAACTACGTTCAAGAATATTCAGAAAAATTAGCTATTAAACTTTACAATGAAAATAATCATATAAAAGCAAGTGAGTATTTTCATAAAGCGTTACAAGCAAAAGAAAAAACTTTTGAGAAAGGGGCATTAAAATGATAAAAAAAATTAGTTCTATCGTTTTAGGGTTATCTGTTATAGGTATTGTATCTATCGGTCTCAATAGTTCATTTACATATCAAGCAGGCCATGCAGATTTCCCTGCACCACAAAGACCTGACTTTGTTCAATCTGTTGACATAAGTAAAGACTACAACTCAACGACAGCTGAAAAAGCACTATAAAAAATGAAAGACCTTCAATTAAGAAGGTCTTTTTAAATACAATTATTTAGAATGTTTTTCTTTCATGTAGACTCTATTTTTTCATCAACTCCGCAATCCCCCTACTCCCCTCACTACCAACTTTCTCAAGTTCCTTAACAACTACATTCCGTCTCTCTACAGAATGATTTTGACTTAGCTTCGCTTTTCCTTCTATTTTATTTATCTTTATTTTGAATCCAACTATCCCCTTACTTAATCCTCCCATATAATTCGGGTCTACATCATTAAGTGAATAGGTACTCTGTGGATCTTCATATGTATGTACTAAATCTTGAAGAGAGTCTATTAATTCCTGTTCATCCTCAACAATTTCCAATTCTCCATATACATGCACTGCGACGTAATTCCATGTTGGCACTGCATTGTTTGTTTCATACCACGATGGTGATATGTAACTGTGTGGCCCTTGAAATATAGCTAATACTTCTTGATTCCCACTATCTTTCCACTGTTCATTCGGACGTGCGAAATGGCCATGTAAAGTTAGAGTCTCCCTATTTAATAACAACGGCAAATGCGTTGCATATGGTTCCCCGTTATGTTGAGAAAATAATGTCGCAAAGCTATTTTGTTCCATTATTTCGTACTTCATCTCTTCATCTTGTATTGCGAAATATTTTGGTATGTACATAAGCTCCCTCTTTTCCGCTCTTTTCTATTTTATTTCTTATTATATTTAGTAATCGTATCAATCAACAGGGCCAGATTGTATTTGTTTTACAATGGCAGTCTTCTATTTCAACAGAATAGGCAGCATGTATTCCATGCCGCCTTAGTTTATTTTTCTAATATATTTGTAATAAATGCCGTCTTATCTTCGCTATAGCTCACTCGATTTTTCGACTCTCTTGCTAACACTTTCTTTAAACTTCCATATTCAATAGCTACATCTTCATGTTCACGACGGTAATCTCGAAACACTATATGTCTTCTTAGCTCTTCACTATTCTTATCACACACATATAAATGATGTTCCATCCAAACTGTACTTTCCCCGTCCCACGGAACAAAAGCGTCCTTTCTGCCAAATGCTTCTCTCCCTTTGAAGCTCCATTCTGCTTGATGATAGTATCCTATCTTTCCAAGCATTTGTGCTACTTCAGGAAAAATCCCGTACTCTTCTATTACTATATCAATATCTAATATCGGCTTCGATGCAAGTCCTTTAACGGATGTACTCCCAACATGCTCAATGGACAAAGCAAGTTCTTTTATTACATTGTTAATGAGCGATTGTAGCTTATTAAATTCACTTTCCCATTTGATGTTATATTCTTCGATAGTAATTCTCTGTTTCAATGTATCCCTCTTTCCAAAACAATTTATAATCTTTGAATATGAGTATCTTTAAAATCCGTCTCATATTTCAATCCATATCCAAATATTCGATCCATCCCAATATGTGCTGTCCATATTAAGCCAATCATTATAACGGTATCTACCTTAAAATATACACCTATTATAGCTATTACTATCGATATAATATATGTGTGAAAAATATTATAAATTTTAGCACCTATATGATTATTTATACCGTATGCTAACATTGATAAATCCGGTGCTAAAAGGAATACCCAAAATATAATCCAACTAAATTCATATATCGAATACGTATAAATCGTAGCTAAGAAAACAACCAGTCCTTCAAACTGTACAATACGTTTTTGCATTCTTTATCATTCCTATTTTTCTATATTTATTGATAAATTTTCATCACTAAAATTTCCCTTTGCATTTTTTGACCAGATGGTTGCTAAAATCGGTCCTGCAATGTTATGCCACACTGCTGCTAATACACTTGGAAGTGCGGCAGCTGGTCCAAAATGTGCCGTTGCCAGCGCAACACCTAAGCCTGAATTTTGCATTCCTACTTCTATTGAAATAGCCCTTCTTGTTCCTTCGTCTAGTCCAAGTACGAGCGCTGTTATATATCCGAGTAAAAAGCCAAATGCATTATGAAGCATCACTGCAATAAAGATAAGCAGGCCCGAAGAAGTAATGCTACTTACATTCGCTGAAACAACTGCAGAAACAATAATAATAATTGCTACAACTGATATTAAAGGAATAACAGTCATTCCTTTCGTAACAGTTTTTGGGAAAAACTTCTTCACTACTAATCCTAAAATAATAGGTAGGATAATGACTTGTACGATAGAAAGAAACATAGACATAGCATTCACTGGCATCCATTGTCCTGCAAGTAATAATAAAATAAGAGGTGTAGCAATTGGTGCTAGTAACGTTGATAATGAAGTCATTGCAATAGACAACGCTAAGTTCCCTTTTGCTAAATAAACCATAACATTTGATGCAGTGCCACCCGGTACTGCACCGAGCAACACTAATCCAGCTGCTAACTCAGCTGGCAGATTCATAACGTAGGCTAGTACGTATGCGACAAGTGGCATAATAATAAACTGAGCACATACACCGATAATAACTGGCAATGGTTTTGTAGCAATGATTTTGAAATCAACAGTCTTTAATGTTAATCCCATCCCAAACATAACAACGCCAAGTAAAATTGTTATGTAACTAGTTAACCCAAGAAATGGAGCGGGAATGAAATATGCAATAGCTGCAATACAAATAACCCAAAATGCAAAATACTTTCCAGCTATATTACTTATCGCTTCTAGTACTTTCACCCCATCATCCCCTATCCTTCAACTGAAAAACTTTATTTGGATTCAAAATGTTTTGCGGGTCAAGAGCTTTCTTTATTTTTTCCATTACGAGTAACGCCGCCCCATGTTCTTCTTCTTGATACTTCCGTTTCCCAATCCCAACACCATGTTCTCCCGTACACGTCCCGCCTCGTTTAAGAGCATATAAAACGATACTTTCGTTTATTTCGTCCGCTTTTTCCACTTCTTCTTTATCGTTCGGATCGACCATTAAGAGCACGTGGAAATTTCCGTCTCCTACATGACCAAGAATACCACCGACAAGACCTACTTTATCTAATGTTTCTTTCGCATGTTGGATTGCACCAGCTAATTCTGAAATTGGTACACATACGTCTGTACTCATAAGCTTTTTACCAGGGTAGCTATGAACGTAAGAGTACGCTAGATTATGCCGTGCATCCCATAATTTATTTCTCGCTGCAGTTTCCGTTTCAAAAGCAACTTCTTTACATGTATGATCAAAAACAATTTCCTTCGTGAATTCAATATCTTGCTTTAGCCCAGCTTCATTACCGTGAAACTCTAAAAACAGTGTAGGCTCTTCTCTGTAACTTGTTTCATTATAACGATTTACTTGTTTCATAGATAATTCATCTACAAGTTCAATTCTCGCAATTGGAATACCCGCTTGTAGTATATTAATAACAGCTTCTACTGCATCATTTATAGTTGGAAACGATGCTCTCGCTGCCATAACATGTTCTGGTATGCCGTATACTTTCAAAGTTAACTCCGTAAAACATCCGAGCGTCCCTTCTGACCCTACGAAAACACCATTTAAATGGTAACCTGATGATGACTTCGCTGCTAAATTTCCAGTATGTATTACTTCCCCATCAGCAAGAACGACTTCTAAATCACGAACTTGATCACGCATTACCCCATATTTAACTGCTGTCGTTCCGCTCGCATTTGTGGCTGCCATTCCACCTAACGTTGCATCTGCACCTGGGTCTACACTAAAAAACAATCCATACTTTTTCAATTCTTTATTAAGCTGAGAGCGAGTCACTCCCGGCTGTACTCTTACAAGAAAATCTTTCTCTCTTATTTCGAGTATTTTATTCATGAGCGAAAAGTCCATTGTAATTCCTTTTTCATATGGAATGACATGTCCTTCTAAACTAGAACCTACCCCAAAAGGAACGACAGGTTTTTTATGCTCACCCGCTACTTTCATTAATCTACTAACCTCTTCAGTCGTTTTCGGAAAAACTACTACATCAGGTAAACTACTAGCATGATAAGATTCATCTTTACTATGTAACTCTCTTACTGTCGTATTCACAACTACTCGATCTTCGGGAAGTACTCTCTTTAATTCATTTACTAAACGCTCTATCGTTATTTCCATCGTACACTCGCCTACTTTCTATAAATTCGAATTACAAAATATGTTAACTATTTTATACATAATAATCCGAAAAATTAAATAATTCAAGTTTTATACATATGAAATTTGTTTCTTACTGTCGAATAAACAAAAAGAACTTGCAATAAATATTGCAAGTTCTTTTCTATAAAACTATATTTTAAATGACTTCTTTATTAACAACATAAACCAAACTAAAGTAACTGCCATTAACGAATGGGAAAATCCTACAATATAAGTTAACCCTTTAAAGTCCGCTCCATTTAGCTGAAGCAGCCCTCTCGCTGCCAATGAACCTAACATTAAAATTAATGCAATATTATGTAAAATAAACCACTTATTAAAAGTATTCGCTTCATGAAACGCGAATACTTTTGCTAATCCTAAAGCAATTAAAAAGAAGAAAAAGCCGAGTACAAGTGTATGTGTATGCAATAGATTTAACAAAGTAGAGCCTACAATCCCCTTATACTTTCCATACTCCCTAGCGAAAATTCCTGATAATAAACCGATAATCAAATACGTAAACGATGCATTATATAATTTCTTCATTATGTACCTCCTTGAGTAGAATGTGTAGTGTGTCATATTTAGTAATAATGATAGTTATATAGTAAAAACTCCTAGTTACCTAGGAGTCATTGTATAAGTATCTCACTCTTTACAATCAATTCTAATTATAAAATATCCCTTTATACAAAACAAACGAACTTTATGTGAACAAGTAGAGCACAATGAAAATATGTTGCACTTTTGTATTTCGCAATCCATACTAATTGTTATAACTATTAAAGGTGGTGCAATAGATTGATAGTTCTTGAAACTGAACGACTCGTTCTTCGCTGGTTTGATATAAAAGACGCTCCATTTATACTTGAATTAGTAAACGATCCTGCATGGATTCAGTTTATTGGTGATAAAAGAATTAAAAACTTAGACGATGCAAAAAAATACATCTTAAACGGACCCGTTGAGATGTATAATAAAATGGGCTTTGGTCTTTACTTAGTAGAGCGAAAAGAAGATCTCACTCCACTTGGTATGTGCGGTCTTATTAAAAGAGATTCATTAGAAGATGTTGATATCGGCTTTGCCTTTTTAGAGAAATTCCGTTCAAAGGGGTATGGCTTTGAATCAGCTTCTGCTGTAATAGACTACGGTGTACAAAAGCTCGGACTGAAACGAATTGTAGCAATTACTACTATCAATAACATCAACTCAGGCAAGCTTTTAGAAAAAGTAGGATTACAGTTCGAAAAGATAATTTCAGACTCAGGAGAAGATTTAAAGTTATTCGGGTATAACATATAATAAATTGTCAGATTTCTCTTTCAATCTAATCAAAAAACGTTTCTTACATATACATTCCTAAAAGTTATTATAATTCAAATACTCATCTATTTTTAACGTTATAACCACACTAATTTAAATCACAACTCTGATTTTCAGTACTGTATTTATTCTTAAAAACCCTCTATCTTGTTCTTAAAGTTGTCAAAACTCTTATGTAGTTACATGAAAAGTTTATGCTAATATGTTACTAAGAAACTATGCGTTCCCTTAACCCTGTATCCGGCCCTAGATTTTTTACAGGGCCTTTGTTTATTTAATTTACTTATCACGTGCTTATACACACTAAAAGTCATTTCAAATGTAATAAACGATAAATAATAAAATAACTTTAGATAGTATGACCTGCAACTGTAATACTATTCCTTCAAATTTCTAGACGAGAAGACAAGTCATAAAAAAGGAATCACTTAAGAACAAGATAACAGCTTGAGTAATGATACATCTTGATGCAAAACATTTTGGAAACCTAACTGCTAGTTAACTCAAAAAGAAGTTCTACTTAATATAGGTAGAACTTCTTTTCCCTTTACCCCACATGTACATAGTTCTCACTTATTCCTTGCTTAAAAACTTGAGAAACTCATCTTTCTTTACAGGTTTACTGTAATAATAGCCTTGAATTAAATAGCATGCATTTTGTTGTAACACTGTTAATTGTTTCTTCGTTTCTACTCCTTCCGCAATCACTTTCATATTTAAAGTATGGGCTAGCGAAATAATAGTTTGTATAATTTCATCTCCATCATTTGAAGTTCCAACCCTATTCACAAATTCTCTTGGAATTTTCAAAGTATCAATTGGATATAAAGGTAGATACGCTAATGAAGAATATCCTGTACCAAAATCATCAATTGATAAATGTACACCATATGATTTTAATGCTTTTAACTTCGATAAAGTTTCTTTTTCATCTACCATGGCAATTCGCTCTGTTAATTCCAAATCAATCAAATTAGCTGGTACTCCTATTTCTTCTATGGTAGATATAATTGTTTGAACAAAATCTTTCTGTTCAAACTCTATAGCTGATAAATTTATCCCCATTTTTAGATTTGTATAACCTGCAGAATTCCATTCTTTCAGTTGTAGACACGCTTGCTGTAGCGTCCATTTTCCAATTGAAATAATTTGCGATGTTTCTTCCGCGATAGGTATAAACTCAAAAGGTGAAATTAGCCCCAGCTCTGGATGTTGCCAACGTATTAATGCCTCTGCGCCAATAACCTTACCTGCCATACTATCAATTTGAGGTTGATACAATAAAAACAATTCATTATTCTCAATTGCATTTGGTAAATCCTGCTCTAATCGTAATCGTCTTGTTATTTTTTGAGATAATGTCTCGTCGTACATACAAACAGCATTGCTACCTTTTTCCTTCGCACTATACATGGCGATATCAGCATGTTGTAAAAGTGTTTTGGCATTTGTTCCTCCAAATGGATACAACGCTATTCCTATACTAAGAGATAAGTAAAAGCTATGTTGATTTACTACAAATGGTTTTTCAGTTATACGAAATAGTGTCTCACACAAATCCAATAGCTGTTGCTCTGTTTTGTTATGGACAATGATTGCAAACTCATCTCCCCCTATTCTTGCTAAAGGAATAACTGGTGACAGACATGTCCTAAAACGTTTGGCAACTTCTTTTAAAACACTGTCACCAATTGCATGACCCAGTGTATCATTAATGGTCTTAAAGCGGTTTAAATCTATATACAGAAGTCCAAACTTATCCTGTGTTTTTTGTACACGCTCAATGGATCTGTCTAATTCTTGTTGGAAGAATATTCGATTCCTAATCTCCGTCACCGTATCATGAAATGCTAGATAGTTTATCTCATCCTGTTGTTGCTTCATCCTTGTTATGTCTTTTACCATTACATAACTCCCAAAAGTTTGTCCTTCTATCATAATAGGAACAATGGTGACATACCAAAAATGTATATCCTTCTCATTATTATTTTTCACACGTAACTGTAATGCAGACGAACTACATCGTTTCCCCTTCTTTAGAGCTGTTTCCAATTCAAGTTTATCTTCATCTAAAAAAATAGAGAAGCACTCTTTTCCTATTAATGCACCACTATCTTTTCCTAATAATATACTTCCAGACTGGTTTATATTTAATACGATACCATTTGGATCAATTGTTAATATAGGATCTGGATGATACTCATATAAGGACTTAAACCTCTCTTGATTTTTTACCAAATCATTAGATTTTTTTATTAAATCTGCTGTTCTTTGAGATACTTTTTGCTCTAATTGATTATTAAACACTTTTAATGTTTCGGTTAAATCTTTGTTTTGCATGCGTACAATTGTATGACGAATCAGTACAAATACAAAGGCAATACAATTTCCCGTAATCAGTGTAGATGAAGAAGTTTGCTCTTTCAAAGTAAAACCAATTAAGATTGCAACTGCAAGATAAGGGAATATGACAAGAAGTTTCTTTCCAAATGTCGGATTAATAATAAAATAATTTCTTCTAGAAGTTGCACTCCTTGGGATAGTAGCAACAATGGCAATCAATAATAGAAAAACTCTATACAAACACCTTAATAATATGAGTGAACGATATGATAAATCATCTTGTAAATAGAAATATAAGTAGTCCGTAATGGACAATCCTGTTAATACTAAAATAAAAATAAATAATTTACTTTTCGCATTAAAAATTGCTGGTCGGAAGATAAGGCTAACTCCTAGTAAAAGAAGCAATAGATCTATAATTGGGAAAATAAATGAAAGAAAAACATCTCCAATTGATAAGAATAAGATATTTGCAGAAGGTTTATTAAATAGGTACCACTCTAAGGTAAAAATAGCAGTAACAACAATACATAAATCACAAATTAAATACGCTTTTTCCCACTTGTTACATTCCATAATGATTTTATAAAAGAACGCAAGGAGAAAGAAGAATAAGAAAAACAACAAAAATACATCAGAGATATTAAAGTTTTCTATTGGTAATTCTACATTAAGTACTTGAAAAGCAGATATAAAATTCCCTATCAAGAAACACCCTATTGCAATTGTAATACAAACCCAAAAGACTCCTAGTTTAATTTTTCTTGATGCTATAGAGTAAAGTAATGAGATAAATACTGTAATTTCAACAACTAAGGATGATAGTCGTATATTAAAATCTGATACAAAATAGTGATTCGGAAAAACAAATAAAAATATAAAGCAAAAGCTTAAATAA
Source organism: Bacillus cereus group sp. Sample62 (assembly GCF_036851315.1). NCBI lineage: Bacteria > Bacillati > Bacillota > Bacilli > Caryophanales > Bacillaceae > Bacillus > Bacillus cereus group sp. Sample62. Next base: position 3,358,976 of record NZ_JAFLPK010000001.1, read on the forward strand.
GCTATTAGAGCTAATATCAATACATAAAATTGTACATGTGAATATTTACGCAATGGACCACCTTCTTGATTTTTTCTAGACTTTTATTAAAAATGATTTGATAAGGCACAGCTCGTATTCATTAAAATGAGTGTTACCTATCATTCCATATTATGACCTTTTTTAAAAGATTTCTTTCTACATACCGCAGTCTTATTTACTCATCGTAAATTTGAATGATACAACTTAACTGTTCTTTAAATATGAGATAGAATCTAACCTTCCATTACAACATAGTTAGTCGCTTATTGTCACACTTAGAAAGAAGGGAAATATATTATCGTTAACTTAGAAATTCGAATTAAATTACTAAACTAACTGTAACTATTATAGTTACGGTTAGTGGTGCTGTCAATTTCAAATACCTCCCCTTTTAATGGACAAAAGAATGTTACTCTAAAAATAGAATGATGAAAGGAATGATGGATGAATAATGATTAACTAACTTATATTTTAAGTTGAATTTTATAACTTCAAACTACAAAATATAGGGTTAGTCTATCCATTTTTATAATTCACTTCATACTTTATTTGTCATGATTCAAATGATTAATAAGTACTTATTAGTATAAGCGAGAGACTAATCCTTCCGATTAAAAATTGGGGGATTTTTTTATTCCCTTTTATGTAAGTTAAAATTTATTAATCGCTAAATTTACCTAACAAATAAAGGAGCGAGAAAAATGGCTAATTCAGACACTATTGTTACACATGTAATGCTCTATATAAGTCGTTAATATCCATCAAACTTATATAGAGGAATTAAAAAAATGGATGGATGTTCCGACTTTATATGAAACGTTTCGATATATAAAGGAGGAATTATTATGTCAATGATAAAAGTTCAAAACTTAACTTTTTCATACCCAGGTAGCTTTGATAATATTTTTGAAGGTGTAAACTTTCAAATAGATACGGACTGGAAACTAGGATTTATCGGTAGAAACGGACGAGGTAAAACGACATTCTTTAATTTATTGTTAAGGATTTATGAGTATAGTGGAAAAATCCTTGCTTCGGTAGAATTCAATTACTTCCCCTACCCTGTTGCAGATAAGAACAAATTTACTCATGAAATTCTTGAAGAAATTTGTCCCCAAGCAGAAGATTGGGAATTTCTACGTGAAATATCCTATTTAAATGTTGATGCCGAGGTCATGTACAGACCATTTAAAACTTTATCAAATGGAGAACAAACAAAGGTGTTACTCGCTGCACTGTTTTTAAATGAGGGCCAATTTCTATTAATTGATGAACCAACAAATCACCTAGACACTGATGCACGAGAAATAGTCTCTGATTATCTAAAGAAGAAAAAAGGGTTTATTTTAATTTCACATGACAGAATCTTTTTAGATGGATGCGTTGACCATATCTTATCTATAAATAGAGCGAATATAGAAGTTCAAAGTGGGAACTATTCTTCTTGGGAATTAAATTTTGATAGACAGCAAGAGCACGAAGAAGCTACAAATGAGCGTCTACAAAAAGACATAGGCAGATTAAAACAGGCTTCCAAGCGTTCAGCAAGTTGGTCTCATGATGTAGAAGCTTCAAAAAATGGAACAAGGAATTCAGGTTCTAAGTTGGATAAGGGATTTGTAGGACATAAAGCAGCAAAGATGATGAAAAGAGCAAAAAACCTAGAATCAAGGCAACAAAAAACTATTGAAGAAAAGTCAAAATTACTAAAAAATGTGGAGAAAACTGAGTCATTAAAATTTGAAGCATTGAAGTTTAAGTCAAATGAATTGGTTACTTTGGCTGACGTGTCTGTTAAGTACGATGACCAAGTCGTGAATGAGCCAATTAACTTCGTAGTTGAACAAGGTGACCGAATTGTGCTTGATGGCAAGAATGGGAGCCGGAAAAGCAGTATCTTAAAACTAATTGTAGGGCATCCGATACAGCATACAGGTTTAGTTACTTTAGGTACAGGACTCACCATTTCCTATGTCCAACAAGATACTTCTCATTTGAAGGGATCGCTATCAGACTTTATCGAAGAGCACAAGATTGATGAGACGTTATTTAAATCCATCCTACTAAAGATGGATTTTGACCGAATTCAATTTGAGAAAGATATATCTCATTATTCTAGTGAACAAAAGAAAAAACTGCTTATCGCTAAAAGTTTATGTAAAAAAGCCCATATGTATATATGGGATGAACCATTAAACTTTATAGATATTTATTCACGTATGCAGATCGAAGAGCTGATTCAACAATTTAATCCCACAATGATTATTGTTGAGCATGATAAGGCATTTCAACAAACCATCGCAACAAAAACTATATCTATGTAACTCCACTCGAATAATTAATAAATCAAGCCATTGATCTATAAAGTATTTGAATGAAGTATCGAAAAAAAGCCTAATTTCTCTACAATACATTGAGAAATTAGGCTTTTTAATAGGAAAATTAGGATTCATAAACAATGAGTAATTTATATATTAGGCTTATCTGTTAAAGCAGAAATAATCCTGTTCACTAAGTCTTCTGGCATCCATTCATGATTCGTTTCATTCGTTTCATTTGGTCCTAAAGAATCAATGAACTTTTTAAACTTTGGAAATAAAACAATAGAAGTGATCCAATGTATCGTATGATTTATAGAGAAGAAATGAAATACTCCTTGTTTTTCCCCCTCCTGCAATATTTCCTTTAACTGTTCAAAACTACCTATAAAATACGGTTTAATCTTTTCTAATCTTGCACTTTCCTTAATAATCTCCTCATATGCCAATGTACCAATTTCAGGATTTTCTTTTATATGTGTAGTAAAGACTGTTAAATATTCTCTTAGAGCATTAATAGGATTAAATTGATTCTTCTCAAGAAAATTAGGTAACTCATTAGCAAGGCCATATTTCTTAAACACCTCATAATATAGGTTTTCTTTCCCATTAAAATAGTAAGAAGCCATAGCAACATTCACTTTCGCTTCTTTTGCAATTTCTTGTATGCTCGTACCTTCATAACCACGCTCTCCAAATTTTTTCTTAGCAGCCTTCAAAATATTTCCCATCGTCTGCTCTCGAGATTTCCCCATTTCACACACCTCAAATAATATATATTTCACTTCAAAAATCCAATAAGGACTTTGAATAGAGTATCTTTTTAATGAAATTTAATTATATATTTAAAGTAGTAACTTAACAACCGATGAAGTCTTGATTACTTTAAACTATTTGCCACACAACGTACGCCTCAAAAAGAAACATCTCCTGAATCTCTCCTACCCTATGTCATCATACAAAGCATTCATTTAAAAATGAAATAAAAATAAACACCACACCTAAAACAATATCCCCCTGTTTAGCATGAATAGCTTTCAAATACTTCACGCTCATTTCTAATTGAGTATAAGAATGAAAAAAATAATAAGGACCAGAGTTTATCTGTTTTTACAGATAAACTCTGGTCCTTTCATTACATTACACAAATTTCAAAAAACCTTTATACTCATATCTTGATGAAATAATTCTCCATCAATTGTACCTCATTTACTGATTAGATTTTTTTAATCTCAATATAAGGTCCTTTGATGTTTAATTTGTTAATGTCATTTGAGATATTACCTACAGTTGTTTTTTCATTAAACGTGTAGACCTTTTCACCATTTACAAAGATACCCCAATTTTTATCTTCGTAACTGATACCATAACCAGCATTGCTAGATGTCGCTTTGAGTTGATTTCCATTCATTGAAAAAGATAATTTCCCTTTTCCTTTGTTAAGTTGGTTATTCACATTGTTGATACTACTCATTTGTTCTTCAAGGGCTTTATGGTTATCAAGAGTGACTTGATGGTTTTTCCAGTCTAATTTATAGTTGTTTGTAAAGAACTCATTATATGTATCTTTATTATTTGTTCCCCACCATTTTGAACTTACCCATTCGATATTGTACTGATCTGAAATTCTACGATTTGTTATTTTTAAATCAGATGTAAATTCTGTTTTATCAGCAGTAATAACTGCTACTACATTAGGAGAAAAACCGTATCCTGTTAAAGATGGTACTGTATCTTTTGAAACAAAATTATTCGTTCCCTCATTATAACTACGTGATTTCATAAATAGTTGATTACCATAGAAAGTATTGAATGTATCACGATTATAAATTCCCCACTCTGGGAAATTAAACGATTGGAATCCTACTTTCCAATTTAATTTTTTATCTGTGTGAGTCTCTAATACCGTTTTATAGTCTACTTGATCATAAGATACACTTTCTTTCCAAGCGAAGCTACCTGTAATACTTGCATCGGCATTTGGCCCTTTATCATTTACCCCAACTTTAACACTTCCACCAAGTGTATACCCTACTTCAGAAGTAACCTTTGCTGAAGTCATTGTATTAACTGGGGCAGCTTTATGAAATTGAGCGCTATCACCACTTGTTATTTCTGCTTCAGTATGATATGCTGATGGCCATTTTAAACCTGCGTTATAGAATCCGCCATTAATTGTATATTTAGCATCTATATTACTACCATCTGTTGTAACAATTGCGATTTTTTTATCTGCATAAGGATCCTCAATAAAAGAAACCTTTATTGAATTTTTGATATTCTGCTTCATGTCATAAGTAGTTTTAAAACTATTATAGACTTTTCCACCATTTTGAAGATTTTCTACAGTTCCTTTAGAATCTGCAAATGCAGATGTTGCTTGTACACCAAGTGATCCAGACATAATAACGGATGCTACCGCAACACTTTTAGCTATTCCTTTTGCTTTTTTCATACAGACATCCACTCCTTCTTAAACATTTAAAAGGTATAAACATATTATTTTTAGCTCTCAATACTAGAGATAGGTTCATAACTTTACAATGTAGAAATTTATTAATCTTTATGACAATAACTATCAACACTTGTTTTTCTAATTTCCATCTCTTTTTTTACTGATAACTATTATCAATATTATTAAAACACATAATAACGATTTAAACAACAATTTTAAATATGTATTTAAAATTGTTGTTTAAAAAAGTTTAAAAAAATTATAGAATTCTTTATTTCGAGAATTACTATATTTTCATTTACTTATTGCAACCTATATTCAGATACATTATTCCCTTTCCATTCATAATAATCTAAAATCCCCTCATAAATGGCTTCTGCTGCAACCTGCCTTCCGTTTTCTGTAGATAACTTACTGTAATCAATACCATTATCTATAAAAGCAAGTTCCGTTAACACAGCTGGCATTTCATTTTCTCTTATAACATGAAGATCTCCATGTTTAACGCCTCTATCACGTGTTTGAAGAGCGTCTACTAATCGAGTTTGAATTTTTTCAGCTAAAACACGACTTTCTTCCACATGAGGATTTGTTTTTTCAGATTTAGAAGATTTATAGTAGTATGTTTCTGTCCCTTTTGCATTACCATTATAAGCATTTGCATGAACACTTATAAAGATATCCCCCTGATTTTGTTTAGCAAATTTAACACGTTCCTGTAAAGAGCTTTTTTGATCATGTCCAGGTCTAGTATCAGATTCACGAGTTAGTAAAACTGTAAATGGTGTATGTTTTTCAAGCAATTGTTGTAGACGTAAAGAAGTGTCAAGTACAATCTTACTTTCAGGTAATCCCTTTGTGTCTTTTCCAGGATCTGCGCCACCATGTCCGGGATCAATAATTATTGTCTTATTTTCTAAAGGATTACTTTGACTATATTGAAGCATATCTGTTTTTGCGGTTAGTTGTGCAGCTTCAGCGCGTGTTATGAACCTATTTGGTTGCCAACCATTATCTGTACCAACTGAAATTTTTAAATCAATTAAAGTATTTGCGAACTTTTCACCCCAATGTCCCTTTAAATCTTCAAATTTACTTTGTCCATTGCTAGTGTTTTTATTTTGTAGTTTATATGCATTCACTAGCATAGTAGCCATAGCAGCACGAGTAACTTTTCCAGAAGGATTAAATATTCCATTTCCTTCACCTTTAATTATTCCTGCCTTTTCAGCTGCGGCGATATAGGGGGTTCCCCAGTGGTTTTGTGAATCTTTAAAAGATGGTTTTGCATTTAAATCAATGTGTATACCAAGAGCCCTTGTCATAATGGTTGCTGCAGAAGCTCTATCTAGTGTATCACTTGAACCAAAGGTTCCATCTGGATAACCACTCAATACTTGTTTATCAACTAAATAATTAACGGATTTGTCAGCCCATGCAGGAACATCTGGAAATTTGTGAGTATCTGCAAAAATACTAGTAGAATAAGATAGTAAACTTCCAGCAAGAATTCCTGTAGCAATTAATTTGTTCTTCAAAATTTAGCACCTCTAAAAAATTATTACAAGTCGGTAAATTATGTGAAATATAGTTAATCTTTAAATAATATGAATTCGAATAAAGTATAGATTAAGTTGGCGTCATCACTATTATAAGATAAAGAATCTAGTATAGAATTATCATTCCGAAAAGAACCCTTCGACATACACTTATAGATTGAGACTATTACATATATTCACCAACATTGTGTAACTAGTATAGTTACTTATATATATGAGTGTCAATTAAAACAATCTTACATTTTTGTAAGGTAACCAAATTAATAATATATCAAGTAATTATTAAACAATGTAAATAATTATCTTTTATTTTAAGAAAAGATTGATTTAAAGCACACTCCTTCTAAATTATCATTGATGCCTCTTTCAATTCCTAATGCCCATCTTAAAAAGAGCACTTTTGAAAAGTGCTCTTTTTTTAAATTATGAAGCTACAAACCTAGAATTCCTACAATCTGGCGAGCCTTAACATTATCAATATAATAATGCATCTCTAATCCCCGTCTTTCTACACGGAGTACAGTTCCCCTTAATTTTGATAGATGCTGTGAAACAGTGGATTGTGGGAGTCCTAATATTTCTGTCAACTGTGTAACATTACACAGTTTATGGTGCATTAATTCATTTACAATTTTTAATCGAACGGGATGTGCCATTACCTTTAATACATCTACATCTTCCTCTCGGATTTTAGCTAGATCTCTATTAGATATTAATGTTGTCATTTCGCATTCCCCTTTATTATTAATTTCTATTTTCCAATTATCCTTATAAGTAGTACTTATAGATATTTACCATTTGTCCTGTTGAGAAAATGTATTCTCGTTCTTAAACAAAAAAAGACACCAATCCAATAAACAGCTTTTACTGTTACAATGAATTGATGCCCTCTAATTTTTAGCCAAACTATATTTTGTTTTAAAAGGATTATTTTATAGTCTATTATATGACTTTGAATGAGACTTAACATTCTTTGTTACATAAAAAGTAATACTTTTCTCCTTTGTTTAAGTACAAATTAAAATCCCGATTTTCCTTACACATATTGTAAAGTCCAAAAGAAATGTTTCTTCATTTTATCTTATACAGCATATATTATGTATTTCTCAACACCAATAAACGTAGCTAAATCCCCTATAATGGTATCTCTAGCTGGTAACTGTCATTCCTTTTTAAAAGATCACTGTCTTTAATAACAGATCCTTTTAATTTTCCTCAATTAAAATATCCTTTTTATTTCATTTTCTTTTTAACCTCAATGATATATAACCCCCTTTTAATCTATTAATCCCCTACTAAACTTCTCCATGTAGAGATAAAGGAGACTTCTCGTTCAAATAATAAGTTATGCAACATTGCATTTGATAATCATTTTCATTGTAACTATAATGATTACAGGATTACTATTAATCCAAATATTCCACGTGGAGGTTTTATTATGTTTAAAAAAATCATTGTATCTTCTATGGCGCTTACTATGTTGGGTGGGGCTGCAACTATGCTAGAAACACCTACTGCTCAAGCAGCTTCTTATAACTCAACAGCAGCTTCTTACTTTGATGTCACTCCCGAAGAAGCAGCTGCTTTTTATCAATCTCAGGACTATAAAAAATTCAAAGCCTTTATGGATGACTTTGAAGCTAGAAACCCTTATGTTCCTGGTGGAGGCTACGCTCAAGGTAGTGTCCGTATGCAAAAATTCAATGATGCCCTTAGAGATGCTAAATTAACAAATGTATACCAAGAATTTATTAGAATTTCGTACTACAATCATTATCCAGAACCAAAATAATCTAAATAAAATGCCCATTACTTTAACTTAGCCTAATTTTAAATGTATAACCTAAAACTAGAAAAAACCACTTATATAAGGGGTTTTTTCTAGCTTCCTATGTAATTTAGCTAAATATTTAGTTATCTTTATTTTGAAATTATTTAAAACCGACATCCTCTTTTTTTACACAAACTAGTAAATTAGCTATAAAAATATCAAAATGTATTTATAAATTGTTGAAAACAATTCTCTTCTGTTTAATAGTAAAAAGCGAGCACCCTCTCGTAATTACATAAGGTGCTCGTTTTTATTTTTATGTGTAATTCTCGATTTAATATAGTTACTTTCTAGTAAGTAAAAACTAAATTAACTTATAAACAAGGCTTTTTAAATTTAATTTATAGATCTTACTACAACTTGGAATTGTCCCTTAGAACCATCATCATTTGAAACGTAAATTTTATACGTTCCAATTGGTAATGGAGATAAAGCATTCCGTACATTTGTAACATTAATTTTTTGTTCTCCAGGTTTTATATAACCACCAACAATTAGCTCCATATTTGGACCTTTCACACTATACCCCATTGTATTTTGACCATTATTTTTCATAAAGAAGCTTAAATTTTCACTCCCATTATATACAAAAGAAGTTACAGCCTCTCCACTATAATCCATTGTTTGAGTTAATAATAAGTCTACAGGAACATGTTCGACTATATGAATTGTATCATTCGTTTTGTGTATTTCTTCAGCATAAGTATTATTTCCTAACACACCAAGTGTTAATGCTGAAATTACTCCACAACTAAGCACTAGTTTATTTAACTTCATTTTAAGTTCCCCCTTGATGTTTGTAATCTATTACCATCATACCTTCTTTTTCAAGTGCGTTTTTATGTAATAATTCATATCTTTAAACCTATATATTTTAACTTTACACCTTAACAGTTAGTGAGAATCTGATATAGATAAGGCTACAGTATTATGCTTCATAAAAAAGAACATGTAAATTGATATATTCCATGTTAATATAACGAAGGCTATAAAACAAAAGTCACCACACATATTATCTTCACAAAATATTCACACTTAAAAAATCATTATTTTATCAGTAACTCAATTCAAATTTCACCTATACAAAAATCAATTTCTAGTTTCATATGTATAAATATCTAAGTAGATTTTTTTATCTATTATTTTCTCTAACTTCCTTATCAATTCTAATACGAGTAATATGATAGTACTTTTTCAAGTGCGCTTCCTTTTTTTAGATAGAAAGTCTACTAATACTAAACATCTAAGTTTAACTCATACATAATCCAATATACAAACTATCGGAGATGCAAAACTATGGGAATATCTACTCTTTTATTAAATACCTTTATAATAATAATTTGTATCCTTAGCTACCACATATTTTGGCTAGAATTTAAAGAAAAAATAACATGTAATAATATATTGATTTCTATCCTTTCCTCCGTTGCTATTATTTTTTGCATGACTTTTCCTTTTCATTTACATGCTGGATTTATTTACGATTTACGTTTTATTCCTATCATATTAGTTTTTCTATACGGAAATACAAAAAACATTGTTTTTATAGGAATTTTATATCTTTCTTATCGATTTTACTTAGGCGGAAATGGCGTTCTTCCATCATTTATTATCTTTACTATTATTTCTGTTATAACAATGTTCTTTCGTTACGTATTACCTATGTATGTTAAAGAAAAAAAGTTATTATTAAGCTTGCTTCTTATTTTAGTATGTACAACTTCACTTTCTATCTGCGGTTTTGTAACTCAAATAAATACAGGTGGTAAAATAGACTCTACTCTCATAGAATTTTTATTAAATTATATAATCATTAATATTTTCACAGTATTATTATCAGTTTATTTAATAGAGGGAATAATTGAGAAATATAAAATGAAAGAAAAGCTGCAACGGGCTGAAAAATTTTATATAGCTAGCGAACTAGCCGCGTCCATTGCACATGAAATCCACAATCCACTAACCACAGTACATGGATTCACTCAATTGTTAAATGAAAAACATGCCTCTAAGCTACCTCAGGATCAGTACTTAGAAATCATGTTAATTGAAATGCAGCAAATACAATCTACTATTAATAACTATTTATCTTTAACAAAACCACAGAACACCCTAAAAGAGAAAATAGATATTAATCATATTTTAAATCAAGTGAAAGACACTATTTCACCACTCGCTCTATCATATAAAGTTGAAATAAAACAAAATAGTACAGATTCCTTTTATATAAATGGAGACCCCGAAAAATTCAGACTCTGTCTAAACAACATCATACAAAATGGAATTGAGGCCATGATAAATGGTGGATTATTACAAATAAATATACAGAAAATAAAAGGTAATATTATAATCGATATTATTGATTCAGGGATTGGAATGTCCTCTCAACAAATAAAACGAATTGCTTTGCCATTCTATTCAACAACAGAAAAAGGGACTGGACTTGGTACTATGATTGCTTATAGCATTATTAAAGAATTAAACGGAGATATAGAGATAGAGAGTGAATTAGGTAAAGGGACACGCTTTTCTATTAGTATCCCATGCTAATATGACGGAATTATTTAAATGATAAAATTTTACTACTTAACTTATTAAATAAATTTAAAAAATGCTGCTACTTGACTCATTAGTCATCTTGATTTCTTGAATGAATTAAAAGTAATAAGGACCAAAGTTTATCTATTTTTACGGATAAACTCTGGTCCTTTAATTAAATCAAACATACTTAAATTTTATTACTTTGCTCACATCTCTATGAAATAATGATTCATAGACTGTATCTCATTTACTGATTAGATCTGCTTAACTTCAAGATCAGCTCTTATTACTTAATTTCCATTCATTGAAAGACAATTTCCCTTTTACTATTTCACTTCTACTGTATAATTCCCTGTTCCCCCGCCATACTGATACACATGTAAATAATATTTTCCTGGATACGTGTAGTAACTTCCTACTAACTTATTTCCTTCTTGCTGGGCATACGTAACATAATTATTTAAATCCGCTTCTGAATAAAGAACCCAGTTTACTCCGATATTATTTTCCTTCGTTACATTAATTTGTAGGTTTTTCGCCGTTTCGATATTAATTTCAAAGTAATCACTCGTATCACCATTTCCTAAACTAGCACGTAAAATTTGATTTAATTGCAGTTTATTTGCTGTTTGGAATGAATTATTTGGCTCTTTTTCTACACTGTTATCTTCTTTCTTTTGAACCGTTACATTCGTTGTAACAGTATTCGTTAATCCTTTGTCATCTGTTACTGTTAATTTTGCCGTATATGTTCCTTCTTTTGTATACACATGAGTCGGATTTTGTTCATTACTTACAGTACCATCACCAAACTCCCATTTATAAGCAACAATTTTTCCATCTTCATCTTTTGATCCATCACTTTTAAAAGAGATTGCTTCATTCACATTTCCGCTATATGGGCCATTAATAACCGCAACTGGTGCTTTATTCACAGCACCTTCTTCTGTATTTATACCATGGAATACAACGTCATATTCAAATTGTCCTGATGCATTCACACGATAATTCACAAAGTACGCTGTTACTGTTTTATAGCCTGTCCATTCTTTTGCACTTAAACGTTTTAACGTATCATTCACGTTTTGTGTAATTGTTTTCCAGTCTTCATATTCCCCTTTCGCAGTAGTACCTGTATACGTTCCTTGTAGTGTAAATGTATTAAAGAACTGTGATTTATTTTTCTTAACTGATACATTGCTTAATTTTGCTTCTGCTGTAATTTCTGCCGCAATATCTGAAACTGGTTTTGGTGCATGAGTTGCTAAATAATCATCTGATACTAATGGAACATTATATTTCTCACGGTTATCGACTAACATTTGCATATAGTCTTGATACTCTTTATTTAAATTCGCATCTTTACTTAATGCAGAACGGTATGCATCATATGCTGTTACATCATTTTTTCTAATAAGATCATGAACCTTGTCAAACATATCGTACCTCTTATTGTACATGTACGATTGTAAAGCGAAGGAATAATTGTAGAAATCCCACGTTCCATACTTTGCATTTAACGTTCGTTCTGCCGTATAACGTTGTGCTGGATTTGAAGATATCCCTCCTATAATACTCTTTCTCGGTACAACATTATCTGTTCTCGTTGCCCCTGCAAAAAACTCCGCATTCCCTTCTTCAAACCAGGATAATCTCTCATTCTCATACATCTTACCTTGTCCCCAAAGCCCTGGTACTTCATATCTACCTTGCAAGTAATGCGTGAACTCGTGTCGGAACAATTCTTCTAAACTATAAATACTTTCTTCTGGCGTACGTTCATAAGTAAAGAACGTACCTGTTCCTTCTATATAAAGACCACCGTTATTCGTTTCATATCCGTATAATTGACGATTAAATTGATACTCAGCTGGACTATTATAAATAACCATCGTTAATACATCATCAGGATTTCCTTTTTCTAAAGGTTGATCACTTTCAACCGTGCGATGGAATTGTGCCTTCACTTCTTTTGCCGCCCAATATAGACGTTTTACTTTTTCCTCTGTCACTTTATCTCCAGCTTTTAGTACAATTGCACCATCATCAAACGTATACGTTTTCGGCAAATACTTTTTCTTCCCATCTTCTCGTATTTGATCTAAATTAACAACATTTCCATTTGCATCTTTCCCGCCATAATTCGTCGCGATTTGCTCAGCCGCTACGAAATATTGCTCTCCTAAATACGGATACATTTTCATCGCGTCTGTTACAACTTGCAATCCTTTCGTTCCTGTACTATGGAACGTACCGAGTCTACCTGTATAATAAATACCATTATTAATTAACCAACCACTCTTCTCTGTCACCGTTCCAATTAAAGCAAAACGACTTAATTCATTAATATAGCTATCAATTTTTTGGTACCATACTGTATCTTTCGGTGCTTTTCTCGTATCGTACAAATACGATTGAATGTCGTAATCAACACCTTGCATAATATCGTAAATCGCATTTCCAGCTGAAAGATTGTCTACCAATGTAGAAAAATTATCGTTATATTGTTTGAAAATCTTTGCAGCTGCTGTTATCGTTTCCACATCACTCGAAGCATTTCCTATTAATTTCCCATAAGAGGATACCACTCTATTTTGTTCTAATGTACCAAGCTTGAAATTCGGATTGTTCGCAATTATCTTTAATGCAGGTAAGCATTTATCGTGATAGCTCCGTTCATTTAGTTTGCTTAATTCTGTATTATAAAACCCTAAATAGAAACCAGATCGCAATACTTCTACTAAAGTCTCAATCCCTTTTGAATCATCTTTCGTATAAGCTTGTCCTTGTTGCTTCAATTTATCAATAATGGCCTGCATCCTACTATCATTTTGATAGAATGCAAGACTATCCTTATTAAACTGAAATAGACCCGTAATTTGCTCCCAATTGATTGTTACAAGCAAATCTACTAACTGCTGATTACTTAATTGATTTAATTCAGCAATTGTATAAGTTTTCGCTGCAACTAATTGCTTACTTTCTTTTTTTACTTCAGGTGGTCTTTGCGACAAATCAGCAAATTGTAGCCTTTTCTCAAAAGACTTATTTTCAAGCACTTTTGATGAATGAGCTAATTCTTGCACTGGCAGTTGCACACCAACTGGTTCCATTTTTAGCACATTCCGATAAGAAACTTGCTCTCCCTTTTTACTTTCTGCCAATGTGCTCCCTTGAAAACTCCCTAACATTAAACTAGCAAAACTTACCCCTACTAACACTTTTTTTGAATAGCCTTTCATGCTCTCCCCTACCTTACATTTTTTAGTGTCCCGCACCATTATTTTACTATTCTTACTTTTTATTCTGTATTGAGAAAAAATAAGGGAACGTTCACACATGTATCCATGCCTAGCAAAATTAACACTTGACTTTATGTGAATTTTATATCAAAAAAAGATAGATAATAGCGAAATGTCTGCTATATCTACCCTCGTTTTCAACGCTATGATTTTAACTTTATAAACGTAACTTCCGGTAATGTTTGCATATGCTGAATAAATTCATTCTTTTCTTCTGACGATATATTTTTCAGCTGCATCCCTATCTTATATACTATTTCTGCGCCTTGCTGTAAAGCTTCCACTTCATATGAAAGTATTGGAATGCCTTTCACTTGTAGTGTTTCTAATATTTGTTGTACCACCTCATGTTTATTTATATACATTTGCACTATTATATTTTGTGGAAATAAAAATTGCACCGTGAACTACTCACCACTTAACGTCCCTACGGACTATTTGAAGTGGGAGCTTCTTGGGAAGTAGATACTTTTATTAGCTATCTATATTTACCAAGCTATAAGGGTAGTACCTACCCCTAAAGAAAATACCAATTACGTGGCTAATTTTAGTAAGTTTATACTTGCGTTTACATCTCTATCATGATGGCTATTGCATTCAGGACAAGTCCACTCTCTAAGGCTTAGATTCTTGACTTCCTTATTTTTATAACCACAGCAAGAACACAATTGGCTACTCGCATAATTCTTAGGTGCGACTATCAAATCGCGACCTTTCCATATTGCTTTATAGTCAAGGTGCTCTCTGAATTTAGCCCAAGATACTTCACTGATTGCTTTTGCTAATTTGTAATTCTTTTGCATGTTCTTCACTTTCAAGTCCTCAATCACAATTACTTGGTTTTCGTTTGTGATTTCATTGCTTATCTTGTGAAGAAAATCATTGCGTTGATTTGCAATCTTCTCATGAAGTCCTGCAACTTGTAACCTGGCCTTGTTTCTATTGTTTGAACCTTTCTTTTTGCGCGACAAAGAGCGCTGCAGAAGAGCTAATCTTCTTTCGGCTTTTCTCAACCATTTAGGGTTCTCATATTTCTTGCCATTAGACAATATTGCAAAGTCTTTTAGCCCAACATCAATACCAACTTTTGCATCAACTTTAGGAAACATTTGCACATTTTCTTCTACTAAAATCGATACAAAGTATTTACCAGTAGGTGTTTGAGACACTGTAGTAGACTTAATTAATCCAAAGAATTGTCTGTGCTGTTTAATCCTTACCAAGGTCTTTAGTTTGGGCAGCTTGATATAACCACTCTCAATGTAAACCGTGCCTTTTTGGTTATTTGTTGTATAACTACGATGGTTATCTTTCTTACTTTTGAATTTCGGGAATCCAATAGATTTATCCCGGAAAAAGTTAGCGTATGCTTTATTCAAATTCATTTGAGCATTCGCCAACGCAAGACTATCAACTTCCTTTAGGAATGGAAATTCAGCCTTATATTGTGCAGGCGTAGGATATGTAACAGATTTATCAAGTTTATCCTGTGATTCTTGATAAGATTTGATTCTATCTGCAAGCATCTTGTTGTATACAAATCGAACACATCCAAATGTTTTTGAGAAAAACATTTGTTGTTCTTTATTTGGATAGATACGATATTTGTATGATCTTAACATTTCCTACACCTCACTTTCCCCTTGATTTTCAATATATTTCTTTACTACATCTATCGGTGAACCACCCATAGTAATCAAGCAAAAGCTTCTTGACCAAAACATTTCTTTCCAAAGTTTCTTTCTCACATGGGGAAAGTCTCTCTTGATGAGTCGAGAACTTGAATTTTTATAAGCATTAATGAACTTTGTCAGTTCTGTATTCGGATGTGCCTTGAATAAGATATGCACATGGTCTACATCATGATTCTATTCAATTAATGTAATATTATAGTTTTCAGATAGTTGGACAAACATATCTTTTGCATAGTCCGATATATCATCATCAAATACATTTCTTCTGTATTTCACGACCAATACAAGGTGATAATACAATAAGAACACTGAATGATTATTGCTATCTAACTTCATTGATATACCAACCTTTACCCTTTATAAGATTGATTATATTGGAGGTGAAAATAAAAGGCAAAGCCTTTTGGCTGCGCCAAACCGAAATTCATCTCCCACCTATCGTTGGGCTATGCCCTTCACACGCCCCAGGAAGGAGAATTCTTTCGGAAAATTCGTTAAAGCATTCCCTACCGCTACTAGGAAATGTGTTTTTAATCCCGCTTCTTTTGATCGAATTTCCCTTTCAATACCGATTATTGCTCCTAAAAAACCTGCAACACCGATTCGTATAATTAAATCAACATTTGCACTCACGAGCCCTTCCCCCTTTCATTCATTATAGATAGATAAAACAAAAATTATCACACACATCCTTTTATCGATATGAAGGAATCTTGCTAAAATACACTTAATACCCCGACCATTTTATGTTAATATTTTAAATATTAACATAAAATAAACAACTTATAATTTTAAAACTCCACTAATTTTCTAAAAAAGCAAAGGTGGATTACATGAAATGAGGTTGAGAAAGTTTAGAAAGCGCTTACGTTTTACACCGTATTTTTTTATACATACTACATAAATAAAGGAGCTTACTAACAATGAACGTCTCTTTACTTACACCTACTATCGATTTACAAGAAGAATACTTAGATTTTTATAACGAATGGAAAGATAGCGGTGAAACAATGATTCCGTGGGTTATCTCAAAAGATCCCTCTAATTTCACGGCAATGATTCAAGAACTTCACGATGCGCATAACGGAATAAACCTCCCTGAATCTTGGGTACCAGACTCTACGTATTGGCTCGTTACAGATGAAAATAAAATTGTAGGAGCTGTTAATATACGTCATAGTTTAACCGAGCATTTATTTAACGCTGGCGGTCATATCGGTTATGGCATTCGCCCTTCCGAAAGAAAAAAGGGTTATGCTACGAAGTTATTAAAATTATCCTTAGAAAAAACGAAGGAATTAAACATTACAAAAGTACTTGTCGTTTGCGACGAAGTGAATACAGCTTCAGAAAAAACAATTTTACATAACGGAGGACTTCGTGATGATGATTTCATTGAGGAAGATGGAAATGTAGTAAGAAGATTTTGGATTACGTATCAAAAAGAAGTCGGAAAGTGATTATACACCTTCCGACTTCTTTTATTCTGTCTCTACTTCAAACTGTACTGTAATACCACTAGGATCTACTACTCTAAATCCGTTTGTACTTTCGTTTACTTTATGTTGTTTTTCTATTAATCTTTCTTTCACTTCATCTAACGCTTCTTTATGTGGTAATACAATTGTATACACTTTAAGTCCAGTTGCATGTGCGGGTGGGTGTGGATTATTTACTCCGTTCCACGTATTTGCACCGATATGGTGATGATATCCTCCTGCAGAAATGAATAAGCAGTCATCTTCACGCTGTTGCACTTCAAATCCTACTGTCTCTACATAAAACTCGTGTGACTTCTCTACATCCGCTATTCGTAAATGTACGTGCCCAACGACAGTATTAGCAGGCAACCCATCAACCTCATA
The DNA here is from genome assembly GCF_036851315.1 of Bacillus cereus group sp. Sample62. Taxonomy (NCBI): domain Bacteria; kingdom Bacillati; phylum Bacillota; class Bacilli; order Caryophanales; family Bacillaceae; genus Bacillus; species Bacillus cereus group sp. Sample62. Next base: position 3,376,562 of record NZ_JAFLPK010000001.1, read on the forward strand.
ATCAACGAGTGTTGCCAGTTCTTTTAAATCAAGCGGCGTACTGCCTCCTGGTCCTTCTCCCCATTGATTGCGCGGACGGTCTGCATAAATTTCAATACCATTTCCCTCTAAGTCTTGTAAATAAAAAGCTTCGCTATACGTATGATCACTTGCACTATTAAACCTTGAAATTGGTAAAATTTCATTTGAATATGTATATCGCCCTTCTTGCTCAGCCGGGCTATCAATTACGTTTTTATTACGAATCACACCAAATAATGCCGAAGCAAACGCCTCACGAGTCGGAACTAAAAAGGCTACATGATATATACCAGTCGTACGCGGCTCTTGCAGTACCCCGTCCTCTAACTTTTCAAGAACAAGTAACGTGTTCTTTCCACCTTTTCCTGATAAATATGCTTTATTCGCCTCTTGCTTAATTACTTCTAAGCCTACTACATTCTCATAAAAAGCAATTTGGTGCTCTAAATTTTGCACTTTAAATTCAACATGACCAATACGTGTTTTCGGATGAATTTGTACCATGAATAACTTCCTCTCCAGTTCTCTTTTATTTTTATATAAGTTGATGGACAATAGCCACATTCAACGAACATACCTTAATTTTGTTTTTTCGTAGCATCAACTTTCAGCCATTTTTTTGATATTCCGCTTAATGTCCCATCTTGTTCTAATTCTTTTAACGCTTTATTTATATCTTCTAACTTTTCGCTCTTTTTTGCAAATGGAAATGCAATCTCTCCCCATTTAAGTGGACCAAATCCTACTTTTACATTATCTAAGTCCGCTTTTTTAATTGTTGTCTCTACTTGCACTTTATCATTATAGTAAGCATCTACACGACCAAGTCCTACTTCATTCAACTCCGCTGTTGGATCCTCTGAGAACGTTTTAATTGTAAAAGCATTATTTTTATTTAAAGCTTTTAATTCTTGTTCCCCGGCTGTACCAAGCCCAACACCTACAGTCTTTCCTTTTAGATCTTCTAACGATTTAATTGTATTATTATCTTTCTTCACTGCGAAAACAGATCCTGAATATACATATGGAATTGAAAAGTCATATTTCTTTTTTCTTTCCGGAGAAACCGATAATTCATTTGCAATCGTATCAATACGACCTGAATCTAATAGACCAAATAACCCTTCAAAATCAGAAACATTCCATTCAACTTTATATCCAGCCTTTTTAGCAGCCGCTTCAATAATTTCAGCATCAAAACCTTTTACTTTCTCACCCTCTTTAAAAATAAATGGGCTACGACCTGCAGACGTCCCAACTTTCACTACTTTTTCATCTGTCTTTTTGCTCGCTGTATCTGAACCACAAGCAGATAAAAGCCCAACCGCTACTGTTAATGCCAATGTTAGTAATAATGATGATTTCTTCATAATTATTCCTCCTAAATAACGAAATGATTGCCTTCTTCTGAAGCATTCAATTGGCGTAAAAACTTTTGCGTACGTTCATTTTGTGGGTTCCTAAAAATCTCCTCCGGCGTTCCCTGCTCTACAATAATGCCATCAGCCATAAATATTATGCGGTCCGCTACCTCTTTTGCGAAATTCATTTCATGTGTAACAATAACCATCGTTATATGCTGTCTTGCCAAATCTTTAATTACTTGTAATACTTCATTCACTAATTCTGGATCAAGTGCTGAAGTCGGTTCATCAAACAATAATATAGCTGGATTTAATGCCATCGCTCTCGCAATTCCAATCCTTTGTTGTTGCCCACCTGATAACATCGTTGGGTAGAAATCTTCTTTTTCAGCTAAATCTACTTGCTTTAATATTTCTCTTGCTATTCTTTTCGCTTCTTCTTCACTTTTTTTCTGTACAACTGTTAATGGCGTTGTAATATTTTGTAATGCTGTTTTATTTTTAAATAAATTATAGTTTTGAAAAACCATAGCTGTTTTTTGACGTAATTGTATTATTTCTTTTTTATAAAGCTTCTTTGCATGAATCTCTAAATCTTCAATTCTAATACTTCCATCCTCTGGTTGTTCTAATAAATTTAAACATCTTAATAATGTCGATTTACCTGAACCAGAAGGTCCAATAATAACTACCACTTCTCCTTTATTTACAGTAAGTGAGATTCCTTTTAATACTTCATTATTTTTGTAAGATTTATACAAATCACTTATCTCAATCACACATATCACCTCATTTCTGTTACAAATACGGTGCATCAAGTTTCTTTTCTAACTTTTTCTGTCCCCAACTAATTACAATTGTAATAATCCAATATACAATCGCTACCGCTAAGTAACTTTCCATATAACGATACGATTGTGCCGCTAGCATCTTCGCCTGCGCTAAAATTTCAGCCACCCCAAGTGCAAAAGATAACGAAGATTCTTTTAACAATCCGACAAAATTATTTCCAAGTGACGGTACTGCGACACGAATAGCTTGTGGAAAGATAATCTGTCGCATCGCTTGCGCCTTTGTCATTCCAACTGATAAACAAGCATCCATTTGTCCTGATTCCACAGCATTTAATGAGCCCCGAATAATCTCTGACAAATACGCTGCATTATTTAAACTGAGACCGATTAAAGTCGCTTGCATCGCTGTAAGTACTGTAAAGGTTGGAAATATTTGCGGCAACCCGAAATACAACACAAACAATTGAACTAATAAAGGTGTTCCTCTAAAGAAAGATATATATACTCTTGCAATAGAATATAAAAATTTCGTTTTGTTTTTCGTTATGATCGCCAAGCCAATCCCTATAACAAAAGAAATAATCATTGAAATTACAGTAATCCCTAAAGTTATGTATACATACTTAAATAATTGCGGAAAACTTTCTAAAAAATACGTTACATCAAACTTCACTTTATCCCCCCTCTCTAAACAAAAAACTCTTCTTACACATATAAGAAGAGTTGAATGTTAGTCCATTTCCCCTCATCTTCCAAACGCTTCATACGTTTGCTGGAATTAGCACAGTACTTTTGTAGCCTGTTGCTGAGATTTCATCGGGCCAGTCCCTCCATCTCTCTTGATAAGAAAACTAATAAATATTTCCATTTATTTAGTTGTTAATATGAAGAATACAGTTAATTACGTATAATGTCAATAGGAAAACTACGAATTAAATTCAATACTTTTTTTCGAATAGCTTATCCCTCACATTCACCCAGTCTTAAGGTGTATAATTTACACTGGATAAATTGCACAGAAAAAGCCATTATTTCTATTAAAAATAGAAATAATGGCTTTTTTATAGATTATTATACTTATCGCATTTTATGTACTTCGGCAACTAACTTTCCACCCTGAATGCCCATATAAAGTTTCACAGGTGCATCATTTGTGTTTTCAAATACTAAATCTAAGTATGGATATGCAATTGTAGCATCTCTTCCTTGTGGAACATAACCTACCGTTTTAGAATGTGTCGTTCTCTCTACCATTTTCAAACCAGCTTGATCTGCTGCATTGTATAATGTTGATGATGTTTGACAAACACCACCGCCATATCCATCTACTAATTTACCATCTACAATTTCTTTTCCTAGTTGATATCCTTTATCTGGCGTTGTATCACCAATTAATGCATTGAAAGAGAAACTGTCTCCTTTTGCTAATACAACTCCATTTATGCTCGCTGCTGACAAGCGAATATTCTCAATACGGCCACCTGCTGAGCCACCTAAATTCGTTTCATATCTACCAATTACCGTACCACTTCCTTGCGCATCACTTAATGTTGCGATAGGCTTTTTCTCAACAATAGGTAATTGATAGGAAGAGTCCCACATACCAACGTTTAATAATTTATCTACTAATTCTTTTTCCATTAATTCATAAGAAGGTTTTCCTTCTTGCCAACTTCCATCAGGTGCTACACGTGAAGGGACCATCTTTTTATCAACGCTTTTCCCAACCTCGCCAGCAACCTTCGTTACTGATTTTTTAAATTTTGCTTCGTCTTCAAAATAGCCTAGACTCGATAAATCTAGCTTTTTCACTTCCGTACCAGTACGACCATCTACTAAACTAATAGAATCCTGTACCTCTGCTTTAGCCTCTACCGTGTGGCCTCCAATATCACTTACTAATGCAACATCACTTACTTTTGCACCACACCCACTCACTATAGCTACACATAACACCCCAACTAATATACCCTTTACTTTACGGAACAATATACTCTCCCCTTTTTCCCAATATTACTTTTATGTATTATTTCATTTTTATGTATGTTTTGTTACAATCATTTTACAATATATTTATAAAATGTTACAAGTTATTTTTTACTCTATATAAATTACTCTTTTCTTTTCTAAATGTCTATACATATTTACATAAAAGTTGGAGTTCGATAGAATTGTAACTTTTATGTAACCTCATCTTTTTATCCAGTATATACCATAAAACAAAAGAAATACAAATGTAAAACTCCATATTCTTATTTATAAAGGAACATCCTGTGAACATAAATAGGTATTTGCCGTGCCACACTCCGCTTTTACACATACATTATGGTGAATTAACCTATTTTAAAGAAATGGAGGATGTTTTTATGTACCCCTACAATCCATACGATCCATATAACCAAAATGGTTATCAACCTCAATATGATTTACAAGCACAATACCAACAATATATAGATCCAGCAGAACAAGTTAATCCATATGATCAAAATCGACAATTCCAACTTCCAATCTCTTTTCCTGGTACTGGAAACCGTCAACTAGAAAGACGAGTAAATGAACTTGAGCAAAGAGTACGTCAATTAGAAAACACAGTTGAGCGTCATACACGTAGATTAAACCGCTTAAACCAACGTTTACGTACAGTAGAAAACAGACTGAACATTCCATTTTCAGCATTAGAAGACGGATTTTAATTTCGAAAATAAAAAATATGTGAAGGAAGGGGACTCCCCCTTCCTTATATAAATTGACGAAAGTTTTTTCCATCTCTATACTGATAAGAGTTAATGAAATGAAACAAGGTGATAAATATGGATTTTGAAATAAATTATCTTTCCTTTTATGTTGTACAGGTAGAAGGAAAAGGCGAAGCTGTTGATAAACGCTACAAACATTTTCAAACATTAGACGCTGAAGAGTACGAAGATAGCTCCTTAAAAGAATTTTTGAATGGTGAATTATTAAAAATTTCAAAGCGAAAAGTAGAACGCCATGCGAAAACAGAACAAGCTCCGACAAAGATTGGTCGTTTCATTGTAGAAGAAGGGCACGAACTTGATTCAAACCCTCATTACAACCTCTTTAATCGCATTCGCTTTGCGGAAACAAAGGAAAACTTCAAAGATATGAGTGAACCTCTCGTTTATACATATCTGGACACAAGCGCTGTACGCGGTGGTGTATTTTTAATTGCGCAAGCAAAACTACGCAAATACTTTGATGATCCATTCGTTTTCGTTATGAAATGTGACTTCGAACCGAAAGTCGCTTCAATTTCAGATGAATCTACACTAATTCGTAACGTTGAAATGGCCATCACAACAAAAAACATGAAATCTATCCAATATCCGTACATGCCTGAAGAAGGTATGGTCGAAGTGGGTGAGCTAAAGATTCACCAAGCATCCCACGCCCGCTACTTTGAAGACTTCTTAAAATTCGTCGAGTACGAACGCTCTATGCCTGAAATTATGAAAACACAAGTAATGGACATGGTATATGACCAAATTGAAGATGTATTTGAAGAAGGTACGGAAGAACGTGAACAATTCGACCAAGCAATGGAAGTATGGGCTGCCAGTCCGAAACGTGAAATTATGGAACAATTTTCAACCGAAGAAGTAATGGAAGCTACCGCTCAAATCGTCGAGCATGCTCCTGAAGTGGAATTAAAGCTAAAAGCAGATCATATCTCTGTGAAGGCCCTGCTTGCTGATTTCGGGGATCAAATACATATCGCAAAGGTAAATGACCGATACGTATTAATGATTGAGGCTGATACACTTACGTTTGAGAAAGGCTTCTCTCCTATTGAGTTTCTGAAGCCAGATGAATTGCAAGATGTGATTGAGCGGATTGAGAATAAGCAGCAGTATTCTTATGATCCGAACGGGATTGAATAAATGCTTCCATATAACTATTTTTCCTGAGCGCTGTTAACAAGCGCTCTTTTATTTGGGGCATAGTTGATATTTATAAAACAGAGCAACCGATTCTACTAAGAATCGGTTGCTCTGTTTTATAACAAAATATGCTTATTTTTTAATTTTTTTAACTCAAGATGATATTTGTTGCGGAATCAAGTAGATTCCTTCCTTATTGTACAAGCGTATTTCCATTAGAGTAGTCACTATGTATGTTATTAAAATGAAAATTTCACTTCACTACCTCAAATTTATTGTACTCGTAAAAAGATAATTGAAAACGATATTCTGGATGCTCTCTTACCCAATCATAGGCTTCTTCTAAAATATCCATTTTGTTTTGCAAGTCATTCAGTTCACTACATTCTTCCCTTTTCTGTTTGCACAGAGGGCAGAATCCATTCACTATTTCGGCACTCGTCGCCCTAATAGTTTTACTTTCTAAGTCAACTACTAGACGAAGAATAAGAGAATGCTCAGCTTTTGTAGTCACCGTCATTTCAGCAAGCCCATCCTCATTCCAAAAGACACCGTTTAATTCCATCTGTACGGTGACGTCTTTAATATCCAAGTCTATCACTATCACACCTCCCTTGTATAAAACTCATATTTACTCTTCGATTTTAATCTTTAATACACCACGCTTTAAAGATATATTAAGCTTTTTCCAATTCTTCTTCTTTACTATAAAAGGAAGTGTAATTACTGCTAATAGCGTGGTAAATATTATCCCAAAAACTAAAACTGTTACAATGTTAAAGATTGCTTCCATTTAACTCTACCCTTTTTCATTTCTATGGGCTCTAGTTTTATGAATGTATTTAAAAATTCTTACCACACCTTAATTTTCAAAGCAATTATAATGGCCCAATCACAACAAATCAATTCCTATTTAATATGAATACTTTATTCATCCATCAATACAATGACGTTAAATTTATGTAGCTAGAAATAGAGGAGAATGTCATTTAACCTCTACATTCTCCTCCATCTCAGCCAAATACCTAATCTGTCTTTCCGCTTTTCTAACCGCCGTACGAAAATGCTTTTTCAAAAGTTCTACTGTAGCTTCACTTATATAATATCTTTCTGTTATACTTTCCCACGTGTCACTACTTTCAAATGTACTCCAAGCGAAAGGACGCTCTGTATTTTTTCTCATTTCTTTAAATACCCATTTTCGCATCTTTTTTTTCGCTTTTTCTGTTAGTTTTCCGTTCTCTACAAGTTCAAGCTCGCCATGTCTTTTGTACCGTTTATGAATGTCTCTCTCGCTATATACTTTAAGAAGTATATTCGCTGTATTCTCAGCATCCGCTAAAGCTCGGTGCTGCTTCCCTTCCCACGTTAAACCGAGCTGTTCTACTGCAAATTGTAAACTTGGTGTATGCTCAAATAACTCTTCATAAGCTTGGAAAACAAACTTCTGCAAATCAAATTTGCTCTCTTTTTCCATACATGGGCATTCTACACCGTGTAACGTACAATCATGAGATAGAAAACGATAATCTTCTCTTCCCCATGAAACAAATACAGAGTCTTCTCCGATAAATTGAATAAATTTCTCTATAATTTGCGGGAATTTCTCCACACCAATTAAATCTTTCTTTGTAATTCCCGTTAATTTTGTCGTATGACGAGTGAGTTGTGCACTCGGCTTTACTAACTCCGAAAATTCTCCAATTACCTTCATTGTACTTGCTTCTATTTTTACAGCTCCGATATCAACTATCTCTGACGGATCTTCTGATTTATACGGCCTAAAATTTCTCTCTATATCGAACACAATAAAATGTGTAGCGTTTTCCAATTTATTTACCTCTTTCTAAATTCCTTTTCACACACATACTCTATTTTCAGTATTTATTTATTCATTCATGCACTTTATGCATGAAATACTTCGTCTAATAAACGAAAATTTAATCTCATTATTATATGTACATAGGAGGTTATTCAATAAAAATGCAAAAAAAAGAAGGGCAAGCCCTTCTTTTTTCCATAATTACTTCTTGTTAACGTTTGTAGCTTGAGGTCCACGGTTACCTTGTTCTACTTCGAAAGTAACTTCTTGACCTTCTTCTAATGATTTGAAGCCGTCGCCTTGGATAGCTGAGAAATGAACGAATACGTCTTCTCCGCCTTCAACTTCGATGAAACCGAAACCTTTTTCTGCGTTAAACCATTTTACTTTACCGTTTTGCATTTAAAAAATCCTCCTACAATGTACCTATATGTACATATTCATTTTCAACCACTTTACAATAATACTTCAAAAATTAAAAAACTGCAACCCCAGAGGAGATTTAACATTGCTATCCTCCTCGGAAGTTACAGCTCATTTAAATCTCTATATTATTAAAAGTAAAATGGTTTAAAGTAACTATATCATATCAATATAATAAAAGTAAAGTTTTTTTTGCTATATAATTTTTTTCTTCCATTGCATCGCTTTTGATTCACCTGATCCAGCTACAACATAACCCTCTTTTTGGTTAACGATGCGCCAGCCATGCCCTTTAACTGAGTCACATACTGTAACAAGTCTTTCTTCTAGAAGTACACGACAAACCGTACTAATCCCCGCCTTATTTTGCGTTGACGTTGTATATAGCACATGTTGATCTACACTCAAGGCTAAATAGCTACTTGCTTTCTGCTCACTTTGACATGTGTGCCAATATGTTTTTTCACTCTCAATACTTTCATCTATTTTACAAAAAGAAATATTCCCGCTAATCCCCTTGCACGATCCACTCGCTGCTACTATATAAGAATTGTGTACAGTCAACGCTGAGATCATCTGATTCATCACGATTTTAATCCTCTTTAATTTACGTGTCTCCAAATTAAAGAGCCAAACACCACCACATTTAGCATGTATTTTCGTACCGATAAATAAGTAATGTTTATATAAAAATAACGATCGAATAGATGGTGCCCCGCCACCATACTCAAGAAATGGATGAATGGTTTCCCATGTCGAACCAAAATCATTAGAATGATACAACGTTTTATCTCCATGAGCAATGACTATTCCTTGTACATTACTACACACATTCCAACTCGTTGCTTTTGTTGGAAAACGCTGAACCGTCCAATTCTCTCCACCATTCATACTACGAATAAAAATCCCTTCGTCACCTACACCATACACTACATTATCTTCGCTATGTAAATCCCTAATTCGTTTTTGAAAACCATTTAATATTTGTTTCCATTCTCCGTCTCGTTCAATAAATAAGCCATTATATGTAGTAGCTAACATAAGTTTTCCATCTCTTAACTTTGTAATAGCGGTCGCACTTAACATCGTCTCCACGTTGACACTCCCATTCTTAGAACTTCTCAGCAAATGCAATTGCAAAATTACTGCATTTTTCAACATCCTCTTCATCTTCTGGAGCTAGTTCGATTTTCAATCCTTCTTGTACAAGCTCTGCACCGCGTTCTACAAGTCTTTCTTCAAATATCGTTACCGCTTCACAAAATAGTTCATACGCCGTATCACCTGATCCGAATACCGCTACTTTCTTCCCTGATAAATCTATATTTTCTAAGTCCTCATGGAAATCTTCCGCCTCAAACGGTAATTCACCATCGCCCCACGTATAAGATCCTAAAATGATTCCATCATAGGCTAATAATTCTTCAGCATCCATGCCTTCCATTTCTTGCAATACTACTTCATGATCAAAAGTATCTAAACTAACTTTTATTAAATCAGCAATACTCTCTGTATTTCCTGACATACTTGCATAAGCTATTAAAATTTTTGCCACTTCGGCATCCCCCTCTTACAATAAATGATTCTCATTCTCATTATATTAATAATGAGAATCAATTTCAATTATATTTTTCATTTTTATTTATTCCATATAAAAAAGCACAGATGACTATACAATCACCTGTGCTTCTTTATTACTTTTTAAAAATACCAAACGGCTTTCCAACCGGTAATACAACTTTACCGAAGTGTGTATTTAACACTGCTGCTGCTGAACCATAGAAAGATAATAATGAAATACATAGTTCAGAATACGCTGCTAAATTATGCATTGCATGCGGCATAACACCTAAAGTACTTAATGAAAGACCAATAAATAAGAAATCAATAAGGACGAAAATCATAAATAATACTTTATGTGTTTCCATTGCACCAATTGTCATAAAGATTGTGAAAATCAAATATCCAATAAAGGCTACACCCAGCTGTTTTGAATCTGCAGCTTGTGCTAATTTTTCGCCAAATACTCCAAGTTGAATTAACCAAGTCATTCCAACACCTAACCAAAATAGGCCGTATGCACCGAATGCTGTTGTACCGAACGTATTGTTATGCTTTGCATCGTGAATGCACGCAAAGATTTGTGCAAATCCTCCTAAAAAGATTGCCCACGGTAATACAAGTGAAACGCCATCTGTTAAGCCTAACTTTTGAGATGATGCTACAAGTGTTACCATCGCTAATCCAAATAGACCAATTCCAGATGGATCTGCTGTTGTCATTTTCACATGATGTGTAGTAGTTTGATTGCTCATATAAACCTCCTGATTATAAACATACTCGAATACAATACTTAAATCAGAAGACTATGTCAATGGTTTTTTTTGTATGTTGTCAGACCTTACTTTTTATAATGATTGAATATACTTCCGACCACTTCATTCGGTTTTATATTCACTTTTTCCAACTCGTGTATCGGCAACCACAACGGAATATAACTCCCTCTATCTTTCAGTTTGAATTCTTCAGCTTTACCACTTCCGAAAACTCCATCTAAAATATGGGCATTAAAATAATACTGCGTACCTTTATACTCCACCTTTGCAATTAGATGCTCCACTTTTATATGTACCCCTAATTCTTCATAAATTTCTCGCTTCGTTGCTTCTTCAGCTGTTTCTCCTTCTTCAATTCCTCCGCCTGGAAAAACATAATATGTTTCCCCTTCTCGAATACGTTTTATAAGAGCAATTTTCCCTTCCTGCACAATGATAGCCCCGCCGCGATTTCTTATCATTTTATTACCTCAATACGAATCGCAACTGTTCCCCACTTTTTTTCTTGTTCTTTCGTATATATTTTGTATGTACTTTCTAGCATTTCCTCTAAACTATCATTTTCACAATCCAATAATTTGTGATTAATTTGTTCGTACATTGCTTTAAAGCTTGCGTATCGTTTTATTTCCGTTACTTTTACAGTCATCGTTGCTGCTGTCGTAAGGTTCGTAAATACAATATTATCGCCTTGTTTTATAAGTTGACGTTTTGTATCGTATAAACGTACTTCATATACTTTTTTTCCTGATTGAATTGACTGAAAAGGTTTATTATATAACCCCATTTCGTATATCATTCATTCCACTCCCTTTTTATTCGTTGCACCTATTAATATATTTGTGCATGACCATTTCATACAACACAGTTCGCCTTATTCCAAATTGCATATAATGTTCCATATCCATTACTTGCTTTAGAGAGGATGCAAAATTTGTTATGTTATATTTAAATCAAAAACCTGAATATAATAAATATGATATTGGTGATTATACTTATAGTAAAGTAGGGCCAACCATTTTTTCTTGGAACGATGAAACGAAATTAAAAATAGGTAAGTTTTGTTCATTAGGAGAAGAAGTCGTTTTCATACTTGGCGGTGAGCATCGTGCAGACTGGATAACGACTTACCCATTTAATGCACTTTTTAATGAAGGAGCGCATATTACCGGTCACCCTTCTTCAAAAGGTGATATCGTAGTCGGCAATGATGTATGGATTGGTTATCAATCCTGCATTTTATCTGGTGTTACAATTGGTAACGGGGCCATTATCGGTGCAAAGAGTGTTGTTACAAAAGACGTACCTCCATATACAATTGTAGCTGGTAATCCTGCAAAATTTATTCGATATCGTTTTCCGCAAGAAATGATTGACAAACTAGAGAATCTCGCATGGTGGGACTGGGACATTTCTGTTATAAAAGGAGCTATTCCACTTCTACTCTCAAACAAAATCAACGAGTTTTTTACCTCATCCGAAAATGAATCTATGTGATTAATACAAAAAGAGCATCCTATTCTTTCAGGATGCTCTTTTTCTTTTTATTTTTTATGTCCGTGCAACTGAATACACGGAGAACATTGAAATGGAATTTTATCTAAACAATTAAAGTTTGTTTCGCAAATTTGTTCAATCGTCGGAATAAACGGAATGACAACCATATTACTTTCTACTATTTGTGTAACAGGTGGTAACACTGTGCCCACTTGATGTTCGAAGCGAATACTCGCTTGATTAATATAATTCCCTGAACCATTTGGCGCGCTCTGAACTACTACTTGGAACGCAACTGTTCGCACTTCACCTGGATTTAAATCCCCTATAAGAAATCCTGATACTGGGTTTACATTTGGCACTGGCATATTATCAACCGTTACACTTCCAGGAACAAATCGAACACTACTATCTAACATATCTTGAAAACGAATATTTTGCATTACAGTATCACCCGTATTTGTAATGACTGTCGTAAACGTAATGACATCTCCAATCGTTGCCGTTTGAAGATCTGCCGTTTTTACGACTGTCGTTGAGACATTTTGAGGAATAAACGGGATAACAACTGTATTGCTATCACCTTCAACTACTACTGGCGGCTCATTCGGATTTACAATTGCGAGCCCATTTGCTATAGCAGTATTTGTGACTAAGTTATTTATTTGCCCTCCTGTTATTACAACTTGGAAATTAATAATTGCCGCATCATTTGGCTGAAAATCACCTAACGGAATACCGGTATTCGGATTAGCAAATGGAAGAGGTACATCATTTACCGTTACCGTGCCATTTATAAATAACGTATTCGGATCAACGATATCTGTTAACACGATGCTGGTCACAGGAACTGTACTATCATTTATAACGGCAATTCCGTAAGTGACAACATCCCCTACCATTGCTACTTCAAAGTTTGCTCCTTTTGCAACAAATAAGATTGCAGTATTTACCGTTACAATAACTGTATTGCTCGTATCCATCACTGTAACTGGAGGCTCCCCTGGTACTAAAATATATTCTGCTAACGCCCCAGCAACGTTCACTACTGTACCACCATCTGGAAAGCTCGTAATCGTAGCTTCATATGTTACAAGTGCCGTCTCACCGACTGGAATGTCTACAATCGTAAATCCAACCTGCGGATTTACTCCCGGACGAACTACTCCATTTACAGTTACACTATTTGGTACAAAAACAGCTTCCGGAGATAGGACATCGATAAATTGAACATTCATCGCATCAGCAGTACCTGTATTTAATATACGAACAGTATACGTTACCGTTTCTCCTACTCCAACAATCGGATGATCTACTTCCTTCAACATATCTAAACTGCCTCTATTTACTGGTGTGACTGTCGTATTACTTGAGTTCGTAATTGTAAACGGTGGTTCTCCTGGAATCAATTCGAAATCACCAGTTACTCTCGCTGTATTCATAATGCTACTAGAAGGCGGAACCGCGATTACATTTACTTCAAATGTAATTAATATACTATCCCCTACTGCAAGATTCGGTAATGAAAAGCCTACAAAAGGATCTAAACCTACTTGTGGAATCCCATTTATTTGTACGCTTCCTGGAACGAATTCTAAATCAGGCGATGGAATATCAATAAACTGAACATTTGTCGCAGCTACCGTTCCTGTATTTGTAACTTGCACACTATAAGTTAACGTATCCCCTAATCGTGTTGCTTCTTTATTTACAGTTTTTATAACATTAAATCGTCCTCTATTTACCCTTGTTATTGTCGTATTACTCGGCTCTGTTACTACAACTGGTGGCTCTCCTGGTACTAAAGTAAAGTTTCCCGTTATATTTGCAACGTTCGTAATGGTTCCTGATGACGGGATGTTTGTAACTGTCGCTTGAAACGTCACGATAACCGTTTCCCCAACGAGTATATCCCCAACTCCAAATCCAGTAATTGGATTTAAATTCGGTTGCGAAATTCCATTTATCGTTACACTATTTAGGACAAATGACGCTCCTACTGAGATCGTATCAATAAACTGAACATCATTTGCTGTTACTGTTCCCGTATTCGTTATTTGAACTGTATACGTTAATACATCTCCAACGAGAGTAGCTGCTCTATTTACTTGTTTAATAACATTAAATCGTCCTCTATTTACAGTTGTAAGTGTTGTATTGCTCGGTTGGTTTACTACAACTGGCGGTTCTCCTGGCACTAGTATAAAGCTTCCCGTAACGTTCGCGGTATTAGCAATTGTTCCGTTTGATGGAACACTGACAACTGTTACTTGGAATGTAACTTCTACACTTTCACCTGGATTTATATCTGGAAGTGGGAATCCATTATTAGGATTGAATCCAGGTTGTAGCACACCATCTATCGTTACACTATCTGGTACAAATGTGATCGAGGACAGTAATACATCACTATATTGAACATTTGTCGCTACCACTGTTCCTATATTTTGAACTACTGTTGTATATGTGATTGTATCGCCTACTGCAACAACCGGCTGACTCACTGATTTTAAAACATTCAAACCAGGTTCATTTATTTCTGTTAATGTCGTGTTACTTGTCGTCGTCTCCGTAATAGGCGGCTCTGTTTCACTTACAGCAAATGTCGCTGTAACGTCTACAAAGTTAACAACTGTTCCACCTTGAGGCACGCTCGTTACCATCTCTTGATATGTGACAAGCACAAAATCATCTACAGGTATATCAGGAACTGTAAAACCTATAAACGGATTTAATCCCGGTGCTGGTACTCCGTTTATACTCACACTTCCTGGTACAAACGCTACACCACTCGTACTAGAATCAAGAAATTGGACATTCGTTGCCGGCACTGTTCCAAAGTTAAAAATTAGTACATCGTAGGTTAATATTTCTCCAACCGTCGCTGCTTCTTTATCTACTAGTTTTAATGGGAAAATCGAAGCAATATTAATTGTCGTAACAACTAAATTCGTTAATATCGTTTGCGTAATCGGCGGTTCCTGCGGATTCGGTTGTGAAGTAAATGTAACGTCGGCATCATTTAATATGACTTCATTATCTGGAACCTCTGTAATCGTCACTTGGAATGTTACCGTAATACTTCCACCAGCATTTAATAATGGACTAACTGTAAAGCCTATTTCTGGATTCAAACCAAGTTGCTGTATACCACCTATCGTTACGCTATTGTCAACAAACGTCGTCCCTTCTGGAATGACATCTTGAAAGAGTACATCTGTAACTGGGATAATTCCTACATTCGTTATTAGCACTGTATACGTTAATACATCTCCAACAGCTCCAGCGGTAACATTTACTGTTTTTGTTGCTGTCACTTCACCAGGAGGAGGTAGTGGTATTGTAACGACTGTCGTATTACTTGTATTTGTCGTTGTTACAGGAGGCTGTAAAGGGTTTAATAAAAAAGTAGCAGTAGCAGATGCCGTGTTTAGTACGGCTCCGCGCGTGGATGGCGCAACTACTGTTACTTGGAACGTTACAGTCAATGATGTTCCAGCAGCAATATTAGGAAGCGTAAAACCTATATTTGGATCAAATCCAGGTTGAGGTGTTCCATTTATTACTACACTATTTGCTACAAATGTTGTTTCTGGAGCAATTGGATCAAGGAAAGAGACATTCGTTGCTGTTACTGTGCCGTTATTCCGAATGACAACAGTATACGTGTATGTTTCTCCAAGTGCTGCTTGTTGTACAGATGAAGATTTTTGTATATTTAACCGAGCTGTGTTTACTTGCGTCACTACAAAGTTACTATTCGTAACAGTCGTTATAGGAGGACCAGCCGGATTTATAAGAAAACTTGCAGTTACATTCGATTGATTTCTTATATTCCCACCACTCGGCACGCTCGTCACTGTAACTTGAAACGTAATTGTAGCAGTTTGCCCAACTGGAATATTAGGTACTGGGAAACCTGCCATAGGATTCGCGCCTTGTTGAACAACTCCATTTATCGTCACACTATTTGCTACAAACGCAGTACCAGACGGAATTGGATCTTGAAAAATAATATTCGTTGCAGGAACAGTTCCTGTATTTTGAATAAGAATCGTATACGTTAACGTATCTCCTACTCCTGCTTGTGGTGTATTTACACTCTTCATTACATTAAGTGTTCCTACATTCACTCGCGTCACAACAATATTACTAATCGTTACGATTGTAATTGGCGGCTGGAGAGGACTTACTTGGAAATCCGCAGTTACATTCGCATTATTTGGAAGAACTCTATTTGGTGGTACACTCGTGATTGTCACTTGAAAAGTAACTGTTACCATCCCTCCTACTGGAATATTAGCAAGTGGAAATCCAGTTGTTGGGTTTAAACCTGGTTGTGGCGCTCCATTTATCGTTACACTATTTGCTACAAACGTTGTTCCAGTAGGAATCGGATCAAGGAATGATACATTTGTTGCTGCTACTGTTCCACTATTCTGTATACGAACTGTATACGTTAACGTATCTCCTACTCCTGCTTCAGTAGCACTTACACTTTTCATTACATTTAATCCTGAAGAATTCACGACTGTCATAACAGTATTACTTGGTACTGTTACAGTAATCGGTGGCTCTGTTGGATTTACAAGGAAATCACCAGTTACATTCGCATTATTTACGACATTATTTCCTTGGGGAATTTCATCAATTAATACTTCAAACGTAACAATTACACTCGCGCCAGTAGGCAAATTATTTAATTGGAATCCAAGTTCTGGATCTGCCCCTTCTAGTAAAACACCATTAACAACTACACTATTTTCAATAAATAATGTCCCTTGTGGAATTGAATCTTGGAAAAATACATTTGTAGCTGGTACACTACCTGCATTTATGATTTCGATTGTATATACTAAAACATCCCCTACAGTTGCAACATTCGTATTCACTGCTTTCACAACTTCAAAGTTCCCTGATTGTACAGTTGTATTCACAATATTACTCGGAACATTGATTGTTACTGGCGGTTCGCTCGGATTCACTTGAAAACTTGCTGTTACATTTGCTTGATTTAAAATATCCTCATTTTCTGGATCCTGTACAATTAATACGTCAAATGTCACTACAACTGTTTGAGCCGCGGGAATATTAGGAAGAGAAAATCCTGTATTCGGATTCAATCCACTTTGCGGTACTCCATTAATTGTTACAGAATTTGCAACGAAAGAAACAGCGGAAGAAATAGTGTCTTGGAAAAATACATTTGTTAACGGAACGTTTCCTGTATTTTGAACGGCAATTGTGTATGTTAAAGTATCCCCTACCGCCGCTTGCATTGTATTCACTTCTTTTATTACATTTAAACCGCCTGTATTAACTTGTGTCACAACTGTATTCGTTTGTCTATTAATCGTTATCGGTGGCTGATTCGGAATAACGACGAAATTAGCAGATACATTTCCACGATTCGCAATCGTACCTCCTGATGGAGTAGATGTCACTCGTACTTGAAAAGTCACTGTCCTACTTCCGCCAGGAGATATGTTCGTTACTGTAAACCCAGTCGCTGGATTTGCTCCAGGCTGTGAAGCCCCATCCACAGTCACACTATTTGCGATAAAAGTCGTTCCAATTGGGATTGGATCTTGAAAAATAACGTTCGTTGCAAGTACATTTCCTGTATTTTCAATTGTTACAGTGTACGTAAGAATGTCATTTACTGTCGCAAAAGCTCTATCTACTGTTTTTCTCGTTCTTATGTCAGCTATATTAATAGTAGTAACTACGGTATTACTTGTCGCTTGCCCTGAAATTGGTTGTTGACCAGGCACTGGGGTAAAGGTAAAGGTTGTACTTGCACGGTTCGGAATTGGATTGACAAGAGGATTAGATGTTACTCGAACTTGAAAGCGCACTACCGTCGTTTGCGAAGCATTAATACTTCCTAGATTAATACTACTTGCTGGATTTGCTCCTGGACGTGCTACTCCATTTACCGTAACGCTGTTTGCTACAAATGTTGTTCCTGCAGGAATACTATCAACAAAAATAACATTATTTGCAGTAACGTTTCCATTATTCGTCACATTAACCGTGTACGTTAATACATCATTAAGCGTTGCCGTCTGTAAATCTACAGATTTTTGCATACTTATAGTTGCTTGATTCACTGTCGTTTGTACTGTATTGGAAGAAGAGGTACTTGTAATAGGTGGACTACCGACGAAAGGACGGAATTGATATGACACCATTGCACGATTTGAAATAGGATTTGGATTCGGGAATGATGTTATTCGAACTTGAAATGTAACAATTCTTTGCGTGTTATTTGGGATTGTACCTAAATTAATTCCATTAGCAGGGTTTGCATTCGGTTGTGTTACTCCACCTACCGTTACACTACCTGCTACAAATGTCGTTCCGTTCGGAATACTATCTTGTAATACAACGTTTTCTGCACTTCCTGTTCCTGTATTCGGGACCGTAATCGTATAAGTGAGAGTATCCCCTACCCCTGCGACTGTTCTATTAACCGATTTAACTGGATTAATAATTGGACCTGTCGCATCAATTTGAACACCAAAACCAGCTGCAGCGTATCCATCTCCATTTGTAACGAAGCGAACAGTTGCTGACGTTTGATTGTTTACTAAAGATGAGGAGGCATCTACATTCGTAATATCCCACCCTTGTCTTCGGACAGCCAAAGCTACCCCTAACGGCTGATTCAAATCTCCAAATGTACCGCTCGTATCTAAATTTCCACTGTCATTACAAATTTGTGACTGAAAGAAATTATTTGCAGGGTTTCTCGGTCCAAATAACGCAACTGTAGTATTCGCATTCGGCCCAAAGCGAAGTTGATCTCCAGAAATGTTAGAATCACCTTCTTGGGCAGTTACAAGTACCCTTCCTGTTACAGCTCCTGTAGCTGGAGTAGCAAAACCTGAAATAGTAGCATCAACTGGTGGTGATGAAGCATCAATAATTTCTTGACCTGCATACACTGACAAATTTCGAAGTGGTAAACTGGCATTTTGATACACAACCTCAAGCGTCCAGCCAGCTGAACGGCTAATTGTTGGGTCGGCTGAAGTTCTTGCAGCTGGCACAGCACCCGTTGTATATGCGCCTGCCCCACCTGCACTAACAAGATTCGTTACATTAGCAGAGCGAGCATAATAAAACTGATTTCCTACAGAACCTTGCTGCGCGGTAGCAGGATCTGGCGTAATAGAAAAGGTCCCTGCTGGCGTTGTAAATGTAATGTTATCATTTAAAAATGGTAAAACATCTTCCGTATCAGTCCGGAAAGTACCGGCCCAAACTAACTCTGCATACAAAATACTACTCCCTGCCGGAAGATTTAAAATTGCACTTGAAGAATTTAATTGCCAGTCATCCGTTGTTCCTGCTGGGAATCCTGGTACTTGCAGCGCTGTATTTACTGTCGTAAATACAGCAAGTGTACCAAAAATATTACCTGGTGCAGGCGATGTAGGACTAAGCCCCAGCGTGTTCCCAGTGAACGTGACGGCACCAGTTACTGTTGTTGTAAAGCGATTCAAAAAAGGCACGTAATCATCTCATTTCATTTATAGTAAAAAGTGCTCTATACTATAAAATGTAGACAAACTATGCAATGTACTTTGTCCAACAAAATTCCGCACATACGAGAGGAGCTTACTACACTATGCGTTATGTTATCGTAACAGGAACTTCACAAGGTTTAGGTGAGGCAATCGCCGCGCAATTGTTAGAAGAAAACACGAGTATCATCTCTATTTCTAGAAGAGAAAATAAAGAACTTACGAAACTCGCAGAACAATATAACAGCAATTGTGTTTTCCACTCCTTAGATCTTCAAGATGTACATAATTTAGAAATGAACTTTAACGAAATCATTTCATCTATTCAAGAAGACACTGTATCCTCTATTCATTTAATTAATAATGCGGGTACAGTTGCTCCTATGAAGCCAATTGAAAAAGCAGAAAGTGAACAATTCATTACGAACGTTCACATTAATTTACTTGCACCTATGATTCTTACATCTACTTTCATGAAACATACGAAAGAATGGAAAGTAGATAAACGCGTTATTAACATTTCATCTGGTGCAGGAAAAAATCCTTATTTCGGATGGGGTGCTTATTGTACAACGAAAGCAGGTGTAAATATGTTTACACAGTGCGTAGCGACTGAAGAGGTGGAAAAAGAATACCCAGTAAAAATCGTCGCTTTCGCACCTGGTGTTGTTGATACAAATATGCAAGCGCAAATTCGTGAAACAAATAAAGAAGACTTCATAAATTTAGACCGCTTCATCGCACTAAAAGAAGAAGGAAAACTACTGTCACCTGAATACGTTGCGAAAGCAATTCGTAGCTTACTAGAAACCGAAGACTTCCCTCAAGGCGAGGTTATTAGAATTGATGAATAACAAAAAGGCACGCTATAATAGCGTGCCTTTTCATTTTATTTCTCTAAAAATATAAGTACAGACTCCGCAATTTGTTCATAACCAATTTCTTGATAAATTTTATTAGACGTAGGGTTCGCTAGATCAGTATATAACGTAGTCGTCTTATATCCTTCATCTAACATACGTTGACTAAGTGCAGCGACACAACTAGATGCGTACCCTTTTTTTCGCGCTTCTTTCGGTGTATATACGAAATTAACTGTTATATTATTTGTAGTCGGTCTCGTTTTTGCAGCTACAGATACAAGCTGCCCATCTACATCTAAACCAAATAGCCGACGGTTCGTAATTAATGTATGAGCGGTTTGTTTCGCTTCTTCTTTCGTAGTAGGAAGCCTTACATCTTCGCAAAATTGATAAATCCACTGTTCTATTAATGGTAGCTCATCACTACCTATTTCTCGAAAAGCCCCATCCTCGGTCCACTTCTTCTTAACTTGGTGTAATGCATACACACCTTGTTCCATTACAACATTCGTTTTCTTATTTTCTAACACAGCAATCTCTTCCGCTAATTTCTGTACAATTTTCTTATTACCAATCAATCCAGGAACATTCGAATATACTTTCGTTAATTTTTTTGCAAGTTCCACGATATCCTCTTCCGCAATTTCAGACGTAGCAACAATGATTTGTTTCTTTTCTTCTGTTTGAAGAAATACAGCTACAATTTCTTCCTCTTGTTTTGCTACCCCCATAAATATCGGTTGTTGGACCATTTGCAATACACCTAATATGAGATTATTTTCCTGCTCATTCTTTTCTAAAAATGGTGTAACCTCTTCTTTAAAATTAAGAATCTCTTCATATACATGTAATTGAATCATCGACAATCTCTTCCCTCTATTTATAGTTTCATTAAGTATTGGCGATTAATTCATTAAATCCCTCTTTTACGATTCAATACTATGCGAAGTTAACATATTCAAATCAGTTTCAGCTTGTAAAATTCTCTGTTTTTCTTTTTCAAATACCTCTTCTTCTTTTTGAAATGACTCTTTTCGATTTTTAATCATACGCTCCATTTCTTTTTTACTCGGTCCACCGTATACATTTCTTTTTTGAATAAATGCTTCTGGCGATACAATTTCTTCCCACTCTTTTTCTAACAAATGTACTTTAAATTTTTCTTGTAAGTATATATTTACATCTTTGAAATGTAATTCATGTAGCTCCTTTTTCTGCTCCAATGACATTTTCGCAATAACACTCGCTGCATGATGCGCATGCCGAAATGGAATGCTATAGTTTTTTGTTAAAACATCTGCGAAATCAGTTATCGTAATTGCATGTTTATAAGAACGACTCTTCAACGTTTCTTCTTCTACTTTCATCGTTCGAATAACTGCATTCATAATACAAAAAACACGAATGGTCTTTTCAATTCCTTTATATAAATACGGCTGCAGGTCATCTTCCGTATCGACAATATCACCAAATGGTGTATTATGAATCATTTGAAATACTGTAAATGCTTCTCCTAAAGCACTACTCGTAATCGCACGGGCGTGTTCAATGGAAACTGGATTTCGCTTTTGCGGCATAATGCTACTTATTTGTACATATGGCTTCGCAACAGTAATACCATCATATTCTTTCGTCGCTAATAGTAAGAAATCATGAATCCATCTGCTCGTATTCGTCATAATTACCATCAGTAACGAGCTAACTTCTAATAAATAATCCGCTCCAGCAACAGCATCATATGAGTTCTCAATTACATTTGTAAACCCAAGTAAATTGGCAACTCGCTCTCGTTTAATTGGGAAACTTGTTGTAGAAAGAGCGGCGGCTCCCATTGGAGACTGATTTAAAAGTTTGTACGTTCGTTTCATTCGTTCTAAATCTCTCTGCATCGTATCATAAATCGCTAACGTATAATGACCAAATGTTGTGGGCTGCGCTGGTTGTGTATGTGTATAAGCTGGCATAATCGTTTCTTTATGATCAGCAGCAAGTTGTAGTATACTTTCTTGCAATAACAAATGATGCTCCATTAATCGTAGTACATATCGCCTTAAACTCATACGATACATCGTTACCCCCATATCATTTCTACTTCTACCAATATGCATATTACTTACAAAATCGCATTTCGCTTCTTGAGAAATTAAATGTTCGACTAGAAAAAAGAGATCTTCATGCTGCTCTGTATATAGCAATTGATCTTTTGGAATTCCCTCTATCTTTTTTAGTGCGTGTAATATAACTTTAGCTTCTTCCTTTTTCATTAAATTTTCTTCAGTCAGCATTGTAATATGTGCTTTATGCACTTGAAACATATCTTTTAATAAGTAATTTCGTTGAAAATGAAATACATGTTGTAATACACAATCCACATATGTTTTCCCAGGGAAATCAGCGCCTTCATTCTTTATAAATTCTTCTTTACTCTGTTTCATCACCTTTTCCCCTTTCACCTAAGTATTACTACCCATCATACCCAGAGAGAGTAAAAAAGTGCTTGTATATAAAAATAAACTCGGTGCTCTCTGCACCGAGTTTACTTAATAAAAGTCGCATCATACTTATCACTTTGCAACACTTGGAAATGTAAGTTTGCTAAATGTTTCCGTATTTCTGCACTGTCGTCTTCATTTAAATCATTTGCTAAGAACACTATTTCTGTACAGTTCCCGCGTTTATCCATCGCATAAACTGCTTTTGTAACTGTCCATGGCGTATAACCATTCTTTTGCCCTGCATGTCTAAATGTTTTACGGTATTTCTTAGCACTCATATCTGTTTCAACGATATTAGCCCACACTTTTTCTTCCGCGTCTGTTAGGCCACCTTTATGATTTGCCTTTTGAAGCAGTACCATATAATCGTTTGCAGAAGCTGCTGGTAATCGATCTGACCAAATTTTATCGTAACGTTCCTCTAAATAAAGAGGTATTTCCTTCTGTAATAATGGCCCCTTCTTTTTTAAGCGTTCATGAATAATCATCGCATATTCACGATATTGCTCTTGAGACATTTCTTTTAACTTTTTCTCAATTTTATATTTCGGTACATGTAGTTCTTTATGCAAATATCCAGGGATGTATAAAGATGAAACAATCGGAAATAGCGGCTGATGTGCTGGAAGCGATAAACTTTGTAAGTTACGATTAATATTATCTAATCCTAACACTTCCATTAAATATTCCGCATTCGCATTCGAACTAAACTTAACCATTCCTTTTGCCACTTCTTCTAAAGAAACTGCACCTTCTGTTACCTTGTCTTTCTTTTGCAAGTACCTTTGCCATCTATCTTGTGCACCGCCATCTGTATTCGGCACATAATAACGATTTATATCATTAATGGAAACGAAACTAGACGGATCAATTTTCCCTTCCGTAACTTGTTTCGTATATTCAAGCGCCACAATTAACTTCATCGTACTAGCAACTGGCAATACAACATTTGGATTTACAGAATAAACAACTTTATCATTTCTCTTCACGAGAAGCGCACTATTTTTTTCATCTTTATGTTCTTCAATAAAGGATGCGATATACTGTGCATCATCATTATTTGAACTCCACACTTTTTTCACTAAAAAATTACCCGATATTAGCAAAACGAAAATACCCACAATCACTGCGCATACTATAGTTTTTTTCAAGTAAAATTCCTCTCCTATTGTATAACTCTTCTCAATCTATCTATCTCTTACAAACAAAATAATGGAGACGATTATTTTAGTAATCATCTCCATTATTTTAACTTGTATTCTCCTATTATGTCTACGTCATAATTTTCACGAAGTCTTCGAGAAATTTTTTATAATGTAATGACCAACCAATTCGCACCCAATTCTTTAAGGATTTTGCATCAGGTTGTGGGCGGAAATCAGCAATACTTTCTCCCTTTGCAATCCCCACTGTATCTACATCGACACGACGGTACACATAATCCAAAATAGACGGATTCGCCGCTACCATCATTGTAACAACGTCATGTACTGGGCTACCTGTTATTTTCGGATTTAACTTTTTATACGCTTTATAATAATACGTAAATATCGGTTCAATTAATTTATTAAAATTCGTTTTAGAGTGTTTCGTAATATATTTCACCATTTCTTGCGTAATAATTGCTTCAGATGTAACGTTAAGTGGCACTAATGTCACATTCTTGGCATTTTGCATAACTAATTGTGACGCAATCGGATCACCATGAAAATTCGCCTCTGCGACTGGTGTCACATTGCCGGGCATTAAAAAAGCACCGCCCATTATATAATATTCTTTCACATACTTCATCATCGGCTTTTCTAAAATAAATGCTGTCGCTAGTGTCGTTGACCTACCAGCATCAACAATGATTAATTCTCCTTTATACTTTTCAAGAATATCAAAAAAAGCACAAAAAGGTTTTATATTTGGCGAAAAAGCTTTTGGTGGTTTAATTGGCCCTAATCCATCTGCCCCATGAATTTCTGGATAATACGTTGTTACATCTCCGGATAAAGGGATCTTTGCACCATTTATAACAGGTATATCTTCCCGCCCCGCCATTTGCAGCAAATATGCTGCATTACTCGTCGCCTTTTCTTGTGTTACATTTCCATATCCGGTTACAACACCAACAATATCAATATCAGGATGCATAATTCCATACATGATGGCTAAAGAGTCATCAATTCCTGGGTCTCCCAAAAATAACACTTTTTTCATCGACCTCAACTCCATCCCCTCAATTGTTATTAATTTATGAATAACCTTACATATACAGAATAAAAAAGAATAAATTCACACAAAAAAACGTAGTCCTCTATAAGGACTACGTTCTTCCTCTAACCTATACTGTTCTTCTTCACAGCACTCATACTTCCAATAATATAAGCGATAAACGCAAAACAAATTGGGAAGACAACTGTATGTATACCGAACGGATTTGGATAGAAAAGATGAATACACATATATGAGCCTACCCCAACAAAAATAGAGGCAAGCGCTCCTGTTGCATTTCCTTTTCTCCAATATAACCCTAATACGATTGGCCAAATAAATGCTGCTTCTAATCCACCGAAAGAAAATAAATTTAACCATATTAAAAAATCTGGTGGTTTAATTGCTGCTGCATAAACGAGCAGCCCTACGATACCAGTAATCCACAAACTTCCTTTTCTAATCGTACTGTCTGCTGCATCTTTATTTATGTAATTTACGTATATGTCTTTAATAATTGATGAACTTACAAGTAACAATAACGAGTTTACTGTAGACATAATTGCTGCCATTGGCGCAGCTAAGAAAACACCGGCTAACCAAGGTGGCAACACTTCCATCGCGAGTAGCGGCATGACTTTATCCGGTACTGTTATACCCGGAAGTACGACTCGCGCAAATACACCTGTTAAATGCATACCAATCATAATTGTACCTACAACAACCGTTCCAATTATTAACGCTTGGTGCATAGCTTTTGAATTTTTATAAGACATGGCACGCACGCTAATTTGCGGTAAACCAACAACACCAATTCCAATTAAAATCCAAAATGATGTCACATATGATTTCGTTAAACTACCATCCGCTCCGAATGGTGTAATTAAATTTGGATTGATTTGAATAAGTTCCTGCATAATCTTTTCAATTCCACCACCAGCAATGACAGTAGCAATTAAAATGATTGTCGTTCCAACTAACATAATGATTCCTAATAACGTATCTGATAAAGCAACTGCACGAAATCCACCAATTAATACGTACACAAGTACAGAAAAAGTAAATAAAAATAGTGCTGTTGTATAAGATAAACCCGTTAGTGATTCAATTAATCGGCCACCGCCGACCCATTGAGCTACTGTTGCTGAAAATAAGAAGATAATAATACATAACGCTGAAAGTATAACAACTGCTTTATTATTGTATCTTCCCTTTAAATAATCGATAAGAGTAATGGCTTCCATCTTCCTAGCGATAATTGCAAACTTTTTACCGATAACCGTTAAAACGATATACCCTGTTACAACTTGAATCGCAGATAATAATACCCATCCGAGGCCCATATTGTACGCAATACCTGGACCACCAATAAAGCTACTAGCACTACCGTACGTAGCAATCATTGTCATCGCTAATAATAAACCGCCAAGTTCACGCCCACCAAGAAAATATTCTTGTAAAAATTTATTATTAGCAGTCGCTTGTACGCGTCTTGAAGCATATACACCAATTAAAAACACAACGATAAATGAAATTATCATTGGAATGATTACATACCAATTCATCTATTATTCCTCACTTTTTTCTTCCTCATCGAGTGAAATATCTTGAAATACAAAACGAACAACTAAACTAAGTAAAATAACCATAACGACAAACCCAACGATACAGCTATAAAAAAACCATGCTGGAAAACCGAATACATATGTATATTCACTTGGATTTTTACTACCAAGCCCATAAGCAAATCCGTACCATATTATAAAATTAATAATAGCAAGTCCAAGACCAATTAACGCTTCTCTATGGGCGATTCGAAAGCGTGGATCATCATGATAATCCTTCATTTTTCTCCCTCCTCTCACGATGTATTATTGTACCATTGTTCTTCTAGTTTTTCCTACTAGAAAGCAAAAACAAGCAGGATTTTTTATAATCATATAGAAGACCCTCTTACATTACATATTTTTTACAATTGTAACACAAATGAAATTTGAATTTTCAGCATTTGTTAATTATGATTTAAATTAGAGGCTTTCCATCTAGTTCCCACATCCTTGATTTCGGAATAAACGCCGTCTCGTACTGCGTTTACATTATACTTTCAAGGGGGTTATACAATGAGTCAACTAGCTGTAAATCTTCATGAAAAGGTAGAAAAGTTTCTTCAAGGTACAAAAAAGTTATATGTGAATGGATCTTTCATTGAAAGCGCTTCCGGTAAAACATTTAAAACACCTAACCCAGCAACCGGCGAAACACTTGCCGTCGTTTCTGAGGCTGGTCGAGAAGATATTCATAAAGCTGTCGTTGCAGCTCGCATGGCTTTTGACGAAGGTCCTTGGTCTCGCATGAGCACTGCTGAGCGAAGCCGTCTTATGTACAAGTTAGCTGATTTAATGGAAGAACATAAAGAAGAGCTTGCACAGCTCGAAACATTAGATAACGGAAAGCCAATCCGTGAAACAATGGCAGCAGACATACCACTTGCAATTGAGCATATGCGCTATTATGCTGGCTGGGCTACGAAAATCGTTGGTCAAACAATTCCTGTTTCCGGTAATTACTTTAACTATACACGCCATGAGGCTGTTGGTGTCGTCGGTCAAATTATTCCTTGGAACTTCCCACTTCTTATGGCAATGTGGAAAATGGGAGCAGCGCTTGCTACAGGATGTACAATCGTTTTAAAACCTGCAGAGCAAACGCCACTATCCGCTCTATACTTAGCTGAATTAATTGAAGAAGCTGGATTCCCGAAAGGTGTTATTAATATTGTTCCTGGATTCGGTGAATCAGCTGGACAAGCTCTTGTTAATCATCCACTCGTTGATAAAATTGCATTTACTGGTTCTACTCCAGTCGGTAAACAAATTATGCGACAAGCATCTGAATCATTAAAACGCGTTACACTTGAGTTAGGCGGTAAATCACCAAATATCATCTTGCCAGATGCTGATTTATCTCGCGCGATTCCTGGTGCACTTTCTGGTGTTATGTTTAACCAAGGACAAGTATGCTCTGCTGGATCACGCTTATTTGTTCCGAAGAAAATGTATGATAATGTCATGGCTGATCTCGTCCTCTATTCTAAAAAACTAAATCAAGGTGTCGGTCTTAACCCTGAAACAACAATCGGTCCTCTCGTTTCTGAAGAACAACAAAAACGTGTAATGGGCTACATTGAAAAAGGGATTGAAGAAGGCGCTGAAGTACTTTGCGGAGGAAGCAATCCATTCGATCAAGGCTACTTCGTTTCTCCTACAGTATTCGCTGACGTAAATGACGAAATGACGATCGCAAAAGAAGAAATTTTCGGTCCAGTTATTTCTGCAATACCTTTTAACGATATTGATGAAGTAATTGAACGTGCAAATAAATCACAGTTCGGCTTAGCGGCTGGTGTGTGGACAGAAAATGTTAAAACAGCACACTATGTTGCAAGTAAAGTACGTGCTGGTACAGTATGGGTAAACTGTTATAACGTCTTTGATGCAGCATCTCCATTCGGAGGATTTAAACAATCTGGTCTTGGCCGTGAAATGGGATCTTACGCATTAAATAACTATACAGAAGTGAAGAGCGTTTGGCTCAACTTAAATTAACGAAAAAAGAACCTGGCCTATCCGGTCAGGTTCTTTTCATTATGTATTCCTTTAAACTTGTAGTCCTCCGCTCACATTCAATACTTCTCCTGTAATATAGGATGCGTATTCTGACGCTAAAAAGGCCGCTGCGTTCGCAATATCTTCTGGCGTTCCAATTCTACCAACCGGAATCGCGCCAACCATCTTTTCTTTCACTTTATCTGGTATCGTTTTTGTCATATCTGTATCCATAAACCCTGGACAAATAGCATTACAAGTAATACCAAAGCTTCCAACTTCTTTCGCCGCTGTTTTCGTTAAACCTACAACTCCTGCCTTTGTAGCAGCATAATTCGCTTGACCTATGTTTCCTTCCCTACTAATTGAAGATATATTAATAATACGTCCATACCCTTGTTGTCTCATGTAAAGAAGCGCTGGCTGCATACAATAAAAAACACCTGTTAAATTTACTTGCAGTACTTGTTCCCATGCAGGTTTCTCCATTTTATGTAACATTGCATCTCGTGTAATTCCTGCATTATTTACTAAAATGTGCAGTGTACCAAATGTTTGGACAGCGTATTCAATTAAGGACTTCGCATCATTTTGATTACTCACATC
The DNA here is from genome assembly GCF_036851315.1 of Bacillus cereus group sp. Sample62. Taxonomy (NCBI): domain Bacteria; kingdom Bacillati; phylum Bacillota; class Bacilli; order Caryophanales; family Bacillaceae; genus Bacillus; species Bacillus cereus group sp. Sample62. Next base: position 3,406,021 of record NZ_JAFLPK010000001.1, read on the forward strand.
ACAACGATACTGCTTCACTTCATATCCTTCATCTGATAATTCACGTGTCGTTTTTTGTAGCTTCTCTTCATTTACATCGCTAATTAATACTTTAGCCCCTAGTTTTGCATAAACCCTTGCAATCTCTTTTCCAATTCCCTGCGCAGCACCTGTTACAACTGCTGTTTTTCCATTTAACAAGTCCATCCCTATCCCCCATTTCTATTAGCTATACTGTATATTTCGGCTCTATGCTTTCCAAATCCTCTTTGTATAAAAAAGTCTATTTGTGTCAAACTAACTTTGCAACGTCGCATAAAACACAAGGAGATTGTGTCGAATGAACAAAAAAAATTTCAAGCAAAACAAAGCTGCTGATGGCATTGATGTTGAGTTCTCTCGTGAACTCGCTGACCACAATGACTTAGAAGCAAACGCACGTGCAAATGCCGCTGATGCACGTCAAAAACGCCAGTCAACAGAAAAATAAGGAACGCACAGCCTTATTCTTTTCAACAGGGACCTACTACCCAACAAAATAAACCGAGAGATATCTCTCGGTTTATTTTCTATATTTTTTTATATAATGTGCCAAAGTAAGTAGCGGATATATATAGGCATAGCTATGATAACGAATATAAAACCCACCTGGCAAACCTGTTCCGGTAGGATATTTTTCATTCACATAAGGATTCGCAAGCAAATATGAAATACCTTTTCGAATAGTTGGTGTTTCTTTATCGTGGTAAGAAATGAGAGCATCTAACGCCCATGCTGTTTGGGATGGTGTACTAAATGGTAAAGTAACGAACCTTTTTTCCACACTACTGTGGCACGATTCCCCCCACCCCCCATCTTCATGCTGTATATGTTCCAACCATAAAGCTGCTCGTTTCATTGATGGATTGCTAGATGGAATTCCGAGTGACCGTAAACCAGTCATAACAGCCCACGTACCATATATATAACAAATCCCCCATTTCCCATACCATGATCCATTTTCCTCTTGCACATTCATTAACCAATTTATCGCACTTTGTTTTTGTTTCTCAGGCAATTCATTTTGCGCGTATGTCCCGAAAAGCTCTAACACTCTTCCTGTAATATCTGGTGTAGAGGGATCTGTAATCATATCGCTTGCATTTTCGATTGGTAAATTTGCTAATAAATTGCTCGTCACACCTTTTTCAAACGCTCCCCAGCCACCATCATTATTTTGTAATCCTTTAACCCAATTAACCCCTTTCTTCCAAGCATTATCTACATTTTCGGTCCCTCTACTTCTTGCCAACGCTCTTAGCACAGCTGTTGTATCATCGACATCCGGAATTGTCGTATTCACATCCGAAAAACCCCAACCGCCTGGAGTCAGCGCCGGAGCATGTACGCTCCAATCAGATTTTTTTGTATGCTGTTTTTTTAATACATACGCTGCTGCATGTTGAATCATCTTATTATCTTTCGAAGCGTGGGCCTCTTGTAACGTATAGCAGAGTAAAGCCGTATCCCATACAGTTGAAGGAGAGTTTTGCAAATGACTCCCTCTTTCCATCTTCCATATATAAGATGTTATCCCTGCTATAGCTTTTTGAATCATCGATGATTGAAGAGAATGTCCTAACGCGAGTAAAGCATAAATCATATAAAATGAGGCAGTTGCGTAACTATATAACGTTCCATTTTCATCAATACGCTCTTTCATAAAACGTTCGACTTCCTCATATCCTTTATGGTGTAAAGAAAGTGGATACGATATTATTTGTTTTACATCACTTAATAACGTTTGAAACAACGGAGACCGCTCCTCCCGAAACCATTCCCCTCCCCCGCCTGCGATATGATTTAAATTTGGCAGTAACTTTTTTCCTACTCGAAATCTTTTATTTAAACAAACCATCATCGGAATTAAATGGATACGTGCTGAGCTACTCAATTCAAATATACTGAGGGGTGAATCATTTTGCAGAAACATAATCGGTGTTGGCAAATGAAAAAGCGAAGGGTATTCATATTCTCCATGAATTGCTAATAAAAACTTCGTCATAAAATGAGCACGCGCCACGCCTCCACGTTCCTTAATAAACATTTCGGCTCGCCTCATATTCGCATCTTCTTTTGTATATTTTTTTGAAGCTAGTAAGGCAGCATAAGATTGAATTGTAGCAGATAAATTGCCACCCACTTCATCTTCATACAATTTCCATGTTCCTTCATTCGTTTGAAGTGATGCTAATCTTTTTACAAACGGTTCTATCTCTTTATCTCTACCTAATAATTTTAATAAAAAAATCATATGGCAATCTGTTAATGGTGCTCCTTCAAAACAAAACTTCCACGTACCATCTTGCCGTTGCATCGTTTGAAGCGCAGTTGTTCTTCTCGCTATTTCTTCATGCACTTTTTCATATAATAACAAGTTACTCACCCACCCTTTCGAAATCCGTATAACGATATTCAAAAAGGTAGCTAAATATGTATGAAAACAAAGAAAAACAGAACATATAAAATGTTCTGCTCATAAGCAATATCCTACTCCGACAATAATCCCTACTAAAGCACCGACCACTACTTCATACGGTGTATGCCCGACAAGTTCATTTAACTTCTTATATTCTGTTTGTCTACCGTGAAAGAACTCATTCAATATTTTCGCTTGTTTACTAACTGCAAGTCTTACTCCTGAAGCATCATACATCACAATTATTGCAAAGATAGCAGCAATAGCAAATAAGGTACTTTCCACACCTTCCACAACGCCAACACCTGTCGCAAGTGCTGTAACAGTTGAAGCATGAGAACTCGGCATCCCACCTGAAGCGAAAAACTTTGCAAAATCAAATTCACCCGTTTTGAATAATTTAAAGACTACTTTCGTTAATTGTGCTAGAAACCATGAAATTACAGCGGCCATAAGCGGATCATTATGTAAAATTGTTTCCACGTTCTCAGCTCCCTACTGACTATAATGGAAATCTATATAGTATCAGTATAAAGAAAAATGCGTAGAAAATACTACGCATTATGATACTTTTGCTGATTTATTTTTTATAAATTTCGGTTGTTTCTGCACTAAAAACTTTGTTTTCGCTATTGAAAACACAAATAATGCAACCCATATACAGAAAAATGCCATCATATGAGTAGATGTGAAATGTTCACCAAATACGAATACACCTAAAATTAAACTAATCGTTGGTGCAATATATTGTAAAAATCCTACCATATAGAGCGGAATAAGTTGTGCTCCTTTTGCAAAATAAAAAAGTGGTAAAGCTGTAACAATGCCTGCTCCTATTAATAGTAACGTCGATAACATGGAAATAGATCCAAATGAACCGAATCCATGCGCTCCTGTCATAACGAGATAGATAATCGCAAACGGCGTCACTAACATCGTTTCCATCGTAAGACCAATTGTCGCATCATAGTTTAACAATTTTTTTGTTAATCCGTATAATCCAAATGAAAAGGCAAGTGATAAAGAAACCCACGGAATAGATCCAAAACGGACTGTTAAAATGATAACCCCTATTCCAGCTAAACCAACTGCAACATATTGCCAAAAGTTTAACTTTTCCTTTAAAACGACTGTACCAAGTAAAATACTAATAAGCGGATTAATATAATATCCAAGACTTGCTTCAATGACATGATTATGATTAACCGCCCATATGTAGACAAACCAGTTTCCGCTAATCAAGACTGAAGCTATTGTTAATGACATTAATAATTTAGGTCGTTTAAAAAGATTCACGAACTCCCCAATAAACTGACGAAACCTCTTCGTAACACCTAACACAAGTAACATAAAAACGAACGCCCAAACGATGCGGTGTGCTAATATTTCATCTGCTGGAACTTCCTCAACCCATTTCCAATAGATTGGTAGGATTCCCCACATCGTATAAGCACCAGCCGCATATATAATCCCTTTTTTTTGCTGTGCTGATTGACTCCCCATCTTCCCTTTTCTCCTCTTCTCGTTTTTCTCCATTATACGGTCCCGCATGCTCACTTTACCAATAATCAATCTGCAATTCTTTCGACATTTCTCATACAGTAAAAAGTAAACATACTGTTATAACGACAAGTAACGGTATACCGAAAACAAATTTCTTTTTATGTGTTTTATGGTGAAACATATACATACCAATCCAAGCACCAACTGCGCCTCCAGCTACCGCTGATAAAAACAACGTACTTTCTGGCGTTCTCCACTGTTTCTTCTTCGCTTTTCGTTTATCAAGCCCCATAAGGCTAAAAGCTATAACGTTAATAATAATAAAATAAATCCATTTCATTGCTTTCTCTCCCTATGAAAAATTCGCTTAATGGTAACATGAAAAAACGATGGAAACAACTAAAGAATACTTTTTATTAATTAGTTACCTTTATATTTAAATAACCAACTAAACTCGCAGTTAAAGCAATTAAATAGAAAGATATTATGAGCAGAATCTTATATTGCATTCCCTTCATCCACTACCATATCATCGAAAAAGTTTCTCTCAATCTCTTTTTCATCAAAATGCAGAACTACAATTAGTCCTACATATAAAGAAACGAAATTTAGAAACCATTCCCCACTATCATCTTTCTTAGCTAAACATTTAAATATCTCTTGAAATTGCATACGTTCATCTGCAGCAATAACCGGGCGCACACCAAAATATTTCAATACGAAATGTAGGTTCAGCTGCACGGATAATGATAAAATATATTTTAATAGCTCCTTATACTCCGCACTATCTTTTTGACTATACAACTTCACAAGCTTTTGATGTAAAGTAGAAATCGATAATTCTTCGTCAGTCACTTTAGTTGCTTCTATCGTTTCAATCATCTTTTTCATATCCATTACATTCACCCCTTCTGCAAAAAAACAAAAGCCAAAGCGTATTTATTTTATATTCAGCAATAATTGAGTATTTCTCATCTCTCTTTCTTCTTCACTAACTAAGTCATACTTCTTTAAAAGATGAAAGATATCATTTAAAATTTCCTGTGAATGATTACCTTGCAAAAATCCCTTCAATCCTGTAAAAATCTCTTTAGGCAAAAAACTCTTTTGACTTTCAAGCTTATTCATTACATCTTCCATAGAATGATCGATATTACACGCCATACTAAACTTCCCCCTCTATCCTCTATAAATAATATCCTCCGCTAACGATGTAAACACTTCTCCTACAAGAGAATCTTCATCATATACAGATGAACCGTTATTTTCTTCTCGTTTTGCAAAAGGTATTTGTGCAATCACTTCTGTTTGCAATTGTTCTGCAAGCATTTCGCCGCCACCTTTTCCGAAGAGATAATTTTTCGATCCATCTTGCTCTTCATAATAAGCCATATTTTCTACAATACCTAAAATCTCGTGTTTCGTATGTTTTGCCATAACACCTACTCTAGATGCTACGAATGAAGCTACGTTGTGTGGTGTTGTAACGATAATTTCTTGCGCCTGCGGGATCATTGCTGCAACATCAATAGCTACATCTCCTGTGCCGGGTGGTAAATCAAGAAGTAAATAATCTAATTCTCCCCAGTGCGTATTCGCAAGGAAATTTTGAATCCATTTATTTAACATCGGTCCGCGCCACATAACTGGGTTATTTCCTTCTGTAAAAAATCCCATCGACATAATTTTAACATCGTGACTAACAACTGGAATTGCCGTTTGATCGATCATCGTCGGTTTTTGATTCGTTTCCATCATAGCTGGAATACTAAAACCATATATATCCGCATCTAATATCCCCACTTTTTTGCCCATACGAGCTAAAGCAGTTGCAAGGTTAATTGTCACCGTTGATTTTCCAACTCCACCTTTACCGCTCGTTACAGTAATAAATCGTACCCCTGAATCACAGTGAAGCATGCTCGGCATACCAGTTTCTGTTCTACTATTTTTCTTTAATTTCTCTGTTAGCGCAGCTCGTTCTTCTTGTGTCATAGAACCAAATGTCAAATCTACTTTAGATGCACCAATTGCCTGAAGAGACTCTTCCACATCTTGTTGAATTTTTGCCTTTAATGGACAACCTTGAATCGTTAGCACTACTTCAAGTTTAACCTCTGTTCCATTCATTTGTATATTTCTAACCATATTTAATTCTACAATACTTTTGTGTAACTCCGGATCCTCTACATGTTTTAATGCGTTCATTATTTGTTCTTGAGTAATCATAGAACTCATCCCTTCTCGTATTCGAATTTATATACAACATCTTCTTGGCGAAAAAGCTTATTATCCCCCACTAACGGGCGGGATTAATGCGACTATATCTCCGGCTTTTATCATCTCTTCATCCGTTACAAATTCTTCATTAACAGCCACCATCACTCTATCAAGTGATTGTAAGCAATAGCTTGCTTTGAGCCATTCTTTTAATTGTTGCACTGTCATCTCTTGTTTTTCTAAAATTACGAATCGATCCGATCCGACTTCCTCACGTAAATTTGCGAACAATAAAATTGTAATCATCTTCTCATTCTTCCTTCTTCGGTTTTCCTTCCGGATATGCCGTATTTTCAAGTTGATCTCCAATCCACATCGTCCCATCTTCCCAAAATTCCTTTTTCCAAATTGGGACGATTTGTTTTATACGTTCAATCACGTATTCATTCGCTTCATACGCTACTTTACGATGCGGTGATGAAACTGCAATAACGACCGCAATATCCATGATTTCTAGCCGCCCTACTCGGTGCATAATTGCTACTTTTGCGTCCGGCCATTTCCCGTTAATTTCTTCTCCAATTTTCGTAAGTTGTTTTACTGCCATCGGTTTATATGCTTCATACTCTAAATGTAACGTTCGTTTTCCTTTCGTTAATTCTCTCACCGTACCAATAAATGTTGTAATTGCACCTGCTTCTCTTCTTACGACTTTATTCGTTACTTCTTCAACTACAATCGGTATATCTACAATCTCAAATAGCGCTTGTCCCATTAGAAACACCTCTCACTTTATAAAATGCCCAAGGCCATTCACTACCTTCGTTATCTTCCAGCAAGAGAACATCTACGAACATATCTTTTTTATAACCTCTTGTACCACCTGGAAGTACAATAAATATATTTGTCTCTGCTAGAGAAGAAACGGAGCTAGATTTATCAAACCCTGACGGATAAGCAATTAATTGCCCTTCGTTATATGTCAGTTTTGCTCGTACAAATCTTGTAAATGGATTTGGTTTTAGAAAATCTTCTCCTAATAACGCTTTTTCTCTTTTTACATGTGCTTTTTCACTAAACATATACGTCCGAATACATGGTCTTACAAATAATTCAAATCCTACGTAACAAGCAGATGGATTTCCTGATAAACCAAATAATAACTTGCCATTTAATTGCGCTACAGTCGTAACACTTCCTGGCCGCATTGCAACTTTATTGAAAAGAACCGATGCACCTAACTTTTCGTAAATAGCTGGTAAATAATCATAATCCCCTACTGATACACCGCCTGTTGTAATGAGCATATCCACTTGGCTTAACGCTTCTTTTACAGCTGTGAAACATGTATGAAAATCATCGCTAAACTTTCCAAAATATTTTACTCTTCCGCCCGCTCTTCGAATTTGAGACAATATCATATACGTATTACTATTTCGGATTTTCCCTGGCTGTAATGAATCATTTACATCCAGTAATTCACTACCAGTCGCTAACAATCCAATTACAGGCTTTCTTGCCACTGGTACCTCACTATATCCGAACGTAGCAAGAAGAGCCGAAATACCTGGATGAATGTATGATCCTTTTTTTGCAAGAACCGTTCCTTTACGAGCATCTTCACCTTGAAAAGAAATATTGTCACCCGTTTTGAATGATCGCTTCACTTCCATATAATTGTTGCCAGCTTCCTCATATTGACGAGCCAGCTCTAACATAACAACCGCATCACACCCATTCGGAATTTGTGCTCCCGTCATAATTCGAACTGCTTGAAACGGACCTACTTTCTCGTGGGATATTGATCCCGCACCAATTTCACCAACTACTTCAAACACAATTGGCGTTTCATAACTTGCTACATTCGTATCTTCTGCTCTAATAGCAAATCCGTCATACGGTGAACGATTGAATGAAGGTACGTCATGGTCAGCTATTAAATCCTCCGCTAATATACGTCCGTAAGCTAATTCAATAGGTAGTAGCTCCTTTAATCCCTCATTAGCAAATCCCATTACTTTACGAACAGCTTCTTCAACCGTAATTGGCACTCTTCTTTCCATTATTGACAACCCTTTCTATTAACCGAATACGCGATAATATAATTGTTTCGCTTTCGAAATATCATTTGTACCATGAATGAAAACACGACCATCCCGAAAAATAACGACGCGGTAATCATCTAGTTGGCAAGATAGTAAATACGGATTCCGCTCTACTTTCCCTAGTTTGTTTAATACCTTTTCCATATCGTCAAAATCGTACTTTCTATTTTCTACTGGCCTAATTTGCACTGTATTTCTTCCGCATAAAGCAGCCACCTTCGTTTGGTTTTCGTATGATAAATAAGGATAAGTTCGATTCAAACCACACGAGGGGCAATCGTCCGTTTTGATTTTCCCTAGTTTTATAAAATGGTTTTGATTACTCCATATATCAAACATGAAAAATGTTTTTCTAATTGCCGAGAAATCTCCGACTAAAATTTTGAGTGCTTCCGCCACTTGATATGCTGCGACGATTTGAACAGTCGGGCTAATAATTCCCGCGGTATCACATGTCACACCTGTAACAGGAACGTTCTTCAGCACACAATGTAAACACGGTGTCTCTTGCGGAATAACCGTATAACTCATACCGTACGATCCAACGCAAGAACCATATACCCACGGGATATTATGTTTTTGTGATAAGTCATTTATTATAAATCGAATATCGAAATTATCTGTTGCATCAATTATTACATCTACATTTTTTAATAGGTCCTCCATATTTTCTGCAACTGCATCCATTACGAAAGCATGTATTTGTACTTCCGAATTAATTTGTTCTAGCCGATTTTTAGCAGCGATTGCTTTCGGTATTTTCTCTCTCGCATCTTGTTCAGAGTACAATTGTTGCCTTTGTAAATTACTCCATTCAACGTAGTCACGATCAATAATCGTCAACTTGCCAATACCTGCACGTACGAAACTTTCGGCACTTGCACTTCCTAATGCGCCTGCTCCTACAATTAACACATGTTTATCTCGAATTTTTTCTTGCCCTTTACTCCCAATCGGTTTGAACAACTGTTGTCGTGAATACCGCTCAGCCATTACATACCCTTCCTCTCAAGAACTCTATTTCATATTAGAATGTTGTTTTTGATAACAAGCAAAGTAAGCAAATCCAACAAATCCAGCTCCTCCAATTACATTTCCGATAAAGACAGGAACAAAATTTCTAGCAAGATCCATCCACGTCAGATGACCTGCAAAAATAACTGCCGAGATGACAAACATATTTGCTACTACTTGCTGAAATCCAATCACTACAAATGCCATAATTGGAATCCAAATTCCGATTATTTTCCCGACAAAATCACTCGTCCCATAAGCAAGCCAAAGCGCAAGACAAACAAGCCAATTACATCCAATCGCTAAAATTAAAGTTCTCCCAAACGTTTCATGTAACTTTCCTTCTGCTATCGCTACCGTTTTATTTAAATAATCTCCCTCTGTTAATCCGCCAAGATGACCGAAACAATACGCAACAAAAATAGCTCCCACGAAATTCATGAAAGTAATCCAAACCCAATTATTTAATACACTTACCAATGTAATTTTCTTTGCATATAGCGCCATAGAAAGTGACATCATATTTCCAGTAATTAATTCTCCTCCCGCTAATACGACGAGCATTAGTCCAACAGGAAAAACTGCTCCTCCTAATACATTGACTAAACTCCCCCAGCGCTCAGGTAAATTACCTAAAACGCGAATGTTAAGTAAAAAACCGAGCGAAATAAACGCTCCTCCTAAAAAACCGAGAATAAGCATTGCTGGCAACGTCTGACTTACTTTTTGAACACCGGCCTCAATTACGAGTTCAGCAATTTGTTCCGGTTTATGAAATGCCATTACTAATTCCTCCATTTTCTCCAAATAAAAAAGCAGCTTCAAAAAACCTCCTCAAAATAAAGGTTTTTGAATGCTGCTTAATTTCTCTGCACATCTTTTACAGAGATATCAATCATCACTTTTACTATAAAATAGAAAATCTACAAACGTTGCAAATTTTCCATTTTGTATATACTTCATCATAGCGTCACTTATATATATCAACCACCAATATGTGACATTTCAATTTTAGGTATTCTTTTTTTACTTGTATTATTTAAGCGTTCATCTGAATAACGATCTTCTCGATTGTTCCATATATCGCGTACGATATATGTTATTTCCTCGTCAGTGTATCCAGATCGAAGTAGTTCTCTCAAGTCATTTCCTTTAGAAGCGAACAAACAAGTATATAATTTTCCTTCTGCAGAAATACGTGCTCTCGTACATGATGAACAGAAGGAATCTGTTACTGATGAAATAATACCTATCTCTTCATCACTTCCAATATAACGATAGCGAGTAGCAACTTCACCTGCATAATTCGCTTCTATCCGTTCTAATGGCATAACTTGATGAATGGCATCTACTATTTCTTGTTTAGAGACAACCTCTTTTAACTCCCAACCGTTATAATTTCCAACGTCCATATACTCAATAAACCGAAGAATATGCTTATTTTCCTTAAAGTATTGCGCCATCTGCAAGATGTCTTGTTCGTTTTTCCCTTTTTGAACGACCATGTTTATTTTAATTTTCATACCAACTTCAGCTGCAGCCTGTATTCCTTCCAGAACCCTTTGCACTTTGCTTCTATTACCATTCAAATAGAAAAATCGCTCTTCTTCTAAGGAATCTAAACTAACTGTCACACGCGATAAACCCGCCTTATATAAATCTGGAGCAAACTTTTTCAGTAGTGATCCATTGGTTGTTAAACCGATATCTTCCACACCTTCTATTTTATTAAGGCGCTCAATAAGCTGCGGAAGACCTCTTCGAAGTAACGGTTCTCCGCCTGTAATTCGTAACTTTCTTACACCTAAAGAAACAAAAATACGTGTTATCCTTTCAATCTCATCAAAAGATAAAATTTTATCATTAGACAAAAACGAATAATCAGGACCAAATATTTCTTCTGGCATACAATAACGACAGCGGAAATTACAGCGATCAGTAACAGAAATACGTAAATCCTTTAAAGGACGTTGTAGTTTGTCTAATGTGACAGATTTCATATTTATTGCCTCACTTTTACTTATTTTATATTTACAACACGCTCTGGATGCGTATATACATTTAAGGATTGATTCCGAATAAACCCTATCGTAGTAATACCTAATTCTTCTGCTAGCTGCAAAGCCAACTCAGTTGGAGCTGATTTTGACAATATAATTTCACAACCAATCTTTGCAACTTTCAATAATATTTCCGAAGAAATACGACCACTAAATACAATGATTTTATTCCTTATAGAAATATTATTTTTTAAACAATAACCGTAAATTTTATCTAATGCATTATGCCTACCGATATCCATTCGGCTTAAAATAATCCCATTCACATCGCACAAAGATGCATTATGAACACCACCTGTATGTTGAAACGTCTCCGCAGATTGCTGCATTTCTTTCATTAATCGAAAGCAGTCTTCTGCAGCAACCTGTACATGCATACCATTCATTTTTTTCGCGCTTAGTGCATCATTTGCAAAAACAAACCCTTGTCTACTCATACCACAGCATGAAGTAATATAACGTTTATTTTGCATTTGTTCGTAATACGGATTCACTTTTTTCGTTGTGACATGTACAAAGCCTTCTTTCTCTTGTACCCATACGTCATCAATATCTTCATACTTCCGAATGATTCCTTCAGATGCTAAGAAGCCGATTACCATGTCTTCTATATATTCTGGAGTACTAACCATTGTAACAAACTCCTGTCCGTTCATTTTAATCGTGACTGGAAACTCTGTTACAATGCTGTCCTCTATATGCTTAAACGACCCTTGTTCATAACGAAAGATTTCTCTTTCTACCTGTATCGGTTTCACGATCAGTACCCTTCTCTCACGTTATATTTTTATCAAAAACAAATACCGAAACCGCAATATCTTCCTCTACTTTCATATCTGAAAACAAATTCACTAATTTTGCACCTACAAGTTCTTCCAAATGTTCTCGGGAATTCGCAGCATACACTTCTTGAATCATTTTCGTTCTAGCCATATGAACCATTTCCGCACCGTCCATCGTACTTGAAATGAATTTTTCAGTAGGTGTTAAGTTTCCATAAAGGGTCGCAATCGCCATATTTTCAGCAAAAACAGTATGAATTCGTTCTGGCCCTTTTCCGAAAAGTTCCTTTCGAAGTTTTCGTATCATATCATTAAATTCATGTACTTTTTTTGACATACAATTATACCTCCCAAAAATCCTCATTTTACTTTATTATATATTTTACCAAAATGATCCTTCCGCCCAAACTATTTCGTACAAACATTTGGGCGGAAAGGTTCACTTCATGAAGTTTATTCGTCTTTTAACCCTTTCCCCATACCTTTTAAGAAATGAAGTCCAAACCCGATAGCACGGTTAATGTCTGGGTCTTTCAATACTTTCATAAGGTCAAATACCCCTACTTTTTTATTACTCTCTAGATGTTCATTACCTTCTTCTAACCCTACTAATAAGCTACCTATAAGCTTTTTCGTAAGTTCCGGATCTAGTTCTGTTAAAGCACCCGCAGCACCCATCATATTATTAATTAAATTTGTAACAGGCTCACGAGTCACTTGGCCAAGAACAATTTTGGCGATCGGTTCTTTCGCCTTTAACATAGAATTTGCAGCTTCTAGCATTCCGATGTCATTTAACTCACCAACAATATTAAACATTTGATTTAAAGCTTCTTCATTATTAGCTAGAAGCTCTTTTAAATCATCTAATTTTTGCTGTTTTATTTCTTCCTCAGTTAATTCTTGTTTTTGAATCACTTTTATAGGTGCAGCCATATTTTTCTCCTCCTACTTATCCGTTAAATGCACATACCCTGGACGTGCCCACTTACGATTTACCTCAATACCAGCTTGAGGATGACGTTTTTTGTTACGCGGGTTCGCTTTTGGCATCGGATTTGTGCCATCAACTTCTAGCACTTCCATACGCACTTTCGTTTGTTTATAAGCAGGTGTGTTCGTACGTACGTCCACAGCAGGACCTGTTAAGAAATTAATTGCTGTTTCATTATCTGTAGAGTTCATCGGTAAATATAACTCATTCGCTTTTACACGGTCTGTTACAAGTACACGTAATTTTAATGCTCCAAAAGGAGAAACAAGACGAACTAATGACCCTGTTTTCACTCCACGTTCTTTTGCAAGTGCTGGAGAAACTTCAACAAACACACCAGGTACTTTCGTTTGAATACCTGTTGATTTATTTGTCATATTCCCTTCATGGAAATGTTCAAGCATACGACCGTTATTAATGTGAAGATCAAACTCCGCTGGGAATTCAGCTGGACGTACCCAGTCAGCAATCGCAAAACGAGCTTTTTTATCTGGGAAGTTAAATCCATCTTGGAAAAGTAATGGTGTATTCGTTCCATCAAAACTTCCCCAATGGAAACTATTCCAGCCTTCAAGTACTTCATAATTTGCTTGTGAGAATAATGGTGATAAGCTTGCCATTTCAGCAAAAATTTCACTTGGATGGCTATAATTCCAGTTTGCACCTAATTTATTCGCAATCTCCTGCACAATCCACCAATCTGGCTTCGCATCTCCAAGCGTAGGAAGAACTTGATACAATCTTTGTACACGACGCTCTGTATTTGTGAAAGTACCTTCTTTCTCAAGAGACGGTGCTGCCGGTAATACAACATCTGCATATTGAGCAGTTTTAGATAAGAAAACGTCTTGCACAACGAAGAAATCAAGGCTTGATAACACTTCATGTACATGGTTCGCATTAGAGTCTACAAGAGCCATATCCTCTCCAACAAGATACATAGCTTTCATTTTTCCTTCCTCAATTGCGTGTAGCATTTCAATATTATTAAGACCTGGTTCACTATTAATTTTCACTCCGTAAGCCATTTCAAATTTCGCACGCTCCATATCGTTAGTAACGTGCTGATATCCAGGAAGCCATCCGGGTAAAGTACCCATATCACAAGCACCTTGTACGTTATTATGACCTCGAAGTGGATATGCACCAGCACCTGGACGACGATAATTACCTGTTGCAAGAAGTAAGTTTGAAATCGCAGCGGAAGTATCAGATCCACCTGTATTTTGCGTTACTCCCATACCCCAAAGGATACATGTACCATCTGCATCACGAATCATTTCAGCCATTTGAATAAGTGTTTCTTTTGAAATACCAGTCATTTCTTCTGCATATTCAAGTGTATATTCTTTCAGACTCTCTTTGAAATCTTCAAAGAAGTTTACATTCTCATCAATAAATCGTTGATCGTGCCAGCCTTGGTCAATCATATATTTCGTAACAGCCATTAACCATACTTGATCTGTTCCTTGTTTTGGACTAATAAAGACGTCTGAACGCTCTGCCATTTCTGTTTTACGAAGATCAGCCACAATTAATTTTTGTCCGTGTAATTTATGCGCACGTTTAATACGTGTAGCTAAAACAGGATGACCTTCTGTCGGATTACAACCTACAATGATAACAAGACCGGATTTTGCAATATCTTTAATCGTTCCAGCATCTCCGCCCATACCAATTGTACGGAATAATCCGTCTGTCGCTGGCGATTGACAATAACGTGAGCAGTTATCAATATTATTCGTTTCAAATACTTGTCGAGCTAATTTCTGAATTACATAATTGTCTTCATTCGTAATTTTAGATGAAGAAATAAAACCGATAGCATCTTTACCGTATTCTGCTTTAATAGATCCCAATTTACTTGCAACTACATTTAGTGCTTCTTCCCATGTAGATTCAACAAACGTTCCATTTTTACGAATTAAAGGTTTTGTAATTCTTTCTTTAGAATTTACGAAATCCCAACCGAATTTTCCTTTTACACAAGTAGAAATTGCGTTAACTGGCGCATCAGAAGAAGGCTGTACTTTAAGAATTTTACGCCCTTTCGTCCACACTTCAAATGAACAACCTACACCACAAAATGTACAAACTGTTTTCGTTTTCTTCGTACGAGTATCACGCATGGCCGCTTCCACTTCTGATACCGCAAAAATGCCACTATATCCAGGCTCAACTTCTTTAATTAAATCTACCATCGGTTCAAGAATATCTGGTTTTAATCCCGTCATAAATCCAGCTTCACCGAGCATCGTTTTCTCCATTAAAGCATTACAAGGGCAAATGGTTACACATTGACCACAGCTCACGCATGAAGAATCATTAATATTTACTCCTTCATCCCAAATAACTCGTGGGCGTTCCGCTTCCCAGTCTATTGATAACGTTTCATTTACTTGTAAGTTTTGACATACCTCAACACATTGACCACATGCAATACATTGATTAGGATCGTAGCGATAAAACGGATGCGTCATATCAACTCCACTTGCATCTACTTTTGGTTCATACGGATATTTTTGATGTTCAATCTCCATTAATTCTGCTGTATTATGCAGTTTACAGTTCCCATTGTTGTTGTCACATACTGTACAGTATAATAAATGATTTTCTAGTAACCGATCCATTGCCTCTGTTTGTGCTTCTTTGGCATGAGCAGAATTACGTTCAATGTTCATACCTTCTTTCACTACTGCCGAACAAGAGCGCACTAACTTTCCGTCAACCTCTACAATACAAGTGTCACATGTTTGAATAGGATCTACTTCTGGCACGTAACAAATTTGCGGATGTTCAATCCCGTTCTCATTAATAACACCCAATATCGTTGAACCAGGCTCCGCTGTATACTTTTTTCCGTCAATTGTAATATGAACCATGTTGTTATTCATGGTCTTTCCCCCTTTTTGAGAATAAAAAAACTCCACCACGAAAATATACGCACCACATTTCGGCACGTTATTATCATGGTGGAGTAGTTTATTAGCACATCTTGCTAAAATACCAATCCATTTATTCATAAATAAAACGATAGATTCATAACAGATCATATCACGATTCCATCTTTAACACTATAATTATAGCGTTAAAGATAAAAATATACAATATAAAATTTAAACTACGCATATGTCAGCACGGAACTATCCATAATAACCCATATAAAACATAACAAGGAGTAAACGAACAAATGGGGTCTTTTAATAAATGGATACGTGGTGAAAAATCTTTCTCTGCACAAGAACAAGCTGATCACCTTTTAAATAAATCTATCTCTTCCTCTCTTTCCATTAATCTAAAGCACTTGTCCAAACTTTTTAGCGGTATTCCAGAATTAATTACACGTACTTTTCCGTTAAAAAACGGAAAAGAGGCTGCAATTATATATATGGAAGGACTTGTAGACAAAACTGTTATCAACATTGATATTCTTCGCCCTCTGCTATTTAAAGAGTGGAATGAAGATGATTGTTGGGAATCCTCAGTTACAGTCGGGAATATACAGAAAGTTCAGCAGTGGTCCGATATTGAGCAGTCCCTTTTACATGGTAAAAGCATTTTATTTATAAATGGACAACTTACAGCATTAGAACTAGATACGCAATCGGCGCCAAAAAGAAGTATTGAAGAACCTACAACAGAAACTGCTATAAAAAGCTCACACGAAGGATTTAATGAAGTAGCGAGCGACAGTCTTGCACTTATTCGTCGATATATTCCAAATCGCGAATTGAAAGTGAAGGAATTCACTGTTGGTGAACGAGCTACTTCAAAGGTTTTTTTGCTGTACTTAGCAGACGTTGCAAACGAAGACGTTATACAAGAAATGGCATGCCGTATCGAATCAATCAAAGTGGATGCCATTATTACTACCGGAGAATTAGAAGGGTTTGTTGAAGATAATTCATATACTCTCTTTCCGCAATTATCAATAACCGAACGCCCTGATACAACGGCCCATCACATTTTGGATGGACGAATTGCTGTTGTTGTAGACCGCTCACCCGGCGTATTAATTGGACCTATGACCTTTTCATCTTTTTTTCAGACGATAGATGATTACAGCTTCCGACCAATGATTCCATCTTTCATACGACTACTTCGTTTTACCGGACTATTTATTGCAATATTTGCTCCAGCTCTTTATATTGCTATGATTTCCTTTCATTATGAAGTGATTCCACTTAAATTATTGTTAACAATTGGAGAATCTCGAGCTAAAATTCCTTTCCCCCCTATATTAGAAGCACTTTTGATGGAACTAGTACTTGAAATGCTCCGCGAAGCTGCGGTTCGGCTTCCTGGTCCTGTTGGACAAACGATTGGCGTCGTAGGAGGGATTGTCATTGGACAAGCTGCTGTCCAAGCAGGAATAGTAAGTAATGTTATGGTTATCGTCGTATCTATTACTGCAGTCGCTTCTTTTATCATCCCTAACATGGAAATGTCAGCAGGAATTCGGCTTCTTCGCTTTCCAATGATGATAACCGCTTCTTTGTTTGGGGTCATTGGAATTATGGTCGGGATGGCAGTTATCATCATCCATATTCTTTCTATGGAATCACTAGGTGTTCCTTATGGTAGTCCTTTTTCTCCGTCATTTGCTTCGGATTTAAAAGACATTCTTTTACGTTTACCATGGAAAATAATGAAGAAACGACCACTATCCCTTAACTTAAAACAAGAGAATCGACAACGCGATATAGAAGAAACGGAGGAAGATAAGTGACAAAGCGTGCAAAGAGGGAGATTAGTTTATTTCAATACATTTTAACGATTAGTGGTGTTCAAGTAGGGTTCGGTGTACTTACACTGCCACGTGAAGTTGCGCAAGGGGCGAATACAGATGGCTGGATGTCTATTATAATAGGATGCGCTATCACTACTTTAGTCAGTCTATGTATTGTAAAAATTATGGAAAAACATCCCGGGTATACTTTACTTGATGTGCTAACTCGTTATCTTGGGAAGTGGCTAGGAAGAGTAGCAATGATTTTTTGGATTTTATATGCTGTTCTTGCAGCTGTTTCCTTGATTTTTTCCCTCTTATACGTTATTCACATTTGGATTTTACCTAGATCTCCAATGTTTTTAGTCATGATATTATTATCTATCCCAATGGTTATGCTCGCATGTAAAGGTGTTCTTATTATTAGCCGCTATGCTGTTTTTACTGTCTTATTTACACTCTGGATGCCATTGCTATTATTTATCCCACTTAAAGACGGGCATTGGGTTTATCTTCTTCCTCTCCTTAAAGAGGGATGGCTACCAGTTTTCAACACAGTAAAATCAACTATTATTGCCTTTCTCGGATTTGAGTTTGCATTTGTCCTTTATCCTTATCTCAGTAATAAATCATCTGCAAAAAAAGGAATCGTTATTGCAAATATGATTACTTTATTCGTTTACCTGCAAGTTACGTTCGTTTCTTTCGTGTATTTTAGCCCAGATGGTATAACTAAGTTTTTATGGCCCACTCTTTCTCTTGTTACACCATTTCACTTTTCGTTTCTGGAACGGTTTGAAATTATCTTTTTGTCATTTTATCTCTTCATTATTTTTGATTCTTGCATTCCTTATATTTTCACTGCTTCAGATGGGATCAATCAGTTACTTAACAAAAAAGGGAGTTCATTACCTGTTTGGTTTTTATTATTCGGGTGTGTTTTCGTTTTATTTTTTTATATCCCATCCTCGTATCAAATAGGTGCCTTGCGGGAATTTTGGGGAACTGCAAGTTATTTTATCGTTTTTCTATTCCCAGTCGTATTTCTCTTATACATGACACTTTATCAGCATTGGAAAAGGAGAAAAATTTAAATGAGACGCTTTATTTTCACTATATTTTGCTTTCTCATAACCTTTTTAACAGGATGTGGAGGAGATCGGCTCGACCTAGAAAAACAATCCATTTCCTTAATTTACGGGTTTGACGCAAAAGCAAAAGGAAAATTAATTGTGTACCACGTAAACCCTATTTTTAATGAAGATGTGGAGAAAAAATACGAAACTCATGAAGCGACAGTACATACCCCTCGAGAAGCAAAAGCAACATTTAATAGTTCAAGTAGCGGTTTAGTATCTACAGAAAAGTTACAACTCATTTTATTTAGCACGAAATTTTTAAAACAAGAAGGAGCTATGCCTTACCTTGATGTTTGGTATCGCGACCCTAAAAATACTGGAAATATGCGCATGGTTGCAGTAGACGGTCCAATCTCTTCAGTTATATATAATAATTTTAAAGATAAGCCTGCACTTCCTGAATATTTAACAGATTTAATTAATACGAACAAACTATACAATCGAACCGCGTTTACGACATTCCATGAATTCCATAGGCAAACTTTTAATAAAGGTATAACACCTGCTATCTCAGAAATAAAAAAAGGTAAAAAAGATATTCTCGTTACCGGCTCTGCATTATTAACTTCTCGCGGAATCTATAAAATGTCTTTAAATCGATATGAAAGTGCCCTTCTTCTTCTATTACAAAAGAAAGCGAATATACCCGTTTCACTTACACTGAAAATCCCTTCTCATTCAGTTGAAAGTAATAGTCATCTAAAAGATACAGACGGCGACGATTTCGTAACAATAAATGTTCTTAGCATGAATCGTGACATTCACACAGGCTATAACGATAACCACTTCAAATTTAATATTGCAATGAATTTTAAAGTTTCCGTATCTGAACTTACATTCAACATGGATATAGACAAAGGTAGAAAAAAATTAACTGCACTTATTACAAAACAACTAAACAAAGATTTAAACGATTTAATCCACAAAATTCAAAAACAGCAACTTGATCCATTCGGGTTTGGTGATTATGCGAGAGCATTTCAATATAAAGAATGGAAAACTGTCGAAGATGATTGGCCAAGTGCCTTTTCAAAAGCTAATGTGAAAGTAACTCCTACTATTAAAATTTTAGAAAACGGGATTATTAAATAGTAAAAACACGCTACTTGCTCTTATACGTGTAAAGAGTAAGTAGCGTGTTATCATTTTTATTTTGAAGCTTCTTATACAGTTATACTTCTGTTTCTGGTTCTTCGTTTTCCGCTTGTTCCAATCTTTGTTGCTCCGCAAGTTCGGCTGAAATCATTCCATAATAAATTTCTGGATACAATCCAAATATTTGATATACACTTCCTAAAAACGGCATCGGAATCCCTCTTTTCTAAAGTTGTATTGCCACTTTTAAGGATTCCCTTTTCATTCATTATACATTCGTTTTTGGCGTTTCTTCTTCATCATGAACGCTTAATAAATTTTGCCACTTTTTATAAGGAGCACTATTTGGATCTACATAACCTTTCGCGTACGAACGATCCCACAATTGTTTAATAAACATTTCTTTCTCTTTCTTTGCCACCATATCGGCACCTGTACCGTAGTAGTTTTGGAAATATAACTCAATTTCATCAAGGAACAATCTTAATAATTCATCAGAAGTTTCTTCTAACGTTGGATCATATTTCGCCTCACGGTCATACATTAAAATCATATCTAAAATATTATGGACATGCTCTTTACGCAGCCATCTAATATCTTGAGCGCCTAATACGAACGGATGTGTATATAAATGTCCGCCTTGTATCATCGCCTTTTCTTGTTCTTCTTCAAATCTGGACAAGATGTTTTCATAAATAAATGGATTATGAAGCAATGCCCTGTGCAATTTGTAACTTTCGCTTGAAATATTTTTCCCCATCGACTGAATTAAGAAGCTACGTCCAACGCCGTTATATTGATAGACGAACTGGCCATCAACAGCTACTAAACTAATCCAGCGATACATATACGCATATAGAAGAGCGCGATTACATTTATCGTAATCTAACTTCGTTTGCGTTGCATTTAAGTCTGGCATGAAGGCTGGCAAGTGCCAGTATTTATCTAAATGTGGCGTTAAACTAGACTTTTTACTATTCAACTTGTTCACACGGCGATAGTAAGACTGAAAATAATCACCTTTATCATTCATAAATCCATTTGCAATATGCCCTGAGGAAAGCTTAGGAAAGTCTTGCAATGATAAACCGTAATGCGCACGATAACAAATAACTTCAAATGGCGAAAAAGCTTCATGTACTGTATCTTTTTCTTTAAACATTTCTTGAATTAATTCTTCTTGCAGTTCTTTCTTTAAGGATGGATGTATACCCCAATATTGTAATTCCCTATGGTGGGAAACTTTCGGAACGAATGGACTTGCTAAATGGAACAAGTCTTCAATTTTTTCACGGACATATTCATCACGATCACGCTTCTTATAATCTGCCTCTTTTCGTAACGCCTCAACGATATTTAGCTCTAATTTATCACGATAGCGTATTTGTAATTCATCGTAGCAATAACTTAGTATGTGCTCACGATAAAAGTCTTCTACCTTTTTCGATTGAATCTCTTCTGTTTTCGCATCCCGGCAATATTCTCCGTATAAACTCATATAAATTTCCGCAGATATATCTTTCGGTAATACACCTAAATTCAAATGTTGTTGCATATCTTGCCATATCTTTTCTTGCAACTTTTCTTCAGCTAATACGTATACATTCGTTGGGTTTGTTTTCCCTTCAAATTCCTTGCTTCGTTTTTGAATTTCAAACAATAAATTTTCACGCGTTTCATGTAAATTATCAAAAAACCTTTCCCAATATTGAATCATTTTATTAACTGCTTGATAAAGCGATTGATAAACGAGTTCTAATAGCATTTCTTTACGATACTCGTTTAATTTGTGTACGTACTGCGTTACAATATCTTCAAATTCTTTTTTAAACAAACGCTGCTGATTATTCATCATTTTTCCAAACCAGCCTTGTTGCTGCGCGATTTCTACTCGGCGAACAGCTGTTACTGTTCCATCAATATTACTTACATTAAATTTCTTATCGTAGTTTTGAATTAAATTACGCTTTTGTTCATTATTTTCATGTAGTCGATTCATTTTCTCGACTAACTGCTTTCGAATTTCATACAACATAAAACGAGCTGATACTGGATGAACAGGATCTGTTTTCTTTAAAAACCATGTATTTAATTGATAGGACTGCCCTTCAGAACCACTTGGTGAAAAACGGTCTGATTCAATCATGTCATACAATAGTGTCGTTACATGCTCATGTACGCGGCTCGGAATCGCATACGCATATAAACGAACCGCATGATCCACCCTTGCTACTTCACCTTTCATTTGCTCCATCATTTTCAATTTTGCAGCCGAAATTTTACACTCGTGTTGCAGACGGTTTAATTCCTCATCTTTTTGTACCGTTCGCTGTACATAGCTTTCTACAGCCTCTAAAAACAGTTTAGATTTCGCCACACCCACTTTACCGCCCTCTGCTCCTTCACGCGTTTCATTGTACATTTGTCTATAGAAAATATGGGCCTGTTCTGGACGAGTAGCAAGATGTTCTAAGTCTTCTAAATAACTTTTCCCACGCTCTGGCTTTTCACGCTGCATCCCACGTTTTACATCTTGATCATATCTTTGCTTCTTCTCTTGAAACAATTGATCTAAATGAAGCCACGATTCATCCAAACCTTGCACAGCCCATTTTAAAGCACAATATTTTAACACGTGCTCATACGGATAAATAATCTTTGCCGTTCCTGCCCCGCAATATCGTCCTTTCCCGCTTGATTCTGCTAATTGCTGAATTTGATTATCTTCCTGTGCAAAATGATTTGCAGACATCGGACTGAATAACTGTAAATAAATCGTATTTGCCATTTGCTCCATATAATCTGATAAATTGTGCAGATGGTGTCCATGTAGATTTTCGTAATCGTATAGGAAACAATAATTGTACGGTAAATGATGTTGTTTAATTGTATGATTCGTTCTTCCGTCTTCATCTACTTGATCAGGTCGATATTCTAATTCAATCGTCACACCGCCGCGTTTTGATAATTCTCCAGTGGAACCGAGTGTAATGGCATGTAATTCTTTTAACGAGGCATAGCCGTTTGCTTGCACTGTTTCAAACTCTTTCGCACTAACCGTTCTCGTCTTAACTAAAACGTCAGGCATTAAAAACGCACCACGTATTAAAATGTTGTGATGCTGCAGTTTTTTACGAAGCATTTCACGTAAATATAATGCAATTTGTAGAAACATCCCTGAACCTGTTCCACCCGCTAGTGATGTTACGATAATGACACGCACTCCATATTCTGTTTGATCGCTTGTAACCGGAAAAATCTTCTCGATTTCTTGCCAAAAGGATGTCAATTTATCTTCTTTCATCGCAGCAAGTAACGCTAAACGGGAAATGACGCGTAACTGTCCTGCCCCTTCTGTCAGTGGTTTATCAAGTATAGTCGGGTCCATCGGAAACCACTCTGGAATCGTTGGATCTCCCGCAATATACTCTCTTGGTGTTTTACTAGAACTCGTTTGCGTCTTAAACTTTCGAATATGATCAAATTTACTCAATGTATTCACATCTGTATCAAATACGTGCATTGCTACCTTTTTTCGGCGCTCCTCAGGTAGCCTTTCATATATTTGATGTGTCACAGTACTACCGATTCCACCTAAACCAATTAATATCGTTGGAACTTGTAACGTCATGTGAACCACCTTCCTATTCTTGCTTGTTTAAAAAGAGGGGAGAAAGATAAGACTCCCTCCTTTTCCCTATCTACTATTCACATTCATATTTGTAAATTTCTTTACCATACCCTCTATCAATTACTAAAAGTTCATTTGGATATAGCGTCTTATGTTCCATTCCAACCTCATCTTCTGTTATAAACATCCCATCAATAATCATTCCTACTACTTGTGACTCTTTCGCTACAAATATTGATTTCGATCCTTTCTTTGCTATAAACGTAACGGATTGCACAGTCTTTCTTTCTGCTCGGAATGGAATACCAAAATAGTGCTTCCACCATTTATTTTTAAGTAATTCTGGCTCAGATTGATATAACCAATCTTTCGCTACTTCTTGATCCCATTCGTAATACAATAGTGCTTTTCGGTGAAATCTTGGACGAACAATCCATCCTAAAACGATTATTCCTACTATTAACAATAATAAAGTGATAGGAATAACAAACTTAAAAATAAGCGCATATTTTTCATAAAACGGTGCATTTTGAATATGAAGTGATATATTTTTCTTTACTTCTTGTAATTTTGAATCTTGTATTGTGATGGTAGCTTCTACGGTGCCGGTATCTGTAAAATTGAATGTGTCGGAGTAATGAGGGCGAGGATAAATATAAATTTGATTATCCTGTTGTTTTATTTCATAGTTGATTGATTGTTTAGATGTGACACCAGTAGATTTTAATAGTTTCTTTACAGCTTCTTCTGTCATCGGCTTACCATCTAACTGTGGTTGTATAATAAACGGTTTACTATTCTCTAAATTCGTTACTTTTTCCTCATAATCTTTCGTAATAGTTTGCAATGATAATTTTGGTTTTTCAGTTACTTCGATTTTAAATTCCTTCGTCTGTCTGTAAAACCCCTTTATGTTCATATGAACTTTCCCGCGAACTAACCCTTTATCGATCTTCGTTTCATAATAAAATACATGTTTTTTATCGTCCCACTTCATCGGGTACTGTTTTCCGTCTATTTCTACTTCTGACTGAAAATATGAAGACTGGATTGGTAATTCCGTAGGCTTCGCTTCAATAACAGCAGTAACACCTTCGTACATTTTCTCCACATTTTTTTGACTACTATCGTTTTTGTCATAAGTAGAAACAGTATAGTTAAGCGCCGGTTCAACTAGTACTTGTAATCCTTCTTTCTCAATATCTCGATCCACTTCTATCGTATAAGTTCCTGGTTTAATAACTTCCTGATTTTCCGTACTTATATGGACTATATTTCCAAATAATTTCGCTTCTCCTGGTGCATGTATGGAATAAGAAGATTGTAATTGTAATGGTTTAGAAATTTGTGTGACCTGATAATTAGACAAAGAAGGCGATTGTCGTACAAGCGTCATACGCTTTAACGGAAATGGCGTTGTAATCTCTACTTTCTTCCCTACTACTTTCGTTTTTACAATCGATTCAACAGAGGAGAACGGATCACGGTTGGCAACTAACGCTGCTACTTGATTGACGCTTTTTACAATACCATCCTCTCCACTAGATGGCATCGTAACTCCGTTTATCTCTTTCTTCCATATTTCTTTAAACGTATTTAGTTGTGCCTTTTCTTGCTGTCCTAAATCCTCTTCCATCGTAATTAAAATTGGATGTAACGATATCTTTTTTGCATCCATATCCTTCTTAAATTGTGCTAACTTCTGTGTAATTTGTTCTTTTCCGTCAACTTTATCTTTCTCTAAATCATTAAATGCCCCGTCAGTTAAGACAATAAGCCAAAATTCACGTTTCCCATCTATATCTGCTTCCTTTTTTATAGATTGCATCGCCGTTTCTACTGCGCTAAACGGAGTATTTAAATACGTTTTCCATGCTCCAATTCCCTCAATTTCTGTTTGTCTCTTATCCTTCGTTAACGAAATGTTTAATGAATCATTCGGCTTGCTCATTGGAACATAAGAGAATTTATCTTTTTCATCTAATAGCGCAACTAAACTTTGCAAAGCATAATTGGCATATTTCCAGCGATCGTTATTTCTCATGCTGCCCGAATCATCATATACAAGTGAAACGACCCTTTCCTTTGCCTCCTCTCCTTTTGCAAAAGTCCAAAAAGGATGTAACCATATAAATAGAAACAACATAAATGTGGCACAAATTCGAATTTTCATGCTGAGGCTTCGCCACCTTTGTAGACAAATTCCTATGTTTAAATTTATGAGAGGATACAAGATATATGACTTGTATTTTAGGACAACTAACGCATCATAACTTTATTATGTAAACAGTTATATAAACTGAATATGATCCCTTCTAACGTTTTCTATCCGATAAAATAAGTAAAAAAGCCTGTTTAAGCTCTACACTTAAAACAGACTTTTCCTACTTTTCATATTGAAAACACATATTAAAAAGTTTGATTTATTGCTTCACATACACTTCAACAATCGGATTATCTTTATTATCCGCATGTAAGCGTAAATTCTCTTCACTTGTACTATAAATACTAGCTAATAACATAATCGTTAACACATTAGGAGTTTTTGCATCGCTCCCATATTTCCTTTCCAGCGCTTCCTTATATTCAAAATCCAAATCCCCCTGCACATATGTATACACTTCAAAACCATCTTCTAAATTGCAAACTACTGTATCAATAATGTCTGCCCCAACTTGCTTCTTCATTTCCTCTCGCAAAGCTTCAATAAACTCTTCCCACGGTACTTCGTATATCTGAAACTGATCTGTAGATTTCATTGCCTTTTCCTCCTTATATATCCTTCTCCTATATTTCCCCTTTCTATAACAATTATGATAGATAGGACATTCGTACAAGCCGCACTTGTCCCCATTACATATCGTATTACTGTAATGGGGAAGGAGGAAAGAACATGCATAGACAAAAATGTTACAATACGTGCCAACGTTATTTCGGTAAAGTCGTTCGAATTGAAGATCGTGATGGTCGCATTCATTTAGGTAAAATAATTGATGTGACAAACAGCTCTGTATGGATTGAACCGGTGCAACAGCGCTCATCTTTTGATACAGGATTTGGATACTATGACGCATATGCAAACGGTGGCTGTGATCTTTGCGGGGGCCTTAACAGATGTGATAGTTGCGGATTTGGTTGTGGTGGTGGATTCAGCGGCTGTGGATGTGGCGGTCGTGGTTGCGGTAGTTGTGGCGGCTGGGGAGGCGGCGGTTGTGGCTGGGGTGTTGAACTCGGATTTGGTTTCATCTTCGGAATTACATTAGCTGCATTATTTTTCATTTAACATAGTAAAGAGTTGACTACCTTTAGTCAACTCTCTTTCTTTATTTTTCACATATAAAAATACGATGCCCTAAAATATGTTGGTACATAAGTCGTACATTTTCATGCTGTACCCATGCCTCATATAATTCATTTGGAATATGCGAGGATACATTCCATTCTGGCTCTTCTATATAGCCTGAGATTGTTTCTGCAATTGTACCACCACCAGCAATGGTAATCCGCTTAAAGTTTGCTTTCTGAAATAATTGTACCCACTCACTCTCAGTTAATAGTTCTTTCATCCCGTATAGTCGGGCGATTTTTTCTTCTTCACTCTTCCCAAGGTGGGCATTAATAATCATTTCAATGACAACTAGCTTTCCATCCTTCTGTAATACACGATAGCACTCCGATATAACCCTTTCTTTCTCTGTAAAAGCGAGTATCGATTCTCCGAGTACGAACTCAAATGATTCATGCAAACAAGGTAATTGCTCTACATTCCCCTCAATTAATTGAATGTCTAGTCCTTCAAACGCCCATCTATCTTTCGCCTTTTGAATCATAATCTCATTCTTTTCAACCGCCGTTACTTTATAACCACACTCTTTTGTCATATACGCCGCTGTTTTCCCCGTACCGCATCCTATCTCAAGGACATTTGCTCCATATTGAAAAGGTAGTTGTGCTAACAATTGTTTCGTTAACGTAAAACCACCAGGATGAGCACTCCCTATTCCGTAATAAGCTAGGAAATCGATGTAAGCATTTCGTTCCATGGGATTCTCCCTTTTTTATTTTATATATTCGAGGAAGAAATAAAAGTGCATAGAAAAAGCATTTTCAAGTGCTCTAATACCGCAACTTGAAAATGCTTTTTTTTCTTATCCCACTATTAACCAGGCAGCCTGATTAAGGTTTCACTTTATTATTTCTCTTCTACATATGCCCATTTGAAACTATATTCCGGACTAATATTATGTTTCACAATTCCCTTTACAGTTGGCTTCATTACATATGATCTACCATTTTGATATAAAGGTACAAGCGCTACATCATCTTCAAGTAATATTTTCTCAGCCTTTCCTAACTCAGTCCAACGTTTTTTTGCATCCGCCATCCATTCTGTCTTACTTTTAGTAATAATGTCATCATATTTTGAATTTGAGTAGCTCATCTGGTTCTGCGAATTTTTTGTTTCAAACATATCAAGATACGTCATCGGATCCGCATAATCTGGATTCCAGCCACCATATGAAAAATCATAATCTTGGTCTGATTCTAATTTTAGTTTTTGCTTAAATGGTTGCAGTTTAATATTTACTGTCACGCCTTTTAAATTCTTTTCAACTTGATCTTTTACATACTCCCCAACTTTTTTCGCATTACCAGTATCATAATTTAACAGTTCAATTGTGACTTGATCTTTTCCAAGTTCTTTTTTCGCTTCTTCCCAAGCTGCCGCTGCCTTTTTGGAGTCTTGTTTTAAACCATTCTTAAACGTTTCTGCAAAATCTTTACCGTCTGGTCCACTCGCTAAACCTTTTGGTACTAAGTAATCCACTGGTTTTGAACCATCATTTAAAATGACATTCGTTAAAGCTTTCTTATCAATAGATAATGCAATTGCTTCACGTAGTTTTTTGCTCTTTAACGGTGTATCTTGCCCACCACGTTTTTGGTTTAGACGTAAGTAAAACGTACTTGTTTCCGAATATGCGCCAAACTCCTCTTTATTATTTCTATATTTATCAACAAATTCACCTGATAAAAGTGCAAAATCAATCGCACCTGTATCATATAAATTAACTCTAGTAGCTGGTTCTTTTACTACACTAAAGTTGATTTCATCTAGTTTTACAGTCTTTTTGTCCCAATACTGATCATTTTTCTTTAATTTCCAGCCTTGCTCATGCTTCCAATCAGTAAGAACGAAAGGCCCGTTATATACTGTTGTATCGGACTCTAAACCGTATTTATTCCCTTTTTCTTTTACGAACTTTTCATTTAATGGATAGTAAGACGCAAATGCCATTAAGTTCAAGAAATACGGTACTGGTCTTTCTAGTTCAACTTCAAGCGTATAATCATCTACCGCTTTTACACCTAATGTAGCAACTTCTGCTTTTCCTTGATTAATTGTTTCTGCATTTTTAATATAGTAAGCAATAAATGCATACTCAGCAGCTGTTTTTGGATCTACTAGACGTTGCCATGCAAATACGAAATCTTTCGCCGTTACTGGATCACCATTTGACCACTTTGCATCTTTACGTAGTTTAAACGTATATTTTTTACCATCCTCACTTTTTGTGCTAGATTCTGCTACAGCTGGGATTGGCTTATTATCTTTATCAAGGCGATATAAACCTTCCATCGTATTCCCTAAAATTTGTGCGCCTAGTGTATCTGTACTTTTTGAAGTATCCATCGTCGGAATTTCATTCGTTTCTGTACGATTCAGCACTTGCTTCGCCGCATATTTAATATCAGATTTCTTCTCTTCTCCACCATTATTAGACGTTGTAGTCGGTTTCTTCTCCCCACCAGATCCAGAAGAGCATGCTGTTAAAACCATACTCATTGCTAAAACTGGCACTACAACTGCCGTTAGTTTTTTCATTTTTTTCTTCATTCTTGTACCCTCCCCAATTATATGTACGAAACTAACTTTGAGAGATTTTCTATGAACTTAGTTATTAATACTTTTTCATCAATTAACATCTTGGTAATTATCCTCATTTTTGAAGTTTCCATTATTTTATTTTCATAGTAACTATGTATTTTACTATTACTACTATACGAATTCTCCCCCATCTACTATATGTCAGTACTACTTTTCTTATTCTTCTCTATTTAATTGAATAGAAAAAGAGCGTGTTCAAAGTAATGTTTCTACTTTGAACACGCTCTTTTTTATTATTTCCCTTCCGTTACATAAGCCCACTTAAAGCTATATTCTGGACTGATGTTATGTTTCACAATTCCTTTTACATTCGGCTTCATTACATACGCTCTTCCTGTTTGGTATAACGGAACTAATCCTGCATCTTCTTCAAGGAATAATTTCTCTGCTTTTCCTAACGTTTCCCAACGCTTCTTCGGATCAGATAATAATTCATTCCCTGCTTTTGCTACCATTTCATCGTATTTTGGATTCGAATAACTCATTTGGTTATACGGGCTCTTTGATTCAAACATATCAATAAATGTCATTGGATCTGAATAATCTGGGCTCCAACCTGCAAACGAAACTTCATAATCTTGTGCAGACTCTAATTTTAGTTTTTGTTTGAACGGCTGAATTTTCGTGTTAACCGTTACACCTTTTAAGTTTTTCTCAATTTGATCTTTAAAGTAATCAGCGATTTTTTTCGCAGTTCCATCATCATAGCTTAGTAATTCAATTGTCACTTGATCTTTTCCAAGTTCTTTTTTCGCTGCTTCCCAAGCTGCTGCACCTTTTTTCGGATCATATTTCAAACCATTTTTAAATGTATCTTGATAATCTTTACCGTCTGGTCCTGTCGCCAGCCCTTTTGGTACTAATTGATCTGTCGCTTTTGAACCGTTATTTAAAATTACGGTTGCTAAACCTTTTTTATCAATTGATAATGCGATTGCTTCACGTAGTTTTTTGCTCTTTAACGGTGTATCTTGTCCATTACGCTTTTGATTTAAACGTAAGAAGAATGTACTTGCTTCTGAATACTCACCGTACTCCTCTTTGTTCGATTTATATTTATCAACGAATTCTCCAGATAATAATGTAAAGTCAATTGATCCTGTATCATATAAGTTTACTTTCGTAGCAACTTCTTTTACTACACTGTAGTTAATTTCTTCTAATTTTACAGTCTTATTATCCCAGTACTTATCATTTTTCTTTAGCTGCCATCCTTGTTCATGTTTCCATGAAGCCATAACGAACGGTCCGTTATACAATGTTGTATCTGCTTCTAAACCGAACTTATCTCCTTTTTCTTTTACGAACTTTTCATTTAAAGGATAGTATGATGGAAATGCCATTAAGTTCAAGAAATATGGTACTGGCTTTTCTAATTCTACTTCTAGCGTATAATCATCTACCGCTTTTGCTCCTAAATCTGTTAGAGGTTTTTCGCCTTTATTGATTGCTTCTGCGTTTTTAATATAGTAAGCAATAAATGCATATTCTGCAGCTGTATTTTTATCTAGTAAGCGTTGCCATCCGTATACGAAATCTTTTGCTGTTACAGGGTCACCATTCGACCATTTTGCATCTTTACGTAATTTAAATGTATATTTTTTGCCATCCTCACTTTTCGTACTAGATTCTGCAGCAGCTGGGATTGGCTTATTATCTTTATCTAATCGATATAAACCTTCCATTGTGTTCCCTAAAATTTGAGAACCTAATGTATCAGTAGATTTTGAAACATCCATCGTCGGAATTTCTTGATTCTCTGTACGATTTAACACTTGTTTCGCTGCGTATTTAATTTCTGATTTTTTCTCTTCCCCACCACCACTAGACGTCGTAGTTGTTTTCTTCTCCCCACCAGATCCAGAACAAGCTGTTAACGCCATACTCATCGCTAAAACTGGCGCTACAACCGCCGTGAACTTTTTCATCTTTTTCTTCATTTTTGTACCCTCCCCAATTATATGTACGAAACTAATTTTGATAGATTTTCTAATAAACGGTTATCAGAAAATTCTTATTAATTAATATTCTACTAATTTTTCAGGTTTTGTAAAGTTATTTTTAAAATATTCTAAAAATTATTTTTTTGTGATAGTAACAAGTGTTTTGTACAATTATTACTATACAAATTCTTCCTATCCACTATATAAGTACCATCTTCCTTATATCTATTGCTTTATTTACATTTAATCTCATAATAAAAGAGCATTCCAAAAGTAAATAGTCTACTTTTGAAATGCTCTATCATTTTATCTTACTATTGTGGACGATGAAATTCTCACTACAAAACAAGCTAAGAAACGTGTATATATCCACTTAAAGATAGTATTACTGTTTAAAATTATTTTCCATCTTTTTCAGTCATGTATGCCCACTTGAAGCTATACTCTGGGCTAATGTTATGATGAACGATGCCTTTTGCATTTGGTTTTTGAACGTATGCATCACCACGTTGGTATAAAGGTACAAGTGCTACATCTTGCTCAAGAAGTAATTTCTCAGCTTTTCCTAGCTCTTCCCAACGTTTCTTCGCGTCACCCATTAATTCTCCACCAGCTTTTTTGATCATATCATCATATTTTGAATCAGCGAAGCTCATTTGGTTATGAGAATGATTAGACTGGAACATATCTAAGAATGTCATTGGGTCAGCGTAGTCAGGTCCCCAACCAGCATATGATAAATCATATTCTTGCTCTGTTTCTAATTTCAGCTTTTGTTTGAATGGCTGAAGTTTAATATTAACAGTTACACCTTTTAAGTTTTTCTCAATTTGATCTTTTACATATTCCCCAACTTTTTTCGCATTACCAGTGTCATAGTTTAATAGCTCAATTGTAACTTGGTCTTTTCCAAGCTCTTTTTTCGCTTCATCCCATGCAGCTGCTGCTTTTTTCGCATCTGGTTTAATACCATTTTTAAATGTTTCTTGGAAGTCTTTACCGTCTGGTCCAGTTGCTAATCCTTTCGGTACTAAGAAGTCAGCAGGTTTAGATCCATCATTTAAAATAACGTTTGATAAATTCTTTTTATCGATTGATAATGCGATTGCTTCACGTAATTTTTGGCTCTTTAACGGTGTATCTTGTCCGCCACGTTTTTGGTTCATACGTAAGAAGTAAGTACTTACTTGTGAGTATGTGCCAAATTCTTCTTTATTACTTCTATACTTATCAACGAATTCACCTGTTAATAGCGCGAAATCAATTGCATTTGTATCATATAAGTTTACTCTTGTAGCTACTTCTTTTACTACACTATAGTTAATTTCATCTAGTTTTACAGTCTTTTTATCCCAATATTGATCATTTTTCTTTAGTTTCCAGCCTTGCTCATGCTTCCAATCAGTAAGAACGAACGGTCCGTTATATACTGTTGTATCAGACTCTAAACCGTATTTATCCCCTTTTTCTTTTACGAACTTCTCATTTAACGGATAGTACGATGGGAATGCTACTAAGTTTAAGAAGTATGGTACTGCTTGTTCTAATTCAACTTCAAGAGTATTATCATCTACTGCCTTTACTCCTAATTCTGTTACAGGTTTTTCACCTTTATTAACTGCTTCTGCATTTTTAATTGGGAATGCAATGAATGCATACTCAGCAGCTGTTTTTGGATCTAATAGACGTTGCCATGCAAATGCGAAATCTTTCGCTGTTACTGGATCACCATTTGACCATTTTGCATCTTTACGTAATTTAAATGTATATTTTTTACCATCCTCACTCTTCGTGCTTGACTCTGCCGCAGCTGGGATTGGTTTGTTATCTTTATCTAATCGATATAAACCTTCCATTGTGTTCCCTAAAATTTGAGAACCTAATGTATCAGTATTTTTAGAAGTATCCATTGTTGGAATCTCATTTGTTTCAGTACGATTTAGTACTTGTTTCGCTGCTAATTTTTCTTCTGATTTACTATCTCCGCCAGAGCTAGAATTTGTGCTTGTCTTCTTATCTCCACCTGATGTAGAACATGCTGTCAATGCCATACTCATTGCTAAAACTGGTACTACAACTGCTGTTAGTTTTTTCATTTTTTTCTTTTTCACTTTCTGTACCCTCCCTAATTCTTAACGCTCTCATTTAAGAATTTTCTGATAATTCTATTTCTCTTTATATATTTATCAGAAGATTCTTATTAACTATTATTCTACTAATTTTTCGAGTTTTGTAAAGTGTTATTATTGAAAATTTTTAAAAAATTATTTTTTTACAGTAATATTCATAAAAATTCCATATTTTTTCGAAATACTATACATCATTGAATTATATGCACTGATTTGATAGTCTTTATATCTCTTCACGATACGGTAGTTATAAATTACCGCTAATAAATAATGCATACCACCATAAACATCTTTTCTACAAAAATAAAAAAGCAGACATTTCGCCTGCTTCAATTCTCCTCAATCTGCTTTTCACTTAATCCTAGATGTGTTCTAAGAGTATTACTCAAACTCTGTAGATCTTTTTTATTAGGATTATAATAATATACACGTTGCCCATTTGGACCATTAGGTAAATATAAATCATCTCCGCCTAATTGAATCTTTTCAACTGAACCATTTAAACCGTATTTATAAAAAGATAAAATATCATCCATTACTAAATTTGTTTTAAAATCGCCGTCAACCGCCTCAACTATTTTTTCTAGCTTCGTAATCGAGCCTACACTTTTTAATTTACTTAACATCGCTTCAATAACAAGTTGTTGGCGCTGACCTCTCATTGCATCACTATCAATATGACGCGTTCTTGCCAGTGCAAGTGCTTCTTCCCCTGTTAATTTTTGTAGTCCTTTTTTCAAATGGATTGCGTCAGGTTCATCTTTACTATTTTGCTCCGTAAATTCAACTGGGACATTTACTTCAATCCCATCTAACCCATCAACAATTTTAGTAAATGAATTAAAATTAAACTTCACAAAATAATCAACGGGCACCTGTAGCAACTTTTCTACCGCTTCCACTGAAGCTTGCGGTCCTCCATCTTTACCATTTTTAACGAAACCACTTCCATACGCATGCGTTATTTTATCTTTTTTCTTTTCAACCGGAACATATGTATATGTATCACGTGGTATGCTCGTTAATTTCACTGTCTTATCATCTTTATTAAAAGTAGCTAACAGTAGTGCATCTGTATGAAATGCACCATTATACTCCTTTTGTCGTTCTTGATTTTCATCAATTCCCATAATTAAAAGTGAAACATTGTTTGCAATTGGCTTTACAGTTTCCTCACGTAAATGTGATTTTTCACCACGCGCTAAATTCAAACTAGACTTTTGTACGAGATTAGAAGTTTTCATATATACATAAGTACCATATCCAACTCCGCCAAATAGTAATACCACTAACAATACACTTATTATCATTGTCTTTTTATATTTTCTTTTATTTTTCTTTTCTCTTGAAGAAGAGGTATTCTCCATATCGTTCCCTCCGTTTTCTATTCATCTAAAATATTTTTCAATTTTTCATAATTAGTGCTATCCTTTTGAAATACATTCTCTTTCAGCCCAGTGTTTATTTGTATCCATTCAGTCGTAATCGAATATTGAATCATACCTTCGTGGAAACTAAGGAACTTTAGCATAATCCCCGTATTTTTCTCTACAACCATTTCAAATTTCCCTCTTAAATCTTCAGATGTACTTACAGGCATTTCTATGTTTATTGTCCCTTCTATTTTGTAGCAATCCAGTCCGAGATACTTCGTTTCTTTATAGTTCCAATCTTTATATCGGATTAATAGATCAGCAAATTCTGATTGAATACTATACTTCGCAAATCCTATATATTCATCATCATATCTTTTTTTCTCGCCTGATTTTCTCAACAATCTTTCCGTAGGATTTAATTTTAGTAGTTCATAGTTTCTTTCTTTCGGGCTCCATTTTGTCTCTTTATATGTATACTTCTCATCATCAAATTCTTTTTTCTTTCCCTCGTTATATATAATTGTTCGTTTTTTCGCTAGTCTATCTTCTTTCGAAGAGATACCTCTTTGTTTCTCCGTATCAATCGCATATTTGTATGTTGTAGCAATTCTTGACGAACTAGAATATTCCTCAAATTGTCCTGAAATATTTTTAAAATGATCAATGGAATCTAGCATCTTTTCATGAATCTTTTCTTTATCTGGATAATTTACGTTCGATTTTATTTCTTCTTCATTTTCATAATCAGAAAACGCCTTTTTCTTTACATATTCAAATACTCCACCATTTTGAGCAAAAATTTGATCAGAGAACTCCGACATAGACACAATTGAAAGTGTTAGAACAGCAGCACTTATAACCATCATATAAGCTCTGTAACCTTTCTTTTTGACCGGAAGATTATGTAGTGTACCATTAATCTTTTCATTTAAATCTGGCGGTACTATAGCATTCTCTTCTTTTATTCTCTTTTTTAATTTCTCATCAAATAATTTTTCATCATCCATCCTTTGCACCCCCTATTCCATCTTTAATCGTTTTTGCAGTTGTTCCCTCGCACGTGACAATCTCGATTTCACTGTTCCTTTTGGTATTTCTAAAAGCTTTGCTATACTCTCTTGATTCATATCTTCATAATAATAAAGTACCGTAACAGCTCTTAATTCTTCATGTAACGATTGAATCGCATTACACAAATCTATATCTTCATACTGATCACACGCACTCATATTGTAATCATTCTCTTCTGTCACAATTACCTTTTTATACGCTCTAATAATATTGTTACACTCATTCATTAAAATTCGAATTAACCAAGTTTGAAAAAACTCTTCTTTGTTTAATTTTTTTATATTTTCATAGGCTTTTAAAATTGTTGCCTGTATCGCATCCTCTATATTTGTCTCATCACGTAACATAGCCTTTGCAATACGATACATCTTCATTTTTTCTGTATGTATAAGCGCCATAAACGCTTCATGATCACCTTTTTTTGCTAAGGAAACATCGGTTTCTTCTTTTACAATCATTTTATATAAAGGGATTACTTTCACAATTGCTCCTCCTGTTTCATCCTCACTTCAAATTTAACTTTACATGTATTAGACGGATGAGCCTAGAAAAAGGTTCATTTTTTTGAATATTTACATAAAAAAAGGTAAACATTCTTCATGTTTACCTTTACTCAGATGTAATTCTAAGGAAATATCCATCTGGATCAATAACTTTAAATCCTCTCATCTCCCACGGATAAGTTTGAATTTCTTCTTGTATTGTGCACCGCTTCTCTTTACAACGTTCATATACTTCTTCAATCCGATTGACAACAATAATTAATTCAAAGCCATTCCCCTTCATGTCTTTTCGATTGTAAAGATAGTGATTTTCACTCAATGTTGAATCAGTAGCTAGTAATAGAGAAAACTGATCGTGATTAAAGCGTGCTGCATGCATACTTCTTTTATACAACTGTAAACCAATTACTTCTTCATAAAACAATAATGACTTCTCAATATCATTTACATATAGCTTAACCCGGAACAAATGATTCATTCGTTTCCTCCCCATCAAAAAAAGCCCACTTTCTCAGTGGACTTTCTACTTTACAACGGTAAATCCCTTTTCCTAAATACTACAATTGCTACTATGAAAATACAAAGTGCTCCAGCAGTTAAACCTATACTCACTGGCCATATATTATACGTTCCTTCAGCAATTTCTTTCGGACGAAATAGCGTAAATAATGATATATTTCTCATCCACTCTAACTTATCGCTTAATTTACCTACCATATCCGTTACGAAAAATAAAATTGTTAAACTCGCTGAGTAGCTAAGTGCCTTTCTTTCGTCATTACATATACAAGAAAAGAAAAATGAATAAGCACTAACGACTAAAAATATGAGCCCTCCGACTACATTTATCTTCAGGAATAATTCTTTATTTAAGTTATTATCTTCTAAAAACCATTCTGCACCTACTATACCCGCTACATACGTAACAGCTACAATAATCAGTAGTCCCAATATAAGAATAGCCGCTTGCGTAATTGCAATTTGCACTCTAGATACAGGTGTTGCTAGCAAGTATGCCATAGCTCCTTTATCTATGTGACGAGCAATTAAATGCGTTGCAACTGTTACACAAAAAATTGTTAATATGATAATAAACAATAGACTATAATATTCGCCAGCTAAAAAATCCATTACGTTTTGAATCGGACTTTCCATGCCAACAATTTTTTTCACACTATCAGGCATAGCACCTATTAATTCATTTAACCCTTTCGCCGATACCATTGAAGGGAATATCCAAATTATCAACCATAAATATAAAGCTGCACCAGTTGCATAACTCAAAATACTTTTTTGTGTTTCTTTCAAACTAGCTAAAAACAATTGCTTATTCATGCTTTACCCCTTCTTCCTTATCGTAATAATGCATAAATAAATGTTCTAAATCCATTGCTCTCGTTTGAAGTGCCGTTACATTATAGTTTGAAAGTGTTTGTAAAACAGCTTGATAGTTTCCTTGTACAATAATCGATGCTTCTCTTCCTTTCACCGCTTCAAATTGCAAATTACATTGTGTAAGAGCGTCAATCTCTTCTTGCGATGATACGGTTACATCTATTACCTGTCGTCTCATACTTTGTAAATCATGAATATTTTCAACCGTTACAAGGCGACCATCTTTAATAATCGCTACTCGATCACACGTACGCTCAATTTCAGTGAAAATATGCGACGACATAAGAATTGTTTTTCCTCTTTTCTTTTCCTCTACTATTAAATCTATAAATACTTGCTGCATAAGCGGATCGAGTCCTGATGTCGGTTCATCTAAAATTAAAACTTCTGGATCATGCATAAAAGCAGCAACAATCCCTACTTTTTGCTTCATTCCTTTAGACATTTTTCGAATCGGTGTTTTCACATCAAATTGAAGACGTTCTATTAATTCATCTCGTCTTTTCGTATCCTTTAGCCCACGCATTCCTTGCATTAATTTTAAAAAATCTAATCCGTTCATTCCTTCAATAAAAGAAATTTCACCCGGCAGATAGCCAACTTCTCTTTGAATTTCCGCTGCTTCATTCCAACAATCTAATCCAAAAATTGTCGCTTTACCATCAGTCGGTTTTATAAATCCCATTAAATTACGAATCGTTGTGGATTTCCCGGCACCATTTGGTCCTAAGTAACCGAATACTTCCCCTTCTTTTACATCAAATGTAATATGAAACAAACCTTTTCCATTTGAAAACTGTTTTGTGACATTTTGAACTGAAATCATAATTCCACCTCATTTTTTGAAATATTTAATATGTGATATTTCAAAATTATTGTACTCCTCATCTTTCATATTCGCAACAACTTTTTGAAATATTTATATGTCCATATTTCAAAATTATTGTTTTCCATTATTTTTTCTTGTATATTTTAATTGAGGTGATCGCATTGAACGGCTTTGAAAAAGTGAAAGAAAAGAAAAAACGTGCCATTAAAGAAGCAGCTTTCCTATTATTTTCAGAACGCGGATTTAATGAAGTGAAAATAGAGCATATTGCAAAAAAAGCAAACGTTTCTCAAGTTACCATTTATAATCATTTCGGAAGTAAAGATGCGTTATTTCGAGAGCTTATACAAGAATTTATTATATCTGAATTTCAATATTATAAAGATCTTGCAGAGGAAAAATTACCTTTTCATGAGATGATGCAAAAAATGATTGTAAGAAAGATGAATACTGGTGGGTTATTTCAGCCAGATATGTTACTACAAATGATGCAAAGAGATGAAGAGCTCCGGGAGTTTATTTATAGTTATCAAAACGAAAAAATCCTGCCTTGGTATTTAGAAATACTAGAACAAGCACAGCAAAAAAATGAAATTAACCCTCACCTTACTAAAGAAATGATGTTACTATACATTCAAATGTTCACTAAACTAGGTGATGATTTCGGGGCTCAGCTTCTTGAAGGAAATCGCGAAAAACATATACAAGATATCGTTACGATGTTCTTTTATGGACTTTCTGTTCCAGAAAAATAATTTTTTCTAAAGAACAAATAAAATCACAAAAAAGCCCTTTGGATATTTAAATTTCAAGGGCTTTTTCATATCAAAAAATGTCTAAAACAAACTTTATCTTAAAGAAGTTAAATGCTGCTTTATAGATAACACCTTATTATAGATTAACTCTTTTAGCATAACTGGCTGAATTGAGATAATTGTTTCACCGAAATTCAGAAAGTAACTTGCAATAAACTCAACTTCTTGCTTGTTAAAATAGCCTGTTATACTATAATTTTCATTTTCTTTTTGTATCTTCATAGAAGGATAATTCTCTTTATCAAAAATGTCTTTTCCTTTTTGATTAACAATGACAATAAAATCAGTTGCATCAGGCTTTCTGTGAAAATTAGTAAGATAACTTAACAACTCTTCAAGATTTTTTGGATTCGTATTGCTTGTTTCCTCAATAGAAAGAATTTTATCACATCTAATTATTTGAACATGATTTGTCTCAAAGTTAAAGATTTTAGCATACCACTGGCCAAATTTAGATTCAATTCGAATAAATTGGGCGACCAATGCTTTCTCCTCGTCTCTTTTTAAATATGTTAAATGATAAACTCGCTCAGCAAAAATCCCCTGTAAAATTTCTTTTAAGAACGGACTAAAATTACTATGATTTGTTACTTCAAAAGAAAGTGTTCGCTCCATAATTGAAATATTTTTACTCACATTATCAGGTAATACATGTTTGAATTTATTTTCAAGCGCAATACTTTCTATATTAAATGGTTTCGTCTTGTATCCATTTAGTGTAAGAATCGAAAAATATAACGCATACATTTCATCCACACTAAAATAAATCGGCGATAACACACTATTTTCTATAATTTTGTAACTTCCATTTCTACCTAGTTCAGAATATATCGGTACACCTATTTGTTCCAATGATTGAATATCTCGTAAAGCTGTACTTTTAGAAATAGCATATCTAACCATTAAATCCTTTAAATTAAAATATCTTTTATTATTTAAGAAAATAAGCATATCATTTATTCGTTCCGTTTTTTTCATATTTCCCTCCCGAAAGGTGTCATGTATTGAAACCTTTTTAGTCTATATTATAATTATTAACTAATAAAGGAGTTATATATTTATGACATTAGAAATAGCTATTTTTCTTTCAATGAATGGGCATGCAAAGGAGGCAATTAATTTTTATACACGCAATTTAGAAGCTAAGCAGTTAATGATTGTTACGTATGGAGAACTGGCTAAAAGAGATCGTTCTTTTAACATTACAAGTGAAAATAAAGATCATATTGCTCACTCTGTTTTACAAATTGGGAATACAAAGCTAATGATAGCAGAAGATACAATGAAGCCTAATGAACGTTATAACGTTGGAAATAATATGTCACTTTGCATTCAAAGCGCTAATTTAGAAGAAATACAAAGATTTTATAATAATTTAATTTCCGATAAGAACGTGAAGATACTCTCTCCGCTAGAAAAAAATATATTTAGTGAAGCATATGGTATTATTGAAGATCCTTACGGCATACAAATCCAGTTAATGTATGACAAACGATTAAACTAAATAATTATCCATATTCACATATTCCTAATAAAAAAGACACGAAATTCTTAAAGACATATGAATAATAAGAGTAAAGATAGTAAGGATTGATTATCCCTACTATCTTTTTTTATCTAAACGGATAAATTTAAAATACATAGTAATAATAGATACTTTATGTTATTATCTGAATATTATATATATTATTTTTATGGAGGAAGACGTAGCCTCTGTGCGAGGACCTTGAATTTAAGTAAAGGAGTTAGTAGCTAAATGACAATATCTCGTAAGGAAAAAACAATAAAGGATAAATGGCATGAGATTGTATCTGTTAGAGAAGCACAAACAGGTAATGGGACAATGTACTATCTTATGGATGAAAACTTAGATTTTATACTATTAGTAAAAGAATATCTCGATATGATACAAGCAAGAGCAATACGAGAAGTATCTCCTAATACGATAAAAACATATTGCTACAACTTATGGTATTTCATTGTGTATTTGAAAATAAAGGGTTTGGGTATTTTGGACCTAGATGGAAAACCTGATATTCTTACTAACTTCAAATTATGGCTCAAGAACCCGTATAGATTTTATGAAAATGTAGAGATGCTAGATTATGAATACGTTGAAGACGACCTTAAAGTTTCTACTGTCAATGCCATCGTAGATAGGGTAAGTTCTTTATTCCTTTGGCTTAAAGCTAGTGGGAGGATTAAAGACAATCCTGTTGTGTATCGTAATGTCATGGTTACAAATGAGATGAGAGATAAAGATATGTTATCCCACACTCGGAAAAGCAGGACTGTTCAGAAGAACACTTTAAAATCAAAAGTTCCTCATATTATTCCTAAGACCATTGATCAAAAGGATTTTCAGACGTACCTGAAGGCAGTCAATCTCTTACGAGATAAAATCATTCTCTTAACTCTTAAAGAAGGAGGGGTAAGGTCTGGTGAGCTTCTTGGAGTAAAGCTTGAGGACATTGATTATGGCGAGCAAGGCATACATATTCGTTTCAGACCAGACAACGAAAATGGATCAAGGGCTAAGGCTGGGTATGGCAGGGACAGGTTTGTTCATCTCCCACCTGACCTTATGATTTTGATAGATAGATATATTAGTAGCTATTGGGTGAACAGTGACCCTGTTACTGATTTCCTGTTTGTTGTGGTTAATAGTAATAATCCTATGGATAATGGAAAGCCGATGAAGAAATCGACACTTACCTCCACCCTTAATCATTACAACAGGAAAACAGGGATTAAACTGAACACCCATAAACTAAGACACACGCACGTTACTGAATTAGCAAGAGAGTACATCAGTAAAGGTGAGCCTATCAACTGGAAGTATATCCAAGAAAGGGTTGGTCACAAAGATGTTGCAACCACGATGCAAATATATGCCCATTTAAATGCAGAAGACCATAAAAAAGAATACCAACGAATGAGTGAGTATAGAGAAGAGAAACGGAAGGAGCGAGAAAATGGCAAAAAATGAAGCAGCAAATTCATCAAAAGCAAATAACTCGAAGAGTTTGGGAACAAAGGCAACCTTTTCTCCTTTTCCTATTACAGCTATCGATACCTCTTGGATGACGAAGACACAGAAGAAGTTCTTCGAAGTCTTACAGCAATCTGAAAACCAAGATAAAAAGTATGACGTATTATCTAAATTAGCAGGATTTAAAAGCTCTGGTCCTTGGTATACAGCCATCAAAGATGAAAAGTTCGCTGAACTTTTAGAAAACATGGGTGTTCAGGTAAAACACTACGAAGATGACTACCCTCCCCATCACGAAGTTGAGTACATTAAAAACCCAAAAGAGCGAGAAGAATATCTCAAAGAAGATGTGTGGGATGTAAGAAGGTTATTTAAGAATTATCCAAAACATCTTTCTCCTGTTCAATTTATCGTTAAATTGACTAAATTGGAAAATATTCATTTACGCCCAACGGTAAAAAGGTATTTTGTAAATATGCTTGGAACTTGGGAAGCTAAAACGTTTAAAGAAAACATCCTATGCTTGAGTGATTTTTTTAGTATACTGCATGATAAATTTCCGAATATCAAATCTTTTAAGGAGCTAAATAGGCAGGAACATATCGAAAAAATTCTTCCTGACATATATTCACTTTCTAACTGCAAATCTATCAGAGCGATAATAACTACCCGTTCTATGTTCCGATACATGTACGAAAATAAATGGTCCGATGGACCAAAAACAGACGCTTTATTGATTAGTTATGATACGCCTAAAACGGTAGAAACCCTACCAAGACCCATTCCACCACATATTAAAATAAAATTGGATGATTACTTGGAAAATATAGTAATCCCCCTATTGGAAGATAGTGAGGAAACTCCCATTGTATCCCCGACTTATTGGGATTTAATTATCATTTTAAGATATACAGGAAGACGTTTTGAGGACATAGCTCACTTAATTGCAGATGGAAGTGATATTGATTGTTTGAAATATGATTTGGATGGAGATCCACAACTTTTCCTTGACCATCGTATTGCAAAAATCAAAAAAGATTTGGTCGTTCCATTAGCACATTTAAAAGACTCCAAAGGAAGAAATATAGTGGAACGGGCAATTTTACGCCAAAAGGAACGGGTAAAAGATTTACCTCCTACTTCTGATAAGCAAAAGTATTTATTTAGGGAAGTTATTACTTTCGTTCAAGAAAAAACTCTGATAACGGAGTCTGTTAGTTATGCCACTATTTATCATCATGTACTGTCTAAAATATGTAATCAAATCCCATTATCAGATATTGGTGCACAGTCTGGAGATATTTATAAAATAGCTTCACACCAGTTTAGGCATACAGTAGCCACCGAAATGATTGATGCAGGAGTCGATATATACGCTGTTAAAAACTTTTTAGGGCATTCATCAGTTAACATGACAGAAAAGTATATTAAGGTCTACCAACAACGTTTAAAAAAGGAGTTTAAAGATAAGCTTCTTAAATCTGATGCCACAGCAATTAAAGACAATCTCCCAGAGCAAGAAGAAACTTTCGGTGATAACAAATGGGTCAAAAACAAAATTATCGCTATTTTTGACCAAGGTGACGGATGTTGTGAGCATCCTTATAAGATGCCCTCCTGTCCTCATCAGGTGGCTTGTAAAACGTGCATTAAGAAAAAGATATTGCCGAGACATAAAAACGCAGTTATAGATACAATAGATGCCTTTACAACGCATTTAAACCAAGCGAAACAAATTGGACTAAATGAAAAAATTGAGGAATTTGACAAGGTAGTTCAGTTCTATCAAACCGCATTGGAAATCATTGAAAAGGGTGAAACATTCGATGCCTCAAAACATTTCTATACAGGAGGTGTCCATTAATGGCTAATATGAGTCCAAATACCTCTAAAATGGTTGAATCAAA
Organism: Bacillus cereus group sp. Sample62; assembly: GCF_036851315.1. NCBI lineage: Bacteria > Bacillati > Bacillota > Bacilli > Caryophanales > Bacillaceae > Bacillus > Bacillus cereus group sp. Sample62. The sequence goes on from NZ_JAFLPK010000001.1 coordinate 3,450,640, forward strand.
GAAAATGGAAAGCAGGTTAAAGAAGCAAACTGTTTTAGCTGTTCTAAAGGAGCTAACGCTCCTTGATGATCCAATAAGTAACCCTATATCAAAAGCTGAAATTTGCCGTAAAGCAGGAGTAAGTAAAACGTTTTTGTACTCGTATCCAGAAGAACTTATAAAGCCAATTGATGAAGCAATAATAAAACAAAATCAGAAATTAAAGGTTATCACAAAAAAACAGACATTTAGTGAAAGTTCCAAGGACAAACTTATTGATTCCCTAAAAAGAAGAATAGGTAATTTAGAAGAAGAAAACAAAAAACTAAAAAGAGACAATTCTATTCTACTTGGAAAAATAGCGAATAAGTAAAAAAAGCCTGTATCGAAAATTACCAGGTAATCGTCGATACAAGCTTTATATTTTAATGTTTAATAATGGTTATATATATTTAACATATGGGTGTCTTTTTTACTTTACAGTGATGACTCTACCGGTTTCACTACTTTCAATCGCTAATTGAATAAGTCGAATAACTTCTAAGCCTTCTTGTGCTGTTACAGGTGGTTTCTCATCATTTACAATACTATCTCTTACACCTTTATAATACATGTCATAACAACCAACTTCTGTTGGAATACGCTCTAGCTTTTCTTCCGTATGTAAAGTAGCAAAATTCTCTTCAGCATCTACTCCATAACCGTTATCACCTGGCTTCATTCCATTTTTTAATTGTTCCTCTTGTGAATCCATACCACACTTCACGATAGAACCTTTTTCTCCATGCAATGTAAAATGTGGACCTGCTTGCTTTACGTAACTGCTACTATGTAAAGTGACACGTTTAACACCGTAGTGAAGTATAACATGGAAGTAATCATCAATTTCTGCACCTTGTCGTTGTTTGATTACATCTGCACTTATTGCATCTGGTTTCCCAAATAATGATAATGCTTGGTCAATTAAATGCGATCCTAAATCATATAATATACCTGATCCTGGTAAATTCTTTTCTCTCCAGCGATTACGTACATGTGGACGGAAACGATCAAAATGCGCTTCATATGCGTATAGACTGCCTATTCTATTTTCTTCTAACAATTTCTTAATCGTTAAGAAGTCATTATCAAAACGACGATTATGATATACACTCAATACCACATTATGTTGCTCTGCTAATGAAATAAGCTCTTCTCCTTCTTCAATTGAAACAACAAATGGTTTTTCTACAACAACATGCTTACCGTTTAATATTGCTTCTTTTACATATGGAAAATGAGTTGTATTCGGTGAAGTAATGACCACTAAGTCAATATCAGCTCGCTTCACCAATTCATCAATTGTACTAACGACGGTAGCATTCGGTAATGTTTCTTTTACTACCTCTTCTTTTGAAGATAATACCGCACGAATATCGTATTCTTCTATCGTTTGTAATAATGGGATGTGAAATGTTGTACTAGAAAATCCAAACCCTACAATCCCTACACCTATTTTTTTCATGTTGCCCCTCCATTTATCCTGCTATTTGTGGCGAGTAAGAACCCCACTGATTAAAGTTTCACTTTATGAGAACGATTTCATTCAGTTATTATAACAAGATTCATACTAATTTGCCTAGAAAAAAGCATCTTGCCATTATCCATAGCAAGATGCTCCCTTTATTCCGGTCTTTTTTTCGTCCACGTTTCAATAACTTCACCAGTATCATTAACATCTAGCACTAAACTACCGTTACTATACCGGTCTTTATTTCGATACGCTTTCGGATCAATTTCTTCTACAATGTGTTTCTCTGTCTTCATGTAAACTAGTTCATCGTCTCGAACAATTTCAATACCGACAATGCGGTATGGATTACGTTTTAACTCTTTGAAAATAACAAGTCCTCGCTTCGCCCTCGTTGATTTCTCAATTTCTGATGCTTTTAGACGTTTTACAGCACCGCGCTGCGTTACGAGAATAAGTTGATCTTTGTCACCATTTAACGGTTTACCAGAAGCGACGTAATCATCTTCTTTTAAGTTAATTGCTTTCACACCAGCGGCCCTTACACCGACTGGACTTACTTCATCTTCATGGAAAATAAGTGCATATGCACCATAGGTTGCAAGAACAATATCACTCGTTCCATCTGTTGCAAATATATCTACAACATAATCATCTTTTTTCAAATTCACAGCGACGAACGCTCTTGAATAACGCTGAACTTTATATTGGTTTAATTCTGTTTTCTTAATCATACCATTTCGTGTAACAAATACGATAAATCGTTTTTCTTCTTCAAAGTTCGGTACGACGGTCGCCCAAATAATCATTTCATCCCGCTCGAGTGAAACGAGATTCGCAACGTGTTGACCTAAATCTTTCCAACGAATTTCTGGCATTTCATATACTGGCAGATATATATAGTTTCCTTTATTCGTAAATAAGAGGACTGTCTCTGTCGTATTCGTATCGAATCGCTCCAGTAAGATGTCACCCTCTTTCATACCGAAGTCTTTCCCGTTCGATGCATTATGTGAACGCCAACCTGTTCGTTTCACATATCCTTCTTTCGTTACAGTAACGATGACATCTTCCTGCGGAATCATAACTTCCACATCGATTTTAATTTCCTCAATTTGTTCTTCAATAATAGCACGGCGATCATCACTATATGTTTTCTTTACTCTCTTCAAATCTGTTTTAATAACTTGAAGAAGCCTTTGTTCACTTTGTAAAATTGACTGTAACTCTATAATCTTCTTATTAAGCTCGTCTGCTTCTTGTTCTAGCGCCGTAATATCTGTATTTGTTAAACGATATAGTTGCAACGAAACAATTGCTTCTGACTGAGCTTCTGTAAATCCAAATTTCGTACTTAAATTATCTTTTGCATTACGCTTATCTTTAGAAGCACGGATTGTTTCAATCACTTCATCTAAAATCGATAATGCTTTCTTTAAACCTTCTACAATATGTTGACGATTTTCCGCTTTTCGTAATTCATATTGCGAGCGTCTCGTAACAACTTCTTTCTGATGCCCAATATATGCATCCAAAATCTTAGGTAATGTCATAAGTGTCGGACGACGATTATTTATCGCTACCATATTAAAGTTATATGGAATTTGTAAATCTGTATTCTTATATAAATAATTTAAAATACCTTCAGCATTTACTTCTTTTTTTAACTCTACAACGATGCGAAGACCTGTACGATCTGTCTCATCACGTACTTCAGCAATTCCATCTAGTTTTTTATCTAGACGTAATTCATCCATTTTTTTAACAAGGTTCGCTTTATTTACTTCATACGGAATTTCTGTGATAACGATTTGTTGCTTACCGCCGCGGATCGTTTCAACTTCTGCTTTTCCGCGAATAATAATTTTACCTTTTCCTGTTTCATACGCTTTTTTGATACCATCAATCCCTTGAATAATACCACCTGTCGGGAAATCTGGTCCTTTCATAACTGTTAATAAATCATCAACAGTACTATTCGGCTTATCAATACGCATCATCGTTGCATCAATTACTTCCCCAAGGTGATGCGGAGGAATTTCTGTTGCATAACCAGCTGAAATTCCTGTCGATCCGTTCACTAGTAAGTTCGGGAACATCGCTGGAAGTACAACCGGTTCTTCACTCGTATCATCGAAGTTTGACACGAATTCTACTGTTTCTTTATCGAGATCACGCAATAACTCAGATGCGATTGGTGATAATCGTGCTTCCGTATAACGCATCGCCGCTGCTGGATCGCCATCAACACTACCATTATTACCATGCATTTCAACTAAAACATTACGTACTTTCCAAGTTTGACTTAAACGTACCATCGCCTCATATACAGAGGAATCACCGTGTGGATGGTAGTTACCGATAACATTACCAACTGTTTTAGCTGATTTACGAAATGCTTTATCATGTACATTTCCTTCTACATACATAGAATATAAAATACGTCTTTGTACCGGTTTTAAACCGTCACGCGCATCTGGAAGCGCGCGATCTTGAATAATATATTTACTATAACGTGCAAAGCGGTCACCTAACACGTCTTCAAGCGGGAGGTCATGAAACTTCTCTGCCTGCATGTTATTCCACCTCCGTCTCCATAATCATTTCATTTTCTAAAATATTTCCTTCTTCTTGCATACCAAATTGTACATTTCGTTCGATCCATTTACGGCGAGGTTCTACTTTATCACCCATCAATGTCGTAACTCGGCGCTCCGCTCTTGATGCATCGTCAATTTTTACACGAATCAACGTACGTGTTTCAGGATTCATCGTCGTTTCCCATAATTGATCGGCATTCATTTCGCCAAGTCCTTTATAGCGCTGCAGCATGTAGCCTTTACCGACCTTTTTTGTTACACCATCTAATTCTTCATCAGACCATGCATACTCAATCACTTCACTCTTACCTTTTCCTTTACTTACTTTGTATAAAGGAGGAAGTGCAATAAATACTTTGCCAGCTTCGATTAGTGGTTTCATATATCTGTAGAAGAACGTTAATAACAATACTTGAATGTGTGCACCATCTGTATCAGCATCGGTCATAATTACAACTTTATCGTAGTTAATATCTTCAACAGCGAATTCATTCCCTACACCACCGCCAATAGCGTAAATGATTGTATTAATCTCTTCATTTTTAAAGATATCAGCAAGTTTTGCTTTTTCTGTATTGATTACTTTACCACGTAACGGTAATACCGCTTGGAAACGTCGGTCTCGACCTTGTTTCGCGGAACCACCCGCAGAGTCACCCTCTACTAGGTACAGTTCATTTTTTTGCGGGTTACGTGATTGTGCTGGTGTTAACTTACCACTTAATGTACCTTCTGATTTCTTTTTCTTTTTACCAGTACGCGCTTCTTCTCTCGCTTTACGAGCAGCCTCACGTGCCTGCGCTGCTTTAACTGCTTTTCTCACAAGAAGTGTAGCAACATCCGGGTTTTCTTCTAAAAAGTAAGCTAAATGCTCAGATACAATTGCATCAATTGAAGAACGAGCTTCACTTGTACCAAGTTTCCCTTTCGTTTGCCCTTCAAACTGAAGTACTTCTTCTGGTACACGTACAGAAACGATAGCCGCTACACCTTCACGAATATCTGTACCTTCTAAGTTTTTATCTTTTTCTTTTAGTAACGATACTTTACGAGCATACTCATTGAACACACGCGTCATTGCTGTTTTAAATCCAGCTTCGTGTGTTCCCCCATCTTTTGTACGTACGTTATTTACAAACGAAAGAATGTTTTCTGAATAGCCATCGTTAAACTGGAATGCTAACTCTGCTTCAATTCCGTTTTGTTCACCAGTGAAGTATACAACCGGATGAATCGAATCTTTCTCTTCGTTTAAGTATGAAACGAAAGCTTCAATTCCTGTTTCATAATGAAAGACATCTTCTAAATCATTACGTTCATCTTTTATCGAGATTTTCATTCCTTTTAATAAGAATGCAGATTCACGTAATCTCTCACATAATGTTTCATAATTGTAATTTGTTGTACTGAAAATAGTTGTATCTGGTTTAAAATGTATTGTCGTACCGGACTCTTTCGTCTTCCCGATCTTCTCCAGTGTCGTTGCAGGAATACCACCATTTTCAAAGCGTTGTTCATAAATATTTCCGTCACGTTTAATCGTCACTACTAACCATTCTGACAAGGCATTTACAACTGATGCCCCAACACCGTGTAAACCACCACTTGTTTTATAGCCACCTTGACCAAACTTACCACCGGCATGAAGTACAGTTAAAATGACTTCAGGTGTAGGTTTCCCAAGTTTATGCATTCCCGTAGGCATTCCTCGCCCTTTATCTATAACGCTAATACTATTATCTTTATGTATTACGACAGAAATTTCGTCGCCAAATCCCGCTAACGCTTCATCAACGGAGTTATCTACTATTTCATATACTAAATGATGCAATCCACGGCTATCCGTACTCCCGATATACATACCCGGGCGTTTTCGAACGGCTTCAAGTCCTTCTAGCACTTGAATTGCATCTTCATTGTATTGGAACTGATGCTTCGCCAAACTCCTTGCCCCTTTCCTAATCAAATCAGAACATATGTTTCTATTATAGAATAACGCCTCGACTATAGTTTTGGCAAGTTATCTTATCTCTTTTATATACCATTTTCAATAGAAAAATCCTTGTTTTTTCACAAGGATTCCTCTAGGCTACTATTTCAGAAAAATAATCGTTTGTCAACGAGAAATGGATATGTATGCCAAGATTATACATTCCAAACCTTTATCATGATCCAAATGATCAATATCCAAAATGGGATAACAAGTAACAATCCCCAAAAACAGCCTTTAAAAAATCTCATGATGAACACCTCGTTCATCGGCCCTACTTATTTATAAAGAGGGCTGAATCAATCTTTCTCTCTTTAAAACCTATACTATTTTGTCATCGCATGTTCTACTTTAATGCAACGATCCATTATTACAGTATAGCCTTTTTCTTTTAACAGTTTATATGTATCTTCATCTTGTACTCCTAATTGTGCCCAAAAAACATCTGCATCAATCTCTACAAACTCTTTCGCAACATCCATTAAAAATTCTGAACGGCGGAATACATTTACAATATCAACATGTTCCTTAATATCCTTTAGTGAAGAAACTGCTTTTTCTCCAAGCACCTCATCTACTGTTGGGTTCACTGGAATAATACGATACCCAGCATCTTGCATTGCTTTTGAAACCATATACGATGTACGTTCTGGCTTATCCGATAATCCAACAACTGCAATCGTTTTGCTTTTCTTTAATACTTCACCAATTTCCGTACGAGTTGGGTTTTCAATTGTCATAATTTATCCCTCCTATTCCTTTAGTATAGCCGATAAAGAAAGTCTCTTTCAATATGAAAGAGACTTTCTTTTATTTCAATTATTGATTCTTTGTAGCTGAATTATCTGCTAAAGTAGCTGTTTTCGTCATTTTTTGACCGTTACGATAGAATGTAACTTCTACTTTCTCGCCTACTTTTTTCTTTTCATATAAATATTTACGGAATTGAAGTGAATTTTCTACTTTTTGATCATCTAATGATACTACAATATCATATTGCTCTAAACCTGCTTTTTCTGCAGGTGATATTGGGTAAATTTTACCTAATACAACGCCGTTTGTTACTTCTTTCGGTACTTTCAATTGATTTACTGCATAAGCTTGCACATCTTCTAATGAAACGACACCTACTCCAAGAGCTGGACGTTTCACCACTCCGTCTTTTTCAAGTGATTCAATAACTGGTTTTGCAATATTAATTGGAATAGCAAATCCAATTCCTTCAACTTCTTGTTGTGCAATTTTACTTGAATTAATCCCAATTATTTCACCATTTTGGTTAAACAACGCACCACCACTATTACCTGGGTTAATTGCTGCATCTGTTTGAATAACTTGAGCATTCCAATCTGCACGCTTATCGCCATCGATATCTACTGGAATTTCACGTTCTTTGCTACTAATAATACCTTCCGTTACACTTCCATCAAACCCTAGTGGGTTACCAATTGCAATCGCTTTTTCACCCGCACGAAGTTTACTTGAATCACCTAAAGTGGCAACTTTATTTACATTAGATCCATCAATTTCTACAACCGCTAAATCTAACCAAGGGTCTTTCCCTACAAGTTTTGCATCTACCTTTTTACCATCACTTAGTTTTACAGCAAGTTTATTTGCTCCATCTACTACATGGTTGTTCGTTACAATATACGCTTTATTTCCTGCTTTTTTATAAATAACACCTGATCCTGAGCCAGCTTGTTGCTCTTGGCCTGTCGGTTGCATTGCAAATGGATCAACACTTTGTTGCATATTAATAACACCTACAACAACATCTTTCGCGCCTTCAATCATACCAGGTAAATCAGTTTCATTTTTTGCTTTATTGACAACAGGAACTACAGTACCTTCAACTTTTGAATCCGAACTGAATGATGATACAGCCGCTCCATTATTTTGAGCCCATGGCATATATGGTGCCGCAAAACTAATTGTGACAGCCCCAACTACAGCTCCGACTAAACCTGTGAAAAAATAACCTTTTCTACTACCTGATTTTCTCACTTCTCTCGTTTCACTATGCTCTTCATTTAAATTTGGTCCGTCGTAATATCCCATGTTTACTTCCCCTCTCTGGTGAATTCGTATTTTCAGTATAGTCACGTTTTGTGTCCTTCTTGTGAACTCATCGTGAAATCCAATTAAAAAAATACTCTTATCTAACATTGTAGACAAGAAAAGTATTTTTTGTACATTCCACCTACAAAAGAGAGTATAAATTTGCTATATCCCAAAGCCCATAGTAATTTAAAGGTTATTCTTCAAATTTGTAACCCACTCGAATAACAGTACCGATATGCTTCGCTTTATCTCCTAGCTTATTTCGTAGTTTTTTAATATGAGTATCCACCGTTCGGTCATCACCGTAGTAATCATATCCCCATAACTGATCTAATAAATGTTGACGTGACAACACAATTCCTTTGTTCTCCATTAAATAAACAAGAAGTTCAAATTCCTTATGTGTCAATATAATTTCTTCTCCATCTACTAAAACGGTTCTAGATAGACGGTTCACTTCTATTCCAGCTAAAGACATAGCATTTTCTTCCGCTACTCCTACCACACCATCCGCACGTTTCAATAATGTCTTCGCACGAGCTACTAACACTTTCGGGCTGAAAGGTTTCGTTACATACTCATCTGCACCTAATTCGAACCCTAGTAATGTATCATCCTCATCCGAACGGGCTGTTAGCATAATGATTGGTACTGCTGATTCTTTTCTAATTCGTCTACAAACAGACCATCCATCTATTTCTGGTAACATTATATCTAACATAATTAAATCAATTTCATGCTCTGCAAATAATTCTAACGCTATTTTTCCGTCTTCTGCTTCGATTACTTCAAAGCCTTCATTACGAAAATAATCACTAACGATTTCACGTAATCTTCTTTCATCTTCAACAAGTAATACTGTTTTATTCATATAATCTATCCCGCCTTTTTACTCTTTCAATCGAATAATACGTTGATTGGAGCTTCCGCGAAATGGAAGTGTTAAATCTTTTTTCTCGATTTCAAACCTTCCATCGACTAAAACATCCCCATAATGTAACAACTCTATCATATCATTATTTTGAGAACTCTGTATCTCTTCTAACGTATAACCTGTATACATCCAAAGATTTTTTTTCAAGTCTTTCACAGCTTTTGCTACTTTTTTCACTTCAGCAGCTTGGAAGAATGGATCTCCACCTGAAAATGTTACATCAGTTAATGAATTACTTGCAATCTCGTTCACAATTTCTTCTACTGTCATTTCAGTTCCATTACAAATATTCCACGATTTCGGATTATGGCAACTGAAACAACGATGCGGACAGCCCGCAAAAAACACGACTGTCCGCAACCCTTCTCCATCTACTACACTATCATGAATGATGTTCATCACTTTCATTTATGCTTCACCCGATCCATCTCTTCACTACGTTTTGCACTATTCCACTTCGACATATCTCCTACAAGATAGCCTGTAATACGGCGAATTCTTTCTATATTAGTTTCGTCTTCATTTCCGCAACTTGGGCATTCATTACCAATAACTCCGTGATAACTACAGCACTTACAACGGTCAACAGGATGATTAATTGAACCGTATCCAACGCCATGATCTGCCATCGCTCGTACAATTTGTTTTAACGCCTGTTTGTTATGCATAGCTGCTCCGTCTAGTTCAATGTACGTAATATGTCCCCCGTTACATAGAGCATGGAAAGGTCCTTCTAAACGAATTTTATTTATCGCTTGAATGCTATAGTAAACTGGAATATGGAATGAATTCGTATAATAATTATGGTTCGTTATACCGCTAATCACACCAAATTCTTCTCTATCTTTTTTCACAAACTTCCCTGATAACCCTTCTGCAGGAGTTGCAATTACTGAGAAATTCAGTTCATGTTCTTCCGTTGCTTTATCCATTCTATCTCTCATAAAGGAAATGATTTCATACCCGAGTTTCCATGATTCTTCATCTTCTCCATGATGCTTTCCTGTTAAAGCTACTAAGCACTCCGCAAGACCGATAAAACCAAGACTTAACGTCCCTTGCTTTAAAATGGATGCTACAGAATCTTCAGGCTGTAACTTTTCTCCACCGCGCCATACACCTTGTGAATATAAAAATCGAAAATCTCTCGCTCGCTTCGTACATTGATACTCAAATCTCTCTAATAATTGCTTAATTCCTAAATCTAAGTAATAATTTAATGCTTCAAAAAATGCTTCTTTTGAACCACTAATTAACGCTAATTTCACTAAGTTGATAGAAGTAAATGATAAATTGCCTCTTCCAATCGCTGTTTCTTCTCCATGTATGTTAGACATAACACGGGTACGACATCCCATGTAACATACTTCACTTTCCGGTCGTCCGTCATAATGCACTGCATTAAATGGCGCATCTAAAAATGAAAAGTTAGGGAATAATCGTTCAGCCGTTGTCTCTAACGCTAATTCAAATAAATCATAGTTCGGATCACATTCTTCAAAGTTCACACCTTTTTTCATTTTAAAAATTTGAATTGGAAAAATTGGTGTTTCCCCTTTACCAAGACCAGCTTGTGTCGCTTTTAAAAGTTGTCTAACTAATAACCGTCCCTCTTTTGATGTGTCTGTTCCATAATTAATAGAAATAAACGGTACTTGTCCCCCACCCCTACTGTGCATACTATTTGAATTATGAACGAAAGCTTCACATGCCTGATACGTATCATTTTCTGTTTCTTTCCATGCAAATTCTTCTATTTGTTCTTTCGTAAGCGGATATGACTGTAATCGTTTCTTATGTCTCGCTACTGTTTTTCTCACATATGGAGCTAAATCAATATCAAAGAGTGCAAATGATTGACCACCGTGCTGCATATTTTGATTCGCCTGAAAAATAATAGACGAAAGAGCCAATGCACTTTTAATATCCTGCGGTTGTCTCATATGCCCATGCCCGGTATGAAAACCGGTCGTAAGCATTTGCGCTAACGGAATTTGCGAACAAGTCGTCGTTCCTGTCGCATAAAAATCTAAGTCATGTGGATATAATATATTTTGATTTATCGCTTTTTTCACTTGATCTGACAATAAATTTTCAACTGTATAATATTTCGCACTCTCTGATGCGAACGTTCCCATTACTCCCATCGGAGAGCGGCCATCTACATTTGCATTTTCTTGCATTAAATCTTGCTCACTACCGTGGACAATCGTCTCAAACACTCTCATTAATTCTTCTCCACGTACATTTCGTTGTAACATTTATAACCCTCCACCAATATGTTGTTGTCTTTTGATTAAAATGTTACTACATATAGTCTTGGTGTTTCTGTGAGAAATGTAACATTCCTGTGAAATTTTTTTCACGAAATAATGAATTTTTCATTTACAAAAAAGAAATGTGCTCTTTACAAATGTATGGTACAATATACGGGAAAAACTCTTTTTACCCTTTATCAACACATTTGAATAAAGGAGACTGAACTTATGGTTACTACATATCTTTTATTTATCGTTGCCTACTTACTTGGCTCGATTCCATTCGCACTAGTCGTTGGAAAAATCGGCTACGGAATCGATATTCGTGAGCACGGAAGCGGTAATCTAGGCGGAACAAATACATTCCGCACACTAGGGAAAAAAGCAGGTTTTATCGTTACAATTGCTGACATTTTAAAAGGTACATTAGCAACAAGTCTACCGATTATTTTCGGATTAGATGTTCACCCACTATGGTTCGGATTAGCTGCTGTTCTTGGACATGTATATCCAATTTTCGCAAAATTCCGTGGTGGTAAAGCTGTTGCAACTTCTGCTGGCGTGCTATTATGCTACTCTCCAGTTGTTTTTGCAATATTAGCTGTTGTCTTTTTCAGCCTTTTATTTACAACAAGATACGTATCACTTTCTTCTATGGTAACAGCCGTCGTTGCTGTTATTGCATCCATTGTTAGCGGGGATAAAATCTTCATTATTGCGATGTGTTTATTAGCAGGTATGGTTATTTATAAACACCGTGCAAATATCGGACGAATTATAAATAAAACTGAACCGAAAGCAAACTTTTCAAAAAAGCAAAAATAAGATTGTAACCCACATAACGCAAAAAGAAAACGTGAAGCATATTAATAGCGTCTTTTTGCGTTATTTTTTATACTAAAGAAAAAGCAACATAATTTGGAGGAACTATACATGAATCTTTCCGTAACAAAAGAAGCAGCACAATGGTATAAAAATGAATTAAACTTACAATCGGGTGAAACACTACGCCTTTTCGTACAATACGGCGGTTGCAGTACTGTGCAAAAAGGACTTTCTTTAGGTATTCGTAAAGATGACCCTGCACATCCTGCTGTTCAAACTCAAGAAGAAGGTATTAACTTCTTTATTGAAGGCGATGATGAATGGTTCTTCGATGGACATAATTTATCTGTTACATTTAACGTCGGTGATGATTTCCCGCAATTTAATTATGAAAAATAAAAAAGCGTGGCTTCTGCCACGCTTTTTTATTTTTTCTTAATTTCCTCATATTTCGCATACCACTCTGGATATAACTTTTTAAATGATACGGGCCTGAACCCTTCTTTTTTTGCGCAAATATTCGTCGTACTTGCAGTAATACAAAGTTCACCTTCACCGTTATATATTTCATAACCATATACAACGCGAAGCGGACTCACAGTATCAATCCACGTTTTCACAATTGCTTTTTCTCCGTAACGCATCGCTTTACGATATGAAATTTGCAAGTCTAACACAGGAGAAATAATTCCCTCTTTCTCCATTTCAACATATGAAAATCCTAAATCTTGTATAAGTTTCGTGCGACCTAGTTCAAGCCACACCAAATAGTTTGAATGGTAAACAACACCCATTTGATCTGTTTCCGCATAACGGATTTCAACTTCATGTTCTGCTACAAACATATGTATTCGCCGTTGCCATAAACTTATAAAAATCTATAAATTTTGTTTATTTCCCTGTTCTACGTGTCCGATTTCACAGAAGCTACTTTCGTTTGATGTAACACTCCGAGGGCGTAAATTCGGATACAACGAATCCTACATATTAGCCGTAACTTTTTTTAGATGTTAACTGGCTAATTCATACCGTGACAAATTGATAGCCGCATTTAAATCCCTATCCATTTCGTGACCACAAGTGCATTTGTATACACGGTCAGAAAGTTTTAGTTCTTTGTTGATGCTTCCACAACTGGAGCACATTTTTGAAGAAGGATACCATGTATCAGCTTCTACAAATTCAATACCATATTTTTCACACTTGTATTGAATTTGTCTTTTGAACTCATATAAACACTGCTTCGCAATCGCTTTAGCTAGGTGTCTATTCTTCATCAGACCTTTCATATGCAACGTCTCCATCACAATGCGAAATGGCTTGGTTTTCACAATTTCGCTCGTGGATTGATGAAGATGATTCTTTCTGATATTTGATAACCTTCTATGTAGCTGTCGTATCTCTTTCTCGATTTTTATAATGTTGCTCGTTTTGACAAAACGGTTTCCCTCCTTATTCATTTCATATTTACGAGAAACTTGACGTTGCAACCTACGAAGGCGTTTCTCTGCCTGTCTTACCATTTTTGTTTTGTTGATATTGTTCTTCCTCTGCCCATCAGAACAATATGCTAATTCTTTGATTCCAATATCTATTCCTAACGAAACAGCCGTTAACTTCTCTTTTGTAAACTCCTGTTCAATACCGACAGACAAATACCAATACTTACCGTCAAAGCTAACGCGTGGATTAGAGTACTTAACCCCTACCGGTAACTTTTCGGATGTTTTTACCCAACCAACTTTCTCAATCAAAACTTGTTTTTCTTTTACTTTTAACTTGACATTATCATTGTAAAAAGAGAGTTTTGCTTTCCTTCTGCTTTTGAATCGTGGTTTATCAGCCAGTCCCTTAAAAAATCGCTTATATGCTTCACAAGCATCTTTAATCGCTTGTTTGGCTATATTATTTGAAACATTGTACAACCAAGCATATTCTTCAGTCTGCTTTAATACAGTTAATTCTTTCCGTAAAAAAACGTCTGATATGAACTTTCCGCCATTCTTGTAATTCTCTTCTTGCTTCGCCAGTGTCCAATTATAAGCCCATCTTGCCGTACCAACAGATTTCCAAAGTTGCAATTCTTGTTCTTTATTCGGCTTGATTCTCACTTTCTTCGCAAGCATCATTTTCCAGCAACCCCTTAACCATCTTCTTAGCTTATTTTCGCTTGAAGATGGCAACTAGTTTGTTCTATCCTACCTGCCTTTTTGCAAAATCACCAATTGAATATACTTTCATATTTTATCACTAATTATATATTTTTGTAGATATACACTAACTGTTTCTTCCCTTCTTTCACTTCTGCTACCTTGCATACATTTAATCATAATACAGTGACATCAAAAATAAAATAAAAACAGTCAATCTTTTACTGAAAGGGGCAAGCATATGATTCAAATTGTAACTGTTCGTAGCGGTGATAGCGTATATAGCTTGGCATCAAAGTATGGATCAACACCTGACGAAATAGTAAAGGACAATGGACTAAATCCAGCTGAAACACTCGTTGTAGGTCAGGCACTGATCGTTAATACGAAAGGGAATAATTATTATGTACAGCCTGGTGATAGCCTATATCGAATCTCTCAGACATATAACGTACCTCTCGCTAGTTTAGCTAAAGTTAATAACTTATCTTTAAAATCCATTCTCCATGTTGGACAGCAGTTATATATACCGAAAGGGACAAAACGTGCAGTAGAATCCATCGCTTATTTACAGCCTTCAACAATACCAATAAAAGAAAGTTTGGTTAACGCTACGCGTGCCATTAATCCATTTTTAACATATTTGGCTTACTTCAGTTTCGAGGCAAAAAGAGATGGTACGTTAAAAGAACCAACTGAAACAGCTAAAATCGCTAATATTGCAACGCAAGGCAAAACCATCCCGATGCTCGTTATTACAAATATTGAAAATGGAAATTTCAGTGCCGATCTGACATCAGTTATTTTACGCGATGCATCGATTCAAAACAAATTTATTACTAACATTTTACAAACAGCTGAGAAGTACGGTATGCGAGACATTCATTTTGATTTCGAGAGTGTAGCACCTGAAGATCGCGAAGCGTATAATCGTTTTTTACGAAATGTAAAAACACGCTTACCTAATGGGTACACATTGAGTACAACGCTTGTACCGAAAACAAGTTCAAATCAAAAGGGAAAATTTTTCGAAGCTCACGATTATAAAGCACAAGGGCAAATTGTTGATTTCGTCGTCATTATGACATATGACTGGGGTTGGCAAGGCGGGCCACCGATGGCTATTTCGCCTATCGGTCCTGTAAAAGAAGTACTTCAATACGCGAAATCTCAAATGCCTCCCCAAAAAATTATGATGGGGCAAAACTTATACGGATTCGATTGGAAACTTCCGTTCAAACAAGGCAATCCGCCTGCAAAAGCAATTAGCTCTGTCGCAGCTGTCGCACTAGCTCGTAAATACAATGTCCCCATCCGCTATGATTTCACAGCTCAAGCTCCTCATTTTAATTATTTTGATGAAAATGGTGTTCAACACGAAGTTTGGTTTGAAGATTCACGGTCTGTTCAAAGCAAATTCAATTTAATGAAAGAACAAGGTATAGGCGGTATTAGTTACTGGAAGATTGGCTTACCATTCCCGCAAAATTGGCGTTTACTCGTTGAAAATTTTACGATTACGAAAAAGGGCTGACATAAGTCAGCCCTTTTTTACTATTAAAAATCCGTCACAAAAAGAAGAATGACAACATTCTCCCTTTTTAACCGTTATCAACAATCGGTTGTTTGCCCGTTTGGTCTTGCATTTGCTTTCCTTTATTGCCACCAGCTTTTTTTGATTGTGTTCCAATATGATTCGGTGCAAAGTCTTTTGAATTCTTTTTCGGATTACCCATTACTATCGCCTCCTTAACACTAGTATCGTACTAGTGTTAAGAATTATTCAGCTTGCTTAAAAAGTTGCATTTCATAACGTTTTTCAATACGCTCTTCAATGCGATCGATTGCATCACGATCACTTAATAATTGTTGTTTATTTTCTTTCACAAGTTCGTCAAATGATTTACGGCGACTTCTTCTCATGCTGTTCACCCTCTCTCCTTCGCATTCTTACTATACATAGTATGAGCAAATGAAAAACTCTTTAATCAGATTTGTAAGAAAATTTTATGTTTTTTACACCATTATATTTAAATATTCTTTTAGCTTTTCATCTGCATTCATTTCAATTTGTTTATACTCACTTAGCGCTTGCAGCACGAAATCATACTGTCCTAAAATATAACTTTCTAATTTCAGGACATCCTCTAAGCTATTAAGCATAATTCTCGTATTACCAACTTCACTTTTTAACGCCGGTTCACAATTTAAACTCGTACATATTTCTTTCACATCATCTTCTAATATCTCTGTTAATACGTATTTCTTTCGCCCTTTTACTTTTACTCTCATAACTGGATAAAAAGCTTTTATATCTAAATAGCTTCCTACATTCATACAACGAATCCATTCGATATCACGTTTATTTCGTACAAGTATCTTTTTTACTGCTTCATATACTGCTGTTTCATCAAGTACTTCCGTATTCGATTTTCTTTTTTCCACTTCTTCAATAGATGAACATTTTTGATAAACAGCTGCACAAGTAATACAATCATCAAATGCATTATGAGAACTTAAACGAATTCCAAGCATTCGCTTTAACGTTTCAAGTTTATGATTAGGCGCGTGCTTCATATATTTCTTTGCTAAAAACACAGTATCAATCACTTTATTTTGAGGTTCCGGTAAACCAAGCATATTTACATTACTTTTCAAAAAACGCATATCAAACGATGCATTATGAGCGACAATTACATTTGTATGTAAAAATGCTAAAAATAAAGGTAATACTTCTTCAATCGTCGGTGCATCTGAAACACGATAATTTGTAATACCTGTTAAACTTGTTATTCGGTCCGGAATTGAACGCTCTGGATTCACATAGGAAACAAATTGATCTACTAGTTCATGATTACGATATTTCACTGCTGCGACTTGAATAATTTTATCATTATAAGGGTTAAATCCTGTTGTTTCAAAATCAATTACAACATAATCTAACGGTAAGGATATATTCCCCACTCCATACACTCCTTTATCTCTAAACGTTTATATTTCTTTTATCATAACATGCTGCTATCACTCCGTGAAAAAGAAAAGGCAGAAATGGTAACTTTCCACCTCTACCTTTTCGCCGTTATTTTAATTTAGCAATCCGTTTCTCCATCTCTTTTTGTGTCATCGGTCCAATAAACTTATCTTGAATGACACCTTTCGTATCTATAAAATACGAAGTTGGAATCGTAATTACTTTATACGCTGTTGTCACATCAATGTTCTTGTCCAATAAAATAGGAAAAGTAATGCCTTTCTCCTTGGCAAAATTGCTTACCTTTTCTACCCCACCACCTTTTTCTGAAGGCGTATAATTTATTGCTAAAATTTCTACGTTCTCTTTATGTTCTTTATAGAAAGCTTCCATATCAGGCATTTCTTGCTGGCAAGGTCCACACCACGTTGCCCAAAAGTTTAAAATTACTTTCTTTCCTTTTAAATCTGATAACTTTATATTCGTTCCATCTAACTTCGTTAATGCAAAGTCTGGTGCACTCTTCCCTATTTCAATACCATTACTTGCAATCATCTCTTTCATAGCAGCTTCACTTTTTTCTTGCTCCCCTTGTACCACCTGATCGTTTTTACCAAACTGTTCATAAGCTGCATATCCCGCTAAACAAAGTAACACTACAATAATCGTAAGTTTCCGCCACATTTTATATCACCCTAACGTGTTTATCTTCTTATAACTTAATCACCCAAATACTATATACCTTATTTTAGCTTATACGGACAAGCTTGGAAATATTCACAGTCAAAATAATTAGAATATTCTTATTTGAAGTGTAATTTTTCCCTTTTTATCATATAATTAGAAAAAACAGATGAAGTGTTGTTTATCTTCTTATGGACCCATTCACCTTTTTACTTTCTTATATAACCTTCAACAAAAGGGGGATTGTTTATGAATTCATTCGAAAAAATAACATTATATATTTTTAGTTTTCTTTTATACCCAATCGGTATTATTACATGGATCATTTCACTCTTTAGTAAAGATCTTGAAAAAAAGAAAGTAGGGCGTATTTGTCTCTACGTCTCTCTAGTCTCATTCGTCCTTTTCGTAATCCTTGGAATTGCCACTTTCCTTATGACCGCTACTTTTAACGTTGATCTGAATCACTCGGAATCTATCGAGTATCAAATAGATGACGCTGAATAAAGATAAGAGCAATGCTTGCAATATTTCTTACCTTTTTCCCCATCAATATCGGAACCGTTGCACTTAAAAATAAAAACGGAGTTACCCACAATATGAACTCTGTATCTATATGTTGTAGTGCTATGAACGCACCTATAAATTGCGCAATAGCGTGAATATATTCTATTAATATAGAACCATATAATCTGACCCAGTTTGGAATATCAGACACAACTAACTTCTCTAACTCTCCTTGTTTAATCTTCTCACTCTCTTCAAACGGTAATGAGAAAAAATGACGCAATACATCTATACGTTTCCTTTGCAATATTCGTTGACTTGCTTTGGAGCTCACATAATCAAATGAAAGATTGTTTATCCACATCAACAAGCGAATAGCTGCAAACATCCCGCTGCATACAGCTGCTATTACTAATAATTTTTCTTTCTGTAACGGTAACAATATTCTTTCATGATGTTCCCTCCATTTTTATAGTAAAAAGAAAGGGATGAAACCAATTGGTTTCATCCCTTTCCATAAAATAAGGAAGCTAACAGTTGTTAGCTTCCTTATCGTTCATTTCAATTATTTAGTTCGACACTTTTGACTCTTCAATTTTCTCACGAAGAACCATTTGTAGAATACCACCGTGACGGTAGTAGTCAATTTCTACTTCACTATCGAAACGAGCTACTACTTCAAATTGTTTTTCGTTGCCATCTGCATCAGTTGCAACTACTTTTACAAGATCGCGTGGTCTAACTGTTTTGTCAATTTGAATTTCAAATGACTCGTTACCAACAAGACCTAACGTTTCAGCGCTTTCGCCATCTTTAAATTGAAGTGGTAATACACCCATTAATACTAAGTTACTACGGTGAATACGTTCGAAGCTTTCTGCGATTACTGCTTTAATACCTAATAAGTTTGTACCTTTCGCAGCCCAGTCACGAGAACTTCCCATACCGTAATCTTTACCAGCAATAACTAGAAGGCCTGTGCCATCTTCTTTATATTTCATAGCAGCATCATAGATTGATGTTACTTCACCAGTTGGCCAATATGTTGTGTATCCGCCTTCTGTTCCTGGTGCGATTTGGTTTTTAATACGGATGTTCGCGAATGTACCACGCATCATAACTTCGTGGTTACCACGACGAGAACCGTAAGAGTTGAAGTCAACGGGTTGTACGCCGTTTTCTAATAAGTAGCGTCCTGCTGGTGTATGCTTACCAATTGAACCTGCTGGTGAAATATGGTCTGTCGTTACAGAGTCTCCAAATTTACCAACAATGCGTAAATCTGATAACGTTTCAACTTCACCTGGCTCTTTAGATAATCCTTCAAAGAACGGTGGGTTTTGAATATAAGTTGAATCATTATCCCAAGTATATAAAGCTTCATTTGAAGTTTGGATTTCATTCCAGCGCTCATTGCTGTTAAATACTTGTGCATATTCTTTCTTGAACAGTTCAGATGTAACAACGTTTTGAACTACATCTTCAATTTCTTTAGCTGATGGCCAAATGTCGTTGAAGTAAACAGCATTGCCATTTGCATCTTTACCGATTGCATCATTTTTCAGGTCAATATCAACAGTACCTGCAAGTGCATATGCCACAACAAGTGGTGGTGATGCTAAGTAGTTTGCTTTTACAAGTGGATGAATACGACCTTCAAAGTTACGGTTACCAGATAAAACAGATGTTACTAATAAATCGTTTGCTGCGATTGCTTCTTCTAATTCCTCTGCTAACGGACCAGAGTTACCGATACAAGTCGTACAACCGTAACCAACTGTTTGGAAACCTAATTGATCTAAATATGTTGTTAAACCTGATTTATCTAAGTATTCAGTAACAACTTTAGATCCTGGTGCTAATGATGTTTTTACGTACTCAGGTACTACAAGCCCTTTTTCAATTGCTTTCTTCGCAACTAGACCTGCTCCAATTAATACGTATGGGTTTGATGTATTTGTACAGCTTGTAATTGCAGCGATTGCAATTGCACCTGTTTTCATCGTTACTTCTTTATCTTCTAATGTAACCTTCACTTCTTTATCGAACTCTTGCTCATTAAATCCAAGTCCTTGTGTTCCAACTGGTGCTACAACAGCTTTATGGAACGCATCTTTCATATCTGAAAGTGGAATTAAATCTTGTGGGCGTTTCGGTCCAGAAAGGTTAGATTCGATTGTATTTAAATCAATTTCAACAAGATCAGTGTAAATTGGATCTTTGCTGTCTGCTGTATAGAATAAACCATTTGCTTTACAGTATTCTTCAACAATGCGAATTTGCTCTTCATCTCTACCAGTTAAACGTAAGTATTCTAATGAAATATCGTCAATTGGGAAGAATCCACAAGTTGCACCGTATTCTGGTGCCATGTTTGAAATTGTTGCACGGTCAGCTAAAGGCATGCTCTTTAGTCCACTACCGAAGAACTCAACGAATTTACCAACTACACCTTTTTGACGTAATACTTGTGTTACTTTTAATGCAACATCAGTTGCTGTAGTACCACTTGGAAGTGTACCAGTTAATTTCACACCGATTACTTCAGGTACTGGGAAGTATGAAGGCTGTCCAAGCATTCCTGCTTCTGCTTCAATACCACCAACGCCCCATCCAAGAACGCCGATACCGTTAATCATCGTTGTATGTGAGTCTGTTCCAACTAATGAATCTGGGTATGCAACTAAGTCACCTTCAGCATTTTTCACAGCATGAACAACTGGTGCTAAATATTCAAGGTTTACTTGGTGTACAATACCTGTAGCTGGTGGCACTGCGCGATAGTTATCAAATGATTTTTGTGCCCAGCTTAAAAATTTATAACGTTCTTCATTACGTTTAAACTCTAAGTCCATGTTGAATGCAAGCGCGTCTGCCGTACCCGCTCTATCAACCTGTACAGAGTGGTCAATTACAAGGTCTACAGTAATTTCTGGATTAATTTTATCAGGATCCCCGCCCATATCTGCCATTGCTTTACGAAGCGAAGCCAAATCTACAACGGCTGGAACACCAGTGAAATCTTGTAAAATTACACGAGATGGTTTAAATGGAACATCGATATCTTGCACATCTTTCGTTCCCCATTTCGCTAAATTTGTAACATGCTCTTCTGTGATTACACGTCCGTCTACTTGACGAAGTACTGATTCAAGTAAAACTTTCACGGAATATGGTAATTGTGATACGTTGCCAACCCCTGCATTTTCAAGCGCTTTCAAATCATAATAATGATACGTTTTTTCATCTACTTCAAAAGTTGCACGTGATTGAAATGGATTATGTTTGACCATTATGTTTCCCCCCTGTTAAACGTGACTAAGTTGTCTGAATATAAAATGTAGACAAACTTTTCAATACCTTACGATAATATCTTATTACAACTTTCTAAATAAGTAAATAATAAGAAACTTATAGATTATCATAAGTTTTCTTTATGTTTCTAAATTTGAATAGTGTTCACGGTCCTTATGAATACTATTACCATAAAGTAAAGTGCTCTATTAGTGCTTTACTTACAGTTCATACATACTATGAACTGCTCATCATTCAACATACAAAAAATGTTATAGAGGTGAAATAAAATGGGTAAAAGAAAAGCAAATCATACTATTTCAGGAATGAATGCGGCATCTGCACAAGGACAAGGAACTGGTTACAATGAAGAATTTGCAAATGAACCTTTAACTCCAGCAGAGCGACAAAATAATAAAAAACGTAAAAAGAACCAGTAACGAAAAATCCCAAAAGGCATATTTTCCTTTTGGGATTTTTGCTAATGTTTATAACGTAGTAATTCCGAAACCGTTACAAATCGATATCCTTGTTTTTTCAGCTCAGGTAAAATTTTTGCTAGCGCTGCTACTGTTTGACTACGATCATTTCCTCCATCATGTAACAATACAATATCTCCACTTTTAGCATTTTTCACTACATGATTTACAATGGATTCAACCCCTGGGTTTGCCCAATCACGTGGATCTTGATGCCACGACCATAGAACAGTTTGATAACCCGCTTCTTTCGCTGTTTTAAATACAGCATCGTTAATATATCCACCAGGAGGACGGAATAGCAGAGGTTCTTTCACCCATTTTTTAAAATATTTCTTTCCATCTAAAATATCATTTTCTAATTTTTCATCTGATGAATTACTCGCATACAAATGATTCATCGTATGATTTCCAATTTCATGTCCCTCTTTTAACACTTGTTTCACTAAATATGGATTACGCTGAACTCGAAATCCAATCATAAAAAAAGTCGCTTCTGCTTTATATTGACGTAATAAATGTAAAATTTGTGTTGTATAAGTCGGATCTGGTCCATCATCAAATGTAATGGCAATAATCTTTTCATTATTAGGTACTTCCCATGTTACATAGCCAGTTGGTTCTAGCTCTTTTCTGAGCAACATTTTCGCTTCCACTTTTTCCACTTGAAATATATGTACTGCGCATAATAAAGAAAAAACTACTAAAAAAATTTTCTGTTTTAGCATAATGTTCATTAAAGTAAAAGGTTGTCGAATACACAACAACCTCATTTACTTTTCTAATTGATCTACATTCCGCATAATGTTTTGGAGATTATTTTCGTATTGCTCAAGTTGTGGACGTTGTGTTTCTGAAGCTACTTCTAACGCATTTTGAATCTGTTCATACGCTTCCTGAACCTCTTGGCGTAACTCTTTTAAATCATGACCGTAGTTTGGATCATTTTTTACAATGTTGTTAAATGCATGTTCTGCTTGTGTAACCCCTTGCTGCGCTGCTTGAAAAGCTTGTTGTTTATCTTTATGATATGGCATTATATAATCCCCTTTCCATAATAGTTAGTCCCATTTATCTTTACCTTTTTTTCTAAAAACATTCTCGTATAAATTTGCAAACTTCTCTCATTCTAAAGAGAAAGAGGAGGTGTCACATACAATGGGAAAAAACAATCGTGAAGCGAAAGAAAAAAAGGGACAACCTGAACCATTAAGCGGATCTCATAAAGTAAAAAACCGTAACCATTCACGCCAAAAAAATCATGCACATCATGATATGTAAAACAAAAGGTTCACACTAGCTACCTTTGTCACATACAATGTTTATATTTTTCCATTTATTCTTCACCCCTACTTCATTCATGCATAACATAGTATGAATTGAGATTTTACGGAGGGTGTCTTACATGGGCAAGAAAAAGAAGGATTGTCTTTTTCATGTTGATGGTTTCGAAGAATGGATGGATCAGTTTTGTTCCGATTCTTGTAGTAACTTTAGTTTCCCAAATCAAATTCATATTGACCTTTGCGAAACTGAACAAGAGTACATTTTGGAAACAGATGTACCAAATGTATCCGAACAAAATGTAGTCATTAAAAAGATGGAGACAGGCCTAAATATTTGCATACTCCATAAAAATATTTCTTTGCAGCGGATCATTCCTTTACCCGCTACTATTATTTATAAGAAGATGCTAGCCTGCTTAGAGAATGGATATTTAGCCATTCATATTTCCAAAAACGAAGTTGCTAATAAACATGAAGAAAAAGTTCTTTTTCAAATTGAGAAGTAAAATAAAGTAAAACTGTAATCAACGGGAGTTTTACTGCCTGCAAATAGCAGGATAAATACAAAAATAAGCCCCAGTCATCTGCTGGGGCTTATTTTATTTCGCATGTAATTCTAAATTACAATTTTTATCATATCTTTTTTTCAATAAACCTTTTGTAACTAAAAGTACAGGAAATGCTACAGTTGAAATTATAGCTAGCGCTGAAAAGACAATAAATCCATTTTGATACCCGTAGTAATCGAGAAGTACGCCCCCAAACCACGGACCCATTACTGCTCCAATTCCTGAAAACCCCATCGCTCCAAAATACGTTCCTTTTAAATGCGAAACAGCTATATCATCTATAAACACATCCGTCATGGAAAACATGAGAACTTCTCCAATTGTAAAAATAATTGTGCAGACAGCAGCACCTAGCGTAGATTCTACTATTCCAAATCCAAACAATCCTCCGCTCACAAATAAGGTTCCCACCATAATAGATACTAACGGTGTATACTTTTTACATATTTGAATAACAGGGTATTGAATTACGACTACAACAATCGCATTTAAAGCTAACATGTACGAAAACAATTTCACTCCATCCTGAAATATATGTGAATTCGCAAAATATTGAGATACAGTTGTCGTTAAGTGTGAAAAGCCACAATTAATCAAAATAATACCGACTAAAGCAACTAAAAATACGACATCCTTTCGCAATATACGAACTGCATTTAACATTGTGACGGGCTTTTCTGTATTTACTTTCTTTTTTTCAATTGGATACTTCTTAAATTGGAATGCTAATATAGCTGTATATAGAATATATACTCCAGCTGCTACTAAAAAAGGAATTGTAGATTTTGCACTTCCAATCTGTAATCCGACAAGTGGGCCAATCGCTACTCCAACATTTATTGCACCGTAACGCAAATTATATACGAGTAAACGATACTCTGGTTTCGTTAAATCTGATAATAATGCTCTTGACGTCGGTTCAAAAAAAGATCGACATAATCCATTCAAAGCATTTAATAAAAAGAAACTTAAAACATGATTTGCAAGTGAAAAACCTACAAATACAAATACCCAAGCAATCATAGACCATATTATAATCATGTTTCGGCCGAATCGATCCGATAAATTCCCTCCGATAAAACTAGCAAACACTCCAACAAGTGCACTCGTTCCAATAATAGCACCCGTCATTCCAGCTGATACGCCTTTCACAGTCGTTAAATAAATTGCTAAAAAAGGAATACTCATTGACGTAGCAAACCTTGCGAATAAAGTCCCTATTATAATTGTCATTCCTAACGGATGAATATTTTGCAACTTCCCCTTCATCTTCAAACCTTCTCTCCCAATTCTTACATAAAAAAAGAAAGCAAAGGATCTGCTTTCTTTTCCCTTTTTATACTTGAGCTGTTGATACCCGGGCTGTTCTCGTTATGTCCATATCTATGCCATATGTAAACTGTAATTCTTTACAAACATCTTTAATTAAAATTGCAACATTATACTTCTCATTAAATTGTAAAACGATATTTTCTACTTCTTCATATGTATACTTATATTCCCCTGTAATGACACTTTTTAGATCAAAGCATTCATTTATACAAAGTTGCACAAGCAGCTGGTCATATTTCTCTATTACATCTTCTTTCTTCCACAGTACTTCTTTTACATATAACCGATCAAACTTCACACTTTCTCGATTACAATCCGTTAAAATCCGGGTCATTTCATTTAATTCTCGATACAATTCAGAAATATTTTTGCTTAAACTAAGAAGTTTATCTACGCCGTTTTCATATAACATATTCATTCCACCCCCGCATTTTCTTTTTCTTATTATAGCAAGAAAATTCTAAAAATAGTTTCTTTCTTCTGAAATATTAGGAAACTAATTTCAATTGCTATACAATGAAACTAGTGAACACGAAAGGGGAAAGAAAATTGGAGCAAAAATTATATTACACTGACGCTTATAAGCAAGACTTTACTACAAAAGTTATAAAACAAGATTATGATAAAGACGGTAACTTATACGTTGTTTTAAACGAAACGGCATTTTATCCGACAGGTGGCGGACAACCATATGATACTGGTACATTAAATGATATCGATGTAATCAATGTAGAAGAGATAAATGGAGAAATTCGTCACTTCATTGTAGAACAATTACATACTGAAGAAGTAGAAGGGAAAATTAATTGGGAGCGCCGTTTTGATCATATGCAGCAACATGCGGCTCAGCACATTTTATCTGCTGCTTTTTGGGATCATTTTAACATACCTACGATTGGATTCCACCTTGGAAAAGAAACGGTAACAATTGATTTAGAAACAGAAAATCTTCATACAGAAACGGTTGAAAAAGCAGTACAAATTGCAAACAAAATTGTTTTTGAAAACCATCCCATCCGCATCGAGTGGATGAACTTAGAAAAAGCGAAAACTTTCCCCCTTCGTAAAGAACCGACTATAACAGAAAATATACGTGTTGTTATAATTGAAAACTTCGACTACAACGGCTGTGGCGGAACGCATCCGAAACGTACAGGTGAAGTAGGTCCTATTCAAGTACTGGGGTGGGAGCGCAATAAAGGTGGCATACGATTAACGTTTATCGCCGGTTGGCGCACACTAAATTTAATGGGCCAACAACAACAAATTATGAAAGATGTTTCTAAACAATTAAATAGTAGCGAGAGTGATATCCCAGCAAAAGTAGCACAACTTCTTACTTCTCAAAAAGAAAATGAAAAAGCAATACAAACAATGAATGAAAAATTATTATTTGCAGAGGCAAATGAACTACTGCAACATCCTGCAGAAATGCATGCTGGCATACTTATTTCTAAAGTATTTACAAATCGTTCTATGCAAGAAATCGCAAAGCTTTCTGCCATTATTACAGAACAACAAGAGCATGCCATTACATATTTCGTTATTGAAAATGAGGACAAACTACAATGCATCCTCGCTTGCGGAAAAACAGTCACGCTCGATATGAATGCTCTTTTAAAAGAGGCACTTCCTACAATTGAAGGAAAAGGTGGCGGAAATAAAAAGAGTGCTCGTGGCGGTGGGAAAGCGATTATGACCGGGGATGAGTTTTTAAATCAACTTGTTTCTTCTTTACAGTCAGCGGTGTAAAACATTTTTAGGAAGGATAGCTAATAGCTATCCTTCCTCTATAGTTACAGGCCAATATTTTGTTTCAATCCTTGGTAACTCCCTGCATTTTCAAACTCTTCATTTACAAGATTTATAAAAGTTTCCGAAAAACCATGCTGACTTAATTCTTCTATTGGCACCATTTGCACATCATGAATCGGATTATGATCAAATTCATTTGATGGTAACATAATTTCCCCTGTAATCTTTTCCAGTAAAAATGTAATATGCAATAAAGATGGGCTAGCATCTGGTTTATCACAAACATAGAGTAGCTTCTTAATTTTAACTTCTAACCCTGTTTCTTCTCTCATTTCTCGAATCATTGCTTCTTCTAACGTTTCACCGTTCTCTACCCTTCCCCCGGGTAAAGACCAATTGCGATTAGCAACCTTTTGCTTTACTAACAAAATCTTTTCATCTTCAGTTAAAATTCCCGTAACACGAACTTGGATTACACTTTCCATATGCAATCGCTCCTCTTATTATATTTACAAATTAATCCTTTCACAAAAAGAACGTATGTTTTATAATTAAAGAAAATTATGGAAGAAAGAAGTTGTTACATTCATGCGTCCACCTTTAACAAAGTCTATATCACTTGAAGATTTCCAAAACTATTATTGGTTAAAAGCAGAACTCCAAACATTTTGTCGTGAGCATGGTTTGCCAGCTAGTGGCTCTAAGATTGAAATAACCGAGCGTATCTCACATTATTTACATACTGGTAAAATATTAAAAAACAGCTCTAGTCAAAAGGTGAGTAAAGCTTCCCTCTCTTATAAAGAACTTTCTCTTCAAACGATTATTACTAACAATCACCGCTGCAGCGAAGATGTTCGTGCTTTTTTCAAAGAAAAAATCGGAGCAAACTTCCGCTTTACAGTAGCTCTTCAAAAGTTTTTTAAAGAGAATGTCGGAAAAACATATGAAGACGCGATAACGTTTTGGTATGAAGAAAACGAACGAAAAAAAGATCCTACTTATAAAACAACTATTAGCTCGCAGTTTGAATACAATCGTTTCACTCGCGACTTTTTCGAAGACCCAAATAACAAAGGGAAATCAAAAGCTGATGCGATTACTGCTTGGAATGAAATAAAAGCGAAGCCTGGTAGCAACGCTTATATTCCTCAAAGAGTAGAAAACTAGTAGCACTACTATCAAGGCCTAAATCTAAAAAACTTTAAAAGATAATTAAATATTGAATAGAAATTAGTTGTTATTCAAGTATGTAATCACCGATATTAAGCATTTATCTCTTAGTTTGAATTTATATTTGCATAAATAGGCAATTGAGAAATAGATCCCAATTGCCTATTCAATTATTTAACTATCTCTTTTTCTTTCAGGAATAAAACTAGAAAGGAAAATGGCAACAACTAATGCCAGACTGAAGTTTTCAGTAGTATCAACCTCTAAACCATTTTTCCATTGATATATAAAGGATATCAATAATAAAAGTATTGCAATTCCACCCGTATATCTTACTACTTTTCGCTTAGTTCCCGTTTCGTTGCTTTTCATATGTATCCCTCTTTCTTATTTATTAAGTAAAGTATGCTGCATTGTATCTTCAGTGCCATCAATTTTTTTGTTCATCTCATTTGCATTTGCTTAAATACTGTCTTTTTCATCCATTCTTTTTGTGATGTATGTTTCCGCTATGAGTGTTTATAAACATGATATGGCAATACTTCACGTTCATTTGAAAGGATTTTAAAATATTGATTATAACCTTTACTCTAATTCAAATGATAATTTATATTGTCTATCATATTTGTAGATCATTTTTTCTCTTGCATCAGAATAACTCCCTCCTTGCTGTTTGAGTTTCTGTACTTAAAATATACATGTTCATTTATGTTAATAACAATTAGTAAAATTCCATTAAATTTTTAGCGAATTATCAATTGTTTTAAACTTGATATTTTACTTATTTTGAAATATAGGAAAGTTTTACTCCCCTAACTAGATATTTGACGAAAGTAATGTACTTGAATGGAAGCGTTATAAACATATTAGTTTTACTAGAATTAATTTCCTATTAGATCAATACATAAGAAAGCCCACTTAAGCGTAGCTTAAGTGGGGAGTTGACTGGATATTTTCAAGTACTTTGCTGACATTTTATAGGCACGATTATCATAAAAATAGTTTCCTAGTTCAGTAGCGAGTTCACGAACTAAAGGGTATTGCTTTTTTTCTAGGCCCATTTCAATAGCTTTTTGCATATTTTTCTCATATCCATGATTATCGCCCCTTAATTTGGATATTTTCCCCTTCAGTCCATATATCTCAACATATGCGTGTGGCATATCAGAAATTGATAACATTTCTAATGCATCATCCATCAGTTTATTAACAATTTTCCAGTCTTTAGATTCTATATAAATTTCTATTAAGTTTCTTACTGCGTATATTTTTTGAGCTTGATCTGGATAGAGATTGCTAGTCTGTAAACTTTTTTCATAGTATTTAATAGAATTGGTGTAATCTTTTAATCCTTGATATATTTTCCCATAATTATATGCAATCAAAGGTAAGTACATAGGATTAGCACTAACCTCTGCTTTAATTTCTGCTTGTTTTAAAGATTCAAGAGCTTTCTCGGGTAGATTATCTTTTTGATATTGTAGTGCAATGATTATAAGAATGTTTATTACTTGATTTTCTACATTTAATTTTTCATACAATCTGTAGGCTTTTTTAGCATACAAACGACTAATCGTTTGATCTTTATAAAGACTTTGATTTGTTAGACTTAGATTATAATATATATCAGCGTGTAGCATAGTTTCATCTAGACCAAGTAAACTCTCTGTCTGCATATAAATTTCATTTGCAGTCATATAGTCTTGTTTATTAGAAAAATAATAACCTCGAGCCATTAAATAATATATAAAGTCTTGAGTATAAAGGGAGGCTACTTGATTTGGAAGTACTTGCGAAGCCTCATTTACAATCGTTGCTACATGTAATAAGTTATTATTTCGAGAATGGTAGTATATTAAAACACCATAGGCCTTTAATAATAAGAGAATAGAGTCTGTATCGCGAACATATAACTCTAAAAATGATAAGTCTTTAGAGTTTATAATATTATCATTTTTATACCTATTACATATTTCAAGAATCTTAGCTTCAATATCCTCATAATCTGCACCTACAAGAAAGTTGTAATCAATATCTAGATTTTTAGCGATTTTTTTTAAAACAGAATTTGAAGGTTTAATTTGTCCATTTTCAATTCTACTTAAATAAGTTATAGAACATACCCCTGATACTACTTCCCCTTGCGTGAATTCTTTATGTATACGTATTTGTCGAATCCGTTCACCAATGTTCATATTCCCATTCCTTTCTTCAAATAAACTGGTTTGATTATTTTAGAGCAATATAATAAGAATAACGCCTATATTACCTATCATAATATGTGTATAGTTTTATGTTCAGAGAGAGAAATGTTATTAATACTTATCTGGATGCATTTGAAATTTGTATGCTCAATTTACTAATATCAGCTTTTCCACCTTCCACCCATATTACTACATTATACCAATAATCTGAGGCTCAAGCTTACAAATTCAACCTCAGGTAACCCCAAAATATAGAATAATATTTGTTTGTTTTTTAGTTACTAATAGAGGATATTAGCTCATATATTGAACTAATTATCCTCTATTAATCATAGTACAGTTAATACCTCACTAGTCTTCTACTTTCTCAAATAATAAAGCAAGCCCTATTCCGCCCCCAATTCCTAACGTCACAATTCCGTATTTCATATGTTCCCTTTGTGCCTGATAAAACAAACGTGTTACAAGCATAGCACCAGATGCACCGTACGGATGACCGAGCGCAATTGCTCCACCATTGACATTCAATTTTTCATATGGAATTTGTAACTCCTTTGCACAAGCAACAACTTTTGAAGCGAACGCTTCATTTATTTCAAAGTAATCGATGTCCTCTACTTTCATATTCATTTCGTTTAATAATTTGTTCACCGCAAATATCGGACCAGTCCCCGGAAGATTTGGATCCACTCCAACTACAGCACTACGAACGAAACGAAGTACAGGTTTGTATCCTAATTTTCGGGCTTGCCCCTCTTCCATTACAAGAACGGCACATGCTCCATCATTTACACCGCACGAATTACCTGCCGTTACTGTACCATTTTGTAAAAATGCCGGCTTAGTTCTTTTAATCATTCTTTCATACTTCATTTCTCGTTTTATAGCCTCGTCAAAAGATCCATTAAAAGAAAGTATTTCATCTTGTATATATCTATTTTCTAATGCTTGCAGTGTCCGTTTATAACTAAGACAAGCGTATTCGTCTTGCATTTCTCGCGTTATATTATAACGCTCTGCAACATATTCAGCCGCCACTCCCATATTAGGATCTCCAATTGTTTCTGGTGAAAATCGCGCTCTATTTTGAAAAGGTGATGTACTTGTACTCTCTACTCCTCCTGCAATATAACAATTACCTGCCCCGCCTTGAATGAAATGACATGCGGTGCGAATCGCTTCCAAACCCGCACCACATTGCCGATCAATCGTTACACCAGGAATATGATAGCCAAGTCCTGCCGCTAAAGCAGATAATCTTGCAACATTCCCTCCTGGCCCCACAATATTCCCTAATATGACATCGTCTATTTCTCTCTCAATTCCTTTACTTAAAAATGTAAGAAGCGGCGTTACTAATTGCTGAACTTCATAATCTTTCAACATCCCATTCTTCTTACCAATAGGTGTCCTTTTTGCTTCTACAATAACCGCTCTATTCATATATCTTCTCCCGGTTTTCAATCATATTTTTTGCTGCAATACGAGCGATTTTCCCGCTATCTGTATACGGTAGTTCATCTACAAAATGCCATTCTTTCGGTATTTTAAAAGAGGATAATCGTTGTAAGCAAAAACTTTTTAATTGTTGCCTCGTAGCACTTCCTTTTACGATGGCGACAGGTTTTTCACCCCAGTAACTATCTTTCACACCAATTACAACTATTTCATCAACAGCTGGGTGTTCATGTAATACACTTTCTATTTCTTCTGGAAAAATATTAATTCCTCCAAATAAAATCATATTCTTCTCTCTACCGACAATATAAATAAAGCCTTCTTCATCTTCATAACCTACATCTCGTACTGTCATCCAGCCATCTTCAGTCAACTCTGGAACTAAAACCTTATCCAATATGTATCCCATAAAAAACTGATCACTATTCACATAAACAGTTCCAATCTCGCCTTTTTGTACCTCTTCTCCTGCTTCATTACATATTCGAACTTGCACATTGTGACAAGGTTTCCCTACTGAATTTGGCCTTCTATCACTCTCTTCATCAACAAGTGCTGTTACAAAACTTAGTTCCGATGCACCGTAAAATTCATATTTTCGTGCATAAGGAAATATACTCTTTATTTTTTCTTTCGCTTCAGCTTCCCATTTCGCTCCTGAAGAAATAATTTTCATTTCATTTTCTATTACTCTGTTTTCTTTATATAAAGATTCTAGCATTGTCGGAACTGTATACATGACCGAGATATGTTCCGTTTCTAACTTATCCAACACTTGATCTGGAATAAACTTTCTCATAACGTGCACCGTTTGCCCTACATATAATGCACTTATTGCGCCATATAAGAAAAGAGAATGAACGAGCGTCCCAGCTATTAAAATAGAATCTTCTTTTTTCATATGAAAGTCCTTTATATTGCAATCAAAACTATGAACCCACGATTGTTGTGCACGTAAAAATGCTTTCGCCTTCCCAGTCGATCCTGATGTAAATCCCATATAGAACGGAGCATGTTGCACATTTTCTATAGGATAATATGTAGGCAGGTAGTTCTCTATCCTACTTTTCCACTCATCAATTTCTATTACTCTTTCTTCATCCGGTAAATCATTTACCTTATATCTCTCTATCACAATCATATCCGGATTACTGATTGCAATTCTTTCTTTGAGCTCATCCTGTTTCCACTTTATATCTAATGGCACACAAACCCATCCGGCCATAGCAGCACCAGCAAATAGTTGTAAAAATTCTATACTATTCTCTAATACAATTGCTATCGTTTTATTCTTCGATTCTTTTTCATTCAACCAGTTTGCTACTTTACACACTGACTCAAACCATTCTTTATATGTTAAAATTCGATCATTTTCCTTTATCGCTATTTTATTTGATTGTATAGAGAGATGTTTTTTATATTCTTTTGTAATTCCCATATAAGTTGTCCTTTCTCTACAAAATAATAAAAAGAAACACGCAATGAACGTGTT
Source organism: Bacillus cereus group sp. Sample62 (assembly GCF_036851315.1). Lineage (NCBI taxonomy): Bacteria > Bacillati > Bacillota > Bacilli > Caryophanales > Bacillaceae > Bacillus > Bacillus cereus group sp. Sample62. Next base: position 3,484,154 of record NZ_JAFLPK010000001.1, read on the forward strand.
TCTTCTCTTTCTTATCCTGCATTTGTATATTTCCCACTCTTTAGAGCAGGCGTAATAATATGTTTCAATGAACGATGTAATTTCGTTACAAGAATCGCTGCTATAATCGCTTTTATGCAATCACCTGGTAAAAATACCGCACTTACTTTCATCGTCTGCCATATAGAAACATCCATAAAGAAAGCTTGTACAATAATACCAAATACATAAACTACGAAAATACCACCAATTATATTAATACATAATACCTTTATTATAGAAACTTCACGTAAACGCTCAATTAAATAACCAATGACAAACGCTCCAACGATATAACCGAGTAAATATCCTGCGCTTGGCCCAACAAATACGCCTGGACCACCGCGTCCACCAGCAAGTAATGGTGCTCCGACTCCAACTATAAGTAAGAAAATAAGCTGACTTAACGCACCAAGACGTGATCCTAACAATCCACCAGCAAGCATAACACCGAGTGATTGTAATGTAATCGGAACTGGTGTAATAGCAAGAGCAATTGGAGGTATTAACCCTAACACTCCCATAATAGAACTAAATAAAGCGACGAAAACTAAGTTTTTTGTATTCATATTTGCTTCTCCTATTTGTAAACTTAAAATGATTTTTAGATAACATATTATAGGAGTTATATTATCTTTCTATTTAGTCTTTGTCAACTTATTTTAAATATAGGTTTACAAATATTTTTTCAATTATTTCTCTTTATGCAAATGCTCAAGTTCTTTCCGAAGCGCCTGTTTTAAAAACTTCCCAACAGATGTTTTCGGAATTTCCTGCATAAATACAATATCGTCTGGTAACCACCACTTCGCAAACTGTGGTTTTAAAAATTCATATAGTTCTTCTTTTGTAACAGTGCTATTTGCCTTTTGTACAACGCAGGCAACTGGACGCTCTTGCCACTGCGGGTGTGGAACTGCAACAACGGCCGCTTCAAATATAGCATCATGTGCCATTAAAGCATTTTCAAGATCCACTGAAGAAATCCATTCTCCCCCGCTTTTAATAACATCTTTCGTACGATCAACAATTTTCACGCAGCCTTCCTCATCAACTGTAACAACATCACCAGTATATAACCAACCGTCTCGGAATCCTTCGACAGTACGATCATCGTTATAATAGCTTTCAGCGATCCAAGGTGCTCGTAAACATAACTCTCCCATCTCAGTACCATCCCACTTTACTTCACCGTTTGTACCGACTACTTTCATCTCTACACCAGGGACAAGATATCCTTGTTTTGAGCGGATTTCTAATTGCTCTTCATATGATAATTCTGTTTCATAACTTTTTAAACGTGCAAGTGTTACGAGTGGGCTTGTTTCAGTCATACCATATGCATGTACGAAAGGAACATTATATTTTTGCTCAAATGCTTTAATAACGCTTTTCGGTGCAGCAGCACCACCGCATAATATTCTCGTTATACTAGATAAATCGTAACTATTATTTTCTAATTCTTGTAATACACCGAGCCAAATTGTCGGCACACCTGCTGCTATCGTTACTTTTTCAGCTTGAATCATCTCTAATAAAATTTTTGGAGTAAACATTGGTCCTGGCAGAACTTGTTTAGTTCCAAACCAAGTAGCTGCAAAAGGAAGCCCCCAAGCGTTCACATGGAACATCGGTACAATTGCCATCGCCGCATCACTTTCCGATAAAGCAGCTGTATCCGCTAAACCGAGTGCCATACAATGCAATACAGTACTACGATGCGTATATACAACACCTTTTGGGTTTCCTGTAGTCGCTGACGTATAACACATACCAGCAGGTGTATTTTCATCAATATCTTTTACAAATTGGAAAGTTGGATCGCCTTCTTCTAATAGCTTTTCATAATGATATACAGGTTCTAGCGTAGTATTTGGAAGTTCATCTTTATCAGTCATAATAATGTAGGCTTGTACAGTCGATAATTGTGATTGAATATTTTCAACGAGTGGTACGAGATCTTCATCTATAAGTAGAATGCGATCTTCTGCGTGCTGAATAATGTATGAAATATGTTGAGGGGATAAACGAATATTAATTGTGTGCAAAACAGAAGCAATACCAGGAATAGCAAAATATGCTTCCACATGTCGATGATGATTCCACGCTAACGTTCCTATACGCTCGCCTTCTTTAATTCCTAATTTTTTTAACGCACTAGAAAGCCTTCTCGTCCTTTCACCTAACTGCTTATACGTTAACGTCGTAACTGTATCGTGTGTCCGTGAAACAATTTCTTTCTTTGAAAACAGTTTTTCTGCTCTTTCCATCATAGAACTAATTGTTAGCGGTACATTCATCATCATATTGGTTATATCCCCCTTTAAAGCGTTTTCATTTTTGTTTATTATAACAGACTTCTACAAATAATCACGACATTTTTCTGTATTTTCTGAATTATTTCTTTGGAAATAATTCAGAACGATAAAAAACATGTTTTGAATACATTGATTCAAAACATGTTTTTTATTTTTTATAAACTATCTAGCTTTTTTCTTACTTTCTTTTTCATTTTAAAAATAAAACGATTACTGTATTCCTTATTTTCTACTAAAATTCGATACATCTCCCACACTCCTACAACACGAACAAAAAGATAGACTCCAATTGCAATAAGTACAACACAGTACGGATAATACTGCACTAATTCTCCTGAAGTGATATGTTTTTCCTCAAACAAAAACGGTATTGCACCTGCGGCTATAAAACAAAATCCAACAATCATCACTGCAGCATACTTCTTCTTAAGAATCACATATCTTTTTGTCAATTCTTTTAGAAAGTTTTGATCAAATAGTAGTTCTTCCTTTTTCAATACATTGTATCGACTCTCTTCTATCGTTGCAGGTACCATCATTGCTCCAATTCCAAGGACAGCAATAATTATGACAAGAAATGTAGACATTGTTGCATTTTCTTTAAATAATAAATACGGTATTGTCGATAAAATGAGCAAACTAAACCCTAACGCTATATATTTTGAAATCTTTTGCCCATACACTATATACCCTTCTGCCATTTCCTGACTTACATAATAGCCATCCCCATTTTCATTACTTTGCTCTGCAGTTTCTTTTAATAAATAGTCGAGTGATACTTCAAATACATTTCCAATCATTATTAACTTTTCAGTTTCAGGAAAACCTTGACCGTTTTCCCATTTACTAACCGCTTGCCTTGTTGTGTTTAATTTTTCAGCTAATGCTTCTTGAGAAAGGCCCTTTTCCTTTCTTAATTTAAAAAGCTTTTCACCAAATCCCATATGTGTGTCCCCCTTTGTTTTCTTACCTAAATTGTATGTAAACATTGCCCTTAACTCTATCTTCCTGTGGTTGCACTTTGTCAACTTACGGTTGCAATTGTGTTATATAGCGGTTTTCTATACGATTTAGCTAGTTTTCTTCTATGATTATGGCGTTAATAAAACACCCTCTCCCAATAACCAATTATAACAATTAAAGGTAATTACTGTTACAAAAAAAAAAAAAAAAACAAAAACTCCCTTATTCATTTAAAGGAGTTTTCGATATGAAGTATTCCAATAAGGGTTAATTTGTCTTCCCCATATTGATTCACAATTTCTTCTATACATTTTTGTATGTCATATAGCGACAGTATATGTTGTCATCTCCTTATATAAGGCATACTCATATATATGTAAAATATTACTCCTATTAACTTCCCTAATAAAAACACTTCTCAATAATCATAACGGCTTCTGCTTAAACTTTTCATAATGTCGTACTTTTAATAAAAGGATATTTCCGCAATCTATACAAATATAAGCATCTACTGGAGATGATGTGAACATCGTCTCCTTTTTCCGTATTTGTGCATAACCGACAAACTCACCTTCTCCTATGTTATGAGAACCACAATTAGAGCATGTCTGCACGTCTTTCTGTTTCATGAGAGCACCACCTTTAATCTGTTTCCACTCCCTTCGACAGTTCACTTCCATTTCCCTTCCAAAAAACCTCTTATTCTCTTACATTTCAACAGGAATCTCAGAACAAACATCGTATATGTACTATGAAATATATTTATTGACGGAGGAATAGTATGAGTACAATTATGACACTCAATACAGCTCAAGAAATTGAAAACGCAGAAATACATATGCTCTCTTCTAGACTAAAAGCACTACAAGCGCTAGCTGAAAATCCAATGCAAGTACAAATGAAAAAGTTCGGGAGTGCCACTGCCTTTTCATCAAAAATAATTGCTGGTCCTGCTTTTAACACAGTAAAAGGCGTTACCTTTACAAATACAGATGAGATAGATGAAATCATCTCTTATTATCAATCGCTACAAATCCCTTGTCGTTTTGAAATTACACCCGCTCAAGGTACAGCTGAATTATTTCAATACTTATCTCAAAAAGGATTTTACCAATCCAGCTTCCATACCGCTTTATACAGTATACCGAGAGAAGATTCGCCCCTTCTTCCTTCTCATATTTCAGTACGCCACCTGAAAGAAAATGAGTTTGATACGTTTGCCGACATATATGTACGTGGATTTAATATGCCATCCTTTACAAAAGATGGCGTGCGCCAAAATAACGAAATTCTCTACAATAAACACGGCTGGCATTTTTTCATAGCCGAAGTTCAAAACGCTCCTGCTAGTATAGGAGTTCTCTATATAAATAACGGTGTTGCTTCATTAGCTGCTTCTGCTACTTTGCCAGAATTTCAGCGCAAAGGCTGTCATACTGCCTTAATTCAAAAACGAATAGAAAAAGCCCTAGCGAAAAACTGTCATTTAATAGTCGGACAAGCAAGGTTCGGTAGCGGCAGTCAAAATAATATGGAACGTGCCCATATGAAAATTGCTTATACAAAATCAATATGGACTGCAAAAGACATATAATTAACATTCTTTCTCCTTCCATTACAATCTTATACATTCTATGACAATTCCTTTTCTATCCTATTAATCATTTGAATATTCAAACTAGATTTGTTACGCTATTACTAGATACATCATTCAACTTGCAACATGAAAAGAGAATTCTAATCAAACTACAAGGAGGAGAAATGTATGAGTAAGCATGAACACGGTTTAAAAGAAAAAGTAGAAGGTGCTATTGATAAAGTAAAAGGTGAAGTGAAAGAAGTTGTCGGGAGAGTAACTGACAATAAAAAATTACAAGCTGAAGGAAAATGGGATAAAGTGAAAGGCACTGCTAAAGATACGGTTGGTAATGTAAAAGAGAAAGTACATGAATATAAAGAGCATAAAGAGAATAAATAAAAAAGAACTAGGATGTATGGTTGTGCAAGTAGTAAGTTACTAGATTTGAGAAAAGAGAGTTTGTATTTTATATTTGCCTATAAAATCATTTTAAAACGACAAAAAGATGCCTCAAGGCATCTTTTTGTCTATAAACAACTATTTTACATCCTACTTTGTGAAATTTGGTTTTAGGTCACCTGTATACGGTTCATGCTCAACAAAGATTTTTATATCTTTTCCATTCGCATCTTTCCCGATTCTTGTGTACGTAAATTTCTCTTTATTTAATTCTGTAAGTTCAAGGACCGCACCATATTTATTATTTCCTAACGAAACGTGAGCTCTTATTTTATTACCATGTACAACATCGAAGAAACCATAATCCCCACGACTTACCCCTGTGTTCACATTAAAAAACTCATATTTATTTGTATTTTTATCATATTTTGCTAGACTGATTAAGTTTGAGTTGTATTTTGTTACATTATTACCCTGTTCGTCTAATACCACCGTTCCGTTCCATAGTGTACTAGATAAAATTTCATCTCCATCAACGTCTGTAACTATTTTCCCTGTCGAGCTTTCTAAATTTTTATCAGGTTGCGTGAAAGAAAGTTCTTTTTCATGGTAAGGAACATGTTCAACAAACACTTCTACATCGTTCCCTTTTGCATCTTTCCCCATTCTTTTATATGTAAATTTCTCCTTATCTAATTGCGTTAATTCAACAACTGCTTGATAATTCTGTGTTTCAGAAATTAACACTCTTTTCTTTCCATCATTCGTTATAAAAAAGATACCGCTATTATTACGACTTTCTCCTGTACTTGCATTAAAAAATTCATACCTTGCAGTTTTAGCATCATATTTTGCAAGCCCGATGAAATTTTGATTTTCTTTCGTTACATCATTATGATCTTTGTCATAGACTTTTGTCCCTTTCCAATTTGTTTCACCAAGTATGCTAGCTAGTAGTTGCCCTTTCGTTTGTTGAGTTTGCTCAGTTCCTTGTATTGCATTGTATAAAAATTGTGCATACTGTTCACGCGTCACATCCACACTTGGAGCAAATTTCCCTCCTCCTACTCCTTTTGCAATATTATTTGTTTGAACAGCACTAATTGCATTTCTTGCCCATGAGTTCGTTGCAACGTCATTAAACGTGTGATCACTCTTTGCCTTTAAATGAAAAGCATTTGTAAGAACTTGTGCCATTTCTGCACGTGTTAAGGATGCCTTCGGTCTAAAGTTCCCATGCTCGTCACCCGTAAAAACGCCCATCTCTGTTAAAGACAAAATTTCCTTTATATAGCTTGTCGACTCTTCGCTTACGTCCCCATATGGGTTCTCATAATTTTTGTTTTCTGCCATATTAAAATAACGATACATTAAAGCTGCAACTTGTTCGCGTGTTACGTTATCGCCAAAACCAAATCTCCCATCATCATAGCCAAAAATGATTTTCTCACCTGTTAATTGCTGAATCGCCTCATATGCCCAATGCCCCTTTGGAACATCTTTGAATACACCAGTATGATTCGTTTTTGATGTAACCTCTTCTGCTTTCACCTCTCCATTCGTTTCACTTAATAGACTTCCACCTAAAACTGCTGATATGATACATGTTTTTAAAATTGTTTTATTCATAGCTTCCCAATCCCTTCCTTCATTTAACAAAGAATTACACCACTTATCTTCCAAAAGAAGATTCTATGTGAGCAATTCATGTTTTTAAATTTTGATTACAGCTAATTGGTTACACCTCCAAAGTTCTTTTTCGTAGTATCCATAGCTGTTATATATAGGAATTATAAATACCAACTATAAATTGCCCATAAATAAATTATTAAAAAAAGATAAAATTAAGATAATATATTTTTAATCTCAATCTAAAAAAACGTTATTCTTTCTCATCTAGCTTGTTAAGAAAGGATAACGTTTTTAGTTCTAGGGTTCTTTTTGACAAAAAAAGAGAAACTTTATTTTATATGCCCAAGAACAACTTCACGGCCTTTTCCAAACAGAACATCGGAAAAAGCCGTGGCATAATACTTATTTTATAATTGACGGAATACGGCTAAAATGGCTCTTTTTACTTCCCTTCACTCTTCTCTAACACATACAGATCTTCTTCAATATTAGATAATTTCTCTGTTACAAGCTTTCTAGCATCTCCAATTGCTTGATTGTATGCAAATGGTCCTACTAATTTAATCATTTCTTCTATTAAACGCTCTGCTTGGAAACGTCCAATTTCATCTAAATCTTCTTCAACGAAAAATTGCTGAATTTGTGCTACTAGCTCTTCTTTTTTATCATTTGGTATTTTTATATTCATCATCATTTCTTACTCCTCTATATTTAAGATAGTACGTTTCTTAACTCTACCATAGAAAAACGATTGCCAGGACAACTTTTTGTAACTCCTTCTAGCTCCCTATGACCGAGTATATTTTCTTCCTTTATAGCAAACTGCTTCATAAACATTTTACATAAAGAATACAATGCATTCATTTGTGCAGAAGTTGGATCATATTTATCAAAATTACCCGTCATGCATATTCCAATTGTATCTCTATTATTATCTTTCGCATGTGCTCCAATATGTAAACCTCGTCCTTCAACTACAGTTCCATCTTCTTCAATAAAATAGTTGTAACCGATCCCGCTCCACCCTCTTACTTTTTGATGAAATTCATGTGTTTTATACACATCCCAGCCATCTTCGGATGTGTGGTGGATAATCAGTTTATTTACTTTTTCTAAAGGAACTAATTCATCTTGAAATGTTAAATTAACACATTTAATTTCCATTTGAATATCCTCCCTTACAAATCAATGATCATCATTGTTTTATCATCTGGTCTTATTCTCTTTTCCCCTTCTAGCTCTTCAATAATTGCTACATATTCATTTATACTATTCTTTCTTATATATGCAACAGTTTGTTCAAGTGGCCAATCTGGATGGAATAACCCGTCTGAACAAATAAAAATCCCGCTCACTTCATCTATATGTAATTCCCCATGTTGTAAATAATGTATCGCTTCTTTCATTCCATTTGCAACGGAATACCCACCCTGCATATTTGCAAGATAACGATTGTATTTTAACTGTTCTTTCACATCTTGAAAAACATGTTCTTCTGGTACAGATACCCCCTTTTTACGATCTTCTTCTCTCTTCTTTTTTGCTCGTTTACTAATTCCTTCGACTGTGTCTTTCGTTAATACTTGCATCGTTCCATTTTGAAGTATTGCGACAATCATACAGTCCCCTAACTGTGCATATTCAATTTTCTCACCAACTATTTGAACGGCCGCAATACATGTACACCACAAATGTTCTTTCTTTCTCGTGTCTACTTCATATTCTAACATTTTGCTTTGCAATGCTTCATTTGCTTTTGCAACGGCAACTTGTAAACTATGAGTTTCTCGTAATGAAGTAAAATAACTTGCAAATAAATGCGAAGCGATGTATGCTCCATTATGTCCCTTTTCATCACGAAACGGGACGAGCGGTGTTGCACCATCACATACACCATACATCTTTTTTTCTTCATTACAAAAATAAGAATCCTCACATTCTTGCTTCAACGGGCTTTTCTGTTGATACGTTTTTATCCTCATATCTGTATCCCCTTTCAAATGAAAAAATACTCGAATTCTTTTGATTAATCTAATTTTCCGAAATAAACTGTTTTTACCCAAAACTTTCAATATCATATATAATCTTGAAATAATATGAATTTTTTAGTGAAGGACGGGAAAGAGATGGTCAGATTTCTTGGTGTTATTATCGGTTCTATTATTATTGCGATTGCATTTAATCTTTTCCTTATCCCCCACAAAATATTAAGTAGTGGAATTGGCGGAATTGCTATTATTTTAGGGATTGTGACTCCTGTAAACACAGGTATTATTAACTTTGTATTAAACTTACCTATCCTTATTTTAGGATACATAGGTCTTGGAAAAAAAGTAATTTTTAACACTGTTATCTCTGTTATTGTATTATCTGTTGCATTATACTACGTTCCAGTAAAAGTCGTAGCAACAGACCCACTTTTATCATCTATTTTTGGTGGTGTCATTGCCGGAGCTGGTATCGGTCTTGTTTTTAACTGTAATGGATCAACTGGTGGATTTGATATTATCGGTATGTTGTTGTCTCGCAAAAGAGATATTAAACTGGGCGGATTCCTTATTATTTTAAATGCAGTCGTTGTAATAATTGCAGGATTCTTCTTCACTTGGGATGTTGCTCTTACAAGCTTACTTTCAATTTATGTAACTGGTAAAGTGATCGATGCTATTCATACGAAACATCGAAAGGTTACACTTATGATTGTAACAAATGAAGCAGAAAAAATGAAAAAACAACTTCTTTCAACTGTTGTACGTGGAATTACATTACTTGATGGCGAAGGTGCTTATTCTAGCGAAAAGAAACGTGTACTTATGACCGTTGTTTCTCGTGAAGAATTGGCAAGTATGAAATTAACAATTTCTGAAATTGACCCTCATGCATTCGTTAACATTACCGAAACTGTTGAAGTATTAGGGTTGTTTAGAAAAGGTTAAAAAACTAGGTGGATTTCCACCTAGTTTTTATTTTCCATAAATTCAATTCGATTTCCGAACGGATCTGACACATAAAATCTAATTACATCTGGCCGTGCATGATCATCTATTACTTCAATATCTTTCTTTATTAACTCTTGTTTAAATTCATCAATTTTTAAAACATAAAAAGCCGGATGCGCTTTTTTAGCTGGATTGTAGTTTTGCTCAACTCCGATATGAATCTCTTGATTTCCACACTTAAACCAACATCCACCACGCTTCTTTAGTTCCTCTGGCTTCGGTATTTCCTCCATACCAATTTTATTACTATAAAACTCTCGTGCTTCTTCTTCACACCCTACAGGCGCAGCTACTTGTACATGATCGATACCTTGAATATAATTTCTCATTTTCTCTCCCCCTCTTCTACCCTAATATTATAAGGAAAGCCTTCTCCTGTAACTTACAAATGATTTATAAAACAATATAAGCTTCCCTTATTACCACCCTATACGCACTTTTACAAAATAAAGAAAACAAAATTTATTATATAACTTCCATTTTTTATAGAAATACACATTACATCTATATTATAGTTATGAATAGACAAATCTTTTTAGATGCTATTTGTACGGAGGAACTATTATGAGTCGTAAAAAATATTCATCAACTCAAAGAAAACGTCATCCGAACATTTCTAGACGTTTTCGAAACCATATACAAGATCGTTCATTAACAGAAATGTACGCATCTCTGTTTGAACACAATCCTGATAGTATTATTTCATTAAATTTAGAGGGAGTTATTCTACATATAAATCCTTCTGCCGAAAGAATATTAGGTTACACTTCTTTAGAATTAGAACAGAAAAATATTACCTCTATTTTAGAAGCTCATATTTCTGAGCAAGTATTACAAAATATAAAGAATACTGAAGCAGATAATCAACAAGAGTATATCTTATCTATTTATCATAAAAGTGGATTCTTATTAGACGTCGTGACAAAACTAGTTCCTATTTTTGTCCAAAATCGTCTAACTGGCGTATATACTATTATGAAGCCTCTTGAAAAATCAGAAAGAATTGAGAATATGCTAAAAGAAAGTGAGAAGAGGTTACGTACATTAGTGAACTCCATGCCTGCGTTTGTTATATTTAAGGATCATGAAGGGCGCTGGCTTGAGGCAAATGACTACGCACTTTCTTGTTTCAATTTCCATCATGTACCTTACCATGGGAAAAAAGATAGTGAACTCATTCAATATAACGAAGCGTACCGAGAGGCTTTTTTACATTGTGAAGAAGTCGACGAACTAGCATGGCAACAAAGACAAATTCTTCATGGTGAGGAATTTATTATTCATAGAGATGATTTCGATCTAATCTTAAGTATATCGAAAGTTCCACTTTATCATCCTGACGGCTCCCGTAAAGGTCTTATCGTAATGGGAAGAGACGTTACCGAGCTAAAAGAAACGGAAAAGTTATTACGAAAATCAGAAAAGCTTGCCGTAGTCGGACAACTGACAGCTGGAATTGCCCATGAAATTCGAAATCCACTCACTTCTCTAAAAGGTTTTCTAACATTGCTACTCCCTGAAATAAATGAGGAGCAGAAATGGTATATCGATGTTATGTTAAGTGAGATTTCACAGATGGAATCTATCACAAGTCAATTTATGGCGATGTCTAAACCACAAGTATTATCTATCCAAACTTGTAACATACAAAATTTAATTGAAGAGGTAGTTACATTTATTTTACCAACTGCTATTATGCATAGTGTTCATATCATTATGGATCATTTTGATTACAAACATGATATTCAATGTGATGGTAACCAATTAAAACAAGTTTTTATAAATATATTAAAAAATGCTATAGAAGCGATGCCAAATGGCGGAAATATTTACATCCAAACAAAACCATTGGATGATGCCTTTATTTTAATACGAATTATCGATGAAGGTTGTGGTATCCCAGAAGATCGTATCTCTCGTCTAGGCGAACCATTTTACAGTTTAAAAGAAAAGGGAACAGGACTAGGATTAATGATGTGTTACAAAATAATTGAGGAACATCATGGTAAATTACACATTTCAAGCGAATTAAATAAAGGTACGATCGTTGACATTCAATTACCGCTTTCTTCATCTCATCTTGCAATTCAGCCGTAAATAAAAAAAGAAGCATCTGCTAATGATGAGCAGATGCTTCTTTTTTATTTGTTTTTATAATACTGTATTGCCATACCATTCTTTTGCTTTTTCTACTTCACCCATTGTTAATTGATGCCCTCTATTTTCCCAATGCATTGTTACATTAGCATTTGCATTTTCTAATAGTACCTTCAATTCCTCTGACTCTGCTGATGAACAAATCGGATCATTTGTCCCAGCAGCAATAAACACAGATTTTTCTGCTAAATTAGGTAATTGCATTCCTCTTCTAGGCACCATTGGGTGATGAAGCACAGCACCTTTTAACGCATTTTCATAATGGAATAATAAGCTTGCCGCAATGTTTGCTCCATTTGAATAACCGATAGCAACAATGTTGTTTCTATCAAATTCATATGTTTTTGCAGCTTCATCTAAAAACTCATTTAATTCCTTCGTACGGAAAATCAAGTCCTCTTCATCAAAAATACCTTCTGCTAATCGGCGGAAGAAACGCGGCATCCCATTCTCTAACACATTTCCCCTAACGCTTAATACCGAAGCTTCCGGATCAATTATTTCTGCAAGTGGTAATAAATCTAATTCATTACCTCCTGTGCCATGAAGTAATAATAACACTGGTTTTGACGTATCTTTTCCTTTTTGAAAAACATGTTTCATCATAATCCTTTTCCCCTTTCAATCACTTTAATCTAAATTTCTCACTTCAAATGGTAAAAGTGTTTGTTCAATCTGTTTTCTATGTTGTTCATATTGTTCCGGTAACTTTAATTCCTCACCCATCGTCTCTAACGATTCATCATGAGCGAAACCAGGGGGATCTGTTGCAATTTCAAATAAAATTTCACCGTGTTCTCTAAAATAAATTGCGTTAAAATAATTTCGATCTTGTACAGGAGTTACGTGGTATCCAAAACGGGACACATGCTCTTTCCAGTCTAGCTGATCAGCATCGTCACTCGCTCTCCAAGCAATATGATGCACTGTACCAACACCCATTTGGCCACGACCAATTGTCGATAACCTCAAATCGATAATATTTCCAATATCAGCAGAAGAACGGAATCGAATAAATTCACCCTCTTCTCCAATTTTCTCAAGCCCCATAACATGCTCTAACAATTCAGCAGTTTTTTGAGGTTGTGCCGATAAAAGAACAGCACCGCCAAATCCTTTAATTGCTACTTCTGGCGTAACTTCTCCAAAAGTCCAATTATTTAATTCACCCTCTTCTCTTTCTACTAATTCTATATGCAAACCATGTGGATCATCAAATTCTAAATACTGCTCTCCAAATCGAGTCATTTTTGTATACGAAACATCGAATTTTTCTAATCTATTTTCCCAAAACTCCATTGCCCCTTTTGGTACAACATAAGAAGTGATTCCCACTTGACCGTCACCAATAACTCCTTGACGAGCACCTGCCCATGGGAAAAACGTAATGATTGTTCCTGGTTTTCCTCCTTCATTACCGAAATAAAGATGGTACGTACCTGGATCATCAAAATTCACTGTTTGTTTTACTAAACGTAAACCTAATACACCAGCATAAAAATCTACATTTTCTTGTGGATGTCCTACGATTGCTGTAATATGATGTATCCCCATTGTTTTCTTTTCCATTTCGTCCACTCCTTTTTTATCTCATTTTAACAATTGCTTTACATTAAAATTCATTATTCATTTTGTCCATACTGCAAAGTAAAATCCGTCATGATAATTTTATCTCGAATTCGAGATATTAATTATAAAATTATACTCTAGCATCTAAACTATTAAAATTATCTCGAATTCAAGATAATACTTAAAAAATATTTGTTCAATCTATTATCATGATAAATCTTGATTTGGAATGATATTTATCTCGAACTCAATATTTATTATAAGTTACTTACTTTTTATTGTCAATAAGTGACTTACTTCATTTCAAATTAAAAAAAGCCATACAAATGTATGACTGTTAACTTATTGACATCTCAATTTTCTCTTTCCCTGCATATACTTTACGAAATTTCATATAGCAGCCAATACGCCAAGGTACTATATAACAAACCGCAAGGGTGTAGAAAAGAATGCCGATTGACTTTGGATCTAAACCTTGTAAATGTCTTCTAAAATAAGCACGTAAAAGGACAATAATTAAAAATGTAGCAATAAAAGCAATACTTTTTTTCGCATAAATTTGACCATCTTCTCTCACTTCATATCCAGTTAAAATAATAAGTGGAATTGATAATAACAGTCCAATCCCAGCAGCTACCCCAATTTGCCAATCAGCAAGTTGTATCGGTGCCGCATATAAAGAAAAACCTGGTAATAAAAGGAATAATGGAAATAATAGTCGTCTTCCTTTATTTTTAATTGGTCGATTCATAGAACGCATACGCCCAAATATAACGAGCCCTATGACAAGTAAAAAAATTGTTATACTGTACGAACCTTGATCCAAATGAATCTCTCCCTAAAAATAGTCATTTTTAAAACCTTTCCCATTATACTCTTAATGTTTTCTAAAGAATATGATTATTCCTTCAAAAATTTTACATATAAAATATATTTTTAGGTTTTATTTATTATAGGAAACAATTCCGAAAGAGGCACCACCCGCCCTACCTCATCTTTAAACACAATATGCTCTCTCGTTAAATGACGCGGGCTCTTTACTCCCGCTGCTGCCGCAAGCGAGAACAAACTATATCTCATACTAACAACATAATTCATTACTCGCCATTTCTTCTCATACGGATCTAGCGCTTTTTGATAGTGCGGATTCGTCGTGGCAACTCCAGATGGACATTGCCCTGAATTACATTGAAGCGCCATAATACAGCCACTTGCCATCATAAATCCACGCGCTGAATTTACAGCATCTGCACCAATAGCTAAAGCAATTGCCACTTTATCTGGTGTAATTAATTTCCCCGAGGCAAAAACTTTGAATTTGTCCCGGACACCGTAATGATTCGCTGTATCAATACATGTCAGTAACGCTGGAATAAGCGGCATCCCCATACTATCTGCCATCGATTTATACGTTGCACCTGATCCACCTTCTGAACCATCAACTGTAATGAAATCTGGATAAATATTTAACTCTTTCATCGATTTGAATAAATCTTCCAACGGCTCCTGCTGTCCAATTACAATTTTCATACCGACTGGTTTGCCGCTGCTTTCTTGCAAATGTTGAATAAAATAAAGTACATCTACTGCATTCTTTAAAAATGGAAATCGATTCGGTGAATTAATCGTTTCTCCTTCTCGCACATTCCGAACAGAAGCAATTTTCTCATTTACTTTTTGTCCCTCCAGATGACCACCACGTATTTTCGCACCTTGCCCAAATTTCAATTCGAATGCTTTAATATTACTTTCTTTCGCTTTCTCCATAAATTTCTTCATTGAAAACTTACCATCCTCATCACGATATCCAAATAATCCTGGACCAATTTGCGCAACGATATTTGCACCGGTATGTAAATGTTCCGGTATTACACCACCTTCCCCCGTATTAATCCACGAACCGCCAGCCATCTTCGCGCCAAATCCACTTGCCAAAATATAATTTTCGCCAATCGCACCGTAAGAAGTTGCTGATGCGCCAAACATGCCATACAGTTTCCACGGATATTTGCGGTTTTCACCGACGATAATTGCATCGTCTTCTTCGTATAACCAAAGATTCGTTGTATCCGCTGTCAATTTTTCTCTTCGTGAAAATAACCCTTCCTTATGAATCACATACTTTTTCCCTTCACGTTCTTTCGTTACATTCACACTTAATTCATCTGTTAATTTCGGAAATAATGTATTAGCGATATAATATCCAGATGCATCAAAATCTCGTTTTGATCCAAAACCGAGTATTTCTGAACGGTATTTTGCTAGAAACATTACACTTTGAAAATCATAACGTGAAAAGGGCTTTCCATCCGTATCATGATCAAACCAATATTGCCTAAATTCCGGTCCTATCTTTTCAAGTAAATAACGCATCCTTCCTAAGTATGGATGTAACTTTAATATAGAATGATGCGTCCGTTTTTTAATAAAAAATGTAATAATAAAAAAAATGATTAATAGTAACATCAATAAGAGCAATATACTAATAATAACGAGTAGCGTTTCACTCATCCCGCTTCCTCCTATGAAAATCCATAATAAAAGGAGAACACCTGATGTGTTCTCCTTTTATCTTTATTCAAATTAATGTAGCAAGATGCTCTTTCGCATCATATTCAACTAAACTTTCAGCATTTTTAATTCGATGAACAAAATCTGGATTAGCTATTAAAGGTCTTCCGAATGCCACTACATCAATTGTTCCTTCTTGCAACGCTTCTTCAGCCTCTTTCGGATTTAAATTCCCTACTCCTACAATCGTACCCTCCCAATATTTTCTTACTAATTGATGAAAATTCTTTCCGTCAGCAATAACTGCCGTATAATTCATCGTTGAAGGGTGAATCATCGTTAATCCAACTTCGTTGAACATATTTACAAACATTTCAATTGCAAGTTCAGGGTTTTCCCACATATAAGTTGGATTATCACCTTTGAAAGCAGAGAAACGAAGAAGTGTTTTATCAGCCCCAACAGCTTCTATTACAGCCTCCGTTACTTCTTTCATAAACGTTAACCTTTTCTTTAAATCTCCGCCGTATTTATCAGTACGCTTATTTGCGAACTCATAAGTATATTGATCGATTAAATATCCGTGTGCCCCATGAATTTCTACTCCATCAAATCCAGCTTCGATCGCGTTTTTCGCAGCTTGTGCGTATTGACCAATCACCTCTTGTATTTCTTCTAACGTCATTGCTTCTGGCGTGTCGAACGGTTTACGAAAACGCGGAACATTTCCCTCTGCAGCGATAGCAGACGGTGCTTGTGGCATTTGCCCACCAATTATTTCGTGATGACTCATACGGCCAACATGCCATATTTGAGCAATAATCGTTCCGCCTTCTTTATGTACTGCTTCTGTAACAGGCTTCCACGAATCGATTTGTTCTTGCGTATAAATTCCTGGCACTCCCGGATTACCTTTTGCTCTTGGGCTAATGACGATTCCCTCTGTAATAATTAATCCAACTCCATCAGCTGCACGCTTTCTATAGTACTCAACTACATCAGTACCAACGACTCCCGTTTCATGATTTGCGAAACATCTCGTCATCGGTGCCATTGCTATGCGATTACGAAGAGACCAAGATCCAATTTGAATCGGATTAAACAACTTTATTTCTTCAATATTTCCAAAAGATCCCCAAGCGTTTATATTTGTTCCTTCATAAATACTTGCTGCTTTATTATTTGAACTTGTCATTTTTCTTCCCCCTAAAAAAATTCTTACTATAATCGCATCATACTTACTTTTAGATAGTAACGTCAATTTATACGCTTTAAACACAAAACATTCGAATATCAAACAAATAGAATGCTATAAATAAACTAAAAAAGGTTTCCTTAGTAGGAAACCTTTTTTAGTTGACCATATATGGGTATCAATTTCTTTATCTCTTTTATATAAAGAATTATTATCTCTTCACATATAAAAAATCCCTTATCAATAGAAGTGGAAATGGTTGAGTATTCTTCTAAAAATAATAACTTATAAACCTAAAACAATGAAAGCCCTACCTCTCTTTCATCCTTACGGCTCCTCGTCCGTGCCAGTGTGAATCAGGATTGCAAAAATCAAGTAACTATTCTATCGAAGTATTTAATTAAACTTCGAACATTCATAAAGAATTAAAAAATAAAAATGGATTTGATTGTAGTAATAACAAAAGAGGTTAATGCTCTAAAAGTGGTTTGAAAGAGTTGAATGTCTTTGAAATGATTAATTTTCTATAATTATGTTCCCAAAAAATTCAAAACCTTTTTTGGGATCTAATACATTATTTGTAATGAATCTTAACAAAAGCTTTTTATTTGACTTTCTGTGATACCTTCAATTAATCCCAGTTCACTAATCAAAAATTCGTGTGCGTTATCTAACATTTTCTTTTCGCTTGCATTAAGTGCTTTTTCTTTCTGCATACGTAATAAATCACGTACAACTTCAGCACCTTCTTGTATTTTACCCGTCTTTATTTTATCAGTGTTCAATTTATACCTTTGTTTCCACGTAAGTAATCTATCAGATTCTCCATGTTGAAAAATATCCAATATGTGTGCTATTGCCGTTATATCCGTGACTGGTCGTATATTTGAGCTCAATATTCTCCCTGCCGGAATCATTACTTCCATATTACTACCCGACATTTTTATAACATAATACTGTTGTTTTTCTCCTGCGATTTCCTTCTCTTCTACGGCTTTAATTATACCTGCTCCGTGCATAGGATAAACAATGTTATCGCCAATTTGAAACAAATAATCCACCTCCATATATGGTAACCTTCTCAATCTTAACACACAATCGCTTTTTTAGCAAAATTTTTATTTTATCATAAAATTATTTTTCATGTCAATCCTTTCGAACTAAGAAAATAAATTTGTGAAATATCACTGAAAACCCGCAATCTTATTAACTTTTCCACACATATATACATTCTAACTTTACCTTCTCTTTTTACATAAAAACACATTACTACTTATAAGTAGTAATGTGTTTTTTATACGGAATCGTTAAACATTCCCTATTAATTCCACGCCTATATACTAACCTGCTTACAGACTGTCTCTCTCGCTAAAAGAAAACCCATAATCACTTGCGCAGCTACTCGACTTGTCATATCTCTGAAATCAAGGGTTGGATCAATTTCTACTATATCCATCCCTTGAACAAGCGGTTCTTTACCAAGAAATTCAATCGCATCAAGTAAAGTCGTACTATCCATACCGCCAGGACCAATTGCTGGACAACCTGGTGCAAATGCTTGATCTAGTACATCCATATCAAGAGAAATGTAAATAGAAGTCACGCCTTGCTCTCTTAATACTTCAATACTTTCCGTGATAATATCTTTGATCTTTCGCTCCCGTACATCTTTCATTGTGTACACTGTCACGCCTTGCTCTTTTGCATATTCATGGTACGCACGTGCATTTGAAAAATTACGAATCCCGATTTGAACGAGTTGTTTTCCTGTAATGACACCATTTTCTAGTAAACTACGGAACGGTGTCCCATTTGATGGACCACCATCATCTAAATTACGTAAATCATGATGGGCATCAAATTGAATAATACCGACCTTCCCTTTACTATTTACAAATCCTGTTATACTCGGAAAACTAATCGAGTGATCCCCGCCAAGAACGATTGGTGTCATATTCGGATTTACTTTCGTTACGTGACCAACTGTTTTCGCAATTCGGTTATGACTTTCTTTTATATCCGTCACATGCATCGTGATATCACCGCAATCATATAAGACACTTTCTTTCATATCATGTTCTTCTGTAATTGCGTACGTGCTATATGCATCTAACATCGCACGAATTGTTTTTGGAGCAAAGCTTGCTCCTGAATGACTAATAGATGGTTTAGAAAGGGGTGCTCCAATTAAGGCAGCACCGAATATTTCCACGCCTTCCTCCCACTCTTTAATCATCTCACTCCATTTCGTCACTTCACGATCAATAAACTTTGCATTCTTCTTTAAATAGTGGCCGTGCTCCACGATTGTTCACCTCTTGTATATGCGATATTACCATTCTTCCATACTGTATTTACATGACTTACGCCGTAATGATACGGTACGTAAGCATAATTGTAAGCATCCCATAAAACTAAATCTGCCTTACGACCAACTCTAATTTTCCCAGCTACATCACCACGATTAATTGCGTAAGATGAGTTAACTGTTACTGCATTCCAAACTTCTTCTGGTGTCATTTTCAGCTTGAGCATCGCGATGCTCATAATAAGCTGAATGTTCTCAGTTGGACAGCTGCCTGGGTTAAAATCTGTAGCTAACGCAACTGCAACACCTTCATCGATCATTTTACGTCCACGAGCAAAGCTTTCTTTATTTAAATAGAAAGTTGTTCCTGGTAATAAAGTCGCTACTGTATTAGAGTTTGCAAGCATTTCAATTCCTTTATCAGAAGCGCCAACTAAATGGTCCGCTGATGCTGCACCAATTTCAGCCGCTGCTTCCGCACCACCAAGAGGGTCAATTTCATCTGCATGAATTTTCACATCAAAACCAAGCTCTTTCGCTTTTAATAAAAACTCTTTTGATTCTTCGACAGAGAACACACCTGTTTCGCAGAAAATATCAACGAATTCAGCTAGTTGCTTCTCTTTCATTTCTGGCAGTAGGTCTAACATCCATTGTAAAAATTCTTTCGATCTACCTTTATACTCTTTCGGAACTGCATGAGCACCTAAAAATGTGGAAACTAAATCGATTGGATGCTCTTTTTGTAATTGTGCAGTTGCCTCTAATTGTTTCCATTCCGTCTCATCATCTAATCCGTAACCACTCTTCGCTTCTACAGTTGTAACTCCGAAAGATAACATACGGTCTAAATGGAATTTCGCTTTTTGAACAAGTTCTTCTCTCGACGCCTGTTTCGTTGCATTTACAGTTGAAAGAATACCTCCGCCTTGTTCCAAAATTTCTAAGTACGGAACTCCTTGTAATTTTAGTGCGATTTCATTTTCACGAGATCCACCAAATACAAGGTGAGTATGCGGATCAACAAGACCAGGAGAAACCATTTTCCCGCCGCAATCAATAACTTCTTTAGCTTGTAATCCTTTCGCTTCTTCCGCTGTTCCAACGAAAGTAATTACGCCATTTTCAATTCCAACCGCACCGTTTTCGATAACAGGAAGCGTGTTCATCGCTTCACGTCTTAACAAGCCATCTTCTTGATCCATTGTTAGTAATTGACCGATATTTATTAGTAAAGTGTCCAGCATGTTTTCTCCTCCTTATTTCATCATTGGAATGTTAACGCCTTTTTCTTTCGCAGTTTCCACAGCTAAGTCATATCCTGCATCAACGTGACGAACAACACCCATACCAGGATCAGAAGTTAATACGCGCTCAATACGTTTTGCTGCCGCTTCTGTTCCATCTGCAACGATAACCATTCCAGCGTGAAGTGAATAACCCATACCAACGCCACCACCGTGGTGAACAGACACCCAGCTCGCACCGTTTACACTGTTAATTAATGCATTTAAAATTGGCCAGTCTGCTACTGCATCACTGCCGTCTTTCATCGATTCTGTCTCACGGTTTGGAGATGCTACTGATCCGCAATCTAAATGGTCACGACCGATAACGATCGGTGCTGATAATTCACCATTAGCCACCATTTCATTAATGATGCGGCCAAATTTTGCGCGCTCACCGTAACCAAGCCAACAAATACGTGATGGAAGACCTTGGAACTCAACTTGCTGACGAGCCATACGAATCCAGTTACATAAATGCTCATTATCAGCAAACTCACGTAAAATTACTTCATCAGTTTTATAAATATCTTCTGGATCACCAGAAAGCGCTACCCAGCGGAATGGTCCTTTTCCTTCACAGAATAACGGACGGATAAATGCTGGAACGAATCCTGGGAAATCGAATGCATTTTTCAAACCTTCATCGAAAGCAACTTGGCGAATGTTATTTCCGTAATCAAATGTAATCGCGCCTTTTTCTTGCATAGCAAGCATTGCTTCCACATGTTTTTTCATACTTTCTTTTGATAATTGTACGTAACGTTCTGGATCTTCTTCACGAAGTTTCGCTGCTTCTTCTAACGTGTAACCTACTGGAATGTAACCGTTTAATGGATCATGAGCAGATGTTTGATCCGTAACTAAATCTGGCGTGATATTACGCTTCACTAGTTCTGGTAAAATCTCCGCTGCATTTCCTAACAATCCGATTGAAATCGGTTCTTTCTTCTCTTTATACTCGTTCGCAATAGTTAATGCTTCTTCTAAAGACTCTGTATACAGATCACAATATCTCTTTTCAATACGACGATCGATGCTGCGCTTATCAACATCAATAGCAATTACAACACCGCCGTTCATCGTTACAGCAAGAGGTTGTGCACCACCCATACCACCTAAACCAGCAGTAAGTGTTACTGTACCTTTTAATGATCCATCGAAATGTTGACGTGCCGCTTCACCAAATGTTTCATATGTTCCTTGTAAAATCCCTTGTGTTCCAATGTAAATCCAGCTACCAGCTGTCATTTGGCCGTACATCATAAGACCTTTTTTCTCTAGTTCACGGAAGTGATCCCAGTTCGCCCATTTTGGTACTAAGTTTGAGTTCGCTAATAGAACGCGAGGTGCATCTTCATGTGATTTAAAAATTGCAACTGGTTTTCCTGATTGAACAAGTAATGTTTCATCGCTTTCTAACGTTTTTAATGAATCTACAATTGCATGGTAGCTTTCCCAGTTACGAGCTGCCCGGCCAATTCCGCCATATACAACTAATTCTTCTGGTTTTTCAGCAACTTCAGGATCTAAATTGTTCATTAACATACGAAGTGCAGCTTCTTGAACCCACCCTTTCGTTTGTAGCTCTGTACCTCTTGGCGCGCGAATTGTTTGTTTAACTTTTTCCATTTCAATCTCTCCCTTTTCTCATTTTATAGTGCTGCGTTTACATCTAATCTTTCTTTTATCGAATAATTCGTTTTTAACCAATACGCAATATTTTCAATATCCGTTGAGAATATGCGATCATTTGTAATAGAAGGTACTTGTTGACGGCCTTGATGGTAGAAGCTCTTCGTCACTGTACTCATGTTTTCAATACCGCGATATTCTGCTGCTTGCATCGCACAAATCATCTCAATTGAAAGAACACGTCTTACGTTTTGAATAATTTGATGTGCATGGCGTGAAGCGATTGTTCCCATACTTACGTGATCCTCTTGATTAGCTGATGATGGAATTGAATCAACACTCGCTGGATGTGCTAACGTTTTATTTTCAGAAACAAGTGACGCTGCAGCGTATTGCATAATCATTGCACCAGACTGAAGTCCTGGTTCTGGACTTAAAAATGGAGGTAAATCATTTAATTGCGGATTTACTAAACGCTCAATACGACGCTCTGAAATATTTGCAAGTTCCGCCATTCCTACTTTTAAGAAGTCCATCGCAAACGCAATCGGTTGACCATGGAAATTACCACCCGAAATTACTTTTTCCCCACCATCAAAGATTAGTGGATTGTCCGTTGCTGCATTCATTTCAATTTCTAATTTTTCTTTCACATAATTTAAAACTTGCCAAGAAGCACCGTGTACTTGCGGGATACAGCGAAGTGAATATGCATCCTGTACTCGTAGTTCTCCTTGTTTTGTTGTTAATTTACTATCATGAAGGATGTCACGAATTCTGCTCGCTACTTCCACTTGCTCTTTATAACCACGTGCTTTATGAACATTTTCATCAAATGCATCAATAATGCCTTGTAATCCTTCAATTGTCATCGAAGCAATGAATTCAGCTTGATAAGCCATTGCTTCTGCTTCTATATAAGAAAGAACTCCTTGTGCTGTCATCGCCTGCGTACCATTGATTAATGCCAGCCCTTCTTTAGCTTCAAGTTCAATCGGTTCAAGACCTTCTTCTGTAAGAGCAACCATCGCATGAACACGTTTTCCCTTATAGAACACTTCACCTTCGCCTAATAATACAAGCGCAAGATGAGATAAAGGTGCTAAATCGCCACTCGCACCAAGTGAACCTTGTTGCGGAACGACTGGGTGAATTTTACGATTTACAAACTCAAGAAGCATATTTACAACAAGCGGTCTAACACCAGATACTCCTTTAAGCATCGTGTTCGCTCGTAAAATTAACATACCGCGTGATACTTCTTCAGGGAATGGATCACCTATACCGCATGCATGTGACTGAATTAAATTGTGTTGAAGTGCCTTTACATCATCTTTTTGAATAAGCACATCACTGAACTTTCCAAATCCAGTTGTAATACCGTAAACGACTTTTCCGTCCTCTACAATTTTCTCAACAACTTCGCGGCACTCCGCCACCTTTTGCATACTATTTGGACAAGCTGTTACACCTTCCCCTTCAAGTAACAACCTCTTCATCTCTTCAATTGTCAATGTCTGTCCTGTTAACGTAATCATTCTTTTTCCTCCTTAAAAAGGCAAAAGGGGACCTTATCTTTTTTAAGACAGACTTCTGTCCTAAAAAAGTAAGGCCCCCTTCTAACTAATAGACTATGGGCAAATCATATGTGATTAATTCCTAAACCAATCGCCTCATGCTCAGATCCTTTTACAGGTGCACCAATCGTTCCATATAATGCAACAGCAACCCATTCGCCTTCTTTTTTTCCGTCGTATGGTGTACCGCGCACAATCGCAAAGCGAAGTCCTACTGTACGAAGAACGTCTGCTAACTGAATTTGACCTCTCGTCACTCCGTACAAAGCTTCCATAATTGCATGATAAAGTGCATGTGTTTCTCTGTAAACGTCTGTCTCAATAACTTGGGTGCTCTTAGCCGCTGTTTCCATTGCTGCTACAACTTTTTGCGAATTCATCGAACCCACTTTCCCCGTACAATACTTCCAACCTTTTGGAACAGATAATACAGGGCTTTCATTCTCATCCGCAAGTGCCAACAACATGGCCATACGACCAATTCGATGTGTTCCTTGAAGAAGCATGTGACTCTCTCATTTCTTTTAATTATTTGAATATTTCTTAATTTAAGAATATATGAAAACGGTTAAATCGTCAATAGTTTAAACTCACATTCAAACAATTTTTTCATCTCCTCCATTTGTGTACACAAATTATTTACACAAATTTTTCAGGCGTGCTATAGTCTCACTAACAGATGCAAAGGGGCGATATTTCAATGACGAAGCGAAAAGATATTCATTTTCGAATTGAAGAAAAATTACTTGAAAGGTTTGAATCTGCACTCCATTACGAAGGTTTAAAGAAAACCGACGTATTAACACATGCGATTCAGCAATTTTGCACGAAGGTGGAATGCGAAAAAATGAATGATGTAAAACGCCAATATAACGTAAGCAACCATTTACAAACACGTATCGATACGCATAAACATTACGAAGAAAAACAAGTAAATTTAGATGAACTCGTCATGGAACATTTACAACTTCAAGGAGAAGAAAAAATATTAGAGGTTGGGTGTGCTAATGGAAATTTCCTTTCCCTTTTACAAACTAACGGTCATAAAGGACAACTAACCGGTTTTGATCAATCGAAAACGATGCTTTCTGAAGCTGCAATAAAGAATAGCATAATTGAATGGAAACTAGGTGATGCTGGTAAACTTCCTTTTGAAGCTAATTGCTATGACTGGGTCATCACAAGACATATGTTATATCACATGAAAGATGTCGAAAAAACAGTTCAAGGATTCCATAAAGTAATTCGTCCCGGAGGCTCACTTTTAGCTACAACAAATTCTGACGTTACATTACCTCGTATAGTTGAAATGTGTAACCGCATGTTGGACGCATTTGATTTACCGAAAACAACATCATCAGTCACTCCATTTTGTTTAGAAAATGGTAAAGAGATATTACAGTCTGTTTTTCCAACTGTTGAAGTAACAGTTATTCATAATGCTCTTGTTTTTCATCACGCTACTCCGATTGTAAACTATATTTCTAGCATGTTTCCGTCGCTACATATACCTGATAATACATATCTTCACGCCGAAATGAAGGAATGGCTAAAAAAAGAAGTAGAAAATGAATTGTCACTTCATAACGGTATATGGCGCGACCCGAAAACGTTAGCCATTTATCGATGTCAAAAAGAAAAAAGCTAGCAAATGCTAGCTTTTATACATTCTCATGTAAAAGTTTGTCCATCATCATATTGCCCTTACCACCGTAAAAATTTATATTATATTCGTTCGCTACTCCAAAATAAGAAGCAACTGCTATTCCGAATGGTACGAAAGCATGTCCTTGTGCAGTAATAATATTTGAGTGTTGTACAACTTCTTTATATACAAAATTTTCTACTGGAAAACAATCTAACTTTTGATAATCTATAGTCGCTGTATAAGAAATCCCTTTAAATAAACCTGCTCTTGCTAACGCATACGGTCCAGCACAAATCGCAGCTACTAATTTTTCTTTTTCAGAAAATTGGCGAATGACTGAAAAGAGAATATCTGCGTTTTTCATATGTACTGCGTCTCCCCCTGGAATGATAATCCCCTCATATTCATCTACACGCACTTCACTTAATTCTATATGCGGTTGTACTTGCAAGCCTGTTTCACTTATAATCAACCCTTTTGTTAAGCCCGCAGTAATGATTTCATATTTCTTTTTCAGCAATGCTGTTGCTACTGTAATTTCAAACTCCTCAAATGTTGGGTATACGAATAATAATATTTTTTTCATAGTCCTTTCTCCTTTAACCAGCCCATAAAATATGCTTCTAACTCATCCACTGTTAATCTATTCGTGTCCACATAAGTTACAGGAAATTGTTTATACCATTCTTTTTCAGTTTCTACTAATTTAAATTGCTCTTCAAATGTACTTCGGTTTCTTGTCCTATCATTATTTTTTCTATCATATACATTCTTTTTCGTAACATCTAAATAAAAAATTGCATCTGAACGACATTCTCTTAATTTATATAATTCATCTTTTAATTCAGTTTCCATATCCCACTCTTCCCCTATAATCGTTGGATAAAAAAGCGTATAAAACTCAATATCTTCTGGTCCGCGATCAAAAATCACGACTGAATCTTTCACATTTTGAAACTCCTTTATTTTTGCTTCCATAAACATTTTTTGATTTATAATAAATCCTTCTTTTGAATTCATATCCAAATTTAATTGTTTTCGCTTTTCTACAATTAGATATGGATTTTCATATATAACTGAAAGCCCACATCTCTCTAACCTTTTAGCCAATGTTGTTTTTCCGCTTGCCATCGATCCTTGGATTGAAATTACATATGCCATTCCTCTCATTCCCTTGCACTTTAGTACACCTATAATATACAGAATTTTGAAAACTATCAACGATATACATATCATCTTGTTTCTTATTCTTATCTAACTTATAATAAAAATAGAGATTATGACGGACGCATCAATAATGTAAGCTTGGAAATCCAAGCTTACATTATTTTTTGCTTTCCCTTTTCTAATAAAAAGAGTATACTAGTTTAGAACGTATGTTCTTAATGATTACATACAGTAAGGAGATAGAACAATGGTATACGATACAAAAGCAATTTCTTGGAATGAGTCTTTAAAACAACTTCAACGCCGCTATACGAACAAACAAGTTGATCGAAAAGAATTTGAAGATATTGAACTGATGGAATTCTTCCGCGATAACGACTACATTTCTTTACCTACACATATAAGCGGCCTATCAACAGTACGTTTTACTTCTTACTCTATTTTCACAACTGAAGATAAAGATCGTAAAGTTGGCACATTAATCATTGAATATGTAGAAGATGATAATAATAATTTATGTGTTGAACAACTATACTTTGTTTAAATGATAACGCTTGGTCAAAATGACCAAGCGTTCTTGCTTTCTATGAATATCACTGTTTATAATATGAATAAAAGAAAACCGTAATCATTAAGGGGGGATAAGCTTGCTCGAAGGATGGTTCAGTTGGTTCATAGTGCTATGGACTATAATTTTATTAGGACTTATGTCTATCGGTGGATATTTCATGTTCAGAAAATTCCTAAAACGATTACCAAAAGAAGATGGTATGTCTGTTTTAGATTGGGAAGAGCACTATATTAATAAAACTAGGCATTTATGGGATGAAGAACAAAAACAATTGTTAGAAGAGCTCGTAAGTCCTGTTCCAGAACTATTTCGCGATGTTGCTAAATCAAAAATTGCTGGCAAAATCGGAGAACTAGCATTACAAGAAAAAGCCTCTCAAATTACACAAGATTTAATTATTAAAGGGTATATTATTGCTACACCGAAGCGTGATCATAAATTTTTAGTAAAAAAACTACAAGAAAAAGAAATTGATTATTCAAATTATAAAACTTTATTAGCAAAATAATCTTCATTTTTCAAACAAGTTAACCGCAAGACTAAACAATTTATACGTTGCAATTGGAACAAAAAATTATTAATAATATCAATAAAAAAACAGCGTCTTTGACGCTGTTTTTTCTGTACAGATATATACTTCACGTTAGTTTCATATCTTTTTCATTATAAAAACCATCTTCTTTTTCCATTTCCTTCTGTAATTTCGTAAAGGAACGGTACATAGCAATTCTCCATGACACAATCATCGCGAACGCCAGTAAGAAGAACATGCCACTAAGTTGTCCTAAATCAAGAGATTGACTTAAGTATGTTTTAAAAACAATCCGCACGACAAGTAATCCAATTAATATAAAAACAAATGCTTTTGAACGCTTCAAATAAATCTCTTGTCCTCTAATTTCAAATTTAGATGTTTTAATAAGAAAAATAGAGAAAAACAAACCGACGCCAATTGCTTCTAACATTTCTGCTGGAGTTAATCGAAATTCTGGAAAAACAAACATCAATGCTCCCGTACTCATAAAAAATGGTGGAAGTATAATTTTTTTCAATGTTGCCGGTTTCTTAGCTGCTTTTAAACGAATAAACATCGCACCAACAGCCATACAAACAGCAACGATACTGGATAAAACAACTATGTTCATATTTTCTCATCCTTTTTTGTGGCTATATGCAAAATATACTTTCATTATATGCTTTTCCGTTAGTATTTCCAACATTTTCACAGAATAATACTAAAAACCGGTAAAACCACCAAATAAACTTGAGAAATATACGATAATTTTCGTCATCCAGTTGAAATATAGGAAGATACCCATGACAATCATAACGTATCCTCCAATCTTCATGAATTTCATACTATTTCTTTTAATCCAAGACATTTTCGTAATAAAGAATGATAGCACGAAAAATGGGATAGCAAACCCAAGTATGTATGCTATCATATAAATCATTGCTGATTCTGGATTTGTTGCAGCTAATCCAATTACAGACACTAAAATAGGTCCAGTACATGGTGTCCACCCTGCAGCAAAGGCCAATCCAATTAGAACAGATCCAAAATAGCCACTCGGACGATTTTTAAACGTAAATTTGCGGTCTTGCATTAAAAACTTCGGCTTAAACACACCGACAATAATAAGACCGAACACGATGATAAATATACCACCTAACTGTCTAATTAAATCTTTATAATTTGTAAAGATGCCTCCAATAAAACTTGTACCAAATCCAATTGCAATAAATATAATTGAAAATCCAAGTAAGAAAAACGCTGTATGTATCATACTTCTTTTGCGAAGCATTGCATTTTCTTCTTTCAACTCAGAAACCGACATACCTGTTATGTACGATAAAAATGCAGGATAAAGCGGTAAGCAACATGGGGAAATAAATGATAAAAATCCAGCGCCAAACGCTAAAAAAATACTAATATCTTGCATGATTCCACTCCTCTCCTTACATATTGTAGCAAAAACAAATAAAAATACTATGAACAATTCGTGAACTCACTTTAACAACGTGATAATAAGAAAAACTACCCTTACAAACAGTTTCTAATAAAACGTTTTCATTTCCTTCTATTATATAGAACATTCGCAATTGGACTACTAAACTTCTCTAATTGTTATTAACATAACAAAGGTAACATAGTTTCTCAAATGATTAGCACACTATAATAGGCTACCCTTCTATCTCCCTAAAAAATATTTTTTTCAAATGCTGTCTTTATACAATACGAATCTGATTTTACAATACTTTTATTATTACTAATTTCAAGATTATGCATAAATATCATACTTTTATTATTATTCTATAAAATGTCACACTTTTCTTTTATTTGACCCTTTATTTTTAATTTTGTATACTTCCCTCTAGTTATATATGTCCGTTAGGAACAATTTCATATAGATGGGAGGAATTTTTCATGCTTCGTTATTCTCTTTTAGTTTTATTAGGAGCGTGTAGTTATGGGATTTTAGCCATTTTCGTTAAACTTGCATATGCGGAAGGATTTTCACTTGGAGAGGTAATTGGCAGCCAATATTTGTTCGGTTGGATTATTTTGCTTGCTATTACTCTTCTATTTTCTAGACATCGTGTTCCATTAAAACAAGCGTTA
The DNA here is from genome assembly GCF_036851315.1 of Bacillus cereus group sp. Sample62. Classification (NCBI taxonomy): domain Bacteria; kingdom Bacillati; phylum Bacillota; class Bacilli; order Caryophanales; family Bacillaceae; genus Bacillus; species Bacillus cereus group sp. Sample62. Next base: position 3,514,309 of record NZ_JAFLPK010000001.1, read on the forward strand.
ATTTTATTCGTTGCAGGTACATCTGCAAGTTTTACTGGAATTTTTTATTATGCTTCATTAAAAACTGTACCAGCATCTATTGCAATTATACTTTTATTCCAATTCGTTTGGGTCGGAATTATTATTGAAGCAGTCGCAACAAAAGCATTACCTTCAAGAGAAAAGGTTATTTCCGTTATTTTCTTACTTGCAGGTACATTTTTATCAAGTGGTGTACTAGAGAAATCAGCAGGTGATTTCGATATGACTGGAATCATACTAGGTTTATTATCTGCTGTTACATTCGCAACATACATTTTCGTGAGCGGAAAAGTTGCTGTTGAAGTACCTTCATTACCGCGCGGTGTTCTCTTAATGACTGGCGCTTTAACTTTAGTAATGATCGTATTCCCGCCAACATTTATTTTTAGCGGTGCAATTTCTGAAGGACTTTGGAAATACGGTTTAGGATTAGGAACATTTAGTATCGTTATTCCTTCTATCGCCTTTACAATCGGTATTCCAAAGATCGGTTCTGGCTTAGCGACTATTCTTGGTGCCGCAGAACTACCAGTTACAACAATTATGTCTGTATTCGTTTTAAAAGAAGCGGTGCTATCTTCACAATGGATCGGTGTATCACTTATTTTAATCGGTATTGCAATCCCGCAAATTGCCTATGCAATGCGTGGACGTTATCGTAAACATCATACACACAAAAAATTGGCAGCATAAAACGAGAGAGGATTTTCATTTGAGAATCCTCTCTTTTCTTATTGTATACTTAATGTAAATACTTTATTTAAGAAAGAAGGCATTATACGTGGCAGCAAATATAGAGCAATTAACTGAGATGCTAATTTCTATTCGTCGAAATTTACATGAACATCCAGAGTTATCATACGAAGAATTTGAAACGACGAAGACTATAAAAAATTGGTTAGAAGAGAAAAACATTACGATTATAAATTCTAGTTTAGAAACAGGCGTTATTGCTGAAATTTCAGGGAATAATAGCGGACCAATTATAGCAATCCGTGCTGATATTGATGCCCTTCCTATTCAAGAAGAAACAAATTTACCGTACGCTTCAAATATCCCTGGTAAAATGCATGCTTGTGGGCATGATTTTCATACAGCTGCTATTATAGGTGCCGCTTATTTATTAAAAGAAAAAGAATCTTCACTTAGCGGAACTGTACGCTTTATATTCCAACCAGCTGAAGAAAGTAGCAATGGTGCTTGCAAAGTAATTGAAGCCGGGCATTTACATGGCGTGCAAGCTATTTTCGGTATGCATAATAAACCTGATTTGCCAGTAGGTACAATCGGTATTAAAGATGGTCCACTGATGGCCGGGGTCGATCGATTTGAAATTGAAATTCACGGAGTTGGTACACATGCAGCTGTACCAGATGCTGGGGTAGACCCTATTGTCGCGTCCTCTCAAATCGTGATGGCACTCCAAACAATTGTAAGCCGAAATATAAGCTCTTCACATAATGCCGTCGTCAGTGTCACAAACATCCATTCAGGAAATACGTGGAACGTAATTCCTGAAAAAGCAACGCTGGAAGGAACTGTACGTACATTCCAAACTGAAACACGTGAAAAGATTCCAGCTCTCATGAAACGTATTATTCAAGGGGTTTCTGATGCATTAGGTGTAAAAACAGAATTTCGTTTTTATGCAGGTCCTCCTGCTGTTCATAACGATACATCTTTAACAAACTTATCCTCTCAAATTGCTGAAAAAATGAATTTAAATATCATCTCTCCTACCCCGTCAATGGCCGGAGAAGATTTTTCTTTTTATCAACAAGAAATACCTGGTTCATTCGTTTTTATGGGAACGAGCGGTACACATGAATGGCATCATCCAGCTTTTACAGTAGATGAGCAAGCATTACCTATCAGTGCAGAATACTTCGCTTTGTTAGCTGAAAAAGCACTTAAACACTTTGCATAAAAAAGAGCCGTTAAGAAATACTTAACGGCTCTTTTTTTTAAGTTAAATCACGTTTTAAAAATACTGTATAGGAAATGCTTAAAAATACAAATAAATATAGTAATAACATACATGAAGCAAACGGGAATGTTACTCCATCAATAAAACTTCCATTCTTTGAAATACTGTATAAATCTGTGTTTGCTGGCAATAAATATTTCGCCCAATCATATCTAGTTGCTGCTAATAATGCAATATTTCCTGATAAAGCAAGAAATAGCGAAATACCAATCGCGCCTCCACTAGATCTTGTTAATACAGAAATCATAAATGCAAACGCTGCGTACACAATGGTCGGCAACCACGATAAAATATAATACTTACTAGCTTCCACAAAAATATTTTGTTTTATAATATTTCCATCTTGGAAAATAAGCTCGCTCCATGCAGGCTGTTGAAATTTATAAATAACAAGTCCACATAAAGTGGAGAAAATCATATTAAATATAAACAATAACGCTGCAAATATCACAATTGCTAAAAATTTAGCTGTTAAAATTTTAAATCGACTCGCTGGTCGTATCGTTAAAAATTTATATGTTCCCCAGCTATATTCATTCGCAAAAATTGTACTTGCATACACGAGGATAAATGGGAGCAATATTGGAAATACGATAAAACCTGTATCTCTCATGAAAGAAAGCGGAGAACTGCTTGCCGGTGCTGTATCTGTATCTAAATGCTTCATCTTAAGCTGATATTCCTTTACAAGCTCGTCCCCAGATCGTTCTGCTAATATAGCTTCTTTTTTCATACCTAGCTTTTTCTCTATTTCTACAGTTCGTTCTGTATAATCGGCTTTCCATCCTTTTGTTTCCGGTTCTAAATACTTTACCGTAACCCACCCTAATCCAATTATTAATACTGCAATAACTGCAAAGGGAATAATCGTTCGCTTTCGCTTAAATATTTTATACAGTTCGTTATACACTAAATTAAACAATATCTTTTCCCCCTGTTAATTCTAAAAATTGCTCTTCTAACGTTTTTCTTTCTTCATATACACGATAAACTTGAATGTCCTTCTCAAGCAATGTACGAATAACATTTGGGATTTCTTCATCTTTTACATGAATAAGTAGATCATTACCTTTTATTAAAACATCTTGGTCTAACATTTCTGCTGCTTTATTTGCATCATCTACACGTATACGGATTGTCTCCATCTCTTCGCTTTGACTATGCTGAATATTTTGCGTCGCCACATATTCTCCATGCTGAATAATGATAACTCTGTCACACATTAATTCAACTTCTGAAAGTAAGTGACTAGATACAAGTACCGCTTTTCCTTGTTCATGTGCAATTTTCTTTATGTACATTCTCATTTCATGTATTCCACTAGGATCTAATCCATTCGTTGGTTCATCTAATATTAATACATCTGGATCGTGAATAAGCGCTTGAGCAATTCCTAAACGTTGTCTCATGCCGAGTGAATATGCTTTTACTTTGCGGTCAATTACTTTTCCCATCCCTAACAATTTCACTACTTCATCGATACGTTCTTCTGTCACGTTACCATTCATGCGTCCGAAATATGTTAAATTTTCATAGCCACTCAAAAATGGATAAAATTCGGGTGTCTCAATTACTGCTCCAATTTTAGAAGCAGTACTTTCAAATTGTTGTTTTACAGATTGGCCGTCAATCCAAACTTCGCCCTCTGTCATACGAATCATGCCGACCATCATTCTCATTAAAGTCGTTTTTCCAGCACCATTTGGTCCGAGCAAGCCAACTACTTCACCCTTTTTAACTTCGAAACTAATATTTTCTACAAGTGTCTTTGAACCAATTCGCTTCGTTAATCGCTCAACCTTTACAATCGATTGTTCATTTGTCATTCTATACAACCTTTCCTTCCCATTCTTTGTCAGGTCTTTACACTGTAACATGATTATTTTTATGTGTAAAATAAGAAAAGGCATGATTTCTCATGCCTTTTCCTTGAATGAAAACGAATTTTCATCTTGTAAACTTTGAACAAATCGAAAACATTGCATCACCGATAATAGGACGATAACGATCATAATTATACTAACAACTACGATTGCATATATTGTAATTGGTGCACTATTTATCCCTTGTATTCCTGCTATTTTCATAAAGATAATCGTAAATAATTTCAAAAATAACATCCCATTCACTAATCCAAAAACAAACGCTGCTCCATAAATAAATAATTGCTCCTGACATAATAAACATAGTACGTCATTTCTCTTCCTATTCTCTGCTACATAAGATTTAAGTTCCTCTTTCCTCACTTGCAGAAGAGAAAACGTTATTTTATATGTAGTAAAAATACAAATAAAAATGAATACAATAAACAGCATGTAAAAGCTCATTTGAAATAAAAGTGTAGTCTCTAATTTCCCAATAGCTCCTTCATTAAATTGGAGCGATATCATAAAAAATAAAATCATAGTACTCATAGCAACCCACATGAATTGCTTCATCCTTTTGGCAGCAAATGTTCTTATATTTTTTCTCACTAACTGACATAAAGACATATATTCTTCCCCTACCTTACTTCATACCATACTCATTCTATACTACTAGTGTATAAAAATATGACATTTTAAACATCGCACTACAATCTGAATTTTTTCTAAGTCTTTAGTCCTAGAAAATAAAATGGTAAAAAAATCATATTAAGAATATAATTGTAAAAAGGAGGGGGTTGCATGCGCATAAAATTACTATCAATCTTATTTTTATTATTTCTCACAAGTTGTAGCTCACTTAAAAACAATGCAGATGCCATTGTTGAGCCATACAAATTAACAGAAGAGCAATCTTCTATTTTACAAATGACTCCTTTTCAAGAAGGAGACAGCATATTTTATAACGTTACCCTAAAAAATGAAAAAGATGAAATACATGCTACGATTGATTATTATCAAAATGGTAAAAAAACAAACGTAATTGCGAATATAGCTACCTCCCATTTTCCAAAAAAGAAAGTAAAGCTTTCTTTTTTACCACCTCAATCCCAACTCGATAAAGATGTACAAGTGCAAAAACATTGGTATATTAATATTGAAGGTAGCTCCATGCTCGCTCCTGAAGAAGCACCTCCAATCGTAAATAGCTCTACCTCTACTACTCTTCAATCTGCAATAAACTTAACATACAATCAAAAGACGACTTTAGCGGCTATAATAAAAACGAATAAAGAAACCGTAAGAGTTCCAATGCTTGAGGAAAAAAACGCTATTGACCAACTATTACAAGAAAACGAACATGTTTATCTCTTTAGTATAGAGCTAAAAAAAGAACACTAAAGTGGAAATGCAATTATATTGCATTTCCACTTTAGTGTTTAATGAGGTGTACTTTTGAATAACTTAATTAATCTCATCCTCAACTTCTATTCTTTTCTTCTCTCTTGCAATTTTTAAAAACTCTAAAAGCTCTGGATTGCTATTCATTTTTTTATAAGCTACTGACATTTCTGCAACAAAATTCGAATCACATAACTCTTTATATACGACTTCTGTTTTATACAATTTATTTGCCGATACAGGTATGACCGTAATTCCGATTCCTGCTGCTACAAGTCCCATAACTGTTTGATATTCCGTTGCTTCTTGTACAATGTGTGGACTAAATCCTACGTCGCGGCAAAGTGATAAAATTGTATCGTATAACGCTGGCCATACCGGTCTCGTAATAAATACGAACGGTTCTTCTCTTAAATCTTCAATATGTATTTCATCCTTTTCAGCAAGTGGATGTGCCTTCGGTAAACATAACGTACAAGAAAGCTTTTGAATTGGTTCTAACTCTAGTAATTGCGTTGGAATTGGCGGACGCAAAAAGCCAATATCAATACGGTTATCGTGAAGTGCATGCACCTGATCCGGTGTTGACAGTTCATGTAATGCAACAGACACTCTCGGAAATTTCTTTCTATACTCCCTTACGATAGATGGTAAAATATCATATATCGCCGCACCTACAAAACCAATTGAAAGTGAGCCCACTTCTCCCCTTTGGGCACTTTGTGCAACTTCTACTGCTTTATCAATTTGTTCGAACGCTTTTTTTACTTCTTTTAAAAACATTTCTCCAGCTTCTGTTAATTCAACTTTTCTCTTCGTTCTTGAAAATAACATAACTCCCATTTCTTTTTCTAATTGCTGAATTTGTTGACTAAGCGGTGGTTGTGTCATTTGTAAACGAGCAGCTGCTCGTCCAAAGTGTAACTCCTCTGCCACTACAACAAAATATTGCAAATGCCGTAATTCCATTTTGGACACCCTTTTCACTTTCAATTAATACATCTAATATATTAATAACATATAATTTATATATTAGACAAATTTTTCGAATGAACGTATAGTAGAAATTGTTAATTCTTTTTTACAATTTTTATGTAAAAAAAGAAAGAGGTGGGTACTGTATGAAATGGTGGAAATTAAGCGGACAAATTTTATTATTATTTTGTTTCGCTTGGACAGGTGAATGGATTGCAAAACAGGCACACCTCCCAGTTCCAGGAAGTATAATCGGTATTTTTTTATTGTTAATTTCATTAAAATTTAACCTAGTGAAAAAAGAGTGGATACAGGACGGAGCAGACTTTTTATTAAAAGAACTTATTTTATTTTTCATTCCTTCTGCAGTCGCTGTCATACGCTACAAAGATACACTATCACAATATGGAATCGATCTCATTTTAATTATTATGATTAGTACACTTTGTGTCACTCTCGCTACAGGACTCCTAACAGAATTGCTACTAAAGCGGAAAGGATCAACACAATGATCGGCTTTCTTTGTTTACTATTAACACTATTCACATATTGGATATCGAAGAAAATGTATAAACGCTGGAACTGGAGCTTACTTTCTCCTCTTCTCGTCTGCCCTATTATTTTAATTGCTTTATTACTCGGACTAGACACACCTTATGAAACATATGAAACAGGTGGTCAATGGTTAACAGAATTATTAAAGCCTGCAACAGTCGCTTTTGCATGGCCAATCTATAAATACTTTGATTTACTCAAGAAACACGGAATAGCTATCTTACTTAATGTCATTGTCGGCTCGTTTTTATCAGTTATTACTTCAGCACTACTAGCTAATTATTTTCAAATTGATTCATCGTTAGAACATAGTTTAGCGCCTCATATTGTAACGACACCAATTGCAATGGCCATTTCAGAAATGATCGGTGGTATGTCACAATTAACAGCTGTATTTGTTGTTTTAACTGCGTTAACAGGAGCATTGCTCGGACCTGCTCTCATACGTATATGCCGTATTAAAACAGCGCTCGCAAAAGGCATTATGTTAGGCACTAGCGCAAATGGAACCGGTACATCAAAAGCATTCGAAATCGGACCTGTAGAAGGAACCATTGCAAGTTTATCTATGCTTTTAACAGCAGGAGCTAGTTTAGTTATCGTACCACTTTTCTTATCGTGGATACATTGAAAAAGCAAGTGTTTAAACACTCGCTTTTTTATTTATATATTTATTTAAAATCTCATAATCCTCCGGGAAAGATAGCGTTAATTCCTTCATTTCATCTATCCTCTTCCAAGCAATTTCATGTATTAACTCATCAGGATCTTGGATTTTCATATTACCGCCTATTTTTTTAACGACATAATAATGAACGTATACAGGAACCCCGTATGTAATACTTTCTTTTTCATATATTTTATTTACAACTTCCACATTGTAACCTGTTTCTTCCCAAACTTCTCGAATACAACATTCTTCTAGTGTCTCTCCCTTTTCAAACCCTCCACTTGGAACAGACCACCTTTTTTCTTCACCCTTTTGCCCTTGCAACACCATTAAAACTTCATTTTTTTCATTTATACATACTGCTGCACAACCTATCCATCTTTCCATATACATCCCTCCCCCTACAAAAATTCACCTTCTTTATCATTTTCTCCTTGAAAAAAGAGGAAAAAAGTAAACTAATGACGAAAAATCACATTAACTTCATAGACAATCCCTTCTTAGAAATTAAAAACGGAAGGATGAAAATATGATTTCTAAATATGTTGTGGAATGTGTCTTTTGTGAAGAAAATCGAAAACCACGCCAAGCTATCGTAACAGTTCCCGCCACTACTCAGCTACTAGCCATTGAAAAAGTGCGTGCGGAATGTAAACGTCGTTTTGGAAAAGCTTTATTATTACAAACAGAAATTAAAAAAGAAATAGTTTTTGAACAAAAAGAAAGCCGACCATAATTTGGTCAGCTTTCTTATCCGATCATATTTTCACATGAAGATTAGGGGCATCCTCTTTAAGGATCGGGATTTCCCATTATGTACGTTCCATAATGGTCATCGAACAATATATTTCTATGCAATTAAATATTGAATAGAATAGGGCAAAACTTGTTCGCATTTTTAGAAAAGGGATAGGGATATAATTCAAGTAGTACTTCGAATACTCGAACTTTATACTCATTATATTAAAGCAAATCCTTTTATATGGGAAATATGAATTACTTACATAATTCAGTCGTAAAACATATTAGTTTGCTATATTATTTTTATTCCATCAATAACATACATCCAGCTACAACTGGTGTCATAATCATTGAAAACTTCAAAAGCATACGTGGTGCATAATTTGTAAACTTCGCTCCGATATACGCTCCTAACATCGTCCCAATTAATACTTGTAATAACAATATATAATCTAGATACCCTTCTGAACTATATCCTAGCCCACCTCCAATCGCAATCGGCAATATAACAAGCATTGTTGTTCCTACAGATTGCTGAATCGTTAATCCTAATAGAACCATTAATCCAAGTTGAATAAATGGTGCAGAACCAATCCCGAATGAACCAGCCATCATTCCAGTGACTAATCCAAGACATATACATTTCATTATATTTTCTTTCGAAAAATCTTTAATTTCTGCTAAAAGTAGTTCTTCCCTATTTTGAAACTTAATTAATTTAATAAACATAAAAATTGCAGATAAAAATAACATCCCAGCTGTAAACCAATGAAGAAGATACGGTGGGATAAGTGAACCAAGCTTTGAACCAATATAAGAACCAAGTGCTCCACATCCACCAACAATCCCACCTATAGTAAATACAACATTTCCTTCACGATAATGACTTATAACCCCAGATAATGTCGTAAATGCCATAGCACTTAAAGACGTTGCAAGTGCAACATGAATAGGAATGTGGAATACTAAAGTGAGTATTGCGATAATAAAACCAGCTCCCCCTGCTCCAACAAATCCTAATAAAACTCCCATTACTAACATCGTTATAATAATTGCCACATACTCTCCCTCCAGTAATCCAATTATCCACCATCTTCTTCCTTGCATACAAATAAAAAGCATCCTAGATAGATGCTTTTCATACTTTTCTAAATTGATACTATGTACTTAGTCTTGATTAATCAAAATTACTGCAGGGCCAGCAACTACTACTCCAGCTACCTCTATCTTTTCAAATTCCTTTACTGTAATAGATATAACCCCTTCTCTTTCCATCAATTCTTTACTCAGGACTTCAGTCGGTATAGCTTTCACCGTCTTACCTCCTTTTCATTTATACAATATGATACAGTGAAACTTTAATCAATTGCGATTTGGTCCATTCCTCACTGATTATAATCGGGCTGCTCGTTTATGCAAGATAAAAATAACCCAATGCATCTATATATATGCATCACCTCCGCTTTCATTCCTTATTCCCTTCAAAACCCTTCTCTCCCTTCCATAACGTATTGAAAAATAAAAAAGCACTCGCAATCGCGAATGCTTTTTCATTATTTACTTTCTATTACTTTTAACATTCTATTAATAAATGCTGCCGATTCTCCACGCGTTGCAGAACCTTTTGGCATAAATTCATTATTTTCATTCCCTTTTACAATACCTAATCCATAAACACGTTGTACAGCTTGTTTATCATATGCTAAATCTTGATCTGAGAATGGTAACGGAACTAAGTTACCCTTAATTTTTTTATATTGCAGTGCACGGTCAATCATGATAACGGCTTCATCTCGTTTAATCGTATCATTTGGAGCAAATGTCCCATTTCCTCTACCACTTATTATCCCGGCACTTGCTGCACGATTAATACCATCTATTAGCGATGAATGTGCTGTATTTAAATCATTAAAATTCGATGATCCTTCAGGTAACTGTAATGATCTTGAAATTAAATTCGCAAATTCGCCACGTGTGACAAGACGCTCTGGCCAATAAGAACCTTTCCCATCCCCAATCATAATGCCTCGTTTATCTAATTCACGAATGTCTGATTCGTACCAACCACCTGTTATATCATCTTTATGGTTCGCATCATAATAAACCTTTGTTCCTTGTAAGAATGGTTCCCACGCATTATTTTTAATCATAATAGCCGGACAATTCTTTCCACTCCAGAATTGATGTTTCTTCACATTTTCTAAAGGAAGATGTAATTCTCCCATTAAATAAGCTGTTAATTTACGTGCATTTTCAACAGCTTTATTATAATCACCATCTTCGTTTACAGCAATTTCAATTGCAATGGATTCTCGATTTCCAGTTCCTTCTGCTCCATCTCCTGCATGCCAAGCATTTTCGTTTAATGGAAGATGTTGATAAATCTCTTTATCGTCTACCGTAAAGTGCCATGACGCTGAACGATCTTCCGTACCCGTTGCTTGGTTATATAAATATATTGCATGGTTTTTAGCATTTGCCCCAACACTGTAATTATCTGTCTCATGAATCGTAATATACTTCGGCTTCATCGCATAACCAGGACGGATATTTTCATTTCCTTTCGGTACAATCATTTCTTTTAAAGTTACACCATAAATATCCGTTGTTTTCTCTTCTATTGGTGCAGCATACATAACTGCTGCACGTTTTGTACGTGCTGGTGTTGCCTCTTGAATAAGCGAAGCCTTTGTTCCTTCAAATTTTGCTGAAGGTGAATAAATCCATTTCATCTCATTATTTATTTTTACTTGGAACCATTCTCCCGCCTGTCCCATTACTTGAATGGTTTGTGGTTCTAATACATTTTCTTCTTTGTATGAAGTAAATGGTTCAGAGTAAGTAGAGGTTACTTCATTAATAACCAACTTTTCACTTAATAAAGGGTGGACTTCTTTAACCTCTACATTCCCCTCACTATTTTCTATCCATCCAGTTCCAGATGAAGTCCGAACATAGTAAGCGTTTCCTTTTCTCTTCTCAGCTTTTACGACTTGATTCGAAATGTGAACCCCTGTCTCTTTTCGAAGATTACTGGAATCATATAAAGATACTTCTTTCACTATATGTACAAGAAATTCACCTTGCACTTCATTTTGTACTCCTTTATCTTCTCCTCGACCATCTTCCTCTTTCATATGGTTTTCAATACTTTTTAAAGCTTGTTCATCAGGTGAAATCGCTACAGTTTTTTCCAACTCATTAGCATAGGAATAATTCGGAATCGTTACCACGCTAAATACAATCGATGCAGCTAAAACATTATAAAATCTTTTTTTCATCATAATACTTAACACGTCATAATTAAATTCGTGTTAATTTCCCCCTCCTCAACCAAAATATAGGACATCTAGTAAACTATTAAACTACATAACCATTTACAATATAACAGACTCATTCCGATTCGTATAGATAGGAATGACTACTATTTGCCTGTATTTACTATATTGGAATATAAAAAAGAAGCTATAATATATAGCTTCTCTCTCCGTTTCTTTAATCTCTTTGCACCTTATATTCCACAACTCTACCATCTCTATCAAATTGTAAAACAAGCTGTTCACTATCTATTGGAATATAGCCACGTTCAGTTCCAAGATAGTACGAAGTGATAACACCGTCTTTTCCATTGCTTGTTCCAGTGGGTGCTCCTAATAATTTTGTGATTTCTTCATTTGATTTCCCTATTAATTTATATTTTTGTAATAGATCATCTACCATATGTACCCGTTTCTCTTCAGCATGTAACCACCGATCTTGATTAAAATTTGAAGTGTATGTATTCATACTTAATTGTCCTGTGCACACTAACAATAGAATACAACCTACTATCATTACACCTAGCATTTGCTTCTTTTCTGTATTACGATTTACAGAAGTGCGTAAGACGAATTTTTGAATCACGACTAATAAAACAAATGGCATGACTACTACAAACATACTTTTTACACTTACTGACATATGAACCGCATCAATTACAAAAATAAACGCAAGATACATTAGTATATACAAACAAAAATAAATGTACAAAATACCCCTCAATATAGCACTCAAAAGCCCACCCCTTCTTAATTAATTATATAATTCATCCGGCTAATGATTTCTCGAAGTTTTTCTAACTCTTGATCTGTATATATTACTTTGCCTGTTAAGATCTCATTTTTGAAGAACGTTACAATTTGCTCTCTATCTTTTAATCTCGGCGTTTTTTCTTCAGACAGATCTAGCACTTCTTTCCCACTCTCATTATAAAAATATACAATCGGTTTTACGTTTTCCTTTACAATATCAACTTGTATTTCTTTCAAACAATTGTATAGAATATGAGATAGTTTCTTCGCTCTATATACTGGATTCCCTTCATTTTTCACTTGTATCGTTAATGAATCTTCACCTGTAATGCATTCAAACGTCTCTTCTTTCTCTACTTCTTGTTGATACTTGCCAATTTCATCAATCATAAATGAATATATACTAGCATTTTCTTTCGTTAAGCCATGAATTAATTTCCCTGTCCATTCTTTCGTCTCAAGTAGATACATACCCGTTTTACTTAAGACAAGATGATGAATGCGACAATCATTTCCTCCGTGCTGATTTTTAATAAAAACATTCGGCATAATATAAAATTCAGTGTCTAGTATTATGCCTTGTTCTACAAATCCACGCTTCATATAATGTAATGTTTCGTGTGTATTCACTTCAGCTTCATTTTTCGTATACTCTCGCAAATTTGCAATTAACTTTTGAAACATATGTATTTCGTTACTATGTTTTTCTTGCATTTCACTGCGTTCTTTACTATGTTGCACAGCTAATTGATTTTTCATCATACGCATATTTTCAAGTTCTCTAGCTGCACTTATTTGTAAATCATTATATTTCTTCTGTTCCATACTTTTCAATGTATTTTGTTGTTCTTTATGCTCTGTAACCGTAGCTGCAATTTCATTTTCATACGTTTCAATTGCTTGTTTCTTCTCAAACTCTACTTGCTGACTCTCTGATTCTAGCTGTTTATTTTTATAGAACAGCACGAATGCTACAGCTAATAATAATAAAATCACACCTATTAGCACATAATCCATATTTTTACTCCTTTAGTCCATTTTCATTTATTTTTATAAACATCCATTATATTATACTATGCTTTCAATATACACTTTGTAAAAATTACATATTTTTAATGAAACGAGACTTTAATAAGCCATTTTCCCCATGCCCTACTGATCGTTTCAGGTTGCCCTCAAATAGCAGAGTAAAAGGCATCTCAGGCGAGATACCTTTTACGTGCATTTTATTGTACACCATAATGAATATAACTTGGATCATAGTATATCCAACCATTTCCACCTAAACCAAGCCATCCATCTTGCTTACACCATACTCTATAAGCCTCACCATGATGTAACTGTCTTATAACATTTCCAGTTAATGATGGAGCATCCCGCAGATTCACATTATCACCAGTAATAGTCGCCACATAATGTTTATACTGAATGTAACTTGGATCATAGTATATCCATTCGTTTCCACCTAAAGCAAGCCAACTACCTTGTTCGTTCAAAACTTCATACGATTCTCCTCTATTTAGCTGGCGGATTACACTAGATTGTAAAGATGGCCCACTCCGTAAATTTACATTATCGCCTTTAATTACAGCAACGCCGTAGACTGCAATAGCAGTACTAGGCGGGGAAACATTTCCACCACCATTTGTTCCATTTCCTTGCAAAGCTTCTAATGAAACCGCTGCTGATACGTCACAATTTCCTACTACACCTGAAATTTGACCAGAATCTGTGTATTGCCATGCTGTCCACTCTGTCCATCCACCAGCATCAGCAGGCGGCGTACTAGAGTATTTAGAAATCCAAAGTGGAATATCACTTAACCCGTTAATTCCAAACTCATTAATATACCAAACTCCTGTATATAACATAACATCTTTTCCAGTAGCCTGTTTCACATAATTTATGAAACTTCTTGCCCAATTAGATATAGCAGTACCAGTTAAATTACTATTACTCGAATCTATCGGTGATTCTAAATCTAAAACTGGCATTAAGTCTGTCTGATTGTTTTGTAATATGTTCACAAAATGTTTTGCTTCTGAAATTGCATCATTTAGTTCTGGATGTGCAAAATGATATGCACCGATTAATACATTTGCATTTCGCGCTGCTTGTACATTTTGGACCAAAGTAGGATCAAGATTATTCACACCTTCTGTCGCTTTTGCATACGCCGCTGAAATACCCGATCCCTTCACTGCATTCCAATCAATGTTACCTTCCCAATGAGACACATCGATAAACGTAATATTTGAACTAGATCTATCTTGCATATAAAAGCTCCTATCAATTTTTTTCATTTCGTATACATACAATATGTACAACTTTAATAAAGGGTCACGACGTTTATACTATAGACATTGAGAGCAAACATATTTTATAAACAAAGTAAAAAGGCCTTGTAATTACAAGGCCTTTTGTAAAATCCCTTTATTTTGTAGTAAATACATATTGTAATACAACCCTTGCTCACTCAGTAATTCTTGATGTGTTCCTCTTTCTACTATTTCTCCATCATGCATAACAAAAATTTGATCTGCATCTTGAATTGTAGATAATCTGTGTGCAATTGCTATAGTCGTTCTCCCTTTTCGCATTTGCTGTAATGCTGTTTGGATCGCATCTTCTGTTTCTGTATCAATATTAGCTGTTGCTTCATCTAATACTAATACTTTCGGATTCGTTGCTATCGTTCTAGCAAAAGCAATTAATTGGCGTTGACCACTAGAAAATGCAGCTCCTCTTTCTACTACTTCTGTTTCATACTGCTCTGGTAATTTTTCAATAAACGTATTCGCTTGCACAAATTGTGCCGCTTCTTTTACTTCTTCATCCGTAATTTCTTCATTGTACATACGAATATTTTGTTTTACATTTCCCGCAAATAAAAATGCATCTTGCAATACGAGTCCTATTTTCTTTCTAATTTCTCGTTCTTCAAATTTCTCTAAATCCACACCATCTATTACAATATTTCCGGACTTAATATTATAAAATCGCATTAACAAATTCATAATGGTACTTTTTCCGCTACCAGTGTGCCCAACAAAAGCAACCGTTTGCCCTTGTTTCACGTGAAAAGATACATTTTTTAAAACATCACGTTTTCCATCATACGAAAAAGTAACATTTTTAAATTCAATTTCTCCATTAACAACTTGAGGATTTCCATCCCCTTTTTGAACTGGAGCTAAATCTTTCTCATCCATTAAATGAAATACACGTGATGATGAAACAAGTGCCTGTTGGAAAAATGATAATTTCATCATCATCTCATTTACAGGCTGGAAGAAACGATGTATATAATTAACAAACGCATATAAGACACCTACTTCAACAGGACTCTTCAAAGCATCAATTCCAAATAAACCAAGTACTAACGCAATAGCCACAATATGAACTAAATCAGTTGCTGGACGTAAAAGTAACGCGTCTAATTTTAACGTCCGCCGCCCTGCACTATAATGTTTATTATTTACTTCTTCAAACTCTTTTCTCATACGCTTTTCTTGCCTGAACACTTGAACAATATTCATTCCTTGAATGGACTCATTCAACTTTGCATTTAACACGCTTAATTGATTACGTACTTCTAAATAAAAGGCTGCACTCTTCCGGCGATATAGCACCATAATTGCAAACATTATCGGAATTAATACGAGAGAAAACAGAGCTAGTTTTACATTTAATAAAAACATTGCTACTAAAATACCTATTAAAAAGACTACGTTTTTGACAAATGTGGATAATACACTGACATAAAAATCTTTAATTGCTTCCGTATCATTCGTTATGCGCGATACGAGCGTACCAATCGGCGTACGATCAAAGAAACTTAATGACAGCTTTTGAACATGATCATATACTTCAACACGCATATCTTGAACAATTTTAAAAGCGATATTTTGAAAATACAATAAGTCTAAATAAGTAAATAATACTTTTAATAAGTGAGCAATAAGATACACTACAAATAGAGTAACAAGTGCTGATTGATCAAAGTTACGTGGTACTAAATGTTCATCAAGAAATTGTTTAATTAAAAAAGGACCCATCATTTCAGTTACAGTTGCACCAACTAAAAAGATAAATGCTAAAGATAGCAACCTTTTATATGGCTTCATATAAGAAAGTAATCTACTTAAATCACTTCGCTTCTTCCCGGTCATCATACGCCTCCTTTCTCGACTAATGCTTCTAACTGCTGGCTCTCGTACATTTCTTTATACCAACCGTTTTCTTTCATTAATTGTTCATGTGTACCTCGTTGCACAATTCTGCCTTCATCCACAACAAGTATAAGATTGGCATGTTGAATTGCACTTAAACGATGTGCAGTAATAATCGTTGTTTTTCCTGCTCTTTCCCTCTTTAATGCATTTAAAATCGTTTCTTCTGTTTTTGCATCTACCGCTGATAAACAATCATCTAAAATTAAAATTTCCGCATTCGTTAATAAAGCACGTGCAATAGAGATTCTCTGTTTTTGGCCTCCAGATAACGAAACGCCTCTTTCTCCTACTACCGTTTCATACCCTTCTGAAAATTGGAGGATGTCATTATGAATACAAGCAATCTCTGCAGCGCGGGTTATTTCATTATATGTAGCATCCGCCTTTCCAAAGGCAATATTCTCCCCAATACTCGCTGAAAATAAAAAATGATCTTGCGGCACGTATGAAATGGCAGAGCGGACACCGTAAAGTGTTACATCGCGAATATCCCGCTCCCCAACTTTTAATTCACCATTAAAATGATCATACTCCCGGATTAAACATTTTAATAAAGTCGTTTTCCCTGCTCCTGTACGTCCGACAACTCCTAGTGTTTCACCCTTCTTCAAATCAAAGTGAACATCTATTAGCTGTAACAGTTCATTTTTCTTATATGAAAATGAATCGACCGCAAATGTAACATCACCGCTTGCTACTTTATGTACAGCATCTTCTCTATTTACTACATCTGATGTTTGCGAGAGAATTTTTTCTACACGGTCATACGAAGCACGCCCACGCTCCATAATGTTGAACAACCATCCAAAGGCTAACATTGGCCAAACGAGTGTACCTAAATACGTTGTAAATGTAACGAGATCACCTACAGTTAATTCACCCCTCACAACTAATACTGATCCGTAACACACTGCAATTAAAAAAGAAAATCCAACGATAAGAGAGATTGTCGGATCAAACAACGAATCAATACGTGCGACTAACATATTTTTATGTACAACATCTTCTGATTTTTTTCGAAATGCTTGTAAATCTTCTTTCTCTTGTCCAAGTGATCGAATTACCTTCATCCCACTCATACTCTCTTGCACTTTATCATTGATTTCTGAAAACGATTGCTGCGCTTTATGAAACCTTTTATGTAATAACGTTCCATAATAATTTGTCGAAATCGCTACAACCGGCATTGGAATTAAACTTAACAATGTTAACTTCCAACTAATTGTAAAACCCATCGCTACGAGTACACATCCCCCAACCGCTAATGAGTCAACAAGTGTTAAAACGCCCGATCCAGCAGTTTGTTGAATCGCCTGAATATCATTAGTCGCATGCGCCATCAAATCACCCGTACGACGTGATTGATAGAAAGATGGGCTCATCTTTGTAAAATGTTCATATAAATTCTTTCGTAATTGACGGGCTAGTTTTAACGAAGATCCAAAAATCATAATACGCCATAAATAACGTAATATGTACATAGTAATCCCTACAACTACTAACAGAATAACCCACTTCAACAATTTTTCAGATGTTAATGTTCCATTATTAATTTCATCTACTACAATACCTAGTACTTTCGGAGCTACAAGTTCAAGAAGCGCGACACCAAATAACATTATAATTCCGATTATGTACGCTCGTTTTTCTTGTTTAAAAAACCACGCTAAATTAATAAATACCTTCATTTTTATCCTCCTCTCTTAAAATGAGCGATGTTTTCAGTTTACCAAAAATACTGAATTTTTAAAAGTTTTAAACTACATAACTAACAAAAAGAAAAGACACTCTTAGCGAGTGTCTTTTAGCGCTTATTTCGTTTGTTGCTTATTCATCGCGCTCATCATTTGATTGATTTTCTTTTGGGAAGGTTTTTGTCCCATTTGCATCAAAACCCTTATATATCAAGGTTTGATGACTCTTTTCCGCCACTTTTTCTGTTAAGAAAAATATAGCACATCTTCATTTACCTTGTCTATAAAATTCCAGTATCTTATATAAAAGTGGTTTATCATTCATCTATCCTTTAAATCGTCACTTCATGAGTTAAAACCATTTACTACTTTTGTATAAACTCTTCCATCCAAGATACCGAATAAAAACCATTATCTTCATCGTCTAAAGGAAGCACCTTTTTTATTGCAACGATATCATCTAACATCTCTGAAAATAGTTTTTTGACCTCATCTTCATTTCCTTTCCCTTGATGGAATTTGACCGCTTCTGTTATAAATGTTTTTGAGTTACTCGAAAAACCCTTAAGGTTTGTTTCAACATTTTCAAATTCTTCTGGTAAATATTCCAAGCCAAGTTCAACCTCTTCTATACTTTTCTCCAAGTTCCTCAACTGTTCTTTTAAATCTTTATCTGTTGTTGCTTTCTTACTTAACATTTTCGCAACACCATTCACATCAGAAATTAAAGTATTAACTTGCCAAGGCAATGTTTTAAAAATATTCCTACTGATTTCTTTTTTCGTTTCTTCCGTTTGAGCATCCTTTTGTTCTTTTGCCCTATCCTCTGTTTTCGAATTTTCTTCAAATGCTTTATCTGCCAACGTTTCCTCTTTCTTATTCTCACAACCCATAAGCAATAAGAAAGTTAAAAACATTGTAAAAACAAGCACCAAATTTTTCTTTTTACATTTCATATACTCCACCCCTTGATAAATGTTTATTTTGTTAAATTGATATAATTCATTATTTATTAAGGTTTTGTTTGAAAATTTGTAAATAAAAAGGATGAGCATTCAGCAATTCATCCTTCGTTAAGTAGCATGTCTATTTCCCTGTTCCACTTTAAAAAGTACGTTTATACATCCT
Organism: Bacillus cereus group sp. Sample62; assembly: GCF_036851315.1. Classification (NCBI taxonomy): domain Bacteria; kingdom Bacillati; phylum Bacillota; class Bacilli; order Caryophanales; family Bacillaceae; genus Bacillus; species Bacillus cereus group sp. Sample62. Next base: position 3,533,651 of record NZ_JAFLPK010000001.1, read on the forward strand.
TAAATTTGCAAAGTCCTCCCCATACTTTTTACAGAAAACAATTTGAAATTTTTATACACAAAATAAAATAATTAAAACGGCAATTCATCACTAACCGTCTGTGCAAATGGATTTTTCATTTCTCTTTCATGAAGTTGCATTAAATTAGGTGACCACCCATCACTCTCTGGTACGAGCATTCCATTCTTATCAAATAAATTCTTAGCAACTTGTAGTGTGTATTCAGTACCATTTTGTATATTAATCCAATCTTCATAATCATCAAAAGGAAAATCACTCTCACGCTTCCAATAACCAAAAGTAGACATTATCTCAGTAAATTCCTCATAATTCATAAACACTATCCTCATACCAGAATTTAACAGAAATCTCAGATGTGAAAAAGCAGGATGATTTAAAAGTATTAGTTCTTTCATAACCGTACTTTGAGTTTCATTCTTTTCTGACATCACCTTTACAATATTTTGCAAGGTAGACATTGTACTTTTTAAAGCATTTATCATCTCTAACTGTTTTCCATCTTCTTCTTTACTTAATAAGCGTTGAAATAAACCCGACCATTGCTCTTTAAGCACCCTGACAATCTCTTGTGAAGATTCAAAAGAAAATATAGGATTATTTCTCGGTAACTCATATACTTCTTCTAAAAACTCATATACCTTTCGATTGTCAACATGTCGGAATTTTATATGTTCATTATCCTTATTTATTTTATATGTTTCAAATTCTGCTTGTACGTTCTTATCAACAAATATGTATACTTGTTTTCCAACTTCTAATGCTTGTCTCAATTCTTTTTGTGTAACAGAATACCCCGATTCGGATGATTCCGAACCGTATCTTCCGCCAATTATAGATACTAGTACGTCGCATAATTCTATTTCTTTATAACAATACTCTTCTGGTCTTTGATTTTTCCCGTAAGGAATTTCACCTTTTTCAAAAAGGATGGATTCATACCCTAAATCTCTTACACAACGTGCAATATCTTCTCTTACATATTTTAAATCATAGAATGTTGAACTTATAAACACTCTAGGTCTAGCCATCCTTACCCCACTCCTCAATAAAACAATTAGATTTTTATATTCATATATTATCAATTTTTTCCTAAACCATCCATACATTAATACCAATATTTATTTCTTTTGGCTTATTTAGGAGATATTTTTTCCGTTTATCATGTTTGGACGATATACCAAATGATAGTACCTAATTATAACTTGGTACTTATTGAGTGAAAAGGACATCACTGTTATCAAGAGATTTCAAGATTCCTCGATGTGCAGACTTTATATATATTAAAAGGAATTACAAAAACACAAATTCACTTCCACTTCAAAACCGACCTTTCAAATTTACTTGTACTAGATTTTAAGAGTCAACTTAATACAAAATATCAAGAATCAATTAAAACACCTTAAAAACAAAAATAAAGGCATATCATGAGATATGCCACTAATTTCATATTACCAAGGTGAAGATTCATCTGGTAATTCCTCTAATTGTGCTTTAGTATATCGTTTTGGTTTTAGATATACAATTGTTGTACCATCAGTATAAATAGATTCAATTGTAACAAATCCTGTACTATCTAATGTCTTAGTTATCTTTTGCCATTCTGCTGTTGTAGTATAGGTGTTAACTATTTCATCTTCTCCCCAATCCTCATAACCAACTTTTACACGATATCCACTAAAACCATCCCAATTATTTTTCTTCAATTCTGGCAACCATTCTAAATTCCCAGTGTATGTATTGTCATAATACAGTGCTGTAACTTCTGTTGGCTCTGTTCCTGTTGGAAGATTTGCAGGTGGGGAAACGTTTTCTTTATAAACATATACAACATCAATGTTACCTGTAATATATGTTCCCGATGCAGTTGCAGGTGTTGTTTTTAGTGTATATCCATCTATTGTTTTGGCTGACGTTGTATATGTTGAACCTACATTACCAGTTAATGAATCCGATGGTGCAATTTCAGCGGTTGATTCATTAACATGTTTAACTGTTACTGTTCCAGTTGACTCTGGTGGAATGCTTCCACGTTGATAGAAAGTATCATCAATTTGACTCGCCCAATCAGAAGGTTTACTTCCACTAGTTGACCAATAAATATTATTAACGTAGTCAGTTGCAGAACTTCTATTACTTAAACGGCAAGTAATGTTAAGGTATCCTTTTTTTTCGATAGATACACCAATAATGTCATAGTTTCGTTCTCCTAAAACAATTTCACCGTCCCCCTTACCAGCAAGTTCGATAATTCTTCTTGTGCTAGGTGTATCTCTTACAAACACATGAATCTCTGAATCAACTGTAATCATTGATACTGTACTTTGATAATGTTGTGTGTAGTCACTTGTGCGCTGAATGATTGCAGGACATTTTAAAAGATATTTACTTGCTACACCTGCATAATACAAGTTAAAGATAACATCATGTTCTGCTTGTCTCATAATTCCTTTATAAGATTCTGTACGTGGTACAGTTACTTGATTCCAAATCATCCAATACATATTATCGTAATAGATATAATCGCCACGCATCATTACAAAGTCAGTTGAAAGATATTTATCATTAAATTCTGTAGTATCTGTATTTGTAATAATTCCATGTTTCTTCTCACCATTTACATACACTTCTTGACCTGCCAATGACATCATGTCGTTAAAGGCGTTGTATTGTGTCTTAAAAATATTAAACTTATCCATTGTTTACTCTCCTTTCTCATTGGAATAAATTGAAGAAATTGCTAGGTGTAGAATCTTCATTTGGCATTTGACGAATCGTTTTCTCCAGTTGGTCAATTCGTGACTGCAAATACTTAGCAAAATTTTCAATTGTCATGTCGTCTTGCTTGTAATTCTTCATTGCATGTGGTTGGTTAGCAATTGAATTTAAGATTGCCAGTGCAGTTGCATAAATTGCTTTTTTATTGGCTTTTGATGAAGCATTGTAAGTTGCATCACCGTAAATTCCTTCTTCTTCTAAGTACACAAGTAATTCTTCATACGGTAATTCAATACCACCGATTTCCATTTGTAATCTTTCAATATTATCCATATCTATATTCTCCTTTGTAATTGATTTGTTATATATTAAACATTCGTGAGAATTACAAACTAGTTTGTTTATATATTCTTGAATGTGGGTAGGTGTATCCAATGGCTCATTGTTATAGAGCCAGATTCCTTCATATGTAAATATGAATATATGTGTTTTAGCGTTGTGATGTTCCGCAATATAGAATCCATTCAGTTTAATTCCATTAACTTCATATCCCATGTTCTCATCATCTTCAAAATGAACAAGAGTTGTATCATATGAAGTGAAGGACAATTCTTGATACAACATGTCTGAAACATATGGATAAATTGCTTCATATTGTTCTGTTGTCATTAGTGGACGTTGTTTGATTGGGTTTAATGTTGGGTACATTGATTTGATTTTGCGTTCGAGATATAATAGAGATTGATTAGGTAAATTTAGGATAGAATCAAACATCATAGATTCTCCTTTCTAAAAATTTTCAGGGTGTGTGTTGAGAGGTTGGCTAGAGGGACATTTTACGAACATGGGGTAAAGCGTTCGTTCGGATTCACCATCTCTCAATGAAGACAATTCTCCCAAAAGAGTAATTACCGAACAAATAAGTACCCTCATAACGCTCATTATATGGTAGTTTACATAATTAAGGTTATAGGAAGTCCTATCAAACGAACATTTATTGATGATTCAATCAGAATGTTCGTTTTTCATTTCACTCATATTTTCTTCCAAACGCACTCATTCACCAACCCAAAAACGAACAAAAAGGAGTGATACGAACATTAGTTCTCTGAATACTCCTCTCATTTTTTGCTCGTTTATTTTCTGGCTCGGCTCATCCTCGCACACATGCATTACTTAAAAGTGTGTCGCATGAAAGTAATACCTTTACATCATTAAACACTGATATACCAATATCTTCACTAACTCACCACACACAATCACAACACTTACATCTGTCTCTCTTATCCCTCGACTACACCCTCTCGCTTAGTTTCAACGTCTGCTTTTGCATCCTTTGTCTTTGCTTACACTTGCTCATTGACTTGCTTCTGCTCACTCATTCGTTGTTCTCTCTCTAAGATACGCTTCAACTCTAGGTGCTCGTTGCTAACATATGGATTGATTGCGACCAATGACTCGATACTGATTGCACCAACACCATACATCTTAACTAAGTTATCAATGACCTCTGTCTCATTGACTGGTCTTGCATAGTGGAACACCATGTCTAATGTGTCAATAGCATCATCACTGTATGCCTTACCTTGCTTACCTAACAGCCCCACTACCTTGTCGTTACGTTGCTCTAGTCCCTCTCTCAAGTGACGCTCGTTGATGCCACCCTTCATGTCTGCAAGTTGATACAGCATTCTCATACTCATCTCACTAAGATTACTTACATCACTAGCATTTAAAGCAACAGCAGGTACACTTGCAATGTTAATTAGTTGTTGCATTAGTGTATTGAAGATTACCTCAAATGCCTTATGATTGACACCGTTACTTACCATTTTAAAGTCAGCACCATCATCTAAAGTAATTCCACCACCAACGATATGAGGATTCAGCCCCTCTCCTTTTAGTTGTTGCCCAATTACAACAGGGATTGGATTATGATGCTTATAGAAAGAATCGCTAAACTTAGATAGTAAATCCTCCATAGCATCAATGATATTAATGAAGTCGTCTAAATCACTCTTTCCAAATGTTGTGCTTAATTCATTATCTGTTTTATAGTGAATTGGTAAACCGCTAACATTCTTATAAGAACCCACAACACGTAAGTCCTTACCTCCAATAGTTGAATACTTCACTACTTCCTCTTGTGTATAGACAACATAGAAGTCACTCTCTAATGATGTATAGTACTCAACGAATGCAATCATGTCATTCTCATCGTTATAGATAGGGTATCCACATTCAGTAGGGATGACCTTACTACTCACGTTCTTATCATCTTTGATATACACATACTCATATGCGTTACCATACTTAACTAAGTTGTTTAGCAGGTCAAAGTCGATCTTGTCATAATTACCTTTCTTGTACATTCTTTGCATATCTCCAACAATTTTTTCCTCACCAGTAAAAGTTATCGGTTTTTTTAATAGGTAAGTAGTTTCAAGGTTCACAATTAATTTTGCATATTGTAACAAAATTGCTCGTTGTTCATATGGCTTACCATTATAATTTTCTACAACTCTATTTGAGATTGCATGTCTACCATCTAAATATTTTTTCTTCTCAATTGTATCTAAAATTCTTCTCTGGTTTTCAAAATGAGACACCTCATCAGCAAACCAAAATTGATTACCGTTATGTACGGTTTTAATATAATCTTTTAAATCCATTTCTTTCTTCCTTTCCAAAATAAAAAGCACCCTTTAAAAAGGATGCTTTTTTTATTCATTTTACTTTTTATGAAGGTCACCAAACGATAAATTTAAATCTTCTTGAGGAATTTTTGCAAAATCTTTCTTTACTCTTTCTGATGCTTTCATAAAATCCTCTATTTCGAACTGGTTTTTTATTGTTGAAGAAAATTTCTTATTAACAACAAACTCCCAAGTGTCTATTTGATGCCTTGCATTATGAGCGTATGAGGGGCTCTTTAACTCCGCAAGTTTTCTATCATAGATATCTTTTAATGAACCTTGTCCCTCAAGGTTTTCCTTCATTTTTTCTGCTTGAATTATATTCTCACCTAATTCACTAAGCATATTTTTTAAGATTACTGTAACTTGATTTATTAAAGATTCGATTAGAAATCTTTCATCCATTCTTTCTTTAGTAACAAGAAAATTAATTCTATCTTCCAAACCTTCTAACGTACTATTATCTACCAAACCTTGCTGTCCAATCCTATAGCCGATTTGCCCCAAAACATCTTCTAATTTAATATTTTTTACTGCGCATAACTCATTCCAATCTTTTAAAGAATCAATAAATGCATCTGTCCAACTCAACTAAATCATCTCCTTTTAATCAATATAATTCGACAAAAGGATACAAAAACCTTCCTAAACATACCATTTATTTTGTTTAATACCTTGAATTGCTAATGCCATAGCAATGACACAGTCGTCATGTTTGTCATTACCTTTTTTATTTCCTGTCTTTCCATCTGTTTCAACAAAAATTTGCATTTGCTCTAATGTTTCTTGACAATTTATAAGCATCATTTCCAATTCAAATTGCTCTTTTAAATCTGTAATCATAATATTTTTTGTTACTTGTGTAGTTTGGTATCCTAACTGTAATTGTTTTTTACCTAACTGCTGATTGAAAACTTTATGCTTGTACAAATTCATATACTCATATTCTTTTCTTAAACGTTCTAGTATTGGAGTACCAAAAGAGTTTCTTTCTACTGTTAAGAAAGCATAATTATAAAACTTCCCAATGATATCAAGTAACTTAGCAAATTCATAAACAGGAATTTTATTATCATAAAAACTTAGCACCTGTTCACCATCTGCATTTAAAATTGAGATAGTAGAATAGTCACCACCGCTACCACTTGCAGTATCTACACCCCCATAATATCTAACACTTTGTTTTGGTAATTCATAAATCATTAATGATTTTCCAATATACTTCGCAATACTATCTGGAATAACCATCTTTACATTTTTATATAACAATGGTTTTTTTATATATTTCAAGCGTTCGACAATCTTCTGTTGGTCGAAAACGTTTAATCCACTACTGATAAATGACTCCATTGGTGTTGCAGGAAACTCTTGATAGAACTGTTGCAGAGTCATATCAAGTAGTTTCCATCTACGCCACATTAATTGTTTCAGCGTTGCACCTTGATTGTGTAAAAATATTTCTTCTTGCTCTAAATCGTCTTTAGTAAGACGTTTTCCTTTATTATCTAATTTGTACCATGCTTCTGCTTCATCATAATCATCTTTGAATTGTTTTGCGTATGAGGAAGAATAGAAAGGGAAAAAGAATGCTTTATACTTAGAATTTCCCTTATATGCGTTCATGAAGAGTTTTTGATAGGGATTAAAACCGTTTGAAGTTGTTTCAATTACTAATTTTGATGTTTTACTCTTTGCCAATGCTTGTTCTGCTGATAATAAAATTGATTCTTGATTCTCATAGAATGCAAATTCTGATAACAAAATATATTCATATGTAGTACCACGCCCCACATCTTTACCTCCAGCGGTTGCAAGCGTAATAGATGAACCATTATCAAATTTCATTTGTCCTCTGTTGTTTTGTACATCTTTTGGAAACTTAAATTTGTCATGTGGAAGGTCATCATACATCATTTTTAATTTGTCAAATAATGATGTTGATGATTCTTGTTTATAGGAAACTATCATATAATTTGTTCGTGGTCTATTCATTGACATCCATAAACACAAAGCCAATGACATTGTACTAAAACCAATTTGTCTTGCCTTTGCAATTACATTAAAGCGTTCCATTTCCTCAATGAATTGCTTTTGTTGGTCATTAACCACAAATGGTATGTAATCACCTGTGTTTGTGGTGATTTTGACGAAATTTCTAAGCCATAACACAGGGTCATTGTTGATGATTTGTAACTTTTCTTCTTTTGTTAATTTTTTACTCACTATAAACTCAACCCATCATCTTCTTCAATTTCATCGTCAATAAGTTCACGACCTGCTTTGACAATAGTGTTGATTTCCTTATTTAATTTAAGAAAATCTGTGATTGATTTACTTTCACCTTCAAGTGCCTTAACTCTTACAACATCATAGATTTTGTAAATGTCATCAATCATTTTAGATTGTAAGTATAGTGCCACCAAATTTGCATATTCTGGTGTCTTCTCCCAATTCGTAAAACCATTCATAGTTTTTCTACCAACTGAAATAAGAAATTCTTCTTCATTCTTCGGCTGAATAGTTTGATTGAATCGTGTATCTGGAAATTTATAATTAAAATACATTCGATTCTCTTTTGTAACTTTCTGTAATGCTTCTTTAAGTGTCATTTTAAATTACTTCCTTTCAATTATCGTTTATACGATATTTCAAAAGGTTACGTTTAGTGAGTAATATAATATATAATTATGTATCGTTATTTTTTATTTTATATATAATAACTAATCACTAATAATATATATTATATTAGTCACTATCGGTAACCTTTTGAAATGTTGCATCAAAAAAACACGTTCCAATTAAGAACGTGCCTTCAATTACACTTCTTCTTTTTTCTTTCCTGCTACTGTTCTTGTATTAAATTTAACACCATCACTAATATAATTCTCTGCACCTTTACATTTATAAATACTTGCTCCATCTGGTTCTCCATCAATTATATATGTAGCAGGAGTACAATGTATTAAATTATATTTCTTTAAGTTTTCTAATGCGTCATTTCGCTTACCTCTTGTAATTCCTGTTTGTTGTGAGATAGTTGTTAATGCAATTTCAATTGAGCCACCAGATACATCACACTTGTGTTTTAAGAAACTGTATAAGTAAAAAGCATCAGTTCCTAACTTATCATTCGTCATGCACTTAATAAACACTTCAAAATCAACGTTATGTGTATTAGCGATATTGTCATTATCCATGCTTCCAAAAAATGTTCCGTAACCATATTCTCCATCACTATTTTCAAGTGCAAATACTGGCTCTTTAACAATTTGTCTGTTGTTTGTTATAGAAATCTTTTCATCTGATACTGTATAAAACTCAATAACATCCTCATTAAATTGAAAACGTGCAGGTGCATCTTTATATGGTATTGTTCGTGTTAATCCTAAATCATCAAGTACACCATCTTTATTTATAATGTAATTGATTCTCTTCTCTGTTTTAGAGAATCCTATTAATTCTTTTAATGACCCAACCTTTGAGTTTTCTGTACTCATACTTCCATACTTTGCATTTCTGTATAACCAAGTGTATAAATATATGAAAGCATACGCTACATCAATATGTGTTGTAGTTCGCTTTCCTTTCTTTGTTAATCGCTCATCTTTTAATAATACTTCAAATATATTATTCGGAAGAAATATTTTCCCAAATCTATCATCTTGTTTGTAGTACTCAATTCTTGATTTAAATTCCTTTTCAGTTAACATTTTAGATTACCCCTTTGTTTTATCTTCGATTATCATTTGTTATATGTTACTTTTTACTATCTTTATATTCAGCCAATGCTTTTTCTAATTCATCCGTACATTGAAACAGGTAAAACTCAACGCCTACTTTTGTATATGCTTTTGTAATAAATTCAATATTTTTTTCATATCTTAAAAATTTTGCAACTTGCTTGTTATAGCAAAAAAATAAATCCTTTGCAGTAATGTTTTTCATTTAACATCCAACCCTTCTTTTAAATTAACTTTGTAAATAATTCCTTTTTAATTCTAACTTTTCACCATTGACTCTATATTCAGCCAATGCAATATTTAATTCTTCTGTTCTTTCAAACAACCAAAATTGTTTATTCGATGTCATATGTCTTGCAGTACAAATATATCTAATATATTTTTCATATCTTAAAAACTCTTGTAGGTTTGTACTGTAACAGAAGAAATATTTATTCATATCCATATGTATCTTCCTTTTTAATTTAAACAGTCATATTTAATTCATTTGTTTTCGTAAGAGCATATGAAAATGGTTTGTAATAGTCATTAACAAATTGATTGTCGTATTTGCTACCACTTTTCAAATCATATTTATCACGAGTAAATTCTTTTCTAATTTCAAATTGTTTATTTGGAAGGATAATATCCAACTCTAGCAATTTACCAATACCTTCTAAATTCATTTCTGTTTCCAAGAAACCGCTATCATTTAAAAATATTTTTTTAGAAGAATCATATCTTCTTTTGACCTCTACAAAATCTTTTAAAGAATGTCTTTCTTGAAGGCGAATCATTTCTTCCATGCCCATCTTTTCTAGCCATTCACATTGCACTTTTTTAAATCTTTTATCGTAGTATCCTAAGTAACTAGAATCAATTGCCATGAGCATTAACATACCATCTTCTGTTGAAGGCAATGGAATATCATATAATGCGTATAATAGTAATGCTGTACTCATTGCATATTTGTCTGTGTAATTATCTCTTGAAACTCTTTCAATTATGTTTGGATTTGCACTCATTATGTTTGGTTTACTTGTATTGGAGAGTATTGTTACGTGGTTGTCGTATGTCATGCCTTTTACAAGGGCAATATCAACACCGACTGCTTTACGTTTGTCTTTTTTATTTGTAGAGTAAAGATTGTTGAAATCATAGAAGTGTTCCACCTCCCAATCTTTAACTTGTTTGATGATTGTTGCACCAACTAAACTATCAATATCATCACTCATGCATACTGTATAATCTGCTTCCTCAAATACCCATTGAGGAAATTTGTTTTTAAAATCTTGCTTCATAAATTAGCGAAAGTGTAACTTTCACTCTTAAAAACTTTTGCACTAATTTATGTTTTTAATGTTTGATAAAATCCAAGTTTCATCTTTTTATTTATTTATTAACCTTTATAAATGTTATTTGTTATTCCTTTGTTTCCCCTTTTACTCACGTGCTGATTGAGTAAAAGAGTTAAGTTTTTACTACTTCCACATATTTCACTCCTTTAATTTATCTTTTTTATTCGGATGATTCCTCATCCTATACATAGTATAACATTTTTTGTTACACTTTCCAAATTTATGTGTTACATAAAATCGAATTGTCAAGAGTTTTTTCGGAAATTATCTATAAATTCTTTGTACTTATCAATTTTGACTCTATCCATTTCGCAATTACCAGTTTCATATTGACTAATTAGCGATTGCGAACAACCAATATATTCGGCTAATTGACGTAAACGAATCTTCTTTTTCCTACGCTTTAACACATATTCATCTTTAGTGTTCACTTTAATTTACCCTCCCATTGAAAATTTTTAACGGTTGTCAAAATAATATAGGAGAGGGTTGCCCCTCTACCCTTATTAAGAAGTTTTTAAGTTGTATACTGCAACTGCTTTTTTACTTCCAACTTCAAGAGTTGCTTCTGCGACTACTTGACCTTTAATATTGTCACCAGTTTTACCTAATGCTTCGAATTGTGGTTGACGTAGGAAAGCAACTTTAAGAGCGTTTATATCAAATGCAACAATTTTATCTGCTGGCATATAACGGTCTAGGATAAAGTTAACTTTTCCATAAGAGGTTTCTACAGAATTTACAACAATACCGAAATCATTTGTAACATGTTGGTAAGAGTAACGGTCTTTGTATAATTCATCAATTTGGTCTTTGATGTCTGCACCAACTAGAGCGTAAAATTCACCATTTTCATTTCCTGCTGTCCATAATTTCTTAACAAGTTCCTTAACTTCTTTTTCTTGTAATACGTTTGCTGTAGCACCGTTTACAACGTTACCTGCATCAGCGAATTTCAAGATACCATCCATTTGACGTTTACCACTTGCACCATCATTCTTAATACCAGAGATAAGTTTTTTCTCAATACCAATAGCAAGTTCAACTAAACGGTCATTAATTTCTTGTGCGAATAAGTCACTAACTGCCCCTGTTGCTTGTGCAGTACCAGATACAGAAGTTGCTTTGTAGAAAATTTCCATAACGTTGTTTAATTCAGCACGTCCAGATTGTACGAATTGAGTAGCGTCAACACCTTCATCAACTGTAATGTCAGCCGTACCATCAAGAGTTTTTTCTCTCCATGTGTGGAATTTACCTTTACTGTCAACGTATAAACCTTTGCTCATAAGTAATGCGAAAAATGGAGTAGCAATAGGTGCTACTAAAGCGATTTCATCAGTTAGATGAATATTTTCTTGTGTAGTTAATTTTTTAGAATCTAACATTCTTTTTTCCTCTTTCTTTTATTAAAAATTTAATTTTTGACTTATCATACTCTTAGTGTCTTTGTTTTTCTTAGCAATGCTATAACTGTCCACTTGTTTATGATTTGTCGGTTTATATCCATTCGCCAACTCTAGTTGACCAATGATTTCCTTTAATTTTGTAATTTGATTATTTAGTGCTTCTGTATCATCTACAGAAACGTTAATGAAGTCAGCAAAAACTTCAACGCCTTCTTCTTTTAAGATGTGCGTAACTTCTCTTTGCCAAATCGCTTCTAACTTTTGCTGAATTTTAATTTCATCATCTGTTAATTCTTTTGGCTTGTATTGTGATAACTCATCAATCTGTTCTTGTAGTTCATTTACTTCTTCTTGCGAATAAGTTTTCTCTTCAACTATTTCATCAGTTTGTTGAGTGTCTTCAATTTCGGTTTCCTCAACATCTTGTACCTGTTCTTGATTATTGATTTCGTCCATTTTTATTTAACACTTCCTTTTAATTCAATAAAAATAGGAAACAGTACAGTCGTACCGTTTCCACAAGTTGGCTATCACTAAGATAAAATCCTAGCAGGTTACAACGGTTAGCAGTCCGTTGCAACTAATTTTAAGGTAATCCCTTTGAGGGGAATTGATTATGCAAAAGGGTTGCATAATTAAAATTTTCAATTTGAAAGCAAAAAACATTATTAATTTAACGCCTTCATACATAAAATAAATATATGGAAAAGTGTAATATTTTCCCATTCATATTTGCTTGCGTAAGGTTTTAATACTGTTCGAAGTATAAACAGATAAAAACCACTCATACAGTTAAAATGAGTGGTCTAGAATCTATTGGAAATGACTTCTTTCCAGTTATCATAAATTTTCTTCTCACAACGCTTTATTGTTTGTTTGAAGTTTGTTTCATCCATATCTATTTGTTCCGCTAAATGACGTTTCTTCAAAACAGGTGTGCCATCTTCTTTCCATCTGAAAGCATTTGTGTTGTTTTCTTTTAAATCTCTTTCAATGATGTTGTAAACATCTTGCACAAATTTAGTTTGTTTTGGTGTAAGCCATAAATTAAACGCTTCCAAACCTCCAACATGCTTCAATGTTTTTCCAAACATCATCATCCAAATATCTGTTTCTTCTGCATTTGTTTCTGCCTTTACATATGTAGATTTATTTCCTTTACGGATACGCTTAACATTATCTCTCTTCATTTGTAATTCAATGAATTTCGTCAACATTGCTTTGTTTATATATTTAACCATTTCTTTTATTTCTCTCTCACAATCCACTTTCTTAATTGCGTAAAGAAATGCTTCTTCAAACAATGGTAATAAATTATCTTTAGTTTGTTTAAAATCTGTTTTAAACTCATCACTATTTTGACTTAATCCTTCAAATTGGTTTAAAAGGTTAAAGAAGTCATACTGTGAATCTAGTAAATAATCTCTTACTTCGCTTTCATTAGCATAAATTGAAGAAAAATCATAATTACGCAATGCTCTCCAATCTAATTCAATCCAATCTGCTTCATATAAACAATCTAAAAATTCATGCAATCCTTCAAAATCCTCTGATTGATTGCTTCTTTCAATTAAGTTTCTAGCATTTCTCTTTGCAAAACAATTTTTCATCATGAATGCTCTAATACGATACGCCACATATTTTAAACCATCTTCTACTTCCGGTGCATTATCATTGTATTTTAATGTTGTTAAATCTTCATCCACATAATCCAATAATACCTCTAAAATTTCTCTATCTTGTCCAGTTTCTTGATACTTTTTAATTAATTCTCTCATACTTCTTTCCCCTTATATCTATACATAGGTTCTCCCAAACCCTTAACTAAAGTATAACATTTTTTGTTACATTTGTCAAAAAATATGTTATATAACCCTTGACTTTTTAAAATTTTTGTGCTTTTGAGCACCTACTCATTTTTCTATTGACACGAGGTGCCCGTCCTTCACATTGGTTGAGTGGGAAGGACAACGGCTAGGGCAGAGAATGACTACCTTATATCGCAAAAAAACGAAAAAGTTACAGCGATATAAAGCAGACGTTCATTGTCACTCCAACATTGTATATCGGGTTAAGGTTTCCGTATAGTAACACCCTGTTTGAACGTTAGATTTCCATCTACAACGAACTTTTAACATGTTATGCTTGTCCAACATGCTGAAAGATTTAGGGAAGGAATTGTACCGCTGACATATCCTTAATTATTCGTAACCTAATATTATCTTTCTTATTCGTTGCTACCTGTACCGCAGTACACCAAGCAACCTTTACCAAACCGTTTATGGACGTTCTCTCCTAGACTATACTCAGCGCAAACAAGGAAACGCATTTGTGAGTATACGCTTAATTTTATGACATTGGCTTAGCGAACCTGTTCAAGTTTTTAGCGTGGTGTTAGGTCATTCCCACGTTTGAAAATTACCGTACACTTCATAAAAAAGACAATACTTAATAACCCTTGCATCATCAATTTTTTTTCGATAAAATGAAGGTGTAGGATTTTTCCTATTCAGTTTTTTAGCGAAAACTAACGTAAGAAGTAGGGTGTTGGTAGCACTCTACTTCTTTTTTCTTTGACAATTAAATAACTATTGAAGCAATGACGCTTTCTGTTTCAATATCAGTGATGAGAAAGTTATTATGAAGACCTACCAATATTCATTAATGGGCTAGATGGCATTGCCTTTTTAATAAGTTCAAAATCCTCTAATGACTGTAAATAACGCTGTGTGGTCGATACATCAGAATGACCTAGTAATTTTGATAATGTGAAGATATCAATTCCATTTAAAATACACTGAACAGCAAAGAAATGGCGAAATGTATGTGGACTACATCTTACCTCTTCAACTTCTACCCTTTTTCCTGCTTCTTTAATTACATTGTAAATCCCCATATGCGACAATGGGTCGGCTGTATAAGACAAAAAATAATTGTCTGTCTTAACAATTTTATCTTTGAGATATTGTTTTCTTAATCTCTCATATCGAATTAGAATCTTTTTTAACGGTGGCGAGATGAACATAATACGCTCCTTATTCCCCTTACCATTAACTAAAATCGTTGTTTCTTTTACGTTTTGAGTCAATAATCCTCTAACCTCCATCGCTCGAAGTCCACAATCACTTAGCATGGCTACTATTGCCTTATTTCTTGCTTCAATGTAGTTTTTATAACTAAATGCGTCTATCATTGCAGATACCTCTTGAATGGTAAATCCCTTTAGTAATTTTTTAGGAACTTTCGGCAATTCCACCTTTTTTGCAATATTTCCTTTAAGGTATTCCTCTTTCTGACACCAACTAAAGAAAGCACGAACCATTTTAAACATGGATACTATTGATTGTGGCTGTAAACCCTCCTTATGCTTTGTTCTAACGTATTGCTTTAAATGTAGTGGGTTGATGTCTTCTAACTCGCTTATCCCCTTCTCATCCATTAAAAACCTTTTTAATTGCTTCATTTCTTGACGTTTATTCTTCATTGTTTTCGGTGTGAATCCTTTCGCCAGACAGTGATACAAATACTCTTCAATTACATCTTCTAATTCCAAACAAAAAAACCACCTTTCCCATTGGTTGATATTCCAACAGAAAAAGTGGTTTTTAAGAAAAATAAAGCAAATTCCGTAAAAATTTCAGAGAAAGATAAACCAATGAATACATTGAGTTTATTCATTCACACGAAATTAATGCTTATATCAGAGCGATGAAACGCTTGTGGCTCTAAGGATTAGCCATGCGCTTATTTTGTTTGTTGCTTGCTCATTGCGCTCATCATTTGATTGATTTTCTTTTGGGAAGGTTTTTGTCCCATTTGCATCATCATCATTTTTAACATTTGTTCATTAATTGGTGGATTTTTTTCTAAGTAGTTCATCATGTATTTGCGGGCAATGAAAAATCCTAACGCCACGCCTGCTACTAGTGCTACTACGCCCACTAGAATACCTAACCAAATCGGCATATATTTTCCTCCTTCATGTTGTCTACCTTACAGTGTACTAAAACCTTTTCAATAAGACAAGATACAATTCGACATTTTTTACACATATGTTCGTACTTGTTTTAGAGGATTCAGCCATCCGTACTTTGTATTTTCATAATCCATAGCTAAAAATGTTAATTCACACTTTCTCAACACCTCAAAGAAAGTCGTTTCCATAGAAACATTTCCAGAGGTATTCATGCGAATATAGTGCGGTTTCACCATTATTTCGCCGTATTCCGCTCCTGTATAAAGTGTATGTGTATGGTCTGTTCGATCATATTTACCAAGAACCCGCAAAGCTTGTTCTAATTTATGATGAATTTTCATTACTTGTAATGGCCTCGTTATATACATCATTTGTTTATATAACACTTTTTTCTCCGAAAGGGAAACAGATTCTGAAAATCGAGAAAATAAATCAAAAAACAAATATTCACGACCAAAGTAAGCTTTCGCAATATCCTCTTGAATTAAATACAATTCATACGTTTTCATCTTTTGCCTCCCAATCTGGACAACCTTTTCCCTTCATTATATAGAAGAAATTTTGCAATGATTGTCTGACTGCGGAGAGATAAAAAACTTTTTCTGTCGAAAAAACTCATTTACATAGAAAAATCTCTCCATGCCGGAGAGATTTTTCTAAAATCATTAAAGCATTTCTTTTACTTTACGAACAACGTTCTCTACAGTAAATCCATACTCTTCCATAATCTTCTCACCAGGAGCAGAAGCACCGAATGTATCGATACCTAACACATCTCCGTCAAGACCTACGTAACGGTGCCATCCGAATGTAGCACCCATTTCGATTGCGAAACGTTTTGTTACTGCTTTTGGTAATACAGATTCTTTGTACTCAGCAGTTTGAGCTTCAAAGCGATCCATAGATGGCATGCTGACAACAGCTGCGTCAACGCCGTCTACTGCTAGAACTTTTTGTGCTTCAATAGCTAGACTTACTTCAGATCCAGTTGCAAGTAGGATTACATCCGCCGTTTCTTTCTTGCTTGCAGAAACTACATATGCACCTTTTGCTACTTTTTCATACGTATCGTCTTTTGCACCTTCTAATGTTGGAAGGTCTTGACGAGTTAATACTAAAGCAGTTGGTTTGTTTGTAGATTCTAGAGCTAGTCTCCAAGCTGCAACAGATTCGTTACCATCAGCTGGACGAATAACAGATACATTTGGCATTGCACGAAGCGCTGCTAACTGCTCGACTGGTTCATGTGTTGGACCGTCTTCACCAACAGCGATACTATCGTGTGTGAATACATACGTTACTGGCAATTGCATTAATGCTGCAAGACGAATTGCTGGACGTAAGTAATCAGAGAATACGAAGAACGTACCACCGTAAGTTTTTAAACCACCATGTAGTGCAATACCGTTCATTGCTGCACCCATTGCAAACTCACGTACACCGTACCAAATGTTTTTACCGCTGTAATCATCTCTTGTAAAGTCTTTTTCGTTATTCATGTATGTTTTGTTAGAACCAGCAAGGTCAGCAGATCCACCGAAGAATGATGGTACAGACTCTGCAATTGCATTAATTACGGCACCTGAAGAATTACGAGTTGCTGCTTTTGATCCTAATTCATAAGTTGGTAAGTTTTGCTCCCAACCTTCTGGAAGAAGACCATTCATTGCCGCTTGCAATTCATTTGCTAATTCTGGGTATGCTTGTGCATATTCACCTAGCATCGTGTTCCACGCTGCTTGCGCAGTTTCACCAACATCTTGTACCGTTTTACGGAAGTTGTCATATACTTCTTCTGCTACATGGAAGTCTTGATCAGCAGTCCATGCATATGCTTCTTTCGTTAATTTTGTTTCGTCTACACCAAGTGGAGAACCATGTGAAGCTGATTTTCCTGATTTGTTTGGAGAACCGAAACCAATTGTCGTTCTTACTTCAATTAGCGTTGGGCGTTTTTCGTCAGCTTTCGCTTCTTCGATTGCTTTCGCGATAGCTTCAATATCGTTTCCATCCTCAACACGGATTACTTGCCATCCGTATGCTTTGTAACGATCTTCTACACTTTCAGAGAATGAACGATTTAAATCGCCATCTAATGAAATATCGTTTGAATCATAAAGCACAACTAGACGACCTAATTGTAAATGAGCAGCTAATGAAGATGCTTCAGCAGAAACGCCTTCCATTAAATCTCCATCACCACAAATAGCGTATGTATGATGATCTACTACATTATACGCATCACGGTTATATTTAGCCGCTAAATGTCTTTCAGCCATTGCCATACCTACAGCAGTTGCAATACCTTGTCCAAGTGGACCAGTAGTTGCGTCTACACCTGCTGTATGACCGTACTCAGGATGTCCTGGAGTTTTGCTTCCCCATTGACGGAAGTTCTTTAAGTCATCCATTGTTAGATCATAACCAGATAGGTGAAGTAGGCTGTATAGTAACATTGAACCATGACCTGCAGATAATACGAAACGATCACGGTTAAACCACGTTGGGTTATTTGGATTGTGTTTCATAAATTGAGTCCATAATGTATAAGCCATTGGTGCTGCACCCATTGGCATTCCTGGGTGACCAGAGTTTGCTTTTTCAATCGCATCGATGGATAATGTGCGAATCGTGTTGATAGAAAGTTGTTCGATTGAATGTGACATGCTATTCTTCCCTTCGCTTATATTAGTAAACGTTTTATACATTTATATGATAGCTTCCCACGCAAGATTATACAACATGTATCGACAAATATGTTGATATTTTTTTGGTTTTTCATAAAAAAATCAATGATTTCGGGAATGTATGGGTATTCAATATGACATACTTTTTCATTATTTTTATTTTAAAAAGAAAGGGAATTATCTGTATATTTATTCATCATTTTCAAATTCCATAATGCAAAATATATCCTTCCCCACTTTTCACTCTGCAAAGCAAACGAATAAAAGAATTTAAATCTTGGCATAATTCATCTCGATCAAATACGTATCTTTCATATTCTCCATCAGTATTATTATCATTTTCCCATTGAAACTTCCCTGTCAGTTCGATTGTTTCTGGCGCTAGAGAAAACATATTAACTAGCAAACAAAATAACTGTTCTGCTATCACTGCTCCTTGTTGCTCAATTTTTGTAATACCATAATAATGAATTCCAAACCCTTCTGCTCTTTTCGCTGGATAATAGACTGGAATCCAATGGATGAAATCTAATAGATATACGATTAACTCATCACTTAATACAACACACTCATCTATCGTTGCCTCTTCTTTGTATAAAAAACAAAGTTCAATCCAATCTATACCTTTAAAATCCAATCCTTTTTTTTCATTTGAAACAAATACAAATTCATGTTGTAAAGCCAAAATATCCCCCCTGTTATCCCATAATGTCCACATTCATTATTCTTATTATATAAAAAAGCACCCTTTGTAGGTGCTTCTAAAATAACTTATACGATTTTCTTCCTTATCGAACTTGAAATAAAGTCAATGATAATGACCATTAAAATGATGCCTAATAAAATAATCCCCACACGAGACCAATTGCGTGAACTCAGTGCAAAAATTAGAGGCGTGCCAATCCCACCTGCTCCAATAACACCTAAAATGGCAGCGGATCGTACATTAATTTCGAACCTGTATAACGTATACGATAGAAAATCCGGTAATACTTGTGGTAATACTGCATACCAAAGTATTTGGAAGCGATTCGCACCTGTAGCTATTAACGCTTCCGTCGGTCCTTTATCTATATTTTCAATTCCTTCTGAATATAATTTCCCTAACATTCCGATAGAGTGTAATCCTAAAGCTAGAACTCCGGCAAAAGAGCCTGGTCCAACAGCTTTTATAAATAAAAGTGCCATAACTAATTCCGGAAATGTACGAACAAAACTAAGTACAAATTTCCCAGTTCCTGAAGTTAATTTTCCACTGCTCATATTCGTTGCCGCCCAAAAAGCGAATGGAACAGATAAAAAGGCAGAAATAAATGTACCTAATATCGCAATTGCCAACGTATCAATCAAACCATGTAATAAATCTTCACCATCTGGCAAAGATACATACGACCAATCTGGATTCAATACACCTGTCATAATTGCTTTCGTAATTTCTCCTGCTGTATCCTTTATTCCGATACGATAAACTTAACTAAATCTATACAATTCAATCAAATTTACACAAGTTAGTGCTTCATCGTGTTCTCGCAACCCCGAAGGGACGAGGGGTATAACACTCCACACGAGGCAGTATCGTTACCTCCTATTATCAAGCTTTTATTTTACCCATCTTGATAAATTTATCGACGCATTTACATCCCTATCGTGATGGCTATTGCATGGAACACAACGCCACTCACGTATTTTTAAACTCCACTGTCCTTCTGGTTGAACTGAATGGTCGTATTTAACTCCGCAACATGAGCAAATCTGGCTTGAGGCGAACCATTTATCAGCTTTTACATACTCAATGCCATACTTCTCGCACTTGTATGATAAACATTGAAAGAAGAAGTTTAATTTTTGAAATGAAAATGCTTTCGATAGTTTTTTGTTTTTTAACAGGTTTGAGATAGATAAGTCTTCCACAACAATCCTCATTGGTTTGGTTTTCACCAATTTAGCTGTTGCTTGATGGATATGGTTATTTCGGATATTCATAATTTCCCTAGATAACCGCAGGTGCTCAGTTTTAGCTTTTTCATATCCGGCAGATTGAATTTTTACACCTTTTTTAAATCTTCTAGACATATCTCTTTGTGCTGACTTTTTCCTTTTCAAAAGTTTTTTAACCTTGGCATCTTTGTTTATATTTCGTTCTTTCATACCATTAGAAGCCACAAACAGCTCTTTTAAACCAACATCCACACCAATCGACTCATTGGTTAGTTCTTGGGATTCAAAATCTTCTTGGAACCCTACACTCATCCACCAGTGACGACCATCAAATGTAACTCTTGGATTAGATGTTTTTTTATTTCTTGGTAGTTGTTGGCTTGTTTTCACTTCTCCAACGGACTGAATATGAACTACTTTCTTTCTTATAATCAGTCTTTCATAATTGGCATAAAATCCTTGGATTAAATCTTTTTTGGATTTATAAGAAGTGTGATAACCATTTTGGTACTTTTCAAACGAATTTTTCCTCGCCTTGTCAAAATCTTTTGAAGCCTGTTTGGGAACTTGTGCATTAGTGTCATGTAACCACTCATATCTCTTTCGCTTCTTGATCTTTGTAAATCGTTTCTGTAAAGCTAACTGTGAAACAGATTTTCCAAATAACTTATAGTATCTATCACTCATTCTTTTACAATAGTTATAAGCGAATCTTGCAGCACCAGCATGGTTTCTAAGCACTTTTTCTTGTTCAGGCGTTGGAATTAGTCTGACTTTCTTCGCCAATATCATCAGAATGTAACTCCTTTAATGAAAGATTTGTTCTTCTGAATAGTAGCGTGTTCCACCAGCATTCTCCTAAGACTACTAGGATACAAACCTGTTAATTCCGATACTTGACTAACTCGTGAAAATTTCATTATTATTCTCACCTCATTGAATTTACCATAATGCATAGATTCGGTAGATTCAATGAGACTTGATAGATTTAATTAAATTTAGCTCGTTCAACTAGGGGCGCAATTCCTTAGCCAGTTCTCTTATGAACTTCTCATGTTTTCACATGAGCGCAGACTATATGTTTATCTCTTTAGAGATAGAGGATTTTTCCATCACCATAGGCTTGTGATGTACTCTCGTCAGTTATACGAGATAGTCGTTGAACGTTCATCTTATCCATTTTGACTTAGATGATTCGAGGCGGAAGACCCATTGCTCTAGTGTTTAGGATTTAACCTTGCACCATCTGATTGATTTTTTCTGCTTTCGCAACATTCACGCTCACCATTTCTAGACACGTTGTAGTTCAATCAGCTTTAGGGATTGCCCGCAGTTAACCCTCACTACTAGCCAATCACTTGACTAGCAGGGCTTACTGATATATTTAATTAACTTTGGTTATAATTGGTTAAATAAATCGTAACAGTTAGTTACCCTCTAGCGGGACTCCTGAAAAAGCCCATACATAAACAAATGCAAGTGCTATAAAAATAAACCAACGATACACACTCGGTTTCTTCGGTTTTTGTACAATTATTGTCGTTTTACTCATTATAATTTCTCCCGTAACAATGTACTTACATAATCAATTAACAATACAACAACAAGGGTATAAATAATAATAGATGCAGTTTGTTGATATTGTAAAAATCCAAGTGTACGGTCATAATACAACCCAATACCACCCGCTCCTACTAAACCTAAAACAGCTGCTGCACGTACGTTCACCTCAAATGTATAAAGAACATAGGAGACAAAATGTGCTTTCACTTGCGGAATTACCCCATACACAATCCATTGCACTTTATTTGCTCCTACTGCTGTCATCGCCTCTAATGGACCTGGATCAATCGATTCCATTGACTCATACAACAATTTCGCCACAAGCCCAATTGAGAAAAAAGTAAGAGCCAAAATACCTGGAAGTGGTCCTATTCCAAAAATAGCTACGAAAATTGCCGCTAATAATAAATCTGGTATCGTTCGGATAAAATTTAAAATCAATCGAGCTGGGCCGTACAAAAATGCACTAGTAAACACATTACTTGCCGCAAATAGCGCCAGTGGAATAGCTAAAATCGCTCCTAAAGTCGTCCCAATAATCGCCATACGTATTGTATCTAACATCGCTGTTGTAATAACTTGAAAATAACTCCAATCTGGTGGCACCATCTCTTTTAATAAATCCATCATATTAGGAAAACCAACTACTAGTTTTGAAAATGATGCGTCGACCTGTATACTACTTCCCCACAACAGTAAAATAACTAGAATAACCGTTAACATATGTTTCAACTTACTTGGCGGCTTCGGTATCGATTTCGAATATATCGTCACATCATTCATTTAACTGCCACCTCTAATAATTCACTTTTCTGCGCTACGTCTCCATAAATTTCAGCAAATTTTTCATCCGTTGCCTCTTCTACTGAACCATCAAAAACAATTTCGCCTGCATGTAATCCAATAATGCGTGTCGCATATTGCCTAGCTAAATCAATAGAATGTAAGTTTACAATTGTTGTAATCCCAAAATCTTCATTAATTTTTTTCAAATCATCTAATACTTGCTTCGTTGTTAGCGGATCTAACGACGCAACAGGTTCATCTGCCAATATGATTTTTGCTTCTTGCGCCAACGCTCTAGCAATCGATACACGTTGCTGTTGTCCTCCTGATAATTCATCCGCTCGCGCATATGCTTTTTCTAAAATATTCACCCTTTTTAACGATTGAAAGGCAAGCTCCAAATCTTCTTTTGGAAATAGACCTAACGTTGTACGAAAAGTCGAATGGTATCCAACACGCCCAGCTAATACATTCTTCAATACCGTTGATCGCTTTACAAGGTTAAAACTTTGAAAAATCATACCAATATCCCGGCGCATGCGTCGTAATTCTTTTCCTTTCGCAGCAGTAATAGACTCACCTTCAATCAAGATTTCCCCTTCTGTAATCTCATGAAGACGATTTACTGCTCTAAGAAGTGTAGACTTTCCAGCCCCCGACAGCCCTACCATTACAACAAACTCACCTTTTTGAATGTTCAAGTTTATATTATTCAATCCTTTTGTACCATTCGGATACATTTTGGAAACATTTCGAAATTCTATCACACATCTTACCTACCTTCTATGTATTCAAAACGGCAAACTAACTGGAAATATACACCTTCCAGTTAGCTTCCATTTCCATATGTATTATTGCGTTTTTACTTTCTTTCCATATTCACGAACGATATCAAATTTACTATCATCAGATTTAACATATCCTTCATGTGAATATACTTCTTTAATGATTTTGTGACCTTCCTCATTCTTTCCTATTTCAATGAAAGCGTCCTGTAATTTCTTACTCCACTCTGCATCTAAATCAGAACGTACCGAAATCGTATCGTTTGGAATTTTTTCCGTGAATTTCACTATTTTCGTTTGATCGAATATATTCGGATAATCTTTTTTCACAATATTACGAGCATCTTGGAATACAACTGATGCATCTACATCACCATTTAAAAGAGCAATAAGCGACTGATCGTGACCTTTTAATGTAACAGGTTTCACATCCTTTAGCGGATCAATTCCCTCTTTTAACAATACAGCCGCAGGCCATACATACCCCGCTGATGACGTTACATCTTGATAACCAATTTTTTTACCTTTTAAATCTTTTACACTGTTAATATTTGAATCTTTCTTAACTACAAACTCAGATTTATAAAAGTCTACTAAATCCTTTGTAGGAGCTCCAGTTTCATCATCTACTCCAAAACGTTGTGCTTGTAAAATTACGTTTGCAGCCTTTTTCTCATGCGCTAGCACATACGCTGTTGGAGGTAAAAATCCTACATCTACTTGCTTAGACGCCATCGCTTCTACAATTGTATTGTAATTCGTTGAAATACTAACTTTTACCGGAATATTTAATTTATCACTTAATAGCTTTTCCAATGGTTTTGCCTTTGCCTCTAACGTATCTGCATTTTGAGAAGGAACAAATTGAACATTTAAAGTCTTCGGTACATAACCTTTTTTCGTATCTTCAGTTTTACTTGCACTTGATTCTTTCGTTCCACAACCACTTAATAATCCCGCCGCTAGTACAACTGTCGTACTCATTGCAAAAACTTTTTTCAACATATTAATGCCTCCATTTTTGTTGTTATAAAATTGTCTTCCGTAAACATGAAGAAATATATCACACATTTTCACGGATAATTGCTCATTTACAGAATCTTTACACATTCTATACATTCTCATTAAAATTCTCTTCATATATTTGATATGCTTAATTAGTAGATAACAATAGAAAAGGTGAATGATATTGAATCCAAATCAAATTGTAACTTTAAACATTTTATTAACAAGTGATATACATGGCACTGTTTATCCAATTCACTACCAAGATAACTCCCAAGCTGAAATTGGTTTAGCCAAAATTTCTACTCTTATAAAAAAAGAACGTTCCCAAAATAGAAACGTTCTTTTAATTGATAACGGTGACTTCATACAAGGAACACCCTTTACTTATCATTACGCTACATATGAAGAAGATAAGAAAAATCCAATGTCTTTATTAGCGAACTATTTACGTTATGATGCTGTAGTTATTGGGAATCATGAATTTAATTATGGAATGGACATATTAAATAATGCTATTTCCGCTGCAAACTTCCCGTATCTATCAGCAAATATTTTAGATAAAAACAGAAAAGAACCTTATTTCGGAAAACCATATATAATAAAACATATTGAATCAAATATAAAAATTGCTATTTTAGGGATAACAACGCATTACATTCCCAATTGGGAACAACCCCATCACATTCAAGATTTACAATTTGAAGATGCATTAGAAACAACAAAAAGGTGGGTTTCTTACATTCGCGAACACGAGAAACCAGATTTATTGGTCGTAGCCTATCATGGGGGATTTGAACGCGATTTACAAACTGGGGTACCGACTGAAGTTTTAACAGGTGAAAACCAAGGATATGCAATGTGCCATGAAATTGAAGGCATAGACATTTTACTAACAGGCCACCAACACCGGGAAATCGCTCACACCGTAATGAATGGTGTAACAATTTTACAGACTGGATGCAATGGACACTCCGTTGGAAAAGTAACAGTAACATTCGAAAAAACAGAAAAAAAATGGGTGAAAAAAGAGAGTTACTCACAATTATTTCCCGTACAAGGAATTGAGGCTGACCAACATATTCTTTCCTTGGTTGCCGATTATGAAGAAAAAACACAAAATTGGCTCGATCAACCTATTGGAGTAATCTATGGGGACATGCAAATTTCGGATGCTATGCAAACTCGTTTGCAAGACCATCCTTTTATTGAATTCATAAATAAAATACAGATGGATATAGCTAATGTTTCCATTTCTTGTACAAGCTTATTCCATAATACATCTCCAGGTTTCCCTAATCGCGTAACAATGCGTGACATCGTTTCTAATTATATTTATCCAAATACATTAAAAGTAATTAGAATAACTGGAGCGGATATAAAAGATGCCCTTGAACTCTCTGCTTCTTATTTCATATTAAAAGCAGATGGAACTATCATCGTAAACCCTACCTACATAGAACCAAAGCCGCAACACTATAATTACGATATGTGGGAAGGAATTTCGTACGTATTAAACATTTCCAAACCAATTGGCGAGAGAGTAGAATCCTTACAGTATAAAGGCGCTCCACTTCATATGAATGAAGAATACGACGTCGTTATGAATAATTATCGTGCAAGCGGCGGAGGGAACTTCTTTATGTTTCAAAATAAGCCCGTAATAAAAGACATACCAACAGATATGTCTGAACTTATCGCTAACTATATATTGAAGCACAAAAAGATAGAAGCAACAGTCAATAACAACTGGAAAGTTATTAAATAACGGATATAATAAATAAAAAAGATGGGCTTCGCCCATCTTTTAGTTTAATTTTGCATTATCTTGCTTTTTTAAAGCTTTTAATTTCGCCGGTGTAACATCAGTACCTTCTTCGTTAACAACTTTAATTCCTTTAAGTTCGTTTAACATATTTTGACGAAATCCTTTTAAATATTGTTCACGTAGCGATTGGCGCTCACGTTGTTCTTCTTCAGTTAAACCTTCAGCTTTTGCTTTTTTCGCTAAGAAGTTAATGCGTTCAATGAGTTCGTGACTTTGCATCTCGAATCCCCCTTTTACTCAAAACTGATTATTATCATACAATAGTTAGTCCTCTTTATCAAGCAATTGCTTTGTATATTCTACATATCTTCGATGTACAGTTGCTTTTGAAACATCATGACCAAAACCACGAAGTGTTGCTGCAATTTCTTCAAAAGTTAATTCATTCCGGCGTAAACGTACAATTTCCTCAATTGGCACTTCTTTTTTCTCACGTCCTATACTTAAATGACGATTTTTCAAATTATTCTCTGGACGAAATCCTTTCTCTACCGCTCTTTGCATGCCACGTTTAATTTTTAAATTGTGGATCTTTCTTTGATACTCTTCAACAATCCCAATTATATCTAGCACCATCGAATCAGAGTCAGAGAGTTCTAATTCTCCATTATGCGTATGCGTATATACTTTTATTCCCTCTTTATGTAAACAGTGCATTAATGCAATCTTTGCATTCCCTCTACCAAGACGCGTTTCATCTTGTATGAGAAGTACATCAACTTGTTCATCGCGAATTGTATCTAGCACTTCTAATATGCCATCACGTTCAATTGTATAACCACTAGCCTGCTCCTCAATCACCTTTACAACATTCATTTGATAGCGCTCAGCTAAATGCAATAATTCATCTTTTTGACGCAATAATGATGTTTCCTGTTCTTCTTTTGTTGTGCTCACACGTGCATAAATAATTGCATTCATTTTGAACCCTTCTTTCTCACTATATTTTCCTTATAGTGTATCATAAATTCGTATTTCGTTCGAACTTATGTTTGTAGAATGTTTTTTCGCATGTTATACTTATTAATAAGAAAAATGAAAGAAAACGAGGTGTTAGAAAACATGGAAAAGTTAACGAAACGCCAGCAAGACATTCTCGACTTTATTAAGCTAAAAGTACAAGAAAAAGGATATCCACCTTCCGTACGTGAAATCGGTCAAGCAGTCGGCCTCGCTTCTAGTTCTACAGTGCACGGACATTTATCACGACTAGAAGAAAAAGGATATATTCGACGCGATCCAACAAAACCACGAGCAATTGAAATTTTAGGTGACAACCGAATGGATACAGAGACACAATCTGTTATTCAAGTTCCAATTATTGGAAAAGTTACTGCTGGATTACCGATTACAGCAGTTGAAAGTGTAGAAGATCACTTCCCACTTCCAGCTAGCATTGTTGCTGGAGCAGACCAAGTATTTATGTTACGTATTTCCGGAGATAGTATGATTGAAGCTGGTATTTTCGATGGGGATTTAGTTGTTGTTCGCCAACAACAGTCTGCATACAACGGTGAAATTGTAGTCGCTTTAACAGAAGATAACGAAGCAACTGTTAAACGTTTCTATAAAGAAAAAGACCATTTCCGTCTACAACCGGAAAACTCTTCATTAGAACCTATCATTTTAAAACAAGTGTCAGTTATTGGAAAAGTAATTGGCGTATATCGTGATTTACATTAAGAATAATAAAAGAAGATAATTACCTTATTTATATACGGTAATTATCTTCTTTTTTGTATTTTGATAGATTTTCATACATTTTATTTCTTATGAACGAGTTTCAATCGTCACATCGCCAGCAGCTGTTTTACCGCTAATCTTTTTACTACCATTGCCAATTGTTATATTTTTATTTTCTTCATTAAAAATCATCACGTCGCCAACAGCGCTTTGCCCAGTTATAACTGCATCTTGTGGTTTCTCTAATAAAGTAATATCTACATCCCCAGCAGTTGAACTTGCCTCTACATCATACTTCGGATCATGATCCACAACATATACATCCCCGCTAGCCGTTTTCGCTGTTACTTTCCCTATTACCTTTTTTAAATTCACCTCTCCAGCTTTTGTAGACCCCTCGACACTCTGAGCTGTGACATGCTTCAAATCTACCTCTCCAGCGAGTGTGCCAACACTTACGTAATCACTTTTCACATCACTCATTTCGAT
Source organism: Bacillus cereus group sp. Sample62 (assembly GCF_036851315.1). Taxonomy (NCBI): domain Bacteria; kingdom Bacillati; phylum Bacillota; class Bacilli; order Caryophanales; family Bacillaceae; genus Bacillus; species Bacillus cereus group sp. Sample62. The sequence goes on from NZ_JAFLPK010000001.1 coordinate 3,562,309, forward strand.
TTGTCCAGCAGATGAATTTACTTTTATATCTTGGTAAAGACGTTCAGGCACAAGTATAGTCAATGTAGACGTTTGAATTTTGAAATTGTAAAAGGAAAAATCAAATGAAGCACCTTTTTCTCTTTCGCCAATAATTTTTAATGTGTCACCATCTTCGGTAATAAGTACCTCTTGTTTATGTACATCTCCTGATTGCTTTACATAAAAAGAAGAGTCCGGAGATTTTTGGACAACAATATCCCCAGCATCTAACTTAACTTCTATATTTTTTAGTGTTTCGTTTTTAATTACGTCTTCTTTATTTCCTTCTTCTGCAGTTTGCACTGCTTTTTCATATGTTTGTGAAATCCCTATTACTCCAATAATGATACAAGCGATAGCTACTAACAATATTTTCTTCATCATCTACTCCCCTTTTATCATTTTGAAGTTCCATATTACATAACGTACGCATAACTTTTTAAACCACTTCGTACTATAATAAGCGATAATGCATAACAACAAACCTACTCCAACAAACGTTATACTAACGAATACATCCAACCATATAAAAGTACCCATAAATACTTTTGCAATAACAAAAAATGGTGTCACTACACTAGCAATCCCACCGACCCAAAAAGAAAATATAAAAGCGATAATTGCAACTAACGGGCCTAACACAATAATGAAATTAAACAAACTAAGTCCAATCGCAGCCATGACAGCCCTTGTTATATTCGAAGTAGATGGGTCCTTTTTCATTTCATCAAAGCGATACAAAGCAAGTAAGTCTTTCGCAATTACTTTCGGAGAACCAAGGCCTTTTATTATTTCCGATTCAGTTTTCCCCTCTTCTTTCCCAAACTGAAAATGCTCTTCATAATCAAATAAAATATCTTTCCTCTCTTCTTCCGGTAACTTTCTAAGATGACTTGATAATTCTTTCAGAAACTGCTCTTTACTCATCCCATTCCACCCCTTCAATAATTTCTTGTACGCCTTTTGCAAAATCACGCCACTCTGCTACTAACAAATTCAGTTGTGTGTCCCCTTGCTCAGTTAGTTGATAATATTTACGAGGCGGCCCCTCCGTAGATTCTTTCAAATACGTTTGAAAATACCCTTCTTTCGTTAAACGACGTAATAAAGGATACACTGACCCTTCCGATATTAAAAATTTATTTGAGATTTGCTGAACAAGTTCATAGCCGTAACAATCCTTACGTTTCACAAGTGCTAAAACACACAGTTCTAACACACCTTTTTTAAACTGAACGTTCAAGGTCAATCCCCCTTTCTCATTTCAGTACTATTCAATACACGGTACCCATTATATCCATAATATACCACTTAGTATTGTTTATTGCAAGGTACTGTATTTTTCAATACTTAATTTTCGAATTAAATACATCCACACCATATTTCAACTTCCACATTTTCATTCATAACTAGCACGCATTTTAAATAATCCACATGACTTTTTCGGGCATTTTGCGGGCACCCATCCAATTCATTTCACAAGCCTTTATATTTGCCCACAAATAAAAAAAGCCCTGATACCGTAGTATCAAGGCTTTTTTCTCTCTTAGTATAGAGACATATATTGATCGCGTTCCCATTGGTGAACTTGCGTGCGGAAGATGTCCCACTCAATCTCTTTCGCTTCGATGAAATGCTCAAGTAAATGGTCACCTAGTGCACCACATACTACTTCATTCGATTGCAATGTAATTAATGCTTGCGCTAATGTTGCTGGTAAGTCAACGATACCTGCTTCTTCGCGCTCTTCTTTTGTCATTACATAGATGTTACGGTCTACTGCAGCTGGTGGAGTTAATTTGTTTTTAATTCCATCAAGACCTGCTGCTAATAATGTAGCCATTACTAAATATGGGTTTGCAGCTGGGTCAACACTACGTACTTCCACGCGTGTACTAATTCCACGAGATGCAGGGATACGTACTAACGGGCTACGATTTTGTGCAGACCATGCTACGTAACAAGGAGCTTCGTATCCAGGTACTAAACGCTTGTAAGAGTTTACAGTTGGGTTTGCTACCGCTGTAAATGCTGGTGCATGTTTTAAAATACCTGCGATGAAGTGACGAGCATCATCACTTAATTGTAAGTCACCATTTTGATCGAAGAATACGTTCTCACCATTTTTGAATAGTGATAAGTTACAGTGCATACCTGAACCGTTCACACCATATAATGGTTTTGGCATAAATGTTGCGTGTAAACCGTGTTTACGAGCAATTGTTTTTACAACAAGCTTGAATGTTTGAATGTCATCACATGAACGAATTGCATTTGCATATTTAAAGTCAATTTCATGTTGCCCTGGAGCAACCTCATGGTGAGATGCTTCAATTTCAAAGCCCATTTCTTCAAGTTCAAGAACGATATCACGACGACAGTTTTCCCCTAGATCCATCGGCGCAAGGTCGAAGTATCCACCGTTATCGTTTAATTCTAATGTTGGATTTCCTTTTTCATCTACTTTAAATAGGAAGAATTCTGGCTCTGGTCCAAGATTGAAATCTGAGAATCCTAATGCTTCCATTTCTTTTAATACACGCTTTAAGTTGTTACGTGGATCGCCATCAAATGGAGTTCCATCTGCATTGTAAATATCACAAATTAATCGAGCTACTTTTCCTTTTTCAGCTGTCCAAGGGAAAATTACCCAAGTATCTAAATCCGGGAATAAGTACATATCAGATTCTTCAATACGTACGAAACCTTCAATAGAAGATCCATCAAACATCATTTTGTTATCAAGAGCTTTTGTTAATTGGCTCACTGGAATCTCTACGTTTTTAATTACTCCTAAAAGGTCCGTAAATTGTAAGCGGATATACTTTACATTCTCTTCTTTCGCCAAACGGAAAATATCTTCTCTTGTGTACCTAGCCATTATAAATTCCTCCTTAGTCCCTCTAAACACCTTCAGAATCAGTTATCTTTAGTGAAAAAACCTTGAAATGTCACCTTGTCGCAATGAAGTCCGATTAAATCTACCTGTATGTTGTAGTTCATCTCGAAGTATTTTGCGAAGCTCAGTTTTTGAAATTTCTTTCGTTTCTTCTTTTACTTTCACTGTTTCTGTTTGATTTACTTTCATTAGTAACACTTGTTTAATACCAGCCATATTCAAGCCTTGATCTAATAAATCTTTAATCTCTAACAACTTATCTACATCGTTAAATGAAAACAATCTACGATTCCCCTTTGTACGGGTTGGAGAAACAAGATTATGCTCTTCATAGTAGCGAATTTGACGTGCAGATAATTGTGTTAAATCCATAACAATACCAATAGGAAACAGCGGGGCAGAACGTCTATCTTCTTTCATTGTTTCAGTTCCTCCTTCGCCTTAACTGCTTCTCATTTTATACCATGTTATGTTTAGTGTCAATAGATGTTAGCTTTTCTTACATGATTTTTTATAAATTTTTTCATTCTTTTTTCTAATGAAATTAATCATTACTTTCATTAGAAAAAAGCTGTCGAAATCGACAGCTTCCCCTTAAGAAATTGTTAATAATTCTTTTTCAATTAACGCATCAATTGCAGAACAAATCGCAATCTTCACATGTGAATAAGTTAACCCACCTTGCACGTAAGCAACATAAGGCGGACGAATCGGACCATCAGCTGACAATTCAATACTTGCACCTTGAATAAACGTTCCCGCAGCCATAATTACATCATCTTCATAACCCGGCATATAATTGGCATATGGAGTGAAGTGCGAATTAATTGGAGATGCATATTGAATCGCTTGGCAGAATGCAATCATACGATCTTTATCATCAAATTGAACAGACTGAATTAAATCTGTTCTTGGTGCATTCCATGCTGGTGATGTATTCATTCCTAACTTCTCTAAAAATGCAGCTGTAAAAATCGCACCTTTTAGCGCTTGTCCCGCTACATGCGGCGCTAAGAAGAAACCTTGATACATTTCTTGCAGACTGTATAAAGATGCCCCTGCTTCCGCACCGATTCCCGGAGATGTTAAACGATATGCACACGCTTCAACATACTGTTCTTTACCAACAATGTAACCACCAGTTTTAACAATTCCACCACCAGGGTTTTTAATAAGCGAACCTGCCATTAAATCTGCACCAACATGACATGGCTCTTGCTCTTCAATAAACTCACCATAACAGTTATCGACAAACACAACAACATCAGGTTTAATTTCTTTAACGAATGCTATCATCTCTTTAATTTGAGAAATAGTAAAAGATGGACGTGTAGCATAACCTTTTGAGCGCTGAATCCCGATCATCTTCGTATTACTATGAATTGCAGTCGCAACAGCTCCAAAATCAACAAGCCCCTCTTCAGTAAGCGGAACTGCATTATAACCAATATTATATTCTTTAAATGAACCTACACCTTTTCCGCGTACACCAACGATTTCTTCTAACGTATCATATGGTTTGCCAGTGATGTACAATAACTCATCTCCCGGACGTAAAACACCGAATAGCGCTGTAGAAATAGCATGAGTACCTGAAATAATTTGCGGACGTACAAGACCAGCTTCCGCTCCAAATACATCCGCATACACTTTTTCTAACGTATCACGGCCAATATCATCATAACCGTAACCTGTCGTCGGAATAAAATGCGAATCACTAATTTTATGTTTACGAAAACTTTCTAAAACACGAAACTGATTGCTTTCAATTACTTCATCCGCGCGTTTATGTACTTCTGTAATCTGGCTCTCTACTTCTTTTACGATTGGAGCAATTTTTTCTCCATTTTTCAAACGATCAAACATTTTTATTTTCTCCTTCTTCCACTAAAAATCTCTTTAATTGCACATTAAGCGATGAATGAGCAAAAATATACCCTCCGCAATCATATACAAATTTATCTTCTAGAAACTCCATCTTTGTTAATAGCGTATCCGTCTTTAATAACGTTAACAACTTACCTTCACTCGGTGGAATTTCCACTTGATAACGATCCATTTCTTCCTTCATTTTCGTTTCTATCGCTTCTTTTATATGTAATAAATCACTTTGTTCAAAGGCACTAGTCATTAAGAAGTCACTTTTCGGAAACGGAATAAAGTTTTGATGTAATTCATCTTTTTTATTATATAACGTAATAATAGGAATATGATTAATTTCAAGTTCTGACAATAATTGCTTTACTGTTTTCTCATGCCCTACATAATTAGGATCTGCTGAATCAACTACATGTAAAATAACATCCGCTTCACCAGCTTCTTCTAATGTCGAACGAAAAGCAGCAATTAATGACGTAGGTAAATCTTGTATAAAACCAACCGTATCAGTTAGTAATACTGTATAACCTGAAGGTAACGGCATCTTCCTTGTCGTCGGGTCTAGCGTTGCAAACAACAAGTTTTCTTCAAACGTATCTGCTTCCGTCAATCTATTAAACAGTGTAGATTTTCCCGCATTCGTATACCCTATTAATGAAACTTGAAATACTTTATTATCTTTTCTTCTCTCACGATATCTTTTTCGATGCTCCACAACAACCGCAAGTTGTTTCTTTATTTCATCAACGCGTGATCGAATATGACGACGATCCGTCTCAAGTTTCGTCTCACCCGGCCCTCTCGTTCCAATACCACCACCAAGACGTGATAAAGACAATCCTTGTCCCATAAGACGTGGCATTGTATATTGCAACTGAGCTAATTCTACTTGAAGCTTACCTTCCCTCGACTTCGCACGTTGCGCAAAAATATCTAATATTAGTTGCGTTCGATCAATTACCCTCGCATCTAATACTGAGGATAAATTCCGAATTTGACTCGGCGTTAATTCGTTATTAAATACGATAACATCCGGTTCTAATTCTTCCGTTAACATTGTAAGCTCTTCTAATTTACCTTTACCTATATAAGTCGCCGGATGAAACTTCGGTCGTTTTTGCGTTGTAGACACTAATAATTCTGCTCGTGCAGTCTTCGCTAGCGATGCAAGCTCTTTCATGGAATGCATAAACTTTTCATCATCATCTTGTGGCAATTGACAGCCTACTAATATGACTTTTTCTTTTTCTTCCATCAAATATGTTCACTCATCCTTTTCGAAATTTAAACCTTCTAATATAATAGCAGAGGAAGCACATTTCATCTAGTTAGCGGGGGAGAAAATTCATGGCATGGGAGATTTTTAGCATCATAGGCACAATCGCTTTCGCACTAAGCGGAGCCATTGTTGCAATGGAAGAGGATTATGATATTTTCGGGGTGTATATTTTAGGAATGGCAACCGCATTTGGGGGAGGTGCCCTTCGTAATTTATTAATCGGTTATCCGATTGTCGCGTTTTGGCAACAAGACATGTTATTCCAAATCGCACTACTATCAATGACGATTATTTTTCTTTTTCCTAATAAATTAATTAGACACTGGAAAAAGTGGGAAAATATCACTGATGCTATCGGCTTATCAGCATTCGCCGTACAAGGAGCATTATATGCTCAAAAATTAAATTTACCAATTAGCGCTACAATCGTAGCAGCTGTTTTAACTGGTATTGGCGGTGGTATCATCCGCGATCTTTTAGCCCGCAGAAAACCTCTCGTCCTTCGAGCTGAAGTATATGCCTTTTGGACGATTCTAGCAGGTTTCTTAATCGGTGCTCAAATTATTGTTAGCGATTGGGCTCTATATACCTTATTCATTTTAATTGTTTGCTTCCGCATGGTTTCTATTCATTACAAATGGCATTTACCGCATAGACGCATCGATACAAAAGAACGTTCAATGCATAAATAGCAATCTAACCTCTTTACATATCGTAAAGAGGTTTTTCTTTTCTAATGAGTTTTTCTTTACATAATGTTTATACTAATCCTCAAAGCGAGGTGAATACAAATGACAAACCATGTTAATAAAGGTGCTCAAAAAAGCTCAGTAGGTCAAATTGAACACGATCCTAATTCTGCACACGAAAAAAGCGCTAAAATGGAACACTTCCATAAATCTTATCAAGAAAAAGCAAAAAAAGAGTAAAAGCACTTATACAAAAAACAGACGCACAGTTTACGTACTGTGCGTCTCCTCTTCAAGCATCAAATCACAACTTGATATCCCAATTAAATCATATTTATCATACGTATCCTCTTGCAACAACCGCATAGCCTGTGTACGAATCGATTTTTCAACAATATTCCGTACATATCGTCCATTACTAAATGATGTAATTTGCGACGAGTACTTTACAGCATGTAAATGATCTCTAAATTTCCATTCAGCCTCTTTCGATAACTGGTATTCACGTTCTTCATACATCCTCTTCCCTATTTCTAACAGCTGATTTACCGAGTAATCCGCAAATTCAATTATAAATGGAAAACGTGATTGCAGACCTGGATTTAATGAAAGAAAGTGATTCATTTCTCTTGAATATCCGGCTAAAATCAATACAAAACCGTGTTGTTTATCTTCCATATGCTTTACGAGCGTATCAATTGCTTCTTTCCCAAAATCTTTTTCTCCCCCTCGGGCTAATGAATACGCCTCATCAATAAACAAAATACCTCCCATTGCTTTTTTTATTAAATCTCTTGTTTTTTGAGCTGTATGACCGATGTACTCTCCTACAAGATCCGCCCGTTCAGCTTCAACTAAGTGCCCTTTTGATAGAATATTCATCTCAAACAACAATTTCCCTATCATTCTAGCAACAGTTGTCTTCCCTGTACCTGGATTCCCTTTAAACAACATATGGAGTACTTGCTTCTCAGACTTCAACCCTATTTCTTGTCTTTTTTTATTTACATAAATCCAAGCATATATTTCTTTTATTATCTTTTTTATATCATCCATCCCAATAAGCTTTCCCATTTCTTCTTCAATTCTTTGCAACATCTCATGTTTCGTAGTAGTTTCACTTGAAATCACTGTTTTATTTTCTGCGGCTGGTAAAGAAATTTTCTTTCGATGATTTAAAACAATGTTAATTTGATTATTATTTTTCTTTCGCATCGATTGTTCCATACAATCACCTCATTTTATCCACTCACCAAATATTATTATTCCTGTCTCCCTTGCAAATGACTATTTTCAGAAAAGTTTGCTATAATATAAGAAATAATGAAGGTGGTGGGACTATGGAGACATCGGAATTCCATGATACAATACAAGCCTTTTCTATTTTTTTATTAAATAAAGGCCGAAAAGCTTCAACCATTAAACGTTATGTTTATGACATTGAAGATTTCGGACATTGGTTAGAAAAAAACAAAAAGCTCCCTTCCAGTAATATATGGGCTACACTTTGTACAAAAGACTACGAAGATTACTTTTCCGACCTAAAAAAGAATCGACATTACTCAGAGAAAACGATGCACCGTGTATTTATTGTATTAAATAGAATGCATCATTTTCTAAACATCCCTAACCCATTAAAGAATATGGAAATTTCTATTCAACCAGACCGCACACTTCGTAACGAAGATTTCATTTCATCTGATGAAGAAAAAAGATTAAAACATATAATCACTTCATTAGAAGGACTTTCAGAAAAACAACGTCCTGTGCGCCCATTATTAATGGATCGTAATGTTGCTATTTTAAACTTATTAATCGACTATGGATTATCCTTACAGGAACTTACAGCGTTAACTATGCATCACGTTCACTTTGAAACTAACACATTTTCTATCCCAGCAACCGCAGGGGTAGAAAGAACAATTACATTAACTAACGAAGACAAAAAACAACTATATACTTATTACAAAAACATCCCTGAACCCGTTCGTCCAAAATACCATAGTCATGACCCATTATTTATCGCATTTGATTTTAATCGTGGAACATACAGATGGGTATACGAAAATGATGCACCGAAGGGATTAACAGAAATCGCTATCCAAAAAATGATTCGCCTTGAAGTATCTAGAGCTAATTTACGTAAAGGAATCTCAGGACAACACTTTCGTAACACCTATATTTTAAACTTAATAAAAAAAGAAACTCCGGAGTCAGAAATTATAAAACTAGCTGGATTCAAATCAAAAGTTTCACTAAAACGATATTATCAATATGCAGAAAATAGAAAAAACGCCTTATCATAAGGCGTTTTTTCTATTTTTTCTTTAAACAAACGATTTTACTATGACCATTTAACTAATTTTTGCATCTACTATGATGAGTTTCGTTCATATCCTCATGAGAAAGGAGAGATTTAATGTCTCATTATAACGACAGTCAGAACAAATTCTCCAAACCATGCTTTCCAAGTAGCGCCGGACGAATCCAAAATACCCCATCAATCCCAGTTACTAAGGCACAACTTAGAACATTCCGTGCAATCATTATTGATTTAACAAAAATAATCCCAAAACTTTTCGCAAATCCATCTCCTCAAAATATTGAAGATCTAATCGATACATTGAACCTACTAAGTAAATTTATTTGTTCACTAGACGCTACTTCCTCCCTGAAAGCACAAGGGCTAGCTATTATTAAAAACTTAATAACTATATTAAAAAATCCAACCTTCGTAGCAAGCGCTGTATTTATCGAGCTTCAAAATCTAATTAATTATTTACTTTACATTACAAAACTATTCCGAATCGACCATTGCACACTTCAAGAGCTTCTTAAATTAATAGCAGCATTACAAACCGCTCTAGTTAATTCTGCTTCATTCATTAAAGGACCTACTGGACCTACTGGGCCAGCAGGTGCTACCGGTGCCACTGGTCCTCGAGGTAACACGGGCGCTACTGGTGCTACTGGTCCTCAAGGTAACACGGGCGCTACTGGTGCCACTGGTCCTCAAGGTAACACGGGCGCTACTGGTGCCACTGGTCCTCGAGGTAACACGGGCGCTACCGGTGCTCAGGGTAACACGGGTGCTACTGGACCTCAAGGCGTTCAAGGTAACACAGGTGCTACTGGTGCTACCGGTGCCACTGGTCCTCAAGGTAACACGGGCGCTACCGGACCTCAGGGCGTTCAAGGTAACACAGGTGCTACGGGTGCCACTGGACCTCAAGGTAACACAGGTGCTACTGGACCTCAGGGCGTTCAAGGTAACACAGGTGCTACGGGTGCCACTGGTCCTCAGGGCGTTCAAGGTAATACAGGCGCTACTGGACCTCAAGGCGTTCAAGGTAACACAGGTGCTACCGGACCTCAGGGCGTTCAAGGTAACACAGGTGCTACCGGACCTCAGGGCGTTCAAGGTAATACAGGCGCTACTGGACCTCAAGGCGTTCAAGGTAACACAGGTGCTACGGGTGCCACTGGTGCCACTGGTCCTCAAGGTAACACGGGTGCTACCGGACCTCAGGGCGTTCAAGGTAATACAGGCGCTACTGGACCTCAAGGCGTTCAAGGTAACACAGGTGCTACTGGACCTCAGGGCGTTCAAGGTAACACAGGTGCTACGGGTGCCACTGGTCCTCAGGGCGTTCAAGGTAATACAGGCGCTACTGGACCTCAAGGCGTTCAAGGTAACACAGGTGCTACCGGACCTCAGGGCGTTCAAGGTAACACAGGTGCTACCGGACCTCAGGGCGTTCAAGGTAATACAGGCGCTACTGGACCTCAAGGCGTTCAAGGTAACACAGGTGCTACGGGTGCCACTGGTGCCACTGGTCCTCAAGGTAACACGGGTGCTACCGGACCTCAGGGCGTTCAAGGTAATACAGGCGCTACTGGACCTCAAGGCGTTCAAGGTAACACAGGTGCTACTGGACCTCAGGGCGTTCAAGGTAACACAGGTGCTACGGGTGCCACTGGTCCTCAGGGCGTTCAAGGTAATACAGGCGCTACTGGACCTCAAGGCGTTCAAGGTAACACAGGTGCTACCGGACCTCAGGGCGTTCAAGGTAACACAGGTGCTACTGGACCTCAGGGCGTTCAAGGTAACACAGGTGCTACCGGACCTCAAGGTGCTCAAGGTAACACAGGTGCTACCGGTGCCACTGGACCTCAAGGCGTTCAAGGTAACACGGGCGCTACTGGTGCCACTGGACCTCAAGGTGCTCAAGGTAACACAGGTGCTACTGGTGCTACCGGACCTCAGGGTGTTCAAGGTAACACGGGTGCTACTGGACCTCAAGGTGTTCAAGGTAATACAGGTGCTACTGGTGCTACCGGACCTCAGGGCGTTCAAGGTAACACAGGTGCTACCGGACCTCAAGGTGTTCAAGGTAATACAGGCGCTACTGGACCTCAGGGCGTTCAAGGTAACACAGGTGCTACCGGACCTCAAGGTGCTCAAGGTAACACAGGTGCTACTGGTGCTACTGGACCTCAGGGCGTTCAAGGTAACACAGGTGCTACTGGTGCCACTGGACCTCAAGGTGCTCAAGGTAACACAGGTGCTACCGGTGCTACCGGACCTCAGGGTGTTCAAGGTAACACGGGTGCTACTGGACCTCAAGGTGTTCAAGGTAATACAGGTGCTACTGGACCTCAAGGTGTTCAAGGTAATACAGGTGCTACTGGACCTCAAGGTGTTCAAGGTAATACAGGTGCTACTGGACCTCAAGGTGTTCAAGGTAATACAGGTGCTACTGGACCTCAAGGTGTTCAAGGTAATACAGGTGCTACTGGACCTCAAGGTGTTCAAGGTAATACAGGTGCTACTGGTGCTACTGGTGCTACCGGACCTCAGGGTGTTCAAGGTAACACGGGTGCTACTGGACCTCAAGGCGTTCAAGGTAACACGGGCGCTACTGGCATAGGAGTTACCGGACCTACCGGACCTTCTGGTGGGCCTCCTGGACCTACTGGACCTCAGGGACCTCAAGGTAACACGGGTGCTACCGGGCCTCAAGGTGTTCAAGGTAACACAGGTGCTACTGGTGCCACTGGACCTCAAGGCGTTCAAGGTAACACAGGTGCTACTGGTGCCACTGGACCTCAGGGCGTTCAAGGTAACACAGGTGCTACTGGTGCTACTGGTGCCACTGGACCTCAAGGTGTTCAAGGTAATACAGGCGCTACTGGACCTCAAGGTGTTCAAGGTAACACGGGCGCTACTGGTGCCACTGGACCTCAAGGCGTTCAAGGTAACACGGGCGCTACTGGTGCCACTGGACCTCAAGGTGCTCAAGGTAACACGGGCGCTACTGGTGCCACTGGACCTCAAGGTGCTCAAGGTAACACGGGCGCTACTGGTGCCACTGGACCTCAAGGTGCTCAAGGTAACACGGGCGCTACTGGTGCCACTGGACCTCAAGGTGCTCAAGGTAACACGGGCGCTACTGGTGCCACTGGACCTCAAGGCGTTCAAGGTAACACGGGTGCTACTGGTGCCACTGGACCTCAGGGCGTTCAAGGACCAACAGGTGCTACCGGCGCCACTGGTATAGGAGCTACTGGACCTACTGGACCTTCTGGTGGACCTACTGGACCTACCGGGCCTACTGGACCTAGCTTCCCTGTAGCAACAATTGTTGTAACAAACAACATTCAACAAACAGTACTACAATTTAATAACTTTATTTTCAGTACTGCAATTAACGTAAACAATATTATCTTTAATGGCACAGATACAGTTACAGTTATCAACGGTGGTATTTATGTAATTAGCGTATCTATTTCTACAACTGCGCCAGGATGCGCTCCTCTTGGAGTAGGTATTTCGATTAATGGAGCAGTCGCAACTGATAACTTCTCTTCAAATTTAATAGGCGACTCACTTTCATTTACTACAATCGAAACGTTAAGAGCTGGCGCAAACATTTCTGTCCAATCTACTCTTAACGAGATTACGATCCCTGCAACAGGAAACACTAACATTCGTCTAACTGTATTTAGAATCGCTTAAATTTCACTATGTATTGTTTATGGCAAATAAAAAAAGAGCGAGAAACTCGCTCTTTTTTTGTTATGTACAATAATTCATTACTACTCTAATTCAATTGAAACATTTTTTTGTGGTACAAATGTAGAAATTGCATGTTTATAAATAAGCTGTTGCTTACCCTCTGTTTCCAGTAGGACTGTAAAATTATCAAATCCTTTAATTAATCCACGAAGCTGGAAACCATTTAATAAGTACAGCGTAACAAACGTATTTTCTTTACGGAGTTGATTTAAAAACTGATCTTGAATATTGATTGATTGCTTCATGTCGAATCCTCCTCTTTTTCTCTACTTACTATTATTCGACTTTAGTTGTAACTTTCCTTCTATGTATCGTAAAATTTCTGACGTTTTTTCACCGCCTGTAACATCAAACCACGTGACATCCATCTTATTACGGAACCACGTTAATTGACGCTTTGCATAACGACGTGAATTCGTCTTTAATTGTGATACCGCTTCTTCTAAAGAGACACGATCCTCAAAATAATCATATATCTCTTTATACCCAATCGCTTGAATAGATTGACAATCTCGTATCCCTCTATTATACAATCCTTCTACTTCTTCTAATAACCCTTGGTCCATCATTATATCAACTCTTAAGTTAATGCGATCGTATAGCATTTCTCGATCCATTGTCAAGCCAATCAAGGAAACATCGTATAATAACTCGTTTTCTTGTTTTTCAAGTTGATCACTCATTTTTTCACCCGTCGTGTGGAAAATTTCTAACGCTCTAATGACACGACGTACATTATTTGCATGAATACGCTCAGCACTTTCTGGGTCTACTTCTTGTAATTTCTTATGTACATATTCCACACCACGTTCTAATGCTAACTTTTCCATTTGTTCTCGGTATATAGTATCGCCAGCATCATCCGTAAACTGATAATCGAATAAAACAGATTGTATATACAGACCAGTTCCACCAACGATAATTGGCAATTTACCACGCTCTGTAATCTCTCGAATATGCTTACGAACACGTTCTTGAAATTCGGCAACAGAAAATGATTCTTCCGGATTTTTTATATCGACCATATAATGCGGAATTCCATCCATCTCTTCTTTTGTCACCTTTGCAGTTCCAATATCCATCGTACGATAAATCTGCATGGAATCTCCACTTATAATTTCACCATTCAACGCTTTGGCAAGATCAATACTTAACTTCGTCTTTCCAACAGCAGTTGGTCCAATGATGACAGCAACTTTTTCACGTTGCACTTCTCCCATATCATTCAACTCTCTTTATGTAATGTACTCCATCTATTGATTATATCCAATCTTACCAATTTTAACGGCATGATTGCAAGTTCTTTCATTTCGGTACATGAAATTATAAATAAAAAAGAACATAGTTTGTCCAATTCCGCATATACATGATTAAAAATACCTTCGAGAGGATGAGTTGACTATGAAACAATCCACCATTAATTTTTCATCTTTAACAAAAGACCTTATTTTAGCTACTGCTACAAAAGAACAAAATTGTTCACAAGAAGAATTATATTTCGCCTTAAATTGTTTGCTACGTTCTTTTCATTCTACTCTCCAAGAAACAACATTACATCCAGAAAATAAAAATACAGAGTATATACAAAATCAATTTTGCAGTGCCTATAAAATTATTACAGGTAAAACTATTTATCCTTTTCAATAACCCATAAAAGGCGGTTGCTTACATACTTTCAAGCAACCGCCTTTTATATTAATACATATACACTATTTGATCACTTTCACTTTTACAGATTTGCGCCCCCAGCTATTGGCACTACCATCTGAACCGACTAATACATCAATACGATTTCCTTTAATCGCACCACCAGTATCTCCAGCAATCGCTTCTCCATATCCTTCTACCCATACTGTTGATCCAAGCGGAATTACTTTAGGATCAACAGCAATTACTTTCATATTCGGATTTGCTGTTAAATCATGCCCCATTGCAGTTAATACACGACCACCATACGTACCATTCTCACTTGGATGCGCTGTATACGCTGTCGCTTCTACTGTTATTTCACGTCCACCAGCAGGTGCACTTGTTTCAGTAGATTTCGTAACTTGTTTCGTAGTTGACTGCTGTTTTGCCACAGGTTTACTTGATTCTACATTTTTAACAGACTCTTTGCTCTTAACTACTTTATTATTTTTAACCGGCGTATTTACTCTTACTGGCGCCTCTTCTTGCGTTACAACTTCTTTCTTTTCAATTACAGGTGCCGTCCCTGTTAAAAATGGCATGTGAACATATCCCGTTTTTCCATTATAGTCAAATTGTAACCATTCATTTTGAACTTGATTTGTCGTTTCAATTACATCATCTTTATTCAGTTTACCAAGAATTTCAGAGTCAGTATTCGCTCCAGCACGAACATTTAACGCGCCCGCCGTTACATAATATGTACTTTTTGTAAATTCAGCACTTACAAACGCTTCTTTACCATTTAATTTAATTTTTGCCCATCCGTTTTCTGTATTTATAACATCTAATTTATTTCCACTTAACATTTTACCTACAAGCTTTGACTCTACAGTTGGGTTTTCTCTAACATTTAATACATCTGTTGTTACAATCGTTTCTGCTTTCGCAGAACCTGCAAAAATCCCAAGACCAAAAACTGCCGCCGTTGCTATACCTAATAATTTTTTCATGAATAGCCTCCATTTGCTTTGTTTTCGTATTTTCATTATAGCAACAGATTTTTAGGATTTTTAGAAATCACACAATTACAAACCATTCGTAATACACGATTAATGAGTTGTAACATAAATTTCCATATTAATGAATTCCATTTTTAATAGAATCCCCAATAGTTTTCATACATTTTCCACATATCAGCCCAGAATTTTTTTCCAAAAAAAATTACAGTATTACTTTTTTGTTACAAAAAAACCATATTTCATTACATCTTTTACCAAAATTCATCATTCTCCAATTATTAATCTCCTTTTTTGTAATAAAAAAGAGCAGCTAATAAAAGCTACTCCATTTTCATGTGTTATTTAACTTTCTTTTTCCAAATCCCCATCATAAGAGCTGAAATAACTGTCCCTATGAATATCGAGAAAATATATAGCACCGGTTTATTTACTAATGCGATAACAAACAATCCACCATGCGGTGCTGGTAATGTAATTTGGAATAACATAGATAATGCACCCGCAATACTTGAACCAACAACACAACTTACTATTACTCGAATCGGATCTGCAGCTGCAAATGGAATCGCACCTTCTGTAATAAACGATGCTCCCATAATATAATTTGTTAAACCAGATTTACGTTCTGCTTCAGTAAATTTTGATTTAAAGAAAGTAGTTGCGAATGCAATCGCTAACGGTGGTACCATGCCACCGGCCATAACAGCAGAGTGCACGCCAAAGTTCTGCGCTTCTATTGCAGCAATACCAAATGTAAATGCAGCTTTGTTAATTGGACCACCCATATCAATTGCCATCATACCACCTAATATAAGACCTAGTAATATAGCATTCGTACCGTTCAAACCATTTAACCAGCCTGTTAACATTTCATTCAATGCTACCACAGGCGGAATTACTACTTTTTGCATAACAACTCCTGTAATCAACAATCCAAAGACCGGATATAACAATACAGGTTTAATTCCTTCTAACTGTGCTGGTAATCCTGAAAACAATCTTTTCAATCCTAAAACAACATACCCAGCTAAGAAACCAGCAATTAATCCCCCTAAAAATCCCGCATTCGCATGCGCTGCTAAAAACCCACCGACAACACCAGGCATAAATCCTGGACGATCAGCAATAGAACTCGCAATAAATCCAGCTAAAATTGGTACGAGGAATAAAAACGCACCTGTTTTGCCTCCACCAATAGACATTAACAATTCAGCCAATGGTCCTTCTGCTTTTATACCACCAATCCAAAATGCTAGTGCAATTAAAATTCCTCCACCAACAACGAATGGAAGCATATTACTTACACCACTCATTAAGTGCTTATAAATTCCTAATCCTTTTTCTTTCTCTGTACTTTCTGCCTTCCCATCTTCCTTTATTCCTTTAAAAATTGGCGCATCTTGTTTTACAGCTCGATTAAGAAGCGCTTCCGTTTTTCTAATCCCATCAGCGACTGGCACTTGAATGACATGTTTCCCAGCAAAACGGTTCATTTCTACTTGTTTATCTGCCGCAACAATTATAGCCGTTGCGCGTTTAATGTCCTCTTTCGTTAAACCGTTTTTTACACCTGTTGATCCGTTCGTCTCAACTTTAATTGCTATACCTAGCTCTGCTGCTTTTGCTTTCAAGCTATCCGCTGCCATATAGGTGTGAGCGATTCCAGTTGGGCAAGCCGTAACTGCTAGTACGTACGGTTCATTTTCTTCTGGTTTTGCAACTTCAATGTCTTCTTCTTCTTTTTCATTCTCTTTTTCATCAAATAAACGAAGAAGTTCTTCTTCATCCTTTGCTTCTAACAATTGCTTACGAAATCCTTCATCCATTAATAATGTAGATAGGCGCGATAACGTTTCTAAATGAGTATTATTCGCCCCTTCGCTCGCAGCAATCATAAAGAATACATGCGCTGGCTGTCCGTCAAGCGATTCATAGTTGATACCGCTTACACTTCTACCAAAACAAATCGCTGGTTGCTTAACAGCTTTTGTTTTCGCATGAGGTATTGCAATCCCTTCTCCTATTCCTGTCGTACTTTGTGATTCCCGCTTTAAAATAGCTTCTTTAAATTCAGATTTACTATTTAAACGATTTGCTCCGTCTAATTTCTCAACTAATTCATCTATGACAGCTTCTTTATTTGAAGCTGTCAAATTCATAATAACTGTATCCCTTTTTAATAGTTCTGTAATTTTCATATGTTGCTTCCCCCCTATCGCTTAGTTACAATTACTTGCGACAATAATTCTTCTACTTTTTCTTTTTCACATAAATCAGCTGAAAATGCTGTTGCACTCCCTGTTGCAACACCATATTGAAATGCCTTTTCAATATCTTTTGTCTGTTCATATTTACCTATAAATCCTGCAACGAGAGAATCTCCGGCCCCAACCGAATTAATTACAACACCTTTTGGAACAGTTGCTTCATATATACCTTCTGCCGTAAATAATAAAGCCCCATCTCCAGCCATTGATACGATAACATGCTCTACACCTTGTTCAACTAATTTTTTTCCATACGGTAAAATATCTTCTACTGTTGAAATCTCTACTCCGAATAACTCACCAAGCTCATGATGATTAGGCTTTATTAAAAATGGCTTATTTTTAATTACATGCTGTAGTGCACTTCCACTTGCATCTACTACTACGCGAATACCTTTTTCTGCTCCGAGCGCTGCGATTGATTCATAAAAGGTACTTGAAATAGACGCAGGTATACTTCCAGCTAGTACAACGCAATCTCCCTGCTTCATACTTTCAATTTGTTTCATTAATTGTTCAAATTGCTCATTTGTCACACCAGGACCTTGTCCATTTAATTCTGTCTCTTCCTGCCCTTTTATTTTCACATTAATTCGAGAATCTCCGTCTACTTGGACGAAGTTTGTTGTTACACCTTCCGCCTGTAATACATCTTTAATAAATCGACCAGTAAATCCACCAGTAAATCCAAGCGCTACATTTTCAACACCTAAACGATGAAGAATACGAGAAACGTTAATGCCTTTCCCTCCAGGAAATTTCATATCTTTCTCTGCTCGATTTACTGCGCCTAAATCGAAGGAATTAACTTGTACTACATAATCAATAGATGGGTTTAAAGTAACTGTATAGATCATTGTTTATCAGCCTCAATCACATTGGTTTGTCTTTTATATTTTTCTAAATCAATTTCTAAATGGTTTGTAATAATATTCGCCTCTTCAACATTGGCAATTTTCGCAAACGCAACTTCTGAAAACTTACTTTCATCAATTAAGAAATATCCTTCGTTTGCTAATGTTAATGCCATTTGTTTTAAAAGCGCCTCTTCTGGATCCGGTGTTGTAAAACCAAGTTGTTCATGCACACCATTCGCTCCTAAGAAACATCTATCAAAACGGTACTTCTGCATGCTTTCCTGTGCCATAGCACCAATTAAAGCTTTCGTCCTACTTTTCATCATCCCGCCTAGTAAATATGCACGAATATTATTTTCAACTAAAGCTTCAATATGCATAAGTCCATTCGTAACTACAGTAACATCTTTATTTATTAAAAATGGAATCATTTCAAATGTTGTACTTCCTGCATCTAAATAAATGCAATCACCTTGTTCAACAATGCTAGCCGCATAGTTAGCAATTTGTTGTTTTATTTGAATGTTTTTGGATGATTTTTCAACCATCGTTGGCTCTTGCCCTTTTCCTGTTAAAACAGCAGCACCACCATGAACTCTTTTTAATAACCTTTGCTTTTCCAATTGCGCTAAATCACGACGAATTGTTGATTCAGAGCTTTCTGTTCTTTCCACTAATTGCTGTAATTTAACAACCTTCTGCTCTTTTACAAGTTGCAATATCATTTGATGACGTTCAGGAGTTAACATTTTATTCACCTCTTCTTTGATTACAGTATAATGAAAATGACCACAAAAATCAACCATAAACATTCACAAATAACCAAAACCAATCAAAAACAGTTATAGACAACAAAAAAAGAAACCCATTTAATATAACAATTAAATGGGTTTCTTTTCTCGATTTACTTATAAAGAAGCTTTATATATACTTAAAACATCGTCTTTATTTAATTTTTTAAAGTTACCAAATTCACCGTAAGCCATCGCTTTATCTGCCATTAAATCAATTTCATTTTCCCCAATAGCGTAATCACCTAATGTTACCGGCGCTTCAATTGAAGTCCAAAATTGACGTAACGCCTCAATTCCTTCTAACGCAATTTCTCGATCAGTCTTTCCATCTGTTTCTACATCGAATACACGAATAGCGAACTGTTTAAAACGACTTACATTTTCATCTACAACATGCTTCATCCAGTTCGGGAATAAAATCGCAAGGCCACCCCCGTGTGGTATATCATGAATCGCAGAAACTGCGTGCTCAATATTGTGAGTTGCCCAGTCTCCTTTTACTCCCATCGCTAAAATGCCGTTTAACGCCATAGTACCGCAATATAAAATGGTTTCCCTATGCTCATAATTTTCTAAATCACTTAAAAGCTTAGGAGCTGTTACAATTACTGTTTTTAAAACAGATTCACAATAACGATCTTGTAGTTCTGTATTTGTTCCATGATGGAAATATTGCTCTAATACGTGCGACATAATATCTACCATACCGTAAATTGTTTGATCTTTCGGTACAGAGGCAGTATGAACTGGATCTAAAATCGAAAACTGCGGGAAAGTAACTGGGCTACCCCAACCATATTTTTCATTCGTTTCCCAGTTTGTAATAACAGAACCAGCATTCATTTCAGAACCTGTTGCCGCAAGCGTAAGTACCGTACCAAATGGTAATGCCTCACTAGCAAATGCTTTCTTCGTTACAATATCCCACACATCTCCATCATATTTGCTACCAGCAGCAATCGCCTTCGTACAGTCGATTACACTTCCGCCGCCAACCGCCAATATGAATTCGACGCCATTATCTTTACAAATTTGAATCCCTTTCTTTACAGTTGATACACGCGGATTCGGTTCAACACCTGTCAATTCAAATATTTCTGCATTTATATCTTTTAAAATAGAAATTACATTATCATAAATACCATTTCTTTTAATGCTGCCTCCCCCGTATACGAGAAGAACTTTTTTACCGAACTGTGGAATTTCAGTTTTTAACTGTTCTAATTGACCTTTACCGAAAATAAGTTTCGTTGGATTACGAAATACAAAATTTTGCATATCCCTTTACCATCCCTTCTATATGAAAAGCAACTATACTTTTGTATACCATATTTTTTTCATTTCACAAAAATATTTGCCTAACAAAAAAATCTCAGCCTACAGGCTGAGATTTTTTTATTGGTAATAAGGTGAGATCATTAAGTAAACAATAACACCTGATAAACTTACATATAACCAAATCGGCATCGTCCAACGTACAATTTTACGATGACGTGTTAATTGATTTGTAAAACCAAATACAAGTGCAAACAATGCAAGTGGTACAATAATTGCTGCCAAGATAATATGTGTAATTAAAATGATGAAATACACATATTTAATGAATCCTTCTCCACCAAAATGTGTTGCTGGCGCCAAGTAATGATACGACAAATAAGAAACACAAAATAGCAACGTCGTTGTAAATGCTGCTAGGATGAAACCACGGTGCATTTTCACATTCTTCTTAATAATAGAGTATAAAGCTGCTAATAAGAATACGAACGTAAAGCTATTAAAAATTGCATTTAACATTGGTAAAATTGTTACATCAAAATGTACTTCTCCTTCATAGCCAACGGGTCCAAAGAACAAAAATAAAATAATCGCATTTACAATTACAGAAAGCGTTATCACAATAGGAGCATAGCTTTTCTGATTAGTTGATTGATCCACCAAAATGGTCACTCCTCTTCCTTCAAATATGTATACGTAACCTCACTATTTTAACATATTATTCACAGTGTAAATGTGACAATAGTTTGACACAGTAAGACAGCGCAAAGAAAAAAATCCTTCTTAATAAAACTTCTTAAGAAGGATTTTATCGCTTTATTATTTAAATAGCAATGTAATTAGTTTTTGTTAAAAAACATATTGCTATATGCTTGATAAATTTCAGACACTTGATATCCCATTAAAGAAATTGCTGTTAATGAAAAGAAACCAATCATAAGAAATCGAAACCACATATAAATCTCCTCCTTGTATTTAGCTTAAAAAGCAGTCGCTATATTACAAGTTGAGTGGCACTCTTCATCGTCACTTTCCTTCTTCTTTACAATTGCTGTTATAAATCGAATCATAAAGAAAATCACAAAAGGAAATTGTTCGTAATTTACCTTGGCATAGTTTGGCAACGGCTCGCGTTGCACATCGAACGGAGATGAGAAGGAATAGAACATACCTTGCTCTTCCATATATACAATTACAATTTTCATACAAAACATTATTCCTAGAAACGAAACAATATCTTGCCATTCTGTCGTATATAACAAGTTATACAGCTCTAATACGTACTCTTCCATCGTCATCCCCCCTTCCTTTTTTACCATTTTGCTCGCCTTCGTATAAAAAGTCAAGAAAAAAGTTTATATCCACTATGACAATAGTAATTACTTGTTTCTATGATTATATATGATTCTTTTATAGCAATGATTGGGTGTAACTCTCTTCTAAAACAAGAAATTAGAATCGAACAGATTCCTCATTCTTACTTTTAGGATTCAACAATGTACTATTTTTATTTCTATTAAAAATATAATAAGAAATTATTATAAGAACAGTAACAAGCATTGTTAAAAGCGCTTGTGAACGTAAAGATTCAATTGCAAGCATGGCAACTAAAACTGCTATAATCACAGCAATTGTAACATATGTTACATATGGAAAAAGCCACATTTTCACTTTCAAATTTTGTTGTTCCGCTTTCCCCATTTTTTTACGTATCTTGTAATGTGAAACTGCTATAACGAGATAAACGAGTAACGCAATCCCGCCAGATGCATTCACTAAAAATAAAAATACTTTATCTGGAGATATGTAACTAAAAACAACTCCAATGTAAGCAAAGAAAGTTCCAAATAAAACCGCCCGAACTGGAACACCACTACTATTCAATTTCAAAAATACCTTTGGCGCATCTCCTCTTTCTGCCATTGAAAAAAGCATTCTTGAGTTCGTATATAAACCCGAATTTAAACAAGAAAGTACAGCTGTTAAAACGATAAAATTCATAATTTGTGCTGCCGCTGGTATCCCTATATGTTCCAGTACCGCCACAAACGGGCTTTTTAGTATGTTCGCTGAATTCCACGGAAGGAGTGTAACAACTACAGCGATCGATCCAATGAAAAATACGAGAATACGCCAAATTACACTATTAGTTGCTGTTTTTACTGCCTTTACAGGTTCGGCAGACTCTCCAGCGGCCACTGCAACAATCTCAGATCCCATAAATGAAAATATAACGACGGTAATTCCAAGTAACACCGAACTTATACCATTTGGCATAAATCCTCCTTGCTCTACTAAATTCGAAGTGCCAGGTGCTTCCGTTCCTGGTACAAATCCTAAAATAACAGCTAGTCCAAGACAAAGGAACAAAACAATGCTTATTACTTTAATAAATGAAAACCAATATTCAAATTCTCCAAATGATTTCACCGAGAAAACATTCGTCAACGTTAATAAAATCGTTAATATTAAGCTTAATAACCAGAGTGGGATTTCTGGAATCCAGTATTGAATAATACCAGCACCTGCTGTAGCTTCTATTGCAATAACAATTACCCAGAAAAACCAATATAGCCACCCAATTGTATAACCTGCCCATGGACCAATTGCCTCTCTTGCATATGTTGCAAATGAACCACTTGTCGGATTAATAGCTGCCATTTCTCCTAGCATTCTCATAACGAAAATAACTAGAAGTCCTGCTAATGCATATGAAACGATAGAACCTGGACCTGCTGAATGCACAACCGCACCACTTCCAACAAACAAACCAGCTCCTATTACGCCACCGATGGAAATCATTGTAATGTGGCGTATTTTGAGGTCTTTCTTAAGATTTTTATCCAACTCTTGTACATCCCCTTCCAAACTTAATTTTGAAATTTATGTAAGAGTATTATGCGAAAAATCTTGTCCTATACTTTAAAATATATCAAAATATTCTGAATTTAACAATCGGAATTCGACCTCCTCCAAAAATTATTACATTAGGTTTAATATTTTTCCATACACAATTGTTGAGAAATTTATAGTCGCCTTACAAAAGATCGAACTTTCAGATATCATGAAATAAACAAGATTATACATCTAGACAACTTTTTGTATAGGAGTGTTGATATGTTAAACAAGTTCAAATTCATTTGTTGTACCTTAGTAATTTTCTTACTGCTACCGCTAACCCCCTTTCAAGCACACGCAGCAAACAATTTAGGATCAAAATTACTCGTTGGATACTGGCATAACTTTGATAACGGTACTGGCATTATTAAATTAAGAGACGTTTCACCAAAATGGGATGTACTCAATGTATCTTTCGGTGAAACTGGTGGTGATCGTTCCACTGTTGAATTTTCTCCTGTGTATGGTACGGATGCAGAATTCAAATCAGATATTGCTTATTTAAAAAGTAAAGGAAAGAAAGTAGTTCTTTCAATAGGTGGACAAAATGGGGTCGTTTTACTTCCTGATAATGCCGCTAAGCAACGTTTTATTAATTCCATACAATCTCTAATTGATAAATACGGTTTTGATGGAATAGATATTGACCTTGAATCAGGAATTTACTTAAACGGTAATGACACTAATTTCAAAAATCCAACGACTCCTCAAATCGTAAGTCTTATCTCAGCTATTCGAACAATCTCAGATCATTACGGTCCAGATTTTCTATTAAGCATGGCTCCTGAAACAGCTTATGTTCAAGGTGGTTATAGCGCATACGGAAGCATCTGGGGTGCTTATTTACCGATTATTTACGGAGTAAAAGACAAACTAACATACATTCACGTTCAACACTACAACGCTGGCAGTGGCATTGGAATGGACAGTAATAACTACAATCAAGGTACTGCAGACTACGAAGTCGCTATGGCAGATATGCTCTTACATGGTTTTCCTGTAGGTGGTAATACAAATAACATTTTCCCAGCTCTTCGTTCGGATCAAGTCATGATTGGACTTCCTGCAGCACCAGCGGCCGCTCCAAGTGGCGGATATATTTCTCCAACTGAAATGAAAAAAGCTTTAGATTATATCATTAAAGGAATTCCTTTTGGAGGAAAGTATAAACTTTCAAATCAGAGTGGCTACCCTGCATTCCGCGGCCTAATGTCTTGGTCTATTAATTGGGATGCAAAAAACAACTTTGAATTCTCTAATAACTATAGAACATATTTTGATGCTATTCCCTTGCAAAAATAATAAAAACAACAATAGGTTATTTAACCTATTGTTGTTTTTATTTATGTAAATTACTTTTTCACTTCTACATGATGAAAAGATTCTTTTCCATCTCTACATAACTAGTTACAATACTTAACAGTAATTCGCCACGAAACCATTTCGTTATATAAACTTTCCAATTCTTTATGCCATATTTCTACCATAGAAATTCCCCTTTCCCTTTTAACACTTTAAATAAAAATCACATAACATTCTGTATTTACCCAATAAAAAAAGAGAACTTTCTCTGAAAGTCCTGTTACTACTCTAAAATAGTCTAGTTGCTATTTTGCTTTAACACAAATACTGAAAGTTCAGGTACACTCCAAAATCTAACAGGCATCCGGGTTGTCCCAATACCACGATTTACGTATAAATGTAACGGCTTATTCTTCCCTTCTAATTCATACATACCTTCCACATAGCTCTCAGCTAATTTTGTAGTAATTAATGGACCTATAAAAGGAATTTGAACTTGCCCTCCGTGACTATGGCCTGACATTTGAAAATCAACTGGGTAACGAGCTACTTTATCTACAACATCCGGCTCATGTACTAATAGCATATTGAAATCTTGTTGCCTTACATGTTTTAAAGTCGAGTCTATTTGCGGCTTCCCTAATAAAAAATCATCCAAACCTGATATTGTAATATACTTACCGTTTTCCATTTTAATTTTTTGCACTTCATTTACTAACACAGAGAAACCAGCTTCCTCCATATACTTTTTATAAAATAAACTACCTCCCCCACCCCTATCATGATTCCCAAACACTGCATATTTCCCTAAGGGCGCATGTATTTTTTGTAAAATACCTTTCGCTTCTTCTCTTTCCGCCTTATACGATCCAAACTTATCTATTAAATCCCCTGTAAAAACTACTACATCTGGCTGTAACTCATTCATCTTCTCCACCAAATTTTCTAGTTGTTTCAGTGTAAATTCTGGCCCTAAATGTACATCTGAGAATTGTAATATTCTTTTATTATTAAATTCTTTAGGAATTGTAGATGCTTCTATTTCATTCCACGTAACTGTTACTAGTTTTCGTTCTATTTCTGTCGCATAGAAA
This sequence comes from Bacillus cereus group sp. Sample62, assembly GCF_036851315.1. Taxonomy (NCBI): domain Bacteria; kingdom Bacillati; phylum Bacillota; class Bacilli; order Caryophanales; family Bacillaceae; genus Bacillus; species Bacillus cereus group sp. Sample62. The sequence continues at coordinate 3,588,292 of NZ_JAFLPK010000001.1, forward strand.
TACAAACTTACTGAAATTATTATTATACTTATGAAACTGATTGCAAATATTTTTATGATTGATTTTTTTTGTTCTTTTTTTACATGATGCGTATTCATGTTCTCACCTCTAGAAATACTTTAAAGCCTTATTGTTACATTAATGTGACAACATGAAAAATGTTAGTTATATCCAATTCTACCCCATTCACTTTGACAATTTTATACAGAAGGCATAACATGTTTTTATAATACATAGATTCTTAAAAATGTTCCTTCTATTTATTCCATCATTTTATTAAGGAGTGATTATTCATGTCTGTATTTACACCAGAAGAAATTACGGAACTTGCTGCTAATTCCGGAAGAAAAAAAGCTCATTTATCATTACTCCCTATGTTAATTCTCGGTTTTTTTGGGGGTGCTTTCATAGCATTAGGGTATTTACTCGATATTCATGTTATTGGAACAATGCCAAAGTCTTGGGGATCATTTACTAGTTTTCTAGGTGCCACTGTATTCCCTATCGGTCTTATACTCGTTATTCTTGCAGGCGGTGAGTTAGTAACTGGCAATATGATGACCGTTTCAATGGCATGGCTTCACAAAAAAATCGACTTATTTCACTTCATACGAAATTTAGTTATTGTTACGTTTAGCAACTTCATAGGTGCTGTATTCGTTGCTTATTTTTTCGGTCATATCGTCGGATTAACAGAAGGCGCTTTTTTAGCGAAAACAGTTTCTATTGCGCAAGCTAAACTACAAGATACACCATTGCAAGCTTTCATTTCTGCAATCGGATGTAATTGGCTCGTTTGTTTAGCCGTTTGGCTCAGTATGGGAAGTAAAGAATTTATCGGGAAGATTATCGGTATTTGGTTCCCAGTTATGACTTTTGTGGCGATTGGATTTCAACACGTTGTAGCCAATATGTTTGTTATCCCAGCTGCAATTTTTTCTGGTCATTTAACTTGGATTGAATATTTTCCAAACTTCATTTTAGTTTTCTTCGGAAACTTAGTAGGAGGTATGTTGTTTGTAGCATTACCTTATTTCATATCATATACTAAGAAGCTACCTTCCAATAAAGAGCAAACCCAATTAAAGAAAAAATCTGTATCCGCTTAAATTAACTGTCTATACAGTAGCTCTAAAAAATATTACAAATTTCATTTTTTTTACGAATATATGTGCGTACACTTGTTCTCGAATGTTTTATACGTTATAATAACAACTTAAATAGCATTATTTACATATGAGGTGAAAAACATGAACAAAACAGAATTAATTAAAAACGTAGCACAAAATGCTGAGATTTCTCAAAAAGAAGCTACTGTAGTTTTACAAACTGTAGTAGAATCAATCACTAACACTTTAGCTGCTGGTGAGAAAGTACAACTTATCGGATTCGGTACATTCGAAGTTCGCGAAAGAGCTGCTCGTACAGGCCGTAACCCACAAACTGGTGAAGAAATGCAAATCGCAGCTTCTAAAGTACCTGCTTTCAAAGCTGGTAAAGAACTAAAAGAAGCTGTAAAATAATGAAAAATAGCCTTCTCGTTTATGAGAAGGCTATTTTTTTCATTACATAATTAATAAAAATCTGACCATTATGCTGTTTCTTTTGTTCCTTTATGCAAATAAAACCGTTACTTTCAAAGAAAGGTTTCGCTGTAATACTCGCCTCTGTATATATCTCCCTATGACCCAAGCTTACTGCTTCTTTTTCTAACTTCTGTAGTATGTAGGAAGCGATCCCTTTTCCTTGATAATCTTTATGCGTAAATAAGCGATCTATGTAATTATCATCATTATAATCCCCAAATCCCACTATCACACCGTTATGATCCGCTACATAACTAATATTCTTTTCTAAAGACTGTAACCAGCTTTCTCTATCTAGTCGATCTGGTGCCCATGCTTGTAACTGTAACTCGTTATAATCTCTTGCGTTAATTGTATGAACTGTTTCATAGAATAACTGTAATACTTGTTCTAAATCCTCTTTATGGAATGTTCTAATGATCGTATCATTTAACATATTTGAGCCTCCTTACTAAACTATCTATCATTTAACTTTTCTACCATCTACAATTCAATATTTCTGCTTTATTATATCTTTTTTCTTTCTATATAAACAAAAAACAATACTTATTTCAAAGTATTGTTTTTTTGTATAAAAGCATATGCAATTACTTCATAGATTTTTATTTTTTTAATTTCACTCTTTGCAGTCGTAATGCATTTAATACAACGGATACAGAACTAAATGCCATCGCGGCTCCAGCAACCCAAGGTGCTAAGAAACCGAACGCCGCAATCGGGATTCCTAATCCGTTATAAGCTAGTGCCCAGAATAAATTTTGCTTAATATTTCTTATCGTCATCTTACTCATAAAGATTGCATCAGCAATACTATTTAAATCCCCACGGATTAACGTAATATCTGCCGCTTCCATCGCTACATCCGTTCCTGTTCCAATTGCCATACCGATATCCGCCGTAGCAAGAGCAGGAGCATCATTTATTCCATCTCCAACCATTGCTACTTTCTTACCTTGTGCTTGGAGTTTTTTCACTTCTTCTGCTTTTCCTTCTGGTAATACTTCTGCAATTACGTGATCAATACCAACTTGCTTAGCGATTGCCTGAGCAGTTTGTGTATTATCTCCTGTAATCATAACAACGTCTAGACCCATTTTCTTAAGTCTTGCGATAGCTGCTTTTGAAGTATCTTTTACAGTATCTGCAACGGCCACTATACCAGCATATTCTTTATTGATTGCAATAAGCATTGCTGTTTTTCCTTCTCGTTCTAGCTCTTCCATCGATTTAGAAACTTCTTCAATATCAATATCGAATTTCTTCATTAATCGACGTGTACCAATTAATAATTGTTTCCCTTCTACAACTGATTCGATACCGAATCCTGGAATCGCTTCAAACGTTTCTGAACTTGGGATATCAATTTTCTTTTCTTTAATTCCTTCTACAATCGCTTCTGCAAGTGGATGTTCAGAATTTTTTTCTGCCGCACCTACTAAACGTAGTATTTCTTCTTCATGGAATCCATCTGCGACAATTACATCTGTTAAAACAGGCTTCCCGTTTGTCACAGTACCTGTTTTATCTAGAATAACTGTATCTAATCGGTGCGTTGCTTCTAAATGCTCTCCACCTTTAAATAAAATACCATACTCAGCTGATCTTCCTGATCCAGCCATAATAGATGTAGGTGTCGCAAGACCTAATGCACATGGACAAGCGATAACAAGTACAGCTATCATTTTTTCAAGTGCTCCGCCAAAATCACCAGGTGTAACAAACAGCATCCACACTGCAAATGTGATAATAGCAATCACAACTACAACGGGTACGAAAATACCTGAAATTTGATCAGCTACCCTTTGAATAGGAGCTTTTGAACCTTGCGCCTCTTCTACTACTTTAATAATTTGAGCTAATGCAGTATCTCTTCCTACCTTAGTTGCTTTCACTTTTAAAAAGCCATTTTTATTCATTGTAGAACCGATTACTACATCCCCAATTGTTTTATCAACTGGAATACTTTCACCTGTTAACATCGATTCATCTATTGCTGACTTTCCTTCTACAATTTCCCCATCTACCGGGATTTTTTCACCGGGTTTTACATAAACGATATCACCAGCTACTACTTCTTCGATTAAAATTTTCATTTCTGTTCCGTCTCGTACAACAGTAGCGGTTTTCGCCTGTAATCCCATTAATTTTTTAATTGCTTCTGACGAGCGTCCCTTTGCTTTCGCCTCAAATAATTTACCTAAAATAATCAATGTAATAAGTACTGCACTCGTTTCAAAATACAAGTCTGTCATATGTTCCGAAGAACCGATCGACCTAATGCTTAAATACACACTGTAAAAATACGCTGCCGACGTTCCAAGTGCCACGAGAACATCCATATTGGCACTTTTATTTCGTAACGCTTTATAAGCTCCAACATAAAACTGCCCACCAATGATAAACTGAACTGGAGTTGCAAGAGCTAGCTGCACCCAAGGGTTCATAAGCATATCAGGTAAATAAATAAACGATGTAAATGAGAAATGACTTACCATTGCCCACAGTAACGGGAATGATAAAATAAATGAAATGATAAACTTCTTCTTTTGTCGCTCAATTTCTTGTAAGCGATGATCAGTTGATCCATTTTGCTCATCTGATTTCACTTCCAATTTATATCCTAATTTCGTAATTGCACTCTTCATTTCATTTACATTAATTTCATCAGGGTTAAAATCTACTGTAGCTGATTCCAAAGCGAAATTTACTGTCGCTCCGTTCACACCTTCTAACTTATTTAAACGCTTTTCTACTCTATTGGCACATGCTGCACATGTCATCCCAGAAACAGTAAACTCGGCTTTATCACTTACAATTCCATACCCTAACGATTCAACTTTTTCCTTAAACTGTTGCGGATTTGTTTTTTGGGGATCATACATTATTTTTGTTTTTTCAAGTGCAAAATTTACATTTGCATCATGAACACCTTCTACTTTTTTCAGGCCTTTTTCAATTCTATTCGCACATGCCGCACATGTCATTCCTGATATTTGAAGATTAGCCTCTTTCTGTTCATTCATGTCTCTCACCTCTATATACCCTTATGAGGTATAATTATTAGCAAAATAAATCGTACTTCCTATAAAGTACGATTTATTTCCATATCTAAAAATAATTATTGAACATCGTATCCTTGATCTTCAATTACAGCAACGATATCTTTTAGTGTTACAACTGATGAGTCGATCGTAACTTCAACAGTTCCTTCTGCTAATTGAACTTTCACTTGTTCAACACCGTTTAGTTCTTTCACACTGCTTTCAATAGAATTTACACAATGTCCACAAGACATACCTTCAACTTGTAATGTTAACTGTTCCATTTAAAATCCTCCTCTTGTTTCTTCATTGTTTGTTAATCACAATTTAATCTTACCATACCCCCCTAAGGTAATCAATGGTTTTGTATCATGATTTTTCAATTATTTTCTAAAAGTTTATTTTACACATCAATACCTCGAAATCCTATATAGAGGTAAACAAAAAACAAGCCAGTTACATACTAGCTTGTTTTTACGCTTTTGAAAAACGTTCAAATACTGTCATTAATTCTTCAATTGCTTCATCACCATTACCATCTTTAATAGCACCTGAAACACAATGACTTGTATGGTTTTTTAATACACCCATTCCTACTTTTTTCATCGCTGCATTAATTGCTGAAATTTGCACTAAAATATCCACGCAATAACGATCATTTTCAATCATATTTTGAATACCGCGGACTTGTCCTTCAATTCTCTTTAATCTATTTATAATTTGTTCTTTTTCTTTTTCTGATCTATGTGTTACTGCTTCATGATCTTTATGATCCATATTATCACCTTCTTAAAGTTTCTCTTCATCCAATAAAACAATTGCTTTTACGAGTATACCAATTATAGCATTAAATATCTACGTATGATACCCCATATGAGTATATTTCCGATCTATGCTTATTCTTAACAACTTATTAGCTTCTCAGACTCAATTATTATGATACCCTTGCTTTTTTTCAAAAAACAATAATAAGCAGGGATTATCCATCCCCGCTTATTATTCATCCACAAATATAAAAGCCTTAATTTTCACACGTGTAAATTGAGACTTTTTTCTTCCTATATATAATTATTGCTGATCACATATTTTTGTATCATTCACTACTGAAGTTCCTTCAACGGTTACCGTATGAAAACAGTCATTTACACGAAATGTCACGACATTATCTTGCCGATCAATGATATGATATTCATTAAAATTTTTATTCAGGGCACTGCGAATTTGTTCTCCTTCATAAATTGGAATGCCATGTGATAAAACCCAAATAAGCCCAGCGATAGCAAGAATAGTTTTCATACGATCTACCTCCTTGAGAATATAGTGAACTTTTAATCCATGCTTTTTCAGCTCTACTAATCATGAATGGAATGAATCAAGCCTTTTTGGAAATAAGTTCATTTCGTCTATTTTATGTTTATGCTAATTGTGACCGAATTGTGACAACTTTTTGTCTCTTTAGACGAAAAGTTGAAACAAAACTTTCAAAAAGGACAATTCTACTTATGAAAAAAGGTTATGGAATGTTTCATCCATAACCTTTTTTCAGCTCTATTCTACAACTCATCTACCGTACTTCATGTGATTTTTGTAGAATTATTTTATTTTTATTCATCAACATCAAAACAAAATCTTGAAAAAACTTCCCACACGAGTTCATTTCTACTACTTACCCCAGTCTTTTCAAAAATGGATTTTAAATGATCTTGTACCGTGTATATAGATATACAAAGTTCATGAGCTAATTCCTTTGTCGACATACCTGTAAGGATTTTACGTATTACTTGCTTCTCACGTGTTGTAAAACTATACGCTTCCATAATAAGCGGAAAGACTTCTTCCGGTCTTGCTCTTTCGAATAAAACAACATAACCACCCTGAAAACTACTTGTACGTTCTAACTTACTGGCCCGAATGATTAAAAAATGTCCATAGGCTAAAGGTATACAAACTTTTTCTTCTCTATTCATACAACCTACATTATATTCGTTAGCCTTTACTTTCGAACAAACTGCACGTATTGGCCTTGGTATTTCTTTTATATTTAACTGTTCATACCTTCTAAGATTTGAGAGCCAATCGCTGCCATCTTGATTCCAATATAATAAATTAAAATCATCACTTAATATAATCGTGCCTGTTCCTATTACCTTCTCTTCTGAAAAAGGTTTAGGAAATGCCTTTTTTAAAGCCTCTCCAGCAATTGGGACTACCGTTGCTAAGTACTTACAATCATCAATATAAAAAGTGGGACTTGTACTCCCTCGAAATAAACTAAGATGCCCAAAACAGTTCCCCTTACTCATACAAACGCCCCTTAATTCATCTCCAAAACTTGCTGGTTTTAAAATATTTCGGTATCTAGAGCTTTTCTTTTGTTCACCATTTGTCGCTATACTAAGAGAAGCAACATGAGGAGAGTGTTCTGATAAATATTTAAATTTATTAAAATCATCTTCTAGAAACTCATTCATAAACAATTGTGGATGAATCTTTTCAACACTTGCATCCGTAAATGCCCCAGTAGATAAAAAAGAAATTGGGTCTATAGCTGTAAAACAAGCGGCGTCAAAATCAATGACTTTACGTATTAAGTGGAGAAATGACTCTTGAAATGTCCTTATAGAACTTAAACGATTCGCTACCAGTGTAATTTCTTTCGTTGTTTTTTCATACATCCTCTTCTCCCCCCAGATTTACGGGATTGTTTCCCTTCATAATTTCATTCCATAATAAACCTATAATACACATACTTAGGAGGTTGAAAATGAATTGGAATGATACTACCGTAAATTCATATGAACAAAGGATTCCATATAAAATCCCAGGCTACTATAACCTATATGAAATGATGAACTATTTTTTATTTACTACACTCTCTAAAGAAAATATGCATCCAAATTTACTAGTTATAGGTGCTGGTGGTGGACAAGAAATTCTCTCTATAGGTAAACAACATAGCAACTTATCTTTTACAGGTGTTGATCCATCTGAAAGCATGCTACAGTTAGCTAAAAAAAGAATTAAAAACGAAGACTTGCAAAATCAAATTCACTTTGTACATGGAACTGTTCATTCATTATTAACCAATCCATTATTTGACGCCGCTACTTGTATGCTTGTTCTTCACTTCATCCCAACTATTAAAGAGAAAAAAGAGTTGCTTAATGGAATTAGTAGTCGCTTAAAGCCTGGTGCTCCATTCTTTCTCTCTTCAATAAATGGTATACCCCATACAAGTATATTTTCTGAACAATTAAATGCTTGGCGCAACCACATGATGCAAAATCAAATTCCATTAAAAGATTGGGACCGATTTAAAAATTCTTTTGAAACAGAAATATTTCCTATTTCCGAAACGAATCTACTAACTATCATGGAGGAATGCGGCTTTACTCAAATCACTCGCTTTTTTACTAGTTTTTTAATTGATGGATACGTTGCCTTTAAACAATAAGGAAAAAAGGTAAGCAATTGCTTACCTTTTTTCCATCTTCTATACGTGACTAATAAATCTTAACCCTTTACTTAAAGAGGTCGGCACAACTGATGCATGATTCTCCCCTTCAGCTTCATAAAACGTAAATCGAAACTGATCGTGTTTTACTCGGAGAAGGCGCTCTGATAATTCATTTGCACCTATAACCATATGCTCTCGTTCTAGTGAACCAACTGTAAGAAATACTCCTGTTTCAACTTTTGCATTGTTTAACTCATTTATAAGGTTTTCTTCTTTTTCAAGCACAGATTGGTTATTCCACCAAATAGATGGACTACTAATAAAATAACTTTGAAAGGCATTTACGTTTGTAAATAGTATGTGTAAAGCAAATAAACCACCTAGCGAATGCCCAAATAATGTTTGCTTCCCTTTATCAATCTCATAATTATTTTCAATTTGAGGTTTTAATTCTTCTTCAATAAAAGTAAAGAAATTATGTGCTCCTCCTGTTTTAGGCCACGGTTTACCGTCTGGTTTTAAAGGGGCATCTTTTGAAATTACACTAGGCGTAAAATCATAGCATCTTTCCTCACCTGAAAATGCCCCTTCAATTGGATAACCAATACCTACTATAATGGCTGGTGAAACACCTGTTTTTTCTGCTCTAACTGATTGTATTTTAACCGCTTCATGGAATGTTTGAAAAAAGGCATTGCCATCTAATACGTATATAACAGGATATCCTGAATCCGGTGCTGGTTGCCTCGGCTTTGAAATATGAATTTGATATTCCTTACCTTCTAATTTCGAATACATTTTCCACTGTTCTGTATTAAATGTAATAATCTGCTGTTTTTCAATAGTAGTATTCATCTTATATTCCCCCCTTTTAACTCGTTACATATATTTCTACTTTTTCTTCTTGAGTTACAACGCTATCGTATCCAAAACAAACAGGAGACCCGTTATACGGGTCAATCATGACACGCGCATCAATATGAAATACTTCTTTTAACACTTCATTTGTAATGATTTCTTCCGGGCTACCAGTTGTAACGATTTCCCCTTCCTTCATTGCAATAATTTCATCTGAAAACCTTGCTGCATGGTTAATATCATGTAGTACCATTACGATCGTACAATTATGTTCTTTATTTAACTTCTCCACAATTTGTAATACATCTAATTGATGAGACATATCAAGATATGTCGTTGGTTCATCTAGTAGTAACACTTCTGTCTCTTGTGCTAAAGCCATCGCTAGCCATACCTTCTGTCGTTGACCACCTGATAAATTTGCAATTTGTCTCGTTCTAAATTCAGAAGTTTTCGTTATTTCTAATGCCCAATCAATCATTTCTTTATCTTTTGAAGTTAACTTATTTACGTTATTTCGATGTGGATAGCGTCCATAAGAAATTAACTCTTCTACTTTAAGCTCTCCTGGCGCAATTGGAGTTTGCGGAAGTAAAGCTAACTGCTTCGCAATTTCTTTCGTTGGAATTGTATTTAAATCCTGTCCTTGCAAATATACTTTACCGCTCTTTTGCTTTAAGATTCTTCCCATTGTTTTTAACAATGTCGATTTACCGCACCCGTTTGGCCCTATAATTGTCGTTACTTTTCCTTCTTGTATTTCCACATTTAAATCGCGAAACACTGTAAGCTTTTCATAACTCGTTTCTAAATTTTTTGCACTTAAAATACTCACTTTTATTCCTCCTCTTACGCTTTCGCCTTATAAAGTAAATATAAGAAATACGGTACACCGACAATAGAAATAACGATCCCAACAGGTAACTCTACAGGTGTGAAAACTGTTTTTGCAATAAAGTCTGAAGCAATTACAAGAAACATTCCGATTACTCCGCACGTAGGAATGATGTACTTATGCTGAATACCAACAAGCCTTTTCGCTATATGCGGTGCCATTAGTCCAATGAAACCAATACTTCCTGAAACAGCAACACATGCGCTCACAAGTCCGATACTACTTAGTAGTAAAATAGATTTCTCTCTTTCTACTGAAACGCCTAAACTTGTAATACTCGTTTCTTCCAATTGAAATAAATCTAATAAATAAGCTTTTTTTTGTATAAGCGGAATTAATATGATAAGCCACGGCAACATAGCAACAATATACTTCCAGTTTGCGCTATATATGCTTCCAGACACCCAAACTGCAGCCATTTCGAAATCAGTTGACTTCATTTTGAGTGATAAGTACATAGAAAATGCTCCAAATCCTGATCCAATTGCAATCCCTGTTAATAAAAGACGTTGCGAGTCTAGCTTACCGTTTTTCCATGAAAACAGATAAATGATGATAGCTGCACCTAATCCGCCGACTAAACCAAACATTGGCATCATCATAATAGACATCCAGTCTGTGCTCTTTAATTGCCCTTGAAAGAAAAACATAAAAATAACGATGGCTGTGCCGGCCCCAGCATTCACTCCTAAAATACCTGGGTCTGCCAATCCATTTCTCGTAATCCCTTGAATAACAGCACCTGCAACGCCGAGGCCTAATCCTACTAACCCAGCAATTACGATGCGTGGAAGACGAAAATCAAAGATAACTAGATCATGTTCTGGTACTGGATCAATTCTAAAAAGTGTTTTAAATACATCCGTAATCGTAATATCAAACGTACCGTTCGTTAAACTAATATAAACAGCACCAAAAATTAAAAATATAATAATCCCCATTGTCATTCCGAAACGTTGACTTGAACTTTTAGGCATGTCTCTCTCCCCCTCTTGTACGGATTAAATAAAGGAAGAAAGGAATTCCAATTAAGGAAGTAACGACGCCAATTGGTGTTTCAAATGGATAGTTTACAAATCTACTCAAAACGTCACATAACGCTAAGAACACTCCACCAATAACGCCTGCACAAGGCACAATCCACTTATAATCTACCCCAATTATAAAGCGAGTAATATGCGGAATAATTAAACCTACAAAACCAACTTTCCCGACTAAAGCAACTGCTGTTCCTGTTAAAAGAATAACGGATAAAATCGCCATCGCTTTAACTAGTTTTGTACGTTGTCCTAGATTAATAGATACCTCTTCTCCTAAAGAAAGAATTGTAATAGATTTTGATATTAATAATGCTAAAGCTATCCCAATTATCCCAAAAGGTATCGTGATTTTAATTACAGTAGGGTCCACTTGATCTAACTTTGCATTAAACCAAAAACTAACATTTTGAGAAATTTGGAAATACGAAGCCATCGCAGCAGATACACTACTTAAAAATGTTCCAATAACCGTTCCGATAATTGCTAACCTAACAGGGGATAAACCATTTTGAAGGAGCGAACCAAAACCAAACACGATACCTGCTCCTAATGCAGAACCAATCATTGAACATAAAACCATACCGATTGATGACATCCCCGGAAGAAAAATCATACAAAGTGTAATAACAAAAGCTGCACCATCCGTCACACCCATAATAGAAGGGGATGCAAGATAGTTTCTTGTCATCCCCTGCATAAGTGCTCCTGATATGGCTAGAAATGCTCCGACTAAAAGAGCTGCAACCACCCTTGGTAAACGTGAAGTAATAATAATATTATGATTTACATTGCTTGAATCAAAATGAAATAATGCATTCCACACTGTTTGAGCATCAATGTTTTTAGCACCATATAAAATAGAAAGTATAACCGTAAATAAAATCAACATGGGTGCTATACATAAAATGGTTACTGGTACCGCATTCGTTTTCTGCATATCATTCAACGCACCTTACTTATTGTATTATTTAGATAAATTTTTCACTGCTTCTTTTAAGAATACTGTTTTACTCCACGCTGTACCACCTTGTGCCATTGGATCTACAACGTTTACAAATACTTTCTTTTCTTTCGCAGCATTCATACTTTGCCAAATTGGATTATTTTCAATATCTTCTAACACTTTCGGTTTATTATTTTCACTTGCCTCGTATTGTAAGAAGATATAATCCGGATTAACTTCAGCTAATTTTTCTAAAGAAATCTTTTCTTGTGCTTTTACCGTTTTAAGTTGTTCTGGAGCAGTTAGTCCAAGATCTTTATAAATTACAGGATTAAAGTATACTCCTTCTGGGTATAGGAATAAGTCGTTTGCTCTAAGTCTAATGACAAGTACTTTTTTGTCTTTTAACTTATCTCCTAATTTTGCTTTTGCTTTTTCAGCATCCGTATTGTAATCTTTAATAATCTTTTCTGCTTTATCTTTTTTACCAGTTAATTCTCCCATTAATTTTAAATTATCTTCCCAATTTGTTGAAACGTGCGATACCGGGAATGTCGGAGCTACTTTCGTGAACTTTTCAGCTGTTTCTGCTGGGAATTTCGTACTTGATGTAATAACATCTGGTTTTAATTGTAGTAATGTTTCAAAATTTGGTTCCATCTTCTCACCAACAGATTTTGCACCTTCTAAATCTTTTTCAAGATACTTCGGTAATTTACCACCAACAGTAATAGCACCTACCGGCTTAATGCCAAGTACCGCCGCATCTTCCATTGACTCTAAACTAGCTGTCGCAATTTTATCTACTTTTGCTGGCACTGTATATTCTTTACCTAAATATGTAATTTTTCTTTTTTCGTCTTTTTTCGTTTCCGTAGCTTTTGTCTGTTGCTTTTGTTCTCCTGAAGTTTTATCCGTACTATTGCATGCTACTAGTCCTACACTTAAAACTGTAACCATCCCTAAAGTAAATAACTTCTTGTTCATCTTTATATAACTCCTCTCGAATTTTCAAACTATATTCTCAATAAAGTTTAACTATATGAAACTTGTCTCATATATATATTTCATTAGATTAATAATTCTATCCAGAACTCATTCTCGTTCACTTCCCCTAAACTATAATTCTTTTACACCTCATCCATTGATAACACTTTTCATTGATAATGATTATCGTTACTAAGTATATATTTAATATGCAATTATTTCAAGAAAGATTTGAAAAATTTTAACAAACTGAATAAAAAAAGAAGTATCTGCCTAATCCTAGGAAGATACTTCTTTTTTTAGAAATTTATATGTAATTCAACTGGGCAATGGTCTGATCCCATCACTTCACTATTAATTTTCGCCTCTGTTATTTTGTCTTTCATTCTTTCGGAAACAACAAAATAATCTAAACGCCATCCAATATTTTTTGCTCTCGCTCCCATACGATACGACCACCACGAATATGCACCTTCCTGATCAGGATACAGATAACGATATGTATCAATAAATCCTTCTTCTAAAATACATGTGAATTTCTCTCGTTCCTCATCAGAGAATCCAGGGTTTTTACGATTACTTTTTGGATTTTTTAAATCGATTTCTTTATGAGCAACGTTTAAATCACCGCAAAAAACAACGGGCTTTTTTTCATCTAATTGCTTAATATAAGCCCTGAAATCATCTTCCCATTTCATTCTGTAATCTAATCGTTCTAATCCTCGTTTTGAGTTTGGTGTATATAACGTTATCATGTAAAAATCTTCGAATTCTAAAGTAATAACTCGTCCTTCTTGATCATGCTCTTCAATTCCTAAACCGTATGTTACAGATAGCGGTTCTTTTTTCGAAAAAATAGCCGTTCCTGAATAACCTTTTTTCACAGCATAATTCCAGTATGTATAGTATCCCTCTGGATTTAAATCAATTTGCCCATCTTGTAATTTAATCTCTTGTAAACAAAATATATCAGCATTTGATTCCTCAAGATATTCTAAAAATCCACCTTTTGCGATAACTGCTCGCAAACCATTTACATTCCACGAAATTAACTTCACCTATAGTCCTCCTCTTGATGTTCACTTTCAAATTTCATGCTATCACAAAATAGAAAAACAATCATATTTTCACCTTTGTAATCTTGCTCTTACATTTGTGAATACATACATACGCACTTTATTCAGGTTATACTAATTTCAGAGGTGATGTTCTTTGCACAATGAAGGGATTACGTTAACAAATGAGCATTGGCAAGCAATTATTCATAATGATTCTTCCTATGATAGTAAATTCTTTTATGCTGTGAAATCAACCGGAATCTTTTGCCGACCGTCATGCAAATCAAGAATACCGAATAGAAACAATGTACGAATTTTTCATCATGCAGAGCAAGCATTAAGTGAAAAATTTCGCCCTTGCAAACGTTGTAAACCAAATGGGCTCACTTTACCTACTGAAGAGTGGGTAGAACAAATTAAAGATTATATCGAAAAGCACTTCGACGAATTATTAACTCTCGACATACTTGCGGAAGTGTGTCATGGTAGCCCATTTCATTTACAACGTACTTTCAAAAAAGTAACAGGAATAAGTCCAATAGAATATATACAGCAGTTTAGGATCGTTAAAGCGGCAGAACACCTTTTACACACAAATCAATCCATTAAAGAAATTAGTACTGCTGTCGGGATAGAAAACCCAGAGTATTTCGCAACTTTATTTAAAAAGAAAACCGGATTTACTCCTACTGAATATCGAAAAAAGAACGAAATGAAAGAAGGATATAAAAATGAATTCCTCCAAAAATAAATTTATATATTGGACGCTACTTACACATGAAAATTGGCAGTTTCATATTGCTACAACTGAAAATGGACTATGCTTCATTGGATCACAAGATGAAAAATTTGAAGAACTAAATATATGGGCTAGAAAGAAATTGCCACAACATATATTGGCATGTAATCCAGATTATCTACAATCATATACGAAAGAAGTTATCGAGTATTTAGAAAGTAAACGAGAAACTTTTACATTCCCTATCGATGCTTACGGAACTGATTTTCAATTATCTGTTTGGAATACGGTACGTGAAATTCCTTATGGGAAGACATATTCTTATTCAGAAATTGCCGAAAGAATGCAAAAACCTACTGCTGTGCGTGCCGTTGCTACTGCTATTGCCGCCAACCCTCTCCTCATTACAATTCCTTGCCATCGTGTTATCGGAAAGAATGGTAAACTAACCGGTTTTAGGGGTGGATTAGAAATGAAGAAAGTGTTGCTTACATTAGAAAAGTCTCAGGTAGAATGCATATGACAGCAAAATATACTAGCGCATTAACTTTAGCAGTTCCAACAGAATTTAGTTTCCAAGAAAATTTACGCTATCTATCACGTTCTAACAATGAATGTATGTTTCACATTGAAGATAACAAAATTTATAAAGTTATCCCTGTTCAGGATGTACATCCTTTAGTTGAAATTAGTATGAACTCGGATGATAATATTCAAATACGTTTTTTAGAAGAATCATATACATCCGAAGAATCGATATGCGAAGCTGTAGCTCACTATGTAAAAGAGTGGTTTGATTTAACTACTGATTTAGCTCCCTTTCATACATTAGCTAAACATGATGTACTTCTTCAAGGACCAATTGAACAATATTATGGGCTTCGTACTTTAGGCATTCCAGACTTATTTGAAGCACTTTCCTGGGGAATTATCGGTCAGCAAATTAATCTCACATATGCTTATACACTAAAAAGAAGATTAGTCGAACACTTTGGAAATTATGTAGAATGGAACGATAGAAAACATTGGATATTCCCTTCTCCTGAAAGGATTGCCAATTTACATGTAGAGGATCTCAAAAACTTAAAAATGACGACTAGAAAATGCGAATATGTAATCGGTATTGCAAAGCTTATTACAGAAGGAAAATTATCAAAAGAATCTTTACTGCAAATACAAGATGTGCAACAAGCTGAAAAACAATTAACTGCTATACATGGTATAGGACCTTGGACTGCCAACTATGTTTTAATGCGCTGTTTACGATTTCCTTCCGCTTTTCCCATTGACGATGTTGGCTTGCACAATGCAATTAAATATATAACAGGTTCTGAAAGTAAACCGACTAAACAGGAAATAAAAGATTTTGCGGCAAATTGGACCAACTGGGAGTCTTACGCAACTTTTTATTTGTGGCGAGTATTATACTAAAGAACCAAGTAGCGCATCCGCACTACTTGGTTCTTTTTTAAGCTTGTTCCTCGAATCGTCTTGCGATTTCCACAATAACTTGAACAGCTTTTTCCATCGTATCCACCGAAACATATTCAAATTTACCGTGATAGTTTTCACCACCTGTGAAAATATTCGGCGTTGGTAATCCCATATACGATAATTGTGATCCATCTGTTCCACCACGAATCGGATGAATATTTGGTTCGATATTTAAACTTTTCATCGCTTCATATGCAATATCAACAATTTCTCTCACTGGTTCGATTTTTTCAAGCATGTTATAGTATTGATCATTCATTTCTAAAACGACTGCATTTTGTCCATACTTCTCTTGCATTTGCTTCACAATATTTTCAACGTTATGTTTACGCGCCTCAAAATTTTCACGATCAAAATCTCGAATAATATAATACGCTTTACTTTGCTCAACATCACCATTTAATGAAAGTAAATGATAGAATCCTTCATAGCCTTCTGTATATTCTGGTGCCTCTTCTACTGGTAAGTGTCCATTAAACTCCATAGCAAGTTTAGTTGCGTTACGCATTTTATTTTTCGCTGTTCCAGGGTGTGTATTCGTTCCGTTAAACGTTAACTTAGCACCTGCAGCATTAAAGCTTTCATACTCTAAACCACCTAATGGACCTCCATCCATCGTATAAGCACATGATGCACCAAACGCTTCTACATCAAAATGCGCTGGCCCACGACCAATTTCTTCATCCGGCGTAAATGCTACTCTTATTTTCCCATGTTTAATTTGCGGATTATGTATTAAATAGTTCATTGCAACCATAATTTCAGTTAGACCAGCTTTATCATCTGCTCCTAGAAGTGTCGTACCATCCGTTGTAATAATCGTATGTCCTTTATATGATGGTAATTCCGGAAACTGTTCTGGCGTTAACACAACATTTAGCTCTTCATTTAACGTAATTGCATTGCCATCAAAATTTTCATGAATTTGTGGTTTTACGTTTTTACCTGTAAAGTCTGTTGCCGTATCTAAATGTGCTAAAAAGCCGATTACTGGCACATCCTTATCCGTATTAGCAGGGAGCGTTGCCATTACATACCCATTATCATCCATTGTTACTTCTGTTAAGCCAATCTCTTTTAACTCTTCCACTAATAACTTACCAAACTCAATTTGTCCAGGTGTTGTTGGTACTGTATGACTTTCTTCATTTGATTGTGTATCAATCTTTACATATCTCGTAAATCTTTCAATAAGTTCTTGTTTCAAACTCATCCACTCCCTTTTATGTTTCTCTCTCTATTATAATCCTTAAAACGAAATATTTTAACTTTTTTGACTGTTAATATATATTTCATTTGTATTTTAGCAATTTTAAATAACAGCTAAAAAGTCGTAATATTTGTACATTAAAACTCTTACATGTAATATACATAATTATAAAATATGGGAGGTTTTAAAGATGAGGCTAACTCTCTTTCGCTATTTTCTTTTTTTCTTAGGATTAATTTTTTTCGGCCTTGGAAATGCTCTTGCAGTCAAAGTTAAATTTCTCGGTTTACATCCTTGGGAAGTTTTAAATATGGCTCTCTACCAAAGGTTTGGATGGACCATTGGTACGTGGAGTGTCATATGTGGATTATGTCTCGTTCTCATTTCTTTACTAGTAGATCGAAAATATATAAATGTGGGTACATTTTTAAATGCACTACTTATCGGTCCCATTATGGACTTTTTCTTACAATCAAATATCCTTCCAAACGCTAATGATTATTTATGGATAAACTTACTCATTTTATTTGCTGGTATTGCAATTACAGGTATTGGGGGAGGGATGTATGTTGCGGCTGGGATTGGTGCTGGCCCTCGAGATGGATTCATGCTTACTATTTCGGACAAAACAGGGCTATCTATTAGCCGTGCTAGAATTATAGTAGAATGTGTTGTACTAGTTATTGGATTTATGCTAGGAGGTCCTGTTTTCATCGTAACTTTTCTTTACACCTTTATTCAAAGTCCAATCTTTCAGCAATCATTTAAGATATTTCAAACCCTCTTACACACTTTACATAACAAAGAGAAAGTTAGTGAACATATTTAAAATACAGCTTAATACAAATAAATTCACCCTATTTACGATGCTCACCGCAAATAGGGTGTTTCTTTTTTTATCTTACAATTTAAGAATACATACTATTTATTCACAATAAATGTATATATATCGTCATAAGTACAACCATTTACTCTAATAACATACTTCCCTGGTTTACTAAAACGAATTGTGTATTTATTTAGCTGAATGGCTTCTTTATCTCCAGAAAGAATATCAATACTTCTACCACTCAATACATAAAATTCACTTTGATTCATCGTGACGTCAATTGCATTGAAGTTTCCTTCTTTCACCTGCTGTGTTTCCGCAGCGCTTACACTTTGTTCTAAAAACAGTAGTCCACTTAATCCAATCGTACCTGCTAAAGCTACTCCCGCAAACTTTTTAATCTTTTTCATCACATTGTCCTCCTTATAAATTTTGTATAAAGGTGATTTTCCCCTTTACACCACAAAGCCTATATGTAACGAAATGAAAAGTAAACGGGGACCGTAAGACAAAATTCTACATCTTTTTCTCTGTTTGAATATAAATCCAACGTTTGGAGTTTCGTCAAATTTAAAATTCTTTCCTTAAACCAACTTCCATTTATATTATTCAGAAATTGAATAATTACTTATTAATTCAACATTCTAAAAATAGTTGATAAAAACGCTTTCTATAAAAAAAGTATATTTTATAAGTACGAATTAAAACACACTCCATATATTCAATTTCATTCTCCTATCCATAATTTTTCTACATTCAATAATTGTTCATCATTAAATTCCAGCTTATATATGTCAGGCTTTGATGTATGTATTAGAAATTCAAACCCGTATTGCTTATCAAAATAATTCATCATGAGTGTCATTACAAGCCCATGTGTGCCAATTACAATTTTTTGTCCTTGAAAATCCATTAATATTTCCTTTAACACTTTCACTACCCGTCTCTGACAATCCTTATATGACTCTCCTTCCATGAGTGCAAAGTCAGGATTAGAGAACATCTTCTTTACAAGCGGATACACCTCTTTATCTGATATAACTTGATCCCCACTGGAAAACATACACTCTTTAAGGTTTTCATATATTAATATTTCTTTTTCATAGAAATTGGCTGTTTTTTCTATCGTTAACACAGCCCTCTTATATGGACTTGAAATGAAAGTATCGATTCCCTCTGTTTTTAATATGTCTGTTACTCTATGAGCGTCTAAACTTCCCTTTTCAGTTAAACCACGTGTTCTTTCACTCCCTTCTAATTTTGATGATTCACCGTGCCTAACCATATAGATATATGTATTCATACTTCCTCCTTGAAAATATTCATTCGTTTTTTATAAATTTTGTTGTTTTGTTCGTGTAATCCATTCTCCTACTAAACTCTCGAATAGTTCTGGCTGTTCAATTTGCAAATTATGTCCCGCCATATCAAGCACTGCTAATGTTGCTCTTGGATAATCTTCAATAATTTCTATAATATCTCGATAACCTACCGATATATCTTGTCTTCCTGCTAATAAAAGAACGGGTTTCTCGTATTTCTTTCGGTGAAACTCCATAGTAAGAGAATAATTTTTTTGCAACCTTTCAATAAATTCATAATTAGCAACATCTAACCCCGGCTTAATTTCTTCTTTAAATCGCTTATATGTATATTCATTTGCTACCACTGCTAACTCGCTAAATTCTTTTCTTTCAGTAGAAGTTAACGTATTTAAAAACTCCTTATCTTGTACAATTATCTGTTTATCCGGTAAACGTCTTTCTTTTTGCAGCGCAACAACCACAGGACATATTAATAATAATCCATTGACTCTCTCAAACATTTTTGAAAGTATCCCTCTAGCTAAATATCCGCCGAAAGACTCTCCTACTAGTAAAAAATCTTCCTTTGGAATGATTTCTTCAATAAATATAGTTAACACTTCTAATATATGATCTGAACTATTTATCCAATCTGGAGCGTTCGACTTTCCCATTCCAGGTAAATCAATATATATTCGTTGATAACCTTCATATTTTTGAAATACTGATTCCAGACATTTCATCATTAACCTATGATCCGGCGCACAACCATGTATAATAATGACTGGTTTACCCTCACCCACAATTTCATAGTATACTTCTGCATCTTTCATTCGAAATAACATAAAAAGTCCTCCCTATTTAGTGAAAATACTATCCACTCTGTAAGAATACACGTTCTTATTTTATGTATTTTTGTAAGATTTTTACAAATGTTAATTTTCAGATTAAAAATGAAAACCTTACTTAAAATAGCCTATAACAATCAAAAGATCAGCTAGAAAGAGGATTCTCATCATTTTATATGCAATTGTGCATCTCCACTTACAAATTACTAAAAAACCTTTACAATTCAAAGGATGACTAAATATACAATTTCCATTTAAAATCCTGATGAAGTACATATTATCAAACTCAATATTTTTTCAATTTTAAGAAGTATTAAACTCTTCAATACTTTCCTTATAAACAAGATTTTTACAAGGAAATCTGATACAATTCTTAAATAATATTATTATGTATAGATATTACGAATATAGTGCATAATTAAAGAAGGTGATTTTATTGAAATTAAATAAAAATTTACAACTATGTATATTAATCGGAACATTAATATGCTATTCAATCTATTTTATATTTTTTTATCTGTTCCCTACTCATTTTTCAAATTCGGATGTACGCTTCGCTTCACTTATCGTTGAAGCCATTACATTTGTATCACTAATTTATTCTATATATTCTAAAAAAGTCAGTTCAAATCCATTTTGGGTATGTATCACAATAGCAATTGGGAGTTTTTTATTAGGAAAAATAGTATATACATATCAAGATAGCTTCTTCGAAATTCCAATACATCGTTTTACTATTTCTGATGTATTTTACATGTTTTTTCTACTCTTTTGCCTTATCGCTTTCAGTTATAAAATTTTAAAAGAATGCGATAAATGGGAAAAAGCGTTCTTTATTTGTGATATATGTATAGTACTTACTTCCATATTCACATTAGAGTGGTATTTATTTAATCAACCAAATTTAAATATATTCTCTCTTTCACTAGGAGATGTTTTCCTTTCATTTCTATATCCAATTGCAGATTTATTATTTCTTCTACTAGGCGTTAGTCTCTTTTTCCGTCCGACAATTTTTAATTCTAAACGGAAGATTTATATCTTTATTTTTGTATTAATAAGTTCTGCAACTTTTAACTATATTTATTTTTACTTAAATAACCATTTATCAACTGAAACGATAACATTATTACGTCTTTTATATAGAATACCTATATTATTTATTGCAATAGCTGGATCTATTTCAGCAGATCGTAATAGCCATAAAAATTATTTCATTGTGAACCCTATAATAGGAAAAAAGGCTTTAGTTGTATTTCCCTATCTTGCTGTTGCAATACTAATCGGGTTTACATTAAAAGAACAAACAGCATCTTCAACTCTCATTACAGGAAATTGTATTACTTTCATTTTCGTACTCATTCGTCATTCTATTGTACGTATGCAAAATAATTCCCTAACAAAACGTTTACAGGCATTTAATGCGCAACTAGAAGAAAAAGTGACTTTACGGACTTCAGATTTAGTTCATAAATCTGAGGCTCTATCTCAAAAACAACAAAAATTCAAATCGTTATATGAATATCACCCTGATCCTATTTTTACAATTGATTTAAATGGAGTATTCTTAAATGTAAATAAAGCCGGAAGTATACTACTTGGAGCACCAACGAACGAGTTACTTGGCGAAACATGTTTTTCAATTATTTTAGATGAAGACAAATATAAACTAGCATCTGCGTTAGAAAAAGTGAAACAACAAGAATCGGCTTACTTGCAACTAAGTTCTAAATATAAAGATGGCTTTACTTATTCTTTATACGTTACCATCGTCCCTATTATAATAGACGGACAAATTTCTGGAAGTTATATTATGGTGAAAGATATTACTGCACTAAAAAAACAGCAAGAAGAAATAAAATATTTAGCATTCCATGATACTGTAACGAAAATTGGGAACCGTGCCTTTTTCCATAAGAAATTAAAAAAAGTTATAAAAAATGCTAAAACGACAGAAAGCGAGTTTGCATTATTATATTTAGATTTAGATCGCTTTAAAGCAATCAATGATACACTTGGACATTCGTCAGGAGATTACATATTAGAAGAAGTAGCAAAGCGACTCCAATCATGTCTTCCATCACATACTCATCTGTCAAGAATTGGTGGCGATGAATTTACAATCTTAATTGAAAACTATACTGACGGAGATTCCTTATTCGAGTTATGCAACCAGTTATTTGAACGCATGGAAAAACCGTTTGTCATACATGAGCATACATTAACTTTATCACTTAGTATCGGCATCGCTATTTATCCACATTCTGGAATCGATACCGCTACACTTCTGAAAAATGCTAATGTTGCCATGTATGATGCAAAAGCAAAAGAACTTAACTCTGTCTCTATTTATGACGATGTAATTGCTAAAAAAATTGAAAGACGATTACGATTAGAAAAAGATTTACCCAGCGCAATACAAAATGAAGAATTGTTCCTTTTATATCAACCTCAAGTTGATAGCGAATCTAACAAGATTATCGGTGCTGAAGCTTTAATCAGGTGGAACCATCCCGAATTAGGCGTTATTTCTCCATATGAATTTATTCCGATTGCTGAAGAAACACTACAAATTATTCCAATAGGAAAGTGGACATTGCAGCAAGCCTGTGAGCAAATGAAACGTTGGCACACACTCGGATATTCTCATTTAAAAATTGGTGTAAACTTATCTGCTAAAGAATTTGAACAAGAAGATTTTGTAAAGTCTATTTCTTCTACATTAGCAACTACAGGCTTACCAGCAAGTTCTCTCGACCTTGAATTAACAGAGCGCATTGCAATGATGGATGAGCGAGAAACATTGATAAAGCTGCGTACACTAAAGGGTTTAGGCGTCCACATTTCAATTGACGATTTTGGTACAGGTTATTCTTCACTAGCGTATTTACCTTTATATCCAATAGATACGTTAAAAATCCCAAGAGAATTTATTACAATGTCTGAAACGTGTGAAGATGGAATGGAAATTATTAAAACGATTATTACATTAGCACATACATTAGAAATGTCTGTCATTGCTGAAGGTGTAGAAACGAAAGAACATGTGAATTTCCTTCAAAAAAATAAATGTCAGTTTATTCAAGGTTACTATTATAGTAAGCCTATCCATACTCATGCATTTACTCAGCTATTAGAAAGTGGGATCCAACCATAATACATAGCTAATATGGATAAGTAATAATGAATTTGAACAACTATAGTAAAAAGGAAAGAAGATACCTTCTTTCCTTTTGTTTTTTATTTAAATTTCTATTACTTCACCACTTCATTTATTATATCTATTAACTGATGAATCCCCTCATCATTTGTTTTCTTATATCCATTCATGTTTTGAATATATCTCTCCTTATTTGTATGCAACTTATTTACTGCATGTATGAATACATTCGTACTTATTCTGTCTTGGAGTAAAACTTCCGCATATCCTTGCCGAGAAAAATATTCAGCATTTAAAACTTGATCTCCCCTACTGGAACTGTTAGTTAACGGGATAAGCAACATCGGTTTCTTCAAAAATAACAATTCAGAAATAGCAGTAGAACCCGCTCTAGAAACTACAACACTCGCCATATTTAGTATATGCGGCAACTCGTCCCCTATATACTCAAATTGCATATAACCTTCCATACCAATAGATGAATCTACCTTCCCTTTACCGCACATATGAACAATATTAAAATTTAGCAGTAATTTTTCCAAACTTTTCCTTACCATATCATTTATCCATTGAGCACCTTGACTCCCACCCATAATTAATAATACTGGTTTATCTTGCTGAAATTTACAATAGCTTCTTCCCCGCAATATGTTGCCCCTCTCAATTTCCTCCCTTACAATTGGTCCTACATAAACCTTCTTCTCATTCCTTACATTTGCTCCTGTCTGAGGAAATGTTGTGCATAGTTTTGTAGTAAAAGGTAATGCTATTTTATTTGCTAATCCTAACGTACTATCTGGTTCACGTATTATTACGGGTACTTTATTCATCCACGCTCCTATTACTACAGGAACGGACACAAATCCCCCTGCCGAAAAAATAACATCTGGTTTTATTCGTTTCATCAATTTATAACTTTGTATGCAACCTTTTATTATTTTAAAAGGATCTTTAAAGTTTTCCCAATCCCAATATCGCCTAAGCTTTCCCGTTGAAATACTATTGTATTTCACATTTTGAACTAATAGTTTTTCAATTCCATTTTGAGATCCAATATACTCAACTCCCCATCCTTTTTCCATAAATTTAGGAATTAATACCATATTAATCATTACGTGTCCGGCTGTACCGCCCCCAGTAAAGAGAATCTTTTTATTCATAATTTATATCCACCTTTATCATTAAAAATCTTGTTTTATACTAATCTATTAAATGTAAGTAAACTTACTATTATTTATATAAACATTTAGCTCAAATCCTATATCTTGCAAAAAATCTTTAATAAGATCATAAAAATCATTTCCATATTCACTACATTCATACTGAGCAAAGACTTGAATTACAGGCCTAGTTCCTGTACCTATTACTGGATTTTTCCTATCATCCTTTTTACCTTCCACATAAGCTCGACATTTATTTATCGCCTCATAGATACACAAAACATGCTCTTCCTCATCTTTCCAGTCCAACGTATCAACAATTAAAAGAAATAGCGTATTTTGATTATCTATTGTTTTATAGCCATTCATATATTTCTTACACCCTTTTTATTTTTCATTGAATGCAGATTTCACCACACTTCGCATACTCGAGTACATCTTTTAATGATTGATGGAATTGAATTTCTGGGACCCAACCTAACCTTTTTATATCCTCTATTACTAAATTCTCATTTGATTCGCTCCCACTATGCTCTGCTTCTTTTATGGAAAAATTCAGCTGTGTTAATTCTTTGTATTGTTCTATTACATCTAATAAAGACCGTTTTACCCCTGATCCAATATTATATTGTTTTCCATTTGTTCCATCGCGTAATAACACATGATACGCTTTAACCGCATCACGTACATCTAAAAAATCCCTACTATCTTTCAAACTGTTTACTTCAATAATTGCTTCACTTTTATTCGACTCTATAGTTATCATTTTTTTTGCAAGAATAGAACAAATACCATTCGATACTCCTGGACCAATTAAATTCGAGGGCTTTGCAATGATAATATTTGAATTCATTAATTCACTCCACGCCTCTGCAATAATGACTTGCATCGTTTTACTTAAACTATATGGATTTGAAATTTTCATTTCATTCATACTATCTGCTTGCAAAGCAGATCCTATAACCAACGTTCTACAGTGAGGTGCTTCCTGCTTAATTGCTTCTAATAAATATAATGTCCCTATTACATTAATCTCTACATATTCAAGAGCAGCTGTCCAAGACTCTATAACCGAATTCCTTCCTGCTAAATGCAATACATAATCTGGCTTTATTTGTTTCATTACCTTCATTACTTCGCTCTTATTAGTTAAATTACAAGTAATACCATTCCCAATTATTTCTCTATGTGCACGATTTTGAAACATAGGAAATACATGAAAGCCCTGCTCTAAAAAATATTGGCAAGCATGGCGTCCTGTGAAACCATTTGCACCAGTTATTAAAAGACTCGCATTTTTTTTCATCGTAAAAACCCTCCTTTTAATAACATTTGTTTCACCTCGTGTTTTGCAAGTAAGTCTTGTTGAGAACTAAAACTTTTCACATCCACAAGCGGATAGCTAGCATAATATTCTTGCAGCCCTTCTATAGGAATAGTCGGTAGTACCACAAAATAATTTTGATCAAAAATTATACTTGTTTTACTCTCTACCTCAGATAAAAGCATTTCACTTAATTTTTCACCCGGTCTTATCCCTACTTCTTTTACCTTCACGTTTTCCTTTTTCGAATCTTCAATTAACACTTCTGCTAAATCTGTTATTTTACATGCCGGCATTTTCATAACAAAGATTTCCCCACCTCTACCTTGATATACGGCTTTAAATAACAATCCAACAGCATCTTCAATCGTTAAGAAAAATCTAGTCATATTTGCATCGGTAATCCCTACTTGTGAAGATTTTTTAATTTGTTTTTTAAAAAGTGGTACCACACTTCCGCTCGTCCCCAAAACATTTCCACCACGAACACAAATGAATTTTGTTTTCTTCGTTTGCATATTCGCATGAACCATTAACTTCTCACCAATTGCTTTTGTCATCCCATACGTATTTGATGGATCGGCTGCTTTATCCGTTGAAACATATATAACTTTCTCAACTTGCATCTGCATAGATGCTTCAATTACATTTTGCGTACCGTGTATATTGGTTTTTATAGCTTCATAAGGATAATACTCACATACTGGAACATGTTTTAAAGCTGCAAGATGGAATACATAATGGACACCTTGGCAAGCATAGGCTAGTTGACCTTTATCACGAATATCTCCAATAATAAATTTTAATCTATCATCATTTATAAACTGTTGCTGCATTTCAAACTGAACCGTTTCATTTCTTGAAAAAACTCTAATTTCTTTCGGTGATTTTTCTAATAGTTGTTTTATAAGTTCATGTCCCCACGAACCTGTACCACCAGTAATTAAAATTATTTTATTTAGCATTTCTTTTCCTCCTACCACACATTTCAATTAAAACTGTATTTATAAAATTTATTGAATTATTTTCAATTGATTTAAATCATAATCGTCGTTTGTTACATTTAATTGACAAAAATAAAAAACAGAAACTATTAAACATAGTTTCTGTTTTTTATTTCACCTCACAACAGTAAGATTTTTTATGCTTTTTGTATGATAACTAAATCCTTGTAAAAAACACCGCTCATTTATTTCTTATACTCGTAATAAAATAAATAGAATGATTCATATCCAATAATCATGTAAAA
Source organism: Bacillus cereus group sp. Sample62 (assembly GCF_036851315.1). NCBI lineage: Bacteria > Bacillati > Bacillota > Bacilli > Caryophanales > Bacillaceae > Bacillus > Bacillus cereus group sp. Sample62. Next base: position 3,615,474 of record NZ_JAFLPK010000001.1, read on the forward strand.
AGGGAGGGAATGGAATGTACCGAAGCAATTCAAATCATACATATAACGGACCTTCCAAAGCACTGCCTCTCTCCCTATTTGATGTAAAAAATGAATTAAAACAAAAAAGCAAACTCATACATTCTGGCACGATGTATAAATTAACGAAAGAAGAGCAACTCATCATCAACAACATAAAAATACAAACAGAACAGCTAAATAAAAATAATGTGACAAGAACACGCGCATACTACCAATTTTACATTCAATATCCAGAAATACATTGGGCACTACTTGGGCATATGGTATCACGTAACGGCGGTTGGAATATGACTGATTTAAAGGGCGATTTATATACGAGAATTTTATCTGAGAAAGATCAAATTACATTCTTTTCTTTTTTAGAAAGAGGGAATTGGCTTATTTTCCAAGATGTATATCCTCAATTTCTGCTTTATGAACAAAGCGTAAAAAGAGCACAAAAACTATTTCACCTTCTCCCACACCTAAATGTTTCTACATTTATGGAAACGATGTGGAACGATTTTTGGAAAACAGGTAACAAAAAAACATTAGCCATTGCAACTATTATTAATGAACAACACTACTTAGAAAAAAGAGTGATTCAAAATATACAATTTAAAAAGACTGTACTTAATAGTATTGGATTTAAACTCTTTGATTTCTTTCAATTTAATCATATCCTTTTCCCATTCTACGAAAATGATAAGAAACTTAAAGTATTACTATTTGGTGATACAATGAAACATTTCACTTCCTTACACGAACGAATCTTAATTGGAAAAAGGTTGTATTCCTTATTATTTCGAGACACACATGTTTTATCTCAAATAATAAGCTGGGCCCAGCACCATCCGCATACAGGATCAAGGAAAGATTACTGGCCTCATTTATTTTCAAGTGTAAATGAATCTTTTTCCCGTGAGTTTTATAAGCGGCGAATAAAGAAATGCCAGTTGCGTAGTGGCGCTTATCGTATATACAGTCCTGCACTCATCTATGCGTGGCGAGATATGAGGCATGAAGAAGTTGACAGTGAAGATTGGTTTACGGACTGGCAAGTTGTAAATTACTTAGTAGATAAGGAGGAAAATATAAATGGACAAATTACAGAAGACTACTGTAAAACACTCGAAAAAATTGAGTTGGCAATTCTTGCAAAGAAAAACGTCCTCCTTCGAGAAGAAGAGTGATTTTCTAGCATTAACAGTTACAACCTTACTCTCTTCTATTATCGGAACTTGCTTAGATGCTTTCTTTGTTGCGAAACAAATGTATTCCTTTCCAGTTAGACCATTCTCATCCATATTTTCAGTCAACATTGGCTTTACTTTGTTTGTACTACCAATTTTAACAATGATTTTTATACAAATTTCAAAAACATTATCTACAGTTTCTAGAATTCTATTTATTGTTTCAATCGGTATTTGTGCTAGTATTTTTGAACAGATTACTGAAAAGTTAGGGCTATTTATGCATAGTGTAGATTGGAATCATACATATTCTTTATTTGGCTATATGATTTTCTTTTCTTTTATTTGGAAAGTATATCATTTCATACAAAAATGAAGAGACCATAATCGATCTCTTCTTAAGCATAATCTTCGGTTATTGTTAATGATGCAGGATTTTGAAGAATTTTTGAACGTAAACGGTAGGCAACGATTTTCTTCTTATATTGCTTGATTACATCAACATGTTCCTCATGGCTATATAGAGAAAACCTAATCTCTTTATTCCCTTTCTTCGTGTTAATAACGATTGGTGTTCCTTCCCCGTGCGGTGGGAAATAATGTTTATCTAAAAATAAAGCCTCATTAAATTCATGAAGAACTTGTAGTTTCATTTCTCCCTCTATATTCTTTCCATCTATCGATATAGAGGTATTCTCTTCTTCAAGTTTTTGATGCAATTCAAATCTACTAATAATTGATTCTACAACAGAAGTTGGCATACTAGAAACTAGTACTTTAAGAGCGCCAAAAATAAATAATGTCACTATAAACCATGTTGTCATTTTCATCATCTCCATTACATTTTAAAATATAAATTTCGTTCCATAAGGTATAAATATACTAATGAGTATTCCGGTTACAATCATCGTCACTGAACCAATCGTCGCCTCTTTCTCGCCTTCCTTCACGAGACGGCTCACACCAATAATATGTGATGCGCAGCCCATCCCCACCCCTTTTCCAATCGTACTTGTTATACGGAAAAACTTAAGTACTGTTGGTCCGATAATAGCACCTGTTATTCCTGCAACAACTACAAAACTAGAAGTCATAGATGGAATACCACCAATTTGATCCGCTAATGAAATGGCGATAGGCATCGTCGCTAATTGCGGCATTGTTGTTAATATGAGTTCCTTATCTATATTTAACATTCCGCCAATCACTACATTCATACTCGTTAAAGCCACTATCCCTACCGCTACGCCGATAAGTATCGACAAAAAGTTTTTCATAAGTATATTTCGCTCTTTAAATAAAGGTATCGCTAACGCTACAATTGCAGGACTCAATAAGCCGGAAAGAATGTCTCCCCCATTTGCTCTATACTCATGATGAGAAATACCAAAAATCAGAAATAAGCAAATCATACTTGCTGTAACTGTTAACACCGGTAACATAAATGGAAACGGAATTTTTTTATATAACTTTGTCGCCAATACATACATTACTACAGTAATAATAATTAAGACCATTTGCATCGTGCACCTTGTCTATTTTATTTTTTTGATGTTACTAATAATTGACTTATATACCCTGAAACAACCAAAGTTACCACCGTGCTTGCAACTACTAAAAGGAATGTAACACTCCCCTTACTGAAAAGAAAAGACCCGTATTCCATCAGCCCTGTTGTCGAAGGAATTAGAAATAACGGTAAAAATAAGATTAACTTTTCCGCACCTTCCTCAAACCACTTTAATGGTAAAATACGAGTAGAAAGGATCAGAAACAGCATTAACATCCCTATTAAACTTCCTGGCATTGATAAATGGAATACTCCTTGAATCCACGTTCCAACTAAACTAAATACATATAGCACGCCTACTTGAAGTAAAAGCGTCACGTACTTCATTTCTTTCCCTCATTTCAATATTACGCATCTCTATTATGAAATCTCATTTAACGTTTCCGCGAATCTCGTAATTCCCAGCTGAATTTGTTCGGCATTTACTCTCCCAAAAGTAAAACGAATATATTCACTTTTAGTACCTAAAACACTTCCTGGGACAAACGCTACACCATTTCGTATAGATTCGCCTAGTAAATGATATTCATCAAACGTTCCTTGCACTTTGCACCATAAATGTATTCCACCCTCTGGAACAAAAAATTCAACCTGGGCCCCTAATATTTCTTCAAGCTTTCTAATTAACACATCTCTTCTGTCTTTCAATTGTTCACGAAGCATTGTAATATGTGCATGAAAATCTTCTGATTCTAAAAATTGATTTGCCACCCACTGCGTAAATACACTATGGCCAAAATCAACTTGCTGCTTCGCATCCGCTAAACGTTCAATTACACGCGTTGGGCCAATTACCCAACCAATACGTAATCCTGATGCAACAATTTTTGATAATGAACTTATATAAAGAACATTCCCGTTTTGATCCATTGATTTTAATGTTGGATTCACTTCTCCATTAAATGAAGTTAAGCTATACGGATCATCTTCTACAATCGGTATCCCAAATTCAGAAGACAGTTCTAAAATCTTTTTACGTCTTGCTAATGAAAGCACAGTTCCCGTTGGATTTTGATAATCTGGATTCAAAAATACCATGCGAATACGATGCTTTTTATGCAAATCAATTAAGTCATCTGGATTCATTCCATGCTGATCAACAGGTAGATGGAATATTTTTAACCCCGCGGATTTAAACATCGGCAATGAAAAACAATACGAAGGGTCCTCAATTGCAATCGCATCGCCAGGTTTTAATAAGCATTGCACGATAAGATTAAGTGCCTGTTGTGCGCCGGATGTAATAAGGATAGAATTCGAATCCGCTTCAATTTGTTTATATTGCTGAACATGTGCTGCAATTGTTTTTCTCAACATTTCATTTCCAAGTGGATGGTCATAACCGAGGTTCTCCATAAAAGTTTTCTCCGACAAAATCGTTCGGAATCTATCACTCGGAATTAATTCTGGTGACAATTCACCACTCGCTAAATTAATTAAGTCGTCTTTTTGTGTTTCTGTTCTAATTTGTTGAACGAGTGGTACATTAGGTAAGAATGATCCATCCTCAACGTACCTACCCCAGTTCGGTATTCGTTTATGTGAAACACCCCATATGTCTGTATTTACCCGTGTCCCACTTCCTTTTTGCCGTTCTACTACTCCAAGTGATTTTAATTCTTCATATGCAGCTACTATCGTACTTCGGTTCACCTGTAATTCTTTCGCTAACATACGCTCAGAAGGTAACTTGCTGTCAGAAGGAAACTCACCTGAAGAAATGCCCCTTTCAATATAATCCGCTATTTGTTTATATACAGGCGTCTTATCTGCACGATTTGGTTTCCATTCCACCTTGTTGCCCCTCTCAAAACGAAATATACTTGATTTCCTAATAACAGTATTGACTGTAGTAATAGTATTAATTAATTACATGATTTAAAAATCTTTCTACCTTCATATTAAAGCTGCTCGGCTGTTCTAAATAAGGTAAGTGTCCACTATTTTTAAACTCAATAAAAGTTGTATTTTTCAAACGTCTTTCAAACTCTCTTACATATTTCTCGGGGACAAAATCATCATTTCCCCCTCTTATAATTAAAGCGGAACATGAAATATTCGAAAGAAATGGTCTTTGATCATAATCTACTAATTCAGCAAATAATCTTTGAATATGCACCGGATTAATAAACTGTAAAGATTGATAAAACCCCCTGACAATTACTTCATTATTTGCTACTCCCATCGCCTTCAATAATGTATCCGCCCATGTTTTCCCGTTATCATGTAAGCTAAGTAAATCATATACTTCAATTCGTTCTTTTCGATCTTCAGGCTCCAAATAGGGAAATGCATTTACAATAATTAAGCTAGAAACAAAATCTGGATATTGAATAGCAAAATCAATACCTACCCTAGCCCCTTTTGAAAGTCCACAAATGACTACTTTTTGTAACTTTAAATAATTGCATAACTCATACAAAACATTTACATATTCTTTAAAGTTAATTTCTAGCCCTTCAGATTTTCCATGCCCTGGTAAATCAAGAGAGATCACTGTCCATTTTTTCTTGAAATATTGCCTTTGATATAACCAATTATTTGCGTTTCCTCCAAGGCCGTGTAAAAACAATATGACAGGACCCGGTCCTTCTATATTGTAAAAAACCTTTCGATTCTTATATTCAAAATACATATTCATCACCTTCAGCTGTGGCATCACTTATTTTTATCTTTGAATGGATATATCCAAAACGGCTCTCTTTCTAGCCACTCGACTGTTTCCGGTACACCTTCTTCATACTCTCTTTTTAGTTCCGTTACTTTCGTCGCAAATTGTGATGCATGTGCTTGCAATGCATCTAACTTTGTGGGAACATATTCTTTCACTTCATTTTTAAAATGCGGAGGACCTATTTCCGCTTCATGATTCTTCGAAAAAGCTACCGCATAAAATGTTGGCCTTTTATATTCCGGAATATTAGCCAACGCCTCGGCCAACGCTTCTCCTGTTGCATCGTGATCTGGGTGTACTGCATATCCTGGATAAAAAGAAATGACCAATGAAGGATTCAATTCTTCTACACATTTTTGTATTACACGTCTTAGCTTTCCAGGAGTTTCAAATTCAAGAGTTTTATCACGATATCCCATCATACGTACATCTTTAATCCCTAAAATATTTGTCGCCCTCTTTAGTTCTTTCTCTCTTATAGTATATAATGATTCACGTGTTGCAAAAGGAGGATTTCCCATCGTTCTCCCCATTTCACCTAACGTTAAGCAAACATAAGTAAGAGGAACATTCCGCTGCGCATAAGCTAAAATTGTACCTGCCACGCAATATGACTCATCATCTGGATGCGGAAAAACAATTAAAACGTGGCGTTCATTTTTTATCAAAATCATACTCCTCCATCATACACAATATTAACCTTTTTCTTTCAAAACTATTAAATCACTACCGCATACCACGTTACTCCAACAAGTAGTACGAAAAGAAGAAGAATATAAATAGTTGATAAGTTTTTCACATTTTTCTTTGTAGACTTACCGTAATTCTCCTCCACATTTCGTGCAACTAACACGGTTCCAAACAGCGATACAATTACAATAATAACCACTAGTGAAATTGCAAAACTCATTGTATTTTCACCTCTCTAAGGCCAGTCTATTTTTATTAAGAACTTCCTCTTTAAAACGTTGATAACATACTACCTTTCTTCTCTTATCATAATAGATGTTTGCCAAAAACGGACCAACCACTTTTGTGTTTTTTTACTCATCCACTTTAAAAATAAAAAGCAACTGAACACTTATGATCAGTTGCTTTTTCGCAGGATTATTTATGCTAATTTTCATTTGAAATTAATTCGATTTAAAAGTTTAGTCTTTTCATAATGAAACATCGATTGAGATCACTCAAAAATTGTCCCGTTTACAAGACATACTGTATTTTCAATAAGAAGCGCCGGATCACCTTCATTCAATTCTAAAAGCTGGGCATTTTCTTTATTTACTTTTTCACAACTAATAACTTTATCGGCAAAACCAATATTTAATCGTAAATCTTCAATGAAATAACTGTATACAGAGCTTAATGCTATTTCTTTATTTAAATATGGAATAATATTCTTTTTGAAATAACTTACTTCAATAGAGAATGGTTTTCCATCTACAATTCTTAAACGCTTCAAAAAATATATCCTAGTTCCAGCTTCGCATTGCATCCGCTTTGCTATATCTTCGTCCGCATCTATTACTTCAAGCTCTAACACTTTCGTTTCAATATTTTGCGAAACGAGATTTTTCGTTAATCCACGTAAACTTCCTAAATTAATGTAATCTGTTACAGAAGTTTCGCGTAAAAACATACCACTACCTTGCACTTTAAAAATATACCCTCTATTTACAAGCTGACTAATTACTTTACGTATCGTATTACGGCTTACTTCAAATCGATTCATCAACGCTTCTTCTGTAGGTAGTTTTTTCGTTTCATTTGAAGGTCCTTTTTCAAATTTTGCAACGCAGCACTATATTGAGTATCTTAAAGTTTATACTACTGATAAATGTTAACAAACTTATTCTTCAATAATGAATTGTGAAATTAGCATTTCTAAATTTTCGACTTTCTTTTTCATTTCATTAGATTTCGTCGTTATTTCTTGAATCAATGTAGCTTGTGCTTGAATTGATTGTACCGTTTGATTCGTTTCTTGTGCGACTTGTGTTGCAGTTTCAGAAACTATTGATAAAGAGGCATTCACTTCTTCTGTCCCAGCAGACATTTCTTCTGTGGCAGCAGACACTTCTTGAATTTGGGACGTTATTCTATTAATATCTTGCATAATAGATGAAAATGCGAGTTCTGCCTTATATGCTGCTTCTTTACCACCACTAGCCTGTTGTTGACCCTTTTTCATTACATGAACTGTATCCTGTGTATCTTGATGTATAAAACGTAATAAATTATTTATATCATTTACAGACGTTTTAGATTTCTCAGCCAGACCTCTTACTTCAGCTGCAACTACTGCAAATCCTTTTCCATTTTCTCCGGCGCGTGCTGCCTCAATTGCAGCATTTAAGGCCAGTAAATTCGTTTGTTCTGCAATATTAGTAATAATATCTAGCGCTTCTTCAATTTGTTGTGTACGTGTAACAAGTCTATCAATGACCTTAGAAGTTTCTTCGACAACTTCATTCACACTATTCATTTGACGAATAGATTGTTTTATGACTTCACTACCAGAATTTGCTTGGTCTATTGTTGCAACAGCAACTTCAGCAACCATCGCTGAAGATTCAGCTACTGTTTGAACTCCAGTTGCAATTTCTTCCATCGCAGTTGAACTTTCTTGAATACTAGTCACTTGTCCCTCTATTTCTTTATTTATTTCAGAAGTAGTTCGAACAACCTCGTTTGATATATTTGCTGCCGTTTTTGTCTCTTGTAACATATTTTCAGTTGAAATGATCACTTCTTTTGCTGTAACCTTCACCTGACCGACTAATTGTTGCAAATTATTTAACATACTATTAAAAGATTGTACAATATGGCCTAATTCGTTCTCCGATTTATAAGAAGTTCGAATTGTTAAATCTCCAGCAGATACTCGTTCCATATCTTTTTGTAATAATACAATTGGTTTTTTTATAACATTTTTTATTATAAAACCAATAAAAATAATTATTATGATTCCAACAAATGAAATAATTACAAATGTTATTATTGTATTTTTCACACTATTCATATTCTCTTTTTGTAGTTGTTCAGCCGCGGTATTATTATATAAAATAAGTTCACGAATAGACTGAATTGTTTTTCCCATATTAGGCTCAATTTCTTTTAAATAATAGCTATACGCTTCTTCATTATTAGTCAGTCCCAAGTCCTGTGCTTTCTTCATTTGTATTCTTAAATCTTTGAATTGACTTTGAAATGCATTATACAAGCCCTTTTCTTTATGAGAACTAATTCTAGTTTCAAATTGTTTTAATAACTCATCATTTTCTTTCCTAGTCTTATCCATTTCTGTTATTAGTTCTTTCATTCTTTTTTCATCTTTCGATATCATAATCTCCATAAAATTCATATTAACATGGTAAAAATTTGATTCTACAGTTCCTATCCATTCAATTGGTAATAGCCTTTCGTCATACATACTAGAAGATGTATTTTCACCTTTTTGAAGCCCTAAAAACCCTAGAGAAGATAACATGATACAAGCCAAGCTCGATATAATGACTAACACATTTAATTTCGTTCCAATTTTACTATTTTTAATAAAAGACAACAATTCCACCTCATCTGTATATTATGCTTATATGTTTTATATTACAATAATATTCGACATTTATCGACATTTTTTCGTGTCGATTTTATAACTGCATTAAATTATTATATTAACTATATAAACCTATTCAAAGAACTTTGATTCTCATAACATCAAATACTAAAATAAAAAGTCTTATGGGAATTCCACAAGACTTTTTATAGCGTTACATTGTTTCTATGAAATTATGGTGAAACTTAAAGTGACTTATTAGTTCTTATAACTTCTTGATAGAGAATCGGTGACCACTTATCACTAACATAATCTTGGATCACCCAACCAACTCTTTTTGGATCCTCTTGTTTAATATATGCCGCAATTTCGGGATTTATATAAGAGGCATAATAATATGGGCTATTCCATGCTGTACCACCAGAAGACAAGCTTGTAAAATTAACATATAGATGATTTAAATCCTCACTATTGTTCATCGTTTCATTGATCGTATCTTTAATAGACTTTACTTTCTCATCATAACTCACTTTATATTTATCTTGTACGGTTACATTTACATTTTGATTTACAGTTGTCGTAAACGTCTCATTATCTGGCCAATAAAAATTATTATATCCTCCAGATTCATTACTACCACTATATCTTTTTAGTAGTACAATTTTCCCTCGAGCATCTCCTAGTTTTATATTTCCTTCTGTTTTTAAAAAGATAGGATCAACAAAATATTTTTTTTCAAACGTATTACTAAATGAACCTTCTGCCCCTTTCATATCCTCATACTCTTTTTTTAAAGACATAATAATCGTTTCACTGGGATTATCTTTTAAAAATTGTTTCGCTTCGTTTATGAATTCATGCAGTGTTACATAAAGATATAATGGGCCATGATGAAGAACTATCGTATTATCATCTGTTAAACGCCCTCTTATATCAAAAATTCTAGCTCCATGATCCATTTGGTAACGAAAATCATATTCTTGCGTCATTCCCCATACTTGCTTAATTGGATTTTGTAATTTGAACGTACCACTATCATGTGTTCCTGGAATTGAAATTCGTGCTAACGGGATATTATCAGGTATAGGCTGCATCCATTTTGACCAATTTTCAAGTTCAATAACAGAGCTAGCTGCAACGACTTGCTTATCATGTAAAGCAAATACAGATGTGATAAATATCATACTACATATGAATAATTTCAAAATAAACTTCTTATTGCTCATTATTATTCCTCCTTTTTCCGTTTTATATCAAACTTATTGAATATAATATAATCTGTTGAGTAAAAAATAAATAATATTTCATCAATATGAAATATTGCATAAAAGTAAAGTTAAAAAATCATTCACATATGAATTAGAAAAATTTAAAGGAACTTCATCTGAAGTTCCTTTCGTTTATTTTATATTCAATATATATGAACCATCTTTATTCTCATACTTATAAACATATAAATAATATTTACCTGGCTTTGCATTATAAGTTCCTTTAACTACATTCCCTTCATTTTCACCATATGCTACATAGTTGTTTAAATCTGATTCATGATGAAGTACCCATGTCATTCCAATGTTTTGTTCATTTAGTAGAGAAATATTAATATTTTCTGGCGAGTCAATTTGGAAAGTAAATACATCTACCTTATCACGATTATGTAGTGTTCCTTTCATTGGTGTATGAAAGTTAACTTTATTTGCCTGTCTAGGTTCATTATTTGGTTCATTTTCTGTTACTTGTAACTCATTCCCACCGTTCGGTTCTCTTTGTTCATACCCTAAGTTTACTAGTATAGACTTCAAATCTGGTAAAACACCAATTTTATCTGCATATGGATTTTTAGATTTCGTTCCAGTGTTATGGTTACTTAATATCGTTCTTAATTCAATTGGTCTATACGGTTGTCCTAAATTTTTTTTAGCAATGCTTTGTACTAAAGTCGCTGCCCCAGCAATAATTGGCGAAGCACTAGATGTTCCACTAAAGCTTGTAGTATAAAGATTTACAGCACTTCTACTTTGCTCAGCTGTAGTTGTATCTACGTTTTCTCCCCAGCCATACACATCAATACGGCTTCCATAATTCGAAAACCACATACGCTCATGAGGGAAAGATGAGGAGCCCGCTCCTACCATAATTGCACCTGAATCTTTAAAATCTTTACTATTACGATTTAAAATTTGTTTACCATTTCTATCTTTAAATTGATCTAAATCATTCCAACCATTTGCTCCAGCTTCTATAATGACAACACCTTTATCTGTACCAGCACGAATTGCATCAAAGATATCTGGTTGTACCTCAACAGGTAAATATTTATCACCGTATCCATCAAAGGAAGCCTGTGCCTCTAATAATAAAACATCCCCAGCTTCTAACTGATTCACAGCACTTAATATTGCATCAGCTGTATTATACTGTCCGTTATCTCTTATTTGAGAAATCACCTTTGCTTTCGCTTTTGGCGCAATCCCAATATTCCCAACTTTATTGTCCTCAGAGGATACAATTCCTAATACAGACGTCCCATGACCGACATGTTGATCTATATTTATTCCAGACATTAATTCAATATTTTGGTGTACTAAATCCTCATGATTTAATAACCATCCATATTCCATATCAACAAAGGTGACATCGCTTCCCTTACCGCCTTGAACTCCCCAGGCGAAAGGCGCATTAATACCGTATGGTGCTGCTTCAAGATAACCTTGTTTTTCATATCTAGGATTGTTATTCGGATTAAAAGATACACTTAATGGTTGTACCTCCGGTGGTGTTATTTTTTCTTGTTTCTTCATATACACATCTTCTATTAAAGAAGATGTCTTTAACTTATCTACTAGTTCTTCTTCATGCCCACTATTTTGAGTTTGAAGAATATAGTAGTTTAATAAACTTGTAGATACATTATTGGGTGCTTTCACTTCAAGGTTTTGTATTTGTTCCGGGCTTACAGATGTGAATAAACGAGTAAATGTTACATCTGGATATTCTGTCAAAAGATCTTTTATTACTTTATCGTTCGTTTGAGATTGTATTTGTTTTTCAATACCATCTTCATATGGGAATTTCAAATCTGCTTTAAATTTCACAATGATTTGCTTATCTGTTTCTTGTTCTATTCCTAATTTACTCTGCTGTTCTATAGAATCAGCATGTACACTATTGACAGTGCCTCCTATTCCTAAAAGTGTTGTAATGATTACAGTTGACGCACACATTTTTTGAAATATTTTCATTACATCAATCCTCCTATTAATAATTATTAATCATTATATTAATCTATAATAATTTTATTTCTATTACGTATTCCCTTTCTACTAAATAGATTATAGTAATCAGAAATATGAACTTCAATGTATTTTCATATGCAATATTTCATATTCGGACTCTACACTACATGAATAAGAAACTTTTGATGATTATTTATTTTATATGTGCTAATATACTTACATTAATATATAACGTATATAAACATTTCAAACTACATTACTTAACAGTTTCACCTTAATTTTTTCTTAGGAGGATTTACAATGAAATTATTAAAAATAAAACATATAACCCCTATATTTGCAGCCGCAATTACATTCGTATGTCATCAAAGTACAGCTGAAGCATCTACCATTCATACAGTAAAAAAGAATGATACACTTTGGGGCATTAGTAAGCAATACGGGGTTTCAATACAATCCATTAAACAGGCTAATAATAAAGGAAACGATCAAACCTTTATTGGTGAACAGTTAAATATTCCAAGGGCCACGAACTCAAGTGAAATCACCGTTCGTCAAAATGCCAAACCAAAACCTGCGAACATATCTAGACAAATTATTTATCAAGTACAACCGGGAGATTCATTAGAAACGATAGCAAAGCGTTACAATGTTACCGTTCAATCTATAAAGCAAATTAACAATACAGCCGGAAACAAGCTTTATACAGGACAACATTTAAAAATTAACTCAAGCATTTTAGAAAAAGAAAAAGACTTAATGGCACGCTTAGTTACCGCTGAAGCAGGTGGCGAATCCTATAAAGGTAAAGTAGCTGTAGCAAAAGTTATACTAAATCGTGTAAACGCAAAAGGTTTTCCAAATACAATAACAGGCGTTATTTATGAACCTATTAAATACGGATATGCCTTTACTCCTGTTACAGATGGAAGAATTAATCAGCCTGCAAGTCCAGAAGCAAAAATGGCAGTAGAAGAAGCTATCTCCACAAATGGCATACATTCTGATTGGCTTTATTTCTATAATCCAAAAACAGCAACAGACAAATGGATTACGACACGTCAAACAGTAGCAGTAATTGGTAACCACGTGTTTGCTAAATAAGAGTTGAAATCATTCACAGACCTCTTCACTTGAAAGGTCTGTTTTTTTATATGTTAGATTTTATTAATCATATGACATAGTGATCATTTATAACTATTTCTTCTTTCAAATAAAAACATTTGTATTTACCCCACCACTCGGAGAAATTAAAATAGCATCAAGTTCAAAAACTCCCTCTTTATTAATAAAAGCTATTTCTTAACTTCATAAAATTGTTATACACTAGAAAAATAAAAACAAACTATTCGTTAGCAGGTGAAAGAATATGTATGATGTTACAATTATCGGCGCTGGAGTAAGTAGCATTTTTATGGCTTATTCACTAGCTAAAAGTAACAAAAAGGTTTTAATTCTTGATAAAGGTAAAGCGCTAGAAGATCGCCATTGTCCTTTAGACGAAGGAAAAGTGTGTACTTGTACTACATGTGATAAATATTTCGGGTTTGGTGGTTTAGGAAAATCTGAAGGGAAATTTAATTATACAAACGGATTTGGCGGAGAACTTGAGCAAAAAGTCGGTAAAGAAAGCTTTATTCAACTCATGGCTGAAGTAGATGAAATTCTATGTCAGTTCGGAGGAAGTTCTGTTTCAAAATACTCTACAGAAAATCCAACTCTCAATACGAGAGCTGAAGCGTGTGGTTTACAAATGCTAACAACAGAAGTAAGGCATCTTGGCACTACCCTTTCAAGTAAAATTTTTCAGCAGCTCTATGAATTTTTACTTACGAAAATAAATATCCAATTTCATATAGATGTACAACATATTATGAAACAGAAAGATTATTTTACAATAGAGACAAATGAAGGAATAGTTCAATCTAAGCAACTAGTATTTGCAACTGGGCGTTCCGGAGCGGATTGGTTAAAAGAAATGTGCACTTCCCTTAAAATTTCTCAGGAGCAAACCCGTGTAGATTTAGGGATTAGAGTAGAGATGAAAGAACACCAATTACGTTCTATATTAAAAGACACATTTGAGACAAAACTTTCTTATGAGCATGAACACTTCACCGCAACTACATACTGTATGAATCCAAAAGGACACATCATTAGAAAGTACGAAGAAGGTTTAGTTATGCCTGATGGTCAAAATTTTCGAGAGAAAGGAACTGGCACACCTAACTTAAATTTCACTTTATTTATCCCGCGCTATTTTTCAACTCTCAAAGAAGCAAATATATACGCAAGTTCAATTATAAAAAACATTAACCAAGGACGAGATCGGATTGTTATACAGCGCTTAGAGGACTTACTAAATAAACAGCCTACAACAAAGAACGGCATGAAACATAACCGTATACAGCCTACACTACAAGGAGATTATGGAGATTTGCATACAGAAATCCCTCCATTATATATTGAAGGGCTTAATGAGTTTTTATTACGCTTAGAACAATTCATCCAAGAACCGATCGATAAAGATACTTTATTATATGGAATTGACGGAAAGTTCTATGCTCCTACGATAAAAATCAATAACCATTTTGAAACAAGTGTGCATGGACTATTTTTAATTGGAGATTGTTCAGGCGTCACTCATTCATTATCTCAAGCTGCTGCAAGTGGGTTATATGTTGGAAAATATTTATCTCATATTTAATTTCTTTCATTAAGATAGCAATCAAATATTTTAACTTCCATAACGCTTTATTTATGTACTTTGTCCTTCCCCCGCTAATGATTATCCCGCCAAGAATCGGGATTTTACGAGATACATATGTAACATAACTATGTATGGTAAAACTATCGACATTCAATTCTAACAAATTGAATGTCAACAGTTTTAAAGCCTCTATTTATTTCCACTTTCATTTGTTCGATATTTTGTAACATCATCATAGTGTTTAATATGTTAGGATGTCTATAAGTATTTTTTACTACAACTATGACTTTTTCTGCTCTGTTTCTAAAAAATAGATTTATACTTTAAAATTCCTCATTGTGCGTATATAAATACTTCATATTATTACCTTTAGAAACCATTAAATGGTTCATTACACTCTAATAGTTATGAAAATATAATATATAACACGAGTTAAATAAATTGTATAAAGAAGGTGTAAAAATGAAAAATAAAATCAATTTACAAATGCAAAATATAAGCTTTGTTTTAATAATTGCGTTAGCAGTATGGTTAAAAACATATCTCATTACAAGATTCAGTTTTGATTTAAAAATTGAGTCTTCTACACAAGAGCTTATTTTGTTTATTAGCCCTCTTGCTGCATCATTAGCTTTTGTCGGATTAGCATTATTTGCAACCGGTGAAAAGCGAAATTATATAGCGCTATGTATTAATCTCTTATTAACAATCGTACTTGTTGGGAATGTAATGTTCTATGATTTTTATAGTGATTTCGTTACGTTACCAGTACTTGGACAAACATCAAACTTTGGCCAATTAGGCGGCAGTATTATAGAAATATTGAACTACAAAATTATTCTCGCATTCGTAGACATTATTTTCTTCTTTATTTTGTTAAAGAAGAAGGCACTAGTCTTCCAAACAGGACGTGTAACTCATCCGGCACGCCTCGTATATTTTCTCTTAACGTTTGGTGTATTTTTTGCGAATCTACACCTTGCAGAAAAAGAACGACCTGAACTATTAACGAGATCATTCGACCGAGTCATGCTTGTTAAAAATTTAGGACTATATACTCATCAAGTATATGATTTAACACTGCAAGTAAAAGCAGGATCACAAAAGGCACTTGCTGATAGTAGTAAATTACAAGAAACTGAAAATTACGTAAAGGCCAACCAAAGTGAGCCAAACCCTAACATGTTTGGTGCAGCGAAAGGAAAAAACGTAATTGTCGTTACTCTTGAATCCCTGCAAACCTTCTTAATAGGCGCATCAGTCAATGGCCAAGAAGTTACACCATTCTTGAATGAATTCATAAATGAAAGCTATTACTTTGATAACTTTTTCCATCAAACTGGGCAAGGAAAAACATCCGATTCTGAATTTCTAATCGATACGTCGTTGTATCCATTAAATCGAGGAGCTGTATTTTTCACGCACGGTAACAATGATTATACTGCGACTCCAGAAATTTTACGTCAGCAAGGTTATTTCACTTCTGTATTCCATGCGAATAACGCAACATTTTGGAATCGTAACATTATGTACTCTGCTCTCGGTTATGATCGTTACTATAATGAACTTGATTACAAAATTACACCCGAAACAAATTTAAATTGGGGATTAAAAGATATCGAATACTTTGATCAATCAGTAGATATATTAAAAACTGTTGATCAACCATTTTACGCTCGTTTTCTTACTTTAACGAACCATTATCCATTTACGTATGATGAAGATACAAAATTCATTGAACCATACAACTCTGGTAATGGCGTATTTGATCGGTATATCGTAACAGCACGTTACTTAGACGAATCAATTAAAAAATTTATTGAGCGCTTAAAAGCCGAAGGAATGTATGATGATTCTATTATTGTGTTGTATGGTGATCATTATGGCATTTCTGAAAAACACAATCGCGCAATGGCACAGTTTTTAGAAAAAGATCAAATAACAGAATTTGATACTTTAAATTTACAACGCACACCTTTATATATTCATATGCCTGGCCAAACAGAAGGTCAAACAATTTCAAAGCCTACGGGACAAATCGATATGAAACCTACGATTCTAAATTTATTAGGAATTGATACTACGAACGATATTCGTTTTGGTCATGATATGTTTTCAGATGAATATACCGGTTTTGTTGTTTTACGTGATGGTAGCTTTATTACAGACAAGTATGCATACACAAACAACACTTTCTATGACCGCATAACAGGTGAAATTGTAGATTTACCAAAAAAAGAAGCGCAAGCACTCATTAATCGTGCACAAAATGAATTACGAATGTCTGACAAAATTATTGAAGGCGATTTATTACGTTTCTCAGAAAGTAATAAAATTAAAACTGGCGAAGTACAAACTAAAATTAAAGAGACTGAAAAATAATCTAAATATGAAAAGGGAGCAACTTATTACAGTTGCTCCCTTTTACTTTTATTCTACGCTTGTTTCTAAAGTTACATCTGTATAGGTATAATCGTCACCTATATTTAAAATTACTTCACATTGACGTAATCTCAATTCAAAGAGCATGATAGAATCATGATAAACTTCAGGTTGTGATTTCATCTTATGTAACATCTCTTGTTTTTCTTGTATTTCTAAATGAGTGTTTTCTACAGCTTGTTTCAAGGAGTTAAATGGATTCCTAAAGAATATGTTAATATCCCGCTCTTGCGTGTTTTCAAATAGCTCAAATTGCAAGAAAAATTTCTTCATAATAGAAGCCGTTACTTCGGTATAATCTTCATTTTCTACATACTGTTTGTATTTGTTATATAGCATACCTTTGTTTTTAGGAAGAACTCCAAATAATTTACCGGCACTTTTCAGTAAAAATTGTGCTGGCGTAAAGCGACGTAAAATATTTACTTCATCCATTTGTATTCTAGTCGTCATTCTGTCAGTATCTCTGCGCCAGTCATCAAGCACTTTAAAATCACATTCTAACTGTATTCGATTTTCTCCAAATAAAGAATTAAGTCCTTCACTAAGTTCTTCTAGGTACGATTGACTTTGAAGTAGCTCATTATTAGAAATCGCAATCCAATTTTGCATAGAAAGAGCAAAATTAGGTAATACAGTTTGTTCTAAATATTTATGTACTCTTTCATTCATCGCTTTATTTAGTTCCGTATCAATGTGCCCGAAATCGCTTTCTTCACTAATTAAATCCGAACAACTCTGTAATATCTTCGGAATATTTTCAGTAAGATCATTCGTAATTTCCGTTTTCATTGTGCGATATGATTTTGTAATGAAATGAATTTTTTCCTTCTCAAAAGTAGTAAGATTATTAATGCTACCATTTAGTTTCACTAGCATATCTTCATTCCAATGAATAGAATCCACTAAATTGTTTTCTTTCTCAACGCGTTTATCCAATAGATATGTAATTGTTTTTCGAATGAAAAACAATAGCTTCTCCGTACGTGCTGCATCGATATTTTTATGATTAAAGTTAAAATGAATAAACTCCGTTAAATCATTTAATTGTTGACTACTTGTATATAACGAAGAGTAAGGGAAAATTCTCGCATGCGGGAAATATGTGTTTATTCTCGCTTGCGTATCATGTAATACTCTTTTCACTTCTGCATCACTGTAAATGTTATCGATTTTATTTAATAAGAAATGCAGTTGTAAATTTGGTGTATGTTCTTGAATGCTTAATAGAATATCACGTTCTTTGTCAGTAAAAGGTGAATCCGCATTCAATACGAATAGCAATTCGTCTACAGAATTTAAATATTCGAATACCTCATCTCTAGTATCGTTATTCCTATTAAATCCAGGTGTAACTACAAATGTAAGTTTATTTTCACTTAAAAATCTGCATGGTAATTTAAATTCAACACATGCTCTGTCTCTATATGTTTGATGGTGCTGCGACATCATATGATGGTAATCGAAGACATCTTCAGTTGTTGTAATTGTAGAGTCTGTTATGGCGTTAATTTCTGTGTGCGCATCATTTTTTAAAACTACTACATTTGAAATTGATTTTTCTAATATATTTTCTCCTAATATAGAGTTAATAAATGTAGTTTTTCCGTTTCCGGAAGTTCCCGTTACTAAAATGCGATTTGTGCTTAAATCTGCGAGCTCGCCAACTAACCATCTAAATCGGTGACCCATTTCTATATTATGTTTTTGTGCCCACTCTGTAATAGATTCAAAAAGATGCAAACTATACTCTAAGCCATCCACATGATTAATAGAATATAACAACAGGTTTTCCGCATGTTTTATATTTGCTGAATCTATTTTAGAAGGGAAAATCTCATCCCATGCCAATACAGCTGCTGCTGGAAATACAGCATAAGATGGATTGACTACCTTTAACCAATTTGTTAACAAGTTTGGAATGATATCGTGCAATTGTTTAAGGATATATTGACCTTGAATTAATTCAAAGTACGTTCCTTCGTAAAGAGAAGAAATTTTGTCCCATATATCGGACGAATGTATTTCAATATGTAAGAAAAATTCATTTATTGTGTTAAGCCATAATAAGTAATTTTGTTCGTTTTTATAACTATTCCAAAGTGATGAAACCATTTGCGTAAATTGTACTTGATCTACATTATTTAACGTAACTAATACTTCATAAAAATAATCTGGTGAAATATGTTTAGTAAATCTTTTATCGATATATCCTTTTAAAACCTCAAACCACGGATAAGATTCTGTTCGAATTAACTCATTCACAGCAAGCTCTACTGCACTATCAAAATCTTGCTGCTCCTCATAAAAGGAACGGGCAATTTTTGTGACATTTGGATAATCCGGATTTAAAGAAACTGCTTCTTTAATAACAGCGAAGGCAGATTCAAAATTATTTTGCTCTATGTAAAGAGAAAGTAATTGTAATCTAATCTCCGTCATCAATATTATATTATCAGTAGTAATGGAAGTATAAACATTTTCAGCAACTGGTAATTGATTAAGCTCGAAGTAAGCATCGGCAATATTTTTTTGTGCCCATGGTGCTAATTCATTACTAACTTTCTCCCATTTAAAGATAGCTGCTTCAAAATCTTGATGGCGATAATAAAATTCACCTTGTGCAAAGCGAATGTAAGATCCATCAGAAATCTCATTTCTTTCTTCGTTTACATAAGCTTCTCCAAGTACGTCAAGAGGTGATTTTGTTTCATTCTCCATTAGGAATGTTTCATAATACATCTTTTTTATTAATTGTTTTTCTACTCTCATCTTTTCCCCCACTATATCTTGAAAATACATTTTTCAGATATGTCAATACTTTTTGTATGTATGCTTTTTATCTTAACAAAGAATATCTTTTGGAAAATTTCATTTTCCTTTCATTTTTCAAGTTAGATTGAATTTTTATGAGAAAAGTTTCAGTTTTTTTTCATTTTCCTTTCAGTTGTGAAACAGCATTAAATGTTCCTAATAACCTAATAACACTATAATCTCCCGCATTATATTATCAGGAAAAGTCTATATAAACCATATTATAAAAACAATTTATAACGAATATATATGCAATATTTCTTTCCCTAATAAATAAAAGAAGCATTATCATATATTTCTCACATTGTTTTCCTTTAAAATATTTCAGTAGTTACGTAATTTAATTCCATTAACCTCTATAAATAACTAGTCCAAAAAAAATATATATGCATATCATGTTATAGTAAAGAATTCAGGAAATCCTAAAAGGAGGCATTTTCATGTTTGAAGATAAATCTAAAATAAACTACCCATATGAATTTACTGAAACTACAACAATCCCTCTAAAAAACCCCATCAATAAAACATACAAAAACGGCTCTGGTACACATACTTTCCCAATTAAAAAACACTATAAAGAACAGGTGTTATATACGGAAAAAATTAATAATAATAAAAACAAATAACCTTATACACTTTTATAACAATTAATCAAATAAGAATCTATATTAGACCTTGCATAGTTATAGGTAATATATAAATCTTTCTTATACAACCCACGTATTTTTAAAAAGTGCTGATATACGGCGCTTTTTTATACATAGATAATAGAAGAACAAAAAAGGTATGGATATTTTCCACACCTTTTTTTGTTCTTTACTATTTATAAATGGAGTACGTCCATGCTTATTTTACCTAATAGCACTTTAATGGACCTTCTAGAAGAAATAAAAGCTAGTTCAATGAAAAAATAAGTTTCTTAGCTAATGCTCCTACCAGCAGAATTTTACTGGTTGGAGCCATTGGCGAAAGGAGTAGATTTATGATGGATTACAAAGTTAAAGAAGCACCCAAGAATTATATAGGCCATTATTGCTCTATTATATATATTTTAAAATTTACCAAACGTTGTTTCAAAGCTACTTAGTTTTCATAAAATATTTTTTGTTTCCGTTGGAATGGATAGGCTTTAATCTCATCTGTATCTAAATTTTCATGAAATAAATGAATGGCTATAATTTGTCTACAATCGTAGGTATGATAATAATATGTTCCGGACTCCATACACATTACGCTTGTATAAATGGTATTATCTAATGCACCTTCTTCTGTTATTACTCCGCCTTTAGGAACTTCGCAATTTGATAAGATATGAAATAGAGCCGATACTCCCTCTTCTTCACTATCTATACCTTGAATGTTTTGTTTGCCATATGCTGCCCGCACAAACCTTGATGGCGGGGTGAAATCTCCTGGAAGTCCCATTGAGCCTGAACCCTGACCAAAAGCACTTAATGGTACATTACTCCACTCTGTTGGCGCGAATGGCTGCGATTTAAGGCCAATATATTGTCTTAAATTTTGTAAATGCCAACTAAACTCCGGACTATTCGTCATCACTCCTAGTGGGTTGTCATGCATTTTTAATCCTTCATTTGTCGGCTCCAGTACAATGCAATCTCCCCATTTATCCGCTAAAATCCAATGTAGTGGTGGTGTAAGTCCTAAATCCGGTAATGGTATATCCAAAAAGGTAATGCTATCTACAGATTTCTTTAACTCTTTGACAGAATTGAATTGTGTGAGACTCCAAGTCACAAAATCAAATGGAGCCAAATTCGTTTTGTTGTCATCTATGCTTTGACTATAAGTTGCGAATCCTGGAAAATAGAGTGTTGCACATGTCATACCTGCTTCATTTACTCCGTCCGCCATAATGATCCTTCCTTGATGATTAATTCCCATTCCGACAGTAGCATGTTTCGTATTAATGATTTCACCAGTTATATTATTCCACTGGTAATGTCGAGGAATGATTATTACTTCTTGATTCAAATCTAATGTGAAGTCCATCGTTCTTGCAAAAAGGTGCTGACCATTTTTTGTCTGTAATGTCAAACTAGTACACATAAAGAACACCCCATTTTATGGTTTTATCTACACTTTACATAATTCTGATAAATCTGTAAATTAAAACCTCTTTCCTTACAAAAAAATTGAGAAAGCACATATAAAGTACAAATAGGTTAAGGTTATCTCTAGTTTATAAATGATTTTTTAAAATATAGTTGCAAAAGAATTATATTTAAAAGGAGCGACTTGTTACTATCGCTCCTTTTTATTTCACTCTATATTTTATTAAAATAACAAGAAACCATTTTTTCTCTATGAACAGTATCCCTACATAACCCTCTTAAACATCTTCTCCAATTCATAAGTAGAATGATGCACAAGAATCGGTCTTCCGTGCGGGCATGTGTATGGGTTTGTTGTTGTACGTAGTTCTTCCAGTAAAGCAAATATTTGATCGTTCGTTAAATATTGATTTGCTTTAATGGATGCTTTACAGCTCATCATGATGGCTGCTTCTTCACGTAACTTTTTAATATCAACTTTTTTTAGTTTAACGACTTGTTCCATCATTTCGTCGATAATTTCTGTTTCTTGACCTTTTGGGAACCACGTTGGGTGCGAGCGGACGATAAAGGATTGATGGCCGAATTGCTCCAAGAACAGTCCAACTTTTTTCAGTTCTTGTAGTTGCTCTTCGACACGTAAAAATTCAGTAAGAGATAGGTCAATACGGTACGGTACAAGTAGTTCTTGTACTTCTTGCGCTACTCTTCCTACTTTATCACGGAAGTATTCATAATTAATACGTTCCTGCGCGGCATGTTGGTCAATCATATATAAGCCTTTATCATTTTGAGCGAAAATATATGTTCCATGCATTTGTCCAATTGGATAAAGCGGTGGTAAGTCATTACCGTTCATTTCAATCTCTTCTATTTCCTGAACTTCTTCCAATTCCTCTAATTCAAAGTCTTCATCGTTACTGTTCCACGATTGCTCTTCTCGAATTGTTTCTTCCATTATCAGTTTAGTAGATGGCTGCCAACTTTGTTCTTCTCTTACGAGCGACTGTGGTGGCTGCCATTCTTGTTTCGGCGGTTGCCACAGTTGTGCTGGCTGTTTCACTGCCAGTGGCTCTTCTCGTTTTTCATCCATGCCAGTCGGTAAAATAATGTCCGGCATAGATGGCTCTTTCGGCTTCGCATGCTCAAACTTGAACTGTTCTTGCACACTTTCATCTTTTTCTTTTTTCTTCGTTGTTACACCTGCATCTGGAATGAGCTGTATTTTTTTGAATGCCGATTGCAATGTTTCTTCGATAAGCTTTAGCAATTCTTGTTCTTTACTAAAACGAACTTCTAATTTCGCTGGATGTACGTTAACGTCAACAAGCATTGGATCCATTTCAATCGATAGGAAGCCGATTGGATATCGTCCGACTGGCAATAATGTATGATATCCTTGCTGAATGGCTTTCATTAATACGAAATTTCGAACATAGCGACCATTTACGATTGTTGACATATAATTTCGAGATGCTCTCGTTACTTCTGGTAATGTTACATAACCTTTAATTGTGAAATCTAAAGATTCAGCTTCAATTGGAATAAGCTTCTTCGCAACTTGAATACTGTAAATTGATGCAAGTACTTGTCTTACATCACCATTTCCTGAGGTGTGAAGCAATTTCTTTTCATTATGAAACAGCTTTAACGATACTTCTGGGTGTGACATTGCGATACGATACACGATATCTGTAATATTCCCAAGCTCTGTATGAATGGTTTTCATATATTTAAGACGCGCTGGTGTATTAAAGAATAAGTTTTGTACTGTAATATCTGTTCCTTTTCGGCTCGCTGTTTTCTCCTGCTTTATAATGTCTCCACCTTTAATCATAAGGTGCGTACCAGGCGCATCACCTGTGCTAGTGATTAATTCTAATTCACTAACTGAGGCAATACTCGGCAATGCCTCACCACGGAAACCGAGTGTTCTAATGCGAAACAGATCGTTTTCATCTTTAATTTTGCTCGTCGCATGTCGTTCAAAAGCGACGATACAATCTTCTTCTGCAATGCCATCCCCATTATCAATGATGCGAATTTTTGATAAACCAGCTTCTTCTAAGTGGATTTCAATAGATGTACTATTCGCATCGATAGAATTTTCCACAAGTTCTTTTACGACTGAGGCAGGGCGCTCTACTACTTCCCCTGCCGCAATTAAGTTAGAGAGTTGATCATCGAGTTTGCGAATTTTCCCCATCTACTTACTCATCCTTTCTTTAACTTTTTCTGCAAGCGATACAATTCGTTCATCGCCTCTAAAGGTGTCATATCAAGTAAATCAATTTTTTTAATTTGCGCAAGTACTGCCGTTTCTTTTGCATCTAGAACTGACTTGTCTTGTTTTTTCGAAGACTGTTCTCCACCAAAGAATGATAATTGCGATTCTTCCTCAGTCTCTACTTTCGTCTCTTGTATTTCTGCTGGTTCTTCTTTTACAACAGCTGGTTCTGGAGCCACTTCTTGTACTTTCACTTCTGTACGCTTTGGAATAATAATTTCTTCTTGTCCTTCTAGTTGCGCTAACACTTCTTTCGCACGAGCGATTAAGCTATCTGGAAGCTCCGCAAGTTGCGCAACGTGAATTCCGTAACTTTTATCAGCTGCTCCATCTTGAATTTTATGAAGGAATACTACTTTTCCGTTCTCTTCAATAGCTGAAACGTGTACATTCTTCAATTGTCCTAAACTTTCTTCTAGCACCGTCAATTCATGATAATGCGTAGAGAATAACGTTTTCGCACCAATTTGGTCATGAATATGTTCAATGATTGCTTGTGCAAGTGCCATACCATCATACGTAGATGTACCGCGTCCAATTTCATCGAATAAAATTAAACTTCTTTCTGATGCATTTGCAATTGCATTTTTCGCTTCTAACATTTCGACCATAAATGTACTTTGACCCGAAATTAAATCATCCGCTGCACCAATTCTCGTAAAGATTTGATCGAATACAGGTAATACCGCTTCTGTTGCTGGTACGAAACAACCAATCTGTGACATAACAGTTACAAGTGCTAATTGTCTCATATACGTACTTTTACCAGACATGTTAGGTCCTGTAATTAAAAAGACATCCATCTTCTCCGGCATAATACAATCATTCGGTACATACAATTTCCCGTTCAATACTTTTTCAACGACAGGATGACGACCATCTTTAATAAAGATTTCTCGCTTAGTTGTTAAAACAGGTTTTACAAACTGTTCTTCTTCACTAACTGTCGCAAAACTTTGCAGTACGTCTAGTTCACTAATTACTTTCGCTAAATGCTGTAATTTCGGAATGAATACTTTGACTTCTTCGCGAAGCGCTGTAAATAAATCGTATTCTAATTGTACAATTTTCTCTTCTGCTTCTAAGATTAATGTTTCTTTTTCTTTTAATTCATCTGTTATGAAACGTTCAGCATTAGCTAGCGTTTGTTTACGCTCATAGCGGCCTTCTGGAAGCGCTGCAAGATTCGCCTTCGTCACTTCAATGTAGTAGCCGAAAATACGGTTGTACCCGATTTTTAACGATTTAACTCCTGTAATATCACGCTCTCGTTTTTCAAGCTCAGCGATCCACGTTTTCCCATTTTTACTAACGTAACGATATTGATCAAGCTTGTCATTATAGCCGTCTTTAATAATATCTCCATCTTTAATAGAAAGCGGTGGGTTTTCTTGAATACTTCTTCCTAGCAATTCAGTTAAGCTCTCACATGGATCCGCACCTTGAATTAACCTTGCTGCATAAGCATTATCTAACAGACTAATCGCTTCTAAAATGGCTGGTACTTGAAGTAAAGATCGTCTTAACTGTAATAAGTCCCGTGCATTCACATTACCAAATGCAACTTTCCCTGCTAAACGTTCTAAATCATATACTTCTTTTAATTTTTCTTTTAAATCTTCACGTAAGAAGTAATCATTTACAAATGTTTCAACCATTTCTAAACGCTCTTCTACCTTTTCTTTTTGGATTAGCGGACGTTCCATCCACTGTTTTAACATACGACCACCCATAGCTGTTTTCGTTTTATCTAATAGCCATAATAATGATCCTGTTTTTTCTTTCGTTCGAAGTGTTTCTGTCAGCTCTAAATTTCGCTTTGAATGCACATCAATTTTCATAAACTGGTTCGTATAATAAATTTCCACTGGTTGCAAATGGTCTAACGAACGTTTTTGCGTTCTTATCACATAGTTAAATAAGCGTCCAACTGCTTTAATTAACTTTGCTTGCGACACGTTTTTCACAAGATGTTCTAACCCTTCCGGAATCGTTGTTGCATCTTCATACGAAATCGTCATTTTTAATGTTGCAGTTAATTTATTTAATTCATCTTTTGAAAATGTAGAATCTACAACAATTTCTTTTGAACCAGTTGCATACACTTCTAATAAAATATCTTCTACTGAACCTGTTAACAACGTTACTGTATTTTGTCCAGTCGTTAAATCATTACAAGCTAAAGCATACGATCCATCTTCAAAATGTGTTAATGCTGCTAAGAAGTTATTTTCTTTCTCATCAATAGTACGCCCTTCCATCATCGTTCCTGGCGTAATTAGTTGTACGACTTCACGGCGCACTACACCTTTAGCTGTTTTTGGATCTTCCACTTGCTCACAAACAGCTACTTTATATCCTTTTTCAACAAGTTGTTCAATATAATTTTTAGCTGCATGATGTGGCACACCGCACATCGGTATACGATCACTACTACCACCATCTCGGCTCGTTAATGTAATTTCAAGTTCATGAGCTGCTTTAACCGCATCTTCAAAGAACATTTCATAAAAATCACCTAATCGGAAAAATAAAAAGGCATCTTGATAGTCTGCCTTAACCTTTAAATATTGCTGTATCATAGGGGTATATTGCGTCATACTTTTCCTCCATAATTCTTACATAGTAATCAATTTTCATATATGTCACACTTCACGGACATCCATATCTCCTATTTCAGGAGTCTTTCCTCATTATAGCACATTTCATAAGGAATCATGTTCATTCGAGCATCACTTATGTAAAGTAAAAAGCTAGGAAGAACTTCTCCCTAGCTTTCTATTACTCTTCTTCTGCATCGACGATAAAGTTCGGATCTAATTCTTCAAACTCATCATCATCGATTTGGAAATCCTCATCTGTTTCTACGCAACCTTCAGGATTTACACTTACACAAATTTTCGTTTCCCCAACTACTTCTGTTACAAATTCACGTTCTACAGTTACAACAATTTTATTACCATTTGGTGATACAAGGGCTTCTAAACAATTTGGTGGCTGAATGACACGAGCAATAATTTCTAAATCATCACCAGAAAAGTTTTTATCACGATACCCAATGCTCACTTCATCAGTGTAGTTCACACGTTCTGTTACAACTTCTGTCTTTGTATTACCATCAAATGAATACCAAGTGTTCACATCATAGAAACCTTCAATTTCCACATGCTTTCCATTCTTTCTTGCTTCGTACGAGTGGTTAATTACCCAGCACCCTAAAATACTTGTTGGCTCATTATTCGATTCACATGTATGCGTTGACTTTGTATACTTACGTCCTTTTCCAACCACTGCTTTTGTAATAATCTCTCTAAATTCGGACATTCGTAACCCTCCTCAATCACTATTCACTTAATCATATGCGTGACAATAGCGGAATGTGTCATTCTTTTTTCGAGAAGAACTTACGTTTAACCCACTAAAAAAAGAGATGTCAATTCGACATCTCTTTAACAACCACAATTTCCTTTTTTACTTTCTACCGCCGCACCCGTTTCACCCTTCAATACATCGCCATTAGTTGAAATTAATATTTCATCTGTTACGTTGTTAGAAATCGTACTTGCAACTAGCTGTAGTAAGTCATTTACATATGTTTGTGAAGATTTAAATTCTTGCACAACTGGGATACTATCCAACTTATCTTGCAATGCATCAATGTCAGCTTCTACTTTTTTCAAAGCTTCCCATTTCCCGTAATGCTGCAAGTTTACTGCTTGTTTTTGCAGTGCTTTAATTTCATCAATTGCGCGCTTTACATTTTCATTTTTATGAATTTGCGCCTCTGCTTTCTTAAAGAAATCAACTTCTTCTGTTTCAGAAATCATTTTTGCTAATTCTTTCGCTTGTTCAACAATTTCATCTTTCGAATATGCTTTCATCTATTATTCCACCTCAATCGGCTCTTCAACTAATTCCCCGTTAAGAGACCAAGTTTTTGCTTCCGTTACTTTTACTTTCACAAGCTGACCAATTAAAGATTTTGAAGCGACGAAGTTTACAAGTTTATTCGTACGAGTATAACCTGCGAGTACTTCTGGATTATTTTTACTTTCCCCATCAACTAACACTTCTACAATTTGACCTTTGTAACGATTATTCTTTTCAATTGCCAACGTATTTACTAGTGTATTTAAGCGTTGAAGACGTTCTTTTTTCACTTCCATCGGTACATTATCTTTCATTTTTGCAGCTGGTGTACCTTCGCGCGGAGAATAAATAAAGGTAAAGGCAGTATCAAATCCTACTTCACGATATAACGACATCGTTTCTTCAAATTGCTCATCTGTTTCATTTGGGAAACCAACGATAATATCAGTTGTGAATACTGCATTTGGAATTGCTTCTTTAATTTTTCTTACAAGTTCTAAATAATGCTCACGTGAATATTTACGCGCCATAATTTTTAACATATCTGTGCTTCCAGATTGAACTGGTAAGTGAATATGTTCTACTAAGTTTCCAGATTTTCCAAGCACTTCAATTAAGTGATCATCAAAATCACGTGGATGACTCGTTGTAAAACGAATACGGGCAATATCAACTTTACGGAGTTCGTCCATTAAATCGCCAAGTCCGTATTCAAAATCTTCAAAGTCTTTACCATATGCATTTACGTTCTGGCCAAGTAAAGTAATTTCTTTATAACCATTCGCAGCTAAATGACGAATTTCTTGGATAATGTCTTCCGGACGTCTGCTTCGCTCTTTTCCACGTGTATACGGTACGATACAATATGTACAGAACTTATCACAGCCATACATAATATTTACCCAAGCTTTAATATCACCACGGCGTACTTTTGGAAGGTTTTCAATTACATCCCCTTCTTTTGACCAAACTTCAACTACCGTCTCCTTCGAGAACATTGCATCTTTTAGAATATACGGCAATCTATGAATATTATGCGTTCCAAACACCATATCTACATGCTGATTTTTTTGCATAATTTTATTGACAACAGATTCTTCTTGAGACATACAACCACATACACCAATTAAAAGGTCCGGATTTCTTCTTTTTAATGACTTTAAATGACCTAATTCACCGAACACTTTATTTTCAGCATTTTCACGAATTGCACAAGTATTTAATAAAACTACATCTGCATCTTCAGTTGAAAAGGTTGGCTCATATCCAAGTGCGGTGAAAATACCCGCCATTACTTCCGTATCATGCTCATTCATTTGACAACCATATGTACGAATATAGAACTTTCTTCCTGTACCAAAATTGCGAAATTCTTCAGGTAAGCCAAAATCCCGTTCAATTTTAACTTCTTCTTTCCCTCGCTTTTTCGCGTCTTTTAAGGAAGGTGGTTGGTATACACTTTCAAAGTATTTACTATAATCTTTCTCTTCTTTTTTCGTAGAGGAATTTGCTTGTTGACTTGCTAATCGTTGTTGCTCGTTCATCGGTAATCTCCTTTCACCCTTAACTATACACACTCTATAGTCCATTTTAATGCGCTTTGACTCACCTCAAAAATGGTTAGATAGCTTGAGAGATAACTTGTCCTTTGAAACTTGAGTAATCAATCTAATCATTCATAAGAATGAAGTCTTCCCCACACAAATAGACATTCCCTTTTCATACTTCTTTTTGTCCTATCCAAAAGCATATTGCTTTATCCCTATAAACATTACCATAGTATGAAGCGTTGCGCCAATTTTAACAAGAAAGAGGCTCTGTCTGATCTTACATTTCATAAGTAATGAACTCGCCATTTTCATACAACGATTTATATATTATTTTACCATTCTGAATTTTCTAAGTAAATAAGACTATCCAATATTTTTCTCATAAAAAAAGGTTGCCAAATGGCAACCTTCTCTTCTTACATTACATAAATTCAGCAACAAGTTCATCAAACATTTTCTGATCCATATTTAAATCAGCTTGCACTAAAGGCTTCTCACTATAGCCTTTTACAAGTTCTTGGTATGAAGGTTGCGCTGTATTTTGATATATTAAACCTGTTACTAATCCGTTATTTTCCATTAACGTTTGCATAGCCATCATGCGATTAGACGGATCATATCCCTCTACTGTACTTAGTTTTGTTAAATTTTCTTTAAACCAATCGTAAGTATTTACTTTATTGTAAGTAACACATGGGCTGTATACGTTAATTAATGAAAATCCTTTATGGTTAATACCAGCTTCAATAATTTGTGTTAATTCTTTTAAATCACTTGAAAAGCTTTGCGCCACAAATGTCGCACCAGCTGTTAAAGCCATTTCCATAACATTTAATGACGGTTCAATTGAACCTTGTGGTGTGCTTTTCGTTTTAAATCCAGCTTCACTACGCGGTGAAGTTTGCCCTTTTGTTAATCCGTAAATTTGGTTATCCATTACGATATACGTAATGTCGATGTTACGACGAATAGAATGGATTGTATGTCCCATACCAATCGCAAATCCATCACCGTCACCACCTGATGCGATAACTGTTAAATCACGATTTGCCATTTTCACACCTTGTGCAATTGGAAGGGCACGACCATGAATACTATGCACACCATATGAATTAATATAACCTGAAATACGACCTGAACAGCCGATACCGGAGACAACAGCAAGTTCATCTGGATTTAAACCAACGTTAGCTGCCGCACGTTGAATTGCAGCTTGCACCGAGAAGTCTCCGCAACCTGGGCACCAGTTTGGTTTTACGCTGTTACGAAAGTCCTTAAATGTTGCCATTTAATACAACCCCTTTTTTGCATTCGTTGTAAATCTCTTTCGGCAAGAATGGGTTCCCATCATATTTTAAAAGACTAGAAATTTTCTCACCGTTACCAAGATTCATTTTCATAATGTTAGCAAGCTGACCTGTTGCGTTGTTTTCTACCACTACAACACGCTTTGCATTTTTCACAAGTGGATCGATTTCAGCTGTTGGGAACGGATGAATTAAGCGTACATGAGCATGGTTTACTTTCATACCCTCTTGTTCTAAGCGCTCCATTGCCTCTTCGATCGCACCACGAGTTGAGTTAAATCCAACAAGCAATACGTCTGCTTCTTCATGCTTAACATTTTTATAAACAGGGGTGTTAAACTTCAAGTTCTCCATTTTACGGAAACGTTTGTCCATTTGATCTTTACGGTTTATTGCTGATTCAGATGGTTTACCAGTTTCATCATGTTCTACACCTGTAACATGGTGAACACCATTTTTCATACCAGGTAAAACACGTGGTGAAACGCCATCTTCTGTTACTTCATAACGCTTGAAGTATGCTTTATTTTCACGTTCTGGTAATTCCGCTTCTAAATCAAGCTTACCGCGACGGATTTCCACTTTATCTAACGTAAGCGGTTCTACCGTTTGTTTTCCTAAAGAAAGCTGTAAATCTGTTAAGAAAATAACAGGAACTTGATATTCTTCAGCTAGGTTAAATGCTTCTACAATATCATAGAAAGCTTCTTCAACTGTACTTGGCGCCATTACGATTTTTGGAATCTCACCGTGCGTACCGTAAATCATCGCCATTAAATCAGACTGCTCTTGTTTCGTTGGTAATCCTGTACTTGGACCACCACGTTGTGTATCAACAATTACTAATGGTGTTTCTGTAATACCTGCTAAACCAATCGCTTCCATCATTAAAGATAGACCCGGACCAGCAGATGCAGTTAATGTACGAACACCAGCATAATTTGCACCGATTGCCATTGTACAAGCTGCGATTTCATCCTCAGTTTGGATTACTGTCCCGCCAACTTTTGGCAATTTTTTAATTAAGTATTCCATAATTTCAGATGCAGGTGTAATTGGATATGCAGACATAAAGCGAGCACCACCAGCTACCGCACCAAATGCGATTGCATCGTTTCCAATCATAAACATGCGTTTCTTACCATCAGCTTTTTCAAGCTGCATCATGTTTACTTTCTCACCTAGCAATTCTTTCATATATTGAGAGCCGCGCTTAATTGCGTCCATATTCTTTTGAACAACTTGCTCTCCTTTACGACCAAAGATTTCTTCAACAACATCTAAATAAGCTGTTTCATCTAATCCTAATACCGCACTTGATGCCCCAACAGCAACCATGTTTTTCATTAATGATGTGCCTAATTCTGAAGCAATTTCTGTAAACGGTATCACATATAGATTTACATCTGTATTATCAGGTATTGTTGGATTAAATTTCGCATCCGCAACTACAATTCCACCTGGACGTAGTTCGTGGAAGTTAAAATCAATTGTTTCTTGATCAAAAGCAATTAGAATATCTAAATCATCTGAGATCGCACGTACTTCTGTTGTACTTACGCGAATTTTATTATTTGTATGGCCGCCTTTAATACGTGATGAGAAGTGGCGGTAACCGTATAGGTAATATCCTAATCGGTTTAATGCAATACAGAAGATTTCTCCTGTACTTTCAATTCCTTCACCTTGTTGGCCTCCAACTTTCCATGAAAGTTGACTAATCATCTCCTACACCCCTTTTGGCTGCATTCATTGTAGTGTATTTTTTTACAGTAATAGTTTAGCATTTTTTATACAAATAAACTACAACGGACGCAAATTATGCCTCTTCTGATTTCCCTGAATCTTTAGTATAAAGCTATTTTGTTTTTCATTCTAGTATTAGGTCTTAAAAAAAGCAATAACATCAAATGAATTAATTCTAATTTTTCTGGATTTTTAAAACAAAAATCTTAAAAACTTATATGTTCAACAAAATTATCATATAAAAATCGCTCTACAGTAGATGCAGCATAGTGTTTACAAAGCTCATTAATTACATTTTCATATTCTCCATACGCTGATACATTTACAACTGTTTCTAATATCCCATCAAAATCCGAACCAAACCCTATATTGTTCTCTCCACCTAATGAACAAATATATTCGATATGTTTTACTATATCTGCTATATTCGCTTGTTTTTCATTTGTTAGAAACTGCGGTACGAAAGTGACACCTATCATGCC
This sequence comes from Bacillus cereus group sp. Sample62, assembly GCF_036851315.1. Taxonomy (NCBI): domain Bacteria; kingdom Bacillati; phylum Bacillota; class Bacilli; order Caryophanales; family Bacillaceae; genus Bacillus; species Bacillus cereus group sp. Sample62. The sequence goes on from NZ_JAFLPK010000001.1 coordinate 3,648,986, forward strand.
ATTTCGCTTTATAAGAGCTTTAAGTTGTTCATCGTTTAAATTACGTGGATGCTGACAAAGTTTCATACAGTTTGAGTGGGAAGCAATAGGATTTTTTGCACTTTCTACAACATCCCAAAAACTTCTTTCATTCAGATGAGACACATCAGTCCATGCATGTAACGTATTAAGTTCTTGTATAACTTCTTTACCGAAAGTCGTTAAACCTGCCCCACGTGTCTCTAGCGCACCATCAGCTAATAGATTGGCATAATTCCATGTTAGTCCAAAAGAACGTACTCCTAGGCGATACAACAACCGTAATTTCATTGCATCTTTTCCAATTGCTTCGCATCCTTCTAGTGTTAATATCGCTCCAATCTCGTCCTGTTTTAACATGTTAATATCATCTTTTGTCTGAATAAATTTTACACCCGGTAATGATAAAATTTCATTATAAAAAATATCTACCATTTGTAATGCCACTTCAAATCGGCTTTCATATAGCACCGTTTCTGGCACATATATAGCAAAACATTGTATACTTCCTTTTCTTCTCTTTAACTGTTCAAATGTAATATGTAATTGCGGATCATGTTTAAAATCCTTTTTCCCTTGTGCACTCCATAACTGAAGAAGCACATCACAATGAGCATCAAAAATTTTCATTTCCATTCCTCCATTATAAAAACAACCTGTTTGCATACTGCATGCAAACAGGTTGTTTAAACTTAACGAGGTTCTACAATTAATTTTATTGCTGTACGCTCTTCCCCATCAATCATAATATCTGTGAACGCTGGGATACAAATCAGGTCCAAACCACTAGGCGCTACAAATCCTCTTGCAATTGCTACTGCCTTTACCGCTTGGTTCAATGCACCTGCACCAATGGCTTGAATTTCTGCTGTTCCGCGTTCGCGAATAACACCTGCAAGTGCACCAGCTACAGAATTAGGGACCGACGTTGCTTTAACTTTTAATATTTCCATTCCGCGTTTCCTCCTCGTTTCTATAAAAAGTATTAGCAATTATTTCACTTTAACTTATATTCACGAGGAATGACGCGTATTCCTGCTAAATTTCTGTAATTTTTCTAAAAAATTAAAAAATAACAACTTTTCTAAAATTTATCCAGGAATTACTCAAAAAATGGCTGATCATCATTAATTAAGATACGCTGGATTTTCTTAGCTTTTCCTGTATTAGGATCCACATCAACTAGCACTGCACTTAATTGTGTTCTACCACTTGTCACTTCAAATCGTACTGGTAAGTTTGTTAAAAACTTCTTCAATACCGCTTCTCGATCCATACCTAAAATCCCATCGTAAGGCCCTGTCATACCAACATCTGTGATATATGCGGTTCCGCTTGGTAAAATACGATTATCTGCTGTAGGAACATGTGTATGTGTACCCACTACTGCTGTAGCACGACCATCTACATACCAACCTAACGCTTGTTTTTCACTTGTAGTTTCCGCATGAAAATCAATAAAGATAATATTCGTACGTTTTTTTGCAATGTTAATTAATTCATCCACTTTACGGAATGGACAATCAATTGGAGGAAGGAATGTACGTCCTTGTAAGTTAATAACTGCAACTTCTGTTCCATTGCAGTTCACAAAGATAAGCCCTTTTCCTGGAGTTCCTTCTGGGAAGTTAGCTGGTCTTGCAAGATATTTTGCGTCATCAATAAATTCAAATACTTCACGGTTATCCCAAGCGTGGTTTCCAAGTGTAACCGCTTGTGCCCCGCATTCTAAAAAGTTTCGATATATTTTTTCCGTAATTCCACGTCCACCTGCTGCATTTTCTCCATTAATAATGGTTACTGTAGGTGTATATTTCTTCTTTAATGCCGGTACGTATTGTTGAATCATACCTCTACCAGGAGATCCTACTACATCCCCAACAAATAATATTCTCATATGTCTTACCCTTCCTATGTACTACATTTTTTATTACTATAGCTTCAAGTGATTCCCTTACAATATATGTATTATAAGTTTGTTTCACTTGTATGCTAATTTTCTTTATTTTAACCAATTCCAACACAAAAAAATAAAGTGGTGTTTCACCACTTTATTTTGCGTATTCCACTGCACGTGTTTCACGAATAACAGTTACTTTAATATGTCCTGGATAATCCAGTTCATTCTCAATACGTTTTCGAATATCACGAGCTAAACGATGAGCTTCTAAATCATCAATTGTATCTGGTTTTACCAGAATACGAACTTCTCGTCCTGCTTGAATTGCGAAAGATTTTTCTACGCCTTCATAAGACTCTGAAATCTCTTCTAACTTTTCAAGACGACGAATATAGTTCTCAAGCGTTTCACTACGAGCTCCAGGTCTTGCAGCTGATAATGCATCTGCTGCTGCAACTAAAACTGCAATGATAGAAGTTGGTTCTGTGTCCCCATGGTGAGATGCAATACTGTTTATAACTACAGGATGCTCTTTATACTTCGTTGCGAGTTCAACACCAATCTCAACGTGGCTACCTTCTACTTCATGATCAATCGCTTTACCGATATCATGTAATAGGCCAGCACGTCTTGCTAGTTTTTCATCCTCACCAAGCTCCGCTGCCATAAGTCCAGTTAAATATGCAACTTCCATAGAGTGCTTTAAGACGTTTTGTCCGTAACTTGTACGGTATTTTAAACGACCTAAAATCTTAATTAAATCTGGATGTAATCCGTGAACACCCACTTCAAACGTTGTTTGCTCTCCGACTTCGCGAATATACTCGTCCACTTCACGTCTTGATTTTTCGACCATCTCTTCAATACGTGCTGGATGAATACGTCCGTCCTGTACTAGTTTATCAAGAGCGATACGAGCTGTTTCACGACGAATTGGGTCGAATCCAGAAAGGATAACCGCTTCTGGTGTATCATCGATAATAAGGTCGATACCTGTTAACGTTTCTAACGTACGAATATTTCGACCTTCACGTCCGATAATACGTCCCTTCATTTCGTCATTTGGAAGATTTACAACCGAAACGGTTGTTTCAGCAACATGATCAGCTGCACATCTTTGCATTGCAAGAGATAAGATTTCTTTTGCTTTCTTATCCGCTTCTTCTTTCGCACGAACTTCACTTTCTTTTACCATTACGGCAATTTCATGAGAAACTTCACTTTCTACTTTACCAAGAATAATTGCTTTCGCTTGTTCGCGTGTCAGATTGGAAATGCGCTCTAATTCTGTTTGTTGCTTTTGAACTAACTCTCCCACTTTGCTTTCCAACTCTTCAATCTGTTGTTGTCTCGCTACAAGAGAATCCTCTTTCTTTTCTAACTGTAGCTCGCGTTTATCGAGCGTTTCGTCTTTACGATCAAGGTTCTCTTCTTTTTGCATTAAACGATTTTCTTGTTTTTGTAATTCGCTTCTACGGTCACGAATTTCTAATTCAGCTTCTGTACGAAGTGTATGAATTTCATCCTTTGCTTCTAAAAGCGCTTCTTTCTTAAGTGCTTCAGCCTCACGATTCGCTTCGTCTATAATACGTTTCGCTTCGTTAGCTGCACCATTAATCTTCGCTTCAGCAATAGACTTTCGAACAAAAAAGCCAACAACTGCACCGACTGTTGCAAGCAAAATGGAGATGAGTATCCAAACTGTAGTACTACTCATGATTTCACCTCCCCTTGCTATGAATGAAAAAAGACTGTCGGCATGTACATTGAATACCAACATACAGCAAAGACCGTCGTCCCACTTTTTTAAGGGACTTTCTTCATTTCACAATTAAAATGTCATATTATTATTTCGGCAAGATTTAAGTCTTACTCCGAATATTACTTCTCTTCTTGAGAAGAGTGTTTCGTATATAAGAAAAAATATACATTCTCATTGTATCTATCGCAATTTTCATTGTCAAGCGTTGTCTACTTTTACTTTCTTTACCTTCAGCGCTAATTCATATATGAATTTAAAAAGAAGACAACATATTATCCTGGAAAACCTTAGTAAATTCCAGTTTATGCATACAAAACATGCATATATCCCTCTTTATACATAGACTTTTAGGCAGATTAAATATTTTATCTCCAACGATATACAACGCTTTCATAATGATTAAAAATAAAAGACACGGAACCGTGTCTTTTATTTTTAATCTTGAAGATTTGAATCTTCCGTGTCTTCAGCACCAGAGTCTTCACCAATTCCGTGATGGTCACGAACAAAGAAGGCAATTTCCTCTCTTAAATCCGTATTCTCTTTTAAGAATTGCTTCGAATTTTCACGACCTTGCCCTAAACGCTCTTCATTATAAGAGTACCAAGCACCACTCTTTTGAACGATATCAAGTTCAGAAGCCATATCTAAGATTTCACCTTCTCTTGAAATACCTTCTCCGTACATAATATCAACTTCAGCAACACGGAATGGTGGTGCCACTTTATTTTTAACTACTTTTACTTTTGTTTTATTACCAACGATGTCGTTACCTTGCTTTAATTGCTCCGCACGACGTACTTCAAGACGAACTGTTGAATAGAATTTCAACGCACGACCACCTGGAGTTGTTTCTGGGTTCCCGAACATAACCCCAACTTTTTCACGAATTTGGTTAATAAAGATTGCGATTGTTTTTGATTTATTGATTGCACCTGACAGCTTACGAAGTGCTTGAGACATTAAACGAGCTTGTAAACCTACGTGTGAGTCACCCATGTCTCCTTCGATTTCAGCTTTCGGTACAAGAGCTGCTACAGAGTCAATTACGATAATATCAACCGCGCCACTTCGTACAAGTGCTTCTGCGATTTCTAGTCCTTGCTCCCCTGTATCAGGTTGTGATAATAGTAATTCATCTATGTTAACGCCTAATTTTTGTGCATATACAGGATCCATCGCATGCTCCGCATCAATAAACGCTGCTTGTCCACCTTGACGCTGTACTTCAGCGATTGCGTGTAATGAAACTGTTGTTTTACCTGAACTTTCTGGTCCATAAATTTCGATAATACGGCCACGTGGGTATCCGCCTACCCCTAGTGCCACATCAAGTGCTAAAGAACCACTTGAAATTGTAGAAATTCTACGCTCCGCTTGTTCTCCTAATTTCATAATTGAACCTTTACCGAATTGCTTCTCTATTTGTTTTAACGCCATATCTAACGCCGCTTGACGATCACTCATTCAAAATTCCTCCTTAACTGAATTGCTAATCTTATTATACCTATTTTCAATTCAATTTGCCAACAAAAATCGAACATTTATTCGATTTTTTTATTTTCCATTAAATAAAACTGCATTTAAGCATCAAAAAAAGCTAGAAGAAACTTATATCTCTTCTAGCTTTTTATATAAATGATAAAATCCATATTTCGCTGAACGTTCCCTAATTTGTTGACGACTTCCACTTAAATTTAGAGAAAAGACTACAGTTGGTTCATCCTTCATTGCCAATCCAACGAACACTGTTCCCGGCTCTTTATGTTCTGAAGCATCCGGCCCTGCTACCCCAGTGAAACTAATTCCGATATCCGCTTTTAATAAGCCCTTAACGTTTTCAGCAAGATAACGAGCACATTCTTTACTAACTGCACCATCAGTAGCTAACACTCCCTCAGGTACCTGTAAAACATGTTGCTTCACATCATTATGATAACAAATGACACCGCCTTTAAATACTGAAGACACACCAGCACTTTCTGTTACTTGATTGCCAAAGAGACCACCTGTTAAACTTTCTGCACACGCTAAAGTTAATCCTTTTTTCTTCAATAGCTCTATCGCCTTATCATGCAGAAACTCTTGATCATACCCGTAGAAAAATTCTCCTACTCTTTCTAAAATCAAATCTTCCATATACTGAATGAGTTTCGCCGCTTCATCAGCATTTTGATGTTTGGCAGTTAAACGTAGTGTCACTTCTCCATCATTCGCAAGGGGGGCGATTGTCGGGTTCGTTTGTCCATCAATTAAATCTTGAACTTTCACCTCTAATTGAGATTCCCCAATCCCGAAGAAGCGAAGCACACGAGAATAAATGTTTTCTCCTGTTGTAAAGTTACGTAAAAAAGGCTCTACATAACTTACATACATCGGCTTCATCTCTTTCGGTGGTCCTGGTAATAAAATATAAACTTTTTCGTTCTTATTTAACCCCATACCAGGTGCCATGCCGTGATCATTCGCAAATATAGTTGCTCCATTCAAAACGAGCGCCTGCTTTTTGTTATTCTCCGTGAACTCGCGACCTGTACGCTTAAAGTAATCGCTTATCGATGCTAATGCCTTTTCATCATACACAAGCTCTTCACCCAAACTAGAAGATATCGTTTCTTTCGTCAAATCATCTTTTGTCGGGCCTAATCCACCTGTGAAAATAAGTATGTCAGCACGTTCTTCCGCAACTTCAATCGCCTGCTGTAATCGCTTGTTATTATCTCCAACTACAGTATGGTAGTACACATCAATTCCAATTGAAGATAACTTTTCAGATAAAAACTGGGCATTTGTATTTGCAATTTGTCCAAGTAATAATTCAGTTCCAACCGCAATAATTTCAGCATTCATCCCAATTCCCCCATAAACTTCTATTTTGAGTTTACAAAAGCAGCTCTATTTTTCCAGAAATAATCCCATCCTGAAATAACAGTAAAGAATAATGCAATCCATATAAAGATATCAGCAACTGGGATATGGATTAGATTTAAAGGTACATCGTGTAATAAATACGCTGCAATCGCAATAATTTGTGTCCACGTCTTAATTTTCCCTAACTGATTTGCTGCCACTACTTCTCCTGTTCCAGCAAGTACAAGGCGTAAACCTGTTACTGCAAACTCACGGCTTATAATTACAATAACGATCCAAGCAGGTACGTATTGCATCTCAACTAACGTGATAAGTGCTGCTGAAACAAGTAATTTATCAGCTAACGGATCAAGAAACTTCCCTAAATTCGTTACAAGATTATACTTTCTTGCGTAATATCCATCAATCCAATCTGTAGCCGAAGCAATAATAAAGATAAGTGCCCCTACTAAATGTTGAATTGGTAAATCAACATCACCAATTGTGTATGAACCCCAATCAAAGGGCGCTAACATAATTACCATAAAAATTGGAATTAAGAAGATTCTAGATATTGTAATTTTATTTGGTAAATTCACAGCTATTCCTCCATCATATCAAAAACATTTGTTCATTGAAAAAAGTCATCGAGGCGATGACTGTTATTGTGCAGGTTGCTCTATCCCTTGGTTTTTTATCACCAATCTTTGGTGAAGTTCTTTTTCTGGATCCAATGGATAAGCGACCACTTGGCCATTCAGTTTAACTTCAATATTCGTTGCATTTCCAATATTAAGTCGCACTTCTTTTAATGTTGATACATTATGTTTTTCTACTTGGCCCTCTTGTACTGTAGTGTTTAGAATCACATTCCCAGCATCATCTTTAACATCTACATAACTCGCACCTTTACCCGATATTTCCAGTTCTAATGTTTTATTATTATGAATTTCCAAAGTAGATACCTTACCAGTTGTCCCAACTACTTTCACTTCTTCTTGCCCAGTTGGCTGTGCTGGTTGTTCCTCTTTCTTTGGCTCTTCTTTCTTTGGTTCCTCTTTTTTCGGCTCTTCCGCTTTCACTTCATCTTTCTTCGTATCTAACGGAGAGTTTTCCGCTTTTTTAACTTCAATTTTCTCACTTTGAGCATTCGGAACTTTCTCATCACCTTTTCCAGTTAACGCTTGGAAAACAAACCAAATCACCACTCCAAATGCAATTACTAATAGCGCAACTAAAACTTTCGGCATATGATCTGCAATTGGCCATGATGAAGATTTTTGCATTGTTTCTTGTGTTTTTTGTCCTGTTGATACTTGTGGAACGTCGCGTTTTTCAGATTGTGGTATCGTACTCTGATATTCTACAAGCAGTTCCTCTCCATTTAACCCAACCGCATCTGCGTATTGTTTAATGAATGCACGCGCATAAAAAGCTCCTGGCAATACATCATAATTGCCTTCCTCAATCGCTACTAAATGGCGTTTTTGAATTTTTGTAATCTCATGCAGCTGATCCATAGACAAGCCCTTCGTTCCTCTTGCTTCTTTCAGCTTTTGTCCTAATTCTGTCACTACTAACACCTCAATATTTCTTTAAAAGTCAAACATAGAGAAATTATTTTGCGTACCTTGCTCAATTTCATCTACTAAATTATATTGAATTTCTTCATCATAATCGTTACGCAACTCAATAATATAATCAAAATCATCCAATGTGTATTCTGACTGACTCACAAATACGTCAGGATGTTCCACAACTTTCGTTGCAGGTAATCTCATAATTTCACGAACAAGCTGCCAATGCCTTTCGTTAGCACGCTTTGTTGACACGATTCCATCTAAGATAAAAATATTGTCGTCGCTATACTCATCTTCAATCAATTGACTGCGAACAGTTTGCTTAATAAGAGTAGATGATACAAATAGCCATCTTTTATTTGCACAAACACTTGCGGCAACAATGGATTCTGTTTTTCCGACACGAGGCATTCCTCGTATCCCGATTAGTTTATGACCTTCTTTTTTCATTATTTCAGCCATAAAGTCTACAAGTAACCCTAATTCATCACGTACAAATCGAAATGTCTTCTTATCATCTGCATCTCGTTGTATGTACCGACCATGTCTAACCGCTAGCTTATCTCTTAGCTTTGGCGGACGATATTTCGTTACCGTTATGTTATCCATCGTATTTAAAATTGATTCAAGTCTAGAGATTTGCTCTTGATTATCACACATAAGGAGTAATCCACGTCGTGCATTATCTACACCATTAATTGTGACAATATTAATGCCGAGCATACCGATTAACGAAGAAACGTCACCAAGCAAGCCAGGTCGGTTTTTATGTATTTCATATTCAAAATACCATTCAATCATCCAAGATCACTCCCCTTGCTTACTTTACACCTACGTACTATATTATATGATTTCACCTTAATAGGGAAGCTAAATGTATAATCTATCCCGCGTTATTATTATACAAAAAAAATAGAGAGGAGATTCTCCTCTCTATTTTTTACTTATGCTGTACAAACTTCACCATTAAGTTTGCGATGGTATGTTGCTCTTGTTCATCAGCGACTTTCCAAAGCTCAGACAATAATTTCTCTTGATCGTTGCGCGCTTCTACTTCATTTGCTAAATAATCTCCAACACGAAATGCCATATCTGATACAGCACCACCATCAAGACCTTTTCCTGATGCCTGTTCTAAACGTTCTCCTAAAAAGCTCTTCCATTGATCAAAATTATCTAAAACTGACATGTTTAAGCACCTCACTACTTAGTAATAGAATCATGCTTAATTTGTACAGTTTTTTATTTTTTATGTAACATTTTTTTAGCAGTGCCAACCGCCATTCACTCCGATAATTTGTCCAGTTATGTAAGATGCACCTGGTGACACGAGAAATGACACTGTTTTCGCTACCTCTTCTGGTAGTCCTAATCGACCTAACGGAATCTCTTCAGCAATTTCATTCTTATCCTCTTCTGAAAATACATGTAACATTTCCGTTTCAATTGCACCTGGCGCCACCGCGTTAACCCTTAATCCACTTAATGAAACTTCTTTCGCTAAAGCTTTCACATATGAATTTTGCGCACCTTTTACCATCGAGTAAAGCACTTCACATGATGCGCCGATTTGGCCCCATATAGACGAAACAAGTATAATATTACCACTTCTCCGCTGAATCATTGATGGCAGTGCCATTGATAATAGTTTATAGATGCTCTTCACTTGAAGTTCTACCATATAATTTAATTCATCGTTCGTTACATCTGTTACGAGTCCAAAGATACTCTTCCCAGCTGCATATACGACAACATCAAGAGGATGTTCAATTTGTTCCCACAATTGCTCTGCTCCATCACTAGAAGCTAAATCCGCTTGAACAGGAATCACTTCCCTCCACTCTTTCTGTAACTCATTCACTTGCCCTTCACCGTTATTATAATGAACATATACTGTATATCCATCTTGAATTAATTGTTTTGAAATAGCAGAGCCAATCCCTCCGCTTCCTCCAGTTACTAATGCATACTTTTTCATATAATTCCTCTCTTATCTCAACAAAATCTTTTTCCTACAAATAAATAATACCCTCATCTTACAATTTATCAATGATAAGATGAGGGTATTATTATGAAACCTTTTATTTTTTCGGTAAAACTTGACAAACACTCATTCTTTCTTCTGATAATAATAATTTGGCTACTTCTTGTAAATCTTGAACAGTTAAACTTTCTAATACAGTCAATGCCTCAAACAGACTAGATTCATTAAACGCATATCGTGTAAATTGATTCGCGATATATTCCGGCGAATTCAACGAGCGTAAAAAGCCACCTATTTTCTTTTTCTTTACTCGTTCTAATGCCGCCTCATCTAATTGATCATAATTTGTATTTAGTAAAATGCTTTTCAAACGCTCTTCCAGCTCATCAGGTTGCTTCGTATCGCCACCAACCATTGCAAAACCGAAGTTATTCTCTTCCGTATAATCATACGAGAACGAATCATCAATAAGACCTTCATTATATAAAGATTCGTAATGAACGGAGCTTTTCCCAAATAAATAATCTAAAAGTAACGTAAGCGCAATTTCTTGTTTTAAAAGGGCTTCCCCTTTTTCTTTTAAATTTGTCGCTTTAATACCAACTAAACATTTCGGTGTTTGTACAGGCATTGAAATAATTTTCTTCTTTTCATTTACCTCATCTGGTTCTTCCTCAAATGAACGTACAATTTCTGACTGGTTTTTATAATCTTTTTTCGCTTGATTTTCACGCACTAAATCCATTGTTTTCTCTGGATCAATTGCCCCCACAACGAATAATAACATATTGCTCGGATGATAAAATGTTTCATAACATTCATATAATAAGTCTTTCGTAATTTTACTAATAGACTCGATTGTCCCTGCAATATCAATTTTAATTGGGTGCTTTACAAACAAGCTATCAATTAATCCAAAGTATAAACGCCAATCTGGATTATCTTGATACATTTGAATTTCTTGCCCAATAATCCCCTTCTCTTTTTCAACTGTTTTTTCAGAGAAGTAAGGCTCTTGTACGAAGTTTAACAATGTATTTAAATTTTGTTCTACATTTGATGTACATGAAAACAGGTAAGCTGTTCTTGTGAAAGATGTGAAAGCATTTGCTGATGCTCCTTGTTTACTAAACAATTGGAAAGCATCGTGATCTTCTTTTTCAAATAATTTATGCTCAAGAAAATGAGCAATTCCATCAGGCACACGAACCATTTCCTCTTTACCTAGTGGCACGAATGTATTATCCATAGAACCATATTTTGTCGTAAACGTTGCAAATGTTTTATTAAATCCTTGCTTCGGTAAAATATATACATCTAATCCATTAGGAAGTTTTTCATAATAGAGTGTCTCTTTTAATTGCTCATAAACAATTTTCTCCATTTATTCTCCCTCCGTTCCATGTAAAAAGTAAATTGTATCTAGTTCAATATTTTTAGCAACTTTCACAATCTCTTCTTTCGTCACGCTTTCAATACCTGAAAGCCATTCTTCAACCGGACGCGTACGGTCTGAAATAATACCATGATACAGCATTTCCACAAATCCCCGCGGTGTATCAATCGCTTCTAATATTTGATTTTGAATGACACTTTTCGTTTGATGCATCTCTTCTTCAGAAAAATTACCATTTTGCATCGCCAACATTTGTTCTTTAATAATCTCAACAGCTTTTTCATAATTTTTCGCTTCGATTCCTGACATGACAAACAATAAGCCTTTATGACTTTCAAAGCGGGACGCTGCATAGTACGCTAAACTATTTTTTTCACGAACATTAACGAATAACTTTGAATGAGAAAATCCTCCAAACAATCCATTGAACAATTGTAGCGCAAAATAATCTTCGTCCTTATACGTAATAAACGTACGATAACCGATGTGTAATTTACTTTGTTTTAATTCTTGTTTTTCAACAACTTCTTTTTCTTCATTATTTCTCTTATGAAGAAGTACATTTCTTTCTCTCACAGGACGCGCTGAAATAGAAAAATACTTACTTACAAGATCAACTGCGTTTTCTGAAATATCACCAATAATGTATAGATCCATTTCATCTTCCGCTAACACTTTTTGATAATATTGATACAAACTTTCATTTGTAATAGATGCAACACTCTCTTTTTTTCCATTTGCACTTAATCGATACGGTTCTACTTTGCACATTTCTTCAATTAAACGCTCGTTTGCATAGCGCATTTTATCATCATACGTAGCTTCAATTCGTTGCAAGAGCGCTCTCTTTTCACTTTCTACGATAGAAGGTAGAAAACTATCCCCCTCTGTTGCTGGATGTAAAACTATATCCGATAACATAGAAAGCGCTTTTTCAAATAACGGTGGTGCATCATGTAAATATACTTCATTTGCAATGTCTACATAAATAGAGATGATATGGTCTTCTCCTTTTTTACTTACATCTACTGCCAAAGAAGATCCGTATAATTCTTCTAAATATTGACGCAGACGAATTACAGAAGGAAGCTTTTCTGTTGCACTTTGCAATACGTATGGCAATAGGGCACGCTCTGTCACCGTCTCCTCATTTAAAGGTGCTTTAAAACGAAATACAAAAGTATTTGTTTTATATTTATCAGTCGGAATAATATGTACTCGCAAACCACCTAACTCATGTAACTGTTGTTCCATTAGTTTCATTTATAGCCCTCCTTTACGTATATAGGAATATTCCTCTTCAATATACAGTTTTTAGAAATGAAAAATCAACTTTTCTTCCTCACTATACTTACATCAGGCTCTTTCTAAAAACTTTTATATGTAAGGAACATAGTAAAATTCCGTATTACATATATTCTATGTAAAAAAGCCCGCACTAATGTGCGAGCTTTTTTATACTTATCGTTTTCCTTTTTCATACGGCGTTCCTAACGCTTTCGGAGCTTCAGAACGACCTACAAAACCAACAAGTGCTAATATTGTGAATACATACGGTAATATCGTTAAGAATACACTTGGAATTTCCTTTAGTACCGGAATCGTACCACCTGTTATTCCAAGTGATTGAGCAAATCCGAAGAACAGAGCCGCTCCAAGAGCACCGAGTGGATTCCATTTACCGAAGATCATAGCTGCTAGCGCTAAGAAACCTTGTCCAGTAATTGTAGCACCTGAGAAGTTACCAGAAATCGACATCGCGAAGACCGCTCCACCAACCCCTGCAAACATTCCAGATATAGCAACTGCAATATAACGCATTTTATATACATTAATACCCATCGTATCTGCTGCCATTGGATGTTCACCAACCGCACGAAGACGAAGACCGAACGGCGTTTTATAAATGACATACCAAACGACAAACGCTAAAATAATAGCAATATACGATGTTAACGGTACATTTGAGAAAAAGATTTTTCCAATTACCGGAATATCTGAAAGACCTGGAACATCGATTTTTTCAATACGGTATTGAATGAAATCAGTTTGTCCTTTGCCAAAGATTTTCTTAATCGCAAATACCGTTAAACCAAGAGCTAAGAAATTAATCGCTACCCCGCTCACTACTTGATCCGCACGGAATGTAATGGATGCTACCGCATGAAGAAGTGCAAATAACCCACTACCAATCGCTGCAAATAATAGAGCTATCCAAGGAGTCATCGCTCCCCACGTATCACCCATTAATAACGTTGTAACAATACCAGTAAACGCACCGAATAACATTAAACCTTCTAACGCTATATTTACAACCCCAGAACGTTCACTAAACACTCCACCTAACGCCGTAAAAATAAGTGGCGCTGCCGTATATAACGTACCCGTCACAAGAATGGCTAAAATATCTAAAAAGCTCATTTATTTCCCCTCCTTGCTCATACGTGTAAGTGCCCAGCGTAATACATAACTGCACGCTACAAAGAAAATAATACATGCAATAATAACGTTAATTAGCTCAGAAGGTACATCTGCTTCAAAATTCATTTGTGGGGCTGCACTTTTCAAGCCACCGAACAGTAAAGCTGCTAATAATATACCAAACGGATTATTTCCCCCAAGTAGAGCTACCGCAATCCCATCAAATCCAATGCCAGTAAACGAAGACATCGCTGTCATGTTTTGGAATGTACCAAGCCCTTCCATAGCACCACCAATCCCTGCAAATGCACCCGCAATCGTCATAGATAGTACAACATTTCGAGAAACTTTCATCCCCGCATACTGAGAAGCATGTTGATTAAATCCAACAGATTTTAATTCGTATCCCAATGTCGTTCTGTCCAATAAGAACCACATAATGATTGCTACTAATATCGCTACGACAATCCCCCAGTGCAAACGAGAACCATCTGTTAAAGAAGATAACCATTCAGAAGATAAAGAAGCACTAGATTTTATATCATATGACTTCTCATTCGCCTCATGTAAAAAGCGTTTAATTAAATCATACGTCACGTAAAGTGCAATATAATTCATCATAATCGTTACGATTACTTCATTTACTTTAAATTTCCCTTTCAAATATCCCGGGATAAATCCCCATAGCCCACCAGCTATTGCCGCTACTAAAATTGACAACGGAATATGTAAAATTGCCGGTAATGATACTGCATATCCAAACCAAACCGCAGCAAGCCAACCGACTAATAACTGCCCTTCTACTCCGATATTAAAAAGGCCTGTACGGAATGCAAATGCTACAGAAAGTCCTGCTAATACAAGCGGAATCATCGTACGTAATGTCTCACCAATTGCTTGTGGATTTCCAACCATTCCTTCCCAAAGCGCTGCATACCCAACAATTGGATCATATCCACTAAATAACATTACAATGGCACCAACAAGTAAACCAAAAATAACGGATAATACAGGAACTAAAATATTAATTGTTCGCTCCGTTAAAAAATTTTTAGCCATTTGTATTCACCTTCTCTTTCTCCGTTCCGCCAGCCATCAACAAACCAAGCTGTTGTTCATTTGTTTCTTTCGCATCAACAATTGCTACAATTTCCCCTTCATATATAACAGCAACTCGATCACTTACATTTAAAATTTCATCCAGTTCTAGCGATAGAAGCAATACTGCTTTCCCCTTATCTCTTTGCTCGATTAATTTTTTATGAATAAATTCAATCGCACCTACATCTAAACCACGTGTTGGCTGTGCTGCAATCAATAAATCTGGATTACGATCCACTTCACGTGCGATAATTGCCTTCTGCTGGTTTCCACCAGATAGTGCACGAGTTAATGTGTGTTCACCAGGTGTACGCACATCAAACTGTTCAATAAGCGCTTTTGCTTTTTGTGTAATTTGACTAAAGTTTAAAATCCCTTTCTTTGAGAATGGATTTTTATAGTACGTTTGTAAAACTATATTATCTCTAACAGAAAAATCAAGCACAAGACCGTGTTTATGACGATCTTCTGGAATATGACCAATTCCTTCCTCTGTAATCCTTCGAACAGGCCAATTTGTTATTTCTTTTCCTTTAATTGCAATAGAACCTGACTCAACTTTTCGTAAACCAGTAATTGCCTCTATTAATTCACTTTGTCCATTTCCATCAATCCCTGCAATACCAACGATTTCTCCTGCACGAACAGTTAAGTCAAGGCCTTTTACAGCAGGTAATTGGCGTGCATCCTGAACGACAATATTCGAAACAGATAGAACCTCTTCTTTCGGTTTAGCCTCTATTTTTTCTGTTTTAAAATTCACTTGACGTCCGACCATTAATTCTGCAAGTTTATGTTCATTCATTTCCGCAACGTCAACTGTACCAATTCCTTTACCTTTACGAATAATTGTGCAACGATCGCAAACTTCCATAATTTCTTTCAATTTATGTGTAATAAGAACGATAGATTTTCCTTCTTGCACAAGCTTTTTCATAATTTGAATCAACTCGTGAATTTCTTGAGGAGTTAACACCGCAGTTGGTTCGTCGAATATTAAAATCTCCGCACCACGATAAAGCGTTTTTAATATTTCAACCCTTTGCTGCATCCCAACCGAAATATCTTCAATCTTTGCATTTGGATCAACCGCTAAACCGTACTGTTCAGACAATTGTTTAATTTCTTTCGCAGCCTCTTCAACAGCAATTCTTCCTTTTTTCTTCGGCTCATTTCCAAGAATAATATTCTCTGTAACTGTAAAATTATGAACAAGCATAAAATGCTGATGGACCATCCCGATACCAAGGTCATTTGCTATATTCGGATTTGTAATTTTCACAGGTTTTCCTTTAATCTTAATTTCTCCCTGTTCTGGTTGATACAAACCGAACAGTACATTCATCAATGTTGATTTCCCTGCACCATTTTCTCCAAGTAAAGCGTGTATCTCTCCCTGTTTTACTTGCAGCGTAATATCATCATTCGCTACAATGCCTGGGAATACTTTTGTAATATTGTTCATCTCAATTACGTATTCCATTTTGTTCCTCCTTCTAGCAGGGAACACTCCCCAATTGCAGTCTATTAAAGGTATTTTTATATATACAAAGGTTAGTTCTAAGAACTAACCTTTGCTATTTCTCTATTATTATTTCTTTAGAGAAGCTTCATATGTTTTATATTCTTCGTCAGTTGCAGGTACTTTAATTTCACCGTCAGTGATTTTCTTCTCAAACTCTTCTATTTTTGTTAAGATTTCTGGATTTACTTTTTTCACATTGTCAGTAGTTTTCGCAATACCAATACCGTCATCTTTTAATCCGAACTCTTCTACTTTACCGCCTTTTAATTTACCGTCTTTCGCTTCTTGTGCTACTTTTGCTACTGCAATATCAACACGTTTTACCATAGAAGTTAAAGTTACGTTTTCAGGCATACCTTCTTGATTTTGGTCACGGTCAACACCGATTACCCAAACGTTTTCACCTTTTTTCTTACGATTTTTCGCTTCTGTGAATACACCATTACCAGTTGCACCTGAAGCATGATAAATTACGTCAACTCCACCACCGTACATTGCTGAAGCTAATACAGATCCTTTTTCTGGTTTGTCAAATGCATCTGCATATTGCGCTACAATTTCGATATTTGGATTTACTGCTTTTGCACCAGCTTTGAAACCTGATTCAAACTTTGTAATTAATGGACTCTTCACGCCGCCAACAAATCCAACTTTATTTGATTTTGTCGTCATTGCTGCTACAGCACCAACTAGGAATGAACCTTCATGGTCTTTAAATGTAATACTTGTTACATTCGGCTCTTTCACAACAGTATCTACAATAGCAAATTGCTCTTTCGGATATTGTTTTGCAACCTTTTCAATCGAGTCTTGCATTAAAAATCCAATTCCGAATGTTGTGTTATAATGATCTTTCGCAAATTTTGTTAAGTTTGGAATATAGTCTGCATCTTTACTTGATTGAAGATAACGATATCCTTCATTTTTCTTTAAATCGTTGTCTTTACCGAATTTCGTTAAACCTTCCCAAGCTGATTGGTTAAATGATTTATCATCAACGCCTCCAACATCTGTAACCATACCAACTTTGAACTCTTTTTTGTCGCTACTCGCTTTATCCGAGTTACCACACGCACCTAAAACCGCACTTGCTGCTAATGTTAATGATAATAAAAGACCTGTTTTTTTCTTCATACTAGAAACCCCTCCTAAAATTATATATATCTCTTTATTCTTACGCTGCTGTCCCTAACTTCTTGCTGTCACCTCCCTAAAATGGAACTTACCTACATACGTTTTCTTAAGACGTGGAAGCTAAACTTATCAGCTCTAAAGTAATTGATAGAATATAAGATTGGCTCATCATTTTGATCATAGTGCATTTGTTTTAAAACTAGCAGTGCCGTTTCCGGTTCACATTCTAAAATCGGTGAGATTTTAGAATGATAGCCAATTGGCTCAATGTGCGCAACCGCATATGTGATACGTTTGTGCGTGTTATTATGTATCACCGTTAACAATGATTCCTCATTGTATCCCGATAAATCCGGCAAGATTTCTTTTGCAAGTTTATCGATACAATATACAACAGGTTCCCCATCTGCTGTACGCACACGCTCAATCATTACTGCATTAAAACCATCTTCACTATTAAACTTCTCTTTTTCTTCTTCTGTTAAACTTGTTGTAGATGATGATAAAAAGATAGTTCCTGGTGTTTTCCCCACACTAGAAATCATATCTGTAATACTAGAAAGTTGTTCAATCCCAGAAGAAAATAAGGGCTTTGCATTTACAAATGTTCCTACACCATGTCTACGAATGACAACATTTTCTTCTTCTAAAATACGCAGCGCTTCCCTTAAAGTCGCCCTACTTACACCAAGTTCTTTCGCTAAATCAAACTCTGATGGTAACTTCTGTCTTTCTTTATAAGCTCCATCTTTAATTTTTTCTTTGATGTGATCAATCACCCGTAAATATAGGTGACGACTATCGGATTTTACTGACATAAGACTCCCCCGCATTTCAATTATTCGACCTCTGATGTAAGACTTCTTTTCTCTTTTTTCAACTTACAACATAATAAAAATTGCTAAATACTAAAAATAAGCTTAATTGTCGAATAAATATTAATAATTTTTTAAAATGAAATTTTCACTCTTTACTGCATAAAAAAAACTTTGCACCATAAACATTCCTCATTTCGAGAAAAAGTTCGGCACAAAGATCTCTTACATCCTTTGTTACACACTTTTCCCCTCATAGTCCAGCAATTCATGGTTGCCAGGTAGAAACTTATGGACCTTATCTCCAAGATTATATGAGGCAGTGATTCTTTTCGAAGTAATCTTACCACTTGCTCCCATACGTGTCAACAAAATTTAACATTTTTCTACATTAAATATCGAACATTCATTAAAAACATAATCAAAGTATTCGTATTCTAAAGAACCACTTTAAATGTAAGCCCTTTCTTCATCGCTGAATATAGTATATAACAAAACTAGCATATAAAAAAGCCTAATTGTAAAAACAATTAGGCTTTTTTTATGAACTTTTTTCTTGTACATCATTAATGAGCACTTCTCGTGGTTTACTACCTTCATACGGACCTACTACACCATTCATTTCCATTGCATCAATTAAACGGGCAGCTCGCGTATAACCTACTCTAAACCTACGTTGCAACATAGAAACAGATGCTGTTTGCATTTCCACTACGAGCTGAACTGCTTCATCATATAATTCATCTTCTACTTCCTGCTTCGTATCAGGAACATCTTGTGGAATCATATCTTCTTGATATTGCGCTTTTTGCTGACCAATAACATATTCTACAACTCTCTCAACTTCATCATCTGATAAAAATGCACCTTGTACACGTACAGGCTTCGATGCACCAATTGGTATAAACAGCATATCTCCACGACCTAGTAGTTTCTCTGCACCACCACCGTCAAGAATTGTGCGAGAATCTGTTTGAGAAGATACAGCGAATGCAATACGTGATGGAATATTCGCTTTAATAACTCCCGTAATAACATCAACTGACGGACGCTGTGTTGCAATAATTAAATGAATACCAGCCGCACGAGCCATTTGTGCTAAACGCATAATTGCATCCTCTACATCCGATGAAGCAACCATCATTAAATCTGCTAACTCGTCCACAATTACTACAATATAAGGTAATTCCGGTTGTTTTGCTTCCGATTGACTATTATGTTCTTTAATATGATCATTATATCCTTCAATGTTACGCGTGCCACTATGAGCAAATAACTCATAACGACGTTCCATTTCACTCACGACTTTTTTCAAAGCTTGTGATGCTTTTTTCGGATCAGTTACAACGGGTGTTAATAAATGAGGAACACCGTTATATACATTTAACTCTACCATTTTCGGATCAATCATCATTAATTTTACTTCATGTGGTTTTGCACGCATTAAAATACTAACAATAATACCATTAATACATACACTTTTCCCGCTACCTGTCGCACCAGCTACTAGTAAATGGGGCATTTTATTTAAACGAGCTAATACAGCTTCACCTGTAATATCTCGTCCAAGACCAATTAACAACTTCTCTTCCGGGTGATTATTAGCCTTAGAATCAAGAACTTCTCTAAGCGTTACCATAGAAACTTCTGAGTTCGGAACTTCAATCCCTACAGCTGATTTCCCGGGAATAGGTGCTTCAATACGAATATCTTTCGCAGCTAAAGCAAGTGCTAAATCATCACTTAAACTAACGATTTTGCTTACCTTTACTCCCATATCAGGATACACTTCATATTTTGTAACTGCAGGACCTCTATGTACTTTTGTTACTTTCGCTTTCACTCCAAAGCTTTGGAATGTACGTTCTAATTTACGAGCATTCTCATAAATTTCTGCATTTTCATTTGTAACTTGCTTATTCTTAGGAAATTTCAATATATCAATTGCAGGAAGCTGGTAATCTTTATTTTCTACATTTGAAAATTGCATTGGTGGGGCACTTGTTTCCGCCTCTAAAGATTCTACAATCTTTTCTCCACGCTTTTTCTTAGCTTCTTCAACAGGCGGTGTCTCTTCAATAGACGGTGAAGTTATTAACTCTGCTTCCTGTTCTTCGCCAATTCGTTTATCCTCTTGTTCATTTACAGAATAATTCTCAGTGAAATTCGAAATAATGGGAGGATCAATTGAAATTTCTTCCATCGGCTCAACAATTTCTTCTTGTTCCACAGCACGTTTACTCCTTGTGCTTCTCGTTGTTTTTTTCTTTTCTGTTTGTTCAGCCGTCCTTTTGGATCTCCAATCTTTATAATCCCCTTGCATGACTTCAAATTGACTTCTAAGGATTCTTCCTACAGGGGCAAGCACTTCCCCAATATGCTTATTTGTTATACAAAGTATGCCGAGAATCACTAAAATAATACCAATGATATAAGCTCCTACTTCGTCAAATAAGAAGTAACAAGTCGCGAACATAAGCGCACCAAACATGCCACCACCTAAATGAACGCTATCTGGACCCTTTTTCATTTCAAGAAAGAAGTTATCTTTCGTACTCACAATAACAGAAGTATTTTGCACTGCTCCATCTTTCGTAAGAAGGTTAAATAATGTAATATGACTAAACATTAATATCGCCAATACTATTAAATAAAAACCGATTAACCGCTTATTTAAAAGGTTCGGCCATCCACGTTTGATAACAAACGAAACCGATAAAGCTATTACACCTAACACACCAATTATGTACCACTCACCAAAGAAGAAGCGAAAAAATAACACAAACGATTTCCCTACAACGCCTAGCTGTAAAATCGTAATGATTGAAAGTGCAAAAAGAGTTAAACCGACGATTTCATAATACAAAGTTGGCTTTATCGTGCGTCTTGCTTTTGCCTTCGTCCCTCTTTGCTTTTGTTTTGCCATTTCTTCACCTCGTGTTCTACATATAAGTAGGGCTTCCTTAAAAATGCTCTACTTATATGTCTGTTTTCTCTATTTTTCAGGTCTTATATCTTCTATTTTTACACTTCTTGTAAATTGTTAAATAAACAGAAGAAAGCAGCCCTCTCATGGCTGCTCAACCGTCTTGTTTTTTATATTATACCATAGCTTCTAAACAAAATCCTTCTTTTTGCTAAAAGGTTATTTTCTGGCCGGGCTCAAACTCTAAGTAGTGTAGCGGATCCGTACTTAACACACGTACAATAGAATAACACCCATGTTCTTCTTCAGAAACCATTAATTCAACGCCGTTTATATTTATAACTTTTTGGCTTTCACATTGCGAATAATCAGCTGGATATACAAGTTGCTCTGGCATAATTGTGTATAAAATCATTGTAACATTGTCCCTTCTGTACTATCATCCATGCGAGCATCTATTAATTCATTCAGTTTTCGAATCGCATTCCCAATTCCACCGACATCATCTATAAGACCATATTTCACTGCATCGCCACCAATTACATTCGTCCCAATATCTCGCGTCAAATTCCCTTTCGCAAACATAAGTTCTTTAAAACGATCTTCGGTTACTTTCGAATGCTTCGTCACAAATCGAATGACTCTTTCTTGCATTTTATCTAAATACTCAAATGTTTGCGGCACACCTATAACAAGACCTGTTAGACGAATGGGATGAATTGTCATCGTCGCAGTTTCCGCAATAAATGAATAATCCGTAGAGACGGCGATTGGTACACCGATAGAATGCCCTCCTCCCAGAACAAGTGATACTGTTGGCTTTGAAAGCGAAGCTACCATCTCAGAAATTGCTAACCCTGCTTCAACGTCACCTCCGACCGTGTTTAATATTAAAAGCAAACCTTCAATTTTCGGATTTTGTTCTATCGCAACAATTTGCGGAATAATATGCTCATATTTTGTTGTTTTATTTTGCGGCGGCAACTGAACATGACCTTCCACCTGCCCAATGATTGTTAAACAATGAATACTCGATTCATTCATTTGTGGTACATTCGTTTGCCCTAGCTGTTGAATTTTTTCCACTATCGAGGCTTCTTTCCCAGTTTCTTTCGGCTCAGCCTCTTTCCCTTCATTTGTATAACGATCACGTTCTGTCATATCGCATCCCCTTTCACTCGTATATAACTATTATTTCTTAAGTTATAAATTTCATTCGATAGAGTTTAAAAAGAAAAAAGATCACCCGTAAAGGTGATCTTTTTTATACTTCCATAATAATCGGTAAAATCATAGGTTTTCTCTTTGTCTCTTCGTACAAGAACTGCCCTAATAATTCACGAATATTTTGTTTTAACATAGACCATTCAATTGTATACTCTTTAATCGATTGCTCAACAATCATACGTACAATCTCTGTAGAGCGGTCAATTAACGCTTCTGATTCACGTACATACACAAAACCACGTGAAATGATTTCTGGACCAGAAACAATTTTCTTTTCATCTTTACCAAGTGTTACAACAACTACTAATATTCCATCTTGAGATAACATTTTTCTATCTCGAAGAACGATATTACCAACGTCACCTACACCTAATCCATCAATTAATACATTGCCCGCTTGCACTTTACCAACTAAGTTCGCTTCATCGTCACCAAAACCGATTACATCGCCTTTTTCTACGATAAAGATATTATCTCTTGCAATACCTACATCTTCAGCTAAATATGCATGTGCTTTTTGCATACGGAACTCACCATGTACGGGTACAAAATATTTCGGTTTCATTAAATTTAACATTAATTTTAATTCTTCTTGGCTACCGTGACCTGAAACGTGAACTTTTCTTTCACCGTAATAAATAACATCAGCCCCAGCTCTAAATAACAAGTCAATAATTTTCGATACAGATATTTCATTACCCGGAATTGGAGAAGCCGCAATAATAACCGTATCGCCTTTACGAATTGAAATTTGTTTATGAGCTTGCTTCGCCATTCTAGAAAGGGCTGCCATCGGTTCACCTTGGCTACCTGTCGTTAAAATAGCTACCTTTTTCTCTGGGAAATTGTCTACTTCTTGTAGTGAAATAACCATACCTTCTGGAACATCTAAATAACCAAGACGTCTTGCGATATCTACCACTTTCACCATACTACGCCCTACAACCGCTACTTTTCGTCCTGTTTCAGCAGCTGCATCAAATACTTGTTGAATACGATGTACATTCGATGCAAATGAAGCAACAATAATACGTCCTTCTGCGCCGTAGAACACTTTAGAAATTTCTACACCAACTTCTTTTTCAGAACCTGTATAGCCTGGACGCTCAGCATTTGTACTATCAGATAATAAGCACAGTACGCCTTCATTTCCGATTTGTGCCATTTTCCCAAGGTCTGCTCCACTATTTCCAATTGGAGTTTGATCGAATTTAAAGTCTCCCGTATATACGATAGCACCTTTTGATGTATGGAAACAAACACCAACAGAATCTGGAATACTATGTGTCGTTCCAAAGAATGACACCGTTGTAGTATTAAACTCTACTGTTGAATTTGAATCGATCGTTTTTAAGTCTACACGGCCTAACATACCCGCTTCGCCAAGTTTTTCTTGTATAAGTCCTACTGTTAATTTCGTTGCATACACTGGAATTGATAATTTACGAAGTACGTAAACAATGCCACCAATATGATCTTCATGACCGTGAGTAATAAATAAACCTTTTACTCGCTCTTGGTTTTCCACTAAATATGTAATATCAGGAATAACGATATCAATTCCAAACATTTCATCTCCCGGGAACATTAACCCTGCATCTACAATAAAGATTTCAGAATCAATTTCAACACAGTACATGTTTTTCCCAATTTCACCTACTCCACCAAGAGCAAATACTTTAACAGACTCATTCTCTTTTCTCTTCATGTTGTTGCCTGGTTTAAAAATCTTTCAAACACTGATTTCACTAAAATTGCAGAGACACCAGGGGAAACTCTACAACCACCATATATTCACCGTCCAAGACGAATGTCCTTACCGTTATGCGATATCATGTCCTTGTTTATTTTTTAAACCAGGTTTCACCTCTCTTTCATTATATAAATCAAATATCTTATTCGATATGATATGAAAATGTAATCAAACTATAATTTTTACCAATTTTGCTAAGCATACCCGTACTAAGCTACTTAGCCATATTATACCTGATACAAGAAATAGAACACAAGTTAAATCGTGCGAAAGAGAAAGTAAAAGAACGGAATTACAACAAAAGTATCGAACGTATTTCCTTTATATTTGCTTCGATTTTGTACTCCATATTTTTTTGAAAAAATATCCATAAATACGCTAAATTAATTTCATAATATGGATTTTCAAAACATATTTTTCTAGAATCGAACAAAAACACTTATAAAATGAAGCTTTTTTATGAATCACGTCACATTTGAGACAATCCCTCTAAAAAACAGAATCGATAGTTTATTACGTTTATACAAATGTTTATCCTATAATAACTATGTT
Source organism: Bacillus cereus group sp. Sample62 (assembly GCF_036851315.1). Classification (NCBI taxonomy): domain Bacteria; kingdom Bacillati; phylum Bacillota; class Bacilli; order Caryophanales; family Bacillaceae; genus Bacillus; species Bacillus cereus group sp. Sample62. Next base: position 3,673,930 of record NZ_JAFLPK010000001.1, read on the forward strand.
TTTTGATTCATTTAAAGGGGTACAATTATTTTCTTATACATGTTGCAATACATAATGAAAAAGCGATCAAACATATAGGATAATATGGTAAAAAAAGAACAACAAAGATTTTCATACCATAAAAAAATGACCTAGTGCTACACTAGGTCATTTTTTATTAACGAGGGATAGATTGCATAACAGATTGTAACGTTACTCTTTCTTCTTCTGTTAATGGAAGAAGTGGTAAACGTACAGAGCCTACATCTAATCCAACCATTTGTAACGCTGTTTTTACTGGCGTTGGGCTTGGCGCCATAAATAATGAATCCGTTACTCTTACAAGTAATTGATGTAATTTTTGCGCCTTTTTAAATTCTCCTGCTTGGAATGCTGCAATCATTTCTTGCATTTCATTTCCGATCACATGAGATGCTACAGAAACGATACCTTTCGCTCCAACTGCCATAGCTGGTAACGTTAAGCCGTCATCACCGCTGTATACTGCAAAGTCGTCCGCTGTTTTTTCAATGATTTCTGTCATTGTTAACACATCGCCGCCTGCATCTTTAATCGCAACAATGTTTTCTATTTCTGATAAACGAACAACTGTATCAACGGAGATTTGTACAATAGATCGTCCTGGAACGTTATATAGCATAACCGGAAGCGGCGTGCTTTCAGCAATTGCTTTAAAGTGCTGATACATTCCTTCTTGACTCGGTTTGTTATAATACGGTGCTACTAGCATTACTGCATCAACACCAACCTCTGTTGCCTTTTTAGTTAAGTCAATAGAAGCATGCGTATTATTACTACCTGTTCCAGCGATTACGGGCACCCTTTTATCGACAACAGATACGACATGGCGATATAACGCTACTTTTTCTTCTGAAGTTAATGTAGGAGATTCTCCTGTCGTTCCTCCTACCACGATTGCTGTTGTACCGTTATCTATTAAATAATTTACCAATTTCGTTGTCTTTGCAAAATCGATATTTCCGTTTTTATCAAACGGAGTTACCATCGCGGTTGCAATTGTCCCAAAATCTATCATGGTCTCACTCCTTATTGTTCCAGTTGCTTTTCTTTTGAAAGCTCAAACGCACTATGTAATGCATTTACAGCCTCCACTAAATCAGTTTCTTTTACAAGAACCCAAATCGTCGTATGGCTATCTGCCGATTGCAAAATTTGAATACCTTTTTCCGCTAAAGCTGTAACGATTTTCGCAGTAACCCCTGGGTATCCTGCCATTCCAGCTCCTACAATAGATACTTTTGCACAATGCTCTGTCACAATTGGCTCATATCCAAGGTTTTTTAATAATTCAACTGCACGACTTGATACACTATCACTCACCGTATAAGCTACCCCAGTAGGTGAAATGTTAATTAAATCGACACTGATTCCTTCATTCGCCATTTCTTTAAACACATGCTGTTGTAAATCATATGCCGTTTCTTTTGCAAGCACTTTAATTTGCGTCACATTTGACACATGAGCGATACCTGTAACAGGACGTTCTTCTACATCACGGCCTTTTGTCGCACCGTCCGATGCTGAAATAAGCGTACCTTCACTATCAGAATACGTAGAACGTACACGAAGTGGTACTTTTGCATGCATCGCAATTTCAACTGCACGTGGATGAACGACTTTTGCACCTTGATATGCCATGTTACAAATTTCATTGTATGTTACCGTTTGAAGATGACGTGCATCTTTTACAATGCGAGGATCCGCAGTCATAACACCTTCTACATCTGTAAAGATATCAATAAATTCAGCATGAAGCGCAACACCTAATGCAGAAGCTGAAGTATCGCTACCTCCGCGTCCAAGTGTTGTCGTATCACCTTTTTTCGTTTGTCCTTGGAATCCTGTAACGACGATTACATCTAGATTTTCTAGCTCTTCATGTATACGATCGCAGTTCATTTCAATAATCTTAGCATTTGTAAAATCATCATTTGTTACAAAACCAGCTTGTGCACCATTTAATGCCGCTGCTTTTATACCGTTCTCATTTAACATGTTAGAGAAGACGATTGCTGAGATTAATTCTCCGCATGATAATAATAAATCTTGCTCACGATTAGAAATGCGAGATTCCTCTTGATTTACAAGACTTAACAAAGTATCAGTTGCATATGGTTCACCTTTACGGCCCATAGCAGATACGACAGTAACTACTTTATAACCCGCATCTAGCGATTTTTTTATATGATGAAGCGCATGCTTACGTCCATTTTCATCACGTACGGATGTGCCACCAAATTTTTGAACAATAATTTTCATATTTTGCACCTTCTCTTAGCCGTTTACACTAATTGTAATTTTACTAAGCGCTCTGCAATTTGAACAGAATTCCATGCAGCGCCTTTTAATAAGTTATCAGATACGACCCAAAGATGGAATCCTTTATCGTTATTTAAATCTTTACGGATTCTTCCAACGAATACTTCATTTTTACCTACTGCAGTAGCTGGCATTGGATATAACTGCTCTTCTGGATTATCTTGCAGAACAATACCTTCCGCATTTGCAAGTAAGCTCTTGAATTCTTCTACTGTTACACCTTCTTTTTCTACTTCGATGTAAACAGACTCCGAGTGACCTGATACAACTGGTAAACGTACACATGTTGCCGCTACTTCTAATTCAGGCATATGCATAATTTTTTTCGTTTCATTAATCATTTTCATTTCTTCAAACGTAAATCCATTATCTTGGAATTTATCAATCTGTGGAATCGCGTTAAAAGCAATTTGGAAATGTTTTTTATCACCTGATACAGGTAAAACATTTGCCTTCACTTCTTCACCATTTAAGATTGCTTGTGATTGTTCATGAAGTTCTTCAATCGCTGCCGCACCAGCACCTGATACAGCTTGATATGTGGAAACGATTACTCGTTTTAAACCATATTGCTGACGAACTGGCTCAAGAGCTACTACCATTTGAATTGTAGAACAGTTTGGATTTGCAATAATACCATTATGTTCTTTTAAGTCGTTTTCATTTACTTCAGGTACAACAAGTGGCACGTTTTCTGTCATACGGAATGCACTTGTATTATCAACAACAATCGCACCGCGTTTTGCTGCTTCTGGCGCTAATTGTTTTGATACAGATCCACCAGCACTAAATAGTGCGATATCTACTCCTTCAAAACTTTCAGGAGTTGCCTCTTGAACTGTAAATTCTTCGCCTTTAAATACAAGTTTCTTACCTGCAGATCGTTTAGATGAAAGTAACGTTAACTTCCCGATTGGAAATTCTCGTTTCTCTAAAGTATTTAACATTTGTTCACCAACTGCGCCGGTTGCTCCAACTACAGCGACATGAAAAGTTTTTTGCTTTTCCATCACTATGCCCCTTTCTAGATACCAATCCTTCTATAACTTAGAATCAGAAGGAGTATACAATACCCCTTCTAATCTTAATAACGTTAATTTTATCATATTCTACAGTAAGAATGATGGTTTCATCAAAAATTGTCCGTTTTTTTTCGTTTTTTAATTCATATATCTGAATTTTTCTACGACAACCGGTTGCAATTGCTTCCCTTGCAGCGCTTCTAACACTGTATCTTCAAGTAGCTCCATGCGAGCTACCATTGAGTTCGGTTTTTTCTCTGGTGCATCTTGACCGAATGGGACGAAGTAGATGTTTTTTGTTGCCATTAGGCGCATGAGGTTGACGCCATTAAGCCCTAAAGCATCATTCGTCGAAACAGCCAACACGACAGGCTTGCCATTTCTTAGCGTCGCTTTTGCTGCCATTAATACTGGAGAGTCTGTCATTGCATTTGCAAATTTACTCATAGAATTTCCTGTTAGTGGTGCAATCACCATACAATCTAGTGGAATTTTAGGTCCTAGTGGTTCTGCACCAACGATGGAATTAATCGCTTTAAAGCCTGTTACTTCTTCAATCTTTTTAATCCACTCTGCTCCTTCGCCAAATCTCGTATTTGTTGATTGAACAGTGTAAGAAACAACGGGGCGTACTTCTGCTCCCTCAGCAATTAATTTTTCTAAATGAGGCATTACTTCTTCGTACGTACAATGTGAACCAGTAAAACCAAATCCTATTCTTTTCCCTTTTAAGTTCATTCCCCATTCTCCTTTCTTGCTATTACGTCTTCTGCTAGTAACTGAGAAAGAACGTTCGCTAAAATTTGTCCTGCTGTTTTTGGAGCAACAATACCTGGTAATCCAGGTGCTAACAGCGCTTTGACTCCTCTTTTTTCCGCATATCTAAAGTCGGTACCACCTGGTTTAGAAGCTAAATCAATTACTAACGTATGAGCTGGCATTTTTGAAATGACATTCGCTGTCACGACGAGATGCGGAATTGTATTAATGACAATATCGATATTTCCTACTTCTTTCTCAATGTTTTGCATATGAAAAGGAGAAAACATCATTTCTGTAATACGTGCAATATGTTCCGATCGTCTTGCTCCAACTTTGACATGGGCTCCTAATGATTGAAATGCTCTGGCAACACTCATCCCTGTTCTACCAAATCCTAAAACCATTACATTGGAACCATGAATTGTATAGTCGGTATGTTGAATTACCATCATTAATGTACCTTCTACAGTTGGAATAGAATTGTAGATTGCCACATCATCACGATCAAATAATTTAACAAGTTTGCGGTTTGTAGTAGATACGAGATTTTCCAAGTAAGGCGTACCAATACCTGAATATATAGTAAAGTGTTCTGGTGTATTTTCAATTTGTTCTTTCGTTATAGAAACTTTTTCGTTTGAAAAAATAGTATCTACTTCTCCCTTGGCATTTGTGCCTGCAACTGGCAAAATAATTGCATCTACAGAAGTGAAATCTAAATTTTGTATACTTTCTTTTGCTGCCCCTGTGAAGCCATGATCTAACTGATCAAACCCTATCAATGAAAGTTTCGCATCCAATTCAACTAGCTTGCGAATTACTTCTAGCTGTCTTGCATCTCCTCCTATGACAGCAATATGCATCTCAGTCAACATTCCCTAATTCACCTTCTTTTTCTGTCATTTATAAGAAAAGTGCCTACTTTTTCTTTTTCCTCCACATCATATGTAATGTACGAGTTTTAGGTGATTGAAAAACAAAAAGCACGTATGATTTATCCCGCTATTTGTACGCAGTTAGACCCCACCTCAAAATTCGGCATATGAGAGGACATTATACGGGAAATTGATTTCCGGTATAAGCTCGATTCATGTGAGCTTTTACTCAGCGGCGAATGAACAAAAAAAGATGACCAAAATGGCCATCTTTCAATTCGAATTTGAACGATCCGTAATATCACAAAGGATCATATCATGCCCCACTTTCTTAATTTGACTCCACGTTACTCTTACTTCTTGTGGTTCCTTTTTAAAACCTCCCCATTTCCCAGCCGGTATGATAAGAGCCTGTATTTGCCCATTCTTCTCATCGATTTCTAAATCCACATGGCCTAAAACTCCCATTTTTTCTGCTCTTTCTAAATTTACGATTTCTTTACCACTTAATTCGCTTAAACGCATACACTCTCCCCCTACCGAATTATGAATTTAAGTTATCCATAATTAGTACCTATTCTGTATATCAAAAAAAAATAACCGTATCTCTTTTAAAAGAGATACGGTTATTTTTACATACTTCATATAAAGCAATTATAGTTTTATTCCTTTTGGAAGTTTTCCATCTGGACTAATTAATGCTGCAGAGAATTCATCTGTAAACATGTTACGAATTAACTCATCAACATTTTCTTTTGTTACTGTGTTTACACTTTCAATAATCTCATCAAGTGAACGATGCTTACGAAGTAGCAATTCATTTTTACCATTACGGCTCATACGGCTATTCGTACTTTCTAAACTTAACATTAAGTTTCCTTTTAATTGCTCTTTACTATTAATAAGCTCTTTTTCTGTAATACCTGTATTTTTCAATGTGTCTAATGTTTCTTGCATTGTTTCATACAGTGTATCTAATTGTTGGCTACCTGTTCCACCATACAGTGTTAACATACCTGTATCTTCATAAGAAGAATGGTAAGAAAATACTGAATAGGCTAACCCGCGTTGCTCACGTACTTCTTGGAATAAACGGCTACTCATACTACCGCCTAAAACGTTATTTAATACAATTAAGTTATAAATATCTTCGTGTCCCATTTGTAAGCCTTTATATCCTAAACATAAATGAGCTTGTTCTGTTTCCTTTTTACGTGCTACTTTATTAAAATGGAAAATTGGGCTATGTACTTGTTCACGGTTTGTTGTTCCTTCATAACTACCGAAATATTGCTCTACCGTTTGTAAGAAGGCTTCATCAATATTTCCTGCAACTGAAACAACTACATTTTCAGGTGTGTAATGATCCTTAATATATTGGCGTAGCGTATCACCTGTAAACGTATCAAGCGTTTCTTCTGTTCCTAAAATAGGATATCCAAGTGGATGCGTTTCATATGTTGCTTTCGTTAACATATCATGCACAATATCATCTGGAGCATCTTCATACATTTTAATTTCTTCACATACGACATTCTTCTCTTTTTTCAGTTCTTCCTCATCAAATGTTGAATTAAAGAACATATCTGCTAATACATCTAAAGCATATTTAGCATGCTCATCTAGCACTTTTGCATAGTAACAAGTGTATTCTTTTGAAGTAAAAGCATTCACTTGCCCACCAATGCTATCAAATGATTCTGCAATTTCGCGTGCACTACGTGTTTCTGTCCCTTTAAAGAACATATGCTCTAAAAAGTGAGAAACCCCATTATTTTTTTCATTTTCATTTCTTGATCCTGCATGGATCCAAATACCAATCGCAACCGATCTTACGGTTGGTATATTCTCCATAACGATTCTTACACCATTTTTACAAGTATATTTTTTAATCAAAAACTTTCCTCCTACTGCCAGTTTCTCTAAATAAGTGCTATTATTTAATGATAACAAGTTTAAGGATGAATGTCATGCAAATGTATTTAATCCACACGTTTTTCATCCAGTAATTCTGTTATATTCCCTACTTTATATCCTTGTTCCTTCAATTTTGTAATCATTGTATCTAATGCTTCTGCTGTAGATGAAGTTGGATGCATTAATACGATAGCACCTGGATGTATTTTTCTCATCACTCTCTGCAATAGTACATCTGGATCTGGTCGCTTCCAATCAATTGTATCTACAGTCCACATAATCGTTCCCATTTGGAAATCATCTGCAATTTTCACGACTTCATCCCGAAAACTTCCACTCGGCGGAGCAAACCATCTTACCTTTTGATTCGTAGCTGCTTCGATCATTCGATTTGTTTTTTGTAACTGATCTCGTATTTCATCAGAAGATAGCGTTTTCATATTAGGATGTGTGTAAGAATGATTTCCAACTTCTTGATTTGCATCGACAATCATTTTTGCAAATCGTAAATTTTCTTTCACCCAACGTCCTTCTAAAAAGAAAGTCGCCTTCACATCATGTTTTTTCAATATTTCTAATATACGAGGCAAATACTCGTTTCCCCACGCCACATTTATTGTTAATCCCACCATCTTTTTATTTGGATGTCCCCTATAAATTGGGGCTGGTGATAAATCTTCTAAGTGGACACCCGGTGATACTTCCCTAAATTCTAGATATTTTTGATCAAATTTCTTTAGCTTCTTCATATTATTATAGGATGCTTCGATATCAACTTTTCTTCCATTATATCCCGGTGTTGATTTCCATATTTTATCAATCATCGCATTTTGAGGTGCAATCTCATATTGTTTTGCATATTTTTGAATTTCTTCATACAAATTATCCTGTGCAAAAACGGAATAAGAGCCTACACTGACATATAAAAAGAATATACATATGTATGCCAATATACGAGCTTTCATATAAACCCTCCCATTAACTATATAAAAACCTTTTTTCTTCTTATCTTTGTTAATTTGAGCGTTATAATGAAAACTATACCTATACTGACATAAAAATATATATAAACCATATTTTTTACATAACAAAAAAAGCCAGTTTAACTGGCTTTTACTTATTGCTGCTCTTGTTTGTTTTCTTCTTTAGCAGCTTCTTTTTCTTGCTCTTCTTTTAGCAATACTTTTCTAGATAGATTCACGCGACCTTGCTTGTCAATCTCGATAACTTTAACTGTAATTACATCACCGATTTTCACAACGTCTTCTACTTTACCTACACGCTCAAGTGCAAGTTCAGAAATGTGCACTAATCCGTCTTTACCGCTGAATAATTCAACGAAAGCACCGAATTTCTCAACACGTTTCACTTTTCCTTCGTAGATTTCACCTACTTGTACTTCGCGAACGATATCTTCGATAATTTTCTTAGCTTTGTCATTCATTTCTTGATTTATTGAAGAAATGAATACTGTACCATCTTGCTCGATGTCAATTTTAACGCCAGTTTCTTCAATAATTTTATTGATTTGTTTACCGCTCGGCCCAATAACGTCACGGATTTTATCTGGGTTAATTGTCATTGTAATGATCTTTGGAGCATAAGCTGATAATTCAGTACGTGGCTCTGCAATAACAGATAACATATGATTTAGAATGTGCACACGACCAACTTTCGCCTGTTGTAATGCCTCTTCTAAAATTTCACGAGATAGACCATCGATTTTAATGTCCATTTGCAGTGCAGTTACACCTTTTGCTGTACCTGCTACTTTAAAGTCCATATCACCTAAATGATCTTCCATACCTTGAATATCAGATAAAATTGTGTAATGCTCACCAGTTTTAACTAGACCCATTGCAATACCTGCAACTGGAGCTTTAAGTGGAACACCAGCATCCATCATTGCTAAAGTACTACCACAAATACTTGCTTGTGAAGTAGAACCATTTGATTCTAAAACTTCAGATACAAGACGTACTGTATATGGGAAATCTTTTTCAGATGGAATTACAGGCTCAAGAGCACGTTCTCCTAGTGCACCGTGACCAATTTCACGACGACCTGGTCCACGCATCGGTCTTGTTTCACCAACACTAAATGATGGGAAATTGTAATGGTGCATAAAGCGTTTTGATTCTTCTACACCAAGACCATCTAAAATTTGCACATCACCTAATGCACCTAATGTACAAATACTTAATGCTTGTGTTTGTCCACGTGTGAATAAACCAGAACCGTGTGTACGAGATAAAATACCAACCTCTGATGCTAATGGACGGATTTCGTCACCTTTACGGCCATCTGGGCGGATTTTTTCAACTGTAATAAGACGACGTACTTCTTCTTTTACAATTTTATATAAAATCTCACTTACTTGTCCTAATGTATCAGCGTCAGCTTCCTGCGCTTCGTAATGCTCAATTACACGCTTTTTCACTTCGTTAATTGCATCTTCACGTGCATGTTTCTCATGTACTTGAATTGCAGAATGCATATCCTTCTCAGACATTTCACGTACAGCTTGATTAAGATCAGCGTCAACTTCATAAAGTTTCACTTCTGTTTTCTCTTTACCTACAGCTTGTACAATCTCTTCTTGGAATGCAATTAGACGTTTAATTTCGTCATGTCCAAACATAATTGCTTCTAACATTGTTTCTTCAGGCACTTGATCTGCTCCTGCTTCAACCATGTTAATTGCATCTTTCGTACCAGCCACAACAAGGTGAATATCACTTTGTTCTTGCTGTTCTACTGTTGGATTAATAACGAATTCGCCGTTAATACGACCAACTGTTGCACCCGCGATTGGGCCTTCAAATGGAATATCTGAAATCGATAACGCTAATGAAGAACCAAGCATAGCTGCCATTTCAGAAGAACAATCTTGATCAACACTCATTACAATGCTGACAACTTGTACTTCGTTACGGAAACCATCTGCGAAAAGTGGACGAATTGGACGGTCGATTAAACGACTTGCCAAAATTGCTTTTTCACTCGGACGACCTTCACGTTTAATGAAACCGCCAGGAATTTTTCCGACTGCATATAAACGCTCTTCATAGTTTACTGTAAGTGGGAAGAAATCTACATTTTTTGGTTCTTTTGATGCAGTTGCTGTAGATAGAACCGCTGTATCGCCATATCTTACTAATACTGCTCCGTTCGCTTGCTTCGCAAGCTGACTTGTTTCAACTGTTAGCTGGCGACCAGCTAAATCTATCGAGAAGACTTGCTTTTCTTGACTCATTTAAGTACCCCTCTCAATTTAAAGTATTCAATTCTTCTATGTAAATGGATAGTATATCACAATATTCTACCTCTAGTATTACCGAAAATGAAGTAAGCTATAAAGGGTAGAAGATATATTTTTACCTAACAAAAAAGCGGGAATATTCCCGCTTCTTTGACTATCGACGTAAGCCAAGCTTTGTGATTAATTCACGGTAACGTGTGATATCGCTATTACGAAGGTAAGTTAGTAAGTTACGACGTTTACCAACCATCTTTAATAGACCACGACGTGAATGATGATCTTTCTTGTGAGTACGTAAGTGCTCGTTTAGAGTGTTAATTTGCTCCGTTAGGACAGCAATTTGAACCTCTGGAGAACCAGTATCAGTCTCATGAGTTCTAAATTGTGCAATGATTTCATTTTTACGCTCTTGTGTTAAAGCCATCCTATTTCACCTCCTATTAATTAAACCCCCAATTACCTAGCAAGCGTCGGTGAGTCGCAATGCCAAGCAATGGTTGTCATAAAGTACATAACATAGAATACTACTTTTCATTTGAAAAAGCAAGTATATTCTTTTCGTTCGCAAAATATTCTTGTGCTGTTTTCTTATCTTTTGCAATTTGTTCAACTAATTCTTCGATGCCATTGAATTTCTTCTCTTCTCTTATACGCATATGCCACTCTACTGTAACGTTTTGATCATATATGTCTTTGTTAAATTCAAATAAGTGCACTTCAATAGATAATTGACGCTCATCTTCTTTAAAAGTTGGTTTATATCCAATATTACATACACCATCGTACCATTCATCGTGAACTTTTAATCTCACTGCATAAACACCTACAGGTGGTAATAGATACTCATCACTTAAACCTACATTAGCTGTGGGAAAACCAATTTGGCATCCACGCTTATCACCGTGTACAACCGTTCCCCCTACTGTATATGCTCTACCTAAAATAGATGGAATTTGTTCCATTTCGCCATTTCGAATTAACTTTCGTAATGCTGTAGAACTTACTTTCTCTTCTTGAAATTCAACTTTTTCAATCACAGTCTGTGTAAACTCCCCTCTTGCATGAAATGGTAAAGTCTCCATCTTTCCTTTTCCTAAACGTCCATATGAATAATCAAAACCTGCTACTACATGCTTTACATTCAAACCAATAATATAATCATCTACAAATTGTTGTGGCAATAAGCCTGCAAACGATTCATCAAATTTAATAACATATAATATATCGATCCCTAAGTTTTCGACTATTTTTTCTTTATCACACATTGGTGTAATATACTCCGCATGCGCTTCCTTTTTTCCTAAAACAACAGATGGGTGCGGATAAAATGTCATAACTGCACTTTTATATCCTCGTTCATCAGCTATTTGTTTCGCAGTTCGAATCACACATTGATGTCCTAAATGAATGCCATCAAAAAATCCTAATGCCATTACAGTAGGTGGTAATTCTACTTTTTTTTGTTCATGTGGATGAGTTAAATGAATAAGTTTCACGCTTGAATTCACCTTTTTCTGTAATAATCCTTCCAATAATTCATTATAGCTTTAGTTCTTGATTATTCACAAGTACTTTCATCGGCTTTAGCATACCAGGGTGTTTTGGATGGTGCTCAAAAATTGCAAGGCAGCGATCATTTTTATCAAACACTGTTATAAATGGCGCTGTTATTTGCAATTCATTTTTTAAGAACATACCATTCTTTATTTTCTCTGCTTGCTTTTCATCTACAACCATTTTCGGGAACTTACTTAACGCCTCATCAATTGAAATGAAGATAGACTCTACTGTTCCATTTTGCACGTTTTCTTCAATTTCTTCAAATGATATGCAATCTTCTAATAAAAATTCACCAGAAGCTGTTCTTACAAGGTGAGACATATGTGATGGAAAACCAAGTTTTTCACCAATCATTACTGCTAACGTTCTTACATATGTCCCTTTACTACACGTTACACGGAAACGGAATGAAATATTTTCCCCCTCAAACACTTCACGGTCATCTAGTAATACAAATTCATGAATTGTAATTGTACGAACTGGACGTTCAACTTCTTGTCCTGCTCTTGCATATTCATATAATTTTTTCCCGTTAACTTTTACAGCTGAAAACATCGGAGGCATTTGTTCAATCGTACCTGTTAATGCAGCAAGAACCCCCTCTATTTCCTTACGAGTAATAACACGATCTACATTTTTCGTTTCAACAACTTCACCAGAAGCATCTTCAGTTGTCGTTGAAAATCCAAGTGTTACTTCACCTTCATAAGTTTTCGTCTCACTTGTTAAAAATTGTGCAATCTTCGTTGCTCGTCCTACACAAATAGGTAATACTCCTGTTACATCTGGATCTAATGTTCCTGTATGACCAATTCGTTTCTCACGCAATATCTTTCTTAATTTAAATACACAATCATGTGATGTCATGCCTTTTGGCTTATGTAATAATACTACACCTTCCATATATGTTCACCTCGTCATAATTCTTTCATAGTAGTTATCCGAAATTAATTTTGCATTGAAAAAATGGATAGACAAATGTCTATCCATTATTCTTCACGTTTACCGTCTTTATTAATTTGATGTAAAAGTGTATCAATTCGATGACCATATCCGATAGACTCATCAAACTCAAAGGAAATTTCCGGTGTTTTACGAAGACGAATACGCTGGCCAATTTCTGAACGAATGAAGCCTTTTGCCTTCGCTAAACCTTTTAATGTACTTTCTTTCTGTTCCTCATCACCTAAAACAGAAATATATACTGTAGCAATTTGTAAATCTCCACTCACTTGTACATCTGTTACTGTAACAAATCCAACACGTGGATCTTTAATTTTACGACTGATGATGTCGCCTAATTCTTTTTTCATTTGCTCGCCTACACGGTTTGCACGTAATTTCATAACTCTTCACCTCATTCAATACCATTCCAATTGTGTTATTGTACGTTCAATTTCAGGAAATGAATCGATGTACTCGAGTACACGATTCATTTCTTTTTCACAAATAACACGATTAGAGGATACAGAAACAATTGCAATTTCTGTACGTTGCCATACATCTTGATGCCCTACTTCTGAAACAGCTACATTATAACGCTGCTTCACACGAGTTAGCACCCGTTGCAAAATTGCTCGTTTCTCTTTTAAAGAATGCACATCGTAAATCATACACTCGAATGAGAGTGAAGCGATAATCATCGCTTCACTTCTTCCATAATGTACGCTTCAATGATGTCCCCTTCTTTAAGATCATTATATCTCTCAATTGTAATACCACACTCATAGTTTTGTGCAACTTCTTTTACGTCATCTTTGAAACGTTTTAACGTATCAAGTTGTCCTTCGAAAATTACTACGCCATCACGGATAATACGCACGCCACTATCACGTGTAATTTTACCGTCAATTACGTAACAACCTGCGATTGTTCCAACTTTTGTTACTTTGAATGTTTGGCGTACTTCCGCTTGACCGATTACTTTTTCTTCGAATTCTGGATCCAGCATACCTTGCATTGCTGATTCGATTTCTTCGATTACTTTATAGATAATACGGTGTAAACGAACATCAACATTCTCTAATTCAGCTGTACGCTTCGCATTCACATCAGGGCGTACGTTAAATCCAATTACAATTGCATTAGATGCAGAAGCTAAAATAACATCAGATTCTGTAATCGCACCTACGCCTGTATGGATAATTTTAACTTTAACACCTTCAACATCAATTTTACGAAGTGACGCTGCCATTGCTTCTACAGAACCTTGTACGTCTGCTTTCACAATTAAGTTAATTTCTTTTACATCGCCTTCTTGGATTTGTTGGAATAAATCTTCAAGGCTTAATTTAGATTTTTCACCACGTTGAGCAACTAACGCTTCTTGTGCACGTGATTCACCGATTTGACGAGCTTTCTTCTCATCAGCGAATGCCATGAAACGATCTCCCGCTTGTGGTACTTCGTTTAAACCTGTAATTTCAACAGGAGTTGATGGACCAGCAACTTTTACACGACGACCAATATCACTTACCATTGCACGAACACGTCCGAATGAAGTACCAACAACGATTGGATCTCCAACTCGAAGTGTACCGTTTTGAACAAGTAATGTCGCGATAGTTCCTTTACCTTTATCAAGCTGTGCTTCGATTACAGTACCAGTTGCATAGCGGTTTGGATTTGCTTTATATTCTTCTACTTCACTTACAAGAAGGATCATTTCTAGTAAGTTGTCAATTCCTTCACCTTGAATTGCAGAAATTGGTACGAAAATTGTATCTCCGCCCCAAGCTTCTGGAACTAATTCATATTCTGTTAATTCTTGCATTACACGATCAGGATTTGCCGCTGGTTTATCCATTTTATTCACAGCTACAATAATTGGTACTCCAGCTGCTTTCGCATGGCTAATCGCTTCAACTGTTTGTGGCATAACACCGTCATCAGCTGCAACAACAAGGATTGTAATATCCGTTACTTGCGCACCACGAGCACGCATCGTTGTAAATGCCGCGTGACCAGGCGTATCTAAGAATGTAATCTTCTTGTCATTTACTTCAACTTGGTATGCACCAATATGCTGAGTAATTCCACCTGCTTCGCCTGCAGTTACTTTTGAATTACGGATAGAGTCAAGTAAAGTTGTTTTACCATGGTCAACGTGCCCCATAATTGTAACTACAGCTGGACGCTCTTTTAAGTTCTCTTCATCATCTTGCTCATCGATGAACGTTTCAAATTCAGTTTCACTTACAACTACTTCTTCTTCTACTTCAATACCATAATCAGTAGCAATTAACTCAATTGTATCTTTATCTAAGTCTTGGTTAATTGTTGCCATAATTCCAAGCATAAAGAGCTTCTTAATAATTTCAGACGGCTCTTTGCTTAATTTTTTAGCAAGCTCACCTACTGTAAGACTTCCAGAGAAAGTAAGTTTATCTGGTGTTTCTACAATTTGTGTTTGTTGTCTTCCAGCAAAGTTATCTTGACGTTTGTCTTCATTTCCTTTGCCTTTTTTCTTTTTCTTATTGCTGTTCTTTTTACTACGAACAACTTTTTCTTCTACTTCAAACTCATCTGCAACAGAAGGTTTTTCAGTTTGGTACGCATTATCTAATTTGTTTACTACTTCATCGTCTAACATTGTCATATGATTCGAAACCTCGATATTCATTTCTTTTAGTTTTGTCATAAGATCTTTACTTGAGATATTATGTTGTTTTGCATATTCATGCACTCGAATTTTACTCATACCTTCACCCCCGGTAATTTGTATCGAGCATGCTACGCAGCTTTTTCGCAAAGCCCTCATCTAACACAGCTACAACGACTCGCTCGTCTCTCCCAATCGCATGCCCTAATTGTTGTCGATTTTCGACCTTTCTCATTGGTACGTTGTAATACGTCGCTTTATCCGTGATGCGTTTTGTAGTATTTGCTGACGCATCTTCAGATAGCAATACAAGTTTTGCTTTGCCACTTCGTACTTCTTTTAAAACAAGTTCTTCACCCGAAATAATTTTCCGAGCCCGGTTTGCTAGTCCTAAAAACGATTTCCAATCGGACACTTATTTCGACTCCTTCTCAACAAGCTCAAGAAGCTCTTCGTATAGAGAACCGTCGATTTTCGCTTTTAGATGATGTTCCAAAACATTTTTCTTTTGGGCTTGAAGAATACTTTCTTTATCTTTTGATAAATAAGCACCTCGTCCTGATTTCTTTCCAGTTAAATCAATGGACACTTCTCCCTCTTTGGAACGAACAATGCGAACGAGCTCTCGTTTTGATTTCATTTCTTGCGTTGCAACACATTTTCGTAACGGAACTTTTCGATTGCTCATACTCATCACCTCTATTCGATTTCGTCTTCAACTGAATCGAATCCGAATGCGATTACGCTATCTTCTTCTGTTACAATACCAAGTTGTTTCGCATCAGACTCACTCTTAATATCAATTTTCCAACCTGTTAATTTAGCTGCAAGACGTGCATTTTGTCCACGCTTACCAATAGCTAATGACAGTTGGTGGTCTGGAACAACAACTGTTGTTGCTTTTTCTTCTTCATCTACAAGCACTTTAACAACTTGTGATGGGCTTAAAGCATTTGCAACATATTCTACTGGATCATTTGACCAGCGAACGATGTCAATCTTTTCGCCTTTTAATTCGTCTACAATGCGTTGTACACGTTGTCCTTTCGGTCCTACACAAGAACCTACTGGATCAACATCAATGTTCTCTGCATGTACAGAAATTTTAGAACGATCGCCAGCTTCACGTGCTACAGAACGAATTTCAACAGTTCCATCATAAATTTCAGGAACTTCCATTTCGAATAAACGTTTTAAAAGACCAGGATGTGTACGTGATACGTAAATTTGTGGTCCTTTCGTTGTTTTTTCTACTTTCGTAATGAATACGCGAATACGATCATGTGGTTTGTACTGTTCGTTTGGCATTTGCTCACTTACAGGTAATAAAGCTTCTACTTTCCCTAAGCTTACATAGATGAAACGAGCATCTTGACGTTGTACAATACCCACCATGATATCTTCTTCACGGTCACTAAACTCAGAGTAAATAACACCACGCTCTGCTTCGCGCACTCGTTGTGTTACAACCTGTTTTGCAGTTTGTGCTGCAATACGACCGAAATCTTTTGGTGTTACTTCAATTTCTAGTACGTCACCATCTTGATAGTTTGGATTAATTTGTCTTGCTTCTTCAACAGAAATTTCAAGACGTGGATCAAACACATTATCAACAACATCTTTACGTGCTAATACTTGAATTGTTCCCACTTCTGGGTTAAAGCTCACACGAACGTTTTGTGCTTGGTTAAAATTGCGTTTATAAGCAGAGATTAACGCTGCTTCAATCGCATCAATAATAATATCTTTGCTAATTCCTTTTTCTGACTCTAATACGAGCAAGGCATCTAACAACTCAGTGCTCATGAAGATCCCCCTTCTAACTAAAACGTAACAGCAAGTCGCGCATTTGCAACTTTATCCATTGGAATTTGGATTTCTTTTTTACGTGTTTTAATTGTTAATAATAGTGTAATTGTAGTACCATCGTAGGAAAGTAGCTTTCCTTCAAACATTTTTTCACCATCAATCGGCTCATATGTTTTAATTGCCACTTGTTTTCCTACCGCTTGCTGGAAGTCTTTCTCTTTCTTTAATGGGCGTTCCGCTCCAGGAGATGATACATCCAAAAAGTAAAGATGAGGAATTGGATCCTCTTTATCTAAAGCTTCGCTTAAACGTTCACTTACCGCACCGCATTCTTCAATGTCGACTCCCTTTTCAGAATCGATGAATACGCGTAAGAACCAGTCTTGTCCTTCTTGCACATACTCTACATCTACAAGTTCAAGATTTAACTCTTCAACGATCGGCTGCGCAAATGCTTCTACAACTTCTGTGACTTTCTTATCCATAAACAGCCTCCTTCCTGCCGCCATGTACCATTTACAAGAAAAGACCCCGTTCATAAAAACGGTCCATCTTATTCTTTCTCGTTAGCTAACAAAAGCCCCTGCCGTTTAGCAGGGAATATCTGTCTTAGTATTACCAAATTTAAGAAGTAAAACTTGTAACAAAATATGTATATACGACAGAAATTTCTTACCTCTCCACATCAATAAAACGTAGATAGTAACACGAAAGAGTGGGTTTCCCCACTCTTTTTTTTACACAATATACATGACATGGTTATCTCGGTTAATAGTATACCATAGCAAATGTTGATTTGCAAAGACTTTTCCTACCTATTAGAACAGTGATAACTGGTTTTGATCCGGTAGATCGCCTAAGCAACCTTGACTATCTAAATACTCAATAATTGTTTTCGAAACCTTACTTCGCTGCTGTAAATCTTCTTTTGATAAGAAATCTCCATTTTTGCGTGCTTCTACAATACTTAAAGCTGCGTTTGTACCCAGTCCAGGCACTGCATTAAATGGAGGAATTAAAGTATCCCCATCAATAATAAATTCTGTTGCATGCGAACGGTATAAATCAACCTTTTGGAATGAGTATCCACGCTCACACATTTCCAGTGTCATTTCTAGTACTGTTAATAAACTTTTCTCTTTCGGCGCTGCATCCAAACCTTTTTGCGCAATTTCATCAATTCTTACACGTATAGATGCTGAACCTTTCGCCATCGCCTCTATATCAAAGTCATCTGCACGAACTGTAAAGTATGCCGCATAGAATAAAAGCGCGAAATGTACTTTAAAGTATGCAATACGTACAGCCATAAGTACGTAAGCAGCCGCATGGGCTTTAGGGAACATGTACTTAATTTTCTTACATGAATCAATATACCAACCTGGTACATTATTACTTTTCATGTCATCTTCCCATTCTTCCGGTACACCTTTACCTTTACGAACTGACTCCATGATTTTGAAGGCTAATGATGGGTCTAAACCTTGATAGATTAAATATACCATGATGTCATCACGACAACCGATAACTTCACTCAGCGTACATGTACCGTTATAAATTAACTCGTTTGCATTACCAAGCCATACGTCTGTACCATGTGATAGTCCAGAAATTTGGACTAACTCAGAGAATGTCGTAGGTTTCGTCTCTTCTAACATCTGCCTTACGAATTTCGTACCAAACTCTGGTATACCAAGTGTACCTGTTTTACAGTTAATTTGTTCTTCCGTTACCCCTAACGTTTCTGGCCCAGAGAAAATTTTCATTACTTCCGGATCGTCTGTCGGAATTGTTTTCGGGTCAATACCACTTAAATCTTGTAGCATACGAATAACAGTCGGATCATCGTGTCCTAGTATATCAAGTTTCAATAAATTATCATGAATGGAGTGAAAATCAAAGTGTGTCGTTCTCCACTCAGCCCCTATTGAATCCGCCGGAAACTGAATTGGTGAGAAATCAAAGATGTCCATGTAATCTGGCACAACGATAATCCCACCTGGATGCTGTCCGGTTGTACGTTTTACGCCTGTACATCCTGCTACTAAGCGGTCAATCTCCGCATTTCGAATCGTTAAATTATGATCGTTTGCATAACCTTTTACATATCCATAAGCAGTTTTTTCCGCAACTGTACCTATTGTACCCGCACGGTATACGTAATCTTCACCGAACAGTACTTTCGTATAGTTATGGGCACGCGGTTGGTATTCCCCGGAAAAATTCAAATCGATATCGGGTACCTTATCTCCTTTAAATCCAAGGAACGTTTCGAACGGAATATCATGTCCATCTTTCACGTATGGAACATTACATGCAGGACACTCTTTATCCGGCAAGTCAAAACCAGAACCTACAGAACCATCATTAAAGAATTCTGATTGCTTACACTTCGGACATACATAGTGTGGTGGTAATGGGTTTACTTCTGTAATTTCCATCATCGTTGCAACGAATGATGAACCTACCGATCCACGCGAACCTACTAAATATCCGTCTACTAACGATTTTTTCACAAGCTTATGTGAAATTAAATAAATTACGGCAAATCCATGCCCAATAATACTTTTTAATTCTTTTTCTAAACGCGCTTCTACAATTTCAGGTAACTCTTCACCATAAATGCTACGCGCCATTTTATAACTCATGTCACGCGTCTCATCATCTGCACCTTCAATTTTCGGTGTATATAGATCATCTTTCACTGGATGAACATCACCAATTAATGATGCAACCTTTTGTGTATTCGTTACAACAATTTCTTTCGCTATGTCTTCACCTAAGAATGAAAAACACTCTAACATTTCATCCGTTGTACGGAAATGTACAGGCGGTAATGAATGTCGGTTTAACGGATTGGCTCCGCCCTGCGAACTGACTAAAATTTTGCGATACATCGCATCCTCTGGGTCTATATAATGCACGTTTCCTGTAGCAACAACTGGTTTATCTAACGTCTCACCTAGTTTTACTAAGTTAGAAATAATTGTTTTTAATTGCCCCTCATCTCGAACAAGTTCACGCTCTACTAAATGACGTAACACCTCTGGAGGCATTACTTCAATGTAATCATAGAACTGCGCAATTTCTTCTACCTCTTCAGGAGCTTTTTGCATCATCGCCTCAAACACTTCACCTTTATCACAAGCCGTTCCTACTAAAATTCCTTCACGATATTTTTTTAATAGTGACCTTGGTACTCGTGGTACACGGTAAAAGTAATTTAGGTGAGAATAGGAAACAAGTTTATATAAATTTTTCAATCCTACATCTGATGTCGCAAGTAACGTCATATGACTTGGACGTCCACGCTTATACGCATCCCCTTGCCCCATGCTATCATTTAATTGATCGTGATATTCAAATCCCTTTTCAATCACATCTTTTAACATTTTCACAAGTAAGTATCCCGTTGCTTCTGTATCATAAATCGCACGGTGATGTTGCGTTAATTCAATATCAAGCTTTTTACACATCGTATTTAATCGATGGTTTTTCATTTCCGGGAATAAGAATCTTGCAAGTTCTAACGTATCAATAACAGGATTATTCGTTTTTTCTAGTCCAGCCTTTTTAAAACCTACGTTAATAAAACCCATATCAAAACTTGCGTTATGAGCAACAAGTGTATGGTCGCCCATCCATTCTTCAAACTTTTTAAACACTTCGTCCACTTCTGGTGCATCCGTTAACATATCATCTGTAATACCTGTTAATTCAATAATCGTCGCAGATAATGGTTGATGTGGATTTGCGAAAGATTCAAAGCGGTCAATAATTTCGCCACCTTTTACTTTTACAGCCGCTAACTCGATAACTGTATCATATACAGCTGATAAACCTGTCGTCTCAACGTCGAAAACAACATACGTTTCCTCTGCAAGTAAACGATGCGCTTCGTTATATGCAATCGGTACACCATCATTAACTAAATTCGCCTCAACACCATATATAACTTTAACCCCAGCCTTTTTACCCGCAGAATATGCCTCTGGGAAAGACTGCGCAACAGCGTGGTCTGTAACAGCAATCGCCTCATGTCCCCATTTACCTGCTTGGGCAACAAGTCTAGAAACAGGAGTAACAGCGTCCATTTGGCTCATCGGTGTGTGAAGATGCAGTTCTACACGTTTTTCACCTTCTGGCGCTTTATCTTTACGAGACGGTCCTGTTATTTCATTTATATCATTTGCAATCATTACTAAATCTCGAACGAATGTATCATTTTGAACAGAACCACGCGCTTTCACCCACATTCCTTTTTTCAAGGATTGCAGCATTGGAATATCTTCTTTGTCACGCGAGAACATTTTGATCATAATTGAATCCGTATAGTCTGTTATTTTTAAAGTTAATAACGTACGGCCGCTACGTAGCTCTTTCGTTTCTACATGAAAGACATACCCTTGAACTGTTTTTCTTCTTTCCTCATCTTGAATTTCTCGCATCGGTGTAATCTCTTCATCCGGCTTAATAAGATATCCGAGTACAACCGGTCCTTCATGCACAACGCTACTTTCTTCAGCTTGCTTCTTCGCCATTTCTTCCATAGCTTGTATAACACGTTCACGATCTTCTTGCTGCGTTTGCTCACGAAACTTTTGCATTTCTTCTGTATTTTGCTGTATATGTGTGTCTAACTGAAAACGCGGGAATCCAAATGTTTCGTATTGATCCCCTACTGGTTTCGCAACGTTTTTCTTTAAAGCAGTAGATTCCAGCTCATTATTCACATTTATTAGCAACTTCACTCCATTCACCTGCGGAAGCTGCTTTTTTAAGTAAGCAAACATAGGTGAAAATGTAATTCGTTCCGTACAAAGTGGCCAATACGCCCTCACTTCTTCTTCTGTAAATTGTTTATTCTCTGTTTCTAATGCAAATGTTGTTCTTGCAATATGAGAAAATGATTGCTTAAGCTTTGTTTCTAGCAATTCATATAATTCTGTAGGCAAAATACGTGGCACTTGTAAATCAAAATGCCAACTTTTATTCGCTTTATCAATAACGAGCCTTTCAATACCACCACCTTGTAAATATTGATTTATAAGGTCGTCTGGTATTTGCAACTGCTGGAGCAAAATTTGAAATCGCTCTTGTTGTTCATTTGTTAAAGACATAAGCACTCTCCTTCCATTTGCTATTATAAATTGAAACGTACTACAAAGAAAGATTTCTCACTTCTTCTTTTACAAAATACGTTTACAAAGAAAGAGAAGGTACCTCATTACGAGGTACCTCTTCTTATTTTAAAATATTTGCAATATATGTTTGAAGTTCTTCTACTTTCACTTCTTCAGACTCGCCTGTAGCACGTACTTTCACTTCTACAATACCTTCGTCTGCTTTTTTACCAACTGTCACGCGAACTGGAAGGCCAAATAAATCTGCATCCGCAAATTTAACACCTGCACGTTCTGCACGATCATCTAGTAATACTTCGTACCCTTGCTCTTGTAATGAGTTGTAGATGTTTTCACCCATTTCACGTTGCGCATCAGATTTCATATTTACTGGAATTACATGCACATGGAATGGTGCAACAGCTTTTGGCCAAACTAAACCGTTCTCATCATTAAACTGCTCTGCGATTGCTGCCACTGTACGAGATACACCGATACCGTAACAACCCATAATAAGTGGTTGTGTTTTTCCGTTTTCATCTAGGAATGTTGCGTTCATTGCTTCACTATAACGTGTTCCTAATTTGAATACATGACCAACTTCAATTCCGCGTGCGAAAAGAATTGTTCCATTTCCGTCTGGAGATTGGTCTCCTTCTTGAATGAAGCGTAAATCTGTATATTGACTTACTTTAAAGTCGCGTTCTGGATTTACATTTACATAATGGAATCCTTCTTCGTTTGCTCCTGAACATCCGTTAACAATTGATGCTACAGCATGGTCAGCGATAATTTCGATATCACCTGTTACACCAATTGGTCCTAGAGAACCAACTTCACAGTTTAATAATTCTTTCACTTCTTCATGAGAAGCAAGCTCAACAACTGAAGCGCCGTATACGTTTTTCACTTTTACATCGTTTACTTCATGATCACCACGAACAAGTACAACTACTAATTTCTCATCTACTTTAAATACCATAGACTTAATGCACTTGTCAGCTTCAATGTTTAAGAATGCAGATACTTCTTCAATTGCTTTTTGATCTGGTGTTGCTACTTTTTCAAGTGCCTTTTCTGCTTCATCACTCTTCGTATACGTAGCTACCACAGGAGCCATTTCGATGTTTGCTGCATAATTAGATGTATCAGAGTATGCAATTGTATCTTCACCAACTTCAGATAATACCATAAATTCATGCGTATCTTTTCCGCCCATTGCTCCAGAGTCAGCAATAACTGCACGGAAATTCAAGCCACAACGAGAAAAAATGTTAGAGTATGCTTTGTATAAGCGATCGTATACTTCATCTAAGCTCTCTTGTGTAGCATGGAAAGAGTATGCATCTTTCATTAGAAACTCTCTTCCACGTAATAAACCGAAACGAGGTCTTTGTTCATCACGGAATTTTGTTTGAATTTGGTACAATGTTAACGGTAATTTTTTATATGATTTCACTTCATCACGTACAAGATCCGTAATTACTTCTTCATGTGTCGCTCCTAATGCGAATTCACGAGCGTTACGATCTTTCATACGCATTAATTCAGATCCGTAAGAATACCAACGGCCTGATTCTTGCCATAATTCTGCAGCTTGCATCGCTGGCATTAATAATTCTACAGCTCCTGCGCGCTCCATTTCTTCTCGAACGATACGTTCTACTTTGTGTAGTACTTTTAATCCAAATGGTAGAAAACTATAAATACCAGAAGCATTTTGACGCATAAAACCTGCACGAAGTAATAACTGATGACTCTTAATCTCCGCATCAGCTGGAACTTCACGTAATGTAGGACTGAATACCATACTTTGTTTCATTTATTCGCACCTCTTCATTTTACTCTTACACGCAGTAAAACCCCTCACCTCGAGTTAGGTGAGGGATTTTATTCTACGAGCTCTATTTCATTATAAGTTTCACTTTATTTTACAAGAAAAACTTACGAATGTCATTCCAAGTTACAACTAACATAAGTAACATTAATAATGCAAAACCAATAAAGTGAACCATTCCTTCTTTTTGGCGGTCAATTGGTTTCCCTCGTAACGCTTCAATTAAGAAGAAGAACAAACGTCCACCGTCTAAAGCAGGGACTGGTAGTAAATTAAATAAACCAAGGTTAATACTTAAAACTGCTGCTAAACTTAATACACGCGTAAATCCATAATCTACAACTTGATCTGTTAGATTATAAATTCCTACTGGACCTGACAACTCATTAATAGAGAATTGACCAGTTACTAATTTCACAAGTGAATCAAAAATTAGTTTTGTCCATTGGTATGTTTGTTCAAATCCTGATTTAATCGAACCCATTACTGTTTTCTCTACTGGAGAGTAAACACCAATTCTACCTACTTCGTCTTTTCCTTCTTTATCAAGCGTTGGCGTTACTTTTACATTAAACTGTTCACTATCACGCTTTACTTGTAACGTAATTTCTTTATTTGGGTTTTCACGTACAATGGTAACAACATCTTTCCATGTACTTGTGTTTTTCCCATCGATTGCTTGAATTGTATCATTTTCTTTTAATCCAGCTTGCTCGGCTGCACTATTCTCCATTATTTTTCCGACCATTGGCTTGTCAACAGGAACACCTTGTACAAATCCAAGAATCACAAAAATAACAAATGCTAAAATGAAGTTCATTGCAGGACCTGCAAAGATTGTTAAGGCACGTTGACCCAATTTTTTGGAGCCGAATTGCCTATTATACGGAGCAATTTGTATTTCTTCACCAGCAGTAATAATACGAGCCTTTTCATTCACTCGGAATGTTTGAAGCTCTTCCTCGTACTCTTCATAGCCCGAAATCGTTAAATTATGCTCTAAATCAGCTTGTTCGACTTCAATGACACGAACATTTGGATACTTTTCATATCCATCAAAAACTAATTTCGCAACTTCGTCTTTTTCATTTAATACAAGGCCAACCTTTTTTCCAGGCTTTAACTCAACTGTGTCTGCATCTTCGCCAGCCATTCTTACATAGCCGCCAAGGGGCAGTAATCGAATCGTATACACCGTTTCATTCTTTTCAAATGAGAATATTTTCGGACCAAAACCAATCGCAAACTCACGGCATAAAATACCTGCTCTTTTTGCGAAATATAGATGCCCTAGCTCATGGAAAAATACGAGTGCACCGAAAATTAATATAAAGGCAATCGCTGTATTCAATTCCATAACCACCTTTGCTAAATTTGTTCCATCACAAACCGTCTTGTGGCTGCATCAATTTCCAGAATTTCCTCTAAGCTCGGACGTGCAATGACATTGTGATGGTTCATTGCTTTTTCAATGAGGTCTTCCACTGTTAAGAAACCAATTCTCTTTTGCAGAAAAGCTTCAACAGCTACTTCATTCGCTGCGTTCATTACAGCTGGCATACTTCCACCTGCTTTTCCAGCTTCATACGCAAAACGTAGGCAACGGAATCGTTCTTGGTTCATTTTCTCAAAATGTAACGTCCCTATTTCCCATAAGTTTAACTGTTTTGTGTCTGTTAGAGGCAATCGATCAGGATATGTAAGCGCGTATTGAATTGGTACTCGCATATCAGGTGAGCCAAGCTGTGCCATTACACTACGATCTTCAAATTCAACCATAGAATGGATAATACTTTCTTTATGTAAAACAACATCGATTTGCTCATAAGGGATACCAAAAAGCCAATGTGCTTCAATTACTTCTAGCCCCTTATTCATCATTGTAGCAGAATCAATTGTAATTTTCGAACCCATTGACCAGTTTGGATGTCGAAGCGCATCTTCTACGGTCACATGATGCAATTCATCTCTCGTTTTATCACGGAAACTTCCACCGGAAGCCGTTATAATTAGTCGAGAAATTCTTTTTTCATTTTCACCATTCAAACATTGAAAAATAGCTGAATGTTCACTATCTACCGGAAGTAACGAAACATTATGTTTTCGTGCTGCTTCCATTACAAGATGCCCTGCAGTTACTAACGTTTCTTTATTTGCAATTCCAATTGTTTTTTTCGCCTCAATTGCACGAAGTGTTGGTAACAACCCTACGCTACCTACAACAGCATTTACTACAATCTCCGCATCTGGATGTAATGCTACTTCTAAAAGCCCTTCACTACCATACACAACTTTTGTATTACCAGAGACAGCTTGTAATTTTAAAACATCTTCCTCTCTTTGCACAGAGACGATTTGCGGAGAAAATTCTTGAATTACATTTACTGCGTAGTCAATATTTTTCCCTACAGAAAAAGCAACGAGACGGAATTGGTCTGGGTGCGAGCGTAATACATCTAAAGTTTGTGTACCAATTGATCCGCTTGCACCTAATAAACTAATGTTTTTCATGACTCCAACCCCTCGTTCATTTATTAATTGTATTGTAATAAGAAGTAGAGAATTGGTAAAACAAATAACCAACTATCTGTTCGATCTAATATACCACCATGTCCAGGTAAAATTGTACCTGAATCCTTTACGCCATAATGACGTTTAAATGCAGACTGTACTAAGTCACCAATTTGTCCAAAAATAGAAATGATAATTGTTAACACAATTAAAATCCCTACATTAGCCTCAACAGGGAAGAACATATTGTAAACGAGTGCCACAACAATTCCACAAACGATGCCACCTAATGAACCTTCAATCGTTTTATTCGGACTAATTTCTGGCCACAATTTCCTCTTTCCTAATGCCTTTCCTACGAAATATGCGCCTGAATCAGTAGCCCATATAACAAATAATGCACAAAACACATATTTAATTCCTAATATTCTCGTTTCATTCAAATATAGGAATCCCATTCCAACATATGTTGTTGCCATTAGTAAAAATGAAGCATTGTCAAAAGTAAATGTATTCTTAGAAAGGACTGTATATGATAAAAGTAATAAAACAATCACAAATGTGATTTCTAATTTACCTAATCCAATCTGAGTAAACAGTTCTGATGCACTACTTGGAATTAAAATAATCCATAATAATACTGCAGCTAAAACTGTTGGTATTGAAATAAGCGTAAGCTTATTCATACGAATTAATTCATATAAACCTATAGAAGCAAGTGCATACACTAAAACCGTAAAAGGCACGCCACCGTAAATTACGATGGGAATGAATAGCGCGGCAGCAACCACTCCAGTAATAATTCTCTGTTTCACTACCAAACCCTCTCTTTCTACACGCCTCCGAATCTGCGCCCTCTATGCTGAAAGTCTGTAATCGCATTTAGCAAATGTTCCTCGGTAAAATCTGGCCAATACACATCTGTAAACCAAAATTCCGAATATGCAATTTGCCATAACATGAAATTACTAATACGTAGCTCTCCGCTCGTACGGATTAACAACTCTGGGTCAGGTAAAGAACTCGTCATTAAATAAGAAGAAAGCATTTCTTCACTTACATCTTCAACACGAATTTTTCCTTCCTCACTATCTTTCACCATATGTTGCACAGCAGAAACGATTTCATCTCGACTTCCATAGTTTAACGCGAAATTAAGAATTAATCCCGTATTCTCTTTCGTATCTTCCATGGCCTTTTCCATCGCTCTGCGTGTATGCGTAGGAAGACGATCTTGTTGTCCTATTACTCGGACTTGTACGTTCTCTTCAATCAATTCTGGTAAAAATGTACCTAGAAATTCTTCTGGAAGCCTCATTAAATAGTCAACTTCCTTTTTCGGTCTTTTCCAGTTCTCAGTTGAAAAAGCATAAAGAGTTAATACTTTTACATTAAGTTTGCTTGCAAATTTTGTAATTTTCTTTACAACTTGCATGCCTTCATGATGTCCCGCAATACGAGGCATCGCTCTCCTCTTTGCCCATCTTCCATTACCATCCATAATGATGGCAATATGTTCTGGGATGTATCCTTTTTTCACTTTTTCAACGAGATGATCAAACGATGCGACCTTTTTATTTTTAAAAAAAGGAAAGTTTTTAAACATCATTCATACCCTCCAGCAAGCAGACGTATGCCTAAAAGTGTAAAAAGACCCCCTTAAGAAGAGGGTCATATTTGCGAAGGTATCGCTATTACACTTCCATGATTTCTTTTTCTTTGTTTTTTGCGATTTCGTCAACTTTTGCAATATATTTATCTGTTTCTTTTTGGATATCTTCAGTATATCCTCTTAAATCATCTTCTGTAATATCGCCAGCTTTTTCAAGCTTCTTAAGATCATCGTTACTGTCACGACGTACATTACGAACAGCAACTTTTGCTTCTTCAGCATATTTTTTCACAACTTTTACAAGATCACGACGACGCTCTTCTGTTAATGCAGGGAATGCAATACGAATTACAGTTCCATCATTAGAAGGATTTAAGCCTAAATCTGCTTTTAAGATTGCTTTTTCAATATCACCGATAGAAGTTTTATCATAAGGTTGAATTACAAGTAAACGTGCTTCTGGAACTGTAATGTTCGCTAATTGCACAACAGGTGTTGGTGCACCATAGTAATCAACTTGTACCTTATCTAATACAGACGAGCTTGCACGACCTGCGCGAACTGTTGCCAATTCACGAGAGTAAGCAGCAACTGCTTTTTCCATTTTTTCATTTGAAGACTTCAATACTTGTTGTCCCATATTTATTTCCCCCTTACAACTGTTCCGATATTTTCGCCTAAAACGGCACGTTTAATGTTACCTTTTTCCATAACCGAGAATACAATTAATGGAATATCATTGTCCATACATAAAGAAGAAGCTGTTGAATCCATTACACCTAAACCTTCTTTTAATACATCTAAGTAAGTAAGTGTTTCGTATTTCGTAGCTGTTGGGTCAAGAGATGGATCTGCATTATATACGCCATCTACATTGTTTTTCGCCATTAAGATAACGTCTGCTTCGATTTCCGCTGCACGTAGTGCTGCCGTTGTATCTGTAGAGAAATATGGGTTACCTGTACCTGCTGCAAAGATCACAACACGTTTTTTCTCTAGATGACGAATTGCTTTACGACGAATGTAAGGCTCTGCTACTTGACGCATTTCGATTGAAGTTTGAACACGAGTTTGAATTCCAATGTTCTCTAGGCTATCTTGAAGAGCTAATGAGTTCATAACTGTTGCT
The DNA here is from genome assembly GCF_036851315.1 of Bacillus cereus group sp. Sample62. Taxonomy (NCBI): domain Bacteria; kingdom Bacillati; phylum Bacillota; class Bacilli; order Caryophanales; family Bacillaceae; genus Bacillus; species Bacillus cereus group sp. Sample62. The sequence goes on from NZ_JAFLPK010000001.1 coordinate 3,703,290, forward strand.
AACATACCCATGTAATCTGCTCCAGCACGATCCATTCCCATTTCACTTCCGATTTTTCCACGCCAAATGTTTCCGCCACCAACAACAACAGCAACCTCTACATCAAGTTCTGCAATTTCTTTCACTTGTTCCGCAACTGATTTAATAACAGATGGGTTAATTCCAAATCCTTGTTCGCCAGCTAACGCTTCTCCGCTTAGCTTTAATACGACACGATTATATTTCGGTTTACTCATAATGAACCTCCAATTGCTTACATCTTTATTTTAAAAAAGGGAACACAATGTGTTCCCTAATCTTTATTAGTTGCTACCTTTTACTTGGTTCATTACTTCTTCAGCAAAGTTATCTTCGCGTTTTTCGATACCTTCACCAACAGCGTAGCGAACGAATCCTTTTAATGTTCCGCCTTTAGACTCAACGAACTGACGAACTTTCATATCAGGGTTTTTAACGAATGCTTGGTCAAGTAAGCAAATTTCTTCGAAGAATTTGCCTAGACGGCCTTCAACCATTTTTGCAACGATTTTTTCAGGCTTACCTTCGTTTAAAGCTTGTTGTGTTAATACTTGACGCTCATGCTCAACTTCTTCAGCTGTTACAGCATCGCGGTCGATGTATTTAGGGTTAACTGCTGCGATGTGCATTGCTACATCTTTAGCAGCTGCTTCATCAGTAGAACCTTCAAGAACTGTTAGAACACCAATGCGTCCACCCATGTGTAGGTAAGCACCGAATGCATCTGCATCAGTTTTTGTTACGATTTCGAAACGACGAAGTGTAAGTTTTTCACCAATTTTAGCGATTGCTTCGTTGATGTGCTCTTCTACTGTTTTGCCGCCTTCGATTGTTTGAGCCATAGCTTCTTCAACGTTAGCTGGTTTGTTAGCTAATAAGTGAGCAGCTAATTCTTTAATTAATGCTTGGAAACCTTCGTTTTTCGCAACGAAATCAGTTTCAGAGTTTAATTCTAAGATTAAACCTTCGTTACCGTTTGTTTCGATGAAAGTTAAACCTTCAGCAGCGATGCGGTCTGCTTTTTTAGCAGCTTTCGCAATACCTTTTTCACGTAAGAAGTCAATTGCTTTCTCCATGTCGCCATTAGTCTCAGTTAAAGCTTTTTTGCAGTCCATCATACCTGCGCCTGTTTTTTCACGAAGTTCTTTTACCATTTGTGCAGTGATTGCCATATTTTTCATCCTCCTAAAATATGTATTTATACCTTTTGTAAAGGTGTTTATACCTTAAAAAAGGTGATAAAAGGCCGAACCCCTTATCACCTTTCCAAATTTGTTACGCAGTAACAGTTTCTTCACCTTGTTTTGCTTCAAGGATCGCGTCTGCCATTTTAGATGTAAGAAGTTTTACAGCACGAATTGCATCATCGTTTGCTGGGATAACGTGATCGATTTCGTCTGGATCACAGTTTGTATCAACGATACCGATGATTGGAATGTGTAATTTGCGTGCTTCAGCAACTGCAATACGCTCTTTACGAGGGTCTACTACGAATAATGCACTTGGAAGACCTTTCATATCTTTAATACCGCCTAAGAATTTCTCAAGACGCTCTAACTCTTTTTTAAGTTGAACAACTTCTTTCTTAGGAAGTACTTCGAAAGTACCATCTTCTTGCATTTTTTCGATGTCTTTAAGACGCTTGATACGCTTTTGGATTGTTTGGAAGTTTGTTAAAGTTCCACCTAACCAACGTTGGTTAACGAAGTACATACCAGCACGAGTTGCTTCTTCTTTAATAGCTTCTTGTGCTTGTTTTTTAGTACCTACGAATAAGATGTCTCCGCCTTCAGCAGCGATGTCACGCATCGTTCTGTAAGCTTCCTCAACTTTTTTCACAGTTTTTTGTAAGTCGATGATGTAGATACCGTTACGCTCTGTGAAAATGTAACGCTTCATTTTTGGGTTCCAACGACGAGTTTGATGTCCGAAATGAACACCAGCTTCAAGCAATTGCTTCATAGAAATTACTGACATAATATAGTTCCTCCTAAATGGTTTTTGATATCCTCCGTTTACTTCATCTCTAAGCGAAACTACAAACGTAGCACCAACACTTAAATCAGTAAACGTGTGTACTTTGTACTGACACCACTGCTTACTATATCATACTGAAATATTACAATCAAGTCGAAAATGCGAACAATGTAAAACTTTCTTTGTTCACACTCGAATTCTAGTATTACCAACCTGTATTTCCTTTAAGCAAAAAAATAAAATTCAATTCATAGCTTTTCCGTAAAATACGATTATGACGCTATTTACAAACAACATCAATCTTTTATACACAAAAAAACTCTCCTCAAAAAATGAGGAGAGTTTTATAAATTAGTTTGTTTTTAATTTAGCAAGTTCCTGTAGAAACTTGTCGTTTAGCACTTTAATGTATGTTCCTTTCATACCTAAAGAGCGAGACTCAATAACACCAGCACTCTCTAATTTACGAAGTGCATTTACGATTACAGAACGAGTAATTCCTACGCGATCAGCAATTTTACTTGCAACAAGTAAACCTTCTGTTCCATTTAATTCTTCGAAGATATGCTCGATTGCTTCTAACTCACTGTAAGATAATGAGCTAATCGCCATTTGAACAACAGCTTTACTACGTGCTTCCTCTTCGATTTCTTCTGCTTTTTCACGTAAGATTTCCATACCTACTACAGTTGAACTGTATTCAGCAAGGATTAAATCATCGTCTAAGAACTCTTGACCAAGACGAGCTAACACTAATGTGCCTAGACGCTCACCGCCACCAACGATTGGTACGATTGTAGTTAAACCTTGACCGAATAATTCTCTATTTTCTACTGGGAATGCTGTGTAAGCACTGTTTACATCTAAGTTTGAAGATGTTTCTGTAATGTTGAATAAGCTTTGCGTGTATTCTTCCGGGAATTGACGCTCTGCAAGCATTTGTTTCATACGCTCATTCTCAATTTGTTGGTGAATTGCATAACCTAGTAATTTACCACGACGGCTTACTACGAATACGTTCGCTTCGATTACTTCACACATTGTGTCAGACATTTCTCTAAAGTTTACAGGCTTTCCTGCTGCGCTCTGTAATAACGCATTTAATTTTCTTGTTTTTGCTAATAATTCCATTTCAAAAGTTCCTCCTACATGTTACTTACATATTTTTTCATCACTTGGAAACTAGGGCGAGTCACCTGATGACACTATTACAAAATAAACTGGCTCACATCTTTATTTTTAGCAATCGTTGCTAATTTCTCCTCAACGTATTGAGGTGTTATCGTTATTTTCTCTAACGTAATTTCAGATGCTTCAAACGATAAATCTTCAAGGAGTTTCTCCATAATCGTATGAAGTCTTCTTGCTCCAATATTATCTGTATCCTGATTAACTTGATAAGCAATCTCAGCAATCTTACGAATAGCTTCGTCTGAAAATTCAATTTCTATACCTTCAGTCGCTAATAAAGCCATATATTGTTTAATTAACGCATTGTCAGGCTCGATTAATATTTTAACAAAATCATCTGTCGATAATTTTGTTAATTCTACTCGAATCGGAAATCTCCCTTGCAGTTCCGGAATTAAATCCGACGGTTTAGACATATGAAACGCTCCAGCTGCAACGAATAAAATATAATCCGTTTTTACTGATCCGTATTTTGTCGCAACATTCGATCCTTCTACAATTGGTAAAATGTCACGTTGCACACCTTCACGTGATACATCTACGCTATTCGACTGCTTACCAGCAATTTTGTCAATTTCATCGATAAAAATAATCCCGAGCTGTTCAGCACGATAAACAGCCTCTTGTGTAACTTCATCCATATCAATTAAGCGCTGTGCTTCCTCATTTGTCAAGAGTTTTCTTGCTTCTTTCACAGAAAGTTTACGTTTTTTTGTTTTTTTCGGCATAAAACTTCCTAATGCATCTTGGAAATTCATCCCCATTTGTTCCATGCCAGTTCCTTGTAACATATCGAACATGGAAGACTGTTGCTCAGTCACTTCAATCGATACAATTTCATCTTCAAGAAGTCCTGCAGCAAGCTTTCTTTCCACATCTTGACGTTTCTTTTCGATTTCAACATCTTCCTGTGCATCAGATGTTTGATTCGAATTTTGAGCACCGCCAAATAGCATTTCTAATGGGTTTTTAAATCCAGATTGTTTCTCCGGACTCGGCACTAAAATTTCAACAAGACGTTGATTCGCTTGTTCTTCTGCTTTGTCTTGTACTTTAATTACCATTTCTTCTTTCACGATACGAACTGACGTTTCCACAAGGTCACGTACCATTGATTCTACATCTCTACCTACATATCCAACTTCTGTAAATTTGGTAGCTTCAACCTTAATAAAAGGTGCTCCAACGAGTTTCGCCATTCGTCGTGCTACCTCTGTTTTACCAACACCTGTCGGTCCAATCATTAAAATATTTTTAGGCGCAATTTCATCACGTAGATTTTCAGCTAATTTACTTCGACGATATCGATTTCTTAAAGCTACAGCAACCGCTTTCTTCGCATCTTTTTGACCGATAATGTATTGATCTAATTTTTCCACAATTTGACGCGGAGTAAAATGTAAATGCATATAAAATGCCTCCCTTACGATTCTACAATTCTTCCACAATTATATTGTGGTTTGTATAAACACAAATATCGCCAGCAATGTCTAAACTCGCTTTCGCAATTTGCTTCGCTGTTAAATGTTCACTTGCATATTGCTTTAAAGCACGACCTGCAGAAAGCGCATAATTCCCACCAGATCCAATCGCTAAAATACCATCATCCGGTTCAATCACTTCTCCTGTACCTGAAACAAGAAGCATAGTTGTTTTATCCATGACAATGAGCATCGCTTCTAGCTGACGTAACATTTTGTCGCCACGCCATTGTTTTGCCATCTCAACTGCAGCACGCTGCAAGTTCCCATTGTACTCTTCTAATTTCCCTTCAAACATTTCAAAAAGAGTAAATGCGTCAGCAACGGAACCTGCAAAGCCAGCTAAAACTTTCCCTTGGAAAAGTTTACGGACTTTACGAGCTGTATGTTTCATTACAACTGCATTTCCCATTGTCACCTGACCATCTCCAGCCATTGCACATTCTCCATTATGATGAACTGCAAATATCGTTGTAGCGTGGAAATTTCCCATAGAAAAAACTCCTTTATATGTTTTTATAGCTTTAAAAGCAATTTATGCCCGCGGGTGATGCTTCATGTAGACCGAACGCAATCTTTCTTTAGAGACATGCGTATAAATTTGTGTCGTCGACAAATTCTCATGACCTAGTAGCTCCTGTACAGTACGTAAATCTGCCCCTTCATCTAACATGTGTGTAGCAAATGTATGCCTTAACATATGGGGACTTATCCGCATTGTCAGTGAAGCCTTCTTAATGAGTTCGTTTAATACATAGCGTACCCCTCGACTTGTTAGCGGCGTGCCTTTCGCATTTAAAAATACCATATGAGAGTGTTCTTCAGTTTTGTGAGCTAACTGTTTTCTCCCGTTCTCTATATAAGTAATTAAAGCATCTTGCGCATAGCTTCCGAACGGAATATACCTTTGTTTTTTCCCTTTTCCCATTACTAAAATTGTTCCCACCGCGAAGTCAATATCGGTAAGTTGTAAATTGACACATTCGCTCACACGGATTCCAGTCGCATACATCAACTCTAATAAAGCTTGATTCCTTTGACCTAGCGGCGTTTCCGTATCAGCAACTTCAAATAATTCCTCTAATTCTTCAGCATATAAAAACTTTGGGATTGACAATTCTTTTTTGGGGAGTGACGCAAGTGCAAACGGATTATCTTTCCGATAACCTTCACGCATCAAAAAACGATATAAACTTCGTAAGCTTGATACTTTTCTTGCGACAGATTTACGGGCTAACTTTTCATCGTGCAACGTCGTTAAGTACAAACGAACATCCGCGTATGTAACATCTAAAAAAGAGGATATGCCTTCTCGCTCCATAAATTGCACAAAATGTTCTAAATCATTTTGATAACTTGCAATTGTATATTTTGAATAATTTCTTTCAATTTGTAAATATCCAACGAATAATTGTAACAATTTCTTCACATTCACACAATTCACCTCAATAAAGGCTACTAAATCGTATCACAACTTAGTAGCCTTTGCAAGAAATTTAACTAAATATTTACAAAATTTTGAATTGTTTCTAAAGCGCGTGTTGCATATGCTTCATTTCGTTCTGCTTTCCTCTTAATTTTCTTCTCCAACGGTGCAAACAAACCGAAGTTTGCATTCATTGGCTGGAAGTTTTTCGCGTTTGTCGCAGTAATATAATTCGCCATACTTCCCATTGCAGTTACAGGCGGTAATACAACCGGTTCTTCACCTTTCACAAGTCGAGCAGCGTTAATACCCGCTAGTAATCCTGACGCCGCTGATTCAACATATCCCTCTACTCCAGTCATTTGACCTGCGAAGAATAAATCATCACGTTGTTTATATTGGTATGTTGGACGAAGCAAGTTAGGTGAATTAATAAACGTATTACGATGCATTACACCATAACGTACAATCTCTGCGTTTTCCAGTCCTGGAATCAACTGTAACACTTCTTTTTGTGGTCCCCACTTTAAATGCGTTTGGAAACCTACGATGTTGTATAACGTTCCCGCTGCATCATCTTGACGTAACTGAACAACAGCATATGGCGTTTTCCCTGTTTTCGGATCTTCTAATCCAACAGGTTTCATCGGTCCAAATACTAACGTCTGTCTTCCTCTACTTGCCATAACTTCTACTGGCATACAACCTTCAAAGAAAATTTCTTTTTCAAATTCTTTTAAAGGTACTGTTTCAGCAGCAATTAAAGCCTCGTAAAAACGGTCAAATTCCTCTTCCGTCATTGGGCAGTTTAAATATGCAGCTTCACCTTTATCGTAACGAGACTTTAAATATACTTTATTCATATCAATGCTATCTTTCTCAACAATCGGTGCTGCAGCATCATAGAAATAAAAATAATCTTCACCTGTTAATTCTTTTAATTGTGCAGCAAGATCAGGAGACGTAAGTGGACCTGTCGCGATAACAGTAGGACCTTCTGGAATTTCAGTAATTTCCTCATTCATCACAGTTACGTTCGGATGGTTTTTCACATACTCCGTTACCTTTGCCGCAAATTCATGACGATCTACAGCTAAAGCCCCTCCTGCTGGTACAGAGCACTCATCAGCTGCACGAATAATAACAGAGTCCATTAGACGCATTTCTTCTTTAATAACACCAACAGCGTTTGTTAATGTGTTTGCGCGAAGCGAGTTACTGCATACTAACTCTGCAAATTTATCTGTGTGATGAGCTGGCGTTTGCCTTACTGGTCTCATTTCATATAATTTTACTTGGACACCACGTTTTGCAATTTGGTAAGCTGCTTCACTTCCTGCAAGACCTGCGCCAATGACGTTTACTACTTGTGTTGTCATATTTATCACCTTTCCTTTTCTTCCCGAAAAAAATGTGAGCAGTTACGCTCACATTTGTTGTTCTTCTTCATAATCACACGAAATACATTGTACTTGCACGCCTTTTTTCAACTTCTTCTCTACAAGCATACCTTCGCACTTCGGACATTTACGACCAATTGGTTTATCCCAAGATACAAAGTCACACTCTGGATACGTACCGCATCCATAGAAAAGACGTTTCTTTTTATTACTACGGCGTTCAATAATTTGACCTTTATCACACTTCGGACAAGTAACACCGATTTCTTTCACAATCGGTTTTGTATTACGACAATCTGGGAAATTCGAACAAGCCATAAATTTCCCGTATTTACCCATTTTAAAGACCATTGGGTGATCACACAGTTCACAATCTTCCCCAGCTGGTTCATCTTTAATTTCCACTTCACGCATTTCTTTTTCCGCTTTTTCTAAACGCGGTTCAAAACCTACGTAGAAATCATCAACAATTTTTACCCAATTCGCATTTCCTTCTTCTACTTCATCAAGACTTTGCTCCATGTTAGCAGTAAATTCAATGTTAATAATTTCTGGGAAAAACTCTAAAATAAGTTCAATTACTATTTCACCAAGTTCAGTTGGAACGAAGCGTTTATTATCCAAACCTACGTATCCACGTTTTTGAATCGTTTCAAGTGTCGGCACGTAAGTCGACGGTCTTCCAATTCCAAGCTCTTCAAGTGTTCTTACTAGACGAGCCTCTGTATAGCGCGGCGGAGGTTGTGTAAAATGTTGCTTCGGTTCTAAATCCTTAGAAAATACCGTTTCCCCTACTTCTAAAGGTGGCAACATTTTATCCTTTTCTTCAGCCCCGTCATCTTTCGACTCTACATACACTTTCATAAATCCTGGAAACTTTACAACCGATCCACTTGCACGGAACTGAACATTGTTATTAATGAGTCTAGCTGTCACAGTATCCATTATAGCAGACGCCATTTGACTTGCAACAAATCGCTCCCAAATCAGTTTATACAACCGAAGTTGATCACGACTTAAGAAACTCTTTAGTTCCTCTGGCCTTCTCATTACCGAAGTAGGACGAATTGCCTCATGCGCATCTTGCGCGTTCGACTTTTTCGTTTCTTTCTTCTTTTCTGTCCCTATGTATTCCGCACCAAACGCCTCAGTAATGTAAGTACGCGCCTCTGTTTGAGCTGTTTCTGAGATACGTGTTGAGTCAGTTCTCATATACGTAATAAGACCTACAGTCCCTTGCTTTCCAAGATCTATACCTTCATACAATTGCTGCGCGAGCATCATTGTTTTCTTTGCTCGCATGTTTAACTTACGAGCTGCCTCTTGTTGCAAGGAAGATGTTGTAAACGGTAATGCAGGATTACGTTTTCGCTCTTTTCGCGTTACATTTTCAACTGAAAACGCATTATCTTTCATCTGTTCAATTATTTCATTCACTTGCGTTTCATTCGTTAATTGAACTTTTTCACCATCTACACCGTAAAAACTTGCTTCAAATGTGTCTTTCCCTTTCACAAATTCTGTCTTAATTGTCCAGAATTCTTCAGGCTCAAAGATTTGAATTTCTTTTTCACGTTCGATAATTAAACGAACTGCTACAGATTGTACGCGTCCTGCACTTAATCCTTTTTTTACTTTCTTCCATAATAAAGGACTAATATTGTAACCAACAAGACGATCTAGTATACGCCTTGCTTGTTGTGCATCTACTAAATCCATATTAATCGCACGAGGATGTTTAAATGATTCTTTTATTGCATCTTTTGTAATCTCATTAAACACAACTCGGCAATCTGATTCAACGTCCACATTTAACGTATTGGCTAAATGCCAAGCAATTGCTTCCCCTTCGCGGTCTGGATCGGCCGCGAGATAGACTTTCTTTGCTTTTTTTGCCGCTGATTTTAAATCTTTTAAGACGGGACCTTTACCACGAATGGTAATATACTTCGGGGTGAAGTTGTTCTTTACTTCTATCCCCATTTGGCTTTTAGGTAAATCGCGAACGTGTCCCATAGACGCGACAACTTTGTATTTTTTCCCTAAATATTTCTCAATGGTCTTCGCCTTAGAAGGCGACTCCACGATTACGAGGTAATCTGACATGCTAGTGCCTCCTTAAGAGGTGGATTCAAGTCTTCATCAATCTTATTGATTTCTCTTGTTTTTGTCAATCAAGAATGAATATACCATACAGTGCCTATCTACCATTTGTCAATAATTGTTTAATAAAAACATAAAAATATAAGGTTAATTTAAAACCTCTTCCAAGATATCTTCTGCATTTCTTACTAGTTTCGCTCCTTGTTGAATCAGATGATTCGTTCCTGATGCACTATCTATAAATATAGGTCCAGGAAGTGCAAATACCTCTCTATTTTGCTCTAAAGCAAGGTCCGCAGTAATAAGTGTTCCACTTCTTGATTTCGCTTCTACAACTAAAACACCCTTACTTATACCACTAATAATCCGGTTCCTTTTTGGAAAATACCATTTTTTCGGTGCATAGTGCGGCGGATACTCCGTTAATAACAATATATATTCATTCCACGTTTCATATAAATGTCTATTCTCTTTTGGATACATATACGATAATCCATGTCCTAGTATTGCAATAGTCGGGCAATGCCGTCTTACTGTAATTTCATGAGACATTGTATCTATCCCTCTTGCAAACCCACTGACAATAAGCCATTCCCTTTCTAATAATGGGTGTAAAATAAATTTTAAACTCTCATGTCCATATAAAGTCGGTTCTCTCGTTCCAATAACCGCTAATTTATTCGCTTTATTGAGAAAATCCTTCTCTCCTTTTCCATATAACACAAAGGGGGGATCTTGTATTTCACGTAATAATTGTGGATAATCTTCATCCCATATAGTCATATAAAAGATTCGATTTTTCTCTAAATAAGATATATATTGCGGGAGATTTGAACTTTGAAGAAAATTTACTAATTCTGAAGATTTTTTCGAGGATATTCCAGTGTAGTATTCCATTTGTTTTGTATTAAACGTGTATATTCCCTTCAATTCAGGATCGACATATAGTAGTCTTTCCATCGCCTTCCAATGATCCGCTAAAAAATAATGAAGATGTAACAATCGTTCTCTTTTCATCTTAATTCTCCTTACCCATAATTTTTATTATGTAAACAAGAATTACGTAAAAAGACACCTTCAAGCAAGAAGGTGTCTTTCAACAGATTAGTAGTTTTTACAAGTCTCAAATAGACCTTTTTCTTTTAAGACAGAGATTAGCGTTTCGCCCATAACCGCTGGAGTTTCCGCTACTTTAATACCACAAGCTTCCATCGTTTTAATCTTTTCTGCAGCAGTTCCTTTACCACCAGAAATGATTGCACCAGCATGGCCCATACGTTTGCCAGCAGGCGCTGTTTGGCCACCAATGAAGCCTACAACAGGTTTTGTCATATTAGCTTTCACCCATTCAGCTGCCTCTTCTTCTGCTGTACCACCGATTTCACCAATCATAATTACAGCATGCGTTTCTTCATCTTCATTAAATGCTTTTAACGCATCAATAAAGTCCGTACCGTTAACTGGGTCTCCACCGATACCTACAGCAGTAGATTGGCCAATACCTTCTTGTGTTAACTGATGTACAGCCTCATACGTTAATGTACCAGAGCGAGATACGATACCTACATGGCCTTTTTTATGAATATACCCTGGCATAATACCAATTTTACATTCATCAGGCGTAATAACACCAGGACAGTTTGGTCCAAGTAAACGTGTATGTTTACCCGCCATATATCTCTTTACGTTTACCATATCTAATACAGGAATTCCTTCAGTAATACATACTACTAAATCGATTTCTGCATCAACTGCTTCCATAATTGCATCAGCCGCAAAAGCGGGTGGAACGTATACAACTGAAGCGTTTGCGCCTGTTGCTTTCACTGCATCTTCTACAGTATCAAATACTGGTACACCTTCAATATCAGTGCCACCTTTACCTGGCGTTACACCACCGACAATTTTCGTACCGTATTCAATCATTTGTTTTGTGTGGAATAAACCTTGAGAACCTGTAATACCTTGAACAATAACTTTTGTATCTTTATTAACTAATACGCTCATTTTTCTCCCCCGCTTTCTATTAGCCCACTAGTGAAACAATTTTTTGTGCACCGTCTGCCATAGATTCTGCTGCAACAATATTTAAGCCAGACTCATTTAAAATTTTCTTACCTAACTCGACGTTTGTACCTTCAAGACGTACAACTAAAGGCAATTCAAGACCCACTTGTTTCGTCGCTTCAATAACACCTTCTGCGATAACATCACACTTCATAATGCCACCAAAAATGTTAACGAAGATACCCTTTACATTTTTGTCAGAAAGGATAATTTTGAATGCTTCTGTAACTTTTTCAGCTGTTGCACCGCCACCAACATCTAAGAAGTTAGCTGGATCGCCATGGTAATGTTTAATGATATCCATTGTAGCCATCGCTAAACCTGCACCATTAACCATACAACCGATATTTCCATCTAAAGGAATGTAGTTTAAGTCATATTTAGAAGCTTCAATTTCTTTTGAATCTTCTTCATCAAGATCACGAAGTTCTAAAATGTCTTTATTGCGATATAAAGCATTAGAATCAAAGTTTAATTTCGCATCTAATGCCATAACTTTACCGTCACCTGTTGTAACAAGTGGATTGATCTCCGCGATAGAGCAATCTTTTTCGATAAACGCACGGTATAAGCCCATCATAAACTTCACAGTTTGTCCTACAAGCTCTTTTGGAATATTAATGTTAAATGCGATTCGGCGCGCTTGGAAGCCTTGTAAGCCTACTGCTGGATCAATATATTCTTTAAAGATCTTTTCAGGTGTTTGCTCTGCTACTTCTTCAATCTCTGTTCCACCTTCTTCAGATGCCATTAAAACAACTTGAGAAGTTGCACGATCTAAAACTAGACCAACATAGTATTCTTTTTTAATATCGCAACCTTCTTCGATAAGTAAGCGTTTTACTTCCTTACCTTCAGGACCTGTTTGATGTGTCACAAGTGTAGTTCCTAAAATGCTCTCTGCATATGTACGAACTTCATCTAAATTTTTTGCAACTTTTACTCCGCCAGCTTTGCCGCGTCCACCAGCGTGAATTTGTGCTTTTACTACACATACATCCGTTCCTAATTCTTTCGCTGCTTCTACAGCTTCTTCTACTGTAAATGCAACCTTCCCGTTCGGAACGCTAACCCCATAGCTTCTAAGGACTGCCTTACCTTGGTACTCATGGATATTCATGGTCCCATCCTCCCCTGTTTTCCTGTTTTACTCGAAAAGTTTTTTAATGTTTAAAAAACATTACATTGCCATTGTATAAGATGATTGGCACGCTGTCTACAATAAAGTGTCAGAAAACTGAAATCGCTTTATTCTTTTTTGGAAATAATAATGTTCATATACCAAAATAAAAAAATAAGCTGCATATTCGCAGCTTATTTTTGAATCATATCTTTAATTGGTGCAAACGATTTCCGATGTTCTTCTAATACTCCATGCGCTTCAATCGCTTCTAAATGTTGTTTTGTTCCATATCCCATATGTTGTTCAAATCCATATGCAGGATACTTTTCTCCAAGCTCTTTCATCATACGATCTCTCGTTACTTTCGCAATAATGGATGCAGCTGAAATAGAAATACTTTTCGCATCACCTTTAATAATGGATGTTTGCGGAATTGGTGTAGGAAGTTTCATCGCATCAATTAATAAATATTCTGGTGCACAAGATAAATTCGCAACAGCATCTAACATCGCTTGTTTCGTCGCTTGATAAATATTTATCTCATCAATAATTTGCGGTGATACAATTCCAACTCCAATTGCAATTGCTTGTGCTTTAATTTCATCATAAAAACGCTCTCGCTTCGCCTCACTCAGCTTTTTCGAGTCATTTAACCCTGGAATATAAAAATCTTCCGGAAGGACAACAGCTGCAGTCACGACAGGCCCAGCTAGCGGCCCACGCCCTACTTCATCTATACCCGCGATAAGTGTGAGCCCTTTTTCACGTAATGCAATCTCGTACTTGGACATTTCGAAAAACTTTTCTTTTTCTTTCTGCGCTAACTCTTTTTGTTTATGCCACTTCAAAATGAGCTTTTGTATTCCTTTTCGCTCGTCTTTCATTAATATTTGGAAGCGGTCATCTTCTTCACTCATTATTTCATGCAGTAAACGTTCCGCTTCTTGAATAGTCACTTTTTGCATTCATGCCACTCCCTTTATATACAAAAAAGAAAAGACGTACAAACGCACGTCTTATACTTCTTCTACTTTTTCTGCATCTTCTGTCTGCTCCGCAAACTCTTCTGGTGTTTCAAACGTCATTTTCCCAAGTTTTCCACCACGAAGCTCACGAAGTATAAGCTCAGATGTTTTATCATAATCAATCATTCCGCCGCCCATTAAACAGCCTCTATTTTTTCCAATTGCATCGAATAACTCCACAATATCTTCTGGAATTTCATTTAAATTATATCGATCTTTCAAACGTTCTGGATAATGTTTTTCCATAAAACGTAAAGCGTAAACAGCAACATCTTGTAAATTTAAAATTGAATCTTTAATTGCGCCCGTTGTCGCTAAACGAAGACCCACTAATTGATCTTCAAATTTAGGCCATAAAATACCGGGTGTATCTAACAGTTCCATTTCCTTCCCAACTTTAATCCATTGTTGAGCTGTTGTCACACCAGGACGATCTCCTGTTTTAGCAATATTTTTCTTCGCCAACTTATTAATTAACGTAGATTTACCAACATTCGGTATACCTACAATTAATGCACGAATTGCTCTCGGTCTAATACCTTTTGCAACCATTTTATCAAATTTTTCTTTCACCAACACTTTACAAGCCGCAGCAATTTCCTTCATACCTTGTCCAGCTTGTGCGTTAATTGAAATTGCCATCTGGCCTTTTTCTTTAAAATATGCGATCCACTGCTTTGTTAAACGATCATCTGCCATATCCGCTTTATTTAAAACAACAAGCCTCGGCTTATGTGTAATAATCTCATCGATCATTGGATTTCGAGAAGATAAAGGTAATCGAGCATCTACAAGCTCAATTACAACATCAATTAACTTTAATTTCTCTGTTACTTGGCGTCTAGCCTTTGCCATATGTCCCGGGAACCATTGAATTACCATGTTGCCACCTTCTTTTTCTTTTATTTCACAATACGAGCATCTTTTAACGGCCAATATAGTATATTTGCTTTTCCAATCACTTGGTCCATTGCAATTGTACCAATCGAACGGCTATCTTTACTAAAGCGACGATTATCGCCTAAAACAAATAATTGACCTTCTGGAACAGTTTTCTTCCCTGTCATTTCTTCAAGAGTAAAATCATATGTAAGCGGTCCGTCAGCAATTTGTTTTTTCTGCTTGTCTAAATACGGCTCCTCATAAGCCTTTCCGTTAACATATAGTTTATCATTACGATACTCTATTTCATCACCTGGCAGGCCGATAATGCGCTTAATATAATCTTTATCCTCCGTCGCTCGGAATACGATAATATCAAATCGCTTCGGATCTCCTATGTGATAACCAATTTTATTGACAATCATTCGATCGCGATCATGTAAAGTAGACGCCATCGATACTCCATCTACGAGAATTGGCGCAAAGAAAAACTGTCTAATAACACCCGCTAATACAACAGCAATCAAAATTGCTTTGATCCATTCCCAAAGTGAACTCTTTTCTTTCTTCATGCATTTCCCCTCCACGATTATGTAAGCTGCTCGTATTATATCAAAATTTTATATAGATTGGAAAAAGGGAGCTTGTGTATTTACAAGCTCCCATACATGTCTTATCGAATTTCTTTAATACGTGCTTTTTTACCGCGAAGGTTACGTAAGTAGTATAACTTAGCACGACGTACTTTACCACGGCGAAGTACTTCAAGTTTCGCGATTCTTGGCGTGTGAACTGGGAATGTACGCTCAACACCTACACCGTAAGAAATCTTACGAACTGTGAATGTTTCACTGATTCCGCCACCACGACGTTTAATTACAACACCTTCGAAAAGCTGAATTCTTTCACGAGTTCCCTCAACTACTTTTACGTGTACACGTAAAGTGTCTCCAGGACGGAATGAAGGAAGGTCAGTTTTTAATTGGCCTTGAGTAATTTCTGCGATTAATTGTTGCATATTAAATTCTCTCCTTTAAACAGATGCTCTTATAAAGTCTTAATAAATTACAGCGGAACATCGTTAATACGGCCACTGATTTCAGTAGCACAAGTGTTATAATAGCATATTGCTAGGACTGTTGCAATAGCAAATATATCAAGCCCTTACTTGTCTTCTTTAATCTGTTCTAGCCATTTCGCTTCTTGCTTAGATAATTCTCGTTCTTCCAGTAAATCCGGTCTACGCGTGTACGTACGACGTAGTGATTCTTTGTGTCGCCATTCATCAATATTTTTATGATTTCCTGACATTAGTACATTCGGTACCTTCATACCACGAAAATCAGCTGGACGTGTATAATGAGGATGTTCTAATAAACCTGTACTAAACGAATCCTCGACTTGTGAAGCATGATTTCCTAGCACTCCCGGTAGGAGACGCACGACACTATCAGTAATAACCATAGAGGCTAACTCTCCGCCGGTTAATACGTAGTCACCGATAGAAATCTCATCTGTCACGAGATGCTCACGAATTCGTTCATCGTACCCTTCATAATGACCACACACAAAAATAACATGCTCTTCTTCAGCAAGTTCTTCTGCCTTCTTCTGCGTAAAACGCTCTCCTTGTGGACACATTAGGACAACTCTCGGTTTACGGTCTGTTTCCTTCGTTAACTCTTCCACTGCGTCAAAGATAGGCTGGGGGGTTAATACCATCCCAGCGCCACCGCCATACGGATAATCATCTACGCTATTATGCTTACTCGTTGTATAATCGCGGAAATTGACAACACGAAGCTCTACCGCTTCTTTTTCTTGTGCTTTCTTTAAAATTGAAGATCCAAACACACCCGTAAACATATCTGGAAACAATGTTAAAATGTCAATTTTCATTATAATAACCCTTCCATTACATGAATGGTTACTAATTTATTCTCAATATTAACTTGAAGTACAACATCATCAATATAAGGAATTAATAGATCTTGACCTTTTGGACGTTTAATTACCCAAACATCATTTGCACCAGGAGATAAAATTTCTTTTATTGTTCCTAACGCTTCTCCTTCTTCCGTTACAACACTGCAACCAATAATTTCATGGTAGTAGTATTCGCCTTCAGCTAGTTCGCCTAACTGCTCTTCTGGTACTTTTATTAAAGAACCTTTAAACTTCTCTGCTTCTTCTACATTGTTGTATCCTTCAAATGTTAATAGATCAAATGTCTTATGTTGACGATGAGAAGTTACTTTTACCGGAAGGTAGTCTGTACTTTTCTCATTACTTATGTATAACGTGTTTCCTACTTTATATCGCTCTTCTGGAAAATCAGTACGAGAAATAACACGAATTTCTCCTCTTACGCCATGAGTATTTACAATTTTCCCTACGTTAAACCATTTTGTCATAAATAGTATGTCACCCCTGGTTTCTATATAAATTAAGCATCTCCATTTCACATATGGAACATGCAACTTCTCTTTAAATGTTAAAAAAGGGAGAGGAAATAACTCCTCGCCCTTTTTACGTTTATTGAATTTCCAGTGTTACTTTTTCATCATTATGATGTCCCACTGAATACAAGAGCATTCGAATTGCTTTCGCAACTTTCCCTTGCTTTCCAATGACTTTTCCAACATCCTCAGGATGTACAGTTAATCGATACTTTATCTCTCCGTTGTAAAGTTCCTGTGTAACTTTTACATCTTCAGGATGATCGACAAGAGGCTTGACAATCGTCTCGACTAACTTCTTCATAGTCATTGCCTCAATTACTTACCTTGTTTAGATAAGTGGAATTTCTCCATGATACCTTGGTTAGAGAATAAGTTACGAACTGTATCAGATGGTTTAGCACCATTTCCTAACCATTTTAATGCTGCTTCTTCGTTGATCTTAACTTCAGCTGGTTGAGCAACCGGATTGTAAGTACCGATTTCCTCAATGAAACGTCCGTCACGAGGAGAACGAGAATCTGCAACAACTACACGATAGAAAGGAGTTTTTTTAGCTCCCATACGTTTTAAACGAATTTTAACTGCCATTTATAAAGCACCTCCGAATTTATTTCACACAGATAATTATATTAGCAAAAAGACTATTGCTTTGTAAAGTATTTTTTCTTAACAGAGCCATCTTTTTTCCTTACATGAATGGAAACTTCAATCCACCTAGTCCTTTTTTCTTACCTTTTTGCATTCCCGTCATCGTTTTCATCATCTTTTTCATATCATCAAATTGCTTGATTAAACGATTGATCTCTTGTACCGTTGTACCGCTACCTTTGGCAATGCGCTTTTTGCGACTAGCATTGATTATTTCCGGTTGTTCTCGCTCTAATTTAGTCATAGAACGAATAATTGCCTCAATATGCCCAATTTGTTTTTCATCAACTTGCGCATTTTTCAGCCCTTTAATTTTATTTGCACCAGGAAGCATTCCTAACAATTCATCAAGCGGTCCAAGTTGACGCACTTGTCCAAGTTGTTCTAGGAAATCGTCAAGCGTAAACGAAAGCGTACGCATTTTTTGCTCAAGTTCTTTTGCTTTCTCTTCATCAACTGTAGCTTGCGCTTTTTCAATTAATGTTAAGACGTCTCCCATCCCTAAAATTCGGGATGCCATACGCTCTGGATGGAACGCTTCAATCGCATCTAGTTTTTCACCCATACCAGCAAATTTAATCGGTGTATTTGTTACCGCCTTAATAGATAATGCCGCACCACCGCGCGTATCACCATCTAATTTCGTTAATACAACACCTGTTAAACCTAACTGTTCATGGAAACTTTGTGCAACATTTACCGCATCTTGTCCCGTCATCGCATCGACAACAAGGAAAATTTCATCCGGTTTCGCAACTTCTTTCACTTTCGCTAATTCATCCATTAGTTCTTCATCAATATGCAGGCGACCTGCTGTATCAATTAAAACATAATCGTGATGATCTTCTTTTGCTTTTGCAATCGCTTGTTTCGCAATTTCAACAGGACTTACTTGATCTCCTAAAGAGAATACAGGCATGTCCAATTGCTTCCCTAATGTTTCAAGCTGTTTAATCGCTGCTGGACGGTAAATATCCGCTGCAACAAGCATCGGTTTACGATTATGCTTTTTACGAAGCAAATTCGCAAGCTTACCTGTCGTCGTTGTTTTACCCGCACCTTGCAGACCAACCATCATTATAACAGTCGGTGGCTTATTAGCAACAGCAATTTTGCTTTGCTCTCCGCCCATAAGTTCTGTAAGTTCTTCCTGTACGACTTTAATTACTTGTTGTCCAGGCGTCAAACTTGTCATTACATCTTGTCCGACAGCACGTTCAGACACACGCTTTACAAAATCTTTTACTACTTTAAAGTTAACGTCCGCTTCTAAAAGAGCTAGACGAACTTCTCTCATCATTTCTTTCACATCGGCTTCAGAAACTTTTCCTTTGCCGCGGATTTTTTGCATTGTCTGTTGAAGTCGGTCGGCTAATCCTTCAAATGCCATATTGCCGCCCTCCTAATCTAATTTTTCGATAGCTTCAACAACTTGTTTCATTTCTTCATTCACATGCTCTTCTTCGCTGATTAGCTGTTTTAGCTTTGCAACAAGTCGCTGTCGCTCTTGAAACTTTTGAAGTAATACTAATTTATCTTCATATTCTTCAAGCATCGCTTCAGTCCGTTTAATGTTATCATACACGGCTTGGCGACTTACATCAAATTCTTCCGCAATTTCACCAAGAGATAAATCATCTAGATAATAAAGCGACATATAACTTCTTTGTTTTTGCGTTAACAACGATTGATAAAAATCAAATAAATAGTTCATTCTCGTTGTTTTCTCGAGCATGTTGGATCATCCTTTGTTAAGTGATTTCCCTTTACATCAATTAGTTTACATGGAGTACAAAAGAGTGTCAAGTTTTTTTCTTAACATCACATATTTTTATAGAAAAAGAAGCGGAAAATACCGCTTCTTTCACTTACACTTCTTCTGTTTCTACTAAGTTCGCAAATAAACCATACACATATTGTTCTGGATCAAACTGCTGTAAGTCATCCATTTGCTCTCCTAATCCAACGAATTTCACCGGTACATCCATTTCGTTACGAATCGCTAATACAATACCACCTTTAGCAGTTCCATCTAACTTTGTTAAAACAATACCAGTAACATTCGTTGCTTCACGGAATGTTTTCGCTTGACTTAAACCGTTTTGTCCTGTTGTTGCATCAATAACAAGTAATACTTCGTGAGGAGCCCCCGGTACTTCACGCTCAATTACACGCTTCACTTTCTCTAACTCTTTCATTAAGTTTACTTTGTTTTGTAAGCGTCCTGCTGTGTCACATAGTAACACATCTACTTTACGTGCTTTCGCGGCTTGTACAGCGTCATACATAACCGCCGCTGGATCAGATCCTGACCCTTGTTTAATCACTTCTACACCAACGCGATCGCCCCATACTTCTAATTGTTCAATCGCTCCCGCGCGGAATGTATCTCCTGCCGCCAATAGGACAGACTTACCTTCTGATTTGAATTTATGTGCTAGTTTACCAATCGTCGTCGTTTTTCCTACGCCGTTAACACCGACAAATAAAACAACTGTTAATTGATCCTCTTGCATATTAATTTCGTTACTAAACTCACTGTCACCTTTGTAAATTCCTACTAACTTTTCTGAAATAACAGCTTGTACTTCTTTTGGATCTTGGATGTTACGACGTTGCACTTCTTCTTTCAATTGATCAATTAATTCCATTACCGTCGAAACTCCGACATCTGCACCAATTAAAATTTCTTCTAATTCCTCAAAGAAATCTTCATCTACTTTACGATAACGATAAACTAAATCATTTACTTTATCTGCAAACGAATTTCTCGTTTTTTCTAATCCATTTTTAAATTTCTCTGTTACCGTATCTGTTTGTTTTGAAATTTTTTCTTTTAATTTTTTAAAAAAGCTCATACTGTCCCATCCTTCCTAATTACTTGCAACTAGTTCTTCTCCATCATCTAAACGAACCGAAACAAGTTTAGATACCCCTGACTCTTGCATTGTTACACCGTACAATACGTCAGACTCTTCCATTGTACCTTTTCTATGTGTAATGACAATAAACTGTGTCTCATCACTAAATCTCTTTAAATACTGCGCAAAACGGGCAACATTCGCCTCATCAAGAGCCGCTTCTACCTCATCTAATACACAGAATGGGACTGGGCGCACTTTTAAAATACCAAATAACAGCGCAATTGCTGTTAAAGCACGCTCTCCACCAGAAAGTAAACCTAAGTTTTGCAGTTTCTTCCCTGGCGGTTGCGCTACAATATCAATACCAGTATTTAATAAGTCCTCTGGATTCGTCATGACTAAATCCGCTCTACCGCCTCCAAATAATTCAGAGAATACCGATTGAAACTCCATTCGAATTCCTTCAAACGTAGTAGAAAAGCGTTTTTTCATTTCTTCATCCATTTCAGTAATAAGTTGGTGCAATGTCGTTTTCGCTTCTTCTAGGTCATCTTTTTGCTCTAGTAAGAATGTATGACGCTCTGCTACACGCTCATACTCTTCAATTGCCCCTAAGTTCACGGTGCCTAGCTCTTCGATGGATAATTTAATTAGTTTCACCTTTTTACGTGCATCCTCTGCAGGCATCATCATTGTATACTTCAGTTTTGCTGCTTCAAATGAAATCGTATATGTTTCACGTAAATGTTGTAATCTATTTTCTAACTCTACATCAAGTCGGTTTATTTTTACTTCTTGATTTTTCAGCATCTCAAGAATGTATTTATGTTTACCTGTTGTTTCTTTCAGATTACGTTCTAAATGTTCTACTCTCTCTTGTAACGATACGCGTTGTTCACGACGAGAGCGAATTAACTCTGAAGTTTGATTACGATCATATGCTTTCTTCTCAATCATATTCGTAATCTGTTCTTCACCACTTGAATTAGATGTCATTTCTTGTTTTAAGAATGCTAAATCCTCTTTCGTTTTGACAAGCGTTGCATCCGTTTCTTCTTTTTCCTTCGTCAATCGTTCAACTTTTTCTTTTTGATTAGATAAGCGTTGTTGCTTTTCAGCCGCCAACACTTTTAACTCAGTCATTTCCTTTTGCACTTTTTCTTTCGAAGAATGCTGCTCACTTTTTTGTTTTGTTAAAGCGACAATTTTGCTATCTAATTCCGTAATCTCCGCTTGAAGCGTTGCTAAAATCTTTTCTAGCTCTTCTTTACGTCCCTGTATTTTCACTTGATCTTGTAAGAATCCTTCAATCTCTAAATCGTAAATAGATAAACGATCATTAATACGATGTTCTTCTAATTCTAAGCGACTAATTTCTTCTCTTAATTTCTGTTCATCTACACGCTCTGCTTCTACACTTTGCCTTAGTTCGCGTATTTGCACTTCTTTTTCTTGAATCTCTTGCTTTACTGCTTTAACAAAGTTTTCTAACTTTGTCGTTTTTTCTTCCATATCAGTTAACTTGTTCGTCCACTCTTCTAGCTCACGTTGACGTCCTAATAAAGAAGATTTCGCCTGTTTTACCGCTCCACCAGTCATAGAACCGCCAGGGTTCACTACATCACCTTCGATTGTTACAATGCGATATCGGTATTGCAGTTGTTTCGCCAACTCATTCGCCCCACGTAAATCTTTCGCAACAATAACAGTACCTAATAAATTTGAAACTACATTTTCATATTTATTGTTATATTGCACAAGTTCTGCCGCCACACCTACAAACGATGGGTGTTGATTTACAATACGTAATTGTTCAAATGATAACGATCTACTTTTAATAACAGCTTGCGGTAAAAATGTTGCTCGTCCATGTTTATTTTGTTTTAAAAACGTAATTGCATTACGAGCATGTTCTTCTTTTTGTACGACAATATGCTGCATCGCTGCACCTAGAGCAATTTCCATTGCAATTTCATATTCTTTCGGTACCGTTAGCAGTTCTGCAACAGCACCCTCGATACCTTGCAACCTATCTTCTCTAGCTTTTAATACTTCACGTACCCCTTGATAGAAACCAGAGTAATCCTCTTGCATCTCTTCTAGCATTTCTTTTCGAGAACGTGCCTGTTGTACAAATTGATACGCTTGATACAGTTTTGTTTCATTTTCACTATACTGCGTCTTGCATTTCCCAAGTGCAGCTTCTGTCTTGTGTATATTCGAAAGGATACCAGCTACTTTTTCTTTCACTTGTTCATAACTTTCCACAAGTTTCGTCTTTTTCGCTGTAATTTCCATGCGTATTTCTACATATTTCGCATTTTCTTCATCGAGGCGTTCATTTTTTGAGTTTTGTTGTTTAGATTGTTCTTCAATCATAGATAACTCATTACGATGACTAGCTTGTTGATTTAAAAGTTCAATATAGTCACCTTTTAAATTCTCAATTTGTTCCTCTAAATTGTCAGCAAAAGTTGCAAGCAGTAGCTCATTATCATGCAATTTTGTCTCCAACTCTTTTACTTGATTTACAAATTGCATCAACACTTCTGTACTGGATTCAATTTCACCATCATAACTTGTAGCTTTCTCTGTTAATTCAACAATTAACTGTTCGAGTTGTGCACAGTGCGTCGTTGCATTTTGTTTTCTCTCTTTTAATAACTCACGCTGTCCTTCTAACTTTTCTAGCTCTTTACTAGAAAGAAGCAGTACTTCTTGTAAGGAATCTACAGACTCATCTACTGCTTGTAATTGTCCTCGTAATTCCTCAAGCTCTTCTTCACCTTTTTGTAAATGCGTTGACATTTTAGCTTCTTCGTTTTTATTATGCCCAAACTGATTTCGAAGCGCTTCCCATTTCTCATGTAATTCTTCAATTTCATGTACAATAAGCGCCGCTTCTACTTTCTCTAATTCTTCTTTTTTCTCGAGATAATCTTTCGCAATAGAAGCTTGTCTTTCTAAAGGTTCTACTTGACTACTTAATTCGTGAATGATATCTTGTACACGATTTAAGTTTTCTTGTGTGTCTGCTAATTTCACTTCAGCTTTCTTTTTACGAAGTTTGTATTTCAGCACTCCCGCAGCTTCTTCAAATACACCACGACGTTCTTCTGATTTACTACTTAAAATTTCTTCAACTTTCCCCTGGCTAATAATCGAAAAAGCTTCTCTACCCATACCAGAGTCCATAAATAAATCGATAATATCTTTCAATCTACATGATTGTTTATTAATATAAAAATCACTATCACCTGAACGAGATACACGACGCGTTACACATACCTCATTATATTCAATCGGTAAACGTTGATCTTCATTATTTAAAGTTATTGTTACTTCAGCAACATTAACTGCTCTTCTCGTATCACTGCCTGCAAAAATAATATCCTCCATCTTTGCACCACGTAATGATTTTGCAGATTGTTCACCAAGTACCCAGCGAATCGCATCAGTAATATTACTTTTCCCACTTCCATTAGGTCCTACTACAGAAGTTACACCTGGGACAAAATCAACAGATACACGCTCAGCAAAAGACTTAAACCCTGCTATTTCTAATCTTTTTAAAAACACGAAAGGCCTTCCTCCTATTCTCCGTTGTTATAACTGTTGTCTATACAAAAACAAGCTATTATACGGATTTCCCTTCCCTTTATTCACAAACAAAAAGAAAGTTTCATTCTATGCATAAGGAATCCCCCTCATTCAAAGGGGGATTCCTTATAGTTGTTCTTTTAATTTTTTCAATGCTTCTGCAGCAGCTTGTTGCTCTGCTTCTTTTTTCGACTTGCCACTACCAAGACCTAAAGCCACGTTATTTAACGTAACACGTGACACAAATTCTCGATTGTGGGCCGGTCCTTTTTCCTGCAAAATTTGATACTCAATATTGCCACTACCATCACGCTGAATCAACTCTTGTAATTGACTCTTATAATCCATCACATGAGAAAAAGCACCTTCATTAATTTTAGGGTATACAATTTCTTTTAAGAATCCCCATACTGTTTCTAACCCTTGATCAAGATAAAGGGCACCAATAAACGCTTCAAAGACATCCGCTAATAAAGCTGGTCGTTCACGTCCACCTGTCATTTCCTCACCTTTTCCTAATAAAACAAGGCTACCAAATGACAACTCGTTTGCAAAACGAACAAGAGATGGTTCACATACAATAGCTGCACGTAGTTTCGTTAACTCTCCTTCGCTCATTGTCGGATATTTTTGAAACAGATACTGTGACACAGTAAGTTCCAATACTGCATCTCCAAGGAATTCGAGACGCTCATTGTCTTCATGCGGTTTTTTTCGATGCTCATTCACATACGATGAATGCGTAAATGCTTGAATCAATAATTTTTCATCTGAAAACGTAATACCTATCTCTTCTTGAAATACTTTAAACGCTTCACGATATTTTGTTTCGTATTTTTTTTCTCTATGTTTTCGGTACGGCATAGGTCCCTCCAGATATAAGCCGAGAAGCCCCGCTAAAAAACGGGACTTCACTTAAGCATTATAGATGACTCTCTATGTAAGTCACAGCATCGCCAACAGTAGCAATCTTTTCAGCATCTTCATCAGAAATTTCCATTTCGAATTCATCTTCCAATTGCATTACAAGTTCTACTACATCTAGGGAGTCTGCGCCTAAATCTTCTTTAAAGCTCGCAGCTGGTACTACTTCAGTTTCTTCTACACCTAAACGATCAACGATGATTTTTGTTACACGCTCTAAAACATCTGCCATTCCATTCACCTCCCCTCAAATATTATATTAAATATTGGACAAAAAAACTAGTTGAAATCGATTCTTTTATTACATTACCATTCCGCCATCAACATTTAACGTTTGCCCTGTAATATATTTGCTTTGATCAGAAGCAAAAAACGTTACAGTATTTGCGATATCTTGCGCTTCACCAAACTGAGCTGCAGGAATTAACTTTAACATTTCGGCCTTTATATTTTCATCTAATACATCCGTCATATCAGTCGCAATAAAACCTGGAGCAATTGCATTTACAGTAATATTACGGCTCGCTAATTCTTTTGCTGATGTTTTTGTTAATCCAATTACACCCGCTTTAGCAGCAACATAGTTTGCTTGTCCTGGATTACCTGTTACTCCAACAACAGAAGCGATATTAATAATACGGCCATGACGCTGGCGCATCATATATCGAGATACTGCCTTCGTACATAAGAATACACCTTTTAGGTTTGTATTAATAACTGTATCCCATTCTTCTTCTTTCATACGCATTAATAAATTATCTTTCGTTACACCTGCATTATTTACAAGAATATCAACTTGTCCAAATGTATCTACAGTTTGTTTCACCATATTCGTAACGTCTTCAGCATTTGCAACATCTGCTCTTACTGCAATTGCATCCGAACCTAATTTCTTTATTTCATCAACTACTTCATTTGCCTTTTGCTCATTACCAGCATAATTTACTACAACATTTGCCCCTTGTTTCGCTAAATCAATCGCAATCGCACGACCAATTCCACGTGAAGCGCCAGTTACTAATGCTACTTTCCCTTTTAACATCAGTTTTCTCCTCTCAAATTTGAAATGGTATCTTTTAATGTCTCTTCATCATATATCGCATATGCTTTCACTGATGAATCAATTGACTTCATAAGTCCAGCAAGTACTTTCCCAGGTCCAATCTCAATAAATGTATCTACCCCTTGACGCACCATATTTTCAATGGACGGGTACCATAAGACAGGCGAATAGAGCTGTTCAATTAGCTTTTCTTGAATATGTGCACCACTTGTAATAACGTCTGCTGTTACATTTGCGATAACAGGAATATTCGTATCTTGAATTGTAATTTCATTTAAGACACTTTGGAACTTCTCCGCTGCTGGCTTCATAAGCGAAGAGTGGAACGGTCCACTTACCTTAAGCGGAATTGCTCTCTTTGCACCATTTTCTTTCGCTCTTTGAGAAGCAATCTCGACTCCTTGCTTTGTTCCAGAAATCACAATTTGCTTCGTACTATTCATATTAGCGATTTGTACTGCATATCCTTCACTCGTTACTTCTTCTGTAACTTGTTTCAGCATATGTGGATCAGCACCTAAAATAGCCGCCATTGCACCTTCTCCGCCAGGAACAGCTTCTTCCATATATTCCCCACGTTTCCTTACAGCATATACAGCGTCTTCAAAAGTTATTGCACCCGCTGCTACAAGAGCGCTATATTCACCTAAACTATGCCCTGCAACAAAGTCTGGTGTAATATCATACTCTTTCAAAGCTGTCAAAATAGCAAAACTCGTTGTTAATAAGGCAGGCTGCGCATTTGTCGTTAACGTAAGCTTTTCCTGTGGCCCTTCAAAAATCACTTCTGAAAGTGAATCTTGCAACACCTCATCTGCTTTTGCAAACACATTTGCAACCTCTTTATTATTCTCCGCTAACTGTTTACCCATTCCAACTGCCTGTGAACCTTGGCCCGGAAAAAGAAATGCTAGTTTTCCCATTTCAAATCCTCCTCTTATTGGAGTGGCTCTTTCTCCATTACGCTTGAAATAGTAGGAATAACTTCTTTCGCTACCATTTCTCTCGTTTGACGAATCGCACTAAATATTGATTGGTCATTGGAAGAACCGTGAGCCTTAATGACAGGAGCTTTCAATCCAAATAATGCTGCTCCTCCATACTCCGAATAATCCATTTTATCTTTTAATACCATAAGTTTTGGCTTTAATACCGCTGCCGCTAATTTGCTCGTAAACGAACTCATTAACTGCTCTTTTAACATAGAAAATAACGCAAGTGCTGTTCCTTCTAATGATTTTAGCGCTACATTCCCTGTAAAACCATCACATACAACAACATCTGCTACACCTTGCAATAAATCTCTTGATTCAACGTTCCCAACGAAATTAATTGGGGCATCCTTAAGCATTGCAAAGACTTGTTTTGAAAGCTCGTTCCCTTTGCCATCCTCTGTTCCAACATTCAAAAGTCCAACGCGAGGATTTTTAATTCCTCTTACTTTCTCAGCGTATACAGATCCCATTACTGCATATTGATATAAATGAATTGGTTTTGCATCAACGTTCGCTCCAACATCTAACATAACAAAACCTTCTCCATCAACAGTTGGCATTGTAGGGGATAAAGCTGGTCGCTCAATTCCTTCCATACGACCTACAACAAACAATCCAGCCGCCATTAAAGCTCCTGTACTACCCGCTGATATACAAGCATCGGCTACGCCGTCTTTCACTTGCTGCGCTGCTAGTACCATTGAAGCTTGTTTTTTTCGACGAACCGCTCTTACTGGTTCATCTGTCGATTCGATTTTTTCATCTGTATGAAGTATAGTAATTCGTTCTTCACTCGTTAAGTATTGACGAATTTCCTCTTCTTTCCCTACTAACGTAATATGTAAATCAGAATATTCCTTAATAGCTTTCATTGCTCCTAATACGACAGCCTTTGGAGCATGATCGCCGCCCATTGCATCTATTGCGATTTTCATAAGTTGTTACCTTCCTCACTATAATTACTAGATCGATACATTTCAAAAGTGCCTGTAAAAACAAGTTCTTCTCCAACAAAGCTACGCACTTTGACAACGGTCCGTCCTTTATCATTCTCTACATCTTCAACGCGCGCTTTTGCAACAACACGCTCTCCTAATTTTACAGGACGAATGTATCGAATGGTAGACTTTGCAGTTAAAGCTAATTCTTCATCAATAACCGCAACAGCTAGTGAGTTTGCTTGTGCAAACAAATGATGCCCACGGGCAATCTGATTTCTTTTAAATACGTGTTCTACCTTCACTTCGAAGATAGAAATCGCATGTCTATCTAATTCTATATCGATAATTTCTCCGACAACCTCTTCTAACGGTAAAGATTTCACATCTTCTTCATGTTGCTTTGTAGCTACATGTTTAATTCTTTCTCTTAATTCAGGAATAGATAATTCCATACGATCAAGACGTACGGTTTGTATACTCACTTGAAATTTTTCCGCTAAATCTTCATCCGTAATAAAAGGATTCGTTTCTATTGTTTGTTGTAATAATTCTTGTCTTTCTTTTTTACTTCTTCTTTTTTTCATACCGCACCATCCATTTTTATGACTAGGTACTAACAGTAGTATATAATCATTAAAAGTAGAATGCAACAAAAACTTTCGTTGCCTCCCTTTAATCGAGCTTCTCTCCTTGGAACACACCTGTCCCGTCAAGATAAGTACGCAGCGAAGCATACTGATCATTATGCCAAAACGCTTCTGACTCTACTAGTAACGCCGCATCTTGTCTAGCTGTTTCTAACGCTCGATAATCATGTACCATATCAGCAACCTTGAATTCTGGTAAACCACTTTGCTTACTTCCAAAGAAATCTCCAGGACCTCTTAACTCTAAATCTTTTTCTGACAATACAAATCCATCATTCGTTTCGGTCATAATACGCATTCGCTCTTTTCCCGTTTCCGATTTTGGATCCGCGATTAATAAACAATATGATTGTTCACTACCACGCCCAACACGTCCCCTGAGCTGATGGAGCTGCGATAAACCGAAACGCTCCGCATCATATATAACCATTACAGTCGCATTCGGTACGTTCACACCTACTTCAACAACTGTTGTCGACACAAGAATTTGCACTTTATTTTCACTAAATTGTCCCATTATCTCTTCTTTTTCTTGAGATGAGAGTCTGCCATGCATTAATCCGACTTGACATTTCCCTTGATAATGATGAGTCAGCATACTATGTAAGTCGATCGCATTTTGTACATCAAGTTTCTCAGATTCTTCAATAAGGGGACAAATAACATATGCTTGTCTTCCTTTTTTTATCTCCTTCTCTACAAAACCGAGAACTCGATCTAACATATCATGTTTTGCCCAGTATGTTTCAATTACCTTTCTACCAGCTGGCATCTCATCGATTATAGAAACATCCATCTCTCCAAATGCAGTAATTGCTAACGTACGCGGAATTGGCGTCGCCGTCATAAATAAAACATCCGGACTTTCACCTTTCTCCCTTAAAACCCGTCGCTGCGCTACACCAAATCGATGTTGTTCATCAGTAATAACGAGACCTAACCTATGAAAGATAACTTCATCTTGAATTAAAGCATGTGTTCCAACAAGGATATCTATTTCTCCTTGTTCTAATTTTGCCAAAATCTCTCGACGCCTTACACCTTTAACAGAACTGGTTAACAATTCAACCTTCATACCAAAGTGCGAGAACGTCTCTGCGAGCGATTGATAATGTTGCTCTGCTAAAATTTCTGTAGGAACCATTAAAGCACCTTGATAATGTGCTAACTTCGCTGCATAAAGGCCAATCGCTGCAACGACTGTTTTCCCAGAACCTACATCACCTTGCAACAGACGATTCATCCGATAAGGAGATGTCATATCTTTCATAATTTCATCTACTACCCGACGCTGTGCACCAGTTAAAGGAAACGGAAGAGCATCGACAAACTCTTGCAATTCTGCTGAAGGAATTTCTTTTTTCGTCCCTTTCGAATTTTCCCTCTCCATTTTCCGTAATGTTTGCATTTTTAGCTGAAATAAGAAAAACTCCTCATATACAAAACGGCGACGTGCTTGCTTTAAATCTTCCTGTCCTGCTGGAAAATGCAATGCCCGAAGCGCTTCATAACGCGGCAATAATTTATATCGACTTAGCAATCCATCAGGTAACACTTCAACTATAGATTCCCCATACTCCTTGAAAGCTTGGGCAATAAAACGACGCATTTGTTTTACTGTAAGTTTCCCTTTCACTGAGTATACAGGCTCTACTTCTTGTTGACGTACAACTGGTCCAAAATGAAGCTCTGATACCGCAATCGTTTGACGGTGCTGATCCCATTTACCAGTAATCGTTACCGTTTCATCTAAATTTAACTTCTGCTTATAGTACGGCCTATTAAAACATACAGCTGTAATTAAATAACGACCGACGAGGACACGAACCGTAAGACGCGACTTCTTTTTCCCATAATATTGCAGTAAAGGAGCACTATGAACTTTTCCCTCAA
The DNA here is from genome assembly GCF_036851315.1 of Bacillus cereus group sp. Sample62. Taxonomy (NCBI): domain Bacteria; kingdom Bacillati; phylum Bacillota; class Bacilli; order Caryophanales; family Bacillaceae; genus Bacillus; species Bacillus cereus group sp. Sample62. The sequence continues at coordinate 3,734,020 of NZ_JAFLPK010000001.1, forward strand.
CTGTTACCCGTTCATCATGCTTTACTTCAGCAAGATCTTTCATCGCATAATCTTCATAACGGTACGGAAAATGTTCTAATAGATGAGAAACTGTATAAATTCCCATCTCGTGTAGTAATTCAGATGTTTCTCCTCCGATTCCCTTTACATCCGTAACAGGAACTTGTACAACTTCATTCAAGATTCTCACGCTCCGTCACATTATTTTCTTTGATTCATTCTGTTCATACTATTGACATCTGTAATCGCTCTCTTTCACCCTATATATTCTATCATAGGCATTCTAAGAGAAACTACTCAAATCCCTCGTAAGCAACACGAAAGAAAAGAGCCTCACTATTAGCAGCAAGGCTCTTTTTTATCTTCAATATGCTAGCCTTTTGAATAAAAACTAGTAATGAACTTCATATTACTACTTCTTATCCATTAGCAAGTAAGTAATCCATTTATTTTCAAAACGAATTTTTTCTTATTCTACAGAGAAGATGAACGAATACACCGGTTGGTTTCCAACATGTACTTCTACTTCTGCATCTTCAAAGTTCTCTTCTACAAATTCAACTAACTCAGCTACTTCTTCGTCAGTTGCATCTTCACCTTGTAGAATCGTTACAATTTCAGAATCTTCATCAATAAGTGCTTCTAGTAATTGCTTTGCAGCTCCTACTTTTGCAGCATTTGTTGATACGATTTTTCCATCTGCAATACACATGAAATCATCTTTTTGAATTGGTACACCATCAATTTCCGTATCACGTACAGCATACGTAATTTGACCGGTTTTCACATGAGATAAAGCTTCTTTCATGTTTTCTTCATTCTCTTCTAACGTTCCAACTGGATTAAATGCTAACATTGCAGCCATACCTTGAGGAACTGTTTTCGAACGAACTACAATCACTTCTTGATCAACAACTGACGCTGCTTGTTCTGCTGCCATCACGATATTTCCGTTGTTCGGTAAAATAATGATTTTTTCAGCGTTCGCTTCTTCAATCGCCTTCACAATATCCTCCGTACTTGGATTCATCGTTTGGCCACCTTCGATCACTTTCGTCGCGCCAATGCTCTCAAATAAAGTTTTGATACCAGATCCCATAGCTACAGTTACGATACCGTACGGTTGTTTCTCTTTAGACTGGCTAGTCGGCTCAGGCATCATAGTAGGCTCATCTAATAAAGCAGTATGCTGTTCACGCATATTTTCTACTTTAATCTTAATTAAACTACCATAACGTTGTCCATAATTCATAGGATCTCCAGGATGTTCCGCATGAATATGAACCTTAACAACCTCATCATCTGATACAACAAGTAGTGAATCTCCGTACACGCTAATATCTTCACGGAATTTTTGTTCAGAGAAATTATGTTCTTTCATTTTTTCAGGCTCTAATTTCACCATGAATTCCGTACAATATCCATACTTAATATCTTCTGTACTCAATTGGCTTTGTACACTACGGTGATGTTCTGCGCGTACCATGTCATTCATAGATGGTTGGGCAGACACATTAGAAGAAATCGTTTCTCCTTTTAAGTCAGCTAAAAATCCTTCGTATACAACAACAAGACCTTTACCACCGCTATCTACAACGCCAACTTGTTTTAATACAGGTAATAAATCTGGCGTACGATTTAACGATGCATTCGCTTCTTTCACAACGTCTTCCATAAACAAAACAAAGTCGCGCTGTTTTTTCGCAACTGTCACTGCATATTTACCCGTTTCTCTTGCAACCGTTAAAATCGTTCCTTCAATCGGTTTCATAACCGCTTTGTAAGCCGCTTCTACCCCAGCATCTAAAGCTGCAGCAAAATCAACTGTTGTTAATTCTTCTTTTTGTTCAATGGATTTAGAGAAACCACGGAATAACTGAGATAAAATAACACCAGAGTTACCACGAGCTCCCATTAATAATCCTTTGGCTAAACTTACGCCGACTTTACCAGCATGCTGTGAAGGATTCGCTTTCACTTCACGTGCGCCTGAAGTCATTGATAAGTTCATGTTTGTACCGGTATCGCCATCTGGAACTGGAAATACGTTTAATGCATCAACAAGCTGAACATTATTTGTTAAATTATTCGCTCCTTGCATGATCATTTGTGATAAACGTTTCCCATCAATTTTTTGAATTGACACAGATTTTCCTCCTTAATGCACATTACAAGTTTATTACTTTAACTCCTTGTACGTAGATGTTTACAGAATCTACTGCTAGTCCTACAGTTTGATCTAATGTATATTTCACTTTCGTCTGCACGTTATGTGCTACTTCTGAAATTTTCGTACCATAGCTCACAATAATATACATATCAATATGTACTTCATCTTCATCTTTACGAACAATAACACCTCTAGTGAAGTTTTCTTTTCGTAAAATGTCTGTTAAACCATCTTTTAACTGATTTTTTGATGCCATACCTACGATACCGTAGCAATCTACTGCGGCACCTCCAGCAATTGTTGCAATTACATCTGTACTAATATCAATTTGACCATACTTTGTTTTAATTTCAATTGACATCTCGTTTCCCCCTTCATAAATGGTGAAAGTGAGCTAGACTACTTTAGTTACTATCATATAATCTTTTTAAAGAAAATTCCATCGTTCTTTCTTTTCACTCTCATATTTTATGTTTTAAATCACATTTTTTATGATGAGCAAAATAGTCCATTGTTATTATACAACATGTACCACTATAATATGTCAAGCAATTTTTCTTGATTTCGACTTTTCATCATCGACATATGGTGTCAAGTAATTTTTCTTGATTTCTTTTTTCTACGGTGTTGCATTCTCTTTTTAGTTGTGTTAAATTATAGTAGTGTTTTTAGCATCGCAAAAAAGACTAACATTGAAAAATTACGTATGGTAAGGTATCAAGGGAGGGAAATATAAATGGCTCGTGTTTGTGCTATCACTGGAAGAAAAGCTCGTTCTGGTAATTCTCGTTCTCACGCAATGAACGCTACAAAACGTAAATGGGGCGCTAACCTTCAAAAAGTTCGCGTACGCATCGACGGAAAAGTTCAACGTGTTTACGTTTCTGCTAGAGCATTAAAATCTGGCAAAATCGAACGTGTTTAATAATAAAAAAAAGAGCCGATAGGCTCTTTTTTTACTATGACAATGGAAAAAGCACCGGTAATAGGTGCTTTTTTTAATCTTTTTTGAAGGTATTTAACATGGCACGAACAATTCCACCAAGAAATTTAGGTAACTTAATTGTATAAAATCTCATGGTTTCCCTCCTAATCCCCATTACTCCACTTGTTCACTATATGATGTAAGGAGCAAAATTGTTTCTTTAATCAGTGCTTCTTATCACCATTAATATGCCAGAAGTAAATGAAAAAGTACCTTTTTCCTCAAGGAGTTCATTACTAATACAAAGTGTTGATCCCCATTCTATTGTTTTATTAGTTAGAGGATACTTAAAACCAAGTAATGTAATACCTTCTACTATTTCAGTAACCGGCACAAAAGATACATAAGGGAAATTTTTATTTTCTTCAATTATATGTGTACCCACTTTTTTCACGCTTATTTCATTTTTATTGTCTACAATACACATTTCTATCCCTACTTCTAACCCTCTTAAAAGCATCTGTATATTTGCTAAACCGTGATCCAGCCTTCCACCGGTGGCACCAAAAATACGAATCAATGTCGGATTTTGTTCCAACGCCCAGTTAATCGCAATTTCTAAATCTGTTTGATCTTTTTCACGAGGAACAATATGTAAGTCATTTGTTTGCTGGCCCATCCATACTAATTCCTCTTCAGTAACTGAATCGTAATCTCCAAACGCAACAGCTGGAGTAATTCCTCCTTTTAATAAACGATATACTCCTCTATCAACTGCCGCCCACACTACTTTCTCATTTTCATATCGAGAAAAATCTGCACAATATTCCGCAGGTCCACCCGCTAAAATATGAATAATCATATTTCCTTCCCCTTCTATTGTAAAAAGGCAATCTGCCATTCGGTAGATTGCCTTTTTACATATTTTTTCTCTATCCTTTATAAATAGTGAAAACTTACTACACTAGAAGTTTCACTGGGATAAAGACTCGTTCATTCATTATCCACGAATGACACGAATTGCTTCACCGCGGTCTTTTTGATTGTATACTGCTGATCCAGCTACAAGTACATTTGCTCCTGCTTCAACACAAAGTCTTGCTGTTTCAGCATTCACACCACCATCAACTTCAATTTCTACTTCTAGATTGCGCTCTTTAACCATTTCTGCCACTTGTTTAATTTTCGGTAATACAGAATGAATAAACTTCTGTCCACCAAATCCTGGATTTACTGTCATAAGTAATACCATATCTATATCTTCTAATACATGCTCAATCGTTGAAACTGGCGTATGCGGATTTAATACAACTCCCGCTTTAATGCCATGAGATTTAATTAACTGAATTGTACGATGCAGATGAGGGCAAGCTTCTACATGAACAGTAATAATATCCGCTCCCGCTTTTGCGAAAGTCGGGATATAGTTATCAGGATTTTCAATCATTAAATGTACATCTAATGGTAACGATGTAATCGGACGGATAGCTTCTACAATTAATGGTCCAATCGTAATATTTGGTACGAAATGTCCATCCATTACATCGATGTGAATGTAATCCGCTCCGCCTTTTTCTACATCTTTAATCTCTTCCCCTAATTTTGAAAAATCTGCTGATAAGATCGATGGTGCAATTTTAATCATAACTAATACCTCGGCTTTCTCTCTCTAATTTCTTCTACGAATTGTTTGTAATTTTTATAACGATATTCTGTAATTTTTCCTTCTTCAACCGCTGTCTTCACAGCACATTTCGGTTCAGAAAGATGTGTACACCCTCTAAATTTACAGTATTGGCTCGCTTCTTTCAACTCCGGAAAACAATATGTAAGATCTTCTACCTCTATATCTATGAAATCAAGTGAACTAAAACCAGGTGTATCTGCAACTAGTCCGCTTCCAACCGCAATTAATTCCACGTGTCTTGTCGTATGTTTCCCGCGTCCTAAATGCGAGGAAATATCATTCGTTTTCAGTTCTAACTCTGGACGTAAAACGTTAAGCATAGAAGATTTTCCAACACCAGATTGCCCTGCAACGACAGAAATACAACCTTCTAAGAATGGTTTTAAAATATCAATACTTTCCGATGTATTTATAGAAGTAAATAATACATCATATCCCATCTCACGATAGTCATTTGCATAAGATTCAACAGTCTCTCTCATTTTTTCATCCACTAAATCCATCTTACTAATGCAAATAATCGGCTTAATGTTATGATATTCAATCAGCACTAAAAATCGATCTAATAGTCCCGGATTAAAATCTGGTTCTACTGCAGAGAAAACGAGAATTGCTTGATCAACATTAGCGATAGGAGGCCTAACAAGTTCATTTTTCCGATCAAATACTTCAAGCACATATCCTTCAGTTGGATTATCTGCTTGAAAAACAACTTGGTCTCCTACCAGTGGTGTAATTTTATTTTTTCTGAACACACCACGCCCGCGACATTGTGTAATCCCTTCTTCATGCTGCACATAATAAAATCCACTTAGAGCTTTTACAATTTTTCCTTCTGGCATATAATTCTCCTTTATTTTGTATAAAGTGAAGCTGTCATTAATATTGAATGGCTTAAAATTCTTTAAATACTTATTTCAAAACCCGTCATATACAAGTTAATATATTTAATCTACCATCAAATTTAAAATATTATTTATAACAGTATCACTTTTATAACTTTTTGAATCATATATTTTTGCCTGTTATACAGTCCACTATATGTAGACAGCATAACAGGCAAGAGTAATACATTCCATCCCCTCTAGAAAGAAAATGGAAGTCATTATTATTGAGTTGGGTATGGTACTTCTTTGTCGATAATCGTTACACCATCTCGTACAATTTTATAGTGTCCTTTTGTACCTTCTTGAATTACAAATTCTAAAGAAATAGTTGCCGACTCTGAAATTGTTCTAGTTTCAATTGGTCTATCCATTTTTTGTTGCATATCTTCTTTATAAATTTCTATTGTTTGCGGTTTTTTCTCACCAATTATAGAAGACTCATACGGAATAGAAATATTATCCACTTTCACTGTTTTCGTTACTTTCGGCTTAGGCCCCTCTGAGATGATAATCGTCACTTTATCTCCTTCTTTTAACGGCGTTCCTGGTTTTGGAGATTGCGAAATTACAAGTCCTTTATCAACAGTATCGGAATACTCCCGTTTTATATCTGGAGTTAGTTTTCTCTCATTCAAATAACCATTTACGCTATTTTCAGTCCATCCTGAAAAATCACCTGGTCTAATTTGATAAGGACCTTTACTTACCCAAATTTTCAGTTCTTGTTCCGCCTCTACTACCATTTGATCAGGCGTCGGAATTTGCTCTACGATTTCACCTTTTGGCCTATCATTTTCAATATAATTTATTGTAACTTGTTTATATTTTTCTTCTAATTCATTCCTTATACTCTCAAAATCTTTTCCTGTGAGATCACTCATCTTACTTTTCTTTTTTCCGCCTGATTGATAGATAGTAATTTTAGAGTTTTCTTTCACGACTCTACCTGCCACAGGATCTGTTTTTATCACATCACCGGATTCAACATCATCTGTATATACAATGTTAGGTTCCGTAACCTCAAAACCCTTTTCAACTAATTTATTTACTGCTGTCGTATACTTCATACCAGCCACATCAGGGACTTTTACATCTTTTGGAATAAAGAATCCCGGAATAACAGTAAGCGCTAACGTTATTCCAATTGCTAAAAGTAAAAATGTCGTAATTAAAACTTTGATCCATTTATTACTTCGTTTTTTCTTCTTATTTAATTCCGTTTCTTCTTTTCTTTTCTGTTCATCCACTTTACTTCCTTTTAAAACAATTGTTTCATCAGTTACATTTTCAAATAATTGTTCTTGTTGAATAATAGGAATCGCTTTTGTCGCTTCCATATCTTCCGGTATGTAAAATGGCTGCTCATTTATCCTCTCTGGATATAGCGCAGTTTCAATATCTCGTTTCATCGCATTGGCAGATTGATATCGGTGAAACGGATCTTTCGCAGTTGCCTTTAATATAATATTTTCGACACTTTGCGGAATATTTTCATTCCATCTCTTTGGAGACGGAATTTCACTTTGTAAATGTTTTAAAGCTATAGCAACAGCAGATTCGCCAGAAAACGGTTGTCTTCCTGTTAACAACTCAAACATAACGATCCCTAGGGAATAAATATCTGATTGTTTATTTGCTATCCCGCCGCGTGCTTGTTCTGGTGATAAGTAATGCACCGAACCGAGTACCGAATTTGTATGTGTAATTGTTGTTGCACTTGTAGCTGTCGCAATTCCAAAATCTGTTACTTTTATTACTCCATCAGCTCGAATTAAAATATTGTGCGGTTTAATATCACGGTGCACAATTTCAAAATGATGGGCGTGTGCCATGGCGGATGTTAACTGCTCCATAATATCAAGAGCTTCTCCTATAGGTAACATCCCTCGCTCAATTATGTATTGCTTCAATGTTTGTCCTGGTACATACTCCATTACAAGATAATATATACCATCTTCTTCTCCGACATCATACATATTCACAATATTTGGATGCGACAACGTTGTAACAGACTGCGCTTCTCGATGGAAACGTTTAATAAACTCTTCGTTATTTGAATAGTCGAGTCTTAATATTTTTACCGCTACATCTCGGCCAAGTATATCATCATGAGCTAAATACACATTGGCCATTCCACCACCACCAATCATTTTTAGCAGCTTATAACGGTCATTTAAGCGTTTTCCAATCAGCACGTTGCACTTCACCTACTTTCGTTTGTCGAACCCGCATAATCAATAAGAACAAGGGTGATATTATCTTCCCCGCCACGATCATTCGCCAATTGAATGAGACGTTGTCCCTTAGTTTCAAGCTGTTCATTTAACTGTAAAATTTGTTGCATATCAGCAATAGAAACTTTGTTAGATAACCCATCAGAGCAAAGAAGTAACTGATCATCTTCCTCAAGCACCAATGTTTTAACATCTAATCCGACTTTTTCTTCTGTTCCTAATGCCCTTAACAAAACATTCTTTTTCGGGTGATATTCTGCGTCTTCTTTTGAAATTTCCCCATGTCTCACAAGTTCATTTACAAGTGAGTGATCTTCCGTTACAAGCGAGATTTCTCCCTCTGATACCATATAACAACGACTATCTCCTATATGACCTATTGTCACAAAGTTTGGCGTACAAATCGCTATTATAAGTGTTGTTCCCATACCATTACATTCTACATGTTGCTTAGAGTACTCATATATACGCTCATTAATAATCCCAACACTCGTATGTAACCACTCTTCTACTTTTTTGGGTTCATTCATATTATGCGTTTGCTTCCAATAATCATGGAATAATTGAATGGTCATCGAGCTAGCTACATCACCAGCTCGATGACCTCCCATTCCATCTGCTACTACCGCTAAAATATTTCCATCTAAATTGTGAAAAACTCCCGCACTATCTTCATTATGTTGACGAACTTTTCCTTTATCCGATAGAAACACGGCTTTCATCTCGTCACCTCGTCTCTTCTTTACGCTCCTTCGCACGTAACTGACCGCAGGCTGCATCAATATCATGACCTTGTTCACGGCGAATTGTTACATTCACTCCACGATCTTTTAACGTTTTTTCAAATAAGAAAATTTGTTCACGTGGGGTACGTACATAATCACGTTCAGGTACGTAGTTTACCGGAATTAAGTTTACATGACATTTTACACCTTTTAAAAGCGCAGCAAGTTCTTCAGCTTGCTCAACTTGGTCATTTTCTCCTCCAAATAAGCCATATTCAAACGTAATACGACGCCCTGTTCTATTTACATAGTATTTAACAGCTTCCATTAAGTCTGGTAGCTTATAAGCACGGTTAATCGGCATTAATTTTGAACGTAACTCTGTATTTGCAGAATGCAATGAAATCGCAAAATTAATTTGCATATCTTCTTCAGCGAACTTATAAATTTTTGGAACAATTCCACTTGTTGAAACTGTCATATGTCTTGCACCAATATGAATTCCTTTTTCATGGTTTACAATGCGTAAGAATGACATTAAGTTGTCGTAATTATCAAACGGTTCTCCAATTCCCATAACAACAAGCGAACTTACACGTTCTTCTGTTTCATCAAGTGCACGTTGCACTTCTACTACTTGCGCTACAATCTCTCCAGCCTCTAAGTTTCGTTTTAACCCACCAAGTGTAGATGCACAGAACGTACAACCGATACGGCATCCGACCTGTGTTGTTACACAAATAGAATTTCCATATTCATGTCGCATTAACACTGTTTCAATAGAATAACCATCATATAATTGGAATAAGAATTTAATTGTTCCATCAGAAGATGTTTGTTTTACCAATGTATTTAAAGTAGTAATATCAAAGGAATTCGACAATTTATCGCGTAATCCTTTAGAAAGATTCGACATGTCGTCATAATTTTTTACACGTTTTTTATATAGCCAATCAAAGATTTGTCCTGCACGGAATTTAGGTTCTCCTTGTTCCTTTAACCAATCTTGCATTTCATGAAGTTGTAAAGAATAAATTGATGGTTTTTTCGTTTCTAGATTTTTCTTTTGTTTTCTCACAGTCGTTTCCACGATGCTACACCTTCTTCCTTAAACAAGCAATATAAAAGCCATCTGTTGCAAAATAGTGCGGTAAAATTCGTACTTGACCTTCATCAATATACGGATTTAACTTTTCTGGCATGCGATCTTTTATCGTAGTATCCCATTCAAATTCAGGATGCTCTTGTAAAAATTGCTTTATTACTTGTTCATTTTCTATTTTTTCTATTGTGCACGTACTATAAACAAGGCGACCACCTTGCTTTAACAACGGTGCTATTTTTTCTAGTATTGCAAGTTGAATCGTCGATAATCTTTCACTATCGCCTTTATTTTTCCCTAACTTAATATCTGGTTTACGTCTAATCACACCAAATCCAGAACATGGTGCATCTACTAATATTTTATCAAATGTTTCATTCGCAAAGTGTTCTTGCACTTTTCTAGCATCTAGTGCTTTTGTTTCGACATTTTCTAGACCAAGTCGCTCTGCTTGTTGTTTAATTAAACGTACTTTGTGTGCATGTAAATCAAGAGACATAACTTGACCTGTTCCTTTTAATCGCTCTGCAATGTGCGTTGTTTTTCCGCCCGGAGCAGCACAACTATCAAGAACTACATCTCCCTCATTCGGTTCTAAAGCGCGTGCTACAAGCATAGAACTTTCATCTTGAATAGAAAGAAAACCTTTTTTGAACGCATCTGTATGCGCTACATTCCCTCTTTCAATTTGAATCGCATCCTCTGATAAATCGCCGCGCTTCGCTTCTATACCTTCACTAGCCAATAGCTCAATTGCTTCTTCTACTGTTATTTTATCCACATTTACACGCGCTGTTGGTACTGGGGGTAACATGTTTACTTCACACATCTTCTCTGCTGTCTCTAAACCATATTCAGAAGCCCAGTCTTGCACAAGCCACATTGGATGACTTGTTGCGATTGCCAAACGTTCTACTGGATCCTTGATTTCATCTACAGAAGGTACCCCTTCTCTCTGAATCGAACGTAATACCCCGTTTACCATACCAGCAATCCCTTTATGCCCGCGACGCTTTGCAATCTCAACTGCTTCATGAATAGCCGCTCTTTCAGGCACTCGGTCTAAATAAATCATTTGGTATAAAGATAAGCGAAGTAATACTCTTACCCACGCCTCAACCTTCTTTTTTAAAAAAGGCTGTAAATAATAATCTAATGTGTCACGACGTTGAATCGTTCCATATACAATTTCAGTTAACAAACCAATATCTTTTCTATCAATTGCATTTTTTTCAATTAGATTATTTAAAAGTAAGTTACTGTATGCACCACTTTTTTCTACTTGAATTAAGCCATCAAGAGCTAATTCACGAACATTTTGTCTCATGCATTTTCTCCTAACTTCGTTCCAATTTCAGGTTTTGTGCCACGTAAAAATTGCGAACAACTCATACGTTTTTTACCAGAAGGTTGCAATTCAGTGATTTTAACAGCTGTCTCATTCCCTGTTGCAACAACAAATCCATCTTCTTCAAGAGCTACTATTGTACCTGGTTCAGCTTTCTCTGCAATAGAGACCTTCTCTCCCCACCATACTTTAATAACTTGTCCTGCCAAAGTCGTATAAGCAACTGGCCATGGATTCAATCCGCGAATGTGATTGTATACTTCTTCACCTGTTTTTGTCCAATCAATTTTCTCTTGCTCACGTTTTATATTATATGCAAACGTTACTTCTTCTTCGTTTTGTTTAATCGGTTCTAACTTACCTTGGATTAATAAAGGTACTGTTTTAGATAGAAGGTGTGCCCCTGCTTCACTTAACTTATCGAATAAAGAGCCTGTCGTTTCACGCTCTTCAATCTCCACTTCTACTTGCGTTAAGATATCACCAGCATCCAATTTCTCTACCATATACATAATTGTAATACCCGTTTTTTCTTTACCTTCCATAATTGCATAATGGATTGGTGCACCACCACGAAGTTCAGGTAGTAAAGACGCGTGGACGTTAATACATCCATACTTCGGTGCTTCTAAAATTTCATTTGGTACAATCTGACCGAAAGCAGCTGTTACAATTAAATCTGGCTCTAATGCCAAGACTTGTTCATATTCGTCTTTTTCACGAATTCTTAATGGTTGTAACACTGGAATACCATGTTTTTCTGCTTCAACTTTAACAGGTGTAGGTGTTAATACTTTTTTTCTACCTACCGGACGATCAGGCTGCGTCACAACACCTATTACATCATAGCCATCTTCGATAAGACGACGAAGCACCGGCACTGAAAAGTCCGGTGTTCCCATAAATACTACTTTTATCATTAAAAAACCGCTCCTTTTAATACCTATTCTAATTCGTTTTCCTCATAATATCTTGTCACTTTCGATGTAAATAACACACCGTGTAAATGATCGATTTCATGTTGAATGGCACGTGCTAAAAATCCTTCTGCTTCTAGTAAAAATACTTTACCTCTGCGATTTTGCGCACGTACTTTAATATAATCCGCACGTTCCACTTCACCATAAAGTCCCGGGAAGCTTAGACAACCTTCGGGACCTACTTGTTCACCACGTTTTTCTAATATCGATGGATTGATTAACTCGATTTTCCCCGTATCATCATCGATATCAACTACCGCTACTTGCAAGCTTACACCTACTTGAGGCGCAGCTAAACCGACTCCGTCCGCAATTAACATTGTTTCATGCATATCTTTCAACAATTTCACTAACTTTTTATCAAAGTTAATTACTCTTTCGCATGGTGTTTCTAACACTTCATTTGGATGCTTTACTATTTCTAAAACTGCCATATTTCCCTCCGCTACATTAACATTGTTGGATTAAAATCAATTGAGATTTGTAGCTCTTTTTGCATTTCTGCTTGATAATGTTCATTTACCATTTTGAGCACGTTCTTTAAGTTTGGTTCCCGTTTGTATTTTATCATGCATTGATAACGATATCTATCTTTTATCCTTGGAATTGCTGAAGCAACCGGTCCTAACACCATCGCTTGCTGCGTGCAGTGCGCCCGTAAATGACCGACAATTTTTTCCGTCACTTGCACTGCCTTTAATAATTCTGGATGAGATACTGTTACAAGTACAACATAGTAATACGGTGGATATTGTCTTGTTCGTCTCATTTGCATTTCTTGGTCAAAAAACACATCATAATGTTGGTTCTTTGCTAACTCTATACTGTAATGTTCTGGCGTATACGTTTGAATTATAACTTCCCCTGGCAATTCATGTCTGCCTGCTCGTCCACTTACTTGCGTCAATAACTGATACGTCTTTTCACTCGCTCGAAAATCAGGTAAGTGAAGCATCGTATCTGCAGTTAAAACCCCGACAAGCGTTACTTTAGGAAAATCTAATCCTTTCGCAATCATTTGTGTTCCAAGTAGTATATCTGCTTTTTCTTCCCCGAACGCCTTTAATAATTTTTCATGCATTCCTTTGCGACTTGTCGTATCTACATCCATTCGAATGACTCGTGCCTCTGGAAATAGTTTTGTAATTTCTTCCTCTACCTTTTGTGTACCTGTACCAAAGAAACGAATATATGTACTTTGACAAGCAGGACACGCAGTCGGCATATTCTCTTCGTGACTGCAGTAATGACATTTTAAACGATGGTTCATTTTATGATATGTCAGCGAGATATCACAATGCGGACATTGTACAACATACCCACAATCACGGCACATAACAAATGTAGAATGACCTCTTCTATTTAAAAAGAGCACCATCTGTTCTTTCTTTTCTAATCGATCTGCTATTTTTTCATGCAATGCTTTCGAAAACATGGAACGATTCCCGTCACGAAGTTCCTCACGCATATCAACAATCTCTACTGTTGGTAAAGCTTGTTTATTCATACGTTTTTCCATCGTTAGTAATTCATACACACCTTTTTTCGCTCTTGCAAACGATTCAAGTGTCGGTGTTGCACTACCAAGAACGATAGGACATTTATGATATTGTCCCCTCCACACAGCTACATCCCTTGCATGATACCTCGGATTATCTTCTTGCTTATAGCTCGATTCGTGCTCCTCATCAATAATAATAATCCCTAAATTTTCAAAAGGTGCAAATACGGCTGAACGTGCACCAACTACAACCTTCACTTCTTTTCTTAAAATCTTACGCCATTCATCATATTTTTCTCCAACAGACAGCGCACTATGAAGAACCGCAACTTGCGAGCCAAATCTACCTTTAAAACGATCTACCATTTGAGGCGTTAGTGCAATTTCAGGAACAAGCACAATAGCTTCTTTCCCTTTCGTAAGCACCGCTGCTATAGATTGTAAATATACTTCTGTTTTTCCGCTTCCTGTAACACCATATAGTAAAAATGGATTGTAAGTTTCATTTGTAATTGATGATAAAATCGGTGTAATAACTTGCTTTTGTTCCTCCGTAAGTGGGAATGGTTTCGTTTGTTCAAAATCATCATCGTCATACGGATTTCGGTACACTTCCACATACTTTTCTGAAATTAGCCCCTTTTTAACAAGTGCTTTAATCGGAGCGTCTGTTATTTGCAACTCTTCTGTTATTACTTTCAACGGCACACTTTTATAATTTTCCACAAAATAATAGAGTACATCTTGTTGTTTTTTACTTTTCAGTTCAAATGCTGCTAATTCCAATTTATCTTCTGACAACTCCGGTTGAACGACTCTTTGTTTCTTCTTTTGCACTTTATCTTTTACCTGATAAACAACTTCAATCGTGCCATTTTTAATTTCTTGTTGAATCGTGCGGTATAGATGCGGCTGCGTCTCAATCGCTTCCCAATCTATCGCCTCTTTGTCCTGAAATAAAAACAGTAGTTCAGGTGCTACTTCTTCTTGTTTACGAAGTTGTAGACGCTTTTTATACGTAGCTTTTATCGCCGTTGGAAGCATGACTTGAAAGGCTGAAATCATATAACATAACGTTTCGCTTGTAAGCCAATATCCAAGCTTTAATAATTCCTCGTTTAAAACTGGTGTTACATCTAATATTTCATGGATTGTCTTTAGCTTCTTACTTTCTACTTCAGCCGAATCTTTGATTCCAATAATAAATCCTTGCAATTTCCTTGGGCCAAATGGAACTACTACACGCATGCCTGTCTGGACAATATCTTCCCACTTTTTAGGGATAATATAATCAAATGGTCGATCTGTCTGACGTGCAGGTACATCAACAATTACACTTGCAAATTTCATAGACGATCATCTTCTAACATCATTTCAATTTGCTTTAATATTTCACGAGCAACCTCTTTCTTCGTTAAAAGCGGTAACTTGATAACTTCTCCATCTTTTCTATACATTGTTACAATGTTTGTATCTGTACCAAATCCAGCTCCTTGTGCCTTTACATCGTTCGCAACAATCATATTCGCATTTTTCTCACGTAATTTTTTTGTTGCGTATTCCTCTACCTTTGTCGTTTCAGCCGCAAAACCGATAAGTAACTGTTTATCTTTCATCTCACCTAACGTTTTTAAAATATCTACTGTTCTCTCGAGTTCGATTACAGCATCACTATTTTTCTTTTTCATTTTATTATCATGAACATATTTCGGGCGATAATCTGCCACTGCTGCTGTTTTAATGACAACATCTACGTTTTGATACTGTTGCAGAACTACTTCTAACATATCTTGTGCAGATTCCACTTGTACCGTATTTACATGTAATGGTGGGTTTAATGCTGTCGGTCCCGAAACAAGTATGACATCAGCACCTAAGTTCGCTGCCACTTCCGCAATTGCATATCCCATTTTCCCAGAAGAAAAATTAGTCATAAAACGCACTGGATCAATCTTTTCACGAGTTGGGCCAGCAGTTATTAATATTTTTTTTCCTTGCAATGGTTTTTGTTCTGAAAAAGCCTCTTCTAACCGTGCAATAATTGCTTCCGGTTCTTCTAGTCTTCCCTTCGCAACATAACCACACGCTAAAAAACCTTCTCCAGGCTCAATAAATGTATATCCTAACGTTTTTAACGTCATCATATTTTTTTGTACAATTTTGTTTTCATACATATGCACATTCATAGCAGGTGCAATCCACACTGGGGCTGTAGTAGCTAACAAAGTAGTTGTAATCATATCGTCTGCAATACCACCAGCTAACTTCCCAATACAATTGGCAGTAGCAGGTGCAACAAGTACTACATCTGCCCAATCAGCTAAATCGATATGTGCAATAACAGCCGAGTCTTTCTCATCGAATGTATCTGTATATACGTCATGGCGAGAAAGTGCTTGAAATGTAAGAGGCGTAACAAACTTCATTGCAGACTCACTCATCATTACTTTTACAATAGCACCAGCTTGTGTCAATTTACTAGTTAACGCAGCCGCTTTAAAGACCGCAATGCCTCCTGTTACACATAGAAGTATCTTTTTCCCTTTTAGCATATGGCTCGTCCTCTTTCTTTTTCAAACTTATAATACTGAAACAGAATTCCCAGCTCATCAGTACCAATATTTCTTCCCTATCGTAAAAAAATAACAACCTACTTGTAAATAGGTTGTTACCGTTACATAGAAAATTATAAAGTCTATGTTTTAATTTGTCGAAAAGAATGTCTTAATCGATGATTTTGTCTTCGCTTGGTACATATTTTAATACTTCTGCATCGATTTCTTCTAATGATTTACCTACACATTTATGAGAAACAGGTTGCTCGATAACACAGTTATCAGCAAGTTGCATTTCACGCGCACGTTTTGCAGCTACTGTTACAAGTGTATATTTAGAATCGATTTTTGTTAATAATGAATCAATTGATGGATTTAACATAATTATAGACCCTCCGTCATTTCTTTATAATATTTTGCTACTCTTTCGCGGCGGCAATGTTCACCAACCACAATTGCTTTAATTCTTTCACAAGCTAATTCAACTTGATCGTTTTCTACAACATAGTCGTAAGCGTCCATCATTTCGATTTCTTCTTTCGCTACCGTTAAACGATTTTCAATAACATCTTCAGTTTCTGTACCACGGCCGACAATACGGTTCTTTAGTTCAGATAAACTTGGAGGTGCTAAGAAAATAAATACACCTTCTGGGAAAGCTTTCTTAACTTGAATTGCTCCTTGCACTTCAATTTCTAAGAATACATCTTTTCCTTCTTGTAATGTTTTTTCAACATAGTCAATCGGTGTTCCGTAATAATTACCTACGAACTCAGCCCACTCAAGTAATTTTTCATTACGAATCATTTCCTCAAACTCTTCTCTCTCTTTAAAGAAATAATCCACACCATCTACTTCACCTTCACGTGGCTTACGTGTCGTTACTGAAATGGAGTACTGAAAACGTGTATCCTCATGACTAAACAGCTCTTTTCGAACCGTTCCTTTACCAACCCCAGAAGGTCCTGAAAGAACGATGAGCAATCCTCTTCTGCTTCTCATAAATATGTAAAACCTACCCTTCCTCACTTAAATCTTCTTTATTATTCAAACGATGTGCAATCGTCTCTGGCTGAATTGGACTTAATACCACATGCCCATCATCCATAACAATAACCGCCCTTGTTTTTCTCCCATACGTAGCATCAAGCAAAGCATTATGTTCGCGTGCTTCCTGTACTGTTCGTTTAATAGGAGCTGACTCCGGACTTACAATAGCAATAATTCGATGAGCAGATACAATATTTCCGTATCCAATATTTAAAAACCGCATGGCCATAGTTTGCGCCTCCTAGTAAGTCTATCCGATTTCTCCACCACGTATAACTTTATATATTTTTTGAAAGCTACTCAATATTTTGTACTTGTTCACGAATTTTTTCAAGGTTATTTTTCATTTCTACAACATATTTTGAAATTGTTAAGTCATTTGCCTTAGAACCAATCGTGTTAATTTCTCTATGCATCTCTTGCACGATGAAATCCATTTTCCTTCCAACAGGCTCTTCAATCTGCAGTGTTTCACGAAATTGCTCTAAATGACTTTGCAAACGAACTAACTCTTCGTGAATATCACAACGCTCTGCAAAGATTGCGACTTCTGTTAACAATCTTTGTTCATCTAGATCTTGATTATGTAATTCTTTTAAGCGATTTTCTAATCGTTCACGATATTTTTGTGTAACAATTGGTACATGCGGAATAATTGCATTTACACAATTGTGAATCTCTTGTAAACGATACGCTATATCTTTATGTAATCGTTCTCCTTCGCCATCTCTCATCGTTTTTAACATATGAGCAGCTTGGCGAACAGCCTCATATAAACCGTTCTCAAATTGTTCATTTACATTTTCTACTTCTTCAATCGCTGTTACTTCTGGCATTTCCATTAATTGCTGAAGTGTAATAGAATCTTGTAATTGAAATTTTCCTTTTATATCTTCCATAATCGATTGGTACTGCTCAAGAAGCGACCAATTCACACTTAATTTTCTTTCAACAAGCCCTTCACCCGTTATACTAATAGACACTTCAATGCGTCCACGCCGAACTTGTTCTGCAATTATTTTACGAATTTTGTCTTCAAATATCATCATTTGCTTCGGAAGTCGAATACTCATCTCTAGAAAACGGTGGTTCACCGATTTCATTTCTACTGTAATTTGAAAAGTATCATTTTCTACTTTTGATCTTCCAAATCCTGTCATACTACAAATCATTTTTATCACATCCAAGCCATGAAATAACTCAATGAAAAAGGTAATAGAGACAAGGCTCTACTACCTTCTGTAAATTATATCACATTTTCATATCATTGACTATTTCAAGTTTAATCCCTTCTTATATAATATTGGCTTTTCCTTCTTCCCCTTTTTCCCTGTTAATAAAGAACCTACTAGTAAGAAGGTCGGAATTGATGACAAACCTCCAATTAACAACCAATCTCTCGCTTGTATTGGCATTGTACTAAAGATCGGTTGTAGCGGTGGGTAATATATAACCACTAACATTAACAGTAAAGAAATGATAACCGCTCCTACTAAATACACGTTCCCAAATGGATTACGGTGGAAGATAGAATGTTCACTTCGGCAATCAAATACATGAATAAGTTGTGCAAGCACCAACGTCGCAAACGCCACAGTTTGTGCATATTTCAGTTCATTTGGATGTTGATTATATGCAATAATAAACGCCACTAACGTCACTGCTCCAATTAAAAAGCCACGACTTATAATTTTCCAGGCAAGCCCTCTAGCAAATACACCTTCTTTCGGATGACGCGGCGTTCTCTTCATCACGTCTCCTTCCGCCTTATCCAATCCTAATGCCATCGCCGGTAAACCGTCAGTAACTAAGTTCACCCATAAAATTTGAATGGGGACCATCGGCAACGGTAATGCAAGTAACATTGCAAATAGCATGACTAAAATTTCTCCTACGTTCGATGCTAATAAATAACGAATAAACTTACGTATATTCTCGTATATATTTCTACCTTCTTTAATCGCTGATTTAATCGTAGCAAAATTATCATCTAGCAAAACAAGAGAAGAAGCTTCTTTCGCAACGTCTGTCCCTGTAATTCCCATTGCTATCCCAATATCCGCTGTTTTTATAGCCGGAGCATCGTTTACTCCATCACCTGTCATCGCTACTATATGCCCTTTATTTTGCAACGCCTTAACAATTTTCAATTTATGTTCAGGTGATACTCGAGCAAATACATATGTGTCTTCTACAACACTTTCTAGTTCCTCTACATCCATATTCGCGAGTTCTACTCCTTCAACAACACGTCCACCAGGTGGTAAAACCCCTAATTGTTCCGCAATTGCCATTGCTGTCACTTTATGATCTCCTGTAATCATCACTGTTCGAATACCAGCTTCTCTGCACTCTTTTACAGCCTGTTCTACCTCTGGTCTTGGCGGATCAATCATTCCCTGTATCCCGACCAACATAAAATCTTTTTCAACGTCTCTTTCATGTTCAATAGAATCTGTTACTTTTAATGGCTTAAATGCAACCGCAATGGTTCGAAGCGCTTGACTACCTAAACTATGAATAGCCGCCTGTACTTCTTTTCTATACAACTCACTTATCGGTTGTTGCTTATCCCCCCATAAAATCGTTTGACTCATTTGCAAGAGGACATCTGGTGCTCCCTTCGTAACAAGAAACTTTTTCCCCTCTCTATCTCGCACAATAACACTCATCATTTTTCGAGTTGAATCGAATGGAAATTCACGAATAATTTCAAATTTCCCTTTCAGTGCCTCACGCGTTATCCCCGCTTTCATTGCTGCAGCTACTAGTGCTCCCTCAGTTGGATCTCCATCTAATACATACGCCTTTTTCTTTTGAATAATATTTGCGTTATTACATAGTGAACCAAATGTGAGTAGTTGATACAATGCTTTCGTTTTAGCTGGATCGCATTCTTTTTCACCTTTCAAAAAAGAGCCATTAGGTTCATACCCTTGCCCCGTCACTTTCCATAACTCTCCACCTGACCACATATGTGTTACCATCATTTTGTTTTGCGTCATTGTTCCTGTTTTATCACAGCATATAACAGAAGCACATCCTAACGTTTCTACCGCTGGTAACTTCCTTACAATTGCTCTCTTTTTAATCATACGCTGTACACCAAGCGATAAAGCTACTGTAACGATTGCTGGTAATCCTTCAGGAATAGCAGCAACAGCTAGCGACACGCCTGCTAAAAACATATGATACACTTCATTCCCTTGATACACACCGGCTAATACGACAAGCGCTGTCAAAATAAGAGCCACAATAATTAATATTTTCCCGAGTTGCTCTAATCTTCTTTGCAGTGGTGTTTCCATTTGCTCTGCATTTTGTAACATATTTGCAATTTGGCCCATCGCTGTATTCATACCAGTTGCTACAACGACCCCTGTTCCAGCTCCTCGTGTAATCATCGTACCCATAAAAGCCATATTTTTTTGATCACCAATTGAAACATCTTGCCCCTGCAGAGCTTCTACCTTCTTCTGCACAGGTACTGACTCTCCTGTCAAAGCTGATTCTTCGATATATAAACTTGATGCCTCAACAAGACGTACATCCGCCCCAATACGATCACCACTAGAAAATTTAATGACATCACCTAAAACAAGTGCTTTAGACGGTGCTTTTACCCACTTTCCATTCCGCATTACAGTAACTTGCGGGGCGGCTAGCTCTTTTAAAGCTTCCAGTGACTTTTCAGCCTTTCTTTCTTGAAAAAAGCCAAGAATACCATTGATAATAACAATCGCAACAATCGCAATAGAATCAATGTATTCACCTAAAAAAGCCGAAACTATTGTTGCACCAAATAAAACAAGTACCATAAAATCTTTAAACTGCGCCAAAAATACCATCAGTGCAGAAGGCCTTTTGGCTTCATCTAATTCATTTGTACCAAATTTTTTTATTCGCCCTTCTGCTTCCTTCTCTGTAAGTCCAACCTTCACATTCGTATTCGTTCTTTCTTCCACTTCGTGTGCGCGCATTCCATACCAGTTCATCCCGCTATCGACCTCCTGATTCCAGACATACTCTATTGAAAGCTTATTCAGCCTCGTCCAAAAAAATGCTATAATTAACTTTTAGTTAGAAAGGAGTGTTCATTTATGGCATTCGATGGATTATTTACAAGAGCAATTACACATGAAATTGCAAATTCTCTTTACACAGGAAGAGTTTCCAAGATATACCAACCTTCAAAATACGAGATTTTATTACATATTCGAGCAAACGGAAAAAATCAAAAACTGATTCTTTCCGCTCATCCGACATATGCACGTTTACACTTAACAAATCAAAATTACGATTCACCTGCACTTCCGCCAATGTTTTGTATGCTTCTCCGCAAGCATCTAGAAGGTGGTTTCATTGAAAAAATTGAACAAATTGATTTAGAGCGCATTATTCAAATCACCGTTCGTAGCAGAAATGAAATTGGTGATGAATCGCTAAAAACATTAGTAATTGAAATAATGGGACGACATAGTAACATCATTTTGGTAGACACAAAAACAAACAATATTTTAGATAGCTTAAAACACGTTTCTTTAGCAGTAAACCGCCATCGAACTGTATACGCTGGAGCTGAATATATTGCACCACCAGCACAACATAAAATTAACCCACTTCAGATTGAAACAAATGATGAATTTATTAGACCGCTAGACTTTCTATCTGGAAACATGGATAAACAGCTTGTAGGCACCTTTACGGGAATATCGCCGTTATTCGCAAAAGAAGTAGTGAAAAAAGCAGGTATGGTAAATGAAAAAGCATTAGCGGACGCATTTTTCTCCATACAAAAACCATTACTAACTCATACATATTCACCAACAATGACTACTTCAAATGGGAAAGAATTCTTTTATCTTTTCCCTCTTGCACACTTGCAAGGAGAAGATAAGATATTTTCATCTGTTAGTGAATTGCTAGACCGTTTCTTTTTCGGAAAAGCAGAGCGCGACCGTGTAAAACAACAAGCTTATGATTTAGAGCGCTTTATGCAAAACGAAAAAAATAAAAATGAGAAAAAACTCATTAAACTAGAAAAAACATTACAAGATGCCGGAAAAGCAGATAAATATCAACTATTTGGAGAACTACTTACAGCCAACATGTACGCTTTGAAAAAAGGGGATAAAGATATTGAAGTCGTTAACTATTACGACGAAAATGGCGGAACTGTAAAAATTACATTAGATCCTTTAAAAACACCATCTGACAATGCGCAACGCTATTTCCAAAAGTACCAAAAAGCGAAAAATTCAGTTGTTGTTGTAGAAGAACAAATCGAAAAAACAAATGAAGAAATTCTTTATTTTGATAGCTTACTTCAACAAATGGAAGCTGCTTCTTCAAAAGATATTGAAGAAATTCGTGAGGAATTAGCTGAAGAAGGTTATATGCGCAATCGTAAAGCAAAAAATGCTAAGAAGAAACCAACTAAACCGGTATTGGACAAATATTTAGCTAGTGACGGAACAGAAATTTTCGTCGGTAAAAACAACAAGCAAAATGATTATTTAACAACGAAGTTTTCCCGTCGTGATGAAATTTGGTTACATACGAAAGATATCCCTGGGTCTCATGTTGTCATTCGTTCTCTTGAACCTACCGAAGAAACTGTGTTAGAAGCTGCTAAAATCGCTGCCTATTTCAGTAAAGCAAAAGATTCTAGTTCTGTTCCTGTAGATTTCACCAAAATACGCCATGTCAAAAAACCGAGTGGTGCAAAACTTGGTTTTGTTACGTACGACAATCAGCAAACCGTATATGTAACACCGGATGCTGATACTGTAATGAAACTAAAAGCGTAAATAAAAAATGCGTTGCTTATAAGCAACGCATTTTTTACATTCGTTCACACTAGTTCATATACCCATTCACTAATTCATAGCATCTTTCTTTTGTCATCTTGTATTTTTCATCTGCAGCTTCAATATATTTCATCGTTCCATTATTTTCATCCGTAGCAATGGCTTTAACCTTACTTTCCTTTTCTTTAACCCATGCAACTTGTTTCGTTTTCAACGACTGAAACGCATCAGCTGACATCGTATTTTTTAATGTACTGTAAATTTCATTTAGTTTATTATCCCACAGTTGATAATTTCCTTCTATTTCATTTACTATGTCATTTGTTGACATAACATTTGTATGTTTTTCTTCGTTTTCTAGAGCTGCTAACTCATTTAAAACCTTAGTTTTACCTACTGCTGACGAAGTTTCTTTTTTTGAACTAGTAGACGTACTAGCATCATTCCCTTTAACTGTTTCTTGCTCTTGAACAAAATCTTTTTTCGTTACCTTTTCTTGCTCTTCATCATCTACATTATGAGCAATAACCGAGTTTTTGGCGTCGACAGCAACTACTTCATTACTTTCTTTAAAAATATATTTCTTATTTCCACTATTCTCTTCTCTAACAAAAGAGACATTCTTGAAACCTTGTACTCTAAGAAGTTCTTTAGCTTCTTCTTTAGTTAACTTTAAATCTACTGGGGTATTTGATGACCATCTATCCATTAACCATTTTCCATCGGTATACACGAAAACAAATTCCCACATCTCCGCTTCATTCCCCATATCATTTGCAAGAGTAAGCGTCTCAATCTTTAAAACATCATTTTTCTGTGAATAAGTTGTCCTCACGTCCGGCTCAATATGAATCGGAAATGGTAACATATCTGTTTCCCTTGATCTATTAAATGTATCAAGCAATCCTGGAAGCGCCTTCTCCACAAACTTATCTGAAACTAATCCCTTAACGCCTTTTTTAGCTGTAGCTAAATCTCCAGGATTATTTCGGCTCCATCCATTTTCTTTTTCCATCTCACTAAATGCATCTGCTATTGCATCTACACTCTTTCTTACAATCTTTTTCACTTCTTTTTCTGTCACTTCTGGTGCTTCCTCAAGCTGTTCAATCGTTTCATTTACTTGAACTTTATTTTCACCTTTTTCACAACCTGCTACAACTAACATACTAGCCACCAAGCAACATGACATTACTTTACTTAATTTCTTCATGTATTCACAATCCTTAACTCTATTTATTCGTTACGTATCGTTACCTACCAGAAAATACATAACAACCCCTTATTATACCAATTAATATTATTTATTTATATAAAAAATATAATATTATAATTAAAAGGATTATCATGTGCAAGTTTACATTACTCTAAAAAATTTTGACATATTTATTTTATATTTGTCTAGTTTTTTTGACACACAACTCCCTCTCCTCTTTTATTATAAATAAACATACTGGCACAATTCTTGCTTTATTAATATAAAAAGGAGGAATTAAAATGAATATAAGAATAACTAATATCCAAAAACAACTACATAATTACGGAATTGACGGGTTACTCATTACAAAAAAAGAAAATCGTCAATATGTAACTGGCTTTACAGGTAGCGCTGGCGTCGTCTTAATCTCTGCGGATAAAGCTGTTTTTATAACTGATTTTCGCTATGTAGATCAAGCGAAATCACAAATAAAAGATGCTGAAATTATTATGCATAAAGGAAATTTAGAAAAAGAAGTTGCACATCAAGTATCGAAATTAAACATTCAAAAACTCGGAATTGAAGAAAACAACATGACATTGCAACAATATAAAAACTTACAAAAATACGTGCATGTGGAAATGATTCAAGTGTGCGAAATCATCGAAAATATTCGTATTATTAAAGACACGCCTGAAATAGAAACAATGAAAATCGCAGCTAATATTGCTGACGAAGCATTTCACCACATCATTACGTTTCTAAAACCAGGAATAAGTGAAAATGATGTACGAGATGAGTTAGAATTTTTCATGCGTAAAAAAGGGGCTACCTCCTCATCATTTCAAATCATTGTAGCTTCTGGCGTTCGCTCTTCACTTCCTCATGGAGTTGCATCAAATAAAATAATCGAGCGAGGCGACATCGTTACATTAGATTTCGGTGCACTTTACGATGGATATTGTTCCGATATAACTCGTACTGTAGCAATCGGAGAACCATCAGAAGAATTCAAAAAGATATACAATGTTGTACGAGAAGCGTTAAAACGTGGGACGGAAGCAATTAAACCTGGGGAAACTGCGAAAAGTATCGATGATATAACGAGAGATTACATTACTGAGCATGGATACGGCCAATATTTTGGACACTCTACTGGTCATGGTCTTGGGTTAGAAATACATGAACCTCTTCGTCTATCCCAAGAAAGTAAGGCTACTTTAGAAGAAGGTATGGTCGTTACAGTTGAACCTGGTATTTACATACCAAACTGGGGCGGTTGTAGAATTGAAGATGATATTGTCATCACAAAAGACGGATATGAAGTTATTACAAAATCAAATCGGGAACTAATTGTGATTCCTTGTTAAAAACATGACCTTTTTAAAAGGAGTTTTTCTCTGCACATAGAATTCTTTCTCTGGAGTCATCGTTTAAAGAGGGGGAATTTAAATTGAATTTTGTAATTGATAAAATAGATGGTTTGCAAGCTGAATTTTCCAAACTTGTTTCCATGATGAATTACGCTCGCTATACAACAATGCAAGCGGTGAAAGGTTTAACAATTGAAGAACTTGATTATTTATATGATGAGGAAGCAAACTCAATTGGTATGCTTTTGTACCATATGGCTGCTATTGAATTTTACTACCAAATTCATACTTTTGAAGACCGTGAACCAACGGAAGCTGAATTAGAACGGTGGTTACCTGCTATTGAGTTAGGAGCTCTTGGCCGCGAGAAAATAAAAGGAAACTCTATAGAATTTTACATAAACACATTACAAGAAGTACGTTCCAAAACGATCGAGACTTTTCAATCGTTACCTGATGAATGGCTATTTAAAACGACAGACTTTTGGTATGACAAACCAGCAAATAACTACTTTAAGTGGTTTCACGTATTTGAAGATGAAATCAATCATCGCGGACAAATTCGTTTAGTTAAAAAGATGCAAAAATCTCATTCAGTAAAATGAGAAAATGCCACCGAATAAGGGTGGCATTTTCTTTTATTCATTAGCGAATAGCTTTTCATTTACTTTTTTGGCGACTACCGCTACCAACATTAAAATGCATATTAAATATATCAATTTCGCAATAAATAACCAGCCTTGAAACATTACAATTCCATCTATTATCTCATTTCCTTTCAATAACAAAAAAGGAATCGTGCTAATTATAATGACAAACTCGATGCTGAAAACAATTTTCTTTTTTCGGCTATACGCTTTCCATTCATCCCAGCGATACATAGGAGCAAATATCAATACTCCTATACATAATATAATTGGTACCCATTCACTTTTAAGAAATTGCCCTGAAATAACTGATAATAATAAACAAACGAGCACACCATAATAACCTATTTTCTTTCTCATTCGTACTCCCCCATTCTACTTCTCCTTTAATATGTAACTTGCTACGCTTATAACAATTCTTAGAAAAACAACAACGACAATTACAAGATAAAGACCTTTTGCAGAAGACATCCATTCTTGAAAAATAGACATTTTCTCCATTTGCTTCTGCCCCTCTATTAAAATAATCCCTGCGATAAATGAACAAATAACAATAATGACTATCATAAATCCGATACTTTTCTTACTATATTGTTTCATATCATCCCAGTTATATAACAGTATAAATACAAACCCGAAAACAGGTATAATACTGATCCATTCATTACTTGTAAACGGATTCAAAATGATTAATAGACTACAAGAAAGGATGAATCCCCAAAACCCATTTTTTTTGCGCATAAGCCCTCCCTAAATTTCATGTTTAGGATTAATTGTGTTGTAACATCAATTTCCACTTATTACCATTACAGTATATGAAATTTCACTTTTTTTCTTTTTCCTATACTCACATACTTTTACTGCTTTCATACAATAAACTACACGAATGCCTAAAGGATGTGAATGTTATGGGAGTTGAATTAACGCTATTGCACGCTCTCTATATTCTTTGTTTACTCACTATTATTACTTTTTTTATTCTCCGGAAAGATACGACGATTATTTGTATCGTTTTTATCTTTTTATTAGCATTAACCGCTACAAGTTCTATCCCTCTTGCCATTAGCGGTATTTTTCAAAGTTTCATTTACGCCATTACCGAGCTATTACCAACTATATTAATCATCTCCATTATCGTATCAATAAGCAATCTACTCGTTCATACTGGCATAAATGATACGATGATTTCACCATTTACAAAGATGATTCGTACCCCTACCCTCGCCTACTGGATTATCGGCCTTTTAATGATGACAATTTCTTTCTTCTTTTGGCCTTCTCCAGCTGTCGCCTTAATGGGGGCTATTTTATTACCCGTCGCTGTACGCGTCGGCCTTCCGCCAATTGGGGTTGCCATTGCTATGAACTTGTTCGGACACGGTATCGCCTTATCTGGTGACTTCGTTATTCAAGGTGCACCGAAATTAACAGCGGATGCTGCTGGTCTTCCTGTTTCCAGCGTTGTTTCTGCCAGTGTTCCGCTCGTTATCGTTATGGGCATTGTGACAACTTCCGTCGCATTTTTCTTCTTACGAAAAGAATTTCATACAGGCTTATCGATGCAAGAATCTACTCCATCAACTGAGTCTTCTAAAACGCTCACTTCATTATCTTCTCGGACAAAAAAATGGCTCGCTATTTGTATTCCGGTCGTATATGCCATCGATATCCTTTGCATGATTCAATTTAAACTACAAGGAAGCGATGCAACTGCACTTATCGGCGGGACAACTGTTATTATGATTATCATCATTTCCCTTATCGCCTACAAAGGTAATGGACTAAATAAAACGACCGATTATTTTATAGAAGGGCTCCAATTTGGATTTAAAATCTTTGGTCCAGTTATCCCAATTGCTGCACTCTTTTATTTAGGAGATAGCGGCTTTGTAAAAATTATCGGGGACTATTTACCGAAAGGTTCACACGGAATCATTAACGACTTAGGAATCGCTTTGTCTCAAACTGTTCCTTTAAATCAATATGTATCGGCGGGAACATTAACTATCGTTGGTGTCATAACAGGATTAGATGGATCTGGCTTTTCTGGTATATCACTTGCTGGTTCAATTGCCAATCTTTTCGGAACAGCACTTGGGCATGGAACAGCTACATTAACAGCACTCGGGCAAATTGCTGCAATCTGGACCGGAGGCGGGACTTTAATTCCTTGGGCGCTTATTCCTGCCGCTGCCATTTGTAAAGTAGATCCATTTGAACTTGCACGCCGAAACTTTTTACCGGTTGTGATTGGCTTAATCGTCACCACCATCGTTGCGATGTTTATTCTATAAAGTAAGCAAGTGTTCTCTTGCTTACTTTTTTATTGTGAAATCAATCATTTATTACGGACTTTCAAAAGGGATTATGTATATGTTAGCGAAGTTATATTAGGAGAGTATTTATTTCAAAACGTTTACGAGAAACAGATTACTTCCATTCGAAAAGGGGACATAACTATGAATGAATTGATTTTCGTCTTATTAATTTGTCCGTTACTTATCTTTATCGTTTCTGTTATCGGAACACGCAAGACGAAAACGTATTACGTAATGCCGATTGTAACGTTTGCTAGTTTTTTAATAATAGGTGTTATCGCCTTTACTCCAAAATTTTTCTTTTGGGTTGGCATGTATAGTATTTTCTCATTTATTGTTTCTTATATGACTCTATTGTTTGTAAGAGGGTATGAGATTGTAGAAAGCACTAAGTAGTTCTTAGTAAGGCGATTGTAATATGATTTTCTTTGATATTGATGGGACTTCACATGAAATTTTAGCAATGATATAAAAAAACGACCGCGTTCCCCCGCGGTCATTTTTTTCGTGTTACGCTGTGATCCAAGCTTCATTCGCTGGATTTTTACGCCACTCTTGTAATTTTTTCGTTTCAGCTTGTCCGATCATACCTTTTTCTGCTGCTACTTCAGTTAATGCACTGTAGTCGCTTAAAGAGTATGATGCTACGTTAGCTGCTTCTAGTTTTTCTTTTCCTGATTCTAGCTCGTATGTGAAGATTGATACGATTCCTAACACTTCACATCCAGCTTCGCGAAGTGCTTCTACACATGTAATTGCACTACCGCCAGTTGAAATTAAGTCTTCTACTACTACTACTTTTTGACCTTTTTCAGCTTTTCCTTCGATTTGGTTCCCTTTACCGTGACCTTTTGCTTTACTACGTACGTAGCACATTGGTAAATCCATACGATCGCTTACCCATGCAGCGTGCGCAATACCAGCAGTTGCTGTTCCTGCAATAACTTCTACAGTTGGGAAGTGCTCTTTAATTAACTCTTCTAATCCAGCTGCAATCGCTTGACGTACTTTTGGATAAGATAAAGTTAAACGATTATCACAATAAATTGGTGATTTCATACCTGAAGACCAAGTGAATGGATCATTCGGTTGTAAAAATACTGCTCCAATTTCTAATAAATGCGATGCGATTTCTTTTTTCATACTGTTACACCTTCCCACTGTTGTTTTACTGTTTTATACGCTTCAAGCGGATTTTCTGCTTTTGTAATACTACGTCCAACTACGATGTAGCTTGAGCCAAGTTCCCTCGCACGTTTCGGTGTTGCTACGCGCACCTGGTCATTTACATCATCGCTTGCAAGACGAATCCCCGGTGTTACTGTTACAAATTCATTTCCGCATACTTCACGTAATTTTGGAACTTCAAGTGTTGAACAAACAACGCCATCAAGTCCACTTTCTTTCGTTAGTTTTGCATAATGAGCAACCGCTTCTTCTAACGTTTTCTCAATGCCGATCTCTTTTTTCATCATAGCTTCCGAAGTGCTTGTTAGTTGTGTAACTGCAATACAAATCGGTCTCTCTTTTCCTTCTTGCTTACCTTCCTCTAATCCCTCAATCGCAGCTTTCATCATACTGCTTCCCCCAGCAGCATGAACATTTACCATATCAACATCTAGACTAGCTAGGCTACGCATAGCGCTTTTTACTGTATTCGGAATATCATGAAGTTTTAAATCTAGGAAGATCTTATGCCCTTTTTCTTTTAAGTACGTAATAATCGCAGGGCCTTCTTTGTAAAATAACTCCATACCAACTTTGACAAATAACTCTTCCCCTTCAAAGTGGTGTAAGAATTGTTCTACATCTTGTTTCCCTGGAAAATCTAGTGCAACAATTAACGACTGTGACATGTTTGCTTCCAGCTCCTTCCTTGACATTCCGAAATGTGATCAAATCCTAATTCATCTAGTAATGCTGGTAACTCTTCAATAATTGTCGGACAAACGAACGGATCGATAAAGTTCGCTGTTCCAACTGCAACCGCACTTGCACCAGCATAGAAGAATTCAATTACATCTTCCGCCGTTTCAATACCACCCATTCCAATAATCGGAATGTTAACCGCTTGACTTACTTCATGTACCATACGAATTGCTACCGGCTTAATCGCAGGCCCTGATAGTCCGCCCGTACGGTTTGCTAAAATTGGTTTTGCAGTTTTTAAATCTAGACGCATACCAAGCAATGTATTAATCATCGTTAAACCGTCTGCACCCGCATTTTCAATTGCTTTTGCAATCTCCACAATGTTTGCCACGTTCGGTGACAATTTCACATATACCGGTACTTCAGAAACCTCTTTTACTCGCTTCGTTAAATCAGCAGCAATTTCAGGATTCGTACCAAAAGCGATACCACCCGTTTTTACGTTTGGACAAGAAATATTTAATTCTAGCGCATGAACATTAGGTGCCTTTGAAATTTCCTTCGCAACTGCTACATAATCCTCAGCTTGTGAGCCAGCAACATTTGCAATAATCGGAAGATCAAATTGCTCGAGAAAAGGTAATTCAGAATTCATTACCTTTTCTAATCCAGGATTTTGAAGCCCGATTGCATTTAGCATTCCGCCTGGTGTTTCCGCAACACGAGGCGTTGGGTTTCCGTAACGAGGCTGTTCTGTTGTCGCTTTAATCATAATTGATCCAAGTACACTTAAATCATAGAACTGTGCATACTCACGACCAAATCCGAAGCAACCAGATGCTGGGATGATTGGATTTTTTAATGATAACCCTGGTAATTCAACTTGCAATCTGTTCATAGTACAACCTCCCCAATTGGAAATACTGGTCCGTCGCTACACACCTTCTTGTAAGAATGTCCACTCGGATCTGCTTGTAAATGACATACACATGCGAAACATGCTCCAATGCCACAGCCCATACGCTCTTCTAATGAAATGTAGGCTTTTCTCTCTTTATAGCGTCCTTCTAATGCACGAAGCATCGCTAAAGGTCCACATGAGTATAGAATGTCAAAGTCGATTCCATAGCTATCAATTACATCTGTTACAAAGCCTTCTGTACCATGCGTACCATCAACTGTTGCAACATACGTATCACCAAGCTCTACGAATTTCTCTTCATAGAAGACAACATCTTTCGTTTGGAAACCTAAGATGTGAATAACGCGTACTCCCTTTGCTACAAGACGCTGTGATAATTCATATAGTGGTGGTACACCAATTCCCCCTCCAACTAATAGAGCCGTTTGTCCAGCTTCCGCTTCTTCTACAGGAAAACCATGTCCAAGTGGTCCTAACACATCTACAAGTTCACCTTGTTTTCTTTTCGCTAATGTTTTTGTTCCTTGTCCTTCCGCACGATATAGCATTGTAAATTCGTTCTTATCTTGATCGACATTACAAATACTAATTGGGCGGCGCAGAAGGGGCGTAATACCCTCTGCTACCTTAATGTGTACAAACTGCCCTGGATCGTTCATTTGCTGCACTAGATCCCCTTGAAGTACTAATTCGTAAATGTTTTTTGCGATTTCTTTTTGGTTAACGACGATCATATTTTGCTTTTGCATCATGCATGTACCACCTCGTGACGCTTCGTTTGCGTAATTTCTTTCATTGAATGAGCTGAGAATGTCATAGATTCTAGTACTCGTAAGATTGCTCTCGTTGTATCCAGTGATGTTAAGCAAGCCACACCATTTTCTACTGATTCACGGCGAATGCGGAAACCATCACGCGCTGGTTGTTTGCCTTTTGTTAATGTATTGATTACAAACTGTGCTTTTCCTTGACGGATAATATCTAGTAAGTTGTATTCTTCAGAATCAATTTTATTTACAACTTGCACTGGAATGTTTTGCTCTGCTAACGATTGTGCTGTTCCAGCTGTTGCTAATAAGTTATAGCCGATTTCGTGGAAACGTTTTGCAATTTCCATTGCTTCTTCTTTATCTTTATCCGCTACAGTGATGATTACTGATCCGTGCGTTGGGATGTTAATTCCTGAAGCAACTAACCCTTTGTATAATGCTTTTTCAAGTGTTAAGTCTTTCCCCATTACTTCCCCTGTTGATTTCATTTCAGGTCCTAATGTTGTATCAACTGAACGTAGCTTCGCAAATGAGAATACCGGTGCTTTTACATACACTTCTTTCTCTTCTGGGTGATAACCAGTTCCATATCCTTGTTCTACAAGATCTTGACCTAAAATAACTTTCGTTGCAACATTGGCCATCGGTACGCCTGTAATTTTACTTAAGAATGGTACTGTACGGCTCGCACGTGGATTTACTTCAATTACATACACTTCATCTTTGAATACTACAAACTGAATGTTTAGTAATCCAACAATGTTTAAACCTTTTCCAAGTGCAATTGTATGTTCAATAATTTGTTCTTTCAGTTTTGCAGATAAGCTTTGTGGTGGATATACTCCGATTGAGTCACCAGAGTGAACTCCAGCGCGTTCAATATGTTCCATAATACCTGGAATGAATACATTCTCACCGTCTGAAATTGCATCTACTTCAATTTCTTTACCAACCATGTAACGATCGATTAATACTGGGTGATCTGCGTGAACTTTAACCGCATTTTTCATGTAGTGCAGCAGTTCTTCTTGACGATATACGATTTCCATCGCGCGTCCACCTAGTACGTAAGATGGTCTTACTAATACTGGGTAACCAATTTTGTCAGCGATTGCTACCGCTTGCTCTACAGTCGTTGCTGTTTTACCAACTGGTTGCGGGATACCAAGCTGTGTTAGAGCTGCTTCAAACTTATCACGATCTTCTGCACGGTCTAAATCTTCAAGTGATGTTCCTAAGATTTTCACACCGTGAGCCTCTAATTTAGCAGCTAAGTTAATTGCCGTTTGTCCACCGAATTGGACGATAACACCTTCTGGCTTTTCTAAATCGATAATGTGCATTACATCTTCGATTGTTAATGGTTCAAAGTATAATTTGTCAGAAATACTGAAGTCTGTTGAAACTGTTTCTGGATTGTTATTAACAATAATTGCCTCATATCCAGCTTCTTTAATTGCCCATACAGAGTGAACTGTTGCATAGTCAAACTCAACACCTTGACCGATACGGATTGGACCAGATCCTAGAACTACTACACTCTTACGATCTGTTCTAACCGATTCATTCTCGTCACCATATGTGCTGTAGTAGTATGGTGTTGCAGATTCAAACTCTGCCGCACAAGTATCTACCATTTTATAAACAGGAGTTATATTGCTTTCTTTACGCATATCGTAAATTTCACGCTCTGTTTTGTTCCAAGCATTGGCGATGTAATGGTCACTGAAGCCCATTTCTTTCGCTGATTGTAATACTTCCATATTTCCTACATTTGCTTTTACTTCGCGTTCCATATTTACGATATTTTCAACTTTTTGTAAGAAGAAGAAGTCCATTTCACACCAATTGTTGATTTCTTCTTTCGTTACACCTTGACGAATTGCTTCTGCTACAATAAACAGTCGCTCATCATCCGCTTTTATAATGCGTTTTTTCATTGTCTCTTTATCAAGCTCTTTTAAATGCTCTAACTCTAAGTGATAAACACCAAGTTCTAAAGAACGAATCGCTTTTAATAATGATTGCTCTAAGTTACGTCCGATTGACATAACTTCACCAGTTGCCTTCATTTGTGTACCCAGTGTTCTGTTCGCTGATTCAAACTTATCAAATGGCCAGCGTGGAATTTTTGAAACAACATAGTCTAATGCTGGTTCGAAACAAGCATATGTTTTTTGTGTTACTGGATTTATAATTTCATCTAATGTTAAACCGACTGCAATTTTTGCCGCTAGCTTCGCAATTGGATATCCAGTTGCTTTAGATGCTAGTGCAGATGAACGACTTACACGTGGGTTTACTTCGATTACATAATATTGGAAACTATGTGGATCAAGTGCAAGCTGAACGTTACATCCACCTTCAATTCCTAATGCACGAATAATTCGTAATGAAGTGTTTCGTAACATTTGATATTCACGGTCACTTAATGTTTGGCTCGGTGCTACAACGATAGAATCACCTGTGTGAACCCCAACTGGATCGATATTTTCCATGTTACATACTACAATCGCGTTATCATTTGAATCACGCATTACTTCATATTCAATTTCCTTACAACCAGCAATGCTCTTTTCTAATAAACATTGTGTTACCGGACTATGTTTTAATCCACCTGATACGATTTCAATTAGTTCTTCTTCATTACTACAGATTCCGCCACCTGTTCCCCCCATTGTAAATGCTGGGCGAACAATAACTGGATATCCAATTTCTTTTACAAATTCATATGCTTCCTCTAGCGTATGAATAATGGTACTAGATGGAATTGGTTCATTTAATTCCTGCATTAAGGTACGGAATAAATCACGATCCTCCGCTTGCTCGATTGCTGATAATTTTGTTCCTAAAATTTCAACTCCGCACTCTTCAAGTATGCCTGATTTCGCAAGTTCAACAGCCATATTCAGGCCTGTTTGACCACCTAATGTTGGTAAGATTGCATCTGGACGTTCTTTACGAATGATACGGCTTACGAATTCTAGTGTTAATGGTTCTATATATACTTTATCTGCTGTTGCAGTATCTGTCATAATTGTTGCTGGGTTAGAGTTAACAAGGATTACTTTGTAACCTTCTTCTCTAAGAGATTGACAAGCTTGTGTACCAGAGTAGTCAAACTCTGCTGCTTGCCCAATTACAATTGGTCCTGATCCGATTACTAAAATTGTGTTAATGTCTAGGCGTTTTGGCATAACTCTTCCCCTTCTTTCTTGAAGTTTTCAATCATTGCTAAGAAATCTTCGAATAAATCGTTTGCATCTTCTGGTCCTGCAGAAGCTTCTGGATGGTATTGCACTGTAAATGCTGGGAACTTCGTATGACGAAGACCTTCTACAGTTCCATCATTTAAAGCAACATGTGTAATTTCAAGTTCCGTATTTCCAACTGATTCTTCTTCTACTGCGTAACCATGGTTTTGAGATGTAATTGCTACTTTTCCAGTTGCAAGATTTTTTACTGGATGATTTAAACCACGGTGACCGAATTTTAACTTACTTGTATTCGCACCAGATGCTAGCGCAAATAATTGATGTCCTAAGCAAATTCCGAATAAAGGAACTTTACCGATAATGTCTTTTAACATTTCAATTGCTTCTGGTACATCTTTTGGATCCCCAGGTCCGTTACTTAACATAATTCCATCTGGGCTAAGACGTAAAATCTCTTCTGCTGTTGTATTGTAAGGTACAACAATTACATCACAGTCACGCTTATTTAATTCTCGTAAAATGCCATGTTTCATTCCGAAGTCTACAAGGACAACTCGGTGTCCACGGCCTGGACTTGGGTATGGATCTTTCGTTGATACGCGTTTCACATGATCTGTAAAGACAGTTGCTTTCAATTGGCTAACGATGTCCTCTACATCCACATCCATATTGCAAATACGTCCACGTAATGTACCGTATTGACGAATTTTTCTCGTTAATTTTCTCGTATCAATTCCTGCTAATCCTGGGATATTTCTTTCTTTTAAGTAATCATTTAACGAAATTTCATTACGGAAGTTTGATGGGTGATCACAAATTTCATTTACGATTAAACCATTTACAGATGGGTGAATCGATTCAAAATCGTCACGGTTGATGCCGTAGTTTCCGATTAATGGGTACGTGAATGTTACGATTTGACCGCAATATGATGGATCAGATAATGTTTCTTGATATCCAGTCATTCCTGTTGTAAATACAACCTCACCTGACTTTTCGATTTCTCCTCCGAAACCTTTTCCAATTAATACTGTTCCATCTTCTAAGATAAGTTGTCTTTTCATACTAATGCACTCTCCTTTTGCCATGCGATCTTACCACCAACGATTGTCATTACCGGCCATCCTTGGCACTTCCAACCTGCGAATGGTGTATTTTTTCCTTTTGATAAGAATGTTGTTGGGTCAATCTCTTCTTCTTGTTCTAAATCAATGATTGTAATATCAGCTGTTCTACCTTCTTTCAGGCGACCTGCTTCTAAGCCGAATGTATCAGCTGGCTTTTCTGTTAAGAATTGAATTAACTGCTCTAATGTAATAATTCCTTTTTTCACAAGGTTTGTGTATAGAAGTGGGAATGCTGTTTCAAAACCAGTAATTCCGAATGGTGCTCTTTCAATTCCTTGTGCTTTCTCTTCCGCTGTATGCGGCGCATGATCAGTTGCGATCATATCAATTGTTCCATCTAATAAACCTTCAATTAGTGCTGCGTGATCTTCTTTTCCACGAAGCGGTGGATTCATTTTAAAGTTAGGATCAGCTGATGGGATATCATCTTCACATAACACTAAGTGATGAGGTGTTACTTCTGCTGTTACTTTAATTCCAGCGCGTTTCGCATCTCGAATTACACGTACAGAACCTTTCGTACTTACGTGACATACGTGATAGTGACAATCTGCCGCTTCAGCAAGCAGTATATCCCTTGCAATATGTACAGATTCACATACTGATGGGATACCGTTTAATCCGTGTTTCTCAGAAAACTTCCCTTCATGTACACAACCTTTATTAATAAGAGTATTCTCTTCACAGTGCGCAACCACTGCCATATTTAATTTCGCTGCACGCTTCATAGCAGCTAACATCATGCTAGCATCTTGTACGCCTACACCGTCATCAGTGAAAGCAAATGCTCCAAGTTCTTTTAATGTTTCGAAATCTGTCATTTCAGAACCAGCTTGGCGTACTGTAATTGCTCCGTATGGTAGTACGTTGACATGCGCTTTTTCTTGAATACGATTTTGCAAGTCTTCCATATGTTCTCTGCAATCTGGTACTGGGCGTGTATTTGGCATTGCACAAATTGTAGTGAATCCACCTTTTGCCGCTGCTAGTGTACCTGTTTCAATTGTTTCTTTATGTTCACCACCTGGTTCACGAAGATGTACGTGTACATCTACTAATCCAGGTGCGATTAACTTTCCGTTCACATCGATTACTTCAGCATTATCTGCCGTAATATTTTCTGCTACCTTAGCGATTTTACCGTCTTGTACGAGAAGATCTGTTGCTACGATTTTTCCTTTTTCATTCATATAACGACCATTTTTAAACAAGTAATTCATGTTTCATTCCTCCTAATACATTTGGTAAGGCGCGTTTTAGTACAGCCATTCTTACGTAAACTCCATTTTCCATTTGTTTAAATATGCGTGAACGCTCACACTCAACAAGTTCACTTGCAATTTCAACATCACGGTTTACAGGAGCTGGATGCATAATAATGCTTCCTTCTTTCATACGTTTTTCTCTTTCCACTGTTAATCCGTGTTTCTCATGATACTCTTTCATAATGTCTGTTTCATAATGATCATGACGCTCATGTTGTACACGAAGTAACATCATTACATCCACTTCTGGAACAAGTTCATCTAATGGTTTGTATGTTCCAAATGTGCTGTCTTCATCTTTCCACTCTTCTGGACTTGCAAAGTAAATTGTTGCACCCAGTTTCGTTAATGCTTCTGCATTAGAACGTGCTACTCGGCTATGACGAACATCTCCTACTATCGCAATCTTTAATCCTTCAAATCTTCCAAACTCTTGTTTAATTGTAAGAAGATCGAGTAGGCACTGCGTTGGATGGTTTCCACATCCATCTCCAGCGTTTAAGATTGGGATATTCACCTGATCTTTTAGTTCATCGAAGTAGCGATCTTGCTCATGGCGGACGATCACCGCTTTTGTTCCGATTGATTCTAGTGTTCTTATCGTATCGTATAAAGTTTCTCCTTTTTGTACGCTAGATGCATCAGCTGAAAAGTTTAAAACTTCAAGTCCTAATCTCTTCTCAGCAACTTCAAAGCTAAATCTCGTTCTCGTACTATTCTCAAAGAACAAGTTCGCAACAAAAGTTTGCTCTGTCGTTTTGCTCTCTTTTCCATTCGCGAAATCTTCTGCGTCTTGTAGGATTTCTGAAATTTCTACTTCCGATAATTCACTCATCGTTAACAAATGGCTCATCGTCATCCCTCATCTTTCTGATTTTTATGTTACCACTTTTGTATTTTTATAACAACTTTTGCATAAAAATACCCTAGTCATTTGAGACTAGGGTGCAAGGAAGAAGCCACCCTTTCCGGTCTCACAGGACTGAATTAAAAGGTTATTATGAAGCAATCTGCTTAGATTGTTTTATTTGTTTCGTTTCCGGTAGTAGTAGATTTAATAGTACACCTACAATTGCTGCTAGTGCCATTCCTTCTACTTGGAACGATTCTCCTACATGAAGTACCGCTCCACCAATACCGATTACTAGTATTACTGATGCAATCATTAAGTTTCGTTTGTCACTTAGGTCTGTTTTATCATCTACCATCATGCGTAATCCGCTTGATGCGATTACACCGAATAGTAAGATTGATACTCCGCCCATAACCGGTGTTGGTATGGAGTGAATCAGCGCGGAAATCTTACCGATAAAACCAAACATGATTGCGAATACTGCTGATCCGATGAATAAGTATACGCTGTAAGCTCTCGTAATTGCTAGCACACCGATGTTTTCACCATACGTTGTATTCGGTGGTCCACCTATTAGTGATGCAATCAATGTCGCTATTCCATCACCGAAGATTGAGCGATGTAAACCTGGTTTTTCAATTAAATCTCTTTTAATAACATTTCCAAGTACAATTTGATGTCCGATATGTTCTGAAATTGTTACTAGTGCTACTGGTACCATCAAGAGTACAATCTTCCACGAAAACTCCGGAGTATATGTTACAAATGGTACTGTGAAATCTGGTACAACAAACCATTTCGCCTCAGCTACCGGCTTTAAGTTTACTAGCCCTTGGAAGTAAGCGAAAATATATCCGCCGATAATGCCCAGTAACACTGGTATGATACTGAAAAACCCTCTTCCGAATATAGAGCAGATAATTGTAATTGCTAATGTTACTAATGCTACTGAAAAGTGTGTAAAGCTATATTTGCCATCCGCACCGTTCATCGCCATGTTAACTGCTGTATGTGCTAAAGCTAGACCGATTACCATTACGACTGGACCAACTACGATTGGCGGAAGTAATTTCATAATCCACTCTGATCCTGACTTCTTAATTCCGAGTGAGATTAAGATGTACACAAGTCCTGCAAACAAACCACCGAGCATTGCTGCTCCAGGTCCACCTGCTGTTTTCGCTGTTATAATCGGTGCGATAAAGGCGAATGATGATCCTAGATAGGCGGGTACTTGACCTTTCGTTATAAGAAGAAACGCTAGCGTTCCTAATCCACTTGATATTAATGCTACTGACGGATTCAATCCTGTTAAAAACGGAACAAGCACTGTTGATCCAAACATCGCGAACAAATGTTGTATACTTAAAAATAACCATTTTCCCGGTTTCGGTACTTCATTAACGTCTAACACTGGCTTTTGTTCCATTGTTACATCCTCCTTCAGTTTAAATCTTTGCAATAAAAAAACTCTTTGTGCCTGTGCACAAAGAGTCCTACACTTTCGTATGCCAAATTTGACATATGAAAGCCAAGACCCTTTGGCAGCCTCACAGGACTACATTTAAAAGGGCTTTACTTATCGTATATGCTTACTCGATCTTGTTGATCTGTCTCTTGCAAATCAACTTCGATACGCTCTTCACTTGATGTTGGAATGTTCTTTCCTACATAATCAGCGCGAATTGGTAGTTCACGATGACCTCTATCAACAAGAACCGCCAGTTGGATTTGTGATGGTCTACCTAAATCCATAAGAGCATCCATTGCTGCTCGAACTGTTCTTCCTGTATATAATACATCATCCACCAGGATAACTTTTTTCTTCGTAATATCTACAGGGATATCAGAACCTTTTACAAGTGGTTCTTCATTTTTCGATTGTAGTGTTAGATCATCACGATATAACGTAATATCTAGCTCTCCAACTTCCATTTCTTTTCCTTCAATTTGACCAATTCGTTCTGCCAAACGTTGTGCAATAAAAATTCCACGAGTTTTAATTCCGACAAGAACACAATTATCGACACCTTTATTTCGTTCCACGATTTCATGACTAATTCGTGTTAAAGCGCGGCGAATCATTTGGTCATCTAAAACGACAGCTTTCTCTTGCATGCTCTACACCTCCAAGCTTTTTTTCTTGCGTGAGAGTAATGGTATAAAAAAAGTCCTCTCAGCGTGTGCGAGAGGACTTTTGAAAAAGGGTACAGCATACCCTATGTATTTCAAACCGTTACCTTCTCAACCTCACGGGGCTGTGTTAAAGGATCATTATTTAACTGTTGTCAGTATCTCAGTTTTCTTATGATTTGTCAATACTATTTCCGTAAAATATTTAATGCGTCTTCAAACACTTCTGGAATCGGTGCCTCAAACTGAATATATTCACCAGTACGAGGATGGTCAAACCCTAAAATACCTGCGTGAAGTGCTTGTCCATTCATGTCTAATGTTTTCTTCGGACCATACTTCGGATCTCCTGCAAGTGGATAGCCAATATATTTCATATGAACACGAATTTGGTGCGTACGTCCCGTTTCTAAGCGACATTCTACAAGTGTAAAATCTTTAAAGCGTTCCAACACCTGGAAGTGCGTAACAGCATTCTTACCATTTTCATCAACTGTCATGCTTTGACGTTCTTTCTTATCGCGACCAATTGGCGCATCGATCGTTCCTTTATCATGCGGTATCACACCGTGTACAATCGCTTTGTAACGTCTTGTTACTGTTTTTGCTACAAGTTGATTTACAAGTGACTCATGCGCCACATCATTTTTAGCAACCATTAATAGTCCAGATGTATCTTTATCAATACGATGCACGATGCCAGGACGCATTACACCGTTAATACCTGATAAATCCGTACAATGATGCATAAGACCATTTACAAGCGTACCGCTTGTATGCCCTGGAGCTGGATGTACAACCATACCACGTGGCTTATTAACAACGAGTACATCTGCATCTTCATAATAAATTTCTAAGCTCATATCTTCTGCTTGGATATCTAATTCTTCTGGATCAGGAATCGTTACTGTAATTTCATCGTTTTCTTTAACTTTATAATTCACTTTTACCGACTTTCCATTAACTGTAACGACATCATCTTTAATCCATTGTTGTACTTGTGAACGTGACCATTCACTGTTTATTTCTGCAACGAATTTATCAATTCGCTCACTTTTTTGTTCTTCTGCAACTGTTACTTGTACTACTTCACTCATTCAATTACTCCTTCGTTTTCTTGCCTTCTAATAATGTTTGAATAATAATTAATACAACACCAATACATAATGCTGAATCAGCTATATTAAATACTGGATAGTTGTACGAGAAAATATACACGTGAATGAAATCCACTACTTCTTGTCTAAATACACGATCAATGAAATTACCAATTGCTCCGCCTAATATTAGACCTAATGAAATCCCTAGAAGTTTGTCTGTTTTCGCATATTTTTGCATATAAATTACGATAAATACTACAAAAACGACTGTAATAATGTAGAAAAACCACATTTTATTTTCTAAAATCCCCCAGGCAGCTCCTCTATTTCGATGTGATGTTATGTATAATACATTATCGATAATCGGAATGCTCGTACCCAATTCCATGTTCTTTACAATTAGCCATTTCGATATTTGATCGATGGCAATGACAAATAACGCTATTACATAATATATCATTTTCATTTCCCCCACAAAGACAGTGTACCTCAAAATTTTAGCATAGCTGCAACCTTTTCACAATGAACCTTTATAGAAGAATAAAATAAATTAAAAAAAGGTAATATAATATCGTTGTGCGCATTCATACATTTACTTTTTCATAGAAAAATTCATGAATGGTACGGGCAGTCGGCATCGTCTTCATTTGTTTTACCGAAATTGCTCTCCCCGTTTCTTCACAAATACCATACATATCTATTTCCATTTTAAATAATGCACGTTCTACATCTTTTAAGTCCTCTTTTATATCATGTAATAGGAGTTTTTTCTTTATCTCTTCCTTAATTTCATATCCAAGCTCTTCGCTAAACTCTGTATCATATTTGTACATGACCTCTTTAGCTAGCCTCTCTTGTAACTCTTTTCGCATCAATTGCAATTCTTCTTTGATTTCCATATACATTTCATTCACGTGTACATTCCTCCCAGCTGCAATGTACGATTAGTGTGTCCGAAATTTCTATGCTTACCTCACACACATTTTTCCTTCATAGGAAAGAGAGTGAAAGTTATTTTAATATATCATCAATAAAAAAACTGACTGTACTTACGCACAGTCAGTTTTTTATTATTTTACATAGTTTTCTTTAACAACTGTTGCACAACGCTCACATAATGTTTCATGTTCAGCGTCTTTACCAATTGTTTCTGAAACTACCCAACAACGTTCACATGTTTCACCAGTTGCTTGAGCAACAACAACCGCTGTATGCTCATACTTCGGCGCATCTGCTGGCGCTTCTTCCATCATACCACCAAGTTTATACTCAGAAACGATGAATAATTGCTTTAAGTCTTCGCTAATAGACTCTAACATAGTTTTCATTTCTACAGTCGGATATAGCGTAATACTTGCATTTAATGACTTACCGATTACTTTCTCATTACGAGCTACTTCTAACGCTTTTAATACGTCATCACGCAGCGTCATAAATGCATCCCATTTTGTTTTTAATGCTTCCGCACCATCTAATTGTACAGCTTCTGGCATATTAGTTAATTGTACACTTTCTTCTGTTACACCCGGAATATATGGCCATACTTCATCAGCTGTATGCGGTAAGATTGGTGTTACAAGTTTCGTCAATGCAACAAGAACATCATATAATACAGTTTGAATTGCACGACGATCTTCATGGTTTGCACCTTCAATGTATAAAATGTCTTTTGCAAAGTCTAAGTAGAATGAACTTAAATCAATTGTACAGAAGTTATGAATTGCATGATACACAGCAGCGAAGTCGTATGTTTCATATGCTTCTTTTACTTTTGTAATTAGGTCATTTAATTTCACTAACATGTAACGATCTACTTCACGAAGTTCAGCTACAGCTACTGTATTTTCACTTGGCTTAAAGTCATCTAAGTTTCCTAATAAGAAACGGAATGTGTTACGGATTTTACGATACACTTCTGCTACTTGTTTTAAAATATCATCTGAAATACGTACATCAGATTGATAGTCAACAGAAGATACCCATAAGCGTAAAATATCTCCACCTAATTGATCCATAATTTTCTTCGGTACGACGATGTTTCCAATCGACTTACTCATTTTACGTCCTTCACCATCTAATACGAAACCATGGCTTAGTACGCCTTTATATGGAGCTTTACCTGTTACAGCAACTGCTGTTGATAATGAAGAGTTAAACCAACCACGATACTGGTCTGATCCTTCTAAATATAAATCAGCTGGACGTTGTAAGTCTTCGCGCTCTTCTAATACCGCTTGGTGAGAAGAACCTGAATCGAACCATACATCCATGATGTCTGTTTCTTTACGGAATTCACCATTTGGGCTACCTGTATGTGTAAATCCTTCTGGTAATAGATCTTTCGCTTCACGCTC
The DNA here is from genome assembly GCF_036851315.1 of Bacillus cereus group sp. Sample62. NCBI lineage: Bacteria > Bacillati > Bacillota > Bacilli > Caryophanales > Bacillaceae > Bacillus > Bacillus cereus group sp. Sample62. The sequence goes on from NZ_JAFLPK010000001.1 coordinate 3,778,141, forward strand.
GAACCATACGTTAGAACCGTGCTCACGGAATAAATCTGCTACATGGTTAATTGTTTCATCTGTAATAATTGGATCACCATTCTCTGCATAGAATACAGGGATTGGCACACCCCATGCACGCTGACGAGAAATACACCAGTCACCACGGTCACGAACCATATTATGAAGACGAGTTTCTCCCCATGCTGGTACCCATTTTGTTTCCGCAACAGCTTCTAATAATTCTTTACGGAACGCTTCAATAGATGCAAACCACTGTGCTGTCGCACGGAAAATAATTGGTTTTTTCGTTCTCCAATCATGTGGGTATGAATGCGTAATGAATGTTAGTTTCAGTAACGCGCCTACTTCTTCTAATTTTTCTGTAATTGGCTTGTTAGCTTTATCATAGAATAGGCCTTCAAATCCAGGTGCTTCATTTGTTAATACACCTTTATCATCAACTGGGCAAAGTACTTCTAATCCATACTTCTTACCAACAACGAAGTCATCTTCCCCGTGTCCTGGTGCTGTATGAACACAACCTGTACCTGCATCTGTTGTTACGTGATCTCCTAGCATAACTAATGAATCACGATCGTAGAATGGATGTTTTGCAACTGTGTACTCAAGTTCGCTACCTTTTACCGTTTTCACAACTTCAGCATTTTCCCACTCTAACGTTTTTGCAACTGTCTCAAATAGTTCAGAAGCAATAATATATTTTTCATCATTTACTTTTACAATAGCGTATTCAAGTTCTGGATGAACAGAAATACCTAAGTTTGCAGGTAACGTCCAAGGTGTTGTTGTCCAGATAATGAATTTCTCATCACCTTCTAATACGTTCTTTCCGTCTTTTACAGGGAATGCTACGTAAATAGATGCTGATTTTTTATCTTGGTATTCAATTTCAGCTTCTGCTAAAGCTGATTCACTCGTTGGAGACCAGTAAACTGGTTTTTGCCCTTTATAGATATAACCTTTTTTCGCCATATCACCGAACACTTTAATTTGTTGCGCTTCATAAGCTGGCTCTAAAGTAATATATGGGTTATCCCAATCAGCACGTACACCTAAACGCTTAAATTGTTCACGTTGACGTTCTACTTGTTCATATGCATACTCTGCACATAACTTACGGAACTCAGCAACTGTCATTTCTTTACGCTTTACACCTTTATTTGTTAAAGCTTGCTCAATTGGTAAACCGTGTGTATCCCAACCTGGTACATATGGTGCGCAGTAACCAGTCATGGATTTATAACGAACAATAAAGTCTTTTAACACTTTATTTAATGCATGTCCCATATGAATGTCACCATTCGCATATGGAGGTCCATCATGCAGTACAAATAAAGGACGACCTTTCGTATGTTCTTGTACCTTTTCATAAATATTCATTTCAGCCCACTGTTCTTGCATTGCAGGCTCACGTTTTGGTAAATTCCCACGCATTGGGAACTCTGTTTTTGGCATTAGTAATGTATTTTTGTACTCCATGCTCAATTCCTCCTTACATGTATAAAAGAAACACTTAAAAAACGGAATAAAAAAGAGACCTTCTCATCCCAAAAAGGGACGAGAAAGTCTCCCGCGGTACCACCCTAGTAGATCCTATACGTATGTATACAATCCTCTTTATATTCTTAACGCGAATATACGCCTACGCTTACTCTATTGGTTCAGCGCGGAACTCCAGGGTGATATTCCCATTATCTCCTTATCCTGAGCTTACACCATCCTCAGTTCGCTATATAAGGTATGAAAAAGGTACTTATCCCTATCTTCGTTTTTCTTAATAAATATGTTGTTTAAAATTATATGTAATAATGAGAAAAACGTCAAGCTTACACTGTTTCTTCTTTTTTCAACAGTTCATCTACTTCGTCTTCTAACTCAATTAGTTTATCCCAATCATCGTTGTTTAACATTTCAAGCTGTGTTTCTAATAACATACGGAAACGAGTGCGGAATACTTTCGCTTGTTTCTTTAGCTCTTCAATATCAAAAGCAACTTTTCTTGATTTTACTAACGCTTCGTTAATAATACGGTCTGCATTCTTTTCAGCTTCACGTACGATTAATTTTGCTTCTTTTTGCGCATTACGTTTTACTTCTTCCGCTGCTTCTTGTGCAACGATGATAGATTTGTTTAACGTATCTTCAATATTAGAGAAATGATCTAACTTCCCTTCTAATTGCGCAACTTTTTCTTCTAAAGCTTTTTTCTCACGAATGACTAATTCATAATCTTTGATAATTTGATCAAGAAACTCATTTACTTGATCTTCATCATAGCCACGGAATCCGCGACCAAATTCTTTGTTATGAATATCTAATGGTGTTAACGGCACAACGCCACCTCCAAGTAGTTATCTAAATTTCCTCTTTCAATTATATCTTTTCTTCGACAAAATAGGAGAATTTCCTTCTAAAAAACCAATCATTTTAGTATACCATACAAAATTCTCCATTTGTCGCGCTTTGTTCTACCTTCTACAGAAAACAATTTACTTCGTCCATATCCTCTCACTGAAAAAACATCTCCTGGATAACATTCATAAGAAGTTTGCTCCACTGTTTTCCAATTAACTTTTACTAAACCATTTTTTATGAAAGGTTGTACTTTTTGTCTGGATATATGTAACATTTCAGCTAACATAACATCTAAACGAAGTGAAGAAACCGTTCCAGATTTCTCTCCCCACGTTTCTTGCATCTGTATAATTTTTTCTCCTTGCACTGATGATAAGGAGACTTTCACTTTCGCTATAGATTGTAAGTTCATCTCAATATAAGATACAACTTCTTTCGCGACTACAATTTGGGCACGATCTTCTTGAAGCAAAATATCACCACATTTTTCTCTCGTTAAACCAAGAGACATAAATGTACCTAATATTTGCCTATGTTCTAGCGTATAAAACTTGGAAGGATAGTCAATTTCCAATACTTCCACTTGAAATTCCTCTTCATTCATTACTAGATAGTCCGGATAAATGAGTGCTCTCTTACGCTCTGCATAAGGCGTTGCACCATCAAACTGTACAGCAACATCCCCTTGTCCTATTACCATAGTGACAATTTGTTGTTGTCTTGGATCAAGGAAGTCTGTTAACTTCACTTGATGGTACTCCGCTGCTCGCTTCCACTCTAACACCTTATCCACAAAGACCTCTTCATCGGGTCTGAAATGTTCATAGATGCTCATTTATTTAACCTCTTACTATAAGAAATAGTTGAATATACTTATTAAACCATTCGTAGCAAGCTTTAACGTGAAAATCGCAACGAGTGGAGAGATATCAATCATACCAAGCGGCGGAATAAATCTGCGAAATGGGTCTAAATACGGTTCACAAATACGCGCAAGAATATCTCCGAAGGTTGATTCCTTTGCACCTGGGAACCATGATAGGAGAATGTAAATAATAAGTGCCCACGAGTAAATCTCGATAGCATAAACTAAAAGCCTTAAAACTGTTTCCATGGCGTATTACCACCTCTTTATATTTGTGTCTTCTTCTTCACCGAACAACTCTGAAATTGCACCAACAATATCTACATTTTCAGGTGTACACATAAATGTTTTCGGTCCTATTTTTTGAATATCCCCGCCTATAGCGTATACAGTACCACTTAAAAAGTCAACGATACGTACAGCTTGATCAGTAGACATTCGTTGTAAATTAATCACAACAGCTCGTCTACCTTTTAAATGGTCCGAAATCCCTTGCGCTTCCGAATATGTGCGTGGTTCTAATAAAACAACTTTTGAAGATTGCTTTGCCGTTTCAATGCTCACAACATTTTGTTTCGGTTGCGCTTTTGGAAACGTAACATCTTGTTGTTCTGGCGGATCTTGCTGCTTCTTCATGTCTGTTTGCTCCTTTTCATAACTATATTGAGCTGCTTCTTTTTCTTCCGGTGTATCAAAAAAGAAGTATTTTACTTTTGACCAACTCATAATAAGATTCTCCTTCCTTTTACGCTTTTCCTACTAAAATCGTCCCCAAACGAATATATGTAGCACCTTCTTCAATTGCAATCGTGTAATCATTAGACATTCCCATTGATAATTCTTTACATGGCGCATGTAATAATTCTAGCTCCTGCACCTCTGTTTGTAGCATACGTAACTCCTTAAAACAGCGTCTGATTTCGTCCTCTTCTTCTGTAAACGGAGCCATTGTCATTAGTCCAACCACTTCAATCTTATCTAATTCTTGCAAACTTTGAATGAAAGAAACGGTTTCTTCTATTGCCAATCCTTGCTTTGATTCTTCAGATGATGTTTTCACTTGAATAAAACATTTCACTTTCTTATCAGCACGTTTTTGAATTTCTTTTGCAAGTGAAAGTCGATCTAACGAATGTAAATAATCAATTTCATTAATGATTTCTTTTACTTTTCTCGTTTGTAATGATCCAATAAAATGCCAATTCACTTTTGAACCGAAATGTTCGTACTTCTGTAAGAAACTTTCATTTCTATTTTCACCTAAATCGCTAATTCCAGCTTCAATTACTTCGTTTGTCTTTTCAATTCCTACCGTTTTTGTAACTGCAACGAGTTTAATATCTTGCAAAGAACGTCCCGCTCGTGCACAAGATTGTTTAATTTCTTCGTTTACAGTTGTTATTTTTTTTTGTACTGTCACTTGCTTTCTTCCTCCTTAAAACCTATGAAACTCAACATTCTCCCTGTCTTACCTTGATCACGACGATGAGAGAAAAATAGTTGTTCTTCACAGCTTGTACAAAGAGATGACATTACAATATTCTCTTCTTTTATGCCTACTTGTACACATAATATACGATTAATTTCTTTTAAATTAATTGCGTACTGCCCATCGGAAATTTTTTTATAAGGGACAGAACCGTTTACTACTTGCTCTGCTGCTGTTAACACTCTATCATCAACAACGTAACAACAAGACCCAATTGCTGGTCCAATTGCAACATGAATTTCATCGCTTGAAATCCCTTCTGCATTCCATTTTTGAATCATTTCCTTTGCAATCTCTTTTACAGTCCCTTTCCATCCAGCATGCGCAAGTCCTATCATACCATGTGATGGCGCATAAAAATAGAGTGGAACACAATCCGCGTAACATGATGTTAGAAGAACATCATTATTAGTCGTATAAATGCCATCTGTTTTTGAAATGCCGTCTTCATATGAATAGACGCCACTTCCTTTTTCCTGTTGTCCTACTTTTTCAACATGATGATCATGAACTTGTTCAGAGCAAATCCAGTTTTCTAATGGTTTTTGTAACTTATTTGCTAAAATGCGTCTGTTTTCATGAACGTTCTCCACGATATCATTCACATGTAATCCTAAATTCATCGCATGAAAGGAGCCCGTACTTACCCCACCATCTTTTGTCGTAAATCCAGCAGTAATGTTTCCAAGTTCTTTCCACGCTTGTAAATACAGTATACCGTCCACATATTTAAATGGTTCTCTCATAACAAAGCGGCTCCTTTTAATTAAAATAACATAAAAAAGCATGGTACTTCCTGTCTATTTTACCATACTTTTATTTTTTCATAATGCCAACAGAAAAAAAAGAGGAATTTGTAATATTCTTTATGAAATTGTCGGTGTTTGTATTGATTCTGTTACAGAATTAACAGGATTTACTCTAACAAGTATGACATCTTCCCCAATTTTCATAATTTCCTCCCAAGGAATTACAATTTCTACATCCTTCCCAAAGATCCCCAACATACGTGCCTGTTTGGAAATAATAATAGACCCGATCTTCCCTGTGTTCATATCAATTTCAATATCTCCAATATTCCCAAGCCTTTTTCCATCTGAAACATTTATTATCTCTTTCATCTGCAACTCCGAAATTCTTATCATTTTCATTCTCTCCCTTATATATGACGAATTGAAAAAACACTGTTTCTCAAATTAACAGGAAGCACCCTCTACTAATCCCATATTATTTTCATTATATGAACACAGCTTCCCTACTATGAGCGAGGACAAACTATATTACATATAAAAAGGTTTCACCATAAATGGTGAAACCTTATCCTTGGATCGTTTTATTCATTTGTTTAATAGCTGATTTCTCTAAACGTGACACTTGTGCTTGAGAAATCCCAATTTCTTCTGCAACTTCCATTTGTGTCTTTCCTTGAAAGAAACGTTTTCGAATAATCATTTTCTCACGATCATTTAAACGCTTCATCCCTTCTTTCAGTGCTAACTCTTCAACCCACTGCTCGTCCTTTTGTTTTTCATCACTTAACTGATCCATTACAAAGATAGGATCTCCCCCATCGTTATAAATCGGTTCAAATAATGAAACTGGATCTTGAATCGCATCTAATGCAAAAACAATTTCTTCATGAGTCACTTCAAGCACTTTTGCAATATCCATTGCTGTTGGTTCTTTTGAATTTTCTGCAATCAATTTCTCTCTTACTTGTAACGCTTTATACGCAATATCTCGTAATGATCGAGATACACGAATCGGATTATTATCACGCAAATATCTGCGTATTTCCCCAATAATCATCGGCACAGCATACGTTGAAAATTTTACATTTTGGCCTAAATCAAAGTTATCAATGGATTTCATAAGTCCGATGCAACCAACTTGAAATAAATCGTCAACATATTCTCCTCTGTTATTAAATCTTTGGATGACGCTCAGTACAAGACGTAAGTTTCCATTCACTAATTTCTCTCTTGCGCTTATCTCTCCACTTTGCATTTCACGAAATAATTTACGCATTTCATCATTTTTTAGTACGGGAAGTTTAGCTGTATCAACACCGCAAATTTCTACTTTGTTTCTCGTCAAAGTGTTCCCTCCTATCGGGAGTTGCTGTACAGTGTAAAGTATTTCCTTTGAAGGGGATTTTATGCATGCGGTTTTCTCTTCATTTTTCATTTTCGTTGTCTCTTCTCATACAACGAAAGAGAATAAGACCAGCCTAGATAACGGCTGGTCTTATTCTTTACACCATTTTATTAAATTCTTTTCTTAATCTTTTTATGATTCTTTTTTCTAAACGCGAAATGTATGACTGTGAAATCCCAAGCATATTTGCCACATCTTTTTGCGTCTTTTCTTCTTCTCCAGCAAGCCCAAACCGAAGTTCCATAATTTGTTTTTCACGATCATTTAATTGATGCAATGCTTTCATTAGAAGATGACGATCTACAGTAGCTTCTAAATCTTTTGTAATAATATCATCATCTGTACCTAATACATCTGATAGCAAAAGTTCATTCCCATCCCAATCGATGTTAAGCGGTTCGTCAAAAGAAACTTCTGAACGATTTTTATTATTCCGGCGCAAATGCATTAAAATTTCATTTTCTATACAACGTGAGGCATATGTTGCTAATTTTATTTTCTTTTCCGGATTAAATGTATTCACTGCTTTAATAAGGCCGATTGTTCCTATACTAATCAAATCTTCAATATTTATCCCTGTATTTTCAAACTTTCTTGCTATATATACAACTAACCGTAAGTTGCGTTCAATCAGTAACGATCTTGCTGCCTGATCTCCTTTTGGCAATTTATTCAAAAGAACTTCCTCTTCTTCTTTCGTCAACGGTGGTGGCAACGCTTCACTTCCACCGATGTAATAAATTTCATCGGTCTTAATTCCTAATTTCAGCAATACTTTATACCAAAGGTATACTAAATAAAATTTTAATTTCATCATATTATCCCGCCTCCCATTATTAAGCAATGACCATTTTTTGCGAAATTAACATTTTCGGATGCACAATACATTGATACTCTCCATTGGTTGACAACTGTTGTGTATTTAATCCAATCAATACTTTGCTGACTACAATAGAACTACCTTCATGATAAATTTGCACACTGTCTGGCTTAATTGCCCATAAAAATTGATTCTCTACTCCTACTGCTCTGAAAGGAATTAAGCGTAATTTTGTCGCCCATCCAGAATCATTTTCTGGTATTTGAGGAATCTCTGTTTTGGAATAAATTTGTTCTGTTAACCAAGCTGGCAAGCAATGCTCTAATGATGAAATATGCATAATCATAACGGGTGTTTTTGTTAACGGGTCGTAAAGTTGGTTTCCACTATCAATTAAACCTGCGAGTTCTAGTTCCTCTTCAGCTAATTGAATTTTCAATTTCACAATTTGATCATAGTGTATTTTTGTAACCTCTACGCTTTCAATACGCTTTTTAGAAAAATAATAAATTACTGGAAAACCAAAAACAACAAACAACCAGCTAATTGGATCACCGTAAGAAATTGATTGAGATTGAACCAACCCATTTACCATTTCATTCGTTTGCAAAAAGAAATGAGTGCCAATTAACCCTCCGCCAACCATAAAGGTTACAAAGTAAAAAGTAAAAACAGTTTGTGCATAGTTTCTAAACGTTGTAAACCCAAATGCTGTATACACAATAAGTAACGAATACAGTAGTTTCATAATTGGATGTGTCATCATAGAAGCAAAAGGAGTAAAGGCAAAAATAACAATGGTTGAACCTATAAATGCCCCTAACACAAGCCTCCATCTTTTGATCTTCTTTTTTAACACGGTAGCTGTTAATAAAAGTAAAAGAAAATCAATGCAGGCGTTTAACAACCAAACAACGTCGGCGTAAACAACCAAACAATTCACCTCTTTTTTTAAGTTGAGACTAGTATAATGCATATCCAATAGGAAAGTGTGTCAATTTGCGGAGGTGTTTTTTTGTTATTTTGTGCTTTCTAGACAGAATCTGTCGGTAAAAAATAAAAGTATATGTTTCATAGAATAGAATACTATACTTTTTTACTTACATATAAAGTGAAACTTTAATTAGCCCTCACCAATCAGGCTTTTACGGGCAGCCAAGCACATAGCTGGATAAATCGAAATATATAAAATAAAAAAAGACCTGCTTAGCAGATCTTTTCCCTGTATAAAACAAAAAAGGAGCATGAAAGCTCCTTTTCTTTTATCGTCTACGACGGTTACGTAAAAATGCTGGAATATCGATATCATCTGAATCTGAATGACGCTCATGAACAACCGGCTCTTCACGCTTCATTTCACGTTTTACTTCACGTTGTTTTGAAGGTTGAGCTACTGGCTGTTGCTGTTGTTGCGTATGATTCGCAGTCGGACGGATAATTGGTTTTGGTGGCTGCGTCGAAGCACTATCATCAAAACCAGTTGCAATTACAGTTACAACGATATCATCTTTTAATCCTTCATTAATAACAGAACCGAAGATCATATTTACTTCTGGATCTGAAGCTGAAGCTACAATGTCTGCCGCTTCTTGTACTTCATATAAGCTTAAGTTAGCTCCACCCGTAATGTTCATGATAACACCTTGAGCTCCATCAATAGATGTTTCTAATAATGGACTAGAAATCGCTTTTTTCGCAGCTTCAGCAGCACGGTTTTCTCCATTACCAGAACCAATACCCATTAAAGCAGAACCTCTATTAGACATAATTGTCTTTACGTCTGCGAAGTCTAAGTTAATTAAACCTGGTGTTGCAATTAAATCAGAAATACCTTGAACACCTTGACGTAATACGTTATCTGCTTCACGGAACGCTTCTAACATCGGCGTATTTTTATCAACAATCTCTAATAAGCGATCGTTTGGAATTACAATAAGTGTATCTACATTTTCTTTAAATGCCGCAATACCAGATGCTGCTTGTGTTGCACGCTTACGTCCTTCAAATGTAAATGGACGTGTCACAACACCAACTGTTAATGCACCTAATTCTTTTGCAACTTGAGCAACAACTGGAGCTGCACCAGTTCCAGTTCCGCCGCCCATACCAGCAGTTACGAAGACCATATCTGCACCACGAAGTGCTTCTTGGATCTGTTCTTTACTTTCTTCTGCAGCTTTTTTCCCTACTTCAGGGTTTGCACCTGCACCAAGTCCACGTGTTAATTTTCCACCAATTTGCATTTTTGTTTCAGCTTTTGATAGATTTAATGCTTGTGCATCAGTATTCACAGCGATAAAGTCTACACCTTGTACACCGTGTTCAATCATACGGTTTACAGCATTGTTTCCGCCACCGCCGACACCGATAACTTTTATATTCGCTAATTGATCTTGAGTAGTATCAAACTCTAACATGTCGAAATCCCCCTAGAACCTCATTTTTCGTGTCCAATTTTAATCCCATAAATAACGGAATACACGTTTTACTTTTGACATCATACGTTCATCATTTTGATTATTATTGTTTTGATTACGAGTTTTTTGTTTCGCAGGTTGCTGTTGTACCGGCGTTGGTGCTGGTGCTGATACTGCTTCAAAATGTTCTTGCTTTTCCTGCACATTTTTCCCACGTAATTTAGCTTTTTGATAAGAATGTTTAATTAATCCTACTCCACTTGTATATTGGGGCTCACGCACACCAATATAATCAGGAGTCGCTATACGAACATTTTCATGTAAAATATCATATGCAAGATCAAGAACACCCGGCATAGAAGCAATTCCACCAGTTAGTACATAGCCAGAAGCTACTTGCTTTACTCCTAACTTACGCACTTCATCTTGAACAAACATTAAAATTTCCTCTACACGAGCCTCTATTATATCCGATAATTCCAACTGAGAATATTGTTCTGTTTGATCGCTTCCCATAATAGGAACCGTAAACATCTCTTCTTCAGATGCTGTATCATAAAAAGCATGTCCATATTTCAACTTAATTTGATCTGCATTTTCTGTTGAAGTTTTCAACCCAATCGCAATATCCTTCGTTATATGGTCTCCACCTAACGGTAATACGCTCGTCGCTTGTAACTCTCCATCTTTAAAAATAGATAAAGTTGTAGATCCTCCCCCCATATCAACAAGGGCTACTCCTCTATGTTTTTCATCTGAAGATATAGCAACTGTTGCAGCCGCTAAAGGTTGAAGACAAATATCAACTATTTCAAGACCTGCTTTTTCTACACAACGAAGTAGGTTATGTAGTAAAGTTCTCGAGCCTGTTATAAGTGTACCTTCCATTTCTAATCTTACACCGATCATCCCACGTGGATCGTTAATCTCGTCAAGACCGTCTACGATGAACTGTCGAGGTACCACATCAATAAACTCACGTTCTGGAGCAATTGACACAACTTGTGCTGCATCTAGAACGCGTAAGACATCTTCATTCCCGATTTCACGATCTTCATTTGAAACAGCGACTACTCCGTGACAAGGAAGTAGCTGTACCTGGTTTGCATTGACACCTACTACAACTTGCTCAATGTGGATTCCCACCATGCGCTCAGCTTGTTCAATTGCTTTTTTAATTGATCGAACAGTCTCGTCTATATCAACTATCGATCCCTTCTTTAAACCATTTGATTTTACATTTCCAACACCAATAATGTTTAAGCTGTCATTAACCATTTCACCAATGATGACTTTAACATTGGATGTACCGATGTCAAGACTAACATATATTTCATTGCTGTTCATTCTTTGGCACCTCCTTCTTTATTTATACCATACAACTCAATATATGGAACAACAATCGCAACTTTACTATTTATAAGAAAAATATTCAACGTCTTTATACGTTTCCCTTTTTTAACCCTATATTTTTCTTATTTTTATTTAACATTCATTTAAGAATATCGCAGTAAACTGTGAATAACTGCTTATCTTGAAATAATTCTATTTCAAGTGTAAAGATTACCGCCAAGTATAAGTCTACACTAAGATGTACTCATAGAAAAGTGAAACTTGTACCAATCCTAGTATGAAACTAAGAATTTTTACATCTTTTTCATCAAATGAACCATTCTTGTAAATTCAGATGCATCAAGTAGAACGTTCGTTTCGTTTTTTCTACAGGAACGTAGTAAAAACTATCGTTCTATTCTTTTTTTTCTTCCGCTCCTAATTCTTTCGTATATGCCCCTACTTCTAAATCAATTAATACCTTTTTACCCGGCTCAATTGTTTTTAAGATAAGCGGATAAGCTTCCATACGCTTTGCGAAATTTTGAATCGTAGTGCTCACTTCGTACCCTTCGTTCATATATAAAGTAAGGTGATCTTCATTCGCATTCGTCGGTGAATAACGAATTTCAGAAATAGACCTTAAAATAGTTGGTGTTAATTTTTCAAGCTCAGCAATTAACTCCTTCATTTTTTCCTCTTTAAAAGGTTCAAAAATTGGTGCTGCAACAGGAAGTTTTCCGTTCGGAAGTACATCGAGTGTTTTCCCGTTCTCTAGTAACGGTTGTAATTTCCCATCTTTGTTTATATAACCAATCGTTAAATATTCTTCAATATGAACATCAATTTTATTTGGAAAACGTTTTTTTACATTTACTGCTTTAATTTCTTTTCGTTTCGTTAGGTTTTCTTCTGCTTTATGTGCTGTCACTCGGAAATAACTTGTATCATACGTCACACCTGATTCCTGCATCACTTGTTCATCTGTCATATAATGATTTCCAAACACACTTATCTTTTTGATATTGCTTAGTGGAGACCGAAAATAAATTAAAAAGAGCACTAATAAAAATAAAATTGATATGTATAAAATCAACCGATGATTAACATTTTTCTTGTTTTTCTTCTGTTGATTTTTTAACTTTGGTACACGATCCTGTAGTTTAATCACTTTACTATTTTTCATGTACGATCCCCCTACGTAACATAAAAAACGGCATGTTCCTCATGCCGTTCTTATCTTCTTATTATAACATAAATGATAATGAGCGGAACGAATAACCGTTATCTTCCAATGATTTCTACTTCTGTATGCATTTCTACGCCAAATTTATCCTCGATTGTTTGTTTTATTAATGCAATTAAAGATAAGACATCTTGCGCACTGGCTCCCCCAGTATTAATAATAAAATTCCCATGCATTTCAGAAATTTGAGCTCCGCCTATTTGATAACCACGAAGCCCCGCCTTTTCTATTAAGTCTCCTGCAAAGTATGGGATTGGATTCCGAAATATGCTTCCTGCACAAGGATGATTCCACGGCTGTGTTTCACGGCGGTAGTCTTTATTCTTTTGCATGACGCTTACGATTCCCTCACGCTCTCCTACCTGCAATTGAAACTCAGCTTCCAAAACAATACCAGGACGTTTCGTTTGCAATACAGAAGTACGATAGGAAAACTCCATTTCTTCATGTGTTAACCAATTAATTGTTCCGTTTTCAAACAAAATAAGAGCTTTTGATAATATGTTTGATATATCCGATTTATGTGCTCCTGCATTCATATACACTGCACCACCAACACTTCCTGGAATACCACTGGCAAATTCCAGGCCGGATAACCCTTGACGACTAAGTAAAGTTGATAATTTAATAAGGGGATACCCACCACCAACTCTTACTCTATGTTTTTCGACTTCTAAGTGGTCTAATCCTTCTCCTAAACGAATAACGACACCTTCTATACCTAGATCAGATACAAGAAGGTTCGAACCTCGACCAATTACAGTCCACTTTGTTTTATATTTTTTTACTAACTGCAACGTTTTTTCAATACTGGCAACATGCTTTGGCACAATTAAAATATCAGCTGGTCCACCTATTTTCATAGTGGTATAACGCGCTAACGCTTCATTTACTAACACGCGACCAACATTTGCTTCTATAAGCTCATTTACTAATTGCTCCATAAACAATCTCCCCCATACTAAGTATCCTTATTACAGTAGTATGCAGGGCGTTCACCTAACGTTATTTTTTTACAAGCTTATTCATTACTTCATACAGCTTATTTGCTGCATCTGGAATACCTAATTGCCCCGCAGCCAGCTTCATATTTTGTAATGTTTGTGCATCTAATAAAATCTCATCAATATCACGAATAAGCATTTCTGCTGTTAAATCTTTTTCAAGCAACATTTTTGCTGCTCCTTTATCGACAACGGAACGTGCATTCTTTTCCTGATGGTTATTTGTTACGTAAGGACTCGGTATTAACACACTTGGCTTACCTAACGCGGTTAATTCAGCAAGTGTTGTGGCCCCCGCTCTTGAAACAACAAGATCTACACCTGTAAGTACCTCTGGCATATTATGAATGAAAGGTTTAATAATAACATTATTCGGATTCCCTTTTTGCTTCACTGCTTCCATCACTTTGTCATAATGAACTTCACCTGTTACATACAATATTTCGTAACTTTTATTTCCAAACTGTTCAATTGCCTCTACGAAAGCATCGTTAATCGGTCTAGCCCCACGACTTCCACCAAAAATAAGTACCGATTTTTTAGGAAGAGATAAACCTACTGAACGTTTTCCTTTCATTCCATTCTGATCCATCACTTCTGATGCTCTTGGATTTCCTGTCATCACCACTTTTGACTGTGGAAAATGTTCTGCAGCCGCTTCAAAACAAACCGCAACTTTATCAACATAGCGGCTTAAAAATTTATTCGTTACACCAGGTACACTATTTTGTTCATGTACAATGGTTGGAATACCTAATTTTGCTGCAGCATATACAACTGGTCCACATACATATCCACCCGTTCCAATCACAATATCCGGATTAAAACGACGAATATATCGTTTACTATCTTGTACACCCTTTAGGAAACGCATCACCGTTTTCACGTTATCTAACGATATTTTACGCTTAAATCCACTTATAACAATAGATTGAAACGGTATGCCTGCTTTTGGAACGATCGTGCTCTCTAATCCACTCTCCGTACCAATATATAAAAACCTTGCTTCCGGATTTAATTTTTTTATTTCTCTTATTAGAGCAAGAGCCGGATAAATATGACCTCCAGTGCCCCCACCACTTACTAATACACGCACTACTAACTCCTCCGCTTCTCTTTTCTTATTTCAGTCGTATTTATTTCTATATACATCATGTTTCTTCGCGCACATACGAAAAACCCTGTCTTATAAAACAGGGTTTAGTAGCGAGAATGGCGACTTATATTTAATAATACACCTACTGCCATTAACATTAATGTCAAACTTGATCCACCATAACTTAAAAACGGCAAAGTAATACCTGTTACAGGCATCAATCCTGTTACAACACCAACATTAATCATTACTTGAATCGCAATCATCGCCACAATACCTACTGCTAAAAACGTACCATATAAATCTGGCGCTCCTAAAGCTATACGAATCCCACGCCATAATAATAGACTAAATAATAATAACACAAATGAACCACCAATAAAACCTAATTCCTCGGATAAGATTGCAAATATAAAGTCTGTTTGCGGTTCAGGTAAATAAAGAAACTTTTGTCTACTTTGTCCAAGTCCAAGCCCGAATAATCCACCAGGTCCAATTGCGAGTAACGATTGAATAATTTGAAATCCACTTCCAAGCGGATCTGACCACGGATCTAAATATGATGTAATACGCTTCATTCGATACGGTGCTGATGCAATTAGCCCTACAAATCCTGCTACACCAAGCAAACCAAACATTGCAAAGTGAAAGACCCTTGCTCCCGAGATAAATATCATAATAATACATGTCCCAACCATTACCGTTCCTGTGCCAAGATCTGGCTGTAACATAATCATCCCAAAAGCAAGAAATACAAAACTAAGAGCTGGTAGTAAACCACGTTTAAAAGAGGTAATTAATTTTTGTCGTTCCGCTAAAAATTTTGCTAAGAAAATAATCATCGCAAACTTCATAAATTCTGACGGTTGAATGGAAAATGCCCCGATTCCAATCCAACTTCGCGCTCCTCCTCGAACAAGTCCTACCCCAGGAACAAGAACAAGAATAAGAAGAATGAAGCAAACTAGCAAAATTACTTTTGAATACGTACGCCACACCCAATAATCAATTTTCATAATTAAAAACATAGCCACTACACCAATACTTGCAAATAGCAATTGCCTTTTTGCAAAAAAGAATGAGTCCCCCATTTTATAAGAGGCCCAAACCGCACTCGCACTATACACCATAACCATTCCGATTGTTAACAACGCAAGTGTAACGATGATGAGAATAAAATCAGGCGTTTTCTTCATTAGCCATAAACACCACCTCTTTAGGCAGAAACTTTTGCCCTATGTAACAAAACATCAGTAGGTGTTAGCCTACTGATGTTTTGATTTACTTTATATAAGTTTATGCACAGCTTGTATAAAAATGTCTCCTCTTTCTTCAAATGTTTTAAATTGATCCCAGCTTGCACATGCTGGAGAAAGAAGAATTACATCGCCATCTGTAGAATGAGCATAAGCTTTCACTACCGCTTCACCTAAAGTATCGACACTTTCAATTGTATCTAATCCCGCTTTTTCTGCAGCTCTTACTAATTTGGGAGCTGTTTGTCCAAATGTCACAATTGCTTTTACATTTTTGAAATACGGAATTAAATCATCGAATTCATTTCCACGATCAAGCCCACCTGCTAATAACACAATCGGTTGTGTAAACGCAGATAAAGCTTTCTCAGTCGCTAACATATTCGTTGCTTTTGAGTCATTATAAACCTTACGATTGTTAATAGTTGTTACATATTCTAAACGATGTTTTACACCTGTAAAACGTTTTAACACCGCCGTAATCGCTTCATTAGAAACACCTAATAATTTTGCGATACTCATCGCTGCTAAAATATTTTCTAAATTATGTTGACCAGGTAAAACGATATCGCCTACTTCAACAACTTTTTCACCTTTAAAACAAAGAGCATTCTCTTTTATACACGCACCATCTTCAATTTCTTTCGTTGTCGAGAATAGTACTTTTTGCCCTTTACTATAAGCAGATAAAGCCATTACATCTGCATCATCTGCATTTATTACACTATAATCATTTTCTGTTTGGTTTTTAAAAATATTTGCTTTTGCTAAACCATATTCCTTCTTCGTCCCGTGATAATCTAAGTGGGCCTCAAATAAATTTAAAAACGCAGCAATTTTAGGTTGGAACAATTCTACTCCCATCAGTTGGAACGATGAAAGTTCTGTAACTACAACTTCATTTTCTTTTGCATCCTTTGCTACTTCACACGCTACAGTTCCTATGTTCCCTGCAATTATAGGATGCTTTTGTCCTTCTTTTAGCATTTCAAATGCAAGCATTGTCGTCGTCGTTTTACCGTTAGACCCCGTAATCCCAACAAATGGTGCTTCTGAAATACGATATGCTAATTCAACTTCCGTAACAATTGGAATTTGCTTTTCTGTCGCAGCAACTAATATTGGATTAGAGTACGGGATTCCTGGGTTTTTTACTACAAGAGAAATATTTCTCTCTAACAATTCTAAAGGATGACCACCGCATACAACGTCCATTCCTTTTGCTTGTAATTCTGCAGCAAGTACATTATCTGCTAAAGGCTTTCCGTCATTTACAATAACATTTGCCCCTAATTCTTGTAACAACGTAGCTGCTGCATAACCACTTTTTGCAATGCCTAATACAAGAATATTTTTATTTTGAAATTCAGTTACAGTTTTCAATTACATCCACACCCCGATATAAATTCCTAACACAGCTAATAAAAATCCTACAGACCAAAACGTCACAACAACACGCCACTCTGACCAACCACATAATTCATAATGATGGTGTAATGGACTCATTTTAAAAACACGTTTTCCTGTTGTTTTAAACGAAATGACCTGAATAATAACAGATAAAGTTTCCATTACGAATACTCCACCAATGATTACAAGTAGTAATTCTTGTTTTAATAAAATCGCTACAGCTGCAATGGCTCCACCTAAAGCTAAGGAACCTGTATCTCCCATAAACACTTTCGCTGGATTTGCATTGAATACTAAAAATCCAAGTACAGCTCCTACAACTGCCATACAGAATATCGCTACTCCAAATTGCTCTTGCGCTACTGCAATAATACTAAACGCTCCAAATGCAATAGCAGCTGTTCCTGATAATAAACCATCTAAACCGTCAGTTAAGTTAACTGCATTTGATCCACCAATAAGCATAAATAATACAAGTACAAAATACGCCCAACCTAGTTCAAACTTAACATCTGTTCCCGGAATCATGATGTATGTGTGGAACGCTTGCCCTTTTCCAATTAAAAAGAACGCAATAGCAATAACAAGCTGACCTACTAATTTTTGTTTTGATGTTAAACCAAGATTTCTCTTCTTAACTACCTTTATGTAGTCATCTAAAAATCCAATCAATCCGTAACCAAATGTCACTAATAATAATAACGAAACCTCTGCACCTAAATGATTAAACTTAATCGCCATAATAAGTGAAGTTACCATCATAGATACATATATGACAATACCACCCATTGTAGGTGTCCCTGATTTTTTTTGATGTGACTTTGGTCCCTCATCACGAATACTCTGTCCGAACTTTAATTTCCTTAAAAATGGAATAAACAATGGCGAAAGGGCAACAGAAATTAAGAATGCTACCCCAGCCGTTACTAATAAACCTTGCTCAAGCACATGTAGTCCTCCTCTCACGTTGTTACTCTTCGTTGTTTAAACGCTCTGTAATTGCTTCTTTAGCGACTTCACGATCGTCAAAATGATGAACGTCTTTACCAATAATTTGATACGTTTCATGACCCTTACCAGCAATAATTATGATATCTTCAGCTTTCGCATTAGTAATTGCATGGTATATCGCTTCTTTTCTATCAATAATTACTTCATAATTATTCCCATTTGCACCTTGCACCATATCATCTAAAATAGCCCCTGGCTCTTCACTTCTTGGATTATCTGAAGTGTAAATTGCATGAGTTGCATATTTTGTTGCAACACTTGCCATGATTGGTCTCTTTGTTCGATCTCTATCTCCGCCACAACCGACGATACAATATACATCGCCTTTTGCAAACTGTTTTGCTGTTTTTAATACATTTTCTAAGCTATCTGGTGTATGTGCATAATCAACAATAACTGTATAATTTTGTCCACCATCAACTACTTCAAAACGTCCTGGAACTCCAGCTAGTTGCTTTATTACATCAATAACCGTTTCTAAACTTACACCAGAAACAAGTCCTGCCGCTGTTGCCGCTAGTACGTTATATACATTAAATTTCCCAATCAATTTCATCGTAACATTTACACTTTCATACGGTGTTACAAGCGTAAATGTAGTTCCACCACTCGTCATAACGATATCTTTGGCCATAATATCACTTGTTGTATCAATTCCATACGTTACAACAGTTGCCGCAGTACTTCTCATATATTCCGCAGTTACAGCATCATCGTTATTCAGTACCGCGTACTTTTCACGATTATGATTATAACTATTGCCAAGTTGTGCAAATAGCAACCCTTTTGCATGTTTATATTCTTCCATCGTTTTATGATAGTCTAAATGATCTTGTGTTAAATTTGTAAACACTGCTACATCGTAATCACATCCGTGTACACGACCAAGATCTAAAGCATGTGACGAAACTTCCATTACTGTACTATCTACACCGTGCTCAACCATTTTTGAAAATGTGTGTTGAAGTGTTAGTGCATCTGGTGTTGTATTTTTCACCTCAAATGTTTCATCACCAATTTTCATATTAATCGTTCCAATTAGCCCTGTTTTATGACCATGTGCGCGCATAATCTCATCCATAATATGCGATGTTGTTGTCTTTCCATTTGTACCTGTAATTCCAATTAAATGTAACTTGTGTGTTGGTTGACCATAAAAATAATCAGCTAAAACCGCTAACGAACGAAAAGTGTTTTTCACAAGTACAACTGGAACGTCAACATCAATTGGTCTTTCCGCAACAATAGCAGCCGCTCCTTGTGCCGCTGCTTGCTTAGCAAAATCATGGCTATCAACCGTATATCCTTTCATACATACAAATAAGCTTCCCTCTTTCACTTTACGTGAATCAGCTTCTATAGATGTGATTTCTGGATTTTCTTTTGGAACAACTGGAAAATCATGCAAACATGATAAAAGTGTATGCAACTTCATTTCACTAAACCCTCTCTACATTGTGTATTTATCTCTTTTTTAATAAGCAACACGTTACCTCCTAATTATGTAAAATAGGAGGTAAGTGCTACTGTGTCTAATAAATAGACCTATTTATAATTGAGGCTCTTACAGCCTCAAATTAAGTAACTCTTCTATAAAGAACTCACTTCCACCAATTGTACCATAAAACGTACTAGGTTACCTTTAATTCCCGAAGTAAATTCTAATTTTTGAGCCTTCTTTCACTTTAGCTCCTGCTTCTGGCGATTGTTTAATTACTTTCTCCCCGTCTCCACTTATATCAAGCTTCAAATCGACGAGTTGTGTCTGTAAGTCTTTCTTTTTCATACCAATTAAATTCGGAACTTCCACAGTTGGTGTATCGCCCCATTTATATTCTCTCTCAACTTGTTCTTGTCTCGGTTTCACTCCCATAACAGGAAGTGCATCCCGAAGAATATTCCCAACAATTGGAGCTGCTACTACTCCACCAAATTGCGTAACACCTTTCGGATTATCAACAGCAACATAGACAACAATTTCCGGATCATCTGCTGGAGCAAAACCGATAAAAGATACTATATAATTATTCTCTAAATATTTACCATCTTTCACCTTTTGAGCCGTACCTGTTTTTCCACCTACACGATACCCATCAATGAAAGCACCTTTACCAGATCCCTTTGCTACAACATTCTCTAATGCATACCGAACTTTTTCTGAAGTTTCCTTGGAAATAACTTTTCTTTTTTCCACAGGTGTCTTTTTACTTACAACTTGATTATTTTTCGGATCAATAAATTCCTTAGCTATATACGGTTGATACAATGTCCCACCATTTACAGCCGCTGCTACTGCTGCTACTTGTTGAATTGGTGTTACAGAAACCCCTTGACCAAATGAAGTAGTTGCTTGCTCGACTGGACCAACCTTATCTAAATTAAATAAAATCCCACTACCTTCACCTTGCAAATCAATTCCGGTTTTCTGTCCAAAGCCGAAATTACGAATATATTTAAACAATCGGTCTTTACCAAGACGATCACCAAGTTCGATAAATCCTGGGTTACAAGAGTTTTGAACTACTTCTAAAAACGTTTGGCTACCATGGCCTCCCGCTTTCCAGCATTTCAATCTAGCTCCACCCACTTCAGCTGCTCCATCATCATAAAATGTATCTTTCTCTAAGTCTACTAAATTTTCATTCAAGGCTGCGGCTAACGTAATGATCTTAAATGTTGAACCAGGCTCATACGTACTCCATACTGGTAAATTTCTATTATACACTTCTGGAGAAACACTTTGAAAATCTGCTGGATCAAAGCTCGGCCGACTCGACATGCCTAAAATTTCACCATTTTTCGGATTCATTGCAATCGCAATCATACCATCTGGATTATATGTCGACTCCGCAATATTCATTTCTCTTTCCATAATTCTATTAATACGTGCGTCAATTGTTAATCCTAAATTCAAACCAGCTTCTGGTTTTTTGAAATCATCGCCAACATTAGGCATCCTTTGTCCTTTTGCATCTGCAAAAAAACGCACATGACCTTCATCACCATTTAGCTCTTTATCATAATATTTTTCTAGTCCCATAAGACCTTGGTTATCACTACCAGCAAACCCTAATACATGTGATAAAAAGTTTCCAAATGGATAGTACCGGATAGAGTCCTCTGCGATATAAACACCTTTCAAACTTAATCCTCGTACCTCTTTCGCTTTATCATGTGATATTTTCCTTCCGCCTTTATCTAACCTTACAATTGATTCTTTTTTTGTAATCCGCTTATAAACCTCATCTTTTTCCACACCTAATACTGCAGCTAACTTCTCTGCAGTCTCTGCTGGTTTTTCAATTTGCCTCGGTACAACAAAAACAGTTGGTGCACTTTTATTCGTAGCAAGTTCCACACCATTCCGGTCTAAAATTTTCCCACGTTCAGGTTCAAAAGTAATATTACGACTCCATGAATCCTTCGCACGATCCGTTAACATATTGCCAAGAAAAAATTGCACATATCCAAGACGAATATCGATGATAGTGAAAATAAGTATACCTGATATGAGTATAAAAATAAGTCGTTTTCTAACTGTTACATTTGATACACGCATATTGGAACAAGCCTCCCTTACGCCTAGCTTGTTCCAATATATGCTTGTACTTATTTAATTAGAACTTCTTCTCTTTTACCATTACTGTTTTTCTGCTTCTTGTTGTGGTTCAAGTGGCGGTACAAGTGTTACACCTAACTCTGTACCAGGTTGCAACAATGTTCCTTCTGCCACACTTTGTTCAGTTACGTATCCGGTACCAGTAGGTTTTAGGTTAAGCTTTAATGTTTTTGCTAAATTCATAACATCACGCAGTGCCCAGCCTTGTATATTTGGCATTGTAGGTTTATCTCCTACTAAGAAGACTCGATCACCTTTTAATGTTTGCTCAGTTGCTTTCGGCACTTGCTGCTGCACTTTCCCTTCACCTAATACGATTGGACGAAGTTTTGCTTTATCAATTGCTTTTTTCGCTTCTTCCATCGTTTTCCCTGTTACATCCGGAACGACAGTTTGTTGTTCTTTCACATATTTTTTCGGGTCTTTTATTTCATTTGGCTTAATCTTTAAATACTCTAAACTATTTTTAGTTACATATTTAAAAATATCAGCTAAAGGCTGTGCGCCATTCTCATCATCTTTCAATTTCGGCTGTTTTACAGCTACATACACAACAAGTTGCGGATCGTCCATAGGTGCCATCCCTAAGAATGAGAATATATAATTCTCTCTTCCCGTCATATAGCCACCTTTGCCATCCGGAATTTGCGCTGTCCCTGTTTTACCACCAACTGAATATCCATCGATTTTATAAGCAGTTCCTGTTCCTTTCGGCGATGTAACAACGCGTTCTAATAACTGTCTTACTTGCGCTGCTGTTTCTTTCGTAACAGGTTTTCCCACTTCTTCTGGCTTATGTTCTAATTTTACTTCGCCTGTTATTGGATCTACAATTTTATCAATTGTATAAGGTTTCATCATTTTTCCATCATTTGCAATAGCAGTTGCAGCTTGTACAAGCTGTATTGGCGTTACAGTAGAACCTTGTCCAAAAGCTGTTGTTACTTGCTGTATTTGCTGATCGAATCCAATTGTATTTGAACCTTCACCAGGTAAATCAATGTTCGTTTTTTCATCTAATCCAAAACTATGAATATATTTTCGGAAACGTTCGGGGCCAAGTTTTTGATCCCCTAAAATTGCAAACGCTACGTTGGAAGAGCGCTCTACCCCTTCATCAAATGTGATAGATCCCCATCCAGCGCCGCCGTTATGATCTTTTATTTTTCGGTTTCCGACTTGATATGTACCAGACTGATAATAATCTTGTCCTTTATACACACCTTCATTAATAGCTGCTGCTAGCGTGAAAATTTTCATTGTTGATCCAGGTTCAAATGCATTTGCAATTGCATCATTGAAGAAATATTTAATTTGACGATCATTTGGATCATAACTAGGTTTACTAGACATCGCTAATATTTTCCCTGTTTTTGGATCCGCAACAATCCCTATTAAACTTTCTGGATCGTAATGCTTACTTGCAGCTTTCATCGCATCTTCTAAGTAACTTTGAATACGCTGATCTATCGTTAAATACGCGTTATCTCCGTTTTTAGGTGCCTCTACGTTCACTTTCCCACCGTCAAGAGACACACCTTTACGATCACCTGTATAAGCTACTTTTCCGTTAGAAGCACTTAAATACTTATCTAAACTTTTTTCTAAACCAAATTGCCCTACCGAAGTTCCCTCTTCATTCGGTTTAGCATGACCTATAACGTAAGATGCAAAATCACCGTTCGGATACACTCTTGCATTTTCAGTAATAAAAGATATGCCTGGCAATTTCAATGCTTCTATTTGTTCCTTCTGTTCTTTCGTCAAATCTTTACCTAGCGTTCCAAATTCGACTTGATTTTTATCTTTTTTATTTAACGTGGCTAAAATCTTCTCTTCGTCTTTTCCGAGTACTGCCGCAATTTTCTTTGCAGTATCCTCTTTATTTTCAACATGATTCGCACCTTTTAATTCCGCTACAAGTTTATAAGAGTTTGCATCTTGCGCTAATACATGACCGTTTTGATCATAAATCGTCCCGCGATTTGCTTCCAGAACTCCTGTTTTACTATGTTTTTGCTTAGCAAGTGCATCCAAATCATGATTATGAACTGACCCTGTTGCTTGTATGTAAAAAAAACGGGCTAACAATAGCAAAAAGAGCAGGAGGAATAAAATCATAAAATACCCTGCTCCCTTATTGGTATGAAATTTAGTCATATTTCTCTTCATTTTCCCTTCACACCTATTGCCTTATTTGAGGCCCTTCACATTATTCGCATTAATTTCTAGCCCGTGTTTTTTTGCAACTTCAGCGATTCGTTCATAGCGACTTAACTTCTCTACTTCAGCCTGTAACTCTTGATTTTCTTTTTGCTGCTGTACAATTTTTTGTTCTATCGTCGCTGCTTCTACATTAACTTGATAAAGGCCTGCTTTATTTCCAATAAACGCTACACAGGCATACAATAAAAAGCCAATAAATGCTACATACAACAGTTTTTCGATTCTTGTAATCTTCGCTTTAGCTTTTGGCTGAACCATCTGCTGTGGGGGCGTTTGAATCTGTACCTCTTCTTGCACTTGTTGTTTGTACTTTACAGCTAAGTTACTCATACCTCTCTCCCCTTTTTATCGTTTTTCAGCGATTCTCAATTTCGCAGAACGCGCTCGATTATTTTCTTCTAACTCTATATCAGAAGGTAAAATCGGTTTTCTTGTAATAAGCTTTAATTTTGGCTTAAATTCATCAGGAATAATTGGTAATCCTGGTGGCAATTGTGGCGTTGTACTATTTCGTTTAAACGTCGTTTTACAAATACGGTCTTCTAAAGAATGGAATGTTATAACACTAACTCTTCCGCCCGGCTTGACCATCTCAATTGCAGATTCCAACGCTTCTTCAAATACTTTCAATTCATCATTTACCGCAATACGGATTGCTTGGAACACTCGCTTCGCAGGATGTCCACCGGTTCTACGAGCAGGAGCTGGAATACCCTCTTTAATTAGTTCTACTAATTCTCCTGTCGTTTCAATAGCTTTATTCTCACGATACGCTTCAATTTTCCTTACTATTTGTTTTGAAAATTTCTCTTCACCATACTGGAAGAAAATTCTTACAAGTTGCTCATATGACCAGCTATTTACAACATCATATGCTGTTAATGGAGCATCTTGATCCATCCGCATATCTAACGGTGCATCATGATGATAACTAAAGCCACGCTCTGGTGTATCTAATTGTGGGGATGAAACACCTAAATCAAATAAAATACCATCTACTTCTGTTATACCTAATTCCTGTAGTTTTTCGGATAAATAACGGAAATTACTCTTTACTGTTATGAACTGCTCACCGTATGAAGAGAATCTTTCTTTCGCATTTTGAATCGCTATCTCATCTTGATCAAACGCGATTAATCTTCCACCTTCAGTTAATTGGGATAATAAATAAGAACTATGTCCTCCCCCCCCCAGTGTACAATCTACATATGTACCACCTGGCTTTATATCTAAGCCGTCTACCGTTTCCTTCAAAAGCACTGTTACGTGTTTAAACATTGTTGCACCTACTCTTTTTCCAATTAATTATGTTGAATGCATCTCCTCCTCCAAACGCATATTTCACGATTAGAGAACGAAATACTATGAAAGAACGACTCATTTAACTTGCCTACAAAGGCAGCATACTATACAAATCGCTATTTTCTTTTATTATATACTAAATTTTATCATCTTTTGCGGGAATTTAAATAAAAAACTGTCGAAAAAGATGATAATACGTTTACATTTTGTGCTATTTTGTCATATATTTAAGTATCCTGCATAATTATGATATTCACCGTTTTTAAAATTAATAATTCAGAAAAATTTCACTTCACAGTAAATTCAACAGGACAAAAATAAAATCCTGCTCCTAAGAGCAAGATTCTATAGTTTTATAACATGATGTTTTCCGTCCCAAGAAAACGGTTTTTCCATTACACGATCAACGAAATCCAAACCGAACTGATTTAAATAGTAACATATATTCCACACACGCTCTTGCGGCGCCCCTAATGGACGAAGTGCAAATTGTATGCGACGGAATTTATTTAGCTGTACTTCATGTTTTTTCTCAACATTTCTTTTCAACATTCTTTCCAACAGTTCAATTTGTTCATTAATTTTGAATTCATTTTTCCCTGCAAACGCACTTAATCCAGGATCTATTTTCTTCACAAACTGTTGTAATGACGTATGGATATCAATTATTTCTTTTTTCGCCTCTACAAATCGATCATCTATCGGTTCCTCTATTTGATTAGATAACCAGTTTTCACGCAACTTATCTACGTTATTTAAAAACGGATCACTGTCTTGCAATTGCAAATCGTATAAATCTGTCGCTATATCCCTCTCTACATAAGTGATTGTAATACGCGGAACGACAGGCGGCATTTGGAAACCGATCGTATGGAAAACTTGTTGCAATTCACTCCAGTAAGCTAATTCCCCTGGTCCTCCAATAAACGCGAGCGTAGGAAATAGATACTCTTGCATAAGAGGGCGCGTTACAACATTATTACTAAAGCGTTCCGGACTTCTTTCCATCTCTTCCATCAATTCCTCATATGAAAAGGAATACGCTCCATCCTTCCCTACAAACTTCCCTTGATCATCTTCAAGTAATACTCGCTCATTATCAATTTCCATGAATATATGTACTGCATTATACTTCGTTTCAATAATCGGTTTATATCCTAATTCTTTAATTATTTCCTGTTGGTTATGAAGCCCCTCTTGCACTTCTTTATACTTACCTATAATTTGCTTGAAAAACGGCACTTCTAATTTTCTTAATTCAGGATGATGTGAATCAACAAGAATTAAACCAGAATTAACGAACATTTTCATAATAAGATGGGCAAAGAAATCTACATACGTATTCGATTCCCCCAAAGAATCATCAATAAATTGCAGTACATCCTTTGTAAAATTCGTTTCAGGGTATGTTTTGAAAATTTCTTCAATCCACTTTCTACAGTCTTCCAAAGAAAGCTCGGACTCTGAAGCACTCGCCTTTTTCGGATTACGATCATGAAAAATAGTCTTTTTTATTTTTTTATTCTTCGTTACAAAAGTATGATTAATTTCATCCATATCATGGTCTTCACCAGCAATCCAGAAAACAGGAACAACTTTAACACCTAAACTTTCTTCCTTTTCCCTCGCAAGCTGTAAAACTGAAATGATTTTATGAATTGTATAAAGTGGTCCAGTTAATAACCCGGCTTGTTGTCCAGCTATCACAACATATGTATTTTCTTCTCCAAGCGCTTTTACATTTTGAATCGTAGCGTCTCCCGCTTGTAATTTTGTATTATATTCTAATAAATGCGCTACTAAATCTTGGCGTAAAAACTCCCTCTCACGCAAATCATGTACACGCTGTTTAAAAGCATCTTCTGTTAACATATAGTCAAAACACGACTGTATCTCTTTTTTACCGTTCATATAGTCCGCTACAACACCTTGTTGCGGAACAGAGATTTCTTTTATCTCCATATAATTCTTCCTTTCGTATCCTGTTCTCTCACCAATCCACATTGTAGTCAATGTTGCACGTAAAAGCAAAGAATTACACTTATTCTTTTACTTCTAATCCTTTTATTGCATCGAACAAAAATTGAAGTGTCGGAACGGATCGTTGCTGTTTCTTAGCTTCCTCTAATACATATCCAACAATCGCACCAATTTCCGTTTGTCTATTCGCCCTTACATCTGCCAGCATAGATGATGTATTATGAGACGTTCTTTCACATACGTGACGTACCATTTTCCATACCATTTCTTTTTCTTCTTTAACAAGAAAAACGACTTCCTGAAATACTTGCTCCATCAATCGATAAAAAAACGGGTTCGTAATCAACTCTCCGTTCTGGACTTGTAATAATGCTGTCAATGGATTGATACATACATTAACTACTAATTTTTTGTGCATGACATCCTTCCAATCATCTTCTATTTGAATCGGAAAATGAGGAAATGGAAAGCACTTAAATATTTTTTCAAAATGTATAGACTGGCCGTGCACGATTCCAAACTTCGTTACACCTATCCCCGTATGATAAACGGTATGTCTTGCTTCTTTTTTTGCACCATGCTCAACAATCCCAACTGCAATATTTTCATTCCCTATTTTCTGCATAGCATGAAGATGCGACATTCCGTTTTGCAAAAAGATTAATGAGGATTCCCCTCGCACAAAAGGCAGTATGTCAGTTATATGATATTGCTTAACAGCAATAAATATATAATCTAGCTTCTGGTCTAGCATACTTTCTATTGGCAAAACAGGCGGGAATACGGTTTCACGTTTTTCCTCACTCATACAAGTTACACCCGTTATATTCAATTCCTCAGCCTGTTTAGCTGTCCTTGTAAACAACGTAACATCTTGATTACTTTTTTGTAAATAAAATGCATATAACAGACCGATAGCTCCTGGTCCCACAACTCCGATTTTCATTTTCACACAAGGAACTCATATAAATACGATACACAAGTCCCTTTTCCCTCCCCCTTTTTATCCCGCAAACGCCTGATTGGTACGGAATCATAATTAACTAAAGGTGAACAAATCCCACCGATTACAGTTTCACTTTATCTTTCTCAATTCCATGAACACAGTTTACAATTTCATTGCTCTTTACCAAACAAATGCAACCTCTTCTTTCAATATGTATATACTACCTATTAATATGCTTCTACTCTTAGTTTAGCAAATCCTCAAAAAAATAATAAAAGAAATATACTATCTTCTTCATAAAAATAAAAAAATGAGTTATAATATTATTATAAATATTTTTACTTTTCTGCATTCAACGAGACAAGAAAAGGATGTGATGTTATGGGATTCCCAAAAGTTGAGCGCTTGCTCATCAATTATAAAACATTAGACGAATTTAAAAAATTTAAAGGTTGCGGAGCTCAAGAATTATCCATGCTAGAAGAATTACAGGCAAACATTATTGAAAACGATAGTGAATCTCCATTTTACGGCATTTATTATGGCGGATCACTAATTGCACGTATGAGTCTATATATGAAAAGGAACGGCGGGGAACCATTCGAAATTACAGGTACTTACCTAGAACTCTATAAACTTGAAGTGTTACCAACTTTCCAAAAACAAGGATTCGGAGAAATGCTTGTAAATTATGCGAAGGGGCTACAGTTCCCAATTAAAACGATCGCACGTATCCATTCAGCTGGTTTTTGGGATAAATTAAATTTCCAGCCTGTATCAGTACCTGATGGTGATTTTTATGTTTGGAACCCAGAAACAAATTTGAATACAATTACAAATGAAGAGTCTGCATAAGAAATAAAAAAAACAGCTACATAGCAGCTGTTTTTTTATTTCTTTAACTTTTCTAATTTCCCATTCGAACGAGCGCTATTTCTTTCTGCTACCATTACACTTCTTTTTTGATCGATATAATCAAGCAACGTTCTATACTCTTCCTCATATACTGATAATCGCTCCAAAAGACTCTCTCTCTCTGTTTGTAACGATTCAATTTGCTGTTGTAACACCATTAAAGAGTTTTCATCTTTATAATTTTGCAAGAAATCAATAACATCATTCAATGTAATTGACATAGGCTCTACTACCTTTGTCTCTTTTACTTCATAATTTTCTACTTTACGTAGTTGCTTCGCTTCTTCAATACGTTCTTTGTATTGCTTTCTAACGTAAGAATTCCATCTAAAGCCACATGCTGCTGGTGTACGAGATAAATGTCTTCCCACTTCTTTAAAGGCAGATAATTGCGTTCCACCTTCTTGAATATGCCGGAGTACTACTTCTGCCAGAAGCAAATCTTCATCATCAGTCCAAGCATCTTGTCTTGTTGTCGCCATCTCTCTAGTCCTCCCTATGCATTTTTTATTAAGCATATGCAGTTACTAGAAAAGATAGAATACAACAAATAAAGAATAAGACAAAAAAAAATAAACGTAGAAGATATCTTCTACGTTTATTTTCCCGCAATTACTTGCTGATTACTTCTTTACCTTTGTAAGTACCGCATGCTTTACATACACGGTGAGCTAATTTCGCTTCACCACAGCTTGGGCACTCTACCATACCAGGTACTGATAATTTGAAATGCGTACGACGCTTTCTTTTTACTGTTTTAGAAGTTCTTCTAAAAGGTACAGCCATTCTTCCCACCTCCTTAAAAGAAATAGTTATTTTCATATGAAGGCCTAAACCAGTCTTCCGATTATTTGTCAAAAAACTTTGCAAGTCCTGCTAATCGTGGATCAACAGTCTTTTCTTTGTTTTCTTCCGAAATCACTTGCCAGTCTTGACCTTGCATCGGTGCTCCACCAGAAACATCATCACTGAAAATTTGCATTGGAATCTCCAAAAGTATATTTTCCTTGATTACGGGCAGTAAGTCAAGTACTTCTCCTTCTAAACAATGAATTTCAGCTTCAGTTTCAAATTCTTCTTGTGAAGTTTGGAACACCTCAGTTGTTTTAATGTCAAATGGTAATGTCACATCTACTAAAGAGCGAGAACATGGTAAAACCATGCTTCCAGTTATATGTAGATGGAACGTAAACTTACCGGAGCCAAAATCAACTCTTCCTGTTACATGAGCAGGATTAATTTCACGAATATCTTTCTCGACCTCTTGTAGCTCACTTACATCTACCATCTCATCCAATGTCAATCCTTTATTTCTCAATTTATTCAATTGATGGATGGACCATTTCATATCATATCACCTCAAGGCAACAAACAAAATTATAGCTAGCCATTTTATATTTGTCAATGTTTTTTCTTTACACTATAATGAAGTCATCATAGTAAATAATATATAGAGTATCACGTTTTTGAAAAAGATGCTACATCGAAAGGAGAGATTACCATAAAAGCCAGTGGTATTGTTGTTGAATATAACCCTTTTCATAACGGTCATGATTATCATGTGCAACAAACAAAAAAGTTAACACACGCCGATATTACAATCGCTGTTATGAGTGGCCCTTTTTTACAGCGTGGTGAGCCAGCACTCCTATCCAAATGGTATCGTACCAAAATGGCCTTATCATGCGGTGTAGACCTTGTTGTAGAGCTTCCATACGCCTTCTCAACACAAAAGGCTGAAACCTTTGCAAATGGCGCTATTTCTATTTTAAACGCCCTGCGTGTTTCTGAAATTTGTTTCGGTAGTGAAGATGGGCAGATTGAAAATTTTCATAATACCATCTCTGTGCAAAAAAATGAAGAAGATACTTTTAATCGTCTTGTAAAGCAATTTATGAATGCAGGTAACAGTTACGCAAAAGCTACATCTGAAGCCTTCCTACACATTTTACCATCCGAAAAAAACATAGACATGTCACAACCGAATAACATATTAGGATTCCAATACATGAAATCAATTTTCTTACAAAATAGTTCTATGCAAGCACAAACGATAAAAAGATTCGCATCTCATTATCATGATGAAACATTTAGCGACCAACACATTGCAAGCGCAACCAGTATTCGTAAACAACTTTTTAGCGAAAATAGTTCTTTTACAGAAATTGAGCCTTTTATCCCAAAAGCGACTGCTTCTCTTTTAGCAAGTTACAAACAAAACTACGGGATATTACATAATTGGGAACAATACTTTTCATTTTTCAAATACAAACTCATGACGATGTCTCCAGAAGACTTACGACATATATATGAAATAGAAGAAGGTTTAGAGCATCGTATTTTATCAAAAATACAAAACAGTTCCTCCTTCCATTCATTCATGGAAGCATTAAAAACGAAGCGTTATACATGGACTAGATTACAAAGAGCTTGTACACACATTTTAACAAATACAACAAAAGAAGAAATACATAGCGCAAATATAGAGCAGCATGCACCGTACATTCGTCTACTAGGCATGTCACAAAAAGGACAAACTTACCTTTCAAAAAACAAGAAAAAAATAGAACTTCCCATCCTTACCCATACAAAAACATTTGACCATCCTACTTTACATATAGAGCGAAAAGCCAATTCTGTATATTTCTCCATCATGCAAGAACCATTACGAACACAACTACTAAAACAAGATGCAACACACCATCCAATTCGTTATGATGAAACAACTGCAAAATTTCTATAAAAAAACCTCTCTTTTTCAGAGAGGTTTATTTTTTCTCGCCCATTTTT
Source organism: Bacillus cereus group sp. Sample62 (assembly GCF_036851315.1). NCBI lineage: Bacteria > Bacillati > Bacillota > Bacilli > Caryophanales > Bacillaceae > Bacillus > Bacillus cereus group sp. Sample62. The sequence goes on from NZ_JAFLPK010000001.1 coordinate 3,810,380, forward strand.
TCCAAATACAGCAATGCGTCATCCAGCGTATCAACTGGTACAACTTTCATTTTTGTTTTAATATCTTTCGCAGCCTCAAGCGCATCTTTATAATTCGATTTCTCCGCACCTTTTTCATTTGGCGCAAAGAACACTTCAGCACCAGCATCACTTGCAGCGACCACTTTTTGCTGAATACCACCAATCGGACCAATTTCTCCCTTTTCATTTATCGTCCCTGTTCCAGCTATTTCATGCCCTCTTGTTAAATCATCTTCCACAAGTTGATTATATATTTCTAATGTAAACATTAGGCCTGCCGATGGTCCGCCTATTTCATGAGAATCAATTTTCACTTTCGGATCTACCACTAATTCTCTTTCAGTAACGATAGAAACCCCTATACCAACACGCCCATTTCCATTCGGAATAGTCTTTACATTTAAATTTTCTTTTAACTGTTTTCCATTCCTCTTGTACTCAATATTTACTGCTTCCCCTTCTTTTTTTCCTGTCATATATTCAATAAATTGCTCCGTCTTTTCAAATGTTTTTCCGTCGACAGCTATGATGACATCTCCAGGCTTAAGCTTTCCTTCTGACGGCATCCCTTTCGCTACTCCTGCAACCAATACACCTTTATTTTCAAAAGAAACAGTACGGTTTGCACGTTTATAAGCATTATAGATTGCTGCATTTTGCGAATCTTTCATCGCATAATTTTGGCGAAATTGATATTCTTCATCACTCTCACCTTTTTGCAATATTTCTTCCGCTTTTGAAATATGTGTATATTTATTAAACTGTGCCGCTATTAAATTCACCACATTTGCTGGTCCCATTGAAACCGTAACAAGCATAAAATCACCGGATTCTTTCGTTCCACCCTCAACTTGAACGTAAGGCTCTAATTTTGCCGCCATTCCTGGTTTTGTTACATAATACGGTAAACGTACGTAAACAAGTAACATCGCCAATATAACCCCTATTAAAATTGCATATATAAACCGAAAACGCTTAAACATTATGTTTCTCCTTCCACTGCTCAATTAATAAATAAATATTTGCAACATGTTTTTCCGCCTCTACTTCTCCAACTCGAATAATGTCTTCAATGTTTGTAAAAGCACGTGAACTAAATTGTTCTACAGCTGGTCGCATCATTAAATCCGATGCAATTTGTCGATTCATCACCAGCTCATGTTGCATAATTTCAATACTCTGCATAATTACATCATAAATAGACGTAACCTCTCCATTCACTTTAATCGGGGATACATCAACAGCAATAACAATATCGGCACCTAACTCTTTCACAACCGATACTGGAATGCGATCAATCACTCCGCCATCCACCAATAATCGTCCATCTATTTTTTCTGGTACAAACACTCCTGGTACAGATATGCTAGCTCTCACAGCCTCTGCAACAGGACCACTTGTAAAAACTACTTTTTCCCCCTTCAAGATGTCAGTAGCCACAACAGCCGTCGGGATATCTAACTCTTCTAAATTTTTATTATATGTAAACATTTTAATCATATCTTTGACACGTTTTCCAGCAATAAATCCCATTTTCGGAACTGTAAAATCTAAATAATATTTCCTCTTAAAAACATTTGCCAGTTTATACAACCTTTCAACGTTTGAGCTAGCTGCATAAAACGTACCTACTAAAGCCCCCATACTACTTCCTGCAATCATATGAATCGGTATACCATTTTCTCTTAAAACTTTTATAACACCAATATGCGCAAACCCTTTTGCGCCCCCAGATCCAAGAGCTAAACCAATTTTCGGTTCTTTCATTTTTCTCACCCTTTAATTTTTTTCATTCCTTTTTCATACTTATGGTCTAAATGCACTACGTATCCACGTATACTGAAATGAACGTTTTTTGGGACAAAGGGGGATTTACTTACATGTATGAAAAATGGAAAACGACTTTTCTTACCATATCAACACTGTTTTTAACCTTTTCTCTTGTACTTCACCCCCAAGCTGCTTTGCAAGCTTCCATTCGAGGGTTAAATATATGGTGGGAAGTTGTATTCCCTTCACTTTTACCGTTTTTCATCATTGCGGAACTTCTAATTAGTATTGGTGTTGTAAAATTTATAGGTGTTATATTAGAACCACTCATGCGACCACTTTTTCGCGTTCCAGGGATAGGCGGATTTGTTTGGGCAATGGGAATGGCTTCAGGATTCCCTGCTGGCGCCAAATTAAGCGCTAGACTGCGTAAAAGTAATCAGCTAACACAAATCGAAGCAGAACGCCTCGTATCTTTTACAAACTCATCTAATCCACTTTTTATTTTTGGAGCTGTTTCTATCGGTTTTTTCAATAATCCGAAATTAGGAATCGTATTAGCTGCTGCACATTATTTAAGTAACTTTGCCGTCGGGTTATTGATGCGTTTTTACGGCAATAACAATATTTCCACGAAGGATCAACATCCTACTAAAAAACGTCCTTTTCAAAACCCTTTTTCAGTCCTCCACGAGACGCGCATGCAAGAAAAAAGACCAATAGGAAAAGTACTTGGGGACGCTATCGTTTCTTCTATTCAAACGTTACTTATGATTGGTGGATTTATTATTTTATTCTCTGTTTTAAATAAAATGATTACTGTATTTCATATTACAGCAGCACTTTCTTTTATTATGCAACATATTTTATCATTCTTCCAACTAACTACCGAATTTAGTATTCCAATCTTATCAGGCATTTTTGAAATGACACTCGGTAGTCAAATGATTAGTCAAATAAATGAAACACCCCTCCTGCAGCAAGCTATGGTAACAAGCTTTATTTTAGCATTTAGCGGCCTTTCTATACAGGCACAAGTTGCTAGCATATTAGCTGAAACAGACATCCGATTTAAGCCCTATTTTTTCGCACGAATTATCCAAAGTATTCTTGCTCCTATTTTTACTTTTATATTTTGGAAACCATTTTATGAAAAAGCAAGCTCTTTTACACCTATGCAAAAAGATATCCCCGTATTTTTATCGAATTCTTCTATACTGCATGAAATTTGGACATCTTTTGTACACTATGGACCGATTTTTACTTTATTTTGTTTATATGTATATGTTATCTTATTATTTTTTCGTAGCAACAAAGAAAAACCCCGTTCACTTTAACGGGGTTTGAAACTTTTCTTTTAAAGCACGTTCTACAACAGGAGGTACAAGATCTACTACGCTTCCTCCATATCTCGCAACTTCTTTTACAATGCTTGAGCTTAAAAATGAATATTGGTTGTTTGTCATAATAAAAAAGGTTTCAATATTTTCATCTAATTTTCGATTCATAGAAGTAATTTGCATCTCATATTCAAAATCAGAAACCGCTCGTAACCCACGCAAAATCGCATTTGCATTACGCATTTTCGCATACTCCACTAATAGTCCACTATGTGAATCTACTTTTACATTCGGGATATCCTTTGTTGCTTCTCGAATTAAATCTAAGCGCTCTTCAACTGAAAAGAACGGTTTTTTTGACGAGTTGTTTAAAACTACTACGTATACCTCATCAAATACTTTTGCTCCCCTTTTAATAATATCCAGATGCCCAAGGGTAATTGGATCAAAACTTCCCGAAGAAATAGCTATACTAGTCATTCCGTCCCCTCACCTTCATACTTATAAATCGATATTGCTGTAATCCCATAATTTTCAGCTCTTACTTTTACAAGACTCCCTATAGAATCAGGTAAAACCACATCATTACCATGCTCTGACATAATTAATCCATCTCTATGTAGCAATCCATGTTGATCCATCACACTAATTAAAGATACAATTTTTTGATCTTTATATGGAGGATCAATTAATATAAGATCGAATGATATTTCACGTTTTATAAGGGCCTTTACCGCACGTTCTGCATCATTTCGATATACTTCAGCTTGTTCCTGTATTCGACAACTTTCTAAATTTTGATGGATTACTTTTATCGCTTTATTATCTCGATCAACAAAAATCGCTTTATCAATTCCTCTACTTATAGCCTCGATTCCAAGACCACCACTACCGCCAAATAAATCAAGAGCGATACCACCATCAAAATAAGGACCTATCATATTAAAGATTGATTCTTTTACTTTATCTGTCGTTGGACGTGTTGTATTACCTGGCACCGCTTTTAGTGGATGCCCTTTACATTTTCCTGAAACTACTCTCATCTGTTGTCACTACCTTTATTTCAATCTATCGAGCAATTATAGAAAACCTTTCTCCCTTCGGTAACCGCTACCAAACTATACTATTCCATTCATTTCTCAACGAACAATAGGAGAACTTTGGCTTAAAATAACCGCTCTGCATTTTTATGTATTCATCTCACCATGTGCTAACACGAACCCATTATGTACATTCGTTTCACTTTATCTTTTTTATCCTATCATAAAATAAAAAAAAGAAAAATAAAAAGCCAAACATAAAATTTAATTTCATGATGTATATCTTCATTTAGATTGGACATAAATAATTATAACAACATCACCTTCGATGTTGTTGCCAACCGCGGAGAAGACTTACGTTTCCCCATAAGTTCTTCCTCCGGTTTCTCCTCTCCCTTTTCCTTCTTACTAGTACATGCTAGTATAAGAAGGGCCCTGCTTTGCAGGGTTTTTTTCTTTGTCTCCTTTTCATTTAAAAAGTGAGATGATACAGTAAGTAAAAGAAAGAGGAGGAAAAAATATGATTCAACGCTTTATAGAACTCGGAGAAGGCTACTCTGATTTATATGAATTACTTGAAATTGCCAAAGCAAATCAAGAACGTATAACACATATGTTACAATTTGAAACGATTAAAAATGAAAAAAAAGTGTGCTCACTTGTTGTAATATTAAAACCAACTACTACTGGTGATTTCCAACCATTATACATATGTCGCGAAGGCATTCCTGTACTTGAAAACAAAAAAAGTAAACGCGTCATTTTATTTGAAGAAACGGCAGAACAACTAGGAAGAAAAGTGACTACCTTTACGGTAAAACCATCCACAACTTTCCCAGAAAAAGAACTGTTTTTCAATCATTTAATTGGTATTTTACGAATGAATAATTTCATTCCTCCAATGAAATAAAGTGTTATTTCAAGTAAAAAAAATCCCCTGCTAAAATTAGCAGGGGATTTTTTTATTAGCTATAATCGTATTCTTTTGCCCGATCAGGACGTGAATTTTCAAATTCCGTTTTTAAATACGGGCGGTACGACTGTTCTATCTTCTTCACAAAAGGAAGTTTGTTCAACTTTTGCATCATATGCTCAATTTGTTCCATATCACAATATACTACTGCGTATTTTAAGCGTTTTGATATGTAATGTATGTTACCATATTTCCTTAAAATCTTGGCATGTTTCAATGAATGTAAATAAACAATCATACTTTGTCGTTGCCCGAACATAATCTTCTCCATCTTCTCCTTTTAAAAACATATATTTTATGAAAACCAATCAGAAATTTATGACATTACAGGACAAACTCTGTATACGTTTTCTTCTATCTTCTAAAAAACGGGGTAATTTACCCCGTTTTACAGCCGCAACCTCCGCCGGTACCACAACCGCCACCACAGCCACCAGCATCAAAAAATGGATTTCCTGTTGGAACTTTGATGGAAGAAGACACCTCCGAACCGATTGCTACACTAACTTCATCTAACAACTTTTGCAAAGTCGTTTCTACTCGTTTAAAAGTTGCAACCTTATCATGTAAGTCTACAGAACGCTTTAACTCCCTCATTTTCGTCGAAACGAAAGTATAATCAGGATGGTATTTACCAAAACGTTGCACTTCTTCATATCGTTCTTTCATCGCTGTAAATTGCTGAATTAACGTCTGAACTTCCATATCTTCATGCAATTCTTTATAACACTTACGATAGTCTTCTGCTATATCTGAACAGATAATCGCTTTTGCAAGCTGCTCTGCCTTATCTAATATCAATACGCTTTCCAGCGTCGCTACAATCATGAGAGACACCTCCGAATATTCATCATACCACATTTAGAATAGAACTACTAATTGAAGTGTCTCACTAAACAGAAAGATATCATTCTAACTATTTCCCATATAATTCTAGCACATACTTATACATTAATATGTTCCGCAATATTATATTTCAGAACATCCCATTTCCCACTATTTTCTTTCACATAACTAATACATGCATTTTTTAATGGCGTCTTAAACGAAACATCTTCCGGTGCAATTGCATGTAAAATTGCTTTTATCGCATGTGAATGCGCTACAATGATAATACGTTTGCCAGAATGAGTTTCTGCAACATCTTTTACAGCAACAAAACAACGCGTTACAATCTCTTCATCTTGCTCCATACCTTCTACTTTACCTTCTGCAATTAACTCCCTAACAGTCGCAACTGGCTTCCCAGAAGCTTCACCAAAATTACGTTCAACAAATCGCTCATCTAATAAAATCGATTGCAATCCTGTAGCCGCTGCAATTTCCTTAGCTGTTTCGTGCGCTCTAATTAATGGGCTACTTATAATTACATCCCATGCTTCCGCTTGCAAAGCAGCTGCACTTTGACTTGCTTGCTTCTTTCCCACTTCGTTAAGTGGAATATCTTCACGTCCTTGAATAATCTCTTGAAAATTCCAATCAGTTTGTCCATGTCGTACTAAACAAATTTCCGTCATGCTCATGCTGCAACTCCTTTTTAAATAATCCGCTTCTATTGTATCAAAAGTTCTGCATGACGGACATAGTTTTCCCTTCCAATTATGTTGTATTTTGCTGCTTCATATACTGAAACATATCGATCATAATGGAGGCAACTGCCAATTGATTTTGGAATTTCTCAACTTTATCTGGTATCGTTTTTTTGAAATGCTGCATAGCCGCTAACTCAAATGCCTCTTTTTCTTCAGGGTTTCGCGTTAGTTTTCTATACCAGTACGGTTGCTCCCTAATATAGCGAGATAAATCCTCATCAGCCTTTATAAACTCCATAATTTCTGCTCTCATCCGCTTTCCCCCTAATCCTTCTGAAAGAAAAATGGATTATTTTCGGAAGTACTTTCTTCTTGCCGCGCGGGCTTCCCTTGAAATTGTTGAAAAACTTGTTGCACACTACCAATAGCACTCGTCACATTAGCTAAATGGTGTTGCATCTGTTCCACATCTAGCTTTTTAAAGAAAGAAAGCATTTGTCCCATCACATCAGCAGTTTTTTCCTCTTCAGTTCGATTATCTTTTTCTTGTTTATTTTCTTTTACCGAAGAAAAAGCTGGCGCTCCATCAGGCCTAAAAGTTGCCCATATTGGATCTTCTTCACCAAGTAAGTACCATTCTTCATAAAACTGTTGCCAAGTTTTGTGACCACTTCTAACCTCATGAACCATTTTAGGGTGATGGTTTACAAACTCTTTAAACTGTTGAACCGATGGATGTAACGGTCCTTTTGTTGTTGGCATAATCCTCACCTCTTCATGTATATCTACTATATAGTAAGAAAAAAAAGGCACATGGTTCGCCTATTTTTAGACGATTCATGCACCTTTTTATCCTGCTATTTGCATACGGGAAGATTCTGACCTACACTTCAGTGAATATGAAGTACTTAAACGGGAGGTGTCCCTTACACAACTTGAAATTTCACTTTATTTTCGAATAAAGTTTTGTGTATAAAACTTATCGTATACCCCAACACCTAATCCTGTAAATTGTTCATTTAATACATTCTTTCTATGTCCTTCACTATTTAACCAACCTTGCACCGCCGCAATTCCATCACTATGTTGCGCCGCTATGTTCTCACCAGCAAGTTGAAATCCTACTTTCCCACGCTGCAAACGATCTCCTAACGTACCTAATGTAGGTGAATCGTGTGAAAAGTAATTATTATCCTTCATATCTTTACTATGACCTATAGCCACCTCTGCTGTTTGTTGATCCCAAGCTAATAACGGTAACTTATGACGACTTCGAATAATATTTGTTAAATCAAAAATTTGTTGCATATTCCCATTCTCTATTTGTTTCATTTTATCTGGAGTCAATGGTTGTTCTGCTAGTAATTCACCTGAATAAACAAGCTGATACGGTCTTTGGCGTAATAACGTTTCGTCATCCATATAACGAACACCAACAAGCTCATGTGTAAAATGATCAAAATATAATTGTGCCCAGCCATCTTCTACAGGTATTAATGGTTGTTCCATCACTTCCGTGTCAGATAACTCAAATTGATAACTATTCTTCCCTCTTTTTAACGAAATCTCATGGGAGAGTGGATTCTTTTTATACACTTCTTCATACTTTTCATTTATATAATAAGGCGGCACCTTAACTTGCTCACCAGCAACATACGCCGTTACAACTTTTCGTTCTGCAACCCCAAATTGCACATACTGAGTTAAATCTTGATTGTATACCCACCATTCATATCCGTAAGCAGATGGCTCTATCCGAGATGGTTCGCCCCATTTTGCTAATAAATTTTCAGAGTCCCCACCAATCATATTTAAAACAGTATCGGAAGAGTCTTCATTTACTTGTTTTTTCTTTTTCACAATTTTATTTTCTTGCTTTGATTGAGATGGGGTTAATATATATTGTGAAACGAGTAATTTCCCGTATAAATCAACAGCTAAAATTAAAAATGTAATCATTACGATACGCAATAATTTCTTCAATCGATATACCTCCTGCACAAAACATAAAATTGAGATATACACAAATCCTTTTCTTTCCTTTTTTGTGTGTACCGTACTCTTTTCACTATATCATATTTTCGCAAAAAAAGTCTGGATTCTCCCTTTTCTCTCAATATGAATTGCACTTTCTTATTATTCATACTATTATAAAAATAATGATGTAACATGAAAAGAGGAGGTATTATATGCAATTTACAAATACGAAATTTAATGGGGCAGTCGTTGATTTAACACTATTAACTGAGATTATGGAAAAGAACCACTTTGTACTTGCTGGACAGTGGGATTATGAACGAGTTACATACGATTATAAATTTGAAATATTAAATGATATTTATTATTTGCGCGTACTAGGTTTGGCTGTTGAAGGTGATGTTGGTAGCAGACACGCTGAAATAAAGCTACTTCCTCCCTTATTAGGAAAACATTATTATCCTCACGGCGTTGAATATGGTGATGGTGAAACTTTCCCAACGAATGTACTTCAAAAAAGCGAACAACTCCTACAAAATATCGAAAAAGAGTTAAAAGAATTCCAAATCATTGAATAAAATAAAAGTGAGTGCATCAATATGATGCACTCACTTTTATTTCGTTTGTAAATAAGGCGGCAATTGTTGCAACTGCTCTTTATCCTTTTCACGCTCTCGACGCGCCCATCGAAAGAATACATAACCGATAATTGTGCCATACACTATTTCCTGGACAATTTTCATAATGATGCCGCCTGTTTGTTGGTCTTGTACGACTGGCATCCAGTGTAAAAATTCTGGTCCCGTTATATTTAAATCTGATAAAGTTCCCGCTGGTACACAAAGTTCCATCGCCTTCATCCAAGCAGCCGGATCCGTATACGTTGCAAATAACGGTGCAGTCGCAAAAATGATTAACGCGCAAGCTGGCGTTAATAATATTCCGTTAGCAAACATATAACCAAGTTTCTTTATATCACTTAACGTTTGATATTCTGGTAATGGATTTAGCATCGGCCACCACATCATGATTGCCGTAAAGAACAATATAGCGAGACAAATAGGATGAGCAATTTGACTTTGTTTTACTGCATCAAAAACAACTGGTAAATGATAAAAAGAAAACAGGCCATTAAATACAAACAATGCAATAAGTGGCTTAGCAAATATCTTTAATATAATTTGAACGAACTTAAAAGAAGTAATATAACGATATAACCAATTTGGTATACCTAGCAACAATAACGGTGGAACTGCAATATACATAACTGCCATTTCAAACATATGTGCACTAAATATAATATGACCAATTAAATCAATAGGCCCTCCCTTTACAAAGTACAAAAGAACAATTCCAGTCGTAAAATAAAAAATTTGCTTCTTACTTACCTTCGTCGCATTTTCAAATCGCATTCTATATGGCCCAATAATTAAAAAGTACCCAATAAGAATCGCAAGCATAAATAATAAAAAGATTGGACTCCATAGAGCTTGAAAACCAAATATCCACAAGTTACTCATTGTCACACCCACCTTCTGAAGGTTACCCTTTCACATAATATGAAGAGGGAGCTGTGACAACACAAGCTCCCTTATTTTTCACTTTTCAAATCCACACAATTGTCATAAAAGCTAAAATTGTAATTAACCCGATTAACAGACCCGAATAAAGAAAGAAACTTGCCGCTTCATGCCCTTTATGACTCATATGCATAAAATAATACAATTGAAAAATTACTTGTACCACTGCTAATAGTAAAATAAATGGTACTGAGAAAGTCGGACTAAAAGTTTTCGGATATGCTACAGCTACAAATGCAACTAATGTTAAAAAAATCATTAATGCAAACGTAATAACTTGATGTTTCATTTCCTCCGCGCTTTTTCTCTTTCGATAAACAAGATCAACTTTAGGATTATTCATTTGCTTTATCGCCATTGTTTATCCCACCATTCCCATTAAATATACTACAGTGAAAATAAACACCCAAACTACGTCAATAAAGTGCCAATAAATCGATGCAACATAAAACTTCGGTGCATTGTATAAATTTAGACCTCTCTTCGCATTTCTAAAGATTAATGTTAAAATCCAACACAATCCAAACAATACGTGGAGTCCATGCGTACCAACAAGAGCATAAAACGCGGAACCAAACGCACTACTTCTCATAGTATGCTTAAATTCATGCGTATAATGATAAAACTCATATATCTCAAACCCTAAAAACCCTAAACCTAGCAACACTGTTACTAATAGCCAAAGTTGCATTTTCTTAAAGTTAAAATTTTTCATATGATACATCGCATATACGCTCGTTAAGCTACTCGTTAATAAAAGCATCGTCATAATGAAAACGAGCGGCATTTGGAACATCTCTTGAGATGTTGGTCCACCATTTGTAGAATTCTTTAACGCTAAATATGTGCCAAATAAGGAAGCGAACAATACTGTTTCGCCTCCAAGAAATAACCAAAAACCGACAAACTTATTTTTTCCCTCAAGGGTTGCTTTTTCAGGCTCTGCTGGAAATGTTTCATTCGTTAATTTTTCATCTACATGCATTATGCCTTGCCCCCCTTATCTTCTAAATCTTCCTTATGAATATGATATCCATGATCATCGATTACTGAACGTAGGAACATTGTACCGAATGTAATGATTAAACCAATAATTGCTACTAATAACCAAAACTTATCTTTTCCACCCTGCATATACATTGCACCGAATGCCGCTATAAACAATCCTAAAGAAATGATAAATGGTGAAAACGATGGATTTGGCATATGAATATCACCAACTGGTTCCGCCGCTGTCATCTCTTTATTCCCTTCACGTTTTTCAATCCAAAACGGATCTAACCCGCGAACAAATGGTAATTGTTTAAAGTTATATTCCGGTGTAGGTGCTGGCATTGTCCATTCTAATGTACGTGCATCCCACGGATCACGACCAGCCTTTTCTTTTGATACTGTTGTTTTGATTACATTGAATAGAAGAACAATCGTTCCAAGAGCCATAAATACCGCTCCAATAGAACTAATCATATTCCCCATTTCCAACCCTTGACCTTCAAGATATGTGTAGTAACGACGTGGCATACCAATCAATCCAAGGAAATGCTGAATGAAGAACGTTAAATGGAAACCGATAAAGAATAGCCAAAATGTTATCTTTCCTAACGTTTCATTCAATACTTTATTAAACATCAGTGGCCAATAATAATGAGCTCCTGCAAGTAAACCAAATACAACACCGCCGACGATTACATAATGAAAGTGCGCTACTACGAAATAGTTGTCATGAAATTGATAATCAGCAGGTGCAGATGCTAGCATAACACCTGTAACTCCTCCCATTACGAATGATGGAATGAAAGCTACTGCCCACATCATTGGTGTCGTAAAACGAATACTTCCACCCCACATCGTAAAGAGCCAGTTGAATATTTTAATACCGGTCGGAACCGCAATCGCCATTGTTGCAACTGAGAAAATAGCATTTGCAACTGGACCAAGCCCGACAGTAAACATATGATGCGCCCATACCATAAATCCTAAGAATCCAATTAATACTGTCGCAAACACCATCGATGAATAACCAAATAATCGCTTTTTCGAAAATGTCGCGAAGATTTCTGAGAATATTCCGAAAGCTGGGAGTATAAGAATGTATACTTCTGGATGACCGAAAATCCAGAATAAATGCTCCCATATAATTGTATTCCCGCCCAATGCTGGATTAAAGAAACTTGTTCCAAATAAACGATCTAACATTAAAAGTCCTAATCCTACAGTTAACGGCGGAAAAGCGAATAATATTAGCGAAGATGTTACAAATGTCGTCCATGTAAACATCGGCATACGCATATACGTCATTCCTGGCGCACGCATATTAATAATGGTTACAAGGAAGTTAATACCTCCAATTAATGTACCAATACCGGAGATTTGCAAGCCGAGTACATAAAAATCAACACCATGGCCTTTTGAGGCTAAAGCTAAAGATGCATAAGATGTCCATCCTGCATCAGGTGCTCCACCTAAAAACCAACTTAAATTTAAAAATACTCCACCAAAGAAAAATAACCAAAATCCAAGTGAATTCAAAAACGGGAACGCTACATCACGTGCACCAATTTGAAGTGGTACAGCGGCGTTCATAAATGCAAACACGAGTGGCATAGCTGCGAGGAAAATCATTGTTGTACCGTGCATCGTTAATACTTGATTATAAGCATCCCCAACAAGAAAAGCGTTGTTAGGAATCGCTAATTGAAGGCGAATAAATAGAGCTTCTATTCCGCCTATTATAAAAAACAATCCACCTGCAATTAAATAGAGAATGGCAATCTTTTTATGGTCTACTGTCGTTAAATAATCCCATATGACAGCACCCATCCCCTGTTTTTTTGCTACAGAACTCACGTTTTCAACCTCCCCTTCGCGAATAATCCCTCTTTACTTTTCAACTTTTAACGTTTGTAAGTATGCATTTAATGCATCAATTTGATCATCCGTTAAGTTGCCATATTTACCAGTCATTTTATTTCCTGGTTTCATATTTTCAGGATCTTTCAGCCATTTTTTTAAGTTTTCTTCATTGTTTTCGGCAATACCGGCAACCATATCGCGATCCGCAAAGTTTGCTAAGTTTGGTGCGATACGAGCGGAAGGTGGTCTACTATCATTAGATCCAACTGCGTGACAACCAATACAGCTTTTATTAAATATTTCTTGGCCCTCTTGCGCCTTTGTTGAAGCTACTTCCTTCTTCCCATCAATCTTCTTCATATCAGCAAGCCACTTTTTGTACTCGCTTTCATCCAAAGCTTTCACTTTGAATTGCATTAAAGAATGTGATGGGCCGCAAAATTCTGTACAAAAACCATTATAAGTGCCCGATTTATCTGCCTTTAACCACATTTTGTTCACATTATCTGTATTTGTATCCATTTTCCCAGCTAAAGATGGAACCCAAAACGAATGTTTAATATCGGCACCCTTCAAATTCAAATACACTTTCTTACCTGTGGGGATGACTAAATCTTGAGAAGTGACTATTTTTTCTGATTTATAAGAAAATTCCCACCAATAAAGATTCGCTGTTACATCAACAACGATAGTATCTTTATCAATATTCTTTTTCTCCATCGCACTTACATCAGCAAGTTTGAATGTATATGTAACCGTCGGAACAGCTAAGATTAACAAAAGAATAATCGGAATAACTGTCCATATAATTTCTAGCTTGTGATTCCCTTCAACTTGCTCCGGAATATAATCTTCCTGACCTTTCTTTTGTCGGAAACGCACAATTACATATAAGAAAATAATAGTAACTACTAGTACTACTCCTACCATGATCGCAGTTGCTAGTAAGAGCAAATCATATTGCATTTTTGCTACTTCTCCTTGCGGAATTAAAGTAGATTGAAAGGCTTTACCGCATCCCCCTAACAGTAAAGCCAGCAGTGAAACGAACGAAAGCAGTCGCCACTGTTTCTTCATACAAACAACCCCCACTTTCCTTGTGAATTAGATTGTACTTTATAGTTAAGTAAAGTAAATCTCAACGTAAAGAAATCCAATTATGTCGTTGTCTTAGAAGAATGTAACTACAATCATTGATACAAATAAGATTGTTAAATAATTTAGGGAATAAACAAACATTTGTACGGACCATTTGATGTCATCTTTCTTACGGAAGCCATAAAATCCTAAAACGATCCATCCGATGTTTAACAATGTTGCAATTACCATAAATGTTATCCCTAGTCCACTCATATAAAATGGTAGTGGTAATAAACATACTGTCCAAATCATAATTTGGCGTTTCGTAATTTCAAATCCATGAACTACAGGAAGCATTGGAATTCCTGCATTTCGATATTCATCAACACGTTTCATTGCTAATGCAAGGAAATGTGGGATTTGCCAAATAAACATAATTAAAAATAACATCCAAGCAATTGGATGACCTAAAGATGGATCGATTGCTGCCCATCCAATTAAAGGTGGAACTGCACCAGATATACTACCTACAACAGTATTTAGTGTATACTTTCTCTTTGTCCATAAACTATATAGAACAACATATGTGAAGGCACCAATAAATCCCATTAAAACTGCCATTGGTGTTGTTAATAATAAAAATACAAACCCAAGAAGTAATATAACTAGTCCAAATGTAAGTGCAAATCCTGGTTTATACTTTCCAGTAACCGTTGGACGGGTCTTTGTTCTTTCCATTAATGGATCGATGTCTCGATCAATGTAGTTGTTTAAACAACATACCCCTGCCATAACTAATCCAGAACCAACGATTGTAAAAAATAACTTATCCAAATTGTCCATTACACTTAATCCATTAAAGTGTAATGCCAACCAAAATCCTGTAAATACAGTAAGTGTATTTGAGTTTACAATCCCCATTTTAACGAGTGCTTTTAAATCTTGTAACCGAGTTGTTTCCGGTACACTTGTAACAGCAGACTCATCATGCAGCTCACTTGTTGCATGGTTCATCACTTTAACCCCCTCTTAAAACTTTCATCTTTCTTTTTGCGCCTATTTCGTATGAAATATTTCGCTTCTATATAGCAATATTATTACAGTAGAAATATTGTTAATCCATTCTACTACTAATCTACGCCCATACTCCAATATATTAAATCATATTTCCCGAACATTTTGTGAAGAAAACATGAACTTTTTGTGTCGAATATAAAAACTTAATTCTTACTTGTCCTTATCATAACATGATGTTACCTTCTATCATAAACTTTTTTGTCATATTTAACACGTATTCTCCCCATTTCTTTTCAAAACAGCCTGTTTTTCACCTAAAAATTCCCTTATACATCCTATTTCCACACCCATTTTCTCTCCCCTGTCTTCCCCCGCCATTTCTTTGCTATTTTATTATTTTTTATATATCATAGGAACTAGCGCGTTTTATTCTATACATAATGGAATGAAAATATTTCGCAATAACTTCATAGCAGAAAGATGGTGAAATAGATTGCAACGCTTTATTAAATGGTTAGCAGTCATTACGAGTCTTGATTTATTAATAGTTTTACTAGGAGGCGCCTTAGTTACAAAAACAGGTTCTGGCCAAGGGTGCGGTAAATCATGGCCACTTTGTAACGGTGAATTTGTTCCATCTAATTTATCAATGGAAACTATTATTGAACTAAGTCATCGCCTTACATCAGGATCAGCAGGAATTCTTGTCACACTCCTTTGTATTTTGTCCTGGAAATATTATAAACATGTGCGCGAAACAAAAACGTTAGCAATTTTATCCTTCGTATTTTTAGTTGCACAAGCATTAATGGGAGCTGCAGCAGTTGTTTGGGGACAAATGCCAGCTGTACTGGCTATCCATTTCGGTATTTCCTTAATTTCATTTGCTTCTGTCATTTTATTAACGTGTCTTATCTTTGAAATCGACCAGAAATTTGATGCACGTTCACTTATTATGGACAAAAAAATGAAATTTCATATTTATGGTGTAACAATTTACAGTTATATTGTCGTCTACACAGGCGCTTTAGTACGTCACGAACGAGCTAGCTTAGCCTGCCCAGACTTTCCTTTATGTAGCAAAAATAGACCTATGCCAACTCAACTACATGAATGGGTTCAAATGGGACATAGAGTTGCAGCGATGTTAATTTTCGCTTGGATACTATACGCGATGATTCTCGCTATTCGCCATTACAAGCAGCAACCTGTCGTATACTGGGGATGGATCATTTCATTTATCCTTGTTACACTTCAAGCGATCGTAGGAATTTTAGTCGTATTTACAAATGCTAATTTAGTAATGGCATTATTACATTCACTATTCATTTCTTGCTTGTTTGCTGTACTATGCTATTTAGTTATGTTAGGTACAAGAAGTAAAGCGAATGCAAAAGAAGCTGAATCAACTTCTGAACAAACAAAATAAATTTAAATTAAAATACCTTGCCGAATTGGCAAGGTATTTTTTGCGATAAAGTGAAACTTTAATCAGTGGGGGTTTTCTTCATCCCCACTGATTATTAGCCCGCACCAATCGGGCTTTTATGAGCAGCCCGACCCCCACCTAACTTCTTTGCTTTCACTGAATTTTAAGGTGGGGGCTTACTGCCCGCAAATAGCGGGATAAAGAAAAAGAGCTGCATTTACACAGCTCTTTTCTATTTTAGTGATCTAATTCAATGAGTAAGTCACCCGTTTGAATTGCATCTCCATCGTTAACATATACTTTTTTCACTTTACCATTGAACGGCGCTTGAACTGTCGTTTCCATTTTCATCGCTTCTGTAATTGCCATAGAATCGCCTTTTTTCACTTCATCGCCTTCTTTTACAACTACTTTAATAACCGTTCCTGGCATTGTTGCACTAATGTGGTTTGGATTTTCACGGTTTCCTTTCACACGTTGTGCCACTGTTGCTTTCACACTTTCGTCTTTCACAACAATCTCACGTGGTTGACCGTTAAATTCCAAGTAAAGAATACGATTTCCATCTGGCTGAGGCTCTCCGATTGATACTAGTTTAACCATCAATGTTTTACCTTGTTCGATTTCCACATTGATTTCTTCACCAAGTCTCATACCATAGAAGAATGTCGGTGTATCAAGTACAGACACACTTCCATAAATCTCAGCAACTTTTTCGTAATCCATAAATACTTTTGGATATAATGCATAGGCAACGACATCAAAAATCGTCACTTCGCGTCCAAGCTTATGGAATAGCTCTTCTTTTAACGCGTCGAAATCTACTGGCTCTAATAATTCACCCGGTCTTACTGTTAATGGCTCTTTCCCTTTTAAAATAATTTCTTGTAACTTTTTCGGGAAACCACCATAAGGTTGTCCTAAATCTCCTGAGAACATTTCAACAACAGATCCTGGGAAATCCATCGAATGCCCACGCTCTAAAACATCTTGTTCTGTTAAGTGATTTTGAACCATAAATAATGCCATATCACCGACAACTTTAGATGATGGTGTTACTTTCACAATATCGCCAAACATGTCATTCACACGGCGGTACATTACTTTCACTTCATCGAAGCGATCTCCTAAACCAACCGCCTTCGCTTGTTGTTGTAGATTACTATACTGTCCGCCTGGCATTTCGTGCATGTATACCTCTGTATGAGGAGCATTCATACCACTTTCAAACGGTGCGTAGTATTTACGGACATCTTCCCAGTAATGAGATAGTTTTTCTAATGAATCTACGTTAACGTCCGGCTGTCTTTCGTTTCCGCCTAACGCATAGTATAGCGTGTTTGCGCTTGGTTGTGACGTTTGACCAGCCATAGAACTTACTGCTACATCGACAATATCAACACCTGCTTCAATTGCCTTTGTATACGTTAATATACCATTTCCACTCGTATCGTGTGTATGCAAGTGAATCGGAATCGATACCGTCTCTTTTAGTGCAGAAACTAAATCATATGCCGCATTAGGTTTTAATAAGCCTGCCATATCTTTAATTCCTAATATATGTGCTCCTGATGCTTCTAACTCTTTTGCTAAGTTTTTATAGTAATTTAAATCATATTTACTACGTAATGGATCATGAATATCTCCTGTGTAGCACATTGTTGCTTCTGCAATTTTACCAGTATCTCGCACAGCATCAATCGCAACTCTCATACCTTCTACCCAGTTTAAGCTATCAAAAATACGGAATACATCAATTCCAGCTTGAGCAGAACATTCCACAAATTTTTGAATTAAATTATCTGGATAGTTTTTGTAACCAACTGCGTTTGAAGAACGAAGTAACATTTGGAATAAAACGTTTGGCATTTTTTCACGAAGATCTAGTAATCGTTCCCATGGATCTTCCTTTAAGAAACGATATGCAACATCAAACGTTGCACCGCCCCACATTTCCGCTGAGAATAGGTTCGGTAGCATTCTCGCTGTCGGCTCTGCAATTTGATGTAAATCTTTTGTACGAATACGCGTCGCCAGTAATGACTGATGTGCATCACGGAATGTTGTATCCGTCAAAAGTACACGCTTTTGATCTTGTACCCATTTTACTAATCCGTCCGCTCCACGCTCATCCAAAATTTGTTTCGTTCCATTTTGAATCGGTTCTGAGTGTAATACATTCGGTATACGAGCATCCGGGAAAATTGGTTTCTCTTTTTTCCCTACTCCTGGGAAGCCATTTACTGTTACTGTCCCAATGTAATTTAACATTTTCGTTCCGCGGTCTTTACGTTTCGGGAATAGGAATAGTTCAGGTGACGCATCAATAAATGAAGTGTCATATTCTCCTGATAAGAAGTTTTTATGTTTTACTACATTCTCTAGAAATGGAATATTTGTTTTAATACCACGAATACGGAATTCTTTTAAGTTACGTTCCATTTTCGCAGCAGCTTGTTCAAAAGTAAGTGCCCATGTTGTAACTTTTACAAGTAAAGAATCATAGTACGGTGTAATAACAGCACCTTGGAAACTATTACCTGTATCAAGACGAACACCGAAACCACCACCTGATCGATATGCCATAATTTTCCCTGTATCCGGCATGAAATTATTTAATGGGTCTTCAGTCGTTACACGAGATTGGATCGCAAATCCATGTACAACTACTTCCTCTTGCTTCGGAACACCTACCATTTTACTATGTAATGCATGTCCATCAGCTATTAAAATTTGTGATTGAACGATATCCACTCCTGTGATCATTTCTGTAATCGTATGTTCAACTTGAACACGCGGATTTACTTCTATGAAGTAAAACTCATCACCTTTTACAAGAAATTCTACTGTTCCTGCGTTTAAATAATTTACATTTTTCGTTAACTTAACAGCAGCATCACAAATACGCTGACGCAAATCATCTGAAAGTGACACACTAGGTGCAATTTCTACCACTTTTTGGTGACGACGTTGTACAGAACAGTCTCGCTCGTATAAATGAACAACATTGCCCTCTTCATCTGCTAAAATTTGAACTTCTATATGTTTAGGTTTTTCAACGAATTTTTCAACGTACACTTCATCATTACCAAAGGCTGCTTTCGCTTCTGATTTCGCTCGATTATACGATTCTCTTAATTCTTCACTACTACGTACAATACGCATACCACGACCGCCACCGCCAAGGGAAGCTTTAATAATAATCGGGTAATCATACTTTTCAGCAAATTCTCCGACTTCTTCTACTGAATTTACTGGCCCATCACTACCAGGAATAACTGGAATTTGTGCTAGCTGCGCTTGTGTTCTCGCTTTCACTTTATCTCCAAACATATCTAAATGCTTACTCTTTGGACCAATAAAGATAATCCCTTCTTCTTCACAACGTTTTGCGAATTGAATATTTTCTGACAAGAAACCATATCCAGGGTGGATTGCATCTACATGATTACTTTTCGCAATCTCAATAATGCCCTCAATATCTAGATAAGCATCAATTGGCTTTTTCCCTTCCCCAACTAAATAGGACTCATCGGCTTTATAACGATGATAAGAACCACTATCCTCTTTAGAATAGATTGCAACTGTTTTTAATCCAAGTTCCGAACAAGCTCGAAACACACGAATTGCAATCTCTCCACGGTTAGCTACCAATACTTTTTGAATACGTTGCAGCTTTGTCATGATTTTCCCCCTCTACTTTCCTACCACTCTAGAGATAAAATATATACACACCATAAAGAGCGTGAAGTTCTTCACTTTCTACATTATATTATACTTAGAAAGCTTCACTTTATTTTTATCCATCATACCTTATTTTTTAATAAATGATAAGTTTTCTGATCAATTTGTTTCACAAAAATAGTATAGCATACCTCTTCCTTTTCTAACAACTTAATTGTATATCACATTTGATTGAATGTGATATATTTTTTAATGTATATACCAATTAATGCATCCTATTCGATGTTTCTTGAACATAAAAAAACACATCGCGCTCTAAAGCACAATGTGTTTTTTATTTTACTACAACAAGACGCGGTCCATCTTGCTCTCTTTCTTTCATTATCTCATTTTGTTGTTTCTCTTGTCGTTTTACATGACTAGCAACATTTAATAATATACCCATCGCAATTAGATTAGCCAATAAAGAACTACCACCATAACTAATAAACGGTAAAGGTACTCCTGTAAGTGGTATTAATCCAGACATACCACCAACATTAACAAAAGTTTGTATCCCAATTAAACTTGCAATTCCGATTGCAATTAAACTTCCAAATGGATCTTTACACTTTTGTGCTACTCTAAACGAACGAATGATAATAAGTAGTAAACAGATTAAAATAATAGCTACACCTATAAAACCTAGTTCTTCAGATATAATCGCCATAATAAAATCCGTTTGCGGCTCTGGTAAGTAGCCATACTTTTGTATACTATTTCCTAGTCCTCTACCATTTAACCCACCTGAGGCAATTCCAATAAATGAATTTATTAATTGAAATCCATCTTTTTGCGGATCGCTAAATGGATCAAGAAAAACTGAAAATCGAGCTTTTTGGTATAGACTTAATTTATAGTTTCCGATAAAATACAACGCCGGAATCCACACGACAGATGTTAATAAAAATCTTTTTATCCACAAGTTAACATTAACTCCTGAACAGAAGAACATAATTAACACTGTTCCACCTATTAATATGTCAGTCCCTAAGTCATTTTGTAATAAAATTAATACCATCGATCCACCGACAACAAATATAGGAGGTATTATCCCTTGAAAAAAAGGGGTTTGCCTCTCTTGTTTCTTAGCAAAAAAACTTGCTAGCGTAATAATAACTGCTATTTTTACAAACTCAGCTGGTTGTATACCTAGTATCCATCCTTTTGCCCCATTGATTACCTTACCGAAAAGGAAAGCTGCTGTTAGTAATCCAATACTCCCTAACCCCATCGCTGTAAGAACTATTTTTTTCCTCCACAATTTGTAAGGGATTATAACGACAATCACAAGCATTACCGTTCCAATAGCCAGAGCAACTAATTGTTTTTTAAAAAAGTGATCTGCTGGCCAGTTATATTTCGACGAAATCGCGACAATGGAACTAGAACTATATACCATTATAACTCCCAACACACATAAGATAACAAGAGGAAGTAATAATGAATAATCCATTGATTTCCATACTCTTTTCATTTCATTTCCTCTTTCTGTTTCAATTTAATTATTGTTGTATTCCATATGTACATTGATTCTTCCTGCTTTATTATACAAATAAAAAGCCCAAACTATTTCAGTTTGAGCCCCCCTATTTGAACCCGTTATTGTTGTTTGTTCGTAAATGCTTCATGAAGTGCAGATAACTCACGTTCAAGCTCTCCTAACATTGCTTTCCCTTGTTCTTCTGCAATAAGACCAAGGCGAACTGCAAAATCGACCTCGCGGGATAGTCCAAACATTTGTGTGTCTAACACTTCTTCATATAATGGACATTGCGGCATTGTAAGATTGTCCATTTGCACCTTAATAAGTCTTAAAATCTTCTCCGCATCCGCTTGTAGAAGGGCTAGTGCCTTTTCCTGATGATTTGATACTGTCTCAGACGCCAAATTGATTCCCTCCGTTTCCGTCCTACTCTCTCCTATCTATTAATATTAGCGATAGTTTTAGTAAATTGCAATAGAAACATTTTTTGTGACAACCGTGTCTAATGCTATTATACTGAAAAGTGGGAGTATAACACAAATGGGGGAACAACAATGAGCGAAATTTTATTTATTAATGGAAAAGTTCGTTTTCCAATCACTATCGATCCAACTGTTTGGATCTTTGATGATCGAAAAGTAGATTTGACAACTTACTTTAATGAAACAAGAGAAAACACTTCAGAACTAGAAGCTTATTTAAAAAACACTTCAGAGCATTGGGATCGCGAAATCCGTGATGGTGCTGCGTTTCCACCGATACAACAAAGTGTAAAGAAATATAAAAAAGAACAACTAATTACTGGAACGTTCGGTATACCATTTCATCCATTTCTTGCTAACGCCGAAATTTCAGAGGACGCTACGCAAGTCGAAATTGAAACAGTAGATCAAACAATAATACTTCCATTAGAAACTGTAGAAAATGCTATTCTTGGTTTTTCAAAAGAAGGAAAGCCATTAAAAGAGGATGGACCTGTTCATCTATATTACAATGATGGATCTAATAGACAAAATCCAATCCGTAACATCCGTAAATTCACCATTATTTAACATGTATACTTGAAAGAAAAAAGGAGTGAGCTTCAGCTCACTCTTTTTTATAATAAATCTGCTGCTAGTTGAGCTAAATTAGACCGCTCCCCTTTAACAAACTTTACATGACCACTAATACGTTGCTCTTTAAACTTCTCTACAACATATGTTAAACCATTATTATATTCATCCAAATACGGGTGATCAATTTGCTGAGGATCTCCCATTAATACAATTTTACTTTTTTCTCCTACCCTTGTTAATATCGTTTTCACTTCATGCTTCGTTAAATTTTGTGCTTCATCAATTATAATGAACTGATCTGGAATACTTCTCCCACGTATATAGGTAAGGGCCTCTACTTCAATCGAACCCATTCCAGCTAAAATAGCATCTAACTCTCCTGGCTTTTTCGTATTAAATAAATACTCTAGATTATCAAAAATCGGCTGCATCCACGGTCTTAACTTTTCTTCTTTTTCTCCTGGTAAATAACCGATATCTTTTCCGACTGGAACAATTGGCCTTGCAACGAGTAGTTTTTTATATAGCCCTAAATCTTCCGTTTGCATGAGTCCTGAAGCCAGCGCGAGTAATGTTTTTCCTGTACCAGCTTTCCCCGTTAACGTTACTAGCGGAATATCTTCACGAAGCAACAATTCTAACCCCATAATTTGCTGCACATTTCGTGGTCGTATCCCCCATACTTGTTCATTGTGAAAAATAAGTTTCTTTACCTTCTTACCTAAATGATCCACAATGCCAAGTGCTGAACTAGATCCCCCTAATGCATCTTTCATTACTACAAACTGATTTGGATAAAATGGGTGATTCGCAATTTCGGATAAAGGCAATTCACCTTTTTCATAAAAATAATCTAATTGCTCTTTTGATATATACCCTTCTAAAAATCCTGAATATATATTATCTACTTCAATTACACGATCACTTAAATAATCTTCCGCCTTCAAACCAATTGCATCAGCTTTTACCCTTACGAGCACGTCTTTACTTACTAAAATAACAGACTTCCCGTCCTCTTTTTCTTGTTCTTCTAAAGATAGATTTTTTGCTACAGCTAAAATTCGATTATCATTCGTTTTTTCTACAAAAATATCTTGTAGTTGAACAAATGAACGATGATTTAATTCAATACGAAATGTACCGCCGTTTTCTAACGGAATACTTTCATGCAGCTTTCCTATTTCACGAAATTTGTCTATTAACTTAGATACATAACGAGCGTTTCGTCCTACTTCATCCATATAACGTTTTTTCGAATCAACCTCTTCTAATACAACTGCTGGAATCACTACTTCATTTGTTTCAAATGAAAAAATAGATAAAGGATCCTGCAAAAGTACATTCGTATCTAACACATAAATTTTATCCAACCTGTTACCCCCTGACTCCACTTTTAAATTTGTAGAACAAGGGTTTCATCCATAAAATATGGACGAACCATTGTTATAATTATATGTACCGTATAAACGAGGTAGAATCGAAATTCATAGCCATTAAACCTTTTATTTATTTTTTATTCATTTCTATTCAATATATTACTTTTAATTATAATTATTAACATAAAATCACAATAACCGATTACAAAAGTTAATATCTGAATTTCTTATTTATCACATTTATAATTCTTTTATTCCTACTAACACTTGGTTATCCAACTTTTTCGCTGCGCGAATATCATATGTTTTTTCATACGTTGGTTCAGTTGCAAGTTTCGCTCCATAAAACATAACATCACGTACTTCTTGTACATTTACTTCTATTACAGTTAATTTTAGAGGAATGCCTTCCATTCTATCAGTCAAGATTTCACCTGCACCACTTATGGAAAATACGGATTCGTTCGCCATTATAGTCAATACTAGCCCAGTACTATGCCGTATATTTTCCACAATACGTGAACGTTGATCTACTGCAAATCGAATACTAGTTTTACTCACTGCATACACCCAAGAAATAGCACTTACGTTAGGAACTTGTTTTTCGAAGTCTGTTGTTGCTACCATAACAATACATTCTTTACGTAACGTTTGTACTAAATCATCTGTTAATGTAGGATCTACTACATTCGCCATATTTCCACCTCCAAATATAATTAACATATCCTTATCATAACTTATTTTTCGAATTGCGAAAATATTATTTTTTCCCGCTATTATTCAAAAATATTACACTTCCATGATATACTTATACTGATAGAATTCGTATTGAGGTGACGAAATGAGAGTCAAATGTATGATTTGTGATAAAAAAGATATGTTAGATGATGAAAATCCTATGGCAAAAAAACTGCGTAACCGCCCTATTCATACATATATGTGCATGGAATGTTCGGAACGAATTGCAGAACGTACGATGGAACGTCATGCAAGCGGTAATTTCCGATTATATCGTGATAAAAAAGTCGAAGACGATTGGTAAAATGTAAATAAGTCCTTAATCATATAGATAAGGACTTATTTATATTTTTCAGGTTCACGATTCATTTGATCCAAAAAGCAATCAATAGCTTCTAATGGAAACCTGGCAGATTTTTTTTCTCCATTCATTTCATATGTAATCAAATACATTTCTTCGTTCTTTTTAACTTCCACATTCTTTAATTTATGTTCATCATATATCATATTTTGAAATAACAAATACGTTTCTTTTGCAGCACGATCATCTGGACGTGCTTCAGCAACTGTTTTAATCGTTAACCAATTATATAACGCATCTTGTACTGATCGCATAAAAGTTCGCCTCCTCACCCAGCATTTTGTTGTCTTGCTTGACGTAAACGCAACCTATAAATCCCAAGTACAATTGCCGCTACAACAAGGCCCTCTCCAACAGGTAAAAAAACTGCAAAAAAAGTTAAAACTGTACACCCAATCGCTAACGATATATATATCACTATATTTTTTATTATTGATAGTTTTCTTGCAAAACCTAAATTATACACAAGTGCACTTAATATAATAATGATACCATATAGCAACCACATCCCTAGTTCTGGATTTTCATCAACTTTACATAATTTCGCAAAAAACGACATTCTTTCTAACATCATTCATCCCCCTTTCTCACAAAAAACAAATTTTATTTATGTACTTAATACAAGAGTAACCTGCAAAAAAAATACTGTCCACAAAAAAGAGTAAATATTCCAAAAATAAATACAATAAAAAAACAGCTACCCCTCAAAGGTAGCTGTTCTATTATTTTACGCTTCTACAGATTTCTTTTTCTTAGCAGCTCTTTCGCGCTCGCTCTTATCAAGAATCTTTTTACGTAGACGAATTGATTCTGGAGTTACTTCACAGAACTCGTCATCGTTTAAGTACTCTAATGACTCTTCTAAAGTCATTAAGCGTGGTTTTTTCATTGTTGAAGTTTGATCTTTCGTCGCAGAACGAATGTTAGTTTGTTGTTTCATTTTTACAACGTTAACTGTTAAGTCATTCTCACGAGTGTGTTCTCCAACAATCATACCAGCATATACTTCTGTACCTGGTTCAACGAAGATTACACCACGGTCTTCAACTTGCATAATACCGTATTGTGATGCTTTTCCTGTTTCAAGTGAAACTAGAACACCTTGGCGACGTCCACCAACTTGTCCAGCGTGTACTGGTTGGTAGCAATCGAATGTATGGTTTAAAATACCGTAACCACGAGTTAATGTTAAGAATTCTGTTGTGTAACCAATTAAACCACGTGCTGGAACCATGAAAGTAAGGCGAACTTGACCGTTTCCGTTATTCACCATATCTAACATTTCACCTTTACGTGCACCCATAGATTCCATAATAGAACCAGTGTATTCTTCAGGTACATCGATTTGCACGCGCTCTACAGGCTCACATCTTACGCCATCAACTTCTTTAATAATTACTTCAGGCTTAGATACTTGTAGTTCATAACCTTCACGACGCATGTTTTCAATTAGGATAGATAAATGTAATTCCCCACGTCCAGATACGATCCACGCATCAGGAGAATCTGTATTATCTACACGTAAACTTACATCTGTTTCTAATTGTGAACGAAGACGCTCTTCAATTTTACGAGATGTAATGAATTTACCTTCACGACCTGCAAATGGGCTGTTATTTACAAGGAATGTCATTTGTAGTGTTGGCTCATCAATACGTAATAATGGTAAAGCCTCTTCATGCTCAACCGGACATACCGTTTCACCTACGTTAATGTCTTCCATACCTGAAACAGCTACTAAATCTCCAGCTTTTGCTTCTTCAATTTCTTGACGTTTTAATCCAATGTAACCAAATAATTTCGTTACACGGAATTGTTTTACAGTTCCGTCAACTTTCATTAATGCAACTTGTTGTCCTACCTTCATTGTACCACGGAATACGCGTCCAACCCCGATACGACCAACATAGTCATTGTAATCAAGAAGTGCTACTTGGAATTGAAGTGGCTCTTCGCTGTTATCAACTGGTGCTGGAATATGTTCAATAATTGTGTCAAACAATGATTTCATATTCTCTTCTTGATTTGCTGGATTTGAATCTAAGCTTGCTGTTCCGTTCATTGCTGATGCAAATACAACTGGGAACTCTAATTGATCTTCGTTTGCACCAAGTTCGATGAATAAGTCAACTACTTCATCAACTACTTCATCAGGGCGAGCGAAGTCACGGTCAATTTTGTTTACAACAACGATTGGAGTTAAGTTTTGCTCAAGAGCTTTCTTTAAAACAAATCGTGTTTGTGGCATACAACCTTCATATGCATCAACAACAAGTAGAACACCATCAACCATTTTCATGATACGTTCTACTTCTCCACCGAAGTCAGCGTGACCAGGTGTATCTAAAATGTTAATTCGTTTATCTTCATAGTGAATCGCAGTATTCTTCGCTAAAATTGTAATACCACGTTCTCTTTCTAGATCGTTTGAGTCCATTGCGCGTTCTTCAATATGTTCATTCGCACGGAACGTCCCCGCTTGACGTAATAACTGGTCAACAAGTGTTGTTTTACCATGGTCAACGTGGGCAATAATTGCTATATTTCGTAAATCTTGTCGTTTTTTCAACATGTCCAACTCCTAATGTCTTTTTAATCCTTCTCTATTATAAGAGCGAAGGGGATACAATGGCAATCAAAATAAAATCAAGAATGAAAATATAGTTGTATTCTTACTTTTGTGAAAGTAAAATGAAATTGGAGGGTGAAGAAATGGAACACATTCAATATCGCTTTTTATTAACTGCAATTATCGGTGTTATTTTCTTAATCGGTATCGGCATTATGGTTGCTGAAAATAGTCCCATCGGTATTATTATTTGCATTATCGGCACATTTGTTACAGTTGGATACGGTTTTGTAACAAAAAGAAAAATGCGTAAATCGTAATAACGTCAAAAAGTAAGAAGCGCTTATTCAGCCTCTTACTTTTTTTGTTACTCCGCTATAAATCGTAACACCTCTTCATACACTCCTGGTTTTGCAACTAATACGCTGCTCTTCTCTACGATAGAAAGCGGTGATCCAGAAAATGTTGTCACCTTGCCTCCAACTTCCTCTACAATTATCTGTCCCCCACCAAAATCCCATGGTGATAATCTCGGCGTTACATATGCATCTATTCTTCCTGTTGCAACGTATACCATCTCTAACGCTGCACAACCATATGATCTCGTGCCTCTTGCTTTCTTAACCAGTGCCATCATACTTTCCTTATTAAGCAATGGATTGTCGGTAAGCCATATCGCATTTAAAGCTACAATACCTTGCTCTACAGTTCCTTTTTCCAATAAAGGTATTGGTACTTCATTACAAAATGCTCCAGCTCCCTTTACCGCATGGTATAATTCAGCATGAACTGGATCATAAATGAGTCCAACCTTTCCGATACCGTTCTCATAAATTCCAATTGAAATTGCGAAATTTCTTTTTTGATGAACAAAGTTCATCGTGCCATCAATTGGATCAATTAACCAAACAACCCCATCAGAAGAAGTTATCTCATCTCCATAACCTTCTTCTCCTAAAATATTATGGTTCGGGAATGTTTCTTTAATTTTCCCAATTAAAAACTGTTCTATTTCTCGGTCCATATTTGTTACTAAATCAGCTGCATTGGATTTCGTTTCTATAATAAGCGCTTTTTCCATTGATGCCATTAAAAACTCTCCTGCATCTCGAATCCACTGTTTGGCGTGTGCATCGATGTCTTTCCATACTTCTTGCATGTTTAAACACTCCGATCTATACTGTTCACAGAAAAAACGAACCCTTTATAAGGTTCGCACCAACTAATTTTTTATACATATACTATTATTACGCTTCTAAACGGATCATTTCAAGTCTTAACACTTCTAACTTTTGTACACACTCTTCTTTTTTCAGTTTATCATTTTCCATCATCGCATCATATAAAGTTGCTAATTCATAATCTAGCTCCAAACGTAGCACCGGTATTCTCTTTTCAGCATCTGTTCTCTTTAACGCATTAATCACCTGTCTCATATTATTTGCCTCCTCCCAATATTCGTCTGCCCTCGGACTAGAATTAATTAAATTTTCTGATTTTTTGTTTTATACTATACTATGTTGGATAAATCATCTATGCAACAAAATTATATTTTTTTATTTAAATTTTTTTGTGCTGTTTTTTTTATGAATAGTACAAGCTATGCTAAAATAAAAGCAAAATAGGAGTTGGAGGAACAATCATGACACTACAAACATTCAAGTCAACTGATTTTGAGGTCTTTACAGTTGATGGTCTCGAAGAACGAATGAGTGCAATTAAAACGAACATTCATCCTAAGCTGGAAGCTTTAGGGGAACAGTTTGCAACGTATTTATCCAAACAAACTGATGAGAACTTTTTTTATCATGTAGCAAAACATGCACGTCGCAAAGTCAATCCACCAAACGATACTTGGGTTGCTTTTTCAACAAATAAACGCGGTTATAAAATGCTGCCACATTTCCAAATTGGGTTATGGGGTACTCATGCCTTCATATACTTTGGTTTAATCTATGAGTGTCCACAAAAAGTGGAGACGGCTCACGCCTTCTTAGAACATTTAAATGATTTAAAAACAAATATTCCAAATGACTTCGTTTGGTCCATTGACCATACTAAACCAAGTGTAAAATTACATAAAACCCTTGAAACAGAAGACTTACAAAAGATGATTGAGCGTCTAGCTACTGTGAAAAAAGCAGAATTATTAGTTGGTATTCATATATCACCAGAGGAGTTTTCAGCAATGACCAACGAACAATTCCTTGCTAAGATTGAATCTACGATGCAATCACTCCTTCCTCTATATGCACTTTGTAATCGATAGTAGAAAACGGACAATTTATATTGTCCGTTTTTAGTTGTTATCACATTATATCACTTCAGTTTTCATTTTTCAAAATATTTTTACATTTTCACAAGCTTTTGTTCTTCAGTTTCTTTCGCCCTTTGAATCGCACGGTATATAGAATATCCACTTACTTCTTGAAACTCTTTATCAATTTTCTTCTCTTCTGCTTTAGATGGAACAATCTCTTTAAAACGACGATATAATCCCATTAATTCTTCTCTTATAATTCCTTTTTCGTATGCTTTCTCAATTGCTTCATAAAACTTCACAATTACAACCATTTCCTCATTTGACCAATCATAATCTAACGGATATTGATATTCCATTTCGCACCTCATTTATCATTTCTTCTTATTTCAATATGCTATCTTAAAGGGATTTTTTTCTTCTTCACTATAGCCACTTTGCATTATACACTATTTATTCATTGTGATGGAATTGTCTTCCTCTATAAGTTAATTGGAAATAACTATTTAACATACTCACTGTAAAAATATTTTTTTCTATACATCTATAATTATTGGTGATATAATGCTTTTGTTTTATAGAAAATAAAGTGAACCTACCATCTCAAAAATGCTTTTGTGATTGGCAGAAAAACAAGTCTCATTCTAAAAAGCACTTAACTTTTTTAGAACAAGATTATATAAAACAAACTCTAATAAATATTATGAAAAAGAAGGGGTGTATAGATTGTCCCAATACGAAACACCATTGTTTACCGCTTTAGTTGAGCACAGTAAGCGAAATCCAATTCAATTCCATATTCCTGGTCACAAAAAAGGACAGGGCATGGATCCTACATTTCGCGAATTTATTGGGCATAATGCATTAGCAATTGATTTAATTAATATTGCGCCGCTCGATGATTTACATCATCCAAAAGGTATGATTAAAGAAGCACAAGATTTAGCAGCCGCTGCATTTGGTGCAGATCATACTTTCTTTTCTATTCAAGGTACAAGTGGTGCAATAATGACAATGGTGATGAGCGTGTGCGGTCCTGGTGACAAAATCCTAGTGCCACGAAACGTGCATAAATCAGTAATGTCAGCTATTATTTTCTCAGGTGCAAAACCGATTTTCATGCATCCTGAAATCGATCCAAAACTTGGTATTTCACACGGAATCACAATTCAATCTGTCAAAAAGGCACTTGAAGAGCATTCAGATGCGAAAGGCTTACTTGTTATTAATCCAACATACTTTGGCTTTGCTGCGGACTTAGAACAGATTGTCCAATTAGCGCATTCTTATGATATCCCTGTACTAGTTGATGAGGCTCATGGTGTTCATATTCATTTTCACGATGAATTGCCGATGTCAGCGATGCAAGCCGGTGCAGATATGGCAGCAACAAGTGTTCACAAATTAGGAGGATCTTTAACGCAAAGTTCTATTCTTAACGTGAAGGAAGGCCTTGTGAACGTAAAACATGTTCAATCTATTATTAGCATGCTTACGACGACATCAACTTCTTACATCTTGTTAGCATCCCTAGATGTTGCTAGAAAACGTCTTGCTACAGAAGGAACAGCACTCATAGAACAAACAATACAATTAGCGGAACAAGTTCGTGATGCTATTAATGCTGTTGAGGATCTTTACTGTCCTGGGAAAGAAATGCTAGGTACGGATGCTACTTTTAACTATGATCCTACAAAGATAATTGTATCTGTAAAAGATTTAGGTATTACAGGACATCAGGCTGAAGTATGGCTTAGAGAGCAATATAACATTGAAGTAGAACTCTCAGATTTATACAACATACTATGTCTTGTCACTTTTGGGGATACAGAAAGTGAGACAAATACACTTATTGCAGCATTACAAGATTTAGCAGCAACATTTAGAAATAAAGCCGATAAAGGTGTTCAAATACAAGTAGAAATTCCAGAAATTCCAGTGCTAGCACTTTCTCCTCGAGATGCTTTTTATTCGGAAACAGAAGTCATTCCGTTTGAAAATGCAGCAGGTCGTATTATAGCTGATTTCGTTATGGTTTATCCGCCAGGGATTCCAATCTTTACTCCGGGGGAAATTATTACACAAGATAACTTAGCGTATATTCGTAAAAACTTAGAAGCAGGTTTACCTGTACAAGGTCCTGAAGATATGACATTACAAACATTACGTGTGATTAAAGAGTACAAGCCTATCAGTTGATAGGCTTTTCTTTCACCCTTTTTCCCTTTTCCCATACGATATTAAGTAATGTAACGTATAGGTGGGGATACGATTATGATTGTAATAGGCCGTTCTATTGTACATCCTTATATCACAAATGAATATGAGCCATTTGCAGCTGAGAAACAACAAATTTTATCGATAATGGCAGGAAATCAAGAAATTTATTCCTTCCGAACATCTGATGAACTCAGCTTTGATCTAAATTTGCGAGTGAGTATTATTACTTCTGCATTAGAACTTTTTCAAAGTGGATTTCAGTTTCGCACATTTCAACAATCCTTTTGCAACCCCCAGTATTGGAAAAGAACGTCACTTGGAGGATTCGAGCTACTACCAAACATACCCCCTTCCATTGCCATACAAGATATTTTCAAAAACGGAAAACTATATGGAACTGAATGTGCCACCGCTATGATCATTATTTTTTACAAAGCTTTACTATCATTATATGAGGAAGAAACTTTCAACCGTCTCTTTGCAAACCTTTTACTTTATACATGGGACTACGATCAAGATTTAAAGCTCATAACAAAAACGGGTGGTGATCTTGTTCCAGGTGATCTCATTTATTTTAAAAATCCACAAGTGAATCCAGCTACGATCGAGTGGCAAGGAGAAAATGCAATCTATCTAGGAAATTTCTTTTTTTACGGACATGGCGTAGGTGTAAAAACAAAAGAAGAAATTATATACTCATTAAATGAGCGACGAGTCCCTTACGCTTTTATTTCAGCTTTCTTGACCGATACTATTACCCGTATTGATAGCCGTCTTATGAGCCACTACGCTTCTCCTAGCACTCCACAGACATCGATAGGGTTTATTCCGATTAGAGATGATGCAATCGTTGCAACAGTTGGTCATACAACTACAATTTATTAAAAAAGCGCCTACATATACATATGTAGGCGCTTTTTCTTATTTAAGCTTTTGTATGTTCTTTATGGTCACATTCGCAATGAGATCCACATTTCCCGTATAGTACTGTTGATTTTTCATCTTCAAAATGTCCGATTGTTCCTTCACATACTTGGCATACGATTGTTCCCATTTTTCATTTCCCCCTGAGTTTTAATAATAATCTACTTATTTATAATTAAGCTTTCGCCTTATCTCTATTAGCACATTCACAATTTGTACCACATTTTCCGTAAAGCACTGTCGTTTTTTCATCTTCAAAATGACCGATTGTTCCTTCACATACTTGGCATACAATTGTTCCCATTTTTCATTTCCCCCTAAGTTTATGGTCCTAAAAACTTTTAGCTGTCCATTTCCTATCAATTATTGGGCTTTTGTATGCTCTGTGTGATCACATCCGCAAGATCCACATTTCCCGTAAAGTACCGTTACTTTTTCATCCTCGAAGTGTGCAATTGTACCTTCACAATCTTGACATACGATCGTTCCCATTTTTCATTTCCCCCTAAGTTTATAATCCCAAAAACTTTTTTGTAACCGCTTAACTTTCTGTCTTCATTTTAATATGTTATACTTTTTACGTCAATAGGTTTTTAGTATAACACATTAAATATTTTAAATTTAAATTAGTATGCGATATTCAAATAAAAAACAGCCATATTTATACGTACGACTGTTTTACATTAATTATTCTTCATACTCCGCATGCAAAGAAGTAGATGGGACTAAAAATTTGAAAAACTGAGCTAACTCTACCGCTTCCTCTTCTGATCCTAATTTAAAAATCTCCTGTATATGTTGAACATTTTCTACATCATCTCGCCCAAGTAAAGTAGACCTTCCTGTTTGCATGCAAACAATGAGTGGCTTTCCAAAAAACATATTTGTATAAATAACACCAAAATCATAACGAGTATCATGTGTCATAAACCCCAAAAATCGTACCTTCACACTTTCATGCTCATCATACAATTTTTCAAACATCGGTTTCCACCTTTCTCCATCACCTTTCATTAGTATATTAAACAAAAAAAGGAATACTCCTTTTAATTGTCAAAAAATTCAGTAGGATGTAGAATAATAGTATTCTACTAAGGTTAGGGGGAACTTATATGCAACATGCCTTTATTACGCTTGTACCTAAATCCAATCAACAATCTGTTTCAATAGATGAAATAAAACAACTTTTTCATTACTATCAAACAGTTACTTCCAAAACTGGTGTTCAAATTAATTACGCTTATACAAATACCGCTTTTCCTTATGAAATTTTAGATACATCAGCAACAACATTAAAACTACAATCTACTCACGATCGATATGACTCCATTTATGTTGGTGTTGGTATTGAAAAGGAACAATCTTATATTCAGATTTCTTTACCACCTAATGCAACATTTGGTGATAAAGGAAAAGCAAATGAATTTTGCCGTTTTCTAGCGAAGAAATTAGAAGGAGAATTACAATTATTTAATGGAAGAACGATGTATTTCTATAAACGTTAATTTAAAAAATAGAAAATATGATTAAGAAAAGTATGCAATTTGAACACGTAAGGAATAATGACTGCTTTCTAGTTTGCAATACAAAATAAGCGATTACATATGCTAAATAAAGAAATACAAAAAATAGAATGACTTTGTAATGCAACTTATCACCATTTGATAATGCTAATACAACAGAAAAACCACTCCATAATAATAAATGATAAAATATAACATGCAATATTCTCATGAAACCTTCTCCTTTGACATGCTCTATTTTATTAATATATGGGATTAAGTTTGAATCAATTACTTATTATACGAAAGCGTATATATGGCTTTTGGATTAATATATGTTCTAACGATTCAATTAAAGTATTATATATTCATTCGACAAGTACATATAAAGACCTTGCAAGCCATTTTTTATTAAAATAAAAAATAGCCCATCTCTTTAAATAAGAGATGGGCTATTTTCATTACTTAAATTATTTTACAATGTGAATTGGCATTCCAAGAGCAACTTCAGCTGCTTCCATTGTGATTTCACCTAATGTTGGGTGAGCGTGGATTGTTTGAGCGATATCTTCTGCTGTCATTCCAGCTTCGATAGCTAAACCAATCTCAGAGATAATATCAGAAGCGCCTGCACCTGCAACTTGAGCACCTACAAGAAGACCATCTTCTTTACGTGTTACAAGTTGTAGGAAACCGTCAGTGCTGTTTAATGATAATGCACGACCGTTAGCAGCGAATGGGAACTTAGATACAGCTACTGTCATTCCTGCTTCTTCAGCTTGTTTCTTAGTGTAACCAACAGATGCTAATTCTGGATCAGTGAAGCATACTGCAGGAATTCCGATGTAATCGATTGCTGATGCATGGCCACTAATTACTTCAACAGCTACTTTACCTTCGTAAGAAGCTTTGTGAGCTAATGGTGGTCCAGGAACGATATCACCGATTGCATAGATGTTTGGTACGTTTGTACGACATTGCTCATCGATTTCGATGATGCCGCGGTCAGTCATTTTAACTCCAACTTGCTCAAGACCGATTTCTTGAGTGTTTGGACGACGACCTACAGTTACTAATACGTAATCTGCTTCTACAGTTTGGATTTCACCTTTAACTTCAAAGCTAACTTTTACGCCAGTTTCTGTTTCTTCAACGCCTTTAGCCATAGCTTTTGTATGGATATTTACGTTACCTTTCTTTTGAAGAGCACGTTTAACAACAGAGCTCATAGCTTTTTCGAAACCAGCTAAGATTTCGTCGCCAGCTTCTACTACAGTAACTTCTGTACCGAAGTTAGCATATGCAGTTCCTAATTCCATACCGATGTAACCGCCGCCGATTACAACAAGTTTTTTAGGAATTTCAGGTAAGCTTAAAGCACCTGTAGAGTTGATAACACGTTTAGAGTATTTGAATCCTGGAATTTCGATTGGTGTAGAACCAGTTGCAAGAACAGCATTTTTAAACGTATACGTTTGTGCTGCATCTTCAGTCATTACGCGTAATGTGTTAGCATCTACGAAGTAAGCTTCACCGCGAATGATTTCAACTTTGTTACCTTTAAGAAGGCCTTCAACACCGCCAGTTAATTTCTTAACTACGCCGTTTTTCCATTCTTGAACTTTTGTAAAGTCAACTTTTACGTTCTCTGCAGTAATACCCATGTCATCAGAATGCATTGCATTCTCATAACGATGACCTGCATTGATTAACGCTTTTGAAGGAATACATCCAACGTTTAAGCATACGCCACCAAGGTTAGCTTTTTCGATAATTGCTACCTTTTGACCTAATTGTGCTGCACGAATTGCCGCAACGTATCCACCAGGACCTGCACCAACAACGACTGTATCTAATTCAATTGGGAAATCTCCTACTACCATTGTTATTACGCCTCCATTACTAATAATTGTGGGTCATTCAATAGACGTTTAATTTGGTTTAATGCTTTTTGAGCAGTTGCGCCGTCAATTAAACGATGGTCAAAGCTTAGAGATAATGCTAATACTGGAGCTGCAACGATTTCACCGTTTTTCACAACTGGCTTCTCAGCGATACGGCCGATACCAAGGATTGCTACTTCAGGGTGGTTGATAACTGGAGTGAACCATTGTCCACCTGCAGAACCAATGTTTGTGATTGTGCAAGAAGCACCTTTCATTTCAGCCGGAGCTAAACGACCATCACGTGCTTTACCAGCAAGATCATTGATCTCGTTAGAAATAGTGAAGATAGACTTGCGATCTGTATCTTTAACAACTGGTACTAATAGACCTTTGTCTGTATCAGCTGCGATACCGATGTTGAAGTAATGTTTATGAACTACTTCTTGAGAAGCATCATCTAAAGAAGTGTTTAACATTGGGTATTCGCGTAATGCAGATGTTAAAGCTTTAACAACGTATGGAAGGTAAGTTAATTTAATACCTTTGTCAGCTGCAACAGCTTTGAACTTCTTACGGTGAGCAACAAGCTCAGTTACATCAACTTCATCCATTAATGTTACGTGAGGAGCTGTATGCTTAGAGTTAACCATTGCTTTTGCAATCGCTTTACGGATACCACTCATTTTCTCACGAGTTTCTGGATATTCACCAGCTGGGATTGGTTGTGCTTTTGGTGCTTCTTCTTTCGCTGCTGCTGGAGTAGCTTCTACTGCTGCTGGAGCCTCAGTTGCTGCTACTGCTTGTCCACCATTTGCAAATGCATCGATGTCAGCTTTTACGATACGGCCGTTCTTACCAGAACCAGCTACTTTATGAATGTCTACGCCGTTTTCACGAGCATATTTACGAACAGATGGCATAGCGATTACGCGCTCATTTACTACTTCTGCAGTTGCTGCTGGAGTAGCTTCCGCTGCTGGAGCTTCTACTGCCGCTTCTTCAGCTTTTGGAGCTTCATCATGATCGTCACCTTTAAATTTAAGGTTTTCGTATCCAGGAGCATCAAATTTAATTAATGTATCTCCTACAATTGCAACTGTTCCTTCTTCTACAAGTACTTCAAGTACTTTACCTTTAACAGGAGAAGGGATTTCTACTACTGCTTTATCATTTTGTACTTCAAGAAGTACATCGTCTTCGTTTACTTCATCGCCTGGTTTAATAAACCATTTTACGATTTCACCTTCGTGGATACCTTCACCGATATCTGGTAGTTTAAATTCAAATGCCACGGAATTCAGCCCCCTGATTCATTTCATTATTATGGAATATGTACAAAAGAAACCAGCATGTGCTGATTTCTTTTGCACATGAAAAACTAAAAATTAGAAGTTCATTACTTTGTTAACAGCTTCAACAATATCTTTATGGTTTGGTAACCATACGCTCTCAGCTTGAGAGAATGGGAATACTGTATCAGCAGCTGCAACACGTACAACTGGAGCTTCTAAGTTTAAGATTGCACGGTCGTTAATTTCCGCTACAACGTTAGCTGCAATACCAGCTTGTTTTTGTGCTTCTTGAACTACAACTACGCGGCCTGTTTTTTCAACAGAAGCGATGATTGTTTCGATATCTAATGGTTGAACTGTACGTAAGTCAACTACCTCTAAAGAGATACCTTCTTTTTCAAGTTCTTCAGCAGCTTTTAATGCAGCATGAACCATAGCACCGTAAGCGATAACAGATACATCTGTACCTTCACGTTTGATATCAGCTTTACCTAAATCAATTGTGTAGTCGCCTTCTGGTACATCTTGACGGAATGAACGGTACAATTTCATATGCTCTAAGTAGATAACTGGATCGTTGTCACGAATCGCAGAGATTAAAAGACCTTTTGCATCGTATGGAGTAGATGGAATAACAACTTTTAGACCAGGTTGTTGAGCCACTAATCCTTCTAAGCTATCAGCATGTAGTTCAGGAGTATGAACACCGCCACCGAATGGAGAACGAATTGTTACTGGAGCAGTCCAACGTCCACCAGAACGGTAACGCATACGAGCTAATTGACCAGAAACTGAATCCATTACTTCATAAATGAAACCGAAGAATTGGATTTCTGGAACTGGACGGAAGCCTTCTAATGCAAGTCCAACTGCAAGTCCACCAATACCAGACTCTGCAAGTGGAGTATCCATTACACGATCTTCACCGAATTCAGCTTGTAAACCTTCAGTAGCACGGAATACACCGCCGTTTACACCAACGTCTTCACCAAACACAAGTACGTTAGGGTCATTTTTCATTTCAACGCGTAAAGCATCAGTGATTGCTTGAATCATTGTCATTTGAGCCATGGCTTACTTCGACTCCTTTTCTTTGTAAATTTCATATTGTTCAGCTAAGTTGTAAGGCATTTTTTCGTACATGATTTCCATTAAATCAGTAACTTTTTGTTTTGGAGCTTGGTCAGCCTTAGCAATTGCTTGTTTGATATCTTCTTTTGCTTCTTCGATTACTTTCTCTTCAACTTCTTGAGACCATAGGCCTTTGTTTTCTAAGAATGCACGGAAGCGTACGATTGGATCTTTTTGTTCCCATTCGTTCTCGATATCTTTTGTACGGTAACGAGTTGGGTCATCACCAGCCATTGTATGTGGACCGTAACGGAATGTTAAAGTCTCGATTAAAGTAGGACCTTCGCCGTTTACTGCACGCTCACGAGCGAAAGCAGTTGCTGCGTATACAGCTAATGGATCCATACCGTCTACTTGAATTCCGTAAATACCTGCTGCTACTGCTTTTTGTGCTACAGTTTTAGCTGCAGATTGCTTTTCTACTGGAGTAGAGATTGCATAACGGTTGTTTTGTACAACGAAGATTGCTGGAGCTTTGAATGCACCCGCAAAGTTCATACCTTCGTAGAAGTCACCTTGTGAAGCACCACCGTCACCAGTGTAAGTAATTGCAACAGATTTTTTACCACGTAGTTTCATACCTAACGCAACACCAGCAGTTTGGATGATTTGCGCACCGATAATGATTTGTGGAGCAAGTGCATTTACATTCTCAGGCATTTGGTTACCCATGAAATGTCCACGAGAGAATAAGAATGCTTGGTATAATGGTAAACCGTGCCATACTAATTGTGGCACATCACGATATCCTGGTAAGATGAAATCTTCTGCTTCAAGTGCGAAATGACTTGCTAATTGAGAAGCCTCTTGTCCAGCTGTTGGTGCGTAGAAACCTAAACGTCCTTGACGGTTTAAAGAAATAGAACGTTGATCTAGTACGCGAGTATACACCATACGGCGCATTAATTCTTTTAATTGATCATCAGATAATTCAGGCATAGCTGCTTCATTCACAACTTCGCCTTTTTCATTTAAAATTTGTAATGTCTCAAATTGAGCTGCGATAGCTTTCATTTGCTCATCAACATTAAATAGGGTCTTTTTTGTTTTAGTACCCATTCCGTTCACCTCTTCCTCTCTTGAACCATATTCTGAAACGCTTTCACTATCTATTAGCTAGACTGAAAACGCAACAATGTAAACCAACAAATTTATCTGTCGGTTGAGAATAATTTTGTGTACCTAACAATCTGTACTAATGTTTTTTCAGAAACATATTAATACAATCTTGATCACGTTTTTTAGTTTACAACTATTCTAATTACGATGTCAATTACTTTGGTTACGTTTTTTTATAAATAATCTGCAGGTTTCTTCTACACAAACGTGTTTTTATTTTTCACATCTGTATTAGTAAGCATTAACCTACTGTTATATTATTCCCTTTTCAACTTATTTTTTCTCTTAGAATAATATGTAAACGATTTAATTCTCTTTAGTTTTTCTCTCTTCTTAGCAAAAATATACAAACTCTTCTTCCTTTTATAGGTAATTACCCATACATTTCTACTCTTCCCTCCATACATTATAGTAACCGCAGTGTTAGCGGGAAATGATAAAGGAGGTCATCTCATGTACGGATACTCATATTGCTATCCAACTTGTTCAAATCCTTCCTACGGTTATGGCGGTTCTTGTGGCGGGTCTGGACGCGGCTTCGCCTTAATCGTTGTGTTGTTTATTCTTTTAATTATCGTTGGTGCTGCTTGCATTCGCTAATGTAAAATGAAACAACTATGGAAAGAAACAGACGGCTTTGCCGTCTTTTCTTTTTATTACATACATAAATATTCTATAGTAAAACACTTTCCAAAGTGCTTCCCTACTTGTCGATGACTTTTTCCACCTCCTTTGGTAGACTAAAGAAGAAAGGAGAGATTACATATGCTTACAATGAAAGATGTAATTCGCGAAGGAGATTCTATTTTGCGCAACGTTGCAGAAGAGGTATCAATGCCGGCGAGCGAAGAAGATACAACTGCCCTTAAAGAAATGATTGAATTTGTAATAAATAGCCAAGATCCTGAAATGGCTGAAAAATATAGTTTGCGCCCTGGAATCGGATTAGCTGCTCCACAAATCGGTATTTCAAAGAAAATGATTGCGGTTCATGTAACTGATACGGACGGTACGTTATATAGTCATGCATTATTCAACCCAAAAATCATTAGTCATTCTGTTGAACGTACATATTTACAAAGCGGGGAAGGCTGTCTATCAGTAGACCGCGAAGTACCTGGTTATGTCCCTCGTTACACAAGAATTACAGTGAAAGCAACATCTATCAACGGTGAAGAAGTAAAATTACGTTTAAAAGGTTTACCAGCAATTGTATTTCAGCATGAGATTGACCATTTAAATGGTGTTATGTTCTATGACCACATTAATAAAGAAAATCCATTTACTGCTCCTGACGATTCAAAACCTCTAGAGCGATAATAAAAAAAGGCGGAAGTTAATCTTCCGCCTTTTTTTATGAAATGGGTTCCATATTCACTTATAGCAATCCAGCCCATTTTAATCCATGATATATGCCGTCTTCACTAACATCCTTTGTCACATGATTTGCAAGTTTTTTCAAGTCTTCATGACCATTACCCATCACAATACCTGTCCCAACTGCTTCGATCATTTCTAAATCATTTAAGCCATCTCCAAATGCATACACTTGTTCACGGTTAAATCCTAATTTTTCAATGAATTTCTCAATTCCTTTTGCCTTCGAACCACCATTCGGAATAATATCCATTGAATATGCATGCCAGCGAATAAAATGAAAGTCTGGGTAATGATTAATAAACTTTTCCTCTTCATTCACTTCACAGAAAAGAAGTGTTTGATAAATATTACGTTTCTCATAGAAATCAGGTTCATATGCCGGATGCTCAAAATTTAAGCTTCCAAAACCTTCTTTCACATAATCATGATATTCCACTGATGCTCTCATTTCTTGATGATCCAGATATACAAGTGGATATCCTTCTTGTTTTGCAAACTGAGTAAACTTATGTAAGGCAGCTGGATGTAACGGGTTATTAAATATTACCTCATCTTCAAATACAACGTACTGTCCATTAAAGCTAACATAATTATGTATATTGAGTTCCTCACGAATATCTTCAAACATAAATGGCGCACGTCCTGTCGCAATTGCTACATGCACACCTTTTTCTTGTAAATGTCTTACTGCATCTCGTGTAGATTGCGGAATCTTCTTATCGTGATCTAATAATGTTCCATCAATATCAAAAAAGACAATTTTATCATTCATTTGTCAAAATCCTTTCCGTTACTCTATATTCCTATTTTGATTATCACTTTTCAAATTCTAAAAAAAAGTATAACATATTAAACATCTGTGAAGAAAGCGTTCACTTTCTGACCTTATTTATCAAACCTGCATATATATATTAGTAAAAAATGTGGATACTTGTTCGTATGAATTTTCTTTTCTATTCTTTCTCATACTATACCTATAACTAACGGCTACTAATCGTTACTATAGAATAACTTTTCCTGTATGAGAAAGGACAAGATTCAACATCCACTTTTGTCTTCTTTCTTATGTCAGAGACGGAGTTTTCACTAGTAATATGCATGTTTAAAATAAGGAAAGGAAGGAGTAATCATGCTGAAGAAGCTGAAGAAAAAGCTCAAGCGTTATTTAAAAGATCTAGTCCGTAAAAAGACAATCGCTTAAATTGTGCCCATTTCGGGCTTTTTCTTCATTCTCATTCGAAAAAACATGAAAATCGTGACTGTTTGCTTTATAATAAGTAACAGATAATGCAAAACATAGACAAGGAGAGGTTTTCCAAATGATTTTTAAAGTATTTTATCAAGTAAAATTGACTGAGGTTCCAGTACGTGAAAATACAAAAGTTTTATATTTAGAGGCTACGTCTGAAAAGGATGTTCGTAAGAAATTAAATAAGTTCGCATATAATATCGAGTTCGTTCAGTCTGTTACTGGTGCTCATCTTGAATATGAAAAAGAAAACGCTGATTTAACATTAGCGGAAATCGTATAGTCATATGAAATTTCTAAAGAATGATCAAGCTGCCGTTTTTGCTTTAGGTGGACTTGGTGAAATCGGTAAAAATACATATGCTGTTCAATTTCAAGATGAAATTATTATTATTGATGCTGGAATTAAATTTCCAGAAGACGAACTCCTCGGAATCGATTATGTAATACCAGATTACACTTATTTTGTGCGAAACGAAGATAAAATTAAAGGATTATTCATTACACATGGTCACGAAGATCATATCGGTGGAATTCCTTACTTATTACGTCAAGTAAACATCCCGATTTATGGTGGAAAATTAGCAATTGCACTAATTAAAAACAAATTAGAAGAGCACGGATTA
Source organism: Bacillus cereus group sp. Sample62 (assembly GCF_036851315.1). NCBI lineage: Bacteria > Bacillati > Bacillota > Bacilli > Caryophanales > Bacillaceae > Bacillus > Bacillus cereus group sp. Sample62. The sequence goes on from NZ_JAFLPK010000001.1 coordinate 3,853,892, forward strand.
CTTCGTAAAGCAAAACTTTATGAAATTCAAGAAGATGATGTTATTAAATTTAAAAAGACATCTGTTTCCTTCTTCCGTACAACTCACAGTATCCCAGATTCATACGGAGTTGTTGTGAAAACACCTCAAGGACAAGTTGTTCATACTGGTGATTTCAAATTTGATTTCACACCAGTCGGTGAACCAGCAGACTTAACAAAAATGGCTGAAATCGGAAAAGACGGTGTACTTTGTCTCTTATCTGATAGTACAAACAGTGAAGTTCCAAACTTTACAATGTCTGAGCGCCGTGTTGGTGATAGTATTCAAGATATTTTCCGCAAAGTAGAAGGTCGTATTATCTTCGCAACCTTTGCATCAAATATCCATCGTCTACAACAAGTTGTTGAAGCAGCTGTTGAAAACAATCGTAAAGTGGCTGTATTCGGTCGCAGTATGGAAGCAGCGATTGAAATCGGACAAAACCTTGGTTATATTCGCTGTCCGAAAGATACATTCATAGATACATCTCAACTAAACCGCCTACCAGCTAATAAAGTTGTTATTTTATGTACAGGTAGTCAAGGTGAGCCAATGGCAGCACTTTCACGTATTGCTAATGGTACTCATCGTCAAATTCAAATCATTCCTGGCGACACAGTTGTTTTCTCTTCTTCTCCAATCCCTGGTAATACAATTAGTGTAAGTCGTACAATTAACATGTTGTATCGTGCTGGTGCTGATGTAATCCACGGAAAACTGTCAAACATTCATACGAGTGGACACGGTGGACAAGAAGAACAAAAACTAATGCTTCGTCTAATTAAACCGAAGTATTTCATGCCAATTCATGGTGAATATCGCATGCAACGTATGCATATGAAGTTAGCAAACGATTGTGGTATTCCAGAAGAAAACTGTTTCATCATGGATAATGGAGATGTTCTCGCTCTTCGTTCTGATGAAGCAAGCGTGGCTGGTAAAATACCATCTGGCTCTGTCTATATTGACGGAAATGGTATTGGAGATATCGGTAATATCGTATTACGCGATCGTCGTATTCTTTCTGAAGAAGGACTTGTTATTGTAGTTGTAAGCATTGATATGAAAGAGTTTAAAGTTGCAGCAGGACCTGATATTATCTCACGTGGTTTCGTGTATATGCGCGAAAGTAGTGATTTAATTAATGATGCTCAAACATTAATTACAACTCATTTAGAAAAAGTAATGGAGCGTAAAACAACACAATGGTCTGAAATTAAAAATGAAATTACAGACACATTAGCACCATTCTTATATGAGAAAACAAAACGTCGCCCAATGATTTTACCAATCATTATGGAAATATAAGAAAAAGGACAATACCTTCATGGTATTGTCCTTTTCTCTTATCTTAAAAAGTGTTTAAAACGATCTACTTCATCGTCATGACCAATTACAATTAATATATCTCCCGCTTGAATGTTTTCCGTAGCTCGAGGAGATACAATAACTTCTTTACCACGTTTAATCGCTACAATATTCAATCCAAACTTCGCACGAATATCTAATTCGATTAAAGAATGACCATCAATTTTTTTATTTGCAATAATCTCTACAATACTATGCTCATCTGATAGCTCAAGATAGTCTAATACATTACTTGATGCAATATTATTAGCAATCCTTTTTCCCATATCACGCTCGGGGTGCACAATGTGGTCTGCACCTATTTTACTTAACACTTTTTCATGGTAATCATTTTGAGCTTTTACAGTAATATTTTTTACACCTAACTCTTTCAGAATTAATGTTGTTAAAATACTTGAATTTAAATTGTCTCCAATAGCAACGACTACATGATCAAAATTACGAATACCAAGACTTTTTAATACCATCTCATCTGTTGAATCTGCAATTACAGCATGTGAAGCTATATTTGCAAACTCATTAATTTTATCCTCATCTGAATCAATTGCCATTACTTCCATACCTAATTGAGCGAGTTCTCGGCAAATACTTCCACCAAAACGTCCAAGCCCAATGACAGCAAATTCTTTCTCTTTTTCACCCACAGGAATTCCTCCAATAACATCGAATACTATGTATTTTTATTGTAACATACTTTAGATTTGCTACAAAAACCTGTATATCATTCTTATTTTTGTTTTTGCATATAAAAATACTGTTGTAAATAAAATGCGATACTGAAAATTAACATACCAAATACGAATATATTTCCAAATGAACTAAATGTTTCAAAAACGAATAATAACGTTTCTTGTCCGAAGAAAGCAAATAATAGTTGTGTAAATGCGAATAGCAATGCCAATATATAATGATGTTGATGGAATAAATAATGTGTTGCACCTAAAAAAGCGATAAACGAAATGATGAAAATCCACCAATTTTCTAAAAACAGTTGCCAATTAGTAAATTGATATCCATTTACTAATATCGCAATAATTCCTATAACAGCCATCGTTGGCACACTCCAAAATAATGCTCGCCCTCTAAAGAAGCGTGTTCCTTTAACATCACCTTTTTCATGTGCAATGTATGTGAGTACTACCGTACTTATGTACAAAACTGAAAGAATTGTTAAAACGATAATAAGCCAAAAATGTAATTGATAATACTCATGCTCTATGTTTGTCACGATAGCCGCTAACATACACGGGATTAACATTCCAGTCCAACCATCTACTTTTCTTTCATTCCAAAACACTGTGTTACCAATCCGTATCCCTAACAACATAAAAATAATGATACCTAGTACAAATAATGTCGTTTTATTCCCTACTAAACTCGTCGAGAAAGCAATTAATCCAATAAATAAAAAGAGCACAAACCCATTCATAATTTCTAATACAGGTGATAAATATCTTTTCACCCATTTATATGTTTCGTCATATTCGTGATTATCTACTAAACGGTAGGCATAAAAACTTATCCCAAAATACACCGCCGCAATAATAACATACGCATATAAGACGAAACACAACATTGCACTGCTAATTTGCACGTAATTCCCCACCCTTTTTTCTATGTTTCACCTTGATTTTACACACTTTCTACACGAAATGTAAACATATATAAGCTAGTTAACTAATCATCTTCTCAATAAGCGATAATGAATAATGAGCAGCGGCTCAAAACCGCTGCTCATTACTTTATCCATTTGTATGCCAATGTGTATCCAAAACAAATATGAAAGATGTTTTCGTCTTGGAACTAACAAATACCCGTTGTAAGTTTTTGCAAAGTTGGCGAGCAAGTTTACTTTCTAGTTCCTTTCCACTTTACATAATGATCTAAAAATGCGATAGCTTTCTCAATAACCTCTTCATCTGGTTTTAATTTTGCATGGTGTAAACCATATTCTGAATTTACCCCAAGCCAAAACATAAATCCAGGAATCTCTTGAAGCATATAACCAAAATCTTCCCCTGTCATTGCCTCAGTACATGTAATTACATTCATATCAGTTTGTTCACTTACAAACTGCATAAACTCTCTCGTTAATACTTCATGGTTATATACTTGATGATACATCGCTCCATAGTCAATAACAGCTTCACATTGGAAGGAAGCTTCTATACCTGCAACAATTGCCTCAATCCTACTTTTAACACGCCTCATTGATTCCACTGATAACGTTCGGATCGTTCCTTCTAACCGAGACTTTTCTGCTATGATATTTTGAACTGTACCACCTGTTATTTTTCCGATTGTAATCACTGCACTATCAAGAGGATTCACATTACGACTAATAACGGATTGAAGTTGTGTAACAAGGTGACTTGCTGCTACAATCATATCATTTGCAGTATGCGGGTAGGCTGCATGTCCACCTTTCCCTTTCAAATCAACATATAACTCTGATGTATTTGCAAATAATAGCCCCTCTTTTGTGGCAATTGTTCCTACAGCGTATTCAGGTGCAATATGAAGACCAAGAATTATATTCGGCTTCCATTCTTTTAACTCTTCACTCTCTAACATAGGAAGAGCCCCTCCTGGCCCTTCTTCAGCTGGTTGGAATAGAAACACAAGGTCATCATCTATTCTTTCTGTTACAGCTGCTGTTAGAAGGCCTAAACCGATTGTTGTATGCAAATCGTGTCCACATGCATGCATCATTCCTTCATGAATTGAAGCAAACTCATATCCAGTTTCTTCGGTAATTGGTAAACCGTCTATATCTGCGCGATAACCGATAATTTTTTCTGGATTTTTTCCATTTACTTTAACAATGACACCCGTTTTCCATACTTTCACTTCCACATATTCATTCGAAAGCGTTCCTATGTAATCTAAAATATACTGTTGTGTTTTCCACTCTTTAAATCCAATTTCCGGTATTTTGTGTAAGTCTCTACGAATTTGAACGAATTTGCTTACTGCCATTTTTGCACCTCTATCTATAAAAAGCGCAAGAGCCTGTTATGCTCTTACGCTTTTTTTGTGTTTATTTCTCTGGGTTTAATTGACGAAGCTCTTGTTTAATTTCAGTTTTTGCTTTTGTCTTCTCATCAATCTCTTTAATTACACGTGCTGGAGTACCGGCAACAACTGTATATGGAGGTACATCTTCTGTTACAACAGCTCCTGCTGCTACAACTGCACCCTTACCTACTGTAACTCCCTCTAACACAACTACGTTTGCACCAATTACAACATCATCTTCAACGATAACTGGTTTTGCTGAAGGCGGCTCAATAACACCTGCAAGTACTGCACCTGCACCTACGTGACAGTTCTTACCAACAGTTGCACGTCCACCAAGTACCGCGTTCATGTCAATCATAGTACCTTCACCAATTACAGCACCGATATTAATTGTTGCATTCATCATAATAACAGCATTGTCGCCGATTTCAACGTGATCACGAATAATCGCGCCTGGCTCAATACGAGCTTTAATACCTTTTAAATCAAGCATTGGAATTGCAGAATTACGACGGTCATTTTCAACAACGTAATCAACAATGTGCTTGCTATTTTCATCAAGAATTGTCTTAATTTCAGACCATTCTCCAAATAATACACCAGACTTTTTATTTACAAATGCTTGTACCGTTTCAGGGAATGTTACTTCTTTTAAATCCCCTTTTATGTATACCTTTACAGGAGTTTTCTTTTCACTTTTTTGAATAAACGAAATAATTTCGTTAGCGTCCATCATTTTCATTCTTGTTGCCTCCTAAATCCATTTATAATGTTACTCTACCAAACGATAGAGCGAGTAGCAAGATAATAATCCTATTTTTCCATTTGAATTTCTTCTATAATTTCTAAAAATGCCCTTACTTGCTTCAATTGTCTGGCCGATTCACTCGTCAATAACCATGTTTCTCTCGTTAATTGAACAGGTGTTTTATACATATTTTCCTGTACTTCTTTTAAAACAGTAGAAGGTAAAAGAGCATAACCTATACCATTTAAAACGAGTTGTTTGCAAGTCTCAATTTGATCAACCACAATTGTTCTCTTAGGTGGATTAGAAAATAAACCATACCACCAATTTTGTATTTGTCCATAATAAGTCGAATCACTTTTAAATTGAATAAAAGGTCTATTTGTTTCTTTTAACATCGTAATATCTTTTATTTCTTTATCCACTAAATAAAGTTCATCTTCAAATAATTGTTGCTTCTGACCTTTATATTCTTGTGTTCCTCTCAATATAGCAACATGAACGTCTCCTTCATAAAATTGCTTTTGCACTTCACTACTCCAGCCAGTAAACAGCGATATTTTCACAGAAGGGTATTTATGTACAAACTTCTTCAAAACAGGAGGAAGCCAATATTGACCAATAACTGATGCAACAGCTATTTTTAACGTTCCGTGAGTTTCTGTTCTAAAAACAGCTAGCTCACTTTTAATATCCTCTTCCTTTTGCAGCATTTCTTTTGCATAATTTGCGACTTTTTCCCCTTCAGGTGTAATTGTCAATCCTTTTTGTGAGCGAATAAAAAACTTCATTCCCCATTGTTTCTCCATAGATTGTAATCGTTGACTAAGCGCAGGTTGTGAAACAAATAAACGTTCCGCCGCTTTTCTCATATTTGATTCCTGAGCTAACACAACCATCATTTGAAAATCATCAATTTGCAACTTTCTCCCTCTTTCCTTAGCTTCCATACACCTTATCTCAATAAGCTTTTCATCCTTAATTTAACTATATACTCTTATATTTTTTATCTTTTTAAATATAATACATACACAACTGATATGCACGAAAAAAAGTGACTTCTCCGCTTCTATGAAGTCACTTTTCTCACATTATCGATTATGTTGCCTTACTTTTTTATTCAACAATTTCAAAATAGCCCGACGTGTTAAAATCCCCTCAAAATACCCATCTTCATTGACAGCGCAAATAAAAGGATGATCAATTGTCATTTCTAAAGCTTTTGCAAACGAATCTTCTAACTTAAGAACCGGAATGTCTTCCTTCATCACCTGTTCTACTTTCATTTCGTCAAGTCTTTCAAACTCAATACGTTCTAACCCTAACATACCGTCTAAAATCATAGCAGTACTAATTAACCCATGCAATTTATACATCGGGTCCAAAACAGGTATCGCCGAATATCCAGATTTCACAAGAACGAGTAAAGCATGCTCTAAACCATTCCCCATTTGGACATGTGCTACTTTTTCTGATGAAATCATTAAATCTTTCACAAAAATTTGTTGAAACTCGTCTTTCGGAATACTAATCATATTACAACCTCCATTTTCCCTTTTTCCTACTTTTAATCACCGAATCTATTCATATTTTATGACAGCGTTTTCATGTTATTATTTTGTCCTTACTTTATTTCAATAAAAACAAAATTACACAGCTATTTTAGCATACAACACAAAAAAAAGACTACCATTCCGGTAGCGCTTAATACCCCTTATTTTTTAACCTGTAAAATAACCTTGTGATTTTTTTATATTGTGTCACATCTGTCTGTTTTAAACCATTCTCAATATCTGTAATTTCCACAGATAAAATTTCACTCGCATAATTTTGCTGAAATAGAATATCTAGTAACAAACTCTCTTCTTCTTCTGTTAAAACAAATTCCCTTTTCATATACCCCTCTCCTTATACTCGCATCGTTACTCTTATTATATATAATTTCCAACCTATTTAATAGATGTAATATTCAGTTTTTAACGAAGGATATATAAAAATTGTTTTTTATTTCGTATATCGATTTGCATAACTAAACGCCGCATAAGCATCTGGCTTAATTTTTGCTGTTAATCCCATCGCTTGAATTTTCGCTGTCATATCTAGAATAAATTCTTTTGTTAAACCATCATTTCCGATATCCAAGTGAATTTCCATTATAAATCCAGCTCCCTCTTGAGCATATGGATGCAATAAATCCCATATTGTTTGTATATGGTTCGGAGTAAATAGGCATGCAATTTCTTGGCTAAACTGCGTTTCTAAATATATTTTCTCACGTAAAGTTGCTGGCTTATCTTTTACTGATTTATGGTGTAAACACCCCCAGGCACCTTTTCCAACGCGATGAATATGAATTGCCGTAATAAACCTCGTATCCTTTTGATGTGCTTGTGAGTCTGTCCCAATGGATAAACGATATAAATTTCGTGGATCCTTTTCAATGAAACTGCAAATACGGCTAAAGACCATATCAAAATTTAAATGTCTCTCTGAAACATTATAAAATGTATGTTCACCGGCCACATAGTCACGTCCTTTCAATTAGACAGACTTTTCGTATTCTCATTGTATGGGACAAAAATAAAAATTATAACTTCCTATCCTTTATTCGTTTCAATATTTCGAATTACATAATGGCAAACTTGGCACGTATAAATTACATTTTGATTCGATTGAGCCGTTAATACATGAATAATCTCAGCAGAATTGTGACATTTAGGACAAACCACAACTGGTAAACGTTCCATACAACACACCTCCTCGTTATTTTTATCCCGCTATTTGCTACCCGTAAACACCCAATTGGTGATGGCTAATAATCAGTATAGGACGAAGAAGCCCCACTGATTACAATTTCACTTTATTACCATTGTAGGAAAAATGAAAAATCTCTATACATATATGCTAAAAAGTAATAGAACTAAAAAAGGTGTTGCCATATGGCAACACCTTTTTTATATGTATCAAGAAATGATATCGTAAATCTCAATTGCAACCATATCGATATTATCGAATTGATACACTTGAGGTTTTTCACCTTGTTGATACACTTCTAACTCATACATTTCACTTTTATCGAAAAATTTCACGCTACATTTGCGCTCACCGTTCACTTCAAAATAGCGTTGTGCTACTTCACCGCTTTCAGCTTGTTCTTGTAGACTAACAAGTCGAGTTAAAATTCCTTGGAGTAGAGACATGAAATCTCTCCTTTCTCTGATCTTCCTACCAATAGGTTTTACAGCTATACTCATTCTATCCGTCATAACAGAAAAAATGTTCCACAGTCTAGGATAAAGGTTATTGGCCAGAAACTCAACTAAAAATTTGTCGAAATGCGAAGGAAAAAACAGAAAGAACATCTTTTCCCTTCTTTATTGCGATTTTTATACTGGAAGAATATAATAAAAAACAGAAAAAAGGAGGAATTACAATGAGAAAAATTGAGGTTTACACACAACCTGATTGTCCGCCATGTGTCATTGTGAAAGAATTTTTAAAGCATAATAACGTTGTATATGAAGAATTTGACGTGAAAAAAGACGCTGCTGCACGCAATCGTCTTTTATACGACTATGATTCGTATTCAACTCCAACAGTTGTAATTGATGGAGAAGTTGTTGCTGGTTTTCAAATTGAAAAATTACAACAGCTACTCAATATTGAATAAGAATAGGTAAAAACCTATTCTTATTTTTATCCCACTATTTGTGGGCAGTAATAGCCCGATTGGTGCGAGCTATTACTCAGTGAGAGATGAACATCCCCCACCGATTACAGTTTCACTTTATAATTGTTGTAATCGTTTTATTTCAGTTAAAAGTTCTTGGCTTTCATGATATCCGGCCAATTTCCATTTCCCTTGATCTCTTTGCAATGTTACAATTTGATATTGTCCACTTTTCGCCCGCTCATATACATATAAAATTTTATGCTCTTCATCATATGACATTTTCGTTTCTGAATGAAAAGAAAACGGCGCTTCTTTTGCTGGAAGTAAATATTCACCACTTTGTTTATCACTTCTACTATTTTCATCTGTAAATACTTGAAGGAAATTCTCTGTAAAATATGGTGATAACGTTTCTATCATCTTATTCATCGGCAAATGCTTCCCACGAATTGAAAATTGGGTTTCATAGCCCTTTTGTATCGTTGTAAACACTTCTTCCCGATCGACTTTCGCTTCCTCTTTTCCTAAAACAGTTGTGACACTATAACCAACTAGAAAGGCAACGCATACAAATAGAACTAACCATATTCCATATTTCCTCATTTTTTCACCTTCCTTTTAAGAAAACTTGTCTTTGTAGTATTCATTGTAACAATGATTATGCAAAGACAGGGGTGGTTTCGTTCGTAAAATCTTTACAACGATAGACAGCATTTTCATCACCATTTTCACTATTACCAATTTATGATAAAAACAAACAAAAAATGCACGAATCTCTTCGTGCATTAAAATAAAACATCTTCTTCATATAAATATTCATACGATAAATCTATAAATAAAAAGTTTTCATCATCAATTGGGAAGGAAAATGTTCGTACCATCTCACCGGTTTCAATATCAGCATATAAATCTGAAAGTCTTGCCTTATTCTCAAAACGCATTTTCATAATATTTTCTAGAAAATACGGACGCCAACTCCAGTTCTTCATATAATACTCAGGCATCACAATCCATTCCCCATCTTTTTTCATAACGTTTCCTGATTGTTGGAAACCATCTTCGTTACAAATAAATATGCGAAAACTACACTGTGATACACTTTGGCTAAATTGTAATAACCAATCATTCATATCTTCATTCTTTTTCTGTTTGGCTAGAACATCACCAATTCGATCACGTAACATTTCTGTTAAATTATAAATCTTTTGTAACTTTTTCTTCTCATGTTGAATAAATTGATGACACTCATTACCAAGTCGTTCTTTCAAAACGTTCGTTTCAATAAAATCAGGTAAGCACTCTTTCAAATAATTCCCTTGATAATATCTACCACCGTTTTTCCAAGCATATTGTAGTTGATAAAAAGCATCTATTTCTTCATATAACAATGTTGCACCAATTCTTCTAGCAAGTAATGATAAAGAATATAAAATATCTTGATAAGATTGTAAAAGTGCAGTTTGCCTTAAGTTTGTTAAATCTACTTTTAAAATATCCGGTGCTAACACGCTAATACGTTCTAAATTACTTGTACCCGTTCCGACTTTATTAATCGAAATTTGAATACCATATGTACGATAATACATAAGCAAATGATTAAATTGCTCTATATCTTCTTGACATTCATGTTCTGTAATTTCTAAAACAATGTGTTTCAAATTTAAACCTTGCTCTTCATACATCAATAAAAGTTGAAGTAAACTTTCATCATCATCGTTCATTAATACGTTAGCATTTCGATGTATAAATAATAATAGTTTTTGATCACTTTCTAAATAACGATTTAAAGCTTTTTCTACTATAATGTTATCCGCTTCCAGTTGAAACTCACTCGGAATAGAATCATCATGAAAGAAAGAAGCTAGACTTTGTATGCCCTCTTCTGTTTGAATACGTCCTACTACTTCATATCCAATTACAGTATGCTCATCAGCACTAAAAATAGCTTGATAATAAGGAAGGACTTTATCCAAGTTACTCATTACATCTAATGCATCTATCAACGCGCTTCCCTCCCTTTACTTTTCAAAAATTATAACATGATATTTACGGAAAAATAATAAAAAATCCCTTCAGTTTTCCTGAAGGGATTAGAGGGGTAAAATGCTAAGGGGAATTAGCAATTCTACTATGAAGAAAAAAGAGGTCTTAAATATAACGTATATATGACCTCTTGTAAACACTTTTCTTTCACATGTCACAATTCCGTCACATTTAACCGTAAGAATATGAATCAAACATTCATTTTCTTATCCCTTTTAAAATGGATATTGATGTAAATGTTGTCCTCCATCCATTGTCATACAAGTTCCATTTATGTAAGCAGCTTCATCTGAACATAAATAATAAGCTAGACCTGCAATTTCTTCTGGCGTGCCCAGTCTTCCAAGCGGAACACTTTGTATCGTACGCTTAGCCATTTCTTCTGAAATCCATAATTTATCAGCACCGCCCGTACGTTCAATTGGTCCTGGCGCGATAGCGTTAACTCGTATTCCATATTTACGGCCCCACTCAACAGCGAGTGTCTTCGTCATTGCTAATACTCCAGCCTTCGCTGCAGCCGAATGAATAACTCCCGGACCTGCATCCCATGCATATGTTGCTACCATATTAATGATATTCCCTTTTATACCTTTTTCAATCCAATATTTTCCGACAGCCTGACTACAGTAAAATGTACCATTTAACACAATATTTATGACCGAATTCCAGCCATTCACGGATAAATCTTCTGCTGGACAAATAAAGTTTCCAGCTGCATTATTTATTAAAATATCAATTCGTCCAAACTTCTCATCAATATGTTCAATCATTTTCTGAATATCATCAGTATTTCTTACATCCATTTGTACAGGTAATATTTGCCCTGGAAATTGTTCAATTTCCAACTTTGTTTCCTCTAGTTTTTCCTTTGTACGTCCTGTAATAACTACTCGTGCCCCTTCTTTCGCAAAACGAATCGCCATTCCTTTTCCCATTCCACTTGATCCACCTGTTATAATAACTACCTTTTCTTTCACATACATCCCCTCCCAAAAATGAATACACATTCATTTTATCATTTTATTTAATAGAAATCTTTATATTTTTAAACTTTTCTGATATTTTAACGTAAAGAGGTTTCTTTTCATTCATTTTTTTCGTAATCTATACTACTTTTTTATGATTTAAAATATATTTCAAATAAACTGAAAGGAGATTTGGGTAACCTGTAAATGTAACGAACACATGTGATGTAAGTCAAATAGGTATACTCATATTTTTATGAAGAAAATTACTAGAAGAGATTTTTTAAAAGTTGGCATGCGCACTTGTCTATATTCATTTATAACTACTAGCATCGGATACTATTACGCTAAATATATTGAGCCTCATTTACTCTCTTTTACAGAGCATACACTTAAATCTCAACTCATACCCAAAAGTTTTCATGGTATGAAAATTCTTCAATTTAGCGATTTACATCTCGGATACTATTTCTCTCTCCAACATTTATCTCAAATCGTTTCTAAAATTAATGCTGTAAAACCCGATATTGTTCTTTTTACTGGTGATCTCATTGATAATTATCAAACATATACTGACACCCCTTTCGTTGCATCCATTTTAAAAAATATACAAGCACCCTTCGGTAAATTTTCTATTTATGGTAACCATGATCACGGCGGATATGGAACGGAATACTACGAGCACATCATGCGTGAATCTGGATTTGAACTATTACTAAATAACGAAAAGAGAATCCGTCTACTGGATAATAGTGAAATTTCAATTTTCGGGCTCGATGATATACTACTAGGCAAACCCAAAATAGAAGAAACACTACAGCACGCGAGGCAAAACACTTATAACATTGTTCTTGTTCACGAGCCAGATATTGCACCACAAATCGCTAAATATCCAGTTAACTTACAACTTTCTGGTCATAGCCATGGCGGACAAGTACAAATTCCCTTTTTAGGTGCTATTATTACCCCATCACTTGCTAAAAACTATGTTGAAGGTTTCTATACGATTCAAGATTTAGCTCTCTATGTCAATCGAGGTCTTGGCAGAACACGCGTCCCATTCCGATTTATGGCAAAACCTGAAATTACAATTTTTACGCTCCAACATTCGTAATAATTCGCCTATTTTCTTACATATCCTTTCTTGTACGCGCTCATCCACGTTTCATTTACCATATGATAAAAATGAGTCCAATAAAGGAGGTTTGTTCATGTATCCATATTATCAACCAATCCCAGTCCGTTCAGCACCTATTGGTCCAGTAGGCGACTCACGCTTCTTTCCGTTTTTTGGTGTTCCATTTCTAGCTGGGATTGCTGGTGGACTGCTCGGCGGTGCATTAGCTTTCGGCCCTAGACCGTATTACCCACCATATCCACCACCTTTCCCACCGCCAACACCTTATCCTTGTTATGGCGGACCTTGTCAACAACCATTCTATTATTAATGTACTCCAACAATTCTACCAATGTTATTCCCTCTCTTAACTGATCCATTAACATGCTTATAATAAAAACTATTCTCTCTACGCATCCTTCTATTTAGAGAATGTATAATAAGTAGAGAACAAAGTAAAAAAACCTCTTAAAAAAAGAGGTTTTTTTACTTTGTTCTCATTATTCAGCATCCGTGTTTTGATACGCCATCTTAAACAACTTCACTTGGCTATCAATTTCTTCTGTACTACTATTAATAACATAGTAGTACTCACCAGATTTATTCTGTTCACGTGTTTTCACATTATCAGCTAATATAAGTTGTAAAATCGCCTTAATTCTCGCCTTCATTTCAATATCTAATATCGGGAAAGATATTTCTACTCGCTTCTCCATATTCCGCGTCATCCAGTCAGCTGAAGATAAGTATATTTTCTCTTCTCCATTATGATGGAAATAATAAATTCGGCTATGTTCTAAATATCTCCCGACAACACTAACTACCCGAATATTTTCACTTACATTTGGAATACCAGGCCTTAAACAACACGTTCCTCGAACGATGAGCTCTACCTTTACTCCAGCTTGTGATGCTTCATACATTTTTTTGATTAATGGTTTATCTGTTAATGAATTCATCTTAGCGATAATATATCCATTTCCATATTGCCTATGATAACGGATTTCTTCATCTATTAAATCCATAAATTGCTCTCTTATATCAAATGGTGCAACCGATAAATGATGAAAATGTGGCTTGCTTGTATAACCACTCAAATAATTAAAGAAATTTGTTGCATCGACCCCAAAGTCTTTTCGTGATGTAATATACCCGAAATCAGTATATAACTTTGCTGTTGCGTCATTATAATTTCCAGTCCCGAGATGTACGAACCTTTCGATTTTTCCGTTTTTTCTTCTTACAACTAGCGTAATTTTACTATGTGTTTTCAAGTGGCTTACACCGTAAATAACGTGACAGCCTGCCTTTTCTAATTCTTTAGCCCAATGCACATTATTTTCTTCATCAAATCTTGCCTTCAATTCAACTAATACCGTAACTTGCTTCCCTTTTTCAGCTGCTACCTTTAGCGCCTGAATAATCGGCGAATCCCCACTTACTCGATATAATGTTTGTTTGATTGCAAGTACATTCGGATCGTCTGCCGCATCACGGACAAAATCAACTACTGGCTGAAATGATTCAAAAGGATGATGTAATAAAATATCATGCTCAATTGCTTTTTCGAATACATCTTCCGCATCCCCCAAGTCTTGAGGCCGTTGCGGAATAAGAGCCGGATATACTAGATGTTCATATAAAGGAGCTAGTTTTTTATATAAAGAAAATAGACATGTTAAATCTAATGGTCCATCCATTATATACACATCTTCATCTTTTACTTCCAACACCTCATATAATAATGCTAATACTCTTTCATCAATATGCTCTTTGCCAACTTCTAAACGTACAGCAGCTCCCCACTTACGCTTTTTTAATTCTTTTTCAATTACCTTTAATAAATCCCTCGCACCTTCTTCATGAATCGTTAAATCCGCATTGCGTGTAATACGGAAACGAGTAACAGACGATACTTTATATCCTGTAAATAATTTATGGGTAAAACCACTAATTACATCTTCTAATAAAATAAATTTATGCTTTTGCCCCTCACTCGGTAAAAATATGAAACGTTCAAGTAATGAAGGAACTTGTACAATTCCTAACTTCGTGCGGTTTTCTTCCTCCACTTGTTTCTCATCATATAAAAGAGTAGCTAAATTCAAACTTTTATTTAATAACATTGGAAATGGACGATATGCATCAATAGCTACAGGTGTTAAGACTGGAAAAATCTGCTCATCAAAATACTCTTCTATAAATTCCCTCTGTTCTTTCGTCAAATCGTGGAATGTTAAACGTTCAATCCCCTCTAACTCCAGCGCTGGCAACACATAATTTTTAAACGTATCATATTGTACAGTCATTAATTCATGGGCCTTTATCGCAATTTTATTTAATTGCTTTTTTGGTGTTAAGCCAGCCTTATTTTCTGGTTGGTTAAACCCAGCACTCACTTGATCCTTCAATCCTGCTACGCGTACCATAAAGAATTCATCTAAATTGGAACTGAAAATGCTAATAAACTTTAATCTTTCCAAGAGCGGATTTGTTTCATCCTGTGCTTCTTGTAGTACACGTTCATTAAATGCTAACCAACTTAATTCTCGATTATTGTAATAAGCTGTATCATTTAAATTTACTATATTCCCCATCAACATTTCCATCCTCTTCACACTTCCCCTGAAACTTTTTTACTATAATTTAGTTACTTTTATTTTAGCAAATTACAATATTCCAAGGTGTTAATTTTTTGTAAAGACATCCGTACAACTTAACGTTTTGATTCGAAGGATAAATTAATAGTCGTTTTCAACACTCTTTCCAGCTGCTTTTTTTGTTTTTCAGCTTGCACTTTTTCCGCTAATGCCGATTGCTCACATACAATTTTAAATGTTAATCCTTCTTTACTTTCTGTTATAGATATCGATTCAACAAGCGATCTTTGTCTTATATTTAGAGCTGCTGAAAATTGTAAAACAGCTCCTAATAGGCGGATTTTTTTTTGTTCATTTTTATCAAACCATCCTTCAAATGGAGACAAGTGTTGTTTGAATAACATTTTTGATTTATAAGACGCAATAAGCGCTAATCTAACTCGCTCTTTATGCATCATCCCATCAATTGTTTTATTCGCTAATAAATAAAACGTATGTAAGCGGCTCGCTTCTTCATCTATATATTTACCTATATTAAATACTTTCGCCGCTTGATGGAATACTTCCCAGTCTTTTGCTGACATAGAAATTAGCCCTGTTTCCTCAAGCTGTTGACAAATCAATCTTCCATGTTTAATAAGCTGAATTACAAATTCCATATCCATTTCATATTCATGTGATAATAAATGTAAACTTTCTTCGACTACGTTCGGATAATATGAAATCCCCAAATCTTTTGTCAACTCTTCATAGAAAACACCTTCTCGTAACCCTTTTCTACTTAACACAAATGCTGGTGCTTCTATAACATTAACAAGCGTATGAAAAACTTCGACTGCTGGAATAATTGTATCTGCTCGATCTTTTGCCAATCCTTCCAATTTTTGAAGTTCTATGAACGACAATGCTTCCAATTCTTCTTTCACATTTTTAATATCTTCTTCTTTCATTTTATATAAATGTACCCCTGCTATAGGATAACAAATTAAATTTTGATGGATTTTCACTAAGTTCCTCGCACTACCACCAATTGCAATAAGAGGCAATTTCTTATCAATTAACCATGGTAATGTTCGAAATTGATATTCTAAGTACGTTTGAATCTTTTCCAACTCGTCTTCAGTAGGTATATCCTCTTTAATAAATTGTTGCTTTAAAGAAAGTGCTCCAAAAGGAAAGCTATGGTACTCTAGAATCTCTCTATTTCGAAAGTATGTAACTTCTGTACTTCCTCCACCAATATCTACTGTAATTCCTTCAGAGAACGAAGTTGAATTCATAACTGCTAAATAGCCGTAACGTGCTTCCTCATATTCTGATAAGACTCTAAGAGTAAAGTCTGTTTGTCCTTCAACCAGTTTTTTAATTGCCTCTTGATTCTCAGCCTGTCTAATTGTTGCTGTTGCAACACAAAGTACATGATGCAACTGGTGGAATCGTGTACTTACTTGAAATTGAAATAATGTTTGTAACAATACCTCTATTCCTTCTTCAATCAACACACCATCAATTAAGTAATTCCTTAACCGAGCAACCACTTTCGTATTTTCAATCTCCTTATAAAAACCACCGTTTTGCTTTTCATAAATAACTAAACGCATTGTATTAGATCCAATATCTATAATGGCATATTGCTGTTTTAATATTTCTTTCAAACTTCTCACTCTTTCATTATCAAATTTCTAAAGCACATTCTATTACTATTATACAAAATAGTTGTTTTTTGTAACAATATTGCTTTAATATTGAAAATATATACAATCACTTTTTGCATATAATAAAAACCTCTTTTATTTATGTTATAATAATGAAAAATTGAAAGGAGATTCAATATGAAACCTTCACAACCACAATCTCAATTACAAAACCAACATTCTATTAATCGACTAGCTCAATCTATTTTCGTTGTGAATCGTCATGCTAAAGCTGCAACTAATCCGAAGTATTTATACTGGTTAAAAAAGACGGCTTTAGAGCGCTTAATTGCTGAAAAAAAAGCTATTAAAGAAGGATTACATTTTTCTAGAAATCCACGTTTTAGCCAACAACAATCTGATGTTCTTATACGTTTAGGTGATTATTTTTTCCATATTCCTCCTACGAAAGAAGATTTTCGAATCCTACCACATCTTGGTCATCTTGAATCCTCCTATCGAAATCCGAAAACAACCTTATCTTTAACAGTAGCAAAAAAAACACTTCAAGATTATATTGGTCCTGAAGCACTGAAACAAGAAAAAAAATTAAGTGAACCTGTCCCATGGTAT
Source organism: Bacillus cereus group sp. Sample62 (assembly GCF_036851315.1). NCBI lineage: Bacteria > Bacillati > Bacillota > Bacilli > Caryophanales > Bacillaceae > Bacillus > Bacillus cereus group sp. Sample62. The sequence continues at coordinate 3,871,718 of NZ_JAFLPK010000001.1, forward strand.
AGTCGTACTTATACAAAAAAATAAAACAGTTTGGCCAATTGTAGGCCAAACTGTTTTATTTTTTCTCTTCTTTAATTTTAATATTTGCTTGTTTATAAAAAGCTATTTTTTCTGTATTGTAAGATTTTGTGAATTCATTAAACTTGTCTTTTTCTGATTCAATATCCTTATAAGATTGATTTACTACTTTTACTTTTTCACTAATATCTTTTAATTTTGTACCTTTATCTTGTAACATTGTATATAATTCTTTTTCTTGTTTTAACGATTTATTATAGCTATCATACATTTTGTTAAATGAATCTTGTCGTTTCTCATATGTGCTTTTCACTTTATCCGCTTGATCTTTCAATTTCTTATCTTCAATTTTCTTCACATATTTATCTGCTGATTTTACTTCTTCTTGTGCCTTACTTAAAGATTCTTTTTCTTTTTTAAGCACTTTGTCTCGTTCATCTGTATTTTTCACTGCTTGGTTCAATTTTTCCTTAACAGTTTGATTATTATCTTTTCCTTCTTGAACAATTTGGTTATATAATTCTTGTCCCTCTTTTTCTAAAGTTTCAAGTTTCTTTGCATCTTCAAACATTGTTTTTTCTTGCTTTGCAGCATTTTCAAATGCAACATATAATTCCTCTTCTGGTTTCGGTCCGAAACAACCGACTAATAAAGTCATTGATAATGCAATTACAATTGCTAATTTACTATATTTCAACATCTTCTTCCTCCTACTTATATACGATCATCGTGTAAAAAGCTATGAAAATTATATATCCTTCTATAAACTCCATACTCGCACCTTTTCTACGAAAATCATTGATATTGTTTATAATGCTTGTACAAATTGTATTACTTAAAATTACATTTTACTTTTTTGAACCAATTAGCAGTTTCATATCCATCTTTTATTTAGCACTTTTTAAAGCCTGTTCATACTATGTATTACATAAAAGTACAACGGAATTCATCACAGCCATAATAATTTGAAGAACAACAGTAATAATTCACCTGATAAAAGATGTTCGTTGTTCTCTCACGTCTATCATTCTATCATTCCCTTTCCGCTTTCTATCAAATAATTTCTTTGTTCATTTTACACAGTATAAATGCTATCTTGCAACAACTTACAATTATTCTTGTCATTCCCTAAAAAGGAAAAGTGTAGAGCATGCTTCCCTCTACACTTTTAAAATGAAACACATTGTGCAAAATGCATTGACACATCCATCATAATTATATGCTTATTCCATATATTTTTAAAGACTTTTATTACAATAAAAGTTCTTTTTGTAATAAAAGTCAAAAAAATGTTACATTAAAAACTTCTTCATATCATATTTCTTTAAATCAAAGTTTCACTCATTTTCTTACAAATCCCTATGCTGGTACAATTGATTTTGTGCCTTTCTTAACAATTCTTCAAAAGTTTTTCCTTCTATTGGATAACTAGCAGCTCCAAATAATAGCGTCATACTTAACAAACCATTTTCTATTTCACTTTCAATATTTATCATTAATCGGTTTGTTATTGTCGACTTTTCATGTCCGTTATCAATCGCCACAATAACATACTTATTTTCATCCCACCTAGTAACGACATCTCCTTTACGAATTGTCTTTACAATCGTACTCTCCAATTTTTGTACTAACACCTCCAATTTTTTTTCTTGCACTGTTTCTTTTAGTTCTTTCCATTCTTTCACAGAAAGAATGTACACTGTAATATTATGAGAATCCCGTTCTGATAAAGCAGCTACTTTCTCAAAGAAATCAACTACAAAATCATTACTTGCCATTCCTCCTACTTCCGTATCCATATGCTTACTCGCTCTTTTATCATACCAATGTCCAAAATAATAGCTGAGTATCATTTGCAATATATAAATAATAAAGACGGTATAAAATGATCGCGAATCCAGTTTTGTAATTACATCTTGAAGCGCAATCCATTCTGTAACTGCCACTGTATTCCCAAGTAATAATCCACTAATTTTCCCTTTATGTTTCATACTTCTCCTCCTTTCTATACCAATATATGTTTCTATAACAATTATGTTTTTCTACAAAATAAAAAATGTACATATTGAGTGTACATTTCCGCTTAAGCTTGTCTACCATTTCTATTCTATTTCATATATATACTATATATCGTTTTAGAAAGAGGTGACTTATATGCTACAAAAAGAGAATCTATCAGATATTATACGTTTACTAGCAGGTTTTCTATTATCATTAAAATTACTGTTTAATTCTTTCGGAGTGAACTTTATTACAAACGATCAAATTGATGCTATTGTAAATGTTGCTTCCTTTCTTTTCATTTTATATTTTGGTTATAAAAATAATTATGTAGGAAAAAAAGGAATCGAGCAAAAAAAAGTACTCAAAAAACACAACCTTCATTAAAAAAGGAACCTTTCTTACAGGTTCCTTTTTATCATTGCCGCACTACAACTTCATTTGTTTGCAGTGGACCATATGATACTCCTTTATATTGAAATGTATATGTAGCCTGAAATAATGTGTTTTTGATTGCTTTATCTTTATTTGCTTTTATTTTACAAATTAGTTCTACTTTCTCATTCGGTAATAAATTTTCGATTCGCCACCTTACAAGCTGGAACAAAAACTCGCTCATCCCCTTATCAGCCTTTAATGAATTTGGGATATATGCAAAATAATCTCGAATCATATGACTTACTACAACTCGTGAAATCATTTCCATTCCTTTATTTTCTACTTCAATTCGAATAATAAGTATGTCGTTTACATCATAGGTCAGTTCATATGAAAATTTTTCTTTATACATACTACGGATTTGTAATGTAACTGCTATATTAGGACATTCGCTTTCCTTTTTTGAGCCATCAATCCATAATACTGGTTGTAGCGGTATTGAATGCCTTCCTTGATCCGAATTTCGTTTCCATATTTTCATAATAATATTTCACCCCATTTCAGATGCATCATCCATACAACCTTATTCTGCCTCTCTACACCATATTAATAAAGCTTGTTACAAATGATATATAGTTATTGCTCTTCCTTTTATCCTATTCGACAATATAACGAAAAAACCATTTTTCCTCTGTTAACAGGCAATATTCTTACTGAAATATTTTTTTACAATTTCCTTCATTGGCTTTATACCAATATTCAGTATTACTCACTCTTTCGCTGTCCATACAACAGAATATTTTGACGGAAGAAAAAGTTTGCCTTTTAGTCAAATTTGACTATAATATTCTTTATGGCTTTGTCAGTGCACTTGTTTAAATTAATTTGAAAGAACTATACTTTAAATTTTTATGTGTTGCACTCAAAACTTCATATAGTTTACTTATTATTAAAGGAGGGTTATATTTGGAATCTCAATTATCAAAAAAAGACTCCAACAATACAAAATTTGTTGTTGCTGGTTTACTACTTGGTATTTTAATGGCAGCAATGGATAATACAATCGTTGCAACAGCAATGGCAACAATTGTTGGAGACCTAGGAGGATTTGACAAGTTCGTTTGGGTCACGTCTGCATATATGGTAGCAACAATGGCAGGGATGCCTATCTTCGGAAAACTTTCTGATATGTATGGACGGAAACGCTTTTATATTGGTGGTCTCATTCTTTTCTTATTCGGTTCTGCACTTTGCGGGACAGCATCTAGTATTGAGCAACTAAGTATTTATAGAGCAATTCAAGGGATCGGTGGCGGTGCTCTTATGCCTATCGCCTTCACGATTATGTACGATATATTCCCACCAGAAAAGCGCGGAAAAATGACAGGGCTATTCGGTGCGGTTTTCGGGACATCTAGTGTATTTGGCCCTTTATTAGGTGCTTATATTACAGACTATATAAGTTGGCATTGGGTCTTCTATATTAATATTCCATTAGGAATTATCTCCTTCTTCTTCATTACTAAATACTACAGTGAATCTCTAGAATTTAGAAAACAAAAAATTGATTGGGCTGGCGCTATTACACTTGTTATTAGTATCGTTTGCTTAATGTTCGCCTTAGAACTTGGTGGTAAAGAATACGCATGGAATTCCACTGTAATTATCGGTTTATTTACAACAGTTGTTATTATGCTTATTATTTTCTTCTTCGTAGAACGAAAAGCAACTGAGCCTATCATTTCTTTCCATCTATTTAAAAAACCTTTATTCGCAGCTAGCCAAGGCGTTGCCTTTTTCTATGGTGCCGCTTTTATTATCTGTACAGTTTATATCCCAATCTTCGTTCAAGGTGTTCTCGGCGGTTCAGCCTCAAATGCTGGATTAATTTTAACACCTATGATGGTTGGCTCTGTAATTGGAAGTCAAACAGGTGGACAGTTAGCTTCTCGAACAAGTTATCGTAACATCATGATGGTATCTGGTGTTTTCTTCGTAATTGGTATTTATTTACTAAGCACTTTAACAATGGATACACCTCGTCTACTTGTAACGCTATTTATGGTTCTCACTGGACTTGGAGTTGGTTTCTCGTTCTCAGTTTTAAGTATGTCTTCTATTCACAAGTTAGAAATGCGAGACCGTGGTTCTGCTACATCAACAAACTCATTCTTCCGTTCACTCGGTATGACTCTTGGTGTAACGATTTTCGGTACAATTCAAAACCATATTTTTACTACTAAATTAAACAATGTGTTCCCTCCTGAACTAGCTAAATTAGCTCCAAAAGGCGGAGACACAAGTTTCTTATTATCACAAGGTGCTACCGAGAAGATTCCAGCTGAAATATTAACTGGTATTAAAGATGCTCTCGCTACCTCTATTGCCAGTACATTCTTCTGGGCACTGATCCCGGCTGTACTAAGTATTATTTGTATTTTACTTATGGGAAATGAACGCCTCTTTACAGGTCCAAAAACGAAACAAAAACAAAAGAAAGTAAGTTAATATAGAGAAAAGAAACGGCATATCCCTTTATGAAAACGGATATGCCGTTTATAATATGTATAAAGTTTTTATTTATAGGAGTTGAGACAGCATGAGCATGAAATTAGTCATTCTCGGCTTGCTACTCGAAGGAGATAAACATCCATATGAAGTGCAGCACATCATGAAAGAACGACAAATGGATTGTTATATTAAATATGCAAAAGGATCACTTTACTACGCCTTCGAGCAATTAGAAAAGCAGGGTGCAATTCGTATTACCACGATTGTACGAGATACGAATAGACCCGATAAAACAATCTTTCATATAACAGAAGCAGGTAAACGGTTATTTCACACGTTACTATTAAAACAATTCGAGGCAAAAAATCAAATATATAAACCAATTTATTCAGCACTCTCTTTCGCTCATTTTGGCGATGATCAAGAGTTAATTCCTATTTTAGAAAAAAAGAAAAATGATACCGTTCAATATTTACATAAAATGCAAACTATTTATGATTGTAGCAAAGGACAAATTCCACGTGCACAACTATATATTTTACAAAGCGTGATTGAACATATTACAGTTGAATTGCAATGGTTAAACACCCTGCTTACAGATGCAGTTGCAGGGCGACTTTCAGAAATTGATATAGATGAAGGTTGAACTTATAAAGAAGAAACAGTAACAAGGCAATAAAGTTATTTCATTGTAAAACCTAAAACAAGCACACCCCCGTTCTAATTTAGGACGGGGTTATGCTTGTTTTATTTTCTATATAAAATACTCCACTGCTCAAAAATATAACAAAGATTTATTCATCACTGGTGTCCCATAATGGAAAATCGTTTCTTAAAATTCTATATAAAAAGGTTGCTGATTTTCATCCAAACTGTATTCAATTCTTTGTCTGAAATTCATAAATTTCACCATTTCTAACGCCTGCTCAATAGGATAGAATCCTACTTCCAAACTTTCTGGTGTAGTCGTTAATTTACCGCCAACTGGTCTAGCTAAAAACAACGTATTACATATTGAATGATTCACATTTTGGAATACCCCACAAAATTTTAAAACCTCAATATCAATACCTGTTTCCTCTTTAGTTTCCCTTATTGCAGCATCTTTCAAAGACTCTCCTTCTTCAACTTGTCCACCTGGCATTTCCCATCCTCTTCTAGGTCCTTTAATTAATAGGATTTCTTTTTGTTCATTCATTACAATTGTCGCTGCTGAAACTATATGTTTTGGTGGTGAATAAATATTTTGTGTACTTTGTTCCAATTGAAATTCCCCATTTCTATAAACTTAGTATATTTATCTTTATACAGGAACTTTGTTCTTTCTTGTGATAAGTTACTATTTCAAAATGAACCACCTACTTCCCTTCTTTGTACCAGAATATGAGCCGATTGTTAAATAACATAATTGGCATCTTATCTCTGTACAGATACCCACTTCTTTACAAGTTTAATCGCAATTCATTTCAATTTCCCCAACCTCTCTTCCCTCTAAAAAATCATAATAATCAGAACGATAAGAATGATAAGAATAAAAAACTTTAGAATTTTCTTATTTTAAAACAGTAGACAAAATTCCAAAAATTGTGTTAGAATTTGTTTCAATATCATATCGCTTGTTAACTTCCTTTCAAAAGGAAAATAGGTACACGAAAATTTCGTTTCGTGTTTAAAAGGGAAGCTTGGTGAAACTCCAACACGGTCCCGCCACTGTAAATGCTGAGATTTCTTGTTTAGTGCCACTGTGAAAACGGGAAGGTGAAAGAAATTATATGAAGCATAAGTCAGGAGACCTGCCTGTTTTAGCAACACTGATAGATTCACGGATGATGATGAGGTGTTAAAACAAAAAGGAAGGCTTATTTTCTATGCCTTTATGCTTTTTGTTATAGGTATTTCCTAGTAAACGGAAATGCTTACTTTCAATTAGGGAGGAATTTAAAATGGCAATTCAAACAAGTAACTTAGGTTATCCACGTATCGGACTACAAAGAGAGTGGAAAAAAACATTGGAAGCTTTTTGGTCCAATAAAATCGATGAAGAACAATTTTTAACAACGATGAAAGAAATTCGCCTTCAACACGTAAAAGTACAGCAAGAAAAAGGGATTGAACTCATTCCAATTGGCGACTTTACATATTATGATCACGTTTTGGATACTGCTTATATGCTAGGATTTATCCCATCACGTTTTTCTGAATTTACATCTTACCTTGATGTATATTTCGCAATGGCGCGTGGCTCTAAAGATCACGTAGCTTCCGAAATGACAAAATGGTTTAATACAAACTATCATTATATCGTTCCTGAATATGAAGAGGGATTACAAATCTCTTTAAAAGATAATCGTCCACTTCGCTTATACGAAGAGGCAAAACAAGAATTAGGAGTAGATGGAAAACCTGTTATTTTAGGACCATATACTTTCTTAAAATTAGCTAAAGGCTATACACAAGAGCAATTTACTACGATTTTAAAACAGTTAGTTGCACCTTACGTACAACTGCTTTCAGAACTACATGCAGCTGGTGCACAAGTCATTCAAGTTGATGAACCGATTTTTGCTTCTTTAACGAAAGAAGAAGTTCAACAAGCAAAAGAAATTTATGAAGCTATTCGTAAAGAAGTTCCAAATGCGAATCTTCTTTTACAAACATATTTTGATAGTGTAGAAGAAAACTATGAAGAAATTATTACATTCCCTGTATCCGGTATTGGATTAGATTTCGTTCATGGTAAAGAAGGTAATCTACATGCTATTTCAAAATATGGATTCCCAGCTGATAAAACTTTAGCTGTTGGTTGTATAGATGGCCGTAACATTTGGAGAGCTGACCTTGATGAAGTTCTTACGTTATTTACAACGTTACAAAAACAAGTCCAAACGAAAGATTTCATCGTTCAGCCTTCTTGTAGCTTATTGCATACACCAATCGATAAAACAGAAGAAACTCACTTATCGACTGAGCTATTCGATGCGTTAGCATTTGCAAATCAAAAATTAGAAGAGTTAGTTCTCATTCATTCTGCTCTCACTCAAGGTACAGAAAGTATTAGTAATGAGCTGGAAACATATCGAAATGCACATCATACAATTCGTTCATCTGCTGTACGTAACCGTGAAGATGTCAAAGCAGCACGAACAGCACTAAAAGAAGAAGATTTTTCACGTCCTCTCCCATTTGAAAAACGATACGAATTACAACAAGTTGCCCTGGAGTTACCTTTATTACCAACAACGACTATTGGTAGCTTCCCGCAAACAACTGAAGTTCGTCAAACGCGAAAAGAATGGCGTAACGGTGTTATTTCAAATGAACAATATGAACAATTTATTGAAAAAGAGACAGAAAAATGGATTCGTTACCAAGAAGAAATTGGTCTTGATGTCCTTGTACATGGTGAATTCGAAAGAACTGACATGGTCGAATATTTTGGTGAGCGCCTTGCTGGTTTCTCATTCACTAAAAACGGTTGGGTACAATCATACGGTTCTCGCTGCGTAAAACCACCTGTTATTTATGGTGATGTTGCCTTTATTAACGGAATGACTATTAAGGAAACTGTTTATGCACAAAGCTTAACAGAGAAAGTTGTAAAAGGAATGTTAACTGGACCTGTTACGATTTTAAATTGGTCCTTCGTTCGAAATGACATTCCAAGAAAAGAAGTTTCGTATCAAATTGCATTAGCTCTTCGTCACGAAATTGAACTACTTGAATCTTCCGGAATTCGAGTAATCCAAGTCGATGAGCCAGCACTTCGTGAAGGAATGCCACTAAAAGAAAAAGATTGGGACGCTTATATTACATGGGCAGTACAATCCTTCCTTTTAGCAACTTCTTCTGTAGCAAATGAAACACAAATTCATACGCATATGTGTTACAGTAATTTCGAAGATATTGTTGACGCGATTCGCGCATTAGATGCAGATGTGATTTCTATCGAAACATCAAGAAGTCACGGAGAATTTATTGATACATTAAAACATACAACATATGAAAAAGGCATCGGTCTAGGTGTATATGATATTCATAGTCCACGTGTACCGAGTAAAGATGAAATGTATAAAATCGTGGAACAATCTTTAGAAGTATGCGATCCTAAATATTTCTGGATTAATCCTGATTGTGGTTTAAAAACGAGAAGAACGGAAGAAGTTATCCCGGCTTTAGAACACATGGTGCAAGCAGCAAAAGATGCTCGTTCCCTACTAAAAACAAACGCATAACAAAAATGGGTTATCCTTTTTGAGGATAGCCCATTTTTTTATTCTTTACTTTCAAAAAAGAATTCGTATTGTATTTTATATAATTCATCATCCGTTGGCTCTTCAAGAGGAGTTGCCTGTAATACGACTGTATACTCACCATTTGGAATAGGGATTTGAAATTTATTCGAAAGAATACTCGTTACAACGATACATTCATTTTCAACTGTAAAAGGAACCGTAACCGTTCGAATCACTTCTTCTTTCTCAATATGTTTCCCACAAGTCACTTTTACTTCACAAGTATAATCAGAGAGTGCTTCAAAAATAACAGTTCCATCCGCCTTAGCATAACCTCTTTCAAAATCTTCATCCGTCCAGTCTACGTAAGGCTGCTCACCGTTATAGTTCATCAACATTAATTGTGAATAAGAAATTGTTAACTCCATTGTTCCCCTTCTCCTTCATTATGAAATGTGCAACTACTACTTTACTTCAAATTTCACACGTGTACCATCTGGATATTTATCTAACTTATTTCCTACCCATGAACCTGCTCCGCGGTTATCCGCTGGACTTATATATTCAATATGTGCTCCTTTTCCGCCTTCTTTACACATCGCCATTGGCCATTCATCACGATCATAACCTTTCTTCGTCGGATATGGCGCTAACGATAATTTCCTTCTATCCGCTGCACCATTACGATCAATTGTACACATTTCTGAATGCCCTTCTTTTATAGCATCCGTAATATGTTTCCCTGTCTCTGGATATCGCTCTTTCGGAAATTCTAGAACTTGATCATACGCATTCGTTTTTTTGATACTTGTTTCTTCTGGAACAAGTACTTCATACACCGCTACTAGAATAGAAAGAATTGCAATAATTGAAATGATAATACCTTTTAATTGCTTCATGTATACCTCCATGATTCTACCAGTTTCTTTTCCTCCGTTATTATAACAAACTTCTCCTGTATATGTTTTCAGACATTATTTTAGCTCTTCTTCGCCATTCCGCCAAAAAACTCTCATTTTCCTTCATCTTTTCACTAATGCTGTAGAAAACTAATAACCTTCCGACATTCTTTTTCAAAGGAAGTCCTCATAAAAGATTGAAATGATATATACGATACTTTTTGGGGAGGAAATATTATGGAAGCTACCTATAAAACGAAAGATGTCACGAATAAAACAGGCATCCCAAAACATATAGTTCGCAAATATAGTCAACTGTTAGAGGATCATGGTTATATCATTTCCAAAACAGCTGATGCTCGTATTTATAAACTGGATGATTTAAAACTATTGAAATCTATACATGAAAGAGCTGCTACACTGCAAGAAGATATTTCAGAAACGATACCTATTATTTTAAAAGAAAAAGAGGTCCCGCCTGTACCAGTTATACAAGATACGCAAGAAATACAACCGAAAGAAAAAGAAGATGGGCGTAACTTTGAGGAGTTCATGTTAAAACTTGAAATGCTCGCTCAATTAAATGAAGCAATTATTCATCAAAATTCTACCCTTATTACCCAAAATCGTTTAAAAGATGAAAAGCTAGATGAATTGATGCAACAAGTTTATGTAAAAGAAGGTTCTCAAGAAAAAATGCTACAAGAGTTAGTGGATCATGCCGCTCAAACAGATGCCCTGCAAAAAGAAAAGATGGACTTATTAATGAATCATATGTATAAACGCGAATCTAAGCAAGAGGAAAAAATGAATAAACTCGTAAATCAAATTTATAATAAAGACAGCAATCGGGATGCACAACTTATGCAAGTGATTCGCGAAATTCAAGAAACAAAAAGAATGGTTGCTGCTTCAAAAGAGCAAGGATTCTTGCAATCATTTAAAAGTTTATTTAGCCGAGCAAAACAAGAAAAAACAAATGAATAAACAATATAAAATAAAAAGTTACCTTGCATCGGTAACTTTTATTCCTTATTTTTTACAGCTGGCAATATAATAATCGCTTCAGTTCCTTTCCCACTTTCGCTTTTATATTCCAGCGTACCATTATGCGCTTGTAAAATACTAAATGTTACCATAAGCCCTAATCCTGTCCCTTTTTCTTTTAAAGAATAATATGGTTGTCCCAGCCTTGCTAACTGTTCTGTCGTCATTCCAACACCACTATCTTTAACTCTTATTACAATCGTTTCATCTTTTTGCATAGCCGTTACTTTTAAATATCCTTTATTTCCTTGGATTGCTTCAATACCATTTTTAACAACATTCATAATAGCTTGCTTCAATTTCGTCTTATCACCGATCGTATAAAGACTTTCAGAAATCTCAACTTGCAAATATACACCTTGCATCGCTGCAAATGATGACATAAGAGTTGTCATTTCTATTAATTGAGCGGATAAGCAAATGTGTTCTTTTTTCTCAATTTGTGGCCTTGCTAAATTCAAATAATCTGAAATAATTTGTTCTGCCCGATCCAATTCGGCTAATACGAGACGCATATAATCCTTATTTTTTACATCTTCCGTACTTTCTAACAATTGAATAAAACCACGAACAACAGTGAGTGGATTTCGAACCTCATGTGCAACACTTGCTGCCAACTCACTTACAATATTAAGCTTTTCTGACTTTTGCATCTCTGTACGTAATATCGCATTTTCATTTAAATATTCTGTTAAGTACACTTGAAATACCATAGTCATAACCATAATAAGCGAAGCAAATATATATCCGCTATATAGGTGCGAAATATGTGGTGTAAACCCCGTTTCTAACAGAACTTTAATCATGCCAATCACTAAAGAAACAAGTACGTATAGTGATGAAATCATAAATGCTAAAATTAGCTTCTTATCCCTTGAAAATAGAGACCATTTCTTTGATAAAAATAATGGAACTATTAATAGAAATATTACTTCTATGACTGGAAGAAGGCTCATTCCCTTTAGCGCCCATTCATATGCAACAAAAATAACGGCCGGGATTAAACCAACAATCCCACCATATAGAAAGCCACTAACAATCGGGATTGGGTGAAAGTTATACCCACAAATGTCACCAAAACAAATAGAGTATGTCATGGAGAGAACGAGTGTAATGCTGGATAAAAACATAATAAAGTAGCGGTTCGGCTTCGGAGGCATTTCTTGATAACGATTTAAACGAATCGCTTCATATAAAAATAGTGGCAAAATAATGATGGCAATTTGGATCATTAAATCACGGATCAGCTCCATAGCCTCTCATCCCCTATATGTATTTTGATATGATTATATCATTTTACGGGTTTATTTGTTTTAAAATTTTGATTTTTCTTAACATATTTGTTAATTCTTTGTTAACAACACATAATAATTGTTACAGATTTTCGAAATGAATGTAAACCCTGTACCAAATTTCTGCCAGGCAGTATACAATGAATACGGATTACAAAGAAAATAAAAAATACTTCATGAGACGGACAACTATAGCAAAATACAGCATATAATCCATACTATCTATGTTTACAAATAAGTGATCATTATTTTAGTAGGAGGAAGATAAATATGGCGGGTACTACGCTTGTTTTAAAAGAAGAAAATTTGGTCGTTCTAGAAAATGTTGAAAAATCAGTATATGAAGAGTTACAGCATAAAACCGGAGAAGAAAATTGCACATGTGCTGTGAATGAATCAGTTGTTCACCTTGGCAAAGTATCCTCTGTACTTTGGAATGAAGATGAAATAGATTGGGAGTACGGATATTAAAAAGTCGCTTACAGCGGCTTTTTTTCTATTATCCCTCTCTTTCTACATAACATATACGCAAGCGAAATCATAGAAAATATGTTAAAATGAACTTAATTTTCAAACGGAAGAAAGGGAGATACAATGGAACAATTCATTAACCCTAGAGTGAAGGACATCCAAATTTCTGGAATCCGTCAATTCTCTAACATGATTCAAAACTATGATAATCTTATCTCTTTAACAATTGGACAACCCGATTTCCCTACGCCTTCTCTCGTAAAAGAAGCGGCAAAACGGGCTATTACAGAAAATTATACAAGCTATACACATAACGCCGGTTTACTAGAATTACGCAAGGCAGCTTGTAACTTTGTAAAAGATAACTACGATTTACAGTATTTACCTGAAAACGAAACCATCGTTACAATCGGTGCCAGTGAAGCAATTGATATTGCATTCCGAACGATTTTAGAGCCAGGAACAGAAGTTATTTTACCTGCCCCTATTTATCCAGGTTACGAACCAATTATTCGATTATGCGGTGCTACACCTATTTTTATCGATGTTCGTGAAACTGGCTTCCGTTTAACAGCCGAAGCGCTAGAAAATGCTATTACAGAAAAAACAAGATGCGTCGTACTGCCATATCCTTCTAATCCAACTGGTGTAACTTTATCAAAAGAAGAATTACAGGATATTGTAACTGTTTTAAAAGATAAAAATATTTTCGTCCTTTCTGATGAAATTTATAGCGAACTTGTATATGAACAAAAGCATACATCTATCGCTCATTTCCCAGAAATGCGTGAAAAGACTATCGTCATTAACGGTTTATCAAAATCTCATTCTATGACTGGCTGGCGTATCGGTCTATTATTCGCACCAAGCTATTTAGCAGGACATATACTAAAAGTTCATCAATACAACGTAACGTGTGCTACTTCAATCGCTCAATATGCTGCAATTGAAGCATTAACAGCTGCTAAAGATGCACCAAAAATGATGCGTCATCAATACAAAAAACGTCGTGATTACGTATATAATAGACTCATTCAAATGGGCTTAACAGTTGAAAAGCCAACAGGTGCATTTTACTTATTCCCATATGTTGGTCATTTAACATCTTCATCATTTGATTTTGCACTTGACCTTGTCAAAGAAGCTGGACTAGCTGTCGTTCCTGGAACTGCATTTTCTGAATATGGTGAAGGCTATCTTCGCTTGTCCTATGCGTATAGTATTGAAACTTTAAAAGAAGGCTGTGATCGATTAGAGGCCTTTCTACAACAAAAAGCTAAGAGTTAAACTCTTAGCTTTTTTTATGCATAATGATCGCAAGTTTGGCGCTTTAGTAATTTATGAGGAATAATAATACACTTTGCAGTAGACTCCGCATTCTCTACTTTATCCACTAAAGCTTTTGCTGCCTCATATCCTAGTTGATAAATATTCACATCAACTGTCGAAAGGGGCGGACTCGCAATTTCTGATAATAAAGCATTGTTAAAGCTTATAATGGAAACATCCTTTGGTACAACGAATCCTTTTTTAGAAAGAGCACTTAACACACCAAGTCCAATTAAATCATCCGTTGCCACAATTGCTGTCGGTGGTTGCTGTAGTCCCATTAACTCCTCAACGGCTTGTTGACCACTTTCCCTCGAAAAATCAAAATGTAAAATATACTCTTTTGGTAATACAATGTCCGCTAATTTTAAAGCATCACTCATACCAGCCAAACGATCTCTCGTTACAAGTAAATCTGATCCACCGCCGATGAACGCGATTTGTTTATGACCTAATGAAATCAAATATTCTGCTACTTCTCTTGCAGCTGTATAATTGTCATTATCTACATATGTAATTTCATCTTTTCGATCATACGGTTTCCCAATTAAAACAAACGGGAAATTTTGTTTATGCAAATATTGAATAATCCGATCATTCTCTCTTGAATATAAAAGAATAATGCCACCAATTTGGCGCCCCTGTACCATCTTTACAACACCATTAAAAATTTCATCTTCCGTTTCACCTGTCGACATATAAAGCGCATACCCTTCCACATGTGCAAATGAACTAATCCCTCTTATAACTTCTGGGAAAAACGGATTTTGAAAAGCTTTACTTGCAGAACTTGGCATAACAAGACCAAGTGTTTTTGTTGTTTGGTTAGCAAGATTTCTTGCGTTTAAATTGGGATGATACCCTAGTTCACTCATTACTTTCCGAACACGACGCTTTGTTTTTTCACTTATACTTGGATTATCAGCAATTACACGAGAAACGGTAGATGGTGCTACATTTGCCTTCTTCGCCACATCTTTAATTGTAACTGTCATAAAAATCCCCCTCCTCTCACTTCTCTGTCATTTTGTTATATATTTTAATCTTGCACCCGTTGCAAGTAATAGGAGAAGTCATAAACTTTCATTGATTCTATTTTGTAATACCTATCATATTCTCCCTCTCCATGTATTGTAAGGGATATAGCTCTTTTTTCCTATACTATAATATACTATTTATTTCACTTCTTTGCATATGTGATGTCAAATCTCTTTTCATCTCCCTATAAAATTTTTTATAGGGAGATGAAAAGAAAAATGGGACGTAACGTCCCATTTTTCATCCTTTCGTACCTCCAGCAGTTAAACCAGAGATAAAGTATTTTTGTAGTGATAGGAATAAAATTGAAATCGGGATTGCAATCAATACTGAACCCGCTGCGAACGTTGTAAATTCATTACCAAATTTCTTCGCTACCATTTCATATAACCCAACTGCTAACGTATAATTTTCTGGTGTGCGCAAAATAACACTCGCTAAAATGAAATCTGTAAATGGACCAATGAAAGTGAATAATGCCACAACCGCTACGATTGGCTTTGCAAGTGGCATAATGATTTGCCAAAAAATACGGAAATGTCCTGCCCCATCCATACGAGCTGACTCATCCAATTCTTTCGGAATCGTATCAAAATATCCTTTCATAAGCCATGTATTCATTGGAATTGCCCCGCCTACATAAATTAAAATTAATGCAAGGTGCGTATCGATTAACCCTGTTAACTGTGCTAATACGTATAGAGCGATTAGCGCCGCAAAGTTCGGAATCATTTGCAGAATTAAAAACGTTAATAAACCATTTTTCCTTCCAACAAAACGGTATCTCGAAAATGCATAAGCAGTAAAACTAATTGCTAACACTGAGAAAATCATCGTTATAACACTTACTTTTAACGTGTTTTTATACCATAGTAAATAATTACTATTCTCTAAATCTAATAACTTACGATAATGATCTAACGTTGCATTTTGTGGAATAATACTTGATCCGGATAAACTATCACCTGGATTAAACGATGAGCCAATAATCCATAATAATGGATAGAAAATGATGGCACACATTACGAAAATAACAAAATAACTTAATGAGAGACGTAACATCTTTTGTTTTTTAATATTCATTTACATCATATCCTCTTCTTGGAATGATTTTGTTCTCTTAAATTGCCATAACGCAACTGTAATAACGATTAACGATAATATCATTGTAAGAGCTGCTGCTTTCCCGTACTGCGCTGAAGTCATCGTTAACTTATAAATCCATGAAATTAAAATATCTGTTCCACCTGCGTCTTGTCCAGCTACAGCAGGACCTCCGCCGTTAAATAGATAGATGATACTAAAGTTATTAAAGTTAAATGTATATTGCGTAATTAATATTGGTGCTGTTGCATATAGAACAAGTGGCAATGTAATTTTACGAAACTGTTGCCAAGCTGTAGCTCCATCTACTGTAGCAGCTTCATATAACTCCCCCGGAATCGATTGCAGTATACCTGTTGTCATTGCAAAGACGAACGGGAATCCAAGCCACGTTTGAATCATAATTAAAGCGATTTTTGCCCAAAATGGATCTGTCATCCAAGCAATCTTTTCAATTCCAAATAAAGCTAATACTTGATTGTTAATTGCTCCAAATGTCTCATTAAACATACCAGAGAAAACAAGAATAGATACGAATGCTGGGACCGCCCACGGTAAAATGAAGATTGTTCGAATAATTGCCTTCCCTTTAATACCAGGCTGATTCACGATAATCGCTAAGAAAATACCAAGCGCAACTTGTAATGTCGTTGCAACGAATGTCCAAATGACAGTCCAAGAAAATACGCTTAAAAATGTCTCTCTCCACATCGGTAATGTAAAGATATCAATAAAGTTTTTGAAGCCCACCCAATCTACTAATTTAGCTGGAGGAGAGTGGTATAAATCATAATTCGTAAATCCAATTAAAATTACGAAGATGATTGGAAATACAACTACAAAGATAAGTAATAGAAAACCTGGTGAAACCATTAAATATGGAAAACCTTGATCTAGTAAATTACGATATTGCTCTTTTACAGAGTTTAAAGGTGTTCCTATATCACGTTTCTTCCCGTTTTGGTATGCATCATATAAATTAAATGCATATATTCCGAGTCCAAACACGATGACAATGAGTGCCAAGATTCCTTCTACTAATAGAAAGACAGAATGATCACGTGGAACTTCTGTACCAAGCGTTACAATTCCCCATAATCCCATATTTAATAAATCAGCAAAGGCTACAATAAATGAACCTGTTAATACTAGAAAAATAAGACCTTTTACAAATTGCTTATTATACATTTGGCCCACGCCTGGAATGATAGATAACATGGTTGCCATTTTCCTATGCTTTGAACCGTTTAAACCATTTGCTGGTTCCATAGATGTTTGCATGTTCCTTCCCCCTTTTTTCTGGGAGAGAATTCGTGCCCCTCATATGAGAGGCACAAATTTCACCTTATTTTTTCTTACTATGATTTGCCTCAATATTACCTTTTATTTGCTTCACTGCATTGTCAAGTGCTGCTTTTGGTGCCTCTTTTTCCGTAACAACTAATTGAAGCGCATCTCCAGCTGGTTTCCATACTTCTTGCATTTCTGGAATGTTTGGCATTGGAATTCCATTTTCAGATTGTGTTGCAACTGCTTTTGCAGCTTCATTATCTTTAATAATTGAATCTTCCATTACTGCTTTTACTGGAGGAATTTCTTTTGTTTTCTCAAATCGAATTTTTGCGTTTTCTTCATTCGTTACCCATTCAGTGAACTTTGTAGCTAAATCATTTTGTTTAGAAAAACTTGTTACATGCCATCCTTTAACCCCAACAAACGTTTTCATTGGTTGACCATTTGGTAATTTCGGCATTGGAGCAACACCATAATCAATTCCGTTCTTTTCCATTGCTTGGAACGCCCATGGGCCGTTCATGATAGATGCTGCTTTTCCTTCGTTAAATAGTCCATCAGCAGCTGGTCCACCAGATTCACCGATAATACCTTTCGGGAATAGCTTTTCTTTGTACCATTTTTGAAGGTATTCCGCACCTTGTACTGCTCCGCTATTATTTAATCCAACATCACTTGCATTTGGCTTTCCATCTTTTTCACCAAACACATAACCACCCATACCTGCCATAAATGCATTAGCAAAGTAGAAGTTATCTCCTAGTGTTAAAAATCCGTACTTGCCATCCTTCGTAAATTCTTTTGAGAAGTTAAACAGCTCGTCCATCGTTTCTGGTGCTTTTGGCATTAATTTTTTATTGTAAATAAAGATTGGTGTCTCAATTGCTTTTGGTAAACCATATAATTTTCCGTTATATGTCTGTGCCGCTATTGATGATTCAGTAAATTTACTCTTTACAGCATCATCAGCTTTCACTTCAGAAAGTAAACCTTCTGTTACTGCGTTTCCGATTTGATCATGTGGCAATGTTACAACGTCTGGTCCAGTCCCCGCTGGTCCATCAAGGCGTAACTTCTTCACTTGATCTGTCATTTGCATTTCAACAACTTTTACTTTTACTTTATATTTTTCCTCAAAGCTTTTCACTGCTGGTTCTAAAGCAACACCTTTTTTATCATCTTCCCAAACGAGAAGATCGTAATCTTTCTTTGCTTTACTTTCTTCTTTTTTCCCTGAATCTTTCGGTCCACATGCAGATAACATACCAATTGATAATGCTGAAATCGTTAATAATGATAATGCTTTCTTCATCCCAAAAACCTCCCTAAGTTGTATATGTACCTCACTAATTGAAAACGTTTGCATTGAATTGTTTAATAGAAGCGCAAACAATATCTCAATCTATGAAAACGTTTGCGCTATTTGTCTATCATTATACATTCTTTTATTCATTTTGCAAATATTAATTTTAAAATATTATTACTATACTCCTTATACATTGACTTTACATGAAATGAATACTACTCTTATAAGCAATATTAAAGATATGCAAAAAGCAATCGTTTGCAACATATACTTTATTATTATACTTAAGGGAACAATATGCACGGAGATATTAAAGGGGGATTTTCTATATGCTTAAAGAAGCCATTTATCATAGGCCAAAAGATAATTACGCATACGCTTACGATGAAAAAACGGTTCACATCCGAATACGTACTAAAAGAGAAGATGTTCAAAGTGCCACTCTTATTTACGGTGATCCTTATGACTGGAAAGATGGGAAATGGATTACATCAAATACACCGATGAAAAAAACTGGTTCTACCGCATTGTTTGATTATTGGTCCATTTCTATCGAACCAAAATTTAAGCGCTTACGTTATGGATTCGAATTAAAAAATGATACAGAAACGCTTATTTATGCAGAGCGGGGATTTTTTTCCAATATTCCAAATGATGACGTTGGTAACTTTTTCTGTTTGCCATTTATTCATGCAAATGATGTATTCAAAGCACCTTCTTGGATTAAAGACACCGTTTGGTATCAAATTTTCCCAGAACGGTTCGCTAATGGAGATCGTGCACTAAATCCAGAAAACACTCTTCCTTGGGGAAGCGCTGAGCCAACTCCAACTAATTTTTTCGGCGGAGATTTTGCTGGTATTATTCAAAACCTCGATTACCTTGTTAAGCTTGGAATTTCGGGAATATACTTCACACCTATTTTCAAAGCACATTCCAACCATAAATATGACACAATTGACTACATGGAAATCGACCCACAATTCGGGACGAAAGAAACGTTCAAAGAACTCGTTCAAGCATGTCATACACACGGTATAAAAGTAATGCTCGATGCCGTGTTTAATCATAGTGGATACTTTTTCGATAAATTCCAAGACGTACTAGAAAACGGCGAGAAGTCTGCTTATAAAGAGTGGTTCCATATTCATGAATTTCCAATTATAACTGAGCCACTTCCGAATTATGATACTTTCGCGTTTACACCGTATATGCCTAAATTAAATACAGCACACCCAGATGTAAAAGAATACTTACTTGAAGTTGGGCGTTATTGGGTAAGAGAATTTAATATAGACGGTTGGCGCCTTGATGTAGCAAATGAAGTCGACCACAGCTTTTGGAGAGAATTCCGAAGCGAGATAAAAGCATTAAATCCTGAAGTATATATTTTAGGAGAAATTTGGCACGATGCACTTCCATGGCTACAAGGAGATCAATTTGATGCTGTAATGAGCTATCCTGTTACAAATGCTCTACTGTCTTACTTTGCCAACGATTCCATTAAAGCAAATGAATTTATGAAACAAATTACAGAATCTCTCCATTCCTACTCTATGAATGTAAATGAATCAGCGTTTCATTTATTAGACAGCCATGATACACCAAGAATATTGACAACATGTAACGGAGATAAAAATAAGTTACAGTTACTTTATGTATTCCATCTTTCTTTCATCGGCTCTCCTTGTATTTATTATGGAGACGAAATTGGTATGGACGGCGGTATGGATCCAGCTTGTCGCAAATGTATGATTTGGGATACGAAAGAACAAGATCATCTATTATTTACACATATACAAACATTAATTTCATTACGAAAGCAATATAAAGCATTTGGAGGACATGGTACTTTCCAATTCATCGAAGCAAATGATGAACATAATTATATTTCTTATACGAAAACATATGAAGATGAAACTATCTTTTTCGTTTTAAATCCGACTAATAGCGAAGTTACTGCTTCACTCCCTCTCCATGTTACTGGAAAGAAAATCATTAACATTTATACAAACGAAGAATTTTCAGCAGAAGCAAGTGTATTACAAGTTACACTTCCTCCATATGGATTCTCAATCTTAAAATGGTAATAAAAAATCCTTATGCCAAGGTATGGCATAAGGATTTTTCTTATTTTAATTTAAATACCATCGCTTCATATGGACGTAATGTCATATTATCTATCGATCCATTCTCTACGCCGTAATTGTGTATTAATAACTCTGATTCACTATAACTAATGTCCTCAGGCAATTCAAATACACATTCTGCCGCCGTAAAGTTTGCAATAACAAGAAGTTTTTCTTCTCCATATGTTCTTACGTATGCAAAAATAGAAGGATTATTCTCTAATAGTAAATCATATGATCCATACACAACTATTTCATTATTTTTACGTAACTCAATTAATTTTTTATAGTAATAAAAAATTGAATCTTTATTTTGGATCGCTTGTTTCACATTGATTTCTTTGTAGTTAGGGTTTACCGTAATCCAAGGTTCACCTGTTGTGAATCCAGCATGATTCTTATCATCCCACTGCATCGGTGTTCTAGCATTATCTCGGCCTTTTATATAAATAGACTGCATTACTTTATCTATATCTTCACCGTGCTCTATCACTTTTTCCTTATACATATTTAATGTTTCAATATCTCGATATTCATCAATCGATTCAAATCGAACGTTCGTCATTCCGATTTCTTCTCCTTGATAAATATATGGTGTTCCTTTCATCATATGAAGCACCGTCGCTAACATCTTCGCAGATTCAATGCGATACATTCCATCATTACCAAAACGAGATACAACGCGTGGCTGATCATGGTTATTCCAATACAGGCTATTCCATCCTGTATGCTCTAATGCTTTTTGCCACTTCGTTAAATTCTCTTTTAAAGTAAGGAGTGAACATGGTTTTACATCCCATTTTCCGCCTTCTCCCGAATCTAAATCCATATGTTCAAATTGGAATACCATCTGCAGTTCTTTTCGTTCTTCCCCAGTATACATTTTCGCTTCTTCTGTCGTTACACCAGGCATTTCACCAACCGTCATAATATCATAATGAGACAATACTTCTTCATTCATTTCATGTAAATATTTATGAATGTTTGGACCGTTCATAAAATGCTTATGACCTGAAACATACCCCTCTTCTTCCGTTTCAACAACTGGTAATCCCTCTTCTTTAGAAATAAAATTAATAACATCCATACGGAAGCCATCAATTCCTTTTTCTAACCAAAATTTCATCATTTCATAAACATCTTGTCTTACCTTTTCATTATCCCAATTTAAATCCGGCTGTTTTTTAGAAAACAGATGTAAATAATATTCATCTGTCATTTCATCATACTTCCATGCGGATCCACTAAAAGCTGCTCCCCAATTGTTCGGCTCTTTTCCTTCTTTTCCAGGACGCCATATATAGTAATCTCTATATTTATTATCTTTTGATTTACGTGATTCAATAAACCAATTATGTTCATCCGAAGTATGGTTAACAACTAAGTCCATCATAAGTTTCATATTACGTTCATGCATTTCATGTAATAGCTCATCCCAATCTTCCATTGTTCCGAACTCATTCATAATTTTACAATAATCACTTATATCATAACCATTATCATCATTTGGAGATTCATAGACTGGCGATAACCAAATGACATCAATCCCTAATTCTTTTAAGTAATCTAGCTTTGAAATAATACCGCGAAGATCCCCAATACCATCACCGTTACTATCCATAAAGCTACGAGGGTAAATTTGATATACTACACTTTCTTTCCACCACTGTTTTTCCATTATGCTACCCCATTTCATTAATAATTCGATTTTCTATTTCCCTTAAGGCGCAAACGTTTTCATTAATGAATGATAACAGATTCTATCTTAATTTAAAATAGCGCTTACAACTTTTATTCTTATTTTTCTAGGAAAACATACGAAAATTACTAGTATTACTCTAATAAATGAAAACGTTTTATTTTTTTGTTTATTTTTTGAATCTATTAGTTTATAATGAACTCAAAGAAAACGTTTGCATAATATTTTCTAGGGGGCAATACCATGGCAGAATTGAAATTAGAAAACATTTATAAAATATATGATAATAACGTAACAGCTGTAACAGATTTTAATTTACACATTCAAGATAAAGAATTTATCGTATTTGTCGGTCCTTCTGGATGCGGAAAATCTACAACATTACGAATGGTCGCTGGACTTGAAGATATTTCAAAAGGAGCGTTTTCAATTGATGGTAAGCTAATGAATGATGTCCCTCCAAAAGATCGCGATATCGCAATGGTCTTCCAAAACTATGCTTTATATCCACATATGAGTGTGTATGATAATATGGCATTTGGATTAAAACTTAGAAAAATACCAAAAGATGAAATCGACCGTCGTGTGACAGATGCAGCAAAAATTTTAGGACTGGAACAATATTTAGATAGAAAACCGAAAGCGTTATCTGGTGGACAACGTCAACGTGTTGCGTTAGGTAGAGCAATCGTTCGAGACGCGAAAGTGTTCTTAATGGATGAGCCTTTATCCAACTTAGACGCTAAATTACGTGTTGCAATGCGCTCAGAAATTTCTAAATTACATCACCGTCTTGGAACGACAACAATTTACGTAACACATGATCAAACAGAAGCAATGACAATGGCTTCACGTCTCGTTGTTATGAAAGACGGAAAGATTCAACAAATTGGAACTCCAAAAGAAGTATATGAAACACCTGAAAATATTTTCGTTGGTGGATTTATTGGCTCACCGGCGATGAATTTCTTCCGTGGTAAATTAACTGAAACCGATTTCGTTATAGATAATTCATTAAAAGTCAAAGTAACTGAAGGAAAAATGAAGATGTTACGTGATCAAGGCTATGTAAATAAGGAAATTGTTTTAGGTATTCGTCCTGAAGACATTCATGATGAACTATTATTCTTAGAAGCTTCACAATCTACTGCCTTCACAACAAAAATCGAAGTTGCTGAGTTACTAGGTGCTGAATCTATTTTATATATGAAACTCGGAGATCAAGATTTTGCAGCACGTGTTGATGCAAGACATACATTTTCACCTGGTGACCAAATTAAACTAGCATTTGATATGAATAAAGCGCATTTCTTTGACAGTCAAACTGAACAACGTATTCGTTAAATTTTTTTCCTATATAACATACAAAAAAACCGTCCACATAGTTTGAGGGCGGTTTTCATTATTATACGAGGGCTTCTACTGTATGAAATGATTGTCCTTTCGTGCCAATGATACCGGAAATCGGTAAGTCACTCAGTACCACTTCTTCTTGCTGTTTCATAAAAGATGACGTTAATTGTTTTATCTCTATCCAAACGTCATTAATACAAAGTACATTGGAATCGTTCTCTTGTTGGCGAGAAAAAATAGAATCTATTTTATATAAACCAGCATTTTGAAAAAGCATATCAATGCGACTAAATGCATTCAAAGTAATACTGATAACGCGTTGCCAATCTCCTTGCTTTCCCATATCATAGAATACAAAAAGTGCTTCTCCGCCTAGATTCGTAATTTCCTCCACTGTTGCTTGTCCACTTTCTTGATCAATGTCCGTCACAATTACTTTTGCGCCTTGTTTAGCCAACAAAAGAGCTGTATTACGTCCAATACCGATGCCACCGCCAGTTACGATAGCAACTTTTCCTGCAAGCTTCATTTTCATTACCCCTTCTATAAGTCTTACCGTCATTCAGTATACTCCTTTATGAGATTAGTCTGCAAGCAAGAAAAGTTGCTCATTCATTTGTAAACGATTACTTTTTCACTTCTTCTTTTTTCTTACTATTACGCTGATCGAAAACTAAACCGATGAAAATTAAAATCCCCCAAAAGATTACGCTACCTCCAGTCATTTCAATTTCCCCCTTATTATATAAAGATATTATTTTAATTATTATAACATTTTCTTAATTTTCAATCTATTAAAATCAAAAATGATATGGATTAACTTTTTCTTATTATATATCCTTTAAAATATATTTGTATAATAAAGTGAAACTTTAATCAGTGGGGGTTTTCTTCATCCCCCACTGATTATTAGTTGAACCAATCGGACTTTTATGGGCAGTTGATCCCCCACCTAACTTCTTTGCTTTCGCTGAATTTTGAGGTGGGGGTCTTACTGCCCATTAAAGCGGGATAAAAAAAGACCTTCTTATTTTATGCATAAAAAGGTCTCTGTTTTATTATACAAGACTTATCACTTTTGTTTTTGTAATTAAATCTTGAAAACCACAATTATCTTTGCGGAATAACATCATATATACGTTACATAATATCGGAAGTCCAAGTAGCAATATGTTCGGTAATAACAATACAAAAAATCGTATAATTAATGTTTGTAATGTTAACTTTTCACTCTTCAATGAAATTAATTTTATTCTCGTTACCTTTTTACCAAGTGTAACACCGTTCCAAATAAAGGGTACCAAAATAAAATATATCGCCATTAATATAAAAACTACTGCGAGATCATATCTATAATCACCAAAACTAATATTAAAGCGATTAAAAATAGCACTATAATTTCCGGTCATAATAGCTACTACTGCACCATACATAACCGAGATTAAAAACATATCAATTAGGGAAGCACCTATGCGATTCATTACAAGCGCTGGACGATGCATCTTTAACTTCATTTTATGTCGACTCCTTCATATCCTTCTTTACCCGTCTCATCGTACCACTTCTAAAAAACATTGTAAACTAGCGTTTCTCTTACTTTTCTTGTACAATGTGTTACAACAGCATTGTAAAGGAGGTTCCCATATTGAAAAAATGGATAATCCTATTCGTCGCATTCCTATTAGCCGGTTGTGCTGGAAATACAAATCATATAACTTATACGATTAACGATGAATACGAACTCATACGTACTTCTGGAAATGCATTTGAACTTTTCCCATCGCAAGATGCTGTATATGCCACACAATACATTCCTGCAAAAATTACAGACATTGCTTGGGATGATAAATACATTATTGCAAAACAAATTGAGGAAAAGTCAGATCCGAATAACCCTGACGGAGCAATTGCAAATAAAAAAAGTGAGCATTATTGGATTATTGACGTAAAGCATAATAAACGTTTTGGCCCTTATAATGAAAAGCAATTTAATGAACAAAAAGATGCGTTTAAAATTAAGGTACCTTTTCAAAATGTAGATTCATACATAAAAGAACAGAAAAAACAGTCAGCATAATATTTTTAGCGCTGACTGTTTTTTCTTATATGTTTTTAAAAATCCCCTACTCAGAAAGTGAGATATTAAAAGTTTGTGCCTCTTTTACAACATCTTGCGTTTCTGCATCTGCTGCAACTACATTATCTGTTGTAAACTTAATATTCTTTACCTTTTCTTTTCCATCATCAAGTATTAAGCCGATAATACCATCTCTTGTTTCACCAGGCTTATAGTCTTCTCTTGATACATTTTTTGTACCAACGAGCGTATCTTCATCATATAAAAAGTTTTGAGTTGCTACTTTAAAGTGTTGCTTATCATTAATCGTAACATCATTCATAGAGAAAAATTGCATATTTTTATTCCCGGTATTTTCCACCTTATATGTAATTTCAACGTAACGAATCGTATCACTAATCTCTGTACCACTGATCGATGCATATAACTCCGCATCTTCTTGACTTACTTTATCTCCTAATCTACGCTTTACTTCTTCAGGAG
This sequence comes from Bacillus cereus group sp. Sample62, assembly GCF_036851315.1. NCBI lineage: Bacteria > Bacillati > Bacillota > Bacilli > Caryophanales > Bacillaceae > Bacillus > Bacillus cereus group sp. Sample62. The sequence goes on from NZ_JAFLPK010000001.1 coordinate 3,898,378, forward strand.
TTAATGCCGTATATACTTTTAATGTATTTTTTGCATCTTTACTCATCTGCGATAAAGAGATTACTTTCACATCTTGTATGTGAATTTTCATTGGTGCTACTTCAAATGTTTGATTCACAGATTGAATCTGGTCTAACTTAAAAGTACCCCACCCTGTTTCTTTCACTTTTTGTCCTACTTTTTTCAGCTCACGCCCACCATATTCTTTTGTTTCAGGAATAGATTCTTTCTTCTTCGGTTCAGCTTTCTTTTCTTCTTGATGGAAGCAACCACTTAACATAAGAAGAAAACTACATAAAACAAAAATACTTTTCCATGCTTTCATCATATAATTTCTCCTAACACTATCATTCATTAATATAAATTAGTCCTTTGCTTTGTAAACTATAGAAACAATGAGAAGTCCACAAAACGAACTTGTCAGTCCAGATACTATTATACCTCCTATTTGGAAAATATGAAAATAGGGATCTACGAACGCGTGAACGATAAATATAAGAGCTGCGACAATTATTGCCGAAACCCAATACTTCCTTTTTTCTGAAGCTATCATAATATCTTTCCCTGTTTCATCTTTATACTTCCATAGTACGTATAATAGTAACAAGAAACCAACACATGTACTCCCATGTTGCATATATTTATACACTGGAATACTATGTAATCCTCTTTGTAACAATAGTATCTTCGTAACAAAATAGCCTGTATTATGAGTAAATGCATCCCAAACGACATGCGTGAGCATACCAAATAAAGCAGAATAGCAAAATACAAAGAAATCCTTCCATGTATGAAGCCCCCACCTCTCATCTACTGCATATGCAAAATAGCCAGCAAACGGTTTAGGTAAATGTATTATAAACGGCTTTTTTAAAATGTAATGATATATGTATGCGAGTAGAAATACAAGCGGTAAATTTAAATATAAGAACCCAAGCCATGTATGGCCAATAACACCATACGGTCTAAAGTATAAAAAATATTCAAAATCAGGCGCCATACTCCCTAATATAAGAGCCGTTACTGAAATATATTGAGAACGCTTTTTCACCAAAGGAAGAATTGCTGCTGGATGCGCAAATGTAAACGGCATGTTTGAACTCCTTTTCATATCTTCAATAGAATACCATCTATCATAACGAGAGAATTGATCTTGATGCAATATTTATTTTCACATTGGAATATGATAGTTTACATGTTATAATCCACATGAAATATTCAGAAAATAAGGAGAGGTTCACGTTTCATTAACACTTGTATTTACTGTTTTTTACAATCAAAATCCGTTATGAATTGAGGTTTATATATTGATTGACGTACCCTTTTTAAAAAATGTCACATTAAAAAAAGAAAATATCTCTAGTTTTTCCGCATATCCTTACTGTCTACCCGCTATCCGAACTTTACAATCACTTGCCTTCCACCCAAATGTAACATTCATTATTGGAGAAAACGGAACGGGAAAATCAACATTACTCGAAGCAATTGCAATCGCTTTAGGATTTAATGCAGAAGGTGGAACGAAGAATTTCCGCTTTAGTACAAACGATTCACATTCATCTTTACATGAATACCTTCGAATTTCTAAAAGTTTCAATACACCAAACGACGGTTTCTTTCTTCGCGCTGAATCATTTTATAACGTTGCTTCTTATATTGATGAGATGGATGCTGATCTAGAAGCACGCGGTAATCCAGTTATTGACTCATATGGTGGTATCTCACTACACAAACAATCACACGGCGAATCATTCTTTTCCTTATTTATGAATCGTTTTTCAGGACAAGGTTTATACATTTTAGATGAGCCTGAGGCCGCTCTATCACCAATGAGGCAACTTTCCATGCTTATTCGAATGCACGAACTAGCGGAACAAGGTTCACAATTCGTTATCGCGACGCACTCTCCTATTTTAATGGCTTATCCTGAATCCACTATATATTCTTTAACACAAGAAGGGATTCATGAATCCACATTAGAAGAAACCGAGCATTACCAAACGACAAAACTTTTCTTTGAAAATCGTGATCGATTATTTCATCATTTATTTGATTCTTAATAAAAAAGAAGCAGCGATTGCTGCTTCTTTTTTATAGTGCTTCTATAAATAATGCTACCCCAATACCGCCACCGACGCATAGAGAGGCAATTCCTTTTTCTAAACCGCGTCTCTTCAATTCATGAATTAAACTTACCGTAATACGAGCTCCTGTACAACCGATTGGATGTCCAAGTCCTACACCGCTACCGTTTACATTCACTTTTTCACGGTCTAAACCTAATTCTTTCTCTACAGCTAGGTATTGAGCCGCGAAAGCTTCATTAATTTCCAGTAAATCAGCATCTTCTAATGACCAATCTACTTTTTCTAGTCCTTTACGAATTGCTGGTGCTGGTCCAATACCCATAATTTTCGGATCTACCCCAGCTACTGAATATCCAACAATTCTAGCTAACGGCTGTAAGCCTTTTTCTTTCGCTTTTTCTTCGCTCATTAATACTAGAACCGCACTTCCATCATTAAGGCCAGATGCATTCCCTGCCGTTACAGATCCATCTTTACGGAAAGCTGGTTTTAATCCTGCTAATTTTTCCGCTGTAATATCTGCACGTGGATGTTCATCCTTCGAAAATACTATTTCTTTTCTACGTTCTTTTATCGTAATAGGAACAATTTGCTCGTCAAAATATCCAGACTCGATTGCTTGCAGTGCCAATGTATGACTACGAAGCGCAACTTCATCTTGTTCCTCTCTTGTAATTTCATATTGGTCAACTAAATTTTCAGCCGTTTCACCCATCATAATATGGTGAATCGGATCTTCTAGTACTTCCCACACCGTATCACGAATTTCTCCGTGCTGTAGACGTTGTCCCCAGCGGTGCTGTTTTAATGCATAAGGGCTTGAACTCATTGCTTCTACTCCACCTGCAATTACAACATCACTTACACCTAATTGAATTTGCATTGCAGCTGACATAATTGCTTGCATACCTGAAGAACATTGGCGTTGGATTGTATAACCCGTAACTGTGTCAGGAAATCCTGCCGCTAATGCAGCTGTTCTTGCAGTATTTGCTTCATCAGTTCTTTGAATACAATGACCTAAAATTACTTCATCAACTTCGTGTGGTTCTACCCCGCCTCGTTTTACAGCTTCCTGAAGTACAGGAACCGCTAATTCTACTGGCGTTACATTTTTTAGCGCTCCTCCAAAAGTTCCAATTGGCGAACGAACTGCAGCTGTAATAACAACATTATGCATTTTGCACTTGCCCCTCTCTTATGTACCCTAGTAAGTTTTTAGGTGAAATTCCATAAGATGTATGTCTACATCTATCATACTATAAACATACTAAAAAATCAAAATATTTAATATAATAAAAATAGAAGGAATTAACCTTCTATTCTGTTAATGCATATAAAAATTTTTGTAAAATTTTCTCTGTCGTTTCATTCAATTTTGGTAACTTATCTACCGGAAAATATTGAAGCTTCAATCCCTCATGATCAAGCCTTAATTCTCCACTCACATTATGCCCCTGATACAGATGAATAACATTAAAAATTTCATCCCCATTAGGATAACAGAAGTATACTTCCTTTCCTGATAAGACACCTAGAAATTGCATGATTTTTGCAGTTAATCCCGTCTCCTCGAATAATTCTCGGCGAGCAGTTTCTTCCGTCGTTTCTCCTAGTTCCATCGCGCCGCCAGGTACACCCCAATCATATGTATCTGAACGATATTGAAGCAATACTTCTTGATTATCATTTAGTATAATTATTGCTGATCCAACAAGAATAAGTGGTCTTGTCCCAACGACTTTGCGTAACTCTTCAATATACCCCAATATGTAAACTCTCCTTTCCTCACCCTCCCTTATCATAACAAAATTTTTCTCCTTTTGTTGATGTAATTTCCAAGAAAAAAAAGGAAGCTTTCGCTTCCTTTTTTCCATTTTTATTTCTTAAAACTTTCATATTTCACAGCTTCAAAAGCTTCTTCAATTTCATCATTACGATAATGAACGTATGTAAAACGCCCTAATTCTACTAATCTTGCTATTTCTTGTAACGCTTTATGTTGCTCATATGTTTCCCCCAGCTTAATATGTACATAAAACTTCATTAATGGATGTTCATATAAAGGTTCTCCCACCTCTACATATACATCTTCCACCCCTTGCACAACTCTTACATAACTTGCAAATTGATAAAGAGCTTCTCTGTCTGAAACGATTTTTAATGTATACATATATTCTCCCCCTTTTCTTTACTATATCAAAAAGATGATCACACTACGTTATAGAACTATGAAATTTTTTCGACTTGTAATAAACAAGGCGTTTATCCATACATAGGAGCTTTTCTCCACATATATTATAAGAAGAATTTTTTCAGTTGAGGTGTTCCTTATGGATCCATACGTCAATATATGTATTTGCATTACTCCAGGCGCCGATATTTCTGATGACCGTATCGCAAAAGATTTAGCAGTAGCAGAATCAATTTGGCACCCGATTACATTTCAAATTACAGACGTAATTATTTTAAATGAACTTTTCCGTTTTTCTGACCGTGAAATTAGTTATAAAAATTCTATTCAAAGTCAGGAAAAATTAGCAGCCTTTTTCCAAACATGTGTAAATGAAGCTCCTGAATGCGACCTTTACATTTGTTATATTGGCAGTGATTATTTCAAAGAAACAGCCGTAATTGCCTGCGCTTACTCTTTAGCAAAACAACAGCAACTTACTGGTTATATCGTTTTAACAAATTCAGCTGCTCCCATGAAAAATATATATACGCTCGCTCACGAAATCGGTCATATTTTATTTACAAGACGTGTTCACGGAAAACTTACTCACGCAGATCCTCATTCCCTAACTGGATCGGAGCACCATCCGTCTCCATCAAATCTTATGTACCCTATCGTACCTCGTCCTGAAAACGTCCATATTCAGTCCCTATTAACGAACGAACAAAAAGCACTCTCTTTACAAAGTTCTTTATTACAAAGAAAAAAACAGTAACTGTCCTGTTACTGTTTAAAACAATTTATTCCAATCTACAAACCAAATCCCGGCTGCAAAGGATACACTATACACCAAAACGGCATCCCTCTAAAAATCAAAATATAGTATTTCTTTGGAAATAATTTTTTGTATATCCAGAGCAGCCACTTTTTTGAACTACTCGTTTATACTTTTTCTCTCTTCAATTTTTAAAGACCATCTCATTAATCCATATATACTTCCATACATAAGTAATATCTTTGCAATTCCCCAAAATACATTTTTTTCTTCTAATCCTTTAAATATAAACATAATCGCTAAAGGAACAATTAGCACCAAAACACCCATCCAACCAAGGACATACACTTCTCCAACGAAAAGTAATAAAAAGATACTTGCTGCTAATATATATGTTTGCATTGTCGATAATTGCAAAATAGGTGTACCGTACCATTTATCAATAAACATCAATAATACTAATAATAAGATGGGAACCATTACTATTACGTAAATAATCCCGAACTCTACAAATTTATTTTTAAAAGAAGACATTCTAAACGCAACAATGGTTCCAATAATCGTAATGATTAAGACGATAGGATAGCCAATTAACTGTATATTCGTTAGTATAAATTGCTGATTTGGATTATTAAATAAAATATGAGTTAATATCCAATACCCGCCAATACCAATTATCATCGCAAGAATACTCTTTATACTCCCGCCTGTATCCTTCTCCATCTCTTTCGCTAATTCTTCCGCATATTCTTTTGGTGAATCACCGAATATATCGCTTACCGTCTTTCCCTCTTTCTCACCTTCTATTAAATGAAGTTCTGCATCCTCTATAAAAGCGTCCACATCTTCTTCTTTCATGCCTTTTGTTATTAAATACACTTTCGTATCGATTAAAAACTTTTCTCCTTCTTTAGAAATTTGCATGATAACCCCTCCCTCATTTAACCGTTTCTCTTCTATTCATCTTCATCATAATTTCAAGGAAAATTAAAATAAACAAACTTCCGTATAAACATATAATTTGAAATAACATTGGCATAAGATCTTCCGATGTAAATGTTTTAAACAGTAACATAATAGAAAGAGGAATGATTAAATATAAGTTTTTAAACCATCCTTCAAAATATATATTTATCGCTACTGTGATAATAAAAATAGCTCCAGCTAATATATAACTTTGCGTTTGGGTGAATGTAAACATTTTGGTAGGATAGATCACATCTAATATCGTAACAACTCCTATTAAAAACATTGGCGCAATCATAACTAAAAACCACATAGAAAACCACGTTTTTGTAAAGCTTGTTACGAAGGTCATTTTACGAAGTAGAAAATTAGGACTTATTACAGCTACGATCAATGTAAAGCTATAGCCAATGCACTGAATAAGTGAAATCTGTAACATTCCGTTATTCACTATTAAGATAGAAGCAATAATCCAAAACAATACGATATTCATTACTGTAAAGCCAATTTGCTTCCACGTTTCCTGTCTATCCTTTTCCATTACTTTTACAAGTTCATTTGCATATTCTTTCGGTGAGCTTCCGAAAATATCTTCTACACTTTTCCCATCACTCTCACCCTCGATTAAATGAAGTTCTGCATCTTCTATAAAATTTTCAATATCGCTTTCTTTCACACCCTTTGCCACTAAAAATAATCTCATATCTAATAAAAACTTTCGTGCTTCACTTGATAACATTATTTTTTTCTCCCCTTCCCTTCAAGTAGACGCTCTACACTACTTTGCATCGCTTCCCAGCGATCCATAAATTCATGAAGTGCTTCCTCGCCTTTTTCTGTTAATGTATAATATTTTCGCTTTGGGCCAGATGGAGATTCCTTCATTACACTTGTTATTAATCCTTCCTTTTGCATTCGTATTAATAACGGATAAATACTTCCCTCACTCGCCATAGTAAAGCCATACTTCGCTAGCTTTTCACTCATTTCATAACCGTATATTTCACCTTCAGAAATAATAGCAAGTAAGCATCCTTCTAAAATCCCTTTCAGCATTTGACTTGTCGACATAATTCAAATCCTCCCACTATCTTGTTTTACAAGATAGATAAGCGTAAGTATCTTGCTTTACAAAATAGTATAGCAGAGACTATTTTGCAAAACAAGATAGCTAACAATATTTTTCCAAATCTTTGCAGGATTTTTATTATCACCTCTCTAAATAGAGCAATATGAGAACTTTATTACGAAGGGATGTTTTTCATCATGGTTACAAATCGAGTTGTCTTTTTAACAGGTGCTGCAAGTGGTATTGGTTATGAAATGGGAAACGCTTTTGCAAAAGAAGGTGCAAAAGTTGTGATTACCGATCGTCTTGAAGAACGTGCAAAAGAAGCTGCTGAAAAATTACAAAAAGAAGGCTATCAAGCTATCGGTTTAAAATGTGATGTTACATCTGAAGAAGAAATTACCGCTGCAATTTCTCAAACCGTTACGCATTTCGGTTCATTACATATATTAATTAACAACGCAGGAATGCAGCACGTGTCACCAATTGAAGATTTTCCAACCGAAAAGTTCGAACTACTTATTAAAATTATGCTAATCGCTCCTTTTATCGCAATTAAGCATGCCTTCCCGATTATGAAAAAACAAAAGTATGGCCGAATTATTAATGTCGCTTCCATTAATGGCCTCGTTGGATTTGCAGGGAAATCCGCCTACAATAGCGCGAAACATGGCGTAATTGGATTAACAAAAGTTGCCGCTTTAGAAGGCGCTACTCACGGAATTACCGTTAATGCGCTTTGTCCTGGTTATGTCGATACCCCTCTTGTACGTAATCAACTACAAGATTTAGCTACTACACGAAACGTACCACTTGAAAATGTTTTAGAGGATGTTATTTATCCACTTGTACCACAAAAACGCTTATTACAAGTACAAGAAATCTCTGATTATGCTATATTTTTAGCGAGCGAAAAAGCAAAGGGTATAACTGGTCAAGCAGTTGTTATTGATGGTGGCTATACTGCTCAATAAAAATAAAGTTTGCTCACGAAGAGCAAACTTTATTTTACTTTCTATCGCGAGGACCTTCCTACTTTAGTAATTGTTTAGGGAGTTTCTCGATTGCAACAATTACCCCATCTAATTTACTTTCAATACGATGGAGTAAATATAATGTTACAACAATCGGAAACCCTACATTACCTATCATCCTGATCCACTCTTCCATCTTTCTCTCCTCCTTTCATTATATAAATAAGAGTGAGAAATACATTTAGGCATAAAAAAACAAGCTATTATGTATTAGCTTGTCTTTCAAATAATGATGCAATTTCCCGTTTATAATCTCCACGTATGATGCCTTTTTCAGTAATAATACCTGTAATTAATTCATTCGGTGTTACGTCAAATGCAGGATTATAAACATCAGTTCCAATTGGCGCCACTTGTTTTCCAAAAATTTTTGTAACTTCTGTTTCATCTCTTTCTTCAATAACAATTTCTGTACCTGTTTGTTTCGTAATATCAAACGTAGATAACGGAGCTGCAACGTAAAATGGAATATCGTAATACTTTGCTAATATAGCTAAATTCATTGTTCCAATTTTATTTGCTGTATCTCCATTTGCGACAATTCGGTCCGCTCCTACTATAATCGCGTTTATTTCTTTCGTTTGAATAGCATGAGCTGCCGTATTATCGGTAATAAGTGTTACATCAATATTTGCCTGTTTTAATTCCCAGGTCGTTAAACGCCCGCCTTGTAAAACCGGTCTCGTTTCACACGCATACGCATGTAAACGTACACCCTTTTCTTTCCCAATATAAAACGGTGCTAATGCAGTGCCATATCTAGCAGTTGCAATACTTCCAGCGTTACAAATTGTTAAAATGTTATCACCTTCTTTAAAGCATGTTAATGCATGTTCTCCAATACGCCGGCATACCGCTTCATCTTCTTGCTGAATGAGAAGCGCTTCTTCTTCTAATATTTTTTGTGCTTCTTTTATTGTAGTAATTTCTCGAATCGATTCTCTCATACGATCGATTGCCCAAAATAAATTGACTGCTGTCGGGCGTGACGTCCCTAAATAATTACAATCTCTATTAAACTTCTTTTGAAATTCTTCAATATGTACAGTGTCATATTTTTTTGATGCAAGCGCCAAGCCAAATGCAGCTACAATTCCAATTGCAGGTGCTCCTCGTACTTCTAGCATGACAATACTTTTCCATACCTCTTCAATCGTCGTTAATGTTTTGTATTCTGTGCTATGCGGCAACTTTGTTTGATTTAATACTGCAATGGCATCACCTTTCCAACTGACAGACCTCGGAACAGTAACAATTGTACTCATGCTTTTATACCTCCTGGAACTGTCTGTTGAAATAGTGTTCGGAACAGTTGAATATCAGCGCTCTTAGATTCATATTTTATTAGTTCTTTACCTAAGGATAGCGCTTGTTTCTTAGCTTGAATTCTCGTTTCTTTATTTGCTATTTCATCTAAATCAGCTACATGCGCTAAGCCAATTGTTCTACGGATAAGCTCACATCCAGCAAATCCAACGGCATCCTTAAAAATATTTTGCAAAATAATCGGCAACCATTGTTTCTCTTTCGTATATGCTTCTACACCTTCTCCAATCCATAACTTCGTAAAAGTTTCTACAAAATAACTCCACGTCTTCTCAATATGGAAAAATAGCAAACTTCTCTGTTCTTCTTCTCTGGATAGAGCATTTAATAATAGATTTGCAATAAATTGACCAAGATCAAATCCAAATGGGCCATATGTTGCAAATTCCGGATCAATCACTTTCGTTTCAGAAGGTGATGAAAAAATACTACCAGTATGTAAATCACCGTGAATAAGCGCTTCTTTTCTCGTTAAAAATTTATATTTATATTGCGCGACTTTTAACTTTAAAGTTTTATCACTCCACAATTCATCCACCGCTAGTTGTAACTCCGGCTCATAATCATTCGTATCGTAATGACCGAACGGATCTGTAAACACTAAATCTTCTGTAATCTTACAAAGGTCTGGGTTTACAAATGCACCTTCTAGTACCCTTTTCTCTTCTGACTCTAACCCGAAATCTGAAGTATAAAACAAAACATGTGCTAGAAAACGACCAATATGTTGAGATAAAAGTGGGTACTCCTCTCCATCTATTAATCCTTTTCTTGCAATTGTTAGCCTTGATAGATCTTCTATGACTGTTACTGCTAACTCTTCATCATGACTGTACACTCCCGGCACATATTCCGGCACATACTTCGCAAAAATTTGTAATGCTTTACTTTCAATCGTCGCTCTTTTTATAGACAGTGGCCAGCTCTCACCAACTACTTTTGCATATGGCAGTGCTTGTTTTATTATAATAGACTTCTCTCCATCATCTAATTTGAACACGTAATTTAAATTTCCATCTCCAATTTCATGACAAACTACATTTGCTTTCTTTTCAAAATAACCGTGTTCTTTCGCATATTGTATAGCTGTCGTTTCAGTTAATGAATAATATCCCATCGTCTTCTCCCCCTTTTTTAAATTCAGAGGTTTTTCTGACGTAGAAAAACCTCTTTCCACAAAGAAAGAGGTTTGAAGTTTATCTTCTCCCCTCTTATCTGCCAGAAAGGTTTACTTTCTGCTGGAATTAGCACCGTGCCTTTTGGCGTAAATAAACGCCCCATTTCACAATGGTATTACGGTCGGTTGCTGGGCTTCATCGGGCCAAATCCCTCCACCTGCTCTTGATAAGAGTTGTATAATTTTTCGAATTTTTAACTTTATGTTGAAGACTATACCAAGAATAAAAATCACTTGTCAACATTTTATTTGTATAATTCTGGACGACGATCTGCAAAAACTGGAATTCCTTTGCGTACTTCTTTAATTTTCTCAAAATGAAGCTCTCCAAATAAAATTGATTCTTCTTCATTCGCTTCTACAACAATTTCGCCCCAAGGATCGACAATTAAAGAATGACCGGCAAACTCATTATCCGGATCCTTTCCTGCCCTATTACATGCAACAACATAACACTGATTTTCAACTGCTCTTGCTTGCAATAACAAACGCCAATGAGCTAAACGAACCAATGGCCATTCTGCTGCAACAAATAAAACTTTTGCACCTTTAGCAGTATGAACGCGCATCCACTCTGGAAAACGAATATCATAACAGATTGTGCCGGCGCACTCTACATCATCTAGCTTAAATTCACCTGTACTATTTCCAGCGATTAAATATTTATGTTCATCCATAAGCTGAAATAAGTGCACTTTACTATATTCATTAATTAGTTCTCCTTTATTAGTTACAACATACATTGTATTTGTAACACCTTGCTCTGTTTGCTTCGCTATAGACCCACCGACAATATGTACACCATATTGCTTCGACCATTCTTTCAGCTTTTCTTTCGTTTGCAATCCATCCCTATCTGCAATTTCAGTAAGCCTCGTTAAATCATATCCTGTTGTCCACAGTTCTGGTAAGACAATAACATATGGTCTTTCTTTCATCGCTTCACTTATTTTATTTTTAGCATTCTCAATATTTTTTTCTACATCTCCAAAGACAATATCCATTTGAATACATGCGACTTTCATTTTGTCAGCCCCATTCTTAATTTTTTCTTTACAAAATACTGGAAAGATTATATCATTTGTCACTAGAATTGTAACAACTTTCAAAAGAGGTGGAAAGTATGAAATTATTTCAACCTTCTGAGATAGTAACATCATTGCCAACACAATTTTTCGCTTCACTTGTTGCAAAAGTTAACAAAGTCGTTGCAGCAGGTCACGATGTTATTAATCTAGGACAAGGTAATCCAGATCAACCAACACCGCAGCATATCGTAAAAGCTTTACAAGACGCTGCTGAAAAGGCCATTCATCATAAATATCCGCCATTTCGCGGACACGAAAGTTTAAAAGAAGCCGTGGCAACATTCTATCAACGCGAATATGATGTAGTAGTAAATCCAAAAACAGAAGTTGCTATTTTGTTTGGTGGAAAAGCTGGATTAGTAGAATTACCAGTTTGTTTTACAAACCCTGGTGATACTATTCTCGTTCCAGATCCAGGCTATCCAGATTATTTATCAGGAGTTGCTTTAGCTAAAGCACAATTTGAAACAATGCCGCTTATTGCAGAAAATAATTTTTTACCAGATTATACGAAAATCGATGACTCTATTGCCGAGCGTGCAAAATTAATGTTTTTAAACTATCCAAATAATCCTACCGGTGCTACTGCATCAAAAGATTTCTTTGATGAAACCATTCATTTTGCTAATGAACATAATATATTAGTCGTTCATGATTTTGCTTACGGTGCTATTGGATTCGATGGTCAAAAACCTGTTAGTTTCTTGCAAGCAGACGGTGCTAAAGATACAGGTATTGAAATTTACACTCTATCGAAAACTTTCAATATGGCTGGATGGCGCATCGCTTTCGCTGTGGGGAATGAAAGTGTGATTGAGACAATTAACTTATTACAAGATCATATGTATGTTAGTATTTTTGGTGCAGTTCAAGATGCTGCCCGCGAAGCACTATTAAGTTCACAGTCTTGCGTAATAGACCTTGTAAATAGTTACGAATCTCGAAGAAACGCTCTTGTTTCAGCTTGTCACTCAATTGGTTGGAATGTAGACATTCCAACAGGCTCATTCTTTGCATGGCTTCCTGTTCCGAAAGGATATACATCTGAGCAATTTTCTGATATTTTACTAGAAAAAGCACACGTTGCAGTTGCTCCTGGTGTTGGATTTGGTGAACATGGCGAAGGATATGTCCGTGTTGGTCTCTTGCATACAGAAGATAGATTACGAGAAGCCATTAATCGAATTGATAAATTAAATTTTTTCAAAAAGTAATTGACAACATGAAAAATATCTGACAAAATTCAGTTATCTTAAAAATTTAAACATTTCTAAATACTTCTTATCAAGAGCAGGTGGAGGGACGAGCCCGACGAAACCCGGCAACCGATCTACAATTGTAGACACGGTGCTAATTCTCGCAGCATTATGCTGACAGATAAGGAGCTGGTTGTAAAAAAACCTCTCCTTAGCTGAGAGGTTTTTTTATTTAACTAGGAGGTTTTAACAATGAGCGGAATTATAGCAACGTATTTAATCCATGATGATTCACATAACTTAGAAAAAAAGGCCGAGCAAATTGCACTCGGTTTAACAATTGGCTCTTGGACTCATTTGCCACACTTATTGCAAGAACAATTAAAACAGCATAAAGGCAACGTCATTCATGTTGAGGAACTAGCTGAACAAGAACATACCAATTCGTATTTACGTAAAAAAGTTAAACGCGGGATTATTAAAATCGAATATCCGTTATTAAACTTCAGTCCGGACTTACCAGCAATTTTAACAACTACATTCGGCAAGCTATCACTTGATGGTGAAGTGAAATTAATCGACTTAACATTTTCAGACGAGTTAAAACAATATTTCCCTGGTCCAAAATTCGGGATAGATGGTATTCGAAATCTTTTACAAGTGCATGAACGTCCCCTTTTAATGAGTATTTTTAAAGGAATGATTGGACGAAATATTGGGTATTTAAAAACGCAATTACGCGATCAAGCAATTGGTGGTGTAGATATAGTAAAAGATGATGAAATATTATTTGAGAATACATTAACACCACTTACGAAACGCATTGTATCTGGAAAAGAAGTTTTACAATCCGTATATGAAACATACGGACATAAAACGTTATATGCCGTAAATTTAACAGGACGAACTTTTGATTTAAAAGAAAATGCGAAACGCGCAGTGCAAGCTGGGGCAGATATTCTATTATTTAATGTATTTGCTTACGGACTAGATGTACTACAATCACTTGCAGAAGATGATGAAATCCCAATTCCTATTATGGCACACCCTGCTGTAAGTGGTGCTTATTCAGCATCCAAGTTATATGGAGTTTCCTCTCCATTATTACTTGGAAAGCTACTACGTTATGCCGGGGCTGACTTTTCATTATTCCCATCTCCATACGGAAGTGTTGCACTAGAAAAAGAGGAGGCTCTTGCCATCTCAAAACATTTAACTGAAGACGATGCATTTTTCAAGAAGAGTTTTTCTGTTCCGTCTGCTGGTATTCACCCTGGTTTCGTTCCCTTTATTCTACGGGATTTCGGTAAAGATGTTGTTATTAATGCTGGCGGCGGGATACATGGACATCCGAGTGGGGCGCAAGGGGGCGGTAAAGCTTTCCGTACTGCAATTAATGCTACTTTGCAAAATACACCACTCCATGAAGTAGATGACATAAATTTGCATAGTGCACTACAAATATGGGGAAATCCTTCTCATGGGGTGAAATTATGAGTATTCAAGTATTTTGTGATTTCGATGGCACGATTACAAATAATGATAACATTATGTCCATTATGGAAAAATTCGCACCACCAGAAGCCGAAGAAGTAAAGAATAGAATTTTATCACAAGAGCTGTCTATTCAAGAAGGTGTTTCTCAATTATTTCAATTAATACCTACTAGTCTACACGATGATATGATTCAATTTTTAATAGAAACTGCTGAAATCCGTAGTGGTTTTCATGAATTTATACAATTTGTAAATGAAAATAACATTTCTTTTTACGTTATATCAGGTGGAATGGATTTCTTCGTCTATCCACTCTTACAAGGAATCATTCCAAAAGAACAAATTTACTGTAATGAAACAGACTTTTCAAGTGAATTCATTACAGTTAAGTGGCCTCATCCTTGTGATCATCATTGTCAAAATCATTGCGGATTATGCAAATCATCTTTAATCCGTAAATTAAGTGATACGAATGACTTCCATATTGTGATTGGAGATTCCATTACTGATTTACAAGCTGCGAAACAAGCAGATAAAGTATTTGCTCGCGACTTCCTTATTACAAAGTGTGAAGAGAATTATATTGCTTATACACCGTTTGAAACATTTCACGATGTTCAAACCCAATTAAAACATTTGTTGGAGGTGAAATCATGAAACAACTTTTTCGTCAATGGTATGACTTAAGCGAGATAAAAAAAGAATTAACAACACGAAATTGGTTTCCAGCAACAAGTGGTAATATTTCTATAAAGGTTAGTCATGAGCCACTTACTTTTCTTATTACAGCAAGTGGTAAAGATAAAACAAAAACTACTCCAGATGATTTTCTATTAGTAGATCATCTAGGGATTCCCGTATTAGAGACTGAATTACGCCCTTCAGCAGAAACAATATTGCATACACATATTTATAACAATACGAATGCCGGGTGCGTACTTCATGTTCATACAACTGATAATAACGTCATCACAAATTTATATAGTGATGCAGTCACCCTTCAAAATCAAGAAATTATTAAGGCTCTCGATATTTGGGAAGAAGGTGCAACAATTCACATTCCTATTATCGAAAACCATGCCCATATCCCAACGCTTGGAGAAAACTTCCGAAAGCATATACAAGGAGATTCGGGAGCAGTATTAATCCGTAACCACGGTATTACCGTATGGGGCCGAGATAGCTTTGATGCAAAGAAAAGATTAGAAGCTTATGAGTTTTTATTCCAATTTCATATAAAACTATTATCAATTCAAGGAGGCGTTTCTAATGGCGCAAATTCGTATTCATGAAGTAAATACTCGCATCGAAAATGAAGTGGAAGTATCTAAATTTCTACAAGAGGAAGGCGTTTTATATGAGAAATGGAATATTTCTAAGCTTCCTACTCATTTAAATGAAAATTATTCGTTAACAGATGAAAACAAGGCTGAAATATTAGCTGCGTTTTCAAAAGAAATCGCTGATGTTTCAGCGCGCCGAGGTTATAAAGCACATGATGTAATTTCACTTTCAAATAGCACACCTAACCTTGACGAATTATTAATTAATTTCCAAAAAGAACACCATCATACCGATGATGAAGTTCGCTTTATTATTAGTGGTCATGGCATCTTTGCTATTGAAGGAAAAGATGGGAAATTCTTTGACGTTGAACTTGAGCCAGGCGATCTCATATCTGTTCCTGAAAATGCAAGACATTATTTTACCTTGCAAGATGATCGTCAAGTTGTAGCTATTCGTATTTTTGTTACAACTGAAGGCTGGGTTCCAATTTATTAAGGTAGTTAGTTGAATAAAAGGACTTGGATCCCCTTTTCCAACCTTTTATTCACTCTACATATATACATCCTCCTATGGAACAGGCTTATTTCATTTTTTGAAATAAGCCTGATTTTTTATTTTCTCAAACATATGAGTCCTTCTATTCCAAAACAATCTCCCCTTCTATTTTTTAAGCAAATTTTTTAACACTTTTTGAACATTTATTGAACTTTTTTTGAATTTTTTCTGAAAATTCTGTTTTATGTATGATATACTACAATTAAATAAAAGGAAAAGAATATCGCAAACAGAGGGGGATAATCATGAGTTTACTTATCGCACTTATACTAGGGGTTACGTGTGGAGCACTTCCTGTTATTCTAGGAGCTATTATGGAAGAGTTGGAAGTTGGTGTTTTAGGTTTTGTCGCATCCTGTGTAAGCGCTTTATTTTTTGGCTTATTCGGTGCTATTCCTGTTTCAATTCTGTGTGCATTTTATATAATACGCCATGCTCGTGCAAAACAATTCGGTCCTAATCACATCGCACAAGTTATTCCATTCCCAATCGAACGATGCCGCCGGGCTTCTAGCTTATAATTATAAAATTAAAAATAAATAAAAGTCCTCAAATGAGGACTTTTATTTATTTTCTTCTAGAAATTGAAACAATTCCTGTAAATGTAGGACATCTTCACTATAGCTAACAGATACGTGACAAATACCGTCAATCTCTGCTTGCATATAAAGGTCAACTCCATCTTGATCATATTTCAATGCCAAATAAAACTCCATTTCTTCTAACATCTTTTTTGAAGTTCGAATAACATAATGCCCCTTCTCATCTCTTCCATATTCGAATTCCGGCTCAAAATCATACTTTTGTTTAAAAGCTTCTTTTTGTTTTTCACTAATTTGTATACAAGTTGCTCGTTGTACAGTATCAATCATCTCATCAAATTTTTGAAGATCCATCTCATTTACCCCTTTATGTATTTTTTGTATAACACTTGTGTTCCACTATTCTCTTCTCCATCTTTTATTAACTCTTCATACAAGTCCTTCGCCAAACTTAAACCTGGTACTGGTAATTGTAATTTTTCAGCCTCATCTAAAGCTATCTTCATATCTTTCATAAAGTGCTTTACATAAAACCCTGGTTCAAAATCTCCCTTTAACATTCGAGGAGCTAAGTTACTCAATGACCAACTACCTGCTGCTCCCGTTGAAATACTTTCTAATACTTTATCCGGATCTAGTCCAGCTTTTTTTGCATAAGCAACAGCTTCACATACTCCAATCATGTTAGATGCAATCGCAATTTGATTGCACATTTTTGTATGTTGTCCACTTCCAGCTGGTCCTTGCAACTGAATGTTTGTTCCTAGTTTTTCAAATAACGGTAAACATTTTTCATATATTTCTTTTTCACCACCGACCATAATTGCGAGCCTTGCTTCTTTCGCACCAACGTCTCCTCCAGATACAGGCGCATCTAACGTATATACATTCTTACTTTTACCGGTTTCATTAATACGTTTTGCCAATGTTGGTGTAGATGTCGTGAAATCAATTGCTATCGTATCTTCATTTGCATTCTCCAAAATCCCATCTATCCCAAAGTACACTTCTTCTACATCATGTGGATATCCAACCATAGTCATTACAACATCAACTTGCTTCACTAACTCTTTCGGTGTATCACACCAATTCGCACCATCTTGCACTAAAGAGTCTGTCTTCGTTTTCGTTCTATTATATACATATACTTGATAGCCGTCTTGCATTAAATGACGCACCATACTTTTTCCCATTACACCAATACCGATGAAACCTATTGATACATTTTTACGTTCCATTTTCTCATCCCCTTCGTTCTAATAAATCACTTACCATCTTTCGAAACTCATTATTAAAATCATCATCTATACTATTTTTCACATTTGAAAATAAAATAACAAAAGTGCCTTTTTCTTTATTAAAATTATTGAACGTGTTCCAACCAGATAGTACACCATGATTATGAAAATAATCCGGATATATGTAAAAACTAAATGCATATTTTCGTTCTGTTGAAGGTGAAAACATCGATTGTATACTTTGTTCAGAAAGAAGTTTCCCATTTATAATCGCTTCGTCTAATTTCTTCATATCGCCAACTGTCGTATACATCTCACCGCATCCGTATAACCACTCCATTAACAATTTTTGTGCAGGTTCAAGTACATTCTCTTTCTTTACATATCCTTTAGCAACATGCTGATCTCCCTGAGCCATATTTCCCATACCAGATTCATGCATTTCTGCTTTAGTAAATATATTTTCTTTTATGTAATCTCCTAAAGGTTTTTTTGATATGCTTTCTATAATATAGGCAAGTACCATATAATTATAATCTGTATATCTCCAGCCTGCGCCTGGTGGAAATTCTAATTTTTGACTTCCAATCCAATTTACTAAGTTTATACGAGAAGCGGCATTCGCCTTCCCTTTTCCACTTTCTGGCAAACCTGATGTGTGTGTTAACAAATGATATAAGGTGATATTTTTATCTACCGGAAAAGAGGGAATATATTTATTTACATTATCTTGAATATTTAGCTTCCCTTGTTCCTGTAGCTGTAAAATAGATGTGGCCACGACTGTTTTCGTAATAGAACCGATACGATATTTTGTTTGAGGCGTATTTTCTATCTTATTTTGAACATCAGCATACCCATATCCTTTATTCAATATAACATGCTCTTTATCTGTTACTAAAACTGTTCCATTAAATTGCTTTCCTATTAAATATTGATCTAACTTTTGAGATATACTAGCATAATCAATTTGTTGTTCTTCTTTTTCTTCTTCTATATTCTCTTGTACTTCTGATTCAATAGTAGGATTCACCTTAGTTGTTAATACAGTGCTTTCCTTTATATTGGGATTATAGAGAAAATAGTATACTCCACCACAAACTACAGCAGACAGCGAAGCCATCATCATTATTTTTTTTATCATGTTGTTCCTCCATAATTCCTTCGTCCAAAATACCCCCCACATTCTATTATCGAACAATAAAAAAAAATCGCAACAATTTGTTGCGAAAAATCACTTTTTTTCTTTTCTATATACACACACTTGATTTTTCCCATTTTTTTTCGCTTCATATAATGCAATATCCGCTCTTTGCATTAATTCTTCTCTTGTAATCCCTTGTTCATATAACGCGACTCCAAAACTCGCTGTTAATTTCGAAATTCCGGAGAAATGCTTTGTTTCAATGAAAAATCGTAATGATTCCGCAACCTGAAATGCTTCTTTTTCTACTGTATTAGTTACTAATATGATAAATTCTTCTCCTCCCCACCTTGCAAATACATGTTGCTGCTCCACTTTAGATTTCATAAGCTCTGCAAGCTGAATTAATGCTAAGTCACCAAAATCATGGCCATACGTGTCATTTACTGTTTTAAAATTATCTATGTCAAATAAAATAAGTGCTATTTTTTCATCGTTACGCATTGCATTATCCCATTCTGCCTCTAGTATTTGTTGGAACTTCAAACGATTATAAATCTCTGTTAACGAATCTATCATAGCAAGCCTTTCTTGTTCTTGATAGATTTCATCTAATTCTGTAATCTCTGTACACTTCACAATAAATCTTGATAAATCTTCTGGCAGTGGTGTCGCACGCAATAAAAAAGTTGAAACTTCCCCTTCATAATTGGACATCTTAATTCTTCTATCATATGATAATGTATCATCTAACCATGTTATATCATGGGTTGTTGAATAGTATCCGTTTTCTCTAATAAAATGTTCAGCAAATACTAAATGTTGCTCACGATAGGCAAATAAATTTTCATATCCGAAAAACTCTAAAAAGTTTGTATTACAATCAACAATCTCATCGTCTTCTACTATAAATAATAGATCATTTTGAAAATCAAACATCGTTTGAAGTAGTTCTTGTTGCAAACTTACTTGCCGCACTAAAGAAAGCTGATACAAACTCTTATTCACTTCCTCTAACACCATTTGTGGGGTCACAGGGGCTATCACAATATTACGTATTCCTAACGTAAGCACCTCTGCAAACTCGCTTGTTATCTGTTGATCCCAAATGACAATAAATGTACTCTGTGGATTATACATATTCTTTATATATTTTATTTGAGAAAAATCTGTTATATACATAATTACAATATGTGGTTTAGTCCTCTGATACAATAATTCTCCTTCTTCAAAACTATTTGCTATAAACATACATTTTGGATGAATATTTTCTATCGTTTGTTGATGTGTGCATCCATTTTCTATATAAAGGACATTTAACTGAAGATCTTGTAATACATTTTGGAAAACCGTATTCTCTAATAAAAAATGTAGTATGTTCATCACTAGTCTTCACTCACTTCATATATCTTGTTCTACTGCATTCCTCACAAATATTTTATAAAAAGACTGTTCTCTAAATACTTTAATGAGTGAGGGATACATATTAACAAGCTAATTGAGAATGCTCTCTTCGCTTTTTCTCTATAAATTCCTTTTTTAGTGTATGATTATAGGAATTGTATCGTTTGTATGAATGCCCTAGCTTCCTTTTTAAAACTTGACAATTAAAATAAAGATATTATATTCTTAAATTCAACAACTTACAAAATGTAAGTAGAATATATTACATGTATTTTTTATAATTTGATATGTTACTTGGAGGATATATAATGACAAACGACAACTTTTTTAATGTTCTATACGAACGCACATCTACACGTGCATTCAACCCAGAGAAAGAAATTTCATCTACAGAGTTACACGAGATTTTAAAGGGAGCTGCTCAAGCACCTTCTGCTTGGAACTTGCAGCACTGGAAATTCCTTGTATTCCAAGGTGAAGATGTACAGAAACGATTGCATCCAATTGCTTATAACCAGCAACAAATACTTGATGCTTCTGCTGTAGTCGCTATTTTAGGTGATTTAGAAGCTTATAAAAACGTTGAACCAGTTTATGGTCCAATTGTAGAACAAGGATTTATGAAAGAAGAAGCAAAAGAGCGCTTAGCTAAAAATATTGAGTCTGCATATGCTCGTGAGCAATTCCCAAGAGATGCAGCCTTTTCAAATGCATCTTTAGCAGCAATGCAACTTATGCTTGCGGCTAAAGCAACTGGCTGGGATACTTGTGCTATTGGTGGTTTCAACCCACAAGCACTTACAGAAGAATTCAATGTTTCATCTCGTTACGTACCAATTATGCTTATTACAATTGGTGAATCAACTTTAAAAGGCCACCCTGCACCACGAATGAGCGTAGAGCAAGTGAGTGAATGGGCAAAATAACAAAGTGAACCTTTAATGAATATTAGGGGCTTACTGCGTTAATACGGGACAAAAAAGAAACGAAGGCAATTTCATTGCCTTCGTTTCTTTTTTATCCTGTCACACATCCGTAATATTACAATGTATTATTCGACATCTATACATAAAAAAATAGTAAATTTCATGCTATTCCCATACACATAAATGGCGTTTCGTGTCGAATTTTGTTAAAGCATCGAAATATAACCGTGTGTTTTTGTTACAATTATGATACAATGATAACAAATAGATAACAAGAGAGGGATTTTCATTGAGTTCATACGGAAGCTTTATCGCACTTTTAAGTTACATAGTAACTGTACTGCTGTTATATTTTATTGGTGATGCTACAAACATATCAGTGTTACAATTCCCAAAAGAAGAAACTTTCCAATTAGACGCAGAAAAACATACTGCAAGATCCATTGCACCATTACTCTTAGCTCTCCCTGTATATATCATCGTTTTATATAAAAGTAAAAAAGTGTAAAGCCTACCTATTTCATTCATTTCGGTGGTCTTTACACTTTTTTGTGATATTTCCCCTATTTTAAACATCATTCCGTACTAAACACCCAGCTAGTCTTTTAAAATGAGAAAATCCCCCAGAAAAAATTCCACTCTCTGTCCAGTCACTCATTACCGAACTTACATAGATTATAAGTGTGAAGGGGGTGATGAGGATTATGTTTGGATCATTTGGATGCTGTGATAACTTTAGAGACTGTCATCATCGTGAAAGAGAGTGCGACCATCGTGACCATCGCGAGAAAGAGAGAGAGGTAAAACCACAACAACCAGCTGTATGTAACGTACTTGCTAGCATTTCAGTTGGAACAGAACTTTCTCTTTTAAGCATTAGAGGTAACGGAACATTCAACAATGTAATTTTTGAAGGTTTCGCTAACGGCGTTGCTCTTTTCTCTGCTTTAGCTCGTAATAACAAAGACGATAAAGATAATAATAAAGACGATAAGAACAATCAAAATCGAAATACTTTTACTGGTATTTTACGTGTATGCCCAACTGATATCGTTGCTATCGCTATCTAATTCCGTTCCTTATCCTCTATAGTAAGAAAATAAGATTTACTTTTCTCATAGAAAAAACCTGAGACCGATTTCAAATCGACTCAGGTTTTTTTATTGATTATATGCTTTTAACTAGTTCAACAACTTCTTCAGCAGTTGACATCATTAATGCTTTTTCTGCTAATGTTTCCATTTCTGCTTTTGACAACTTGCTTAGCTGTGTTCTTGCAGGAAGAATAGATGTTGCACTCATACTGAACTCATCTAAACCTAATCCTAATAATAATGGGATAGCAAGTGAATCTCCCGCCATCTCACCACACATACCAGCCCATTTGCCTTCTTTATGAGCCGCATCAATAACCATTTTTACAAGACGTAAAATAGATGGGTTATACGGTTGGTATAAGTAAGCTACTTGTTCGTTCATACGGTCTGCAGCCATTGTGTATTGGATTAAGTCATTTGTTCCGATAGAGAAGAAATCAACTTCTTTTGCGAATTGATCTGCTAATACTGCTGAAGCTGGGATTTCAACCATCATACCCACTTCAATAGAATCAGAAACAGTTGTACCCACTTCTACAAGTTTCGATTTCTCTTCTAATAAGATTGCTTTCGCTTGACGGAACTCATCAAGAGTTGCAATCATTGGGAACATAATTTTTAAGTTACCGTATACGCTAGCACGAAGTAATGCACGAAGTTGTGTACGGAACACATCTTGCTCATCAAGACATAAGCGAATTGCACGGTATCCTAAGAATGGGTTCATTTCTTTTGGTAAATGTAAGTATGGAAGTTCTTTATCTCCACCGATGTCAAGTGTACGAACAACAACAGGTTGACCTTCTTTTACACCTTCAAGAACTGCTTTATACGCTTCGAACTGCTCTTCTTCTGTTGGAAGATTGTCACGGCCCATGTATAAGAATTCTGTACGGTATAAACCAACGCCTTCTCCGCCATTATCGATAATACCTTGTACATCATTTGGTGTTCCGATATTTGCAACAAGCTCAACGTGATGTCCATCACTTGTTACAGTAGCTTGGTCTTTTAATTTTGCCCATTCAGTTTTTTGCTCTTCAAATTTCGCTTTCTTTTCTTCAAAAGAACGAAGAGTTTCTTCTGATGGATTTACAATTACTTCTCCATCTAAACCGTCGATGATTACGATATCGCCATTTTGGATTTTCTCCATAACAACTTTCGTACCAACAACTGCAGGAATTTCCATAGAACGAGCCATAATTGCAGAGTGAGATGTACGTCCACCGATATCAGTTGTAAAACCTTTTGCATACTTACGGTTTAACTGAGCTGTATCAGATGGTGTTAAATCTTCAGCAATAATGATTACTTCTTCAGAAATTGTACCAGGATTTGAGAAGTTAATTCCTAGTAAATGTGCAAGAACACGTTTTGTTACGTCACGAATGTCCGCAGCACGTTCTTTCATATATTCGTTATCCATGTTTTCAAACATAGAAATAAACATTGATGCAACTTCATCCATTGCAAATTCAGCATTTATTTTTTCACTATTCACTTTATCTTTTACTGGGTTTACTAGTTCTGGATCATTTAACACTAATAAATGTGCTTCAAAGATCGCAGCTTTATCAGCACCCAGCTCAGCAAAAGCATGGTCCTTAATTGCTTCTAATTCAGTTTTTGCTTTCTCAAGCGCAGCGTCTAAGCGTGCAATTTCAGCAGCTTCGTTTGTAATTGATTTCTTTTCGATGTTAAATTCAGGATTCTCAAGTCTGAAAGCCTTTGCAATAGCAATCCCACTTGATGCAGCGATCCCTTGAATGTTAAGAGTCATTATTCTCCTAATCCTTCGTTTTTCATAGTTTCTTCGATAGCTGCTAGTGCTTGAGCTGCATCATCACCATTTGCAGTGATTTTAATTTCTGCGTTTTGTTGAATGCCTAAAGACATAACGCCCATGATTGATTTTAAGTTAACGTTTTTTCCGTTATACTCTAAGTTAATGTCAGAACCAAATTTGCTTGCAGTGTTTACAAGTAGAGTTGCTGGACGAGCATGAATTCCTGAGTCGCTAGTTACTTTAAAGATTTTTTCCATGATAATTTATCTCCTTTAAATTACAGTATTTTTTAGTTGTATAGACGTGAGTACTACATCATCTATTGTATATAATAGGCGATGTTCGGTCAACCACATCGCCTATTATAATTATAAACATTTTGCGTCAAATTCCTACTGAATGTCAATAATAGCGTTTTCGCCCTTCTTAACATTTCCATCTTTTTTCAATTCTACTTGTTGTCCTTGTTGTAAATTCGTAAAGACAATTGGTGTAATGATAGATGGTGCATTTTCTTTTACAAATGCAAGATCTACTTTTAATAATGGTTGTCCTTGTTTCACTTTGTCGCCTTGTGCTACAAGTGCTTCAAAACCTTCACCATTTAATTTTACAGTATCAATACCAAAGTGGATTAAAATTTCTTTTCCGCCTTCAGATTGAATACCAATCGCATGCTTTGTAGGGAATACGTTGACGATCTCACCGTTAACTGGAGAAACTACTGTTCCTTCTGTTGGCTCAATTGCAAATCCGTCTCCCATCATTTTTCCTGAGAATACTTGATCAGGTACTTCGGTAATCGATAAGATTTTTCCTTCAATTGGTGATACGATTGTTTCGTTTTCATCAACTTGTTTAGGAGTTTCTTCTACCTTTACAGGCTCTTCTTTTTCAACATGAGGTGTACGACCTGACATAATATCATGAATTTGTGATTTTAATGTGTCAGATTTCGGTCCAAAAATAGCTTGAATGTTATTTCCAACTTCAAGTACACCAGCTGCTCCAAGCTCTTTTAAGCGATCTTTGTTTACATTCTTTTGTTCGTTAACTTGAACACGTAAACGAGTAATACAAGCGTCTAAAGAAGCAATGTTTTCTTTACCACCAAGTGCTACTAATACTTCACGTGGAAGTTCTCCTGCTTCTGTTTTACCTGCGCCGTCATTCGCAGTTGCTACTTCACGACCAGGTGTTTTTAAATCCCATTTACGGATTGCAAAGCGGAATCCGAAGTAGTAAATAACTGCTAGTACAAGACCAACAATAATTACCCACCACCATGCTGTACGGCCTGGTAGTACACCGAATAACATAAAGTCGATTAAACCACCAGAGAATGTCATACCAATTTTAACACCTAAAATTTGCATTGTCATAAATGATAGACCAGCGAATACTGCGTGAATTCCGAATAGTACTGGTGCTACGAATAAGAATGAAAATTCAAGTGGTTCTGTAATACCTGTTAAGAAAGATGTTAATGCAGCAGAGCCTAAAATACCTGCTGCTAATTTTTTATTTTCAGGACGTGCTTCATGGTACATTGCTAATGCTGCTGCTGGAAGACCGAACATCATGAACGGATACTTACCAGTTGTAAATGTACCTGCTGTTAATTCTACACCGTCTTTTAACTGTGCCATAAAGATTTTTTGGTCACCACGGATTAATTCGCCAGCTGCATTTGTATACTGACCGAATTCGAACCAGAACGGTGAATAGAAAATGTGATGTAATCCAAATGGAATTAATGAACGTTCAATTAAACCGAATATGAATGCTGCTAATGTTCTATTTGCATCAATCATTTGATGTGAGAACGTATTTAAGCCACCTTGAATGTATGGCCAAATGAAACACATGATTATACCTACTACTAAAGAGAATGTTGCAGTTGCGATCGGTACGAAACGCTTACCTGCGAAGAAACCTAAGTATGATGGTAATTCAATGTTGAAGTATTTATTGTAGCAATATGCCGCTACTATACCGACGATAATACCACCAAACACTCCTGTTTGTAGTGTTGGAATTCCTAATACGTTTGCATATGCTGGATCTGTAAATCCAATTTTTACTGGGTCTGCTCCAGAACTTGTTACTTTTACTAGCTTATCTACTTCTAAGAACACACTCATCGTTTTGTTCATAATTAAGTAGCCGACGAACGCTGCTAATCCAGCTACTCCGTCTCCACCAGCTAAACCAATTGCCACCCCAACTGCGAATAATAATGCAAGGTTAGCGAAAATAATATCACCAGATTGTTCCATAATTTTTGCTACCATTACGAACCAATCTGCTTTTAAAGCAGGAATAACATTTGTTAACTGTGGATTTTGAAATGCATTACCAAATCCAAGTAAAATACCTGCTGCCGGTAAAATCGCTACTGGAAGCATTAACGCTTTTCCGACTTTTTGAAGAACACCAAAGATCTTCTTAAACATGGAAACCCTTCCTCTCTTATCTATATTGATACCTTCCGACAAACGTCAAAAAGACATGTGGAAAAAAAGATAGAACGATAGCTATACAAAGGGTAGTATATCCCTTTCTCTAGCTTACATTCCTTACTTTTCTCCACTCATGCCTGATCGAATCAGTAACACGTGTCAAAAATAGGTTTACGTATAAGTTCACTATAATTAAGGCAAACGTTTTCGTTACTTACCTTAATGTGTTTGTCGAAATTTGTATAACTTTGCAATAGTTATTATACATAACTATTGTAAGCGATTCAATGATTTTTTTTAACGTTTTCATTTTAGACAAAAATATATGTCTTTTTACACATGCTCTGCTTTCACTAAGCGCTGCAGGTGCATCGTTAAATATATGCTCTCTGCTTCATACACAGGAAGTTGCAATTCTTTTTGCATGACCTTAACTAGCTTCCAAGCTAAATTATAACAGACGGGATATTCCGCCTTTAATAAATCAGCAAAACTTTGTGATTCCTCTACTTTCTCCCCTTTTTTCACCCGTTCAATAGCATATTGTAAATGACGAATAAGGCGTAAGTAGTGGATACTTTCTTGGTCTAATGTAATTTGTAAGTTTGTCTCAATTAAAGATACAAGATGTGCAATGAGACGGGAGTTTTGATTAACTGAAGATAAATCTGAATTTGTAAGTGAACTGTAAATATGGAGTGCAATAAAACCAATTTCTCCTTCTGGCAATGTAATTTGCAAACGAGAATTTAAAAGGTCTACGACTCCTTCAGCAATTTCATATTCCTCTGGATAGAGCATTTTCGTTTCAACTAAAAAAGGATTATCAATTGTAAGTCCTTGTTTTAACCGCTTAATCGCAAAAGAAATATGATCTGTTAAAGCGATATGAATATGTTCATTCAATGGTGATTTTGCTTTTTCTTGAATGTAGAACATAATATCATTCATTAATTCAATTAATTTTTCACTCACATGCGGCACTAACAGTTTGTATTGTTCACGATCACGTTCATTTTTTAAAACAAACATTTTTTCAATTTGTTCTTGCTCCAATATGTCTTTCGCTTTTTTCCCAAATCCAATTCCTTTACCGATCACTACTACTTCCTCATGTTCAGGATGGCTAGCAATGATGACATTATTATTTAAAACTTTTTTAATTTCTAGATAATTACTCATATAACACCACCCTCGTACTTAAATAGCCTGCTTTTATGTTACAGAACATTCTTCTTTGTCGTCAATGTAAAACATCTACCATTTCATAAAAATTCATTTTTTAGACATGTTTATATATGATGCGTATAATGTAAGAGCAACTGTACATAGAAAGGGGATAACAACATGATTAAAATGTTTGTAAGTGATATCGATGGTACAATGATGCAACACGGAGGATTAATTGACGAACAGGATCTTGTAGCACTTCGTAGTCTTGCTGAGCAAAATGTTATTCTTTGTTTCGCTTCTGGCCGACTAGATAATGAAATTGCAGATTTAATGAAAGCTGTAAATACAAATTTCCATCGCATTAGTGTAAATGGTGTTTTCGTGTACACACATGAAAACAAGCAACTATTATCTGCAACATTTGATTCGAGTATTCTACCTGATCTGCTAGCAATGACAAATGAAGATCCTTATTTTCGTTATGTAAGTGATGAGCATAATTATTACATTGAAGAGAAAACACCATTTATTCATGAACTTGAACAACAAGTAACGATGACTTCTGTTGAAGAACCGCATCTATTACAGAAAATTGATGATACAATTTTTCCAAATAAAATCTCTGTCGGTGGAACAAAGGAAAGCTTACAACTCCTTCAGAAAAAAATTGATGAACAATTCCACGGAAAAGTTAGTACATTCATCTCAGCAGAACAATGTTTAGATGTAATGCCACCTAATATTAGTAAAGGGGCTGCTATTTCTGTTTTATTAAAAGAGTTTCAACTACAACCAGAGGAAGTTGCTTGCATAGGGGATTCTTATAATGATATCCCGATGTTTTCTTTAACTCCTCACAGTTTTGCTATGTCTCAAGCAGATGAAGCAGTAAAAGAACACGCTCACTATGTAGTAAATACAGTTAAAGATGCTGTTAACCACGTAATTGCTCATAATAAAAATACGACTCACTCCTTATAAGGATGAGTCGTATTTTTTCTTTACATGTTAAACAATTTGACATTAACTGTACTTCACGAACTGAAATATATTATTTGTTACGTGCGATGTTTGTAATAAACTTATAACGATCTCCACGATAAATACATTTCACATACTCTAACGGTACTTCACCTTCTGAATATGACCATTGACGCATTACAAGCACTGGCGCCTTTTTAGGAATATGCAGATGTTCAGCTTCATTATCCGTTGCAATTGAAGCTTCAATTGATTGAGTAGCGCTAACGAGTTTAAAGCCCAGTTTTTTCTCTAAATGTTCATATAAAGATTGTTGCAATATTTCTTCGTTAATATCTTTTACAAGAGCTGGCGACAAATATGTCGTCTCAAAAGCAATCGGTTCATCATCAGCTAAGCGTATACGCCTCACTTCATAAACCGACTCTCCCTCCTGTATTCTCAACCGGTCTGCTATTTTCGCAGTAGCTGGAACTAGGCGGAAACTAAGTAATTGACTACTTGGGTTCATCCCACGAGAAATCATATCTTCTGTGAATCCCGTCATTCCTTGCAATTTTTGTTCCACTTTCGGAAGTTGGACAAACGTACCGATTCCACGTTTCCGATATAAATAACCTTGTTCCACTAAATTATTAATCGCCTGTCTGATTGTCATACGACTCACTTCGAACTTATCACAAAGTTCATTCTCAGATGGGATTTTATCTCCCGGCTTCCATTCGCCGTCCTCAATTAGCTGTTTCACCCACTCTTGAATCTGATAATAGATCGGAAATGGTGAATACTTGTCGATGTTCATCAGCAATCGCCTCACTGCATAAAGATAGAGCTTCTTGATCAGCGATTACGGTTACATTCGGATGACGTTGTAAAACTGTAGCAGGACACGCTTCGCTATATTCACCTTGCAATAATTCTTTAAGAGCTTCTGCCTTTTTAGAACCCATAGCAACAAGTAGAATTTGTTTCGCTTTCATAATGCTTCCAATTCCCATTGTAATCGCATGCGTTGGCACATCTTCTTCTTTTTCGAAGAAGCGAAGGTTTGCTTGGCGTGTAGATTCTGTTAATTCAACAATGTTTGTTGGAGAATTAAACAGTGTTCCTGGTTCGTTAAATCCGATGTGACCGTTTTCACCGATTCCAAGAATCTGTAGGTCAACTGGGTTAGCAGCTAGAATGCCCTCGTAACGTTTGCACTCTTCCTCTAAATCACTTGCCATCCCGTTTGGTACATAAGTTTGTTTAAATGGAAGATGATCAAACAACTGTTCTTGCATGAAATAGTGATAGCTGTTTTTATCTTCATGTGGTAAATTTACGTACTCATCTAAGTTTACAGTGGTTACACGGCTTGTATCAAGTTTATTTTTTCGCATTTCTGCATAAATACCTAATGGAGAGCTTCCTGTAGCCATTCCTAATGTTGGATTTTCTTTTGTGTTTACAACTTCTTCAATTAATTTATAACCTGCTTCAGCTAGTTCTTCTGGAGTTTTTACAACAAGAATATTCATTTAATTACTTCCCTTCCTTCATATGAATTCCTAAACGAACCGTATCATATACATGTAAATCTTCATTCATCACAACAAAGTCTGCATCTTTTCCTACCGCTAATGCACCTTTATGATTTAATCCAAACTCTTCTGCTTGGTTTACTGATGTCATCAGTACTGCTTCTTCGATTGAACAACCTGTAAATTCAATTACATTTCGGAAAGCTTGATCCATTTTTAGAATACTACCAGCTAACGTTCCATCTTCTAATCGAGCACTACCATCTTTTACATGTACTGGCTGTCCGCCAAGCTCATATAATCCATCTTCAAGACCTTTTGCACGCATTGCGTCAGTAATAACACTTACTTTTTTCGGTCCTTTTAACTTATATGCTAATTTCACCATATCAGGGTGAATATGAATACCATCTGTAATTACTTCAACCATTACATCTGGACTTAATAACACATGACCAACAACTCCTGGTTCACGGTGATGTAATCCACGCATTTGATTGTATAAATGCGTTGCATGTGTAATGTTTCTATTTTTTAGTTGCGCATCAATTGCATCTGTATGCCCCATTGTGCCAACAACACCAGTTTCAGCAAGATACTGCTCAAACTCTAACGCACCTTCTTCTTCAGGTGCATATGTTACTAATTTAATTAGATTCCCGCTTGCTTCCTGCCATTGTTTAAATTGTTCAATATTCGCAGGAACAATATGTTCAAGTGGTTGTGCACCTGCACGTTTTTTTGAAACATACGGTCCTTCTAAGTGAATATATTCGAAATGTGCTCCTTTTTCTTTCGCTTCCTTCGCAGCATGTAGTGCCGCTTCGATTGCTTCTGGAGCTTGTGTCATTGTTGTTGGAAAGTAAGTTGTAACTCCTTCTTTTAACATTTCTTTACCTAGAGTTACTAATCCATCGCTATTTGCATCCATCGCATCAATATCGTATCCACCATGAATATGAACATCAATCATACCTGGAATCACAATCTTCCCTGCCGCATCTAAAACCGCTTCATTTTCTTGTGATACATATTGAGCCATCAAACCAATTTCTTTAATTGTTTCTGCGTAACGAATAAATCCGTTTTCCACTACTTCTTGACCTGTATAAATTTTGGCATTGATGACAACTTGCGTTTTCATTTTCATCGATCCTTTCCCATGAAATACCTACTTGTTATTATTACCTTATTCGCCTAATTCCATCTTAATATATGCACGAGTAGTTGTCTATACATTCGAATAAAATTTCCTCTTTGTTTAACAAAAAGGAAATTTAGTACGTCTCTTGCAATTATAATATATGTTATTCAGTTTTCCCAAAAGGGAGAATATCCCCTATCATATTACTCACTTAAGTAATGGCATTAATCCACTAGAGCCTATTGTAATATGCTCGCCGTCTGTTTCCATTTCTACTGTACGTTTATTTGTTCCATATATCATTATACCATGCTGTTTTAAACGTCTCACTACACTTTGATGCGGATGGCCATACGGATTTCTGCTTCCATATGAAAGAATCGCAAACTGTGGTTCTACTTTCTTTATAAACATTTCACTTGTTGAAGTATAGGAGCCATGATGTCCCACCTTTAACACATCTGCATGTACATCAAATTGCTTTAATATTTCAGTTTCCGTCCGCACATCAGCATCACCCATTAGTAAAAAATCCGCTTTTCCGTATCGTACCTTTAACACAATTGAAGATTCATTATTTTCATCTTTTGATTTCCCATTGTTTAATACTTGTATGGAAACATGCGGATCTAGCGGTATGTATTGTCCCTCTTTTACTGAAACGAAAGGAATTCCTCTTTTTTTAATATGATTCCGGTATGTGTGATACGTAAAAGAACTATATGTTTTTCCACTATCTAATATAAGTGATACTGGCATTTGCTCTACAATCGGAATGAGTCCTCCAATGTGATCCATATCAGGATGCGTACTGACGATAGCATCTAAATGGTTAATCCCTTTTTCGATTAGTTTTTGAATGATAACCTCACCTGCTTCATAAGGTCCCCCATCAATTAACATCGTTTGTCCATTTGGCAATGTAATAAGTGTCGCATCACCTTGCCCAACTTTTAAAAAACTCACTTTCATTTTACCAAAATGTTGCCGCTGCATATGTAAAGGAGACGCGGTATGAATAGACATCATATATCTTTTGGCCGATGCACTATTTAAAGAAAAGCATAACAAAACAGAAACTAACAATAAAATACTTCGCATACTTCTCATAACTCGTCTCCTTTTTTCAATTAGTATGGCACGGTATATAATTGATATACAAAAAAAGCTTAGCAAAATGCTAAGCTTTTATTTCGATATCTCCTGTAAAGAACCAAAGAATAAATCTGCTTCATTCATTTGTTCATTCTCTTCAGAAAGTGCCGGTAAATCATCTAATGTTTTCAATCCAAATGTATCCAAAAATTCTTTCGTTGTTCCATATAAAATAGGACGCCCTGGCCCTTCTGCTCTTCCCATTTCTTTTATAAGTAAGTGTGAAACTAACGTTTGTAACGCCTTATCGGTTTTCACCCCTCTAATCTCTTCCATTTCAGTCCTTGTAATAGGTTGACGATATGCCACAATCGCTAACGTTTCTAAAGCAGCCTGAGAAAGTGAAGCAGCTGTTGGGATATCTATTAATTTTTGATAGTACGAAGCATGTTCTTTCTTTGTAGCAAAACGATATACTTTTGCATACTGCACAATTTGCAAACCACGGTGTGCACCTTCACATTCTTTTTGCATTTCTTCTAAAATATCGATTACTTCATTTCCTTCAATTTCAAGCACTTTTGCTATTTGTTCTGGATAAATCCCTTCATCACCAGAAACAAATAAAAGCCCTTCAATGATTGATTTCTGTTCTTTTCTATCCATTTTACGAGCTCCTTCCTCCAATTTTCTCCATAAAAATACACATCAAAAAACCGAATCACAATCAATGCGTTCGGTTCAATATTTTTTCTCTTGTTCCAAACGATACATTCAAACCTAGCATGAGATATATTATTTCCATCCCATTTTCCATACTAACTCTATGCAGATTTAGTAGAGCTTGATACGAAAATTTCATCAAAATTATGTTCTTGTTCAATTATGATTTGTTGATTTTTCATAAGCTCAAGAACCGCTAAAAATGTTACAACCATTATTTCTCGTTCATCATCAACAAACAAATCATAAAAACTTTGACGACCACCTTGTATTTCTAACTGTTTTAAAATATCAATCATGCGCTTTTCAATTGGTATTTCTTGACGAGTAATACGTGTTGTTACAGGTTTCTTTGCTTTTTTACGGCGCATTAATTTTTGAAATGCCGCTAGCATATCATATAACGTAACATCAAGAGGCAAGTTTGTCTCCTCTTCTTGTTGTAACGATGTAAAATCAATTGGCGGACGTGTATATAGCTGTGCTCTTTCTTGTTCTCTTTCTTTTAGCTCAGTAGCAACTTGCTTATATTTCTTATATTCAATTAACCTCTCCATCAATTCTTGACGAGGATCATCTATAAAGTCATCACCGTTATCAAGTACATCTTCTTCATGTTTCGGCAACAACATTTTACTTTTAATTTGTAATAAAGTCGCAGCCATTACTAAATACTCACTTGCAACATCTAATTGTAGTTCTTTCATCGTATGAACATAAGATAAATATTGCTCTGTAATTTCCGCTACAGGAATATTATAAATGTCAATTTCATAACGATGTATTAAATGTAACAATAAATCTAAAGGCCCTTCAAAAGCCTCTACTTTAAAATTATACTGCACAAAGCATCCCACCACATTTTTTCTATAACAACATAAGTATAGAGCATACTCATGTTCTATCCAACCTTTTTAAGAAATTTAATTAAAAATAGACCTATGCCTATGTCATCATGCCCACCGCTTCATATGATAACAGTGTAGTAAGAACAATGTAGGAGGTCAAAAAACTATGGGTCACGTTGATTGCGGTTTTAGCGGTGGGTTCGCATTACTTGTTGTATTGTTTATTTTACTAATTATTGTAGGGGCAGCTTGCTTCTGCTAATATGAACAATAACGGCTAGGGAAAATTCCCTAGTCGTTTATTGTTTATATTTCTATGATACACTTGTATTTATAACCGTTAAACAGGGGTGAAGAAAATGTATCCTACCGAATACATCCAATTTTTAATTCATTTTCACGGAGATTATGATTATTTTGAATGCCACGAAATACTTGAAGAATATTGGAAAATAAAACCGAGAGAAAATCGTGATAATTATTTAGTCGGTCTTATTCAAATTGCAGTTTCTTTATACCATCAAAGACGCTCTAACTGGAATGGCGCAGAGAAAATGATGAAAAGCGCCATAAAGATTTTAGAAAAAAACAGTGCATCTTTACTACGTTTAGGAATAAATCAGACACAACTTCTATGCTTACTCCAGGCTAGATTGCAATCTATACAGAAAGAAGAGAGTTTTACACCGTTATTTTTACCATTATCGGATACAGCATTAGAAAAGTACTGCATGGAATTATGTCAGAAACAAAACCTTACTTGGAAAGACGTGAATGCTACTTCTAATGAATATATAATACATAAGCACACATTACGTGATCGAACAGAGGTCATCGCTGAACGAAACGAACAATTACAAAAAAGAAAGCAGAGATAATAAACTACTTATCTCTGCTTTCACGAATGTATATTTTGTTCTAGCCCTTTACACTTTTTGCAAAAACTTGCTGTT
The DNA here is from genome assembly GCF_036851315.1 of Bacillus cereus group sp. Sample62. Taxonomy (NCBI): domain Bacteria; kingdom Bacillati; phylum Bacillota; class Bacilli; order Caryophanales; family Bacillaceae; genus Bacillus; species Bacillus cereus group sp. Sample62. Next base: position 3,933,652 of record NZ_JAFLPK010000001.1, read on the forward strand.
TGCTCATTTCCGCAAATTGTAAACTCAAGAAATTTACTCTTTAACTCTTGAACCATCTTCGTCCCAATACCCATATGACGGTGAGACGGGTTCACACTCAAATGCTGAATTTCCAACACTTGATTCTCTTTTTTTACAATCCCCATTATCCCAACAAAATCTTCGTTTTGTTTCCACAAATACAATTGCCAATCATCTTTTGCTTCATAATCTTTCATAGTCAATTGTAATGTTTTCACATCTTTTTCGGTTGGCATAAATGAAAGAAGCCCCATTGCAATCTTTTCATAACTTTTTTTAAAACGAATTAACATAACCCTTATCCCTTCTTACAAAAGTTACAAACTATTAATCCCCTCAACCACTCTTTTCATATCACATTCATTTTACAATATTTTCAACAGAGTGAGAAGGGCCTAAAACAACTTGATAATCATACAAAGCGAAAAGAAGAAAGTCAAATATATGTTTCAGTACTATTTTTTCTAAGTAGATAGAAGGAGAAACGTTGTTATATGAAAGCGAAAAGGAACATCCATCGCTCATTACCACTTCAATATTCATCACCTGAGAGCAAATGAATTCTAGCAAAATTAATGTAATAAAAATATTTATTGAAACATGTAATCTAATGTATTCTATGTAATTTGTTAAAATTTTGTTCTCATAAGCGACATATTTTCACTACAAAAACATTACTACTTGTATCATGTACTGTAACCGAAATACCCATTCCTATTAAAAAACAAAAAAGAGAGCAATAGCTCTCTTTTCCCATTAACTTATTCTTCCCAAACTTTAACTTCTTTCATTACATCGCCTTGACGCATGTTTAATACTGTTTCAATACCGCTTGTTGCTTTACCGAATACAGTATGTACACCATCTAAATGCGGTTGTGGCTCATGAACAACAAAGAATTGGCTACCGCCTGTGTTACGGCCAGCATGAGCCATAGAAAGTGAACCTACAAGGTGTCTATGAGGATTTCCATCAGTTTCACATGGGATAGAGTAGCCTGGGCCACCTGCACCTGTTCCTGTTGGATCTCCACCTTGGCTTACGAAGCCAGGAATAACGCGGTGGAATGTCACACCATCATAAAATCCTTGCTCTGCTAGTTTTTTAAAGTTTTCTACTGTTTTTGGTGCCTCTTCTGGGAAAAATTCTAAATCGATTTTTTCACCATTTTCCATTAATATGTATCCTAAAGTTTTCATACGTATATGTCTCCTTTCAACTATCTCAGCACTATATTACCACATTCATGACTAGAAACAAAAAGAATCCGACAATCTAGATACTTCTTTTTTGAAATGTGGAAAAAGCTAGGTGACAAATAAAAAATATATACTATAATAACTGTGTTGCCCGAAAATTTTAGAAAGAGAAAGGGAGCGATTTTTCGTGAAAACGAAATTACTAGCTCTGCTATTAGCTGTAACGGTATTTATGATGCCAACAGCTTCGTTTGCAGACATCATCGAAGGAGAATCAATTGTTACACTAGGAGAAAACTTGTCTGAACAACAAAAACAAGATCTGTTAAAAGAAATGAAAGCACCAAAAGATGCTACAATCATTACTGTGTCTAATGCGGAAGAACATAAATTTCTAGAAGGGATTGTTCCAAAAGCGCAAATTGGTACGAGAGCAATTTCCTCTTCTATGATTACATACACAAAGCCAGGTTCTGGTCTCATTGTACGTTCAAAAAACATTAATTCGATAACAGATGCAATGTACACAAACGCACTTATTACAGCAGGTGTGAAAGATGCAGAAATTCAAATTACTGCACCATTTAAAGTTTCAGGAACTGCTGCTTTAACCGGTTTAATGAAAGCCTATGAAACAACATCGAACAAAGCAATTCCTGAGGAAGTAAAAAAAGTAGCCAATGAAGAAATGGTGCAAACAGCCCAGCTCGGCGATAAAATTGGTGAAGAAAAAGCAGTTCAACTTGTTGCAAAAATTAAAGAAGAAATTGCCAAAGAACAGCCAAAAACGACTGAAGATTTACGTTCATTAATTCAAAAAATTGCGGATCAACTTGGTATTACATTAACGGATGAACAGTTAAATAACTTAGTTGCGCTATTTGATAAAATGAAAAATCTTAATATCGATTGGAATCAAGTTGGCAGTCAGTTAAATAAAGCAAAAGAACACGTTTCTGCCTTTTTAGGATCTGAAGAAGGGCAAGGTTTCCTAGATAAAGTTAAAGATTTCTTCTCAAGTATCATTGATTTTGTTAAATCGTTATTCAAGTAAAAAGAAGCTCGTCAGTGACGAGCTTCTTTTTTATACAAGTAATGGCAATTTCATAACAGCTTCTTCGACCGAACGAACAATATGATTTGCCTTCTCCTTCACATATGGATGAGCATGATGTAGAGTAAATGAATGCGGAGTTACTTCAAACATAGAAATATCATTGAAAGAATCTCCAATGCACGCAACTTCATTTGCTTCAATTTGTAAATGTTCCATTAGTCGCCTTAAAGCACTCCCTTTACTTACTCCCCTTGGCATAATGTCAACATAGCGTTTACCAGACATAAAAACTTCCGCTTCGCTCTGAAATGTATCTCGTAACTCTTGATCTAATGCTGCAATTGTCTCTTCTTCCCCAAAAACAAACAATTTCGCAGGATGCACAGTCTTACCAAATTCCTCTTCTAATGCTTCTATCTCAGCAATATGCACGCCCATATACGTTTCAAAAGTATGATGATGTTCATTCTTTCTTTTTGTATACCGGTGCTCATTTGCACAAACAATATCTGCTAGTCCCTTTTTATGGATATATCGATATATTTCCTGGGCAATCCCATCTTCAAAACTTGATTCATGAAATATTTTTCCATCCGGCAGTAACATCGTTGCTCCATTTAAACTAGTTGTGTAATACGGGAAGGCAAACCTATTTACGACTTCATTAATTCGATGAGTAAAGCGGCCAGAGGCAAAACAAATATTTGTCCCTTTTTCAGCTAACCAACAAAGTGCACGTTCATCTTCTTTTTGCATATGATTCACATTGTAAACGAGCGTATCATCTAAATCACTTACAAATAATTTAATCATGTCCTCTTCCCCTTCCATACACAATATCTACTCTAAGTGTACACAAAAAATGTTTGATTTTTGTTAAAAAACTATAAATTTTCGATAAAAAATAAGCAGGAGATTAATCCTGCTTATTTTTGCCTTCTTACATTTTGAGGTTTTACAATACTTGGGCGCACTTTTAAACTAGACATCGTTGGACGGAGTAGAATTTTTGTTAACGCTCCCCAATCAAATGGTAAAAACGGCCATAAATACGGTGTTTGTAAACTTTTTATAGACGTTAAAAATAAAATCAGTATCGTCATTCCAACTACAAATCCCATTTCATGAAATATACCTGTCAAAATAATGACAAATAGCTTTCCGACTTTATTCCCAAGCCCTAGTTCATAACTCGGTGTTGCATATGCTCCAATCATAGAAACTGCTACGTATAAAATTACTTCTGGTACAAACAAACCTACATCAATGGCAATTTGACCAATTAATATGGCAGAAATTAATCCTGCTGCAGACGACAATGATGTCGGTGTATGAATGGCAGCCATCCTTAAAAATTCGAGTCCGATTTCGGCCATCAAAATTTGTAATAAGATTGGTAAATGTGTCATCTTGTTCGGTCCAATGAAAGCAAGACTTTCCGGTAAAAGAGTTGGATCAAAAACAAACACTAACCAAAATGGCAATAAGAACAGTGAAAATATAACACCTAAAAAACGTACCCAACGTAAAAATGTACCTACAGCTGGATTTTGCCTAAACTCTTCTGCATGCTGTAAATGATGAAAATATGTTGTCGGTGTAATCATAGCACTTGGTGATGTGTCAACGAGTACTAACACATGTCCTTCTAGTAGATGATTTGCTGCTACATCTGGTCTTTCTGTGTATCGAATAAGCGGGAAGGGATTATAGCCTTGTTTAACTACAAATTCCTCTATCGTTTTATCCGCCATCGTAATCCCGTCTACTTCAATGTTATTTAATTCTTGTTTTATAATCTTAACTAAATCCGGATTTGCAACATCTTGTACATATGTAATACAAACATCCGTTTGTGATCTATCTCCTACTCGAATCATTTCATTTCGAAGACGTGGGTCACGTATCCTTCTACGAATTAACGCTGTATTTACAACGATATTTTCAACAAATCCATCCCTTGCACCACGTACTACCTTTTCTGTATCTGGTTCTGTCGGCGTCCGGCCCGGATAACTACGAACATCTATTGCGAACGCTTCCGTTTCACCTTCCACAAATATAACGATGAGTCCTGATAATACTTGAAGCATTACCTCATCCATCGTTTTCACTTTACTTACTTGTTGATGGATTAATCGATTCTCTAAAAGCTTCACTGTATCTTCTTCTACATCCCTTATCTCATTTGTATCCACCGCTTCTTCTAAAATAGGGATAATATAATTTGTATCACAAAGTCCGTTTACAAATAACACACCAATTTCTTTATTTAAAATTTGAAATTTACGAATGCCAACGTCATATGTAACACCTAGTCCAGCTGTTTGCTTTAAGTAATTTTCATTATCACTTATGAAAGATGAAATAGGGATTTCCACTTTTTTAGGTTTCGTCATAAAAACCACTCCTTTCCAAAATTAATTGAATCGCTTTTCTAGTAATAGGTGATCCTCTCTCCCATTCATCGTTTCCACACATCTTACCAATATCACCAACTCCCACAATGACAGGAACATTCAGATCATCTAAACAATAAATTGTATCTCCGCTAATTCTGCCAATTTCACCATCTGGAAGTCCAAATTTATCAACACCGTATTCGGTTAAATCCCCGTTCCGATCTACACTGACATCTACACGTGCCCATTCCCAATGATGTGTATTAGACGCTACTGCCAAAATCCCCAGTACATCAATTTGTTTATGTGTGGCTACATATTTTAAAGCCTTTTCACCAGATCCTTCTCCAATAAATCCACTGTCATCAAACATGACAAATACAGGGTCATATGGCGTTTGCATAATAAGCTCAACAACTTTCTTCCCTGTCAATTTGGTTGGATTACTTTGTGATGCTGAAATACACCTTCCCCCAAATTCCTTCGTTAAAAGCTCAATTGTCCGCTTTGCATATTCATCTCCATCTGTGACCAAAACAACCCTTCGTCTCATTTGATTTATCCTTTCGGTTTACATATAAGTGCTACAAAAAATGAAAATAATATCGCTGCAGAAATGCCTGCAGACGTTAAACTAAACATACCCATACCAATCCCAATATATCCGTGTTTTTCTGCCGCATGCATTGCCCCATGTAATAGTGAATGTCCAAAACTTGTAATAGGAACTGTCGCACCAGCACCAGCAAACTTTATAAGCTTATCGTACAATCCGAATCCATCTAAAACTGCTCCTATAACTACAAAGGTAGCCATTAAATGGGCTGGTGTTAACTTTGCGAAATCTAACAATACCTGTCCAATTACACAAATGGCGCCTCCTACAAGAAATGCATATATAAAATCCACAATTCACTCTCCCTTCACTCTCTCAAATACGACACCATGTGCAATTGTTGGAATGGTTTCTTTCTGCTGCATCATCATCGGACTTAATAACGCGCCAGTAGCAACGACAAAAATTCGTTGTAAATTCCCTTTTTGCATCTCGCTTAATAAATGACCATATGTGACAACAGCTGAACAAGCACAACCACTACCACCGGCAAATACTTCTTCTTGACCGGAATCATAAATCATTAATCCGCAATCATTATATATATGCCCAAGATCATAACCTTCTTCCAGTAACAGTTGTTTTGCGATTGGTGTCCCAATAGATGATAAATCACCGGTAACAATCAAATCATAATCTGCTGCACTCCTCTTCAAATCTTCAAAATGTTGTTGAATTGTATGAGCAGCAGCAGGTGCCATCGCCGACCCCATATCTAAAGGATTCGCAATCCCTAAATCTTGCACTTTTCCAATCGTAGCTGCCGTAATTTTAATGGCACTTTTTTCTTTACTAATTAATATGGATCCCGCACCTGTAACAGTGGAATTTGCTGTTCCTGGTTTTTGTCCCCCATACTCTGTTGGATAACGGAACTGTCTTTCAGCCGTTGCATTATGACTACTTACCGTCGCTAAAACACGATTTGCGAATCCACCATCTATAAAGGCTGATCCAACCGCTAAAGTCTCCATCGAGGTTGCACAAGCGCTAAACATCCCTAAAAAGGGAATCCCCCACTTACGCGCAACATAATTTGCTGTCACTGTTTGATTTAATAAATCACCCGCTAAAAAGAAATCAATTTGTGATGTCTTTACATTTCCTTTTTGCAAGACTTGTTGAATTGAATCTGACATTAATCTTCGTTCAGCAAGTTCCCAGTTTTCCTCTCCGCAATGTAAATCATCGTATGAAATATCAAAATCCTTCCCAAGAGGGCCTTCAGCTTCTTTTGGACCAACAGCAGTACCGGTTGCATTCACATAAATATCATTTTGAAATACCCACGATTGTTTTCCGGTCAACCTCATACTAGCCCCTCCTTTAAGACATAAAAATGTTAAAAGTATATCTTATTAATCCAATAACGTATGCACCAACGACCCCAAAAACGATAACACTTCCCGCTAGCTTAAACATATTTGTAGCAACCCCAAGCACAATTCCTTCACTCTTATGTTCTAGCGCAGCGCTCGCCATAGAATTTGCAAATCCCGTAACAGGTACGGCCGATCCCGCTCCAGCAAATTGACCGATTTTATCATATACACCACAACCTGTTAAAATCACCGATAATAATACAAGCGTTGCAACTGTCGGATTTCCTGCCTCTTGTTCACTGAAATGAAAATAATGTATATAAAATTTCATCAATACTTCTCCGACAGTACAAATGAATCCACCTACAAGAAATGCCTTAACACAATTTAGGAAATAGTTTGGTTTTGGATGGTACTCCTTCACTTTATTTATGTAATCATCCTTTAGTTTTCGCCCTGTCATTTATATATTGCCTCCTACTTTACGAAATAAATCCAGTGAAACAATGAGCCTATTACTTTGCCAAGTACAAGAGCAACGAGTAAAACAACGATTTTCCCTTCTACCCCTACTCGTTTCGCTAAAATAGGTAAAACATTTAACACTTCTGTTAATGCGGCTGCAAGCATTCCAATGAATGTGCCACAAAATATTCCTAATATAACAAGCCAATATTGCGACGTTTGAAATGTAATGTTTTTCAAACTACACCAAGCTCCTGTTAACGTACCTGCAATAACTGCCCACTCAAAATATTGAATGTGCTTTCCACTCCTCGTTAATTGAGCTAGGCGGGGGATTATACCAAGTACAGCTAAAAATGCGACATATCCGCTACCTACTGCAATCCCTCCCGCTAAACCAATTAAAATAACAAGCCCAGACTCAATCATCGGCAAGTTGTTTCATATTGTCCTTGTTTTCATGAACAATTACATATTGGTCAAGTGACTGTTGGTATTGGAACATCTCCACTTCTAACGGACTCGGCTCTTCATTAATTCGCTTTTGAAATACATGATTAAAAAATAAGACCATACCTAACCCAAGACCTACTGAATAAGGAATTTGAAATAGAAGTGGTTGTGCCTTAAATTCTCCCGTAATCATGTAATATAACCGCTGGTGCACTTGTTGCATGCTCACATCTTCATGGAAATAAATGATCGCAAGAGCCGCTCCAATAAAAAGTAACAACCATACAAGTCCGAAGAAAATCGGATGTACTTTCTTTTTTTCATATATAATTTCAACAAGAGTTTGTCCAGAACCGAGTAAATTAATTTGTATATGAGCCGCTTTTCGCCTAATAATCTCAATAATTTTCATAACATCAATTACAACATGCGTCTTATCATGCGCTGTTATTTTGTAAACTACCTCATTCTGTAATGATTCAACTACCATAGCATCTCCAGCAAGTTGAGCGACATCACTCAGTTTCACTTCATACGTAGGAGAAACTTTTAATCGATTACGCATTTTAATATAAATTGTTTGTTCCAATTTCCATTCACCTCTTCACTCTTCCTCGTAGTTGTAGTATGGTTATTGAATTTTTTTCTAATACAATTTTTTCATAAAAAAACATCTGTACCGTTTCGGTACAGATGTTTTTTAGTTTATGCCTTTTTCTTAAATAAATTTGCAATACTTAATGCAAGTCCTCCCCAAATGACTACCATACCAATAACCATCATCATAATCGCTGATCCGCTCATTATGAAACACCCCGATCTTTCCATTCTTTTTCAAGCTTAGCAGAATCTGAATGTATTTGTGCATTCCATTTCTTTATACTAATGATTAGTGCAACGATAAGGAACGCTGCTGCAATTGACCAACCATATGTTACGACAAACTCCGTTGGATAATCTCCGTAGTTCTTTTTAATATTTTGGATTGTACCATCAATTAACATGTATCCTAACATAAGCGGGGTAATAACGAGTAAACTTACTCTCCAAAACGTCCCTAACTTAATATCAGATACGAAGTTTGCGTGATTTTGATAAACTGGTAAACGGCGTAGAATGAGCCCTATCGTAACTACTTCCACTAATGCAATTGAAATTAACCCGAAGTTATTAGCGAAATAATCAACAACATCTAGGAACATAAGCCCGCCACGTGTTGCAAAAACAAGAGAAACTAGTACGAGAAGCGTCCCCATAATTCCAATTGTTTTTTGGCGGCTTAAGCTGAACTTTTCAGATACGGCAGCAAAACATACTTCCGCAAGCGAAATGAGGGATGTAATTCCAGCAACCGTTAATGATAAGAAAAATAATACGCCAAATACCGGTGACATCGGTAATTCATTAATAATTTGCGGGAATACTACGAACGCAAGCCCTACACCAGCACTTGCTACTTTATCAACCGGTACCCCCATATTGTTTGCCATAAATCCAAGAGCTGCAAAGACCCCAATCCCTGCTAATAATTCAAATCCTGAGTTTGCAAAGCCAGTAATAAAGGCATTATTTGTTGTATCTGAGTTTTTCGGTAAATAACTAGAATACGTAATCATAATTCCAAATGCTAAAGATAAGCTAAAGAAAATTTGACCATAAGCAGCAAGCCATACCTTTCCATCAAAAATACGACTCCAATCTGGTTTAAAGAATGCATCTAATCCTTGCATCGCACCTTCCATCGTCACTGCACGAACGACGATAATAAGGAACATAACAACTAGCAAAGGAATGAAAATACGGTTAACCACTTCGATTCCTTTTTTAACTCCTTTAAATGCTACACCAAGCACAATAATCCAAACGAGAGCTAATGGAATTAATACTTCCGGTACGAGCCCTCCAAACTGTCCAGGCTTATCTGCAACATGTAAGTACTCTTTAAATAAAAATGATTGCGTGTCTTTCCCCCATGCTCCAGTAATTGCAAAGTACGTATATGAAATAGACCAAGCAATAATTACTGCATAATATGTTGAAACGATAAACGTTACACACATTTGCCACCATCCAATGAATTCAGCACGCGGATGAATACGGAAGAACGTAAGTGGCGCTGAACCACGGTGACGATGCCCAAGAGCAAATTCAAACGCCAATAATGAAATACCAGTCGTTAATAATGCGAATAAGTACGGTAAAAAGAATGCGCCTCCTCCATTTTCATACGCTGTATAAGGAAAACGCCATATGTTTCCTAATCCAACAGCAGAGCCGACCGCTGCGAAAATAAATCCAGCCCTCGTTCCCCATTGTTGCCTCGTTTCCATATTTCCTTCCCCCTTTGGACAAGTTCATACTTGGATTATATTTTAAATTTACTAAATTATCAATAAATTCTGTTAATTTTTACGAAAGTTTACAATCTCCTCCTATTAAAGTCATAAAAAAAAATCGAATAGATAGCTACTCATCTATTCGATCTTTCATCTGTTTTAATATTTTCTTTTCAAGTCTTGAAACTTGCACTTGCGAAATACCTATGCGCTCCGCTACTTCTGATTGGGTTTGGTCTTTATAGTAGCGTAAATATACAATTAAACGTTCTCGATCATCTAATTCTCTAATTGCTTCTTTTAAAGCAATTTTATCAAACCATTTCGTTTCAGATTGATCAGCAATTTGATCTAAAATAGTGATTGGATCTCCATCGTTTTCATACACCGTTTCATGTATGGATGAAGGAGCACGACTCGCTTCTTGCGCTAGAACCACTTCTTCTGGCGTTAGTTCTAACGCTTCGGCTACTTCGTTAATCGTTGGTGCCCTTCCGAATTCTTTCGAAAGCTCGTCTCTCATCTTTCGAATTTTATTTCCTGTTTCTTTTAAAGATCTACTTACTTTCACTGATCCATCATCACGTAAAAATCGTTGTATTTCTCCAATAATCATTGGAACTGCATATGTTGAAAATTTCACGTCGAAAGATAAATCAAATTTATCTACCGATTTTAAGAGCCCAATACATCCAATTTGAAATAAATCGTCTGGTTCGTATCCTCGATTAAGAAAACGCTGCACAACCGACCATACGAGACGCATATTACTTTGAACGATTGTATCTCTCGCTTGTTGATCTCCATCTTGACTTTGTTGAATTAACGCTTTTAGCTCGTGGTCCTTTAACTGAGGTTTCTTCTTCTCATTTTTGACCTCTATGTCCATAGGCTATTCTCCTTAATTGCATAGAGCGTTACTATTTGATAAGTATTTTGTCAAATGGATTGTTGTCCCGAAAGATTCGTTTGAAATAACTTCTACTTCATCCATAAAATTTTCCATGATAGTAAATCCCATTCCGGAACGCTCTAATTCAGGTTTAGTTGTAAAAAGGGGTTGTCTTGCTTCATCTAAATCAAAGATGCCAATCCCTTCATCTCGAATCGTGAGTTTCACCATTGCTTCTTCCAAAATTACAGAAATATAAACAACACCTTCTGCATTTCCATCGTATCCATGAATAATTGCATTCGTAACTGCTTCTGACACAACTGTTTTAATCTCCGTAAGTTCTTCCATCGTTGGATCTAGTTGCGCAATGAAAGCAGCTACTGTAACGCGAGCGAATGATTCATTTTGACTTAATGCTGAAAATTGAAGGTTCATTTCATTTCTCATTTATGCCACCCCCAACGTCGCGAGCGCATGCGCTTCACTTTCTTCTAAGCGAACAATTTTAAATAAGCCCGACATTTCAAATAAACGTTTAACAGGCGGTGAAATTGCACAAACAACCATTTCTCCACCTAATCCCTTTACATGCTTATATCGGCCTAATATAACACCTAAACCAGAACTATCCATAAACGATAAGTTCTCTAGGCTCAAAACAATATGATGAACACCATGTGTCTCAATCATATCTGTTACTTTCGTTCGCAACTCTTCAGCAGTATGATGATCTAATTCACCCGCTAGTCTCACACATAGGACGTCACGTTTTACTTCTAATTGCATGGAAAGACTCACACGATTTCCTCCTTATGCTCAAACTTTACTCATTTACATACATAAAGATTTTCGTGATACAACATAAGAATCCTTCCTACTGACAAAAGAAGAACTATTTCGCCATAAAGTGAAACTATTCAGCAATTATTTACTTTCATACGAATAGAAAAGCGGCAAAATATTTGCCGCTATTTTGATGTTGAAAACATCCCAAAACTTCTTTTAAATAACTCCCACCAGCTCGCTGCAGCAACATCTTCTTTTGCTACAATGGTTTGCTTTAATAAAACATCTTTATCTTTTTTAATAACAAGTGTACCAAGTGCGTCACCTTTTTTAATCGGCGCTTTCACTTTCTTTTCAGCAATTACTTCTTGCTTTACTTTATCCATATTTTCGCCTTTCTTCATAAGAAGAGACACATTGTCTGACGCAACTAAATCTACTTTTTCTTTTTTACCTTTTCCTACTTGTACAGTCTTAATTTTTTCGCCTCGTGTATACAATTTCTTTGTCATATATTGACCAAATGCGTAGTCAAGAAGCTTCGTTACTTGATTGTTCCGTTCTTTCGATGTAGGTGCACCCATAACAACTGAAATAACACGCATCCCATTCTTTTCAGCCGATGCTGTTAAACAATATTTTGCTTCTGTCGTAAAACCAGTTTTCACACCATCTACTCCAGGATAAAAACGTACTAACTTATTCGTATTCACGAGCCAAAACTTCTTATCCGTATCTTCACGTAAATAGTCTTCGTATTTACCTGTGTATTTGCGAATAAGTGGGTACTTCATTAATTCTTTTGCCATTATTGCCATATCGTTTGCTGTGGAATAATGGTCTTTAGCCGGAAGACCTGTTGGATTTTGAAAATGAGTGTTTTTCAGTCCTAAGTCTTTCGCTTTTTTGTTCATCATATTTACAAAACCTTCTTCTGAACCAGCGATATGCTCCGCTACTGCAACAGACGCATCATTTCCAGATGCAATTGCAATACCTTTTAGCATTTCATTTACAGTCATCTCTTCCCCAGGCTCTAAAAAGATTTGTGATCCACCCATTGAAGCCGCATGCTCACTTGCTCTAACTTTATCGGTCAGTTTTAGTTTTCCTTTTTCAACTTGTTCCATAATTAATAGCATTGTCATAATCTTCGTCATACTAGCAGGTGGTAATTTCTCATTTGGATTTTTATCAAACAAAACTTTACCTGTATCTTGTTCAATTACAATTGCTGACGACGCTTGTTCCGCTAACTTCGGCGCTGTTTCTTCTGTTTTCTCCTGCTTCGTCTTCTCAGATTGTGCGAAACTAACTGAAGTACCAGAAAGCAATAACATGAAACAAACAAGTATTCCAAAAACTCGCTTCATGACTAACCCTCCATTCTATATCAGACCTATTTTTTCCAATTTCTTATTTTTTAATACCATATTTTTCTAATATTTTTAGTTGACAAATACATTCATCACCTATATTGTATTAAGTGTATTACACGAAGTAGTACACTTAATACACGCCAGAAAGGAGACATTGCTCTTGCATATTCAACTTGATCCAAGAAGCAACACTCCGATATGGGAACAAATTGTTCAAAATATAAAAGAACTCGTATTGAAGAACATGTTAGCTCCAAGTGACAAACTACCTTCTGTACGCGAACTCGCTTCTTTACTCGTTATAAATCCAAACACAGTGAGTAAAGCGTACCAAGAGTTAGAGCGACAAGGGATTATTGAAACATTACGAGGAAAAGGAACATTTGTATCCAAATCGATTACCCCAACATTAGACGAAAGGAAAATCGCTATGGTTGAAAAGCAATTTCATCAATTACTATTAGAAGCTTCTTATCTTGGTGTTACGAAAGATAAAATTCATGATTGGATAGATTCATACTACAAAGAGATTGGAGTAAATGCGGATGCTGAAAGTGACAAGCTTGAAGAAAACAATTGATAATCAAACAATTTTAGATGATGTTTCTTTCACATTACAAAGAGGAAGTATCATCGGATTACTCGGAAGGAACGGTGCGGGGAAAACAACTTTATTACGAACGATGGTCGGCATTTTAGACCCTGATGCAGGGACTGTTACATATGAAGATACAAACATTCATCAGTGTCCTGAAATAAAGCAAAAAATTGTATATGTCCCTGATTCCACTAGCATACTGAACGGATATACGGTAAAAGAAATTGTAAAGTTTTATAAAGAAGTTTATACCGCATTTGATGAAGCATATTTCTATGAACTGTTAGAACGTTTTAACTTACCAAACAAACGAATTCGTAGTTATTCAAAAGGCATGAAAGCACTACTTGCCATCATTTTAGCTGTTTCTACAAAAGCAGAATATATCATTTTAGATGAACCGACAAACGGACTTGATCCTATCGTTAAAAGACAGATTTTACAGTTTCTCGTTGGAGAAGTTGCAGAAAAAGAGATTACCATTTTCATCTCAACTCACCATTTAGATGAAGTGGAACAAATTGCAGATACAATTATTATATTAAAAGGCCATACTATATCTTCTATTACATCACTAGACGATGCCAAATCACGATTTGCAAAAATACAAGTAGCTTACGAACGTTCATTACCTCAAAAACTAGAAAACTTAAGCAATATTAAAATATTAAATCAAACAGGTAAAGTATTTACAATCTTAATTGAGGGAAATGTGGCTACAACACTGGAGAAGTTTTATAAAGAACAACCTATACTCATTGAAGAATTAACAATGTCACTTGAAGATGTCTTCGTTACGACACTGGAGGAGGATGGGTATGTTTCATAAGGCGTTGTGGATGTGGAATTGGAAGCGCGGGAAATATGCTGTGTTACTATTCTTCTTTAGTTCGCTTTATTTGTTACCTTTTGGCTACTATAGAAGTTCTCAGCAACAACTTGATGTGTATTACGAATTACAAGAAAAGGGGAAACATTATTATTATTTTTATACCTTTTCTTCAGGAGAAAGTAATAGTTTTTGGTTAACTATTCTTATCATTGCTTTAGCCTGCTTATTAATAGGATGGGAACGTAGCAACCAATCTAATACACTACTTATGACAATGCCATTTAAAAGAAAAGATGTTTTCTTATCTAAATGGACTTTCGGTTCCTTTTGTATTGTGATCTCGTTACTTGTAAATTGGATTCTTATGTATGTTATTTATAGAACAACTATTCATTTTGATTATCAATCATTTAGTCCATTTCACCGATACTTTCTTTATGCAATTGTTTCTTATATCGCAGTCTATACAGCTGCACTATGCATCGGTACTTTTACTGGCAGTGTTGTTTCACAGATTGTTTTTTGTATTCCGTGGTTACTAGCAGGGGTTACATTTATTACATTACTATACACTTTTACAACAAACCATTTGTACGCTGCAGATATTAAAAATGAAAACTTATATCGACAACTTTATGAAATCAATCAAAAAACAAATATAGTTGCACCAATTAATCACTTTTCTATCAATTATTACTACGATCCGGAATCCCGTAAGATCGAGAACAATCCAACTGCTTTAAGAGATCCAGCATCTCATATATATTATTCAGCCAAGTCAATGTTAGTCCCTATTTTCTATACGATATTTTATTTACTACTTGGGACATATTTATATAAACGATCGCCAAATGAAAACGGTCAAAAGATATTTATTTTCCAAAAGCATTTAAAAATATGGATATGGGGGACAACCATTTACTTTGCATTACTAGGCGGCTATAAAATAAACAATTTTAATTTCTTACCTAGCTACTATATCGGTTTGTTTCTATCTGGAATCATTACTTATGTTATATTATCACGCCTAACAAATTATAAAGTTTTTTAAAGGAGAGATCCTATGTTTCAAAAAGCACTGTGGCTAAGAACGTATCAGCAAAGTAAATATGTTGTATGGTTATTTTGGCTCGTCAGCTTCTATACTTTTTCATATAAATACTACATGACTTCTATTCAAGAGCAACAATTTCTAAATGACATTAAAAAGTGGAACTATGTATATCATTACCACTTTGATTTAACACTTCTAGATCCTGTCATGCTGTTAGGTAGCGTACTGATCGTCCTAGCTTGTACGTTAATTGGATGGGAAAGACAAAATAACGCTAGCGACTTGTTATGGTCTATGCCATTTAAACGTTCACACCTCTATATAACAAAATGGTTGTTTGGAGTCTGTAATATTGCCGCTGTTGTCATTTTAAACTGGGGGCTATTTGCTATTATGAAAAAGGTAACTTTTCATAATAAATATCAAGTATTTTCCCCTTTTCATAGTTATTTTATATACATGTTAATTGTATTAATCGCTATTTATACACTTACCTTATGTGTAGGTACAATTGCAGGGAATATTATATCGCAAGGATTTCTCACTGCAGTTATATTAATCTTCCCTGCTTTACTTCCATCACTTATCTCAGGAGTCATCGCTGTTCACTCAAACACTGAATTTCATGAGGACACTGGCCTTATACATGATGTGATGAAAAGCATACGTATTTCTAGTCCAGCAGAAGATTTTACTATTAACTTTAATTATGATCCACAAAGCGCTTATACCGATCAAAATGGAGTACGTCATAACGAACCAAACTTTACAAAGATTCCACCGGCAAAAACATTGATTGGACCTATCGCACATATTATTATTTTATTACCACTCGGTATATATTTATATGCCCGTTCAGTTAATGAGCGAAATGGTAACTACTTATTATATCCAAAACTACAAAAAGTAGTTTTAGCTTGTGCGATTTTCTTTGGTGGGATCGTTGGAGGTTTAATGCTAAGTCGTGCGCAGTCATTGTCCAGCTTTTACATCGGATTTTTAGTGACTAGTTTCATTACGTATTTCTTCCTACCTAAAATATTAAAATGGAAAGTTTCTTGGAATTTCAAATAAAATAACCTCCTCTCGATGAGGAGGTTATTTCACATTCTCTCTTCTTTTCCCATACTCTTTTTCTTGCTTCGTTCCAAACCCGTCACCATTTGCGACGATTTGATCTGTTGGAGCAACTATGCTTTCAGCAATTCTCCATTCTCCCCCTTGTTGAATAAACACTTGCATAAAATAATTCATGCCATTTAACTGATACGAATTTTCTTTTTTCACTTCATAACGCGCTGCAACATAATACACTTGCACATTCTCAGCTTCAAACTTAGAAATATATTGCGATAATCTCGGGATATACTGTGATGCTTTCTGAAGTGGAAGTTGTTTTACTTTTATAAGAGAAGACTTTGTTACATTACTGATCGTATCTTCATGCCGAATGTTATCACTATGATGAAATAGAATGGCATTCTGCATAGAGCGAATCCATAGTTTTGAATATAAAACAGGTTGCTTATTTGAAATATGTTGTAATTCTTTCTGAACGACTTGAAGAGGCGTAGCGGCATCCGCGAATTGATTAAAACAGAAAAAACTTCCAATCATAATGAAAAGCGTACAAATACGTTTCATAATTTTTCACTCCGATTCTTTTTAATTAAAGTATTGGAGTTTCAAAATGTTTTTATTCAAAAGAAAAAGGATAGGAAAGCTTTCGCTTCCTATCCTCATTTATTATAATACGCGGCCAAATAGATCTAAAACCATTTCTATTTCTTGGTCGCTCCAACCTTTAAATCTCTCTTTATAATATTCTTTACGCACAGCTTCAAGTTTTTCAGTTACTTCTCTTCCGTGTTCTGTAATTTCTAGATACACGATACGACGGTCTGAATTTGAACGCTTTCTTTCTACAAACCCTTTTCGTACGAGACGATCAGTAACAGCTGTAATATGACTAGAGGTTACGTTTACTTCACTCGCAATTTGCGAAGCCATCTGTGGACTGTTTAAAAATAACGCGCGTAATACAGAAAATTCATTGTATGGCATATGTTCTGCAAAACGTGTATTAATATCATTTTGTAATAAACGTATCATCTTTCGGAATGATCCGGATAACTCTAAAATCAGTGTTTCTCTTTTTTCGTTCACTAGCCTCGTCCCTTTTTTATCATATTTACACATATTATAATCTATAAATACCTATGTTGTATATGCTTTCTTCCCTCAACATTCTCATTTATGTAACTTTTTTCATATAAATTTCTTTTTTGTTCACACATATACATATAAAAAGGATGGTGATGGAAAATGCAAGGTGGAATGAATCCCTATTTACACAACGTACGTACAGCTAATACTAGTAAAGAAGCTACCATTACAGTGCAAGGTGAAGGCGTTGTAAAAGCAAAACCAAATGTTGTTATATTAACGATTGGTATTCGTACAGATCATAAAAATGTAAAACAGGCACAAGAAGAGAATGCAGTGCAATCAAAACAATTACTAGATTCCCTTAAACAACTAGGTATTGCCGACAAAAATATAGAAACCATTTCGTATACGATTACGCCCCAGTACGAATATGTTAATGATAAAGCATTACTACAAGGATATCGTGTGGAACATTTGTATGAAATTACCGTTTTAAATGTACAAAAAGCAGGGGAAGTATATGATATAGCCGTTTCAAATGGAGCAAACTTAGCAAAAGGATTACGTTTTCGAATATCTCATCCAAATAAATATTATGAGCAAGCTCTCATTCAAGCTCTGCAACAAGCGGTAGAAAAAGCTCGTGCTATTGCGAGTACATACAATTTAAACATTAATCCAGTTCCACTCTCATTCGTTGAAGAATCTGCCCAATTACCACGGGAAGTGACGTCCTATGCTACTTTACATGCGCAAGCAGCTCCGCCCATTCAATCAGGAGAATTAGAAATCATTTCAACAATACGAGCCATTTTTACGTATTTATAAATAATTTCTTTTATAAGTAAACGTTATCATTTTCCTTGTTGTAAAAACATGATGTTCTGATATAATAAAGGACGGTGAGCTCTTACGAAAGAGATATCACGGGTGGGAGAGGGATATGAAAAAGAAGGTTTAACATGAAAGGAATACTTGAAAGAACATTTAAATTAGGTTTACACGAAACATCACCAAAACAAGAAGTCTTAGCTGGAGTTACGTCATTTTTCACAATCGTATATATTATGATTGTAAATGCATCAATTTTATCCGATGCTGGCATTCCTCTTGAAGCTGGAATTTTAGCAACTGTTTTCAGTTCATTTGTCGGATGTCTGCTCATGGCATTTTGGGCAAATGCACCTGCTATTCTTGTCCCTGGTATGGGCGTAAATGCATTCTTCACGTACACTGCTGTGCATACGCTCGGATTAACTTGGCAGGAAGCATTAGCAGCTGTCTTCATCTCTGGTATTATTTTTGCAATTGCTGCGTTTACACCAATCGCTCGCGTGCTTTCAGTATCGATTCCAAAGTCATTAAAGGAAGCTATTACTGTCGGCATCGGATTATTTTTAGCATTTATCGGATTGCAAAAAGGTGGTTTAGTCGTTTCGAATCCAAATACTGCTGTTGCAATGGGTAAATTAAGTAACCCTGTCGTTCTTGCGACACTACTTACTCTTATCGTTGCACTTGTACTATTTATTCGTAACGTACGT
Organism: Bacillus cereus group sp. Sample62; assembly: GCF_036851315.1. Taxonomy (NCBI): domain Bacteria; kingdom Bacillati; phylum Bacillota; class Bacilli; order Caryophanales; family Bacillaceae; genus Bacillus; species Bacillus cereus group sp. Sample62. The sequence continues at coordinate 3,952,780 of NZ_JAFLPK010000001.1, forward strand.
GGAAGCTTTTTATGGACGATTGCAATAGGAACTGGTATTGCATGGCTATTTGGTCTTGTTGATACAAGTCAAATCGGAAATAGTTCATTCTCATTCGCTAATTACGGCGATGTGTTTGGAGCTATGTCATTTGGCAAACTTTCTTCCTTACCATTTTGGATTGCAACATTCTCCTTAAGCATGGTGCTTATTTTTGAGAACATGGGACTTCTACACGGTTTATTAGAAGATGACCGTAAATTCCCACGTGCTTACCAAGCCAATGCGATTTCAGCAATGACATGTGGTCTATTTGGCACAAGCCCTACCGTATCAACAGTAGAGAGTGCCGCAGGTATTACTGCAGGCGGGAAGACAGGTCTGACGTCTATCGTTACAGGGTTGCTATTCTTTGCATCACTGTTTGCACTTCCGTTTGTGAAACTAATTCCTGATAGTGCCATTGCACCAATCTTAATTATTATTGGCGGCCTGATGATTACAAGCATCCAGCAAATTCCTCTGAACGATTTTTCTGAAGGATTTCCAGCGTTCTTAATTATCGTCATGATTCCGCTCACATATAGTATCGCTGATGGCATTGCGTTCGGATTTATTGCTTATCCTATCTTAAAAGTTGCTCTTGGAAAGCGTAAAGAAGTCGCACCGTCTATGTATATCGTTACATGCTTATTCTTAGCCATGTTTGTATTACATGCTATTGGTTAAGTAAAAACACCGAGGAAGTTTCCTCGGTGTTTTTTTACTTAAACCATCCTTTTTTATAAAACCAAGCCATCATGCCACCGCCAATTAGTGCCATTAGAAGTAGACAAACAAAATAACTATATTGTCCACCAAGCTCCGGCATATGCGTAAAGTTCATTCCGTATACTCCCGCAATAAATGTTAATGGCATGAAAATAGTCGAGAATACAGTTAATGTTTTCATAATGTTATTCATATGATGTGAGTTTAATGAAAAATAGCTATCTCGAATATCTGCCGTTAACTCTCGGCTTGCCTCAATCATTTCTGTCAGTTTCAGCAAATGGTCATGTATATCTTTAAAGTAGATCTCATGATCACTTATACCGTAAAAACGAGTCGAATTTAAAATACGATACAATAAATCACGCATCGGAATGATTGTGCGCCTTAGCTTCGATAAATCTGCACGTATATCGAATACTTCTTCTAATACACTTCCTGCTGTCTCACCCGTTAAATTATCATCAATTGCATTTAAATGATCCTCAATGTAATATACAGGCGCAAAATAGTCATCTACAATTTGGTCGATAATTGTATGAGCTACGTGTAAAGGACTATTTTTAATACGCTTCTTTTCTCCAAGTGTTTTCCATACTCTTTCGATTGCATTGTTATGAGAAAAGTGGAAAGAAACAATAAAACGATCACTAATAAATAAATCGATCTCGTGCGGTTCTAATCCATCCTCACCAAATGCATGAAGAACTAAAAAGTTATATCCATCATAAAAATCAACTTTTGGCCTCTGTACATATTCTATACAGTCTTCAATTGCAAGGGGATGGAACTTAAAATGATCTTGCAAAATGTATGTATACTCTTCTTTCGTTGGCTTATATAAATCTAGCCAATACCATACAATATGGTCTTTCGTTGTTTCTTCTAGCGAAACATCATATAATACTTCATCTGTTTTTGTTATTGCACAAATTCTAATCATAATTTCACCCATTATTATTATAAACAAAAAATAGCAAAAAAAGCCAAGGAGAAATACTCCTTGGCCCTTTTTTATTATTCGGTAACGATGCCGTGCACTAATGTTGGTGCATCTACATGTTCGTTAGCAATCTTCATATTCTCATAAATTTTTGCTTTTACATCTTCCACATTTTCACGGTTTGCGTAAATTGTAACAAGGGATTCACCTTTTTTCACGCTGTCCCCTACTTTTTTGCGAAGCATTAAGCCAACTGCTAAATCAATTTCAGATTCCTTCGTCGCACGGCCTGCTCCTAAAAGCATTGCTGCTGTTCCGATTTCATCTGCAACGATTTCTGATACATAACCGTCTTCCTTCGCTTCTACTTCAATTTTAAACTGTGCTTGTGGTAATTTAGAAGGATCATCAACAACAGAAGCATCGCCGCCTTGCGCTGATAAGAACGTTTTAAATGATTCTAGCGCTTTACCGTTGTTCATTACTTCAATTAATTTCTCACGTGCATCTTCTAAAGATGAAGCTTGTCCAGCAAGGTATACCATTTGACTTCCAAGTGTTAAACATAACTCTTCTAAATCTTTCGGTCCTTTACCTTGTAATGTATCAATTGCTTCTTGTACTTCAAGTGCGTTACCAATCGCCTCACCAAGTGGTTGACTCATATCAGAAATAACAGCCATCGTATTACGACCAACGTTATTACCAATGCGCACCATTGCTTCTGCTAAACGTTTTGCATCTTCATCTGTTTTCATAAATGCACCTGCTCCAGTTTTTACATCAAGAACAATTGCATCTGCACCAGCAGCAATTTTTTTACTCATAATCGAGCTTGCAATAAGCGGAATTGAGTTTACTGTTGCCGTTACATCACGAAGTGCATATAACTTTTTATCGGCAGGTGTTAAGTTTCCACTTTGACCAATAACTGCGATTTTGTTTTCATTTACAAGTCGCATGAATTCATCATTTTCGATTTCAACATGGAATCCTGGAACTGCTTCTAATTTATCAATTGTACCACCTGTATGTCCTAACCCACGTCCAGACATTTTTGCAACCGGTACACCTAAAGCGGCTACTAATGGACCTAACACAAGTGTTGTTGTATCACCAACACCACCTGTTGAGTGCTTATCTACTTTTACCCCTTCAATAGCTGATAAGTCGATTGTATCACCGCTATTTACCATTGCCATCGTTAAATCAGCACGTTCTTGATCGTTCATATCTTGGAAGAAAATTGCCATTGCAAGTGAACTTACTTGATAATCAGGAATATCACCATTCGTATATCCTTCAACAATAAAGTTAATTTCTTCTGTCGTTAATGCATGTCCGTCACGTTTTTTTGCAATTAGGTCCACCATTCTCATTGTGAGGTCACCCCTTCATTTGTTTTACGATTGCTTTTACTAATGCTAAGAAGTTAGCTTTAACACGTTCTGTCGTTTCAATTACTTCATCGTGGTGAAGTGGCTGATCTAAAATACCAGCTGCCATATTTGAAATACAAGAAATACCAAGTACTTTCATACCAGCATGACGCGCTACAATTACTTCTGGTACTGTTGACATACCAACTGCATCTCCGCCAAGTGTACGAAGCATACGAATTTCAGCAGGTGTTTCATATACAGGACCTGTCATTCCAACGTATACACCTTCTTGTACTTTAATATTTAAGTCCGCTGCAACTTGTTTCGCCATTTCACGAAGTTCTGGTGTATATGATGTAGACATATCAGGGAAACGTACACCCATTTCAGAATCATTCGGTCCGATTAATGGATTTGTACCCATGAAGTTAATGTGGTCTGAAATTAACATAAGATCGCCTGGCTCAAATGATGTATTTACACCACCAGCTGCATTTGTTACAACAACTGTTTCTACACCTAGTTCTTTCATAACACGAACTGGGAATGTTACTTTTTGCATGTCGTATCCTTCATAGAAGTGGAAACGTCCTTGCATTGCTACTACTGTTACACCTTGAAGTGTACCGAATACTAGTTGACCTGCATGACCTTCTACAGTTGATACTGGGAATTCAGGGATTTCACTGTAAGGTACTGTTACTGCGTTCTCGATTTCATCTGCTAATACACCTAGTCCAGATCCAAGGATTAGTCCTACTTGTGGCGTTTCTTGAAATTTCTCTTTTAAGTATGAAGCTGATTTTGTAATAAGTTCACGATTCATTTGTTTATCCCCCTATTTCTTTAGCTCGTTTAAGAAGCTTGTTCCGTGTTCTGGCATTTTCACGCCGAAGTTTTCTGCTACCGTTGCACCAATATCAGCAAATGTTTGACGAAGTGCTAATTCTTGTCCGCCTTCTTTCATGCTTGGGCTATATGCTAATAACGGTACATATTCACGTGTATGATCAGTACCAGGATGTACTGGATCATTACCATGATCTGCTGTAATTAATAATAAATCATCTTCTTTTAGTTTTTCGAATACTTCTGGAAGACGTGCATCATAGTCTTGCAGTGCTTCTCCGTATCCTTGTGGATCACGGCGGTGACCGAATAATGCATCAAAGTCAACTAAGTTTAAGAAGCTAAGACCTGTAAAGTCCATGTTTAATGTATCTACAAGCTTATCCATGCCATCCATGTTAGACTTCGTACGAAGTGATTCAGTTACCCCTTCACCATCATATATGTCAGAGATTTTACCGATAGCAATAACATCGTAGTCACTATCTTTTAATTCATTCATTACCGTACGCCCGAATGGTTTTAACGCATAATCATGACGGTTTGGTGTACGTGTGAATTTCCCTGGTTCTCCAACGAATGGACGAGCGATAACACGACCTACCATGTACTTTTCATCTAACGTTAATTCACGTGCAATTTTACAAATTTTATATAACTCTTCAAGTGGCACTACTTCTTCGTGTGCTGCGATTTGTAATACGCTATCAGCAGAAGTGTAAACGATTAAAGATCCTGTTTCCATTTGTTCTTGGCCAAGTTCATCAAGAATCTCAGTTCCAGAAGCTGGTTTATTACCGATGATTTTACGACCTGTTTTTTCTTCTAATTCATCAAGTAATTCTTTTGGGAATCCTTCAGGGAACACTTGGAATGGTGTATCAATGTAAAGACCCATGATTTCCCAGTGTCCTGTCATTGTATCTTTACCAGTAGATTTCTCTTGCATTTTTGTATAATATCCAAGCGGTTTTTCTACTTTAGAGATACCTTTCATTTCACGAATGTTACCAAGACCTAACTTCACCATATTTGGCATTTGTAATCCATTCATATGTTCAGCAATGTGACCAATTGTGTCAGAACCTAAATCACCAAATTGTTCAGCATCCGGTGCTTCGCCGATTCCTACAGAGTCCATTACGACTAGGAATATACGTTTATATTTATTCATAACTGCGACCTCCTATAAGTTCAGTTCTACTTCTTGTAGTATGTTCAAAACGCTATAAAGTGAAACTGTTCTCCATAAGAATTCTCTTTCGTTCTCATTGTCAAACAGTACTTCTTTAATTGATTCTCTAACCTATTTCGTTTACTTTGAAACGACTCAAAAACATTTCTAGTTTTTTCTAAGTCAGATGTCAGACATCTGATACTGATATCATAACATGTTTACGCTTTCTTTTTAATACATTTTCGTAGAATTTCTCATTTTCTTCACACTTCTATTGTAATCCATTATGCAAATAAGTGCTAATTATTTTATGATTTATTTCTTCATATAAAACGAAACTTTGATTAACAGATGTTTCGTTCGTCTCCAATGATTATTAGCCCTCATCAATCGGGCGTTTGCGGGATAAAAATAAAAAGCAGCTCTAAAGAGCTACTTTTTATTTTACTTCTACTGTTTCTTCTTTATGTTCATGTAGTTCACCTTTTTTAACATGAACTTTCACTTTGTAAGCACCGTTTTCTTTAAAAGTATGTTTCGTTTCATACTCTCCTTTATTTCCTTCTTTCGCTGGAATAAATTCGTGTTTTTCAACACCATCTTTCCAAATCTCAAGTTGTACTTCAGCACCAGTTAACGCTTCTTCTTTTTGTTTTAAATGAACTTTCATAGTTGATTCAGCATTTGTTTTTATATCACCAGCCATAAGATGGATCATTGTATCGCTTTTATGATCGCCATGCCCTGCACCGTGATCACTATTTTCTTTTTTCGCATCTTCTACTTTCGCATTTCCTACAGCCACTTTTACTTCTGGCATAACATGCATTTCACGTGCATTTGTGTGAGCGATAATATGGTATACTCCATCAGTTTCAAATGTTTTCTCTACTGCATAAACACCTTTTCCTTTATGCTTCCCATCTAACATCTCGTGCTTTTCGTCGCCAGCTTTCCAAATTTCAAACTTTACATCATCAGCATCTGTTACTTTTTCTTTTCCTTGTGTAACAAGTGCTTGTACTTCTGTTTTTTCACCAGGTTTAATTTCTTTCGGATTTGTTTGAACTGCTACTTTTACAGCTTCTAGTTTCTGTTCTTTTTTCGGTTCTTCTTTGTTTGTATTACAGCCAGCCAATGCTAGCATCGCGATAAATAAAGTCATAATAAGTTTTTTCATCATCATTTCCTCCTTCATACCTTATTTAGTATAGAGGAAATACATTGTAATATTCTAGTCTTCTGCTGAAAACAATGTACGAAATGTTTGTGAAGTTTTTGTGAAGTACTATAGCCTTTTGAATCTATGAAAAAAAGAGCATAGTAACTATGCTCTCGGATGAAACTGTTTATATACATCTTTTAATCTAGCTTTTGAAACATGCGTATAAATTTGCGTCGTTGAAATATCTGCATGTCCTAGCATTTCTTGCACAGCACGCAAGTCTGCTCCATTTTCTAATAAATGCGTAGCAAAAGAATGGCGCAACGTATGCGGTGTAAGCTCTTTTTCAATATTTGCTTCTTTCGCTAATCGTTTTAAAATTTTCCAAAATCCTTGTCTTGATAATCGATTTCCATGATGGTTTAAAAAGAGTGCATCTACTACTTTTTTACCCATCAATTCTCTTCTTCCCTTTTCAATATACTTTTGAATCGCTTCCGTCGCTAAACTTCCTAGTGGAATAATTCTTTCTTTATTCCCTTTCCCTATGCAACGAACAAATCCCATCGTTAAATGTACATCTTCTAAATTTAAGGCTATTAATTCCGAAACACGAAGTCCTGTTGCATAAAGTAACTCTAGCATCGCTTTGTCACGAACCCCAAAAGCACTCGTCATTTTTGGTGTCTGAAGTAACGCCTCTACTTCATCGATTGATAGTACTTTCGGTAATTTCCGTTCTCCTTGCGGCGTTTCAATATGTACGGATGGGTCGTGCTCTACCGCTCGTTCACGAAGTAAAAATTGGTGAAACGAACGAATCGATGCAATATGACGTGCTAATGTTTTCGAAGATTTTCCGTTTTCTTTTAAGTGCTGCAAAAAATTAACAATGTGCAAGCGTGTCACTTCATGAAAGCTTTTCGCCTGTTCTACATTTTGCAAATACTTTACATAACTTTTTAAATCACGTTCATAAGATACTACTGTATTTTTCGCTAGCCCTTTTTCGACAACCATATAATGAATAAAATCTTTTAATTGATCTTCCAATCTACACTACTCCCCATTTTCATAGAAAAACATCATTCTATTTACGAAAGCATCCTTTGCCGGCTCTTCATTCCCTGATACTTTTTCTACAGTCTCTTCTTTTGGCTTTTCATAACGATGATAGCTTTCATATTCTTCATTTATCCATAGTATAGCGAAATAAAACAAAATCGTACAACTTGTAAATAATAAAAATACTTTTATCCCATCAAAAGTTAATTTTAAAGCTCGGCGCATTGTAAACTCCTCCAAAATATAAGTTATTACAACATATGCCAAGCTTTCACCAATTTATACCTTATTCAAATAAAAAACCTCTTCCTAGATAAATAGGAAAAGGTTATTTTTCATCCGTTTCATTTTCTTGACAATTTTTACAAATCCCATGGAATGTTAAACGATGATCTTTCACCTTAAAGCTCCAGTCACGTTCTACTTTCCTTTCCACTTCACCAAGTAAATCTTCTTGTATTTCTTGTACAGCACCACATTGTGTACAAATCAAATGATGGTGAAAACGCTGCGCACCTTCTTGGCGTAAGTCATAGCGTGAAACACCGTCTCCGAAGTTAATCTTATCGACAACTTTTAACTCAGATAATAGTTCTAAAGTTCGATAGACGGTTGCTAATCCGATCTCTGGCGACTTTTCTTTTACAAGGAGGTAAACATCTTCTGCGCTTAAATGATCTTCTTCATTTTCTAGCAGCACACGAACTGTTGCTTCACGTTGCGGTGTTAATTTGTAGCTCGCTGCATGTAATTGCTTCTTAATTCGTTCAATTCTTTCTTCCATTCGGTACTACTCCCTCCTCGCCACTCTTACACCATTATATCAGAAGAAGGGCTTCTGTCAAAAGAAAAACAATAAAAACAAATTGATAATTATTCTCAAAAAGTATTTATTGTTTATTAATAGCCTCAACGACTTCTTTCATTAAAACTGGTGATGCATAAGCTTCTACACTAGAAGCAAGAGCTAACACCGCTCCAATTACAAGAAAGAAGCATGTATAACGAATTAATAATGGTAATAATGGCTCGGTTATTTTCCGGATAAATTGATGCCTAATCATGCGTAAGGAAAAGCTTGCGGCAATTGTTGTCATAACGAGAAATACTGGAATAATAATGAGGTTTTGTGGCAATACAGAAACGAATGCTAATAATAATCCATTCCATCCATGCTGACTGACTAAAAAACCTACTGTAAATCCGACAACTACTCCTTTTACAAATAATAAAATAAAAATAAGTGGCAATCCAATAATCGAAATCCCCAAAATCCAAATAAATCCAATGTATTTTAATTGCGAAAAGTAACTTTCTCGAAACATTTCGCTCGCAATAGCAAATTCTCCTTTAGAAACTTGTCCAAAAAAACGTTGTAAATAAAATGATAAATCTTGTTTTTGATTTAATTGTAAACTATTTACAAGAATAGCCCCAAATATTACTCCCATCAATAATAAAACAGCGTTAAATATATATAATGAAGAGTTTTCCTGTATGTGAGACATTACACGGTTTTGCCAAGTTTTTCTCCACATTTTTCTTCCCTCCGTTCACACTCTTACTAAAAATGTATGAAAGAAAGAAAAAAGTATGACGAATTAACATTGAAATTCCGCTCTACTTTGCTAAACTAAAAAGTAGAGAATAGGAGGGATTTCTCTTGAAACCATTATTATTAGATTTTCCAACATTATTTCAAACTGAACGCTTACAAGTTCGTAAGCCATTTCCAGGTGATGGTGCAGAAGTGTATGAAGCAATCCAAGCTTCTCTAGAAGACTTAGTACCTTGGATGCCAATTAACGCTGAAACAGAAGAAAGTGCTGAAGAAATCGTTCGTAACGCTCACGGGCAGTTTTTACTTCGTGAAACACTTGATTTTCACTTATACGATAAAGTATCTGGTACATTCATCGGAGCTATAACGCTCAAGCCTGAAAACTGGGATATTCCAAAGTTTTCACTTCACTTCTGGCTGCATAGCGCTTATACAAAACAAGGCTATATGACTGAAGCCATTAAAGGTGCCATTCAATTTGCCTTTGATAAGCTAAGTGCTAGAAGAATTGAAATTCGTACTGATGCAACAAATGCAAATGCATGTAACCTAGCAGAACGTTTAGAATTTATTCTAGAAGGTACAATGGAAAATGATTTCATAGCACCAGATGGTAGCTTACGTGATGCACGCGTATACGCAAAAATCAATTAAAAAACACTCGCCTTTGGCGAGTGTTTATTTTTGTAGTTGTAAATATTGTACTGCAAACATCGTCTTCGCATCATGAATACGAAGATCTTTCATAAGAATAATCGCTTCTTCTAACGATACTTCCATCAATTCCACAAATTCATCTTCATCTAACTCGGCTTTATTTTCTTTTTTCGTCAAACCTGTCGCTTTATATACATATAAAATTTCATCTGCAAATCCTGGAGATGTATAGAAAGAAGTAATAAGCTCCATATTTTCACACACATATCCTGTTTCCTCTTCTAATTCACGAACTGCTGTCACCTCAGGTTTTTCACCAGGTTCTAACTTGCCAGCCGGAATTTCTATAATCGCCTTTTCAAGCGCTTTACGATACTGCTCAACAAGCACGATTTTCCCCTCATCAGTAATAGCAATAATAGCAACTGCACCAGGGTGATTTACAATTTCACGTTTACTCATTGCTCCATTTGGTAATACTACATCATCAACACGAACTTTTATAACTCTACCATCAAAAATCGGCTCAGTTTTTACTGTTCTCTCTGCAAGATTACTCATACTACTTCATCTCCCTGTTCTATTTCCTATTCTTTCCTCATACATTTTACCACATTGAAAGGAGCGTGATAGAAATGAAAGTTTATATTTTACCAAATCGCGTCACTTTAGTCGGAAAAGCATGGCAAATCCGCCATAAACTAAAACAATATGGCAAAGAGTATACAACTGTACAAGAGTGGATTACAGCAAATAAAAAGTAAACGTTTGTCAACCTCTTTTCCCTTGCGTACAATAAAGGTAAGGAGGTTGACCTATGAAAAAACGTCAATTAGGAAACTCAGATTTGTTTGTGACAGAAATGGGACTTGGCTGTATGTCTCTCGGTACATCTGAAACAGAAGCTATGCGTATTATCGATGAAGCAATCGATTTAGGAATCAATTTTTTTGATACAGCAGATTTATATGATTATGGATTAAATGAAGAATTTGTTGGAAAAACATTAAAAGGGAAACGAGACCAAATTATTCTTACAACAAAAGTTGGAAATCGATGGACAGAAGAAAAAAACGGGTGGTCTTGGGATCCTTCTAAAAATTACATAAAGGCTGAAGTGAAAGAAAGTTTACGTAGACTTCAAACTGATTATATTGATCTTTATCAACTTCACGGCGGGACAATTGAAGATCCAATAGATGAAACAATTGAAGCCTTTGAAGAATTAAAAAAAGAAGGTATCATTCGCCATTACGGTATTTCTTCTATACGTCCAAATGTCATCCGTGAGTATGCAAAACGTTCCAATATCGTTAGTGTACTAATGGAATATAGCCTTTTAAATCGTCGCCCTGAAGAATGGTTCCCGCTTCTAAATGAACATCAAATTAGCATTATTGCTCGCGGGCCACTTGCAAAAGGAATTTTAACTGACAATAATGCAAGAAAGATAGAAAGAGTAAAAGAAAAGAATTACCTTTCTTATTCTTACGATGAATTATATGCGACACTCGCGAATGTAAAAGAAATAATCGGAGAAAGCTCTTTAACAGGAACAGCTATTCAATATTGCTTACATAACGAAACTGTTGCAGCTGTTATACCTGGTGCAAGCTCTATCCAACAATTGAAAGAGAATGCCCAGGCTAGTAAACAAACACAGTTAACAACAGCTCAATATATACAACTTCAGCAAATTGCTAAATGTGATACTTACGCTTTACATCGTTAAAAAGACGCTACCATACTGGTAGCGTCTTTTTATAGCGTATCATATTTATCCGGATTCGTTCCTACATGTAAATTACGATTTAACGTATTAATTTGAGTCATCTCTTCTTCTGTTAGTGAAAAATCGAAGATAGAAAAATTCTCTTTAATACGTGATGGTGTAACAGATTTAGGAATCGTCACTACCCCGCTCTGAATCTCCCATCTTAATATAACTTGTGCAGGTGTTTTTTCATATTTCGTAGCAATGGCCTGAATAATTGGGTTCTCGAATACTTCCCCGCCTCTCATTAATGGGCTCCATGCTTCCATTTGAATTTGCTCACCTTGACAGAAATTACGCAATTCAAATTGCGCTAACATCGGATGAAGTTCCACTTGGTTGACCATCGGCTTCACTTTACAATTTGGTAATAACAGTTCTAAATGATGTTTATGAAAATTTGAAACACCAATCGCGCGCACTTTACCTTCTTCATACAGTTTTTCTAGCGCTCGGTACGTGTCGACATACTTTCCTCTTATTGGCCAATGTATTAAATATAAATCTACATAGTCCATTTGTAATTTCTTTAAGCTTTTTTCAAACGCCTCAAGTGTTTCCTCGTATCCTTGATCGTCGTTCCAAACTTTTGTTGTAATAAATATGTCTTCTCTCGGAATCCCTGATTCACGAACCGCTTCTCCGACACCGCTTTCATTTTCATATACAGTTGCCGTATCAATCGAACGGTATCCAACTTCTAACGCTGTTTTTACTGCTTGTTTTACTTCGTCGCCTTCTTTCGCTTTATAAACGCCTAGACCAATCATCGGCATTTTTACGCCATTATGAAGTGTAGTTGTTGGAATGTGCACAGTCGTCTCCCTTTCATTCTTACATTTTTTATAAGCCACCACTTTATTTCAACAAGATTCAACCAAAAAGTCAAAACATATGTACAGTTTACATAATAATTTTATACACGAAAACGCAAACTCAATTATCCATATTTCCTTCTCTCCATTCTTTTGCTTTTTCATCAACACTACGCACGAACTCATTTTTTCCTTCCGTATATAACGTGCCATCATATGTATATTTTTCGGCTAATTCTTTCTTTAAGGTTGCATATGCCTCTGCTTCTTCACAATGAGCCATCATATAATCACGAAACGCTAAATGCCTTACTATCTCAGGATTTCCTTTTTCAAAAACGTGTAAGTGATACGAGCGTTTTTCCTCCGTTCCATGAATAAAATAACGACGTCTTGAAATACCATTTTCCCCTTTTACGATATAACCAAGCTCTTCAAAACGTTCATTCCAATGATCTACTCTGTCGATACTCTCTACTTCCATAATCATATCTATAATTGGTTTAGCTGCCAGTCCTGGTACTGATGTACTTCCAATATGATGGACTTTCACCATTTCTGGCATCGCCGATTTTAATCGTTCGGCCTCTATTTGAAATTTTTCATTCCAATGATTTTCATGCGGAACGACTACAATTTTTCTCATTAAAACTCCCCTTTTCTTACAAGCTCGTCAAAAAAATGATCAGCGGTATGCACTGATCATTTTTTATATTATTTAAAGTCTTTCCAAGTAAGGCTACTTTCACTTAACAGTTCTTCAAATGATTTATTCTTTTCACGTTCTTTTTGTTCTCGACGCTTTCTTTCCAGTTCAGCTGCCTCTTTTTCTTCTTCTCTCACTTGCAATTCTTTCTTCTTATTCTTTAATTGCTGCATGAGTGAATCATTTAATTGATCGCCTAATGTAAGCAACTCTTTCTCTGGATTATTCACTTGCGATTGTCTTTGCACTTGTCTTTGTTTCTTTTTCTTCATGCTACTCACCTTTTACTTTTTTCTCCATTATAGTAGATACACAATGAACTCGACAATAAAAAAGGTTCATTACTCTATTATTCACTTTTTGTAAATATGTTAATTTTTCGAAAAAACTAAATTTTTATATAGATATAATCCTATGAATCTATTAAAATTATGTCGTATGATGTCAGATTATAAAAAAAGGAGAAATGAATTATGTGGAAAAAAATCATTCCTGCTGTTGCCGTTTTAAGCACCATAACTTTTTCAAGCGTATTTGCCGCTCCCCCATCCCAGACTCCAGCTGAACAAAATCGCTACGTAGACGTACAAATGCTTGGTATTAATGATTTCCATGGACAACTAGATACGGTTAAAAAAATTAATAACAAAGAAGCCGGTGGCGCTGATTACTTAGCTACTTATTTAAAAGAACGGAAAAAGCAAAACCCGAATACACTTCTCGTACATGCGGGCGATATTGTCGGAGCTAGTCCACCAGTTTCAGCATTGTTACAAGACGAACCGACGATTGAATTTTTAAATGACTTAAAGTTTGATGTTGGTACAATCGGAAACCATGAATTTGATGAAGGTATCGATGAAATGAAACGCCTCATTTACGGTGGATATCACGAGAAAACAGGGAATTTCAAAGGTGCTAACTTCCCTTATGTCGCTGCTAACTTCTATAACAAGTCAACTGGTCGCTTATTTTTACCACCATTTACTGTAAAAATGGTAGATGGTGTTCCTGTAGGATTCATTGGCGTTGTTACAACTGATACACCAAATGTCGTGATGCCTACTATGCTTAAAAATGTACAAATCACTGACGAAGTAGAAGCAATTAATAAATCAACGCAACAATTAAAGCGTCTCGGTGTTAAATCCATCGTCGTCCTTGCCCATGTCGGCGGAACAACTGATGAGTCTGGCGTGACAAATGGAGACCTTACTCGAATTGCAAATGAAACGGATCCAGAGGTTGATGTTATTTTCGGTGGGCATAGTCACACGTATGTAAATGGTACTGTAAATAATAAACTAATCGTCCAAGCGAACTCTTATGGAACAGCTTTCTCAGACGTAGATGTAACAATTGATCGTAAAACAAAAGATATTGTAAAGAAAAAAGCTGAAGTCATCACAACATATCATGAAGGTGTGGAACCTGATAAACAAGTAAAACAAAAAATAGATCAATATAAAGAAAAAATTGCACCACTTGTAAATGAAGTTGTAGGAAAATCTACAGCACCTATCGACCGTAAACAAAATGATGCTGGTGAATCTACTCTTGGGAATTTAATTGCCGACGCACAGCGTCAAACGATGCAAGCTCAAATCGCACTTATGAATCCTGGTGGCATTCGTAATGACTTAGATGCTGGCGATATTACTTGGGGCGAATTATATGGCATTCAGCCTTTTGGAAATCAATTGATTAAAGTAGATTTAACAGGTCAAGATATTCGCGACATTTTAAATCAGCAATGGCAAAAAGGTACAACAAGAATGCTTCAAATTTCAGGTATTCAATATACGTGGGATGCAAATAAACCAAACGGTGAAAAGGTTACGAATATACGCTTAACAAATGGTGAAGAGTTATCTCCATCTAAAACGTATAACGTAGTTGCGAATGCTTTCTTAGCTTCTGGCGGTGACGGATTCGTGTCATTTAAAAATGGGAAGAATTCAGAAACTGGTCCAAACGACTTTGAAGCGCTAGTCGATTACGTAAAACAATTAAAAGAACCAATTCAGCCAGTTATTGATGGAAGAATTCAAAAGGTAAATTAAGTATTTCCCTAATATGCGATCCAGATTTTTATTGTAAAGGATACGCACTTATTACTTACTTAATCCACAATATTAGTAAAACCTAAAAAGGATACTCGTTCTTACAATGAACATAGTATCCTTTTCTTTAGTTATCAAAATGTGATGTTTTGTTAAAATCATATTGTTGTAAAAATTGTTGTAACGCCTCTTCTACAAGTTTAGATTTTTGAATTCCTTTCGCTTCTGATATAACGTCTAGTTTTGCTAATATTTCTTTATTAATAGAAAAGGTACGTTTCTTTTTCTCTGTACTTATACTCATAATAGGCACAATTACTTCTTCTCTCTTTCTTAATAACTCATAAATACTTTGTAATTGCTCATAAATTAATAATTGATAATCCGTTGTCGCATATTGAAGGGCTGTCGCTTCTTGGAGTTGTAAGTGACGCGGTTCTTCTCCATCTCCTACAAAAATACGTTTCTTCTGTTCTCCATCATATTCGTATCCAATCAATCGTAATTTCTTTGATAATGTATATGGGCTTATTTCAAGACGTTTTGCTATAATAGCGATGGATTCACGTCTATTTAAGCAATCTATAATTTCTCCAATCGTCACAATTTCCCTCCTCCCGTGTTGAAATGACACTAGTATGGTATGTTACAATGATTTTCTAACAGTATATGCAAAACGAATAGCCTGTGCGATTCATACGATTTCAGAAAAGGAGGTTTTCCATATGCTTTTTCGTAGCTATACCCCACAGTTTTATAATGAAAATAAACAACTCATTCCTAATAGTATTGCTACGATGGAAAGCGTTATGATTCATAATCAAAAACAAACTCTCCTTATGCGCGGGCAAAACATAGAGCAGCCAATTTTATTATGCTGTCATGGCGGACCTGGCATGGCACAAATTGGATTTATTCGTCATTTTCAAATAGAATTGGAGAAACACTTCATCGTTATTAATTGGGATCAGCGCGGGGCAGGTAAATCCTTTTCAATGAAAGATTTCGGAGCAAATTTTACAATCGAACAATTCGTTTCCGATGCAAAAGAAGTGATTCAATATGTACTTAAAAAGTTCAATAAACAGAAACTATTTCTCGCAGGTCATTCTTGGGGAAGCATTATTGGGCTTAACATAGCACATCAATATCCACAGTATATCGAGGCTTACATCGGTATTGGGCAGATTGTACATATGAAACAAAACGAAGAATTGCTATATCAGCATTTAATTCGTTCTGCAAAAAAACATGATCATAAAAAAGCATTAGCGTCCCTTTTAAAATTAGGCAAACCACCATTTTTAGATACGAGACGCCTTATTATTCAAAGAAAGTGGCTTGGCACATTCGGCGGAGCAATCCAAAACGGATCTTCCTTTTCTTTCATACGAAAAGGCTTCTTTTCTCCTGAATATACGCTATTAGATTGGTTCAAGTTTCTCGCAGGAAATTTAAAATCTGGCGTTTTATGGGAAGAAATGTTGACAATCGATTTCTTTTCTTCTATTTCAAGCTTATCTATTCCGGTTTATTTTTGTTCTGGTCGCTATGATTATCAAACTCCTTATGCTCTCGTTCAGGAATATTGTGATGTGATAGAAGCCCCCATAAAAAAAATGATTTGGTTCCCAAATTCAGCACATTCTCCTGATTTAGAAGAACCAGAATTATTCGCCAATTCTTTACAATCAATTAAACAAGAGCTAGCTTTTCAGCATTAGTGACAAAAGGCTCTTTTACATTTCATAGAAAACAATTTATAATAATATGTCGCAACTATGTATAAATATAGCAAAGTGCTTCATATTTACTTGCCTTAGCACAATAAAATTTTAGGGAGATTACATTTATTATGAATGCTGTACTCATCGCAGTAGCAGTTATGCTATTGCTTAGTTTGTTACGTGTCCAGGTCATTGTCGCCATCATTGTTGGAGCTTTAACAGGCGGAATTATCGGTGGACTCGGTATTTCAGAAACTATTAACACTTTTACAACCGGTCTTGGAAACAGTGCTCCAATCGCTTTAAGTTATGCAATGCTTGGCGGTTTCGCTATTTCCCTTTCCAAAACAGGACTTCCAGATGCCATGATTCAAACTGCACTAAAATGGATTGGCAATGAACAAGACACGAAAAAACAAGTTTATTCTAAAATACTTATTTTATTCATCATTTTAACGATGGCTTGTTTCTCACAAAATGTGATTCCTGTTCATATCGCTTTCATCCCTATCTTAATTCCAGCACTTTTAAAAGTATTAAATGAGCTGAAAGTGGATCGCAGACTTGTTACATGTATTATTACATTCGGATTGATTACTCCTTATATGTGGATTCCAGCAGGGTTCGGAAAAATTTATCATGACGTATTGCAAACAAATGCTGCGCAAAGTGGTCTTACATTTGATGTCACACTTATTCCAAAAGCAATGACTATTCCAGCAATCGGTATGATTATTGGATTATGTGTAGCGGTATTCATTACGTACCGGAAACCTCGTACGTATGAAACGGAACAAGTTCATACTACCGCAAATGAAATCGTTCCCTATACAAAACGTAGCATTACTTTCGGATTGTTATCTATCATAGCCACATTAACTGTTCAATTAGCAACAGAATCAATGATTTTCGGTGCTTTAGCAGGGATTATCGTCTTATCAGTAAGTGGTAGTCTACCTCTTAAAGAAGCAGATGCGATATTAACAAGCGGAATGCGCATGATGTCCTTTATCGGTTTTGTTATGATCGCTGCCGCTGGATTTGGCGCTGTTCTTCGAAAAACAGGACATGTTGAATCTCTTGTGCAAACAAGTGCACATATAATTGGAAATAACAAACCACTCGCTGCATTTCTTATGCTTGTGATTGGACTTCTCGTTACGATGGGAATTGGTTCATCCTTTTCAACCATCCCTATTTTAACAACAATTTTTGTACCCCTTTGCATGCAGCTCGGATTTAGTCCAATGGCCACAATTGCAATTATCGGTACAGCCGGAGCACTAGGCGATGCAGGATCACCAGCATCAGATAGTACACTTGGACCAACATCTGGTTTAAATGCTGATGGTCAACACCATCATATATGGGATACATGTGTACCAACTTTTCTGCATTATAATATACCGCTACTTATATTCGGATTTATTGCCGCAATTACATTATAAAAGGTGCGTTTTATACGCACCTTTTACTTTTTTATTTTTTCTTTTAATTGTTGTAAAGCTATTTTCCCATTTTCTTCGGCACAACTTTCAAATTTCATGAGTGACGGGCCTATCCATTCACTGTCTATGCTCCCGTTCGGTCCAATAATTTTCAACTTATCGGGTATACGGATATTGAAATTTTTCGCTGCTTGAATTAACTCAAAAGTAACCTTTTCACTTGAAGTTACAATTCCATCTATATACGGGTAAGTTTGCAAGAATGTAATAAACTGTTTATTCGTATACCCTTGTACACATACTTCTCGATAAGAGATCCCTTCCTCCCAAACAGCGTCTAAAAATCCTGATATGTGCTCTTCCATTTCTTCACTATCTTCTCCCTCATCGAAATAAGCAAGAAATTGACAGCCTTTTTCTTTTAATAAAGAAGCCGTTCTTTGTCCACTTTCATAATAATTTGCATCGGATTTTTTTTCATCAATCACAGCAAACGGAAGTGGCATTTCTCCTATACTTTTAAAAACTGATTTTGTTAAAATAACACCTGCAACGTTATTTTCCTTCAACATATGTATGTATCTATCTTTATTCTCTATATTACAAACAATGATTTGATATCCTTCTTTATATGCTATTTCCTCAATACAATGTAGCAAAGTGATGTTTGATGGGTCATATAGATTATCTACAAGTAATGCAATTATCGTTGAATTCTCTTTAAATAATGGCTTTGCTGCACTATTTGGCCTATAACGTAATTCCTCAATTGCTTCCTTTACTTGTTTTACTGTGTCCTCATGAACGTATCCTTTTTCATTAATAACTCGTGAAACGGTTGCGACTGAAACACCTGCCAATTTTGCAACATCACGTATAGTTGCCACATCGTCACCCCTTAATATGGTAATAGATTACAATTTTACGGTAACCTAAATTACAATATTCGTCAAGATTAATAACTTATATTTCTGAAAATTGTTACATCAATTTATTAAACGATACTCCAACTGTATTTCATGTAAAATTGGGATGTTATCATATCCGATACGCGGAATTTCTTTCTTTATTTTTCGTGCCTCTTCCACTGCATTCACATATAAATTAGTCATCACAAAATTACGTTTTTGGTAAAAACGTAACGCATTTATATTATCATTTGTGGTTATGAGCCAAACCTGCCCGCACCGTTCTTCTTCTGCAACTTGTAATACACAATCTACAAGTTTCGTCCCTATTCCTTTTCTTTCTTCAAAGCTATCTAAAGATACAATTTCACACATATTTCCGATCACTTCATACGTTATAATTCCGATTATTCTGTCATCTGAGAGCGCAACAAATCCTGGCAACTCTTCTAACTGATGCCCCTTACCACGTGAAACCATCAATGAACTCCCCCAGTTCTCACACATGAACATTCGGATTGTTTCTTTCATCGCTGGCGTAATTTTTTGTATATACACCATTTCCTATTTCTCCCCTTTTCTATCATTGTGATACAATGTAAGTGTATCACATGTAACGGTATTTGGAGGATGAGGTAAAGTATGAAACGTTTTTTTGCAGCATTGTTTACTATACTAGGTGCGATAACTGCCCTTGGGATTTTCTTTACAAATAAAGTGATGTACTTAAAGAAAAAAACAGAGGAAGAAGTACTCGAAAGAGAAACGAAAAAACATTTTCGTTTAGAGGATTTTGATGCTCTTCATAAAGAAGAAATTCATATTCCTTCGCAATTCGGATATGATCTTCACGGATATTACATCCCTGCTGGTCATTCCAATAAGTTTATGATTTTTTGTCACGGCGTAACTGTAAATAAAATGAACTCTGTAAAATATGCAAGGTTATTTTTAAACAGAGGGTATAATGTCGTTATTTATGATCATCGTCGTCATGGTAAAACTGGCGGAAAAACAACAAGCTATGGATACTATGAAAAACATGATTTAAAATCTGTAGTTGACTGGCTAAAAAGTCGCTTTGGAACAAATATAACACTCGGTATTCATGGTGAATCTATGGGAGCTGCAACACTTCTTCAATACGCAGGACTTGTAGAAGATGGTGCTGATTTCTATATTGCAGATTGTCCTTTTTCTGATTTCTACGGACAATTACAACACCGTTTAAAGGTTGAATTCCATTTACCTAAATGGCCTTTATTACCTTTAGCAAATGCTTTTTTAAAAGTGCGTGACGGTTATACGATTCGCGAAATTTCACCAATCGATTGTATAAAAAATATTAACAATCCTGTCCTCTTTATTCATAGTAAAGATGATGATTATATTTTAGCTGATATGACGAAAGCACTATATGAAGCAAAAGAAAACAATAAACAACTTTATATTGCAGAACGCGGTGCACACGCTTGCTCTTATAACGAAAATAAAGAAGAGTATGAAGCAGCCGTCGATCATTTTTTAAACTCATATGTAAAAGAAACAAAAAACAGGCTTGCATAAGCCTGTTTTTTTACTGCGCTAAAACGTCTGTAACTTGTTCCATATTTTCAGAAATCCATTGCATTGCATCATCTAACGTTGGAAATTCTGTCGTTTGAAATGTTACTTCATCTTGAAGTAACCAAACATCCTTTGCCTCTTGCCCTACACCTGCAATGGACCAATGTAACAAACTATATGGATGATTATCATTCAAAAATGATGCCCACGTGCGCTCATTTGCAATGTTTCGTAATGTATGTAATTGTTTATCCATCTCTCGTCACCTTACTCTAGTCAGTTATAAAAAACATTATAACACTCTCTTCTCTCGTAAAGAAAGTGCTCATTTGATATTGTCAAGTACTTCTCTTAATTATATGATGAAATTAAGCGTTTGGGAAGGAGGGATAGCGTTGGCGAAAGTACAAATTAAAGTAAATGATAATGGCTCTTTTCGTGTTACAGGGGACGTGGAATTAGTCGATTCACAGGGGAATGTATTCCCAGCAAAACCGGCATTTTCTTTATGCCGTTGTGGTTTATCAAAAAATATGCCTTATTGCGATGCTTCGCATAAAGGGAAATTCGAGTCTGTTGTTAGAGCACCAGAGGCAGAATAATTTCACATGTGACATGCACATTTTTTTGTGCATGTTTTTTCTTTTCATTAACTCTCGTCCCCCCTTTTCCTTACAACATTCCTCATACTTTTGTCCTCATTCCAACTTACATATATTTTCACACAATTCTTCACATTCGAATATTTTTTACTAGCCTTTTGTCTTTTTTGTGCTATAATTTGAGCAAACAACATCCTTCGGGGTCGGGTGAAATTCCCAACCGGCGGTGATGAAGTGCAAACTTCTAAGTCCGTGACCCGTTTTCAACACGAAAACGGTGGATCTAGTGAAACTCTAGGGCCGACAGTATAGTCTGGATGGGAGAAGGATATGTTTTCTAGTAATTTTATATAGCGAATACACTTTTATTTCAGTATGCATATTTTTAAAGTTTCATTTTGAATCTTTATATATGTTTTATTTTGTATACTTATGTTTCTATACTGAAATAAAAAGATACGACTAGCGTTTGAAAAATTTGATATTTTGCTAGGTTTTTTCCTTATGCCAAAATATCAATCATCGTTAGGTTTCTTTCCTATACTTTCGTATTCGAACTATATTTCTAGAAATCACGTCTCCCAAACCCCAAGGATATAAAATCCTTGGGGTTTTTTGATTTTTTCAGGAGAGGTGAAGAAAATGACAGATCAAGAATATATGAGGATTACCCTGCAGTTAGCAGAAGGAACATCCGGACAAACAAGTCCAAATCCTATGGTTGGTGCTGTTGTTGTAAAAGATGGAAACATCGTCGGTATTGGCGCTCATTTACGCGCAGGTGAAGAACACGCAGAAGTTCACGCTCTTCATATGGCTGGTAAAAAAGCAAAAGGAGCTACCGTTTATGTAACACTTGAACCGTGTAGCCATTTTGGAAAAACACCACCTTGTTGTGAATTGCTCATCAAAAAAGGAGTCAAACGGGTTGTAATTGCTACTCTTGATTGCAATCCTCTCGTTTCTGGTACTGGAAAAAGGAGATTAGAAGAAGCTGGCATCGAAGTAACTACCGGTGTTCTTGAAACAGAAGCCACCTTATTAAATCGTTTCTTTTTTCACTACATGAAAACGAAACGTCCATTTGTAACAATAAAAACAGCGATGAGCTTAGATGGAAAAACAGCAACTGTCACTGGTGAAAGTAAGTGGATTACAGGTGAAGAAGCACGAGCTGATGTTCACCAATATCGCCATACACATGATGCGATTCTCGTTGGAGTAAATACAGTTATAGCTGATAATCCGCATTTAACGACAAGAATTCCTAACGGGGGTAAACATCCTATACGCATCATTTTAGATACCCATTTACGAACACCACCATCTTCTCATGTCATAACAGATGGTTTAGCACCGACATGGATTTTTGTCGGTAAGGATGTAAATAAAGAGAAAATAGCTTCTTATGAATCTGAAAATATAGCTATATTCCAAATGCAAACGAAGCAAATTGAAATTGAGGACCTCCTTTTCTTTCTTGGAGAGAAGCAAATTCTTTCTCTATTCGTTGAAGGAGGCCAAACAGTTCATGCAAGCTTCTTACAAACAAAGCATTTCAATGAAATTGTAACTTATATAAGCCCCAAATTAATTGGCGGGAAAGATGCCCCTACTTTATTTGGAGGAAATGGTTTCGCAGCATTGCAAGATGCACTTTCCTTAGAAATTCAAGAGATGAAACAAATTGGTGATGATATAAAAATCGTTGCGAAGGCCCGAAGTGAGGTGACGGAATGTTTACAGGAATTGTAGAAGAATTAGGAACGATTGCAAACATGCAACAAAGCGGAGAAGCGATGAAGTTAACGATCCATGCGAATAAAATTTTATCAGATGTTCATTTAGGTGATAGTATCGCGGTTAACGGTATTTGCTTAACTGTAACGAGTTTCACAACAACTTCATTCACAGTGGACGCAATGCCTGAAACGATGCAATCAACATCACTTCGCATGCTTAAACCACGCTCTAAAGTAAATTTAGAGCGGGCGATGGCTGCAAATGGACGATTCGGTGGACATTTCGTTTCAGGACATATTGATGGCATTGGAACGATATTAAACAAAAAACAACACTATAATGCCGTCTATTACAAAATAGCTATTGCTGATGAATTGCTGCGCTATTGTTTGCATAAAGGATCCGTTGCTGTTGATGGAACGAGTTTAACAATATTTGATATAGACGAATCTTCCATCACAATCTCACTCATCCCGCACACAGTAAGTGAATCTGTTATCGGAGAAAAGAATGCCGGTGACATCGTAAACATTGAATGTGACATGATCGGTAAATATATCGAAAGCTTTATTTCTAAACCTGTAAAACGAACAGGTTCAATGAGCGAAAGCTTTTTACAAGAAAACGGATTTCTATAAGGGGGAAGCATTATGTTTCATCGTATTGAAGAAGCTCTAGAAGATTTAAAACAAGGAAAAGTCGTTATCGTATGCGATGACGAAAACCGTGAAAATGAAGGCGACTTTATCGCTTTAGCAGAGTATATTACGCCAGAAACGATTAACTTTATGATTACACATGGGCGTGGTCTCGTTTGTGTACCGATTACGGAAGAATACGCAGAACGTCTACACTTAGAACCAATGGTAGCTCATAATACAGATTCGCATCATACTGCATTTACAGTGAGCATTGATCATGTTTCTACAACAACAGGAATTAGCGCTCACGAACGGGCAACTACGATACAAGAATTATTAAACCCTGCATCAAAAGGTGCTGATTTCAATCGTCCTGGACATATCTTTCCATTAATCGCGAAAGAAGGCGGTGTCCTACGCCGAGCTGGCCATACAGAAGCTGCTGTCGATTTAGCCAGACTTTGCGGAGCAGAACCAGCTGGAGTCATTTGCGAGATTATCAATGGGGACGGTACGATGGCACGCGTACCCGATTTGCTACAGTGTGCAAAACAATTTGATATAAAAATGATTACAATAGAAGATTTAATTGCTTATCGCCGCCACCATGAAACATTAGTGACGCGAGAAGTGGAAATTACATTACCTACAGATTTCGGTACTTTCCATGCAATTGGCTATTCTAATTCATTAGATACGAAAGAACATATCGCACTCGTAAAAGGTGATATTTCAACAGGAGAGCCTGTACTTGTACGCGTTCATTCAGAGTGCTTAACAGGAGATGTATTTGGCTCCTGCCGCTGTGATTGCGGACCACAACTCCATGCTGCGCTTGCTCAAATTGAGCGTGAAGGAAAAGGCGTTCTTCTCTATATGAGACAAGAAGGACGAGGCATTGGCCTTCTTAATAAACTTCGCGCTTATAAGTTACAAGAAGAAGGCTTCGATACTGTAGAAGCAAACGAAAAACTTGGGTTCCCAGCTGATTTGCGTGATTACGGTATTGGTGCTCAAATTTTAAAAGATTTAGGTTTACAACATTTACGATTATTAACGAATAACCCGCGAAAAATTGCTGGCTTACAAGGTTACGATTTAGAAGTAATCGAGCGTGTTCCATTGCAAATGCCAATAAAAGAAGATAATAAAACGTATTTACAAACGAAAGTAAACAAATTAGGACATTTACTAAACTTATAATAAAGGGAGAGATTCATTATGGTATTCGAAGGTCATTTAGTTGGTACAGGATTAAAAGTTGGGGTTGTTGTTGGACGTTTTAATGAATTTATTACAAGTAAGTTACTCGGCGGAGCTTTAGATGGATTAAAGCGTCACGGTGTAGAAGAAACTGATATCGATGTTGCTTGGGTTCCTGGCGCATTCGAAATTCCTTTAATCGCTAAAAAGATGGCTAATAGCGGAAAGTATGATGCTGTAATTACGTTAGGTACTGTAATTCGTGGTGCTACAACACATTACGATTACGTTTGTAATGAAGTAGCAAAAGGAGTTGCATCTTTATCACTACAAACAGACATTCCAGTTATTTTCGGTGTATTAACGACTGAAACGATCGAGCAAGCGATTGAACGCGCGGGCACGAAAGCTGGTAATAAAGGCTATGAATCCGCCGTTGCTGCGATTGAAATGGCTCACTTATCAAAACAATGGGCATAAAAAATAAAAAAGAGGCTGCGGCCTCTTTTTTATTTTTTTACTTTTTTCCGTACATCTTTTATTAATTCATCCATTGTTTTTCCTTCTGTTTGTATACGAAGCGTTTGTGCTGTTCTCCATACATTCTCTCTTTTCTTCGCTTCTTCTATAATAGTAATTTCTTTTCGTACTTCCTTTAAATCTTTTCCTTCTGTTTTCAATCCAAAATGTTCAGCTTTCGTTCGAAAATGTTGTTCAATTCGTTGTTGCATCTCTTTTTGTTCAGGATTTTCGGCAGCCTTAACTGGATCAGCACTTATTGCTTTTAGTAAAATTAGACAAGTCATAATCGCTAATATATATTTGTGCATGTAAAATCCTCCAACCCAATATAAATTACATATTTACTATGTACAATTGGGGCTTGGAAAATTCGTCCACAAAAATTCTTTTTTTCGCTCAAAAACCAATAGTATCAAGCATTAACAACTATTTATTACATTTTATTTACAAAAAAGCAAACTCTTTTACAAGTTTGCTTTTTATCTATCTTATAATGCACATTCTTCAATCTCAAACCCTAAATCTTCAATCATACCCCAGTCTGCAGTCGGTTCTTGTCCAGCTGTCGTTAAGTAATCTCCAACAAAAATAGAGTTTGCTGCAAATAAACCGATTGGCTGTACAGAGCGTAAATTGATTTCACGTCCTCCTGAAATGCGAATTTCTTTCGTTGGGTTTACAAAACGCATCATCGCCAGTACTTTTAAACATTCTATCGGCGTTAATTCTTTTTGTCCTTCAAGCGGCGTACCCTTTACAGCAACAAGGAAATTACATGGAATTGAATCTGCATCTATACGTTGTAATTCAAATGCAATTTCAGCACGTTCTTCTATTGTCTCCCCCATTCCAAAAATCGCCCCAGAGCACGGTGAAATACCTGCTTGTTTCGCTTTTTGAACTGTATCAACACGATCGTCATACGTATGAGTTGAGCAAATACTATCGTAATTATTTGCATGTGTATTTAAGTTGTGGTTATAACGATGTACACCCGCTTCCGCTAAACGTCCTGCTTGATCTTCGTTTAAGAAACCTAAACAACAACAAATCTTCAAATCTGTCGTTTCACGAATCTCCTTAACTGCTCCAATTACGTGATTCACCTCTTTATCCGTCGGGCGACGACCAGATGCTACAATACAATATGTACCCGCTTTACGGCGAATTGCTTCGTGTGCTCCTTCTACAATCTTTTCCTGTGTTAGCCATGCATATTTATCAATCGGTGCCTCTGAAATAATAGACTGTGAACAATATCCGCAATCTTCAGGACATAATCCAGATTTCGTATTAATAATCATATTTAATTTTACTTTCTTACCAAAGTAATGATGGCGAATGATGTAAGCAGCATTCATAATTTCTAAAACTTCTGTCTCATCAGCTTCTAATATCGCTATTGCATCCTCTTTCGTAATCATTTTCTCTTCCACTACGTCATATGCAAGTTTTTTCCAATCCCTTTTTGTTTGTACTTGTTTCATTTCATCTCTTCCCCTCTTTTGTTATATGCATAAATAAAGCGTGATACGTCGCCATTATCCCTTCATTTCCCGTGAAGTCTCTTTCGTATATGCGAAGCATCGCACGAAAGAGTGAGGGACTTTGACAATAGGATTCTTCATTACTATTAGTCGCTCCTACTTTTCGAATAGAGTGTAGAAACTCCCTAACTTCTGTAAATCTCTCTATGTAACATGTTTCAGAAACATGCACATCCCCTGCTTCTATTTCACATATATGGCGCAACTGATTCTTCGAATAAAAACGTTGCCCAATCGATGTTTCATTTTGTATATTTTTTTCTTCTTTCGCCCGCTGGAACGAAGCATGCAATTCTTGAAATGTTTCATGTCCAAACGTTGAAAAGAGGAATATCCCATCTATAGACAAATGATGAAATAAATTTCTTATCACTTGTTTTAAATCATTTAGCCATTGAAATGTAGCATTCGAAATAATAACATCATACGTTCCTTCTAGTCGTAATCTTTCGATATCCTCACAGTAAAACATTACATTTTTCACATTTTGTCTAGTTTTCGCAACCTCAATCATACTTTCAGCAAAATCAATGGCTGTAATATGCGCTTTCGGAAATAAGTTTGATAATTGCTCTGTAACATATCCTGTCCCGCATCCAAGTTCTAAAATACGTATCGTTGAATTTGCACTATATCGCCGATTCAATGTAGAAAGTAATGAATGTGCCATCTCTTTTTGTACATTTGCATATTGATCGTAGGATACAGCTGCCACGTTAAACCGTTTTTGAAGTAACGTTTTGTTGATCATGTCGTATCCCCTCTACAAATTGAATTATCTCATTTACGCAATATTCGAAATTCGTTACACATAATGCGTGTCCAGCCTCGCTTACTACCTTGAGCGCGGCAGTACCATTCTCAGCCATACTACGCGCTGCAGACAATGGACAAATTACATCCTGCTCTCCGTGAATAAGTAGTATAGGGACTTTAATTTCTTTCAGTTCTTCTCTCATATCTGCTTCTATTAAATACTCCAAACCTAATTGTAAAGACTGAATAGAATCACCTTTAAAGTGTTTTATCATATCTTCAAACCTTTTATTCTCTTTCAGCTCATCTTTTGTAAACATATTTTCATAAAACCGCTTGAGTGTATCTTCTTTCTTTCTCGCTAAATTATTTTTCAGCCGTTCTACATGCAACGCATTCCATCCACTCGTATAATCGCTCGTATTTGTAAATTTGGCAGTACCACCAATTAGTACGATACCTTTTGCCTTAACCTTTTTATGAGCTTGAACTGCTGCTAACGCTCCTAGTGACCATCCAACTAAAATTATATTTTCATCTTTTGCTACATCTATTATTCGCCCCGCAAATTCACTTTGTTCTTTCACATTACGCCAATTGATACATTGAACAGAATATCCTTTAAAATAGGGCAGAACTAAAGTCCAAACACCTTCTTCCATTCCCCACCCAGGAATAAAAATAATCTTTAGCTCTTTCATACGAAAAACCCCTCTTCTTTACCAATGCGTATAATATGCTGAATAGCCCATTTCAAATCAGCTATTGTATGTTGGGACGTAACCGCAAAACGGACCCGTGAACTATTAACTGGAACCGTTGGTGGACGAATTGCAATTGCTGCAATACCTACCTCTTGCAACCTTCTACTAAACCGTAAAGCTGTTTCATTTGAACCGACTACAATCGGTACAATATGAGTTGAGCTATTCCCAATATCAAAACCAGCTTCTTGCAAATGTGTCCTAAAATATGCTCCATTCTCTATAAGTCTCTCTCTTCTTTCATTATCTTCTTTCACAATTTCAATTGCTTTTTGTACCGCCCCTAACATTCCTGGTGGTAAAGCAGTAGTAAAAATAAAGCTTCTCATCATATTTTGTAAATACTCTATATAAATTGCATCGCCTGTCAAATACGCACCATAACACCCTAGAGCCTTGCTAAACGTCCCCATATGTATATCAATGTTTTGAGCAATATCTTTTTCTATATGAGACAACCCCGCTCCATCAATTCCATATATTCCACTCGCATGTGCTTCATCAACTATCATAATTGCCCCGTATTTCTCTTTCATTTGCACTAAATCTCTTACATATGCAGTATCACCATCCATACTAAAAACAGTATCTGTTACGATTAATTTCTTCTTTTTTGGCGGTGCTACTTGCAACAGCTTCTCTAAATGATCTAAATCATTATGACGATATCTTTTATGCTCTGCCCCGCTTAATATAATTCCATCAACGATGCTTGCGTGATTTAATTTGTCACTAAACACAATATCGTGACGACAGGCTAATGAAGAAATCACTCCAACATTTGCGGTATATCCACTATTTACAACTAAGGCTTTTTCAGTTCCTTTCCAATCGCATATATTTCTCTCAACCTCTTCATACAGTGAATAATTTCCTACAACGAGCCTTGATGCTGTCGCCCCAGTTCCATATTTTCTTGTACATGCTATAGCAGCTTCTTTTAACCTCTCATCTCCAGCTAATCCTAAATAATTATTTGACGCTAAATTTAGCATCCTTTTTTCATCTCGAATAAGCCATGTCTCTTCTGCTTGTTCTGTTACATGCAAATTGCGATACTGCCCTTGCTCATTTAATTGTTGCAATTTAGATTGAAGATGTGTGCGCCACGTTTGATTCATTTCGGATGAACTCCTCTAATTTCGAAATCATTATATACTCTTTTGCAGATTCCAAGACTTCTTCTTTTGTAAACACACCTTCAAAGAATGGTAATAAACCTAAAACCGGTACCCCACTTAGCTCTTCAATCATTTCTTTATTTTCTTGTACTCTTTCCATTTCACATTCTTTGCAGCCGGATAAAATTACACCTGCTACTGTTAAGCCATGTGCCTTTGCATAAGCAATCGTTAAAACGGTATGATTTACTGTTCCTAATGTAGGACGCGCTACTACAATAAGAGGAAGCTTTAATTCCTTTGCGAAATCAATTACTAAAGCATCTTCTGTGTACGGAACAGCCAGTCCGCCTGCTCCTTCTACAAGTAGGCTATTAAACTCTTTCAATCGTTCATTATAATGATCCATAATATCTTTTAAATGTACTACTCTTCCAGCTCTTTTCATGGCAAGTCTCGGAGCAAGAGGTTCTTCAATAGAATACGGGCAAATTTCATCTTCTTTTGTCGGTACACCTGATAATGCTTTTAACCTTGCTGCATCTCCCTCTGGATTTGATGCAACATGTCCACTTTGCAACGGTTTGTATACCCCTATGTTATATCCCAATTCTCTAAATACACCTGCTAATGCACCTGCAACTACAGTTTTCCCCACTTCAGTATCCGTTGCTGTTACAAAAAAACCGTTCATTATTCTCCCTCCGTAACATCCGAGATTGCTTTATACAAAATACGTAACATATCATCAATCTCATCCATTGTAGAAGCAAGAGGAGGCATAAATACAATCGTATTACCGAGCGGCCGCAAGATCATGCCCAGCTCTCTTGAGCGTTTACATACTTGAACACCAACTCTCTCTGTCCATTCAAACGCTTCTTTCGTTTCCTTATTCTTCACAAGTTCAATTCCAACCATTAACCCGCACTGACGAATATCCCCTATATGTTTATATGCAAAGAGCGCTTCTAATTGCGTCGCCACATATTCTGTCTTACGTGCCACTTCTTCTATTAAATTTGTTTTCTCGTATAGTTCTAGATTCGCAATTGCTACCGCACACCCTAACGGATTCCCTGTATAACTATGACCGTGGAAAAACGTTTTTTGTTCTTCATAGTCTCCTAAAAAGGTATTATAAATTTCATCTGTCGTTACGGTGATTGCAACTGGTAAATATCCACCTGTTAAACCTTTTCCGGCTGTTAAAATGTCCGGCGTTACATTTTCATGTTCACATGCAAACATTTTCCCGGTACGCCCAAATCCAGTCGCTACCTCATCTGTAATAAATAAAATGTTATATTTTGTACATAAATTACGTAGCCCTTTTAAGTATCCTTTTGGCATTGTAATCATACCGCCAGCACCTTGCATTAAAGGTTCTACAATAATTGCTGCAATTTCTTCATGCTTTTCTTTCAGCAGCTCTTCCATTTCCTCTAAATGTCTTTTCACAATTTCCTCCTTATTATTTCCATAAGGAGAACGATATGTATATGGATACGGCATTTTAATTGCCTCAAATAAAAGTGAACTATACACTTGGTGAAACAAGTCTATCGCTCCTACTGAAACAGCTCCAATTGTATCACCGTGATACGCTTCTTTTAATGTAACAAATCTTTGTTTCTCTGGTTTTCCTTTATGCTGCCAATATTGAAAGGCCATCTTAATTGCAATTTCAACAGCGCTAGAACCGGAGTCTGAATAGAATACTTTCTTCAAACCTTCTGGCACAACTTCAATTATTTTTTCTGCTAATAAAATAGATGGAACGTTAGCAAGTCCTAGCATAGTAGAATGGGCAATTTTATTTAATTGCCCACGAATTGCTTCATCTAGTTCTGGTACTTGATGTCCGTGAACATTTAACCAAATAGATGAAACACCGTCCCAATATTCATTTCCATTTACATCGTATAGCTTTCTTCCCTCTCCACGTTCAATAATGACAGGATCTTCTTCTAAATAATCTTTCATTTGTGTAAACGGATGCCATACATAAGCTTTATTTTTCTCCGATAATTCTTCATATGTATAAGACGATTTTTCAGTAGTATTACTATTAACAGTCACAATTGCCACCTCTAATGTTAACTATTTTATAAATAAAGTTAACATTAAATTTAAATGACTGTCAATTATTTTTAAATCAAATAGTTCTTAAAAAAGAACAACTTATCATACGATAAGTTGTTCTACTTTCCGTGTTGTATCTTTCCGATTTCTAAAATAATCTCTTCATCTTTTTTTCCTTCTGTATCAATTCCAAGTTGTTTTGCATGTTCAATTAATAAATCATGGCGCTTCTCAAATCTTGCAGTATTCACTTCTTTCGTAACCTCTTCTTTTGTTTTCCCTTCAGTAGAAACTCCTAGTTTCTCAGCTGCTTTTTCCATCGACTTCTTCTCTTCAGCTTCTTTCACTTTCTTCACTTCTGACTGCTGTATTTGCTTTTGTTTCGCCTGCTCTGATTCAGCTGCAAAAGCTGTGTAAATTCCAGCACTTCCGCCAATGACTAGTAAGGTGGTAAAAAGAATTATTTTTTTCTTCACTCTTTCCTCCCCTTTCAAATTCATTATAACGTACAAATTTAGAACATTAAAAACATTTAACCTTTATTTCCCTAAAAAAATATTGAACATTTTTATTGACATATAAGATGAAAATGTGATAAAAATTTAACTAACATCATATGAATCGGCATTGATAGGATTTAGTAGTATTTCGGTTTCTGATTTCAGAGAGCTGGTGGTCGGTGCGAACCAGTACAGAGCGAATTATGAATTACCCCCTGGAGCTTCTTTTGCGAAACGTAAGGAGTA
Organism: Bacillus cereus group sp. Sample62; assembly: GCF_036851315.1. NCBI lineage: Bacteria > Bacillati > Bacillota > Bacilli > Caryophanales > Bacillaceae > Bacillus > Bacillus cereus group sp. Sample62. Next base: position 3,985,066 of record NZ_JAFLPK010000001.1, read on the forward strand.
GTGAAAGACGGTTATAGACCGTTATATCTAAAGAGTGGTGAAACGAAACTGTTTCACAATTTAGGGTGGTACCGCGAATTTTTCGTCCCTGCATATATTGCAGGGGCGTTTTTATTTTATTAGCGCATATCATACGACCCTTTATTTTGTGATACATTCATTTCACAAGCTAGGGTGGTACCGCGATTTCTTCGTCCCTGCATAATTATATGCAGGGACGTTTTTTTATCCAATCATTTCCGTATCATATTGAAGGATCAACAATTACCGGTAATTTGTCACAAAATTCTAAAATTTAGAAGGAAATAAACAATATTGGCGAATTTTATATAAAAAAGAGCTATTTTAGATTACTTAGGAGGAAAAAACAATGGTTTCAAAAATTGAATCTGTTCTTTTAACATTATTTATCTTTTTCTGTATTGGCTTTAGTGTTATCCAATTAGAAGTTTCACCACACATCCCAATTTTATTTGGTATCGTTCTTTTATTAGCATTTGGATTTATGAAAAAAATCTCTTGGTCTACTATGGAAAAAGGGATGATCAGTAGTATTTCAGCTGGTATTCCATCTATTTTTATTTTCTTACTGGTAGGCGTATTAATTAGTGTTTGGATCGCTGCTGGAACAATTCCAACTTTAATGGTATACGGCTTCCAGATTGTATCTCCTAAAATTTTCGTTCCAACTGTTTTTGTAGTTTGTGCAATTGTTGGAACAAGTATCGGTAGCGCCTTTACAACTGCCGCAACTGTAGGACTTGCCTTTATGGGTATGGGTAGTGCTCTCGGATACGATCCGGCTCTAATCGCTGGTGCAATTATTTCTGGCGCATTCTTTGGAGATAAAATGTCTCCTTTATCTGATACAACAAACTTAGCTCCTGCTGTAACGGGTGTAGATTTATTTGAGCATATTCGTAACATGCTTTGGACAACAGTTCCAGCTTTCATCATTGCTTTTATCGCATTTTTCATTTTAGGAAGCGGTACGAGTGGAGACGTTGACTTCACAAACTTTATTAGCACATTAGAGAAAAATGCAACGATTTCTATCGTTACACTTATTCCAATTTTATTACTGTTCCTATTTGCATTTAAAAAAGTTCCAGCAGTCCCAACATTGCTTGCAGGAATTGTGGTAGGAATTATTATTCTCTTTATTTTTAAACCTAGCACTTCTTTAGCTGATTTAATGAAAATCATGCAAGACGGCTACGTTTCTAAAACTGGGATTAAAGATATTGATAGCTTACTATCTCGCGGTGGTCTACAAAGCATGATGATGTCGATTGCGCTTATTTTCCTAGCACTTTGTATGGGAGGATTATTACAAGGAATGGGTATTATCACGCAGCTCATGAATATCATCTCTAGCTTTGTAAAAAATAGCACACGCTTAATTATTTCTACTGCTTCAACTGCAATTGGTGTAAACTTCTTACTTGGTGAGCAGTACTTATCAATCGTTTTAACAGGACAAGCATTTGCTAACAAATACGATGAAGTCGGTTTAGAGCGTCGTAATTTATCACGCGTATTAGAAGATGCAGGTACAGTTATTAACCCGCTCGTACCATGGGGTGTAAGTGGCGTATTCTTAACAAACGTCCTTAGCGTTCCAACATTCGATTACCTTCCATATGCAATTTTCTGTTTAGCTTGCCCAGTCTTAACAATTATTGTTGGTTTCACTGGATTTGGTCTTTCATGGAAGAAAGAAAAAGCAGTAACAATTTCATAATATACTAAAAAGGATTACCTAAATCGGTAATCCTTTTTTATATTTCTCGACTATTTATTTGCTTTCTTTCTTCTAAATAACAGAAGTAATCCCGCTCCAACAAACGCCAAACCTGCTCCAATTGTAGAAGCAACACTTGTACCTGTTTTCGGTAAATCACGTTCTTCTTTATTTTCACTTACAGTTATTGTTTCTTTTGAGTTTTGATTATCCGTTGTAGTTTGTCCAGATCCTGCATTATTTCCATTATTACCTTCATTTGTTGGTGGTGTCGTTGGATTTTCTCCATTACTGCCTTCACCTGTTGGTGGTGTCGTTGGATTTCCTCCATTATTCCCTTCACCTGTTGGTGGTGTCGTTGGATTTCCTCCATTATTCCCTTCACCTGTTGGCGGTGTCGTTGGATTCTCTCCACCAGTTTCCTTATCATCATGGTTCTTCTTCGTTATATCAATTGCATATTTAGCAAATTCATTTTCAGATGGTCCAACATATGATATTTTCCCATCTTTCTTTATATACTTTTGTGCATTTGGTGAAGAATCGAATGTTGTGTGTAATTTATCTGCAACAATCGGTTTAAACGTCCAATTTTTATCTGCTGCTGGATCAATAACTGGTGTTTCTTGCATATACTTCACAATGATTTGACGTGTTTCATCTTGTGATTGGTATACAACTTCTCCTTTACTTACACCTGGGAACGTTTGGCTACTTCCGCGATAGTTATTTGTAGCGACGATGAACTCTTGATTGTCAGCTACTGGCTTACCTTCATATGTCATATTTATAATACGATTCGTATTTGCATTTACAACTTTTCCATCTTTATCGTATTTCGTTGGTTGTGTTACATCAATTTCGTATTTTAAGCCATCTAAAATATCGAAGTTATATGTAGGATAGCCTATATTTACTAACGGCTGTTCTTCTGTTTTCTTTGGATCAATTTGATTAAACTGACCTGCAGACATTTCAAGCCATTCTTTCACTTGTGCACCATTTACTTTTACAGCATATAACGTATTTGGATATACATATAAATCTGCGACGTTTTTAATCGCTAACGTTCCAGCTGGAATATCCGTATAATATGTAGCACCGTTTCGGCCACCTGCTTTAAATGGTGCGCCTGCAGATAAAACTGGAATTCCTTTATATTTGCTATACTGTCCATTTTCAGCAAATAACTTTTCTACATACCATTTTTGTGCATTTGTTACAAGTTGTACAGAAGGATCATCTTGTACTAATGAGAAATAACTATTAATTGGCGCTGTCGTTTTCCCTACAGCTGTATTCACATAATCAATTGTCGCTTGGTGATCATCTTTAATTTCATTAACTAATTTTTCATCAGATTGTACAAATGGTTTCCCTTTACTATCAGCAATCGGACGAAGTTGCGGCTTCGATTGCTCTTTTTGTATTTCCCATTCTCCGTTTACCTTTTTCAATTGCATATCAATAATACCTAAGTTACTTCCAAAGACACCAGGCATTACAACTGGAACACCATTAAATACATCCTTCACTTCAGTATGTGAATGTCCCATTAATACTGCATCTACACCAGGAACTTCTGTTAAATAATACGACGCGTTTTCCATGCCAACGTTGTATCCACTCTTATCAACGCCCGAATGCGCTAGTGCAACGATAACATCTGCACCTTCTGCTTTCATTTTTGGCACCATTTTCTTCGCTGTTTCAACTATATCTTTCGCTTTCACTTTTCCTTCTAAATTCGCTTTATCCCAGTTCATAACTTGAGGTGGAACAAATCCCATTACGCCAATTTTCACTTTTTGTTTTTGCCCTGATTCATCTTCTACTTCTTTTTCAAAAACATGATATGGTTTAAAGTAATTTTGGTCGTTCTCTTCATTATTATCTTTATCATCTTTATAGACGTTCGAGTTAATAACTGGGAACTCTGTTTTACTAATTACTTTGTTTAAATAGTCTAAACCGTAGTTAAATTCATGATTCCCAAGAGAGATGACGTCATACTTCATTAAATTCATTAAACGATATAATGGATGTGTATAACTAGGATCCACAGGCTTCTTCGGATCATTTATTTTATTCGCTACATAATCTCCAAGCGGTGTCCCTTGTAATGCATCCCCATCATCGAATAGGACAGAGTTCTTCGCTTCTTCACGTGCTTTATTAACAAGTGTTGCCGTTTGCACGAGACCTACTTTATTATCTGTTTTCGTTTGATAATAATCGTAATTCATTAAGTTAACGTGAATATCTGATGTTTCTAGAATTCGTAAGTTAACCGTACTCTCCCCATTGTTTTCATCCGCATGAGCTGTTGTTGGCAACACTTGTGGTGCTATTACACCAATAGCAAGAGTTGCTCCAGCTAGCATTTTTTTTGACTTTTTCACAAAAAATCCCCCTTATACAATTACCAAAAATAATGAAATAAAACTCTATTTGCCTCTAACCACATACCTTTTTTCTTCTATTAGAGACAAGATTTCCATTTCATCCTGCGCTAATGAGTAGTCCCCTTAAACGCCCGATTAGTGAAACTTTAATTAGTTGGAAATAAAGCCCTACTCATTAAAATTTCACCTTATCTGACATTATCATATATAATGTACTTTCATATCGTCAATATTTTTTGACATACTTCTACAAATTTTCTGTAAAGTTGTTGTAAACTTTTCATAAACATTTAATATGCCCTTACATTGTTAATACTGCTGAATATGATACAATTACCAATTACAAGGAGGATGAATTTATGAAAAAAGTCATCTTAACAATTGTTTGTCTCCTCCTTCTAATCATTTCTTATTCTTATTTTGAAAAGAACGATGAGACAAAACAAAATGAACCAGAAGAAAAAACAGAAAAAACATCTACTCCAAGTTGGATTGATAGGCAAACAAACGATTCCTTTTATCATCTCGTATTAGGTGATTCACTCGCCAAAGGATATGGGTCGACACAAGGGGGATTTGCTGAATTAGCTTCTAGACAAATAGAAGCACAAATTCATAAACCAATTACCGTAGAAAATCTTGGGATAAACGGTCTTACAACAGATCGTCTCGCTAAAAAAGTGCAATCAGAAGATGTAAAGCAAAAGATTAGAGAAGCAAATATCATTACGATTAATATTGGAGGAAATAATTTATTTCGCTTAAATCGTGATGTCGGTGTTATAGACGGTATTAAAATGTTAAATAAAGAAAAAGCTCATTTTGAAGCGGATATAAAAACTATTGTAAAGACAGTTCGCGATCAAAATCCGAACGCTTTACTCATTCTCTCAGAACTCTATAACCCGTTACAACTCGATGACTCCATCGCCAGTTATGCAGATATGTTTTTAGATGGCTGGAATGAATCCGTTTATTCCATTTCAAAAGCAAATCAACCATCTATCGTTTTGCCAGTTCGTAAATTAATATCGAATGATAAAAAAGATTTACTCTTTGACCAAGTACACCCAAATGATAACGGCTATGCAATTATTGCTAATGCGTTTACAAAGCAAGTGTTATCCTACAAATATTAAAGCGATCATGAAACAATTCTATTTTTATACCCTGTCTTTTTTGTTACAATGATAGTGGAAGGGGGCCTTTATATGGAATCACGCGAGTGGGAACGTATTGTTGATCATCTTCTTTCGCTAGTGCCTCTTTTTTATCGCAAATTTATGCTTCCTGGAGAATTTTCTTCTCAAAGACATATGCCGCCATCACATACACAAGTATTGCTGCTTCTGCATGAAAATGGCACATTAGCAGTTTCCGAAATCGGCAAGCGGCTAGCGATTTCACGGCCTAACATGACACCTCTATTAAACAAACTAATTCAAGAAGAACTAATAGAGCGTCATTATAGCGAAAAAGATCGACGGGTCATTTTAATTTCCCTAACACCTGAAGGGAAATTGTTAGTAAATCAGTATCAACAATTCATTTTAGACAAATTAAAAGAAAATTTCCAAACATTATCTGAGGAAGAGCGCGAAAAGCTCATTCACTCTCTTCAAACCATTCAAAATTTAATTTTGAAAACAAACGCATAAAGCTGCTTCTACATAGAAGCAGCTTTATGATTCGTAATAATTACCGTAGTACACATTTGAATATGGCCATGTCGTTAAATATGGTTTTTGTTCTTGCGTAGGCTGTTGTTGTGGTATTTGTGATAATTGCTGTAATCGTTGTTGTCGATATAATTCTTCGTATTGTCTACTCATATCATAAACCGGATAATAATTTACATATGGGTATACTTGCGGTACGTAATAATAATACATTCATTCTCTCCCCCTTTTTTTTAAACATATTCAAAGGAGAAAATGAATGTGACACTCTTTATATTTGCACGAGTGGTTCTCTCACTCGTTTCTTTCTGTTCTTCAAGCGTAGCTTACGGTTCTTTTCATATAAATAATGCACAACGAAATATGAAATTCCCCCAAACACAACTCCTAAAATCGTCATTCCAATTAATACATACACTTCACTCTGCAATAAACCCTTTAATATCGTAAAAATATGACTCGAAAACAAGTCAGATATCGTAAATGGTTCATGATGTATTTTTTGTACATGAAATGGATATATCATTTTTCCTAACGCATAAGCAAATGGAAATAAAAATATCGGTAGAAACGATATTTTCCCAATAATATTGCCAATAACCGCAGCAGGAAAAGATCCCTTTGCTAATCGAACGATCGGATAAAATATTACATATACGAGCGATGCCGTATATATAACCAACATCTCTAAACCAAAACCAATCGCAAAACCTAATGATACTTTCTTCGCTCCTTCTGGCGATCGAAGCAACTTATAATATTGAAACTTTAATATTCTCCACATCCGCTGAAAAAACGAATATGTTTTCTTAGTTGTTTTCAAATTCATCATCTCTTTAACTATATTTTTTCTATCTAGTATGTCCTTACATGATATGAAAAACAAATGTAGTTTACTCTTTTTATTATAAATGATATAGAGATGATTAACCAAATGTACATACGACATTTCAATATAAAAAAGCACACCTCCAATTGTTATTCGTACCTAACAATTGGGGTGCACATCATTCAGGAAAGTTCTTCTACATTTTTAAATAAACTTACTAATAATGCTTTTTGCGCGTGCAATCGATTACCAGCTTGCTCAAATACGATAGACTGTGGTCCATCTATAACTTCTCCTGTTACTTCTTCTTCACGATGGGCAGGTAAACAGTGTAAGAAACGATATGTTTGCTTCGCATGCATAACAAGTTCTTTATTGATTTGGTAAGGTTGAAATAAAGTATATTTCTCTTCTTCTCCCTCTTGCCCCATACTCATCCAAACGTCAGTATAAATGAAATCTGCTTCACTCACTGCTAATTCAGGGTTATGCAAAATTTCAATTTCAGCTCCTGTTTCTTCAGCAATCACTAACGCTTTTTTTACAATTTCCTCATTCGGTTCATATCCTACAGGCGTCGCAACAGTCATATTCATTCCAACTTTTGCACTCGCTAACAACAATGAATGACATACGTTATTCCCGTCACCTACATAAGCCAATTTTATTCCTTTAAATGTATTTATTTCTTCATATATTGTCATTAAATCTGCCAACGCCTGACAAGGATGGTGATCGTCCGTTAATCCATTAATAACAGGAATGCTCGATTCTTTTGCAAGCTCTTCTACATCGGCATGTGAAAATGTACGTATCATGATCCCATCAATATAATGAGATAATACTTTCGCAGTATCTGAAACGCTCTCCCCTCTTCCAATTTGCATCTCTTTCCCACTTAAAAACATGCCATGTCCTCCGAGCTGTACCATTCCTGCTTCAAAAGATACGCGAGTACGAGTTGAATGTTTATCAAAGATAAGCCCTAATATTTTTCCTTGTAATAAAGGCTCTTGCTTATTCTTTTTTAAATATATAGCGAACTCAATTAAAGAAATGATTTCTTCTTGCGTCAGTTCTTCTAATGTTAACAGATCTTTCGTATTTAATTTCGGTACTTGTACAGTTGACATGGAATTTCCCCCTTATATGATTGATACGTTTTTTGTACAAACTACTTTTTTTATCATATATACTGCCTGTTCTAGCTCTTCATTCGTTACAATAAGTGGTGGTAATAGTCTTATCACATTAGGCCCTGCTTGTAATACGAGAAGCCCTTCTTTCTCTAGTTTTTCTATAAAACTTGCAACTTCATGCTTACACTCAATCCCAATCATAAGTCCCTTACCACGTATATTTTGAATACATTCAACATGTCGTAATTCCTCTCGCAACTTCTCTAATACGTACTCGCCCTTTTCCTTTACCTCTTTTAAAAATGATGGATTCTTACTTACTTGCAATACTTCTTTCGCTGCAGCCATTGCAATATAATTTCCACCAAACGTTGAACCGTGTGATCCTGTAGTAAACGATGTTCCAAGTTCTTTCCGGCCAATCATCGCTCCAACGGGAATGCCATTGCCAAGCGCCTTAGCGGTAGTAACGATATGAGGATGTATTCCCATTTGTTCATAAGCAAATAATGTCCCTGTTCTTCCAATCCCTGTTTGTACTTCGTCAATAATAAATAAGGAACCGAATTTATTGCATAATGTTTCAATTGCTTTCAAAAAAGATAGATTAGCAGGTATGACTCCTCCCTCTCCTTGAACAACTTCTACCATTACCGCCGCGGCTTCTTCATTCATTACTTCCTCTAACGCCTTCACGTCGTTAAAAGGGGTATGTAAAAAAGACGGAAGGAGCGGACCAAACCCTTCTTTCACTTTATTTTGACCCGTCGCACTCATCGTTGCGAATGTTCTACCGTGAAAAGACTGCTGGCATGTTACGACGAGAGATTTTCCAGTATGCTTACGAGCTAGCTTCAACGCAGCTTCATTCGCCTCTGCCCCGCTATTACAGAAAAAAACAGAATCTAATGCTATATTTTCTGTTAATAATGACGCGACTTCTTCTTGTAAGCTGTTTGTAAACAGGTTAGATATATGCCATAAATCATTAAGTTGCTCTTGTACAGCTTTCATAACAGTAGGGTGACAATGACCTAAATTACATACGCCAATTCCTGATGTGAAATCTAAATATTGCTTACCATTTTTATCAATGACTTCCGTTCCACTTCCCTTTACAAACTCAATATTTCTTCTCCCATACGTTTGAAAAAGATGACTTGTCATACGATACTTACTCCTTTCGTTACCGTCGTTCCGATACAATCTCCCGTAACTTCAGTAAAATCTTTTGTACCGTTCACAATACTTATCTTTTGCACTCCCATTTTTAATGACGCTAGTGCCGCCTGTACTTTCGGAATCATCCCGCCTGTAATAACTCCTTTTTCTATAAAAGTAACAATTTCAAATTCATCCGTTTTCTTTACTAATTTCCCTTCATGTAATATCCCATCTACATCCGTAATAAAAATGAGTTCTTTTGCGGATAACGCGGCCGCAATTCCAGCTGCAGCTGTATCCGCATTTATGTTATAAATCTCATTATCATGTATCCCAACCGGAGCAATAACAGGAATATAATTCAAATTTATCAATCCTTTTAATAAGGCTGTTTCAACATAACTTACTTCTCCCACATATCCTATTTCTTCGCTGACAGGTTGAACTTGAAGTAAATTGCCGTCACACCCTGAACAACCTACCGCAAGTAAATTATGCCTTTGCAACTTCATTACAAATTTTTTATTCGTACTTCCGCATAGCACCATTTGAACAATATCCATAACTTCTTTTGGTGTTACTCGTAACCCATCTCTTTTTTCTACTTTGATGTTACAATCTTTTAATTTTGCATCAATTTCTGGGCCGCCACCATGGACAATCACTACTTTATACTTCTGTTGCAATTTCTTTATACAGTCAAAAAACACATCATTTAATTGATCCAACATACTACCGCCGCATTTCACTACAATATAATCGCTCATCTTCCCTCTCCTTATGTACGATAACAAGCGTTTATTTTCACATATTCATAGCTTAAGTCACAGCCCCAAGCTGATCCGGTCTCTTCTCCTAAATGTAAATACACATTAATCATAATTTCATGTTCTTTTAATTTCCTTTTCATTTCCTCTTCAGAAAACATTTGAGGCTCACTATTTTTTAACACAGCGATAGATTGCAGAGTAATATCAATTGTATCCGGATGAATCGCTACTTCACTTTGTCCCATACTGCTAATAATTCGCCCCCAATTTGGGTCTTCACCATGTATTGCTGTTTTCACAAGACTCGAACCGACTATTTGCTTTGCAATTTTCTTTGCCTCTTCATTCGTTCGAGCTCCTAGCACATTTACTTCTATTAACTTCGTAGCACCTTCACCATCTTGTGCAATTTTTTTTGCTAAATCTTCACATACCTTCTGTAAAGCAAATACGAAAGTTTCCCAATCTGCATGTTCCATATTGATTGGTTTCGTTTCTGATAATCCACTTGCCATAACGATGACCATATCATTCGTAGAAGTATCTCCATCCACCGTAATTTGATTAAATGTATGATTCGTTATTTGTGATAATGCTATTTGCAATACATCATGCTCTACATGAGCGTCTGTCGTAATAAAACTCAGCATCGTTGCCATATTAGGATGAATCATCCCTGAACCTTTAGCAACACCAGCAAGCACCACTTTCTTCCCATCAATCATCATCTCATAGCACGTTTCTTTCGTTATAAGATCCGTCGTTAAAATCGCTTCAGAAAAAGAATGAGCTTCACTTACTTCCTTCGTCGGGATAAGATTTGCAACTCCCTTTCGGATTATATCCATCGGTAAAGGAACACCAATTACACCTGTTGAAGCTATTGCAACGTAATTTTCTTTCACTCCAAAATGTTCGGCACCTAATGCACGTATCTCGTAAGCATCTTGTAATCCTTTCATTCCTGTACAAGCATTTGCATTTCCACTATTGACGATAATTGCTTGTAATTTCCCCTCAGCTGTTATACTGTCTTTCGTTACTTGCAGCGGGGCTGCTTGTATTTGATTCGTTGTATAAACGGCGGCACATGATGCCGGTACATCACAAACGATTGCCCCTAAATCCTTTTTCTCCTTTTTCAGACCAATTGCAGTACCAATAGCCGAGAAACCTTTCGGAGTTACAATCGAACCATTTTCTACTTTTGTAATAGACGCTACTTTAATCATCATGTCCCCCTTATAGATAAAGCGGCATATGTTGTAAACCTGTTGTTTCTTCTAGTCCCGCTACTATGTTTGCATTTTGAATTGCTTGCCCAGCCGCACCTTTCATCATATTGTCTATAACAGAAACGACTGTCACTCTTCCTGTCCTTTCATCGTAAGCTATCCCCATATCACAATAATTTGAGCCCCTCACTTCTTTCGGACTTGGAAACTCTCCTTGCCTGCGAATTCGAATAAAAGCCGATTGTTCATATGTTTCTTCATATAATTTTTGAAGTTTTTCTATTTCCATTTCTCGTTTTACTTTCGCATACAGTGTAACCATAATCCCCCGTGATATTGGTATTAAATGTGTACTAAACGTGATTGGCCTCGTTTCCTTATTCCACTCTGCAAGCATTTGTTCAATCTCAGGAACGTGTTGATGCTCATTTACTTTATAAATGTGCAAGTTATCGTATAACTCAGGAAAGTGAGTCATTGTTGTTGGCGTTTTGCCCGCTCCAGATACTCCTGATTTCGCATCAATAATAATGGAATCTTCTTCAATCATGCCGCTACGTACTAACGGCAATATCGCTAATAACGCGGCTGTAGCAAAACATCCTGGGTTTGCAATTAAATTTGCATTTTGAATCTCGGACCTTTTCCATTCACTTAACCCATATACAGCTTCCCTAAGGACCTCTTCTTTTGCAGCTGTCCTTTTATACCACTGTTCATATGTCGAAGGATCTTTCATACGAAAGTCTCCAGATAGGTCAATTACTTTTAAACCTGTTGCTAATAATTTTGGTGTTAACTCTGCCGACACTCCTGCTGGGGTTGCTAAAAATACAATTTCTGCTTTCTTCTTTATTTCCTCCGTATCAATTTCTTGTAACGTATGAACAAGAACATTTTGAAAATGCGGATATACATTTGTTATACATTCGCCAACTTGCGAAAAAGAATGAAGAGATGCTATCGAAAAATATGGATGTTGCTCTAATAACCGAATTAACTCAATACCTCCATACCCAGTTGCTCCAATAATTGCGACTTTCATATGCTCCTCCTCATATCGATTCTTTAAATTAAGTATGATTATAATATTGTATATTTATAGAGTCAATTAAATATTTATAAATTTTACGAACTTAAAAAACTTAATTTTACTAGAAAAACAATATACACAACCGAATTTTTATACAAAAATAGTGTATAGTAGTTTTTTTATTTCACTTCAAGTACAATAAAACAATACATGTATACATACAGGCGGGGAAAAACATGAATGAGAAATTAATTGAGAAAATGATCATAAAAAGTTTTCAGCAATATCAATGTAATCCTATGTCAAATGAGGATCTGGAAATGCTAATTAAACATATTCAAACGATAATTCATTCAAATACTGAAATTGATGTATACGAGGCAGTTGAGGATATCGTTTACGATTATGTGACTGGAAAATAAAAAAATAGGAGATTTCCATATGGAAATCTCCTATTTTTTACTTAATGATTTGCCTGCAACACGCTCAAATATACCTGGGAATAGAGCATAAAGTTTCGGACCAATGCCCATCCATTTCGGTAAGTTTACTTCACGCTTTTTCGTTTGTATCGATTTTACAATTTGCTCTGCTACATACGTCGGCTTTAACATATACCGTCCCATATTTTTCACATATGTACCGGATTGATCAGCTATTTCAAAAAAGTTCGTATCTATCGGACCTGGATTAATTGCTGTTACGAAAACATTTGTACTAGACAACTCCATACGTAAACTATTCGTAAATCCTAGTACTGCATGTTTCGTCGCTGCATACGCACTCGATTTCGGAGTTGCAATTTTTCCAGCAAGTGAAGCAATATTAATAATATGCCCTTCGTTTCTTTTCACCATATAAGGTAGTACCGCTTTCGTACAAGCTACTAATCCAAATACATTTACTTGGAACATATCTTTCACTTCATCCATTGACGCATCTTCAAACGTTTTAAAAATACCAAATCCCGCATTGTTTACTAATATATCAATACGTCCCACTTCTTGTAATACCTTTGAAAAAACAGATTGTACCTCCGTCTCTTCACTTACATCTAATACATAATAATAGCAAGGCGTATTATAAGTTTCTTTAATTTTCTCTGCTAACGCTTTTAATTTCTCTTCTGTTCTAGCCATTAATACTGGAGTCGCCCCCTGCTCTGCAACTTGCATTGCAACTTGCTCTCCAATTCCACTAGAAGCACCTGTAATGACGATTACTTTATTTTGTAAACGTCCCGTCATTGCTGTCACCTACTTTGCATAATAAATCAATTGTTGCGAAGATTCATCAATCATCACTTGTTGATTATATGCTAAAAAATCTAATTGTCCAACAGTTTCTGAAATAGTAAGCGGCAATTGCTCCTTATACAATACCGGAAATAGTTTTACACATACTTCAAATGCTGTCATTGGTTTTTCCTTTAATAACTCAAGCACTTTAAACGCACGTGTTTCTTGCTTTTCTAATCTCGTTTCAATAAGTTGTTTCACATTTAGAACATCTTCTCCATGTCCTGATAAAATGCGCGAAATATTCATTTCACTTAAACGCTTTAACGTTTGATTATATTGTAATAACGGGCGTGCCCTTTCTGTTTGTCCTTCATAAGGTGGTTCTAATATGGGATTCGAAGAAATATGACTAATGAGAGCATCCCCGCCAATTAATATTCCATCAGATTCTCTATATAATGAAATATGAGTGGAAGCATGACCTGGTGTTTCGATTACTGTAAAACCAGGTAAAGAATCGATACGATCTCCCTCTCTCACAGTATGCGTTAGCGATCTATTACAAGAATATTTCAGTGTCCTTGTCGTCAATAACGCCTCTTCTTTCAAAAATGCTGCTGGAACACCAAATTGCAAAGCTGTCTCTCTAAAAAACTCATGATACCGCTTTAAAAATTCTGGATTTTTCGTGATCCAAGGCTCATTCCAAGGATGTCCAATAATGTTCGTTTTCTCAGAAAATATATTTAAAAGCCCACAATGATCCGCATGATGATGCGTAATGACTACTGTTTTAATATCTTCTATCGCATATCCTAATGCACCTAATTGTCTTTCTAACGCACTTCTTGCCTCTTCTGTATTCGTCCCTGTATCAATTAATGTTAATGTCTCCCCCTCAACTAAAAACACATTTACAGTTTCAACTGCAAATGGTACAGGAATCTCCATTCGGTGAATCGCCGTCATGCTTAGCCCCCCTGTCTCTTTCCGGTTCAAAAATGAATACTTCTTCAGTTTACAACTTCTATATATATTTGTCATTATTTTCAGATAAAAAGAGGTGTTTCCTATAAAAAAACGAATGTATGTACATTTATAAGAATTTCTAACCAAATTTAAAGGAGGAACATCATGTCTATTCAAAACATTTCCTTTCTCGGTGCAGGCTCTATTGCTGAAGCTATTATTGGTGGCTTGTTACATGCAAATGTTGTGAAAGGCGAACAAATTACCGTAAGTAATCGTTCTAACGAGACAAGATTGCAGGAGTTACATAAAAAATATGGCGTCAAAGGTACGCATAATAAAAAAGAGCTACTTACTGATACAACTATTCTTTTTCTAGCAATGAAACCGAAGGATGTTGCAGAAGCGCTTACTCCTTTTAAAGAAGATATACATAATAACCTGCTTATTATTTCCCTATTAGCAGGTGTTTCTACTCACTCGATTAGAAACCTACTTCAAAAAGATGTTCCAATTATTCGTGCGATGCCAAATACATCTGCAGCTATTTTAAAATCAGCTACTGCTATCTCGCCTTCAAAACATGCAACAGCGGAACATATTCAGACTGCCATAGCTTTATTTGAAACAATCGGTCTCGTCTCTGTTGTAGAGGAAGAAGATATGCATGCCGTCACTGCATTATCTGGAAGTGGGCCTGCTTATATTTATTACGTAGTGGAAGCGATGGAAGAAGCCGCAAAAACAATTGGTTTAAAAGAAGATGTTGCAAAGTCACTTATTCTTCAGACGATGATTGGTGCTGCTGAAATGCTAAAAGCAAGTGAAAAACACCCTTCTGTTTTGCGAAAGGAAATTACTTCTCCTGGCGGAACGACCGAAGCAGGCATTGAAGTATTACAAGAACATAAATTTCAACAAGCACTTATTTCTTGTATTACACAGGCTACACAACGATCACATAATCTTGGGGAAACATTAGAACAACTAACAAAAGAAAAATAAAAAATGGAGCTCAATCTTACTTGAGCTCCATTTTTTTATTAACATATATTGTTTAGTTATTAGTCTTCCCAAAAATCTCTTCTTGCAGACGGCGACCAGTTGGTGTTGCTGCAAGTCCACCTTCAGCTGTTTCACGAAGTGCTACTGGCATCGTTTGTCCGATTCTAAACATCGCCTCAATCACTTCATCACATGGAATTGTACTCGTTACGCCAGCTAATGCTAAATCAGCTGAAATCATCGCATTCGCAGCTCCTGCTGCATTACGTTTTACACAAGGTACTTCTACAAGCCCTGCAACAGGATCACATACTAAACCAAGCATATTCTTTAATGAAATCGCCATCGCTGTAGCTGCTTGATCTTGTGTTCCACCAGCCATCTCAACTGCTGCCGCCGCTGCCATTCCACTTGCTGAACCTACTTCAGCTTGACAACCTCCTGCCGCACCGGAAATACAAGCATTATTCGCAACAACCATACCGAAAGCTCCTGCTGTAAATAAAAATTCGATCATCTCTTCGCGTGTCGGCTGTAATTTTTCTTGCAGTGCAAACAGTACACCTGGCACTGTTCCAGCAGACCCTGCTGTTGGTGTTGCACAAATAATTCCCATCGCTGCGTTTACTTCATTTGTTGCAACAGCTTTACTCACCGCGTCCAAGATCGTATCTCCAGATAAGCCTTTTCCGCTATTCATATACGCCTGAACTTTTACAGCATCTCCGCCAGTTAAACCAGTTGGTGATTTCACTCCGCGAATACCACGTTCTACTGCTTGCTCCATCACGACTAAGTTCTTTTCCATACCAGCAATTACTTCTTCACGTGAAATATTTCTTGTTTCCATTTCACATTGAATCATAATTTCTGCGATTTTTACATTTTGTTCTTTAGCTTGCGCCACTAGTTCCGCTGCGTTCCGAAACATGGTGTGTCCCCCCTGCAATTATTCCATAATAGTTACTTGACAAATATTTTGTTGCGCGTTTATTTCTTCAATCACTTCATCTGCTAATAAGTCATCTGTTTCGATAACCATAAGCGCTCTTCTTCCTTTTTCTTTACGAGAAACACTCATTGTACTAATGTTAATTTCATGTTTCGCAAGGATTGAAGCTACTGCTGCAATAGCACCGAAGCGATCGTTATTTACAATAAGTAGTGCTGGACTCGTGCCTGTTAATTGAAGATCGAATCCGTTCAATTCTACAACTTCAATTTTACCGCCACCAATTGAGCAAGCAACAACTTCAATTTCTTCTTCACCTTTATACAAACGAATTCTCGCTGTATTTGGGTGAGGTGCATTTGCATCTTCTTCAATGAATTCTACTTCGATTTTGCGCTCTTTTGCTATGTCTAGCGCCTCTGGAATACGTAAGTCATCTGTTTCAAACCCTAATATTCCACCGATCAGTGCTACATCCGTACCATGCCCTCGATACGTCTTTGCAAATGATCCATATAATGAAATGCTTACTCTTTCTGGTTCATGACGAAACAGCTGGCGAGCAACTTGCCCCATTCTTGCTGCGCCTGCTGTATGTGAACTTGATGGCCCAATCATAACTGGACCAATAATATCAAATACTGAGCGATACTTCATCATAACTCCCCCTAAACCTCTATGAAAAAAATTTTTACTATTCTATTAAGCTACCGAATCGGTTGCTTTTCCAGTTGTACGACGAATTTTTTCCGCTGTACGAATTGGATAGTTTTTGAATAACAGTGAAACAATATATCCTGAAATAATACCAGCTATCATAATAAATAAGAAACTTAGCATTACCTTCATTTAAAAATAATATAAGATAATCCACAATAAAGTCTTGTAGCAATCCAAAGTTTAACACAGAACCCCTTACAAGCATAGCATAAACAAGTGAAACGCCCATTGCTTTCATACCTTTTCGTGCTTTAAAGCTAAAAAGTAAAAAAAGACTTCATACAAATAATAGTAATAACTTTCCTATTATAAATTCCATGTTGCTCTCTCACGATTTAGTCAACTTCACTTATTACGACAAATGGCTAAAACGTATGTGGCCTACAATAAATTTTGATCTGCCCTCATTATAGCTCGTTTTTAATAAAACGCTTACTTTTAATGAATTTTAAAAGTTCTGAATAACGATCTGTTTTTGCTATTTGTACCACTCGTATGTCGTCTGACTTATATAACAGTTTTTCTAAACAATCGGTACTATGTATTTTTATCCTATCTCTTCACATCATTAAAACTTTCTGTTTCATCCAATATAAACATAAAATGATAACAGTTTTATTTTAAATTTTTTTTAGAAATAAAAAAATGGCAACCTTTCGTCACCATTTTTTCACACCATTATTATCTTTCTACCGGAAATATTTTCAAGTCTGTAGCTATTTCTGTATTAGAAAATAGCTCTCTTGCCTCTTTCCATAATTCCTTATATGTATCCCCTTGATAACGAGAACTAATATGAGTCAATATTAATCGTTTTGCATTTGCCTGAAGTGCAATACTCGCAGCTTGCTTAGATGTGGAATGAAAATAATCATACGCTTGTTGTTCATCTTCTGCTGCAAAAGTTGCCTCATGAACAAGTACGTCAGCGTCTTGTGCCAGCTCTCTACTCGCTTCACAATATCTTGTATCACCTAAAATGGTAATAATTCTTCCCTTTTGAGGCGGACCAATAAAATCTTTTCCATTTAGTATCGTACCATTTTCTAATTCAACTATTTCTCCATCTTTTAAACGTTTAAAAAGTGGACCGGGTTTCACACCCATCTCCAGCAATTTATCGACTAAAAGAGCACCTTGTATATCTTTCTCTACAATACGATACCCAAAACATTCAATACCATGTGACAATCTTTTCGTTTCCACGTGAAATCCATTATCTTCAAATACAGTACCTTCTTCTGTTATCTCCACAATTTCAAGTGGGTATTTCACATGTGTCGTACTTACTGATAATGCCACTTCAATAAATTGTTTAATTCCTTTTGGTCCATACACAGTTAAAGGTGTAGTCCCTCCTTGAAACGAACGGCTTCCTAATAAACCTGGCAATCCAAAAATATGATCACCATGTAAATGCGTAATAAATATTTTTTCAATGCGGCGTGGGCGTACTGATGTATGTAATATTTGATGTTGCGTCGCCTCGCCACAATCAAATAACCAAGTCTGTCCTCGTTCTTCTAACAATTGCAAAGCAATTGCCGAAACGTTCCTTCCTTTCGAAGGAACACCTGCACCAGTTCCTAAAAATACAAATTCCACTTTCTTTCCTCCAGCTCTTTATATAATCTACCTTTCATCTTACGGAATGTTATTTCAAATGGCAAATCGAATTTACATAACCAATCGTCTAGACAACTATATATCACGAACATTATACTCGAAAAACTTAGTAATCGTTCGTGTTTTATGTTAAAATGATTATACTACATTTTAAGGGAGCGTTTTATTATGAAAGAAGCATTTCGTTTACAAACTGATTTTTCATCTTCATTTGATCGCTGGGTAAGTTCTTTCGTGTCTGATCACCCAGCACAATTAGAATGGACGACTTTGAAAGAATTAATCCATGAATATACAACAACACATACAAATGATTCATTACCAACATATATTTCTTCAGCTTTAACATATTACGCACAACGCGTTTCAACAACAAACAGCTCAGAAATTGTTATTTTTGAAAATGCTACAATCTCATAATCTATAATAAAAAGCACTGTAATCAGTGCTTTTTATTTATACTTATTTAACAAATGATCCTATTCCGTCCAAAAATCTGTATACATACTTCGATCAAACGCATCTAAAATTATCTTTTCACTTCATTTATTAAATAATTCTTTTGCTTGTAGCACAATTGAAGTAACTATACTGTAACTGTTTTGTAAATAGCTTCTATCAAACAGGGTTGAAAATTTTAACTGGCGATAATGAATAGTAAGTTTAATACTTTTAGCGGCGTTACTGCAGCTGGGTGGAAAACTTCATTAGATTTTGAAGCAAGTTAAAAATGAAAGGTGCCATGTTATTTACAGCTTCATGACACCTTCTACATAAACTTATTTTCTAATTTTTGCTGAAAAGACTTTTCTTGCTTACGTAATAATTGACTACCTCGTTGTAAAATCGGCATTCCGTACTTATCATTAATTTGATCGATGACAGCAAGTAGCGGCTCTTCTTTCGCATCTTCTTCAAATGAAAACAAATCTAATTGTTTCACCGATTCTGTCTTCCACTCTATTTCAGTAGCTGTAACACCTAATAAACGAACGGAATCACCGTCCCAATGTTGCTTCCATAAACGAGATGCTGCCTGAAAAATATCTCTTTCTTCCCAAATCGCATTTTTCAATTGCTTACTCCGCGTTACTGTCCTCCTATCATGATATTTAATCATAATTTGAATATTATAGCTGACAAGAGTTCGCTTTTGTAATCTTTTACTCACTGATTTTGATAGCCGTTCTAACATATCAAGTAATTCTTTCTCTTCATCCATATCCTTTGAAAAAGTCATCGAATTACCAACGCTTTTATGTTGTCCCATTTGACTCGGATCAACTTCCCTATCATCCATACCTTTTGCCCGCCGCTTTAAATCAACACCATGCTTTCCAATTTTAGCGCGAATGATATGTTCGTTTCCTTTTGCTAACTGCTCAATCGTTTGTATATGAATATCATTTAATTTTTCAGCTGTTTTTTCTCCAATTCCATGCATCGCTCCAACTGGAAGTGGCCAAATCATCTCTGGAATATCTCGTTTTCGAAGCACCGTAATACCGAGAGGTTTTTTCATATCAGAAGCTGTTTTTGCTAGGAAAAGGTTAGGAGCAATTCCGATACTACATGGAAGCTGTAACTCTGCTAATAACGCCTGCTGGATCATCTTTGCTATTTCAAGAGGCGAACCGAGTGCGTAGCAATCTGTAATATCTAAATACCCTTCATCTATTGAGACTGGTTGTATTTTTTCTGTAAAACGGGAAAGGATTTGAAACATCTGAAATGAAGCTTCACGATATAATGTAAAATTAGGACGCCTTACAACTAATTGCGGACATAACCTTTTCGCTTCCCAAAGAGGCATCGTTGTACGTATTCCATAGTCTCTCGCCTCATAACTACATGTTATGATAATTCCTTTTCTTTCTTTTTCATTTCCAGCAACTGCTAACGGCTTCCCTTGTAATGATGGGTCATGAGCAATTTCAACAGATGCGAAAAAACAATTCATATCTACATGCAAAATAACACGGCCATTTTTCGGATACATTTCTCGCATAGTGCTCACCCCTTCAAAGAACATTTGTTCCTTCATTATATCAAATTTTGCATAATAGTTATAATAATTACTTGTTCTTTTCCTTTTATACACTTGATATAATTTACATAAAATGTATAAAAAGGGGTGATTATGATGAAATCAACTAATAAACTCAACTATACGTTCCTTGTGATTATATTAATCATAGCCATTAATTATTTACTGCTTCCTATTTTCAATATTAATACGTTTGGATTCTTCCCTCGCCTAGTACATATAGCAACAACTTATATATTGCCATGGATTTTCTTATATTGGCTGATCCGCCTTGTAAAAGCAATTGAATCAAAATAAAAAGCGTGTAAATCAATTGTGATTTACACGCTTTTTCTATTACATTACTTCGCTACTTCTTCAATAATTGCTATAACTAATTCTGCTGTTTTCGCTAATTCTTCAACAGGAATCTTTTCGTTTGTTGTATGAATTTCTTCATAACCAACCGCTAAGTTAACTGTTGGGATACCGTGTCCTGCAATTACGTTTGCATCACTTCCGCCACCACTTTGGTGAAGAGAAGGTGTACGACCAATGTTTTCAGCTGCACGTTTTGCAACTTCTACAACGTGATCACCATCAGCAAATTTAAATCCTGGATACATAACGTTTACTTCAACGTCTGCTTGACCGCCCATTTCTTTTGCAGTTGTTTCAAATGCTTCTTTCATTTTCGCAACTTGTACTTCCATTTTCTCATTGATTAAAGAACGCGCTTCTGCAAAGATTTGTACATGATCGCAAACGATATTTGTTTGTGTACCACCTTCAAAACGTCCAATATTTGCAGTTGTTTCAGAATCAATACGACCAAGTGGCATCTTCGCAATTGCCTTCGCTGCGATAGTAATTGCAGATACACCTTTTTCTGGTGCTACACCAGCGTGAGCTGTTTTCCCACGAATAATTGCATTCACTTTCGCTTGCGTTGGAGCTGCAACAACGATTTCACCAACTTTTCCATCGCTATCTAATGCGTAACCGTATTTCGCTGTAATGCGCTCACGATCTAATGCTTTTGCACCAACAAGACCAGATTCTTCTCCAACTGTAATAATAAATTCAATTTTACCATGAGGGATGTTTTTCTCTTTTAAAACACGAATTGCTTCGAACATTGATGCTAATCCAGCTTTATCATCCGCACCTAAAATCGTAGTACCATCTGATACGATATATCCATCTTTAATAGAAGGCTTAATTCCATTACCAGGAACTACTGTATCCATATGAGAAGTAAAGTAAATTGTATCAACACCATCTTTTGTTGCTGGTAAAGTACAAATTAAATTACCTGCACCATGCCCAGTAACAGCCATTGTGTCATCTTCAAATACTTCTACACCTAAATCTGTAAATTTCTTTGTTAATACTTTGCAAATTTCTGCTTCAAATTTCGTTTCAGAATCTACTTGTACTAATTCCATAAATTCATTTACTAAACGTTCTTGATTAATCATAAGACTGCGCCTCCTGCACTACCATTATGTATGTAACACTATTAATTATAACAGAATTTCGCAAAAGTTTCGAAATACAAGACAAAAAACAGACGGTTTATATGTCTAGATAACCATCTGCTTTCTATTACTCATTTAACAATACCCAGCGCATATGATCTTCCCATACTCCATTTACCATTAACATCTTCCTAGACACGCCCTCATATTGAAAGCCTATCTTCGTCACTACTTGTATAGATGCTAAATTTCGTGGCATAATCGGTGCTTCTATACGATGTAACTGAAATTCTTCGAAAGTAACTTGAATCGCTTTTCTAAGCGCTTCTGTCGTGTAACCTTTATTCAACTCTGCCTTATCTAATTTATAGCTGAGCACACAAGATTGATAAATACCGCGAACGATTAGATTAAATGAGATACACCCAATAATTTTTGTATCATCACCCTTTTTAAAAATCCAAAGCCTGATGATTTTACCTTCTGCAAACTCTTTTCTATCCTTTTGTAACTTTTTCTTCTGATAATCTAACGTAAAAAAATCATCCGGCCTATACTCTTCCCAAGCTTTTAAAAATTCACGATTTCTGTCGTAATATTGAAGAACTTTTTCAGCATACGACTCATCAATTTCCCTTAAATGTAAACGATTTGTTTCATATATTTTCATCATCGTATCTCCATTCTTCAGCTTGCATAACAAAAAACTTATACTCTATCATTATTATATATTCTCTACATACATACAAATTTCCTGTTATACTTTACACGCACTTCTCGAATTTTGTCACTTCTCTCCCCTTGTCCACAATATCATTTCTCGTTACAATGATATTGTACTGATTTGCAAGGAGGTTTAACGATGCATAAAAAAGCTCAAAAAGTTATGATTTATGTAATGCTAATTTCTATGCTTGTAACAACATTACTTGCTGGCGCAAGTATGTTTTGGTAAAAAGGACGATCTGTTCGTCCTTTTTTTACTTTTTACACATAACATAATAAAATAAACCATCTCGATATCGAGATGGTTTATTTTATATAAAGCACAATCGCTACAATACTAAAGGAAAATGACATTACAAGTGCTGTTATAAAACTTGTATATTGTTTCTGCTGAAATGCTCCAATAACAAAAGTAAGATTGAGTAACGCCATACATACAATTGCTACAAGATAAGAACATATATTAAAAGTTGCCAATATGAATGTAATAACAAATAGAAATCCCATAAAAAATTGCATATATGAAATTTTTGGATTCAAGTACATATGAGCAACCCCTTTATCTAATTTTTTATCCCGATTGGTGAGGGCTGATAATCCGCGGGTAAAAAACCTCCCACTGATTAAAGTTTCACTTTATCTTTCTATACTCTCATTAACGCATGGTTATGTACACATGTCAAGACAACTTATTACAATAGAAAAAACCAACCTTTTCGTTGGCTTTTTCATATGCAATGGCTCCCTTTTGTTTTGCCAATTGCTGAAATGATTTTTTCGACTTCACAATCCATACCTTCGTTCCAATTGGAATGCGATCAAATAAATACTCCACATCGTTTTTCTTCATTCTTATACATCCTTGTGAAATATACTTTCCAATTGAACTAGGTTGGTTTGTTCCATGTATTCCATATTTACTTCCATCAGTTCCTCTTGCATTAAATCCAATCCACCTTGACCCAAGTGGATTTTTCGGTGACCCACCTGGAATATCCTTCGCAATATAATACGGATCCTTCGCTTTCATTACAACATCAAAAGTTCCCTCTGGAGTTAATTCATTTGTTTTCCCTGTCGCTACTGGAAAAACCTTTTGAATCTTTCCATCGTCAATATAAGCTAGTTTATTCGTCGCTTTATTTACAATAATAAAAGGATCTCCGGCACGTGGATTATCACCAAGAGGCCAAATAGGCGATAAAGAAAGAAATAATATGAAAGAGAGAAGATACGGCATAATAATTCCTACCTTCTATATAAGTTCTTTTATATTATCCTTTCCCTTAAAACGGCTTTTAATGAGTAAATATTGTTCCATTTCATACACAAGTTGAACAAGCTTCGCACGTATCTCAAATTCTTCACGTGTAACGGGCAATGGCATGTCTCTAAATAATTCTCTCATTTCTTGAAGCTGTCTTAAGGAAATAACCCCAGTACTCTCAGGGCTAATAGCATTTCCAATGTTTTCAACGACATCCGCAATCATATCAGCTTGTTCATATGTCCATGATAAAGAAGCTGCTAATGGTATCATCCGTTCTAAAATTTCGAATTGTTGCATGCGCATATTAAAATAACGATAGTAATAGCCATCTTCTCGCATAAATGCATTCTCAAGTTTCTTAAACGATAAATCCCTTGCTTCATTTAGCATATTTTCAGTTTCAATAAGTTCTGCCCCGCTCCAGCTACTTTCTCTGTTTCGTAAATACACGACCATTTCAAACAAAATTGTTTTAAAGTTACTTTCTATTGTATCCTGATACTCTTTTAGCTTATTTTCACTACTTGGCATATACATATTCACTAATAAAGCCACGCTAATTCCTATCGTTAATATCGCAATTTCATTCCCAACAATAAGCCATGTAATTTGTTTCAATGAATATAGATGCATCACAATAACTGAACTCGTGACAATACCTTCTTGAATTTTGAGCATAACTGCAGTCGGAATAAATGTAAGTAATAATATACTAATTGCAAGTGGTGTATATCCAATTGTTTCAAAAATACAAAACGCGAATACCATTGATACTACACAAGCTAAAAAACGATGTAACGACACTTGAAGTGATTTACGTTTCGTATTTTGTACACATAATATAACTAAAATGCCCGCTGAACTATAAAATTCTAATCCTAATAACTGCGCAATAAAAACTGCTGCGCCTGTCCCTATTGCTGTTTTTACTGTACGGTATCCAATTTTGAACATAGCACTGCTCCTATATGTATAAACGTATTTAAAGTTAGTATAAAAAAAGGATGACACAATGTCATCCTTTTCTACTTATTATTCACGCAACCTTTACATATTACAATATTTTTTGTAAAAATTGTTGCGCACGTTCACTTTTCGGTGCTACAAAAAATTCTGCTGGCGCACTATCTTCTACAAGCTTTCCACCATCTAAAAAGAGAACACGATCTGCTACTTCTTTTGCAAATCCCATTTCATGTGTAACAATCACCATTGTCATTCCTGTCGTAACTAATGATTTCATAACTTCTAACACTTCTTTTACCATCTCTGGATCTAGTGCCGATGTTGGTTCATCAAATAACATAACTTCTGGTTCCATCGCCAACGCTCTCGCAATTGCTACACGTTGCTTTTGTCCTCCCGAAAGACGATTGGGATACGTATCTTTTTTATCTAATAAACCGACCTTTTCTAAAAGTTTCTCGGCTTTCTTGTCAGCTTCTTGCTTCGTTACTCCTTTTACATTGATAGGGGCATACGTAATATTTTCTAATACAGTCATATGAGGAAATAGGTGAAAATGCTGAAATACCATTCCGACATTTTCACGAACGTGCATAATATTCGTTTTCGGATTCGTTACTTCTTCCGTTCCAATCCAAATGTGACCATTTGTCGGTGCTTCTAGCACATTCATACAACGTAAAAATGTTGATTTCCCTGATCCAGACGGTCCAATAATTGCTACTACTTCCCCTTTTTCAATCGTTGTTGTAATCCCTTTTAATACTTCGTTTTTTCCAAATGATTTATGAAGGTTTTCAATTTTAATCACTTTTCTTCATTCTCCCTTCAATTGCCTTCCCGACTAATGTAAGAATAATGACTAGCATATAATAAATTAGTCCAACAAAAAGTAATGGTTCAAGATATTTAAACGTCTCACCGCCTACAATGTAAGCACGGCGCATTAAATCGGTCGCTCCTATTACTGTTACTACAGCCGATTCTTTCGTAAGTGTCGCAAACTCGTTCACAAGCGCTGGTAATATATTTTTTAATGCTTGAGGGAAAATAATATTTCGCATCATTTTCCCGTAAGGAATCCCTAAAGCCATCGCTGCTTCTGTTTGTCCTTTATCAACCGCTTGAATGCCAGCACGAATTACCTCTGACATATATGCACCTGAATTTAAGCTAAATGCTAATACAGCTGCTACGAATGCTGGTATTTCATAACCAATTATTTGCGGGACACCGAAATAAATAATCATTAATTGCAATACAAGTGGTGTACCACGGAAAATTGATGTATAAAAATCTGCCGCTATATTTAATGCTCGTATTCTAGCAATTTTGCAAAGCGCTAATAACGTTCCTAAAATAAACCCAACTAACGCTGATACTGCTACAATTTTTAAAGTAACTTCTAGGCCTTTTAGTATATATGGTATTGAAGGCGTAATCGCCGAAAAATCTAAGTTCATTCTTTTCATTCCCCTCACAGAAAAGTGAAAGGCAGCTTATTTCTCGCTGCCAAACCATTTCTTCACTAATTTATCCATTTCTCCATTTTCTTGCATTTTTTTAATTACTTTATTAAATTCTGCTGTTTTATCACTGTTTTTCGGAAGGGCAATTGCTGCTCCTACTTCTTCTGGTGCTTCTTTAATTTCAATTCCTTGTAATTCTTTCATTTTTTCTAAATAATTTTTAGCAACTGTGTCTTCTATAATTGCAGCGTCAAAACGACCAGCTTTAATTTCTTGTACGATTTCTGGTATACGGTCACGTCCCTCAACTTTGAAATCTACTTGTTTTTTAAATTCTGCTGCTTTCTCTTCTTGGATAGATCCTGTTTGTACCCCTACTTTTTTCCCTTTTAAATCCTCTACAGATTGAATATTAGAATCCTTTTTAGAAACGACCATGTTTTTAGCAACAAAATAAATATCTGTAAAATCAACATTATTTTTACGCTCTGCCGTTGGCGTCATACCTGCCATTACGAAATCAACTTTTCCTGAGCTAAGAGATGCTAATAAACCACCAAAATCCATATCTTTCACTTTCACTTCATAACCAAGTTCTTTTCCGATATATTTAGCAACATCAACATCAAAGCCGATAATTTCATCACTTTTTGAGGCTTCTACGTATTCATATGGTTTATAATCTGCTGAAGTCCCCATAACCAGTACTTTCTTATTTTTTCCAGTAGCCTTTTCTTCCCCATTACTACAAGCACTGAACATACTTACAATTAAAATAAGTGCAAACGATATTGATAATAACTTCTTCATCTTTCTTCCCCCTAATAATGTATATTTAAAAGTTTAATAGAATATTTATTCGATGTTTGTATTGTATCAGTACTTTCATTTTTATGCAATATACAAAATAAAAATAAATGAAATAACAATATTAATACCGTTTATGATGTATAAAATAATGCATAAAACAACATAACTATGCATGTCCCATAAATTTTAATACTAAATAAAAAAAAAGGCGGTACATCCACTTCATTGTGGACGTACCGCCTTTTCGTTTATTTTTATAGTTCTTCACAATTCTCTTCGAAATAAGATTGTAGTTTTGCAATAACTTGCATTGGTTCATGACCTTCAATTTCATGACGTTCTACCATCGTTACAATTTTTCCATCTTTTAATAAAGCGAATGATGGAGAAGAAGGTGGATATCCTTCGAAATATTCACGAGCTGTTGCTGTTGCTTCTTTATCTTGACCTGCAAACACCGTTACAAGATGGTTAGGACGTTTATCATAATGTACGGAATGCGCAGCAGCAGGACGAGCAATACCACCTGCACAACCACATACAGAGTTTACCATTACAAGTGTTGTTCCATTTCTTTTAAACGCTTCTTCTACTGCTTCTGGCGTCGTCAATTCTGTATATCCAGCAGAGACGATCTCTTCACGCGCTTGGCGGACAACATCATTCATAAAAAAGTTAAAATTAATCAATCTTTTCCCTCCTCTAAAACTACCTATTTGTATCTTACCAGTTAATGTTTATGAAATACAAGTAAGTTTACTTGTATTTGGGTATAGAAAAGGTGTTAGAGCTCTTGCTCTAACACCTTTTCTTAATGGCCACGATGCTTTTGCTTTGCTTTTTGTACTTTAATTAAACGTCTTCTTTGTTTTTCAGCTTCTCGCTTCTCTTTAGACTGCACTTTTTTTTCTTGTTTATGCAGTTCATAAGATAAGCTAATTGCCTCTTGTGCCTTAGTGAAACGTTTTACATTTACTTCTTTTGCCGCTTGTCGTATGATACGTTTTATATTTTTTGGACGCTGTTTTTCTTTCACTTCCACACCGCATTTTGCAACGTGCTGGAAATATGCTAACATTGGACCATTCACAAATATAAGTACTTCTTCATCTGAAGGTTCCATTCCAAAAATATACCGCGCTCCATACAATTTCCCTGTTTCTTTATGCGTAATAATTCCTACGAAAAATTGACCATCGTGATATACTGTCAAATCCATTGACAGCCCCTCCTTTAAAAAAATTAGAAATACTGGACATCCCGGAGGGGAAGGTTACTGACATGTAATCATGCGTCTGGACTACCGACCAGAACTGTGTTTTTGTATTTCTTTCACTATTATTATATCTCTTTTTCCATAATCTTCATATATTCACCAATCATTTTTTTATGCGATCCTACAATATAGTCAGGTAGTTCTGTTAGCGGGAAGAATGTAAGCTGAACCGCTTCTTCTTTGTTCATAACAAAGTTCCCTTCGTATTCATCCGTATAATAAGCTGTTGTGACAGATTGAAACTCATCACCATTTGCTAGTTTTGTAAAATAATTCGCTCCCGAAAATACATTAATTAATCGCAAGTTCTTCACTTCTATTCCTGTTTCTTCATATACTTCACGGCAAGCTGTTTCTTCTGGTGATTCGCCAAGCTCCATTAACCCGCCAGGCAATCCCCATTTTCCGTAAGGCTCTGTTCTTTGCTGCAATAAAACATCCCCATTTTCATTTATAACGAGTACAACAGCACCAACTAAAATTAAAGGGCGATGACCAACTACTTTTCGTAACTCCTCTACATATCCCATCGTATCCCTCCTTTTTCGTTGTCCACACTATTGTATCATATGTATGAAACGACAAAATGCGTATATTTTTCATTTTTTTAACAAAATATTTATTTTATGAGCTTCATCTACTGTAGCTAACATAATGGATTCAACTTCTGCACTCTTCTCTAGAAATTCTCTCGCCCACTCTTCTGTTTTTCCTAATAAAGCAAGAACATCTTGCTGAATGCTCCCATCCTTTACTAATATAAAAGAAACTCGAGATTTTTTTCCTGCCACTTTCAGATCAAGCCGCGAAACTGCTTCATATTCTGGATACCGAAATATAGAAACAACACCATTCGCTTCCCATAATGCTAATTTAATCGTTTGAATATCACTCACATTTCGCATGCGAAGTTCCGAAAATAAATATTCCACCGTAATTCTCGCTTTTTTCAAATTGCTAAAATCAATGGAACCATTGTGTATAAGAATAATAGGTGCTGGCTCTAAAAAGCGTCTCCATCTATCCCATTTCAACATTAAGACTGAGCTTATAATGTGAAGTACAACGAGTATGAACGTTGTAATCATCGAGCCGAGTAATCCCACTTTTTCATCAGATAATGCGTTAGAAATATTCCCACCAAGCAATAACACTAATACAACATCTAAAAAACGAAGTTGCGCGATGGACCTTTGCCCCATCGCTTTCGCAACTAATATTAAAAATATGTATGCTATGATAGCTCGAATAACCCATTCACTATTAGAAAGATGCCGTGCCCCTTCAAAAATATGCATATGCATCACTTTGCACTCCTTACCCGTCTCAAACTGCTACTTTGTTTTAGTTTGCAACGTTTAAGAGCATATATGTAAAAAAGCTGATTCGTTTTTAAACGAATCAGCTTTTCTTACTTGACGGAAAACATATACTTTTTATACGTTTTTCGTACGGATAATATGAGACCCATCATAATCATATTTGAGAATAAGGAACTTCCCCCATATGATAAGAACGGTAATGCAATCCCTTTTACAGGCATTAATCCAACGATCATACCGATGTTTTGGAATATTTGAACCGTTAATATCCCAATTGATCCAGCACATAATAATGTGCCGAATAAATTATCAGCAGAATAACCAATAATAATTGTTCTATATAGTAGTAATAGGAACAAGAATACAACTAACGCTGCTACGATAAATCCACCTTCTTCAGCAATTGTAGCAAAAATAAAGTCAGTATGCTTCTCAGGGATATAGACGTTCCCTTCACCAAAGCCTTTCCCTTCCATACCGCCACTACCTACAGCTAAAATCGATTGCTGTGTTTGATAACCTTGATCTGCATTTTCAAATGGATTTAACCAACCTACAATACGTGATTGTTGGTGAGGTTTTAGTAACGTAACTAACTTATTAAAGAAGAAATCCTCATACCTTACGTAAATAAATATTAACGTAGATAATACGGTCACCGGAATAACTGTACATAACGCTATCAATTTCTTCTGAATACCTGACATAAATAAAATACATGCAATTGCAGCAGCATATAAGAACACCATCCCTGTATCCGGTTGGCTATATACAACAGCCATAGGCGGAAGGGATACAAGCACAATTTTACCTACTAATTGTAAATCCGTTTGGAATGTCCTTGCCATATACTGTGCATTATGTTTCACTGCTATACTTGCTACTACGAGAAGCAATGAAATTTTGAAAAACTCAGATGGTTGAATTTGTCCAACTAACGGAAATACAAACCATCTTTTTGCACCTAATTTTTCAGGTGTGAAAGTGGAAACCGGTAGTATTTTCAAAAGAATAAGTGAACCAAATCCGACGATATAAAGTGGCCAAGACAATTTTTGTAATTGATCTAAGTCGATGCTTGCAACAAGCAATAACAATACAACTCCAATTATGTAGTTCAAACCCTGTTTCATCGCAAAGTTTGCCTCTCCATATTGGCCAGTTTGCTGACTGCTATATATAGCAGCTATACTCGTAACACATAATGCTAACAAAATTAATATTAATTTTACATCTAAACTTTTTAGAAACTCGGTACTTCTTTTCATGACATCCTCCTGAAACATTGTTACAGCAAAATAAAAAACCAGGAGTCAACATTCTTCATGTTTTGACGACTGATTACACATTATCTATAAAACACTTATATAGAATAACTCTCTTTTTCATACAATACAATATATTATACTACAGTTTCATCAGTAAGATTTGCCAAAAAAATTATTCTTTTCTTATTTTATATCCATATACCATATATCAGCAATGTATTTTCATAAATTCCTAATACATAATCGTTCATTGTAAGATTACTGGGAAAGATATTATACATATAGTAGGATGTAGCTGAAGAAATAAGATGATAAAAAGCTCGCATAAGCGAGCTTTTTATTAATATACAGATGTATTATTTTCTGACGTATTTTCTAAAATTTCTTTTACACGTCCTAAGAACTTACCACAAATTAAGCCATCTAGTACACGGTGATCAAGTGATAAACATAAGTTAACCATGTCGCGAGCACCGAACATACCATTATCCATAATTACTGGGCGTTTTACAATTGATTCAACTTGTAAAATAGCCGCTTGTGGGTAATTAATAATACCCATAGATTGAACAGAACCAAATGATCCTGTGTTATTAATTGTAAATGTTCCACCTTGCATTTCGTCCGCTTTTAACGATTTCGTACGTACTTTTCCTGCAAGCTCTGTAATTTCACGAGCGATACCTTTAATCGTCTTCTCATCCGCATGTTTAATTACTGGTACAAATAGCTCGTCCTCTGTTGCAACAGCGATAGAAAGGTTAATATCTTTCTTCTGAACGATCTTATCGCCAGCCCACATTGAATTGATTTGAGGATACTCTTTTAACGCTTGCGCTACTGCTTTTACGAAGAAAGCAAAGAACGTTAAATTAAAGCCTTCGCGCTTTTTGAAATCACCTTTAATTGAATTACGGTATGACACAAGGTTTGTCACATCTACTTCAATCATCATCCAAGCATGTGGCGCTTCGTGTTTACTACGTAACATGTTCGCTGCAATTGCTTTACGCACACCTGTTACTGGAATTTCGATATCGCCAGGCATTGTTGGTACAGAAACTGGTTTTGCAGCTTCTACTTTTTGTGTTACTGGCGCTGCTTTTGGTGCTTCTGGACGCGCTTCTACTACTGCTGCTACCGCTTCCTCTTTCTTCGCACCTGCTTGCGGAATATTTCCAGATTCCACTAGCTTTAAAATATCTTTACGAGTGATACGGCCATTTGCTCCCGTACCTTCTACTAAATCTAAATCAACATTATGCTCACCTGCAAGTTTTAAAACAGCTGGTGAAAAACGTGGTTTTCCATCAGTTGGTTGTTTTGCTTTCGGTGCTTTTTCAGGTGTAGCTACTTCTGCCTTTGGTTCTTCTTTTGTTTTTTCCTCAACAGCTGTCGCTGCTACTTCATCTGCGCCTTCTACTTGAATAACACAAACTACTTCACCTACAGCTAACGTCTCACCTTCACCAGCAATTAATTCTTTCACAACACCAGTGAAAGAAGATGGTACTTCAGCATTTACTTTATCAGTCATTACTTCTGCAAGCGGATCATACTTGTTTACGTGATCGCCAACATTAACGAGCCATTTACTAATTGTACCCTCTGTAACGCTCTCCCCGAGCTGAGGCATTGTGATATTTTCTACAGCCATGTATAGTCCCCCCGATTAAAATTCCGCAAGTTCACGCATTGCTTTTTCAACTTTATCTGGATTTACCATAAAGAATTTTTCCATTGTTGGTGCATATGGCATTGCTGGAACGTCTGGACCTGCAAGACGTGCGATTGGCGCATCTAAATCAAACAGACAGTTTTCAGCAATAATTGCTGCCACTTCACTTATAATACTTCCTTCTTTATTGTCTTCTGTTACAAGAAGAACTTTACCTGTTTTAGAAGCTGCTTCAATGATTGCTTCTTTATCTAATGGATATACAGTACGTAAATCAAGAACATGTGCAGAGATGCCATCTTGCGCTAACTTTTCAGCTGCTTGAAGAGCAAAGTGAACACATAATCCGTACGTGATAACAGTAATATCATCACCTTCGCGTTTTACATCTGCTTTTCCGATTGGTAATACGTAATCATCCTCTGGCACTTCACCTTTAATTAAGCGATATGCACGCTTATGCTCAAAGAATAATACTGGATCTTCATCACGAATTGCTGCTTTTAATAAACCTTTTGCATCATATGGTGTAGAAGGAATAACAATTTTTAAACCTGGTTGGTTCGCAAACATCGCTTCCACAGATTGTGAATGATACAATGCACCGTGAACACCGCCGCCAAATGGCGCACGAATTGTAACTGGACAAGTCCAATCGTTATTAGAACGATAACGAATTTTTGCTGCCTCAGAAACAATTTGGTTTACCGCTGGCATAATGAAATCAGCAAACTGCATTTCAGCGATTGGACGCATACCATACATTGCCGCACCAATTGCTACCCCAGCAATTGCAGATTCTGCAAGTGGTGCATCAAGCGCACGATCTTCACCAAATTGATCATATAATCCGTGTGTCGCTTTAAATACGCCACCTTTTTTACCAACATCTTCACCTAAAACAAATACTTTCTCATCGCGTTCCATTTCTTCGCGCATTGCTAATGTAATAGCATCAATATAAGACATTACAGCCATGAAACGTTCCCCCCTATTCTGCGTATACGTGCTTCAATGCATCTTCAGGTGCTGCATACGGAGCATTTTCTGCATATTCTGTTGCTTCATTTACGATATGCATAATTTCGTCTAACATTTGTTTTTCAAATTCCTCAGTTAACACGCCAGCTTCTTTTAAATAAGCTGCAAATGTTATAATTGAATCTTTTTTCTTTGCTTCTTCTACTTCTTCTTTATCACGATAAACACGATCATCGTCGTCACTAGAATGTGCTGTTAAACGATATGATACTGTTTCAATTAAAGTTGGGCCTTCACCACGACGGCCGCGGTCTGCTGCCTCTTTTACAGCTTTATATACTGCAAGCGGATCGTTTCCGTCTATTGTATATCCAGGCATACCGTAACCAATTGCACGATCTGATACGTTTTTACATGCTAATTGTTTTTCAACTGGAATAGAGATTGCGTATTTATTATTTTCACACATGAAAATAACAGGTAGTTTGTGTACACCAGCAAAGTTTGCCCCTTCATGGAAGTCACCTTGGTTTGAAGAACCTTCTCCAAATGTAACAAACGTTACTAAATCTTTCTTTTCCATTTTTCCAGCTAATGCAATACCAACTGCATGTGGTACTTGCGTTGTTACTGGAGATGATCCTGTCACAATACGATTTTTCTTTTGACCGAAGTGACCAGGCATTTGACGACCACCAGAGTTTGGATCTCCAGCTTTCGCGAAAGCAGACAACATAAGCTCTTTAGCTGTCATACCGAACGCTAGTACAACACCCATATCACGGTAGTATGGTAATGCATAATCTTTCTCTCTATCAAGAGCGAATGCTGCTCCAACTTGTGCAGCCTCTTGTCCTTGACAAGAAATTACGAATGGAATTTTACCCGCACGGTTTAATAACCACATACGTTCGTCGATTTTACGTGCAAGTAACATCGTACGGAACATTTCTAATACTTGCTCATCACTTAAGCCAAGCTCTTCATGGCGCTTTTCTTTTACTTCTGCCATTTTTCATAACCTCCTAAATCCACATTTTTATGCGTGCAACGCTTTTCCATCTACAGCTAATGCTGCTTCACCAATCGCCTCAGATAATGATGGATGCGGATGAATTGTATGTGCTACTTCCCACGGTGTTGCATCAAGTACTCTTGCAAGACCAGCTTCAGAAATCATATCTGTTACATGTGGTCCAATCATATGAACACCAAGAATGTCATTTGTTTCTTCATCAACTACAAGTTTTACGAAACCATCTGATTCGCCGTATACAAGTGCTTTTCCGATTGCACGGAATGAGAACTTACCTACTTTTAACTTATAGCCTTTTTCTTTCGCTTCTTGTTCTGTTAAACCGACAGAAGCAACTTCCGGACTGCTATATACGCATTTTGATACCATAGAGTAATCAATTGGTGTAACTTCTTTACCAGCAATATGTTCTACTGCAACAATTCCTTCATGAGAAGCAACGTGAGCAAGTTGTAAGCCACCGATTACATCTCCGATTGCGTAAATATGAGATTCTTTCGTTTGATAAAACTCATTTGTTTGAATGTATCCTTTTTCCACAACGATATCGGTATTCTCTAAACCAATATTTTGCGTATTGGCTTGTCTTCCTACAGATACAAGCATTTTTTCTGCTTTAAATTCTTTATTCTCACCGTTATGTTCAGCTTGAATTGTTACTCCATTATCTTTTACCAATGTTTCTGGTAATACTTTTGCACCAGTTACCACTTTAATACCTTTTTTCTTGAATAGACGTTGCATTTCTTTTGAAACGTCCTGATCTTCTAGTGGTAATATCGTTTTCGCATACTCTAATACTGTAACTTCTACACCGAAGTCAGCAAGCATAGATGCCCACTCAATACCGATTACACCGCCACCAACGATAATAATTGAGCTAGGAAGCGTTTCCATTTTTAGGGCATGATCGGAAGACATTACATACTCTCCGTCTAATTCTAAACCTGGTAATGAATTCGGACGAGAACCTGTTGCAACAAGTACATTTTTTGGAATTAACATTTCATTCTCTTCTCCACTTGCAAGTTCAACTGAAATTGTCCCTGGCATTGGAGAGAAAATAGATGGGCCAAGAATACGGCCGATACCTTCAAACACATCAATTTTACCTTGTTTCATTAAGTGTTGAACACCTTTATGAAGTTGCGTTACAATCTTCTCTTTACGCTCTTGCACTTTCGCAAAGTTTAGTTCTACATTACTTGCAATAACTCCGAACTCTTCGCTTTTTTTAGCAGTTGCGTATACTTCTGCACTACGTAAAAGAGCTTTACTAGGAATACATCCTTTGTGTAAACAAGTACCACCAAGATTTTCTTTTTCAACAAGTGCTGTTTTTAATCCTAGTTGTGATGCGCGAATAGCAGCAACATATCCACCTGTACCACCGCCAACGATGACTAAATCATATTCTCTTGCCATTATCTCAACCCCTAGCTACTGTTTGTTTTTCTCTTACAACATACTCTTTCGGCGCTTCTTCTTCACGTAATACACGAAGTGCCCCTTCTGCTAACGCTTCTAACTCATCTTCCCCTGGATGTACGATAACATCTGCAATCCAGTCCACTCGTTCTTTTATTTCATCAACAAGAATTTTACTGTACGCGAGTCCACCAGTTAATACGATTGCATCGATTTTCCCGTGAAGCACAGCACTAGCTCCGCCAATTTCTTTTGCAACTTGATATGCCATTGCTTTATAAATAAGAGTTGCTTCAGGATCACCTTTTTCAACCATTTGTTCTACTTTAATCGCATCATTTGTACCGATTAGACTTACAAGTCCACCTTGTCCGACAAGCTGTTTCACCATTTCGTCTCGGTAATACTCACCAGAGAAACACATTTCAACTAGCTGTCCTACTGGTACTGTACCAGCACGCTCTGGGCTAAATGGTCCTTCTCCGTTTAAGCCATTATTTACATCGATAACTTTTCCTTTTTTATGAGCACCAACTGTAATACCGCCGCCCATATGTGTAACTAATAAATTTAAATCCTCGTATTTGTGATTTAATTGGTCAGCTACTTTACGAGCAACTGCTTTTTGATTTAATGCATGGAAGATACTTTTGCGTTCCATGCCAGCAATACCACTTATACGAGCAATTGGCTCCATCTCATCTACAACGACAGGATCCACAATGAATGCAGGAATATTTAATCCAGAAGCAATTTCATAGGCTAAAATGCCTCCGAGGTTTGAAGCGTGATGACCACTAAACCCATTTTTTAAATCTTCTAACATCGCATCGTTTACTGTATACGTACCGCCTTCGATTGGACGAAGTAATCCACCACGCCCACAAACAGCGTTTAATTTTGAAATGTTAATACCATGAGAATGTAGAACTTCTAAAATTGTTTCTTTACGAAACTCATATTGGTCAATAATTCGCTTATATTTTCCAATCTGTTCTACGTCATGACGAATCGTTTCTTCTAGAACAGGTCTTTCATTATCAAAAACACCAATTTTTGTGGATGTACTACCTGGGTTAATAACAAGAATTCGATTTACAGACAATGTTGCTACCTCCACTAATAAATTTAAAAGGAAGTGGAAACCTCATAAGAGGTAACCACACCTTTTGTAAAAGTTATATATGAATGATTAGCGACGGCTAATAATGTCATGACCGTTGCGTAAGTATGTGCTACGAGAGTTTTTCAAACTTGCAATGCGCTCTTCAGCTAGACGATCTGCTGCTACATAAGTTGCTATGCCATCACGTTTTGAAATTTCGATTACTTTTGCAATTGTGTCATAAATAGACTCAACACGTTTTAGTGCACGTTCTCTATTGTATCCATATAATTCGTCTGCTACGTTAATTACACCACCAGCATTAATAACATAGTCTGGTGCGTATACAATACCCATTTCATGAATCATGTCGCCGTGACGATTTTCTTTTAATTGGTTATTTGCAGAACCTGCGATTACTTTTGCTTTAAGTTGTGGAATAGTTTCGTCATTAACTGTTGCGCCTAATGCACATGGTGCGTAAATATCACATTCAACACCGTAAATTTCATTTGGCTCAACTGCTGATGCACCGAATTCTTCTACCGCGCGTTGTACAGCTTCTTTATTAATATCTGTAACGATTAATTTTGCTCCTTCAGCATGTAAATGTTTGCATAGGTGATACGCTACGTTACCAACACCTTGAACGGCAATTACTTTTCCTTCTAAATTATCAGTACCGAAAGCCTCTTTCGCAGCTGCTTTCATACCACGATAAACACCGTATGCAGTTACTGGAGATGGGTTACCAGAAGAACCGAATGATGGTGAAATACCTGTTACAAAATCAGTTTCTTCGTGAATAATATCCATATCATCTACTGTTGTACCAACATCTTCAGCTGTAATGTAACGTCCGTTTAGTCCTTGAATGTATCGTCCTAATGCACGGAACATCGCTTCGCTCTTATCTTTACGTGGATCACCGATAATTACTGTTTTCGCACCACCTAAGTTTAAGCCAGCTGCTGCGTTTTTGTATGTCATCCCTTTTGCAAGACGCAATGCATCTTCAATCGCCGCTTCTTCAGAATCATATGTCCACATTCTTGTTCCACCAAGAGCTGGTCCAAGTGTTGTATCATGAATTGCAATGATTGCTTTTAAACCAGATTCTTTATCTTGACAAAATACTACTTGCTCATAATCATATTTTTCTAAGTATTCGAAGATTTCTAATGTCATTGTCGTTTCCCCCTAGTGTTTTACCCTGTTTGGTTTATTTTGAAGCAGTCGTAACTGCCAATGCTAATGAATATACTTTTGTTTCTGCTGAATCAGCACGAGATGTTAAAACAATCGGTGCTTTTGCGCCAGCAATCATAGCTCCTACCTTTGCATCCGCAAAGTATACGAGTGATTTGTATAGCACATTTCCAGCTTCAATCGTTGGGACGAGTAAAATGTCTGCCTTACCTGCTACATCACTTACTATGCCTTTATGTTCTGCTGCAATTTGTGATACTGCATTATCTAAAGCAAGTGGTCCATCAACGACACAATTTTTAATTTGTCCGCGGCGATTCATTTGAGTTAACATCGCTGCATCAATTGTCGCTTGCATCGCAGGATTCACAACCTCTACCGCTGCAATTGGTGCTACCTTTGGCAAATCTATTCCTATTGCCTGGGCAACTTCTACAGTATTCTGTATAATAGCAGCTTTTTGTGTTACATCAGGTGCAATGTTCATCGCTGCATCTGTAACAAAGATAAGACGATCGTAATTTGGAACTTCAAATGCTGCAACGTGTGAAAGTACGCTACCTTTACGAAGTCCCCACTCTTTATTTAATACAGCTTTCAAAATATTTGCTGTTGGGATGTTCCCCTTCATAAGAACATCTGCTTCGCCATTTCTTACAGCTTTAACAGAAAGTTCTGCAGCCTCAGCACTTGACGCTGCTGCAATCACTTCAATGTGTTCTGAAGTTTGTAAACCATGTTCTTGTAGCATCCCCATTATTTTTTCTTGATTTCCATATAGACGAAATTGAGCTAGCTGTAATGTAATTGCTTTCGCTACAGCTTCAATTACTTCATGATCTTCAGCTACTGCTACAGCCACAGTTTTTTTAGGCTGTCCTGCTGCTTGATCAATTAAGTGTTCTAACTTCATATTTTGTAATCAACCCTTTCCGTCGTCCCTCGTCTATTTATAAAGCAAATACCGTGCCAACTTTTAAAAGTGGTCTTACCAATAATGAAAACGCATTCAAAATGCAGTAAAATCAATACTTTGGAAAATAACAAAACATTCTGTCTTATTTTGTCGCATTTTGTATACCATGCAATAAATTGCACGGTACGCAATTTATTGCATGCTATTTTTTGCACACTCATACTTTTCTAGCTTGTAATATAAATTTCGAACCGAAATTCCTAACGCTCTTGCAGTTTTTGTTTTATTTCCATCAAACCTCTCTAAACATTCATGAATGATATGCCCTTCAAACTCTGTCACTAAATGTTCAAGTGGCTTTTCCTCTAATTCAGGTAATAAGTTATTTTGTTTTACCTCAGTCTGCTCTTCTGTATGTAAAGGTGGTAAATGATGGACATCAATATATATTTCGTTATAATTCATAAAGATAATAGCTCGTCCTAAAATGTTTTCAAGCTCCCTCACATTCCCTGGCCATTCATATGATTGTAAATATGAAATAGCCGAATCAGTGAGCCCCTCTACATTCCGGCCATAATCTTGGTTAATTTTTTGAATCAATCTGTCTGCAATTGCCGGTATATCTCCTTTTCGCTGACGAAGAGACGGAATTTGAATTGGAATTTTATTTAATCGATAATATAAATCCTCTCTAAACTCTCCTTCTAGAATGCCCTTTTCTAAATTCACATGTGTTGCTGCAATTACCCGGACATTTATAGGTATCGCTTTCGTTCCACCCACTTTTACAATTTCTTTTTCTTGCAACACGCGAAGGAGTTTCGCTTGCGTATTTGCAGACAATTCTCCTATTTCATCTAAAAAGATACTACCGTTATTCGCTTCCTCAAAAAAACCTCGTTTTCCGCCTCTTTTTGCTCCTGAGAATGCACCTTCCTCATAACCGAATAATTCACTTTCTAATAAAGTCTCGGAAATAGCAGCACAGTTTACCCGGACGAATTTATTATATTTTCGATTACTTCCATTATGAATTGCATGTGCAAACAATTCTTTACCAGTTCCAGATTCCCCTCGTAGTAATACTGTTGCTGGTGTATTCGCCCCAAGTTTCGCCTGCTCAATAGCAGCCGTTGTTTCATCTGAATTTCCGACAATGTCATCAAATGAATATTTCGCTTCTAACGTTCGAATAATTTGCCTTGCCCTATTCAATTCATTTGTTAACTTTTGAATTTCTGATACGTCACGAATTACACCAACGCTTCCTTTCAATATCCCATCCACTATAACTGGCGCTACGTTTACAATTACATCACGCTTCTTTTGTCCAATCTTCATATGTATTCCGCGTACCGCCCT
This sequence comes from Bacillus cereus group sp. Sample62, assembly GCF_036851315.1. Taxonomy (NCBI): domain Bacteria; kingdom Bacillati; phylum Bacillota; class Bacilli; order Caryophanales; family Bacillaceae; genus Bacillus; species Bacillus cereus group sp. Sample62. Next base: position 4,025,909 of record NZ_JAFLPK010000001.1, read on the forward strand.
ACGCGTTCGAAGTACTTTCATATGCATACTTTCACCTTCTACAATATCAGTTGTAGCCGGTTTCCCAATAATGTCCTCTTCTGTTAAACCTGTTAATTTCGTATACGCAGGGTTAATTACTAATCCTCTTCCCTTTTCATCCACGACCGAAATTGCTTCCTCAGACGAGTTGATAATCGCCTCAAGTAACGTTTGAATCTCCTTTAAATCTGTAACTTCTTCCGCAAGATCTACAACCTCTGTTATATCTTTAAAAATCGCAAATGCCCCTTGTACCTCTCCTCCCTCTTTTAATATTGGAATACGAGTTGTAATAATTTTCTTTTCATTCTCTAATGTCAGTTCATAATTTACTTCTATTTGTTTCGTACGTATAATACGAAGCAACTTACTAGTCGGAATAACTTCTAAAATATATTTCCCTACCGCATCTTCTTTTTTATATCCGATAATACGCTCTGCACTTTTATTAAATAGGCGTACTTGTCCCTCACGATCAATCACAATCATACCGTCATGCGTAGAATTTAAAATTAAATCCCCTTGCTGCGTCTGTTCTTCTAACTTTCCAATTAAACCTTCCTTCTCATGCGCTAATCTCGTAACAATTTTCGCAATGTCACCCGGTATAAGAAGAGTATCTTTATGCTTTTTCTTTAATAAAACTTTATGTAAATCATCATCACCCGTCATATCAAACATTACATCAATATGCATAGAAAGAAACGGCGTTACACTCTCTCCAATCGTAACCCCGTATTCCTTAGCCATTTGTAATCCCTTCGCTATCGGATTTATATCAATAATCCCTATAATTTGAAATATATTCGAACTTTGCAACAGATTCAGCAGTGTACTGCCACCTTCACCTGCACCAACAATTAAAACTTTTTGTTTCATATATTACACTTCCTCTCGAAGTATCTCTGCAAAATTTTTCACACCCTTATCTTACTCGTTCAGCCCCCTCTTGACAAACCCCCTTTTCATATAACATCATTGAAATAAACAAAATAATCTGAAAAGGAGCGTTTATATGCAGCGTTACCTTGCTCTATCATTAGCACTCATCCCTATTTCATTAGCTGTGTTTGGCATTAAGTTAATGAGAGATACTGTATTCGGGATTCTATTTCCTCCACTCTCTATACTGTGGTTACAATTTTTAATTGGCGCTCTCTGCTTCGGGCTTGGGTTTTATATCTTCGGAGGCTTCGTCTTACACCGAGACCGTAAACGAAATAAAGTACAAGCTCGCTTTAGAAGGTAGGAAGGTCCCACTATTTATAAATAAAAAATGAGACCGTTACACGCGGTCTCATTTTTTTATTGGCAATAACATTCTTGCTGTTTCGGGGTAATCAGTAATAATCGCCGAAATATTCATATCAAAATATTTACGCATAAGCGTTTCTTCATTTATTGTATAGGGCCGAACCTCTACACCACTTTCCATCGTTAATTCAGCAACAGCATCTTGAAGATAACGATAATTAGGGTGCACTGCTGTAGCGCCCATTTTTTTCGCATATGCCCATGGACTATGCAAACCTTCGCGATATAAAATCGCTGTTTGAATATCAGGAGCCATCATATGACACCTTTTCATACTGTAGTGATTAAATGAGGAAAATATAACACGATCTTCTAGATTATATTTCCGTACAAACGTTATAACTTCTTCCTCTAAACCTCTGTATGGAATTTTATTATTTTTAAGTTCAATATTAAGTAGCAATTCTGTTTTATCAATCCATTCTAACACCTCTTCTAAAAGAGGTATTTTACAAAAACCTACTTTATCACCGAATTTATAGCTCGCATCTAATTTACATAAATCCTCATATAAATAATTACGAACCGCACCTTTTCCATTTGTTGTCCGGTCCACTGTTTCATCATGAATGACGACAACTTTTCCATCTTTCGTTAATTGAACATCGAGCTCAATTCCATCTGCTCTAAAAGATTCAGCTGCTTCAAATGAAATCATTGTATTTTCTGGGTACGTTCCCGCTGCACCACGATGTGCAAATATAAGAGTCATCCTCACTCCCCCAATCTTATGCTATACTATACGAAAAAGGAGGTACTTCTATGAGACCATTACAAATTTCTCCAGACACTGCAGTCCGCCTATCAAAAGCATTAGGTGTTCCACTTGAACAACTTATGCATATGCCGCAGCACATTCTAATTCAAAAGTTAGTTGAATTAGAAAAACAAAATAAAGACGAAGAATAATACAGTCCTGTTTTGCAGGGCTTTTTATTATTTTCTATTATATCACGGATGACTTCCCTACTAAAATCCTTTAACAGATATACTATGATGCGATTTAGCCTTCACTTCATCATTTAATAATGATGATATACCTTCTTTTTTGTTACAATTCATAAAGAAAGAAAAATATTTATTCACAAGTACCCATTGCGCCCTTAAGCAAGGTAATAATAAAACTAGAAGCCCTTATATTATTTTTTATTGAACGTGCGGAGCATCTCCTGAATCGTATAGTTCTTTCGCTTTTTCCTCCCCGAATGTAGTTAAAATATAATGTTGCTCTTCTACCGCATCCATCGCTCTAGTGGCTTTACAAGTGCTACCTTCTTGGGCATCCGAGAAATAATTGTGATCTTCTACAATTTGACTAAAATCTTTTTTCGCCCATCTATCAGCAATCTCTAAAAGCTCATTTTTTTTCGCAAAGCTACTCTTATTTATGATTTTTTTTAATTTTTCAGCATTATTTTGAATCATTGGAATGGATTCTGATTTTCGTTCTGCCACTACTTTTTGATGAGTCATGTGATGCATCACTGTAATAACTTCGCTTTCAGTAGAATTTTCAGTAACATACACATCAACAAAGACTCCATCTACCTCTCTACCTACTATCGTTGGATCTTCTTTTTTCTCTATTTGAGCATTTACTTCTTTATCTACTGGATTATCGGCAAGTTCTAACATTCCAAATGTAACTGCAACAGCAAGGACTCCCATAGCTGCTACTATTCCTAGCCAGGTTAATATTTTATTTTCCATTCCCCTTCTCCCTATCTATACCTATTTAATTGTCTTATAAAAAAACTCACTTATATGTAATATTACTAAAAACAGGATTTATTTTCCATAATATCAAACGAGCGATTTTCATCTATCCAAATAATTTCGATAAAATTGATATTACTTCCTCCTCTTTTTCTCAGCAAAATAAAAAGACCAACGAATTCTAAAATTCATTGGTCATTAAATAAAAAGTTCATTGGTTTTACATTTAATATCGAGTATAAATTTAAAGAATGATTAAGCTTTACTAAAACCTAAGTCCCTTACTATCTTTACTCTCAGCTAGCCTTATGTTCAAGTCTCAGCTTATCCGCAACCATTGCGATGAACTCGGAATTTGTAGGTTTTGCTTTTGACATGGATACTGTATAACCAAATAAGGACGAAATAGAATCAATATTCCCACGACTCCATGCTACTTCAATCGCGTGACAGATCGCACGCTCGACTCGGCTTGCTGTTGTATTATATTTCTTCGCGATATCTGGATACAATACTTTCGTAATAGATCCAAGTAATTCGATATCATTGTACACCATAGAGATTGCTTCCCTTAAGTACATATACCCTTTAATATGAGCAGGCACACCGATTTCATGAATGATACTCGTAATGCTCGCGTCTAAGTTTTTCGGTTTTCCATCTATTGTAGTTGCTGAACGGAAAGATGGAAGTGGACGTTTAATGGTAGCGTTCGCCTTACCGCTCACTTGACGAATATGACTCGTTAAATTCTCCATATCAAATGGTTTTAATATGAAATATGAAGCACCTAAGTCAACTGCTTTTTTCGTCACATCTTCTTGTCCAAATGCTGTCAACATAATTACGCTAGGCTGTCTTAACCTTTCAATATGTCGCATTTTCTCCAGTACAGCTAAACCATCTAAATGTGGCATAATAATGTCTAAAACAAGTACATCCGGCTGCTTATCATTTAATAAATTTAAACACTCTTGACCATTATAAGCAGTACCGATTACTTCCATATCATCTTGAGCAGCTACGTAACTCTCTAGCATTGATACTAATTCTTTATTATCATCCACAAGACATACTTTAATTTTCTCCACAGCTTTTCCTCCCTTACCGAATCGATTCTCCGACATGTGTATCCTTCTAGGCTACATGAATTGTTCGACAATTGTGTGAAAATTCCCTTTTAAAGTTTGTTACTTTCCGATAAAATCACAAAAAAATATGTTTATCGTTCATTTATTCCCTTTCGCAACACATTCCATCATAGAAATACAACGAAACGTTCAACCCTTTTCTTTTATTTTACAACAAAAAACACCTCTTGCGGAGCTTTTACAAAATTTCAACGAATTTTTCAACAGAAAAGCGAGCTAATTAATAATTAGCTCGCTTTTCTTTCTTGTTCATAAATGTTAATTCCAGCCTCATGTAACATCCATTCAATATGAACACCATATCCTGATGTTGGATCATTTACGAATACATGTGTAACAGCCCCAATTACTTTCCCGTTTTGCACAATTGGGCTTCCGCTCATGCCTTGTACGATACCACCCGTTTTCGCTAATAAACGTTTGTCTGTTACTTTTATTACCATGCCTTTTGTCGCTGGAAACTTTTGCGGTACTGTACTTACAACTTCAATATCAAACGCTTCCACTTTATCTTTATCAATAACTGTTAATATTTTTGCCGGTCCCTCTTTCACTTGATGAGATAGTGCAATCGGCATCGCTTTATCCATTACGCCATTTGGTATATTTGTATTTAATTTCCCAAATATACCAAATGGACTATTTATTGTAATATTACCAATCACTTCACGATCTGGTGAGAACCTCGCTAATTTCTCTCCTGGATTCCCATGACTACCTCTTTCAATTGATGTAACTGTCGAACGCATAATTTGTCCATCTTCGACTTGAATCGGCTTTTTCGTATCGTTATCAGAAATGACATGACCAAGTGCCCCATATTTCATAGAATCAGGATGCACAAATGTCATTGTTCCGATTCCAGCTGCCGAATCACGAATATATAAACCAATGCGATAAGACGATTCTCCACTGTCTTTTTGTGGTGTTAACTTAGTGCGGATATGTTTTCCATCTCTTAACAAAACAAGATTAAGCGGTTCACCCGTTTCACCACTATTATGAATAAATGGTGCTACATCACTCATTCTTTCAATTGTTTTACCATTAATTTCAGTAATCATATCTCCAATTTGCACACCAGCTGTTTCACCAGGAGATACTTTCCCTTTTTCAGTTTGAATTAAATGATGGCCTACAACAAGTACCCCTTTTGTATTTAACTTCACACCAATTGATTGTCCACCTGGAATAACTTTAAAATCTTTCAATACTTTCACATTTACTTTTTTCACTGGAAAACCAGCAAGCTGAAACACCATATCTGCTTCACCATTTTGATGAGGATTTACCATAAGTCCTTGTTTTTGTTCATTGGAACTTACTGTAAACACATGATGATCTGTAGATGAAGCTTGAAAAACTGGTAATGAAGCTATTTCTGATTGTTGCCCTTCAAAAACAACAAGTTGCTTCGGGGATGAAATAAATGTCCGAAGCGGTTTAAAACACCCAATAAAAACTAAAGAAACAAGGAGGCAAAGACCTATTATTTTGCGAAATCTTTCTAATCTCAATTTGTTCACTCTCCTCGCTCCTACCCCACATTCAGCCTCTTGGCTTCACTTTTTAATCTCTCCTTGCAGTGCTTTATTTATAACCGGAAGAATTAAGAAATCATTATTTGAGAAAAAAAGCTATCCATTACTGGATAGCCTCTGCTGTCTGTTTAAAATGATGCGCTTGCGTAAGTAATTCTTTCGCATGTTCTGTCGTTAAATCTGTAATTTCCACACCAGAAATCATTCGAGCTATTTCTGTTACTTTATCCTCCATAGTTAAAACGGTAACTGATGTAATTGTCCGATCATTCGCTACTTGTTTTCGAATAAATAAATGTGAATCCGCCATTGAAGCTACTTGAGGTAAGTGCGTAATACAAAGTACTTGCGAGTTTACTGATACTCGATAAATTTTTTCCGCAATAGCCTGTGCAACTCGACCACTTACACCAGTATCCACTTCATCAAAAATAACAGATGCAACACCTTGATGCTTAGAAAAAATGCTTTTTAAAGCTAAAATAATACGAGATAACTCTCCGCCAGAAGCGACCTTTGAAAGTGGTTTTAGCGGCTCACCTGGATTTGTTGAAATATAAAATTCCACATGATCGTAGCCATCCGCCGTAAGTCTTACCGGGGCACCCTCAACGAGAGGCTCTTCAGCATTTCCTTCTCTCTTCATGATTCTCACTTCAAATTTTGTTTTCTCCATATATAATTCTTTTAATTCCTGATGAATGGCATTTGTAAGATGCTCTGCAAGCTCATGACGCATATTACTTAACGAAGTTGCTTCTTGCAGAATAACACTTTCTAATTCCTTTAATTGCTTCTTCGTCGTTTCAATATGAACGTCTTTATTTTCAATCGTAAAAATTTCTTGTTCAATTTTATCAGCATACGCTAAAATCTCTTCTACAGTATTTCCATATTTTCTCTTTAGCATACGAATTTCATTTAAACGCGTTTCAATTTCGTCTAAACGCTTCGGATCATATTCCATCATATCGAGCTTTTCTCTAAGTTGATATGCAACTTCTTCTAATAAGTAGTAGCTATTTGCAATTGAATCATGATTTTCTTGATACACTTCATCTAAATGTGTAATACTCTCCATTTGTCCCATTGCGCTTCGTACATTATCTAACCCTTGTCCGTCAGCACTTAACGAGCGATATGCATCGCCTAATGCTTTGTAAATTTTTTCGAAATTAGAAATTTGCAATCGTTCTTCAGTTAATTCAATTTCTTCATCCATCTTTAAATCCGCCTTACTGATTTCTTCATGCTGGAATTGAATTAAATCTAAGCGATGCGCCATTTGTTGTTCATTTTCACTTAACGATTTTAACTGTTTTTTTAATTTCTCATAGTCAGCGTATACATTTTGATATATACCCAATTGTTTAACAATGCGATCTCCATCAAAATGATCAAGCATAAACATATGACGCTCTTCATTCATTAAATCTTGTGTTTCGTGCTGCCCATGAATATCAACAAGTGTTTTTCCAATTTCCTTTAATATACTAAGGGTGACCAGTTTCCCATTTACACGACATACACTTTTTCCGTTCGCAGCGATATCACGCTTCAAAATAATCATGCCGTCTTCTATTTCTATATCCAACTCTTCTGCCTTTTCAATACATGGATGCTTATCATCTTCTACATAAAATAGCCCTTCTATCTCAGCTTTTTCTGTTCCGTATCGAACAAATTCCGCTGAACCACGGCCACCTACAAGTAAACTAATCGCATCAATAATAATCGATTTTCCGGCCCCTGTTTCACCACTTAAAACCGTTAACCCTTTTTGAAAAGAAATATTTAATGCCTCAATAATAGCAAAGTTTCTAATCGATAATTCCGATAACAATGCCCCATTCACCTCGTTATAAACTAATCCCCTATTAAGGGCTTTTCTCAGTTCTTCATTCAAATAGTCATACTATATGTTTGTATGTATAAATTACTTTTCTAACCGCTCCATTGTACCAAACATTCGTTTTACGGGTCAATCCACCTATTTTCTAATTTTATGCAAAGAAAATATTATATTACAATTAAGAATTCACATTTTTAACCAATAAAAAAATCCTGTTCACTTTCCACTTTACAGAGGAAAGCAAACAAGATTTTTTTTACAACATATTTAAGAAACGATCAGAGACAACACCTGTATCTTCAGGTGTACGGCAAATAATTAAGCAAGTATCATCACCACAGATGGTTCCGATGATCTCATCCCACTCTAAATGATCAATAAGTGCTCCAAGTGAATGAGCGTTACCAGGCAGTGTTTTTAGCACAAGCATATGTCCTGCCGTGTCTAATTTTACAAATGAATCCACTAGATTGCGTTTTAATTTTTGTAACGGGTTAAATCGTTGATCTGCTGGCAAGCTATATTTATAGCGCCCATCATGTAATGGCACTTTCACTAAGTGCAGTTCTTTAATATCGCGCGATACTGTTGCTTGCGTTACATTAAATCCCTCATTACGTAAAATATCAACTAATTCATCTTGTGTTTCAATTTCTTTGTTCGCAATAATTTCCCTGATTTTAATATGGCGCTGACCTTTATTCATACATTTGCACCTCACACTATCTCTTACCATAGTTTAAACATTGGTATACTTCACTTATTTATGTTAACTTATAATTCGTTGCTTGTACACAATTGTTTTTACAATCATTATACAATTACAACAAAAAGAGGAACAACATATGTTATTCCCCTTTTCCTTTTTGTTTTAGGACATCATGCGCCTCTGTAACTAATTGCTCAACAGAAACTGGAGAATGATTTTCGCCATTCTCACGTTCACCATGCCATTTCAGATGAATTAAAAATTCAATATTACCATCCCCGCCCGTAATTGGTGAGAATGTTAAACCTTCTACGTCGTATCCTTCTTTTATAGCAAAGTCGACAATCATTTCTACGACAGCCTCATGTACTTTTCGATCACGAACGATACCTTTTTTCCCAACTTGCTCTCTTCCAGCTTCAAACTGTGGTTTAATTAACGCTGCTACATCCCCATTAGGCATAAGCATTGTTTTTAAAACCGGCAGTATAAGCTTTAATGATATAAACGAAACATCGATACTAGCAAATTGCGGTAAACCACGTTCTAAGTCTGCTGGTGTCACGTAACGGAAGTTTGTCCGTTCCATTACGACAACACGCTCATCTTGACGCAATTTCCACGCAAGTTGATTGTATCCTACATCTAATGCATAAGATAATTTCGCTCCGTTTTGAAGCGCACAATCTGTAAAGCCACCAGTTGATGAACCAATATCTATCATAACTTTATCTTGTAAATCCAGGTGAAATGTCTCCAATGCCTTTTCAAGTTTATAACCACCACGGCTTACATACGGCATAACTTGTCCCTTCACCGTAATCTCTGTATCTTGTGGGATCTTCTCTCCTGGCTTATCAAGTCTCATCTCATTCGCATATACAAGTCCGGCCATAACGGCGCGTTTTGCTTTCTCACGTGTTTCTATAAGTCCTCGCTCTACTAATAGTACATCTACTCTTTCTTTTTTTGCACTCATTTGTTACGCCCTTTTTTGTTTTGATGGAATCATTGTATGAATACGGTCTACAACAGCATCTGTCGTTAAACCAATTTCTTCTAATAATTTTGTTACACTACCGTGCTCTATGAAACGGTCTGGAATACCCATTCGTTCAATTAACGCACTATGGTACCCGTTCTCAGATGCAAATTCAACTACTCCCGTTCCAAAACCACCAATTAAGCAAGCTTCTTCAATCGTTAAAATCGGTATATTTTTCCCTAAGAGATCATGTAAATATGCTTCATCCATCGGTTTAATAAAGCGAGCGTTCACTACTTTCACTGAAACTCCAGCCTTTTCAAGACGCTCAGCTGCTTCCATTGCCATTGGTATTGTCGTACCAAATGTTAAAATAGCCGCTTGTGTACCTTCTTTTAACGTTTCCCAAGTACCGATTGGAATCGCCTTTAATTCTTCATCCATATGAACACCAAGTCCATTACCGCGCGCATAACGTAATGCGATTGGTCCATCTTCATATTGCATCGCCGTATATACTAAATGTTGCCCTTCATTTTCATCTTTCGGCATCATAAGTACCATATTCGGCAAATGACGTAAGAATGAGATGTCAAATACACCTTGATGCGTTTCACCATCTGCTCCTACTAAACCAGAGCGATCGATTCCGATGAAGACATTTAAATTTTGGCGGCATATATCATGAACAACTTGATCATATGCTCTTTGTAAAAATGTTGAATAAATCGCTAAGAATGGCTTCATTCCTTGCGTTGCCATACCCGCTGCCATTGTTGTAGCATGCTGTTCTGCAATACCTACATCAATCATACGATCTGGGAATTCTTTTTGGAATTTCTCAAGTTTCGATCCAACAGGCATTGCAGGTGTAATTGCAACGATACGCTCATCCGTTCTCGCTAGCTTAAGTACTGTATCACTAACAACAGCACTCCATGCTGGTGCAACTTCTTTCGGTTTAACGAAGTCACCTGATTCAATTTTATAAGGTCCTGTTCCATGCCAAGTTCCAATAACATCACTCTCAGCTGGTTTATAACCTTTTCCTTTTTTCGTAATAACATGAACGAGCACTGGGCCTTTTGTTTTCTTTGCATATTGCAACGTTTCGAATAACTTTTCATAATCATGCCCATCAACTGGGCCTAAATATGTAAAGCCTAATTCTTCGAAAAAGACACCGGATACTAGTAAATATTTAAGACTATCTTTTATTTTCTCTGCTGTCGCAGCAACTTTCCCACCGACTGCTGGGATTTTCTTTAATATATACTCTAGTTCATCTTTTACCCAATGGTATTTCCCTGCGGTACGTAGACGTCCAAGTACATTATGAAGCGCACCAACGTTTGGTGCAATTGACATTTCATTATCATTCAAAATAACAATCATGTCTGTTTTTTCATGTCCAATATGGTTCAATGCCTCTAAAGCCATTCCGCCTGTTAGAGCACCATCTCCAATGATTGGTATAACATATTCTTTCGTTTTCTTTAAATCACGTGCTAGAGCCATTCCCATTGCAGCTGATAATGATGTCGAGCTATGGCCAGTTTCCCATACATCGTGCTCACTCTCGCAACGTTTTGGGAAACCACATAGACCTTGATATTGCCTTAATGTACCGAATTCCTTTGCACGTCCTGTTAAAATTTTATGTACATAGGATTGATGTCCTACGTCCCATAAAAATTTATCTTTCGGACTATCAAATAATTTATGCAGAGCAATTGTGAGTTCTACTACACCTAAATTTGGTGCAATATGTCCACCTGTTTGAGAGAGCTCTTCAATTAAAAACTTACGAATATCCTCACTCAATCCCTCTAGTTCACCGATAGACATATCTTTCAAAAAACTAGGGTTTTGAATTTGCGTTAGATCCACATGGATCACTCACTTTCATTTCATAATCTGTCAACATGTCAAATATTATAAAAAACATTTACACAAAACAAGAAATTATCTTTTTTTATTTTTCACCTTGTCCTGCAATTAACCAGTCTATTGCGCCCTAATCCTATTATAAGCCATATTTCTTTAGGCGATGAAAAAAATAGCCGCTAACACGAAGTGATAACGGCAATGTAATCTACATATATTTTTGCCAATAACAAGAAAAGAAAAACCTTTTCCTACATTTATATCATAAAATGATGAATGACTCAACAAATGGAAACGCTGTTATATTAGTTATTACGTTTTGCAATCAAATCGCAAATAGATAGTAAATATTCATCTTGTAATTGCAAGGAACCAATAGCACCTTTTGCTTTTGCAATTGTTTCTTCTAAAATATCCTTTGCTCTATCTACAGTAAATAACGTCGTATATGTGCTCTTTTCGTTGGAAACATCACTACCAATCGGTTTTCCAATCTCTTCTTCGGTTCCTTCCACATCTAAAATATCATCTCGAATTTGGAAAGCTAGGCCGATATATTTTGCAAACGCAAGTAACTTTTCTTCTTGTTCTTCCGTGGCATCAGAAAGTATCGACCCTGCAAGTACAGCGAATTCAAGTAGTTTCCCAGTCTTATGCTTATGAATATACTCCAACTCATCAATTGTAAGTTGTTTCCCTTCAGCTTCCATATCTGCCACTTGCCCGCCAACCATTCCTTCTGGCCCTGCCGCTTTTGCAAGCTCAAGTACAAGCCTTACTTTTTTTTCAGCAGAGATTTCCTTTTGTTCATATGCCATAATAACTTGAAAAGCATACGTCAACAAACCATCGCCTGCTAAAACTGCCATCGCTTCACCGAATACTTTATGATTTGTGGGCTTCCCTCTTCTTAAATCATCATCATCCATACAAGGTAAATCATCATGAACTAACGAGTATGTATGTATCATTTCAAGAGCACAAGCTGCACCTATTCCAAGATTTCTGTCTTTACCAAACGCTTGTAATGTCGCAAATAAAAGTAACGGGCGGAGACGCTTTCCACCCGCTTCCAAAGAATATGCCATCGCTTCACGAAGTACATTTGGACATTGTAATTCATTTGCATAGCTTACAAGCTTCTCTTCTACGAAAGTTTTACTTTCTTTCAAAAAAGTATCAAAAGCAATAGTCACTATGCTTCATCTCCTAAAGCAGTAAACGGTTCAAGCTCTCCATCTTCCCCAAGAATAACTGCCATTTGTTCTTGTACGTTCTTCAACTTCTCATCACAAAGCTTAGATAATTCCATACCCTCTTTAAAATAAGAAATTGCTTCTTCTAAAGGTACGTCACCTTGCTCTAGCTTAGAAACGAGGTGCTCAAGTTGCGAAATTGCCTCTTCAAAGCTTAATTTATTTTCCATTATTCAATTCACGCTCCTCTATGCCTGATACGCTACAATCTAGTATTCCATCTTGTAATTGAACTGAAACAGCATCTCCAAGGCTGACATCTCTCACACTTTTTAACACTTGCTTCTCTTCATCATATACAAGCCCGTACCCTCTCATCATTACTTTAAGCGGACTTAACGCTTCAAGTTTTTGAGCAGCTCTTACAAAGGCAAATTCTTTCGTTTGAAGTAATGTTTGCATTTCACGTTGCAATTGCTTTTGCAATGTTTCAACCGCTACCTTCGTTTGCATAATTTTTTGAGCTGGGTGGTGCTTCTCTAAATAAAATGAAAGCTGTTTTAACTGATTTACCTTTTTATCAATATAGCGCTCTTTCGCTAAAACAAGCTGTTCTAACGCTCTATCTAATTGCTCTTCTTTTTGCTCATATACTTGTCTTGGATAACGGAACGCATACGATTTTTGCAATACTTGTAGTTTTTCTTCTTTTTTATGTACTAACTCTCTCATTGCTCTTTGCAATCTTAGAGTTCTTTGTAATACCTTTTCTTGTAACTCTATAATGTTAGGCGCTGCCAGCTCAGCTGCTGCAGTCGGTGTTGGCGCACGTAAATCGGCAACAAAATCCGCGATTGTAAAGTCCGTTTCATGGCCTACTGCCGAAATAATAGGGATCTCACTCTTAAAGATTGCCCTCGCTACCATTTCTTCATTGAAAGCCCATAACTCTTCAATAGAGCCTCCCCCTCGCCCAACGATTAGGACATCTATCTCTCCCATTTCATTCGCTGTACGAATCGCTTGTACGATTGAGGGAGCTGCTGACTCCCCCTGTACAAGTACCGGAAACACAATAACATTTCCAATTGGATAACGACGTTTAATTGTTGTTATAACATCACGAATCGCTGCCCCTGTTGGCGACGTAATCACACCTATTGTTTTAGCATAAGGAGGAATTGTTTTTTTATAAACTTGAGAAAACAAACCTTCTTCCTCTAAACGAACCTTTAATTGTTCGTAAGCTAAATGCAGGTTTCCGACTCCGTCAGGCTGCATGTCTTGAATATAAATTTGATAAGAACCACTCGCCTCGTAAACGGAAATTTTCCCTTTCACAAGTACCTTCATCCCATTTTCAGGTCTGAATTTAATATTACGATTATGACCCGCAAACATAACCGCTGCGATTCTTGCATTTTCATCTTTCAATGTAAAGTACATGTGGCCACGACTATGATTTTTAAAGTTGGAAATTTCACCTTTTAACCAAACAGACTGCAAATGCGGATCATATTCTATTTTTGTTTTTATATAGCGTGTTAACGCTGTAACGGTTAAATATTGTTTTTCCATTTCTCTCTCCTCATAGCCGACTCAAATTATTTACAAACGACACCTGCACGTTTAGCAGATTCAACAGTATTATGAAGAAGCATTGTGATCGTCATTGGACCAACGCCTTTTGGCACAGGTGTAATGTAACCCGCAACATCTAACACGTTGTCAAAATCAACATCACCACAAAGTTTGCCTGTTTCTAAACGGTTTACACCAACGTCGATTACAACCGCTCCTTCTTTAATATAATCAGCTGTTATCATCTTTGGTCGTCCAACTGCTACGATTAAAATATCAGCTAACTTTGATAACTCTTTCATATTTTGCGTCTTAGAATGACAGTATGTGACAGTTGCATTTTCATTTAAGAACAATTGTCCCACTGGCTTGCCGACAATATTACTTCTTCCAATTACTACGACATGTTTTCCCGAGATATCAAGATTTGTTTCTTTTACTAATTCTACAATACCGTGCGGTGTACATGGAAGGAATGTATCTTGTCCCGTCATCATACGTCCCACGCTGATTGGGTGAAATCCATCTACATCTTTTTCTGGTGAAATTCTTTCAATGATAGCTTTTTCTTCAATATGTTTTGGTAAAGGTAATTGCACTAATATGCCATTAATGCGGTCATCGGCATTTAAGCGATCGATTTCAGCAAGCAAACGCTCCTCAGTAATTGTTTCAGGAAATTCAATTAGCTCTGAATAGATTCCTACTTGTTCACAGCCCTTTTCTTTTCCTTTTACATAAGAACGAGATGCTGGATCTTCTCCAACTAGAATAACTGCTAATCCTGGTACAATCCCTTGCTCTTTCAACTTCACAACTTCTTCTGTTAATTGTGCTCGTTTTTTCTCCGCAACTTCATTTCCTTTGATGATTACTGCTACCATTTTAAGATTCCCCCTTAAAGAAATTACAGTGTATCTTTTATATTAGATAAAACGCCGTTAATAAAACGACGAGATTCCTCATCCCCAAATGTTTTAGCAATTTCAATCGCTTCGTTAATTGTTACGTTGTGTGGAATTTCTTCCATGTATTTCATTTCATACACAGCTACACGTAAAATACTGCGATCAACAATACTAATACGCTCCAGCTTCCATTTTTTTAAGTTTTGACGAATCGCTTCATCAATTACTTCTTTATTTTCTACAAAACCTACTACAAGTGATTCTAGAAACTCATTTGTTTCTTCACCTTCATCTAGCGTGTTCTCCACCGCTACTTTCGGTTCTAATTCACCTGTAATATCCATTTGGTATAATGCTTGCATAGCTCTTTCTCTAGCCGTCCTACGTTTCATTGTAACTCTCCTTTATGCTTCAAGTCTTTCCTTATGCTTTGTTATATTATTATAATTTATAAGCCGTCAATTCACTTACTCTTACAGTTTTCATTGATTTTCCAACCTTATAATACAATGATAATAACACAATTTATCGTTTCACACACGGGTTACAAGGCTGAAAAATAATAAAAAGATTAACTTCAAGTTCCATATCTTATCACAATGTACGTTTTTTGGAAAAACGAAACATCTTCTTTTTGATTTCTTATTTTTTGAAATAGTATAATAATTAGAGGGTTTTAATTTGTGAAGAAATGAAACGATAAAAAAGATGCCTATGTTACTAGGCACCTTTTTCATTCTTACACTGGTTCGATTTCTGTTTTCTGTGTTTCGAATGTTACGCCAACGATGTGAACATTCACTTCTTTTGGCTCAAGCCCTGTCATTGTAAAGAGTGCCTGGCGGATGTTGTCTTGAATCTTTTGTGCAACAACTGGAATTGCTACGCCAAAATACATCACAACATAAAGGTCAACGATAATATCTTCGTTTGCTAACTCAACCTTTACACCTTTACCATGATTTTTCTTACCTAACTTCTCAACAACATCTGTAGCAAAATTACCACGCATTGCCGCTACACCTTCTACCTCAGCAGCTGCAATACCTGCGATTACTTCAATTACTTCTGGTGCAATTTCTACTTTACCAAGAGTTGTATCTTGACCCATATCTAACATATGTTCAGCCATGAAAAAAACCTCCTTTAATGTATCACTGCGTCACAAGTTCATGCTCTTCCAAAAATTTCGTATTAAACTCACCTTTTACAAAATCAGGATGATCTAGCAATTGCAAATGGAACGGAATTGTTGTATGTACGCCTTCAATGACAAACTCACTGAGTGCACGCTTCATTTTTGCAATTGCCTCTTCACGTGTTTTTCCGTGAACAATTAATTTAGCAACCATCGAATCATAGAAAGGTGGGATTGAATATCCCGGATATACAGCTGAATCGACGCGAATACCAAATCCGCCTGGTGGCAAGTACATTTCTACTTTACCTGGAGATGGCATAAATTTTTTGGCAGGGTTTTCCGCATTAATTCGGCATTCAATTGCCCAACCATTAAATTGTACTTCTTCTTGCTGTAACGATAACTTTTCTCCAGAAGCAACACGAATTTGTTCTTTAATTAAATCCATCCCTGTTACCATTTCGGTAACTGGATGTTCAACTTGAATTCTCGTATTCATCTCCATGAAATAAAAGCTTTTCGTTCTATATTCATAAATAAACTCAACCGTACCAGCACCTGTATAATCAACCGCTACCGCCGCTTTAACTGCCGCATCACCCATCTGCTTGCGAACATTTTCATCAAGTGCAGGTGACGGACTTTCTTCTAGTAATTTTTGCAAGCGGCGCTGAATTGTACAATCACGCTCTCCTAAATGAATGGCATTTCCATGTGTATCTGCCATTATTTGAATCTCAACATGGCGGAAATCTTCAACGTACTTTTCTAAGTATACACCAGGGTTCCCAAAAGCGGTACTAGCTTCTTGCTGTGTAATTTGAATTCCTTTTACAAGCTCTTCTTCATGGCGTGCAACACGAATACCTTTTCCGCCGCCACCTGCAGTCGCTTTAATAATAACTGGATATCCAATTTGATTAGCAAGCTCGATCGCTTCTTCGGTATTTTTAATAATCCCTTGTGAACCTGGTACAATCGGAACCCCTGCTTCTTTCATTGTATCACGAGCAACGTCTTTTGTGCCCATCTTTGAAATAGCTTCTGGACTTGGACCGATAAAAATCAAGTTACATTCACGGCATAGCTCTGCAAAATCTGCATTCTCTGCTAAAAATCCGTATCCCGGATGAATAGCATCACAGCCTGTTAACTTCGCAACACTAATAATGTTCGTCAAATTTAAATAGCTTTCTTTCGAAATCGTTGGCCCTACACAATACGCCTCATCGGCAATTTGTACGTGAAGTGACTCTTTATCTGCTTCTGAATAAATTGCGACCGTTTCAATATCCATTTCTTTACAAGCACGAATAATTCGTACAGCAATTTCCCCACGATTGGCTATTAATACTTTTTTTATCATCACAAAGACTCCCTTATTACGCTTTTACAAGAAATAGCGGTTGTCCATACTCAACAAGCTGTCCATTATTAACAAGAATCTCAACAATTTCACCATCTACATCTGCATCGATTTCGTTAAATAACTTCATAGCCTCGACAATGCATACGATAGAATCTTTCGATACTCTGTCTCCTACACTTACATATGCAGGTGTATCAGGCGAAGATGAAGAATAGAATGTACCTACCATCGGTGATGTAATTTTATGTAGGTTTTCATTTTGAGCCACTTTTTGCTCTTCTTGTTTTGGTACTTCCACTTGTGCTGCCGCTACCGTTGTTTCAACTTCAACAGGTGCTACTGGTTGCATGACTTGTTTTGCTACAGGTGCTTGCACCGCAACAACTTCATTGCCACGCTTTTTCATTTTGATTGTCGTACCATCTTTTTTGTATTCAAATTCATCAATATTAGAGCTATCAATTAATTTAATTAATTCACGAACTTCTTGAATTTTAAACATGTAAAATCCACTCCCATACTCTTGTTTGTCCCGTTTTTACAGATTATCGTCACTAAAACTAGATTGACTGTAAAAATACGATGTACTCTATTAGAAAATGCATTTCATTTACTAATAGAAATAATTGCTATTTCCATCTTACGATAAATTTTTTAAACATTCCAATTTATATTTCTTTATAATAAATCGAAACTCCTGTAAAAATATTATTTCAATAAAAAATTTATTACCTAGTAATAATACCAAGTTTCACACAAAATTGGCAAGACCACTTCCTAAAAAACATTCCTTACTTTTTCAAAATGCTACACAATAAACAGATCATTACCGCTCCACTCTTCACCTCATCTATAGTCAACAACATATTTTTACCAAATATTATTTTTTTGTTTACACACCGTTCATCATTCCTTCATATAAGAATAGTATGTTCAAAGTGTAGAAAATATATCGTATCGAGGTGTGGACACATGATATGGCTCATTCTCTTCTTACCTGCCGTAATGGTCTGGGCATTCGTTCTCTTCATCCACGTCAAATCCGGAAAAAGCAATCATCGTTACCATGAACCGCTAATCTTTTACTCACAACGTATTTCTCCCTTCCGAGTTGAACATAGTAAAAACAACTACAAAGACGAAACAGAAAAAAGCTATCGAAAATGATAGCTTTTTTTCTATAATTATTTTCAAACAATCCGATTCGTAAAAACTAATAATCCGCGAAGGATTTCCCCACGGATTATTAGTTTTTATTTTGTTGGTGGATCAAATTTCACACCTACATCTTTTGATCCGCCTTCACTTCTTACAAGCTGTATAATTTTATTCGCTTCTTTTTGTGAATGCTTTGCTGCTTTCACAGTTACTCTAATGTCTGTTCCATCAGCTCTTACAAGGGCATCTTTATATCCTCCTTGAGACTTAATCACTGTCTCAAGTAATTCTTGCTTCGTTTCCATTGTAGTAATTGCATCAAAATTATCTTTCGCTTTACTCTTTTCTGTTGCTGAAGATTTTGCTGAATTCATCACTTCTTGTAATCTTGATTTTTGTTCACTTAGCTGATCTTCCATTTGCATACGTAACGCTGTGAAATTTTCATCACTTGATTGAACTGTTACGTTAGCATCTTTTTTACTTGTTTCTTTGTTAGCACTCTCTTTTTTGTCTGTTTCTTTATTTGATGTTTCCTTGCTTGTATTTTCTTTTTTTGGCGTTTCTTTCGGTGCTTCATTTGTTACTGCTTTATCAGTACCTTGTTTTTCTTGTCCAATCTTTTCACCTGTTGCCGGCGATGCTGTATTCATCTTGTCAGGAGTTGTTACGTAATAAACAGATAGTACAACAACTAAACTTAACATCGTTAATAGCCAAACCGTTTGTTTTTTTAACACTTTATTTCCTCCCTATCAATTTTTCGGCGAAACTGAAACACGATGGGCTGGTACATCTAGCAGTCGTATTACAGCTTCTTTTACCATCGCTTTAACTTGTATATTATCCACTCCCTTTGCTACGACAAGAACACCTCGTACTTTCGGTTTCTCTGTTCGTAAAACAACGGGAGTTTCTTTATCACCTTCACGTATAATGACTGTCTTTTCATCAAGGGACTCATCTTCTACTTCCCTCTTACCACCTGTCTTATCTGTTTCACCTGTTGTTTGTGAACGTTTCACTGTATTTTTTTCTAATATTTTTTCTTCAGATGAATCTAAATTTACTTTAATCGTTACATTTTTTACTCCCGCTATTTCTTCTAAGGCTGCTTTTAATTCTTGTTCATACGCTTTTTCATACTTTTCTACATTTGACATACTATCGTTATTTTTTTGTCCAAAAGTTGGTACGTCTTTTTCTTGGTTTTGCGTTTTTTGTTCTTTAAATACAGGTACTTCTTCCTTTTTACTTGAAAAAAGACTACTAGAAAACATAAGCAAAATCCCAAGTATGAGTAGGACAAGTAAAAACTTAGGTGTTATCTTTTTTCCCTTCTCATTGCTTTCTTTTTCATCCCCATTCAATAAGTTTCGAAAAAATGAGAACTTCGAATTTTTATCTTTATTGTCCATTTACTCTACCTGTCCTCCCTTCCATTTGAACTTGGATTTGTTTATTCTCTAGTTGCCACCTGCTTGAAAAGAAATCTTTCATTTCTACATTCGTTTCTTCTACTTTTTTCGGAGGTTCCTTCGTGTTAATTTCAACTGGTTTTACTGTTTCGATTGCATCATTTTTACTACGTTCTTTTTCTTTCAACGTCACAACAACAGTTTGAATATCTTTTGCTGACTTTACTTCCGCTGTACTTTCCGCTGCGACTATTTGTATTTCAGAGACTGTCATACCATACTTTTTCTCGAATTCTTTTCCTACTTCTTTTTTCATTTTGGTAGCCATCTCTTCTAAACTATATGCACGTGTTAGAGCTTGTATTTCTTTTTTCTTCGAATCTATTGAATTTTTTACAGATCCTTCTGCTACGTACTTCTCTTCATTAAAATTTGCGATTACTTCATTCACATCTGTTTGCAGTAGTTTAAAAAGGGGCGTTAAGATTAAAACAACTAATAATAGACTTACAACGAATTTAACGTACTTTTGCAAATTTGAATTTGGAAGAATAAGATGAAGCATTGTCGCTAAGAGTAAAAAAACGATAATATTTCTAATCCACTCTGTAACAAATTGCATACCCTTCACCTCCTACCGCATCATAAGTGTAATGTTCCCCGCAGCGATAATAATTGTGATACTTAAAAAGAACATAAATGATACGATAGCTAAGCAAGCAAATACATAAATGATGCTTCGCCCAATAATATCTAAACATTGAATAATTGCTCCGCTGCCAACTGGCTGTAATACTGCTGCTGCGAATTTATAAATAAACGCGATACAAAAAATTTGAATCGCTGGAAAAGCAACAATTAAGCATAGAATGACGAGCCCTATAATTCCGACTGTGTTTTTTAATAATCCCGATGCACTAATAACAGTATCCGCCGCCTCTGTAAACATTCTTCCTACTACGGGAATAAAGTTCCCTGTTACAAATTTAGCAGTTTTCACAGCGATTCCATCAGCAACAGCTGTCGCTGTTCCTTGTACAGATAATACTCCTAAAAAAATCGTTAAAAAAATACCGATAATCCCAACGCTAACGTTTTGCAAAAGCTTGGACAATTTCGTAACTTTATATTGATCACTCATCGTACTTACAATACTTAATATCGTTGCAAGTAATAAAAGTGGTAGAACGATATAATTCATCAAAAGCCCGCTCGTGTTCATTAAAAAGATGATAATCGGATGAAAAAATGATACAGATACAACACCACCTCCAGTTGCTATGAGTGCAAGCAAGATTGGCAATAGCGCTAATATGAAATCTACCATTGTTTGTATCGTTTCTCTTGCATATGTCATAACGACATAAAAACTATTTAAAGCGAAAATAATAAGTACCATATATACAACTGCATCCGCAATTTTACTTACACTACTCTTTGAAAATGCAGATTGCAGTGATTGCAACAATGCACTAAAAATTGTAAGCATAATGAGCGTTCCTAGCAGCTTCCCATTTGCAACAAGCTCGTGAAATAAATACTTTAATAAACCTAGCATCCACTCTTTTATAGAAATTTCTTTTTCTCCCTTTACAAACTCCATAAAGCTACCTTTTTGACTCTCTGGTAAATAACCTCCATATTTTGTAACAAGCCCGTCCCAAAATTGCTTCACATCTTCAATTCCGAGCTTATCCAATTGTTGATCAACGACGTTTGTTTCTACAGGAGAAGCTTGTACAACAACCGGTAAAGAAAAGAAAAGGAAGCAAGCAAATAGCAGCTTAGCTCCAAACCCCCTCAACATTCACTCCCCCTTATCCCGTCGGTAAAAATCCGAGAATAGTTTCAATGACAACCGTCAAAATGGGAATCGCCATTACTAAAATTAAGATTTTTCCAGCTAATTCAATTTTTGAAGCGATTGCACCCTGCCCTGCATCTTTTGTAATTTGTGCTCCAAACTCAGCAATATAAGCAATCCCAATAATTTTTAGCAACGTTTCTACATATACGTTGCTAACTTTCGCTTCACTCGCTACTCTCTCAATCATTTGTAAAATAGAGTGAATTTGATCAATTAAAATAAGAAACATCACGCTACCTACGAACACAATAAATAACGACGTAATGCTAGATTTATGCTGATTCAATACAGCTGCTAAAAACGTAGCAACGAGGCCTAATCCGACAATTTGTATAATTTCGATTCGAACCGCCTCCTTTACTGGAAGAGAAAGACACTCTTAATCTTGTCGAATAGCGTATTAATTAAAAATGCCACATGAAATAAAATAACGACAAAACCGACAAGGATAACCCAATTTGCAATATCCTCTCGCTTTAATTCTTTTAGTACGGTATGAATGAAAGCTAAAACAATGCCGATTCCGGCGATTTGAAATATTAATCCAACATCAATGGACATCGCCTTTCTCCCTCCTATAGCAGTAAAATTACGATAAGTAGCCCCGCTAGTACCCCTAAGCTCTTGATCATTTTTTCGTATTGCAGTTGTAATGCTTTCGCTTCTTCTTCTTCTCTCTCTAAATGTGTAATGCATAAGCGAATATGTTTTTGTTGTGATTCACGATCATGTTGTCCAAGTGTTTCACCAAATTGCTGCAAAATCTCGTACTCAGTTTGTTGAAATGCTGTTAGCTTCCAATTTTCTTTCAAACTATCTATCCAAGCTTCTCTTACTGTTTGTTCTCCGCTTTCTAGCCTTCTAGCGAAACTTTGAAATATCCAATTTAACGGCTTCGGCATTTGTTTCACTAATCGCTCGGCAGCCTCAGATAAAGGTGTATGCCCATACATAATTTCTGCCTCTAATGATTGAAGTGCCGCTTTTAATAATCTAAGTTGCCTTGGTCTCTCACTGTATTTTTTAGCGTATGAAAATCCGAAAAAGGTGCTGACCGCAACGATTAACACTGCACCAAATATTTTTACCATACGCTTTGCGCCTTTCTATGAGGTAATACCGATTTTCCATATTTATCTTTCACTTGCATAACTGTTCCTGGCCCTCTTGCTTTTGATAGCTCCACAAACCTATCAAATATGCCGAGCTCCAGCACCGCCTTTAGCGATGGGCGTTTCACAACATCATCATAAGAAAATCCATGTGCGCTTATAAACAGCTGAACCCCTGCATGCACCGCCTCCATAATTGCTTCACTATCTTCTTTACGCCCAATTTCATCTACAATCAAAATATCTGGACTCATAGAACGAATCATCATCATCATTCCTTCAGCTTTTGGACATGCGTCTAACACATCTACTCGTGTGCCAAAGTCATATTGCGGGATGCCCTTCACACAACCTGCAATTTCTGACCGTTCATCTACAATCCCGACTTTACAAGAAGGTATTTTCGAAGCACTTACACCTTGACTCATACAACGTGCTACATCTCTTAAAAGTGTTGTTTTCCCCGTTTGCGGCGGGCCAATTACCATCGTGTTTAACCATCTTGACTCATACAAATACGGTAAAAGTGGTTCAGCAATTCCTATTTTTTGACGTGCAATACGAATATTAAACGAAGAGACATCTCGAATCATTTTCACTGCGCTTTTTTCTGTAATAACTTTTCCCGCTAAACCGATTCTATGTCCTCCTCGAAGTGTCACATACCCACGTTTTAATTCCTCTTCCATCGTATAAATTGAGAATTGACTTAACTTATTCAATAAGTAAATAGCATCCTCTGCTGTAACGATATAGTCATAAAAAAACACTTCACCATGAGCAATACACTCTAGCGGTCTTCCAATTCGAACACGAATTTCCTCTAGAGCATCATATTGCTTACAACTTTCCACTAGCTGCTTCATCGTTTTCGGTAAAACTTCTAATACTTCTTTCATCAGCTTCTCCCCACTATACTCGACTTACTATTTCAACAACGCGATAAAAATGCAGCCAATTCCAAGCGCTAGAAAAAAGAGTTTCAAGAAAGAAATCTCACTTGCCACACTCGCTATGCCTATTGTCATTGTTAAAATTAATACGGTCGGTCCAACAAACGCCAACATACCATTTATAAACAATGCTTTCTTCGCATCATTCACATAAAGCATAAGCAAAGCGGCGAATATTTCCGCGCTACCTGAAAACAACCGAAGTAACCCCATTACAAGCACGGATGTTTCCATTGCCGCTAGCCACTGTTTCATTCTCCCACCTTCTCCCATAACGGTTACTATTGCTACATTCCAAAAAAGAATATATTTGTACAACCATATGCAGGGGTTGTCTATTTCAGAAGTAAAAACATAATATTTCTCTATCGTCTATCCGTAGTCCGAATATTCGCATTATCCAATGGGGTATTATGGTATATTTAATGGTGATAGGGAGTATAAACGATGCAGCATGAGAGATAGAACTAACGTCATCTCGTGTACTACATATCGTATCGCCCATTTTTAAAAAATTGACTATATGTGCAAAATGAGGGGGGAAAATATGAAGGTATTAAAAATTAGTTTAACAATTGTAGTAGAATTAGCTCTTATTTATCTTTTTTCAAAATTGGTCGGTTGGTCATTTATGGAGACCTTTTTCCTTGGAAGTTTAGCGATATTTGCAATTATGTGGTTAATTATTATGAATACTCATAGAAACAACATTACAGATCACGCAATCAGTAAAACACTGACTGGCGTTGAGACTGGCGAAATAAAACCATTTCAAATTATTTTCACTCCATATATGGCGGGTACTCTTTCACTTGTTTTAGTTAGTTTTATTATCACTGCTATTTACTATCTACCCTATTTCCTATAAAAAAAGCACTCGTGATAATCACGAGTGCTTTTCTACTATGCACGAGAAACGTATTTACCTTCACCAGTGTTGATGATAAGCATTTCGCCTTCGTTAATGAAGATTGGTACTTGTACAACAAGACCAGTTTCTAATGTAGCTGGTTTTGTTACGTTAGAAGCTGTATCGCCTTTAATACCAGGCTCTGTTTCTGAAACTTTTAATTCAACCGTGTTCGGAAGTTCAACACCAAGTACTTCATCTTGGTATGTCATAATAGATACTTCCATGTTTTCTTTTAGGAATTTAAGTTCGCGCTCGATTTGGTTTTCACCAAGTTCGATTTGCTCGTAAGTTCCGTTATCCATAAATACGTGAGACTCACCGCTCGCGTATAAGTATTGCATACGACGGTTTTCGATGTGTGCTTTTTCTACTTTTTCACCTGCACGGAATGTTTTCTCTTGAACAGATCCTGTGCGAAGGTTACGTAGTTTAGAGCGAACGAATGCAGCACCTTTACCTGGCTTTACGTGTTGGAAATCCATTACTTGCCAAAGGGCATTGTCCACTGAAATTGTTAAACCTGTACGAAAATCGTTTACTGAAATCATGTAAAAAAATCCTCCTGTATATTACAAAATAATAAGTTCTTTTGGTGATTTCGTAATTACTTCATTACCTTCACTTGTTACAATGATATCATCTTCAATACGTACGCCGCCAATACCTGGAATATAAATACCTGGTTCTACTGTTACAGCCATTCCTGGTTCAAGTACTGTATCAGAACGGAACGCTAAACCTGGTGCTTCATGGATTTCAAGACCGATTCCATGACCAGTAGAGTGTCCGAAGTATTCACCATATCCTTTTTCCGTTATGTAATCGCGCGTTAACGCATCCGCTTCACGGCCTGTTAAACCAGCTTTAATACCGTTCACACCACGTAATTGTGCTTCTAAAACGATATTATAAATTTCTTTCAATTTATCAGATGGTTCACCAACTGCAATCGTACGAGTAATATCAGAACAATATCCTTTGTAATAAGCGCCGAAGTCTAATGTAACGAAATCTCCTGTTTCTATCACTTTTTCAGATGCCACGCCGTGCGGTAATGCCGAACGAAGACCTGAAGCAACGATAATATCAAACGAAGAAGATGTTGCTCCTTGTTTTCTCATGAAAAATTCAAGTTCATTTGACACTTCAATTTCAGATACTCCCGGGCGAATGAATGATAGAATATGTTCAAAGGCAGCATCTGCAATCTGTGCAGCTTCCTTTAATATCTTAATCTCTGAATCAGTCTTTATCAAGCGTAACTTTTCTACAAGCCCAGAAGTTGGGATAAATTCAGCATCGATCGCTTCTTTATGTGCTGAATAAGAACTATATGTAAGAGTATCTTGCTCAAAGCCAAGCTTTTGAATTCCCAGTTGCTTCACTTGCTTTGCAACTTCATCAATGATTAATCCTGCATGCTGTACAATCTCGTATCCAACCGCTTGTTTACTAGCCTGCTCTACATAGCGGAAATCTGTAATAAATTGAGCACGATTTTTCGAAATCAGTACAACACCAGCTGTTCCTGTGAAGTTCGCCATATATCTACGACTATGTTCATTTGTTAACAAAATACCGTCAATACCAGCCTGATCAAATGCGCTTCTTACTCTTTCGATTTTCTCCATTACTTTATGCCTCCCTCAATTTCTCCATTAATGCAAATAACGCTAACTTATAGCCATAAAAACCAAATCCAACAATTTGTCCCGTACAAACAGCTGCCGTCACAGATTCGTGACGGAACGACTCACGCTGGTGAATGTTAGAAATATGTACTTCAATAACAGGAATCGAAATGCTCGCAATTGCATCTCGAATCGCATAGCTATAATGCGTAAATGCTCCAGGATTTAAAATGATCCCTTCATATATATCTTCCGCCTCATGAATACGATCGATAATCGCACCTTCATGATTCGATTGGAAACATTCTAACTCCACTCCCATTGTTTCTGCTTCTTGCTTCATATCTGCTTCAAGTGTCGCTAGCGTGCCCTTTCCATATACATTTACCTCCCTGACACCGAGGCGATTTAGGTTAGGACCGTTTACGAGGAGTACCTTTTTCATATGCTTAAAACTCCTTAATATTAAATATCTATACAACATTTTAACATAGGAGTTACTTATTTGAATAGTTCGTCTTCTCTTCCCCTTCTCTCTCAGCTTTATTCGTATTGACTGCGTAGGAAACAGAGTATGCTATAAACACACCATACAATATAAAAATGCATATCGTCGTCACAATTGTTTCTTTCGGTAAATGGAGTGCACTTTTAATAGCAGGCGCTATTAATCCCATTCCGAAAAACAGTAACGCCCACCAAAATAGCCCATAAATCATCCCTGGAATAATCCCTTCAAACTTTGCCAAAAACGCTTTATACAAAAAGGCAATTAAAATCGAAAGTAGTCCCATACAAACAATTCCTGACACATTTCCCCATACCCCTTCTTTCCAGCTTCCAAAGGCAAATGGTAATAGTAAATAGTTCGGTCCCGCTTCCGTAAATGAAAATATATGAAGGAAATACCATATCCCGCCCCAAAAGATTCCACCAAATAAACCAATTTGTACAAAATTCCTTGTTCCTAATTGTTCTTGACTCACATCAACACCTCCGCTCAATAGTATGCCCGAAACTATTTTGAACCATGTTTAAATACTGCGAAATTTGTCTATAAAAAGAATAAGAAATGTCCGACTCTCGTAACATTTTTCCTTGTCATATACTTGTATTTGTCGATAAAATAAAGGAAACTCGGTGATTGTCTTATTTCAAAATGACAGAACCCAGTATGACAATTGCCTCTTTTTCTACATAAGAGAGAAACAAATACAGGTTGGTGTTAACATGGCAGAAGAGTCAAAACAAATATATGGCGGGCAAGCAGTCATAGAAGGAGTTATGTTTGGCGGTAGAGAATATACTGTTACAGCGGTTCGTCGTAAAGATAAATCGATTGAATTTTATCGATTACCACGCGTTCGTAATAAAGCATTATCTATCCTGAAAAAAATTCCATTTTTACGAGGGATTGCCGCTATTGTGGATGCAAGTGCGAATGGAGCAAAACATTTAAACTTTGCTTCAGAACGATTTGATGTCCACCCAGAAGAAGACGAACAAATTGCAAATAACAAAGAAGAACAATCGAAATTAACGATGGTATTAGGAGTTGCAGCAGTTGGCGTTTTATCTTTCATATTCGGTAAAGTCATTTTCACAGCAGTTCCTGCACTACTAGCTGAATTAACGAGACCGATTTTCCCTTCTCATACAGGGCAAATCATTGTCGAAAGTGTCATTAAGCTCATGCTATTATTGAGCTATATATACTTTATTTCTTTAACCCCACTTATTAAGCGGGTATTTCAGTACCATGGTGCGGAGCATAAAGTAATTAATGCCTATGAGAATAATCTTCCAATGACTGTAGAAAATGTTCAAAAACAAACTCGCCTTCATTATCGCTGTGGCAGTAGCTTTATTATATTTACAGTCATTATTGGAATGTTTGTTTATTTCCTTGTCCCTACAGATCCACTTTGGGCCAGAGTCGTAAACCGAATTTTATTAATTCCAGTCGTTCTCGGCATTTCTTTTGAAGTGTTACAATTTACAAATCGATTACGCGATATTCCAGTATTACGCATACTTGGATATCCCGGATTATGGCTGCAACTATTAACAACGAAAGAACCAACAGATGATCAAGTGGAAGTAGCCATTGCATCGTTTGAAGAATTATTACGTTTAGAAAACAAACAATAATTATTTAAAATTGGTGTTCAACTCCTTTCCTCATCGTTAATATACTAATTTTAATATATGTTTTTAGGAGGTGTCCCTTATGAACG
The DNA here is from genome assembly GCF_036851315.1 of Bacillus cereus group sp. Sample62. Taxonomy (NCBI): domain Bacteria; kingdom Bacillati; phylum Bacillota; class Bacilli; order Caryophanales; family Bacillaceae; genus Bacillus; species Bacillus cereus group sp. Sample62. Next base: position 4,054,569 of record NZ_JAFLPK010000001.1, read on the forward strand.
GTCGTTCGTTTACATTCGCTATAGTTATGCTTATTATCGGATTAGCAATATTCGGCCTTGTTTCATCTGTCATTACAAATCCAATGGGTGTATTAAGAAATATCGGGTACATGTTACTTGTTGTCGGTATCTTTTATTTGCTATACAAGATGTTTACAAATTCTAGTGGTTCTGCAAATTCGCAAAGCTCTTATAAGCGTGCAGCGAAACAATCGAACCGCAAACATGGGAAACAAAATGTAGCACCCCTAAGCAATTCTTTCTTGAAATCAAACGCTTCTAATGACAAAGGTAAGAAAGGCGCTCCTTCCACTTTGAAGCGAAAAAGAAAACAATCTCATTTAACTGTCATTGAAGGCAAAAAAAACAAAAAGAAAGACCGTGCTTCCTTTTAGGAAATACGGTCTTTTTTTATATTTTGCAGTACTTCTTTCAGACTTTTATCTTTCATACTTTCAATTCGAAGGTGATGATCTTCAAATGGTAAATTCCTTGTCACATCATTAGGTACAACAACGCACTTTAATCCTGCCGCAATCGCTGCTTTTAATCCGTTTAACGAGTCTTCAAATACAACAGCTTCAGACGGATCAATCCCTAAATCTTCTATCGCAATTCGATAAAGTGCTGGATCCGGTTTTACCTTCTCAACATCTTCCCTTGTTTTAATGACTTCAAAATAATCTCGAATTTGTAGCTCTTCCAAAAAAGAAGTAACCCATTCTCTAGATGAACTGGAAGCTAATGCGATTTTCAATCCCATTTCTTTCGCTTCCTCTAAATATTCTTTTACCCCGTCACGAGCTTCTGGTATTTTCATTTTCTCTTTATGTAAAGTTTTCACTTTTTCTTTTAATGCATCCTTGTTAAACTTCTCTTTTAATTGCTCATTTAAATATGCGTAAAGTACATCGTCTGTCGTTCCAATACATTTCGCAAATTCCGCTAAAGGTAACTCCCCACCGTACTCACGAACAGCGTCTCTGAAAGAGTGAAACCATATTGTTTCTGTGTCCACAATTAATCCATCAAAATCAAAAATAATTGCTTTCATAATTTCCCCATCCTTTTCGGTTGAAATAAAAAAGGAAACGACATACGTTCCCCCTTAATTACTTTTCTCTTCATTTGCTTTTTGAACGCCACGGAGTGTTTCCACTCGAACCTCATCTTGTTCAAAATATTGCACTAGATCACCAATGCGGTCAATTGCTTCCCAACTTAAATGATGTTCAATTCCTTCTACATCATTGTAAATTTTACTTTCATCCAAACCGATAATACGCATAAATTGCTCTAGCAAGTCATGGCGGTATACGAGACGTTCTCCGATTTTTTTACCTTTTGATGTTAATATAAGCCCTCTATATTTTTCATAAATTAGATATTCATCTTTGTCTAATTTTTGCACCATTTTTGTTACAGAGGATGGATGTACACTCAGCGCTTCAGCAATATCAGATACGCGGGCATAACCCTTTTCATCAATCAACAAATAAATTTGTTCAATATAATCTTCCATACTAGGGGTAGGCATCGGTTTCCTCCATCCAATTTCATTTTGCTCATTCCGTACGAAGCAATCAATAAAATGATACACCAGAAAGAATAACGTGACAAGTTGAAAACAAGCCTAAATATTTAAAAGAAAAAAGAACTTGTATTCCAATACAAGTTCTTTTCATGTAAAGTATTGAATTTCTGCGTTAGGAAAAAAGTGATGAATATATCCTCTAATCGTTTCTTCCAATACTTCTGCATCATCTTTTTTATATACGTATTTCCCGATGCCATATCGTCCCCATTTATATTTGCGCTTCTCCTCATCCATTTCAAGCTTCGTACTCGGATAACGCTCTTGAATGACCTTTTTTGCCGGTTTTGTAAAGCGATGTTGAATTAATTCAAATGTTAAATTCGGTATCGACAAATCTTTTAGTGCATTGTACAGTCGCTCAAATAGTTCACGGTATCCTTCCTCCCATCCTTCATGCATATAAAGTGGCGCAACTATAAAGCCAAGTGGATAACCCGCGCCCGCTACTTTACGAGCCGCTTCAATTCGTTCTTCAAACGGTGACGTCCCCGGCTCAAAATTTTTAATCACATACCGTGAATTAATACTAAATCGAAAACGAGTTTTCCCATTATGTTTTGCATCTAATAAATGATCAACGTGCGAATATTTCGTAACGAAACGTAAACGGCCATACTCACTTTCTCCAATGAATTCAATCGCCCGCTTTAATGCATGTGTTAAATGATCAATTCCAACAATATCTGATGTACAAGCCGCTTCAAACCTTGTTATTTCTGGTGCTCTTTCATTCATATACTGCTTTGCCTTCTCAAATATTTCATCGAGATTGACATACACGCGAACGTAAGGCTTACTCCCAAGTGTTGTTTGCAAATAGCAATAATGACAATGTCCCATACACCCCGTTGCGAGCGGGATTGCATATTCAGCTGACGGTTTTGACGTATCAAACTTTAGCGTTTTCCTCACCCCAACGACAAGTGTTGCCTTTGCATTACGATACTTTTGTAAATCATTTTCACCTGGCAAATTTCTAATTTGATTATGGGATGTCGTTTCACGAATTTCTAATCCCATCTTCGTAAACTTCTCATACAGCTCTTTTCCAAGCGGATATTCGAGTGCCTTCGGTTCAAAGTAAACGAGTTTTGGCATAAATGGTTTCATATGCTCCCCTCCTCTCGTTAGTATGGGAAACGATGAAAAATTAACACTCATTAAAGTTTTCCACTTCAGTAACTTGCGTTGCAAGTTACTGAATATTATAATTTGGATAACAGCTACCTTGCAACGCAAGTTACCTGAGTAAAAGGTGGTGAAATCATGCACAGCCAAATGTTAAAAGGTGTGCTCGAAGGTTGCATCTTATACATCATTTCACAAGAAGAAGTGTACGGATATGAACTGAGTACAAAATTAAATAAACACGGATTTACATTTGTAAGCGAAGGAAGCATATATCCATTATTGTTACGTATGCAAAAAGAAAAATTGATTGAAGGAACCTTAAAAGCCTCCTCACTCGGTCCAAAACGTAAATATTATCACGTAACCGATAAAGGATTAGAACAACTTGAAGAATTTAAACAAAGCTGGGGAATGGTTTCAACAACCGTAAACAACTTATTACAAGGGGAGTGATAGGGATGAAGGCGAAAGACATGGTTGAATTAAACAACAAAAAACGAGAACTCTTAACACCTGAAAACGAAGCTGCTTATGGTGATATGTTAGTATATCTTCGAATATCAAACGTACCCGAGCAACAAATGGAGGAACTGTTACTAGAAATATTAGATCATCTCATCGAAGCACAAGCTGAAAATAAAAATGCTTATGACATCTTTGGAGATGATTTACAGTCTTATTGCGATGAACTTATATCGGCTTTACCAACCCAAACAAAGTTAGAAAAAACTTCTCTAATCGGTTTTGCTATTAGTTTACTTCTTGCTATACAGTTTGGAATCGATGCAATTGTTTCATTTTTCATTTTAACTTTTGGAAAGAATACGGAACACCTCACCCCAGCTTTTAGTGTCCCTGGAACTATTTTGTCTGTTTCACTCATTATTCTAGGAATACTGCTTATTTTGTATTTTTTAAAGCGTTACTCCTTTGATCAAAAAACGACTTGGAAAAGAAGAATTCTATTTGGATTTACGTTCGCTACTCCATTTTGCGCATCTGTATTTTTACATGTTTATTTTAAAAAGCAACCTTATCTCATTTATCATTTAACATTTTGGCAAAACGCCTTAATCGCTATCTTATTCTTTGTTTTATATAAATTCCTATATAAAAAATCAAATTTTTAACAGCCTTTCAAAAGGCTGTTTTTCTTCTGTCTAATTTTACAAATTGAAAAATTTCATAAAGAAAATAAGAAAAATGCAAAATAATTAAAGTTAATTGTTGACGTGATGCTTTTATTATCGGTATCATAAATCTTCGTGAGCAATTATTTTTCGTTATACGATTTTTTTATATTACTGAATTTTTGAGAGGAGAAATTAGATGTCAGTTAAGAAGAAAACGCAAGTACGCACCGGCAAAATGGTACGTGAACTAATGTTAGCAGACGAAGATGTAAATGCTTCGCTAATTATGGTATATAGTGAAAACGGTGTAAACGCAGAAATTAAAATCGAGGGCTTAACGCCGAAATGTAACGAAGAATTATTTTTGAGCGGAAACGTGGATTGGAACAAGAGTGTTATTTATAAAATTGTTGATTTCACTGGAAACGCTGAAGTTGGTAAAGTTACATTAACAGCGATGAACAAAAACAATGTTTCTCTAGAAGTTGAACGCGTTATGTGGAGCAAAGAAAATAAAGAAGCTGCTGAGCAAGAAGAAACTGTTGTAGAAGCTACTCCGAAAAAAGAAGTAGTTGTAGAAGCTCCAAAAGCAGTTACACCTGCTCCAAAACCTGTTACGCGAGCAGAAACACCTGCAGCACCTAAACCTACTCCGGTACCAACGCCGAAGCCAGTAAGTGTAGAAGCAGCTATGGAATTATCTACTCCAGCACCTGTGAAAAAAGCAGTACCAACTCCAGTTACAAAGCAAGAGACAGCACCGGTTGCTCCTGCAAAACCGAAACAACCTGCTTTGACTGAAACAAATACAAAACTACAAGAAAATTATGTGAAACTTGTGAAAAAGACAATTGAAGTTTGTCAAGATTACGAGCTTGGCATCGACATAGATGATTCTATTGAAAGCTTAAAAAAAGAACTACAAAGCCAAGGTATTAGCGTTACATTTGACAAAGAAATTATGGACGTTGTAAATCGCCTGCGTTCTTTACAAGATAAAGGAATCAAAGTAGAAAAAGTACTTAATTTACTATAAAAAATAAGAGGTGGCAATTGCCACCTCTTATTTTTTATAATTCCATTCCTTACTTTCATACTTCTCTTTTGCTAATGTTTGTACTTCATGTAACTGTTCTTCTGTTAATTCATACGGAACAAGCTCTACATCTAATCCTTTTTCAAACCCAACCTCAAACGCTTTAATTAACTGCTCGATTGTAAACGTGCGGTCTGTTAATTCATTTATGGCTACCGCTTTAGAAGAGAACATACTCTTCATACGCTCTTTTACACGTTCATTCGGGAATAAAAACAGATCGTATAATTCGTCTAAATCTATTTCTAACGGAATCGATCCGTGCTGTAAAATCACACCTTTTTGACGTGTTTGAGCACTACCTGCGATTTTTCTTCCTTCTACTACAATTTCATACCAAGACGGTGCATCAAAGCATACGCCTGAACGTGGATTTTTTAAATTTTCACGGTCTGCTTCTGTTTTTGGAACTGCATAATACGCTTCTAATCCTAATGCCTTAAAACCGTCTAATAAACCTTGCGAAATAATACGATACGCTTCTGTAACTGTTTTTGGCATATTTGGATGATCTTCAGACACAATAACACTGTACGTTAATTCTTTATCATGTAGTACACCCCTGCCGCCTGTTTGACGACGAACGAATCCATATTTCTTTTCGTTAACTACATCCATATTAATATCTTTTTCAACACGCTGGAAATACCCAACTGTTAATGTTGGTACTTCCCATTCATAAAAACGAATGGTTGGTGGCATTTTCTTTTCACTTTGCCAATTTAATAAACATTCATCTAACGCCATATTAAATGCCGGCGAACATTGACCAGAGTTAATATAACACCATTTTTCTTTTCCCATCCTGCACCTCATATAACCAATTATTTTTCACATTCTCTAGTCTACCAAATTCGACAAAATTTGTGAAAGAATACGAAATTTCTTCTTATTATGCAAATGAATCTGTTGCATAAATACATACGGTCATTATAATATTGAAAGTAGGATAAGAAAAAAGGGAGCGATAGAATCGTGTCAACAACTTGGATTATTTTATTAGCCGTAATCGTAGCGTTCATCGGCTACACTGTATGGATGTATTTCTATCAGAGAAAATTAATTAAAACACTTTCAGAAGAAGAGTTTCGCGCTGGCTACCGTAAAGCACAGCTTATCGATATTCGCGAAGCAGACGAATATACTGCAGGACATATTTTAGGCGCACGTAACATTCCGTTATCACAAATTCGCCTTCGTCATAAAGAACTTCGCAAAGATCAACCAGTTTACTTATACTGCCAAAGCGGATTCCGTACTGGTCGTGCAGCTCAATACTTAAAAAAACAAGGCTACAAAGATTTCTACCAATTACAAGGTGGATTTAAAACGTGGACTGGAAAAATTAAAAAGAAATAATAACATACAAAAACTAGCTGAATCATTCAGCTAGTTTTTTCATTCCATATTATTCGCAATGTATAATAAATTTTGCTTAATCACATCTTTATCATTCTCTTGTGTATTACGATACAGCAGCTGATATTCAAGTCCTTTCTCTTTCCAAATAAGCGTAGCGAATTCATCTCCTCGCCCAGAGTCATCCTTATTTTTAAAATAAGCGAATGCTCCACTATTCAATTTCATTTGTTCTTGAAATCGCTTCTCTTCCACGAGATCCGGAAAACTATAAGGAAAGTTCGCAACATTTAACTCAATATACTCATTTCTACCTGGCTCCCGCTGTTTATATTTAATCCTTAAGACAGCTTTCTTTTTCCCAATCGTTCTGACTTCCCCCTTCACATCACTCGTAATGTCATACGGTAAAAACGCAGGAACTTTAAATTTCACTGGAAAATATTTCGGAAGCTCCTTTAGCGGAATAGGATCCGTAACACGATCCATCACTCCTCCTGTTGTTCCCACAAAGTTTTTTTCTTCTTGCATCGTTTGCTGAAACGAACATGAACTTAGCACTAGACTAGAAAACACGAAACAAATGATTCTTTTTTTCAATTTGTTTCCGCCCTTTCTTCATACCGCTCTCTTTATGAATAAAGCGTTAATGCCCGACTGATTAAAATTTCATTTTGTATGCTATTCATATTCGCTTCATTAACAAACTCCCCCTTTGAAAACTTTCCACGTTATTCTCACACATTTTGACAAAACTTCTTTTATAGACGCAAAAAAGCCCCCTATCATTCTTACGCCCAAATAAAAAGGTTACGCGAATAAAAAGAAGCCTTATTTATAACATAGTTTGTGAAAAGCTTTTCAGGTCAAGATTTTTTCATTCTTATTATTTTCCCTTTATAATAAAGGAAAGAGGTGATACATATGGCCAATATAAAACAAATTGCAAAAACTGCTGGTGTATCCATATCAACTGTTTCCCGCGTCCTTAATAATCACCCTTACGTAAAAGAAGAAAAACGTAAGCGTGTTCTAGATGCTGTTGAAGAATTGAACTATGCAAAAAATATAAATGCTATTCATTTAATAAAGGGAAAAACATATACAATCGGGGTTATGCTCCCTTTCATTAATCTTCCATACTTCAGTACAATTATTGAAGGAATCGGAAACGAAGCGTTAGCAGCTGGATATCACATTAATTTATGTCAAACAAATTACGATAGCCTCGAAGAGATTCGCGTTCTTGAAATGATGAAAATGAAACAATTCGACGGAATGATTATTTGCTCTCGAACGAGTTCTTGGGAACAAATTGAACCTTTCGCAAAATTTGCCCCTATTATTTCATGTGAAAAGATGAAGCATCCCCTCATTTCATCCGTCTACGTAGATCACTATGAAGGCTTCCGTCTCGGCACTGCCTATTTACTCAGTAAAGGCCATGAAAAAATTGGAATCTGTTTAGCAAGAAAAACGAGTGCAAATTCTATGGAGCGCGAAAAAGCATTTGCTGATACGCTTCATAACGAAGGTAAAACGGTACATCCAGATTGGATTTTTCATCAATGCTATACGATGCAGGATGGTGCAAAAATACTTCATCGCATTTTAAACATGAAAAATCGCCCAACCGCTATTTTTACAGCGAACGATCAAGTTGCAGCTGGTTTATTAACAGAGGCGCGAAAACATGGCATTCGAGTCCCTGAAGAACTTGCTATCCTTGGATTTGATAATCATGAAATTTCAAAGGCGTTAGAAATTTCAACAATTGAGCATCCCGGCCTTACAATGGGCTCACATGCTTTTTCTTTATTCCATAAACAAATCCAAAGCGAGCAAATTGCCGGGAACGCAGAAGAGCATTCATTCCATTTAATTGAGCGAGATACTGTCTGAAAAAAGAGCGTTACCTATAGCGCTCTTTTTCAGCTCTTCACCTATTGACTTTATATTTTCCATCTCATATAATGAACCTAACGAACGGTAGGTAGGGGATGAAAATGACAGCAAACCGCATTAAAGCTGTAGCACTTTCTCATTTCGCACGCTACGGCTATGAAGGAACTTCATTGGCAAATATTGCTCAAGAAGTCGGGATTAAAAAACCATCGATTTACGCACACTTTAAAGGAAAAGAAGAGCTATATTTTATATGCTTAGAATCCGCTCTTCAAAAAGATTTACAGAGCTTCACAGACGATATCGAAAAGTTTTCAAATTCGTCTACTGAAGAATTGCTCTTACAGTTACTAAAGGGCTACGCAAAACGATTTGGTGAAAGTGAAGAATCAATGTTTTGGTTACGAACTTCCTATTTTCCGCCTGATGCATTCCGCGTACAAATTATTGAAAAAGCGAATGCACACATTGAAAACGTCGGAAAACTTTTATTCCCTATATTTAAACAGGCAAACGAGCAAAGTGAACTGCATAACATTGAAGTAAAAGACGCTCTAGAAGCTTTTCTATGCTTACTGGACGGACTTATGGTTGAACTACTATTTGCAGGTTTAAATCGCTTTGAGACTCGTTTAAACGCCTCTTGGCAAGTATTTTGGCGAGGTCTTTCAAACTGACGGATTGCTCCTTTGCAATGCGTCGTTTTTAAGCCCTTTACCTAACGACTGGTAGGAAGGAGAAATGACATATGGCATGGATTTATGTAATTATAGCTGGCATTATTGAAATCTTTTGGGTCATTGGACTTAAAAAAGCGGAGGCACCACTTGAATGGGCTGGTGTTGCGTTATTAATTACAATTAGTTTCGTCTTATTATTTAGAGCTTATAAAGATTTACCTGTCGGCACTGTATACGCAGTCTTTACAGGAATTGGAGCTGGTGGGATCGTTCTTACAGAAATTTTCGTCTTCGGAGAACCTTTCTCTATTGTAAAAGTTTTATTAATCGGTTTAATCTTCTTCGGAGTAATTGGGCTAAAACGAGTAACAGAAGAAAAAGAAGCGAAGGAGGCCGCATAAAATGGCTTGGTTATTTTTAATTCTAGCTGGTATTTGTGAAATTATTGGTGTACTCTTTATGAAAGTAGCCACTGAAAAGAAAGGCTGGGCACCAAAAGTTATTTTAATCGCTAACTTCGGCGTAAGCTTCTTCTTCTTATCTCTCGCGATGAACACATTACCGATGGGAACTGCTTACGCGATTTGGACTGGAATCGGAACTGCCGGAAGTGCACTTCTAGGTATTCTTATTTTCCGTGAATCAGCGGATTGGCGTCGTCTTGCCTTCTTAAGCTGCATTCTATGCGGCGCTGTTGGCTTAAAACTATTAAGCTAACGTGAGGTGAATGTCATGTGGAAAGAAAAAGGAAAACAAATGTTAGCATGGATTACACTCGGGATCGTCATTCTATTGCAAATCAGTTTTCATATAATAGAATGGTTGTTTCATAAAGTAGTATCCATTTTTACCTTCCTTCCTAGCATGGCACTTGAAATTGCATCTATTGTTTGGTCAGTTATTGCCTCCATTGCAATCGTCATTATATGGAGTATCGCCAAACTATGGAATACATTATTTAAAAAGGACAGTACTTCTGAAAAAGAGTAACTGTCCTTTTTTGTATTCATTCAGATTTTCTGTAGAAATTTGATGATATAAGACAAAGAAGACCGACTATGACAATACTTATACCAATTCCCTTATGCAAATTAGGAAATGGCGATGGTATATCTGAATAAAAATTTGCTAATATGAGACCGATTGAAAATAAAAATATCCCTATTCTATATAACCATTTTCTTTTGCTCATCCTTCTCCCTCCTAACATTTTTCATACACTCCTTTCCTTTGGACATACTACCTAAAAAAGGAGTGTATACTATGCAAAATTCTATACATAAGCAGATCCTATTTTTATTTTTCCTCTTTCTCATTCTCGTTATCGTTTTCAGCTTTATATTACATACTCCAAAAGATGTTGTACCGAATAGCCTCTCTGTTTATAAACTCTTACTTTCATATTGTCGTTATTGAATAAGGTGCCTTCTATAAGGCACCTTTTAAAATTCTCTCTTCTCATACAATTTCACTGAAACGAAGATCGATACTATGAACATGCAAATTGAACCAATGAATAACAAGCTGTTATAGAGTTGAATTTGTTCCAAATTGATTTGAAACAAAGCTTCTAAAACAACAATCGTTGCCATGAATATTACTATCGTAATAAAAATAGTTTTCTTATACCCTAGCCAAAACGATAGCGGTAAAACCAAACTTAAATACACTAAAATAAAGCTAATACTAGCAACCATTGTCGTTTCAATAAATTCAAATATATTAGTCCCATTCTTCATCCCCACCGTAAAACAACCAATTGATACGCTTATGAAAAGAATAATAATCGATAAGACATATTTTGCAAATACAATTTCTTTTTTCAATATCGGTAAACTATTTACTATTAATTCACTCTCATTTTTCCCATCGGCTTCAAACGTTTTTATCGTTGCCATAACTGTAAAAATAACCGACATAATTATGAATACATTTTCCGTATCTTTGAAGGCCATATAAAAGAGAATAGGATATAGTATGTACCACATTAAAAATTTCCATTGAATAATAAAATCCTTTAAAATTAATTGTTTCAAAACTATTCTCCTCTCCCCTACAAATCACGCTCACTATACAAATGAATTGAAAATAACATAGATATGATATATAAAAGAAGCAGCCCAGCTATAAAACAAACATTTACGACTAAACTCGTGCTCCAAGCATTCTCTACATCTAACCATACACTACTTACAATCACTCCACTTAATCCACCAACTATAATTCCCATAAAATAAGCAGCCTGTTTCGAACTGCCATATTCTACCGAAAATTCAATTGGAAGTACGATCATGCTATAAACCAATCCTCCCGTTATTCCGCCGAGAATTGCTCCCCACAGCATAAATCCAGTTATATGTTCATTTTGCAACTGAATTAGACCAACCAAAAGTGAGAAAATCACACCTAAAACAACTAAAATACTTACAAATATGTATTTTGCTATGACAATTTCCTTACGTTGAAGTGGTAAACTATTTAATATCTTTTCACTCTTATTTCTAGCCTCATAACTCGTCGACCAAATTGTTCCAAGGATAGGTATAGTTATACTAAGCGTCATAAGAAAATTTCCGCTACCAAAATCAACAATTAAAAGGAAAAGCAAGCATATAAAACCAACAAATCCTAACTTTCTTTGCAACATCATATCTTTTAAAACTAGTTGCTTGATCATGTTTTACCCTCCTAATATGAAAATGTCCCTTCTATAACTCTGCCTCCTGAAACATTTTCATTGAGAGAAACATTGATATGACTATACTTACTAACACTCCGATACCAAGAAAACTCATTGCTAGTGTAGCCTCTTGAGAGTGGAGTACTTTTAACATAATTATTTCATCACCAAAAATATTGCACATAAGGCCAATCATACCCACTAAAGGAAAAATCATAATCACATTCAAGACAGTAATAGCTTTATATCCCCCAATGTAATTAGCAGGTATCGTTACTACACAATAAATTAAAGTTGCTACTATTGCTGAAAACACTGCATATCCAGGCATGACTATATCCCTGCCCAATAAAATATTTCCTAATATTAAGACTATAAAAGTTACACACAAACCAGCCATAATAAATAATGTGCTTGAAATATATTTAGCTATAATTATCTCTTTTCTCGTTATAGGCAAACTCACTAATACTTTTTTTGCTTTACTTTTCTCGTCATAATAAAAAGAAATATATATAATCGTGCTACATGTTATAAATAATGCTATTGCAATCCCCATTGGTTCGATGGATTTCTTAAAAATAGATAAAATCGGGATTAAAAAATAAAAAGGAAACATCTTCTTCTGTAAGAAAAACTCCTTCAAAATCAACTGTTGCATATGAATTCCCCTCTCTATAAATCACGCGTTTCATAAATTTTAATTGTAAGAAACATAGAAGCGATATAAATACTAACTAATGTTATGAATCCAACTATAAATACACCAATATGCATAGGATTCATAATCCACTCAATGAATGAAGATGCTGTTTCATTCAGCCCATCACTAATAAACATCCAAAAAATTACACCCACTCCCATTGATGCTGCTGATACTATACTTCTTACTACCTTCGATTTTGTACCGTAATAACTAGGGAAAAGTATCACAACAAAAAACAAGGCGTAAATAGCTCCATTTATTACTTCATACCATGGAATTTCAATGTATAGATTAGGATGATAGGCACCGATATCACCAATGACCACAATGCCTCTTATAAGAAAAACAACTAACATCGTAGAGAGCATGCCACCTACAATGAATATTGCACAGGAAATATATCTAGCAATGACGATATCCTTTCGATTTACCGGTAAACTATTTATAATAATGTCACTTTTATTCCTTTCATCCATAAAGATTAACGTCATAACCGAAGAAAGTGTTATAAATAGACAACTCATCGGAAATAACCCTTCACCACTTGGATCTAACATAAATAACACAAGGGGCATAACAAAATTCACTAACCACGTTACCCGAAAAAAGAACAAATCTTTATATACGAGCTGACGCATAAGCACCTCTCCCTTTCGCGGTGTAAACGATAATATCATCTAATGTAGGCTTTTCTAGTACAACCTCATTTCCAAACCAATCGATAATTGCTTGTTTATCCTTCGCTAAACCTTCGAAGCCAAATTTATTTTTTCGTAATCCAACCAATAGCTCTTTTCCTTCTCGGTCTAATAAATCATTACTTCCTTTTACAATTATGTAGTGCTCCATTAGTTCATCTTTCTCACCAGTAAATATAATTTCTCCATCATTGATGAACGTAATATAGTCTGCGATGCGTTCTAAGTCTGTTGTAATGTGCGTTGAGAATAATACGGATACTTCATCCTCCATTACAATTTCTTGCAACATATCAAGTAATTCACTTCGAACAACTGGATCTAATCCTGCTGTCGGTTCATCCATAATGATAAACTCCGCGTGATGTGAAAGTGCAATGGCAATCGCAAATTTCATTTTCATCCCTTTTGAGAGTTCTTTAATTTTTTTATACTTCGGAACTTGTAATCTGTGCATATACGATTTGTATTGCTCTTCGTCCCACTTTTTATATAACGGTGCAATAATACGTTTCATTTGTTCACACGTTAAATCTTCGTAGTAATGATTTTCATCATATACAAAACCAATATTTTGTTTTATTTCCTTCTCGGATTTCTTATTGCCTTTGCCAAAAATTTTTATATCGCCACTATCTTTTCTAATTAAATTCATAATCATTTTGATCGTCGTACTTTTCCCGGCTCCATTTGGTCCAACAAATCCCATAATATATCCTCGTGGTAATGTAAAACTTATATTTTTCACTGCAAAATCTTGATAACTTTTACAAACGTTTTTTAGCTCTAACATCTCTTATTCCCCCTCATATAAACACGCTATCATCTGCTGTAGATCTTCAAGTGAAAGCTGCAACGCTTTACTTTCATTCACAATCTCTTCCGCTTTACTTTCCAATTGACGAAGCCTTTGTTCTTTTAGTAGTTCATTATTTTTACGTGAAACATAAGTTCCTTTCCCAGCAACAGTTTCTATATATCCTTCTTTTTCAAGCTCCTCGTACGCACGCTTCGTTGTAATTACACTAATTTGTAATTCTTTCGCTAAGCTACGAATAGACGGTAATTGGTCTCCACCCTTTAAACCACCATTTAAAATAAGCTGGCTTAATTGTTTTCTTATTTGCACATAAATAGGGTCTTGGGAAGAATTCGAAATAATAATATTCATGTTTTCCTCCAGTGTGTATATACTGTATATACCTTATATACACAGTATATACGCGATATCCTATTTTTGGCAAGAAAAAAAGACCAACATTTTCCTGTTGGTCTTTCGTATATGTATCACTTTTCAAAGCGATCTAACATCTCATCTCTCATTCCAAAACTCACTACGGCAATTCCTACATACATAAACAGAAGGAACGCCGGATGAACTGTATTGTACCAAGTGCTATCAACAATTAAATAAATCGTTAATGCTACAACAAGAACAAACGCTAAGATAAACATATAAAAGTGTCTTGTACTACCCATAATAAACTCCTCTCTTCTCTCGTCACCATTCAACAGTATATTGTATCGAATAATTCGATATGACTCAAGGTTAACTTTCTGTTATGTAATCAAGTTCCACCTTTACAATGTCCTCACATGCTATTGAAATGATTGTTCCTTTCTTATCAATTGCCGTCACTTCCCTATTATCCATTACACGATGTGCTACTCTTTCTAATACTTTTCCTTTATCTCGATAACAAAATTCTTTTACATCTTTAATCGTTTTTCCGTTTTCTAAATGGTATATCATTCTATAACACCGATATCCCACATTTTCACCCCCAGCTTGCTCGTTTTTTCACATATACATAAAAATGAGTCATTCCTATCTCATTACATCTTCTTAATTTCAATAAAATTCTAACAAAAATAAATACTTTTATCAAACCGACTTTTTCAACAAAATCACCTATGAAACTACTTCTTTACACCATTATGAAACAAAAAATATAAAATTTTAACATTTTCTTCACTAATTCTGCACAAATTCTCCATATAAAAAAAGAACCCGCATATAGCGAGTTCTTCCTTTGTTATGCTAATCAAACTTGTACAGGAGCTAGCTTTTCATAACGTAAAACTGGTTTACGAGCAGCCAATGTTTCATCCAAACGTTTAATTACCGTTGTATGTGGCGCTTCTTGTACAACTTCTGGATTTTCTTCTACTTCTTTAGCAATTTGAATCATCTTATCAATGAAACCATCTAATGTTTCTTTTGATTCTGTTTCTGTCGGCTCAATCATAATACATTCTTCCACATTTAATGGGAAGTAAATTGTTGGTGGATGGTAACCGAAATCAAGCAGGCGTTTTGCGATATCTAATGTACGTACACCAAGTTTCTTTTGGCGACGACCTGATAATACAAACTCATGCTTACAATGTCTATCGAACGGAAGATCATAGAATGGTGCTAATCTTCTCATCATATAGTTCGCATTTAATACCGCATACTCCGTTACTGCACGTAGTCCATCTGGACCCATAGAACGAATATATGTGTATGCACGAACGTTAATTCCGAAGTTACCATAGAATGGTTTTACGCGCCCAATTGCTTCTGGACGATCATAGTTAAAGTGATAGCCATTTTCCGTTTTCTCTAAAATTGGTTTTGGTAAGTACGGAATTAAATCAGCTTTCACACCTACTGGACCCGAACCTGGGCCACCGCCGCCGTGAGGACCTGTAAATGTTTTATGAAGGTTTAAATGTACAACGTCAAATCCCATATCTCCTGGGCGCGCTTGGCTTAATACCGCATTTAAGTTTGCACCATCATAGTATAATTTACCGCCTGCGTTATGGACGATTTCTGCCATTTCTAAAATATTTTCTTCGAATAGACCTAATGTATTAGGATTTGTTAACATAAGTGCTGCTGTTTCTTCGTTTACAACACGTTTTAAATCTTCTAAGTCAACAAGACCATGTTCATTTGATTTTACTGTAATTGTTTCAAAACCAGCTACAGTTGCAGATGCTGGATTCGTTCCGTGAGCAGAGTCAGGAACAATTACTTTCGTACGGTTAAAGTCACCATTTGCTTCATGGTATGCACGAATTAACATTAAACCTGTCCATTCTCCGTGCGCACCAGCTGCTGGTTGCAATGTAACAGTATCCATACCTGTAATCTCAATTAAGTGCTCTTGTAAGTCGTACATTAATTCCATTGCACCTTGTACTGTCTTTTCATCTTGTAATGGATGAATATTTGCAAATCCTGCGAAACGAGCTACATTCTCATTAATTTTCGGATTATATTTCATCGTACAAGATCCAAGTGGATAGAATCCAGAATCAACACCGTGGTTACGGTTTGAAAGTGCTGTATAGTGGCGCATAATGTCAAGTTCAGATACTTCCGGTAGCTCTGCATCTTCTACTCGAATATAATCGCTCTCAAACACATCTTCTAGTTTCACTTCTTCTACATCTAATTTGGGTAAGCTATATCCTACGCGTCCTTCTTTAGTCACTTCAAAAATAAGTGCTTGGTCTTGGTTCTTCATTGGATAGCCCCCATTTCGTTTACAAGTGTGTCAATTTCCTCTTTTGTACGAAGCTCAGTTACTGCTACAAGCATATGGTTTTCATGCTCTTTATAATCACGGCCTAGATCGTAACCGCCGATAATATTCTTTTGTAATAATGCATCGTTTACTTCTTTCACTGGACGCTTGCAATCTACAACAAACTCATTGAAGAATGGTCCAGCAAATGTAACTGTGAAGCCTTGCGCTTCAAATTGACGTTTTGCATATTGTGCTTTAGAAATATTTTGACGCGCCATTTCTTTCACACCTTGTTTACCAAGTGCCGTCATTGCAACTGATGCTGCTAATGCATTTAACGCTTGATTTGAACAAATGTTAGACGTCGCTTTGTCACGGCGAATATGCTGTTCACGTGCTTGTAACGTTAATACAAACCCACGTTTACCATCTGAATCTACAGTTTGTCCAACAAGACGTCCTGGAATTTTACGCATAAATGCTTTCGTTGTTGCAAAGTAACCACAGTGTGGTCCACCAAACTGCGTTGGAATACCAAATGGTTGTGCATCACCGATTACAATATCAGCACCAAATTTCCCTGGTGGCGTTAATGCGCCTAATGATAATGGATTTGAAGAAACGATAAATAATGATTTTTGTTGATGAACGATTTTTTCAATATCAGCTAATTTTTCAACTTGTCCGAAGAAGTTTGGATATTGAACGATTACACAAGCAACTGTATCATCTACTTCACTTTGTAATACGTCTAAATCTGTTACACCATCTTTATGATTAATTTCAACAACTTCAAGATGTTGACCTTTTGCATACGTTTCAAGTACTGCTCTTGATTCTGGATGAACTGCGCTAGATACAAGAATTTTCTTTTTGCGAGTATGGCCAGCCGCTAGCATTGCCGCTTCAGCTAAAGCTGTACCTCCGTCGTACATAGAAGAGTTTGCTACATCCATTCCTGTTAATTCACAAATCATTGTTTGGAATTCAAAGATTGCTTGTAATTCCCCTTGTGAAATTTCTGGTTGATATGGCGTGTAAGCTGTATAAAATTCTGAGCGAGAGATAACGTGATCTACAATTACTGGAGCGTAATGATCATATACGCCTGCTCCTAAGAAAGAAGCGTACTCTTTTAAGTTAGCATTTTTACTAGCCATTTGAGTTAACTCTTTTAACAGCTCTGGCTCTGATTTTGCTTCTTTAATTTTTAAATCCCCTTTAAAACGAACACTCTCTGGAATATCAGAGAATAACTCATCGATCGTTTGAACGCCGATCGTTTGTAACATTTCTTTTTTGTCTTCTTCTGTCATTGGAAGATAACGATGCAACATGAAATCTACCCCTCTCCCCGTTACTTTGAACGTTTATAAAATGGTGTTGGAACAACTACTGCTTTGACGCGTTTATTACGAATTTCAATTTCTACTTCTGTATCAACTGCTGCGTATTTTACATCAATTAGTGCTAAACCAATGCTTTTCTTTAACGTTGGAGATTGTGTACCACTCGTTACTTCCCCGATTTTTTCTTCTCCAATAAATACAGGGTAATGTGTACGAGGAATTCCACGTTCGATTACTTCGATGCCAACTAACTTACGAGGCGCACCGTTTTCTTTTTGCTCTTTTAACGTTGCTTTTCCAAAGAAGTCTGCTTCTTTATTTGGTTTTACCGCAAAGCCAATGCCAGCTTCAATCGGTGTAATATCTTTTGATAATTCTTGACCATAAAGTGGTAATGTTGCTTCGAAGCGAAGTGTATCACGAGCACCTAAACCACATGCTTTTAAGCCTTCTTCTGCTCCAACTTCAAGAAGTTTCTCCCAAAGTTTTGCAGCATCTTCACTCTTACAGTAAATTTCAAATCCATCTTCACCTGTGTAACCTGTACGAGATACAAGTGCTGGAATTCCATCTACAAGAATATCGTTTTTAAATTTAAAGAACTTAATTTCTTTCAAATCTTCTGACACAACTTTTTGTAAAATGCCTTCTGCTTTTGGTCCTTGAATTGCAAGCTGTGCAACTTCACTAGAAACATTGACTACTGTCGCATCGCCAATTATATGACTAGCTAACCATTCGTAATCTTTCTCGATATTTGATGCATTGATTACTAATAAATAGTCTTCTTCACCACGTTTGTAGATTAATAAATCATCTACTGTACCACCATTTTCGTAGCACATAGCTGTATATTGTGCGCCTCCTACCTTTAAAGTAGAAACGTCATTTGTAACAACACGTTGTAAAAATGCTAAACTATCTACACCTTTTACCTCAACTTCTCCCATATGAGACACATCGAACAAACCTGCAGCCGTACGTACAGCTTCATGTTCTTCTTTAATGCTTGAAAATTGAACTGGTAATTCCCAACCACCGAAGTCGATTGTTTTTCCACCATACTTCGCGTATACATCAAATAACGGTGTACGTTGTAATGTAATCATGCTCTCTCCCCCTTATGCTTTGACAAATCAATAAAAGTTGCTCGCCATATCTAAACATTTTCACTCTGAAAAGATAGGATATACGGAATCTCATTATATTTTTTTATGAAAGCGTAAATAAAAAATCACTTTCTTGGATAAAATACGAAAGATTCCACACATTTCACACCATTATCCTAACATCATTCGCTATATTTCATCAATATTCTAGCATAAAAAATAATTTAGAATTTTTCATTCTTAATCTTATTAAATACAACTTTCAAAATTTAGCCCTTTATCTTTGTCTATTCTTTAACTTTCAGTATGTGTAATAGCGCCTTATTACAAGGCTTATATAATAAAGATTTTTCTAATAATTACTTTAGTTTATAGAAGGTGGGAGAGTCGTAATGAATGTCGATATTTCCGTAGATCGAACGTGGCAAAACAATTTTTTAAATAGAATTAACGAAGATGGTCCTTGGACAAACTGGGATTTATATCATTTAGCTTATAAAACAGAAAAATCATTACTTGTTCCTACTTTCGATGGATTACAAGCACCGAAACATTTATCTCATTTCACACCACTTCCTCATCAATTAGAAGTCGCTCAAAATGTCATTGAACAAATGAATGGTAAAGCGATACTAGCAGATGAAGTGGGACTTGGGAAAACGATTGAAGCTGGGCTTATTTTAAAAGAATATATGGTCCGCGGCCTTGTGAAAAAAGTACTTATACTCGTCCCTGCCTCTCTCGTATCACAATGGGCATACGAATTAAATACAAAGTTTTTTATTCCAGCTGTAGCCCAAAAGAAAAGCTACTCGTGGGAACAAGCCGATGTGATCGTATCATCAATTGATACTGCAAAACGTTCACCGCATCGCGATATCGTTTTGAACTTAGAATATGACCTTATTATTATCGATGAAGCACATAAACTTAAAAATAATAAAACAAAAAACTATGAATTTGCACAGCGATTAAAAAAGAAATTTTGTTTATTATTAACCGCTACACCTGTTCAAAATAAGATTGATGAAATTTTCAACCTCGTTTCTTTATTAAAGCCAGGACATCTAGGCAATCAATCCAACTTTGAAGAATATTACGCTTCAAAAAATCGTTCAGCCGAATCTGATGAAGATTTAAAAGCTCTTATTAACAAAGTGATGGTCCGAAATCGACGTCATAATACCGGAATTGATTGGCCAAAGAGACATGTACGTACAATTTTTGTTGAGTTTAATGAAGAAGAGCAAGCTTTGTATAATGGTATTGAAAATTGGCGAGGACAAGATGCCTTCTCATCTGCCTTCTCATCGTTAACTTTAAAACGGGAAGCGTGTAGTAGTCGTGAAGCTGTTTACTATTCATTAAAAAAACATGTGGAAAAAAGGCAGAAAGAAAATGAGCATTACATAAAAGACCCGCATATTGATGTGCTAATGGACAAAATTAATCATATTCCTTTCAACTCAAAAGCGAATAAAGCACTAGAGCTTATAAAAGAAATTGACGATAAAGTCATTATTTTCACTGAATATAGAGCTTCACAAATGTATTTACAATGGTTTTTACAACAACACGGTATTTCTTCCGTTCCATTCCGCGGCGGGTTTAAACGCGGGAAGAAAGATTGGATGAAGGAGCTTTTCCAAAACCACGCACAAGTATTAATTGCAACCGAAGCTGGTGGTGAAGGGATTAACCTACAGTTTTGTAGCCATATGATCAATTATGACTTACCGTGGAATCCAATGCGTCTTGAACAAAGAATCGGACGTATTCACCGTCTTGGTCAAAAGAATGATGTTCATATTTATAACTTAGCTACAAAGCATACTGTTGAAGAACATATTTTGAAATTGTTATACGAAAAAATCAATTTATTCGAGCGTGTTATCGGTGAACTTGATGAAATTTTAACGAGAATTAATATGAAAAACATCGACGCACATATTCAAGAAATATTTGCGCAATCAAAAAGCGAAGGAGAAATCCGAATTAAGATGGAAAACTTAACATCTATTATCGACTTCGCGAAACGAAATGAAGCTGAGGTGCAAGGCTATGCAGCAACATGAAATTCATAATTACTTATACAATTTTTTCGAGGCGAATAACTGTGAAATTTTAGAGCATTCCCCTCATCTATTAGACGTGCAGTTAACAATTGAGATGGATAAATTATTAATGAACCGCCCTTTCTATTGGCACTATCTTGAGAAAACAGGAGGCGTACCGAATCCGATGCGCCTTACTCTTCTTACAAATCCAGAAAGTGAAGAAAGCGATGGTGAGCTTATTCACTACGGTTCACCACGTCTTCATCAAATTTTCCAAACGACAAAAGAATTAGGCTCTTACATACGTTTATATGAGGAAGTACGGCATAGCGGGGCAACGCATACACCACTCCATCCTTGGCTCGGTGTAAATATTAAAGTTTCCTATCAATGTGATCGAAAAAAAGACATTCTTCACTCTATTGGTATTCATCTCATTTCTGGCACAATGATTGCAAACTTTCATGAAACATTAGCTAAAATTAAACTTACACCGAAAATACCTGACTTTTGTTTTACGCTCTCGCCTATCATTAAACCGCAAAGCGGTTTACAACGTATAGAGGATGCTTTAAAGAATATAATTGCAGAAGATGACCATACGTGGGCGAAAGAAGCAAGAGTGCGCTGGAATCACGATTTAGATCTTTTAAATCGTTTTTATGAAGAAAGTGATGAACTTCCTGAAAGCTATGAAATTGAAAAACAAGCCTTGCAAGAACAATATGAACCCCGCATTACAGTGCAAATTATTAACGGCGGACTCTTTTATGTTACCGCGAATCATTTTCTTTCTTAAAAAGCCCCTTCTGTTTTAGAAGGAGCTTTATTTTGAGTTACTCTCTATCTTCATTACGCTCTTGTTGTTTTTGCTTTGCCATACGTTTTTGATACGCACGATCCTTTGCACTCACATGATTTGCATCAGTTGGAAGATTTTCTTTTGAACGGCCAATTCCATTGCTCATCTTTTCACCCCTTTTTATATCTTTCAAAATACCTCCTTATTTTCAGCAAGAGATGCAATCCTTATACAAAAAAATAAGAGCAGCCATTGGCTACTCTTACTCACTCACGTATTTTTGAAACATATCATGGATGCCTTTATTTACTAGGTTCGAGATCTGCTCGTCAGATTTATTCGGATAACGATCACGCAATCTGATAGATGCCTTCACCATTAAATTTTCTAATACAGAACGGCCACCTTCTCCATAAATAATTTCAGCATACTTAACAAGCCTTCCATCCTCTACTGTTGCTGGATTATGATTGAAGAAAAATTTACTCATTGTCTCCACCTCTCTATTTTGATAACGTTTACATTTATATAGATTATTTATGTTATTTATTTCACAATATTGTATGCATGTATATTTAATTAGTTTCATTATAAAGCAACATATCGATAGTAAATATGTGATTTTCCGTCCATTTTGTGAACAAACCAAAAATGAAAGCGTTTCCTTTATTATATACTAAAAAAACTTACTACGCTAGGGGCAATTTTTTTAATCTACTAATCCCTCAAAAAGTAATATATTTTTTCTTTTCCCCTTAAACCTTATACAATTTTCAGAAATTATATTATAAAATATATGTATGACTTAAGGAGGATTTATATGAATCAAAATAAAAAAGCTATATTAGATCTTGTCTTTTATCTCGTAATCCCATTCCTCATTTGGAAATTTGCAAAACCTTATATCGATCCTTATTACGCGATGTTACTTTCCTCTGTTCCAGGGATTATTTATACACTGTATACCTTTAAAAAAGAAAAACAGTTTAACGTGACAGGGTTCTTTATTTTAATTACACTCATTTCTAATACAACAGTAGACCTATTATCTGGATCAGCTGAACGAATGTTGTGGAACGATGCGTATTATCACATCGTACTCGGTATTATCGTCATATGTACAATTTTTATAAAAAAACCACTTATGTTATATTTCGCAGCAGATATTTCCGCATTGCAAGGCCATGACCGTGATAAAAGTCGTGAACTGTATCGTGATAGTCGTATCTATCCAGCACTACAATACTTAACGCTATTTTTCGGCCTACAATTCATATTAAAAAGCTTCTTAAAAATTTATTTCATCTCTGTTTTCGGTGTAGATGGCTATGGTGAAATGAGAGCAATTATGACCGCTGTTGGATGGGGCATTTCCATTTGTATCGGAATTGGATTTGTTTGGGTAAACAATAAAATACATGCCGTTACAGAAGAAAAGGAATCCGTACAGTAAATGAAAACCCCCTAGTAGCATCATACTACTAGGGGGGTTTCATTTTGCTACACATATTACGAAATCGTTAACTTGATTTTTTTCTTTTATCTTTTACGTTTCGATAAAACAAAGCAGCACTAAGCGGCATAACACCAAACCACTTATTCATAAATGGTTCTTTTTCAGCACGGCGTTGTTCTTTCTTTTGTTTACGATCTTCTTTTGGAGCATCCATGTACGACACAAACTGCTGTGTCACAAAGCGAACATAATCATTAGTAGACATATTATCATCACCTCTACTTGATTAGTATGTCCACTTTTTTATCCATTAATCTTTTCTTTTAATTCATTCATAATTTGCTTTACAGACTTATTCGTCGTATCGATATGAACATGAGCCTCTTCATAATGAGCTCGGCGCGATTCAAATTTCATCACAAATGCCTCTATATCTTTCTTCTGAAATAGTGGACGTGTCGTATCTTCACGAAGCCTTTCTGCAATTACATGTGGATCACAATATAAATACACGACAGTTCCATTTTCCTTCATCCACTTTCGGTTTTCTTCTCGCTCAATGATTCCGCCACCAGTTGTAATAATTACATTACAACTCGGTAGTGAACGTAACATTTCACTTTCATATTCCCGAAAAGCCATTTCCCCTTCTTCAGCAAAAATATTACGAATCGCCTTCTCCTGCTTCTCTTCAATTTTTTGGTCTGTATCGATAACCTCCATATGAAGTTCTTTACTTAACGCTTTTCCAATTGTTGTTTTCCCAGCTCCCATATAGCCGGTTATGTATATAGATTTCATGTTCGTTCCTCTCAATCATCCGTTATTATTTGTTATTATAACGAAAGATTATATTATTTAATAAAAAAACGTTTTGTTCTCCTTGTACAATGAAGAACAAAACGTCACATACACGTTTTTACTTATAAGCACCTCTTCTCACCCACTGCGTTGCAATCCATTTCTCGCCTTTCGTTACAGGTGCCCCTCCGTGTAACGTAAGCTCATTTAGTGATTGAGCTTGATAAAAATACTCAAAGTATACTGCCATTCCTTTTCTAGGGTGTACAGAAAGATTTAATTTCGGGAAGTACGTTTCCCCGCCTTCTTCTACATCATTTAAGTACATGACAAGCGTACTAATACGATTATTAGCAGCTGATCTACTATGTTCCGCAAAATAATCATAGTGTGCTTTATATTGTTGATCCACTTCATAATTTAAAATGTGTAATCCTTCTCCATGCGACGCAGGAACATTCATGATAGATGAAATTCGTTTTTCAATCTTCGCAGTAAGTTCATTATCGTCTAAAAATGCACCCTTACTCGTTCGAATATCATTTACATCACGTGATGAACCAACTTTAGAACGTGCTAACTTACTTTTAGACAATTCGATCAATTCATCACATTCTTCATCGCTTAATACATTTCCTAACACGACAATAAGAGGTTCTTCGAATTTTGAAATAATGTGTATTTCCCTATCTTCTGTCATAATTGCATTTCCTTTATGATCAAAAATAGTTTGTTCCTTATTTTCACCTATTTGATTGTTATTTGTCATTTCCCTATTCTCCCTAAAAAAATATGTTTGGATAGCTTGAATATATCATATTCTTTCTACCTTTCTCTTTTTTGAGAAAATTTAAACTTTCAATTGTTTTAAAATGAGAAATTATGGTTTTTGTTCACACATTCAACATACTATCCTTCTATCCAATCGAATATTTTTTCATCCTTTTTTCTATACCGAAAGCTTACTTTATAGAAAATTTCCTGTTTAATTTTGCACTGCAACGAAACGAGAATATCATCGTTTTCAAAGACGTAATTTCCACTTGCTTCGCCCTTTTCATATTGAAAGAAAAAAGTATCTTCCTTTTCTTTTTGCTGTAAGTCTTTTTTTATATTTGTAATTGATCGATTTAGTAGTTCTTCCAGTACAAACTTTTGCTCTATTTCAATATAAAATTTTTTATCTATAAGCAACATATTCGTTTCGTATACAAAGAACGAAGTTAATAATACAAGAAAAATGATTGTTCCTGGCATCGTAAATCCATCTTGTTTTCTCATATATTTATTTCCATTTCGCTATACCTGACAGCTACACCTTCATATATTTTCCCACTCATATCTTTCACATTTATAAAGAGCAAATGAGGTGTTACTTCGTAAGAAACCATTTCAACATTTTGTAATATAACTTCTCTTCCACGCATATTCACTTTTCTTATAAGATGGTTATTCAATTTTTCATATGTCACTTCATCTCCAGTACGAAGACGGAAGCGCAAAAGATTATCTTTATTTTCAGGGACTATTTTTTCTACAAATGATACTTCACGAAATTCTAATTGTACTTGTCCTAAAAACACATCCCATTCCCAATTATTTAATCCTTTCGATTGTTTATTTTCTATTCCAATAAAGTTTAAACGTGGCAAGAGTAAAAAGAACAGTGATAACAGAAAAAGACATACAATCATTTCTATTAATGTAAACCCAACTTCTAATTTATTTTTTCTCCTGCATAAAAGCATTGTTCCATCATTCTTCCTTTCACATCTTTCCACATAGCACAAACTTCATTTCCTCCCCAATATGTGTAATATACATTTCCGTTTACGACTTTTTCTTGCGGTCGTTGCGCCCCATTCTCATACATATATAAAGCTGCTTCCCTTTTTAATAATACAAATGCTTTATAACGAATTTGTATGTTTTTTCGTTCTTGCATAAGCAATACTGTTTGCGGAAGTAGTAAAGATACTGCCATCATTACTATACTTAATGCTACAAGCATCTCAGCCATCACTGACCCTTTTTGACATTTCACGATACGTAAATCTCCCTCTCCCAAGCTGAAATACAATCTCATATTTATAACTTCGATACGAAAGTAAAATAGTGCCACCTCTATTAATATTTCCACTCGAATTATATGTCATCGGATTTGGAAAAGTATTCAAATCAATTTGTATATCACTATCATATTCTCTTTTAATGATAGTAAGATTCTCACTTAGCTCCCCTATATAATACGTATGTCTATTTTTATACCATCGTAATGTATAGTGTTTTTGACGGTTTATCGCTAATTGTTGCATATACAAAATATCGTTTGAAAACTGTCTTAAAAATTGTTCCACTTTTTGTTTTTCATGTAATGAATGTACGTTAAAATACGTGACCATGCTTAGTACAGAAATTGCAAATAGAACGAGTAGCATTTCTAAAAGCGTAAAACCTTTTTGTTTCACAGTTTCCCAGTTGTTACTGTGCCATCATTTGAAATATGAATGGATTCACCATTCGGACACTCATCAGCTGTAATATATTTTTCATCCCTTAGCTCTTTTAGCGAGGGAATTTTATTATGTTGTAAATGGTACGCTTGTATTTGCGCTTCTATAGATTTCACATAGGCTTTACATCCTTTCCCTTCGACAGATGAACGCTGTGTAACTACATTCGGAATAATTAATAGTAATAATACAGTTATGACGACCATCACTAATAACATTTCTAAAAGGGTAAACCCTTCTTCATTCTGCATGTAAATGCCTCCTAAATAGAATTCATCATTTGAAACATTGGCATAATCATTGCTAAATACATAAGAACGACTATTCCTCCAATACACGTAAATAAAATTGGTTGAATGATCACTAACATACGTTTAACTTTTTGCTCCATTTTTTCCATGATAAGATCGCTATAGTCACCTAATTCAATCGCCAAATTACCGTTTGCTTGTCCATGCGTAATAATATAAGAAAGTTCTTTCTCATAATATCCGCTTTTAGCAATAATAGCTTGCAACGGTTCTCCCGCAATTAATTGACGTTCAATTCGGCCCGCTTCATATTGAAAGAACGGATGATAATGTTGCTCCATCATTATTGTTAGGGCCTCAAGTACTGATAGTCCGCCGTGTAATAAACCGCTCAATTGAGTGGCGAAATAATGTGAATGCTTTAAAATAAGAAATGTTTTTACGAGGGGGATACGAAGCTTAATTTTTACCTGCTTCATATGCGGGAGTTTCTGAAAGTAAAATATATATACACTACAGCCAATCATCACAATTAAAATAGTGCTAAAAATAAGATAGGGTAGTAGCTTAATTGCACTTAATATTTGTTCTGTAGATAACGGTGCTGTGGAACCAAACGAACTATATACCATGTCAACCTGTGGTAATAAAATGCGGTTAAAAATCAAAATCATGATTAGTAAAAAGAGCGCCAAAAACATGGGATACTGCATTATTTTCATCATATCTTTCCTATACTTATCCTTTTTATAAAGAAGTGCGCTCCCTTGTTGCAATGCAAAAGAAATATCACCATGTTTCTCGGCATAAAATAAATAACTTAACATCTCCTGATGAAACTTTAATTGATGAAAAGAATCGTGTAGACTTTTTCCATCTTTTAATCCATCAATCATACGCTGCAATTGTACTTTCTTTTCTAAAGGCAATTGAAACCGTAAAAATTCTAATGCCTGCAAAAGGGAGTATCCTTTTTCTAATAGTTCTCCTAATCGTTTCAGCAATACGACTTGATCACTTAAACTCCATATTTTCTTAAACATACACATCCTCTTCTAAAAATCCTAAAGCGTATCCTTTTCGTATCGAAGATTCTAATGTTTCATGCTTGTATGTGACACATTCCCCGTTTGCTTCTTTAATCGCTTGTTTTAACTCATACCCATATAACAACTCATAAATACTCGCTTGTCTTACCTGCCTCATTGATTTACATAAAGTTGAGCACTTTCTTTGGCAAAACGGACACTTCAATTCGACAAGTCGCTGTGCAGCTATAGCCAATAAAGATTGTTCAATCTCTTGCCTCGTTATGCCATAATCCATAAACCTGAGTATCGCTCCTTTCGCGTCACTAGTATGCAATGTCGTCATTACTAAATGTCCAGTCAAACTTGCTCTTATAGCGATTTTCGCTGTTTCTTCATCACGAATTTCACCGACTAAAATAATATCTGGATCATGACGTAAAATGGCCTTTAATCCCGCCTCATATGTGATACCTGCTTTTTCATTTATTTGAATTTGTAATACATCGTCATTTCTTTTTTCAACTGGATCTTCAAGTGTAACGATGCGACGTGTTTTCTTTTTTCTAATCACCTCTAATAATGCATACATTGTTGTTGTCTTGCCCGAACCAGTCGGTCCAGTAAATACGAGTAACCCATGTGAATAGTGTAAAAAAGAGAGTAGTTTTTTCGCTGTACTTGGAAATAACGAAAGATGAGATAACGGCTGAATAGATGCTTGTAAATGAAGACGAATAACGAGACTTTCTTGATATACGGTTGGAAGCGTGGAAAGGCGTAAATACACTTCTTGTCCATCCATTTGTAAATACAGTGAACCATTTTGTGGCTTCCGTCTCTCCCCTATATCCATGGATGCTAAAAATTTAAAGTGTGAAACAAGTTTTTCTCCAAATTCCTTTTCGATACAGTGTTTCGTCATTAAATCTTTTCCTATACGCAGTTGAACCGCTACATCCTTCTTCCGGGGCACAATATGCAAATCCGAAGCTTGTACCCTGCACGCCTCTTTCAAAATCATATTCGCAAAAATTTCAATTCCATTCATCATTTTTTCCCTCCCCACTATGTATATAGCATGAAAAAACAGATAAGAAAAATCGGCATTTTTGTATTTTCACTAGAGCAAAAAGGAAAAATATGTTTGTGAAATTATGAACAATTTCCGAATTATTGTCTGAAATTACCTATATGGAAGTTTATCTGTATTATAATGTTATTATCTTGGATAAAGTGATAAAGGTGGAGATCCTCATGGAACAAGCTTTAAAAATTACAGGCGTATTATCTGACCCAACTCGTTATTACATTTATAAATATATTTCTCAAAAACATAGTTACGTAACTGTACAAGAAATTGCAGATGAGTTTGACATTCATCCAAACGTAGCCCGTTTACATTTATCTAAATTAGAAGATGTTCATATGCTGAAATCGGAAACAAAGAAAACTGGAAAAGGCGGAAGACCAAGCAGATTATATGTATTATCTGAAGATGTGATTCAATTACAATTTCCATTCCGCGATTATCAATTGTTAGCAAGAATAGCATTTAATTCTTTACTTAGCCTTGGCGCCGCTGGTGAAAAAGCGCTATACGAAACAGGAAAACAATTCGGGGCCGAGTTAATGCAACAACATATGCAGCGTTTACATGTGAATGAAGATGCTTTAACAGTAGAGCAAAAAGTCCAAATTGCAAAAGAAGCTTTCTCAACAGCTGGTTTATCACCTGCATTTGAATTAAGTGCAGATGGAACGAAAATTTTCTACGATGTACACAATTGTCCATTTAAAGAAGTTGCTGTTCATCACCCAACTGAAATTTGTAATATGCACGGAGATATGATGAAAGGGATTTTTGAAATCCTATTCCCTAACACGGAATTAACTCGAAACGATAGTCTACTAGAAGGATGTAAATCTTGTAATTATAAACTAACAATTTAATTTCTCATATAAAAAGAAGCCAATTATAATTGGCTTCTTTTTATATGAACGAATATTTACAATAGTAAGAAAAATAAACTATAATGAGGAGAGGTTTACTTTTTTAGAAAAGGAGGGAGATGGCATGGAGCGCATGTTTCGCGTTCTCGGCTTTTGGACTGGAATTTTCTCGGTTATGTTTTACGTAGGGGATATGCATTCGACCGCACTACTATTTTTAGGACAAACAGGTTTCTTCGTACTTTTAAGCTATTTAAATTTAACAGAGCGTATGTATATATACGTATTCGGGGCATATTTAACTGTTTTCTTCATAGGATTTACATACTACACGACGTTTTTACTTGTCCCTGGAGCTGGACATTAAAGATGGCATTTTGCCATCTTTTTTTAATTCCGCAATTTCCTAGTTGACTTATAGGTTTTATTACCTTATATTCTATATAACAGATTGGAATTAGGGGGAATTAACATGAATACACTGCTTGTCGGAATTAACGTTGCAGTCATGATCATCTTAGTTGGGGTATTATATTATATGCAACGTAAGCATGTATCTTTTAATAAACGTGTATTTACTGCTTTAGGAGTCGGAATTATATTCGGTCTTATATTACAATTTATTTATGAGCCAACATCTAAAGTAATTATTGAATCAAATACTTGGTTTGGCTTAATCGGTAGCGGTTATGTGAAATTACTGCAAATGATCGTTATGCCACTTATTTTAGTATCTATTATTTCAGCCTTTACAAAATTACAGTTAACAAAAAATCTTGGTAAAATTAGTGGTCTTATTATCGGAATTTTAATTCTTACTACAGGAATTGCTGCAGCTGTCGGTATCGCTGCAAGTGCAGGATTTGATGTATCAGCAACAGGCTTGCAACAAGGTGATGCAGAGTCTGCTCGTCTGAAGCTAGTTGAAGAAAGATTTACTTCTATTGAAAAAACAACAATTCCAGATAAATTATTAGAGCTGTTGCCTACAAATCCGTTTCTTGATTTAACAGGTGCTCGTCCAACATCAACAATTTCTGTTGTAATATTTGCAGCCTTTATCGGTATCGCCTTTATAGGGGTAAAACGAAAATATCCAGAACAAGCAGAACTATTTAAGAAAATGCTAGATGCTGTATATGCAATCGTAATGCGTATGGTTACATTAATTTTACGTCTTACTCCATATGGCGTATTAGCTCTTATGGCAAAAACAGTTGCTGGTAGCGACATAAATGCTATTTTAAAACTTGGTAACTTCGTGTTAGCGTCTTACGTGGCACTTATCGTAATGTTCGTTATCCACTTATTATTAATTGCTCTATCTGGTTTAAATCCAATTCAATATTTAAAAAAGGTGTTCCCTGTATTAACATTTGCATTCACATCTCGCTCTAGTGCTGGTGCAATGCCATTAAATATTGAAGCGCAAAAAGAAAAGCTTGGTATTTCCGAAGGGATTGCAAACTTTGCAGCATCATTCGGAGTATCCATCGGACAAAACGGTTGCGCAGGTATTTATCCAGCAATGCTTGCAATGATGGTCGCTCCAACTGTAGGAATCGATCCATTACAACCACAATTTATTTTAACTTTAATCGCTGTCGTTGCTATTAGCTCATTCGGTGTTGCCGGTGTTGGTGGCGGTGCAACATTCGCAGCGTTAATCGTACTATCTACAATGAACTTACCAATCGGTATTGTCGCTCTTGTTATCTCAGTTGAACCATTAATCGATATGGGTCGTACAGCTCTTAACGTAAGTGGTTCTATGACAGCAGGTCTTATTTCTAGTAAATGGCTTGGTGAATTAGATCAAGATACGTACAATCAAGATGATACAAAAACTGGTGAAATTGCTTCATAATGAAAAGGACGCTAACAAAAAAATGTTAGCGTCCTTTTTTAGTTTTTTTCATCTTCCTCTTTGTCTTTTATACATAAAGCATAACATATTGTTTCAAACACTATGTATAAAGCTCTACCAATTACTTCAGCAATAGTAAAACACCACTTATATATCACCATGTATAGATATAAAGAAATTATACTTTTTTTCATTTTTTAATAACTATTAATTATAAACTAAAGACTAACTATTATTCCTCATCTGTAAACTGTAAAAACTCTTCCAACCGCTCCTTTAACTCCTCCTCTATCTCACAATTAGTTTCATCAACAAGTTCACCACTTAACTTACTTCCCCAAAACCTTATTTGAAGCGGTACCCCTAAAAAATAATTACAACATTCCCAGATAGGAACTGTATAAAATTCAATCATCTCTCCTTCTTCATCTAATACAGCTATCGAAATGGATGAAGAATATCCTGTTTCAAAAGGATCTTCTTTATCTCTGATGAGTTCTATAAATAATTCCATGTTTTTTTCTGTGTACAAATGTGAATAATCTTTAAAAAGTTTAAATGATATTCTCTCTGTTTCCTTCTCCATGCATTGAATCTTCTCTTTTAACTCCAATGTAAAATCTCGTTCTTTATACTTCATTTCCGTCTCCTTACACATAGAAAAAGAGAATACAATAACATATTCTCTTTTCTCAAATATATTTCATTATCTCACAGCCCGTCCTTCTTACAAATAACCATTTTGTTCGCACCATTTATGAAATTGTCCTACGTCTACTCCAACTAACACGATATCCTTTAGCTCTACATCAATGATTTGTTCTCCAATTACAATAGCAAACTGCGATTCTAATTTTGTCTCGCTGTTCTTTACAATTCCAATTCGGTTCCGATGCGGTCCATCTTTTATATATGCTTTTTGTCCTACAATATCAAAGTTCAAGTCTCTCACCTCTTTTATTGCGCTTAAATTTGAAATACGAACTCAAATTCGGAAAATTCCCTTTCCTTGCACTATTTCTCTATATATATGACGAAACAATAAAAGAGTCCTCCCTTCTTTACAATTATTTTTTCTTTGTTTCATTTTTGTGATTGAAACGTAAAGTTTATAATAAAATACACTTGGAAGCGCTTTCTATGTAATTTTTTATGTTATAATATATAAGTAGAACTTCGCAAAGAGGGTTAAAAAAAATGAATACAAAAATGATTAAAAAAGTAATTGACGCATTAAAAGTATATGGCTTTCAGAATGTATCATTCTGTGACAAAACGAAACAATTTTTATTTCATAACGAAATGGATATTATGAGCGGCTATGCAGAAATAACATATAGTAGTCAATTTGAAAAATTCAACGTACAAATTCATCCGATTGAAACACATCACCAAGCAGAGTTACAAGAGGTTGAAAGACATATACAGGCTTGTATAAGAAAAGTGGAATATTTAAACGCACTTCTTAGCGGGCAAACAAAACTAGATGACAAAATTATTATAATGTAAAAAAGAACGTGAGGATATCACGTTCTTTTTTCACATTATACGTTCATCTTTTCCTTCAGTTGTAATCCTGTAATGGATTCTAATACATCCATTGCTTCTCCAAATGTCATATCAAAAATTGTCTTATCTTCTATGTATGGAAATTGTCTAAAGCGTTTTTCTAACATTTTCACGGCGTCCGACGTAAAGTGTACACTATCAATGCCAAATTCTGTTTCAAGAAGAACGATCCAATCTAACACATGAAAACCTAATCCATTTACGAATGAAATAAGTTTTTCTTCTGGCTGTGAAGATAAGAATACGTGTCGTTCCATCTCATCGAAAAGTTCTTCCCCTAAAACTTCTGCTAATTCATCATCATGTTCGCGTTCAATGATTTCTTCATAACCATAATCATCAACAAGCTCTTCTACTTCTTCACTATCCTCACAAAGCAATTGACTAAGAACGGCCTCTTTCTTAAATTCACTATTTTGTACGACTTCTAAAAAGCTCGTTTCCCATCCATTTTCTAATTTCATATTAAGTACTCCTTTATATATGTTTCT
Source organism: Bacillus cereus group sp. Sample62 (assembly GCF_036851315.1). Taxonomy (NCBI): domain Bacteria; kingdom Bacillati; phylum Bacillota; class Bacilli; order Caryophanales; family Bacillaceae; genus Bacillus; species Bacillus cereus group sp. Sample62. Next base: position 4,088,324 of record NZ_JAFLPK010000001.1, read on the forward strand.
TATCATCACTGTACCCAAAAGATCACTTTTATAACCTTTTAGGTCGTTACTATTATTTCACATGGTTCATAACATGAGATGCAAATTCAGTTACATCTCCTTCAAAAATATTTATTTCTGGCAAATGATAGAACGTTGTTTGAAGCGGGTTTCTTTCATGATATACATATATCTTTTTCTCTAGCGCAATCGCCATTCCAAACTCTGTATGGCTCCCATTTCCGCCATCTAATATAAGTAAAAAGACATCCGCTTCTTTTATAGCATTCTTTTCTGCCTGACCAATTTCTCTTAATTGATTTTGATTCACTGCTCTTTCGTTTTTAGTCCAATCATATGTATGGTGCCATCCTGCATGTTTCAGTTCATTTGCTATAGAACGTACAAGATGTTTATTTTGGAATCCTGAGGCGACATAAAAATTCATTTATATACACTCCTTCATTATGTACGGGAAACTCCTTTTAGCGTTACTTACTATAAACATAATAAAGAACGACTTCAAAAAAAAATCCCCATCTTTAAAACTTATTTGCGTTTAAATGATGGGATTCTTCATGCTCTTCTTTTATTTTCTTCTTTTTATAACTTTCATCAGCTAACATTTCTAGTTCAGCTGTGATTTCTGATTTTTCAAGCTCTCTTTCTTGCGAAAATTTCCTTGAAATATAAACAATAACACTACCAACGTACAACACAAAGCATATAATAAGTGCAGTATTTTCATAGAGACTTAGCTCCAACACAGTCACTCCTAATCCATTCGTATTTTCACGCTTCATTAATTGGAATTTCCCTACTAATCCATTTGCTATTGTAACATAAAAATATCAATCCTTGGAATCTTTCATCCTATTAAAAAAGACATGATTGTTTCATCATGCCTCTGAAATATGTTGAATGATTGTTTGAATTGCTTCTTTTCCATTATATTTTTTTAGAGCTGTTTTATACATCTCATTATTTTGATTTAATTCTTCGACATGCTTTATAAGAGATTTCACAGTCACATCTTCTTCATACAATACAGAAGCATATCCTTGTCTTTCAAAAGACTCTGCATTTAGTATTTGATCTCCACGACTTGCAAATTTCGATAGCGGAATTAAAACCATCGGCTTTTGCAATGTTAAAAACTCAAAAATGGCATTAGAGCCCGCACGTGAAATAACAAAATCTGTTATCGCTAATATGTCTGGCAGTTCTCCATGTACATATTCAAATTGTCTATATCCTTCTTTATTTTGTAAGCTTTCATCAAGATTACCTTTTCCACAAAGATGAACAATTTGATATTTTTTCAGAAGTTCTGGTAACGCTTCTCGAACCGTTTCATTAATTTTCTTTGCGCCCAAACTTCCTCCCATAATTGTAATAACTGGCTTTTTACGTGAAAAACCTAAAAACGCTAAACCTTTTTCACGATTTCCCTTTAACACTTCTTCACGTACAGGAGATCCTGTATAGATTACTTTTTGTTTCGGTAAATGTTTCGCAGCTTCTTCAAATGTAACAAATATTTTCGAAGCAAAACGGAGCGCAATTTTGTTTGCTAGTCCTGGCGTCATATCAGATTCATGTAATAAAACAGGGACTCTATTTAGCCACCCTCCAATTACGACTGGTACAGATACGAAACCACCTTTTGAAAAAATCACATCCGGTTTTAGTTTTCGAATCCCTACATACGCATCCATAACACCCTTCATTACAAGAAAAGGATCTTTTATATTTTTTAAATCAAAATAACGACGTAGCTTTCCACTTGCAATACTATAGTATGGAATGCCTTCCTGTTCTATAATCGTTTTCTCAATCCCTTGATGAGAACCAATATACGAGATATCCCAATTCTGTTCTTGTAAATGTGGAATGATGGCTAAATTAGGTGTTACATGCCCTGCCGAACCGCCACCTGTAAAGACTATTTTTTTCATACGTCTCCCCCTTCTACACTATAATACACTAAAGTATCTTGCTTCAGGGTGGGAAAATACCATAGCAGTCACAGATGCTTCTGGCTCCATCATAAATCCTTCTGTTAATGAAATACCTATTTCTTCTGGATGAATAAGGCTAAATAACTTTTCTTGATCTGCAAGTTCTGGACATGCCGGATAACCGAAGGACACACGTATCCCTCTATATTTCGTACGGAAACGTTCTTCCATCGTCAGTTCAGGTGAGTCCGGAATGCCCCAGCGATCACGAATGAGCATATGTGTTTTTTCAGCAAGACCTTCTGCTAGTTCAAGCGCTAACGATTGGATCGCATGGCTGCGTAAATAATCACCCTTCGCCTTCCACTCTTCAGCAATGTCCCGAACACCTTCCCCAACCGTAACAGATAGGAAAGCAACATAGTCCATCTCATCTCCAACTGGTCGTAAATAATCACCTAAAGTACGATATGGTTCTTTTCCTTGTCTTGGGAATGTGAAACGCTCTATAACACGTGTATGATCTTCTGGATCATATATTAAAATGTTTTGTCCGTCACTTTGCGCTGGGAAAAATTGATACACCGCTTTCGGTTTTAACCAAGATTGTCCTTCCTGCAATAATTCGTCTATTAAATCATTTAATTCGTGCGCTTTCTTATCTCCCTCTCGCAAAAGCTTCTTCACATTTCCTTTTAATCCAAGGTGATGTCCAAGTAGCATTTGTCTATTTAAAAATGGAGCGAGATGAAGGGCTGGAATATCACGTAATACAATTCGCTTTGTTGAATCAGGTATCATAACCTCAGCCTTCGGTAACGGTTCAATTACTGCTGGAATTTCTACTTTCTTCTCCTCTTTTTTTACGATATGAAGATGGCGCTCTTTTTTATCTTGTTTCATCTTCTCGCGCTCTTCTTCTTTTTGAAGCTTATTAATAATATCAAGCCCGGTCATCGCATCACTCGCATAGCATACGAGCCCTGTATATGATGGGGAAATACGATTATCTGTAAACTTTCTCGTTAACGCTGCCCCGCCTACAACGATTGGAATATCAATATTTGCCGCTTTTAAATCTTCAGCAGTCGTTACCATTTGTTGCGCTGATTTTACTAATAAACCAGAAAGGCCAATAATGTCAGGCTTCTTTTCTTGTACTTCTTGTACAATTCGATCCGAGCGAACATTGATCCCTAAATTAATAATCTCATATCCGTTATTCGATAAAATAATTTCAACGAGGTTTTTCCCAATATCATGTACGTCACCTTTAACAGTTGCTAATAATACTTTCCCTTTTTTCGCACTCTCGCTAGATTCCATATAGGGCTCTAAATAGCTTACGGCAGCTTTCATACTTTCAGCACTTTGCAATACTTCGGCAACGATAAGCTCATTATTATTAAATAATCGTCCCACCTCATCCATTCCTGTCATAAGTGGGCCATTAATAATATCCAAAGGTTTTCTTCCTTCTGTAAGTGCGAGGCTTAAATCTTCTTGTAGCCCTTGTTTCGTACCTTCTACAATATAATTTGCCAGTCTTTCATCAAGAGTTAATGTTTGTTGGATAACGACATCTTTCTTTTTTGCCGCGCGATAGAAATTTGTAAATTCTTCTAACGTCTCTTGCGTCGTTTCAAAAAGTAATGCATCTGCAAGACGTTTTTCTTCCTCTGGAATTGACGCATACCGTTCTAATTTTTCCGTATTCACAATCGCGTAATCTAATCCTGCTTTCGTTGAATTATATAAAAAGACGGAATTTAATACTTCGCGGCCAGCTGGTGGTAAACCAAATGATATGTTACTTACACCTAAAATCGTTAAACACTCTGGTAATGCTTCTTTAATAAGGCGAATTCCTTCTATCGTCGCCGCCGCTGAACCAATATATTCTTCATCACCTGTCCCTACTGGAAATACAAGTGCATCAAAAATAATATCTGACGGGCGTATACCATATTTCGTCGTCAATAACTCATAACTTCTTTTCGCAATTTCGAGTTTTCGTTCTGCACTAACCGCCATACCATCTTCATCAATTGTTCCTACAACAATAGCAGCACCATATTTCCGAAGAAGCGGTGTCACTTTTTTAAATCGTTCTTCTCCATCTTCTAAATTAATTGAATTAATAACAGCTTTTCCTTGAATATAAGTAAGAGCTCGCTCCATCACATTTTCATCTGTTGAATCAATCATAATTGGTACTTTTAACACTTTCGTAACTTCTGCCAAGAAGTTTTCCATATCTTCTATTTCATCGCGATCAGGATCTGCCATACAAATATCTATAATATGAGCATTTTTCTTCACTTGCGCTCTTGCGACTTCAGCAGCCTCTTCAAATTTCCCTTCTGCTACTAATCGTTTAAATTTACGTGATCCAATAACGTTTGTTCTTTCACCAACAAATAATGGTCTCATAGAGTCATCATATTGCAGTGCCTCTAATCCACTAACCCCGTGTCCAGCTCTTTCGTGGTGTTCACGCGGCTTAAGAGAAGCTAACGCGGATTTCATTGCTTTTATATGTTCTGGTGTTGTGCCACAACAACCACCGATAATATTAACCCATCCTTCTTCAGCAAATCGCTTCACTTTTTCAGCGAGAGAAGATGGAGATTCATGATAATGTCCATCTTCATCAGGAAGACCTGCATTTGGATAACAAGAAATGTAACACTCCGACAAATCAGATAGTGAACGAATATGGTCTCTCATAAACTCCGGACCAGTCGCACAGTTTAATCCAACAGATAATGGCTTCATATGTTCTATCGATAAGTAAAAAGCCTCAATTGTTTGCCCAGCCAGAGTCGTTCCCATCGGTTCGATCGTTCCCGAAATCATAATAGGTACAATTTTATTTAGCTCGTCAAAAGCTGCTTGAATTCCAATATAAGCAGCCTTCACGTTACGCATATCTTGACTCGTCTCAACGAGTAATACATCTACTTCGCCATTCAATAAGCCTCTAGCCTGCCGTGTATAGGCTTCAATTAATTCTTCAAACGTTACACCACCTGTAACACTAATCGCTTTCGTTGTTGGTCCCATTGCTCCCGCAACATATACTTCCTTCCCGCTCGCTTGGACCGCTTGCTTCGCTAAACGTGCTGCCTTCTCATTTAATTCCTCATCTAAATGAGACAACTCATAATCACTTAATACAATATTCGTCGCCCCAAATGTATTTGTTTCAATAATATCCGCTCCAGCTTCAATATAAGCTTTATGAATCTTTAAAATGACATCAGGCCTTGTTTCTACTAAATATTCATTACAACCTTCGTACTCTTCTCCTCCGAAATCTTCCGCAGTTAAGTCCTCTTGCTGAATCATTGTTCCCATTGCACCATCTAATATTAAGATGTTATTTTGTAATTTTTCTTCTATACATTTCATCAATTAATACCTTCTTTCACTTCTTGCTTTTCTCTCACATATTTAACAAGATGTTCTGTAATTTCATATTTTAGAAATGGTGTAATAAGATAAATACCGTTAAAATATTTCATCGCCGCATCGATCAATTCTTGTGAAATGCGAATCCCTTCCTCAATTGCTGCTTCTTTCGTTTCATGTCCATCCATTCTCTCTCTTATTTCTTCAGGTAGAGTAATACCCGGCACCTCAAAATGAAGGAAATCTGCATTCCTTTTACTTATTAATGGCATAACTCCAATAAAAATAGGTTGTTCCAAATGCTTTGTCGCTTCATACACTTCTTCAATTAACGCGATATCATAAATCGGCTGAGTTAAGAAATATTCCGCTCCAGCATCTATTTTCCGTTCCATTCGCTTAACCGCTGCTTTTAAATGCCTTACATGCGGATTAAACGCACCTCCCACTGAAAATCTTGTTGCTGGACCTATTGATTTCCCTAAAATGGAGCGCCCATCGTTCATTTCTTTAATCATTTTAATGAGCTCAATAGAGGACAAATCATATACAGAAGTGGCACCTGGAAAATCACCAACGCGTGCTGGATCACCAGTTAAAGCTAACACTTCTTCCATACCTAACGCTGATAAGCCTAATAAATGAGACTGTAGTCCAATGACGTTATGATCTCTACACGTTAAATGCGTCAATACCGGAATATCGTGCTTCGTTAATAATGCCCCCATTGCCATATTCGAGATGCGAGGCGATGCTAATGAATTATCTGCTAGAGTAATAGCATCTGCCCCAGCTCTTTTCAATGCTCTTGCACCTTCAAAAAATCGCTGCGTATCTAATGTTTTCGGTGGATCTAATTCCACTACTACTGTCGTTTGTTTTTTTGCTTTCTCTGCTAATGTGACATGAGCTTTTGAACGTTTCTCGTGTGTATGAACTACTTTCGGTCTTTGAATCGTATCTTTTTCTATTACAGGTGTAACATTTGCAATTGCACGTTTCATACTTTCAATATGTTCTGGAGTCGTGCCACAACAACCACCCAATAACCGAATACCTTGCTCAATAAATTTCGGTGTCATCGCTTCGAAATAAGCCGGACTCCCTTCATATACGTAACGTCCCTCCACATAATTCGGGAGACCTGCATTTGGATATGCTGACAAGTAGCCATTTTGAGGAATCGATATCATTTTAAAAGCTTCCGTCATGTGAAGTGGCCCTAGTTGGCAGTTCAATCCAACGACATTTGCACCGTAATCTAAAAGCTGTTTTAATATTTCATTTACATCATTTCCATTTTGAGTCGTACCTGCCTCATGTAACGCTAATTGAGCTACAATTGGAATATTCGTTTGTTTTCGTAACACCTGAACAGCATGAAGTAATTCAAACTCATCATAGAAAGTCTCTAATAGCAGTCCATCAACCTGTTCTTCTAGTAATGCACTTGCCTGTTCCAGTAACATAAATTCTCGCTCCATATCAGTTGTCGTAACAGCTCCGATATGTTTCATACCACCAATTGTCCCTAAAATTGCATTTCTATCTGTAACAGATGCTTTCGCAATCTTCACTGCCGCTTTATTAATTTGAACAACTTGATTCTCTAAGCCATACATACGTAATTTCGCTTCATTTGCTCCGTACGTATTTGTTTGAATCACATCTGCCCCAGCAGCTACATATTGTTTATGAATCGATATAATTAAATCTGGATCAGATATATTCAATTCTTCAAAACTACTTTGCAAACCATGTGAATGTAATAATGTCCCAACCGCACCATCGCCTATTACAATTCCTTTTGATAATAAATCTAGTAATTTCACAAATCTCCCTCATTTCTATCAATATAAAAAAACCCCTCTTCACTTTGAAGAGGGGGACATAATCGTTCCTCCTCTTATTATGCAAAACATTCGTTTTGCAGGTATTAGCACCGTTTCAAACATTTCGTTTGAAGGTTGCCGGGTTTCACAGGGCCTTTCCCTCCACCGCTCTCAATAAGAGTTTGTCTTTATTATTTTATTTATGTAGCTAAAAGGAAATACGTTCCCCTTTTAACAATGTTTGTTAATTTTTAAATAAATTTAGCATGCACAAATGCAAAAGTCAATGACACTTGCGGAAAAATAAAAATTATTTAAAATAAAGTTGCAATTCAATTATCTTTTGTTGTAAAGTTAAAAACATAATAAAATTTCATACGAACATTCTTATCTAGAGAGGTAGAGGGACTGGCCCTATGACGCCTCAGCAACCATTAACATTTGTTAATAAGGTGCTAATTCCAGCAAATTGTGAACGATTTGACAGATGAGAAGAAGACTCTATTCAAACCGAAAGCCTTCTTCTTTAGAAGGCTTTTTTTATTTTACATTCACTTAATTGTTAATTTAAAAAGGAGGAATTTTACATGTCAACTATTGAAACAAAACTAGCACAAATCGGAAACCGGAGCGAAACTACAACAGGAACTGTTAACCCACCTGTTTATTTTTCAACTGCTTATCGTCACGAAGGAATTGGTAACTCTACTGGCTTTGACTATTCACGAACTGGCAACCCAACTCGCGGTCTTTTAGAGCAGGCAATTGCAGATTTAGAGTACGGTGAACAAGGTTATGCCTGTAGTTCAGGGATGGCAGCTATTCTCCTCGTCCTTTCCCTATTCCGTTCCGGAGACGAACTTATTGTATCTGAAGATTTATACGGGGGCACTTATCGATTATTTTCTGAGCACGAAAAAAAGTGGAATGTTCGATGTAGATACGTAAATACACAATCTATTAAACAAATTGAGCAAGCTATCACAACTGAAACGAAAGCTATTTTCATAGAAACTCCAACTAATCCGTTAATGCAAGTTACTGATATTGCCGCTGTCGCAACTGTAGCGAAAAGACACGGACTACTTCTTATTGTAGACAACACATTCTATACGCCTTATATACAGCAGCCATTAACAGAAGGTGCCGACATTGTACTTCATAGCGCAACGAAATATTTAGGGGGACATAACGATGTCCTAAGCGGACTTGTCGTTGCAAAAGGAAAGGAACTTTGTGAGGAAATCGCTCATTATCATAATGCCTCTGGTGCGGTCTTAAGTCCATTTGACTCATGGCTATTAATTCGTGGTATGAAAACGTTAGCGCTTCGCATGAGACAACATGAAGAAAATGCAAAAGCAGTTGTTGCTTATTTAAATGATGAAGACGGGGTGACAGATGTATTTTATCCTGGAAGAGGTGGCATGATCTCATTTCGTCTGAAAGATGAAACATGGATTAATCCATTCTTACAATCTTTATCCTTAATTACATTTGCTGAAAGTCTTGGTGGTGTTGAAAGTTTAATGACGTATCCAGCAACGCAAACACACGCTGATATTCCTGAAGAAATCAGAACAGCAAACGGTGTATGTAATCGTCTTCTGCGATTTTCCGTTGGCATTGAAAATAGTAACGATTTAATTCAAGACTTAAAGCAAGCCATTAAAATTGTAAAAGCAGGTGTAAGAATATGAGTTATTCTATAGATACACTCTTACTGCACAACCAATATAAACATGACTCGCAAACAGGAGCTGTTAACGTTCCCATCTATAATACATCAACATTCCACCAGTTTGATGTAGATACGTTCGGAAAATATGACTATAGTCGCTCTGGTAATCCAACTCGTGAAGCTCTGGAAGATATCATTGCTTTATTAGAAGGAGGAACAAAGGGATTTGCCTTCGCATCAGGAATTGCAGCGATTTCTACTGCATTCCTCCTTCTTTCACAAGGCGATCACGTACTCATTTCAGAAGACGTATACGGAGGGACTTACCGAATTATAACTGAAGTGCTCTCCCGTTACGGTGTGTCACATACATTTGTTGATATGACAAATTTAGAAGAAATAAAGCAAAACATTAAGCCAAATACAAAACTCTTTTATGTGGAAACACCCTCTAATCCACTTTTAAAAGTGACAGATATTCGTGCTGTTTCTAAACTTGCAAAATCTATTGACGCCCTTACTTTTGTTGATAATACATTTTTGACACCACTATTCCAGAAACCACTTGATTTTGGCGCCGATGTCGTTCTTCATAGTGCCACAAAATTCATTGCCGGTCATAGTGATGTTACTGCCGGATTAGCGGTTGTAAAAGATGCCGAACTCGCTCAAAAACTTGGATTTTTACAAAATGCATTCGGCGCTATTTTAGGTCCTCAAGATTGTTCTCTCGTACTTCGCGGTCTAAAAACATTGCATGTACGTCTTGAGCATTCAGCTGCAAACGCCAATAAAATTGCACATTATTTACAAGAGCACGCTAAAGTTAAAAATGTCTATTATCCTGGCTTACAAACACATCTTGGATTTGATATTCAACAATCTCAAGCTACATCAGCTGGAGCTGTCCTATCTTTCACTTTACAATCAGAAGACGCACTCCGCCAATTTTTATCAAAAGTAAAATTACCTGTCTTTGCAGTTAGTTTAGGGGCTGTCGAATCGATTCTTTCCTACCCAGCTAAAATGTCCCATGCAGCACTGTCGCAAGAAGCTCGTGATGAAAGAGGGATTTCTAATTCATTACTTCGGTTATCCGTCGGCCTTGAAAATGTTGACGATTTAATATCCGATTTTGAAAATGCCCTTTCTTATGTAGAAGAACCTGTAAATGCATAGAACGAACAGAAGATATGAAATTAAGTTTTCATATCTTCTTTTTTATGCCGTTAAGTATATTTTTCACTTTTCGTATAGTTCATAAAAAAACGAAAGAGCACCATCTATTTCTAAATAATGAATTAATTGATATATTAAGAAGTAAAAAAAGGGGCAAAAATAATGGATACCTGTGCAGATGTTTTAATCGTTATCGATTTACAAAATGGAGTATGTTATAGCGAAGAGCATTTATTCGATTTACAAAATTTACTTACAAAAGTAAATAAAAGAATTTCTTCATACAGAAAATCAAATACACCAATCATTTTTATTCAACATTGTGATGATGATTTAGTACCCGAAAAAGAACTTTGGGCTATTCATGCTGATCTAGATGTTCAGGAACAAGATTTTTTTGTAAGAAAAACACATGCCAATTCATTTTATAAAACAAACTTGAAAGAGATTTTAGAACAATTATCTGTACACCGTATTGAATTTTGTGGTGCCCAAACAGAGTACTGTATGGATGCTACGATTAAATTTTCCCATGGACTAGAATACGAAAACTTCATGGTACAGAAAGCAACCTCTACGTTAAATAATCCGTTTATGTCCGCAAAAGAGACAATTGATTTTTATGAGAACATATGGAACCACAGATTTTTAAAGCTGATAAAAGATGAACTCTAGAATACATAACTACTTTCTTGGTAATTCTAAAATTTATCAGCTATACTCAAATATTTTGTTATCACCATAAAGAAGCTAACTACATTCAGCTTCTTTTCTTTTAACCTGTTTTATATTCTATATATAGCATTATAATTCCTTTTTCTTATTATTTTAAAAATTTTGTATATTCATTTGAAAGAATAAGAAAATCATGATAAAATTGTGTTACAAATATATCTATATCTTTCAATTTTTAAAACGCATCGAAATTTTCACCCAAAAGTGTCATTTTACAAAACCGTGCAAATTTATCTACTTTATTTACATCAGGGTCTCTTTTCTTACAATTTCTTTACTTTAGGAATTTTTTTCTGCAACAACTGTTTTCTTTTCTTTAATTTTTTGGTATGTATAGTATGGTATAACAGCTCACACGGAGGTGGAAAAGAACATGTTAGAAACCTTTCAAAAAGAAATAGAACTATATGAAAGCAATGCAGAATTATTGAAAGTACTTGCTCATCCTGTTCGCTTATGTATTGTAAAAGGATTAATTGAACGTGGTCCAAGCAACGTTTCTACAATGTACACTGGCTTAAACATGCCACAATCTACAATTTCACAGCATTTAGCAAAATTAAAAAGTGCTAAAATCGTTTCAAGTGAAAGAAAAGGATTGGAAATTTATTACAAAGTAGAAAACGAGACAATTATTCAACTCGTTCGCGTATTATTAGGTTAAGAGCTCATAAACAGAGAAAAAGGGCGTATTTTATATTTTTCATCTCATATCTTTAATATAAATATATATCATGAGAGGAAATATATGATGCTACATAATTAAAAAGTCGTATTAAAAAACAAGACACAGAAATATGCTGTGTCTTGTTTTTTTATATTTTCAAATACTGATCCAAGTGTAACTGTTGCATATGTTTCGTATGTATCACAACATCAAATGCACTCCCTAATCCTCCGCTCGAAATCATAGAACGAACTGCACGATTTTGTTTTTGAGTTTCAGAAAAAGGATTTCGATCTTGGTGACCCGTAAGCTGATCTAATATTCCTGCTGCTAACAAAAACTCCGATTGCTTCTTATGCCATACTATATTCATGCCTTGCAGGCTAAACATCTCTTTCAGTTCGTCCCAATGAATATGAGTAGTAAGATCCATTTCACCTGGATGCGCTAAAGGATTACGAATTAACTTATGCTCGTAATATCCTCGTAAACTTCCTTCTTGATGTGCAGGATGCATCCATTCTTCTTTTGTGTATCCATAATCAACGGTAATACATACACCTCGTTGAAACCATTTCGCAATTTCTTCTATATACTCTTCCATCGCAAGTGGCACTTCAAAACGCTGACCTTCAGCAAGATAAATATTGTATTTCAATAAGTATCGACCAATGCTTTTCTGTAGCGGTCTACATACTTCTGCGAGTTTCCCTTCCTCTGTGTACGTAACACGTACTTCATATAATATTCCATTTCTCTTCTCAATTACTTCAACAGGAAATGCATCAAATAACTCATTCGAAAAAAGAATCCCTTCGAACGATTCTCCCATTTCACTATGCGACGTATAATACGACACATTAGAAAACGAACAAAGATTTTTCTGCTGTAAGTTTCTATGAAAAGGGCTCATTTCAATCATTGAATAGTTTAAATCAATAAAGGTTTCTGGGGATACTTGCTTCCACTCTTGTAAAACATCATAGGCAAACCTTCCTGTCCCCCCACCAATCTCACAAATATTCGGAGCAACTTCACCATTTTCAACAAGACGAATAAAAAACTTAGCAAATGTTTTTGCAAAAACAGAGGATACGTTGCTACTTGTAAAAAAATCCCCCTGTCTTCCAATTTTTTCACGTTCCTTCATATAATAGCCATGTCCCTCTGTGTACAATACGAGATTCATATACGTACTATATGAAATTGAATAATCCTTCTCTTTCCCCATCCATTCTTTTAAAATGAGCTCCATCTCCATACTAGCTCCTTACTGTAAAAATGGATTATTTTCTTTTTCAAAACCAATGCTTGTTTCTGGACCATGTCCACATAGCACCGCTGTTTCATCTGGTAATACAAATAATTTTTCTTCAATACTTCCAATCAATTCAGCAAAACTTCCACCGGGTAAATCTGTTCTTCCGATGCTCATTTGGAACAATACATCTCCAGAAAATACAGCATTCGCCTCTTTACAATAATAAGAAATACTGCCTGGAGAATGTCCTGGCGTCTCAAAAATCTCAAAATTAAATGAACCAATTGCTAATGCACCTTCTGTATCAATAATATGATCTGCTGGTTTTGCTGTAATACTGCGATTCATCATAAAAATTTGAGAGCCATTTACAGTTGCATCGCCTAACCAATCTGCTTCTTCTTTATGTACGTACACAGGAATATGAAAAGCGTCTCTTACCGCGTCAACAGCACCAATATGATCAAAGTGAGCATGTGTTAATAAAACAGCCAGTGGCTTTAATTGTTCTTCTTGTAAATATGTAACGAGCTTCTCTCCTTCGTGACCAGGATCAAAGATAATACACTCATTTTGATTATTCTTTAAAATATAAGCATTCGTTTGTAATGGGCCTAACGGCATTTGTATCCATTTCATATGAAAATCTCCTCCAATTATTAAACTTACTTTCAATGATACAACATTTTTTTCTCTTAGGAAAAGAAAGGATGCTATCTCGACAATCATTTTTAAAACATGTACAATATAAAAGAGTTAATATTCTAAAAACTCATATTAAGGAATGGGTAGACAGAGGAGGATATTGTATGGGCCTTGTTATTATTTTTGCGCTAGTCACTCTGTTAGCTGTATTCGCTACGCTTAGAACTCTTCGCGAAAAAAACTTATTCGCGGGCGGCTTTGCAATTGCAACTGTACTCGTTTTCGGATGGTTTACGATCATGACTGTTCTATATAACGGGTACCCACCGGCAGCTTAATTCATTTACATGTTATTCTTCATCAAGATTTCACACAAAAAGAGGAAGGGTTTCCCCTTCCTCTTTTCATATTTCACAACTTATACCATCTTCGCTTCGTATTTGTGCTTTTTTACAAGCCAAGCTCCTCCGATAACACCTGCATCATTACCAAGTATTGCAATCGCTAACTTTGTGCTCTTTACAGCACGTGAGAAAGCATATTGCTCGAAATAACGTTGAATTGGCTCTAATAGTGCATCTCCAGCTTTAGACACGCCCCCGCCAATAACAATTTTCTCTGGGTTCAACGTACTAGCAAGGTTCGCTACAGCTAACCCTAAATAAGAAGCTACTTTTTCTACTACTTCGCCTGCTAGCTCGTCACCTTGTCCAAGTGCTTCAAACACATCTTTTGATGTAATACGCCCTTCTTCTGCTAACATAGAACGTAGAACACTCTCTTTATTAGTCTCTTGTATTTTTTGCATAGCAACACGCACAATACCCGTTGCAGATGCTACAGTTTCTAAGCAACCAGACTTCCCGCAATTACATGGGAAAGCATTCTCTGTAACTACTGTAATATGTCCAATCTCACCAGCAGCTCCGCTTACGCCGTGTACAATCTCACCATTGGCGATTACACCACCACCAACACCAGTGCCAAGTGTCATACAGATTAAATCTTTTGCTCCTTCACCAGCACCTTTCCACATTTCACCAAGCGCTGCCAAGTTTGCATCATTATCAATAACAACAGGTAATCCTGTTTCTACTTCTAATAAATCTTTTAACGGATAGTTTTTCCATCCTAAATTGACCGCTTCATAAATCATTCCAGACGCCACGTGTACAGGACCAGGAGCTCCCATACCAATACCGATTAACTTGCTTTTCAATTCACCTAACTCTTCTAACTTTTTATCAATAGCTTTCGCTACATCAAGCGTAATATGTTTTCCTTGCTCATTTGTATTCGTAGGGATTTCCCACTTATGTAAAATTTCACCGTACACATTAATAAATGCTACTTTAATTGTTGTACCACCAAGGTCAACCCCAACTAACCATTTCTCTTCCATGTTGCTTACCTACCTTTATCTAATTCTTATTTAGCTCTTTTTGAATTTCTTGCTTCAATAAAAATAAAGCTGTTTGATAGTCTTGTGGATCGATTAACTGTGATTGATTTAATTCACGCAATTCATCTTGCATTAATTGTAAATCTGCAATTCGATCACCCGTATAAATAATCGTACCAAATTTCTTTAGCAATTGCTGAATATCATAAATAGATACCATTTTATCACCCTCTATGCTCACTTACTATAAAAAATTATAATAAGAAAACGTTCACATATTTTATTATAATCAAGAAGAAAAAGTCTCGTCAATTTTTATTTGTCTATACAAGCCCATTTTTAACCATTGTTCCTTTTTCTGTAATAATTTTTTCTACGTTTTTATCAAACGGCTCTACTGGAATATGTTCGACTATTTGAAAACTATAAGCTAATGATAGCGTTTTCCCTTTATAATGCACGAGATAACGATCATAATACCCACCGCCATATCCAATCCGTTCTCCTCGCTCTGTATAAGCTACACCTGGCACGATTTGAAGATCAATGTCATCTGCATTCACTTCTTCCGTACACGCTGGAATTGGTTCACGTAAATTCATATACACTGTTTCTAATTGATCAAAATTACTAATTTGCCGGAAAGACATTGTTCGTGTTCCTTTATTACACTTTGGAACAACAACTTGCTTTCCTTCTTCCCAAGCTTTTTCGATAATAGAATATGTATTCACTTCATTTTCTATTGAGAGAGTGATTCCAATTGTTTTAGCTTCAGCCCACTCTTTTTGCACATACAACGAAAATGCAATTTGCTCTGATAAAGTTGTATACCGTTCTTCTGATAAAGAATTCATGTGCTCTATTATTTGTTTACGTAAACGTACTTTCTCTTCTCTCACACATTTTCCCCCTCACAGTGATACTTTGCTCTACGATGATAGTGTATCACTTTTAACAGAGGAATCGAATAAAAAAAGAAACAGTAGGAAAATATTCCTACTGCTTACTTTGTTTCACGGTGTAACGTAGACTTCTTGTCACGCTTGCAATACTTTTTAAGCTCGATACGCTCAGCGTTGTTACGTTTGTTTTTCTTTGAGATATAGTTACGATCTCCGCATTCTGTACATGCTAGAGTAATATTCACACGCATTCTTATTCCCTCCAGTACTAATAACTTAAATCAGACTATACTATAATACCACTTTTAAAATAAAAATTCTACACCTTTTGATATTGTCTAATTTTTTCTATAAGATTTTTCATGTTTTCCCTTGCTATCACTGGGTTTCTGGCATGCGAATACACTAAAAATTTCGGTTGTTTTGTGTCAGAAACGATATAAGACCACTCTTTTTCGGTATATTTGAACTGTATTCCTTCAAATATACCTTCTTCCTTTCTTTCTATATCAGCCAATAATTTCCTCATTACTTTCCCTTTTTCATTCCATGAACATACAACTTCATCACAAAGTAGATAGAGTGGAGGTGATTGCTCTACTATGCTGAGAAATGTTTTTCCCTGCAATGCTATTAGCTCGAATAATTTTCCAATTCGATATAAAATATCTCGTTTCCATCTCGCTTGAAACGACTTTTTTTCATCCTGCGTATAAAATAGAAGGTAACATTCTCCTAATTTCAAAGACATCGGGTAAATATTCCCTGCCGATTCAAGTAATAAATCTGGAATATCTACCTCTTCAAAATCTGTTCCTTGGTAAATATTACTATGATTATCATATAACTCGAAATAATTTCCTTGCTCCGAAAACATAAGTGCCATATTTGCTTTACTTGATTTCATCAAGGCTTTCACATGATCCTTTTGTTCGCCCGCATAAATCCATGTAATTGTGCATCCGAGCCTTTGTAAAAAGAGCATAAGTAAATGTTGTAACATATCATTGCTCTTATTAATAAGGAGATGAAACTTTTGTTTTTGTATTTTCTCCACATCAATGCGCTCTAATACAGCCTCTATATAATCATGTAAAGAAACGTGGACTAGCTTATTCCGCCCCATTTCTTTCTCACATACGTAATAAAACGACTCAGACATATATACTTGTTCTATCGCTTTTTGCTGCTTATACGTTAATTGTACCCCATCCTTACCATATAACTTTATCACAACCTCTTTTTCATTTTCCACTTGAATGAAAACCCCACCAGCACATTGTAAATCCTGAATGCTATACTGAAAAAGCGATTCGTTCATTTCTTTGCATTCCATCGTATGAACCCCAATACCATGAATCGCATGAAGAAAGAGATTTTTATAAGAAGTCGTTTCTATATGTTCTTGACTCCCAATTAATATACTTTCCCCTTTCGCAAAAAGGGACCCGTACGCCATTGCAACCTTTACAATAAATTGAGGAGTGATCTCAACATTACCTCTTCCTACAATGCGGCTTTTTTGCAGCCATCCTGCACTCTTTTCACTTTCTTGAACACCAGCCGACCCTACTACCGAATAGCTGTCAATCGCCTTATATGGCCATAGTTTTCCCTTTTGCTTAATTACCGTACTTTTCCCTATATGACAATGATCCGCTACAATGCTTTTTTGAAACAGTGTAACGTCATCTTCCACCATTGTATGCTCTCCTATTGTCGTTTCTAATAGCTCGCAATACTGCCCAATGTGCGCATTTGCAAAAACAATACTTTTTTGAAGATGAGAATAACTTGAAACAATACTATTTTTTCCGATAATAGAGTACGGTTCAATTACAGCTCCAGCACCAATCTTTACTCCTTCTCCAATAAAAGACGGACCGTGAATTTTCGTTCCTTTTCCTATCGTCACACCTTCTCCCATCCATACCATCGGCAATACTTCCGTATAAGGAATTGGTACTTGCAATTTTTTCGTTAACAAATCAAATTGCGCTTGTCGATATTGATCAAATGTACCGATATCTAACCAATAACCTTCTGACAAATATGCAAATAATGCGTTCTTATTTGCCAATAACGGAAACACATCTTGACTGAAATCAAAAAATTCTCGGGGCGGTATGTAAGAAAAAATTTCTGGCTCCATAATATATATACCTGTATTCACAATATTAGAGACTACTTCATTCCAGCTCGGTTTTTCTATATATCGTGTAACCTCTTGTTCTTTGTTCATTACAACTAAACCGAATGAGAGTGGGTTTTCTACTTCCTTTACAAACATAGTTACCATTCTTTTCTTTTGTTCATGAAACATAATTCCTTCTGATAATTGAAAATCAGTTAACGCATCCCCGCTTATCACAACAAACGTTTCATCTAAAAATGTTTCCGCTTGTTTAATACTCCCTGCGGTTCCAAGCGGTGGAGAGTCTTCAAAGTAGTACAAGTTAACGCCCCATTTGCTACCGTCACCAAAATATTGCTTAATTGCTGTACTCATATACTGAATAGTAATTGCAATTTCACGAATACCATGCTGACGTAATAATTCAATATTGTATTCCAAAACTGGCTTTTCTAATAATGGCAACATCGGCTTTGGAGTATTACATGTTAATGGTCTAAGGCGTCGTCCTTTTCCTCCAGCTAAAATAACCCCCTTCATATACTTCAGCCTCCACTTATATAATGTTAAGTAACTTCATATACGATATGTATATTATCTACCCCGCATTAACTAGCAGTATAAAATGAAACTTTAATTAGTAGGGGTTTTTGCGCATCCCCCACTGATTATTAGCCTTGACCACTCGACTCGAGCTTTTACAGGCAGTAAAACTCCCTATATACATGTACATTTTAAATACCACGAAAGAAAGCGCTTACTATTGACTCGGTAAAGTATTACTTATTAAATGAACAACATATGTGTCCTATTTTTTCCATTACATTATGATACATCTTATCATCATAAACTAAAGGAAACAACGAGCTTTTTTTGTCATGTTTTGACTAAAAAAGGCAGGTGATGTTTCACCTGCCTTTTTTCTTTATTTATTTATTCATTTAATAAGTAATGCTTTCCTTTTACTAAATAAAAAACATTTTCAGCAATATTTGTAATATGATCTGCTACACGCTCGATATATCTCGCCACAAAGGATAATTGTGTAATTTGTGTAATTGCTTCTGGTTGTTCTGGAACTGAAGATATAAATTCACGAATCGCTTTCCCATATATTTCATCAACTGAATCATCCATTTCGGCAATTTGTTTCGCAAAAGTTAAATTTTCTTGCTCATATGCTTCTAGCGCTAACTGTAGCATCTTATTTGCAATTGCAAACATTTCATCAAGATTGTGCAAACTAACAACCACCTCTTTTTCCCCAAGACGAATTGTTGATTTCGCAATATTAACAGCATGATCTGCAATACGCTCTAAATCTGTCGCTGTTTTAATTGAAATGAAAATCCTTCTTAAATCACTTGCTACAGGTTGCTGCTTCGTAATAAGCATAAGCGCAAGATCATTTATTTCCTCTTCTAAATTATCCATACGATAATCACCATCTATTACCTCTAACGCTTTCTCTACATCCCTTTTATGAAGACCTTCCATAGCAAACAATAAAGCTTCCCTCGCTAGCTCTCCAAGCTCAATCACCTTTTGCTGTAACATTTTTAAATCACATTGAAACTGTTCTCTTACCATTGTTTCTTCCCCCTCAATATTATGTGCCATTATATAGATCTCCTACCTAGCCTACTTGTAATAAACCTTAAGATAGGAGAAGCATTACTTCTCTAATTAAATGAGGTAAAAATAAGAAATACCCTCTGTTAAGAGGGTATTTACTCTTATCCTTGCAAAGATATCAACCGAATCGGCCTGTAATATAATCTTCTGTACGCTTATCTGAAGGTGTCGTAAATAATTTATTTGTATCTGTATATTCCACAACTTCTCCACTTAAGAAGAAAGCAGTTTTGTCTGAAATACGTGCTGCTTGTTGCATGTTATGCGTTACGATCACAATACTAAAGTCTTTCTTTAACTCTTGAATTAATTCTTCTACTTTTAATGTTGAAATTGGATCTAGTGCCGATGTTGGCTCATCCATTAAAATAACGTCTGGTTCAATTGCTAAACAACGTGCGATACATAGACGCTGTTGCTGTCCACCAGATAAACCGTATGCATTATCATGCAAACGATCTTTTAACTCATCCCAAATCGCTGCTCCACGTAAACTTTTTTCAACAATTTCATCCAATGTTTTCTTATCACGAATACCATGAATTTTCGGTCCATATGCTACATTTTCATAAATAGATTTCGGAAATGGATTTGGCTTTTGGAACACCATTCCCACATGAGTTCTTAATTCTTCAACTGGGTATGATTTTTCAAATATATTGCGCTCTCTATATTCAATTACACCTGTAGTTCGCACGATTGGTACTAACTCTACCATACGATTTAATGTTTTTAAGTACGTGGATTTACCACAACCACTTGGCCCGATAATTGCTGTAACTTCATTCTCATGAATGCTTAAGTTAATATCTTTTAAAGCATGGTCTTCTCCGTACCATAAATTTAAGTTTTTCGTATCAAATACTACTTTCTTTGGTGCAGTCTCGATTTTCTCCTCGTTTTTCACCTGTACATTTACTACTGTTGCTACCATTTGAATTCCCCTTTCATCCATTTCCAACTTATTTTCGATTTCGTAACCATAAGACAAATATATTGATAAAGAGTAATAAACCTAACAAAACAATCATCCCAGCAGCTGCTACGTACTGAAATTCTTCTTGCGGTCTACTCATCCAATTAAAAATTTGAATTGGTAAAACTGTAAATCTATCAAACATACTAAATGGAACATAATTTGCAAATGCAAGTGCCCCAATAACTAATAGCGGTGCCGCTTCTCCAATCGCCCTTGATATCGCTAACGTACAACCCGTTATAATTCCTGGGAAAGCAGATGGCAATACAATTTGATACATCGTTTGCCACTTCGTAGCACCTAATCCGTAAGAGGCTTCTAATAATGAACTTGGTACAGATCGTATCGCTTCTTGACTCGCTACAACAACTGTCGGTAAAACGAGTAAACTCATCGTCAGTGCCGCCGCAATAATACTCTCACCTAAATGAAGAGCATATACAAAAATAGTTAAGCCGAGTAATCCAAATACAACGGACGGTACTCCTGCTAACGTTTGATTATTAATTTCTATTACCTTTTTAAATATAGATTCCTTCGCATATTGCTCCAAATAAAGAGCAGTTCCAACTCCAAATATAAAGGAAACTGGTATAACAATACTCATAAATAATATTGTTCCTGACAAAGCTGCAGCAATCCCAGCTTCTTTCGGATTACGCGAAGCGAAGTTTGTAAAGAAATCTAACGAAAGGTAACTTATACCTTTTTCAAAAATTTGAAAAAGTAAAATAAGCAGTATTATGATTGAAAACAAAATTGCTATATAAAATAACAACTTGTAAACTCGGTCTTTTAAAAAACGTGATGCCATATTTTCTTGTATTTTTTTATGATTCAACATTCGCATATTATGTCACCCTCCTAAAGCGGCGCATAATAGAGTGTGAAATGATGTTCATTATAAGAGTAAACAAGAATAACGTTGCGCCTACAGCGTACATGCTGTAATACGTAATTGTTCCATGCGGAGCATCACCTAAGCTCACTTGCACAATATAGGCTGTTAGCGTTTGAATAGAATGTGTCGGATCGAGCGATACATTCGGTGTAGATCCCGCTGCAATTACAACTATCATCGTTTCACCAATTGCCCTGGAAGCAGCTAATATGATCGCTGCCATAATCCCTGTAAAAGCCGAGGGAAACACGACTTGTTTTACCATCTCAAACCGAGTTGCTCCAAGTGCTAACGAAGCTTCTTTCGTCCCTTTCGCTACAGCTCTCATCGCGTCTTCAGATAGAGATGCAATTGTAGGTATCATCATAAAGCCAATAACAATACCTGGACTAATCGCATTAAAAAACTGTAAATCTGGTATAATCCGTTGTAAAAGTGGTGTGACAACTGTTAATGCAAAAAAACCATATACAATTGTCGGAATACCTGCTAATAGTTCTAACATAGGTTTTAATACTTTCCTTGCACCGTTTGAAGCATATTCGCTTAAAAATACGGCACACGCTAAACCGATAGGAATTGCTACGAACATGGCAATTGCTGTTACAAGGAACGTTCCACATATAAGTGGTAATATACCGAATTTAGGATCTTCAAAAAAAGGTAACCATTCTTTTCCCGTCAAAAAGGAGTGTAATGGTATTGTTTGAAAAAACATCAATGTTTCATTTGCCAATGTGAAAATAATTCCAAGTGTCGTTACAATAGACACGCTAGCAATTATTTTTAGTAATAACGGAACTATTCGATTGATTCGCTGCGTTTTTTTTCTTTGTTTTGTATTTCTTTCAATCAAATGTTGTACAGAAAATGTAATTTGACTTTTGTCATTATGAGCCAAAGATGAAAACCCCTCTCCACCCTGACATTACCTTTTTATTTCTGTTAACATCCGCAGCTGTTCATTGTATTTTTCTTTTGGTAATTTTACATACCCAACCTCTTCAGCGAGATCACCAACATGTTGAATCATAAACTCAATATAATTTGCTACATTCATTTTTTTTCGGATAGATGCATCATTCACATAAGCAAATAGCGGCCTAGATAATGGCTTATACTTACCTGATTGAATGGTATCTTTCGTCGGAAGTACACCATTCACTTTTATTGCTCTCACCTTATCTCGATTGGCCATATAATAAGCATATCCTACAAAAGCAATGGCATTTTTATCATTCATTACCCCTTGCATAATAACTTGATCATCTTCAGACAAAGAGACTTTTTTTACAATGCGACTATTTTGTAAGATGACATTTTGAAAATAATCATACGTACCAGAGTCTACACCTGGCGCATAAAACTTCACCTGTTCACGTGGCCATGATGAATGAATTTGTGACCATCGCTTTCCGCTTTCATCTTCACTCCATAATAGACGTAACTCGTCTACCGTCATATTGTCTACCCAAGTATTTTGGCGATTCACAACGATCGTAAGACCATCGTAAGCGACTTCAAACGGTGTAAACTGAATGGAGTTTTTCTTCATTTCATTTTCTTCTACTTGTTTCATTGCTCTCGAAGCATTATTTATATCTACTTCTCCTTTACTGAAACGATTAAATCCTCCTCCTGTTCCAGAAACACTGATAGAAATTTTCACGTTTGGATGCGCCCTTGTATATTCCTCCGCTACTGCTTCTATAATAGGGAAAACTGTTGAGGATCCATCAACTCTCACTTCTCCCATTTCATTCACAGCAAATGCAGTAGACGTGCCAACATAAAGAAAACATGTCGACAGTATGAAAACTTTAATCGATGCACTTATCCATTTCACGTGTTCTTCCTCCTAGAAGTAACCGGAAATAACAGGATTACAGATATAAGAATACTGCTAAACTATTAATTCGGTTTTAATTGTTTGTAAAAGTTTTGTAAAGTTCCACAAGAATCAACATTAGGTAAAACTTTAATCCGTAGCCATTGTTCATTTTCACTGATGATTGGTCCATAAAACCGCTATCCTTCAGAGGGATGCATGAGTATCATTTGTGAGGCCTCTTAATTTTCCGATATGATATGCTTGTCCACTTTATTAAAACGTATGCATAAACCATAAAAAAAAGCACACTATCTTTTCAGATAGTGTGCTTTTTTTACAACTTTTTTATTCATCATCTTGCTCTTTATTTTTCTTTTTATTATCTATTTCCTCTTTTGAAGCTTCGCCATTTTCTATTTTTTTCAAATCAAAGTACGCGTCCATAATGTCACGGCTAATATATCCGTTAATACCTGATTTATCATCTACCCAAGGTACAACAACAGAAAATGCTACTTCAGGGTCTTCAAGTGGCGCATAACCTACTAACGTTAAGTTATATGTTTCTTTACGCTCACCGTTTGCCTTTCTACCAATCTCTTTATCTCCGCCATACACAGTTTGAGCTGTACCTGTTTTACCAGCAGCTTTATATTGTGCACCTGCAAAGTATTTCGCAGCTGTACCACCAGAATCGTTAAATACTTGTCTAAATCCTTCCTGAACACGTTTAATTTGTGATTCAGGCATATCAATACGATTCAGCACTTTCGGTTCCATTGAATGAACCACTTTTCCAACCTCATCTTGTTTCACTGCCGGTTGACGAATTTCTTTCACAACTTGAGGCTGCATACGGTAACCACCATTTGCAATTGTTGAAACATATTGCGCTAATTGAAGTGGTGTATACGTATCATACTGTCCAATTGATAAATCTAATAAGAAACCTGGCTGAATTCCTTTACCTGTTTGGCCCGCTGATTCATTCGGTAAATCAATACCTGTTTTCACACCAAGTCCAAACTGTCCGAAATAATAACGCATCGTATCAAATGCTTTTTGTGGTATATCTAACGTACCACCTCTCACATATTGAACACCTGCGAGATTCATCGCCGTTTTAAACATATAAACGTTAGAAGACATTTTTAATGCTGTCAGATCATTAATATATCCCATCGTCTTCCAAGAAGATTTTTTCGGCGTTCCTTTCAATACGATTGGTTCATCGAGTTGAACTGAACCTGGTTGAATCGCACCTGTTTGATAGCCTGTAAGTACTGTCGCACCTTTTACAGTTGATCCCATCGGATAAGAACTTGTCATCGTTCCTAATGCGAAATCTTGTACTTTCGTTTCGCCATTTTCATTCACTAACTGTTTCCCTGCCATAGATAAAACTTCACCATTTTTTGGGTTCATCATTACAACGAATGCACGATCTAAAAGAGGTTGTCCCCCTTTATATCTCAATAAATTTTTAGTGATAATTTCTTCTACACGCTTTTGTAATTCCATATCAATTGTTAAATTCAGATTGTTACCACTCTGCCCTTTTGATACATTAATCGTTTCTAAAATATTACCGTTTTTATCTGTAATATTTCTCACTTCCGCTTTATTACCGTGCAAACTATCTTCATATTGCTGCTCAAGATAACTTTTCCCTACACGGTCATTTCGATTATAATCACGAACAAGATAGTAATCTAGTCTTTCTCTCGGTAAACCTTCATCAGACGTTGACACCCCGCCAAGTACACTTCGGAATAAATCATCATAAATATACTTTCGATCCCAATCAACATTCGTATCTACACCTGGTAATGCTGCTAGGCTTTCACTAATAATCGCATATTCTTCTTCTGTAGCATCTTTTTTAATAACTTGAGGTGTCATTGCATATCCGCCGTCCATTTTGCTTTTAATCGCTAGTATTTCTAAATCTTTTGCGGATAATTGATTCACTTCTTCTTCTGTCACGCGACTTCGTTGACGTTCATCTAATTCTTTATCGTCAATTTTTTTATCTTTTAACTCTTGACGATCTTTATTCGTAATCTTTTCTTTAGCTTCCTCTTTGTGCATAGCAAGCCAATAATCTTTTTTATCGCGATCTGTTAATTTATCAGTCGGTACTTCAATCAAATCTGCTAGCTTTTTCGCTGTTTCTAAGCGAGCCTCTGCAGTTGATCCTTTCATTTTTGTAAATGTAATCGTACGAACAGCTGCATTATCTACTACAGCTCGCCCATAACGGTCAAATATTTTCCCACGTGGTACAGGATTACTTATCGTCGAGTTCTCTTTCCTCTCCACTTCATTCTTATATTCCTCACCGCGAACAATTTGTACATATCCAAGCCTTACAATAACCGCGGAGAACAATAAAAACACGCAGAAAAACAGCACGTTTAACCGAAAAGGAACGTGAGTCTTTTTCTTTTGTTGTTTCTGCTTCTTGCTCATACAAACCCCCTCTACCAACAGCTATGTAATGTGAAAGGGACACCTTCATACAGGTGTCCTCACTGCTGTCTTACATCTTTTTCTATTCTAGCATAAAACAACCGAGAAGTTAACCTTCTGGTTCTGTTTGATTCTGTGCATTCGCTTGCGTTACAACACTTGTTTTACTTGCATTTCCCTCATCATATTTGACATTTTTAACTGCAAAATAAATAAGAAAATGTCCTGCACCTAAAATACATAATAAGTAAGGCAAACTTTTTTCAGGCGGAAAGAATAATACAGCACATAAAAAACTTAAAACCGAACAAATTCTTCCTGCATTTAACCATAATTCCCGGACTACTACATACTCTACACGCCACTCTCTCGCGTTTTTCGCTCTGCCAATTACATCATATGTCATGGACCCATACGGAACGAGCAAAATAGGGTATGCAACCGCAATACACGCTGCATAAATAAGTAATTTTGCATATGTAACATTGAATATAACTAAAAATACGACAGCATATAAAATAATGCCTCCAAGCAAAATTGCTTTTTTCCGCCACTCTTTCTTTAACATACGAGTGACTAAGTAGTAACATACAAATGATACAGCAGAATTTACTAAGCTATATTTTCCTAAGGCGAGTTCGCTATCCGTCGCTAAATACACGTATACGGAAATCACAAAAATAAACGTTCCCTCTCTCAACCCTTGGAAAAAATGAGCACGTGTAATTCTTCCCCAATTTTTATCAATCTGCCGCTCTTTCAATACTTGTACAATTTCATACCGTCCTTCACATTCTCTCTTAGATACAAAAAAGCTTAAAATGACAGCAATTGCAAATAACAGTAACGAAAGAAAGAATATGACCGTATAGCCACTCCATTTTTCCATACGTGAAATTGTGTATCCAGCTGCTATCGGTCCAATCATGCCAGAGAAGGATGTAAGAAGTCCAAGAAACCCATTAAAGAAATCTCTTGTTTCTGGTTCTGTAATCTCAAATGTTAATAAGTTAAACGCGAGCCAGTAAAAACCATATCCGACTCCTAAAAGAGCCCCCATTAATAAAATATAGTGAGAAGCGCTTTTTCCCGCTACTAAAACAACGATAAAAAAAATTGCTAACGTGCCTACGCCTATTCGTAACAAGATTGAGCGATCAATACGCTTCGCTAATTTCCCACCTATAAGAAATGTGAGAGGCTGTAATACAACGCTGGCCAAATTATACAAGCCAAGATTCACATAATTTTGTGTTTGTTTCCATAAATAAATGTTAACAAACGTATTCGATAAAGAAATTGCGAGCGTGTATAAACCTCCAATAAGGAGCAATAACACTAAATCCCGATTCACTTCAACGTCACCAATTATATGTTTCCACTTCATACACAACTCTCCTTTACTTCATGTTCTAGTCTTCCAAAGACAAGCCCAATTATGTAAAAGGAAAGCATAGAAAAAAGCTAGGAGCATTCTCCTAGCTTTTTTCTATTGTTATTACAATTATTTTGCTTCTTGGTAACGTTTTTCAGCAGCGTTCCAATCTACAACGTTCCAGAATGCACCGATGTAGTCAGGACGACGGTTTTGGTAATTTAAGTAGTAAGCATGTTCCCAAACATCTAAACCTACAACTGGAGTTTTACCTTCAGTTAGAGGAGAATCTTGGTTTGGCGTGCTTGTTACTTCTAACTCACCATTGTTTACTACTAACCAAGCCCAACCAGAACCGAAACGAGTTGCGCCAGCTTTTGCGAATTCTTCTTTGAATGCATCGAAGCTACCGAATTTCGCTTCAATTGCAGTTGCAAGTTCGCCTACTGGTTGTCCGCCGCCGTTTGGAGATAAGATTGTCCAGAAGAATGTATGGTTAGCATGTCCGCCACCATTGTTACGTACTGCTGTACGGATTGCTTCTGGTACTTCGTTTAAGTTTGCAACTAATTCTTCTACGCTTTTGTCAGCTAATTCTGCATGACCTTCTAAAGCAGCGTTTAAGTTTGTAATGTACGTGTTATGGTGTTTTGTATGATGGATGTTCATTGTTTCTTTGTCAAAGTGAGGCTCTAAAGCATCATACGCATAAGGTAAATTTGGTAATTCGTGTTTTGCCATTGTTATATTCCTCCCAGTTTATGTATTGCCACTTAAGTGACATACAACTTCATTCTACCCTAATTGCCATAGGGTGCAAACAAATAAATCACATTGTCTTGCTATCATTAACGTAGCAAAAATCCCACTTCTTTTCAATTAAAATGCTCATATATTCCGTAAAAAAGCTCCCTTCTACAAGGAAGCTTCCCGCTGACATAATAAACATGTGAAATGGATATGGACCCTGTAGGACTCGAACCTACGACCGGACGGTTATGAGCCGTCTGCTCTAACCAGCTGAGCTAAGGGTCCACAATTACGTATGTAACATACATATCAAATAAAGGAATTCCTATCAGATATATCCTTTAAGAAATGTAAGATAAATTTACCATATGGCAAAGAAAAGTGTCAATTGTATTTTTCTCATATAAAAGAAGAAAATTAATAAAAGAAATTTAGTTATCTCCACTATATGTAAATATAATATATCTTGAGATTCTCTAGATTCCTACGTTACAATGATTTTATACATACATAAAGGAAGTGAATCTATGTCCATATTTACCCAATTAGCAAAAAGCGTATATTCGCCTAAAGATATGGCGCTATTCCGTTTTCAAAAAATCGGAAAAACCATTTTGTATATTATGCTACTTTGTCTAATCACTACTATTCCAAGAACATTCTTTTACGGTAGCTTTATTCAAGATAGTGTTACCATGGTAAATCAAGCAATTGAAAAAGATTTACCTGATTTTAAAATCGAAAACGGTGAACTAAAAGCAGATATTGAACAACCTATTCTAAAGGAAGAGGGAGATGCTCTTTTCGTATTTGATCCTAATACAACAGATATAGAAACATATCAAAACAAAACTGGTTTATTTATTTTAAAAGATAAAGTAGTTTCTATAGGAAATGGTCAAACACAAACATACTCCTATAATGATTTATTAGGGACATCTCTTGAGAAGAAAGATTTGCAAGATTTCATTTCTGTATTCGATAGTATTTATCCAATTTTACTAGCTGTTATCGGCGTGTTAGTATACCTATTCCAATTGTTTATTACTTTCTTAGGAATTACTTTACTTGCGTTTATTGGTTCTGCTATGAGCGGTCAACGTAAATTATCTTATAAGCAAGTATGGACGTTAACTGCATACAGCTACACAATTCCAACAATCTTCTTTATGATTATGGATCTATTCAAAATTGTTGTACCTGGTTCAACATTCATTTATATCGCAGTTGTTTTAATTGTTCTTTACTTAACAATTAAAGAAGTTCCAAAACCAAAAGAAAAATAAGAACGAAAAAAAATGCCTAAATAGGCATTTTTTTTTTGGACAAGCATATATTCCTAGCAAAGGAGTGAAGAATATGAAGAGATTAGGTATATTCTTATTCGTGCTTGTTCTTGGTTATATATTTTATTACGATATAAAAATCGGCACTTTACCGATGTTAAGTTCATATAAAAAAACAAATGCGGCCCAAACGATAAAACAAGAAAGTACAGATACAAAACAAAATAAAGAGAACAAAGCAGAAAAAGAAACAGATGTAACTTATAAAACAATTGAAGTCAAAACAGGTGAGACAGTTCTTTCTATTACCGAACAAATTAATAAGAAAAAAATCCCTTCCATTGAAAAGGTAATTGATGACTTTAAACAACTAAACAAAAGTACATCTGCTACAAAAATACAAATTGGAAAGTCTTATAAATTCCCGTTATATCAATAAGCAATCACTTAATCCTTGTCAATTACATAAAGGCGCTGATACAATAGTAAAAGTGAAACCGAGCACTTCGGTTTCTATAGCCCTGTATCACGTATACTTTCATTGATATGAGGGACTAAATAAGAAACTTCTTTTATAAGGAGAGCGATCTATTCGTGAATGAAATGACTCATCGTACAAAAACACGTCCAGTTAAAGTCGGTAATTTAACAATTGGCGGTAATAATGAATTAATTATACAAAGTATGACAACAACAAAAACACATGATGTTGAAGCAACAGTTGCTGAAATTAAACGTTTAGAAGAAGCTGGCTGTCAAGTCGTCCGTGTTGCTGTTCCAGACGAACGCGCAGCAAATGCTATTGCTGATATTAAAAAACAAATCAACATTCCACTTGTTGCTGATATTCATTTTGATTATCGCCTTGCTTTAAAAGCAATTGAAGGTGGCATTGATAAAGTACGTATCAATCCAGGTAACATTGGTCGTCGCCATAAAGTAGAAGCTGTTGTAAATGCAGCAAAAGAACGCGGTATTCCAATCCGTATCGGTGTAAACGCAGGTTCATTAGAACGTCACATTTTAGAAAAGTACGGATACCCAACTGCAGATGGTATGGTCGAGAGCGCCCTACATCACATTAAAATTTTAGAGGACTTAGATTTCCACGATATTATCGTATCTATGAAAGCCTCTGATGTTAACTTAGCAATTGAAGCATACGAAAAAGCTGCTCGTGCTTTTGATTACCCATTACATTTAGGTATTACAGAATCCGGAACATTATTTGCTGGAACTGTAAAAAGTGCCGCTGGTCTTGGCGCAATCTTAAATAAAGGCATCGGAAATACACTACGTATTTCATTAAGTGCTGACCCAGTTGAAGAAGTAAAAGTTGCGCGTGAACTATTAAAGTCATTCGGTCTTGCATCTAATGCAGCAACACTTATTTCTTGTCCAACTTGTGGTCGTATTGAAATTGATTTAATTAGCATCGCTAACGAGGTGGAAGAATACATCTCTACACTAAAAGTACCAATTAAAGTTGCAGTACTTGGTTGCGCTGTAAACGGTCCTGGTGAAGCTCGTGAAGCTGATATCGGTATTGCCGGTGCACGTGGAGAAGGATTATTATTCCGTAAAGGGCAAGTTGTTCGTAAAGTACCAGAAGAAATAATGGTAGAAGAACTAAAAAAAGAAATCGATGTAATTGCTGCTGAAATGGCTGCTGAACGAGAAAAAGAAAAAGAAACACAAGAACAATAAAAAGAAGGTTGCCACAATATTTGTGGCAACCTTCTTTTTTACGTAAAAAAGCTCGTCAGTTATGTAACCGACGAGTTCTTATTTTGCACATTTTGGACAACGGCCGTATATTTCAAACTTATGCCCGGTTACTTCATAACCGTTAAAATCTTTATTCATAAAATCCATCGGGCAGGAAGTAATCTCTTTCGTCCCCCCGCAATCTAAACAAATAAAATGATGATGATGTTCCATAATAGAACATGTAAAACGAAAATGTTTTTCACCATTTAATTCCGTTTGTTCTAAAACACCGATTTCAGCAAACACCGTTAAGTTACGATAAATCGTATCAAAGCTAAGACCTGGATAATCATCCTTCATATGCTCTAAAACGTCTTTCGCCGTTAAATAACGATTGTGAGCTGCAAATAACCTGAGCATTTCTTCCCTTTTTCCAGTATGTTTGTATCCTTTATCTTTCATTAGGCGTAAAGCTTCTGTTAGATTCATATCTATCCCTACTTTATGCAGTTTTTTTCTTTTTCCATAAAATCGCACCAATTAAAATAAGAACTGCTATCATAACAATTGTACCACCTGGTGCTAGATCAAGTTGATATGAAGCAAACATTCCACCAATTACTGCAATTTCACCAAATAAAATGGAAAAGAAAATTGTTTGTTTAAATCCATTCGCAATACGAATACTTGCTGCAACTGGTAACGTCATTAATGATGATACGAGAAGAACCCCTACTACACGCATTGATACTGCAATGACAAGTGCAACCAATATAATGAAAATAAAGTGAATCCACTTTGCACTCAAACCGGTTGATACAGCATATTCCTCATCAAACGATAGTAAAAATAACTCTTTATATAATAAAGTGATCGTTACAATAACAACAATTGCTACAATGCCGATGATTATTAAATCCGTACTTGTTACAGCACTTACACTCCCAAATAAATAACTAAATAAATCAGTGTTAAATCCATTTGCAAGTGATATAAAAATAACCCCAATCCCCATTCCTGCTGAAAGAATAATCGGAATTGCTAATTCTTGATAATGTTTATATACAGTACGTAATTTTTCGATTAGTAACGCTCCACCAATAGAAAAAATCATTCCCATATATAACGGATTTAAAAATCCTCCTGTGAAAATTGTTTTTTCTAGTAGTAAACTTGCAGCAATACCCGATAATGTCACGTGACTTAATGCATCCGCAATAAGCGACATTCGGCGAATGACAACAAATACACCGATAAGCGGTGCAACAAGTCCGATTAAAATCCCTGCATATAAAGAGTTACGTAAAAAGTCATATTGTAAAAAATCTTGTATCATTATATCCTCCCGTGATGCTCATGCTCGTGTTCTAAACGATGAACATGATGTCCATATAAGACGGACATTTCTGCATCTTCTAACTCTCGGAACTTCTCTACATTTCCATGGAAATGTAGATGTTGGTTTAAGCATGCAACATGTGTTACCTTCTCAGTAACAGCTCCCATATCATGAGTAACGAGAATTAATGTGATTCCTAACCTTTTGTTTAAATCCTCTAATATCTCATAAAAACTTTCTACATTCTTCACATCTATTCCAACAGTGGGCTCGTCCAAAATAAGTAATTCAGGATCACTAACGAGCGCACGAGCAATAAATACACGCTGTTGTTGTCCACCAGAAAGTTCTCCGATATTGCGCCCTTGAAACTCACTCATTCCAACATCAGCAATCGCTTTTTCTACCTTTTCCTTATCGTTTTTCGTGAAAAAGCGAAACAGCCCTTTTTTAGAAACGAGTCCCATTGATACAACTTCAAAAACAGTTGCCGGAAAACCAGAATTAAAGCTATTTGCCTTTTGCGACACATAACCAACTTTGTTCCATTCTTTAAACTTCTTACTATCAACACCAAACAAACGAATACTTCCCTGTTTTGGCTTTAAAACGCCTAATAAACATTTTAGCAAAGTTGATTTCCCAGAACCATTCGGCCCAACTAAACCTAAAAAAGCTCCCTTCGGAACTTGCAAATTAATATCTTCTAACACATTTCGATCTTCATATCGAAATGACAATCCTTCTATTTCTAATATATTATTCATATCATCTCACCTATTTTAATTCAGAATGATTCCGATTTATATCTATTTGAATTATAGTACAGCTTATTATAGTTGTAAACCAATCTGCCTAAAATATATCAATTTTTTCAAGAAACCTTTCTATTATAACAAAAAGCAGAGAAAAATTCTCTGCTCCCGAAAAATGTTCCTATAAAATGAAACCTTAATCAGATAAGGCCATCCCCTACCGATTATTTGCCCTCAAATAGCGGGATACATGTTTTTTAGTGGATAGCCGATTTAAACTTGCCACCATTTGTCTCTTGTGTATTCATAATCGTAACAAACGCATTCGCATCAATTTCATACACAATTGATTTTAACTTCGTCACTTCCAGACGCGTTACAACTGCATAAATAACTTCTTTTTCTTTATCCGTGTAACCGCCTTTCGCTACAAGCTTTGTAGTTCCACGACCAAGACGATGCAAAATCGCATTTGATACTTCCTCATATTGATCTGATACAATTAAAACCGCTTTTGTTTCATCTAAACCTTGAATGACTGTATCAATTGTTTTGAAGGCGATATAGTACGCCATAACAGAATACATAGCTTGTTCAACACCAAATACAAATGCTGCCCATGCAAAAATGAATAAGTTCACAAACATTACAAATTCGCCAACAGAGAAAGGCAATTTCTTCGTTAATAAAATACCCATGATTTCTGTTCCGTCCATTGATCCACCATGGCGAATAACGAGCCCTACACCAATACCTAAAATAAGACCCCCAAACACTGTTGCTAAAATCGGCTCTGTTGTAAATGGCGGAACAGCATGTAACGTTGATTCAATAAACGCTAAAGCTACAATACCGAACGCCGAAGATAGCATGAATGTTTTTCCGATTTGCTTATAACCGGAATACATAAATGGGATATTGAGAATAACGACTAAAGTAGAGAAACTTAACCACCAAATATTAGGAGTAAGATAATCTAATATAAGAGAAATACCAATAATTCCACCATCAATAATTTTATTTGGCATTAAAAATAGTTCAATCGCTACCGCTGCGCATGCTGCCCCAAAAATAATCATAACTAAACGATAAATAAGATGGATAACACTTTCTTTTCGATGTTGCTTTTGTTCCATAAGTCCTCCTTATACTCTTTTTCTATAGTTTTGTCCTTATATTATAACATACGCTTCTTTTTCTCATGAAAAAAGAAACTCTACATGAATATGTACAAGCTACGTACTCATATATTTCGATAGAAGAACGTGTGAAGGAGGATAACTCGATGAACCTCATTAAACAACTTGTAAATAAAAAATTAAATCATATTTCTACAAAAGAGTTATTGAAATATAGTAAAGA
Organism: Bacillus cereus group sp. Sample62; assembly: GCF_036851315.1. Lineage (NCBI taxonomy): Bacteria > Bacillati > Bacillota > Bacilli > Caryophanales > Bacillaceae > Bacillus > Bacillus cereus group sp. Sample62. The sequence continues at coordinate 4,122,514 of NZ_JAFLPK010000001.1, forward strand.
GTATGCAGTTTCTATTACGACTGCACAAGCGGATCAAATTGTTTTACTTATGAAAGGTAAGAATATTAACATTTACGATAATGACGAACGGCTAGAGCTCTTAAAACAAATAGCAAAAGTAACCTCCCCTGCTACTGCCCAACAAGTAAATACTTTATTTCAGCAACTACTAAAATAAGGAGGGGAAAATCCCCTCCTTATTGCTTATTGCGCTTTAATTTTCTCAAGAATTCCTTCATCAAAATTACCATTTTTCAGCATTTCGATTTCTAATTTATATGGTGGCTTCGTATCTTTTTTATCTTCACCTACATATGGCGTTTCAAGAATTTTTGGTACGTGCATTAACTGCGGGTGATGCACAATATGATGTAACGCTTTATAACCGATATGACCGAAGCCGATATTTTCATGACGGTCCTTTCCTGCGCCGCATACATTTTTACTATCATTAATATGAAGTACTTGCAAACGATCAATACCAACAATCTTATCAAATTCGTTTAATACGCCGTCAAAATCATTTACAATATCATATCCTGCATCGTGCGTATGACACGTATCAAAGCATACTGATAATTTTTCATTATATTTGACACCATCAATAATCTTTGCAATTTCTTCAAAGCTACGACCGCATTCTGTTCCTTTTCCTGCCATCGTTTCTAACGCAATGTTAACCGTCTGCTCTGGCGTTAATACTTCATTAAGCCCTTTAATAATTTGTTGAATACCAGCATCTGCTCCTGCACCAACGTGCGCACCTGGGTGAAGAACGATTTGTTTCGCTACACCTAATGCCGATGTTCTTTCAATTTCCATGCGAAGGAAGTCTACACCTAATTGGAATGTTTCTGGCTTCGTCGTATTCCCAAGATTAATAATATATGGCGCATGTACGATAATTTCCTCAATACCGTTTAGTTCCATATGTTTTCTTCCTGCTTCTATGTTCAATTCTTCAATTGGTTTTCTTCGTGTATTTTGCGGTGCACCTGTATAAATCATAAACGTCGTTGCACCGTATGAAACAGCCTCTTCACTTGCTGCTAATAACATTTTCTTACCACTCATAGAAACATGAGATCCAATCTTTAACATACAATCACCTCTTCAATATACAATAGATATAATGATAGCATAATTTGTAGAAATATGTAGCGAATTGTTTGTTGCTAAAACACTACGCAAATTGTAACTAGCTACACCGAAACTTTAATCAGTGTTTTTCCATTCTCCACCGATTATTATCCCGCAAATAGCCGGATAAAAAAAGATAAGGGGGCTCCCCTTATCTTTTTTTATGGCTATATTTTTTCTTCACTTTGTCACGTTCTGTTGCAAGTTTACGTTTATAGTTTGGTTTTACTTTTTTCGGCTTTTTAATAACTTTCGTTGCCATAACGTCAAGTTCATCATTTGGTTTTTTACGGCTCTTACGACGACGACGTTCACCTAGATCCGCCCACTCATCTCCACGTAACTCTACATGCTTGAACTCAATATGACGTTGTTTTTCTAAACTATCTAACGCTTCTTCGTTTGCTGGATCATAAATCGTCACTGCAATACCTGAATGCCCCGCACGTGCTGTTCTTCCAACGCGGTGAACGAAGAAATCTAAATCTGATGGAAGTTCGTAGTTAATAACATGACTAATCCCTTCAATATCAATACCACGTGCTGCTAAATCAGTTGCAACAATATATTGGAATTCAAGATCACGAATTTGTTTCATCATTTTTTTACGATCACGCGGTGATAAATCTCCGTGAATTCGTCCAACTTTTAAGCCACGTTCCATTAATCCGTCAGCAACCTGATCCGCCATCTTCTTCGTATTCGTGAAAACAACTGCTAAATACGGTTTAAATTGTAGCAACATTTTGTTCACTAAATCGATTTTGTTACGATGTTTAGAAGGTACTAAATAATGCTCAATATTCCCAGCCGCAACTTGTTTTGGATTGATATGAATATGCTCTGGATTCTCCATATATTTCTTCAGAAACGGTTTTAGTTTTTGAGGAATTGTTGCAGAGAAAACTAGCATTTGCAAGTTTCTAGGCATGCGTGATGCAATTTTGTCTACATCATGAATGAATCCCATATCAAGCATTAAGTCTGCTTCATCGACAATAATAGTATTTGCTTTATGAACAAATAATGCTTGCGCTTCTACTAAATCTTTAATACGCCCTGGTGTTCCAACTACAATATGAGGTTGTTTTTTCAACTTTTCAATTGATCGTTGTTTATCAGTTCCACCAATTAAACAACGTGCTGTAATCATTTGATCTTCCGCACAAAACTTTGTTAATTTCACGATTTCTTCGTAAATTTGTTGTGCTAACTCACGAGTAGGCGCTGTAATAACAAGTTGTACTTCTTCACGACTTGCATTAATTCTGTTCAATGTAGGAAGTAAGTATGCATGTGTTTTCCCAGAACCTGTTTGGGATTGTCCAATTACACTTACACCTTTTTTCACGACCGGGAAAATTTTCTTTTGAATTCCTGTCGGCTCTGTAAAGCGTAGTTCACGAACTGCATCTATTAAAAATGGTTTAAAATCATACTGTGTAAAAGTTTGTTGTGTCATAAGTTACACCTTCTTTCTAAATTTCTACTGCGCGCACAAATCAGTCAAGTCTACATTATATCGAAATCTACAAGTAAAATCCATCTTTAGTTTAGGTTTTTACTTCAAAAACTAACCTTCTTCCCTCTTATTGCATATTGTATGTGTATATACCTAACTGAAGAAAGGAGGATTTCTCACATGTTTCCAAAATCCCCTACAAGGCAAATGTATCCGAATCAAGGACAGCAACCTTATACACCATATCCAATTCCACAACTACCACCGATGGCACAAAAAAAGAAAGGGTTCCTTGCTAAACTCTTTAAAAAACACGATCCAACCGAGCCTTTCATGCAAATGGTTCCACCTTATCGACAAATGGATGGACCGCCGCCAATGATGCACCAGCACCAGCAACCGCCGCCCCAATATCAACAACAATATCAACAACAATACCAATACCAACAACAATACCCGCAGCAATACTCACAACAATATCAACCATACATGCAGCAACATCCAGAGCAAATGATCCCCCCTCAAATGTATGAATCAAATGAAACGCGCGGTGGTGCAGCAACTACAGCAGCATCAAGTAGCGGCATCGGCAGTTTTTTGGCGAATTTAATTTCGAATCCAACTAATATGATAAACAATATTGAAAAAGTATCCCAAGTCGTTCAATCTGTAAGCCCTGTCGTCGAACAGTACGGTCCTATTATGCGTAACCTACCAAGCATTGTTAAAATCCTCACCTCTGGAAAAAGTACGGAAGAAGATCCAACTGAAAATCCAACTGAAGACATAACAGAAAAGGTTGAGGTAGCAACTCCGCCGCCTCCACAAAAAAAAAGAAAAAGAAAAAAAATAGTGATTGAGCCTGTCATAGAAAAAGAATTACGAGAGGAGCCTGTTCAAAAAATAGCAACAAAACCAAAACTATATGTGTAACAATCCTTTGTTTTCTATCCATTCCTCCTTTATAATGTAAAAGACTATGCACAAAAGTATCCCTTGTTTAGAAGGAGAGGATTACTCATATGAAAATTGTTAAAATTTCCCCTCGTGGTTATTGCTACGGTGTTGTGGACGCGATGGTTATTGCACGTAACGCCGCATTAGATACATCATTACCGAGACCTATTTATATTTTAGGTATGATTGTTCACAACAAACATGTAACAGATGCATTCGAAGAAGATGGCATCATTACATTAGACGGTCCAAGTCGATTAGAAATTTTAGATAAAATTGAATCTGGTACTGTTATTTTCACTGCACACGGTGTTTCTCCAGAAGTTAAACAACGTGCAAAAGAAAAAGGTTTAACGACAATCGATGCCACTTGTCCAGATGTTACAAAAACACATGACCTTATTGAAGCAAAGAAAGCTGAAGGTTACCATGTCATTTATATCGGCAAAAAAAATCATCCAGAACCAGAAGGCGCAGTTGGTATTGCACCTGATATCGTTCACCTTATCGAAAGAGCTGATGATTTAAAAACATTAGAAATTCCAACAGATAAAATTTTAGTTACAAATCAAACAACGATGAGCCAATGGGATGTTCAACATTTAATGGAGGACATTCAGAAGAAATTCCCAACAGCAGAATTCCATAAGGAAATTTGTTTAGCAACTCAAGTTCGCCAAGAAGCTGTCGCTAAACAAGCTGATGTTGCAGACTTAACAATTGTTGTTGGTGATCCGAAAAGTAACAACTCAAACCGTTTAGCACAAGTATCACAAGAAATCGCTGGTACGAAAGCATACCGCGTTGCAGATGTAAGTGAAATCAAATTAGAATGGCTACAAGGTGTAGAAAACGTAGCTGTTACAGCAGGTGCTTCTACTCCAACTCCAATTACGAAAGAAGTTATCGCTTTCTTAGATCAATATGATCCAATGAATCCCGCTACATGGGAGACAGTTCGAAAAGTACCATTACAAAAAATATTACCTCGTGTAAAAGTGAAAAAAGAACAATAATAAAAACCGTTGCCTATATGAGCAACGGTTTTTATTTTTCTTATACAAATGTAAATGGATCTGTATGTAATTGCGAAGCATGAATGTGTACATTGAGTTTCTTTTCATCCACTTTTTCTTGTAATTGCTTTTGTACTCCTTGCTTCATTACTTTTTCAACGTTATGTCCTGGGTCAACTATATTTAAACCGAGCATCATCGCATCATGAGCAACATGATAATACATGTCACCTGTTACATATACATCCGCTCCTTTAAATTTAGCCTGATTGATGTATTTATTACCATCGCCACCAAGTACAGCTACTTTGCGCACTTTATCATTTAAATCCCCAACAACTCGTGCCCCCTTTACATCTAATGATTTCTTTACATGTTCCGCAAACTGTCCAAGTGTCATTTCTTCTTGTAAATATCCTATTTTTCCAAGCCCTAATGTTTCACCTTTGTTATCAAGTGGATACACATCATATGCTACTTCTTCATATGGATGTGCCGTTACCATTGCTTTAATCACTTTTCGCTGTAGTGAAGCTGGAATTATCGTTTCGATTCGCACTTCTTCTACGCGTTCTAACTGCCCAGTTTCCCCGATATAAGGATTTGTTCCCTCATGAGGTACAAACGTACCTGTACCCTCGCTATTAAACGTACAGTGGCTATAATTGCCGATATGACCAGCACCTGCGTCTCCTAATGCTTTTCGTACTTCTTCTGCATGAGTTACTGGCACAAACACAACAACTTTTTTCATTTCTTCTGCATATGTCGGTGCCAAAACTTCTGTATTTTGCAATCCTAACGCCTCAGCAAGTAAATCATTTACCCCGCCCTTAGCAACATCCACATTTGTATGTGCTGCATAAATGGCAATATCATTTTTAATACACGTTTCAATAATTCTTCCGTACGCTTTATCTGTATGAATCGCTTTTAACGGATTAAAAATTAAAGGGTGATGTGCAATAATGACATTCGCCCCTAATTGAATTGCTTCATCCACAACTTCCTCCGTTACATCTAACGCAATCAATACGTGTTGTACGGGTTTATTAAGCGCTCCAATTTGCAGGCCAATCTTATCTCCTTCCATCGCCAAATGCTTCGGATACATACTTTCAAATAAAGAAATAATTTCATGGCCATTTGGAATTTTACTCATGATAAAACCTCCCGTATCATTTTCATTTTCGCTTCTACTTCCGCACGCTTCGCTTTTGTTTCTTCAGAATCAGCCGCACGTTCTAACTGCTTTAAAATATTTTGGAAGTTTTTCAATTCCCCTTCCCATTTTTCAACGAAAGCTTCACCTTTTTCTTTTATTAAAAATGGCCCCATAAATAATTCCGCTTGTTTATTTTCAGAATAAGGCACCGCGATGTTTCCTCGCTCGCCTACTAAAATCTCGTAAATTTTCCCATCTTCTTTTACGATTTTTTCATGGATAAGCTCCCATCCATTCTCAATAAACCATTCACGAATGTGATGCGCTGCAATATTCGGCTGTAAAATTAAACGAGTTACCCCTTCTAATTTTTCTTTACCACTTTCTAAAATGTCACGAATTAACGCTCCGCCCATTCCAGCAACCGTAATTACATCTACTTCTCCTGGCGCGATAACAGCTAATCCATTCCCTTTACGCACGTCTACTTTATCTTGTAAGCCACTTTCAGCTACAGTTGCTTGCGCAGAGCGAAATGGCCCATCTACAACCTCTCCAGCAACTGCTTTTGTAGCAATATTATTTATAATTGTATAACACGGTAAATACGCATGATCCGATCCAATATCAGCAACTGTAGATCCTGCCGGTATTTCACGCACAACTTCTTCTAATCGTTTTGAAAGCTTTACTTCATTCATGTATTTCCATTACTCCTTCTCTTGTCAGTCTGTCTCCATGATAATGAATTTATGGTAGTTGTTGCAAGCCTATAACAACAATTCCATTCTCTATCACTCATCGTATTTTAGAAAATATAGAAAAACAAGCCCTTTGCATAAGCAAAAGGCTTGTCATACGGAACTTTATTTTTTCTTCGATAACCAATCAGCTACTTTAGCGGCTTGATCAGCCGGAACTAAATTGGCAGGCATATTTCCTTTTCCTTTCGAAAGAATTTCTTTAATTTCATCTTTTGAAAGTTTTCCACCAATTTTTTGTAAATTAGGCCCTACTGCCCCTTGTAACTGATCACCGTGGCAGCTCGTACAGCTTTGCTTCACAATATCCTCTGGTTTTGATGCTGTTTGTGCTGGCTTCCCGCCATTTTTTGCATCAGCTAACTCTTTAGATTTATTTAGCCCCTGAAATGAAAATACAAACATAACGATAATACCTAATGCTGCAATAAGAGCGAACGGAATCAGCGGATTACGTTTCATATCTCTTCTCCCCCCTCTATACCCCTGAATAGTTAGATGATTCAGTCATTTCCATTGTACTTGAAAACGCTCTATCAGAAAAGAGTAAACTACTAATCGTTAAAAATATTCCATAAATTCAGTTTATTGTTTTTTATTGTTATATCGCTTATTATTTCGATAATTATTAACGTTTCTCATCATATTTTTCACTTTTCTACATATATTTTTGTATAGAATACACAAAATTAATCGAAAAATCGAAAAATGAGCATTTGCAAATCAAAAGACAATTCTGTAAAATAAATTACAAGAAATTGTAATCGTTGCCGATAGCTAAAGTTTAACAAAAGTTAACAAAATAAAAAAGTTTACTTCACAAAGGTGAAGTAAACTTAAAGGTAGCCTATTCTAAGAAATCCTTAAGACGCTTACTACGGCTTGGATGTCTTAATTTACGAAGTGCTTTTGCTTCAATTTGACGGATACGTTCTCTCGTTACGCCGAATACTTTCCCAACTTCTTCAAGCGTACGAGTTCGTCCATCATCTAAACCAAAACGAAGACGTAGAACATTTTCTTCACGATCTGTTAGTGTATCTAACACATCTTCTAATTGTTCTTTTAGCAATTCATACGCTGCATGGTCCGCAGGCGATGTTGCTTCTTGGTCTTCAATAAAATCACCTAAATGGGAGTCATCTTCTTCACCGATCGGTGTTTCAAGAGAAACTGGCTCCTGTGCAATTTTTAAGATTTCGCGTACTTTTTCTGGAGCAAGATCCATTTCTTCACCAATCTCTTCAGGAGATGGTTCGCGTCCTAAATCTTGTAGTAATTGACGTTGTACACGAATTAACTTATTAATCGTTTCAACCATATGAACTGGGATACGAATTGTTCGTGCTTGGTCTGCAATCGCACGTGTAATCGCTTGGCGAATCCACCAAGTTGCATACGTACTAAATTTGAAACCTTTACGATAATCGAACTTTTCAACCGCTTTAATTAGACCCATATTCCCTTCTTGGATTAAGTCTAAGAAAAGCATACCACGGCCCACGTAGCGCTTTGCAATACTTACAACAAGACGTAAGTTTGCTTCTGCAAGACGACGTTTCGCTTCTTCATCGCCTTCTTCAATACGCGTTGCAAGTCGAATTTCTTCTTCTGCAGATAGTAAATCTACACGACCAATTTCTTTTAAATACATACGAACGGGATCATTGATTTTAACCCCAGGTGGTACACTTAAATCATTAAGGTCAAATTCTTCTTCCGCTTTTGTAATTTGGCGATTATTAGGACCTTCGTCGTTATCATTGTCACCAACTAAGTCAATCCCTTGTTCACCTAAATATTCATAGTATTCATCCATTTGATCGGATTCAATTTCAAATCCATTCATGCGTTCTGCAATCTCTTCATATGTAAGAACGCCACGTTTTTTTCCGAGCTCAGTGAGTTGTTCTTTCACTTGCTCAAGGGTCATTTCAGTTTCAATTTGTTTAGAACGAGCTGGTTTGTCAGCCATCTGTTCCCCTCCTTACGCGAGATACAAACATTCATTATACTAAAAATTTATCAAAAAAGCTATTTTCTCGCTTTTTGATTTTGTAAATATGCTACATAATATTTAGCAGCCTCTACAGGATCTGTTTTTTCCATTTGTTTTACCTTAAAGATGATTTCCATCTTTTCAAGTTTTTCTTGATGACGGCTGAGCGTCTCCAAATGGCCTTGTAACACTTCTTCTGTGTATTCTGGATTAATAAATTCATCCGTCGAAATATCAGTGATAATATTTTTCAACTTCTCATCAGAGAGCCAACTTAAAAATGTTCCGACTGAAGGTTCATTTCCCTTTTCATAATATGCGTATAGTTCATATAAAATCCCTTTATGTTCTTCTGTATGAAAATCTTCTATGTGGGATTCCATACGAACAGCCACTTCTGGACTTTGCAACATATGATAAATAATTTCTCTTTCTGCCCTTTCAAAACCTGTTAACTTCGGTTTTGTTTGAACAATTTGAGACGGCTTAGAAACCTGCTTTACTTGTTTTTGCTGTACCTTTTGTTCTTTGCGATATTGGTGCAATTGATTCAAAAGAGTTTCCATTGAATACGAAAATTCTTGCGATAATGATTTCAAATATGATTCTGCCTGCATCGCATCCTGTAGCAACGATAACTCTTTTAAAACACTTTTCACATATTCTTCTTTGCCAGACTCATCTTGCAAATTTTTCCCTAAACGCAAATAATTTATTTTAAAACCAACAAAACTTATACTTGATTTCACAAGATTTTCAAAAGCAGTTGTCCCATATTGTTGCACATATTCATCAGGATCAAGCTTATCTGGCAAGGATGTAACTTTCACTTGGCAACCAACTTTTAGCAATAATTGCCCTGCTTTCATCGTTGCTTCTCGCCCTGCTTTATCACCATCATAGCAAAGAACAACAGTTTCAACGTTACGTCGCAGAAGTTTTGCTTGTTCTTCAGTTAAAGCTGTTCCCATTGTCGCAACAGCTTCTTCCACACCACTTTTTACCGCAGCCATTACGTCAGCATACCCTTCAAAAAGGACCACTTGCCCACGTTTTCTAATAAACGGCCTCGCTTGGTGGAAGTTATACAACAATTTACTTTTATGAAAAATCGGTGTTTCAGGGCTATTTAAATATTTCGGAGTGTCATCTCCTAACGCCCTTCCACTAAACGCTATCACTTTACCTTGTAACGTATAGATTGGAAACATAACTCTTCCACGGAAGCGATCATAATGACTACCATCCTTCTCGCTCCTTATGAGAAGACCAGCTTGTTCCATACTAGACAGCGATAAACCTCTTTTTTGTAAAATTTTCGTTGCTGCATCCCAAGCAGGTGACGCATAACCAATTTCAAACTTCTCAATCATCTCTTTCGTAATACCACGTTTTAACAAATACGAAAGTGCTTCATTTCCTTCTTCTGTATTTACTAATAAATGATGATAATACTTTTTCAAAAGTTCATGAGCCTGTTGCATGATGACAGTGTCATCAGATATGTCTTCTTGTTGTCCTTGCCCTGATGTATACTCTGCAACTGCAGTTCCATTTCTTTCACCTAGCTTTTGAACAGCCTCGGTAAAAGCCAATCCTTCCATTTTCATTAGAAAGGAAAATACATTTCCACCTTCTCCACATCCGAAGCAATGAAAAATTTGCTTATCAGATGAAACAGAGAATGAAGGAGAATTCTCACCATGAAATGGACAAAGGCCAAAATAGTTACGCCCCTGTTTTCTAAGTTGAACGTATTCACCAATCACTTCTACAATATCCGATGACGTCCGAATCTGTTCAACAACTTCTTCGGGAATTCTGTTCCCCATAAATCCATCTCCGTGTCGTATTTTGTATTCGATAAAAATTAAAAAATTCCTTTATAATTCGACAATATTTTTTCTAAACTTATTAGAAAGTGTTGTCGATCACGTTATCAAACGATTTTGTAGGCCCTTTTCTGCGTCATTTCGCACATACGTACCTACTATATAAAATTGTATCCATTTGCTCACCTGTTACAAATGTACCTCCTGGAGACAATACATATACAATTTTTTACAAGAAGACTAGCAAGCACCATATCCTATGTGATCACGAGATCTGTTTTTTGCATGTTGATACATATAAAAAATCAACTTTAGCTTATTCAGCATCTACATAGATCCAATTTTCCTTGCTACTTCCTTAAACGATGAGCATACGATGTGACAAACAAAATTTCGACATGAACTTTCGTTCCAGCTTGCACAATTTTCAGCATTCACAGGATGTGCATCTGCATCAACTAATACGATATTGATGTTTTGCATATTTCTGTATTCTACATCCCTTCTGCGAATCCTTCCATAATGTGCGTTTTCTTGTATAGATTTTGTCGATTTAACGTAATTACATGTCTTTTCGTAAATCCTATCCCTAGTTTATTCTGAAAAATTAAAGTCTAAACGTAAAATATAGGTTTTTATCACAATTTTTTATTATAATATATTTTCTTCAACTACGCTACATATCCCTTTATTTTTTCATCTTCTATTTCAGGATAACGAAACCCTGCCTTTAGCATAATAAAAAGACAGAAGAATATAAGTATAACCACTCCGCTATAATCTATTACGAAATCAACAGGTATTGTGTTTCTCACGAGCGAAAAAAGCACATTCACCTTTGGTAAATGTGCTAAAACAATTTTTGGTTTTGCACTGCATTCACAATAATGTTGGCTGTTTCTTCAATCGCTTTATTCGATACATCAATTACTTGACAATTTATTTTACCAACTACATTCTCAAAGTGATCAATTTCTTCTTTAATACGATTAATATTGGCATATGTTGCACCATCACTTAGTCCAAGTGATTTCAATCGCTCTTTTCGAATATGATTCAACTTATCTGGCGTAATTTTCAAACCGAAGCATTTTTCTTTAGCTACTTGATATAATTCTTCAGGCGGATCTACTTCTGGTACGAGCGGTACATTGGCAACTTTCAAACGTTTGTTATGAGCTAAATATTGAGAAAGCGGTGTTTTTGATGTGCGCGAAATTCCAATCAACACGATATCTGCTTTTAAAATACCACGTGCGTCTCTACCATCATCATACTTTACAGCAAACTCAATCGCTTCAATCTTTTTAAAGTATTCTTCATCTAATCTACGAACAACACCCGGTTCATATCTTGGTACTTGCCCTGTAATTTCTTCAATTTGATCGATAAGAGGCCCGATAATATCATATGCCTCTACGCCTTCTTTCGCAGCCTCTGTCACTAAATACTGACGCATGTCAGGCTTTACTAACGTAAAACAAATAAGCGCTTGATTGTTCTTAGCAATCGAAATCACTTCTTTTAATGTCCCTGTATCTTCTACATACGGTACACGTCTAATATCAGGAGCAAATGGGAATTGCCCCATCGCTGCTCGAACAACCAAATCAGCCGTTTCTCCAACAGAGTCAGATACGACATATACGATTTTATTATCCATTACATTACCTCACTTTAAACAAATTACACTTATTCGTTATTTACTAAGTTTACAAACGCACGTGTAATATTTGTTTTTGTAATTCGTCCAATCACTTCTAAACCTTGTTTCGTATCTTTTACAACTGGCATCGCATCAATCTGTCTTTCTATTAATTCCATCGCAATATCATATAAAGAATCTTCTCTACGGCACATCGCAATGTTCGGCATCCTTGTCATGATAATATTAACCGGAAGAGAGGTTAAATCCTGCTTTCCAAGGCTAGCTCGTAATAAATCTTTACGAGATACAACGCCAACTAATAGCGTCGATTGATCTACAACGAACAATGTACCTACGTCCTCTAAAAACATAGTACAAATCGCATCGTATACTGATACATTTTTATCAATTACAGCTGGTCTAGATTGATAATCTTGTACTTTAATTTTCTTAACAGCTTCAGATAATAGCTGCCCCCCGGTTTTACCCGTATAAAAATAACCTACGCGTGGACGCGCTTCTAAATAACCAGCCATCGTTAAAATTGCTAAGTCTGGTCTTAGCGTTGCACGTGTTAGTCCTAATTGCGCAGCAATTGACTCCCCTGTAATAGGACCGTGATCTTTTACAATCTGAATGATATGTTCTTGCCGTTTATTCAGCTCTATGATAATCACCACCTTTAATGCACAACGAAAAAAGTTATACTATCTCTTAAATATTATATACTAAATATGCTATTTGAAAAAGATAGGATGTAAAAAGGACCGTATACGGTCCCAAATTATATTTGAAACTTATCAAGTTGTTCTAAGAAACGTCTTGACTTCAAATAAATCCCGCAATATTCATCATAATATGTATTCAATACTAAACGCATTTGTTTTTTTGTGCTATCCTTCACTGATACATTGCCAAGTCTATGTAAATCGAAGTGGTAGAAAAGACGTAATAATTTATGAACAGCTTCCCCCACTGGTATACGATACTGATCTTGCTCAGCATGACGCGAGCACAGAAAACCGCCTTCCCGGACAGAGAAGGCGACAAAATCTGTTTCTTGATGACAAATCGCACATGTATCAAAGTACGGGCGCATCCCTAATACCGGAAGCATTTTCGTTTGATAAATTAATGATAATACTTCTGAATCAACACCCTCACACATATAATGCAACGTTTGATATAACATTTCAAATAAATATGGATTATGTTTTTTATCTTCTGTTGCTTTATCAGTTAACTCAACAATAAATGATGCATAAGCAGTTAAAAATATATCCTCGCGAATTTCTTTCATAGTTGAAATAATCTCGCCTTGTTGCAAAGTTCCAAGTCCAGATCCCATTTGAATAAGAAAATTACCATGGGTCATAAGTTGCGAAACAGATGCTAACCGGCTTTTCGGTTTTTTCGCTCCTCTTGCCATTGCACTTACCTTACCCAATTCTCTTGAGAATATTGTAACAATCTTGTTCGTTTCTCCGTAATCTGTCGTACGGATAACGATGCCCTCAACTTTTTGAAACATGTTCGTCACCATCCAAGGTTTGAACAAAACGGGTCAAGAAATTGGAGAGTCTAGATGCGCTAACTCCTCTTCATGTTGATCCATCTCATCGTTTACGTCTTTTTCCATTTCTTTCAAAAGCAAGTACGTTTCAATGCTTCCTGTTTTGGAGAAAAACTTCCAGGTAAAATCTAGCATAAGAATCCACCTTTCTCAATAAGCGTAGCCTATAAACCAATTTCCTTTGTTGTTATTAAATTGACCCATTTTGTCCATTTTCATGTGAGAAAAATTTTTCCTAATTTATCAAAACTCATAAAAACCAATAATCAGCGGATGAACAAAACATCCGCTGATTACAGCTTTACTCTATTTTAGTACTCGTCTTCGCGGAAACCAAGGTCACGAAGCTGAGACATTTTATTACGCCAATCTTTTTGCACTTTTACCCATACTTCTAAAAATACTTTAGAACCAAGTAATGCTTCAATGTCAAAACGAGCTCGCTTACCGACTTCTTTTAACATCTTTCCTTGCTTACCTATAATAATTCCTTTTTGTGATGCACGTTCAACAACAATCGTTGCGTTTATATAAACCGCTCCGCCCTCACGTTTTTGAATTGCATCAATAACAACAGCCACAGAATGCGGCACTTCTTCACGTGTTAAATGTAATACTTTTTCACGAATAAGCTCTGAAATAATAAATCGCTCTGGATGATCCGTTACTTGATTATCTGGGTAGTATTGCGGTCCTTCTGGTAAATACTTTTTAATTGTTCCAATTAAAGCATCCACATTATTGCCGTCTAATGCAGAAATTGGTACAATCTCTGCAAATTCATATAGTTTACGGTATTGATCAATTAACTCTAATAATTGCTCTGGATGAAGTTGGTCAATTTTATTAATTACTAAAAATACTGGTTGTTTCGTTTCTTTTAATTTCTCAATAATGAATTCCTCACCACGACCAAATCCTTCAACTGCATTGACCATAAACAGAACAATATCAACTTCTTTTAATGTCGTTTGAGCCATCTTCACCATGAAGTCGCCTAATTTATGTTTAGGTTTATGTATTCCTGGTGTATCAATGAAAATTACTTGTGAATCATTTTCTGTATATACGCCTTGAATTTTATTACGAGTTGTTTGTGGCTTGTCACTCATAATGGCAATTTTCTGGCCGATAATACGATTTAAAAATGTAGATTTCCCAACATTCGGTCTGCCAATAATAGAGACAAAACCTGATTTATAACCTTTTCTATTCATGTAAATCCTCCGCTAAAAATGCTCCTGGTAACAATTCTCCGACTGTCGTCTCTTGAACGTCACCACGTAAATTTGATAGGTATACTTTCGTATCCTGTTTACATAATTCTACCATAACTTGTCGACATGCTCCACAAGGAGGTACTGGACGCTTTGTATCCGCCACAATCGCGATAGCTACAAACTCTTTATCTCCTTCAGAAACCGCCTTAAATAAAGCTGTTCTTTCTGCACAGTTACATAAGCCATATGATGCATTCTCAACATTACATCCACGATATACTTTTCCATCCTGTGTTAATAATGCTGCACCTACTTGAAATTTAGAATATGGTACGTACGCTTGTTCACGCGCTTCGATTGCTTCTTGAATTAATTGTTTACTATTCATATTCTCGCATCCTTCCTGTCCACAGCTGTGAATAGATACACTCTCTTATTAAAGGCCTTTACAGCACTTTCAAAGCTTCATAAAAGCTTTGGAATGCAACTATACCACATACGGTAAAAAGATAATAGCACCAATTATAACGGCTATTATCGCAAACAATAAAACCGATCCGGCTGCGACATCCTTTGCAATTTTCGCAAACGGATGTATATCGGTAGTCGCTAAATCTACTGTTTTTTCCACAGCCGTATTTACCATCTCTAAACTCATTACAATTCCTATTACAATAAGTAATACCGTCCACTCTACTTTCGTAATATGGAAATAAAAGCCGCAGCATATAACAATGACTGCGGCTAAATAATGAATTTTCATATTTCGTTCATGACGAAGACAAAAGAATATACCTGCTATAGCATACCCAAAACTATTTATAAGTTTTCCTTTTTTCATCGACCTAATCCAAATGCCTCTAAAATTTCTTTTTGTCTTCCAAACATTTCTTTTTCATCCTCTTCTGTCATGTGGTCATAACCAAGTAAATGTAAAAAGCCATGTAGCGCTAAAAAGCCAAGTTCACGATCAAAAGAATGTCCATACTCTTCAGCTTGTTCTTTCGCTCTCGGAATAGAAATAATAAGGTCACCTAACATACGAGGCATCTCTGCACCTACAATTTCCATTTCTCCTTCTCCCATTTCTTCCATAGCAAAGGAAATGACATCAGTAGGCTGATCCTTATCTCGGTAATCACGATTAATCTCGCGAATGCGTTCGTTATCTACAAATGTCACTGATAACTCCGCACCATCCTCTATTTTTTCCATTTGAGCTGCTTTTTCTAATATCTCACGAATTAAATTCACATATTCTTCTTTCACTTCTTCAGTTTCATCAATGAAATCAATTAATAAACTCATTCTTTCTCCTTCTCTTCCGGTGGTTCCGGATATGTAATACGCGAATGGAAAATACCATTTAACGTTTCACATAACGTTTTTCCAACGATTTGTAGTTCCTTAAACGTCAAATCACATTCACTAAATTGCCCATCTTGCAGGCGATCTTTAATAATACTTTGTACTAAATTATTAATTTGATCTGGCGTTGGGTGATTCATAGAACGTACCGCCGCCTCAACACTATCAGCAATACCAACAATTGCCGACTCCTTAGAAGTTGCTTTTGATCCCGGATAGCGAAACATCTCTTCTGTATATTTTTCTTTATCTTCTTTAATCGCCTTATAATAAAAATATTTAAGTAATGTTGTACCATGGTGTTGTCCAGCAATATCGATAATTTCTTGCGGAATATGGTATTCTTCGAGCATTCTGACTCCATCTGTTACATGAGCAATGATAATATCTTTACTCGTCACAGGATCTAATTTATCATGTGGATTTTCAATTCCCATCTGGTTTTCAATAAAGAATTGCGGTTGTACTGTTTTTCCTACATCATGATAATACGCCCCTACACGTGCTAATACACCATTTGCTCCAACCGCTTCACACGCTGCCTCAGAAAGATTCGCTACCATTACACTGTGGTGATACGTTCCTGGCGCTTCTAACAAAATTCTACGCAAAAGCGGATGATTCGGACTCGATAGTTCCATAAGCTTCATGCTTGATACAATTCCAAGTCCACTCTCTAAATATGGTAATATTCCCATCGCTAAAACGGATGAGATAATTCCTGAAACGGAAGCCATCAATAATTGCGTTCCAATTTCAAGAGGTGAAAAATTCCCATTACGTAATAATAGTAACGCCGCTAAGACGACTACATTTAAAATAGAAACGAGTATACCAGCTTGCAAAATCATCGTACGACGATTTTTTTCTCTTAAGAAAATGCTTACTGATAATGAACTTAATAACACATAAATACCTACACTATAATTCAGTGTACTTGTTACTCCTTCATTAAACATAATACTTCCGCACACAGAAAAAATCATACTTGTTAAAAATACAAATCGATCGCCAATCATTAGTTTTACAAGTATTGTTCCCATCGCAACTGGGACAACATACGCAATTCCTGCATATTCAAGCTTTTGAAACAAACTAATAGTTTTCATTAAAACAATCGTGATAGACAAAATTGTAATATATGCTAAAATATACGGTCTATCTTCTCTTTTACGCTGTAAAAATACTTCAAACTGCTTATGCATAAAGTACAGTAACACACCAATGAGCACTGCTAATCCAACATAAGGCTGAAAACTATTACCTTTCTCTAATAAACCGACTAATTTCAACTGATTATACATATCACTTGAAATTGTTTCACCTTCTCTAACAATAACTTGTCCTTGAAGAATATAAACAGGTGGAACTAAATCTTCTTCCGCTTTCTTCTTCTCTTTCGTTACAGCCGGATCATAAAAATAATTTGCTGTAATCGCATATGATCCTAGCGCGTTCACAGCTTCCTTCAATCCGCTATTCACATTGAGGCTTTTCATTTCATTAACAAATCGCTCTTTTGCTGCTATTTCTTCGGACATTTTAATATTTCCACCCATAATAACACTAACAGACGTTAGAGCCGCGTTCTTTGCTAATTCTAATTGATCCGGTTCTGCATTAATAAAATATAATAAATTCTCATCAGATAATTCCTTTGTTAAATTAGATGGCAACTTCTTCTTCAACTTTTCTAATTTATTTGCATCGGTCATCTTTTTTTGCTCTTCAGGTCCAGCAGCTTTCATCTCTTGAATTGCTTCATTTACCTTAGCAAAAACATCATTTACAATATCTACTCTATTTTGTTTATATTCACTTCTATATGTATATTGATCCCCAACTTTTTGAGCGGCCTCTTGTTTTTTTCTGTCCGTTATAACCTTATCTTCAATTTTAATAGGAGAATGAATTGTTTTTTTCGCAATAGAATACATATCAACATCTAATTGCTCTGGTTTTACATTATTCATAAGTGCAAAAAATAGCACTGCTCCTAATAAAACGTAAGAAATCCAACTTAGTTTTTTCGAATGTTGTAAATTACGAAACCACTTAGAAATTTCTTCAGATCTTAACATGATTTCAATACCTTCTCCTCTCCAGAAATAAAGTGAAACTATTTATAGCTTTCATTTCTTCTAGCCAACGATACTTTTAAGTAACATTTTGATACACCAGTACCTATAGTTTATTGCTCTTATCTTTTATGATAGTAAAAAATATGCCGTTCGCCAACCTTAATACAAAAAGAAATGATCCTGACAAATAGGATCATTCCATTTTATCATATGCCTCAATAATACGTTGCACCAGCGGATGCCTCACAACGTCCGTTTGTTCTAATGTAATAAATGAAAGACCTGATACACCAGATAAAATGTTAGAAGCTAGCGAAAGCCCTGATTTTACCCCTTTTGGTAAGTCTACTTGTGAAGGGTCCCCCGTAATAACCATTTTAGAACTAAAACCTAATCTAGTTAAAAACATTTTTATTTGTGCACCCGTTGTATTTTGCGCTTCATCTAAAATAACAAATGAATCATCGAGCGTACGCCCTCTCATATAAGCAAGAGGTGCGATTTCAATTACCCCTCGCTCCATCATACGTTGCGTATATTCTTGTCCAAGAATATCGTGCAAAGCATCATACAATGGACGTAAATACGGATCTACCTTCTCTTTCAAATCTCCTGGTAAAAAACCTAAACTTTCTCCAGCCTCTACAGCCGGTCTCGTTAAAATAATTTTCTTTACATACCCTTGCTTTAAAGCTCTCACAGCCATTACTACAGCTAAGTATGTTTTCCCAGTCCCAGCAGGTCCCATTCCAAATACAATATCATTCTTCTTCATTGCATGAATATATCTTCTTTGCCCCATTGTTTTTACACGAATGGATTTACCTTTTGCCGTTTTAAAGATTTCTTCTTCATATAACTCTTCAAATTGAGCAATTTTCCCTTGTTGTGCGAGCTGAATTGCATACGCAACATCTCTTTCTGTAATTGATATACCTTTTCGAATAACAACAAGTAATTGCTGTAAGATTTTTTCTACGAGTGTCACGGTTTCAACTGCTCCAGATGCATGAACAGTTTCACCTCTAGTTACAATCGATACATTCAGTTCCCGTTCAATTACTTTCAAATGAGCATCATTGACTCCAAAAAGAGCGATTGCTTCGTTAGCATTTTCCAATTGTTGGTTCATTTCTACTAATTGTTCTGCCATTACTCAGTCTCCTTGAATATCGGATTCGGATATTGGTTGTGGCTCTGCAATATTTTCGATCACAGTATAATGCAATGTGACTTTTAGTTGATCCGCCTCAACCTCTTTACTCAAAATCTTATCACTTACAATCATAGCATGTTCATCCAATTTTTTCTTTAGTTCTTTTTCAGCCATCTCTTTCGCTACTTTCATTGCCTGTTTTTCTGTATATTCCCGATTCGCTTCTTCCTCTTCTCGCACGATATCTTTTTCGTACGCGATCGGCAGTGTAAAACCAAATAGTTTCACATCGTGTTTTACACTTTCAGTACGAGAGCGTTTATACTTATCATGTTGAAATCCCCATATTTTTATTTTCGCACTCCCAAATGTAAGGTAATGCTCATTATATGCATTGCCAGTATATACTTGAAATTGCGTCTTTAGCGGCACATTCACCTCAGATGTGTACCACGTTTCTCCATATACAATACCTTTCGCCGAAACAATCGTCGGACTCTCCTCATTACCGTATATCCCTGATACGAGAAGTTGCCCTTTTTCGACATGGTCATTTTTCAAGACGACCGGTTTTCCTACTTCAACAAATGTTTTTGTCACAATCGCTTCTTTTTTTGCTACTAAATTTTGCGGCCTTTGTTCCTTTTCTTTTTTTGGCTCGTTTTTTTCAACAATTTTAAAATGATACGTCGTTCCTCTTATTTCTAGTCCCGCCCAAGTAATCGCATTAATATTGTCTGTCAAATGACGTTGTACATCTTCTACATTAGGCATTTGGAATTGTAATTTCCCTTTTTTAATACCCATTTTGTCCAATTCTTTCATCAATATATATTCTGTTTCAGGTTTCGCCCCTGTAATTTCAATTTTCCAAACCATATTGGATAATGCAATCATGCCAAAAAAGAAAATTAAAAAACCAATTAAGAATCCACTATTTTTAATTAAACGCTTATTCAAAAAGGGAAAACCGTAACGCCCAATAAAATATAGTTTACATTCATTTTTTCTATAAATTAGTTTTATTTTCTTCACATCTCGTAATAACATACAAAAAACTAACGTTTCATCAGCAATCTTCTTAACATCCCAAACTAATAATTTTCTACGTACACATTCGTTAACGAACCGTTCCGCACCTCTACCTTCAATTCGTACTTTTACATATCCAAGCCACTTTATAAACCATTTATTTTTCATCTACTACCTCCACTACCTTTCCAAAAGTATACACACTACTTTTTTCACTTTAATTAGCAAAATAGCTCGTACGAAAATAAAATATAGAGTTCTACCACCCATAAATAGCGAGATAAACTGAATAGTAAGGTCGAATCACGAAAATAACGAAGAAAAACTTCACATATGGAAGTTTCCCTCACTCCTCTTTTTTTTCGTTTTCTAAAAATGTCACTTGCTCAATTATGCCTTCAAGCAAAAGTTCTTCTGGAAGGATTGTTTTAATAATAAAGGATTGCCCTTTAATTAATAATTGACCGTGCTTTAATAACAATCTTACTTCTTTATCTGAAAACACTAATAAACCCCGATGATTTTCTATATAGATATGCACTTGCCCAACAAGCGTGATCCGAGGTAGATCCATTAGCACATCCACTGGCAGGTCTATTTGCTTTGTTAACCAATTCTTCATTTGTTCTAATTTTTTCATCTCAAAAGACCCCCTCTCATCCCATATGTATGAAAAAAGAGCTTGTAATATCACGTCCAAACTGAAAAAAAGCATAAAAAAACGTCTCATACGAAATGAGACGTTTTTTTATGCTAATAGCTGGATAACCAGCTTATTCACAAGTGATCCGTCTGTTTTACCTTTTACTTTCGGCATAACAGCAGTCATCACCTTACCCATATCTGCTTTAGAAGTCGCACCAACTTCAGAAATAACTTGCTTAATTACATTCGCTAGTTCTTCTTCTGTTAATTGCTCCGGCAAATATGCGCTTAAAATCTGAATTTCACTTTGCAGTTTATTAACAAGGTCTTCACGACCAGCTTTTTTAAATTCAAGGAGGGAGTCCTTATACTGTTTTACTTCACGAGCTAAAACTGTTAATTCCTCTTCTTCAGTAAGAGTATGTTGCAGTTTAATACCTTCATTTTGTAAAGCAGCCTTAACCATACGAATAACGGTTAATTTTTCTTTTTGTTTATTCTTCATCGCTTGTTTCATATCATCGTTTAAACGACCGAGAAGACTCATAACTTACACCCTCTCTTAGAATTTACGCTTTCTTGCCGCTTCAGATTTCTTCTTACGTTTTACACTTGGTTTTTCATAAAACTCGCGCTTTCTTGCTTCAGCAAGTGTACCAGTTTTAGAAACCGATCTTTTAAAACGGCGAAGTGCATCCTCCAAAGACTCGTTTTTACGAACGACTGTTTTTGACATTCTCTTTCCCTCCCTCCGAAACATCACACTTACATACTAATTTCAGCATGCAAAAAGAAACCCTTCTTCAGCATGTCTTTTACGATTATAATACATTTTATCACTTCAGGTCAACTATTTGGCAGAATAAAAGAAGAATAGATGCCCTTCCCTGTTCAAAAGCTATGTAGATAGCTTTTATCCTTTTCCCCTGAAGACAACTATATTTTTATCATTACATCTTTTTTAATACAAGAAAATATTAAATAACTACTCTTTCGACCTACCTGCCTTTTCAGTACTTAACTTCTCCACGAAAAAAAGAAAGCATGCAAATCGTTTCCGTTTGCATGCTTTTTTTATCCCGCTATTTGTCGGGCAGTAAGACCCCCACCTCAAAATCCAGCAAAAGCAAAGAACTTAGGTGGGAGTCCGGCTGATAATTAGTTGGGAGGAACAAAAACCCCACTGACTAAAGTTTCATTTTATGCGCTTGCTGATTCTTTTTTTACATCGTCTTCAAGAACACGAACAAATTGCGCTTCGTTATATGGATAACCAGCTTTCGTAATTTTCACTTTCACTAGCTTACCAATTAATTCTTCTGATCCTTCAAATACAATTTTTAAGTAGTTATCCGTATAGCCTACATATAACCCTTTACGGTCACCCTCTTTAAATTGCTCTTCCGGAATGATTTCAAGCACTTCCCCTTCAAACTGTGACGCATACTCTTTCGCTAATTGGTTAGATAGTTCAATTAAACGATGAACACGATCATTCTTCACATCTTCAGGAACTTGATCTTCCATACGCGCTGCAGGTGTTCCTGTACGCTTTGAGTAAGGGAATACGTGTAACTCAGAGAAGCGATTCTCTTTAATGAAATTGTATGTTTCCATGAATTCTTCTTCTGTTTCACCTGGGAAACCAACAATTACATCCGATGTAATCGCAAGGCCTGGTAACGCTTCTTTCAATCGATCTAAACGCTCTTGGAAAAATTCCATCGTATACTTACGACGCATACGCTTTAATACAGTATTAGATCCAGATTGCAATGGAATGTGCAAGTGACGTACAACTACTTCAGACTTATCTAACACTTCAATTACTTCATCTGAAATCTGACTCGCTTCAATAGAAGAAATACGAAGACGTTTTAATCCGCCTACTTCCGCTTCCATATCACGAAGTAATCCAGCTAAGTTATAATCTTTAATATCTTCACCGTACCCACCTGTATGAATACCTGTTAATACAATTTCTTTATAACCTGCATCTACTAATTGCTGCGCTTGTTTAATAACTTCTTTTCCATCACGAGAACGCATTAAACCACGTGCCCAAGGAATAATACAGAATGTACAGAAATTATTACAACCTTCTTGTATTTTTAAAGATGCACGTGTACGATCCGTGAAATAAGGTACATCCAGTTCTTCGTATACACGTGTTTTCATAATGTTGCGGACAGCATTAATTGGTTGACGCTCTTTGCGGAATTCTTCAATGTATCCTAACATCTTTTCACGATCCTGTGTACCAACTACAATATCTACACCTGGAATCGCCATAATTTCCGCTGGAGATGTTTGTGCATAACATCCCGTTACACAAATAACCGCATCCGGATTTTGACGAACGGCACGTCTAATAACTTGACGGCTTTTCTTATCTCCCGTATTCGTTACTGTACACGTATTAATAACATATACATCAGCTTTCTTTTCATATTCTGTTCTTTCATATCCACCTTGTTTAAACAATTGCCAAATGGCTTCTGTTTCATAGTGGTTTACTTTACAACCTAACGTATGGAACGCAACAGTTGACATTGATCATCACCCCATCAATTCAAAATGATACGAAGCAGCACTTAACGCGTATAACGGCGCCGTTTCTGTTCTTAAAATTCTTGGTCCTAAACTACATGGTACAAATTTATGTTCACGAAGCGTAGTAATCTCTTCCTCCGCTAAACCACCTTCTGGTCCAAATACAATCAATAGTTTTTGGCCTGGTTTCATCGTCGTTAAAGCTTTAGCAAAATTGGACTTCTCACCTTGTTTTGCTTCCTCTTCATACGCAACAAGACATACATCATACTCATTACTCATTGAAAGCAATTGCTTAAATGATGCCGGAGCATGCACTTCTGGAATTTCGCTTCTATGCGATTGTTCCGCAGCTTCTTTCACAATTTTTCTTAAACGCTCAACTTTTTTATCAGCTTTTTTCGCATCCCATTTTACGATAGAGCGAGATGCTTGAAATGGTAAAAATGCGGCTGCCCCAAGCTCAGTTCCTTTTTGGAAAATTAACTCTAGCTTGTCTCCTTTCGGCAGTCCACTTGCAATCGTCACGAAAACAGGAAGTTCACTTGACGCCTCTACCCATTCTACAATAGCCGTATTAATAAATTCACTGGTAATTTCATCAATTGAACATACTGCTGTTTTTCCGTTTACACAGCAATAAATGTGATCACCAGCTGACATACGCATCACTCTTGCGATATGATGTACGTCATCACCTACAATGCGAATACTTGTCTCATTTACATATTTCTCTTCTACAAAATAACGTTGCATATAATCACCTTAGTAGAGTTTCGTTCCTTTCGTAAGTCAACACTTACGAAAAGAACGAAACGTTATCATTTTTTCATATAACAAACGGCAAGTCCCTCACCTTATAGTGAGAGACTCCCCTTTTCATTATAAACTAAAATCTATATTACGCATTTCGTGCAATAATTGCTACCCAATCTTCCATTCGTAATACTTCTTCAATTGTAAATCCAGCTTTTTCTAGCGCTTCAGAAATTATCTTTTCCTTCGCTGCAATAATGCCCGATGTAATAAATAATCCACCCGACTTCACAACTCTTGCTGCATCCTCAGGGAATAAAAGAATAATTTCTGCTAATAAGTTAGCTACGATTAAATCAACAGGACCTTCAATACCTTCTAAAAGACTATTTTGCCCAACAGACACGATATCATCTGTTTTATTTAAACGTACATTCATTTCTGCACTTTCCACTGCAACCGGATCTAAATCATACGCTTGAACAGAAGACGCACCTAATTTTGCCGCTGCAATACTAAGTACACCAGAACCTGTTCCTACATCAATGACAGTATCACCTGGCTGAACTGTTTTTTCTAAAGCACGAATACACATCGTTGTTGTCGGATGAGTTCCTGTCCCAAACGCCATACCTGGATCTAATTCAATAATTTTTTCTTCCGGAGAAGCTGGTGTATATTCTTCCCACGTCGGCACAATTGTGAATGTATCAGAAATTTGTACTGGATGGTAATATTTTTTCCAAGCAGTAGCCCAATCTTCTTCATTGACTTCGTTAACAGTAATATTTCCAGTACCAATTTCGATGTCGTAAGATGGAAGCATATCAATAGATGATTTTACACCCGCAATCGTTTCCTGTAAAGAATCCGTTTGTGGGAAATATGCTTTTATTAATACACCTTCCGCCGGATATTCATCTGGGTTCAATGCATAAATTTCACCATATTGTTGCTCGCGCTCTTTCGTCAACTCCGCTGGATCCTCAATCGCAACTCCACTAGCACCAGCTTCATGTAAAATATGAGAGACAGCTTCTACTGCTTCTTCTGTTGTATGAATACTAACTTCTGACCATTTCACAATTTACCAACTCCATTTTTCATTTCCATTATTCCCCTTTGAAAGCACGTTTAAGCTTTCCAAATAAACTATCATCCTGCTCTTCTTGTCCCGCAAATTCACGTAATAACTCTTTTTGATGTGAAGTTAATTTCGTCGGTACAACAACACGAACGACTACATATTGATCTCCTTGACCGTATCCACGTACGTTCGGAGCACCTTTTCCTTTTAAGCGGAATTCTGTTCCTGTTTGTGTTCCTGCTGGAATTTTCAGCTTCACTTTCCCATGAACAGTAGGAACTTCCACTTCAGCACCAAGTGCCATTTGCGCAAATGTTAATGGCATTTCGCAAATAATGTGATCTCCTTCACGCTCAAAGAATTCATGATTTCTCACATGAACAACAACATATAAATCTCCTGCCGGTCCGCCATTTACGCCCGCTTCACCTTTTCCAGATACACGAATTTGTTGACCATTATCGATACCTGCCGGAATCTTAACGTTGATTTTTTTACGTTTACGTACTTTACCAGAACCGTGACATGTCGTACATTTTTCTTTAATCATTTGACCAGTTCCTGAACAATGACCACAAGCTTGACGGTTTACGATACGACCAAATGGTGTATTTTGCTCTACACTTACTTGCCCTGATCCTGAACAATGTTTACATGTTTCTTTTGAAGTTCCTGGTTTCGCTCCGCTACCTTTACAAGTATCACATGGATCTTCTACTGGAATCTCAACATTTAATTCTTTACCAAAAATAGCTTCCTCAAACTCCAAAGTAACTTGATATTGTAAGTCAGCACCTTGACGCGGAGCATTTGGATCACGACGTCTACCGCCACCGCCGCCAAAGAACGAACTAAAGATATCTTCGAAACCGAAGCCACCGCCGAAGTCTCCTCCGCCGCCAAAGCCACCGAAACCTTGATTTGCACCAGCATGACCAAATTGATCATATTGTGCGCGCTTTTGATCGTCGCTTAATACTTCGTATGCTTCTTGTACTTCTTTAAACTTTTCAATTGCATTTTCTTCTTTACTCACGTCTGGATGGTATTTTTTAGCCAAACGACGATACGCTTTTTTTATTTCATCTTTTGAAGCACCCTGGCTAAGTCCAAGGACCTCATAATAGTCTCGTTTACTCATAAATTTACAACCCCCGAATCTTTCACATAAACGTAATTTTAACACCGAAAGAAAGTGCTTTGCAACAAAGTTTCCTCACTTACAGTATGCAAAGTAAAAAACTTAAGAACCTCACACTTTTCTTTTCATTCGTGAAAAAAGCCAAAGTCAAGGCACGCTTGACTTTGACTTTTTGTCATCTTACTTATTTATATTACTTATCTTCTTTTACTTCTTCAAACTCAGCGTCTACTACATTGTCTTTCTTCGCGCCAGCATCTTGTGCTCCTTGTGCACCTTCTGCTTGCCCTGCGGCTGCTTGAGCTTGCTCGTATAATTTAACAGTTAATTGTTGTACGATTTCTTGTAAAGCGTCTTTTTTCGCACGGATTTCCTCAAGCTCGTTCTTCTCGATCGCAGCTTGTAATGCTTCTTTCGCTTCTGTTGCTTTTGCAACTTCAGCCGCATCCACTTTACCTTCTAAATCTTTTACAACTTTATCCGTTTGGAATACAAGTTGGTCAGCTTCGTTACGAAGTTCAACTTCTTCCTTACGTTTTTGGTCAGCGTCAGCATTTGCTTCTGCTTCTTGTACCATACGATCTACTTCTTCATCAGAAAGACCTGAAGAAGATTGGATTGTAATAGTTTGTTCTTTGCTTGTTCCTAAGTCTTTTGCACGTACGTTAACAATACCGTTCGCATCAATATCGAATGTTACTTCGATTTGTGGAATACCACGTGGTGCTGGTGGAAGGTCTGTTAATTGGAAACGACCTAATGTTTTGTTGTCAGCTGACATTGGACGCTCACCTTGTAATACGTGAATGTCTACTGCCGGTTGGTTATCAGCAGCTGTTGAGAATACTTGTGACTTACTTGTTGGAATTGTAGTGTTACGCTCGATTAATTTCGTGAACACACCACCCATAGTTTCAATACCTAAAGAAAGTGGAGTTACGTCTAATAATAGTACGCCTTCTACATCACCAGTAAGTACGCCACCTTGAACTGCAGCACCTAATGCTACAACTTCATCAGGGTTTACACCTTTATATGGTTCTTTACCAGTTTCACGTTTAATAGCTTCTTGTACAGCTGGGATACGAGTAGATCCACCAACAAGGATAACTTTATCTAATTCACTTGGAGCAAAACCAGCGTCTTTTAATGCACGACGAGTTGGCTCTAACGTTCTTTCAACAAGACCTGCTGAAATCTCTTCGAATTTCGCTCTTGTTAACGTTAATTCTAAGTGTAATGGACCAGCAGCTCCAGCACTAATGAATGGTAATGAAATTTGTGTTTGTGTTACGCCAGAAAGATCTTTTTTCGCTTTTTCAGCTGCATCTTTCAGACGTTGAAGTGCCATTTTATCTTGGCTTAAATCAATGTTATTTTCTTTTTTGAACTCAGCTACTAAGTGGTCAATAATAACTTGGTCAAAGTCATCTCCACCAAGACGGTTGTCACCAGCAGTTGAAATAACTTCGAATGTTCCATCTGCTAACTCAAGGATAGATACGTCAAATGTACCGCCACCTAAGTCATATACTAAGATTTTTTGCTCTTCATCTTGTTTTTCTAAACCGTAAGCAAGCGCTGCTGCTGTTGGTTCGTTAATGATACGCTCAACTTCTAAACCAGCGATACGACCAGCATCTTTTGTTGCTTGACGTTCTGCATCGTTGAAGTATGCAGGTACTGTAATAACAGCTTTCGTTACTGTTTCACCTAAGTATGCTTCAGCAGAAGCTTTTAAGTTTTGTAAAATGATTGCAGAAATTTCTTGAGGTGTATAATCTTTACCTTCAACTTCTACTTTGTAGTCTGTACCCATATGACGTTTAACAGACATGATTGTATTTGGGTTTGTAATTGCTTGACGCTTTGCAACTTCCCCAACTTGACGCTCTTCATTTTTGAAAGCTACAACAGAAGGTGTTGTACGGTTTCCTTCTGGATTTGGGATAACCTTTGGTTCTCCACCTTCCATAACAGCTACACAAGAGTTTGTTGTACCTAAGTCAATACCGATAATTTTACTCATGGCGAATCCTCCTACTTTTATGTAAATTATTGATTTACTTTTACCATTGATGGGCGAATCACACGGTCTTTTAGTTTATAACCTTTTTGGAATTCTTCAACTACCGCGTTTGATTCAAATTCACTATCTTCCACTTGCATAATAGCTTGGTGTTCATTAGGATCAAACTGTTTACCAACAGATCCAATCACTTCAACACCTTCTTTAGTCAACGCTTCTAACAATTGACGATGCACCATTTCCATACCTTGTAACAAGGATTTCGTTTGCTCATCAGTTGCTTCCACTTGCATCGCTCTTTCAAAATTATCAAGAGCTGGCAAAATATCTGAAACTAGACTTTGTGCTCTATATTTTTCAGCAGCCTGTTTATCCATTTGGACACGACGCTTATAATTTTCAAAATCTGCTTGTAGACGTAATGTGCGACCTTCCGTTTCCGTTAGTTTCGCTTGTAACTCATCTACTTTTTCTTGTAAAAGAGCAGCCTCACTTTTTTCTTCTACAGTTTCTTCACTGTTTTCTGTCGTGACAGCTTCTTCAACTTGCGCTTCTTTTACTTCTTCTACCACTTGTTCGTTACGCTCTTCCACAATATTCACCTCCTTAAAAGGTATTAGGTATTATGCTGAACACAATTCCCTAAGCATTATATATTACACACAGCAATGAAAATTTCATTACTTGAGCGAATGTATTACTCTCATTTACTTTCTAAGTCCATCAGTAAATTGTCTCGTAAATAACTGTAACAAACTAATTACCCGAGAGTATTGCATTCTTGTCGGACCTAAAATAGCAATTGTTCCAAGCTGTTCTTCTCCAATCGAATATGTTGCAGAAATTAAACTACAATCTTCCATGGCCGTCGCAGAGTTTTCCCTACCAATTTTCACTTGAATACCTACTTGTTTATGACGCAAAATGTCATAAAACTCGGCTTCATTATCAATCATTGTCAGCAAGGATCTTACTTTGTGAATGTCATGGAACTCTGGTTGCGAAAGCATATTTGCTTTCCCTCCAAAGTATATCTTTTCCGATAAAGGAACTTGAAATGTACCATCTAACATTTTTATTGCACTATCGTAATTATGAACATACCCACGTAAAACTGTAACAATCTCTTTCAAGATTTTGTTATGCAGTTCTGCCATTGGTACGCCCGACAGCTTTTCATTTAAAATATTAACCATTTTTTCTAAATCTGATAAATCAACAGATTCCGGAACGGTAATCGTTTTGCTTTGTACATGCCCTGTATCCGTTACAATAATAGCGACTGCAGTTTGACGATCAAGCGGTACAATTTGTACGTTTTTAAGTTTATTTGTGCTTAACTTCGGTCCAAGAACAATGGCCGTATAATTCGTAAGCTCTGATAAAATTTGAGCCGATTGCTGTGCAATCTTTTCCGCTTCAAAAATTCTTTCAGCAAATAAATCTTTAATTTGTACAATTTCATCGTTCGGTAAGTTTTGCGGCGCTAAAAGATGATCTACATAAAAACGATATCCTTTTTCAGAAGGAACACGTCCTGAAGAACTATGCGTTTTCTCAATAAATCCTAGTTCCTCTAAATCAGCCATTTCATTTCGAATAGTAGCTGAACTAAACGTAATTTCATCTTTCTTAGCCAACGTCCTCGACCCAACAGGTTGCGCTGATCCAATAAAGTCATCAATAATTGTTTGTAAAATTAAGAGCTGACGTTCCGTAAGCATCTCATCATCACCTCTGTTAGCACTCTTTGTCTTCGAGTGCTAAATCTATTAATAACTTACCAAAATTGACATTCAATTGTCAACGGAAACGTCACGAAATAATGAAACTTTTTCACGTTTATGGAACATTTAATTAGTCAATCAAAAACGATTGGAATACTTCATTCCCTAATAATTTTCCTTTTCGCGTTAAACGAACATATCCATCTTTCTCTTCAAGCAATCCTTGTTCTTGATTTTTTTGCAACTGCTTCGCGAAAACTTGATCCATCTCCATATTAAATTTCTTTTGAAACGCTATTTTAGATACACCTTTTGTTTTTCGAAGTCCTAAGAACAACTCTTCTTCCATTCTTTCTTTCTCCGTCACCGCGTGAACATCTAAATACGGAAATCCAGTTTCATCGATTTTATTGAAATATTGCTTGAGCGGACCTACATTTTGGATACGTT
Organism: Bacillus cereus group sp. Sample62; assembly: GCF_036851315.1. Classification (NCBI taxonomy): domain Bacteria; kingdom Bacillati; phylum Bacillota; class Bacilli; order Caryophanales; family Bacillaceae; genus Bacillus; species Bacillus cereus group sp. Sample62. The sequence continues at coordinate 4,153,312 of NZ_JAFLPK010000001.1, forward strand.
CTCCATTTACATAACTATGCGCTCCAGCTCCAAATCCATAATACTCTTCATTATTCCAGTATGTGAGATTATGTCTACTTTCATTATCACCTTTTGAGAAATTGCTAATTTCATACTGGGTATAGCCGTGTTTCTCCATTTCATCCATTACCATTTCATACATTTTCGCTTCATGGTCTTCACCTGGAAGTCTTAATTTCCCTTTATTCATTAAGTTATAAAACACAGTTTTCGGTTCCACAATTAATGAATATGCTGAGAAATGTTGTACGCCAAGCGTAAAAGCAATGTCTAATGTTTCTTTAACATCTTCTATCGTCTGCCCTGGCAGAGCATAAATAATATCTACATTTATATTTTTAAAGCCCACTTCCTGCGCTTCTCTAATTGCTACAAATGCATCTTCCCTCGTGTGCTTACGCCCAATTTTCTCAAGCAACTCATCCCGAAATGTTTGCACGCCAAAACTAATTCGGTTCACTCCACCTTCTAGCAATACATTTAACTTCTCTTTCGGTAAATCACCCGGATTTGCTTCAAATGTTAATTCACAATTTGGCGCAAACGGACGTAAGCGACTGTTTATAATATCTAGTAACTTTTTTGTCTGCTCCATATTTAACGCTGTCGGAGTTCCTCCACCAACAAAAATCGTTTTCATACTATCAAACGGTACTTTTTGAACTGTATTTATTATTTCTTTCTCTAAATACTCTAAATATTGATCGACCGGTTGGCGTTCAATAAACACTTTATTAAAATCACAATAGTGACAAATATGCTGACAAAACGGAATGTGAATATATGCAGCTTGCACCAAATATAACTCCTACCTTTCTAAAAAGAAAACCTCCGCGCTTCGGAGGAATCTTTACTTCTCTAACGTATTACGAATTTGTTCCATTCGCATTTTTCCCCAATCATACATCATTTCAACGATTGGTAAAAGCGACATGCCTAATTCCGTCATATAATACTCTACTCGCGGAGGAATTTCTGGGTATACTGTTCGATCAACAACCCCATCTTCCATTAACTCTTTTAATTGGTTCGACAAAACTTTATGAGAAATACTTGGGAATAATCGTTGTAATTCACTAAAACGATGAGGCCCTTCCACACCAAGATGCCACAGTATCACAACTTTCCACTTCCCACTAATAATAGAAAGCGTCAATTCCTTTTCACAATTAAAATTGCCATTTTGTATTTTCTCGTGAATATCTTTTCGAATATTTTCGGACATTAATAGTCTCCTAACTCTATATCAATCATTCATAAATAGCCACTTCACTATTGTAAATGAGAGAAGCTACGTTGTCTAAAAAGTAATTATACATAAAAAAGAAGCCGTATAAACGACTTCTTTTTTATCTCAATTCGTACGAAATAACAATCAATTATTAGTTGTCATCCATTTTCAGTACAGCCATGAATGCTTCTTGCGGTACTTCTACAGAACCAACAGACTTCATACGTTTTTTACCTTCTTTTTGCTTATCAAGAAGTTTACGTTTACGAGAAATGTCACCACCGTAACATTTCGCAAGTACGTTTTTACGCATCGCCTTAATTGTAGAACGTGCTACAACCTTGTTTCCGATAGTCGCCTGAATTGGTACTTCGAACTGTTGTCTTGGAATTAATTCTTTTAATTTCTCTACAATTACTTTACCACGGTCATACGCTGAATCACGATGCACGATAAATGATAAAGCATCGACTTGTTCATTATTTAAAAGAATATCCATTTTCACAAGTTTCGACGGTTTATAACCAATTAACTCGTAGTCAAACGATGCATATCCTTTTGTATTTGATTTCAACTGATCGAAGAAGTCATATACGATTTCTGATAACGGAATTTCGTATGTTAGTGTAACACGTGTTTCATCTAAATATTGCATATCAATAAACGTTCCACGTTTACCTTGGCAAATTTCCATTACAGCTCCAACATAGTCATTCGGAACCATAATCGACGCCTTCACAAACGGCTCTTCTACACGATCGATAGATTGTGGATCTGGCATATTAGATGGGTTATCAACAATAACATCTTCACCGCTTGTTAAATAAACTTTATAAATAACGCTTGGCGCTGTTGTAATTAAATCAATTTTAAATTCACGTTCAATACGTTCTTGAATGATTTCCATGTGAAGAAGTCCTAAGAAACCACAACGGAAACCAAATCCTAGTGCTTGAGATGTTTCTGGTTCAAACTCAAGAGCAGAATCGTTTAACTCTAATTTTTCTAACGCATCACGTAAGTCGTTGTAACGTGCAGAATCGATTGGATATAAACCACAGAATACCATTGGGTTTAATTTACGATAACCCGCTAACGCCTCTGCAGCCGGACGTTTTGCATGTGTGATTGTATCACCTACGCGTGTATCACCTACGTTTTTAATAGATGCCGCTAAGAACCCTACATCACCTACTGTTAACTCGTCACGTTGCGTTGTTTTCGGTGTAAACACACCTACTTCTGTTACTTCAAATTCTTTTCCAGTTGCCATCATACGTACTTTATCGCCAACTTTTACCGTTCCATTTACAACACGGATATATGCAATTACACCGCGATACGGATCATATAAAGAATCGAAAATCATACATTGTAAAGGCTCTTCTGAATCCCCTGTTGGAGCCGGTACCTTTTCAACGATTTGTTCTAAAATATCTTCAATACCAATACCAGCTTTCGCTGAAGCAAGTACAGCTTCCGATGCATCTAAACCAATTACATCTTCTACCTCTTGACGTACACGTTCTGGGTCCGCACTTGGTAAGTCGATTTTATTAATAACTGGTAATATTTCTAAATTATTATCAAGCGCTAAATATACGTTTGCTAATGTTTGCGCCTCAATCCCTTGTGCTGCATCCACAACAAGAATCGCACCTTCACAAGCCGCTAAACTACGAGATACTTCGTACGTAAAGTCGACGTGTCCTGGAGTATCGATTAAGTGAAGAATATACTCTTCACCGTCTTTCGCTTTATACGTAAGTTGTACTGCATTTAATTTAATTGTAATACCGCGCTCACGCTCTAAATCCATAGAGTCAAGCAATTGAGCTTTCATTTCACGTTGTGTTAACGCGTTTGTTTTCTCTAAAATACGGTCTGCTAACGTTGATTTTCCGTGGTCAATATGAGCAATGATAGAGAAATTACGGATTTTGGACTGTCTTTTTGCTCTTTCTTCTTTGTTCATCTATGTTCTCAACTCCTAATAGTCTCGCCAATATACACTAGCACTGATTATATCAATAGAGCAGCAAAGATTCAATGAAAACTCGTGCTGCTTACAATACAAATCATTCTATCTATATCTTATGCGAACAAACCATAAGAGACAAACCTTTTTCAAATTTAAAAACGGCTGTCGTACAAAATGGTAAGACAACCGTTCTTCCTGCTACCCTTAACTAAAAATCTCTTTCACTTTCCCAACAACTATATCCGTTCCAAACTTTGTTACTTCATAAGTAGCACTTGCTATTGCCATACCAATTCCTTCTACAACATTAAAGCTTTTTAAGCTTTCTAATTGTTTTTGTTTTTCAGCAACGGAAAACGAACTTCCCAAAATTTCTGATTCAGCACCCGCACCCTCTGTTCCTGTCATATGAGCGATTTGTTCATACGACATTTGCTGATAACCTTTCATACTTTTCAAACCATGATTAGCAAGTACCACCCCTGCTATTATCATAAGTAAACATAAGGCCGCACTACATATACATAAAAGCGAAAAGCGGCTTAAACGATTATCGTCTCTTCCCATCAATGTGTATATGCTCCTGTATTATCTTGGTCAATTTGATGATGCAAGGCTGCATTTAAACCACTCGCTATTACATTCGCCATATCCTCTATGAAAGCATCCACTTCTTTCGGAGTCACCATTAAATTATGACCAAGAGGAGATAACACTTCATAAATTAATTTTCTCTTCTCTTCATCTTCCAGTGTACCTACAGCACCTAAAAACATATTCCGACTCTTTTCATCCGGCATATCTTCTTCTGTTAATTTTTTCTTTTCTCCAAATGTAAAACCGGCTGGTAACAAAGAACGGGCAGGTTTGTTTCCTTCTTTCATCTCCCGTCCAAAATGTTTCAAAATAAAATCAATTGTATCGCTTGTAATTGAAACGGCATCAACCACAGTCGGAACACCAATCGCGATAACAGGAATACCCAATGTTTCTTTACTGAGTTCCTTACGCTTATTCCCAACACCCGATCCAGGATGAATTCCCGTATCAGAAATTTGTATCGTACTATTTACTCGTTCAATAGAACGGGCAGCTAATGCATCAATTGCAATGACAAAGTCTGGCTTCGTCTTCTCAATGATTCCATAAATGACATCGCTCGTTTCGATTCCTGTAATTCCCATTACCCCCGGCCGAATTGCACTAACAGGCCTAAACCCTTCTTCTACACTTTCAGGTTGCAATTGAAACAAATGTCTCGTTACCAATACATTTTCTACAACAATCGGTCCAAGCGCATCTGGCGTTACATTCCAATTCCCAAGACCAACAATTAAACAACTCGCTTCTTTCGTAACGCCAACCTCTTCTAAGAAATAAGAAAATTCTTTTGCAAAAATGCGCTCTACTTTTTGTTGCAGCTCCGTATCTTGTTGACGTATACCTTGTACTTCAAGCGTTAAATAACTCCCTGGTTTTTTACCCATCGATTCAGAGGCAACTTCATCAATCATTACTTTTGTAATGGTAATACCTTCTTCTTCCCTCTCTTTTACAATAACTCCTTGTATCCCTTTTTTCTCTTCTTGACTCTCTTGCAGCATTTGATGCGCCTCTACAGCAAGGTCAGTTCTAACACTATATTTACTTAAATCTAATGGTTCTTTCATCGTATCTCCTCCGTAATTCATAGTAAATATCGTTAGATTTCCCAAAGTTATATAAGGTCATTCTTTCCTTTACGTGAAATTTCATTGATATACTATTGCAATTCTCTTCACCGTTTGATAGAATATCACTTGTTCTATGTTAAGAATCGAGTCATTCGATTGCACCAGGGAGGTGAAAAGTATGGCAAACATCAAATCTGCTATCAAACGCGCTAAACTTAGCGAAGAGCGTCGTTCACATAACGCTTCTATCAAGTCTGACATGCGTTCTGCTGTTAAAACTGTAGAAGCTTTAGTTACTAATAACGATCTTGAAAATGCTAAAGAAGCTTTCAAAACTGCTTCTAAAAAACTTGACAAAGCAGCTCGTAAAGGTCTTATCCACCAAAACGCTGCAGCTCGTCAAAAATCTCGCTTAGCGAAACAAGTAAACGCGTAAGGCGTTTAAAAAACGATCCATTTGGATCGTTTTTTTATATACAAAAAAGTTCACGTGCTTAGCACGTGAACTTTTTGTTTCATCACATATGATTTAACCGCATTAAGAAAAACTCAAGCACAAGTTTCTTATCCATTTTTCCAGTCTTCATACTATAATCAGCTTCCGCTAATTCTATAATCACTTTTTTTAATTCTTCAAAAGAGAAAAACTTCGTTTGATTCATCGCTAACTTTACACGATATGGATGCACACCAATATGAGACGCAATTTGATTTTGTCCATAACCACGCTGCTGTAACTCTTTCACTTGATAGAGCAAGCGGAATTGACTTACTAATAACGCAAGCAGTTTAATGGGTTCCTCTTGCTGCGTAAATAATCCATCCAAAATTTGCATCGCACCCGTGATATCTTTTTTCACCACTTTTTCTGTCAAAGCAAACACATTTTGTTCAACCGATTTTGGCACAAGCTCTGCAACAAGTTTCGGTGTAATCTCTCCGCCCATACCGACGTATAACGTTAACTTGTCCATTTCCTTCGCCAACATCGTTACATTACTTCCCACAAGCTCTAACAACAAACTAACAGCTGCATTATCAATATGCACATTCACTTCATCTGCACGAGCAACAATCCACTTCTGAACATCCTGCACTTGCATCGCATTCGCTTCTACTACGTCCGCTGTTTTCTTTAATAGTTTTGTAATTTTTTTTCGTTCATCAAATTTTTCGTAAGGCGCAACAAAAACAAGAATAGAAAATGGAGAAGGCTCCCCAATATATTCTTCTAAAATTTTTATATTTTGCTCTAATTTTTCTTTTTGTGAAGTTAAAAATAGTGGTGATTTTATTAATAGCACTTTACGTTCTCCGAAAAAAGGAAGTGTACGTGCATCCTCAACCACATCTTCTAAATACGCCTCTTCTAAATCATATGTCACAACATTAAACTCGCGATCTTCCTCTTCAAGCGCTTCTGTTGTAATAAGCTTTATCGTTTCATTTATAAAAAACGCTTCCGTTCCATACAGTAAATACAACGGGGCAAACTGCTTCTTTTTAATCTTTTTATGTATATCACTCATACTTTTTCCTACTCCCTAACTTGGCAATATATATTTATACTAATGCCCTAGCTTTTGTTTTACAAGTACAAAGGAACAGGCTTTATAACCCGTTCCTTTATTTATATTAAACGCCACGCAATAAGCCCCGGGTTTCTTATCGGTGTGCGGTAATCACCTTCCCTTTATTATTCACAATAAAAATTCGAGTATAAGTGCCAACTGTTAACATGCTTGGAAACAAAAAACTCACGTTCCTTAATAATCTAAAAGTAGTAAAAACGCTCGATTTCTCTTCATATGGAAATTGTAGATTTTTTTCTGACAATATTTTATACTAAAGTGGAATGTTGGGGAGGGATTCTAAATGAATGATTTTGAACAAAACGTTCAAAGTAAACGCAATGACGCTATTGATTCAGGGGTAGGATTTATCGTCTCATTTGGTTTTTTCGCAACACTTTTCATCATTGCAACTGTTATTAAATTTATCGGTTCTTAAAGACTGCTGCTTACTGGCAGTCTTCTTTTTTATCTATTATGTGTTTCATCATATGTGATTTTGCTACGAAAGGTTCCGTGTTCCACTTTAAATACATAGGAAATAGCACCCTGCTTATCCGTACGCCATATTTCAATCCCCATCTTCTCTAAACGCTCTACAACTTCCTTATGAGGATGCCCATACCTATTACGCTCACCGACAGAAATAATCGCTACATCAGGCTGTACAGCGCTCAAAAAAGGCGCTATAGATGACGTATTACTCCCATGATGAGCAACCTTTAAAACATCCGCCCGTAAATCTGGATACGTAGCTATTAAAAACTTCTCTCCTTCTTCTTCTAAATCACCTGTAAACAACCACGTTAACCCTCCTAATTTTGCCCACATAACAATTGAAGCGTTATTTTCACTTCTCGCTTTTCCTGTTGGAGCTAGTACAAAAAATTCCGCTTCATTTACGCTCCAACTCTCTCCTTCCCCCACTTCACTTATTTTCACTTCCTTTTCTAACGCCTGTTTCTTTAATACTTTTTCTAATACCGCATCTTGTTCCTTTCGGCCAAATACAACTTCTTTTACGGTCATATTCGATAATAAATCTTGCGCAGCACCTATATGATCCGCATCTCCATGCGTTACGATTAATTTATCGATTGTTTTAATCCCTTCCTTTTGTAAATACGGGATTAAAATATCATTTCCAACAGAAAATTCGTGCTTTTTCCGTTGCCATTCTTCCTTATTTGCACGCATTGTTCCACCAGTATCAATGAGGTAAATCTCTTTATCGTACGGGAGGCGAATTAAAATTGCGTCTCCCTGCCCAACATCAAGAAATGTAACACTCCCACTTTCTCGAAAATACGGATATACATAATGACATGTACAAACCAAAAGAAACATACCCGAAGCTACGAACATAATTTCCTTCGACACCCGCCTTTCCCAAACCATCAATATACTAACAATACTCGTGCAATATAGAGCTACAAGAAGTATAGGTGTTTGTCCGAAAATAAGGCGGATAAACGGTAAATTTTCACAATAACTTAGAAAATCATTAGAAATATTCAAACCTATTGATAGTACATTCGCAAGTCCTTTTGCAAAAAACGGGACGATTGGTATACATACCAAAATGATAATACTACACGGCAATACAATGAGAGATAAAAACGGAACGTATAGGATATTAAGAAAAATACTATATGGAGAAAAATAACCGAAGTGATATAACAAAATCGGAGTACTAACGAGTTGTGAAATAAAAGAAATATAAATGGAATTTCGGATTACTCCTTTACTACTATCTAGTAAAATCGGGGCTGACAAAATCAAGGCGAAACTACCAACGAACGAAAACTGAAAGCCAATATTAAAAACAAGATACGGATCAAATATAAGCATACATATAGCTGTAACACTTAAAGCATCTAAGCTAGATAAACGAATAGAACATACGAAAGCAATCAACATCAAAACTCCTGTTATAGAAGCTCTTATAACAGACGGGGATGCTCCTGCTAAAATCATATATAGAGGAATGCAAAAGATAAGACATACGGTCGCTATCTCCCTCGTCACACCACTTCTTAGCAAAATAAAATACACAATCACCATTAACAATACGATATGCGATCCTGAAATCGCCAACAAATGTACAAGACCAAATTGCTGATATTGCTCTTCAACTTCAAATGTCATTTGTTGTCTATCACCAAATACTAATGCATTCATAAAAGCACCTGATTGCGCTGGAAACATTTCTGTAACGCCCGAGATTGCTTGCTGTCTCAAAAGAAGAATCCATTGCACGAGTGACAACGATGTTTTATGACATTCAGAAATATATGTAGCCTCCAATATGAAATGAATATTTTGCTTATACAAATAATCACGATAATTAAAACCATGAAAATTCCGAGCTATTGGTGGTTCTTTCCTCTCACCTTCGAATACACAGGATACTCCTGCATATAATTGTCGCAGTTGTTTCTTTTCCGAGGCTGATTTAATTTTGTAACTTAACTGCACTATATTTTCATTCTGATCTTCAACTTGAAATGATAGGCGATCCCCGTTAATAAGAGGTGTATTTTGTATTACCCCCCTTGTAACTTCGTAAGGTTCTCCTAGAGGCTTGTTTTGCCCTTGAATATACGTAGTGTACATAGCGCCACTAAAACACGCTAACATACAAAAAAAGAAGGTTTTACGCGAAGTACGGTATAAACAAAAGAAAACACACAAAACGAGACAACAAGTCAGCAATAAAACTGAAGTGGAAAAGGCAATCGCAATCCCTACGATAAACGAGATTGCAACATAGCCCCATTGTCCATACAACTCATACTCACTCCTTATAGCATCATTTTTGCTTTCGTGAATACATGCTGTAATTCTTCCATTGATAAGTTTTCTTTTTCTAAAGATGCAAATAGTTCTTTTAACTCCATATGGCGCTTTTGATCCTCTAATGCCGCAATATTATATTCTAGCGGAACGTGTTTCACTGTTACATTCGCTTTTTCAAATAACTCTACGGCATATGGATGATTTTTATAATCCTGCGCATAATAAACTGCTGTAATACCACTTTGAATAATCGCCTTACAGCATTGTAAACAAGGGAAATGCGTAACATAAATTTCCGCTTCCTCCGTTTTCACACCGAACTTTGCACACTGTAATAAAGCATTCATTTCTGCGTGAATTGTACGAACACAATGATTATCAATAACGTAGCATCCATCATCTATGCAATGTACGCCACCTTTAATTGAACCATTATATCCACCAGCAATAATTCGTTTATCACGAACGATTGTCGCTCCTACTGCAAGCCTTGTACATGTACTACGTAAAGATAGCAGATGGCTTTGCGTCATAAAATATTGATCCCATGAAATTCGTTCCATATTTTTCACCTACTTTTTTGTCTACTTGTAGTGTAGCGAATGAAGAAAAACTTCGTCAATCTTTTACGGAATAATAATTTGATCTTTTATTTTTTCCAATGACTTCACACCGATCCCATCAATCTCTAACAAATCTTCTATTTTCTGAAAAGGACCATGTTCTTCTCGATATTTCAAAATACTTTCTGCTTTCCGAGAACCAATACCTGTAATTTTTTCAAGTTGTTCTTTAGAAGCTGCATTTATTTGAACTTTCCCCTCCCCCTTTGAAATAGCAGCTACTTCTTGCACTTGTTCATTTTCATTCGGTACATAAAGGATCATTTGGTCTTGTACTATTTGCGCTAAATTCACCTTCTTCCTATCTGCCTCGGGTAAAAAACCACCTGCCTTTTCAATGGCATCCTTGACCCGGTCCCCTTCTTTCATTTCATACACCCCCTCTTTAACAACAGCCCCTTTCATATCAATTACAATTATTTTTTTCTGCTGCTTTGTATCCGATATTTTCGGTTTACTTTTTTTCTCTAGCTCTTTCGCTTGAACATCCGTTGTAATGACCGTTCGCTCTGTATGCTGGTTCGTTTTCCAAAAAAGAAGAAAAAGTACAGTTCCAATAATAGCTACTAATCCTAACCATTTCTTTGGAAAATCCCACATCATTTTACACCTCTAATCATAAATTTATAACATCATTCATATTGTTTAGGAGAAAGCTGTTACGAAGGAGGGATGAAACATTGAACATAGGAATTATAGGGACAGGGAACATGGGGAATATACTAATCGACGCATTTTTAGAAACCCGTGCTGTCAAACCTTCGTGCCTTACAATCATTAATCGAACGCCCGCCAAAGCATATCATATAAAGGAAAAACACCCTTCTGTTCACATAGCCAAAACTATCGATGAGGTAATCGAACGATCACATCTTATTTTTATTTGCGTAAAGCCGATAGATATATACCCGATCCTACAAAAATACGCTGAACATTTTTCTGATGAAAAGTGCTTAGTTTCTATCACAAGCCCAATATCTCCGTCACAATTAGAGACACTTGTACCTTGCCACATTGCACGTATCATTCCGAGCATTACAAACCGCGCCCTGTCTGGCGCATCACTATTTACATTTGGAAGTAAATGCTCTGAAGAGTGGCAACAAAAGCTATTTCGCCTATTCAAAAACATTTCTACTCCCCTTATGATAGAAGAAGATATAACGCGCGTTTCATCTGATATAGCAAGCTGCGGCCCTGCATTCTTTAGTTATTTATTACAATGTTTCATTAACGCTGCTGTAGATAAAACAAATATTACACATGAAGAAGCCACTACTTTAGTAAGTGAAATGGTCGTTGGAATGGGGAAACTACTTGAAAAAGAGATTTTCACATTGCCTACTTTACAAGAAAAAGTATGTGTTAAAGGCGGCGTTACAGGAGAAGGCATTCGTGTTTTAGAAGAACATGTTGGGGATATGTTTCATAAATTAATCGAGCGGACACACGAGAAATTTGATGAAGATTTAAAATGCGTTGATCAGCAATTCAATAAACACACATAATAAATACGTCATCGTCATTCCAAATCCTTTTTATAAATACTTACTTTTTTACATTACATTTTCACTTAAACTAGCATTTTCACACTTCACGTATATCATCTTCCTATTATGCTAGAACTAAAATTACAACTTCTTTATAAAACAAAAGCAACCTTCTCGGTTGCTTTTGTTTTATGCGTTTTTCTTCGCCATGAAGAAAATACGCTCTGTTTGTTCTGTAACTTCAAGTCGCTCAAAGTCACCAGTCACACGAAGCACTGTAAACCCAGCTTCTTCAAGCCATTTTGTTAACTCTTCAACCTGATATGCACGTTGCACGTGACATTCGTCAAAACGATGGTACACATCTTCTTCTGGGTCTTGAACAAAGAATGTTAAATCATGTTCTACACTATTTGATTCTTCACCAGGGAAGCAATTCCAAATAAGAGATATTTCCTCTCCATTCACTGTGTATGTTTCATTTTGAAATACATGATGTATTTTATACAAAGAATGTACATCAAATAAAAACAAACCATCTTGACGTAAATGGTGAAACACTCTGCGAAACGTTTCTTGCACTCCATCTTCTTGCAATACATAATTTAATGAATCACAAAAGATAGTTACACAGTCAAACTCACCCGGAACGTCAAGCTCTCGCATGTCTTGTTGGTAAAAAGGAATAAAGTATCCTTCTCCGCCTAGTTTTTGCTGAGCGACCGTTAACATCTCTTCTGAAAGATCGACACCGATTAAATCGTAACCCTTTTGTACAAGCGGAAGTGTTACATTACCCGTACCGCATGCTACATCAAGAATCTTCGCCTCTTTCATATCCGCTTGCTGTAAACTTTCCTCAGTGAATTCCACCCATTTATCATAAGGAACATCATTCATTAGTTCGTCGTACAACAATGCAAATTGTTCGTATTTCATTGGTCTAGCTCGTCTGTAATATCCTCACGCGGTACATCGCCCCAAAGACGCTCTAAATTATAGTGATTACGCTCATCTTTATGGAATACATGAGCAACTACATCTCCAAGGTCAACTAATACCCAACGTGCTTCGTCAAAACCTTCCATACGTTGTACGTCGATTTCAAACTCATGTGCTTTTGATTTAATTTCACGCGCAATTGCTTGCACTTGCTTATCTGAGTTACCGTGACAAATAATGAAATAATCTGCAATTGGTGAAACACCTTGCATATTTAGGACAACCATATCTTCTGCTCTCTTATCATCAGCCGCTTTTGCTGCTAATACTAATAAATCTTTATCTTTCATTTACTAATTTCCTCCTTGATAACTGCGTTGTATGTTTGGAATGTTAATGGATAAATCGTTTGATTTTTTTCCATTAAAAATTGAATTGTTCGCTTTAACGCAAATAATAAAGCTTGATTTATATCCGTATATGCGAGTTTACGAGCTTCCTCCACCCCTGGAAACTTTCGCCCAGGCTCAATGTAATCAGCTACATAAATTACTTTATCTAACATCGTCATTCTCTCATGACCACTTGTATGATATGTAATAGCTTGCAGGATTTCAGGATCTGTAATGCCTACTTCTTTTTCTACTAAGTATGCCCCAACAGGTGCATGCCATAACTCTTTGTTATAACAGAGTAAATCTTTCGGCAAATTTTCACTTTTAATAATCTCTTCCATCTCAGAAATCGCTCTACACTTCGCATAATCATGGAATATAGCTGCAACTTCAGCTTTTTTTTCATCCACACCGTATAACTTAGCAAGTTCAATTGCTGTCTCCATTACACCAATTGTGTGTATATAACGTTTTTCATGCATTTGTTGTTTGACAATATGAAGTGCTTTCTCACGATTCATACAACCCATTCCTCTCGATATACACCTGTACTTTTTCAGGAAGTAAATATTTACATGTTCTCTTCTCTTTATATCTCTCACGCAATAAAGATGAAGAAACTGCAAACTCCGGAATTTCCACAGTGGTGATAGGATAAGGTGTACGCAATGTATAACCAGGTCTTGCAACCCCAACAAACGTTACAAGATCAAGTAAAGCTTCAATATTATACCACTTTGGTAAATACTCAACCATATCTCCACCAATAATAAAGTGAAACTGCACATCCGGATACTTCTTCGTCAATTGTAACATAGTGTCATACGTATAAGATGGGCCCTTCCTGCTTAGCTCTTCTAAACAAATAGAAAAATGTTCCTCTGCCTCAGTCGCAAGCTCTAACATTTGTAAGCGATTTTCTACACTTGTAATATTCCGCCCTTGTTTATGCGGTGGAATTTGGTTCGGTAAGAACCATACTTCTTCTAAATTCAAAGCGTGATATACTTCATTTGCAATTAGCAAATGCCCATAATGTGGCGGATCAAATGTACCGCCAATGATGCCAATTTTTCTCAAAAGAAACGCCCCTTCCTTTTACCTACAGTAACTCTCTTCATTCCTATCCGAAGAGAGTTCACTGTTAATAAAAGTTCAATTGGTTTCGCTCTCTACATCATTACGCACTTAAGATAAAAAATAGCATATGCTATTCTTTTGATCGCGGAAGTTTAATTTGTTTATTTTCTCTAGATTCTTTGTATAAAACGATTGTACTTCCAATTACTTGAACAATTTCAGCACGTGCGCCTGTTGCAAGTTCTTCTGCAACTTCACGACGATCGAATTCACAGTTTTGTAGCACACTTACTTTAAATAATTCACGAACTTCTAAAGTATCTGCGATTTGTTTAATCATATTTTCATTTACTCCGCCTTTTCCTACTTGAAAAATCGGTGTTAAATGATGTGCTTGTGCACGTAAAAATCTTTTTTGTTTTCCTGTTAACATATATGTTAGCCTCCAAGCTTTCTTATAACTAATTGTTTCATTCTATCGATATTCGGTACACGCCCTGTCCACATTTCAAATGCAAGCGCCCCTTGATAAACAAACATATCAATACCATTTTGAATCATTGCACCTTGCGCTTTTGCCTCACATAAAATTTTCGTTTCAAATGGATTATAAATTATATCTGATACAATCGTCCCTTTTTTTAACGAAGAAATTTGTAATGGCGTATGTTCGACGCGTGGATGCATACCTATCGTTGTCGTCTGAATGATAATATCATAATTCCCTTGTTCTTCTGTTGCTTTTTCTAGCGATAAAGCAACAGAATTAACAGTAGCCGTACATGCAGCAATAAGTTCTTTCGCCTTATCTACTGTACGATTAGCTACATCAATCTCTTTCACACCTACATCAGCAAGAGAAAAATAAATAGCTCGACTAGCACCACCTGCGCCAAGCAATAAAATACGTTTCTCCTGAAGGGGTTCACTACTAATTGACTGCAGCGCTCGGACAAAACCAATTCCATCTGTATTGTAGCCAATCAATTTCCCATCCTTATGAACCACTGTATTTACTGCACCAATTTGTTTTGCTAGCGGGTCAATCTCATCCAAATAATCCATAATAGCAACTTTGTGCGGAGTTGTTACATTAAATCCTGAAATACCTAATGCTTTTAAACCTCTTACTGCTTCCCCTAGCACTTCCTCTTTAACAAGAAATGCATGATAATGGGCATCCATATTCAAGTGTTCAAATGCATCGTTATGCATAACGGGTGATAATGAATGTCCAATTGGATTTCCGATTACACCATATAATTGTTTCATAAATCCCTCTCCATATTAAATTAAAGATTTACGTAGCGAAACACTTACTCCTTTTGGTACGTGTGCAACAATTTTTGCTCCCGGTTCGTTTACCGTAACCCATCCTAATCCAGAGAATACAACATCCGTTTTTGGTTCACGAATATTAAATTCGTATTTCACTAACTCTGGCATATTTTCTAATTCTTCTGGCGTTGGCGGGCTTAGTAAATCCCCAGCATGATTTTTATACAATTCATCTGCTTTCTCAAGCTTTGTACGATGGATTGTTAAACGATTCGAGAAGTGACAAGTAAATGCACGACGACCACCACTTACATAATCAAAACGTGCTAATCCACTGAAGAATAATGTTTGTTCTTCATTTAATTGGAACACCATCGGCTTAATTTCTTTTGTTGGTGTAATAAGCTTTAAGCTTTCTTTTCCAACATAATGAGCCATTTGATGGTGGTTAATAATACCTGGCGTATCATATAAAGAAGATTCTTCGTCTAACGGAATATCAATTAAATCAAGTGTTGTTCCTGGGAAATGAGATGTTGTAATTACATTTTCAGTCTCATCACTAAACTCTTTAATCATACGATTAATAAATGTTGATTTTCCTACATTCGTACATCCAACAACGTAAACATCTTTTCCGCCGCGGTAATACTCAATAGCATCTGCCAGCTCAGCAATCCCTTGTCCCCTTGCTGCACTAATTAAAAAGATATCTTCTGGCTTTAATCCTAGCTGCTTTGCACTATAGCGCATCCAATGCTTTACTTTATCATGTTTTACTGACTTAGGAATTAAATCAGCTTTATTTCCAACAAGTAATACTTTATTATTTCCCACGAAACGATGTAAACCAGGTAACCAGCTACCATTAAAATCAAAAATATCTACAATCTTAACTACTAATGCATCTGATTTTCCAATTCCGTTTAGAATACGTAGGAAGTCATCATCTGTTAATGATACATCTTGAATTTCGTTGTAATGCTTCAAGCGAAAACAGCGTTGACAAATTACTTGTTCTTTCTCTAAAGATGAGGCAGGAGCATATCCTACTTCATTTTTATCTTCTGTTTGAATTTCTACACCGCAACCAATACATTTAATTGTTTCAGTCAAACTTTATTCCTCCCAGTTAATTAAACCTTTTTTCTTCATATTTCTCATAATTCTTCGTTCAATTTTTCGATTAAAGCGCGTTACTAATCCGTCCGTTTGTGCTACCGGTACAACTAAAATCGTATGAAGTCCCACTCGGTTTCCACCTAACACATCCGTTAGTAACTGATCCCCAATTACTACAACTTCATCTGGCTGCAGGTCCATCTCTTGTATCGCACGCTTAAACGCGCGAACAAATGGCTTACGCGCACTATGAATAAATGGAATACCTAATGGATCAGCAAAGTCTTTCACACGTTGCTCATTATTATTTGAAACGACCGTTACTTGAATGCCTTGCTCTTTCATTTTCAAAAACCATTCTTCAAGTTGTGGCGTTGCATTTGGACGATCCCATTCAATTAACGTGTTATCTAAATCAGTAATGACACCTTTAATTCCACGTTTTTTCAAATCTTCTGGTTGAACATGATATACATTTTTCACATATTCATTTGGTAAAAATAGCTTCAATTTCTTTCACCTCTTTGAGGAGTTTTCATAAAAATTTTTCGACAGCATATTTCGATATATGACCTGTGGATAAAATTGTACACATTTTCCACATTAATTTTTCAGCTGATTTGGAATTTACTAACAATCTATACACATTTTATCCACCTAGGTATGTGGATAACCACTCGTTTGTGACTGTCATATTTTTTTGGTACATTAAATGCAACAACGAATCAATCCTTAAATTATTAGGAGGTGACTCACCTTGAAAACAAAATATATGGAACAGTTATCTACTGAGTTACTCACTGAGTCTTATTATAAAGCAAAAGAACTAAAATTAAATCCCGACTTCATTTTACTTATAAAACAAGAAATGATTAGACGCTCATTAGAGGACAAGCTTGTCAAATCGTCTTGATTACATATAAAGTGAAATTTCAATGAGCTAACTTGTAAAAAGAGCCATCCTGCGATGGCTCTCGAATAAACAAGTACTCCCATCTAGGGAATTTCATCATTAAGCATCTTTGTCCATAACTCTTGCTTACAGTTATAAAATGTTTTCTTTACTTATGAGCCGAACGAGTAGCAATTTTTTCACCAAGACGAAGCTCTTGTCCACTCTTCAAATTCTGCACTACTTCTATCATATCTTTTTCAAACAATAACACAACTGTTGAGCCAAATGTAAAGTATGCCATTTCTTCACCTTTTTGAACAGTACTTCTTTCATGCAACAGCTCAATACTATTGACAAACATAGCTCCTACTTTTACAAGTGCCATATGTTCACCGTCACTATTTACTTCTGTAACAGAGCGATAATTTTTTGATAATGGCTCTTTCCCGTATTCCATACCAGCTGCATTTACCGGATATGATTTTCTACCAAGTACAAACCTTTCAGTCACAGAACCAGAAAGCGGACTATGAATACGATGATAATGACTTGGGCTTAAATAAATAACCATGTATGTACCACCTGCATATCGCTTTGCACGTTCTTCATTACCTAGCATATCCACGATTGAATAACGCTTACCTTTAATATCAAATGTTTTTGTGTCCTCAATAGGACCGTGATCAGCAAAAACACCATCAACAGGACTAACGATACTCGATGCATCTGTATCAACACTACGCTTTCCTTCTTTTAGCTTACGCGTAAATAATTCATGCAATGTTCTATATTCCTTCAAACCCTTTTCCATCTCATCTTGGTTAATTTGAAAAACTTTCGCATACGATGGAATAATGATAGAGCTCAAACGAGATTGTGCAAATTTACGTAATATATAAGAAGTAAAACGACCATTTGTAAGTTCGATCATAAGTCGATATAATGTACGTCGCAAATTGCGAAACCTCCTAATCAGTCTATAACTTTAGCTTCCCCTTCTTTTCCTTCTATATCATATGTAAAATTGGTTCTTATTCCCACATATCATATAGAACTGTTTCATTATACATGCGGAAAACTAAGTATGGTATTATTCTTAAATTGTTTAGCACCCTCTAATATTACAGATAGAATCCGTCATTTTCAACAGTGAACATAGATTTATTCTGAACACAACTCTTTTTCTTTCCTTATTGACAAAAAGAAAAGCAGCCCATTTTAAAATATGGCTGCTTGCAATGTACGTTATTCTTTCGCTTTTTTCTCTTTCTCAGCTCTTACAAATTCATGGAACATTTTCATTAAAGCGCGCTTTTCAATTCTTGATACGTAGCTTCTTGAAATACCAAGTGCCTTCGCAATCTCTCGTTGCGTTTTCTCCTTATCAAGCCCCAGTCCAAAACGCTTCACGATTACTTCTTTCTCTCGTTCGTCTAAAATATCGATATACTCTTTAATCTTTTCTAACTCCATACTAAGCTGAATCATATCAATTACATCTTCAGACTCTGATTTTAATATATCGATAAGCGATATTTCATTCCCCTCTTTATCTTGCCCGATTGGATCATGAAGTGAAACGTCTTTTTTCGTTTTTTTCAGTACACGTAAATGCATCAAAATTTCATTTTCAATACAGCGTGCTGCATACGTCGCAAGTTTTGTTCCTTTTCCAGCCGAATAGCTCTCGATGGCTTTGATGAGCCCAATTGTACCAATTGAAATTAAATCTTCTGCATCTTCCCCTGTGTTTTCAAATTTTTTAACGATATGAGCTACAAGCCGTAAATTATGTTCAATTAACAGATTTCTCGCTTGAGCATCACCTTGCTCCATTAACTCTAAGTACTTTCTCTCATCATCTGATGATAACGGCTGCGGAAACGCATTATTCTTCACATAAGAAACAAAGACAAACACTTCTCGAACCATATATCCAATTGCGGCGAATAGACTCAAACCTTTCACCTCCGCCAAAATAGTGGTCTTTATTATGTGTATGTGGGCGTGAGGTTGTTTGTGTCTGTACGATATAAATATGGAATCCTTAGCTTTTTGTCGAACGAAATAAGTCTTTCATACCTTGAATATTTTTCCAATTCATTGCAATATGTAAGGTTCCAAAATTTTGAAAGAGGTGTTTTCATGCGATACGCTACATCAAAAATCAGAAACCTTGTAATACTTACAGCATCATTTTTCTTACTTTCAGCTTGTGGACAACAAACGTCTCCTACAAAAACTGAGGCTACTAAACAAGATACTGCCGTATCAAAAGACAGTACAAAAACGGAAGATAGCCAAAAAACTGAAGACAGTGCAAAAGCTAAGAACAACGTAAAAACTGAGAGCAATGCAAAAACTGAAAATAATACGAAACCTGAAGCAGAATCTAAAAACACACAAAAAGAGCAACAACCAGCTAAGCAACCAAATAAACAAACTGATACTATTACATTCACAAGTGAAGATGCTATAAAAGTTCTAGAAAAAAGAATGGGAGCTCGCTCAAATGAAATTCGTTACGGCTCCAGCGAAGACAAACTAATTGGCACAATAAATGGTATTAAGCTATACGACGTATTATACGGACGCGAATCTCCTGAAAACTCTCGTGCACTAAATTTTGCAGTGGGATCTGATGGAAACCTATATGATTGGTCAAAAGCTCAAGATGGTATTCTTCAACCACTTAACAGCAATTAATAAATGATTATAAGAACATAGTAAAAGCCAATCGATACGTATCGATTGGTTTTTACTAATATTCACTCCAAATTTTCTTCCCGGTATGCGCATCAATATAACGAATTTCTCGACTACCGTCGAAGAATTCTTTATACTTCTCACCCGTTGTTTGTTTATACAACAATTGATATACCGTTTCCTCTACATCATGATCTATAGACCATTCTAATTTAACTCGAATAGCCTCTCTGTATATTTCTAACGCTTTTTCTTTTGTTACTTTTGGTGTTGTTTCGTATGTAAGTAATTCTTTTATAAGGTTGCTAGGCTCTCCAGAGTAGTGCATCACTGCACCGTTTTCCGCATTGATGTTAATCATAAATTGGTTATACTCTGCCGGAATATCATTTATATATACAGAAAAGATAAATCTTTCAATCCCATCTTCTGCTTCTTCACGTTCCTCCCAAAGACGTAGATATTGTGTGATATCTGGAATAACTTGTTCTAAAAATTGAAGTGCTTTTTGTAAACATTCCTCTCTAGACAGTATTTGCTTTACTTCTTTATCGTCTGTCAGTTTTATAAAGCCAATTAATTCATTGGTAGATTTATCAACCGTAATGCCAATTAAATTATTATATTTTAACATCGGTAAATGCTTTTTAAAGAATTCATTCATTAAATACGGATTTTTTTCTTCTTTCTGTTTTTGTAATTCCTCTTTCGGAACAAATTTCATCCTTATTCCATCATCATTTTCCGTCTCATCTACTTTTGTAAAACTTTCTTTATCCCAGTCAAATAATTCGAATATGTCACCTTTCCGGCTATCTTTTTTTATTTTTTCAACAGCTACTGTTGGCGGTAATTTATAATGTTTTGGTCCAAATAAATCTTCTCCCGTACTTGCATTAATAGATGCATGACTAGGTTCTGGCTCATATACAAGATGGTACCCTTTTACTTCCTCTCCATTTTCATACTCACATGAAGAGTGTGTTAAATCCACAAATACAAGTCTCATATCTTGTCTAGCTTTCAAATTTTCTAAGACAACGTTCTCCTCAATAATTTCACTTGGCCATAACGTTTTTTTCTCGATAGCTTTTTGTCCATTATAACGAAAATGCACAACATTACCTGAAGGACAAACTTGCACGACACACCCTGTATTCGGCAATGGATAACCATTCACTTCTTGCATAAAATTTACTTCTTTCCGACCACGCCTGTCGTCCTTAACCGTTACATATGTATAAAATTCATATCCTTCTTTTGTATATTTTTTTAAGAATGCATTTGCAATCTCTCTTGCTTTATTCTCTCCTATCGCTTCCTTACCACTCGAAAAATATTTTTTATCATCTATACTAAATTCAATTAAATTACCAGTATGTCTATTCAGCGTAACTTGTATCGTTCTCTCCTCATCCTCTTTATGTTCCCACCATAATAGATGATATGGGTCATCCACACCTTCTTGATCATCTACGACAAGCCTATAATCATCTGGAATGTCAATCATATGAGCCACTTGCTTTTTTCTTTCTTTATCTTTTTGATCCATCATACCTCTCCCTCTATTACAATTTAAGGTAATTATAACAAACAAAACTAAATAACTATAAACAAAAAAGACTAGAGATATCTCTAGTCTTCTACTTCGTCTCACGATGTAGCGTTACTCGCTTTAATCGTGGACAATATTTTTTTAGTTCGATGCGCTCTGGATTGTTTCGTTTATTTTTTTTAGAAATATAATTACGATCACCGCACTCCGTACAAGCTAATGTAATATTTACACGCATATGCAATTCTCCTTTCTTTCAAAGATCGCAAACTAAAACGTAATGATTACGATTTATATGTTATATAACTTTATTCTATTTGTCAATTACAAAACAAAAGGGATCTAAATAGAACCCTTTTGTTTTGTAATCTATACCTTTTTTTAAAATGTTTCATATGTAACAAACTCACTAATCGGCTTTCGATATCCTCGTGGGCGAATTTTAGTAGTATCGCTTTTTCCTATCGTAATCATTAAAACAGGTACTACATGCTCCGGCATATTCAATTCACTTTGCACTGCTTTTTCATCGAAACCGATCATTGGGCACGTATCATAGCCGTAATATTTAGCTGCATACATAAAAGTCATCGCACTTAACGATGCATTTCTAATCGCTTCCTCTTCCATGAAGCGTTCTCCTTTTCCTTCATATAGCCCTTTCGTTTGCTTAATTGTATCTTTATATTCACATTCATCAATCATCTTTAAAACCTTCATACCAAAATAAATATTTTCGACATTTTGGTATGCTCTCTTATCACCACAAACAAGTATTACCGCAGATGCACTCGATACTTTATATTGCCTAAAAGCTAACTCCTTTAATCTTTCTTTTCGCTCTTGATCACGAATTACAACATAATGTGTATGCTGCAAATTGTAACAAGATGGCGAAAGCTTTGTTAGCTCAAATATTTTTTTAAAATCCTCATCAGGGATTTCTATTCCTTGTTCAAATTTCATTGCGGAACGTCTGGCAACTGCTAATTCTTCAAAGTTCACCGTATAGCCTCCTTAATAACCGTAAATTCAAATATACATTAATTCATACAATTGAATAAATCAAATGAAAACACTTTAAATTATGGATAATAATGATGATTTACAAAAAAAAGACAAAAATCTGAAACAATTAGTTCATACGAAATTCACACGAATCTATTACTATAAGAATTGTACATAGTGAATTTATTAACAATCACGTTTATTCATATAGAATCTTACTCGAAAGGAGTTGAAAGTATGAAAACTAAATATCGTTTTATGATTTCATCATTTGCTGCTTGCGCTTATATGCTTTGGTATTTAGTATAATAACAACCTCACTTGTAAATAGGAAAAGGTGTGTATATAAATGGAATATAATCAATCAACAGTTAACTACTGGAAAGCTTTTGTACTACCGTATACATTTGCTTTAGAAGAGTTAAAAACTAAATTTGAAATTATGAACCGGGAAGCTCAATTTTTAGAGGATTACAACCCGTTTGAACATATAAAAACAAGATTAAAACAACCTGAAAGTATTATTAAAAAGCTTGAGCGTAAAAATTTATTACCGACAGTTGAACATGCGCAAACGCATTTACAAGATATCATTGGCATTCGTATTACATGTTGCTTCGTAGAAGATATTTATCATTTAAAAGAAGTCATTCAAAAGCGTGAAGATATGGAAGTCATAGAAGTAAAAGATTATATCGCTAATCCAAAGGGAAACGGATATAAAAGTTTACACATGATTATTAAATATCCTTTATCCCTAAATTCTGGTACAAAAGATGTATTTGCAGAAATCCAGTTACGTACACTTGCTATGGACTTTTGGGCAAGTTTAGAACATAAACTTTATTATAAATATGAGGGGAAAATACCTGAGTATTTAAAAGATGAACTACATGATGCAGCAATGAAAGCTGAAGATCTTGATAATAAAATGGCAACAATCCGCCAAGATATTGATGAAATCGAAGCATGCTCAAATCAAATTATGTTACCACTATAAAAAAAGGTTCTCGCCAATGAGAACCTTTTTTATTTCGCTATTTACAGGTAGGAAGACTCCCTGATTAAAGTTTCACTTTACTTCTTCCCTATCGTGCGAACTTCTTCAATTTTCCAGCCATCTTCTTCTTTTCCAAGCGCATACTGTACATTTTTCTGAAGAGTGACCTCCCCATCTATTTCCTTTTCCTTTGTTTCAACTACAACATACCCTGCTTTGCTAGCTTTCATGTCTATATGTTCCAATTCAATTTTCTTATTTCTCTTTTGAAAAGCGGCTTCTTTTTGTGTTTTTAAATCTTCAGCACTAGGCATCTTCTTTGAGAATAACTCCATATGTTCAGCAAGATTTTTTTCATTTGTCGTCCGTACAAATTCCTCGATAACATCTTGAATCGATTTTTCTTCTTCTTTCGTTATTTGTACCTTTTCCTCAGTTTTTGTAGTAGATTTTTGTTCTATATGATTCTCCTTGGATTGACACCCGACTAGCAATACTATACCTATTAGAAGGGATCCTATTCCCATGAAAAAAGCCTTCATCTTTCCCATCTCCTAAAAAGAAAAGTGAGGCATTTCGCCTCACTTTCATTTATAATTAGCGTCTTCCTTTATTCGGATCGCCACCGCCAACAATATCAAAGACACGTTTAGCGATATTTGTATTCTCTTGAACGCCAGAGAACAAGTATTTACCTGGGCCAAATGCATATACGTTTACATCTTCCCCTGTATGTCCACCTGTCGTCCATCCTGTAACCGAACGCTTATTGAAAATATCCTCAATCGCATTATCAATCTTTGTTACATCTTTTGAAGGAGCTATATCATTTACCGCTTTAATTTCTTCTGGTGTTAACTGTAAATCAATATATTTTTTCAATGTTTCTTCCACATTTGCACCTTTTGCAATCTCATTTGCCATGAATTCTGGTGTGCGTTTTGCAGCTTTAATCGGATCTACTTTAAAGTTATACTCACCATTCGCACCTAAAGATAATCCGCCAGTAGCGTGGTCTGCCGTTGCAACGACTAACGTATTTTTATCTTTTTTCGCAAACTCAATCGCTGCTTTAAATGCTTTTTCAAAGTCTTCCATTTCACTCATTGCACCTACGATATCATTATCGTGTCCAGCCCAGTCGATTTGACTTCCTTCAACCATTAAGAAGAAACCATTTTTATTTTTATTCAAACGATCAATTGCTGCATTTGTCATCTCTTCTAATGAAGGTGTTTTATCAGTACGATCAATCATTTTATCTAATCCGCCTGGTGCAAATAAACCTAGAATTTGATCGTTTTTATCATTTAACAATTGATTTCGATCTGTTACGTAGCTATAACCAGATTTCTTGAATTCTTCTGTAAGATTGCGATCTTTTCTAACAAAGTTATTTACACCGCCGCCAAGCATAACGTCTACTTTATGCTTTCCTTTAATTTTCTCATCAAAATAATCATTTGCAATTGCGTCCATATTTTTACGACTAATGTCATGCGCACCGAAAGCCGCTGGTGTTGCATGTGTAATTTCAGAAGTAGCAACTAATCCTGTTGATTTCCCTTTTTCTTTCGCTTGTTCAAGAACAGTTTTCACTTCTGCTTTATCATTATCAACTGCAATTGCTGCATTATATGTTTTAATTCCTGCTGACATAGCTGTTGCTGCAGATGCAGAGTCTGTAATATTTTCATGTTCATCTTCCGGATATGTCTTTTGCGTTCCTACAAGATGCTTATCAAATTCTGTAGATTCCATCTCAAAAGTTTTTGGATTATCTTTCATATAACGGTGAGCCGTCATATATGAAGGTCCCATACCATCCCCAATTAATACGATGACATTTTTAATCTTTGCATTGCTTCCGCTCTCATCTGCATTAACCTCACTAGAACGAGTAAAATTCCATGTTGCTACCGAAGTAACAGCTAACGACGCCACAACTGCAAATGGCCATGCTTTTTTTACAAACTTTTTCACTATATTGTCCCCCTAATTAGGTTATTCATTTCCCACTATCAAATTTAATAGAAGACTATTAAGAGAAAATTAGTTATATGTAAATTTTTTGTTAACTTATGTAAATATCAGTTATAATTTGTATAACTTTGTCCTTTCATAGCAACCTCCTTCCCCTTTACAATCAAAATATAAATAAGTTGGATTTCATTTAAAGTAAATCTCTTATTTAACAATTTCAATCTACTTTTATAAAAATTAATAGAAATGTGGTGAGCATTTATGAAAACAATAAATCTAGATGAATCTTTTATTTTTGATTTACTCGACCTTTGCAAATCTATTGGATGGTTACAAGATACAGCATTTATGAAAAAACAATTCGAAATGTATCTTTCTCTCGGCACACTTATCGGTTATATGCATGAAAATAAATTGATTGCAGCTGGAGGAGTATTTCCTTTTAAAAATAGTTTTTCTACTATTGGCATGTTAATCGTCCATCCTAATTTTCAAGGCCGAGGCATCGGGCGGATGTTGCTAAGTCGTTGCTTAGAACACACTCAACTAAAAAAACCAATTGCACTTATTGCAACAAAAGCTGGTGAGCCTCTTTATACATCATTCGAATTTCAAACAGTAACGACGATTCATCGTTTTGAAAAACAAACTACTAAGACACATATCGCTCATACACAACAAGTGAAAAAAACAGACCTTATATCACTTATTTCTCTCGATCAAATTACAACTGGAGCTAATCGTTCCTTACTTTACTCATCGCTATTACCAAGAGCCATACACTCTTTTAAAATTGAGAGAAATAACTGTATAGAAGCTTTTTCCTTATGTATACAAAAAGGTAATATATTATGCATCACTCCACTTATCGCAAAGCAAGAGAAGGATGCTATTCAATTATTAAAGAAGATCTGCGAGTGTTGGAATGGCACAGTAAGGATCGATGTCCCACATTCACAATTTTCATTTCGTAAATTTCTTCAAACAGAAAATTTCCAAGAAACGCTTCTTTCACCTCTTATGATGAAAAATGGTAGCCAACTTCCTGGAAATCGTAATATGCTATTTGCTATGATAGACACAGCGTTATGTTAGAAAGGGGACACCTCATTGAAGCGATTTAGCTATTTTATGGTAGGTTGTCTTACTCTTACACTTTTAGTAGGATGTAGTGCAGCAGAAAAGCCAGTAGAACAAGTAAAACAAGTTAAAAATACACTTACAGCGAAACTAGCTACCGAAGAAAAAATGGTAGAAATAGATGGTCAAACCATTTACTTTAAAAAGATTGGTAATGAAAAACCACCTTTACTTATGATCCATGGATTTGGAGGATCGTCAGATGGTTTTCAAAAGATTTACTCAGACTTGGCAAAAGATCGTACAATTATTTCTGTAGATGCTTTAGGATTCGGGCGCTCATCTAAGCCAATGGATTTTTACTATTCTTTCCCAACCCATGCAAATTTGTATTATAAATTAATGAAAAAACTAGGTTATGATTCGTTTGCGATACTAGGACACTCAATGGGTGGAGAAATTTCCCTTAATTTAACGTATTTATATCCTGAAGCCGTTACCCACCTTATTTTAACCGACGCTACAGGCGGCCCTCATACATTCGTTAATAAACAAGGTTCATCAAAACCACAGTTATCGACTGATTTAAATACCGTTTCTACTATTGCAGATTATGATGAGAGCAAAGTGAAATCCAAGCGTAATGATGAAGAGCATTACAATAAAATGAAATTATGGCCTAGACGTCTTCAAATCAATGCAAATGAAATTAAACAACCAACCTTAATTATATGGGGAAGAAATGATAGTAGCGTCTCTTGGAAAGAAGGAGAAACGTATCATCAATTCTTAAAAAATAGTACTTTCCATATTATCGAAAAAGGTTATCATGCACCATTTCGTCAAGAGCCACAAGAATTTGTAGGGTATGTAAAACACTTCTTTAAGAACAATACAGTTGAAAAATAAAATAAGCGGGTATCTCATTTTGAGATACCCGCTTTCATATATTAAGCAGCTTGCTTTTGGCGTTTTTGAGTTTTTGATCCTAATACTTTCGGAATAACGAAACCATCTATTCCAAATTTACCAGCGTTCATACCAGAGACTAGAACGAACATTGATAGGATAACCATTTCAGGGTTTACACCAATTGACCCACTAAACATATAGGAAAAGTTCATTACAAGACCGAAAAAGACCGCTGTTTTTGTTAAACAGCCTACAATTAAACCAATCCCGACTAAAATCTCTCCCCACATTACAAGTGTATTAAATAAATCAACGTTTGGAATTGCGAAGTCTTGTAAAAATGATGCCCACCAAGATTGAACGGCCGGTTGTGCTCCTTTAGATTTTTCAATTGCACCTTGTAAATAACCAGTTGCATCGAATCCTTTTCCTTGTAGTTTACCGATTCCAGCCATTAACCATGTGTAACCAAGATACACTCGAATTATTGCCAACACAAAAGAAACTGCTTTGTTTTCTCTTAAAAATTGAATAACCATATCTTCCTCCTAAAGTTGTAATTAAGTTAGTTACAGATAATATAATAACATTAGTTACTTATTTTTAAAACGTTAATTATGAATAATTCGTGACATGTGTATGAAACATTCAAAACTAACGTTTATATAGTAACTTTTTTCACCTGCAAAAACTTGAACATATCATACCATAGGTGATAATCATTTTCATTGAAGAAAATGTAAAAAAAATGTGAGTTAAATGTGAAACGCCTTTATTCGAATATAGAATAAAGGCGTTTTTTACTATTTATAGAATTGAAATGTATGTGTCTCCTCATCGATTAATTTCGCCTCTTGAAAAGCATCTTCTAACGTTTTTTCATGGTTAATAAGCCCATAAAATACGCGTATTGTAAGCATAAGTGCTGCATTCCCATCTACATAATCTATCGATCCAATATACGATTTCGCCCCACTACGTAAGAAAGATTCTGCTAGTTTTCGCTCCCCTAATGTACACCCGCTATTTACAATATGTGTATTATGCAATTTTGCATATTTATAAATTTCTGCTGCACCAAAGTATCCCCTCGGTTCATCTTGTTCATATATATCTTCACCTAACTCTTCCATGACAAACTTTCCTTCCTCACCATGAAAGCAAAAAATAACATAATTGATATCGTTATATAAACCCTTTCCAGAAAGAATATTAATGAACTCTCTCGGTCTACCAATCCAGTATGTTATAACTTTTGCCCCAAAATATTCAAGCGATGCTCGGATTGATTGCGCCTCTAAATCAGAGTTAAACCCAACTACTAGTGCAACATTCAAAATACACCCTCCATCCTATCATTAGATCTCATCAATCAGACTTTTAAGGGATACATCCATTTCATATATACCCGTTTCTTGCAAAAAATCAGATCTAGTTAAAACGACTTTCTGCACATATTGCCTATACGCTGTAATTGTCCCGTCGTGAGATACAATGCAAATTCTTTCAGCACCTAGCTCATAACACCGAAGAAGAAATTCATCTACTATTTGCTGAAACCTATTCTCTGAAATAGTATTTATACCTTCCATCCATAACTGCTTATTTTTACTTTTCTCTATCGAAAAATGTGGAAATAAATTTGTTATTATCCCCTGATCTACTATGTCGTCACATGGTAATGTTTTCGCTCCTTCTCGATAAGGAAAAATACGCGGGGATACATATGGATGGACGATTGTTTGACAATCTACTTTCGCACTCCATATTGCCGCTGTTTGTAAAGTTCTACATGTAGGGCTAACAATTAATATATCCGTTTCTTGTAATGGCACATTGAATTGAAGTAATTTAGCCTGATTCTTTCCCTCATCCGTTAATGGTGGATGCAACACTTGTAAACTTGACGGCAAATCTTTTGTATGTTCTCCTTCACCGTGCCGAACAAAGACGAGTTTCATATCCAGCCTCCTCTCACTATGAAATCCTCTTACATATTTCTTCCCTATTTCATTCTTTATTCCTGCTATATGAAAAACTGGTATGTAAAAAACATTTGACACAATTAATTGGAAAACATTACAATTATATATGTAAAATACTTTTTACAAGAGAGAGGGGAATCACAAATATGAAATGGATTATCGCCTTTATCGGAATGATCATATGGGGATACATAAATGGATTTTTTAATAGTGATAAAACTGCTAATCCTTGGATTACAGATGATGAACGTGAAACAAAGATTAAACAGAAAGCAATTATTGCAAGCTGGTCTGGTGTTTTCATGTTTTGTATCATTAATCTCTTAAACAAATGGTTAGGTTTAGGAACGAGTAATACATCACCTTACTTACCATCTTCTATCGCAACTATTTTAAAAGAAAATGTAGAGTTACAAGTTTTACTTATGCTATTTATTACATATGGCATATTTTACGTATACTATCGAAGAAAATTAAGCGCTTAACTTTTATCTCATGATTATCCTCCTAAATGGTTATAGTAATTAGGACGAAATGAAAGGAGCGATATAAAAATGAGTAACTCGAATGACTTTTTAGATACACTACATGAAAAACAAGCAAAAGATGAACAAAACAGAAAGCGTCAGGGAAACGGAAACCCCGCGAAAAAAAAGCCAAATAAAACACATAAATAACAATAAAAAAACGTGCCTAAAATTATTTTTTAGGCATGTTTTTTATTCTTCTTTCACCGAGATGACATTTTCCCAGTTCCATTTCTCATAATACCATTCTGGTACATCTATATTTTCAATCCACTTCTTTTCCTGTGTCCCATCACTATTGGACAGCCATACATTGGCTTTCTTACGGTCTGAACGTATCCATATTAATTGATTGTTCTTCTCCATAAAGATGGGATGATAGTCACCTTGCTTATGAGGTGGCTTTGTGATTTGATGTTGTTCGTCGCTTGTACTATCAATCTCATATAAAGATGGTAGTGGCCTTTTTTCTGGCGGAGTTTCTATCCCTGCCTCTTTTGCTCGTGAAACGATTATTACTTTATCGTTCTTCCATGCAAAATCCCAATCGACATATCCTTTCGGCGTAAAGGTGTTCTGCTGAAGTGCCGGCAGTTCTTTTACTTTTAAATGTTTATTCTCTAACGCAACTCTCCCGCTCCCTTCAATATAAGCTAATATATTGTTGGATGGCGCCCATTTGAACCATTGTGGGTTTAATAACATTTGATCTACCTTTTCAAATCGACTTCCATCTGCTCGAACTAAGCAAAGCGTATTACTATCAGCTGACCATGAAGCTGTCGGTACCGCTAAAAATGAAATCCACCTTTGATCTGGTGACCACTCAAATCCACTTGCAACTAGCGCTAGAAAATCATCATGTTCATTTGGTAATGCATACAAATGCTTCATTTTGTGAGGATTCATATGTGCATCTTTTTGCACTTCATATAGCTGAGCTCCTGTCCAACCTGTTGGAAGTAAGTGTGCTTCAGAAGATACAAGAAACTTCTTTCCATCAGGGTACCATGCATAATCACCCACACCAGCCGATACATTTTCAAAATCTGTATTCTTATTTTTGACATCAAACGTATTTAATGTATTCATAAATACAAATGCAATTGTATTCTCTTTTGGTGACCATTGATAATTCGATACTTCAGATTGCAATGGCCTAACTTTCTTTCCATCTTTCAGTTGGTACAACTCCAAGGTATTTTGCTTCTTTCCTTTAGCATAAGAAATCCATTCTCCATCATGAGACCATTTCGGACCTGTTATGTACTCACCTTTTGTTATTTGTTTTTCTTTTCCATCAATTTTAATCCAAAGATCATGATGACGAATAAAAGCAACTTTCACCTTCACCCCATTATGTTCCGCGCTAATATTAATAATTGAACATAAAAATACGATTAACATTGTACCAACGCTTACTATGAACCGTTTCATAACACTCCTCCATTTCCCTCATAGCATTCCTCACACCCCACCTACAATATGTGAAAAATCCCCCATTCGACATAATCCCAAAAAATTTCCCAATAAATTTTTAATTCAAAGAGGATTGGTATGAATTATGTCGAAAATATAGTTTAACTAACATCCGATTATGTAATTTCAGAAAAATTTGTAAGATTATTTTTCGGAATATTAGCACTTTTTATTAGGGGGAGTTTCAATGAAAAAAACTACATCTGCACTATTAAGTATGGCGCTCGTCTTTTCAAGTTTTGGAGCTTTAAGCGCCCATGCTGAGTCACTGCAAAAGGAGAAGCAATTTAGTCCACAACTACAAACAACGATTGAACAGTGGGGAGAAAACAAAATCGCGCAAAATGTTGAAACAAAAACATCAAAAGAAATTTCAGTCATTGTAGAATTGCAACATGCTCCGCTCGCTTCACAAAGTAACATTCAGCATGCTCCAGATTTAAAAAATGGAAATGTGCAATCATACCATGCACAACTAAAAAAGGCGCAAGAGGATACAACAAAGAAAATTAAAGAAAAAGCACCAAAAGCAAAGATAAAAGAAACGTATAGTACGTTATTTTCTGGATTCTCTATTTCTATCCCAGGAGATCAAGTTGCTGCTTTAGCTTCTTTACCTGAAGTAAAAGCAGTCTATCCGAACTTAACATATAAATTGCATGAAACAGCGAAAAGTGCTACTAGCGAAGAAGCGCCTAATATCGGTGGACCGACAATTGGCGCTCCTGAAGCATGGAAGTTAAAAGATCCATCTGGCAAACCGCTTGATGGAAAAGGTATGAAAGTAGCGATTATCGACTCTGGTGTAGACTATACACATCCTGACTTAAAGGCAAATTATATCGGTGGATATGACACAGTGGATGAAGATGACGATCCAATGGATGGTAACGTACACGGTACTCATGTAGCTGGAATTATTGCTGGTAACGGAAAAATTAAAGGCGTTGCCCCAAATGCTTCTATTCTAGCCTATCGTGTAATGAATGACGGTGGAACTGGTACAACGGACGATATTATTCAAGGTATTGAACGGGCGATTCAAGATGGTGCTGATGTGTTAAATCTATCCCTTGGACAAGATTTAAATGTACCTGATCAACCTGTAACATTAACGTTAGAACGTGCAGCAAAACTTGGGGTTACTGCAGTTGTTTCCAATGGAAATGATGGCCCAAAACCTTGGTCTGTTGATGCACCTGGTAATGCAAGCAGTGTTATATCAGTTGGCGCATCTACAGTTTCTATCCCGTTTCCAACATTCCAAGTAGCTGGTTCCAGTAAAACATATCAAGGATTACCGTTATCAAAATCTGATTTTCCAATAGGAAATGATTCTCCACTTGTATATGTTGGCTATGGTAATCCAAGCGATTATGCAAAACAAGATGTGAAAGGAAAATTTGCACTTGTTTTACAAGGTACTTCTAGTACGTTAGTAAAAGCTGAACAAGCGAAACAAGCTGGTGCACTTGGTGTACTATTAATTTCTACAGAAAAAGAAATCAATATTATGCCTGAATACTTTGCACGTGAAAACCTAGC
Organism: Bacillus cereus group sp. Sample62; assembly: GCF_036851315.1. Taxonomy (NCBI): domain Bacteria; kingdom Bacillati; phylum Bacillota; class Bacilli; order Caryophanales; family Bacillaceae; genus Bacillus; species Bacillus cereus group sp. Sample62. The sequence goes on from NZ_JAFLPK010000001.1 coordinate 4,186,193, forward strand.
CCTTCCAGTTATGCAATTATCAAATGTAAACGGTGAAGAGTTGAAAAACTTAATTACAAAGCGCAAGAAAAACATAAAAATTGGACAACCCGTTCCTACTGAATTAATTGGCAACTTTAGTTCCAGAGGTCCGTCACAAGGAAGTTGGCTTATAAAACCAGATATCGTAGCACCTGGAGTACAAATTACTAGTACAGTACCACGAGGCGGCTATGAATCTCATAACGGAACAAGTATGGCTGCGCCACAAGTAGCAGGAGCCGTTGCCTTACTACGTCAAATGCATCCTGATTGGACGACAGAACAATTGAAATCTGCTCTTGCCAACACTGCAAAAACATTAAAGGATGTCAATGAAAATACATATCCTGTCATGGCACAAGGATCAGGTTTAATTAACATTCCGAAAGCAGCTCAAACGGATGCGTTAGTGAAACCGAACAACGTAAGCTTCGGTCTTATTAAACCGAATAGCGGCAAAGTAAAACTAACACAAAATATTACGTTACAAAATCTTTCTAGCAAAAAGAAAAACTTTTCAACTCGTATTGAATTACTAGATACAAAAACAAAAATCCAGACTTCTTTCCCTTCTTCAATTAGCTTAAAAGCAAATAGTAACATCGAAAAGCCTTTTACTATTACTGTAGATAGCTCCTTACCACAAGGCGTATATACAGGAAATCTGTATGTAAAAGAACAAGGAAAAACTGAAGAAATGCGTATTCCATTTACATTTAGCATTGATCCGAAAGAATACAAGCGTATTGATGGCCTTGAAATCGTTAATTCTACTTTCAGTCCAAATAATGACAAAATACTAGATGACAATCTAATCAATTACTATTTAGTTACACCAGTTGAAGATATAGCGTTTCATGCCAATTTAATTACGAAAGACCGTGTGACATATCAAGGCATGGTATATCAAGGTAAAAACGAAACACCAGGTTATAAATCTTTCCAATGGAATGGTACAAAAACTGACGGATCTCCTCTACCTGATGGCTTATACCAAATCGAAGCTGTTGCTTCTAACTCTGGCGGAGAAACAAAGCAAACAGGAGCAGTATTTATTGACCGAACTGCACCGAAATTAACATATGAAATTGATCAAGAAAATCTTGTGATTAGTGGAAAAGTTGACGATATTCTACTAGATTGGATGACAGAATCTGGTTGGGTAGCACCTGGAATTCCAGTGAGACTACAGTATGAAATCAACGGAAATGGTGTATGGGAACAGGCATTCCTGAACCCTTGGGAGAAAAGCTATGGCCTTTATTTAGATCGTGCTCAATTACAAGAAGGTAAAAATATAATTCACATTGTGGCCACTGATGCAGCTGGAAATACATCTAATTTAAATGTTGATTTAGAAGTGAAATAAAGTGAAACTTTAATCAGTGGGGGTTTTCTTCATCCCCCACTGATTATTAGCCCTCACCAATCGGACTTTAATGGGCAGTTGATCCCCCACCTAACTTCTTTGCTTTCGCTGAATTTTGAGGTGGGGGTCTTACTGCCCATTAAAGCGGGATAAAAATTTATTGTTGACAATTTTTTAAATATAGTTTTATAATACAAAACATAGTTTAGTTGAACGAATTATATATCGGCTTTGAAGGAATACTAGTAGCGGCTTATATCCCTGTCTCAGAGAACTGATGGTTGGTGCGAATCAGTACATATACAAGCGTGAATTACAATTCTGGAGCTTCTTTCCCGTAGTGCACATAATGCATGAAGAGAAAGACGGAGTTTTCCGTTATCTTAAAGTGAGTGGTAAACAATTTTTCTGTTTACAATTAGGGTGGTACCGCGATTTTTATCGTCCCTATCGGATTTTCCGATAGGGGCTTTTTTGCGTCCTTCCCTTTTGCACAATTTCATATATACGCGTTGAAAGAATCGCAGTAATATCTTATATCCCTGTTACAGAGAGCTAATGGTCGGTGGAAATTAGCACATATATAAGTATGAATTACAATTCTGGAGCTTCTTTTTCGTAGTGCTTGTACGCATGAAGGAAAAGACGGAGTTTTTCCGTTATCATTAATTGAGATGTAAGTATGTTTTTACTTACAAATAGGGTGGTACCGCGATTCTTTCGCCCCTATCGGATTTTCCGATAGGGGCTTTTTCTATTTCTCACAGAAACAAATGTTAAATAATTCCGAATCTTATGATAAAATTTTATGAGCGCTTACATTTTTGAAAGGTGGTGGTTCTAGCTATACCCAACCAATATTCAATTTTATAGAAAACAAGGAGGATGTCTAAATGACAAAGAAAACAGAAATTCCATCGCATTTAAAACCATTCGTATCCACACAGCATTATGATCAATATACACCGGTGAATCACGCTGTTTGGCGTTACATTATGAGACAAAATCATAGTTTCTTAAAAGACGTTGCTCATCCAGCCTATGTGAACGGACTACAATCATCTGGTATAAATATAGATGCAATTCCAAAGGTAGAAGAAATGAATGACTGTTTAGCACCAAGCGGATGGGGAGCTGTAACAATTGATGGGCTTATTCCCGGCGTAGCATTCTTTGATTTCCAAGGACACGGCTTACTACCAATCGCAACAGATATTCGCAAAGTAGAAAATATCGAGTACACACCAGCTCCAGATATCGTACACGAAGCAGCAGGACACGCACCTATTTTACTGGATCCTACATATGCGAAGTATGTGAAACGCTTTGGACAAATTGGTGCGAAAGCTTTCTCTACAAAGGAAGAACATGATGCTTTTGAAGCTGTTCGGACATTAACAATCGTAAAAGAAAGCCCTACTTCTACTCCTGACGAAGTTGCCGTTGCTGAAAATACTGTAATTGAAAAACAAAAGTTAGTTTCTGGTTTATCAGAAGCTGAACAAATTTCACGTCTTTTCTGGTGGACAGTAGAATATGGATTAATCGGAAATATAGATGCTCCAAAAATATATGGTGCTGGTCTCCTTTCTTCTGTTGGCGAAAGCAAACATTGCTTAACAGACGCTGTAGAAAAGATTCCATTCTCTATCGAGGCATGTACAGGTACAACTTATGACGTAACAAAAATGCAACCACAACTATTTGTTTGTGAATCATTTGAAGAGCTGACTGAAGCACTTGAGACATTTGCTGAAACGATGGCCTTTAAAACAGGTGGAAAGGAAGGTTTAGAAAAAGCGATTCGCTCTGAAAACTATGCAACTGCTGAACTAACTAGTGGATTACAGATTACAGGTACATTCAGCGAGACAATTGAAAACGATGCAGGTAAAGTGATTTACATGCGAACAAATTCGCCAACTGCATTAGCAATTCATAATAAGGAGCTAGCGAATCATTCTACCGCTGTACACAGTGACGGCTTTGGAACACCAATTGGATTACTCACTGAAAATATTGCATTAGAAAATTGTACAGATGAACAACTACAATCATTAGGAATTACAATTGGAAATATTGCCGAGTTTACTTTTGCAAGTGGTATTCATGTAAAAGGAAAAGTAACAGATATTATAAAAAATGATAAGAAAATTGCTCTTATTTCCTTTATCGATTGCACAGTTACTTATAACATCCGCGTATTATTTGATGCTTCATGGGGTGCATTTGATATGGCTGTTGGCTCACAAATCATTTCAGTATTCCCAGGAGCAGCAGATGCAGCATCATTTTTCCCAATTGATGAAGAAACAGAAGAAACTCCAGCACCTCTTGCATTAACTGAGCTGGATCGTATGTATCAAACAGTTCGTGATATTCGAGGTGGAGGTATTTTACACGACGCACATGTCGATCAATTAGGAGCAATTCAAGAGGTATTAAATAAATTTTATCCGAAAGAATGGCTGCTTCGCCTTGAAATATTAGAATTACTTTTAGAACATAACAAAGGGCACGAAACATCAGCAGCATTATTACAACAACTTTCTACTTTCACAACTGACGAAGCTGTAACACGCCTTATTAACAATGGTCTTGCACTACTGCATGTAAAGGATGTGAAAAATGATGCTACGATTAACTGAAGAAGAAGTTCAAGGGGAATTATTAAAGGTGGATAAATGGATGATAAAAGATGAAAAATGGATTGAACGAAAATATATGTTTTCCGACTACTTAAAAGGAGTCGAATTTGTCTCTGAAGCCGCCAAACTATCAGAAGAACGTAATCACCATCCATTTATCCTTATCCAGTATAAAGCAGTCATTATTACTTTGTCATCTTGGAATGCAAAAGGTTTAACGAAACTAGATTTTGAGCTTGCAAAGCAGTTTGATGAACTATTTTTACAAAACGAAAAAGCAATTATAAGAAAGTAAAAAAAAGAGAAGCCTTTTTTAGGCTTCTCCTTTAACTTTGAAATGGATACAATGTCCAAATGGATCCTGGGCTTGTAATATTCCATCTTTGTACGTAGCAATTTTGCCAATATTTTTTAAGCTTTCACATACTTGCTCTTTTTGTTTTTCATCTGCTAGTACAATTGTGAAATATTTCAAGCCAACAGAATTTGGCATTTGCGGTGCTACTCCTTCACCTTGCCACGTATTTAAACCGATATGGTGATGATAGCCACCTGCCGATACGAACAACGCGCCATTACGAGCTGGGATTGTTACTTCAAAACCAAGACCATCCACATAGAAACGTTTCGCTTCTTCCAAATCAGCTACATGGAAATGAATATGCCCCATCACAGTACCAGCTGGAAAACCATTCCACGCAATTCCTTGCTGCAATAATTCTTCACCAGCTAACGGGTTACTAACAAATGGTAGTTCTCCATTCTCATCACGCCAAACTTCTTTTTGGCGATCATGATAAATTTCAATCCCGTTTCCATCTGGATCAGCTAAATAAAGGGCCTCACTAAAGTAATGGTCGGCTCCGCCGTGCAGTGGATATACCATTTCTACAAGATGACGAAGAATATTCGCTAAATCCTGTCTACTTGGTAGTAAAATTGCGTAATGATATAACCCCGTTCTCCCTCTTTGCTTTGGTAAAGCTTCTTTCTTTTCTTCAATGATAAGGAGTGGTTCGTTATTTTCATTCCCAAATGCAACGACCATTTCATCTTCTTTTAGTACTTTCATACTTAGTACTTCTGTATAAAACTCTAGTGATTTCTTTATATTTGATACATATAAATGAACAACATCAAGTGTTGTATCGGGATGAATTTGAAAACTCATCTTGTTAGCCCCCCATTTAATTTAGTTCTTCTTTAACATTCTCTCTTTTAAGAAATTATCTACAAAACCGTCTACTTTCGCAACAAATAAGTACGCACCCATTGCTAACAATGCAAGTTCTAATTCGAAGCCAGGATTTTTTCCATCTCCTAATAAACCAGCTGACCATTTTACTTTTACAATTGCTCCAACCATTACAAGTGCAAATAATAATCCAATATATCTTACACCTAAACCTAGAATTAACAATATACCACCAACTACTTCCGCTGTTGCTACACCGTATGCAAGACCTCCTGGTAAACCAATGCTTGTAAACCACCCTGCAATATTGTCAATCCCCGATTGGAATTTTGTTAAACCGTGCATAAAGAATGTTACCCCTAACACGATACGAATAATTAAGTTACCAATATGTTGATTCATTTCATTCTCTCCTTTATAGTTTTCTTATACAAAACTTTTATTCACATTACAAAACATACACTAATTTTTTTTATTCGTCAATTCATTTTCACTGGGAAAAAATATATTTTTTTTGCTATGATACAAATAGTTGTTTACAAAAAGGAGCTTGATTTTATGAATATTGGTTCTGCAATACGTGAAATTCGTCAACGTAGAGGCATAACAATCGCACAAATTTGTGAGGGAACAGGTCTTTCTAAAGGATTTATGAGTCAGGTTGAAAATAATAAAACATCACCATCTATCTCAACTTTAGAAACAATCTCCAATTTTTTAAACGTTCCCCTTCCCTATTTATTATTAGAACAAAAAGATCGGTTGAAAGTTGTCAAAAAGGTAGAGCGTAAATACAGTGTATACGGAAAAGATGAACAAAGAATTGAGCATGTTGCAGAGCAAGGTGGCCTTCGCCTAAATCTCGTGGAAATTCCTGCTGGGTTTCCGAAAGAAAATATACCAAATGCCCATGAAGGGGAAGAATGTCACCTTGTATTACGCGGAAAACTAGAAGTTCAACATGGAGAAGATATTGCAATTGTAGAAGAAGGTGATTCTTTCTCTTGGAATGCATGTGTTCCTCATATTGTTCGTAATATAGGAGAAGAAACTGCATTATTACTCATCTCTAGTCATGCAGAAAATCGAAAACGTGTTTATTAAATAAAAAAGAAGCCTGTAAATCAGGCTTCTTTTTATCCCCTTATAACTCCATAACTTGTCCCAACTAGTACAGTCTTTTCATGTTGATTGCGATAAACTGACTCGATTGAAACCTTTTTATATCCTTCCATCTGTTCAACATTTGTTAAAGTTAATTCACAAGTGATCGTATCTCCTGTAAAAACCGGTCTAATAAACTCACTTACTAATTCTCTTGCTATGTAATGTAATTCTTCTCCTACTTTCGTTCCAATACTAGCAGTTAATAAACCATGAACCATTAAACGTCCATTTTCATCATATTCCATATGATGCCTACCTTTATCTCCTGTAATATTTGCAAATTCAAAAACCTCTTCCTCAGTAAATCTTCTTTCGTATTTAAATACATCCCCAACTTTTACATTCATTTTTATCCCCCGTTTAATAAACTGAATTTTCTTTTATTTTATCATAAAATGAGTCTCAGTTCAGTTTATATTATTAAAATAGCGATCCTTTTTCTACACTATCTTACTTTTATCGGTGCCCATCTTTTTTTGCTACTTGATACCCGTAGTACGCACATGTTCCATTTTTCGATAACTCTCTCACCTCAAAACCACAACTTCTATAAAAATCAAAATTACTCGCAGATGTATGTGCAAACCAGTCTCCATGTGGCAACTTTTGCAAACAAAGAGCGACAAGTTTCTTACCTAATCCCTTCCCTCTATATTCACATTTCACAACTAAATTTACTATGTTCGCGATCATGATTCCATCAGAAATGACTCTAACCATCGCAATCATCTCTTCTTCATCCCAAATTGTGAATGCCCATGTTGAATTTTCAAATGCTATCGTGAATTTTTCAATTTGCCAAGAAGGGATATTATCATTACTCCAACCAGCATCTTCGAATAAAGTTTTAATTGCATATGCTGGCACACCATTCGTTCCCTCACGAATAATAAGGCCATTATGATAAATATACATGTAATCCCTCCTTTATTTTTATATACCATTCTTCAAAAGATGCAATTTACCTTTTTTCATCCAACGCGTTTAATGGAATAAACAAGAACGTCCATCCCATGAAATGAAGTTGTTTTCTCATAACTAAGCCCTGTTTTTCTAGCAACAAAGATTGAGGCGGGGTGATCCGGATTAATAAGAGAAATTAATTTATTCATTCGTAACGCTTGGAAGCCATAGTCTCGAAATGCTGCTGCTGCTTCTTTCGCATACCCTTTTCCCCAATACTGAGGTAATAACCAATAACCAATTTCAATTTCTTCTTTTCCATCTATCTGCTGCTTTACTAACCCTGCATGACCAATTCGTATTCCCGTTTCCTTTTCAATCAATACAAATAAACCAAGACCGTTTTTATAGCTAGGAATCACCCACTCCTCCAAACTTTTTTTACATTGCATATATGTTTTTAACGTCCCATTTCCAATATAGCGCATTACCTTCTCATTTCCCCATAGCGAAGCATAGAACTGCAAATCATCCATTGTATATTTGCGAATTTTTAAACGATCTGTATGAAACATCTCTGCACTCCTTCCCTCGAATTTGTACTTAACTACACGATCATGTTTTGTATGTATATGAATTGTTACTATCTATTATAAAGTGAAACTTTAATCAGTGGGGCGGTTTTGTTCATCCTCACTCATTATTAGCCTTCACCAATCAAATATTTACGGACAGTGGACCTCCCGCCTAACTTCTTTTCTCTAGCTGAAATTTGAGGCTGGAGTCTTACTGCCCACAAATAGTGGGCTAAATGAACTAAAGAATAAATACAAAATATTCAATCTTTAAAGAATTAAAAAAGACAGTAGACAAATATTGTCTACTGTATCCATATCATAACTAGCATAACGAAAACTACAATTGAGGGGGTGTAGGATTTTCAAATATACTAGATACTTATCCCGTTCTAACGGGCGGTAAACTTTTCAATTATATGAAAGTGAAAAGTTTACCGCACATAAGAACCTTTGCGGTCATTAAGAGATCACTGTTAAGTACTCAAATACACGCTGTGCTTTTTCTCCACCCATTCGTGCATGTTGAAGAAGGGAAATACCATGTGGACCCGATGCACGCAATGCCTCTGGTTGTGCTACTAAAATAGCTTGTACAACTTCTAATTCTCCGAGCATCGCGGCCGCGAAAATATCCATTCGAGCACCCTTTTCTAGTAAATAAAGAGCAATATCTTTACGACCTACATGTGCCGCTGCCCCTAACGCACTTTCCCAATCTGATCCGCCCCAATTGTACGAGGCATGAAGTAAGCTTGGCGATTCAGCCAACAGTTCTTGTACTTTTTCTAAATCTCCGTGAGCTGCCATAACAAATTCTCTTACTAACTCAGTGGTAATACATTCTTCTGTTCGCATCTTGCTCCTCCTTTTTTAGAAATTCGTTTTGGTGTGAAAAATGGCTTGTCACTTCCTTGAAAAATATCTACCTCTATGCCGAACACACGTTGAAACATTTCATGACATAACACTTCTTCTGGTATACCGTCATACTGAAGCTGTCCTCGCTTTAATACGAGTAAACGATCACTATATTGAGCCGCTTGGTTAATATCATGTAAAACCATTACAATTGTCATGCCAAACTCCTCGTTTAACCGTTTCACAAGTTCCATTACTTCCAACTGATGAACGATATCTAAAAAGGTTGTTGGCTCATCTAATAATAAGACATTTGTGCGTTGTGCTAGCGTCATTGCAATCCAGGCACGTTGTCTTTCTCCTCCTGATAAAGATTGTAAAAGACGATATTCATACCCTTCAAGATTTGTAACAGACAATGCCCAATCAACAATTTCTTCATCGTCTTTATTTAAGCCACCTCTCCATGATTTATGAGGTCCCCTTCCAAATTCGATTAATTCTTTCACTGTTAAATCTAATTGATGATCATGCATTTGTGGTAACATCGCTAATTGCTTCGCTACATCGGCACTTTTCATCGTATGAATACTTTTTCCATCTAAAATGATATCCCCTTCGCTTTGTTTAAGTAGTCTTGCCATTAAACGAAGCAAAGTAGATTTCCCTGATCCATTCGGTCCAATTAAACTAACGACCTCTCCAGCTTTAATATGTACATTCATATTTTGCATTTGAAATCTTTCAGAATGTGCGTAAAACACTTTATTAACGGAAATCACGTTGTCTTCCTCCTCTATGAATTAAATATAAGAAGAACGGACCGCCTAAGAAGGATAATAAAATACCAACAGGCAATTCAATTGGATCGAACCAACTTCGAGCTATCGCATCCGCGAAAACAAGTAATATCCCTCCGCCAAGGCATGATAATGGCAGTAAATATTTATAGTCATTTCCAACTAATAAACGTAACATATGTGGTACAACAAGACCGACAAATCCAATAAGACCAGAAACACTAACTGCAATTCCAGCTAATAGTGTACTTACTACTATTAAATAAAACCGGCTTCTCTCCACGTTATGACCTAATAATTTCGCCATTTCATCTCCAAGCATTAATACTCGAATATGCTTTATACCAAAGAAGGCTAATATAATAGCGAATATTGCATAATAAATAATCATGTTTAAATGTGCCCAACTTACACCACCAATGCCACCTGCTAACCAAGGTAACACCGATTGTACTTTGTCACTATGTAATAACATTAACGCTGACGTCGCTGCACCAATTAATGAATTGATTGATACACCTACTAAGACAATCCTTGAAGGCGGTGCCCCTTTTTGCCATGATAAAGCATAAATGACCATCGCCGTTATGAAAGCTCCTACAAACGCCCCGAGCGGTAAAAATGCCATATGCTGAGGGAATAAAATCATAATTACAATTGCTACAAGGCCTGCTCCAGATGAAACCCCGATAATACCAGGGTCTGCAAGAGGATTTCTCATAACCCCTTGCAGCAGTGCACCAGATGCTGCTAAACATGTTCCTACTATAAATCCAACGAGCACTCTCGGTATACGAAGGTCCCATACAATTCGATGAACCGTCGAACCTTCATCTTGTATCCCTGTTAGAATCTCTCGTAAAGAAAAGGATAGGCTTCCTGCGAAAAGACCGTAAAAAAGACCTAGAATCGTTAATACAACTAAAGTAACTGTTATTATCCATCTTTTTTTCGCAAAAGGATGTTCCTTTTCTCTTACTAATTCACTACTTTCCATACGTATCATTTCCTTACATCTTGTATACTTTTATACATAAAGCCCATTGCTTCTGTAACTTTTGTTCCAGGATTTGATCCAAATAAGTCTGGTGGCAAAATAACTACACGATTTTGTTTTACTGCATCTAAATTTTTCCACGCTTCATTTTTCATCATTTCGCCTTCAAATGCTTTTTTAACGCTATTTGGATCTCCATGTGTAATTAAATAAATCACATCTGGATTTGCCTCAATAATACGTTCTACACTTAGCTGCGCATATTGCGGATATTCCTTCATTTCCGGAAAATCAGCTGCAATATTTTTCCCGCCTGTTTTTTCTAAAATATCACCTGATAAAGATGTTGGTAATACTGCTAAATAAGTACCTGGTGCTCCATACACTAGCAATGCTTTCACATCGCTTTTTTTCTCATATGTCTTCATTTGATCATTGATTTTTTGGTTAAGTTCTTTTGCTTTATCTTCTTTCTTCATAATCGTTCCGTATAGTTCAATATTCTTTTGAATATCTTGTACAGAATTCGCAGAAGAAATCATTACTTTCGTTCCTTGTCCTTCAACCGTTGGAACATTCTTTTGAAACCCATTGTTAGCAATAAGTACATCCGGTTTTAAACTAGCGATTTGCTCAAAATTCGGTTGATGTGCATTCCCGATTACTTGTACTTTCTTTAAATCCTCTGGAAGAGTTATTTTTGCATCCGGACGACCTACTATTTTTCCGCCTAAAGCATGAATAATATTCATGTCCCCCATACTTAATGTTGCAAAACTCTCTGGTACTTTATCGAATGTTATCTTTCTTCCTGACAGGTCGGTAACTTCGATTTTCTCTTTTTCTTTTTCTGTTTTTGTTGCAGATGCTTTTTCGTCTCCCTTTGCACTGCAACCTATTAACAAGAAAAAAATAGATAAAATCGCTGTGAATAGCGTAATAGATTTTTTCATTCTTCCACCTCTAACTGATAATGATAATCATTAACTACTATTCTACTTTAATTGATAAGGATTATCATTGTCAATATAAACCGCATACATTTTTTACAAAAACAAAAAGCACTACAAAAAGATTCGTTCTTTTCGTAGTGCTCTATTTCATAATATTACTCACATTCGTTTCCCTCTAACTGTTCTCGCATCATTTTCACACGCTGAAAGAAAAAGAATGATAAACTTAAAAATATAACGGTACTCCCCATCATAACAAAAGATTGTATTGCTTCTTTTGCTCCATTCGGAATCAATAAGCCAACCATTAACAATGTACTTACAGCGAGAAGGATTTGTCCGAACCGAGTATAATCTTCTATTTTTCCTTGTAATTCTTTCATTATATTCTCACTCCTCTATTTCACTGTATCATATTCTATTAAACTTAAAGACCAGTAAATACAGCCATTCTGGGAGATGTTTTCCAAATGAAAAAGAGCCGCTTTATTGCGACTCTTTCATAACCATTACTCCCCTTTATATGCTTCCATATAAATTTCTTTCAACTCTGAAATGAGAGGTAATTTTGGATTAGCTGTTGTACATTGATCTTCAAAAGCTCTTTCTGCTAATAATCCAACAACCTCTTCAAATTGGTCTTTAGCAACTCCTTGTCCTGCAATACTCATATTTATATTTAAGCTTTTTCCAAGCTCAATAATTGCTTGGACGAGTGATTCCACACCTTCTGCTGTCGAGCCTGCTGGAAGCCCGAGCATTCTCGCAATATGTGCATAGCGTTCATCAGCTACAAAGTGCTCATATTTTGGGAACAATGCGTGTTTTCTTGGCTTAATAGCATTATAGCGAACTACGTGCGGCATAAGAATTGCATTCGCACGCCCATGCGGAATATGAAATTCCGGTCCAATTTTATGTGCTAAGCTGTGATTAATGCCTAGGAAAGCATTTGCAAATGCCATCCCTGCGATTGCAGAAGCATTATGCATTTTTTCTCGTGCTTCTTCGTCATTTCCATTTTTAAATGCTCTTGGTAAATATTTAAATACGAGATCAATGGCCTTTAATGCTAACCCATCTGTATAGTCATTTGCCAGAACAGACACATACGCCTCGATTGCATGCGTTAATACGTCCATACCAGTGTCTGCTGTTACATGTGGTGGTACTGTCATTACAAACTGTGGATCAATAATTGCTACATCTGGTGTTAATTCATAATCCGCGAGCGGATACTTTATATTATTTTTCTTATCTGTAATAACCGCGAATGGTGTCACTTCTGATCCTGTTCCTGATGTTGTTGGAATGGCAACAAACTGCGCCTTACTTCCTAATTCCGGATATTTACATGTACGTTTTCTTATATCTAAAAACTTCTGTTTAATTCCATAGAATGTTGTTTCTGGGTGCTCATAGAAAAGCCACATCCCTTTCGCTGCATCCATAGCTGAACCACCACCAAGTGCGATAATTACATCTGGCTTAAAACTTCTCATCATTTCCGCACCTTTAAACACAGTTTCATCTGATGGATCTGGCTCGACCTCAAAGAAAACTTCGACTTTTACATCATTTGCATGTTTACGTAAATAATGCGTAACCGTATCTACATATCCGTGCTCAACCATTCCTGGATCCGTTACAATAAATGCACGTGAAATGTTAGGCATATTTGCTAAATATGCTGTCGCATGTTTTTCAAAATAAATTTTTGGTGGTAATTTGAACCACTGCATATTCTTTTTTCTATTTGCCAACCTTTTTATATTTAATAAATGCGTCGCTGTTACGTTTTGAGAAACTGAATTTTTCCCATACGAGCCGCAACCGAGCGTAAGTGATGGAATAAATCCATTATATATGTCACCGATTCCACCTTGTGATGAAGGGGCGTTTACAATAAGACGGCAAGCTTTCATACGTAATCCAAATTGTTTTTGTACTTCTTTATTTGTAGAATGAATGACTGCTGAATGTCCTAAACCACCGAGGTCTAACATGTCTTCGCAATATGTAAGTCCTTCTTCTAATGAATTTGCTTTTACACAAGCTAATACTGGACTCAACTTTTCACGAGATAGTGGATATGCTGCTCCGATACCTTGTATTTCAGCTACAAGCATTTTTGTATTTTCAGGCACAGTAATTCCAACTAATGCTGCGATATACTGTGCTGATTTCCCTACAATATCACTATTTACTGCACATGTATTTTCATTAATAACAAGCTTTTCTAATTTTCTTCTCTCTTCTTCTGTTACAAAGTAACAATTGTTTGCAATCATTTCTGTTTTCACATCATCATAAATTTCCTTGTCTACAATGATTGCTTGTTCTGATGCACAAATCATACCGTTATCAAATGTTTTTGATAAAATTAAATCATTAACAGCTCGTTTTATATGCGCTGATTTCTCTATATAACATGGTACATTACCAGGACCTACACCTAGCGCGGGTTTTCCAGTAGAATAAGCTGATTTCACCATACCTGCTCCTCCAGTGGCCAAAACAAGTGCAACCCCTTCATGGTTCATTAATTGTTTCGTTGCTTCGACAGAAGGTCTTTCAATCCACTGAATACAATGTTTTGGTGCCCCGGCCTTCACCGCAGCGTCATATACTGTTTTCGCCGCTGCAATGGAACAGTTTTGTGCTGAAGGATGAAATGCGAAAATAATTGGATTTCTCGTTTTCATCGCGATTAATGCTTTAAACATTGTTGTCGACGTTGGATTCGTTACTGGCGTTACCCCAGCTACTACACCGACAGGTTCAGCAATTTCTATTATTTCTTCATGAGGATCTTCGTGGATAATCCCTACTGTTTTATCTTTCTTTATGCTATGCCAAATATATTCAGTAGCAAAAATATTTTTAATGCATTTATCTTCATATACACCACGACCTGTTTCTTCAACAGCCAACTTTGCAAGTGGCATATGTTGATCCACACCTGCTAATGCCATTTCATGAACAATGTTGTCAATTTGCTCTTGTGTAAAACTTTCTAATGCTTGTAAAGCCTTTCGACCGTTATTCACTAACGTATCAATCATCTCTTTTACTTCCTGCATTTCATTTACAACTTTCTCTTTGACTACCATGTAAATTCCTCCTATTCTGCTATCGTGGACTAAATAAGACCCTATAGGTCATAATAAGTCCCGATTAGCGTAAAAAAATAGAGTTGCTTTCCTACATGAACCTCATTGTTTGTGAAACATTTCACAAGTTTGTTCGTGATTAACATTTCATGAATTTAATATACATGAAATAATTTCATTTGTGTATGTCTATTTTGTGAATTTCTTCACAAAATGATGTAATAAAAATGCACTGCCTATATGAGCAGTGCATTTTTATTATGCTAGTGCTTGTGCTAAATCTTCAATTAAATCTTCACCATCTTCAATACCGACAGAAATTCGAATTAATGTATCTGTAATTCCTAGCTCTTTACGACGATCTGCTGGGATTGATGCATGTGTCATTTGAGATGGAATAGAAATTAAACTTTCTACTGCTCCTAAACTTTCAGCAAGTGTAAAGTATTGTAATTTCTCAAGTACTTTATTTAATGTTTCTTCGCTATCTACATCAAATGAGATAATAGCACCAAATCCATTTGCTTGTTCTGTTGCAAGTTCATGGTTTTGATGTGACTCAAGACCTGGGTAATATACTTTATTTACTTTTGGATGGTTATTTAAAAACTCAGCAATTGCGCGTGAATTCGTTTCATGCTCTTCCATTCGAATTCCTAATGTTTTTAAACCACGAAGTAGTAAGAAGCTATCTTGTGGGCCAAGAATGCCTCCTGTTGAGTTTTGTACAAAATGAAGGTCTTCTGCTAATTGCGGGCTATTTACAACTACTAGGCCTGCAACTACGTCACTATGCCCTCCTAAATATTTCGTTGCACTATGAAGTACAATGTCTGCTCCTAAAGTAATCGGTGACTGCCAATATGGCGTCATGAATGTGTTATCGATAATTGTTAATAAATCTTTCTCTTTAGCAAGAGTAGATATTTTCTTAATATCAGTAATTTTCAGTAATGGGTTCGTTGGTGTTTCCACATAAATCGCTTTCGTATTTGGACGAATTGCTTCTACAACTTCCTCTAAGTTGGTTGTATCTACAAATGTATGCTCAATACCGAAGCGATTTAATACTTTCGTGATAACGCGGTACGTTCCACCATACACATCATCTGTTAAAATAACGTGGTCACCTTGTGAGAACAACATAATTGTAGCTGTAATAGCAGCCATTCCTGAACCAAATGCAAAACCAGCATGACCGTTTTCTAATACTGCAATCATTTCTTCTAAAGCTGCACGTGTTGGGTTGCCTGTACGTGAATATTCATATCCTTGATGCTTACCAACTGCTTCTTGTTTGTACGTACTTGTTTGATAAATCGGTACATTTACAGATCCAGTTGAAGGTTCTCCTATGCGAATACCATGAATTAACTTTGTCTTTGCTCTCATTTTTTATTCCCATCCTTTGTATATGTCTTTGCTTAAATAACGCTCACTACTATCAGGAAAAATCGTTACAATATTTGTACCTGGCGCCGCTTGCTCTGCTTCAAGTAAACTTGCATGAAATGCTGCTCCTGAAGAGCTCCCAACGAGCAGTCCTTCTTTTTGCGCTAATTCCTTTACTCGTAAAAATGCATTTCGATCAGAAATTGTATGAATTTCATCAAAATAAGATGTTTTCAAAAATGGCGGGATGAATTCAAGGCCGATCCCTTCTGTTTCATGCGAACCAGCTTTACCACCATTTAAAATGGATCCTTCTGGTTCCACAATAACCGTTTTTATATCTACATTTTTTTCTTTCAAATAAGATGCAGTCCCCATGAATGTACCACCAGTTCCTGCTCCTGCAACAAATATGTTAATCTCTCCGTTCAGTGCCAACCAAAGTTCAGGACCTAGTGTTTTGAAATAAGCACGCGGGTTTGCTTCATTCGCAAACTGACTTGGAGAGTATGAATTCGGTATTTCATTTACTAATTCTTTTGCTTTTGCAATTGCGCCGGTCATTCCTTGCTCAGTCGGTGTATGCACGACCGTTGCGCCTAGTGCTTTCATCAATTCTTGTTTTTCAATACTAAATTTCTCTGGTACACAAACAATAACGCGTAAATCATGTTGTAACGCTGCAAGTGCCAGTCCAATACCAGTATTTCCAGCAGTCGGTTCAATAATTGTTCCACCCTGGGTAACAAGCCCTTTTTCTAGCGCATCTTCGATTAATTCTCTTCCTAAACGGTCCTTAACGCTTCCACCTGGGTTATAAAATTCAAGCTTTGCAAATAAACGGACCCCTTCTGGAAGTGAAAAACGGGTAATTTCTACAATTGGTGTATGACCAATCAACTCATGAACTCCACGATATACATTCATCGTGTTCTCCCCCTTATTTGCCAATAAAGAAAAGGCAACTGTATGTATTTTCTTTATATGAGACAGTTGCCTTTTTGTTACATTACTTTAACTCTTCTAGTACTTTTACGATAAAGTTTGTAGAATGAAGAGCTGCTTGATCTAAAAATTGATCAAATGAAACATTTGATTCTTTACCAGCAATATCAGAAAGTGCACGAATAATAACAAACGGAACTTCATATTGGTGGCATACTTGTGCAACAGCTGCTGCTTCCATCTCTACTGCATAAAGGTCTTCAAATTTATCACGAATTGCTGCAACGCGGTTCGGATCACTCATAAATGAATCACCTGTTGCAATCATGCCTTTTACAACTTGAATATTTTCTTCTGCCTGCATACATTTCTCAGCTAACGCAACTAATGCTTCATCAGCCTTGAATCCAGGCGGCATTCCTGGTACTTGACCATACTCATAGTTAAATGCTGTTACATCTACGTCATGATGACGAACTTCTGTTGAAATAACTACATCTCCAACATTTAGAGAATGATGGAAGCCACCAGCTGAACCAGTATTAATTACTTTTTCAGGCTTATATCTTTCTAATAAAATTGTCGTTGACATCGCTGCATTTACTTTACCAATACCAGACTTTAACAAGATTACTTCATGTCCTGCTAATTGTCCTTTCGTAAATTCACAACCCGCAACCGTTTCTGTTTCTGCTTGTTCTAATTTGTCACGTAAAATACGTACTTCTTCTTCCATTGCTCCAATTACAGCAATTCTCAATCTAATCCCTCTTTCTATTGCTTAGTTGCCTCCATTACCCAAACGAAATGATTTAATCTCGTAAACGTTACATGGAAGCCATTGTTTTCAAAAATAGACTGCATGACTGGAATACGTGTATAATATTCCGTTTGCAAATCGTTTGCTAACTGATGGAAACCTCTTTGTTTTGCTGTTTCAACAGTTTTATCATATGCATCTTGATCTGCAAATATCGTATCAGCAAACACTATTTTACCACCTTTGTTTAGCAATTGACTATACTTCGCAATCGCTACATTTTTTTCATCATCTGTTAAATGATGAAATGCGTAGGTGCTTACTATGGTATCAATTGAATTTGGGACTTCAAACGAAAGAAAATCACCTTCTGTAATGGAAAATTCTTTTGGCAATTTCTCTTTTGCAATCATGCGCATTTCACGTGACGGTTCTATACCGTAAACTGTGCGGCCAGCAAATAATAATTTATTTGTTAAATTGCCAGTACCAACACCAAATTCTAATACATTACCAAATGACTTGTTAACTACATCCTCTAGAATGTCCTCATAATGGGCGAAAACTTCTTTATATTGTATATCTTCGCCTTGTACAAATGAGTCGTACGTATGAGCCCACTCATCAAATAAACCATTAAATTCTGTCCCCATAAAAATCCCCCTTTTTCTTATCGGTTTTATCAGTATGATATGCCCTCTTTCTAAAAATGTCAATTGAAATGTACATGGTATTTCCTTCTTTTCTTTGTTACACTATAGTTGATTACATAGGAGAGGGGTCGTCTTCATGTCATTTACCTTTGAAATGTTAGAAGATAAAGTAGAGTTTTTCGAAGCAGGAGACTTAGCTTCTTTGGAACGAAAAATTAGTGAACAAATCGATAATAATAAAGCACTTATGCTTGAAGTTCATCATATCTCGCATCAAATGGTTATGGATCCCGAAAGCAAAAGGCCATATTATAGCGCGGTTGTTCATTTTAAATTAAAAAAATTACGCTAACTAAAAAAGAGAAGCCCCTAAGGAGCTTCTCTTTTTTAGTTTAGAGTTTGAACAAGTACTGGTTTCCAGCCCTCATTGTCTACCCAATCAATATTCACATAATATTTTTTACCACTTTGCTTATCCTGAACATCGCCATAGGCTTGGCTCTTTCCAGTCTTATCTCGCCCAACCCAATGAAGCACTAATTGGTTTTCTGGAACTTCGACAGCAGTAGAAATCGCTTTTATCATCTCATTCCAATTTGCTGATCCTTTATTAAACGTCCCCGCTGGTGATGCACCTTGTTCTGTTCCAACTGGCTTCCAAGAAGGTTTTGTATAAGCATCTTTTGCTTTTGATACTGTTTTTTCAGCTGGTATTTTCTCATTAGCTTTCGCTTCTTCTTCAGCTTTTTTCTTTTCTTCTTCAGCCTTTAGCTTCTCTTCTTCTTCCTTCTTCTTAGCCTCTGCTTTCTCTTGCTCGTTCTTCTTCGTCTCTTCTTTGCCTTTAGCTTTCTCAGCTTTATTCTCTTTCGTTGTTTGCTGAGCTACTTTTTTATCACTAGAAGACGCTTGCTCTTTTCTTTCAGGAACAAACAATTGATATGATACAATAGCTACTAATATTAATACAATTGCAATTGCAATATTTAAAACACCGTTTTGACGACGTTTTTGTTGTTTCTGTTGGAATCTAGATCCTCCTGCCATTCTTCAAACCTCCATGCAGTTTTTCATACTTGCTATTGTAACATTAAATCTAGAAAGGTTGAACATTTACAATAATATTTTCACGAAATGAAAACATTTCACTATGAATTGCAAGATTACTTTTCAATCTCTAATCGATAGATTGATTCTACGATAGCTTTGAAAATAGGTGTAACTTTATTTCCATTACTATTCGTCTCTATATCCACGACAACTAAAGCATATCTTGGATTTTCATATGGAAAATAACCTGCAAACCAACGATTCACTTTCGTCCCTTTTCCTGTTTGCGCTGTCCCAGATTTTCCAGCGACACTTAGTGGTAACGACCTGAATGCGGATCCCGTTCCTTTCTCCGTTGTTACAACGCCCCTTAATAACTCTTGTAATGTTTTCACCGCTTCATACGAAAGCTGTTTTCCACCTAATGTATGGTCTTCAAATGTATAGAAGTCCGTTCCATTTTTATACATTATTTTTTCCACAGCTTTCACTTCCATCTTTTCTCCACCTCTAGCAATTGTCGCCATCATATTTGCAATCGCTAGAGGTGACATACGTACATCTTTCTGTCCAATTGCTGTTTGCGCTACAGCCTTTTTACTATTCTTATTTCCTTCACTACCCCAAATCGTAACCCTCTTCTCCTCTGGCATTTGCTCAAAATGAGTTGTATTAAATACAGAACCTTTCCATCCAACCTTACCAGCGGCTCCTAACGCCGCTACGTAAGTTTCTAACACCATCTTATCCTTTTGTATTAGCTCATTACCTAACTCTGAAAATGTCCTGTTACAGCTTCTAGCAAAGCTCTCTTTAAAACTAAGTGTACCCATCATAACTTGTGGGTGGTCTTCACCATATAAATCTTGATTACAATTAAATGTACGATTAAACACATTTTCATTTTGATCAATCACTGCCGCTGCAACTATTGTTTTAAAAACAGAACCGGGAAAATGTGGTGTCAACATTTGATTTTCAAGTGTAGTTGTATATAAATGCTCATCCTTCACCTGCACAGATGGTTTACTGACCATCGCTAAAATTTCATTTGTCTTTACATCAAGTAATACTAATCCCCCCTTCTTTATTTCGCTTGCTTCAACCACTTCCTCTGCTTTTTGCTGTAACCTGTTATGTAAAGTTGTTTGAATCGTCACTGGATAAAACGGATTTCCAGGCGCAGTATATTTCGCTTGTTTTCCAAAAATCGGTTCTCCTTGTCGGTCCACTTGATACAATACTTTCGCCTCTCCATCGGTCAAAAGAAATTCATCAAATGATTGCTGCAATCCTGAAATGCCAATTGGCGTTTGCCTTGAAATTTTTCTTGCTTCTCCGTATCGTTTTTGAAATTCTCGTTCATTCTCCCCCACATCACCAATTAAATGATTCATCGTGCCAGTTTGCCGTAAACGAACTTCAGCTGCTACAATACCTAATACATTTAATTGATTTACCTTCTCCATCTGCTCTCGTGCCAATCGAAATGGACCATTTCCCCTTTGCAGTATAAATGCACTTTTCTTGTCTTTCATTTGACTTTCAATCTCTTGTCTCGACACACCAATGATATGCGCAATTTTCTCTAACATGTCATTTTTTATTTGTAGAAATGGAAAAACAATTAAAACAGGATACTTTTTCTCACCTATTTCCTTACCGTTCCGATCTATAAAATGGCCTCGTCCATCATCTACCGTAATGGACTGCGTCCGTTGTGTAACACTTTTTTCAATTAAATTTATCTTACGATCTGTAAATGATTCTGTAGCTATAATTTGTATTTGAATTAAACGACAAAGTAAAATAAACATGATACATATAAAACAAATTAAAACAATTGTAATTCTCCGTTTTATTTTCATAAAAAACACCTCGTCTATTATAGTTTGGACGGAGTGTTTCATCTTTTATACAAATAAAAAAATCACTCGCTTTTACACGAGTGATTTTTTATTATTTTACAGAGATAATCTCTACTTGCATTTCTCCACCTGGAGTTTGGATTGCTACCTTCTCACCAATTTGCTTACCTAATAAGCTTCTTGCAATTGGAGAATCGTTAGAAATTCTTCCTTCAAATGGATCTGCTTCTGCGCTACCTACGATTGTGTAAGATTCTTCATCTCCACCTGGTAACTCTTTAAATGTTACTGTTTTACCTAATGTAACAACTGTAGATTCTTCGCCGTTATCTGTGATGATAACTGCGTTACGAATCATGTTTTCTAATTGTGTAATACGTCCTTCTACGAACGCTTGCTCATCTTTTGCTGCATCGTACTCAGAGTTCTCAGAAAGATCTCCGAAGCTACGTGCAATCTTAATTCGCTCTACAACCTCTTTACGTTTTACCGTTTTTAAATCTTCAAGTTCGTTCTCTAGCTTTTGCTTACCCTCTTGCGTCATAGGGTATGTTTTTTCTGTTGCCATATTTTCCACTCCTTTTATATACCAATCCCCCGAAAAAAAAGAGGAGTTCCATATGAAAACTCCCCCACTTATATGTATAGCGGAGGTTTCTAGCACGCCTGTACTAGCGGAGTTGTCACATACAACCCCGTATTCCCAATTCTTCTTTATATAAAGAAGATATGTATGGAAAGTTGATATAAATATGCCCTCACCTATATATAGATGAGGTTGCATGTTTCATTGTATTCGATAGGAAGGGAAAAAATCCCTTCCTATCGTATATCTTTTACTATGCTATTACAAATTTACTTTTTGTTCAAGAATTGTTGCAATTTTTGTCACCATAATATCAATTGCAACATGGTTTTGTCCACCTTCAGGGATAATAATATCCGCAAATTTCTTAGAAGGCTCAATAAATTGATTGTGCATTGGACGTACAACACTTACGTATTGATCAACAACTGAATCCATCGTACGACCGCGCTCTTTAATATCACGCTGCATGCGGCGTAAAATACGAAGATCTGCATCTGTATCAACGAATAGCTTAATGTCCATTATCTCACAAAGACGTGGGTCTTCTAAAATAAGAATTCCTTCTAAAATGATTACATCTTTCGGCTCAACTGGAATAACTTCTTCTGAACGCGTATGCAATGTATAGTCATATACAGGCTTATCAATTTGCTCATATGCAAGCAACTGCTGCAAATGTTCAATTAACAGATCATTATCAAACGCAAGCGGATGATCATAATTTGTTTTTAAACGCTCTTCCATTGGTAAATGGCTTTGATCTTTGTAATAATAATCTTGCTCTAAGATTAAAATAGAATGACCTTTAAAATGGTCAAAAATCGCTTTCGTTACACTCGTTTTACCTGATCCCGAACCACCAGCAATTCCAATTACAACAGGCTTATTCGTCCCCATTCGACTATCACTCTTTCTTATTGAAGTATGCTTTTGCGCATCATATTATTCACATACACTGGTTGATCCACTTTGAATTTCACGATTTGCAACGGATGTCTCGCTGCATCTAATTCGTTTCCATCCTCATCCCAAATTTTCTCCACCGTCTGCGTAAAGTTTTCTATTTCTGGCCCAAAGAACTCCACTTCATGTCCTGGTTTGAAATGATTACGTTGCTCAATCGTTACAATGCCCGTTTCTTCATTATAATCTAACACTAAACCAGCGAAATCATACGTTGTTTTCTTACTATGATTTCCAAACATTTGCTCTTGATGTCCTGGAACCCCTTCAAAGAATGCGGGAGCTGTATCACGATTTGCACATTTATCAAGCTCATCTAACCATTCTTGTTTAAACTCAAAATTATCCGGATCCGCACAATACGCATCAATTACTTTACGGTATACCGTTGCTACAGTCGCTACGTAATGGATTGATTTCATACGTCCTTCAACTTTTAAGCTATCAATTCCAATTTCAATCATTTTCGGAATTGATAAAATTAAATTTAAGTCTTTTGGACTCATTGCAAAGTGAGCATCTTCTTCTTGGAATAGAGGCAGCTCTTTTGCATCTTTATGTTGTGATACTGTTTGAACTAAATCATAGTCCCAACGGCAAGATTGACAACAACCACCACGGTTAGAGTCACGTGCTGTCATATGGTTACTCAACGTACATCTGCCTGAATATGCGATACACATTGCACCATGGACGAATGCTTCAATTTCAATATCCACTTTTTCTTTAATTTCTTTCATTTCTTCATAGCTTGCTTCACGAGCTAATACAAGACGATGTAAACCTTCTTCTTTCCAATACTGTGCTGCTTTCCAGTTGGATAGTGATTGTTGTGTACTTAGATGCACTTCAACAGAAGGCGCTACACGTTTACAAGTCTCAATAATAAGCGGATCAGCAACGATAATTCCCGTTACGCCAGCTTTTTCAATCCCTTTTAAATATTCCTCTAGCCCGTCCATATTCTCATTATGTGCAAAGATATTTGTTGTTACATATATTTTTGCTCCATATTTCTTTGCAAATTCAACACCTTCTGCCATATCTTCCAGTGTAAAGTTACCTGCATTCGAACGAAGACCAAATTCTTGTCCACCTAAATATACAGCATCTGCCCCGTAATGGATAGCTACTTTTAATTTTTCTAAGTTACCCGCAGGGATTAACAGTTCAGGTTTCTTCACAATAACGCGTTTGCCATCGACTACTCGTGAAATTTCTTGTACAGTCATTTCCTACACCCTCCTCGTTTAGTAAACCGTCTCTTTAAAGAAGAATCCTGTATCTAACGGACGATTTACTGGTTGCATTTCTTCTATCTCTTTATATAAATCGTCTTTCACGTCATAATACGCATCACGATCTTCTACACATAAATCAATTGCTTTACGATATTTCTTCGTTACCTCAATAATGTATGCAGAGCTTTTTAGTACACCATCAACTTTTAAGCTAGCGACTTCAGCGTCCATTAGTTCTTCTAACTCATCGATGAAACAAATATCGTTTGGACTCATAATGTGAGTACCATTTTCATCTTCATAAATTGGATATTTATTGTTACGCTCTGGGTCATATAAGAACATATTCTCTTCATATTTTTTCTTTTCAATGTCAAGATTACGTCCTTGATACTCAAAGTAGTTTCCTACTAAGGAACGCTTCGATTGGAACATACAAGTCATACCGTGAATTTGTACTTCAAGTTCCACTTCAGCATTTTCTTTTAATTCAACAATTTCATCTAAACTAAGCTCACGAGCTAATACAGCTCGTTTTGCTCCTCTTTGTCCCCAGTAGTTACAAGTAAACCAGTTTGTTGCTGTTGTTTCTGTATTCCAGTGCAATTGCATATTTGGCGCTACTTCTCGGACCGCCATTAATACTGCTGGGTCTCCGAAAACAATTGCATCTACACTTACTTCGTTTAAAAATGCAACATAATCTGTTAATTCGTCTACTTTATCATTGTGGAACATAGCGTTCATTGCTACGTATACTTTTACACCATTTTCATGCGCAATCTTCACAGCTTGTTTCACATCTTCACGTGAAAATTCCCCTGCTAAACGTAAACCAAACTTTTGCTCACCGATCATTACCGCATCTGCTCCTGCTTTCGCAAGAGGTTCGATATCCACTACTGCTTTTGGCGTTACTAACAATTCAGGTTTCTTCATACCTTGGTCACCCTCTCTTTTTACTAACAGCTACTCCATCACCAATTGGGAAAATCGTTGTATCATATCCTTCATGGTTCATAAGCCATTCATTGTACGTCTTAATACGACGAATTAAACCACGTGTACGTCTGTTTTCAATTTTCTCTTTTATCGTTACAAGGCCATGGTACATAACATTATCTGAAATAATTACGCCACCAGGATTTAATAACGGTTCATATAAGTCAAAAAAGCGACGATATTGTCCTTTTGCTGCATCAATAAAAATAACGTCAAACGTTCCATGTTTTTCTACTTGCTCGCCTGTTTCTAACGCATCACCGTAAATAACGGAAATACGCTCTTTAACTGGTGAACATTCTATATATTCAAGTGCTTTTTCATATCGCTCGCGATTGCGTTCAACTGTCACAATGTGAGAATTTGGAATAGCTTGCATCATACGAATACTAGAATAACCAATTGCTGTACCGAGCTCTAAAATGCTTTTTGGTCCAATTAAACGTAAAAATTGCAACATAAATTCCATTCCAAGTCGATCCATAATCGGCACATGATTTTCTTTCGCATAGTCTTCCATTTCAAGAATTAATTTATCTTTTGGATCAATAAATGATAATAGGTACTCGTTAACTGCATCCTCCATAATGGTCCTCCTTATTTACATGGAGAAGTGCCTCTATGACGTCTTTTCACACATAGAATGCAATAAAAATACAAGCCAGTTTCACCCTTAGCTTGTACGTCCCGTTTTGATATTAAAAACGATTCTTCTGCCAGTTTTTAACCCGATATATTTTACCACAAAAAAGAGGGATGTGCGACCTTTTTCGCTATCCCTCCCCATTTCACTGTTTTTTCGTAATATATTTTTGCTTTAATGCATTATGCTCTTCCAATGTTTTCGCATAGTACACTTCACCAGTTGGTGCAGCTAAGAAATAATAATAATCTGTTTGCGCAGGTTCTAACGCCGCCTCCACTGAATGTTTACCAGAGTTTGCAATCGGACCAACTGGCAATCCTTTCACAACATACGTATTGTACGGTGAGTTTATCTTTAAATCTTCGTATAATACACGTTGTTTATGCTTTCCAAGTGCGTATAATACCGTTGGATCAGTTTGCAGTGGCATACCTTTTGCCAAACGATTATAAAAGACACTAGAGATTTTTTGACGATCTGTAAAGCCTGTTGCCTCTTCTTCAATAAGTGAAGACAATGTTAAAAGCTGATGAACATCCCAGTTTTTCGCTTTCATTTTTGCCTCGTTTTGAACTACGATTGCATTCGTTTTCTCAAGCATTGGAATTACAATTTCTTCTAACGTCGTATCTTTTTTATAGAAAGAGTACGTCGCAGGATATAAATAACCTTCTAATGGGTATTTAATATTGCTATCAAAGATTTTATCCGTTAACAACTTCGGATACTTTTGCTGCATTTTTTGAATAAATGCTTTGTCATTTAATTGACGTACGACATCATCTTTATTCCACTTTAATTCGTTTGCAACCGTTTCTGCAATTTCAGTTACTTGTGCACCTTCTTTTATCGTCACTTTATAAAAAGCTGGACGATGTACATTACCAGATGACATTTGTTCAATAACATCTGAGGCACCCATTGAAGGATTTAATAAATATGTACCCGCTTGTAAATTTTTTGATTTAGCCTTTGTATAAAAACTAAAAACTGTACCGTTTTTCACAGCACCTTTTTCTTCTAAAATCTCACCAATTTTACTAGTAGATGATCCTTTTGGAATTTCTACTTCAATCTCTTTTTTATTCCCGCTATCAACTGGTCCTAATGCGGATGAAATATACGCATAGACTGAACCACAAACTAAAAGCAGTGCAATAATCGAAAATAAAAAAAGACGTCTACGCTTTTTTTTCACTTGATTCTCTATCAACACTCTTCCTCCTTAATTAAATTGTAGACCGTATGTATATCTTTCTATACAACACGATATAAAAACACAATAAATTTATTTATCTTTTTTAGATAGACACTTTATTTTTCTACAATCCGTCTCATTATACTACAAAGGTTTACACAGTTTCGACAAAAAATCTTTCATTTTACATATAAAAAAAGATGGACTATATGTCGTCCATCTTTCAGTACTTATTTATTCAGCTTCTTGCTCATCAGCTAGAGTGTTGAACATTTCTTGTACCATTTCCCACTCTTCTTCAGATTCGATTGGAAGTAAACTTCCGCCCTCTTCTTCATTTTGCTCATAAGCCATTGCATCATAAATTTGGTCTCCATCTTCGTCTACTTCACCGATTGGAGAGAAGACTACGTATGATTTTTTGCCAAATTTTTCAGCATCAAAAGTGAAAATAATTTCACATAAATGTTCGTTACCTTTTTCGTCTACAATTGTAATTTGATTTTCTTCCATTTTGGTCACCTCTTATTTACTATCTAAAAATCCTTGTAAGATTACGACTGCAGCCATCTTATCGATTACCTGTTTTCGCTTCTTACGACTCACATCAGCTGAAATGAGCAGACGTTCCGCTGCCATCGTTGACAAACGCTCGTCCCACATTACAACTTCTAATTGTAACAGATTTCGCAGGTTTTCTGCAAATTGCTGGCACGCTTCACCACGTGGGCCAATTGTACCATTCATATTTTTAGGTAAACCTACTACTATTTTGTCCACATTGTACTGGTTTACTAACTCAGAAATACGGTCAAAACCAAAGTGGCCTCGTTCTTCGTTAATCCTGATTGTTTCCAGTCCTTGCGCTGTCCAGCCCATTTCGTCACTCATTGCAACTCCGACTGTTTTTGTACCTACATCTAAACCTAATATCCGCATAAACTACTCCTCACGATGATGTTTCAAGTACGACTTCACAAGCTCTTCAATTAACTCATCACGTTCAAGCTTGCGAATGATGCTTCGTGCATCTTTATGGCGAGGTATGTATGCTGGGTCTCCACTTAATAAATAACCGACGATTTGGTTAATCGGATTATAGCCTTTTTCTTGAAGTGCATCATACACAGTTAAAAGTACATCATTTACATGGACACTCTGTTTTTCATCTTGAATGCTAAACTTCATTGTTTTATCAAAACCGTCCATTTCAAGCACCTCACTTATATAGTAAGTATAGGGAGAAGAACTTCTCCTCTCCCTACCATTGTACACTACTATCTCTTTATTTTGAAACAGATTTAACGTACTCTTGTACAAATGCTAAAGCTTCCTCAACTTGCGCTGGGTTTTTACCGCCTGCTTGAGCCATGTCAGGACGGCCACCACCACCGCCGCCACAACGAGAAGCCACTTCTTTCACAAGTTTACCAGCATGGTAACCTTGGCTAATTAAATCTTTCGTTACGCCAGCTAAGATGTTCACTTTATCATCATTTACAGACGCTAATACGACAACTGCAGACTCTAATTTATTTTTCAGGTCATCCATCATCGTACGTAAGTTGTTCATATCTGCAACGTTTACTTTCGCTGCTAATACGTTTACGCCATCAACTGTCATTACTGAATCAGTTAAGTTTCCAGCTTCAATATTGCTTAATTTTGCAGCAAGAGATTCGTTTTCTTTTTGAAGTTGTTTTACTTCAGCAAATAAACCATCCACTCTTGTTAAAATATCTTTCGGATTTGTTTTCATTTTTCCTGCTGCTTCTTTTAATAAACCTACTTGATCGTTCATTAATTCGTATGCAGATTTACCAGTTACTGCTTCAATACGACGCGTTCCTGCACCGATACCAGACTCAGCAACGATTTTGAAAATACCGATTGAAGCTGTGTTATCAACGTGACAACCACCGCAAAGCTCTAAGCTATAATCGCCTACTTGTACAACGCGTACAACATCACCGTATTTTTCACCGAATAATGCCATTGCGCCCATTTCTTTCGCTTCTTCAATTGCTTTTTGAGAAATCTCAACATCAATACTTTCCCAAATTTTCTCGTTTACCATACGCTCAATTTTTTCTAATTCGTCAGCTTGTACTTGACCGAAGTGAGAGAAATCAAAGCGTAAACGTTCAGAAGTTACAAGAGAACCTGCTTGGTTAACATGCGTTCCAAGTACGTCTTTTAATGCTTGGTGTAGTAAGTGAGTTGCTGTATGGTTTTTCACAACGCTACTGCGGTTTTTCGTGTCGATAATAGCTTTCACAGCCGCATCTTTCGTTAATGTACCTTCTTCAACAACAACTTTGTGTAAGTTTTGACCATTTGGTGCTTTTTGTACGTCTTTTACAAGTACTTTCACGCCGTCAGCAAGAAGGTAACCGCAGTCTGCAATTTGTCCACCGCTCTCAGCATAGAATGGTGTTACATCCAGCATTAATTGCCCATCTTCACCAGCTTGTAAGCTATCTGTGTATTCACCGTTTTTTACAAGTGCAACAACGTTACTTTCTGTTGCAACTGTACCGTAACCAACGAACTCGCTCGCTACTTTCACTTCTCCAAGGACACCGCCTTGAACTTGCATAGAATCAACGTCTTGACGAGCAGCACGTGCACGCTCACGTTGTTTTTCCATTTCACTTTCAAAGCCTTCATGATCAACTGTCATACCAGCTTCTTCTGCATATTCTTCAGTTAATTCAATCGGGAAACCGTATGTGTCATATAGACGGAACGCATCTACTCCAGAAATAACAGTTGTTTTTTCTTCTTTTGCTTTTGTGATAACTTCAGCTAAAATTGCTTCCCCATCATGAAGTGTTTCATGGAAACGCTCTTCTTCGTTTTTCACAACTTTTGCTATGAAATCTTTCTTTTCAAGTACTTCTGGGTAGAAGTCTTTCATTACTTCTCCAACAACCGTCACTAATTCAAACATGAATGGACGGTTGATGTTTAATTTCTTCGAATATCGAACGGCGCGGCGTAATAAACGACGTAATACATAACCACGGCCTTCGTTAGATGGAAGAGCACCGTCACCTACAGCAAATGTTACTGTACGGATATGGTCAGCAATTACTTTAAACGCCATATCTTTTTCTAAGTCACCATCACGATACTTCTCACCAGAAATTGATTCTGTTGCGCCAATCATCGGCATGAATAGGTCTGTGTCAAAGTTTGTAGGTACATCTTGAACGATAGATGTCATACGCTCTAGACCCATCCCTGTATCTATGTTTTTCTTAGGAAGCGGTGTATATGAACCGTCTGGATTATGGTTAAATTGAGAGAATACAAGGTTCCATACTTCTAAGTAACGCTCGTTTTCTCCGCCTGGATATAATTCTGGGTCACTAAAGTCATTACCGTAAGCTTCTCCGCGGTCATAGAAAATCTCTGTATTCGGTCCGCTTGGTCCTTCACCGATATCCCAGAAGTTTTCTTCTAAACGGATGATGCGCTCTTTTGGAACACCCATTTTTTCATTCCAAATTGTGAATGCTTCTTCATCTTCTGGATGGATTGTAACTGATAGTAATTCTTTATCGAATCCGATCCATTTGTCGCTCGTTAAGAATTCCCAAGCCCAAGTAATTGCTTCTTCTTTAAAATAATCACCGATTGAGAAGTTTCCTAACATTTCAAAGAATGTATGGTGACGAGCTGTTTTCCCTACGTTTTCAATATCGTTTGTACGAATTGATTTTTGAGCATTTGTAATACGTGGATTTTGCGGGATTACACGTCCATCAAAATATTTTTTTAATGTCGCTACACCACTGTTAATCCATAACAGAGATGGATCTTCATGCGGAACTAGTGATGCACTAGGTTCTACTGCATGTCCTTTTTCTTGGAAAAAGTCTAAAAACATTTGACGAATTTGTGCGCCTGTTAGTTGTTTCATTGTATTTTCCTCCTTAAATATAAAAAACTCCCGCCCCTATAAAAGGGACGAGAGTTAACTCGCGATACCACCCTAATTATGAATTGATTATTATAACAATCAATTCATCACCTCATGGTGCCGTAACGTGGCAAGACGGCAGTGATTAGCTGCTCTCAGGATTAGCTTTCTGTTACCCTTCATTTAAAGCTTCTTTCAGCCATATGGAAGCTTCTCTCTATAAATGGGCTGTAACGTACTTTTTCCGTCATTGATTTAATGTATTATATGACTAAATATAATAGAATTCTCTTAAGTTTGTCAATGTAGATAATCATTTAAATTGCATTAACCATAGTTATTCTACTATTCATTCTTAACAGCCTTTCAATATATTATGCATTTATTAATAAATTGTACTATCTCTATATTTTTTCGGAATATTATATTTTTGTTATAATTAAATTATCAATAATAAAGGAGCGATTACAATGACAAGCTTATTAAGCAAAGCTAAAAACATATTAATGACTGACGAAACAATATTGTTTTATGTAGCATGTTCATTAAATATATTTATTTATCGTTCCGTTGCAAGACCAGGACTGTTAATTTTAACGAACAAACGGCTCTTCTTTTATGGACCAGATGTAAGTAAGAACCCAATATTTGAAGAGTACTCTTTTGCAAACATTTCTAATCTAAAAGAGCAAAAGCGTCTTTTCAGCAATCAAATTATATTTATGTACGATAATGAATGGAAAAAAATAAAACATATTCAAACAAATGATGTAAGCTCTCTCGTTCAACAAATACACGAGCAACTCTCTAAATAATGATAGCCCTCTACTTTTATAAGTAGAGGGCTATCATATTACACATCTTCTTTTTTCCAAAGAGGCCTTACATGAACGATCACCGTACGAATGACCGCTAAAACAGGAACTGATATTAATAATCCTACAATTCCTGCCACTTCTCCCCCAACTAGTAATGCGAGCATAATAATAACAGGATGCATACGAAGTGACTTACCAACGATGTAAGGTGATAAAATGTTACTTTCCAAAAATTGCAAAATAGCAATCGTAATTCCCGCCTTAATGAGTAAACTCGTTGATACCGTTGCCGCAATCATCAATGTCGGAATCGCCCCTAAAATAGGACCGAAGTACGGGATTATATCCGTTACCCCAATAATAATACCGAGTAATAATGGATATTTCATACCGATAAACCAAAAAGAAAGAACAGATACTCCTCCTAATACTAAGCAAACAAATAACTGTCCTCGAATATAACTTCCGAGTGACTTATCAATTTCTTTCGCCAGCATTTGCCCTGTACTACGCCACTTACTCGGGACTAGTTTCCAAAAGATATGATAAAACTCACCGTAATCTTTTAATATGTAAAATACAATGAACGGTATTAAGAAAATAATAAGCAACGAGTCCAATACGCCACGGGCTGTGCTCATCACTTTATTTAAAAGTGATTGTATCTTCGTTTCTACTCCACCAAAAATTTGTTTCACCTTTTCATGAATAAAGGACGGGAAGTTCGCTGTTTGTTCCGTAACGCCATCCATCCAAGAATCATACATTTTTGTAAACTGCGGAAATTGCTCATTAATCTCTTGTAATTGCTTAATAACAATTGGCGTTCCTTTATAAATCCCATAACCAATTCCGCCAAAGAAAAGGATGTAAATGAGCAAAATAGCAAGTGTACGTGGCATCCCTTCTTTATGAATTTTTTCAATTAAAGGATGCAATAAATACGCAATAAAACACGCAATAAGAAACGGTGTAATTGCCACTTTAAATACAAAAATAATTGGTGCCCATAGCGGCTTAATTTTTAAAAAGACGAGCAAACAAAGAAATACAAGTAACAATAACCCTAAACGATATATCCAAATGATTTTAAGATTCTTCACATGAAAAACCTCCTCCACCTTTATTTTGAAAATAAATAGGGTAGGTTATGTGCGAAAGTTTTAAAATCTTTTCGTCCAGACCATACTGTTTTGTAAAGACGTACATATACATAACATAATAAGGACAACCACCCCTGAGAATGCAGCATGAAACAATATAATCAGGAGGGCTCATAATGGTTTTATTTATGCTCGTATTATCAGCACTTTTTATGATTCTTGAATGGGTTTGTATCGGGTTTGGTATTTGGAAAGGTTTCTTTATTCGTTCCTCACGAAAAGAAAGAGCGAAGCAATTATTCCATTACGGAATGCTAGGCGTTGGATGTTACGGCCTATCGTATCTCTTCTCTGAAATTGGACTTTTATATTTACATACAAGTGCATAAAAAAACTCCCTTATGATGAAGGGAGTTTTTTGCGCTTATAAATAAGATTTAATCATCTTACGTGCTTTTTTCATATTGCGTTTTGAAAATACATCTTGCTTGCGAGCATATTGATATGCTGCCGCTCCAACACCTAATGCGATTAATGAATTGCGTAGATTCAAAGTAAATCCCCCTTTTCGTTATCCGATCGTTCTTTCGTTCTCATCAAATAAATCATCAAGAGAGCTTAATGAACCGTCTTCCTCTACTTGATGCGTATGGATTTTCCCCTTTGAAACCGATAATTCGATATAACAATTCCAGCAATAAAATTGGTTGACACCTATTTTTCCAATGTCTTTCCCTTTGCAATTTGGACAAATGAACATATGGCTTTCATCTCCTTACAGTCTCCCAGATTCTATTCGCCATTATGTCCAAACCGCATTCATTTATACATTGCTGGAGCCTTTCAACGTTATACGTTTGAAAGTTTCACTATATAATTTCACCTTGTTACATGAAATCATACGGTGAAATGTTTTCCACGTCCATTTCTTCGCCATTAACTGTTACCATCTGTACTTCTCCTTGTGATTCTTGCAAGCGACTCGCTAAAGTCGTTTGACGCATTGCATCATCAAGGCGATTTACACCAGACCGGAAAGCTGCTTCCTCACCACAAATAATAAGGAATTTCTTACTCCTTGTAATGCCCGTGTAAATTAAATTACGACGTAACATACGGTAGTAGCTCTTTACAATTGGCATAATAACTATTGGGAATTCACTACCTTGTGATTTATGAATTGAGCAGCAATATGCATGGGTAATTTGGTTCAAATCAGGCTTTGTATACGTTACTTCAATCCCATCAAATGAAACGATAATCATATCTTGCTGCTCGACATTTTCTTTTGCATAAAAAATCGAAACAATTTCTCCAATATCACCATTAAATACTTGGCTTTCCGGCTGATTGACTAATTGAAGTACTTTATCACCTCTTCGATACACAACGTCACCGTAGGCAATTTCTTTACTTTTTTCTTTTTTCGGATTAAACACTTCTTGAAGAGCTTCATTTAACACATTAATACCTGCTGGTCCGCGGTACATAGGTGCCAACACTTGTACATCTTTTGCGCTAAACCCTTTCGTCTTCGCGTTTTCACATACTTTTTTTACAACTTCAACAATTTGAGCCCCTGCACAGCTGATAAATGAACGATCTTTTTTATTTTGCGCTAAATCTGCTGGAAGTGTTCCGTCTTTTATCGCATGGGCAAGCTGAATAACAGACGAACCTTCTGCCTGACGATAAATTTCTGTAAGTTTTACCGTTGGGATGGCTCCTGCATTTAATAAATCTTTTAACACTTGTCCAGGTCCTACAGATGGCAACTGATCTTCATCACCTACAACGATAACTTGAATATTTGTCGGAAGTGACTTGAATAGCTGATTTGCAAGCCAAATATCAACCATTGAAAACTCATCAATAATGAGTAACTTTCCTTGTACTGGATCGGTTTCATTGCGCTGGAAAGACCCTTCTGGCGTCCAACCAAGCAAACGATGAATCGTACAAGCTGGAAGCCCTGTCGATTCACTCATACGCTTCGCTGCTCTTCCTGTTGGGGCCGTTAATAATATTGGAAATGGATTATCATCACTGTATTCATTCGTATTTAATGATAATCCGTGCAGTGACGCATACATTTCAACAATCCCTTTAATAACTGTTGTTTTCCCCGTTCCTGGTCCACCTGTTAATAGCATCATCGGCTTATGAAGTGCAGTTTGAACTGCTTCTTGCTGAAGCGGTGCATACTGTACCTTTAGCTGTTCTTCAATTTCCCCTAACGTTTTTAACACTTCGGCTTCAGGGAATGCAGGGGTTTCTTCTTGGTTCATAAGACGACGAATTGACTTTACAACGCCTTTTTCAGAGTAGAATAACGAAGCTAAATACACTCGCTCTTCTTCTATAATGACTTTCCCTTCACTTTGCATCATTTCAACGCAGCCTACAATATCTTCCTCAGTCACTCTTCCTTCTTGATTGTTTAAAAGTGACATCGTCTCTCTTACAAGTTGATCTTTCCCCATATAAACGTGACCGAGTTGCAGTGAAACATTCTCTAACGTATAAAAACACCCCGCACGTACACGGTCATCATGATTACCCGATATACCTAACGCACGTCCTATATCATCCGCTCTTCCAAAGCCAATCCCATCTACTTCTTCAATAAGCTTATATGGATTATTACGAATCACTTCTAATGTCATTTCTTTATATTGCTGATAGATTTTAATAGAAAGCTTCGTTCCAAAACCGTAACCATTTAAAAAGCTCATTACTTTCTCTAACCCTTGATGCTCAACAATTGTCTCATATATTTCCTGTGCTTTTTGTTTGTTAACAACACCATTTAACGCATCCGGATCATCCATAATTTTAGAAATAGCATGCTCCCCAAGATGATCTACAATTTTTTCGGCCGTACGCTTTCCAATCCCTTTAAATAAATCGCTCGCTAAATATTGCACCATACCTGCTTTTGTTTGCGGCAATTCTTTCTTAAACGTTTCAACTAAATATTGTTTCCCATACTTCGGATGGTCTTTAAAATGCCCTGTCAATGTAAACACTTCATCTTCATGCATGCGGGGAAAATGACCGTTTATCATCACTTTTTTTTCGTCGTACGTTTCATTCGTTTCAATGATTTTCATACTGACAACGGAATAGAGGTTTTCTTCGTTGTGGAAAATGGTATGAAGAACTTGCGCTTTTATAAATTTTTTCTCTTCCTCAAACAAATCCATGGCATGTTGATTTCCCATCTTTCCTCTCCTTCCCGAGTTCTTTTCACCTTAATGAGCAGTACATCCCCCACCTCTTTCACAATCTTTAGATGAGGGGTAACTGCGCATTAAACTATAATTTCACTTTATTCAGCTTCTTGCCCTAATAAACGAACACCATTACCAGCTAAAAAGTGATCTGGCTGAATTTCAGTTGCTTTCTTAAATAAAGTAAGAGCCTTCTCGTTATTTTCTTCAAATACGTACGCAACACCTAAATTATAATACGCATCTGCATGCTCTTCATCCATTTCTAATACCTTTTCAAAATAAGGTTTCGCCTCTTGAATATGTTCTAAACGTGCAAAGCAAAGTCCGCACTGGAACACAGCTTCTACATCGTTTTCATCTAATTCTGTTGCTCTTTGTAAAAACGGCAGTGCAAGACGATCATTTCCAAGTTGCACATGTGTAATACCTAACATAAATGTTACATCAGCTGATTGTAATCCCGCTTGCATCGCTTGTTCAAATACAGCCTTTGCCTCTGCAAATTGCTCTTGACTGTAATACACATTTCCTAATCCATAATAAGCAGCCGCAGATTTATCATCTAATTCTAATGCACGCTTATAAAATAAAATTGCTCTTTCACTATCACCTATTACATCTAATAAGTTCGCAAAATTAATGTATCCAAGCGCATCTTTCGGATTTTCTTCGATTGCTTCTGTGAAATTTTTAGCAGCTTCTTCCCAGTTTCCTTCTTGCATATATTGAATACCTGTTTCAAGTTTGTTTGACATGTCCTTCACCTCTACAACAAATTATAACAAAGAATGTATTTTCCAAGCGAACGAAAATTCGCTTTATGTAAAAGAAACCTCTAACCGCTAATCGGCAGAGGCTTCTCATTTTATCCTAAATAATCCAATTTCTTACCACTACGATATACTTCATCAATTGTAGCACCGCCTAAGCACTCATCTCCATCATAGAAAACAACTGCTTGTCCTGGTGTAATTGCACGAATTGGCTCGTCACAAAGAATACGAACTGTATTTTCATCAACGATTTGAACCGTTACTTTATTATCTTCTTGACGATAACGGAATTTCGCTGTGCACTTAAATTCTTTTTCTTTCGCTTCATTACTTACCCAGCCGATATTCGTAGCAATAACTTCATCACCATATAGAAGTTCGTTATGGAATCCTTGATCAACATATAAAATGTTTTCTTTCAAGTTTTTCCCAACAGCAAACCACGGATCACCGTTACCACCAATACCAAGGCCATGACGTTGTCCAATTGTATAGTACATTAAACCGTCATGTTTTCCTTTCACTTCACCAGATAATGTTTGCATCACACCTGGTTGCGCTGGTAAATAGTTGCTTAAGAAATCTTTAAAGTTACGCTCACCGATAAAGCAAATACCAGTACTATCTTTCTTCGCCGCTGTCGCTAAACCAGCTTCTGTCGCCATTTCACGAATTTGCGGTTTCTTTAATTCACCTAACGGGAACAATGTTTTTGATAATTGCTCTTGGCTTAATTGATTCAAGAAATACGTTTGGTCTTTATTATCATCAACGCCGCGAAGCATTTTATATTCGCCGTCCATATAAGCAACGCGTGCATAATGACCTGTCGCTACATAATCAGCACCAAGCGCAATCGCATGCTCTAAAAATGCTTTAAATTTAATTTCTTTATTACACATTACATCTGGGTTCGGTGTACGACCAGCTCGGTACTCATCTAGGAAGTACGTAAATACTTTATCCCAGTATTGTTTTTCAAAGTTTACTGCATAATATGGAATGCCAATTTGGTTACACACTTCAATTACATCATTGTAATCTTCTGTTGCTGTGCAGACACCATTCTCATCTGTATCATCCCAGTTTTTCATAAAAATTCCGATTACATCATAGCCTTGCTCTTTTAATAAAAGAGCTGCTACAGATGAATCGACGCCACCGGACATCCCGATGACAACGCGTGTTTCTTGAGGTAGTTTGTTCATCATGTCACCTCCCATGCTAATTTTGTGTTAATCGCTTCACGATTTTCACTGTTTCGTACGCCGCTTTCTCAATTTGCTCTTTCGTATTTCCAAGTCCAAAACTAAAGCGTACGGATGAACGTATTTGATCGGAGTCTTTTCCGAACATCGCTACTAATACATGTGATGGATCAATCGAACCAGCTGTACATGCCGAACCACTTGACACTGCAATGCCAGCTATATCTAAGTTCACAAGGAACGGTTCAATGTTCATTCCTGTAAAACTAATATTAAGCACATGTGGTAAGCGATATTCTAAGTTTCCGTTTACCTCGAAAGTAATGTCTTCATTTTTGAAGACAGATACCATTATATCTTTAAACTCTTCATATTGGGCATTTTTTTGCTCACGAGTTTTTTCAGCTAGTAAAATTGCATGTTGCAAACCAACGATACTCGGTACATTTTCAGTACCAGCACGGCGTTTTCTTTCTTGCTCCCCGCCTATTAATAACGGTTCAAATTTCACATTTGCACCAGCGTATAGGAACCCTACACCTTTTGGTCCATTAATTTTATGAGCTGAAATCGATAATAAATCAATGCCGAACTCTTTTACATCTATTTCTACTAATCCGTAAGCTTGTACCGCATCTGTATGAAAGTAAGCTTGATGCTCTTTTAGCAACTTCCCTATTTCCGCGATTGGTTGCATTGTCCCAATTTCATTATTCCCAAACATAACGGATACGAGAATCGTCTCTTCTGTTAATGCATTTTGTATGTCAGAAACTTGAACGCGTCCTGTTTCATCAACAGGTAAATATGTCACTTCAAACCCTTCGCGCTCTAACAATTCACACGTATGCAAAATTGCATGATGTTCAATTCGCGTCGTTATAATATGGTTACCTTTATGACGGTTCGCACGTGCTACACCTATAAGTGCTAAATTATCAGCTTCTGTACCACCGCTCGTAAATATAATTTCATTCGGATTCGCATGAATGCTACGTGCACCCGCACGTCTTGCCTCATCTACTGCATGACGCGTTTGACGTCCATAAAAGTGAATACTAGACGGGTTCCCGAATGTTTCTGTCATATATGGAATCATCTTTTCGACCACTTCTGGGTGAGTCGGAGATGTCGCAGCATGATCTAAGTAAATGCGTTCCATTAAATCTCCTTCTTTCCAAATCGTTTCACAAGGAATTAAATGTAAAACATATAGCCCCCGTGATTTTCTTCCTCATAACGTACTAAATCTTCTAACGTTGTACTATCTAACACTTCTTGCACCGCATCACGAACACGCATCCATAATTGGCGTTGTGCTGGTTCTTCTTCTTCTATCATTTCTACAACACTAATTGGACCCTCTAATACACGGATTACATCCCCAGCTGTAATGTTAGCTGGCTGATCTGACAATACATATCCACCATATGCTCCGCGCGTACTCTTTACTAGGCGAGCGTTACGAAGTGGTGAAATTAATTGCTCTAAATAATGTTCCGATAAGTCATGTGCCTGCGCAATTGATTTTAAGGAAATCGGACCTTCACCAAACTTTTTTGCAAGATCGATCATAATTGTTAAGCCGTAGCGGCCTTTCGTTGAAATCTTCATCTATTTTGCACCTCTTTTCAAATTTTCACTTCTATTGGTTATATCTTATTTATAAAAGAACACAATTTAAAATCCTATGAAATTATAGCATAATATAGTATTATAAGAAATTTCAACTTGTGTATCAAAATGATAACATAAAATCACATTGAAAAACTCGGAAATTATTACAATTGAAAGAAAAATGAAAATATTTATATTCATTTTTCCCACAAAACAGCATCCTATTTCAAATTCCACTAAAAAAAATGATACGATAGAAAGAGATTATACTTTAAGGGAGACGGTAAAAATGAAACAGCCACTCGCACATCGAATGCGCCCTACAAATATTCAAGAAATTATCGGACAACAACATTTAGTTGGTGAAGGAAAAATTTTATGGCGAATGGTCCAAGCAAATCATTTTCAATCTATGATTTTATACGGCCCTCCAGGCACAGGAAAAACATCCATTGCGAGCGCAATTGCAGGAAGTACTGGAACCCCTTTTCGCCTATTAAACGCCGTTACTCATAATAAAAAAGATATGGAAGTTGTCGTACAAGAAGCAAAGATGCATCGACACCTCGTTTTAATTTTAGATGAAGTACACCGTCTAGATAAAGCAAAACAGGATTTTCTATTACCTCATTTAGAAAGCGGACTCCTTACCTTAATCGGTGCAACAACGAGTAATCCGTTCCATGCTATTAATTCTGCTATTCGAAGTCGTTGTCAAATCTTCGAATTACACGCATTAACAGAAGATGATCTTTTAATTGGCTTAAAACGAGCACTTGAAGATAAAGAAAAAGGTCTCGGGGAATATGATGTAACGGTTACGC
Source organism: Bacillus cereus group sp. Sample62 (assembly GCF_036851315.1). Lineage (NCBI taxonomy): Bacteria > Bacillati > Bacillota > Bacilli > Caryophanales > Bacillaceae > Bacillus > Bacillus cereus group sp. Sample62. Next base: position 4,226,606 of record NZ_JAFLPK010000001.1, read on the forward strand.
CTGAAGCATTACATCACTTTGCAAATGCATCTGGTGGAGACATGCGTTCCGCTTATAATGCACTTGAACTAGCTGTTTTATCTAGCTTTACAACGGATGACAAGTCTGCAGAAATTACGCTAGAAATCGCAGAAGAATGCTTGCAAAAAAAGAGTTTCGTTCACGACAAAGGTGGAGATGCTCATTATGACGTATTATCGGCATTTCAAAAATCGGTACGCGGAAGTGATGTAAATGCAGCACTTCACTATTTAGCACGTCTTATTGAAGCTGGTGATTTACAAAGCATTGGTAGACGTCTTCTTATTATGGCATACGAAGATATCGGACTTGCTAGCCCACAAGCCGGACCGCGTACACTAGCAGCCATAGAATCAGCTGAACGAGTTGGCTTCCCAGAAGCACGCATACCACTTGCAAATGCTGTTATCGAGCTTTGCCTATCACCAAAATCAAACTCAGCTTATAAAGCTCTTGATGCTGCATTACACGATTTACGTAACGGTCAAACAGGCGACATTCCAAGTCATTTAAAAGATAGTCATTACAAAGGCGCAGAATCACTTGGAAGAGGCATTGGATACTTATACCCACACGACCATCCAAATGGCTGGGTACAACAACAATACTTACCTGATAAAATAAAAAACAAACAATATTATAAACCAAAAACGACAGGGAAATTTGAGCAAGCACTTTCTACTGTATATGAAAGATTACAAAGTTCGAATAAAACGAAAAATAAAGGGTAACATAAGCGAAAACGTCACCATTATGGAGGCTTCGCTTATGAAAACACGTCAAGATGCATGGACAAAAGAAGATGATCTCCTTTTAGCAGAAACTGTTTTACGACATATTCGCAGCGGTAGCACACAAATAAAAGCATTCGATGAAGTCGGCGATACATTGAACCGCACTTCAGCAGCTTGCGGATTTAGATGGAATGCTGAAGTAAGACCGAATTACGAAGATGCGGTGCAACTTGCAAAAAAACAACGGAAAGAATTAAAGCGCTCTGAAGCTAAAATAGAAAAAGAGCATTTCACGCAAACGAAACAACTCGTAATCGATGCCGAGTTTTCAGAAGATATTACGCCAAGTAAGCAGGATCTTACCATACAAAGTGTCATTTCATTTTTACAAAACTTAGAGCACAATAATCCTTCACTCGCAAAGTTACAAACTGAAAATGACGTATTACAAGCTCAGCTCACGTCCCTGCAAAAAACGAATCATGAACTCGAAGCAAAATTAGCGGTCCTCTCAAAAAAACAACAGGCAATCGAAGAAGATTATGCCATGCTTGTTAGAATTATGGACCGTGCTCGAAAACTCGTTTCAGTTGAAGAACAAGAAGAACAGATCGCTCCAATTTTCAAAACAGATCAAAATGGTAATTTAGATATTATTTATTCTGCAGAAAATTAAAAGGGATGTCACTAAGTGACATCCTTTTCGTTTCTTCTGTGAATGCTGTATTGGTAAATGAAATTATATCGACGATTTTCCGAATATATCTATCGTAACTTACAATATATCAACGATTTTTTAATTATATCGACGATTCGACAAGGGATATCGATTTACCAACAAATATCGACAAAATACGTCAGCCCACTATACAAAGAACCCTAAAAATAATTAGATATATTTTACTTAAATGTTGCTATAAACATATACGATTAAAAGGAGATGATCTCTATTTCATTAACAGTCTTCAAAATAACACTCGGTATTCTCGTTCTAACATTAGGACTTTTTACCATTCAGAGTTTAAAAAAAGACTTCCGCCTATAAGTCGGATAAATACGATTATTCTTTATTAGGATTACTTACATTCGAATTATTAGTATTGCAAATATCTGCAATTCTTTAAAACACAATAGAAAAAGCATATATCCTAGACGGATATATGCTTTCTTTTTATTCTTGCCCTACACGCTTCACTTCAACGTTTTTAATACGTTCACGTACAACGTGACTTGCCATAATTAGGCCTGCCACAGATGGTACGAATGCATTTGATGAAGGTGGTAATTTCGCTTTACGAATTTTTGCATTTTCGTCTGGTACGATTTCTTTACGTACTTCTTCACGAATTACGATTGGGTTTTCGTCAGAGAAGACAACTTTTACACCTTTTTTAATACCATCTTTACGAAGCTTTGTACGAATTACTTTCGCAATTGGATCTGTATGTGTTTTAGAGATGTCCGCAATACGGAAACGAGTTGGGTCCATTTTATTTGCTGCACCCATACATGAGATAATTTTAATTTTGCGACGTAAACATTGTTTAATTAAATGAATTTTGAACGTAATCGTATCAGATGCATCTACTACGAAATCTAATCCATGTTTGAAGAACTCTTCATATGTTTCATCAGTATAAAACATTTCTAGTCCAATTACTTCACACTCTGGATTAATGTCTGCAATACGTTCTTTCATTAATTCTACTTTTGAACGTCCTACAGTAGATACTAACGCGTGAATTTGACGGTTTACGTTTGTAATATCTACAACGTCTTTATCGACTAATACGAGACGTCCTACGCCAGAACGCGCTAACGCCTCTGCCGAAAATGATCCTACGCCGCCGATTCCTAAAATACCAACTGTACTATTTTTTAATATTTCAAGTCCTTCTTTACCGAAGGCTAATTCATTACGTGAAAATTGATGTAACATTCAGCTCTACACTCCTATTACAAAAATGGTCTATCATGTATTCTAGCGTTTTTCCGACTATTTGTATAGAAAAAGTTATAGAATTCCTAAAAATACATATTTCGAGAATAAAAACATAGTGTAAACGAGCTTTTATTTCCCCTTAAATATACGTATTTAGAGAACCGAGCATACGTAACGATGAGATGCGACAGTTATCTGAACTGGATTTTTTAAATTTCCTCTCAAAAAAAAGTCTAGACGGCTATAGTATAACCATCTAGACTTTATTCTTACTTCTCTTCTTTTAAGCTTAATTTTAAGTTTAACTCTTCAAGCTGTGCTTCTGCAACTGGGCTTGGAGCTTCTGTTAATAAGCAGCTTGCGCTTGCTGTTTTCGGGAATGCAATTGTATCACGAAGGTTCGTACGACCTGCAAGTAACATAACAAGACGGTCTAAACCTAATGCGATACCACCGTGTGGTGGAGTACCGTATTCGAATGCTTCTAATAAGAATCCGAATTGCTCTTGTGCTTCTTCTTGTGAGAATCCAAGTGCTTTGAACATTTTTTCTTGTACGTCACGCTCGTAAATACGAAGTGATCCACCACCAAGCTCATAACCATTTAATACAAGGTCATATGCTTGTGCACGTGCTTTTTCTGGTGCTGTTTCTAATAACTCAACATCTTCACGGAATGGCATTGTGAATGGGTGGTGAGCTGCGAAGTAACGATCTGCATCTTCATCGTACTCAAGAAGTGGCCAATCCGTTACCCATAGGAAGTTAAATTTACTTTCATCGATTAACTCAAGCTCTTTACCTAGACGTAAACGAAGTGCACCTAAGCTATCTGCGACAACGCTCTTCTTATCTGCTACGAATAGTAATAAGTCGCCAGCAGTAGCTTCTAATGTAGCCATTAACGCGTTTGCTTCTTCTTCACCGAAGAATTTCGCAATCGGTCCTTTTAAGCCGTCCTCTTCCACTTTAAGCCAAGCTAGACCTTTTGCACCGTATACTTTTACGAATTCAGTTAATGCATCGATATCTTTACGAGAGTATTTGCTCGCAGCACCTTTTGCATTAATTGCTTTTACTTGTCCGCCGCTTTCTACAGCACTTGTAAATACTTTAAAACCACAACCTACTGCAAATTCAGATAGGTCTGTTAGTTCCATTCCAAAGCGTGTATCTGGCTTATCAGAACCGTAACGAGCCATTGCATCAGCATATTTCATACGAGGGAATGGTGCACTCACTTCTACACCTTTTGCATCCTTCATAACTTTCGTCATCATGCGCTCCATCATATCTAAAATTTCATCTTGTGTTAAGAATGAAGCTTCGATATCGATTTGTGTGAATTCTGGTTGACGGTCTGCACGTAAATCTTCGTCACGGAAACAACGTGCTACTTGATAATAACGCTCAAATCCACCGACCATAAGAAGCTGTTTAAATAATTGCGGAGACTGTGGTAATGCATAGAATTCACCATCATGTACACGACTTGGTACTAAATAGTCACGAGCTCCTTCTGGTGTGCTCTTCGTTAAAATTGGTGTTTCTACTTCTAAGAACTCTTCTGTGTCTAAGAAGTTACGAATTGTTTTCGTTACATCGTGACGCATTTTGAATGTGTTAAACATTGCAGGACGACGTAAGTCTAAATAGCGATATTTTAAACGCACATCTTCTGATGCATCTGTATCATCAGCAATAATGATTGGCGTTGTTTTTGCTGCATTTAATACGTTTACTTTCGTTGCTTGTACTTCAATACGACCCGTTGCCATATTGTCATTAATTGCGCCTTCACCACGCTCAACAACTGTACCTTCTACATGCAATACGTATTCACTACGAATAGCTTCTGCTATTTCTAACGCTTCTTTTGATGTTTCTGGGTTAAATACAACTTGCACGATACCTGTACGGTCACGTAAGTCGATAAAGATTAATCCACCTAAATCACGGCGTTTTTGTACCCAACCTTTTAATTGAACTGTTTGTCCAACTGCTTCTACTGTTACTTTTCCACATGCATGTGTTCTTTCAGCCACTGTAAGTTCCCCCTATATTAATTTCTCTGCTACGTATGAAGCAAATACATCTAATGCTACTTCTTCTTGTTCGCCTGTTGCCATATCTTTCAAGTTAATGATGCCTTTATCTAGCTCATCTTCCCCTAATACAGCTACAAATTTCGCCTTTAAACGATCTGCTGATTTAAATTGCGCTTTCATTTTACGGTCTAAATAATCTTTTTCAACTGATAATCCAGCTTTACGAAGATCAAACGCAACTTTCGCAGCATGGTCTTTCGCTTTTTCACCAAGCGCTACAACATAACAATCAATACTATGTTCAATTGGTAATTCGATGTTTTCAGCTTTTAGCGCCATAATTAAACGTTCGATACTCATCGCAAAACCGATACCTGGCATTTCTGGCCCACCGATTTCTTGTACAAGCCCGTTATAACGGCCACCGCCGCTTAATGTAGTGATAGCACCGAAACCTTCTGCCTCACTCATAATTTCAAAAACAGTGTGTTGATAGTAGTCTAAACCACGTACTAAGTTCGGATCTTTTTCAAACGGAACATCCATCATCGTTAATAGTTCTTGAACTTTGTCGTAGTATACTGCTGAATCTTCGTTTAAGTATTCTGTAATAGATGGTGCTGTTCCCATTAATTCATGGTTACGGTCCTTCTTACAATCTAAAATACGAAGAGGGTTCTTTTCTAAACGAGATTGGCAGTCAGAACAGAACTCGCCGATACGTGGCTCAAAGTGTGTGATTAACGCATCACGGTGCGCTTGACGGCTCGCTGCATCACCTAAGCTGTTTAATACAACTTTAATATTTTTTAAGCCCATGCCGCGGTAAAACTCTACAGCAAGTGCAATTACTTCTGCATCAATCGCAGGATCGTTACTACCGATTGCTTCAATACCGAATTGTACGAATTGACGATAGCGACCTGCTTGTGGTCTTTCGTAACGGAACATTTGACCGATATAGTATAATTTCGTTGGTTGTGTTGCATCACCGAACATTTTGTTTTCAACGTAAGAACGTACAACAGGTGCAGTACCTTCTGGACGTAATGTTAAACTGCGCTCTCCACGATCTTGGAATGAGTACATTTCTTTTTGTACGATATCTGTCGTATCACCAACACCACGTAAAAATAGCTCAGTGTGTTCAAAAATTGGTGTACGAATTTCTTTATAGTTGTAACGACGGCAAATTTCGCGTGCTTGCCCTTCGATATACTGCCATAACTCAACGCTACCTGGAAGAATATCTTGCGTTCCGCGTGGGATTTGAATAGACATATTCAGTTCCTCCTCAAATTGTTTTAATCTTAATAAAAATAAAAAAACTCCCGCCTCTACTGTTTGAACAGTAGGGACGAGAGTATTATACCCGTGGTGCCACCCTAATTGAAGCACGTATGCTTCCACTTTTTTAATAACGCTTAAATGTGCGTTCATCCCTACTAAGCATATATGCCGTTCAAGTTGAAACCTCTAGAGTGTCATTCAATCAGTCATCATGTAGAAATGTTTTCAGCCTAAGACATTTCTTCTCTTTCCATGTGTGTCTCATTTACTCTTCTCTATCAACGGTTATATTCATATGTAAATATAAAATTACTATACGTTTGTTGAGTAGGATTGTCAAGTACTCTAAGAGCGCTCAATCTGCTTCTTTAGACGCTTTACATCTTGAAGAGAAATCCCAAACTCAGAAGCAAGCTCCATTGAAGTATTGTTTTGCTCTTTTGAAATAAAATCATGAAAATTTACGTTAAACAGTTGATTTGCACCATTTGTAACAGAATGCCCTTTTTCATTCATACGCATACGTATATCCCTCACATTCAATATAGATGTTTTACTTTTTATTGTTCCATATTGATGAAAGAGTTATACATAACCGAAACAGCTATTGATTCCAAATAAAGTGAAACTTTAATGAATAGGGGTTCTGTCCATCGCCACTCATTATTAGCCCTCACTAATCAGGCTTTTACGGGCAGTGGATCTCCCACAAATAGCGGGATAAATGAACAAAACATACAACAATATATAAAAAAGAGAGGATTATATAATCCCCTCTTCTTTAGCAACACTATTTACTATCCACAATTAAGGTCACCGGACCATCATTGATTAAAGAAACATCCATCATTGCTCCGAACCTCCCTGTTTCTACATGCAATCCTTGCTTACGAACTTCCTCATTAAAGAAATCATATAAACGCTCTGCATAATCAGGTTTGGCAGCATCCATAAAGTTGGGACGTCTTCCCTTGCGGCAATCTCCGTATAATGTGAATTGCGAAATTGATAGAACTTGTCCTTCTACATCAAGTACAGAATGGTTCATCTTTCCACTCTCATCTTCAAAAATACGTAAGTTCGCAATTTTTTCTGCAATGTAAGTTGCATCTTTTTCTGTATCTTCATGCGTAATGCCAACTAGTAATGTTAAACCGAACGGAATTTGTCCTACGATCTCACCGTCTACTGTGACAGACGCTTCTTTTGATCGTTGTAAAACAACTCTCATCTTTTCTACACTCCCTATTAATGCATCATGCGTCGTACTGCATAAATTTCTGGAACACGTTTAATGCGTTCTACTACTTTTTTCAAGTGCTGTAAGTTACGAATAGAGATTGACATATTAATTGTTGCCATCTTATTACGGTCACTTCTACCAGAAACTGCCGAAATGTACGTTTTCGTCTCTGTAACAGCTTGCAATACTTCATTTAATAAACCACGGCGATCGTAACCTGAAATTTCAATATCAACGTTATACTCAATTTCTTTTTCAGGGCTACCTTCCCACTCTACTTCTAATAAACGTTCTACAGCTTCTTCTGTATGAACATTTACACAATCACGGCGGTGAATCGATACGCCTCGGCCTTTCGTAATATATCCAACGATATCATCACCCGGTACTGGGTTACAGCATTTTGATAAGCGAATTAATAAATTATCCGCACCGCTTACTTTAACGCCAGAATCCCATTTTCGAATTTTCATCGGTTTACGAACTTCTTTAACTTCAACGATTTCTTCTTCTTCACGTTGCTTACGGAATTTGTCCGTTAGTCGCGTAACAATTTGCGACGCTGTAATCCCGCTATATCCAACTGCTGCAAACATATCTTCTTCATTTGCAAAATTGAACTTCTCAGCAACACGTTTTAAATTGTCAGGAGCTAACACTTCTTTCATCTCATACTCTAGACCACGCACTTCTTTTTCAACAAGCTCACGGCCTTTTTCAATATTTTCATCTCTACGTTGCTTCTTAAAGAATTGACGTATTTTGTTTTTCGCATGAGATGTTTGAGCAAGTTTCACCCAGTCTTGACTTGGCCCATACGAATGTTTCGATGTTAAAATTTCAATGATGTCACCTGTTTTTAATTTATAATCAAGCGTCACCATTTTCCCGTTTACTTTTGCACCAATTGTTTTATTTCCAATCTCCGAATGCACGCGATACGAAAAGTCAATCGGAACAGATCCAAGTGGTAATTCCATTACATCGCCTTTCGGTGTAAAGACGAATACCATGTCAGAGAATAAATCAATTTTTAATGACTCCATAAACTCTTCTGCATTAGAAGCTTCATTTTGCCATTCTAATATTTGACGGAACCATGTAAGTTTCTTCTCTAATGTACCTGTTGTTTCTGCTGTTTTTCCTTCTTTATACGCCCAGTGTGCCGCAATCCCGAATTCTGCAATCTCATGCATTTCTTTCGTACGAATTTGCACTTCAAGCGGATCACCTTTCGGCCCAATTACAGTCGTATGAAGAGATTGATATAGATTTGCTTTCGGCATTGCAATATAATCTTTAAAACGACCTGGCATTGGCTTCCAGCACGTATGAATAATTCCAAGCACCGCATAACAATCTTTAATACTATTTACTACGACACGTACAGCTAGTAAATCGTAAATTTCATTGAACTGTTTATTTTGCAGTGCCATTTTACGATAAATACTGTAAATATGTTTTGGTCTTCCAGAAATCTCAGGTTGAATTGAAACCTCTTTTAATTTCTCACGAATACCAGTCATTACTTCATCTAAATACTCTTCACGCTCTGCACGTTTACGCTTCATTAAATTTACAATACGATAATATTGTTGCGGATTTAAATAGCGAAGTGACGTATCCTCTAACTCCCATTTAATAGTACTAATTCCGAGTCTATGTGCTAAAGGTGCAAAGATTTCTAACGTTTCATTCGCAATGCGACGCTGCTTCTCTTGAGGCAAATGTTTCAATGTACGCATGTTATGAAGACGATCAGCTAGTTTAATTAAAATAACTCGAATATCTTGAGCCATTGCGATAAACATTTTACGATGGTTTTCTGCTTGTTGTTGCTCATGAGATTTATATTTAATCTTTCCGAGCTTTGTTACACCATCGACAAGCATAGCAATTTCTTTATTAAATTCCCGTTCGATATCTTCTAATGTAATCTCTGTATCTTCCACTACATCATGTAAGAAACCTGCTGATACTGTAGCTGGATCCATGTGTAAATCAACTAAAATACCTGCAACTTGAATTGGATGAATAATGTACGGTTCACCCGATTTTCTGTATTGTTCGCTATGCGCATCACGTGCATATTCATAGGCACGTGCCACTAGCTCAATATCTTCATCTGCTAAATATTGACTTGCTTTCTCGAGTACCTGTTCAGCTGTTAGTACCTGCTCATTTGCCATCGAATCACCTTTTATTGAAAATTGACTTTATCTTAATTAAGTAGAATAAATTATATTCTATCATTATAACCTAATGATTGTGAATTGTGAAAAGGAAAAGATTTTACTGACATTTCACCTTATTTTTTTGTGCAATTATACAAAAGTACCCGCTCCTCTCCAAGAGATTCACGGGTACTTTTTATCACCGTAGTTTTACCTATATAGTGATTAGTATTTTTCTAATACTAATACATCGTAACCATCTAACATTTTACGACCATCTAAGTAAGTAAGCTCTACTAAGAATGCAATTCCTGCTACAACTCCGCCAAGTTCTTCAACTAGCTTAATTGTCGCTTCAATTGTTCCACCTGTAGCTAATAGATCATCTGTAATTAATACGCGTTGACCTGGCTTAATTGCATCTTTATGGATTGTTAAAACATCTTTACCATATTCTTTACCGTAGTCAACTGTAATTACTTCACGTGGTAATTTCCCTAATTTACGAACTGGTGCAAAACCTACTTCTAACGCATAAGAAACTGGGCAACCGATAATAAAGCCACGTGCTTCTGGCCCTACTACAACGTCAATGTCTCTTTTCTTTGCATACTCAACGATTGCATCTGTTGCTGCTTTGTATGCTTTACCGTCGTTCATTAACGGTGTAATGTCTTTAAATACAATACCTTCTTTTGGATAATCCGGTACAATTGCGATATGTTGCTTGAAATCCATATTTCTGAATCCTCCTCAGATCTAAAAGGTTTGTAAATACAAATCCTTTACCCTAACTGTTCTACTTCTTTATGATTACGAATCGTTTCAAACCATGTATATAGTTGCTGATATGTGCTATAAACCAATTCTTTTTCTAATTGTAAGTGGTTCATTTTCTCACGATATGTGTTCGATTCAATTAAATCACGCTTTTGTTTTTTGTCTGCCATAAAAATGACGCCATCTTTTATTGTAACAAATTCTAACTCAAAAAACACCTGTGTCATGAAATTTACTGTATCTTTTGACCAACCTTTATGTCGACATAGTTGTTCTCCATATTGTCTTAAAGAAAATGGTGCTTTTTGGCTCAAGAACGAATAGTACCATTTAAAATGTTCCCTCGTTGGAACAGTACTAAATAAATGATTATTCTCTTGATAAAATAGCGTATAAATTCGCGACGGGAACCCAACCTTAAATAAATCTCTTAATTCATCTGTTCCTTTTGGCAAATCAAGTAACACGATGTATTGATCGTCTAAATGAGTTACTTCTGATGCATGCATCATATGCTCTTTATAGTCTTCTAGAGAAAATTTATTCAATACCTCTTCAGAAAAATACACCATCGTTATTTTTTCTTTCGGAAGTTCTGCTACATTCGCTTCTACGTTACGCATACTACGCCAATCAAATAATTGCCACGCCTCTACAGCAATATCTTGTACCATTAATTGCGGCTTCTTAAAATTATTCCATTCATTGATAGATGCTTCCCCTATTACAGATACCTTTGCAACTGGAGAAATTTCTTTCGCATACGCACCAAAACCAAATCCGATTGTATCCAGTGTCGCTTGTCCATCGCGAAGAGCCATTTTCAAATGAGAGCCATCTGATCCGATTGCACGAATACTTTCTAACTCTGCATCCTTCACTGCAATACGCGGTTTTGGATTTCCAACACCAAATGGCGCTAACTTTTGCATGTCTTCAATTGCTGCCAGTGTTACATCCTCCACTTTACAAAAAACATCAACAGCTGTAATTGGAATAAAATCTTCTTCTGTTAAAATTACCTCTGCTTGTTCATTTAAGCGACGGCGTAATTCATCTACATCATTCATATGTAGCGTCATTCCCGCTGCCATCGGATGCCCTCCGAAGTGTGGCAATAACTCTCTACAATCTGACAAATTTGCAAACAAATCAAATCCTGCAATACTACGTGCTGAACCTTTTGCTGTTTCTTTTACAGGATCAATGCATAGTACAATCGTTGGACGATAAAAACGTTCAACTAATTTAGATGCGACAATTCCAATTACACCTGGATTCCAGCCTTCTTTTGCCAGTACTAGTACTTTATTGTCTTCTGGCGGGAAATTATTTTCCACTTCAGCGATAGCTTCTTCTGTAATTTGCTTTACAATATCTTTTCGCAGTTTGTTCAGCTCATCAATTTCTTCAGCTAGCTCTTTCGCTTCTTCTGGATCATCTGATAATAAAAGATGTACAGCCGGCGTAGCATCTTCTAAACGTCCAACTGCATTAATACGCGGTGCGAGTGAGAAACCAATACTCTCTTCTGTAATTTCACTTTGCGAAACGTTAGCAACTTTAAATAGCGCCTTTAGTCCGATATTTTTCGTCATGCGCATATGCTTTAAACCGCGCTTCACTAGCAATCTATTCTCACCATGAAGTGACACTAAATCGGCTACTGTACCAATTACTGCAATTTCTAATAAATGTTCTGGCACACGGCCTAGTAGTGCATGTGCAACTTTAAACGCAACACCTACACCAGCTAAATAGTGAAACGGATATACACCGCCATCTAATTTCGGATGAATAATCGCAAGTGCTTCTGGCAATTCTGGTGGTGGCTCATGGTGATCTGTAATAATAAGATCTATTCCAAGCTCCTTCGCTACCTTCGCTTCATGTACTGCTGCGATACCAGTATCGACAGTAATAATTAGGGAGAACCCTGCGCTATGTGCCCAACGAAATGCTTCTTCGTTTGGTCCATATCCTTCTGTAAAACGGTTTGGAATATAAAATTCTACGTCTGCACCTAATTCTTGCAAAGCAAGATATAACACAGTCGTACTACTTACTCCGTCCGCATCGTAGTCACCAAATATTAATATTTGCTCTCCATTTTGAATCGCCTTATTTACACGTTCTACCGTTCTATCCATTCCTTCTAATAAAAATGGATCATGAAATTCTTGATTTTCTGTATTTAAAAAATCTAAAATCTTATCTTCTGTATCTAGTCCTCTACCGAGGAATAACGAAACGACAAGTGGTGATAATTGTAATTTACTTGCTAATTCACTCACTCGCTCATTATTATATTCTTTTTCTTTCCAACGCGTCTTCGGTTGTAACACGAAATCACCCCTTAACCTGTTCATTATACAAGACAGATTAAGGGGTGACAATATAATGCAAACTACGATGCAATATCTATATACTAAAATGTTAATGATATTTAATTTGGAGAATACGGGTTTATATGTACAAACACATTTTGTACGTTATCTTGTTCCATAAGCGTTTCTTTCACATGCTTTCCAATGCGGTGCCCTTCTTCTACAGTAATGTATGGATCTACAGAAACTTTAATATCAACAATAACGTAATGACCATGCTCCCTGGCATATAAAGAACCAATTTTTTTCACACCATCTATTTGAAGTACTGCTTCTCTAAGCGGAACAACATCTTCCTCATGAAGAACATGATCAAGCGTTGCATGAATTGCTTCTGCCCCAATACTCCATGCCATTTTTGCAACAAGAAGTGAAACAAATAATCCTGCAATTGGATCGGCATATACAAGCCAATCTACCCCAAACTTACCACCAATAATCGCTGCACAAATACCGATTAAAGCTGCAATTGAAGAAAATACATCCGAACGATGTTCATATGCATTTGCAATAATTGCATCACTATTTACCCTCTTCCCTAATCGGAATTTATATTGAAACATTCCTTCTTTCACGATAATTGAAAGAACAACAGCGAAAATCGTAATTCCTTTCGGTGGTTCTAGTTCTTGCGAAAAAGCTTTTATAGACGAAATCGCTATCTCGATTCCCACAATAAATAATAATACTGCAACAATAATTGCTGAAATCGATTCCGCTTTACCATGACCATACGGATGATCTTCATCGGGCGGTTGCTTTGCTGCTCTCAATCCAAAAAGTACAGCGAGCGAACCAATTACATCTGATGCAGAATGCACGGCATCCGCTAATAGTGCTTTACTGTTCCCAATATAACCAATTACCGCCTTTACAATCGCTAATATAATATTACCAACGATTCCGACAATAGCACCAAACTCGGCCTGTTTAAAACGTTCATCTTTTTCCATAATTAAAATCCCTTCTTTTCTTAACCTATCTTTTTATTGTAACAAAAACAGCGATAACATCACCACTTTCTTCCATCTTACTTCTGTTAAAAAGTTGCTATCTTATTGTATCCACAAACGAAAAAAGAGATGCCTCATAAAGAGACATCATCTTTTTTATACTTGTGGTTCAGATTCTACTTTCTCAACCTTTTTCTTGTTTTTGCCCTTTTTCAAACGACGGTTTTCAAGCATTAACCAAATTTGAGAAGCAACGAAAACAGAAGAGTACGTACCTACAACTAATCCAACAAGTAACGCAAACGAGAAGTTACGTAATGACTCACTACCAAAGATAAGTAATGTAATTACCGGGAATAACACTGTTAATACGGTGTTAATTGAACGACCAAGCGTTTGGCGAATACTTGCATTTACGATTTCTTCTAAGTCTTTTATATCGCGAACTCGTTTTTTCTGTTTGTATAATTCACGGTTTCTATCAAATGTAACAATTGAGTCATTAATAGAATAACCGATGATTGTTAACACTGCAGCGATAAACGTTAAGTCTACCTCTAATTGGAAAATACTAAATATAACAACCATAACGAATGCGTCATGTAATAATGCAAGTACTGCAGATAATGCGTACGTAAATCTGAATCGAATACTTACGTATAAAATGATAACCGCAGAAGCAATTAATACTGCGATAAATGCATTTCGTGCAATTTCTTTACCAATTGTCGGTGAAACTGTACTTACATTTGGATCTGTACCATATTTATCGTGGAAGAATGTTTTTGTTTTCGCAATTTCATCTTTTGATAGAACACCTAATGTACGAACTGCGAATCCTTTATTGTCATCTCCAGTCGGTACAATATTTTCTTCCTTCACGTCAATTTTCAATTCTTTAAAATCTTTATGAACATCAGACACAGTAAGTGCTTGTTTTGATTGCAAGTCGATACGTGTACCACTCGCAAAATCAATACCAAGATTCAATTTGAAAATCGGTAGTATAATTGCACCTGCAATTACAACTACAATCGAGAAAACAAGGAATTTATGACCGATATTTACGAAGTTAATACGATCAAATCTTGTCGGTGGATGTACTACACCTTTTGTTAATGGAATAATATCCTTTTGTTTCACACCAAAGTATCCTGGCTTTTTATCGAAGTAACGGCTCTTTACAAGTAAACCTAGTAAGAAACGAGTACCGAATACGTTCGTAACGAAACCAACTAAAATACTTACGATTAAACTTGTTGCGAATCCTTTTACAGAGCTATTACCATAAACGAATAATACACCAGCCGCTGCAAGAGTCGTAACGTTTGCATCTAAAATTGTTGCTAATGAACGATGATTACCAGCACGGAATGCTGACATCATTGACTTACCAATTTTCAACTCTTCTTTCAGTCTCTCGTACGTAATAATATTCGCATCAACTGCGATACCTACCCCGAGCACTAATGCCGCAATACCTGGTAATGTCAGAACCGCATGCATCCAGTTAAATACGAGTAGCGTAACAAAAATGTATAGACCTAACATAATAACCGCTACAATTCCTGGTAAACGGTAGTATACAAGCATAAATAAGAAAATAAGAGCGATACCAATCGCACTAGCGAAAATCGTTTGCTCTAACGCTTGTTGACCAAATTTCGCTCCAACTGATGTTGAATACATTTCTTTTAAATCAACAGGAAGTGCACCTGCATTTAATAAAGATGAAAGTTGTTTCGCACTTTCAACTGTGAAGTTTCCACCTACGATAGATACTTCAGCTTGATTAAACACTTGGCTTACTGTTGCTGCTGATAAGAACTTCGGATTCGGTTTTGCAGACTCTGCTTTATACGAATCTTTTCCTTCTTCAAAGTCAAGCCAAATTACCATTAAATTCGTTGGTGGTGGCATTTTTGAAATTTTTTCAGTTACTTCACGGAATCTATCAGCGCTTTTTAGTGTAAGACCTACGCTCGCACGGCCTTGCTCATCAAATGTTTGTTTCGCTCCGCCGCCTTTTAAATCCGTTCCATCCATAAGAAGGTTGTCATCTACATCACGGAATGTTAATTTCGCTTGTGTTGATAACATTTCACGTGCTTTTTGCTGATCTTGTACACCAGCAAGCTGTACGCGAATTCGATCTTGTCCTTCAATTTGAATATTCGGCTCACTTACACCGAGAACATTGACACGATTTTCAAGAGCACCTACTGTACTTACAAGTGCCTCTCGGTCGATTTTATCACCTTTTTTGGCTGGTTTTACTTCATACAGAATTTCAAAACCACCGCGAAGGTCTAGTCCTAGACTAATTCCTTTTGCTATGTCTTTTCCTGCCGCACCAATTACTCCACCGATTAATAAAACGATGAGGAAAAAGGCGGCAATTCTCGTACCACGCTTTGCCATATGTACCCTCTTTCTGCTACTAACACTTTAAATAAATCTCTTACGATTCACTTTTACACGTATGCATACGCCTAGTTAGTAGACTTCCTTTCTATAATTTTGCTAGTTCATCACTAGCTGTGTCGGTACGTTTTTCACAATACCTACACTTTCATTATTTATTTTTTCTCTTCACTACCCCCTTTATATATAATCTTAGACATAATTATTTCCTCATTATCAATACCTATCATTATACTGCAAAAGGAAGAACAAACCAATTGCAGTCGGTTATTTATTTTCATATTCATCAAATGACCAAAGTGGCGCTTGATATGCTTCAACAGTTAAATAATTCATATATTCATTAGTACTTACTCTTAATACATCATTTACTAATTCATATAATCTAACATCACCGTTTATTTTTTTCCACTTCTTCACTTTGAGAAACTTCCAAATATCATTATCTGTCACTCGGTCGTAGCCGAACATTTGAAATTCTTCTACTTTACTTTCTAAAACGACTTGTAACTGTCCGCGGTATGATTCTACCAAAGCCTCTCTATCTAACATATATAACATCTCCTTCTTATTTCAGCACGAAAAGTCGCTTTTAATCCCGCTCTAATGGACAGCAATAACTACTTTCAAGAGCACTCTCATACTCCACTCTCTTAAATGCTTGTCATTCTTGTCTCATACGTGCATATAAATTATTGTAAATCATTCCACTGATTTTGAGAAGGTAGGAGAAGATCATGACGAGACAAAGCTTTTTAAAAGGCGCATTTATTTTAATGATAGCCGGCTTTATTACCAAAATCCTTGGATTTATTAACCGGATTGTAATGGCACGTATTTTAGGAGAAGAAGGCGTTGGCCTTTATATGATGGCCGTTCCTACATTCATTCTAGCAATTACATTAACACAAATCGGTCTTCCTGTCGCAATCGCAAAATTTGTAGCAGAAGCGGAAGCGGTGAACGATAAACAAAGAGTAAAAAAAATATTAACAGTATCATTAGCTGTTACATCCGTTATTAGTATCATTTTAACAATTGGAATTATGCTCCTCACGCCTATTTTAGCAAAAACATTATTAACTGATGAACGGACGTACTATCCATTAATGGCCATTTTGCCTGTCGTTCCTGTTATTGCTGTTTCTTCTGTTTTACGCGGCTATTTCCAAGGGAAACAAAATATGAAACCTAGCGCTTACGCCCAAGTTATAGAACAAGTTGTCCGCATTACAATTATCGCTATATGCATTCAGTTATTTTTACCTTACGGTGTAGAATATGCTGCAGCTGGTGCTATGTTATCAGCCGTTCTCGGTGAAGTTGCATCGTTATTATTTTTACTCACTTTATTTCAGCGCGAAAAACATTTATCTATACGCTCTGGATTTTTCACTACTGTAAAGGAGAGCAAAGGTACATTTTATTCTCTGATGGATATCGCTCTTCCGACTACAGGAAGTCGTTTAATCGGTTCCGTTTCATATTTCTTTGAGCCTATCATCGTTATGCAAAGCTTAGCGATTGCCGGAGTTGCTGCCTCTGTCGCAACCCAGCAATACGGTATATTAAACGGTTATGCATTCCCACTTCTATCACTGCCAGCCTTTATTACATACGCTCTTTCTACAGCACTCGTTCCATCTATTAGTGAAGCGATGGCTAAAAGACAGCATAAATTAGTGGAACACCGCCTACAACAAGCACTTCGGATCTCATTAATTACCGGTGGGTGGTCAGTCGTTATATTATACGTATTCGCTTCTCCTGTTTTAACTCTTATGTATGGATCGGATAGTGCAACAGCATTCATCCAGCTCCTTGCACCTTGCTTTTTATTTCATTACTTTCAAAGTCCACTTACCTCTGTTTTACAAGCTTTAAACTTAGCAAGAGCTGCAATGATGAATACATTTATTGGCGCCATCGTGAAATTAATCCTTATTTTTGTACTAGCTTCAAGGCCAGATTTTCAAATGATGGGGGTTGCACTCGCTATCGCTGCAAATATAGTAACGGTAACATTCCTTCATTACGCTACTGTTTTAAAGAAAATTACATTTACCATTTACGCAAAAGACTATATTTTCGGTGGACTTGCTATCGGTATTGCAGGCGCTTTCGGTTTTTACCTTCATAAATATATGATTTTCTCTCATTCACTCGGCTTACAAACATTATGGGAAATCACTTTAACAACAATCGTTTATATTATCCTCCTCTTCACTTTCAAACTCATTCGAAAAGAAGAGTTAAGTCGACTTCCAATCATTCGAAAACTTTCATTTTTGAAGTAAACGGGCTTACTATTTCATATAGTAAGCCTCTAGTTTTCTTTCAAATCAACAAAAAATTGTCCATTTTGAAAGCTGCAGTATAAAATTTGTTTGATATCGCTATAACCTAAGTTTTTTAATTTGCCAATGAGCCATTCATCTGTATGTTCAATCATTTGTAAATGATTCGATTGAATTTCTCCATCAATAATAAGAGGAAGAGTAAACTGCAATGCCCCCTGTTTACCTTTTTGTTTTTGAAAGACAGATAACTTCCCAGATGGTTCTAAAATAGCGTATTCCACATCTCTGATATCTCCAACTCCTTGCTCCCTTAATTGCATCATTAAATCATCTATATTATAACGCTGCTTTCTCATCTTCTTTTCATCAATCTTTCCCGCATTTACAAGAATAGCCGGCTCACCTTCTATTAAATGCCGGAAGCGTTGATACTTTAACGAAACAACTGACAAGATGATCTGTATACACATAAGAAAAGTCATCGGAACTAATTGGTGCCAAAGTGATTTATCGGTATTTTCAATTGCCACTACAGCCATTTCACCAAGCATGATGAATACGACTAAATCTAACACACTTAACTCTCCAATTTCACGTTTACCCATAAGACGAAAAATAATTAATATGATGATATACAAAAGCATCGTCCGACCAATGATTGATACCCATTCCATTTCTACATCTCCTTTTTTTACGTATAGACTCCCCTATAAAAAATAAACTAGTCTAACTTAAGCAAAAAGAAAATATGCTTGTATTAAAAAGGGGGACTGTATACATGGATGGAACGAAAAAATTATCAACTGCAATCGGCTTTGGTATCATTACCTTATTAATTCTTGCATCAATTATTAGCATGGTTATGGCTCTTTTATTAAAGTTTACTGATATGACTGAAGGGACATTAGCCGTTACTATTTTTATACTAGCTCTTTTATCTATGCTTATATCCGGATTTACTGCCGGCAAAAAGGCGCAAGGTAAAGGTTGGCTAGTAGGTTTCACAACGGGACTTACATTCGCCATACTTGTTTTTTTAGTTAACTATTTAGGCTTCTCTCAAACTTTATCGAACTCACAGTTACTCTACCAATTAGCATTAATGGGCGCGAGTACACTCGGAGGTATTTTCGGTGTAAATATGTCAAAGCAAAATAACTAAAAAAAGACCCTGCACATTTCATGCAGGGCCTTCCTCATTAGTTTTTTACAACTTCACGAATCGCATTGCGATCGAAAGTTAAGTGTGAACCACCAGATTTAACAACGATTGAAGTTTCATCTACTGATTCGATTGTACCGTGTAAGCCACCGATTGTTACGATAGCATCACCTTTTTTGATTTCATTTTGCATTTGAGCAACTGCTTTTTGACGCTTTTGCTGCGGGCGAATTAATAAGAAATAGAAAATCGCAAACATCGCAACAATCATAACGATATTCATCATACCTGGATTCATCTTTTGTTCCTCCTTTTAAATTATGTATTAGAAGTTTTTAGCATTCGGTTTATTAAAGCCATACTGTTCAAAGAACTCTTCGCGGAAATCGCCAAGACGGTCTTCACGAATAGCTTGTCTCACCTGCTCCATTAAGTTTAACAGAAAATGAAGGTTGTGATAAGACGTTAAACGAATTCCGAACGTTTCATCACATTTCATTAAGTGACGAATGTACGCACGAGAGTAATTTTTACATGTGTAACAATCACAATTTGGATCAAGCGGACCGAAGTCTCTTGCAAATTTCGCATTTTTTACAACTAGACGGCCTTCACTTGTCATACATGTACCATTTCGAGCGATACGAGTTGGAAGTACGCAGTCAAACATATCAATACCACGAATTGCACCATCGATTAACGAGTCAGGAGAACCTACTCCCATTAAGTAACGTGGCTTATTATCTGGAAGAAGTGGCGTTGTAAACTCAAGTACACGGTTCATAATATCTTTCGGCTCACCTACAGATAAACCACCTACAGCGTAACCAGGGAAGTCCATTGAAACAAGGTCTTTTGCACTTTGACGACGAAGCTCTTCGAACTCTCCGCCTTGTACAATACCGAATAACCCCTGATCTTGTGGACGTTCATGCGCTTTTAAACAACGTTCTGCCCAGCGACTTGTACGTTCTACAGATTTCTTCATATATTCAAAAGTAGCCGGGAAAGGTGGACACTCATCAAATGCCATCATAATATCTGATCCTAATGCATTTTGAATTTCCATCGCTTTTTCTGGTGATAAGAATAATTTATCTCCATTTAAGTGGTTACGGAAGTGAACGCCTTCCTCTTCAATACGACGGAAGTCACTTAAACTGAATACTTGGAAACCACCAGAGTCCGTTAAGATTGCACGATCCCAGTTCATAAATTTATGCAAACCGCCTGCTTCACGAATAATTTCGTGACCTGGGCGTAGCCATAAATGATACGTATTACTTAAAATAATGCCAGAATCCATTGCTTTTAACTCTTCTGGTGACATTGTCTTAACTGTTGCAAGTGTACCAACTGGCATAAATGTTGGTGTATCAAATGAACCGTGCGGCGTATGTACACGTCCTAAACGGGCACCCGTTTGTTTACAAGTTTTTATAAATTCATAACGAATTGCTGTCATAATTTACTCCTTTTATTTGTTTCCCATTTTAGCGTGAGATGCAACGAACATTGCATCACCGAAGCTAAAGAAACGATATTTTTCTTTTACTGCTTCATTATAAGCATGCAGTACATTATCTCTGTTTGCAAATGCACTTACAAGCATAATTAATGTTGATTTCGGTAAATGGAAGTTTGTAATTAAACCATCAATTGCTTTAAATTCATAACCTGGGTACATAAAAATGTCTGTCCAGCCCGAAGCAGCACAAAGCTTACCGTCATGATCTGTCGCAATTGTTTCTAACGTACGAGTTGAAGTCGTGCCTACCGTAATAATACGTCCACCATTCTCTTTCACGCGATTTAATAACGCAGCTGTCTCTTCAGACATATGGTAATATTCTGCGTGCATATGGTGTTCTTCAATCGTATCAGCAGAAACTGGTCTAAATGTTCCAAGTCCTACGTGAAGTGTAATGAAAGCTAACCCAACGCCTTTTTGTTTTAATTTCTCCAGTAACTCTTCTGTAAAGTGAAGTCCTGCAGTCGGCGCTGCTGCTGAACCAATTTCTTTCGCATATACTGTTTGATAGCGATCGCGATCTTCTAGCGTCTCTTTAATATATGGAGGAAGTGGCATTTCCCCAAGTTCATCTAAAATTTCATAGAAGATGCCGTCATATGAAAATTCAAGCTGACGTCCACCTTGATCTGCAGTTCCTATGCAAGTTGCTTTTAATTTCCCTTCGCCAAAAGAGATAACAGTTCCTTCTTTTACACGTTTCGCTGGCTTAACAAGCGTTTCCCACTTATCGCCTTCTTCTTGTTTTAAAAGAAGTACTTCAATATGCGCGCCTGTATCTTCTTTCACACCATGCAAACGAGCAGGCATAACTTTCGTTTCATTTAAAACTAAGCAATCCCCCTCATGTAAGTAAGAAAGAATGTCTGTAAAATGTTTATGCTCAATATCGCCTGTTTCACGATCTAACACCATTAATCTTGATGTTTCACGATCTTCTAATGGGATTTGTGCAATAAGTTCTTCTGGTAAATGAAAATCAAACAGATTAATATCCATAACTATATCCACCTATTTCTTATTTAAATCGATTTATTATATACATAATAAAAGATAATACAATACTTAACACAATACATGTAATGATAGGAAAATAAAAGGTAACGTTTCCTTTTTTCACAAAAATATCGCCTGGAAGCCTTCCAACGAACTTCCAAGCTAATCCAACAACGATGAGTAAGATACCTGCTGTAATAAGCAATTTTGGCATCTCCGTCATACTTTTGGCATCTCCATTCCGAAATGCTCATATGCAAGCGGCGTTACGATTCGGCCTCTTGGTGTTCGTTGTAAAAAGCCAATTTGTAATAAATATGGCTCATATACATCTTCAATCGTATGAGATTCTTCTCCAATCGTTGCCGAAACCGTTTCTAACCCGACTGGGCCACCACGGAATTTCTCAATAATACCAAGTAATAATTTATGATCGATATGATCTAGACCTAATTTATCTACTTGCAGTAGTTCTAACGCCATTTGTGTAATTTCCATCGTAACCGTTCCGTTACCACGAACTTGTGCGAAATCTCGTACACGTCGTAATAAACGATTCGCAATACGAGGTGTACCACGAGCACGTCTTGCAATTTCTAATGCAGCTAACGAATCAATTTCAACTTCGAATACTTCTGCTGTACGTTCAACAATCTCAGAAAGCTGATCTACTGTGTAATACTCTAATCTTGAAAGTACACCGAAACGGTCACGAAGCGGCGCTGATAATGCTCCCGCACGTGTCGTTGCTCCAACTAATGTAAATGGAGGTAAATCTAAACGTACAGACCGTGCTGACGGCCCTTTTCCAATTACGATATCAAGGCAAAAATCTTCCATCGCAGGATATAACACTTCTTCAATTGACCTATGCAAACGATGAATTTCATCAATAAATAATACATCACCCGGCTGAAGTGCTGTTAATACAGCTGCTAAATCTCCCGGCCTTTCAATTGCTGGACCTGAAGTTGTTCTAACATTTACGCCCATTTCATTGGCAATAATATTGGCAAGCGTCGTTTTACCAAGTCCTGGTGGTCCATATAAAAGCACATGATCTAACGTTTCTTCACGCATTTTCGCTGCTTCAATAAACACCTCTAAATTATGTTTCGCTTTATCTTGGCCAATATACTGACGGAGCGTCTGTGGCCGTAATGAATATTCTAAATCCGAATCTTCATATGCAGATTCCCCTGAAAGGAGACGTTCGTCCATTATACTCACCTCTTACCATTTAGTAAAAGACTAAGTGCCTTTTTAATATACTGATCCGTCGTTAATGATTCTTTTAATAACTCTGGTACAACGCGGGAAACTTCTCGTTCTGCGTATCCAAGTGCGCGCAGAGCTTCCAGCGCCTCATCAAGCTCAGCTGATGAACCTTTCTTCTCATCAAAACGTTCTGTGTCTGAGAATAAATCAACAAATGCATCTGGCACGACATCAGCTAGTTTTCCTTTTAAATCTAAAATCATTTGGCGTGCTGTTTTCTTTCCGACGCCCGGGAACTTCACTAAAAACTTCTCGTCTTCGTGTTCAATCGCTTGAACGACCTGTCCTGTTTGACCAGACGCTAAAATTGCAAGAGCGCCTTTCGGTCCAATACCAGACACACCTAACAACTTTGTAAATAATAAACGCTCTTCACGTGTTTTAAACCCGTAAAGTGCCATAATATCTTCTCTCACATAATGATATGTATAGACACGGATTTCTTGCTTACTTCTTTGAAATACATACGGATTTGGTGTGAAAATTTGATAACCAATTCCATTATGGTCAATTACGACATATTCCGGTCCTACATACTCCACGTAACCTGTAACATATTCAAACAAAATACGATCTCTCCCTCTTAAATCATGTATTCCATTTTAACATATTTAATGATAGAAAAGCGAGACTACCCCAACAAATGTTCTCCATTTGAAACTTCTGTTATTTTCCATTGACAGAAAGTATGAAGCACCTTAATATACAGAAGTCGATAATGATTATCAATACTAATTAAAGGGGTTACATCAGGATGAAACAGAAGCTATTTATTTTATTTACTATTATGCTAGTTGTTCTTTCTATCGTTGGCTGTTCTTCTCAAAAAGAAGAATCGAAAGCGAAAGAACAACCGAAAACAAAAGTTGTAAAACACGCTAAAGGGGAAGCTACAATTCCAGTAAATCCAAAGAGAATTGTTGACCTATCTGGATCAACAGAAGAATTATTACTTCTTGGACACAAACCTATCGGTACAGCAAACACATATAAAGATAAAATCCAAAATCATTTAACAAAAAAATTAGACGGAGTAAAGGCAGTAGGTTGGTACTGGGCACCTAAAGTTGATTTAGAAGCTGTTACTGCATTAAAACCAGACTTAATTATTTTAAATAATCGTCAATTGAAGATCTATGATCAATTAGAAAAGGTTGCACCAACAGTTGTTTTAGAAACAAACTTAGAAGACTGGCGCGGTAAGTTTAAAGAAGTAGGTAAACTATTTGACGAAGAAAAGAAAGCAGACAAATGGATTGCAGACTACGATAAAAAAGCAGACTCTTTATCTAAAAAAATTAAAGAAAAAACAAAAGATGAGAACTTTATGTTCGTCGCAGTTACACCACAAAACTTCCGTGTATACGGTAACTTCGGATACGGTGACATCATCTTTAATGACTTAAAACTTCCAGCAACAAAAGGTACGGATTTAAAACAAACGATGGCACAAGTATCGCTAGAAGGTCTTGTTGCATTCCAACCTGATCAAATGTTTATTGTAAACTTTGGCGGCGAAGCTGATAAAGTTTACGAAGACTACAAAAACAGTGCCGTTTGGAAAGACAATAAAGCAGTTAAAAACAATCACGTATATGAAGTATCGAATGAAATCTTTAATACGAAAGCTTTCAATCCAATCGGAAAAGATATGCTAATTGATGAAATCGCAAAACAAATTCTAGATAAAAACAAGTAAAAAAAAGCAGCTCACCATGAGCTGCTTTTTTTCTTACTTTGCACTGCGTATTGCTTCATTTTTTCAATCGTCTTCACAAAACCTTCTTTTGATTTAATGCGAATACCACGCTTCAATTTCGCACGCTCATAACTCTCAAGCTTTTTCATATCAATTTGAAAGAAAGAATGGATCGCATTATCACTTTTCGGCACCCCTTTGAAGATTTGTAATATCCCTTCCTCTGACACACCAAAATAACCACTCGTCTTTAATAAAGGAGAAATATCATCAACTTTCTTCTGTAATACAATTTGTACATCATCACGATCAACGAGTTGCCATCCTTTATATTGCTGTAGAAACTTTTCTAAGTCCGCTACTTTTTCTGTAAATATTTCCTCGCTTACTTCTCCATCAACATACATTCGCTCTAATAAAATTGTAACTTCAGGCTCTTTTTCTGTTACTTCTGGTACTGGCCCTTCCGCCTTCACATTCGTTTCATAAACGAAACAAAACATCATAACGAAAGCTTGCATCGCAATCAGCATCCATTTCATTTCCGTTCACCTCTTTTAGGCAAGATCAAACTTTCATTAGTAGTTTTTCCGGAAATGGGGGTTTTATCCATAAAAATGACCGTATTACATTTCACTCGAAAATAAAAAAATGCAGATAAAGTTTTATCTTTATCTGCATTAGCATTTGTTTTTATATAAAATGAAAGACGCCTGCAAAGCAGGCGTCTTGATGCGTTTACGGCGAGAGACCAGGCGACCACATTCGCGTGTTTAGCACTTAAGCATATCTCTCGTCTTACGTAAATTAGCTCATCGCTTTGCTAATATAACATTAATAAAGTATAAGTGCAACATGTTTATAAAAATATTTTATTTCCTCTTTCAACCAAACGAACTTTATGTAAATTATAAATTGATAAATGCAATATATATGTTACAATTAATGTGACAGTGAAACCATAATAAACAGGAGATGGATATTGTGAAAAAAATAAAGGATGAACGTCTCATTCTGAAAACATTAAAAAACATACGTATTGCCTTTCTTTTTCAATCGCTTGGTATAATTGGCATTTTAGGCTATATCGGATTCACTGAAGGGATGGATCAAATTACGAAATCTCCATTATGGTTATTATTTATCCTTACAAGTATCGTACTTAGTTATTTACAGTTAAGCGTTTCTATTGATGTAGAAGAAGGCGAAAAGGATATAAAGTTAACTCCTTATTACAAAATTATTTTACGCTCTCTTATTGTAGGAACTATTATAGCCATTATTTATATCATTTTCAGTCCAGAAAGACCTCTCTTTGAGGCTATTCTAACAGGTAGTATTTTCTTTATATGTTTTTTAATTTCTTACTCCATTAGTTATTTTATTAAAAAACGTCGTTTACAAGATGAAGATGAATAAAGAGGAAGGGCTACCCCTTCCTCTTTTGTTTTGCTAGCGCACAGTACCTGTCAAACCGTAACGAATGTCTCGGAACATATTTGTTATGTCACGATTAAAATCGTTTGTAACTGTACCATTACGTAGGCGTGTACTCATTGCATCGACACGAGTAAACATGTCATTTCTTACAGAAACATATACATTTCTGTTTCCAACTTCATTTACAACGGCTTGACGAACTTCGTTTGCAAGTGCCGTTTCATTCGATACTGGATTACGCGGTTTTACCGCAATCGCCACATCGTTTCCATATACAACTGTAGACACGCGGTCTACGTTATTCATACGCTTTACACGATTTGTTATTTTTTCTGCTGTTTTACCATCATTGTTAATGTATGAATTGTTCATTGTAATATTACGTGTCGGATGCGGGTTAGCAATTTGACCGTTGTAATTTACATCGCGGTAATAATTGTTATATCCTGTATCGTTACGACCATTTCTATATGTTACATAATCTGTATAACGATCATTACGCGTTACATTATCACGGTACTGGTGTGTATCATTATAAGATGTACGCTCGTAATTGTAGTTACGTCCATCCATTGCATTGTTATCTTTTGGTGTACCACATGCAGCTAATGCACTGGTAACTAACAAAGAAGCAGCAATCACTTTTACTTTCGTATTCAATACAAAAACCCCCTCTGTTAGAATGAGCTTCTCTTCTAAAAAGCTCCCTCTTATGATGAGTAACAGAGAAGGTTTTTACACTGTTAATATTTCACTGGGGATTTTCTAACATTTGATGTAAATCTTCCATTTTCAGAACGACTCTACATAAAAAAAAGGCGGGAATAATCCCACCTTTTTTAAACTTCCTCTTCGTCCTCTTCTTCTGAAACTGGATCTCCAAATACATTTGGTGGATCTGGTTGATAATACATCGTTCCTGGCTGTGGCGCATATGCCGATTGAGTTGGTTGATAATATAAAGGATTCGCGTATTGTGGTCCTCCCGGTTGAGGACTATATAACCTACTCTCTCCTCCGCATCCACAATCTTCCTCACCTTGTACGAGCGGCGGCATATTATTATCCATTGGCATTATATTTGGATTTGGCATAGACGTATATTGCGGTCCAAACGGCGCTCCTTGCTGATATGGCATTTGATATGGATTTGGTGGTTGATAGTACGGATTTGGCGGCATCATAGGCTGTTGGTATGGTATTTGATATGGCATCATATTCGGTGGTTGATTATTATCCATGATTGGCATCATATTCGGCATTTGATTGTTATCCATGATCGGCATCATATTCGGCATTTGATTGTTATCCATGATCGGCATCATATTTGGCATTTGATTATTATCCATGATTGGCATCATATTCGGCATTTGATTATTATCCATGATCGGCATCATATTTGGCATTTGGTTGTTATCCATGATCGGCATCATATTTGGCATTTGGTTGTTATCCATGATCGGCATCATATTTGGCATTTGGTTGTTATCCATGATCGGCATTATGTTTGGTATTGGGTTATTATCCATGATTGGCATTATATTTGGTGGTTGATTATTATCGATGATTGGCATTATATTTGGTGGTTGATTATTATCGATGATTGGCATTATATTTGGTGGTTGATTATTATCCAACATTGGCATGATGTTTGGTGGTTGATTATTATCCAACATTGGCATGATGTTTGGTGGTTGATTATTATCCAACATTGGCATGATGTTTGGTGGTTGATTATTATCCAACATTGGCATGATGTTTGGCATTTGAATATTTGGCGGTATTACTTGTGGAATAACTACATTTTCTTTCGATACATTTGGTGACACTATGTTTCCTACATTTTCTTTCTTCACTTGCGGTGACACAATATTCCCTACATTTTCTTTCTTTACTTGCGGTGACATGATATTTCCTATGTTTTCTTTCTTCACTTGCGGTGACACGATATTCCCTACATTTTCTTTCTTTACTTGTGGTGACATGATATTTCCTATGTTTTCTTTCTTCACTTGCGGTGACACGATATTCCCTACATTTTCTTTCTTTACTTGCGGTGACATGATATTTCCTATGTTTTCTTTCTTTACTTGCGGTGACACGATATTATCTTTTTTCGTTTGCGGAGAAATGATGTTATTAGGTTTCATTTTAGTAATTTGAGGAGCAATTAACTCGCTTCCTTTTTTAATTACATCTGAAATTTTATATTCTTTTTTCGCTTTTATTGGTGGTTGTGGCGGCTGTGGTAATACATTTACCGAAAACTTTGTGTTTTCTTTTTCTGCTGGTTTTTGTTTTTCTATAACAGTTGGTTTTTGAATAACAGACGGTTTTTCAACTGGTTTTTCTATTTGAATTGGCTTTTCTTTTTGCACCTCTTTTTGTGGCTTTACCTGCACTTCTTTTTGCGGTTTCACTTGCATTTCCTTCTGTGGTTTTACCTGTACTTCTTTTTGTGGTTTTACTTGCACTTCTTTTTGTGTTTGTTGCATAGCAGGTTGCTGTGTAATTGGCGCTGCTTGATACGTAACTTCTTCCTCATCCTCTATTCCAAGCGGAGTTGGCGTTGCTGCAAACTCTTTTTGTTGGACTTCTTTTACGTATTGTTTTGGAGGTGCTGAACCTGCTCCAGCATGTTGTTTCACGTGAACGCTGTTTGATGGTACTTTAATTTTCATACCTGGCATGATTAAATCTGGATTACTAAGTTGTGTGTTTGTTTTTTTCAACGTATCAAAATCAACTCCGTACTTTTTCGCAATTTTCCAAAGGGTATCCCCTTTTTGCACGATATGAATTTTCAATTTTTCCCCCTCCTGTATAACTTATCTATAAGTAACAAATCTCATGAAGTAACCCTTTCTAAATAACGTTAACTTCTTTTCACTTGTATCACTTCTTCGATTTTCAATACCATTAGAAGTGGAATAAGCATAAGAAAATCGCAATGATTTCTTCAAAACAATGTATGCCCATTTCGTTCTCGTTATGATTATATGCATGAAAAAAAGCAACAGAAATACCGTTGCTTTACACACGCTCTAACATACGATTTAATGCAAGAACCGCTTCTTCAGTCACTTGTTTATCTACGCTAATAACGTTAATTTCTTCTCCTCTTTCTACCGTTTCAAGCACCCATAATAAGTGCGGCAGATCAATTCGGTTCATCGTTAAACACGGACACATAAATGGATTAAGTGAAACAATCTCTTTATCTGGATGTTGCTGAATAATTCGGTTCACTAAATTCATCTCTGTACCAATTGCCCATTTACTTCCAGGTGGCGCTACTTCAATCATATCAATAATATATTTCGTTGATCCTGCGTAATCCGAAGCATCAACAACCTCATAACAACATTCTGGATGTACAATAATATTCATATCCGGATGATTTTTCCGTACATTCTCAATGTTTTTCACTGTAAAGTTTTGATGAACCGAACAATGCCCTTTCCATAAAATCACTTGAATTCCTTCTATATCTCCATCGTACTCTAATGAATCTGTATGTGGGTCCCATACTGCCATTTTATCTAATGGGATACCTAAATCGTATGCTGTATTTCTTCCTAAATGTTGATCTGGTAAAAAGACAAGACGCTCTTTTTGTGTAAACGCCCAAGACACCATTTGTTTTGCATTAGAAGATGTTACTGTTGCTCCGCCATTACGACCACAAAATGCTTTAATTGCAGCTGTAGAGTTAACATATGTTAACGGAATCATCGTATCTCCAAATAATTTTGCGAGCTCTTTCCATGCCCTTTCTGTTTGTTCAATATCTGCCATATCTGCCATCGAACAACCTGCACGCATATCTGGCAAAATAACGATTTGATCATCTGTCGTTAACATATCTGCTGTTTCTGCCATAAAGTGTACACCACAAAACACAATATATTTCGCTTCTTTATTGCTCGCTGCAACTTGCGCAAGCTGAAGTGAATCTCCTGCTGCATCAGAAAATTGTACCACTTCATCTTTTTGGTAATGATGTCCTGGAATAAATAGTGTTTTCCCCATTTTTTCTTTAATTTCACGAACACGCTTTTCCATTTCTTCTGTTGTCATCGTGTAATAACGCTCTGGTAACATCGTTTCAATCGGTTGCACTTTTTCTAAAATACTCATATTCCTTTCTCCCCCTCTAAGCCACTTTCCTTACGCCTCAATATTGAAACTAATATCAAGTGCTTTCACTGAATGTGTTAACGCTCCAAGTGAAATATAATCGACCCCTGTTTTTCCATATTTCGATAAATCTTCAATTGTAATGCCTCCTGATGCTTCCGTAACGATGGCACTTGGTACAATCTTTGAAAACTCCCGAATCTCATCTGGCGTACGATTATCAAACATAATAATATCCGCACCAGCAGCTACAGCTTCTCTCACTTGTTCCTCTGTTTCTGTTTCCACTTCTACTTTCACCATATGTCCTAATTTTTCTTTCACCGATGTAATAGCTTTCGTAATAGAACCAGCAAAAGCAATATGATTGTCTTTGATCATGACACCATCATATAAACCGAAACGGTGATTAAATCCTCCTCCGCACACGACTGCATACTTATCAAACATACGTAGCCCCGGCATCGTTTTTCGTGTATCACAAATACGTGTATGGCTGCTATCTAATGCAAGAACAGCTTTATGTGTCATCGTCGCTATCCCGCTCATACGCTGAATAACGTTTAATATAACGCGCTCTGCCGTTAATAAAGAAGCAATTGGTCCTTGCGCAGTTGCTATTAATTCGCCCTTTTCTACAAGATCTCCATCTTTTTTATGAAGCTCCACTTCAATTCTCTCATCAATTAATTTAAATCCTTCTTCAATGACTAAACGCCCCGCAAAGACCCCTGTATCCTTCGCAAGAAACGTTCCTTTTGAAAGTAAATTATCTGGAAAAATAAGCTGAGATGTTACATCTCTTTCTCCTATATCTTCTAGAAAAAATCGATTTAATGCTTCTTTCACTTTTATCGTGTTCATAGAGCCCCTCTTCCCTTCATCACACAAATTGTAGTTTTCTTTTCACTCGAACAATCTCTTTTTTTACGCTATTTCTATTTGGATAATCACTTCGATAATGAGCACCAATACTTTCTTCTCTTTGCAAAGCTGATACGACTATAAGCTCACAGGCTGTTAACATATTAATAAGCGTTATCTCTTCATTTGTAAGAGCACCATATTGTAATATCATATTTCGAACACCGTACTTACTAAGCCATCTCTTTGCATAAGATAAACTTTGCTCTGTTCGCACAATCCCAACATATTTCATCATGCAGTCTTGTATTTCTTCTTTCGCCGGCAAATGATTCAGAACAATAAACTTCTTTTCCTTCTCAGCCACGTTGTTCCAGCTTTCTTTTGTCGCTTTCGTTAAAATATGTTGTCCTATTCTTTTTCCAAACACAAGACCTTCTAATAATGAATTACTTGCTAATCTATTTGCGCCATGAACACCATTACAAGCTACTTCACCGACCGCATATAAATTTGGAATGGACGTCTCCCCATCACAGTTCGTTTTCACGCCGCCCATATGAAAATGAGCACCGGGTACGACTGGAATGCGTTTTTCATTTATATCGACACCATTCTTTTTACACAATGACGATACAGTCGGAAAACGTTCTTCGAAATTTTGGATAGACTCGATATTTACATACACTTGTTCACCCGCTAAAAGCTGCTCATGAATCGCTCTTGCTACTACATCACGTGGTGCGAGATCGTGATCAGGGTGTATATTCATCATAAAACGCTGCCCTTTTCCATTCATAAGGACAGCTCCTTCACCACGGACAGCTTCAGAGACAAGGCCGCAGCATCGCCCGCTCGCGTATAACATTGTTGGATGAAACTGTACAAACTCTAAATCTACGAGCTCCCCGCCTGCACGATACACCATCGCAAGTCCATCACCCGTAATTGTCTTATCGTTAGAAGTAAAGGCGTATAAACCGCCAATCCCGCCTGTTGCTAACACCGTATACTCTGCAACGTAACGCTTCAACTTCCCTTCACTAGTTCTTGTTAAAACTCCAACACATTTATCATTTTCTATAATAAAATCGAGCACCATTTCCTGTTCCACTACCGTAACGTGCGGAGCTACTTCTTGAATGAAATGCTCTAATAAATTCTTTCCTGTTGCATCGCCACCTGCATGTAAAATACGACGCTTTCGATGTGCGCCTTCTTTTCCAAGATGAGGACCCGTTTCATCTCCATCAAATTTCATTCCATTTTCAATGAGATTATTCATTTCTTTCGGTCCTTCCTCGACTAAATAACGGACCACATCTTCATTGTTATAATGACATCCTGCTACTAACGTATCTTCAAAATGATCATTTGGATTGTCATATGTAGCAACCGCTGCGGCAATTCCACCTTGCGCTAAATATGTATTATTATTACGATTTGTTTCCTTTGTGATAATAATCACATTCTTTTCGTGACAAATCTCTTTCGCAACACGAAGTGCCGCAACGCCACTTCCAATAATTAAGACATCTGCACTTGGCATAATTGTTGCCTCCTACTTTACACTTTTCAACTGTCTTGACACCTATATTTACATAGTTTTAAAATAATGACAAGAGTTTTTTTATAATTCTTATTTTCACTACCATTAAAAAAATATAAGAAATGTAACTCTTACTAGGGAGAGGAACTTACATGATGATATATCTTGACTATGCAGCTACTACACCTATGAGTGAAGAAGCATTACACACATATATGAAAGCAGCATCGCAATACTTTGGAAATGAACAAAGTTTACATGATATTGGAGGAACAGCCTCTTCTTTATTACAAGTTTGCCGAAAAACATTTGCTGAAATGATTGGCGGAAAGGAACAAGGGGTATTCTTCACAAGCGGCGGCTCGGAATCCAACTACCTTGCGATTCAATCCCTTCTCAATGCTCGAAATAAGAAACACATTATTACGACACCTATGGAACACGCATCCATTCGAAGTTATTTTCAATCCTTACAATCAGAAGGGTATACAATTACTGAAATTCCTGTTGATGAGGGCGGGGTAATCCATTTAGATGATTTAGAATCAGCTATTACAGAAAATACTGTTCTAGCAAGTATACAGCACGGAAACTCTGAAATCGGAACCGTTCAAAACATCGCAGAGATCGGAGCACTTTTAAAAAAATATAACGTTTTATTTCATTCAGATTGTGTGCAAACATTTGGTAAACTTCCTATCAATGTTTTTGAGATGGGAATTGATAGTCTCTCTGTTTCAGCACATAAAATATATGGACCAAAGGGTGTTGGCGCTTGTTATATAAATCCGCAAGTTCGCTGGGCACAAATATTTCCCGGAACTTCTCACGAAAAAGGATTTCGCCCAGGTACAGTAAACGTTCCTGGCATCGCATCTTTTTTAACAGCTGCTGAGAATATATTAAAAAATCAACAAGAAGAGAGCTTACGTTTTACAGAGTTACGGTCCTACTTTTTAAGACATTTACAAGCGCTTCCTCTAGAAATTGAAGTAGAAGGTCATTCTACTTCTTGTTTACCACATATTGTTGGGGTTACAATAAAAGGAATAGAAGGTCAATATACAATGTTAGAATGTAATCGCCATGGTATTGCCATTTCCACTGGAAGTGCTTGCCAAGTCGGTAAACAAGAACCTTCGAAAACAATGCTTGCAATTGGAAAAACGTATGAAGAGGCAAAACAATATGTCCGCTTCTCTTTCGGACAACAAACAACGAAAGATCAAATTGATACTACTATTCATGCACTACACACAATTGGAAATCAATTTTATAGAGGTGTTAAATCATAATGAAACAAAATGACCAAAAAAAGATTTTAGGTGAAGAAAGACGACAGCTCATCCTTCAATGGCTTCTCGCTGCAAATGAACCGTTATCTGGGAATGAACTATCGAAAAAAACAAATGTAAGTCGACAAGTTATCGTGCAAGATATTTCCTTGCTTAAAGCACGAAACGAACCAATTATTGCAACTGCTCAAGGATATTTATATTTAAAACCACAAGAGAAACAACAAGCTTTCGAACGCGTAATTGTATGCCAACATAAACCAGCAGAAGTACGTCAAGAACTTACAATGCTTGTTGATCACGGCGTTACTATTAAAGATGTAAAAGTTGAGCATCCTGTATACGGTGACTTAACAGCATCCATCATGGTAAGTAATCGATTTGATGTAGAGCAATATTTACAAAAAATCGAAAACACAAATGCTTCCTATCTTTCGCAACTAACAGATGGTATTCACTTACATACAATTGAGGCAGATTCAAAAGAAAAGTTAGATGCTGCTTGCGAGGCACTAGATAAAGCAGGATTTCTCGTTTATTAATTCATGTAAAGCACAGAGTTTTTATCATTCTCTGTGCTTTTTTAGTGATATAATATTGTAATCAATTGTAAAGGGGATCAAATATGGGAATTGAACTCGTTCACTTTAGCATTGGCAAACCGAAACAAATGAAATATAGCGAAGATAAAGAAATGATTACTGGTATATGTAAAGAACTTACAGAAGAAGCTTTCCTCTCAAAAGACGGATTCCTCGGTGATGACGTAGCAGATTTAAAACACCACGGGGGACCTGATCGCGCAGTTTGTATGTACCCACATGAGCATTACGCACTATGGGAAGAAGAATTTCAAACTACGCTTCCAGCTTCCACATTTGGCGAAAACATTACCGCAACAAATATGTTAGAACGTGATGTTTGCATTGGAGATACATATCAACTAGGTGAAGCAATCATTCAGGTCACACAAGCAAGAGTACCTTGTAGCACTATTTCAAAACGTCTCGGTATTCCTGGCATACTGCCTCGCATTGTAGCAACTGGATTTACGGGTTACCTATGCCGCGTTCTTCAAGAAGGTACTGTACGTAAAGATTCTAAAATTACATTACTAGAACGTCAACCGCGCAATGTTTCTGTTTTGTTCTCTAACGAAATTTATTTTCATAATAGAAAAGATAAAGATGGCATCGAAAAGATTCTTGCTGTTCCAGAACTAGCCGATATTTGGCGTGGTCAGTTAGAGGATCGTCTTGCGAAATTAAAATAAAGAATCCCACCATTTATAGGTGGGATTTTATTTATCTATCGCGCATTGTACTAGCGACTGAAATGATATCGACTTAACTACAAATACTCCCCTTTACAACCAATAAGAAGAATAACTCCCCAGCACAGTAACAGAAAAGCCGAGTGCTTCAAGTTCCATCGTTACGCCTGGCAATAATACATCATCGTATGCTTTATCGACATCGATTAAGAAAAAGTAATTTCCAAGACCTGTTTTCATCGGGCGAGATTCGATTTTTGATAGATTTAATTTTCTCCATGCGAAAGCTGATAACACTTGATATAGTGCCCCTGCATAATCAGCAGGTAACGTTATCATAAGCGTCGTTTTCTCTCCGCGGTTTTCTCCGTTATTTGAGAGTATTGCTTTCTTTTTTTTATGGAGCACGAGGAAGCGTGTATGATTATTTTTATGCGTATGAATGCTACGTCTTACAATCGTTAATCCATATTTTTCTGCGGCTGCTTCATTTGCAATGGCAGCGATTTTTTCTTCAGGGTGTTCTTTCACATATTGTGCAGCTGCACTTGTTGATGTCATATCTCGGACGGTTACCCCTTTTAATTCTTCATTTAAAAACTTATGACATTGTGCAATAGCATGCGGATGAGAATGCACTGCATATACTTCTTCCCACACTTCTGCATACTGCGGATGTACAAGTAGATGTTGCTGAATCGGTACTGTAATTTCTCCTACAATAGAAAGTGGTTGCTCATGTACGAGATAATCAACTGTTATATTCACTGAACCTTCTATGGCATTTTCTAGTGGTACCACTGCATAATCTACATTTCCATTTGCAGCTGCATCAATACAATCTGGAATCGTTCGATACGGTACATGCTCCGCTTCCGGAAAAAAACGACTCACCGCCATATTTGTAAATGTTGCTTCTGGTCCTAAATATCCTACTCGAATCATCGTCTTTTCCCCTCTTTTTCGTTTTCTTACTGTTATACCATACTTTTTTATATTCTTCTATGTAAATTTTGAATATTAAAAAAAGACTAGCATTGGCTAGTCTAAATGTTTCCTATATTCTCTTTGAGCGAAAAAGAAATAAATGATGCATGCAGCAATATAAAACAGAATAAACAAGCCTACTTTTCGTAATGAACCATCCATAAAGATCGTATTATGAAACGTATATAACGCAACTGCACTATGCATACTCCCTACTATAATTGGCGCAAAAAATAGCATACACAATTGCCAACGAGAAATCTTCCATACTTCTTCCTTCGTCATTCCAAGTTTAGAGAGTGCCCCGTACTGCTTTCTATCCGATGAAATATTATGAAACCATTTAAAATATACGATACTACATGATGTAAGGAAAAATAATATACTAATGAATGAGCCTATAAATAGAGTAATATTGCCAAAATCTTTCATATTCACATATAACTCCATATTACTTCGAAATGCGTTATTATCATCTTGTTTCATATGTTTCCGTAAATCTTCATTTAATTTTTTCGTATTTTCGATATTTGGTAATGTATATCCTCTATATATCATTTTTTCAGAATCCGGAACCTTATTTGCTATACTGTCAAAGTCTTCATCATTCATGACGAAGAACAGACCATTAATGTACGAAAGGTGATGGTTAAATTGAACCCCTTCTTTCTGACCGTTAAATACGAATTGATATGGTTGATTCATTACTTGCAATTGAATCTCTTTTTGATTATATACATTCGAATTATTGTATTTATTATAATAAACAAGTGTCACTGTACCTTTTTTAGGACGATACGTTTTCTGTTTTTGTTTCCTTGCTTCTTGATTATATTCACTTTCTTTTATAAGAGGCGCTACTTCTGTCTCTCCCTTGTTGGACTGAAAAGATGCATACACTCCAACAAAACTCATAGATTGAAAATCATCATACCCATACTGATGTAATAATTTTTCAACTGTACCTTCCTCAAAGACTTCATGTGCAGAAACACCTTTTTCTATGTATGACAATGAGTGCGTGCCCCCATCCCGCCACATATCTTGCATACTAGAAAAATATAAGAACACCGTACCAGTTGCCGTAACTACAAACGTCGTTGCCATAGAAAGCATAAAGAAAAAGCGACCATTTTCCTTCATTCGATGCGCCAATTGATTCACTATAAATAAATACGGATATGTATACATAATCTTTTTATTTCGTTTTATCATTTCTAATACTTGAGCAGTACCGTGTGTAAAAGAAAAATACGTTCCGAAAAAGACAAGTATAGACACAGGGAAAAAGTATATTGCTATCGTTGCCATCGTCACTTGTAGCGCTAACGCATATCCTATCCCTAAACAAATAAAGCCGAATATACAAAGCCACTTTGATGTTTTCTTCTCTTTTTTATCTGTTCGAAATTCTTTCAATAACCGAATGATTTTTATATTCCATATACGTAAAGCACTTATAAAAGATAACAGAATAAAAACGACCATATACGCAATAAACGTTCCCCCAATTGCTCTCACGTCAAATATGACAGGGAGTTCTTTCGGAAGTTGAAGCAACATACTAAACACCATGAAAAAGAGCTTTAAAAAGATCACGCCAAGCCCAATGCCGAAAACATTAGCAAATACCCCGATTAATATTTGCTCGGTCATAATCACTCTTATTACGTTAGATTTCGTTGCTCCCATTAACATATATAACCCTAATTCTTTCTTACGTGCCTCTATGAAAATAGAAGTAGCGTACAAAATAAATATGACGAAAAAAGAAATAATTATAACATTACATATGATAAGTCCCCAGCGTACGTTTTGATACCACATCGTCTCTTGCATATACGGATGTACAATGACAGACATGTATGCAAAAGACGCAAATATTGCAAAACAACTGCTTAAGAAAAACACTTTATAATTGCGCCAATTTCCTTTTATATTTTGCAGCGCTAGTTGCCGAATGTTCATCTATCGTCCCCCTATAACTTACTACATAGGCAAAAAGCTAGAGGTTTCTCTAGCTTTGCACGTGTTTCAAATATCCTCTTTGTGCGATCATAAAGTAAATCGCAGAAGCTACAATGTATGCTCCAATTACAATCGCTCCTGATTTCCACAAATCGATATAAAGCATTTTCCCTAACGTATGAAGAGCAAATCCACTATGAATTGCACCGATTAAAATTGGGATAAAGAAGATAACGCCCATTTGTCGAATTGCAATTTTGCGAATTTCTTTATCTGTCATACCGATTCTCTTTAACGATTTAAATTGAATACGATCTTGTTCTTTATCGTTAAACCATTTAAAGTATGTCATACTACAAGCGAAGAAAAAGAACAGCACAGCTACGAAGAAACCAATAAACATCGTAATTGCCCCTGATTCCCTTATATCTTTATAAGCAAGCACCGAGTTATTTAATTCCCCTTGCTTATCTGGTGCAATTTCCTTTTTTAAATCTAACACAAGGTCTTCCGTACTTTTCCAGTCTTCTATATAATAACCGTAATATTTCGTCTTTTCTTCGTCTGGTACGAGCTTTGAATATTTCTCAAAATCTTGCTCATTCACAATGAGATATTCACTATCATTAAAAACAGAAAATGGAGTTGGCTCATTTAATTGAACAGACTTTGTTTGTCCGTTAATTTTAATTTCATGCGGTTTCGTACGATCTATCTTCATCATATCGTTCGCCATATCCATTATGACCATCGTTGCACTACCTGGTGCATTATGAACTTCTCTAACTTGCTCTCTCTTTTGTTTACGTACTTCAGCGTTATATTCTTTCTCTGAAACAATCGCCATTGGCATCTCATGTTCACCGTTAAACATTGTGATTTTTTGAGTTCCAGGAAGCTTTACATACGTTACTTCTCGCGCTTCTTCAAATCCGTGTTTTTTTATTAATTCTTTTGTTTTCCCTTCTTTTATGACATTATGCGTATGAATGCCTTTTTCCTCATACGAAATAGCATGCGGGGTACTAGTTACTGCCTTATAACTCATATCCTCAAAAAATACGTACAGTGTACCAACTGCCGAAGATACAACTGCCGTAATAATAGAAATTACAAATAGAAAACGAGCATTATCTTTCATTTTATAAATAAGGTTGCTAAGTACGAACATATTTGGATATGTATAAAAAGATTTTTTTCGTTTTTGTAACGCCTTCAATACGACTGTACTACCTTGCGTAAACAGTAAATAAGTTCCGCCTATCGTCAGCCCTACAATCGGTAAAAACAGAATGATAAAATTCATAAACGTCACTTGGAAGCTAAGTACATATGCAACAATAATACATCCTATACCAACTACACATAGCGATGTAAATGCAAAAGGTTCTACTTTTTGTTTTCTTGCTTCTCTTAATAAATCAATAATTTGCAAGCGCCCTACTGTCCAAACACTAAACAATGATAGGATTAAAAATAAAATAAAGTATACACCTGCTGTAATAAGAATTGCTTTACTATTCCATACGAGTGGAAGTGTTTTATCTATTTTCAATATTACGCTTAATGCTTGGAAAAATAATTTTGAACAAAGCATGCCAAGCCCAATACCTACTACAATTGCAATACTACCTAACATAAGCTGTTCTAATATAATCATTCGGCCAAGTTGAGATTTTGTTCCGCCTATTAATGTTAATAGACCAAACTCTTTTTTTCTTGCTCGTAAAAATGTTGAATTTGCATATAAAATAAAGAGTGCTGAGAAGATGACTACAATGTAATTCATCGATTCTAGCCCTTTTGAGATCATCTCTCTCATACTTATATTACCACTTACGACATCTGGATGATAAATAAAGGAAGCATACATGAAAAATACGACAATCGATAAACAGCTACTAATAAGGAAAGCTTTATAATTACGCCAATTTCCTTTTACGTTATTAAGCGCGAGCTGGCGAAAGTTCATGATATTCTCCTCCTAGCATCGCAAGTACGTCCAGAATTTCTTGGAAAAAGGCTTGTTTCGTTCTTCCCTTATGTATTTCTGAAAAAATTTCTCCGTCGCGAATGAAAAGAATACGTTCGCAATAACTCGCCGCTACTGGATCATGCGTTACCATTGCAATTGTCACTTTCTTTTGTTCATGTAAATCTTGCAATGCACTCATTAATGATTTTGCTGACTTCGAATCTAAATTTCCAGTTGGCTCATCCGCTAAAATTAGCGTAGGTTCATGAATGATCGCTCTCGCTGCTGCTGCACGTTGTTGTTGTCCGCCTGACACTTCATATACTTTTTTATTTAATATTTCTTCGATATTTAAAAACTTTGCAATCTCAAGCACTTTCGCATCGATTTCATTTACAGATTTCTTCGCCATGACAAGTGGTAAAATGATATTTTCTTTAATCGATAACGTATCAAGTAAGTTAAAATCCTGGAAAATGAATCCTAAATGTGTACGGCGAAACTCCGCTAATTTTGCAGCACGCATTTGATTAATTTCTTCACCATTTACAAGCACATGACCTGAAGTTTGCTTATCAATTGTTGCTAATAAATTTAAAAGCGTTGTTTTCCCGCTCCCTGAAGGCCCCATAATTCCTACAAATTCGCCTTCTTCTATTTTAAAATTTATATCGTTTAAAGCAGTCGTCGCTACTGAACCTTTTGATTGGTAAACTTTTGTTAATCCTTTCACTTCAAGAACACTCATTTCTAATCCCCCTATGTGTTTTCTTCTTACATTTACTATAAGAAAAATAAGAAAAAGAAACGAGTGATTTCCCTTACAAAACGTTTTGTTATCTTACAGTTTTGTCATTTTTCTCATTAATGTATGATATTCTTCATCTTTTGCAAATTGGAACGTGAATGTTGTCCCTTCCCCTTCAGCCGATTGCACATACATTCCGTGATGTAAATTATCGCAAATTTCCTTCGTAATATATAAACCCATTCCAGTCGCTTCTCTCGTTTTACGGCCATTTATTCCCGTAAAGAATGGATCAAATATACGCTTTACATCTTGCTCTGGAATACCAATTCCATTGTCCTTAATATGTAGTAACACCTTTTGATCTTTCTCTTCAATTTGAAATTGAATTTCCTTTTTCTCCACTTCTGAAATTTTCGTATACTTAATTGCATTTACAACAATTTGCCCTATAGCAATACTTAGCCATTTTCTATCAGATGCAACCATACAAGTATCTTCATCAAATATTACTTTCGGAAATACCGACGATTGAATGAAAGATTTTCGATTTTCATTAATAATACCTCTGATGATATCTATCACATTTACTACTTCTACTTTATAATCTTTCGCAAATTGCTCTAACCTTGCCATATGTAACGCTAAATCTAAACCATTTAGTATACGATTATTTTCTTCACGAATACTTTCAACTGTTGCTCTTGCTTCACGATGCTCTTTACCAAACTTTTGTAATAGCAATTCTATAACCGATACTGGTGTTTTCATTTGATGAATCCATTGGTTCATAAATATCATTTGCTGTTGTTCTTTCGCATGTTGTTTATGAACTTCATTCATATATTGCTGTCTTAATAGCGTAAACGATTCAACAACCATCTCTTGCTCTGAAGTATAAGAAGTATCAATAAGTAAAGAGTCGTGTAATGTATTTCCGCTAGCAACATACTTTTCGATTCTTTTTAAAAATACACTTCGTTTTCGATAATCGTAAATGAGGTATACAGTAAATACAGCTGTCCCTAATAAAAGCCCATATAACCACGTACCCCAATCAATGGATCTTTTTTCCAAAAGACTTTGTAACTGCAAAACGAGTCCAAATAAACAAAGGCTAATAATATAAGAAAGAAGTAAAGAAAAACGGTCCATGAGGTAATTTTTAACCTTCATGCCCTTCGCCCCACTCTGTAAGAAGCGCATAACCATATCCGCGTTTCGTTACAATTGCATTTTGAATGCCTAGCTCCTCTAATTTCTTCCTTACGCGTTTTACATTTACGGTTAATGTATTATCATCAACAAAAGCTACCTCATCCCACAGGGCCTCTAACAGTTCTTCACGCGTTACATATTGGTTTGCTTGTTTCATTAAACATTCTAATAAGTAAAATTCATTTTTTGTCAGCTCCGTTTGTTGCCCCTGCCACTCAACAATGTGCTGGGACGGAAATAACAACAGTCCATTTACACCTAAACAATCACTCTCAGCAACAGAGGCATACTCACCATAGCCACGGCGGAGTGCACTTTTCACCTTAGCCATTACAATATCTAAATGGAATGGCTTCGTAATGTAATCATCTCCGCCATTCTCGATTGCCATTACTTGATCCATTTCCCCTGTTCTTGCAGAAACAAAAATAATCGGTGCATTCGATACAGTACGAATTTGACGACACCAATAAAAACCATCAAAATATGGTAAATTAATATCCAGTAATACGAGATGAGGATTTATTTTCACGAACTCATCTTTTATATGACGTAAATCACTTGCTCTAAATGATTGATAGCCATATCTTTCTAAATGCTCCTCTAATATTCCCGCTATTTTTTCATCGTCTTCTACAATTAATATTTTATACATGTTCGTTTTCTCCCCATAAAAAATTCTTCCAAAACCACTCCTTGTTCTATTATAAATTGAAAATTTAATTAGTGGGTATTTTTTCCTATATGAATCAGACATTTACAATAAAAAAAAGACTGCCATATTTCGGCAGTCTTAATCGATAAATTCAAATTGATATTCAAGAATTTTTACAATATCTCCGTCTACTGCACCACGTGCACGAAGGGCTTCATCAATACCCATTCCACGCATTTGACGAGCAAATCGGCGTACAGATTCATCACGTGAGAAGTCTGTCATTTTGAATGTTTTCTCAATATCATAACCAGAAATAACAAATGTGCCATCACTTTCGCGTGTAATTTCAAAATTAGATTCAGATTCAAATTTGTACATTACACTTGCTTCAGATTCTTCTACATCATCGTACATTGGGAATTCTGGTGTTGTTTCTAATAAGTTCGCTACTTCAAATAGTAAGTCACGAACACCTTGTTTCGTTACAGCTGAGATTGGGAAAATTTTCACTTCGTCTCCCAATTTTTCTTTAAATGCTTGTAAGTTTTCTTCTGCACCTGGCATATCCATTTTGTTTGCAACAACAACTTGTGGACGCTCAGTTAAACGCATATTGTATTCTTTTAGTTCACTATTGATTGTTACATAATCTTCATATGGCTCACGGCCTTCTAAACCAGACATATCGATAACGTGCACGATTACACGTGTACGCTCAATATGACGTAAGAATTGGTGTCCAAGTCCGACGCCGGCATGTGCGCCTTCAATTAGTCCAGGAAGGTCAGCCATAACGAAGCTGCGGCTATCACCAGTTTCAACAACACCAAGATTTGGAACGATTGTTGTAAAGTGATACTCTGCAATTTTCGGACGCGCTGATGATACAACAGATAATAATGTAGATTTACCTACACTTGGGAATCCAACAAGTCCAACATCTGCTAGCACTTTAAGTTCTAGCGTGACATCACGTTCTTGGCCTGGTTCCCCGTTCTCAGCGATTTCTGGCGCTGGGTTCGTCGGTGTTGCGAAACGTGAGTTACCACGGCCACCGCGGCCACCTTTTGCGATTACAGCTGTTTGTTCATGCGTTACTAAATCGGCAAGAATTTCACCTGTTTTTTCATCTTTTACTATTGTTCCCGGTGGAACCTTTACGATTAAATCTTCAGATTTACGACCGTGCTGACCTTTACTCATTCCATGCTGACCACGATCAGCTTTGAAATGACGTTGGTAGCGGAAGTCCATTAATGTACGTAAGCCTTCCTCAACAACAAAAACAACATCTGCACCTTTACCACCGTCGCCACCTGCTGGGCCACCTTTAGGTACATACTTCTCACGACGATACGCAACCATTCCGTTACCACCGTCGCCGCCTTTTACATATATCTTGACCTGATCTACAAACATTATTTCACCACACTTTTTTCGATTGGTTGTAATATAACTGAGACTTCTTCGTCTCGTACTGTATAAGAAATGGAATACCATTTATTGTTTTGGTTCGCAAGCCAATTCTGTAGTTCTTCTACACTCGTTAGCTTACCACGAAAATCAAAAAAGAAACGAGCATTCTCCGCGTCACATTCAATTGTGATACAAACATAATTTTCAACATATACGTCTAAACTATGCTGAAGCATTGAGAAAAATTGATTCGTCCATGTACATACATTCTCATCTAAGTGAGATAAGTTATGTAATTTCCCTAATACTTCGTACTCCAATAAGCACGGC
Source organism: Bacillus cereus group sp. Sample62 (assembly GCF_036851315.1). Taxonomy (NCBI): domain Bacteria; kingdom Bacillati; phylum Bacillota; class Bacilli; order Caryophanales; family Bacillaceae; genus Bacillus; species Bacillus cereus group sp. Sample62. The sequence continues at coordinate 4,271,429 of NZ_JAFLPK010000001.1, forward strand.
TGCTGTTTCCAATTATATGTTAAAATCCACTCTGAAAATAAAGGCATTGATAGCCCTATCAGATTGGATTCTTGTCTCGCTTCTTGGACAAAACGATCGATGAGACTATGAATCTCTTCCACTTTTCCAAGGGAAAGGTTTCCTTTCACCATCTGCATACGATTGAGCCAATCATGTCTTGAATGACGCAACGCATCTATAATTGTCCATTTTTCATTCATTTAGATACCCCTTAATATAGAAAAACTCTAACCTGCACTCAGGTTAGAGTTTTCCGTGAGTTCTTATGCTTCTTGAGCAACAGGATATACGCTCACTTGTTTGCGGTCACGGCCAAGACGCTCAAAGCGTACTACGCCGTCAACTTTCGCGTATAAAGTGTCATCGCCACCACGACCAACGTTAACACCTGGATAAATTTTTGTACCGCGTTGACGGTAAAGAATTGAACCACCTGAAACCGTTTGACCATCTGCGCGTTTAGCACCAAGACGTTTTGACTGAGAGTCACGACCGTTCTTTGTACTACCTACACCTTTCTTAGATGCGAAAAACTGAAGATCTAATCTTAACATACGTTACACCTCCTGCACTTTTTCTATTAAACGGATATACTTTCCGTAATCAAGTTCGATCGTCTTAAGCGAAACAACCAATCCTTCTAAAAGTATCTGTGCTTTTTCTGCTGTATGAACGTCTAAATCATTAGGCAATTCATACGTTAAGAATCCACCATCACTTCCGAGTTCAATAGTTGCTTGCACATTACAAAGTTCTTCCACTGCATTTATAGATCCAAACACAACCGCTGTAGTTCCAGCACAGACAAGATCTTGTCCATGTGGCGCATAATTGGCATGTCCAGTCATTTTAAATGATTGGATACTTCCTAATTTCGTGCGACTTATCGTAATTTTAATCATGTTAACCTGAATTAAGCGTTGATAGCTTCAACAACTAGCTTAGTGTAAGGTTGACGATGACCTTGTTTCTTACGATTGTTCTTTTTCGCTTTGTATTTGAAAACGATGATTTTCTTAGCGCGACCTTGTTTTTCAACTTTCGCAGTAACTGTTGCACCTTCTACAACTGGGCTACCAACTTTAACGTTTTCGCCACCAACGAAAAGAACTTTGTCAAAAGTAACAGTTTCACCAGCTTCAACATCTAATTTTTCAATGTAGATTGCTTGACCAGCTTCAACTTTAATTTGTTTTCCACCTGTTTCGATAATTGCGTACATACTTGCACCTCCTCTTAATTACTAAGACTCGCCAAAAACGAGGTAGACATAAATGTCTTTAAGGAACCTGTCTTGTGCGGTTGTAGCATATAGCCGTTTAGGTGCTATAAACTATAACATAAAGATGTTATCATGAATCATAGACGGTTGTCAATAAATGTTCTGCTAACTATTTTTTCCGTTCTACAATTTCTTTTTTACTTCCAAAACGGATAATGGCATACTCTTCGATCATATCATCTTTGAAATAAATTTCAAATGGAATATTTTTTTGTAATTCTTTTTGCAAAAATTGTTTTTGCAGATTTTTAGGTGCAGCGATTAATACTGCCTCATCCTCTATATTGCCATATGTGATTAGCTCTCTCTCTAACTCATACGCAATTGTTTCATATGACATTACATACCCCGTCGCTTTGCAAGATACACACTCTTCTAGTAATACGTCGCGTAAAGAATGTTTCTTACGTTTACGTGTCATCTCCAAAATCCCTAACTCTGTAAAACCGAGCACTCTTGTATATGTGCGATCATTTTGCATAGCAGCCATGAGACATTCTCTTACCTTTTCTTTATCTTCTCTTCTTTTCATATTAATAAAATCAATTAATATCATACCACCGATATCACGCAGCCTTAATTGACGTGCAATCTCTTCAGCTGCCACTTCATTTGTACGAAGGACTGTATCTTGTAAATTCTGTTTTCCAGTAAACTTGCCCGTATTCACATCAATTACAGTCATCGTCTCCATTTGTTCCACAATTAAATACGCACCATTCGGGAGCCACACAATTTTTTGAAGTGCTTTTTCGATCTCACGCTCTATTCCAAAATGGTTAAACATTGAAGATTTTTCATTATAAAAAGATACTTTTTCTTTTCCAATCTTTTCTTCTAATTCTTTTACTATACTTCTTGTATCTACAACTACTTTTTCAATCGTTTCAATCGGATTCTCTTGGAATACACGATCTAAAAAGGTCGCCGGTCGATGAAGTAGTAACGGTGCCTTCCCTTGGCCCTCTTTTCTTTTTAGCTCTTCATATAACTGCTGTAACCTTTGCATTTCAGCTTGTATTTCTTCAATTTCTCCTTTTTCAGAAGCAGAGCGGAAAATATAACCTCCTGTCCCTTCTACCTCAATTTGGAGTAGCTGTTGCCTTCTTTTATTATTTTTTATTTTTCGAGAAACCGCACGCATTTCATCATATGGCATATAAACGACATATTTCCCGGTAAATTCTATGTTTGCTGTCAATTTCGGCCCTTTCGTATCAATTGCCTCTTTCACAACTTGTACGAGTACCGCTTGCCCTTCATGTATACGATAAGAAGATGGTACATCATCGTATGAAAGGTACGCATGTTTTTCTAAACCGATGTTTACAAAAGCTGCGTTCATTCCAGCCATCGTTCTTACGATACGTCCAACATAAATATGCCCAACAATCTCTTGTTCTTCATTTCGTTTCCATAAAAACTCAACAATTTTTTTCTTCTCTTCAATTGCAACGCGTTTTTCCGATCCTGCATAGTTCATATATAACGTTTTCAAAATTCTTTCCTCACTTTATAATCTTCTTTGCTTTTACAATAATAAAAGGTTAGTGCTATCGTCAACACTAACCGATTAATTCTTCAACAGATGAAGTTGTTCGTTTTTCAGTAAAATACGCATAGAGTAATTCATTTTCATCCAATGTGTAATGTTCTTTATATTTTCCATGGACGATAATAGAGTGCTTATACCCTCTACGAAATTTTGTGAATATCTTATATAAATGATCTTCTGATTGCACTTCAATAGGTGCAATCTTTTCAATTCCTCTTTTGTTCCCATAATAACGTTCTAATAAAAAACGCATAAAGGCATACCGCCTTTGTTTCCACTCTTGATATAACGACACCGCTAAAAATAGGAGTAGTACCCACATCATAATATTGTTACTATTCCAAAGTAACTGCCACACTAGTATTACACTAAAAAAAACACATGATAATTTCATCATCTTTTCATGTGCTTGTAAATAAGGAAAACGATATGATAATACGTTAAACAATACTTTTCCACCATCAAGCGGCCAAATAGGTAGTAAATTAAATGCTAAAATAATTATATTATTCCATATAAAGAAATAATATAAATCCGCACCCAACCAACCAGCTTCAAACACTATATAACCTACCACCATCATCCAAATATGTTGTATAGGCCCTGCAATTACAACAACAAGTTCCTCTTTCAATGACTTATTCCCATGTTCCTCAAGCTCAGCCACACCACCAAACGGTAAAAGTTGAATCTTTTTAATACGCCAATTGTAGTGTGCCGCTGCAAAGGCATGCCCAAGTTCATGGATAAGAACGATACAAAATAACAGTAGTAACTCTTTAAAACGTGCCGTAAAAATACCAATGACAATAATACCCCAAAACAACGGATGCACTGAAATCTTCGTTAAAACTTCTCTATATTTAATCAAATGAAATCACCTGAATTGGGTCAATAAATTTTTCATTCTTTTTTATCGCGAAATAAAACTTACCATTTTTATTATTTGCATCATTATTCACCGTTCCAATTTTTTGTTTCTTTGAAACGTAATCATATAATTTCACTGTCATGTCATTTAAATTCGCATACCACGATTCTGTTCCATCTGCATGCTGAATTTGAACCGTATTACCAAGTTCCTCTTTCTTACCTGCAAAAACAACTAGCCCTTCATTCACTGACTCAACAGTTGCATTTGTAGCTGTTTGAACAAATACACCTTGGCCATTTTTTTGAAACCCTTGCATCACCTTTCCAGAAGCAGGGATGGCATAATCTTTTTGCTGAATAGTTCCTTCTTTTTTCTCAGTAGGTGAATAAAATACGAGCGGTTTTCCAAACTGCTTTTCGTACCATTTCGCTACAGTAGCAAACTGAAATTCTTCTTTCATCACTTTTTCTGTAACAGCTTTAGCACCGTCGAAAGAAGAGGGTGCATTCTTATATAAAATAGCGACAGAAAGAACTAATATTGCTGATAACAAAACTTTGAAGAAAAATACTTCTTTTCGAAATAAAGGATGAATTTCCTTTTCTCCTCCTTCAATAAATACTGTTTCACTATCAAAATTACCTCCAGCAAAATACTGCTCTTCCTCCATCCTTTCTTGCTCTGCCTTCCTTTTCGCAATCCGTTTTTTAATTTCTTCTACACGACTATTCTTCATACTGTCTCCTTTCTTTCGTTAAGCTAATTTAAATAGAAACAGTTGTATACAGTTTGTACATATGTATGAGCTAAGAAAGGAAGATATTCGTGTGAAGAAAAAAGAAAGCACTTCGCATATGTGCGAAGTGCTTTTAACGGATTCCAAAGAAGTTTTTCATCTTTGTAAATACCGATACCTTTTCTTGTCCAAATGCTTGCAATGGTACATTCTCACCCAACAAGCGTCTTGCAATATTACGATAAGCTAACGCTGCTTTTCCGCTCGGTTGCAACGCTACAGGTTCACCTGTATTTGTAGCACGAATAACTTCATCATCATCCTCGACAACACCAAGAAGCTCGATTGACAATGTACGTACGATTTCATCAACATCTAACATATCCTGCTCATGAAGCATATGACTACGTACACGATTAATAACAAGTTTTGGTGGTTCAATATCCTCTTTTTCTAAAAGCCCGATAATACGATCCGCATCGCGCATTGAGGATACTTCTGGCGTCGTAACAACGATTGCTTTATCTGCACCAGCTACCGCATTTTTAAATCCCTGCTCAATCCCCGCAGGACAATCAATTAATATGTAATCATAATCTTGACGTAATACTTGTATTAATTCATCCATTTGTTCAGGTGTTACCGCTGATTTATCACTCGTTTGTGCTGCAGGTAATAAATAAAGATCATCAAAACGCTTATCTTTAATAAGCGCCTGAGGTAAACGGCAACGCCCTTCAACGACATCAACAAGATCAAATACAATACGATTTTCCAGCCCCATTACTACGTCTAAATTTCGAAGACCGATATCAGTGTCAATTAAGCACACTTTCTTTCCAGATAACGCCAGGGCCGTACCAATGTTCGCAGACGTTGTAGTTTTACCTACTCCGCCTTTTCCAGATGTAATTACTATTGCCTCTCCCACAGCTATACAATTCCCCTTTCTAACTTTGTTAAATTAGGTCTAAGATGAGTGAGAAGTTGCAGTCGATCGACAACAATGTGATTGTTCTCATTAATATACGCACATTCTGCCGCCTCCGCTCCGTCTTCTTTCTCTTCCGGAGCCCGCATTGCCAAATCACTAATTCGAAGTTGCATCGGGTTCATATCAGATGCAGCGATTACAGCATCCGAATCCCCATAATACCCAGCATGCGCAATTCCTCTTAATGATCCTACGACAAAAATATTCCCCCCAGCGATAACCGTTCCGCCTGGATTAACATCTCCAATTAACAATAAATTTCCTTTTACATGTAAAACTTGTCCAGAGCGAACAATTTTGGAAATAGGGACAATTTCTGTTTCTTCTTTCCAAGCTATTGCTTCTGCTTTAGTTATAACATCACTTTCAATTGAATCCACAACAAGATTCTTTTTATTACGAATTAACGTACGAATCTCTTCTTGTTGGACTTCTGTTAAATAACGATTTCCCACTTTCACATGCACTTCAATTAAAGAGCGCCCATCACCATCATAGTAATGTGTAGAAAGCTTTTCATCCAATTCCTCCAGCAATTCAGAGAATGAACAACAATCATCTAAATGAAGCGTTATTCCGTCTTTTGTCCCTTTTATTGTTACATTTTGTTGCTTTTTTTCTTCCACTAAAGTTCACCCCACCGATTCAATTCGACATAAAATTAGAAAATCCTTTTTTCTTTTTCTTCCATCGCTTTTGAAAGACGCACTAAATATCGTCTCAGTGGGAAACAAACTATCAATAAGAAAATTGCATTTAGCAATAAAGTAGACAGGAGACGATCTGTGAAAAAGACATACGCTGACATATGAGTACGTCCTAACAAAGTTAAAAATCCATACACATAATACTCTAGTGCTACAATGCTAGCTAGTACAATAGAAGCAACAATAAATAAATTCAATTGTAGTATCTTCATCACACTATAAACTAAATAAGCTAAAATCGGATATGCAAAAATATATATACCGACAAGTTCTGTGTATACGGTATCAAATAAGAAACCAAATAAGAGTCCGTAATAAATCCCTTGGACCGGACTATAGTACACAGTAATAAAACATAACGCAATTATAAAGAAATGAGGTGCTGCTATACTGTCTTTCCAAAAAACCTCTGTTGGAACAATAGTAGCAAACATATTTTCAAATAGAAAAACAAAAAGGAGCAAAAGAGGAAGAGCTGCTCTTTTTAAAATCTTCATCATCTCTTCTCCCCCTCCTATTCTAATGGCGCTGAAGGCGTTTCGCGTTTAGCAACCATAATATGCTCTACGTCATTCAAATCAGCGGCAGGTTTTACATAAGCTGTTTTTGTTAAGCCGTATGGATCTGGCTGAACATCAACGATTGTTCCAATTACAAGACCTTTCGGGAAAATATCACCAAGTCCAGATGTTACAACTAATTGATCTTTCGCTACCTGAGCATCAGAGCCAATCTTTGTGAAAAGAAGTAAGTGCTTTTCTTTGTCGTAACCTTCAATCAATCCAAAGATTTTCTCATCACCTTGTACGATAGCAGAAACACGATTTGTTCGGCTCATAGAGCTTAGCAACTCTACTGATGATGTAAACTGAGATACACTTTTCACTCGTCCAACTAAACCTTGTGAAGTTACTACAGCCATATCTTTTTTAATTCCTTGCTGTGCTCCTTTATCAATTCCAATTAAATCGTACCATTTATCTGGATTACGAGAAACAACAGTAGCAGGGATTTCAGTGTAACCACTATTTAACTTTGTTTTACCAGTTAACTCTTGTAACTTCTTTTTATCATCTTCTAATTGTTTTACTTGACTTGATAATTTTCCGTAATTATCTAATTTTGCTTTTAATTCTTTATTCTCTTCATACGTGCGCTTTACATCCTCTACATTTTCGAAGAATCCAGCTACGTATTTCGCTGGCTTTTGGAATACACGTTCTACAACACCGACAGTGTCTTTAACAAACTGCTCTGGCCATGTTAAACTGTTCCGTTCTTTCAATGAGATTCCAATCAATGCCACGAGAAGAATAATACTAACTAACAAAACAATTAATCTTTTGTTTAAGAAAAACTGTGGCACGTTCACACCCTCTTAATTTCATTGATTTTTATTTTGCAATATTATCGAGCAGCAGTTTTGAAAAGATCGATATTGTCTAATGCTTTACCCGTTCCAATTGCTACGCAATCTAATGGATCTTCTGCAACAAGAACTGGCATATTTGTTTCTTCACTAATAACTTTATCTAAGTTACGTAGTAATGCTCCGCCACCTGTTAATACGATACCACGGTCCATAATGTCTGCCGCTAATTCAGGTGGAGTTTTCTCTAACGTATTTTTAACAGATTCTACAATTGCATCTACTGTATCTTTTAATGCATCTGCAATTTCTTCCGGTTGAATTAGTACTGTTTTTGGTAAACCACTTACTAAATCACGACCGCGAATTTCCATAGGCTCGATACCTTCTGGCTCGCCTGCAGAACCGATTTCTAATTTTAATGCTTCAGCTGTTCTTTCACCAATCATTAAGTTATAGCTTTTCTTAATGTACTGAATGATTGAATCGTCCATATCATCACCAGCAACACGAACTGATTGACTTGTTACAATACCACCTAAAGAAATAATTGCAACTTCTGTTGTACCTCCACCGATATCAACAACCATACTACCAGTTGGTTCCCAAACCGGTAAGTTCGCACCAATTGCTGCTGCAAATGGTTCTTCGATTGGATAAGCATCACGAGCACCCGCTTGACGAGTCGCATCGATTACTGCACGTCTTTCTACAGCTGTAATACCAGACGGTACACATACCATTACGTAAGGTTTACGTGAGAAGAATCCATTTGATTTTTGAGCTTGTTGAATGTAATATTTCATCATTGTTGCTGTCGTTTCGTAATCAGCAATTACACCGTCTTTCATCGGGCGAAGTGCCACAACGTTTCCTGGTGTACGACCAATCATTTGTTTTGCATCGCTACCTACAGCAACGATTTGTTTCGTATCAGTTTGTAACGCTACTACTGAAGGTTCACGTAAAACTACACCTTTTCCTTTTACATATACAAGCGTGTTCGCAGTTCCTAAATCTATTCCAAGATCGCGAGTAAAGCCACCAAATCCAAACATATTATTTATCTTCCTTTCTTGTTTTCACGGACTCATTTTTTCTTACTTTATATTATAAAAACAGTACGTTTTTTATATCTTTATCCTTTTTGTAGATAAATTTCTACAAAAAACTCATAAATCACATTATAAAACAAAATAAGTAAAAAGCATAGTCTTAAATATGACCTTTTTCCTTTAAACTCACGAATTTATGGTCGCCTATTATAATATGGTCAAGCACTTCAATTCCGATAATCTTGCCGCATTCTACTAACCGTTTTGTTACTTCAATATCTTCTCGGCTCGGCGTGGGGTCTCCTGAAGGATGGTTATGAAGACATATGATAGAGGCTGCTGCACGACGGAACGCTTCTTTAAAAACTTCCCTTGGATGTACAATTGATGTGTTTAAACTGCCAATGAAAATCGTTTGCCTATGTATAACTTGATTCTTTGTGTTCAAATATAAACATACAAAATGCTCCTGTTGCAGGAAGCGCATTTCTTCCATCATATATCTCGCACAATCTTCTGGGCTTCGAATGCTGTATCTATTTTGATATTCTAAACGTACCATTCTTCTACCAAGTTCAAAAGCAGCTATAAGCTGGGCTGCCTTTGCCATCCCAACACCATGTATACTGACAAGCTCTTCTAACGTTGCATCTTTCAACATACGTAAACCATCAAAGTGATGTAAAATTTTATCTGATAACTTTAAAACTGTTTCTTCTTTAGAACCTGTTCTAAGTAACACAGCAAGAAGCTCCCGATTCGATAAGCTTCCCGCTCCTTCTAACAATAAACGCTCCCGTGGCTGTTCTTCTTTGACAACATCACGAATACCGTTCATTTCTCCACCCCTTTTATTTGTTCTCTCAAAGAAAATCCCATGCAATTTTACGCATGGGTTACATCAATATTAAATTGTTTTAATTCCCGAACAAGGCGTGAAATTGGTAACCCGACTACACTATAGTAGTCCCCTTGAATATGTTGAACAAAAATAGATCCTTTACCTTGAATTCCATAACTTCCTGCTTTATCAAGAGGTTCTTTTGATGCAACATATACGTCAATTTCCTCTTCTGTTAATTCCCAAAACGTAACTTCTGTACGCTCGTAAAAAGTGACTGTTTTGTCTTTTGCCATAATTGCAACACCAGTATACACTTCATGTGTTTTCCCTGATAATAATTGCAACATTTCTTTCGCCTCAGCCTCATTAGAAGGCTTTCCAAGAATACGCGACTCATATGTAACAATTGTGTCTGCACCTAACACAATGTGGTCACTATTCGTTTCTGCTACCGCAGATGCTTTTTGCAGGGAAAGGGACATAACGATATCCGAAGGTGATGAGTACGCACCAATCGTTTCTTCTACTTCACTTACAATGATTTCAAATGGTATATCCGCTAACTCAAGCAATTCCTTCCTGCGAGGTGATCCTGAAGCTAAAATAATTTTTCTCATATTTTCTCCTTCCTTTCTCACATGAAGCAGAACAATTTATATCAATCGTATCAAAGGAATAGTTTGTCCACAAATGAAAGAAATATTATTTTCTTTAAGCAAAATAATATTTCTTTACTAAAATACGATTATAGTCCTGCCATAGAGAAAGCACTTTGCTCTAAATTCAAAAGAAAAGAAAGAAGTACCTATACTTCTTCCTTCGTCATTTCATTATCCTATTATTTCACCTTTTGGGAAACAATTTTTTCATATGAAAGCATACCATCAATAATAACTTGATTTAATTTCGTCAAAGATTCCTTATCACCTTTTCCAGCCTTCACCGTTTGTACAGCTACTGACGTATACATATACAATTTCTTTGCTTCTTCCTGCTTCATACTTTTTCCTTCTTTTTCAATTGCTTTCCACTCTTTTTCAATCGCACCTATATCTTTTGCATTACTTTTTCCACTAGCTTGTACGCTGGAAGCATATTTTGCTAAATGAGTATATAATGGCTGTACTTTTGTTAAAAACGCCCCAACTTCTTTATCATCTTTAAGTAACGCTTTATCTGTTATATCCCAGTTCTTTTTCAATGCGGAGACATTATCATTTTTATACTGTGTCATTAATTGATTTATGCCCTGTTCATCGCTAGCAATACCAACAACTAATGCATACTTATCACCGATCGGTTTTAAAGCTGCAACGCCTCCATTGCCTTTCCACTCTTCAAGAGCGGCCTGTCCCTTTTCTTCGGAAGAATAAATCCCTCCTTGCACAAAAAATAATTTCATTGGATCTAATGACGTTCCTGTCTGTGCTTTTTGTTTTTCCTCTTTTGGTGCCGGTGTTTGTTCTGCCGTTCCACCCACCTTTGATTCTTCATTTCGCATCTGCTTCGAAGCTGTTACTTCGCTTCCCCCTGTCGCACCTTGTCCTTTAAGTAACTGCAGCATTCCCATCCCAAACGCCGTACCAATAACAATCGCAGTTGCAACGATTGCAATTAACGTATTGCTCCACTTCTTTCGTTTTTTTTCCTTAGAAACCAATTTCGCTTTTTGAAACGGAACAACGTTTTTCGGTCTCTCACTTTCTACTACCATCCATTCAAATTCATCTTTCTTCTTCTCCTCATACTTCGCTTCTGTTCCATTCACTTTCACTGAGATCGTTCGTGATTGCTTGTCCATACACTCACACCTCACCTCTTATCGTTGTCCGCATCATATCATATTCATTTCACAAAAAAACGAGATATTTGTCAGAGGAATTCGCCAAATAACCCTAATATATTTATCTTATATGTATGCATTTGACTTCATTTGTAGAACAAAAAAACTAGATAGCAAAGACTATCTAGTTTTTCTCGCGAATATATTTTCGAACTTCCGAAATAAAGTAAAGAGAACCTGTTATGATGAAAACATCATTTTCTCCAATCATTTCAACCTTCGTATCAATTGCCTCTTTCCAATTTTCAAAAACTAATTTTGACTCTTTCTTTGCATACGATGCAAGCTTGTCAGCAGAAATAGCACGATCAAAGGCGAATGTTGTAAAAATAATTTCATCAGCAATGGTTTCTAATTGATCTACCATATTATGCAATTGTTTATCACCTAGGGCAGTAAATAAAACTATTACATTTTTATCTTTGTAATGTGCTTCTACTGTTTTCACAAGACTTTCGATACCTTCTGGGTTATGGGCACCATCTATAATAATATCTGGATTGCTTTGCAGTTTTTCAAATCGCCCAATCCAATACGCTTCCTGTAATCCAGTTCTTATTTCTTCTTCCTCAATTAAAAATGATAAGTATGTTTTGACATACATGACTGCCATAAGTGCAAGTGCTGCGTTTCCTACTTGGTGAATACCTTTCATTGAGATTCGCACATCTTCAAAAGTGGCAAAAGGACAAGTGAAATCGAACTGCTCTCCATCTTCGCTAGACTGTTTATGTAACGCTGTAAAATGCTTGCCCATCTCGTATAAGTTTGCATGATTTTCCTTTGCAACTTTTTGAATGACTTGCAATGCTTCCTCATCTTGTACACCAGTAATAACCGGAACACCGGACTTAATAATCCCCGCCTTTTCATATGCAATTTCTCCTAGTGTGTTCCCTAAAATATGCATATGATCGTGGCCGATATTTGTAATAATCGTAAGAACAGGATGAATAACATTCGTAGAATCAAAGCGCCCTCCAAGCCCTGTTTCAAATAAAACAACATCACAGAAATTAACTTTACCAAAATAACAAATTGCCATAACAGTAATAATTTCAAACTCAGTCGCTTCCCCTAAATCCGTCTCATCTAGTTTTTCAACGACTTGCTTTACCATCTTTACAAGTTCAGTAATCTCTTCATCTGCAATTGGTGTCCCGTTCACACTAATACGTTCGTTAAATGTTTCAATATATGGAGAGGTAAATGTTCCTACCTTATATTTTGCATCTTCTAACATGTAGCGCATATATGTTAACGTTGAACCTTTTCCATTTGTGCCAGCAAGATGAACACATTTTATGTGACGCTCTGGATTTCCGAGCTCTTCTAGCATCCATCTCATTCTTTCTAATCCTGGTTTAATACCAAACTTCAATCGGCTATGAATCCACCCTATCGCTTCTTCGTATGTATGTATCACGTATGCTTTCCCCTTTCAAAAGACAACCTTCATACTCCTATTATACGCAAAGAAAAGAGACTCACCAATATAGTGAGCCTCTAAAAAATATTTTACTTTTCAAGATCTGCTAGACGTTGGCGAACTGCTTCACGTTTTTCTAGGTAGTCTTGCTCTTTCGCACGCTCTCCGTCAATAACTGCTGCAGGAGCTTTCGCTACGAAACCTTGGTTTGAAAGTTTCTTCTGTACACGTTCTACTTCTTTGTCGAACTTCTCAAATTCTTTCTCAAGACGTGCTCTCTCTTCATCAAGATTGATAAGATCAGCTAACGGTAAGAATAACTCTGCACCTGATACGATTGCAGTCATCGCTTTTTCTGGTGCTTGTAAATCCGTTTGAATTATTAATTCGCTTGGGTTACAGAAACGCTCAATGTAAGAGCTGTTTTTTGTAAGTTGAGCAAGTATAGCCTCATCTTTTGCTTTAATTTGCATTTGGACTTTTTTGCTCATTGGCGTATTAACTTCTGCACGGATGTTACGAACAGAGCGAATGATATCAACTAGAAGGTGCATTTCTGCCGCAGCTTCTGTATCTTGTAAATCTTCGCGAACTGTTGGCCATGCTGCTACTGTAATAGATTCGCCTTCATGCGGTAAATGTTGCCAAATTTTCTCTGTTACGAATGGCATGAATGGGTGTAATAGACGCATTGTTTGGTCTAATACGTAAGCTAAAATAGAACGAGTTGTTTTCTTAGCTGCTTCATCTTCACCGTATAGTGGAAGTTTCGCCATTTCAATGTACCAGTCACAGAAATCGTCCCAAATGAAGTTGTATAATGAACGACCAGCTTCACCGAACTCATATTTATCCATGTTACGCGTTACGCTTTCGATTGTTTCGTTTAAGCGAGTTAAAATCCACTTATCCGCAACTGATTTTTCACCAGTTAAATCGATTTCTTCATACTTCATATCATCCATGTTCATTAATACGAAACGTGATGCGTTCCAAATTTTATTAATGAAGTTCCAAGTAGACTCTACTTTTTCCATACTGAAACGTAAATCTTGACCTGGTGCGCTTCCTGTTGATAAGAAATAGCGCATTGCATCTGCACCATACTTCTCGATAACATCCATTGGATCAATACCGTTACCAAGAGATTTACTCATTTTACGTCCTTGCTCATCACGAACTAAACCGTGAATTAATACATCTTTAAATGGACGCTCACCAGTAAACTCTAAACCTTGGAAAATCATACGAGATACCCAGAAGAAGATGATGTCATAACCCGTTACTAATGCATCTGTTGAATAATAACGTTTAAAGTCTGCTGAATCTTCATCCGGCCAGCCAAGTGTTGAGAACGGCCATAACGCTGAACTGAACCATGTATCAAGTACGTCGTTATCTTGATTCCAGTTTTCAATATCTGCTGGTGCATCTGTACCTACGTATACTTCACCAGTTTCTTTATGATACCAAGCTGGAATACGGTGTCCCCACCATAATTGACGAGAAATACACCAGTCGTGAATGTTTTCCATCCAGCGTAAGTATGTGTTTTCAAAACGTTCTGGTACGAACGTTACTTTCTCTTCTTCTTTTTGTTGAAGCTCTACTGCCTTCTCAGCAAGTGGAGCCATTTTTACGAACCATTGTGTTGATAAGTAAGGCTCAACAACTGCACCACTACGCTCACTATGACCTACTGAATGCATATGAGGCTCAATTTCTACTAATACGCCCGCTTCTTGTAAGTCCTTCACTAACGCTTTACGGCATTCGAAACGATCCATACCGTTATACTTACCAGCTTTTTCGTTCATTGATCCATCTTCGTTCATTACTAAGATACGTGGTAAATCATGACGGTTACCTACTTCAAAGTCATTCGGGTCATGAGCTGGTGTAATTTTTACAACGCCTGTTCCGAAATCTTTTTCTACGTACTCATCAGCAATAATCGGAATCTCACGGCCTACGATTGGAAGTGTAACTGTTTTTCCGATTAAATGTTTGTAACGATCGTCTTCTGGATGAACTGCTACTGCTGTATCACCAAGCATCGTTTCTGGACGAGTAGTCGCAAGACGAATATGACCAGAACCATCTGTTAACGGATAGTTCATATGGTAGAATGCACCTTGAACTTCTTTATGAATTACTTCAATATCAGAAAGAGCTGTGCGTGTTGCTGGGTCCCAGTTGATAATATATTCACCGCGGTAAATTAAGCCTTTTTCGTATAATTGAACGAATACTTTATTAACCGCATCAGATAAACCTTCGTCTAATGTGAAACGTTCACGAGAATAGTCTAGTCCTAAACCAACTTTCCCCCATTGTTGACGAATGTGAGACGCGTATTCCTCTTTCCATTCCCAAGCTTTTTCAAGGAATTTCTCACGGCCAAGATCGTAACGTGAAATACCTTCTTCACGAAGTTTTCCTTCTACTTTCGCTTGTGTTGCGATACCCGCATGGTCCATTCCTGGAAGCCATAATACATCGTAACCTTGCATACGCTTCGTACGAGTTAAAATATCTTGAAGAGTTGTATCCCAAGCATGACCTAAGTGTAACTTACCAGTTACGTTCGGAGGTGGAATTACAATTGTGTATGGTTGTTTCTTCTCATCTCCTGTTGCTTCGAAATATTTGCCTTCAAGCCACCATTGATAAAGCCCTTCTTCAACGGACATATGATCATATTTAGTTGGTAAATTCTTTTCCGTGTTTGACATTATTTTCCCTCCTTAAAATAAAAAATGCCCCTCATCCAAAAAGGACGAGGGACATCGCGGTACCACCTTTATTTACAAACAAATTCAGGAATTTGCTTATACTCTTAATTTGATAACGGACAAATCCGTCTTTTCCTAATGAGAACTATTCCGTTCAGAAAAGATGCTCCAGGGCTACCTTCTAACATAACTATCTAGAGAATCTCCCAGCTAATGATTCTCCTCTCTGAAGACGTTTCTTGTTATACTCTTCCCCTTCAAGGCATTTATATGATTGTTAATTATTATATACAATAGTGTAAAAAACGAAACCCTATTCGTCAAGATAAATTTAATACTACGGCTTTTTGGGCAAAAAAAGAAGATAAGTAGCATCCTCTACTTATCTTCTTTATCCCGCTATTTGCGGGCAGTAAGACCCCCTCACTTTATCCGTTCCCTTGCTGGGCAGCTTGTAATTGCGAAAGGAAATATTCTATATTGCTAACGAGCCAATGCGATTGTTGCAAGCTCTTTACTCCGAGAAGTTCATTTTCCTCATTGCGACTCTCTCTTCTTTTCTTATAAGACTTGATTTGCCGAATAAATTGTGATGGATACGTCATATACGCAAACATGAGTAGTTGCTCTTCTTTCGTAAAAGGGAAATTTTTTTGGTACATTTGATACCATTCAAACCGATCACTTCGCGCAATTGGATACGTGTTTAAAGACCGAGAATAAAACCCTACTATATCTTGCACCGGTGTAGCAAACTTCGATTTTTCTAAACTAATAAAATAGCCATTCCGTTCATAATCAAATAAGAAATGATTAAGCGATACGTTACCATGTACAAAAGTAATACGTGTTTTTTCTTTTTCCTTCATCGCATCGTTCCACTCAGTTAATTGCTTCGTTGCAAACTCACGCGCCCTCATTACATGATGATAGTACGTACAATATTGCAATTCAAACGGAGACATATACCACTTCGCTTCAGATTCTACGAGAAACTCTTCTAACATCTCACCATCATTCTCCCAGCGATCGGATATATTTGTATAATGTTTTTCTAAATCTTCTTCTGTATACGTTTCTTCTTTCACCGTTTTTTGATGTAACGTCCCGAGAGTTTGAAACATTTTATGGTATTGATCATTATCCTCGCCGTTGCCTTCCGCACGTTCTAACCAAGGCATTAAATAATAATTATACGTACCATCATTTAAAATATAATTTCCATCCGTCGCATGGTATATAGGTACATAATTTGAAAAACCTTTCTCCTTCAAATATTGAATATGATGCAGAAAGTTATTCCGCTCTAACTTTCTGCCTTCTATTTTCTTGAGCGCATACGGACCTTGATTCGTGTAAATTTTCGTTACACTTCCGTGCTCTTCCATATGCTGCGTATCCAATCTATATTGCCTTACAATGGGTTCATAGCGATTTCGTAATTCCATATCCATACGAATAACCCTTTCTATTCAAAACATAGCCTTTAGAAAAATAAGTGAGTGAAAACACTCACTTATTTCGTTTTTGTTCTTGAAACAGGAATATAAATAATTTGTCCTGCCGTTAAATATATATCTTCTGTTTGATTAATACGGTATAAGTTTTGTACAGACGTTTCATAACGATCTGCAACAGATTCGATTGTATCTCCTTCTTGCACGAAATACATTCTTAACTTTGTAAATTCTTCTTCCGGTTCTTTCGTAAATATTTTCGTTAAATAAAGCGCATTTTCATCTCGCTGTGAGTAGGCTTCTTCTTCTTGCTCTTCTTGCTTTTTCTTTTTCTCTTTCTCTTTCTTGAAATCTTTTCGTCCGAACAATTCAAATTGCGGCGTTGTTTCTTTCTCCTCTTCACGCTCTACAAATTCATGTTCTTCTATTTCCTCTTCCTCTACTTCCTGCTCTTTTCTTTCTTCTAGTTGGAACGGTTCAAATGCGTAATCTTCCCACTCATCTGATTCCTTATAAGCTGGTTCTTCTACGTGCGGCGTTGGTCTAGTTTCATACTCTTGCGCTGAATCATCTTCTAACTCAGCATACGCCGTTTCTTCCTCTTCATCCTCAATTCTTTCTTCATCACATAAACCTGTAATAGATATATCCGCTAATAGTTGTAAGCAACCATTTTCCTTTAATTCATAATCAAATTCCTCGATAGATACATATAGTTCTTCAATTACTTTCACACGGTTTCTCGGAATTGATATTTCAAGCGGAAAGGAATGAACAAGTTCATTAACCCCATCTTCTCTTGTTTCTACATAATCAATTGACTTCGCTGGTGATAGATCTCTTAATGAATAAGCCGAATCATCTTGCCTTGCAACATACTCTCCCGTTAAATCTAATTGCCCTCTCACGATAACTTCATGATCAAGCTCTTCTATCTCAACGTCTGGATCTAACGAAATTGACAAAAGTTCTTCGACTTCCTGTCCTTTTTGGAACCAAACAGATTCTTTTAATGAAAAACGTAATGAATGATCTGTTGCCACTTCTTTTCCCCCTCCCAAACTATATGTCATTACAGATTTATGTATGGAAAGCTGACTTTATGAATAAAAAAAATCGCTCCCCTTATGGAGAGCGATTTTCTTTCAACAATTAAGCTTTTAATTTTGACATTGCAATTTCAGCCGCTGCAATCGTCGCTTCAATATCTGCATCACTATGTGCTGTCGATAAGAATAGACCTTCGAATTGAGATGGTGGCAAGAATACACCTTGTTCTACCATTTCACGATAGTAAGCCGCAAAGAATTCTAAGTTTGAAGATTTTGCTGCATCGTAATTAATAACTTGTTCATCTGTAAAGAAGATACCAATCATAGAACCCGCACGGTTAATATGATGCGGAATGCCATGTTTTTCAGCCGATTTACGTAAGCCAGCTTCTAACATTTCAGCTTTGCGCTCAAATTCTACATATGATTCTGGCGTTAACTGTACTAACGTTTCATAACCTGCTGCCATTGCAAGTGGGTTACCTGATAAAGTACCTGCTTGGTAAATCGGTCCGCTCGGTGCAACTTGGCGCATAATTTCTGCTTTACCACCGTATGCTCCTACTGGTAAGCCACCACCGATTACTTTACCTAAACAAGTTAAATCAGGTGTTACACCGTAATAACCTTGTCCACAATTATAAGCAACTCGGAATCCTGTCATGACTTCATCAAAAATAAGCAATGCACCATTTTGCTCTGTTACTTCACGAAGACCTTCTAAAAATCCTGGTTGCGGAGGAACAACACCCATATTTCCTGCTACTGGTTCTACAATTATACAAGCAATATCATCACCGAATTGTTCGAAAGCGTATTTCACACTATCTAAATCGTTATACGCTACGGTAATCGTATTTTTCGCTACACCTTCTGGCACACCAGGGCTATCTGGTAAACCTAGCGTCGCCACACCAGAACCCGCTTTAATTAATAACGAATCACCATGACCGTGGTAACAACCGATGAATTTCAAAATTTTGTTACGGCCTGTATAACCACGAGCTAAACGTAGCGCACTCATTGTCGCTTCTGTTCCAGAGTTAACCATACGTACAATCTCAATTGATGGTACGCGCTCAATAACAAGTTTCGCTAATTTATTCTCAATTTCCGTTGGGGCACCGAAGCTTGTTCCTCTTTCAGCAACAGACTTTAAAGCTTCAACAACACGATCGTTCGCATGACCATGAATTAAAGGACCCCATGATAATACGTAATCGATGTATTCATTCCCATCGATATCATATACTTTAGAGCCTTTTCCGCGCTCCATAAACAACGGATTCATACCGACAGACTTAAAGGCACGAACAGGGCTATTTACGCCACCAGGCATTAAACCTTGTGCCTCTTCAAACGCCGCAATCGACTTATCAAACTTTTTCATTATTTAGCGCCTCCTTCTTGTAACCAACTTGCTGCATCTTTTGCATGATACGTAATAATTAAATCTGCTCCTGCACGTTTCATGCTAATTAATTTTTCAAGTACAACTTCTTTTTCATTAATCCAACCATTTTGCGCTGCCGCTTTAATCATCGAATATTCACCACTTACGTTATAAGCAACAACTGGTAAATTAAAGTTATTTTTCACATCACGAACAATATCTAAGTAAGAAAGAGCTGGCTTTACAATTAAGAAATCCGCCCCTTCCATTACATCTGATTCTGCTTCACGGAATGCTTCCATACGGTTCGCTGGATCCATTTGATATGTTTTACGATCACCAAATTGCGGGGCACCGTGCGCCGCATCACGGAATGGCCCGTAAAATGCTGATGAATATTTCACAGCGTACGACATTACTGGTACGTGTCCAAAACCATTTTCATCTAATGCATGGCGAATTGCTGTTACGAATCCGTCCATCATGTTTGATGGCGCAATAATGTCCGCTCCTGCTTTCGCTTGGCTTACAGCTGTTTTCGCAAGAACTGCAAGAGACTCGTCATTTAAAATAATACCATCTTCAATTACACCGCAATGACCATGGCTTGTGAATTGACATAAACATGTATCTGCAACTACTACTAGCTCAGGGAATTCACCTTTAATTTGCTTAATTGCACGTTGCACAATTCCATGATCACAATATGCTGATGATCCAACTTCATCTTTTTCAGCAGGTAAACCAAATACAATAACAGAACGAATACCTAAATCAACAACCTCTTGCATTTCAGCTTGCAATAAATCTAAAGACATTTGATATACGCCTGGCATAGAAGGCACTTCATTACGAACATTTTCTCCTTCTAATACAAAAATAGGGTAAATAAAATCTTCCGTATGTAAAAACGTTTCACGCACAAGCGCACGCATATTACCGCTTTGTCTTAAGCGACGATGACGATTAAATTGTAAAGAGTTCATAGATTTCTATCCCCATTCTTTTATTTTATAGATTCACAAATGCATTGTAGTAATGCTTCTACAGTGTACTCTTCCGGCATAATAACATGTGGAAAATAAAGTCTCGCCTCTTTTTCCGTAATAGGCCCTATACAAGCAATTGTACATTTTTTTGTCCATTCTCTCCAGTTTGTACCCTCAAGTAAATGAACAAAACTAGTAACAGTTGAAGGGCTCGTAAATGTAATAATGTCTACTTCCCCTACTTCTAACGCTACTATAAGCTCTTGCCTTTTCTCTACATTCTCTTTCGTACCATATACGATTAGCTCATCTAGAGAAACACCAATTTTGCGAAGTGCAGCTGGAATTACATCTCTTGCTAAATTCCCTTTCGGAAATAAAATGCACTCGTTCCCGCTTAGTCTTTTTACAAATTCTTCTGCAAATACTTCTGCAACAAATGAAGTTGGAACGAAGTCCACTTGATAGCCCCGCTTTTCTAACTCTAACCTTGTTTTCACACCTACTGCAGCAATTTTAGTCTTTGCGGGTAACTTCTTTCTCAAACTATCTAGAAAAAAAGCTACCCCATTTTTACTCGTAAAAATAACCCAGTCATACGAATGCAGCTGCCCTGCTATATGTTGAATTTGCCTATGAGACATACCTTCCATACGCAAAAGCGGAATTTCCAATGGAATTCCGCTCTTTTCTTTCACCGCTACACTCATTTGTTTCGCTTGATGCTGGGCACGTGTAATTAATACCGTTTTGCCAGCGAAAGCGTTCATATTTATTGTTGCCCCTTATTTGCAGCAAGAATGAGTTCTTTGGCGCCTTGTTTAATTAAACGGTCCGCAGCCTCTAATCCTACTTCCTCTGGATTAGTTCCTACTACTGTCTCTTTCAATAAAACCGAACCGTCCATAGAACCGACAAGAGCTGTTAATTCGATTGCATCATTTTCTGTAAGAGTTGCATATCCAGCGATCGGAACTTGGCATCCACCTTCAAGTTTATGAAGAAATACTCGTTCTGCCGCCACTGTTCTTTCTGTTACTGCATCATTCATATGCGCTAACAACTGTAGTAAATCCTTATCATCCTCACGGCATTCAATCGCTAATGCACCTTGTCCTACAGCAGGTACACATAACGTCTCATCTAAATGTTCTGTAATAACTTCATTATCCCAGCCCATTCTTTGTAAGCCAGCTGTCGCTAAAATGATTGCATCGTAATCTTCTTCTTGTAATTTACGTAAACGTGTATCGATATTTCCTCGAATCCACTTCACTTGTAAATCTGGTCTCGCAGCTAATAATTGTGCACTGCGTCTTAAACTACTCGTACCTAAAATAGCGCCTTCTGCTAACTCTTTAAACGATGCTCCGCTTTTTGAGATAAAAGCATCACGAGGGTCAACACGCTTCGGTGTACAACCAATCATTAATCCTTCTGGAAGTACGGCCGGCATATCTTTCATACTATGTACAGCCATATCAATTTCTTTCGTAAGTAACGCATGTTCAATCTCTTTAACAAACAAGCCTTTTCCGCCTACTTTTGAAAGAGTAACATCTAAAATAACATCACCTTTTGTGACGATTTCTTTCACTTCAAATTCATATGGTAAACCTAGTGCTTTTAACTGATCAATAAACCAGTTTGTTTGCGTTAATGCTAATTTACTCTTTCGTGACCCTACAATAATTTTGCGCATAATTCTCTCTCCTCATTATAAATACCAAAAGTGGAAGTTGGATAAACTGCTTAATAGAAAAATATTGATTAGCATTACGAGAAATGCTCCGATGTTCCACTGCACGATTTTCTTCCCTTGCAACACATCTGCCACTCGTAAATATAGGCCAGCACAATATACAAATAGAACGACAAAAGACCCGATCACTTTCGTATCATACCAATGGAAATTGTCCAATTTCGTATATCCCCATATGCATCCTAATAAAATAGCTAGTAAGAAAAATGGAACAGAAAATAAATTTAATCCGTAAGACATCGATTCTAGCTTCGGTAAATTCCCTAACCTTCTTAATCTCGCATTCCATTTTTTCTTTTTTAATAGGCGATATTGCAATAAATACATAATAGAAAAAATGAACGATACAGTGAAAGTTGCATAAGAAATAATAGCCATACCGACATGTACATATACAAGTTCTGAAACTAATTGCTCTGCCAGTACTGGCGACATCTTTCCGAGCGGTGTAAAAATTGAAAAAGCGCTTACGCCAAATGCGACAACATTTGTAAAAAAGACTAGAAAGTCAATTCTCATAAATCGATTAATGACTAACGACATCGTAATCAATAGCCAAACATAAAAATAAATCCCTGATAATAAAGTTAATATAGGGTTCGTTTCTGAATCTGTAGCCCTGAGTAACATAAAGATAGACTGCAGAACCCATACAATCGAAAGTAACCAAAAAGCAAATCGGTTCGCCTTTCGGTTACTTTGGAAATAATCTATAAAATATAAACTAATGCTACAAGCATATAAAATAATTGCAATATGATAAATAATACTGTTATTTAAAAAACTCATCCGATCATCCTTCCAAATTATAAAGATGGAACGGATGGTGTCCATGCTCTTTTATGTTCTACTTCTTCCGCACAACTCTCTACGTCTTCCATTTCTAAGTCGAAAATCTTTGCAAATAACGCTAATTTTTCGTCTGCGCCCTCTTCAGCAGCTATTTCTTTCGCTACTAAAATTGGGTCTTTTAATAATTGATTAATAATACTTTTCGTATGCTTACTAATTACTTTTCTCTCACGATCACTAAGATTCGGTATTTTTCGTTCCAAACTTTCCATCGTTTCACTTTGGATAGCAAGTGCCTTATCACGAAGAGCTGCTATTAACGGAACAACACCAAGTGTACTTAACCACGTTTTAAATAAAACAATTTCCTCTTCAATCATAAATTGAATTTTCTCCGCTTCTTTCAAACGCTCAGCACGATTTGCTTCCACTACTCCTTGCAAATCATCAATGTCATATAAGAAAGAACCTTCTAGCTCATCAATCGCTGGATCAATATCACGCGGCACTGCAATATCCACCATAAATAGTGGACGACCAGAGCGCATTTTCTCTACCTTTGTCATCATCTCTTTCGTAATGACATACTCAGATGCACCAGTTGAACTAATTAGAATATCTGCTTCTAATAATGCACATTGTAATTCACTTAAAGGCTTTGCATGTCCCATATATTTCTCAGCCATTACTTCCGCTTTCGTAAACGTCCTATTCATGACTGTTACTTTTCGAGCACCGCTTCCATATAAGTTTTGCAGTGCCAGTTCACCCATTTTACCAGCACCAAGAATAAGCACATGACAATCTGTTAAATCACCAAATATTTTCTTTCCAAGCTCAACAGCAGCATAGCTAACAGACATCGCACTTTCACCAATCGTCGTTTCTGAGTGCGCACGTTTCGCTAACGTAACCACCTGCTTAAACAACTCATTAAAAATTGTGCCTGTCGCTTTTACTTGTTGCGCTTCTAAAAAGCTATCTTTTATTTGGCCTAAAATCTGTGTTTCTCCAACTACCATAGAATCTAAACCGCACGTCACGCGGAATAAATGATCTATTGCACCGTCTTGTTCAAAAATAGTTAAATATGGTGCGACTTCTTCTATTTCAAGCTGAAACCAATCAGCTAAAAACTTCTTAATATAATACCGTCCCGTGTGTAATTGATCGACAACAGCGTAAATCTCAGTGCGATTACAAGTTGATACAATGACATTCTCTAACACGCTCTTTTGATTTTGTAATGTAGTCATTGCTTGCTCTAGCTCTGCTGCCTGAAATGTGAGTTTCTCACGAAATTCTACAGGGGCTGTTCGATAATTTACACTAACAACAAGAATATGCACGCAGCATGTCCCCCTTCACCCGTTTTATCACTTTATCTACTATCATAATACAACTTTCCTCTTATGAATCTGACAATCGTGTGAACAACCGATTATTTTTTATTTATTCTCCGTATGTAATAAAGGAGATTCAGTAAAACTAATAAAAACTTTCTACTTTATAATGATTATAAATTAATAACTCTATTTGTACGTTACCAAAAAAAGCCCTCATAATCAAGTGATGGAAACTATTCCATATGAATTATAACATCATCTTTCCTATCTTCTTTCATCATGAAGGAAAATATGTATGATTGTTCCAAATTGTAGCACAAACTTTCTCAATACAATGTATTTGACATTGTATTTCTTTTTCGTTATATTGGTTTTACAAAATTAAATTGCGCACAACCTAATTAGAGAGGAGTTATGTATGACAGAGAATTCTTTACATCTAGATAACCAACTTTGTTTTTCTATTTACGCCTGTTCTAAAGAAGTTACCCGCTTTTATCGACCATATTTAGAAGAGATGGGTATTACGTATCCCCAGTACATTACTTTACTCGTACTATGGGAGCAAGATGGACTAACAGTAAAAGAAATTGGAGAACGTCTATTTTTAGATTCCGGTACGTTAACACCTATGTTAAAACGAATGGAATCATTAAAACTTGTAAAACGTGTTCGTTCCAAAGAAGATGAGCGCAAAGTTTGTATTAAATTAACAGAACAAGGTAAAGATTTAAAAGAAAAGGCTTGTTCATTGCCGACAACAATGGCAACAAATTTAGGAATTACAGAACAAGAATATCGTTCTTTATTAATTCAATTAAATAAACTAATTGAAACAATGAAAACAATAAATGATAGAAAAGGGGAATAAACATGGATAAATTATATACTGCTTCAGTAACTGCCACAGGTGGAAGAAACGGAAAAGTAGTTTCAAATGATGGCATATTAAATCTTGATGTAAAAATGCCGAAAGCACTAGGTGGTGCAGGCGGAGAGGCAACAAATCCAGAACAACTATTTGCTGCTGGTTATGCCGCTTGTTTTGATAGTGCATTACAACTTGTCATTCGTACAAAACGTGTGAAAGTAGAAAGCACAGAAGTAACTGCTCACGTTTCTATCGGAAAAGATACAGATGGTGGTTTCGGCCTATCTGCTGTACTTGATGTACATGTTGCTGGCGTCTCTCATGCCGAAGCACAAGAACTTGTAGAAGCCGCTCACGGTGTATGTCCTTATTCAAAAGCAACAAGAGGTAATATTGAGGTTACATTAAACGTAAGATAAAAAATTTAGTAAATAAAAAAACGCGCGACATTCGTCACGCGTTTTTTGTTTTTGTCATTCTATGAATTGCCTTCCACGCTTCTTCTTTTCCAAGTCCTGTTTCAGAAGAGAATAGAACGATTTCATCGCCAATTTCAACAGCAAGCGTTTCTTTTACAACTTTTAAATGCTTTTGCCATTTCCCTTTCGGAATTTTATCGGCTTTCGTCGCAATAATAATTGTTGGGATTTCATAATGCTTTAAGAAATCATACATCATCACGTCATCATTTGTTGGTTGGTGACGTAAATCAACTACTAATACAGCTGCGTCTAATTGCTCACGTGTTGTAAAGTAAGTCTCAATCATCTTGCCCCATGCTGCGCGCTCTGTTTTAGATACTTTCGCATATCCATAACCTGGAACGTCAACAAAATGCATCATCTCATTGATTAAGAAAAAGTTCAACGTTTGCGTTTTCCCTGGTTTAGAAGAAATACGTACTAACTTTTTACGATTTAAAATTTTATTAATAAAGGAAGACTTCCCGACATTTGAACGACCTGCTAATGCAATTTCTGGTAAATCACTGTCTGGATATTGTTCTGGTTTAACAGCACTAATTACAATATCTGCTTTTGTTACTTTCATTGTTTCACTCCTACTAATGCGTGCTCCAATACTTCATCTAAATGAGATGCAAGCACAAACGTAAGGTTTTCTTTTACGCTTTCTGGAATATCATCTAAATCTTTCTCGTTTTCTGCTGGCAAAATAATTTTTGTTAAGCCTGCGCGGTGAGCACTTAATGTTTTTTCTTTTAAACCACCAATTGGTAATACACGACCACGAAGTGTAATTTCACCTGTCATCCCCACTTCTTTACTTACAGGAATACCTGTTAGTGCAGAAATAAGTGCCGTTGCCATCGTAATACCTGCTGATGGTCCATCTTTTGGAACTGCTCCTTCTGGAACATGAATATGAATATCATTTTTCTCATGGAAATTCGGATCAATCTGAAGCTCTTCTGCACGAGAACGAATATAGCTAAACGCTGCTTGTGCGGATTCTTTCATAACATCCCCAAGTTTACCTGTTAAAATTAATTTCCCTTTACCTGGCGCTACAGACACTTCAATCGCAAGTGTATCACCGCCTGCTGCTGTATAGGCTAACCCTGTTGCCATACCAACTTGGTCTGTTTTTTCGGCTTGCCCATAACGGAATATGTGCTTACCAAGTAAATCAACAATGTTTTTCTCTGTTACTACAATACGCTTGCGTTCTGCTGTAACGATAATTTTTGCTGCTTTACGACAAACTTTTGCGATTTGACGCTCTAGTGTTCGAACACCAGCCTCACGTGTATAATAACGAATAATTTCAAGAAGTGCTTCATCACGTACTTGTAAATTACCTTTTCGTAAGCCATGCTCTTTTAATTGTTTCGGTAATAAATGTTCACGGGCAATGTGAACTTTTTCAAGTTCTGTATAGCCAGCAATCGAAATAATTTCCATACGGTCAAGCAGCGGACCTGGAACACTTGAAAGTGTATTCGCAGTTGCTACAAACATAACTTTCGATAGATCATACGGTTCTTCAATGTAATGATCACTGAAGTTATGGTTTTGTTCTGGGTCTAACACTTCAAGTAATGCCGCTGATGGATCTCCACGGAAGTCGTTAGACATTTTATCAATCTCATCTAATAAAAAGACTGGATTAACTGTTTTCGCCTTTTTCATACCTTGAATAATGCGTCCTGGCATCGCTCCAACGTACGTACGACGGTGACCACGGATTTCCGATTCATCACGTACACCACCAAGGGATACACGGACAAAATTACGATTTAATGATGTTGCAATCGAACGCGCTAACGAAGTTTTCCCGACCCCAGGAGGTCCTACTAAGCAAAGGATAGGTCCTTTTAATGAATTCGTTAATTTCTGTACAGCTAAATATTCGAGTACGCGCTCTTTCACTTTCTCAAGACCGTAATGATCTTTGTTCAAAATCTCTTCTGAATGAGCAAGATCAATCATATCTTCTGTCGCTTCAGTCCATGGAAGTGCTAATAACCAATCCATATAATTGCGAATAACACCGCTCTCCGCAGAACTTACTGGTAATTTTTCATAACGGTCTAATTCTTTCAGTGCAGCCTTCATTGTTTCTTCAGGCATTCCCGACTGTTCAATTTTCTCACGAAGTTCTTCAACTTCCCCGCCCTTACCTTCTTTATCACCAAGTTCAGTTTGAATCGCCTTCATTTGCTCACGTAAGAAATACTCTTTTTGCGTGCGCTCCATTGAACGTTTTACTTTTTGTCCAATTTTCTTTTCTAAACTAAGTAACTCTTGTTCATCTTGAATAATTGAAATAAGTGTATGTAATCGTTCCTTCACAGATACAATCTCTAAAATTTCTTGTTTCTGCTTCGTTTTAATCGGCAAGTGAGAAGCAATTAGATCAGCTAATCTTCCTGGCTCTTCTACATCAGCTACCGTTGCAAATGTTTCATTTGAAACTTTTTTCGAAACTTTAATATATTGTTCGAAATGCTCCAGTAATGTACGCATAAGAGCTTTCTCTTCTAGATCATCTTCCACTTCTTCAGTTACCGTTTTGATAGAAACCTGCACTACATTCTCTTCTTCGATAAACTCTACTACTTCAGCTCTATGTAAACCCTCTACAAGGACACGAAGCGTACCGTTCGGCAATTTTAACATTTGCTTCACTTTCGCCACTGTACCTACACTATATATGTCATCTTCTTTCGGATCATCGATATTCATTTCTTTTTGCATCGCTAAAAAGATGATATTTTCATCCATTGCCGCCTGCTCTAGTGCTTGTATCGATTTATCACGTCCTACATCAAGATGCAGAACCATCGTTGGATATACGAGAACGCCTCTTAATGGTAGGAGGGGTACGATTCTTTCATTCGTATTCATACTAGACATAGCACCTCCATAATAAATTAAACTCCTGTTCAACTATTTTATATTACAATACATCTAGATGCAATTGCAGAGATTTTCCACAATTGTAAATCCCTCATTTTTTCTCCCTTTTAAAAAGGAAAAAAGACTCCGCTTAAGCATACAAACTTAAACGAAGTCTGGCAAATTTTATTATCGTTCGTTCTCACATTGATTGTGCATCTGTTTCGTCTACAGTAGTATGTATATCAAGGTCTCGATGCATATTTTCCTGCATAAATGTTAGCTCAAATACCTCTTTTAACTTACGAACAGGAATGATTTCAATTCCTTTTATTGTATACAAAAACGGTTGCATGTTTTCAGCAGGAATGATGACTTTCTTAGCACCTGCTTTTTTCGCGGCTTTTATTTTTGCGTACACACCACCAATAGGTTTCACTTCCCCATGTATACTTATCTCACCGGTCATCGCTACTTCATTACTCACATACGTACGATGCACTGCTGAATATACACCTGTTGCCATAGCAATACCTGCCGAAGGCCCATCAATTGGGATACCACCTGGAAAATTAATATGTATATCGTACCCTTCTGGCAACACATCTAGAGAACGAAGTACTGTTAATACATTATCTACAGAACCTTTCGCCATACTTTTACGGCGAATGGATTTCGTTTGACTACCAATACTTTCCTCTTCTACAATTCCGGTAACATTTACCGATCCTTTATCTTTCGCCTTGATTGCTGTTACTTCAATTTCTAATAACGCGCCTGTATTTGGTCCGTATACAGCAAGTCCATTTACAAGACCGATTCTCGGAATAGGATAAATACGTTTTTCATATTTCGGTGTAAGTTGACTAGAGTGAACAACCCACTCTATATCTTCATCTTTAATGAAAGAACGTTCTTCATTTATTGCCATACCAGCAGAAATTTGTACAAGGTTAATCGCTTCTCGTCCATTTCTTGCATACATCCCGATCATTTCAATACCATTTTTACCCATTTGCATTTCCACTTTATCAGCTGCATTCTTCGCTACTTTTTGAATCTCTTCTGTATCTAACTCACGGAAAAACACTTCTAAACAGCGTGACCGAATAGCAGGAGGAATCTCCTCTGGCGAACGTGTCGTCGCCCCAACTAAGCGAAAATCGGCGGGCAAACCTTTTTGAAAAATATCATGTATATACGTTGGAATCATCGAATTTTCTTCACTATAGTACGCACTTTCCAAAAATACTTTCCGATCTTCTAACACCTTTAACATTTTGTTCATTTGAATTGGATGTAATTCACCAATCTCATCAATGAACAAAATACCACCATGCGCATCTGTTACAGCCCCTTTTTTCGGCTGTGGGATACCCGCTTGCCCCATTGCACCTGCCCCTTGATAAATCGGATCATGGACTGAACCAATTAATGGGTCTGCAATACCACGTTCATCAAATCTTGCTGTCGTCGCATCAAGTTCGATAAATGTTGCATTCGTACGAAATGGAGATTTCGGATTGCGTTTCGCTTCTTCCAATACAAGACGTGCTGCCGCTGTCTTCCCGACACCTGGCGGACCATATATAATTACATGTTGCGGATTCGGACCACAAAGAGCCGCTTTTAACGACCTAATTCCGTCCTCTTGCCCTACAATATCTAAAAAGGATGTAGGGCGTACCTTTTCCGCAAGCGGCTCTGTTAAAGAAATCTCACGCATTTTACGAAGCTGTTCTAATTCTTTTTTCGATTCTCGATCAATTGAAACTTTTTGTGTTCGCTGATTTCGAAGTAAATGCCAAAAATACAATCCGACAATTACACCAAAAACAAGTTGAACAAGTAAAAATATATTTGTCCAGCTCATAATTTATTTCCTCCCGCAATGTTTTATCATTTAGTATTTCCGCGGAGGAACATAGCTAAACATAAAGAAAAACAGCAATTATAAAAATTGCTGTTTCTTCTTCGCACTATGCAGATGTTTTTGTATCAAGTACAGTACCGTCTTGTAACACCAATTTCGGCGGTTCATTATCAGCTACTGTTTCTTTCGTCAGAATACACTTCTCGATATCTTTGCGAGATGGAAGTTCGAACATTACATCAAGCATTAAGCCTTCAATAATAGAACGAAGTCCACGAGCACCTGTTTTACGTTCAATTGCTTTTTTCGCAATCTCAACTAGTGCACCTTCTTCAAACTCTAACTCAACATCGTCAAGCTCCAATAATTTTTGGAATTGCTTAACAAGTGCATTTTTCGGTTTCGTTAAAATATCTACAAGAGCATCTTCATCAAGCGGCTCTAGGTTCGCAATAACTGGAAGACGACCGATAAACTCCGGAATTAAACCGAATCTTAAAAGATCCTCTGGTAAAACGTGAGATAAAACATGCTTCTCATTTACATCAGCATTTTTCTTCTCAGCACCAAATCCAATTACTTTCTCACCAAGGCGACGTTTAATAATTGGCTCAATGCCATCAAACGCTCCACCACAAATGAATAGGATGTTCGTTGTATCAATTTGAATAAACTCTTGATGCGGATGCTTACGACCACCTTGAGGTGGAACGCTCGCTACAGTACCTTCTAAAATTTTCAGAAGTGCCTGCTGTACACCTTCACCAGATACATCACGTGTAATTGATGGATTTTCGGACTTACGTGCCACTTTATCAATCTCATCAATATAAATGATTCCTTTTTCCGCTTTCTCTACATCATAATCAGCTGCTTGGATTAATTTTAGTAAGATGTTTTCTACATCTTCCCCTACATATCCAGCTTCTGTTAAAGATGTTGCGTCCGCGATCGCAAATGGAACATTTAAAATACGCGCTAATGTTTGTGCCAATAATGTTTTACCACTACCAGTTGGCCCAATAAGTGAAATATTACTCTTCGCTAATTCTACATCATCAATTTTACTGTTAGAATTAATGCGTTTGTAATGGTTATATACCGCTACCGCTAGTGCTTTTTTCGCGTTATCTTGTCCGATGACATACTCATCTAAGATTTCACGAATTTCTACCGGTTTCGGTACATCTTTGAATTCTACTTCTTCGTCCTTCGCAAGCTCCTCTTGTACAATTTCAGTACAAAGCTCGATACACTCGTCACAAATGTAAACACCTGGACCTGCAACTAACTTTCGAACTTGCGTTTGTGTTTTACCACAGAAAGAACATTTTAATTGACCTTTTTCATCATTAAATTTAAACATATTTTCACACCCCTTACAAAGTGCTAACCTCTTGCCTTCGTATGTACACGATAAATGTATCGTATGTAAATACATATTATGTCACTACGTGGCGAGAAATACAAATAATATGACTAGTTATGTACAAATAAAAAAATTTTAAAACTTTTGAAATATGTATATTCGACTTGTAAAGGAAGTTTTCCTTCTTCATCGAAAAGTTTTATAAATATATTTCTATATTTATAAAACAAGGCACGATTAAAATCGCGCCTTGTTATTTTATTATGCAGCGTTGTCTACTAAGAAGTCTACAGCTTTACGCACTTTAAGGTCTTCAGATAAAGCGTCTACGCTTCCAAGAGCTTGCTTGATAGCGTCTACTGGCATACCGTACATTTCAGCCATTTTTTCAACTTCTGCAGTTACTTCTTCTTCAGTAACTTCGATGTTTTCAGCTTCAATGATAGCTTCAAGAACAAGGTTGATTCTTACGCGTTTTTGAGCGTCTTCTTTCATTTGCTCTTTTAACTTGTCAGCGTCAGTACCTGTGAATTGGTAGTAAAGCTCAAGGTTCATACCTTGTTGGCTTAAACGTTGCTCGAATTCACGAACCATACGATCTAACTCAGTGTCGATCATAGCTTCTGGAATCTCGATTTCAGCGTTAGCAGCAGCTAATTCTACTACTTCGTCACGTACTTTGTGCTCAGCTTCGTGCTTTTTGCCTTCTTCTAAGTTTGTACGAAGTTTTGTTTTTAATTCATCAAGAGTTGCAACTTCTTCGTCAGCTTCTTTAGCGAACTCGTCGTTTAACTCAGGAAGTTCTTTTGTTTTGATTTCGTGAATTGTTACTTTGAATGTAGCTGGTTTACCAGCTAATTCAGCAGCGTGGTACTCTTCTGGGAATGAAACTTCAACTTCTTTAGAATCACCAGATTTAAGACCAATTACTTGCTCTTCGAAACCAGGGATGAAAGTACCAGAACCGATTGCAAGAGAATAGTTTTCGCCTTTTCCGCCTTCAAATGCTTCGCCATCAACGAAACCTTCGAAGTCGATTACAGCTGTATCACCGTTTTCAACAGTTCCTTCTTCTTTAACAACTAGTTCAGCTTGACGCTCTTGTAAAGATTTTAATTCGTTCTCTACATCTTCGTCAGTTACAGTTGTTTCAACTTTTTCTACTGCTAAACCTTTGTACTCACCTAATTTAACTTCAGGTTTCACTGTAACTTTTGCAGTGAAGATAAGGTTAGCATTTTTTTCGAACTTCTCGATGTTGATTTCAGGATGATCAACTGGGAAGATACCAGCTTCATCAATCGCTTCACCGTATGCTTTTGGTAAGATGATATCTATAGCATCTTGATATAAAGATTCGATACCAAAGCGTTGTTCGAATAACGGACGAGGCATTTTTCCTTTACGGAAACCTGGTACGTTGATTGTTTGTACTACTTTTTTGAACGCAGCGTCGATAGAGTTGTTTACTTCTTTAGCATCAACTTCGATTGTTAAAACGCCTACGTTACCTTCTAATTTTTCCCATTTTGTAGCCATTTATTCTTTCCCTCCAACTATAATAATGTATGCACATACCTCTATAGATTAAAATCTTCATTATCTCTTTTTTGAAATAACAAAAGTACAAATAATCCTCTAGCAAAAGCTTTCAGATATAATGTTCCAATCTACTAATTGTCTAAAAGACAACTACGGTATATTTTGTTCGAGAATAATATGAAACATATTAAGTAAGAGAATTACACTTCTCTTCTCTTACAAACAGGCAGATTTCTGCCTTTTGCAACCCTTACATTATAACATAGAATATGCTCGTTTCAAGAACCGAACGATTCTTTTTCATAATTATACGGGCAAATATCCTTCTCTTTCAACACGTAATAACCATTGATAGGCAATATGAAACTCTTCTAATTCAATATTATACGCTGTCATAAGCTCTTCTTCATCAATAGTCAATCCGAAACGCTTTCTTCCAATTCTCTCTAAAACAGCAGCCCAAATCTCCACTTTATCCATTAATAGAGCGAATGGGAAAACGCTAATTCGCAATTCTTTCCAATATGTAACCATCGCATCAAATATATCGGGATAATTTTGCTCTAATCGGCTTGATAATGTATGTATAATGTTATCGGATTGCTCCTCATTATGACCTGTAAATGCTGGAATCACCTTGATCGTATTTCCAAACTTTTCTACCTCTATCTCTTCTTCTATTTGATTTTCTATCATTTTATATAAAATAGAAGTTTTCAAATAAGGGTGCTGTTTTTCGTCTATTAAAAATTTCTTTAAAATAGGTAATGCAAGATCCAAGTCTTTTAACGAAAGTTGCTGAATCGCTCTTAGCTTTTGTCCAAAGTTTTCTCCAAACATTTCATTAGTAAACTCATCCAATTCAAAATTCGAATCGACTAGTGACGTATCTACTTCACTTAACATACCTTCTGCAAATAAAGCGAGCTGTGCTAATTTTTCCTTTTGCTCAGGCATTACATCTTTCGTTTGCAAAACCTTTTCAACGATTTCAATGACACCTTCATAATCATTTGTTTGAACTAAAATCGTCACATATGTTTCAAGAATATCACCAAATAATACAGCTCCTGTTTCAAGTAACTGTTCACATTTGTCTTTCGCTTCTTCCATATGTTTTAATTCTAACAAACAAATAACAGAAGCGAGTTCCGTTTGTTCCGTTTCTGCATTATACTGACGTAATATTTCAAAGCAGCGCAATGCATCTTCGAATTTCCGCTCTTTCAGTGCTAAAAAACCTTCATCAATATATCGCTCTGATAGTTGCGGAAACAATACGACCGTATTTTCTTTTTTATCCATACGTCCGCCTCTTTTTCTAGATTTTAATTATCTTTAAAGTAAATATATCAAATGAGTAATAAGAACACAACATCCCAAAACCCTTTGTTTGAAATATGGAAATATTTAATTTTTATATTTCAATATAAACAAATCCTTACTAAAAATTAAAAATGCGCAAATAAAAATCCTCAGCAATTAAAGCAGAGGATTCATCATTAATGGAAAGCTTTTATAATAGTGGGGTATATAACAAGGGTAATAATTTGGAGAACAATAATTGCCATAACAATCATGCTACAATAGAAGATTGGTTTACTTCGCTTCATTAAAAACATAATAATAAGCATCGTACAAGCAAACAAACTTAAGAAGAACAAACTCGTTGTCGAACTAAGTATACCACTCGGGACAAAGAACAATAACACTACACTACAAGTACCTATAATTCCAAATAACCATTCCATTCATTCACTCATTCCCTTTCCCTCTCATGGCAGTTTTTTTACTAAGCGATTAAATGTTTTACAACATCAACTACATACGTTAATTTCTCATACGCTACAAATCCAAAAGCAACTGTTAAACCTGTTACGATTAACCCTTTCATCAGTTCTTCCTCCTCGTTTTATCGTTGTTACCTTCATTATAGAGGATTAGCAATTTGTTACCATCGAACTTCCTTACAGTTACCTTACAGAATTGTAAGATTTCAAAATGGATAGAAAAAAACCTCATATTACTTGAGAGGTTTTCACGAAATTTCTCTATAATCACTTGCAAAATTAACTTTTTTCTCTTGATTATTTTTCGGAGGAGCCATTCTTAAATTAATAGATTTACTAAATGTTCGTTACTTTCCCTAACTTACCTTCAAATGTTTTCAATTATAAGAAAACACTTTATTGAAATCGTGTTAATATATTTTTGTACAATCAAGAATTTAAAAGGGGGATTATGTATGTTTAAAAAAATGGCTGCAGATGTATTAGGACTAAGTGATGTAGGGTCTGTCATTACACCGAAAGATTACGATAAAGTTGATGCTGATGATTACGTGATGCATGAAGACGGGGAGAAAATTTATTTTCTAATTAAATCCAAATCAGATGAATATTGTTTCACAAACAAAGGATTACTCCACTTAGATGGTACAAGCGCAACAAGTAAAAAACGTACACTACGCCGCTTTAGCTATAGTAAATATCCAATTAAAAACGTAGCACTTGAAACTGCGGGAACAATTGATTTAGATGTAGAAATTAAGTTTCAAATGGGAGATGAGCATTATTCAATTGATGTTCATAAAAAACATATTGAAGAATTAAAAGATTTATATAAAGCTTTACTTAAAATAGAAGAAATCTCATACGACAACGATATTACATTGCAGTATGCACATAAAAGTCTAGATATGGCATCTAACGCTTTCAGCCGTATTTCAAACGCACAAGTAAATTTAGCAGAACAATTTAAAGAAATGAACGAGATCGCCTTTAACTGGCTCGTTGATACGAAGAAACAATATAACGTGAAAGATTATGGTTTTGTATTTGAGAAGTTTATTAATAATTAATTTAAAACAAACAAAAAACCTTGTTATCAAAAGATAACAAGGTTTTTTTAGCGTCCCAGGAGAGGTTCGAACTCTCGGCCCGCCCATTTCCGCACTATTTTATATATTTTGATCGCAGTCTTAATATATCTTCTCCTTCACGAATGCCTGCCGATCCCTTCCTCACATTTTTTATGACAGTCCAATCTGGGTTAGTTTCATCACCGATGTTCTGTACTGTAAAGTTGCCATCACCATATTTCCGGTGACCTTCTGCCAATTTCTCCGTTAAATCATTCTCATTTGATCTCGCCATCTTTGCGCCATCTCCCTTTTTTATACAACCTTCTTAAACTGTCCAACCGATCACACGTCCAGTCAATTGGAGATTCTCGTTTTCCGCTTCTATTAATTGTAACACACTGTCGGAGATAAGTTCCGATAACGGCTGCTCAATCGTACTAGAATGGTAAAAAGTTTTATAACATTCTAAGTGAACAATTGGGATAATACAGATGTGGATTTAAGTTCCATCATAAGCCTATTGATTCTTTAAATTAAACAAGAGAAATAGGGCACATAAATGGCGCTCTTTTCTTAATGCACTTTAATCTGTTGTATATAATAATTATCATATGTTACTTTATATTTTTTACACTTCTTGCACATACATCAATTTTTAAACAAAAAACCTCGTTATCAAAAGATAACAAGGTTTTTTTAGCGTCCCAGGAGAGATTCGAACTCCCGACCGTACGCTTAGAAGGCGTATGCTCTATCCGGCTGAGCTACTGGGACATGGAGCGGGTGAAGAGAATCGAACTCTCGACCAGAGCTTGGAAGGCTCTTGTTTTACCACTAAACTACACCCGCATATGTTATTTTATTTTTCTTCGTTAGCGCTGTTGCCCTATCGACAATATTTATTATATGTATAACCATACATAAAGTCAACACCTTTTTTAAAAGAGGATAATTTTTCTTATCCTCTTTTAAAAACTGCTTGTTCAACTAGTTGTCCGTCTAATGTTTCAAAACGAACTTCCATTTGGTTTTCATCCATTTCTAATAAAGCAAATGTCTTTTCTACACGCTGACGTGGCAATAAAATACTGCCTGGATTAATAAATAAAACGCCGTCGATTAATTCCGCACCTAATACGTGAGAGTGTCCGAAGCATGCAACTTGCGCCCCTACCTCTTCTGCGTGGTACGCTAATGTTTGTAATGTCATTTTCACGTTATGACGATGTCCGTGCACAACGACGAAACGAATACCATCTACATCAGTTACAATCTCGTCTTGAAAGTTAGCATAATCACAGTTTCCTTTTACAACATGGAAACCTTGCAGCTCTTCGTGAGCAGGCGTTAGCTCTGAATCACCGCAATGAATCATGACATCTACTTTTCCTTCATATTTCTCTTTCAACTGCTGTAATTCCTTCACGGAGCTATGACTATCGCTTACGATTAAAGCTTTCATCAATCTCTCTCCCTTATTCTCCTAAAAACCATTCAGGGATTTTTTCTTCTAACTTACGAAGAGCACGTCCACGGTGGCTAATGGCATTTTTCTCATCTGAACTTAGTTCCGCCATCGCTTTTTTATATTCTTCTACATAAAAAATCGGATCATATCCAAAGCCGTTTTCCCCGCGGCGTTGCTCTAAAATATACCCTTCGCACGTCCCGTTTACAATGACAGGCTTTTTATCACCTTCAGGGAAAGCCACTGCTAATGCACAGTAGAAACGAGCTTTGCGCTTTTCAAACGCTACGTCATTTAATTCTTGTAACACTTTATCAATATTCGCTTGATCATCTTTCGGCTCTCCAGCAAAACGAGCTGAATACACGCCTGGTTTCCCATTTAAAGCATCTACAATAAGACCTGAATCATCCGCAATTACGATCGCATTCAGCTGTCTACTCAAACTATCCGCTTTTAAGATCGCATTTTCTTCAAATGTTTCACCAGTTTCTTCGACTTCTTCAATATGAGGAAAATCGTGTAATGATTTTACTTCTAAATCAAATCGCTCAAATAACTCAGCAAATTCACGTACTTTCCCCATATTTTTTGTCGCTACAACAACTTGTTTCATACTTTCCACCTCTACTCTATATGAGATACGATGTCACCTAACGCTTCTTTTTGCATGTCAATTAGTTGGAAGATACCTTGTTCCGCAGCATCAAGTAATTCATTTAACTGCGCTCTGCTAAACGTTGCCTCTTCTCCAGTTCCTTGCACTTCAACAAACTGACCTTTTCCAGTCATAATTACGTTCATATCAACGTCTGCTTTAGAATCTTCTACGTAGTTTAAATCTAAAACAACACCTTGCTCTTCAACAATTCCTACTGACGTTGCTGCTAAATAATCTTTTACTGGAATTTTAGATACTTTTTCTGCTTGTAATAACTTCTCAAACGCTAATACCATTGCTACATATGCACCTGTAATAGAAGCAGTTCTCGTTCCACCATCCGCTTGAATAACATCACAATCAATCCAAACTGTTCTTTCACCAAGTGCTTCTAGGTCAACTACCGCACGTAAAGCTCGTCCAATTAAGCGCTGGATTTCCATTGTACGTCCTGTTACTTTCCCTTTACTTGATTCCCTTATTGTACGTTGTTCTGTTGCACGTGGAATCATCGCATATTCAGCTGTTACCCAGCCCTTTCCTTCTCCACGCATAAACGGTGGGACACGCTCTTCAATTGTCGCTGAGCAAATTACCTTTGTATCCCCAACCTCAATTAATACTGATCCCTCTGGATTTTTTAAATAATTCGTATGAATATGTATATGGCGTAATTCTGTTTTCTCTCTACCATCTACTCGCATAAAAATAACCTCCTCATAACTACTTGTTAGTATAGCCAAATTTAAATGTATGATATGTATACAATAAAAGAAGAGGAACCCAAAAAGCAATTCCCCTTTCTTACTTAAGTATATCAAATTATTGAAGATTAAAAACTACCTGTATTCACGTTTTCTGGACGATCGACAGGTTTTATTAACTTTCCGCCCTTTTCATCTATAAGATTCGCTTTACCATTTACTTCAATAGAAACACTTTTCACGCCTTTCTTTTCTGTTAAAGATAAAACTAACGACTTCAATACGTAATTTGAAACCATATTTTTATCTGGGTTTATAAATATATTTTCATTAAAGTTTAATGTAAGATTTCCATCTTGTAACTTCGGATTCGTAATCAGCTTAACTCCTGGATTAAAATCATTCAGAAGCGATTGATGAATCGGTCCTTTTACAAGTTCATCTATAATTGCTGCGTAATCATTTTCTTTTCCTTCTACAACGCGGCGTGTTACTGGTACGTAGTATTGCTGCTTATTATTATTTTGTGCCATAAAATAAAGTGTAACCGGTTTTGTATTTGTTACATCCGCTACTTGTTCATCATCGAAGTTGATACCATTATCACGGCTCACCCCTTCACCAAGCGGTGTACCACCAACAGGCATCTTCGCCAATTTCTCACCATTTATTTGGAACTGCACTTGTTTTATTTCTTTAAATTGCGTCAACGTCCACGCTATTGACTCAACCATTTGACGCTCTTCTTCTTTTGCATAGTTTTTCATTTCTTTAGAGAAATCAATGACTGCCGTCCCATCTTTTTTCAAATTTAAGGTCATCGATGTATTCGCTGGAATGACTGCACGGAACCCATTCGGTAATAAATTCGTTACCGGTCCATCTTTCACAAGGTACTCTAACGTTTGCTGAATGACCTCATTCGCTTTCGGAGTAGGTATAGCTAACGTTTGCGGTACAACATAACCATTTTTATCAACAAGGTATAGTTCTCTATTTACCGTTTGTCCTTGCTTATCTTTCTTAGCTACTTCTTTCTTTCCACCCTCTGTATACGTAACTTGTTTTGGCGGATCAATTTGTTCCGTTGCTTTCTCCTGATTTATAAAGCCACACCCTGTTAGTAAAACAGCGCTCACAGTAGCACCAACAACCCATTTAAAAGTGGATTTAGGCATGCCATTCCCCCCTAAAATCTAAGTTTGTACTATTATGTATACGAGCTGTTTCATGTTTTAGAACTAGCTGTACTCCTTATAAAGTAAAACTTTAATCAGTGGAATAAACAAAAAACTCCTGATTTCTCAGGAGTTCACTTATATAGATTCTACTATTATTCTTTTTCTAAATGAATATGTTTCACATTTTCAATCGGTTGACCGAACCATTTTGATGCAATTTCTTTAAATAGGCCTATTTTTCCTGTCGTTAAGAAGAGATGATCACTTTGTTCCTCTCCCTCATTCAACATTTTACTATGGTATAAAATTGTACTTACTTCGCGCGCTGTTTCATCACCTGAACTAATTAGTTGTACTTTATCTCCCATTACTTTTTTAATAACAGGACCTAAAATTGGATAATGTGTACAACCTAAAATAAGTGTATCAATATCAGTATTTTTCAGCGGTTGCAACGTTTCTCGTACAACTTCATACGCCATTTCACTTTCAAAATTTCCACTCTCTACAAGCTCAACGAAAGGCGGACACGCTAAACTTTCTACCATAACACGGTTATTAATAGACTTTAACGCTTCTTCGTATGCACCACTTTTCACCGTTCCAATCGTTCCAATAATCCCAACATGATACGTGTTTGTCACTTTTAAAGCTGTACGTGATCCTGGGTGAATAACTCCTACCACTGGAATTGGTAATTGTTTCTGCATCTCTTCTAATACAACCGCAGTTGCTGTATTACACGCAATAACTAACATTTTGATATTTAAATCTAGTAAATGCTCCGTCATTTCCCACGTAAATTGACGCACTTCTTCTCGAGAACGTGGACCATAAGGGCAACGTGCCGTATCCCCTAAATATATAATACGTTCTTTCGGCAACTGACGAATTAATTCCTTCGCTACTGTTAAACCGCCAACTCCTGAATCGATAACACCGATTGCTCTATTCAACTTCATCACCCATTTTCTCATTCATCATCTTATTTTATCATTATATTTTACACACTTTAAGTTCGCTAACTTAAACTGCTTCTGTATGAAAATTTTCATTTGTACCTGTATAGACTAGGACCTTTTTTATTTTGCTCCTTTTTTTCATAATTTGCAAGATAGAAAAATAACCGACCTTCTATATGAAAGTCGGTTTCTTCTATATAAAATGCGTATTTATTGCTCCATCTTTTTTTGGAAAGAAGACATTCCTATTAATAAGAAGAAATGAGCAGAAATTAACATGACAATTAAAATAAAATTCAAACGATAACTATTTGTAGATTCCATAATTTTGCTCGCTACAGCTGGTCCAAATGCCATACCGAAAAAGTTAATTAAATTATATAGACCAAGACCGACTCCAACTTTAGCTGGATGTAATGTTTTCGGTATAAATGTGTTTACTGATACTTGAATGGCTGAATAACTCATAAATGTTAAAATAATCGCCACTAAAATAACAATTAAGCTCCCATTCGGAATAAGCCCTAAAATTAAAAAGCCAACGATCATAATGACAGACGCTACATAAATCATATTCACATTTCCAAACGAAGGGACAATTTTCCCAGTAATAAAACTAGATACAATCCCAAAGATTGATGCAACAAACAAAACAATTCCGATAACAAATGGAGACAATCCGTGTTCTCTGCCTAACAGCAATGGTAATAATAATAAACTAGCACATAGCGCCACATTCATTATAAATCCGACCGCTATTAAACGAAGAAATGGTTTATTTGTAAACAACTCAATATGAATAAATGGATACTCCGCGTTCTTCATACGAACTGTGAATAAAAATAAGAAAGCTACCGATAACACAAATAGCCAAATATTAATATTTACACCTAATAAAACAGTCGTAATGAACGCAAATAATAACACCGCTCCAATGTAATCAAAATGAAACGCTTCATCCGTATGCTGCGCTTCTTCTGGCATAAATTTTATAAGCAAGAAAATCCCAACTACTGAAATAACCATAAATAAAAATAAATATGGCCACCCTAATGTATTTGTAATAGCCCCGCCAACTAAAGGACCAATACCTATCGCTAATGCAATAGAAGAACTAATCATCGCTAACGCACCAGGCTTCTTATCAGGAACAACTAATTTTGCCACTGCAATCATACTAAGCGCAATAAATGCCGCGCCCCCACTCGCCTGCACTAATCTTGCAAGAATGGTAATCGCATAAGATTGATTCATAAATCCAATAATAGAACCCGCTACAAATATAATAATTGAAATAATTAATAGTTTTTTTACACTATAACGATCCGCCAGCTTCCCATATATCATCGAACCAATACCGACAACTAAGGAATACCCTACTACAACCCAACTTACTTTCGATTGACTAATGGATAAATCATTAGCAATAT
Organism: Bacillus cereus group sp. Sample62; assembly: GCF_036851315.1. Classification (NCBI taxonomy): domain Bacteria; kingdom Bacillati; phylum Bacillota; class Bacilli; order Caryophanales; family Bacillaceae; genus Bacillus; species Bacillus cereus group sp. Sample62. The sequence continues at coordinate 4,313,947 of NZ_JAFLPK010000001.1, forward strand.
CTTCTAACGCTACATTAAATAAAACCGCATTCATCGGTCCTAATAAAACGATAAAACATAATGTGAAAACAAACCATTTTGAATGGTTGCTTATATCTTTCCCCATGTGTAACACCTCTCCTGATTGTAGTAACTGTAAATGAAGAATAAAGTTGTTTAGCTCCGCTATCACAACTAAACAACTTCATCAAATGTATAAATTTATCGCGCGACAAACTGAATTCGAAACGAAGCATGTATATTATTCGATATTCATGGAACTATCATAGTTTCAGCATTACAGTTTGTCAACGAAAAATATACAAAGTAAACTAATTTAGTATTTTTGGTTTACTTTGTTCAAAGGTTGTTATACACTAATTTCGAATCCGATATAAGGAGGACTGACATGGTTATTCAAATTTGCAATTTCTAACTTCATAAAATTAAGTAAATAAAGAACTTTTATATAGAAGAAACATTATAGGAGGATTATGATGAAGAAAAAAATGTTAGTTGTATTAACGAGCGTAGAAAAATATCCAAATTTAAATAGAGCGACTGGGCTTTGGCTTGGTGAAGCTGTCCATTTCGTTAAAAAAGTTGAAGAAGCTGGTTACGAAGTAGATTATGTCAGTCCACAAGGTGGTTATACACCGATTGATCCGCATAGTTTAGCAATGGCGGAGAGCATCGATTGGGAATGGTATCAAAAGAAAGAATTTATGAATCGTCTCGGTTCTACAATGAAACCGAGTGAAGTGAATCCAGCAGACTACGCTGCGATTTATTACGCAGGCGGTCACGGTGTAATTTGGGACTTCCCAGAAAATAAAGAACTTCAAATGATTAGCCGCAACATTTATGAAAATGGCGGAATCGTCTCCTCTGTTTGTCACGGAGCTGCTGGTTTATTTCATATCACACTAAATAACGGGGAACGCTTAATTAGTGGTAAAAAAGTAACAGGATTCTCAAATGAAGAAGAAAAACTAGTTGAATTGGATCAATTCGTTCCATTTTTAACAGAAGATGAACTCATTAAAAATGGAGGTCTTTACGAAAAAGCTGTGCATCCTTGGGAAGCTTACGCTGTAGAAGATAATCGTGTTATCACTGGTCAAAACCCAGCTTCAGGTGGTTCAGTAGCTGAATTAGTATTACAACACGCAAAAAAATAACATGTAATAAAAAAGCAGATTTTCCATTACTATAGGAAAATCTGCTTTTTCACGAAATCATTTGCAAAATAGCAATAACTTCTTTTTCAATTTTAGAATCATTAATTGCTTCTATATACTCTGGTTTAAAAAGTTGATACTTCTTCAATTCATAAAAATCCAGTATCGCTTTCTTTAACGTAATATCGTACTGAATACAAAAAGAATGATCTATAATACGTCTTAACATCACATCATCTTGCACCATAAATAATTGTGCGTTCATTTTATTAAAGTAGCCTTGTTCCATACCAGCTTCAAAAAACATTTGCAAATTATGATTACGATTTTGTTGTGCAGCAACTAACCGATCAGATAAGTGCGGATATGCCTCTTTCAAATCTTGTAAAAAGACATCAGAAATATATGTCACACATTTTAAAGAATGGATAAACGTCTTTTGGAAACGCTCTGCAAAAGACATACTTTCATCTTGATTATCCGCATCTCCTTCAAGAAGGTAGTTCATAAAATCTTCTACCACAGCTTCAATAATCTCATCTTTTGAAGAAAAACGTTTATATAAAGTAGCTTTACTAATATCCATATACTTCGCAATTTCATCTATTTTCAATTGGCTAAAACTCGTTTTTCTAATAACGGGCTTTATTTTATTAATATAAGTATTTGCACACGCAACTTTTCTCATTAAAAGAGCCTCCCCTTTTGTCCATACAAAATAGTATAGCAAATTCAAGATTAATTATAAATGAAGTCATTATACTCAATACATCTTTTTAGTTTAAGAGGCATTTATACTATAGAAAAAATGCCCGCTACCTTTATGAGTAACGAGCTCTTTTTCTATAATTTACTTACAGCTCTTCTTATAGCTTTCCCTATTCCCATACTAGACTGTGGATTTTGCCCTGTAATTAAACGCCCATCTACTACGACATGTGGCGTGAATTTTGGAGCAACATAAAACAAAGCCCCTTCTTCTTTCAATTTACTTTCTAATAAAAACGGCACTCGCTTTTCTAAATGTACAGCTTTTTCCTCATCATTCGTATAACCTGTTACACGCTTACCGGCAACAAAAAACGAGCCATCTTTATTTTTCACACCGACTAAAGAGCTTACGCCGTGACAAACAGCTGCTACAATCCTGTTATTGTTGTACATATTCTCAATCAAATTTGCAACATATGGATTACCTGGAAAATCTACAATCGCTCCGTGCCCACCGCCAAATAAAACCGCATCATAATCCGAAAACTGAACCGTTGAGATCGGCTTCGTATTTTGCAATAAAGAAGCAACATGCTTAAATTCACGAGGTATCCCGTTCGGAATAGAAACTCTATCAATAGGTACTCTACCACCCTTTATCGACACAATATCAACATCGAACTTAGCCTTTTTAAATACATTATAAGGAGCTGCGAGCTCTTCCAGCCACAAACCAGTCGGGTGTCCATTCATATCATGAGCGCTTGTTGAAACTAACAATATCCTTTTCAACATATCCCCTCCTTACTACCTATTTATGTATGGAGTGTTCTTATCATTCATATAGCAAGCGAAAAAAAAACGATAACAACAAGCTGACTTTTATACAAAAGGTCAGCTTGTTGCTATCATTTGAATTCTTTCGTACGAAGATGTTCACAACCTATAGCTTTTATCTCCAACGCCACGCAATCGTTGTATCCTCCATATGAATAGCAGGTATATCAATTCCTAAATATCGCTGATCATCCTCATCAAAAATAGACCAATTTTCTTCATATAACAATTCAGGATCTATGCTTTCAAAATCAAATCCACTATCTTCGTCTACCATCTCACGAAAATATTTTTGGAACGGTTTACTATTTTCATATAGACGAATTGTTCCATACATCCATGGCATGTCTCCGAAAACACCTTTAATTTCCCCTATCTCCATATCCTTAAAATACAACTTCATATTTGCACCTTCTTATTCATAAATGACAAAGATACCTAACCTGAATGCCTCATCATGTTCTAAAGTAGTTATTTTTAATGTTTCTTTCTTAAACATATCTTCCTTCTCAAAGTCTGAGATACCTTTTTAAGTTCAAAATATAAACAGAAAAATAGCCGACTCTTCATATAAAAGTCGGCTTTCTTTTTATAGTTCGAGCTCTCCCATGCGAAGAAGCTCAACAACTGCTTGTGAACGTCCTTTAACTCCTAGCTTTTGCATTGCGTTTGAGATGTGGTTGCGTACTGTTTTTTCACTGATAAAAAGTTCACCTGCAATTTCCTTCGTTGTTTTATCTTGAACCAGTAATTCAAATACTTCTCTCTCTCTCTTTGTGAGTAACGGTTTAGATTGATACGCTTTTTCCTTCAACTGGTATAACCCTCCTTGCTTAAGCCAGAGCCGTGTATGTGTAAGTTGGGTGTTTATTTAGTCAAGATATTGTATGAACGAAATGTGCGGGTGGTGAATGAAAATGGGCTTTATTTCACATGTTATTTTAGACTTTTATACAGTGCAGACACTCTTTGTATCCACTCACTTTTCAGTACGCCATATTTGTTCTAGTAATATACTGACAACTGTACCTACGAACAAACCATTTCCGAATATATATTGCATCACAGACGGCAGTGATTGGAGTGCTCCAGACGGTAAAAACATAACACCGCTTCCAAATAATACAGCAACTCCTAAAATCGTTACATTCCTTTCGCTCATTGGCACTTGTTTTATATTATGAAATCCAATTCCAATTAGCTGTACGAACGAAGCCATTAAAACCGCAGATGCGACAGCGGATGGCAACGATGCTAAGTAACGAATAATACTCGGAAACAGCGACATTACGACTAGTAACATACATGCTAGTAAGAACGATCGTATATATTTTTGTTTCGTTAAACGTATAAATCCTGCCGTTGCTGGTAACGGTACGACACCTACAGTTGAAAATACAGAAGAAATGATGTGCGAAATCCCTCCAACCCACGTACCATCCTTCAACTGTTTCTGTTCAATAGTCGCTTTTTGAATGGTAGCTTGATTGATCGCTATAATTGCTGCCACTGTATTAGAAACTAAAATACATACCATAACGAAACTTGATACAGCCATACCTGTATTCCATTTCGGAAGTCCCCAAGCAAATATTTGTGGAAGTTGCACAAAATGAGTTACTTGAGATGGAATCGTCACTTTTCCTGCAATGAGAAAAAGAACCCACCCACTAATTAATCCTATTAAAACTGCGTAACTTTTGACAAAACCTTTTCCAAAATTAGACAGTATAATAACGAACAAAAATATACTAAACGCGATTATCACTGTAAATCCATCAATTTGAGAAACAGTAGCAGTAATTCCTAGCATCCCTTTTAGAAATACACCACTTAATTGTAAACATAACAAAAGTAAAAACGTTCCTGTCACAAGCGGCGTGAATAAAAATAAAATACGTCCGATAAAACCAGTTACTCCTAATCCTATTAAAACAACACCGGAAATTATCATTCCTAATTCTAAAATTTGCAACGTACTATGTAATTGATCTTGCCCGGCCGTTGCATAAGCAAGTACGGTAAATACGCCAACCCAAGATCCAGCTGGCCCATCCGCAATTGGTAGTCTATGTCCAAGCCACCCTTGTAAAAAAGAAGATATACCAACTACAAAAAACGTACGCTGCATTAAATAAAATATTTCTTCCATCGTAAGATGAAATAATCCGCCAACGACAATGGGTAGTGCGATTGAATTCGCTAATAAAAATATAAACCATTGCAAAGTTCCCATAATATGATTTTGATTATGTTGATTGTCCAAATTTTTCATCCTTCCATACATTTCACACAGAAATACACGCTATACTATTACGTAGCTTTTCGAAACAACACTTTTTGTCCCTTCGATTTCTTCCCGTATCCAAATGTTGCAATATAAACTCCACAAACGATAAAAACAGCTCCAATTATTTGAATGGCTGTTACACTTTTATGCAATATAATATAACCTACCACCATCGTAACGAATGGTTCTAAATTTAAAAACACGGCTGCTGTTGATGCTTGCACTTTTCTCAATTGGTTATTCCAAACCAATGTGCAAATTCCATGCATAAGTATTGCCGTCACAATGAGAAGCGACCAACTCTCTATAGAGTATTTCAACGTTATGTGAGAAAAGGTAAGAGCAAGAAACGGTAGCATGATTAAAAAACCAAAAATTGAAGAAAAGAATGTAATAAAAAACATATCATCTCTGTTCCCCAATTTCCGAATTAAAACGATAGATAAAGAAAAAGATAGCATCGTTATAAAAATCCATATTAACCCTTCTGAAAAGAAGAATCTCTGCCCAACACCAATTACAAAAAACACTCCAAAAGTAGCAATCCCTCCTCCTATTACTAACTTAGCTGTTAACGGTTCGTTTAAAATAAATACTGCTAGAATAGAAGTCATAACAGGGGTAAGTGCTAATATTAGCGCAGCTGTTGTTGGATCTGCTGTTTGTAACCCTTCATAAAAAGACCATTGATTAATTGCGACACCTATGATCCCAATTAATAATACACTTTTCATTTCATTCTTTTCTATATATAAGTCTTTCTTACACATAATAGCGTACGCTAAAAAAAACAAATTAATAAATAGTAAGCGAAGTGTCGTTAACAACACCGGATGGAATGTATTTACTAAAATCGCACCAAATATAAAATTACTCCCCCAAACTACTACACATATAAACAGTAATATATATGTACGTGTCACCTATTCCCCTCCTTTTCTCGTAAAAAATAAGGATTCCTATTCTTTCATTAGGAACCCTTGAAAAAATATATATAAATTAGGGAGATACGTAAATTAAATCAATACTCCTTGAACATGTTGCAAGGAACCCGCTACTATTTTCCCATCTTTCATCACGGCTGGTCGCTTTGCTCGTCTAGCAATCGCTTCTGCTGAACAAGTAGCTTGTAAGAAGACGAAATCAGCTTTATCTCCTACTTTAGGCCAAACTTGATTTCCTTCTTGATCCAATGGCGTTTTTCCACCTGTAATATACGCTAAAGAAGAAGATAAAGACTTCTCATCAATCCAGCGATACTTTTCTGCTAAACGCCCTACTCTTTCAAAAATATCAGCATTTCCAAATGGTCCCCATGAATCAAACATACTATCGCAACCTAAAGAAACGGAAACGCCTTTTTCTGTAAGCAATGGTACTGGCGGCATATTTCTGTTAATTGGTACTGTCGTAATAATAGACATTCCTCTCTCAGCTAATAAGTCTGCCATATCTGCTCCTTCTTCTTTAGATACATCGCCTAGACTAAACGCATGACTGACCGCAACACGTCCGTCCCAATTAGCCTCCTCTGTAAGTTGAGCTAATTTTTTAATTGTATAAATACCTAAATGCCCTGCATCATGTAAATGCAAATCAACATCTGCATTTGCCTCTACAGCAATTTCCATCATATCAAAAAGTGATTTTTCAATATTATTATCTACAGTAGCTGGATCTACACCACCTACTAGAGTTGCGCCCATTTTCATGGCTTCTCTCATAAGAGAATGCGCTTCTGTACGAAGTAAACCGTGCTGCGGGAATGCTACGATTTCATATGTAAACGCACCTTTCATATTCTCTAAAGTTTGATGGACAGATTCTAAGTTTTTAAGACCGATATACGGATCAATATTTACATGCGTTCGTATATGAGTCGAACCAGCATTTAAAATGTTTCTTAGTAATAACTCTGCTCTCTCTCCAGTTGTTTGAGCTAAAATTGGTAACTCCTGCTGTTCTAACTCTAATCTCTCAATAATATTTTTTACTGGTGTGCACGCTTCCCATGGGCCACCAAGTTTTGTCTTATCAAGGTGAAAATGATTTTCCACAAACGATGGAAGAACAAGCAATTCTTTCGCATCTTTCGTTTCATATTCTGTTTGAAGCGGTACATCCGCAAGCACAATTTTTTCAATCTTTCCATCCTGTATGAGTAAATGATGCAAAGCTGTTTCTGTACCTGTAACTACTTCATTATTAAACTTGTAACCTGTTTCTAATCGTACATTCGTTAACCAATACACATTTTGCATTTCAATCATCCTCTCAAACAAGATTATTTATAGCCGATTTTTGCAAACTACCAGCAACAACATTTCCTTTATATAAAACAGCACAGCGCTCTGTTTGTCTTGCTACTACCTCGGCTGAACATGACGCTTCTGTAAAGACGATATTTGCTTCATCCCCAATTTTTGGCCATTGACGATTTCCTTGATCATCTAATATAGATTTTCCGCCCGTAATAAACTGAAGTGCTTTCCCTAAAGAGCGCTCGTCAATCCATCGAAATCTCTCCGCTAGACAATTTGCCTTTTGTAACATATCTCCTGTTCCAAATGGAGACCAATGATCAGTTATACTATCGTTTCCTAGTGAAACTTTTACACCTTTACGATTTAATAGCGGAACTGGAATTACATGTCTACTAATCGGAACTGTTGATGTTATATCAATGCCTAATGCCGCAAGTCGTTCAGCCATTTCCTCCGCTTCTTCTACAGATACATCTCCAAGTCCAAGAGCATGACTAATCGTAACTCTTCCTTGCCACCCTGCTTCTTCTGTTAATGCAGCTAATCTCTTCATTGTAAATGTTCCGAGTTGATCCGCGTCATGTAAATGAATATCAATGTCTGAATCAAACTCTACCGCAATATCCATAATTGTATTCAATGATTTTTCAATATTACCATCTACCGTAGCTGGGTCTACTCCACCTACTAAATGAGCTCCCATACGCATAGCATCTTTTACAAGCCCTACGGAATTACTTCTTAACAAACCGTGTTGCGGGAATGCTACGATTTTTGCTGATAACTTATCTTTATATGTTTCCAGTGCCGCAATCGTTGCTTCTAAATTCCCAAGACCAATTACAGGATCAATATTGCAATGTGTGCGAATATTTGTCGCTCCATTTTCAAGAAGTAATTGCAACATTTTCTCCGCTCTACTCTTTGCAGTTTCTAATTGCTTCGGAAGAATAGTTTGCTCCTCATGAATGCGAGTGAATATACTTTTTACTGGTGTACATGCTTTCCACGGTCCACCATAATACGTTTTATCAATATGAATATGCATTTCTTCAAATGCCGGTAATGCCAGTAAACCATTTGCATTTACTACTTCACCATCTTGTTCCGATACAATTCCAGGTAATATCTTCGTAATCTTTCCATCTTCAATAAACAAACTACAAATCTCTGTTTCTGTACTTGTAATTCGCGATTCCTCATATACGTACCCACATTCAAGTTTCACATTCGTTAACCAATATTGTGATTTTACACTCACTTTGTCAATCTCCCTTCGCAATATGATTTTTCTACTTTACAAATGAAACAAAAATAGATAAAAATTTCTATCAGTGTAAAATAATGTTTTGCACTGATAGAATTTCCTATTTTACTGTAGTTCTACACCTTCCAGTCGCAAATACCCAGATGGATCAATCCAAAATCCTTTTATATTTTTCGTAGTTGCGGCAATATGATTAATCCCTCGAATTGGTACTAATAAAGCATCTTTTAATTCAATTTCTTGTAACTGTTTATACAATTCTTTTCTCTTCGTCTCATCTTTTTCTTTTCTAGCCTCTTCTATTAATTTATCTACTGCCGGATTACTATAGAAAAATTGGTTACCAGTTGCTCCATGTGAACTAGAATGGAATAAATTATATTGATTGTAGTCACCATCACCTGTTGCGTTTCCCCAACCTCCAACAAACATCGCATGTTCTGATTTATTCGTTGCAGCTAAAAACGCACCATATTCCATAACTTTAATTTCTACATCAACGCCAATCCCTTTTAATTGAGATTGAATTACTTCCACTAACGCCATTCTAACTTTGCTGTCATTCGTCCAAATTGTTGTTTTAAATCCATTTGGATAACCAGCATCTGCTAATAATTTTTTCGCAGTATTAATGTCATACTTATATCCTTTTACGTCTTTCGTATAACCGAATACTTTAGGAGTCATTACGGAGTTTATTTCAGTCCCAACATTGTTATATACCCCTTTTAAAATCCCTTTCGTTTCAATCGCATGTGCAATCGCTTGACGAACGAGCGGGTTATCAAATGGCTTTTTCTGTACATTAAAGCCAATATATTCTACACCTAAACCTTCATTTTCAATTAACTCCATGGATGGTGAATTTTTCACACGCTCTACTTCAGTTACAGGTAAATTCTCTGCAATGTGAGCTTCACTAGTTTCAATCATTCCAATACGTGTTGCATCTTCTGGTACTACTTTGAATACAACTTCATCAACCTTTGATTTTTCGCCCCAATAATTTTTATTCTTTTCAAGTCGAATTTCTTCACCTGGTTTCCATGACTTAAAAGTATATGGACCTGTCCCAACTGGATGCTGCGCTAAGCCTTTCCCTTTTTCATCAATTGCTTTCGGACTTAAAATACTTCCTTCATTACTTGCGAAAATAGATAAAAGAGGTGAGTACGGGTATTTCAATACGAACTGTACTGTGTATTCATCAATTACTTTTATTTCTTGAATCATGGAATAAACAGTTGCTCGATTTGAACCTACTTTCGGGTCTAATACACGTTCAAAGTTTTTCTTTACTGCCTCAGCATTAAATGGTGCACCATCTTGGAATGTCACTCCTTGTTGCAACTTAAATTCCCAATTTAAATCATCAATTTGTTTCCATTCCTTTGCTAACATCGGCTTAAAGTCCATGTTTTTATCTCGTTGTACAAGATTTTCATACACTTTATGGTACACAACACTTGCGGAAGGGATGTTTGTAATAAAATGCGGATCTAAATTATCAGCATCTGACAGTCTAGCAATTGTTAAAACGCCGCCTTCTTTTGTCCCTTTGCTTCCTGACCCTTCATTTCCTGTCTTCGTGTTAGATGAACATCCCGCTAGAAAAACTGAAAGACATAAAATTGTGATAAAACAAATCACAAGTCCCCTTTTGAATCTCATCGCCCTTCCCCCTCCACTTTCTTTTATCTCTACATCCTAAAGTGAATCCTTAAACCTAGCTTTCTATCCCCCTACTTTCTAATAATAGATCATTCCACCACCCTCTCTTTTTTCAATTTCGTCTATGTATTTGTAATTATAAATAACTTTGCGGAAAAAGTTTTTAAACATCTTTACTTCTATTTGCATTTTCTTTACTAATTGAATTTTCTGAATTTTTTTGAAACATCTTTACTTCTATTTGCATTTTCTTTACTTATTGTTTTAAACTCGTTGACTCGCTTTAATTTTCTGATAATTTAATCATAAAGAAAGGGAGGTATGAAAAATGGAAGTTCGTCTTTCTAAAGAAGAAAATACTTCTTTACAAACGATTCAAACGAAGAACACATCGAAATGGATCATTAGCTATCGAAAACTGAAAAAAAATAAGATGGCATTTATCGGGGGTATTATCGTTCTTTTCTATATTTTAATAGCTATATTTGCCCCATTGTTAGCACCCTATAATCCATTTGATATTCAGTTAGTTAACAAATTACAACCACCATCTATGGAACATTGGATGGGAACAGATGATAAAGGTAGAGATATTTTAAGTCGCCTTTTACATGGGACACGCCTTTCATTACTTGTTGGATTTTCTTCTGTATTTATTGGGGCATTGTTCGGCATTATTCTTGGTATCATTTCTGGTTATTACGGTGGATGGTTTGACACAATTATTATGCGAATCATTGATATTATGCTAGCTTTCCCTGGCATTTTACTTGCTCTTGCCATTGTAGGCGCACTAGGACCAAGTCTTGTGAACGTAATTATCGCTATTGGCTTTTTCTCAATCCCTATGTTCGCTCGTATCGTTAGAGCTTCTACATTAACAGTAAAAAAATTAGAGTATATCGATGCTATAAGAGCACTAGGGGCAAATGATTTTACTATTATTATGAAACACATATTTCCTAACATCTTATCACCTATTATCGTCCAAGCTACTTTGCGCTTAGCTACAGCAATTTTATCTGCAGCTGGATTATCATTTTTAGGACTTGGAGCGCAACCCCCTTCACCTGAATGGGGTGCCATGTTAAGTAATGGGCGCGACTTTTTATTTACCGCACCACATATTGCAATGTTTCCCGGAATCGCAATGTCTACACTCGTAATCGGTTTAAACATGTTTGGTGACGGATTACGTGATGCACTAGATCCGAGACTTAAAAAATAGAAAGGGGCATTATACATGCTAATGTTTATATTTCGTAGAATACTACAATTAATTCCCGTTCTTTTCGGCGTTGTATTCGTTGTTTTCTTAATTATGCAAATGGTACCCGGTGACCCAGCTCTCCTTATCGCTGGTGAAGGAGCATCAAAAGAAACTGTCCAGCAAATACGTCACCAATTAGGATTGGACAAACCTTTTATCATGCAATATTTCTCTTATATCGGAAATATATTACAAGGCGATTTCGGGGTTTCAATTCGTTCTAACCGTCCAGTATTAGACGAAGTATTAATCCGCCTTCCAATCACTATTGAACTCGCCCTGTGTAGTATCGTCATTACAGTTGTAATTGGGATGATTGCTGGCATCATCTCTGCTACAAAGCAATATTCTTGGACAGATGTTTCTATTATGATTATCGCCTTATTAGGTGTCTCATTACCAAGCTTTTGGTTTGGACTTATGCTCATTTTCTACTTCTCTGTCCAAATTCAAATATTCCCCGTTTCTGGTTGGGGAACTTGGATGCACATGGTTTTACCAGCACTTACACTAGGTGCATCTGGCGCAGCAATTGTAGCACGTATGACTCGCTCAAGTATGCTTGATGTTATACGCCAAGATTATATACGAACAGCAAGAGCAAAAGGAGTAAAAGAAAGAGTCGTTATATATAAACATGCTTTGAGGAATGCATTAATTCCCGTTATTACTGTTGTTGGATTACAATTTGGTGCACTTTTAGGTGGTACAGTTTTAGTAGAATCAGTTTTTGCTATAAACGGACTTGGAAGATTGATTGTAGACGCCATCCGAATGAGAGACTTACCAATGTTACAAGGGGGCGTATTAATCGCCTCGGTCATCTTCGTTCTAGTCAATCTTATTGTTGATATTTTATACCGTCATTTCAATAAACGTATTGAGCTTAATTAAGGGGGTGCACAAACATGAATAAAAAGGAAGAGGTATTACAAGTTAAAGATTTAAAAACACATTTCTTTAAAGACGAAGGTGTAAGCAAAGCGGTTGATGGTTTAAATTTCTCTGTTTCTAAAGGAGAAACACTCGGTATCGTAGGTGAATCTGGTTGTGGGAAGAGTATCACTTCTCTATCCATTATGAGATTAATTGACCGAGAAAGTGGCAGTAAAATTGAAGGCAGCATTTTATTTAAAGGAAAAGATTTATTACAACAAAAAGAAGCTGAAATGCGCGCAATTCGTGGAAATCAAATCTCAATGATTTTCCAAGAACCAATGACATCTTTGAATCCAGTATATTCTGTTGGGGAACAGATCGCAGAAGCAATTCGTATCCATCAAAAATTAAATAAAAAGGAAGCTTGGAATAAAGCCGTAGATATGTTGAAACTAGTTGGAATTCCTTCTCCTGAAAAGCGTGCAAAACAAGAGCCACATGAACTAAGCGGAGGAATGCGACAACGCATTATGATTGCAATAGCACTTGCTTGCAATCCAGATTTACTCATTGCAGACGAACCAACAACTGCCCTTGATGTAACAATTCAAGCTCAAATATTATCACTTATGAAATCACTTCAAAAACAACTCGGTATGGGGATTATCATGATCACCCATGACTTAGGAGTCGTGTCCGAAACATGCGATAGAGTCGCCGTTATGTACGCAGGGAAAATCGTCGAATATGCAGATATCGAGCATATATTTACTAGCCCAAAACATCCTTATACAATCGGACTTCTTCAATCTCTTCCAAGACTCGATACAGACCAAGAAGAATTACAAACTATTCCTGGGTCCGTACCGAGTCCATATCATATGCCGAGTGGATGTCGCTTTGCTGATAGATGCACACATGCAAAAGAATTATGTCACAATACTCTTCCAGAACTTCAACTCACGCAAGATGGAAGCGAAGTTCGATGCTGGATGTTTACTGACCTTTGGGATAAATCATCTTCAGAAGAATTGGAGGTATTATAAAATGTCTACTGCTACGCAAGTAAATAAACGAGAGTTATTACAAGTACAAAACTTAAAACAATACTTTCCTATAAAAAAAGGGATTCTAGGACGTTCTATTAGCTATATTAAGGCGGTTGACGATATTAGCTTTACAATTTATGAAAAGGAAACTGTTAGTATTGTTGGTGAATCTGGTTGTGGAAAATCCACTACTGGGCGTGCAATATTGCGCCTTGATGAAGCAACAAGTGGAAAAATTATATTTCAAGATAAGGATTTACTAGAATTAAATAACTCAGCAATGCGAAAGGTTCGAAAAGATTTACAAGTTATTTTTCAAGATCCCTTCGCTTCTTTAAACCCTCGGCAAACTGTCGGGAGCATTTTAGAAGAAGCTATGGCCATTCAAAACGTATGTCCAAAAAGAGAAAGAAAAGCAAAGGTTATTGAGTTACTCGGGAAAGTTGGTCTTCCACCTGATGCAGTGAAGCGCTATCCACATGAATTTAGTGGTGGTCAACGGCAAAGAATCGGAATTGCGCGTGCTTTAGCTGTTAATCCAAAACTCATCATTTGTGACGAAGCTGTCTCCGCTTTAGATGTTTCAGTGCAAGCACAAGTTTTAAATTTATTAAAGCAGTTGCAACAACAGTATGGGTTAACATATTTATTCATCTCTCACGACTTAGCTGTCGTTCGACACATATCAGATCGCATCATTGTAATGTACCTTGGTACCATTGTGGAGATTGCCGATAAACATTCTCTTTTTAACAATCCGCAACACCCTTACACAAAAGCGCTTCTCTCAGCAATTCCTACCATCAGTGCAGGAACGAAAAAAGAGCGGATTGAACTTAAAGGAGACCTGCCCTCTCCTTTAAACCCGCCGACAGGCTGTCGTTTTCATACTCGTTGTCCGTATGCCATTGAAAAATGCGCTACGCAGCAACCAATTTTTCAATCTATAAGTGAAGATCATAAAGTAGCCTGTCATATCATTTGATCCGAGTCTGAATAATAGAAATATTTACAACACTTTAGTATAATAATAAAAAACAAGATTGAGGTATGTATGTTAACTTATGAAGCATTTGCTGTATTAATAACGATCCTTGTCTTAGCTCCAATTTTTGGAGCTATTATTTTATTATGTTTATTTATTTTTGAAAAACGAATCGACTTACTAGAAAGTGAAAAGAAAAAAATAGCACTAGAACGAGAGTTACAACAGTCTTTATATCATCAACTTACTCAACAAATTCAGCCTCATTTTTTATTCAATACATTAAATACAATTTTAAGCTTAGCTCGTCTACAGAGAACAGATGAAGTTGTCAAATCACTCGAGATCTTTTCTCTATTTTTAAAAGGAAAATATAAAACAACTGATTTATTAATTCCTATTTCTGAGGAACTAGCCTATACGAATTATTATATTGAGATTCAAAAAATGCGATTTCGATCGAGACTTTCAGTAAGCATTACTTCTTCTGAAGATTTACACCATGCTTATATTCCACCTTTCGTTATTCAAACGTTAGTTGAGAATTCCTTTAAACACGGGCTAGAAAAAAAAGCTGGTCAAGCAATTTTAAATATTCATCTATACAATACAAATAACCGAATTACCCTTCTAGTATCCGACAACGGTACTCAAAACGAACCATTTACTTCCCATACGGAAGAAAGCGGATATGGACTTGAAAATATAAAACAACGATTTCAGTTATTCTTTCAAGAACAAACTACGTTCTCTTTCCTCTCTACAAAAGAGAACGGCACGAAAGTAGAAATCACATGGCCTTTCATCACAGAAAAAAACACAGAGGAGGTAATACAAAAATGAACGTGCTATTAGTAGATGACGAACCGTTAGAACTGGAGCAATTAGAATTCCTCATCCACCGCCAATTCCCTAATTGGACACTGCATCTAGCTTTAGATGCGGATGAAGCTTTACGTATAAATGAAAAATTCTCGATTCATTTAGCACTTTTAGATATTCACCTTCCAGGTATATCAGGCCTACAACTAGGTGAAAAATTAAAAAGTAATAACTCTAACCTCGACATCATTATCGTAACCGCATATCAAAATTTCGATTATGCAAAACAATCTATTCGTCTAGGAGTTATTGACTACATAACAAAGCCAATTATAGAAAAAGAACTCATCGACATATTACAAAAGTACAAAGGAGATTCCAATACTCCTTCCTACTCACGTATTATTCAAGATACATTAGACATCATCCATGAAACTTTTCATGACAAACTACACTTAGCAGACATCGCAGCTAAAGTACATACAAATCCGACTTATTTAAGCCGACGGTTCCATGAAGAAGTAGGTATTTCATTTTCCGGATATATCATGCAATATCGGATTGAAATGTCACAGAAATATTTAACGGAACACCCACATTGGTGTATCTCTCAAATCTCTGAACGATCTGGTTTTAATAGTCAGCATTATTTCAGTACTGTTTTTCGTAAAATGACCGGAATGACTCCGAAAGAATATAGAGGCGAGGGATAAATTGTGACGAAAAACAACTCAGCTTTCACACCTTTACAATTAGGTATCGGAACTGGTACTGTTCTTTTATTATCTAAATGGGTCGCAAGTATATCGACACTCGCTTTACCTGAATCTATTATCAATTATGGGCTAATCGCTGGTATTCTTTATGCGATGATTGGCCCTTTCACTCTTATTTTATTGGGGATTTTAATAAAAAAAATACGTTCTACATTCCCTGAAGGAGAATCCATTCACGATTACTTATCTTATAAACTTTCTCACAAAGGATATATAATTGTATGCTCTTTCCTTGCTCTATTAAGTATAGAAAGTATGTTCATTCAAACGAAAGTTGCTAGTATTTTACTTAATGTTTTTTTCCATATTCCATATACATTGGGTTCTTTCCTTTTCATTACCCTTTGTACAATATTCGTAATGTTAAGTAACACTAAGCTATTTACTAAAATGGCTATTATGCAAACTGTATTAATGTTTTCTACCATGATTATTATTCCAATTTATTTTTTTGTGCAAGATGGCATTACCCATGTATACGATGGAATCCGCTTATATCACCCGTATTTGCTATTTTATGAAAATATAAACGGAATATATTTTCTTACTGCCGGCATTCTCATCGAAACAGGAAGAGTATTAATAAGTCCTGCATCTTGGGATAAAGCTTTCCGTATTCATCCTAAAAAAATCATTCCAACTTTTTTACTATCAGGATTTATATGGATTACCATCCCTTTGGCATTCGCTTCTCTAATTATGATAGTTATCTTTAGTGGGAGCTTAGATCATTTATACGATCTTCTAGCTCAACTTCCAAAAAAAATAGAATTTACCATTTTATTTTATCTACTCGTTATCGGCTCTTTAAGCGCAATAACTTCTAGTTTTATTTCTTGGATGCATGGATTTACTAAACTCATTCGAGATTTTATACCGATGATACGTACAAAAATAAATTTCAAATTATATACAGCTCATTTTATTTCTATAACTATCGGATTTTTAGCTTTTTTCATTACAATTACTACAAACTATACTATTTTAGAAATTATTTTTTTCTTTGGTATTCTTTATACATCTCTTATCATCACAATATTATTCGTTATTTTCAGCAAACAAAAAATTAGCATCATTATACCGCTCATCTCGATTATTGGTACCCTTATCGGTTATGTAACTTACTTCTTAATCAGTCCTTTAACGAGCATTTGGGTTAGTATAGCGGTTACTCTTTCACTAAGTATTTGTTATATGTTTTCACATTGGATACACCAACAATTCAACTATAAAATGAAACAATAATATGAGGCCCTTTTGGTAGTTTAAATTTTGCTACCTAAGGCCTTTTTATTTTTATCGCAAACTATTGTACTGCGCTATAAATTAGATTTATTGTTTATATGACCTCACATCTAATTTGTAATACACGGTTCATTTTATAAAAAAAATGTCATACAACCTCATAGTCTTCTCATAAATTTCCATATAGAATAGAAGTATATAGCTTGCTATAAAAAGGAGTGGATCGGAAGATGTCAAAAAGATTATGTAAATCCGAAACTGATAAAATGCTATTTGGTATATGCGGTGGTTTAGGGGAATATTTTGATATTAGCTCTACTCTCATTCGCATACTTTGGGTCATTGCTATTTTATGTTTTGGGACGGGGTTTTTAGTTTATTTTATTTGTTTATTACTTATGCCACGCTCTTACTAATAACATTCTTTCATATATTTGAGCATAGCGTATAAAAAATCCCCTATAGATTTTTCTATAGGGGATTTTTTCATGAAGAATATTTCATCGTTAAATGTAATACCGCTACTTCATCTTCTTCATTTCTATAACTATGTTTTTTATTCGCTTCAAATTGAATAGAGTCAAACTCATTTAATTCGTATACATCGCTTTCTACTTGAATCGATACACTCCCTTTCATTACTGTTACAAGCTCAATAGCACCTTCATGATGAGCTTCTGGTTCATATATACTATTCGATCTTAAACAAGCACGGTGCATTTCCATCCCCGTTTCTTTCGTATAACGGAACATCGTTTCTAAATGCCATGCTTGTCCTACATCTACTGCAAATCCTTCTCCGCAGCGCGCCACAGCTACAGGTTCTCCAACAACCATCAATCTGGATAAAGGAATCGATAACCCTTTCGTTATTTTCCAAATGACAGCTAACGTCGGATTCGTTTCGCCTCTTTCAATCTTTCCTAATGTTAATTTACTAACCCCTGTTTTTTGAGCTAATTCTTCTAAACTCAGTTTTTGTTCATTTCGAATTTGTCTTAACAACTGACCTACTTGCTGAATGACTTCTTTCGTTTGCATATCTTCATGTTCTTTCATCTATAAAACCACCTTAAAGTATAAAATAGTTTACTTTTATTGTTTTTAAGTATATCATACTATACATAATCATCAAATTCCGAAAGGAGTGCTATACTTCATGCGCGCAATTTTATTAGGCCTTTTATCATCAGCCTTTTTTTCCGCAACCTTTATTATTAATCGAGCGATGAATGTATCTGGAACGAGCTGGGCCTGGACAGCTTCCTTCCGTTTTTTATTTGCTCTCCCTATTTTATTCCTTATCGTTTTATTTCGCAAAAACTTAAGGGGTTTATGGGAAGAATTAAAGAAACATCCATTAGCGTGGATCGGATGGGGTTCCGTTGCTGGTATTGGTTTCTATTCTTTATTAAGTTTCGCAGCTGTCTTTTCTCCAGCTTGGCTCGTTGCCGGAACTTGGCAAGTTACTATATTAGCAGGTTTACTTTTATCACCATTATTCTTCGTTAAAATAGAAACGAAATCAGGCACAAAACTTGTACGCGGAAAAATTCCACTTCGTAGTTTATATGTCGCATTATTTATTTTACTTGGTGTAATTTGTATGCAAGCGACTGCAGCAGGTCATATAACAATGACTCAGTTCATTTCAGGTTTTTTACCTGTCGTAGTAGCAGCCTTCTTATATCCATTCGGCAACCGAAAAATGATGGAACTTGTTGGCGGACGTCTTGATACGTTCCAACGTGTATTAGGAATGGCAATAGGAAGTCTACCTATAACAATTTTACTTGGTATATACGGATTTTCTACTACTGGTATTCCAACATCCAGCCAAATGTTGCAAGGATTTTTATTAGCATTATGTTCTGGCGTAATTGCAACGATGACATTTTTCTTTGCTACCGACTTAGCCAAAGATAACCTCGCTCTACTTGGAGCTGTTGAAGCAACGCAAGCTGGAACGATGGTCTTTACAGTGCTTGGCGAAATTGTTTTCTTGAATGGTTCATTTCCTGGTGGTCTTTCCCTACTTGGAATGATTATTATTATGTTAGGAATGGTTGCTAATAGCGTGTTAAACCGTTCTGCTCCAGTCGTTAAGCAGAAAAAAACTGCATAAAAAAGAGTATAGTTCTCTAACAAAGAACTATACTCTTTTTTTTATTGTCCCCCTATTTCGCCTTATCAGAATAGTATTTCATTAGCTGTTTATACTAAAACCTATGTTATAATACGTTTCATGCGCAATATTAGGAGGTAAATTATGTTAAAAAAAGCAATCGCTGAATTTATTGGTACATTTGTACTTGTATTATTCGGAACTGGAGTAGCTGTCATTGGCGGCGGAATTGAAGGAATTGGAACATTAGGAATCGCTATGGCTTTCGGTCTATCTATTGTGGCTATGGCATATAGCATCGGAACAATTTCTGGATGTCACATTAACCCAGCAGTATCAGTAGCTATGTTCATCAACAAAAGAATGAACGCTATGGAACTTTGTTATTATGTATTAGCTCAAATTTTAGGTGGTTTATTAGGAACTGCAACGTTAGTAACGATTTTACGCTCTGCTAAAACACCTTTAGATAATTTAGGACAAAATGGTTTTGGAACTCTTGGTTTATCTGGAGCATTTCTAGTTGAATTTATTTTAACTTTCGTATTCATTTTAGTTATCGTTGCTGTAACAGGTAAAAAAGGAAGTTCTTCTCTAGCAGGATTAGTAATTGGTTTCACATTAGTTTTAGTTCACTTATTAGGTATTCCGTTAACTGGAACTTCTGTTAACCCAGCTCGTAGTATCGCACCAGCTTTATTCGCTGGCGGAGAAGCACTTTCTCAACTATGGGTATTCATCGTTGCACCAATTCTTGGTGGTATCGTAGCAGCTATTGTTGGTAAATTCATTTTAAATACTGAAAAATAGAATTTTCAATATTTCTGAATAAAAAAAGGCGAGCCCTCATTATGAGGTTGCTCGCTTTTTTACTCTTTCATTTTAGACTTTAAGTTTGTAACTAATTGATCTACCGTTACATTTGCAAGTACGTTTTCCATCGCTTCTTGCGCTTGCATTAAAATAATTTCTAATACTGATTGAATATTAGCTCCTACTGGACATTCAATGTTGGGATTTTCATGGAAGGAAAATAGTTGTCCTTCTTCTACAACTTCCACTGCTTTATATACATCAAGTAATGTAATTTCTTCTAAATCACGAGCAAGTGTCGTACCACCTTTACCAGCTTGTACATCAACAAGTCCTGCTCTCTTCAACATTCCTGTAATGCGACGAATCACAACTGGATTTGTATTCACACTACCAGCAATCCATTCAGAGGTACAGCGAGAGTTTCGATCTATCGCAAGTAACGTTAACATATGAACACCTACTGTAAAACGACTACTAATCCCCATCTGCACACCCTCCTTTGTATTCATTCTATTAAAAGACGACTCTTATTATTATATACTATTTTTAATTTATACATAAAGGAAAAGCATGATTTCAATAGGAAATCATGCTTTTCTCTCATTATTGACGCTTTATAAATTTCGCTAAATCTTTAAATTTCACTTTATCTGAGTAATTCATTACGCCGTTTACGTAAATGCGGCTTGCAAGCATATTGATGATAACGATAGTCACCAATAAAATTACTAACGTCACACCAATTTCTACAGCCCCAGCTTCACCAGCTACAAGTCTTGAAAATGTAACCATAGGTGTAAAGAATGGAATATATGAACTAACTACAGCTAATGTACTATTAGGATCAAATAGTGATTTAATACTAATGAAAAATGCTGCTATACCTAACATTGTAATTGGGAACGAAAGAGATTGCACATCCTCAATTTTTGATACAACAGCACCAACCGCTGCATATAACATTGCATATAGTAAGTAGCCCGTAACAAAATATACAACGAACATACTAATTACTACAGCATCCAACTTAGAAAAGTCTAGTGCAAGTCCCACTAAAGATGCATTTTCTAGGTCTACCCAACCTAATAAATATGGTACAAGAAAACCGAGGAAAGCAGTAATAAGTAATAGTAAAGCACTAGAAACAATTGCTAAAATTTTAGCATGTAGCATTGTTAATGGTTTTACTTTCGGAAGCATTAACTCCATAACACGAGACGACTTTTCAGATGCTATCGTCGTCCCAATTGTAGTTCCAAACACAATAATAAACATATATAAGGCAAACGAGAAAACATAGCCAATGCCAAAGGAAGATGCATGATCCTTTACTGCCTCTTGTCTTAACGGAATTTCCATCTGTAACTGCTTTGCTACTTCTGCAGATACATTATTCTTTTCAATCATTACCGCTGTATATTGTTCTTTTAAATAACTCGCCATAAGTGTAGCAGTTGATTGACTCGGAAAACCACTATACATATACGTCACTTCCGGAATACCATTCTTTTCTGTAATACGGAATAGACCGTCTAAATCACCATCTTCTACTTGCTTACGTAACTCATTAAACTTATCCTTATTTTCTACAGTTACTTTAGCAGACGGAAGTAACTTTGTTACATCACTTTCTTGCACTTTATAAGTATCGCTTTCCGTTACTACGGCAATTTTATCTTTTCCTTTATCGTTATCAGCAGTAAAATGATTAAATGCGAAAAGTCCAAACACAACTAAAAATAAAATCGCACTTGTAATTAATGATTTTTTAGATAAAAATGCTTCCCTAAAATAAAAAGAAAATACGTGAGAAAATTTACGCATCGTTATTTCGCCCTCTCTACAAAGATTTCGTTTAACGTCGGCTCTAACATTTTGAATTGTCGTAAGGTAACGCCTTGTTCTTGCAACTGTTGTAAAATCTTTAGAGCTTCTGCATCATCTTGTACTTGCACATAAAGAAGGCCTTGTTGTTTTTCATACGATACATGAATAGCTTCTAATCCCTTCGCATTCTCTTCTGTATCTTCAATCGTTAAGTTACGGAAACCGTACTCTTTTTTAATATCACTTAGCTGGCCTTTTACGACTGCTTCGCCTTTTTTCAAAATACATACATGTTGGCAAAAAGCCTCTACTTGTTCCATACGATGACTAGATAAAATAATTGTCTTTCCGTTCTGTACTTGTTCTTCAATAATGCTAGCTAACATCCCAGCATTAACTGGATCAAGTCCGCTAAATGGTTCATCTAAAATGAGAAGTTCAGGATTATGAAGAAGGGCAGCAATTAATTGGATTTTTTGCTGATTTCCTTTTGAAAGCTCTCCTGCCGTTTTAAATTTATATTCCGGTATCGCTAATCGCTCTAACCAGTGATCAATAGCAAGATCTACTTCTTTTTTCGACATTCCTTCTAATCTACCAAAATATCGCAACTGGTCTATTACTCTACTTTTTGTATATAAACCTCTTTCTTCTGGTAAATACCCAATCGTTACCCCACTAGTCCCAAATGATTTTCCATCCCATGTAATAGAGCCTTCATTAGGCGTTAATAACCCGAGAAGCATTTTGATTGTCGTTGTTTTCCCTGCACCATTTCGTCCAAGTAATCCTAGCACTTCACCTTTTGGTAACGAAATTTGCAAACCGTTAACTGCTTTTGATTCCCCAAATTGTTTCGTTAAGTTTTGAATTTGTAAACTCAAAGTATAAAGCCTCCCCTTTAATATCATTCATACTCTCTTTCAAAGACTATGTTTATTCAGGATAAAATATAGCACTACACTTCATCCTCTTAATATGTAACATCTCCTTAATCCATCATTTGTTCTATTTAGTTAAAATTGTAAATAACATCTTTCCATTTGTCAATTATAATTGTCATTCCGACAATAAAAGTTGTCAAAATGATTTCCATCATTTTTCTCATCTTTCTAATATAGGACATACTACTATATATACAAAAGACAATATGCAAATGTTCATAAAAAAATTTTTATATTTTAATATATAATATAAGATGATTTTCTAACATCAAGGAGGATACATATGAAGATGAAGAGGGGTATTACCACTTTATTATCTGTAGCGGTTCTATCTACATCGCTTGTAGCATGTTCAGGAACAACAGAGAAAACTGTGGCGAAAGAAGAGAAAGTAAAATTAACAGAACAGCAATTAATGGCTGATTTATGGTATCAAACAGCTGGTGAAACGAAAGCACTTTACTACCAAGGGTATAATATCGGTCAATTGAAGCTTGATGCAGCTCTTGCAAAAGGGACAGAAAAAAAACCTGCTATCGTACTTGATTTAGATGAAACTGTTTTAGACAACAGTCCTCATCAAGCAATGAGCGTAAAAACAGGAAAAGGCTATCCGTATAAATGGGATGATTGGATTAATAAGGCTGAAGCTGAAGCCCTTCCAGGCGCAATTGATTTCTTAAAATATACAGAGTCTAAAGGTGTAGATATTTACTACATCTCAAATCGTAAAACGAACCAACTAGATGCAACCATTAAAAATCTTGAGCGTGTAGGTGCTCCTCAAGCAACGAAAGAACATATATTACTACAAGATCCGAAAGAAAAAGGAAAAGAAAAGCGCCGTGAACTCGTTTCACAAACACATGATATTGTCTTATTCTTCGGTGATAACTTATCTGATTTCACTGGTTTTGATGGGAAATCTGTAAAAGATCGCAATCAAACAGTTGCAGATTCAAAAGCACAATTTGGTGAGAAATTTATTATTTTCCCTAATCCAATGTACGGTGATTGGGAAGGCGCTTTATATGATTATGATTTCAAAAAGTCAGATGCAGAAAAAGATAAAATCCGTCGCGACAACTTAAAATCATTTGATGCAAAATAAAGAGGATGGCATTCGCCATCCTCTTTATTTTACCTTCTCTGTTAAAGGCAAGATAAACACTTCCACACGCCTATTCTTTGCCTTTCCTTCTTGTGTATCGTTTGGAGCAATTGAACGGTATTCTCCGTAACCAATCGCACTAAATTTTTCTGGTTGTAATTCTTTATTTTGGAGTAATACTTGCATAAAATTAACTGCACGCTGCGTACTTAATTCCCAGTTCGATGCAAACTGCGCATTGGCAATAGGAACATTATCCGTATGACCAGATACTGTAATCTCACGAGGTGACGCTGAAACAAGTAAGCTAGACATCTCTTTTGCAATCCCTAGTGATTCTAACTTCACATCTGCTTTCCCCGAATCAAACAGTATATTCTCTAATATTGTCACCATTAATCCCTTTTCAGTTAATTTAGTTTGAAAAGAAGAGGATAATTGTTTTTCATTAATATATTGATCAATCTTTTTTTGTAATGCTTTCAATTCATCCATCTCTTTTTTTTCTTTCGCTCTAGCTTCTTCTTGTTTTTTTGCTTGTTCTGCCTCAAGGCTGCTTGCTGATAACTCTGTCTCTTCATTCGGCTTCTGATCACTCAAAAATTCTTTATTTCCTGTTCCACCTGCTAGTTCACTTCTAAACGCTACTGCCATCTGTTTGAACTTCGCAGCATCTATACTACTCATTGCGAATAAAACGATAAACAATGCAAATAACAACGTTAACATATCAGAATAAGGGATTAACCAAGTTTCATCGATATGTTCTTCGTGTTTTTTCTTTTTGCCTCTTCGATTTTTTTTACTCCGCATTTTTTTCTGCTCCTTTTTCTAGCTTTTTACGCTCAGTTGCAGAAAGTGCACCTAAAATGCGGTTCTTCATAATAAACGGATATGTACCCTCTTGTAGCATTAATAAACAATCAATAATTAAACGTTTTTTCTCTAATTCAGCTGCAGATTTTTGCTTTAATTTATTTGCAAATGGATGCCATAATACATAGCCTGAAAAAATACCAAAAATCGTTGCAATAAACGCACCCGAAATAGCATGACCTAACTTTTCAATATCAGTTAAATTGCCAAGTGCAGCTACAAGACCAATAACAGCACCTAAAACCCCTAATGTCGGTGCATACGTACCAGCTTGAGAAAAAATTGCTGCTCCTTTTGCATGCCTTTCTTCAATTGCTTCTAATTCAGCTTCTAAAATCTGCTCTAAATCTTCTGCGGATACGCCATCAATCACAAATTTCATACCACGCAAAAGAAATTCATCTTGAATTTTGTCTAATTGTTGCTCTAAAGACAAAATACCATATTTTCTACTCTCTGATGTCCAATGAACAAATAATTCTAGCAACTGTTCATAACTTAAATCCTTTTTATTTGAACCAAAAAGAACTTTAAATAATTTTGGAACCCTTTTTAGTTGATTCATCGGAAATGCTATACATACTGCAGCAAATGTACCGATAAAAATAATTAATGCTGCGGCAGGATTCAATAAGGAATTTACGTCAGCGCCCTTGACGACCATCCCTACTACTACCGCTACAAATCCTAAAATAAGTCCAATAATTGTTGCAAAATCCATTCCCATTCACTCCTAGTCTATACAAGAAGTTCTTTATTCTCGATAATCGCTACATCTTCTTATGTATATATATTACATAAAAAATTCATTTCATGAAAGATAAGAAATGAATTAAATGAAAAAATACTACAATTTCACACATTTTCTGACATTTTCTTTGCATTTCTATTACGTTACGACTCTTATATTTCTTTTTCAGTAAACTAGACTTATAATAAAAAACGATACATATTTTATTAAGAAAGGAATGTGATTACAAGGTATCATGAAAAAGATAATCATTATTTCTGCCACTACTATTGTAATCGGTATCACTTCTTTCGCTTACTTTAGTTCTAAATCACCACTACAAAATGAGGCGAAAGCTGTCGAAAGTCAACAGCATAGTAATCACCAAAAAGAAGAGATTCCTGCTTTTCCAAAAGCTGATCATACTGCAAAGAAGCTAGAGAATGATTTTTCCGTTGTAACAAATCCAGAGTCTAACCTTGTCTTAGTTAATAAACATCGAAAACTACCAGACGGATACATACCTGAAGACTTAACAAGACCAAACGTACCATTTACTAGTCCAAAAGAT
Source organism: Bacillus cereus group sp. Sample62 (assembly GCF_036851315.1). Classification (NCBI taxonomy): domain Bacteria; kingdom Bacillati; phylum Bacillota; class Bacilli; order Caryophanales; family Bacillaceae; genus Bacillus; species Bacillus cereus group sp. Sample62. The sequence goes on from NZ_JAFLPK010000001.1 coordinate 4,340,173, forward strand.
AAAGAAAAGACATTGCTGCGTAAAGATGCTGCAGATGCGCTTGAAAATATGTTTGAAGCAGCAAAGAAAGAAGGACTGGAACTTACAGCTGTATCTGGTTATCGTTCATACAAACGCCAGAAATCATTACATGATACATACGTTAGACGTCAAGGAAAAGCTGAAGCTGATTCAGTAAGTGCCATTCCTGGTACGAGTGAACATCAAACTGGTTTAGCAATGGATATTAGTTCAAAATCTGCTAAATTCCAATTAGAACCTATTTTTGGAGAGACAGCCGAAGGAAAATGGGTTGCAAAACATGCCCATGAATTTGGCTTTGTCATTCGTTATTTAGAAGATAAAACAGAAACCACAGAATATTCATATGAACCGTGGCATTTGCGCTACGTTGGTAATCCATACGCTACATACATATATAAACATCATTTAACATTAGAAGAAGCAATGAAAGACAAAAAATAAGAGAGCAAATTGCTCTCTTATTTTTATTTCAATCTATCATTATAGTAATTTTTTCTTCCACTCTTCAGGCCATGGTTCGCCTCTTCCCGTTTTTTTCGATGCTTGAACCATCATTCCACGACCGACTAAACAAACTTCTCCTTCTGCATTCTTCACCATGTAATGCAAATCTAAAGAAGAATTCCCAACCGATCCCGCTTTTACATATACCTTCAACTGTTCATCAAAATATATTTGCTTAATAAAATTGCATTGTAAATCTGCAACAACGATCATCGTTTCTGAAGATTCATGCGTCCATTCTTGCATAAATCCAAGTTCTTTAAACAATGCGATACGCGCTTCTTCAAAATAGGTGAAGGCAATGACATTATTTACATGCCCAAACATATCTACTTCACCAAAACGAACTTTTACAGGATTGTAAAATGAAAAACCACTTTCCCATTGCTCAAAATCTTCAATATAAGAAATCCTCTTCATTATTCTCTCTCCTTTTCGCTCTTAAAATAAACAGAATAAACAGAAAAATAAAGTTATAAATATTGCCTCTTCAACATGAAGAGGCAATATTTATTAATAGTTATTGTCGCTACCAAAGAAATCTTTGAACGATTGAATTGTTGTATCACGGTTTAATGCCGCAATTGAAGTTGTTAATGGAATACCCTTTGGACATGATTGCACACAGTTTTGAGAGTTACCACAGTTTGCAAGTCCTCCATCTCCCATAATTGCACGTAAGCGATCTGCTTTATGCATTTCACCCGTCGGATGTGAGTTGAATAAACGAGCTTGTGATAACGGTGCTGGTCCAATAAAGTCAGATTTACTATTTACGTTTGGACATGATTCTAAGCAAACACCACATGTCATACATTTTGAAAGCTCATAAGCCCATTGACGTTTCTTCTCAGGCATTCTTGGTCCTGGTCCTAAGTCATACGTACCATCAATTGGAATCCAAGCCTTAACGCGTTTTAGAGCGTTAAACATGCGACTACGGTCAACTTGTAAGTCACGTACAACCGGGAATGTCTTCATCGGCTTTAAGCGAATTGGTTGTTCTAACTGATCAATAAGAGCTGTACATGATTGACGTGGTTTTCCGTTAATCACCATCGAACATGCGCCACATACTTCCTCTAAACAGTTCATATCCCATGCAATCGGAGTCGTCTGGTTTCCTTTTGAATCAACAGGATTACGACGAATTTCCATCAGTGCCGAAATAATGTTCATATTTGGACGATATGGAATTTCAAACTCTTGGTCAAACTCTTGTGCATCTGGTCCATCTTGTCTCGTAATGATGAGGCGGATTGTTTTCTCAGACATGTTGCTTATCCCCCTTCTCTTCACCCTTAGAAGCTACATCATGTTTTGAGGAATAGTCACGTTTACGTGGTTTAATTAATGAAACATCCACTTCTTCGTAATGGAATGCTGGTGCATTTCCTTCTCCTTCAAATTTCGCCATCGTAGTTTTTAAGAAGTTTGCATCATCACGATTTGGGAATTCAGGTTTGTAATGCGCCCCGCGGCTTTCATTACGGTTATATGCGCCAATTGTAATAACACGTGCTAACTCAAACATATTTGCAAGTTGGCGTGTAAATGAAGCACCTTGGTTACTCCATCTCGCTGTATCGTTAATGTTAATGCGTTTGTAACGCGCCATTAACTCTTCAATTTTCGCATCAGTTTCTAGTAGCTTTTTATTTTCACGAACTACTGTAACGTTATCTGTCATCCATTCTCCAAGCTCTTTATGAAGAACATATGCATTTTCGTTACCATCAAGCGTTAAAATATTGTTAAATTTCTCTGTTTCGATTAATTCATTTTGCTCATATACAGTAGATGAAACAGCATCAGACGATTTAGAAAGACCTTTCATATACTCAATCGCGTTCGGTCCTGCTACCATACCACCGTAAATTGCTGATAATAGTGAGTTCGCACCAAGGCGGTTACCACCGTGCATAGAATAATCACACTCACCGGCTGCAAATAAACCTGGAATACTTGTCATCTGCTTATAATCAACCCATAGTCCGCCCATTGAATAGTGAACTGCTGGGAAGATTTTCATTGGTAGTTTACGAGGATCATCACCTGTAAACTTCTCATAGATTTCAATAATTCCACCAAGTTTAATATCTAGTTCTTTCGGATCTTTATGAGAAAGATCTAAGTACACCATGTTTTCACCGTTAATACCTAATTTTTGCTCTACGCAAACGTCAAAGATTTCACGCGTTGCAATATCACGAGGTACAAGGTTTCCGTAAGCCGGATATTTTTCTTCTAGGAAGTACCATGGTTTACCATCTTTATATGTCCAAACACGGCCACCTTCACCACGTGCAGATTCACTCATAAGACGTAATTTATCGTCTCCAGGAATTGCCGTTGGATGAATTTGAATGAACTCGCCGTTTGCATAATATGCACCTTGTTGATATACAGCAGAAGCTGCTGTACCTGTATTAATAATAGAGTTAGTTGATTTTCCAAAGATGATACCAGGGCCCCCTGTTGCCATAATCACGGCATCAGCTTGGAAACTTTTAATCTCCATTGTTTGTAAGTCTTGTGCAACGATTCCTCGGCACACACCTTCGTCATCAACAACAGCTCGTAAGAAATCCCAACCTTCATATTTCGTTACAAGTCCTGCTACTTCGTGACGACGTACTTGCTCATCTAATGCGTATAGTAATTGCTGTCCAGTTGTTGCACCAGCAAATGCTGTACGGTGATGTTGCGTTCCACCAAAACGACGGAAATCAAGAAGTCCTTCTTCCGTACGGTTGAACATAACACCCATACGGTCCATTAAATGAATGATACCAGGTGCTGCTTCACACATTGCTTTAACTGGCGGTTGGTTCGCTAAGAAGTCCCCACCATAAATTGTATCGTCAAAGTGGATCCATGGAGAATCCCCTTCACCTTTCGTATTTACGGCACCGTTAATTCCACCTTGGGCACATACAGAATGTGAACGTTTTACTGGTACTAAAGAAAATAGTTCAACATTTACTCCTGCTTCTGCCGCTTTAATCGTTGCCATTAAGCCGGCCAAGCCACCGCCGACTACTATAAGTTTCCCTTTCATGCTCTCCCACTCCTTACTGGTTTGCTAGCTGTGGATCGATGAACGCTAATAATGCACTCACACCTACATAAGATAGACCTAAGAAAATAGCTAATGTTACATAAGTAGAGATTCTTTGTGAACGTGGTGATACTGTAATTCCCCAGCTTATGCAGAATGTCCATAGTCCATTTGCAAAGTGGAAAATTGTTGAAACAACACCAACTAAGTAGAATGCAAACATAGCTGGATTGTTTAAAATATCTGCCATCATATCATAGTTTACCTCTTTACCTAACAATGCTTGAATACGAGTTTCCCAGACGTGCCAAGAAATGAAAATCAGTGTAACGATACCTGAAATTCTTTGGAAGACGAACATCCAGTTACGGAAATAACCGTAAGATACCGCATTGTTCTTAGCTGTAAATGCAATATATAAGCCATATATAGCATGGTACAGTATAGGTAAAAAGATGATGAAAATTTCTAGCGCATACCGGAATGGAAGGAGCTCCATAAAGCCTGCAGCTTTGTTAAAAGCCTCTGCTCCTCTTGTTGCAAAGTTGTTTACAATTAGATGTTGCGTCAAAAAGACACCAACCGGGATGACCCCCATTAATGAGTGCCACTTACGAAACGTATACTCGCGGCCTTTCATGTCCCCATTACCCCCTTGAATGTTTGACTGCTGTTTTCAGATTAATTTACAACAATAATGTTTTTTCACTATTGGCATAAGAAAAACTGAAAAAATTATTCGAAATATTTCAGCATAATTTGATAACAAGTTCATTTTACCCCTATTTTTGTCGAAGCGTCAAGAAAACGTATACATAATTTGCATATAATTTGCCAATTCTTTTTCCCTTCTTATATATTCAGATTTCCCCAAAGAAAAATCTGTTTTTATAAACGAGAAATGTTATATAATAATCCCTATAGAAAGAGGGGAATATTGTGAGTAAAAATACAATCGATACAACATCTTTAGAAGATGTTTCATTGAACGCCTTCGCTTATGAATTGCTACGTGAAGAATTACTACCTGATTTAATCGGTAACGATTTAGATGGTATTTTATACTGGTCTGGTAGAAACCTTGCAAGAAAATATCCACTAGAAACAATTGAAGAAGTCATTCAGTTCTTTGAAAAAGCTGGCTGGGGCACTTTAAGCATTATTGAACATAAGCGTCGTGAAATGCAGTTCCAACTTAAAGGCACACTCATCGCTGAACGTCAAAAACAAAACAGACATTCTTCTTATCAATTAGAAGCTGGATTCATCGCTGAACAAATTCAAAAGCAACGAAACGTCGTTGCAGAGTCCTATGAAGAAAAGAAAAAACGTTCCGACTCTATTACATTTCTTGTGAAATGGGATATAAAAGATCTCATTGAAGTGTAGCATTACCTACAGTCAACTAGACATATAAGTTTAGTTGACTTTTTTGTATTTTCATTCAGTTAGATTTATTTTAAATCTTCAGAAATTATACCAAAAAACAGAAGACGTTGTAAACTACAACGTCTTCTTATCTGTTAAATAAGTATAAATTGTTTCCGCGACATTTTTCGGCATACCCGCTTCGACAAATTCAGCTAAAGAAGCTTCTTTCATCTTCTTTAATGAACCAAAATGTTTTAACAATATCTTTTTTCGTTTATCACCGATTCCTGGAATATCATCCAGTGCTGATTGAATGACAGATTTCCCGTGTAATTGACGATGGAATGTAATCGCAAATCGATGCACTTCATCTTGAATGCGCTGCAATAAATAAAATTCTTGGCTATTTCGCTCAAGCATCACAGGTTCAGGTGGATCTCCAATAATTAAATGGGAGGTTTTATGTTTGTCATCTTTTACAAGCCCTGCCATCGGAATATATAAACCGAGTTCGTTTTCTAGAACATCACTTACAGCTGCCAGATGCCCTTTTCCACCATCAATAATGATTAAATCTGGTAAAGGCAAACTCTCTTTCAGTGCCCTTGTATAACGGCGTCTCACAACTTCTCTCATAGACTCATAATCATCTGGTCCTTGAACCGTTTTAATTTTATATTTCCTATATTCTTTCTTAGCTGGTTTCCCATCGATAAAAGCAATCATTGCAGAAACAGGATTTGTCCCTTGAATATTTGAGTTATCAAACGCCTCAATACGATAAGGTGTTTCAATCCCGAGCTGCTTCCCTAAATGATCTACCGCTTTAATCGTTCGCTCTTCATCACGTTCAATTAAGTAGAATTTCTCTTCAAGAGCAATCTTCGCATTTTTACTTGCTAATTCTACAAGATCTTTTTTCTTACCACGTTTCGGCTGTGTCGCTTCAACTTCTAAAAAGCGCTCTACTAACTCTGAGTCTATACTTCCTGGAACGACAATTTCCTTCGGCTTAAAATGACTGCTGTTCTCATAAAATTGACCGATAAACGTTAAAAATCCCTCTTCTGGTTCATCGTAGATTGGAAACATAGAAACATCACGTTCAATTAGCTTTCCTTTTCGAACGAAGAAAACTTGAACACACATCCAACCTTTATCAACTGCATACCCAAACACATCACGATCCACTAAGTCACTCATAATCATCTTTTGTTTTTCCATAATCGCATCGATATGAGCAATTTGATCACGTAACTCTTTTGCACGTTCAAATTCTAGTTTCTCTGAAGCTTCATACATCTTTGTTTCTAATTCTGAACGAACTTCTTTATGCCCACCATTTAAAAACTTAATAATTTCATCTACAATTTCTTTGTTTTGTTCTTCCGTCACTTCTTTCACACAAGGTGCTAAACATTGACCCATATGATAATATAAACAAACTTTATCGGGCATATTTGAGCACTTACGAAGCGGATACATACGATCTAGCAGTTTTTTCGTTTCATGAGCTGATTGTGCATTCGGATAAGGGCCAAAATACTTTCCCTTATCCTTTTTTACATTTCGCGTAATAAGTAATCGCGGCTGTTTCTCAGCTGTAATTTTAATAAAAGGATATGTTTTATCATCTTTTAATTGAATATTATATTTTGGATCATGTTTTTTTATTAAGTTTAACTCTAAAATGAGAGCCTCTAAATTTGAGGAGGTTACAATATATTCAAAATCTACAATTTCTCCTACAAGCCGCAGTGTTTTTCCATCATGCGAACCAGTAAAGTACGAGCGCACACGATTTTTAAGCACTTTTGCCTTTCCGACATATATAACCGTTCCTTGCTTATCTTTCATTAAATAACAACCAGGTTGATCTGGTAAAATAGCCAATTTTTCTTTTAAATGTTCGTGCACTCGTTACCCTCCATTTCTACATGCTTAGCATCTTTATTTTCACATGAAAACATACTATGCCAAAACACCCAACATACGTTCCTTTATTGTAACGGAAAGGTGTAAAAAAGGAAAATAAAAAAGGCTACCAAATGGTAGCCCTTTATTTTAGAAGTGTTTAGAAACTAATTCTACTAACGCTTCTTTCGGTTTGTAACCTAACGCTTGATCAACTACTTTACCGTCTTTTAATACGAAAAGAGCTGGAATGCTCATTACTTCGAATTGACGAGCAGTTTCTTGGTTTTCATCCACGTCTACTTTTACTACTTTTACTTTTTCGCCTAATTCTGCATCAATTTCCTCTAATACAGGAGCGATCATTTTACAAGGTCCACACCAAGGTGCCCAGAAATCTAATAATACAACACCTTCGCTAGTTTCAGCTGCGAAGCTTTGGTCATTTGCATTTACAATTGCCATTTTATTTCCTCCTTCAAGTATATTCTACCAAGAGTATATCATTAACTTATATACGTGGCGAATAATATGTATCGTTATGTATTGTAACAAAAAAGTGTTCCTTTATACTATATAAAAATACGGAGTAAATACTAAAAAGATGAGAGACAGGGGATCTCTCACCTTTTCTATATATAGGGGTACTTCACTTGGAACTCAAGGGTACTCAAATCATGAATGTACTTTTAACTTTTTAAACTCTTCTGTTAAAAGAGGTAAGACTTCAAATAGATCGCCAACAATACCATAGTCAGCTACTTTGAAGATACTTGCTTCTGGGTCTTTATTAATCGCAACGATTATTTTTGAGTTAGACATACCAGCTAAATGCTGAATCGCACCAGAAATACCGCATGCAATGTATAAGTCCGGCGTAACAACTTTACCAGTTTGACCAATTTGTAATGAGTAATCGCAATACTCAGCGTCACAAGCACCACGAGATGCTCCAACAGCGCCGCCTAATACGTCAGCTAACTCTTTTAATGGCTTGAATCCTTCTTCACTCTTCACACCGCGTCCACCAGCGATAATAACTTTCGCTTCAGAAAGGTCAACACCTTCTGCCGTCTTACGGACGACATCTTGAATAATTGTACGTAAATCTTTCACATCTACTGTAATAGAAGACACGTCACCACTGCGAGACTCATCTTTTTCAAGTGTCGCAATGTTATTTGGACGCACTGTCGCAAATAAGATACCGTCTGTTACAATCTTCTTCTCAAACGCTTTACCAGAGTAAATTGGACGAGTAAAGATAACATTTCCACCTTCAACTTCTAAAGCAGTTACGTCAGAAACTAGACCAGCTTCAAGCTTCGCTGCTAATTTTGGTGATAAATCTTTACCAAGTGCTGTATGTCCAAATACAATACCTTCTGGCTTTTCTTCAGCATATACAGCTGAAAATGCTTGTGCATAACCATCAGATGTATATGATTTTAATTTATCATTTTCAACTGTCACAACGCGATCTGCACCGTAATGAATCAATTCATTTGCAAAAGAGGCAACGCTGTCTCCAACTAGAAGACCTACTACTTCACCGCCTTCTGCAATTGTTTTTGCTGCTGCTACCGCTTCAAACGAAACGTTACGTAGCGATCCATCACGAACCTCACCCATTACTAATACTTTACGAGCCATAGATTTTCCCTCCTGCATATATAATTTCGTATTTTATTAGATTACTTTCGCTTCTGTATGGAGCAACGATACAAGTTCTTTTACTTGATCTTGCAGCTCGCCTTGTAACACTTTTCCTGCATCTTTCTTAGGAGGCAAATAGATTTCAATTGTTTTTGTCTTTGCTTCCACATCATCTTCTTCTAAATCTAAATCATCTAATTCTACTTCTTCTAGTGGCTTTTTCTTCGCTTTCATAATACCTGGAAGCGATGGATAACGAGGTTCATTTAAACCTTGTTGTGCTGTTACTAAAACTGGTAATGAAGTTTCAATCACTTCCGTATCACCTTCAACATCACGCTCAATCTTCACGCTTGTACCGTCAATTTCAAGTTTTGTAATTGTCGTTACGTACGGAATATTTAACGCTTCTGCTACGCGTGGACCAACTTGTCCAGATGCACCATCAATTGCAACGTTCCCGCCTAAAATTAAATCTGCATCTTTATCTTTTAAATATTCAGCAAGTACTTTTGCTGTCGTGAACTGGTCACCATTTTCCACATCATCTTCAATATTAATTAATACAGCTTTATCGCAGCCCATCGCTAATGCCGTACGAAGTTCTTTCTCACTATCTTCGCCACCGACTGTTACAACAGTAACTTCGCCACCTTGTGCGTCTCTTACTTGAATTGCTTCTTCAATCGCATATTCGTCGTAAGGGTTGATGATGAATTCCGCTTCGCCATCGTAAATTGCACCGTTTTTAATTACGATTTTTTCTTCTGTATCAAATGTTCGTTTCATGAGTACGTAGATGTTCATTCCATTTACCCCCTTGTTTTTCAGAAAGATTCTATCAATTTTAATTTTCTGTTAATTTATATTAAAAAAATAATTAAACTACCTGCCACTAAATGAAGGCTTACGTTTTTCTAAAAACGCTGCTACACCTTCTCTTCCATCTTCACCCGTAAATACTTCACCAAAGATTTGAGCTTCGCGTTGTACACCTTCATAATAATGAGACGATTTCGTCGTTTGCAATAACTCTAGTACAGCACGAGTCGTCGCTGGGCTTTTTCCAGCAATCTGTTTTGCAACTTTAAGCGTATCATCTAAAAATGTTTCTTCAGCAAAAACTCCGTTAACAAGTCCCCATTTTAATGCTTCTGCACCAGTAATCGGTGTACTTGTTAACATCATTTCACAAGCTTTCGCTTTCCCAACATAACGTGGTAATCGCTGTGTACCTGCAAATCCAGGAATTAATCCAAGTGTTAATTCAGGTAACCCAAGTTTTGCACTTTCAGTTGCAAAGCGCATGTGGCAAGACATAGCAAACTCAAGGCCGCCGCCAAGTGCCGCTCCATGAATTGCCGCGATAACTGGTTTTGAACATTTTTCAACACGCTCAAACGTAACTTGTCCAAGCTGCGCTAATTCTGTCGCTTGCTTCGCTTCAGTAACAGATGTAAATTCTTTAATATCTGCTCCCGCCGAGAAGAAGCGCCCTTCACCGTGAATAACAACAACACGAATGTTATCATCCTTCTCCACTTGATCAATTAATTCAGTAACGTCATGCATAACTTGTGAAGACATCGCGTTTGCCGGCGCATGATTTAACGTCGCCACCGCGATATGATCTTCAACTCTTACAGATAGGAATTTCAACATGATCCCTCCCATTATTGACGATAACCACAAGCTGCAATAAGTAGCCCATGTACCGTTTTTGAAAGTGCGACCAGATCATACTTATGATCGCTCATTACCCAATTGGTCACAACTTCATCTACTGTTCCAAAGATCATTTGTCTTGCCACGCGAACATTTAAATCCGCTTGGAATTCACCTTGCTTTATACCTGTCTCTAAAATCTCATCCATAACTTGTAAGTAGCCTTTTAATACTTCATTTATTTTCAGGCGTAAGTCTTGATTGGACTGTCTTAGCTCTAATTGCGTAACGATAGCAAGAGGATCATTTTGTGATAACAGCAAGAAGTGCGTTTCTACCAACATGAATAACTTCGATACAGCGCTTTCAATTCCTGCTGTTTTTTGACGAATTGTTTCGACAAAATCTCCCATCTTCTCTTGAAATAAGGATATTAATATATCTTCTTTATTTTTAAAATATAAATAAATCGTGCCATCAGCTACCCCAGCTTGCTTTGCTATTTTAGAAACTTGCGCTTGGTGGTACCCATTCTCCGCAATCACAATGACTGCCGCATCAATAATTTGATTGTATTTCGGTCTATTTTTTTTCACTTTACTGTCCCCTTCAAGAAGATGACTGAATGAATAGTCATTCATATTCTTATAATACTGACTATTTAGAAAAGTGTCAATCCTATTTTTTCAAAAAGAAAGGGCCTTAGCCCGTTTGCTCATCCTCATTTTTTCTTTTCTCTTCATCTATTAGGACACGGCGTAAAATTTTTCCAACTGTCGTTTTCGGTAATTCATCTCTAAACTCATATACTTTCGGCACTTTATAAGCCGCTAAATATTTACGCGCAAACTGGTTTAATTCTTCCTCAGAACACTCCGCACCTTCTTTTAACACAACAAATGCTTTAACCGTCTCTCCCCGGTACGGATCGGGAATTCCAATCGTCACTACTTCTTGCACTTTTTCATGCTCATATAATACTTCTTCTACTTCACGAGGATACACATTAAATCCACTCGCAACAATCATATCTTTCTTACGGTCTTTCACATAGAAAAATCCATCTTCATCCATGTAACCAACATCCCCTGTATGAAGCCATCCGTCTTGCAATACAGCTGCTGTTTCTTCTGGCTTATTCCAATACCCTTTCATAATTTGAGGACCCTTTACAACAATTTCACCAATTTCACCCGGAGGTAAAGCCTCTCCAGTTTCAAGTGACATAATGTTTGCCTCTGTATCTGGCCACGGCACACCTATACTTCCTGGCACGCGTTTTTCCCACAAAAAATTCCCATGTGTAACTGGCGACGACTCCGTTAATCCATAACCTTCTACCAATTTTCCACCTGTAACTCTCTCAAACTCTTCCTGTACTTCTACAGGAAGCGGGGCAGATCCACTAATACAAGCTTGAATAGAAGAAATATCATATTCTTTTAAGAGGGGACTATTTAATAGAGCAATATAAATGGTCGGTGCCCCTGGAAATAGTGTGACTTTATGTTTTTTTATCGCTTCAAAAACCATTTTCATATCAAACTTCGGAATCAGCACCATTTTATATCCTTGCATAATACTTAAATTCATTACAGCTGTCATCCCATACACATGAAAGAACGGAAGGACGCCAAGAATTACTTCTTCTCCTTCTTTACAATTATATAGCCAATGAGCTCCCATTAACGTGTTCGAAACAAGGTTTTTATGCGTCAACATAACGCCTTTCGGAAACCCAGTTGTTCCTCCTGTGTACTGTAAAAGAGCTAGATCATTTTCAGGATCACAAGGAACTTCAACATTAGCATTACTTTCTCGTTCTACTGATTTCCATAGATGAATTGTTTCGCTTTCCGACACATTCACAACAAGATTTGCCTGCTTTTTTTGTACAAATGGATAAAGTAAATTTTTAGGGAAGGGTAAAAAGTCCGCAATTCGAGTTACGATAATATGTTCAATTTTTGTAGCAGATTGAACATTCGTTACTCTCGGAAACACTAAATCGAGACAAAGAATTACTTTTGCTCCCGAGTCATGAAGCTGGTATTCTAATTCTCTTTCTGTATATAGTGGATTTGTTTGTACTACGATACCTCCCGCAAGTAATGTACCATAATAACCAATTACAGACTGCGGACAGTTCGGCAACATAATAGCAACTCGATCACCCTTTTCCACACCGAGCTTTTGAAGATAATTTGCAAACCTCTTCACCTTATCGTGGAAGTCTGAAAATGTAATATCCTTCCCTAAAAAGTGAAGCGCTTTCTTTTCTGGGTAACAGGAAGCCACCCGTTCCACATATCCATGAAGCGGCTGAATATCATAAGAAATCGTACTTGGAATTTCTTCTGGATAACTTTTCAACCATGGTTTTTCCACCTTCATTCCCCCTTCAAATACATAAAAATAAATGAATGTTCATTCATGATGGTTGTTTTCATTATATTATAGTCGCCATAACGTTACAATCATAATATTCTGACTTTTATATAACTATGCTTCACTCCATTAACTTCTTATTATATGTATAAACTCTCCTCATCTTAAAAGAATAAGAGAGTTATTATTTAGCTTAACCTTATTATCGTTAACACAGCTCCTGGTGTAGTTGTTGATAACGTTGCAACAGCTAACACACCAAATAGTTGCAAACTAATGGCACTTCCAGCCGCAAGAGTCGTAATAATTGTTGCACTAAATGATGTAGTTGCTAACGCAGGAGAATTGATCGTTCCAGCAAGAGGTGCACCATTAATTGTAATCCGCGAACTGACTAATAATGAAGTCGTTATATTAATCGTATATGAAATATAATAATTCCCAGCATTTGCAGCCGTAAATACTGTATTCCCCCCGGAAACCGTAATACCTGGACCAATATTTTGATTATTCGGAAGCGGGACATTCGTTCCACCAAGAAGTACCGATATCGCTGTTCCCGATGTATTATTTGCAAAAGCGTATGTTGCCGTTATACTTGTGCCAGTTGCCCCCGTGTCTCCTGTTGCTCCTGTTGCTCCTGTTGGACCCGTTATTCCCGTCGCTCCCGTTGGACCTGTTGCCCCTGTTATTCCTGTCGCTCCCGTCGCTCCCGTTGAACCTGTTATTCCCGTCGCTCCCGTCGGGCCTGTTGAACCTGTTATTCCCGTCGCTCCTGTTGCTCCTGTTACTCCCGTCGCTCCTGTTGGACCTGTTACTCCCGTTGGACCTGTTGGGCCTGTTACTCCCGTCGGGCCTGTTGAACCTGTTATTCCCGTCGCTCCTGTTACTCCTGTCGCTCCTGTTGGACCTGTTACTCCCGTTGGACCTGTTGGGCCTGTTACTCCCGTCGCCCCTGTTGGACCTGTTGCTCCCGTTATTCCCGTCGCCCCTGTCGGACCTGTTGCTCCCGTTATTCCCGTCGCCCCTGTTGGACCTGTTGCTCCCGTTATTCCCGTCGCCCCTGTTGGGCCTGTTGCTCCCGTTATTCCTGTTGCTCCCGTTGGACCTGTGTCACCTGTTGGACCCGTTGCTCCCGTCGGACCTGTTGGGCCAAGCTTAGGAACTGTCCCATCACAACTAAAACAGCATGAATCAACATGTACACCATTTTGATTATTACACCCACAATATCCATTTATATTATTGCTCCATGAAGACATGTTGATCACGTCCTTTACATTCAATCTTTTAAGTACAATCACCGAGTTAGAAAGCACCTATCTAAATAACAAAGAAATACTTTACCTAGTGGGGATAAACACAGATTTATTCCATACATTCTAGTAATTATTACATGTGATTCGCTCTCTTTTTGCTTGTACTTTCGCCTTCTTGCTCAAACGAAATTCTTTTTCTCCATTCTGCATATACATATAAATTTCAATCCAATTGGTTTATTCATCGGCGGACTACTTGCAGTTGGAATTGTACTTTTCTTTTCATGAAAATTAGGATTTAGCCCAACACCCCTTACTTTAATAGGAATCGGTATTTCAGCTCTCGGCTCAGCGATTATTCAACTCTTTATTGTTAACGCAAATTTGAACGTTGCTGTACTTGGATCAACTTATTTCTTATGGTTGATGAGGAAGAGTGGGAAGAAAGTTAGTTAAAAAGGAAACTGTCTTTTTTTCACGAATTTAACCTATGAACATAACTAGGAGGGATAAATATGTACCAAACAATTGAAGGCTTCTTGCAATCATGGACATACGAGGCTGAGTCTACTCAGAAAATGCTTGATTCATTAACCGATGCATCTTTATCACAAGAAATTGCACCTGAGCATTGGACGTTAGGCAGAGTTGCTTGGCATATCGTGACGGCAATTCCAGTTATAATATCTGGTACGGGACTTAAATTTGAAGGGGAAACGAAAGATTATCCTGTTCCAACTTCAGCTAAAACAATTGCTGATGAGTATCGTATAGTGAATGCAACTTTTGTTGAAGCACTTCAAAGCGAATGGACTGATAAAGATTTAGCAACTATGAATGACTTCTTTGGTCGTCCTATGCCGAATTCTATATTTTTAATGACACTTATTAATCATCAAAATCACCACCGCGGACAAATGACAGTTTTAATGCGACAAGCTGGCTTAACAGTTCCTGGCGTATATGGTCCTGCAAAAGAAGAATGGGCTGCCGCTGGAATGGAAGCTCCTAAAATGTAACAACAGAAAAAGACAAGGTGTTTACACATCTTGTCTTTTTCTGTAACTTGTTTCATGTGAAACTATTTTACTAACTTCTATTATTGGAGTTATCAGCGTATCTCTTTATTTCACAAGTTATGGTACCCCTTGGAGAAAACAAACAGCAATTACGGAAACAAAAGAATATATTACAAAATACTTTGATCTAGATGCGGAAGTCAAAAATACTTCTTACGATGCTAAAATGAATAGCTATGCAATCTCCTTTGAAACAAGTACCGACGGCGAGTTTACTATCGTAATATAAAAGTCCTAATAACTTTAATATTTCTCCAGGAGTGCAAAAGTATTTAAGCACACACTCTAAATTTACAAAGTAGTAACGAAGCATACATATACAAAAAAGAGTTGGTGTAACGCCAACTCTTTTTACTTATTCCTGTCATACTGTTATATCTTCCTTCTCTATATTTTTAATTCCGTAATATGCAATCGCTACTCCAATTGCCGCCAATGCTAGTTGAAGGGGAAGTAAAGTTGCTGTAGGAAACGCTGGGTTGCTATTCATTGCAATTGAGACAACGATAAGAGATGAAACAATTGTAGTTGGTACTGAACGTTTACGCATTCCGAAATATAATGGGATTAAACTCATTCCCGCAGTTGCAATGGCTAAAGGAACCAGTTTTATTCCTTCTTGCACCAATTGATCTACTGTGAATGAATGAGGAAGAATTGAAAAATAACTATCTATCCCAAAGAAAATTCCTACTACTAAAATGTTAGATACAATAACTGTTATAAATGTTACTATCGCTGTAATAGCCAACTTACTAGCCATCATCTTCTTTCGGTTAATAGGATAAGAAAACATGAGTAGTATTGTTTTATTTTTATATTCGCCAATTATTAACCTTGCAATTAATACACTACCAAAAATAATAAATGTTGCTCTTACTACTGCACTAGCCGTTAACAAAATCATCTGCGGATCTCTTATTTCTGGATCTCCTTCTATTTGTGCAACGAAACTAACAAAGATTAATAATGCCAGTATAATGATATTTGCAATAACTGCTCCCCTCACATACCATCCAAACTTAAA
The DNA here is from genome assembly GCF_036851315.1 of Bacillus cereus group sp. Sample62. Lineage (NCBI taxonomy): Bacteria > Bacillati > Bacillota > Bacilli > Caryophanales > Bacillaceae > Bacillus > Bacillus cereus group sp. Sample62. Next base: position 4,356,121 of record NZ_JAFLPK010000001.1, read on the forward strand.
CTTCTTCAATTCTAGTTTCATAAGATGTAGCATGATAGTCCTCCTTCCTCCTAAGACTTAATCAATATAAATGACTCCTGTTTCACTTAAAATCTTCGCTTCATTTTTTGCATCACCAATCGTTCCTACTTTTATTTTTTCTGTATTTTTATCTATCTTAAGTCCTTTTACATTCACCATTACGTCAGACGAATTACTTTTAGCCGTAAGTTTCAAAGAAGTCGGAACACCTTTATACCGTACGCCAATATCTCCTGATTTTGTTTCTACAAATAATGATTTTCCTTCTTTCATATCTTTCAGTAATACTTCCCCGGATGTTGAAGTGATGTTCATATTTTCGTTTTTTACATTTTTCACATAATTATCGCCAGCAGTAGAAGTTATATTTACTTCTTGTAATGAACTATCTTTTAACATCAAATCCCCACTTTCGGATATGAACTCACCCTTCTCTACCGATAGTCCTGTAATCATTCCATCTCCAGACTTGCCTTTTGTCACGATACTTTTTACTACTATATCGTTTATTTTCACATCACCCGATTTATTATTTACTACAATTTTGTCTATTTCTTCCCTCGGAATAGCTATACATATACTATTTTTCTTCCTAAACGTAAAACCATTAAAAAATTTGGTCACCTTTTGTTTTTGCTTAATCACAATTTTATTTTCGACATTTTCTATTTTGACGGGATCTATCTCTTTATCTACTTGTTGACCTTGAGCGGAAATTACTATTTTATTAGCGTCTGTACTTTTAAATTCAATATTCCAGTTTTCATTGTCTACTTCTATTTCTTTTATATTATTGATCTCAAAAGACTTTTCTTGCTTAAAATCTTTCACCTGAAATATCTTAAAACCAAAAACCACACTAGCAATTGTCAGAAATAAAATTGCAATTACTATTATTTTTTTCACTGTTCCTACCCCAGTTCGTCGTTGTTTTAAGCTTCCTTCACGCTACATCAATCTTGTCGATTTTACGATACGAAAGATAACTAATGAAAATTCCTAATAAACAGAGCACTATTGGGATAGCTATAAAATCAAACATACTTACTTGACCATTTCCAGGACCAACGTTACCATTAATCAGCATACCAATTATTACTGCTGAAGTAATCGTTGTCGGTGTCGATTTCTTTCTCATTCCAAAAAATAAAGGAATTAAACTTATACCAGATATCATAAATGCACTTATAATAGTAGTTGGAACGGTAGCTATTATTTCCCCCATCGTAACAGGCGTTTCAAGTATTCCTATTATTGGATTCATACAGAATATGAGCAAACTAATAATAAATGTTGCGATTATCGTGCTCACAAAGCAAAAACTAAAAACAATTGCTAATTTCGCTCTCATTAGTATTTTCCTTTGCAGTGGGTACATAAATAGTAGCTGTATTGTTTTGTTCTTGTATTCATCAATCACTAAACGTGATAAAATAACCGATGCAAAAATAATAAATGTAATTCTAATAAAAATATTTGCTAAAGACATGTATTCCATATAGTTAGAGAACATCAACTCATCCTCTACTTTAGATGCCCATGCCATAAGACTTACCGCAGCAAAAATTGCTATAATACCAATCGCTGCTCCTTTAAAATAACTAGATAATTGATGTTTCTTCCACTCGAGCTTCATTAATCTAAACATTCAAACCACGCCTCCATTCTTTATATAACTGTCTCTACACTACTAACATTCTAATTCCAGCAGTAACTACACTTAACATTCCTATCACTAGTAGAATTAACAACCATTTCCGCTCTGGTTTTCTATAATATAAAATCCCACTTATGAACATTACGACCAATCCACTTACTAGATTCACTAACAATCCATTAAGCATGAATGCCCTCTCCATCCATTACATTTAAGAAATATTCCTCTAAGGAACTATGTTTCTTATTAATACTTTCAATTTCCACATCGTTCATAATAAGTGCTTTTGAAATGGCTTGCTGAGACACTGCCGTATCATACACACGAATCATATTTCCGCTCATTATTTTATAATTTTTTATACCAAGTTTATCTTCTAAAATATAAGCTGCACGCTTCACATCAGGAACAGTAATTTCAATGTACTCTGTTTGTTTTCCGTTAATACTCTTCATTGAAACTTCTTTTATTAGCTTTCCATTTTGAATCATACCGATTGTATCTGCCATTAGTTCCATCTCGCCTAAAATATGACTAGAGACTAATAACGTAATACCATATTCTTTGCAGAGCATTTTAAATAAGTCTCGTAACTCTTTAATACCAATTGGATCTAAACCGTTTATGGGTTCGTCTAAAATGAGCAATTCTGGCTTTGTCACGATTGCCCTTGCAATACCAAGTCGTTGTTTCATTCCCAATGAAAAATCTTTTACTTTTTTATTATCTATCCCTTGCAGTTTCACTAAATGTAATGCATGGTCAATTGCGTTTTTATCGTAATAGCCCATATATTCACAATGTAATTCTAAATTTTCTTTCGCCGTTAATTTATCATAAAAGATTGGGTATTCAATAATTGTCCCCATTCTTTTTAATACTTCATAAGATGTGTCTGTTAACTTCTCACCTAAAATTTCAATCTCACCGCTCGTCGGTTTTATTAAATTTGTAATCATTTTCATAATCGTTGTTTTACCAGCACCATTCGGTCCTAAGAAACCGTATATCTCTCCTTTTTTCACATGCATGTTAACGCTAGAAATAACTTCTTTCCCTTTAAACACTTTCGTTAACTGATTCGTTTTTAATATATAGGTCATGTCACTTTCCCCTTTCGCACTACTTTATATTTTTATAATAGACAACGGAAATCTCTTTTTTCTTACCCGTTTCTTACAAATTCCTTACGCTGAAAAAAAAGCTTGTAGAATCTACTTCTCTACAAGCTAAAACTGCATCTTTTTTAATGCAACTGTAAAAATTGTTTTTTCATACGGCTTACTAGAAAGATGAATTTTTCCATCCATCGCTTCCACAAGCCTTTTCGTAATCGTTAACCCTAAACCGCTTCCTTGGTACAATCTATTTCTCGAATCTTCAAGTGTGTACATACGCTCAAACACTTTATCAATATGAGATTCATCAATCCCTTTTCCTTTATCCCATACGTCTATATACACATTCGTTTCATCATCTCTTAACGTCATACCCAGTATCTTTCCATCGTCTCCATATGCAATTGCATTTGATATTAAATTGTTCAATACCCTACCTAATACTTCTACATTTCCAAGTGCATATATATTTCTTTCTGGTATATCAATATGAACATGAAAACCTTTCGACGTCACTAAATCATAAAAAGATAAAATCTTCTCACGACAAACTTCATTCATATTCACTTTTGTCATCTCGATTGCTTTGTCACCAGATTCTAATTTTGCTAAGTCAAAAAACTTATGAATTAGTTCCATTACTTCTAGTGTTTTCACATGCACCTTTTCAAGTAATATTTGTTGTTCTTCTTTATTCATTGTTTTATCCTTATTTAACATTTCTGTATATCCAAGAATAACTGTTAGCGGTGTTTTCAAGTCATGTGAAATATTTGAAAGCATTTTTCTCATCGAAATTTCTACTTTCGCATGATCTGCACTCGTTTTCTGTTTTGCATCTAATAATTGATTAATTGCCACTAATAATTTTTGCAATTCTAGATTATCTGTCATAACGAGTAACTTCTCGCCTGTTTGTCCATTTACAATGCTCTCTAACTTTTCATATGTGTATCGTAAATTTTCACTACTATTTTTCCTCATTTTATATTGTATGTAAATGACGCATAACAATATAAAAATAATACCTAGTAACAAATTGACCATACTACATCACTTCCAACTTATAGCCGATGCCCCATAACGTTTTGATATATTCTGGATTAGATGGATCACTTTCGATTTTCTCACGCAATCTCCTCATATGAACATTAATAACGTTATCATCTCCATAATACTCTTCGTTCCAAACTAACGTATATATTTGCGCTTTTGTAAATACACGATTTTGATTCTTTACGAACAGTTTTAGAATCTCAAATTCTTTTAAAGTAAGTTTGAGAGGCTTCCCGTCTTTTTCCACAGTAAAATTAATGGGATCAATCGTTAAATCACCAATTTGAATCATCTTTTCTGTTGTTTCTGTAGCCGAATATTTCGTAGATCTCCGAATACCGGCTTTTACACGTGCAGCCAATTCAATCATAGAAAATGGCTTACAAATGTAATCATCTGCTCCAAGTCCTAATCCAACAGCTTTATCAACATCTGTATCTTTTGCCGACATCATTAAAATCGGAACAGCACTTTTTTCTCGAATAATTCGCACGACCTCTAAGCCATCTAGCTTTGGCATCATAATGTCGAGGATAACTAAATCAAAGGATGATTTAAAAAATGATTGCACCCCTTCTTCCCCGTCAGACGCGATTGTAACTTGAAAACCTTCCTTTATTAAATACTTTTCCACCATCTCTTGAATTGAAATATCATCTTCAACTAATAAAATATGATGTGACATATGTCTATCCCCTTTTTTACAAACATTAACATTTCAATTGTATCGTAACGAATGAATACTGGAAAGAATTATATGAATTTTCAAACCAACTTCCCTTCCTCCCCTAACAATGATATGATAAAATTCACTACGATTGTTCATAATTAACTTTATATAAAGGAGACTTATCATGTCAGAAAACAAAAAAGTAAGCTTAGCTGATTTAATGCGCGAACAACTTGCAAAGAAAAAGCAAGGAAATGGAAATGGGTCAAATAATACAAATCAAAGCCAAGAAACGAAAAAATTACAAAACCAACAAACGAAGAAAACAAACAACCAACGTAGACGTACAGGTGTATAAATGAACGGACAAAAACGTTCTAATATCGCACCCGGTCTTGAAGTTGATATTGTATTAAAACAAGATCAACGAACAGGCAAATTAACACGTGGAATTGTAAAAGATATTTTAACAAACTCCCCTTCCCATCCTCATGGCATTAAAGTGCGATTGCAGGACGGGCAAGTCGGTAGAGTACAAAATATCGTTCAATAAGAAAAGGAGCTCAAGTCAACTCGAGCTCCTTTTCTTTATTACCCTTTAATTTTCTCGATGAAAACTACTTTTAAATAGTCTCCTTCTTTGAATTGATCAATGGTACGAAAATCTTCTGGTAAAGAATGTTCTTCTAATATTTTATATTTGCCATTCATTTCTTTAAATGCTGTATCGATAAAGCCTTTAAACTTTTTCATATCGAATGCGCTACAATTTGTAGAAGCAACGATAATCCCGTTATTTTCTGTAATGGCAATTGTTTCTTTTAATAAATTTTTATAATCTTTTGCTGCACTAAATGTATATTTTTTTGAGCGTGCAAAGCTTGGAGGATCAAGTACAACCATATCAAATTTCATATTTTTCTTCGCTGCATATTTGAAGTAAAGAAATACATCTTCTACAATAATATCTTGCGCTTCATAATCAACTTCATTTACACTAAATTGCTCAATCGTTTTACTTAAACTACGATTTGCAAGGTCGACACTCGTCGTTTTACTCGCTCCGCCAAGCGCTGCAAATACAGAGAAAGCACCTGTATAAGAGAACATATTTAATACTGTTCTCCCCTTTGCATATGTATCACGTATTTGTTTTCGAACGTTACGCTGATCTAAAAATACACCAACCATCGCTCCGTCATTTAAATAAACAGCAAAGTTCACACCGTTCTCTTTTACGATAAGCGGGAACTCACCGCGCTCTCCTGCTACGAAATCATCGCCTTCAATGTATTTCCCTTTCGTATCAAAACGCTTTTTCTCATAAATACCTTTAAAGTTTGCTACTTTTTGAAGAGCTGCTATAATCTCATCTCTGAAAGTATAAATCCCTTCACTATACCAACTTACTACATAATAGCCGTCATAATAATCGATAATTAAGCCTCCAAGACCATCACCTTCACCATTTAGGGCACGGAATGCTGTCGTATCACTTGATTTGTAAAATTGCTTTCGTTTATGTAAGGCAGATTTTATTTTACTTTCAAAGAAAGATTGATTAATTTGTTCACTCTCTTTTCTCGTTAAAATCCAGCCGTATCCTTTATTTTGTTTTCCATAATAACCTTTTCCAATAAAATGGTTCTTCTCATCCACTACTTTAATGATTGTTCCTTCTTCCTGAACATCATTTAAATTTTGAATCGCATCTTTTAAAATAAGCGGATATCCACTTTTAATTTCTTTTATAAATTTCGGTTTTATTTTTACAGTTATTTCTGATCGCATATAATAACTTCCTTTCCATTTGCATGCTTTCTCTATAGGAAGCATTTAAAAAACGAGCCTGAAAAAACAGCCTCGTTTCACTATACCATATTATTGCTTTGCTAGTACAACTCGCTCATTCTCTCACTTAACCGCCACATATTTACTACATTTTAAAATGGAAATCTTACTGTCCAAAATAATAAAAAAACTTATTTATTTCACATTTACCATTGACAGTGATAATGATTTTCATTATCATTTAATGTATATGAGTTCTCGAAAATAAAGGCTACATTTATAGGAGGAATAAAACATGATTATTGTTACAAATACAGCTAAAATTACAAAGGGAAATGGACATAAATTAATTGAGCGTTTTAATAAAGTAGGTCAAGTCGAAACGATGCCAGGCTTTTTAGGATTAGAAGTTCTTTTAACGCAAAATACAGTTGATTATGATGAGGTAACAATTAGCACACGCTGGAATGCAAAAGAAGATTTCCAAGGTTGGACGAAGAGCTCAGCATTTAAAGACGCTCACTCACATCAAGGCGGGATGCCAGATTATATTCTTGATAATAAAATCACTTACTACAATGTTAAAGTTGTACGTATGCCAATGGCTGCAGCACAGTAAACATAGTTCTTTTTTAAAGTATAGAATAGGAGAAGCGTTACCACTTCTCCTATTCTATACTTTTTTATTTACTGTCTTTTTACTAGCTTCGCATGCACGACTAACCTTCCTGCTTCTGGATCGAGTGCATAGTCGCACGTCGAAAGTGTTACGATTTGATCACTTGCTGTCAATTTTGTATCCGTTTTGTACAGCGATTTTTCTTGAATTTTCTCCAAAAATGATGTGTATTCCGTATCGTTGCTAAAATCCGTTTCAATGTAATAAAAATCAGTTGTTGTTGTATACACCGAGAACACTTCAAGATCATATCCTTCAAATAATGTATCGTAATATAATTTACGATGAGACATGAAGAACTCTTCATCTAACATTTTCTTTAAACTTCCAAACATAGAACCATCTTTCATACGGTGACCATATAAAATAGTATTTCGATTTTGAGATTTCACATCATTACGATAGTCCATAAAAATGCTTCCTGCTCTCATATCTTCACCTTTATAATTACGAAATAAATAGTAATCATTGTCTTTCGCCTGAACGATTGGATAATTAATTTGTGTATCATCCATCGTAATCCATCCAACTATTTCTTGGTTAATTTGCTGCAGAGCTTTGAACTGTTTACGTACTTCCCCGTCTTGTGATTGCTCTTCCATCGGACTCTTTTCATAAATGTTTTGTGCTTCGGCCATTACTTTACGATTTTCATAGTAATCCATGAAAATATCACCTAATTCATATACTGAATAGAAAAAGGTACCTAAAAAAACAACTGTAAGTATTCGTTGAAAAAAAGAATTCTTCTTCCGTTCTTTTTTACTACTCAAATCATCACCTCAAAACGGATTGTTCGCATATTTAAATACCCATTGGGACCATATACAACCCTGTATCTTCATCTTGCTTTACAACGACATCTACACCGTATATCGTCTTTATCATACTTTCTGTCACAACATCATTCGGCTTACCTTTCGTAACAATTTCGCCGTCTTTCATAACGATAATATGATTACTATAGCGAATCGCCTGATTGATATCATGTAATACCATAACGATTGTCAATCCATGTACTTCATTTAACTCTTTTACTAGCTCTAATATTTCAAGTTGATAATAAATATCTAAATATGTTGTCGGTTCATCTAAAAAGAGCATTGGTGTTTTCTGAGCTAACGTCATGGCAATCCAAACACGTTGTCTTTCTCCACCAGATAAAGCGTGAATCTCTTTATCACGTTTACTTAGCAAATTCGTACATGCTAAAGCCCTTTCGATTGCTTCTCTATCTTCATCAGTTTGCGAGGAAAAAATATTTTTATGAGGCATACGACCATAACTTGTTAATTTCTCTACCGTCATGTCTGCCGGTGCTTCATTTTGTTGATGGACAACGGCTAACTTTCTAGCAAACTCTTTTGGTTTATATTGACTAATCGCCTTCCCGTCGAGTATTATCTCTCCGCTACGAGGATCGTGATTTCTTGACATCACGCCAAGTAATGTCGATTTCCCGCAACCGTTTGGACCAATAATTGTTGTAATTTTACCAATTTCTATTTCACTACTAACCGACTTTAATCGATCCGTTACATTATCATACGAAAAGGTTACATTTTTAATTTCCATGAACTTTATCACTCTTTCTAAGCAAGAATATTAAGAATGGGCCACCAATCACTGCCATAATCGTCGCTGCTGGAATTTCGTTAGGTGGCACAATTAACCTTCCAATCGTATCCGCCGTCAAAATTAATAACGCTCCTGCAAGAGCAGAAAATGGAATTAATACTTTATGATCCGAACCGACTAGTTGTCTTGAAATGTGCGGAACGAGTAATCCTACGAAAGCAATAACACCTGCAATCGCTGTTGATACTGCCGCTAAAAGTACTGCAATAGCAGAAATAATAAGACGAACTCTCGTCACGTGCAAACCTAAGTTTTTCGCAGTCTTATCTTGTAGCAATAATAAGTTACACCAAGCTCCTACAAACAGAGCAAGAATAAGACCAATTGTTCCATATGTAACCATTATTTCTACATCGCCCCACGTCTTCATCGTTATGTTAGAAGTCGTCGTTTGCTTAATACTCTTAATGAAGTATCCGCAAATCGTAATGAACGATTCATTTAATCCAGTGAACATTGCATTAATAGCTATACCAACTAAAATAATGCGAAGCGGACTTAACCCTGACTTCCATGAAAATGCATAAACGAGATAACATGCAAACGCACCACCTAAAAAGGCGAATACGGGTGTCCAGAAAAAGAATTGCGGGAATAACGTAATAATAACAAGTGTCATAAAACTTGCTCCAGAAGATATCCCAATTACCCCAGCATCAGCAAGTGGATTTTTCATAACAGCTTGAAAAAGCACACCTGAAACGGCCAGAGCTGCTCCAGTAAATAGTGCAATAATAATACGTGGGAAACGTAAATCTTTAATCACTTCAACATCTTCATTCCCCCCTGTAAATATCCCTTGCACAAGCTCAACAATACCTATTTCTAAACTCCCTTTCATCGCTGACAATGATGTCATAACAATAAGCAATGCAGTAACAATGAGGAAACTCCAAGTTTTTTTATTCATTCCACTCTTCCTTTATATTAAAATGCATCACGGATACATCATTTTTTTCAATTCATCTAACGCTTCAATTGCTGCTAAATTACCTGTCGTTCCAAATAAGCGCTCTTCTAAATCGTAAACACGGTTATTTTTAACTGCAGCGAAATGTTTCCAAATATCATTTGTTTTAAATTCTTTATCAAACATTTTCACAACTTCATCAGGCATACCATGAGCTGCTCGTAAAATAATATCTGGATCAGCTTTTTTTAAATACTCTGTATTAGAAGCTAAATACTCTACTTGTTCACCTTGCACAATATTTTTACCACCTAGTTGTTTCACTAAATCTCCAATATAAGAATGCTCTGTTGCTACTAAATAACTCCCTGGTACACCTAATAAAATAAGCACTGTCGGTTCTTTCTTTCCCTTTACTGCTTTTTTAATCTCTACAACCTTGTTATCTAACTTCGTTACAACTGCTTCAGCCTGCTTTTCACGTCCATATCGCTTACCTAAATCGCTAATGGAATTTTGCATATTTTTCAAGCTTGTTAAATCTAAAAAGTTTGCTTTCATGCCCACACCATCAAAAACTGGCTTTAATTCATATTCAAGTGTTGTCACGGATAAAACTTCTGACGGCTTTAACGATTTTACCTTTTCCATATCAGGACTCATCGGATTCCCGACTTCAGATAAACCTTTATATCTCTTTGGTAAATCTTTCGTACTTGTTGGAACACCAACTAAATCTACTTCTAACGCATCCATAATTTCAGTAACAGCAACTGTCGTTGCAACAATTCTCTCTTTACTCTCACTCTTTACCTGTTTTGCTGCTTCTTTTTTGGGCGCCGAGCATCCAGCTATACTCACTAATAGAATGATAGCCATTAGTACACTAGCAATTTTCTTCACTCTCAATCACCACTCCTTTCCAAACAATATGAAACAAGTCTTGATGCATGCGAACATGCATCAAGACTCCAAAAATTACAATCTTCCTGCTCTATATTTACGAACTAGTAAAGCAAGTGACCCAAGCAATAGCACCATGTATAAACCTAGTTGTGCTGTATCTGCCGTTTTTGAGTTTTTCTCTTTTTTCGAATCATTTTTTTGATCTTCTTTTTTCTTCTTATCATCTGCATTTCGGTTAAAATCAGGATTATCTACTTTTTTCACATTATCTACTTTCGGTGTAATCACCGGATTGTTCGGATCATTTTTCGGATCTTTTTTTGGATCCTCTTTAATCGTTCCTAACGCACCAATATTATTTGTATCAAATTGAATTTGGACATCGTAGAAATGATGGTAGTTCATTTCGTTGATATCAACTTTTACTTTTGCATTTAATTTTGCAAATAAATCACTTACTTCAAATTGCACTACTCTCGTATTTGCATTTTTATCTTCGCTTACTACTTTCGCATCAGCAAAAAGACTGTTATTTTCCGTTTGGAATTTTGTAATCCATGCACTATTTTTCAACGTCATCTCAATGTATTTTTTACCATCTTTAACGATTAATTTTGCTGGGTGTACAGTATAGTCATGCATCTTTGAAAGCTCATTTGTTTTATCTTTTAACACTTTAAATGGAATATCATATTGACCATCCACTAAATTTTTCGGATCAACTATTACTTTTGGTTGATTATTTCCGCCTTGGTTGTCGTTTCCACCTTGGTTGCCGTTTCCGCCTTGGTTGTCGTTTCCACCTTGGTTGCCGTTTCCGCCTTGGTTGCCGTTTCCGCCTTGGTTGTCGTTTCCGCCTTGGTTGTCGTTTCCGCCTTGGCTACCTAAAACTTTAATACTATCTTGATCAAATACAAATTGAACATCGTAGAAATGGTGATAATTCATCGCATCAATATCTACTTTTACTTTTGCGTTTAATTTTTTAGATAAATCATCTACTTCTAACTCTACTACTTTCGTATTTTGCTCTTTATTCTCACTTAACACTTTTGCGTTAACAAAAGAACTATTCTTTTCAAACTCAAACTTTGTAATCCATGCACTATTCGTTAATGTAAACGATACATACTTCTTACCATCCTTCACTTTTAGTACAGCTGGACTCTTTGTATATGTGTTCATCATTGAGATTTCTTCTGTTTTATCTTTTAGAACTTTAAAGCCAATGCTGTATTCACCATCTTTAAGGGCTTTTGGATCAATGGTTGTGTTGTTACCTTGGTTATTGTTTCCTCCTTGATTATCGTTTCCGCCTTGGTTATTGTTTCCTCCTTGGTTATTGTTTCCGCCTTGGTTATTGTTTCCACCTTGGTTATTGTTTCCGCCTTGGTTGTCATTTCCACCTTGGTTATCGTTTCCGCCTTGGTTATCATTTCCACCTTGGTTATCGTTTCCGCCTTGGTTATCTAACGGTTTAACGCTACCTTTATCAAATGCAAATTGAATGTCGTAGAAATGATGATAATTCATTGAATCGATATCTACTTGTACTTTTGCATTTAACTTTTTAGATAAATCGTCTACTTCCACTTCCACTACGCGTGTATCGGCTTTTTTATCTTCACTTAATACACTCGCATTAACAAACGAACCATTTTTCTCAAATTCAAACTTTGTAATCCATGCACTATTCGTTAATGTGAATGATACATATTTTTTACCATCTTTCACTTTTAACACGCCTGGACTCTTCGTATACGTGTTCATCATTGAAATTTCTTCTGTTTGATCTTTTAAAGCTTTGAAACTGATGCTGTATTCGCCGTCTTTCATTGTTTCAACATTCGGCTTCTCTACTTCTGGTTTCTCTACCTCTGGCTTTTTATCACCATCTGGTTGCTTTTCTTCGTTCTTAATTGGCTCAAGTTTATCTTGATTAAATTGAAGTTGTAATTCATGCGTTTGTTTATAATTTTGTGATGCCACTTCAATAAATACTTTTGCATTCAACTTTTTAGATAAACTGTCTACTTCAAATTCTACTACTCTTGTATTTTTCTCTTTATCTTCACTTACTACTTTCGCATCAACAAATGAACCATCTTTTTCTATTTGGAAATTTTTAATTGATGCGTTATCTGTTAATGTTACAGTCGCTTTTTTCTTACCGTTTTCTACTTTTAATACTACTGGACTTATTAGCTTGTCTTTCATTCTAGATTCTTCATCTGTCTTATCTTTTAATACTTTAAATGGAATGCTGTACTCTCCATCTTTAATTGTTTCAACTTCTGGTTTTTCTACTTCCGGCTTTTTATCTCCATCCGGTTGTTTCTCTTCGTTTTTAATTTGTTCAAGCTTATCTTGTCCAAATAAAAGTTGCACATCATGTGTTTGCTTATAGTTTCTTGATGCCATTTCGATAAATACTTTTGCATTTAGTTTTTTAGATAAATCGTTCACTTCAAACTCTACTACTCGTGTATCTTTTTCTTTATCTTCACTCACTACTTTCGCATCAACAAATGCACCATCTTTTTCCGTTTGGAAATTTTTAATTAATGAGCTACTTGTTAGTGTTACAATTGCCTTTTTCTTACCGTTTTCTACTGTTAATACTCCTGGATTTACCATGTAAGTATTCATCTTAGATTCTTCATCTGTCTTATCTTTTAACACTTTAAATGGAATACTATAATTCCCATCGTTAATTGTGTTAGAATTGGGTTGTTGATCTGGGTCAGGCTTTTGGTCGGGCTTCTGACTTGGATCCGGTTTTTCATTTGGATCTGGCTTATTTGCTGGATCCTCTTTTTCATTTGGTTTTTCTACATGAATCGGTGTAACACTATTTTGATCAAATGCAATACGCACATCATAGTCATGATGATAATTTAAAAAGTCTATGTCTACTTTTACTTTCGCATTTAATACTTTCTCTACATCGTCCACTTCAAATTCTACTACTCGTGTATCTTTTTCTTTATCTTCACTAATTACATTTGTCGCAACAAACTGGCCACTTTTTTCTGTTTCAAACTTCGTAATCCATGAACTATGTTCTAACGTAAAGGATACCTTCTTCTTCCCATCCTTCACTTTTAAAGTTCCTGGACTTACAGAGTATTGATTCATCATAGATTCTTCATCTGATGTATCCTTAAGAACTTTGAAACCGATTGAATATTCACCGTCAGCCAACTGGGTAGCTGCTTGAACTGCAAGTGGTTGTAATGTTGATACGAATGTAAATACCATTAAAAACATAGCAACAATAATTTTTACATACCTGTTCAATGGAACGACTCTCCCTTTTGAAAATTTTTTAATTATTTAATACTGTTCCCATCAAATACAAAACGAATATCATATGAAGCATTATAATTAATAATTGGGATATTAATTTTCACCTTGCCATTTAGTTTTTTTGACAAGTCAGCAACTTCAAATTCTACAACTCTAGTATTCTCTTTTGTATTTTCACTTAACACAGTAGCTTCTACGAATTGACCATTTTTTTCTACTTGTAAACTTTTAATAGAAGTACTATCTTTCACTTTGAATGAAACATATTGTTTTCCATCTTTAACTGTTAATGTTGCCGGACTTTCAAAATAACTATTCATTCTAGATGATTCATCTTTATCGCCTTTCCATACAGTAAAAGCAATATTATATTTTCCATCAGCCAATTTTGTAGCAGCCTTTGTATCTTGTAAACCTAGTGTTGCTATAAACGTAAATAAAACAGCAAATACGGCAATAATTATTTTAAATTGTTTAAACATATATTCATCACCCTTCAAAAGATTTATTTACTTAACTTCACTTTACGAATTAAGAAAACACCTGAAATAAGAATTAACACTGCAAATAATCCGATGCGTGCTTCATCGCCTGTTTTTGGGTTATCTGTTTTTTCAGCTTTACCACTTTCATTTGTTCCTTTGTTCGCCTCTTTATTTGTTTCTTTATTCTCTTCTTCTTTTACTTTTGTATCTGTTTTTGTCTGATCATTATTCTTTGTTGCAGCAGTTACCTTATTCTCTCCACCTACCGCTTTTACATTTGCATCAAACGCAAAGCGAATTGTGTAGTTATGGTCATAATTTACGTTAGGTACAACAACATGAATTTTTACAGCTGCTGGTTTAGATAGGTCGTCTATTTTAAACTCTACAGTTCTTTTATCTGCAGATTCATCTTTACTAACAACTTTTGCATCAACAAAGTTCCCGTTCTCTGGTGCTTTAAATTCTGTAATCCAAGCACTATGATTCATAGGAATTTGTACCCTCATCTCACCATTTTTCACAATTAACTTAGCTGGTTTTTCAAAATAATCATTTGCCATTGAAGCTGAATCATTTTCTGCTTTTTGTATGACATAGTTAATATCGTAAGTACCGTCAGCTACATTTGCCGAAGCTTGTCCAAATGGCACTACGAAAAAAGCTAGCATACATACGAATGTCATAATAAAAGCGGGTAATACCGAAAACTTTCTCATTTACCTTACTGCCTCCTTGTTTTCCTTTTTTGAAAATGATAATTATTCTCAATATATAAGAAAAAAATAATCTTTCTATCTCTATTTTATAACGAGTAACAATATGTAGTTAGAAATGTATTGATTATCATTCTCATTGATAGGTAAAAAAATAATCCCACCAATTTTTCCTATAAGAATAAACATAAAACTCTTTCATCATTTTATTGATTATCATTCTCAACGAAGTTCAAAAAAAATAAACCGCCTAATTCTATCGTTCTATCACCTCTTCTTACAAAAATGATATAGTCATAGAAAACCTCTTCCCTTCCAATATTTCCACAACTAAGTCAATCTTAGCCTACTGGTAATTTTTTTGTCAACTATATTACGTATAATTTTTTAAATATCCGAATTCTTCTATATATAATTTTTCTACAAAAAAAGAGGCTTTCTTTTAAAGAAAGCCTCTTCCCCTTATTTTTCTACAGCAATTTCTTGCTTTTGAAATAAAGAAACTACATATCCAATTGCAATTCCGATGATACCCGGAACTAGCCAACCAATCCCTACACTATATAATGGAATTTTATCTAAAATAGGAGCAAGAGCCGCTACTTGAAGATTTGCATTATGCAATCCATCAAAGAAGCTAATTGCAAATGCGCCTACAATACCACCTACATACATAGCTAATGGAAGACGAATATAGTTTTCAACAAGTGATAATACAATCAGTACGATACCAATTGGGTAAATTGCAATTAAAATTGGTAATGCTAATGCATTTAACTGAGTTAATCCAAGATTCGCTACCATAAATGCTAATACACAGAAAATGAAAATGACTTTTTGATAAGAAAGCTTTGGTAATAAGGAAGAAAAATATTCTCCACAAGCTGCAACAATACCTACAGAAGTTGTTAAACATGCCGCTGTAATTGCGATCCCTAATAATAGAGTTCCGTAACTACCAAATAAATGATTTACAACGTTTGTTAAAATAATTCCTCCGTTTGCTCCCATTCCAAGAGACACACTAGAAGCTCCCAGATAAGCAAGTGCTAAATAAACAAGTAGTAAACCGAGCGCTGCAATAAATCCTGCAAAGATTGTTACTTTTGCAATGCTATTCTTATTTGTAACGCCTTTTGCTTTTAAAGCATTAATAACAACATTTCCGAAAACAAGTGCTGCAAGTCCATCTAAAGTTAAATAGCCATCAATAAAACCTTTAAAGAGCGGAGCATTATACGCTTCTGTCGGTGCACCAAATTCTCCAATTGGTGTAATAATTGCTTTACCTACGATAATTGCTATAACAGCTAACAAAATCGGAGTTAATACTTTACCGATGCGGCCCACTAATTTCGATGGGTTTAAAGCTAAATAGAAAGTTACTGCAAAGAAAATGAATGTAAAGATAACAAGTGGATAAGATTGACCAGCTATCTCACTTGGTAAAAATGGTGCAACACTCATTTCATAAGCAACTGTTCCTGTACGCGGAACACTTACGAATACGCCTAAACATAAATAAATTGCAGTGATAAAAACAAGTGCGAATACAGGGTGTACACGTCCCGCTAGCTCATTAATATCTCCCTTTAGAGCTATAACAATTACCCCTAATAAAGGTAATCCAACACCTGTTACGATAAAGCCAAATAACGCGATCCATACATCTGTTCCAGCACCTTGTCCTAAAGCTGGCGGAAAAATCATATTACCTGCACCGAAAAATAGTGCAAACAACATTAAACTTATTGCAAACATCTCAGAAAACTTTAAAGATGATTTCATTTCTACTAACCTCCTAAATAATTTATTAACAAAATATTCTGAATTAAAATCCGTCATATGTCCTCTTTCAAGCATACTTCCCCGTAAAAGAACGCAAAAAACACCCGTCCCTAACAAAGGGACGAGTGTTGAAATCGTGGTTCCACCCTTATTCTAATAAAATGAATTTATAGCAAAATAAGCTCATTTTATAGCTCGTGTAAATTGATAACGGTTTTATCCGCCAAGAATTACAATGCATCATGCAGTTCACTCTTGAAGTTTAGAGGTGGTAAGTTTGTCTTTCCGTATTAGGAAGCTCACAGCCTAGGCTTCCCTCTCTGAGAATCGTCAAAAACAACTCATGTCCTCATCATTACTTTTATAAAATATCTTGTCGAAACTTGTTGTTTTTTATTATATGGGCTATTTTTTAAAAAATCAATAGTTTTATTTTTTCTGACAAAAAAATATAGGGAGAAAATTTTCCCTCCCTATAACTGCCCTATTAATATTTCTAATTCCTCAGATGTAACGCTCCGCCATTTTCCCACTTCTAGATTATCTAGCTCTATATTCATAATACGAGCTCGCTTTAGCTTTGTTACAGTAAACCCGAAAGCACGGCTCATTCTACGAATTTGTCTGTTCATTCCTTGCGTTAAAACGATGCGAAATGTAGATTGATCCACTCTCTTCACTTTACATGGTTTCGTCATTCCATCTTTAATCTTTACACCGCTGGACATTTCATTAATAAACCAATCTGTAAACGGCTTATCGACAGTAACAACATATTCTTTCTCGTGCTCATGATCACCATGTAAAATTTGATGGGCAATGGCGCCATCATTCGTTAATAAAATTAGTCCTTCCGACGCTTTATCTAATCGCCCAACAGGAAAGATACGCTCTGGGTAATTGATATAATCAATAATATTATCTTCAATATGATTGGCTGCTGTACAAGTAATACCGACTGGTTTATGAAAGGCGATATACACCTTTTCCTTCTCTTCTTTTGCAATAACCTGTCCATCAATCGTTACCACATCATCATCGCTCACGAATGCACCGTGCGTACATATTTCGCCGTTAATTGCAGCGCGTCCTGCTTTAATGAGACGGTCTGTTTCGCGTCTTGAGCAAGATTTTGCTTCGCTTATGTATTGGTTGATTTTCATAGCTTATTCCTTTTCCTATATATTAAAAGCGTCAATCTATGGCAATATCTCTCTGCCACGATTGACGCTCGTTTACTTCGCAAAAACAACTAAATAAATAACCCCAATCACCAAAAATATTCCACAACAAGCTAACAATACTTTTGCAAGTTTGTCCATAAACATATAATGGTTCCCCTTTGTTTCGTTGTTTGCTATTTTAATTCGACAACTGTTACGCCTAGGCCTCCCTCGCCCATGTCACCGTAGCGGTAGTTTTTCACGCCGCGATGTTTCTTCAAGTAATCTTGTACACCTTGGCGAAGCGCTCCTGTTCCTTTACCGTGAATAATTGATACGCGCGGATAGCTTGCAAGCTGTGCATCATCTAAATATTTTTCAACGCGCATCATTGCATCTTCATAACGTTCACCGCGAAGATCAAGCTCTAACGAAACGTGATAATCTCTACCCTTCACACTTGCAACTGCTTTTTTCTCAGTTTGCTTCGGTGTATTAATGTATTCCATATTGGATTCTTTCACTTTCATCTTCAGAATACCAATTTGTACGCTCCACTCTGTATCACTTACTTTTTCAAGCAATTGACCTTTTTGACCGAACGTTAACACTTTTACTTCATCACCTGCGCGTAATTGTTGTTTTGGCGCTGTGTTTTTCACGTTTACTTTTTGTTTCTTCACAAGCTCTGGCGCCGCACCTTCTAGACGGCTCTTTGCTTCAATAAGCTCATGGTCTTTCACGTTTATAAGCTGTGCTTTACGCAATTGACGAAGTTCTCGAATAATGCCTTCTGCTTCTTTCTTTGCAGCTTCGACTTTTTCTTCCCCTTCTTTTTGCGCTTTTAATAATTTTTCATCGCGCTCATCATTAAATTCAATAATTTGACGTTGTAATTCGCGATGCAGTTTTTCAGATTGCTTGCGAAGAGCTTCTGCTTCGTTCCAGTCACGCTCTGCATTCTTTTGACTTTCTTCTAACTTCGCAATCATATTTTCAATTTTGTTTGTATCTGTACTAATGTGGTTACGAGCTTGATCAATCACGCGATCAGATAATCCAAGGCGCTTCGAAATTTCAAAGGCATTACTACGTCCTGGTACACCGATTAATAATTTATACGTTGGGCTTAATGTATTCACGTCGAACTCAACGCTCGCATTAATAACTTTCTCACGGTTATATCCGTATGCTTTTAATTCTGGGTAATGCGTCGTAGCAACAACGCGAGCACCACGATTACATACTTCATCTAAAATTGAAATTGCTAATGCAGCCCCTTCTTGCGGGTCTGTTCCAGCACCTAATTCATCGAATAAAACTAAGCTTTCAAAATCAGCTTTTTCTAAAATATCAACAATGTTCACCATATGTGAGGAGAACGTACTTAAACTTTGTTCAATCGATTGCTCATCACCAATATCAGCAAAAATATTTTTGAATACACAAATCTCTGACTCATCCATTACTGGAATATGAAGACCAGACTGCGCCATTAATACACAAATACCAACTGTTTTCAGCGTAACTGTTTTACCACCTGTATTCGGTCCTGTAATAACAATTGTCGTGAAATCTTTCCCTAACATAATGTTATTTGGCACGATAATTTCTGAATCAATAAGTGGATGACGTGCTTGTCTTAAATCCATATAACGCTCGTTATTTACGATTGGTTTCGTTGCTTTTATACGCTTCGCATAAAAAGCTTTCGCAAAAATAAAGTCAAGATTCGCAACTACTTCTACATTAGATAAAACGATATCCGCTTCTACTGCCACTTCTTCTGTTAACATCAATAAGATGCGTTCTACTTCTTGTTTTTCCTTCACGCGTGCTTCTTGAAGTGCGTTATTTAATTCTACAATGACTTGCGGTTCAATAAATAACGTTTGTCCAGAAGCAGATTGATCGTGAACAATACCGCCATATACGCCGCGGTATTCTTGTTTTACCGGAATTACGTAACGTTCGTTACGAATCGTTACAATCGAGTCAGATAACATCTTTTGCGCGTTTGAAGAACGCGTCATGTTTTCTAACTTCTCACGAATACGGCTTTCCGCAGTACGAATTTGAGTACGAATACCACGCAGTTTATCACTTGCGCTATCGACTACTTCACCGCCATCACCGATACAATTTGTAATTTTCTTTTCTAAATCATATAAAGATACAATTTGAGCGACATGAGTTGCTAAAATCGGAAGCTCAACACCATTATCAACCATATCTTCAATGAAACGTTTCATATTTCGACTACCATACATCGTATTAGCGATATCAAGTAGTTCATTTGGGCTTAACATACTCCCAATCTTTGCACGCTTCACATTTGAGCGAATATCTGTAATACCACCTAATGGTGCACTACCTTTTAAACGAATGACTTTCGCCGCTTCATCCGTTGTATCTTGCATTTCTACAATTTCTTCAAAATCAGTGCTTGGCACTAAATGCTTCACTTTGTCACGGCCAAGTGAAGAGGCTGTATGTTCAAGTAATTGTTCTTTTATTTTATTGTATTCTAATACACGCAACGTTCTTTCTAACATGTTGCAGGTCCCCCTTGTGTTACTTATTACGTTTAATATAGTCTAATAAACGTTCAATATCCCACGTGTTAATCACGTTATCTTTTTGAATCCAACCTTTACGTGCTGCTGCTACACCTGTTTCCATATCTTCTAACATTTCAAGCGTATGAGCATCCGTATTAATCGCTACTTTTACACCAGCATCTTGTGCTTGTTTTAATAATTTCGCGCTTAAATCTAGACGGTTTGGATTCGCATTTAATTCTAAAACTGTATTTGTTTCTTTTGCGAGCTCGATTAATAAATCTGTATCCACATCATAGCCCTCGCGGCGTCCAAGAAGACGTCCTGTCGGATGAGCAATCATTGTGACATGCTTATTCTCCAGCGCAGCACGAAGACGTTTCATAATCGTTTCACGGTCTTGTGAGAAGCTAGAGTGAATCGCTCCAATTACATAATCTAATTCTGCTAATACTTCATCATCAAAATCAAGTGTTGCATCCGGTAAAATGTCCATTTCAATTCCGCGTAAAATTGTAATGTCTGGATATTTTTCGTTCATACGTTCAATTTCTTTTGCCTGTTCACGAAGGCGTTCTTTCGTTAAACCATTCGCTACTTTTAAGTATTGTGAATGGTCGGTAATTGCCATAAATTTATAACCACGAGCACGACATGCCTGTACCATTTCCTCAATCGAAAAGGCACCGTCACTCCACGTTGTATGCATATGTAAATCACCTTGTATATCAGAGAACTGAATTAAGTTCGGATACTCTTTAATTAATTCAATTTCTTTTCCATCTTCACGCACTTCTGGTGGGATGAATGGAAGACCGAAATGAGCGAAGAACTCCTCTTCTGTTTCAAATGTTCTCACTTCACCTGTTTCTAAGTTTTCTACACCGTATTCACTAATTTTCTCGCCTCTATCTTTCGCAATTTGGCGCATTTTTACGTTATGGTCTTTTGATCCTGTGAAATGGTGAAGGGTTGTAATAAATTCTTCTGGTTTTACTAAACGGAAATCGATTGAAATATCATATTCATATTGAAGACGAACAGAAACTTTTGTATCTCCACTTGCGATTACTTCAATCATATTATCAAATTGCAGTAAATGCTCACGTACTGCAGCTGGTTCTGTTGTTGCAATGATAAAATCTAAATCTTTCACTGTTTCACGAACACGACGCAAACTACCAGCACGAGAGAAACGAATTACTTCAGCAATATTCGACAATTTCTCCTCTATTTCCCCGGCAATAGGCAATACCATTGCGATTGGTAAACGCTCTGGACGAGATCCTACTTGATCGATTGCTTCTAATATTTTCTCTTCTGTCTTCTTACCGAAACCTGCTAAAGCTTGTACTTTATTTTCCTCGCAAACCGCTTTTAGCGATTCCATATCAACAACACCAAGTTCTTTATATAACTTAGCTACCTTTTTACCACCAAGGCCTGGTAATTTTAATAACGGTAATAAGCTACTTGGCACTTCTTTTTCAAGCTCTTGTAATACTTCAGATGTTCCCGATTCTATATATTCTTGAATAACTGCCGCTGTTCCTTTTCCAATGCCCGGAATCTTCGTAAAATCTTCAATCTCAGAAAGACTACGATCGTCACTTTCTAATGCTGCCGCCGCCTTACGAAATGCAGATATTTTAAATGGATTCGCGCCCTTTAGTTCCATAAAAAGCCCAATTGTCTCTAGTAATTTAATAACTTGTTTTTTATTTACTTTCATCATTATCCCGCCTTTCTTTCATAGAAAAAAACTCCTCTTTCCGAAAAAAGAGAAGTTATACTCTGCTACCTGTCTGCCATAGTTCCTTCACCTTTTCAGAAAGAATCGGTGTATCGTCTACAATTATTTTGCTAATTGATGATTTTTGTAATGGTGTTTGTATTTGTTCAATTGGAAGAATGTTTCCAACGATAATTAAAACAAACAAAATAATATATACTTCTAAAAATCCGAGGATTGCCCCCGCAAACGCATTGACTTGCTTTAAAACCGGTATTTCTGCAAACATATTTAACAAATTACCAAGTAATGAAAGTGCAATTTTTGTAATAATAAACAATATGATAAACGCAAGCGCTTGATAAAATACTGTTTCAATATTATTTGCATCAATCCATTCTGGAACAGATACGTTTTTATCAAATGGATACGGAATAAATTTCGCAAGTGCTGGCGCTAAATCTTTACAGTACCAGTATGCAACAAGGTATGCGATAATAAAGCTTGTTAACTTTACAAGTTGCAGAATAAACCCTCTGCGTAAGCCGAGGAAAAATCCCATAACAAGCAGTAAAATGATAATAATATCAATCATGTTATTCCATTCCTTTTTTTGTCATACTTTCTTTCAATTTCTCATGTTCTTCTTTTAATTTTATGTAATCGTGTATGACGTTTACTGCCGTCAATACCGCTAGTCTACTCGTGTCAAGCGAAGGATTCTTGGCATTGAGTTCGCGCATTTTATCATCCACAATCGCAGCTACCATGCGGATATGACTTGTACTTTCATCGCCAACAACTGAATATTGTTGACCATAGATTTCTACATTAATTCGACTTTTCTTTCCCTTTTGTTGTGACAACTCACCGGCCTCCAATCACGTACAGAATCCTAAAGTTTATCATACCATGAACCATCATATTATGGAAACAGAAAGAACAATCCGATATGATAAAAATAACAATATAAAAAAAGGAGCGACCATCTTGTCAAATTCTATCGTAATACAAACAAGTTCTACAGTAATTGAAGACATGAAACAACAATATAAACAGGCGCTTAGCCCAAAAACCCCACAAGGCGGGATCTTCATGGCAAAGGTGCCATCTTGCACGATTACAGCTTATAAATCTGGAAAAGTAATGTTCCAAGGAGGCCGTGCTGAAGCAGAAGCTTCTCGTTGGCAAACTGTCTCTCAAACACCGAAAACAGCTGTAAAAAAATCTGTCGATTCACACCGTTATGCCCCCCCTGCTTCCGTCGGTACAATGTCTATCGTAGGGTCAGATGAAGTTGGTACTGGTGATTTCTTCGGACCGATGACAGTAGTTGCTGTATATGTGGATGCGAAGCAAATCCCACTGTTAAAAGAACTTGGTGTAAAAGACTCTAAAAACTTAAATGACGATCAAATTTCTGCTATTGCGAAACAACTTCTACACGTTGTTCCTTACAGCTCTCTTGTCCTTCATAACGAAAAATATAACGAGCTATTTGATAAAGGAAACAACCAAGGTAAGTTAAAAGCTTTACTACATAATAAAGCTATTACAAACTTATTAGCTAAAATTGCACCTACAAAACCTGAAGGCGTCTTAATCGATCAATTCACACAACCTGATACATACTACAAATATTTAGCAAAGCAAAAGCAGGTACAGCGTGAAAATGTTTACTTCGCAACGAAAGGTGAAAGTGTCCATTTAGCAGTAGCCGCTGCTTCTATTTTAGCTCGTTACTCATTCGTAAAACAGTTTGATGAACTAAGCAAAAAAGCCGGTATGCCACTTCCAAAAGGTGCTGGTAAACAAGTTGATATTGCAGCTGCTAAATTAATTCAAAAGCTTGGTAAAGAACGCTTACCTGAGTTTGTAAAAATGCATTTCGCTAATAGGGAAAAGGCGCTTCGCTTATTAAAATAGTATCGACAAAAACAGGAGCCTACAAACTCCTGTTTTTTTGTTTCCCCTACTATTATCCTTATAATTTTGTTACAATTAAAATATACAGATTATTCTAACATAGGAGATAATTCCCATTGCTACTTCTACAAATGATTCTAAATATTTTACTAGGCGATCCACACGAAAGACAGTTCGAAATTAGAGAAAACATTCAGCTACTAAGTGAACAACGAGAGTTCAACGATTTAATAGAGCGTTATGACCGGTCTTTCTTATTAAATTTTCGGATTCGAAGATTTATCGGGAAACACGATGCCCGCTTGTTAATACATAATCCAGTAAAACTACAACACTTCTGTGAGGAACTTGAGTTTATGATTAGAGGAAAAAGATTGTTTACATAAGGAGGGAATTCATATGAACGCTTTAAAAGTTAAAAAGTTATTATATGTTTTCGTACACCTCGTGGGCCCGCTTTCTTACCTCACTATTTCTACCATTTAGGGAGCTTTTTTCACTACTAAATCCACATTTGAAAATATATCTGATAATCTTGGTGTGATGGCCATCTACTACGTGCTCATGAGCTTACTATGGTTTTTCTATTTAGACCGATTAGACAAAGATGTAGATAACATTACAAAAGAGATCAATAATAATAAGATATAATACATAAAAAAGGAGAGCCGCCAAGACTCTCCTTTTTTATGTTAGCTTCGTTTCTGCTTCTTATTTGATGAAGATACTTTATAAGAACCTGTTTCATGTGTCGTCGTTCCTTGTCCTTCTACTTCTGGAGAACCAAGGCTTGATCTTGAATGATCTTTTTTTACTTTTTTACTCATTTATATTCACCCCTTCGCGTTACTTTTTGCTACGAGGTAATAAACTATGCAAAATAAAAAGCGAGAGGAAACCCTCTCGCTTTTTCATATTTTAGAACTCAGAAGAACCTGGAGTTCTTGGGAATGGAATTACGTCACGGATGTTAGCCATGCCAGTAATGTACATTAGGAAGCGCTCGAAACCTAGACCGAATCCAGCGTGTTTTGTGCCGCCGTATTTTCTAAGTTCTAAGTACCACCAGTAGTCCTCTTCGTTCATGCCTAGTTCTTTAATTCTATCTACTAAAACGTCCATTCTTTCTTCACGTTGACTTCCGCCGATTAACTCGCCGATGCCAGGAACTAGAAGGTCAGTAGCAGCTACTGTTTTTCCATCTTCATTCATACGCATGTAGAATGCTTTAATGTCTTTCGGATAGTCTGTTACGAATACAGGGCGTTTGAAAATTTCTTCTGATAAGTATCTTTCGTGCTCTGTTTGTAAATCAATACCCCATTCTACTGGGTATTTGAAGTCAGCACCTGATTCTTGAAGTACTTTAATTGCTTCTGTATATGTGATACGACCGAAGTCAGAGTTAATCACATTGTTCATGCGCTCTAGAACTGTTTTATCAACGAAGCTGTTGAAGAATTCCATTTCTTCTGGCGCATGCTCTAGTACGTATTTCATTGCATATTTCAGCATATCTTCTGTAAGATCCATTACATCGCCTAATTCAGCGAATGCAATCTCAGGCTCAACCATCCAGAATTCAGCTGCATGACGAGTTGTGTTAGAGTTTTCTGCACGGAATGTAGGTCCGAATGTGTAAACGTCACGGAATGCTAATGCATAAGCTTCAGCGTTCAGCTGTCCACTTACTGTTAAGTTTGTTTCTTTGCCGAAGAAGTCTTTTGACTCATCAACTTGCCCGTCTTCACCTTTTGGTACGTTGTTTAAATCTTGCGTTGTTACGCGGAACATTTCGCCAGCACCTTCTGTATCACTACCAGTGATGATTGGTGTGTGAACATGTACGAATCCACGCTCTTGGAAGAACTGGTGAATCGCAAATGCTGCGACAGAACGTACACGGAACGTTGCAGAGAATGCATTTGTTCTTGGACGTAAGTGAGCGATTGTACGTAAGTATTCAAACGTGTGACGTTTCTTTTGAAGTGGGTAATCAGAATCTGATAGGCCCTCGATATCAATTTTTTCTGCTTTAATTTCAAATGGTTGCTTCGCTCCAGGCGTCGCGATTACTTTACCTTCTACTTTAACTGAAGAACTAAGTGGAAGTTTTGCAATTTCTTTGAAGTTTTCTAACTCTGTATCGAAAACGATTTGAACGCCTTTGAAGAAGCTACCGTCGTTTAATTCGATGAAACCAAATGCTTTTGAATCACGTAAGTTACGAATCCACCCTGATACTTGTACTGTTTGACCTGCGTATTTATCTGTATCTCTATACAGACTTTTTACTAATGTGTTTTCCATAGTGAAATTCTCCTTTGCACATATATTTAAATACAAAAAAACCTTTCATCCATAAAGGGACGAAAGGTTAAACTTCGCGGTACCACCCAATTTGTCATAAAGACCAACTTTAACTCGTATGTAATACATACTTCCCGGTTTGTAACAGGCCGAATTCCCGTCTAAGCCTACTCTTGAATACAAGATTCAATTTCGGTTAGCAACTCCAAGGTGTTCTTCACATATACCGCCTCATCAGGCTCTCACCGTCCCTGACTCGCTTTGGATTATAGTATATACTACTTTTCCTTATCATCGTCTTTCATTTTGTTAAACTAAAATTAATGTACTACATTCGAGAGAAAGATGCAAGATACCAAAAAATATATCAGCGATTTTTGTTATATATCGATTTTCCGACAATCGTGCCATAAAAAAAATTGCCGGACTTAATCCGGCAATTTCTCATTACTTACGTAACTCCGCACCAAATTTCTCTTCTACCGTTGTTAATACACGGTTATGTGCTTCTGTTACTTCTTCATCTGTTAACGTACGTTCTGCATCGAAGTAAGTCATAGAGAATGCAAGTGATTTCTTGCCTTCTTCCATTTTTTCACCTTCGTATAAGTCGAATAACGTTACGTCTTTCAGTAGTTCTCCGCCAGCTTCAGCAATGACTTGCTTCATTTCGCCAGCTTTTGTTTCTTTCGTTACAACAACAGCCATATCACGTGTCATAGATGGGAAACGTGGAATTGCTGCGTAGTAAGTTTCTTCAGCGTCTGCACCAAATACTTTTACAAGAGATAGTTCGAATACGAATGTATTTTTCACATCTAATTGTTTTTCTGCTTCAGGGTGCAATTGACCGATGAAACCAATTACTTCGCCATCTAATACGATGTCAGCTGTACGACCTGGGTGCATACCTTCACGTTTTGCTTGTGCATATGTGATTTGGTTTGAAACGCCAAGTACGTCAAATAAACCTTCTAGTACACCTTTCACAACAAAGAAGTCTACTACTTTCTTTTCACCTTGCCATGCATGGTGAAGAGCAAGACCTGTCATAACACCTGCAAGATGTTGTTCTTCTTTCGGAAGTTCGCCTGCTTCTGTCGGTAAGAAGATAGAACCTACTTCATATAAAGCAACACTATCGTTTTTACGTGCAACATTGTATGAAACTGCTTCTAACAATTGTGGCACTAAGCTTAAACGAAGTTGGCTACGCTCTTCACTCATTGGAAGTGCAAGATTTACAGGCGCCTTTTCGTTTGGCTCAACCATATATTGCTTCGCTTTATCAGCGCTCGTTAATGAATATGTGATTGCTTCATATAAACCAGCACCTTCTAAGAAGCGACGTACTTTACGACGTTTCGTTTGTGCTGATGTTAATTTACCACGAGTCATCGTTCCAGAAGGTAATGTAACTGGAATGTGGTCATAACCGTATAGGCGACCCACTTCTTCTACTAAGTCTTCTGAAATTGTAATATCAGGACGACGTGCTGGTACATTCACATGGAATGTTCCTTCTACTTCTGTGAATGGGAACTTCAAGTTTGTGAACATTGTACCCATTTCACTTGCAGAAATATTTGTACCTAATACACGGTTTACTTTTTCAGCAGTAACAGATACTGTACGCTCTTGTACTTGTAAGTTATCAGCTTCTACTACACCTTCAAGTGCTTCTCCGCCAGCGTATTTCGCCATTAAAGCAGCTGCGTGTTGAATTGCTTCAAATGTACGTGTTGGATCGATTCCTTTTTCAAAACGTGCACTTGATTCACTACGAAGACCTAAGTCTTTTGATGTACGGCGTACTGTTTGACCTGCAAAGTATGCAGATTCAATTAAAACGTTTACTGTCTCGTTTGTAACTTCAGAATCCGCTCCGCCCATTACACCAGCAACAGCTAAAGCTTTTGTGCCGTTTGTAATTACAAGATGGTGATCTTGTAACGTACGCTCTTGATCATCTAACGTTTCAATTTTTTCGCCTTCTTTTGCAAGACGAACAACGATTTCTTTTGAACCTAATTTATCGTAATCGAATGCATGTAACGGTTGACCGTATTCCATTAAAATGTAGTTTGTAATATCAACTACGTTGCTAATTGGACGAATGCCAGCTGCCATAAGGCGCGTTTGCATCCACATTGGTGATGGACCAATCTTTACGTTCTTTACCATTTTCGCAATATATAACGGATTTTCTTCTTTCGCTTCTACACTTACAGAAATGTAATCAGCAGTTTTTTCTGCTATTTCTTGTAAGTTGATAGCTGGAAGTTTTACTTCACGGCCGTAAATAGCAGCGACTTCATATGCAACACCTAGCATGTTTAAGCAATCTGCACGGTTTGGTGTTAAACCAAGCTCAAGTACTTCATCATGTAAGTTTAAAATTTCAAGTGCGTCTGCACCAACTTCAGCGTCACTCGGGAAGATGAAGATACCGTCTGCATATTCTTTTGAAACTAACTTCCCATCAATGCCAAGCTCTTGAAGCGCACAAACCATACCGTGAGAAGCTTCACCACGTAGTTTTGCCTTTTTAATTTTGAAGTTGCCAGGAAGTACAGCACCAACTTTTGCAACTGGTACTTTTAAACCTTTTGCAATGTTAGCAGCCCCACAAATAATTTGAACTGGCTCTTCTTCACCGATATCGATTAAGCATTTGTTTAATTTATCAGCTTCTGGGTGTTTTTCACATTCTAATACGTGACCAACTACAACACCTTTTACACCTTTATTTAATACTTCAACACCTTCTACTTCAATACCACTTTTCGTGATTTTGTCTGCTAGTTCTTGTGCTGTTACATCTTTAATATCTACATACTCTTGTAACCAACGATATGATACGAACATACTTATCCTCTCCTTCCCTTACGCTCGTTTGAATTGTTGTAAGAAACGTACATCATTTGTATAGAAATGACGAATGTCATCTACGCCGTATTTCAACATTGCGATACGCTCTGCGCCCATACCGAATGCGAAACCTTGATATTCTTTTGAATCATAACCAGCCATTTCAAGTACGTTCGGATGAACCATACCTGCGCCTAAAATTTCGATCCAGCCAGTTCCTTTACAAGTGCCGCAACCTTTGCCGTGACACATCATACAAGAAATATCCATCTCTACAGATGGCTCTGTGAATGGGAAGAAACTTGGACGAAGACGGATTTCACGATCTTCACCGAACATCTTTTTCACGAATACTTGCAGTGTACCTTTTAAGTCACTCATGCGAATGTTTTTATCAATTACAAGACCTTCAATTTGCATGAACTGGTGTGAATGCGTCGCATCATCGTCATCGCGGCGATACACTTTACCAGGACAAATAATTTTAATTGGGCCTTTTTCTTTATTATTTTCCATCGTACGTGCTTGCACAGAAGATGTATGTGTACGTAGTAACGTTTCTTCTGTAATGTAGAATGTATCTTGCATATCACGCGCTGGGTGATCTTTCGGTAAGTTTAATGCTTCGAAGTTGTAGTAGTCTTTTTCTACTTCTGTTCCTTCAGCTACTTCATAACCCATACCGATGAATACATCTTCAATTTGTTCAACAACAGCTGTTAACGGATGGTGACAACCTGTTTCAACAGGACGGCCTGGTAGTGTAACATCAATTGTTTCCGTAGCCAATTTCGCTTCAATTACTGCTTTTTCTAAGTTACCAATTTTGTCTTCTAAACGCGTTTGGATCGCTTCACGCACTTCATTTACTAATGCTCCCATACGTGGACGCTCTTCTGCTGATAATTTTCCCATGCCGCGTAATACTTCTGTAATTGGACCTTTTTTTCCTAAATACGCTACGCGTACGTCGTTTAAGCCCTTTAGCTCTTTCGCTTCTTCAATAAGCTCTAACGCTTTTTGCTTTAGCTCTTTTAAACGTGCTTCCATTTGGAACCCTCCTAATTTTAAAAATAAAAAAACCTCGCTCCCAAAAAGGGACGAGGTAAATTCGCGGTACCACCCTAAATTGACAGACCAGGTCTGCCCACTCATTAGTTATAACGATCAATTCTGACCGGAACGCCTTTACATATATATGGTCCTGGCGTCAACTCCAGAGGTGAATTCACTTCCGTCTACCATAAGAATGCTTTCAGTCTAAGGCATTCTCTCCCTATATGGCGATTTTGTAAGTTACTCTTCTCTATCAACGTTTTTCGTTATTTAACTTTTAATATAATATACTTCAACTTATTATAAGAAGTTTTTTATTTGTTCGCAACTGGGCTTTGCAAATAATACGTTAAAATCCCTGCTGCAACCGCAACATTTAATGATTCTGCCCCGCCGTAAATTGGAATATACAAGTTTTGATCACTTTTTGCAAGAATTTCTTCGCTTACGCCGCTTCCTTCATTTCCTACAATTAATGCAAAACTACCAGCTGGTGTTACTTCACCATACGGAACTCCATTTTCAAGAGCTGTTCCATATACAGGAACGTTTTGTTCTTTTAACTTGTCTACCCACTCTTCTAAGTTCCCTTTTACAACTGGTAAATGGAAAATAGAACCTTGTGTAGAGCGAAGCACTTTACTATTATATGCATCAACGCATCCTTCTCCAAGCACAACAGCATGAATACCAGCTGCATCCGCTGTACGAATAATTGTCCCTAAGTTGCCCGGGTCTTGAAGACCATCTAATAAAAGAAACTTTCCATCTGCAAGAGCTACTTCACTCTCGTGTTTCTCACAAACAGCAAATACCCCTTGCGTCGTTTCTGTTTCACGGAGTACTTTTACGATTGCTTCAGGTACGATATACATTTCCACATCATTAACTGTCCAATCTTTCGGAAGATCTGTCTGATCAGAAACGATAAGTTCTGTTACAACTCCTGCTTTTAAAGCTTCCTCCACTAAGTGGAATCCTTCTACAAAAAATAAACCTTTTTTATCGCGCTCTTTTTTCGTCTGCAGCTTTTTCCACTGCTTCACACGCGGATTTTGCACTGAATCAATGTTTTTCATAATATGTATTTCCCTCTCTTCTTGTCTTATCATTATAGCCTATTTTTCATACATATTTACATAAAAAAGAACAAAAACTAACGTCAGTTTCAATTCTGAAGAAGAGGTGAAGATAATGAGTTTTAATTTACGCGGTGCTGTATTAGCGAATGTATCTGGAAATTCACAAGATCAATTACAAGAAACGATTGTCGATGCAATTCAAAGCGGTGAAGAAAAAATGCTTCCAGGTCTTGGCGTTTTATTCGAAGTCATTTGGAAAAATGCTGATGAAAATGAAAAACACGAAATGTTAGGAACACTGGAGCAAGGTTTAAAAAAATAAACAATAAAAGGTCACCTTAGAAAAAAAAACTAAGGTGACCTTTTATGTCTATAAAATTTTTCTTCTCCTAAACATTTCTACTTTACTAACGCTATCCCGATGGAGTACAATGTTCAAAATACATTTAAACCGATCGATTTTCTTATAGACACCATTAGATATAAAGGAGTGAATGTTTTATGCAACGTATTACGCTTGAACAAGTTTTTAAACATCACATTACACAAAAATATGTAAACCGTTCTGGAATGGTCCACGCGATTGCTGTCGCTTACCATGCGTTTCACTTAGCGAAAAAGCATCATGCCTCAGTCGATGCTGCAACAAAAGCTGGTTTCCTTCATGATATCGGACATCACACATGGTACAGTGAGGGAGAATGGGACTATGACTTGTATAAAAAGAATGATATACATGCGATTAAAGGAGCAGAAAGAGCTCATAAATTGCTTATTAGATTAGGAGAACATCCTAAACTAGCAAAAGAAATTTCCATCGCGATTCTTCTTCATACAGATTCTTTCTTAGTACAGCAAGAAATTGAAAGAACATCTCTTCAAAATATTATTAAATGGGCAGACGAAGCAGATGAAGAACCGGGCGGAGCGCATCATTATAGAACGATTTCTTATGAAAAAGCACTTAAAGCTATTCAGCAGTTAGACCGATTGGTAGAACGTGAATTACAAATAGAGCAATCAAAATTGAATAACAAGGCAGAACATAGTTATCAATGAGAAAGAGGCATCACTATAGGGTGATACCTCTTTTATTATTTTATGGAAAATACACCTTTATATGTAATATTTAAATATTACAACTAAAAGTAAAATGCTTTATAATTAAATATACAAATATAAAGAGGTGATTTTACAAATGCAACCCGCTACACAACTTTCTAATGAACAGAAATACTCTATGTCATGGGGACAATTTATTAGCTCCGTTTTATTCGCTTTTTTCGGAACCGGACTTATTACTGTGTTCCTCGCAATGCCCTTAACAATTTATACAGCCGGTCTTACAGATAAAAAACAAATTGCCCTGTATGAATCTATTGCAAATACTGCAAGTATCGTATTACAACTAGCCGTGTTGTTATTCTTCATTTTTAAATTCGAACCCGCAAAAAAATTACTACTAAAATCTTTTAACTTCAAAGCACTTAAAGAATGGCGTACATACGTATACTTACTTCTTTTCTTCACTATAAACATTATACTCAATTACATCTTGTTAAATTATATGTTCCAAGACGCAACAAAGCAGCAATCTTCCGCTTTAAACCTAGACATTTTTAAGCAGTATCAAATATTATTACTTCTCGGCTTCGCAATACTCACACCAATTTTTGAAGAACTTATTTTCCGTGGCTTTATACTTCGCTTCTTCTCAGAGCGATTTCCATTTTGGATTGCAGCCATCATAACAAGTTTCTTCTTCGGTATCGCTCATACATACTCACTTGGAGTCATGGTAATTACTTTCTTCACGGGATTATTAATGGCTATTTTATGTAAAAAAACAAAATCCATTATTCCAGCTATTTTATTTCATATTATGAATAATATGTTGGCATTTTTGAGTTAAAAAGAGGTATCATCGCGATACCTTTTTCACTCTTTTATCACAACTTCAAACTCTTCCGTTTGCACAGAACATCAATGTAAAATCATTACTGTCTGTAAATATTAGCTTCAAAATATCATTTTTACTACACTGATGACTTTTTTGTATAAATATTCTATAATCTTTATATATAACTATAAAATAAGTAAGGATAGGTGATTCACTATTATACAAGCCACGCAACTAACTTACCCACAAAAACACCCTATGTCACTCTCACAATTTCTATTTTCACTCGTTTTTGCGATTTGGGGAACAGGATTTCTAGCCGATCTCTTTATAGGCCTTCCTACCGTTATTTATACAGAAGGTTTAACCGATCCAAAACAAATTGCTTTAACAAAATCACTTACTACTTTTGGGAGGCATTTATTTGTATTGTGCATTTTATTAATTTTAATTTATGCATATAAGCCATTAAGAAATTTAATTGTCCCAACACTAAACTTTACAGCATTAAAAAAAGTAAGCACATACATCTATATCATTCTTTTTTACGGACTATATATTGTTAATGACATATTTATAATTAGTAATCTTTTCCCTGATGCGGTAAAAGAGCAATCATCCACTTTAAACCTAGAAATGTTAAAACAATACAAACTAGTATTGCTACTAGGTACTGCTATATTTGTACCTATTTTTGAAGAACTTATATTCCGTGGTATTATTCTTCACTTCCTACAACAGCGCTTCCCTTTTTGGATTGCAGCACTTGGGTCTAGCTTTCTCTTCGGAATAGGTCATATGTACTCAACTGGTGTGATGTTTAGCATGTTCATACTAGGTTTATTTATGGCTATTTTATGTAAAAGAACAAATTCCATTATTCCAGCTATTTTATTACACATGCTGAATAATACCATTGCATTGTTATAAAACTTCCATCAGTAGTGGATTCTTTATCCTACACTGATTACTTCTTACTTAAAAATCAAATTTATTAGTGACACCCCAATTCCAGCTATGTTATTTCATATTCTGAATAATATGTTGGCATTTTTGAGCTAAAAAGAGGTATCATCACGATACCCCTCTTTACTCTTTTATCACAACTTCAAACTCTTCTTCCGTTAGCACTTTTCGATAATCCGTTTTCTTTTCTCCTTCTTCACCAGAAGTTAGGACAGGTGTCAGTATAATTTTCGTTACATTATCCTCTAGTTTTTCAAATTGCCAATAAAACATCATCCATACATTCCTCTTGTACATCTTGAAACGAAGCTAAATGCTTCTGAATAATACTTTTTATAAGTCCGTCGTACTGGTCGATAATAAAGTATAGTGCTTTTTCGTTCCTTTTCCGTATTTGCATTGCAACGTTCTCCTCTGTAATTTTCATATGCACCCTCCTCTCTAACGTTCTCTATATCTATTAATTCGTATCATTACTTCTCATTTCTATCAATTTATACATATTCATTAATAATATCCAAAATAAACCTCATGTAGTAAAATATAACTGATTACATAGAAGGAGACTATATATGTTGAGCTTACTTTGGGTTGTTTATATGCCACTCCTTGTGTTATGTGGATTTTTCGGTGGTATTTTCTTAATTATTACTAGTATGAAACATCGTAAATTATTTGTCGGTTTAATGGGGCTACTTAGCTTCTCCTTTGTCACACTACCTTTTGTTTTTTGGGGCATGGGAGTGGATAGCAATACAATCCTCCCTATTTCAACAACTTTATATTGGGTACTGTTTTCTTTAACTGGATTATTAGCAGGGGTAAGTGGAGTCCAAGCCAAAATTAAAAATATACGTAATATGGGACTCATTATTTTTATCGCTGGTATATTAGGGGTTATTTTCTGGTTACTCATGACTGTAGGTGATTCATACTATATATAATATTTTTTAGAAACACATAAATCGGAGGCAATACAAAAGTGTTCGGAATATTAACTTGGATGATTTTCGCTCTTACTTTGATGTTATACGAGCTCGTCGTCGGCATTTTTTTAATTATCACTGGAATTAAATGTCATAAACCACTTGCTATTATGGCTGGTTTGATTAGTATATCGCTTATCTTTGTTCCTATCATTTGTATAGGTTATGGAATAGATTTAGAGGGGGATGGTTCCAATTTGAGGAACTTTATATTAGTGTTTCTTCTCTTTAGCTGGACTATTGGCTATTATAAGCGGAAGACAAATATCAAGTATTCGTGCCTTGGGAATGGTTTTGTTTATAACAGGATTGTGCTCCGTAACTGGTTATCATTTTTTATATCTCACTCTTTAACAAGACAAAAAAGCAGGGAAATTAATTCCCTGCTTTTCTATTTGGTTTATTGCCTGACGGTAAGAAGAACGATAACACCCAAGCAATACCAGCTAATATTGTCGCAATTAAGAAGGCATCGTTAATACCGTTAATTGCAGATAACTTCGAAATTTGTCCAAATAATAGCTGCGTGCTCATCGCATCTCCTGCTTGAGCCGATCCAGCAATCGCTGCTAAACTTTGCCCCATGCCGTGTACTTTATCAACTAAAATTGGGTTTGACGTTGTTAACATATTTCCATAATCTGCTACGTGAGCAGTCGTTTGCTGCGTCATCAGTGTGATTAAAATCGCTGTTCCAATTGAACCAGCTACTTGTCTTGACGTGTTTTGCGTTGCTGTACCGTGAGAAATTAATTTCATCGGCAGTGCGTTCATACCTGCTGTCATAATTGGCATCATAATGAATGACATACCAATCGAACGTATAATATAATCCGTCATAATAACACTATACGGTGTATCCATCGATAACGTTGTGAATTCATATGTCGCAAACGTTGTAATGGCTAAACCGACAATTGCTAACGGACGAATACCATACTTATCAAATAGTTTACCTGCAATAGGTCCCATGATTCCCATAATTAATGATCCTGGAAGTAGTAATAAACCTGATTCTATCGGTGTGAAACCGCGAATGTTTTGCAAGTATACTGGAAGCAATAACATACCTCCGAATAATGCCATCGTAACAATTGCATTAATTACTAAAGTAAAAGTAAATACTGGGTATTTAAACACTTGTAAATCAAGCATTTTATTGTCCGTTGTTAGCTCTCTCCAAATAAATACCGCAATACCTACTACACCAATGATAAGTGAAATAACAACCTCTGCACTAGTCCAACTATTATTTCCCGCTTCACTAAATCCGTACAATAAGCTACCTAGTCCAATACTTGAACTAACAACACCGAATACATCTAACTTCGTTTTAGATACTGGCTGAGCTAGTGTAAAGAATTTTAAAGATAGGAATGTAATAATTAAACCGATAATAAACATCGCATAGAACATTAAGTTCCAGCTATAGTTTTCAATCACCCAGCCCGTTACAGTTGGTCCGATAGCTGGTGCTAAAATCATCGCTACACCTAGTAATCCCATCGCCGCTCCGCGCTTATGAGGCGGGAATAATGTCATGAAAATATTCATACCAACCGGCATTAAAATACCTGCACCCACCGCCTGAATAACGCGGCCCGTCATCATCATTGTAAAGTTTCCTGAAATAGCACAAATGATAGATCCTACCGTGAAGAATAACATTGCCGCTACGAATAATTTACGATACGTAAATCGTGAAACTAAAAAGGCACTAATCGGTACTAAAATACCATTTACAAGCATGAAACCTGTAATTAACCATTGTGCTGTTGAAGTTGATACGTTAAATTCATTCATTAACGGAGGCAATGCAACGTTAATAATTGTTTGGTTTAAAATAGAAACGAACATACCGAGAATTAATACAGCCACAACTGCTTTTACGTTCACATTCTCTGCAGGCGTAAACATTTGTTTTTTCGGCACTTCTTTTTCTTGTTTTACTTCTTCTTGCTTTCCTGTTTCTAACTCAACTACATTAGAAATTTCTGCTTCTTGCTTTCGTTCAATTTCTTTCTCTTCTGTTTCCACTTTACTTACTTCTATTTTATTTACGGCTGGGACTTGTTCTTCTCCCACGTTCGTTTTTTTCTTTCGTAAAAGACGATTTACAAGGAAGAAGACGATTATACAAAATAGTGCATATCCTGCAATTGCAATTGAGGACATCTCATCTCCCCCTTACTTATGAATACGAACTGACACATTCATTCCAGGAACAATATTTACTGATTTACTATGATCTAAAGAAATTTTAACTGGCACTACTTGTGTTACTTTCGTATAGTTCGCTGTTGCGTTGCTTGATGGTAACATAGAGAATGTGTTCGCTGTTGTTAATCCAACTTGCTCTACTTTTCCTGATAACGTTGTATCTGGGTATGCATCTACATACACATCTACATCTTGACCTTTTTGTACATCGTCAACATCTGTTTCTTCAATGTTTGCTGTTACCCATAAATTGTTCATATCAAATGCGTAAGCAATTGGGCTACCTGCTCCAACGAAAGCATTTGTTGTTGCATTTGATTGTACAACTGTTGCATTTTGTGGAATTGTTACATCTACTGTTTGTTCTCCATTTGCTGCCGCTACAGTAACAGCACCTAATTTATCATTTTCATTGTAATTCTTTCCTACTTCAGCTTTCCAGTCAGTTAATTTACCTGCTACTGGTGATGCAATCGGAATTACCTTTCCATCAATTTTTGCATTTTCTGTTTTTAAATAATTTTCCGCTTGATTGTAATAGTAATAACCGCCAATACCGCCGCCAACTAGTACAATTAATGTGATAATGTTGATAATCACCATTCTTCGAAACTGATTCATTGCATTCCTCTCCTTATATCGCATATAATTTTTTTCTAAACTATTTACGTCCTTATTGTTTAGACTGTTTAATTGTTAATTATATTAACTTTTAAACAAAAAAATCACACCATCTGCGGTGTAAATCGAAATTTATCTACCTGCGAGCGGTGCTGATTTCTGAAGGACTATCGTTTATAATTATAAATAATTATTTTGAATCTACAACCGACAATTTACGTATGAAATGTTGCTTAAACAACAATATAATACCTATATGTTGTTTAAGTATAGAAAATTAAACGAGGGGAAGTAAAAATGTCTATTAAAAATACAAATGATCCACGTGTAAAGCGGACGAGACAACTCATACAGGATGCTTTTGTCGCTTTAGTAGGCGAAAAAGGATTTGATGATGTAACTGTTCAACATATCGCAGAACGTGCTCCTGTAAATCGTGCTACGTTTTATAGCCATTACCATGATAAATATGACCTATTAGACAAAAGCATTGAAGAAATGTTAGAGAAGTTAACAGAAGTTATTAAACCAAAAAATAAAAATAAAGAAGAGTTTCAACTTACATTTGATTCACCAAATCCAACCTTTTTAGCTTTGTTCGAACATATCGCAGAAAATGTGAACTTCTATAACGTTATGCTTGGTGATAAAGCCGCTGGAAACTACTCTTATAAAATGATGAAAACAATACAAACACATTTAACATTAAGCTTGTCTATTTCACAGCCAGATGATAAAGATCTTATGGTTCCTCGTGATATTTTAATTAGTTATGTGACAGGAGCTCATATCGGGATGATTATGTCATGGTTAAAAAGAGGGATGATTTATACCCCACATTTTATGGCCATGCAATTAACTCGTTTAATTATTTTAGGAGCTCATACTGCTGCAGGATTAGAACGACCTTTTTAAAACATAAAAAAGCGAAGGAGAACCTCCTTCGCTTTTTCTATTAATTAAATGTAATGTTATGTACAGCCTCTTTATCAAGACGTTTAATAACTTCTACAATTAACATCACTGCATTTTCATAGTCATCACGGTGTAACATTGCCGCATGAGAATGAATGTAGCGCGTTGCAATCGTAATTGCCATAGACGGAATACCATTTACAGCAATATGAATTGCACCTGCATCCGTTCCTCCGCCCGCTACTGAATCATATTGATACGGAATTTCTAATTCGTCAGCAACATCAACTACAAAGTCACGTAAACCAGTATGACCAATAACAGACGCATCATATAAAATAATCTGTGGTCCATCGCCCATTTTACTTTGCGCTTCTTTTGCCGTTACACCTGGCGTATCTCCAGCGATACCAACGTCTACTGCGAACGCAATATCTGGTTTAATATAATTCGCAGATGTTTTCGCGCCACGAAGGCCAACTTCTTCTTGTACAGTCCCTACGCCGTATACAACGTTTGGATGCTTTTCATCTTTTAACTGTTTTAATACGTCAATTGCAATTGCACAACCAATTCGGTTATCCCATGCTTTTGCAAGTAACATTTTTTCATTCTTCATCACTTGGAATTCAAAGTAAGGTACAACTTGATCGCCTGGTCGTACGCCCCACTCCATTGCCTCTTCTTGGCTAGAAGCACCAATATCGATGAACATGTCTTTAATTTCAACTGGCTTTTTACGCGCTTCTGGAGGTAAGATGTGCGGTGGTTTTGAACCAATTACACCTGTTACATCTCCTTTACGCGTTACAATTGTCACGCGCTGCGCAAGCATAACTTGTGACCACCAGCCACCAACTGTTTGGAAACGAAGGAAACCTTTGTCATCAATTTGCGTGATCATAAAGCCAACTTCATCTAAATGACCTGCAACCATAATTTTCGGGCCGTTTTCTTCCCCTACTTTTTTCGCAACTAAGCTTCCTAAATTATCAGTAGAAAGTTCGTCCGCAAACGGCTCAATATATTTCTTCATTACTTCGCGTGGTTCACGCTCGTTACCCGCAATACCACGTGCATCCGTTAATTCTTTTAGCATTGTCAATGTCGCGTCTAATTTTGTCATTGCCAACACCCTCCTTTTTCTTCAGTCACTTCATTATACAAAATGAAATTGAAATATTCAAAAATTAAATTAGTATCCTTGTGTTTGACGCTGATGATTTACTTCATTTTTATCTAAATATGCCTTTTCAATCTCTTCTTGTTCAAACTCTAGCGCTTGTCCAAGTCGAAGGTAGCTTGTAAATAATTCAATATAGTTCGTAATAGATGGTTGATCTGTAAAACGAATTACTTTCGCATATGTGTCTAAGAAAATTTCTACTTGTGTTTTATTCGTTTGTGCACATTTATAGAATAGGAAGTTTTTATCAATACCTAAATCAATTCCGATTGATAAAATAAAATGCAAGCCATCTACGTATTCTTCTAATATTACTTCACGTTCTGATGCTGGTTTGTTGCTCCAATATTTAAAACAACGTGTTTCATTTGCAAGTTCTCCAATTTCTACAAGAAGAGCTAACATTTTTTCTTTTAACAACTTTTTCGGTTGTAAATCATGCTCTTTCACAATACGGTCATCTAATTCTTTTTGTAATTTAAATAGTTGTAGTAAGTCCATTCTATTGTCCTCCTCCAACATCGCATTTTACGCAACAATGTTGTTTCATCTCAAAGTTCATTATTATTTTTCGTTTCTTATTAATAAGTCAGCCATTTATCTCTTTACAAAATAGCTTGTCCTTAATTTACAAATACGTTTCAATCATCACTATTAGATTGTTCACTCCGATTGGTGATAGTTAATCATTATCCGGGGATTGTCCACTGATAAAAAATTTATTTTATCTGATGAAAGTTCCATATCATCTTTCCATTATAGCAGTGTCGTTTCAGGTAGGAAAGATACTCTTCTTTCCAAAGGGGGATAATTGAAAAAAGCCAGGAGAATTCTCCTGGCTTCATATATATATTCTTCTATATCGCTATAGCTTTTATATTGATTTTGTCATATCGATAACGACATACTTTTCTTTGAATACAAATAAAAAAACCTTAGAAGAAAAATCTTCTAAGGTTTCAACTAATTAATTAGTTAATGTTGTTTTTTGCAACTGTTGCTAATTCAGCGAAAGCTTTTTCGTCATGAACAGCTAAGTCAGCAAGCATCTTGCGGTTAACTTCGATGCCAGCATTTTTAAGACCGTGCATTAAACGGCTGTAAGAAAGACCATTCATACGAGCTGCTGCGTTGATACGTGTAATCCATAATTTACGGAAGTCACGTTTCTTTTGACGACGGTCACGGAATGCATACATTAGAGATTTCATAACCTGTTGGTTAGCAACCTTGAATAATGTACTCTTAGAACCGTAGTAACCTTTTGCTAATTTTATAACTTTTTTACGACGTTGACGAGTAACTGTACCACCTTTTACTCTTGGCATAATATTACCTCCTAATTGTTCTATATATCAGCCGAACTTATTTTAAGTTGTCAAGCATTTGACGAATGCGTTTGAAGTCACCAGCGCTTACTACACCAGCTTTACGTAGTTTACGTTTAGCTTTTGTAGATTTGTTAGCGAATAAATGGCTTGTGTAAGCGTGAGAACGTTTCAGTTTACCTGATCCAGTCTTTTTGAAACGCTTTGCAGAGCCGCGATGAGTTTTTTGTTTAGGCATAGGTATTTCCTCCTCTATCTATTACTTATCGTTTTTCGGTGCTAAAACTAAGAACATACTACGTCCTTCCATTTTAGGCTTAGATTCAATTGTACTAACTTCAGCACAAGCTTCTGAGAAGCGATCTAAAACACGTTGACCGATTTCTTTATGAGTAATGGCACGTCCTTTAAAGCGAATTGACGCTTTAACCTTGTCGCCTTTCTCTAAAAACTTGATAGCATTACGAAGTTTTGTGTTAAAGTCGTGTTCATCAATTGTTGGACTTAAACGAACTTCTTTCATGCTAATTACTTTTTGATTTTTGCGCTGTTCTTTTTCTTTCTTCTGTTGCTCAAAGCGGAATTTACCGTAGTCCATAATGCGGCATACTGGCGGTTTCGCATTTGGAGCAACTAATACTAAATCAAGATTAAGATTTGCAGCTAAGTCTAAAGCGTCATTACGAGACTTGATTCCAAGTTGATCGCCATTTGCACCAACTAAACGTACTTCACGTGCACGAATTTGCTCGTTAATCATCATATCCTTGCTAATAGTAAGCCACCTCCAAGGTTTTTTCAGAACATCTTTTGTAGTCATAGAACCCGACAAAAAAAGTGCGGGCATACGACACCCACACTTGTAAATTCTTAAGTAAGAAATACATTTACCTGTAAACTGCGAATGCGTCCATCAGGTGAGAAGCGGGTGCTTCTACTTGTTCCACAAAACAATATTCTATTATCCTTGATGAGTTTATCATAGGACATGACGTCTGTCAAGAAGACGCGATGTGTTTTACTAACAACAAGAAATATTGTAACAAACAACTAACATACTTGCAATACTTTTTTATGATAAGTATAGTTTGGTTATTTTTTCTAGTTTTTCTTTTTTATAATACATACGAAAGCCGCGGTATACCGCGGCTCTGTCTTATCGTTTTCCTTCTACTTTAATCATATCAACAAAAGCATCTAATGCAATTGTTTCTGATTTTTGTTCACCGTATTTACGTACGTTCACGCCGTTTTCAGTTACTTCATTGTCACCTACTACAAGCATGTACGGAATTTTTTGCATTTGTGCTTCACGGATTTTGTAACCAATTTTCTCTTCACGAGTATCTAATTCAACACGGATACCAGCACGACGTAATTCATCTTGTACTTTCTTCGCATAGTCTAAATGTACTTGCGGAGAAACTGGAATTACTTGCGCTTGAACTGGAGCTAACCAAGTTGGGAATGCACCTTTGTATTCTTCAATTAAGAAGGCTACGAAACGTTCCATAGTTGATACAACACCGCGGTGAATTACAACTGGACGATGTTGTTTACCGTCTTCACCAACGTAAGATAATTCAAAGCGTTCTGGAAGTAAGAAGTCTAATTGTACAGTTGAAAGTGTTTCGTCTTTTCCAAGAGCAGTACGAACTTGAACGTCAAGTTTTGGACCGTAGAATGCCGCTTCACCTTCAGCTTCATAGTAATCAAGACCCATTTCATCCATAGCTTCTTTTAACATACCTTGTGCTTTTTCCCACATCTCATCATCAGCATAGTACTTTTTAGTATCAGCTGGGTCACGATAAGATAGACGGAATGAATAGTTCTCTAAACCGAAATCTTTGTACACTTCTAGAGTTAAGTTTACAACACGTTTTAACTCTTCTTTAATTTGATCTGGGCGAACGAAAATGTGCGCATCGTTTAAAGTCATTCCGCGTACACGTTGTAATCCAGATAATGCACCTG
This sequence comes from Bacillus cereus group sp. Sample62, assembly GCF_036851315.1. Lineage (NCBI taxonomy): Bacteria > Bacillati > Bacillota > Bacilli > Caryophanales > Bacillaceae > Bacillus > Bacillus cereus group sp. Sample62. The sequence continues at coordinate 4,399,665 of NZ_JAFLPK010000001.1, forward strand.
ACATTTCATAGCGGTGCATTGTTCCAAGTTCCGCAATACGGATTGGTAATTCACGGTAGCTGTGAATATCATTTTTATAAACCATCATGTGGTGAGGGCAGTTCATTGGACGAAGAACTAACTCTTCATTATCCATTTCCATTGATGGGAACATACCATCACGGTAGTGATTCCAGTGACCAGAAGTTTCATAAAGCTCTCTGCTTCCTAGTACTGGAGTGTATACGTGATCATAGCCTAAGCTTGCTTCTTTATCAACGATGTAACGCTCGATAATACGGCGGATTGTTGCACCTTTTGGTAACCAAAGTGGTAAACCTTGTCCTACTTTTTGGCTATTAGTAAATAGTTTTAATTCTTTACCTAATTTACGGTGATCGCGCTCTTTCGCTTCTTCAAGCATACGTAAGTGCTCATCTAATTCTGCTTTCTTAACGAATGCAGTACCGTAAATACGTTGTAGCATTTTATTATTGCTATCGCCGCGCCAGTAAGCACCCGCAACGCTTAATAATTTAAACACTTTAATTTTCCCTGTAGATGGAAGGTGAACACCACGGCAAAGGTCGAAGAATTCGCCTTGCTCATAGATTGAAATAACTGCATCCTCTGGAAGATCGTTAATTAAATCTAATTTTAACTCATCGCCGATTTCTTCAAAGCGACGAAGTGCTTCTGCACGTGGTACTTCATGACGAACGATTTCTAAGTTTTCGTTCACGATTTTTTGCATTTCTTTTTCGATTTTCTTGAAGTCTTCAACTGTAATTGCTTCTTCCATATCAATATCGTAGTAGAAGCCATTTTCAATTACTGGACCAATGCCAAGCTCAAGCTTAGCATCTTTATATAAACGTTTTAACGCTTGTGCTAATAGGTGGGCTGTTGAATGGCGTAAAATGTATAAGCCATCTTCAGAATCTAATGTAATAATAGAAACTGCACCATCTTCTTCGATTGGTGTAACAAGATCGATCATCTCATCGTTTAATTTTCCAGCCACAGCTTTTTTCTTTAAGCCTGGGCTAATAGAAGCTGCGATTTCTTCAGTTGTTACGCCTTTTGGAAACTCCTTCACAGCTCCATCAGGGAAAGTAATTTTAACTACATCTGCCATCACTGGTCACTCCTCTTTTTTTTCAAAATAAAAAACACTCATCCCGTAAAAAGGGACGAGTGTTGAATTCGTGGTTCCACCCTTGTTCCAATTAACATTATTGTTAATTGCTCAAGTTCAACATAACGGTGTTGTCCGTTAGCAATTACTAGAAAAAGCCGTTCACTGCTAAAGTTTAGAGGTGGTAAGTAATAATCCCGTACTAGGAAGCTCACACCCTAAGGCTTCCCTCTCTGAAAATCGTAGAAAACTACTCATGTCCTCATCATGACATTTCAATATATTTCATTTATGTAGGTAATTATATGCTCAAAAACTTAGAAAATCAAGGGCGTTACCTTTATTTTTTAAATTTTTCACATTGCGCTCAAACTCATGTAATCCATGTAATTGGACCCGTTCTTGAAATACATTTCGCAAAGTAATAATCATATTATGGTCTTGTTCTTTCGTATATAAATAAATTTTTTTCGGCGAAATAGAAAGAAGGGGTGCAATTACTTTCGTATCAATATATACATCCTTTTGCTTTAATAATTCCTCATCTATATATTGGACCAATTTCTCCTGTTTTAAACGTCTACCTTTATCATCATAGAAAATAAAGCTTTCATCAAAAATAAGATGCACACAGGACAAACGTGATTTTCGGCTACGCACTTGTTGCCTTAGCGTCTCAATAAACATTTGATATTCTTGTTCCAACTTATACTCATCAATCGACACTTCAGCAAGCTTAGCTACCATTTCCCTATATGTACGAAGGCGAAAACGAACATATGATGAAAACGAGAACGAAAGCGGATCACAAAGCCAGTTATTTAAAGAAGATTTAATATATGATTCAAATGCGTGACGTGTTAATTCTCGAGCAATCTCTTTTCTTCTTCCCTTTAAAATCTCTTGTGCCATATGCAATATTTGATGACACTCTTCCTCTTCTTCATAAAAAAACTTCTCTTTTAAGATTGTATAAATCCACTCATTTTGCTTTACATTCACAATGAAATATACCATTACCGGCAATAAAATCTTTTCAATATAATTCGATTCACATACTGGTATGTGAATCACCACTTTTTGTTCCTGTAAATACACACTCGTTTCCTTATATAACAGTTCCGCTCTTTTCAATAGTTGTCTATATACATGCATAGCATCATTTTTTTCTTCGAAGCAAATTTCAATCACTTTTGTCCCCCCTTTTATCCCTGCTCTAAAGGATTGTATCTATACGTTACAAATCCTATAAGAGTCCGTCCCGTGGAAGTTCACTCTTAGTAGAATTACATTTCCTATCGTTAGAAAATCCACTCGATATGGCTTGCTAATTTTATATATATTAAGGGAGGGAGAAAAAAATGATACAAGCTACAATGAATTTTCCATAAGAACTTTTCGTTTTACAATTCACCTAGTCTGAAAAATGTTCAAAACGAAAAAAGAGCAAGCTTTTCAGCTTACTCTTTACTTATGACGTCGGTTTTTCCCGCCAATCGGAATTGGCTTCGCTAAATATTTAATTCGTTCCATAATACGTGCTGCTTTCATTTGTTCTGCTTCACCACGCTGTGTATACGTTAAATGATGTTCCAATTCCTTGAAATCAAAGTTAGACGTAAAGAACGTCGGTAAGTTTTCTAACATACGGAATTGCAAAATTGCACCAAGCACATCGTCACGCACAAAGCTTGACATCGCTTCTGCTCCGATATCATCTAGCATTAAAACTTGTACGCGTTTCACCGCATCAATCTTTTCCCCAATCGAATTATCTTGAATCGAACTTTTAATTTCACGTAAAAATTCAGGGAAGTATACGAGCATCGAACTTATTTTCTTTTGAGCAAGTTCATTCGCCATTGCTCCTAACAAATATGTTTTCCCTACACCAAATTTACCGTACAAATATAAACCTTGTACTTTTTTACCAGGTTCATATGTACTTAAAAATTCATTAGCTGCACCAATTGCATCAATACGCGCATCTAAATCTGAAGGATCTAAGTTTTCCATCGTTGCCTGTAAAATGTCAGTTGGCATATATACACTTTGAACGAGTTTTTCATATTTCTTTCTCTCGTCATACGCTACTTTTCTAACGCAACGATCGTATTGAATATCAATCATCTTCCCTTGGATAACGAGCTTTGGCTCATATCCTTGCAGCATATTTTTACACGAACCTAGATCCGGACAATCTGCGCAACCTACACTTTGTCCAATATATTCGTATAACTTCACAAGGCTGCGCTCAATCATAGAAGTTGTTACTTCACCTTGATGTTCGTCTATAAATTCTTTCACACGCGGATGTGCCATTACTTCCGCCTTTAATACTTCATATCTATTTTTAAAATTTTTATTTTCCATTAACTTTGCAAATGAATTTTGAATATGCTCCATTTTCTCACCTCAAAGAGCGTTCATTCTCTTCTATTAATCACGCTTATATTTTTTTAACACTTCTTCTAGTCGTTTTCGTTCATCATCTAACGTACTCGCATCTTTTTTCTTACTTACATCTTTCTTCACTGTTTCTTTCTCTTGTTCTTTCGGCTCTTCTTTCAGCCAATCTGGTACCATTTCTTTTCGTATCGTTTTCTTCGACGTACGGCCTTTTTTCTTCGTCTCAGCCCATTCTTGATATTGACGATTTTCTTCTTTCGCTAACGCCATTGCTTCAGCTACTGTACCGACCTTTTTACGTGCCCAATGCCCAGCAATTTTCTCCACATACGTTTTCGCAAGCTTCATATCTGAGCGTAGCATAACGTAATAAATAAGTACATTCACAACACCTGGCGTTAATTTTTGATTGATCATTACATCTTCAACGATCTGCAAGTCAGCCTTTGTCGCCTCTGCACCACCAGAGATTTCTTTCAATAGTTGTTTTGGTGAGATTTCCTCTAACTGTTTGATTAACATCTCTTCTTGCGTAGAAGGCTCTTTCCCTTTCATCATACGTGCAGCGTGAGGCTGTACCCTTTCACTTAATACAGGTAACGCTTGACCGTTTTCGAACTGATACCAATCACGTGCTCCTTTTCTAAGCCTTTCGATATCAATTGTCTGCATCTCTGTCACCGTACCAAGAACGATATTTTGCATCGATAACACATCTACATCGTACACGTAAGCAAGTGTAATGACACATTCCCGCACTTGATCTGTAATCGCCTTTTTAGGGACAAGAGCGGACAAGCCATCTACAAATAAGGAGAAATCAAAGAAATCATTCCAAACTTTCGGAGCGTCTCCCTTCTCGTTACTTGGCATAACTGTCGTTTTTGGAATACGAAGATCTTCTTGCGCATGCTCAAGCTGTCCTGGATTAAACGAACCAAACACATCATTGAAAGAACGCGTAACATTCTCATAAGAAACAAAATCAAATTCTTCTTCTAAGAAATATTGCTTTACTTGATTATATTTTGTCCTACTCAATCGATTGTATAAAAAGATGCTTAACACAATATCATCAAAAAATTGCTTCGGAGATAAAGGTGGTTGCAATTCGTATATAAACATTCGAATATCTTTTTCTTTCTTAATATATACCTTCAAAAGCCCAATTGCCTCTAACTTTACTCGTTCCTCATATATTTCGGGAAGCTGCATTTGCATGGTCACCATAAGGGAATGATGTGTATTCTCTTTTCCAAACACACGATCTTGCTCTAACTCTCCCCATAGCGTCATGTACAAGCTAAAAGCTCTACTACCTACTAACGGCTGATACAACATCGTTAACACTTTTCGGTCGTAATTATGCAGTAACCCTTTCGCACTTACTTTATAACGATCAATTGGCAATAGCTCCATCCATGACTGTTTTTCCATTCTTGCTTTTCCTTTCTCTCATCCAATCTATCCTCTACTTCATTCGTTCTATCTTCATTATATAATTTCTTAGCGAAAAAGAGCTATTAGCTTTCGCTTCTAGCTCTCTTATCTCATTACTTACGGTATGTAAAGAGAATAAAATACAGCTTCTACTCTCTTTCTTTTTGCAGTATATCTTTTAATTCTTCAATAAATACATTTAAATCTTTAAATTGGCGATATACAGAAGCAAAACGCACGTAAGCAACATCATCAATATCACGCAGTTCTTCCATAACAATTTCACCAATCATATCACTTTTCACTTCTGATATACCTAAATTACGAAGTTCACGTTCCACACTTTGAGTTACTTCTTCCAATTGTCTTAAAGATACTGGTCTTTTTTCGCACGCTTTAATTAAGCCGCGCAAAATCTTTTCTTTATTAAACTCTTCTCGTGTGCCTTCTTTTTTTACAACGATAAGAGGTGACTCTTCTACTCTTTCAAATGTCGTAAAGCGACTTAAACAACTTTCACACTCTCTCCTTCTTCGAATAGAGCGCCCCTCGTCTACTGGACGCGAATCTAACACTCTTGTACCATTATGAGAACAGGATGGACAACGCAATATATTCACTCCTTTACACTATACTCTTTATTTTTTCTCTACTTACTTCATCTGACAATATATATACAATATTATATAACTCATTCTAACTCTCTTACCACTTTAAGTTTAAGCACATTATTTTATCATCTCGTTTTCAAAAATAAGATGGTAGATGTGGCGCTAACTTATTCATAAGAGCTCAATTTATTAACTAACGAGTACGTTATATTTTTCCTTTTTTATAAACTAAAAAAGAGGTGCATTATACACCTCTTTACATTTTAAATCAATTATGTTCTTTTTTAAAGAGCTTTTGTTTCTCTCTGCTTAATTTCGAAGCTACCAGTGCCTCGAGGAAGCTCGATGCTCTCACGCGTTTTCGCGTTTAAACCTTCTGCAATATATTCTGCAGCAACATTTGGATCAATACGATCCCCACAAGTATAAACATCAATACTTGCGTAACCGTGCTCCGGAAAGCTATGAATTGTTAAATGTGATTCCGAGATAATTACTACTCCACTTACACCTTGTGGTGCAAATTTATGGAAAGCAACCTCACGCACTTCAGCACCGGCTCTCAGTGCTGCATCCACAAATAATTGTTCAATATACGGCATGTCATTAAGCTTGTCGAAATCACAATCCCAAAGTTCAGCGATTACGTGACGACCCATCGTATCCATAGTATCCATTCTACAGTTCCCCCTTGTAAATTTATTCTAACTGTTCGAATTGAAAACTAATTTGCAATTTGGCTTGCTCCACTACCACGGGGGAAAGTTAGTCCAGAGAGGTCCTAACCCTTTAAGTAGTGACTACGTACCTCAGCTCTTAAGTTTACGAGTGTTAGTATACTTTGTTTATTTTCATTTTGCAACAACAGTTTTTTCGATTTTCTGTCATATTTTCCTCTTTACTTTTCCCTAAAAAAAATAAACGATTCACAAATACAGTAATCACAACGTTTCGTGGTATGTCCACTTTCAAAAATATACTTATATAATTTTTTTCCTTTTCAGAAAAAAATAAAAAAAAGAAGGCAAATATCCACTTGCCCTCTCCCTTATTCACTTAAATATGTTGCACATTTTTTTGTTTCGCTAATTCGTCAACAACTAACGTTACAAGATCTACAACACGACGAGAGTAGCCCCACTCGTTATCATACCAAGCAAGTACTTTCACTTTACGATCACCCATTACCATTGTAGATAAACCATCAATAATAGCTGAGTGTGTATTTGTATTAAAGTCAATAGATACTAAAGGCTCTTCGCTGAATTCTACAATGCCTTTTAACGCACCGTTTGCAACAGTTTTGAATGCTTCATTAATAGCTTCAACTGTCACATCACGCTTTACATCTACTACTAAGTCAACAAGAGACACGTTTGGCGTTGGTACACGAAGTGCCATACCATGAAGTTTTCCGTTTAAGTGCGGAAGAACTTTTGCAAGCGCTTTCGCGGCACCTGTCGTTGTCGGAATGATCGATTGTCCGCAAGCACGTGCTCTTCTTAAATCTTTATGTGGGTTATCAATATTTTTTTGGTCATTTGTATAAGCATGAACAGTTGTCATTAAACCGTTTTCAATTCCAAACTGCTCATCTAACACCTTAACAACAGGCGCTAAACAGTTTGTTGTGCAAGATGCATTTGAAATAACAGTATGTTTTGTAATATCTAATTGGTCTTCGTTCACACCAACTACAATTGTTACATCTTCATTCTTACCAGGCGCTGTTAAAATAACTTTTTTCGCTCCAGCTTCAACATGAAGAATTGCTTTTTCTTTTGAATTAAATTTACCAGTTGCTTCAATTACAACTTCAACACCTAGATCTGTCCAAGGCAATTCCTTTGGATCGCGGTTGTTTAAAAGGCGAATCATTTTCCCATCAACTAATAAGTGATCTTCAAATGCTTCTACTGTTCCGTCAAACTTGCCGTGAACTGTATCATATTTAATTAAATGTGCTAACGTTTCAGATGGATAGCTTGCATTGATTGCTACAATTTCGAATGCGCTTTCTTTTATTGCCTGACGAAATACCATTCTCCCAATACGTCCAAATCCATTAATTGCCACACGAGTCATAATATGTTATCCCCCTTGAATGCGTTATACTATTTATCTCCAATCCCAATAATAGTATAACACAAAAAGGGGATATGTCACTAAGCATTTTCATTAATTTCACAATTTTTTAGTCAATAATGTTCCAATTCTTTAAAATCACCTGCAATTGTGTTTTCGTTCCCATAATTGTGCCATCATTATTGATTACTTCATCTGCATTCTTCACTTTTTCTTCTAACGGCATTTGAGATTGAATACGAGCTGTTGCTTCTTCTTCTGAAAAATTATTTCGTTTCATTAAACGCTCTAATTGTATATGCGGCTTAACTGCTACAACTAAAACACGGTCAACGAGACTTGTTAATTTGCTTTCAAATAAGAGAGGAATATCTAACACAACCGCTTGCATACCTTCCTTTATGTACATTTCCTTTTGTTTATTCATTCCCTCACGCACTGCAGGATGAACAATTTTATTTAACTGCAATCGTTTTTCTTCATTATAGAAAACGACACTTCCTAATTTTGGACGATCCAGTTCTCCATCTTCTTGTAATACTTCCGTTCCAAACACTTCTACTATTTTGTTATATGCTGGTTTCCCTCGCTCTACAACTTCTCGCGCGATAATATCTGCATCAATAACTGGTATACTCAGTTCACGAAACATTTGAGACACTGTACTTTTTCCACTTGCAATGCCTCCCGTTAATCCAATTACTACTGTCATCATAATCCTCCTCACAATATAAAAGGCGCGAAACTAATGTTCCACGCCCATACTTACATTTTCCAAATTCCAATAATAATGAGTAATACCCCAGGCAGGAATGTAAATTTTTGTAACCATTTCATATTCGATAAAACCGTTCCAAGTTTCATTCCAATAAATAAAAACAAAGAACTCATAACCGCAACCAATATTGCCATCATAGCGGGCGCATACCCTAATAAAGATGCACCAATTCCAGCACCGAACGAATCTATAGAAAGAGCGATACCAAGAAGTAACGCTTCTCCTGCAGAAATGGTGCCTGATTTATCAAAATCTGCAACAGTCGGTTTCCGTAAAATTTGAATCACTAGCCCGAGCGAAGCAATTTCTAATTTCCAAACCTTCTCCTCTTGCTTTGGTTCTTCTTTTTTCTCACTTCGAAAAAATTGGTATAATACCCAAATTCCTATTCCAATAAGAACAAGCCCACCGATACGCGTTGCGATAACAGGTGAAAATATTTTCGCGATCATATGTCCAATTCCCATTGAAACAAGCATAACAGCCGCTGAACACATTCCGATAATTATAATTGATCTTAGTGGAATTCTTACGCTTCTTAAACCATATGTTAGCCCTACACTACAGCTATCTAAGCTTAATGTAAAAGCTAATAAAATAAGAGATAAATAAAGGTACATCGGTAAGCTCCTCCCTTATACATAGCCCTGCTGTATGTATATGACAAATGCCTATCCGATGTTATCTCTTTTCTATATTCTCGGCTGACAAATCGGGCAGTAATGCGTTCCTCTTCCGCCAACAACTGTTTTTTCTAATATCGTACCGCAAGTTACACACGGTTCTCCCTTTTTTCCATATACATTTAGAAGTTCTTGGAACGAACCAATTTGCCCTTGCGAGTTGATATACGTTCGAATTGTACTTCCGCCACGCTTCACTGCTTCGCCTAACGTTGTAACAGTCGCCTCATAAATTCGTTCAATTTCTTCTGCTGTTAAAGACGAAGCTTCTCGTTCCGGATGAATTTGAGAACGGAATAAAACTTCATCTACATATATATTTCCAAGCCCTACTAAAAGACGCTGGTCTAATAATACGACTTTTATTTTACGATTGGTCTTTTGCAATCTTTCTTGTAAATACTGCGGTGTCAATTCAGCATCAAACGGCTCCGGACCTAAGTCAGCAAGAGGCATTTGATTCAATTCTTCACCTTTCTTAAAGAGATGCATCGTACCAAACTTTCTCACATCTTTATAATGTAATTCAGTTCCATCTGTAAATAAGAAACGGACGTGCGTATGCTTATCAATTAGTTCACCCTCTTGATGCAGTAAAAACTTACCTTCCATACGTAAGTGTGAAACAATAACATAATTCGTTACATATAAAAGCAAAAACTTTCCTCTTCGCTTTATACTTTCAATCTTCTCGCCTCTTAGCATTTCTTTAAAAATTTCTGCATCATCCGGTCGTTTTACTATTTTCGGATAAGTAACAATGACATCTTCAATTGTTTTTCCTGTCACAAGATTTTCAAGTGTCCGTCTGACGTTTTCAACCTCTGGTAATTCAGGCATTTCATCACTTCCTTATTTTGCGTCGTACCAAGTTGGACCGTAAGAATAATCAACTTTCAGCGGAACTGCGAGTTCAATTGCATGCTCCATTACTTCTGGTACAAGCTTCTCTAATTTTTCAATTTCTTCTTGTGGTGCTTCAAATATCAATTCATCGTGTACTTGCAGAAGAAGACGAGCTTGTAATCCTTCTTCTTCTAAACGATCTGCCATAATAATCATCGCTTTTTTAATAATATCTGCTGCAGTACCTTGAATTGGTGTATTCATAGCTGTACGCTCAGCAAAGCTACGTAAATTGAAATTACGACTCGTAATTTCCGGAATATAACGGCGGCGATTTAATAATGTAGCCACATATCCTTTTTGTTTCGCATCTTTTACGATGTCACTCATGTAATCTTGTACACCAGGGAAGCTTTCTAAATACTTTTCAATAAATTCCGCTGCTGCTTTTCTTGTAATTCCTAAGTTTTGTGAAAGACCATAATCACTAATACCATACACAATTCCGAAGTTAACAGCTTTCGCTTGTCGTCTCATATTTGAAGTTACTTCATCTTTTTCAACGCCAAATACATCCATCGCTGTTTTCGTATGAATATCCATATCATGTTGGAACGCGTCAACTAGCCCTTTATCATTTGCAATATGAGCTAATACGCGAAGTTCAATTTGTGAATAATCTGCCGCGTACATAATCCATCCTTCTTCTGATGGAACAAATGCCTGACGAATCTTTCTTCCTTCTTCTAATCGAATCGGGATATTTTGCAAGTTCGGATCCGTTGAACTTAATCGACCTGTTTGCGTTAATACTTGATTGAAACGAGTATGGATTTTAGATGAATCTTCATGTACAACTTTTAATAAACCTTCAATATAAGTTGAATTTAGTTTCCCTAATTGACGATAATGTAAAATGTTTGGAATGATTTCATGACGATCCATAAGCTTTTCTAGTACATCAGCTGACGTAGAATAACCTGTTTTCGTCTTTTTAATAACTGGTAAGTTTAAGTTCTCAAACAGAATAACACCAAGCTGCTTCGGTGAATTAATATTAAATTCTGTTCCCGCAAGCTTATAAATTTCCTGTTCCATTTCCTTTAATCTACCTGCAAGTTCTTCTCCCATATTACGAAGACGCTCCGTATCAACTTTTACACCTTTTACTTCCATATCAGCTAATACACGCGCAAGTGGTAATTCTAACTCTGTAAACAGTTCATATTGCTCATTCTTTTGTAACTCTTCTACGAATGTTTGCTTTACATCATATAATACGTGCACTTTACGAGCTACATGCTCCGCTACTACTTCTAGCTCTGGAACAGCACGCTTCGCACCTTTTCCATAAACTTCTTCGTCGGATTTCACAGCATGTGTTTCTTTCATTTTTGCTACAGTACGGAAATCTTTATCCGTATCAGCCGGGTCAAGTAAATAAGCAGCGATTAATAGATCAAAGTCAATCCCTTGCATATCTATCCCGTTCCATTTAAGTGCAACGATTGCGCGCTTCGCATCAAATGTATGCTTTCTCATTTCTCCATCTGCAAGCCACTCTTTAAAAGCGTCTGACTTAAGAGCAATGTCTGTTTGAATAAAGTAACAGCCATTTTCATTTTGAATACCAAAACCTTGAATGTCCGCTCTATGATAGTTATCTTCTTGTACTTCAACGATAAGCGCACTATCTTGCTGAAGCATTTCTTCTGTAACTTCCTCCACAATGTCAAATGTAATATCATCTAATTCAGCTGGAGTCGTTTCTTCTGGCGTAACACCTAATTTATTTAAGAGGGATGTAAATCCTAAATTCTCGAACATCGGAATCACATCACTTGCTTCATACCCTTTATACTCCATATCATCCACATGCACTGTAATCGGTGCATCTGTAATAATAGTTGCAAGATCTTTACTCATAAGAGCTTGATCTTTATTTGCTTCTAGCTTTTCTTTTAATTTCTTCCCGCTTACTTGATCTATATTTTCATACACTGCCTCGACCGTTTCAAACTGTGTTAACAATTTAATCGCAGTTTTTTCACCAACTCCTGGTACACCTGGAATATTATCTGACTGGTCTCCCATTAAACCTTTCATATCGATAATTTGCTTTGGTGATAAGCTGTATTTCTCAAATAAAGCTTCTTTCGTATATTCATCCACTTCTGTAATCCCTTTGCGTGGAATACATACGAGTGTATTATCTGAAACAAGTTGCAGTAAGTCTTTATCTCCTGAAATAACTTTTACATGAAACCCTTGTTCACTCGCTTCTTTCGCTAACGTCCCCATAATGTCATCCGCTTCATAATTTTCTAATTCATAACGCGGTACGTTGAATGCATCAAGCATCTCACGAATAAACGGGAATTGCTCTGATAATTCAGGTGGAGTCTTTTGACGTCCTCCTTTATACTCACTATACGTTTTATGACGGAATGTCGTTTTACCCGCATCAAACGCTACTAACATATGCGTTGGTTTTTCTTCCTCTAATATTCTCATTAACATCATTGTAAAACCGTAAATTGCGTTCGTATGTATACCTTTGTCGTTATTTAAAAGCGGTAGTGCAAAGAAAGCACGATACGCGATATTATTACCATCTACTAATACGACCTTTTTTTCCAAACCAGAAACCTCCCCATACAAATTTGAAATGATTTTTTTCACAGAAAAAAACCGTTCCTTTCCTCTCTCTATATTAACATGACTAATAGAGAGAAGAAAAATAACGGCTATTTTCTATCATATATACAAACGTTTACTAACATAAAAGGGAAGTGACGAGAACAGCATAACTATTCTCGTCCAAAATTACTCCTTGGATGAAGGGGTTTTCATGTATTATATTAACAGACCTTTATTAATATTTAATTAAGCCATTGTTAATATATTGTAAACATCCTTCATCCTATTTTTCAGTTGCTGATTTTGGTAAAACAACTGTAAATGTTGTCCCTTCCCCAACTTCACTATCCACTGTAATCGTACCGTGATGTGCCTCAACTAAATGCTTTACAATCGATAATCCAAGGCCTGTACCACCAGTATTTCTACTTCTCGCTTTATCCACTCGGTAAAAGCGTTCAAAAATACGCGGAATTTCATCTTTACTAATACCAATCCCCGTATCTGATACTTTTATATAAGCATTATATTTATCTTCTGCTAATTCTACAGAAACAACGCCTCCAGCCGGCGTATATACGATTGCGTTATTCATTAAATTAATAAAGATTTGCTTTAAACGACTTGGATCTCCAATGACCGAGACTCCTTTTAGCGCATTTACTTGTAAAGAAATTTCTTTTTCTCCTGCTTTGTTATCAAGCACCATATGAATGTCTTCAAGAAGTCCCTTCATATCAACGGTCCCCATACTCAATTTAAATCCTTGTTGCTCAATCTTTGATAAATCTAATAAATCTTCAATTAACCCTTGCATGCGTTCACTTTCTTTTAAAATAATGTGCAAGAAATGTTCGCAGAATTTTTTATTATCCATCGCTCCATCCAAGAGCGTTTCTGAAAAACCTTTAATAGAAGTAATCGGTGTCTTTAGTTCATGAGAAACATTCGCTAAAAAGTCTTTTCTCATTTGTTCTAATTTCTTTAGCTCAGTAATGTCATGGAATACAAGGACAATCCCTTTCCATTCATGGTTCGTCCCGATAATCGGTGCTCCATATACTTCGAAATGCTTTCGCTCAATTCCAAGCGGCAGCAACATTTGTTTACGCACTTTCACTTCTGTCATAAAGATTTCTTCCACGAGCTCTATAATTTCTGTATGATGAAACGACTCATAATATAAACGATCTAAATATTCTTCATCTGTTACGTGGAAAGTCTCCTTATAAGAACGGTTTACAAGGTTTATATAACCGCGGCTATCAATTAAAATCATTCCGCTTCCCATATTTTCAATTAACGTATGCAGACGATCTTGTTGCATTTCTTGCTCAAGTGTCATCTCTTGTAAATTACGGGCTAAAATATTAATCGCTTTACTCAGCATTCCCGTTTCATCCGAATGACTTTCATAAGCGCGTGCTTTATAATTTCCCTTCGCTAATTCGATAGCAACTTTCGTAACGGATTCAATCGGCCTAATATATTGCCCTGTAATTTTCATACCTAAAAATACGACTACGAGACAAGCGATAACAAATCCGATAATTAATAATCCCCACGTTTTTTGATGAACAGATTTCAAAGGCTCAATTGTACTTTTTACCAAAATGTACCCTTGTTTTCCTGCTACATCTTGAACGAACACCGCATGGTAAAATTCATTATTCTGCTCTGTTTCTTTCGTAATGACTTTATTTCTTTGTTTCGTTGTTTCAGAAGTAAGTTCTTTAATTATCCCTTGGCTAAAAGCAGACTGTTCTCCTCCGCTATATTGAACTTTCTTTTTTTCATCTACAAATGCAATAGAAGCCTGTATTTTTTCTTCTAACTTTTCAAATACATATGGATTTTTTAAAACATCATCAAAACCCTGTTCTTCTGCTAATACCGCAACATACTCTGTCTCTTTTACCATTCTCTCTTTGGCATGATCTATATAGTAGTTTTCAAACACGGTTTCCAGTAATAAACCTAGTCCAACTAAAATAAAAACAATAAGAGAAACAAATGTAAAAAGAAGCCTGGAACGAAATTTATTCATCCCCTTTTGGCTCCTCTAATTTATATCCTAAACCACGTATCGTTTTAATGTACGTCGGTTTTTTCGTATTTTGTTCAATTTTATCGCGCAAATGGCTAATATGAACGTCAACAATTCGTGTATCACCAGCAAAATCATAGTTCCATACAGCACTTAATAATTGATCACGTGTCAACACGCGACTTTTATTTTTCGCAAGATAAACAAGTAGTTCAAATTCTTTTGGTGTTAATTCAAGCTTTCTTCCTTGGAAATAAGCCTCATAAAATTCCGGCAAAATTTTAAGTTCAGCAATTGTGATGCTCTCTTCATCTGACGCTTCTTTCACTTGTTCTTCTTGTTGTAATTTCGTGCGGCGCAGAATTGCCTTCACACGCGCAACAACTTCCCTTGGGCTAAATGGCTTCGTCATATAATCATCTGCCCCAAGTTCAAGACCTAGCACCTTATCAAATTCATCATCTTTTGCTGTTAACATTAAAATAGGCGTCATAACGCGCTGCAATCGTAATTCTTTACACACTTCCATACCATCCATTTTCGGAAGCATTAAATCTAATATAATTAAATCTGGGCGTTCTGTTGTCGCTTTTTGAAGCGCCATTTCTCCATCCATCGCTGTTATCACTTCAAACCCAGCTTGTTGTAAATTAAATTCAATTAAAGTTAAGATAAATTCCTCATCATCAACTACTAAAATACGATTGTTCATTCTTTTCCTCCAAGTTATAGAC
The DNA here is from genome assembly GCF_036851315.1 of Bacillus cereus group sp. Sample62. Classification (NCBI taxonomy): domain Bacteria; kingdom Bacillati; phylum Bacillota; class Bacilli; order Caryophanales; family Bacillaceae; genus Bacillus; species Bacillus cereus group sp. Sample62. The sequence continues at coordinate 4,415,055 of NZ_JAFLPK010000001.1, forward strand.
TTGAAACCTTCTTCATCCTAGTATTTTCCCCGTTATTCTCATCATACTAGAAAACAAGGTCCCTCTCAATATAATTGTCTATACATGGAGCTCATTTGTACTAACATTATTCCTAAAAACAATTCCACTCGGCTTAATTAACTTGTTGTTATCCATACTTTATACACTTCTATATCGTTATTAAACTCCACATTTGTATAAATATTAAATTCTCGATTTTGCGCTAACAAAAACGCAAGAGCATACGCTACTTTATAGTCTAGTGTTTCATATCCATCAAATACTCTTCCGTACATTTCATTCGCGACCCCATCTGCCCACACTTCAGCTTCTCTTATCGTTTCAAAAATAATGTCTTCTCTCTTCCACTTCACCTTAAAAACACCCCTTTCATTGACTTCAATTACCAATAAATATATTATTAATTTAAATATATAAATAAATATGATTCAGGAGGCTATTATGCGAGTATTACTACCTATTTTAACTTTAGTAGTAACATGTTTCCTTACTTTTAACGTACCAAGCTGGGATACGATTACAACAGGTTGTTCAGAATTTTCCGAAGGGTTTAAAGAAGGATTTTTCAACTAAAAATAGCGCTAGCCCCCTTATAGAAAGGTATGCTAGCGCTATTCATATTTTCATGTTTTAAAAATTATCTAATGCTTTTTCCATAATAGAAACCGATTTAAAAGGCGGTGTTACTGTTAAGGAACCTTTTACAACCGTTTCTCCTTTTTCATCATGAGCAGATACAAGCATATCAATTGTATGTTCCTCCTCAGAAACAGCCACAACTTCAAAGTGGATTTGTAACGTTTCATAATGGTGAACATGCTTCACGAACGTAAGGTCCTTCCTAGTAATATGACTGCCTGGACCTGGTAAATATTTCGTAACTGCCGTTGTAATCATTCCAGTTAGCATAATGCTTGGTACAATCGGCTTTTCATACGGAGTTTGGGATGCGTAATCATGCTGAATATATAATGGATTGGCATCATTCGTTAACCCTAAGTACAATAACAAATCTTTATCCTCAATTTTTTCAGTGATAGATAATTTCTCTCCTACTGTAATTTCATCCATTCTACGACCAATTTGAACTTTTTTCTTTAACATGTTACAACCCCCTCCGATTTTTTCACCTTATTATCCTACTAATAGCGATACCTTATCCGAAATTTACTATGATGAGGGCAATGTATAGTATATATCTATAGTTTCATTATAGGATACACCAAATGATAGCGTTTTCATATTATTTCAAAAAAACATTTGAATAAATAGTAGAAAAAGATTCGGGACCCCGAATCTTTTTCTACTTATATTTAATTATTAAACAAGAACCTTCATTACATTACGTACAGATTCTACAGAGCGATCTAACGCTTCTCTTTCATCTGTAAGAAGTTCTAACTCAATAATTTTTTCAATTCCGTTACCACCTAAAATTACTGGTACCCCTAAGTAAAGGTCGCTATAACCATATTCACCTTCAAGGTACGCAATAGCTGGTAATACACGGCGTTGATCTTTTAAGATTGCTTCTGTCATTTCAACTAAAGAAGCAGCTGGTGCGTAATATGCACTACCGTTTCCTAATAAGCCTACAATCTCGCCGCCACCTTTACGGGTACGTTCTACGATTGCTTCTAAACGCTCTTTCGGAATTAACGTTTCTAACGGAATGCCACCTGCATAAGAATAACGTACAAGAGGTACCATATCGTCACCGTGTCCACCAAGAACAAATCCTGTAATGTCTTTCACAGAAAGATTTAATTCCTGTGCAATAAATGTACGGAAACGAGCTGTATCTAATACGCCCGATTGACCGATAACACGTTCTTTCGGGAATCCTGCTTCTTTAAATACAGAATATGTCATTGCATCAACTGGATTTGTTAATACAACAATAATCGCATTTGGTGAATGTTTTGCAATGTCGCGCGTAATACTTTTCATAATTTTAGAGTTTGTTGCTACTAAGTCATCACGGCTCATACCAGGCTTACGCGCAATACCTGCTGTAATAACAACAACGTCAGAATCAGCAGTATCTGCGTAATCAGATGTTCCAATAATATTAGCATCAAAACCTTGTACTGGGCTCGCTTCTAACATATCTAACGCTTTCCCTTTTGTTGGATTTTCCAGTTGTGGAATGTCCACTAATACAACATCTGCAAGTTCTTTTTGTGCTAATAAGAATGCTGTTGTTGCTCCTGTAAATCCTGCACCGATGACTGAAACTTTCTTGCGTTTGATTGTCATAATTTACCCCCCGCTTTAATTATGCGTTTTTGATTATCGCTACATCCATGTTTTTAATAAGTTCATTAGCGAACTCAGAACATTTCACTTCTGTTGCACCTTCCATTAAGCGTGCGAAATCATAAGTTACTACTTTTGAAGCAATTGTTTTCTCAACTGAATCAGTTACTAATTTCGCAGCTTCGTTCCATCCTAAGTGCTCTAATAATAATACACCAGAAAGAAGAACTGAAGATGGGTTTACTTTATCTAAACCTGCATATTTTGGAGCTGTACCATGTGTAGCTTCAAAGATAGCATGTCCAGTTACATAGTTAATGTTTGCACCAGGTGCAATACCAATTCCACCTACTTGTGCAGCAAGTGCATCAGAGATGTAGTCTCCGTTTAAGTTCATTGTTGCAACAACATCGAACTCACGTGGACGAGTTAAAATTTGTTGTAAGAAGATGTCTGCAATAGAATCTTTTACGATGATTTTTCCAGCCACTTCAGCGTCTGCCATCGCTTTATTCGCTGCATCTTTACCATCTTTCTCAACGATACGGTCATATTCAGCCCAAGTAAATACTTTATCGCCGAATTCTTGTTCCGCTACTTCGTAACCCCAGTTTTTGAAAGCACCTTCTGTAAATTTCATAATGTTTCCTTTATGAACTAATGTAACAGAAGAACGTTTTTCATTAATTGCATATTGAATTGCAGCACGAACAAGACGCTTTGTCCCTTCTTCTGAGATTGGTTTAATACCAATACCAGAAGTTTCTGGGAAGCGGATTTTATTAACACCCATTGCTTCTTTTAAGAAAGCAAGAACTTTTTCTGCTTCTGGAGATCCTTGTGCATATTCAATTCCAGCATAAATGTCTTCTGTATTCTCACGGAAAATAACCATATCAGTATCTTCCGGACGTTTTACAGGTGAAGGAACACCATCAAAATAACGCACTGGACGTAGACATACATATAAATCTAATTCTTGACGAAGTGCTACGTTTAGAGAACGAATACCACCGCCAACTGGAGTTGTAAGTGGACCTTTAATCGCGATTAAATATTCACGGATTAAATTTAAAGTTTCTTCTGGTAACCACTCGCCTGTTTGGTTGAATGCTTTTTCCCCTGCAAGCACTTCTTTCCAAACGATTTTCTTCTCACCATCATAAGCTTTTTCAACTGCTGCTTCTAGTACACGAGATGCAGCTGCCCAAATATCAGGACCAATTCCATCTCCTTCGATAAATGGAATAATCGGATTGTTTGGTACATTCATAACACCATTAGTTACAGTAATTTTTTCACCTGTCGTCAATGTGATAACCCCCATGTTTGAAATTTCATATGTATGAAACTGAGGGAATAACCCCTCAGTTCAAACCGTTATTTAAATTAAAATATTCTAATCATTACGTCTTCCCTAAAAAATCAGACTTTTGAAAGCGTATTTTCACTATCAAAATAGTGTTTTTCGCTTATCGTTGTGCAATTGGAACGTACACTTGATGTGTTGGTCCATTATAATCAGCACGCGGACGGATTAAACGGTTGTTTTCATATTGTTCTAGAATATGAGCTAACCAGCCTGACATACGGCTAATTGCAAAAATAGGTGTAAATAAGTCATGGTCAATTCCTAAACAATGGTATACAGAAGCTGAATAGAAATCAACATTTGGTGGAAGACCTTTTTCTTTTGTTACAATGTCTTCAATTTTGATAGACATATTATACCATTTGTCTTCTCCTAAAAGCACGCATAATCTCTTAGACATTTCGCGTAAATGTTTTGCACGCGGATCACCCTGCTCATATACACGGTGGCCAAAGCCCATGATTTTCACTTTATTTTGAAGAGCATTATGAATATATGATTCTACATTTTCTTCTTCGCCAATTTCAGTTAGCATCTTCATTACATTTTCATTTGCCCCGCCGTGAAGAGGACCTTTTAACGCACCGATTGCTGCTGTAATACCAGAATATACATCTGAAAGTGTAGCTACACAAACACGTGCAGTAAATGTAGAAGCGTTTAACTCATGATCTGCGTGAAGTACAAGCGCCTTATCAAAAGCTTCAATTTCAACTTCATTTGGCTCGCGATCATTTAACATGTACAAGAAGTTTGCAGCTAATGATAAATCGTTTCTAGGCTCAACAACATCTAAACCTTTACGAATTCTTGCATAAGCAGCAACTAAAGTTCCCACTTGAGCCTGCAATTTAACCGCTTTCAAATAATTGGAGTTTTCATCCATAATTTCAGCGCTCTCATCGTATAATGATAGCATGGAAATTGCAGTTCGTAAAACAGACATCGGATGTGCGATTTTTAAATCTACTTGTTTCAAATATGTTAAAATCTCACCTGGAACTTTATAGTATTCCGATACAGTCTCTTTAAATTTCGCTAGTTCTTGTTCACTAGGAAGCTTGCGATGCCACAATAAGTACACTACTTCTTCAAATGTAGCATTCTCAGCTAAATCATCAATATTATACCCAACATAAGTTAATGTATCATCAATAATAGAGCTCACAGATGATGTTGTTGCTACTACCCCTTCTAAACCTCGAATAACAGTCATGACATTCTCTCCTTTTCCTGAAAATTCTCCCAACCTTGCTCCTTATATCTATTTGCTCCCCTTTTGAATTATGAACGCCCGTTCACTCTTTAGGCAAGCAAAATGCACGATCATGCAAATTTGTTGCGATGTTCCCCTCTTATTGTCCATTGTCTACATGGAAAGCATGAGCGTGAATGTCTCCCCGAATCCTCACGCTCAAAACAACAAGTTAGTGAGGAAAATTAATTCCGAAGAGTTTTATGATAAAAACAACATAAAACAATATCATTATAAAATTGTTTTATGTTGTTTTTATTTTATCTGGTGTAAAGTCTCTGCTGTTATGTAACTTTTCAAAGTTTCTAATCCTATTATAAACAATTATCTGACTTTTGTGAACAGAAAGAATTCAAAAATTTTATATTACTATAAAATTTCTTATTTAAACATCTGTATAATACTCATAACTGCATAGGCAATTCCAGCCCCAATTAATGGACCTACAGCAACTCCGTTAAATAAGGCAACCGCTATAATTGTCCCGAAAACGAGCGCAGTTGTAATATGAGGATCCGTCGTCAATAATTGTACGCCGCCTTTCGCTAACAAAGCAACCGCTACCCCTGAAGCTAAAGCAATCCATGCATAGTACGATTTCGCCGCTTCTCCAAGTTGTTTAAAACCTATTTCCCCCGTTGCAATCGGTACGAGTACTGCTATTGTAATAACCGTTACACCGAGGTTAATCCCTTTCGTTTGTAGATAAGGAAAGACTTTATCTCCTAGGAACGTAAATTTCAATAAAAATAACACACCAATGGCTACAGTAAGCGATTGGTTTTTAGCAACAAGTCCTATAATAAGTAGTATGAATAAAAATAACGTTGACTGACTAATCATGTTTGCACTTCCTTTCTGAAAATAATGAACTCATTTCCAAACAAAAATACCTTTAAACCTATCGTTATACATGCTATATCGATGTATATTCAACAATAACCACTTCATTTTTTATGTATTTTAAAATGACAAACTGAGACTTTCATCATCAAAATTTTAAGCATGTATACAATTTTGAAAACGATTGTCTCTCCTTTCTTTTCTAATGAGAAACAGGTAAAATAAAAAGAAGAGAAAATGAAGTTTTTACCATATAGTAGAAGCATCAACACCAAGCTTTTACAGTCACTCATGTACTGAAAAAGCAGGGAAAATCCATCATTCCACTATAACATAAAGTGAAACTTTAATCAGTGGCGGCACACTCGTTATAAGTTGAACGAATTAGGATAATCCAAATTGGAATGGGAGGTATACATCTTTGAACCGAAACTTACTATATATGATATTGCGACTCATATTTGTCATTGTAGCAACGGTAGCCGGGTTCTATGCATTACTATATATGTCAGGACTTATCTACCCTTTTATTATCGCTTTCGCATTTGCTTATTTGATTAATCCCGTCGTCAATTTCCTTAATCAAAAACTACAATTCCCTCGCGCACTAGCAGTACTCATTAGCTTAATTCTCGTATTCGGAGCTATCGTCGGGCTCGTTACATATCTTGTAACGGAAGCAATATCTGCCACAACATACTTACTACAACTTGTTACAGTAAAGTTTCCGGATATCGTTGCATTCGCACAACAATTTGCACTTAATCATATTATGCCTCTCTATGATGATTTAATTTCTAAATTTAATCATCTTGGGGAACCACAGCGCTATACGATTACACAAAACATTCAAAACTTAGGAACCGAAGCAACGACACAAATGAAAGAACTTTTAACTGCTATTATAAGCGGATTAACAAATTTCATTAGTGCATTACCAACAACTTTAACTGTCCTTGTATTCGTTTTATTAGCCACTTTCTTCATTAGTTACGATTGGCACCGTCTTGCTCAGAAAGTAAGAAAATTTTTGCCGAATCGTGTTCATGGCTATGGAAAAACTATTTTTGTCGATTTAAGAAAAGCTTTATTTGGTTTTGTTAAAGCGCAACTTACACTCGTATCTATGACAACTGTTATTGTACTAATCGGACTGTTAATATTACGCGTACCATACGCCATTACTATCGCGATTATTACAGGGGTTGTAGATTTACTCCCGTACCTAGGAACAGGCGCCGTCTTCGTTCCTTGGGTTATATACGTATTTTTCACTGGCGACACTACTTTCGCCATCGGTCTTCTCATCTTATACATCGTCGTGATTGTCCAAAGACAAATTATGGAGCCTAAAGTACTTTCATCTAATATCGGCCTCGATCCATTAGCAACACTGATCGCTCTATTTGTCGGCTTTAAGCTTTTTGGCTTTTTAGGATTAATCATCGGTCCAGTCATCTTAGTACTACTTAATACATTGCACAAAGCTCGTGTATTCCATGATTTGTGGAAATATATTAAAGGATCACCTTCAAAATAATAGTTTCTAACTCATATACAACAAAAAACTTACATGTAATCAGTGGGAATTTCCCACTGATTATTCCTTATACTTATTTTCACACTCATTACATACAACAAGAGAATCCCCTAGAAAAAGGATAATACTCTTGTTTTTTTTGCATAGAAAACGCATATTCCGAGGTGTTTTTACATATTTATTCTACTATTTTTATAATTATTACTTACATTTATTACTTTTTATGTAAATGAATAAATATACAAAATGGTATAAAATAAGACTTAAACTAACAATTTTCCTGTTCGTATCTAACTTTTCCATACCAATTGATTCTTTTTATATGCAAAAACCAGCTTGAGTTCACATGAATTTCCCTACAACATACTCGGTAAGAACTACCTACATATCCAATCGAAAAATACATAGCAAATATAATAAGGCAAAACTACGATCAGTAAGGATTTTGCCCACCACCGATTATTAACTTTCACCAACCGGACTTATATGAGCAGTCTGATTTCCACGTAACTCCTTCGCATTCACCAAATTGTAAGGCATGATACAACAAAACTTTAATTAACAGAACTTCATCCATCTCCCATCCTTTTGCGGGCAAAAAAAATAGTGCTTAGATTGCTATAATCTAAGCACTATTTCTGCACAATAATAGTAGAACTCTTTCTAAACTTCCATTCCATCCACTTCATAACAAATGGCTTCAACAAAGCCCTCGTCATAGGGATAACGAAGATCAAACCTATTATATCCGTTACGTATCCAGGAAGTACCAAAAGAATACCTCCTACAAAGATAAAAATACCATCCAGTACCGCTCCTCCTGGCATTTCTCCTCTATTCAACTTAGATTGAATCTCTCTAAGTACTTTAAATCCTTGTCTTTTCGCCAAATAGACACCTACAACACCCGTAAATATAATCATGGCGAACGTAGACCATAAACCTATTACATGACTCGATCCAATTAAGACTGTAATCTCAATCGCCGGTATTAAAATAAACAAGAATAGTAACCATTTCATAGTTCCACACTCCTCTCACGCATCACTTTAAACGAACCCAGAGCCCCCATATACACTACACAGAAACTAAACACCTTTCCCTATTGAAGCTCGTAACAAACGGCTTCTAAACGCAATTCCAGGCGTTTCAAGCTGACTCCACCTCGTTTTTGTGTAAAAAAAAGAGAAGGACTCCGATCCTTCTCTTCGTATTACTTATAGCACTTCCGCATGTCCATTATAAACAATTCCGCGTGCTGCATCAACTGTTACTTCTTGGCCATTTTTTAAAGTTGCTGTTACGCCGTTTACACCAACGATAACAGGAATACCGATTGATACACCTACAACAGCCGCGTGGCTTGTTAGACCGCCTTCTTCTACAACTAGAGCAGCAGCTTTTTCGATTGCAGGAATCATATCTTTATCAGTGCTTGTTGTAACAAGGATATCACCTTTGTTTACGTTCGCTACAGCTTCAGCAGCTGTTTTCGCTACAACTACTTTACCTTTTGCAGCTTTACGACCGATTCCTTGTCCTTTCGCAACTTCTTCACCAACAACATGGATTTTCATTAAGTTTGTTGTACCAGTTTCAGCAACTGGAACACCAGCAGTGATTACTACAGTGTCTCCAAGTCCAATTAGACCTGCATCCATACCTGTTTGAATTGCAGTATCTAACATTTCGTCAGTAGACGCTGCACGTTTTCCAGCCATAAATGCTTGTACACCCCAAACAAGTGCAAGACGACGTCCTACTTGCTCGTCAGATGTTACAGCTACGATTGGAGATTTCGGACGGTATTTAGAGATCATTTTCGCAGTATGTCCACTTTCTGTTGGAGCTACGATTGCAGCTACATCAAGAGCAAGCGCTGTATGCGCAACAGATTGGCTAATTGCATCTGTAATTGTTGGAGTGAACTCTTTAATACGTTTTTTGAACATATCTTCATATTGTAATGATTTTTCAACACGTACTGCAATGTTAGCCATCATTGTTACTGATTCTACTGGGTATTGACCAGCAGCTGTTTCACCTGAAAGCATGATTGCATCTGTACCATCGAAGATTGCGTTAGCTACGTCACTTGCTTCCGCACGAGTTGGACGTGGGTTACGTTGCATAGAATCTAACATTTGTGTTGCAGTAATAACTGGTTTACCTAACACGTTACATTTTTTGATTAGACGTTTTTGCACTAATGGTACTTCTTCTGGTGGAATTTCTACACCCATATCACCACGAGCTACCATTAAACCGTCAGAAACTTCTAAGATTGAATCGATGTTATCGATACCCTCTTGGTTTTCGATTTTTGGTACGATTTGGATGTATTGAGCGTTATGCCCTTCTAATAATTCACGGATTTCTAATACGTCAGATGCTTTACGTACGAATGAAGCTGCGATGAAATCAACTTTTTGCTCGATACCGAAAACGATATCTTTTACGTCTTTTTCAGTGATACCAGGAAGCTTAATGCTTACGTTTGGTACGTTAACACCTTTTTTATTTTTTACAGTTCCGCTGTTTAAAACTTTTGTACGGATGTTTCCGTCAGCTTTTTCGATTACTTCTAGTTCAATAAGACCGTCATCGATTAGAATACGAGAACCTGGGTCTACATCGTCATAAAGACCAGCATAAGATACAGAGAACTTCTCTGCAGTACCTAATACTTGCTCAGTAGAAAGAACTACTTCCGCACCTGTTACAAGCTCAGCTTGTCCGTCTACGAAGTCGTGAGTACGGATTTCTGGACCTTTTGTATCAAGTAAAATACCAACTGTTTTACCAGTTTTCTTTGAAGCTTCACGAATGTTTTTAATACGAGCGCCGTGCTCTTCATGGCTACCATGAGAGAAGTTTAAACGAGCAACGTTCATACCCGCTTCGATTAATTGTTCTAATTTCTCAATACTTTCACTAGCAGGACCTATAGTACATACAATTTTAGTTTTACGCATATTGCACCTCCGAAAATTATGAAACCGTTCCCAAATATCCGACATTAAGCCGATTAGATGGATAATTCTTTAGATAATTGATACATATCTTTATCGATTGTATGCTTTTGAGCTAACGCTTCGATAATATCATGATCAACAAGTTTATTATCTTGAATACCTACACAACGTCCACCTCTACCAGCAATTAACAATTCAACTGCTCTTGCGCCAAGACGACTTGCTAATACACGGTCTTGTGCACTTGGTGATCCACCACGTTGTACGTGACCTAATACAGTTACACGAGTATCAAAGTTTGTTGCTTCTTCAATGTGCTTACCGATGTCAATTGCACTTCCAACACCTTCAGCCACAATGATAATACTGTGTTTTTTACCACGTTCACTACCGCGCTTCAGACGAGCAATAACATCTTCCATGTCATACTCTTCTTCTGGAATTAAGATTGTTTCGGCACCATCAGCTAAACCAGCCCATAATGCGATATCTCCAGCATGACGTCCCATTACTTCGATAACATATGTACGTTCATGAGATGTAGCTGTGTCACGAATTTTATCAATTGCATCAATAACAGTATTTAAAGCTGTATCGAAACCAATTGTGAAGTCTGTTCCAGGAATATCATTGTCAATTGTACCTGGTACACCAACACATGGGAATCCTTGTTCAGTTAATTTTTTAGCACCTTGGTAAGAGCCATCTCCACCAATAACAACAAGTCCTTCGATACCGTGTTTCTTTAATTGCTCGATACCTTTTAGTCGTACTTCTGGATCTTTAAACTCAGGACATCTTGCTGTATATAATTTCGTACCACCACGGTGGATAATATCGCCAACAGAACCAAGTTCTAATTTTTCAATATGACCAGAAATTAAACCAGCGTATCCATGGTAAATACCATATACTTCAATATCATGGAAAATCGCTTTACGAACAACTGCACGAATGGCAGCATTCATACCAGGTGAATCTCCACCACTTGTTAATACACCAATACGTTTCATTTGTACTCACCTCATAAAGATTATTTGCCTTATAATAAAATAACACGAAAAAATATAAAAACACAATGGAGAAGATGTGTCTTTTCATAATAAAAACGTGCATTCGCGAAGAGGAACGCACGCTTTTATTATTTTATCCCAATGGAAGCGTTTGAAAACGAAACTTGCCCAATTTTCATATATTTTTCATAACGTTTTTCGATTAATTCATCTTTCGAAATTCCGCTCAATTGTTCAAAAGTTTTCTTAAGCATTAAATCTATATTTTCTGATTGTTTTAAAATATTACGATGCGCTCCACCTTTTGCCTCTGGAATAATTTCGTCAATTACACCTAATTCCTTCAAATCTAATGCTGTAATTTTCATCGCTTCTGCAGCTTCTTTTGCTTTACCAGCGTCTTTCCAAAGAATTGCCGCCGCACCCTCTGGTGTAATAACAGAATACGTGGAATTTTCCAGCATATGAATGTAATCTCCTACTCCAAGACCTAACGCACCACCACTACCACCTTCACCGATAACAATACAAATAACAGGGACAGTTAAACCCGCCATTTCAAATAAATTACGGGCAATCGCCTCACTTTGTCCACGTTCTTCAGCTGCTTTACCAGGATAAGCTCCCTTCGTATCGATGAAACAAATAATAGGACGATTAAACTTTTCCGCTTGTTTCATTAGACGCAGTGCTTTTCGATATCCTTCTGGATGAGGCATCCCAAAATTACGACGAATATTTTCTTTCGTATCTTTTCCGCGTTGGTGCCCAATTACAGTTACAGGCATCCCTTTATATTTCGCAATGCCGCCGACAATCGCTGCATCGTCGCCAAATAGGCGATCTCCATGACATTCAAAAAAATTAGTAAATAAGTGCTCAATATAATCGAGCGTTGTCGGTCGTTCTGCATGACGAGCAATTTGAACACGGTCCCATACTTTCATATTGCCGTATATATCTTCCTCTAATTTTTCTAGCTTGTCTTCCAAAATACGAATCTCCTCACTGAAGTCCATCTGGCTGTTTTTCGTATAGTCTTTCAGTTCACGAATCTTATTTCTTAGCTCAACAACCGGTTTCTCAAATTCTAGCTCTGCCATACAGCCATTTCCCCTCCTTGATGAACTTCTAAAATCTTACGGAGCGATTCTCTCATATCATCACGATGCACAACCGCATCTAATTGACCATGGTCTAGTAAGAATTCTGCCGTTTGGAAATCTTCCGGTAGTTTCTCACGCACAGTTTGTTCAATTACACGTCTACCGGCAAATCCGATAAGCGCACCTGGTTCTGCAAGATTATAATCACCAAGTGAAGCGAAACTCGCTGAAACCCCGCCCGTCGTTGGGTGAGTCATAACAGAAATAAATAACCCTCCTGCATTACTATGCTTTTTCAAAGCTACGCTTGTTTTTGCCATTTGCATTAAACTTAATATCCCTTCTTGCATACGGGCACCACCCGACGCAGTAAAGATAATAAATGGAACTTGTAAGTCGTATGCTTTTTCAACTGCACGGGCAATTTTCTCTCCTACAACAGAGCCCATGCTACCCATTCGAAAACGAGAATCCATTACTGCAACAACAACAAGCATGTCATCAATTGTTCCTTCACCAGTTACAACCGCTTCGTTCAATTCAGTCTTCTTACGATCGCTCTCTAGTTTCTCTTCGTATCCTGGAAACTCGAGTGGATTTAATGAAACCATTTCTTTGTCATACTCACGGAATGACCCTTCATCCAATATACTATCAAGACGTTCCCATGCATTCATAGGATGATGATATCCACAATTCACACATACTTTTAAATTTTTTAGAAGCTCTTTCGTATACATGATTTTTTTACAATTCGGACATTTCGTCATAACGCCATCCGGTACATCTTTTCGTACTTGTTCTGAAGGTATTGCAGCGTACTTTTTCTTTTTCACGAATAAATCTCTTAGCACAATTTGACCCCCTTCATTGAGAGCTAAGGTTAGCGCAAGAAGAAAATTGGGCTAACACCAAAGTTTGATGTTAGCCTTATCTTCTCAATCTGTCTAATAACCTCACTCTTTACGTTTAACTTTAACCGCTACGCGATAGAATGTTTGTCATAACGTGTCATGGTCATTTCGACAAATTTTATACATTACGAGTGAAACTGTATATTCTCTACTAATTCATCGTAAATTTTTAGTGCATCATTTTCTTGTTTTTCTTCCAAAGTAGCATAAAGCTTTCTATACATATCGATAGAATCTCCTGAAACTTCACAAGAAAGAGTTGATACGTAATCATTTACGATCATCCAAATGCGATATAGTAAATAATTATCGACTTGTTCAATGAGTGTTTTAAAGAACGTTTGATGAAGCATCGGAATTGAGTTTTCATTTTCTTCAAGCACTTGATTTAATTTTCTTAGCACTTTAGAAAACGTTTCTTTCGGTAAATTACATACAATTCGAATCATATCTTTCTCAAGCAATCGTTTTGTTTGTAATAAATCACGAATTGTTTTCTCATCTTGCAGCAAGAACGGCGCAATCAATTGTACAAGACCGTTATCGTAAAAGTTTCGAATAAACGTACCTTCACCACGTCTCGTTTCAATCAATCCTACCAGTTCTAAAGCACGCAATGCTTCTCTTACAGAGGAACGCCCTACGTTTAAACGTGAACTTAACTCACGCTCAGACGGCAAACGATCCCCCGCCACCAATCCATCTTCTTCCATAATGGAACGGATTTTTTTTACAATTTCGAGATATACTTTTGTATTTGATGATGTCAATGGAAATTCCTCGCTTATTCTTTACCAATCAGCGCTAATTGTTTTGTTTTCTCAGCAATCTCATTTGGGTCTACTTGACGGCGAGCTACTCCTGTCTCCATTGCAGCTTTCGCAACGTAAGATGCCACTTGAGGCGCTACACGCGCGTCAAACGGTGCCGGAATGATATAATCTGCATTCAACTCATCTTCTGCTACAAGCTCAGCAATAGCCTGTACAGCTGCCATCTTCATTTCTTCGTTAATTTGTGTCGCATGTACGTCAAGTGCACCACGGAAAATACCAGGGAACGCTAGTACATTATTTACTTGGTTCGCGAAGTCAGAACGACCCGTTCCAACAACAGCTGCGCCCGCTGCTTTTGCCAATTCTGGCATAATTTCTGGAACTGGATTCGCCATTGCAAAAATAATTGCATCGTCATTCATTGTACGAACCATCTCTTCTGTTAATGCACCTTCTGCAGATACACCAATGAATACGTCCGCACCTTGTACAACATCAGCTAAAGAACCTTCAATACGATTCTTATTTGTATATTTTGCAACTTCATCCTTCACCGGATTCATACCTGTAGGACGACCATCATAGATTGCGCCTTTACGGTCACACATAATAATGTCGCGTACACCATAGCGATATAAAAGTTTAATAATTGCAATACCTGCTGCACCTGCGCCATTTGCGACAACTTTAATGTCAGACATTTTCTTTCCAACTAATTTTAGCGCGTTCACAAGGCCTGCTACTGTTACGATAGCTGTTCCGTGTTGATCATCATGGAAGATAGGAATATTTGTTTCTTTTTTCAAACGTTCTTCAATAATGAAGCAGTTTGGTGCTGCGATATCCTCTAAGTTAACGCCGCCAAAAGTTGGCTCCATTAATTTTACAGTTTCAACAATTTTATCTACATCGTTTGTATTTAAGGCAATTGGGAATGCATCTACACCAGCAAAGCTCTTGAATAATACAGCTTTACCTTCCATTACTGGAAGAGATGCTTCAGGTCCAATGTTACCAAGACCAAGTACAGCCGTGCCATCTGTCACAACTGCTACCATATTTCCCTTCATCGTATATTCATATACCTTACTTTTATCGTCATAAATTTCTTTACAAGGTTCTGCAACCCCTGGAGAATATGCAAGACTTAAATCTTTTGCATTTTCTACTTTTACTTTTGATACAGTTTCTAATTTTCCTTGATGCACTTTATGCATGTGAAGTGCTTCTTCACGAAGTGTTGACAAACTATCCACTCTCCTCAAATTATTCTAGCTGATATCAATTTCTCCAAGTGGTCTGACCACGAACACTACTACTATAATAATCGAAGTGTAGGGAAATTGTCCATTATATTTTCACAACCACATTTTCTTCCCCGACAATTTCACGAAGTGCTCCTAAACATTCTTCACTTGGATGAATCGATAAACTTCGAGATAATTGTACCATTTTATGTTCCTTTTCATAATAAATTAGTACTTTCGCAAAACCTGAATAGTCAAACAATATTTTAGTAACCTGATTTAAAAGCTTTTTCTCATACTGAGACGGCAATTTCACGTAAACAGATGCGTTTTTCTTTTCTTCATACACATCCATTTCTTCTAACGGATATAGTCCATTTACAATCCATTGTAACTTATGATTTCTTAGCTCAATCATGCCGTCAACTAAAATAATTGCTCCTTCTTGTAACTTATCTGAGAAATGTATATACGTTTCAGGGAAAAGAACTGCTTCCATTTCATCATTTTGATCACAAAATGTAATAAACGCCATCTTTTGTAACTTTTTCGTACGAATCACTCTCACGCTTGTTATATACACGATAGCCCTTTGTACTTTTTTCTTATGTCGCATTGCCTGAGCGAGAGATGGAATTTCTAATTCTTTCGCTAACTTTACATACTGCGCTGTCGGATAGCTTGATAAATAAAAGCCTAATGCTTCCTTTTCTTTATTTAACTGTTCAATAAAAGAGAGCTCTTCTCCTTGTACGTATTTTGATTTCGGAACAGCATCTCCTAAATCACGCGCAAGATTTGCGTACTCTAAAGCTCCTTTAAGGCTTTTCCATAAATTTGTTCTCGAAACACCAAAATCGTCAAAACACCCCGACCAGACGAACGCCTCTAAATTTCGCTCTGTTACAAACTTTGATGGCATGCGAAGACAAAATTCAAATAAATCTTCAAACATTTTTTTCTCTCGTTCTTCAAGTAATGCTGTCACTGTAGCCATTCCGATGTTTCGAATGGAAAGTAAGCTGTAACGTATCGCATTGCCTTCTATTTGGAAATTGTAACCACTTCTCTGAAGAGACGGCGGCAAAACATGAAAACCTTTTCGCTTCGTTTCTCGTATATACTGTACAATCTTATCTTCATTTCCAATTGCACTTGATAATAATGCTGTCATAAATTCCAGCGTATAATTCGCTTTTAAGTAAGCAAGCTGGTACCCAATCATACTGTAAGCTACAGCGTGACTTCGGTTAAAACCGTAATTCGCAAATCTTACAATTAAATCGTAAATTTTCTCTGCAGATGTCTCATCATAACCATTTTGTAAACAACCTTGTACAAAATGCTTACGTTCTTGATCTAAAATATCACGATTTTTTTTACTCACTGCACGGCGTAATAAATCTGCTTCTCCGAGCGAGAATCCTGCTAATTTCGACGCAATTTGCATAATTTGTTCTTGGTATACAATTACACCGTACGTTCTTTCTAAAATTGGCTTTAAGTCCGGATGTAAATATTCAATTTTTCTTTTTCCATGCTTTGATTCAATAAAGGTCGGAATTTGTTCCATTGGTCCTGGTCTATATAACGAGTTAACAGCGACAATATCTTCAAATTCATTCGGTTTTAACCCACGAAGTACATTTCGCATACCACCTGATTCAAGCTGGAATACACCTGTCGTATCCCCTCTACCTAACAATTGGAACGTCTTTTCATCTTGAAGTGGTAAATTTCTTAAATCAATTTGTGTCCCCGTCTTTTTCACGATAAACTTTATAATATTTTCAAGTAACGTTAAATTACGTAATCCTAAAAAGTCCATCTTTAACAAACCAAGTTCTTCTAATGCATCAGCTGGATATTGCGTAACATACACATCGTTATGCCCTTCTTGAATTGCAACACTTCCTGTTAACGGCTCTTGGCTCATAATAACGCCAGCTGCATGAATAGACGTATGACGTGGTAAGCCTTCTACACGTTTTGCAATTTCAAACACACGCTCATGTAACAGATTCCCTTGTATGAACTCACGGAGTGATTGCGATTCCTCATATGCATCCTTTAACGTTATACCGAGCTTTGATGGGATAAGTTTTGAGAATATGTCAATATCTCGCGGCGGAACCCCCATTACACGCGCAATATCTCTAATTGCCGCTTTCGCCGCAAGCGTCCCAAACGTTACAATTTGTGCAACACGAAGCTGACCATATTTATCTTTCGCATATCGAATCATCTCATCACGTCTTATATCTGGAAAATCGATATCAATATCTGGAAGCGTCACACGTTCAGGGTTTAAAAATCTTTCAAATAATAAATCGTATTCAATCGGATCAATATCCGTAATTTCTAATACGTAAGAAACGAGTGAACCAGCTGCCGATCCACGTCCTGGTCCTGTTAAAATATGATTTTCATGCGCATACTTCATAAAATCCCATACGATGAGGAAATAATCACTAAACCCCATACTAGAAATAACGTTTAATTCATGATTCAAACGCTTTATATGTACTTCTTTTGGCGTACCATATCGTTTCTGCAACCCTTCTTCACAAACACGGCGTAAATACATATCATTCGTCTCGTTAGCTGGAACAGGAAATTTCGGTAATTGATTTATATGAAACGGTATTTCTACTCTGCAACGTTCTGCAATTTCTACTGTATTGTAAATCGCCTCTTCTACGTGAGAAAATAGTGCTTCCATTTCATCTGATGATTTTAAATAATATTGATCTGTTTTCAGCCTCGGCCTATCTGGATCCGTCATTTTCGATCCACTTTCAACAGATAATAAGCACTCATGAACAAGTGCGTCACTTTGATTGATGTAGCGTACATCGTTTGTTGCAACAACTGGAACATTTATCCTACTCATAAATGCAGGTAATTTCTCTTGCAGCAACAGCTCATCTTGAATCGCATGATGCTGCAAACTCATATAAAAATTGCCGAACATGCTTTGATACATGCGAGCTACGTCTTCAGCTTCACTCTCTTTGTCTTCTAATAATAATTGTTCAATTTCCCCATCTTTACCTGGTGAAATAGCAATTAATCCTTTCGCATAATGGGCAAGCCACTTTTTCGGAATACCTTCTTTTGACTTCGTCATAATGCTACTAGAAATCTTTAATAAATTTTGATAGCCTATTTCATTTTCAGCAAGTAAAACAAGCGGATAAGATTTTTCGTCTTCTTCACTAAAAATAGAAGCTGTTAAGCCGATAATAGGCTGTATACCATGTTTCTTACATGCTTTATAAAACGGAATAACGCCATACATAACATTTTCATCCGTAATAGCGAGTGATGAAAAACCAAGTTCTTTCGCCCTGACTACAAGCTCATCAATTTTACAAGCACTTTTTAATAAACTAAAAACGGTTTGACATTGTAAATGCACAAACTTCACTGTTGTACCCTCTCTTTACCAATTTGACTACTTTTATTATAGGTGATGAGGAAAGCGGAAATCAAAACATACTTCTTATACTTTGTCCATATATATGAAGAAGAAAGGGGAATGACGATGGATGTAAGAGAACACACTTTTTTCTCTCTGCTTATTATTAGTTATTTTATTGCCTTTGGGGTTATACTCGGTGGTTCATTAATTGGAGGCTTTGGTGCATTTCTTATCGGAAAACCAACTCTAACCTACATTAATCAATTCGCCCAAAATTTAAGAATTTGGGCACTCGTTGCAGCAATTGGCGGAACATTTGATACTTTTTATAGCTTTGAAAGAAGTTTCTTTGGCGGAGATATGAAAGATATTGTAAAACAAATTCTCCTTATTTTTTTCGCAACGGGTGGTATGCAAACAGGTCTTACTATTATTAAATGGCTAACGCAGGAACATGTATGAGAGTACCAAGTGCCAATACAGCAAAAAAATGGTATTTAGTTTTAGCTGGTGCTGCTGTTGGAGGCGTGTTGAGCTGGTTTGTTTTTTTGTACATATACGGTGTTTTTCAAGAAGAACAAGCTAGTAAAATAGCAGAGCAACGAGAAATTATAGAAAAACAAGAAGCAAAGCTCCACGTCCTTCTCGAAGATCAAGAAAAATTGAATACAGAAAATAAAAGACTCTTAACTATTCAAGAGATTAAAATAAAAATAATCAATCGAGAAAAATACGATTTAGACAATCTTACACTCGAAAATATGACCACTTCTATCCATAATGACCTCCAGCATCTTTTAACGAAAAACATACAAAGTATCGCAAAAAATAAAGACCTACTCAAAAAAGCAATCGAAAATAAAACATATAAACATTACGATCGTCTATATCGTTTTAAAGTCGACACCATATCTTTCGATACCGTGCTTGAAATTAGCATTGCTATAGAGAAAGAAAAATAAAGAAGGAGGGCTTTAGCGCCACTCCTTCTTTTCGTTCTAACATATACTCTCTTATTTACAAATCTCACGTAAATCAGCAAACAGACGATCCGCTTCTTCCCAAGAAGATGCTTTTGCACCAGAAGCCATCGGATGCCCTCCGCCATTATATTGCATTGCTAATTTATTTATCACTGGTCCTTTTGAGCGAAGACGAACACGAATCACATCGTCTTCCTCTAAAAATAGAACCCACGACTTTAATCCATCAATATTACCAAGTGCTCCAACAACGCCAGATGCCTCAGAAGGAAGTACATCAAACTTTTCTAATACTTCTTTCGTTAATTTAATGTAAGCTGCTCCTTCTTCTACCATCGTAAAGTTTTGTAAAATATAGCCGTTTAAACGAGCAATCTTTTCTTTCGTCTTATACATTTCATTGTATAAATCTGTGAACTTCACATCCATATCAACAAGCTCACTCACGTAACGAAGTGTTTTCGCTGTTGTATTCGGGAATAAGAAACGACCTGTATCCCCAACAATACCCGCTAAAATAAGACGAGCTGCTTCTTTCGTTATCTGTAATCCTTTATCTTTTCCATAACTGTAAAACTCATAAATCATTTCACTTGTAGAACTTGCTGTCGTATCTACCCACGTAATATCTCCGTACGGATCTTCATTCGGATGATGATCAATTTTAATTAACATCTTCCCTTTTGCATAGCGTTGATCGTCAACACGTTCTTGGTTCGCAGTATCACATACGATAACAAGTGCATTTTCATATACACTATCTTCAATATCATCCATTACTCGTAAATATTCTAGTGACGGTTCATTGTACCCAACCGTATAAATATTTTTCTCTGGAAACGATTCTTGTAGAATTGTACCAAGACCGCCCTGTGAACCTAATGCATCTGGATCTGGACGCACATGACGATGAATAATAATTGTATCAAACTCTTTAATTGCTCCTAAAACTTGCTCATGCATATGTATAATCTCCTTTTTATTCAACTTCCTCACTTTAACGTGCAGCAAAAGCCCAATTGGTGCGGGCTAATCATTAGCGCAGAAACATCCTCACACTAATTAAAGTTTCACTTTATCCTCCATTATAACGGAAAGTATTTCATACATGCGAACAATTGCTTTATAATAAAAATTAGAAAGTTTAGACATTTCTTTTTTCTCCACTATTATTTTTCAAAAAGCGATGGGAGTGTGCATTATGCCAGTATTAGTCTTCTGTATTATCGTCTCATTTATGTTGTACCTCTTCTACAAAACAAAATACTTTCGTACAAACCGCCCAATGGAGAAAGGTTGGCTCTCAGGAAAATCCGCAATGGCACTTGGTTCATTCGTCTTATTCTTTGGGATAAACCAATTCTTTTTAGAACTTTCAACCGCTCGAATTATCGTTGGTGTTTTATTTGTTCTATTTGGTAGTGCAAGTGTATTTAATGGATTTCGCCAATATAAACATTTCTTACCATTAGCAGTTGAAGAAGCTGAATCTGTCTGAAGCAACATAAAAAAGCATCAATATTGTGATGCTTTTTTACGTCCCTTAACTTTTAAAATCATATATGCAACAAAAGCAGAAGGTATATTAAAGGGGTTGCCTTGTACGTGAAAATGTAATTGTTCTTCTTCAAAAGACATTTTTTCATATAGTTCTCGCTGAGATAATCCTGTTCGTTTCTTTTTTTCATGTAAACCTTGTAAGTATAAATATTGAAACGGTATCATCACAAGAAAGTAAAATAGTGCGATCCCACCAAAGAAGAGCACTTCTGATGACATATTGCATACCACCTTCCTGAAATCCATTTTATTACAATTCAATTATAACATAGTATAAACTCTAATTAAATTAATATTCTGTTTTTTAACTGTATAATTACCTCTCCACATATATATCCTGCTACTCCTTTGCTTTCCCCCTAAAACCCTCCCTCATCTTTAGCAACAGCTTCAAAATCCAATAAAACAAAATAAAGTTAAAGAAAAAGCCTAATGGATTAAACCAACATTCCCATCCACCATAATAAACAAACGTTTCAGCTGGTACACCAAAGTAAAGAAAATCCGGCTCATTTTCTCCTGATATGGGAATAAAGGCACCTATACTAGTAAGAGTCAAACTTACAAAATACAACCTCTTTTTAAGACCATTCATTCTTCTATGCGTTAACACATGAATAATGATGAAACATACGACCACTAAAAAGAAAAGTATTCCGCCCATTCGCTTCCTCCTTATCGCTATTCCATTTCCATATCTTCAAATTTTTTAGTATTTTTATTATACATATGAAATGATACGCTATTTATTTTTTGTTTCTATCCTTTTAACAAAAAAAATAGAACAAACCAAAGCGGTCTGCTCCATCTTTTTATTTATCGATCAACTGCACCATAAGTAATGCTTTCCCGACAACATTACCTTCATGATGCACCTCTACATCAACCTTACCAAACTTACGTCCAATTTCTAACACTTTCGGATGAACCGATACAACATTGTCAATTTGAACTGGTTTTACGAAATAAATTGTTAAGTTCTCAACAATTAAATCACTCTTCTTTTGCGCACGAATAACGCGATTCGTTGCTTCCGTCACAATTGTTGTGAATACACCGTAAGATAACGTTCCGATTGAATTCGTCATTTGCGGCGTCACTGAAAATTGATATAAATGTTCATTTTTCGCTTCTTTCGGCGTCATAAATTGATTCGTTACAATATCATCGATTGTTTCGCCGACTTGTGGTTGACGCTGAATCATTTGCAGCGCCTGAAGTACATCTTGACGACTAATAATTCCTTGCAGTTTATTTCCTTCATCAACAACTGGAAGTAACTCAATACCTTCCCACACCATCATACGTGCTGCAGCTGCGACAGACATTTTACCGTTTACCGTAATCGGATGCTTTGTCATCACTTTATCAATTGGTGTTTCTTTCACGACACCAATCATATCTTTTGAAGTTACGATACCTAACACCTTTTTATTTTCATCAATAATTGGATATCTTCCGTGCATCGTCTCTTCGTTATACGCATGCCATTGTTGCACTGTATCACCTGGTTTTAAATATAATGTCTCTTCAATGGGTGTTAAAATATCTTCAACGAGTACAATTTCTTTCTTAATAAGCTGATCGTAAATTGCACGGTTAATTAACGTCGCAACTGTAAATGTATCGTAACTACTTGAAATAATCGGCAATTTTAATTCATCTGCTAATTTCTTCACATAATCTTCCGTATCAAATCCGCCCGTAATTAATACCGCAGCTCCGGCTTCTAACGCTAATTGATGTGCGTTCGTACGGTTACCAATAATAAGTAAGTTTCCAGCTTCTGTATAGCGCATCATCGCTTCTAATTTCATTGCCCCGATTACGAATTTATTTAACGTTTTATGTAGTCCTTCTCTGCCCCCAAGTACTTGACCATCGACAATGTTAACGACTTCTGCATATGTCAGTTTTTCAATATTCTCTTTCTTCTTTTGTTCAATTCGAATTGTTCCGACACGTTCAATCGTACTAACATATCCTTTATTTTCTGCATCTTTAATTGCACGGTAAGCTGTCCCTTCACTTACACTCAAATCTTTCGCAATTTGCCTTACAGAAATTTTATGCCCTACTGGTAGGCCATTAATATGTTCTAAAATTTGGTTATGCTTGGTAGCCAAATGGTTTCACCATACTTTCTTTTCCCTAAATTCTTCATGTGTTGTATTTTCAGTATACTATATTTTCAAAACTGTTACACTCTCTCTTTATATATCTGTACTATTTTTTTTATAACAAAATACACCTTACATTACACCACTTCTTCTATTACAACAATGTAATGGTATTGTCATCCCGTTCGATAGTTTGTCCAGCCGCTTCAATATACAATTAAGACAAGAAATGAAACAAAGGAGCGGATACATGATGAAAAAATTATTAGAAGTTGTAGGTGCTGTATTTTTAGCTTTCGTAGACGGAAAAAAAGTTGCAATGGAATTGAATGAAACACCTGAACAGCCACTTCCAAAAAGAAAAGAATCACCAAAACAAGTACAAACTTTAAAAGCTGTCCTACACACGTAAAAAAACCTTCACTTGTCTTTTCAAATGAAGGGTTTCTTTTCTATAGTGTAATACTTTCTCCAGCTTCTAGTACTTTCCCTGTACAATTTTGTAGCTTTTCTACAAATTGATATGGATCTTGTTCAATTACTGGAAACGTATTGTAATGCATCGGTACAACAGTTTTCGCCTGAGTCCATTTTGCTGCTAAAACAGCATCTTCTGGTCCCATTGTGAAATTATCACCAATTGGTAAAAACGCTATATCAATGTTATTCAGTTCCCCTATTAATTTCATATCAGAGAATAGAGCGGTATCTCCTGCATGGTACACAGTTTTCTCTTCTGCTGTAAATAAAATACCTGCTGGCATACCTGTATATGTAATCGTCTTATTTTCTTCATCAATATAACTAGAACCGTGGAATGCTTGTGTAAACTTCACTTTTCCGAAGTCAAATTCATGCGAACCACCAATATGCATCGGATGTGTATTTACACCTTGCCAACTTAAAAATGTCGCTAGTTCAAATGGTGCCACAACAACTGCGTTATTTTTCTTCGCAAGCTCTACTGTATCTCCAACATGATCACCATGTCCATGTGATAAAAGAATCGCATCTACTTTGACATCTTCGGCCTTTAAATCTGTTGTCGGATTTCCAGTTAAAAATGGGTCAATTAAAATCACTTTTCCATTCGTTTCAATTTTTACAACTGAATGCCCATGATAAGATACTTTCATTATTACATTCCTCCCCTATTCACATTCTCACTTTTTATTCTACATGATTTTTCAATTCCCTGTCTTTTCTAACATCTATTTACTTGTCATAACGCTTTCCTCCGATGTAAAGTTATATTTGTAATTAAATATCTCGGGGGTGCCAATCGATGAATGCTAGATTAGAAAATTTAATGCAATGGCTAAAAGAAAAAAACGTAGAAGCTGCGTTCTTAACTTCTACACCTAACGTCTTCTACATGACAAACTTCCACTGTGAACCACATGAAAGACTTCTTGGTATGTTTGTATTCCAAGAAAAAGAGCCTATTTTAATTTGCCCTAAAATGGAAGAAGGTCAAGCGCGTAACGCTGGCTGGGCACATGAAATTATCGGATTTACTGATACTGACAGACCATGGGATATGATTGCAAAAGCAATTAAAGACCGTGGCATCAATGCAAATGCAGTTGCAATTGAAAAAGAACATTTAAATGTAGAACGTTACGAAGAATTAACAAAATTATTCCCAAATGCAGCGTTCAAATCAGCTGAGGAGAAAGTTCGTGAACTTCGTTTAATTAAAGATGAAAAAGAACTTTCTATTTTACGCGAAGCAGCTAAAATGGCGGACTACGCTGTTGAAGTTGGTGTAAATGCAATTAAAGAAGATCGTAGTGAGCTAGAAGTATTAGCAATTATTGAACACGAATTAAAAACAAAAGGCATACATAAAATGTCATTTGATACGATGGTATTAGCAGGTGCAAACTCTGCTCTTCCACATGGTATTCCAGGTGCAAACAAAATGAAACGCGGCGATTTCGTACTATTTGATTTAGGCGTAATCATTGAAGGTTATTGCTCTGACATTACACGTACAGTAGCATTCGGTGAAATTTCTGAAGAACAAACTCGCATTTATAACACTGTACTTGCTGGACAACTACAAGCAGTTGAAGCTTGTAAACCAGGTGTTACACTTGCTGCAATCGACAACGCTGCTCGTTCTGTTATCGCGGATGCAGGTTACGGCGACTTCTTCCCACACCGCCTTGGTCACGGACTTGGAATTAGCGTACACGAATATCCAGATGTAAAAGAAGGTAACGAGTCTCCATTAAGAGAAGGTATGGTCTTCACAATCGAACCAGGTATTTACGTACCAAACGTAGGTGGCGTTCGTATTGAAGATGATATTTACATCACAAAAGACGGATCAGAAATTTTAACGAAATTCCCGAAAGAATTACAATTTGTAAAATAATAAAAAGGCAGCGTGATTGCTGCCTTTTTCTATTTCTCTATTTTCGCCTTAAAACCATCTTCTCTTCATACTTATCATCCCATTTAATCACAACCTCTATCGGTTCATCTTTAGATAGAGGCGCACAACTTACACAAGAAGACTTTATTTCAATCCTTGCTCCTTTATGAACTTCTGAAGTTTGCGTCATTGTACGAAAGGTTTCATTAATAGCAATCTCTAAATTTTTAAATTCTGTATTTCCATCTCCGCCCTTATACTGAAACGTAAACATTCCATCTTCACTGTCATCCTTAATATATCCTTTATATTGTCCCGTCCAACTTTTACTCTCGCTAGCAAAAGTAACATACGAAATCGAACAGCTTCCTAAAAAGAAAATACTAATAAAAAAGAATAACGCTCTCTTCATAATGCCCCTCCATTCACAAGCACTTATTTATTGTCTATTTCTTCCTCTTATTATACTATTAAAATACAGAATTTTCTAAAACGGGAGGTTTATATGTTACAACAACAGTTAGAAGAAATTCGTAATAATAATTACATACTGGATAACACACTTAACATTGATTCTTTAAGTTCCAATATGCTTGAGCAAATCGGTGTTACTGATAGCTATTTAAGAGACAAACTTATTTACTCTACTTTTTATCATCTCATCAAAAAGGACTACATTTCACACACACAATTACAGAAACTATTATTAGAAAGCATTAGTGAAAAATATTTATTGTATAAAATTCATTCAGATGACGAAAATGCTGTATTTACCCGTGCATTTACGACATTATTACTTGCGCTCATTATTGATGCTGATACAAAATATAATTTCTTATCACAGAATGATATTTTAACTGTAAAAGATCAATTGATTCTATATATGAACAATGAACATGATTTCCGTGGATATGTGCAAGACCACGGCTGGGCACATAGTATCGCTCATGCTTCCGATACATTTGAGGCGCTTGTTCATAGTCCTAAACTGGAAACCTTACATCACGAAGAAATATTACAAACTTTATTAAACAAAGTTTGTGTTCATTCTATTTACTACAAATACGAAGAAGATGAGCGTCTCGTTTATCCTATTGTCGCAATGCTGCAAAATGGTCTAAAGGAAGAAGTACTCATATTAGCCCTTCGTGATTTAGCAGCTCAATTACAAGTTCAAAAATCAACGCTACATATTGAATCATACGAATTTCTATACGGAAATATAAAATCTTTCTTACGTAGCTTATTTTTCAGATTACGTACAATGTCTATATGTAAAGAAACTGAATACGAAATTGAAAAATTACTACAAGGACTTCGCCAATATTACTAAAAAAAGAAGGCCACTTAAAAAGTGCCTTCTTCTATTTCACTAATATTTAATTGAAATTTCACGATCCAAACTGAGAAAAGGTGGACAAGAATCGCAAACGCCATACATGCTCCGCTTAAAAAAGTTAGTATAGGATGCGAATACACGTGCCCTAATCCATAGGATATCGCCACGAAAAACATTGTTATGTAAATATAAATTGCTCCATGTATTTGCCTCATATGAACCTCCTTTTCCCATATTATAACATAAATTTTCTGATTATTCACATTAATCTCTTGTAATCAATATTTCTCAACTGTTACACCTCTAACAGCAGCCTTAATATATGGTGCTCCTTGTAAACTTTGTAAATCCTCTGTTTTACCTGTTACGACTACACCGTATATTGGTAGGTCTTTTGGTTTCGTATTTTTTATTTCTTTATAATATTGTTCAAAATAATCACTTGGTATACCTTCACTATTTTTTGCTAAATACTTCATTTGGTATAGAAACTCTTTTGAGTTTATTGTTACATCATTTTTCACATCTTCTTTTACTTTTGCATAGCTCCCTTCAAACCCAAAAACATTTTTAGCCATTTCTGCATTTAATATTGCGCCATTTTTAGGATCTTTTAGTCCTACATAAGAATTACTTTTCTTTTCATTATATGTATCTACCCAAAACCAAACTGGCTGTACACTTTTGGGAAGCATCTCAGTAATTTGTTCAACTGTATACGATTTATCAAAAGATACGGCTACTTCTGCAACTTTATTTTGCAAATCCCCAATATTTTTCAGGTCATCCACATAATTTTTATAAGTAACGAAAGGTAAATAAAACCTCATTTCTCTTTGCATTGTTTGTACATTATAGTTTGGTATCGCAACAGCCTCTTCACCCCTTTTTTCCTCATCTAAACTAACAAGCTCACCATTGTAGTGCTTCATACTATAATCCCATATGCCAGATTCATATATATCATTTACCCATTTTACTGGTTGGCCAGCTATATTTTTATACGAGTTATATATTACCGTACTCCCTGTAACACCGAGACTTAAATACATACTTCCACTGAAACGAATATTAGGGCCTTGAACCCTATGTAGTGCATTCATTTCTCTTTCCATTTTTCTAAACGTTTGCTGAGAAAAATACGCTGCTCCCAAAAACAAACTTACTATAACAATAATGGACGCACAAATAGAAATAAGCCAATTTCTCCAAAGTTGCTTCCGCTTCGCTCTCTTCATCAAAACTTTCATCTGCTTATCATCCATATTCAAATCAAAGTCCTTCCGACTCATCGTTTCTCCTCCTATATAATTTTTTAAATTGATTTCTTGCACGGTACAAACTTGTTTTCACTGTTTCTTCTTTCATACTTAATAAAATGGCAATTTCCTTATAAGATAGTTCATATTCATATTTCAACAGTAAAATATGACGATAATCCTCCGTCATCGTCTCCAATATTTCTTGTACCTCACATTGTAGTTCACTTGTTAAAAGTACTTCATCTAACGACTTTTGACCAATAAGAACGACAGATTCAATCGCAATGGGATTTAGTCTTTTTTCTTTTCGATGTAAATCTCGGTGCTGATTGATCGCAACTCTAAAGAGCCACGGCGCTAAATGTTCCAACGGTATTTCCTCCATAAGCAATAAAGCTTTATATAACGTATCTTGCACAATATCTTCCGCTTCTTTTCTATCTGCCCCAATCTTAATTAAATATCTAAACACAGCTTTTGACTTCTCTATTAATAATGTTTCAAACGTATCATGGCTCATTCTGCTCTCCTTTCTATATACTCAACGTTTGAGAGCATAAAATGTATACAGCTTTTCTATAATTTTTTTCAAAATAAAAAGCACACCTATTTTGATGCGCTTCTCTCCAACATACTATTCTATTATTTCATCGCTTCCTTCACAACATCTTGAATCATAACGACTTCTGGTTTCATATCAACAGACGGTGCTTCTTCATCAATACATTCATACCAAAACGCTAAGTGCTTTTTATCAATTTCATGATGAGAATTTTCGACAAGAGCCCCGCCTTCTCCTTGCACAGAATACCAATATAAGTACTCTTCTCCATCTCTTATTTCCCGGAAAATTGTCTCAACGTACATCTTCTCGTCGTTTAGTGTCAAAAGTACTTCTCTCATATTGTCATTAAGAAGCTGCATCCATTCATCTACTCGATAACTTTTACCTTGTTTCACTTTAAATCTCGTTAACTCCACATTCATTTTTATTCCCCCGTTTTCTTACGTACAAACAATCTATATTCTATTGGATTATAAAAACTTAATTTACTGGCTAATTTTTGCGAAGGAATATTGTCTACATAACAATCCCAGCACGGTGTTATACCATTTTGCATGCAATGTTCAATGAACCGCGTTGCAACAGCTTGGGCTAAGCCTTTCTCTTGATACGCTTTATGCGTCGCAATATCAATTTCAGCAAATCCATTCCCGTTAAATATCGAAACACATTCAGCTACAATCATCCCATCTTGTTCTATACAAAATCCGAAACCACCGTTCAAAAATCGTTCTTTCGATCCCCAATATTCTTTATAATACTTCTCTGTAAATTCACTGCTTCGTTCTATATCACTTTTATCAATACGCTTTACTCCATATGTATTTTTGTTTGCATCTTGTTTTCTCTCTTCAAAGATTTCTCTTTGGAATTTCATTCGTGGCATATTCCAAAGTACATTACTAAAGTACTCTTCAATCATCATTTCCCACTCTTCACTCGAAGTGAACAGTGTAAATCGTTTCTCTGTTTTTTCAATAGCCATTTTTAAATATGCAAATAAATATTCGTTATAATTGTGATCATCCGTATCACCAAATAAATAATAGATACCGTTAGCCGTACGAATTAATCCTGCTGTTAACTTCTCGTTTACAAAAATCTCACCATCTATCATTTGATCACATACCGCATAAGCAAACGTCGTCGTTCTTGTAAGACTTTCTAAAATCGGAAGGATTTTGCTATACTCATCTACAGATAATTTTTTCATAATTGCTCCACTTTAATCGTATCAGCTTCTATATTTTCAAAACAAAGATTTACTGTTCTCTTTAATGCTCTCGTTCTATGAATCGTGCATGCTGGAATTAAAATCGAATCATTCGGCTTTAAAAGCGCTGTTTCTCCATCTTCAAAATCGATAAGTAATTCTCCTTCTAATACAATGAATAATTCATCGGAATTAGAGTGATAGTGCCAATCGTATTCACCAGTAAATACAGCGATTCGTAGGCAATGACTATTTACATTTGAAACGACGAAATTTTTATGTTGATCTTGAATGCCCTTCGTTAATTCTAATAAATTCACAGTCTCCATATTTCGTCCCACCCTTTCATTAGTCGTTCTTCTGAAAAACTAGCTTAGTCTCCACCACCTCCGCAATCTCCTCCACCATCACTTGAGCTACTACAATCGTTGCTACTGTAGTCACCGAATCCACTTGATGAGCTTGAAGCATATGAAGATCTTTTACTCATTTTTCTTTGCTTATCGTTCTTACTTTCATGACTAGGCCACACTTTATTAAATAATATAAAGAATAAGACTAGCTCTATTGCGACAAGGATATATCCAAAAACATTCTCAATAATATTGGGGGTTATCCCAAAACTGTAAAACACCCTTGCTGAATAAAGACACAAAATTACATACAGGGCCATACAAATATATCGAAATGTTTTTTCTATCATAAGGACTACTTTTTTTGAAAGAGGTATGTTCTGTTCCTGTTTTCTCTTCATATACTTTTATCTCTTAACTTGCTTTTTCTTCCTCTTTTTGCTCCCCATTGAATCTCCTCTTCCGACTTCTTTTTTCATTTAATTCCAAATTATCACAAAAAATAACATTTTAACAAGCTATATTTCACGTAAAGTTTTGTTTACTTTTTGTAAAGTTTCATTTACTTATTGCCTAAAAATGGATATTATAACTGTAACAAATTCACAAAAAGGAGACTTTGTATATTTGATTAAAAATAAGGTGAAACAATTCCGCGTCGTTAGAGACATCACCCAAGAACAATTAGCTTCCTCTGTTCAAATCACTAGACAATCCCTCATCGCTATCGAGAAGAATAAATACAACCCAAGTTTAGAATTAGCATTGAAATTATGTGAGTTTTTCAACTGTAAAGTAGAAGATTTATTTCAATTAGATAAAACTGGGGAGGAAAAAGAATGAAAAATACTTTTAATCAAGAGTTCATTTCGCATCTTACCATTTTATTGTTAGGTTCAACTTTTCTTTATTTCAATAGTAATGATGAAGAGAAGATGAGTTCTGTCCTTCTATTCACTGGCGTATACATACTCTTAGCCTTAATACTATTCGTAGTGAAACGAATATTCTTTAAGAAAAAGAAGCACAATTCCGAGAAATATCCATTACCTGAGATGGATGAAAGAATCGAGAAGAAGAGTTTAAAACTTATGGCTCAAATTTTCGGCCTCTCTCATTTAATCGGTTCTGCGATACTATTTATTTTATATATCACTGACAAAAATTCGATGATACGAGTTGAGTATGCCTTGTATTACTTGTTCGGCATTCTTTTCTTTACAATGATGTTCGGATTGAGAATTGTAAGGAAACTAGACAATTAGCCTAAATAAAAACCCCCTCCTTACAAAAGGAGGGGGTTTACATGTATCTCTATTATGATAAAGCAGGAGCTTTTTCAAGAAGCTCTTTCGCATCAGCGTATTGTAAGCCGTGAGCTTCTGCAACTGCTTCAAATGTTACATAGCCATCTAATGTGTTAATACCTTTTAGTAATGCAGTGTTGCCTAAGCAAGCATCTTTGTAGCCTTTGTTCGCAATTTGTACTGCATATGGTACTGTTACGTTTGTTAATGCAAGAGTTGATGTACGTGGAACTGCTCCTGGCATATTAGCAACTGCATAATGAACAACGCCATGTTTTTCGTAAGTTGGGTTGTCGTGAGTTGTAATACGGTCAGTTGTTTCGAAAATACCACCTTGGTCAATCGCGATATCTACAACGACAGAACCTGGTTCCATTGATTGAATCATTTCTTCTGTTACAAGTTTTGGCGCTTTTGCACCTGGAATTAATACTGCTCCAATAACAAGGTCAGATTCTTTTACAGCTTCTGCAATGTTGTATGGATTAGACATTAACGTTTTTACTTGGTTACCGAAAATGTCATCTAGTTGACGAAGACGTTCTGCGCTTAAGTCGATGATTGTTACATCTGCACCTAAACCTACTGCAATCTTCGCTGCGTTTGTACCAGCTTGACCACCACCGATAATTGTTACTTTTCCGCGTTTTACCCCTGGAACGCCTGCAAGTAAAATACCTTTACCACCTTTGTTTTTCTCAAGGAATTGTGCACCGATTTGTGCAGACATACGACCAGCTACTTCACTCATAGGTGCAAGTAATGGTAAAGAACGATTGTCTAATTGTACTGTTTCGTATGCAATTGATACAACTTTGTTATCAATTAATGCTTTCGTTAATTCTGGTTCTGGAGCTAAGTGTAAGTATGTGAATAAAATTAAACCTTCACGGAAATAGCCGTATTCACTTGCAACTGGCTCTTTTACCTTCATAACCATATCTTGATTCCATGCTTCTTCAGCAGTTTCAACAAGTTTCGCACCAGCTTGTACGTATTCTTCATCTGTAAAGCCTGATCCTATACCTGATCCTTTTTGAACAAAAACTTCATGACCATTTTGTACTAAATGTACAGCTCCCGCTGGCGTCATCGCCACGCGGTTTTCATTGTTTTTAATTTCTGTTGGAATACCGATACGCATTATTAGTTCCCCCTTGAGTTATGAAATGACCCCTGAATCATTTTTTAAAGCGCTTTCTACGCTCTTATATTTTAACATAATATCTCAATATTTGACAAAAAATAATACAAGTTTTCCGATAGATTTAATCTTAAATTAAAGGACAGTATTATCCGCACCTCTCAGCATACAGGATAAACTGTCCAATTATTCGAAACTTCACTTTATTTCACTATCGATGTCTATGAATAACATCTACTGCACCAGTTACTTCAATAATTGTACCGGTAATCATATCGGAATCGTCTTCACATAAAAACGAAATCGTTCTTGCGATATCTTCACCTGTTCCAGATCTACCAATTGGTGTGTTATGTTCTTTCAATTGACGTGCTTCTTGAATTGTCGCTTCTTTCATTTCACCAATAATATCACCAGGACATACCATATTTGCAGTAATACCATATTCTGCTTCTTCGTAAGCAACTGTTTTCGTTAATGAAACAAGTCCTACTTTCGCTGCTGCAAATGCTGAACGATAAATCCATCCCGGTGCGCTATCTGCCCCTTGGAATCCGTAATTAATAATACGGCCAAATTTCTGTTTTCTCATAACCGGAACGACAAGTTTCAACAAACGAAACACCGCTGTTAAATTACCCTGAATCATTTCATTCCATTCGTCTTCTTCATAATCGACTAACTTTTTTCGTTCAAATACATATGGACCAGCATTATTAATTAAAAAGTCAATTTTGCCAAAACGGCTTATCGCTTCTTCTACCATTTTATGTAAATCTTCCTTTTTCGTGACATCCGCTTGCACGAATTGTAGACGCTCTTCCATATTTTTATATGTTTCTTTCATCGTTTCCATAGCCGCCATATCGCTATGGTATGTTACTGTTACTGAATATCCTTTAGCCAATAACTTTTCTGTTACTTGCTTTCCTAAACCTTTCGTACCGGCTGTAATGAGCGCGTGTCTCACAAACATGCCTCCTTTTAAATTGCTATACTTCATATGTAACAAGTTCTCGCCCCAATTACAACTAAAATGAATTAAAGCAAAGTTTTCAAAATTCTGTAACGTTTTCAACAAGCACATTACCAAAATTTGTTTTATAATAAAGTTGTAAACGGTAATAAAAATGATTGGGAGGAATTTACTATGAATAATACATATACAAATATTTTAATCGCGGTGGACGGTTCTAAAGAAGCAGAAAGAGCTTTTAAAAAAGCAATTCAAGTCGCAAAACGCAACAATGCAACATTAACAATTGCTCATATCGTTGATGTAAAAGCATACTCAGCAGTAGAAGCTTATAGCCGGGCAATTGCTGAACGTGCAAATCTATTTGCAGAAGACTTATTAGAAGACTACAAAAAAACTGCGCTTGAAGCTGGCCTTGAAAAAATTGAAACTGTATTAGAATTTGGTAATCCTAAATCTAAAATTTCAAAAGAAATCGCTCCAAACCATAAAGTAGATTTAATTATGTGTGGTGCAACTGGTTTAAATGCTGTTGAGCGTTTCCTAATTGGTAGCGTCTCTGAACATATTATTCGCTATGCGAAATGCGATGTCCTTGTTGTTCGTGGTGATGAAGAGCAAGGTGAGCTTTAATTCATAAATAAAACATCAAGTCCACATGGGCTTGGTGTTTTTTCATTTCACATACTTCACTATAAACACAAAACAAACCACTACAACAATGACGATCGCCAACACATATGGCGGTAAGAACTTCAAAGACCATAATGCTATCATGATCGTCGCAACCGTTAAGTACGTTTGCTTTGCATCTTCTGTCATTTTTTTACGAAGCAAGAACACATACAAATAACCGATTGGCGGCGTAATAAAGCAAAGAACATATATGATTTTAGATTTTAAATACCATTTTTGTTCTCCGAGTTTCTTTATGTCTTCTTCTATTCTCTCATGCTCTCGTTCTCTCGCTTCTTCTACAAGTGGATCTTCCTCTTCTCCTCGCTTTTCTTTCATATAAGGAAGAAAATGCACAAAAAAATAGTATGCAAATACGAACGCTCCAAATTCAATATTTAATCTTTCTAACGGAATATGTTCACTAAAAAAAACAGCAGTAAGTACTAAAGAAAAACAATACGTCGTCATCCAAAAAGAACGTTTTCTCTTTTTTCGTTCCATTTCTTTTTTATCTTGTACATGTTTTCTTTTCGAAAGCCATATCGAAATACAGCAATCTACTACAAATAGAATAAAAATAAATATCCCAACGTGTACTGTTTCTACATCCTCAAATGAAAAGATATTTGGAAATGCAACATGTAATACAATTAGCGTGTACAAAATTATCCCTATAAAATAAATACGTCTCATTTTCCATTCCTTTCTTATTTCCTAACTTTAGGTTAACATACATTTTTTAGAAATAGACGGACAAAATATATATGTTTAAAAAAGGAGGATGCTACATGAATGATTCTGAACGTATTATTTTAGATGTGAATGGGAAAGAACTCGAAATGCTGGATATGATTCGTACTCATTTTAAAGAGAAACATGGCGTGGAACTAAGTAATGGTGCATTGCTGCGAGATTTGATGGATATTGAGTATATTCGAATTACGGAAGATCGACATAAGTATGATTAAAAGAAAACGACTGCAGGCGAATGCCGTCAGTCGTTTTCTTTATTTAAGTTCTTGATGCTTTCCGCCCATACCACCTGGCTCATTGCTATCTTGGTGTACAGTTAGTTTATTTGTTTTAGCATCTTTCAAAACTCTATATGTATATGATTCATTTGGTTCATCTTTAAATTGTACATTCATACCGTATGAACCGATTTTGCTATAAAATGCCGGTTTTATGTATGAAATATCACTTTCTTTATATCCTTTCTCTTGCAAATGCCACATCGTTGCGATAATCGCTTCTTCTCTCTTCTCTTTTTCACCAACAAGCATATATTTGTCCAAAAGAAATACTTTAACATTTGCAATTAAGCTAATTAATAGTAACACGATAAATACTATTTTTTTCATAGATTTCCCCTAAATTGTTATTTTTCACTATATTGTAACTTAAATACTAGTAAAAAATAAAGTACGCCAGACTTTAACAGACTGGCGTACTTTCCAACTCAATTCCTAATAACTTCTTTAATGAACCCCTTCGCCTTCTCCAAAGCCTTTTCAATTTGCTCAAATCCAGTCCCGCCAGCACTGTTACGACGCTTTACAGCTGCATATGGTGAAAGAACTTCATACAAATCTTCTTCAAATAATGAGCTCATTTCTTTATAAGTTGCAAGTGGTACATCTAGTAAATAAATTCCTTTTTGTGTGCAGTGTAGCACTAGCTTCCCAACAATTTCATGAGCTTGACGGAATGGTAGTCCTTTGCTTGCCAAGTAGTCAGCAATTTCTGTTGCGTTTGAGAAATCTTGCGTTACAGCTTGCCCCATCTTTTCTTTGTTGACAGTCATCGTCTCTAGCATGCCTGCCATAATATGAAGGCATCCTTCTACTGTTTTTACTGTATCAAACATTCCTTCTTTATCTTCTTGCAAGTCTTTATTGTAAGCGAGCGGTAATCCTTTCATGACTGTAAGTAAACTAAATAAATTACCGTACACTCTGCCTGTTTTACCGCGGATTAGTTCCGCCATATCTGGATTTTTCTTTTGCGGCATAATGCTGCTTCCCGTTGCGTATTGATCGCTCATTTCAATAAATTGAAACTCTTGGCTACTCCATAAAATAAGTTCTTCGCAGAAGCGTGATAAGTGCATCATGAGCATAGATGAGTTACTTAGGAACTCCAGTATGAAATCACGATCGCTTACTGCATCTAAACTATTTTCATAGATTCCATTAAATCCAAGAAGCTCCGCACTATATTCTCGGTCAATCGGGAATGTTGTCCCAGCTAATGCTCCTGCTCCTAATGGTGAAATGTTAATGCGCTTTAATGAATCTTCATAACGATTCACATCACGCTCTAACATCCAAAAGTAAGCGAGAATATGATGCGCAAATGAAATTGGCTGGGCACGCTGCAAATGCGTATAGCCAGGCATAATGGTTTCAATATTATTTTCTGCTTGATGAACAAGAACCGTTTGCAATTGTTTTGTAGCTTTAATAATATGTTCTACTTTTTCTTTTAAATATAAATGCATATCAGTCGCTACTTGATCATTACGGCTTCGGCCTGTATGAAGTTTCCCTCCTACTTCGCCAATTTGTTCAATTAACATTTTTTCAATGTTTAAGTGAATATCTTCTGCTTCTACTGAGAATTGAAGCTTATTCTCTTTTGCTTCTTTTAATAAATACTGAAGACCTACCTTTATTTTCTCTGCTTCCTCTTTCGTAACGATGCCTTGCTTTGCTAGCATCGTTACGTGTGCAATACTTCCCTTTATATCTTGATTTACTAATTGTTGATCGAAGGAGATGGATGCTCCAAACTCTTCAACCCATGCTTCCGCTTCTTCTGTAAAACGTCCGCCCCAAAGTTTGCTCACGCTTCCACCTTCTTTTGATTCACTTGGCTGTATACTTTCGTCGGTAAACCGAATAATGAAATGAATCCAACTGCTGCATCATGATTAAATTCGTCCTGAGCAGTATATGTTGCTAATTTTTCGTCATATAAAGAGTACTCAGATTTACGTCCTTCTACAATCGCATGGCCTTTAAATAATTTCACACGCACTGTACCTGTTACATTCTTTTGCGTTTCTTGTAAGAAAGCATGAAGCGCTTGTTTTAAAGGAGAGAACCATAAACCGTTATAAATAAGTTCTGTTATTTTCTGCTCAATCACCGGTTTAAAATGTGCTACTTCTTTTACGTGCGTTAAATCTTCCAGCTCTTTATGTGCTGTGATTAACGTCATTGCCGCTGGACATTCGTATACTTCACGCGATTTAATACCAACAAGACGATTTTCTACGTGATCGATACGTCCAACGCCATGTTTTCCAGCAAGTGCATTTAACGTTTTAATTAATTCTGAAAGTGAATATGCAGTGCCATTTAAAGTCGTCGGTACCCCTGCTTCAAATCCGATTTCTACAAAATCTGGTTTATTCGGTGTATCTTCTAATGCCAATGTCATCTCATATGCATCTTCTGGCGGCGCTGCCCATGGATCTTCTAGAATTCCACATTCGTTGCTGCGTCCCCATAAGTTTTGATCGATTGAAAATGGGCTATCTAAATTAATAGGAATTGGAACATCGTTTTCTTTTGCATATGCAATTTCTTCTTCACGTGACCATTTCCATTCACGTACAGGTGCAATCACTTCTAAGTAAGGATTTAATGCTTGAATAGAAACTTCAAAACGAACTTGATCATTCCCTTTCCCTGTACATCCATGTGCAACTGCAGTCGCCCCTTCTTGTTCTGCAATTTCTACTAATTTCTTAGCGATAAGTGGACGAGATAATGCAGAAACAAGAGGGTATTTCCCTTCATATAACGTGTGTGCTTGCATAGCCATCAATGCATATTCATTTGCAAATTCCTCTTGAACATCAATCATATATGATTTAATTGCACCTACTGAAAGTGCCTTTTCTTTTACGAATGCTAAGTCTTTGCCTTCCCCTAAGTCTAAACAAAGCGCGATAATATCATAATTCTTCTCTTGTAACCATTTAATTGCAACGGAAGTATCAAGACCTCCGGAATATGCTAATACCACTTTTTTCTTCTCCATTTTGCATCCCCCTAAAGAATAAATATTCATTTTCTTTTATAATAATACACACTTTAACACCTTTCACAAAATGTATCAAGAGTCATTTTTAAATTTTTTCAAACAATTTCGTCGAACTTCTTTCTGTTTTTTTGTACAATATAAGCAGGAAAACGGGGGTGAACTTATGGAAAAGTATTTCTTATACGATGATCATCTAGGAATTGAAATTCCGCATTTACAAGAAGACTGGGAAGATATCCCCGAAAAAATGCAACATGCGATTTTATTAAAATGGGAACAAATTCGTGGGAGAATCCCTGATCGTATAAAAGAACTGGAACAAGATATAAATGCAAAACAGCATCATTTAAATAACGAAGAAGACTTCGAAATTTCTTGCAGACTGAATTCAGAAATTGCCGATCTCGCTTCCATCATTAATGACCTTTGGCTTTGGTATCGACTCACTCAAAATGTATCTGAGGGAAAAGCACACCAATGAAAAAAGCATGCCCCTCAATTACTTTGGGTCATGCTTTTTTGTCGTAACACGATTTACAATATATTTCTTGTGCTGTTTTCGCCAAACACACATCAAACGGGCCGACTAACATACTTCTTTCTTTCGGCAACTTTACAAAAGCGACAAGTTCTTCTTCATACTGAATCTTTTTCTGACATGAAACGCATGTTAATTCTTTTCTTTTGAACATGTCTTTTAGCATATTTTCACCCTCTCCCTTTCATCTATCTATATTAATATACTCTCATAACAGTTAAGACTTGTAAAAAAATGACACATTCCGAATTGAATCATTCATATACTATGTACAAAAGGAGGTCTAAAGCTTATGCGCGCTTTCATTATTATCGCATTAACTTTTTTAAGTGTGATTAGTTGGGATACGTTTTTTAAAGATAAAAGTGATGAAAAGGATACAACTGAATAAAACCATTTTTTCTTACTTATTGGACAAACCGTTAAAAACTGTCCAATTCTGCAAAATAACTTAGACTTTTCTACAAAAATATTTAAACATAACAATTTTTGTAGATTCCCTCCGTTTATTGTCGGTTTCCATCCGCATACATTTTTTGAAAGTATGATATAATAATATAAATCTTGAAGGAAGGGATTTTGATATCATGATCGCTCGAAGGAGCATGTGGCATCGTATTGACGAATCATACACGTAGCGTATTTTTCAGCTTAGATACTTTAGTCTAGCGAAAAAAATACGAGAGTGGGGAAATTATGATTGCCCGAAGGATAATTTGGCAAAAAAAAGACTCTTCTTACACATAGCGTTTTGTTTAGGACTTAATTGTTACTAGCTAAACAAAACAAAGAAGAGCAGGATTGCTAAATGAAGAATCCTACTCCACGTTTTGTTTAGTCGTTTTAAGACTTAAACTAAAACGAAGGTAGGGAGAATTGATGGACGAGAGGATTATTCGTTATTTCTTCAGCGACATATAGCGTAGTTAGTTTTTTCGTAAACTAACTGAAAGCTACATGTGAGCTCGTAGTTAGTTTACAACACAACAAGGACTACTAACTACGGAAAGAAGGAATAACGATGAGGAACATCCAAAG
This sequence comes from Bacillus cereus group sp. Sample62, assembly GCF_036851315.1. Taxonomy (NCBI): domain Bacteria; kingdom Bacillati; phylum Bacillota; class Bacilli; order Caryophanales; family Bacillaceae; genus Bacillus; species Bacillus cereus group sp. Sample62. The sequence continues at coordinate 4,455,312 of NZ_JAFLPK010000001.1, forward strand.
TCGACAAATTATTAAAGAAGTTTTTATGGTTTTAATCGGTTCATTTATTTTAGCAGCAGCGCTATATCACATTCACTTCCAAAACCACTTAACAGAAGGTGGCTTTGTAGGTATTGCACTATTCATCCAAAATTTTTATGATATTTCACCATCTATTTCAACTGTAATCATGGATATCCCAATTATTTTACTATGTGCTTCATTTTTAGGTAAAAAAATGGTTGGCTATTCATTCCTAGGTTCGATTTCATTCGGAGTATTTTATTCTCTTATGGAAAATTATTCTCCATTTACGGTCGATTTATCAAATAATTTATTTATAGCTGCAGTAGTTGGCGGTGCGTTAGCTGGTATTGGACTCGGTTTTATATTGCGATTTGGCGGTGCAACCGGCGGAGACGATATTTTAACAATTGTATTAAGTAAACGAACTCGTTTTACAATTGGGCAAATTTTCTTCGTCTTTGACGCGATTGTTCTTGCGCTTTCATTATATTATTTAAATTGGACAGAAATTGCTTTTACTATTCTTTCGATTGCCGTACAGGCAAAAACATTGGATTTAATTTATTATCCAAAAGCAGAGAAGAAAGCAGAAAAGCAACCAGTATCTATTCCAATGTCCAAAAAGCATGCAACAAATTAAAAAAAGCGAAAGGCTTCGGCCTCTCGCTTTTTTTACGCTCTTTTTTCCTTCTCGACTATGTGGCGCACTTGATAAAATCTATTTGCAAATTCAGTAACGCTTCTTGTTAAACGATAGTTCACTGTAGACCCGATTGCCATTCCAATGACCGGAATACCTTGGAATAATTTACGACGAAGAGCATAAATCGAAAATGTTTTCAAAATTTGTTTTAACAAAACTTCAGTAGAAGCTGGCTGTAATACCGCTTCATCCCCTTCATAGAAGAATGAATCTTCTTGCTCTAGCTCTTGCAGTAAATTGTACCATGCGTATTGCTGAAGCCTTCCTGGTAGTAATGACGCATGAAACACCTTTAGTGCAAGCATCATTTCATAAGGCTTGTTCACATCATGTCCAAATGATGTGGCAATAAGTTGGACTGCCTTCACATTTAACGCAATCATAACCGGAAAATCAGCTGTTAATAATAATAAACCTCCAGCACCCGTTGCTCCGCCTTGTACGAATGAATATAAGCGATGTCGTGCTGTTTGTTGCTCTGCTATGTATGTTAACTGATCAATAGATAACGCTTTTAAATCTTCTAGTTGTTCAATCGATTCATCAAATAATCTCGACGTTCCTAAAATACGATTACGTGCATCTAACTGTGATTGTGAGCTTTGAATCAATGCATGCAAATGAAAGAGCCATCCATCTGCTTTCGTAAAGAAATCTTTTCGTTTTTTCTCCGGCAATTTCGCAATTGTAGTATGTACCCATTTATCAAACATTTTTTGAAAATCAGTCGCTTCTTGCTCAACTAATTGCGATTCCCATTCTTTTATATTGTCTAAAATGGCTTGTTCTCGCTTCGATCGCATCGTAACAACCACCTCGTTCGATTTTTTTCTATTGTAACATATTTCTGCTTATTCTTTGCAAATATGCTTGTCTATCTTTATTCACATACCATTTTTTAATGACATAAAATATTAGCAAAAAGGATGAGATAAATCACATGAATCTATCCAATATAAAAAAAGAATATAATGCAGTATTCAGCTTAGGACAAAACTGTTGGCCTGCTTGGGCGTTATATCAATTCGAATTATCACCCTTTTTTGGCGTTATCGATTTTATGCTAAGTCCTTCATTAGAAAAAGTGAATGTATTATTACAAAATCGATTTGACCGTTTTCTACAGTTCGAAAACTTATCTTTCATCTCATTTTGGGATGATGGTGCGAAATTAAGACTCCGTGACACCCTATATGAAATCGACTCCTGCCACGACTTTAAAACAGATGTAAACACACCAACTTCTTGGCCTTCTTATACAGAAATTAAGTTAAACTATGAGCATCGAATTAATCGTTTTCTAACTACAATCGAAACGGTAGAATCCACATTGTTTATTCGAACGGGAGGAACATACGAAGAAGCACGTTCCTTGGAACAAATTTTATCTCAAATAGTTAAACATACATTCTCTGTCCTATTACTACTTCCTGCAGATGTACCAACTGTTGTCCAAGAAGATTGGGGATTACAAAATATTTGCGTTATAAAATGTCCTATTATGGATGTATACCAATACAATGAAGCATTTTGGAATGACTTATTTGATGGGATTACGATTAGACCGTAGGCTTAAATACACGATACTTTTTATTACACACTGCCTTATAATCATCCTTATACAAAAGAAATAAGGAGTGATTATATATGCATCCACGTGCAAAAGCTTTTGGCATTGCTATACATCACGATCGCCTTCTCGTACAAGAATATCATACAGGTGATGAAACATATTACCGACCTCTTGGCGGTTCAATTGAACTTGGTGAAAATTCAGCACATACCGTTATTCGTGAATTTCAAGAAGAGCTTCATACAGAAGTAGAAATCACTAATTATTTAGGTTGCTTAGAAAACATCTTTCACCTTGATGGAGAAATTGGTCATGAAATCATTCAGCTATATTCTTTACGCTTATTAGACATGTCACTATATGAAATAGAAATACTGAATATACAAGATGAGCAAACAGCATCATATGCGAAATGGATTCCCATGACAGCATTCATTCAAAAAGAGAAAGCACTATATCCAGATGGAATCTTGAAATATATCCAACAAAAAAAAGACGAAACCCTATAGGATCTCGTCTTTTTTTCATATAGTATATTAACCAATATCTCCAAGACGTAGTACGTCACGAGCGATCATAACTTCTTCGTCAGTTGGAATTACGATAATTTTTACTGGAGAGTGTGGGAAGCTGATGAATGCTTCTTCACCAAATACATTATTACGTTTTACGTCAAAGTATACGCCCATGTACTCAAGGCCTTCTAATACGCGCTCACGAATAATTGCACTGTTTTCACCTACACCAGCTGTGAAGATGATTGCGTCTACACCTTTCATACGAGCAGTGTAAGAACCGATGTATTTGTGGATACGGCTTACGAATACATCAAGTGCTACTTTCGCACGGTGGTCGCCTTCTTCTTCTTTCGCAATGATGTCACGTAGGTCACTAGAGTAACCAGTAAGACCTAACATACCACTCTTCTTGTTTAATACGTTAACTACTTCTTCTACTGTTTGGCCTGTTTTTTCCATGATGTATGGAATTAACGCAGGGTCAAGGTTACCAGAACGTGTACCCATTGTTACACCAGCAAGTGGAGTGAAGCCCATAGAAGTATCGATAGATTTACCGCCTTCTACTGCTGCGATACTTGCACCATTACCTAAGTGACAAGAAAGTAAGCTTAAGCTTTCAAGTGGACGACCTAATAATTCAGCCGCACGCTCAGTTACGTATTTATGAGAAGTTCCGTGGAAACCGTATTTACGGATGCCAAATTTCTCATAGTACTCATATGGTAAGCTGTATAGGAATGCAGATTCCGGCATTGTTTGGTGGAATGCTGTATCGAATACTGCTACTGCTGGTACGTTTGGTAATACTTCTTGGAATGATTTAATACCAACAAGGTTTGCTGGGTTATGAAGTGGTGCTAAATCGCTTAATTCTTCGATATCAGCTAACACTTCATCAGTAATTAAAACAGAATCAGCAAATTTTTCGCCGCCGTGTACAACACGGTGACCGATACCGCCAATCTCATCAAGAGATTTTACGATTCCGTTTTCAGTTAATTTCTTAAGAAGCATGTTAACTGCTACTGCATGATCTGGGATGTTTGTAATTTCTTTTTGTTTTTCGCCATTTACAGTAATTGAGAAGACACTATCTTCTAAACCGATACGTTCTACTAAACCTTTTGTTAATACTGTTTCACTTGGCATTTCAAATAATTGGAACTTTAAGGAAGAGCTTCCTGCGTTAATCGCGATGATTTTTGACATCTAGTCTTTCGCCCCTTTTTCTCTTGGTAGTTGTGTGGATATGTCCACAAACCGCTCGATTTTATCTAATTAAATTCACTCATTATGAAAACGTTTCATCATTAGCAAATTTTATACTCACGATTTTAATTTAAACATCGTCCGACATATATTTCAAGTGAAAAAATTGTAACACCAAGAAAAAATATATATTACAGATTTCAAAAAAATTCAGTTTAATCTAGTATATATTTAAAAATATGACATATCATATAAAACTGTACTACATGAATCACTAACCCTGTTACATATACCTTGCCTTATTTGTGGGTTGCAAACCAAGTATTTAATTGATCCATAATGTTCTCCATCGCCTTCATGTTGGAGAATTTAGGTAACTCCACTAATAACGCCTGTTTTGGCATTGTTACACTAGGACCTTTCTTTTGGAGAACAAATATACTTTTTGCATTTTTCTCGTTTTTAAACATGGAAACAGGTAGCTGTAATAACCCTTGAATAAAACATGTTTCTTTAATAAATGCATGTAATTTTGGTGCTTGATCACTTTCAAAAATGAAGTTTGGTACTAGGAAGAATAAGTACCCGCCTTCTTTCGTATGTTTCACACTTTGTTCAATAAATAGGTGATGGGCATACGACATTCCTTCATCTGCTTTTAACTTATATTCACTTGCACCGATTTCATTTGGATAGTAACCAATCGGTAAGTCTGAAACGACTGCATCAACCGGATCGATATAAAGTGGCGCTAGTCCATCTTGATGGAAGAATTCGATTGCATGCTTTTGTAAATTCGCATTTACTAAAGCAAGTTTAATTAACACTTCATCCACTTCTACACCAAATCCACTCATTGCTAGTCCTTCTTTGGCGCTATTGAACACTGTAGTCATTAAGTTACCTGTTCCAATTGCAGGATCTAACACAGTAATTTCGCTTTGACCTTGCATAAATTTATGGAATAAGTAGCTCATGAACATGCCAACTGCATCAGGCGTCATTTCGTGATTCGCTTGTACGCCTTCTTTCATTCCTTTTAAAATGGCTAACTGAAATGCTTTACGAATTTCTTCACCTTTATATGTTTCTTCATTAAACGTACTATATTCACGATTCAGCCTTTCAATTGCTGATTCGGATAATTCCTCTTGTAAAATCGCTCCTTCAAACAAGTTATCACCTGTTTCTACAAGCGCCTCTAAATATGTTACATCTAATTCTTTACGTAAAACTACCGCAGAAGAATCAAAAATAGAAAATAATGTTTCTACTGTCTGACCCACGTATATTCCTCCTTCTCTCTTTTACACATAACTTATATCATACCACAAAGTGTTTTTTTCCAAAAAGAAAAAGCGACCTCCTGCAAAGAGCTCCCCTTTCAGTTATATATGATATAACGTTTTTCTCATATATTGGTACCATTACGCAGCAATACATGAGAAAAAACGACCTCTTTACAAGAGGTCATTTCTTTCACATTATTTTGCCGCTTTAGCTGCTTCTAATGCTGCTTCATAGTTTGGATGGCTTGTACCTTCGCTTACGTATTCTGCGTAAACTACTTTGTCGTTGCTATCTACTACGAATACTGCACGAGCAAGTAAACGAAGCTCTTTCATTACTAAGCCGTAAGCTTCACCGAATGAAAGGTCACGGTGGTCAGAAAGTGTTACAACATTTTCTAAACCGTTTGCTGCACACCAGCGTTTTTGAGCGAATGGTAAGTCAGCGCTAATTGTTAATACTTTCGCGTTTTCAATACCTGCTGCATCTTGGTTAAAACGACGTGTTTGTGCATCACACACACCTGTGTCGATTGAAGGTACAACACTAATTAATTTTACTTCGCCTTTGTATGTTTCTAAACTTACTGGAGATAAGTCATTTGCTAATACTTGGAATTTTGGCGCTTGATCGCCAACTTTAACTTCTGTTCCAACTAAAGTCATTGGGTTACCTTTAAAAGTTACGTTTGCCACTTGAAAATCCTCCCTTATTTAAACAAAATATGTACAATGTAAATGATAGTTTGTCCCTATCGATAATGCAAATAAAATCGCTTTATTTACAAAAAAATTAAAGAAGCTAATCCATTGATTAGCTTCTTATTTGTTAAATTTGAAATTCAGGATCGTCTTCTTTTCGTTTATCCATCATTTCCTTCACTTTATCAACAGCTTGTGGCGCTAATTCAATTATTTTATCGATGACGTGTGTTTGCTTATCTAAATGCAACACTTTTACACCTTCTCCATTTATAACAAGAAACGCTACAGGATTAATAGAAACTCCTCCACCACTTCCCCCGCCAAATGGATGACGGCCTGAATGTTCTACTTTACCAAATTCACTTCCACCAGCAGCAAATCCGAAACTAACTTTCGAAACAGTAAGAATTACACTTCCATCTGCCGCTTTAATTGGGTCACCAACAATTGTATTTACATCAGTCATTTGTTTTAAATGCTGCATTGCAGTTGTCATTAAACCTTGAATTGGATGGTCCATTCTATATCCCCCCTATGCTTGAACAGATTTTTCTGTCGTACCAGATCTTTGTCTTCTCATAAACACGAGTAATTTCACCGCTGTTTTTATAGTACGGAATATACGAAAAGATGCTGTTAACTCACATCTTGATGCAAATCCTTTCCCTTGAAAAACAGGAGTAATTTCAAACTCTGGTACGTCGATAATATGCATATATTGTCCTACAACTCCAGCAGCCATTCCTTTTGTCCCCCATGCATATCCAGTGACAATTCCAGTACTAGCTGCGTCGCCTGCTCCAATTTGCGTATGCCATTTCCAACCATTGATTTTCACTCGTTTGAGAAAATCTTTAACAATAGTATGAACTTCTTGAAGCTTTTTTATCAGTTCCCCAATGCTATCAAGTTGTGCCATAATTTTATTATCTAGTCCGCCGTCCTCTTCAGCTTTTTCGATTTTTTGTCCTGTTTTCTTCTGCTGTTTTTCAATTCTTTCCAACACATCAAATGTATATCGAATCATCCATATTTTCACTTGAAGCAAACATTGCTTTTCCATTTCTGAATATAAAAATGTCACTTTAAGCTTTATTTTCGACAATAGTATAAACAAAATAAAAAGGAGAAGAATTATTATTCCAATCACGAGCCACTTCATACGTATCATCCTTTCACTCCGTACCCATTATCGACAAGTTTATTCATCATTAAACAGAATTCTTTAAGATTGAATATAAAAATTTTTCTAAAAATAAAAAGGTATTTTGACATTTTATATCGAAATATATTATTTGAACATATCTTCAAGAACATATTTGGATGATATGTAGCACGAAGAACAGAAAATTTAACTGCAGTGGAGGGATACATAATGGCAGATCGTCGCAATTTATTTTTCTTTTATGGTGATGACAAAGCAACGCTCGTTGAAACAATGAAACCAATCTATCGTATTTTAGAAGAGAATGGATTTACCATATTAGATCATCCAAAAAATGCAAACGCTATCGTCAGTGTTGGAGATGATGCAACTTTCTTACAAGCCGTTCGTAAAACTGGTTTTAGAGAAGATTGTTTATACGCAGGGATTTCTACGAAAGATGAAATTTCGTTCTACTGCGATTTCCACCTTGATCACATTGATACAGCCCTTCAAGAAATCACAAAAAATGAAATTGAAGTGCGAAAATATCCAACAATTCAGGTAGATGTAGATCACGGTACATCTTTCTATTGTTTAAATGAGTTCTCATTACGTTCTAGCATTATTAAAACATTCGTAGTAGATGTTCACGTTGATGATCTATATTTCGAAACATTTAGAGGGGACGGTTTAGTTGTTTCTACCCCAACAGGAAGTACAGCTTACAATAAATCATTGCACGGTGCAGTTGTTGATCCGCTCATCCCTTGCTTCCAAGTAAGCGAACTAGCATCTTTAAATAACAACACATACCGTACACTTGGTTCACCGTTCATTTTAAATCACGAACGTACATTAACTTTAAAACTAAGACCAGACGGTAACGATTATCCTGTTATCGGTATGGATAATGAAGCGCTCAGCATTAAACAAGTGGAAAAAGCTGTTGTACGCTTAAGCGATAAACAAATTAAAACAGTTAAACTAAAAAACAATTCTTTCTGGGAAAAAGTACAGAGAACGTTTTTATAACATTAAAATAACCGCCGAATTATGGAATCCCATAATTCGGCGGTTATTTATTTCTCTCGCTACCAGCCCCGGCCACTGTTCTTGTCATTTTTTGTCGGTAAGTCGATATATTTTCACGCGTCTTTCCTATACACAATCTTCCCATCAATTACGGTCATTTCTGCTTGCACTTCTTTTATTTCTTCTGCCTCTATTTCAAATATGTTTCGATCTACTATCGTAAAGTCTGCCTCATATCCTTTTGCAATTTTTCCTCGCTTCGCTTCTTTTCCAATTGCATAGGCACTTCCTGTTGTAAATAAAGAGATAGCTTCATATACCGTTAATCTTTCCTCTGGCATATAACATACGCCGTCAATAAAACTTCTGCGTGTAACAGCGCTATATATACCTAAAAATGGATTCACTTGTTCAATTGGTGCGTCAGATCCACCGTTGCAGTGTAATCCCGCTTCCAGTAACGTCTTCCAAGCGTAAGCATAACGAAGACGTTGCTCGCCTAATTTTTCAATGACTGATGGGAAATCCGATGAAACAAAGACCGGTTGTATATCAATAATGGCTTGCAAGTTTTTCATTCTCTCAATTAACTCTTCACGAGCAAGCTGGCAATGAATAATGCGATCACGCAATCCTTCTGCGGGTGGATATAATTCAAGTGCATCAATGACATACTGGAGCGACAAGTCACCGATTGTATGAATCGCAACTGGCATATGTAAACCCCGTGCTTTTTTCACTAACTCCGCAAGTTCTTCACGTGAGAAGATTGCAACTCCATTTGTTTCCTTCGCATCTTCATACGGTTCACTTAATAAAGCTGTTCTTCCGCCAAAAGAGCCATCAGAAAAAATTTTCATCGCCCCAAATTCAATATAATGCTCATTTTCATATTCTTTTCGTTCATGTGCTACTTCATGGTGAACGAGTAAATGTGCTTTAAATGACATTTCTTTTATAACATGAGAGAACGCATTGTGCGTTTTTCTAAAACCACCGTAATAATTTAAATCTTCCGTATGCCCGCCAACAAGTCCATATTGCCAACAATCTTTAATTGCTGTTTGCAGGGCTCTTTTTAAATAAGCCTCATCAATTTCTGGCTGCACATGTTTAATTAATTCTTGTCCTTGTTCATATAAAAGGCCTGTTAACATATTTGATGAATCCCGGCCGATCTTCCCGCCTTTCGGGTCTTGCGTCATTTCTGTTATGTTCGCTTCTTGCAGTATGTATGAATTCACCCATGTGACGTGGCGACAAACGCGCTTTAATAAAATCGGATGTTCTTTAGAGATTTCATCTAGATCATGTACGTGAACTTGTTTTGTATCTGTAAAATTATTTTCATTCCAGCCTTCTCCAATAATCCAAGAACCTTTTGGCACTTCTTCTACTCGCTTCTGAACGAGAGTAAGCACTTCACTATAAGATGTACAATTTGATAGATCTAATCGAAGTAATCTCTCCCCATGACCAATAAGATGCATATGACTATCAACGAGACCTGGAACCATCGTTTTGCCTTCTAAATCATGCAACTTCTCCGTAGAATATCGATCTTCTAACTCTCGTTTCTCCCCTATATCAATAATCCTGCCATTTTCAACGTAAACAGCGTCCACTTTTTCTTTTTCTTCTCTCATCGTGTAAATGGTGCCGCCATACCAAATTTCTCCCATATACTCATCCCCTTTTTCCTTTAGTCTACGAAATTAGAGCGTATAAAAAAAGCACCATTTCGATTAAAAATGGTGCTTTTCCAAAAATTAATTTTGTTCAGTAGGATTCGTTGTAATTTGCCATTCAATGCTAAATTTATCTTTTAGTTGTCCGTATGCTGGGCTCCAGAACGTTTCTTGAAGTGGCATAATAACTTCTCCACCCTCTTGTAACTTTTCGAATACTTCTTTTGCTTTTTCTGCATTACTAATTTGAATTGCAATTGTTACTTGAGATCCGATTGCATGCCCTTGACCTGGGAATGTATCAGAAATCATAAGGTCCGTATTACCAACTTTTAAAGTAGCATGTAAAACGCGCTCTTTTGCTTCAGCTGGAATCGGATATTCTGGATTTTCAGGCATGTCACCAAAAGTTTGCATGACTTCTACTTTTGCATCTAACGCTTCTTTATAAAACTGTACAGCCTCTTGCCCACTACCATCTAAAACTAAGTACGGATTAATACCTAAAATCATACGGACACCTCTTTTTTAAGTTTATAAAATCGAACTTATGTTCGTTTTTATATTATCATTGTTTGCCATTTCATTCAACTATTTCCTTCACTGTTTTCAAAATTATTTTGACGGAATCTCCATCTCTTGTTTTCTAAGTTCAATACGGCGAATTTTTCCGGAAATTGTTTTTGGTAGTTCATCTACAAATTCAATTTTGCGAGGGTATTTATATGGTGCAGTGAGTTCTTTGACGTGTTGTTGGAGTACTGGGATTAATGTTTCTTCGTTCTTGTCTATATTCTCTCTTAATACGATAAATGCCTTCACGACACTTCCGCGAATTTCATCAGGGCTTGCGACAACCGCACACTCTCTTACATAAGGATGTTTTACGAGCGCATCTTCTACTTCAAACGGCCCAATTGTATAACCAGAGCTAATAATAATATCATCACCGCGCCCTTCAAACCAGAAATAGCCTTCTTCATCTTTCTTCGCTTTATCACCGGTAATATAATAATCACCGCGGAATTGCATCGCTGTGCGCTCATCGTCTTTATAATATTGTTTAAAGAGGGCTGGTGTTTCAAAGTGAACTGCAATATCACCAACTTCTCCTACCTTTACCGGAATACCTTCCTCATCTACAATATCAACGTGGTTGCCTGGCGTTGGTTTTCCCATTGATCCTGGTCTAATATCCATTCCTTTCATTACACCAACAAGTAATGTGTTTTCCGTTTGCCCATAGCCGTCTCTTACTGTAATATTAAAGTGTTTTTGGAACGTTTCAATGACTTCTCTATTTAACGGCTCACCTGCGGATACAGCGCTATGTAACGCTTCTAAATTGTACTCACTTAAGTCTTCTACTTTTGCCATTAATCTATACTCAGTCGGCGTACAACAAAGCACATTCACCCTATTATCACCTAATAAGTTTAAATACGTTTTTGGTTCAAACTTACCGTGGTATACAAATCCTGTTGCACCTGAACCGAGAGTTGCTACAAACGGGCTCCAAATCCACTTTTGCCAACCTGGACTAGCCGTCGCCCATACAACATCATTCTCTTCAATCCCGAGCCAATTTGGAGCGCTCGTACGTAAATGAGCGTATGCCCATGCATGTGTATGAACAACACCTTTTGGATTTCCTGTCGTCCCTGACGTGTAAGATAAAAAGACCATATCTTCTTTATCTGTCTTCGCCATTTCTAACAGGTCACTTTCTGTTTCTAACGCTGTTTTTAAATTAATCCATCCATCTACTGACTGCTCGCTCAGAACGAATTTTTGAAGAGATTCCATCGCTTCTATATCATCAAACTGCCCAATGTACGGCTCATAACTTACGATTGCTTTTACTTCCCCGTGCCCAATGCGATATTCGATATCCTTCTTGCGTAACATTTCCGAACTCGGAATTACGACAAATCCTGCTTTAATCGCAGCGATATACGTCATGTACGCTTCAATTAAACGTGGCATCATAATAAGGAGCTTGTCCCCTTTTTGCAGACCACTCTTTATAAAAGCGTTTCCAATTTTATTCGCGCCTTTCATTAACTCAGCGTATGTAACTTCTCGTCTATTCCCTTTATCATCTTGCCAAATTAAAGCGAGCTTCTCTTTATCACTTGTATATTTCTCTATTTCAGAAACTAAATTATAAGACGCTGGCGCCAACAATTCTTCTCTCTTCATACAATATCCTCCTCCATTTCTATGCCTCCCTTATATAATAAAGAATTTTCAGTCAATTTTGAACCCTCTTCTTTTGACAAATTTTTTATATCTATGTCGAAATGAATGTATAGCGGTGCAAACAACAAAAAGAAAGAGCGGGAGAGCCCGCTCTTTCTAAGCCATCATATATGGGATTATTTTTGGAAACCGCCTAATTGTTGCTCAGCTAGTGAAACTAGACGTTTAGTGATTTCACCACCAACAGAACCGTTAGCGCGAGCTGTTGCATCTGCTCCAAGTTGAACACCAAACTCTTGAGCGATTTCGTATTTCATTTGGTCTAATGCTGATTCAGCACCAGGAACCGCTAATTTATTTGTGCTACGTGACATGTTATATCACCTCCTTGTGAGTATAGAGTGTGATAAATAACATGACTTCATACACGTTTTAGATATGGTAATTTATGGTTTTAGAAAAGTTCTTCGAATTTTTCTTCTTCCGCCACTACTTCTACCGTTTGTAATACCATTGTTTCTTTGTTCGCTACAGCTTCATCGATTAATGGTGTGAAATCGTATTTCGCTTCAAAACGATTCGCTTTTTCACGCTTCGGCTTCGTCGCTGGGCTTGCTGGTGTGAATACTGTACAGCAATCTTCGTACGGACGAATTGAAATCTCATATGTGCCAATTTCTTCAGCAATTTTAATAATTTCTAATTTATCCATCGTAATAAGTGGACGAATAACCGGATAGTTTGTTACTTCGTTAATTGTATGCATACTATCTAACGTTTGGCTTGCTACTTGTCCAAGACTTTCACCAGTCGTGATTGCAAGTGCATTACGCTCCTCTGCGATACGCTCTGTAATACGCATCATCATACGGCGCATAACTGTCATTGAATAGCTAGATGGAATTTCTTTATTAATCGTTTTTTGCACTTCTGTAAATGGAACAAGGTGAAGCGTTACGCGTTTACAGTACTTCGTTAACTCTTGTGCTAAATCGATTACTTTTTGTTTTGCACGCTCGCTTGTGAAAGGTGGGCTATGGAAATGAACTGCTTCCACAGACACGCCGCGTTTCATCGTTAAGTACGTTGCTACTGGGCTATCGATACCACCAGAAAGAAGTACCATTACTTTTCCGCCAACGCCAACTGGTAAACCACCAGCTCCCATATGCTCACCACACATAATATAGCTGTAACCACTGCGAATTTCTATACGTACATTCACATCTGGATTATGAACATCTACTGTGATATCCTCTGTATTTTCTAAAATGTGCCCACCGATTTCTGGAAGTAACTCCATCGTCTTCATTGGGAATCGCTTATCAGAACGGTGCACTGTAATTTTAAATGTTTTCACATCGCCTTTTACTTGTAAGAAAGCTGCTAATGCACCTTTTTTAATATCTTCTAATTCTGATGGTACTTTCATCGCTAAGTTAAACTTATGAATACCGAATACATCTTTCAATCTTTCAGAAATTGCTTCATGGTCTTCGCCATTTAATTGAATGTACATACGGTCATGCGTTGCATCGATTTTAATATTTGGGAACTTTTTCAGTTTAAACTTTACGTTATCTTTTAATGTGCTTACAAATTTAGAGCGGTTCTTACCTTTAGTCGTCATCTCTCCATAACGAACTAAAATATATTCATATGTCATCATATTCCTTTACCTCATCACTTCATGTAATTTTGGCATCGTCTCTTTCACAATACCTTCAAATTGTTTTACTTCTTCCATCGTGTTTTCTGGTGCCAAACTAATGCGAATAGCACTTGCAGCAGCGGCATGGGGTACTCCCATTGACACTAACACTCTGCTCACTTCATTTGCTTTTGAAGAACAAGCAGACTTCGTCGATACATATACACCGTGCTCTTCTAAAGCATGAACGACTACTTCTGGTTTTAAACCAACAAATGATACATTTAAAATGTGCGGTGCTGCATATGCAAGCGACGTATTGATCGTTACATCTTCCATCTCTTTAAAGAAACGGACAAGCTCTGTTTGTAAATTGTGCAAATGAGCTATCTTTTCTTTCACTTGTTCCATTGTCATGCGAAGTGCTTTCACCATCGCTACAATGCCAGGTAAGTTTTCTGTACCAGAGCGATATTTAAACTCTTGTTGACCACCTGATAAAATTGGATCTAACCTTACGCCATCACGTACATAAAGAAGACCCGTCCCTTTTACACTGTGGAATTTATGTCCAGATATTGAGCAAAGATCAATATGAGAAGCATATAAATCAAGCGGTACTTTTCCTATCCCTTGTACATGGTCCACATGGAATCTTATTTTCGGATAGTTCGATAATAACGTTCCAATTTCAGCAACAGGCTGAATTGCTCCAGTCTCGTTGTTCACGTGAATAATTGACACAAGAATCGTATCTTCACGAAGTGCTCGTTTTACATCCTCTACCGATACAACACCATGCTCATTAACCGGTAAATATGTTACATCAAAACCGAGATCTTCTAATTGTTTATATGCTTCAAACACAGACGCGTGTTCAATATTTGTTGTAATGATATGTTTACCGCGCGAACGATTCCTCATCGCTATTCCTTTAATCGCAAGGTTATTCCCTTCCGTTCCACCTGATGTGAAAATAATCTCAGAAGGTTTAACGTGAAGAAGCTGCGCTGCAATCGTTCTTGATTGTGTTAATAGACGCTCTGCCTCTCCCCCAAGCGAATGAATAGAAGAAGGGTTTCCAAAATATTTTCCAGCAACCGTTACGTACGATTGAAGAGCTTCTGGATATGGCTTCGTCGTCGCACTATTATCAAAATAGATCATCGTTCTTCCCCTTTCAGCGCTATCACATCATATAATCATATCACAAATACGTGTAATTACGCTAAGACTACTCAAAGGTTCCATTTTATCCCGATTGTGAAGACCGATAATTAGCGAGGATGACCCTACTGACTACAGTTTCACTATATTTTAAAACGAATAACCTTACTGTATTCCGCTATTCATTATAGCAACATCGTCCCCAAAATTACACAAAAAAACAAACCCTTATGAAAGGGTTTGTTCATTGTCTACATATTCAGCTATTTTTTGAACAACGCCAGGTTCAAGTTGCTCTAGTATAGAAGCCGCTTGTTCTAAAGCTGCATCGTATTGATATTCACGGAATAATTTCTCCGCATAATTTAAGCTCTCTGCAAGGTTCTCATCATGACTGCGGTAACGATTACCGTATTGAATTAATTTTTCAACTAAATACGCTTGTCCAATTAACTCTTCTGTCATTTCAGCTACACCATTAACAGTTGTGTACGCTTCTTCTAAACTGCTATTTACAGCGTTCATATTTAACGGTTTCACTTCTAACTGTTCATATACAGCTTGCATTGCCATTTGTCCTCTTTGTAAATCTTCCATAATGCTTTCTGGAAGACCTGGCAAATTCGATTTTTGCATAAAACGTTTCGTTTCAAAAATAATATTTCGCATTTCTTGTAACTTCTCACGCGCTTCAAATTCCTCTTTACGCATCGTTTGCAGCATTTCTTTATATTCTGCATGAAGTACTTTTAACGTTTCACATTGCTCATAAACCTCTTCTAGTTCCTCACGAATAATAGAAAAGGCAATATCTTGTTCCGCAACGCGTAATTGCAGCATTTCAAAACGTTTCGTTAAAATGTGCATTTGCTTTTCAATTACTTTTTGAGACTCAATGTCCTTATCTTGTAACTGATAACTTTGTTTCACAAGTTGTGTTTCTGCTTTTGTTTCAATCGTTTCAATGCGAATTTCTTCTAAGTCTTCATAAACAGAAAGTGTTTTTTGCTCCACATAATGTCTCGCATGCACTTCTTGTTCCAGTTGATCATAGAAGCCATCTAAACGCGTTTTTAAGTCTTCTACTTTTTCAGCCGCTTCCGTTATATGAAGCTCCTGTATATTCATTAAACATGTGTGTAGTTGTGTCGTCATATCGCGAACTTCTTTAGGGACTTCCAAATACTCTAATACATAACCTTGTCTTACCATATCATTATGTCCGTGTAATAAATCTTCCAACTGAACTGGTAACGTCGCTTGACACTCTACCAGTAAATCTGGAATTTGGTGAATAATGATTTCTAAGTTTGCTAAACCTTCTTCTAAACTAATAACAATTTCTCTCGCTTTTAAATAGTCGCCATTATCTGTTGCCTCTTCAAAGCTTTTAAACTTATTAGATTCAGCGTCTAGCATCTCTTCGATTTTCTGCTCTGCTGCTCCATACATATGCCTATGAGCAAGAACACTCTTCTTCATACTACGATATGTATCACGTAACCCTTCAATTTCCGAGCTATTTTTTTCATGGCTTTCTAACAATTGCTGTAATTCATTTAAAATGTCTGTAATACG
This sequence comes from Bacillus cereus group sp. Sample62, assembly GCF_036851315.1. Lineage (NCBI taxonomy): Bacteria > Bacillati > Bacillota > Bacilli > Caryophanales > Bacillaceae > Bacillus > Bacillus cereus group sp. Sample62. Next base: position 4,471,783 of record NZ_JAFLPK010000001.1, read on the forward strand.
ATTATCAGCGTCATCTAAACCACTTATGGATTCATTCATCGCATGCTTTGCTTTTCGGAAGGAGAATTGCGAGGCGAATTTTCGCGCTTGCGCTAAATCTTTGTCTGCTTTCGGAAGGGTTGTTGATACAATCTCATCCCATTCTTCACGCCATTTACCAAACAGTTCTTCTGTTTGACCTGTCATATTTAAGTCTTTCACCCGTTTTAGTTCATCTGCCACAGGCTTATCTTTTATCTCTTGTTTCCACTGCTCCAGTGCTTCAATATCTTTATATGAACGATTTCTTATCACAAGCTCTATCATGAGCAGCACTAGAATAGAGCTTACTACAATGATAACGATCGTCAGGATAGAATCCATGCAAAAAAGCCTCCTAGTTATATCTCTTTTTTTGTCCGTTCCGTTTATGAAATGGAAGGCATTATGTATAAAAAGGGAATCCCCCTATATTTAACAACTAACAATGTACTAATCATACCATGTAATGGCTTGTTTTTGACCTAGTTTTTTTTAAAATTTCATGTTTCTTTCAATGCAATTGTAATCTTTCTCAATCTTCTGTTTGGATTATCTCTCATCATCAAATGATTGTAATAACAGGTTCTCTTTCATATGAGATACGAAATAAATTTTTCGCACAAGTGGTGGTTCAATAGAAATCGCATGCACATTTCCTTGCTTTACCGCTTGCTCTACTGCCATTTCTGGAAGTAACGTAATACCCAGTCCAGCTCCGACCATCGCAAGCATCGGTTCTGCATAAGAAGTTTCAAATGCAATGATTGGTTTCGCACCTATCCCTTGAAACATATTCGTAATCATTTTCCTTACATCACAAATTTCTGGATATACGATTAACTTTTCATTTTGCAAATCTTCCATTCGGATTACTATTTTCTCTTTATAAAGATGATCCCTTGAAACTACACAAACAATTTTTTCTTCTCGCATTTCTTTTATACACGTAGCGTCTTCTACTACTGAATCGACGAACATCGCTTCAATCTTCCGTTCTTTAAAAAGTCCCATTAGTACTTTCGTATGCTCAATTTTCCATTCTACTTCGAATCCATCACCTATCACATCTTTATATCTTGATATATAACGTGCTGCCAAACTTGGCAATATGCCTATAGAAATTTTACGCTTCTCTTGAAAATTCTTCATTTCGGCTTTCACTTCATATATGTGTTCCAAAACCGGTAACATCCTTGTTATAAATAACTCTCCAGCCTCTGTTAATTCCACTCCTTGCGCGGAACGCTTGAGTAAAGTAACCTCTAAATCCGCTTCTAACCTTTGAATTTGCTTACTAAGCGCCGGTTGAGAAATATGTAAAAGCTTACTCGCCTTTGATAAACTTCGCGTATTCTTCACTTCAATAAACGATCGTACTGCTTCCAAATCCATCGTACACACCTCTAACAAAAAGTTATAACTGTCATAAAAAATCGATATTTCCTTCTATAAAAAATTACTCTTTATACTTATTTCATCAACTTACTATAACGAAATGAAAAGGGGAAAGATACTCTTGGACAAAAAACAAATGCTACTCGGATCCCTCCTATGCTTACTTGCCGTAACTGCTTGGGGATTTATGTTTCCTGTCATGGCAAATGCCCTGCAGTTTATCGATCCGTTCTTCTTCACAACTATCCGATACGGATCAGCAGCTATTATTTTTCTTATTTTGCTATTCATTACTGAAGGAAAAACTTCACTCCACTTAGAAAAAAGAACACTTTCGCTATTCTTTTACGGAACAGTCGGTTTCGCTGGATATGGTTTTCTCATTTTTTACGGCCAACAACTTGCCGGACCTTCTGGAGCGATCCATGCTGCGATGATTCAGTCTCTTATGCCGCTCATCGCTTTATTATTGCAGTGGATAACAAAAAACAAACGCCCACAAAACTACACATTCCTTTGTATGTTCGTTGCATTGCTCGGTGTTATGCTTGTCATTTCAAAAGGAAATATTCACTTATTATTTGGAGCTGCCAGTCACCTCTCAACAAATATACTTATGCTATGTGGCGTTACTTGCTGGGTCATTTACACGAATGGCGGTGCTCGTTTTCAATCTTGGTCACCACTCAGGTATACGACGTTAACTTGTTTATTCGGCTCAGTTTCACTCATCGTTATCGTCACATTCTTCACTTACACAAACATCGTTACTATGCCGTCAATTCGTACCATTATGAGCGTTCGTTTTGAACTCTTGTATATGTCGATTATTGCAGGTGTTATCGCTGTATTTTGCTGGAACACAGGAAATCGCTATATTTCATCTATTAACGGCATATTATTTATGAATTTAGTTCCTGTACTTGCACTTATCGGTTCCATCTTTCGAGGTTATACAGTCGACAAAATTGAAATTGCCGGAGCCTCATTAACAATTATCGCGCTATTATGCAACAATGTATGGCAAAGGAAAGAAAGCACAAAAATCCCCACCTCAGTTCGTTAGGTGGGGATTTTTCACATATGAACAGCTCTTGGCAATTCATAGTACATATTCGTTATACATAATGTTTGCTCCATCCATTGTTCAATTTCTTTCGTGTACATTTCTATGAAAAATGTCTCAGACGGAAAAGAATGCAGCACTTCTGATATATATTGTGGATATAAAAACGGCATATTCATCATGCCTTTTAATTGCGTCATAAACATTGTAAAAGATACCTTTTTAAACTCTTGCTTCATTTGTCCCTGTCTAATCATTTGCTCTATATAATATCTTTCTTTAGAAAAGTAAATGGTCATCACTTCGCGAATTAATGTCGTATCAAGTGAAAGCTCTCGGTAGAAGAAACGTGTCAGTTCCCTATTTTCAAATTGATATCGTAAAATCCCGCGCACCATGTGCACCATCACATCTTTAGCCGACAAATATTCTCTTTGTTCAAAGGACGTTTCAATCACATGAATATATCCTTCTAAAAAGTCAGTAATAAGCTGTTCTAATAGGCCTTGCTTTCCAGCAAAATAATATGAAATATTCGCTACATTCACATCCGCTCGCTTTGCAATGTCTCGCACCGACGTTCCATCATAACCTTTCGTGTTAAACAACGATATTGCCGCATCAATTACTTTTTGTTTCGTCTGTTTCATGCGCTCACTTCCTCTCACTGAACAGCTATAGTTTAAATTTCTTGACTTTTAAGACAAATTCCTTTAATTTTCTATCGACAAAGTCATGTGAAATACATCGTATTTTGCTAATATTTTACACATCTCGATAAAAAGGGAGTTGTTTCCATGTTTACAAAAGAAAGTTATGCAGGTTCTCGTGAAGAGCAATACGAGACAGTAATTAAACAACTGGATGCATTATTAACTGGCGAACCGAACGTAGTCGCAAACTTATCAAATGCGTCCGCATTATTAAATCAATTTTTAGATCGTGTAAATTGGGTTGGCTTTTATGTAACAGAAGGAAATCAGCTTGTTCTTGGACCTTTCCAAGGAATGCCTGCTTGCGTGCGCATTCCATTTGGACGAGGCGTTTGCGGCGTTGCAGCTGAAACAAAAACAACGCAGCTTGTAGCAGACGTTCACCAATTCCCAGGACATATCGCTTGCGATAGTGCTTCTAATTCAGAAATCGTTGTACCGATTGTGAAAGAAGAAACTGTTATTGGTGTACTTGATATTGATAGCCCTGAAAAAAATCGTTTTGATGAAGTAGATCAGCGCTATTTAGAAAAGTTTGTGGAAACACTCCTAAAACATATTTAAAAAAGAAAAGAGCGAGTTATCGATTGCGTACATCCCGTACGAAACCGATAGCTCACTCTTTTTTATTGGTTACTAACAGTAGATATCTTCTTTAGTGCCTCCTCTAAATCAGAAACGATATCCTCCCATGATTCTAAACCGACAGATAAACGTATTAAATTATCGTAAATGCCCATTTCTTGTCTTAGCTCAGCTGGAATCGCAGCGTGCGTCATCGTTGCCGGATGCTGAATTAACGTTTCTGTATCCCCTAAACTTACCGCAATTGTAATAAAGTGAAGATCATTGATAAACGCTTGCGTCTCTTCTTTTCCGCCTTTTACTGAAAAAGAAATCACACCGCCACCTCGTTTCATTTGGCGAGATGCTAACTCCCCTTCTGGATACCAAACACCTTCTACCGCATCATGATTTTTCAGAAACGATACAATTTTTTCGGCATTATCACAATGGCGGTCCATTCTTACCGCTAATGTCTTTAATCCGCGTAATAATAACCATGCATCAAACGGCGCCATAATACCGCCGATATCTTTTCGCATCGGGCGAATTTTTTCAGCTAACGCTTTCGTTTTACAAATCGTTACACCCGCCACAACATCACCATGACCGCCAATATATTTTGTCGCACTATGAACGACCGCGTCACAACCAAGCTCAAGCGGTCTTTGTAAATAAGGTGAACAAAACGTATTATCAACAACGACAAGTAAGCCATTTCGCTTCGCAACCCGAATAACTTGTTTTAAATCGATTAATTTCATCGTTGGATTAATCGGTGTTTCAACGAAAATAACCTTTGTATTTGGACGGATTTTATTTTCGACATCATCCTCTGTCTCCATATCACAAAACGAATGCGTAATCATAAATTTCTCTTCTAACACTTCTAAAAAACCGTACGTGCACCCGTATAATCCATTTGAACAAATAATATGATCTCCAGCTTTTAGAAAGCCAATTAACGTTGCTGAAATAGCTGCCATTCCTGATCCGAAAGCAAGAGCTTCTTCTCCTCCTTCTAACACCGCCATACGTTCTTCAAATAATTTTACAGTTGGATTTCCAAGTCTTGAGTAAATATAAGACGGATCTACTCCCGCAAAACTCGCCTCTCCTTGCTGCGCAGTCTCAAATGTAAATGTAGACGTTTGAAATAACGGTGGTGTTAAACTTCCTTTATGTTCCTCTGATGTATACCCGTGATGAATTAACGCTGTCTCCATATGCTTCTTTTTCATAAAAACATCCCCTTTATGTTTTTATTGCCGCATATTCACCAGTAAAAACTGATGAACGTTTTTACTACATTTTATGTAAGCGTTTTATTTGTGTTTCTATCTCTTCTTTTATATTGTTTTAAATTCCTTCTTATATTAATTTCCAAAATTTATATGCATAAAACAAAAACGTACTCGCTTGACGAAACTCTGGGTAAAAGATATAATAGCGTTTGTGTAAAATAAAAAGGCAGCCTTGTAATGTGAGTTTATCGTTTGTATTTTGTTCCTCTACGGAGGTGTATCTCGTAACTCCCTGCTGCTGGAGCGAAGGTACATGAAAACAAAATGCCCGTAAATATCGATTACGTCTGTTTTTATTTTACGTAAATAAAAACATTTTTAAAGGAGGAGTCAACTATGGCTCGTTATACAGGTCCAGCTTGGAAACTGTCTCGTCGTCTTGGAATCTCTCTAAGCGGCACAGGAAAAGAATTAGAAAAACGCCCTTACGCACCAGGTCCTCACGGTCCTAACCAACGTAAGAAACTTTCAGAATACGGTTTACAATTACAAGAGAAACAAAAACTTCGTCACATGTACGGCATGACTGAGCGTCAATTCCGTCGCACATTTGACCAAGCAGGTAAAATGCCTGGTAAGCACGGCGAAAACTTCATGATCCTTCTTGAAGCTCGTCTTGACAACTTAGTTTACCGTATGGGCTTAGCTCGCACTCGTCGTGCAGCTCGCCAATTAGTAAACCACGGTCACATCACGGTTGATGGATCTCGCGTAGATATCCCATCTTACCGCGTTAAACCTGGTCAAACTATCAGCGTTCGCGAAAAATCTAACAGCCTTGTTGTTGTTAAAGAAGCGATCGAAGTTAACAACTTCGTACCAGAATACTTAACTTTCGATGCTGATAAATTAGAAGCTACTTACACTCGTCACGCTGAGCGTTCTGAGTTAGCAGCTGAAATCAACGAAGCATTAATCGTAGAGTTCTACTCTCGTTAATCTCGGTACTCTGCAAAGAGTATTATTAAAAGCCTTAGGAACCTTGTTTATCAAGGGGCCTGGGCTTTTTTTATTTTATAAAACACATATAATTAGGCCAAAAATAAAAAAAGCTGGTGTGTGTATAGAAATGGGTAAGTACAAAAAACAGATAAGAAAAGAAGCTACTTGTTTTGAAAGAAAAATTCACCGTGATCCCTCTTCATTTAAAAAACCTCAAAAAAATAAAAATGCTATTAGAAGAATTAGTACAAGATGAAGTAATATTCATGGTAGGACATTATGTCGTTACACGAATTAGAACAGATAAACCCCTTTCACGTTCCCTAACAATGGTTCAGGATCATTTAAAAAAATCGAGAAACAAAATACTGAATCACAAGGATAGAAATTACCTCTCTGAAAAAAAAGCCAATCCTCTGGATTGGCTTTTTTCGTTTATATATAAAATAAAATTATTTATTTTCCTCTTTCTGAACATATACATAAGCATCTTTCTGCTCTTTATGTACATCCACCTTCGAATTCTCTGCAAGCTGACCCGCATTTAGCAAAGAAAAAATAATGAGCGCTTCTAGTGACATTTCGTTTTACCACTCCTTTCTAGTTGTTATACATTTATCATACCGCTTACATGTGATTTCCGTATGAACTCGAAAAGGAGATTACAACAAAATGGTTACAGGAATATGAATGCACGCTATAATAGCCATTAAATAGGAGGTTGTTTCATTTTGACAATAAATCAAATGGTTCAATTGGGTAGTGCATGTATGTTGTTTATTACTTCCGCACTTATTAATTGGTATCAGGGGAGTAATTTGATAGATGATCCCGATGAATGGAAATATAGCGCTAAGTTTACGAATTACTTTAAAGGCACCGTTTCAAATTACCAAGATATTTATCAACTCGATTTCTTTATATATGCAGCAAAATTTTATCCGGCGGCATTTATCGTTATGCTAATTAGCTTACTTTATATGCTCATATTAATTCTTTATATTCTATTTAAAAGAAAAGATCCGGCAATCTAAATTCATACATAAAAACCCCGAATCATAAACTTTTCAGCCTACAATCCGGGGTACTATTTGTTTTATATTCGTTTCTGATTAGTAACGAATTAAGAAATATTTCTTTTTACCGCGGCGAATGATTGTGAATTTACCTTCGATGCGGTCGTTTTCTGTTACAACGTAGTCTAATGCTTGTGTACGTTCACCGTTTACGTAGATTGCGCCGTTCGTTACATCTTCACGTGCTTGACGTTTTGATGGAGAGATTTTGCTTTCTACAAGTAAGTCGATTAATACTGTATCTTCTGCAGTACGTTCTACAGATGGTACGTCTTTGAATCCTTGCTCGATTTCGCTTGCAGTTAGTTCTGCTACAGAACCGCTGAATAATGCAGCTGAAATTTTAATCGCTTGCTCTAATGCTTCTTCACCGTGAACAAGTTTTGTCATTTCAGAACCTAATGCTTTTTGTGCTGCACGTTTTTCTGGTGCTTCAGCTACTTGCTTTTCAAGCTCAAGAATTTCTTCATGAGATAAGAATGTGAAGTATTTTAAGTATTTAACAACGTCGCGGTCATCTGTGTTGATCCAGAATTGGTAGAACTCGTAAGGAGTTGTTTTTTCTGGGTCTAACCAAATTGCGCCGCCTTCTGTTTTACCAAACTTCGTACCGTCAGATTTTGTAACTAGTGGAATTGTTAAACCGAATGCTTTCGCATCTTCTTCTGATTTACGGATTAATTCAAGACCAGCTGTAATGTTACCCCATTGGTCACTACCACCGATTTGCAAGCGACAATTATGGTTTTGGTATAAGTTTAAGAAGTCGTATGATTGTAAAATCATATAACTAAACTCAGTGAATGAAATACCAGTATCTAAACGAGATGCTACTGTATCTTTTGCTAACATATAGTTTAAACCGAAGTTTTTACCGATATCGCGTAAGAATGAAATGACATCTAAGTTACCAAGCCAGTCATAGTTGTTAGCCATTGTTGCTGGGTTGTCCACGTTTTCGAACTCTAAGAAGTTTGAAAGTTGGTTTTTAATGCTTTCTGTGTAGTAAGCAACTGTATCTTTCGTATTTAATGTACGTTCTGCTTTTTTACCACTTGGGTCACCGATCATACCAGTACCACCGCCAACAAGTGCGATTGGTTGGTGACCAGCTAATTGGAAACGACGTAACATTAATACTGGTAACATATGACCGATGTGTAAGCTATCCGCTGTCGGATCGAAACCACAGTATAATTTAACGCTTTCTTTTTCTAATAATTGCTCAAGTCCCTCAGCGTCTGTTTGCTGATTAATTAGACCGCGAAATTCAAGATCTTGTAAAATACCCATATCCTACATACTCTCCTTTAAGTTCATTACTGGCGTGAAGGTTGAAAACATAAAAAAATCGCCCCTTTAAATAAGGGACGATTTTGATTATCGCGTTACCACCCTAGTTGCAGGCAAAAAAAAGCCTACCACCTTATTTACATAACGGCTTAGCACCGTCTTTTCCCTTTTGAATACAATTCAATCGAAAAAAGATGCTCTAGGGGCGTAATTCGCGATCATCTATGTGCTGATTTTCACCGGCCATCAGCTCTCTAAAACAGGGAAATGATCACTACTTCTCCCTTTCCACGCTCAATTATTCATATACTTTTCTTTATACCATCATTTATATAGGCGTGTCAAATAAGGGCCGGATTTCTCTTCTTGCCAATCCTTTACAACGCCATAAAGAGTATCGTAATAAGAGAAAAAATTGGAACTCCAACTAATAACGATACATGAAACACAACAGATAAATCATTCCCAATCGTAGCCTCCACAGGGTCTTTCACTGGAGAACCAAGAAATCCGATTAATCGATCGAAGCGACTTACCGTTTTTGGAAAATCTGGTATTCCTACATGGTCACTATCTAAATGCTGCTGTAATTTATGTTCATTCTTAAAGGGATTTTCGCTCAATTTCATCCACCTCCAGCAATTGTTTTAATTTCTTTATTCCGTTATGAAGTCTCGACTTTACTGTTCCAATCGGAATGTTTAATATCTCTGCAATCTCTTTTTGCTGCATATCATGATAATAAGAAAGGATTAGGACCGCCCTTTGCTCTTCGGGAACTTTCAAAATTGCTTCTCTTACTGTAAGCCGATCTTCGTGAGAAAATTCTTTTTCCTGAATCGGCACTAAAAATGGCAAAAGCGTACGCCACTTTTTTCTTCTATTTAATTTATTAATCATAAGACGATAACCAATTTGAAATAAATACGTTTTTATTTTACCTTTTTCAAGTTCATACATATGTTTCTTACGCTCTAGCGTCAAAAACGTATCTTGCACAAGGTCGATACTCAATTGTTCATCTCGGTTAAATCGATACAAAAATGTGTATAGCGCTGGTTTGATTAAAACATATAGTTTTTCTCCCGCCTGCTTATCTCCATTTTTGTACGCAAGCATGAGCTCTTCCTCAATCCCAATCTGCGCCATGATTTTTGATCTCCTTTATTCCTTTTAACGTTAACGAAATACGGGAAATTAAATAGCAACTAGCAACAATAATCCATACTTGCGATTGATTCGTAAAAAATTGAACATACGGGTTTTGAATTGTCTGCCCGGTTGAAACTAAAATATTTAATACTTGCACACATATGCATGCATACACTGCAAGACAAGCCGAAATCGTATCAAATACATTCCAGCGAAAATACACTTTTGTTTTTGTAAAATCAATTTTATATCCATTTTTCCGTACTATATGTTTTCTATCAAATGGAATAATGATTGAAAACATAACAATCATCATGACCCCAGCTGTAATCATTGATACTTTAAATCCGATTGGCATCGGTAATAGCAACCCACAAGAAAATACGACTATAATTCCAATTAAAGCAAAAGTAAGAAGTAATTTATTAGACATAAAAAAGCCTCCCTCATCTATTCTTTCATAAATGTATACAGACGAGGAAGGCACTTCGTTCAAATATTATTTTATTTTTTTAATAATCTTCGCAGGACTTCCGCCAACTACTACATTGTCCGGTACATCTTTCGTTACAACAGCACCAGATGCGATCACCGCATTATCTCCAATTGTGACACCTGGATTAATAATCGCTCTTCCACCAATCCATACGTTATCGCCAATTGTAACTGGTTTTCCATATTCTGATCCGCTTATGCGCTCTACTGGATCAAGCGGGTGCGTTGCGGTATAAATGTGAACACCTGGAGCTAACATGCAATTCACTCCGATTGTTACCGGGCATACGTCTAAAATCGTACAATCAAAGTTCGCGTAAAAATTTTCGCCAACGTGAATGTTATAGCCGTAATCACATCTAAAAGAAGATTCAAGATGAATGTTATCTCCTGTCGTTCCAAATAGTTCTTTTACGATTTCGCTACGCTCTTTTAATTGTACTTCTGGCGTATCATTTAATTTTCTCGTTAATATACGAGCCTGCTCCCTCTCTTGTACTAAAACTGGATCAGCTGGTATGTACATTTCCCCTTGTATCATCTTTTCTTTTTCTGTTTTCATCATACTACCCCCTTCAACTTATATATATAAGTTTATAATAACATAAAAAAAAGGTCTGAACGTTATTTCGTTCAGACCTTCCTCTCTTAATCTTCCATCGTTGATAAGTCACCTGTTGGTAAGTTTAACTCCCACGCTTTTAATACGCGGCGCATAATTTTACCACTTCTCGTTTTCGGTAATTTATCTCTAAATTCAATTTGTCTTGGCGCTGCATGAGCTGCTAGGCCTTTCTTTACAAATTGACGAATCTCTTCTTTTAATTCATCAGATGGTTCGTATCCTGCTCGAAGCGCGATAAATGCTTTAATAATTTCTCCGCGCACTGGATCAGGAATACCAATTACACCAGCCTCTGCAACAGCAGCATGCTCGATTAATTTGCTTTCTACTTCAAACGGACCAACTCGCTCACCTGACGTCATAATTACATCATCAATACGCCCTTGGAACCAGAAGTACCCATCTTCATCCATATAAGCAGAGTCACCTGATACGTACCAATCTCCCGGCATAAAGTAAGATTCATACTTTTGCTGGTTATTCCAGATTCCACGCATCATCGCTGGCCAACCTTTACCAATTGCTAAGTTACCCATTGTGTATGGAGGAACTTCATTTCCTTCATTATCAACAATCGCTGCTTTCACACCTGGAATTGGTTTACCCATTGAACCTGGACGGATTTCCATACAAGGGTAGTTACAAATAACTTGTCCACCTGTTTCTGTCATCCACCACGTATCATGAATACGAAGTCCAAATGCGTTCATACCCCAGCGAATTACTTCTGGATTTAACGGTTCACCAACGCTTAATACGTGACGAACTTGTGATAAATCATATTTTTTAATTGCATCTTGTCCAGCTCCCATTAACATACGGAACGCTGTTGGCGCACTGTACCAAACTGTTACACCGTAATCTTGCAGTGCTTCATACCAAGCATCTGGACTAAAACGGCCACCTAAAACAACATTTGATGCCCCAACTAACCACGGTGCGAAAATACCGTAAGCTGTTCCAGTTACCCAGCCTGGGTCAGCTGTACACCAATATACATCGTCTTCTTTTAAATCTAATACCCATTTCGCCGTTTGATGGTGCTGCACCATTGCATTTTGCGCATGAAGCACACCTTTTGGCTTACCAGTAGAACCAGACGTGTAATGTAGAATTAAACCGTCTTCACGGCCTAACCATTCAATATGTAATTCTTTTGAAGCTTGTTCAAATAAAGGATTGAACGCTACCGTTTTACCGCCTTCTTCTACATTATCTCCAACAAGGAAGACTGTTTTTAAAGCAGGTAAATCATTTAATGGTACGCGCTCTAACAATTCAGGCGTTGTAATTAACACCTTCGCTCCACTATCTTCTAAACGATCGCGAACTGCGCCTTCCATAAATGCTTCAAATAGTGGACCAACGATTGCCCCTAATTTCACTGCACCAAGAAGGGCAAAATATAATTCTGGAGAACGCGGCATAAAAATAAAAACGCGATCGCCTTTTTCTACATCGCCGTAATTTTTCAGGACATTTCCTGCTTTATTAGAAAAATCCTTCATTTCCTTAAATGTATACTTCTCTTTTCGCGATCCATCTTGATAATAAAGGGCTACTTTATTTTTACGATCGGATTTCGCATGCTTATCAATTGCCTCATACGCCATATTTACTCGGCCTGTTTCATTCCAAGTAAAGTTTTTATTAACCTCTTCCCAGTTAAAATTCGCGTATGCCTCATCATAATTCGGCAAATTATTTTCTCCTTTAATGACAGGAAGCGTTTCTACTTTCATACTTTACATCCCCCTCCTATGTATTCTATTATCTATTATAATGATATTATTTAAAATTTTCAGTATATTTGTTGATTTTTAGACAAATTTTTAATGACAAATTTCGATTCACATCGCATATATTATAAAGTACGATATTAATAGATTCACAAACCCTCAAGGTGGTGAGCAATACTTTGATTCATAAAAAAATATATAATGCTAGAAACTTAAAAACAGCGAAAGGCACTTTAATTATTGAAGGTCCTGTCTCTACACATAACTTAGAAATGTATGAATTTCATCCAGATTTAGTTGCGTTTCGTCCTGCCGAGCAGCAATATAAAGCAATTGTCGAAATTTCTAAATTACCAGAAGCTCGTCTCATTATTGCTAGACATGACCAAACGATTGTTGGATATGTTACATACTTATATCCTGATCCACTCGAACGATGGTCAGAAGGAAAGATAGCAAACTTAATTGAACTAGGGGCGATTGAAGTTGTCCCCGCCTTCCGCGGTTGCGCTGTCGGAAAGAACTTATTAGAAGTTTCCATGATGGACGATCATATGGAAGATTACATTATATTGACGACTGAATATTATTGGCACTGGGATTTAAAACAAACAGGCTTAAATGTTTGGGAGTACCGAAAAGTAATGGAAAAAATGATGAATGCTGGTGGCTTACAATGGATGGCTACAGATGATCCTGAAATTTGTTCGCATCCTGCTAACTGTTTAATGGTCCGCATCGGTAAACGCGTTGATACGGATTCTATTCAAGCATTTGATCGTCTACGTTTTCACAATCGTTTTATGTATTAATAAAGGGGGCAACTGGAATGATTGTAGAAGAAATTATGAATCAAGATGTGGTGACACTACATCCAAACGATACAATCGAAACAGCAATCCGAACGATACGCACGAAAGGCATTCGGCACATTCCAATTGTCGATCAAAATAATCATGTCGTGGGCATTATTTCTGATCGGGATGTAAGAGATGCAAGTCCGTCTATTTTAGATGAACAAGTTTCACTCGATATGCTGAAGCAACCACTTGAACTTATTATGAAACATCCTGTTATGACTTGCCATCCTCTCGATTTCGTTGAGGAAATTGCTACTTTATTTTTTGAAAATAAAATTGGCTGTCTTCCTGTTACAAAGGCAGGAAAGTTAGTTGGAATCATTTCTGAATCTACTGTACTGCACACGTTAGTGAAATTAACAGGAGCACATCAACCGAGTTCACAAATTGAAATTCAAGTAAAAAACGAACCTGGCATTCTTGGAAAAGTCGTTGCCATTTTTAGTGAGTTACAAATCAATATCGTGAGCGTTCTCGTCTACCCAGCAAAAGATGAGAATGATAAAGTACTCGTTTTCCGCATTCAAACGATGAATCCGCTAAAAGTGATTGATGCACTTGAAGCAGAAGGCTACCGCGTATTATGGCCGAATATTATGGGGATGCAAGCATGAGTAGCGCGTTTATTTATTCGGATGACTTTCGGGGCTATTCATTTAGCCCTGATCATCCTTTTAACCAACTGCGCGTCACACTCACGTATGATTTATTACAAAAGGGCGGTTTTATCTCTCCCTCCCAAATCATCTCACCACGAATGGCTACAGATGAAGAGATCGCCTACGTTCATACAGAGGAATACATAAATGCGGTAAAACGTGCTGGAGAAGGTAAGTTAGAAAAATCAATTGCGATGACATATGGACTCGGAACAGAAGATACACCGATGTTTCCAAATATGCACGAAGCAAGCGCATTACTCGTTGGCGGTACGTTAACTGCTGTCGATGCTGTTCTTTCCGGAAAAGTAAAACACGCGCTTAATTTAGGCGGCGGCTTACATCACGGCTTTCGCGGCAAGGCATCTGGATTTTGCATTTATAACGATAGTTCCATCGCAATGAAATATATTCAGAAGAAATATGGTTTACGTGTTTTATATATTGATACAGATGCTCATCACGGTGATGGTGTACAGTGGTCTTTTTACGATGATCCTAACGTATGCACCATTTCATTACATGAAACTGGGCGCTATTTATTCCCTGGAACTGGCGCTGTAAATGAACGCGGACAAGGTAATGGCTATAGTTATTCTTTTAACGTTCCACTCGATGCTTTTACAGAAGACGAATCGTTTTTAAATTCATATCGAACTGTCGTAAAAGAAGTTGCCTCATATTTTAAACCGGATATTATTTTAACGCAAAACGGCGCTGACGCACATTATTACGACCCACTTACACATCTTTGCGCAACGATGAATATTTACCGTGAAATACCGAAGCTCGCTCGCGAAATCGCTAATGAATATTGCGAAGGTCGCTGGATCGCTGTCGGCGGCGGTGGCTATGACCACTGGCGCGTCGTCCCAAGAGCTTGGGCACTCATTTGGCTCGAAATGAACAATATCCAAAACATCTCAGGTTATCTCCCTCCAGAATGGATTGACGCTTGGAAAGGACAAGCCGAAACAGAACTTCCCCTCACATGGGAAGATCCAGACAACATGTATAAACCGATCCCCCGTAAACCAGAAATTGAAGAAAAGAACGCATTAACTGTAACGAAATCCCTTGAAATTATTCGGAATAATATGACAAAATCTTTGTACTAAACGAAAAGGAGGCTCGTTTTTGAATAGCCTCCTTTTATTTATTGTCGACTTTTGTCGGTAAGTCGATATATTTCAGTTACTAATGGACTGGCCCAACTCGTATAAGAAAAGGTCGTGATATTATGTGGACACAACAAATAATCAACACGAAACGTGGCACATTTGAAATCTTTACAAAAGGAAATGGCGAACCGCTTTGCATTACACATCACTATTCACAATTTAATGAAACTGGTGATTACTTTGCGGATGTTTTCACTGCTACGCATCGTGTATTCCTCATTAATTTACGAGACGCTGGTAACTCTGTAAAAGCCCAGTCAGAAAACGAATTAAGTATGATTGAAACAGTTCACGACTTAGAAGCAATACGAGAAGCATTGCACCTTCCAATATGGCATTTCGCCGGTCATTCAACAGGTGGTATGCTTGGACTTTTATATGCGATTACATATCCAACTTCCTTGCAATCATTAGTCGTGGCCGGAGCTGCAGCAAGTAACTATACCGAAACACCATTTTGTATTTATCACCGAGAACATCCACAGTTTCATTATATGCAAAAGCTCATCGAAAACTTAAAAAACCCTTACCTTACTAATGAAGAACGAATGGAACTCTCTACTAAGAGGACAAAATTATCTTTGTATAAACCTGAAAACTACAACTCTTATTTTTGTAAACCAATCAAAAAAACAATGTCTTCTAGCCGTATGAATGCTTTCGCCAATGAATATCCTTCATTTGATTTAAGAGAGCATTTACCTTCCATCCAAACAAAGACCCTCATTATATGCGGAAGACATGATGTACAGTGCCCGATCCAGTATTCTATTGAGATGCATGATGGCATACGTAATGCTATTTTTGTGCCGTTTGAGGACAGTAACCATTATCCTTTTTTAGAACAAGCCAGTCGGTTTATTTCTATTACTCAAGAATTTTTTGGGATTAAAAAGAAAATTAAGGACTCACAAAGGCAATAAGTCTAGGAAGAGAGAACAAGTTTATTAGTGCTGTTTTGCTAAAGGAGGAAAATAGGGTGAAAGAAAAATTATTAAGAGTTGGAACGACTTATATTCCAGTTACCAACGTAGAGCTTTCTTTAAACTGGTATGTAAACAAATTGGGAGCAGAGTTGAACTTTAAAGACGAAGACAAAGCTATTATTAACTTTGCAAATCAAAGCTTTTTTCTAGTTAAATCCCAAGATAATCAAACCTTAAATTTTTTTGATTTTCACGGTGAAGAACGCTTTTCTATAACATTCGAAGTTAACGGATTACATGTACTAGAATCAATTCATAGTGAATTTATTGAAAAGGAAATTCTAGTTGGAGAGATTGAAAACAGAGGGCATGCTGGGAAGAATTTTGTTTTTTATGATTTAGATGGTAATAAATTTGATGTTTGGAGTGAATTAAGTCCTATTTTCAAAGAAAAATACCTAATATAGAGTGATTTTTTACAATCAGACGTAAGTATTAAATAACATAGAAAGATACGAGGCTTATTCCATTAAAGCCTCGTTAATGAATATATTAACCTTCAAAAGAAATATTTCACACTAGAAACAACAAGAAGAACAAAAAAATCATTAAGCCTACATCAATGAATATCGACTTTTTATCTCCTTCTTTTATACTCATCATAAAATTAGAAATTATTTTAATTCCAAAAAAGACCATCATAAATACCCCACCGAAGTGATCATTCGTAGAATCTTCATCATAAAACATTTGTATTGCACCGATAATTAATAAGATAAGTACGATATTCGTTCCAATCTTTAAAGCCTTGTTTAATTTATTATCTTTTGATGTATCTCCCAAAATGTAGCACGCCCTCTCATGCTCTCCTATGTTTTATCTCTCTTTATATTTTAACATGAATTACCTATTTTTTCCTTTTTTGTTCGAATAACATAAAAAAACCTACCAATTACTTGGCAGGTACATTACACGTTAAAGCGATAACCAGCGCCCCACACTGTTTCAATATATTGCGGGTGAGCAGGATCTCTTTCAATTTTTTCACGTAGCTTTCTAATGTGAACAACGACAGTGGCTAAATCGCCAGCAGAGTCTAATCCCCAAATGCGTTCAAATAACTGTTCTTTATTTAATACTTGGTTTGGATGTGTTACAAAGAATGTTAATAAATCAAATTCCTTCGTTGTAAACGCAATTTCTTCATTGTTTATAAAAACTTTTCTCGCCCGTTGATCAATAGAAATTCCGTGAATATATAACGTATCGCGTTGCTTACTTACATTCCCTGATAATCTTTCATAACGAGAAATATGTGCTTTTACTCTTGCTACTAGCTCACTCGGGCTAAACGGTTTCGTTATATAATCATCCGCTCCTAATCCGAGTCCGCGAATTTTATCTATATCTTCCTTCTTTGCTGAAACAAGTAAAACCGGAATATCTTTTATAGCTCGAATTTGCTTACAAATTTCAAATCCATTCATTTTTGGAAGCATAATATCTAAAATAATTAAATCGTAGTCTTCCTGCAAAGCCATTTGTAAACCTGTTTCTCCTGAATGTTCCACATCAACTTGAAAATCATTAATTTCTAAATAATCTCGCTGTAATTCTGCAATGCTTACTTCATCTTCTATTAGTAAAATTCTTTTCAATTTACTCACCACATTTCTCTACTTTTTCCAATGAGAAGAAAATGCTTGTGCCTTTCCCAAGCTCGCTTTCCACCCAAATTTTCCCGCCATGTTCTTCAACAATTTGTTTTGCTATCGCTAAGCCAAGTCCACTTCCACCTGTGCTAGAATTTCGCGATTGCTCTGCACGATAAAAACGTTCAAAAATGTAGGGAAGTGTATCCGATTCGATACCTGATCCGTTGTCCATTACTTTCACAATCACCTTATTGTCATCAATCGATACTGTTACAGTAATTTTCTTCTCTTCTTTATCCATGTATTTCACACTATTATGAATTAAATTTGATATCACTCTATTTATCTTTTCGCAATCAGCCGTTACATATAGTGGTGATGAGTGTAATTGTAAGTTAACTTCTATACCTTCTTTACTTAAATCCATCTGCATCTCTTCTATTAATTCTTGCATAAACATATTTAATTCAACCGTTTCAAACTGAAAGGGAACTCGATTCAAATCGAGCTTTGAGAATAAAAATAATTCATCAATGAGTGTATCCATATGTCTTGCTTTCGTATGAATAGTCGTTAAGTACTTATCCATTTTTTCTGGCGTATTTGCTACTCCGTCTTTTATTCCTTCTACATATCCGATAATAGATGTAATCGGTGTTTTTAAATCGTGAGAGATGTTTGAAATGAGCTCTTTTCGATTTTCTTCATACTGCGTTTGCATCTCTATCGATTCTTTTAATTTCTTTCTCATTTCCTCAAACCCTTGATTCAATTTCCCTATTTCATCGTGCGATGTAACTGGTATTTGAAAATCTAAATTTCCTTCTTTAATTTTCTCCGTCGCATCTTTCAATACGAAGATTGGTTTTATCACACTTCTTGAGACGAGGTAACTTAATAATCCAATAAGTAAGATAGCTAATAGTAAAAGCGATACAAACAAAATCGGAAATAACTTTTGTGTAAGATCTACAAATGAACTTTGCTTCTTTAATACAAATATACTCCCCTCTTCTTCCTGAGGAAAATAAAAATCAAATTTTACATATCGATAAAATGTATCGCCTAGTTCCGTTGTACCACGACTATTAATAT
The DNA here is from genome assembly GCF_036851315.1 of Bacillus cereus group sp. Sample62. Classification (NCBI taxonomy): domain Bacteria; kingdom Bacillati; phylum Bacillota; class Bacilli; order Caryophanales; family Bacillaceae; genus Bacillus; species Bacillus cereus group sp. Sample62. The sequence goes on from NZ_JAFLPK010000001.1 coordinate 4,490,544, forward strand.
TTGCTGATTCAAATTTCGGAAGGGCTTCTTTTAAAGATACATTTTCAAATATTTTTGTAGCATAAGAAATGGTTTCTCCCTTTCTTACAACTATTTTCACACCTTCTTTTTCAAGTGTTGAAACGAACGATTCATCTAATAGTTGAGATTGATTTTTCTTTGCCGCTAATTTCAATTCAATATACGTATTCTCTTCTTCTGGCGTAAGCGGCTTTTGAATATAGGAACTTTTATAGAAATTTTTCACTGATTCCAAGTCTCCTGTTATGGAAAAAACAATTAAAAATCCCGCGACTAATATGAGCGTAATGGAAACGAGAATAACAGCAATATAAGAGAATAAAAATCTTGTTTTAATAGACATATGTTACATCCTCACTTTACCCCGCATTAACGGGCAGTAAGATCCCCACCTCAAAATTCAGAGAAAGCAAAGAAGTTAAGTAGGGGATCAACTGCCCATAAAAGCCCGATTGGTTCAACTAATAATCAGTGGGGGATGAACAAAACCCCCACTGATTAAAGTTTCACTTTATCAAACCTTATTACTCATAAGCATAAAAATATATGTTCAAATACTCAAGCGATTTTATAGTAATTTTAGCGTCAGTTTATAAAAATTTAATGTTCTTATTTTACAGTTGAAATGAGGAGGTTGAAATTCCATGTTCAAAAAAACAGTAAGCATGATCTGTTGCGTAATTTTTTTGCAAGGTTGCTCGCAAGAACAAGAAGTTAAAAAGGAGATGACAAACATGGAGACAGCGCTACTAACAGCTACTGAAAAACAAGAAACGAATACTGTTATATCGTTACTCAAAAAAGGGGCTGACATAAATATAACGGACAGTAAAGGACGTACCCCTCTTATGATTGCTACATACAAAAATGATGTAAAAACCGCCAAAGCGCTTATTGAAGCAGGTGCTGACGTAAATATCCAAGATGATATGAAAAACAATCCCTTTCTATACGCCGGTGCAGAAGGTTACTTGGATATTTTAAAACTAACAATTGATGCCGGCGCAGATCCCTCGCTTACAAATCGTTACGGTGGAACAGCTCTTATCCCCGCCTCAGAACATGGCTATATTGATGTTATTAAAGAACTCCTTACGCGAACAACTATTGATGTTAACCATGTAAATAATCTCGGGTGGACCGCTTTAATGGAAGCCATCGTACTAAGTAATGGAAACGAAACACAACAACAAGTCATTCAGGTTCTTATTGAACACGGTGCAGATGTAAATATTCCAGACAACGATGGTGTTACCCCGTTAGAGCATGCTCGCGCTCATAACTTTGAAGAGATAGAGAAGATTTTGTTAGAGGGACGTAAGTAAAAAGCTATTTTTTGCCTTCCTCTCCCACCCTATGCTACATTTAACCCGTTACATCAATATTAATAGGGTGGGAATAAACATGAGCAAACCTAAAATTGGGATGATTGGACTTGGAAGTATCGCACAAAAAGCCTATCTTCCAACACTTACAAAAGAAACAGATTGGAATTTTGTAGGGGCGTTTACACCTAATGCGGAGAAAAGAAAACAAGTTTGCCAGCAATACCGCATTCAAGACTTTCATTCTATTGAAACGTTAGCTTCGGAATGCGATGCAATCTTCGTCCATAGTTCAACTGCTACACATTATGAAATCGTTTCTGAACTTCTGAAAAAAGGAATCGACGTTTATGTTGATAAGCCGCTAGCAGCTACAGTGGAACAAGCTGAGAAACTAGTCGAGTTGAGCGAAAAGTATAACCGAAAGTTAATGGTCGGATTTAATCGCCGATTCGTTCCTATGTATGTTGCTGCAAAAGAGCAAGCTCATGATATTTCATGGATTCGAATTGAAAAGCACCGCACAAATAAAGTGGGACCATATACGTACGACTTTACTATGTTAGATGATTACTTACATATTGTAGATACTGCTCGTTGGTTAGCTAATGATGGTCTTAACGTCGTTCATAATATGATGCAAATAAATGAAAAGAATGAACTTCTTTACGGATATCATACATATACAACACCAAGTGGACTGTTACTTTCTACCGCAATGCATCGCCATGCCGGTACAAACTTAGAACAAATTGAACTTGTAACGACAGGGAAAATCATTCGTGTAAAAAATATGAACACATTTGAAGTTGAGCAGGAAAATTCAGTTTCTCAAATTGGTTCACCATCATGGGATACGACGTTAAAACAGCGCGGTTTTGAAGATGCTGTTCATCATTTTATTGAATGTGTACACGGAGATACAAAGCCTGTTGTAGATGGATTAGAAGGATTAAAAACGCAGCAACTGCTGCAATCGCTACTGGAGAATGTAAACAAAAATTAAAACGGATACATTTTTCAGAATTTACTTTCATTCCCATTTCCCCTTTATTTCTCTCGTAAATTTCTATAGAATATGTTGATAGGAATTATAAATTTCATAATGAATCGTGGAAAGGATGGGATTAACACATGTGGAACGAGTTTAAAAAATTCGCATTCAAAGGGAATGTAATCGATTTAGCTGTCGGGGTTGTAATCGGGGCTGCATTCGGTAAAATCGTTAGTTCTTTAGTAAAAGATATTATCACACCATTACTTGGTATGGTATTAGGTGGCGTTAACTTTACAGATTTACATTTTGGATATGGTAAATCCGCTGTTATGTATGGTAACTTCATCCAAACTATTTTTGATTTCTTAATTATTGCAGCTTCTATCTTTATGTTCGTTAAAGTGTTCAACAAACTAACATCTAAAAGAGAAGAAGAAAAGACAGAAGAAATTCCAGAACCAACAAAAGAAGAAGAACTTCTTAGCGAAATTCGCGACTTATTAAAACAACAAAATTCTTCTAAAGATAGAGCATAAATGAACGGATAAAAAGGCATGCCCCTCGGGACATGCCTTTTCTATATGCTATAACGTTTCCGAATTCATATGAATAAATAAAATAATACCTGCAACCATAAGTACCATAATACTACCTGCAAATAGTGTAATACCCATAAACATTAAACTTGTACTCATGTCCACTGATACACTTTCAATAAAAATAGAAATTACATACGTGATAAGGGCAATTCCTGCAAGAATACTTCCTGGAACAAATCGCTTTAAGCCATTTTGTTTTAACGTCATATATGCAAAAATAGCAGTCATACAAAGCGTAATTATCCAAAGAACGATCATCTCTTCTCCCCCCTCACAAGCCTTTTCTTTCTATTATACATGACATTGCCCTATAATAGTTAAATTTGCACTTATGTGACATATAACAAGGAATCATACCATTTTGTAGCGAAGTCACCAATAAACCATGTACTCGGGAGGATTTCAATTGGAAGATGATATTGTAGGATACTTTAAACAAGTAGAGCGATATGATTATATTACAATTGACTTAGACAAAATTTTTTTTTACATGGAAGTTGTAAAAATAGAAACAAATGTGACTTTGCTAAAAATATCACTTAACTTAGAAAAAGATAAAACGATTGTAGATGGAAAAGCAAGGCACTATGATTCTTCTAGGTTAGAGCATTTCATACAAAATTTTAAACACACTGCACAAACATGCCTTGAACATAATTTACGAAGTCCTGAAGAACTTTTTGCATTTTGGAAAGGAAATTGACTATCAGAAAAAATGGATATTTTTCATATAAATTAATATAATTACGATATACAAATATTCTTTATAAGGGAGTATTCATAATGATTTGGATTTCACTAATCGTATTAGCCTATTTCATCATTCTCGTCACAATACAGTATAACTATATTAAGATGCTCAAGACAAAACAGAAAAAAATGAACAGGTCACAAACCAAACTATACGACAACATGTCTTATGAAGAATCCCAAATACACTATCATTATCAAAGTAACGTATTTACAATACCTGCTTCGCTTGTCGCAAGTATTATTTATAAGGTGAAACATGCAGCATAATATGTACGCTGTAAAATTATTGTTTGAATCTGTTCATTCTGGTGAGCCTGATCCTACGAAAATTGATGAGCATTATGAAGAGAATCACGATACACTTTTTGAAGAAAGTATTATTCTTGTTAAGGCAAACAGTATAGAGGGAGCTCACGAATTAGGTAAAAAAATCGCTATACAATCTAAAGATACATACAATAATATGTACGATGAGCAAGTGACATGGACGTTTCGAAAAGTGTTGCATGTGTTTGAATTAGACGATACACCATTTGAAACTGGAAAAGAACTATACGCAAGGTTTTTACACGTTAAAAAAAATGAAACGGTAGATACAGTAGTTAAAACATACTATCCTGAATACGAATAAAAGCTCACAGCAATCGCTGTGAGCTTTTTTATACTTACTTCGTTGAATCTCTAAATTGGATGCGGTGAGGTAAGATAACAGTGTGATCTTCCACTTTTTCTTTGTTCATATACTTTGTTAATAGACGCATTGCTACTGCACCGATATCATACATCGGTTGTACAACTGTTGAAAGTTGCGGACGAACCATTAATGCAAGGCGTGTATTATCGAAACCAAGTACTTCTACATCAGTTGGTACGTTTAATCCAGCGTCTTGTGCTGCATGGATTACACCTAGTGCCATTTCGTCAGAAGATACGAAGATTGCTGTTGGCTTTTCATCACTGCTCCAAAGCTTTTCGAATGCTTCGATACCTGAATCATATGTGTAATCTCCATCGATTATAAGATTTTCATCATATGAAATACCTGCTTCTTCTAAAGCTTTTTTATAACCTTGTAACTTCTTCGCGCTTCCCGCTTTATTAATGAAAGGACCAGAGACGAAGCCGATACGCGTATGTCCTTGCTCAATAAAGTGCTTCATTGCGTCGTAAGCTGCTTGTGTATAATCAATATTTACTGATGGCGTTTCATTTTGCTCATCAAATGACGCTGCTAATACGATTGGTACTGGCGACTTTTTGAATTCTTCAATGTGAATGTCTGTAATATCTTCACCCATGAAAACAATTCCGTCCACTTGTTTTCCAAGCATCGTATTTAATAAATGGAACTCTTTCTCTTTGTTTTGGTCAGAGTTACTTAAAATGATGTTATATTTGTACATTGTTGCGATATCTTCAATTCCACGAGCAAGTTCTGCATAAAACGTATTTGAGATATCAGGAATAATAACACCTACTGTAGTTGTCTTCTTACTTGCTAGTCCACGTGCTACCGCATTTGGGCGGTACCCTAAACGATCAATTGCTTCTAATACTTTCTTTCTTGTTGTAGGCTTTACATTTGGATTACCGTTCACAACGCGTGATACGGTAGCCATTGAAACGTTTGCTTCACGCGCTACATCATAAATTGTTACGTTCATCTCATCGCACACTCCTTCTATTTTTGTTATCTATTTTTATGTATCGGTTACTTGAATGAAAAAAAGACATCAACTCTATTTGCAGATGCCACCAATCGTCCCGAGTTCTTCCTTTTACTAATGATACGATAAAAACGCAGGCTCATACAATATTTTCCCGCAAAGTTTCGAAAAAATTCGCTTCTTTTCTCGTATTTTCGTATTTTTTATGAAAAAAAGGGCATTTTTTGTAAAAAAATAGATATCTCATAAGTAGAAACCCTATTTTAAACAGTACGATAGTAAATGAAATTTATATCGGCGATTTTTCGAATATATCGATCGCAACTCGAAATATATGAGCGATTTTCCAAATATATCGACCACAACTCCAATTATATCAGCGATTTTTTAAATATATCGACTTACCGACAGAAAACGACAATGGTAGTCATTTGATGCGCTGGATTTGGAGGTGCACGGCGCCCTGTAGAATACGTTACATCGGCCAAGACAGGTAAATGTGTTGCTTTCTTTAAAATCAGCGCAGCGGATATAGGACGCGTATTACGCGGAGCTCCTTCCCATCGTACCTTTTCACTTACAATAAAAAAAGACAGTGTAAACACTGTCTTTTTTTACAAGAAGGAAACAAACGGTTTTTCGCTGTTTTTCTCTTTTATAATAATTGCCTCGATTTTACTCTCGGACTTGATCTGCAATTGAACTTTCGCATCTTTAGGTAATTTTTCTAGCATACTTTGAGCAGCCATTTGAGTAAGAGCCATTAATTCTGTTTTACCATTGTATTTAATAACGATATTCATATTTAATGTATCCATCTGGTTTTTCTTGTAAGAAACTTTAGCATTGACTGGGATATAATCTGCTGGAGAAAACTTTTTGATTGAATCCGCAAAGTCAGTTATTTTTGTATTATCTTCTCCATGTGCTTTTGTAAATTCATCAGAAGGATATGAAAACGCTTGTTCATCAATCGTGCTCCAATTTCCAAGGTTCGTATCATTCTTTTGAACAGTAGCACTAGCAATATACGTACCATTTTTTAAAGAACTTGTACTTTCTTGCTTAAAGATAGCAAACGTAATTGGAGATTTATTATACTTGTCATTTTTATTAATAACTTCAATAAGTTGCTTGGCAACTTCAGTACCTTTAGACATTGCTTCTTCATTCGATACACTTGAAGACATCGCTAGCCCAATCACCACACCAGATAAACTTAATTCATTTGAATTCTGCTTCCCGAAATAGTCTTGTTCTATAATATTTGTCAAAACGGGTGCTTTTACTTTTGCGACTAGTTCATCAACTAACTTCTCAGGAATATATTGATTTAATTGTAGTACATGATTTTCTGTATCAAATTGCTCTTTTGCAATATTCATTAAACCATTTTCATACTCTGCTAAATCTAATTTAGAATTTGTTGTTATATTAGCTGTATTTATAACCTTTTGTTCTTTTAAAGGAATTACAGTTCTATAATAATCTTTAGAAACAGCAGTTCTCGGAATCATGCTTTTTTCTTTCGTATCCTTCTGTATAACTTCATCCTTCTTACTAATCGTATTATTACTACAAGCTCCCAGTAATAAACTTACGACCGCGAAGGATAATGCCATTTTCTTCATTACTTAAAACCTACTTTCAACAATCTAGTTATTTAATTTGAACTATTAACAGTGTACCATTAAATATATTTCAACAAAAACAAAAAAAAGAAGCAAGCACCTTTCGCTTGCTTCTTTTTACTTAATATTCTCTTCTAAAGCGTCTTTTTTAATGTTCCAATGAGACGTATTCCATACTACCATCCCATCTTTTATGTATAACACTTGCGGAGATTCATGTTTAATGCTGTACTGTTCTGCAACACGATTCGAAACATCTCGCGCATCTTGTACGTATAAGTAATACGCTGGTACTGCTCTTTCTTCATTACAATACGCTTGAAATTCTGTATATGCACCGTGACTGATCGGGCATGTCGTACTATGTTTAAAAAGAACATACGGCTCGTTTTTTTCTACTAATACTTCAAGCTCTTCAATTGCTTCAATTTTTGTCATATTCATCACGATTCACCTCTCATGCGAAGTCTAGAGCGCTTCTCTTTCTTTTCAGCTTTTTTCTCAAGTCTTTCTAATTTACGCTCTTCTTTTTCAACCTTTTTCTCTTGTCTTGTCGAACGATAATGATTGTATACTTCAATTGCTGCGCTACTCCACTGTACAACTTGCGCTACTTTATCTGCATTGTTTTCAATTTCGTCCGTAACAGAATCTGATACATTACGAAGTTTCGTATTTAAAGAATGGATTGTCGTTCCAATTCCATCTACACCCGATACTACTTTATTTAATGATTGTGACTTCTGTTGAATGTCATCAGCTAACGCATTTGTTTTATGTAATAATTGCTCCGTCTCTACGCTAATCCCTTGCATTTGCTTTTCTAAACCTTCTAACGTGCTTGCAACGTTTTCTAACGTCTTTTGAACCGATAACAACGTTCTGCATACATACACTACTAATACAGCGAAAGCAACCGCGATAATAGCCGCACTTACATATAAAAGAACTTGCATTTCATCACTTCCTTTATCTTTTTCATACTTTCCCCTATTATACAATCATTTTCCGTTTCGTTCTAATCCCTATCTTTTCATTAGAATTTTCATACTTATTCGTTAACTTTAACATAAATGATTCAACAAATTCCACTAAGTAGGTTACAATAGGAGAGGATACATAATTAGTAGGGAGGCTTTACATATGAAAGATCCACGCATTGAAAAGTTAGCATACAATTTAATTAACTACTCTATTCGCTTACAAAAAGGCGAAAAAGTATTAATTGAAAACTTTGGCTTACAAAAAGAACTTGTAACTGCACTTGTAAAAGAAGCATATGCAGCTGGTGGTTTCCCATTCGTTTCTTTAAAAGATCATCAAGTAGATCGCTCTTTATTAATGGGTGCTACTGAAGAACATTTTGAACAAATCGCTGCATATGAAGCAAGCGTAATGAAAGATATGGACGCTTATATCGGTCTTCGCTCTGGCGATAATATTAACGAACAAGCTGACGTGCCAAGTGAAAGAATGCAAATTCACGGTCAAACAGTTGGTAAGAAAGTTCATAGAGACATCCGCGTTCCGAAAACGCGCTGGGTTGTTCTTCGCTACCCAAATGCTTCTATGGCGCAGCTTGCTAAAATGAGCACAGAAGCTTTCGAAGACTTCTACTTCGAAGTTTGTAACTTAGACTACGGTAAAATGGATAAGGCGATGGATAGCCTTGTTACATTAATGAATAAAACAGATAAAGTTCGCCTAACTGGTCCTGGAACTGACTTAACATTCTCTATTAAAGACATTCCAGCTATTAAATGCTCTGGTCATTTAAACATTCCAGACGGTGAAGTATACTCTGCACCAGTTCGCGATTCTGTTAACGGTACAGTTTCTTATAACACACCATCTCCTTACAACGGTTATACATTTGAAAATGTACAACTTAAATTTGAGAACGGTCAAATCGTTGAAGCAACTGCAAACGATACAGAGCGCATTAACAAAATCTTCGATACAGACGAAGGCGCACGCTACGTTGGTGAGTTCGCAATTGGCGTAAACCCATACATCTTACATCCAATGGGAGACATCCTATTCGATGAAAAAATCGATGGCAGCTTCCACTTTACACCTGGACAAGCTTACGAAGATGCATGGAACGGCAACAACTCGAACATTCACTGGGATTTAGTATGCATCCAGCGCCCTGAATACGGCGGCGGCGAAATTTACTTCGACGACGTACTAATCCGTAAAGACGGACGCTTCGTTGTATCCGAACTAGAAGCTTTAAACCCAGAGAGCTTAAAATAATGAAAAACGCTCGGAATTTTCTCCGAGCGTCTTTTTATTAATATTGTAATAAATCTTTCGCCACATCTTCTGGCACTTTAAAACTCATTTTCTTATTTTTCATTTCAACTTCGACATAAGGGACATCTTTATATACTGTCATAGTACCAATTTCATGTAACTCTTTTTTATCATTACTCGACTCCGATAATTTTTTTGTATCCTCTTGGTACATTTTAAATGTTTTCCCTTGCGGAGTATCCATAGGAGCCGATTCCATTTCCCACTTATCCATTTTCATGACTTCAAACAGCTTTTCAATTTCTTTCTTATCAGTAATTACTTTTTTATCACTTGAATCCGTAAGTGATTCAATCTCAACCTTTTGTGCCTTTTCTAAGTTCATATCAGCCTTTTCCTTCTTCGCACTACACCCTATTACAAGAAAGGATACTGTTAGCAAAAATATAAACAACATACAGATTTTTTTCATTTCTATATCCCTCCTGTACTATATAGAACTACTTTTCTCGCTTTTTGTTTGCTGAGAATGAAAATAATATAAAAGCGCCACTGCGATAGTACCTATTAATATTGGTACATATAAAGGCAGGTTCCATTTCATATTTACCCTAGTGCAGATAGCAAACACCAGCAAAATTTCCAAGCAAAACAAAGGTTATATATTTCATTTCTTACCTGCCATTTCTATTTTCACATGTGGATTTTCTTTCTCTATAAGCGCCAAGAATTCATCCATATCTTGCGGCATCGCAATTATATGTACTTTATATGCATTCGTCGTAATTTCAAGCGATTTCCCAACTTGACGAATTATTCTTACCTCTTTCAATACAATATCGTCATTTAAAACACCGTACTTTAATACGCCATTTTCTACTTTATGTTTTTTAATAAATACTTCCCAAACGAGTGGTACATTTACAATGAAGCATAAACCCATCCCAATCAACACTGACGTCCAATGCGCTTTATTAGTGAAAAGCATGACAATTGGATATATACACATAAAAGCTAACGTAAGACAAACGAAAATGACTACTGACTTACTTCTTTGAATTGGAAAGTTCATACCTACACCCCCGTAATCCAAATTATACCACTATTTCCATTTTGATTCATAGAAAAAGGTCATTTCTACATGACCTTTTACACAATGTACCTATAAAATTTCTTATCTACCTGTAACACTGGAAAGTTTTTCGGCAACTCGTCTATACTCACACTTTGAAAACCATTCTTTTCATAAAAACGATGTGCCGCTAAAAATTTCACTGTTGTTCCTAAGTAAATATCTTTCAATTTTTTATCCTCAGCCCATGTAATTGCTGTTTGAAGCAACATATGTGATGCGCCCCATTCTTTTCCACGAAACTCTTTTTGTACGAACATTTTTCTTAGCGCTACTTGATGATTCTCAATATCTAATAAAGCTACTGTTCCAACTAATTTACCATCATAAATTGCTACCCAAAAGTTTCCGTGATCCTTTTGATAGAATGTTTCTATTTCAAGTAAATCAGGTTGCTTTTCTTTCGTAATGGGAACGTTATACTCTTTTTGCTGAATATGAACGATAAGATCTACTACTTCCTCTTGAAACGTACTTTCATATGGAACAATACGAATCTTCTCGTTCATCGAATTTCTTTCCACTCTGAAGCTAATAAACTATATACAGCGATATCATGGAAATGATCATATAACCATTCTTCATCTCGTAAAATACCATCTAACTTAAACCCTAAACGCTCTGGAATAGCGCGACTTTTTACATTTTCAACACCGCATCGGATTTCCATTTTATTTAATTTTAAATTCTCAAATGCATATTGAAGCACAGCCTTCACGCTACGCGTCATAACGCCTTTTCCTCCAGCATCTTCTGCAAGGTAATACCCAAGACTCGCAGCTTTCTTCCCCCAGCTCACTGGATGAATACCTACCATCCCAACGAGCTTTCCTTTGTAACGTATACCACTTTCAAAACCGTCTCCCTCTGCAAATTTCTTTAACCACATCGGAAAAATCTCATCATAAGCATCAGCAGATTTCGTCCCATCTACCCAAGGGAGCCATTTTCGTAAATGATTACGGTTTTGATCTAATAATTGATATAATTCCTCTTTATGATGTTTTTCAAATAATTGTAGTTCGATATCGTCGTCTACTCGGAGTGTGAACATGTTTTTTAGTCCCCTTTTAGTTTTCTTATTATTCTAACACTTACGGATGTAAATTGTTAAATATTCACACTTTCTTTTGATTTTCTTTGTATAAAACCAGAAGAATACAATACTCCCGTAATAACTAATATCATTCCTACAGATTGTGCAGGTGTTATATTGACTCCTTCAATAAAAGAAATAAGCATTGTAACAACAGGCACTAGATTAAAAAATAAAGATGTCCTTGCTGCCCCAATTTGAGCAATTCCATTATTCCACCATAAGTAACCAAGCACACTCATTCCAATTGCCATAAAGAGAATCGCTCCCCAAGCTAACAAAGGAATTTCCAAAATTGGTACTATACTTTTTTGTGTAGAAGATATGATAATAAAGGCAAGTGCACCAATAATCATTGTATATGTCGTCGTTTGTATTGGATTACCAGTTTTAATAAACCTTCTGCCTAGTACACCGTATAATGCCCAGCAAATATTCCCTAATAAAATATAAAAATCCCCTTTTGAAAATGATAAATGTTGTAGTATTGTAAACGAACCTTGTGTAAGTACAAAAACAACGCCAATTAGTGCAAGTAACATTCCAATACCTTGGCGCTTCACCATTTTCTCTCGTAAAATGACACTTGCTAACAGCGTCGTAACGAGAGGATTTGTCGCCATAATAAGTGCACCATTAATAGCTTCTGTATATTTCATTCCTAAAAAGAAAAAGAAGTTAAAGCCGAATACACCAACAATACCTAGCAAAAGGTAATAGGTCCTATTCTGCATCCATACTTCCAAATCAAAATCTTTTCGTATTTTTAACAAACATAACATCACAAATGCAGCAATCCCAAAACGCCATGCTGCTATATGAATTGCTTCGAAATACTGCACCACATATTTCGAAGCATTAAATGTCCCACCAGTAAATATCGCAAAACCTAATAACTGCGTATATACTTTATTTTTCATCGCCGGCCTCCAAGACTTTTTCTTCTAGAAAACCGTAATAAATTTCTAACTTCTCCTCCGTTAACTGAACAACTTTTTGCAATTGTTCCTGCTGTTCTTTTAATCGCTCCAAGTGAGTTGTTAAAATGGAAATTCTCTTTTTTACTTTCGCTGGTACTTCCTCTTTCTTCTGCCTAATTTCCTCTATAATGCACCCATCACTTGCAAACTCAGCCATCTCTTCTAATGACATCCCAGTTTGTTTTAATGAATATAAAAATTTTAATAAACGTACATCGCCTTCTGTATATTGACGAATACCGCTATTTCGCGTTGGTGGTGGTAATAAACCTAATTTCTCATAGTAGCGCAAAGTGTGAATGCCCATCCCTGTTAATTCTGCTACTTCACCGATTTTATACATGTTCTCTCCCCCCTTGTTTTTACATCTTCATCTTACAACCTAGAGTTAGCTCTAGGTCAATACGGAAATAAAAATTGAGCACAACAAAAAAGACGCACAGCCACAGCTATGCGTCTTTTTTCTTACTTCTCTGCAACTTGAACTTCTTTTACGTAAGCTGCTTCGAATTTTTGGATGTCGCCTGCGCCCATGAAAATTAGAACGCCGTTTTTATGTTTCTTTAATACATCCGTTGTTGTATCTGTAATTAGTTCTGCACCGTCAATACGCTTTTGCAGATCTTCGATTGTTAATTCACCTTTGTTTTCGCGCGCTGATCCGAAAATATCACATAAGTATACTTGGTCAGCTTTGCTTAAGCTTTCAGCGAACTCATCTAAGAACTTTTCTGTACGTGAGAATGTATGCGGCTGGAATACAGCGACAACTTCACGCTCTGGATGTTTTTGACGAGCTGCTTCAATCGTTGCATTAATTTCTGTCGGATGGTGTGCGTAGTCATCGATAATAACTTGCTCTCCCATTGGCTTTTCATTAAAGCGACGTTTTACGCCTTCAAAAGTTGTTAACTGATGCTTAACTGCTTCTACATCAACGTTTTCATAATGGCAAAGCGCGATTACTGCTAATGCATTTAATACGCTGTGGTTGCCGTATCCTGTAATTTTGAACGTGTCATAGTACGTATTACGAACGAATACATCGAAAATAGTACCATCTGTTCTCTTTTGAATGTTACGTGCTTGGAAATCATTATCTTCTCCAAATCCATAGAAAATAACAGGTACTTTCGCTTGAATTTTTTGAAGTTCTTCATCATCTCCACATGCAATAATGCCTTTTTTCACTTGCAATGCCATCTCTTGGAATGCATTGAATACATCATTGATATCTGAGAAATAATCTGGATGATCAAAATCAATATTTGTCATAATCGCATAGTCTGGATTGTAAGACAAGAAATGACGACGATACTCACAAGCTTCAAATACAAAATACTTACTATTTTCTACCCCATGCCCTGTTCCATCTCCAATAAGGTAAGATGTAGGGTGTGCACCTTGCATTACATGGGCTAACAAACCAGTTGTTGATGTTTTTCCATGTGCACCAGTTACAGCAACACTTGTGTATTGGTTCATAAGGTCACCTAAGAAGTGATGGTAACGATGTACCGGGATGTTTAATTCTTTTGCTGCTACGATTTCTTCATGCGTATCAGGAAATGCATTTCCTGCAATAATCACTTGTCCTTCTTTTACATTATTTTTATCAAAAGGAAGGATCGAGATATTGCGCTTTTCCAACGCTGTTTGTGTAAAGAAACGCTTTTCATAATCAGACCCTTGAACAGTATGCTTCATGTCATGAAGAATTTGAGCTAATGAACTCATTCCTGTTCCTTTAATTCCTACAAAATGGTAAACTGTCATCTTAAAGAACCTCCAACATTTCGAACTAATACAACGGCCTATCTATAAGACAGTATATGAATCTTTTCTTATTTTGGTAATCATCATACATTTTTGATGTAGTGAAGTTATTCTTCCCTTCACCTATCAGGATAAACTCGTACGTACTTCTTTTTTATGTCCATAACAAATTCATTATAGCAAAAAAGAAGCCGCTATACTATGATAACAGAAAAACTGATAGGGTCAATCACCTATCAGTTTTTCTCTCTTTTACATATCTTCTCTTTTTTCTAATTGAACACTCTCTAAACGTGGGTTTGGACGATATTTACGACCAGCTTTCGCTTCTGGTTTTCCATTTAATTCTACGTTATCACCAGTAAAGCCAATATTCATTTTTAATAAGCTACTTCCTACTCCGTATATATCAACAGGTACGTTTTGAGCTTCAAATTCACGAATACGCTTCTCATCAAATCCACCAGTTACAACGATGTCTACATGCTGGAATCCTTCTTCATCAAGTGCTTTACGAAGTGCGAATACAAGCGATGGGTTTACACCACGTGGATCGAATGTTCCAAGTACTTCTGGGTGGCGAATGAAGTATTGATCAATCATCGTGCGCGACGTGTCTACACGTACACCTTTTAATGTTAATCCAAATTCACGCGCTACGCGAAGTGCATCTGTAATAACATCATTGTTGTAATCAATTAATACAACTAATTCATCTTCTGGGAATTTCTTATGATATGCTTTTGCCGCTTCCACAACATCACCATTAAACATTTGAATTAATGCGTGAGGCATTGTCCCCATACCACTTCTGCCCCACCATTCATTCATCGCATGCGTCGCTTGTGCGCTCATACCTCCGATGTATGCTGCATAACCGTCACCAGCTTGTTGCGTATAATGATCGTCACGATCTCCCATGAAAATAACTGGTTTTTCTTTATCTACACTACGTGCAGCTTGGACAACGTTATATACGTTTGTCGCAACTGATGTACGACGAGCTAAAATCCCATCAATGACACCTTCTAAAAATCCGAAATTTTCATAAGGACCATGAATTGTTAACACTGTTTCAAACGGACTAATATTATCGCCATCTTTTAAAGAGTTAATTTCAAGTTCCTCAGGATTTTTGGCGAATGTTTGTAGCAATGCAATCACTTCATCTGTTCCGCAAAGAACTGCATTTTCCTTTTGGAAAAATTGCATCGTCACAACACTTTTCGGGCGAAATTCTTCAATGATTTCTCTAGTCTTTAAAAAGTAAACGGCAGAGAACCAACCTTCTCCAACACGTTCGTCAAATTTAAATGTTCTATTTGTTAGTCTATTTATTTCACCTTTTAATTTTAATTCAATTTCTTTCATGTCGCTTTACTCCCTACTTTACTATCCAACATTTTCTATTAGTATACAGCAAAACCGTTTACTATACATTTGTTTCCTGCATAGCAGCGAATTCATCCTCAGAAATAAGGACATCTCTCGGTTTCGTTCCCCTTCCTTCAGAAATAATCCCTTGCGATTCCATCTCTTCAATGAGACGTGCCGCGCGATTATAACCGATGCGGAATTTTCGCTGTACAGAAGATGTGGACGCTCCCCCTTGTTCTACAACAAATTGACATGCATCAAAGAACAATTCGTCTTCCGACTCAGCTTGTTCTGTTTTCGCTAATAAATCCTCTTGCTTAAATAAGTAATTCGGCTTCATTTGCTTTCTCACATGATCAACTGTTTTCTCAATCTCATCATCCGATACATATACACCTTGTACACGAACTGGTTTAGACGTACCGTTCCCTAAAAATAGCATATCGCCACGGCCAAGTAATTTCTCCGCGCCCCCAATATCAATAATCGTACGCGAATCAACTTGAGATGATACAGTAAACGCAATACGCGTTGGAATATTTGACTTAATTAAACCCGTAATAACATCTACAGACGGACGCTGCGTTGCTACTAATAAATGAATACCACAAGCACGTGCTTTTTGCGCAATACGACAAATCGCTTCCTCAACATCACCAGGTGCTACCATCATTAAGTCGGCTAACTCGTCAATGACAATAACGATATAAGGTAATGTCTCTCCTGGAATTTCTCGCCCACTTACAATCGTATTATAACGAGTTAAATCACGAGCACCAGCATGCGCAAACAATTCATAACGACGCTCCATTTCTTCAACCGCCCACTTTAATGCAGCTGTCGCTGCTTTTACATCCGTAATAACAGGTGCTACAAGATGTGGAACAGAATTGTATGGTGCAAGCTCAACCATCTTCGGATCGATTAACATTAACTTCACTTCATGCGGTTTCGCTTTATATAAAATACTCGTTAAAATTGCGTTAATGCACACACTTTTACCAGAACCCGTTGCACCCGCAATAAGTCCATGTGGCATTTTTCGAATATCCGTTACAATTGGATCGCCTGAAATATCAAGTCCTAGCGCAACTGTAAGCGGTGATTCGCTCTTTGTAAACACAGGACTTCGTAAAATTTCACGAAGGAATACTGGCTTACTTTCTTTATTTGGAACTTCGATTCCAATCGCACTCTTCCCTGGAATCGGTGCTTCAATACGAATATCTTTCGCTGCTAAACTCAGTTTAATATCATCACTTAAGTTTGTAATTTTATTTACTTTCACACCTGGGTCTGGCTGTACTTCAAAACGAGTTACTGCTGGACCTTGCGATACGTTAATAACATGTGCACCAACGTGGAAATTATTAAATGTTGTATTTAATAATTCTTTCTGTTCATCCAACCATTCCGTATTATCTAACGCTGCCTGCTGCGGAATTGACAATAGTGTTAATGGCGGAATTGCATATGTCGGTGGTGTTTGCAATACATTTCGCATATCGTTCTCTCTTTGATTTACAACATATGCTTTCTCTTGTACTTCCGTACTTGAAGTTGGCTTTTGTACTTGCTCTACCACTACTTGCTGCACTGGTTTCTCTTCCACTTGTGGGTCCACTGCCACTTGTTGCATTGGTGTTTCTTCCACTTGTGGTTCTACCACTACTTGCTGCATTGGTCTCTCTTCCACTTGTGGGTCCACCACTACTTGCTGTATTGGTTTCTCTTCTACTCGTGATTCCACCACTACTTGCTGCATTGGTTTCTCTTCCACTTGTGGGTCCACTGCCACTTGTTGTATTGGTGCTTCTTCTACTTGTTGTACAGGCTTATTCTCTACTCGTTCGCTCATAGAAGGTTGCATTGCATTTACTCTAGCCGCATGTCTTTCCATTAATCGCGTTCTGTCTTGTTTCAACATAACAACATTAAATGGTACATGACGCTTCTTCTCACGTTTTGGTTCTTCTTTTTGGACAACTGGTTGCTCTTCTGCGACCGGTGCTTCTTCTACAACTTGTTGTTCTGCAACTGGCGCTTCTTCTACAACTCGTTGTTCTTCTGCAACTGGCGTTTCTTCTACAACTCGTTGCTCTTCTGCAACTGGTGCTTCTTCTACAACTCGTTGCTCTTCTGCAATTAAAACATTTGCAAAGCTTTGAACATCTTTTTTCATTTGTTCATCAGCCTCAGTAACATGTATGAATTCATTCTTTTGTTCAATTTGTTCATTTAACAACATTTCTTGCTGCGTTTCCTCAAGTGCTACAAGTTCCGCTTCTTCTAGCTCTTCTGTTTCCACAATTACTTCCACTTCTTCTCGAGCTTCTGTTTCTGCAATTACTTCCGCTTCCTCTAGCTCTTCTGTTTCCACAATTACTTCCACTTCTTCTAGCTCTTCTGTTTCCGCAATTACTTCCACTTCTTCTAGCTCTTCTGTTTCCCCAACTACTTCCGCTTCTTCTAGCTCTTCTGTTTCCCCAACTACTTCCACTTCTTCTAGCTCTTCTGTTTCTGTAATTACTTCCACTTCTTCTCGAGCTTCTGTTTCTGCAACTACTTCCACTTCTTCTAGCTCTTCTGTTTCCGCAACTACTTCCACTTCTTCTAGCTCTTCTGTTTCCCCAACTACTTCCGCTTCCTCTAGCTCTTCTGTTTCCGCAACTACTTCCACTTCTTCTAGCTCTTCTGTTTCCGCAACTACTTCCACTTCTTCTCGAGCTTCTGTTTCTGCAACTACTTCCACTTCTTCTAGCTCTTCTGTTTCCGCAACTACTTCCACTTCTCGAGCTTCTGTTTCTGCAATTACTTCCACTTCTTCTGACTCTTCTGTTTCCGCAATTACTTCCACTTCTTCTAGCTCTTCTGTTTCCGCAATTACTTCCACTTCTTCTAGCTCTTCTGTTTCCGCAATTACTTCCGCTTCTTCTAGCTCTTCTGTTTCCCCAACTACTTCCACTTCTTCTAGCTCTTCTGTTTCTGTAATTACTTCCACTTCTTCTGGTATATCCACGATGATTGTTTCTTCAAGTTTTTCTTCTGCTTTGACAATCACTGATTCTTCTAAAGCTTGCTTTCCTACTTCAATAGTAGGTTGTTCTATTTCTGTATTACGTTTAGTTTCTTCTGATAATATTGTATCCTCGTGCTCTACTTTAGAATCTACTAATTCTGTTTGTAGAATGTTTTTGGCCACTACATCACTTTCTTGCTTGGAGTCTTCCCTACGCTCAGCAATTGTTTGATGAAGTAATTCAGCCGCTGGAACTGCCTGCTGTGCACTAATTTCTTGAACCACTTCTTTTTCTTCTACTATAGGCTCTTGGCGTTCAATTTCATAACCGTTTTTCTCTAGCCATTGATCGACAACTGACTTTTCTTCCTTTTTATTTTGTTGATCTCGCTGATCAACACCTTCATGACTGGAAGAATTCGTTGCTTGTCCTTCTGAGAAATCAGATAATGTATATCCTTTTTTCTCTAACCATGCATCAACGACTGATTTGCCCTCTACAGATATTTCAAGATCTTCTCTTTCCTTTTTTTCCTCCTGCTTTTCTACCTTTTTCTCTACAGAAGGACGATTATATCCGTAAATTGGCGAGATCATTTCTGTTGGACGAAATGGTCTACGGTTACTTTCTTGCGAAGGTGCAGATGCTTTCTTTACGACAGGCTCTCTCTCCGGTTCATATTTTACTTCCGGCTCTTCATATGTAGAAACTACCTTTTCCACATACTGTCGTCTACTTCTTTCCACTTTGACCCCTCTTTGAGTAGGCTGATTTTCATATGTTACAACTTGAACAGGTTGTTCTTCAAAATGCCCTGTTGCTATAACATCCTCTTCATCGAACCCATTATCCGGTACTAATGGAAAACGGCATTTACCTGCATTCCGACTTGCCATTTGTGCTTCTCTTGCTTCAGTGTAGTGGTTTACACGAGGGATCTTCGGCTGACTTTCGATTTGCTTTGGTACTTCTTTATTTATCGCTGTTTGTTCTTCCTCTTTGTTAAACAGCTTTTTCATCCAATCTAACATGCTTACCACTCTTTCTACTAAATAGTAACATCCTTTATTGTATCAGCATTCGGCAAAAAGTGCAGGTAAAATTAAGCATGTCATATTTATCCATAATATTCTAATTTACGAGTGTTTTCATATGGAAAAACGCAGCCTTACATGTCAGACTGCGTTTAAGCTTTGCTCTTCCGATATTCCTCTACACTATCCGTTACACTTTGCAATAAAGAATTTACATACTGTGGGTCAGATAATTTTTTATCTTCTTCAGGATTTGACATAAACCCGAGTTCTAACAATACGCCAGGAACTTTTGCCCAATTAAATCCAGAAAGATCCTCCCTGAATTTAATTCCATTTACTTTCACTTGCTGATTCTCTCTCATTTTATTTACAATCGTTTGAGAGATTTGAAGACTTTCAGCATAAATCTCTTTCGTGTACGGACTTCCTTCTGCCGGCGTTAATACAGCAAATCCACTTTGATTCGGATTTTCAGAACCATCTGCATGAAGACGTAAAAACAAATTCGCCTTATGGTCATTCGCAAATGTCGCGCGTTCTTTATTACTTATATCCACATTTTGTGACGTTCTCGTCATTAATACTTGTATTCCCTTTGCTTCTAGCTTTTCTTTTAATACGAAAGCCATTTCTAATACGAGAACAGCCTCTCTTTTTTTCGTCACAACACCAGTTGTACCATCTGTCACTTTATATTTTTGCGTCGTTGCTCCTGGCCCAATCGGCTCTAAATTTAAATCTGCTTTTTGTTGATGCCCTGGATCAATAACAACAAGAAACTTTCCTTGTTTTTCATTACTCTCTACTTTTTGTTCATTATTTTTCAGCGGTTGCTCTGTTGGCTGCACTGGCGTAGTTTCCTCTTTCTTTTCCTCGGCCGGCATTTCCTCCTGCTTATGCTCCACTTGCTCATTCGTTTGAACTGCTTGCGGTTCTTCTTTCTTTTCTTGTTCTTCTTGCTGCTTTTCTACCGGTGCGTCTTCCCTGTTATCTTTGTTTGTTTCTTGCATAGAAGATGTTACTTCTTTTTTCGGCTCTTCTTGCGAACAGCCTCCCATATATATTCCAATGAATGCAATCATGCTCATTATTTTTATATACTTCATCTTTTTCTCCCATCACTTTGCACCGGTCTCAAAGTTTTTCTTATAATTGTTTTATAATCTCATCCATATTTCCAATATGAACGGGTTGCCACGTTTCTGTACCACGCTCTGCAGTATAAACTAGATAAGTATCATCAGCCACACTTACGAAAACCGGATCCCCCATATCTGTTTCATATCCGATAGCAATCCATTCCTCTTTCCATTTTCCATGTTCTTCACTTATTAATGAATTTTTATGTTTATCATATCGGTAACCGATTTGTCCTTTTTCTAATTCATTTTCACTAAACAAATAGATTTCATAAGAACCTAATTCGATATCTTGCTGTTTTGAAGTTTCAATTCGTTTCAGAAGTTCTGCGATTTTTAGTTGTTGTTTCATACGTCTATCCCCTTCTATTTTTCTAAATTTTAACTAGATTGTCTATAAAATACAATATAGATTTTATGAAAAAAGGTGACATCCTCATAATATTAACGATTTTTCAAATTTATCTATCGTAACTCTAAATATATTAACGGTTCGACATAGAATATCGATTTACAAAAAATAAAAAGAGAGACCATCCAAAAGGACAACCTCTCTTTTCTTAACATCAATTAAAATTTAAATTCTTGTCCAACTTCAAAGCTATCTTCTAATACAAGAATACCTTTTTCTTGTGGAGCATCTGGAAGCTCTAATTCACGCGCAGAGCAAATCATTCCAGAAGACGGAACACCGCGAAGTTCAGCTGGTTTAATTAGCATACCGCTTGGCATTACAGCGCCAATTTTTGCAACGACAACTTTTTGTCCTGCATCAACGTTCGGTGCACCACATACGATTTGTAATGTTTCTGTACCGATTTCTACTTTACAAATGTTTAACTTATCAGCATTTGGATGTTTCTCTTTTTCAGCTACATAGCCTACAACAAATTTTGGAGAAAGATCTGCTTCTACCGTTTCTTCAAAGCCGTTCTTCGCTAAAATTCCGTTGATTTTTTCTACAAATTCTTTCGTTAATGTTAGGTTACCTGTTTCTTTTACCTCTAAGTAAGAAGACGCATTAAAGATGTTGAATCCTGCTGTTACATTGCTTTCACGATCGTATACGCGTGCAACATCTCCTTTGCGATCAAAAGTACGGTTCTCTAAAGTAATATCTTGTAAGGCAACAATTAGAGTGTCACCAATTCCTTCAAGGTTGTAAAAAACGTTCACTTCGTTCATCCTTTCTCTTTTCCATCTGTCTTCTTCCGATTCTTCGCTAAAATAAAGATTGGTTCAAAGTCCCCATCTTCATATACGAATGAAAGTGATGTAATCGGAACATGCCCTTCGGCAAAAAATTTCATTGTCATTTGTGCAATAATATCATAACCGATTTCGTTGACGATATCAGCAATAATTAATACATCTTGGTGAGGAACAGCAACAACCATGTCACCAGAAATCTTTTCACGCATCGATTGTAGTAACGATTCGTTTAAAATACGCGTCGCATCATACCCATCATTTGTGTTTAAAAAGTAGAATGTATTCCCTGCTACTGTTTCTTGTTTAAATTCATAACCTAATGAGCGAGCGTTGAATAATGCCATTTCACGCACTTGTTGCTCTGTAAGTTCTAATTTCTGTAATAAACGCTCATCAATAAGTCGATACGTTTTATTCGAATCTAATGCGTAGTAAATACGTGTTTCCGCCGTATGATCCGTCATAATAAACGGATTTCCTTCTTCTGCTTGTTTCGGGAAAGAAGTAGAGCGAATAACAGGTAAAATTTTCGCTGCACTATTTTCTTCTTTATGCATCGCAATTAACGCTTCTTGTACGTAATAGGCAACCTCTTCAATTGCTTTTTCTTTATTCACTTCCCATTTTGCCACAACTCCTGGAAGCGATACGTTAATACCCTTTTTCGAGTCTTTTTGTTCTATACGTAGAACTTCTTTCTCGCTATCATACTGAAAGTCCCATTCTGGGCGAGATAATTTCTTCATTAACTCGTCTTTCATCTTTTTACTTGTCATCTTCATCTCTTTTTCCTCCCTTCCAAAAAAATAACCTCCCCCGCGAAGGTAGAGGTTGTTTTACAATTCAATTGGCAAATTGCCTTATTTTAAACCTTCAATAAACTCTTCGATTTGTTCTTGTGTTTTACGATCTTTGTTTACATAGCGACCTGTTTCTTCACCCTTATTGTACGCTACAAAGCTCGGAATGCCAAATACGTCTATTTTTACGCATAGATCAATAAACTCATCACGATCTACATAGTAAAATGAGAAATCACTATATTTTTCTTCTACTTCTGGCATAAATGGATCTACAAAACGGCAGTCTGGGCACCATTCTGCTGAGAACATAAAGACTACATTCTCTTCATTTTTCAATTGTTGGAATTGCTCCATACTTTCTAATGATTTCATCTATATTTCCTCCTCTAACGAGTGCTTTTTTTCATGTTATAATCTTTCTTTTATACTACCATACATCGCGTATGGTGCAAGGTTTATGCTTGCTTTTCATCATACTTATATTGCCCAACAAGTAACTTAACAACGTGTACAAATAATTCCGTGCGGTCGACATAATCATCTGTAAAGATACCGATCGCACCTTCGTGACTACGAATATCTTTTCTCTGTACAAACTCTTCCATCACTTCACTTAACTCCTTGCCCTCTTCAAGAGGTGCTAAAAAATCATCTGGTAACTTAATACGTGCACCGCCTGCAACGAATATTTTACCGGTACTTGTTGCTAGTGCGCCCCAGTTACACATAAATAAACCGTGCTCCGTTTTCATTACGCCGCCTTCTAATCCAATACCAATTTGAGCTTCTCCTTCTTGTAGCGCTCGCTTCGCTCTATTAACCGCTCCTTGCATCGTCTCTTCATCTGTAAACGGCTGGTTTGCTACTCCTGAAGGAACAGAAAGAGATGTAATTGTAGCATCTTTCCAAACCTTCTCCACAGCACCAACTTTCGTTTTATTCTTCGATCCAACTACTACTTCCATTTCTTTCACCTCTATATACATTCATCATCTTACCTTAATCAAATTACTCTTTATACATGGGAGCACGGCCACCACTCATCGATAGGGTATCTCTCCCACCTAAAAAAAGAAAGGCTCTTCAGCCCTTCTTCTCTACGCGTTATTCTTAATTGTCTCTAACGTCGTTTTATCCGTTGCTCTTACAAGCTTCGTAATAAGTTCTTTTGCTGCCGCATAATCATCAACATGTAAAATAGAAGCATGTGTATGAATGTAACGTGCGCAAACACCAATTACTGCTGATGGGATACCTGAGTTACTTGTATGTACACGGCCCGCATCTGTGCCACCTTGTGAAATAAAGTATTGGTAGGGAATGTTGTGTGTTTCTGCTGTATCTAAAATGAATTCGCGCATTCCTCTATGTGTTACCATCGTACGATCATAAATACGAAGAAGAGCACCTTTTCCTAATTGACCGAACTGCGTTTTATCACCAGATGCATCGTTTGCTGGACTTGCATCAAGCGCATAGAAAATGTCTGGTTGAATCATATTTGCAGCAGTTTGTGCACCGCGAAGACCAACTTCTTCTTGTACAGTCGCACCAGAGTATAATGTGTTTGGTAATGTTTCGTCTTTTAATTCTTTTAATAATTCGATTGCAAGACCACATCCGTAACGGTTGTCCCAAGCTTTCGCCATAATTTTCTTTTCGTTTGCCATCGGTGTAAACGGGCAGATCGGCACGATTTGTTGTCCTGGTTTTACACCAATTTCAATCGCATCTTCATAACTATCTGCACCTATATCAATTAACATATTTTTTATATCCATCGGTTTTGCACGTTGCGCGTCACTTAATAAATGAGGAGGAATAGAACCAACAACCCCAATAACAGGACCATTCTTCGTTATAACTTGTACACGTTGCGCTAATAACACTTGACTCCACCAGCCGCCTAACGTTTGAAAACGAAGCATTCCGTTTTTCGTAATTTGCGTAACCATGAAACCTACTTCATCCATATGACCTGCTACAAGAACACGTGGGCCAGTTTCGTCCCCTTTTTTCAGACCAAATACGCTACCTAAACCGTCTTGCACAATTTCATCAGCATATTTGCTTAATTCTTGCTTCATAAAACGGCGTACATCATGTTCAAAACCTGATGCACCTTGTAATTCTGTTAACGTACGAAATAATTGTAATGTCTCTTTATTCACGAAGTCCCCTTCTTTCAAACCTTAGTAGAATACCTCTTTTATTGTAACGAAATTTTCGAAATGTTTCTAGTTTCTTCTTTTTTAACTGTATTTGCTTTATAATTATTATTGGTACACTATTTTTATTTTATAGAATTGAGGTGAATATATGAGCTGGAAAGGTTTAGTAGCAGGTCTTGGCGTTGGGTTCGCAGCTGGTTATCTTGTTGCAAACAAAGTACAAGAACAATCCCATATTTCTTCAGAAAAAGCATTGAAAATGGTGAAACAAGCATTAAGTCATAAAGGTGAAATTACTGGCTCTTGGGTACATATGGTTCCAGAGACATTTGAAAAATATGATGTCGCATACGAAGTTTATCGCGGCGGTCTTACAACGATGTTAGATGATATACAAGAACGATTTGAATTTTTAGTTGATGCTAAAACAGGTACTGTTTTAGAGGTCATAGCAGCATAAAAAGGAGGGTTCCCATTAGGTGAACCTCTTATTTTTTAATTGTGGATAGTAATTGAAATTATATCGACTTACCGACAAAAAACAAAAATAATAAAAAGGCTGCCCCGACTGGTTTCTGGAACAACCTCCTCTTTTTATGCTTCTATACTCGTTTTCCGCTCTATCTTTTCTACAATATGTCCTTCCTCATTCCACTTTACTGCACGGTAATACGCGTCATGATAAAACGTAAACCAAGCATCGTTTTCAGCACCGTACTTCATCCATTTTTGCTTATTTTCAATCGATGTCATCGGATAATCGTCGTAGGCCATCACCCATAGTACATTTTGATGTGCGTGCGTCGGCAATAGGTCTGCTAAATGAAGCATCGTTTCACCTTTGCTTTCTAAAGCAATAACTGCATGTCCATCACTATGACCACCTGTATGCGCCATTTTTATTTCATCCGTAATTTCTATTTCTTGCTGGAATGTAACAACTTGATCTACAATCGGCTCCCAATTTTCCTTCCAATATGTATTGCGCGACCTGATATTTGGGTTCCTCATTTCATTCCATTCTGTTTCGCTTACATACACTTTTGCATTCGGAAACGATGGTACAAGGTGATCACCTTCCCATTTCGTTAAACCAGATGCATGATCAAAATGCAGGTGTGTCATTAAGACGTACTGGATATCTTCAGGTTTTAAATCTAGTTTTTCTAATGATTTATAAACCGCTGACTCTTCTGTTACACCTTGATTTCGCTTCATCTTCTCATTCAATTTACCGTTTCCTATTCCGGAATCAATGAGCATATTACCGTCTTTCGTTTGCAAAAGTAACGGATCTGTTCGTAAATAAATATGATTTGTATCATTATGTTTATATTTACGTGACCAAAGTACTTTCGGTACAACACCAAACATTGCTCCTCCATCTAAATGTGTGTTCCCGCCTTTTAGCCACGTCACTTTTATATCTCCAATTTGTAACTGTTCCATTTTTCATCCCCCTTTCCTTTTAATATTAACATAAAATTCCGATTATTTTAGTTGCAAAAAACCTATGCATTACTGCATAGGCTCTGTGCGATATTTTGCTTCAACTCGGTAAATACGATGACCTTTACTTGAGAATTTCTCTTCGTATTCTGTCATAATGTTTCCTTCATAATCACTATTATGAAGATCTAGGCTCAGGTAAGTTAATAACATACCATACTCAGCCATACTCATTAGAGAGTATTCAAATAAACCTTGGTTATCTGTTTTGAAATGAATTTCTCCGCCTTCTACTAACACTTCTTCATAATTGCGTAAAAATGTTTTATACGTTAAACGACGCTTCGTATGACGATTCTTCGGCCATGGATCTGAGAAATTTAAATAAACGCGGTCAATCTCACCTTTTGCAAAGAATACTGTTAAATCTTCAGCATCTTTATTAATTAACTTTAAGTTCGGTACTTCTTCTTCAATTAATTTATCAAGTGCATCTACAACAACACTTGTGAATTTTTCAATTCCAATATAATTAATATGTGGGTTTGCTTTTGCCATATCATACATAAAGCGGCCACGACCTGTACCTACTTCAATATGAATTGGTTGTTCATTTCCAAATACTTCTTTCCAGTTACCAGCGCGCTCCTCTGGGTTTCCGATTACGATATGTGAATACTCATTAATTCGATCCATTGCATATGGTTTATGTCTTAAACGCATAGATGTTTCCCTCTCTTTACATAGCTATTTTAAAGGAATAATTCCTTCTCTCTGTTTTAATCAATCTCCCAAACAAAAAACCAAGTACGTACGAGCACTCGGTCCGTTTCTTTCAAGTATAAGATGTACCATTTTGATAAAAACTACATACAGCATTAAACATTCCATGACGAAACAGCTTTTTCTCGTACATTTGAAGAGAAAAACAATCGAAAGGATGATCCGTTCATGCCAATTAATCAACAACATCAATTAGAAGTGCTGAAAGATATTTTAGTCAATCACCAAAGTGATTGTTGCGGGACAGTTTCTGAATGCGAGCAATTAGAGCGTCTCATTCAATCGTTACTCGCAAACGATAGTATAAGTAGTGACGCTAAAACAATGCTAAACGATGTATATTCTTATAGTCAATCGGGTAAATCTTCCTCTAATTTGGACAACCACATTTCCAATAATCAAGAACAACTTACTCAGTGGATTGCTGGAATGGACAATTTTTCTTAAGTATTACTCTGAAGCAAGTAGTTGCTGTAAATATTGATGCCAATATTCAGCTTCTGCTTGCTGTTTTTTTGTTGTGTGCCATTGCATAGACAAAATCGTTTGTGCTATTACATACCATCTCATACGCCTAAGCAGCGATTCATCCATTTCAATATCATAATATTCGAGCCACTCGCTCCATTCATGGCGCGGAATGTACCAATATAATAACATACCGAGGTCTAGAGCTGGGTCAGCAATTACGGCTCCATCCCAATCAATTAAAAACAACTCATCTTCATCCGACAATATCCAGTTGTTATGGTTCACATCACAATGGCATACAACGAATTCATTGTATTCAATATCTTTTAATGAATCCATTAAATATTGAAGGCCTTGCTGAATTGTTTCATCATCCCTTATATCTCCTCTTAAAACAAGTTGCAGTTGTTGTAATAACTCTTGTGCGTGAAGCGGCTGCTTCCCAAGTCTTTGAATCATCTGTACAAGTGCTTTAGAGGAGTGTATTTTCTTCAAAAGTTTCGCAACACGTTCTAGTTTCATATCCTCTGGCTCTAGCTTCTGTCCCGGAAGCCATTTTTGAGCAGAAATTACATCACCGTTCGTTACCCTTCTTGTCCAAAGTAATTTTGGAACAATTCCTTCTGCTGACAATACCGCTAAAAAGGGCGATGTATTCCGCTTTAAAAATAACTTCTGTTGTCCGTTTTGCGCAATATACGCATCGCCCGTTACTCCACCAGCCGGTACAAGACTCCACTCTTTTCCTAATAATTGTTCCAACCATTCCATATTCATTACCCGTTAACAAATCCTTATCTTTTATAGTTATGAAAAGAAAAACCGCAACATTTCTACACATGTTGTGGATTCATATATTTTACTGTAAATGAAAAGAAAACTTGGCATAAGCCAAAAATTCTCTATTTTATTTTACAAAACCAGTCATAGAATGACAACTTATCAAAATCGTCACCTTTGTCAATTCTACATTTATTACATTCTCATCGTCAAGTAGCGATTTGTCACATTATCGTCAATATATACGTGCTAATCGGAGCGAGCCTAAGTTCCTTTCCTCTAAATGAAGAAATTGGCTCTATTTTCGCTTGCTTTTCGTTTACTAACACATGCCACGTTTCTTCTTTCGGAAGTTGCACCGTTTTAGCTTCTAAACCGCTATTAAATAAAACTATAATCTCTTTCCACGGTCCAAATGATTCTGCATGCTCTAGGTGATATGCAAGTACTTCTGGAGATGTTTGCAAAAAAGTCATGTGTTTTTTTATAAGGTCTGCGTTTTGTAATCGGAATGCTCTGTGCTCTTTGCGAATCGCAATTAAACCTTTTATATAGTTAACGGTCTCTATCTCTTCCTCTTTTTGATCCCAATCTAATTGATTAATTTCATCATTTGCATTATAACTATTTTCATTTCCTTGCTTCGTACGATAAAACTCTTGCCCAGCATGTAAAAAAGGAATGCCTTGCGAAAGAATCACCATTGCGCTCGCTAGAAGGTGACGTTTTTTCAAAATCTCTTCTGGCTCTTCATTACTCCGCATTAGTTTATCCCACATCGTCATATTGTCATGACATTCTACATAGTTAATGCTTTGCACAGGCTCTAGAAACAGACCTGTTTCTTTCATACTCAAAAGACTTCCCGATGCAATATACTGCAAATGATTACAGTCTACATGCCCACCAAATGCAAAACCACGCTTATTTATATGAAAGGTACTCCCTTTTATCCCATCACGAAATTGATCATTAAATTGCGCAATATGCGGCATTTTCTTTGCATTATTTAACATTGCTTTTTCCTCTAGAGGAAGTGGTGTTTGTAGCTCCCACCCTTCTCCTAATAACAATGCATCTCGCTTTATGTTTCGCACTTCTTTTTCTATTATATTCATTGTATCAACATCTAAAATTCCCATTAAGTCGAATCGGAATCCATCAACATTGTATTCAGTAAGCCAATATAAAATAGACTCTACAATAAATTTCCTCATCATTTTCCGTTCAGATGCTATATCATTTCCGACTCCCGTCCCATTAGAAGGCATACCATCTTCACCATGACGAAAATAATATCCTGGGACAAGCTTTTCAAATGATGATAGCTCTCTTTCATACACATGATTATATACAACATCTATAATTACCCTAATGCCGTGCTCATGAAATGTTTCAATCAACTGTTTACACTCTACTATCCTGTTATACGGATCAGAGAGGTCTGTAGCATAATATCCCGTTGGCGCATTGTAATATAACGGATTGTAACCCCAATTATATGCAGAGGAAGGATTCGCCTCATCTACACCACCGAAACAATATAAAGGCAATAATTCAACATGTGTAACACCCAAATCTTTTATATAGGACAAGCCTGTTAACGTCCCATTTCGCCCTGTTGTTCCTTCTTCCATTAGCCCCTTATATGTTCCTTTTTTACTCACTCCACTGCCCTGATGAATAGTAGCATCACGAATATGCAGTTCATACAGTATGGCATCTGTCATTGCGTGTAATGGTGGTAATTGCCCTCGTTTTGTTACATTTGTCTTTTCCAAATCAATAATAACGCCGTACTTCCCATTTACAGTCACTGACTTTGCGTAAGGATCCACCGCTTCATTCCATATTAAATTAATACAAACAAGAAATGTATACTTTGCTCCGGCTAAATCGCCTTGTAATGTATGAGTCCAAACCCCATTTTCTCCTCTATGCATTTCATGATCGGTATATTCTTTATCACTTTTATAAATCCTTACTTTCGCAAGCCTCGCAGTTGGAGCCCATACTTTAAATGTCGTTGCTTCTTTTTGATACACGGCTCCTAAATCTGTACCTTCGTAATAATACTTTTCATCGAAAATCACTGTTCTTATGACAGCACCTATTTGTAAATCTGTTTCTTCATTCCGTTCATCTCGTACTGTATAATACTTCCCCACATCTAGCGGCTCTTCTATAAAGCACTCATACTTCGTTGCATCCGGAAGCGCAATTGTATGAGAAATCGGTAAATCTTTCACGTTACTTCCTTCTTGCAAACGAAATGTCCGGCTTGTTCCATACGCATGTGGGAGCAAAATTGTAATTTTATTCATTTCATCTAAATAGGCATCAAATGGACGTTTTACTTTCAACATAAAAAAATCACCATCATTCTTAAAGTTAAATGAAACGAGCTGCAAATGATAAGGCTTTTCTTATCAGCAAGGCTCTATACAGTAACACATTATTCTCTATAGTATATTCACCTGTATAAAAAACGTTTTCATACATTCTATTTTTGTAATTTTATTTCAGCAATCGCTTTATACTTCGGTGTCTCCTTTACGTGAGATTCGTATAAAGTAATCGTATCCGCTTGAAATGATATTTCAGGCACTTCCTTTATATGTTCTAAATCAAACTTCTCTTCTCCTACCCATTTGCGAGCAACAGTAATATGCGGATGATACGGGCGCGTTTCTAAAGAAAATCCATTCTCTTCACAAATAGCATGTACTTGTTTTTGTAACTGGAACAAATCGGGATTCTCGCTTACCTTCGACCAAAAAATACGCGGCCTATCTTCCATACCGAACGTAGAAAATCCTTGTAATGTGAACGATAGTTCTTGCGTTTCTGTAAGGGTTTGTAATCCATTCTTTATTCCTTCTAATTGTTCCTCTGTTGCACTACCTAAAAATGAAAGGGTAATATGGTAGTCTTCTTTATGTACCCATGAACGAAATGGTACTTCCTCCTGCATTTCCTCTTTATAGTTAGACAGCACTTCTTTTATATGATTCGGTAACGTAATCGCGACAAAATAATGCAGCTCCATGTACATCTTCTCCTTCTTTCTATTGTTGCTTTTCTTTCTTATCTCATTCAATTAAATAGAATCAAACTATCCTAACAGTCTAACCAAGTTAAGATCGCAATAATAAAGTGAAACTTTAATCAGTGGGGGTTTTCTTCATCCCCCACTGATTATTAGTTGAACCAATCGGACTTTTATGGGCAGTTGATCCCCCACCTAACTTCTTTGCTTTCGCTGAATTTTGAGGTGGGGGTCTTACTGCCCATTAAAGCGGGATAAATGAAATTATATCGACTTAACAACTAAATACGATAAGAAAAGCAACCTATACGTAACAGAAAACCGTCCCAAAATATTTATCGGGACGGCCTCTTCTTATTTATATATCCATTACTTCGCTAATTCATGAATTGCTTGTGCGTAAATTGCTGTTGCTTTTAATAAGTCTTCAATTTCAATGTACTCGTCTTTTTGATGCGCAAGTTCTTCTTTTCCAGGGAACAACGGACCAAACGCAACGCCAGCTTTCAATGAACGAGCGTAAGTACCGCCGCCGATTGCTAATAGCTCTGCTTTTTCACCTGTTTGTTCTTCATATACGCGTTGCAACGTACGAATTAACACGTGGTCTTTATCAACATGATGCGGGCGAGAGTTTGAATAATCCGCCACTTTAAATCCATGATTACCAACGTATTCTTTTAACTTTGCAATCATTTCGTCAAAGTTAGTCGTAACCGGATAACGTACATTTAATCCTAAATTGCCACCATTTTCTTTCGTATAAGAAAGGCGACCAACATTCACAGTTAATGGTCCGCTAATATCGTCTTTATAAGAAATACCAGCTTTCTCTCCTAAAATATCTCCTGTAAATGTTTCTGTTACAAACGATGCAAACGAAGCCCCTTTTCCATCAAGAGCAACTGTAGTTAGGAAGTTTGCCAGTAATAAACCTGCATTCTCACCCTTTTCTGGAGTAGATCCGTGAGCTGAAATCCCTTTAATTTGCAACGTCACCGTATTACCTTCTACAATTGCTTCACCTATTTTTTTAGCAGTTTGTAAATACTCTTCATATGCTACTGTAAGTGCATTTACATCTTCTCCTGTAATAATCGCTTCTGCAAAATCAGGAACCATATTTAAACGGCGACCTGATTCAAACGAAACAAGTTCATATGTACCTTTCTTCTCTTCACTACCACTTTGCACAACTTGTATATCAGAAATTCCTTTTTCTGCATTAATAATTGGAAAATCTGCGTCTGGCGCAAAACCGATTGTTGGCATTTCTTCGTTTTTAAAGTAGTGATCTACACATTTCCAATTGCTTTCCTCATCTGTTCCTAAAATCATGCGAACGCGTTTTGAAAGAGGTAAACCTAATTCTTTCACAATCTTCATCGCATAATAAGCTGCCATCGTTGGGCCTTTATCGTCAATTGCACCACGTGCAAAAATCTTTCCATCGCGAATATCTGCACTATATGCGGGAGTCGTCCAACCATCTCCTTCTGGTACAACATCAACGTGACAAAGAATACCTACTAACTCTTCTCCTTGCCCCATTTCAAGATGACCTGCATACCCTTCTAAATTTTTAGAAGCAAAACCTTCAGTTTCTCCTTTATGTAACATGAAAGATAAAGCTTTTTCTACACCTTCACCGAATGGTGCGCCCTCTTTCGCTGATTCTTCTTCCCATACACTTTTAATTTGTAAAAATTGTTGTGTATCACGAATTAAATCATCTTTTCGTTTTGCAACTTCTTCTGTCCAATTAATCGCTGACATCACGCATCCATCCTTCACTATATTGTTTCTTTCATCATAACAAACCGAAATCTCTTATGCCATATACGAAACTCAAATACCTAACAATTGTAATATTTCAGATATTTCTTATTAGTTTTTCTTTTATTTTTCTAAAAAAATTTGCAGGAATTTGGCGTTTTACGTAGAATTTTATGTGTTAGTTGACTGACCATATATACAATGTCAACTACCAATATTTTTCTATATGAATATTTGTTAAACTTTTGTAAAATTTAAGTAGATTAAAGCATGAATTTTATCATGTAGAGTACAATGGTAGTAACGACCTTCTTTCCTGAATGGGGTCAAAAAAACTAGTAGAGGAGTGGTTTTCTCTTGAAACCTACAACTACTCGTATGCTAACACGCATTAAATCAATTTATATGTACATCAATGAAAACGGAACGGTAACGACGAAAGACCTTGTAGATGAGTTCGGGATCACACCGCGAACGATACAACGTGATCTAAATGTGTTGCAGTTTAATGAACTCGTGTATAGCCCTTGCCGCGGTAAGTGGACAACAACAGGAAAGAAAGTGAGAATGACCTCATAATGAACAAATAATTGTATGTAAATAAATACATACCCCTTTCTAACTCATTAGAAAGGGGTCTTTTCTGCGCCAAAAACAGCACTATTTCTCAGTATCTACTTGATATGTTTTTAACATTTCTACTTCTTCATCTGATAGCTCTCGGTATTGTCCCAGTTCTAGCTCTTCATCTAATACTAATGGTCCCATCTCTGTTCTCTTTAGGTAGACTACTTTTTTCCCTACCGCTTCAAACATACGCTTCACTTGATGGAACTTCCCTTCTGTAATCACAAGCTCGATTTCAGAAATCTCATCGCTTTTTAATATTGTAAGTGCACCTGGCTTTGTTTCATAGCCATCATCTAAAATAACACCTTTAGCAAACTCTTTTACATCCTCTTCTGTTACTACTCCTGCAACGTGTGCATAATATTTTTTCGGCACATGCTTTTTCGGAGATAACAATTGATGTGATAACTTCCCGTCATTTGTTATCAATAAGAAACCTTCCGTATCAATATCAAGTCGTCCAACTGGGAATGGATCAAAGATTGCATCTTCTAACTCTAATAAATCTATTACCGTTTCATGATTATCATCTTCTGTCGCTGAAATAACGCCTTGTGGTTTATGCAACATTAAGTAAACAAACTCTTTATATTCCACAACTTCTCCGTGAATCATAACTTCTTGCTCTTCTACATTTACATGAACCTTCGCATCTTTTACTGGCGTTCCATCAATTTTCACAACGCCGTCTTTCAATAATTTCTTTACTTCTTTTCTACTTCCATATCCCATATTTGCTAATAATTTATCTAATCTCACGTTTTTCACCTTCTTTATTTATCATAGAAAAGGGGACGTAATTACGCCCCTTTTGACTTCAACTTTATTTTGAATCTATTGCCAAGTTTACGTTGGATTTTCTCTAACGCTTCTCCGCCAAATACTCTTTCAAGTACTCCTGTGCGAATTGCTAACAATCCGTACACAAGACCACCAATACCTGCACAAACCACAACTGTAATAAGAGCACCCATTCGGCCATCAGGCGAAATCATGAAGGACAGAATCCATTGTGATAACTTTACAGCAATGACCATTACAAGTGTTAATATTGCAATTTGGAATGTTCTCTTATATACAACACCAAATGAATAGTGTACATGTTTTTTGATTTGTCTATTCGTATACCATACGGAAGCTAAGAAGCCGACTGCAGTAGCTAAAATCGCTCCAACTGTACCGAAATAACGAATAAAGATTACGTTACATACGAATTTCAAAATAACACCCATAATAAGCGCGACAATTGCATGTTTTTGTTGATTGATTCCTTGCAGAATTGCTGCTGTTACTGTAAATAAAGCGAATAACAATGCAACTGGTGCATACCACATTAATACTTGTCCACCTAATGGATCTGAGTCATAGAACGCAGTATAAATTGGATATGCAAGTGTTGAAATACCGACAACTGCTGGCAATGTTAAAAACATATTTGCCTGGAATGTTTGTGTAATTTGTAACTTTAAATAACGGTATTGTTTTTCAGTAAATGATTTTGTAATCGCTGGTACAAGCGTTAAACTAAACGCTGTTGCAAGCGATACAGGAATCATAATTAATTTATGCGTCCACATTGTGAAAATACCAAGCGCTCGTTCTGCGATATCACCTTGGCCAATCGCCTGCATAATTGAGTTAAATGTCAATGTATCAATTTGTTGATATAAGGGAATTGTTAACCCAATTACAACGTAAGGAATCGCATATGCAAATAATTCTTTAAATAATTGAACGGTACTCACTGTCGATTCTGGTACAGTTTGTTCAATTAAATATTGATCCAAATGTTTTTTACGTTTTAACCAGTACCAAATGAGTACACCGAGCGCTCCAACTGCTGAAACGAACGCAGCAAATGTCGCTACCCCAACTGCTGTTGCAACTGTACCGCCAAGTACTTTAATAACGATAAAACTACCCGCTAATAAAAAGACGATACGAATAATTTGTTCAATAATTTGCGAAACAGTAGTCGGTCCCATCGATTGGTGACCTTGGAAATAACCACGAATTAAACTCGCTGCTGGTACAACAATAAGTGCAAAACTTACAAGACGAATAATCGTCGTAACTTCTTCTACATTACTGTGTATACTTTGTTTACCAAGCATTGCTTCTGCAAACAGTGGCGCTGTCATGTATAGAACTAGGAACGAAAGAACTCCTGTTACTATCATCATAACCATTCCCGAGCGGAACATTCTCCGGCTCGTTTTATAATCGCCAAGCGCATTATATTTGGAAACAAATTTGGAAACAGCAAGCGGCACCCCTGCCGTTGCAATACTTAAAAAGATCGTATATGGAATGTATCCATATGTATAGAGCGTTCCGCCTTCTGTACCTACTAATGCATGAAACGGAAAGACGTAAATCATGCCTAAGAACTTTACTAAAAATGTCCCTAACGTAACAATAAGCGTTCCGCGCAAAAATTTCGAATCGGACATACAAAAATCCTCCTACATCTACATAAAGTGAAACTATAATTTGCAGGGAAGGTGTTCACTCCCTACTCTTTATTAGTTGAACTATTCGAGCATTTACGGGCTACCAAATTTCCTTTTTATTTCTCTTACATCTTAAGGTTTTAGTCTTCTTGCCCACAAATAGCAGGATAGTGCTGAACTCTAACTTTTGTATTGTACCACAATTCTATCCTTAAGCAGTACTTCACTCTATTTTTCTTTTAAGGGAAAACATGCTATTCTTTTAGGCAGGAAATGTAGAAAATGAGGTCGATATATTATGCATTATGATGTTATTGTCATCGGCGGCGGGCCTTCTGGGCTAATGGCTGCAATCGGTGCTGCAGAAGAAGGCGCAAGTGTCTTACTTCTTGATAAAGGAAATAAACTAGGGCGTAAACTTGCGATTTCTGGTGGTGGTCGTTGTAACGTAACGAACCGTCTACCACTTGATGAGATCGTTAAACATATACCAGGAAATGGCCGCTTCTTATACAGCGCTTTTTCTATTTTCAATAATGAAGATATTATTACATTCTTCGAAAAGCTTGGCGTGCAACTAAAAGAAGAAGATCATGGTCGCATGTTCCCTGTATCAAATAAAGCACAATCAGTAGTAGACGCACTTTTAACACGATTAAAAGACTTAGGTGTAAAAATCCGTACGAATACACCCGTTGAAACAATTGAATATGAGAACGGTCAAACGAAAGCAGTCGTACTGCAAACTGGTGAAGTGTTAGAAACAAATCACGTCGTTATCGCTGTTGGCGGAAAATCCGTTCCTCAAACTGGCTCTACTGGAGATGGATACGCTTGGGCTGAAAAAGCTGGGCATACAATTACAGAGCTATTCCCAACAGAAGTACCAATCCTTTCAAACGAACCATTTATTCGTGATCGCTCCTTACAAGGTCTTGCTTTACGCGATGTAAACTTAAGCGTATTAAACCCGAAAGGAAAAGCTATCATTTCTCACAAAATGGACATGCTCTTCACTCATTTCGGCCTATCTGGTCCTGCCGCTCTTCGTTGTAGCCAATTCGTCGTGAAAGCACTGAAAAAGTTTAAAACGAATACGATTCAAATGAGTATCGATGCATTGCCAGAAGAAAATAGTGAACAACTATTCCAGCGCATGCTGAAACAAATGAAAGAAGATCCGAAAAAAGGAATTAAAAATGTATTAAAAGGTTATGTTCCTGAACGTTACTTCCTATTCTTATTAGAAAAGAATGAAATTGATGGCAGCGAACAAGCTGGACAAGTTTCTCACGAGAAGATTCGTGCACTTGTGAAAGACTTTAAAGAATTTACTGTGAATGTAAATGGTACGCAGTCAATTGAAAAAGCATTCGTTACTGGCGGCGGTGTATCCGTTAAAGAAATTAATCCGAAAGAAATGTCTTCTAAATTCACGAACGGCGTATATTTCTGCGGAGAAGTTCTTGATATTCACGGTTATACTGGCGGCTATAATATTACATCTGCTCTCGTTACTGGTAGAATTGCCGGAACAACAGCTGGAGAAAACGCGAAAATGCCATATTAAAAAAAGAAACAGGGCTTCCTGTTTCTTTTTTTATAGGTATATGAAATTATATCGGCGATTCCACGACAAATATACGCTCCTCCTGACTTCCCATTGCTTTTTTGTTGCTTTATATACCTTAGTACCTTTATATTTTATATTGTTGAATATTTAAAAAAGGGTAAGGGGAAAAAATATGAGAAAAAAAGTCATGATGTCTTTAATGCTAATGACGTTTCTTTCTGCGGTAGAAGGAACGATTGTTAGTACAGCGATCCCTCGTATAACGAGTGATTTGTCAGGCGTCGAACTTGTTAGTTGGGTATATGCAATTTATATGCTTGCAACAGCTGTTTCGACTCCAATATACGGAAAGCTTGCTGATTTATTCGGCCGTAAAAAAGTTTTGCTCATCGGAGCTACAATCTTCTTAATTGGTTCTGCACTTTGCGGAGTCGTTACGTCAATGGAACAATTAATCTTCTTCCGTGCTCTTCAAGGTATAGGTGCTGGTGCTGTTATGCCGATCACAATGACGATTATTGGCGACTTATATAGTGAAGCGAGAGACCGTGCGAAAGCACAAGGCTGGATGAGTGCCGTTTGGGGTGTATCTGGCGTTATCGGGCCGTTAGTAGGTGGATTTTTAGTTGATTCTCTATCTTGGCGTTATATCTTCTTCTTAAACGTTCCATTTGGAATTATCGCTTGCTTAATGTTTGCCACTTCTTATAAGGAATCTGTTAAGTCTGCCGCCAAGCAGCATATCGACTACCTTGGTGCGACAGTCTTCTCATTAAGTACAATTGCTTTACTATACGCATTATTAACAGGTAGCAGTAAGCAAAACTGGGGAGACATTACAATCATCGGTCTATTAATCTTTGCGGCTGTGTCATTCATTATTTTCTTATACATCGAGAAAAAATCTCCGGAACCATTAATTCCGCTAGCACTTTTCTCTAACCGTACATTATCTACAATAAACATCTTAACTCTTATTGCCGGTGCGATGATTATTAGTATTACAATGTACCTTCCAATTTGGAGCCAAGGTGTATTAGGAAAAAATGCGACAGAAGCTGGACTCATTTTAATGCCAATTCCTGTTATGTGGACGTTCGGTGCTATGTTCTCCGGTAACTTAGTTGGCAAATTACAAACGAAACAAATTATTTTACTTGGAGCTAGCATTTTATCAGTGGCTACGTTCTTATTATTTACATTATCAACAAATTCACCATCGTTCCTTATTTATGTAGCAGTCGGATTATTCGGCTTAGGAATGGGGCTTGTGACACCAATTTATATGGTAACAATTCAAGCAGCCGTACCAGCTCATACGCGCGGAACAGCAGTCGGTTTAAACACATTTATTAATACATTTAGTCAAACGTTAGGTGCTGCAATTTTTGGCACAATCTTTAATACGATGATTCATGCACGTGGTATTCAAAACCTTGATCTTGTATCTGGTGGCGGACACGGAGGAACTACAGCAAACGTAGTAACCGAATCGCAAGAGGCATTAGCATCAAGTGTACACGTCATTTATATGAGTACTTTCGTATTAGCAGTATTTACACTAATTATCGCTTGGATTTTATTAAAACCAGCTACACAAACAAGTGAGCAATAATAAAGAGGATGACCATTTCGGTCATCCTCTTTTTACTCTTCATTCTCCACAATATGTTTCAGCATGGACAATTTATTATCCCAAAAACGTTCATAATACGAGAGCCACTGTTGTAATTCCTCTAATGGTTCTGGATGCAAACGATATATCTTCTCTCTTCCGCTTTTTGTTCCGCTTACTAAATTCGCTTCTGAAAGAATATGAAGGTGCTTTACAACCGCAGTACGACTCATCGGAAAATGATCCGTTATTTTGGAAATCGGTAACTCTTTATCACTTAATAACCGTATTACTTCTCGGCGGGTTGGATCAGCAATTGCTTGAAATACATCATATTTCGCTGCTGATGAGGACACTTAGCCTTCAACAACCTTTTTCAGTTTTTCATTTACAATCGCTACCCAGCCCCCGCTCATTCTATCGCGAATAATAGAGCTCTTCGCATTCGCTTTCGGAAGAATTTCATCAGGATGTTTCCAGCCGCCGTGAATTAACGTAAATTCTGTTTTATTATCTCCTAGGTCTTTCAGATTAAATGAAACAACCCAGCCATCTGTATCCCATGAGAAAGATAGATGGTTTGGTTCATCAATTTCTAACACTTTACATGGTGATGGTCCAAATGGTGATTGCACATGAAATTCATGTCCTACCTCTAATACAAAATCATTTGGCATAAACCATGACGCAATCCCTTCTGCAGTTGATACTACATTCCATACTTTTTGAATAGACGCGTTAAAAACGATCGTTTGTTTAATATCAGTTAATGTATTTTGTTGTTCCATTTTCATTCTCCTTTATTCGGTATTAAAACATAACACCTTTTGGTTACATTTAGATGATATAACACCTTTTGGTTTTATGTCAACGCTAATTCTTTTTTACTGTTGAGAAATTCTCAACATTTTTTCAACAGGACAAACACCCTCTGAGCATTTCCTCATAATATACTCACAAAGGCAACAAAAAATAAATACTTCTCTCAATATGAAACTCCATCATTCATCTTGAAAGAAGAGCCTTACGTGTATCTTGCGTATTTCGTCCCTCCTCCTTCCCTCAGGGACACTACGCGAGATATGAAAAATCAGAAGGAATATGCCCACCATTTGAGTAGGTAGTTATTTCTCTTCTCCTCAACATTTCCTTAGGAGCGAAATGACTACCCCCTCACTTTTTTCAAACAAAAATAAAAAGGGGATGAAAGCTATGTTCTATTGCATTAATTGCTCTGACATTCACCATGAAAAACATCCGAATGATAAAGTATTCAAAAACGGTTTTTATATCGATCCATTTTTAGGTGATCGTTATCACCTTGGTATGTGTACAGATGCCCATAACCATGAAACAGGGGCGCCTCTTTTAGCAACAAAGAAATTAGGCACAACTCAATCTATTATGAACGTATTACCGACACATGTTGTCCCAACATAAAGCATAAAAAAGAGCTGGGGAGCCAGCTCTTTTTTATGCTTTATAAACGATCATTGCTGAAAAACAATAAATTTGGTTCTCATCATCGTTAATGGAAACACCAACTTGGTACTTAATATCTACAAAGTTACTATCATCAATCTTTTTCAAAAACACATTTACAGCGTCTTCTAAGTCTTTTTCGTGACTTTCATCAAACACTTTCACACGAATCATGTTAACACCATCCTAGATCGCAGCCCTCCGCCGCTTGATTATTGCCACGGTGCGTATCTATGATGCGATAAAATTTTCCGTCTTCATATATATATCCGTCTTCTAACACATATTGTTTACCTTCAGTATAGACATAAAACTTACCTATCATAAATTTACTCGTATATAATTCCAAACAATCTGGTCTAAATTTAGCTACAACTTTATTTGTAATATCAATTTTTATTGTGCGCCCCACCTTCTCTCCCTCCTTTGCAAAGAACGGATTTAGGTATATTGTATTAGCGATTTTACATTTTATGCTTAAAAATAAGTGGATATGCCTTCTTTCTTCACCTGTACTATTTTTCTAAAAAAATCATAGATAAGTAAGAGCAAAAAAATATATATATAAAAAAGAGTTTTTACTTATTGACTCGGATATAATTATTATGGTATTATATAAAATTTGACATTTTTATTCACTTATGTTATCATTAAAGATGGTTACCACATATGGAGGTGGATGATTTGTTTCAAATTGGTGATAAAATCGTTTATCCAATGAACGGCGCAGGAGTCATCGAAGCCATTGAAGAGAAAGAAATATTAGGAACAATACGTCAATATTGTGTGATACGTATCATTAGTAAAGATATGCAAGTAATGCTTCCTATGGATCAATTACAAAAATCAGGTATTCGTTATATCGTAGATAAAGGTACGTTAGATGATATACTTCTTGAATTTCAAAACGGGGAATCAGATACATCACTTTCCTGGAAACAAAGATATACAATGAATATGGAAAAAATGAAAAACGGCAATCTGCAAGATAGTGCAGAAGTTGTTCGTGATTTACTTCGCCGCAATAAAGAGAGAGCTTTAAATGCGAGCGAAAAACAAATGCTAGATAATGCCCGAAAAATGATGATTAGCGAAGTTGCACTTGTACAAAATGTTTCTGAACATCAAGCAACAGAATATCTTCAAGATACAATTAATCATTAAATTTAAAATAGCCGACCGCTATTTTTTTTGCAGAAAAAAGGACAAAGAGCTAAAACTCTTTGTCCTTTTCTATTACCCTCGCCCTGCTTGAAACGATGGATATAACGTCATTCCACCATCTGCAAATAACGTAATTCCAGTTACGTAACTGGCCTCTGAAGAAGCGAGCCACGTTGCGACTGCTGCAATTTCTTCCGGTTTTCCGATGTAGCCCATCGGTATCATACTTTCTACGTCAGCACGTTTTTTAGGATCCGCAAACTTCTCTGCATTAATTGGCGTATTTATTGCACCTGGACCAATATTATTTACGCGAATGCCTTTTGGTGCGTATTCTAGCGCTAACGTTTCTGTCATCAGTTTAATGCCGCCCTTACTAGCTGCATAGTGCACAAATAGCGGCCACGGGATTTTCTCGTGAACACTCGACATATTAATGACAGAACCTTTAATATCATGTTCTACAAAATATTTAATCGCTTCTCGGCTTCCTAAAAAAGCACCTGTTAAATTTGTATTGATTACTTTATTCCAATCTTCTAGCGGCATTTCATGCGATGGTATTGCATTTTCTATCCCTGCATTATTAATCATAACGTCAAGCGTACCAAACTCTTTCACAGCAGATTGAATGAGGTTCACAACGTCAGCTTCAACCGTCACATCACCTTTTACAGCAATCGCTTCTCCGCCTACTTTTTTAATTTCTTCTAATACATCATGCGCTTCTGACTCTCGCGAGCGATAGTTAATTACTACTTTTGCGTTCTCCTTAGCAAACCTTACTCCCATCGCTCTTCCAAGACCAGTTGCTGACCCTGTAATAACGACAACTTTTCCAGCTAAATCACTATACATTTCAATACCTCCTTTAACTTTTTGCAACACCTAACATAATTCCCGCCGCGATAATAAAAACGATACCGACGACAATACCCGTTAATTGACGTTTCGTTTTCTTTTCACCTAATATAAGAATCCCGCCAAGCGTTGAAATAATAATTCCCATTTGCGATAGCGAGAAACTAGTTGCCACTCCAACACGCGGCTGCGAAATGAATAAAAACATATTTCCAGCTGCCCAAATTAATCCTGGGATAATATTTCGTAGTGCATATTTATTAAATGGATGGTGTTTGAACGTAAGCAAAATGCCCCCTAACACCATACCGACTGCTTGTGGCAATAAAGCTGACCAACCATCTACGTTAAATAGTCTAATCACTACTACGTAAACTAAATAGCCGACTGTTGAAATCAATAAAATGATAATGCCCCTTTTAAAATTCCCCGCCTGCTCTGCATTCTTTTCTTCTTCACTTTGAAGTGATGTTAAAATAACACCGATAATAATACAAACGAGAGCCAAAACGCCAAGGACGACTGATATTGTCGTGGACCACTCATGAAATACGATGACTCCAAATAAAGTCGTCGCAACTAATTGCAGTCCTGTTGAAATGGGCATCGTTCTCGAAACACCCATTAAATCAATACTTTTTAATTGATTCGCCTGACCAAGTGCCCAAAATAAACCTGACACAATTCCAACTCCGATAATAGTAGGAGTCAATACGGGCTTCATAAAAATATAAACAACAATTGAGAAAATAAGTGCACCAAACGTTGTACCGAGCGTTTGACTATACGGTCCTCCGCCCAGTTTTACGTTAAATAGCACAATACTTCCCCAAAATAGAGCCGGTAAAATCGCTAAAAGTATGTCCATCGCTCATTACCTTTCTTTACTAAATTTCATAGGTGATCACTCGGAATCATTA
Organism: Bacillus cereus group sp. Sample62; assembly: GCF_036851315.1. NCBI lineage: Bacteria > Bacillati > Bacillota > Bacilli > Caryophanales > Bacillaceae > Bacillus > Bacillus cereus group sp. Sample62. The sequence goes on from NZ_JAFLPK010000001.1 coordinate 4,534,545, forward strand.
GAGTGAGCTTTTATCTTTTCTTTTTCCCGTTCACAAACTTTTTCTGCAATAGCACCAGAAACATTCTTTTCTCGCTCCACCTTCTTTATTTTTACGTGATCTAAATGATCTTCCAAAATAAGTGTAACTTTATCATTCGGCGGATTATGTGCACCTTGGAACGTAAGAAATTGTAGCGTAATTTCAAATCTAGGAACGAACTCACCGTTCTTGCCGAGACGCTTTATATTTATAACGGAAGCACATTCATATTGATCTTCTGTCACTTGTCTAATAACTGAATAGTACCTATTCGATAATGCACTCTCTAACAGCTGTTCCCTCGATTCTTTCGCCAAAGAATCACTTGGGGAAGAGAAGAAGACCGAACAAATCATTGTAATAACTACACATATTTTTTTCATAATACCCTCCTTGTTCTATAAATTAGTGTTCGCAAAACTGCCATAAAAAAACGACTTCCCCTATGTAGGAAAGTCGTTTTAATGAATCCAATATTAACCACCGCTCACTGGTGGGATTAGTGCAACAACATCACCATCCCGAATCGTGTCATCTTCATTTGCGTATTCTTCATTAATCGCAACCATAGTTGATGCTGTCACTGGTACATTATATTCTTTAGCAACAACATCTTTTAACTCTGCAACCGTAATATTTTCTTTCTCTATTTGTAATTCACTTGTTCCTGCTTCTTCTTGCAAGTGCGCAAATAACAATACTCGAATCATACTTATAGCTCCTTCCCAGGCTCTCCCGCCGGATATGGTGTTTTTTCTAATTGATCACCAATCCATGAATCTCCATCTTCCCAAAACTCCTTTTTCCAAATCGGAACAATTTGTTTTATGCGTTCCATAATATATTCATTCGCCTCATAGGCCGCTTTACGATGCGGTGTTGAAACAGCAACAACAACCGCGATATCAGAAATTTGCAGTGTACCGATGCGATGTGTAATCGCAACGTGTGTACCTGGCCACTTCTCTTTCACTTCTGAGCCAATTTTCTCTAGCATCTTTTCTGCCATCGTTTTATAAGCGACATATTCTAAGTATAATGTACGACGCCCTTTCGTAAACTCCCTAACCGTTCCAATAAATGTTGTAACAGCACCGCATTCGCGGCGAATAACCTTCTTCGCTACCTCTTCAATCGAGATTTCTGTATCAATTATTTCATAATACGTATTTGTCATTTCGTACTCCTTACCGTTTGTATAAACCAGTCTATATACAACTCTTCTTCTGTTATATGAAATACTTTATATTCTTCTCGTAAGTTTGTGGGAGCATCATGCCACGTAATAACGGCTACTATATTTTCTACTTTATGTAAAAGTTCAACGTCTTCCGCAGAACGAAGTAACACTACTTTCGGATAGCTCTCTTTTTTATAGCCCTCTATTAAAATTGTATCCACTTCAAAAAACTCATATAAGCGAATAATTTCTTGCAAGGACCATTCCTCTCTTAATGACGACAGTGAAAGTAATCCAGCGCCTTCTACACTACTGACAACAGCACCAGCCTTTCGGTGCCTTTCACTATCTTTTTGCGCTACTTCTGGAAAACCTCCGTGCCCGTGATGCTTAATTGTAGCAACTTTCATTTTTCGTTCAGCTAATGCGTACACAATTTTCTCAACAAGCGTTGTTTTTCCGCTATTTTGATACCCTACTATTTGTAAGATTGAAGGGGCTTTGCCCATGGCCACTCACATCCCTCGGCGTGCTCTAACAACAATACAGATACTTTCATCCCTGCTTCAAATCCTCTCGTTCCTCCAGGCAACACAATAAAAGCATTCGCATCTGCAAGTGAAGAGACCGCACTCGATTTATCTAAGCCGACCGGCATCGTTTGTAATGCTCCGTCCACGATTGTCACCTTTGCTCTTACAAAGCGAGTAAACGGATTTGGCTTCGGAAAATCCGTTTGCAAAATAGCATCTGCTCTATATACGTGAGGTTCTTTCGCGTACAAATATGTTTTTATAACCGGATGCACAAATAGCTCAAAGCCTACGTAGCAAGCTGACGGATTTCCTGATAAACCGAAAAGTAACTTTCCCTCAACTTCAGCTACTGTCGTTACACTTCCTGGTCTCATCGCTATTTTATTAAAGAGTACATTCGCCTGTAATCTTTCATAAATAGCTGGCAAGTAGTCATAATCTCCTACCGACACACCGCCTGTCGTAATTAAAATATCAACCTCATCCATCGCCGATTGAACAGCGGCGAAACATGCATCTAACTCGTCGGCAAGTTGACCATAATAACGAACTTTCCCTCCGGCTTTCATAATTTGAGCTGCAATCATATACGAGTTACTATTTCTAATTTTCCCCGGCTGTAACGACTCATGTACTTCTAGCAGTTCACTTCCTGTCGTCACAATACCAACAACAGGCTGTTTTACAACTTTCACAGTACTATATCCAAACGTCGCTAATAAGGCGGCAACACCTGGATTGATTGCAACGCCTTTCTTAACGAGAACTTGATTTCGTTTTATATCTTCGCCTTTAAATGACACATTGTCACCACTATTAAAAGAACGCTTTACCTTCATATATGTTTTTCCGTTCTTCTCAAAACCTTCCGTCAGCTCTAGCATTACGACCGCATTACAACCCTCTGGAATAGCTGCTCCCGTCATAATACGAACCGCTTTAAAAGGCCCTACTTCATCTAAAAAAACAAATCCCGCCCCGATTTCCCCTATTACTTCAAATTCAACTGAATTCTCTTGATTCGCTTCTTTCGTATCTTCTGCTCGAATTGCGAAACCATCGTAAGGAGAACGATCAAAATGAGGAACGTCATGATCAGAGACAACATCCTCCCCAAGAATTCTTCCGTAACTTTCCGTAATAGAAACTTCTTCTACTTCACCATTCTTCGCATATTCCATTACTCTCTCTACTGCCTCAGCAACTTGAATTGGAATTCGTTTTTCTACCATCGTTTCTCACCTCATATTTGCAATTTTTTTTATCTCGATTAAACTTTATATATTAAATAGAAATTACTTCAAGGAGGAATTCCATGTCTTCATTCACACACTTTAATGACCAAGGACGCGCGAAGATGGTTGATATAAGTGACAAAAAAGCAACCGTTCGAACAGCAATTGCGTGCTCTAGCATTGTCGTTACAAAAGAAATTTACGATAAAATCTCTCACAATAAAATTGGGAAAGGTGACGTACTAGCAGTTGCACAAATCGCAGGTATTATGGCTGCGAAACGCACTTCTGATATTATCCCAATGTGCCATCCTTTATTATTAAAAGGTGTTGACGTTTCTTTCGATTGGAAACAATCCGAAGAACAATATCGATTACTTATTGAAGTAAAAGTTAAAACAGAAGGTAGCACCGGTGTTGAAATGGAAGCTTTAACAGCTGCTTCCGCTACAGCTCTTACTGTGTACGATATGTGCAAAGCTGTTGATAAAGGTATGATTATTGGCGAAACATATTTATTTGAAAAAACAGGTGGAAAAAGTGGAGATTATACGAGAAAGTCTTAATCTTCTCTCTGCTGAACCTAAAGGGCTCCCTTTAGGTTCAACCTATATATCTTGCATATAAACGTTTTGCTACATTTATATCATTCGTCCCATGAATAAAGGCCCTGCCATCTGTAAATAAAACAAAACGAAATTCCTCTACCCGAAATGATAATAAATACGGAGTAGCTTTTACATCCACGCTTCTTTGTAAGCGCTTTTTAATTTCTTCTAAATTAAATTCATTCCGCACACCTGGACGGATTTGTACTGTATTTCGGCCACATAACACTTCTGTTTTCGTTTGTGCTTCAAATGTTAAACTCGGATATGTACGTAATCTTCCACAAGATAAACATGTGTCTTTTTTCTGCCTATTCACTTTAAATGCCATCTGTTGATTATTCCAAAGATCAAACGATAACATCGTTTCGCGAAGCGCCCCATAGTCTTCTACTAATATTTTCAGCGCTTCCGTTATTTGATGTGCAACTACTAATTGCACGGCTGGCTGTATAATACCCGCCGTATCACATGTCGCCCCGCTCGCTGGATGTTCCATTAAACAGCGGAAACACGGTGTTTTTCCTGGTAAAATTGTATACGTTACTCCGTAGCTTCCGACACAACCACCATATATCCACGGAATATTATACTTTTGTGAAATATCATTAATAAGAAGACGCGTTTCAAAATTATCTGTCGCATCTAATATTAAATCTACATCATTCACTAGCTCTTCCATTTCTTGCACTGTTACATCAGTCACAACCGGATTTATTTTCACCTCAGAATTAATCGCTTGTAAATGCTCTGCTGCTGCTACCGCTTTTGGTTTATACTGCTTTGCATCTTCTTCTGTATATAATTGTTGTCTTTGTAAATTACTCCATTCTACATAATCACGATCCGCAATTGTTATTTTGCCAACACCTGCTCTAACAATTGCTTCTGCATTCGCTGCACCGAGAGCACCAGCGCCGATAATAAGCACATGCTTCTCTCTAATTTTTCTCTGTCCTTCTTCTCCAACACCAGAAAATAATATTTGTCTTGAATATCGCTCCTGCATACGATAGCCCCCTTTCTTATCCTCCTATATAAGACATTTCAATTTTCGGACGATTCTTTGCACTTTCTTCTGTCCGTTCATCCGAATATCTATCTTTTCTATTCATCCATACACCTTGTATAACGCTTACTAACTCATCATCCGAAAGATTTCCTCTAAGAAGTTCCCTTACATCCAATCCTTCTGTCGCAAATAAGCAAGTATAAAACTTTCCATCTGCCGAAATTCTCGCTCTCGTACAAGAGGAACAAAATGACTCTGAAACAGAAGTAATAAAACCGACTTCGACATTTGTTCCAACGTAACGATATCGCTTCGCAACTTCACCGAAATAATGCGCTTCAGTTGGCTCAAGTGGATACACACTATGAATCATCTCAATTAACTCTCGCTTTGTAACGACTTGATCAAAGTTCCATCCATTTGTACTACCAACATCCATAAACTCAATAAACCTAAGTGTGATTCCTTGCTCTTTAAAATAAACAGCCATCGGAAGTACTTGATGGTCATTCATCCCTTTTTTCACAACCATATTTACCTTTACATCAAGCCCGGCCTCTTTTGCAGCCATAATTCCCTTTATAACAGGTTTCGTATTGATATTCCGACCATTAATGTCCTTAAATACATCGTCATCTATTGCATCTAAACTAACATTTACTCTATGTAATCCAGCTTCTTTTAATGCTTTTGCTTGTTTCGTTAAATGAATTGCATTCGTCGTTAACCCTATATCTACTAACCCTTCAATTTTCACGAGACGTGCAATAAGTTTTGTTAAATCTTTACGCAACAGTGGCTCGCCACCAGTAAGTCTAATTTTTCGTACACCGACGCTAACAAATAGTTTTGCCAAACGCTCAATTTCATCAAACGTCAGTAAAAACTCATCTTTCAAAAAAGCATAATCTGGCCCAAAAACTTCCGCTGGCATACAATATGTACATCTAAAATTGCAACGATCAATGACAGATATGCGCAAATCTTGAAGTGGGCGTCCAAAAAAATCTGTAACCATCTCCTGCATCGCCACCCTCCCTTTCTGCCAAATTTCTCTCTTTTCATTCTATTATAATATATTTTCGAACTGCGATGTTTTTGCTCAAGTGAATAAAGTGAAACTTTCCTAATCAATGAGACTACATACAAATAATGAGATAAAAAACCTTGAAGCATAAAAGCCCCAAGGTTTTCTTCTTATTAACTTAATCTAATAATCGTTAGAGTAGCTCCTGGCGTTGCCGTAGATAATGTAGCTATCGCAACTAATCCAAATAATTGCAAGCTAACAGCGGCTCCAGCAGGTAAGTTAGCAATTATTGGTGCACTAAATGAACCAGTAGCCAATGTCGGAGCGTTTATCGTTCCCGCAAGCGGACTGCCATTTACGGTTATACGAGAACTTACAACTAACCCTGCCGTTAGATTAATTGTATAGGCTATATAATAATTCCCTGCATTCGCAACTGTGAATACAGTATTCGTACCATTAACAGTGATTCCTGGTCCAATATTTTGATTGTTCGGTAACGGTACATTCGTACCACCTAATAAAACGGAAATAGCGGTTCCTGATGTATTATTCGCAAATGCATACGTTGCAGTTGTACTAACTCCGGTCACACCCGTTGCCCCAGTGGCCCCGGTTGCTCCCGCTCCAGTTGGGCCTGTTGGACCTTGAATTCCTTGTGAACCGGTTGGACCAGTGTCCCCTGTTGGGCCTTGTGCTCCGGTTGCTCCCGTGGCTCCGGTTGAACCTTGTGGACCCTGGATTCCCTGCGGACCTTGAATTCCTTGGGGACCTGTCGCTCCAGTCGCTCCCGTTGGACCTTGAATCCCTTGCGAACCTTGTGGACCTTGTGCTCCGGTTGCTCCTGTATCCCCTGTTGGACCTTGTGGACCTTGTAACCCTTGCACTCCTTGCGGACCAGTTGGACCTATTTCGCCTTGCACTCCTTGAATTCCAGTTGGGCCTTGTGGACCGGTCGGACCTTGTATCCCTTGTATCCCTTGTATCCCCTGTGGACCTTGTGCCCCAGTGGCTCCAGTTGCTCCTTGAATTCCTTGCGGACCTTGTTCTCCTTGGATTCCTTGTGGGCCGGTTGGACCTTGGATTCCTTGTGGGCCTTGAATCCCTTGCGGACCTTGTTCTCCTGTTGCCCCTGTTACTCCTTGGATCCCTTGCGGACCTTGAACTCCTTGTGGGCCGGTTGGACCTATGTCACCTTGCACTCCTTGAATTCCTTGTGGGCCTTGTAAACCCGTAACTCCGGTTGCTCCCGTTTCTCCTGTCGCTCCTGTCACTCCAGTTGAGCCTGTCGCCCCGGTATCTCCAGTTGCTCCTGTCACACCGGTTGCTCCTGTCGGTCCAGGTGGTCCACCGGATGGACCTGTCACTCCAGTCGGACCTGATGGCCCCGTTGGACCACTCGGTCCTGCTGGTCCTCCAGAAGGACCAGTTACACCTGTTGGACCGGTTACTCCAGTTGGGCCTGTAGTTCCTTCCCCTGTCGCACCAGTTACGCCCGTATCTCCTGATGCTCCCGTCGGACCTTGAATTCCCTGTATTCCTTGTGGACCTTGCACTCCTTGAGCACCCGTTGCTCCTTGAATTCCTTGTACTCCTTGAACTCCTTGTGGCCCCATCGGACCTGTTGGGCCAATCGCTCCTTGAGCACCTTGAACTCCTTGTGGGCCCTCTGGACCTGTTGCACCTATATTTCCTTGTACACCTTGAATTCCAGTTGCTCCTTGTGCTCCTGTTGCTCCGGTTACACCTTGAGGTCCTATAGCCCCCTGTATACCTTGTTGACCTTCTGGACCGGTTGCTCCTATTGGCCCTTGAATTCCCTGTATACCTTGCGGACCCTCTGGACCGGTTGCTCCAGCTGGTCCTGGCACCCCTTGTATTCCTTGCGGGCCTTGAAGTCCTTCTGGGCCTTCTGGTCCTGTTGGGCCTATATCACCCATCGGTCCTTGAATCCCTTGAACCCCTTGCGGTCCCGTTTCTCCTGTTGGACCTGGTACTCCTTGAATTCCTTGTGGACCTTGATCACCAGTTGCTCCTGTCACACCTTGTGGTCCAATAGCCCCCTGTATACCTTGCGGACCTTGATCACCAGTTGCTCCTGTTATCCCTTGAATTCCCTGAACTCCTTGTATTCCTTGTTCACCAGTTACGCCCGTCGGACCAGGAATACCTTGAATACCTTGCGGACCTTCTGGGCCGGTTGGTCCAATCGGCCCTTGAACCCCTTGTATTCCTTGCAAGCCCTGCGCTCCTGTGCTTCCAGTTGGACCTGTAGTTCCTGCTGCTCCAGTTACCCCTGTACTTCCTGTTGCTCCTGTATTTCCCGTTGCTCCCGTCGCACCTGTACTTCCACTCGGTCCACCACCCGGACCTGTCGCACCAGTTGCCCCCGTCGGACCTGGTGGTCCTCCAGATGGACCCGTTATCCCTGTTGGACCTGTTATTCCAGTTGGGCCTGTAACCCCTTGACCCGTTCCTCCTGTTGGACCAGTACTTCCACTCGGGCCTTGCACTCCTTGTATCCCTTGCGCTCCTTGTATTCCTTGTGGACCAGTTACTCCTGGTACCCCTTGCACACCTTGAATTCCTTGAGGTCCCTCAGGTCCAGTCGCTCCAATCGGACCTTGTAACCCCTGTATCCCCTGTATACCTTGTGCCCCAGTCGCTCCTGTTGGACCAATCGGACCTTGTAACCCTTGCACTCCTTGTGGTCCAGTTGCTCCAGTTTCTCCTTGTGGTCCCCTCAATCCTTGCTGTCCTTGTTGTCCTTCTGGTCCTGTTGCACCCATTTGTCCAGCTAGTCCTTGAATCCCTTGCACTCCTTGAGGTCCTGTCGGGCCCCTCTCTCCCATTGGACCTTGTAATCCTCTTGGTCCTTGTGGGCCTGTTGGACCTTGGGGACCGGTTGGACCAGTAATCCCAATGCCAGTAAATCCCGTTGGAACGGGAGGAAAAGTAGGTCCAATAAGATTTGGTGAAATTCTGAAATTAGAATTTAATGAATTTTGTTTATCGCGCCCTTTCACACTTTCACCACCTACACACCATCTTTTTTACATTAAACAAACCTCTTCTTTTTAATATGTATTTACAAAAACAATCTCAAAGACTATTTTTATTTTAAATAATAAAAACCCCCTTAATTCCTTAAGGGAGTCCAGCTACTGAATCCATATTATCTGTATTAGGGACAGCTTGTGCTATGCTCGATGCATTTACACTTTGCCCCATATTTGCTCCTGTTACAGTACCAGCAGGAGTGCCCCTTGTATATGTTGTCGTCACAGAATCTCCCGGCTGTAAACAAAGCTTTGTCTCCGTCCCTATTACTGTAACAACATCAATCCAAGTACAACCCATTGAACCACTATACGATTTCGTAGCAGTAAATGACGTATCACTCAAATTATCACCAGTAAATATATTCCCAGTGTTATTCACAATAACAAACTCTTTTATATGAGCAGGCATAATCACACTCTACCTTTCCTCTATGAACCTAATGTACGTGTACTCGTTGCTAATGGTGGAAGAAACACTGATGTTCTAATCACCGCTTCTGACTGTCTTTTCCCATTTAAAAAAATAGCCGCACTCGAACCTCCAGCACCTGCGTATATTTTTGCTACAGCTAAAGGTGAGATATCATAACAGTCACCAACATTAACAGCCCCTGTATTATTAATAATTTTCACTTTCCGCAAGTTAATCCCCATTTACCTATCCCCCTTTTGTACACTGTATGCAAAAGAAAAAAACTTGAAACAGACTCGTTTCAAGTTTTTAACTATTAACTATTTCGTTTCACCTTCATATTGAAGCATTCCGCCAACCATATTTACTGTTTTAAATCCTTGTTCATTTAAATAATGGCATACATTTTCACTGCGCATTCCCGAACGACAAATAAAGATATATTCATTCTCTTTATCAAAGAAATCTACTTTATTTGGGATATCACCCATTTTAATATGTACAGCTTCTGGAATTTTTCCTGCTGCTACTTCTTCATCTTCTCTTACGTCTACTAAAAATAACGTTTCTCCATTTTCTAAACGCTCTTGCACTTCTTCTGTAGTAATTGTTTTAACTTCTGTCATATGTCGTTCCTCCTTATATACAATAAAACCTTTAGTCTCTTCCTTAAACAAGCATATCTAGTCAATTTTAGCATGCGAAAGAAAGAACGCAAAGAATGGAAATTTTATTTCTCAATTTTCCCGCAAAACTTATTCTTTACAAACATAACTCGTGCATTGTATCCTCAATATACTTGTTTTATGAAAGGAGCCAATGAAAATGACACTTTTTCTTTTCATTATGGGCATCATTTTCTTAATCATTGCAATTATTGCTCTTAGTATGAAAAATAATAAAAAGATAAAATCACCACAAGAAATGTCATTCTTATTTCTATTGCTTAGTATCGCATTCTTCGGTATAGCAATTGCCACATATATTTTCCGTCTACAAATCATGTGAAAAAAGGTGCCTACTACATACATCGCACCTTTTTCACACCATTTATTTTCTACGCAAAACTAGATACTTTCCGATTTAAAAACTCATGCAATTTCTTTTCAAATAAATGAATATCAAATGCTCCCGCCATATGCCCATTTATACTTTCTATCTCATACACTTCCGCATATTTCCCCTGTTTTTGCAAAATGTCTACCATTTTATAATTATAACGTGACGGCTGAAGCAAATCTTGTTTACACGGAATCATAAGTACATTTGCCTCTATGTTAGAAAGCGCCTCTTCTAAAGACGAAAATCCATGCGCAATATCATGTAATAAAACTGCTTTCGCAGTGTATATCCATGAATTTGCATCTACTAAATCTATACTTCTATATGTCACTTTATTTATTTCTTTCTCAAATGATGTTAATGTAGAAACCTTTTCATAAGGTTCTACTTCTATACTATTACGAGGGAATGTTGTTTCATAAAAATGCTCATCAAATGCGTTCATAAACATCATTCTATTTGCTAAATGAAGTCCCTTCATTGGCTGCTCTTCTCCATATTTCCCGCCCTTCCAACTTGGATCCAGTTGAATAGCCTCAATTGCATTTTGTGCTACATTTACCGACGTAATAATTGGATTTTGCGGATTCGTAATAACACCAATCATCCGCTCTACCATATGAGGATAATGAACAGCCCATTGCTGCGCAATCATCCCGCCAGCTGACGGTCCCATTACAGCATATAACCTTGAGATTCCCATATCTTTTATTAACTCATATTGCATACGAGCTACATCAAGAAATGTAAAAACCGGAAAATCCATCGCATATTCATCTCCAGTTTTCGGATGAATCGATTTCGGTCCCGTTGTAAACACATAAGGGTTCTTCACCTGCACATTACAAAGATTATCAGTGCATATAACAAAATATTTATTTGTATCAATTGCTTTTCCCGGTCCAATTAAACCATCCCACCAACCAGACTCCTCATCATGCGCTGTATATTTTCCTGCCGCATGACTCGTTGCACTAAAATAATGGCATACCAAAATCGCATTTGACCTTTCTCTATTTAAAGTACCATACGTCTCATACCCCATTTGAACAGGAATTCCCCTACCAATTTCAAACGTAAATTCTTTTAAAATAAACTTCTCTTTTTTTACAATTTGCACAGACTCTCCCTCTCCCCGTTATAGTATGAACTGCTTACTACATGTTTTTTTCTACGCAAACCAAACTCCTTCTTCTTTTGATAAATAAATGAATAATATACAAAATTAGCCACAAAATAGCACTATATTACACAATCAAAGAGGGAATACATATGATTTGGAATTGGCTACGTAAGAAAAAAAAATCAAATACAACAGAAACAAACGAAACAGATAACTCGGAGCAACAACCTAACAACCAAGAGAATGATAACAAAGAACAGACTAGAAGTATGAAACATAATAAAGATAGCAATAGCGAGCAAAAAAAAGAGGAACACAAAGAGCCTTCTCAGGATCAGCAGCAACAACAACATTCCAAACAAGACGACTCGGATCAGAATCAACAACAACAACATTCTAAACAAAACGACTCGGATCAGAATCAACAACAACATTCTAAACAAAACGACTCGAATCAGAATCAACAACAACACTCTAAGCAAAATGACTCGGATCAGAATCAACAACAACATTCTAAACAAAACGACTCGGATCAGAATCAACAACACCATTCTAAACAAGACAACTCGGATCAGAATCAACAACAACACTCTAAGCAAAATGACTCGGATCAGAATCAACAACAACATTCTAAACAAAACGACTCGGATCAGAATCAACAACAACATTCTAAACAAGACAACTCGGATCAGAATCAGCAACACTCTAAGAAAGATAACTCGACCCAAGATCAACAGCAAATCTCTAAACAAGATAACTCGGCCCAAGATCAACAGCAAAACTCTGGAAATAATAGTATTTATGATTTTACGAAACCAGAAAAAGACCGTATTCATTCTCTACAAGATTTAATAGGGAAGCTCAAAAAGTCTAGTGATTTTGTTAATTACCATACATCTGACGATGAAACAATGCCTTATTGGATTTCTTACTATCGTCCTTCACTTGATGGTGAGAAATTGCAAAAGTACTTAATGCCTACTCTTTTGGAACGACCTAAGGCTTCACTAGAAGAGCTGAAAGAACATATTCCGATGAGCGGCATTACAATTACGAACGATTTACAAAAAATTGAGGACATGGTTTTAAAGGGGCATGCGATTGTTCAAGTAAATCAACAAGATCAAAAATGTATGCTTGCAAATATTGCAATTGATAATTATCGTGCACCAACTCCACCTTTAAACGAATCGACCGTTATCGGTCCTCAGGAAGGTTTCGTAGAGGATATTGATACAAATATTAATTTAGTTCGAAAACGTCTTCCTGTTTTAGATTTACAAACAAAAGAGATGATTATCGGCGAGTTTTCCAAAACAAAAGTTGTCATGATGTATTTAGACAACCTCGCTGAAAAAGATAATGTAGATTTTCTCGAGGAGTCATTACGTGCTCTTGAATACGATCAAATTAATGATAGTGCTTATATACAAGAATTGATGGGAGAAAAGTCGATTTTCCCTCTCTATATCAATACAGAACGCACTGATAGAGTTACAAAAGCACTAATCGATGGGAAAATCGCTATTTTTGTTGATGGTTCTCCAAGTGTTTTACTAACACCTGTATCCTATTTTGATTTTTTCATTTCACCAGAAGACTACAACGTCTCTTGGCTATACGCTACATTTTCAAGGATTTTACGCCTTATCGCCGTTCTATTCTCGATATGTGCTACACCGTTATACGTTGCAGTTTTAAATTATCATTATGAACTTATTCCGAGTGATTTACTTGAAACTTTGATTTTATCAAGGGCACAAGTACCATTTCCGCCTTTAATTGAAGCACTCTTTTTAGAACTCGCAATCGATTTATTAAGAGAAGCTGGCGCGAGGTTACCGATGAAAGTCGGTCAAACGCTCGGTATTGTAGGCGGTATCGTAATCGGACAAGCATCCGTACAAGCTGGTTTAACGAGTAACATTTTATTAATTATCGTTGCACTATCAGCACTCGCTTCCTTTATTACACCTATTTATAAAATGGGTAATGCAGTTCGATTACTACGCTTTCCCTTTCTTATGTTTGCAGAAATAGGCGGATTGTTCGGGATTTCTCTTGGATTTATCTTTTTATTTACTCATCTATTCAGGCTTACTTCCTTACGCAAGCCGTACGCTTTGTTTTATCCGACGAGACAACAGTCGGTTAAGGACTCTTGGATTCGTTTTCCTTTAACGATGATTGATACAAGGGATGTACAAGCGAGACCACAACATGTAAAGAAAGCAGCGAAAGGAATTTCAACAAAACATAGATCGGATTTTGATGATTAAGAAATGAGGTGCATTGATGAGTAAAGTTCAAGAAAAATATCAAATATCTCCTGTCTTTGTCTTCTTCTTAATTCACGGTGCACAGTTCGGTGCTGGCGTTCTCGGATTCGCTCGAATTATTGCAAAAGCAGCTGGATACGACGGCTGGATAGGAGTTCTAATTACAGGAATCTGTATCCATGTTCTTATATGGATGATGTATTTTTTATTAAGGGAAACAAACGGGAATTTAATTGATTTACATCGACAAACATTTGGGAAGTGGCTAGGAAATGGTATCAGTATCATCTTTATGGCTTATTTTTTAATCGTCAGTATTTCCGTCATTCGAACATATGTTGAAATCATTCAAGTATGGATGTTTCCTACCGCTTCAACTTGGATGTTAACACTCTTTTTATGCCTAGTTAGCTATTACATCATTTCTTCTGGATTTCGTGTCGTTACTGGTATTTGTGTTATATCTGTTGGTGGTACACTTGGGTATTTATTTCTAAGCCTATTCGTTTTGAAATACTCACATTGGGATAATTTACTTCCTATATTCACACATTCTTTTTCAGATATTTTAAAAGCCGCTCAACTGTCAATCTACAGTATGACAGGGTTTGAGATTTACCTCATGATTTATCCGTTTGTGAAAAAACCTATGCAATCTCATAAATACGCTCAATACGGGGCACTATTTTCAAACCTACTATATTTATTTAGTACCCTTTTAGCCTTTGCGTTTTTTAGTGAGAAACAATTGTTAAAAACAATATGGTCACAACTTTCTATGACCCAAGTCATTCAATTACCATTCATAGAAAGACTCGAATATATTGCAATTTCCGCTTATGTACTCGTTATTATTTCAAGTTCTATCCTTCCTTTATGGGCAGCAATGAGAGGCACTCACGAAATATTTCGGGTGAAACAAAGAGGTGTTCTAATCGCTTTTATCCTTATCACTCTCATTGTTTCACAACTTTTAACAAACAGACATGATATTAATAATTTTATTAGTAATGCGTCAAAAGTTAGTTTTTGGCTCATTTATGTATATATCCCAATCCTATTTATTATTGTGTGGGTGAAAAGAAAATGGAAAAAATCAAAAGCACAAGCAAATTAATACTTATTTTTTGTATAACATTCCTCAGTCTAACTGGATGTTTACAAAAAAATATTATCGACGATGTACAACTGATTCAAGGAACCGTATTTGACGTTGCAAAGGATAATAAAGTAAAAGTAACATTCGTTTGTCCCATTCAGAAAAAAGGAAATAAAGTTCAAGTTTTTGAAGGCAGCGCAAATGCTGTAAAACAAGTAAAAGCAGACACATCTTTAGAGTCTTCTCAACCATTTGCTAGCGGACAAATGCGTGTCGCCCTATATACGATAAGACTTGCAAAAAAAGGAATGTCTACTTCATTCGATACATTACTTCGAGATGTGAATATAGGGAACGCTTTATATATTGGTTTATTAGAGGGGAATGGTACTGAACTTTTAAAAGGGAAATATACAACATCATACAACGTTGCAATTTATATAAAAAAGTTGCTAGAACATAATATGGAGACCGGTCCTTTACCAACGGATAATCTGCATGTAGGAGCATTCCGCTATTATCAAGAAGGGCAAGACTACTATATTCCCATTTTAAAGAAACATGGTGATAAAATAAAAATCACCGGAATTGGTCTTTTTAAAAAGGATAAATATATCGGTAAAATTGCGCAAAAAGATATGTTCATCTTTAAAGGGCTGTTAGAAAAACATAAATTAGATTCACACGAATTTAAAACAGATTCTGCGTACGTAATGATTAATAATATTCGTTCTGTTCCAACTTACGATATAAAAATTAAAAACGGGAAGCCTTCTTTTTTCATTCACGTTCATCTCGATGCACGTATCCAAGAACTATCGAAACAAATTAACTTAGAAAATAATAAAAACACAAAAAACATTGAAAAAAATGTACAAAAACAATTGGATGTACAGGCTGCCAAACTCATTAAGCAGTTTAAATCTTTAAATGTCGATCCCCTCGGGCTAGGTGCAAAGTATAAGCAACATTATCGCCCATTCAAAATAGAAGAGTGGAGACAAATGTACAAAGATGTTCCAATTCATATAAAATACACCGTAAATATTACAAATTCTGGTGTAATTGAATGAGAAATGATTGAACTCCTCTCTCCAGCATGATACAACGGAAAGAGGAGTTTTTATTTTAGATAGAGAGAGAAGATATTTATGGGGGAGCTTATGTCTAAAAAATTAGTAAAGCCTATTTTAAATGGTATTTTATTTCTCGGCGTCTTTTTATTTGCTCATACATACTTAAAAAATGTTTCCTTCACACGTTATTTACTTGTCGTTATTCCAATGTTGCTCGTTGGTATGTTTGGCATCGATCTTATTTTATCCATTTTAATAAAAGAAGAAAAATAACGAGCAAGGCCGTCCCAAAAGTATTCCGGGATGGCTTTCTTTTATTAATAGGTTTTGTCGTTAAGTCGATATAATCTTTCACTATCACTAGCTTAACTAAAAGATGAAACTTTTGAACAGTCCCTTTTCATTTCATAATCACCTTATGTTACAATGAGATTCGGCACAAAGCGAGAAAGGATGAAACAACATGACAAACGAAAAAGGTTTAGATAAAGGATACGAACTTGTTGCAAAAATGCATGAAGAGTTCGGACACCCTGTGACAAATACTCCAACGAAATTAACAGAAGAACGTGCAAAAATTCGTGCTAGCTTTATGCAAGAAGAGCTAGAAGAATTTCTAGAAGCAACGACTGTTGAAGATCAATATGATGCACTGATTGACCTTATTTACTTTGCATTCGGAACGTTTGCAGAAATGGGCGTACGTCCAGATAAAGGATTCGAAATTGTAAATAACGCAAACATGGCAAAATTATTCCCTGATGGGAAACCTCGATTCCGCGAAGGCGATGGCAAAATTCTAAAACCAGAAGGCTGGCAGGCACCAGAGCCACAACTTCGTGCTGAAATCGAACGCCAACGCCAAGAAGCTGAAAAAAACTGCTAGGATTTCCTAGCAGTTTTTTATTATGTCTTTTTTTCTGCAATTCATTAATGACCCACGTGTCCCGCGTGTCCCGCTGCTCCACCAATACTAGCCGCTCCTGCTGCTGCTCCTGCTGCTCCTGCTCCAATTCCACCTGTCCAAGGAGAAGATTGTTGCTGTTGTTGATATTGCTGATATTGCTGATATTGTTGGTGCTGTTGGTGCTGTTGGTGCTGTTGGTGACCTTGATGGCCTTGGTGGCCGTGTTGGCCTTGATGACCGTGTTGGCCTTGATGACCGTGTTGACCTTGATGACCGTGTTGGCCTTGATGATGGTGTTGGCCTTGATGACCGTGTTGGCCTTGATGACCGTGTTGGCCTTGATGATGGTGTTGGCCTTGATGATGGTGATGCCCTTGGTGCGTTTGATAAAGAACCGCCTGTGGATGTATATGATGGTGTCCGTGGTGATGTACTTGTTGTTGATGGCCATGTTGGCCTTGATGATGATGACCATGATGACCGTGTTGACCTTGGTGATGATGGTGTCCATGATGACCGTGTTGACCTTGATGGTGGTGATGTACATGATGACCGTGTTGGCCTTGGTGGTGATGGTGTACATGGTGGCCGTGTTGGCCTTGGTGATGGTGATGTACATGGTGACCGTGAACACCTTGCGGATAACCCCCTACTCCACCTGCTACAACACCTACTCCCGGTACCGGAAATCCTGTCTGTACTCCTCCAACGAAAGAAGGAAATGTAGTTGGTACTCCTACTGGAATTCCCGTCTGTACGCCAGCTACTGATGTCGGAAATCCTCCTGTTACTGTAGGCATTCCAGCACCTGATGTCGAAAATCCTCCCATTACTGTAGGCATTCCAGTTTGCATGCCAGCTACCGATGTTGGAAATCCTCCTGCTGCTCCACCCATCCAGCTTGGAATTCCACCGTATCCTTGTTGGCCAGCTCCTCCCATCCAGCTCGGAATTCCACCGTACCCTTGTTGGCCAGCTCCTCCCATTAACATCATTTGTGTATAACTGTCCGATTCGCCTCCGAAGAAGCCATGTGGTGCATTATTGTCCATCCCTTTCATTCCTTTCACCTCTTCTACTCAATTTAGCCTACCTTTTTTATCATATTTCCTATAGAAAAATAGGTGTTTGTCTGTATGGGAATTCCGCTCTTTTATTTGTACGTAGTGGAATAATTGAAAACTTAGACTAAGGTGATCCTGAAATTATTTTCTACACCAAAAAGCTCAGAGCATAAATGCTCTGAGCTTTTCTTTCATTCATTAGTTTGCAACAACGTTAACAAGTTTTCCAGGAACAACAATTACTTTACGAACTGTTTTCCCTTCAATTTGGTCTTGAATTGCTTCAAGTGCAAGTTGTTCCATTTCTTCTTTTGATGCGTCTTTACTCATTGTTAGTTTCGCGCGAACTTTTCCCATAATTTGAACAACGATTTCAACTTCATCTTCTACAAGTTTAGACTCATCAAATGTTGGCCAGCTTGCATATGTGATTGTTTCATTGTATCCAAGTTTGCTCCATAGTTCTTCCCCGATATGAGGTGCAACTGGTGCAATCATTTTTACGAAACCTTCTACATATTCTTTTGGAAGTGTTTCAGCTTTATATGCATCGTTGATGAATACCATCATTTGAGAAATCGCTGTGTTGAAGCGAAGCTCTGCATAGTCTTCTGTTACTTTCTTCACTGTTTGGTGGTAAGCTTTTTCAAGCTCTTTATTTGGTGCATCAGTAATTTTCTCACTTAATTCACCATTATCTTGAATGAATAGACGCCATACGCGGTCTAGGAAACGACGAGCTCCGTCAAGACCATTTTCAGACCAAGCAATCGAAGCATCTAATGGTCCCATGAACATTTCGTATAGACGAAGTGTATCTGCACCATGGCTTGCTACGATATCATCAGGGTTTACAACGTTACCTTTTGATTTACTCATTTTCTCGTTGTTTTCACCTAGAATCATACCTTGGTTGAATAATTGTTGGAACGGTTCTTTCGTTGGAACTACACCGATATCATATAATACTTTATGCCAGAAACGAGCATATAGTAAGTGAAGTACAGCGTGCTCTGCTCCGCCGATATAAATATCAACTGGAAGCCATTGTTTTACTTTTTCAGGATCTACAAGTGCTTCGCTATTGTTTGGATCGATGTAACGTAGGTAATACCAGCAGCTACCAGCCCATTGTGGCATTGTATTTGTTTCACGACGACCTTTTTTACCAGTTTCAGGATCAACAACGTTTACCCACTCTTCAATGTTAGCAAGTGGTGATTCACCTGTACCTGAAGGACGGATGTTTTCTGTTTTAGGAAGAACTAATGGTAATTCTTCTTCTTTCACAGCTGTCATTGTGCCATCTTCCCAATGGATTACTGGAATTGGCTCACCCCAGTAACGTTGACGGCTGAATAACCAGTCACGTAGACGGTACGTTACTTTTTGATTTCCTGCGCTCGTTACTTCAAGCCATTCAATCATTTTTACGATTGCTTCTTCTTTATTTAAACCATCAAGGAATGCTGAATTTACGTGCGCACCATCACCTGTGTATGCTTCTTTCGTAATGTCTCCGCCTTTTACAACTTCCTTCATTGGAAGATTGAACGTTGATGCGAATTCATAGTCACGCTCATCATGAGCTGGAACTGCCATTACAGCACCTGTTCCGTAAGTTGCAAGAACATAGTCAGCGATCCAGATTGGTAATTTCTCGCCATTTACTGGGTTAACTGCGTAAGCACCAGTGAATACACCAGTTTTCTCTTTCGCAAGTTCTGTACGCTCTAAATCGCTCTTCATTTTAACAGAGTTAATGTAAGCTTCTACAGCTTCTTTTTGATCTGCTGTTGTAATGTCAGCAACAAGTGCATGTTCCGGAGCAAGTACACAGTAGCTCGCACCAAATAGTGTATCAGGACGCGTTGTGAAAACTGTGAATTTCTCGTCTGTACCATCGATGTTGAAGTGTACTTCTGCACCTTCAGAACGACCAATCCAGTTACGTTGCATATCTTTTAAGCTTTCTGGCCAATCAAGCTCATCTAGATCTTCTAATAGACGATCTCCGTAAGCTGTAATTTTTAACATCCATTGTCTCATTGGACGACGCTCAACTGGATGGCCACCGCGCTCACTCTTACCGTCAATGATTTCTTCATTTGCAAGTACTGTACCAAGTGCTGGGCACCAGTTTACAGGTACTTCATCAACGTAAGCTAAACCTTTTTCAAATAGTTTTAGGAAGATCCATTGTGTCCACTTATAGTAGTTTGGATCTGTTGTATTTACTTCACGATCCCAATCGTAAGAGAAGCCTAATGCTTTAATTTGATTACGGAACGTATTAATATTAAGCTCTGTAAATTCTGCCGGGCTGTTTCCAGTATCAAGTGCATATTGCTCTGCTGGAAGACCGAACGCATCCCATCCCATTGGATGAAGAACGTTATATCCTTGCATACGCTTCATACGAGATAAAATATCTGTCGCTGTATAACCTTCTGGATGTCCTACGTGTAGACCTGCACCTGATGGATATGGGAACATATCTAGTGCATAAAATTTTGGTTTTTCTGTCTCATCTGGCGTACGGAATGTTTTATTCTCTTCCCAGTACCCTTGCCACTTCTTCTCAATATTTTGATGATTAAAGCTCATGAGATACCCTCCTTGAAATTCTATTTATTTTCACCGCCCAAAATACAAAAAACCTCTCATCCCTAAAAAGGGACGAGAGGTTATAGATTCCCGCGGTACCACCCTAAATTAATGTACATATATACATTCGCTTAGATCCGTAACGTGGATTAACGGCAATTGCTACTATTAGTTTCACAACTGCAACTCAAAGGCGAGTTCATAACGAAACGTGGATTGACTTGCACCGACCGTCAACTCTCTAAACCAGCTTCTATTACTACTACTCCTTCTCACTGTTATTACAAATATAAGTTAATGTGAACTACCCACCACTTCGTATCTCTAAAGAGCTTACTTGAAGCTAGGGCTTCTCGGTTAATCGTTACTCTTACTAACTAACGAATTCGTCTTAGGACAGCCGAGCTATCTCCCTTATTCAAAAAGGTTGTTTTATTTAAATATATTCTAAAACATGTTACATGTTCCGTCAAACTAAACTGCAATTTTTTCTTCTACTGTTTCTTCTACTTTTACTCGTTTATCATACATGCTCGTTGCAATAATCGCTACTACAAGCATTACCATGATTGCTATAAACAATACTTCCATATTGTATAAGTCAACAATTGCTCCGCCAACGACCGGTCCGAACATTTTCCCTACAGTCGCCGCGCTATTTACAACCCCTTGATAAAACCCTAACTTATCTTTTGGTGCAAGTATATTTGCAATGGTCGGAACTGCTGGCCATACAAATAACTCACCAATCGTTAACGTCACCATCGCAACGAGGAACATCGTAAATTGCTGCGCTTGACTTAACACAATAAATGACGCCGCAAAAATGACGATTCCAATCATAATTTGTTGTTTTAAAGAACGCTTCATCCAGCGAATTAACATACTAACAAGAGGCTGCGCACAAACAATCATCGCTCCGTTTATCGTCCATAATAAACTATAATGGCGGAGGCTAATATCTAATTCCCGCATATGAGTCGCAATCGCCCCTTGCCACTGTACATATGTAACCCAACATAAAGCATATGCTACACATACGATAAGAAGTGCTTTGAATCCAGGTGTAAGTGTCCAGCCTTTTTTCGTTTCGACTTCTTTTTGCACTCCTGGCTCTTTCTTGTCTTCCATACCACGGAATCCAATAAAAGCAATTAAGAAGAAAACAAAGTACAAAACAAAATTGGCTAAGAAAATATAATCAAAACGGTAAGATGCAACTAAACCACCGCACGCTGTTCCGATCGCAATACCAACGTTTTGCCCAACATACATCGCATTAAATGCTCGTCTTCCACCCTCTGGCCAAACCGTACCGACCATCGCATACATCGATGGGAAGACCATTCCAGAACCAAAGCCGATTAATGCTAGCCACACAACATATAACGGCCAACCGTGGAAGAACACAAGACCTAAAATCGATACGAGTGTAATAACAATCCCTACTAAAGTTGATTTATAACCGCCCCATTTATCAAATAAAACACCGCCGAGCAAGTTTCCGATTACACCAGTAAGCGAGTTGATCATTAATACCATTCCGGCCACAGATAAAGATTTTCCTAGGTGATCATGCAAATAAATTGTATTAAAAGGCCATAAAAAAGAAGCACCCGTGACATTAATAATCATCCCAGCTACTAATAGCCATACTTTCCTTGGCATAGTCTCCCCTCCTATTCTATTTTTTTCGTTCATCTATAACAGTAAAATTGTAGTCGTTTTTAAATGGGAAGGCAACTGATTAATAGTTGATGAAATTCAGATAATGGTTTTTCGGTAAATGAAATTATATGAATTGTCACTTAAAAATATATCGACTTACCTACAAAAAACAACATCAACAGTATATAAAAAAAGGGAGACTGCATAACTTTCATGCAGTCTCCCTTTTTTTATACTATCCAACTTCTTTTTCTCGCTTCGCACGTTCTTTCGCACTCCATTTAAATATTTTATCTAGCAGAGAGTATATTCTCCCAGACTCTTTCGTTAATAACGGTCCTAACGATGCTAATATTAAAACGTACAGTGCAGAGAATGGTTTAATCGTTGCCATTAAACCACCCGCAATGCCGATATTGGCTACAATAATGGAGAACTCTCCGCGTGATACGAGGGTTAAACCGATATTCGTAGAAGCCTTATGCGATAACCCGGCTTTACGTCCCGCCATCATTCCAGCTGTAAAATTACCGATGAGCGTAATGAAAACTGCTCCTAATGCCAACCACACTGCTCCTCCAAGTGAAAACGGATCTATACTTAAACCGAAACTGAAAAAGAATATAGCTCCAAAGAAATCACGAAACGGAACGACGAGATGCTCAATCCGATCACTATGCTCTGTTTCAGAAAAGACGAGTCCTAACAATAATGCTCCAATTGCCTCAGCAACATGAATCGTTTCTGAAAATCCTGCTACAAAGAATAAAATAGCAAATATTACGATAATAAAAATTTCATTTGACGAAATATCTAATACTTTATTTAGAAACGGCGTAGCTTTTCTAGCGATTACAAAGAATAGTAGCATATACCCTACCGCGATTAACACCGATGTAAGAGCACCTACAAATGATGTTGCACCACCGAGTACTAACCCTGAAACGACTGATAAATATACAGCTAAAAAGATATCATCAAACATAATGATTCCTAATATTAATTCAGTCTCTTTATTACCAGATCTTCTTAAATCAACAATTACTTTTGCAACAATTGCACTCGATGAAATTGTAATGATTCCAGCAATAATTAACGTTTCTAATAAGGGGAAGCCCATAACATATCCATAAAGTAAACCTAATATGAAATTAAGCGATATATGAACACTACCCCCAAAAGCAATCGACTTTCCTGATTTAATTAATTTTTTTATTGAGAATTCTAAACCTAAATAGAATAAGAGGAATATAACGCCAACACGGCCGAGGAAGGAAATAACTTCTCCGCTTTCAATAAACCTTAAATCGATAAGTCCTAAATCTGGGGCATGAGGCCCCACTAACATACCGAGTATAATGAGAAACGGAATAATCGAGAACTTTAACTTCGCAGCGAGGATAGCTGCAAAAGCTACTAATACTAACGCAGTTCCAACTTCAAAGATTAAAGTATCCATCGATTAGGAATCACCTCCTGCTGAAAGCAATTCATTAATAATTCTTTTCACTTCATGTCTTTCACCCGACAATACGAGCATATCGCCAGCTTCAATAATAGAGTCTGGACCTGGATTAAAGAATTTCTTCATGTTCTTTTTCAAAATAGCAATAATCGTTACGTTATATGTTTTTCTGACATGTAAGCTACCAATTGTTTGTTGTACTACTGGTGCATTATTCTCCACCTTAAACCATTCAATTGATAATCCTTCAAAAGCCATCTCAATTGTGTCTAGCGCTTGCGGCCTATATACCATCCCACCTAATATAGCCGCAATTTGTCTCGCTTCAGAATCACGAAGAGAAATGCTTGAAATACTCTCATCGTGATCCGCATCAAAATGATACATTTCTCTTCGGCCATCATCATGAATAACGATAACCATTTTTTCATTACCTTTTGTTATCACTTCAAATTTACATCCAATGCCCGGTAGTTCACTCTCTCTAATATTCATATTTTCCGCCTCCTAAAGTTTTTAGTTACGGCTTTTACAAATCTACATCAATCTCTGTTTTAAACTTCTCATCTTTTGAGATTCCTAAATACTTGAGCGTCTCTGATGGAGTTGCGTGATGAAAATGCTTTTGCAATAGCGCAATCGCTATTCCTCTTTTGTACGCATGAAATCCAAATGTTTTTCGCATTGAATTCGTTCCAATCTTTCCAACAATCCCAACCGCTTCAGCTGCGCTATGGATAACACGATACGCTTGTTGGCGCGAGATTGAATTTGTCGTTTTATTAGATTGAAATACGTAGTTTTCTCTTTGAGCATCAATAGATTGTACGTAATCTAAAAGGGCTTCTTTTACTTTTGTATTTAAATAAATATCTTGTTTAAATTTTTCATCTTTCACAGGAAGAGAATAAAACTCTTTAACAGTCTTATCTTCATTTAATACCTCTTCAAATTTCATACTAAGTAGCTCAGTAATCTTTAATCCAGTGTTAATTCCAATAACAAATAAAAGATAATCTCGCTGCGAGTGCTCTTTTAAATACTTTTTCATAGCCTCAATTTGGCTTATATCTTTTAATGCCTCTACTACTTCCATACATGTATCTCCTCATCTTATGAACGGTAATTTTCTCATTATCCTGTCCATTTTACCTTATCATGCTATGAGATTTCCATGTATTATCCATTATTTTCACAATATACTCTTACGACAATTTTTCATTTGGAAATTTATGATTGTACAAATACGGTGTGGGTAGAAAAAATAGGGGTACAAGTTCAGCCTCTTTCTACAGATCGGATTCCTCCTTTCATTATCCAGCTGCTTCTACTTTAATGTTATGTTACTTATTTACATTATATTATACATTTCAGTAACATTAAAGTGTTTTTTCTGAAAATAATAAAAACCGAGCAGTTTCGCTCGGTTTTTTTATTAGTCTTCCTTAGGAAGAACAATTCCTTTATACAATTGAACTGTAATGAAGTAATAAATCGTGTAAATAACTACGAAAATTACAATTGGTACCCAAATACGGAAGTACGGATCGATTAAAATAAATCCGAAAATATTCATACCAACTAATACGTGAGCAATACCTACAATTGCTGGGAATAAGAATACTAAGAATAATTCTTTATAAATAGATTTCGTTAATAATTCACGGCGCACACCGATTTTACGAAGCATTTGGTAACGCGTAATATCTTTTGATGCACCAGAAAGAATTTTAAACATTAAACAACTTGCCATCATTGCTAAGAATGCAATTCCAAGGAAGAATCCCATAAACACTGTTCCGCTCGCAATGCCGTAGAACATGTCGTAAGCTTGATATTTACTATTTAATCTTTCAGCTGCTACATTTTTATATTTATCTAGTTGCAACTCGTCAAGTTTTTTCCATTCTTTTATGTGTGCTTCAAAATCATCTGTTTTTCCAGTAAATACGATTCCTTCTTTACCGTTTACAGTATCGTACATTTTTTGATCTACAATTTTAATTGCATGATCTTCATGTACGTAGAATGGCTGGATTGTTCTGAAAGCCTCGTCCCATTCTTCTGGAAGTGCTTTAGCATTCGCATCTTTTTCATTCATTTCTCGAGAAACTGCACCTACTGGCAGGTCCTCTGAAACTTTCTTTGTATTCATTAAATCCTTCATCGACTTCATATTTGACATATCTTTTACTAAAGGACGATTTTTCTCTAAATCTTCTTTTACATAGTAAACGTATTTATTATCAACTTTGTAACGATATTCATTTTTCTCTTTAAATGTAATACCATCTAAAACTTTCTTTTCTTCAGCTGTTGGATTATGAACAACTGAATCGTAAATTACTAAACCATCAACCATTTTTATAACGTTATTTTTAAACGCCATACCACCTGAAATTGCACCAGCTCCAAGAGCAACTAACATCGCTACTGTTGCAAGTACTTTCGTTAAACTATTAATACGGAAGTTTAATTGTGCAAATGTAAAAGCGTTAAGTCCTTTTTCACTACGCTTTTTATTACCTTTTAACTTTTTAATAATAACCGGAAGAAGTGATCCAAATAGCATGTAAGTACCAGCTGTCGTTGTAATTAATGCAATAAGGATTCCCATTTCTCTTAGTTTTTCCATGTAAATCATTGATGCATAGCCAATGCCTAATAAAATAACTGCAAGGAATGCAACTACACCTGTCATTTTTCCTTTTACTGCAACACGTTCTGTTTGTGCGTCTGCATGTACAAGTTGCAGTACAGAAATACGTGATAATTTAATACTGTTCATAATTGCTGATAATACAAATAGTGCAAAGAAGAAGATGCAAGTAACAGTCATTGATGGTAAATAAAATGCTTTATAGCCTTTACCAGCAAATTCTAATTGTTTCATTAATAACTGTCCGATACCTTCTGCAAGTCCTACACCAACTATAATACCAATCGCAAGAGACGCAGCGCCTAATACGATTGTTTCGATAAACATAAGTAATGTAACTTTATGCTTTTTTGCTCCTAACATCATATACATACCAAACTCTTTTTGACGAAGAGATAGTAAGAAAGAGTTCGCATACAAAATATAGAAGAACGTTATAATAGCTAGTAAAAATGAACCTGCTTGGAACACAAATCCAATTTGACCAATAGTAGAATTTTCCTTAAGGAAGGCTTCGTTTAACGCTAATGTTTGAAACATATAAAAAATTGAAATGGACATGACAAGACCAACAAGCAAGACGATATAATCTTTCAGCTTACTTTTTAATCCTGACATGGAAAGTTTAAATAACATGCCCTAGACCTCCTTTCTTACGCTTTTTGTGTGCCTAAGTCTGCAAGCACATCTAAAATTTCTTTATAAAACTCTTCACGTGTACCACCACGATGAATTTCTTTATATAGCTCACCATCTTGAATGAATAAAATACGCTGACAGTAACTTGCACTATACGGATCATGTGTAACCATCATAATAGATACGCCTTGATCTTTATTTAAGTTTGTCATCGCATCAAGTAAACTCGCTGCATTTTTAGAATCAAGCGCTCCTGTTGGCTCGTCCCCTAAAATAATTGCTGGCTCATGTACTAAAGCGCGCGCTGCTGCTGAACGCTGCTTTTGTCCACCAGATACTTCAGATGGATACTTTTGAAGAATTTCTGAAATTCCTAACATATCAGCTACCTTTTCTACTTTCGGTCCAATATTACGTGATGAAACACCTTGAAGGGAAAGTGGAAGTGCAATGTTTTCATAAATAGATAAGTTCTCTAATAAGTTAAAGTCTTGGAAAATGAATCCTAATTTTTGTGAACGGAAATCAGAAAGCTCACCTTGCTTCATTTTCGTAATATCCGTACCCGCAATTTCAACAACGCCGCCCGTTGCTTTATCAAGCGTTGAAATTACATTTAATAATGTCGTTTTACCAGAACCAGATGGTCCCATAATTCCAACAAACTCACCCTCTTGAATTGAGAATGAAACACCTTTTAACGCATGTGATTGGTTCTCACCTTTTTTACCGTACACTTTTTGAACGTTTTTCACGTCTACAACTGGTTTCGTCATATATATCCTCCTACGCTTGTTTTTCCATTACCTATTCTGCGCTTTTTGGAGCTGAACTGCTATTTGTTAACATTACAATTACCTTACACTTTTGTAAGATAAAAAAGGAGTGCTTGTAAGCTTAGCTTTTTTCCTTTAAATACAAATTCGTTCACTTTTTGAAATGGTACGTCGGTAAATGAAATTACATCGACTTACCGACAAAAGCTGAAAATAAAAATAGGCTATTCCACAAAAGGAACAGCCTACTTCTCTCTTTATTTCTTTAAAGGTGTTACCGTCCAATACGTAATAACACGCCAAATCCATTCTAGTGGACCCATTTTAAAGATTTTCATCCAAATTACACTAAATACAATTTGAATTGTATAAATTGCGATACACACATATAGTGTCTGCATGTATGTTAAGTTTCCTGCAAAGTTAAATACACTGCCTGCAATTAAAATCATTGCAGTTTGTCCGATATAATTTGTTAATGCCATACGGCCATAATATTTCAGTGGTGCTAACAATGTTTGAACTGGTTTTAATTGAAGTAATAAAATTAAAGCTCCAACATAGAAAGCTGAAATAATCGGTCCTACTGTAACACCAATCTTTAAAAATTGGCCTGCAGCGTCCATTGTTCCGTCCTCATTCATAAGTATCATATTTACAAATGGATCAGCAGGCACTTGTCCATATTGATACCATACAGCTACGACACTTAAAACAAACATAACACCTGTAAAAATAGCGACTTTCTTTATGTTTTTTGAAAGATTTTCAAACACATGATATTGCCCTGCAGCAAGACCTAATAAAATTAAGCCGAGTGGTAATAGTTCTTTAACACCCATTACACTAAAGGCAATTGTTAAAATAAGACCAATAACTAAGTTCACTTGTTTTTTCGCTTTATAAAATGGTAAAACGATTAACCCGCAAATTGCATATAACGTTAATGCTTCTCCAGGTTGAAACATGTAATGAATCAAACCAAAAATAAATAGTGCAACTACGCGGCGTAGAAATAGAACATATCCATTCTTACCTTTCGCGATTGCTCTCGTAATAAAGATATAGAATCCTACTCCAAATAAGAATGAGAAGATTGAGAAGAAACGACCTTCTACAAATAAGTATAGAAACCTTTGATAGCTGGCATCTACTGTATTAGGATCTGGAATTTTAATATGAAGTAGTGCAAGAATATTTACTAAAATAATCCCCAGTAATGCGAAGCCACGAATGTAATCTAACTCATCAATTCGTTTGTTTGTAATGTTGTTCCCCATAAAGCAACTCCTTGTCCAAAATTTACTCCTCCCTTACTCTACTGGAAAAGTAAGCTTACAACTATCTGCAAACCTTACAGAAATCTTACATTATTGTCATATAGTAAAATAAAACTTTAATTGATATGTTAACTGTTCATCTCGCACTACTCATCCATTTGCAGTGCAAAATAAAACCAGGTCATAATGCGACCTGGTTTACTCTGATTGCTTCGATTTTTGAGGTTGTCCTTTTTTACTGTTACGCTGTTTTACTTGAACAATCGGATCAAGTTCATTTGAAAACTCAGCGTTATGTCCATTTTGCGTTTTTTGCTCTGGGTTATTTTGATCTGAACGTTTCGCCATTACATTCACTCCTTATTAGTGCGGTGTAATAATCATTTGATGTTGCAATTGGCGAATTGCCATACGTGCTCTATTTAACTGCTCACGTTGCTCATCATTTGCATGTTGTTGCATCGTTTGTAAATCGTTATACGCTTGTTCTAATTGTAACTGCGCATCTGAATACTCCATCGTATTATAATGCTCTTGTCTCATACCTTGGTCTAATTGTTCTTTCGCATATTCCACTGCTTGTTCCGCTTGTGTAATATAAGATTCAAGTGATTGACGCTCTGCCATAATTGTCCCTCCTTGCTTCAATTCCCCTTTAGTGTGTCCCTTCCATATGAACCTTATGAGTATGTTATAATGGATTTTGTTTCATTTTGACTCGTCTTAGGAGGGAAAGTAATGAAGGTTCAAAACCCTTTTCCATATACAAACGACAATAAACGTTATCATACATGGAATTACCATTTACGAAATGAATTTGGTGAAAAAATCTTTAAAGTTTCATTAGATGCTGGCTTCGATTGCCCGAACCGTGACGGTACAGTCGCTTACGGCGGTTGTACATTTTGTAGTGCTGCCGGATCTGGTGACTTCGCTGGCGATCGCCGCGATGATGTTATCACGCAATATCATGAAATGAAAGAAAAAATGCGTTCAAAGTGGAAAGATGGAAAATGTATCGCTTATTTTCAGGCTTATACAAATACACATGCACCACTTGAAGTGTTAAAAGAAAAATTCGAACCGCTTCTGGCAGAAAAAGACGTTGTCGGTCTTTCTATTGCGACTCGTCCAGATTGTTTACCAGACGATGTCGTTGAATATTTAGCGGACTTAAATAAACGCACGTACCTTTGGGTTGAGCTCGGACTACAAACTGTTCATGAACGAACTGCAAATCTTATTAATCGCGCTCACGATTATCCTTCTTACGTGGAAGGTGTAAATAAATTACGTAAGCATGGCATTAGAGTTTGCTCTCATATTATTAACGGTCTTCCCCTTGAAGATTACGACATGATGATGGAAACAGCTCGTGAAGTAGCGAAGCTTGACGTACAAGGAATTAAAATTCATTTACTTCACTTATTAAAAGGAACGCCAATGGTGAAGCAATATGAAAAAGGACAATTAGAATTCCTTTCTCTTGAAGATTACGTAAATCTCGTTGTTGACCAACTTGAAATGATTCCAGAAGACGTAATTGTGCACCGCATCACAGGTGACGGTCCACCTGACTTAATGATTGGTCCAATGTGGAGCTTAAACAAATGGGAAGTATTAAATTCCATCGATGCAGAATTTGTACGCCGCGGAAGCTGGCAAGGAAAATATGCAAATGAGGAGAAACAAAAATGAAATTAGAACGTGTATTACCGTTTGCTCGCACACTCTTGCAAACGGCTGTTAAAGAAGGCGATTACGCTGTAGATGCAACTTTAGGAAATGGACATGACACTTGCTTCCTAGCTGAAATCGTTGGAGATAACGGAAAAGTATTTGGATTTGATATTCAAAAAGAAGCAATTGAAATCTCTACTATCCGCCTAAAAGAAAAAGAGCTTTTCGAACGTACTGTTTTAGTTCACGATAGTCACGATACGATTTTATCCGTATTACCAGAAGATGCAAAAGGAAAAGTAACAGGCGCTATCTTCAACTTAGGTTACCTTCCTGGCGGTGACAAGCATATCGTTACAAAACCGAACTCAACAATCTCGGCTATCGAACAATTGTTAGACGTAATGGCACCAGAAGGTATCATCGTCCTTGTCATTTACCACGGACACCCAGAAGGACAAGTAGAACGCGACGCTGTTCTTAAATTTGCAGAAGAACTAGATCAAAAACAAGCTCACGTACTGCGATACGGCTTCATTAACCAGCAAAACAACCCGCCATTTATTGTGGCGATTGAGAAGCGATAATATATCAACGATTTTTTCGATATATCGACGATTCGACAAAACATAACAAAAAAAGACGTGCACTCATTGCACGTCTTTTTGTTATTCTCCTATATAATGGATGTATACAATATTTGAAGAAAGAAGGATAGAACTTTGCTAGTAGAACTAAGGGGAATTCAAAAGAAGTATGGCAAATCACTTATACTAGACAACATCGATTTATCCATTCCAGAAGGAGAGGCACTTGCTATTATTGGCGGGAACGGTACTGGAAAAAGTACTCTACTCAAAATAATTTCAGGATTTATTTTACCTACAGTAGGGACACTTCAAAGAAAAGAACATATACAAATCGGCTATGTACCTGAACATTTTCCTGAAGGGATTCGTTTTACATTAGAGGATTATCTATATCATCTCGGTCACATCCACGGTTTATCAACAAAATATTTAAAAGATAAAATTCCGATGCTTCTTGAATCTTTTCACTTACATCATGCAAGGCATTCCGTTGTACGAAACTTCTCAAAAGGTATGAAACAAAAAACTGGCATTATGCAAGCATTGCTTACAGACGTCCATTTATTAATTTTAGATGAACCACTTTCTGGGCTAGATCCTAAATCTCAGCAAGAATTAGAACATATTTTACTCTCATTAAAACAACACGGCATATCTATACTCTTCACATGTCACGAAAAGCAACTACTAGAAAACTTCGCCGATAGAATTGTGACGTTAGCAAATCATACAATCACGGAAGATATCTCTGTGCAAAAATCAGCAGAACAAGTCTATATTGAAGCAATCGTTCACGACACATTTTCAGCGATAGAACTACGGAAACAATTAGGATTTATACACGTTGTACACAATTCAAATCAAAACCTTATTCAATTACAAATCGAAAAAGAATATACAAACGAAATGCTTCAGTTTTTATTACATAAAAAAGCATCTATCACACTGCTACAACCTAACTTTTAAATCGAAAGAAGGTTTATTATGTTCGCGCTTATTCGTTATCATTTTCTCGACTATACAAAATCGTATAAGTACGTCCCTCCTATTGCGATGTACTTTGTGAGCTTACTTTTTGTATATACATATAAACCGACTCCTATTGTACCGACATACTTAGAAACAGCACTCGCCCTTTATTTATTATCTGCTTGGATTACGGTCACAATTTTTCATACTGAAGATCCTATACAAGAACAAATTACTATTTCTCACACAAATAATATTTCTTCACTATATGTTGGTAAATATATTACGGCTCTTCTCATTTGTACTGTGTTATCTTTTATATCCGTAATCTACCCAATTATTTTGCAAATGTTTAATGAAGAAATGACAGTTTCTTTATTTTTAGTCGGATTTCTCGCTCACATGTCTTTCTCTATACTTGGAATTTCAATCGCATCTTTATTTACTAGAAATATTATTCCAAAAGCGAGCACCGCTTGGCTTAGCCTGACATTTATATTACTTATAACGATCGCCTCCATCCGGTTTAAAAAAGAGTTACTATGGTTTTTACCACCTGTCGAAAGCTTTCTAATGCTTGGACAATACAAATTTAATATACTTACTCACACACTATGGCTCACAGCTTGGGCTATCGTATATTCATTTTTATTACTTACTTTATTTCTTTTTATCGTTCGCAAAAAACGTTTTTAATTACATATTAAAGGAGACAAAACAATGATCGGAATACTAGCAGGGATGGGGCCAAAATCAACTGGACCATTTGTCGATACAGTTGTAGCAGGGTGCCAAACAATATACGGAGCAAAGCATGATATGGACTTTCCTCATATGATGATTTATTCTTGTCCAACACCGTTTTATATGGATCGGCCTATTGATCACGAGGCAATGAAAAAAGCAATTATTGAAGGGGCACAAAAACTTGAAAGTACTGGTGTAGAATTTATCGCTATGCCTTGCAATACGGCGCATCTTTATTTTGAAGAATTACAGCGATCTCTTTCTATTCCTATTTTGAATATAGTTGATGAGACGTTAAAAGCAATTCCTGAAAATACAAAAAGAGTTGCTCTTCTCGCAACAGAAGCAACTGTTAAAGCTGGGATTTACCAAGATGGGATTACAAAACGTAATATAGAATACATTCATCATGAAACATGGCAGGAAATGATTAATCAAATTATTACTTGGATTAAATCTGGAGAGAGTGAAGAAGCTCGCGAATTGTGGAATGCGCTCGTTTTACAGTTGGAAGATGAAGTAGATACTGCAATTATCGCATGTACCGATTTGAATGTGGTGGCGAGTGAGGATTTTGTTGATTCCTCTCAATGTCTTGCTGAGGCGGTTGTGAAGATGTATGCAGAAACTATACGGAGGTAACAATGAACATACCTTTTGAAATGGGATACACATTTGATGAAAACCTTAGAGAAAAACCTATATCCCTTGCTGAAATGAAGCAAGGGATTACATTTTTGAAAGAGCATTTACATGAAGATTCGTTATATGGAAAGAGCTGCGGATTAATTGGCGTTTATAAACGAATCGCTGGCAACCTTTCTGAAAGTAACTATTACTTACAGGAGGCAATTGAATATTACATACAAACGGAAAACATCCAAAGGCTTTTTATTAACAAACTTCGTCTTGCACATACATATCATTGGGAAAGAAAATTTTCTGCTGCAAACACTACCAGACTTACCCACCTATGAAGACTTCTTCTACCAACATTACGGAAAAAGGAAATTAGATGAAGGTGACTTCCATACCGCCTTATCTTATTTTCAAAAGGCACTTCAAATCAGGCTACAAAAAGGAAATGAAGAGCTAATTCACTCAACTAAGCTTTGCATTACGTATTATATGTCTCACCAATGAAAATCCTAAAAACTTTTAACTTTCTTCACAATTCTTTCAAAGTAATCACACTTAATCTCGCTATATTAAATAAGTAGTTATTCATATATGGAAGGTTAGGGGAACTGAAAGTATGAAAGTAAATCGTTCGCTTCATTACATTTTTTGGCGTTGGCATTTTTATGCTGGGCTTTTTATTACGCCGCTTCTTATTACTTTGTCACTGAGCGGAATTGGGTATTTATTTCGAGAAGAGATTGAAGATTTCATCTATAAAGATTTGTATTTTGGGAAGAGCGCCCAAACAGAGTCTATTTCGATGGCTGATTCGCTTTTATTAACAGAGAAAAAATATCCACATTATAGTGTGGCGAAAATTAGTGAGTTTAACGGGGATTATAATACGAGGCTTACTATTGCAAATGAATATACTGGGCAACAAAAATATGTGTATTTAGATAGCAATAATCAAATTGTTGGAGATCAAAACGCAAGTGAAACGTTTGCGAATATAATGAGGGAATTACATAGTTCTCTTTTAGTTGGTGGCACTGTCGTCAATTACATTATAGAACTTGCGGCGTGTTGGACAATCTTCTTAATTGTGACTGGGTTGTACATGAGTATACGCCAGTTCAAAAACACACCAGCATCCAATAAGCGAGAAAAAGCAAAACGACGTCATTCTATTATCGGTATTATATTTACAATTCCACTCGTTCTGCTAGTCGCATCTGGATTGCCTTGGTCAGGATTTATGGGTAACCAAATTTATAAAATCGCATCGTCGAATGAATCGATTGGATATCCAAAGTTGTATATGGCACCGCCTGAATCAAAGGTAAAAGAATTGCCGTGGGCAACAAGAAAAGAAGCTCCTCCTGAATCGAATTTAAATGAGCCAAAAGCAATTTCTGTCGATGAATTACAAAAAGGAATTGAAATAAAGAAGCCATATGTTATCTCACTACCAGCTGATCCGAAAGGTGTATTCACCGTTTCGAAATCAAGCGGTTCCGGTATTACGGGTATGCATGTCGCACCAAATGAAGAAATAACAGCTTATTTTGATCAATATAGCGGAGAACTTATTTCCAAAACGGACTATCGTGATTATGGATTATTTGCACAATGGTTTACTTACGGTATCCCGCTTCACGAAGGACATTTATTCGGATGGCCAAATAAAATATTATGCTTACTAACGACGTTATCTTTATTACTTCTTATTTATTACGGAATAAAAATGTGGTTAGCAAGAAAGCCGAAAGGAAAATTAGCCGCACCGCCAAAACAAAGAGATAAAAAAAGCATAATCGTTTTCTTTATCATGATGGTTATACTAGGCGCTGTCATGCCTTTATTCGGACTATCCGTTTTAGTTATTTTCGCAATTGAACTTCTCATATATGTATTTTCAAAAATACGATCATAGTAAAAAAACCACTCTACAAGAGTGGTTTTCTTCATCACTGCGCCATTTTCTTTCGGTACATCTTCCCGTTCCAATAGAAGAATCGTGAAGTAAGCCCTCCGTATTTTACAATGCGCCGTGCCATTTTGTGCATATTCTTTTGTGCTGATACTTTTTGATCTGATAAATAAATACCAAGTAACCCTCGGCTTATGAGACGATGAAACTTTGCATGAGGTAAATCACCAATGCTCTTCTCTGCTTCTTCTACAAAATGTTTCATACGATCTAATATCGCTTGCTCGTTTTCATAATAACTACAGAAATTCAAATCCCCGCCTATACGGTCTTCTTCTTGATCGATGAAATAATCAAGTAAAATGTGAAGTCCTTGTACGTAAGGGAAGTATCCTTGTCTAATTTTCGCAATATCTTCATCATGTAATTCATCATGAAATGCATATGCTACAAGACAGAAGATTCCAAGTGTAGAACCGGCACATGCTGAAAATTCAAACCAACTCATCTCTGGTAAGTTTTCTTTATGTGCTTCAAACCATGTTTTTAAGCGTGGTTCTCTTTCTTCTAACTTCACGTGTTTATGAATTTGCAAATCACAATAATAACAAGCAAGTTCATGAAGAACAGGAGCAATTTTGTCATAGTGCTTCGTTTTCTTTAAAACATCTTGGCATGTTTCAACAAGTTCATCTAAATAACCACCATCGTCTTGATCATCACGATAGCGATAATAATTACCGCCACCTTCTACTTCAGGTGATAATGCCATTAACATAGATTCATGCAGTGCGGCAAAATCATTTGGGTCAAGTGATGTACTGCGGTCACATAAATTATCTAAATAATCGCTGATTGTTTGATACGCTACGATAAAACGAATGCATTCCTCTCGGTGCTCATTTGCTAGCAGTGCTAAAATACCACCGCCTTCGCAATGAAACGTTTTATTCTCAATACTTGCGATTGCCTGACTATGAAGCTCATCATTCGGAATATGGTAGGCACGCTCTTTCCACACCGCTAGCTCATGGTGTACTACCGGAAACACATCACGGTATACTTTCGCCATGAGCGTTATGGGATTACTCGGTACGTTCACTTCTTCCTTCATCTCCTCTATTCAATGTACAAATAATTTACTTATTTGTTTCTATTATGTTATTGATGCGTATTTCAGTAAATGACTGAATATAATTCAAAATTTCATCACGCTCATACTCATTTAATAACTCGTGATAACAATTCGGCCATTCTTTAAAAGCCTTATCACTCATTTTAACATTATCAAACCACATGCGGACACGTGTTTTATCTACAAGTTTATCCTCACACGCCTGCATTAGCAAGAGCGGAACATCTGGAAAATCATCTATTTTTTTATGAGCAATTTCGATAGACTTAATCAATTCACTATACCAACGTACTGATACTTTGCGCAAGAACAATGAATCATTCTCCATCGCGTCCCGAACTTCATGATTACGAGTGGACATTTCCACTGTAAGATTCGTTGCAAATTGCAATTTTGGAGCGATAACATTTAATATTTTTGAGGCAACTTGAAGCGGTGCTGAAGGTCCAGCTACTACGCCTAAACATGGCGAACTTAAAATAATGCCGTCTACATCTTCTCTCTTCGTCTCTTGCATCATACGAATGACAATAAGACCACCCATACTATGACCAAATAAAAAGATAGGCAACCTATACTTTCTTGCCTCTTTCACCCATAATTTAACTTCCTCTATGTATTCATCAAACGAATCAATATGTCCTCTATTTCTTGAAGTCGTTCCATGTGACGGAAGGTCCCCCATCACGACGTGGTAGCCGATATGATTCCACATTTCCGCAACGGCTTCATAACGCCCGTGATACTCCATTGCGCCGTGTACAATAACCATTACAGCTTTTGCTTCCTCTGCTTCATAATTCCACATACGGCTCTCCTCCATTTCACTCTTTCTCATAATTTGATACACTGAAACTAGTCTCTAGGAAAGGAAGGCTTTACATGATATACCCTTATAAAGAAAAAAACCCGAAAATTGCGAGTAGTGCTTTTATCGCTGACTATGTTACCATTACAGGCGATGTTTCCATTGGTGAGGAATCAAGTATTTGGTTTAATACAGTCATACGCGGTGATGTTTCACCAACAATCATTGGAGACCGAGTAAATGTACAAGACCAATGTACACTTCACCAAAGCCCACAGTATCCTCTTATTTTAGAAAACGACGTTACAGTTGGGCATCAAGTTATTTTACATAGCTGTCATATTAAAAAAGATGCTTTAATTGGAATGGGATCTATTATATTAGATGGCGTTGAAATTGGCGAAGGAGCCTTCATCGGTGCTGGAAGCCTCGTTTCACAAGGAAAGAAAATTCCACCAAACACGTTAGCTTTCGGTCGCCCAGCTAAAGTCGTTCGTGAGTTAACAGAGGAAGACCGGAAAGACATGGAGCGCATTCGCACACAATATGTTGAAAAAGGCCAGTATTATAAATCATTACAGAAGTAACTTTTCCAGCTGCCATTAAAGTGGCAGCTTTTTATATAAAAACTAACTTTTTCTTTACAAAACATTATTACTCCCTCAATAAAATCTTATTAAAATAAAAGCTAATATCTCCATATATATGTAAACGAGGGAGGAGAATTTTCATGAAGGTCAGTGGACTGTATAAAATAGAATGTTACATTTTCAAAGGAATCAACCGATACTTTGACCAAAAAACATTAAATATCTTTTTCAGCAATATTACTCATATCGGTGGTGCTACTTTCTCAATTGCACTCACACTTTTCTTTTTAATTTTCGCAAAAGGGACTTTGAATCAAGCTGCAATCGCAACTGCTATTTCTTTAGCAATTAGCCATATTCCTGTACAAATATTAAAAAGATGGTATCCGCGAAAACGTCCTTATTTAACAATTCAGGATGCGAAATATCCAGTCCATCCATTAAAAGACCACTCTTTCCCGTCTGGTCATACAACAGCCGTTTTCTCTGTCTTCATTCCATTTATTTGCTATAATCCAAGCTTATTTGCTTTTCTATTACCGTTAGCATTATGCGTTGGTATTTCTCGTATTTATTTAGGGCTTCACTATCCATCTGATGTATTCGTCGGTATGTGCCTCGGCACTTGCTCTGGCATCATCTCTTTTTATCAATTCATCCCACTTTTCACATAAAGGAGTGATATGATGAGAGTCGCCATTTTTACCGATACTTTTACGCCACAAGTCAACGGGGTTGCGAAAACACTAGAACGATTAACACGTTACTTTCAGAAAGAAAAGATCGCCTATTCTGTTTTCGCCCCGCAGCATACAGCTGAAGATAATTTCGTAGCTAATGTGAACAAGATGAGAAGTATCCCGTTAACAATATTATATCCAGAATGCCGCTTTTCTTTTCCTACTCCGCGCATTAAACGAGAACTTCTTTCCTTTAAACCTGACATTATTCACATTGCCACACCTTTCAACATGGGACTTTGTGGATTATATTATGCAAAAAAGTTAAACATCCCAGTTGTCGGTTCTTATCATACTGATTTCGATGCTTATTTACGCTATTACAAAATTGAATTTCTCTCTAATATGCTTTGGAACTATTTAAAATGGTTTCATAGTCATATGCAAAAAAATTTCGTTCCTTCATTTGAAACGTTACACCAACTAAAAAATAAAGGCTTTCAGGCCCTCTCCATATGGGGACGGGGTGTAGATTGCACGCTCTTTCATCCATCATACAATACAGACCTATTCCGAAAAAAATATAATATTACAGCAAAGTATGTCCTTTCCTATATTGGACGGATTGCCCCTGAAAAAGATATTGATACGTTGCAACACCTTATCGTACAAACAGCGCATACTCGAAACGACATTCATTGGCTCATCGCAGGAGACGGTCCTCTAGCAACAAATTTGCGTGAAGCTGTTCCGAAAACAAATGTCACTTTTACTGGATATTTACAAGGTAAGGATTTAGCTGAAGCATATGCTTGTTCTAACATCATGGTATTCCCATCCGCTACTGAAACGTTCGGAAATGTCGTACTCGAATCACTTGCATGTGGTACACCTGTCATTGGTGCAAATAGTGGCGGAGTTAAAAATATTATTACAGATGGAAAAACGGGAGTTCTTTGTCCGCCCAAAAATGAGGACGCATTTCTATCATCCATCCATTCTTTATTGCAAAATGAAGAGCAACTTATGCAAATGGGCATAGCGGCTTCGTCTTATGCTAAAACACAAAGCTGGGATGAGATCTTTCTTGGCTTACTTGACCAATATGAAGTAGTCCTTCAGAGCACTGCATCAGAATTACTCGCTTAAACAGAAAAACCCTCTTCATAACATGAAGAGGGTTTATTACATAACTGGAAATTTTAGTTTAATAAATGATACATAAGGTGAAGTATCATTTTATTCTTATATTCATTATAACAAAAAGAAACATAACTAAATAGACTTGTAATAAAAACCCATAAAAATTAATATATGGTTATACACTATTTTTACTGTATGATGATTTTAAGAGATTCCCCTTAAAATCAACTTACTCACATACCTTTATACAGTAATTGTTCCCCAATTTCTGTATATCAAAAAAACCTTTCATTCATTTGAAAGGTCTTTTTGAGCCTGTACATATTCTTCTTTCGTATTCACATTTATAAACCAATCCGCATTCGCTTGTACATCTTCACCAGCAATATATTTCACATTACATTGTGATAAAAGCTGACCCATACTTCTTTTTTCTTCCTGAAGCAAAGCATAAATCTTTTCTTTCACACGGTTATGATACGCTGCAAGTAACGGTTGTTTCCTTCCATTAATAATAGGGACAACTGCATCATATTCATTACTCGTTTGCTCTAGTAAAATGGTAAACCATTCTTGCGAAACATTTGGCGCATCGCAAGGCATAATAGCGTACCAATCTGCTTCTATATATTCCATTCCTGATACAATTCCAGCAAGTGGTCCATTGCCTTTATAATGCGGAATATCTTCTATAACAGGAGCTTGTACGAGTTGCTCTACTCTCTCTTTTATATCGGAGTGACTAATGACTACAACTTCTTGCAACGCAGTTATCATCACTTTCACAATATGCTCAACGAAAGGGGTCCCCTTCCAAATTGCTAATGCTTTCGGCTCACCGAATCTACTCGACATACCACCGGCTAATACAATTCCAGCATACTTACTCATTGGCGATGCAGCTCAAATGTAATATGACCTAATTCTGGTAAAATTAATTTATTCATCGCAAGACGAACTGCTCCGCTAGACCCTGGCATAGAAAAGACAACTTTGCGCCCAATTGTACCGCCGATTGCTCTACTTAACATCGCGCTACTGCCGATATCTTCTAAGTAACTAATCATGCGGAACAACTCACCAAACCCGACAATTTCTTTATCTAATAACGCTGACACTGCTTCAATCGTCACATCACGTTTCGTAATACCAGTTCCGCCGTTTGTTAACACGACATCAACATCTTCCCTATGATAACCAGCTAACACTGCTTGCTGAATACTTTCTTTATCATCTTTTACAATTTCATAAGAGGTCACTGTATGCCCTGCTTCTTTTAATAATTCATGTAATAGTTGTCCGCTCTTATCCGTCTCTTCCGTACGTGTATCAGAAATCGTCACGATTTTGCAGCGCACTTCTTTTGGAGCTTGTTTCTTATGTTCAGTTACACTCATTTTTCATCTTCCCTTTCATTTCCTTGTAAAATTATGTATGAAGCAAAGAATTCAACATGATACAATATAAGTATATTTATCCATATAAAGGAGCTTTACATGATTCAAAATATGATACGATACGTACCCATTATACCATTCCTAATTATATTATCCCTTTTTCAATGCATCGCTTACGGGTTTGATATTAACTTTTTAAAATTGTATGTACTGA
The DNA here is from genome assembly GCF_036851315.1 of Bacillus cereus group sp. Sample62. NCBI lineage: Bacteria > Bacillati > Bacillota > Bacilli > Caryophanales > Bacillaceae > Bacillus > Bacillus cereus group sp. Sample62. The sequence goes on from NZ_JAFLPK010000001.1 coordinate 4,575,852, forward strand.
TGCCTGATGGTGGTATTCGTTACTATTTGACTAGCACATTAATTCCTCTCGTACTTGCCTATATAGTAGATTTTATTTTTAAACATTCAATCTCTAAATAAGGAGGTCCACATATTATGGAACTTTATAAAAAATTAACAACAACATTTATCCTCTTATTTGTCGCTTCAATCACTGTCGGCTTTTCCTTAAAAGGCGCAATCCCATACGCTACATTAGTAAGTATTATATTTGCAACACTATTTTTACTAAGCAGTGCCTTTTGCGCGGGTAAAGCACGTCAAATGAAAGGTTGATTACATATGTTCCAGAAGAAACCAATCCTTTGTAAATCATGTAAAAAGGAAATACAAACATATGAAAAAGCATGGATTCATATGCCCTTTCCAGCAAGTGGCATGACAAATGTGAGAAAGTACATTGAGCTAGACGGAGAAGTTTATTGTGGTTCTTGCATCCAAGTAGTAAATAAAACAAAATAAAAAAAGCTTTGCGCTCACCGCGCAAAGCTTTTTTTCATATATTATAGACCAGCTTGCTCTTTTAAAGCTGCAGCTTTGTCTGTACGTTCCCATGTTAGATCTACATCAGTACGTCCGAAGTGGCCGTAAGCTGCTGTTTGTTTATAAATTGGGCGACGTAAGTCTAGCATTTTAATAATACCAGCTGGGCGAAGATCGAAGTTGTTACGAACTAGTTCTACTAGTACGTCTTCAGATACTTTACCAGTGCCGAATGTATCAACTGAAATTGATACTGGTTGTGCTACACCGATTGCGTATGCAAGTTGTACTTCTGCTTTGTCAGCAAGACCAGCTGCTACGATGTTTTTCGCAACATAACGAGCTGCATATGCTGCAGAACGGTCAACTTTCGTTGCATCTTTACCAGAGAATGCACCGCCACCGTGGCGAGCGTATCCACCGTAAGTATCAACGATGATTTTACGTCCTGTTAAACCAGCATCACCTTGTGGTCCACCAATTACGAAGCGGCCAGTTGGATTAATGAAGAATTTCGTTTCTCCATCCATTAATTCTGCTGGAACTACAGCTTTAATTACATGCTCTTTTAAATCGCGATCGATTTCTTCCCATGTAACATCTGGATGATGCTGTGTAGAAATTACGATTGTATCTACACGTACAGGTTTACCATTTTCATCATACTCAACTGTAACTTGCGTTTTTCCATCCGGACGTAAGTATGATAATGTGTCATCTTTACGTACTTCAGTTAAACGGCGAGCTAATTTGTGAGCAAGCGAGATTGGAAGTGGCATTAATTCTTGTGTTTCATTACATGCGAAGCCAAACATTAAACCTTGGTCTCCCGCACCAATTGCCTCAATCTCAGCGTCAGTCATTAGACCTTCGCGTGCTTCTAGCGCTTGGTCAACACCCATAGCGATGTCAGCAGATTGCTCATCGATAGATGTTAAAACTGCACAAGTTTCTGCATCGAATCCGTATTTTGCGCGTGTGTAACCAATGCCTTGAATTGTTTCACGAACGATTTTTGGAATATCTACGTAAGTAGAAGTCGTAATTTCCCCCGCTACCAATACTAAACCAGTTGTTACAGTTGTTTCACAAGCTACACGTGCATTTGCGTCCTTTGATAAGATCGCATCTAAAATTGAATCAGAAATTTGGTCACAAATTTTATCTGGATGTCCTTCAGTTACAGACTCAGATGTGAACAGATGACGTTTTTTTGTCATGTGGTAAACCTCCCTACAGTAATTGTATATATTGTACGGAACTCATCCTTAATTTGCCACAAACTGCGACATACATTTATTCTCCCACACAAGCATACAGAAAAACCTTTCCTACTTTACATAGAGGAAAGGTTTAATTTGCTACTTGCATACTGCTTTTTGCCCTTTGCTCTTATCGTTCGAGACCGTTAGCCTCGCACAGGTTTTAGCACCTATTCACCTGTATTTACCACTACAAATGAGGTTGCTGGGCTTCATCGGGCCTGTCCCTCCGCCAGCTCGGGATAAGAGAGTATCCGTCCCAACTTATACTAAAGAAATGATATTCATTTGTCAATTAATATTCACATTTTCCTGAAAGTTTTTCTCAATACGCCTGGAATGAAATATTAATAAGGAAATAATACATTCACACAAACAAAAAGAAATAAATAGTATACATTATTTATATAATTGTGTTATACTCTTGTTGGGGATTACGAGAAATATTTCATTAAATGAAAAGGATGGTATATAAATATGAGTACTGTGAATGTCCAAATTGGTTTACACGAATTATTGAACGGAAGCAATGCACAGATTCAACTAAGTGTTCCGCAATTAGTGGAAAAAGTATTAATGCGAAATGAAGGGAAATTAACTTCTACTGGTGCCGTTTCTGCTTCAACAGGAAAATATACAGGACGTTCTCCTAAAGATAAATTTATTGTGAAAGAAGCATCGGTTGCTGACAAAATTGCTTGGGGAGCAGTGAATCAGCCGATCTCTGAAGAACATTTTAATAAATTATATACTAAAGTTTTAGAATACTTAAAAGAAAAAGAAGAGTTATTCGTCTTCAATGGATTTGCAGGCGCTGACCGCAATTACCGCCTACCAATTCAAGTTATTAACGAATATGCATGGCACAATTTATTTGTACATCAATTATTTATTCGTCCAACTGAAGAAGAATTAACAACTCATGAATCAGAGTTCACAATTGTTTCTGCACCGAATTTCAAAGCTGATCCAGCTGTTGACGGTACAAACTCTGAAGCATTCATTATGGTTTCATTCGAAAAACGTATCGTACTAATTGGTGGTACAGAATACGCTGGAGAAATGAAAAAATCAATCTTCTCTATTATGAACTTCTTACTACCTGAACAAGATATTCTTTCTATGCATTGCTCTGCAAACGTAGGTGAAGAAGGCGACGTAGCACTATTCTTCGGTTTATCTGGAACAGGTAAAACAACATTATCTGCTGATCCACACCGTAAATTAATCGGTGACGATGAGCATGGTTGGTCTGATAACGGTGTATTCAATATTGAAGGCGGTTGCTACGCAAAATGTGTAAACCTTTCTCACGAGAAAGAACCACAAATTTTCGATGCAATCAAATTTGGATCTGTTTTAGAAAACGTTATCATTAATAACCAAACGCGTATCGCAGACTATAACGATACTACTTTAACAGAAAATACTCGTGCTGCATACCCTATGCATGCGATCGACAATATCGTACTGCCAAGTGTTGCTGGACACCCAAATACAATCATTTTCTTAACTGCTGATGCATCTGGCGTATTGCCTCCAATCAGTAAGTTATCAAAAGAACAAGCTATGTATCATTTCTTAAGTGGTTACACTAGTAAACTAGCAGGAACAGAGCGCGGCGTTACATCTCCGCAAGCAACATTCTCAACTTGCTTCGGTTCACCATTCTTACCACTTGATGCATCTCGCTATGCTGAAATGCTTGGTGAAAAAATCGAGAAACACGATGCGAAAGTATTCTTAGTAAACACTGGCTGGACTGGTGGCGAATACGGCGTTGGTAAACGTATGAACTTAAGTTACACTCGTGCAATGATTCAAGCAGCATTAAGCGGCGAACTTGCGAAAACTGAAACAGCTAAACATGACATCTTCGGTCTTGAAGTTCCACTTCACGTACCAGGTGTACCTGATGAAGTATTAATGCCTGAACAAACTTGGGCTGATAAAGCTGCTTATAAAGAGAAAGCAATCGAACTTGCAAGCGAATTCAAAGAGAACTTCAAAAAGTTCGACAGCGTTTCTGAAGATATTATTAACTTAGGCGGTCCAATCGCTTAAGTACAAACTTTCTGTTGGAATAACCCTTTTACTCATATGAATAAGTGTCGTGTAACCGTAAAGTTTCGCGTACTCACCGACAAAACCCAATGCGGCTTAACGGTTACACACACTTACATAAAAAAGAAGCTTACGTTTTTGACGTAAGCTTCTTTCTATATCTTATATAAAGTACAACTTTAATCTCTTCATCTGTGTGACTTAGCTCATAAAATTGCATACCAACATCCATGAACTTACTGAAAATTCATTTTATAATCATTCATTTTATAGTTTTTTATGATAAAATTTACATATACAGGAAAGGAAGAGGGCTATGAAAAATTTTTCTCGTACAGGAAAAATATTATTCAGTTATGGAGCCATTCAAATGTTTTGGGGACTTGTGATGCTTAACGTTCATTTATTTGAGCATACAAGTGAAACGATAAAATACATTATTCTAATTACCGGAATAGTTTGCTGTATTGTATCTAACTTTTTTAAAGAACCTGAGAGTCATACTACTAAGTGATTTCATGTTAACTTATTGGAAGCGGAAACCTATATTTTATGCAAAGTTACGCTTCCTATTGTACTATCCGTCGCTGGACCCCTTATTCCAAAGTAAGCCAATTTTCACAAAGACAAATCACGGCTTCGAACATATAAATTATATCCCTACTCACTACATCCAGCCGGTTTCACACCGCATGAGGCTAAAAAAAGCTCGGACCGCTTCTATCCCTCGCCGGATCCTCTATTCCATCTAAAAGAGGTTTTTTAGCTTTTTAGCTCTTTGTTAATTCTTCCTCATCTTTCATACTATAGTAACCTAAATTCACAACGATTAAGAAATAGCCACCCAGAATCCCTACTGCAAATGCCCACATAACCATATGATGTTCAATTTCGTACATAATAACAGCACCCAAAATAGCAGCTGCAAAACGATTAAACATACCGAGCGTCGGTGCTTTCGTTTTCTTTACGATACTATCTCCAAGCTTCTCAATTCGTCTCCCTAAAAGCCAAACACAATACATACTTACAACCAGTCCAATTCCAGCACCTAGAAAGTGAGCTGAAAACGGCGTTAACATCCAGCCTAGTAAAAGAAAACCTAGTAAATAATACGATTGAATTTTAAACGATCTTAATGACATACTAATCATGCTGTTCTCCTCTTCAGTAATTTTTATCTATCCAACAAAAAAATTCCAGTTTATACTACTTAAATTCATTTCACTCAAATTAAAAACAACATAAACAGTATGTTTATGTTGTTTGAATGTTTTCAGGAAATAATATTATACAAGATTTTAAACATCATATTCTCATAATTTGTGACGTTTTTCCAAACATTTTTCGTCCATTTATGAAAAAAGTGATATCAATCTATGAACATACGGATATGATGTAATAAGCACACAAATAAAGGGGGCGTCTAATGATTTATTTTTTAATGGCTCTCATTCACCTCATTATCCCTGCACTTATTGGACTTTCATTGTATTGGTACACGAAAAATCATAGTATTTTCTACGCTGTCCTCGGTGTCCTTCTTCCAGGTATTATTCTTATCACACTCTTCCGTATTCCATTTTTAAACTTAATTCCACTTATTACTGCTATCTTATTTCTCGTCTTCTTACCAAAAATAAAAAAATAGGAAAGCAGATCATAGGTGATCTGTTTTCCTATTTTGATATAGGTTCCTCCGCAATAGAATGTACTTTTACTTTCTCCGATTTTACAAACCATAGACCGAAGAAAATGATAACTCCACCGATTATTTGTTGAAACGATACATATTCATTTGCCCATATAGCTGCAAATAAAACAGCTACAAGTGGCGTTATATACATATATACCATCGTATGTGACGCACCAATTTTTTGAATACCAACATACCACATCACTAAACCAAATACTGTTACAAAGAAAATGGAATATAGTAAAGCGAATAGTGTCATTCCGTGTGTAATGTGAAATGGCATTATAAATACATATGGCCCGCTTAACAATAAAAGCGGAATCGCGCCAACTAATGCTGACCATGCGGTAACACGTAGTGCTGAATATTTTTTAATTAATGGACCTGCTAAAACAGGATAAAGCCCCCAGCATATTGATGTAATAAGTCCAATTCCGTTACCATAAAAAGAACTAGCAAGCGAATGCCCTGCTACTAAAACTAATGCAGCACCACCAAAGGCAATTATAGAACCGACGAGCTTTCGAGAAGAAAACTTTTCTTGTTTCAAAAAAATAGCAAATACAGTTGTAAAAATAGGTGAAATAGAAATGAGTAAAGAGGCATTTGTAGCGGATGTATATTTGACAGTTTCCATGAATAATGTTTGATACAGTATAATACCTACAACGCTAACTATGATTAATCTAGGTATATCCTTCCGTTCCATATAAACCGACTTTTCAATAAAAAATGTTAGGAGTAACATAAGCGGTGCCGCTGATATCATCCGAAGTGCAGTAAACTCAATTGCTGTAAATTCTAAAAGTCCATATTTCGCAATCGTAAAATTAATCCCCCAAATAATAACGACACTTAAAATTAATAACTCAATCCCCCATCTCCTCATACGTATCCCCCTCCGCAAATAAGATTATACAGAAAATTCAATTATATGTACATTTCATTATGTGAAAAAGTCTTTGTATTGTATGGAGAGGTTTGCTTTGTTTAGTACATGAAATTATATAAGCGATTTTTTGAATATAGCGACTTATACAATAAAAAAAGGTGGTTCCAAAACACATTTTGGAACCACCTTTTCTTTCTTACACTCGAACGTGTAACTTCATATTTGGATTATAAAATTGGCTCGGGCTCTTCAACTGAAAAGTTCCGCCACCTTCATGCCAGTCAACTGTTAACTTATCATCCATAAATACAAGCTTTGTGCGATCTGCGATAAAGTTCATTGTGCTAGATTCGATATCCACATCACGCTCATCTTTTTCTGCTACAGCGACTAAATCGATGATTCCGCTCATGACACAACCGCAACCTTCATTATCGTAAAATAACTTTATATATTTCGCTTCATTTGGAATCGTATCCATAATCTTTTTATATGCTGATTCTGTTACAGTAACGTACATACGTTAATCTTCATCCTCTCTTCTCGTATCATTCATATATTGTACCACCATTTTTCCTGAAAATTATATACAGAAAATTAAGACTGATATAGAGTGCATGTAATAAAGGAGGTTATCACTCATGTTCAAATTACTGCGATACCCCATCTTCTTAGGTCTACTCGGTAGCTTTTCTATTTCTAGCGGACTGGTATTACAACATACACTTCTCTATGCTCCTTCTATTGGCTGAATTTTAGGCTTTATTTGTTTCCTAACCGCTTCTTATTTTGCTATGAAAAATAAGAAAAACTAACAAGGCAGAAATTTTTTAAGCAGGAGAAGCAAACATGTCACTCATCGTTAGATCTAGCACAATCTAATTCTCCCCTATTTTTGAAATCTAAACATACAATACGAGCGACTACACAAAAATATAGAATTCATAATATATATATAGTGGTTCTATTTTTAAAACTAGATTCTCAAAATAGAGAAAGGAGAACGTACATGTACCCACGTAATTGTTTTAGTTGCGACGGCAGACGTAACAGTGGTTCTAACGGAAACACTGGGCCTACTGGCAGTATCGGGCCCACTGGGAACACCGGCGCTACCGGGAGCACTGGACCTTCCGGTAGTACTGGTTCTACCGGAGCTGGTTTACAAAGTACTACTGCCTTTAGTCTAGCAGCCGCTCCCAACTATAAAACAGGACAAGTTGTCACTTATACGAGCAGCGGCTATGTTGTAAAAAAAGATGCACCTCAAGGGTTTCCGAATATATCTCCAGATTATATCGTATTAGTAGAAAGTGGACCTACTGGTAGCACTGGGCCTACCGGGAACACTGGATCTTCCGGTAGTACTGGATTTACTGGCATTACCGGACCTTCCGGTAGCACTGGACCTTCTGGTAATACAGGACCTTCTGGCATTACCGGACCTTCCGGTAGCACTGGACCTTCTGGTAGTACAGGACCTTCTGGCATTACCGGACCTTCCGGTAGCACTGGACCTTCTGGTAGTACAGGACCTTCTGGCATTACCGGACCTTCCGGTAGCACTGGACCTTCTGGTAGTACAGGACCTTCTGGCATTACCGGACCTTCCGGTAGCACTGGGCCTTCTGGCATCACCGGACCTACTGGAACTGCAGGTAGTGCTTCAGCAAAAAGTATTGTTTTTCAAGGAACAAATGCTGGTTTTCAACGTATAGCGGGTTCTCCTGGAATTGACTCCAATGTTATTCCATATGTCACTGCTGGAGCCGGTAGTATAGTTGGCTTTGCTGCATCTATAAATGTAAATAACTTACCTGCGGCTGTTTATACGATTGATATTTGCAGGAATGTCCCTACAAACCTCACTGCCCCTACTGCTAGTTACATCCTATCTACTATTACTTTAACTACCACTGACAAAATTACAGGAACTATCGTATTTTCAATTAAACCGACGGATACTGGATCAGGACAAATTCAAGTGTTTAATCCCACTCCGGCGGTAGGTCCCGCTACTGTAACCTGGACTAGCATTACAACTGGAAACCCCATTTCGAGAGGAGATGCTATCTCCCTTTATATTAATCCTGGAATTACTGCCAGTGCTGTATATTCTATTTTTCTAATCACTAATATTTAGTTCCTTCTTAACAGTAATGTATTTAACAAAAAAAGGCCCCACTAATTGGGGCCAACAAATAGAAATACAAATGAATTAAAACAAATAACAGACAAGTTCAGTATATACTATTATCGTAAAAAATCCATATATTGGTATTTACATTGTATGCACTATGTTAATATAATTAACTTGCCTACCTTTATCAACACGTCTTACTCCCTTTTAAAAATATTTTTTCATTACATCGGCAATACAATCTTCACAGTCGTTCCAACCCCAACTTCACTTTCAAAACTCATTTTACCATTGTGATCTTTAATAATTTTTTCTGTAACTACTAAACCTAAACCCGTTCCCGTTTCTTTCGTTGTGTAAAAAGCTTCATTTAACTTCGGAATTTTGTCTTTTGGAATACCGCAACCCTCATCCTTAACTTGGACAATGATTGCATCTTCTACAGTCACTTTAATCGTAATCGTTCCGCCAACTGACATTGCTTCAATCGCATTTTTAATTAAATTAAAAAATACTTGCTTTAATCGTTTTTCATCGCATGTAATCGATGGTATGTCTTTACTATAAATCCCTTGTATGTGCACTCCTTGCTTTAAAGCAGGCTTCCCCATAACTCGAATAACATAAGCGATAATTTCTTCTATATTATGAACTTCTGATTCTAGTGATTTAGATTTCTCAAATCCACTAAGTTCTGTAGCGATTGTATGAATTCGTTCTACTTCTTGTTTCATAATATCACTATATATTTTATCCTCAGGATATTTATTCGCTTGTTTATTAACAAATTTATCCAAATTAACTAGAGGTCTTCTAATTTTGTAACCAATAACTGTAGCCATTTTCCCAACAGTTGCTAGCTTTTCTGTTTGTTGTATTTCTTTATCCATCATCTCAAGCGTACGAACGTAAGATTGAAACCTTAAAAACATAATCCAACATATGATAGTAAATACGCTATATAATGTCATTGGAATTAAAACGAGTGATGAGTGAATGATGATTCCTATAAGAGCGTATTTCCCAACAAGTATGCTCGGAACTAACCAAAAATATCTTTTATTCACAAAGAGTGGGGCAAATAAAATAAAAAATCCTTCTACTATATTCCCACCATCAAACTCAGCATCACTACCGTAGTAAATCATAAAATTATGGATAAAATCTAATAGATTATATCCAATTAAAATAATATATTTCACTGCAAATGGATTTTTCCATTTCATAAAGTATATTCCAGTGCAAAATAAGATCACCATTAGAAAATAAAGCCACAAACCTAAACCATCTTCAAATTGTCCTACTCCTTCTTGCTCTCCTCCTATTAAAGGTACAATAAATTCGTAGGCAAGATCGTATACAAAAAATATAATGAAAAATAAACTTAAAAATATTTTCAGTGCCTTCATTTCTTCATTTTTAAATATATCGTCTTTATTCATATCGTAACTCCTAGCTTTTCTCCCTCTTGGATTTCATTATTTCCACGTTGCTTCGGGAGCATGATATCTATTCTAGTTCCAATATCTCTTTCACTTGAAATATGTAATTCACCAAGATGCTGTTCAGTAACAAGCCGATTCGCTACCGTAAGGCCTAGGCCAATTTTATCTTGCTTTGTTGTATAAAAAGCTTCTTTAACACGGGCTAAATTTTCTTTCTTAATACCGTAACCATTATCAATTACACTTAGCATTACATAATCTCGTCCTTTATTTTCTAACCGTAACTCTAATGTGCCACCTTGCTCCATTGCCTCCAGAGCATTTTTTATGACATATAGAAAGACTCCTCTTATTTTCCGCTCATCACATTCAACTTCTATCGTCTTTTCTTCCATATTAGAAATAAACTGGACGCTAGATTCATTCATTTTTTCGCGAACAATTGTTACTGCTTGTAATGCAATTTCACCTATATTATGTTTCTTATAAACAGAAGGTTTACATGTAGCAACTTCCATTAACTCACTTATCATATTATTCATATTTTCTATTTCAAAAATCATCTGTTTGTAAATAGGGTCCTCCCCATGCTTCTCTCGTTGTAATTGCGTAAACCCTTTTAATGAAGCAAGTGGATTTTTAATTTCATGTCCCACTGTCGCTGCCATTTTTCCGATTACTGCTAATTTTTGTGATTCACTAGCAATCTTAATACTTTCCTTTACCGCTGAAAGGTATTGTATAAATCGATTTAAAATGATGTATGCCGCTATTAATACGAGTGTATACATAATGAGGAACATAAATCCTTTTACTTCCTTTAATACAAATAAATAAATCACATATTTCCCTACAATAGTCGAAAGTACAAACACAAAATATTTTTTATTTAAAAATATAGGTACAAAGAAGATGAAAATAATTTCTATTATATTTACTCCATCAAATGCCACTTCATTATAAAGCATATACGAAAGTATATTAACGATTTCTATTCCTACGTATGCAAATACACATGTATATTTAACAAGGTTCGCTTTCTCTTTTTTTATTAAATATACATTCACACCGAGTATTGCAGTTCCGCAAATAACCTGCCATAGTATGCTATGTCCCTTATCCGTTAGCGATTTGTTCTCTAATACGATTGCATAGAAAATTTGGTATGAAACAACAATGACATACAGCACCCATAAAAAAATTTTTGCATTCCTTTCTTCTTCTTTATATGATAGAAAACTTCCTTTCACTTCAACACCCCTTCAAAATAATATCTCGAAGAATACCATTTATTATAATAAATGATTTTCATAGACAAACAAAGATAAATCGAACATTTGAGGGAAATCATTCCAATAGAATAAAGCATCTTCAGACTATATATAAGCATAAAAGCTATAAACAATAATACGTATATTATGGGAGGTGTTTTATATAGACGGCAAAAAAAATAAAAAAACAGAACAACTTCAATCCTTCACCCGTGAAAATGAAGGCAAGAAAATGACGACAAATACAGGTGTTACAATTTCAAATGATGAAAACTCTTTAACCGTTGGTGATCGTGGCCCTACCCTTCTAGAAGATTTCCTAATGCGAGAAAAGCTTGCTCATTTTGACCGTGAACGAATTCCTGAAAGAGTCGTTCACGCACGTGGATACGGCGCACATGGTCTATTCGAGCTATATGAATCTTTAGAAGAGCTAACAATGGCCCACTTTTTACAAGACCCTTCCAAAAAAACACCCCTTTTCGTTCGCTTCTCTGAAGTGGCTGGATCAAAAGGTGCGAACGAAACAAATCGAGATGTACGAGGGTTTGCCGTTAAATTTTATACAGAAGAAGGAAATTTTGATTTAGTAGGAAACAATATTCCTATTTTCTTCATTCAAGATGGCATTAAATTCCCTGATCTTATTCACGCCCTTAAACCTGAGCCGCATAATGAGATTCCCCAGGGGCAAACAGCACATGATACGTTTTGGGACTTCATCGCCAATAACCAAGAATCGGCTGCTATGATGATGTGGATTATGTCTGATCGTGCCATTCCAAGAAGTTTTCGAATGATGCAAGGGTTTGGTGTTCACACATTCCGCTTAGTGAATAAAAATGGAAAATCACGATTCGTAAAATTTCACTGGAAGCCAAAGCTCGGCATCCACTCATTAATTTGGGATGAAGCGCAAAAATTAGGTGGTGCTGATCCAGATTACCATCGCCGTGATTTATGGGAAAATATTAATGCTGGAAACTATCCTGAGTACGAACTTGGCATTCAAATTTTAGAAGAAGAGGATGAATTTAAATACGATTTCGATATATTAGATGCGACGAAAATTTGGCCTGAAGAAGATTTCCCCGTTAAAATCATTGGAAAAATGACATTAAATCGCAACGTCGAGAATGTATTCGCTGAAACAGAACAAGTCGCACTTCATCCTGGAAGTATCGTCCGTGGTATTGATTTCACCAATGACCCGCTCTTACAAGGTAGGCTCTTTTCTTATACAGACACTCAATTGGCACGCGTCGGTACAAATTATCAAGAATTACCAATTAACCGTCCTGTATGCCCATTTCATAACAATCAAAGAGATGGTGCATCTAAATATATAATTGATAAAGGAAAAATCGCTTACCATAATAATTCCTTAGCAAATAACACTCCTTACACTGTCCCTGGTACAAAGGGTGGGTTCGTTACATATCCTTCTACTGTATCAGGGCATAAAACGAGAGAAACAGCCGCCAGTTTCAAAGATCATTTCTCTCAAGCACGTTTATTTTGGAATAGTATGAGTAACGTCGAAAAAGTTCATATTGTGCAAGCCTTCTCCTTTGAATTAGGAAAAGTAAAAAGTAAATCCGTCCGTCAACAAGTCGTAAATATGATTGGACATATTAGTAGTGAACTAGCTACGTTAGTCGCTGAAGCTGTCGGAGCAAAAGTCCCAAATATTCAAGAATCGGGCGTTACGAAATCATCGCCAGCACTCAGTATGGCAAATACGACATTTAGTCCTAATACATTACGAGTAGGTGTCATTGTTGCAAATGGATATGACGGACAAAGCGCACAATATATAATAGATCAATTCAAACAAGTTGGGTTACAGCCAGTGATCGTTTCCGAGCGGTTAGGTATTGTGCAAGGAACGCAAAATGTACGTTGGGACGTGAATGATACTTTTTTAACAGGATCCTCACTTCTTTATGACGGGCTACTTCTTATTGGAGGAAACCTTGATGAACAGTTTCTTAATAAAGCGCGTTCATTTGTCGTAGAATCATATAATCATTTTAAGCCAATTAGTGCCTTCCAAAATGGATCTACTGTTATTCAATCTTTAAATATTGAAGGAAAGCCTGGTGTCTTAATAGAACAAAACCCTACGCTTCTGGCAAATGAATTTATTAAAGCTATGACGAAACAACGCTTTTGGGATAGAGCATATGAATAGGTTAGGGGGATAATTTATGTTTGTTACTGTCGAGAAAGATGTGCATATTTTTGTGCAAGACGTTAATCCCGGACCCGGTAGTAAGACCGTTTTCTTCGTCCATGGCTGGCCTTTAAATCATCAAATGTACCAATATCAACTCAATGTGTTACCACAGCACGGTTTCCGCTGCATCGCTATGGATATACGCGGAAACGGGCAATCTGATAAACCATGGACTGGTTACACATACGATCGTTTAGCAGACGATATCGCCATTGTTCTAGAAGCACTTCAAGTAGAAAATGCTACATTAGTCGGTTTTTCAGTAGGTGGTGCCCTTTCTATTCGGTACATGTCTCGCTACAATGGTCATCGCATTTCTAAACTTGTATTAGTCGATGCTGTTTCCCCCTCTTTCGTTAAAAATCAAGAATCTCCCTATGGTGTCCCAAAAGAACAAGCAGATACCCTCATTAATCAAATGTATGCCAATATGCCAAAATTTTTAAATGATGTATCTTTATCATTTTTTAATAGAAACTTAGGATCTGCTACGTTAGAATGGTTTTCTTATCTCGGTATGCAGTCTGCTTCCTACGCTCTCATCAAAATATTACAAGCAGCTGCAAATGAAGATGTAACGAAAGATTTAAGTAAAATTAACGTCCCAACAAAAATATTCCACGGTGTTCACGATCAACTTATCCCTTACAAAAGCGCTGAACTCACGCAAAAGCGAATTAAAAATTCTCAGTTACATCCTCTTACAAATAGTGGTCACGGCTCTCCAATCGATCAAGCGGATGAATTAAATGAAGAACTTATAAAGTTTTTACATTCATAAAAACCTATGCCCAATCGTTTTGATAGGAACGTCGTTTTTGAAAAGAATAAAATTCACATATTTCTCACAAATCAATTAATAAAACGATTATATTTTCATTTATACTAAATGTACAGGTAATACTCCCTAAACCCAGCTTGTCTGGTTACCCCGTTAAATACTATAAAAAAAGAACTTGTATCGTTATACAAGTTCTTTTTGTTTTTCTATTTAAAAAGTATATCTTTACTATACTGCTTTCCAGCAAGTAAATCATATTGGATCATTTTATATTGCTCTAACATTTCTTTTTGTTCCTTTGTTAAATCTGTTATCTCTTCTCCATCTTTATTAACCTTTAACTCATCTCTAAGAACTGGTATTTCTTTATGCATTTCCGATAAAAATTGATAAAATGGTGATTGATTTAATCCTGCATAATCAAAAACAAGACTAGAAAAATAAATCGGACTTACTAAACCTAAATTGTCATTTGGCAAATCGAAATTTGCGTACATTAACAATGGTGTTTCTGACATAATTAATCTTTCTCTTACCGTCTCTTCATCTTCTATATATCCTGCTTCTGTATAAATAGCTTTATTAGTTCCTAACATAGGTAAATGGTCTCCAAAGAAGACTATTAAAGTAGGTCTATCTAGATCGTCAAGCTGCTCGATTAAATATTGCAGAGCCTCATCCGATAATCTTACCCCTTCTGTATATGCTTCTAATTCCGCCTTCGATTCCTCTTCTGTTAATCCACTAATTTCTATTTTATTTTCTCCAAACATATTTGGCGTATACGGAAAATGATTTTGCATCGTCACCGCATGAATAAATGTAGGTTGTTTTCTCTTATTTAATTCATCTATGATTTCTTTACTCATAGATAAATCACCAATATTGTCTCCCACTACTTCTTTATTTTTCATCGTATCTTCTGCATTAAAATTATCGAATCCCAATGTTTTATATACATCTTCACGTTTATAAAACGATCGATTAAACGCATGAATTGCACTTGCATAATACCCTTGTTTTTTCAACTCACTTGCAATCGATGGAATCTCTTTTTGGCTTGGAACAGCTTGTTGATATGGTATAGAACCTGGCATTAAAAGACTCATCGAGTAACTCGTTAACGCTTCAAATTCTGTATTCGCTGTATTTCCTCCAAATGTAGGAGCTATCGTTTGTCCCCCTGGAAAATTCTCCATATAATGATGTAAATTTGGCACTGGATCTTCGCTAAATGACAGATTTGTTAATTTTGTCGGATCCCAAAAAGCTTCACTCATAATAAATATAATATTCGGCTTCTCTGCTTTTTTTTGTCCTTTTATTTTATCGCCATATTGTTTTTCTATATCCTTTGCAATTTGCTGCATATTTTCTTTTGAATATTCTTTCGGCTCTTTAATGACTGTCGTATCTAAGTTGCTTAAAAAGCCTATAACAAAACCATTCACCTTATAATTTGCGGCTTGATTCCACGCGCGGATGTCTACTCCACTTTTTATAAATATATTATTCATAAAAGTCGTAGGGTAGTTACTATATCCATACAACATAAACGCAGAGCCGCATATTAAAATAATCCTCATAATAATATGGGATTTTATAACTGGAATATACTTTCTTATATACATAACTACAAAGATAAGTAAAACAATACTAACTACCATCAGGAACACATTCCAAAAACTGAAATAATCCATGACCATCGGTATAACCGTATCCATATGACCAATCTGTGTAAAATCAGACGGGTAGAATGGCTCTCCTCTAAAAATGAGTTTAAAATGGTTCACCATCACAAAAATAAGTAAAACTAAGCTAGTTATCGTTGTACTTAAGAAAACTCTTCCAAGCAAATTATACGCAAAAACGTATACCATATAAATAAATAACAGGCTTAATATATACTGTCCATATTGTAAATACACCCATGTATTTACTACTATAAGGTTCATATCCTCTTGCACTATGATATACATCCAATTCATTGTATGAGCGATTAAAAATAATACGACATAAACTCGAATAGCCGGCCTAAGCTTATGAATGATGCCTTTATTTAAATGAATGATATATAGTAGTACACTCCACAAAACAATAATGAGTATACTTAGCTGTATTTTCCCATTAAAAAATTCTTTAGTTCTCTCGAATTCGAAAGATCTTAACATAACAAAAAACAGCGTTTCTAAACAGATTGTCCACATTCCACTAAGAATGATAGAAATTAATAGGTTCTTCCTCGACTCCTGAGGAGAAAAACTAAGATAAAATTCATCTCTTCTTCGTTGTTGTGTTAAAAAATCAAAACGCAATTTATTCCCTCTTTCCTTTACCCCTTCGTCTCGCATCCACAAACATATTGTCCTATACAAAATACCATATTTGTATGTAGCTAGTCTCCCTATGTGCTTGTAATATACACATGTATCCTTAATTTTCCCTTAAAAATACAGTGAAACTTTAATAAGTCCGAACCATTCAGGATTGGACGGGATAAAACTTCTTCGCTCTATATTGTAGCAGCATAAATGAACTATGCTTCACAAAATTGTTACCATAAGAAAAGAACCTACCAACACTGACAGGTTCTCCTTCATTCTAACAGACATGAGCATATGTATTATATAAGAGAATACATCCATACTTTCCATATAATACATACAAGTACGATAACTACAAAATCAAAAAGATCTAATCTTGGGCCCTTCTTCATATTCATCTCTAGCCACATATGAATCCATTTTATTTTTGTATATTTTTGAATGTTTTTCTTTGCAAATCGATAAACGAGTACTTGCATAATAAAAAATCCGACTACGAAAATGAACAAGAAAATGAGAAAATCGACCACAAAATTCCTCCCTATTTTTGCAGCGATTTTTCTACTATTTGATTTCTCAAAACCCACTCTTCAAATTGAGCACTTCCAAATTCCCAACTAAGATCACGAGCATGTACAGAAAAAACGTAATGACCAGCATATTCGTCCATAAATCTACCTGTCTCGATCTCATCTTTCTGAAGACCATATGTTCCAAAATTAAAATACACATCCCACACGTCTTCATTCTTCCGCTTATAAGCAATCGATTCCATATCACATTCTGTTCCGAAATAGTCAAGATGTAAATGTACGCTATCATCATATTCGTAATCCATTTTATCACCCCTTATATTTGTACTTCTTTATCACCAAAAAAATTCCTGCTATCTACACTCACATATGGGCGCTTACCTACATATCATGCTTGTAGAGTGACTTCTAGGAGGTGTCATATAGTGAAAAAATTTATAGCTGTTTTTTGCATCATGTTACTAGCTGTTTTCACATTTGCTGCTTGCAGTAGTAAAAAAGAAGGTACGAAAGAACAAACGCAAAACATTCGCGTCGGTGAAGTTACCCATTCTCTCTTCTACGCCCCGTTATATGTCGGGATTGAAAAAGGATTTTTTAAAGATGAAGGATTAAATATTGACCTCCAAACAACAGCTGGCGGAGATAAAACGATGACCGCCCTATTATCTGGCGGAATTGATATTGCTCTCGTCGGTTCTGAAACGTCTATTTATATTCATCAACAAGGTGCAAAAGACCCTGTCATTAACTTCGCACAACTTACACAAACAGACGGAACATTTTTAGTTTCGCGTAAAAAATTAGACTCTTTTAATTGGAATGACGTAAAAGGTGTTACGTTTTTAGGACAGCGTAAAGGCGGCATGCCGCAAATGGTTGGAGAATATGTTTTAAAGAAAAATGGCATTGATCCTCACAAAGATACAAACTTAATTCAAAACATCGAATTTGCTAACATTGCAAGTGCCTTTGCATCTGGTACTGGGGAGTTTGTACAGCTCTTTGAACCGACTGCAAGTATATTTGAAAAAGAAGGAAAAGGGTTTATCGTCGCTTCGTTCGGAAATGAATCTGGAACTGTTCCGTATACAACGTTCATGGCAAAAGAAAGCTTCTTAAAGAAAAATAAAGATGCTGCTGAAAAATTCACACGTGCGCTCTATAAAGCACAACAATGGGTTGATACACATAGTCCCGAAG
This sequence comes from Bacillus cereus group sp. Sample62, assembly GCF_036851315.1. Taxonomy (NCBI): domain Bacteria; kingdom Bacillati; phylum Bacillota; class Bacilli; order Caryophanales; family Bacillaceae; genus Bacillus; species Bacillus cereus group sp. Sample62. The sequence continues at coordinate 4,594,205 of NZ_JAFLPK010000001.1, forward strand.
AGATTGCTGATACCGTGTCTCCGTTATTTAAAGACACTTCAAAAGACATTACAGTAAAAGTAATTGAACGTTATAAAAAGCAACATTCTTATGCGACAAATCCGCTATTAGATGCTGAAGAATGGAAACAGGTCCAAACGATTATGAAAGAAGCTGGCGAATTACAAAAAGAAGTTCCACATGAAGCGCTCGTCAATACAAAAATTGCCGAAAGCGTTATTAAGAAATAGAGGCGAAGTGTATGAGTTTTTTACAAATACGTAACGTTTCTCACTGCTTTTTCGCAAAAGAGAATGCTAAATTGATTCTCGAAGACATGAGTTTACAAGTGGAAGAAGGCGAATTTATTTCTATACTCGGTCCAAGTGGTTGCGGCAAAACAACACTCCTCTCCATTATTGCCGGACTGCTTGATCCAATTGAAGGCATCGTCTTTTTAGATGGTGAACCCATTACAACGAAAACTTCATCTATGGGGTACATGTTGCAGCAAGATTACTTGTTCCCTTGGAAAACAATTGAAGAGAATATTATGCTTGGACTTCACACCCGAAAAATTTACAATAAACAGACGAAAGAACATACTTTACAACTTTTAAAACAAGTCGGTCTACATGATGTAGAAGAGCAATACCCTCGTGAACTGTCAGGCGGTATGCGTCAACGTGCCGCCCTCGTTCGAACGTTAGCGACCGATCCGAAAATTTTATTGCTAGATGAACCTTTTTCAGCTCTCGATTATCAAACGAAGTTGAAACTAGAAGATCTCGTCTTCACATTATTACGTAACTATAAAAAAACATCACTACTTGTCACACACGATATTGAAGAAGCCATTGCGATGAGTGATCGTATTTATTTACTACAAGCGAACCCTGGAAAAATCGCAAAAACATTTATCGTCCCAGAAAGCATCCGTTCCTTATCACCGTTAGAATCACGCCACCACCATGACTTCCCAAACCTCTTCCAAGATATATGGAAGGAGCTGGAGCGCCTTGGATAATATAAAGCAACTGCATGAACAGTTTCGGAAGAAAGAACGTAGGCGCGCATGGTTAGCACGCTCACTGCAGCTTTTACTACTCATTCTATTCTTTTCACTATGGGAAATAGCTAGCAAAAAAGAGTGGATTGATCCTTTACTCTTTAGCTCTCCTTCAAGCATTTGGGATCTCTTCCTTAGTAAATGGATTGACGGTTCGCTTTTGGTTCACATATGGACGACATTACTTGAAACAGGGGTAGGCTTCATTCTTGGAACAGTGCTCGGCGCTATTATCGCTACTTTTCTTTGGTGGATGCCACTTCTCGCTCGCGTGCTCGACCCCTATCTCGTCGTCCTAAACGCCATGCCAAAAGTGGCACTTGGTCCTATTATCATTGTAATCTTCGGTCCAAATATTTCTTCGTCGATTGCAATGGGGGTAATCATTTCCATCATCATTACCATTCTCGTTATTTACAGCGCATTTCAAGAAGTCGATTCTAACTATATAAAAGTGATGGACACATTTGGCGCGAATAAATGGCAATGTTATAAGCAAGTCGTTCTTCCTGCATCCTTCCCAGCAATTATTTCAACGTTAAAAGTGAACGTTGGTTTATCATGGGTCGGTGTTATATTCGGCGAACTTCTCGTCTCTAAACAAGGTCTTGGCTACTTAATTAGCTACGGATTCCAAGTGTTTAATTTCACGCTCGTCTTACTGAGCGTACTACTCACCTGCGTCCTCGCAACACTTATGTATGTGTTTGTTGAGGCATTTGAAAAACTTCTAATTGGAAAACGAAAAAGAAGCTGACTTAGGACGATAGACTATAGTCAGCTTCTTTCTTTACCTTTTATCACACATCTTTGTTTCATTTGTAACGTTTCCATCTGCAACCGTAACTGTATGGAAACAATCTTTCACACGTACTGTAACGACATTTTCTTTTCGATCTATTACATGATAATCATCATACTTTTTATTTAATGCACTACGAATTTGCTCTCCTTCAAAAATCGGAAAACCGTGAGACATTACCCAAATGAGACCAGCAACCGCAAGAATCGTTTTCATACGTTTCATTACCTCCTTGAGAGTAAACTTATAGTCCCTACAATATGCGCATTATAATTGTGTCTAATTTGTGACTTTTTTATACTAATTCTCTTTTAAAGCTTCAGTTCCTTCTTCTTTTTACAAAAAGACAGAATTTTCAATTTTATCAACATAAAAAACGCAAAGAACTAAAATTCTTTACGTTTTCTTGGCTAAAATATATACCTCTCATTATTGTCCGCTTTGTTGTTCTATCGTTTTCGAAACATCATATAATCCCGACAACACTTCCGCTCTCATTTTTACAAGCTCAGGGAACTGATAGAAGAACGCAATTTTTTTATACTTTAACTCCGATCCTTCTTTCACCGTTTTTGAATTTTGCAAAATAAACGCTGTAAACGTATCTGCGATATCTTCTGCTACATTTGTCGTTCCATACTGTGATACAAACTCCTCATGCTTTTCTTTAAAAAATTCAATTTGAGTTTCTTCACTTTCTTCCACTTTCTTTTCTGTCCACTCCTGCTCAATAGTCTTCCAGAAAGAGTTATAAAATTGATTAATATAAGATTTTTCCTTCGCACATCCCTCTTGTAAGAAAAGAGTTTCACAGTTATTTCGGTACGTTGAAATATCTTTATCTTCTTCAAAATCCTTTACATACTTTTCATCTACTGGTATTTGCTTATGCCCGAGTGTCAACACGTGAGCCGTCTCATGAATTAATGTTTTCATCACTTCATCGATATTTACCGCAGAATCAAGCGTATCTAAGCTAAGAACCCAATCTTCCGGATTCTCCATACTAGGCATAACGTGAGCAACAACACCGTCATAACCGTCCGTTATTAGATCAAACTCTGTTATATTCCCGCGATATTTAGCTGGAATGAGCGTACGATACATATCCCATAAGTCTTCATGATACCCTCTATCTTGACGCTGTTTTAGTACTTCTTCTTTCGTTTCTTTATCTTCAGCGAATACTTTATTTAAACGTTTCCGTTCTATTTTTTCAAAATAAGGATCTACAATTTCATCACCATCAATATAATAAGAAGCTAAAAAGAAATAATTTTCGTCATCCTCTTTTTTCTGCTCTGCCTCTTTCATATCCCCACTTTCATGCTCTTCTATATCATAATCTTCTACTGCTTCAAGCTCAGATAATCCATCTATTTTTTCATATACTTTTTGAAGTTTATTATCTCCTATTTCCACGCATTCTTCTTCTGTTTTACAAACTTCTTTTTCCTTCACACTCTTCATAGAACTATCGCATCCTGCTATTAAACCAATTGCGACGATAACCCCTACTAACTTGCCATACAGTCTCTTCATATAAACCTCCGTCGTTCCATTCTACAAAAATCATAATCAATTTCTAACGAATATGCGATAATTAATTATATATACAGTAAGGAGGTTTCCCATGATTCGAGCAGTCTTATTCGACTTAGATGGAACACTATTAGACCGTCGTCAATCTTTAGAACAATTTATTCATAATCAATATAATTGCTTTGCCTCTCACTTAATGAACATAGAAAAATCCAAGTATTGTTCTCGATTTCTTGAACTTGATAATAATGGCTATACGTGGAAAGATAAAGTCTATGCTACTCTCCTTTCCGAATACAACATTACTACTTTAACGCAAGAACAACTGCTACAAGACTACATTACTAACTTTCAACATCATTGTATTCCTTTCCACAACATGCATGAATTACTTCAGCGTTTAACACAACAAAATATTAAAATTGGCATTATAACAAACGGCTTTACTGATTTTCAAACGAACAATCTTCGCGCACTAAACATACATACGTATACAAATACAATTCTCGTTTCCGAAGCGGAAGGAATTAAAAAACCACATCCTGACATTTTCGAACGAGCTTTGCAAAAGCTAGATGTGAAGGCGGAAGAATGCATGTATGTTGGAGATCATCCAGAAAACGATGTACTTGGTTCTGAACAAGTAGGGATTCTTGGTGTTTGGAAGAGAGATTCGTTTTGGGGTGACTTTGAGCATTCACGTGTAGTGGATGATTTATTGGAGATACTTTCGTTTTTAGAGGTAGAGATGAAAACAAAATAATAGTAAATAAATTATATCAGCGATTTTCACAATATATCCACTTACCGACAATAACAAGAGGAGGTCGCTACTCTAGCGCCTCCTCTTCCTTTATGATTCATACACTGTAAACTGCGGTTTACTCGGATGATCTTTAACTTGCGCATCATCTGGAAACTTTGAAACTTTTTGATATAGGGCAATGTCACCGATACAACCTGCTGTTAGTAAAATCCCTAAAAATGAGATGGATTGCACATTCGTAGCTAACCCGATTACAATTGGCAAAATTCCAGTTGGTAAAAACGGCAGCATTAACACTTTCTTCATTTGCTTTACTGTAATCACCTGTTTAGAATGAGCATATGCAACACCTAATTTCCAATTGACGCCCCATTTTAGTTCACTCCACGGAACACCTCCGATATAGCGAAACCCTATTAAATGTATCGCTTCATGAATACATACGAGAACAAGCATTGCGATAATAAAAAGAAACAGGGTTGGTAACGTAATTTCAATTTGAACTCCGCCTGAAAGAAGTGAATGTAAAAAACTAACTCCAATCGCTAGAGCGAATGCTATACAGCATGAATAGAAATTTAATTTCCCCATCGAAACAGTAACAGTCGTTTCTTTTCTTTTATCCATCTTCCCCCTCCTAAAATGTAAATATATCTTTACAAAATTGTATAATATACCCAAAATAATATAAAGATATATTTACATTTATTCTTACACACAAAAAAAGAAACCGGCCACTTTACTTCGTAAAACAGCCGATTTCTTCTATATGTTTCATCGTGCGCGCCAGTACATCGTCACGCATTATAAAGCTAAATTTTCTATCCGTTTTAATGTTATCAGGAATGTCTGTTATTAAAACAGATCCTTTCGTTTCTTCGTAATGCGTATGTTCTTCTACCGCACTAATTGTTGCAAAATAAATGTTTTTAATGATTATTTTGTCTTTTCCAGATACTTTATATTGTCCTAAGTAAGTTAAATCAGAAACTATGCCGCCAGTTTCTTCATGAACCTCTCGAACTGCCGCTTCTTCCGGTGTTTCCCCTAGTTCTACTTTACCACCTGGAAATTCAAGACCGCGACGTAAATGATGCGTTAATAACCATTGATCCCCATACCGGCATACAACCCAAACATGCTTTGGCTCAGGAGAAAATGGATAACGTTCAAACGATAATTGTACAGTATTGTGGTAATAATCTTTAAATTTGTACATGCCATTACTCCCCTATTGATGGTTACAAGTTTTTCCTACCACAAATTGTAGCATATTCTCGCTTTTCTGCATAATATTATCCAATTACAATCCATTGATTATTCCCATTTGCGCGACTAATTCTTTCGTCTCATGATTTCCTAAATCGTAAATCATTTTATATGCTTTTTGTAGCTGTTCATCATACCGGTCATTATTCGAATCGTGATGATACTCAACAAATGGAACGTGAGAGCGTACAAATGAACCTAAATCCTCTACATATGCTTGATCGAAGTACTCTCTTAACTCCGTAATTTCCTCATCACTTGCGGAAATTTCAAAATTATACGTATCCGCCGTCTTCACTTGTGAAATTTGACCGTTTCCTATTGATATATAATATGTTTTTTTCGTCTCCATGTAACACCCTTCTTTCATCCTTTTAATTTCTATTGTTTTCATCAATTACAAAATTATGTAAAATAAAGAAAAGGAGGGATTCCATGTTTAAAATATTAATTATCGGTATTATAATCGTCCTAGTCATACTAGTACTCTCCGTCATGACGATTAATAAAGGCTACGCTTATAAACATTCTGTTGATAAACCAGAAGATAACCCTTATACAAAAAACAGCAAGAAGAATTCATAATACACTTCATATACTACTTATTTTAGCCCACATCATATGCATTATTAGTTTATTGACAGGTCAACATAACTTTCTACCACTTTCACAATCTCTATTAGGAACTTTACTGTTTCTTATTACCATTGAACAAATAAGGAAAAAGGATTCATTATTTGTATTGTTGCAGGTGCTTTCATTTAGATTGTCCCCATTATTACCTACATAAACTAGAAGGAGGGCTTTTATGTTAAAAGGCGTTCGAATTACTTTTGCACTTATCACTTTATCTATAGCAACCTATAGTTTTATTAGCGGTAACAGAGACATTATGCCTTACATGTTCATTTTCTTAGGGGCTATGGCTTTCACTATAGGTTTAGAGGAAATAAAAAAACAGAAACAATCTAGCAGCATACTTGCTTTTATGGCTGGAGCTGGTGCTTTAATGCTTGGTTTCTCAGAAATATTCCGGTAAATAATCTATTTAAAAGGTGGAGATTTGTATGCTAAAAACATTACGAATTGTATCCGCTCTATCCGGAATGTTGACAAACGCACTTGTTACAATGCCTTATATGCTCATGGCCTTATCAATTATGACTTTCATCATGAGCGCAGAAGAGAAACAAAAGAAAGTACATAGTACACTTTCCTTCTTTTCTGGCGTATTCACTTTAATCGTTGCTATTATCATTTTTGTCTCTCAATAACTATCTTTCTACTAGGAGGTTAAAATGCATATAAGAAAATTACAGCTAACCATCGTATTTATTACTTTGATTTTATGTTTATACAGCACATTTACAATGAACTTTCAAACTTTTTCACCTATCATTTTGTTCCTCTTTAGTTTATATGGCATTTTAGTAGGAATTGAGACGATTCAAAAACAACAAAAATAAATTGGAGCTATTAGCATCGGTTTAAGTCTTTTTACGATTATTTTTGTTATTCCATTTATAATGTTCTTTTAAAGGAGGATTATATGTTAAAAAACATTCGAATTATAATCGCCACTATCGCTCTTATTCTCGCCCTATTTAGCTTCTTCGCAAATATTTCTATGCTTTTACCATACGTTTTTATCCTTTTGAGTATTATGTTTATCCTTTTTGGAATCGATGAAATAAAAGAGCGGCAAAAAGCAAAAGCATTTGTTTATTTTCTTGGTTCTGCCTTTGTTTTATATGTTGGAGTGTCTAGTATACTTTCATAAAAAAGAGGCCGCCCAACACATATGTTAGACGGCCTCTTCTTTATATTTGATTCATACTATTGTCAGTTTTTGTCGGTAAGTCGATATCCAGTGTCGAAACGCCGATATATTCGAAAAATCGTCGATATAATTTCATTTATCATCGTGTTACAAAAAAACTGCCCTTTCACAGGCAGTTTTTCTTTCTATCCAAATACTTTCTCAAGTTCATCTTTATCTTGGCTTAACCAGAAGTTCATTAAGCGTTGTGCTCCTTCTAAATCGTGAAGCTTCGCTTGGCCACATTGCGTTTCATTTGCAGCTGGAATTTCTGTAATTTGAACCGCATCTTTTAATGTTAGTTCTAATAAATCAATGATTTCTCGAACCGTTGGTGTTCCGCTTACTACAAGATAATATCCTGTTTGGCAGCCCATTGGTGAAATATCGATAATATCAAAATGCGGATAACGATCAATATATTTACGTAAATTAAATGCTAATAAATGTTCTAACGTATGAATAACATCTGGTTTCATTGCTTGTTTATTCGGTTGGCAAAAACGAATATCAAATTTATTTACAATACCGTCACTACCTACGTTGTGAACTCCGCAATGTCTTACATAAGGCGCCTTTACAATCGTATGATCTAATTCAAAGCTTTCTACTGATGGCATACAACATCTCTCCCGCTTTTAATTTAATTCCGTTATATCCAATATGATATAACGGAAATCAACATTAGTAAAGTATTATGTACAGTCGTGCTATAATACTTTAAGACTATGCGGAAAAGGAGACCATTATGAAACAGATTTTTATTGGGATTATACGCTTTTATCAAAAATTCATTTCTCCAATGACACCACCAACGTGCCGCTTTCATCCAACTTGCTCTCATTATGGATTAGAAGCATTTCAAAAACATGGTGCCATTAAAGGATTTTGGCTTACATGTAAGCGTATATTAAAATGTCACCCTTTCCACCCAGGAGGATTTGATCCTGTCCCAGATAAAAAGGATGACAAAGTAAATTCTTAATTGTCGTAACCATTCACAACTAAATCTAATTTTCCTGTATCAGGATCTATAACAAGACCGTGAACAGGTACTTCTTCAGGAAGTAATGGATGGTTGCGAAGTATTGATACGCTATGTTCTACACTTTCTTCTACACTAGAGAATCCTTGTAGGAATCTTTCTAAATCGATTCCAGAATAACGAAGTGTATCTAATTTCTCTTCTGTGATACCGCGCTCTTTCATCTTCTCAATTGTACTGCTTGCTTGAATTTTTGCCATACCACAATCGTGGTGACCAACTACACAAACTTCATCAGCACCAAGTTCATATACAGCAACTAAAATACTACGCATAATACTTCCAAACGGATGTGAAATAACAGCACCTGCTACTTTAATAATTTTCACATCACCGTTACGCATGTTCATCGCTTTCGGTAATAATTCAACAAGACGTGTATCCATACAAGAGATAATTACCATTTTTTTGTTTGGAAATTTTCCTGTTTCATACTCTTCGTATTTTTTTTCTTCAACGAATTTTTCATTGTATTGTAAAATCTCTTCTAATGACTTCATAGTTAGTTACCCTCTTTTCTCTCATTTACATTACTTATATAGTGTACCAAAATATGAAAAACACAAAAAGTATATTGCATTATTATAAAAGCAATATATTTTCAGATAACCGACATAATTCTTTCAAAATATACACACAGCTTTGTAACAAGTCTCACATACTATACTCCTATTTTCACTATAAACTAATTGTAGATAATGTAAAAAAGGAGTGAATATTTATTATGTCCGACGTTCTGTTACTGAGTCGTTTTCAATTTGCAATTACTATTTTTTATCACTTTTTATTTGTACCTTTGACAATCGGACTTGTTATTTTAGTGGCTTGTATGGAAACTCAATACGCCCGCACATTGAATCCAACATACCGAAAAATGGCAAATTTCTGGGGTAAATTATTTACAATTAACTTCGTAATGGGGATTATAACCGGGATTACGATGGAGTTCCAATTTGGAACAAACTGGTCTGAGTACTCCAAATATATGGGAGATATTTTCGGATCACCTCTCGCAATCGAAGCACTCGTTGCCTTCTTCTTAGAATCTACTTTCATGGGAATATGGTTATTCGGTAAAGACAAAATTTCACCAAAGTTCCGTGCCTTCTGTATGTGGATGGTTGCACTTGGAACAAATATTTCCGCCCTTTGGATTATTACAGCAAACGGCTTTATGCAAAACCCTGTTGGCTACGTCGTACGTAACGGCCGCGCTGAATTAAATGATTTCTGGGCACTTGTTACAAATCCATATGCTTGGAACATGTTCTTCCATACTGTAATTGGTTGTTATATCGTTGGTGCTTTCTTCGTTATGGCAATTAGTGCCTATCATTTATTACGTAAAAATGAAGTTGAATTCTTCAAAAAATCATTTAAGTTTGGTTTAATGTTAGGTTTATTCGCTGCAACTGTTACACCGTTTATGGGTCATCAGTCTGGTGTATCAGCAGCTAAATACCAACCAGCTAAAGGTGCTGCGATGGAAGCTGTTTGGGAAACTGGAAAAGGACAAGGCTTCTCGATTGTTCAAATTCCTGATGTGAAAAATGAAAAGAACTTTGAATTCCTTACTATTCCGAAACTAGGAAGTTTCTTCTATACAAATTCATTTGATGGAGAAATTGTTGGTTTAAAAGATATCCCGAAAGATGAACGTCCAAATGTTAACCTCGTGTATTATAGCTTCCGCTTAATGGTTGCACTTGGTATGTTCTTTATGGCATTAACTTGGTTCGGTTTCTATTTAAACCGAAAAGGAAAACTAGAAAACTCAAAACGTTATTTAAAAATCACAATGTGGTCTGTCTTACTGCCATATATCGCAATTAACGCTGGGTGGATTGTTGCCGAAGTAGGTCGTCAACCATGGACAGTTTATAAACTGATGCGTACAGCAGAATCTGTATCACCTATATCCGTTCCGCAGATTTGGTTCTCATTAATTAGTTTAATATTATTCTATACTCTACTCTTAATTGCAGACGTATACTTAATGCTGAAGTTCGCGAAAAAAGGACCTGCTGCATTAGAAGAGCCTGCTACTGAAGGAGGTGCGGCTCATGTCTCATGATATGCTCGCAATCATCTGGTTCGGTTTATGGGGCGTAATTTGGACAGTTTACTTCATTCTTGATGGGTATGCACTTGGTAACGGAATGATTTTTCCTTTCGTTGCGAAAGACCGACAAGAACGCAATCAATTACAAGAAGCAATTGGCCCATTCTGGGGTGGTAATGAAGTATGGTTAATTACAGCTGGTGGCGCAACATTTGCTGCCTTTCCAGTCACATATGCAAATATGTTTAGTTATTTATATACACCACTATTTTTAGTATTACTTGCACTGTTCGCTCGTGCTGCCGGACTTGAATTTATGCATAAAGACGATTCACCAATTTGGCAAAAAACTTGCAAATGGGCATTTACAATTGGTAGTTTCCTAATCGCCTTCTTATTCGGAGTTACGTTCGCTAACCTTTATTACGGACTACAAATCGGAAAAAATGGGTACGAAGGAAATTTACTTAGCTTACTAAATCATTACGGTATTTTAGGAGGTCTGTTCTTCACTGCTATATTCGTCGTATCTGGTGCCCTTTGGGTTATGATTAAAACGACTGGTGAAGTATCTGATCGTGCTTATAAAATCGCAAGACCATTTTCAATGGCAGCTGCTATCATTTTAGCTATCTTCTATGTAGCAACTGCAAATCGTACAAACTTATTCCAAAACTTCACTGAGTATCCTGTACTATTCATTCTTCCAGTACTTGCGATGTTAATGAGTGTACTCGCACTTATTATGGTGTACAAACATAAAATCGGTCTTGCCTTCACATTCGTTTGCTTAACAATCGCGATGTTTATGACAACTGGCTTTGCAGGCATGTTCCCAAGAATGTTACCGTCACGTATTAACGATGCATACAGCACAACGCTATACAACGCAGCAGGTAGTCAGTTAAACTTAAAAATTATGTTCTTCGTTGCAATGATTATGGTACCCATTGTTATTGGATATCAACTTTGGAGCTACAGTATCTTTAAAAATAAAATTCATAAAGACTCTGCTAAAGGGTATCACTAAAATAAAAAAAGACACTTCGTTTGAAGTGTCTTTTTTGTACGTATGATTTTCGATAAGATGTTATATTTCTAATCTAACAACTATAATACAGAAGAATCATTAACAGCTCACAGCTAAAGTGTAACATACAACAAACATGTTACTTTATGCAATTTTGCATATGAAAATTATAACGTGGATTGAATGACTTGATCATACACATCGTTATCCCTTACATCCGCTGTACTAATACCACTAAATGTTTGTACTTTTTTTCCTGTATTCGATGATCCCGATCCATTATAAGCTTTCGTTTTTTCAATCGGCTGCACGTTATATTTGTCTCCTAAATTAATCGTTCCGTTACAGTTTTCAATAATAACGCCTTCCACAATTGACGGCATTTTGTCACCTACTTTCATTTCCTTACTTTTATTTTATGAGAATCGCCTAAAAAAATAGCATGTTTCCATAAGAAAAAGCACTCAAACTGAGTGCTTTTTCTTATTTACCTTTTTTCTTTTTCTCACAAGCAATTCCATCGCCATCACGATCTAAATGCTTACCATAATATGGACTATCTCTTGTAATGTCATAATATCCAGCATCGTTTGCTTCTTTACAATTAGCAAAACGTTTCGGATCCGGTTTTACTTCAGGTTTTACGTCAGGCTTCACTTCTGGTTGTGGTTGTTTTGCTCCTGGTCTTTCTTCAAATGGTAACGTTGCATTATATAAGAACTGAACGTATTGCTCACGACTTACATGCATTTTAGGTGCGAATTTACCATCACCAGTTCCAGCCGTAATATAATTTGATTTAATTGCAGTAATCGCAGGATTCGCCCATCCATTTCTATCTACATCCGGGAAATTATGATCGCCTCTTATTTGCAATTGGAATCCCCTTGTCAAAATTTGTGCCATTTCTTCACGAGTTAACGAATCTTTCGGTCTAAATTTCCCTGTGTTATCTCCAACGAATACACCCATCTCTGTTAAAGCAAGAATCTCTTTTTTAAACATAGTTGAACGATCCGTAACATCTTTATACGGATTGTTATACTGTTCTTTTACTGTCGGTTTTAAATGACGGAACATAAGAGCTGCAACTTGCTCACGTGTTACATCATCACCAAATCCAAAAATCCCATTTCCGTATCCAGCAACAACGTTTTTATTTGCTAAATCCATAATTGCTTTATAAGACCAATGATTGTTTGGAACATCTTTAAAATCTGTACTTGCCTGCGCTGTTCCAATTGAAGTAAATGCTGTAGTTGCAACAATTGCACCTGTTAAAATTAATTTTTTAAATCCCATATTTAAGTCTCCTTCTCTTCCCTATAATAACCATTTAACAATATAACAAATTATTTAAATATATTTTGTCGCATTATGTCGAACACAAAAAAGAATCCAGAAGGATTCTTTTTTGCTAAGCATGAATGGCAATTTCGGAGACAGTTGACTTCTTCAAAAATTTATTAGGGGTAATATTTTGAAAAAGAAAGCCTTTCATATGTAGGTTAACATCACTGGAATATATAGTAAATTGATAATATTTATACGGAAGATTGCTAATGTTTAGTATAGATACTTTCCACTATACCAACAGTGAAAAGTATCTACATAAAACAACAAAAAGGCGCCTTCAAAGAAGACACCTCTCATAAACAGACGCTATAAAACAGAATTATTTATTGTTATACGATTGTTAGATACAAAAAGTAGAGGGAAATGTTTGTAAGAAATTCTGCTTTATATAGTCTGCCTACCACTTATATTTTAATCCTCTTCACTTGAAAATAAATATAATATGCATAATTACATGAAAAAAGAAAAGACACTCCATAGAGTGCCTTTTCAACCTTTTTACTTTTAATATATCGCCTTACATACATTTTAACATATGTATCTTTATGTTTTATTGAGAAAATTCTAAATCATCTTTCCTTTCATTTTCAATTATAAAATCATGTAATATAAAGGGTATGTCAAATTATTATACAAATTGAGGTGTACTATATTTATGTCTTTTGGAATCATTCCTCTTATATTGTTTATTATATTTCTGATCTCCTATTTAAAAGATCCACGAAAAATAATAAATGGCTTTTTATTTAATGCCTTTTTCTGCTTTTTCCTTCTTTTTTGTGTGATTATATCTGTGAATTCAAGTAGTGAGGTCCTACGCTATATTATAATTTTACCTATTTTAGCACTACTCATTCTGCTCCCTTTCGGTTTTATTGCCTTAATGTTTGGGCTATTTCTGAATGCTAGAATTTTAATGAAGCGAGAAGGACGACGTTTCACTAACTGTTTAACACTCCTTGCTGCTTTAGGGATGTTACTCTGTATGTTACTCCCTATTATAAATCCAGCAAGTTTGTTCTCATCACATTTACAGCCTATTTTTGCTGGTATTTCTTTTATAAGCGTATATTTCTTCATACACCTATCTAACTTCTTAAGCGCTTATTTTCTATATCAATTCAACAGACCAAGGCGTAATCAAGATTTCATCATCGTTCTTGGTAGTGGCTTAATTAATGACAAAGTGCCCCCTTTACTTGCAAGTCGTATTAATAAAGCAATTGACTTCTATTGGAAACAAGCAGCTGTGAATACACCACCAACAATCATTTTCTCTGGTGGACAAGGTCCAGATGAAGGCCTTCCAGAAGCAGAAGCGATGCAAAAGTACGCTGTTGAAAAAGGAATCCCACTTGAACATACAGTGCAAGAAAATCGCTCTGTAAACACATATCAAAATATGTCGTTCTCTAAAGAAATTATGGATTCTTTAAAGCCTAACGGTAAGTATAGAAGTATTTTTACAACGAATAATTTCCATCTTTTCCGTGCTGGTATATATGCAAAACAAGCGGGTCTTAATAGCCAAGGAATCGGATCAAAAACTGCGTTTTATTACTGGCCTAATGCAATGATTCGTGAGTATGTTGCAATTGTTGTGATGGGACGTAAACGTCATATGAAAGTTTGCGGAGCTATTTTAGGATTCTCTTTATTCCTATCCGTGCTTAGTTTTATCATTTCTTAATAGTCTCCCATCCTTTGAAAGGATGGGATTTCTTATACTCATTTCAAAAATATTTTAAAGATAATATGGTGATAATATTCCCTGCATACATCCATTAAAGGAGAAATTTTTCAAATTAAATGTTAAAATGAAATTTAGGTGTGAATTACGTAACAAATAAGAAACTAGTTTGAAACGAGGAAATTACATGGAGAAAATTATTAAAAACAAGCCCAATAAGCTAAAAATCGCTTCAAAAGCTTTGATGATTATTATTGGGGCATTTATCACAGCATACGGATTAGAAGCGGTATTAATTCCAAATAACGTATCAGACGGTGGTGTGACTGGTTTAAGTATCGTTAGTTCAAGATTATTTGGATTGCCATTAGGAGCTCTAATCGCAGTTATTAACATTCCTTTCGTTTGGTTAGGATATAAACAAATAGGTAAAAGCTTTGCAATTTATTCTATTATTGGGATTGCTTCATTAGCAATAGGTACCGTTGTCATGCACGGAATACCTACTATTATTGAAGGTGATACACTACTCGTTACAGTTGTTGGTGGTATTATTATCGGTTTCGGCATGGGACTAGCATTGCGTAACGGCGGCGCATTAGATGGAATCGATATGCTAGCTGTATTACTTTCTCGTAAGTTACCTTTTGGAACAAGTGACCTTATTTTATTCTTAAACATGTTCGTATTTATTTTCGTATCAACAGTATTCGGTCTGCAAGGAGCTATCCTTTCGGCAATTGCTTACTTTATCGCTTCGAAAGTGATTCATATCGTTGAAGTTGGTTTAAGTGGTTCAAAAACATTTAAAATCATTACGAAAGAACCTGAATTAATGGTAGAAACAATTCGTGATCGTTTAGGCCGAAGCGCAACGTATAACGAAGTATACGGTGGTTATTCAAGGGAGAAATTCAAAGAAATTTCTTGTGTAATTAACCGTTTAGAAGAAAGTAAAATGAAGGATTTGATTAATGAAATCGATCCAAATGCCTTTATTACAGTTTATGACGTAGCAGAAGTAAAAGGCGGTAACTTTAAGAAACGTGATATTCATTAATCATTATGAATAAAGAGGGTGTGCCAACAATTTGGCACACCCTCTTCTTATTATTAAATTGCTATAACTGTCAGTTTTTGTCAGTAAGTCGATATATTTTGAATTGCGATCGATATATTCCGATAGTCGCTGATATATTTTTACTCTCTCCACCTTCCTCCTTTCTTAATCCATGCTACGTATTTTTGAAAGGCGGGCACTTCATGTTGAAAGCGAAGCGGAACATATAGAAAGAGAGTACATGTACATAGTATCCATAGAATACCTACTACAAAGTGAAATTTCATCGTTGTGCTAATAAACAAACTGAGGAATAAGACGAGGAACATAATCAAACTAAACCTTTTATATAGAGTCATACTAATCTCCTCCTTATAACTTAATTGTACCAGCTATAAGGAATTAATTTCCATAATAAAAAGACCGAAAAGCATATTCAACTTTTCGGTCTCTATAACTATCTTCTCTTCATAATCTTTCCTGAACCACCAACCCTCGTTTTCGGGGGAGATGTATTCTTTGGCGGCGTTTTAATAGATGATTTCGGCTTCACATCTGATCCGCTCGAGCCACCTGGTGTTTTTGTAATTTTTCCTTTGCTTCCAGTAGACGGCGGAGGGGTACTACTTCCTTTTTTCGTAATACTTCCTGTATCTCCTACAGAAGATTTCGAATCTACATTATCGCCTCGCTTAATGATAGATCCTTTCCCTTCCTTCGTAATTGGAGGAGGGGTTTTCTTTTCTTCTTTCGTAGGTGGTCTTTCTGGAATAACTGGTTTATGATTTTGTCTGTCATTATATCCTCGGTAATCACCGGATGATGATTTTTTCGAACCGAATATATCGTTTAATATACTTCCCATAATATATCCTTGCAGGAAGGATGGTTGGTAATTTTGACGGACAAATTCTTCATTACTTACTTCAATTAACGTATCAGATGGTTTCTCTTTATCCTTTTGCAAATTATACATTTTATCAGAATAAACGAGGAACATTTGATTTTCGTCTTCTTTAGATGCTTGCTTCGGTTTCCTTTCAGCTATAAGTTCCTTCGCGACTTCAGGAACTGACCGATTGGCGGCCCTATACACGTAAGATTCTTGTTTACCTTCCTTTGCGACAGATTCAAGTGGATAACGGTCTTGAATCGACTTTGTCTGCCCACCTTGACAACCTGATAAGGCATATCCAGCAACAACAAGTAATATAACGATAGCAAGTATAGGGATTACGAACGATTTAATCATGGTAAACAATCGGTTTGACATGATTACGCCCCCTTACGTTGCTCTTATAATTTGTACATCAGCAGGAATAATTGCTTCTCCCTCATACATCATTGTGCGACCATTTTGCCATTCAATACGCAATAATTTTCGGTTATCGGATTGGAATTCCCATACATGCTGTTCCTCTGAAGCAGAGAATGGTGTTTTCCCCATCACAACAACACGTCCGTTATATTGCTCTTCCATATGGTACTCTGTATCATCCATTTCAATTGTCGTCGGAATTTCATCAATCGAATCTAAGCGACCATCAATGGGGGTATATAATTTGTAATACGTATTTTCACGGTCTTCAATTTTTAAATAACGAATATCTTTCCCGTCTTGCAGTGTTAAAACAATTTCTTTACGAGAATGCATACTCGTTTTCCCAGTTAATTCGTACATGACTAATGAAACTTCAATCATATCGCCAGGAGCTAACGTTAACAAACTTTTCTCTGGTTTCGGCGGCTCTGGGCTCTTCATTATATTTTTAATTCGTTTAAATAAACTCATGATTTACCCCTCCTTCTCTCTTTATAAACAAGCACCTAAAATAAGTGCACCAACGATATGTAATGATCCGGCCAACATCGCGTGTGCAACACTGCCTTCTTTCGTACCTTCTTCTAAATCTAAACCAGCCATTTTCTTTAACACAAATTCGATAAACATTTCTACCACTAATAAAATAACGAAAGAAACTGCTGATGCAAGTAGTGCTTGCCATAAGTCGTTTGCTTTCGTTATAGATTGAGATAAAATGTACCCTTGCGCGAATAATTTCATAACGAAACGCGTTGTTACAGCTGTATTCCCATTCTTTATTTCTTTTAAATCATTGTATTTAGTAAAAATTGAATCAACCCACATAATTGCAAATAAAAGTACTGCACTTGCTCCAGTCCATACAAGCATGGCTAACACATTTGTCCATGTCATTGCAAAACCTCCTCTAAAAAGTAATAGAAAACCGACATGAATTTGTTTAGACATGTCGGTTCATTTGTCTCTATTCTATATTATTTCTCATACTGCTTCATAATACGAGCTAATTCATCGTCAACAGCAGAATTTTTGTTTAAGCTTGCGAATTCATCATCTAATGATTTTTCTTTTTTGTACACTTCCCCGCTTGCCTCTGCTTCAGCCTCTAATTGAAGAGCTTTCTCTTCCATACGGCTTAAACCAGCTTTCGCTGAATTCGAATCAAATCCAGACATTGCCTGATTAATATTCTTTTGTGCTTTCGCCGCATTTACACGTGCTACAAGTGTTTCACGTTTATTTTTCAGCTCTGTTAATTGCTTACGCATTTCTTCTAACTTCAGGCGAAGATTATCAGCAGCAGCTTTGTTTTGCTCATAGCTTGCTTTATACTCATTCATCTTTTGCTCTGCATTTTGTTTTTCTTCAAGAGCACGGCGCGCAAGGTCAAGATTGCTTGCTTGAACAGCCATATGAGCTTGCTCTTCACGTTTTTTCACAAGTGCTTCTTGCTCTTCAAATAATATTTTGAATTTCTTTTCAAGTGCAATTTGAGCTGCTACACTTTTCTCTGCTTCTTGTACATCCGCTTGCATATCACGTAAATATTGATCCGTCATCTTAACTGGATCTTCCGCTTTTTCAATCATTGAATACACATTCGACATTGTTAAATCTCTTAATCGTTTAAATACAGACATCCAAATTCCTCCTATGATATACCTCATATTTCAAATTCACTACTTGGAAAACTGAAAAATCTCCCTTTACAGTAAAGAATATTCATTTTTACAGCCTATGTGTTTATTATAACAAAACTAATATGTCCTTACATGTTATTTCCAAAATACATCCAATATAATATGACATTCTAGATACAATATTGTATTTCTAATATATTCTCATTATCTCTCCTTAAAATTAACTTACTTTTGTGCACTTTCACTAAATTACATAAGTGTAATGTTACTGTAAGCTAACTCGATAGTTCCGTTTCCATATTTCTTATACACTAATACCAGAAGCAACAAACAAACTTCTCATTATTTCAAGACTAATACAAAAGTGTATTTACTATAAAACATATAAAAGGAGAAATCATCATGAAAAAATTAATAGGAATCGGATTAGCAGCAGCAATTTCATTCGGAGCATTATCAGGTTGCTCTTTATTAGGGGAAAAAGCGAACGGCTTTGTACTGTACGGATCAGAAGAGCAAGTTCAGCAAATTACAGATAAAAATAAAAAAGAAGTGAAAGAAAAAGACTTCTATAAAATGAAAATGACAACATTAGAAGGTAAAAAAGTTCTTGTCATGGATAAGAAAACTGGTGAAGAACTAGTGAAGAAAGAATTACTTAGCAAAGTGGATGAAAAAGACGACACGAAGCCACTTGATAAATTACCAGCTGTAACAACAGAACAAGGTGTATTATTCGCAAAAGAAAAAGTAGAAAATACTACACTTGATGGTGCCAAATTAAAATACGAAGGCAACACAATTATTGGAAGTGGCCGTGCATATGCCGACATGTTCGCAATTGTTGATGATGCAACTTACGGAAATGTAAAAGGTGAAGAAAAATCTGTAGGGGTATTAAAATTCGATAAGGATCCAAGTAAAGAATTCCCTGGAAAGAATGGTGTAGAATCATCACAACTTGTAAAAATTAAGAAGTAATAAAAAAAGCTTTGCGAAATTCGCAAAGCTTTTTTCTATTTATTATGAGCAATTTGCTCCATATCCGGACTACAAGTTTGCGACTGACATGACTTATTTAAAGAACATGCGGCGCACTTTCCCTTTTTACTTCTCTTTACAAAATTAACTAACGTGTATGCTGCATAACCAAAAATGATAGCTCCAATTATAATATTGACCATCACTCTAATACATCTCCTTCTAGAATCCGAGTAAGGATCCAACTTGGTATATAATGAACGTTAATACATAAGCAACAACGAGTGGATAAACGACAGAAAAAATCGTCCACTTCGCTGATCCTGTTTCACGTTTAATAACAGCTACTGTCGCTAAACACGGAACATATAATAAAATAAAGAACATAAATGCATATGCTGATAACGCAGTATAATGTGCTCCCATTACATTTCCAAGCACATCTTCTTTCACCGCATAAATAATTGCCATTGTAGAAACGACAACTTCTTTCGCTAAAAATCCTGTTAAAAGAGATGCTGCAGCTTGCCATGTTCCAAAGCCGAGCGGTGCAAATAGTGGTGCAATAAATCCACCAATCATCGCTAAGTAACTATCTCCCATATCAACACCCAATCCTGATGGACCTGCATAATTTAATAGCCAAATGACAACAGAACCACCGAAGATGAATGTACCAGCCTTACGAACAAATCCTTTTCCTTTCTCCCATGTGCTTAGCCATAACGTTTTCGCTTGTGGCACACGGTAAGGCGGTAGTTCAATAACGAAAATAGACTTTTCCGCTTTTAAAATTGTAAGAGACATAATTTTTGTAACTAATAACGCAAGAACAATACCTGCAACATATAAAGAAAATACAACAGTTGCCTGACTATGAGGGAAGAATACTCCCGCAAATAATGCATATACAGGTAAACGCGCTGAACAAGACATAAACGGTGTTACAAGAACTGTAAGTAAACGTTCTTTTTCTTGTTCAATCGTTCTCGCTGCCATAATACCTGGAACGTTACATCCAAAACCGATAATCATCGGAATGAACGCTTTTCCGTTTAAACCGAAGAACTCCATAATTCGATCCATAACAACTGCAATTCGCGCCATATATCCTGAGTCTTCTAATAATGAAATGAAAAAGAATAGTGCAAAGATTTGTGGAACGAATACTAATACCGCACCAACACCAGCAATAATACCTTCTGTAACGAGTGCTTGAATAAAATCAGAAGCTCCAACACTTGTGAGCCCAGCCGTTACCCAATCCGTAAGCTGTCCACCAAAAAACTCATCTAACATATCGGATAAAGGTGTACCAATCCACGTAAACGTAACCTGAAAAATAAAAAACATAACTGCTAAAAAGATTGGAAGTCCTAAAATTTTATGTGTAATTAATCTATCAATTTTTTCCGAAAAAGGAATTTTTCCTTCTTTCTCATGCTGCATAACATTTGTTTTTAACTTTTCAATATACGCTTCACGAGTTTTGTAAATATGCTCTTCCAACGTACAATCAAGTTTTCCCTCTAAGCGAGATCGAATGGCTATGAGCTCCTTATAAATTGGTAGTGCTTTCATTTCTTTTTCTACTACTTCGTTATTACTTAAAAATTGAAGGACCAACCATCTTGGATGCTCATACTTCTCTTTCTCGAAAAGAGAAATTGCTTCTCCAATTCCTTCATCTACTTGTACACCATATGAAATAATGAATGGCTTTTTCTCACTTTTGTCATTTTCTTTAAGAGTCGCAAGTAGTTCTTCACAACCTTTTCCGCTTCTTGCAACGACAGGAACGACTGTCACACCTAATAGTTCTGATAATCGTTTAACATCAATTACAATACCTCTTTGCTTCGCCACATCAACCATATTTAAACCAATTGAAACTGGCTTACCAAATTCAAGTAACTGCAACGTTAAATGCATATTTCGTTCAAATTGCGAAGAATCCACAATATTTAACATATGCTGAAATTCTTCTGTTAGTAGAAAGTTTGTTACAACACCTTCATCACGTGAAACTGGATTCAAATCATATACGCCTGGTAAATCTATTAATGTTCCTTGTCTATCTTTTAATTTACCAACCTTTTTTTCTACTGTTACACCGCTCCAGTTTCCTACGTATTCATAAGAACCAGTAAGTGCATTAAATAATGATGTTTTCCCTGTATTCGGATTCCCTAGCAAAGCTACCTTATTCACGCTAATTCCACCTTTATCATTTTCGCGTCACAATGACGAATACTAATTAACTGTCCACGACACTCCAATGTACAAGGACCTTTAAACATCGCTTTCTGTTTCAGGCGAAGTTCGCTTCCTTCAGCAAGACCGAAAGCAGCTAGTCTACGCTTTAATAGCTGATCTAAAGACTGAATACTTTTTACTAACACTTTCTCTCCAATTTTAATATCTACTAAGCTCATAACCTTCCCCCTCAGAAGAGAATGATAATTATTTTCAAAAAAATTATACCACACTCAATTTCTCTTGTACTATACCCTTTTGCTTCATATTTATTAACATTTCGCTACAATTCTATTTCAATTATTGTCATACTGTATTCGTTTGCCATTCTCATCCATTTCGCTTACAATAAACAGTAGCAAATAAAGAATCTCGTTATCACTGGGGGAGCCATGCCGCTGAGAGGGAACACTTCGTTCCGACCCTTCGAACCTGTTAGTTAATGCTAACGCAGGGATTGTGCAAACGTCCGAAATACATACCTCTTTTTTATTTACGTATTTCGTATCCTCCTATGATATCTATTCTTTTTTGTACAACTTGGATTTAGGGGGAGACAACATGCGTAACACCAATTTACAAGCGATGATCGAATCTGCAATTCTTGCAGCCTTCGCTCTGGTCATCGACATTTTACCATTATCAATTAAACTTCCAACAGGCGGTTCCATCTCATTTGCAATGATTCCTATTTTTATTATCGCATACCGCTGGGGCTTCAAAATGGCTTTCTTAGGAGGCTTAATTTGGGGATTATTACAAATTGTCGTAGGCGATGCCATTATCGTCACACCAATTCAAGTACTCATTGAATACTTCGTTGCTTTCGCATTCATTGGATTTGCTGGTTTATTCTATCGTCCTATTCAAAAGGCACTTTTAACAACCAATGAAAATAGTGAAGAACAATCCAATTTAGGTAGCCGTAAAGACAAACCTTCTTCAAAACAAAACGAAGGAAAAAAAGTTATTGGTTACATTATTGTTGCTACATTTATTGGTAGCTTTGCTCGCTATTTCTGTCACTTTATTGCCGGTATTATTTTTTGGGGACAATATGCACCGAAAGGTCAATCAGCTGTCCTATATTCATTAATTGTAAACGGTAGCACAATGATTGGTTCCTACATTCTATGTACCGTTTTACTTATATTTTTATTCCTTACTTCACCACGCTTATTCAAAAGCATTACTGCTTATCAACTAAACTCAAACAAAAAGAGCGCTTCATGAGCGCTCTTTTTTTCATATCGTAATATCAATTAAAAAAACAATAAATGCACAAAAGAAAATAAATACCATTATACTTAACCAATTGCTATGCACGGTTCATCGACTCCTTACATAACCTCATTTTCTAACCAGATTATATCGCTTAAAAATAAAGATTAGGTAAAGATAATATGAAAATAAATTAAAAAAAGCGTAGTATATATCATCTACGCTTTTTTCGATAAGTAGAAATAAAATAATACACCATCTTCTGTATTCTTTACTCCATATTCAACTTCATGCAGTTCTAAAATATTCTTTGAAATAGCAAGCCCAAGACCTGTTCCACCTTGCGAACGCTGACGAGCTGCATCCACACGATAAAAACGATCCCAAATTTTATCTAACTGCTCTTCTTCAATGTGAGTACCTTTATTTTCAATACACACTCTTATACGATCTTTCTCATCTATTGTAGAAATAATAATATCCTCTTTATTTGGTGTATAACGTATGGCATTCGTAATGAAATTCACAATGACTTGTTCAATCCGGCCTTGATTTGCCATCACTTCAAATGGACCTATATTTTTATGAACACGAAGTTCTTTTTTCTCTATTTCTACAGAAAGGTGTTCACATATATCTTCAATTACTGTATCGATATAAAATGAATCTATTTTCATTTTATATGTA
The DNA here is from genome assembly GCF_036851315.1 of Bacillus cereus group sp. Sample62. Taxonomy (NCBI): domain Bacteria; kingdom Bacillati; phylum Bacillota; class Bacilli; order Caryophanales; family Bacillaceae; genus Bacillus; species Bacillus cereus group sp. Sample62. The sequence continues at coordinate 4,617,803 of NZ_JAFLPK010000001.1, forward strand.
CCTGACTCAAATTTAGCTAACTCAAGCATATCCAAAATTAACGTATCCATTTTATCTACTTCTCGTTCCATCGCTTGAAAATAGTACTCTTTTTTATGCTCAGCTACCCCGTCTTTTAAAATAGAAATACAGCTTTTCATAATACTCAGCGGTGTTTTTAATTCATGTGAAACACCAGAAATGAATTCTTTTCGCGTTTTTTCTAACTTTCTTTCCTTTTCAATATCTTCTTCTAGCTGTCCAATATGCGAATGGAGTTTATTCGATAGCACATTAATATTTTTCGATAAATCCCCAATTTCATCTTTTGAAGTAATCGGTATTTTTTCTGTAAAATCTAATTGTGCTATTTTCTTCGTCGTATCATTTATTTTTAATAACGGTTTTGCAATTTGTTTTGAATAATAAAACGAAGCTAAAAAAATAAGAACGACTACAAATGCAATGATATAGATGTAGTAATCTTGCACCATTTGTACAGCTTCATCTACGGGCTGTAAAGAAGCCATCGCATAAATATATGTTACTGATCCGTCTTTTTCTTTTATTGGTTTGATTAATAATTTATATTTAATATCATTTTTTTCATAGTCCATTGTTTGTGTTGCATACTGTATGTGCTTGCTCTCTTTTAATAATAAATCTGTTTGAAATTCTTTTATGTTATCTAAGAATATACTATTTTTATAAATTGGATTTACAAGACCTTTTACATCTGGAAACTGTACTTTCGTAACAAACCCACCTATGTAAACATCTGGTTCTTGGGCAGCTTGCTCCTGAACAGCCGGCTTCTTTTCCTTACCTACTTGTTCCTCAGCTGCTTTCTTTTTCTCCTCATCTAATTTACTCATTTTCTCCTTAAATGCTTTTTCTAACGGTTTATTAGATCCGCTTAAAGTCTGCTTAGATAAAGAGAAAGCGAATGGAATAAAACTATCTTCTTTTTTCACTCCAGAAAAAGAAATTCCTTGGCCTAGAAAATGATCTGATAATTTATTATCCATCTCTTCTATATTGACGAGATTGTATAAAGGAATTTTGAATATTTGTTGTCCAAAGCTCTTTTGTTGCCTACGATCTATCGTTACCTCAAAATAAAAATCATCTGCATGCTTTAAATTCCCGTTCTGATCTAATGTCGTAATCCACGTATTATTTTCTCTTAAAAAGTCTTGCTCCAGCTTCTGAATTCCTTCTGCACTTCCTGCATAGTTCAAATAATTCTTTTCGAAGGAATTTAAATTCACTTTAATATCTTCCACTTTTCGATTCGCGTAATATTGTTTAAAAAATATCGTTTGTCCAATAAAAATCGTCGCTAAAATCAACATGCATAACGCTGTTGTGAGAGTAAATAATTTTAGTACAATTCCTTTCCTCATATGTTCCCCTCAAATTTATATCCCGTTCGTACTACAGTTGTAATGTACTTTGCTTTCTCTCCTAATTTATTTCTCAAATTACGAATATGGCTATTAACCGTTCGATCATCACCTGCAAACTCGTATCCCCAAATTCTTGAAATTAATTGCTCTCTTGTTAGGACAATTCCTTGATTTTTCATGAAATACACTAATATTTCAAACTCTGTATGTGTTAATGTAATATTTGCTCCATCAACAGTAACAGTACGTGACGGAAAATGGACATGAATGCCATGAATTGATAACGTATCATCTTCATTCTCTAAAGGTTTCTTTGTTACTTTTCTACTTTCTAACAGCCTTTTCGCTCTTGCTAATAAAATGGGCGGACTATACGGCTTCGTCACATAGTCATCTGCCCCGAGTTCAAATCCAAGTAACGTATCATCTTCATCTACACGCGCCGTCAGCATAATAATAGGAACCTCGGATGTCTTACGGATCCTTCGGCAAACAGACCATCCATCAAGTTCCGGCAACATAATATCTAAAATAACTAAATCAACCTCTTCTTCCTCAAATACAACTAAAGCTTCTTTCCCATCCCTCGCTTCAAACACTACATATTGCTCACTCAAAAAATAATCTTTTAATATTTCACGCAAAATATCTTCATCTTCCACAATTAAAATGTTTTTTGACATAACTGATGTATCCCCCTTCCGCTTTCAGAAACTACAACTTCATTTTGAATAACTAGCCTTTAACTTCGCCTCGATAATATATCTATCTGGTGCATCCCCTATATAATCAAATGGATAGCAAGTCGTTAGTGTTAGTATCGGTTCTTCTTTTTTTATAATAACAGTACGATCATCCGCGTCGGTAATCCATATCTTTTGAATTTCGTATGTGTAAGTTTTATTATCATACTCTAAAACAAGAGTGTCTTTTTCTTTTAACTCTCCTAAATCTGTAAATACAGTATCCCGGTGCCCACTCAGTACCGTATGCCCCCCTCCAGATGGCGTTGTCGTTAAATCACTAACGAACATTCCAACTCCTTTCTTCAACGTTGTCTCATCCGCTCCCCAGTATATAGAAAACTTCTTCTTTATTTTCGGTATATTTAACAGTGCAACCTTTTCTCCTTCTTTATGTTCTGTTTGAGAAGAGGGTACTGGGGAAGTTACAGGTGTTTCGTAAGAAAGTTGATTATGTTGTATATTTTCAAGGCTCTTTAATTCTTCTTTCGTTAATTGTTGAGCAGAGCTTTTTCCTTTATACCATTCCATAGCGTAATATGCTCCCGTGAATAGCCCTATGGCCATCAATATGATACCGATATAATTGAGTAATTTCATGTTCATCCCTCCATGCCAAAAATGGTAGGAATAACCTACCATTTTTAATATATGAAATTATTCCATTCTTTATAGGACAATATTTTATTTACGCCTTAACTTTATTGCGACGATTCAAACCAAATAATGTCCCTATCCCTACAAGACATGCACTTAGTGCCATCATTGCTACATTATTGGATGCTGTGTTTGGTAATTTTTCACCTTGTACAGCTGGCTTCGCTACTTCTTTTTTTACTGCACCATTTTTTTGTTGTACTTGTGCTGCTTCTTTTTTAGCCATATCGTTTTTTAACTGTTCTTGCGCTATTCTCTTTTTCTCTTCTTCACTTTTTTGCTGTTCCTTAATTGCTTCTTCTTTTTTAGCTTTATCTTGTTGCACTTGCGCTTCTTCTTCCTTCGTTACTGTTCCAGTATCCGCACTCGCTACTGAAGAATACCCTACTGTTAAAAGTGCCATTGCACAAATTGATAATAGTCTCTTTTTCATCTTCATTCTCTCCTTATATTTTATTCACATCAACTCGCATCGGATGTATTACTAGAATAAACAAGAGATATAAATATAAGATGCAGATGAAATATATTTCATTTAAAGATTTCATTTTAGAAAAATAAAAAAACATCGCAATATATACGATGTTTTTTCGGGTGTGTGTCTCAATATTTACATGTTACTTTCGCGTGATTTAGAAGTAGAATGGGCCGGAGCGATAACTAATTGTCTCGGCTCAGTTTTCTTTAAGTGATTTTTGACGTTACACTTACGACGTTGAACAACCCACGCTTTAATAGGGTTTGTCAAAATAATCTTTTGCTCTTCGTTAGGGGTCTCTTCTTCAAACCTACAACTCTCGCTCCATTTATTCCATTTCATTGTAAATTTAGAAGAAGAATGATCGTCTTCTCGATCAAACAAGTGCAAAAAATCCATTTCGCCAGCTAGCATTACGGTGTTGCTAGTTGCTAAAAAAGAAAAGGTCGTCCAACGTTTCTCCATGCCCTCCTACTCCTTTTTCACATATAGAGTGCCTAAAACTTAATTTACCTAAAATATGCTTACCTTTTACCTTACACCTATATTTTATCCAAAACACTACTATGCAACTATCGATTTGCCTTACAACTACCTTACATTTTTGTAAGAAACAAAAAACCTTCACTCTCTATACGTGAAGGTTTCTCATTTCTTATCTATATGATCTTTCATATGATCCACTCCAGCTTCTTGTAGCTGTGACATCATACCGTGGGAAATTGCGCCTAATACTAAAGTCATTCCAATTAGTGAAATCCGAATCGCTGGTACATCAATTATGTAAGCCAAACTGCCAAGAACAATTGTTAAAAACAATGCTTTTATAAATGTTGCACTTGTATACTCTTTCTTTCTCATCATAATCACCCTTCTTGGAAGCGTTTTCTTGATATAATCAGTATATCATATCATCTGACTATTTTGTGGGGATTTCTGTAAAAAACTTATATCTTCTTTGACTTTTCCCTTTCTTTCCTTTACAGTCGAAATGTTCACAAGTTTTACACTGTAGGAGGACTCCAATGAATATTGAAATAAAAGACACTTTAATTTCTGAAGAACAATTACAAGAAAAAGTAAAAGAACTAGCACTTCAAATTGAACGTGACTTTGAAGGAGAAGAAATCGTAGTAATCGCTGTATTAAAAGGCTCTTTCGTATTCGCTGCTGATTTAATTCGTAACATTAAAAACGATGTAACGATCGACTTTATTTCTGCATCTAGCTACGGAAATCAAACAGAAACAACTGGAAAAGTAAAACTATTAAAAGATATTGATGTAAACATTACTGGAAAAAACGTAATTGTCGTAGAAGACATTATCGATTCTGGTTTAACACTTCACTTCTTAAAAGATCACTTCTTTATGCATAAACCGAAAGCATTGAAATTCTGTACGTTACTTGATAAACCTGAGCGTCGTAAAGTGGACTTAAAAGCTGAATATGTTGGCTTCCAAATTCCAGACGAATTTATCGTTGGCTACGGTATTGACTGCGCAGAAAAATATCGTAACTTACCATTTATCGCTTCAGTTGTAACGGAATAATATAATAGAATAAACTTCCACCATCAATTACTGGTGGAAGTTTATTTTCTATCACGATTCGTAAAAGACAAAGGGAGAGAATAAAAATGACAAAGACAAAATTTGAAAAAGTACTCCTCATCGTAAATCCAAAAGCTGGACAAGGCGACTTACATACAAATTTAACGAAAATCGTACCACCTCTTGCCGCAGCTTTTCCTGACTTACATATCCTTCATACGAAAAAGCAAGGTGATGCAACAAAATATTGCCAAGAGTTTGCTAGTAAAGTAGATTTAATTATCGTCTTTGGTGGTGACGGCACTGTATTTGAATGCACAAATGGCTTAGCACCTCTTGAAACTAGACCTACACTTGCAATCATTCCAGGCGGAACTTGCAATGACTTCTCTCGCACACTCGGCGTTCCGCAAAACATTGCAGAAGCAGCAAAACTCATTACAAAAGGACATATAAAACCAGTTGACGTCGCAAAAGCAAACGGACAACACTTCTTAAACTTCTGGGGCATTGGACTTGTCTCTGAAGTATCAAACAATATCGATGCAGAAGAGAAAGCAAAGCTTGGGAAAATTGGTTACTATTTAAGCACCATTCGAACTGTCAAAAATGCTGAAACATTTCCAGTAAAAATTACGTACGATGGACAAGTATATGAAGACGAAGCCGTCCTTGTTATGGTTGGAAACGGTGAATATCTTGGCGGTATCCCGTCCTTTATTCCGAACGTAAAGTGCGACGACGGAACACTTGATATTTTCGTCGTAAAATCAACCGGTATTCAAGCGTTTAAAGATTATATCGGAAAGAAACTATTTGAAGACTCAAATGAAAATGACATCTTCCACGTAAAAGCGAAATCCATTCATATTGAAACAGAAGAAGAAAAAGAAGTAGATACAGATGGAGAAAGCTCGCTTCATACACCTTGTCATATTGAATTATTACAAGGACACTTTACGATGATTTATAATCCTGCGGTTGTGTAATACCAAAAGACGAGCTAAAATGTTAGTTCGTCTTTTTTCTTAGAAAGGTTTTAGTCTACTCTTTCATTTTTAATATGAGTTTTCGTAATCAAACTCCGCCCAATTTTTCCAGTGCGTATTAGCATTCTTATTTACAATAACACTTGGATCTTTCTTCTCTATTGCAGCGGCTACTGATTGGAAGAATTCATTTTCACTTACTTTCTCATCTTCAACATGTTGCCATTCTTCCGTTTCATACGCTACTTCCCAATCACCTTCTAAACCGAACTCTTCTAAAATTTCTTCTTTGTCCCACCATACTAATTTTCGAGCTTCGTCATTAGTCGCAAGCATACGCAGGAAATCTCTTGGATAAGACTCTGTCGTTTTTACTACTATTCCATTATTCGCGTAATCCTCTTCAGTAAATTCATATTCAAAATGATGATCATGAATTTTCACACTACCGTTATGAATATCAGGTATAAATTCACCTTCGTTATCAAATAATTCATACTCTCCATCATTTAACTGCAAAATACCATCATCACCAATTGAATGATTCACTCTATCACCATATACTTGAATATCATTACATACACCTAATGAACCCACTCCAACAACTTGAAACACCATTAACCAATCCTTATTAGATTTAAAGAAAAGAGAGAATTTCACTTGCGAAATATCTATATATTCATTATCAAAGGCAGGAAATTCATAATTACTTTGTTTTTTATCTAATATATTTAAAATATCTTTTTTCATATGTATCACCTTTTCCTCAATATAAACAAAATAGTTTTTTCAATTTCACTAGAGTATACCATAGACATACTTGCCTTTCATTTTCTAATAATATTACTAAAAAATAGTAGAATGGCTGGTTTGCATGCCCTAGTAATTTTTAGATACAATGAAGGTAAGAGGCAACCTGACATAAGGGAGAGGGAAAGCTGTGTTCAACCAACAGTTAGTTAATTTACGCATTGATTTTGCATTTAAACAATTGTTTGGTACGAATGGTAGTGAAGATATTCTAATTGCATTTTTAAACGCTATGTTACAAGAGTCTTTAGATTCGCCCATTGCTTCTCTACAACTAGAAGATCCACATTTACATCGGGAATACGAAGAGGATAAGTTATCTATTTTAGATATTTCAGCGACATTAAACACAGGAACAAAAGTAAATGTAGAAATACAGCTCAATAATAATCACGATATGATGAAACGTAGTTTATATTATTGGGGAAAATTATACACATCCCAATTACAAAAAGGCATGCCTTACAGTTCGCTTCATAAAACCATCACCATTAATTTATTGAACTTCATAATGTTTTTAGATCACAAAGAATTTCATACAGCGGGCACATTATGGAATACACAACAACAGAAACTCTTGAGTGATGACATAGAAATTCACATTGTAGAAATTCCAAAGTTAACAAAACAATGGCATGAAGAAAAAGTAAATCCGTGGAAAGATCCATTTGCTCGTTGGCTTTTATTGCTTTCAGCAAATGAGGATAAGCACTTAACTAAAACATTGGAGGATATTGCTATGAACCGAGATCCTATTTTACAAAAAGCAATAAACAAGTGGGAACGTATGAGTCAAGATTCCTCTTTCCGACAAGCCTATGACGCAAGAGAAAAGGTTTTAATGGATGAAGCTGCAAAATTCGCCCATGCAGAAAAAGAAGGTATGAAAAGAGGCTTGGAAAAGGGCTTGGAAAAGGGCTTGGAAGAAGGTATGGAAAAAGGCTTAGAAAAGGGCTTAGAACAAGGTATAGAAAAAGGGCGAAAAGAAGGGGTTCAACAAGGAAAAATTCAAATGATTAAAAGTATGCATGATCTTGGTATACCACTTGAAACAATTGCTAAGGCAAGTAAATTAAGTGTGCATGAGGTTGAACATATTTTAGAAAATAAATAATGATAAAAAGGCGAAAGAGATCATAAATTTCATTATGTTCTCTTTCAGTAACAGAATTCAGTATAGATACATTTTCTTAAAAAGAAATGCAATAATCACAAAAAGCCTGCAGTTGTTACACTGCAGACTTTCAAATGTTTAATAAATTGATTAAGCTAAATATGCTTGTTGTAACGCCTTTAAACCATCTTTATAAATTCCATGGAATAGATTAATTGCCTCTTCATCAGTAACCTCTACAGGAGTGAAGCTACCAGACCATTCAACTAATGATGTATTAGCATCTTTACCTTCTTTAACACGGATTGTAGATAAATAATTCGTCACAGGGAATGGTGCTTGCATAATTGAATACGTGTAGTAGCGCTCTTTCTCATTAAATACTTCTAAACGCTCTACGATCGCATCGCCATCAGGATTAGCTAAATGACGTACACGTCCGCCTTCAGTTACTTTACTGCTAGGGATATATGGTAACCAATCTGGAAGTGCATCAAAACCTCCAATTAATTTCCATACTTGCTTAGGTGAAGCTGGAATTTCAATAGATGTAATAGTATTTGCCATTTTAATTACTCTCCTTTTTATTTAACGTTAATTGGTAGTGGTGCATTAACTGCAACTAATTTTTGTTCACGCATTTCTTCCCAGAACGCTGCTGGAATCACTGTTTTCAATGCAGCTTGGTCTTCTGCAATTCGTTCCGGTTTACTTGCACCAGGAATAACAGCTGCAACCGCTGGGTTAGCCAGTGAAAACTGTAAAGCAGCAGCTTTAATGCTGATTCCATGACGATCTGTAAGGTTTTTAATTTTATTAACTTTTTCAATGATTTCTGGTGACGCTTTTTGGTATTCGAAATGAGTACCTCCCGCAAGAACACCTGAGCTATATGGTCCACCAACAACAATGTCCATATTGTTTTTTACAGCTGCAGGCATTACGCGTTCTAGCGCACGCTCGTGGTCTAATAATGAATAGCGACCAGCTAATAAAGATACATTTGGTTTTGCTTCTTCTAAATCCAACATAAGTTCAATTGATTCTACTTTGTTTACTCCAAGGCCCCAGCCTTTAATTACACCTTCATCACGTAATTGAGTAAGTGCACGGAATGCTCCTGTTCGAGCAATTTCAAATTGTGAAATCCACTCATCTCCATAAAAATCTTGTGCTACATCATGAATATAAACAAAATCTAAACGATCTGTTTTTAAACGTTTTAAACTATCCTCAATAGAACGAAGAGTTGCATCCGCACTGTAGTCGTTGATAATTTTATTTTTACGACCAAATTCGAAAAGTCCGCCTTTTTCACCTAAATCACGTGTAGATGGATCTTCCAATTCATCTGAAATAATTCGACCTACTTTTGTACTTAAGAAGTAATCATCACGATTTCTTTTCGATAATGCTTCACCAAGACGAATTTCTGCTAAACCAGATCCATAAAGTGGAGCTGTATCAAAGTAACGAACACCATTCTCCCAAGCAGCATCCACTGTTGCGATTGCTTCTTCTTCCGGAATATTACGGTACATATTACCTAGTGGTGCCGTACCAAAACCAAGTGTACCTTTTAATAAATCTTTCATTTAAAATCTCCTCCTAAAATCTATTTAAAAATGATGAATGGATATTAATTAATGTGACAAGGGATGACTGATCAAAGCACGATAGTTATTAAAAATAACGTAGATGCTTTTTAGTTCCACACTACTCATTTCCCTCTCACGTATGTAATTATGTCTTATCGGCAACACAATAAAAAGTACGCACTTTAAAGTGTTATAGATACTAATAAGTAACAATTTTATGTGTCAACGTCTGTAGCTTCAAAATAAAATTATTAAAAATGATTTTATTAAAAAAATCCCCTATTCTTGCGGAGGTAACTGTAGAAATTATGAGCGGAACATAGAAAGTTGTTATTATTCATTCAAAAAAGGCCACAACGAACTGAAATATGTTCATTGTGGCCTTTTTATCTTCTTTAAAATATTACATTACATTTCGAACAAAATGGAGCAGCATTCCCTCTTCGGATTTTCTCATTACATTTTGGACAATATACATATCGCTCTTCTATCTTTTCTCGTTCTATCATATGTAAAGATACTACCCTCATACTGCACATAATCCCAATTAATATAAGACTAACAATGAGTAGCATACCTCTCACTCCTCCCCTTTAAATTTTACCATAAAATAACAAACCCGATTCTCTCATCAAGAATCGGGTTTATATTTACAATCCTAACTTTGCCTTCGCACCGTCAGGAATTATTTCTTCTTCTATTTGTACCTTATCGTGCACAGACTTTCCTCTCGTAATTACATGCCAGTATGAACCTTTTTGCAATGTATCCACTCCATCAATTGTTATCTCTTTTTCGTTTCCATCCTTATCATATGTGTTCACTGTGTATGCACGGCCTTTATTTCCATCTAAATCTTTTCCATCGTTATCAATTACCGCGTAACGATATTCTAAATCAAGAAATGGGTTCATTCTATCAACTGCAGGGCTCCCATTTAATAAATATGCCGCTCCTGCCACAATAACAAGTACTGCTCCAAAAATAAATCTTTTCATCTATATTCCGCCTTTCATTATGTTTTCTTTAAGATGTTTCTCAGTATAGGGCGTATTTCTTAATAAAAACTCGTTTGATTTCTTAATATTTTCTTAAACTAAAAGTGAAATATTAATTAGTAAGCTCCAAAAACGAAAAAGTTACTTTTCACACTATCATTGACAAAATTACACTTATAGTGTAATTTTACACCATAAGAAAAAAGGAGCTGCATTATGGATAAACAAGAATTTATTGAACTCGTTAATTCAAAATTAAAACTCATCCGTGTTGAAAATGATTTATCACAAGATAAAATGTCAGAAATTATTGGTTTATCGAAGAAAACATTAGTGGAAATCGAAAAAGGAAGACGCACGCTAACATGGGCAGGCGCAGTTTGTGTCGTAACACTCTTCGAACAGAGCGATACAGTCCAGATGACATTTGGGGATGATGTGAATGAAATTATAAAAACAATCGCTTTTACACATTACAATACGAACTTCCCGAAGACGTTAGGAGGAAAATTGTGGTGGCGACAAATAAAAGAATTAAACGGTTATCAAATTCAACAAAATATTTTATCTCAACATTATCGAATTTTAGATAATGAAGACCGCAGAATATGCCATTCATTCGAATTGGATGAAATTGAACAAAGATTTATGGAAATGGCAAAAACATCTCAATAAAGTGAAACTTTAATCAGTGGGGTTTTACTGTCCACTGTCCGTTAATGCGGGATAAAATAAATTCCGGAGTGTAATTCAAATGCAAAAACAAACAAATATCACTATTTTAAATACGTTAATCATCAGCACGTTAATACTCAATTTATTTATTTTCACATCAAGAATGAGCTTTTTACCTTGGTATATTGAAGATGGATGGGGATATTTAGGATTATTATTTACATCCTTTATTTTCTTGCTTTGCTTCTTTCAATCTTCGAAGCTTCATAAAAATGGAAAGTTAACTATGCTACAAAAGTTCATTCCACTTGCTTCTGCCATACTTTCAATCTTTGTTCTTATCACTCCATCAAGTGATTTTATGACTGTATTAGCTAATCTAATTAATACAACCATATTAACAATTTATATAACTGTATTTCAGACAACACCTAATGTAAGTAATAAGGAGCTATCACATTAAAAAGGAGAGTTATTTTACAAAATAGCTCTCCCTTTTATATGATCTCAATAAACATAAACCTATCTTCTATTTATTTACTTACTCATCACCGTACTTCTTCTTTGCTTGTACAAATATGCACCACCCGCAACAGCAAAAACAATCCCGCCAAAATACACGCCATACTCTATTGCGATCGCTACAATACTTTCAATATGTTGTCCAAATAAAGAACCGAGCACAAAGTAAACGAGTGTCCAAACAAATCCTGTCGTATAGGAATACAAAGCATACATCTTAAATGACATGTTATTCATTCCAACTAAATACGGTACGATATGTCGCACGACTGGTATGAAGTAACTTGTGACTAACGCATAATGACCATACTTCTCTACCATTTGTTGAGATTTCAAAAGATATTTCGCTTTTTTCTTTTTCATTAGCTTATCAAGTATTTTTGTACCAAATATTTTCCCTAATATATAACCTAGCGATAGACCAGATACAACGCCTAAATATGTTAATAAAAATGCTGGAATGACACTTAATATCCCTAGTGAAGAGACAAAACCACCGCTCATTACGATCATTTCATCTGGAATTGGCATACCGATAATCCCTAACCATAAACAGAAAAACAATGCCCAATAACCGTATTGTTCAATATAAGATAATAATTCATGTAATTCCATTATGCATATGTTCTCCTTAGCTCTTTTTTACAGCTAAAGATGTACGCTGGTGGGAAATTAAGCCACACTTTTTCTAGCGTAATTTCAGGAAAGAAATGCTGTATAAATCCTTTTTTCACTAGTGAATATTGAAATGTAATAAATTCACCTTTCTCATGTATCGCCTCCATTACATTGTTTAAAATACGCTTTGAAACTTCTTCTGGTAAAGAAGTAAAAGGTAATCCCGATAAGACGTAATCAACGCATTCTATCTGTAATTCTTCCATATACTTCTTTATATTTTCAGCTGAACCGTGTACAACAATGACGTTCTGCTCATCTTTAAACTTTCTCTTTAACTCTTTGCAAAACACTTCATTAATTTCAATAAGAAGAAATATTGTTCCCTTCTTCTTTCTCTTCATAATTTCTTTCGTAAAAACACCTGTACCAGGCCCTAACTCTACAATGCACTCCGCTCTATTAAAATCAATTACATTTACCATTTTCTTTGCTAATATTTTTGAACTTGGCGCAATTGCACCAGTATGTTTCGGATGTTTAATAAATTCATGTAAGAATGTTATGAGTTGCATGTAAACCTCTCCCCATTCGTTCAATAGTTTTAACTTGTTTCTAAGTATAACTATCGTTTCTTAACAAAAATTGAGGAGATTTCTTAAGATTTTATGAAGAATGAAACATTTCTTATTCCATATATAAATACCTCTTTTATATTTATTAATTTGGTATAATAGATATAAAAAGGGCTTTTATGGAAGGTACCATCGCTACGTCTATTTTCATACAACATCTGCGGAATTTAATTTGTAAATCACCTTTCATTCATCTCCAATATATGTAATTCTTTTCATGTGAGCGAAAAAATTCTAATAATAAGAAATTTATATTTTATAGAAACAAATGTAGATCTAATTAATATTTCGTATTTCAAAACTATTTAAAAGGAGAAGCTAATGAATAATTCCATCAACCTACAGCACTTATGCGATCTTATACATAGAACGTTTCATGTTCCTGTTCAATTTCTATCTACTGATAAAAAAATTGTATATGAATCTACTTCTCATACGATTGGTAGTCCGTTTTATTCTTCTAAAGAAGAACATCTGAATGAAATTTATCAAGAAAACGCCCCTCGTAATTTTCCAATTTTCAAAGGGAATAAGTATCTTGAGAATTTTATTAGCATCCATATAACAGATCATGAACATATAAAAGGAACGATTATAATCGGCCCTACTACTTATCCAAAAGTATCAGATGAGATGGCTATTAAACTTATGAAATATTTCAACTGTCATAATAAAATGCAGCAAGGAGTAGACTACTATCAATTTCTACCCGAGATTAAAAAAAGTACGCTAATTGATATAAGTATTTGGTTACATTACGTAATCTTCAATGAAAAATTAGATCACGATATTGTTTGGGAAAAAAATAAATTGCTCGAAGATGTTTCTTATAAAATCGTAAATCCTGATCTATACATTTCAAAACGTCGCCGGCATGATCCGCAAAATTATGATATATCATTGGAACGTAAATTTTTTTCAGCCATTAAAGAAGGCAATAAAGAAAAAGTCATACAATATGCGTATTCCTTCCCACAAGAAGATGCGGCAATTTCATCCAAAGGAGATCAACTGAGAAACCAAAAAAATAACGGTATTATCGCAATTACACTAGCTGTTCGATATGCGATAGATGGTAATCTTCCATCAGACATTGCTTTTTCACTTGGTACTTTATATATCCAAACGATTGAAAAGCTAGATAACATGTATTCCGTAAATAGATTAATTGAAGATGCATTATGTACTTTTGCAGAACGTGTAAAAGAATATAATAATCAAGCATATTCTAATTCCATTACTACGTGCCTAAATCACATTCACAAACATATTTACGATGAAATATCTCTTAATGACCTTGCTAACCTTTTACATATTTCCCCTACTTATTTATCAAAATTGTTTAAAAAAGAAGTGGGAATTCCTTTAATTGAATACATCCAGAGAGAACGGGTAGAAGAAGCTAAAAAGTTATTAACATTAACGACCTATCCATTATCAGATATTTGTGCTTGGCTTAATTTTAATGACCAAAGTTATTTCACAAGAGTCTTCAAAAAAATTACTAGTATGACTCCTAGACAATATCGGGAAAATCATACTGTTATATAAAGTGAAACTTTAATCAGCCCTCACCAATCGGGCTTTTACGGGCAGCCCGACAAATAGCGGGATAAAAACGCTTTCTTAATAAAAGGTGAGATAGGTTTCTTACTAGCTCACCTTCTTCAACCCGATTTATTCTCCTTCATCCCAACTCACCTTAATAAAGTTTTAATCCTCTTCAAAAAAGTACAAGAATGACAAATAATTACTATAAATAAGTTAATGAATTTGATAATTTTTTAGTACTAAGCAAATTCGGCTTCCAATCATACATAATAAAACGAACATAAGGTACTTATGAATGATCAGTAGTAGCTATTACTGATTAACCTTCCTATATAGAAAATATATTGTTAGGAGAATAGAAAGCATGAGTAGTACAAAAATATCAAAATCGACTGACATGAAAGAATCGCGAAAAGTATCGCCATACGATGATAGAGAAAGAATTGAAGACACTTTATTACGCTCATTCATTTCAGAAAAAGAAATATTGATCACTTATTATAAAGATGGTTATTTTCCTACAAGTTATATGACTGTAATTGAATTAAACCCTTTGAAACGTTCTTTAATATGCATAGATGCCTTTGACCGAAAACATACTTTTAGTTTCATCGATATAATCGATGCGCGTTAATTATTTCTATAAAACAAAAATAGCCATTCACCTCATAAAAATTAGGTAAATGGCTATTTTATTTTCTTATAGCTTCACTTATTATTTCGCACTTACAATCTTATAATAAGAACGAACTGTTAAGAAGTAATATCCAATATAAATGACGCCGTATACTCCAATACTAATTAGAAGCGGAATCATGATTTCATATGGTAATATGTTTGCCAAACCTTTTAGTGCAAACAAACTGTGTAAAATACCGATAATTAACGGAATAGCAAAGATAAAGCTCACTTGTTTTGCAATAGCTCTCTTCATCTCTTGCTTCGTTACACCAATTTTATGAAGAACAACGTAACGATCACGGTCAGCACTTGCTTCTGTAAGCTGCTTGAAGTAAATGATTGAGCCTGTCGCTAGTAGGAAGACTAATCCTAAAAATAGTCCGATGAACATCATTAAGCCTGTCGTTTCAAGCCCCATTTGGAATCCTGTATAGAAATCATTAAATGGTTTTAAAACTTCTGATTCACCAGCTGGCATAACGCTTGCTAATTTCGCTGTTAACTCTTTACTATTTCGCTCACCTTTTACATCAATATTTTTTACAATGCGCGTTTCGTTTACTTGTTTCGCTTGCTCATATGTTTGATCCGGAACGATTACAAATAGTTCATTTAAGTTTGTAACACTTCTACTATTTACACCTTTAATCTTTAACTCTTTTGATTCATTTCCGACAGGGAATACAGCTGTATTTCCTGTGTAAAGAGGACCAAAATCAAGATTTTCAATATATAAGCTATCATATACAAAAGCTTCATTCACACTTAAATTTACAGGTTCTACATCTAAATGTTTCGCAAGTGCATTAAAGTTTGATTGAGAAATAAGCTCGTACTGCTTCGTAATATTATAGTGCGTGTTCAGCACTTGATCCGCTCTTGCACCTTTAAATGTTCCTTTCACAGGAATCATTTCAACTTCTGCTTCATATGTCACTGGATGATTATTCTTCTCTCCAGCAAGTATTTCATTTACTTTTTTATCTAATGCTTCATCTTTCTTCTCATAAGAATAACTATACGGCGCAGCCACCTTTGATTGTGTAAATGTGTTGTAATACATCGTAACTGACGTACCAACCGCTGTTAATGTCACTGCACTTAAAATAGCAATTGTCGCTAGTGATTTCGAGTTTCCTTTAATGCGATATAGTAGTTGCGATGTCGTTACCATATTCATACCGTTATAAAATGCTGACTTATTATTTCTTGCTCGCTTCAATACAAATACTGTGAAGAACATAAACAATAAATAAGTTCCTGCTACTGTCGCTAATAAAATGTATAATGCGACGACCATAAAGTCTGCATACATAACTGCTTTCATGTACATTAACGCTAAGAAATAACCTGAACCGATTAAGAAAACTGAAATTAATGCCATAATGACAGAGCCTTTTGGCATTGCTTCTCCTTCACGTTCTGCGCGGAAAAGTTCAATTAACTTAAAGCGATAAATTAAACGATATCCTTGAAGTGATGTATATAAAATAATCACAAAGAAAATAATTGCTGTATCAATAACGGCAGCCATCGGTACTTCAAAATGAACATTTAGGTTTAATCCCATCATGCTTACTAGCAGTTCAAGGAATAATTTTGAAAGGACACTACCAATCGCAATCCCTATAATTAAAGACATTAATCCCATTAACATATTTTCATAAAAGAGCATTTTACCAATCTGTTTTTTACGAATACCTAATAAGGAATATAGTCCAACTTCTTTTTTACGTTTTCTTGTAAAGAAACCGTTTGAATATATAATGAACACCGCTACGAATATAATTAGCATGACACTAGAAACTTGGAACGCTCCACTAATTTTTTTAGAAGCTTCCGCTGCTTTTTCCATTTGTGAATTATATTGCAGTGCTTTAAATGTAAAGTAAATAACAATACTAAAAATCATAGATGCAAAATATACAAAGTAGTCTTTAAAGTTCCGCTGTATGTTGCGGAGGGCAATGCTAGATAAGGTCATCAGCCATACCTCCGGAAATAGAAGACATTACGTCAACGACTTGTTGGAAGAATTGTTTACGCGTTAATTCACCGCGATGTAATTCTTTATATAACTCACCATCTTTAATGAAAATAACTCGTTTACAGTAACTCGCCGCAAACGCATCGTGCGTTACCATTAAAATTGTAGAGTTATCATATTCATTTAACGACTTCATACTTTCAAGTAAATCTGTCGCTGATTTAGAATCAAGCGCTCCAGTTGGCTCATCCCCGAAAATCATGCTTGGATTTGTAACAATCGCACGCGATGCTGCACAGCGCTGTTTCTGTCCACCAGATACTTGATATGGGAACTGACTTAAAATATGATCAATACCAAATTTCTTTGAGATTTCAAGAACGCGGCGATCAATCTCATTTGCTTTCACTTTTGATAACGCAAGAGGTAACGCAATATTCTCTTTTACCGTTAACGTATCTAATAAGTTATAATCTTGGAAAATGAACCCTAAATGATCGCGGCGGAATAACGCTAACTTATCATCATTCATCTTCACGATATCTTTTCCATCAATTAAAATTTCACCGTTCGTCGCATTGTCAATTGTAGAAAGAACGTTTAGTAAAGTCGTCTTACCCGAACCAGAAGGTCCCATAATTCCAACGAACTCACCTTCTTTTACTTGTAAGTTAATACCTTTTAACGCTGCAAATTTATTACCACCCGTGTCATACACTTTTTCAATATTTTTTGCTTCTAACACTGTTTTCATCTCGACATCCCTCATTTCTTCTATTCTCTATTTTCAACTATATACACTCTCTACTCTTGCCACTATCGATGTTTCTTACACAAACATGACAGTTATGTAAGACGCATAAGTAAAGATATAAAAATTTAACCTACTGAACAAAAGTACTTTGTTACTATAACATTGGGATATCATACCATCCATTCATTCTCCTTACAGGAACATTACAATTTTGTAAGGTTAAAAATGTACCCTACAAAGTTGTGCATGAAATGTCGGATGGAGCTATTTTGTTCCTGCTATTCTATTTAACAAGGAGGTCATCGTATGGATTCACTTAAAAACATGAATGCAGCAATGCAGTATATTGAAAACACCCTAACAGATGAAATTGATTTTAAAGAAGCCGCAAAAATAGCTTACTGCTCTGAATATCATTTCAAAAGAATGTTTTCTTTCCTAGCTGGCATATCACTGTCAGAATATATTCGCTGTAGACGTCTTACTCTTGCTGCTTTTGAACTAAAAAACAGCGATGCAAAAGTCATTGATGTCGCTATAAAATATGGGTACAACTCACCAGATTCTTTTGCACGTGCCTTTCAAAACTTGCACGGCATAACGCCTTCAGAGGCCCGAAATAGTAGTCATTCTTTGAAAGCTTATTCACCAATGACCTTCCAGTTATCGATTCAAGGAGGAAACGAAATGAACTATCGAATTGAAAAAAAAGAACCATTTCGAATTATTGGTATTACAAAACGCGTACCGATTGTATTTAACGGTGTAAATGAAGAAATTGCTTCTATGTGGAAAAGTTTAAATCCAGAGTCCATTCAAACGTTAAAGTCCCTTTCAAACATGGAACCGAATGAAATCATTAGTGCTTCTACTAACTTTTCTGAAGGAAGAATGGAGGAAAACGGAGAACTCGATCACTATATTGGAGTAGCTACAACGAAAGATTGTCCAGAGCAATTCGCACAACTTGAAGTCGCAGCTTCAACATGGGCCGTATTTGAAGCTGTCGGTCCATTTCCTGAAACATTACAAAATGTATGGGGACGCATTTATTCCGAATGGTTTCCTTCCTCAAACTATGAACTAGCGGAAGGACCAGAAATATTGTGGAATGAACAGAAAGATTTAACTTCTCCAAGTTTTAAAAGTGAAATTTGGATACCGGTGTTGAAAAAGAGATAAAAAATAAAAGCAGCTCTTCTAATAAGAATAGCTGCTTTTATTTAAACTTTATTATTTTATTAACAAACGAAGAAATCGAAAAGATTATCAAGCTTATAATAAAGGACATACCTACTATCGTTCCGAATTCATCTAACCAATAACTAATCATGCGTTCACACACCTAGTATGGATTATCATTCGTTCTTTGTAGAGTCCTTTTGGACAGTTTTATGCGCCATATCCACTGGGATTTTCATTGTCCAAGTTCCTTCCGTCCCTCCAACTCTGTTAATATTAATATTTACAAATAAAAGCTCTGGGAATTTTTCACCGTCTAACGTTTCAAAAACTATTACTCCCTCTGGTTTATCATGATCAGCCAACACCGTCTCAAAACTTTCCCCCGCTTGATTCGTTAAATACAATGTACTATTCTCTATTGCATCCGGATTACCAATACGATCTTTTTGATAATTATCCATATGCGTGTTACTAAGAAAATGCAAATATTGGACAGCATTAAATTTCTTATTTTTATAATGCGGGCTCTCTACTTGTTTCCCGTCTTCTTTACCATCGTTTGTAATCTCGAGCCCAGTTGTATTAAATTCATAAGGAACAAGCGATCCATCTTGCTGTTCAAATCGATAGTAAACAAGTATTTTAGCATCTTGAATTAATATCTCTTTTACATGAAGAGTAATGCCATTATCCACTACCTTTTCGTTTAACTGTATAGACTTCCCATCTGCAGCATCCTTTTTAACTTGATCATTAATCATGTCATTTAATTTTACTTCCGGCTTTACAAAATAAGAATTGTTTAATGCCATTGTACTCGTCGGTATAATGACAGCCGCTATTAAACCCGCTATTAATAGTTTCTTTTTCGTTTTCTTTTTGCTATCTTTTTTATACATTTGACTAAAGGATTGATACGCACGCTCTTTAACCTCTTTTGGGACCTCTTGTTTCATGCCTTTTTTACATTCATTTGAAAACGACATTTGAATTAGATTCCTCCTCATCTATTTCTGTACTAGATTGATTCCGAATTTTTTCTAACGCTCTGTGAATTCTAGATCTTACTGTACCTATAGGAATTTGTAATAGTTCTGCAATTTCTTCATACGTGTAATCATGATAGAAGCGATAAACAACCACTACTCTAAACTTAAATGGTAATTCTTGTATCACCGTTAACAACTGTTCTTCTGTTTCTTTTCTTAATAATACTTTTTCTGGAACCTCTACAACTGTCTCATCATTTAATTGTTGTTTTTCAAATAAGCGCATCCTCTTCCATATGTGTTTTCTCCACTGACTAATCTGCTTATAAACAATTCCATTCAACCAAAATAGAAACGGTCTAGATTGATCATATGTTGAAATAGATTTCCAAAGTTGGAAGTAGATTTCATTTACGATTTCATTTGTATCATGTCGATTTTTAACTATAGCAAAGACGGTTTCATAGATTCTCTGACTCGTTAAGTCAAATATAAATTCAAAAGCCTCCTCGTCACCTTTTAGTAAACGCTCTATCCAAATATGTATATCTTCATTACTTACCAAGTAGTGCCCCCTCCTTAACGATGTTCTCACTATATATTGGACAGTAAGCAAAATAAAGTTCCAAATTTCATAAAAAAATATAATACTTTTTACTTTTCTCACTTTTGACCTATACTGTTTACTAGCTTATCTTTCAACATAATGAAAAGACTTGAAACACATGATACACTATAGCTACAATTGTTTTTTTAGGAGGAATATACATATGTATAAAATTTTAATCGTTGAAGACGATCCAAATATTTCATCATTACTACAATCTCACATTCAAAAGTACGGTTACGACGCTGTTGTTACTGAAAACTTCGATGATATTATGGAATCGTTTAATGCAGTGAAACCACATCTTGTTTTACTTGATGTAAACTTACCGAAATTCGATGGATTCTACTGGTGCCGTCAAATTCGTCATGAATCTACTTGTCCAATTATTTTCATTTCAGCGCGTGCAGGTGAGATGGAACAAATTATGGCGATTGAAAGCGGTGCGGATGATTATATTACAAAACCGTTCCACTACGACGTTGTAATGGCGAAAATTAAAGGTCAATTACGCCGTATTTACGGTGATTATGCGCCAAATATTTCTGAACGTATCGTTGAAGTAGAAGGACTAAAATTATTCCCGGAACGCCCAGAAATTCATTTCGGCGCTGAGCAAGTTCTTTTAACGAAAAAAGAAGCTATTTTAGCAGAAATGTTATTATCTAAATTCCCTCGTACAGCGAGCCGTGAAGATTTATTAGCTGCCCTATGGGATGACGAAAGTTTCGTTGAGGAAAATACATTAAACGTAAACATTACGCGTCTTCGTAAGAAATTCAATGAGCTTGGTATTGAAAATGCTATTGAAACAGTACGTGGACTTGGATATCGTTTTAACGCAACTTGGAGTGAATAAGCATGAAGCTATTTTTACGTGATCATTTTGCATTTTTTCTACTATACGTATTAAACTTCGGTATCATTTTCGTTCTTTATGATGCAGTAGATGGATTTCAAAATAATAAATTTTACTTCGTCGTTTTAAGTTTATATTTATTCATTTGTTTCCTCGCTTATCGTTACGTTCGCAATCGTAGAATGTACCATAGATTAAGTGAGCAACCAGAAAAAATGGAAGATGCTTTTATTGAAAGAGCAACTGCTCCGATGCCTCACGGTGTAAATGAACTCGTGCGCACGCAGTATCGTCTATTCCAAAAAGAACTACAATCGTATGAAGTAAAACAGCAAGAACATCAATTATTCATTAACCACTGGGTGCATCAAATGAAGACACCTGTGTCTGTTATGCAGCTTATGGTGCTCGAAATGGAAGATGAACATTTAATTCCGAAATTCAAAAAAGAATTAGAACGATTAAATCAAGGACTCGATATGGCTTTATATATGGCAAGGTTAAATAATTTCCATGAAGATTTCCATGTTGAGACGATTTCATTAAAAGATGCGGTAACAAAAAATATTAACGGATTAAAAGAATTATTCATTCGAAACGGGGTCTTCCCTGTTTTAGAAGTTCATTCCGATTTAAAGGTTGCCTCTGATGCGAAATGGCTAAAGTTCATTATTTATCAGTTAATGACAAATGCCGTTCGTTACTCTGGTGAGCGCGGAAAGAAAGTTTTCTTATCTGCTTACCGAAACGGAAAAGATATTATTTTAGAAGTTCGCGATGAAGGTGTTGGTATTCCGCAAGAAGATATTCGAAGAGTATTTGAACCGTTTTACACTGGGAAAAATGGTCGCGCATTCGGAGAATCTACTGGTATGGGACTGTATATTGTAAGTAAAATTTGTGATTACTTAGGTCACTCTGTGAAACTAGACTCTGAAGTTGGTAAAGGAACGACGGTTAAAATCATCTTCCACAACGCTGCAAATAATCAAGCAGAAACTACGGAGAAGGTGACCGAAGCATGATCGGAACATATGCTAGCAAAATGTATGAGAACGCACTCTCATACATTTTTTGCAATAAAACTACATATTTGCCTTCTAGCGGGAGGTACATATTATGACATTTTGGCAGTTTGCCTTTAAAAATGTAACGCGCAACTCGAGAGCTTATTTTGCTTACTTTGTAAGTAGTTCCTTTTCCATTGCTGTTTTCTTTTCGTTTGCTGTTTATTTGTTTCATCCGAAATTACAAAATCCCACTATGATCTCTGAAATTTCAGGATTAATGATTTTTTCAGAAGTTGTTATTGTTTTGTTCTCGTTCTTTTTTCTACTCTATTCAATCGGATCGTTTTTAAAAGTTCGTAAAAAGCAATTTGGTATTTTAACTATTTTAGGTATATCAAAAAAACAATTACATCGACTCGTTTTCACTGAAAATATGTTAATTGGTATTTTATCTATCTTTTTCGGTATGCAGTTTGGATTTGTATTTTCACAATTTTTCTTATTAGTGACAGCGAAAATTACACATCTACCAGGGATATATTTATATCCCCCTACGAATGCTTTCATTTTAACAACGATTGTATTTCTTGGTCTCTTTATCGCTGTATCTTCATTTACACCCATGCTAATTCGTACGAAAAAGACGGTAAACCTTTTAAAAAATAATGTTGGGAAACAAAAGGAAAGAAAACCATCCATATTCATTTCTCTATTTGGTGCTATCTGTTTATTAGGTGGTTATATTTTAGCTGCAAACCCTAAATATTTCTTCTCAATAAACACGCAAGTAGGCGTTATCTATATGGTTTCAAGTGTTTTTGTGATTCCAGCACTTGTTACAATTGGGACATATTTTTTCTTTTCTCAAATTAGTTTCTTACTTATTTATATTTTAAAGAAAAGAAGAAACTTTTATATGAAACGAATTAATATGCTTTGGATTTCGGATTTAGCAAGTCGTATTCGAACGAATATCAATATGCTTTTTATTGTAGCGATGCTTTCTACAATTGCTTTCACAATGATTACGTTCCTATATGGATTCGGAAAGTTTACAAAGCTAGATGTTGCGAGAACTTCACCTTTTCCATTTTCTTATTTTTCATATGACGCAAATCCTTTTGTTAACGAGCATTTAACTTGGCTTGAAAAGCAGTTACAAAAGGAAGATTTCTCTTATAAAAAACTAAAGGCTGATTTATATGAAACACCACTGAAAGAAGATGAAGGTATAACGACTTACAATGACATCTATGCAATGAAACAAAGTGACTATAACAAACTTGCAGCTTCCCTGCGAATGAAACAACTATTCATGAGCGATAACGAAGCATATGTCTTAACAGGTAGCGCTTATTTCGCCTTATTCAGCCAATTTGAGCCAAGCTACAATAGAAAATCCATTACACTTTCTAGCACAAATACGACATTACAAGTAAAAGGCTATGAACAAGTAGGGGCCATTCCCTCTGACTTTTCATATCAAACTTTAATTTTACCTGACGCTGTTGTAAACAACTTACCAAATACAACAAAGCATATGGCAGCGTACAATTATAACGTACAAAACTGGGAAAAGACGTATGAAATTGCTGATGATTTTATGAAAAGAATACAAAGAGATCGACAGGAATTCCAATACGAAGGACCCCTTATACACTCCTATGAATCAGCAGGCTCATTATATAGAATTACATCAGGAAGTGCCGCATACTTCCTAATCGGGACATTCTTAGGTGTCATTTTCTTTATTGGAGCAGGTAGCGTTCTTTACTTTAGAATGTATACTGATTTAACGAATGAACAAGAAAAATATGTAGCAATTTCAAAAATTGGTGTAACAGATGCAGAGATGAAAAAATCTGCAACCATTCAACTTAGCATTTTATTTTTCGTTCCGTACGTTATGGCGTCCATTCATACAATGTTCGCAACAAAAATGCTCCAAGACGTAATTGATTTATCACTATTCAAAGAAATTTCAGCAGTTCTTATTATTTTTGGAGTCGTTGAAGTCATCTTTTTCTTATTCATTCGTTCCTTTTACATGCAAAAGTTATCAGAGTATACGAATGGTTAAGTTTTATAAATATATTAGTACAGCAAAAGGGTATCTCTTATATCCTTTTCTTCTTCACTCTATTAGGAGGTTTAGGTGAATGACATTTTGGCAGTTTGCATTTAAAAACGTGACTCGGAACGCCAGAGCTTATTTCGCCTATTTTGTAAGCAGTGCGTTTTCCATCGCAATTTTTTTCTCATTTGCAGTTTATTTATTTCATCCTAAATTGCATATGACAGACGTAAATGTTGCTCTGAACATATTAATGACAATATCAGAAGTTGTTATTGTATTCTTTTCGTTTTTCTTTTTACTATATTCAATCGGGACGTTTTTAAAAGTACGAAAAAAACAGTTCGGAATTTTAACAGTACTTGGCATATCTCAAAAACAATTAAAACGACTCATATTTATAGAAAATATGTTAATTGGTGTTCTTTCTATATTTTTTGGCATTCAACTTGGAGTTGTCTTTTCACAGTTCTTTTTATTAGTTACCGCCAAAATTACACACGTACCTGGTTTATATTTATATGTGCCTACAAGTGCTACCGTTTTAACTATCATCATCTTTCTTGGGCTCTTCATTCTCGTATCATCTTTTACACCGATGCTCATTCGTACGAGAAAAGCCGTACGTCTTTTAAAAGAAGGAACAAAACAAAAAGAAAGAAAAGCATCCGTTCTCATCTCTCTATTTGGTGCGATATGTTTAATATCTGGATATGTATTAGCTGCAAATCCTTTATATTTTATGTCGCTAGGCGACACCATTGGGCTTTTATATGCCATCTCTAGTATATTTGTCATTCCATCGCTTATTGCAGCCGGAACATATTTTTTCTTTTCACAAATTAGTTTTTTACTCATTCGTATATTAAAAACGCGCAGAACATTTTATATGAAGCGTACGAATATGCTTTGGATTTCTGATTTAGCAGCGCGCATTCGGACAAACATTAACATGCTCTTTATTGTAGCGATGCTATCAACACTCGCTTTTACTATGATTACGTTCTTATACGGTTTTGGGAAATTTACAAAGTTTGATGCAGTAAGGGAAAACCCTTTTCCTTTTACATATTTATCACATACTGAAAATACGTTAGCGGATGAACATTTGAATTGGTTAGAACAAAAATTTAATGAAGAGCACTTTACTTATAAAAAACTTAAAACGGATATATATGAAGTATCTTCGGCTGAAGAAAACCCAAAGCTCTATTATGCAATTAAACAAAGTGATTACAATATACTTGCTAAGGCGTTAAACTGGGAACATCTCAACGTGAAAAATAATGAATCTTATATCCTTATAAAAGACATAGATGATCAATTCATTGGCACAATTTATGATACAGAAAGGAAAGATATTCTCACACTTACTCAAAACAGCCTACAGCTACAAGTGAAAGAATATAAAAATTATAGCCCTTTCCCAAACAGCTTAATACCACAATTGCTCATACTATCTGATGAAAATGTAGAAGCATTATCCACCGTTTCAAAACAAATGAGTGTATATAGCTTTAAAGTTAATGATTGGGAAAAAGCACATAACATCGGTTCGGAATTTATAACAAAAATTGATAATGACAATGCCGCAATTCAAGCAGAGCACCCGCCTTTCCATGCAAGTGAAGCGAGTGACTCTCTATACACAACTAAACTCAATGTCGCTTCCTTCTTCTTAATTGGTACTTTCTTAGGTGTTATTTTCTTTATCGGTGCTGGCAGTGTTCTTTACTTCCGGATGTATACAGATTTAACAAATGAGCAAGAAAAATATGTAACGATTACGAAAATTGGTTTAACTGCAGCTGAGATGAAACGATCTGCTACAATTCAACTTGCGATTCTTTTCTTTGTCCCTTACATTATGGCATCGATCCATACGATGTTTGCGACAAAGATGCTACAAGAAGTTTTACATCTCTCGTTCTTCGCTGAGATTACAGTCGTACTTATGATTTTTGGAACAGTTGAAATTTTATTTTTCCTTTTAATTCGTTCCTTCTATATGCAAAAATTATCGCAACACATTAAGTTCTAAAGGATAGAAAGGTGATTACTATGGAAGAAGTATTACACATTAAAAACGTCTCAAAAGTATATGAGGGGAAAGTCCCTCACACTGCTTTAAAAAATATAAATTTACATGTAGATAAAGGTGAATTTGTCGCTATCATGGGACCATCTGGTAGTGGTAAATCTACATTTTTAAACGTTATCTCTACAATTGATTCCCCTACTTCTGGTGATGTCGTGATTAACGGAAAAAAACCGCACACATTTCGTAGAGAAAAGTTAGCTATTTTCCGCCGACAAGAATTAGGTTTTGTTTTCCAAAACTTTAACCTACTAGATACACTAACAATCGGTGAAAATATCGTACTACCTTTAACGTTAGATAATGTTCCATTAAAAGAAATGGATGAAAAGCTTGATAACATTTCAAAAAAGCTTGGAATTGATCATATTTTGGACAAACGTATTTTTGAAGTTTCTGGAGGACAAGCACAGCGTACCGCAGTAGCACGTGCTGTTATTCATCACCCTTCCCTTCTACTTGCCGATGAACCAACAGGAAACTTAGATTCAAAAGCGGCAATTGACGTAATGGAGCTATTTACGAAATTAAATAAAGAAGAAGAGGCAACAATTTTAATGGTTACTCACGATCCGTTTGCAGCAAGTTATTGTAATCGCGTCATTTTCATTAAAGATGGCGAACTTTACAATGAACTACACCGCGGATTGTACCGTGAGAAATTTTATCAAGAAATATTAGATGTTCTAGCATTATTAGGAGGAAGACGTGGATGACATTTTGGCAATTCGCATTTAAAAATGTCTCGCGTAATTCGAAAGCATATTTCGCTTATTTTGTAAGTAGTGCGTTTTCTATCATGGTTTTCTTTTCATTTACTGTATACGCGTATCATCCACGCTTACAAATTATGAATAAATTGCAGGAACAAGATCCGCTCATGAACTTGGCTGGCATGGCACAGTTTGTTATCGTTTTGTTCTCGTTCTTCTTTCTCTTATATTCTATCGGGACATTTTTAAATGTACGGAAACAACAATTTGGCGTTTTAACTGTTCTCGGTATTTCACACAAACAATTAAAACGTCTCTTGTTTACTGAAAATATGATCATCGGAATGCTCGCTATCTTTGCTGGTATTCAAGGCGGGCTTGTATTTTCTAATTTTTTCTTACTCGTTACTTCTAAATTAACAAATGCTAAAGGCCTCTATTTATATTGGCCGACAGAAGCAATTATCGTTACAACAATAACGTTTATCATTTTATTTTTCATCGTTTCTACGTTTACACCTATGTTCATTCGTACTCGTAAAACAACACAGCTCATTAAGGGGACAAAAAAAGGAGACAAAGAAAAGAAACCATCTATACTTATTTCTATATTTGCCTTAATTTGCTTAACATTATGTTATTATATCGCCGGTTATCCACAAGGCTATATAACAGAAAAAAATGCACAAAATGGATCTGTATTCTTTATCATGTTATCTATTTTGCCACTCGTAGTAGTCGGAACATATTTATTCTTTTCACAAACATTTCTTCTCTTTATCTTCATTTTAAAAAGACGAAGAAAATTTTA
Source organism: Bacillus cereus group sp. Sample62 (assembly GCF_036851315.1). NCBI lineage: Bacteria > Bacillati > Bacillota > Bacilli > Caryophanales > Bacillaceae > Bacillus > Bacillus cereus group sp. Sample62. The sequence goes on from NZ_JAFLPK010000001.1 coordinate 4,645,900, forward strand.
TATGAAGCAAATAAATATGTTATGGATTTCAGATTTAACTAGCCGTACTCGTAGTAATATTAATGTGCTCTTTATCGTTTCTATGTTATCAGCACTTGCATTCACAATTATCATTGGGTTATTTGCCGCTAATAACAATACAAAAGCAGCGATAGTAGAACGATACCCTTTCCCCTTCACATACATATCCGAAGGAGAAAGTGCACTAGAGCAAAAGCACATTGCTACAATTGAAACGGAGCTTACAAATGCTAATTTTCAATACAATAAATACAAATCTACAGTATTAAAAGATACAGCTTTAAAAGAAGACGTTGCTCTTATGAAAATGAGTGACTATAACATACTTGCTAAACAATTAAAGAGGCCGAAAATAACTCTTGATTCTACACAAGTTTATATTATTTCTCGTTACTCGCCAAAACTTTTAAATCTTGTATCAAATCCATTTGCTAAACAAAATACGATTACACTTGGCTCTAATAAAAAGGAATTTCATATTAAAGGTTTTATTAATAAAGGAATAGAACCATCCTTTGCATTGCCTCATCTCATTGTTATGCAAGATAATGCAATTGAAAATATGATTCCACATATTGAAACAATCACGATTTATAATTATTTTGTAGAGAGCTGGGAAAACACGATTATTCCGACGAAAAATATGTCGCGTACCATTAGTGATGATGCGCGCAATTTTCAAGAAAAACATAAAGTAGAACCTATCAGGGTCCCTTTTTCCATTTATACAGCTGCTGATGATCTACACTACAGTAAAGGGAATTCAATTGCTACTTTCTTTATCTGGGCATTTCTCGGCTTTATTTTCTTTATCGGTGCGGCTAGTGTTTTATATTTCCGTATGTATAATGACTTAACAACTGAAAAACAAAAATATATTACGATTACAAAGCTCGGCTTAACAGAATCAGAAATGTTTCGTTCTGCAACGATTCAATTAGGAATTTTATTTTTCGTCCCTTACATCGTTGCTGGTGTTCACACGTTATTTGCGGTTAAGTTTTTACAAAGCATGTTTTCTTTTTCATTACTAAAAGAGACATTTATCGTACTCACCTTTTTCGGGATTATCGAGATTATTTTCTTCTTCTTAATCCGTTCTCTGTACATTAATAAATTATCACAGCATATAAAAATATGAATAAAATAGCCTTGTGCATAATGCACAAGGCTATTTTCAATAGTTTTTAATTAGCAGCAATATCCACCATAGCCGCCGCCATAACCACCGTAACCACCATAACCACAACCGCCTCCGCCGAAGCAGCTAGCACCGATGATAATTAATAAAATAAACAATACGATTAGAAGCGCAAAACCGCCTCCGCAACCATGGTGTCTGCGGTTACAATCATCATGTCTGTGTTCACACTTTTCGCTCATTACTCTATTCCTCCTTTAGTATCATTCATAACAAGTTCACCTTGCTCTAAATGAGGGGATTCCATTTATAGTATGTTTTCAGGGCGAATAGGAAGCTTGACCTTATTAAAAACGGGCTTGTTTTTGGAAATGGGCTTCATCAAAAAAAGATACCTGTTAAGGTATCTTCTAAATAAACATATTCAATAAAAGTGCAAAACCAAATGCGATAAATGATAATAATGTCTCCAGTACCGTCCACGTCTTAAATGTTTCCTTCACCGTTAATCCTAAATACTCTTTTACAAGCCAGAACCCTGCATCATTTACGTGAGAAAACATTAATGATCCTGCACCTGTTGCAATAACGAGCAATTCTAAATTCACACCAGACATGTGCTGAATAACTGGTGAAACAATACCTGCTGCTGTCGTTAATGCTACTGTCGCTGAACCTGTTGCAATTCGAATTAATCCAGCTACCATGAAAGCTAATACAATTGGTGATAACGATATATGTTCTGCCATTTGTGCAATCGCCGTTCCAACGCCGCTTTCAATTAATATTTGTTTAAATCCACCGCCTGCACCGATAATTAAAATAATGGAACCGACCGGTAGTAAACTTTCGTCCGTTAATTTTTTAATGACCTTTTTATTAATTCCTTGTCTTATTCCAAGTAAATAAAATGCTGCGAAACACGAAATAAGTAAAGCAATTACTGGACTTCCTATAAACACAAAAAATTCAGTTATTTTTTTCGGTAATGAAATATACGGTGCCACTACTGATAAAATCATCAATACAACTGGTAATAAAATAATAAAAAATGAAACTTTACGACTCGGTAAATCAGTTGATACTGTCGTAACTCGAACAAGCTCTGGTTCATTTTCAGGTATAACCCTTTTATGTACCCATTTTGCAAATATCGGTCCTGCGATAATGGCTGTTGGTAACGCGATAATTAATGAATATAAAAGTACCTTTCCTAAGTTCGCGTTATAAATACCGATTGCTGTCATCGCCCCTGGATGTGGTGGCACTAGCCCATGCACAATAGATAATCCAGCAATGACAGGTAATGCGATTAATAAAATGTTTTGCTTCGTTGTTTTTCGAATCGAGATAACGAGTGGTAATAAAATGACGATTCCAACTTCAAAAAACACGGGAATCCCTATAACAAACCCTGCAAATAACATAGCCCAAGGTAGTTTCTTCACACCGAAAAATCGAATAAAGAAATCTGCCACTTGCATGCCAGCCCCTGAATCGGACATCATTTTCCCTAAAATTGTTCCGAGAGCCAAAATACCAACTAAATGCCCTAGTACACTACCAACACCAGTTTCATAGGCAGTCACTATCTTTGTTAAATTCAATCCAGACATGATAGCTAAAAATAAACTCGCAACTGTTAAACTAATAAATGCATGCCATTTCCACCATGATACCCCTAAAATAACAATCGCGATTGCAAGTAACGTGACGATTAATAAGTATATATCCATCTATCATTCCCCTTACTTTATAAAGTGAAACTTTAATCAGTGGGGGTTTTGTTCATCCCCCACTGATTATTAGTTGAACCAATCGGACGTTTATGGACAGTTGATCTCCCACCTAACTTCTTTGCTCCAACTGAATTTTGAGGTGGGAGTTTTACTGTCCGTTAACGCGGGATAAAAAAAGAGGGAAAATCCCCTCTTTTTTATACGTCATAATTCACTACATAATGCTGCATTTCTGTATTGTAGTAGCCTTCGCTATATTCAATTACTTCGCCAACTTCATCATAAGAATAGCGCATACGTTTTAATAACGCTGTCCCCTCTTTTTCGCCTAACGCTTCTGCAACGAAACTAGGCGCAAGTCCAACAGCGAATTCATCTCTGAAGTTTTCTAAATGTATACCTCGGTCTTCAACTAAATCGTAAAGCGATTGTAGATCAAAGTCCGATAAATCTGTACTCGCCATTCGTGCTGAGAAATAGTGCGTATAATGAATGTACGGTACATCATTTAAAGCGTATAGACGCTCAATACGAAAACTCTCCTTACCGAATAATCGAAATGGCACTGTTCCTTCTTCATTATGAACGATTTCTGCCTTTAGCAATTTCTTCTGTACTTTATATCCTTCTTCCACTAACACTTCTGTAAATTTCTTTCCCTTTGACAACTTTGTCGCAGAAGTATTACGTATGACTTTCGTTCCTTTACCGCTTTTCTTTTCCAAATATCCTTCTTGAGCAAGTTCTTTAATCGCATTACGCACTGTAATTTTACTCACTTTGAACTCTTCTTCTAACTGCGGTTCGGAAGGAATATTCGTATGAATCGCATATACACCATGCAATATTCGATCACGAATAATATTTTTTATTTGTAAATACAATGGTCCTTTTTTCCTCGTCACGTTCACCGTTACACCCACTACCTTTCTACATCACCTACTGATGCCGTCATTGCCCGAAGTATATCCTTCTCTGATGACATTGGCGTATCACCGACGATTGTATGTGCAAGCATTCCAGCTGCTGACGCAAATGAAACAGCTTTCTCTGGTGCAAACTCTTCTATCTCGCCATGAATAATCCCGCTCGTATAAGCATCTCCAGCACCTATTCTATCATATACAGAAAACGTAAGTGTTTTTGCAAAAGTGAACGCACCATCTTTACATATAAACCCGCGAAGTGAGTGTGTATTATCGCTATTAATAGAGCGATGTGTACCAGCAATTGTAGCAATCTGATATGTTTCAGCAACCTTTGGAATAAGATCAACAAGTTGCGCCTCTCGCTCTGTCTCTTCTGTTTTCATTCCAAGAACGAACATTGCATCTTTTTCGTTCATCATAACGATATCAGCAAGGGCCAGCATTTCTTCATAATGCGGTTTCGCCTGCTCATATCCATCTTCTCCCCAAAGTGATGGACGATAATTGCAATCAAAAACGACAGTGCCTCCACTTTCTTTAACTGCTTTCGCTAAAGATTTCATATGATGGCGCACCGTATCATTCATCGCAAGTGTAATTCCGCAAAAATGAACGATATCAATTTCCTTGGCGATTTCTTCAAATTGATACATTTCTTCAGATGCTGTATTGAAGCTACTTTCTAATCGATTTGAATATGTAACGCGGCTTGCACGTGCTCCAAATCCATTTTCTAAAAAGTACATGCCGACATATTTACCGCCTCTTGAAATAAACGTTGCCTGAATTCCTAACTTTTGAATGTGCGATACCGCAGCATCCCCAACAGAGTTTTCCGGTAAAGTTGAAATAAGAAAACCTTCATGCCCTAGATGAGAAAGCGCCGCTGCAACATTCACACCTGTACCAGAAAATGAGTAATTTAATGTGTTAGCTTGTGACAACAATTCATATCCTGGTACTTGCAGGCGCATCATTACTTCGCCGAATGCTGCAATTTTCTTACGCATATTGATCAACTAACTTCTTCACTACCGCTAATAATTCACGAACGTCTTCTGTTTTCGTATTACCAGTTTCTTTATCAATAATAGAAGAGTACACGTGTGGGATAACTTGCTCTACGTTTGCCTCTAGCGCAATACGCACAATTGTTTCAAAGTTTTCTTTATCAATTCCGCCTGTTGGCTCTAATGCAAAGCCTTCTTCCGCACATGCTTTCGCAACTGCGCGATATTCTTCTTCATGCGCTAGACCTTTCATTGGGAAGTATTTCAATGAATTTCCGCCCATATCACGTACAAGTGCGATTGCTGTTTTAATTGGAACGATTGCTTTTTCTTCTCCAGCTGCACTAATTGGACCAGTAGAAATGTTTACGTACCCTACTTCTCCTGTTGGTGATACTAAACTATTAATCCAGCTATCTTTTCCGCCTAGATTTGCACGTGTCGCTCCAACTGAAGGGAACACTTGGTTAATATGGCTACCAGGGTAATGCTTCGCAATTTCAGCTACAACTGCCGCTTGGCGATTATCTCCTGCTCCTAGTCCGATTGATACAGCGTCATCAATTTCTTTTCCGTATGCTTTCATTGCAGTTACTGCTTCTTCTACTGTTGGATAGTCTTTTGATAACACTCCAACAACTACATAACCTTCTGCTGCTTCAAAAATGTCTTTCGCATTTTCGATATTGTTCGCTAATACATTTAATGCTACGCGGCCTTTATAAAAACGTTTTTGAATGTTTGTCATTTTAGTTTCCCCCTACAATTTCTCTCATTTTTTCTTCAATCACATGTATGTCATCACCTTGAAGTGGACGTGGATCGATATCAAAGAATCCTTGTCTTACTCCGTAATCACGTGTGTAAATTGCGATTTCCCCGTCGCGTAATGCTGTTACGACGTCTTTTGCTGTTTTGTTTAACTCGTTCTCGTTAATGTGAATACGCGCTCTAAAGATTGCTCTTCCTGCTTCATCTTGAACGATCGTTACATTTACACCGTTTAATTCTTTTAGCGGCATAAGTACTTGTAATAACTCTTTTTCTTGCTCACTCTTATCTTGTTTTACTCCGTACTCATCAAGTGCTTGAAGTAAGCCGAAAGTTGTTTCTTTCCCAACTTTCATACTTCTTCCGATGCAATGTAATTGCACTTTCAGCCACTCGATATATTTTCGTTTACCGCCGACAATACCAGAAGTTGGTCCTTCAATTGCCTTTGAACCGCTATAAATGGCAAGGTCTGAATACTTCACATACTTTTGAATATCTTCTTCAGCTGCCGCATCGACGATCAGTGGTACGTTATTTCGCTGCGCAACTTCCCATGCTTCTTCAACAGAAATCATATTTTTTTGCACGGCATGATGGGATTTCACATAAAGAATCGCCGCTGTATTTTCACCAATCGCATCTTCAATATGCTCTGCTTTCCCTTCATTTGCGTAACCCACTTCAACAAGCTTACCGCCGCCTAAATAAATCATCGTTTCAACAGGAGCACCGTATTGAACGTTATGACCTTTTAACATAATCACTTCGTTTTTCGCGATGACCTCTTGATGAAGTCTTTCACTTTTACGACGGTTTCCTTCTGTAACGATACCAGCGATAGAAAGCGCAATTCCGCTTGATGCTGAATTTACAACAACTGCTGCCTCTGAATCTAGAATTCTCGCAATATGGTCTCCTGCTTTATCTACTAAATCAGCAATTTCCACATAATTTTGTCCACCATGTTTCATCGCATCCATAACTGTATTTGTCGGAGCGGACACACCTAAAATACTCATTCTACCGCTCGCATTAATCACTCTTTTTAATCCGTACTTAGCATTCAATGAATGACCCATTAATTACAACCCCTTTCGTATCAATTCTTCTTCCAGCAATGCGCTGATCTCCTTCTGAATCAATTAACGTAATCGGTTCATCTTTCACCGTAAATAAAGTTAAGTTTGCAATATCGCCTTCTTGAATACGGCCAAGCTCTGGTTTCTTCAGCCACTCTGCCGCATTTTTCGTCACCGCATTTATTACTTCTTCTAGCGGATACCCTAAGTAAAGGAATTTCGAAAGAACGTGAGCCATACTATACACTGGACCGTGTATACGATTCTTCCGGTAAATGTCTGTACTAATTGTATTAAAGGCAATACCGTGACGCTTCGCCGCTTCTGCTACTTTAAAAGAAAAACTAGCATTACCGTGACCAACATCTAAATGAACACCGCGATTCACTGCATCTAGTAACACAGGTAGCGGTTTACCTTCTTCATCAAATAAATTATTTTCTTTCCCGTTTAAGTAATGTGTAATGACATCATCTTTTTCTAAAAGAGGTACAACTTCCTCAATGCGAGGAGGGGCTGAACCGATATGTACCATAATCGGTAATGATGTTTCACGAGATAAAGAGCGTGCAACATGAAGCGGTTCAATTCCACTATCACAAACGACACTTTTACTCATTCTCGCCTTTAACCCAACGATGACATCTTTATACTTTTCTACTGCTTCTATTACTTTCTCTTTATCTATCCATTCCATATTGGATAATTCATCAATTCGTTTCAAACCGATGCGAGAAATATTTAAAAAGGCAAATAAATTTGTTTTCGCCTGTTCTCTACTTTGTACTAAATCTGCAATGCGATCAGCTCCGCAGCTACCCGCATCAACAATTGTCGTTACCCCTTGCTTAACGCCAATTTCATCCACCTCATCGCCATACGGATTAAACTCTGGAAAAGCATGAACGTGTAAATCAATCCAGCCACTCGATACGTAAGTACCAGCGTAATCAAGAACCTTTCCACCCTCGCCAGCACCAGCTTTCGTCACCTGTGCGATTTTATTATCTTCAATTACAATGTCAATCTCTTCCCCGTTCACACGTTTCACATTACGTAGTACGAATCGTTCTGTCATTGTATTTCCACCCTTTTCTATAAGAAGCCATAAGAATACGCTTACATTAAAATTTCATTTTATATCTCTTTCACACGTTTAGCGTAACACAAAAAAAGGGAGAAGTAAATATAACGTTATAATGTTTAAAAGTAAATAAAAAGATGCTACTCAAAATGCTAATAGTACAGGAAATTATATCAACGATTCGACAAGGAATATCGATTTACCGACAAAAAAATGCCAATCCCTTTCTTATATACGAAAAGGCTGCTCCAAAACGGAACAACCTCTTTATCTATTCCTGAACCGTCACAATAACCCCATCCATATTGTTCCCCGAAATTTCATACTGCTTATTTACCGGAACATTCACTTTCATGTTCCCAGAAACTTTATAATAAGAAACCGTATATTTCGTACCTTCCACATCCGTTGTGATTTCTTTTTTCTCTTTTAAGAAGTCCAAATATTCCTCTAATGTAATTCTCTCCTTTTGCATAATTGCACTATGCGGTAAGCCTACATAACGTATATGCCACGGCTCATATTGAATGCCTGTAATATGACTTTTATTTTTCGGATAACGTAAAACAAAGCCATGCTTCCATACGTTCTCTTCAATCCACTTTCCTTCAGGGGCTCTCTCCATTTTCTTTTGCGTAGATCCAATGTCGAGTGATAATCCTAAATTATGTTCACTATATCCTGCTGGAAGTGCATAGTCAGATCCCATTTCTTTATACAATTTACTTTGCTCTTGAAAATCTCGATACCCACTACTCATTAAGAACTGCTGTACTCCGTCTTTTCCAGCTGCATCGACAACGTTCAAAAACTTTTTTACAACATCCTTTGATAAGCGAAGGTTTCTATCAAATATGACGTAACCTCTTACTAATTCACTATTGTGATTTACATTTATAATGTCAGACCTAATACTATCTTTTTTTACTGGGTAATCTTTATTAACTAATAACAGATTACCTTTATAAATCTCGTCTTTTGTAATCTCTATCTTTTCCATATTTTCAGCCTTTACTGCACTATTTTCCTCGCCGATTTTCACATCAATTTCCTTTTGAAACAACGGTGATATATAAACGCCTACACAGATTGTGCATGCTATAAAAAAAGAAATAAATACCCACTTTTTCATTTCTAGTTCCTCCTTAACGTAACTTACGTATAGAATAGAAAAAACTATTAAAATAAAAAGTGGGGTAAAGTTTAAATTTTTATTAAATTACTTCGCTCTCTTCTTTTGGCAATCTCACTTCAAATATCGTTCTAATCACATTACTTTCCGCAGAAATCATCCCATCATGCTGTTCAACAATATTTTTCGCGATAAATAAACCAAGGCCTGTACTACCTTGTTGCTCTGACCTTGCTTTATCACCTGTATAAAACATATCAAAAAGATACGGTAAATCTTCTTCCGGAATGCTATCTCCGTAATTAATAATTTGTACGACTACCTCTTCACTCTCAATATATCCGTTCACATCGACAAACTTTCCATCATACCCGTAACGAATCGCGTTCGTTAAGAGATTTTCAAATACCCTCGCTAATAATTTCCCATCACCGCTAATAGGTAAATAAGAATCCATGTTCACTCTCGCTTCTAAACCCTTTTTCTCTAATAACGGATACAATTCTTCCTCTAACTGTATAAGCAATTCACTTATATCAATTGGTCGTTTGTCCAGCTGCAACATCCCATAATTCATTCTCGTAATTTCAAATAATTCATCAATTAAACTTTCCAGCCTTTCGGATTTCGTAAAAGCGATTGTGGAAAAATGTTTAATTTGTTCTTTCGTCAAATTCTCATCTTTAAGAATTAAATCTAAATAACCTAAAACAGATGTTAACGGCGTTCTTAAATCGTGAGCTAAATTAACAATGAGCTGGTCTTTACTACTTTCTGCAAAGTCTCCTCGTTCAACCGCTTCCTTTAATTTTTCACTCGCTACATTTATTTCACGTGCGATATATCCAAACTCATCATTAGATGAAACGCGCACTTCATTTGTAAAATCACCGTTTGCCAAATGATGAATTCCATTTGAAATCTCATCAAAATATTTTAAATACGGTCTAGTAAGGAAGAAGAAAAACATAATGGATAGAGGAATGAAAATAATTAAAAAGAAATTAACATCCCCAATTTGTCTTACCATTGAACGGAATTGAGCTAATGGATCTTCAAAACGAACAGCTAATTTGTAATAGATACGTAACCCTTCATAAATGATATACGTTACACCACCAGCAAATATCATACTTAATGCAAATAGCATAACCATCTTCGAGCGAAAGCTTCTCATCTTTTTAGCCATTGAAAGTATACCCTACTCCCCACACTGTTTTTATTAACTTATTCTTTCTTTTATCTTCTCCAATTTTTTTCCGCAACGTACGAATATGTACCATAACTGTATTTCCGCCTTCATAATAACCATCTGCCCATACTTGCTGAAAAATATTTTCCACATTGTACACTTTCTTCGGATGGCTCGCTAATAAATATAAAATATCAAACTCTTTCGGTGTTAATTCAACTTGTTCTCCATACACATTTACTGTTCTTCGCTCAGGATCGATAACGACTCCGCCTACCTCTAAAGCAGATTTATTCTCCGCTACTTTCGGCTGATTTAACGTAAGAAATCGGCGTAATTGTGCATTTACACGTGCGACTAATTCAATCGGTGTAAAAGGTTTCGTCATATAATCATCTGCACCTAACACTAAACCTGTCACCTTATCAAAATCAGACGTTTTCGCACTTAAGAAAATGATTGGCATATGATGCTTCGCGCGAATTTGGCGCGTCACTTCATAACCATCCATTTTTGGCATCATAATATCTAAAACCACTAAGTCGATTGGCTGCGTTTCAATAACATGAACAGCCTCTTCTCCATCTGCTGCTTTCACAACATGATAACCTTCTTTTTCTAAATGTATCTCTATTAAATCAGCAATTTCTGCCTCATCATCTGCTATTAAAATTGAAATGTTCTTCATTTTACTCCCCCTGTTTCTCGTTCCCCTTGTATACGCTCGATTGTAAACTAGTCTATCCAATTTGTACAATACGAAAAGGTTACTCGCGGGAGTAACCTTAATAAATAAAATTATATCAGCGATTATTGAAATATATCGACTTACCGACAATTAACAACAAAATCCTACCGCTATTTGCCGGCATCCTGATTAAAGATTAAATTCACCGCTCCAAAATAATCCGCTGCTTCGTAATTTCTTCTAGTTTTCCGCGGTCTACTTCACACTCAGCTTCAACGCTTTGCGGTACAATCACTTTTCCGCCCTCAAGCATTACTTCCGGTGAAATAATATCCCTCTTCCAATGTCTACTAGAGGCAGATATATCTCCTGGAATCGTAAAGTTCGGCAGTGAAGCAAGCGCGACATTTTGCGCTCGTGAAATCCCCATCTCTACCATACCGCCGCACCAAACGGGTATGTTGTGCTCCATACAATAATTATGGATTTGAATAGATTCTGTTAATCCGCCCACTCGCCCTGGTTTAATATTAACGATTCGGCAACTGCCAAGCGTAATCGCAACGCGCGCGTCTTCTAAACTATGGATGCTTTCGTCTAAACAAATCGGCGTTTCCATTTTCTTTTGCAGTTGTGCATGATCCAGAAAATCGTAATCCGCTAACGGCTGTTCAATCATCATCAATTGAAATTCATCTAATCGTTTCAACTTCTCCGTATCCGCTAATGTATACGCTGAATTTGCATCAGCCATTAACGGGATGTTCGGAAACTCTTTGCGAATTTCTTTCAGTAATTCGTAATCATGTTCTGGCTTTATTTTCACTTTAAAACGCTCATATCCTTCTTCTGCATACTTCTCGATTTGTTTTAACATAACCGGAATTGTATTGATACCAATCACAACGCCTACTTCAATTTCAGACCTATTTCCGCCAAGCAATATCGCTAACGACTGCTTTTGACGCTTCGCATATAAATCCCAAACAGCACCTTCAATTCCGGCCTTTGCCATTCTGTTTCTCTTTATATGCTTGAACAACTCTGGTATTTCATTCGGATGAGAAATTTCAGCTTTCAATAAATCCGGTATTAAAAAATCTTGAAGTACATGTAGCGCTGTCTTTACTGTTTCTTCCGTATACCACGGTTCAGAAAACGCAACGACTTCACCAAATCCAATATACCCGTCCGTATCTTCTAATTCAATGACAATACTCTCACGCTTTTCGTAAGTCCCGTAGCTCGCAGCAAACGGGATAATGAGCGGCATTTCCGTTATATAAAGTGTCGCTTTTTTTATTTCCACCTACATCTCCTCCACTAATTGTCTTAACTCTCGTCTTAACAATTTCTTCGAAGCATTTCGTGGTAATTCCTCTAAGAAACACGCTTTCTTCGGCACTTTATATTTCGCTAATTTCTCCTCGCAAAAATGCAGAATTTCTTCTTCTGTTACCTCTCCACTTTTTACAACAAAAGCAGCGGGTACTTGTCCCCATTTATCGTCAGTCATACCGACAACACCGGCTTCTGCTACCGCAGGATGAGAGAGTAACACTTCTTCAATTTGAGCCGGATATATATTCTCTCCGCCAGAAATAATTAAATCACTGCGGCGATCTAGTACGTATAAAAATCCTTCTTCGTCTAAATAACCAAGGTCACCAGTATGAAGCCATCCGTTTTGAATCGTTTCGCGTGTCGCATCTTCACGGTTAAAATAACCACCTGTTACATTCGGTCCTTTTACTACGATCTCGCCTTCCGCAAACGGCGGCACTACTACGCCATCTTTTTCAATACGAAGTTGGCACTGAAATAGTGGTTTCCCAGCTGATCCTACTTTCGTTAACATGTAGTCTGCGGATAACGTACAAATTTGCGACGACGTTTCTGTCATACCGTACGTTTGATACACAGGAATTCCTTTTTCTACACAAGTTTCTAATAACGGTTTCGGCGCTGGCCCTCCGCCAAGTAACATGCATCGTAAAGAAGATGGATATGTCTCTTCTCCAAGTCTCTCTAATAAATCAGTTAACATTTTAGAAACGACAGAAATGATCGTAACATCTCTCGTTTGAAGTGCTTTATGAATAAAATTAGCATCATATTTCGGAACGAGTAAAATACGCATGCCGTACATAATATTTTTCATTAAAAGAGATAACCCACCAACGTGGAACATTGGCATACAAGCTAACCAGCAATCATCATCACGAAGCCCTAAATTAAGTGAAGAACCGATTGCGCTTGCCCAGTGATTGCCGTACGTTAAAATAACACCTTTCGGTTTCCCTGTCGTCCCTGACGTATAAATAATTGTCATCGCTTCTTCTAAAGAGAATTCTTCTTGTATAGAGGCTTCCGCCTTCGATCCATTCATCACTTCGGCAAATGAATATACAAGAACATCTTCAGCCTCAAAATCTTGATCCGTCACTAAGCATACAACTTCAGCATCATCCATTTGCCAAAGTAGCTCTTCTCTTGAAAGACGCGTATTTAAAAGCACAGCTACTGCACCTACGTAAGATAGGGCGTGAATAACTGTAATCATCTCCATACCATTTTTCATCAGAACAGCCACCTTTTGCCCACGCTTCACTCCTACATGTGTGAGGTGTTCACAAACAGATACTACTTTTTCATGCAGCTGCATAAAAGTAACTTTCTCTTCCTCTATTTCAATTGCATTGCGATCTGGTGTTAAAAATGCACGTTGCATTAACCAATTCGGCATCGTCGTCATCATTCATTCTCCTTTCATGAAAGAAAGAGACTTGATATGACATCAAGTCTCTTAGTTGTTTTGTTTCCGGTTTGATCTCATCTAGCTACGCCTCCTAGCCCCTTCCGTCTAAGAACCTTCCGCACGAGAAAGTAAAAAACACTTTCTGTGCGAAAGAACCTTAGCCTACGAGGCTAAACAGTCGGCTCCGCTTTTAAAACATCTAGCTACAGCGGCTAGAATGTTCGGTGGCTTCACTTCTTCCTACGAGGCAAAAAGCGCCTCTACGTCAGGAGTTCCAACGCCCTCTTGTTCTGAACGAGCCGCTTCCGCTTTTGGTTTGATCACGGGAAACGAGGGAATTGACCGAAGTCCGGACTGCGTTTTTCTTTGAACGCGTCACGACCTTCTTTTGCTTCGTCAGTTGTATAGTACAATAACGTTGCATCTCCAGCTAATTGTTGAATACCAGCTAGACCGTCTGTGTCTGCGTTGAATGCAGCTTTTAGGAAACGAAGTGCCATTGGGCTGTTTGCTAAGATTTCTTGTGCCCATTGTACTGTTTCTGCTTCAAGCTCTTCTAATGGTACTACTGTGTTTACTAAGCCCATATCAAGCGCTTCTTGTGCGCTGTATTGACGGCATAGGTACCAAATTTCGCGAGCTTTCTTGTGGCCTACCATACGAGCTAAGTAACCAGCTCCGTATCCACCGTCAAAGCTTCCTACTTTAGGACCTGTTTGTCCGAATACAGCGTTGTCTGCAGCGATTGTTAAGTCACATACGATATGAAGTACGTGTCCACCACCGATTGCATAACCTGCTACCATTGCGATAACTGGTTTAGGAATTGCGCGAATTAGACGTTGTAAGTCTAATACGTTTAAACGAGGGATTTGGTCGTCACCTACATATCCACCATGACCGCGAACTTTTTGGTCGCCGCCAGAACAGAATGCACGTCCACCTTCACCTGTTAAAATGATAACGCCAACATTTGCATCATCACGAGCGTGTGCAAAAGCGTTGATTAACTCCATTACCGTTTTAGGACGGAATGCGTTATGTACTTCAGGACGGTTAATCGAAATCTTTGCGATACCATTGTATGTTGAATAAATAATATCTTCGTAATTGCCTTCTTTTACCCATTCAATAGCCATTACAACTACCTCCTTGTATATTTCTGATTTCCGCTATAAGTGCAACTTCCTTCTTAGATGAAAAAGCATCACTGCATAGTTTTTAGAAATCCCTTTACTATTGTATCAAACTTTTCCGGTTGTTCCACATGAATTGCATGGCCAGCACCATCAATTTTCACAAATTTCGCGTCAGAGACGCATTTTTCGATGTTTTTTAATATGCGAAAGAACTTTTCATCGTACTCTCCGTTCATTAAAAGAACGGGCATTTTTAAGTTTGGTAGCTCGTCCCACCATGAAGGCTGAGCCCCTGTTCCCATGCCGCGCAAGCTATTTGCAAGTCCTTTTGGATTGTTAGCAAGTCGTTCTTTTCGCACTGCTTCTTGTACGTTTTTTGCTAAACATTTTTGCGTTTCAAATAGCGGAATATTTTCCCACATCGTTACAAAACTATTGATGCCTTCTCGCTCAATTTTATTGGCAAGTCGCTCATCTTTTGCACGACGTTCTTCTCGCTCATCTTCACTTTCAAGCCCAGCTGTACAATTTTCTAATAAAAGAGAATGTACATACTCTGGATATAGGCATGCCATCGTAATCGCCAGTCTACCGCCCATTGAATAGCCAAGTATGTGTGCTTTTTCAATATGAAGATAATCTAGTAGTTCTTTCATTTGTAGCGCCACATTTCGAATATCATAATGAGTTACATCTTCAGGACTTTCCGTTTTTCCGTGCCCCACAATGTCTACTAAAATAACTTGAAACTGCTCGCTCCAAGAAGGAACGAAGGAACGCCACGTTTCCATGCTTCCCGTAAAACCATGAAGAAGTAGAAGTGGTTCCCCGCTTCCGACTACTTCATATTCATACGATACACCTTGCAACGTTACGTTCATTTTGATTTACCTTGCAACGATGTAGTAATTACATCCTGCGTTTTTGCCCATAATGTACGGTGCAATGTTAAGTTTTCATCACGGTTCGTACAAATTTCTACTACGTGTAAACCTTCCGTCGTCGTTCCCTTTTGTACCTCTTCTCGGAATTGCTCCCAACCATTTACACGGCTAAATGAACCGCCGTACATTTTGACAACATGCTCGTAATCAAGTCCAATTGGCGTTCCAAATAATGATTCGAAATGATCCTTTTTCTCATATTGTGGTAAGAATGAGAAAATACCGCCACCATCATTGTTTACAACGACAATCGTTATATTTAATTCATGTAATTTTGCGGCTAATAATCCGTTTAAATCGTGATAAAATGATAAATCACCAATAACTAATACGAGCGGATCGCAAATAATGCTCGCTCCTAAAGCTGTCGAAATGATTCCATCAATCCCGTTTACACCACGGTTTGCCATCACTTGAATATTTTTATCCGATGTGAAGAAGAATGAATCTGTATCACGAATTGGCATACTATTACTCGCAAATAATGTTGCCCCTTCTGGTAGTACGCGGACGATATCCGTAATAACTTTCCCTTCAAATGCCGTTTCATATGTTTCCATTTCACGAAGCGTTTCCTTCGTTTTTTCGTTTATATGTTGCCACATTCCGAACCAATCATTCTTTTTCATAGCTGGTATTCTTTCTATTAGTGCCCTGCAAAATGCAATATCACTTGCCTGTACAACTTCTGTCGCAACGAGAGCTGGATCTCTCCATTGTCCAGATTCCTCAACAACGATATGAACAGCTTTCGTCTGTTTTTTAATGAACTGCGTTAATGCTTTCGAAACAGGCATACCACCAAAGCGAATCATAACTTCTGGCTTCCACGTTTCTTTTAACAGTTCATTTCGTAAAAATGTATCGTAACAGTCGATTACCATCGTTTTATCGTGATGTCCGCTACGAATGTTAGACAGTGGATCCGCTAATATTGGATATCCCGTTTTTTCAGCTAGTTCTGCCGCAAACGCTGCGATTTCTGGATGACTATCATCTCCACAAATAATAAGCCCCTTTTCCATATGTGAAAGGCGCCCTACAAGAGAATCTACATATTCACTCGGCATCATCACGTTCCCTTGCTGAACTACTCCTGTATATTCCCCGCGTCCTTTATCCCATAAACTTTCTAATGAGAAATCTGGGATAAGCGGCTCGCGAACTGGAAAATTAAGATGAACAGGTCCTTGCGGCGCTAGAAGTGCGCTTGCTATCGTGCGCTGCGTCGTCATGCGAGCATAATGATACATCGCTTCACTCGCTTCTGGAAGTGCCATCTCTGTAAATTGCTTCACAAATGTACCGTATAAATTGAATTGATTCATCGCTTGTGGTGCACCAACATCTCTTAATTCATGCGGTCTATCTGCCGTTAAGACGATAAGCGGCACTCGTGAATGAAAAGCTTCACATACAGCTGGATAGTAGTTCGCTGCTGCCGTTCCTGACGTACATAATAATGCAACAGGACGTTTTTTTGCTTTTGCGATACCGAGCGCAAAAAATCCTGCTGATCTTTCATCTACATGTAAATATGTGTTCATTCCTTCATGTTGTTCCATTAGTAGAGCAATCGGTGTTGACCGTGAGCCTGGACTAATGACAACATCACATACATTTAGACGCGTCAGTTCATCCACGAACGCGCCTAAATAATATGATAATGCTTCTATATGATTGTTCATTTCATTAATTCCTCCAAAGCACCAAGCATCGGTCTAAACTTCAAGCTTGTTTCTTCATATTCAAGTTGCGGTACTGAATCAATTACAATCCCGCACCCGGCAAATAAGGATGCTTTCGCGCCATTTAATAATCCGCAGCGAAGTGCAACCGCAAATTCACCATTTCCTTCATCATCTATCCAGCCAATCGGTGCACCATATAAACCTCTGTCTAACAATTCAACATCACGAATCAGTTTCATTGCTTCCAAACGAGGTGTCCCGCCAAGAGCTGGTGTTGGGTGTAATTCTTCTACCATTGTTAAAAGACTCGCATCGCCTTTTGCCTCTACAGGCGTATATAAATGAATTAAGTTTTTCGTTGTTAATAAGCCCGGACTTTCCGGAATATTAACGGATTCGCAGTGTTCATTGAGTACTCCTCGAATCATGTTCACAACATAACCGTGTTCAGCTAAATTCTTTTCATCATGAAGAAGCGCATTACTATTTCGTTCACTTTCTTCTATAGATTGACCATGACCAGTTGAACCAGCAAGACACATCGAAGTAAACTTCTCATCTTCTTTGCGAATTAATCTCTCTGGCGTCGCTCCTAAGAAGCATGCTCCTTTATAATCAAAAGAAAATACGTAACAATCCGGTTGCCCAATGCGAAGCGCTTCTAAAACAAGAGCAGAATCAATATGATGATCCATTTCTACTTTTAGCTCCCTCGCTAATACAACCTTCTGCACGTTCCCCTGCTTCATCTCATCTTGCACTGTCTCAATGGCCTTCATCCAGCCTTTCGGATCTACTTCTACTTTAGAAGTAACTGTTAATTTCGATCCTTCTAGTGCACATTTACTCTCCCCAAAAATTTTCTCTTCTAAAGAAACAATTTCGTTATAAAGAGTTTCTGCACAATCAGTTGCTGAAACGAATGTATTCATTGTTAACCATGCTTTTTCATTTTTTACAGTTAATAAAAATGCTGGTAGTGAAAATGTCGTATCATCAAATTCTTTCCATAAGTCGGTTTTCTCTTTTTCTTGGTCAAATGAAAATCCACCAAATAAAAGAGGACCTGCTCCAAATTCGTATCTTTCTCTTTGTACAAATGCTTTCTCTTTTACTTTATCCCACTCGTCACGAGCCGTTTGAAAGCGTTTGTGAGAAGAAGTTGCTATAGTGAAAACAGAGCCAATTCCAGCAAATATTACATGCTGAGCTGGGTCTGCAAAATAACATCTATTTTCGAATGAGATCCTTTTTCCTGCTGCATAAAACAGAAGCGGATCTATCCAGTCTATTTGTTTTACGAAGCTAACCAATATTTTTTCATCAGTTGCACGCTTAATGGCTGCACTAAGAACATCTTGCAAGCCTATTTGTTTCGTTTGAATCACAATTGTCTCCCCCCTATGGGCGAAAAATAGTCATAATTACGCTTGATTTTAAGATACACCTCAAACGAAAGGCCTGTCAACGTTTAGCATTTCTGAGAAATTCACCTTCTCTTCCTAGAAAATAAACGTTGACACTAAATGATGCTTTTTCTACACTTAGTTGTGTACAATATGTGACCAAAGGAGGATTCAACATGGAAATGAACGTCGAAACGAATTCCTCTCCTACGGCGCCAAAGCCAAGTAAGCAAACCGGCTGGCGCATTTGGTGGAGTTTACTACGTCCCCATACATTAACAGCAGCTTTCGTTCCTGTTTTCATCGGAACAGCCTATGCGATGCAGGTCGGAGGTATAAATCAAATACATCTCCCTCTTTTCCTTATGATGCTTCTCGCTTGTCTTCTCATTCAAGCAGCAACAAACATGTTTAATGAATACTTTGATTATAAAAGAGGACTCGATCACGAAGGGTCAGTTGGTATCGGCGGCGCTATCGTTCGCGATGGCATTCAGCCGAAAACAGTGCTTAACTTAGCATTTGGATTTTTCGGCATCGCAATACTATTAGGTGTTTATATTTGTATGAATTCTAGCTGGTGGCTTGCTGCAATCGGTCTTGTTTGTATGGCCGTTGCCTACCTTTATACAGGTGGCCCACTTCCAATTGCCTATACACCATTTGGAGAGTTAACAGCCGGATTATTTATGGGTGTCATTATTATTGGGATTTCATTCTTTATTCAAACTGGAACTGTAACATCCGAAGTCATTTTATTATCTATTCCAAGCTCCATTTTAATTGGTGCCATTTTACTAGCTAATAACATTCGTGACTTAGATGGCGATAAAGAGAACGGTCGTAAAACGTTAGCAATTCTCGTTGGACGTGAAAGAGCTGTTGGTGTACTTGCTTCTATGTTCATCGTTTCTTATATTTGGACAATCGCTCTAATTATCGTTAACATCGTATCACCATGGATGCTTATCGTATTTTTAAGTGCACCGAAAGCATTGAAAGCGACGAAAGGCTTTATCGGTAAAAGTATTCCAATGGAAATGGTACCTGCGATGATTGCAACAGCAAAAACAAATACAATCTTCGGTCTCCTTATGGGAATCGGATTATTGCTTGGATATTTCCTATAAAGTGAAACTTTAATCATCTGCCCGTTAATGCGGGATAAAAAGGAGCTGCTGACGCGGCTCCTTTTTCATATACCAATTTCAGCTCATAATTCCCACCTCCAACGCTCATACTATGTAAAGAAACTGACTTGTAGGAAGGTGGACGACTATGTTAACTCCACAACAAATAAATCAATTTAAATCTATTTTAGAAAAACAACAGCAAGAAGTTGAACAAACAATACAAACTCATGAGAATACAGATCGTGCTTCTGAACGCGATTCTGTTGGAGAATTATCTAGCTATGACAATCATCCAGGTGATATGGCTACAGAATTGTACGAACGTGAAAAAGATTTCGGGCTCATCGAATTTTGGCATAAGCAGCTAGAAGATACGAAACATGCCCTACAAAAAATAGAAGCAGGTACGTACGGCATTTGCGAAGTGTCTGGCGAAGAAATTCCATTTGAAAGATTAGAAGCAATGCCGACCGCTACAACATGCATCCAGCACACGACAAGTAAGTTAAATATGAATACACGACCAGTTGAAGAAGAAGTGTTGTCTCCTTCTTTCCACAAACATGATGAAGATCATTCTGTTGAATACGATGCGGAAGATGCATGGCAAGATGTTGCCAATTACGGAACGTCTGAAACACCATCTGATTTAGAAAGACAAGATTCAAAAAACTATAATGGCATGTACGTAAATAGCGAGGAAAATGTAGGCTACGTAGAGGATTTCGAAAACTTTATCGGTACAGATATGTATGGGAAAAACCCACAAGTTTTCGCTACGGAAGATCATGAAGAATATGAACAAATGCTCGATGACTTTGAAGAGCGTACTTTCAAAGGCGAACTATCTTCAAATGAGTCAAGTTCCAAAGAATAAAAAAAAGCATTCCGAAATTCGGAATGCTTTTTATCGCTAGCTAATTAGTTTTTTGTAACGTTAGCTGCTTGTGGTCCGCGGTTTCCTTCAACGATTTCGAAAGAAACTTCTTGACCTTCTTCTAAAGTTTTGAAGCCGTCGCCTTGGATAGCTGAGAAATGTACGAATACGTCTTCTCCGCCTTCAACTTCGATGAAGCCAAAACCTTTTTCGCCGTTAAACCATTTAACTTTACCTGTTTGCATGTCATGTACCTCCTAAATAAAAATGAAACTATGAATCCACATGAAAAGGTGGATATAAAGGACATGAATGTATAACAAGCTTACAGCCTTTAATACAACGTGCTTTATTTCCGTACCACATTATGTAGCTCAATAGTTCTTTCACTATATCATGCTATGTCAAAAACGTCAAATGAGAACACTTTCAATCCATCGTTTTTTATAATCCTAGTATAACCTTAAATTTTCATTCTATTTTTATTCAAAAATTAACAAATCTACAGTATTCTAATTCCTTTGATTTCTGTACAATATAATTACTACATATGATGAGGTGAAAAAATGCAAGCACATGAAATCGAGTATAAATTATATGGCGATGATATGCAGTTTGTTGAAATTGAATTAGATCCAGAAGAAAGCGTTATCGCAGAGGCTGGCGCAATGATGATGATGGAAGATCATATCGAAATGGAAACCATTTTCGGTGATGGTTCTGGCCCATCTAGTGGTCTATTCGGTAAATTAATGGGCGCTGGTAAGCGTCTTGTTACAGGTGAAAGTATGTTTATGACTGTCTTTACAAATACAGGTCATGGCAAGCGCCACGTATCATTCGCCGCTCCTTATCCAGGAAAAATCATCCCTGTTGATTTAACACAATATCAAGGAAAAGTCGTTTGTCAAAAAGACGCGTTTCTTTGTGCAGCAAAGGGCGTTTCTATCGGAATTGAGTTTACGAAAAAAATTGGAACTGGTTTCTTCGGTGGTGAAGGTTTCATCATGCAGAAACTTGAAGGTGATGGACTCGCTTTCATGCATGCAGGAGGAACTGTATATAAGCGTGAATTAAAACCTGGCGAAAGACTTCGCATCGATACAGGTTGTCTCGTTGCCATGACAAAAGACGTTAACTACGATATCGAGTTCGTTGGAAAAGTAAAAACAGCTCTATTTGGCGGCGAAGGTTTATTCTTCGCAACGTTAGAAGGTCCTGGAACGGTTTGGATTCAGTCCTTAACACTTAGCCGTTTAGCAGCACGCCTTACAAGCCCAGCAGCTCAAAACAGCGGTGAAGGCAGCGTTTTAGGCGGACTTGGACGTTTATTAGATGGAAAAGAGTAAACAGTGCCCTTATGGGGTGCTGTTTTATTTTGGCATGATTCGTCCATAAGTCGCTATAATTTCATCCACTAATTTAGATACGCGATACAAACTATTTGCCCCCTCCAAAAGAATGAATCAAGTCCCTCACTGCATATATTGAACTATACCTTTTCTTAAGGAGGGCTTCCTTAATGCGTACTCCTTTATCCTTCGATAAAGATACTGCCATATTGTTAGCTTCTTGTTGTGAGTTAACGTATGAACAATATAAACAAAATGGGATTTTCGAAATACCGGATGGTTTTCAATATGTACAAGGCTTTCAAGGAAAAACCATTCAAACGACAGAATGGTTCGGATTCATACTAGAATCTGAGGATACGATTATTGTAGCTTTTCGCGGGACACAAACAGATACAGACTGGATTATCGATTCACTCGTTAACCAAAAACCATACCCATATGCTTTAAACAGCGGGAATGTCCATAACGGCTTTCTTTCCATTTATGAATCTTGCCGAGATTCTATTATGGATATGCTCGTATCACTACCAGCCCATAAAAAACTTCTTGCAACAGGTCATAGCTTAGGCGGCGCGCTCGCCACATTACATATACTCGATGCGCGTATAAACACTGCCTTTGCACAGTACGGTCTTTATACATTTGCCTCTCCAAAAGTCGGAGATATTGCATTTCGCAATTATTATAAACTACAAGTAGCTAGTAGCTTTCGCTTCGTTAATCTATTTGATGTCGTTCCTCTTCTCCCTCCGCGCAATGTCCATTTTAATGACCAAGACTGGGAATATGCACACGTTCATCACAACATGACATTTACAAAAAACACAAAATCTATTACAAATAATCATGCCATGACAACATACAAAACATGTCTGACTTCTCATTTTTAACCAGGTAATGATTGGAAACCCTATATCCTTATACTATAATAATATATGAAGTTATTTTTGGATGAGGGGACCTTGCATGCTAAAATTTATCTTTGCACTTTTTCTCATTGTAATTTTTACGTTTACAGGTTTCTTTACATTTTCATACTTTGCGACGGGAGAATATGGTGGAACAGGTATCATATATACCGCTATCCCATTTCTTTCTTAAGCAAAAAAAGAAAACCGAGCTTAATGAGATTAAGCTCGGTTTTTTAAGTGATTATATTCCTCTTTTATTCATGAATACACTTTGTATTCATGAATAAAAGTCCCTTCAAAAGGGACTTTCACTTAATACTGTGTAACCGTATTACCAATACTCCAAATCTCATTACTATACTGTAAAATCGTTCGATCACTCGCAAAATGACCAGACTGTGCAATATTTAAAATCGACATTTCTAGCCACTTCGTTCGGTTTTCATACGCTCTACCAACAGCTTCTTGCCTTTCCGCATATGGACCAAAATCTCGCAGAACGAAGTATTCATCATTTTGAATTACGAGAGAATCATAAATCGCTTCAAATTCAGCTCCCGAATGTGCAAAGAAACCATTCGTTAACTGATCTACTACCTTTTTAATATGCATATTGTGGTGATAATAATCACTTGCACGATATCCACCATTTTGATAGTAATGAAGAACCTCTTCCGCTGTTAAGCCAAAAATGAAACAGTTATCATCACCGACCCGGTCTTTTATTTCAACATTAGCTCCGTCTAACGTTCCGAGTGTAATCGCACCATTCATCATAAATTTCATATTCCCTGTTCCTGATGCTTCTTTACTCGCAGTTGAAATTTGCTCACTCACATCCGCAGCTGGGAATATATCTTCTGCTAAAGAAACTCGGTAGTTTTCTAGAAAGATAACTTTCATATATTGACTCACATACGGATCATTATTCACTTTCCTTGCGAGCTCATTGATTAATTTAATAATTTTTTTTGCATAGTAATAGCCAGGTGATGCTTTCGCTCCAAAGATAAAAGTACGCGGATAAAATGTAAAACTAGCATCCTCTTTCAAACGGTTATACAAATATAAAATATGAAGAACGTTTAATAGTTGTCGTTTGTAAGCATGTAGTCTTTTTACTTGCACATCAAAAATAGAATTAGGATCAATTGTAATCCCCATTTTATTATGAATACGCTCCGCTAAAATCTCTTTACGCTCTTGCTTTACCTCTGCAAATTTCTCTTGGAAACTCGCATCGTATTGAACTGTTTGCAGCGCTTGAAGCTTAATCGGTTCTTTCTTCCACTCTGTTCCAATCGCCTCTGAAATAAGGTTCGTCAGCTGCGGATTCGCCTTCATTAACCAGCGTCTATGAGCGATTCCATTCGTTTTATTATTAAACTTATCTGGATAAAACTCATAAAACAATCGCATTTCACGTTGCTTTAAAATTTCCGTATGAATTTTTGCTACACCATTTACGCTATGGCTACCGACAATTGCTAAATGAGCCATTTTCACAAGATCATGCGCAATAATCGCCATCTCTTCAATACGATGCCATTCATATGGATAACGTTCCCAAAGTTCATGACAGAAACGTTCATTAATCTCTTCAATAATCATATAAATTCTCGGTAATAACGGTTTAAAAATGTGAATTGGCCACTTCTCAAGCGCTTCTGATAACGTCGTATGATTCGTATAAGAAATCGTTTGCGTCGTTATGTGCCAAGCATCTTCCCATGCTAGTTTTTCTTCATCTAATAAAATACGCATTAGTTCTGGAATCGCCAAAACTGGATGTGTATCATTAATATGAATCGCAATTTTCTCATGTAATTGACGAAGGTCACCATATCTTTCTCTATGCATACGAACGATATTTTGCAAACTTGCTGATACGAGGAAATACTGTTGTTTCAAACGAAGTATTTTCCCCTCATCATGCGTATCATCTGGATATAAAAACTCCGATACCGCCTCTGTTTCACGCTTATATTTCAAAATATCTTTGCAATTTTGCGGGAAAGGAACTGGCTCAGCATTCCAAAGTCTGAGTGTATTTACAGTACTCGTCTCATAACCTACTACTGGAACG
This sequence comes from Bacillus cereus group sp. Sample62, assembly GCF_036851315.1. NCBI lineage: Bacteria > Bacillati > Bacillota > Bacilli > Caryophanales > Bacillaceae > Bacillus > Bacillus cereus group sp. Sample62. The sequence continues at coordinate 4,670,989 of NZ_JAFLPK010000001.1, forward strand.
TCATATGGTACTGCCATAATCACTTCTGCATTCGTATGCCTGAACTCTAAACGCCCGTCAATGTATAGCGGTTCAACATTGCCGAAATAACTTACTTCTACAGCTTGATCATGCCTTCTTACTTCCCATACGTTTTCATGAAGAAGCCACTGTTCTGGAAACTCAACTTGATAACCATCAACAATTTTTTGATCAAATAAGCCGTGTTTGTAACGAATTCCACAGCCATGACCTGGTAAGTTTAAAGATGCAAGTGAATCAAGGAAACAGGCTGCTAATCGTCCAAGTCCACCATTTCCAAGACCTGCATCTGCTTCCACCTCTTCTAACTGTTGCAAAGAAATCCCAAGCTCAGAAAGTCCTTGCTCACATACATCCCTGATGCCTAAATTTAATATGTTACTTCCAAGCAAACGCCCAAGTAAAAACTCAATGGATAAGTAATACATTTGCTTTTGCTCTCCAGATCGATAACTTTCGTTCGTTGCGATCCATTGACTATTCATATACTCACGCACCATGTACCCAAGCGTATTGTATTGGTCACGAGTTGTAGAATCTTTGAAACTTTTCCCATACATCGTCTCTAACTTTTCTAGAAAAGCTGATTTGAAGCTTTCAACATGAGTAAACATTTCTTCACCACCTACATGTTATTCCATGAGACTTTTATACAATTTCTTATAAGCAAGAGCTGATTTCTCCCAGCTATAATCTTCAGTCATCGCTTGTTTTACAAGCTGCTTCCATACCGGTTTATCATGATAAAATTCAATTGCACGAAGAACCGTGTGCAACATGTCATGTGCATTAAAGTTCGTGAAACTGAAACCATTTCCTTCTCCAGTTTCTTCGTCATAAGATTGTACTGTATCATTTAATCCGCCTGTCTCTCTTACAATCGGAATTGTACCGTACGCTAATGCGATAAGTTGTCCAAGTCCACACGGTTCAAATAGTGATGGCATTAAGAATAAATCACTTCCCGCATACACTTGGTGAGCTAACTCTTCATTAAATCCGATATACACTTTTACCTTCTCAGGATACTCGTATGCCATCCACTCAAAGAATTGTTCATATTCAGAATCACCTGATCCTAAAATAATACATTGCACATCTTCCTCCATTATTTCGCGGAATACAGTACGTACTAAATCAAGACCTTTTTGCTTCGTTAATCTCGTTACCATCGAAATAATTGGTGTATCTTCTTTTTCTGGCAAACCAAAATAACGCTGCAATGCGCGTTTATTTTCATTCTTTTCCTCTAATGACTCTGCATCATACTGAGCAGTAATATACGAATCCGTTTTTGGATTATATACGCTCGTATCAATTCCATTTACGATACCGCTAAGCTTACCATTATTTTTTCGTAACAATCCATCTAACTTCTCACCGAAAAACTCATATTGAATTTCCTCTTTGTATGTCGGGCTAACCGCTGTAATTTGATCAGAAGCGATAATTCCACCCTTCATAAAGTTCACATTTCCATAAAACTCTAGCTGCTCACTATGAAAATATTCATCACCAAGTTCTAACAAGTCGTACATCACTTCAGGAGGAAATACACCTTGGAACTGCAAGTTATGAATCGTATACACCGTTTTAATATGCTCATATAATGGATTATCTTGATACTTTTCACGCAGTAAGAAATTCACCATAGCTGTATGCCAATCGTGGCTATGAAGAACATCCACTTCGAAATCAAGATGCGGAATACACTCTAAAACTGCTTTCGAAAAATAAGAAAAACGCTCTCCGTCATCATAATGACCATATAGAGAATCTCTCTTAAAATAATATTCATTATCTATTAAGTAGTACGTAATCCCGTCTTGCTCACCTTTTAAAATTCCGCAATATTGATTTCTCCACCCAAGCGGGACGTTAATTACTTTATGTAACGTACATCCATCCCTTAATTTTTGCGGAATAAGACTATAATTTGGAAGTATAATACGAACGTCCACACCTAATTTTTTCAGCTCTTTTGGGAGCGCACCTGCTACATCAGCTAATCCTCCCGATTTAACAAATGGTACACATTCTGATACTGCAAATAAAATATTCACTTGTTGTCCCACTGCACGAAAAGCTTATATGACTTCCCTTGCAGCTTCCTCCCTTCGAGTTTTCATTTGAATGAATGCTTTAATCAGTGGAGGAAAAACCCCCACTGATCTTTTTAACGAATTTACCGAAAGAATTCTCCTTCCTCAACCGTGTGAAGGGCAATAGCCCAACGGTAGGTGGGAGATGAATTTCGGTTTGGCATAGCCAAAAACTTTTGATAAACTAACTATATGAAGTTCTTTGATAACTTGATATAGAAGGTTGCAGGAAGAAAATAGAGTGCGAAAACCAAGCCATATTCGGTTCCTGCGTAAAATATCAACCGTACGAAAAGGGCGTCCAAGCGTTGGACATCTAGGGGTGGAACACCCCGAAGTAACGCTCAGGGAGACGAAAGGTTACTTTCGTCGTGGAACTGAGAAGCTCCCACTTCAAGCTTTGCTAAGTGGCGAGTAGTTCACGAATAACTATTAATCGTACTGTTTTGAACGCTTCCTTTTTCGATAACGTATGGCTCATCGGCGTTTCCTTTTAGTACAACACCGTCACCAATTTTCACGTCTTTATCAATAATAACACCGTCTATTATACAGTTATCTCCAATTTTGCTCTTTTGCATAATAATACTATTACGAACAATTGAACCTTTTCCAATTTTAACAGAACGGGAGATAACACTATTTTCTACTTCTCCTTCAATAATACTGCCGTTTGCAATCATTGTATTTTTCACGGCTGCACCCTTCAGGTAACGAGTTGGTGGTTCATCTTTTACTTTCGTAAAGATCGGTGCTTCTTTCTTAAATAATTGCTTCCAAATAGCAGGCTGCAAAATTTCTAAACTATGTTTATAGTAACTTTCAATCGAATCAATAATAGCTACATAACCTGTATGCTCATACGTAGCAATATGCAGTGATTTTCCGCGCTTTTCTCTCACTACATCAAATAAACTGTATTGCTCCACATCTTTATATGTCTCAAATAAATCTAACAATAATTGTTTCTTTAACACGTATGTTTGAAGCGAAACCCCTTCATGGCAAACTTCAGTAATATCAGCTGCCGTATGTATATGTCGCTCTAACACCCCTTGAAAATTTAATGCTGTTACGAGATGGCTATTCGTAATAACAACGTATTCTTCTCTAGCTCTTAAAAAATAATCAATATGTCTTCTAAAATGTGCAAAAGACCCAAATTCATCTTGGTCACATTGGCAATTTGGCGGGAATAAAAACAGTCCGTCTCTTTTTCTATCTAAATCCCACTGTTTTCCTGAACCAACATGGTCCATTAGTGAACGGTTTTTATGACTTGTAAAAACCGCTACACTATGAATATTAGAATTCACCATATTTGAAAGCATGAAATCAATGAGTCGGTAACGGCCCCCAAACGGTAACGCCGCTAATGAACGATGCCCTGTTACTTTCTTTAAGGAAGGAAAACTTCCCGTTGCATTAATAATTCCTAACATTTTTTCTCCCATTCATTTCATCCCCCTTTTCTATTTCCCTTCAGCAATAAGTACTACATCGTCGACATTTTTTTCTGGACGAATAATTGTTCCATCTTCAATAACCATTTCCGATCCAACAATCGCTCTTTCAATCACAACATTTTTACCAATCTTCGCTCCTGGCATAACGACAGAATCAATAACCATACTACCTTCTTCCACCGTCACCCCTTGGAATAATACAGAATGCTTCACATCCCCTTCAATGACGCATCCTTCGTTAATAAGTGATTCTTCTACTTTTGCCTTTTCTGCAATATATTGAGGTGGCTCATTTGGATTCACAGAATAAATACGCCAATTACGATCGTTTAAATTCAGCGATGTTTCATCGCGAAGTAAATCCATATTCGCTTCCCATAAGCTTTTCACCGTTCCAACATCTTTCCAATATCCTTCGAATGGATACGCCATCAGCTTTTTCCCTTCATCTAATAAAAGCGGAAGTACATCTTTTCCGAAATCATTACTAGATTCAGGATTTCTTGCATCCATCTCTAAATACTCTTTCAAAATTGCCCAGTTAAAAATATAAATTCCCATTGATGCAAGATTACTTCTTGGAAATTGCGGTTTCTCTTCAAATTCAACAATCTCCATCTCTTCGTTCGTATTCATAATACCGAAACGACTCGCTTCATCCCACGGCACTTCAATAACAGAAATCGAAACGTCCGCTTCTTTCTCAATATGGTAATCTAGCATTTTACTGTAATCCATTTTATAAATATGGTCGCCTGATAAAATCAGAACATACTCTGGTTCATACTGACTTAAATAGTTTAAGTTTTGATAAATGGCACTGGCCGTACCTGTGTACCACTTCACACCTGAAGACTCCGCATAAGGAGGTAATACTGTGACTCCACCGCTTACTCGGTCTAAATCCCAAGCATTGCCGATTCCGATATAATTATGAAGTTCAAGTGGTTGATATTGCGTTAAAATCCCAACCGTTTCAATACCAGAATTCGCACAGTTGCTTAGCGTAAAATCAATAATGCGATATTTACCACCAAATGGAACAGCTGGCTTGGCTAAATTTTTTGTTAATGCACTTAATCGACTACCTTTTCCCCCTGCTAGTAACATTGCTACGCACTTTTGTTTTTGAGCCATCTTGTTTTTTACTCCCCTTTCTCGTCTTCACTGGTCGTAATATGGATACGCCAAATGGTGGAATTGTAATTTCTACATGCGCCGCTTGATTATGATACGGTTCTTGAATCGTCTTGAGACGTTTCTTATTCACTTGCCCCGATCCGCCATATTGCTCAGCGTCACTGTTTAAAATCTCGTTATAATACTCGAAATCTGGCAAACCTACTTTATAGTTTTCATATGTAGCTTTCGTAAAATTACATACGACAACTAACGCATCTTCTTGTTTATCCCCTTGGCGGATAAACGAGAAAATACTTTGCTCATGATTATTAGCATCTATCCACTGAAATCCTTCAGGTGAATGATCAAGCTGCCAAAGTGGTTTGGAGCGCTTATACAATGCTATGAGCTCTTTAAAGTAATCATGCATATAACGATGCATTTCAAAATCATGTAAATTCCAATCTAAATCTTCAAGGTCTTTCCACTCATCAAACTGCCCGAATTCTCCACCCATAAAGAGTAATTTCTTACCTGGATGAGTAAAGAAATATCCATATAATAAACGAAGTTGAGCAAACTTATCCCAGTAATCTCCTGGCATTTTATTTAATAACGACTTTTTCCCATGAACGACTTCATCATGAGAAAGCGGTAATATGAAATTTTCAGAGTAAGCATATATTAAAGAGAACGTCATTTTCTCATGAATATACTTCCTGTACTCAGGCGCACACTCCATATATTTCAGCACATCATTCATCCAGCCCATATTCCATTTGTAATTGAACCCAAGCCCACCTTCATACGTTGGAGCTGTTACAAGTGGCCAAGCTGTTGAATCTTCTGCTGTCATAAGAAAATCTTCATCTTCTGCAAACACCGCTTCATTTAACTCTCGTAAAAATGAAACAGCGTGCTCATTACTTTGCTCTTGTCCTTCTTTATTCCAGTACAGCATATTCGCAACTGCATCCACCCTGAAACCGTCAATGTGGAAATACTTCATCCAAAATAACGCATTTGAAATTAAGAAATTACGTACTTCCCTCTTCCCTAAATCAAAATTAACAGTTCCCCATACTAGGTTTTCTTGTACATCTATATCTTTATATTCATAAGTCGGTGTCCCATCAAACAAATATAAACCGTGAGCATCTTTACAAAAATGCCCCGGCACCCAATCTAAAATGACACCGATTCCATATTTATGACATTCATCGACAAAATACATCAAATCATGTGGCGTGCCGAATCTACTTGTCGCTGCATAATATCCCGTCCCTTGATATCCCCAAGAGCGATCATATGGATGCTCAACAAGCGGCATAATTTCAATATGTGTAAATTGATGTTCCACCACATACGGAATGAGCTCCTCGGCCATTTCTCTATAAGAATACAGAGCGCCATCTTCTTTCTTTTTCCAAGAACCGAAATGTAATTCATAAACTGTCATCGCTTCTTTATAAATCGATTTTTTCTTTCTCTTACGAATCCAGTTTTTATCATTCCATTCATATCCCTCTATATCAAAAACTACAGATGCCGTATTTGGTCTTACTTCTGCATATACTGCGTAAGGATCTGCTTTTAAAATAACGTCACCATCCATCGTTTCAATCGCATACTTATATATCTCATTCTCTTCAATATGCGGTACAAACAAGGACCAAATCCCCTCTTCTGTCACTTGTAGCATCTTATGTTGCTCATAATCCCATTCATTAAAATCTCCAACAACACTCATTGCTTTCGCATGAGGAGCCCATACTGTGAATCGTACACCTCGCATCCCATCTTCCGTCACAATATGTGCCCCAAAGATGTTATAACTGTCATAGTACTTTTCTGTATGAAACTCATCTCGTTTCACTTCTTCACAATTTATTACATCCAATATGTTCACCTCACTAAGATGACAGAAATTTTTTACTCTTTATCATTTCTGCGAAAAACTGAAATATCCTTGTTATTTTTTAAAAAATATTCGTTTTTTTCTTTAATTTCGCTTAAAATATTCAAATTTACTGTGTAAAATATCGAATTTTGACGAATATTCATTGCAAACGCTTCATTTCCTACTAGTCTTTCATCCTATTATTTATTTCTCAACCTTTATTTCATTAGATTGATCCTATTTTACTCGTTATTTATCACTCAAAATCGTAACAAAATAATCTGTCATAAAAAAATGTTTCTCAACATTTTTTGTCACAATTTTATTGAAATGGAAAATTCATAAGCATATACTTGTTCTCAATAAAGAACATCGGCTTTTCGTAGCTACAATTCATAGCGGACTACTGTGTTTACTTATTTATCCTTGTTACGAACTGTCACCATAAAAATTTAACTAGGAGGCTTTCTTATGTCATTAAAACAAAAAGTTGGAATGGGAGTTGTTACAGCTTCACTTGGCTTATCCCTTACATTTGGCGGTGTATTCGCCTATTTCAGTGATTCTGAAACATCTAGTAACTCATTTCAAGCTGGTACACTAGATCTTTCTATTAACCCCAGCGTAATTGTTAATGTGAAAGATTTAAAACCAGGTGATTTGATTGAAAGAAATTTCAAGCTTGAAAACAAAGGAACATTAGATATTGCAAAAGTAGCACTTGAAACATCCTATGAAGTTACAGATGCAAAGCAAAATAATGATGGTGAAGATTTAGGTGATCACATCACCGTCAAATTTTTAGTGAATGATGGAAAGCCATCTAATCCAAACGATGATCATGAAATTTTGTGGGAAACAAAACTATCAGAATTAAAGACTATGAAACCTGAGGATGTAGCTACTTCTCTAGAACGTCATAACTTAATAGACGGTATTAAGTCTGGTGAAACAGATTATTTACACGTTCTCTTCTCCTTTGAAGATAACGACCAAGATCAAAATAAATTCCAGGGTGATTCCTTACAACTAAATTGGGCATTCCATGCAGAACAAACACCAGGCGTGGAGAAATAATTTTTAAAATATAAATTATCGGAGGCCTATACATGAAAAAGAAAAATCGTTTTGTTACCGGAATTGTGACGGCTGGTGTTCTATTTTCAACTGCCCTTCCGTTCAATGTACTTGCCGAAAACCCTATTAACCAAATGGACTCTTCAAACGCCCAGTCTTTACTATCAAAACTTTCTAAAGAACAGCGCCAAGCATTACAAACGTTAGATGCCAATCCTGGTTTTACTATTTCACCAGATATTAATACGAGTAGTTCTGAACCAGTGAATATCATTGTAGAATTTCAAACTGCACCAGTAAAGATTAATGAATTAAAACAAAAAGAAAAAGGGTTACAAGCTGCTCCTGAAAATATAAAAGCACGTATTGATCAAGAGCATGAGGAATTCCAAAAAGGACTCAAACGCCTTTATCAATTTAGCCCATCAGTAAAATCAGGGAATTTCCAGTCTGTGCAAATTAAACGTTCTTATAAACATGCTATAAACGGTGTTGCGCTGACATTACCTGCAAATACAGTTGAAGAATTGTTACGAATTGGCGTTGTAAAACGTATTTGGAAAAATTACGAAGTGAAATTAAATTTACCAAAACAAGCAGAGCAGAAAGCACCTCGAAAACTAACAGATAGCATTCCGCAAATTGGGGTAGATAAGTTACATAGCGAGGGCATTACCGGAAAAGGAATTAAAGTTGGTGTATTAGATACAGGTATTGATTACAATCACCCTGACTTAAAAGACGTGTATAAAGGCTATCGCGCAAAATCGGGTGAAGATTCTAGTAAGGTAGACCCAAACTCCGTAAAAGGTTGGGACTTTATTAATAACGATGCAGATCCGATGGAAACAACTTATACAGAGTGGCAACAATCTGGCGCTCCTGAATTTGATGATCGTGGTTCTTCCTTCTATACTGCGCATGGTACTCACGTAGCAGGTATCGTTTCTGCTCAAAAGAAAAATAAATCAGATTCCGCAGTAAAAGGTGTTGCACCTGACATTGAACTGTATAACTATCGTGTACTCGGTCCTTATGGAAGCGGCGATAGTTCTGGTATTATTGCTGCAATCGATAAATCTATTTCTGACGGTATGAACGTCATTAACTTATCGTTAGGTGACGATAGCAACAATCCGCTTGACCCAACGTCTATCGCTGTTAATAACGCAATGCTTTCGGGCGTTGTTACAGTCGTTGCTGCTGGGAACTCTGGTCCAAATCCAGCGACACTCGGATCACCTGGTGCTTCTCCATTTGCTATTACAGTTGGAGCAAGTGATAGCTCTATGTCCTTACCGAAACTATCTGGTCATGCTGGGCAATTACAATTCCCTAACCTAATTTTATTCGGCAAAAACTTCACTGATAAAATAGAAGATTTCAAAGGACAATCTCTCCCTATTGAATCTGTAGGGATCGGTACTCCTGACGAGTTTAGTAAAAAGGATGTAAAAGGAAAAATCGCACTCGTTATGCGTGGTACAATCTCATTTGATGAAAAGATCGCAAATGCGAAACAAGCTGGTGCAAAAGCAGTTATTATTTATAACAATGTGGATGGAGAAATCCCTTACTACATTGGCGAAAGTACAAAATACATTCCAGCATTCCGCCTAACGAAAGAAGATGGTGAAAAACTAAAAGTTCAAATTGAACAAGGCAAAACATCCTTAACTTTCGATGAAATCAATTACATTCAAACAGAAGGCGACCATCTTGCAGACTTTAGCTCACGCGGCCCTGTTACATCAAATGATGATATTAAACCTGATATTACAGCGCCTGGTGTTGCGGTACTTTCAACAGTACCTGAATATATTAACGACCCACAAGAAGGTGAAAACTACGATGTTTCCTATGAACGTATGCAAGGAACATCCATGGCATCTCCTCATATCGCTGGCGTTGCTGCTCTTATTTTGCAAGAACATCCAGAATACTCTCCATTCGATGTAAAAGCATCTCTTATGAACACAGCTGATGATTTAAAAGAAAAGTATTCCGTATATGAAGTGGGAGCTGGACGAGTAGATGCTTATAACTCTGTTCACACGGAAACAAGTTTTAAAGTGTTAGATACGACAAAAACAATTGTAAATGATGAAGTGATTGAAGTACCTGAAGAAACTGGATCCATTGCATTCGGTAAGTACTATCAAAAAGACGGAGAATCTCTTGAACAAAAACGAAAAATTAAAATTGAAAACCGCAATAAACAAGAGAAGAAAGAATTTAAAACAGAAATTTCTTATACACCAGCTTCTTCTGCCATTAACGACGCTACCGCAAACGGTGTAAAAATTTCTACTTCTGAAACAATTACGATTGATGCTGGTAAATCAGATGAAATTGAAGCAAAAATTAATATTCCAGCTGGTGCAAAGCAAGGTCGATATGAAGGATATATTCATATTACAAACACGAAAAATAAAGAAGAAACGTATCAAATTCCTTTCTCTATTCGTGTGTCAGAGCCTGGTATTGAAAATGCACTATTATCAAGAAAAACAATCTCAACTGATACATCTACATTCAATCCATACCGTGAATCATATGTTCACGGGGCATTCCAATTAAACAGCGAACTTGAAACGTTAGATCTTATCGTGAAAGACTCAAAAACAAATAAAGCGCTCGGCTTCATCGGAACATTAAACACGAGTGGACTAAAAACGGATGTGTATTACTACTTAGATTCATTCTTTAACGGCAGAGTGTATCCTTTTACAAATGATCCTGCAAAACCAATTGGTGATGAGAAAATCGACTTACCTGAAGGAGATTACACAATTGAATTTGTTGGCTATGATAAAGCCGGGAAGGCACGTGTGAAAGGCGATTACGTCGTAATTGATAATACACCACCAGAAGTGAAATTAACTGGATTACAGCCTGGTATTTATGAATTAAATGAAGAAAACTACACAGTAGAAGACGGTAAAAAAGCGTTATGGATTAAAGGAAATGTGTATGATTCGAACGTTGACTACTTAAAAGGAAAAGGGTTAAATATTACGCAAGAAGCGAATGGCGTTATGTACTATGACTACTCTCCATACTTGCATAAGTTTTTACCTATTAATGCAAATGGTGACTTTAAAGTTGGCATTACTCCTGAATCCTTTAAAGTGGAAGGACCAATGAACACAGGCTTATATATTTTCGATTATGCAACTGCAGGCCCTGACTACCCGAGCGGTGTAAATAACTATTGGTTTATCCCGCAAGGTGCTCAATATGCGAAAGCTAGCTATGATAAAAAAGAATTATATAAAGATGATGAATTCACTGTGACACTAAATGCGAAACATGTAAAACAATTTGTATCTGGAGAATTTAACGTAAAATTCCTAGAGAAGAACTTCAAATTTGCAAATGCGAAATTGAATCCTGCTTTTGAAAAACTCCTTTCTGAAAAAGGGGTAACTGCAAAAGTAAATGAACCGAAACTAGAAGAAGGTTCTGTTACAGTAGGCGGCGCTATCGATGACAAAAACTTCGCTGGATTAGATGGTGATTTCCCGTTCATTGATGTAACTTTCAAAGTAGAAAATGATGAGTTTTATGAAGCAAATGCTCAATTAGATTTACCAGTGTTCGTTTACTGGAAACAAGGTGAATCAGAGCCAAACAGAATGCGTGTACTTCAAGATCAAACATTCTCAGTTATGTCTTTAAACTCAAAAGTAGAAGGAAATATTAAACCTGGTGCATCCTTAAATGAACGTGGATATTTAGATGAGAAATTCGATTATACAAAGCTTGGTGTAAAAGTATATGCAACAGATTCTTACCGTCATAAGTTTGAAGGCTCACTTGATAAATACGGTTACTTCAAATTGAATGGACTTCCTGTTAATAAACGTGATTATAACTTATACGTGGAGGTTCCAGGACATTTAACAAGCCGACTAACTACAAAACTAGGTACTGAAAAAGATGGTAAGCTGCTTGGTCAATATTATTATGCACGACCTGATGAAAATCTTGCCGGTGATGTAAATGGAGATAAAGTAATTGATATAAAAGATGCTGAAATTATCGCTAGCAACTATGGTAAAAAAGGACTATCAGTGAAAGACGGCGACCTTAACAAAGATGGCATTGTCGACGAAAAAGATATTCGTTTCGTTGAAAAGAACTTCTTGAAAAAAGGTCCAGATGCATCTAAATCACAAACGCCTGTTGAAAAATCAAAAAGCGGTACACTTGCAGATATTTTAAAGAAATTAGGATTAACGCCTAAAAAATGATAAAGTGAAACTTTAATCAGCCCTCACCAATCGGGCTTTTACGGGCAGTTGATCCCCCACCTACCTTCTTTGCTTTCGTTGCATTTTGAGGTGGGGGTCTTACTGCCCGGCAAATAGCGGGATAATAAAGAGCACTCTACATAAAAGTAGAGTGCTCTTTTCTATAAACGACCCTTATCCAGCAAAAGGGGTATATTGGGGATATACAAGGGAAACCGGAAAAGGAATTTATATTAAGTTATATAAAAACTCAGAGGTAGGAAGCAGTTTCCCGCCTCTGAATTATTTAGCAATTATTATAGTACTGGTGCCATTGTTTCTTTTAATACTTTTACAGAATGAGCGAATTTCGCTTTTTCTTCTTCATTTAGCTCAAGTTCTACGATTTCACGTACACCTTCGCGGTTAATAACAGCTGGAACACCTACGAAAGCATCTTTCTCACCATATTGACCTTCAAGGTATGCCGATACAGTTAATACGCTGTTCTCGTTGCTTAAGATTGCTTTAGTTACACGAAGTAGTGACATACCGATTCCGTAGTAAGTTGCACCTTTACGTTCGATGATATGATAAGCTGCATCGCGTACATTTTCGAAGATTTTATCTAAGTCCTCTTGATTGTACTGCTCGTTGTTAGCTAAGATTGTTTCTAGTTTTTGTACACCTACAGTAGCATGGCTCCATACTGGAAGTTCAGTGTCACCGTGCTCACCAACGATGTAAGCATGAACGTTACGTGGATCTACATCTAAGTAGTCACCTAACATGTAACGGAAACGAGCAGAGTCTAAAGTAGTACCAGAACCGATTACGCGCTCTTTTGGTAATCCAGATTCTTTCCAAGTTACGTAAGTTAAAATGTCAACTGGGTTTGTTGCGATTAAGAAGATTCCATCGAATCCGCTATCCATAATGCCGCGAACGATTTGTTTAAAGATCTTTGTATTTTTCTCAACTAAGTCTAAACGAGTTTCACCTGGCTTTTGTGGTAATCCAGCAGTGATAACAACTAAATCTGCATCTTTACAATCTGCATAGCTACCGCTCCAAACTTTTGTTGGTGATGGAGAGAATGGTACCGCATGGCTTAAGTCCATTGCTTCCCCTTCTGCTTTTGCTTCATTAACATCTACTAATACGAATTCTTCAGCTACACCTTGGTTGATCATTGAGTAAGCGTAACTACAACCTACAGCTCCTGTTCCTACTAATACTACACGATTGATACCTTTTTTCATGTTAATTTCCCCTCTCTATTGTTCACATATATTTTTTTATGATTGTTTAAGTAATTAATTAAAATACTAATTTAATGTTGTTTAACTTCTTTACATTCATATTGTAGCACGTATCATTGTGAATTACTTCACAAATTATGACCTATTTGTGAACTTTTTCACATAGAGTGTAAAGTTGATGGAATAGGTGTGGAATCCATTTCGATGGAGGCGTTTTCTTTAGATTGTGAAAGGTTTTTTCTTATGTTTTTGTCGATAAGTGAAATTATATCGGCGATTTTTTACATATATCAACGATTTTTAGAATATATCTACCGCAACTCAAAATATATCAACGATTCGACAAGGAATATCGACTTACCGACAAAAACCGACAATAATAGCAGCGTAAAAAAGCTGTCTCCAGTAGATCACCTATTGAAAGACAACTTTTTTCTATTTATTTTCCGCAGTAGCTCCTAATACAGCAATTTCAATATTAAAAAGCTCAATTAAAGCATTCTTTGGTTAAGCGACCCATATTTCAATTTTTATTATTCAACTGTATCTAATAACTCTACAACTAATTCCTTAGGATCTTCCCAGCTATGATATATTTCTAAGTGCCATTTCGTTAATGACCTTGAGTATCTCTTTTTTTCTATCCATTTATGTAAATCATTATAAGCACTCATGATATTAGTATTTGGACCCTTATACTTTAATACGGCATACTTTTGGGGAGGAACCGTTAACATTACCATCCCCTTCGGAATAGCTTCATACCCTTTAACCTGAACACAAACCCAATAACCTTCTTTTTCATTAGAACATTCATTTACAACAAAAGCTCCAACTTGAATAGCTGGATTCATTACCTGTTTAATTTCGTTAATACGTTTATTCAAAAGCATTGATGTTTTAGGTATTTCTTTTATAAATTGGTCTCCTGGACATAATACTCGAAATCCTACTAACTTCATCTCATCCAATTCCTTAACCACCATATTTTGTAGTAATTGTTCAGACATAACAGTAAACCTCCTCATTCTTCTAATTACCTATTACTTTCAGCAAATTTTTTTATTTTCCTTTTTATGTTACATTTCTCTTATCCAACAAAATATCCCCTAAAATAAAAAATACGCTATTCTTTCTGTAAAATCATAGGAAAGGATAGCATTTCTGTATCTAATAAGCATTTCTACTCCCGGATGTATTTTTATCGGTGCATCCAAGTGCAGGAGGCTGTAGCCATACGGCTGAGATAAAAATTCAAATTGAGTATGATTTGTTAAGTGAACATTCCTTCATATTCATACAGGTCAAGGTAAACAGCATGATTATACTTACGGCTCTCTGTATTTCCAACTGTAACAGCGAATACTTCATCTTTCTTTTATTCCATAAAAAAAGCAGACTACCCAAAGTCCACTTTTACACAACAAAAAAGAGATAGCAGATTATGCTATCTCTTTTAGTATGACCCGTACGGGATTCGAACCCGTGTTACCGCCGTGAAAGGGCGGTGTCTTAACCACTTGACCAACGGGCCAATTCTGGCAGAGAAGAAGGGATTCGAACCCTCGCACCGCGTTCGCGATCTACTCCCTTAGCAGGGGAGCCCCTTGAGCCACTTGGGTACTTCTCTATAATATGGCTCCGCAGGTAGGACTCGAACCTACGACCGATCGGTTAACAGCCGATAGCTCTACCACTGAGCTACTGCGGAATAATTATGGTGGGCCTAAATGGACTCGAACCATCGACCTCACGCTTATCAGGCGTGCGCTCTAACCAGCTGAGCTATAGGCCCATAATTGAAAAGCGGGTGAAGAGAATCGAACTCTCGACCAGAGCTTGGAAGGCTCTTGTTTTACCACTAAACTACACCCGCATTAAATTGTAAATGGTGAGCCATGAAGGATTCGAACCTTCGACCCTCTGATTAAAAGTCAGATGCTCTACCAACTGAGCTAATGGCTCATTTTGAAAGTGGTGCCGACTAGAGGACTTGAACCCCCAACCTACTGATTACAAGTCAGTTGCTCTACCAGTTGAGCTAAGTCGGCTTGCGACTTCAAAATGGTGGCTCGGGACGGAATCGAACCGCCGACACGAGGATTTTCAGTCCTCTGCTCTACCGACTGAGCTACCGAGCCTTTATGTAAAAAAAATGGCGGTCCCGACCGGGGTCGAACCGGCGATCTCCTGCGTGACAGGCAGGCATGTTAACCACTACACCACGGGACCATTTGGTTGCGGGGACAGGATTTGAACCTGCGACCTTCGGGTTATGAGCCCGACGAGCTACCGTGCTGCTCCACCCCGCGATGATAAAATATTTAATTTAGAAAAATGGAGGAGGTAGAGGGATTCGAACCCCCGCGCGACTCTCGCCGCCTGTCGGTTTTCAAGACCGATCCCTTCAGCCGAACTTGGGTATACCTCCGAGATATAAAGCTTTAGTGGTGGACCTTGTAGGACTCGAACCTACGACCGGACGGTTATGAGCCGTCTGCTCTAACCAGCTGAGCTAAAGGTCCTTTATGGTAGCGGCGGAGGGGATCGAACCCCCGACCTCACGGGTATGAACCGTACGCTCTAGCCAGCTGAGCTACACCGCCATAAAAGATATTAAAATAAGTGGAGCCTAGCGGGATCGAACCGCTGACCTCCTGCGTGCAAGGCAGGCGCTCTCCCAGCTGAGCTAAGGCCCCATGTTTTTGGAAAATCGGGAAGACAGGATTTGAACCTGCGACCCCCTGGTCCCAAACCAGGTGCTCTACCAAGCTGAGCCACTTCCCGTTAATAAAAGCGCGCCCGAGAGGAGTCGAACCCCTAACCTCTTGATCCGTAGTCAAACGCTCTATCCAATTGAGCTACGGGCGCATATGGTGCCGAGGGCGGGGGTCGAACCCGCACGGTGGTCACCCACCGCAGGATTTTAAGTCCTGTGCGTCTGCCTGTTCCGCCACCCCGGCATGTCATATTGAAAATTGGAGCGGAAGACGGGATTCGAACCCGCGACCCCAACCTTGGCAAGGTTGTATTCTACCACTGAACTACTTCCGCAAGACATGTATGAGTTATTTTATTAAAAGTGCGGGTGAAGGGAGTCGAACCCCCACGCCAAAGGCGCTAGATCCTAAGTCTAGTGCGTCTGCCAGTTCCGCCACACCCGCATATTAATTTTAAAAGAAAAATGGGGCGACTGATGGGAATCGAACCCACGAATGCCGGAGCCACAATCCGGTGCGTTAACCACTTCGCCACAACCGCCATGATTTTCTGGTGCCGACTAGAGGACTTGAACCCCCAACCTACTGATTACAAGTCAGTTGCTCTACCAATTGAGCTAAGTCGGCTAAATGGTGGAGGATGACGGGATCGAACCGCCGACCCCCTGCTTGTAAGGCAGGTGCTCTCCCAGCTGAGCTAATCCTCCATTTGCCTGGCAACGTCCTACTCTCACAGGGACAAGGTCCCAACTACCATCGGCGCTAGAGAGCTTAACTTCCGTGTTCGGTATGGGAACGGGTGTGACCTCTCTGCCATCATTACCAGACTGTATTCATTTAAGACAAGAATCATCATAACTTATTTAACTTTTAAAGTCAACAAGTTTTTTATATTCTTTCAAAACTAGATAACATTGCTTCATATTATATGGTTAAGTCCTCGATCTATTAGTATTCGTCAGCTCCACATGTCACCATGCTTCCACCTCGAACCTATCAACCTGATCATCTTTCAGGGATCTTACTAGCTTACGCTATGGGAAATCTCATCTTGAGGGGGGCTTCATGCTTAGATGCTTTCAGCACTTATCCCTTCCGCACATAGCTACCCAGCTATGCCCTTGGCAGAACAACTGGTACACCAGCGGTGCGTCCATCCCGGTCCTCTCGTACTAAGGACAGCTCCTCTCAAATTTCCTACGCCCACGACGGATAGGGACCGAACTGTCTCACGACGTTCTGAACCCAGCTCGCGTACCGCTTTAATGGGCGAACAGCCCAACCCTTGGGACCGACTACAGCCCCAGGATGCGATGAGCCGACATCGAGGTGCCAAACCTCCCCGTCGATGTGGACTCTTGGGGGAGATAAGCCTGTTATCCCCGGGGTAGCTTTTATCCGTTGAGCGATGGCCCTTCCATGCGGAACCACCGGATCACTAAGCCCGACTTTCGTCCCTGCTCGACTTGTAGGTCTCGCAGTCAAGCTCCCTTATGCCTTTGCACTCTACGAATGATTTCCAACCATTCTGAGGGAACCTTTGGGCGCCTCCGTTACACTTTAGGAGGCGACCGCCCCAGTCAAACTGCCCACCTGACACTGTCTCCCGGGTCGATAAGACCCGTAGGTTAGAATTTCAATACATTCAGGGCGGTATCCCACCAGCGCCTCCACCGAAGCTAGCGCTCCGGTTTCAATGGCTCCCGCCTATCCTGTACAAAATGTACCAAAATTCAATATCAGGCTACAGTAAAGCTCCACGGGGTCTTTCCGTCCTGTCGCGGGTAACCTGCATCTTCACAGGTACTATAATTTCACCGAGTCTCTGGTTGAGACAGTGCCCAAATCGTTACACCTTTCGTGCGGGTCGGAACTTACCCGACAAGGAATTTCGCTACCTTAGGACCGTTATAGTTACGGCCGCCGTTTACTGGGGCTTCAGTTCAGAGCTTCGCTTACGCTAACCCCTCTCCTTAACCTTCCAGCACCGGGCAGGTGTCAGCCCCTATACTTCGCCTTACGGCTTCGCAGAGACCTGTGTTTTTGCTAAACAGTCGCTTGGGCCTATTCACTGCGGCTTTCCGTTAAGAAAGCACCCCTTCTCCCGAAGTTACGGGGTCATTTTGCCGAGTTCCTTAACCAGAGTTCTCTCGCACACCTTAGGATTCTCTCCTCGCCTACCTGTGTCGGTTTGCGGTACAGGCACCTTTTATCTCGCTAGAAGCTTTTCTTGGCAGCGGGGAATCAAAGACTTCGCTCCATAAGGAGCTTCCCCATCACAGCTCAGCCTTCACGATAAGCGGATTTGCCTACTTATCAGCCTAACTGCTTGGACGTGCACAACCAATCGCACGCTTCTTCTATCCTTCTGCGTCCCTCCATTGCTCAAACGATAAAGAGGTGGTACAGGAATATCAACCTGTTGTCCATCGCCTACGCCTGTCGGCCTCGGCTTAGGTCCTGACTAACCCTGAGCGGACGAGCCTTCCTCAGGAAACCTTAGGCATTCGGTGGACGGGATTCTCACCCGTCTTTCGCTACTCATACCGGCATTCTCACTTCTAAGCGCTCCACCAGTCCTTCCGGTCTGACTTCACTGCACTTAGAACGCTCCCCTACCACTGATACCATTGGTATCAATTCGCAGCTTCGGTGGTGTATTTAGCCCCGGTACATTTTCGGCGCAGAGTCACTCGACTAGTGAGCTATTACGCACTCTTTAAATGGTGGCTGCTTCTAAGCCAACATCCTAGTTGTCTAAGCAACTCCACATCCTTTTCCACTTAATACACACTTTGGGACCTTAGCTGGCGATCTGGGCTGTTTCCCTCTTGACTACGGATCTTATCACTCGCAGTCTGACTCCTAAGGATAAGTCATTGGCATTCGGAGTTTGACTGAATTCGGTAATCCGATGAGGACCCCTAGTTCAATCAGTGCTCTACCTCCAAGACTCTTACACTTAAGGCTAGCCCTAAAGCTATTTCGGGGAGAACCAGCTATCTCCAGGTTCGATTGGAATTTCTCCGCTACCCACACCTCATCCCCGCACTTTTCAACGTGCGTGGGTTCGGGCCTCCATTCAGTGTTACCTGAACTTCACCCTGGACATGGGTAGATCACCTGGTTTCGGGTCTACGACCACGTACTAAACGCCCTATTCAGACTCGCTTTCGCTGCGGCTCCGCCTCTTCAGCTTAACCTCGCACGGGATCGTAACTCGCCGGTTCATTCTACAAAAGGCACGCCATCACCCATTAACGGGCTCTGACTATTTGTAGGCACACGGTTTCAGGATCTCTTTCACTCCCCTTCCGGGGTGCTTTTCACCTTTCCCTCACGGTACTGGTTCACTATCGATCACTAGGGAGTATTTAGCCTTGGGAGATGGTCCTCCCAGATTCCGACGGAATTTCACGTGTTCCGCCGTACTCAGGATACATTCAAGAGAGAACGAAGTTTCGACTACGGGGTTGTTACCCTCTACGACGGACCTTTCCAGGTCGCTTCGTCTACCTCGTTCCTTTGTAACTCCGTATAGAATGTCCTACAACCCCAAGAGGCAAGCCTCTTGGTTTGGGCTATGTTCCGTTTCGCTCGCCGCTACTCAGGAAATCGCATTTGCTTTCTCTTCCTCCAGGTACTTAGATGTTTCAGTTCCCTGGGTCTGTCTTCCTTACCCTATGTATTCAGGTAAGGATACCATACCATTACGTATGGTGGGTTTCCCCATTCGGAAATCTTCGGATCAAAGCTTACTTACAGCTCCCCGAAGCATATCGGCGTTAGTCCCGTCCTTCATCGACTCCTAGTGTCAAGGCATCCACCGTGCGCCCTTTCTAACTTAACCAAACTAAAATTAAAAAAATATGAGCTACACTGTTATCTAGTTTTCAAAGAACATACATTTATATATGAGAGATAGTTCTCTCAAAACTGAACAAAACGAAACACGGAAACTTATATTGATGAACAGCGTTCATCAATTCTCCATAGAAAGGAGGTGATCCAGCCGCACCTTCCGATACGGCTACCTTGTTACGACTTCACCCCAATCATCTGTCCCACCTTAGGCGGCTGGCTCCATAAAGGTTACCCCACCGACTTCGGGTGTTACAAACTCTCGTGGTGTGACGGGCGGTGTGTACAAGGCCCGGGAACGTATTCACCGCGGCATGCTGATCCGCGATTACTAGCGATTCCAGCTTCATGTAGGCGAGTTGCAGCCTACAATCCGAACTGAGAACGGTTTTATGAGATTAGCTCCACCTCGCGGTCTTGCAGCTCTTTGTACCGTCCATTGTAGCACGTGTGTAGCCCAGGTCATAAGGGGCATGATGATTTGACGTCATCCCCACCTTCCTCCGGTTTGTCACCGGCAGTCACCTTAGAGTGCCCAACTTAATGATGGCAACTAAGATCAAGGGTTGCGCTCGTTGCGGGACTTAACCCAACATCTCACGACACGAGCTGACGACAACCATGCACCACCTGTCACTCTGCTCCCGAAGGAGAAGCCCTATCTCTAGGGTTTTCAGAGGATGTCAAGACCTGGTAAGGTTCTTCGCGTTGCTTCGAATTAAACCACATGCTCCACCGCTTGTGCGGGCCCCCGTCAATTCCTTTGAGTTTCAGCCTTGCGGCCGTACTCCCCAGGCGGAGTGCTTAATGCGTTAACTTCAGCACTAAAGGGCGGAAACCCTCTAACACTTAGCACTCATCGTTTACGGCGTGGACTACCAGGGTATCTAATCCTGTTTGCTCCCCACGCTTTCGCGCCTCAGTGTCAGTTACAGACCAGAAAGTCGCCTTCGCCACTGGTGTTCCTCCATATCTCTACGCATTTCACCGCTACACATGGAATTCCACTTTCCTCTTCTGCACTCAAGTCTCCCAGTTTCCAATGACCCTCCACGGTTGAGCCGTGGGCTTTCACATCAGACTTAAGAAACCACCTGCGCGCGCTTTACGCCCAATAATTCCGGATAACGCTTGCCACCTACGTATTACCGCGGCTGCTGGCACGTAGTTAGCCGTGGCTTTCTGGTTAGGTACCGTCAAGGTGCCAGCTTATTCAACTAGCACTTGTTCTTCCCTAACAACAGAGTTTTACGACCCGAAAGCCTTCATCACTCACGCGGCGTTGCTCCGTCAGACTTTCGTCCATTGCGGAAGATTCCCTACTGCTGCCTCCCGTAGGAGTCTGGGCCGTGTCTCAGTCCCAGTGTGGCCGATCACCCTCTCAGGTCGGCTACGCATCGTTGCCTTGGTGAGCCGTTACCTCACCAACTAGCTAATGCGACGCGGGTCCATCCATAAGTGACAGCCGAAGCCGCCTTTCAATTTCGAACCATGCAGTTCAAAATATTATCCGGTATTAGCCCCGGTTTCCCGGAGTTATCCCAGTCTTATGGGCAGGTTACCCACGTGTTACTCACCCGTCCGCCGCTAACTTCTTGAGAGCAAGCTCTCAATCCATTCGCTCGACTTGCATGTATTAGGCACGCCGCCAGCGTTCATCCTGAGCCAGGATCAAACTCTCCAATAAAGTTAGTTTGTCTAGCATCTAAAAATAAAAATTGACGTTTCACGTTGTTTGTTTCGTTCAGTTTTCAAAGAACTGCTTGGTCGCTCATTTGCGACTTCCTTATGTTAACATCTTCGTTTTTCGATGTCAACTAAGTTTTTCAATTTCTTTTTTGTCGTTTTCTGCGTTTCCGCATCAGCGACGGTTATTAATATATCATGGTGAAAAATGAAATGCAATACCTTTTATAAACTTTTTTTAAAACCACCCACATTTCTTTTTTTATATCATATACTTAAACGAAATATCTCTTTCATGTATAAATAATTCCTACATATATTCTATATAAAGTAACTCTATCAAAAAGTGTTTCTTTCTATAATAAACGTATTATTCATATACCATATCATACAAGGAGGAATATATATGGACTATGCCGATTTATTAATCAAACTAGGTCTCTCGGCTATTTTAGGGTTCGCTATCGGTTTAGAGCGCGAATTAAAACGGAAACCACTTGGTTTAAAAACTTGTTTAGTTATTTCTATTATTAGTTGCCTCCTGACGATTGTTTCTATTAAAGCAGCTTACAATTTACCACATACCGATCATATGAATATGGATCCACTTCGACTTGCCGCTCAAATTGTATCAGGAATCGGTTTTTTAGGTGCCGGTGTTATTTTACGAAGAGGAAACGATAGCATTGCAGGACTAACGACTGCTGCTATGATTTGGGGTGCTTCTGGTATTGGTATTGCTGTTGGGGCTGGATTCTATATCGAAGCGATTTTCGGAATGTGTTTCCTTATGATTAGCGTCGAACTTATACCATTAACAATGAAATTTGTAGGACCGAGATCATTTCGTCAACGTGATATCGCAGTAAAACTTGTTGTACGAAATATGGACAATATCCCAATTGTAATTGAAGAAATAAAAGAAATGGATATAAAAGTTAAGAATATGAAGCTCAAAACATTGGAGAATGGCTCTCACTATTTACATTTGAAATTATCTATCGATCAAAAAAGGCATACTGCTGATGTTTATTACGCCCTCCAGCATCTTGAAAGTGTCCAACAAACTGAATTAGAAAGTATGTAATGTAAAACAAACTCTCTTTTAAATTAGAGAGTTTTTCTTTTTTCTATAATGGTAACAATGTATGTAGTCCTGCAAAGTAAGGAGGAATAAGAGATTGAAATCCCGTCCAAATTTAGTAGATACATTTCGTGATTCCATTATTTTTCGTTTAGTTTGCTTTATTGTTGTACTTACTGCTTTTTCCGGCTTCCTTATACATAGATTAGAGCCATCTCACTTCACCACATGGTTTGATGGAATTTGGTGGTCAATCGTTACCATTTTCACCGTTGGCTATGGTGACTTTGCCCCGCATACACTAATAGGCAAACTTATCGGTATGGGTATTATTTTATTTGGAACCGGTTTTTGTTCTTATTATATGGTTCTGTTCGCCACTGATATGATTAATAAACAATATATGAAAATTAAAGGAGAAGAAGCTGCAACTTCTAACGGGCATATGATTATTGTAGGTTGGAATGAGCGGGCAAAACATGTTGTAAAACAAATGCACATCTTACAACCGAACCTTGATATCGTTTTAATTGATGAAACACTTTCTTTACTTCCAAAACCATTTCATCATTTAGAATTTATAAAAGGTTGCCCCCACCACGATCAAACTTTATTAAAGGCTAATATTACAACGGCTCACACTATATTAATAACAGCTGATAAAGAAAAAAATGAAAGCTTAGCAGATACACAATCCATTTTAAATATTTTAACTGCAAAAGGTCTCAACTCAAACATTCACTGCATCGCTGAACTTCTTACTTCTGAACAAATACAAAATGCAACGAGAGCTGGTGTATCAGAAATTATAGAAGGAAATAAATTAACGAGCTATGTATTTACCGCTTCTCTTTTATTCCCTTCCATTTCAGGCGTACTATTCTCACTTTACGATGAAATCTCTGATAACAAATTACAACTGATGGAGCTTTATCCTTCCTGCACCGGACAAACTTTTGCAAATTGCAGCTATACTCTTTTAAAGCAAAACATTCTCTTACTCGGTATAAAACGCGACGAACAATATATGATTAATCCAGTCCATTCCTTTGTTCTCATTGAAAGCGACACACTCATTGTTATTCACCATTAAGAAAATGTTTTTCTAGTTCCTGCATGAGTACTTTCCCAATATTGATATATTTTCTTTTCACATCTCCATCTGGATCTTTCGGCTCAGCAAATTGATCCATTCCACTCGTTCCAGCTGTTAAAGTATTTACGTGATCATCTAGTTCGTCTTGATATACGTGCGAAAGAATATAAGGCGTTCCAAGACGGACTATTACACCAGGTACATCTAACTCTCCATCTACTGATGTAAATGGCACTCGTAAAAATTGATAGCCATCTTCTTCATCGATTTTGTAATCAAAGCATCCTTTATCGTAATCCCAATTGCCACCAATGTTATACCCAAGTGGCTTCATTATCTCTTCTAACTTATATAACGCATATGTACGTCCTTCTAAATTGGATTGAATCGGAATCAAGCCCATCCCTCCTAGACTTTTTCTTTAGCATACCCACTCTAGTTTGAATATACCGATGGACTTTTCGATGAAATAATAAAAAGCGACCGGAATCCGGTCGCTTTTTATTATTTTAAACGCTCTTCTAATTCTGCTTTTAACTCTTCAAATCCTGGTTTACCAAGTAAAGCAAACATGTTTTTCTTGTATGCTTCTACTCCTGGTTGGTCAAATGGATTTACGCCTAATAAGTAGCCGCTCATCGCACATGCCTTTTCGAAGAAGTATACAAGGTAACCGAATGTGTACTCATTTAATTCAGGGATATTTACGATTAAGTTTGGTACGCCACCATCGCTATGTGCAAGTAATGTACCTTCGTATGCTTTTGTGTTTACGAAATCTACAGTTTCACCAGCAAGGTAGTTTAATCCATCTAAATCGTTTTCTTCTGATTCGATTGTTAGTTCATGTGTAGATTTACCTACTTTCAGAACTGTTTCGAATAAGTCACGACGACCTTCTTGAACGTATTGACCTAATGAGTGTAAGTCAGTTGAGAAGTTTGCTGAAGATGGGAAAATACCTTTTTGATCTTTTCCTTCACTTTCACCAAATAACTGTTTCCACCACTCAGAGAAGTATTGAAGTGCTGGCTCATAGTTAACAAGCATTTCAATTGTTTTTCCTTTATTGTATAAAGCATTACGAACTGCTGCATATTGGTAAGCTGGGTTTTCTTCTAGTTCTGATGTACCGAAGTCACCATGACCAGCAGCTGCACCTTTCATCATCTCTTCAATATTTAAGCCACTTACTGCGATTGGTAATAAACCAACTGGCGTTAATACAGAGAAACGTCCTCCAACATCATCTGGAATAACGAATGTTTCGTAACCTTCGTTATCAGCTAATGTTTTTAATGCACCACGTGCTTTATCTGTCGTTGCATAAATACGTTTGCGAGCTTCTTCTTTTCCATACTTTTCTTCTAATAACTTACGGAAAATACGGAATGCTAGTGCCGGCTCTGTTGTTGTACCTGATTTGGAAATAACGTTAATAGAGAAGTCTTTACCTTCTAATACGTCCATTAAATCTTTCATGTAAGTGGAGCTAATGTTTTGTCCAACAAATAGCACTTGTGGAGTTTTACGTTGTTCTTTAGATAGCGTGTTGTAGAAAGAATGGTTTAACATTTCGATTGCTGCACGTGCTCCTAGGTAAGAACCACCGATACCTACAACAAGTAAAATGTCAGAGTCATTTTTAATTTTTTCTGCGCATTTTTGAATGCGAGCAAATTCTTCTTTGTCATATTGAAGCGGAAGGTCTACCCACCCAAGGAAATCGTTCCCAGCTCCAGTTTTTTCGTGGATTGCATGATGTGTTACTTTCACTGCATCACGTAAATAAGTGATTTCATGTTCACCGATGAAGGATAACGCTTTAGAATAGTCGAACGTTACATGTGTACTCATCTTTTTCCCTCCAATAATGTATATGTATTTCTGTATTCACTTTAGCGAAACTGAAGTTGTAAATCAAGCGATTCAACAATTGTAAACGTAACCAAAATATATTTTTTAGAAAAAGTTCATTTTTTGCATAAAAATTCGCATTTTTCGGTATAGATGTATATACATCCTTTTTCTTATATTTTTTATGTATAAAAACAACATAACTACGCCATTCTATAAAGGAGTTAATTAACTCATCGCTTGCTCATGCTTCACAATTAAGGGGGGCTTTTTCATGAGTACTCTGCAACGTATCGCATTAGTCTTTACTGTAATTGGCGCTGTGAACTGGGGACTGATCGGGTTCTTTCAGTTTGACTTAGTGGCAGCCATTTTCGGTGGACAAAACTCAGCTCTCGCACGTATTATTTACGGTATCGTCGGTATTTCTGGGCTTATTAATCTTGGTTTACTCTTTAAACCATCAGAAAATCTTGGCACTCACCCAGAAACGAACGAAATTCGCTAGTCAGTATGTCTTTATTTCACCTCCGACATACGAATATGATTGCATGCAATCATATTTGCAAATATATATCATAAGACAAAGTAAAAGAGGAACGCTCATATGCGCTCCTCTTTTACTTTGTTAACTCGGACTCTTCAATCCATTCTGTTAGCTTTTTTCGCAGCGTATTAAATCCGTTCTCAGATGGATTTGGTATAAGAATCCGTCCTTGTTTTCTTTTCGCAGCTTTTAACGATAAACTCATTTTTCTGTGTTCTTCATCAATTGAAAGTACTTTTACTTCTACTGTATCGCCGACTTTTAAAAAGTCATGAATATCCTTTACATATCCATTTGTAATTTCAGATATATGCACAAGCCCTTGTGTTTCTGCATCTAACGCTACAAATGCTCCGTAATCTTGAATCCCAGTCACTTTCCCTGTTACAACCACTCCAGTTGTATATTGTTCTGACATATGAAACACTCCCATACGTTTACCATTTTCTCTACAATTGTAGATAGCAAAGCAGATGATTTATTGTTAAATATCCGATTAGTTAGTACGTACCCTAAGTAAAGCTACTCAGAATACGCATACCTTATATTAGTAAATTATACCACTATGACAGAACTCATTCAAAATTAACGAAAAATTTCCTAGAGTACGTATAATTTTCTAATATTGGGATAGAATACTAACACATGGCTTTCTAGTATTCCCCCCCTTTTATGGACAAAACGTATTATGTTTTGTCCTTTTTTTATTTTCTATAAACCGTTCCATTCTCTTCATTGCTTCCATAAGTTGTTCAAGCGATGTTGCATACGAGCAACGAATAAATCCTTCACCACTTTCGCCAAATACACTTCCAGGTACAACAGCCACCTTTTCTTCTAATAATAGCTGTTCTGCAAATTCTGCCGAAGATAGTCCAGTTGAAGAAATAGAAGGAAATACATAAAATGCTCCGCCTGGCACATGACACGTTAAACCCATTTCATTAAACGATGTCGTCATAAAATTACGGCGTTTCTTATAACTATCTCTCATCCGAATTACTTCATCATTCCCCGCGCGTAACGCTTCAAGTGCTGCGAACTGAGACATTGTCGGTGCACACATCATGGAATATTGATGAATTTTGAGCATTAATTCCGAAAATTGAACAGGAGCTGCAATCATACCGAGGCGCCATCCTGTCATCGCAAACCCTTTTGAAAATCCGGAAATTAAAATTGTATGCTCGCGCATATTTTTAATACTCGCGAAACTTGTATATACTTCGTCGTATACAAGCTCTGCATAAATTTCATCAGATAATACAATTAAATTGTACTTCTCAACAATCACTGCTATTTCTTCAAGCTCAGATTTATTTAACATTGCACCTGTTGGGTTATTTGGTGAACAAAGCAAAATTGCCTTTGTTTTCGCTGTAATAGCTGCTTCAATTTGTTCTGGTTGTACTTTAAACTCGTTTTCTAAAGTCGTTGCCACAGGAACCGGAACTCCTCCAGCTAATGTCACAAGCGGTGCATAAGAAACGAAACTTGGTTCAATAATGAGTACTTCATCATCAGGATTTATAATGGCGCGCATCGCTACATCTAACGCCTGACTCGCTCCAACTGTAACAATGATTTCATCGTTCGGATCATAGGATACTGCAAATTGTTTTTTTAGATACTTTGCTATTTCTTGACGAAGTTCCAATAATCCTGCATTTGCTGTATATGATGTATATCCTTGTTCTAAAGAACGGATGCATGCTTGCCTTACATTCCAAGGTGTAACAAAGTCAGGCTCTCCTACTCCAAGAGAAATAACACCTTTCATATTTGCTGCTAGATCGAAAAACTTTCGAATACCAGATGGTTGTAAAGATTCTGCCGTTCTAGATAGTTCAAATTGCTTCATGGTGTCACCACAATGCGCTTATCATCATCGTTTTTTTCGTAAATAATTCCCTCATGTTTATACTTCTTCAAAATGAAATGCGTTGTTGTAGAAACGACAGATTCAATTGTTGCTAATTTCTCAGAAACAAACATCGCTACTTCTCCCATTGTCTTTCCTTCTAATGTAATAGAAAGATCGTATGTCCCTGACATTAAATAAACAGATTTCACTTCTGAATAACGATAAATTTGTTCAGCAACCGCATCGAACCCAACGCCGCGCTTTGGCGTAACTTTCACATCGATCATCGCCGTTAAACCTGTATGTTCTTTCACCTTCGTCCAATCGATATGTGTTACATAATCCACAATAATCTTTTCCGCTTCTAATTTTTCAACCATCTTCTTTACTTCTTCTACTTCTATATTTAACAACTTCGCTAATGTATCTACAGATAATCGACTACTTTTTTCAAGACAAGCTAATAATTCTAATTCCTTTTCTGTCACCATATAAATCATCCTTCCTTTTCGTTTGTGTCTAAATTATACAAATACCCTTTCCAGTTTGAAAAGAAGATTTTTTTAGTGAATTATGTCAAAATAAAGTGAAACTTTAATCCGCACCAATCGGGATTTTACGGACAGTTGCTCTCCCAACTAACCTCTTTACTTGGGCTACTTTTTGAGGTGGGGGGCTTACTGTCCGTTAATAGCCGGGGAAGCGAAACTTTAATCAGTGAAAAAACGCAGGATAAAGTGAAAGGGGATGGAACCGTGAAACCAAAAGTTTATATTGCTGAACCAGTTCCAACATTTGTAGAAAACTATTTATTAGAACACTGTGATTATGAAAAATGGGAGCAAAACGAGAAGGTACCTCGTGATGTCCTATTGGAGAAAATACAAGATAAAGATGGATTATTAAATTTCGGATCTGCTATTAATGAAGAATTATTAGATGTAGCTCCTAACTTAAAAGTAGTAAGCAACATTTCTGTCGGTTACGATAATTTTGATTTACAAGCGATGGAAAAGCGAAATGTAATCGGAACGAATACACCATATGTATTAGATGATACAGTAGCGGACCTTGTTTTCGCTCTTATGTTATCTGCTGGTCGCCGCGTTTGCGAACTTGACTCCTACGTAAAAAATGGTGAATGGAACGCCGAAATTGGAAAAGAGCACTTCGGGCTGGATGTACACCATAGTACAATCGGTATTATCGGAATGGGGCGAATTGGCGAAGCCGTTGCAAAACGAGCGAAATTCGGATTTGATATGAATGTTCTTTATTATAACCGTCGCCGGAAAGAAGAAGCTGAACAAAAATTCGGTGCTACATATTGTGATTTACAGACGCTACTAAAACAGTCTGACTTTATTGTCCTTCTTACTCCATTAACAGATGAAACGTATCACCTTATCGGAGAAAAAGAATTTTCATTAATGAAAGAAACAGCAATCTTTATTAATGCTTCTCGTGGGAAAACAGTAGATGAAGAAGCGTTAATCCATGCGTTAACCGAAAAGAAAATCTTTGCAGCAGGCATTGATACTTTTACACAAGAGCCGATTCAAAAAGATAATCCGCTCTTATCATTACAAAATGTTGTGACTTTACCACACATCGGATCTGCAACATTAAAAACTAGGCAGCAAATGGCTATGACAGCCGCTGAAAATTTAGTTGCAGGGTTACAAGGAAAAACACCGCCTAATATTGTTCGTAGGTAATAATAAATAAGCGAAAGGCAAGATGACATCGTCATCTTGCCTTTTTTTGTTAACATATTTTTTTCTTCCTTGGAAATGATATGAACAAAAATCAATGGAGTGACAAAAAATGAATCACGAATATACTTGTCCTTATTTCACTTTTTCCACTCGCGGCACTACTATTCATTACGAATTGTATGAACATGACAACAAAACAGAACGTCCTACTTTCGTGCTAATTCACGGCTTTTTATCTTCCTCATTCAGTTACCGCCGTCTTATTCCTTTACTATCGAAAGCAGGAACAGTAATTGCTCTTGATTTACCGCCGTTCGGAAAAAGTGATAAGTCTCAGCTCTTTAAGTATTCTTATCACAATTTAGCAACGGTTATTATCGATTTAATTGAACATTTATCTCTCTCAAATATTGTGTTAGTTGGGCATTCTATGGGTGGACAAATTTCTCTCTACGTAAACCGTATACGCCCTGAATTAATCTCAAAGACGATTTTACTATGCAGCTCTAGCTATTTAGCACGCGCAACCTTACCTTTACTGTACTCTTCTTATTTACCGTTCTTTCATTTATACGTAAAGAACTGGATTATACGGCGCGGGATTGTTCATAACTTAATGAATGTCGTTCATGATCACTCATTAATTGACGATGAAATGAAGGAAGGTTACTCCGCTCCTTTTTATGACAACCGTATATTCCCTGCTTTAACTCGTATGATAAGAGACCGTGAAGGTGACTTATCTTCAACTGAATTACAAAAAATCGAAACACCTACACTACTCATTTGGGGTGAAAAAGATCGCGTCGTCCCTGTACATGTAGGGCATCGGCTACACAAAGATTTACCAAACTCGAAATTTATTTCTTACGAAAACACAGGACATTTACTACCTGAAGAAAAGCCTGAACATGTTTATGAAGAAATCATTGCGTTTTCCGCGCAATAATATATAAAAAAGGCTGTCGGAATTTCCGACAGCCTATAATGAACAGCTTCCGCCTTCTTTTATTACAAGTAATTCCACAGCTAACTTCTCACATTTCCCAAGCGCAGGTACTTCCTCAAAAGACATAAAGTATATATGTTGAATCTTTTTTGCGATGTATTTTGGATCGTCGAACACACTTACGACATTCACAACGTCGCTCGCTTCTGTTTCATAAAACTCCGGTCCCATTTGAAACGGATCCCAATTCTTCACAACCTCTATCATCTTTTCATATGCACCCATTCGCTTCCCGCCTTTTCACTTTTTAATACTTTTCTTTATCCTATCACATCAGCTATTCTATAAGAAGAGAGAGAACTTTCATAACTTAACGGTTTACAGAAGAAGGGGGCAAACTTATGCAACTATTTCATAAAACAGTCAATCGACGTGGTACTCATAGTACAAAATGGGATACGTATAAAAACGAAGAACTTATCCACGCTTGGATAGCTGATATGGACTTTGAAGTACCAAAACCAATTCAAACTGCTTTAAAGAAACGTATCGAGCACCCTATTTTCGGCTACACACTTCCTCCCGAAAATATTGGAGATATTATTTGTAACTGGACAAAAAAACAGTACAACTGGGATATTCAAAAAGAATGGATTGTCTTTAGCGCCGGAATCGTTCCAGCTCTTAGTATGAGCATACAGGCCTTCACAAAGGAAAATGAATCTGTTCTCGTACAACCACCTATTTATCCCCCATTTTTCGAAATGGTCACAACAAACAATAGACAATTATGCGTGAGTCCATTACAGAAACAAAATGATACATATGCGATAGACTTCGATCATTTAGAAAAGCAATTTCAACAAGGCGTCAAACTCATGCTTCTTTGTAGTCCTCACAATCCAATTGGGCGTGTTTGGTCAAAAGAGGAACTCACACAACTTGGCACATTATGTACAAAATATAATGTAATCGTTGTCGCGGATGAAATTCATGCCGATATTATTTACGGGGATCGTACTCATACACCGTTCGCTTCTTTATCTGAAGAATTAGCAGCACGCACGATTACTTGTATGGCTCCGAGTAAAACATTTAATATCGCCGGATTACAAGCATCGATTATTATCATTCCAAACGAAAAACTCCGTCAAACCTTTACATCTATCCAATATAGACAAGGTTTCCACGGATTAAATACATTTGCCTATACAGCGATGCAAAGTGCCTATACAGAATGTAACGATTGGCTAAATGAAATTCGATTATATATAGAAGATAACGCTCAATTCGCTTGTGAATATATTAAAGATCACATACCTGCTCTTTCTGTAACGAAACCAGAAGGTAGCTTTTTATTATGGATTGATTGCTCTCGCCTACAGCTTTCTCAAGACGAACGCACCACATTGCTTGAGGAAAAAGGGAAAATCATCGTTGAACCTGGTGAGAAATATGGATTAGGCGGGGAAGAACATATTCGAATTAACATCGGCTGTCCAAGATCTGTTTTAGAAGAAATCTTAAATAGACTGCGCCATACGTTTTCAGAATAAGAAAGGAGGCAATTCGGGAAAACCTTCTTTATCAATATCTTTTCAAATACGTTTCACAAAAAAAGCTACCATGCACGGTAGCTTTTACTTTTCCTTCATATCCGATGCTTTTTTTACAATGACACCACAAGCAATTCGATCACCTGATTTACCTGTTGGTTGTGTCATACCATCATCAGCGTTTTCTGTAATAATAATAGACGCTCCATCTTTTCTATGAATCGTTGTTTTTCCTTCTTCAAGCGTTATGTGCGGTGCATCGATTTCTGCTTTAATTTTTCCAGAACCGTCTGCAATTACATTCGGTAAATCACCATTTTCTGCACCTTTCGGATTAAGAAGACCATGCTTTTTATTATCAGGATTAAAATGATTCCCAGATGATTCAAAACGTGGTGCTTTACACTCACCAATTTCGTGTACATGTATGCCGTGCGGGCCAGGTGCGAAACCTTCCCCTTTAACCGTAATTTTCACTCCGCTTGTTTGCTGCACTACTTTTGCAGTCCCCACTTCATCGCCTGAAGCATTATGTAATTTCACGTCAATTTCTTTCGGCTTTCCTTGGTCACAACCTGCCATCAGAAATAATAAACAACAACTGAAAAAAAGCCGTTTTTTCATTCTATTCCCTCCAAAATATATTCTGCCCTTAGATTGTCCGAGCATAGAGGGAAACATACAAAAATGAGTTACTGTTTCTTTTCCGCTAAAAGTTTTTCTTCAACTTTCTGTAACCGCTCCGCTTCTCGTTTTGATACACGAATGAACATACGCCACGTAGCAACGGCACCAATGATAAATAGAACGCAAACAATCCCTGGAATAATATATTCTGTTTTATCTTCCGGAAAATATAAAGGCATCATATTGAACACTCCTTATGATTGGATTGAAAAACATCAGAATTTTCTGTTATATATCTTTAAATTATAGTTGAACCGATTCATATTCTCAAGGGGGCGTTCCGAAAGAGAAGGATTTCTTTGACTCCTTCGCACACTTTCCTTACTATAAACTTGAGGTGAAAAATATGAGAGAAACATTTGAAATTGGTGAAATCGTTACTGGTATTTATAAAACTGGCAAATACATCGGCGAAGTTACAAATAGCCGTCCTGGCAGTTACGTCGTAAAAGTGTTATCTGTTTTAAAACATCCGGTGCAAGGTGACTTACATAACGTAAAACAAGCTGACGTACCATTTTTCCATGAAAGACGTGCTTTAGCTTTCCGTGAACAGACGAACATTCCGGAGCAAATGGTGAAGAAATATGAAGGAGAAATTCCAGAGTATACAGAGTCACTCAAATTAGCATTGGGAACTCAAATGAATTCATTTTCTGAAGATGATTCACCTTTTGCGGTTCGTAGTCTAGAAACATTAGAACAGTTAAAAAAAGACTACAAACTTTAAAAAAACAAAACGACCAAATTACATACTGTGCAATTTGGTCGTTACTGTGTACTCACTTTCTTTAACACTTTTGAAAAATCAACGAGTTCTCCTAACGTTGGAGGTGCTGGTTTCACTAAATACTCTTTATCTTTTTCTACTAATTTAAAAATATTATACGTCGTCATCGCATCATCTAGCGCACAATGATGCTTACCCGTCCCTGCTTTTCCATACGCTTCAATTGCTTTCCACAATCCTGTTTGATTTCTCTCCCCAAAAAACTTCTTATACTCAAGTGATAAATCACGACACTGTCCTAAGAACGGAAAGTCTACTCTTGCCATTTCACAATTATGCTTCAACACTTTCATATCCATATTTCCCCACGTAACAATGGTTGGTTTACATCTCCTTTCATATTCTGCAAGTTTTTCAACGAGTTCTGGAAATGAAATTCCTTTATCTACGACTTCTTGTTTAATTCCTAAAAATTTCTTACATCGATCCGTTAAAGAAGGAAAAGTTTTCGGCCTAACATGAGCTGAATACGTGTCTTCTACCTTACAGCCAACAACCGAAACGAGTCCTACCTCAATGATTTCCGGGAAAAATCCTTTTGGTTTTTTTCTGTGCTGGGGCATCGTAAACTCAAAATCCAAAAATAAAAATCGTTGTTCATCCATACGATCCCTTCCTTATCATCTTTGTCATTCCTTTCTAATTGACACTCCTACACGAACAAGCTCGAATGCTAATTCCATTTTAAATATTCAGATTGGATGTATCTTATATATATGTCAAATGCCCACAAATATTTTTAAAAATAAGAAAAAATGACCGATGCAGAAAATATGACAAAATAAGCCCTTTCATTTACATCCTCCTTTTTTCTACTTTATAATGACGTTATGTGTGTTTCATCTAGTTAATTTTTTGACACACTAAGAAAAGTGAATGAAAGGAGATGAGAGTTTTGCACGAAACAACGCAAGAGCTCGCAAACTGGCAGTATTATTTTGCTATCGCAGTCTTTTTAATTACATATGCCATTATTATTTCAGAAAAAATTAATCGCGCTGTCATCGCACTTCTTGGTGCAGCACTCATGGTAATTATGGGGGTCGTTGATTTACACAACGCCTTTACGAAACATATTGAATGGGGGACGATTACGTTACTCATCGGTATGATGATTCTGGTGAACATTACGAGTAAATCGGGTGTCTTCCAATACGTTGCCATTAAAGCAGCAAAAGGAGCACAAGGAAATCCAATTAAAATTTTAATTTCACTTTCCTTGCTTACTGCGCTTGGTTCCGCATTTTTAGATAACGTTACAACTGTACTTCTTGTTGTTCCAGTTACTTTATCTATTACGCGCATACTGCAAGTAAATCCTGTTCCTTATTTACTTTCTGAAATTATTTTTTCAAACATTGGAGGAACAGCAACATTAATTGGTGATCCGCCAAATATTATGATTGGTTCTGCAAATAAGCATTTAGATTTCAATGCTTTCTTATTCAACTTAGCACCTATCGTAATCATTATTATTGCTGTTACAGCGACAATACTTTACTTCATGTACCGTAAACAATTAATTGCTGATCCTGTACAAATTAAAAAGTTAATGAGTTTAGATGAAAAGCAATACATTAAAGATCCAGTTTTAATGAAAAAATCTTTAACAGTACTTGGACTTACAATCGTAGGTTTCATGACTCATTCGATTTTCCATGTTGATGCAGCTATCATCGCTTTAACTGGTGCTACTGTACTTATGCTAATCGGTGTGAAAGAACATGAAATTGAAGAGGTATTCGCAAGTGTAGAGTGGGTAACAATCTTCTTCTTCGCAGGACTATTCGTACTTGTTGGAGGACTTATTGATATCGGCCTTATCAAAATGTTAGCTCAAAAAGTAATTGGAATAACAGGCGGAGATGTTTCTTACGCATCTATCCTTATTTTATGGGTATCTGGTATCGCCTCTGCAACAATTGATAACATTCCGTTCGTTGCAACAATGATCCCACTTATTAACGATATGGCAGTTGGGCTAGGTTTATCACCTTCTGACGCACAAATCGACGTATTATGGTGGGCATTAGCATTAGGTGCTTGTCTAGGTGGAAACGGAACATTAATTGGAGCTTCTGCTAACGTAATCGTTGCAGGTATCGCAAGTCGTGAGGGCCATAAGTTTAGCTACATGGAATTCCTTAAAGTCGGCTTCCCAATTATGATCGTTTCATTAATCATTTCTCATATTTATATTTATTTACGCTACCTTATGTAGCAGAAAAGGGCTGTCCTATGTGACAGCCCTTTTTTCTTGTTCAAGGAAATATCGATTAACCAACAAAGAGCTGTTCCAAAATATCTTCGAAACAGCTCCCCACATATATCTACTCGTTATATCTTACCGGCTCATTCCGAATAATGAACAAGTGAATCGGCAAGAACACCGAAAATGTGATGGTATGAATAATTGTAAATAATATAGAGTTCGTTCCGTACCTGTCTAAAATAGCGTAGATGAGATAAATAGACAGCACAATCGATACAGCTGTTGCTAATAAATATAGAATTGGTACGAAGTTAAAAATGAAACATGCAACATATATGCCGAATATTTTCCATCCTGCTTCTTCTTTCAAGAAATCTGGTAATTTGTCTTTTGCTAAATCGCCCCATATTTTACTATTTATAAAAGGAATAAAAGCAAGAGCACCATCCGTTGCACCATCATTTTTCGCCATCGTATACAGTGCAAAAGCCGTTAACAAATACGCAATAACTGCCCAAATCAATATAACAAGAATAAACGCAAAACTAAGAGCAAAGAAACCCGCTAGTACGCCTTGATCTTCCATCTTATCCTCTCCTCTCTACTCTCAACATATTTCATTACTTTACAAGTTATGTTTTAAAATTTATCCAAACTCTCTGTATAATGGTATAAGAAAGGTAATAAGAAAGGAGAACGCACTTATGCATCCATTTGTACAAGCATTACAAGAGCATTTCATAGCTCATAAAAACCTTGAAAAAGCGGAACCGATGGCACGTTATATGAAAAATCACTTCCCATTTCTCGGTATTCAAACACCTGAAAGAAGACAACTATTGAAAGACGTCATCCAAATACATACTCTCCCAGATCAAAAAGACTTTCAAATTATCATACGTGAGCTTTGGGATTTACCAGAACGTGAATTTCAAGCGGCCGCACTCGATATTATGCAAAAATATAAAAAGCATATAAACGAAACGCATATACCGTTTTTAGAAGAACTCATTGTAACAAAATCTTGGTGGGATTCTGTCGATAGCATCGTTCCTACATTTTTAGGTGGTATCTTTTTAAAACATCCGGAATTAATTTCTGCCTATATTCCAAAATGGATTGCATCCGATAACATATGGTTACAACGCGCCGCTATTTTATTCCAGCTAAAATATAAACAAAAGATGGATGAAGAACTTCTTTTCTGGATTATTGGACAACTACATTCTTCAAAAGAATTTTTCATTCAAAAAGCAATCGGCTGGGTCCTTCGCGAATATGCAAAAACAAAGCCCGATGTCGTTTGGGAATACGTGCAAAATAACGAGCTTGCCTCGCTTAGTAAACGTGAAGCAATTAAGCACATTAAACAAAATTACGGAATAAATAACGAAAAAATAGGCGAGACTCTATCATAGATAGACGCGTTCCTCTATTGAGATTTAAAAAAGAACGTGTTAGAATATGTTCATTATTATTAATATAAGTAGCGATGACGGACTTATAAGTACTTGCACAAAAGCGATTCAGGGATAGTGAAAGCCTGAAACCGCAAGGAAACGGCAGTCTCGAGCAATACGTGATAAAGTGGATGCACCTGTTGTGTATCAACTAGGGTGGAACCGCGGGCAAACGCTCGTCCCTAGGCAATTAAGCCTTGGGATGAGCGTTTTTTTATGTTTTCAAAGCATATACCGCTCGTTTCACTAGTATCTGAGCACGTCATCGCCAATACGTTAACTTTCAAAAGGAGGATTTTATTATGTATTCAATGGAACAAGTTGTAAACTTAGCAAAACATCGCGGTTTTGTTTTCCCTGGTTCTGAAATTTACGGTGGTCTTGCAAACACTTGGGATTACGGTCCACTTGGAATCGAATTAAAAAATAACGTTAAAAAAGCTTGGTGGAAAAAATTCATTCAAGAATCTCCACATAACGTTGGTTTAGACGCAGCTATTTTAATGAACCCAAAAACTTGGATCGCTTCTGGTCACGTTGGTAACTTCAACGATCCAATGATCGACTGTAAAAAATGTAAAGCGCGTCACCGTGCTGATAAATTAATTGAAGATGCATTAGATGCAAAAGGCATCGAAATGGTTGTTGATGGTCTTACTTTCGACCAAATGGCTGATTTAATGAAAGAACATGAAGTAAAATGTCCTGATTGTGGTAGCCAAGAATTCACTGAAATCCGTCAGTTCAACTTAATGTTCAAAACATTCCAAGGTGTTACAGAGTCTAGCACGAACGAAATCTTCCTTCGTCCTGAAACAGCACAAGGTATTTTCGTAAACTTCAAAAACGTACAACGCTCTATGCGTAAAAAGCTTCCATTTGGTATCGGCCAAATCGGTAAGAGCTTCCGTAACGAAATCACGCCTGGTAACTTCACATTCCGTACACGTGAATTCGAACAAATGGAACTTGAATTCTTCTGTAAGCCTGGTGAAGATTTAGAGTGGTTCGCATTCTGGCGTGAAACTTGTAAGAACTGGTTACTTTCACTTGGTATGACTGAAGAAAGCATGCGTCTTCGTGACCACGGTGAAGAGGAATTATCTCACTACAGTAACGCAACAACTGATATTGAATTCCGATTCCCATTCGGTTGGGGCGAACTATGGGGCGTAGCATCTCGTACAGACTTCGATTTAAAACGTCACATGGAACACTCTAATGAAGACTTTAACTATATCGATCCACAAACGAATGAGCGTTACGTACCGTACTGCATCGAGCCATCTTTAGGCGCTGATCGCGTAACATTAGCATTCTTATGTGATGCATATGAAGAAGAGCAATTAGAAAACGATTCTCGTACAGTTCTTCGTTTCCACCCTGCTTTAGCACCATACAAAGCAGCTATCTTACCATTATCTAAAAAGCTATCTGAAGGTGCTACTGAAGTATTCGCAGAACTAGCTAAAGACTTCATGGTAGACTTTGACGAAACTGGTTCTATCGGTAAACGTTACCGTCGTCAAGACGAAATCGGTACACCATTCTGTATCACTTACGACTTCGACTCAGTTGAAGACAAAGCTGTTACAGTACGTGACCGTGACACAATGGAACAAGTTCGTATGCCAATTAGCGAACTAAAAGGTTTCTTAGAGAAGAAAATCCAGTTTTAATTATAAAAAAGAGGCGCTCTATTGAGCCGCCTCTTTTTACTTTTCACGTTTTTCTTTAATTGCTACTGTACATCTTGATATACATAGTAAATCATCATTCTCATCAATAATACGTACATCCCAAACCATCGTTGAATGTCCTCTATGTATCGGTGTTCCAATCGCTGTTACAATTCCATCTTTCTTTGAGCGAATGTGATTTGCATTAATTTCTAGACCGAAACAGATGCATTTCTCTTGATCAATTAAATTGTATGAACCGACACTTGCTACTGTTTCTGCTAATGCAAGAGATGCACCACCGTGTAAAAAACCAAACGGCTGATGCGTACGCTCATCAACAGGCATCGTAGCAACCACCTTATCTTCTGTCATCTCTAACAACTCAATTCCAAGTGAATCCATTAAAGTTTTTCCCATATCGTTTCCTCCTTCTCTTACTTTAATTGAATGTATAATTTTACCTATTTATTTTCAAACTACTTATAACACTTATATAAGGAGGTTTCACCTAAATGAAACAGAAATTTTGTATATTACTGCTTATGTTCTCCTTGCTGACTATTGTACCAAATTGTGCACTAGCAGCCAAAGCATCCAACCTGACAATCGATGTTCAGACTGTAACACAAAAAGGTAAGAAACCTTATATAGAATATCAAATTAACAGACCTTCGTTTCACAATTTTTCCGATTCTAAATTTCAAAATAAGCTCAATTTCTATTACAAAAAATCTACTGACAAATTTAAAACCAAATTAGAAAAAGACGCAAAAAAATATTATAAAGAAACGGAAGGATCTAGCACACCTTTTCATCCGTACGTGGCGAATGTTGATTATAAAGTTTCCTTAAATAAACCACCCTTACTCAGCCTATATTTGAATTACTATCAATATACAGGCGGAGCACACGGTCTTTATACGTGGAAGGCAAACACATTTGATTTAAAAGAAAAAAAGTTACTACACTTAGACGATTTATTTCAACAAGAAGATAAGTATAAAGAAATAATCCGCGCTGAGATCGTAAGGCAAATTAAACAAAATGAAGGCATTTATTTTCCCGATGCAACTGAAAAGGTCATGAGCACGAAAAAGTTCCACTTCTTTTTAGAACCGGACAATCTCGTCATTTATTTCCCTTTATATGAGATTGCTCCTTATTCAAGCGGAATTCCTCAATTTCGTATTCCGTATACGTTGCTAAGAGATTATTTGAAGCCTTCTTATCAAAATATTTTGATTGACAACAAGTAAATATTTTCGCTACGATAATGTTAACCTAAAAACAACAGGAGGTTAACATTATGAGAAGATTTCATGTTTTAGATTTAGCATTAGCTGCCATGTTCGTCGCTCTTATGGCCATTGGTGCAAATATTGTATCTTGGGCACCATTCCTGCAAGTGGCGGGCATCCCATTATCTATGCAACCATTTTTCGCAATTTTAGCAGGGCTTCTTCTTGGAAGTAGACTTGGCGCATTATCAATGACTGTGTATATGCTCGTTGGCTTAGCTGGTGCACCAATCTTCGCTAACTTCAAAGCTGGATTTGGAGCACTTTTAGATCCTACTGGTGGTTTTATTATTGCATTTATTATCGTTGCTTACGTATCCGGAAAACTAGTAGAACAAAAAGAACGACCAACATTCAGTACATTTGCAATTGCCTCTTTCACAGGAATCATTTTAACTTATATTATCGGTACTACTTATATGTACGGGGCAGTCAATTTCTTTATGGGTGGTAATATGAGTTATAAAGCTGCTTGGATGATTATGATGTGGTTTGCAGTAAAAGATATTGCATTTACAATTATCGGTGCTATTATCGCACCTCGCATATACTATGCTGTACGCCGTTCTGCTTATCAGCATTCTCATTCGAAGATTTCATAATAAAAAGAGTTATCTTACTATGTTAAGATAACTCTTTTTTGTTTTTTCGACAATATACGACACATATTAAAAATGATTTTTGTTATGCTAATTCAGCAAATTAGATATTTTGCACATCTAATTAGAACAATGTTTTGGAGGAAAATCAGTGAATCTATCAAAAAATACACTTATTAAAGTAAGTGTCGGAGTACTATCTTTATTTTTCATAGTAGGTATGAGTATCGGCTACAAATTATATGGAAATAGCGAGTTAGGAATGTCATATACCATTGGAAACGGCCTAGCATTTTTCTTTTTCATTCTTACTATAGTTAGTTTATGCGCGGCTTTAATCTTTATTGTTATTGGGTTAATTAAGAAAGTACGAAAATTACCAGCAAAAAAATCGTTAGTAACATCTATAATACTATTTCTTACAACAGTTATATCCGTCATCGTTCTTCTCTTTACGATAACAAAAGTAACAAATATGGAAGAGGAGTATCAAGCTCTTCAAGCCCAAAAGAAAAAAGAAGCTAATTACTTAATTGCAGCAGCATCTTTTTATAATAATATAAATACTTTTAAATATGCAGCATCTTACGTATTATCCGAGTATTCAACTACATGGTCAAGTGCAATAGATAAAAGACATGACTTTAATAATGCACTAAGCTCTAAGAGAACAGAAATTGATGGAATGATTACAACCGTTGATACGTTTTATAGCAATATGGGAAATGATTTAAAGTTAGTCTCTGAAGCTGCAAAAGAACAGCCTAATAAATATAAAGAAACCTATGAAGAATATAAAAAGATATATGGGATTATCACTGCGCTTAACGAACAGGCCCAATCTCCAAGTGGCAGCTTAATTTCATTTAATCAAAACGTTAATGCATTAATTCAGGAATACAAAAAAGCAGCTGGTAATATTAATATCGCTATTACTGATGAAATAAAATCCAAAGCTGATGAGCTAAAGCCTACTGATCAAAAGTAAAGACACTCTCGAGAGAGTGTCTTTTTTTCTCAAAAAAATCCCCTTTAGATTAAGCAGTAAATACGTTCCTTTACCGCTCATCCAACAGGGGATTATATCACTATATTAAGACTGTTGCTTCGTGTGTTCTTCTAAAATTTTCTGCATCATTGGAACCATTTCATCACGTAATTCTGGGTGTTGCAGGGCCATTTCGATTGTCGTCTGAACGAATCCTAACTTCTCACCTACGTCGTAGCGCTTTCCTTCGAAATCGTAAGCGAATACACGTTGAATTTCGTTTAAGTTTTGGATTGCATCTGTTAACTGAATTTCCCCACCAGCACCAACATGTTGCTGTTCTAAGAACATGAAGATTTCAGGTGTTAAAACGTAACGTCCCATAATTGCTAAGTTTGAAGGTGCTGTACCTGCTGCTGGTTTCTCAACGAAATTGCGAACTTGGTAACGACGTCCTTCCTGCTCTAATGGGTCGATAATTCCATAACGGTGTGTTTCATCTTCTGGAACCGTTTGTACACCAATAACAGAAGAAAGCGTTTTATCATATTCTTCAATTAATTGACGTAAACATGGTTTTTCAGCTTGAACGATATCATCACCTAATAAAACAGCGAATGGCTCATCACCGATGAATTTACGCGCACACCAAACTGCATGCCCTAATCCTTTTGGTTCTTTTTGACGGATATAATGAATGTCTACCATTTTTGAAGAAGCCTGTACTTTTTCAAGTAACTCATACTTTTTCTTTTCTAATAAGTTTTGCTCTAACTCAAATGCATTATCAAAATGATCTTCAATAGAGCGCTTCGTTTTACCAGTAACGATAATAATATCTTCGATTCCTGATTTTATTGCTTCTTCTACAATGTATTGAATAGTTGGTTTATCTACTATCGGTAACATTTCTTTTGGCATTGCTTTTGTTGCTGGTAAAAAACGTGTTCCTAA
Organism: Bacillus cereus group sp. Sample62; assembly: GCF_036851315.1. Taxonomy (NCBI): domain Bacteria; kingdom Bacillati; phylum Bacillota; class Bacilli; order Caryophanales; family Bacillaceae; genus Bacillus; species Bacillus cereus group sp. Sample62. The sequence continues at coordinate 4,713,782 of NZ_JAFLPK010000001.1, forward strand.
TCCAGCTGCTGGGATTATCGCTTTTCTTACTCTTTTCATCACAAAATACCCTCTCTTCTGTCAGAATCAATAACGATCATTTCCTTACATAGAACAAAAGGGAGGTTTCACTCCCTTTTGTTCCCTACTACTTAAAATTACTTTATATTATAAACGATTCATAATATCTTCTTTAATAGTAAGTAACTTTTGCTCACTATTTTGTAAAGAATTATCTTGAACACCGAAGTAGAACTTAATCTTCGGTTCAGTTCCAGATGGGCGTAGGCAGAACCAAGAACCATCTTCTAATTGATATTTTAACACATTTGATTTCGGTAAGTGAATCTCTTCTTTATGTCCATCTTGTAAAGATGTAACGATGCTCGCTTTATAGTCTTCAACAGCTACAACTGTTAAACCCGCTACTTCTTTCGGAGGATTTTCACGGAATGTTGCCATCATTTCTTGAATTTGTTCCGCTCCATCTTTTCCTTTTAACGTTAGCGATACAAGATCTTCACGGAAGAAACCGTACTTCTCAAATACTTCTAATAGACCATCGTATAACGTTTTACCTTGTGATTTGTAGTATGCAGCTACTTCACATGCAAATAAAACAGATTGTACTGCATCTTTATCACGACAGAATGGACGGATTAAATAACCATAGCTTTCCTCATAACCGAATTGGAATTCGTATTGTCCGCTTTCTTCATACTGTTTAATTTTCTCACCGATAAATTTAAATCCAGTTAACGTATCAACTGTATCTAAACCGTATGCTTTCGCGATTGTACGGCCAATTTCAGACGTTACGATTGTTTTTAATACAACACCGTTCTCTGGAAGTGTTCCGTTTTCTTTCTTTTGAGATAATAAGTAATCAAGCATTAATGCACCTGTTTGGTTACCAGTTAATACTTGGAACTCACCATCGTGATTACGAACTGCAACGCCTAGGCGGTCTGCGTCAGGATCCGTTGCGATTAACACATCTGCGCCTACCTTCTCACCGTCACGAATTGCATACTCAAACGCTGCATGCTCTTCTGGGTTCGGTGATTTTACTGTAGAGAAGTTCGGATCTGGTAACTCTTGCTCTTTTACAACTGTTACATCTGTAAATCCAACTTCTTCTAAACCACGGCGTACAGAAATATTTGATGTTCCATGTAATGGTGTAAAGACGATTTTTAAGTCTTTTCCAACATTTTGTACCATTTCTTTATTAATGATGACATTGTTCAATTCTGTTGCATATGCATCATCTACTTCTTGTCCAATAATATGTAATAAACCGTCAGCTTTTAATTGCTCCACATTAGCAACTTCAACTGTTAACTCATCCTCTACTGCATTTACATAGCTAATTAACTCATCAGCTTCTTTTGGAGGCAACTGCCCACCATCTTCACCATATACTTTATAACCGTTATATTCCGGCGGATTATGGCTTGCCGTAAGAACGATTCCACTTACTGTATGTAAATGACGAACTGCGAAAGAAAGCACTGGCGTTGGACGTAAGCTTTCAAACACATATGTTGTGATACCGTGTGCACCAAGTGTAGCAGCTACTTCCATTGCAAATTCAGGTGATTTATGACGAGAATCGTACGCTACAACAACACCGCGCTTCTTCGCTTCTTCACCTAATTTTTCAATAAACTTCGCTAATCCTTGTGTTGCTTTACGAACTGTATATACGTTTAAACGGTTCGTACCAGCACCAAGTTCACCACGCATACCACCTGTGCCGAATTCTAGATTTTTATAAAAGCTGTCCTCAATTTTCTTCTCATCTTGCTTCATGTTTTCTAACTGTTCTTTTAGTTCTGCGTCTAACTCTGCATATGAAAGCCAGCGACTAAATTCTTGTTTCCAGTTCATATCTCTATCTCCTCTCGCTTGTCTTACCTTTATTATATGAAAAAAACAACCTGTATCTCAATATTTTTTACAATCTAACAGGATTTTACTAGGAATATTTGTATACACTATGGTTAAATACTCCACTAAAGGGAATGAGGATTATGCAAGAATGGGGCTTGTCAGAAGAGCTCAAAATACAAACAAAGCAAATGATTGAAATTGCTGAGAAAGAATTATCAATTATGAGACAAGCAATTGATCAAGAAGATGAATGTATTTTGTGCAAAATGGAAGATATTCATCATATGTTAGCAAACGTACAAACATTGGCAGCTACATACTATATTCAAGCGTATTTATCACCTTATACGGAAAGCTCACATTCTATTACAGCAACTGTCCAACATTTAAGCGCCCGAAAACACGGGGCTCTTATTGTTGTGGAAAGAAACGAGCCGCTTGACTCTCTCATTCAAACTGGAACAACATTACATGCTCATTTAACCTCACCGTTACTTGAATCTATTTTCTATCCAGGTAACCCTCTTCATGACGGAGCCGTTCTCGTTAAAAATAATCATATTGTTTCAGCTGCCAATATTCTTCCGTTAACGAAAAGCACAGAAGTTGATCCCGAGCTAGGAACACGTCACAGAGCTGCAATTGGTTTATCAGAAAAAAGCGATGCACTTATTTTAGTTGTCTCTGAAGAAACAGGTCGCACTTCATTTGCCTTAAATGGGACGTTGTATACGATTTCTTTATAAAGTGAAACTTTAATCAGTGGGGGGCTTCATCCCCCACTGATTATTAGTTGAACCAATCGGGCTTTTATGGGCAGTTGATTCCCATCTAACTTCTTCGCTTTCACCGAATTTTGAGGTGGGGTTCTTACTGCCCATTAAAGCGGGATAAAATGAAACTAGTTAATGTGGGATAAGACGACCATATTCCTACCAATAAAAAAGGCTGTTCCAAAGTATTGGAACAGCCTTCTCTTATAATTTTACTCTTCTCCGAAACGTTCAACAAGTGTTGCAAGTGTACGTACCATTGCACCTGTTGCTCCAGCTGGCCCTAAATCATGCGCTCCTGACGTTTCAGATGTTCCAGCGATGTCTAAGTGTACCCACGGTGTATCTTCAGCAAATTCACCTAAGAATGTACCTGCCATAACCGCATGTCCTTCGCGGCCTGGTGAGTTATTTAAATCGGCAAACTTACTGTTTCGAACGCGTTCTTTATCACGATCAAAAATCGGTAATTGCCAAATTGATTCATCTGTTTCCATAGACGCCTCTAGCACTTGCTCAAACAACGCTTCATTGTTTGTCATTGCGCCTGTCGTCTGATTTCCAAGTGCAACAATTACACCACCTGTTAATGTCGCAACATCAATAAGATAGTTTGCACCTAGTTTTTTCGCATACGTAATACCGTCAGCTAACGCTAGGCGACCTTCTGCATCTGTATTTAATACTTCAATTGTTTTTCCGCTCATAGATGTGATTACATCGTCTGGCTTAAATGCTGTACCACTTACAACGTTATCAGTTGATGGAATAACAGCGATCACATTTTGCTCTGGGCGAAGTTCACCGATAATTTCCATCGCACCTAATACAGCAGCAGCACCACCCATATCACCTTTCATGCCGACCATGCCTTCACGTGGTTTTAACGAATAACCACCTGTATCGTATGTAATTCCTTTTCCAACGAATCCAATTACATCTGTCCACTCTTCTTTTCCTTTATAAATAAGAGCGATCATTTTTGGTGGCTCAGTAGATCCTTGGTTTACTGCAAGTAACGCACCCATACCAAGCTCTTCCATCTCTTCTTTCTCAAGAACTTTATAATCCATATCATACTTTTCCGCTAACTCAACAGCATACTCAGCAAGCGTTGTTGCCGTTAATACGTTTGGCGGCATATTTACAAGTGTACGAGCTGAATTTGTTGCACGTCCATGTACGTAGCCAACTGTTAATGCAGCTTCAATTTCTTGCGCATCTTCCGCTGTAATAGCCGTGAACTTCTCTAGCTCCACACGATCCTTTTTATCTGATTTATATGTTTGTAACTCATATGTACCAAGACCTTGTACTTCTGCTGCAATGTGAGCTACATCAATCGCATCTAATTTCTCTGTTACGAAAGAATCAAGTAAGATTGCTGCATCTTGTACTTTTGCTGCTTGTAACGTTTTAAACGCCTTACCAAGAGCAGCACGCAACGTTTCTGTCGTGTAAGACTCTTTCTTACCTAAACCAACGAAATAGTAACGTTTCACATTTGTTTTTCCTAAACTATGTACTTTTGAAATAGCTTTCTTCTTAGTAGAAAGTTCTTTCTCTTCTAATAAAACTTGTAGTTGTCCTTCAAACGCTTTGTCCAGTTCTTCTACAAAACTACTCGTTTTCTCTTCTTCAAATAAGGCAACAATTACCGCTTCATGGCTTGCTAATTCTTTTTGTACTTGAAACATGTTCAGACCCCCTAAATTTCTCTACTCTACCTTTATTATAACTTTATTTTCGATAAAATGCGACAATTCTAACTTCTGTTATATCCTACATAATCCATATTTCTTCTATTTATAAAATAAAAAAGTCTAGCGTAATTCCCACTAGACTATCTTTGTTTTAAATATTGACCACGAAACACTTGCATCGTTTCGTCTTCATTTAACATCGTTAACTCTTCTTCTGTAAACTTACCATTTCCTATTTTCACTACGTATACATTTACCTTTTTCTTACCCCATTGGCTATAAACATCTTTCACCGTATCATAATATAGATCAAGACGGTTTCCTTTTATAGCACCGCCCTTATCAGCAACAACACCATACCCGTAATCTGGCACGAATAGAATCGTTCCGATCGGAAATACACGTAAGTCCGCAGCAATTGTGGAATATAAATCCCTTTTTGCCTTAACACCTGAATATGTAATACCATACTCCGGATGTCCCGGCCTCTTACCAGTTGACTCAATTCCCGACGTATAACCTGTTGCTGTCATTTCAATTGAACGATATTTAGACCAGTCGTTTGCCTGCTCTAAAGCATTTATCACTTCTTTACTCGGAGCAACATTTCTCTTAACTTCTGCTGCATGTACTTCTTTTGCACTCGTTCCCTCATATTTCTTTACAATCTCTAATAAAGAAACTCCTGTGAAAGCATTCCATGTTACGCATAATGCGGATACAAGTAAACAAGTCATCATAATGCGAATACAATATCGTTTTAACATTTTTATATTCCACACTCCTTCATCGTTAATCATTCCCTATACAATGAAGGAATATGCAAAAAAATAATCCCCAAATGAATTGGAGATTAAAACATTTGATATCCGCTTTTCCGAAGTTTCTTAATTATAATTCCGGCTAAGGCAGCACCTACTAATCCAGTAGATAGAATAAACACATCTGCCTGCCCTAAATGCGATACACTTGTCCCAAATGAAGAGAATGTTTCTTTCGGCTTTGAAAAATAATCCCACACACTCGCCTTATTAATAATAAGTATACAAACAATCGGATATACAATAACCATTACCCATGTCGCTCGCAATATCATGTTGAGTAAAAATCCAATTCCAAAAAACAAAATGAAAAATAACATCATTGAAATAAGTAGTACCGGTATACTCACTCTTTCTCCCTCTCCTTCGTCTGTGCCGTAAATACGTGATAGGCTGTATAACCAAATTGCTCTCCTGGATCTAATGTTTTGTTCATCTCAAGATGTAGTTCTGACCTTCCTTCAAACAAATATTTGATAAGTAAAGACGTATTTTGATCGTCTGCAATCGTATCTGGATGTAAAAATGCTACTTCAGACAATTCCTTCTCCTGTACAATAATGTTTTCTCCTTCAGGCTCCAAAAGGAAAATAATCATATTATCACTAATCTCATTGCGAATCACGCCCGATCGAACACCAATGATCCCCTTCACATGAGCGACGATACCTGTCTCTTCTAACACTTCACGTTTCACAGCTTCATCAACCGTCTCACCTTCATTTACAAAACCAGCCGGTAAAGACCATTTCCCCTTTAATCCACTGTATTTTTTCTTAACGAACAGCCACCTGCCGTCTTTTGTAGCAACTAAACCACTAACAGCTAACCACACTTTCCCTCGCTTCTCCATGATGTAATACCCTCCTCTACTATAACGGACAGAATATTCTTTCTTTTTTATATATTATACTATATTTTTAAAATGAAAAAAGCAGAAACAGCTCTTAGCCGTTTCTGCTTTTTCTACTATATATTAAAAGAACTTTAATTTACCTTTTTTAAGAACTAATAAAGGTCCACCTAATAAGAATAGGTAACGGTTATCGATAACTTTCTTCATGAAAGAAGCTTTCCAACCTGTTAACTTTTTGCCCATAACAACGCCCATTGCATCGTCATGACCTAAAGAACATACAGATCCTTTATTATCGAATGCGAATTTTTTCATTTCGCCCTTGCCACGAACTAACACAGTTAAGTTGTGTGCAATGTTGTAACCTTCTTGAATTGCGATTTGTGCTGTTGGTGGGTATGGACGGTTAATTTCTTCGTTAATGATTAACGCTGCGTCACCAACCATGAATACATCTTCGTATCCTGGAGCGTGCATGTACTCATCAACTTTTACACGTCCGCGCATTGCTTCAAAGCCAGACTCTTCTACAATACCGTTACCACGAACACCTGCAGCCCAAACTACTGTTTCAGACTTTAGTAATTCAGTATCATCACCGTTTGCAACGATAATACCTTCTTCAGTTGCTTCTTTAATTGCTGTACCGATGCGGAATTCTACGCCTTTTTTCTCAAGTTGTTTTACAGCGTATTCTACTAATGCTGGATCGAAACCTGGAAGTGCTGTTGGAGCAGCTTCTACACAGATAATACGTGCTTTTTCACGTGGTACATTATACTGTTTGCAAAGTTCAGGAACACGGTTTGCAAGCTCACCTACGTACTCGATACCAGTAAATCCAGCACCACCAACAACGATTGTTACTAATTCATCGCGTTGTTCAGTTGCATATTTAGCGAAACTAGCTTCCATATGCTCACGAATTTGACGAGTTGCATTAATGTTAGCGATTGAGAATGCATACTCTTTTAATCCTGTAATTCCGAATGTTTCTGATTCGAAACCAAGACCGATTACTAAGTAGTCATACTCTAACTCGCCGTCTTTTAAGATAATGCGTTTTTCAGCAGCTTTAATTTCTACTACTGTATCTTGTACAAAGTTCACTTTATTTGTATCAATAACGTCTTGAATATCTAGACAGATTTTTTCATCTTGTAATGTACCAGCTGCGCTCTCGTGTAACCAAGTCGCTTGGTAGTGATAGCTGTTGTTGTTTACTAACGTAATTTCAGCTTCATTTACAGATAATGCTTTTTGCAGACGAACAGTCGTAATCATCCCGCCATAACCTGCACCTAAAACTACGATTTTTGGAGTCTTCACCAAATCACAACCCTTTTCTTTATATAATAGTAATGAAAAATAATACCAAGTACTAAAAACTCTATTTGTCAAGAATGTGGAATTTATCACATTCTATATCATAACAAAACGCAGTCAAAAAATCGTACGAATTTTGTCATAGAAATTTAACATAATACTTCCCTATATTAGTCGGTTTTATTCCAGAATTCAAGCGTCTGGCGAATTATCAATATTTTAAAATAACATAGCGTTTTCAAGGGTTTTTCAACCTTTTTTTCATGTATTTTCCTTTCACCATATTTTATACAATTAAAAAAGCATCTATGCGAAAACTTACACACAATTCAGTCGTTTTCAGAAGTATTATGAACTCAAATATGCTATCATTTATTTGAAAGTGTCATCATTTGCAGGATTTTCGTGTACATATGAACAATATATGAAATCAATATCAAAATTCCATCTATAGGGGGAATGAAAGTGGCAGAAAATCAAAAAGTTTACGACATAACAATTATTGGTGGTGGTCCAACAGGACTGTTCACAGCATTTTATGGCGGCATGAGACAAGCAAGTGTAAAAATCATTGAAAGCTTACCTCAACTTGGAGGACAATTATCCGCACTCTACCCTGAAAAATACATTTATGATGTAGCTGGATTCCCGAAAGTGCGTGCACAAGAATTAGTTGATAACTTAAAAGAGCAAATGAAAAAATTCGACCCAACCGTTTGTTTAGAAGAAGCTGTTGATACACTTGAGAAACAAGCTGACGGTATATTTAAACTTGTTACAAATAAGCAAACTCACTATTCTAAATCAGTTATTATTACTGCTGGCAATGGTGCTTTCCAACCACGCCGCTTAGAATTAGAAGGTACAACAAAGTACGAAAAGAAAAACTTACATTATTTCGTTGATGATATGAATAAATTTGCTGGTAAGCGCGTCGTAGTATTTGGTGGCGGCGACTCAGCTGTTGATTGGACAATGATGTTAGAGCCAATTGCTGACAAAGTTACAATCGTTCATCGCCGTGATAAATTCCGTGCGCATGAACATAGCGTAGAAAGCTTAATGAATTCTCGTGCAGACGTAAGTACACCGTACGTTCCAGTAGAACTCATTGGTGATGACAAGATTGAACAAGTCGTTCTTCAACACGTAAAAACAGAAGAAAAAATTATTATCGATGTGGATGATGTAATCGTAAACTACGGCTTCGTTTCCTCTCTTGGTCCAATTAAAAATTGGGGCTTAGATATACAAAAAAACAGCATTCTCGTGAACTCGAAAATGGAAACAAATATTCCTGGCATATATGCCGCTGGTGACATTTGTACATATGAAGGAAAAGTAAAACTCATTGCTTGCGGCTTCGGTGAAGCACCAACAGCAGTAAACAATGCAAAAGCTTACTTCGATCCAAACGCAAAACTTCAACCGATGCACAGCTCAAGTATGTTTTAATATACAAAAATAAAGCTCCTTCCACGTATGGAAGGAGCTTTTCTTTATATATCAAAAAACGAAAGTACAATGAATCCGATACATGATCGAACTCATTGTGCTTTTAGAATTACTGTTTTCTTCTTCTACCTAATATGAATAATACTCCGCCAACTAAGAATGAAATTCCCGAACCAACTGACATCATCCATGGAGATTCTGCCCCTGTTTTCGGTAATTCTCTTTCTACTTTTACGTGCGGCTCTTTAATTAATTTTTCCAGTCTTACTTCGGGTCCTTCCGGTTTCACTTCTGGTTTCTTCGGGTCTTCCGGTTTCACTTCTGGTTCTTTCGGATCTTCCGGTTTCACTTCTGGTTCTTTCGGATCTTCCGGTTTCACTTCTGGTTTCTTCGGGTCTTCCGGTTTCACCTCTGGTTCTTTCGGATCTTCCGGTTTCACTTCCGGTTCTTTCGGATCTTCCGGCTTCACTTCTGGTTCTTTCGGATCTTCCGGCTTCACTTCTGGTTCTTTCGGGTCTTCCGGTTTCACTTCTGGTTCTTTCGGATCTTCCGGTTTCACTTCTGGTTCTTTCGGATCTTCCGGTTTCACTTCTGGTTCTTTCGGATCTTCCGGTTTCACTTCCGGTTCTTTCGGATCTTCCGGTTTCACTTCCGGTTCTTTCGGATCTTCCGGCTTCACTTCTGGTTCTTTCGGATCTTCCGGCTTCACTTCTGGTTCTTTCGGATCTTCCGGTTTCACTTCTGGTTCTTTCGGATCTTCCGGCTTCACTTCTGGTTCTTTCGGATCTTCCGGTTTCTTCGGCTTAATGGAAACTGTCGGTTCAAGCGGCTGGTTTGTTGTATCTTCCACAATCGCTTTATTCACAATTTCCTCTCCGCTTTTAACAGTTTCTTTTACCTTCGCTTTAAAAATAATACTACGTTCTTTTCTATCCATAATGTCTAAATACGTAGCAGTTACTTTTCCAAACTCCATTTTCAACTCTATTGGATTTGGCTCAGCACCTTCAAATCTAAGACTATCTTGCACGTATTCTAAACCGGCTGGAATTTCATCTTCTACCTTTACCACGGCTAATTTTCCGTTTTCTACCGTATTTTCAAAGCTAATTCGGTATTCAATTTCCTCTCCTAGCTTCGGTTCGGGATTACTTACTGTCTTCGTTGCTTTTAATTTACCATCTTTATATCCTGGCTTTATTGTCGCTGTCGGTTCCATAACGGGGTGGTTCGGATCATCCACATGAATAATCGCTTTATTTGTTATTTCCCCTCCAACTTTTACTGTTTCTTTTACCTTCACTTTAAAAATGATACTTCTTTCTTTCGTATCCATAATATCTGGATACTTCACTATTACTTTTCCATTCTCTACTGTAAGCTCTGTTGGTGCAGGCTTGTCACCTACAGCCTTCAAACTATCTTGCATATATTCTAAACCAGCTGGAATTTCATCTTCAATTTTCACATCAACTAACTTCCCGCCATCTACTGTGCCGTTAAAAGTAATTCGATATTCGATTTCTTCTCCTAGCTTCGGTTCATGATTACTTACTTCTTTCCTTGCCTCTAGTTTCCCATCTTTATATTGCGGTGTAATTGGTATAAGTGACTCAACTGGCGGAGTCGTCGGATTATTATCATCCACAATCGCCTTGTTTATAATCTCTTTTCCTACTTGTACCGTTTCTTGTACTCGCACTTTAAAGATGATGCTTCTTTTTTTCGTATCTGTAATTTCTGGATACTTTGCTGATACTTTTCCATTCTCAACATGAAGTTCTACTGGATTTGGTTCCGGCCCATCGGACTTTATACTATCTTGTACGTATTCTAAACCAGCTGGAATTTCATCTTCTACTTTTACCTCAGTTAGTTTTCCGTTCTCTACCGTATTTTCAAAGCTAATTCGATATTCAATTTCTTCTCCTAACTTCGGTTCATGATTACTTACTGTTTTTTCTGCTTGTAATGCACCATCTTTATATTGAGGCTTAATAGCGATATTCGGTTGCTCTGGTGGATGTATTGTATCTTCCACAACCGCCTTATTCACAATTGCCTCTCCTACTTTAGCTTTTTCTTTCACCTTCACTTTAAAAACGATGCTTCTTTCTTTCGTATCCGTAATTTCTGGATACTCTGCAAGGACAATCCCGTTTTTCACTTTCACATGCAACGGTTTCGGATTCTCTCCCTCAGCTCTTTCACTACCTTCTACAAACTCTAAGCCACTTGGTAATTCATCCTTAATCTTCACCTTCGCTACTTTTCCATGTTCAACTACGTTACGGAAAGTAATTCGATACTCTACTTCTTCTCCTAATTTTGGAGCTTCGTTATTTACCGTTTTCTCAGCTTTTAGTTTTCCGTCTTTATACTCCGGTGTAATAATCGCTTCTGGTTTTTGCGGCGGATTCTTTGGATTATGATCATCCACAATTGCCTTGTTCACGATTGTCTTACCGACCTTTGCTGCTTCCGTTACTTTCACCTTAAAGTTAATACTACGCTCCGCTGTATCAGTGATATTCTCATACTTCGCTGTAATTTTTCCAGCTTCTTCTTTTAACTCTACTGGATTCGGTTCATTACCTTCTGCTTGTAAACTATCTTTCACATACTCTAAACCAGTTGGTAATTGATCCTCAATTTTCACCTCTGCTAGTTTTCCGTTTTCTACCGTATTTTTAAAACTAATTCGGTACTCTACTTCTTCTCCTAGCTTTGGATCCTTTTTACTTACCTTTTTATCAGCTTTAACTTTACCGTCTTTATAATCCGGTGTAATCTCCACTTCCGGTCGTTCTACTGGATTTTGTGAATCATCCACAATCGCTTTATTCACAATTGCCTTGTCCACTTCCACATCATCTTTCACTTTCACTTTAAAGATAATGTTTCTTTCTTTCATATCAGTGATGTTTTCATATCTTGCGATAATTTTACCAGCTTCTTCTTTCAACTCTACTGGAGCTGGCTTATCACCTTCTGCTTTTAGACTATCCTTCACAAATTCTAAACCAGACGGAATTTCATCTTCTATCTTCACCTCAGCCAGCTTTCCATCTTTCACCGTATTACTAAATGAAATGCGGTATTCGATTTCTTCCCCTAGCTTTGGTTTATGATTATTTACTTTTTTATGAGCAGTAATTTTACCGTCTTTATATTGCGGTGTAATTTTCGCTGTCGGTTCAGTTATAGGATGGTTCGGATCATCCACATGAATAATCGCTTTATTTGTAATATCCTTGCCTATTGCAACTGAATCTTTCACCTTCACTTTAAAGACGATACTTCTTTCTTTCGTATCCATAATCTCTGAATACTTTGCCATTACTTTTCCATTTTCTACTTTCAACTCCACTGGTTTTGGTTCTTCACCTTCAGCCTTTTCGCTTCCTTGTACGAATTCTAAACCAGCTGGGATTTCATCCTCTATCTTCACCTCTGCTAGCTTTCCATCCTTCATCGTATTATTAAAAGTAATTCGATATTCGATTTCTTCGCCTAGCTTCGGTTCGTGATTACTTACTTCTTTTCTCGCTTCAATTTTTCCATCTTTATATTGCGGTGTAATCGGTACATAAGGCTCTTCTGGCAGATTCTTTGTATCATCCACAACCGCTTCATTTACGATTTCTTCTCCTGCTTTTACGCTTTCTTTTACCTTCGCTTTAAAGACAATACTTCTTTCCTCTGTATCTGTAATTGTTGGATATTTTGCCATTACCTTGTTATTTTTCACCTGTAGCTCTACTGGTTCCGGTTTAGAACCTTCTGCTTTCACGCTGTTCTCCACATACTCTAACCCAGCTGGTAATGTATCCTTTATGTTTACCTCTGCTAGTTTTCCGTTCTCTACCGTGTTTTTAAAACGAATTCGGTATTCTACTTCTTCTCCTAGTTTTGGTTTATGATTATTCGCCAATTTCTGAGCAGTAATCTTGCCATCTTTATATTGTGGAGTAATTACCACATGAGGCTTTTCCGGCTCATTTGTTGTATCTACTACGATTGCCTTATTGACAATTTCCTTACCTATTTCTGCCTCTTCTTTTACCTTCACTTTAAAGGCAATGCTTCTTTCTTTTGTATCTGTAATTGCTGGATACTTTGCCATTACCTTGCCATTTTCCACTTTCAGTTCTACCGGACCCGGTTTAGAACCTTCCGCCTTCAAACTGTTCTCCACATACTCTAAGCCAGCTGGAATTTCATCTTCTACTTTAACCTCAGTTAGCTTCCCGTTTTCTACCGTATTTTTAAAATGAATTCGGTATTCTACTTCTTCTCCTAACTTCGGCTTCTTATTGTTTACAAACTTCTCAGCTTTCAGCTTACCGTCTTTATATTCTGGCGTGATCGTTACTTCTGAAGTCGTTGGATCTTTCGTATCATCAACAATTGCCTTATTGACGATTTCCCTGCCTACTTCCGCTTCTTCTTTCACCTTTACTTTAAAGACGATACTTCTTTCTTTCGTATCCGTAATATTTGCGTATTCAGCGATAACTTTTCCATCTTTCACATGTAACTTTACTGGAGCTGGTTTATCGCCTTCCGCCTTTTCACTATCTTTTACATACTCTAAACCGCTAGGGATTGTATCCTCTATTTTTACCTTTTCTAGTTTTCCGTTTTCTACCGTATTCTTAAAGCTAATTCGGTATTCCACTTCTTCTCCTAGTTTTGGTGATGAATTATCTACTGTCTTCTTCGAATCAATTATTCCATCTTTATATTGCGGAGTAATTCTTTCCTCCGGCTCAATCGGTGGATTTTTCGTATCATCAACAATTGCTTTATTGATGATTTCTTTACCTATTTTTGCTTCTTCCTTCACCTTTGCTTTAAAGACGATACTTCTTTCTTTCGTATCCGTAATATTGATATACTTAGCTTTAACTACCCCAGCTTCAACCGTTAATTCTACTGGCTCCGGTGCTTCTCCTTCAGCCTTAATACTATTTTCTACATATTCAAGGCCTGTTGGAATTGCATCTTCTACTCGCACCTCTGCTAGTTTTCCGTTCTCTACCGTATTATGAAAGCTAATTCGATATTCGATTTCTTCTCCTGGATTCGGCTTTTCATTATTAACTACCTTTGTAGCCGCAATTTCACCTTTTTTACTTTGCGGTGTAATAACAACCTTTGCATCAGCCGGATCATGTTTCGGATCTTTTGCAACTGCTTTGTTCACAATTGCTTCCCCTACTTTTGCCGTCTCTTTTACTTTCACTTTAAAAACAATACTTCTTTGTTCCATATCCGTAATTTCTGGATATTTTGCAGTTACTTTGCCATTCTCCATTTTTAGTTCTACTGGCTCTGGTTTTATACCTTCTGCTTTCAAACTATCTTTCACATATTCAACACCTTCAGGCAACGTGTCTTCTATCATTACCTTTTCTAGCTTTCCGTTTTCTACCGTATTATGAAATGTAATGCGGTACTCCACTTCTTCTCCTAGTTTTGGTGTTTGATTCGTTACGCTTTTATCCACGTCTACTTTACCGTCTTTATAACCTGGCGTAATTTTTTCTTCTGGATGCTCAGACTGACCATTTGGATCGCTCACAATTGCTTTATTAACAATTGTTTCTCCTGCTTTTGCTTCTGCTTTTACTTTCACTTTAAAAATGATACTTCGCTCTTTTGTATCCGTAATCTCTGGATATTTTGCGATTATCTTACCATTCTCTACTTTTAACTCTACTGGACTTGGTCCAGCACCTTCAGCTCTCTCACTGCCTTGAATAAATTCTAAGTTAGCTGGAATTTCATCTTCTATTGTAACTGCCTCTAGTTTTCCGTTTTCCACCGTATTTTTGAAGCTAATTTGATATTCAAATTCTTCTCCTAGCTTCGGCTTCTTATTTGTTGCTTTTTTCTTTGCATCAATCTTACCGGCCTTATGCTGTGGTGTAATCTTTTCTTCTAGATTCTTTGGTGGATTTGTTTTATCACTAACAATTGCTTTATTAACAATTTCTTCACCAATTTTTGCAGTTTCTTTTACTTTCGTTTTAAAGACGATACTTCTTTCTTCCATATCCGTAATTTCTGGATACTTTGCAATTACTTTGCCATTTTCAAATTTCAGCTCTACTGGCTCTGGTTTTGCACCTTCTGCTTTCAAACTATCTTTCACAAACTCAAGACTACTCGGTAATTCGTCTTCAATCGTCAATACATCTAGACGTCCATCTTTAAGAGTGTTTTTAAAAGTAATGCGATACTCTACCTCATCACCTAAACTCGGTGTTTTGTTAGAAGCTATTTTTGTCGCTTCTATTTCTCCAGGAACTTCTTTTGGAGTCGTAACCGTAATATTTGCATCATCTTCACTCTCATACTTTACATCATCACTATCTTGTCCCTTTACAACAACGGTATTTTTCACTGTTGTATCTGATTGTATAGATTCTTTCACTTTCACCTTAAATGTAATAGTGGCACTTTCACCAGGCTGTAAAACACCACCATCTGTAGCATCTGCCCCTTCACCAATACGGAAATCAATTTGATTATTTACAAACTCTGCTTCATCATCGTTCGCATCATCAGTTTTTTGTCCTTTATTACTACCAGTAACATATTGAATAGATCCCGGAACATACTCTAAGCGATCATCTAATTTATCAAATCCTTTTACATTAGATACCGGTGCTTGATTGTTCTTCGTATCATTCTTCACTTCAATTTGGTACGTAATTTCTTCGCCAACTTTAACTTCCTTAATTTCTTTTCCAGCACTATCTAATGCCTTTTTATCAACTTGTAAATTTGGTGCATTATGTTCTGTAACGAATGTGGTGTTGTTTAATACGTAAATGTCACCGCCACTACCATTTGCTCTAAAGCGCATTTTTCCTTCTTTTAAATCATTTTTCACTTGCTTTGGTCCCTCAAGGTGATACGTATGAATATCTGTACTAAATGAATTTGTCCAATCTGGGTTATATCCCGGATATTTTTTTGTAACAAACTCGTTAGTACCATCTACTTGTACTTCTGTCATAGACGAGTCATTAACATCATTGTCTTTACCGTTAATATTTTTAAACTTTTGATATCCTAATCCAAAGTCATACTCTCCATAATCATAGGCATATCCATCATTTTCAGCAGGATCTCCTTGTGACGAGAAATAACTAAATTTCGCCTTAAAAGCCCCTTCTTTCGGTGTGTTTATTTTATTAACACTAATATCTGTCCAAGCTGTACTTTTTTGAGAAACTAAACCTTCCCAAACCTTTATATCTTTTACGGTTTCTTTATAGTTTTCATACACTAATATAAGATTCCAGTTACCCCAGTAGTAGCCGCCACCTGTTTCATCTTTAATTTGTGGGACATTAGCAACTGTCACTGTTTGAGAAATCCCTTGTTGTGCAATTACACTTGTTACATCCGCATATGCAACATAACCAGCACCACTACCTGAGTAATTAGAAATATACGGCAAATAATCTGCTTTTCGTATACTATCAGCACTTACCTCTGAATATCCTTTATTTCCTATTTTTATTTTGACCGGTTGCCTTACTTGATCCTCGGTAACCTTTCTATCAGCGATATTTCCTGGTAAACCCATAGCCGCTGTCCAAAATAAATACGCCTTTTTCACTTTACTTCCAGCAGGTATTTTTGGAAATGCACCTGTTGATGAGTTAAAGTTGCCATCAACCTTATCGACATTAACAGTATATTTATCCGTCCTATATCCCAGGCTTTGTCTACCATATCGAGTCTTCTCATCAACTAAACCAAGCGTCGTATTACCAGTCTGCACTAAATTACCAGCAGCAATTGTAGAATACAGTGGATCTCCAAACCCTTGCTTATCTCCTGTTTGGATTTGAACCTGTGAAGCATTTTCTGATGCAGCTTGTACTTCTGTATCACTCTGTTTTGCCGCTACAGGTGATTGTTTTTGCTCTTTTTCTAGCTGCTTCTCATCTTTAGCTACCGGTTGTTTTTCCTTCTCTATCTCTGTTTTTAATACACGCTTATTTTTATCTTCCATAGATGCTTTTAGTTTTTCATCAGCTTTGTTAGTTGCATTATCAACTGGTGACCCGACTTCTTTCTTACTACTGTCAGCCTCATCATCGGCATTAGCTTCTACCTTGTCTTCAGATGGAATCCCTTCAACATCTACAGACATGGTCCCTATTTGCACTTGATTTTTTTGCACACTAATCTTTTGTTTGTATTCTTTATTAAAATGCTGTGCACGGCTAGCTTTTATTAGCACAGTCATTTTTTCGTGTGATTTTAAATCTTGAATTTTAAGATTGGAAGAAAGAAGCTTTCCTCCCTTATCTTTTTCCTCTACATAGAAATCAGCTACCTTATTTTCAGATAATTCCTCTCCGTTTACTTTCATAGATTGAGGAAGGAACATAATTTCATTGTCATTATTTTGTTTCATCACCAATTCTTGAATTGGTGTATCTCCCGTATTTTCAATCGTATATTGAAATACGTGCTCCCCCTCAGCTACTTCTCCCCTATATATTTCAGCATTCACTTGCTCTGCCTTAATCTTCACATCATTCCCTTGTAACTCATCCCAGCTCTTTTTATTTATCTCTGTAGCAAAAGCACTAGGTGAAGGCAAGATGATAGATAGAAGAAGCGTAATCATTGTTACGACATTAAAACATTTCAACACTTTTTTCATATTTTCCACCTTTTCTCCTTTCTATATATTTGCTATCCGTCTACTTCATTTCAGTACCCATTTCATTTAGTAGCCAGGAACATAGCAATATATATCCACTCGCAACAATCCGTCCTACGAAGATGCATCATTGAAATCCCTATTCCAACAATACAAATCTCATAGAATATTACTATTTTAATTTATCAAAAATAGCATATATATATCGGATACTTATACAAACCTTTACTATTTTTTAATATAGGAAAAATCCCCTATTGTATAGGTTTATATAACAGTTAAAGGATACATAAAAATCTTAACATACTCGTTAATCTATTTATACAATCAATAGGAAGTTTACCATTTTTTACTTATTTTAGTTCATTAATTAAATTCCTGAAAAATAGTAACCGTTACATGTAAAAATATGTTATATTAAACAAGAACAAACGTTCTAATTAAAGGGAGGAATTTTTAATGATAAACGATCCTATTATCGTAAATAAAGAAGCTTTCCAAGCAATCGGTGTTTCGATTACGACGACAAATGAAATAGAGGCCTCTACTGAAGGAAAAATTCCAGGGCTCTGGAACCAATACTTCCAAGAACAAATGATGCATCACATCCCAAATCTACAAACGAAAGAAACATTCGCTTTCTATTCAAATTACGAATCAGATGAAACTGGTTCATATCAATTTACGATCGGTATGCCCGTTTCTTCATTAGAAGACGCACCTAAAAATATGACAACTTTAACAATACCTGCCGCTACATATGCGGTATTTACAACGAGAAAAGGACCAGTTGCTGAAGTCGTTTGTGAGGCTTGGGAATATATTTGGCAATGGTCAAAAGAAAACAAACGTGCTTTTACAACAGACTTTGAGCTTTATGATGAAAAAGCAACAGATCCAACCAACGTACAATTAGATATTTATATTGCATTAGCCTGAACGACAAAAAAGAAGATACCATTTGGTATCTTCTTTTTTGTCGTTAAATAGCCACTGTGCAAACCCAACATTATTGTCTACAATGAGAAAGTGCAGTATAGAAACATTAGAAACTGTATAAAACGATTGTTAATAGGTTTTTTAGTTTA
This sequence comes from Bacillus cereus group sp. Sample62, assembly GCF_036851315.1. NCBI lineage: Bacteria > Bacillati > Bacillota > Bacilli > Caryophanales > Bacillaceae > Bacillus > Bacillus cereus group sp. Sample62. The sequence goes on from NZ_JAFLPK010000001.1 coordinate 4,732,377, forward strand.
AATTTGTCACATAGAAAGGAAGCAATATGGAGGAACTACAACAAAATAAATCTGCTTTAAAAGAAAATACGAAACCGTTATTAAAAAATACGAATTTCCTTTTCCTTTGGGCAGCTACTCTTTTTTCAAGTTTTGCTTTAGCCTTTTTTACTTTTTCACAAACGTGGTACATAGCAAAAACATTAAACCTTGAGGCTTCACTCGGTGTTGTTTTCGTAGCTCTTAGTGTTCCAAGGCTTATTTTTATGATTATCGGCGGCGCTGTAGCTGATAAATTCCCGAAAAAAAACATTATGTTTTATTCTAATATTATTCGTGCTATTCTTGTCGCAACCATCCTTACATGGTTCATCGTAGGTGATGTAACACTATATACATTTGCTTTATTCGCTTTATTCTTTGGGCTTGCTGATGCTTTTTTCTGGTCAGCTGATGGATCTATCTTGCCTGAACTTGTAGAAAAAAGCCGTTTAACACAAGCAAACTCACTTACACAAATGTCAAATCAAGCATCGGTCATCTTAGGCCCTGTACTGGGCGGAATTCTTATCAAATTTACGAACTATGAAACGATCTTTTCGATCACGATTTTATTACTAATCGTCGCAGCCATACTCGTTCAAAAAATACAATTTACGATCCCAGAACAGCAAAATACAGACAAAGGCATGTTCACTTCTATTAAAGAAGGAATTTTATATGTAAAGGAATCACCATTCCTTTCAACTTTCCTTCTTTGTAGCGCCTTTTTAAACTTATTTTTAATCGGTCCGATGCAAGTTGGTTTCCCGCTTTTCGTTAAAAATGTTCTGCACGGTGACTCGCTTCAGTTCAGTTACTTAGAAGCATCTGTAGGAGGCGGAATGGCAATAGGCGCTGTCATTGTCGGTTTAAAAAATATTAATCGTAGACGCGGTCTATTTTGCATTATCATGATGCTACTGTCTGGTGTATTCTTCTTATCCATCAACTTTAGTACCGTACTGTGGCAAGCATTATTAGCTGGCATGTTTTACGGTATTACAATCGCAATGGCTATCGTTCCGCTTATGGCGATGATTCAATCGACAGTAAAAGAAGAAATGATGGGACGCGTAATGAGTCTACTTATGCTCTCATCAATGGGCTTTATCCCGCTTTCTTATGCATTCACATCAATCGCACTTGCAATAGGAATTCCAATCGTAACCGTTATGAAAAGCGGTGCAATCGCCGTTATCGTCTTCGTACTCTTTGTAGCGATTCGTGTTCCAGTTGTAAGAAAGTTTGATTAACTACTTGGAGTCATGTGTTATACGCATGGCTCCTTTTTAAACGGATCAAATAACGGTATCCCCTTACTTCTTCTCACGGCTGCTCCCCATTCTAGTCCAACCTCTAAAAATAGGTCCCGCACTGTACTATATAAAAGCGCCTTAACATTTTTACGGATTTCCCCGTATTTATACGCTCTCACAACACTCTTTACTCGCCAAATGAAATTTCCATACACTTCTTCATCAGCTAATATTTGCTCCAGTAAAACACCTTGCTCTAGTAACCCGCTCTTTTTATATGCAAGTTCCACCTTACTCCAAAATATATTAATCTTTTTCGGATTACGCGTCATTGGCACAAGTGCGTATATAAAAGGCTTCGGTATATCGTGACGGCAATACGTCTCATCAAGTTCGTACGTTTCTTTTCTATTCTCTTTTATTTGTGGAATGTTTTTAAAAAGAATTGTTTCCCCTTCACTTTTTTGCTCATTTTTACTACAGCCATCTACACGATCATCACTTTCACATGCGGACAATTTCATACGGTCATCCATGCGGTCAATTGCAGATGGAAGAAATACATATAAGTTTGCACTATATCCGCCGCGCTTATGTCTTTCTTTTGTCGCAACACGCTTTATAATTCCTAGTTCCTCTAGCTTTGCAATGGAGCGGCGTACTGTACGAATACTTTTTCCAATATTCGTCGCGATCGTCTCCATTAACGGACAAGCAACTCCCACTGTTTTCTGTTTCTCATTCACCGCATACTTCCCTAAAAAATGAATGATGTTAGTATCCGTTTTATTTAATTCAAATCGATAGCACTTCAAAATTTGTCTTTGATATGTGTTAAACTCTTCTTTACTTCGAAATTCACTATATGGTTTCATTAAGTTATATAAGCTTCCCATTTTTATCACCTCATTTATAGGTAAGAGTCAGGAAGAAAAATTGGCGGGATATTTTAATTTTTTTTGGAGGTGACAATATGATCGTAATTAGCGCTTGTTTAGGTGGTATCGCTTGTCGGTATGATGGAAATGACAATCTCGTTTCAAAAATAGAGGAGCTACTGCAACAAGAAGATACAGTCCTCATTTGTCCTGAAGTATTAGGAGGATTACCAACGCCTCGTCCCTCAGCTGAAATTATTGGCGGGAATGGCGATGACGTTTTAGATGGAAAAGCAAAAGTGGTGACAAAAGACGGTGAAGATGTCACCGCAGCTTTCGTAAACGGTGCTTATAAAGCATTAGAACAAATCAAAGATTTACGCCCAGAATATATTATTTTAAAAGAACGCAGTCCCTCTTGTGGTAGTTCTACAATTTACACTGGAGAATTTAACGGCAATAAACAAATTGGTTACGGGGTAACAACTGCTTTATTTAAAAGACATGGCTTTAAAGTCATTTCAGAAGAGGATTTTGAGAATATAAAAAGGAATTGACCCTGTTCGTCAATTCCTTTTTATCTGTCTTATTTCACACTTAATTTTTCTTTCACTTTCGCAGGAAGCTCATCTTTCTTTACTTCTTCCCAAGCTGATACACCTTTTTTATCTGAATGATATACACGTAGGAATGCATCTTTACGAAGATTTTTTTGTGCAGTAAATTCTAATTCTTTTTCTTTACCTTCTTTATCAAAACCAGTTAGTTTATATTGGTAATCTTTAAATGTCTCACCACTATCAGCTTTACTATACGTTTCTTTTCCATCTACTGTAATTTGAACGTAATACTCATCCTTACCCATACGGTTAATATCACAACCAACTAAAAGACTTGCGAATACAACTAAAATACTAAACAGTGCAATATATCTTTTCATTTCCTTCACCTCATGTTTTTTTCTTATATTATTATCTTAAAGCCCAGAGCTTAAAGAAGAAATTCAAAAACATGACATGAACATTACACTTTTGTAAGATAATAATTATTTCTTCACTTTAGAAACCTTCATCCCGTCACCAATTGGAATGAGTACGGATTCTAAATTTGGATGAGTTGCTACTACTTTGTGAAACTTCTTCATACACATAAACCAACCTCTAATTATGCAAAAGACAACAATCGTAAGAAAATAGATAAAAAATAATAATTCCTTACTCAACCAACTAGTGATTTCGTTTTCAATATGTGAAAAGGGATTTCTAAATGATGAATTGAATATATATTTATTGTTTTCTAGCTTTCGAGCGAAAGTTTTTTATATGTCCTAATTTAAAGTTTTCGAGAGGTGAAATAATATGAACCCTATTTTATTAGATGTTCCGTTACAAATAGAAACAGACAGACTCATTCTTCGAGCACCACTTCAAGCTGGTGAAGGGAATATAGTACAAGAAGCTATTAAAGATTCCATTAGTGAATTAAAGCAGTGGTTGCTTTTATTTCAGTCAATTCCTACTGTTGAAGAAACGGAAATTCTCCTGAGAAATGCATATATAGATTTTTTGAAAAGAGAAAGCTTTCGCTATCTTATCTACCATAAGGAGACGAATGATTTTATTGGAACTGCTAGCCTTCACAGAATTGATTGGAAGGTTTCTAAATGTGAAATTGGATACTGGATTAACACGCAATTTAGTGGAAATGGATATATGACAGAAGTAGTAAATGCGTTAATAAACCTTGGATTTCAGTTATTCAAATTTAGAAGGATTGAAATACGATGTGAATCTAACAATACGAAAAGTCGTGCGATCCCTGAAAAATTAGGCTTTGAGCTTGAAGGGATATTACGTAATGAAGATCTTTCAGCTGACGGTAAACAACTAATTGATACTTGCATCTATGCAAAGATAAATTAGATTGTAAAATTCGTTGTGCAACAAGGTCGGTTTCTAAATTGGGAAGGCGACGGTTTTGATTTTTTGTGACAAAAGAAAAGACCTTTTTAGCGATTTTCCTCCATCGCTAAAAAGGTCTTTCTCTATTTCGGCTAAAAACTTAGCACTCTTCCGGCTTACCAGCATTCGTCGCTGTACGGAAAGATGATCCACATCCGCATGATGCGATTGCGTTTGGATTATCAATTGTGAATCCACCGCCAAGCATAGATTGTTTATAATCAATTTTTACTCCTTTAACAATTGGAGCACTTTCTGTATCAATAACAAATTCAACACCGAAAAATTCAAGAACTGTGTCGTCTTCTTTTGGTTCTACTTCAAATCCTAAGCCGTAAGAAAGGCCAGTACATCCGCCGCCATGTACAGCAAGGCGCACGTACTTCTCTCCATCTTCAGCATCTTTTAACATATCTTTAATTTGAAAAGCTGCTTGTTCTGTTACTTCAATCATGAAATACACCATCCTTTCTGTTCTCATTCTATTATACATCTTTACGCTTCTATCTTGTACTCATACACTCCGCGGCAAATTACTTCTGCTGGTCCTTTCATTAACACATTGCCTTCTTCTGTCCATGCAATCATTAAATCGCCGCCAGCTAAATGAACTGTAATTTCCTTACCATGTTCCATTTTCCCATTTAAAATAGAGGCTACAACTGCAGCACACGCCCCTGTTCCGCAAGCTTGTGTTACACCAGATCCACGTTCCCAAACGCGGAAGTTCATCTCTGCATCATTCAAAATTTCGACGAATTCAACATTTACTCGCTCTGGGAACATTTCATGTGTCTCCAGAACTGGCCCAAGTGTTGTAAGAGGTGCTTGCTCTACATCATCAACAAAAATAACCGCATGCGGATTCCCCATTGAAACAGCTGTAAATGCATAACGATGATTATTGTATAAGAAGTTTTCACGAATAAATGGTGTTTCACCTTCACCAAGCATCGGTATTTCTGCACGTGTTAAACGCGGTGCTCCCATATCGATTTTCGCTAATGTAACTTTCCCTTCTTCTACCGTTACTTCCGCCGTTACAATACCAGCTAACGTTTCAATTGTGAAAACTGTTTCTTCTACTAGTTTATGCTCATACGCATATTTCGCTACGCAGCGTAAACCGTTTCCACAGCTCTTTCCTTCTGAACCATCATTATTAAACATGCGCATTTTCACCGGAGCTACGTCAGATGGACAAATTAAAATCATTCCATCTGCTCCAATACCAGTATTAATATTTGAAACCTTTTCCGCCACAAGAACTAAATCTTCTTCAGGAATTTGTTCTTCAAACATATTTACATATATATAACTATTGCCAAGACCATGCATTTTTGTAAAAGAAAATTGGCTCATTTGTATTCACTCCAAAAATAGTTTGTTATTTTAAGTATAAAATGCACGCTTTTAGAACACAATATGAATGTCCCCCGTTTCTCATATTTTACAACATTTGGCGATGAGCCATTCTTGCACAAATTGTGTAAGAAAAAAGCCCTTTTACAAGGGCCTTTTTTATTTATATACAATATTATCCTCCCCCGCGAAAGGAAATTTTATCTAATAGAAAAAGAAAAGGGTGCTGCTGATTGCAACACCTTAAAACATTGGATTTTCATCCAAATAATCATATACATTATTGACCAATTCTTCTACTGTAGCACCTTGTACTACTTCACCATTTACGAGTGCAAACGGTCCTTCAAAACAAATGCCACAATATCCTAAACAACCATACTCCATTACATCTAAATTCGGATCTTTTTCTAATTTCTCTAAAGCTGCTTGTGAGCCACTCGCAAGGTTACCTACACAAAATTCAATTAATGGTTTAATCAAAATTCTCCCCCCTGTACTACAAAACAAATTACCTTCTGACTCTATCTATTAAGAAGAAGACTAAGCTGCCTCTTGTTGTTTTCGTTATACATTCTAAACTATTTAGTTACTTCACTATTTCACTTCAAAGTAGATGGTCTTATTTTATATAACATGCTACTCGCAATGAAATAGTAACTAAAAAGGAAAAACAGTTTACTTTACTTTTCTTCTTATTGTACAACAGAGTATTCATTCATGCATTGTTATTTGTTCACAAATTCGATATAATTTGATTGAGTAAAGTCGAAATATTTTATTAATATAAAATTGTATGATTAGGGGATATTTCAACAGAAAAGGGGTAATCCATCATGAAACACCTCGTAATACTAGGTGGCGGCTACGGTGGAATGAGAATTCTGCAGCGGCTACTTCCAAGCAACCAACTTCCAGATGATGTACAAGTGACATTAATCGACAAAGTACCATATCATTGCTTCAAAACTGAATATTATGCATTAGTTGCGGGTACTATTTCAGAAACGCATATTCGTATACCGTTTCCCGAGCACCCACGCCTCAATATTCAATACGGCACAATAACAAATATTGATCTCGAAGAAAAAGCTGTTCATCTCGATGGCGGCGAAGCGATCCCATATGATGATTTAATTATCGGTCTTGGCTGTGAGGATAAATATCATAACGTTCCTGGGGCGAAGGAATATACACATAGCCTACAATCGATTGAACAAACACGTAAGACATATGAACAATTAAATAGTCTAGAACCAAACGCAACAGTAGCTGTCGTTGGCGCTGGATTAAGTGGCGTTGAAGTTGCAAGTGAACTTCGCGAAAGCCGTTCTGATTTAAAAATTCACTTATTTGATCGAAAAGATAGAATTCTATTCCCATATCCAGAGAAATTAAGTAGATACGTAGAAGAATGGTTCGTAAAACATAAAGTTACTATTATACGAAACTCTAACATTACAAAAGTAGAACCAAATATTGTGTACAACCACGATGAACCACTTGAATGTGATGCAATCGTCTGGACAGCTGGTATTCAAGCAAATGAAGTTGTTCGAAATCTTCCAGTTGAACAAGATGGTAGCGGACGGGTTATTTTAACAAAATATCACAATATTCCAAATAACGAGCACGTGTATGTTGTAGGGGATTGCGCAGCACTTCCACACGCTCCATCTGCCCAACTTGCTGAAGGTCAAGGAGAGCAAATTGTCCAAATATTATTAAAACGTTGGAATAATGAACCACTTCCTGACGAACTACCTGTAATTAAATTAAAAGGTGTTCTCGGCTCTCTTGGTAAGAAGCACGGCTTTGGTTTACTTGCAAACCAACCATTAATGGGACGTGTACCGAGATTATTAAAATCCGGTCTTCTTTGGATGTACAAATATCATAAAGGTTAATACTTTACAGACTGTCTACTAAATAGGCAGTCTCTTTTATGAGTTAAAATATAATTATCAGACACATTTTTCTCAATATGGATGATGATTTATTTTTCATTTTTATATTAAAAACTATTGATAAACAGTGTATGCTATTTATAAGTTGTTTTATTATTTCCTTTAAGACCGAAGTCATTCGGTCTTATTTTTTTATGTTGTAAATACTTTTACAGGAGGTATTCCATTTCACTTATGAACTTAACAAAACTAAACGATCGAATAGAAGCGAAGAAGGAAGAATTGATCTATCTCGTTGAAAAGTACGGATTCACTCATGATAAAGTAATTTCTTTCAGCCAAGAATTAGATCGTTTACTTAACTTATTAATAGAACTCAAGACGAAGAAAAAACGTTGCTCTTTATAACCGTTATCTTCTCTTTTTTGATACGATATAAAGTGAAACTTTAATCAGTGGGGGTTTTGTTCATCCCCCACTGATTATTAGTTGAACCAATCGGGCTTTTACGGGCAGTTGATTCCCCACCTAACTTCTTTGCTTTCGCTGAATTTTGAGGTGGGGGGCTTACTGCCCGTTAATGCGGGATAAATAGAATCAGAAAGGAGCCCATTTATGTTTATATTAAAAGACGTTACATATAAAGATATACTACACATTCCTTATTTACAGATTCAAAAAGAAAAAATCACATGTATTATCGGTGAGAGTGGGAGCGGAAAAAGTACATTGCTTCGCATGCTAAATGATTTACAATCCCCAACATCCGGTACAATTGAATACAACGGAAAGCTGATTTCTGATTATCCTCCTATTCAATTACGACGTGACGTAGTCATGCTTGGGCAAACTCCACCTATTTTTGATGGATCGATTAAAGACAATCTATTAATGGGACTTCGTCTTTCTGAAAAACCATTTCCAAATGATGATATTTTGCGAGGCGCACTAACGACTGTTAGCTTAGAAAAAAATTTAGAAGACAACGCTGATTCCTTATCAGGCGGAGAAAAACAACGACTTGCTTTTGCACGTATCGTACTTATGGATCCACCTGTTTATTTATTAGATGAACCCACCTCGGCACTAGATAGCGATACAGAACGCCGCGTTATGAAACAATTTACTATGCTAGCAAGAGAAAAGAAAAAAACAGTTATCTTCATTACACACTCACAACAACTTCCAGAAGAAATTGCAGACGATATTATTGAAATTAGTAAAACAAACGGTGCAACTAGAAAGGAAGTGCTCTCAATTGAAGGGCGTTATTGAACTCCAAATTTGGCAACTTGCCGCTGCATATATTTTCATTCTTATTTTAATCGGGCTTGTAAAATTAAAAGGGATACCTCGTGAAAAACAAATCGCGCTCGCAACATTCCGTATGACCATTCAGCTCGTACTTGTTGCCTATGTCCTTACATACGTATTTGAAAACAGTAATCCATTTTATACAATTGCCCTTATTACTTCTATTACTACCTTTGCAATTTTTAATATTTATAAACGAGTTAACATCCCAATGTCAAAAGACTTAAAACGAGTAGCCGCTCTTTCCATGGTTGCCGGATCAATTGGGCCACTTCTACTATTTATCTTTGTTATTATCGGTCATGATCCTTGGTATGCGCCGCAATATATCGTTCCGATTACGGGAATGTTAGTTGGGAATGCGATGACAGGTGTTTCTCTCGGTGCAAATACGTTCTTAAACAATATGAAATCGCAAAGAGGTCAAATCGAAGGAGCACTTATGCTCGGCGCAACACCGAAAGAAGCCGCTGCACCGCTCATACGCGACGCTTTTGACTCTGCTATTTTACCAACGATCAATTCTATGGTCGGAATGGGGATTATAAGCTTACCAGGCATGATGACTGGTCAAATCTTAGCTGGTGTATCACCATTTACAGCCATTCAATATCAAATCGCCATTATACTTGGTATTTCAGGAAGCACTGCCTTTGCTGTTATTATCTTCTTACAGCTTGGATATAAAACATTCTTTAATAAGCGGTGTCAGTTAAAAGAGGTTGACTATAGTGCGCGATAAATGGTGCACTGTTCATGGTAAATGAAATTATATCGACGATTCGACAAGGAATATCGACTTACCGACAAAAAATGACATAATAAAAAGAGGGGGCCCATTCGCCTCCTCTTTTTACTTACGCCTTCTTAACAAACTGTGATTTTAACTTCATTGCTCCGAAACCGTCGATTTTGCAATCAATATCGTGATCGCCATCAACTAGACGGATACTCTTTACTTTCGTACCGATCTTCACAACTGAAGAAGTTCCTTTTACTTTTAAATCTTTAATAACAGTAACAGCATCGCCGTCTTGAAGAACGTTTCCGTTCGCATCTTTTACAACTTTTGCACCATCATTATTTTCAGCTTCTGCTTCTTGGCCCCACTCATGAGCACATTCTGGACATACGAAAAGAACGCCATCCTCATACGTATATTCTGAATTACATTTTGGACAATTTGGTAAAGTAGCCATAAATTCATTTCCTCCGTTCATTATTTATACGTAAAAATCAAAATTGATTTTTACATCTCGATAAATAAAATTTGTATAGCATTTCTTTATAGTGCCATAGTCTTACGTTATTGACAACCCTACCTCAAATTCTCATTTTTTATTGTATTTTACAAAATTTCAATTCGTATGGTGTTTCCAAGTAAAAAAGAAGAACCCTCACAAGATTCTTCTTTTCAAAATGAACGAGTTCTCACTAGAACCCCCAACCATTTTCTTCAATATAAAATTGATACTCTTCTAACTCTTCTTCACTTAACTTCTTATTATTCTCATATACTTCTTGCCATTCAAAATAGTCTTCACTGAAATAAACAGCAAATTTAATTTTCACGTTTTTCTTCTCCATATAATCATAACCAGTAAATTCTACTACATCATAATCTGCTTCTTTCTTCACAAGCTTCCAAGTTGGATTATCGGTCATAACTTCTAAAGTAAATCCTTCACCACTTGAACGCACAACATTTTTAATATTCGGCTCGGTTGGCAAAAGAGAGAGTCCTAACATAGCTCCACCAAACACGATTCCAACTATAACCTGGAAACCAACCATACCAGCAAAACTAGCGCTACCCTTTGATTGTAAGTAATACGCCTTCTCGTGATCAGGCCTATCTTCTTCTTTATGTAAAACACGAACAGCATGCTTATAATATAAACGGTTTCCTTGCCATCCAGTAAATATCATCATTCCTAATTGAAGAGCTAAACTACATGTTAAATAAATCCCATCTGAAATATCTATAAACGGAGTTACAACGATACTAGGTACCGCCAATAACGTAAGTATAATAAATAACTTATACATTTTACGATAAGCTAACCAAAAGGTTGGGAAGAAAAAGGCTACCCAGTTCCACGTATTCCCTTGCGCTGGATTTTCTACTTTGCCCCACTTAAAGTCATAATAAGCTGTATTCTTTTGAACAACTTTATGTAAATCTTGCGGGGAATTTGTTTCTTGTAAAACAGTGTCCTTCACGTACATCATCCTTTTCTTCTTTCTGCATACATGTATTTTATAGAAAGAAAAAGAAGGAATCTAACAAAAAGTACATATATTTCATAAAATTGAACGGAAATCGAATATATTCCGACAATTACCCGTTTATTATTTCATTTTACTTTTAAATATATTAGAATACTTATAAATGATACGTTTAATACACTAAGTTAAGCATTTTATATATTTGATAATAAAAATGTTTCACATGAAACTATCTATATTTTGTATTACCTTGCCTCTACACAATGTGTGTAAAGCCTTTTCTACCTACTACAAAATACGAAAGACGCCCTTTTTAAAAAGGCGTCTTTTTACAGTTGAAAATTTACTAGTATAAAAAATGCATTATTTAATAAATGAATTCCCCATGGAACGAGTAAATTATTTGTTTTCTTATAAGTGTAGGCTAAACATATACCACCACCAAAAATATATAAAACACCACCTAAAGTAAGTGGATGTCCTAAAGTAAATATAAAAGCACTTATAACAATACTAGTAAGTGTAGAAAAGCGCTGAGATAATTTTGTGAAAAACATCCCCCGAAATAAAAGTTCTTCCCAAATCGGTGCAAAAGTGGTGAGTACCACTACGTATAAAATGATTTCACTTTTAGTAGGCTCTATTACTTATTAGATTCATTCACCCCAAGCCCATGTGGTAAAACTAAATTCAATCCTGCATGATATATAAGCAGTATGATCATTGTCATTACTATCGTTACATAATGCTTAAAATTATTGAACTGTATTGATTTCACTAACTGTAAACAATGATTCCTTGCTGGTGAATATATTGAAATAATAGTAAGAAATGTTAAAGGCGGAATAAGATGATCTAGGAAGAATCATATACAAGGTTCAAAAAACCCACTCCATACATGACCCCCAAAATAATTATTATCATACTAATTACTTCGAGCATACTCATTTGTACATTCTTTTCTTCATATGTAGCTAATTCTGTATTCATCCTATCCCCTCCAGTATAATTAAACCTTTTATTCCATCATATACCAACTTTAACAAAAAAACAGACGATACCATCTACTGTATCGCCTGTTTTTCCCTACCAGTTCTCTCTACATGTTTCAATTAAATGCAGTAAGTACCTCTTCGTCATATCAGCCCTTCTCCACCTTGAGAGCATTCGCTTTTCTTTTGGATTCTGTCGTATTCTCGCTACTTCTTTTAATAAAAGTTCCCATTCTTCCCCTGAACGTTCTAACAAGTATTGCAATCCTCTATCTTTTGAAACGATTGTTTTATGATCTAGTGTATACAAAATACGTCCCATTGTAACGACAGCTGATTCTACCCACTCTTCTATAAAAAATAAATATGGTTGCTTCGCTTTTTCACTCCAGTACTGTTCTACGTTGTATTTCATCGTATTTACTACATCATCCCACCTTATTTGAAACGAAAGATCTTCAGCTTCTTTCCCGGTAACTGTAATACCTTGATTTTTTAACGTCCACCATGTGACCGCATTAATATCCCAATGACCTATATTCGCTTTACCATCTGCACAATACACGTACTCATTCATTTCATCATTGTATTTCCCTAAATCAGCACGCGGAATATACATACCATCCATTCTTTTACCTAACGTACTCTCACTAAGTTTCTTATGAAGTTCTACAAGTTGCTGTTTTTCAGCTTCATTCACAGAATCACTTATTACTGTAACAAAATCGACATCACTCGATTCTGCCTGAAATGCACCAAGTGCGATGGAGCCGTAAATATATACCCCGACTATTTTTTCGTCTAAAAAAATTTCTTTTAATTCTACTGTGTACCGCTCCATTAACTGTCGCACTTCCTTTGGTAACGCATGCTTCACTCCATTTTCCACATCTATCCCTCCATTAAAAAAAGCCTTCGCAAATTCGCAAAGGCTTCCTGTTTTATAAATATTTCTCGATTTCTTCGTAAACATCCTTCAAACGAGGATTTCCTTCTCCAACAACTTCTCCATTTACAAGAACGACTGGATAAAATAGATCTTCCTCCACTACGCGCTCTGCGAATGCTTTTTTATCTTCATCTTCTTGTTTTTCTTGAAAATCAATATACTCGAAATTAAATTTATTTTCTTGTCCTTCATATTTACGCCCAATTGCCGCTTGTAACCATTCAAACGTTTCTGTTGAAGATGGCATTCCAACGCAGCTTGCACAAATTACTTTCGTCCCATACACTTGCACATTAACCATTTCTTCTCCCCCACTTCTTGTTTCAACAGTATATTAAGATGTCTTATTACATAAGCACATCATTTTACAAACTTATTCCCTACCCCTATACTGAAAAAACACGTTATAAACATGATAAAAAATTTCGACATTAAAACAAGAACAGAAAAAATAGATTTTCCCCTCTATCTTGATTATAATAAAACTGATGAAAGGAGTCGATAAAAATGGAAAACCCACATATGGAAGAACAAGTACTAGAAGTATTAGATAAATTACGTCCATTCTTACTTCGCGATGGCGGAGACGTTGAATTAGTAGACATTGAAGAAGGTATCGTAAAATTACGCCTTATGGGTGCTTGCGGAAGCTGCCCAAGTTCTACAATCACACTAAAAGCTGGTATCGAACGCGCATTACTTGAAGAAGTACCAGGCGTTATTGAAGTAGAACAAGTATTTTAATCTAAAAGCGGAAGCGGCTCATTCAGAATCGCTTCCTAGAAAGAGACCCATTTGGGTCTCTTTTTTTATTCAAATAACACTTATCCTTTAACATCATAAAACAAAATTGGAAATCCTTCTCAAAAAATGCGATAATTAATAATATAGAATCGTTCACACATATACAGAAAAAAACATAGGGGGACGACACATGCCAAGAATGGGAAACACTTTTTTAACAATTCAAGAACTAGAAAAGAAAAAAGAGTATTTATTAGATCTTTCATCCGTTATACCAACATGGAATACGAGTTATCAATTTTTATTTAAAGAAATCCAGCAAGAATTATTGAGTAAAGTAAATGAAAAAATCGAAAGACATCAATTCATTTTAAATATATGTGCAGATCAACAGGTAGGGGCATAATGTATTACATACAATTGTGATATATAAAAAAGAGACCTCAATCGGTCTCTTTTTTATATTTTAAGATAGCCAATCTAATTTCCTAATCCCTAACTTATCAACTGGTAAACGAAGTGAACCATAAAAGTGCTTCATAAATTGCTCAGAGCGGTTCACATCGTGTAAAATGGCTTCTAAGCGATCTCTATATATGCTTTTTTGTTCTTCATTTCCTGTTTGGTAATATCGTTCGACTGTTTCAAAGTAGTGAAGTGGGAACAGGAGCCTTGCAAATAATAGGCGCCAACCAAACGAAGATAGCGAATAATTCCGTTCATAATCTGTAACAAATTGAACGATTGTTTGCTCCCAGTCTTTCTTTTTTTCTATCATCATATAGCGAATTAATTCTGCCATATCTCGAGTTGGGTGATCATACACCCAATCGAAAGGAAGTTTGAGGCGCTTCGTTTGATGCCATAATAAAGGTGTGAATCGCTCTTGGCAAATTGTTGCTGCATCAGTCAGTTGCGGCGTATCATCCATCTCTGTATCGACAACATATTGAATTGCATTTTCTGCAACTCCTAAGTAATACGGGAAGGATTCAATAAACAATTGATCGAATACGTCTGTAGGGTGGTTCATCACTTGTGATTGCCAAAACTTTTCTAATTGATCGAGCCTTTTTTCCCATAATGCTTTCCATTCGCCTATGCGGCTTAATTGCTCGATTTCTTCTGGAAAGAATGCACCTCGTTTATGGAATATAGAAAGCTCACTTCCTAATGATGTAGCATGTCGTTCTAACGCACGCATACCTTTTAATAAGCAGTAATTTTGTTCTTCTATCTCACATACATAGTAGCCGTGTATAGTCGGAACGAAAGTCGCTACAGTTATATCCCCTTGCTGGTTCATATAGTCACTGAGCTTTTTCATCTCTACAAGTACTTCTTCCTCCATTTCTCCAATTGGAACAAGTACATAAATTTTGTTGCGAATCCAAAAGCTTTTATAGGGGCCAAGGGGGATTAATTCTTTAACATGCATGTGATAATGCTCATAAATATGATGAATCATCGCAGTCGCCACCTATGGTTTTTCTTTATATATATGAGCTTGTGCTCGCCTTTCATTCCTATGCACATGATAAAGCAACGAAACGTATACAAATACTAAAAAGAAAAAAAGGTGATAAACATGAAAGAATCAAATCAACTACAAGAAAGAGCATTACAACTATTACAAGAACGCGGTGTAACAATTGACGATATTGCTGAGCTTGTTCATTTTCTTCAAAAAAAATATCATCCAAATTTAGAGATGTCAGAATGCCGTTATAACGTTGAGCGTGTATTATCAAAACGTGAAGTACAAAACGCACTGATTACTGGTATCGAACTCGATGTCCTTGCTGAAAAAGGAATGTTAAGTGAGCCGTTACAAGATATCGTAAAACGTGATGAAGGCTTATACGGAATTGATGAAGTGATTGCACTTTCTATCGTTAATGTGTACGGCTCTATCGGTTTCACGAACTTTGGATATATCGATAAATTAAAACCTGGTATTTTAGAATTCTTAAATGATAAATCATCTGGAAAGGTGCATACATTCCTTGATGATATCGTTGGCGGAATCGCTGCCGCTGCTTCAAGCCGCTTAGCACACAGAGCTGAGCATTCGGAATAATAAAATATGAAAGACCGTCAGTTTCATACTGACGGTCTTTCATATTCCATGAGCATAAATTCTCTTCCGCGGCTTAAAAAAATAGGACCTTGTTGAAAACCTAAGTTTTCATATAGCGTAATCGCTCTTATATTAAATGTCGCTACACTAAGTCGAAACGTCTTCGGCTTATATTCTTTCATTGCAAAGGCTAGCCCAGCTTTGAAAAACATTTTTCCCAGCCCGTTCCCTGTTAACGCTGGCTTCATGCCAAGTCCGATATCAATTACATCTTCTCCACCATATAAATGAGCATCTCTTCCACCTGGTACTTGTGCATTTTCCCCAAAACAAAAATAGCCGATAAACTCTCCCTTATCGTCACAACAACCGTAATACGTCCCATCTAATAATTCTTCTATTACTTCTTCCTCTCCTGAAAAACTATACAAATTATAAGGTTCTTCATACGCCCACGTATTTATCTCATTTGCTTCTGCTACCGTTAACTTATGTATATCCATCCTTCTCTCTCCTTATCAAATATTCTATATATACTCATTCATTTTTCGTGCCTCATTTCCCTCTAATTGGAATATGCATAATTACATACGCGCACCTATGAAACAAATGGTACAATTTATTTGAATCGCTGTTGCTACACTTCTTGATCAAAGAAAAGGCGTTAAAACGGATATTAGCGCCTTATCAAACTCAAGCAATTGGTACATTTTGTCATCATGAAAGACACTCGAAAGAGTGTCTTTTTTTTATACCTCACAAGGACTTACTCATTTCAACATATAAACACATAAAATAATGTAATTCTTTATACCCACGAATCTTTTTCTAAAAGTTGTGAAGTAGACTCAAAATAAAAAAGCACTCTTGGCTAGAGTGCTTTTTACTTTCAAATAAGGAGGTTACATAATATGGATAGTACCCTCGTATTTAACTTTGGCATTGGTATTGTCATCATTTTATTTGTTTTCTTTGTTCTTTGTATGAGTGGGGTATAGAAAGACGATTTTAGCCGTCTTTTTATACATACATATGTATGTATCATTTGACTTCTACAACAGAAGTAACCATACTAGTTACACAAATACATAAAAACTATTCACATATCCACAAATAGGAGGAAGAACAATGAAACATGTAATCGTTTATGCACACCCAAATATAGAAAGCTTCAACCATGCGATTTTAGAAACGGTAAAAAATGAATTAGAAGAAAAAGGTCATGAAGTACGCGTTCGAGATCTATATGAATTAAACTTCAATCCAGTATTAGGCGCTTCCGATTTCATCTCATTTTCTCAAGGAAACACACCAGAAGATATTAAAGAAGAGCAAGAGCATATCTCTTGGGCTGATAGCATTACATTCATTTATCCAGTTTGGTGGGCGGGACTTCCTGCTATTTTAAAAGGATACGTTGACCGTGTATTTAGCCATGGCTTCGCTTATGCTTACGGTGAAAATGGTATTGAAAAGTTATTAAGCAGTAAAAAAGGCTTATTATTATCTACAATGGGAAATTCGAAAGAAGCATACACAGCAGGCGGTATGTTTGAAGCAATGAAGAAAACAGCAGATGTTGGTATTTTTGAATTTACAGGCATCGGAACAATTGAGCATACATTCTATACGAGTGTTCCTTCTGTGGATGATACTGTGCGTAAACAATATCTTGAAGAAGTGAAAGATGTTGTGAATCGTGCGTTTTAATAAAAAAACAGGTAACCTCTTCCGGTTACCTGTTTTTCATTACATCTTCTCAATCCACTCCGTCAAGTTATGCACAACTTGCGTTGGTTGTACTTCATATTCTGTTAACTTCTCCACAGTTGTGACTCCAGTGTGGACAAGAAGGGTATGCATGCCAGCATTTACTCCCGCTAAAATGTCTGTATCGTAGTTATCCCCAACCATTAATGCTTCATCTTTTCCTATACCAAGCACTTTTAACGCTTGTTCCATAATGATTGATTCTGGTTTTCCAATAAAGATTGGATCCACGCCTGTTGATACTGTTACAACTGATGTTAATGAACCGTTACCTGGTAATAATCCGCGCTCAGTTGGAATGGCGATATCTCCATTTGTAGAAATAAACGTTGCGCCGTTACGCACAGCAAGACAAGCTTTTGCTAATTTTTCATATGTGATGTCACGATCTAAACCGACAACAACGAAATCAGGATTTTCATCCACAAGTTCAAATCCTTTTTCCACAAGTGCATCATGTAAGCCTTCTTCACCAATCATATATACAGTTGCGTCTTGTTTACGTTCATAAATGAAGTTCGCTGTCGCCATACTCGTTGTGAATACTTGCTCTGCTTCCGCTGGAATATCGAAACGAACAAGTTTTTCTGCCACTTGTTCTGGTTTACGCGTTGAATTATTCGTAACGAATAAATAAGGAATGCCGCGCTCTCCTAATGCTTTTACGAAGTCGCTCGCTTCTTCAATTTGTTCTTCTCCGCGATACATCGTACCGTCTAAGTCAATTAAGTAACCTTTATACATCATTATGTCTCTCCTTCTATGCTAACGTTCTCACCTATCATACCACTCTTATATTACCCGCTTTTTCCAAAGAAAAAAACGCTTTACCTTAAAGCGCCCCACAACGTTCATTTTTTCTCTTTTACTTGGTAAGAACAACTACAATCGCCCTCACACATGTTTGCTAACGTCTTTACATCTGCTCCTGCAAATAAACGATTATACATCTCTTTCTCATCTGCACATACTTGCGGGAATCTCTCTGCAATTTCTTTTAACGGACAGTTTTGTTTTTCAATTACGAAAGAGTTCTCTCCATCTCTCTTTATTTGAACCATATAACCATTTTTCTCTTGCATAGCTGCTATCTCTTGCACTTTATATGCTAAATTCTTTTGATTACTCACTCGCTTTTGCAACTGCTCTTCCATTCGCTTCGTTCTCTCTTTTAAAACGTAACGAAGTATTTTTTCATCGCCCATTCGAGCTAAATCTTCTAGCATATCAATAGCAAATTGCTTATACTCCTTCGGGAATGTATCTTCTCCCTTTTCGCTTAATCCATACAAATAAGTTGGTCTTCCGACATGTTGTCTTACCATCTTAGAATAAATGAAACCATCTTTCTCAAGATTACTTAAATGTCTTCGGATCGCCATTTCTGTAATCTCTAAAACGTCAGCTAGTTCCGCTACCGTGTGCTCTCCCTTTACTTTCAACAATTGTACAATTTCATCTTTCGTCGTACGTGCTTCCCCCATGCTTTACCCTTCTCCCTTTTCCCTTTACTTTCTCACATACAATATAAGATCCCCAAAAGATAGTCCTGGGGATCTTATAAGCATAATTATTCTGGTACAAATGCAGATACAGGTCCTAATTCCTTCTCTAAATAACTGCGAATATTTGCTGGGTATTTCTCTACCACTGCAATATGTTTTTGAATCGTCTTATATAATTCATCATGATTCATTTGAATATAATCTTGCGTAAGCATTTTTCGAAGAAGGATAATTTCTTTCATCCCTTGTCCATCTTCTGCACTTATCACTCGCTCATCCATCAAAATATCGATAATATCTTCATAACTTCCTGGATCGCGCATAATAAATCCATCAATCATCGCATTCCCTACATCTAATACACAATCAATCATTAGATGAGCTATGCGTTCTAATGCGTAAAATTCAAACTCGGTTTCATATATCTTTTTCTCTTGAAATGTACTTGTTGCTCGTTCTAAACATACTAGCATTTGTTCTATTTTCTTTCTGTCTACAAAATACATGAATGTCACCTACCTGGAAATTAAAGCATTTACATTTTAATTGTAACGCTTTCTTCTGAAAAAATCGACAATTTTTCGAATTCACCTTTTCTCCGTTATTTGTTATAGTTATATTTGTATGATTTTTGAAATTGGAGGAATGGAATCTTGGAACGTGAACTCGCACTAGAAATTGTCCGTGTAACAGAAGCAGCAGCATTAGCATCCGCACAGTGGATGGGCCGCGGAAAGAAAAACGAAGCAGATGATGCAGCAACTACAGCAATGCGTGATATGTTTGATTCAGTAAACATGGCAGGTACAGTTGTAATTGGTGAAGGAGAACTTGATGAAGCACCGATGTTATATATTGGTGAAGAACTAGGAACAGGTAACGGTCCAGAAGTAGACATCGCCGTTGATCCATTAGAAGGTACAAACATCGTTGCAAAAGGTCTTGCAAATGCAATGGCAGTTATCGCAATCGCAGATAAAGGAAACCTTCTTCATGCTCCTGATATGTACATGGAAAAAATCGCGGTTGGTCCAAAAGCAGCTGGTAAAATTAGCCTAGATGATCCAATTGAAAAAACAATCGAAATTGTAGCAGAAGCTAACAATAAAAAGATTCGTGATCTAACAGTTATCGTGCAAGAACGTGAACGTCATCAAGATATTATTGACCGTGTTCGTGCAAAAGGTGCACGCGTAAAATTATTTGGTGATGGTGATGTTGGTGCGTCAATCGCAACAGCACTACCTGGAACAGGTATCGACTTATTCGTAGGTACTGGCGGAGCTCCAGAAGGTGTTATTTCTGCAGCAGCATTAAAATGCCTTGAAGGTGAAATGCAAGCTCGCTTAGTTCCAATGAACGAAGAAGAAGAAGCTCGTTGTCGTGAAATGGGATTAGAAGATCCTCGTCAACTTCTTATGTTAGATGACTTAGTATCTGGGGATGATGCAATCTTCTCAGCAACTGGTGTATCTGCTGGTGAGTTATTAGACGGTGTTAAATTCCTTGGTGGAGATTTAGCTGAAACATATTCTATCGTTATGCGTTACAAAACAAGAACGGTACGATTCATTAAAACGCATCACCATTTAGATCATAAACCACACTTAAACTTAGATATTTAATAAAGGAGCCATGTGTATGGAAGAACGTTTCTTTCTGTACGACGATACAGTCGCTACAAGAACTCGTTTCGTTAGCTTTATGGGAGAAAATGAGCGTCATGATTTAGCGCTTTTATACTCCGATCGTCATTACGGTAAAACAATCGTCCTTGATATGCAGCGCAATAGATTTGCAATCATCGGTCCTGACGATTTAAACGAACCAGGCTACTTAGAGCATGCATTTTCTATGACTGAAGAAATTGCAGAAGAACTACGCTCATTTTTATTTGAACTTATATAATTTATCGTAGACACCAGCTATTTTAGCTGGTGTTTTTTCACTGTAAGTATTTTGAATTTTCAAACCTTATGTTATAATTAAGAATAAATCTATTTGGATAGAAAGGACGTTATCTACGTATGCCGACATTTACTTTGTAATGGACCAGCAATTGGATAGCATTACTCTCAAAAAAGCACCGTGCTTTTTCAAGGGAGTAGTCTGCCCATTCCCATTACAAGGAACGTAACGCATCTGTAGTATGATGTTTACGGAGGTTCCTCTTTGGGGAACCTCCTTTTATTTTTGTCTATTTCTCATGTCTTCATACTACAAGACATCCAAATAGCTGTATTACGTTCCTTTACCACTACTATAAGAGGTGAAGGAAAATGCAGAAAGTACAACTTTCTTGGAGTTTATATGAAAATGAACAAGGTACAATTGAAAAGTATTGTAAAAATTGCAGACGCACTACCCTATTTACTGACACGAATATTCGTAGGCATAACGCCAACGGAAAAAATATATATCGTTTTGCCATTTATAAATGTCCGAAAGATCATACGTGGAACCAAAAACTTCGTATTTATAAAGCATTTACTGATCACGTTGAAACAGTCGATATGACCCAGCAAGATCAAACAGAAACAACTACTACCATTTCCATTATGCAACATAAAGAAAACGGCATAGCCGAAATCACGATCGTATTAGATATCGTTTTCGGTTCCCACCGAATGGATAAAGCTTTATCCACATATATTTCCGACTGGAGCCGTACACGCATTGTGGATAAAATTAAAAATGGGGATATTCAATTGAACGGACAACAAATGAAACCAAATGCAATACTTTCTGAAGGCGACTCTATTTCGATTTGTTTGTGAGCAAGTATAAAAAAAATCCTCTTACAATCGTAAGAGGATTTTTTTATTTCTTCACTTTTCGTAATACGAAGTGTGCACAACCGAAGTTACAGTACTCGTATAAATACTCCGTTAACGTACTAATTTTCGTATCATATGTCGAACGTTGATTACTGTCATCAAAGAAACCGCGCAATCTAAGTTGCTCATAACCCCAGTCCCCAACGATATAATCATATTTATTTAAAATTTCTGCATAACGCTCTTTAAATGCTTCTTCACTAAAACCGTCACGAAAGTTTTTAATTACTTCGTACTGCACATTATTAATGCTCACCGTAGCATGCATCTCTTGCTCTTGCTTTTGCTCCATCATTAACTTCCTCTCTAAGCATTCTTCTTTTTATCGTATCACAAAGCATACCAACCAACAATTTCAAATACAAAAAATTGAAAATTAGTGCATGCTATGGAGAAGGAGGTGATACATCGTGAAAAAACAAATTATACTCTCTCTCCTCACTCTTTCCTTATTTGCAGGCTGTCAATCAACGAATAAAGCCGAAATGGAACGTGAAGAAGGAAGTCGTGTTCTTGTTTCCAATAAAAACGACATGTATCATACGGAAAATACAAATACACGGCTTACAAGAGTCGGTTATTCATCTAAACAAAAACATGAAGTATCTAACAAACAAGTAGGAGCCATTAACCGCGAGAAAGTCGCTGAAATGATTACAAGCATGACAGTCAAACTTCCTGACGTTACAAACGCTGCTACGCTCGTTACCGATGATGAAGTATTTGTTGTATACCGTGCAAACACAACGGATCCAAAACTCGTAGCAGATCAAGTATATAAAGCTGCTTTGTCCATCGTCCCTCGCTATTATAAAGCATATGTATCAACAGACCAAAAGTTGATTTCTCAAATTCAAGGGCTTCAATCTGGCGCGTTAAATGATACAGAATATACACAAAGCCTTGATATGCTAAAGCGAGAAATGAGCAAAAATCCTCATTTGAACAATACGGGGGATCAAACTTTGAATGATATGATAAAAAAATAAAGAAGGTGGAGAAAACCTCCATCTTCTTTATTTTTTACTATTTCTTACGATCCGCATAAACTTCCATCGCATCACACATAAACTGTGCTAACCCTTCGCCAAACTTATCAATATTTTTCGTGAAGCGCTCATCAGCGACGTACATTTGACCGAGTCCCTTAAAAGCATCTAATGAATATTCTCCGAAGTTTTGCAAGTAATCGTACCATACTCCAATTGCTTCTTGTGCCTCTTTAGAATTTGGTGCGCCGTGTCTAAGCGCCGCTAAATTTCTATAAATAGTATTAAACTCTTCTTGATTGTCTTTTGACATGCCTTTCGCGTATTCATTCGCTTTATCTACAGCTGCGTCTTCCCATCGTTCACGCGCTTCTTCTTCGTACGGATTATGGCTGAAATCGAAGCCTTCAAATTTCTCTTTATTCGTCATTTCAATCTCTCCTTTTGTATGCTGAATTGTTTTATCAATCGTCGCAATCACCTTATCTAATCTGGCACGCTTTTCAAGAAGCATTTTCTTATGAAGCTGTAGTGCTTCTTCGTGGTCAAATGATGGACTCATGATAATTTCTTTAATTTTCTTTAGAGGGAAGCCTAGTTCTTTAAAAAATAAAATTTGCTGCAATGTCTCTAAATTTTCATTGGAATACAGACGATATCCAGACTCTGTCGTCTCGTCTGGAGTTAATAACCCAATTTCATCGTAATGATGCAGTGTGCGCACACTAATTCCAACTAAATTAGCTACTTCTTTTACCTTCATTGTCATGTGTATCTCCCCCTTAATACATACGATAAAGTATGACGCAACGTTAGAGTCAATAAGTAAATTCATTTTTTGTTAAAAGTTTCATCTCTCCCATATTTCATGCATAATAGATATGTACATATATTAGAAAGCGGTGAAAGTATGGTTTCAAATACTGTAATTGCCAGCATCATATTTCAACTCGTTGTTTCGGTTCTGGTCCCAATTATTGTTCTCGTTTATTTCCGTAAAAAATATAATATTAATTGGAAAGTGGTCGGCGTTGGTGTTCTTATCTTTATTGGATTTACCCAAATTCTCGAAACACCGTTCCACCTATTTATGCGTGGTAATCCAGTAATCGCTCCATTTTTAGAAAATCCGTTTGTCTTTGCAATTTATGGCGGACTAACTGCTGGTATTTTTGAAGAATTAGGACGCTTCGTTGCCTTCTTCTTCCTACTAAAAAAATATCTAGAATATAAAGATGGCTTCGCTTATGGAATTGGTCATGGCGGGATTGAATCCATTTTAGTTGGCGGATTCTCCGCATTGCAGACACTTATATTCGCTAATGCTATTAACAATGGTAGCTTCGCTCAAATGGCAGAAAAACTACCACAATTAAATCTTGTAAAGGATATGTTAATAGAACAACCTGCTTATTTATACTTCCTTGGCAGCTTGGAAAGAATTATGGCTCTTGTATTACAAATTGCCTTTACAATGCTTGTCTTATACGCTGTAAAACAGAAGAAATATCTCTTCCTTGTTTACGCTATATTATTCCACGCATTTGTAGACTTTTTCGCGGCACTTTACCAAACAAAAACAATTAACATCTTCGTTGCAGAAGGAATTACCCTTCTCTTCACAATTGGCGCTGTCATTCTTATTCGTAAAATGAAAGAAAAATTAATGAGTGTGCCGGCGTAAAAATAACCCACCAGTTGGTGGGTTATTTTTTATATGGATTATCATAATGACGATAGCTTTTTCCCGCTTGCAACTCCCTCTTTGTTTCTGCATCTATAACGATGTACTTACGAAATTCGTCTACTTCATTTTGAGAAAAGGAAGCGAAAAAATAAACTTGGCGATCAGGGTGAATAAAAGAATCTTGAAACACCACACTACCCCGACAACCCGCGGCTGTTTTTTGTAGGAAAGAAAATTCTTCATCAGGCACCTCTTTAAATAAAATCTTTTTTCGAACGCTATATGTTGCATTATTGTATTCTTTATAGATTTTCTTATCTAATTGTTCGTAAAACACACGCTCACTCACAAATGACTTATTTCGATTGCTTGGATAATCTAACTTTTGATTGGATTGTGCATATGTTGTGGACAATTGCGTAAGAAAACAAATCATGAATACGATACATATCATTTTTTTCATCATTACACCTCAAATATTCATTTATCCACATTACTTTTCCACATATTTAAATCAATATGCCGTTTCCAATAAAAAGGAATTTTTTCCACATTTGTCGAAGTATATAGCGTCAACTTGAAAGATGGGGATGAATTATGAAGAAATTGATTGTAATACGACATTGTTCAGCAACTGGACAAGAACGTGATGCCGAATTAACGATTGCAGGAAAAAATCAAGCAAACACTCTTGCTACATTCCTCTTAGAAAACCAACCACAAATAGATCATATTATTTCAAGCCCATTTGTGCGAGCTATCGATTCTATTCGGCCCTATGCGCTTCAAGCTAACTTGTCTATCCAAGAAGATGAACGATTAGCTGAACGCATATTAAGCGACGTTCCAATGGATGATTGGTTGCAAAAACTAGAATCTACTTTTACAAATATAGATATTGCCTTTTCAGGCGGAGAGTCAACAAAACAAGCAATGGACCGTGCTATATCACTTATCCAAGACGTTTTAAAGTTAAACCATACTACAACACTACTCGTTACACACGGCAACTTACTCACGCTCATTTTAAAGCACTTTGATCATACGATCGGCTTTATTGAATGGAGAGCTTTAACGAATCCTGATATTTACGAAATTACACTCGATAAACAATGTATCCTAAAACGATTATGGGGAGCACCGTCCAAGTAATATCTCTTTCCAACACATTCAGTTGACGCCACGAGAAGAAACTGTACTAACAATAGAAAGGGGTATCACTCCATATGTACGAAGATGTACTTGCTTTACTACATAAAACAAATGCTTCTTACGAAAAGTTTGAACACGAACCAGTACTCGATTATGAAACAGATCGTATCGTACGTGAAAGGCTTGGTTTACACGGCACTCCAAGTAAAAGCTTATTTTTAAAATCAAAGTCTGGAGATTATTACGTATTTTTCACGTTAGAGGGCACAAGGCTCAACCGAGGAGAGATGAAAGAAATAACAGGAGAAAGCCTCTCTCTCTGTTCTCCTAATGAGCTGAGAGAAGAAATAGGCTGTACTCCAGGATGTGTCGCTCCTTTCGGTTATTCACAACATGTAACGATTATTGTGGATAGTGCTATTTACGCTTACGATAAAATTTTAATTACACCTGGTGTACCTGAATTTACAATTGAATTATCCACAGAGGAATTAAAGAAAATCTTATTAATATGCCCAAATACTGTTTTAGAATATAAACAAAAAGAGAGCTAATGATTAGCTCTCTTTTTTCATTATTTTGCTTCGGCTACTTTTTCTTTTGCAGAACGTACTTGCTCGTCCGCATGGTAAGAAGAACGCACAAGTGGGCCAGCTTCACAGTGACTAAATCCTTTGCTAAGCGCAATTTCTTTAAGCTCTGCAAATTCTGCTGGTGGATAATATTTAAGAACTGGTAAATGCTTCTTAGATGGTTGTAGGTATTGTCCAAGAGTTAAAATATCCACATTGTTTGCACGTAAGTCATCCATTGCTTCAATTAAATCTTCTCTCGTTTCACCTAAGCCCACCATAATGCTCGATTTAGTTGGAATATCAGGCTGCATTTCTTTCGCTCGACGTAAAAACTCTAATGAACGGTCATATTTTGCTCTAGCGCGAACTCGGTTAGATAATCGACGTACTGTTTCAATGTTATGGTTTAAAATATCTGGTTTTGCATCCATTAACATTTTTAAGTTTTCTTCTACTCCACCCATATCAGATGGTAATACTTCGATTGACGTAAATGGATTTTTGCGACGAACAGCGCGTACTGTTTCAGCAAAAACAGCTGCTCCTCCGTCTTTTAAATCATCACGTGCAACCGCTGTTATAACAACGTGCTTTAAGCCCATTTGTACTACAGAATCTGCTACGCGTTCTGGCTCTTGTAAATCAAGCTCAGTTGGTAAGCCTGTTTTAACCGCACAAAAACGACAAGCACGTGTACAAACCGCACCTAAAATCATAAATGTTGCTGTTTTCCTTACAGCCCAGCATTCATGAATATTCGGACATTTCGCTTCTTCACAAACTGTATGAAGATTCTTAGAACGCATCATTTTCTTTAAGCCTGTATAGTTTTCATTCGTGTTTAACTTAATTTTCAACCATTCGGGCTTGCGCTTATACTCTGTTTGTTTTGTCATGGTTATCAACTCCGCACAATATGAAATAGTTTACCGTGTTCGCTTCTTTCAATGTAACATATCTATTCTAACGTATGAAAGCGATTTGCTCAAATGAAGATTCTAAGATTTTTTCCAATCGTTCCCTATAATGAAATACTCCGTATATCCCACACTAAAAAGAGTGATGTTGTGAAAGGAGTCTATTTCATGCTTCGAAAAATTTCTCTTTTGCTTTCGATTTGCTTTCTTCTCCACCAAAACATCGCTTACGGTGAAGATAATCAGCAAAGCATATACGAACAGCGCATGGCACTATATAAAGAAACCGAGCAATCTTCAGGCATTCCGTGGTACTACTTAGCTGCAATGGATCAATATGAAAGAAATATACGGAGCGTAAGAAAAGATATTCCGAAAAAACCAGATGCCATCATTTCCCTTTATTTCAAACCAGAAATATGGGCTGGGCCTGTTAATGGTAACGATACCCTTCCCCATACAATTTCTCTATTTGGCGGGATGGGTTTAGATGGTGACAAAGATGGATTTGCAAATGCAAATAACGACCGTGATCTTCTGCATACAGCAGCAACTATTTTAAAAAAACAAGGAACGTCAGAAGAACGTATTAACATTATGCTTTGGGAATATTATAGACGTGCGAAAACAGTTGATTTAATTACCGAGTACGCCCAAATTTATAAACATTATGGTCGTATTAATTTAGAAGGAAATGCTTTCCCCCTCCCGATTCGCAGTGATCATAGCTACCGTAGTACTTTCGGCGCTGGAAGAAGTTTTGGGGGAAGAAGAGTTCATGAAGGCACCGATATTTTTGCAGGCTATGGCGTACCAGTAAGATCCACTTGCTATGGCATTATTGAAACAAAGGGCTGGAACCGTCTTGGCGGATGGCGCATCGGTATTCGCGACCTTCATAATAATTATCATTATTACGCTCATTTAGGCGGATTCTCAAAAGAAATACAGCTTGGACAAATTGTAGAGCCGGGAAAAGTAATCGGATTTGTCGGTAGCACCGGTTACGGTCCTCCCGGCACAGCTGGAAAATTCCCACCTCACCTACATTTCGGCATCTATAAAGACAATGGTTATACAGAATGGGCTTTCGATCCATACATGCATTTAAGTCTTTGGGAGCGAAAAGAACGCGCGAATACAAAACGATAACCGTAGCATATTGCTACGGTTATTTTTTTAATTCGGCTAACTATCCGTTTTCTTTTTATCGGGTACAACAACACTCCCGCTTCCATAATAAGTAGGTACTTCCCCTTGAACAATGCGCGTTGCAATCGGAACGTCTTGCTTCACTGTTATTTCTTTCGTATGAAATGGAATAATGACTTGCAACGTTACTTCCATCTCCATAACAATTTGAATCGCTGTCGTATTGATCCCGTGCGGTTCAATTTTTTGTTTAATATCCGTGTTCACATGACCAATCGTCGTGAAATCAATCGGAATATCGGGCCCTATATTTCCAAGAAGCGCATTATCTGTTACACGACCAAAAGGAACTGTCATCGTTGCCCCATTTTTTTCAGAAATACCTAGCCCCTTCAAATCACCTTGTTCTACTTGCTGTAAATATTTTTCTATGTATGTGGTCGTTGACGTTACGATTTCATTTACTTGCTTTGTATTTAAATTAATTGTGGATACTTTCCCGTTTTTATCATTTTGTACTTTCATTAATGAATCGACATCGAATCCTTCATTAATTCTATCTTTTATCGCCTTCGTCATAACCGCTGTCGCCATTTTATGCGCCTCTACTTCTCCATATTTAATTAATGTCGGCTGAATACTACTATTCACAATCCATACCCCTTGCACGAGTAATATGACAAAAAGAATAAACGACATAAGCAGTATGTGCCGAAAGGAAATTGGTCCCCTTCGAAACCGCGAATTTTTCGAACGAAATATACTCATAAAAAAACCTCCTTCTTATATCATTTCTATGCAAGAAGGAGGGACGATATATGCTTATCTCATTTTTAATAATGCTTCTTTTCCGATTGTGCCTACCGTAATACCTAATGCTTCGGCTTCAATCGTTACTGATTCTAGCGGTGCTTCAAGAAGCTGTTCAATCGTTCTTACACCAACCGCACGGCCAGCAATAATACCTCGATCACCTAACTTCTCATTTAAAAGACCTACATCTAATGCACCGCACATAATATATCCTTTATCGCTCATTACAGCTAGCAAATTTGTCTTTGGAAGTTTGACGCTAACCGCAATAAACGTATAATTATCGATTATAATTGGCTCCACATTAACCATAGTTCACACTCCTCTCTTTCTTATCTGTATGACAAGAGAAAAATGAGTGTTACAAGTTAACTAGCCTATAGTTTGACAGAAGATGTATGAGTTATCAACACGTCTGTTAACACATCTCTGAGTAACTCTGGCATATAATATTGTTTGTCAGAAAGTGTGGATAGCTCTGGGTATAAGTATCCGAATGTAAACATATCAATCGTTCCTACCGTATATATACGATCTAATTCCAGCGATTCCCCGTTAATCAATACATCTTCCAGTAAAATTTTATTCCCAGGAATCGTATCTGGAATGACCTCTACACCAGCATAAATCATTTTTCCCATCACTTTTCCGCGAAATCCGAATCCTTTTACCTCAAGGTTCTCCATATTCGGGCGACGCGCTTTCAAAATAACTTCTCGTAACGTTTTTCCTGGCACTTTTAATAAACATGGATTAATTGGATGTGGACAAATTCTGTGAATATCTCCGCGCGTCACAACTCCTTCTTCTAATCCTTCAAGAAGTACACCAGCGTTCACCATGCCAATCTCTGCATCGCACCACGTTTTCAGCGCATTTGCTAACATGTGAGAAAATGATGTCTCATGAAACCAATCGATCGGTAATGATTCCTTTAAATGAACGACAGGCTCTGCCATAATATGTTTACTTTCTTCCTGCAGCATTTCAATTGTGGATAACGGTTTGCTATAAGCACCTAAACGTTCTGTCTTAATCGCTCTACCGTCCTTTTTCAATAACTTCTTCGTCTCTTTATCCACAGTGAGCTGAACGTGCCCAACGTAACGTCCCCACTTTTCACAACAACAAAGTAAAGTATTATTCATGAGAACTCCACGCTCAAATAAATGGTGCGTATGTGCACCTAAAATAACATCTATATCATAATGCTCTGCCATATACTCATCCATGCTTTTTCCAAGATGAGAAAGGACAACGGTAATATGAGCCTCATCTCGCACTTCTTCTAAAATAGACTCTAAATGGATAAGCGGATCTTCAATATGCCAATCGAGCCTATGATAAAACTCTGGATACGCTACTGTTAATCCGATAAAAGCAATCGTAATTCCATCTGTCGTTGTATGTAATTTATAAGGCTTTGCCCACGCTGGACGTACACCTTCTTTTTCAAATAAATTCGCAACGAGCACCTCAAATCCAGCATCATCATATAGACGATTCAAATGCTCCTTCGCTAACGTAATTCCTTCATTATTTCCGATTGTTACATAATCATATAACGCCTCATTCAAAAGCTTCGTATTGCCAAGTCCATTCGTCGCTTCCGAAATACTATGAAAACGATCCACATGATCGCCGATATCAACCGTCAAAACGGTCTCTCCCGCTGCCTGTCTTCGCTTTTTCTCCCCTTGTACAAACCGAGAAATTTGCGGCCAATTTTCAAAATGACTATGTATATCGTTTGTATGATAAAGGTGGATGATTGTTTCTTTATTTATATTCAGAGAAAAAACCTCCTCTCAGTTCCTTACTGCCATTTACGCTACACGTACGCAATAATCCTGTAAATACTTTTCGTCTTTTCTTGCTATTTTACATTGTACTCGCATTATAAGAAAAAGCAAAAGATTGTCCTTTTCATATGAGAAACTTTATTTTTTCAAATCTGTGGATTAGTTAGTAGAACTGGAATTTGTCAAAAAGTTTGTTGAGTGGTTTTACGAGTATTTTGGTGGATTTCCTTATGGATTCTCCTATGGGTTTGTCAGTATCTTATCCTTAACTACTTCCATTCGGCCACCTTATGGATATCATCTAAATATTGAGGGGTATATGCCCCGCTCTGCTATGTCGTAATTTGTTGATAAGTCGATATCCCTTGTCGAATCGTCGATATATTCCGAGTTGTGATTGATATATTTGAAAAATCGCTGATATATTTAACTGAACACCCACCTAGGTATCCTCTCCCAAGCCAAAACAAATCCGCAAAACAAAAAAGCGCCCTGCACAGCAGGACGCTTCCACTTTAAATATTAACCAATAGAACCTTCCATCTCAAACTTGATTAGGCGGTTCATTTCAACTGCGTATTCCATTGGAAGTTCGCGAGTGAATGGCTCAATGAAGCCCATTACAATCATTTCTGTAGCTTCTTGCTCAGAAATACCGCGGCTCATTAGGTAGAATAATTGTTCTTCTGATACTTTCGATACTTTCGCTTCGTGCTCAAGTGAAACGTAATCGTTTTTGATTTCGTTATAAGGAATTGTATCAGATGTAGATTGGTTATCCATGATTAACGTGTCACACTCAATGTTAGAACGAGAGTTTTTCGCTTTTGGTCCGAATTGTACGATACCACGGTAAGTTACTTTACCACCATGCTTCGCAATCGATTTAGAAACGATTGTTGAAGACGTGTTTGGTGCTAAGTGAATCATTTTCGCACCAGCATCTTGGTGTTGGCCTTTACCAGCAATCGCGATAGATAATGTTAAACCACGAGCGCCTTCGCCTTTTAAGATAACTGCTGGGTATTTCATCGTTAATTTAGATCCGATGTTACCGTCAATCCATTCCATCGTTGCGTTTTCTTCACAAACCGCACGTTTTGTAACTAGGTTGTATACGTTGTTCGCCCAGTTTTGGATTGTTGTATAACGGCAATATGCATCTTTCTTAATGATGATTTCTACTACCGCACTGTGAAGTGAGTTAGTCGTGTAAACAGGTGCTGTACAACCTTCTACGTAGTGTACGTGTGCGCCTTCGTCTACGATGATAAGCGTACGCTCGAATTGTCCCATATTTTCAGAGTTAATACGGAAATACGCTTGAAGTGGTGTATCCACTTTAATACCTTTTGGAACGTAGATGAATGATCCACCAGACCAAACTGCAGAGTTTAATGCAGAGAATTTGTTATCTGTTGGTGGGATTACTTTTCCGAAATGCTCACGGAAAATATCTTCGTTCTCTTTTAATGCGCTATCTGTATCTTTGAAGACGATTCCTAGAGCTTCTAGGTCTTCTTTCATGTTGTGGTATACAACTTCAGATTCGTACTGTGCAGATACACCAGCTAAATATTTTTGCTCAGCTTCAGGAATACCTAATTTATCAAATGTTGCTTTAATTTCCTCAGGTACTTCATCCCAAGACTTCTCAGATTTCTCAGATGGTTTTACGTAGTACGTAATTTCATCGAAATCTAAGTCGTTTAAGTCGCCGCCCCATTGTGGCATTGGCATTTCATAGAACTTATCCAGTGATTTTAAACGGAAGTCTAACATCCACTGTGGTTCTTCTTTCATACGTGAAATCTCTTCAACGATCTCTTTTGTTAAACCGCGTCCAGCACGGAAAATCGAAACGTCTTTGTCTTTGAAACCATATTTATAATCGCCGATATCTGGCAGTTGCTTCGCCATGTTGGTGTGTCCCTCCTTAGATAACCTCGTTTTTAGGAACCTTTAACATTACTTATCTTCGTTTAAGCCCTTTTCTAACGCTTTCCACGCTAATGTTGCACATTTAATACGTGCAGGGAACTTGCATACGCCTTGTAATGCTTCAATATCTCCTAAATCAATGCTGTCATCGTACTCTTTTCCTAGCATCATGTCAGAGAAAATTTTAGAAAGCTGAAGTGCCTCTTCAATTTTCTTACCTTTTACTGCTTGTGTCATCATCGAAGCTGAAGACATTGAGATAGAACACCCTTCTCCTTCAAACTTCGCCTCTTGCACAATACCTTCTTCTACTTTCATCGTAAGTTGAATACGATCGCCGCAAGTTGGATTGTTCAAGTTAACAGTAACACTATCTTCTAACACGCCATTGTTACGAGGATTCTTATAATGATCCATAATAACTTGACGGTATAACGTATCTAAATTATTAAATGACATTTGTGAAATACTCCTTTGTCTTGATTAGCGATTCAACAAATGTATCAATTTCTTCTTTTGTATTATATAAATAGAAGCTCGCACGTGCTGTAGAAGAAGCTTTCAGCCACTTCATAAGCGGTTGTGCACAGTGGTGTCCTGCGCGAACCGCAATGCCTTCTACATCTAATACAGTTGCTACATCATGAGGATGTACGTCTTCAATATTAAATGTAACAAGACCAGCGCGATGCTTTGGACCATAAATTGTAACGCCATCTACTTCTGATAGTCTTTCTAAAGCATATTGCGCTAATTCATGTTCATGCTTTTCAATATTATGAAGACCGATTTCTTCTAGGAAATCAATTGCCGCACCAAGTCCGATTGCATTACCGATAATCGGTGTACCTGCTTCAAACTTCCACGGAAGCTCTTTCCAAGTAGATTCTTGTAAATCTACGAAATCAATCATTTCACCGCCAAATTCAATTGGCTCCATATTGTTCAGCAATTCTTTTTTACCATATAATACGCCGATACCTGTAGGTCCGCACATCTTATGAGCAGATAATGCGTAGAAATCACAATTTAAATCTTGTACATCCACTTTCATATGAGGTGCACTTTGTGCTCCATCAACGATCATGATTGCACCGTTTTCGTGTGCGATTGCTCCGATTTCTTTTACAGGGTTAATCGTTCCAAGTACATTTGATACTTGCATAATAGAAACGATTTTTGTATTCGGTGTAACTGTTTGACGAACATCTTCTAAAGAAATTGTACCGTCTGGTTGAAGCGGAAGGTATTTTAAAGTTGCACCAGTTTTCTTCGCAACTTGTTGCCACGGAATGATGTTACTATGGTGCTCCATGTAAGAAATAACGATTTCATCGCCTTCTTTTACATTTTCAAGACCATAGCTAGCCGCTACTGTATTTAATGCAGTTGTCGTTCCGCGCGTGAAAATAATCTCTTCCATTGATTTCGCGTTAATAAACTTGCGAACTTTCTCGCGTGCACCTTCATACGCGTCGGTAGCTTTCGTACCGAGCGTATGAACACCGCGATGCACGTTAGAATTATATTCTTTATAGTAACGTTCTAACGTTTCAATGACTTGAATTGGTTTTTGAGAAGTTGCTGCACTATCGAAATATACAAGTTGTTTGCCGTTCACTTTTTGATCAAGAATTGGAAACTGTTTGCGTATTTCATGAATATTCATTAGCGAACTTTCCTTTCAATTACCTCGACAAGCTGTGCCTTTACTCCTTCAATTGGAAGCTCATTTACTACAGGTGCTAAGAATCCATGGATGACTAAACGTTCTGCTTCGCGTTTTGGAATACCACGGCTCATCAAGTAGTATAATTGGTACGGATCTACGCGGCCTACTGAAGCTGCGTGACCTGCCATTACATCATCTTCGTCGATTAAAAGAATTGGGTTTGCATCACCGCGAGCTTTTTCATCTAACATAAGTACGCGAGAAGATTGTTGTGCATTTGATTTAGATGCACCGTGTTCAATCTTACCAATTCCGTTAAAGATAGATGTTGCACTATCTTTTTGTACACCGTGTTTTAAAATCCAACCTTCAGAGTGTTTACCGAAGTGAACAACTTTAGTTGTAAAGTTTTGTGTTTGGTTACCACGACCAATTGTTACTGTTTTTGTATCAGCATATGATCCGTCGCCCATTAAATTCGTAACGTTCTCTGAAATTGTATTTCCGTCATTCATAAGGCCTAGAGCCCAATCAATGCGGCCGTCGCGTCCAATAATTCCGCGGCGGTTAACGTAAGTTGTTACTTCTTTTGCTAATAGATCAACCGCACCAAATTTAACTTGTGCGCCTTGTTCCACGATTACTTCTGCTACGATATTTGCAATACCTTTAGCATTTTCATTTGCAACGTAGTTTTCTACATAAGTTGCAGTACTGTTCGCATCAGCTACGAATAATACGTGGTTATATACGTTAGCTTCTTCGCCGTCTACTAAGAATACAGCTTGAAGTGGAGTTTCAAGAACAACGTTTTTCGGAACATATACAAATGCACCGCCGTTGATTAATGCAGCATGAAGTGCAGTTAAACGATGCTCGTCTACCTTCACGCCGTCTTTCATTAAATACTTTTGTAATAGTTCAGCATGCTCTGTTGCAGCTGTTACGATGTCTGTAAAAATAACACCTTTTTCTTTTGCTTCGTCTGCTAAAGAAACGAATGCAGTTGTACCAGTACGTTGTACTAATACGCTGTTATTTTCATCGATTAAGTTTTTCACTGCTTCTGGAAGCTCTGTTAAAGAACTTACAGGCTCTTGCTTAGCAGCGTCGCCTTTTCCGATAAAGTCCCATTTTTCAATTTTCGTTTTATCAGGCGTTGGCATTGGAAGTTCAGTTGCTTGTGCAAGAGCTTGTAAGCGGAACTCAGTCAACCAAGCAGCTTCGTTTACTTCGCTTGCGCGTTGACGGATTGTTTCTTGATCGAAAGGTAATGTACCAATTGTCATGTTTATGCTCCTCTCTTACGCTTCTTGCTCTGTTGTTTCGTCTTCAATACCTAATTCTTTTTTAATCCAGTCGTAACCTTCAGCTTCTAGACGTTGTGCAAGCTCAGGGCCACCAGATTTAACGATACGACCGTTCATCATAACGTGAACGAAGTCTGGAGTGATGTAGTTTAATAAACGTTGGTAATGCGTAATCATTAGGCAACCGAAATCTTCGCCGCGCATTTGGTTAATACCTTTAGATACAACTTTTAATGCATCGATATCAAGACCTGAGTCGATTTCATCTAAGATTGCGATTTTTGGCTCAATCATCATTAATTGAAGAATTTCGTTACGTTTTTTCTCTCCACCAGAGAAACCTTCGTTTAAGTAACGTTGTGCCATTTCTGGATCCATTTCTAGGAATTCCATGTTTTTATCTAATGTACGGATAAATTTCATAAGAGAAATTTCATCGCCCTCTTCACGACGTGCATTAATTGCAGAACGTAAGAAGTCAGCGTTTGTTACTCCGCTAATTTCACTTGGATATTGCATTGCTAGGAATAGACCTGCTTGTGCGCGCTCGTCTACTTCCATTTCTAATACATCTTCACCGTCGATGATGATGCTACCTTCTGTTACTTCATATTTTGGGTGACCCATAATCGCAGAAGATAAAGTTGATTTACCTGTTCCGTTAGGTCCCATAATTGCGTGGATTTCTCCACCTTTTACTTCAAGGTTTACACCTTTTAAAATTTCTTTGCCATCAATTGATACGTGTAAGTCTTTAACCGTTAATGTAGAACCAGCCATCTCAATACCTCCATTAATCCTATATATACATTTTAAAAATTCCTAAAACGTTCATATTCTCATTTTATTCTCATTCTAATCTTATATCAAATAAAATGATATCGCAAACGACGAAAAAAAGTAACAATTTTTTCACAAATGTATATAAGTATTTCCTTTTCACCTTTCTATGATACACCTTTCTTCTTATTTATATAAAGAAAAAAGGACTGGGAAATTACCAGTCCTTTCCTTCATATTTATTCACTTACTGGCAGTACAGCACCTTTATATTCTTTATTAATAAAATCTTGAATTTCTTTTGAATGCAGTACTTCTACTAGCTCTTTAATTTCTTTTTTCTTCTCGTCACCTTTACGAACTGCAATAATATTTGCGTACGGAGAGTCTGATCCTTCAATCGCAATTGCATCCTTTTTTGGATTTAATTTCGCATCAATTGCATAGTTTGAATTAATGAATAAAGCATCACCTTCATTATTTTCATATAGCTTTGGTGACAATCCAGGCTCTACATCTGTTTTAAACTTTAAGTTTTTCGGATTTTCTACAACATCTTTTACTGTTGCTTTAACAACATCTACACCGTCTTTTAATTTAATAACGCCGCCTTTTTGTAACAATGCGAGCATACGGCCACGCTCCGCTACGTTATTACTCATAATAACTGTTCCGCCATCTGGAAGTTCTTTTAAACTTTTATATTTCTTAGAATAAATGCCCATTGGCTCTAAATGGATTTTTCCTGCGTTTACAATTTTATATCCCTTTTCTTGAATTTCTTTATCTAAGTAAGGAATGTGCTGGAAGTAGTTCGCATCAATTTCCTTATCCGCTAATGCTTTATTAGGCAACACATAATCTTGGAATTTTTTAATCTCTAACTTAATACCTTTTTTCTCTAATATCGGCTGTGCCTTCTCTAAAATAACAGCGTGCGGCACGTTAGAAGCTCCAACGACAAGTTTATTTTCATCTTTCCCTCCGCAAGCAGCTAATGTAAATACAGACAGCGCTGTAACAACTGACAGTAGAATCTTTTTCATATGACGTCCCCTTCTCCCTATAGTTATGTAGTAAAAAAGGACCGGCATACACCAGCCCTTTTTCAGCAATTATTCTTTTACAGGAACAACTGCCCCTTTATATTCTTTAGTAATAAAGTCTTCAATTTCTTTTGAATGTAATACTTCTACAAGAGCTTTAATCTCTTTCTTATCTTTATCACCTTTACGAACAGCTACTACGTTTGCGTACGGTGAATCATTTCCTTCAATGGCAATTGCATCTTTTTCTGGGTTTAACTTCGCATCAATTGCATAGTTCGAGTTAATTAAAACAGCGTCGCCTTCCTTATTGTTATACACCTGTGGTAATAAACCAGGCTCAATATCCGTTTTGAACTTTAAGTTTTTCGGATTATCTGAGATATCTTTCGGAGTTGCTTTAACCGGATCTACTCCGTCTTTAATTTTTAAAATACCTTCTTTTTGTAAAATTGCTAAACCACGTCCATGGTCAGCAACTGAATTACTCATAATAATTGTCGCTCCGTCTGGAAGCTCTTTTAAGCTCTTATATTTTTGAGAGTATACACCAATTGGCTCTAAATGAATTTTTCCTGCTACTTCAAAGTCATACTTTTTATCTTTAATTTCTTTTTCTAAATACGGAATGTGCTGGAAATAGTTAGCGTCTAGCTCCTTATCCGCTAACGCTTTATTTGGCAACACGTAATCTTGGAATTTTTTCACTTCTAATTCAATTCCTTTTTTCTCAAGTAACGGTTTTGCCTTTTCTAAAATCTCAGCGTGCGGTACGTTAGAAGC
This sequence comes from Bacillus cereus group sp. Sample62, assembly GCF_036851315.1. Taxonomy (NCBI): domain Bacteria; kingdom Bacillati; phylum Bacillota; class Bacilli; order Caryophanales; family Bacillaceae; genus Bacillus; species Bacillus cereus group sp. Sample62. Next base: position 4,770,801 of record NZ_JAFLPK010000001.1, read on the forward strand.
ACCAACAACAAGTTTCTTTTCATCTTTATCTTTCCCGCCACAAGCAGCTAACCCAAAAATTGAAGTTGAAATAAGTGCTGTAAGTAATAATTTTTTCATTTGAAATATCCTCCCATTTTTTATTATCGTTTATCTATTCGAGTCGTTAAACTATCACCAATCCACTGAATGAAAAATACAACTAGTAATACACAAATTGTCGCAACGATTGTTACATCGTTATTTCCTCGCTGGAATCCTTCTAAATAAGCAAGTGTTCCAAGGCCACCAGCACCAACAACTCCCGCCATCGCTGTATAGCCTACTAAAGCAATTGTCGTAACAGTAATACCAGATACTAATGCTGGTAACGATTCTGGAATTAACACTTTCAAAATAATTGTGCTTGTTTTTGCTCCCATTGCTTTTGAAGCTTCAATTACACCTTTATCAATTTCACGAAGCGCAATTTCAACCATTCTCGCGTAAAATGGTGCCGCTCCAATAATTAAAGCTGGAAGTGCTGCACTCGCTCCAAGAATTGTTCCAAGCAGAATCTTTGTGAATGGGATTAATAAAATGATTAAAATGATGAACGGTATCGAGCGGAAAATGTTTACGAACGCTCCAATCCCCGTGTTAACCGCTTTGTTTTCCCATAAATTATCTTTCGCTGTCATAAAGAGTAACAATCCTAAAATTAATCCTAATACAAATGTGGCAAGAGCTGCGATTGCCGTCATATATAACGTTTCACCAGTTGCTTCTAACATTTGATTCCAATCAACATTTGCGATTAACTTATCCATGTGCAATCACCTCCAGCTCTACTTGATCTTGATGTATTCCCTCTATTGCTTGCTGAATCGCTGTTTCCTCACCATTTAAATGAACAACTAAACTACCGTAAGAGCCGTTATTCGTTTGTGCGATATTTCCTTGCAAAATGCTAACTTCTATATCACTGCGTTGCATCAATCTTTGAAGTACTGGTCTTTCTACAGCTTCACCGATAAACTGCAAACGAACTACTTTACCATCTGGATACTTTTCAATTAAACTTTCAATCGTTTCATTTGTATCTTCAGAATCCGTTAACTGCTGTACAAATCGCTTTGTAATGTCTTTCTGTGGATTGCGGAATACATCAAGTACTGGACCTGTTTCTACAATCTTTCCTTTCTCCATTACCGCAACACGATTACAAATCTTTCGAATCACGTGCATCTCGTGTGTAATGAGCACAATTGTTAAGCCGAGACGCTTATTAATATCTAATAATAAATCTAAAATTTGATCTGTCGTTTCTGGATCAAGAGCTGATGTTGCTTCATCACATAAAAGTACTTGTGGGTTGTTAGCTAATGCTCTCGCAATCCCAACACGTTGCTTTTGTCCTCCGCTTAGCTGAGATGGATACGCGTCTCCTCTTCCTTCTAATCCAACAAGATGAATTAACTCATCCACTCGTTTTCTTCTCTTCGCCTTATCAACACCTGCAATTTCAAGTGGGAACTCGATATTCTCGCGTACAGTTCGTGACCAAAGTAAGTTGAAGTGCTGAAAAATCATTCCGATTTCTTGCCTTGCCTTACGAAGTTCACTCCCTGTAATTGCTGAAATCACACGATTTGCAATTGTAATTTGGCCAGAAGTTGGTTTCTCTAACTGATTGAATAATCTGATTAAAGAACTTTTCCCAGCACCACTATATCCGATAACACCAAATATTTCACCTTTGTCTATTTTTAAATTGGCATTATCTACAGCAGTGACATCACCGCTTTTTGCTTTATATATTTTCTTTACATTCTCTAATAAAATCATGGTGTATCACCCCTTTTTTTGTTTAGATCGACTCCGCAATTTTTTATGTTTAATGCGTGTAGTCCACCGTTAACACTACTTTTATTATTTGAATGTCCTCCACATTCAAACAACAAAAAAACCTTTCCGCTTTTAGAGAAGCAGAAAGGTTTATATGCGTATATAACAACATTATCCCTCTCTCTCATCTCTCAAAGCATTTGCTTTGCAGGAATTGGCACCATTTCAACATAAGTTGACGGTTGCCGGGCTTCACAGGGCACAGTCCCTCCACCTCTCTTGATAAGAGAAATCAGATTACATTTTCGTCTGATTTGTAATTTATGAAATTGTCTATATTTTATGAATTGAATTGTATCAATATCCATACGCCATGTCAACAGAAATTTTCGTAAAAAAAGAAACTTCAGACTTTTAAGCACCCACTGACATCGGCTTACATATATGAAACATCGATTCAACTAATAGCATCGTTCGATACGTTCCCGAATATTGTACACGTCCATCGTTCATTAACATTTGCAATCGTACATTGCCGTTCACCAATTGTTTTACATCTTCCTCATCTAAACAAACGATTTGCTCTGTTCCTCGTTCCTCATGTAGCAGCTCTATATAATCTCTTGAAATTTGTAGCGAACAACTTTCATCTCCAAAGCGGAAATTAACAGTTTTTTCTCCTTGTCTTAAAAGCGGCTCTAAATGATATTGACCATTAGCGTAATTTACAAATGATTGCAGCAAAGAATATAATTTCATCCTAAATCACATCCTTCATATCACTTTCTATTACACATACCATTCCCTCTCACTAAAGAGCAATCCTGTTACTTTCGCTCGACAAATACTGTAATCACCCTGCATCTCGACATATTTCCCGAGAAATATGTCGAGGCGGCAAAAACTTTGCCGCCTACTTTAATTCCGTATATAAATATTCAACCGAATGAAATGCATATATCTTCTTCATGAGTGTCCCATTTTCAAAAACAAGTAAACACGGTACACTTTCGATTCCATACTCTTTCGCTAAATGCGGAGCATAATTTAAATCTAACATTCCAATTTTCAAGTCTTCAATTGTCATCTCAACGACTGTTAACATCTTTTTTGCTAATTGGCATGTTCCACACATTGGAGTATATACATATAACACTGTTTTTTCTTCGTTCTCTATTAGGGCTGTAGCTTCGGCTCCTGTCCAATCAATCACTTCTATCATTCCTTACCGTAAATATTCTGTATAAACGTCAATGTCAGCTCCCCATAATACATTTGCTAAGTGTGAAGATGGCGCAGTTGCCACTTCTCGGTACGAGCGATCAATATAAATATGCTCTGCTTGCGGAAATTCTTTTCGAAACTGTTTCCTTAACTTTTCTCCAGCATCATCAGCATCCACTAGCACATACACTTCCTTATCAAAAAACTGATCAATGAGCTCATCCATTTTCGACAAACCAATTGTACCATTTGTACAAACAATTTCCACCGGTTCACGAATAATAGATTCAATCTTTCTTCTATCTGATTTACCTTCTACAATAATGACTTTTTCCACATAAATCATATGTCATCACCCGATCACCATATACTATATAACCTTTAACTTAGTATATAGTATATTCGTTATTTTCATGTTGTTTCCTGTTTATTTTTGCAAAAGAAAAGCGCAAGCGGCTCGTTCAGATTGTAAGGGGGATGGAGCTTCTGACGTAAAGGTGCTTTTGCCTCGCAGGAAGAAGCGAAGCCACCGAACAATTTAGCCGCTGGAGCTGGACAACGAAAAACTTAAATGAAAAATTTTTTCAAAAAACGTTCTCCTACACGATAATTAGTATATGATTCTACATTCATTATTTTACACAAAATAAAAAAGGACAGCACAAAGGCTGTCCTTTAGTCGACTATAATTAGTCTTGGTTTGTCATTTCTGCATATTTTTCTGCAGTTAATAACTTCTCAACTTGGCTTGCATCAGAAAGTTCAACTTTAACCATCCATGCACCCTCATATGGAGATTCGTTAACAAGTTCTGGTTGGTCACTTAATTCTTCGTTTACTGCTACAACTTTACCGCTTACAGGTGCGTATAACTCAGAAACTGTTTTAACAGATTCTACGCTTCCGAATGGCTCGTCAGCTTCGATTGTTGCACCTACTTCAGGAAGTTCAACGAATACGATATCGCCTAGCTCACCTTGTGCAAAGTGAGTAATACCGATAACAACTTCATTACCTTCAGTTTTTACCCATTCGTGTTCTTCAGAGTAACGTAAATTATTTGGAATGCTCATGACTGTACCTCCAGTGAATGTATTAATTATGTAAAAATACCTTATTGGTACTTTTTCCACACACTTTCAAACTGCTCTTCGTTAAAACCAAGTGTTACATTCGTTCCATCTGTTACAATTGGACGCTTAATCAACATGCCATCAGATGCTAAAAGCTCGTACATTTCGTCTTCGCTTGCATCTTTCAACTTATCTTTCAGACCAAGTTCACGGTAACGCATTCCACTTGTATTAAAGAATTTTTTCAATGGTAATTCACTTTTTTCATGTAAATTACGTACATCTTCTTTTGACGGTGGATTTTCAACAATATGAATCATCTCATATGCTACATCGTTTGCCTCAAACCATTTCTTTGCTTTTTGACATGTGCCACACTTTGGATATGAATAAAATGTTACTGTCATAAATTCACCTACTTTTTTACTAACCTTTACCTTTATCATATAGAAAACGTTTTATTATTTCAAACGATTATTCGCTAAACTTTTACTTATTTCGTGATAATTTTTAATAATCCTGCAAATTTTTCTTATTTTTCCGCCATTTGTTAAGAAAAAATAAATATATAAATTTTTTTAGATTCTTCTCTCATTCTGCATCGAACATATATCTTAAACAAACGTTTATTTAATTTCTTATTTTCTATATTATCCTTTGAACTGCATTGGTTTCTTTCTACCGAACATATACCTTAAACAAACGTTTGATTAATTCCCTATTTTTCTCTGTTCACCCTTGAGCTGTACCAATTCTTTCTTACCGAACATACATCTTAAACAAACGTTTGATTAAACATAAAAAGGACCCTTTTACAGGCTCCTTCATCATCGACTTAAATAATCTGCAATTGTTCGAAATACTACGATATACATATTATGAATGCTTTCTTCAGTATTTCCACCATTTGATAAACCAACTGCCCATTGTTGTCCTTCACCACTTCCAATATTTGCAAACCCTTGCGTATACATAGCATTTACATCTTTTCGTGCACTGTTATACTCTATCCCTTTTGTAATAAACGTTGAATATGATTTATCTTGCAAACCGATAAAAAACACTGGTTTCTTTAGCGATGAAAATACATTTTTATACTGCTCTGTTGAGGCTTCTTGAAAGTAATCTTTCATTATTAAGAAACCATCCACTTCCTTAGATTTCTTTTCCAGTTCCTCTAACTTTATTTCCTCAAACTTTATATTCCTAAACGTATCTTTCGGCTTTTCTCCAACAACTCCAATTACGAGTGCTCTTCCGTTATATTCTAATTTCTCTCCTTCTTTATCCTTTGCACACCCAGCACTCACTAGGCATATCAATATAAAAAATAAGAAATACGATAAACGCTTCATTTAGCACCCTCCCCTTCTTTTAAGTCAAGTGACGAAAACGTAAGGTTAATTCAAGAAAATGTAAGTAAAATCGATAGCTCAAATGACGTTTCTATATTATAATCAATTGAATTTACGTACATTACTACACATAGGAGATTATCATGAAGAAATTTAAACTTTCATCTTTTTTTCCGTTAAGTTATATACTTCTACTCGTACTCGTAAGTCCCCTTTACGATGTATTAAATAAATCTACTGTACACGCAGTAGATGTCACAACTGTAGTAGATGATTGGATTCCATTTGTGAAAGCATTTATTATTCCTTATTTACTTTGGTTTCCATACTTATACGGCGCACTTATTTATTATTGCTTTGCTGATCGAAAACAATATTATGTTACTTTAAGTAGTGTAATTCTTGGAAAACTTGCTTGTTTTTCTATTTATTATTTTTGGCAGACAACTGTACCACGTCCAACAGTCGTTGGATCAGACGTATTTTCCGAACTAGTCCGCTATATTTATAGTATCGATCAACCGGTAAACTGTTTCCCTAGCATTCACGTTCTTACTACCTTTGTCATTATGCTAGCTGCCTTTAAACGTAGAGAACAACATGCTTTTGAATATTATATCCTTATGTTCTTCGGTACGCTTATTATTTTATCAACGCTATTTACGAAGCAACACGCATTTGTAGACGCTATTTCTGGAATGACGCTTGCAAGCATACTTTACTTCGGCGTGCAGCTTTTATTAGCAAAAGAAACGGTACGTGTTCCAGTAAAACAAAATCACAAAATGTAAAAAGCAGACTGTGGCTTCCAGTCTGCTTTTCTCTATATAAAAGGAGATGTTCAATTTAAGATTGCGGTACAGTCATATCACCAGAATGAATACGACCTGCTTTTTTAAGAGCAATGTAAAGTATATAAGAAACAGCTACTGGAATGATGATATAAGTGATGACCATCGCTGGGACAACTTCCCATCCTTCGCTAGAAATTAAATTAATTGGTGCGATAAGAGAGCTTAATCCAAGACCTGCAATTTCTTTTCCTGCTTCCAGTTGGAAAATTAATGCGGATACAGGACCAACTATAGCACTGGCGACGACAGTTGGGACGAGAATCATTGGATTTTTAGTAATATTTGGCAACTGTACTTTCGGAGTACAAAGCGCCTGAGCTAATATGCCACCTAAATTATTTTCTTTCGCTGAGATAACAGAGAATCCGATAAACTGAGCAACGCATCCGGCAAGAGCAGCACCACCTGCAACACCGTCTAAGCTAAGTGCGATCGCTAACGCAGCTGATGAAGCTGGAGAGATAAGTAATAGTCCCCAAACGACTGCAATGACGATAGAAGCGATAAATGGGCTACCAGCTGAGCTATCTTTAATGAATGCTCCAACTGTATTTAAAACAGGAGTAATATTATGAGATAACCAAATACCAACTAAACCAGAACCTAATATGGCCGCAAATGGAACGAGCATCATATCTAACGCAGTTTTTCCACTTAAACGTTTACCAATATATACAGCTAAAGTTGCTGTTAATAATGCACCGATTGGCTCACCTGTTTTAATGATTAGACCTGCTTCAGTAATTGAAATGGATCCGGCACCAATCGCTCCAGCTACCATAGCCGAGAAGATTACAAGACCATTTGCACCAAGCATAAAAGCAATTCCAGCACCAATGGCTGGTGCCATAAGTGATTTTGCAACAACTCCGATTGTAATAAGCAATGGAATATCAACAATTCTTCCTATATTTTCGATTAGTAAACCAATTCCAAGGGATACGAAAATACCTTGTGCGATTCCAGCTGATGCTTTAAATACACGAGACATTATATATTCCTTCATTTGTTTCACCTTCTCCTATAAGTTAGTAACCAATTGTTTTCATATAATCACGTAAAATATCGTTTGATTTTGCGAATCGAGATTCTTCATCCTCTGTTAAGTTTAGTTCTACAACTTCTTTCATACCATCTCTAGTAATAATAGCTGGCACTCCTGTACAAATATCATATTCACCGTACTCCCCATCTAAAATGGCTGATACAGCAATCACACGGTGATCATCGTTAAAGATTGAACTCGCAATATTAGCTAGAGAGTTTCCGATTCCGTAATAAGTAGTACCTTTTCGTTTATAAATTTCCCATCCAGATTTTGCAGTCTTCTCAACAATTTCATCTAAATCTATTTCACCAAATTGGTCTTTTTTCTCTTCTAAAATTTGTAGAATTGGCTTTCCACCAACAGTTACGTGAGACCAAGCAACCATTTGAGAATCACCATGTTCTCCTAATGAATACCCATGAATACTACGAGGATCTACATGTAACATTTCAGATAAAATTGTTCTTAAGCGAGAAGAATCTAGTGATGTACCAGTACCGATCACACGATTTCTAGGTAATCCAGATAGCTTCCACACTTGATATGTAATAATGTCAACTGGGTTCGATGCGAGTAAGAAAATGCCATCAAATCCACTTTCCATTACGCCGCCAACAATACTTTCCATAATCTTCGCACTCGCTCCTAAAGTATCTAAGCGACTTTGTCCAGGTTTTGGTGCTGGTCCTGCTGTAATAATAACGATGTCCATATCTTTGCAGTCTTCATAGCTTCCTGCATATACTTTCGTTCTTGTATTTGTAAAGTTAATGCAGTGTGATAAATCCATCGCTTCCCCAACTGCACGTTCATGATTTATATCAATTAATAATAGTTCTTCGCAAATGCCTTGATTTACAATTGAATATGCACAACTTGATCCAACTAATCCAGTACCGATAATTGCAATTTTTCTTGTATTTCTTTTCATAGCAATCTCTCCTAATTGATCATATAATCTATTTCTTTTGTTCTTTACACTCCTAATTATAGAGATTCCCACGATATAAACCATGGATACTTTGTGAAATATTGAGCAAAGTTCTTGTCCTTTTTGTGAATTGTTATATTCCATTTTCGTCATATTTGTTACAACTGGAAAAATATTTATTATATATTTATTGACATATAGGGGTCACCATACATGCCCATCAACTTAAGAACGAAAACAAAATGAACTTTCGTTCAAACAAACTAAAAAACACGTAATGTACTTTTGGTATTGAAAAGTACACACACCAAATAAACTCTAACGAGTTTCATTTTAAAAATTATGCAGCTTTCTTTTGTTTTCCAAACCCATTATACTCATAGACAACACCCATAATATCAAAGATAGTTTTCTTCTCATATCGATGAGATTTCCGTCCATTCTTCTGTAGGAGGTCGAACAAACGGATTAAAATCTTTGTTAGATTTTGGGTGTTTCTCTGTATCGCTTGATATAACAGCGATACATGATCTTGAATCATCCCAATGGCTTTATATTCACTTAATTCTCTTTTGTTCTTTTGCAAAAGAAGTTTACGCATCTTAAACATCGTAGAAGAACAGATAAAGATGGCAATAAGTCTTCCATACACATGACATTCTAATCGCTCTTTTTTGATAGTTTGCCAATGATGAATTTGAAATAAGGATTTCCACGTTTTAAAAATAATTTCTATTTGCCAGCGAAGGGAGTAAAAGTCATGTATTTGTTCCATCGGAACAACTCCTTCAGGCGTATTTGAGACATATATGTTGATACCCGTTAATCGTTTACTCTTTTCTGAAAATGTAATACCCTTTTTACTTTCAGTGTAACTTTGTTTTTTTCTACGTTCCTGTATCTGTTTGTCTGTTAAACGATAGATAATTACACGTGTGAATAGTTTTTGATTCTTTCCAATGTAAGCTTCTTTTATTTCGTATGTTTGACCGGGTTTTAAATTGTTCATAATATGTTCTAAATCAACTTGGATATACTGTGATTGCTTTTTTACGGTTCCGTTTCGAAAGTATTCTGGAAACGGATTTTTTACATACACGGTATGGTTTAATTTTAATCTGGATATATAATAAGCACCTCGTTGATCCATTTGATCTAAGTCTTCTAATGAAAAATAACCTAAATCACGGATACATAAATCGCTTGGACGTAATGTGTCTAAGCATTCTGTTCCAAAGGTCTTATCATTATTTTTTCCTGGACCTATCTGAAAGTTTAGAAACTGTCCGCTATGTAAGTCATATTCTAATTGAATCTTGATACCCGCTGTTTGTGCACAACCACCTGATCCAGGATATACATGGGCTAAATGTTTTGGTACTTGGAAAATCGTCGCATCTAAAATACGAATTCGTTGAAAATACGTGAGCGCCGCGCTTGAAATGGCCGATGTTTCACAGATTTTACTTTTCCATAATGCCGAAAAAATATATTTCAAAAATTCAACCGCTTTTTTATCAAAGCGTTTATTGAGTCCTTCTGGACTCATAAGAGTGCCTGTGGCCGCATGTAATTGACTGCATAGTCGAACAAGCGAGTCACTCGCTGTACGTTGACTTACCCAAATACATATGGTAGCTAATTCATTTCCAGAAAACTTTCGTTTTCTTTTTACAAAACCTAATTCTTTTGCGAGTTCTTCCAAAAGAGAAGGGGTTAAATGACGATACAGTTCTTCAGAAAATAGTTGTAATTCATCTTGAATCGAAAGATTCATAAAAAATGTCACCCTTTCTAGCTAGCTTTTTAGAAAGAATAACGTTTTTTGTCACTTGGGGGTAGTGAAAATTCTTAAGTTGATGGGCATGGGGTCACCATATCAAAAAAAGAAAATTGTACGTTTAGACACATTTTAGACATAAATTAACCGGTACCTTGTATGTTAAGGAACCGGTTAATAATGTTGCAAATCTATTACTGATTTTTTCATAATGAACAGAATTTATTTACAACGGCATCCCAGGTAAAAATTTCGCTATTAATACCAAAATTGCCGCTAAGAATACCGCTTTAATAATGAATAGAACAATAATGGGAATTGATGCTTTCACCTTACTTAATCCAGCTGTAATGTGTAATCCGAGCCAAATTAGAACTAAATTCCATACATAGAATATTTCAATTGTATTACCAATTCCGTATGCAAATGTACCTTCCTTAAATAATAACCCTAAACTAGTATACTGAGTCGTTCCACTATCAAAGATTAGACTTAAAATTGTATTAATAAGGCCACCAATGATAAGGACAATATTTGTATAAACTACAATATTCAATAAAGTTTTGTAAGGCGTATCATTACCAAAGAACATCATAAATATTTTATAAATAGCTGCTATAAATAGTGTTCCAATCATTGCACCTGCAAAGCTGGATCCAATTCCAGAAATAACTTCTGATGTAAGTGAACTTTGTCCAGCGAGTTCACCCAATTCTTTTTTCATTTTAACCATCTCAGGTGATGTATACATAACATACGCACTTAAACCACCCAGGAGTCCTTGTAACAGTGCTACTAAAAAGAATACACCCCAAACCTTCTTACTTGTTTTCATTCTTTCAAACTGTAATCCAGGAGATGTAATCATTCCAAATAGTGATGGCTTTTTCGCACCTACATCTTGTATGTTAATATTTGCTTCCATATATAGCGCCTCCTTCTATATTATATAACTTGTTCTAACGGGCGGTTCACATTTTTTAAAGGCTGCTATCAACCGCCTACTAGAACAATATGTATATGTAGTAGAGAGACATATCTCTACTACACTAGTAAACTATTCGTAACGAAGTGCTTCAATCGGATCTAATTTTGCAGCTTTATTCGCTGGAATTAGTCCGAAAATAATACCGAGTGTCATGGAGAACAATACGCCTCCAACAACAACTTCCCATGAAACAAGCGGTGGCCATTTCGCAAATGTCGAAACGATATATGCCCCGCCATATCCAAGACCAATACCAATTAAACCGCCAAGAAGCGTTAACATAACTGCTTCAATTAAAAACTGTAATAAAATTTTACTACGTGTTGCGCCAAGTGCTTTACGTACCCCAATTTCACGTGTACGCTCTGTTACAGATACGAGCATGATGTTCATAACACCAATACCACCAACGACTAGTGAAATACCCGCGATGCCGCCAATGATCATTGTCATAATACCGGTCATCTTTGAAATACCTTCTTGAAGTTCTTTTAAATTCATAACTTCGTATTTACCAGCTGCATCACTCGGTTTACGACTGTTTAAGACATCTGCAGCTTTTTTACCTGCTTTTTCTAAGTTATCTACATTTTTTGCTTGAACAGAAATATTTTGAATTTCATCTTTTCCATACAGTGTCGGCCATAATGAGATCGGAATGAGTGCCTCTGAGGATCCCATTCCCATAAATTCATTGTCTGATTTATAGACACCAATAATTTGCATCGGTTGGCCTTTCATTTCAATGATTTTACCAACTGGATTCACATCTTTAAACACTTTATCTTCCATTTGTTTACTAATCATGACAACATTATTCCCTTGATCAACATCTGATTCTTGCAGCGAACGTCCTTTAAGTACTTTTACTTTATTTACTGTGAAATACTCATTGTCTAATCCTGTAATATTCACCATTTCTTTTGTATCTTCAATATCAAGAGACTCCATACTTGAATTTGTTGTTACGATATGTGCAATTTCTGGAATCTTCTTGATTTCAAAAATATCTTCTTCAGTTATTTTTGGTGCTTCAGGAATATCCATACCAAAAGGATCGTTTATATCAGGACTATAATGAATGGGAACTGTTTGATTACCTGATCCAACAAATTGTGATTTTAAGGCAGCTTCTCCTCCTTGTCCAATCGCTACAACAGTGATAATTGAACCTACCCCGATAATAATACCAAGCATCGTTAATGCTGAGCGTAATTTATGAGCTAAAATAGAAGAGGCGGCAATCTTTATGCTATCTAATAAACTCATACCGCACACCTTCTATCTTCTGTAACTTTCCCGTCTCGCAGTACAATGCGGCGAGACGAATAAGCCGCTACTTCCTCTTCATGCGTAACCATAACAATTGTCGTACCTTCTGCATTAAGCTTCGTAAAAATATCCATAACTTGCTCACCAGACTTCGTATCTAGCGCACCAGTCGGCTCATCGGCCATAATGAACGTTGGATTATTCGCAATCGCTCTTGCAATCGCTACACGTTGCTTCTGTCCACCTGATAATTCATTCGGTAAATGATGTACGCGGTCCGCTAATCCAACTTTACCTAACGCCTCTAAGGCACGCTTACGACGTTCTGCTTTCTTCACGCCACCGTATACGAGCGGAAGTTCAACATTTTCCACCGCAGAGAGACGCGGCAGTAAATTAAAATGCTGGAATACAAAGCCGATATATTCATTACGAATTAAAGCAAGCTTTGACTCGTCTGCTGTTAAGATATTCACATCATTCAGCATATATTCGCCTTCTGTTGGACGATCTAAACAACCGATAATATTCATAAGCGTTGATTTACCAGAACCAGACGGTCCCATAATCGAAACGAACTCACCGCTTTGAATTGTTAAACTAATATCATGTAAGATCGGCACTGCCAACTTTCCTTGATAATACGTTTTAGCAATATTATTTAACGTAATCATTTCTCTTTCACTTCCATTCCGTCATACACGTCGTCGGAAGGATTTTTAACCACCTTTTGCCCCACTGTTGCGCCTTCAGTAATTTCTGTCCATTCTCCATCAGTAGAACCTTTTTTCACATTTTGTTTACGAAGCTTTCCTTTATCCTCAACATAAACAAATGCATCATCGCCTTTTTCTACAATGCTCTTAGTTGGAACAGCAATCATCGTCTTATTCTCTAAATTTACTTGCAATGAAACATGATAACCTGGAGATAAACCATCTTGACTATCAAGACTTGCTTTATATGTATATTGGGACATATTTTGAGTCGCTTCACCCATACCACCAGCTTGAGCCATCTCTGCACTCGTTGGGAATTCACTTACCTCTGTAATTTTACCTGTCCACTTCTTCTTATTATTTGCTTTCGCAGTTACAGTAAATGTTTGATCTGATTGAATTTGTGACTTTTGAAGCTCAGTTAACGTCCCTTGAATTTGGAATGGTTCTTTAGACGCCACTTGTAAAAATGCTTTCCCTTGACCACCTAACGCTTGAGATGAACTTTGCGCCGCATCTTTATCTAACTTTTGAACGACACCAGTAAAATTACTATAAATCGTAAGCTCTTTCTGCTTTTTACTTAACTCTTCTTTCTGCAACTTCCCTTTTTCTTTCTCAAGATCAGTTGTCTTTTGCGCCATCTCTAACTCACTTACTTGCTCTTCCATCGGATCTGTTACTTCTTTCCCAGCTCCGCCATCTTTCGCCTTCTTAATTTCTTTCTTCAATGAATCAATCTTCTTTTTCCCTTGGTCATAACGCATATCAGCCATCTTCTGATCAAGCTCAGCTTGTTTCACCTGTAAATTAATTTCTTCATTATCATAAGAGAATAATTTAGTTCCCTTTTCTACCTCTTGTCCTTCTTTCACTGCAATATCTTTCACTTTTCCTTTAGTCGGATCCGCATAGAAACTTTCAATATTCCCTGGTTTCACCTGACCAGAAATTAACTTCGTATTATTAAGCTTTCGCTCTGTTACTCTCTCAAAACTTACAGTATCCGTCTTCGCTGTTCCTTTCTTCTTACCTTGCATAACAAAAATATTGACTGCTGCCACAATGACAATTAGTGCAATAACCCCGATAATAATCCATTTCTTCTTCTTGTTTGGAGTACGAACTGTATTTGATAACATAATCTTTCTCCTTTCAAAATTAAATACCACTAAACACATGGCAATAAAATAATATAACATGAAAAATAATCAGAATTAATATGCAATATTACATATAATTAGATTATGAGATTTTAATAAGAATTAATATACATTTAAATGAATGTAAATACAATACAAAGGAACATAAATCCATATTTTATAGGATATTAGATCCTATCACCATATAAATAAATAGATAGAATATTTATACAAATTTGTCATTATCAGAAAATATTATTTAATCTGATTAATTAATTAGAAAATATTATTTAATCTGATTAATTAATTAGAAAATTATTTTAATTTTGGAATATAAATATTACTATTGGGTCATGGAAGGAGGCGATATTATGACATATTCAGTTAAAGGAAGAGCAGTCAGCTTTGGTGCTTTACTTGCAGTAGGTGGTGCGTTATTGGCTTCATATGCATTCTTATTAGGAATTCTACCTGAAATGAATTTAGTGAAGGAATTCAATTTATCTACTGTTGCAGCTGCACAAGTTTTTGCGTGGCTTGACTATATCTCTTGGGGCGTATCTCTTGTTGCTTTAATCGGTTCTCTTGGAACAGGTGGAGCATCTCTTGTTGCTGCAGCTGGAGCACAAGGTATTAGAAAATACCTTACGGATCTAGCTAAAGAAAAAGGTAAGAAAGCTGCAATTGCTTACTAATTTATTTTAAATTAAGAAAGAGACTGGATATTAATATTCAGTCTCTTTCTTAAATTAAATTATAAAGAAATAATGGAGGTAGTTGTGAATATATTAAAACTTCTATCAATAGATTTTAAATTGAAATTTACAACTCAATATTCTGCAATATTAAATAGATTTTCTTTTACCAAACGTATATCTATTAGAAATTTAATTCTTTGTAGTATGTTACTTAAAATATCCATAGGGATTTTTATGTTTTATATTTCAAACGTTTTATTTAATGAGAAGTATATGTGGAATATTTCATATGCAAATGTTGGTTTTCTCATAATTTCTTGCTTTATAAAATCAATTATTTCATATAAAGAAACAGCAATATTAAAGTCTGATATATACATATATAGTCTTTTTCCTATGGAGAAAATCTACAATTTAAATATGCTTTCTTCTTTACTATGGGCTTTGTTTGGAAATATTAGTAGTCTATCTCTATTGTTGATATTGAACATGTATTTAAAAGGATTTGTATATTCAATTCTTTCACTTATAAATTGTATATTACTACTAATATTAATATTTACTTTAGTTAATAAAATTTCGACTTCCTATTTTATTAGTAAAATTCAAAAACCAATAGGGGCAATTCGCTTTTTATTTTATGCTGTATTTTCATGTCTCTTTTTTTTCTTAGGTTATAAATTAGTAGATATTTTAAAACAGCCATTTTATGTAGTACGTGAACGTATTGTTACGTCTAAGATTTTAATGGATGAAGATTATGCAGAAAAAGTTACACAAGAGTTTTTTTATTCTATTATTAATCCCTTAAAAGACAGTATGAATAAAATATTATTCTTATCGAAGTCAATTTGTGATTATATCATTTTCTCACCGTATATTAGTTTGATTTTATTATTATGTATAGTTCTTGTGCTATTTATAAAAAGTAAACCTTTACTAAATAGATTTATAGTTTCACTAAGAAATAAAAAAGATTTACTGTATTATTTCTCAAAATTATATTCATTATTTAATAGAAAAATATTTAAAGATGATATTTTGGAATTTGAAATTAAATTATTGGAAAGAGAAAGGTTTTTAATTTCTCCTAAATTCTTCCAAATGATTTTCTTTACATATGAATCTTTATTTTATATGGGTATTTTTGTTAACTTATTTCAATCGTCACAAGATAGTGCCTTAGAATATTTATTATATATGGCGTTATTATTGTTGATTATGTTTAATCATTGTTTTGAATTAAGAACAGAGTATCCTCAATTATTTTTATTAGGTGCAATAAAAGAAAAAATCATACTGTTTCGTTTTTCTGGAACAGGCATACTCCCATTATATAGAAGTAAAATTTCGCTAATGTATACTTTAATGATTATTCCTACAATATGTTTGTTGATGGTTACTATATATATGATGCTTGTAAATACTACATATACTTTTGGGATAGTTATAATATTTATTACATTTAGATTGGTACCTATAGTTCAGATGTGGGCTACTACATTTCTAATTAAAACAGATTATATTACTTATATGGATGTGGGTTCTACAGAAGAAGAGGAGCTTATTAATAAAATTCAAGCAATACCAAGAAAAATATTAGTTTTACCATTATTATATTTTCTATACTTTTTATTATTTATGCAAATTCCAGTACAAGTGATGTTTTACATTTTTTCTGCATATGTAATCTTTTATATTTCAATCAGTGGAGTATTTATATATGTTTCTAAAAAATATGCTGTCAATAACATTAAAAAATTTGACTCTAAACGGTTAAGGTTGTGAAAAAATGAAAGCCAAACTTATAATTTTTCCTTGGAAGTTATTAATACTGTTACAACTATTATTATTTTTGAGTGGGTTTATTTACGGATGCTTCTCTGTAAATGATCAGATTATTAATTTACAACCAAAAGAGTTAGATACATCTACAGTTTTTAATAATAATATTTTAGTGCTTTTCAGTATTTTAGTTATAGGTACTTTAACAGGGGGGGTTTATTCCCTCTTTGTTGTAGTTTTTAACGGTGTAATAGTTGGTGAGACTTTATATTCTATATTTAAAAGTGCAGGGATGTCCCCAATATTCACTGGCTTTTTACCTCACGCGTTACCCGAATTGCTTTCAATATTTTTAATGTCTTCTATCACCTGTTTACCTATTTACATTCTAATAAAAATAAAAACCGAATCTTTTTCTTGGAAAAAAGTCTATTTAGAAATAGGAAGTGTAATTTTAATCGCATCGGTATGTTGTGGATTAGCATCTTTAATTGAAGGTTACTATAGTTCATTTTAAAAGGAGAATTAATATGAAAGAAAACGAAAATAATTCTAGTTCATTTTTTAATGCTAAAAAAAAGGTTGTTTTATTTAATATTGTTTCTTTATTATTTTTTAACACATTATTATCTACAATTATTTACAATTTCAAGTCCTTTAATGAATTCAAAGATTGGTTAACTATAATGGTGTTAATATCTGCGATTATAACACCATTTATACTCATACTATGTTTTATTTTTACAATGTTTTGGTCATTGATAGGTCTAATGAATAAACCGGATCTATCCATAAAAAGAATGTATAGTGTAATATTATCAGGAACTTCTATCTTTTTAATTACACAAGTATTAAACTTTCTAACAATTTTAAATTTTGGAGGAGATTTACCTCAGTTTATTTTTGTAGTATTCTCATTACTAAGTGTCGGATTAGTTTGTATAGCGATGTATGTTGGATTCACGAAATTAGTAGGGTTTAGTACTAAGTTTTCAAAAACTATTTTATCAATTTTATTTGTTATAGTTATCAGTTTAAACATGATTCAATTGTTTGGAGGTATAGGTATTGGCATATAAGATTCAAGTACCAAGGTTACAATTTGAAAATAAAATAATCTTACAGGAATCCTCTTTAGTCATTGAAGATGGAAAATCATACTGCATCACAGGAGCAAATGGTTCTGGTAAAACTACGTTGTTAAATTATATGATGACAGGAACTGAAACAAAAATTTATAAGAATCAAAAGCAAATTGAGTTGTTAGAGTTCAAAAGAAATACAGCTTTTATTCCTAACAACCCACCAATTTTTGATTTACTTACAGGATGGGAAAATATTCAATACATATACTCTTTATGGAGAATAAAAGATAAAGATAATTACCTAAAAAATGTTAAAAAGTACTGTGATTTATTTGAACTTAGTCAAGAATCTTTAAATGATCAAGTACATACTTATTCTTTGGGAATGAAATATAAACTCTTTCTTATTTCTATGATTAGTCGTAATATTAACCTTCTATTATTAGATGAACCTTTTACAGCACTTGATAAAAATTCTCAACAAGAAATATATAAAGTTCTAATTAAATTTCTTGAAAGAGGTAATAGTTTAATATTTGTTACTCATATTGAAGAGTTTAAAAATCAACTAGGTGATTATATCTATGAGATTCGAGATAAAACTCTTTCAAAATTACAATAAAAGGAGCCAGTCTATGAATAAATATTATATAATTGCTATCTTAAGTATTGTACTTTCTGTTGTATTATTTATATTTAATTTCTATCAGACTAAAATAGGAGGAGTAATATTTGCTTTAAGTATAGGAGCCAGTATTAAATTTCTAGCTGATGGTGTATTGAATGAAAGTAAACATAAAAAACACAATTGATTTTGGAGTAAAACGAAGAGTAATCAAAAGTTAGTTTAATACATATTGAACTCAACAATATGTATTTTTGCATTAGAATCTATTGTTAACTCATGATAAGATTAAAAAACTGCTTATGGTTTTCATATTAGATTAGCAATCAACTTTTTATCTATCTAAAGAAAAGACGCTTTAAAGCGTCTTTTTTTTTATTTTTATTTCTCCTAAAAATAATATTGGGGATAACGTTATATTTTCAATAAAATATACACTCCTCAAATTTGAATTCTATTATTTATAAGTGTTTTTCGTATTCTTTTAATATTTTGTAGAAAGTATTTTTCTTCAGTTCAAGTAACCCCATAAATTGGACACTTGTTATTTCTCTATTTTTCCACTTTGGAAAAGTTTCTTCTATTATATATAATTGTTTTTGGTCTAGAGTTGAAAGGTTAAGAGGGGGCCGTCCTAAATGCTTGCCTTGTGATTTAGCTATTGCAATACCTTCCGCTTGTCGCTGATGAATTTTTTTACGCTCTTGATCTGCAACATAGGAAAGCAAAGATAAGAATTGATCTTCCATTAATCTGCCCATATCACCCATCTCACGAAATTTACGACTATCAAACAGAGTTTCGTTCTCTAAAACAACAATATCAGCTTGTAATTCTCTTGTTATATATTTCCACTCTGAAATTACTTCATCATAGTTGCGGCCCATACGATCTAAAGCATCTATAAAATCTACAATATTATTTGTTTTAGTGCTAGTTATAGCAGATAAATCCCTAAATTATACAGGTGTAAAAACGGTGGTTTATGCGTTAAGTTTAGCAATAATTATCCCATTAGTTAGCTTAGGAATAGATTATATAAAACATCATTTTACCGAAAAACACGTTTAAAAGTTAATTTAACGTGTTTTTTTATGTCTAAAAGCATTAATCAAAGAGAAAAATATATCTTTAAAATAGAACTGGTATATACGGCCACATTTTGTACGTTGCAATTATAAATATAGTTATGATCCCTAGACCAATGATTCCTCTCAATTCAGATGGAATAGTTCTTGGAATGTAACTTGCTGCAATGTAACAAATTATAAGCAGTACGATAAAAATCAGAGCTAATTTTGCTAGTGGATCGGTAAGCTGAGTTGGTAATTGTATTGAACTGAAATCCATATGATGTTCCTTTCTAATATAAATCTGTTAATTATTATAATACATTATTAATTTCATAAAAAAAAGATACCCTATATGAGATTCCGTGAATTTTGTACGCTAAGGAATTATTAAGGTAATTTAAGCATATTTCAGAGTCTAACAACTCATTACACTCCCCCTTGCCTTAAATCTCAAAACAAGGGGAGGAGAAAATAAAAAACAACACATTTAAGTGTTGTTAATTGCTTATATCTCCTGTTTTTATTTTTTGGTTCAATAATATATAGTCTTCTTTTTTAAATTGAACTGTTATGCGGTCTAATCTATTTCCATTTGGGTAGAAATATAATTGTTGAGTATATTTGATTCCTAAAGGTATTACTGTTTGATGAATATAATATAAAATTTTAAAACATTCCATATCTACTCCATCTTCCAAATGATTTTTTATATGAATAAGTACAAGCTCTTCTATATCGCTAAAATATTCAAATCTTGGTTTTCGAGGGTGGATATTATTAATTTTACATGTTCCTTTTAAAAGAATTTTATAATAATCTTTTTCACTTAAAAAATCTTTTTCTTTCAAAAAACCTCACCTCTTATTATCAATATACGTTACCATAATATCATAGATTAATATACAAATTATAGAAATGGAGGGTTTTTTATGAAGAAATTGTTTTTATCAACATTTTTTGCTTTATTTTCTTTTGCGTTAGTTACCCCAGCATTTGCAAGTGAAAGTGATGATCGAAAGTTGGAAATGTTAAATACAACTGGAGAAATTATTTATCAAGATGAAGAAATTACAGTTAGGAGTTTTGGTAATGATACAGAAATTTCTAATGCTATTCTGAATCATCCTGATAGTGTTAGTATGGATGGAAGTAACCCTATAATAGATAAAAATAATCCTATAATGTATTCATCAGTTAATGGTCCTGGGGGGCGTTCAAGTATTGTTGCAAGTAATAGTGGAAGATCTGTTTATTGGTCTGTAAAGCCAGCTACAAAATGGCCATATCAATTTAATGGTAATGTAGCATTAAATTATCATTCTGGTTATAAAAGAAATGCAACTGTAGGTGGCATGGGAGCATTAGGTTCTACACTTAGTGGTAGTGTATCAATGAATAAAAATAATGGTGGTTATGCAACTCTTACAGGAACAGCATATTCAATGGATTGGAAATATTATAAAGTAATGCCAGGAGTAGACACTTCATTTAGACCAAATTAATATTTATTACAGTAAAAAACGCACATCGGTATTAAAGATGCGCGTTTTTTTCATAAAGAAAAGACACCATAAGGTGCCTTTCTCCGACTTGAACCACTTTAATAATATGAGTGTTGGATTTCCATCCAAATATTATTTTATTACTTGCTACACATATTTACTTTTTCTTGGTACTTTACAATGCTTTCTTTTGTGGCGGGATTCTGTTCGGCATTTTTTAATTGTTCAAGAACATTTTTCGCGTCGTCACAACTCATTTTTGCTCGTTCTTTATCCTCAAATGATTGTGCTTTCCTTTTTGCATACTCCAAACTTTCTCGTTCCTGGCGTTCTTCTTTTTCTTTGAGTTCTTTTTCAATCTTTTGCTCATTTTCCCATTCTTTTTGAACGTGTTCACATGTTATTCCAACTTCTGGCGAACCGCAAAGTTCAGGTTCTTCTTTCTTTTGGTGCTTCACTTCACGTTGCTTTTGCGCTGCTACTTGTTGTTTACGGGCTTGTTCCTGCTCTTGACGTTGTTGTTCTTCTCTTTGTGCTTGTTCTTGCTTCGATTTCTCTTCCTCTTCCGCTTGTCTTTGAGCTTCTGCTTCTTGTTTTGCTTTCTCTTCAGCCTGTTTTTGAACTTCCGCTTCTTGACGTTTCTGTTCTTCTTGCTTCGCCTTTTCTTCTGCCTTCTGGGCCTTCTCTGTTTCTTTTTGTGCTTTTTCTTCAGCTTTAGAGTCATTAGAGCTACTTGCTGTTTCGTTAGATGAACATGCTGCTAATCCCATAATTAAAACGAAGCCTATGAGTGCGATTAATAGTTTATTGTGCATAATATGTCTCCCCTGGTGTCTAAAATGTAAGATTTCCTGAACTATCATAACAAATATAATCACAACTATTTTGTCATATCATGTCGAAATTAAATAAAAAAAGCACTCTTTCGAGTGCCTATTTTAAGCAGATACAGCAGCTTTATCTTTACGGAAGATACCCATTAATCCACCGATTAATAATAACACTCCTGGTAATAAGAAGAAGATTGAAATACAAATAAACCCACCAATTGCAGCGGTAGTCATCATGATACCGCCAACTTTCGCTTTATTTCTTACCATAACAGAGCCAACGATTCCTAAGATTGATAGACCTACTGCTCCCCAACCTAATCCGATAATCGTATTTGCGCCTTCAGCTTCAAAAGCAGCTCCCATGCCACCGATTAATAATGCAATAAATGCACAAATAATACCAAAAATACCACCAATAAGTCCTAATACAAATTCAGCTGTTCTTTTCAATTTAATGCTCCTTTAAAGTTTATTCTACTTTTAACTTAATTTCTTTACCCATCATACCGCCGCGAGCTTTTAATACTAAGCCTTGTGCGTCAGCAGGGACGTCAAAGATGATTTTACCCGTTTGAGTTAGTCCAGGGTTAAGTTGTTTTAAGAAGAAATCAGATTTACCACCATTGCCTACATCGTAAGCTGTTTGAGCTTGAGTAGAATATGTAAATTCACGGTCCTGATTATCTATTAATTTAAAGCTATTTGCATCAACAGTGATAGCGTCTTTTTGATTATTTGTAATTGAAATCTCAACTACTTTAAATACACCTTGTGCTTTTTCATTTAAGTATTCGCCACCCACTGAAGCTATCGATTCTACAGATCCTACAGCGATTTTAACTTTAGAGGACTCGCCTTCTTTAGAAAGTTCCTTCTTTGGCTCCTCTTTCTTTGGTTCTTCTTTCTTTTTAGGTTCTTCCTTTTTCACTTCTTCTTTTTTAGGCTCTTCTTTTACCTCTGTAGAAGCTTGTTGAGTTGTTTCTTTAGCTTTAGGTTTCTCTTCTTTATCTTTTGTTGGTATTAATATCATTGCTAACACCAGGCATACAATCGAACTAATAAAAAGTTTCGCCTTAGGTTTCTTTTTGAAAATAGCAATGATAAATAGTACAAAGAGAACAATTGAAGCTAGAAAAATCAGTACCGCTAATGTTTCCATATTTTATCCACCTTTTCTAATAATTTCAGGTCAAAATGTAAGATTTCCGAGATTATCATAACAGAAATGGTTACAACTATATTGTCATATTATGTCGAATGGAAATAAAAAAAGAGAGCCGAAGCCCTCACTGTCAAATATGGTAATATTTTGTAAAATTTTACCTCTTTATTTTGGAAATGATTTCTTTTATGATGAAATCAAATCATAGTATTTCCTTATTCTCATGTAGCATCTTCACATATAACGAAACTTGTTTTGCAAAACGTCCTTTCTGACGTCCATCAAGCTCCTCATAGGGGTCACCATATACAAAAAGAAAACGAGCGAATCCATTTTCGCTCGTTTTTTCATCCTATTATTCTGCACTTAATTGACTTTTTAATTGCTGTACAATCATCGGATTAGCTGGTGCTGCTGGCTTATAATAACTCTTTTGCTTTGCGTACTCATACATATTACGTTGACGCATCTCATCTTGATTACGAATTTGGATTAATGTTTGATGTAACTGTTCATTATCAGACTGAGCAATATAATTTGCATAACTTGTTAAACTTGCATTTAACCCTGCTAAATAATCATTTACCATATCTTTTTCATTCATCTGTCGCTTCCTCCTATCCTAGGAAAGTCATTAATTGCTGTTTCGTATTTCGTGCATCTTGCGCATCTTTTTGTAGCATTTGTTTCAGTTGTGGATCTGTACACGTCTGTGCATACTGCTCCAACTTGTTAATAATTGTTGCGTGTCCACCAATTAAATGACGTAAGTTTTCTACTTCAAGCTCTGTTAAATTTTGCATATAACATACCCGCCTTTCTTTGTTCATTCATCATTAGTATTTGGTTCTTTTTGGATTGTATTCATCAACTTTTCCCATATATAAACAAAATAAAAAATGAATAGCTAGACCATTCAATTTTATAAAGAAACAATCATACTTATACTCACAAGTAGGTTCCATACAATATGTAAAATGATGCTAGGTACAATAGATTGTGTTTTCTTATACAACATAGCAAATACAATCCCCATAATCATTGCCGTAACCGGAAAACCACCATGAAGAATCCCAAAGATAAAGGAAGAAATAATGATACCAACTAGAAAACTATATTTCTTTTCAAAAAATCGATACAAAATACCTCTATATGAAATTTCAAAAAATACTTCCTATCCACCATAATCCTCTCATCATATAAAACTTATTAGTTAAAGGAGCAATGAACATGAAAACACATGACTTCCTTACAGAAATCCAGAAGGGCTCTGAGTCTAGTCCATATCAAGATCCTATTGCATTTATTTTCGTTTGCCTTTCCTTAGCCATATACACATTTTTCAAAACTGCAAAATAATATCATTTAATGAGCAAAAGCCTACCGTTCTTTTGGAATCCTATGCACTAAAAAACCTTAGAATCACTTCTAAGGTTTCATGTTGTCTCGCTTCTTATTCAATCTCTCATTACATGTAATCCTTTAATAAACGTTTCCAATAATACATGTAAACTTGTATCTAAATCTAGCGGCAAACCAAATCCACCCTGCTGTTCAATCGACGCAAACCCATGACAAATACTTCTGAACCCACGTGTCGCATGAAGTGCATTCTCTCCTTCTAAACCGTACTGTTGTAAAACATGAAGACAAAGCTTTACAATCCCGTCACCTGCTTTTCTTACTTCTTCATCTCGTAAAAAAGTTGCTTCATACAGTCCAGGATGTTTACGTACGAAAGCTACATACGCTTCTCCTAAAGCATGAACTGCTTCATCCATACGTTTACCTTCAGCAGCTTCTTCCAGTCTGTTATGCAGCTCTTTTATTCCGTACATACCGAGATTTTTCCGTACATCTTGTAAACCTTTCACATGATTATATAGCGAAGGTGAACGTACCCCTAATGTTTGCGCTAATGAAGCTAACGTTACTTCTTGTATTCCATTTATATCTGCAATTTCTGCTGCTGTTTCTACAATTTTCTGTAATGTAAGTCCGATTCTCGGTGACATAAATTAATCCTCTTTTCTACTTTCTATATTCCGATTAGCTTCCTTAATAGCAAGCTCTATGATAGCGCCTGGATCATTTATCATTTTTCCATGCCCTGCCGCAAGCAAGGACGGCTCATATTCTCTTAACTTCTCTGCACTTTGTAATGCGACTTCTTTACTCCACGTTGCCATTGCAGGAAACGGAAACCAAAATTTCATTTGTCCCGAAACAGCCATACCTCCTCTTGTTTGAAATGCATCCCCAACAATAAGAGCTTTATTTCGTATATCAAGAAACGACATGGATCCTGGTGTATGTCCCGGTGTCATAATCGCAAGAAGCGATCCAACTCGGTCGCCATCTTCTAATAAAACATCAGGTGCCGTTTTCACCTTTTTAGGTACACCGCCTTTTATTGGCTTATTTGGTTCATCCTTTTGTAACGTCGTATCGCCTTCTAACAGCTTTGCGTCCCGCTTAGAAATATAGACTGGAACATTAGGAAGTACTTCCTTTAATGCGTCTAGTGCACCAATATGATCATCATGCGCATGTGTTAATACAATATTCGTAATGGGTTTTCCTATTTTCTCAGCCGCCTGTAAAATACCTTTTGCACTATATGGCAAAGCCGCATCAATTAAAGTTAAACCATCTTCTTCCTCGACAAAGTAACAATTCACAGGAAACACTCTTGGCAAAAATGACAATTGATATACCGTTTTTTCATGTATCACTCTCATATTTCCAGCTCCCTTTTCACGAAAACTAATACTATTAGTTTCATTATACTAATGGCATTAGTTTTTTGTCACTAAAAATTTCATTTTTACAAAAAAAAAGAAAAGTAGCCGTTTATACGACTACTTTTCTTTACAGCTATTAAACTGTGTAACGCTCATCTTCTAAAATTTTCGCAGCAATTTCACGTTTCTTCGGAATTACATTAAGTGGTGTGTGGCGAGTTAATTTACGTAATGATGATAACATCATGCGCAGCATGTCGCCGTTTTCAACTGCGATAAGTGTTTCTTTCGCATCTGCTTCGATTTCGTTGAATGCTTCTTGGCAGAATACTTCAGTGTATAACACTTTTTGTTTATTCTTTTCAAGACCAGTTGTTTTAATTGCTTTCTCTGTACGAAGAACAGCTGACTCCATTGCGTATAGGTTACTTACGATGTCAGCGATATTCACAAGAATTTCTTGCTCTTTATCTAATGCTTTACCGTATTTTTGAGCAGCTAATCCAGCTACCATTAAGCCGATTTTCTTCGCGTTAGTTACTAAATATTTTTGAAGTGCTAATGGCTCATCGCCTACTTCTTCTGGCATCATCATCATTAACTCTTCTTGTAATTTTTGTGCTTTTTGAAGAAGTGGCAATTCACCTTTCATCGCTTTACGTAAGAACGTACCTGGTACGATTAGGCGGTTAATTTCGTTCGTTCCTTCGAAAATACGGTTAATACGAGAATCGCGGTACATTCTTTCAATCTCGTACTCTGCCATAAATCCGTAACCACCATGAATTTGAACACCTTCATCTACTGTATAATCTAGTACTTCAGAACCGAATACTTTATTTAAAGAGCACTCGATTGCATATTCAGCGATAGAAGCTGCTACTGCTTTACCATCCTTTACTTCCTCTTCAGATAATGTGCTCATGCGGCTTTCGAATAAACCTACTGTACGGTATACAGAGCTTTCAGCTGCATATGTTTTCGCTGCCATATTCGCAAGTTTCTCTTGAATTAATGGGAAGCGAGCGATTGGTTGTTTGAACTGTTGACGTTGGTTTGCATATTGTGCTGAAATTTCTACTGCACGTTTCGCAGATCCAACTGTACCAACACCTAATTTATAACGACCGATATTTAAAATGTTGAACGCGATAATATGACCTTTACCGATTTCACCAAGTAAGTTTTCTTTCGGTACTAATGCATCTTCTAAAATTAGCGTACGAGTTGAAGAACATTTAATACCCATTTTCTTTTCTTCTGGGCTTGTAGATACGCCAGCATATTCTTTCTCTACGATAAATGCTGAGAAGTGCTCTCCATCAATTTTTGCGTATACGATAAATACGTCAGCGAATGCAGAGTTTGTAATCCATTGCTTTTCACCATTTAATACGTAATGTGTCCCTTCTGCATTTAAACGTGCCGTTGTTTTTGCACCTAATGCGTCAGATCCTGAACCTGGCTCTGTTAATGCGTATGCAGCTAATTTTTCACCAGTTGCAAGTAATGGTAAATACTTTTTCTTTTGCTCTTCGTTACCGAATAATACGATTGGTAATGATCCGATACCTACGTGAGCACCGTGAGTAATTGCAAAACCACCAGCGCGCGAGAATTTCTCTGCGATTAACGCTGAGCTTACTTTATCAAGACCAATTCCGCCGTACTCTTCTGGTACGTCAGCGCCTAATAAACCAAGTTCCCCAGCTTCTTTTAAAAGACGAACAGAACGATCAAACTCGTGTTGCTCTAAATATTCAAGCTCTGGAAGAACCTCATTTACGATAAAGTCCTCTGTCGTTTTTGCAATCATTTTATGCTCAGATGAAAAATCTTCTGGCGTAAACACTTGATCAATCGTAATCTCATCTACTAAAAAGCTACCGCCTTTAACCGCATTTCCTACTGTTTTTTCCATGAAAATTTCCTCCTTCATATTTTCATGAGCAGCTTCTCTCTTTTGGAAAG
This sequence comes from Bacillus cereus group sp. Sample62, assembly GCF_036851315.1. Classification (NCBI taxonomy): domain Bacteria; kingdom Bacillati; phylum Bacillota; class Bacilli; order Caryophanales; family Bacillaceae; genus Bacillus; species Bacillus cereus group sp. Sample62. The sequence continues at coordinate 4,798,471 of NZ_JAFLPK010000001.1, forward strand.
AAGCTGGCTCTCCCGTTTATTTTTTATAAACCTTTGTTGCTTCCATTCTTTGCTTTAGCGCCTCTTCGTCAGGGCTTCCAACGCCCTCCTGTTCTGAGCGAGCCACTTCCACTTTTTATAATCTAGTTCCAGCGGCTAGAATGTTCGGTGGCTTTGCTTCTTCCTGCGAGGCAAAGAGCGCCTCTACGTCTGAAGCTCCGTCCCCCTCACATTCTGAGCGAGCCACTTCCACTTTTTTTATAGTAATTCAAACACTCCCGCTGCTCCCATTCCGCCGCCGATACACATTGTTACGATACCGAATTGTTGGTTGCGGCGTTTCATTTCGTGAATAAGAGATAGTGTTAGTTTTGCTCCTGTACAGCCAAGTGGATGTCCAAGTGCAATTGCACCGCCGTTTACGTTTACTTTTTCTTCATCTAAACCAAGCTCACGAATAACTTGGATCGATTGAGAAGCGAATGCTTCATTTAGTTCGAATAAGCCAATATCAGATAGCTCTAAACCAGCTAATTTTAACGCCTTTGGAATTGCAGCGATTGGACCGATTCCCATTACTTCTGGTGGTACACCAGCTACTGCAAATGAACGGAATTTCGCAAGCGGCTTCATGCCATCACTCACTGCTTTTTCACGATCCATTAATAGTACAGATGCTGCACCGTCACTCATTTGTGAAGAGTTACCAGCTGTTACAGAACCGCGAACGTTAAATGCTGGACGTAATTTACCTAAAATGTCTAGCGACGTTTCTGCTCTTACACCTTCGTCTTGCGCGAAAATGATTGTTTCTTCTTGCAGTTTATTGTTTGATCCAACAGTACGTAACGTTACATCTACAGATACTGTTTCATCAGCAAAATTCCCTGCAGCTAATGCTTTCGCAGCACGTTGATGACTTCTTACTGCAAATGCATCTTGTTCTTCACGAGAAATTCCATATTTCACAGCAACTTGCTCTGCTGTATGTCCCATACCCATATAATATTCTGGAGCTGCTTCTACAAGGCGACTATTTGGACGAACAACGTGTCCCATCATCGGAACTAAACTCATTGATTCCGCTCCGCCTGATAATACAGCTTCCGAGTGACCAAGCATAATGCGCTCTGCTCCGTAAGCGATACTTTGTAACCCTGAAGAACAGTAACGGTTAATTGTAATAGCTGGAACATCGTAAGAAAGTCCTGCTAGTCCGCCGATATTACGAGCCATATTTAACCCTTGCTCTGCTTCTGGCATCGCACAACCGAAAATTAAATCGTCGATTGGTCCTTCATAATTCGCACGCTTTAACGTTTCCTTTACTACTAACGCCCCTAGATCGTCAGGACGAACTGTTTTTAATGAACCCCTCTTTGCTTTTCCAATTGGTGTTCTTGCTCCCGCAACAATGACAGCTTCTCTCATGAACGATATCTCCCCTCGTTATTAGTTACGTAATGGCTTTCCTTTTACAAGCATGTGCTGCATTCTTGCTTGTGATTTCATCTCACTTACTAAGCTAATAAATGCTTCACGTTCTACATCTAATAAATACTGCTCATCAACCTCTGTTCCGTACGGCACTTTTCCGCCCGCAATGACATATGCAAGTTTCTTCGCAATGTGAAGATCATGTTCAGAAATGTAACCTGATAAATGCATTGCTTCTGCACCAAGTACAAGAGTTGCATATCCTGTTTCACCAACAACTGGTATCTTTTTACGGATTGGTGCTTTATAGCCAGCTTCATATAAAGCAAGTGCTTTCTGTTTCGCATCATATAGTAAGTGATCACCATTCACACTAATACCGTCTTTATCGCCTAAGAAGTTGTTCGATACAGCTTCTTGCGCTGATGTAGAAACTTTCGCCATCGCTACAGATTCGAATACTTTATTCGCAACTTTTTGCAGATCAAACTCTACACCGTTTGGCATTTTATTTAAGTGTTTAATGTATAGCTCTTTATTACCGCCTCCGCCAGGGATTAAACCAACACCAACTTCTACTAAGCCCATATACGTTTCACTAGAAGCTTGAATGCTAGCAGCTGGTAAGCAAACTTCTGTACCTCCGCCAAGCGTCATGCCGTATGGCGCTGCTACAACTGGTTTAGAAGAGTATTTAATTTTCGTCATTGCATCTTGGAAGTTTTTCACAACCCACTCAATTTCAAAGTAGTTGTCATCTTGTGCTTCCATTAAGATCATTGCTAAGTTCGCACCAACGCAGAAGTTCTTCGATTGGTTACCGATAACAAGACCTTTATAATTCTTTTCTACTTCATCAACAGCGTAGTTAATCATTTGCGTAATATCCATACCGATTGCATTGCTCTTCGAATGGAATTCTAAGCAAAGGATACCGTCGCCTAAATCGATTAAGCTCGCTCCGCTATTTTTCTTTAATACGCCATTTTTCGCTTTTAATTGTTTAAGAGAAATTGCCTTTTTATTACGTTCGATTAGCTTGTATTCGCCATTATCGTAATAGTAGCTATCTCCGTTATCATGTTTGTAGAAAGTAGTGAAACCTTTCTCTACCATTTCTTTCACCCAAGTCGGAACAACTACGCCGTTTTCTTCCATCTTTTGAACGGACTTTTCAACGCCGATTGCATCCCAAACTTCAAATGGTCCTTGCTCCCAGCCGAAGCCCCACTTCATCGCTTGGTCAATTGCAACGATATCGTCAGCAATTTCTTTATGAAGTTTTGCAGAGTATAAAAGAGTCGGTGTAATGATGTTCCATAACAACTCTCCTGCGCGGTCTTTCGCATATACAAGCGCTTTCAATTTATTCGATAAACCTTTTTCTTGTTTACTTAACTCGATAGATGCAGCTTTTAATTTTTTGCGAGCTTCGTATTCCATCGTTTCAGGATTTAGTTCTAAAATTTCTTTTCCTTGTTTTAAGAAGAAGCCTTGACCTGTTTTGCTTCCAAGCCATTTTTTATCAAGCATATCATGCATGAAAGCTGGTACTTTAAATACATCACGCTCTTCTTCTTGTACGTTTTCATATACGTTATTTGCAACGTGTACGAATGTATCTAAACCAACAACATCTAATGTACGGAACGTTGCGCTCTTCGGACGACCAATAAGTGGGCCTGTTACAGAATCAACTTCCCCAATGCTATAGCCGCGTTTTATCATCTCTTGAAGAGTTACTAATAAACCGTACGTACCGATGCGGTTTCCAATAAAGTTTGGTGTGTCTTTTGCGATAACAACGCCTTTTCCAAGAACGTCTTCGCCAAATAGTTTCATGAAGCTTAATACTTGTGGATCTGTTTCTTTCGTCGGTATTACCTCTAGAAGTTTTAAATATCGTGGTGGGTTAAAAAAGTGTGTGCCTAAGAAGTGCTTCTGGAAGTCGTCTGAACGACCTTCTGCCATTTTTTCTACTGAAATGCCTGACGTATTCGAGCTTACGATAGAATCCGTTTTACGAACAGCATCTACTTTTTCAAATAGTTTCTTTTTAATATCTAAGTTTTCAACTACTACTTCGATAATCCAATCTACATCAGCTAGACGCTCAAGATCATCTTCTAAGTTACCTGCTTCAATCAGTGCTAAATTTCCTTTCACTGTCAGAGGAGCTGGTTTTTGCTTTAATAGTTTTTGCACAGCCGTATTACTAAAACGATTTCTCACACTTTTATGTTCTAATGTAAGTCCCTTCGCTTCCTCTTCTTTTGTTAGCGCAGGTGGTACAATATCAAGCAATAATGTCGGAATACCAATATTAGCTAAGTGTGCCGCAATCCCTGAACCCATTACGCCTGAACCTAGAACAGCAGCCTTTTTAATTTGGAACATCCAATTCTCCCCCTATTCTTGAATGAATGCTCATTCAATTTTTCGACATAAGTCGCAATCAATGAGTGAGCCTCTACTAATAAATATATGATACAGTTTGAATTTTCGCAATATATTTATTGATAAAATTTTCTGAAATAAATATTTTTCTTTTATTTGCCCATGCTATATATATGTATTTTCTTCACTCAAATACACTTTTCCTTTTTATAATCTGACGAAACGGGAGGAATATATATGGCAAAACTTAAGAAGAACCCTTCAAAAGCTGGAATTAGCGCAGCAAGCGTAACTGGAAATGCAGGTCCTCATAATCACGGTGTAGAAAAAGGCCGTCAAGGTAATAACCAACAATATAAGAAGCATAATATGGGCGAAAAATAACGGTATATTTTTGGGCAGAAAACGTGGCATAATGGGTAATGGCTGCTTTTTCTGCCCAATTTATTTGTACATATGGAAAACAAAAGAGGGAACGATGATGAAACGAACAATAGTTATGATTGTAATGATTGCCACACTATTTACAGGGATGATTTTCTTCTCTTATGCACAAAGACAACAAGCTGTAAGAGCCGATCAACCTAACATCACTGGGCAATACGCCATTACAATTGATGCAGACACAGGTGAAATTTTGTATGGAAAGCGGGAAGACGAACGCTCTTATCCGGCTAGTATAGGGAAAATGATGACTTCCTTACTCTTACTAGAGAATGTAAAAGAAGATGAAGAAATTACGGTTACAGAGAACGCAATTAAAACGGAAAGTCAAAGTAAGAAGATTAAACTTCGTGCTGGGGAAAAGTTAAAGCGGGATGAGGCATTAAAGCTTATGCTTATCATTAGTGCAGACCCGATAGCTGAATCCATCGCAGAACATATCGCAGGATCAAAAAATGAATTTGTAAAAATGATGAATGCTAGAGCGAAGGAACTTGGTACAAAGCATGCGACTTTCAAAAACGCAAGTGGCGCTGATGCACTCGGAAATAAAGTATCACCATATGACATTGCTATAATTACGAAAGAAGCACTAAAGTACCCAGTTGTTTTAGAATATATGAATTCAACACGTACAACTCTACATACTTCAGAACGCTCTCCAAACATCGCAAACTATGGACGAGAAGAACTATATGACGATCCATATGCAATTGGAAGTAAAAGCGGTCTATCAGCACTCGGAAAATATACGGTCGTAACAGTGGATGAAAAAGACGGTAAACGCGTCATTAATGTTGTATTATCTTCTACTCGCACGCAGCTATATCCTGATACGAAGAAAATGGCACATTACGCATTTCAGCAATTAAAATAACCAAGGAGTATTTTCTCCTTGGTTATTTTTTAACCATACCTTTTAACACGAACGCAACGTTTGCTGGGCGCTCTGCTAGACGACGCATGAAGTAGCCATACCAGTCGTTTCCATAAGGTACATAAACACGCATTTTGTAACCTTCTTTTACTAGCTCAAGTTGACGCTCATTACGAATACCATATAACATCTGGAATTCAAATTGGTCTCTTGGAATATTGTGTTCTTCGGCAAGTTTTTTCGTATATTCAATAATCGCTTCGTCATGTGAAGCAATTGCAGTATAATTTCCATTTAATAAGTGCATTTTAATAATTTTTTTATAGTTATCATCTACATCTTTCTTATCCGGGAACGCTACCTCTTCAGGCTCCTTATAAGCTCCTTTTACAAGACGTAAATTAGGACTATAAGCATTTAATTCTTCCATATCTTTTTCTGTACGATATAAGTAAGCTTGAATAACTGTACCAATATTATCGTATTCAGATTTTAACTGTTTAAAGATCTCAATTGTTTTCCCGCAGCGCGTATAGTCTTCCATATCAATGGTAATAAACACACCATTTTCTTTTCCAGCTTCTAAAATACGGCGCATATTGTTCATTACGATTTCATCAGAGATATCTAATCCCATAGAAGTCATCTTTAAAGAAAGCTGCGAATTAAGACCTTCTCTTCCAATTGCACGAATCGCTTCAATCGATTCGCTAGCCATTTCATTTGCTTCTGCTTCGTTATCAACGAATTCACCTAAATAATCGATCGTTACACAAAGACCTTGCTTATTTAATGCTTTAATTGCAGCTGTCGCTAATTCAATCGTCTCCCCTGCGACGAAGCGACCTGCACCAAAGCGCAAACCATACTTTTTAGCCAGTTTTGTTAGCGCTTTATTTTTAGATAAGAAAAGAAACGAATTTCGCATTAATTGTTCCATGTAATTCACCCCTATGACTTAATTTATCTGTTTTTTACCCCTCTTCGAAATTATATCACTGTTTAAAATTATTGGATACAAATAATTATTTAGATAATTTATAAAATACTATAAAAACATTTAAAATCCTATATTCTCGCTTCTTAATATGAAGGGAATATTTTTCGACATTTAGAAAAAACGGGTTTACTAAGCAAAAAATAGGCATGTCGAAAATATTCGACATGCCTATAGAACCCTTTATATTCCACGTAAATTATATAAGGATATTAATAAAGAAAACTTGAGGTAACATTTACCTCAAGTTTTCTCACTGCTCATTTCTCTTCTCTTCATTCATTTTTTTAATATCCGTAATTAGCTTCACCATCTCTTCTTTCGCATCTGGATATGTCTCATTCCAATGCTTCACTAAAGCTGGCATTGTCTTCGCAATATAAGAATAAAGTGCCCACTTCTGCACCTGTTCTTTTCTCTCTTCATTGCTCTCTCCCAGTAATAGTTCCGTGTATTTCTCTAACAACCCGTCAAATTGTTCATTAAATTTTTCACTCATCTTATTTACCTCCTATATGAAAAAAGCAGCGAAAATCGCTGCTTTTCCTTATAATTTTGATCGAACAGAGTTTAATTTTTTCTCCATTGTGCTTACTTTATCACGACGATCATCGATACGAATTGTTGTTGCAACGCGCTGTGCACCTTTCGTATATGGAACTTCATGCATTTGTTGAATTACTTCTAGAATGACAGGAAGATCTCCTTCAATTACTGTATTCATTGGTGTTAATTGATACTTCACGCGATCTGCATTTTTATCTAGCACCTTTTGTACTTCTGCTACATATTCACTAACACTTGGATTACCCGTTCCTACTGGAATAATCGATACGTCAACAATTGCCATAGTAGTCTGCCTCCTATAATTGCTTCTTATATATCCATTGTCTATTTTACCGAAATACTCATCATTTTACTAATTTGTTATTCCTCTATTTTAAACTGCTCAACCAATCTTTCTAAGTCTCTCATATGCTCCGTCAAGCTTTCCATCGTATGAGCTACCTTCTCTAGATGATTCACTTGTGATTCAGTTGCAGCATTTACTTCTTCCGAAACAGCTGCGCTTTCTTGACTTGTACTAGCAATTGTGTGCATTACCTCTGTAATTTCCCCTTGCTCGTGACCGATATTATGTACCTCTGCTACAATTTGTTCCACTGAAGTACTAATCGTATTTACAACTGACATAATTGTGCGGAATTCCGTTTCTGCCTCTGTCGTAACTTTATTTTGTATATCCGCGATATCTTTTAATTTACTTACAACTTCTACAACTCGTCTTACCTCTACTTGTACATCACCAATCATCGTTGCGATTTCTCCTGTCGCCTCTTTCGATTGTTCCGCTAACTTTCGAACTTCTTCAGCAACAACAGCAAAGCCTTTACCTTGTTCCCCTGCACGTGCCGCCTCAATCGAAGCATTTAAAGCAAGTAAATTCGTTTGATCCGAAATACCTTTTATAAGCTCTACAACATTTTGAATCGATCCAACTCTTTGCTCTAACTTTCCGGATGCTTCCTCTGTATGAACAACAATCGAAGATGATTGGCCCCTTGTACGAACTAAATTACGCATCGTATTTAACCCTTGCTTAGATGCCTCTTCAGCTTTGCCAGCCACACCTTTTATTTCACCAACCGAATGATTCATTTGTTCCACTGACTGCGCCATATTCTCGAGTTGCTCTGAAACTTCATCTACACTATTAGCAAGAGTGGACGCTCCTCCGCTCACATCATCCATTGCACCTGATACCTCTCTACTAGCTGCTACAGTTTCATTCGTTAAATAATGTAGATTATTCGTTGATTGTTGCACTGTTGATACACTATTTTTAATTTTGCTTACCATTTCATTCATTTGCTCAACCATATGATTAAAGTGGTTCGTCAGTTCTCCAACTTCATCCTTACTTGTCACTTTCATTTGCAGCGTTAAATCACCTTCTGCTACTTTTTGAACGTGATTCGTTAATAGTTGCAGCGGTCTTGCTAATCTTCTTGAGAACAAGTATGAAGCTGCGATTCCAACTAATAAGCTAATACAAGCCATTATAATGACTGTATTTCTCGTACTATTTAATAGCCCATCAATCGTTTCTTTCGGATAAACAATCCCCATTTTCCATTTCATCTTATCAAACAGTTGACTATAGGCTACTACATCTTTCCCGCCTAACGTCGTCACCGCAAATTTTGTTTCATCTTTATTTAAACTTTTTACAAGTGATTCTTTTGAAACATCTTTTCCTACTTCCCCTGGATATACAATGGCAATATTTTTATCATTTACGATAAACATTTCTCCGCCATTATTATATTGAATATTATGAAGTAGCTTTTGAATTGTTCCTAATGATACATCCATTGCTACTACCCCTAATACAGAACCATCTTGCCCGACAATAGCTTTTGAAACTCCAATACTTAACTTGCCTGTCGCGATTTCATATTGTGGTTGTCCCCAAATAATCGATTTCGTATCGGCTTCTGATGCTTTATACCATTGACGACTTGTTGGATCATATCCTTCCGGTACTGTTCCTCCGTCAGCGAGATTTGCGCTCAACGTTTTTTTATCTTTCGTTCCAATGTATACATCCAAAATATCAGGATGATTATTTTTAAATCTTAAAAACTCTTTTAAAATAAAACTTTCCTCTTCTGGAGTCACTCCATCTTGTAACATGTTTTGAATATCATCATGGCTTCCATAATGACCCATATCTTCTTCAATTCGCTGCATAAATGCATTTAACTGCTCTGTCACAAGATCCATCGTATTTTGAGAATACTGGTCTAAGGAGCGCACTTCCTTCTCTTTCTGTAATTGATACATTGCTGTACCTAATATTACGAACATCATAGAAATAAGCACCGAAAATACTACCGCAATTTTTAAACGTAAACTTCTCAACATCGTCCCCCAAGCATCCCCTTCTCGTTGTATTATAATCATATTAATCACTATATTAAGTATAATGGATAAAATTAAAAAATTGAAATTAATTCTCATCTCAATTTGAGTATACAACCTACTACCACTTGTGCAAAAACAAATAGTTCATTATCCTTAAACTATATAATCTCATTCGTTCGGAGGGAACTATGTTACAAAAATTCGGTTTCTCACAATATGAAAGCCAAGCTTATGAAGTTGTCGTATCGAGCAACGAACCATTAGATGCTACAACGATTGTGAAGCACTCTGGTGTTCCAAAAGCAAAAATATATGAAGTGCTAGCACGCCTGATCGATAAAGGGATGGTAATGGATTCTGTTTCAGAAAAGAAAAAGCTGTATACAGCATTACCACTCAAGCTAGCAATTGAAAAATTAACGACAGAATTCCAATCAAATATTGAAGAATTGGAAACAAATATATCGAAAAAATCATTTACAGATGACCGTGTGTGGAGCTTAAAAATGCAATCTTCTATTCGAGTTCAAAGTAAAGAACTCATCGAAAGTGCAAAAGAATCGATTCGTATTTCAGCTTGGAATGATACTCTTTTAGAATACCTTCCTTTACTAGAAGAAAAAGAAAAACAAGGCGTCAAACTCGAGTCCCTTATAGTTGGAAAGGTAGAAACAGACTTAGAAAACATGCATTTTCTAATCCCAACAGAAGAACCTAACGCATTAGAGCGCTACTTGCTACTCATCATTGACGACCGCGAAATTTTATTTGCTGGTGTAGAGCAAGAGTCATGGCAAGCGATGAAAACAATGTCACAACCTTTCGTAAAGTTCTTTACAGAATTTTTCTATCACGACGTTGCACTTGCAAAAATTACAGAGAAGCATCTGGATCTCTTCATGCAAGATGAGGAAATTAAGAGTTTGTTGCGGAAGTTGAGGTATTAATTGAATACAAAAAAGGAGTCTAGTTCTTCACCTAGACTCCTTTTTATTTTCCTCTTTTATCTCCGTCAACAGCTCAATAATTTTCTCATTTTGCTCCACTTGTTTCTCTGAATTTTGATAGATGAAACGAATCCATCTAAGTGCAAGAATAATAAGGAACAGCGGAAGCATTGAAATTAGAAAGCCAAGAATCGAAAAATTCGTATACATATACATCACCTCGCTACATACAACTTTCTCCACATATCTACTAAAACATGCAAAATTTTACAAATAAAAAAAGAACCTATCAAACGATAGATTCTTCCTTCGCAAACTGAGCAGAACGTCCTCTCGTAATTGAGAAGATGGCACAAAACAGTGCTAATATTATAAAGCCACCGCCTACCCAAGCGTTATATATAACAGATGATTTCTCAATAACAACTCCGCCTACTGTTGAACCGAGCGCAATTCCTAAGTGAAGCGCAGAGTTATTTAAACTTTGCTGAATACCAGCCGATTCTGGTGCAATTTCAATTAAATAATTTTGTTGTGCTGGTGAAATAGCCCAGCTCAGCATACTCCAAAGTCCCATCATAATAATGAACAGCGGGAATGAGAATGTCATCATTGGCAATATGAAGATCGCACACGCAAATACGATAATAATTGAAATAATACTTTTCTTCGATCCCCATTTATCAGCAAGCAAGCCCCCAAGGCCGCCTCCAAGTACCGCTGCAATTCCGAAAATGAAGTAAAATACACTAATCCAATCCGCTTCAACATGCATCACATCTTTTAAAAATGGTGTTAAATATGCATATAGTGTTAAATGCCCCGTTAAAAATAAAAATGATGTTAACTGTGCGCTTACGATTTTCTTATCTTTTAACGTAGCAATTTGTTCTCTTATTGATAGTACTGATGTCGGTGGTACTTTCGTTAAGAATAATGAAATACAAGCGATTGCTATAACTGTTAATACCGAAATTAATACAAATGGTGCACGCCATCCATATGCATTTCCAAGTACAAGACCAAGTGGTACCCCAAGTACAAGTGATCCACTAATCCCCATGAAAATGATTCCAATTGCACGCGCACGAAAATGCGGTTCTACAACGCTAGAAGCAAGTGTTACTGATAGTGCAATAATAAGCGAACCACTCGCTGCACAAACAACCCTTGAAAACATTAACATCCCGTAATTTACACTAAATGCTGAAATAATATTTCCGATTAAGAAAATTGATAATGCCCCAATGTATAATCTTTTTCTTTCAAACTTTCCAGTTATCGCTAATAAAACCGGACCTGATAAAGCAAATACTACTGAAAATATTGTTATAAGCTGACCAGCTGCACTAATAGATACTCCTAAATCATTGGCAACTAGATCGAGCGTTCCTCCTATAATTAGCTCAACCGTTCCGACTACGAAAGCCGCGATAGCTAAAATATACACACGAAAATTCAAATCTTTCCCCACGCTTTCTATTTTGGTTACTACGACTATAGTAACCAAAATAGAAATTGAACACAAGTACAATTTTTTTACAATAAAAAACAGGCGTATCATACGCCTGCCTTCTAATTATTAAACACTAGTTTTGTTCTTCTTATTTAAATACCAATATACCGGTAGTCCAGTAAAGACAATTCCAATTGATAAGAAACAACTTACTGGATCATTAATAATCGCACTTCCAAGTACAAACAATGATCCTAAAATCGCGACGATTGGTACGATTGGGAATAACGGTACACTGTATGCACGCTCTTTATTCTTGTTACGTTTTCTTAAAATGAAGACACCAATAAACGTCATTACATAGAAAATATAAATAATGAATACGGAAATCTCAGATAGCTTATTCGGATCACTAATAATCATTAAAATAATTCCTAAAATGATTTCAACAGTAATCGCATTTGCTGGTGTTTTAAATCTTGGACTTTCCTTTGCGATAAACTTAGCAAACGGAAGGTGTCCACGCTCTGCCATCGACATCGGAATACGTGGAAACGTTAAAATCTTTCCATTTAAACAACCGAAAATAGAAACGATAATACCAATACTAATAATTTTTCCGCCATATTCTCCAAGTAACATGCCAGCAGCTGTCGCTGTTGCATTTTCTCCAAGGTCTACGATTTTCGCTGCTGGTAACACATTTAATAATGCCAAGTTAATTAGTACGTAAGCAGCCGTTACAATTAAAATCCCAACTGTCATTGCTTTCGGTAATAACTTTGTTGGATTCTTCATTTCTCCGCCAATTGAAGCGAGTAGAATCCAGCCGTCATAAGCAAATAACGTTGCTAAAATTGCCATACCGATACTTTGATTTTCTGATATTGGCACAACTACATTAAAGATATCGCTATTCCCTTTCCAAAAACCTAGCACAACAATTAATACGATCGGAATCATCTTCCCAATTGTCGTAACCGTTTGGACGATACCTCCATATTTTGTTCCCATACTATTTACAACGCCAAGGAACACAACTGTTCCAATAGCAATTGGTAAATTCCATACTTTATCTAAATAGAAAAAATTAATCATTAAAGAACTAAAGTACAATCCTAATGTTCCAATAATAGCTGGTCCATAAACAATTGTTTGCATCCAGCCTGATAAATATCCCCAAAAACTTCCGTAAATCTCCTCTAAATACGTATACAACCCACCATTTTTCGGGATTTGCGCTCCAATTTCAGCTACTGTTAAACCACTTGCTAGCGTCAATAGTCCACCAATTACCCAAGCCAGAATAGCCATATTAGAACTCCCTGAGTAATCTAATACGCTCCCTGGTTTCATAAACACACCAGATCCAATAATCGTTCCTACTACGATAGAAAGTGCTACTGTTAAACCAATTTTGTTCTTCTCATCATGATGCATGCTGCGTATCCTCCTTCCAATTCTAGTGTGATGCAAAAATGAAATAAAAAAACACTCCTCCCTAAAAAAGGGACGAGTGTTGTATTCGTGGTTCCACCCTTGTTTCAATTCGCAAAGTAACACACTTCACCAATTTCTCAAGTCTAAATAACGGTTTTTGCCGGCAAGCAATTACTAGGTATCCGTTCACTGCTGCAGTTCAGAGGTGGTAATCCATTTTTCCGTATTAGGAAGCTCACAGCCAAAGGCTTCCCTCTCTGAGAATCGTAAAAAATTGATCATGTCCTCATCATCACTTCTTGATGTCGAATTTTGTAGTTATTGTTCATTATATTGAATTGTTAGAAAAAATCAATATATTTTTTTATATAACATATGAAATATTTCTCTTCTTATATTATAACAGAAGTTACGATACTTCTCTAATTCCCTAACAATGGTATAGTCTATATAGGAGGTGCACGAATAATGATTGCTGTTTTTTGTATTATCGCTACGTTTCTCTCTGTTCTATTCGCTATCATGTACAGGCACAAGTATCCTGGTTATAGCATTTTAGCGGTAGCTATTATACCAGCTACTTCCTTCTATGTATTAGGTAAATACCAATATACAGAAGTGTTTATCGGTTTTGCAATCTTCTACTGCATCTTTGGATACATACTAACAATGAAAAAAATTTTATTGAATCATTAAAAGAGACCGATTTCTGCTAACAGAAATCGGTCCTCGCACGTACCTTTCGGTTGCCCACACGAAAGATACGACTTCACTCAATTATTTCTCATCTTTTTTCATAAAAAATTTACCCCGCATTAACGGGCAGTAAAACTTCCACCTTAAAACCCAGCGAATACAGGGATGAAGTTGGAATATTAACTGCCCGTAAAAGCCCAATTGGTTCAACTAATAATCAGTGGAAATACACCACTGATTAAAGTTTCACTTTATGGTGCGGAAGATCCACATTCAACGCCTCTAATTGTTTCTTTTCATTCTCTAAAATCGCTTTTGCTTTTTCTTTCGTTGCCTCATCTAATCCCGCAAACATGTCTTTATGCTTCTCTTTCTCTGGAAGTTTCACACCTAGCTTTGTTAATTCTTCTTTTGCTTGCTCATGAGTTAATTTCCCGGATTTTTCTTGTTCAAAAATAGACTTTGCTTTTTCTTTTGTTGCTTCATCTAAGTCAGCAAGCATGTCTTTATGCTTACCTTTCTCAGGGAATTTCACACCTAGCTTTGTTAATTCTTCTTTTGCTTGTTCACGTGTTAGTTTACCGGATTTCTCTTGTTCTAAGATTGATTTCGCTTTTTCTTTTGTTGCTTCATCTAAGTCAGCAAGCATGTCTTTATGCTTACCTTTCTCAGGGAATTTCACACCTAGCTTTGTTAATTCTTCTTTTGCTTGTTCACGTGTTAGTTTGCCGGATTTCTCTTGTTCTAAGATTGATTTCGCTTTTTCTTTTGTTGCTTCATCTAAGTTAGCAAACATATCTCCATGTTTACCCTTTTCCGGGAACTTCACGCCTAGTTTTGTTAATTCTCCTTGCGCTTGTTCACGTGTTAATTTACCGGATTTCTCTTGTTCTAAGATTGATTTCGCTTTTTCTTTTGTTGCTTCATCTAAGTCAGCAAGCATATCTTTACGTTTTTCTTTCTCTGGAAGGTTTACACCTAGCTCCTTCAACTGTTTCTTTGTATCGTCCATAATCGTTTTTACTTTTTGTTTTGTAGCGTCATCCAAATCTTTTTTCGCCGTTTTTGTAGACTGCTCAGCTACTGGAGTATTCGTTGCCGCGAATGCCGGAATACCCACTCCTCCAATGATTCCGAATGATAAAGCACCTGCAATCGCTAAATACCCAACTGTTTTCTTCTTCATAGGAAATTTCCTCCTTCATATTTCTAAAGCATGTACACTTTCGTATACAATGCCTATAGTAATGTTGGTTTCTTAACATTTCCTTAACGACTTAACAAAAAAACGCCGCTCATCACGAGCGGCGTTGTTCTAAGCTTTTTGTAATTGTAATTCTTCACGTTCCATTATTCTTCTTAATACAATTGTTTGTGTCATTGTAAATAAATTACCCGTTATCCAGTACAACACAAGTCCTGATGGAGCCGCAAATCCCATAAATAGAATCATTGCCGGCATCATAATTTGCTGCACTTTCAGCATCTGTACTTGTTCTCCAGGTGTAATATTAGATTGGAAAACTTTCATCTGAATAAATGTCGTTAACGCTGCGATAATCGGTAATATATGATACGGATCTGCATGTCCTAAGTTCACCCATAAAAATGAAGATGTGCGAATCTCTTCTGTTCGGCTAATCGCATAATACAAAGCAGAGAAAATCGGCATTTGTATAAAGATTGGCCAGCAACCAGCTAGTGGATTCCAACCGCCTGATTTCATTAGTTCTGACATTTCTTTTTGATACTGCTTTTGTTTTTCAAGATCTTTACCCACATCACCGTATTTTTGTTTCAGCTTCTGCAGTTCAGGTTGCATTTTCTTCATTTTCGCTTGACTACGATATTGCGAAACAGCTAATGGAATCATTGCTGAACGAATAACGAGCGTCATAATAATGATAGCAATCCCGAAGCTAGCTCCCGGTATATGATGAGCAACAAATTGAATCATATACGAGATTGGATATACGAAATAATGGTTCCAAATTCCCGTACTATGTGCATCGATTGTGCCTGCATTACTGCAGCCAGATAAAACAAAAACAAGTAATACTGATAAACTAATGAGCGCAGCTCGGTATGATTTTAACATGTTCATTCCTCCAATGTTTCGTAATTATTTAGCGAAACATTGGTGTATACGGACCGACCTCGTCATTCTCTTCACTTGATTCTTGTCTGCGTACAGAACGAATCATTCCATATTTATAAAAAATTGAAAATAGCGTTACATTCCCTGCACTATCTTCACATGTATCAACTAATTTGAAAGCTCTCTGTCTACCGCTCGATGCTTGCTGACGTACAAAGCGAGAAACGTTAGCAAGGAAGAAAACTTCTAATAAACAAAGCGCTGTCGTTACAAACGATATATATAGAATTGCATCCTGCAATAAAAATTCCATCGCTTCACATCCTTAATAAGGTCATTTTAGCACATTCAACAAACATTCTCTATTTCCTTTTATCGTCAAAAAAGTATTTTGCATATTTTCTCAATAAAACTATGCTAGAAAACCAATGTATTCGCTTTCTTTAGTATATTCACACGTATCTTTGAATAGGTTTAATTTGTTAGAAATTTATAAAATTTTTGCATTATAATAAAACTATTGCCAGTTTTTGAAAAAACCTTTATTCTCTTCTTGTAATCAAAAATGAATATGGAGATGAAACATACTATGGGTCAACTAGGAGACGCCGATTACGTTCCCGACACCGCCTTTTTATCCTTCCCAGCAGCTAAAACATTTCACTTAGAATTCATCATACAGTTGGTTGTTATTTTCATAGCCTCTATTTTGTATGCAATTTCTATGAATATGTTCTTTATCCCGCATAACATGATTAGCGGTGGATTCGCTGGTGTAGGGATGATTATCGGTTATTTAATGCACTACAATATCGGTGCACTTATCTTTTTACTAAACATTCCTCTTCTTATTTTAAGTCACTTTTACTTAGGCAAGAAGACAACCTTTTTAACAGCGTATTTTGTAGCTGTATCATCGTTAGCGATGAACATTATCCCTGTACACCAAGTTTCAGACGATATTTTACTATCTTCTGTATTCGGTGGTGTAATTTGCGGAGCAGCTTCCGGGATCATATTCCGATTTGCTTCTTCAACAGGTGGCTTTGATGTTGTTGGATTGATTGTAGCGAAACATCGAGATATTTCGATTGGAGCAATCATCTTTGGATTCAACTTAATCTTACTTGTTGCAGCAGGATTTATTTTCGGATGGGATATTACGCTTTATACGTTAATTAGCCGGTTTGTAGTCAGTAAAGTAATTGATGCTGTGCATACGAAACATATTAAATTAACGATAATGACAGTTACAGAAAAAGGCGAGGAAATAAAAAGCGCACTATTACATCACGGCATACGCGGAGTGACAATGGTAGATGCTGTCGGCGGCTATACAAACCATAAGAAAAAAATGATTTACACTGTCGTGACTCGCTATGAGTTAGGCGAAATGAAACGTATTATCCGTCAAGTGGATAACAGAGCATTTATGAACATTACTGAAACAGTTGAAATTGTCGGCCGTTTCAAACGCATATAAAGTGAAACTTTAATCAGTGGGGGTTTTCTTCATCCCCCACTGATTATTAGTTGAACCAATCGGACTTTTATGGGCAGTTGATCCCCCACCTAACTTCTTTGCTTTCGCTGAATTTTGAGGTGGGGGTCTTACTGCCCATTAAAGCGGGATAAAAAAGGTTAATACATTAAAGGGCATAACATATTAGTCATATATAATATGTTATGCCCTTTGTTATTCAACTAACGCACCCTTTAGCATAATAAAATCACGAAGTTTATTACTACAAATCGGAGGATAGCATTCCGTATACAATACTATCTGTCCATTCATTTTTACTCCAAAAATCTTGTATGAAATGGGCTTCCTTTCTCATGCCTATTCGTTCACATAATTTTTGTGAAGCTGTATTACGTGCATCAAGATTAGCTTGTATACGATGTACATGAAATTCATTAAATAATTTAAATACCAAACTACTTACTGCTTCTGTTGCCAAACCTCTCCCAGCTACTTCATTTGAAAAACTATAACCAATCTCAACAGTGTCTTTCATATTTGTGTACCATACGGATAAATCACCAACTACTTTAGTCTTGTATATAACTGCCAAACTTAATATTGATTCTTCAGTAAGCACATTGTTTGCTAGCTTCTTATTAAATCTTTTCTGCTTGTCTTCATAAGTCCACTTATTATGTAATAGGAACTTACATGTATCATCATTATTATAAATAGCAAATACATCCTGTAAATCAGTACTCTTAAAAGGTCTAATTATTAATCTTTCTGTTGTGATCTCCAAGTTAGCTCTCCTCCCTTTCATTCATGCTACAAATCATTTTTTATAGTATGTAAGCCTCCTTCTTAGATCTCACCTTGATTACATATTTCATCATAATAAATTAAAATCCTTCTTCCACTAAACTGCATTGTTAGTGGTATTTCCTTGCGATTTTTATTTTTTACACTTATTACAAAATCAGATAATTCTATTATTGTGACCCTAAATGTGTTATAATGAAAGCAGACTCACAAAAAAAGAGTATATAGACTTGGAAGTTTCTCTTATTTTTACAAGCAAAAAGAAACGAGCAGTCAGGTATATTTCAAACACCATACACGTAACGGTTTAAAAAACCGATCATCTTAGTTATTCTTCCATGATCTTTTTATAAAAAGATACGTACAACTAAAATTCACTTCAATATACTATACCTACCTTTTTGACTTCCAAATCATCTTATTACATAAGGAGATGAACATATGAATCAATATATAAGATATACAATAGCTGTCCTGTTTGCTATTATCGGCGGAACAATCTGCTTCTGGACAAACACTCAGCTTGGAGAGAATATCATTTTTAATGGAATCGAAACGCTTGTAAGCGCTTCGATTTTAGGTGGATACATTTACTTCCTCTTCAATCCAGAAGAAAATGCACAAAAAACAATGTTATTAACAATGATCGGAATCGTTGGCGGATGTATTTCCTACTCAATGACTAACTATACATTACCACTTCAATTAAGCTCAGCTTTCTTCCACGGTCTATGGACTTGGTTCATTGCATTCTGCCTAGCAGACGTATTCAACCTTTTACAAGACAATGAAGAAGAAAACGGTCGCCAAATTGAAAGTAACTCGTAAGCTGGAAGATACTCTTCCAGCTTTTTTGTTTTGTTACTCTTTCCTGTTCATACCCCATCACTAAAATAAAAAGAAGCTACCTTTACGGCAACTTCTTTTCCATATACCCCATCCGGTACTTACCGGAATATATCAACGATTTTTCAAATATATCGATTATTTCTCCACTTATATCAACGATTTTTTCATTATATCGACGATTCGACACAATATATCGGTTTAACGACAACCTTCGACACTCAAAACGTACAATATACCCTATCCCCCAAGCAATTTACTGCCGAACTCTACGATTAAAAAGATAACTAATAGGATCGCGAGTATCTTTAATGCTACATATGCTACTTTAAAAATAGCATAAATGAGCAAGACTATTAAAATAATCGTTAAAATTTCCATCTAGAATTCCTCCAAGCTTTGCTCTTCTTCTCTTATTTTACTCGCCCCAGCCTGTTTATGGAACGGCATAAGACGACATAAAAAAAAGAGGATATCTCACCCATCGTAAGATACCCTCTCTTTCAGCTGCTCAAACCATTCTCTCTCTAATTGTAAATATCCTATTTCACTATTCTCAGCGCTCTTCAATTCTTTATCCGCTTTCCTCATATAAACGTTGGAAGCTTCTATATCGCCCTCTAAATATTTAATAATTCCTTGTGTACGGTAATATCCATTTAGATCAATCTTAGTAATGGCTTTTGCATGTTCCTTCGCTTCATGCAGAGAAAGGCTATCCATCTTATAAAGAGCTTTATATAAAAGATACCAACTATGAAAACTGCTAACGAAATATTTATTTTCTTTCGTTACAGGGAGCTGGGCAACTTGTTCTATATATGGTATCGCTCTTTCCATTCCCTTTTGATCCGACCGGGCAAGGAAGACAAGCATAAGTCCGCTCATGATCTCTCTTATACTTTTATGTTCTTTTATTTTATCTTCGGTAAGTTCTACTAATCTCTTATCCCAATCTTTCGGCCTCTTATAACTAAATAACTCACTCGATACTTGAATGTTATATACATGCTGCTTCGCCTTTTCATCATCTTTAATTAAAATAAGAAATTGCATACCATCGCTCATAAGCGTTCCTTTTATCGGTACGATTGTAACCGCAAAAATTATAAAATGGAAAACAGAAAAATATAACAGATATTGATAGTAACTCACCATGTATATGTAACCAAAAGTAATACCAAATAGTAAACTTGTAATTGGTCCACCTAAAGTCATCCATGCCCATTTTTTCGAAAGGTTCGGTGTTACTATAGAAGGCGGTATTAACATTGCCACGCCTCCGAAGTACGCCCATAATTTATTTTCTCGAATACGTACTTTCCCCTTCTCCTTTTGAACAGTAATAGGCCCTACTGTCATAAATTTAAATGTCAAACCACCTATTATGCCGAATATGACATGTCCTAACTCATGAATGATTACCACTAACAGAAAAATCCCCAATAATGCCCATATATTCAACATTGTTTCTAATTTTCCAGTTCGGATCACTCCGTATAAAATGGACAGAATGAGCGCCACTGTCAGTGAACCAGCTGGTCTTCTTAAAATATCCACCTTTTTCTCCCCTTAATAAATCATTTTCCTCTGCATTTCATACATAAATTTTCCGAGATGCAATATCCAAATAAATGAGATTAAGCCAATTAATACAAAATCGATATCACTAGCCGCTGTATATATAACGGCAGCCCACCATACATATGCCAATACTGTATTCGTAAATTCATATGCTTTATATCCAGCCTCATGCACAATGTGCTTTAATCCTTCATCTGCGTTTTTCGTCCACATTTTCATAGATTCCATATATGTTACACCTTGTTCAGGATATAGCTTGTTATAACGATTTTTTATTATGAGCCCGATAACCACTACAATAGTCAAGCAGACAATAGCTGCTACTAAATTCCACACTGCAAATGAAACATTTGTATCCTGCAACAGTGCACGTCTACATGTAATAACTGCATATACAAACCATGCCTGCGTAACTATATCACCTACACGTAAATATATACTTATAATGCCTAATTTTCTGCCTTGTACGCTCTCTTCTTCATCGCGTGCCTCTGCTAACATACGTGTATTCTTCCAAGTGTAGTACATCATTAAGACTCCAAAAATAGTACATACACCTATAAATGTATTAGATGATAATTTTCTTGGTTCATCCGAGAGTAAATGTAAAGCTATATAAGATGTTAAAAAGCCACCCATCATACTTAATGCTATTTTCCCCACAAAATCAAATTGTTTTTTTCGTTTACTCTTCATCATCCTCTTCCCCCTCCACTAACGTAAATATTTCCTCCACCGGTACGTTGAAAATGTGTGCGATTTTTAACGACAATACAATAGATGGTGCATAATCCCCGCGCTCAATTAAACTAATCGTTTGTCGTGATGATCCAATCGCTTTCCCTAAATCCCCTTGTGATAAACGATGCTTTGCTCGCAATTCCCTCACTCGATTTTGAAGCTTCATGTCTTCCCTCTTTTTCATTTATTTAAATAAAATTGTAAATAATATCCTTATGCTTGTCAATTATAATTGTCATTACGACTATAATAATTGACAAAAATAAAGATGTATTATGATGAAAATAACTTATATAATGAATGTGAAATATTAAACAAAGGAGGTTCCATATGAAAAAAACATCTACCTTTTCTTACATTCTTACTAAGCTTACAGCAGCTTTCTTGTTATTATTACTTATTAGCGCGCTTCTCTTAACAACTAGTCAACCAACGCTATATAGTTTCTTAACTGGATTACGAGAACTACTATATGTTCCCTTCGTTCCTATTCTTGCTGCATATGCAATTTTTTGTTCTATTTGCATCGATAAATTAAAATTAAAAACATATACAAGACTGAAGACATTATTCCTTTATATTTTTTGCGGCTATTTCTTTTTTCTTCCCTTCCTAATATTTAAAGAAGCGGATCTAAGACAGTTCTTGTTCCTTGGATCAATTGGAGCAATATGTTCTCTTTTTTTCTATTTATGTACAGTTATAGCAACAAATTTTAAATGGATACAATATTTCGTGCCAAGCGCTATGGTTATTATATTTATTACAATCAACTTAATCGATCTAGAAAAGGTTGGAACATCAAAAGAACAATGGGTAGAAACAAAAACAGAAAACTCTTTCGAAGCATCTTTTCAACATTTTAGTGGTGAACATAAAGTCCCCATTGAACTAAAACGAGGTGACATATTAGAATTCACCATTGAATCACGAGCTGAAAATCCGGATGGCTACATGGGAGCCGTAAAAATGGCTAGTGAGTTTCAAGAGGAAGAAAATTATTTAGCTTCAAACGGTCCTAATACATACCAATTTGCAGCAGTTAAGACGGGAACGTATTACATTATAGTTAATGGCAATAAGTTAAAAGGAAAGTTGAGAATAGATTGGAATATAAAATAAAAAGGCAGTGCTTTTGCACTGCCTTCCTAAATTTTGACATAGAATGGATTCCATATTAACTTGCGTTTTGTAACAATACTCGTTTTAACTGTTTGCGGAAACGAATGCCTAATGTAACTGCCACAATCACAATCACTCCAAAAATAATTTTACCGATATGACCTTCTAGCACTCCAAAGATGTCATGTAAGTTTCCACCTAACCAATAACCACCGATTAAGAAGAATGATACCCAAAATAGAGCACCTGAGTAAATTGTAATTGCAAAACGACGGAATGGTAAGTTAATAATTCCTGCAAAGTATCCTGTGAAATGACGTACACCAGGAATAAAGAAACCGATAAAAATAAGGAAGTATCCATACTTATCAAACCACATTCTTGTTAAGTCAATTTTTCTTTGTGTTAAAAATACGTATTTCCCATACTTTTGAATAAAGGGCATACCTAATTTATTTCCTAAAAAGTATTGAATTGTCATTCCTACACTTGTCCCAATAAAGGATAGGATAATTAAAATCGGTAAACTTAAATCGCCCTTCTGTGCTAGAAACCCCGCATATGCTAATGTTGGCTCTCCCGGAAACGGAAGTGCAATATATTCTAACAGCAAACCAACAAGTACAACATAGTACCCGTACTGCTGAAATAATTCATGAACCCATTCCATGTCATCTCTCCTTTCAATCACGTACAACTTCTTACTATTATTGTATAAAAAAATTGTCGAAATAACTATCACAATAGCTTACATTTTTATTACATTTTTGTAAGGCTCACACTAAAGTTTTCTGTTCTTTATTTGATGCTATCCATTATCATTTTAAAATGAACTAACAGCTATATATCGTACGAATTAAAGGAATTAATATACATTTTTTATCCAGTTTTTAACACCTGAAAATCACCACATTTTGTTCTCAATAAAAAACCACCACAAACTCATACGAACTTCATATTAGCTTCATATATGTATTGTAAGATTATATCGGAATTTGTTGAAAAATTTAACTAATATATGACTAAGCATTAAATTGAATAAATATAAGTCGTTTTTCGAAATTGAAAAAAGGGTGAATAAGAAATGGAAGCTTATAAAATGCACGATTTTATTAATACAAATATTGAATCTCATCAAAATGAAACCGTTTTTAATTTACACATATGTGAAACAAGTGAATTTGACGTAAGTTTAACAAAATCTACTACACTATCTTTTATCGTTTCAAAAAAGAACATTAAGATTGTCACGAAAAAATGGACTAATTCAAATCAAGAAAGCATGATTGGCAAAAGTTATATCATTCCAACGAAAGCTTTCCACTACTTCTTACCAATTATTTCCGAAACTGAAGATGAGCTAAATATTCAAGTTCAAAGTTTTGGACTACATGGTGAACTTTTACTAAATGAAAGATTACTTATTGATAAAAACAACAAACAAAATCCAAAGATTACTACCTTCTTTGAAACATTAGATGAAAATGTAAATAAAGTATTACGAGGATTGCAAATTCATTGTATGTAAGACTATTACAATAGTAAAAAGGAGAATATAATGAAAAAACTATTATTAAGCGCACTATTATCATTAGGATTTTTAACTATTCCATTTACAAATGCTGAGGCAGCTACAACGAACGATCAACTGATTGTAAACACGCAGTTAAATAAAATGGATTATTATCAAAATGGAAAATTTATAAAGAGTTTTACTGTCGCTACTGGAAAAGCAGCTACTCCTACACCTAAAGGTACTTTTCAAATCGTAAATAAAATTAAAAATCGTCCTTATTATACAGGCAAAATTAAAGGCGGCGATCCACGTAATCCACTTGGTGACCGTTGGCTCGGACTAAACATGGCAGGAACTTACGGAACAACTTATGCGATTCATGGTACGAACAATAATCAGGCAATCGGCAAATGGACAACGCTAGGTTGTATTCGTATGTATAACAATGATATACACTGGTTATTTGAGCGTATTCCTCAGCAGGCTACTGTCACTGTAAAATAACCTAACAACACGATTTACGTGTAGCCAAGAATTTTATGTCTTGGCTTATTTTATTTCTTCATTTACAGTAGCAAAACAACTGTATTTACATATATAATAGGGATAGATTGTATTAAGTAACATCTAAACATTGATAAACATGGATATTAAAATTATACAGTTATAATATTTTATAAATTTTACAATACATACTATAATAGAATTACTGTAATTCTTAAATATTCAGTTTCACTAAACAACTCCCCTTGCTACTTTCATGATTATTTTATGGCGGGGGCTTATTATATGTATAAACAATCTGAGTCATCGGAAAAATGATGAATTCGAATATTGCAGTAAAAAGCGTTATTTAGGAGGTGTTACTATGACGCATATACTGGTGATTGAAGACAACCCAGATATACAAGAACTAATCCGTGAATTTCTAATGGCACAAAACTTTACTGTTGATGTCGTTGGCGCTGGAACAGAAGGTATTCTTCTTTTCCAAAAAAATTCATACGATCTTGTCCTCCTTGATGTGATGTTACCAGATATAGATGGCTATAGTATTTGTAAAATTATGCGAGGACAGTCTGATGTACCGATTATTATGTTAACAGGCTTACATAATGAAGAAAGTGAAATTAAAGGATTTGAATTAGGTATTGATGACTATATTACAAAACCGTTCCATTACACCGTATTTATTAAACGTGTAGAAGCTGTATTAAGAAGGGCAGCAACGAAGGAAGCAGAAACTGCAACTATACTACAATTCCGTGAATTGATGTTAAATTCTACAGCATATGCCGCTTATGTTCATGGTAATCAAATTGAATTAACAACAAAGGAATTTGAAATTATTTATACTTTACTGCAAAATCGGGGAAAAGTATTATCAAGAAGTGATTTGCTGAATAAGGTATGGGGCTATGAACATTATGGTGATGTAAGAGTTATAGATACACATATTAAGAACTTAAGAAAAAAATTAGGGATTCCTTATATTAAAACGGTGAAAGGCATTGGCTACAAAATCGAATCGTAGCACAGACAACATCACCAAAAATATTTTCATCAAAACCTTATTATTTTGTATTCTTTTATCACTTTGTCTTTATCAAATTATTTATTTTCTAGCTTCAAACTACGATAAAGAACGTTTTGCAAAAGAAAATGGAGCGCTGTCTACAGAACAAGCGGATTCAGACAAACAAAACGACCAAAGTAAAACGAATCAAAGTAAGGCTGTTTCAGAGAGTATGATTTCCAATTTCCAACCTTCTATTATAGATTATAAAGCACTCTCTACAGCCATAAATCACCTTTTGCAGCCTAGCCAAACTGCAAAAGCAAAAGAACATACCCAAAGTATTGCGGGGAAAAATAGCACTTCTGCTCCACTTACAGAAACGGAAAAGCAAGTCGCTACTAATGATGCCTTACATAAACAAAATGCAGCAAGTAAAACAAATGATGCACAGGATGATCCTAAATTAACAGATGCACTGCAGCAGTTAGCTCCTCATATTGGCGCGACAATGCTTGCATTATCTTTGCTCGGATCTTTAATTTATGCAAAACTAATTGCTAAACCTTTTCAATATATGAGTGATGCTTTAAAAGATATTATAAATCTTGATTTCTCAGATAAAAAGCTACTTAACAAAAATGCAGATCAAACCGATTTTAATTTACAAGTAGCTGCTTCACAAGTACCAAATATTGTGAAGAATTTACATGCAAGCAATCAAGATTTAAGAAATGAACTCAAAAAGGAACAACAGTTAGAACAATCTCGTAAAGAATTTATGTCTATGGTTTCCCATGAATTAAAAACACCAATCGCAGCCGTTATGGGACAACTAGATGGCATGATTCACGGAATTGGAGCTTATAAAGATAGAGATAAATATTTAAAACGTTCCTATGAAATGATGCAAGACATTAACATATTAACGGAAAAAATGTCGGAATTATCCAAAATACAAAACCCTCAATTTAAACCTGATTTAAAAGTTATCTCATTAACTAATATTATTGAGGATGTTATGAAGAAAGTAGATTACTTTGTATCTGTAAAACAATTAAATGTTCAATCGAACATTAAACAAGATGTACAGGTTTTAGCTGATCCTAAATTTATTCAAACTGCCATTTTTAACATTATTTCAAATGCAATTCATTACACAATTGACCATCAGCATGTCTATATAAAGCTTTATGAAAAACCAAACGGTTACGCATTAGAAGTATTAAATACAGGTTCACAAATAGATGAAGATAAACTTGCCCATTTATTTGAACCATTCTATCGCGCAAACCCTGACAAACATGGCTTAGTACAAGGTAGTGGTCTTGGGTTATACATTGTAAAACAAATACTAGATAAGCACCAGTTTCCTTATGGGATACAAAACACACCCCAAGGTGTAAAATGTTCTATTGTATTCCCGAAAGCAATGTAAAAACCTACTACAATTTCATACCCCAAATTCATACTTCGTATGAGTGGCGGAATTTTGTAGAGTATATTACTCTGTTTCGTTCGCCCGTTATCCTCATTTGGATAGCGGGCGTTTTTTATTATTTAAAAGGAGGATTTTCATGGAGAAATTTAAGTATTCATTACTCGTGTTATTCGGAGCTTGTAGCTACGGCGTACTTTCAACTATTTTCAAACTCGGATTTATTGATGGATTTTCAGCACATCAACTATTAGGAGGACAATATGTCTTCGGATGGATTGGGCTTCTTCTGCTCGTTCTTTTCGTTTCACGTCATACAGTAACAAAAAAACAATTCTTTTCCTTACTAACAGTTGGCACAACAATGAGTATGACTGGTATTTTCTACGCTATTTCTGTAGAAGAACTACCAGCATCTATCGCTGTCGTCCTACTCTTCCAGTTCACATGGATTGGTGTCGTTATAGAAGCAATCGCTAATCGAATATTACCAAGCCGTGAGAAAGTTATATCTATCATTATTTTATTTACTGGAACATTGTTTGCAGGCGGTATCTTTGAAGGTCTCGGACAAAACTTTTCCACGAAAGGTATTATCTTTGGTCTATTAGCCGCTGTCTCTTTTTCATTCTATGTTTTTGCAAGTGGGCGTGTTGCTACAGAAGTTCCGCCTTATACGAAAAGCTTTCTTATGACAACAAGCGCTACTCTTATCGTATGCCTATTCTTCCCGCCAACCTTTTTAACGGATGGTGCCCTGCAAGCCGGTCTTTGGAAATACGCATTCTTCCTCGGATTGTTCGGTGTTGTCGTACCTGTCATTTGTTTTTCAATTGGTGTACCGAAAG
Source organism: Bacillus cereus group sp. Sample62 (assembly GCF_036851315.1). NCBI lineage: Bacteria > Bacillati > Bacillota > Bacilli > Caryophanales > Bacillaceae > Bacillus > Bacillus cereus group sp. Sample62. Next base: position 4,826,065 of record NZ_JAFLPK010000001.1, read on the forward strand.
TAGGAACAGGACTTAGTACAATACTAGGGGCAGCTGAATTACCAACGGCCATTATCGCTTCTATTACACTTGTACATGAAGTCGTAACCTTCATGCAGTGGATTGGGATACTCTTTATACTACTTGGAATTTTTACTCCTCAGCTGCTTACGGCTAGGAAAGAAAAGAAACATAGTAGCGTGCATAGTGCATGAAAATAGAAACTTTCATATAAATGTAAATACAGTTACAATGTGGTATAATTTCAAATCTATTTGGAGGTATAAATGACTATTTTAAGCGTAGCCTTTTTTGCCATTATGTGTATCTTCTTCCTAATAAAATATATGAAAGAAAAGAAATTTTACGATGTGCTCATCATTCCCATTTGCATATATGCTGGGGCAGTAAAAAACCCTTTAGTAGAGTACTTAAACTTTAATACTACTTTCAAAATAACATATGATATTGCAGCTATTATTCTCGTGATCCTTGCTGTGCTTTTCTTCTTAAAGGATAAGAAAGAGAATCCTACTGCGTAACAAAAGACCTTTCATTGATTTGAAAGGTCTTTTTCTCTATCTCACTTTACCGCTCCATATAGCTTTTCTATTTCATGCTCAATTTGTTTTACATCAATTCGTTCAAATAGTGGCTGCACACTATCAATTCTATTCGGCAACGTATTTTGAGGCTCCCAATTTCGGTTCACAATCGATAATGTATTTCTAACTCTTTCACTTGAGAATGGTAAAAACGGTTCAAGGAGATTTGCAAAATTAGCGATAAGATACACACAGTTATAAATCGTTTCTTCGCATGAAACTGGATCATCTTCCCTTTGTTTCCAAGGCTGCCTCTCATCAAAGTATTTATTTGCAAAACGTACTGCATCAAATATTGTTTCTAGAGCCACTTTAAATTTAGTTTGCTCAATTGCTTCTCCTACATTTATATATAATCCTTCTATCTTCTTTTTCAGCTCTTCATTAATAATTCCATTCGGTACAATGCCATCATAATACTTTTCAATAAACTTTAATGTCCGGTTCACAAAGTTTCCGTATGCACCTAACAATTCACTATTATGACTGTAAATGAATTCACGCCATGAAAAATCCGTATCACGATTTTCTGGTGCATTGACTGTTAAAAAGTAACGAATAGAATCTGGATTGTAGCGTTCTAATATGTCAGGCACCCATACTGCCCAGTTTTTACTTGTAGATAATTTTCTTTTTTCAACTGTTAAATATTCATTCGAAACGATATGACGAGGAATTGCTCCTTCTCCTATTCCAAGCAATACCGCTGGCCAAATGATGGAATGAAACGGAATATTATCCTTTCCGTGCACATAATATGTTTTCGCTTCTCTATCCCAAAACTCTTGATCATCTTTCCCTGTTTCTTCTGCCCAATGTTTACTCGCCGAATAATATCCTGTCACTGCTTCAATCCATACGTAAATTTTCTTATCTTCATACCCTTCTACTGGAATTGGTACCCCGATTGGTAAATCACGTGATATGGCCCTATCTTGTAATCCTTCCTTTACATACCTTTCTGTTAGCTGAATCGCATTGTCACGCCATGTTCCTTCTTGTTTTGCGATTTCTACCGCCTCTTTAATTTGCTCCTGAAATGTATGCAATGCGAAATAAAAATGCTCTGTTTCCTGTATGGATGGCGTACTACCACATAACTTACATTTCTTTTCTAGCAAATCGAGTGGATCTAAAATAGCTGAACATGCATCGCATTGATCTCCTCTTGCTGCTTCATGGCAATGTGGACAAATGCCTTCTACATAACGATCAGGTAAAAACTGCGTACACGCTTCGCAATATGCTTGTTCCACTGTCCTTTTATAAATATAATCTTCTTCTAATAAACGTAAAAAAACTTTTTGAACAGTTTCATGATGGTGCTCGCTATCTGTACGTGTATAGCAATCATACGTAAAACCTAGGCTACGAAAACATCGCTGGAACTCTTCATGATACTTATCAGCAATTTCCTTCGCCGTCACACCTTCTTGTTTTGCCCTAATTGCAATAGGTGTTCCATTACAATCACTCCCCGAAACATACAACACATTCTCACCTTTTGCCCGGTAATAACGTGCTAAAATATCTCCTGGTAACAAACTCGCAATATGCCCAAGATGTAACGAGCCATTTGCATACGGCCAAGCGCCCCCAATAAAAATACTCATCTTACATTCCTCCTTTAAAATATAAAAAGCCCCGCCCTTATCTTAAAAAGATAAGGGCGGGGCTGTATAAACAGTCGCGGTACCACCTTATTTCGCCAATTACTCACATAATTAGCCTTAACAAGTACGGAGCTATATGCTCTTATACTGTGGTTTTGATAACGAGTACCAACTCTCGTCGCCGCCTACTATTATCATTCGATAAGTTCAGGACGAAGCTCAAAGGCCATTGTTCAAATGAATATTCTTGCTTCTTCTCAGCTACCGAAGCTCTCTGGACAGAATGATTTCATTCTACTTTTCCTTTTCAACGCTTTTATATATAACACGTATTTTACGACTTAATTGCAGAAAAATCAAACTTTAATTCAAAAAGAAAAGGAAATCCCCTTCTCCCGCAGAATAACTATACGTTCACAAAAGGAGTGATACGATTGAATCAAAAACAACTAAGCACACGTAATGAAAAAAGCTGGAATGCAGCTGCTTATGAAGCTTGGACGAATCGCCACGGAGCGCCAGCCGATTATGCAAAAAAAATCATAGAAGATCCTATGCGCGAGGTAAATCACTATTTACCTTACATGCAATCTCCAACAGGAAAACGTATTATTAATTTACTCGGGTCAAAAGGTAATAAAGCCGTTGCTCTCGCTCTTTTAGGAGCTGATGTAACAGTTGTTGATATTTCAGCAAGTAATGCAAAATATGCAAATGAACTTGCGGAAGCAGCAGGTGTCTCTATCCAGTATGTCGTTTCTGATGTATTAAATGTGCAGCTCTCCGAATCATTTGATATCGTATTGCTGGAACTTGGTGTACTCCATTACTTTCTAGATTTAAAACCGCTCTTTCAAAAAATTGCTACCTTGCTTAAAGGAGATGGAACGCTTATCCTTCGTGACTATCATCCTGTTTACACGAAATTATTAGGAGTAGACCACCCATCATTTCGGGCCAATGGGAATTATTTCGATGAAGAATTGATTGAAGATGATGTCGCTTATAGCATCCTTCTTACAGAAGCGCAGAAAGAATCATTACCTAAAACAACCATCCGTCGCTGGACGCTAGGAGAAATTATTACAACACTTGCACAAGAACATTTTAAAATTGAAAAACTAGTTGAAGAACACGGGTCTCATCAAAGGTGGGTCTTCCCTTCTACTGCACCGGAAGAAATTGAAGATCGTGTGCCTGGCTTATATACATTAATTGCGACAGCATGCAAAAAAGGATCCCTTCACGGATAGGATCCTTTTTGCATGCTCACGCATATAAGTTGAGGTTGGAGATTACCATAATTCTGTAGAATAGGACACAAGATATTTCAACATTTCGTCTCTGACTTACGTCGTCAAAAAGGGGTATGACCAACATAACGAAGAGTAATGTTACAGTTGATACTGATAATCGTTATCAACTAATTAGAAGTATACATGATGTTATTTCAAATTACAATAGCATTTCTCATTTTTATTTATGAACTTTTTGATATACAAATGTATACATTTTAAGAACATTTACTCATATGAATCTGCCATCTTCCATTATCTGCTATAATTTTCATTGAACAGATTAATAACTTCATAATGATGTTTTATTAATGTCGTTCTTAATATTTATAAATCATAATAAATAGTTTTTAAAGGCAGGGGTAACGATGAAATATGTTAGTATTCGCAAAAAACTACTGTTCACACTCTTAAGCATTTCTTCTTTATTTAGTATTGCTCTTATTGTTATTCTTTCATTCGCTATGAACCAAGCAAGCGAAATTGAAACGTTAAAAAATGATGTATCTAAACGAGCAACAATTTTAAAAGAACGTGGTGATTGGTTCCAAGCACAAGTTGCCGGTTTACAAGAATATTTACTGTCACATGATCAAAAAGGATTGGATAAATTCAACCGAGAAGGAAAAAAACTTGCTGATACTAGAGAGAAAGTAACAAGTGATAAAAAACTCCCAGAAGGAATGAAAGAAGCGATTTTAATGGGAGCAAAATGGCGAAGCGTCATAGATAATGAAGTCCTCCCTCTCGCTCGCGAAGGAAAATGGGACGAAGCATCCAAAATCGCTTTAGCTCAAACCGATTATGTAAACGATCTTTTAAGTCGTTTTACTAAATATGCAAATGAAGAAAATGATAAACGTGACGCATTAATTGCTGACGTAGAGTCTTCTTCATCTCTTATTCAATATATTATTTTCTTCTCACTCATTACATGTACGTTAACATCTATTTTATTAGCATGGTGGTTCTCTGGTAAACTCGTTAAACCGATACGACAAATTGATGAGAAATTAAAAGAATTAGCTTCTCAAGACGGCGATTTAACTGCTAGATTACACGTAACGAGTAAAGATGAAATTGGTGATATCGCCAATTCCTTTAATCAAATGCTCGCTAACTTACAACGTATCATAAAACAAGTGCAACAAACATCAACAAGTGTCAAAGAAGCGTCTGAAAATGTATTTATCGAAACAACTACGTCTATGGAAAATACAGCAAAAACCGAAGAAACGATGAATGCTCTTGAGCATAATATTCGTTCACAAGTTTCCAGTATCGAAGAAAGTTCAACTGCAATGGATGATATGACAACGAGTGTTCAGCGTATTGCTGAATCTGCCTCTTCTGTTACTAGCCTAGCTGTTACAACTGCTGAAAAAGCAGATAGTGGGAATAAAGTCATTGAGAAATCTATTACACAAATGCATACCATTAACGAAGCTGTTAACGCTACATCACAAGTAGTAGAACGACTCATTACACATACGAATCATATTGATACTGCACTTCAATCCATTTCTAATATCGCGGAACAAACGAATTTACTCGCTTTAAATGCTTCAATTGAAGCAGCTCGTGCTGGTGAACATGGAAAAGGATTCGCCGTTGTTGCCGATGAAGTACGAAAACTTGCTGAACAATCTCAGCTAGCAGCAACTGACATTAACCATTTACTTCATCAAATTCAAGCTGACACAAAAATAGCAAATGAAATGATGACGCAAGGTCAGTCAGAGGCTTCAGAAGGAATTACAGTCATTCGTACCGCTGGATCTTCATTCTCGGAAATTGTTAACCACATTAACAAAGTCTCTACACAAATGCAAGAAATGTCTGCAACTGCTGAAGAAATGGCCGCAAGTTCTGAAGAAATGAACGCTTCACTTAATAACATCGCTTCTATTTCAAATGAAGTTGCCGCCGAAACGTCACAAACAGCAACTTCGGCTGGTGACCAAGTAAACAAAATGAGTGTCGTTGCTAAAAAAGCTTCTGAAATGAAAACGACCGTACAAGAACTTGAAGTTCTCGTTTCCCATTTCAAAACAAACGTTTAAAGCGAAATTTTCATTTATACTTCTATGATATCCAAATTATTAAAAAGAGAGATTTACAGTCTCTCTTTTTTCACCTTAAAATATCTCTTTCTATCTCTCATTCCGTCTGCTATAATTCCTAAAGGAAAGAAGAAAGCTTTGTTCCAGATGGAGTAAAGCTTTCTTTCAATTTTTTAAATTTATTAATTCTAATACTAAGATTTCACAAAGGAGGCTTTTTATCATATGAATTTTATTAGCATTCGAAAAAAACTTATGTTCATGATGGGAACGATTTGCGCTTTATTTGGAATCGCCTTAGCTTTTATTTTATTTTTTGCTATTGACCAATCTCATAAAGCTGAAGCTTTACAAAAAGAAATTTCTCCCCTTGCAACAGAATTGAAAGAACGTGGAGACGCTTATCAAGTACAACTTTCTGCTTTAAGAGGTTATTTATTACAACATGATCAAGTCGAATTAGACAAGTTTAATGAGATGAGTAAACGTCTGGAGGATTCAAAAGATAAACTTCTTTCTAATCCAAATATTTCTCAATCCGTGAAAGATACAATGGAATCAGGATCGACTTGGAGAAAATTTATTGAAGAAAGAGTTTTCACTCTTGCAAAAGAACAAAAGTGGGAAGAGGCTCTACAAGTAGCTTATGCAGAAAATGGTGCCGTTTATAAAGTAATTGGTGACTTCACAAATTATAGTAATGAACAAGCCAAGTTACGTGACGAATCTATCAAAAAAATTGATCAATCTTCACTACAAATTGAATATGTTATCTTCTTATCACTTGTTATTTGTATTACCGTAGCTATCATTCTTGCATGGTGGTTCTCTGGTAAACTTGTAAAACCAATTCAACAAATTGATAATAAGCTAAAAGAATTATCATCTCAAGAAGGTGACTTAACAGCTCGCCTACAAGTAAATAGCAATGATGAAATTGGTACAATCGCAACATCCTTTAATAAAATGTTAGAAAACCTACAACATATCATCAATCGTGTGCAAAAAACATCTGTGGAAGTACAAAACGCTTCTGAAAATATGCTAGAAAAGACGAATATATCACGCGAGGCAACAATAAGAGTTCAAAGCTCGATGTCTAGCTTAAATGCAAATATTCAATCGCAAGCCTCTAGTATGGAAGAAAGCTCAACTGCAATGGACGATATGGCGGTAAGCGTTCAGCGTATTGCTGAATCTGCTTCATCTGTAACTGAACTTGCTGTAACTACATCTGAACAAGCTAATGATGGAAGTTCAGTTATTCAAAAATCCGTTTCACAAATGACAACGATACACGACGCGGTAAATGCTACGTCAGAAGTGGTCGAACGTCTAATCACCCACACGAAATATATTGATACAGCTGTACAATCTATTTCTAATATCGCAGAACAAACAAACTTACTTGCTTTAAATGCATCTATTGAAGCAGCTCGTGCTGGCGAACAAGGAAAAGGTTTTGCTGTCGTAGCTGACGAAGTTCGAAAACTTGCTGAACAATCTAAAACAGCGGCAACAGATATTAACCAACTACTACATCAAATTCAACAAGACACCGAAACTGCGAGCTCTATGATGTCCCAAGGCCGTTCGGAAGCATTTGAAGGCATTCATGTCATTCGTGAAGCTGGCAACTCTTTCACAACGATTGTGGAACAAGTAAATAAAGTATCTACTCAAATGCAAGACATCTCAGCAACCGCTGAGGAAATGGCTGCAAGTGCTGAAGAAATGAACGCTTCACTGAATAACATCGCTTCTATTTCGACTGAAGTATCTAGTGAAACAGCGACAACAGCACAATCTGCTGAGAAAAAAGTCATTACGATGAATGAGATGACACAAACTGCTAAACAAATGAAACAAACAGTTGAAGAATTAGATCAACTCGTATCTCATTTCAAAACTGAATAGCTTTCAAAAAATATTCCTCTTTCAAGAGGAATATTTTTTTGAGCTCATTCCCTGCATATTATATATATATCCGTTATAATGAGAATCGATATCATTAATATGTAGGGGGTGCTACACATGTCACAACAAGCATTTGAAGAAAAGTTATATGCAAACTTAGAAGCTGTTATTGACCCTGAACTCGGTGTTGATATTGTTAATCTTGGATTAGTTTATGACGTTACAGCAGATGAAAATAATAATGCTGTCATTACGATGACGATGACTTCTATCGGTTGTCCAATGGCTGGGCAAATTGTATCAGACGTAAAAAAAGTATTATCAACGAACGTACCTGAAGTCAATGAAATAGAAGTAAATGTCGTTTGGAATCCGCCCTGGTCTAAAGAACGCATGTCACGTATGGCGAAAATCGCATTAGGTATTCGCGACTAAATAAAGAAAGACCTGACATCCTAGTCAGGTCTTTTTCTCTTATTATTTTACGCCTACTGCATCATAAGCTTTCGTTACAGCTTGTACAGCTTTAGAGTTTTTACCATATAAATCTTCAGCTGACTGCAGAGCAGCTTGACGCATCATCTTAAAGTCAGAGTTTGCAGTTAAATATTTCGTAAGAGCACGGTAATAAATTTTTTCTGTCGCTTCACGGCCTACTCCAGTTACTTTCACACCGTAATGCTCTCCACCATCAGATACTAAATATGCAGCTTTATTGTTAATACTACTGTTAATATGAACGCCGCCATTATCAGCTGTTCCAGTGTAGCGTTTATTGTAATGATCTGGGTAACCTTCACCTGGTTTTAATGGATTTGGAATAGATGCTGGATCTTTCAGAGAACGAAGTGCATCACCAGGTTTTCCAGGTGTATAAATGTCAGCACCTAAATCCCAGCTCTTCTTCTCAACCATGACACCCATAATATCAGATAACGATTCATTTAACGCACCTGACTCATTTTTATAAACAAGGTTTGCTGTATGTTCAGTTACAGCATGCGTTAATTCATGACCGATAACATCTAGTCCAGCAGATAATGGAATGAATGTTTTCCCATCACCATCACCATACATCATTTGCACACCATTCCAAGCTGCGTTATTCCAACTTTCTCCAACGTGAACAGTAGAAATAAGCTTCGCGCCTTTATCATCGAAAGAGTTACGATTAAATGTCTTTTTGTAGTAATCATATACTTTTCCTGCATTTACATGCGCATCAACCGCTGCTTTATCTTCGAAGAACTTAGATTTACTCTCAACTTCTTCTCCTGTGTATCCAAGCCATTGTGAGAATAAGTTAAACCAGTTCTCGTCCATATTTTCTGCATCAAATGTATGAACACCTTGTCCTCGTTTACCATCAAACAAGTTGAATTGTCCTGTTTTCGTATCTTGAGCAATTTCAAATGATTGTCTAGCACCTAATACTCCGTAACCAAATCCAGTAATGTTATCTACAGCATTATATTTCTCAATAACATTTCCATTTGTTGCATCAACAAAATAATGCCAATATCCTGGAGCTGGCTTTGAAATCGATGCTTTCACTAAATATGCAAGATAGAAATTCCCATCTTTTTCATACACATATAAATCTTTTTTCACACCGTCATAATTTTTTACTTTACCAATTTCTTTCTCAATACCTGCCTTTGCAATCGTTTCTGCTTGTTCCGCACTAATGCTTGCAGACGCAGGAATATTTTTATCCTCTAAATTCGGAATAACTTGTCCGAAGAATGCTTTTACATTATTTTCTTTATCTAGTGTAACAGTTTGATCTGAACCATATACAGGAATGTTATTATGTTTCTCAACTAACTTCACGTGTGTTGTGCCAGATTCAGCATCTTTTTCTTCCCCAACGACATTGAAATGTTTATCAATATTTCCTGCTAATTTAAACATATCTTTCTTACTCTCTAAATACTGAAAGACTGTCTCTTTTTTATCTAGTCCTTCTGGTGCTTTCCATTCTTCACCTATGTATGCAGGCGTTTTAAATTCTTGATGATATTGAATTTTTTGTTCTTCCGCTTTGGTTGTCGTTGCTCCAAATGTTCCAAATCCCCCGGCGATAACAGTTAAGGCTAATGCTGATGAAATGACTTGCTTTTTCACTATAACATTCCCCATTCCCTAAAGATTTTTGACACTTTTATACAATTCTTATTTTCCGGGCTAATACCTTTTTCTAAATATTGAGAAAATTTTTTCTGACAATTCCACTCAAAAAAAGAGGACATCCTATTGGGTGTCCTCTTTTCCATAAACATTCGATTATTTTTTCAATTCGATTGCTAAATAGTGTGATCGTTCTTTCGCTTCAATATGAATATCCTCTTCTATCGCTTCTGCTGCATCACGCATAACAAGACTTTCACCATTTATTACACTACTTCCTTCAATTTGAACAAGATACAATTGACGGCCTTCTCGCACAGGAAAATGAATTTCTTTTCCGGCATCTAACGATAAAGAATATAAATTTGCATCTTGGTGAATACGAATTGGTGCCTCTCCGTCTACTGGAGATACCATATGGAACCATTCATTTTCACGCTTGCTCCAATCAAATGTAAACTCACCATAGTTTGGTTTATGATCCGCACGATCTGGTAAAATCCAAATTTGTAATAAACGTAGTGTTTCATTTCCTAAATTATGCTCGCTATGAAATACACCTGTGCCAGCACTCATATATTGAACATGTCCTCGCTCAATTGTTCCGCGGTTCCCCATGCTATCCTCATGTGTTAAAGCACCATCTACAACGTACGAAATGATTTCCATATCGCGGTGCGGATGCATATCAAAACCAGTTTGCGGTGCTACTAGGTCATCATTAATTACACGCAATGCTCCAAAATTCATGTTATTCGGGTTATAGTAATTCGCAAAGGAAAAATGAAAATGTGTATTTAACCAACCGTGATTTGCTCTTCCCATATTTTTATGATCAACTTTTCTAAACATATCCTTCACCTCATATTATCTCGAATCCAAGATTTATTTTAAAAATTTTTCTCACTGTAATTTTTTTAGTAATTGTAATAATTGATGTTGTTCTTCTACATTTAAATTTTGAAACTGCTCCGCTTGGAACGTTTCTTGAGGCGGGACGATTTCTTCATATAAAGCTTTTCCCTTTTCTGTTAACGAAATATATTTTGTAGTACCTTCTTGTTCACGATGAATCCACTCCAGCTGCTCCATTTTATTTAATAGCTGCGTGATATTTCCCTTCGTAACAAATAGTTTATTTCCGAGCTCTTGCTGCGTTAGACGATTATGTCCTCCAACTTGAGCTAGCACATCAAACTGAGCAGCAGATACATTCCATTCTTTCAAATGCTGATTCGTCTCACGAATACTTTTGTTATAAAAACGTGATAAACGAAACCATAATAGTAATCCGAGTCTATCTTCTGTCTTCATTCTATCACCTCGCTCATTTCATACCATTAGTTTAGAACTAAACTTTATAAAAGTCAATCACTTACTTTTAGTAATCAGTAAAGAAAGCACAGTGCCATTTCTCCACTATGCTTTACATTAACTTTCTATTTTTATATTCATCTAACTTCCTCTCCGCGAACTTTCTCGCATCTTTCTCAATCCATCTATCTTCGTACAATTCGCTTCCAACATACAATACTTCTCTCTTATGCTGCATCGCATGACGAAACTCATGCAGTAGTGTTTTGAGCACTTGCTCATACTCTTCCCACATACAAACAAAAATTAATTGTTTTTCTTTATGGTAAAAACCACCTACTGGGAATAAGAATTCCTCTTCTTCTTCTCCTAATGATAGAAGCACATAATTCGCATCACACGTATCACAAAAAATAACTGGCGTTTTACATACTTCAATCAGTGAAAACAAATCATCTCTAAGCCTTTTGACATCCCAAGGAAGCTCCGAATCCAACACATACCAATTCTCAACTTGTTGATATACATTTTGAAACTGGAGTTCCATTTTTCTATAATCCCCTTCCCAAACTCCCTTTTCCTATATGTATGCCACAATATGTAAAATATTAAACCTACTCTTTCCTCTTTCAAAAAATGACAATAAAAAAAGAATCTATGTCAGCATAGATTCTTTTTACGTAATCACTTTTTTTTCATCACTTTTTTTAATACAAAGTAACCAATTGCACAAACAATAGCTGCAAGTGCAAAGTATTTCACATATGGCCCAGCTACTTTATTAATACTTTCCCACTCTGTTCCTAATTTAAAACCTAAATATACAAATACAATTGACCATGGAATAACAGCTAGTGTAGTTAGCGTAATAAACTTAGCATGTGACATTTTCGCAATACCCGCTGGTATCGAAATAGCATGACGTACAACAGGAATAAAACGTGCTGTAAAAATAACGCCAGTTCCGTAACGATTAAACCAATCTTCAGCATAATCAATATGTTTCTTTTGAATTAAAATATATTTTCCATATCGTTCAAGGACGGGTCTTCCTCCGTACCGACCGATCCAATAAATGAATAGTTGTGCAATTACACCACCAATTGTACCGAACGCGACAGCGCCCCAAAACGTAATGCTTCCTGTTGATACTAAATAACCTGCATAAGACAATACGATTTCACTCGGAATAACCTCTAACATCAATCCAAGCATAATTCCCCAATAACCAAGTCCTTCTAGAAAAACTAAAACGGAATGAATCAACTCTCCTAACATCATGTACCTCTCTTTACTGTTTTCATTGCAAAAAATAAAAGTACAAGCAGTAAATATCTTGTACTTTTATTTTTTTTAAATTAGTTATTCTTCGTATCCCACTTAAAGATTTTATTTAAAAATTTATATACATTCTTTGACTCTTTCGTCAGAAGTGGACCTAAGATGGATAGTATAAGCACGTATAGTGCCGAGAATGGTTTCAAGACTGACATTAAACCACCAGCGATGCCGATATTGGCCATAATGATGGAGAATTCTCCTCTTGAAACAATTGTTAATCCAATATTTGTTGACGCTTTATGAGATAATCCAGCTTGTCGCCCTGCAATCATTCCTGCAACAAAGTTTCCGATGATTGTAAGAAGGACAGCACCTAACGTTAGCCATATCGCTCCGCCCAATGAGAACGGATCAATACTTAATCCAAAACTGAAGAAGAAAATAGCTCCGAAAAAGTCTCTAAATGGAACAACGAGATGTTCAATTCTGTCACTATGCTCTGTCTCAGAGAAAACTAATCCTAAAAATGGAAGCAGATTCCGTGGTGGGCCAGCATATTACATGGAAAAAGGATTAAACAAACGCTGGATGGGTGTTTGGTTTTCACTGCTTATCACAGTTGCGTACGGATTAATTTTCAATTCTGTACAAGCAAATACAGTAACAATAGCGTTTGAAAATGCTTTTGGACTAGAGCGAACGATCGTAGGAGCTCTATTAGCTTTATTAGTTGCAGTTATTATTTTTGGTGGTATCAAGAGCATTTCACGTATTACAGAAATGATTGTCCCTCCAATGGCGATCATTTATATCGGTGTGGCTATTTTTGTCGTAATTAACAACTTCAATATGTTACCAAGCATTTTTACAGAAATATTTAACAGCGCATTCGGTTTAGACCAAGCTATCGCTGGTGGTATTGGAGCAGCAATCAAATTCGGAATTCAGCGCGGTTTATTCGCGACAGAAGCAGGTATGGGTAGCTCTCCTAACGCAGCAGCAACATCAGATGTATCTCACCCTGTAAAACAAGGACTTGTTCAAGCGTTAGGTGTTTTCGTAGATACATTCTTAGTATGTACATCAACAGCGTTTATCGTATTATGTTCTGGACTTTACAAAGGATCGAATTTAGAAGGTATTGAATTAACACAACGAGCATTAAGTTCACAAATTGGACCGTGGGCAAGCACTTTCTTAGCGATTATTATTTTCCTATTCGCTTTCAGTTCTTTACTAGGAAACTACTATTATGGTGAAACAAATATCGCATTCATTAAAGAAAGCAAAACATGGTTACTGATTTATCGTGTTGCAGTTGTCGGAATGGTGTTCTTCGGATCTATTGCTGCCCTTCAAACAGTTTGGAGTTTAGCTGATTTCTTTATGGGACTAATGGTATTCACAAACTTAATTGCTATCTCATTCCTTAGCAAGTTCGCCTACGCAGCATTAGTAGACTATATTAAACAAAAGAAACAAGGAAAAGATCCTGTCTTCGTTGCAAGTTCTATCCCTGGCTTACAGAATACAGAGTGCTGGGATGGACAAGATGTAGAAGAAAAACAGAAGGCTGTATAATAATTAAAAGCGGAGGTGATTTGCTCAGAACTGGAGGGCATTGGAGCTCCTGACGAAGAGGTGCTTTTTGCCTCACAGGAAGGCGCGAAATGACCGACTGTTCTAGTCACCGGAGCTGGATATAATTAAAAGCAAAAGCGGCTCGTTTAGAACAAGAGCTATATATCAAACAAAATCCCTATTACTCCACAGTAATAGGGATTTTTATTTATAACAGTTCATAATTTGTTCAAATTAATTCCAGCAAAAGGGTTGATTTATACAAATTACTAGATTATAATGATTATAAATTAGTAATTGATATAACATAACAACTCAAAAGGAGATTGATCATAATGAACAAACAAGTAATCGAAGTATTAAACAAACAAGTAGCAGACTGGAGCGTTTTATTCACAAAACTACACAACTTCCATTGGTACGTAAAAGGACCTCAATTCTTCACATTACATGAGAAATTCGAAGAACTATACACAGAATCAGCTACTCACATCGATGAAATTGCAGAACGTATTTTAGCAATTGGCGGCAAACCAGTAGCAACAATGAAAGAATACTTAGAACTATCTTCTATTCAAGAAGCAGCATATGGAGAAACTGCAGAAGGAATGGTTGAAGCAATCATGAAAGACTACGAAATGATGCTAGTCGAACTGAAAAAAGGCATGGAAATCGCTCAAAACTCTGATGACGAAATGACATCTGACCTACTACTAGGCATCTACACAGAACTAGAAAAACACGCTTGGATGCTACGCGCGTTCTTGAATCAATAATATATTTAAAAGCGGAAGCGGCTTGCTCAGAATCGCAGGACATTGGAGCTCTCGAACTTGAAGCGCTTTTTGCTTCGAGCGAGAGAGCGAAATGACCGGAGATTCTAGCCGCTAGAGCTGGATATTATTAAATGCGAAGGTGACTTGCTCAGAACAGGAGGGTGTTGGAACTCCTGATTACGAGGCGCTTTTTGCCTCGAATGAAGGAGTGAAACAACCGACTGTTCTAGCCGCTGGAGCTGGATATCATTTAAAAGCGGAAGCGGCTCGTTTAGAGTCGCTTTTTTCTATGGGGTTGTCGCACGTGCTGGTACATGAAATTATACCAACGATTTTTCAAATATATTGACGATAACTCAAAATATATCAACGATTTTTTCATTATATCGACTTACCGACAAAACACGACAATATTAGCACCCCTTTCCCCTACTTTCATCAATATATTACAATCCCTTTTATGTTAAAATATAGGTAACACCCTTTAGTAAAATAGATCCAAAAAAAGCTTTTCCATATTCATCATTTACTACTTAAATGGCGGGAGTGGTTCAGTTGAAAGACTACTTAATTAGAGCATTTTTTGCGTTAATAACAGTTGGGATTCTCTTACTTATAGCTAATATTTTCAATATACGTGTCGAGGTTAAAGACTATGCTTTCCTCGTTGTTGTAGCAATTGGTGGCGGCTGGGGTGGCTGGTACCTGTATAAAAAACAAAGTAAAAATAACAATAAAGGCATTCCGAAATAATATGGAATGCCTTTATTCTATATTACATAATTAAGCTTACACCACTAATAAAAGCAGTTCCCAAAAACATCATAAAAACCCATATTCTATGGTAAATAAAAAGAATTCATTTTGAATATAGAAATAATCCAAAATCTTGCATAACAGAGGTATGACCCATTTGCCGCAACATTGTGGCTATATTCCCACGGTGATATGCTCCGTGGGTGACAACGTGTAGTATTGTTTCAGAAACCGTCGTATCCAGGTGGCCAGCATATGGATTATCAACCTCAAATACTTTTTCATAATCTTGTTGACTACTTAAAAGTTCTTTATATCGTTTAGATAACTCATAAAAACTAGTTTCCATTTCCTCAATATTTTTTGTTTCCAGCTGTTCTTTCAATTGGTCTGTGTATACCATTGCATCACTCATGCTTTTACCAGAAATAATCTCAAACCAGGCTAAATCTGTGAGGTATATGTGAGACATTACTTTTGCCACCGAAGAAAAACCACTCTTAACTTCCTTATGAAAAATGTCTTGCGGTAGTTCTTTTAAGCGATTTAAAATAACTTCATTTGCCCATAAGTGGTAGTTATACATTTTTAATACAGAACAATCCATGCTCATTTCTCCTCCAATTTTCCTTTTAATGATTAGATTATGATACATAGCTGATTAAAAATTCCCAAAGGATTACATCTATAAAATTTATTCTGATTTGGATAAAAAAAAACCTCTATTGACTTCATAAAAACATTCGCTATCTTCCACAATCCGACCCTTTAACGGAATAATTCTATGTCACTCAATAATTCCTTACTCGCCTTTTATTCAGATGTTCTTTTTTTAAGTCATCAAAATATCCCTCCATCGACTTCACATCTCACTATCAATATATTTAACCAAATTAAAAACACATGCCTTTTCAAGATAAAATGACATGTGTTTCCAAAAATCTCTATAAAATTGTATTATGATAGCTGCTTCCACTTCGTTCCTAAAACAGGACGCTCGTAATTTTGGATCTCATGAATTAGTTTATCTGCCGTCTCAGCTGAAACGATCAAATCTTTATTCGATGGGTTCATAAACCCTTCTTGTGCTGCGCGTTCCACCATTTGCAGGATTGGTCCATAAAAATCTTTAATGTTTAATAAACCAACCGGTTTATTATGTATACCAATTTGTGACCAACATACAACTTCAAATAGCTCTTCAAACGTTCCATATCCGCCTGGCAGTGCAATAAAAGCATCCGCAAGCTCTGCCATTTTCGCTTTGCGCTCATGCATCGTTTCTACTTCGATTAGTTCTGTTAACCCTGTATGTACAATTTCTCCTCGGAATAGACCGCGCGGCATAACACCTGTTACACGCCCGCCTAAACGAAGAACTTCATTTGCTACTTCTCCCATTAATCCAACGCATGAACCACCGTATACAAGCTCATAATCGTTCTCAACAAACATTTTCCCTAACGCTATTGCCTGCTCTTTAAATTCTGGTCTCTCCCCTAAGTTAGAACCTGCAAACACACAAATCTTTCTCATTCCTACACCCCGAAACTATATATTGTTATGATACAATGAACATTGTACAACATATTGAAGGGATGAGGAAGAAATGGATATCGTCGCATTTCAAAGATGGGTGGAGGAATTTTACGAAAAGCGAAGCTGGTCACAATATAATGCCTTTATTCGCTTAAATTTCTTAACTGAGGAAGTTGGGGAAGTTTCACGTGTTGTTCGCGCCATTGAAATTGGCCGTGATCGCCCTGATGAGGAAGTGAAAACAGAAGAAGAGCTAAAACAGGAACTAAAAGAAGAACTTGGTGATGTACTATCTAACCTTATTATTCTTTCAAAAAAATATGATTTAGATTTACAAGACATTATGGAGGCTCACGTCACAAAGCTTTCGAAAAGGTTCGAGACATCAAAATGAGAATATTATCAATTATGGTATAATATTCTTGTCACATTACTAAGGGGGATTTTATGTTATCTAAAAAATTGCACGACGCATTAAACGATCAAATGAACTTTGAATTTTACTCTGCCCACGCTTATATGGCAATGGCTGCTTACTGTACATCTGAGAGCTATGATGGATTCGCTAACTTTTTCCTTGTACAAGCTGAAGAAGAACGTTTCCACGCAATGAAGCTTTACAACTACATTAATGACCGCGGTGAGCGCGCTATTATTACTGGATTTGATAATCCGAATAACGTATATGAATCTGTACTGAACGCTTTTGAAGTAGCACTTGAGCACGAGCGCGAAGTAACGAAGCGTATTTACAACTTATCTGATATCGCTTGGGATGAGCGTGAGCACGCAACAATTACCTTCTTAAAATGGTTCGTTGATGAGCAAGTTGAAGAAGAAGCTTCATTCGATAGCATCATCCAAAAATTAAAACGTATTACAAGCGATTCAAACGCACTATTTATGCTAGATGCTGAATTAGAGAAACGTACATTTACACCTCCAGCTGAGTAGTATTCCAATCACCTTAATGAATGTATTAAGGTGATTTTTTATTTTCTCTTTAGCTTAAAATCACCTTAAATTTCCTCGTATTTGACATAGTGCCAACTATAAAATGGTATTATTTTCAATATAAAATAATATAAAAGGAGAGAAAAAATGAATCAACGTGTAGAAGTTGTTGATGCAATGCGTGGTTTTGCTTTATTTGGTATTTTACTTGTTAATATAACATTAATTCAATTCGGGTTCTTCGCTAATGAAAAACCATCCTATATATTTGGCGGACTCGATAAAGGTGCTAATTGGTTTATTCAATTTTTTGGCACACAAAATTTCATTTCTTTATTCTCTTTTTTATTTGGTCTTAGCATTATTTTGTTACAAAAAAGCATTGTCGCAAAAGGGAAAAAGTTTTCCCCTACATATTTACGTCGTATTCTTATTCTTTTACTACTAGGTTTTATTCACGGCGTGCTCATTTGGTCCGGGGATATTTTATTCTCATATGGCCTCATCGGGATTTTCTTAATGATGTTTATAAACAGAAAGCCAAAAACATTATTAATTTGGGCAACTATTCTACTCGCACTCCTTACACTTATGACTTATTCAAATGACCCAAATACAAATGTTACTGATTTTGCTCCTTATATTGAAAAAGAACATAAAGTTCATGAGACTGGAAGCTATATGGATCATGTCAACTTTAGGTTAACTGAAAATCCTTTCGAATATATAGGCATTGACGGTTTCTTCGGATTAACCTTTATAACACTTTTCACACTCATTTTCCTATCTCCACTCTTCTTAATCGGTATGTACGTAGGAAAAAAAGAATGGTTATTTGAGATTGATAAGCATATCTCTGCTGTCAAAAAGGTCTGGCTTCTTACTGGTATTTTCTCTTTTACAATCAAAACTTCAGCTATGTTCGTTAAACATCCTATTTTACTTATGTTACAAGACGGCCTTACACCAGTAACCATGACCTTCTTTTACGGAAGCACAATTATTTTATTATTCCATTACAAAAAAGTAACCCGTCTACTAACATATATGGCCAATATGGGAAAAATGTCGGTTAGTAATTACTTAGCCCAGTCTATTATCACAACAACAATTTTTTACGCATACGGCTTTGGCTTATTCGGTAAAATAGGATATTTCTTCGGTATTCTTTTAACGATTGGAATCTATACAATTCAATTATTTGTTAGCACATATTGGCTGCGAAAATATCGAATAGGTCCTGTTGAGTATATATGGAGGCTTGGAACTTATTTGGAGAAACCACAATTTAAAAGAGACTTAGATAGAGCAAGTTAAATAAAAAAGCAATGAGCCTACGCTCATTGCTTTTCTTAATTTATTAAAGCATAACCCCAACGATAATCGCTGATAATATACTTACTAACGTTGCACCGTATACAAGTTTTAATCCGAATGAAGATACAACGTTTGCTTGTTTGCCATCGATACTCTTCGTTGCACCTGCGATAATTCCGATTGATGAGAAGTTCGCAAATGATACAAGGAAGATAGATAAAATACCTACTGTACGAGTTGATAAATCACCAGCTACTTTTCCAAGATCAAGCATTGCAACGAATTCGTTCGTTACTAATTTCGTTGCCATAATTTGTCCTGCTTGTAGCATCTCTGATGTTGGAATACCCATTACGAATGCTAATGGTGAGAAGACATATCCTAAAATGCTTTGGAATGTGATTCCGAAAATTGAATCGAATACACCGTTAATTGCTGTAATTAATGCTACAAAACCGATTAACATCGCCGCTACTGTTACAGCGATAGAGAAACCAAGCATAATATATTCGCCTAACATTTCAAAGAATGTTTGTTTCTTATCTTCTTGTAATTCTAAAATATCGTCTTCTTCTTTTACTTCATATGGATTAATGATATGAACGATAATGAATCCACTGAATAAGTTTAGTACAAGTGCTGTTACTACATATTTTGGATCAATCATTTTCATATAAGAACCGACGATTGACATCGATACTGTTGACATAGAAGATGCACAAAGTGTGTATAAACGATTTTTCGGTAATTTGCTTAGTTGATCTTTTACTGTAATGAATACTTCCCCTTGACCAACGATTGCAGCTGCTACTGCATTATATGATTCTAGTTTTCCTAAGCCGTTAATTTTACTTAATAGGAAACCAACTGCACGAATGATAATCGGTAATACTTTAATGTGTTGTAAAATCCCAATTAGTACTGCTAAGAAAATAATTGGTAATAATACTGTTAAGAAGAATGGTGCTTGTCCATCATTTGCTAAACCACCAAATACGAAATTAACCCCTGCTTCCGCAAATTTTAAAATAGCGCCAAACCCATCTGCAATCCCTTTTACTAATACAAATCCGACCTTTGTATTTAGTAAGAAATACGCAAGTACCAATTGAATGACAAGCATAAGTGCAATTGGTTTATATTTAATTTTCTTACGATCTGAACTGATAAGGAACCCTAGTACAAATACTACAAGTAAACCGACTAGAAACATTACGATCTTCATATGTGAATCCTCCACTTCTCCCACGAGTTATTGGTCGTATAACGTATAACGAATGACGTCTGACCATTGTTGTTAAAAAAATTTAAAACCCCTAAATACTATTCAACTGTTAACTAAAATCAGTAAGCGTTTACATAAATTGCAATTTATAAAAGGTAGTCTCTTCTCTCCTACCATACTTGAAAGTCTGAAATTGATACCACCTACAAATCAAATTGTAAGCGTTATCTAACCGAAATGCAATATAAATTTTAAAAGATTTTTATATGTTAATATATTCCTAACTAATTGGTTTTTTCATGCAAATTTACCATGAAAAAATAGCCCTAGCTACGAGCTAGGACCACCCTTTTTATAACATAACACCAACGATAATCGCTGATAAAAGACTTACTAATGTCGCACCGTACACAAGGCGTAGACCGAATGATGATACAACATTTGATTGATTTTCATCGATACCTTTCGTTGCACCTGCGATAATTCCGATTGATGAGAAGTTCGCAAATGATACAAGGAATACAGAAAGAATACCAACTGTACGAGCTGATAAATCACCAGCTACTTTTCCAAGATCCAGCATCGCAACAAACTCATTTGATACTAATTTTGTTGCCATAATTTGTCCCGCTGTTACCATCTCTGCTTGCGGGATACCCATTACGAATGCTAATGGTGAGAAAATGTATCCTAAAATAGCTTGGAATGTAATACCGAACATGGAATCAAACAAACTATTGATTGCTGTAATTAACGCTACGAAACCAAGTAACATTGCCGCTACTGTGATTGCAATCGTGAAACCAAGCATAATATATTCACTTAGCATTTCAAAGAATGACTGTTTTTTCTTATTTTCTAATTTCAGTGTATCTTCTTCTTCTGTAATATCGTACGGGTTAATAATATGAATAATAATGAAACCACTAAATAAATTTAATACAAGTGCTGTTACTACATATTTCGGTTCGATCATTTTCATATAAGAACCTACGATTGACATTGATACTGTCGACATGGAAGATGCACATAATGTATATAAACGATGTTTTGGGATTTTACTTAATTGATCTTTTACTGTAATAAATACTTCCGCTTGCCCAACAATGGCAGCTGCTACTGCGTTATATGATTCTAGTTTTCCTAGACCATTTACTTTACTTAGCGCAGTACCAATAGCACGAATAAATATCGGTAAAATTTTAAAGTGTTGCAGAATTCCGATTAAAACGGCAAAGAATACGATTGGTAATAACGCTGTTAAGAAGAATGAAACCTCTCCTTTATTAACAAGACCGCCAAATACGAAAACGATTCCAGCTTCCGCATATCCAAGAAGCGCGCCAAATCCATCTGAAATTCCTTTTACTAAAATATAACCAACTTGCGTGTTTAATAAGAAATAACTTAACGCTAGCTGAATAACAAGCATAATTACGATTGGTTTATACTTAATCTTCTTTCGATCGGCACTTATAAGAAAACCGAGTACAAATACAACGAGCAATCCTACAAGAAACATAACAAACTTCATTAATAAAATCCTCCATTTAACTCTTCATTAACGTTGAACGTCTGACCACTTGAAATAAGAGATAATCCGAACTTTCCATTTCTCTTCTAAAACCTTCAATCGGATAGGAAAGATCATAAAACCTCTTGTTTCAAAGGCATTTTCCATTCTAACATAAATCACAACTCATATCCGCACTTTTCTTAAAAAAATTACATTTTATTATAAAATGTTCATGAATGTTCGTCTTTTACATTATATAGCGAAACTTTAATCAGTATCATCCCCACTGATTATTAGCCCGTATCAATCGAGAGTTTTACTGTTCACAAATAGCAGGATAAAACAAAAAAATGAGCATCAAGTTTCACTTGATGCTCACCTCATTATACTGCTTTTTCTTTATCAACTACTGCTGGCTTATCCCAGCACTCTGTATTGTTCAAACCTGGAATAGACTCCGCATAGAATACTGGATCTTTTCCTTGTTTCTTTTGCTTAACGTAATCTGATAATGCCGCAAAAGCATACTTAGAAAGGAATACGATCGCAACTAAGTTAATAACAGCCATAATCCCCATAAATAAATCTGCTAAATCCCAAACGATTTGAATTGTTGCTACAGATCCTAACATAACCATACCAAGTACAGCAATGCGGTATGCATTTAACAACACTTTACTTCCATTTAAGAATTCAATATTCGTTTCACCATAGTAGTAGTTACCTACTAATGAACTAAATGCAAACAAGAAGATTGCCACTGCTACAAATATAGAAGCCCATGGGCCGATATGTTGGCTTAACGCCTGCTGCGTTAATTGAATACCATTTAAATCAGCTGCATTATGCACATCCGATAAAAGAATAATAAATGCTGTACAACTACAAATTAATAATGTATCTGTAAATACCCCTAAAGTTTGAATGAAACCTTGTTTAACTGGGTGCGTTACGTTTGCAGTCGCAGCTGCGTTCGGCGCACTACCCATACCTGCTTCATTTGAGAATAATCCGCGTTTTACCCCCAGTAAAATCGCAGCTCCTAATCCCCCACCTACTACTTCTTTAATTCCAAATGCATGTAAGAAAATTTCTTTAAATACATATGGAATTGCCGTAATGTTTGTTACAACAACGAATAATGCCACTGCTACATATATAATTGCCATTACTGGAACAATCATTTCAACCGCACGTGCAATACGTTTTACTCCGCCGAAGATAATGATTGCAAGTAAACCAGCCATAAACAGACCTACAAATTTACCGTCTGTGTTAAATGCTCCATCAAAAGCCGCCGCTACTGTATTTGATTGCACGGCGTTGAAAATTAATCCGAAACTAACTGTTATTAGAACAGAGAAGACAACTCCTAGCCAGCGTTTCTTTAATCCCTTTTCCATATAATACGCTGGGCCACCACGGAACGCATTCCCATCTTTTACTTTATAAATTTGCGCTAATGTGCTCTCTACAAATGCAGAAGCACCCCCAATTACCGCGATTAACCACATCCAAAATACTGCTCCTGGTCCACCCGCTGAGATTGCGATAGCTACACCAGCTAAGTTACCAGTACCTACACGAGAGGCTGTACTCATACAAAAAGCTTGGAACGATGATACACCGTTCTTCTCTTTTTGAGCTTTCCTCGTTTTCGAACTTGCCCCATCCCCAAGCAATCGAATCATTTCACCGAAGTAACGAATTTGGACAAATTTCACACGAAACGAAAAGTAAAGTCCTAACCCAATTAACATCGCAATGATTATATATGACCAAAGAACATTATTTATATCCCCAATTATATTAGTTAAAAAATCCATAATTGCATTGCCCCCCTCTTCTTCACAATAAGAAAATTATATTCTAAAAACTTTTAGTAATCAAGAACTTTATGTTAGGTTTTATAACATGAGTACGTTAAACTTCTTAACATATGTGTTTTGTTACATGAAAATATAGCCATTACGTGCATTTATCCAATACTCAATCACTTATCCTATTCGACCAGCTATACTTTTAAAACAGTAGGTTCCCCACAAATAACGAGAGGAACAAACAAAAGAAGTTATATTAATATTTACCTCTCACCCTGTTCATCATTTACTGCAACAAAAAAGACGAGCATCGAATTCACCTCGATGCTCGCCTTTTCATTTACACTGCTTTTTCTTTATCCGTTACCGCTGGCTTGTCCCAACACTCTGTATTTGTTAAACCAGGTATAGAATCTGCACTGAAGACTGGATCTTTCCCTTGTTTCTTTTGCCTTACATAGTCCGCCAAAGCAGCATATGCAAATCGGCCAAGAAGTGTAATCGCAATTAAGTTTGTGATTACCATTAGTCCCATAAATAAATCCGCCATATTCCATACAACTTGAAGCGTCGCAACAGAACCGAATAATACCATTCCCACTACCGCAATACGGTAAATCGTTAACCAAGTTTTACTTTGTTTAATAAATTCAATATTCGTTTCACCATAATAATAGTTTCCTAATAAAGAACTGAAAGCGAATAGGAAAATAATAATCGCCAAGAAGCTACTTGCCCACGAACCAATTTGTGAACTTAACGCAACTTGCGTTAATTCAATACCTTCTAAATTTGTTGCTTTATATGCACCAGAACATAGTACGATAAATGCTGTTGATGTACATACTAAAAATGTATCCACTAACACTCCAATTGTTTGAATAAATCCTTGTTTCGCTGGATGTGTTACATCCGCTGTTGCTGCCGCATTCGGTGCACTACCCATACCTGCTTCATTCGCAAATAATCCACGCTGAATACCATATTTCATCGCAGCACCAATACCGCCACCTACAGCTGAATCTAAACCGAATGCACCTTTAAAGATTTCTGTAAACATGTCCGGTATTAAATAATAATTTTTAATAACAACGAAAACTGCTACTGCAATATAAATAAGCGCCATTGGCGGAACGATCATTTCAGACATACGCGCGATACTTTTCACGCCACCAAAAATAATAACCGCAACTAATACTGCTAATACAATCCCAACAACGTAACGCTCAATACCAAAAGCGTTTTTAAATGCTAATGTCACTGTATTTGCTTGTACGGAGTTGAAAATCAATCCGTAACTAATTGTAATAAGGATAGAGAACCAAATTCCCATCCAACGTTTATTTAAACCTTTTTCCATATAATAAGCAGGACCACCACGGAAGCCACTGCCATCTTTTATTTTATAAATTTGTGCAAGCGTACTTTCCACGAAACTTGAAGATGCTCCGACAATCGCAATAACCCACATCCAAAATACCGCTCCAGGTCCTCCCATAGAAATAGCTAACGCTACACCGGCTAAGTTCCCGATTCCAATACGAGCTGCTGAACTCATACAGAACGCTTGGAAAGAAGATACACTACCTTTTTTACGCGTCTTTCCAGTTAATCCATCACTCATTAGTCGAACCATTTCCCCTAAATGAGTAATTTGTACGAATTTCAATTTAATAGAAAAATAAAGACCTAAACCAATTAACATTGCAATAAGAATATATGACCAAAGAATTGTATTCGTTGATGAAACAAATTGCTCTAAAATATTCATACAATTAACCCCCTCCTTTTCTCCATAAAACGAATTATATTTAAAAAACATTTAAAAATCAACATTTTTCGACAATTTGCAATTTCCAAATATTAGACAAACACGAAGTAACAATAGCTTTATGACTCTCCTCCCTCTAACTGTGCATACTAAAACAAAAAGTAAATCTACAAACTACCCCATTGACAAAAATACCAACCTGTAACTATAATGATTACATCAGGTTGTAACAAACCTTATTACAACAAATTCATTTACTTTCAGATATACACTTTAACAAAACACTTTGGAGGGATTTATTATGAAAATCGGAATCATCGGAGCAACTGGTAAAGCAGGAAGTCGTATTTTAAAAGAAGCATTAGATCGCGGACATGAAGTAACTGCAATCGTAAGAAACGCTGCAAAAATTACAGAAGAAAATGTAAAAGTTTTAGAGAAAGATGTATTCGATCTTACATCTAACGACCTACAGGCATTCGACGTAGTTGTAAATGCATTTGGCGCTCCAGCAGGAGAAGAACATCTTCACGTAGATGCAGGAAACGTACTAATTGAAGCTATGAAAGGTGCACCTAACACAAAATTACTTGTAGTTGGCGGCGCTGGAAGCTTGTTTGTAGACGAAGAGAAAACAACGCGTGTATTTGATACGCCAGGTTTCCCAAATGAATACCTTGCAACAGCTCAAAACCAAGGTAAAAACTTAGAAATTCTGCAACAAACAAACGATATTACTTGGACATTCATCAGCCCTTCTGCACTATTTGCATTAGGAAAACGTACTGGTTCTTATACAGCCGGCAAAGACAACCTTCTTGTTAATGCAAAAGGTGATAGCTACGTAAGTTACGAAGACTTCGCAGTTGCAGCACTTGATGAAATCGAAAATCCAAAACACGTAAACGAACGCTTCACGGTAGTTTCTGAAGCTGAGTAATAAAAAAAGCTCGTAAAACATAATGTTTTACGAGTTTTTTCTTATTATTGTACTTGTTCTAAGCCATTTGGAGTAATCTTAAAGGATATTTCTTCACCCTTCATCTTATCCTCTTTTTTAACTAACTCATTCTTTTTATACCAATTCAAACGACTTGGTTCCGCATGATATACTTTCAACACGTCCCCATACTCAAATACGGTTCCATTTACTTGCTCAGCAAAATTCTTCGACGTTTCTTGCCCTTCTGCCGTTACATGTTTTTTCTCGTTTCCATTTTGATCATATACCGTAAGTCCTATATACTGTTCATTCTCAAAACGATAATGAATTGTATCATCAGTAAATGTTGCATGTAATTTCTTTGCGTCATGATTTAACGTAACGATCGAACGCGTTACATTAGCCACACCTTGGTATACTATACTATCTCCATATGTTACTTCTAATGGAACTTCCGTCACTTTCTTATTTCCAAAGCGATCTTTCGTTTCTACTTTTACCTTTTGTTCACCGATTTTTGTCGTATTCGGTTTTTCTACAAATCCAACTACTTCTCCATCTTTCACTTGAACAAAATCTTTTGCATTTAATTTTTCAACATCTGTTCCAATTACTACTTTTTGTGATACTGCTGTTACTTCTTGCAAAGCCCCTAACTTTTCAAATCCATTTTCAGTAATTTTGAAGACTAGTTCCTTTAGCTCTTTACTTTTCCCTTCTCCTGCATACGCACCTTTTTGATACCAATGTAAGCGAGAAGATTCTGCATGATATACTTTCACCACATCTCCATACTCAAATGCAAGTCCATTTACTTCCCCAGCAAAAGCTTTCGTATTCTCCAAACCTTTTACCGCTATATTTTTCTTCTCTCTTCCATCTTTATCGTACAGTGTAAATTCAAAGTACTTCTCATCTTTAAAGTAATCGTGAATTAAATTCTTTGTATCTGTCGCACTAAATTTTTTCATATCATGATGCAAAGTCACAATCGACTTCAAGTCCCCATCTCTATAGCCCAACCCATATACAAGTAAGCTATCACCATACGTTACTGTTAGAGGAACTTCTGTCACTTTTATATTCCCTAAACGATCTTTCGTTTCTACTTTTACCGCTTGTTCTCCGATTTTCGTTGTAATTGGTTTTTCTACGAACCCAATTACTTCTCCATCTTTCACTTGAACAAATTTTTGTGCTTCTAATTTATCAGCGTTTGTTCCAATTACTACTTTTTGCGGTACCGCTGTTACTTCTTGTTGAGCTTCCACTCTCTCGAAACCTTGCTCTGTCACTTTAAAGATTACTTCATGAACACCATACTGCGCATTCACTAATTCATTCTTTTTATACACTTTAAACCTATCAAACTCTTTTTGATATACCTTTACCATATCCCCATATTCAAAGGCCATTCCGTTGAATTGTTCTGCGAATCCTTTTGTATTTTCAGATCCCTTTACTGATACTTCTTTCTTTTCTTTTCCATCTTTATCGTATACAGTCATTCCCATATATTTTTGGTCTTTAAATGATGTATGCGCCGAACCTTCTGCGCCCATTGTACTAAATTTCTTTTCTTCATGATTTAATGTTACAACTGACTTTATATTACTTCCGCCATAACTTGTACCGAAGAACATAATACTATCTCCGTAAATCACTTCTACTGGTACTTCTGTCACTTTTTTATTTCCAAAGCTATCTTTCGTTTCTACTTTCACTTTTTGTTCACCGATTTTTGTTGTATTCAGCTTTTCTACAAAACCTACTACTTCTCCATCTTTCACTTGAACAAAGTCTTTTGCATTTAATTTTTCAGTATCTGTTCCAATTACTACTTTTTGCGGTACCGCTGTTACTTCTTGTTGGGCTTCCACTCTCTCGAAACCTTGCTCTGTCACTTTAAAGGATACTTCATGAACACCATACTGTTTATCTACTAGTTCGTTCTTTTTATACACTTTAAATCTATCAAACTCTCTTTGGTACACTTTTACTACATCACCGTATTCAAAGGCCATTCCATTGAATTGTTCTGCAAATACTTTCGTATTCTCCGATGCTTTTACTGATAAAGCTTTCTTCTCTTTTCCATCTTTATCATATACAGTCATCGCCATATATTTCTCATCTGCAAATGCAGTATGCATTTTACCTTCTGAATCTGTTGCACTAAATTTCTTTTCTTCATGATTTAATGTTACAACCGATTTAATGTTTGTTCCTCCATAACTTGTACCAAAGAACATAATGCTATCTCCGTAAATTACTTCCAGTGGTACTTCCGTCACTTTCTTATTTCCGAAACGACCTTTCGTTTCTACTTTTACTTTCTGTTCACCGATTTTTGATATATTTGGTTTTTCTACAAATCCGATTACTTCTCCGTCTTTTACTTCAACAAAGTTTTTTACATCTAGCTTTTCTACTTCTGTTCCTACTACTACTTGTTGTGGTTTCGCTATTACTTCCTGCAACATATTCATTCTCTCGAAACCTTTATCCGTCACTTTGAAGAACAGTTCTTTTGACCCTTTTTTCTCACCTTGACCAGTAAGAGTATTATTTTGATACCATTTCAAACGATCTGGTTCTGCATGGAATACTTTCACTACATCTCCATACTCAAACTGCGTACCATTCACTTGTTCTGCAAAGTTTTTTGAAGTTTCTTGTCCTTCTGCTGTTACATGTTTTTTCTCTTTCCCTTCTACATCATATAACGTGATTCCCATGTATAGCTCTTTATTAAAATACTGATGAATTTGTCTATCCATATCAGTCACATGGAATTTCTTCTCTTCATGCTTTAACGTTACAACTGAAGCAATTTCATCGTCGAATCCTACATATGCGATACTATCACCATACGTCACTTCTAACGGTACTTCCGTCACTTTCTTATTTCCAAAACGATCTTTCGTTTCTACTTTTACTTTTTGCTTTCCGATTTTTGATGTGTTTGGTTTTTCTACAAAACCGATTACTTCTCCATCTTTCACTTCAACAAAGTTTTTTGCTTCTAGCTTTTCTACTTCTGTTCCTACTACTACTTGTTGTGGTTTTGCTGTTACTTCTTGCAATGATTTTAATCTTTCAAATCCATTTTCAGTAACTTTGAAGAACAGTTCCTTTACTTCTTTATTTTTTCCTTCTCCCACATATACGTCTTTTTGGTACCAATGTAAGCGAGAAGATTCCGCATGGTATACTTTCACCACATCTCCGTACTCAAATGAAAGTCCATTTACTTCCTTAGCAAAAGCTTTCGTATTCTCCAAGCCTTTTACCGCTATATTTTTCTTCTCTCTTCCTTCTTTATCGTACAGTGTGAACTCAAAATACTTTTCATCTTTAAAGTAATCGTGAATTAAATTTTTTGTATCTGTTGCACTAAATTTTTTCGTACCATGATGTAGAGTTACGGTTGACTTCAAGTCTCCCTCACCGGTATAGTTCAATCCATATACAAGTAGGCTATCTCCATATCCAACATTCACTACAGCTGGAATGAAATTCTTATTTCCTTTTCCATCTACAATTTCTACTTTTACAGTTTTTTCTCCAACTTCAGGCTTATCTTGCATAATCACACCTGTTGTCTTTACACCTTCTCCTAAATTCTGTACAAGTTCTTTTGCTTTTTTCTCATCATACGTAGTACCGATTACTACATTTTGTATTTTTTCATTATTTGGCTCGCCATATGGAACTTCATATAACTCAATTTGTTTTTCACGAATTGGATTGCTGTCTGTAGATAACCATATTTCTTTTTCTAATTTTGGTAAATTTAATTTTTCAATCTTTTCTCTCGTAGCATCATTTGCAAATAATCCCCATTTATCAAAGAAAGGAATTAAATTTTGTCCTGCCACTTTTGACGTCATATAAATAAACATCTGCTTTTTCTCTTCATCAGATTTAGGCAGTTCTGTATCATGTAACAAACGATACATTTGATGTAAATTCGGATAGAATTGATCACCATAAGCTAAATGCAACTGCCAAAACATAACTAATTTCTCAAATACATCCATCTTCTCTTGTGCATCCGGTTTACCTAAATAAGCAAATGCAGCTTCATAGCGCCCCTCTTGCTCTAACCTTGTTTTATGCCCGAATGTAGTTTGAACTGCCAAAGAATAAATATTAACAGTTACTTCTCCAAGTCCATCCCATAACCAAGTGTCCTGTTGATGTTGATGTCCCACTTCATGCCAAGGCCCCCATCCATCATTAGTTAACTCTTCTAGATTTAGTACTGACTCTAAATTCCCTTTACTATAAGCTGTTCGATAATAAGTCGCATACATATAATTGTCCGTATACCAGTCTTCAACAAAATGAATGGAATGTTTACCTTGATTCGCAACACCCGCACCATCTTTTGATAAACCTGATATCTTATGTTCTATATTAATTATTTCATCGTGTTTCTTTAATAACGCAGCTGGATCTTCTTGCTTCAAATGTTCCGCCACAGTTTCAGGATGCATAGTTAATAAACTATTTTCTCCCTTCATTTCTATTGCATATGGATCAGGATTCTCTGCCAACATACGCTTCCAATCTTTTGTCGTATGCTTTCCTAAAATAAATAAAGGATTTGGTGTACCACCTTTTTTCACTTTAGCGACTACTTCTCCTGTGTTGTGATAATTATAAAAGTATAATAGTCCCCCATTTGAAGAAGAAATTTTATTCTCACCAGGATTTAAGTTGAATTGTTTAGGTTCTTCTTTTTCATAAGAATATGTACCAATATAAGCTTTAATCTGTTGAGTCCCTTCTACTTGAATAACTACTTCTTCACCTGGCTTTACATAAATGCCCGTTGGTTCATAAGGAGAAAAACTCATTCGACGCTGATGCAACTCACGCATCCCTTCTACATCACCTTTTGGCAGCAATTGATACACTCGCTCTTCTTGCTGTTTCTCCTTATCTTCAATCGTCATCTCTGCATACACCTTAGGTAATTCAAGTCCATATGGTGTTAATAACGTAGCTAAACAAACACCAGCCACTAATATCCTACTCGTCTTTTTCTTCGACATAATCTGTGTCCCCTGTCCTGTTTTTTGATAAACCATCCTATATATTCATTTAATAAGAAATCCTATTATTTTTATAAAAAAATTCAAATAATAAACGAACACCTCGCACACCTATATCAATTACTACCGCATTCTCCCATGTATTCGCTTTCTTACATTTTAAAATTTTTATGTATTATGTCCTCCTCATTTCTCTCTACTTGTAATGAGTTCTCTTCGTACATAAAAAGGGAGTAATAAAAGATACCTTTTAGTCTTGTCGTCTATACATCTAAAAATAAAATAGCAATAGAATCTTACATTTTCTTCATATATGACCATCTATAGGTAGTTTTTCCAACTGAATTTTACACGCTTTACACTTTGTTTGATAGCCTTTTCAATTAGAATAATGTTACAGTTTTGTGAATTTAATCTATTAATCGTAACGTTTAGATTTTATTATATTTTGTTATTTCTAAATAGTTTTCCTAACATAAAAACAGTGTTTTATCTAGTTAATAATTATCTTGGTATAATTTTAAATTTCATATATAAAAAGCATTGGTTAACACCAATGCTTTCATCCTTACCTTTTATATTGACTCGGTTTATGTGGTTCATTTGGAGTATGTGGTTTATTATTATCATGACCATTTGTTGTTTTCCAACTTACCGATAACTCCGGACTTGTTTTTTCTTCACTACGCTCAAGTAATACAACTGCATTTTGAATAGTCGGTGTCCCTTTATGTGCAATCCCTTGTAACTTTGTTAAATTCCCTAATACTTTAAAGCTAAACCCACCAGCTGGTGTTTGTTTCGGAATTAAGATGCGGAATTTTTCTCCTACATTAAATTCTGTTTTTGCTTCGCCTTTTTCGTTTACAAATTTCGCTCCCGCTGGTGCACCTGTTGCTTGTACTTTATACGTTCCACTTTTTGCATTTGTTTCTACTGTATATAAGCCTGTTTCAAAGAAATCATTTTTCAATACTGCTTGTTGTTCTTCTGATGGTACGACACTCATCGTAATTTCTTGTAATTCTTCACTAGCACTTGCTTTTGCAACGATGTCTTTCGTTACTTTTTCTACATTTTTATTACGGAACTCTAAATCGTTAATATCAATTTGCTTTAACGCATTCCACACCGCAAGCTGCGTTGCGTAATGGGCATCTCTCCAATCAGAAACACCTAATTCTTGTGGACTCTTTTGTGGATATCCGTTTAATAGTACACGGTACACATTAATATCCACTTTCCCCATTTCCGGTAAATCTTGACCGCTTGGAGATTTCAAATCTACATTTAAGCAAAATGCAATTTTTCCATCTGCCGTTTTAATAAGTTCTGTTCGAATTGGTTTCTTCTTTGACTTACTATAACTCCAATTCATTTCATACTTTGTATGGTCCATAACTTCTGCAAATGCTTTTTGAAGTGGGAATAACACAAATAAAACACTTAAAAACATAGCTAAAAGTTTGAACGATTGCTTTATATTCATGTTCACAGCCCCTTAATAACAAACTTAATACTAAGTAGTATTTAATTAGAAAATATTTTTATGCACAAAAAAAGAGTGCATAAGCGCACTCTTTTTTTTTCTTACTTTAATCTTAGAAATCGAAGTTATCAGGATCTGGACCAACGCGGTGATTTTGGTTTAATGCATCGATTTTTTCCATATCTTCTTTCGTTAACTCAAAGTTAAATACATCAGCGTTTGCAATAATACGGTGCTCTTTCGTTGATTTTGGAATTGTAATAACTCCATTTTGTAAGTCCCAACGTAAGATAACTTGCGCTGTTGTTTTACCGTGTTTCTCAGCAATTGCTTGTAATGTTTCGTTATCTAATAATTGACCTTGCATTAATGGTGACCATGCTTCCATTTGAATACCTTGTTCTTTACAGAAAGCTTGTAATTCTTTTTGTGTCAAACGAGGGTGGTATTCTACTTGGTTAATCATTGGCTTGATTTCTGCATCTTTCATTACATCTTGTAAGTGATGGATTTGGAAGTTACTTACACCAATTGCACGTACACGCTCTTCTTTATAAAGTGTTTCTAGCGCTCTCCATGTATCTTTATATTTTCCTTCTGAAGGCCAGTGAACAAGATATAAATCTAAATAATCTAGTCCTAATTTTTTTAGACTCTCTTCGTATGCAGCGATTGTTGTTTCATATCCTTGATCTGCGTTCCATACTTTTGAAGTAATAAATAATTCTTCTCTTGCAATGCCAGTCGCTTCAATACCTGCACGGATTCCTTCACCTACAGCTGTTTCATTTCCATAAATTGCAGCTGTATCGATGCTGCGGTATCCTGCTTTAATTGCTGATTTAATCGCTTCTACAAGTTCTGGACCTTCTTCTACTTTAAATACACCTAAACCGAACCAAGGCATTTCTACACCATTATTTAATACTGCTTTACTTTGTAAGTTTTTCATTTTATTTTCTCTCCTTTTATTTTACTTGATCTCTTTTTTCTAATGTCATACTCCATGCTGTTAAAATAACAGCAGCTACTACCATAATGCCGCCTACCCAAGCAGTATGGATTAACCCTAATGAATTCGTTACAAGGCCACCTATATAAGAACCTAAAGCAATCCCTGCGTTAAATGCGGCAATGTTAATTGCTGAAGCAACATCAACCGCACTCGGAACAAAGCGCTCTGCCAATATAACTACATATACTTGTAGCCCGGGAACATTCATAAATGCGAATAGTCCCATGAAAATAATTGTGATTAATCCAGCTACTTTAAATGGCGCTGTAAATGTTAAAACAAATAATATAATCGCTTGAATCAAGAACATGTAAAATAGTGCTCGAATCGGATTATGATTCGATAATTTTCCACCGACCATATTCCCTATCGCAATGGCGATTCCATACACTAATAAAATGATAGTAACAGTACTTGCTTCAAATCCTGTTACTTCTTGTAATAGTGGTGATAAATACGTAAATGTTACGAATGTACCGCCGTATCCAAGTGCAGTAATAGTGAAAACAAGTAACAGTCTTCCATTTTTAATTAGTTTGAATTGATCACGAAACGATACAGGTACACCATTTTTCAAATTAGATGGGACCAGTATGCTGTTTGCGATAAAAGCAATAATTCCAATTACAACAATCGCCATAAATGACGCTCTCCAGCCAAATTGTTGACCAATAAACGTTCCAATTGGCACACCTGTAATAGTCGCAACTGTTAATCCAGTAAACATAATCGCAATAGCACTAGCACGTTTATTCTCTGGTACAATCGCAGCTGCAATTGTAGATCCTATCGACATAAACACACCATGTGCAAATGCAGCTACAATCCTTGCGATAATTAATACAGTGAAGCTTGTTGCTACTGCCGCAATGCCATTACCAATAATGAAAATAACCATAATCCACATTAATAATGTCTTTCTCGACATACTAGCCGTTAACGCTGTTAAAACAGGAGCTCCTACCGCTGCCCCTAACGCATATAGAGAAACAGTTAAACCTGCTGTTGTAACCGAAACATTTAAATCTTTTGAAATCGATGGTAATAAACCGACACTAATAAACTCAGTTGTCCCAATTCCAAACGCACTAATTGCTAGTGCTAATAAAGCAAACATACTTCTTCGATTCGTCTGAACTTCCGAAGATGGTACTGTATATGAACTCAATTGAATTCCTCCTTATTACAAGAAATCCAATCATAATAGTGCGATAAAAAGGCCCTTTTATCTTCTAAAAAATATATTTAATCTCTACAAATGCTATTATGAATGGTTTCATTCTTTTTTTGAAGAACGCACTTTAAAGTACTATAGGCACCAAAAAGTAACATAGTCACTTTTCAGTACAGTACTACTCATTTGCTTCTCACATGTGCTATTATGAAACATATTTAACATGATAAAAAGTACGTACTTTAAAGTGCTATAGGTACTAAAAAGTAACATTTGTATGATTTAACTTATTTTACTCACACAAGGAGGGTTTCATATGAAGAAATACAATATTCCTGTAGAGGCGACCTTAGAAGTTATCGGCGGCAAATGGAAGGTTGTTATTCTTTGTCACTTAACGAAAGGTACAAAGAGAACGAGTGAACTAAAACGTTCAATGCCTGGTATTACACAAAAAATGTTAACGCAGCAATTACGTGAATTAGAAGACGACGGCGTTATTCAAAGAAAAGTATACAATCAAGTCCCACCAAAAGTAGAGTATTCTCTTACAGACTACGGTTGGTCTTTAGAATCGATTCTTGATTCTCTTTGTACTTGGGGCGAATGCCATCTTGAAAAAGAAGGTAACACTTCCATGCTAATTGCAGAAGGTGAATAATAGAAAAAAGGAAAAAACGAACATGAATTTGTTCATTTTTTCCTTTTTTTCTTTATATATCTGTACATTTCTAACAGAAACAAAATATTTTATACGCTTTCATACCTTGTCAGTACTACGTTATACGCTCAATATCAAATAATTAGGAATCATTTTTATGTTAACATAGGTGTATATAGTATATAATATAGGATATATATTATATACACTTTCCGGTAACGGAGCTTTTCCATTATACGGACAAGCCATATATCGGACAGTTCATAAATAATAGGTAAGACGTTATGGTTTTAGATTTATGTTTGCAGCTTACTTGCTGTCATAAATTTAAAGGCATTTTATTGTGCTTTGTGAAACTTTGTATAAAGTTTCGTAACCGTTTACTATCTTACTTATAAAAAATAAGAGTATTGCTATCGTAAAGGAGAATTGGAGATGCCAGAAACTATGACTCAAACAAAGCCAGAACAAGAAACTGTACAAATTTCTGCTAGCCAAGGACAACTTGATGTACTTGATCAATTGTTAAAACCTGAGGTACAAGAATCATTAACAACACTAGTAGAACAGCTTCCAAAATTAACTGAGCTTGTTAACATTTTAACTAAGTCTTATGACTTCGCTCAAACTGTTGCTACTGATGAAGTATTAAAAAGCGACACTGTTAGTGCAATCACAGAGCTTGTAGAACCTGTAAAAGATACAGTGAAAGGCATGGCTGCAACTGCTATCGAAGCGAAAGATCGTGCTGACGAAAGCAACGAAGTTATCGGCCTGTTCGGTCTATTAAAATTACTAAAAGACCCACAAGCACAAAAAATGTTCCGCTTTGTGAACGCATACCTTCAAATTAGTGCAGAACGTAACAATAAATAATTTAACTTATAACAACAATTAGTAAAGACGGGGGATATCATACTATGTCAAAACAAATTGTCATCTTAGGCGCTGGTTATGGCGGTCTTCTTGCCGCTTTAAACGTACGTAAATATTACAGCAAATCAGAAGCACAAGTTACAGTGATTAACCAATACCCAACACACCAAATCATCACTGAACTACACCGCCTTGCAGCTGGTAACGTTGCTGAGCAAGCAATTGCAATGCCACTTACAAAGCTTTTCAAAGGTAAAGACATCGATCTTAAAATCGCAACAGTTGAGTCATTCTCAGTTGATAGCAAAGAAATTAAACTAGCTGGCGGCACTACTTTATCTTACGATGCACTTGTAGTTGCTTTAGGAAGTAAAACTGCTTACTTCGGTATTCCAGGACTAGAAGAAAACAGCATGGTATTAAAATCAGCTGCTGATGCAAACAAAATCTACAAACACGTTGAAGACCGTATTCGTGAATACGCGAAAACGAAAAACGAAGCTGATGCTACAATCGTAATCGGTGGTGGCGGATTAACTGGCGTTGAGCTAGTTGGTGAGCTTGCTGACATTATGCCTAAACTTGCAAAAAGCCACGGCGTAAATCCAAAAGAAGTTAAACTTCTTCTTGTTGAAGCAGGTCCAAAAATCCTTCCAGTATTACCAGACCACTTAATCGAACGTGCAACTACTAGCCTAGAAGCACGCGGTGTTACATTCTTAACAGGTCTTCCTGTAACAAACGTTGCTGGCAATGAAATTGACTTAAAAGACGGTCAAAAACTTGTTGCTAACACATTCGTTTGGACAGGCGGCGTACAAGGTAACCCATTAATTGGTGAATCAGGTCTTGAAGTAAACCGTGGACGTGCAACTGTTGATGCACACCTACAATCTACTTCTCACAAAGACGTATTCGTTGCTGGAGACAGCGCTGTTGTCTTCTCTCCAGACGGTCGTCCATACCCACCAACTGCACAAATCGCTTGGCAAATGGGTGAGTTAATTGGATACAACTTATACGCAGCACTAGAAGGCAAAGCATTCGAAGAGTTCGCACCTATTAACTCTGGAACACTTGCTAGTCTAGGACGTAAAGATGCTGTTGCTACAATTGGAGCAAGCAATACTCCACTTAAAGGCTTACCAGCATCATTAATGAAAGAAGCAAGTAACGTTCGTTACTTATCACACATTAAAGGTCTATTCAGCTTAGCTTACTAATCTGAATATAAGCCCGAATCATGCCCTGCATGGTTCGGGCTATTTTTATCCGTAATATTCTCTACTTACTTATATTCGGCAAAGAATTACTATAACCCTTTTTAATTATCTAAATATACTGACTTTTTTGTGTCGAAATTGTGTATATGAAAAGAGTGAAAGCATCTTTCTTACTTCCACTCTTCCACAAAAATTATTATCCCAATTTCACTAAGCTATAGTTCTTCTTCCCTTTACGAATAATAATAAATCGTCCATCAAATGAATTTTCTACAGTAACATCTGCACCCACATCTGTTACCTTCTCACCATTCATAGAAATAGCTCCATTATTAATATCTTCACGTGCTTGTCGTCTAGATGGTTCAATCCCTAAATCAACTAGCCATTCTACGATGTTTTTCGTCTCTTTTGAAGACTGGAATGTTGGCATCTCTTTAAAACCTTGCTCAATTTCATCAGCTGTTAACGATTTAATATCTCCGCTAAATAACGCTGCTGTAATCTTCTCAGCTTGCAGGAGTGCCTCTGTTCCATGAACGAATTTCGTCATTTCTTCCGCTAATACTTTTTGCGCTTCACGTCTATGAGGCTCTGTTTCTACCTTCGCTGCCAATTCATCAATGCGCTCCTTCGTTAAGAACGTAAAGTATTTCAAGTATTTCACTACATCACGGTCATCTGTATTCACCCAGAACTGGTAAAATTCAAACGGTGTTGTTTTGTCAGGATCAAGCCAAACCGCGCCACCTGCAGATTTACCAAACTTCGTACCATCGGATTTCAATAATAACGGAATCGTTAGTCCAAACACTTTCGCCTCATGACCTTCTAACTTACGAATTAAATCTAAACCACTCGTAATATTTCCCCATTGGTCACTACCACCAATTTGCAGTTGAACATCTTCTTTCGTGTATAAATGATGGAAGTCCATCGCTTGCAAAATTTGGTACGTAAATTCTGTGAAAGAAATTCCTGTATCTAAACGACTTGCTACAATATCCTTCGCTAACATGCTATTAATGCTAAAGTTCTTCCCGTAATCACGTAAGAACTCAATAATGTTTATTTCATGTGTCCAGTCGTAGTTATTTACCATCTTCACTTCGCTATTTCCGCCAAAATCAAATAGTTTTTTCATTTGTGCTGTTAACGCATCCACATTATGCTGAACTACTTCTAACGTTTGAAGTTGACGTTCTGATTGACGTCCGCTCGGATCACCAATTGTTCCTGTTGCTCCACCAATTAAAATAACTGGATGATGGCCAGCTAACTGGAATCTCTTCATCATCATAAACGGAATCAAATGTCCAATATGCATACTATCACCAGTCGGATCCACTCCGCAGTATAGTGAAATCTTTTTCTCTTCTACTAGCTTACGTAAACCTTCTTCATCAGTCTGTTGATTCACAGCGCCGCGCCATTCTAATTCATCAATAATATTCATCTTTTGTCATCCCCTTTATTTTTTAAAACAAAAAGTCCCTATGTCTATGACATAGGGACGATTATTCACCGTGTTACCACCCAGTTTGTATAAATAGCATAGCTACTCATACCACTCTTAGCAATAATATCGATTGCCAATCCGCTTAGCATTACCTAAGATACTCCAGAGTGTAATTCGCAAGTTTGTTTGTGCTAGGTTCCAGCAACCCCTAGCTCTCTCGTTAACAGTGACAAACTGCTACTGGGCTCTTTCAACGTATATTATTTGTTAAATTATTAGCCATTATATTGAATTGAAAACAAATTGTCAACAATACCCAAATGTTATTTTAAAATAATTCACATTTTCATACGTATTTCGTTACTCTTTATCTTCTCCAATAATCCTTACTTCTCGCTCTAACTTCACGCCAAATTTCTCTTCAACAGTCTTTTGTACAAAGTGAATCAAATCAATGTAATCTTGTGCTGTTCCGTTATCAACATTCACCATAAATCCAGCATGTTTTAAAGAAACTTCCACTCCGCCAATTCGCTTACCTTGTAGTCCTGATTCTTGAATCAATTTACCAGCAAAGTTATTTGGTGGACGCTTAAATACGCTACCACATGAAGGATATTCTAGAGGTTGTTTTGACTCACGTTTAAAAGTTAAATCATCCATTTTTTCTTTAATTTCTTCATGCACACCTTCTTGAAGCTCAAATCTCGCTTCAAGAATAATGTAATGGTTGTTTGCAAATACACTCTTACGATATCCAAATTCAAATGCTTCTTTCGTTAAAGTACGTAGCTCTCCATCACCTGTCATTACGACAGCTTCTGTTAATACAAACGATACTTCACCGCCGTAAGCACCAGCATTCATATATAATGCTCCACCAACTGAACCTGGAATACCACAAGCAAACTCAAGACCCGTTAAATTATGATCTAATGCAATACGTGATACATCAATAATTGCTGCACCACACTGTGCCACAATCGTCGTTCCTGTTACAGTCA
The DNA here is from genome assembly GCF_036851315.1 of Bacillus cereus group sp. Sample62. Lineage (NCBI taxonomy): Bacteria > Bacillati > Bacillota > Bacilli > Caryophanales > Bacillaceae > Bacillus > Bacillus cereus group sp. Sample62. The sequence continues at coordinate 4,866,424 of NZ_JAFLPK010000001.1, forward strand.
CACCTGTAATGTGAATCAAACTTACTATAATCCCGCGAATTCCACCATCTTTAATAATGACATTCGATCCATTTCCTAAAAACGTAACTGGAATATTATATTCGTTAGCATATTTAATAACTTCTTGAATTTCATCATAATTTGTCGGCGCAACGAACACATCTGCTTTGCCGCCAACTTTAATATGCGTATGATTCTTTAACATTTCATCTTGTTTCACATGACCTTCAGGCAATACCGTACTTAAATATTTATAAACCTCTTGCATATTCATTTTACGATTCCTCTATTTCTATATTCTTTTTATCCCGTTATACGGGCCCATAATATCCCCACATACATGAACGAACCTAAAGTGGTGGATACAGTGTACCCAAAATCAATTCGAGACACCTATAAACCTCTTAATTTATAAGAGGTGCCACTCATATTAAAATATATATTGCATAATAAAGCAACCCAAATGGGCTACTAAACTTGACATGTCATCAGAAAGACAACAATTTGTAAAATATATTACTTTTTCAGCACACTATCCTTCAGTATCTTACTATACCATACGAAAAGAAAGTGGTATTTTTTCGTAATTTTTACTTTGTTTATGGCATATAAGAAAATCGATTGAAAGCGGGAGATAAGACTCTCATGAAGATACTAAGTGAGATACAGGAATCAAAGGATTTAACGAAGGAATTTTAAGATGAAGTGGCAGTTGCGAAAGAGAAGAAAAAGCCGTGGTAGAAGTTTTGGTAAGGTTTGTATATAAACTACAAAAAGGTAGAAAAGTATACTTTTCTACCTTTTTGATTAGTGGAATAAAGATAAACCAATTTTTAAACAATGTTATTAGTTTTTAACCACTTTTCAAAAATTAATCTAGATTGTTCTTCAGTAGCATCTTTGTCATCTATTGTAAATATTTTCAAACCGCATCCAGTAAAATATTCACCTAATTTATGTTTGCTAGCAAATTCATATAAAAAACCCGCTTCATACTCTTCAATAAATACATCCCAAATAGGTTTGTTTATTTTTTTATATGCAGTGACTTCTAAATCATAACCATCTTCATAATAGCCTATATGCATATGTTGGTGTGTTTCATAGTTACACATAATGTGAAATAACCTCCTCTTTACCAAATAATATGATGATCATTTAAATTTGGTGGAACATGATAATGTAAATATGGTCCTTTATGATATACCGGTCCATAATCTAACCTAAATATAACTTGTTTCGTAGCTTTAGATCTTACTTGAATAATTTTTGTTCCAGATGGTCCTTCAAGGATATATTTACTTGGTGCGTTTAATGCTTTTTGTACATATGGTCTTGCTATCTTCCAACCTTTATCGGCAGCTGTTCTGCCTACTTTTGAAGTTAAAACCCTTAATGCTCCGATAACAAGAGCTGGTAATATTTCTTGTTTAACTATTAATTCACCTGTAAGAGGATTTTTTTCAATAACATATTCAACTCTTGGTTTACTTAATTCTCCTTCTAATTGTAAAAACACAGGATCAGTTACTAAAAAATCATATTCATTCTCAAATTTTTCAAAATCGAAGTTAGAAACATCGACATTAGATAAATCAATGCCACCATCTTCTTCAGGAACATATTCTTCGACAATCGTATCATCATTTAATTCAACAGTTGCATCAACAAATGATGGCAATGCAAAACTAAACATTAACACGAAAGAAAGTATCCCAGCTATAATTCTCATCTACCGTTCTCCTCTCAAATCTTATAATAATGAGAAATAGCTAAAATTTACATTTCCTATTATTTCTCACTATTAAAGAATAAAATAAACAAAATTTTCTAACAAGACTGAAAATAAAAGTCCGAATTTGTTATTATTAATTTGTATAAAATAATAACTTAATAAGATTAAAAATAAATTAACTAAAAATCTCTTCCTCTATACTATAAAGCTAATAAAGCATCTCCCTAAAGATACAATGCTGTATCTTTAGGGAGATGTTAGTGCAAACCATTCTAAGACATACCAATCAATTTTACCAATCCACCTTTACCCCATTGGAGATGGGATATAGTAATTTTTAAATCGTTGTAAGGTTAGATTTAAGCCTTTCACCATATCATTTAGTTGTAAATATAGTGTATTTCTTGGCTCTGTATACTCCTAAATACTCTCCCATTTCTATAAACAGAAAAATTACTTTATCACAGGGCTCAATCGTAGGATTTCTCCACCAGCTGACTGGACACGCCATAAAAAAGAGCACATCCCACAGAATGTGCTCTTTCCAAACTCTTTATATTACTTTTCGTTCTCTTCTTTTTCCTTATCAAACCATAATAGCTCATCGTCATCAACTTCACCATTATAATTGATTAGAATCTCTTCTCCCGCTTTTATATCTTTGTAAGCAAAGAAGTTAAACGTATGATTCTCGAAGACAATATCATACGTTGCATTCGGATTATATGCATGATTAAATAACATGCCGTATCCTAACAGGAATGCCGTATGATTTACCCCATACTCAAATGCGTAGTCAGCAAGTAACGTTTTCTCAATGTGTTCATGCTGTTCATTCGGATAAGAGATAACTGGTGCTGAGTGAATCAACTCACCCTTTTTAATATCACGAGTTGCAAATACCCCTCTATTAAATTCTCCATCACTAAGTTCAGAAGTCTTAACTTCGATCATATGCGTCACCTATATAATTCTTTCTTTGAAGTATTTTATTCCGCTATTTGCGGGGTTCAACTAATAATCAGTAGCGTATAGCCCCACTAACTAAAGTCTCAGTTTATCTCCTTAAGCTTGGCAGAAAACGCGCAGAAAAGCAATTAAATTACTATCAAGTATTCATTTAAATGAAAAAAGAGCACACATGGTGTGCCCTTTTTAGGAGATATTACTTTTCTAAAATATCTTCTAGCAACTTCACTTGCTCGCTAACAGTATGCAACGTCTTCACCGATATATCATTTCGATGTTTTTCTTCTTCCACACTTGCTAACACTTCTTCCGTAGCCGCAGAAGTTTGCTGAATTACATTAGAAGCATGTGTAACATCCTTTACGATATTCGTCGTTTTAACCTGCAAGTTTTCTTGATGACCAACAATCTCTCTCATTACATCATTAATTGCATCAATAAACTTCCCTAAATCCGTTACATTTGTTAAAACACTTGCTAGCATTTCATTACATTCTTCTTGTACTTTTTCTGATTTCTCTACCTGCACTTCCACTTTACTTGCTTGATTACTAAACTCCTTCAAAATACCTTGAATTCTCCCCGCAGAACGATTCGATTCTTCGGCAAGCTTTAACACTTCATTCGCTACAATAGCAAATCCTTTTCCATGCTCTCCTGCTCTTGCAGCTTCTATATTTGCATTTAAAGCTAGCAAACTCGTCTGACTTGAAATATTCGTTATTACATCTACAATTTCGTTAATTTGCTTCGACTGCATCATTAAATCTCTAAATATAATTCCTGATTGTGAAACAACATCATTTAAACTTCTCATATTCGCTTCAAAATTTCGTAAAGTATGTACACTACCCTTTGAAATCTCTAAACTTTCATCAACACGAATCGATGCATTTCTTACTTGAGATATAATTTGTTCAATATTCCCTTCCATATCGTTCAATACTTCTACTGAACGTGACATCATCTCTGATTGTGATTGAGTGCCAACTGCCACCTCTTCAAAAGCAAAATTAATTTCACTCATCGACTCCATCGATGTATTTATATTTTGTCTTAAGTGATTAAAATTACTATCTAGTTTCCCAACCGTTTCTTCAATAAGTCTTTGCGTTTCTTCTAGCTCCTGAGCTTTCCTCATTACTTCTTGCTTCTCATCACTTAAACGAGCTAACAGATTAGAGCCAATCTTCGTTACGCCCCACATTGCAATCGTTACAATCGCTAACAAGCTTGCGAAGTTTGCAGCTTCAGATGCCGCTGTATAAGCAAAAAATTGCTCCGGCCAATAACTACAAAGAATAAATGTGATAACAACCGCCACTCCACCAAGAATGATAACGAGACGTTCACTTAAATAAATAAGTGAAACTGCTAGCGTAAAGTAGACCATTTGAAATACAGCCGGACTTTCATTAAAAGCTTGTACCATAATGAAAGACATAATAAGCAACATAAATGTCATGATATATTTATACATCGCTTCCATGCTTTCTATAAAAGTAAGAATCGTTCCAAATACAACAACTGAAATACCACAAACCCAAAACGCTATTGCTCTCTCTGTAAAAATATATCCGTAATACCCAATCGCGATTATTCCAAGAAAGAAACTACAAATCGTAATAAACAGCAATAAATGATTTTTCTGTGATTCTTTCTCAAGGTTAGAAAAACAAGTTCTCTTTAACCACTCCATATATGAAGCCCCACCTTCTACTTATACATATCAATTACTTCAACTTAAATACCGCACTTACTGGGTTATGATCGCTATTTTCAAACTTTAAATCTTTCCCTTGTACATTTACAATTTCCACATTCGGTGAAACGATAAAACCATCAATAATCGTGACGAAGTTTTCACCCTCCACATATTTCTTCACATCATCTCTCACAGTCATAACAGACGGATCTACAGCCCACTTAAAGCCACCATCAGTAAAGTCCTTTGGTAACTCTACTAACCACTCAGGACGCTCTTTCACAAACTTCGGATCACTTAATTGAACATCAGAAACTAATTGATTCCAATCTCCACCCATTATTACGTAATCACCATTTTTATAATGCTTGTTCATATAGTCTTTTAAATACTCTACTTGCTGTTTTCTAATTTTCCCGCCTTCATCGTACGCAGACAAATGTAAGTTTACAAGTCTAACATGCTTTCCATTATTAACAGGGATTGTATGTTCAACAATCGCTCGATCTAAATCAAATAAACGCTTCGGCCAAGGCTCCATTCCAGGAAGCTGGAATCTCTTCGCTGTTTGAACTGTATATTTAGAAAATGTACTTAATCCAGCCTCCGCATATCCCATTGGACTTGTGATTGGTACAGGGACCCATTTTGTATCATAGTTCTTTCCGAACGACAAAGCATAATCAGGTAATCCCTTTTTCAAAAATTCATGCCCATTTACATCAAAAGATCGCATTGATTTTATATCAACTTCTTGCAATAACGCAAAATCACTATTCTCATTTTGTAAAAACGAAAGCATTTTCTTTAAATTCGTTTCCGTTTGTTCTTTACTACTTGAACCAGACCCTTTTCCCCCATCCATAAAGAAGTCTTGATCCTTATCTAGTCCAGCATATCCAATATTAAACGTTGTAACTTTAAATTCATTTCCCTGCGCAATTACGCGCTCCTTATTGTTTTCCACCTTCAAGCTTATAACATCAGCCGGCTGTTCTTTTGTAAGTGTCATATACGCTAAAAAACCACCTACAACTCCCACCCCTATTAAAATACATATAAGTACTATTTTTAATAATTTTTTCAAACGAACGACTCCTTTTCTAAAACTATCAATTTTACTTTTCTTTATTTTCAGTTAACTGAAGCGAATGACAGACATACGAAACATTTTATCATATTGAAAACCTTATATCACTATATTTAGTTTATAAGCATGAATTCTCTATCTTAAACCATCACATACATACACAACAGCTCCACTTCTTCACTGGAAATTATACGCAATTTTTAGTACACTATATGTAATAATCATAGGCGATGGAGTTCGCCATAACTGCTGCTTAGCTAATGACTCCTACCAGTATAACTACTGGTAGGAGTCTATTTTTTTGAGCAAGCTATTTAAAGAGGTGAAGAAATTGATTTATATTATCGTTGGCATAGCCGGTATATTAGGAGCCCTCTCTCGTTATTATTTAGGTCTTACTATTCATACTTCATGGCATCATTCATTTCCATTAGCTACGTTACTTATTAACTTAGCCGGCTGCTTCTTATTAGCGTGGCTAACTACGTATATCGCTCGGAGAAACATCTTGCCTTCAGAAATTATCACAGGCATTGGGACTGGATTCATCGGTTCCTTTACGACGTTTTCAACATTCAGTGTAGAAACTGTGCAATTAATCCATCATTCTGAATGGGGTACGGCTTTCTTATATGTATCATGCAGTATACTTGGTGGCCTTATTATGTCGGGTCTTGGCTATACACTAGGTGATTTCTTAATTAAGAAACAGCTTACGGAAGGTGATCACTTATGATGGAAGCTTTATTAGTGGCAACTGGAGGTTTCTTCGGTGCTATTACACGATTTGCAATTAGCAATTGGTTTAAAAAAAGGAATAAAACTTCCTTTCCAATTGCTACATTTCTCATTAATATAACAGGCGCGTTTTTACTTGGATATATAATTGGCAACGGCGTCACTACAGGTTGGCAATTATTATTAGGCACTGGATTTATGGGTGCCTTCACGACGTTTTCAACATTTAAGCTAGAGTCCATTCAGCTCTTCAATCGTAAAAACTTTGGCATACTATTTCTATATTTAAGTGCTACTTATATAATCGGTATCCTTTTTGCATTCCTTGGAATGAAGCTAGGCGGAATATAAAAAAAGAAAGCGACTCTTATCAGTCGCTTTCTTTCATAAGAAGTATGTCCCGCCATATGGAATGGAAAATAAACCCGCTGGATGCACATCGTAATGTACAATTTGCATCGGAGGCTGTGAGTACGACATATACTGCCCTTGCATCATTTGTGCAAAATATGCTTGCTGCTGCATTTGCATCGCTTGATTCACAGCATGAATTGTCCCCTGTGCTCCTGCCAAAGTAATAGCCGATCCGATCTGCCTTTCAGGATAACAATAATGATTCACCATGATTCAGCTCACTTTTTATTTTTCTTCCCTATCGTATGTTTCTATTTCATGGCAAGTGTTTTATTACGCTGTCTTTTTTCGAAGCACCGATAAAAGAGCCACACACAAAATTGCAACAATTCCAGTGAAAGTAAATAAATATGCTAACGGAATTAAGTAAAATGGCTCCACTAAAGTTCCGTCTGGTTTTACTTCAGAACCAACTGCATTAAACATAATGATGCATAACACTCCTAAAAATATTGGACTAGAAGCTAATAAGTATTTTTTCATCATAATCTCTCCTTTTTATACTCTAAACTATTACCCGGCTGACACTGTAAGATTGAAAATTTAACCACTTTGATCTATTACTGTTTTTTTAACCTCGAAGTAATAAATCCAAATAATGAAATACCAATACCACTAAAGAACAGTAAATAACTTATTGGTACTAGGAAAAAGTAAGGTTCTATAAGCAAACCAGTTCCATCCATTTTACTAGTTGCACCGTGTATGAATAAACAAGTAGCTCCTAATGATATCAATACAATTGCTAATAAATATTTTCTCATAATATATTCTCCTTTGATTTCACAATTAATTTATCTGCATTCCTTTTTACTATTATAACTACCATCATAATAAGTCCACTAAACATTCTAAGTCAACAATTACTTATTGTTTTACGATAAAATATTATTGTAAAACACAATAAAAAAGCTATAGACAATCATTGTCTATAGCTTTTTTACTCCATTATTTCGTTCTAAAATATTCCTTCTGGAACATGCACATTCTTATCGCATTATGGTAGTTGCCATCAACGAAAAACTCGTCGAGAAGTTCTCCTTCTACCATAAATCCAACCTTTTTATAAACGTGTACAGCTTTTTCATTCTCTTTATCGACAACTAAATATATTTTATGCATATTTAATACAGAAAAAGCGTAATCCATCGCTAAACGCGTCGCCTCTGCTGCATAACCATATCCTTGATAATTTGGATCAATAATAATTTGAAACTCTGTTCTACGGTGAATATAATCGATTTCCACTAACTCGACCAATCCAACCATCTCATTATTTTTCTCAACGATAAATCGGCGTTCACTTTGATCATGTATATGTTTATCGTATAAATCCTGCAACTCCACAAATGCCTCATACGGCTCTTCAAACCAATACGACATAATATGGGCATTATTATTAAGTTCGTGTACAAACTTTAAATCTTCCCGTTCTAAAGGACGTAACTTCAATTCCTGACTCATTGCTATAACCTCCAAGTAAAAGAAACCTCTTCACTTAATTTCTCAATTTTTTTCAATTTTAAACGCCCTATTTACATTGTAAACTTTCAAGCAACTTGAAGGTCAAGACATAAAAAAGTAGTGCAAACTTATGCCTGCACTACTACTCTTTTCTCAAATCTCTCATATTTGATATGTATAAAGCAATGACTAAAACAAGAATTGCTCCTGCGTATAATAACGTCTCCATCGGTTCCTCATGAGATACAATAATTAATCGAATTAAAGCTGTAATTCCGATATAAATAAAATAACGTAACGGGAAATGATAATTCGACTTAAAATACTTAATAATCAATGCGATGAACTCGAAGTATAAGAAATAGACGATGATACTTTCAACCAATTTATACGATGTATATTCCTTTGTTGAAAATATGTATTGAATAAATGTGATAGTCTCGTTAATTAAAAAGATAGATAATACAATGGACAATATAATTAACGCTATATTCAATATCCACTGCAAAATGCTAGCTATGTAATGATCGATATTAAACTTCATTTTCTCTTTTAGCTCCCCTTCGTATAAGTACTTATTTATTATAGCAAAATTATGATTGGAAGTGCGTTAAATCATAGGTTCGTCCTTTGTTGTTGCCGGTGTATGGGATTCTCATCGTTTGGAGGAGTCTATTGACTGTTGCGCTCGATTGAACGTGAAGAAATTCTTTTAACTGCATATTTGTACAAATCCTACTAATAAGAAGTACATAATTTTGTAGGGCACCCTCATGTGCCACTTTAGAGATAGCTTTACAATTCGGACAATACCATCCTTTTTTCACTTTCAACATTGGTATTATAGAGCATACCTCACATTGTACGCCGTTTAACAACTCTCCTTTTTTGATTTTAAATTTTCCAAGGATATTTTGCTGTAATAGAGTGTGATTCGTTACTATTTGACAAATAAGCTTGTCTACATTTTTTATAGTTTTTTTCTTATATTTACTCTCGAACCATTTTATTTTATGAGGCAAATTTGCACTGTGGATAATTTTATTGGGGAGATTATCATCTGAAGCTTTAATAATAGTTCGGGGGGTACTAATTACAACGAGTGATTCAATTGGAAACCGAGAAAACCCATTTAAACTTAACCACTTCCTAAGCTGTTCCTCTTGTCTTTTCACTTGTAAAATCGGATCTGGAAACCCTTCTAAATTACCCTCTGATATTCTAATAAGCTGATTAAACTTTGAATCAAATAGTAACGTACCCGCTATATTTTTTATTTCGAGGAAAAGAAGAAAATATGCTGAAATGATAATCGCGTCAATTTGAAAATGGTGATTTTGATCAAACAACCTTATATCGTGCAAAATACTATATTTTTCTTCCGGCAAAAAACTTAGTGGATAGTTAATAGCCTGTTCACCTTTGTAACCAGCTTTATGCTTCGCTAAACTTTCTGCAATCATATCCCGTTTCGGATGGTGAGCAGGTAATCTTCTGGATAACGCTTCTAATTGCCGTAAATAAATTGGCATTTGTCGTTCTTTCACAATCATCTTTAGCCCTCCTCAAAATATATCGACGATTCGACAGAGAATATCGACTTACCGACAAAAACCGACACAACAAACACTCATAGAACCCTATATACAGTATAGCATCACATCAAAAAGCGTACTGTAATCATAATATTAATCCACCCATTTGATTCCGGCATTTTCAAAATGAGAGATTAGCATTCATCGTATGTAAAAGACCATTTTCTAAGTATGAACAAATTTTAGGAATTAGTTTATCTTTTTTTAATGATTTATTTAGAGGGAGTTTATACTCGGGAATTAACATAATAAACGTAGTAACTATTACTACAATCAACAACCGTACTACTTACATTTATAAAATGAGGAGACGATAAAACATGAACAAAAAAACGAAAGCACTATCATCTATACTGCTCGGATTCACACTAGCACTAACCGGATGTGTTGGTACGAAAGCTGAAGAAAATCATAGTAAGCCGAAACAAGAACAAGCTGCTAAAGAAACGAAAAAGGAAAATAAGTTAACGAAAGGCCAAAAAATGGCTAACATTCTTAGCGAGACAAATTGGCAAGGTACAAGAGTGTATGACAAAGATAAAAATGACTTAACAAAAGAGAATGCAAACTTCATTGGCCTTGCAAAATATGATGCGAAGTCCGGCAGATATGAATTCTTTGATGCTAAGACAGGTGCAAGTCGTGGCGATAAAGGAACTTTCTTTGTCACAAATGATGGGAAGAAGAGAATATTAATTTCCGAATCAATGAAATATCAAGCCGTTGTTGACATGACAAAGCTAAATAAAAATGTATTTACTTATAAAAGAATGGGGAAAGATGCTAACGGTAAAGATGTAGAAGTCTTCGTTGAACATGTTCCATATAAAGAAAAAAAGCTTTCTTTCACTGATCCGGACAAGCAGCTGAACACTACTACAGGAGATATTATTAAAACCGTTGATGGAGATAAAATATTAGGCGGTACCCTTTGGCACGGAACAAAAGCATTAGATGAAGCTGGTAATGATGTAACACAGTTTAATTCTAATTTTATAAGTCTAGCAAAATTTGATGACAAGTCTAATAAATACGAGTTCTTCAATAGCGAAACAGGTCAAAGCCGCGGTGACTACGGTTACTTCGATGTTGTACACGAAAATAAAATAAGAGCTCATGTATCAATTGGAAATAATAAATATGGTGCCGCTCTTGAACTTACTGAACTGAACAATAAGAAATTTACGTATAAAAGAACTGGTAAAGACCAGGCCGGTAAGGACATCACTATATTCGTTGAACATGAACCTTATAAAGGTGATGTTAAACCACAATTTAGCTTTTAATAAAGTTTAATTAAAAATCCTGTACTGAGCTACAGGATTTTTTTAAACAAAATTGTTTATAATTCCCTTAAAAAGCCTTACTACACATAAATTGTAGCAAGGCTCTGACTATTTAAGATAAAAATTAAACGACTTTATAATCTCTATACAAATAAGATTTAGTAAATAATGTTACTTACTATCCCTTCCAAAGAAAAGTGAAGTCGTTTCTTATAGCAAGCCTCATATTAGCAGGAATTTCATTTCAATCCATTTTACGTGAAGAAGTAAATCAACGCCGATTAACTATATTAGGAATTAGATTATTAATCAGTTTTAGAAAGAGTAAAATTTGTGACTAAGTAAAAAAGCGCCCTGATTACAGGGCGCTTTTTTATACCTAATACCTAATGACTAATACTAGCCGTTGGGTATAATGTTGTTCCTCCAATTGAAACTTTTATTTCATTTGTTAATGGAACATTTTGTTCATTGATAATTGTTCTCCACCATTCCCATGCAAGACCAGTACATTCTCTAGCTACGATTTTTATATTTTTTGAATTTGGTGGAAGAGGGATAACTGTAGAGTAATGAGCTGTTTTGTCTCTGCCGCTACCATCCCATGTTTTATGTGTTAGTACCTCTTTCCCATTTTGATCAAATGTGAATTCATCCCAAGATACATCAAATTGAGCAACGTAAGCACCGTAATGATCAAGTGTCATTTTAGCACTTGAATATTCTGTAGTTGTCGTCTCAATATAATCTGTATTGTTATGAACAGCAGCAGTTGCATTATCTTTTAAGAAAGTGCTTGTATATGAAATTGGATATGCTGGATTTTTAAGACTTAATTCAGCATTATCTTTAATGATATTTCGGATTTCATTGAAATCTTTAGTAACAACCTTGTTATGCTCTTTCGCATCTCCGCCTAATACTACAGCAGTAAAGGTACTTTCTTCAAAAATATCTTTATACTGTCCACTCGTTTCGACGCTGTTATTCTTAAGTAAGGCTTTAAAAGCAGCTTGTACATCTTTACTCTTAGATGTTGTTTCTAATTTTACATAAACAGTTCTACCATAAGCTACATTTGAAACCATAACAGGTGGAGCCGAATTACTTACACCTTTACGAGTTAACTCACCAAAAGTAACACTATTATCAAAAAGATCGGACGGGTTGTTAGGTAGTTCAGCACTTACGGTATAAAATATTTGCTTATATGCCGCTACCATCACTTTTTTCTCTCCATTTGCAACCGCATTAAAATCGATGTTTAGACTGTTATCGAGATATTTAGCGTTAACGTTAAGGGCACTTGCGATTTGTGATTTACTATAAACCATAGCTTCTGTATACTGCATTCTTGCAGGTAACGTATGTGTTTTAGAATACTTTTCATTCCAAGTAGATACTAAATCATCTACTGCTCCAGCCACATTACCATATGTCGGATTTTGGACAGTAATTGTATTTTCTTTTCTCATGCCAGGTAAGTCTATACTAATATTCAAAGGCTTTCTCTTAGCCACTAATAAACTCGGTTGATTGTCTGCAAAAGCTTTATTTGCAAGTTGTACCGCTCCTGGATACGTACGATTCACCACAGAATCAATAATCGAAATATCGACTGGTGAAGTTGTAAGTGATTTTTTCTCGCGTTCCACTACTACAAATTTACCATTTGAATTGATACTTTCTTTCGGAACAAAACTCTCTACCTTATCACCATTTACAGCTAAAACCTCTTGATTATTATATTTAAGGCTTGCTATACCAGTATCAATGCCACTAGCATTTTTGGTTACATCAGTTGCATTACCTACTTGTGTTTCTGCGAAGGAAATAGATGAATAATTAATAGTGCATAGACTAACTAATAAACATGTAAGGAACTTTCTTCTTTTAGTGTTTTTCTTAATATTCAGAAAAATCACCCCGTTCTTTTTTTAGTAAGATATGATAATGATTGATAAATGATAGCTAACTAATAAACCTACATAAATGCTTTTAAAAGTTCTTGAATCAACGGGATTACGCCACCTACAAATTTTAAAACTGCCATTGCGATTTCCATATTATTTCCTCCTTTTTTATTGCTACGAAAATATGATTTATCTTTATGCCCTCATTATAGTGACCCCTTACACTTTTATCAATACACTCTTATATGCAATATTACATACAAAAAAAACAAGCTGAATCCTCATAAAAAGTTATACAAAGATAAATTTTTCGTTTGGTAGATACTTAAAAAATTGAAGCATTCCTTTGCATTTTATGAGTAATTTACAAGTATATTGTTGGAATCATCGCAGGACCGGGAGTAATGAAATACTTGTGGGACAGAGCTATCATCGGCAATCGCATAAAAAAAGCTGCTGCCTATAAAATATAGACAGCAGCTTTTTTGCATACTCATTTTGTAACTAATAAACAGCGATTGGCCCATAGGGACCATTGATAATTTCTATTTTTGTTTCAAAAATATCTGTCAAAATTTTTGGGTCCATAACCTCTTCTACTGTTCCAAAAGCAGCAATTTGTCCATCTTTCATAGCACAAATTTTATCAGAGTATTTAGCTGCAAAATTTATGTCATGCATAACAGTCAAAATTGTTCTTCCAAACTCATTAGCTGCACGTCTCAAATGCTCCATCATTTGAACAGAACGAGCAACATCCAGGTTGTTCAGAGGTTCGTCTAAAAGTACATACTCAGTCTCTTGGCACAATACCATCGCTACATATGCCCTTTGTCTTTGACCACCAGAAAGCTCATCTAAATATCTATTCTCTAAACTAGTTAAATCTAAGAAATCGATATATTTAGAAATAATAACCTCATCTTCTTTAGTTAATCTTCCCTTTGAATAAGGAAAGCGCCCAAATCCAACTAATTGTCTAACAGTAAGCCTCGTTACAAAATGATTTTCTTGTCGCAATATAGTCAAAATTTTTGCTAAGTCTTTTGATTTGGATTCAGAAACATCCATATTTGCTACTTGAATTTGACCTTCATCCATATCTAAAAGTCTTCCAATCATCAAAAGTGTCGTGGACTTTCCAGCGCCATTTGGTCCAATTAAAGAAGTAAAGCCTGCTTTTGGTATTTCAATATCCAAAGGTCCTATTTTTACCTTATCAGTATAGAACTTTTTAACATTATCGATTTTTATCATAAAGCCCTCTTCCTTAAAACTATAGTTAAGAATATGATTCCACCAAATAATTCAATAATAACTGAAACTACACCTTGAGCATGGAATACATGATACATTAAAAAGTATGCACTCGTCATTATTAAAAATCCTATAGCAAAAGCCATTGGGAAAATATATCTATGATCATAAGTTGACGCCGCCTGATAACTCAAAGTTGCTACTAAAAAGCCGTAGAACGTAAGTGGCCCAATTAGAGCGGTTGAGATAGACATTAAAATAGCTACTAACACAAGCGTATAAATTACACTAGGTTGATATTTAACCCCAAAAGAAGTAGCAACATCCTTCCCTAATGACAAAACATTCAACTTCTTAGAATGAGCAAAAATTAATAGCGCTACAATTATGATCATAGGAATTACAACAGGAAAATATGCAGGGTCTGCATGATTAACAGAACCAAATAATCTCGCTTGTAAAATATCAAATTCTGAAGGCGCAAGTAGTTTTCTCATAAAAGTTGACACAGAATTTAGCCCGGTACCAATAATAATTCCAACTAAAAGCATAAGTTGTAAATTCCCGTATTTACCGGAAAGTAACCATCCATAAAGTATCAAACTCATGAAGACCATCACAACAACTTGAAATAAAAATGATCCAATTCCATTAAAGTTTATTAATGCACTAGCACCAAAGAAGAATATTGTACTCGTTTGAATTGCTGAATAAAGTGATTCGAAACCTAAAAGCGAAGGAGTAATAATTTTATTGTTCGTAATGGATTGGAAAGCAACTGTCGACAAGCTATGGCAAACTGCCGCAATAATCATCGCAACAATAGCTACTATCCTTCTCTTAACAACTGGGATAAAAGAAGGTGAATCTATCGGAACTGGATTGTTATAAACTAAAAGTCCATATGAAGAAAGGAGACCTAAAGCAATCAATGTTGTCAGTACAATCCAATAACGTCTTGCTTCCTTCTTAGAACGAAAAGCACTAGCTGATCTACTTTCATTATGAAGGCTAGAATCGACTTCGACATTTTCTTTATTTCTATAATCTAATGTGATCATCGCAGCCTCCTTGGTTTTCTTCTTCTCAATAGAATAGTAATAAACACGACCGCTCCCACTGTTGCAAGTATTAAAGAAACAGGGACTTCAAAAGGCTTTATAATTGTTCGAGAAATGATGTCACAGGCAGTTATTGTCCCCATTCCAATCACACAAACCCAAGGTAAATTACTTCTAAGATCATCACCTCTAAACATGGAAACAATATTTGGCACAATTAATCCTAAGAAAGGTAAGTGTCCAATAACAGCTGCAACAATTCCAACTGCAACAGAGATAAGACCAGTCCCAAAAAGAACAATTCTATTGTAATTAACTCCAAGGCTTGTTGCGACATCTTCTCCTAATCCCGCTAAAGTCAATCTATTAGCATACATAAAAATAAGCAAAGTAACGATAACAATTAGCCATAAATATTCATACCTTCCCACCTGAATGTTAGCAAATGAACCTACGAACCAAGTTTCAATACTTTGCGTCATTTGAAAAAGGAGTCCCAAAAAAGTAGACACTGCAGAAATAACTGCTCCAAGCATCAATCCAATAATAGGGACAATTAAAGACGAACGAAGTTTAACTCTTCTTAAAAACAGAAAGAAAATCATAGTTCCTATAAAAGAAAAAATGATTGCACCAGTCATTCTTTGAACTAAAGTCGGGGCAGGAAATAATAAATATACAAAAAGCAGGCCTAAGCCTGACCATTCAATAGTCCCCGTTGTAGTAGGTTCAACAAAACGATTCTGTGTAATTAATTGCATTACGAGCCCTGCCATCGCCATTGCAGCTCCAGTAAGCATTAATGCAACTGTTCTCGGAACACGAGTGATGAAAAACATCTCCATTCCGTCCTCTTGTCCACGTATATCATAAACTCCAGTAAACAGTGATATAATCCCTAAAATTATAACAATCATAATCGCTATTATAAAAGGTTTTGTCCATATTTTATTGTGATTATAAAACTGGGGTTGAGAAATATTCTCAACCCTAGAAATCATATTTTTTGACACTGTTTCGTACCCCTTTACACTACTTAGCTAAAGTTTTTGCGATATTTCCAAATAACTCTACATAAGTCTGAATTGATTCATTTGTGTAAGTATCTGCTGGTGCATAAATAACTTGTTTTTTAGAAACAGCAGTTGTGTTTTGAAGAGCTGGTGATTTAGAAATAACATCCTGAGCAGGAGCTGACTTAGCTGCATCAGATGTTGCAGCATCACGATCTAATACGAAAAGCCAATCAGGATTTGTTTGTGCGATAGCTTCAACAGAAACGTCATCACCTTTATGACCTGCAGTAGAATTCGAAACTTCTAATGCTGGAGTCCAACCGAAAATTTCATACATTGGTCCCCAAACACGACCAGAGTGCGGCGCAGCAAAACCAATATTCCCACCAGTAACGATAACACTCATAACTTTATCTTTTCCGTTATAAGCAGATTTTGCAGTTTCAATAGATTTATCAAAATCAGCCACTAATTTTTTAGCTTCTTTATCTTTATCAAAGATTTTCCCTAAAGTAATTGTAGAATCTTTAAGTCCTTTTACTAAGTTTTTCCCAGGCGTAGTAGATTTCTCAGAAACATCAAAATTAAGATCAATAACAGCTGCTTTTGGCACTAATTTTTTGATCTCTTCGTAATGATCAGCAAACCTTTGACCAACGATTACAAGGTCAGGGTTTGCAGCTGCAATAATTTCAAGATTTGGCTCACGGTGATTCCCAATATTTTGAACTTTTTCATCCTTTTTATATGCTGAATCAGCAGGCATGATATCCTTTGGAGCAGCCGCTAATTTAATTCCCCAATCAGCTAAAGTTTCAAACGTTCTATTGTCTAAAGCAACTACATTCTTTGGATTTACAGGAACAGTAACCTTTCCATGTGCATCAGTGATTTCAACCGTTTTTGGCTTATCACTACCATTATCTTTATTATTAGCCTTCGAAGTTTCTTTACTTGAATCCGAGCAAGCCACTAACATTAAAGTGAAAATTGCTAGAATACTTACTAATTTTAAAAGCATAGTTTTTTTCATACGTATACTCCTTATTATGTAATTTAGTTCGAAAATGATGACGTCCATAGATTGAATTAGATAGTAACTTTCATGTATCTAAATTGCTATTGATAATCATTTTCATTTGAACATCCTGTAAATAAGTATAGTCATTAATTCTGTGAAAATCTTGTGAATGGTGTGAGTTAATAAAATTAAAAATAAATTAGATACGGTCCCCACCAGATCCATCCCCCGCACGTACTAACCGATAGATTAGTACCTTATAAACCGTGATTTCTACTGCAAAAAATGCACATTTCCTTATAGCAATCTTCTTTTAATATTTCACAGAAACTACTTTATTATCTTATTTTTATCAATCAACCATTGAATAGCCTCTGCCATGTATCGTTTGAATATATCTGTCTTTCTTCTCACACTTTAACTTTTTTCTTACATACCCAATATATAAGTCTACTACATTTGGATTTACTACTACGTTATATCCCCAAACCTGATTCAAAAGCATTTCACGACTCAATATTGTATTTTTATTCTTGATTAAAAATACAAGTAAATCGTACTCACGCTTCGTAAGCGAGAGATTTTTACCATCTTTTTTCACAATATTGCTAGATGCATCAACAAAGAGATCTTTAAACTGAAAAAAGTTTATCTCATTTTGCTGATTATAGTCACTTCTTCTTAAAATAGCTTGAACTCTTGCTACTAATTCTTCTTTCACAAATGGTTTTCTAATATAATCATCTGCTCCTGCTTGTAACCCTGCTATGCAATCCTTACTAGAAATATTGTCGGTCACAATAATAATCGGTGTCTTTTTAACAAGTCGTACTTGTCTGCAAATTTCTGGCCCCGATATACTTAATGAATCCCAATCCAATATGATAATATCCCAATCTTGTTCATATACTATATTTAAACCTTGGTTTTCATTGTGAAGTTTTAAAATGAAAGAGCCTTCTTGCGTTAGACCGCTTACGATTTTCTTTGCTAAAGACCTTTCATTCTTAATTACTAACACCTGCCTCACCTATGGTTCACCTCTACTTCAATATAACTTAGTTAGATAAAAAATTATCTCAAAAAAACATTTTAAGATTTATAAATATGAAACCCTTAAAAAAAGCCATTATAACAGCTTATTAGGAGAACTCTATATAATCTTACAATAGATATGAATAGAAACTCAAAGGATATGAAGATTTAAATACATATTATTTAATCATTAAGGGTATCTATAGTATCTACCTGCTTATCAGCAATAACTATTTCTTCATTTTCTGTTTCAGAGGCACCGCCCCACCTCTATCAACTTAAGCATTTTATAAAACTACAAAACAAAATACGTTATTTTTTCTATTGCTTTAAACCTAGAAGACAAATCGCTTCAATATTTTCTGAATATTATGGGAGGATGTAAATACTGTGAACACGGTATATTTAGTGTTTAATTGACCTTATAATAAAAAACAGCGCGCTAAATTGATTTGAAAGGTGCAAAAAAATGATTACAAATCAACAATTAGTCATAAACAATTTGGAAGAAAAATTAAAAGTATTTACTCATGCAGTTAGTGGAGAACTTACAAAAGAAGAAGATTTCATCATAGCAAATACAGACATTCCTACTGATACATTCAATGTAGTATTGCCGAAATCTCCAAATATCAAAAATACAGGTAAGATTAGACATGGAATCGATAATTTTTCATATAAAAAATATCCCTTTAGTATTTGGATTGATGCTCAGTATTTAACCGAGGATTGGACAAAACTTATGCAAGAATATGACCTAGAAGAAGCGGAACGTAATGTGATGATGAAGCTTGAAAATACTCTTAATGTTGGTCAAAGAATTTCCGATCAACTTATGATTACTAATGTAAAAAATAATGAAGAACTTTTAAAATATATAGACGTATTCATGAGCTTATTTGAGGGTACACCAGAAAAAGACGCATTAGAAAGTTATTTTAATAAGTTTTCTCAAGTAAAATTAGGTTCAGAAGTTCAAATGTTTATTGGATGCATAGATGAAATACCTGTAACTACTGGTTTATTAATTGAAAGCAAAGATAGTTATGGTATTTATGATGTGATGACAAAAGAAACATTTAGAGGTAAAGGAATTGGCAGTGAAATGTTTCAATTTCTTCTAAATCAAACAACGGATAAACAAAAACCAGTTGTATTACAAGCTTCAGATGATGGAAAAAATATCTATAAGCGATTTGGATTTATGGATGTCGGGGAAATGGTTGTATTTGAATAAGGGGCTTTCTTATTCAGCTATAGGGCAGGATTCTTGAGCAACATAGATAGGAAATGATCCAAGTTTTTATAAAAGAATAAACTAATTGAAAATATTAAGGGCGTGTTTTGACCAATTTTTTTCAAAACACGCCTTTTTCTTTTTGTTTATCAAGGTTATTTGCTTAATTTGAACAAACTTTATTCTAAAACAACATGAATTATTAATTAAAATTACTTCCAAGGAGCATATCTTTACATAACAAAAAAGGAAGCAGAAACCTGCATTTTATGCAAAGTTACGCTTCCTGTTATAACAAAATAAAAAACCACCAAACAGTTATGTATTGGTGGAGACGGTGGGAGTCGAACCCACGTCCAAAAATATCGGCACTTAAGCTTCTACGAGTGTAGTCGATATATTAGCATTTCGCGAACTCTTCGGCCTATCGACAGGCTTCCAAGTTGCTAGTCTGATTGTTCTCTTCCTTCGCCCTCAGACGGCGAACTCCGGCGTAGTCCACTTAGTTTGAGTCCCTTACCCTACCACATGGACGATGGAGGGAGGAACCTTTAGTGCAATTAAGCAGCTAAAGAAAGATTGTTTTGTTTGCCAATTATAGGCTTTGACGTTTTAACGAGGCCGATCCCCTCGACTCGCAACCTAAGCTCGAACTATCCCTGTCGAATCCGTAACGTCCCCATGATAAAAATGGAGCATACGAAGAAATATCGTGATAACTACTAAGAGCTATTTTTCAATGTGCAACAATCTTACATAAGTTATTATATCATACGCGCGCCGTTTTACAAATGTAAATATCTGTATTACATCTTTTGACGATCACGGAACGCGCGTGCAATTTCACGTTTTGCTTCTTTTTCTTTTAAATCGTTACGCTTATCATATTGCTTTTTACCTTTTGCTAAACCAAGTGCCATTTTCGCGAATCCATTTTTTAAATAAATTCTAACTGGAACTAATGCATAGCCTGTTTCTTTTGAAGCACCCGTTAACTTTTCAATTTCTTTTTTATGAAGAAGTAACTTTCTCGTGCGAAGCGGATCATGGTTGAAACGATTCCCTTGCTCATATGTACTAATATGCATATTATGTACCCATACTTCACCATTATGTACACGTGCAAACGCATCTTTCAAGTTCACGCGTCCAGCGCGAATCGACTTAATTTCCGTTCCTTGAAGGACAAGCCCTGCCTCGTATGTTTCTTCGATGAAATAATCATGAAATGCTTTTTTATTTTGTGCAATAACCTTACCTGTACCCTTTGGCATATAACGTCCCTCCTCTATTTTTACTATTGTAACAAATGTTATAAAAAAGCGAAAGTGGCTCGCTCAGAATCGTTGGACATTGGAACTCCCGACAGAGAAGCGCTTTTTGCTTCGTCCGAGGGAGTGAAATGGCCAATAGATTCTAGCCACTGTAGCTGGATTCCATTAAAAAGCGAAAGTGGCTCGCTCAGAATGTGAGGTGGATGGAGCTTCTGACCTTGAGGCGCTCTTTGCCTCTTGGGAGGAAGCGAAGCCGCCGAACATTCTAGCCACTGTAGCTAGATTCCATAAAAAGCGAAAATGGCTCGCTCTCAAGCCACCAATAAAAAAGAAAAAGCCCCGCTTTTCATCAAAGCGAAGCCTCTCTTCTCTTACTTACGCTTTTTCTTTTTCTTCTTGAATCCTGGTACATTTTCAAAGAATCCTTTTTTCTTCTTGCCATTACTATTACTATTACTATTACTATTACTATTACTATTACTATTACTATCTTTTTTACCCGGCTGACTGGCAGATGTGGATGCTGATGCTTTTCCTTTTCCTTGGCCACCACGATCAAACTTTCTTCCTGTGCCGCGTTCGCCACCGCGCTCATTACTACGCTCGCTACGTCCACCGCGTTTCTTTCTGCCTGTTCTTGGCTGTTCGATAACGACTGGACGATCTTTGAACTTACGACGAGGCGTACCTTTCATGCCAACGATTTCAAAGTCGATTGCACGCTCGTCTTTGTTTACGTTAATAACACGAATTGTAATTTCGTCCCCGATGCGGAATACGTTACCTGTACGTTCTCCGATCATTGCGAAATGTTTCTCGTCATAACGGTAGTAATCATCCGTTAAGTAGCTAACGTGTACAAGACCTTCAATCGTATTTGGAAGCTCTACGAATAAACCGAAGTTTGTTACAGAGCTAATCATACCGTCATACTCTTCGCCAATCTTATCAACCATATACTCTGCTTTTTTCATTTCGTCTGTTTCACGTTCTGCTTCAACAGCACGACGTTCCATATTAGAAGAGTGCTCTGCTATCTCAGGTAAGTTTTCACGCCATTTTGCTTGTGTTTCGTTGTCGACTTTACCGTTAATGATGTATTCACGAATTAATCTATGAACGATTGTATCTGGATAACGACGAATTGGTGATGTGAAATGTGTGTAGAACTCAGTTGATAAACCGAAATGTCCTAAGCTATCCGCATCGTAACGCGCTTGCTTCATTGAACGAAGCATTACTGTTGAAATAACTACTTCTTCCGGCTGTCCTTGAACCATTTCAAGAATTTGTTGTAACGCACGAGGATGTATTTCGTTCGCACGTCCTTTTACAGCGTATCCGAAGTTCGTTACAAACTCGAAGAAACGCTCCAGCTTATCTTCTTTCGGATCTTCATGGACACGGTACATGAATGGTACGTTCATCCAGTGGAAATGCTCTGCTACTGTTTCGTTCGCAACAAGCATAAATTCTTCAATTAACTTCTCTGATACAGAACGATCACGCATGACAACATCTGTCGGTTTACCTTCTTCGTCTACTAATACTTTCGCTTCTTTAAAGTCAAAGTCAATTGCACCACGGCGCATACGTTTTTCACGTAAAATCTGTGCCAATTGACCCATCTCTTTAAACATCGGTACGAGCGGCTCATAGCGTTTGATTAACTCTTCGTCCTCATCTTCTAAAATGCTTCTTACGTCAGCATACGTCATACGCTCTGTCGTTTTAATCACACTTTGGAAAATCTCGTGCTTTACAACGTCACCTAAGTTGTTGATTTCCATTTCACAAGATAACGTCAGACGGTCTACTTTCGGGTTTAACGAACAAATACCGTTAGATAGACGATGCGGAATCATCGGAATTACACGGTCAACAAGATATACACTCGTCGCTCTCTCCGCTGCTTCTACATCAATTGGAGAACCTTCTTGAACGTAATGACTTACATCCGCAATATGAACGCCAAGCTTGTAGTTACCATTCTCGAGCTTCGTTACTGTAACAGCGTCATCTAAATCTTTCGCGTCTGCACCGTCAATCGTTACGATCATTTGGTCACGCAGGTCACGGCGATCTTTTAAATCTGCTTCTGAAATCGTTTCTGGTACACTGTTTGCGTGCTCCATCACTTCTTCAGGAAATGCTAAAGGTAGATGATGTTTATGGATAACTGATAAAATATCTACTCCTGGATCATTTTTATGACCTAGAATTTGAATAACTTCACCTTCTGCACTTAAACGATTCTCTGGATAGCTCGTAATTTTCACAACTACTTTATGGCCTTCTACAGCACCCATTGATGCACTTTTCAAGATAAAGATATCACTCGTCCAGCGCTTATTGTCAGGTACAACAAATCCAAAGTTTTTCGATTCTGTATATGTACCAACTAGTTCTTTCGTGCCGCGCTCTAAAATACGTACAATTGAACCTTCTTGGCGTGATCCACTTGATTGTGCGCTAACACGCGCTAATACTGTATCACCATGAAGTGCACCGTTTAACTCTGTAGGCGGGATGAAAAGATCATCGTCTCCGGTTTTCTTCTCTTCTGGTACAACGAATGCAAAGCCACGTGCATGTCCAATTAATTTACCGCGTACTAAATTCATCTTTTCAGGAAGACCGTAACGGTTACTACGTGTGCGAATAACAAGCCCCTTCTCTTCCATCATTACAAGTGCCTTTACAAAATCTTTAAAGCCCTCAGATCCTTCAATTCCAAATGCCTCTTCTAACTCTTGTATTGTTAACGGTTTATACGCTTCTTCTCTCATAAATAATAACAACTTATCAATATTTTCTTGTATGATTTCTTCCAAGCAGAAATACCTCCTTTAAACCCTTATATTATTTAGTGTATCCGAAAGACTGGGGATGTATAAAGCGAAACTTTAATACTCCCCTAATGATTTTTACAGTTTTCACAAAAAATTCCTTATGAAAAAAAGAGGCAACTAGATCTTACCAATCTAGTTGCTCCAAGAAGTTATATACATCCTCATGTAGCTCGTCACGTTGCTTATCAAGTGTAATGACATGCGTAGAGTCTTCATACCATTTAATGTCTTTTAACGTAGATTCTACACCGTTATAAATAATGTTAGCACTATCTGTATTAATCATTTCATCATGACGTGCTTGTACAACAAATGTCGGTGCATAAATCATATCCACATTGTTACGTACGTCAGCAATTAGCTCTTGTAGTGCTTTTAATGTATTCATCGGTGTCTTTTGGAATTCCAACATTTCTTGTTCAATTTGCTCTGGTGATTTTTGCTCACGTTTTTTATATTCGCGGGCATATGCCAATATACCTTGGTACATCGTTTCTTCACTCTTAATATACATTGGTGCACACATTGGTACTACACCTAAAACCGGTACTGTATAACCTAATTTTAAAGAAAATACGCCGCCAAGTGATAATCCAGCAACAGCAATTTTCTCAAAGCCTTTATCTTTTAAAAGCTGATATGCTTCCATTACGTCTTGCCACCAATCTTCAGGACCTGTATGAACAAGCTCTTCTGGTGGTACACCGTGCCCTTTAAAAATTGGCGCATGACAAGTGTAGCCTTTCTTCTCTAAGAAACGCCCTAACATACGTACATCAGCTGAGTTTCCTGTGAAACCATGTAGTAATAAAACAGCGCGGTCTCCACCCTCAAATGTAAATGGTTTCGGAGATGCTAATTTCATCATGTACTTCTCCTCTTTCTCTTCTGTAATCTAGTCGTATTCTTTCTATATCTAGTGTACCATATTTATATTTCTATAATCTAATTAGAAACATCTTTCAAATAGCAAAATAAAAAAGAAGAACCATTAGTACAACTTACTAACGCTTCTTCTTTCAATTCTATAAATTTAAGTACGTAACAGCAATTGTTAATACGAAGAATAGAACGGCTAAAACAATCGTAATACGGTTTAATACTGCTTCAATTCCACGTGCTTTTTGCTTACCAAATAATTGCTCTGCACCGCCTGAAATTGCACCTGAAAGGCCTGAGCTATTACTAGACTGCATAAGTACCATAACAATCATTAAAATCGATACAATAATAAGTAAAACGGATAATAACGTATGCACTTGGCGTACCTCCTACAAAGATTCAGTTATTTTAACTGTAGCATAAATTCTATAGAAAAGCGAGAGCTATAGAGTCGCTCTCGCTTTTCTTCTATTACATAAACATCATTGCAAATAACGGCCCGAGCAAACATGTCAAAATTGCTGTTAATGTCATTGTTACCGATCCAATAACACCTTCATGTTCATTATTTTTCATCGCTCTCATTACACCCATAATATGAGAAGCACATCCAAATCCGATACCTTTACCAACTGAGTTTGTAACACGGCTCCATTTTAATAAAAGTGGGCCAGTAATCGTTCCCGTAATCCCTGCGATAACAACGAAAGCTGCTGTTAATGACGGTACACCACCAACTTGCTCTGAAACACTCATCGCAACTGGCATTGTCACCGATTTTGGTAAAGAAGATAAAATTAAGCTTTTATCTGTTCCCATAAGTGATGCGATGGCAAAATCACTTGCGATTGCAACTGTTGTCCCTACTAATACGCCACCAGCAATCGGTACAACATATTTTTGCAGAACGTGACGTTGCTTATAAAGAGGAATTGCAAATGCTACAACACCGGGTCCCAGCAGTTTTGCAATCCAGCCACCACCGCTTTCCATATAATGTTGATATGGTATATCAAGCATGATAAATAAGAAAGCCATTAATCCTGTTGCTACAAGCATTGGAATGGTGAATGGTGTTGGAAATAATTTATAGATTTTTTTAGATAATTGGTATAATAGCACCGTAAAAAGAACCCAACCGATTCCGATTAATATTTGGCTCATCGCGACTCTCTTTCCTTTCTATTCGCAAGATATTGTCCTGTATGTCCTGCGACAATAATAATTAAAAATGTACTCGCTACAATTGTAATGAAAAGAGAAATTCCTTTACTCATAAAAAAAGCACCGTAATTCATTAGGCCAAGCGTTGGCGGAATTAATAAAAACGGCATAATAGCAACGAGTGTTTCTGCTCCTAAATCGAACCATTTCACTGGAAGGACTTTTAGGCTAAGTAAAACAAGTAAGAGGAACATTCCAATCAAACTTCCTGGAATCGGAATATTTAACACTTCTTGTACCCAATTTCCAACCATATAAAAAACGTAAAGAGCTGCAATTTGGACAAGAATCTTTGTAAATTTCATGTTCATCATCCCTCATGTTTATACGATCTTCTCTTAATATCTTTATCATAGTATAAATTGTAAAAAGCTGCAATTTATCAACTTGACAGCAAAAACAGCCTATGTTATACGCTTACACCCTTGATATGACTGCATTTCCAATCGATAATTAAGTCAAAAACCTTGACCTAATATAAAAAGTTTTTATTTTCTGAATTTGTAACGTTGTTATTTCAATAAAATAATCTTTTTATCCTTAAGCTTACATATATATAAATAAGATAGGTGGTGAACATATGCCCAAAAAAGTTCTTATTTTTTGTGATCCTGGGATTGATGATACGATGGCTCTCCTCTTAGCATTCTTTATCGATGAAATAGAAATCGTCGGCATTGTTGCTGATTACGGCAATGTTCCAAAAGAAATGGCCGTACAAAACGCTCATTTTCTTAAGAACAAAGCAAAGGATAGAAATATCAAGATATTTGGTGGATCAGAACGCCCACTTACTGGCGCCCCTCCTGCTTTCTTTACGGAAGTACACGGGAAACAAGGGCTCGGGCCAATTATTCCAAAGGGACATGTGTCTAACGGAGAAATGGAGAATTTTTTCGAAGTCATTCCTCTTATTGAACAGTATAAAGATGAATTAATCATTGTTAGTTTAGGCAGACTTACCTCCCTAGCAATTTTATTCATCTTATGTAAACAGCTCATGAAGCAAATTAAATCTTACTACATAATGGGTGGTGCCTTTTTACATCCTGGTAATGTGACCCCTATTTCAGAAGCGAACTTTTATGGCGATCCTACTGCCGCTAATATAGTCCTTCAATCCTCACCTAACATGTACATCTATCCATTAAACGTCACTCAGTATTCCATCATTACACCAGAAATGGCTGAATACATTGAAGTAAAAGGAAAAGCCCCACTCGTCAAACCGTTATTCGATCATTATTACTACGGATATTATAAAGACGCCTTACCGCATTTAAAGGGGAGCCCCTTCCATGACACAATGCCAATACTCGCTTTACTTGATAACTCTATGTTTACGTATCACAATTCACCTATCGTTGTCATGACAGAATCTTATGCACAAGGAGCAAGCATAGGGGAATTTCGTTCTTTAAGAGAATCTAAGCCATTTATTGATTGGCCGAGTCATCAAATCGCAATTGATTTTAATTATAACCGCTTCTTTAAACATTTCATGTCACTTATGACGGGTGAGCAATTTTAAGCATAAAAAAACAGACCGTGATTTCTCACGGTCTGTCGTTATTTTCTACAATTATCGTTTGATGTTGTAGAAAGATTTGATACCATCGTAAACAGCGATTTCGCCTAGTTCGTCTTCGATGCGTAATAATTGGTTGTACTTAGCAATACGGTCAGTACGGCTCATAGAACCAGTTTTGATTTGGCCAGCGTTAGTTGCAACTGCGATGTCAGCGATTGTAGCATCTTCAGTTTCACCAGAACGGTGAGATACAACTGCTGTGTAACCAGCACGTTTAGCCATTTCGATAGCTTCGAAAGTCTCAGTTAAAGTACCGATTTGGTTAACTTTAATTAAGATTGAGTTAGAGATACCTTTTTCGATACCTTCAGCAAGTTTTTGAGTGTTAGTTACGAATAAGTCGTCACCAACTAATTGTACTTTATCACCGATACGCTCAGTTAATAATTTGTGACCATCCCAGTCGTTTTCGTCTAAACCATCTTCGATAGAGATGATTGGGAAGTCTTTGCAAAGCTCTTCGTAGAAATCGACCATTTCTGCAGAAGTTAAGCCAGTACGGCCTTCGCCTGCAAGGTCATATTTACCAGTTTCTTTGTTGTAGAACTCAGAAGAAGCAACGTCCATTCCTAAGAATACGTTCTCGCCAGCTTTGTAACCAGCTTTTTCGATAGCTTCGATGATTACTTCTAATGCTTCACGGTTAGAACCAAGGTTTGGAGCGAATCCACCTTCGTCACCTACTGCAGTGTTAAGACCTTTGTCATGTAATACAGCTTTAAGTGCATGGAATACTTCAGCACCCATACGGATTGATTCTTTGAATGTTGGAGCGCCAACTGGTAAGATCATGAACTCTTGGAAGTCTACGTTGTTATCAGCGTGAGAACCACCGTTGATGATGTTCATCATTGGAGTTGGTAATTGTTTTGCATTGAATCCACCAAGGTAACGGTATAATGGAAGACCTACGAAGTCAGCTGCTGCGTGAGCTACTGCCATAGATACACCAAGGATAGCGTTAGCGCCTAATTTACCTTTGTTTGGAGTGCCATCTAATTCGATCATAGCACGGTCGATACCAGCTTGGTCAGTTACGTCGAAACCAACGATTTCTGGAGCGATTGCTTCGTTAACGTTGTTTACTGCATTTAGAACACCTTTACCAAGGTAACGAGATTTGTCACCGTCACGTAATTCTACTGCTTCGTGCTCACCAGTAGATGCACCACTTGGTACGATAGCGCGTCCGAAAGCGCCGCTTTCTGTGTAAACTTCTACTTCTACAGTTGGGTTACCACGAGAGTCAAGGACTTCGCGAGCATAAACATCAATAATTGTTGACATAATAAATTCTCTCCTTTTTATATAAGCAAATTATTTAATAATTGTTTTACCTGTCATTTCTTTCGGTTGTTCCACATTTAAAAGCGTAAGCATTGTTGGAGCGATATCTCCTAAAATACCACCTTCACGAAGCTCTACATCATTTTTTGTAACGATGAAAGGAACCGGGTTAGTTGTATGAGCTGTCATTGGTCCACCATCAGCAGTTAACTCCTGATCAGCATTACCATGGTCAGCAGTAATAAGTGCTACACCATCTTTTGCAAGAATCGCTTCTACAACTTTTCCTAAACATTCGTCAGTTGCTTCTACTGCTTTAATTGTTGGTTCCATCATCCCAGAATGGCCAACCATATCACAGTTTGCAAAGTTAAGAATGATAACATCATGTTTATCATTTTCGATTTCATTTACTAAAGCGTCCGTTACTTCGTAAATGCTCATTTCAGGTTTCAAGTCATACGTTGCAACCTTCGGTGAGTTAATTAAAATACGCTCTTCTCCTGGGAATTCAGCCTCACGACCACCGCTAAAGAAGAATGTAACGTGCGGATACTTTTCAGTTTCCGCGATGCGAAGTTGCTTTAATCCCGCTTGCGCAACAACTTCACCTAATGTGTTATCAAGGTTCATTGGCTTGAATGCCACGTAACCATCTACAGTTTCACTGAAATGTGTCATACAAACGAATTCAGGAATGTGAGGTACTTTTTCACCACGATCGAACTCACGGAAGTCTTCGTTTGTAAATACACGAGCAATTTGAATTGCACGGTCTGGACGGAAGTTATAGAAGATAACTGCATCATCATCATTGATTGTTGCAACTGGCGTGTTATCTTCGTTAACAATTACAGACGGCAATACGAATTCATCATAGATACCGTTCGCATAAGAGTCTTCTACACACTCTTCTGCTGATTTATAAGTAGGGCCTTCACCATTCACCATAGCACTGTAACATTTTTCAACGCGATCCCAACGCTTGTCACGGTCCATAGAGTAATAACGACCAGAGATAGTCGCGAATTGTCCTACTCCTGTTTCTTTAATTACTGCATTCGTTGCATCGATATAACCTTTTGCTGTTTGTGGTCCAACATCGCGGCCGTCTAAGAATGCATGGATATAAACTTTCTCCACGCCTTCTTTTGCTGCTAAGCGAAGAAGAGCAAACATATGGTTCATGTGACTGTGCACACCACCATCAGAAAGTAAACCGAATAAATGAAGAGCAGTACCTTTTTCTTTTACGCTTTTAATTGCATTTTGGAAAGTTTCGTTCTGATCGAACTCACCTTCACGAATCGCAACGTTTACGCGTGTTAAGCTTTGATATACGATGCGACCAGCACCGATATTTAAGTGACCAACCTCAGAGTTACCCATTTGACCTTCTGGAAGACCTACTTCCTCACCACAAGCTGTAAGCGTTGTGTGAGGGAATTTGTTCCAGTAACCATCAAAATTAGGTTTCTTAGCTTGTGCTACAGCATTCCCATGAGTTTCTTCACGTAGTCCGAAACCATCAAGAATGATTAAAGCTGTTGGCTTTCTCATTTTACCGCCCCCAGAAGACCTAAGAACGAAGCAGGCTCTAAGCTAGCACCGCCAACTAAAGCGCCGTCGATGTCAGATTGTGCCATATACTCTTTAATATTTTCTGGTTTTACGCTACCGCCGTATTGAATACGAACAGCTTCTGCAGCTTCTGGAGAAACAGCTTCTGCAACAACTTTACGGATATGCGCACATACTTCGTTTGCATCTGCAGAAGAAGAAGATTTACCTGTACCGATAGCCCAGATTGGCTCATAAGCGATAACAGTTGCTTTAACTTGCTCTTCTGTTAAACCTGCAAGTGCTTTTGTCACTTGACCTGCTACTAGATCAAATGTTTTTCCGCTTTCGCGCTCTTCTAAAGTCTCACCACAACATACGATTGGTGTTAAACCATGTTCAAATGCTGCAAGAGTCTTTTTGTTTACTGACTCGTCTGTTTCAGCAAACATTTCACGACGCTCAGAGTGGCCAAGTACTACGTAGCCTACTTTTAAGTCGCTAAGTGCTACTGGGCTAATTTCGCCAGTGAATGCACCATTTTTTTCGAAGTGCATGTTTTGTGCACCTACTTGTAAGTCAGTTCCTTCAGTTGCTGCTACAAGGCGCTCTAAGAATAGAGCTGGAGAGCAAACTACTGCATCAACAGCTGAAGCTGCTGGGATTTGACCTTTAACTTCCTCTACGAAGCTAACTGCTTCAGATAGAGTTTTATTCATTTTCCAGTTACCTGCGATAATTGGTTTACGCATGCTTTGCACCGTCCTTTTTCTTTGGCTGCTACTTATTTGTCGTTAAGACAAACTACACCTGGAAGCTCTTTGCCTTCCATGAATTCTAATGACGCACCGCCGCCAGTAGAAATGTGGCTCATTTTATCAGCCATACCGAATTTTTCAACAGCTGCTGCAGAGTCACCACCGCCGATAACAGAGTATGTATCTTCTGCATCTGCTAATGCTTGTCCTACTGCTTTTGTACCTTCTGCGAATGGAGTCATTTCGAATACACCCATTGGTCCATTCCATACAACAAGCTTAGAATTTTTAATTACATCTGCATAAATTTCACGTGTTTTAGGACCGATGTCCACGCCTTCCCATGTAGAAGGGATAGAGTCGATACTTACGATTTGAGTTGTTGCAGTTTCAGAGAATTCCTCTGTGATTACAACATCAACTGGCATGTAGAAGTTTACGCCTTTTTCTTTTGCAAGTTGCATAAATTCTTTAGCTAGTTCAATTTTGTCGTTTTCACATAGAGATAGACCAATTTCATGACCTAAAGCTTTAACGAATGTGTAAGCAAGTCCGCCACCGATGATTAAGTTATCTACTTTGTCTAATAGATGACGAATTACACCGATTTTATCTTTTACTTTCGCACCACCGATGATAGCTGTGAATGGACGTTCTGGGTTAGAAAGTGCTTTTCCAAGTACATCTAACTCTTTTTCCATTAATAAACCAGATACTGCTGGTAGGTAGTCTGCGATTCCTGCTGTAGAAGCGTGAGCACGGTGAGCTGCACCGAATGCATCGTTTACGAAGATATCAGCAAGAGCTGCAAATTCTTTCGCAAGTTCTGCATCGTTCTTTTCTTCGCCCGCATAGAAACGTACGTTTTCAAGAACTAATACGTCACCTTCGTTCATTGCTGCAACCATTTCTTGTGCAACTGGTCCGAATGCTTCGTCTGCTTTTTTAACATCTTTACCAAGAAGCTCGCCTAAACGTGCTGCTACTGGAGTAAGACGTAATTCTTCTACTGCTTGACCTTTTGGACGGCCTAAGTGACTTGCTAAAATAACTTTCGCACCTTGCTCTACTAAATATTGAATTGTAGGAAGAGCTGCACGGATACGAGTTTCATCTGTAATTTTGCCTTCTTTCATAGGTACGTTGAAATCAACGCGGCAAAATACACGCTTACCTTTTAAATCTACGTCACGAATTGATTTTTTGTTCATTGGATTTCCCTCCGACTACTAGTTAGGATTGACAAAACCCACTCAAAAGCTTAACACATTTGCTTTTAAAACGAAAGAAGAGAGAGAGGGAACAAACCCTCTCCCTCGTTTTGTCATTGATTACTTATATAATTAAGAATTAAAGACCTTTAGAAGTCATGTATGCTGCTAGGTCTACTACGCGGTTAGAGTAACCAGTTTCGTTATCGTACCAAGAAAGTACTTTAACCATGTTACCTTCCATTACCATTGTAGATAATGCATCGATTGTAGAAGAAGCTGTACATCCGTTATAGTCGATAGATACTAATGGCTCTTCGCTGTATCCAAGGATACCTTTTAATTCGCCTTCAGCTGCTGCTTTGAATGCTGCGTTTACATCTTCAACTGTTACTTCTTTGTCAAGTTCAACAACTAAGTCAACAAGAGAAACGTTAGCAGTTGGAACACGTACAGCGCCACCGTTTAATTTACCTTTAAGTTCTGGTAATACTAATGCTACAGCTTTAGCTGCACCAGTAGATGTTGGGATCATGTTTTCAGCTGCTGCACGAGCACGACGTAAATCTTTGTGTGGTAAGTCTAAGATTTGTTGGTCGTTAGTGTAAGAGTGAATTGTTGTCATCATTCCGCGTTTTACGCCGAATTTTTCGTTTAATACTTTAGCGAATGGAGCTAGACAGTTTGTAGTACAAGAAGCGTTAGATACTACGTTGTGGTTAGCTGCATCGTATTGTTCGTGGTTAACACCCATAACTACAGTGATATCTTCGTCAGAAGCTGGAGCTGAGATGATAACTTTCTTAACTGATCCACCTAAGTGTTTTTCAGCGTCTGATTTTTTAGTGAAACGGCCAGTAGATTCTACTACTACTTCTACTCCGTAGTCGCTCCATGGTAATTGAGCTGGGTCACGCTCAGCGATAACTTTAATTTCTTTACCGTTAACAACGATGCTGTTTTCGTTAGCAGATACTTCTGCATTTAAAGTTCCGTGAACTGTGTCATATTTTAAAAGGTGAGCTAATGTTTTAGCATCTGTTAAGTCGTTGATTGCTACTACTTCTACCTCAGAGTTGTTAAGAGCTGCGCGGAATACGTTACGTCCGATACGTCCAAATCCATTAATACCAATTTTAGTCATTTGAATTTCCTCCTTGGGGGATTATATTAAAGGGTAATACCCTTTGTTAACTGTTTTGCTGCACCTTCATCTGTAATTAGAATTGAAGTGTGCCCTTGTTTAATTACAGCCTGTATTGCTTTTGCCTTTGAAGAACCTCCAGCGACTGCAACAACATGAGATACATGTTGTAAATCCTCAAGTTGCATACCAACTGTTCTTACTTTATGAACAACATTTCCTTGTTCATTAAAGTAGTAACCGAAAGCTTCTCCTACTGCTTCGCTTGCTTGAATCTTTAACCAATCTGCTTCTGAAGTATTTCTGCGACGTGCCATTGTTAACGCATCACCTATTCCATGAATGACGATATTGGAAGATCGAATCAACTCAAGAACTTCTTTCACGGAAGGCTCTGTCACAATAGACGCATATGCTTCGCTACTAACGTGATCTGGAACATACAATAAGCGATAATTACTCATCGTATTTTGCGCCATCTTGGCACAAATGGTATTGGCTTCTAATTCGACGCCCTCTCCAATTCCACCACGTGCTGGGACAAATAGCATATGTAAATCTTTGCAATCAAGCTGCATCATGTCCGCAGCAGCAGCTAGCGTAGATCCTCCAGCCACAGCAACGATATTATTCGCTGTCAGACGGTCTTTTATACAAGTCACACAAGCACGGCCCATCTCCAGTTTGACCCAAGGTGATTCATCACTATCACCAGGGACAACGAAAACTTCATCCAAGTCTAATGTTTCCTTAAGTTGCTTTTCTAAAACCTTTAACCCGGAAATTTCTTTCATAAAGTCTTCCAAAGCAAGAACTAAAGCTGTTCCTTCTTCTGTCAAAGTCATTCCAGAAGAAGCGACGTGAACTAAGTTTTGTTCTTTCAAAACTTGAACTTCACTTCGCAATACTCGTTCTGTCATACCGAGACTTGCTGACAAGTTTCTTCTTCCAATCGGCTGCATGAGCCTAATGTATTGAAGAATTTGCATTCTCGTTTGCATAACAGGTAGCAGATCAGGTAATAATTTTTTTGTGTTCTGAATCCATGAGCGCATATCTTTTCTCCTCACTACATTGGTTCATTTTTCCTCGTGGTCACTTTACGTCCCGTAGTGACATTTTGTGTCCCACATAGGTTAAAAAAATAATCCCTGCTACGTGTATTATTGTAACAGGAGATAGAAACTTATTCAACTCTTAACTGCATTCTTTATATAGTTTATTATGACACCTTTGTGAATGTTACCATATTCTACCTGTTTCCCGCCTATTTCTACAACCGGAATCATTAAATGATACTTCTCCAAAAGGTCATTATCTTCATATATATCTATTTCCTCGATTTGAAAAGAATATTCACATTGTACTTCCTGTAAAACTTGTTTCGCCTGCACGCAAAGGCCACAATCTTTTTTTGTATACAGTACAACTTTCATATTCTTCACCTATCCGATCGTTTTTCGTAATGATGACGCTGGAATGTGCATTTGTTCTCTATACTTCGCCACTGTTCTTCGAGAAATAATGATTTCATGCTCTTCTTCTAATAATTTCGAAATCTTTTGATCTGAAAGTGGCTTCTTCTTATTCTCTGCCTCCACAAGCGTTTGGATAAATCGTTTCACACGCTTTGTAGAAACTGCTTCATCTTCAGTAGTCGACACAGCATTACTAAAGAACGATTTCATCTCAAATAAACCGTGTGGTGTTTGCACATATTTATTTCGCGTCGCACGACTAATTGTAGATTCATGCACACTTAACTCTTCCGCTACCTCTTTTAAAGCAAGCGGTTTTAAATATTCTGGACCTTCCCAGAAGAAATCACGTTGTTTTTCCATAATAATAGTCATCACTTGCAGAAGCGTTTGTTTTCTCTGTTTTAAACTGCGCATAATCCACTGCACATGCTGATACTTTTCTGATACGTAAGATGCTACTTCACTTTCACTATTATTCAGAAGCGCACTATACTCAGAATGAATTTCAATTCTCGGCATATTTCTCTCGTTCATTTGTAAAACAAGACGATCACCATCTTTTTTCACCGCCATATCAGGCACAATATAAAGTGGTTTATCAGAAGAAAACGCAAGACCTGGTTTCGGCTGTAATGACGTAATACAGTTCACTGCTGATTGCAATTCCTCATTACTACACTTCAACACTTGGACGAGCTTTCGCCAATCTTTCTTCACGAAATAAGCAAATTGATCCTCTATAACCTCTTCCGCTAATCCATTCCGTCTTTGTAAGCGCTTCAATTGCAAAGTTAGGCATTCCTGAATATTACGCGCTCCTACCCCTGCTGGCTCGAGCGATTGGACAAGCTCTACAGAGCGGTCGACTACATGAATTGGTGCGGAAAGGAGATCCGCTAACTCTTCGTTCGTTTCTTGTAAATACCCATTTCCATCCATGTTCATAATAATGAAAGAAGCTACTTTTCGCTCTTCTTCTTCTATTTTATAATACTGTATTTGATTTAATAAATGTTGCTGAATCGTTGTTGAATCCACACTGTAGATTTCCATCTGATTCTCGACTTGTTTGCTGGTACTTTTACTTGTGTTAGAGCTCTTTTTCTTCTCCCTCTCAAAACCACCTAACTCAATAAGGGGATTCTCTAACGATTGCTCATACAAAAACTCCGATAATTCTTGTACATTATACTGGAGCATTGTAATCGCTTGCCTTAACTCTTGTGTCATTGCCAAACGTAAGCTTTGTTCTTGTAAAAGACTTGCCTTCAAACTAATCTCCCCCTTGTTTCTATTGTACAATAAGTTTGGTAAAAGGAGAATGCTATCACAGACACCCATTCCAAAATATTATTAATTTATATGTATTAATGAGATTTACAACTTACAACCGAAATTTGAATAATATTGAAAGAAAATAATAGCGCAATAAAAATTATTACCACATACTAATAGTAAATCTTATTATCAGATATAACAAGCATTAATAAAAAAGGTCTGCACTTATATTTGTAAGTGCAGACCTTTTTATGCAGATAGATTCATTATGCTTCGTTAAATATAACATCCCCTTCTTCAGCAGGCCATTCACCTTCTAATTCCATGTCCTCTAACATCATTTCAGCCGTAAAGACAATCGCTATTAAATCCTTATGGTAGTCTCCGCTAGGCAAATAGTGACTAGGTCCAAAACAATCCCTATCAATTTCTTTATAGTGCACTTCCATATTTAACATGAATTTCAACATTTCATCGCCTGTAATTTCACCAGAATCAGATACAGCAACGGTTCTACGTTCGTTATCCCTTAAAATCCTTAAATATCCACTAATTTTACGCACCTGCATTCCCCTCATACTATAAGTTTTAAAAAATTTTAGTATAAACTCATTACAAAATTAACAGAAGTACCTTGTAGGGCCATAACAAAAACCCCCTATACACGATTATTTCTAATCACATACAAGAGGTTGTTTTAAATTTACTATTTATTTTCAACACGTAACACCAACAATACATAACGCGCCCAGAGGGATTCGAACCCCCGGCAGACGTGGTACCGGAAACCACCGCTCTATCCGACTGAGCTATGGGCGCATGATTATAGAAAACACTTCATTTTCTTTCCATAATAATAGCAATAAAATCCATCTAAATCAATAAAAATATCCCCGTAATCCTTTATGCACCTTAGTTAGTAGTATATTAACAAAGCACTATCCCCTAAATTTCCCAATCATAAATTCACCCCAACTCACAAATTATAATCTTTGAATTGATATTCCAAAGGGGGCTTCAATCAATGACTGTAATTACAAAACTAAAGCAAACTGTTTCTGGATTAAAAAGTGCACAAGCTAGCTTAGAGGGATTCGCTCTTGATACGGATAACCAACAAGCAAAGCAACTTTTCCAAACAGCTGCGCAACAAACGCAAACGATTATCGATTCTTTAAACCCACGCGTTGAAGAAGTCCAACAAGAAGAACCACAATACTCACAGCAATAACAGATTCGTCATGCTGTGAAATAGAAAAAGGATGATATGCAGTCATCCTTTTTCTATCACATTACATATTGCAATAGAAATGGAATGATAATTATGCGAAAACTCGGCCTCATAACCGCGTTATTTGCCCTTCTATGTAGCTCTTTTGCCGGATGTGATAATAGTCCCTTAGATAAAAAAGTGAAAGAAGAAGCAAAACGAACGGAGAAAGAAAAAGGTCCCAAACTAACAAAGACGAGTACGGAATCCTTTAATCAATCTATATCACAAGGAGCCAAGAAAAGGGCTCTCGCTATGGATGAAATTATAAAAAGCACAGCAGTGAATTCAAATTTAGATCTCTACATAGCAGTTACACCTGAGCATCACGAAAGGTTTGGGCTAAAAGCTTTGCGTAAGAAGCTTCAAAAGCAGCTAAGTGATGAGCATCCTACTTTCGATGTTCGTGTAAGTACTGATAAAAAAATCTTTATGTTACTCGAAAAGCTTGAGAGCAAAATTAAGAAAAAAGAAGTATCTAAAGACGAGATCAATAAGCAATTAAAACTTATTGGGAAAAAAATGGAGTCTAACACTTAATGCTTTTTAATAGAAAAGGAAGGATCGCAATGTCTAGTAAAGATAAGAACTTAACCCCTGTGCAACAAGAGTATAAAAAATTCGAGCAAGAACGCGAACCGAAGCGCCCTGTCTTGAAAAATTGTATTAAAGCCTTTTTCGTCGGTGGTTTTATTTGCTTCATCGGACAACTCATTTCTACGTTTTATATCACATATTTTGATTTCACTGAGCGTTCAGCAGGAAATCCAACAGTCGCAACTCTCATTTTCATTTCCATGTTACTAACTGGTTTCGGTATATATGACCGCTTTGGGCAGTTTGCTGGAGCAGGCACAGCTGTACCCGTTACTGGATTTGGTAACTCTGTTATCGCCGCATGTATCGAACACCGAACAGAAGGGTTCGTACTCGGCGTTGGCGGAAATATGTTTAAATTAGCCGGCTCTGTTATTTTGTTTGGTGTATTTTCAGCTTTCGTCATCGCACTTATTAAAACGATTCTTGTTCAATGGGGAGGGCTATAAATGTTACAAGGACACCGAACGTGGGTATTTGAAAACAAACCAGTTATTATTTCGACAGGAGTCGTTGGCGGGCCATTCGAAGCAAAAGGAAACATTCCAGAAGACTTCGATATCCTTCATGAAGATTTATGGCTCGGCCAGGATTCCTATGAAAAAGCACATAAAATTTTGTTCGAAGAAGCTTGTAGCCGCGCTACTGAAAAAGCAGAACTTCGTAAAGACGATATTCAATTCGTACTTGCAGGAGATTTAATTAATCAAATCACTCCAACAAGCTTTGCCTGCCGCACACTCGGCACACCATATCTCGGATTATTTGGTGCTTGTTCTACTTCTATGGAAGGATTAGCACTCGGGGCAAGCATTGTAAATGCAAAAGGCGCAAAATATTTATTAACTGGGGCATCTAGTCATAACGCTGCTGTAGAGAAGCAGTTCCGATATCCAACTGAATACGGCGGTCAAAAACCACCTACCGCACAATGGACAGTAACCGGGGCGGGGGCGGCTATTTTAAGCGACACTGGACATGGTCCTAGAGTAACATCTGCCACAATCGGTCGAGTGATTGATATGGGATTAACAGATCCTTTTAATATGGGTGGTGCGATGGCCCCAGCGGCTGTCGATACGATTGAAGCCCATTTACGCGAACGACAAATTGACGCCTCTTATTACGACTTAATTGTAACAGGTGACCTTGGACATGTCGGTCGCGAAATTGCTTATGACTTACTACATAAACACGGCACGAAAGTAACGAGCGAACAGTTTCAAGATTGCGGCATACTCATTTATAGAGAAGGGCAACCTGTCATAGCTGGTGCTAGCGGACCGGGATGTTCCGCAACAGTCGTGTACGGTCATTTATTAAACCGAATGAAAAGAGGAGAGTTCAAAAAAATACTTGTCGTTGCGACAGGCGCTTTACTATCTCCACTTACATTCCAACAAGAAGAAACGATTCCGTGTATCGCTCACGCCGTTTCGATTGAATTTGGAGGTGCAACGCAATGATTTTTTTCTGGGCCTTCGTCATTGGCGGACTCATATGTGTAATTGGCCAACTTATGTTTGATGTCGGCAAGCTAACACCCGCTCATACAATGGCAACACTCGTTGTTGCCGGTGCTATATTAGACGGATTCAATTTGTATGAACCATTAATCGACTTTGCTGGAGCCGGGGCAACTGTACCGATTACAAGTTTCGGTAACGCCCTCGTTCACGGCGCAATGGAAGAAGCTGCAAAGCACGGCATCGTCGGTGTCATTACGGGAATGTTTAAAGTAACAAGCGCTGGTATTTCTGCTGCTATCATATTCGGATTCATTGGTGCATTACTATTCAAACCGAAAGGATAAGAGGTGTTTGTATGACAGTTATCGCTAGCGTTAAAACC
This sequence comes from Bacillus cereus group sp. Sample62, assembly GCF_036851315.1. NCBI lineage: Bacteria > Bacillati > Bacillota > Bacilli > Caryophanales > Bacillaceae > Bacillus > Bacillus cereus group sp. Sample62. Next base: position 4,906,220 of record NZ_JAFLPK010000001.1, read on the forward strand.
TGCCTTGCTAGTGTAAGGGGCGCTCAAGCAAGTTTAAGCTCCCTTTCACTACATTCACAGGACGCGGAATCAAAACGTGTATTTCATGAATGTATGTTAGAAATGGACAGCATCATCGCTGATTTACAGAATAGAGTTTCATTATTAGAACGTGAAGAACCTCAATATAAAGGGTTTTAAGTAGACTGGAGGAAATGACTATGTCTCACCTGCCGGAATGGACACTTGTCATTCTTCGCTCTGTATTCATATTAATTATTTTATTCGCTATTACGAAATGGTTAGGGAAAAGACAAATTTCTCAGCTCTCCTTTTTTGAATACATAGCCGGAATGACAATCGGTGACATCGCTGCCCAAGTATCTACGGGGCTCGATTCAAAATTTTTCCACGGCGTCTTTGCGATACTCATTTTCGCTGTGGTACCTTTTTTCACAGGAATCCTCTCTTTAAAGAACAAAACAGCTCGAGATTTTTTTGAAGGAAAATCTACCGTATTAATAAAAGACGGAAAGATACTGGAAGACAACTTAAAGAAAGAAAAATATACAAGTGACGAATTACTGGAACTACTCCGTGGAAAAAATGCTTTCAGCGTAGCTGATGTTGAATTTGCCGTACTAGAACCGAGCGGAGAATTAAATGTGTTATTGAAGAAAGATCGCCAACCACTTACAGCAAAAGACGTTGGCTTAAAAGTACCGAATGAAAAAGAACCACAAACTGTTATTATGGATGGCAATGTCTTAGATGAACCTCTATCCTCTAGCGGACATAACCGTGCTTGGTTACATTCTGAACTAGAAAAGCTTGGTGTTGTTATTGAAAATGTCTTTCTCGGTCAAGTGGATTCATACGGACAACTTACTATCGACATTTATAATGACAAACTACAAATGCCTTCTCCTCAAAACAAGCCTTTATTATTAGCATCTTTAAAAAAATGTCATGCTGATCTTGAACTATTTTCCCTAGAAACAAAGTCGAAATCAGCAAGCGAAATGTATAGTAAAAACGCGAAACACATCGAAAAGATTTTAAATAAAGTAACCTATCTTTTAAAAGAATAGATATCGCAAGAACGCTTCAGTAAAAAGGCGTTCTTTTCTTTTTACTACAGATTTCATGACGTTTAAATTTATGTAATTCGGTTATGATGTTGAAGATACATAAGCAGGGAATTTCAAAAATATAGCGAATAATTCATGGTACAACTACATATTTTTTTGATTTAAAGTGGTTTCGTTTGACCTTTATTGACCATAATTGTATTATAAGACTAAGAAAGCTTTAGAAGGAGGAAATAACAGATGAATTTAATTCCTACAGTAATTGAACAAACAAATCGTGGAGAACGCGCTTACGATATTTACTCTCGACTATTAAAAGACCGCATCATTATGCTTGGTAGTGCAATTGATGACAACGTAGCTAACTCAATCGTTTCCCAGCTTTTATTCTTGGAATCTCAAGATCCAGAAAAAGATATTCACATCTACATCAATAGCCCTGGTGGTTCTATCACAGCAGGTATGGCAATTTACGATACAATGCAATTTATTAAACCACAAGTATCAACAATCTGTATCGGTATGGCTGCATCTATGGGTGCATTCTTACTTGCAGCAGGTGAAAAAGGAAAACGTTATGCGCTTCCAAACAGTGAAGTAATGATTCACCAACCACTTGGCGGAGCACAAGGTCAAGCGACTGAAATCGAAATCGCTGCAAAACGTATCCTATTCTTACGTGAAAAACTAAACCAAATTCTTGCTGACCGCACAGGTCAACCACTTGAAGTACTACAACGCGACACAGACCGCGACAACTTCATGACAGCTGAAAGAGCTCTAGAATACGGCTTAATCGATAAGATCTTTACAAATCGTTAATAGATATTTAAAGCGGAAGCGGCTCGTTTAGAATCGCAGGGCGATGGAGCCCCTGATTCCGAGGCGCTTTTTGCCTCGAATGAAGGGGCGAAACGACCGGATATTCTAGCCGCTGAAGCTGGATACATTTAAAGCGGAAGCGTCCTATTACAGGGCGCTTTTTTATGTATTGGCCTCCGCACGAATATACCCCAGCTAGTATTAACCTAAATATATCAGCGATTTTTCAAATATATCGACCGTAACTTCAATTATATCGGCGATTATGTTAATATATCGACGTTTCGACACAACTTATCGACTTACCGACAATCCTCGACAAGCACTCACACCCCACATACCCCCACCAACAAACATCAAAAACAAAAAAGCTATCGCACATGCGCGATAGCTTTTTATTGTACATATGCAGCTAATGCTTCTACAGCTTCTTCTGCATCTGAACCTTCTGTTGTAATTGTTATCATGCTACCAGTTCCAATTGCTAAGCTCATAATCCCCATTATGCTCTTTGCATTCACTGTCTTTCCATCTTTCTCTATGAAGATATCCGCATGAAAGCGATTGGCCTCTTGTACAAACAACGCAGCCGGACGTGCTTGTAAACCGTTTTTTAATGAAACCTTAACTCGTTTTTGAACCACAGCTCCATTTCCCCTTTAACCTCTTATTTTTTTGCTACCGTTTCCCCCGCGCGTAATTTCTCTGCAATCTCATCGATTTTACGCAAACGATGATTAATACCCGATTTACTAATTTTCCCCCCGGATACCATCTCGCCTAACTCTTTCAATGTTACATCTTGATAATCTCTTCGTAATTGTGCAATTTCTCGCAGTTTATCTGGTAATATATCAAGACCAACCGTCTCATCAATATAACGGATATTTTCAATCTGCCTTAGCGCTGCACCAATTGTTTTATTTAAATTGGCTGTTTCGCAGTTCACTAAACGATTTACTGAATTACGCATATCGCGAACGATTCGAATATCTTCAAATCTTAAAAGTGCATTATGAGCGCCTATAATATTTAAAAACTCCGTAATCTTTTCTGCTTCTTTCAAATACGTAATGTACCCTTTTCTTCTTTCCAACGTCTTACTATTTAAATCAAATCCGTTCATCAGTTCACATATAGCATCATTATGTTCCTTATATAACGAAAAGACCTCTAAATGATAAGATGATGTTTCTGGGTTATTTACTGAACCACCTGCTAAAAATGCACCACGTAAATACGATCGTTTACAACATTTCTTCTCAATCAATTCTTGTGATATATTTCGGATAAACGAAAAGTCGTCTCGAACAATATGAAGATCAGCTAATATTTCGCGAGACTTCTCAACAAGCCGCACAATATATACATTATTTTTCTTCAATCGCATTTTTTTACGAACAAGTAATTCTACCGTCACGTCATATCCTTTTTTCAAAAGCGTATAAATCCTTCTTGCAATTGCCGCATTCTCCGTTTGAATATCGATAGATAGACGACGGTTTGAAAAAGAAAGCGATCCGTTCATTCGAAGTAACGCTGATAATTCTGCTTTCTCACAGCATTCCTTCACCTCAAGATTCGTTAGCTCTTTCTTTGTTTCTGATGCAAATGACACAGTCAACACCTCCTTATACGATTACTTTGGAACAAAAATCTTGTCCTATATGAAATGATGAGCGTTACCTCAAACGAGGCAACGCACACCTACAATAGTGAATATAAAATAGAAGCTAGTTTTAATGTATCGTGCCTTACAACACGATCATCATACTTCGCTAATTGATCTTGAATGACATCAATATTACTCTCTGTAAAACGCTCTTCATCTACTACAACTGGTGCCGACAGTTCTTCCTCATATAACTGACGTAATTCACAAGGAATATCACGGTTATTTACAATTGCAGTATCGATAAATGGTTTACCTAAATGATCATGTAACGCCTGCACATGGTCAAACGCAGTATATCCCATCGTTTCACCAGCTTGCGTCATAACATTACACACATATACCTTCTTCGCTTTTGCAGCAAGAACAGCGTCCCCGATTTTGTTAACAACTAAATTCGGTAATATACTCGTATACAAACTTCCTGGACCAAAAACAAGTAAATCAGCTCGTTTAATCTCAGCCAACGTTTCATGTAACGGCTCTACATCTTCTGGAGTTAAAAAGACGCGGTTAATCTTCTTCCCGGAATAAGGAATCTTTGATTCACCTGTTACAATTTCTCCATCTTCTAGTTCCGCATGAAGTACCGCACTTTGGTTAGCTGCCGGTAACACACGTCCTCTGACATTTAACACTTTACTCGTTTCCGTAATCGCATGGAAGAAGTCTCCTGTAATCGAGGTCATACCCGCTAATAATAAATTTCCTAACGCATGACCTTTCAGCCCGTCTCCCGTTGTGAAACGGTGCTGAAATAAAGCTTCCACCAGCGGCTCTACATCTGATAACGCAACAAGTACGTTACGAATGTCACCTGGGGGTGGAATTTCGAGCTCATCACGTAATCTACCTGAACTGCCACCATCATCAGCGATTGTAACAACTGCTGTAATATCAACTGGATATTGTTTTAATCCTCGTAATAAAACAGAGAGTCCAGTACCGCCTCCCATAATAACAATTTTAGGTTTTCTCTCTTTTTTCATCCCTTAATGGCCCTTTCTCTTCTCCACATCACGATGAGATACATGAACGCTATACTCTGGTTTCAAATGTTTCCCAAGGTATTCTGTAAGCGTAACAGAACGATGCTGTCCACCTGTACATCCAATTGCAATTACAAGTTGACTCTTGCCTTCTCTTTTATAATGAGGCAGCATGAAAGTAATAAGATCCGTCAATTTCTCTAAAAACTTATGTGTCTCATTAAATTTCAGCACATACGATGAAACTTCTTCATCTAGTCCTGTTAATGGCTTCATATGTGGAATGTAATATGGATTTGGTAAAAAACGAACATCAAATACTAAATCTGCATCAATTGGAATACCGTACTTAAATCCAAATGACATAACATTTACACGAAATGCTTGCTCAGTTTCAGTTGAAAACAGATGAACAATTTTTTCACGTAATTCTTTCGGTTTTAAATCCGATGTATCCAGCACAATATTCGCTCGTGCCTTCATATCAGTTAATAAGCCACGCTCCATCTCGATTCCCTTTAACGGCAAACCAGTTGGTGCAAGTGGATGCGAACGTCTCGTTTCTTTATAACGAGTTACAAGCGTGCCATCTTTCGCATCTAAGAATAAAATATGAGGAATAATCCATGTACGTTCTGATAAATCATCAAGTGCTCCCCATAAATGTTCGAAAAACTCTCGGCCACGTAAATCAACGCCAAGTGCCACTTTATTCATTTTCCCTTTTGAATCTGCCATAAGCTCAATAAACTTCGGCAATAACATTGGTGGTAAATTATCTACACAGAAATATCCTAAATCTTCAAAACTTTGTAAAGCTACTGTCTTTCCAGCTCCAGACATTCCTGTAATAATTACCATTTTTATATCATTATTCTCTGTCATCGTATCCTCTCCTTGACGGTTTAACTCGGATCTAATCGATATGAAAGCAACTCAAAATCTGGGGTATATACAAATGTACCGTAGATTATGCCATTTCCTTTAATTAAATAATCAATAATGTGATAATCTCCTGGTGCCATTGCTAAATCATCAATTTTGTCAAATGTATGCCAACCAATGATGCCTTCTTCGCTCTCTAGTTTGTTTTCTCCTGCAAAATCTGTCGCTAAAAAGGAGAACATCATCCATTCAGAAACAACTTTATCACCTTCTTGGATGACAAAGGTGAAGACCCCTTTTAACGCTGGGTTCTTTAAATAAATACCTGTTTCTTCACGATACTCGCGAACAACGGAATCTCTTACTGTCTCACCACGCTCCATTTTCCCGCCTGGTGCAACCCACCAATTTCGGCGAGGTTTTTGGAGTAAGAGTACTTCATTATCTCTAATTAACACACAGTTTGTCACTCTTTGCATGTTTCTTCACCTCAGCTACTTGCAGTAAATTTCTCACTGCATACTCATTTCATTATACTATCAAAAACAGTTTGCTACAACGAAGGAGCCAGTCCTCTTTCGCTAAGCACATGCTACTCAACAATTTTAAAAAAGCTTTCTAGAACAAGCAATGTAAATGCCTAGACTTTCAATGAATAGCATGAAAAATCCCCTTAACGATTTTTATCGCCAAGGGGATTAAAGTACTTATTTCTTACCGAAATAAGTAACAATCGCAAATCCTAAAATAAAGGTAATAATTGAACTTATAATTGAAAATCCTCCAGTTGGAATACCCGGGAACACAATTACGATTGAGCCGATAACAAGTCCAATAATTACCGCAAATGTCATACTTTTATAACGATCTAACAAGAAACTAATTCCTTTACTACTTACAACAAACCCTACCATAACACCAGCACCGATAACTACGATTAAAGGTAAGTTGAGTGTAGTTAAAGCATTAATTGCTGTCGGATACACACCAATAATTAATAAAATAAATGATCCGCTAATTCCAGGAAGCAACATAGCCATACTAGCCATCCATCCTGCGAAAAATAAACCAATTGCATTTAAAATTGTTAACGTCGTAATTGGATCTGCTGCCTTATCCGGTTTAAAGAAAGCTGTGATCGCAACAAGAATTGCTGCAACTATTAGTAAAACAATGTGCTTACCTTTAAACGAAGACTTTGCATCAGCTTCTCTCATTAACATCGGTAATATACTAATAATCAAACCGAGGAAGAAAAATTGAGTCGGTTCATAATGATTTGCAAGTAAATATTTAATAACGTGACTTAACGTTAAAAACGCTACTGCCACACCAGCTGCAAGGGGAATTAAAAACCCTAAATGTTTTTTCCATTCACGACTAAAGAATCCACTAATTGCCGCAAGCAATTGTTCATAAATCCCTAACACAACAGCGATTGTACCGCCGCTCACACCAGGAATTAAATCACTAACGCCCATACAAAATCCACGATATATATTACGCCATTCCATACTGAATAAATTCCTCATTTCTTATAGTGATTTTTCCGTAAAGTCCAGTATATCAATAAGAAATCTTATAATCCTAATATTTTTTGACAAAACTTTGACATTTTCATAAAAAAAGAAGAAAGCTCCTATCGGTAGCTTTCTTCTCAAAAGGCATATTATCCCTTATTTTTCTGATACAGTTTTTAGTTCTTCTAATAATTCTTCTATATAATGTTGAGCACTTTGTGCTGCGATACTACCATCACCTGTTGCCGTTACAATTTGACGTAGCATTTTTTCACGAACATCTCCAGCTGCGAAAATACCAGGAACTTTCGTTTCCATACGCTCATTTGTTTCAAGGTAACCATTTTCATTTGTAATACCTAGTTCAACAAATGGTTTTGATAATGGTAACATACCGATGTATATGAACACGCCATCAGTTTTGACTTCTTTCTCTTCTCCACTGTTTACGTCTACAAGTGTTACGCTTCCTACTTTACCATTTGCATCGTTAATTTCTTTTATAGTGTGATTCCAAATGAAATCAACTTTCTCGTTTTGGAAAGCGCGATCTTGTAAAATTTTCTGTGCACGAAGAGTGTCACGACGGTGAACAATTGTTACCTTTGATGCGAATCGTGTTAAGAACACACCCTCTTCAACAGCAGAATCTCCACCACCAATAACTACAAGTTCTTTTCCTTTAAAGAAAGCCCCATCACATACTGCACAATATGATACACCACGGCCGCCAAGTTCTGTTTCGCCTGGCACACCAATTTTTTTATACTCTGCACCGCTTGCAACGATAATTGCACGTGCTTTATATTCTTTTTTACCAGCAATAATTGTTTTGTATTCTTTACCATCGATAACTGCTTTCACATCACCGTATGCATATTCAGCACCAAATTTCTTCGCATGCTCGAACATTTTATTTGATAAGTCTGGTCCTAAAATAGACTCATAACCTGGGTAGTTCTCTACATCCTCTGTGTTTGCCATTTGGCCACCTGGGATACCACGCTCAAGCATTAATGTGCTTAAATTCGCACGAGATGTATATACTGCAGCTGTCATACCAGCTGGTCCTGCACCAATAATAATGACATCATAAATTTTTTCTTCTGACACACTATTCACTCCTATTCATTCCTACACAATTAAGTTACCCTCATTATACTGTTAGCATCATTTTTTTCCCAATGATTTGCTTACCCTATGTGTGCGTACGCTTAACAGCCTGCACATACTTTCGAACAGTCGCTACAGATACATTATATACATCTCCAAGCTCCGACTGTGTCATCTTATTTCCTTGTTCGCCGCGCACAATATATTCAACCGCAGCTGACCAGCCGTATACATTTGTAAAAACTGCCCCAGATGTATATAAACGTATGAACGTACAAAACCAAAATTGTAAACACTCTTCGATTAATTCATCATCTTTTTTCGTATAATTATATAAAGCATCCGCAATTTGCGCGCACTGTTCGAATTGCTGTAAATCAGCTGGAATGCTCTTATGGCTATTAAGTAAAAAGAAATACTTTGCAAGTTGCGATACGATTGGAACACCATTTTTCGCCTGCGTTACATCAAAGAAGAATCCCACCTTCTCTGGCGTTGACAATTCATTCATTAAATATAAAGCTAGCATTTGTTCCTCTAGCGTCGCACTTTGCTGAAATGATTTTCGTAATTCTTCAAATAATACGTTTTGTCCTTCATCTGCTAAATTCAGCGCATTCCACGGTTCTTTTCCCTTTTTATCAGGGTGCAATTCTACAACATGCTGCCACATTTTTTCAGCTACTTGCTGATCTTTCACCATATAAGCAGAATATGCAAACCAATAATAAAAACTAACGTCTCCCTCGTATCCTTGACGCTTTAATACTTTGAACCATTTATATGCAGGCTCAAAATGGCCAATTGTTGCAAGTGTCGTTCCAAGTTTCAAACGATGCTCGAACGAAATCGGATATACTGAAACTAACTGCTCCGCTAACGCTTCTACTTGTTTATGCTCTCCAATTGAATATAGGAAAATAAGCGTATTACAAAGCGCATGTATATTACCAGGATTTTTCTCTAAAATCATTTCCGTTAACTTCAGAGCTTTATCTACATTACCAGATTGAAAATGTGCAATGGCTAAATTATTATGACCCGACCAAAATTCCGGATAATCTTTCGTAACAATTTCTAATGTAGCAATTGCTTCTTCCAATTGTCCGTTACGAATATAACGATTCGCTTCTTCCTGCATAACAATTAGATCATCTTCATCCTCAATCTCTTCCTCACCCATCGCTTCTTCTTCCATAATTTCAAGTAATTCTAATGTATCTTTTACAAATTCCTTCTCTTCTGCAACTTCTAAATAGCGATCCGCATACTTTTTCGCCTGCTGAAATAGCCCCATATATGCATAATTATTTGCAATAAAATAATAGCATTGTTCAAGTTCTGGATTAGATCTAACAAGCTTAAAGAAGATTTGATTCGACTCTTGATATTCACCAGCCTCAGATAATACTGTTGCTAATTGGCATAAAATAAACGGCTCCTTCTCACTTTGTGCCGCTCTTCGAAAGTATTTAATTGCATCTTGCAATTTCTGCCCTTTGTAAGCCCTCATCCCTTTTTTATAAAAGAAGTCCGCTAATTGATTAAAAGAGATAACTTGTCCGTTCTCCTTATATATTCCTTGATTTTTCCCCATATATCCTCCAGTTTTTTGTTTTCTTCGTTCACACATTCTTCTATCTATAAGTATAAACGATTCCGTAAAAAACAAAACAGTATATTATACTCAATTATTTCCTTTTAATTCATTAAAAAAGAAGAGAAATGTTACATTTTTAGTATCAACCTTCTCTAGCATCCATTTCTTCTTTCGTATAAATAACACGCATTGGATTTCCACCCACGAAAGCACCACTTGGGACATCTCTATGAACAAGTGTGCCAGCTGAAACAATCGCGCCATCCCCAATTTTCACACCTGGTAATATAGTGGTATTTGCTCCAATCATCACTTCATTTCCTATGATGATCTCTCCAAGTCGATATTCGCGAATTAAATATTCATGTGCTAAAAGCGTTGTATTATAGCCGATAATTGAATTTTCTCCCACAGTTATTTTTTCTGGGAACATAATGTCCGGCGTTACCATAAGCGCAAATGATGTTTTCTTTCCGACTTTCATCCGTAAAAATGTACGGTACAACCAATTCTTGACGGATAAAAATGGTGTATAACGCGCAATTTGGATAATAATAAAGTTTTTCATTACCTTCCAAAAAGACACTGTTTTATATACATTCCATAATGAATTTTCTCCCGAAACAGGATAGCGCGTTGTCCGTCGCACTTAACTCGCTCCTCTACTAAAAAGTGAAACTATAAGTTAGTAGGGAAATACACCCCTACTAACTTACTTGGACTTTTATAAACGGTTCATATCAGACAAAATCGGTAACAAATCACTCATTTTATCTAGCATAAAGTCCGGCTTGTAAGCCTCTAAGTACTCTCTACCTTTCAATGTCCATGAAACCGCAGCTGTTTTCGTACCCGCATTTTGTCCGCCAACAATATCATGATGATTATCCCCAACCATCAATGCTTCTTCCGGTTTTGCATCCAATAACTCAAGCGCTTTTTGAAGTGGCTCTGGATGTGGTTTCACATGCTCTACATCATCAATTGTCACGACAATATCAAAAAATTCATCAAGCTTTGACAACTTTAATCCCATCTCAACGGTTTGTCTCGCTTTCGTTGTAACAATACCAACTTTATAGCCTTGCTTCTTCAACTCTTGAACTGTTTCATATACAGTTTCATATTCTTCCACTAATTCATCGTGATGATCATGGTTAAATTGACGATAACATGTAATCATCTCTTCAACCTTGTTTTCATCAATCTTGCTGAAAGTATCATGTAAAGAAGGGCCAATAAATGGCAATACATCTTCACGCTTATATTGACTTGGATAATATGTATGTAACGTATGTAAAAAAGAAGAAATAATAAGTTCGTTTGTATTAATTAAAGTTCCATCTAAATCAAATAACACTGTATTTATTCTCATTGCCTTAGTCCCTTCTCTTTCCTGAATATGAAAGAAGCAGCACCTTATAATAAGATGCTACTTTTCTCTAATTTTCCGAATATCTTTTATCAGCTTGCCCCATTTTTCGTCTCACAATAATGAAAATAATAGAAATAACAACAAGTCCAATTGACATTACTTGTGCGATACGAAGTGGTCCTAACATTAAACTATCTGTACGTAAGCCTTCTACGAAGAAGCGCCCTACTGAATACCAAATTAAATATGTGAAGAATAATTCCCCGCGTCGTAAATTCACTTTTCGTAATGCAAGTAATAAAATGACACCTGCAAAATTCCATAATGATTCATATAAAAATGTCGGATGATAGTACACACCCTCAATATACATTTGATTAATAATGAAATCCGGTAAATGAAGCCCTTCTAAAAACTGTCTCGTTACTTCATCACCATGCGCCTCTTGGTTCATAAAGTTTCCCCATCGACCAATTGCTTGTCCTAATAAAATACTTGGCGCAGCAATATCAGCCAACTTCCAGAATGAAACCCCGCGTCGTTTCGCAAAAAGAACCCCTGTAATAACAGCCCCGATTAAACCACCATGAATCGCCAAGCCACCTTGACGAATATTAATAATTTGACTCGGGTTTTGCGCGTAATATTCCCATTCAAAAATAACATAGTACATTCTCGCAAATAGAATAGCGATCGGTACTGCAATTAATACAAGGTCAACAAATGTATCTTTTGGAATACCTAGTCTTTCTCCCTCGCGAGTTGCTAGCCAAAGACCTAATAGCACGCCTGTACCGATAATAATCCCATACCAATATACAGGAAACGGCCCAAGTTGGATCGCTACACGGTCAAGCTGCGGTACAGAACCTAACAGCATATGTATGACCTCCCTCTCCAAAGTTTACTCCTGATTTCCTAACTCAATCGCACTCATTAATCGTTCAGAGAACTGCTGTGCTGCATTGACTCCCATACGTTTTAAACGGAAGTTCATCGCTGCTACTTCAATAATAACAGCCAAGTTTCGACCAGGACGAACTGGAAGTGTAATCTTCGTAAGTTCTGTATCAATAATCTTCATCTTCTCTTCATCAAGACCTAAGCGATCGTAATTTTTCTTTTGATCCCAAATTTCAAGATTAATAACAAGCGTAATACGCTTATAATTTCGCACTGCCCCTGCACCGAATAACGTCATAACGTTAATGATACCTAGACCACGAATTTCTAATAAATGCTCAATTAAATCTGGTGAGCTTCCTACTAATGTGTCTTCATCTTCTTGGCGAATTTCTACACTATCATCCGCAACAAGGCGGTGGCCACGCTTCACAAGTTCAAGAGCTGTCTCACTTTTACCGACACCACTTTGACCTGTAATTAAAACACCAACACCGTAAATATCTACTAATACACCATGAACAGCAGTTGTTGGTGCTAGCTTACCTTCTAAATAATTGGTTAAACGACTTGATAATCTCGTTGTCGTTTGAGAAGAACGTAATAAAGGCATGCCTGATTCACGTGATGCTTGTAATAACTCATCTGGTACATCTTGATTACGAGTTATGATAATACATGGCGTCTCCTCGGTACAAAGCGCTTTCATTCTCTCTTGTTTTTGCTCTGTTGTTAACGTATCAAAGAACGTAAGCTCCGTTTTTCCAAGAAGCTGCACGCGATCAGCTGGATAATATGTAAAGAATCCTGCCATTTCAATTCCAGGTCGTGATAAATCACTTGTATCAATCGGACGATGAATTCCCTCTTCACCACTTATTAACTCCAATTGAAATTGTTCAATTAAATCTTTTGTCCTTACTTTCGGCATATGTATAAACCTCCACTCCGCTGCGGGTTCAGTCTCATTTGATGTAAAATTCCATTCTACCGGATATTGTACCATTTTTTTCTGGAAACAAGAAATACGGTTTCTAATAAATAGAAAAAAACATTTCATATACATCATGAAATGTTTTTCTTTTTGTCATTTTCTCTTTTTTTCATATAAAGGTTCTACAATTACCTTTTCAATAATCATATTAAAAATTGAAATACAAATTGCCGCAACGATTGCTACACCGAACCCTGATATATTAAACGCATCTCCTAATAATGAATCTGCTATTTTTAACGTAATCGCATTAATAACAATTAAGAAGAACCCGAAAGTTACAAGAGTAATTGGTAGCGTAATTAAAATTAAAAACGGTTTTACGAACACATTTAAAACGGCCAAGATAATACTCGCAATAATTGCAGTCTGTATATTCGCTACGTAAAACGCGTCTGGTGCAATCCCTTTTAAAAGTCCCGATACAGCGATTAACACAACGCTATTTACAAGAAGTGATACAATCCATCTCATTTCGTTACACATCCTTTTAAACATATATATTTCATCATACGCTAATAGATAAGAAACGCAAGTATCATACAAACACTTATATCAACTTATTCTACTCTTCATGCTTGTATACCTACCAACATTTCTTTGCGAAATAGGGACCACACCATCTATGTTCATGAGTTTTTACAAAAGTCCAAGTGAACTCTTTATCTACAATATAGATATCGCCTTTATACATATCGTCCCTCTCACACAATATATCCTCCATATGTAACAAACTCGTATCTTTTATTAGCAGTACATCATCACAATGTTGATAGAATATATAGCAATCCTTTTTCACTTCATTATGAAACGCGTTCTCCGCTTCTTCACCCTCTAAACACTTCTTTTTCTCATAACTAAATATGTGCCAAAGATACCCACATGCATACTTATCTCCATACAGGAAAATGTCTTCTTTTGCCTCATCACTTAAATGGTTTGCAAAATGATCCTCCCAGCGCTTGCGAAAATATACACCCCAACTTTGAAACTCTCTTACTTTCATATTTTTCTTTCTTAAAACATCTATAAACTCCATTTTCTCCCCCTATGAACGAAAAACCGAGTGGCATTTCCACTCGGTTTTTCGTAATACACTTATTGAGATAGCTCTACTTCTTTTATTTTCTCTTTCATTCTTGCTTTATCACGAACTAAAATATCTTTTAAATACTTACCTGTATACGAGCGCTCTTCTTTCACTACTTGCTCTGGCGTTCCGGAAGCAACGATTTGTCCACCCTTGTCTCCGCCCTCTGGTCCAAGGTCAACGATATAATCAGCCGTTTTAATTACATCTAAATTATGTTCAATTACAAGTACGGTTTCACCACTCTCAACAAGACGTTGCAGAACTTCTAGAAGACGCGCGATATCATGTGCATGTAAACCAGTCGTTGGCTCATCTAGAATGTATAACGTACGCCCAGTAGAACGACGGTGTAATTCAGAAGCTAGCTTCACGCGCTGTGCTTCTCCTCCAGATAACGTCGTAGCTGGTTGGCCTAATTTCATATAACCAAGTCCAACGTCTACAAGCGTTTGAAGTTTACGCTTAATTTTTGGGATATTAGCAAAGAACTCTACTCCATCTTCAATTGTCATCCCTAACACTTCAGAAATGTTCTTATCTTTATATTTCACTTCTAACGTTTCGCGGTTATAACGTTTACCATGACAAACTTCACACGGAACGTATACGTCTGGTAAGAAGTGCATTTCGATTTTAATAATTCCATCACCACGGCACGCTTCACAACGTCCACCTTTTACATTAAAGCTGAAACGTCCTTTTTGATATCCGCGCACTTTCGCTTCATTCGTTTGTGCAAACACATCACGAATATCATCGAATACACCTGTATACGTCGCTGGATTAGAACGTGGTGTACGCCCGATTGGCGATTGATCAATATCGATTACTTTATCTAAATGCTCAAGACCTTTAATTTCTTTATGAGTACCTGGCTTCGCTTTCGCTTTATATAACTTTTGCGCTAATGATTTATATAGTACTTCATTAATCATCGTACTTTTACCGGAACCAGATACACCCGTTATCGCTACAAACGTACCAAGCGGGAATGACATCTTCGCATTCTTTAAGTTATTCTCTTTTGCACCGATAATTTCCACTTTACGTCCGTCACCTTTACGTCTTTCAAGTGGAACCGGAATAAACTCTTTACCGCTTAAATACTTACCTGTTAGCGAATTATCATCTTGCATCACTTCAGCTGGCGTCCCCGCCGATACAACTTGACCACCGTGAATACCTGCACCAGGTCCGATATCAAGTAAATAATCAGCAGCCATCATCGTATCTTCATCATGTTCAACGACAATTAACGTATTTCCTAAATCACGCATTTCTTGCAACGTACGAATAAGACGATCGTTATCGCGCTGATGTAAACCGATAGAAGGCTCATCAAGAATGTAAAGTACGCCAGTAAGACGAGAACCAATTTGCGTCGCTAAACGAATACGCTGCGCCTCACCACCTGATAAAGTCCCTGCGGCACGACTTAAAGTTAAATAATCTAAACCGACGTTCACTAAGAATCCAACGCGCTCTTGGATTTCTCTTAAAATTAAATGAGCAATTTTTTGTTGTTTCTCCGTTAGCTCGACATTCGAGAAGAATTCCTGTACTTCTTGAACAGAATACTTCGTTACATCAGCAATCGTTTTATCACCAACGAAAACAGCTAAACTCTCAGGCTTTAAGCGTCCACCTTTACACTTCGGACAAGCTTGCTCTGCCATATACTTTTCCATTTGCTCACGAACATAATCAGAACTCGTTTCACGATAACGACGTTCGATATTTGGAATAACACCTTCAAATAAAATCTCATTTTCCTTTACTTGACCAAATTCATTTACATAGCGGAAATAAACTTTCTCTTCACCGCTTCCGTACAACACTTTATCAAATAAATCTTTCGGTATATCTTTCACAGGCATATCCATATCAACGCCGTAATGATTACATACAGATTGTAAAAGCTGTGGGTAATATTGTGAGCTTGTCGGCTCCCAAGGCGCAATCGCATGTTCATTTAATGATAAATCCCAATTCGGAATGACAAGTTCTAAATCCACCTCTAACTTTGAGCCAAGTCCATCACAAGAAGGACATGCCCCAAATGGACTATTGAATGAGAACATGCGCGGCTCTAATTCTCCGATTGAAAAGCCACAATGCGGACAAGCATGATGTTCACTAAATAGAAGTTCCTCTTCTCCCATTACATCAATTAACACTCGGCCCCCGCCAAGCTTTAATGCACTTTCAAGTGAATCCGCAAGACGGCTTGCAATCCCTTCTTTTACAACAATACGGTCAATTACAACTTCAATGGAATGCTTCTTATTTTTATCTAACTCAATATCTTCAGATACATCAAGCATTTCACCATCAACACGTACACGAACATACCCTTGCTTCTTAATGTCTTCAAGCACTTTCACATGTGCACCTTTACGCCCAGACACGATAGGAGCTAACACTTGTAATTTCGTACGTTCAGGATATTCAAGTACACGGTCTACCATCTGCTCTACTGTTTGTGATGTAATTTCAATACCATGATTCGGACAAATTGGCGTACCAATTCGTGCAAATAATAAACGTAAATAATCATAAATCTCTGTGACCGTTCCAACTGTTGAACGCGGATTACGACTTGTCGTTTTTTGATCGATTGAAATCGCTGGAGATAAGCCTTCAATCGTATCCACATCCGGCTTATCCATTTGTCCTAAAAACTGGCGTGCATACGCAGATAACGATTCTACGTATCTGCGTTGCCCTTCTGCATAAATCGTATCAAACGCTAATGATGATTTCCCTGAACCAGACAATCCCGTCACAACAACAAGCTGATTTCTCGGAATGGTTACATCAATATTTTTTAAGTTATGTGCTCTAGCACCTTTTACGACAATAAAATCCTTGCTTATGCTCACTCTGTTCACCCTTCCGCTTTTAATTCTAATAGTAAATCTCTTAATTCAGCTGCACGCTCGAAATCTAACGCTTTTGCTGCTTCTTTCATCTCTGCTTCCATCTTCACAATTGTCTTTTCACGCTCTTTTTTCGTCATCTTCTTAGCTGGTGCCGCTTCATACATTTCCGGTTCTTCAGCAGCTGTCGTTGCACGGATAACGTCACGCACGCCTTTTTGAATCGTTTTCGGCGTAATGCCATGCTCTTTATTGTAAGCTTCTTGTATAGTACGACGACGCTGCGTTTCTTCAATTGCAATTCCCATTGATCTTGTTATACGATCTGCGTACATAATAACGCGGCCATTTTCATTACGTGCCGCACGACCAATTGTTTGAATTAATGAACGCTCTGAACGCAAGAATCCTTCCTTATCAGCATCTAAAATAGCTACAAGTGATACTTCTGGAATATCTAATCCTTCTCGTAATAAGTTAATACCGACAAGTACGTCAAACTTACCAAGGCGAAGGTCACGGATAATTTCAATACGTTCTAACGTTTTAATTTCAGAGTGAAGATAGTTCACTTTAATTCCTACATCTTTTAAGTAATCCGTTAAATCCTCTGACATTTTTTTCGTTAAAGTCGTAATTAATACACGTTCATTTTTCAAAATACGATCTTGAATTTCTCCTAACAAGTCATCAATTTGACCTTCAATTGGTCGTATATCAATCGGTGGATCTAAAAGCCCTGTTGGACGAATAATTTGTTCTATTACTTGTGGTGATTGTTCTAATTCGTATGGTCCTGGCGTTGCCGAAACATAAATAACTTGATTCGTTTTCTCTTCAAACTCATCAAACGTGAGCGGTCTATTATCTAAAGCTGATGGCAGACGGAATCCATGATCCACAAGCACTTGCTTACGCGCTTGGTCTCCGTTATACATCGCCCTTACTTGGGGCACCGATACGTGCGACTCATCCATCACAATTAAGAAATCTTCTGGAAAATAGTCTAACAGTGTATATGGTGTTGAACCTGCCGGACGAAGTGTTAATTGACGGGAATAGTTTTCAATCCCTGAACAAAAGCCCATCTCACGCATCATTTCTAAATCATAGCGTGTACGTTGTTCTATGCGCTGCGCTTCTATCAATTTACCGTTATCATTTAATTCTTTTAAACGTTCTTCTAATTCTTTTTCAATATTTTCAATAGCAACCTTCAGCTTTTCTTCACGTGTAACGAAGTGAGATGCCGGGAAGATTGCTACATGATCACGTTCTGCTAATACTTCACCCGTTAATGCATTTACTTCTCGAATACGATCGATTTCATCACCGAAAAATTCAATCCGAATACAATGCTCGTCAAGCGATGCCGGGAAGATCTCAACTACATCTCCGCGAACACGGAATGTACCACGCTTGAAATCAATATCATTACGTCCATACTGCACATCAACAAGTTCACGAAGCAATTGATTGCGGTCCTTTTCCATACCAACCCGAAGTGAAACAACTAACTCGCGGTATTCTTCCGGTGAACCTAAACCGTATATGCACGACACACTCGCAACGATAATAACATCATCTCGTTCAAATAAAGAAGACGTTGCCGAGTGACGTAATTTATCGATTTCATCATTAATTTGCGCATCTTTTTCAATAAATGTATCCGTATGTGGTACATACGCTTCCGGCTGATAATAATCGTAATAACTAACAAAATATTCAACTGCATTATTCGGGAAAAAATCTTTCAGCTCACTATATAATTGTCCTGCTAACGTTTTATTATGAGCCATCACAAGTGTTGGCTTCTGCACTTCTTTAATGACATTTGAAATCGTAAATGTCTTCCCCGTCCCTGTTGCTCCCAGCAACACTTGCTTTTTCTTTCCACTATTAATTCCCTCTACAAGCTTCTCTATCGCTCCCGGCTGATCACCTTGCGGGGAATATTCTGAGATAATTTCAAATGGATGTTCCAACTAAAAACCGACCTCCTCATAAAAATCTGTATTATTATTTTACCACGAATGCCCATAAAAAACCTAAAAAAACGAACAGATATTCGGTAAAACTTTCGACAATATATACATAGAAAAAGGAAGGAGTCAAAACTTCCTTCCTCTACTAACTCTATTTTTTAGATACATATAATAAATCATATCCATTGCGCCCATTTTCATTCACACAGTCTATTAACCTATAAGCCGTTTATAATTCACGCTGCTCTTTAACAACCCTTTTACAGCTATCTTCATCTATATCTGTATGATTACCAGCAAATCGATCTTGCCTATTATCTAACATATGAATTATATCTGTTCCACTATACTCTAACGTTTGAAAAACCGGATCACCTTCATGTGTATAATGTACAATTCTTATTTTATCAACTTCCCCTTGTTCCACATTCAAAACGAACTTTTTGAATTTATCTAGATTAGAAATTTCTGTTCCCTTTACAACAACATCATTCTTCTTATCAATTGTAATGTTAGGTTGTGAGCATGCTACTAAACTAAAGAGAAATAAGCATATAAAACCTGTTTTTCCTATTGTTATCCTCTCCTATACAAACTATTGGTATACTAGAAAAAGCTACTTTCCTCTACGAAAGTAGCTTCTCTTTTCCTTTCTCCTTCTTCGGGAAAAGAACATATGAAAATGAAATAACTGTATCCACTAAAAGTATAATCGCCCAAACTTGACTAACACGACTAGCTGGTTCATTTAAAACAATCCCCGTCTCTAACCAATTATGCCATTGTTCAAACGGGACAAAACCGTACAGAAAGAAAAAGAAAATATGCACAACAACGAATAAAACAAGATGCAATACCCAATTTTTTATTTCCTGCTTCGCATAGGCCATACCTGTTAATTCTACCTGTTCTTCGATAATAGGCGCTGATTCATTCCGCCATTTCGCAACTAGCTTTTGCGCAAATATATCAAGCTTCTTCAAATCCTTTTTCCCGTAGAAAACTGCATACAATAAAATAATTACAGTAATGATTTGAAAATTAGAGAACTTCCCTGTTTGATAATAGTCCACTACCCCTAAAGTTAAAATAAACACTTCATTTACGAGGAGTACAATCCCCATAATAAAGCTCGCCTTTTTCAAACGGAATCCGTAACGAAGTAAAAAGAAACCGATAGCCGATAACCAAAATACAATCTCTGCCCCAATTAAAAAGTACCAACGATATTCTGCGAGTATACTCATTTATCCCTCTCCTTTTCATCATATATACGAAAAGCCTCATCCATATATAATAAAAGTTCTTCTTCAATTGGATACATGCTCATTTTCTGTGAATCTTCCTTCGATTTTCTAACTTCCCATAACTTATCTAAAAACGCTTCGTCACCATTGGCAATCTCTAAACACTTCTGCATTAATCTCTTCGTTGCCCCTTGTACCTCATCACTCGCAGCTTCTTTGCCGTCTTTCATAAAAGTACGTAATTGCTTTAATAAATCTACCCATTCTAAAACACTCGGATCTTCTTCACTCATATTTGGCAAGTTATGAAGCAATTTTTGTTCTTCCTTTGAAAATACTTCATTTTGAAATATTTCACGTATACGAGACGACTGTTTCGAAAGCTGAATCAGTTCAAACATAACTTTCCAATCAAGTTCTCCCTCCACATCCACCGAATAAACAACAGCTTGTAAAACACGCTCCATTCGATTAAATTTCTTTTGTTCTTCCTGTACAAACCGAAGTTGTTTCTCAAGAGAACCCTTTAAGTTAAGCTCACCTTTTACTAACATATTCGCAGCCTCTTTCAATGAAAAGCCCATTTCCTTTAAAAATAAAATTTGCTGCAGCCGTATTACGTCAGCTTCACTATATAAACGATGTCCACCTTCAGTCTTCTCGCTCGGCTTTAATAAATCTATTTGATCATAATAACGTAATGTCCGTACTGTTATCCCTGTCTCTTTCGTCAATTGTTGTATTGAAATCACTATCATCACCTCTTCCCCTTCATTATAAAAGATGACGTTACGTAACTTTCAAGACTTTTGTAAAAAAAATACAAAAAGCTGTTTATACTTTTTGTATAAACAGCTTTTACGGAAATAATCCCTTTTGCACGGCACGCCCACAAAATAAAATAAGTGCTCCAACAACAACACTCGTTGCTGTTTTATGATAATGAGCTGAAACTAATAAATAATATGATAAACCTACAGTACCGAGCATAATACAAATACTTGGCACTGGATTACGAGAGAAGTTCTGCATTCCCCAAAACAAAGCAAAAATAGCCGTAGCGACACATAATACCGGTAATCCCATCCCAGTTCCCCTTTTTTCTATCTATTTCCTTGTTGCTAACACACTCGTCGATGCCATACTTATTAATAAACCAAAAATAGCAATATATAATAAATCATTTACATGTACTGCTTGCCTATCTAAATACTTATTTACACAAAGATACATAATGAACAGGAAAATGAAGCTTGTAATACAAATCGTAAAATACGACTTCATCTTATTCACAACTCGCTCATCAATCGACGGTACTCCCTCTTCTTTCAAACGCTTCTGTTCTCTATATTCCGCAATACTATATAAAATGACTAGTGCTACATTCGATATAAAAATAGTTCCCCACGAAATACTTAAAATCATTAAACTCACATTTAAAACAAGACCCGCTAAAAACAAACTTCCTATAAACCGTATAACATCTTGCTTACTCATACATGATCAGCCTCTTTCTGATCTCTATATTTCCACTTCGGCCAATAGTTCACGAGAAAATACACCCACTGCCCTAGTACAAATAAAACAAACGGCATACCAGCATTTCCATCAACAATTAAATTATATAAACTCCATACCGCTAAACTAATCGTAAAAAATAACCCTACATATTTAAACGCTTTATCTGACTGAAATCTCTCAAACTCATCTTGCATTTTTCATTCCTCCTATCTCTATGCTCGTTTCCCTATCATGACTCCTATGATGAGACTACCCGCAAATAAGGAACTACATATCATAAATATTTCTTGCACTGGTATAACAGCTCTGCCTATTGCTTTACTCGCAACAATATAAACAATAAGCAATAGAAACGCGAATACAAATGAGACATTTACATATTTTTTTATATTTTCATTTACTCCCTCATCTATATCTGGAAGTTCTTCTTTTTTGTACTTACGCTTTTTGTAATACGAATACACTATCAAAAATACAATCGCTAAAACGTTACTCACTACGAGCGGTAAAATTGGTATAGCCGGATTCATAATATGAACTACAATGTCTCCCAAAAACAATCCAAAAGTCGCACCGATAAATAACCTTTTAGTATCGTTCATTTTTTCTCCCCTTACTCTAGCGTAAATATTTCCTCCACCTTCACCCCAAAATATTTGGCGATTTTTAGGGATAACTCTAGACTCGGGTTATAATGATGGTTTTCAATCGCCACAATCGTCTGCCGCGTCACCTGCATCGCCTTTGCCATTTCAACTTGCGTTATATGATGTTGCTTTCTTAACTCTTTTATTTTATTTTTCACACCCATAGGTTCCACCTTCGAAAGTAAAGATATCTTTACTTTAATTATAAATATTTTCCAGTTATAAGTAAAGATATCTTTACAAATTTTAGTAAAACATTTCAATGAGCACCTTCTCTCACAAAGTACAAGCGTAATTCAATTTATATCAGCGATTTTTTAAATATATCGACATTCGTAGCACTATAATCATAAGAAAAAAGCTGTCCCAAAATATCTTTTGGAACAGCTTCTTCGTCCTATTACATAAATCCTAGCGCATATACAAGAACGTATCCAAGAATAGAAAGGCAAACCGAGCCGATCAGCCCCGCCATGAATGCCTTACTTCCTAACTTACGGAACGTTTTAAACTCTACATTTAAACCAAGCCCCGCCATCGCCATTGCGATAAGCATGTAAGCAACGACAACAATGTAGCCGGCAACAACTTCTGGTATAACCCCGAGCGAATGCACTGCACTCATCGCTAAAAATCCGAAGATGAACCACGGAATTGGAAGGTCTCGCCACGATCTTTTTTCCTCGCTATCTTCACTCTTACCAAACCATAATCCAATTAAAATCGCTACTGGCACAAGCATTGCAACGCGCGTTAATTTCACGATAACTGCGATGTCTACAGCCGTACTTCCTCCTGGTGCCGCAGCTGCAATGACATGGGCGATCTCATGCAGCGTCGCACCTGAGAATACACCGTAACCGTACGGTGAGAAGCCAAGCACTGGGTATAATAGCGTATAAATAAGTGTAAATATTGTACCTAAAATTGCAATGATCGCTGCCCCAACTGCCGTTTCTTCATCCTTCGCTTTCACTTGCGGTGCAATTGCCACGACCGCTGCCGCGCCGCAAATTGCTGTTCCGCACGCTGTTAAAATTCCAAGCTTCTTCTCTACTTTAAATACTTTCGTTAGTCCATATACAACGAAAATCGTAAACGTAATAACAACCGCTGCGATGACCAATACTTTCGGCCCTGCCTTCGCAATATCAACAAGATTTAACCGCATTCCAAGTAAGATGATCCCAAAGCGCAGCAACTTCTTACTCGCAAAGTTCGTCCCGGCAATCGCATCATGAGGAACTCCAATTGCCGCACGCCAAACCATCCCAATTAGAATAGCAATTACTAATTGTCCCATAATATTTAAAAATGGAAGCTCTGCTAAATATTTCGCGGCAATTGCGATTAATAACGTAATCCCAATACCTTGCGAAAATCCAAAGCCCTTCTTCTTTTGTATAACAAGTGTTTGTTCCACTTTGTACCACTCCAATAATCGTATTGGAACATGCATGTTCTTTCTACTTACATTATAAGAGAGTTTCTATAATAAGTTTAATATCAATATTGAATCTCTATCATCAGAAATACTTATGATAAGATGATAGAAAAAGAAAGGAGCCCATTACATGAACGTAGACATTTTAAAAATATTTGTTACTGTCGTTGAACAGAAGCACTTCTCCCGTGCAGCAGAATTATTAAATCTTTCACAGCCTGGCGTAAGTATGCATATACGCAACTTAGAAAACGAATTTGGAACTACACTCATTCAGCGCTCTCCGAAGCACGTTCAAGTGACGGAGGCTGGAAACATATTATATATACATGCAAAGCAAATGCTCTCTCTTTACGAAGAAGCCAAACAAGAAATTAACGAACTACATAACGTTGTAACAGGAACTCTTCGCATCGGTGCTAGTTTCACAATTGGCGAATACTTACTTCCAAAAATACTGGCTAACTATGCGAATGAAAATCCACACGTCGAAGTTCATACCTTTATCTCAAATACAGAAGACGTTTTGCAAAGCCTTCGCTCTAATCAAATTGATATCGGCTTAGTGGAAGGGCAAGTCGTATACGCCGACGTTGACGTTGAAACGTTTATGCAAGATGAAATGAAGCTCGTCGTCCCGCCAAATCATCCACTGCTCCGCACAAATGAAATAAATGAAAGCACACTCCAAGATCAAGTATGGGTATTAAGAGAAAGTGGTTCTGGTACACGCGCTTATAGTGACCGCTTTATTCATCAACACCATTTGAAAATGAAACGATTCTTTACATTTAGTAGTATCCAAAGCGTTAAGGAAGCAGTTAGTGCCGGGCTTGGCATCGCTATCCTTTCTGATTGGACTGTACGGAAAGAGTTACTGGCAAAAGAGCTATTCCACGTCGAAGTTCCAAATGAACAACTCATCCGTCCATTCTCCATCGTGCGCGGTAAATATTTCATCCCGTCTAAAGCTATTCAAGTATTTTTAAATCATGTAGACTCTTTTGCGAAAAAACAGCATTGACCTTCACATTAGTGTGAAGGTTTACAATACATGTAAAAGGAGTGAAACACATTGCGAATTGGAGAGTTATCAAAAGAAACCGGGGTTAGCGAAAGATCACTAAGACATTATGAAGAAAAGGGATTACTCCCCTCTAAACGCCTCGCAAATGGCTACCGTGATTTTGATGAAAGTGCCATCGAAAAAGTGGAGCTTATTCAAATGTACTTACAAATTGGCTTAAATTTAGAAGAGACGGCAAGGATGCTGCGTTGCCTCGAAATAGAGCCGCACCTGTACGAAAATCCTTGCAGCAGTATCCTTACGCTTTATGAAGATAAACTCAATGAAGTAACGAAGCAAATCTCATTACTTTCCAGCATTCAAACGAATTTGCAAAAACACGTTTCACTCCTAAAACAAACAAAAGAAAAGGAATGATTACATGTTTGTTATACATGGCAGTTCAAGACAAAACGGAAATACAGAAACTTTAACACATACGATGATCGATGGAATTGAAACAGAACAAATTTACTTGCGAGACCGTACAGTCCATCCTATTACAGACCAACGTCATGATGCAAAAGGATTCCAGTCTGTAAACGATGACTATCAACATTTAATTGAACGCATGCTAGAGCACGACACAATTATCTTTGCTACACCGCTATACTGGTATGGAATGAGCGGTCATATGAAAAACTTCGTCGATCGCTGGTCACAAAGCTTGCGTGATACATCTCTTCATTTCAAAGAAAAAATGAAAGGTAAAAAAATGTACGTTGTCATCGTTGGCGGAGACAATCCAAAGCTGAAAGCATTACCGCTTATCGCTCAGTTCCAATACATCTTTGATTTTGTTGGTTCATCTTTTGAAGGGTATGTTATTGGGGATGCGAATGGATTGGATGAAATCAAAAATGATGCTGAAGCACTAGCAAAGGCACAACTGTATAATAACGAATTCAAAAATCACAAGCAAAAATAACTTTGACAAACCATTTTGTATGCGCATACAATGAAAGTAATATTATGAAAGGAAGGTACTTTGACCAATGAAGTTCTAATTCTCTTATTTATTTCATCCATCACAAATAGTGAACAAAAAATGATGAAAACTAGCAGAGGATTAGTCTGTCCATTTGTCGATACTTTCTTTCGAAACGATCATGTAAAAAAATCGTTTATTTATGTACGATTTTTTACATGCAAGGGCGACGTTTATCCTCTCTAGTGAAACTAGGGAGGTTTTTTTATGACTATTTTATTCGCACGCAATATTGAAAAGAGCCTTGGTGATCGCACACTATTTACGTTACCGTCACTGGAAATTCAAGCACAGGATCGTATAGGAATCGTCGGAGTCAACGGAGCTGGTAAATCTACGTTATTACAAATATTAAGTAAAGAAATAGAAGCTGACAAAGGCATAGTAACTCATCATAGTTCTATCAGCATCATTCCTCAACTTAGTGAGGAACTACCGGAAACCACTTCTGCTCTCGCAAAAGGAAAATGGAGTATTTCAAACGTTACAGATGCAATGAGCGGTGGTGAACGAATGCGGCTAAAGATTGCTCATGCTCTTGAACAAGATGCAGGCATTTTATTTGCTGATGAACCAACAAGCCACTTAGATATGGTCGGTACAGAGCAATTAGAAAAGGCGCTCTTATCTTATAAAGGGTCACTTGTTTTAATATCGCATGATCGTGAATTTCTAGATAATATATGTACAAAAATTATTGAAATTGAAGACGGGACGATTCAAGAATATAAAGGAAACTATTCCAACTATCGAGAGCAAAAAGAACGTGAACGAATACAAAAACAAGCAGAATATGAGCAATATGTACAAGAAAAAAATCGTTTAGAGCAGTCAATTTCACAAAAAAAGCAACGTGCTTCTAACATGACAAAAATCCCAACACGGTTCAGTTCATCTGAATCTAAACTGTATAAATTAAGTGGGGCTCATGGCCAAGAACAGGTTAGCAAAGCAGCGAAAGCATTAGAAACACGTCTCGAAAAATTAGAAAAGAAAGAAAAACCGAAAGATTTTTCTCAGGCTCAGTTTGACGTACAATACCATACACCCATTCATAGTAAAGTGGCAATACAGTTCAATAAAGCAACAAAGAAAATAGGTGACCGCACACTATTTAAAAATATGAATGGAACTATTGCTCCTGGTGCAAAACTTGCTGTTTTAGGAGCAAACGGAAGCGGCAAAACAACTTTGTTCAATATGCTTCTCGCAAACGAACGTGGCATTCAGCTTTCGAAAAGTTGTAAAATTGGATATTTCGAACAAACACTATCAATTTTAAAAACAGATAAAACCATTTTAGAAAACGTTCTAGAAGAAACTAACTATACAGAAGCATTCGTTCGAACAATACTTGCACGGCTTCTATTCCGCCGTGAAGATGTTCATAAACCTGTGCACGTCTTAAGTGGCGGCGAACGAATGAAGGTTGCGCTCGCAAAAGTATTTTTAGGAAATTATAATATGCTTCTGCTCGATGAACCGACAAACTATTTGGACTTAGCGACGCAAGAAGAATTAGAAAGCATGTTACAAGAATATCCTGGCACTATACTTTTCATTAGCCATGACCGTGCCTTCATTCGTTCTGTTGCAGACCATATTCTACAAGTAGATGAGAGTGAACCAAGAATATTCCACGGTAATTACGAGCAATACACAAAAAGAACAGCCGGGGATTCTGTAAACGTTACTGAACAAGAATTATTACGATTACAGACAAAGTTAACAGAAATCATCGGCCGAATTTCCATACAAAATCATCACGATGACATCACATCTCTCGAACAAGAATATGAAACATTATTAGTTCAAATCCGAAAATGTAAAGAAGCGCTCTAACGTCTTCCCTATATATCGACAAGGCCTTCCGCATTTCCCAAGAAATATTGGAACTTCGACATAGAATAGCATCAATCAAAGTAAAAAAGCCGTGCATCGGCACGGCTTTTTACTTTAAATACGGACAGCAGTCCCGCTCACTGCAACCATTAGCATTCCTTCGCGAACTACTTCGTAATCCACATCGATACCAACAATTGCATTCGCATTTTTTTGTCTTGCGAAAGTTTTCATCTCTTCCATTGCAATGTCGCGTGCTTCTTTTAATTTACTTTCATAAGCACCTGCACGACCGCCGACAACGTCACGAACAGAGGCGAAAAGGTCACGAACGATATTCGCGCCCATAATCGCTTCTCCATTGACGATATCGATATACTCAATAATTTCTTTTCCTTGAATTGTAGACGTTGTTGTTACAATCATGCTTCATAGCCTCCCATATAAGATTTTCACTTACTTATGGTGCACTAATTCAGCAGAAATTATATTTACGAACTGAACTGAGCTTCGTATAAACGGCTATATCCTCCGCCTTGCTCAATTAGTTCCTCATGCGAACCTTGTTCTGCAATACCATCTTTATTTACAACGACGATACGATCTGCATTTTTAATCGTTGCAAGTCTATGAGCGATAACTAATGTTGTACGGCCGACAGATAGTTCAGCAAGTGATTTTTGAATCGCTAGTTCCGTCTCTGTATCTAATGCGGAAGTCGCTTCATCTAATATTAAAATTGGCGGATTTTTCAAGAACATACGAGCAATCGCTAGACGCTGCTTCTGTCCACCAGAAAGTTTCACACCACGCTCACCGATAACGGTATCTAAACCGTCTGGTTGTGAGTAAATTAAGTCTTCTAACTGCGCACGTTTTACTGCCTGCCAAATTTCAGCTTCTGACGCCTTTAAATTTCCGTAAGCGATATTTTCACGAATCGTTCCTGAGAATAAGAACACATCTTGCTGTACAATTCCGATTTGCTTACGAAGTGAAGATAACGTCATATCTTTCGTATCAATACCATCAATTTGAATCAATCCTGACGATTGTTCATAAAAACGTGGTAATAGGCTACATAACGTCGTTTTCCCAGCTCCTGATGGTCCAACGAACGCAACCGTTTCACCTGCATGTATTTTCAAACTAATATCATTTAAAATCGGTTCTTTGTTTTCATATCCGAATGTAACGTTGCTATATTGAATATCACCATGTACATGTTTAACTTCTATCGCGTCTTTAGAGTCTACAATATCTGGCTCTGTTTCAAGAAGCTCTACATACCTCTTAAAACCAGCGATCCCTTTCGGATAACTTTCAATAACCGCATTAATTTTTTCAATTGGGCGGAAGAAAATATTCGTTAATAGAACGAATCCGATAAATCCACCGTACGTTAATTCGCCTTGCAGAACAAACCATGTACCGCATATTAAAACGAAGAGCGTTACGAGACGCATGAGCATATAACTAATTGACGAATTTAACGCCATAATTTTATACGCCATTAATTTCGTTGTACGGAAACGAGCGTTGTTAACAGCAAATTGCTCTTTCTCAAACTTTTCATTTCCGAATGCTTGTACAACGCGGATACCACCAACGTTATTCTCAATACATGCATTAAAATCAGCGACGTCTGAGAATAAACGTCTAAACGTACCTGTCATTTTTTTATTGAAGTAAAGTGCCAACCATAATAGGAATGGAATAACGAAGAACGTTAATAGCGCTAACTTCCAGTTGATCATCATCATAAATGAGAATGCCCCAACTAAAGTCATTACAGCAATAAATAAATCCTCTGGCCCGTGGTGAGCAATTTCCCCAATTTCCATTAAATCGTTCGTAAGACGTGAAATTAAATGACCTGTTTTATTATTGTCAAAAAATCTGAATGATAGCTTTTGAATGTGATCAAATAATTTCTGCCTCATATCCGTTTCAATGTTAACACCAAGCATATGTCCCCAATATGTAACAACATATTGTAAGCCTGCATTTAATATATACACTGCAAGTAAACCGAAACAAGCCCATAAAATAAGCGTCCAGTTTTGTCCTGGCAATAACTTATCAATAAATTGATTTACGATAAGCGGGAAGCCAAGTTCTAGTAACCCTGCGACAACTGCGCAAGAAAAGTCGAGTATAAATAAACCTTTATACGGTTTATAGTAAGAAAAAAATTTACGTAGCATATCTTCCCTCCATTTTCCAAAATTTAAAAGACTCCCTAAATGATAACCATTATCAAATAATTATTCAAGTTATCCGTCTATGAAACTTCAAAATAAGGTTTGCGATAGTTGTCGTTTTTTCCAGAAAGTCGATATATTTGAATAATCACCGATATAAATTTTATTTACTACTAATCCCGCCCCCACAACCAAAAAGGGTATCACCACAAGGTGATACCCTTTCTTCTATTACATCGCTTCCGAATCCCATTCATGCTCCTGCTGAACAAACACAATTCCTAATTCGTGATGTCCTCCGGCGTATAATGCCGTTTGAGCAAGACGAAGCTCTCCTTTTGTATCTAATACTTCTAACTTACAAAATGCTCCTGTCGTCTTCGTTTGAAGCGCATCATAAAATTCCTCAGCACTTCCTGGAATGACTCCATTTACTTTCGTAACTACTTCTCCAGGCAGTAAATTCAGCTCTGCCCCAATTGTATTCGGGATTGTATCTAATACAACAAGTCCATCATTACGTGCAGCGAAGTACGCCGGTCTTGTTTCATCCGCAATTTTTTCTTGCATGGAAATCGTGAAACGTCCAAGCATTGCAACTCCCATCGCAATAATGGCAAGTACGTGCCACCAATAACTTGCGACTCCTAAAACAAGCACAAGTCCTGCTAATCCGTACACACGTCTTCCTGTAAATAATAAAGCTTCCGTTGGCTCATAACTTCTAATCCTTCTCATAAATCCAATTAAAAATGGAACGAGGAATAGAGAATATGTATCCGAACCTATTGAAACGACAGGCCACCATGAAATAAACTGCGTTACTGCATCACCTGGTACAAGAATAAAAATCGGAACGATCCATAAACGCTTTGATTCGTGTAAACCAATCTTTAACCCCCGCTTACCCTTCCTAATCTTCGGCGTCGAATATCCTACTGCATTTTTAGAAATCAATAAACCCTCTACAACGAGCATGACGCCTAGCAAAATAGCAAGAGATACAATCGTACCCTCTTCACCCTCTCCAAGCTGTAAGAAGGAAACTGGTAGCTTAGAAGATAATAGAACGCATACAATTGCGATACTAAATGTATAAGCTGCTGATAAATATCGATACATAGCAGTTAATCCAAATAATAACGTCCAAAGTAAGATGACCCATAAACTCGCTTTGGAAACGACAAGGCCAAGTCCAATTGTAATAATAGATACGATTAATCCGTATCCAACTCCCGCAAATAGAGCTGTTCGCAGTTCAAACCAAATATCATAAACTTTAAAGGAAAAATCCTTTCGTTCTCGTAACATACGTAAGTATCCAACGAAGATACTACTTATTAAAAATACATAGACAGCAGGGTGTAAGAAAAAACGTCCAACTGCCCGCATTATTTCAAAAATCCATGCCTCCACGAACCCATTCACCACCATTTATATCATTCTTTCTTTTTATATTATCATAACTGGACAAACGTTTGTTTAACACAAAAAAATACAGGCAGCAAACTGCCTGTATTTCTTTTTATTTCGCTATTAATTTTAATGCGGACTGTAATTGTAAATCATTTTCTCCAGAACGTATTTTTTCAATAATTTTAGTTTGAATCGCCTCAGCTGTCTTTTTATCCAGCTGTCCTGTCGCTTCCATCTCATTCGCATTTTGGAATGCTTTCAGCGCCGATTCTGTCTCTTTACTAAAGTATCCATCTTCACGTCCTGGTACATACCCTAAACTCTTAAGCATTTCTTGCGCGTGTTTTACTTGCACATCATTTGAATTGTATGAAAGTGTTTTTTCAATTTGAATTGGTGTCGCATGATAATAATCTGGTTGCTTCACTTCTACTGTTGGCGCGATTCCTTTTTTATGAATCCAGTTTCCATCCGGTGTTAACCATTTAAACATCGTTAATTTAATGTTGCTGCCATCTTTAAATGGAACGGCCTGCTGAACAGTACCTTTACCAAACGTTTTTTCACCAATTAAATCGTATCCTTCTCCCTCTTTTAGCGCACCCGCTAAAATCTCTGAAGCAGAAGCACTTCCGTTATCAATTAATACTGAAATTGGATATGGCTTTTTCTCTTTCAGCTCCGTAGAGAATTTCTTTTTCTCACCATTTCGTTGCTCTACTTGTAGCATCGGCTTTTTATCCGTCATAATTTCCCCTAGTATCTCTTCTACACTATTTAAGTAGCCACCAGGATTACCACGCACGTCAATAACTAAGCCTTTTATATTTTTCTTCTCTAACTCTTTTAACTGATCCTTAAATTCTTTCGCCGTATTTTCAGCAAAAGAAGTGATTTGCATATAACCGATATCTTTTCCACTCTCTTGTTTCACAGAACTAAACACTGTGAAGATTGGAATTTTTTCACGCTTAATTTTAAATACAATCGGATCAGCTACTCCTGCACGCTTAATTTCAATCGCGACAGTCGTTCCTTTTTTACCACGAATCTTTAATACTGCTTCTTCACGTGATAAATCTTTCACACTATTTCCATCTACAGATAAAATTTGGTCATTCGGTTTAATTCCAATCTTTTCTGCCGGTGAGCCTTTAATTGGAGATACGATAATAAGCTTACCGTCCGTTTTGTTCACCTCAGCCCCGATCCCCTCTAGCTCAGGATCAAGTGATTCACTAAACTGTTTAGCCGTTTCTTTATCCATATACGTGGAATAAGGGTCCTTCAGCGTAGACAACATGCCTTGTATTGCACCTTCGACTAACTTGTCATCCTTCACGTCTTCCACATAACGTGAATCAATTAGTGCATACGCCTCATTAATTTTTGCCAAATTCCCTTGCGCGGCGCTAGCGTTTCCACTCGAAATTGTTTGCGTTACTTCTGCTGGGTTAACCCCAAATAAAGACATACCTGCAAACATTCCGCCAGCACCAATTAAAAATGCAACAACCATTCCAATAATTGCAACTCTACGTTTCAATGCGGAATTCCCCTTTCCAAAACACACAGGTGGTGTAGCAAAAGGCATCACACAGTGTGTGATGCCTTTACCTATTTCTACTATATGATAAGCTTGTACGAATTATGTTTGCAACTTTTTATACTTTTAAGAAGCGACGAATTGACATTACACTTCCCCACATACCGATTAAAGCCCCGATTAACACTAGTAAACCAGCTAATTGGAATACGAAAGGACTGTATGGTAGAAGTTCGAAAATTGTTCCGCCAAGTTTTTCGTTAAACACACTTTGTAGTGAATTATACGTAACTAGAATTAAGCCAATTGGAATAATTGATCCTAATACTCCTAGGAATAATCCCTCTAATAAGAACGGCCAACGAATAAACCAGTTTGTTGCACCTACCAGTTTCATAATTTCGATTTCTGTACTACGAGCATAAATTGTAATTTTAATTGTATTAGAGATTAAGAACATCGCTGTGAATAAAAGACCTGCAATTAACGCAATCCCGATATTACGTCCTGTTTTTACAGTATCAAATAATTTTTCAACTTGGCCTTTACCGTATTGAACATTACTTACAAACTGCATTTTTTCAATCTTTTTCGCGATTGTCGCTGTATCTGTTGGTTCTTTTGCTTTTACAATGAATACGTTTTTAAGTGGGTTATCTTGTTCAAATAACTCAAACGTTTTTCCGCTATCACCTAAGCTTTTAATTAAGCGTTTTAGCTCTTCTTCTTTAGAAGAATATTTAATAGATTCTACTTTCGCAATCTTACTCATATCATCTTCTAATTTCTTTTGATCAGCTTCTTTTGCTGCTGGATCAATGTGTACACGAATTTCTACATCTTGCTCTACTTTCGTCGCAAAATGGTTCATATTCATTATCGCTGTTAAAAAGACACCTACAAGTAATAATGTAACTGTTACTGCACTAACAGAAGCAAATGTCATCCATCCGTTACGTGATAGATTCTTTACACCTTCTCGCAAATGTCGACTAAGGGTCTTAGCCTTCATATCCGTATCCTCCCTCAATCTCATCTCGAACAATTTTTCCGCCTTCAATCGCGATTACACGATGACGAATTGTATTTACGATATCTGAGTTATGTGTCGCCATAACAATCGTTGTACCACGCTCGTTAATACGCGTAAAAATCTTCATAATATCAAGAGCTGTTTCAATATCTAAGTTACCTGTTGGCTCATCGGCAATTACAACCTTTGGTCTATTAACAATTGCTCTCGCAATTGCAACACGTTGCTGCTCTCCGCCCGAAAGTTCACTTGGTAGTGCGTCTGCACGATCCTCAAGACCTACAAGACCTAAAACTTCTGTTACACGCTCACGAATGGCTTCTTTTTCTTCTTCAATTACTTCTAAGGCAAACGCAACATTCTCATATACCGTTAACTTAGGTAGTAATTTAAAATCTTGGAAAATTACGCCTAATTGACGACGGAAATATGGAACATCTCTTTCTGCTAATGTTTCAATAACAAGTCCATTTACATTAATTGATCCTGTAGATGGCTTCTCTTCACGATACATCATTTTAATAAATGTAGATTTCCCGGCTCCACTCGGTCCAACTACGTATACAAACTCACCTTGTTTAATGTTAACTGTGAGACCAGCAATGGCTTTCATACCATTCGGGTACTCCTTATAAACATTCGTCATTTTTATCATTATTTATCACCCAATACTTAATGATTTTTTTCGAAATACTTTTCTGTACATCTGAAAATAAAAACTTTATTCTCACTTAACCACTCTTGTTGAAGGTAGCTTCCATTCATGCTTTTTATTAGCAGCGCTACTCTATGTAATATATTTCAGCAAAATTCTACAAACCCCATTGTAACATCAAACGGTTTCCAGTTCGGATACATTTTTGTTACAGTTATGTTACACTACAAAAAAAGGAAACGAGTCGTCATAGTTCTTACCCAAAATCATTTTAGGATAAGATTATATAACCAACTCGTCCACTTTACCTTTTTTATTTATGTTCAGCTAACCACTCAGCTACTTTTTTCGCATCCTCACCTTGAATGATTCCTGGTGACATGGAACCGCGACCTTTTTCAATAATCTTTTCAATCTCTGCTGCATCATATTTCTGTCCCACTTTTCGTAAATCCGGTCCAGTTGCTCCCGATAAATCTTTCGCGTGACAGCCTATACAACTTTTTTGGTAAATTTGCTCTGCGCTATCTGTGCTTGCAGATTGTTTCGAAGGCTTACTCTCTTCTTTATTTCCACATGCTCCTAAAGCAAAAACGACTGATGTTCCTAACGCAATAGCCAACAATTTCTTTTTCACTTCTATCGCTCCCCATTGTTGATATTCTTTTCATTCCTAACACACTCATTTTCATTATAAGCATTATCTTTATATAGAAAAACTAAGGTATATTTCATATTTTTCAAAAACCCAGTAAGAACCCTGATAATATAAAGCTTTCATAAGTTGTTTCAATTCTGTGAACAACGTAAAAACTTCTATAAAGAATTCTTGTTGAACAGAAAATCAGAAAATTTCTGTTAAAGTCTTACCCTATTGCCGCTCTGTTTTACTATTCTCTACTTTTTACAAAACAATATACAACATTGTATGCTACATATAATCTCATCAAAAAGAGAAGTTGTCGTTTCCAACTTCTCTTCCTCTTTACTTCATCTATAGAAATAAAATCAAATTCTTTATCTCCTCGACTATCCTCAGCATACGCCGACAACTTTGTTGGCTTTTTTTCGCTTATTAGATGCGAGAACGTAAGTAAGCATCAATAAATGGATCAATTTCTCCATCCATAACCGCTTGTACGTTACCAACCTCTGTATTTGTACGGTGGTCTTTCACAAGAGAATACGGGTGGAATACGTAAGAACGAATTTGGCTACCCCATCCGATTTCTTTTTGTTCACCGCGAATTTCATCTAACTCCGCTTGTTGCTCTTCTAGTTTCTTTTGATACAATTTCGCTTTTAACATTTTCATCGCGTGCTCACGGTTTTTAATTTGTGAACGCTCTGACTGACATGTTACAACTGTGTTTGTTGGTGTATGTGTAATACGAACTGCTGAGTCTGTCGTATTAATATGCTGTCCACCTGCACCACTTGCACGGTACGTATCAACTTTTAAGTCTTCTGAACGTATTTCGATTTCAACTTCATCATTGAACTCAGGTACAACTTCACAAGATACGAACGATGTATGACGACGGCCTGAAGAATCGAATGGCGAAATACGTACAAGACGATGTACACCTTTCTCTGCCTTTAAATAACCGTAAGCGTTATGACCTTTAATTAATAAAGTAACACTCTTAATACCAGCTTCATCACCTGGTAAGTAGTCAACCGTTTCTACTTTAAACCCACGTTTTTCAGCCCAACGTGTGTACATACGTAATAACATAGAACCCCAGTCTTGTGACTCTGTTCCACCAGCACCTGGGTGTAATTCTAAAATAGCGTTATTTTTATCATAAGGATCGCTTAGTAGTAGCTGAAGCTCATACTCATTCATTTCTTGAATTAAGCCTTTCACTTCTGATTCAAGCTCCTCATGTAAATCTTCATCATACTCTTCTTTTAAAAGCTCATGCGTGATTTCTAAATTTTCGAATGTCTCATCTAACTGACGGAACTTTCCAACCATCTCTTTCAGTGCATTAGCTTCGTTAATTACAGCTTGTGCGCCTTGTTGGTCATCCCAAAATCCTGCACCCATCATTGTTTCTTCTAACTCTGCAATTTGTTTCTCCTTAGTAGGAAGGTCAAAGAGACCCCCTAAAAGCCGCTAATCTCTTAGCCATTTTCTCTAACTCTTGTCTAATTTCTACTAATTCCATTTCCTTCACCTCTATGTAATTGCTGTTACTTTCTTATGAAAACAAGGGAAACTCTCTCCACTTATGACGGAGAGAGTTTAATCTTTCTTAATTATACATTTTTGATGTAAAATTTTGCAAAGTAATCTGGGCTACCGCCCTGTATTACTTCCCGATACCACAGCAGTTTTTATATTTTTTACCGCTACCACATTTACATAAATCGTTGCGGCCTACTTGGTCTCCTTTTACAACTGGTTTTTTCTTCGCTTCTTCGCCATCGCTAGATGGATGAACAGCTTCACCTTGAACAACTTCTTGACGCTCTAAGTTTTGTTCAATTTCAGCTTTCATAATGTAACGAGAGATTTCCTCTTCAATAGAAGCAATCATTGACTCGAACATTGCGAATCCTTCCATTTGATACTCACGAAGTGGATCAATTTGACCGTAAGCACGTAAATGAATACCTTCACGAAGGTGGTCCATCGCATCAATATGCTCTGTCCATTTCGTATCTACTACACGGAATACAACAACTTTTTCAAACTCACGCATTTGCTCTTCTGGCAGAAGCTTTTCTTTATCGTTGTAACGCTCTATTAATTTCGCGATAATCGGCTCGCTCATTTCCTCTGGAGCAAGACGACGTAACTCTTCTTCTTTTATATCGCCTTCTTGCAGAAGGTTTGTATTTAAATAGTCAACAAGACCTTTAATGTTCCAATCTTCTTCGATTTCCTCTTGTGTATGAAGCGCAACAGCACGTTCTACTGTAGATTTCATCATACCTTCAATAATACTGCGTAAGTTCTCAGAATCCATTACTTCTTGACGCTGTTTGTAAATAACTTCACGTTGCTGACGAAGTACATCATCGTACTGCAGTAACTGCTTACGTGCATCATAGTTATTTCCTTCTACACGTTTTTGTGCAGATTCTACCGCACGAGAAACCATTTTACTTTCAATCGGCTGTGAATCATCCATACCAAGACGATCCATCATCGCTTTCATATTGTCAGAACCGAAGCGGCGCATTAGTTCATCTTCCATAGACAAGTAGAACTGCGTTACACCAGGGTCCCCTTGACGACCAGCACGACCACGTAACTGATTATCAATACGACGGCTTTCGTGACGCTCTGTACCGATAACTGCTAGACCAACGTTTTTAATATCGTCTCCAAGCTTAATATCCGTACCACGACCAGCCATATTCGTCGCAATCGTTACAGCACCTTTCATACCAGCTTCTGCAATGATATCTGCTTCTCGCGCATGGTTTTTCGCATTTAAAATGTTATGGCGTACACCTTTACGTGTTAACATTTTTGAAATAAGCTCTGACGTTTCAATTGCAACTGTACCAACAAGAATAGGTTGCCCTTGTTTATGACGATTTACAATATCCTCAACAACTGCATTGAATTTGCCTTCCATTGATTTGAAGATTAAATCAGCACGGTCATCACGAATAATATCTTTGTTCGTTGGAATTACGATAACATTCATATTGTAAATACTACGGAATTCTTCTTCTTCCGTTTTCGCTGTACCAGTCATACCAGATAACTTTTCATACATACGGAAATAGTTCTGGAACGTAATTGTTGCGAGTGTCATACTTTCATTTTGAATTTCTACGCCTTCTTTTGCTTCAATAGCTTGGTGTAAACCTTCGCTATAACGACGACCTTTCATAAGACGACCAGTGAATTGGTCTACAATTACGATTTCGCCTTCTTGTACAACATAATCTGTATCAAGGTGCATGACAACGTGTGCACGAAGCGCCTGATTAATATGGTGAAGAAGTGCGACATGTTTTAAATCGAATAAGTTTTCAATATGGAAAGCTTTCTCTGCTTTCGTAATACCATCTTCAGTCAACATTACATTTTTCGTCTTCACATCAAATGAATACTCTTTTTCATTTTCTAACGTACGAACGAATGCATTTGCAAACATGTATAACTCTGCTGATTTTTGAGCTTGTCCCGAAATAATAAGCGGCGTACGTGCTTCATCGACTAAAATAGAATCGACTTCATCGATAATAGCGAAATGAAGTGGACGCTGAACGCACTGTTCTCTATATAAAACCATGTTGTCACGTAAGTAATCGAATCCAAGCTCATTATTTGTGCTATACGTAATATCAGCAGCATAAGCCTCTTGTTTCTCTTCGCGTGACATGCTGTTTAAGTTAATTCCTACTGTTAAGCCTAGGAACTCATGAAGTT
The DNA here is from genome assembly GCF_036851315.1 of Bacillus cereus group sp. Sample62. Lineage (NCBI taxonomy): Bacteria > Bacillati > Bacillota > Bacilli > Caryophanales > Bacillaceae > Bacillus > Bacillus cereus group sp. Sample62. The sequence goes on from NZ_JAFLPK010000001.1 coordinate 4,945,128, forward strand.
GTCCCATTTCGCTCGCATCACGTTGTGCTAAGTATTCATTGACTGTAACAACGTGAACACCTTTTCCTGTTAAAGCATTTAAATATACAGGTAATGTAGATGTTAACGTTTTACCTTCACCCGTTTTCATCTCAGAGATATTTCCTTCATGTAAGGCAATACCACCCATTAACTGCACGCCATACGGACGCATTCCAAGAACACGAGTCGCAGCTTCGCGAACAACTGCAAAAGCTTCAGGAAGTAGATCATCTACTGTCTCACCTTTTGTTAAACGTTCTTTAAATTCAAGCGTCTTTCCTTTTAATTGCTCATCTGTTAGTGGCTTAATAGATGATTCTAATGCATCAATTTGCTCAACTGTCTTCTGCATACGTTTAATTTGGCGTTGATTTACATCAAATACCTTTTTTAAAATACCGATCATAGGAAATACGCTCCTCTTTTTTATTAAAATAAAACTTCCGATTGTTTTTTCTTTTTCTATTACAATCAGTCGTTATAAAAATCAAATGTATGTTATGCCAATTTTTCTCCTAATTAAAAAAACTAAAATGTATATACCTAATGATAATTGTAACACTTGTCTTATAACTATGACAACAATCGGCCGAATGTCAGGCCTTATATTCAGAAAAAGTTTTATTTAATTTGTTACGTTTCTTTTCTCTGTCTCGTTATTTCAAGTTCACGTTACAAATTTCGTATTAAATCTAAGTCATTTTCCTTTCAAAAAAAAATGACTAGAATATACTCCTTAATAAAATCTAAATCAATAATTACAAAAAGCCGAAGATTTCGTCGGTGCAGCATCCATAGATACTTACACCTGCGCAAAACCTCCGACTTTAAAAGAGAATATTATGTTGCAAGATATACTCAACCACGGCACCCCTAAAGCACACTTAAAATATATCTGTATCAATCATGCATTAATTTATCGGTATTTCCAATTCATGATATTTCCCTTTCTTATCCTTCATAAAAGAAATGAATTTCACTTTAGTTGATTCATTTGAAAAGTTTTTATAATTTTTATAAAGGTCATCTCCTATAAAATAATTTGTCCCTATATATCCTCTTACTGTTTTACCAGCAGGTATTACAGGTTCAAACTGATATTTTTCAGGTAATTCCATTGAATAAGGAATCAAATTATAAAACTCGCCTATTTTAGAATAAAACATTGTACTGGAAATAGACTTATTACTAAGTAAATTAATATCCCGATTCGTTGTATTTGTAATATCTAAAGGTAACACATACGTCATTAATTCACGGTCTTCATAAGGATCATAAACTTTTTTAGGATCAAGAGGATTAAGTGCATGAAACGTAACTCCTTGTCCATCTTCAAAAGTTCTATTAGATAAAAACTCATCTTTTACCACTTTATAAGATTCATTATTTAGATTTAATGTTTTAAATCTAAATAAACTAGCAAATATACATAGCAACACACACAACCCAATAATTATTAAGATATGTTTTTTTGTCACTCTTAATCTACCAACTTTCCATTATTAACATGTACAATACGATCTACTATTTCATTATCTAGAACATGCACATCATGACTAGCTACTATAATAGTCGTTCCCTTAGATTTTTCTACTTTCAAAATATCTAAAACATCTTTTATCCCATCAATATCTAAAGCATTAGTTGGCTCGTCTAATAGCAATAATTTTGGTTGTTCCATTAAAGCTTGCGCTATCCCTAAACGTTGTTTCATACCTAAAGAGTATCTTTTATACTTTCTCTTATCTGTTTTATCAAGTCCAACCCTTTGAATAATATTATAAATTTCCTCATCAGAAATTTTATTGTTAATCGATGATAAAAATTTCAAGTTCTGAAAACCAGTATACCCTGGAATAAAACTTGGATATTCAATCAATATTCCCATAGAATCAGGAAATTGCTTTTGTTTTCCAATCATTTCATTATCTACATAAACAACTCCAGAATTCAAACGCATTAACCCTGATATAGCGCGTAAAATCATCGTTTTACCAGAGCCATTATGCCCCTTCAAAACTAAAAATTCGCCTTTTTTTACTGACAAACTAATATTATCTAACACAATATTTCCTTTTAATCTTTTCGTCATACATTCACATTTAATATAATTGTCCATAAATTATTCACCTATCACATCTAGTTTTTTAAAACAAAAACTACCTAATAAAATCATTACAACAACAATTACTACTCCTATTAAAAGTAAATCATTCCATTGAATAGCTTGATTATTACCTAAAGTCAATTGAATTGAACTGTGATCAACAAAATACCAACGATTTGGCATAACAAAAGAACCTAAAAAATAAATACTATGAAAGAAAATAGAAAAAAATAGGTACATCAACATCAGTATAAAAACAATAGTTATTGGTATATAAAGCGTTAAAAACTCAAAAATTAAAGCTAATAAAAAGCTGATAATGATTTGAATTAGCATAGTACCTACTATCTTATAAGAAAATTGACGATATACATTTGAAAAATAATGCTCGCCAAAAGTAAGCAAATAATAAACAGTAAACCAAATCAAATACATAACAATCCAAATACTAATTATGTAAAAAAACAAAGATAGTATTTTCGTTAACCAAAGAAAATGCTTCTTCTTAACACGAGGAAACAAATAAACACCATTCTGTTGAATATCCGAAAAAGCAAACTTCCCTACTAGCAACAAAGGAACAATTTGAAAGAATATCCAATAAAAAGGGATAGAAAATCGCCCCTCCTTATAAAAATAAGATAAATCTACAAAGTCTACTCCATGAAAAAATCGATAAAAGGTAACACCTAACAATGAGGGTTCTTTTCCATTACTAAGAGGCTGATTGTATAAAAAAGTAACTACAATCATAGCGTAAATTAAGAATAAAAAAACCATTATCTTGATGGAATCTCTAAACCTTACATGTAAATCTCTTTTTAACAAATAATATAAAATCATAATGTAAACTAGATCACCTCTGTCTCATCATTCATAGAAATATAACTTTTTTTAGCTAAAATCCATACACTTATAAAAAAGATAAAAAAACATCCAAATAAGCGTATAAGTAAGTCAATAGCATCTTCAAACACATTTATATAAAAAACATTTGTAAATAAAAATCCATGTAATATAAATCTATCTAGTAAAACGGCAGTGATCATACATATTATTACAAGTAAACTAGGTAAAAATAATTGCAATAAAGCACTTATCATACATATAAAAATATTCGCAAATAATTGAATGCAAAATAACAATGCATAATTCACATAAATACTATTTACAGCCATCATATTTGCCATCAAAAATAACTGTAAAATCATACTCCCAGCAAAAAAGCAAACAAAAACGAATAGTTTCAAATAATATATAGAAACTAATTTCAATGCATTATTCACTCGGTAAACTACATAAATACTAAAAAAATTCGACATAGAATATACAGAAAAAACGATAGTTAAAGGAATAAATATAGTCGATAAATTATAAAACGACATGACCTTATACAAAGCTTCCAATTCGTTCATTTTCTCTTTTACAATTCCATGTTCAAAATAATTGAACAAACAACCAATGATACTGACGTTAAGCAAGAAGAGAACACTTAACCAAACATATTTCATCCCTATAGTTTCTTTCATTACATTATAAAAGAACATGCTTCCTACTCCCCCGTAAATAAAGAACTACAGAACAAAACCAAATACATAACAGCACACTAAGAAAAATTTGTAATTCAAAAAAACCGAAGTCTTTAATTAAATAATCTTTAGGATTGAGAATCCCCTTTCCAATACCAAGCCAAAAAATATGTAAAATAAATGGAACTAAATAAATAAAATAAACTCGTCTTATAAAAAACGAAACTGATAAAGCCAAACTTGAAAAAACCGCACCGTATAAACCATTTAAAAATACATACATAAGAAAATATAAAGTAGGATACTCATAATAAACCGTATTAAATTGAGCTGTTGGTGAAACAGTAGCAGCCATATAATTTAATATCGGATGCGGAGCAACTGTTGGATAAGTCATCGCATATAAATAAAAATGAAATAGTAAAGGGACACTTATAATAAAAAAAGATACAATAAAATTAATAAAATAAAGTAACCTAAAATAATGACATGTTCCCATCTTAGAAATAACAGGATAAATAAACCCATAATTTTTATCAATTCCATAAATTCCTGCTACAGCCATTGCAGAAATCATAGGAAATATTAATAGATAAAATTCACTATAAAATGGTAATCTATTAAAATGTAAAATGTTAGATAAATATGGAGATACCTTTATAATCCCAGCATCGTTAAATCCTTTCGTTGTTACAAACATAGCAATATATTGAGCAATGACAATTACTAACATAATAAATAAAGCAACCCAAAACATCCTACCTTTTAAAATCCGTCCTAAAAAGTAACTCATCTACAACTCCTCCATAAACCATTATTGAAATTTAAATCTTTTTTAATATGAAGAATTGATCCGCAACACCATAACATTTATTTTCTTTATTTATCCAAATGTAACGAAAGGAAACATGTGCTTTCTCCCCCTCAAACTTAGGAAATTCAACTTCATACTGATAAACATTATCTGTACCTTTTCTTTTTACACTCTTAACTTCTTGTTTCCACTGAATTACTTTTCCATCAGTTTGTTCAATCCGCCCCAAAAGATACGTTGGTTTTTTCTTATTCGTCACACCCGTTAAAAAAACATAATAATTTTCCGGTATAACTCCCAACTTTAAATTTTCATCTAAAAGCTTATCTTCTATTCCAATATCATTTCTATGTGTTTGACCTTGAAAGAAATCCTCACCATTTTCATTCTCAAAAAATATTTGTTCAAAAATAGTATTTTTCTTAATTTCTTGTAACTGAATACTTTTTAAATTATCTTTTTCCGTTAAAGTATCTTCAATATTTACAATAGGTTCATCCATTTCCTTTTGACAAGAAGCTAAGAAACAAATACTCAATAAAAAAAAGCCTAAAACATATTTGGAAATAACCTTCATTACAGCTCCTCCTATTTTTAAAATTACATAGCAGAAAAAGTCATATAATCCAAATTCGGAACTATACGACTTTTTCTAGCACTACAAAATAAATAATTTCAATTTATAATTTCTAAATCAATATTCAGTGTAAGGTCCACCAGGTCTTACACTATCAGGACTCCAAGCAGTAGGATAGGCATTATTTTCTCTAGAATAACCACCAAATCTCACAGGTACATTTTTTCCATATCTTTCATATGCGTAATTTTGGAAAAGATACGTTTTACCTGGTTGCACCGTTCCTTCATGCTTACCTGAATCACCTGAAACATTTACCCAATCTCTATCACCTTTATTTTTATTTTTATCTGCTTCTGTCCAAACGTTAAAAGAACCACCGCCCTTCTCACTACTCTTCACACGCATATACATAGAAGTAGGTGTCCCTTTAGGACGTGCATTAGTAAAATCATATGCACTCCAAAGTCTAAAGGTAAATTCTACATGATCATCCCTTGTATCAGCCTTAGCAGGTTCGGTTAAAGCAAAAGTACTAGCTAAAATACCTAAAGATAAAATAGCCCCAAACATAAAATGACTTTTTTTCTTAATACTCAATAAAAACACCTCCGATAATTTATAGCATTATATTGATTTTATTTTTTCACTGAAGGAATAAACTAAATCTATATAATGCAATATTATAGTAACAACACCTCGATATACCTTCAATGGATTTTGGAATATTTAATATTATCTTTACACTTACGAACATTTCGTTAAATTTTAAAAAACAACAATATATCCCTAGCAAAGAATTACTTGTAAAGATAACTGCTTACCTACGCCTGTTCCAAATAATAAAGAGTAACTCACCTTTCCAAGTTTTTAATTTCCCCGTACTGTTTTGACGAAACACTGTCCAAAAATCACTTCTTAATGAAATTGGCTACTTATAAATTTTTTCACCTCTCGAAAAGAAAAAGCTAAAACATAAAAAAAGCGCAGCCATTTCGGCTGCGCTTTTGAATTATTATTTAGTTTCGATTAAACCATATTTCCCATCTTTACGGCCGTATACAACATTAGTTTCATTTGTATCAGCATTTGTGAAGACGAAGAAATTATGTCCTAGCATATCCATTTGTAGGATCGCTTCTTCAACGTCCATCGGTTTTAAATCAAATCGTTTTGTACGTACAAGTTCTAATTCATCCTCTTCTACCGCATCCAGAACAGCTACTGCTTCTGGAAGGATAAAGTTCGTTTTCACAGAACCTTTCTCACGTAACTTACGATTTACCTTTGTTTTATGTTTACGAATTTGTCGCTCAAGTTTATCAACTACTAAATCGATAGCAGCGTACATATCGCTATTAGTTTCTTCTGCACGAAGTAATAAATCAGTAAATGGAATTGTTACCTCGACACGTTGCTTGTCAGAGTATACTTTTAAATTAACTTTAATCTCTGGGAATGTATCAAAATAACGCTCTAACTTACTTAGTTTTTTCTCTACATATTCCTTTAATGCTGGAGTTACTTCAATATTTTCACCACGAATGTTGAATTTCATAGATGAATTCCTCCTTTCAAGCCTATGTACTATAATTTCGACATTGGCTTAAAAACTCCTTCTAACTTTTTTAAAAAAATTAGTGGAATTGCTATTTTTTTATCGTTTTTTGTTGAAATGAAAAGATGCATCGTTTCTATCTTTATTTTATCCTATTAACATCGTGAATAACGAATATAACTGTGGACAATTCGTTACAGAAAAGAAACAACTTTTTGACAACTTGATTCATAACAAAAACCCCTTGCAAAAAACAAGAGGTTCTACCATATATATAACGTTGCCACAAAAGCAGCTTTCTCTTCCCAAAAACAATATTCCTACAGTTTTACAACATTAGCTGCTTGTGGTCCACGTGCTCCATCTACAATGTCAAACTCAACTCGTTGCCCTTCTTCTAATGACTTATATCCATCTTGTTGAATAGCAGAAAAATGAACAAACACATCATCACCATCTTCACGCTCAATAAACCCAAATCCCTTTTCTGCATTGAACCATTTCACTCTTCCTTGCATGTTCATTCCATTCCCTTCACTCTAAAAATCAGGGCATTCACCCCATACTTTGACTATAACGAATGACAACTTACGAAGTCAAAGAAGACTTATCGTCTTTTTATTATCCCTTTCGACAGTTACAGATCAACTTCTACAGAGCGTCAAACTAGAAACTTCCCTTGCTCCTCTATCGTATAAAAGACTTCCAATTTGTCTAACTGTAATTCCTGTCGTATATACATCATCAACGAGTAAGATATGTTGATCATGAAACATATCTTCTCCCTGAAAATAAAAAGGATTACTTCCCGAAAGCCTTTCTTTACGTGTCTTCTTACTTTGCTTTTCTGTTTCCCTTCTTCTTAATGAGGGATAAGAAATTTTGACAGGTAAACAAGCTGCTAATAACTCTGCCTGATTAAAACCACGTTCATATTCCCGTTCCCTACTAAGTGGAACAGCAATAACACTTGAAATGCTCGTAAAATGCTTTTGAAACAGCTCCCGAAAGGATCGATAAAAAATATGAACTAACTCCGCATCCCCCCGAAATTTAAACTGTGCTAATATTTCTTTCATCTCATCATCGTACACGTGCAAAGAACGATTTTTAAAAGGACGATACTTCTCCTTGTTTATCCACCTTATGCAATCCACACAAATATCATTTTCTTTATATTCGGAAGGCAAGTCCTCTAAAGGGCGCCCACACTCCATGCAAATCTCTCCTATAATATAGGAAAGTTTCCGCTCACACCTATCACATATATATTTTGTGTGAGACTTTACAAAGAAGGTGTACCAACTAACTGTTTCCAACATATACTCATCGCAAAGTAGACAATGCATTAATCGATTAATCCTTGTTCTTTCGCCTTTTTGTTCATACTTTGAATATGCCTTTTCGCACGTACCATCGCCTCTGTCTTACCGTAATGAAAATAAATAACCTCACCATAAGGTTCTTCAAAACTACGACCTGCTCGGCCTGCAATTTGTACGAGCGCACTTTCTGAAAATATTTCTTCTTCTGCCCCTAACACCGCAACTTGTAAATTCTTCACAGTTACTCCTCTCTCTAAAATTGTCGTTGTAACTAATAACGGAATTTCTCCCTTTCTGAAAGCTGCTACTTTTTCTTTTCTCATCGGATCTTCTGCATGTACACCATCGATTCTATGATCCAACACTTTCAATAACAGGCTCAATTCTTCTATATATCGCACATGAGGAACAAATAAAAAAATAGGATATTTTTTGTTTATGTACATTTCTAACCATTGTAGTAACACTCGAGGGATTTTTTTATGATGGAGGCTTTTCTTCCAATTTCCGCACCAGCAAAATAGAGGAACTGGTAACGGATGACGATGGTATCGTCCAGAGACAATGATGCCCTTTTGTTTCCCGCTTCTGAAATTACGCTTCCACTTTTCATCTGGAGTTGCAGTTAAATAAATACGCGCTGCTTTCTCTTTCATCGCTTGTTGCACCGCATACTGTAACATTTGATCCGCATAATACGGGAAGGCATCTATCTCATCTACAACCATGACATGAAACGCTCTATAGTAACGTAACAGTTGATGTGTAGTTGCAACGACTAACGCTGCATCTTTGTCCCTATCTTCACTTCCTCCGTATAAGGACGCTACATTTACATTTGGAAACACTTTTTGTAATCTCGGCGCTAATTCTAGTACAACGTCTGTTCTTGGTGTTGCGATACAAACCCTTTCTCCTTTTCGCAATGCCTCTTCCATACCGTAAAATAACATTTCTGTCTTTCCAGCCCCGCACACAGCCCAAATAAAAAACGATTCTTTCTGCTTAATAGCTTCTATAACACCTTGCGCCGCCAACTCCTGACCAGTAGACAAAGTCCCGTTCCACTGTAAAGAATTTAAACCTTTTTCTCCTTTTCTTTCAGCGATCCCACGAACAAGTACAGCACATTCACTAACTCTCCCCATCGTTATACACTTCCGGCAATACGTACATACTTTACTGCACCTTTTACATAAAAATGACGCAAATAGTCGCTGCTCTATATTTCCACAGCGCTGACATAAATATTTAGAAGCCTCCTTTATTACACCTTGTACACATACGACCTCCCTCTTCTTTTTCAAATCATGTAATGTATCCCGTAAATCTGAAGAGAGTTCCTCTAATAGTAACTGTTTTCCTGCTAACATCAGCAACCACCTCCAGCACTACTATAAACCTTTCTCATAATCTCGTAAAAACTCAAAAAAGCCGACAACCTACTTATAAAATAGTAAGCTATCGACTTTATACACGTTTTTTTATTGAATTGTAATCCTATAATCTTCCGTAACCTAAGAAATGTTTTTGGTTGTAAGAACTATTTACACTACCGTAAGTAACACCCGTTGATTCATCAGCAGCATGGATCATTTGACCGCCACCAATATAAATACCAACGTGAGATACGCCTGCTCTGTAAGTACCTTGTAAGAAGATAAGATCTCCTGGTTTTGCTTCAGATGGGCTAATCTTTTGTACAGAGTTCCATAAACCTCTAGTATCTTGACGACCTAAACCGTAAACATAAGAGATTAAACCACTGCAGTCAAATCCACCATTTGAAATTGATGCACTACCCCATACATATTTCAGACCTACTAAACCTTTAGCTTTTGAGACAACATCTTGTCTACCGCCACCATTATCAGTTGGTACTTCTGGAGCTGGTGTTGCTTTTTTCTCCTCTTTTTTCTTAGGCTCTTCTTTTTTCTCTTGTCCATCATTGTTTGCTGGAGCTGCTGGTTGAGCTTGTGTTTGTGCTGGAGCCTGTGCTGGTTGTGTTGCAGCCTGCGCTTGTTGTGCAGCTTGCTCCGCTTGTTTTTGAGCAGCAACTTCTTGTGCAGCTTTTTCTTGTGCTTCTTTTTCAGCAATTTGTTGTAACTTTAACGCTTGTTGTTCAAGCTCTTTTAATTGACCTTCCGTACTTGTCATTGAAGTTACAACCGTATCCATTTTACCGCTTAAATCATTTACTGCAGTTGCTTTTTTCGCTTTTTCAGCGTCAAGTTCATTCTTAGCAGTTTCAATTTGAGCTTGTGCTTCTTTTAATTCTTTTTGCTTTGTTTTTACCGTTTCAACATCTTTTTTCACGTTCGCTTGATCTTCTTGTTGTGTTTTCATGATATCTTCGTCAGACTCAAGAATTTTAGAAACAGAATTTAAACGATCAACTAAATCTGCAATGTTTTTAGAGTTTACAAGAACTTCTGTTACAACGTTCGTATTTGGTTGTTCTTGAAGTGCAACTAAACGTTTTCTTAATAACTCTTCACGTTTTGCAATTTTCGTTTGTAGTTCTGCAATATCTTTATTTTTATTTTCGATTAATTGCTCAGTATCAGCAACTTTTTTTGTTGTTTCATCAAGCTTTGAAGCATTCGCTTGAACAGACTTATCCAAACCTTGAATTGTTTTGTTTAAGTCATTCATTTGCTTTTGTAATTCATCACGTTCTTGTTGTTGTTTATGTAAAGTGTCATTTTGTGTATTAATTTGTGATTTCACGTCAGAAATTTTATCTTCTGCAAATACATTTGGTGTTAGTCCTGAAAACATTAACCCTGCAACTAATGCGCAAGATGCCATTTTTAGCTTTTTCATTTTATTTTTTACACCGCTTTCTTTTGTCTTTTTTCCGTATATAACCTATAAAATTTATACCATAATTCGGGATTTTTTTTGCTAATGTTACGCTATTGTAAAACAAATGTAATATTATATGTAACTCTATCGCAAAATATGCATATTTTTGTATATATGTGTAGAATTTAAAAGGCTTTTTATAAGCAAAGAAAAAACGCAAGGTTTCCCTTACGTTTTGTTAAATACACTAATACGAATGAAATCAAAACGTTATTTCATCCATTTCTCAGCCCAATTTTGGACTTCATCCATAACACTTTCTAATGCTTTCCCTTTTTCAGTTAAACCGTACTCGATTCGAACTGGTACTTCTGGATAAACATTACGAACTACAATGCCTTCGCTTTCCAATTCCTTTAAACGCTCTGACAACATACGATCGCTCATATTCGGTATAATATCTGCGATTTCTCTAAAACGTTTTGACTCTTCAAGCAAAGATTTAATAATCAAGCCAGTCCATTTTTTACTAAGTAAAGTAAAAGCTGACTCAAACTTTGGACATAAACAAGAATTATGCTCCATATCTTTCACCTCTCTTCTATTATAATATAGTTTCTTGTAAAAAGTAAGTTATAAAACTTTCCTCGTTATTTTATTTTACGTACATTTTACCATTTCCAAATATTAACTTGTCAACTACACGTAAAATATCCGTAAAAAAACCCTCTTCAAAAAGAGAGCTTTTTATATCTTATTACTTCGTATACCATCCAAGACCTAGTGCCCCTTCACCTAAATGCGTACCAATTACAGCACCGAAATAGCCTGTGCGGATTGTAACATGAGGATATTTTGCTTCTAATTCTGCCTTCCATTCATTCGCTTCCTCTTCACGTTGTGCATGAATGATAACTGCTTCCATAGGTACACCTTGACTTGCTTGCTCATCAAAAATTTCAACAATTCGTTTTAACGCTTTTTTACGTGTACGAATCTTTTCAAATGGAATAATGATTTTATCTCTAAAATATAAAACGGGCTTCACTTGTAACAAACTACCAATGAAGGCTTGTGCACTATTTAATCGTCCTCCACGTTGTAAATGATGTAAATCATCCACTACAAAATAAGCGTCCATCGTTTTCTTCATTTCATCAAAACGGGCAACGATCTCTTTCGGATCCTTTCCTTCGCTTGCTAATTTTGCCCCTTCACGTACATAGAATCCTTGTACTTCACAACTAATTTCAGAGTCGTACGTATATACATCAATACCATCTACCATTTGCCCGGCTGTCGTTGCCGTTTGATATGTACCACTAATCCCACTTGAAAGATGAATGCTAATAACCGCATCATAATCCTTAGATAGTTCTTCAAATAACTCAACAAACTTTCCGATTGCTGGCTGAGAAGTTTTCGGAAGTTCTTCTTGCTCACGTACTTTTACATAGAAATCATCTACTGAAATTTCAGCTTCTTCTTGATAAGATTCCGTTCCAAACACAACGTTTAATGGAATCATATATATATTGAGTTCATCACGAATATGCTTCGGTATATATGCTGTACTATCAGTAACAATAGCTGTTTTCATTTGCGTACCTGCCTTATAAAAAAGTTTTTATTCCCTAAGTTTACACGAAAACTAAAAATGGTGCATCAAAACATGAAAATGCCGATTTGAAATAATACTTACCATCTCGACAAATTACAACAAAAAGGTGAAATACTCACCAAAAATTTCAACTTATTTATAAAAAATGTTTGAATATAAAAACGCTCGCTTTTAAAATGTAAAGTACTAGTCATTTTGGTAGATAGGGGCGTATACAAGTGTTATTACAATATTTAACAATCAAAGACTACGGTGAGCACGAAATTGTCATTCAAAAATCAAGATTTATTTGTTACGTTAGCAGAGCTACAACCGAAGCAGAAGCTCAAGAATTTATACAAAAAATAAAAAAACAAAATTGGAATGCCACACATAATTGTTCTGCGTATTTGATTGGCGAACAAGATCAAATCCAAAAAGCAAATGATGATGGAGAACCTAGCGGTACAGCTGGTGTACCTATGTTAGAGGTACTAAAAAAACGCGGTTTAAAAGATACCGTCGTTGTCGTTACACGCTATTTTGGTGGCATCAAACTTGGCGCAGGTGGATTAATTCGCGCATATGGAAAATGTACAAGCGAAGGCATTAATCATGTCGGTGTTGTTCAGCGGAAACTAATGCGTGTTATGCAGACCGAAATTGATTACACATTACTTGGCAAAATTGAAAATGAATTACGTAATTCGAAATATGCCATTAAAGATATACATTATCTCGAAAATGTCACATTTGATACGTATGTAGAAGAAGACGGAAAACAAGCATTCACAGATTGGATGATTGAATTAACAAATGGGAAATGTACAATTACAGAAGGAGATATGTTGTACTTAGAACAAGATGTTATCTAAGGATAAGTACATCCTCACCTTTAAAGATTAATGTAGTGAATTACTTTCCTACAAATGAACTAAGGAGATTATATATGGAAGAACGTTATTATCATCTCCAAAATAGCAGAATAAAAAAGAAACGAAGAAGAAAGTTTTTCTACTTCCTTATTTTCGTATTTTTATTTGGTGGTGTAGGACTTTATATATTAAATTCCTACTCTTCTCTCATGGGGATGTATAGTGGTTTTACTCGTCAAAAATCGGACTTGAGAACCGAAGATGTAGAAATTACAAAGGAACCTTTTACACTCCTGATTATGGGTATAGAAGATTATGCAACGGACGGTCAAAACGGTCGTACAGATTCATTAATGTTTGCGACCGTCAATCCTAAAACTAAAAAGATTTCGCTTATGAGTATCCCTCGTGATAGTCGCGTTCCAATTGTTGGTAAGAACAAAGAGGATAAAATTAACGCTGCGCACGCTTACGGCGGAGAAGAAATGGCAATCAAAACTGTCGAAGGTTTTCTAAAAGTTCCTGTAGACCATTATATTAAAATTGATTTCCAAGGCTTTAAAGGTATTGTTGATGCTGTTGGCGGTGTTACTGTTGATGTCCCATTCGATTTTTGGGAGCGTTCGGACGTGGATTACTACAAAAAAATCGAATTTAAGCAAGGACAACAAGACTTAAATGGGGAAGAAGCACTCGCATACGTACGTATGCGAAAGCAGGATCCAAACGGCGATTATGGTCGGGCCGCTAGACAAAGACAATTACTAGCCGCTGTTGCTCAAAAACTAAATTCAGCCTCTACCGTATTTAAAATTAAAGATTTAACGGCAGTCGTTGGAAAATATATAAAAACTGACATTCCTATTTCTGACGGACTTGCACTTTACAATAAACTATCTGGGTTTGATCCTTCTACAATACAAACGTTCAAGCTTGAAGGAGAAGACAAAAAAATAGGTGGTATTTATTACTTCCTTCCAGATCCAATCGGTGTAGAGACAGTACGTAATGAAATTAAAAAAGAATTAGGAGAAACAGCAAACACTCAAGAAAATCCAACTACAAAAACCGAATCAAATCCTTCGTCAAATTCTAACTCTGACGAAAAAGCAAAGAAAGAAACGAATCAGAACAAAACACCAACTGAACCACCTCCTTCTACGAATGCTCATGCAGAGTGGATTATGAGAAATCAGCAATAACAAAAAGAGCCAAACCGCATATGATTTGGCTCTTTTTTATTTACTTATTAAAGTGTTGCAAAATTGCTTCTACAATGCGCTCTGATGCACGGCCATCACCGTAAGGATTAGATGCTTTTGACATCTTATCATGAGCTTCTTTATTTGATAACAACTCATCAGCAAGACCAAAGATTGTCTCTTCGTCTGTTCCTGCTAATTTCAATGTACCTGCTTCAATACCTTCTGGGCGCTCTGTTGTATCACGAAGAACAAGAACCGGTACACCAAGTGACGGTGCTTCCTCTTGTACACCACCAGAATCAGTTAACATTAAGTATGAACGAGCTGCAACATTGTGGAAATCAATTACATCTAGCGGCTCAATTAAATGAATGCGGCTATGATCGCCTAAAATATCATTCGCTGTTTCACGAACAACTGGGTTCATATGAACCGGATACACAACTTGTACGTCTTCATGCTTATCAACAAGACGTTTAATTGCACGGAACATATTACGCATTGGCTCTCCTAAGTTTTCACGGCGGTGAGCTGTCATAAGTACAAGACGATCGTTTCCAAGTTTCTCTAATACAGGATGACTATATGTCTCTTTTACAGTCGTTTTTAGTGCGTCAATCGCTGTATTTCCTGTTATGAAAATGCGTGACTCATCTTTATTTTCTTTCTGTAAGTTCGTTGCTGATTTTGTTGTAGGTGAGAAATGAAGATCTGCCATAACGCCTGTTAATTGGCGATTCATCTCTTCTGGGTATGGAGAATATTTATCCCATGTACGAAGTCCTGCTTCAACATGACCTACTGGAATTTGATTGTAGAAAGCAGCTAAACTTGCAATAAATGTTGTCGTTGTATCACCATGTACAAGTACAATATCCGGCTTTGCTTCTTTCATTACTTTATCCAAACCTTCTAAACCACGCGTTGTAATATCAATTAAAGTTTGGCGGTCTTTCATAATATTCAAATCGAAATCTGGCGTAATTCCAAAGATACTTAATACTTGGTCTAACATTTGACGATGTTGTGCTGTTACAGTCACAATCGATTCAATTTTGTCTGGATGCTTTTGCAACTCTAATACAAGAGGTGCCATTTTAATTGCTTCTGGACGTGTCCCGAAAATTGTCATTACTTTTAAACGTTCAGTCATTTCATTGCCTCTTTTCTTTCACTAGTTACAAATTCTATTATGACATATAAGAATATACATGAATACATGCCTTTTTAACGAATAACGGAAAAGTCCCTCTTACAAATACTTTCTCTTCCAACCGAATAATAATCTATCTCTTGCTTCTTGACATCTTCAATAGTATAACAATTTCTTCCATCTAATAAAATAGGCTCTCTCATAAGTTGTGCGTACTTTTCTAACGGATAAGCTCGGATAGCCTCCCATTCTGTCATGATAAAAGCCGCACTCGCTCCTCTAATCGATTCATCTATACATTCGCTATATTGTATAGTCTCTCCAAAGATATTTTTCATATTTGGAATCGCTTTTGGGTCATATAGAACTACATCCGCACCTATATGAATTAATTCTTGTATCATAATAAGAGATGGTGCGTCTCTTATATCATCAGTATTCGGTTTAAATGCCGCTCCCAGCACCGCAATCCGCTTCTTGTTCATATTTAATACTTTCTTCGCTTTCTCAATCAATAACAACTGTTGTTTATTATTCACTTCAATAACTGCTTTTAACAAGCGAAAATCATGCGCCACATTCCCTGCAATTTGCACAAGGGCTTTCGTATCTTTCGGAAAACACGATCCCCCATAACCAATGCCCGCATTTAAAAAAGACGTCCCAATTCTCTTATCCATTCCCATCCCTTGTGCAACGTCTAATACATTGGCTCCTACCTTCTCACATATATTTGAAATTTCATTGATAAAACTAATTTTTGTCGCTAAAAAAGCATTCGATGCATATTTAATCATCTCTGCACTTTTTATATCTGTAACATACGTTTTTAAGCGTAATTCACTATACAAATTCTCCACTTTTCGTGCCGCTTCCTCATTATCTGCTCCAATTACAATACGATCTCCCTGAAAAAAATCGTAAATCCCTGAACCTTCCCGTAAAAATTCCGGATTCGATACGATATGTAATTCATATCTATTTTGTAATTTCTCCTCAATCCATCCCCTCATAACATCATTTGTACCTACAGGAACCGTACTTTTCGTAACGACAATAATGTCATTCGTCGCATATGTTCCAATATCGTCACAAGCACTTCGAATATATGTTAAATCCGCTGTCCCATCTAATAAAGATGGCGTTCCAACTGCAATAAATATAAATTCTGCATCGTAAAATGCTTTTACTCTACTTGTTGTAAAAGTTAAACAATCATTCTCACATGCATCATTTATTAATTCATATAAACCCGCTTCATAAATAGGCAGATCTCCTTGCTTTATCCGTTCAATTTTCTCATCATTTATATCAAAACATGTGACTGAATGGCCTAACATTGCCAATCCTACTCCTGTAATTAATCCAACGTATCCGGTACCTATTATCGTAATTTTCATTTCCTTTTCGCACAGGAATATACAATAGAAAATATACGAATACATAGAATTCTCCCTGTGCTTCCCCCTCTCACATTAAAAATGAGAAAACTCTTTTACTTCTTTATTATATGAATTACTTTTTCCATTCTTTTTTAAGTTTTTGTAAAATTACATGTAAGAATATAAAATGAAACTTTATTCAGTAAGGGGCATCCATCATCGACTAATTATTAGTTAAACCAATCAGGCTTTTACAGGAATTAAGATCCCCACCTAACTTCTTTTCTCCAACTGAATTTTGAGGTGCAAACCTTACTGCCCGTTCATGCGGATAAATTCCCACATTTTAACACGAAACTTACTCATTTCTACGTGTAACACTTATAATACTGAAATAAAAGTATTCACTATCGAAGAAAAAGAGAAAATGTCATATTACAAAGCCCAATACGATTAACCTTCTCAAATGATTCAACATTCTGTATACAATTGTCATATATTCTATCCGCTTCCATTTACCACACAAAGAAAAAAAGATTGAATTCTAATCTTTTTGTGATACCATATGTTATGAGCCTGTAAATAAACATCATAATTTTCAGATAAATATATTAAAAAAAATTACGTTAGACTATAAAAGGGTGGGGTATTAATGGACTCACAAGTGATTTATGCCATCTTGGCATCTTTCATCACTGTACTCGTCGTTACTCCTTTAGTTATTAAGTTAGCTTTTAAAATAGGAGCAACAGATAAGCCAAACGCTCGTAAAGTGCATCAAAAGATTATGCCTCGTCTTGGCGGGTTAGCGATATTTATTGGTGTAGCTGTAGGATTTGTTGTCGGCGGCTTATACGAACAAAGAATGTTATCGATAACGCTAGGTGCGATTATCATTGTAATCATCGGTATTTTAGATGATATGTACGAGTTATCTGCGAAGGTAAAATTCGGTGGACAACTACTAGTTGCCATGATGATTGTAAAAAGTGGATTATTAGTGCAAGTATTATATATCCCAATCCTCGGGGATACTGAACTTGGATGGCTTGCCTATCCAATTACAGTATTTTGGATTGTAGGTATTACAAATGCAATCAACTTAATTGATGGCTTAGATGGGTTATCTGCTGGTATTTCATCTATCGTACTTGCAACGCTAGCATATATGGCCTTCACTAGCCCATGGGGCACTGGAGCCGCTATTATCTTACCACTAGCATTAATTACATTAGCAAGTACAATTGGATTTTTATTCTACAACTTCCATCCAGCAAAAATTTTCATGGGAGATACAGGCGCACTATTTTTAGGATACTGTATTTCTGTTATATCGTTACTTGGATTATACAAAAGTGTAACGTTATTCAGCTTTATCGTTCCAGTTATCATTTTAGGCGTACCTGTATTTGATACGACATTTGCAATTATCCGTCGTATCGTAAATAAAAAACCTATTTCAGCACCAGATAAATCGCATTTACATCACCGTTTACTTGCAATGGGCTTCTCTCATCGTAAAACGGTACTAATTATATACGCATTCGGTATTTTCTTTAGTGTAAATGCAATCATTTTCTCTAGTGCGACATTATGGTTATCCATTATTCTTCTTTTCGTTTTAATCTTCTTTACAGAAATCATTGCTGAAGTAATTGGGCTTGTACATGAACGTTACAAACCACTTATTTCCTTTTATAAAAAAGTGAAAAAACGCGAAGACTAATTGTAGTATAGCCTTTACAATTATGAAATATTCAAATAG
This sequence comes from Bacillus cereus group sp. Sample62, assembly GCF_036851315.1. Lineage (NCBI taxonomy): Bacteria > Bacillati > Bacillota > Bacilli > Caryophanales > Bacillaceae > Bacillus > Bacillus cereus group sp. Sample62. The sequence continues at coordinate 4,963,847 of NZ_JAFLPK010000001.1, forward strand.
CATCCTCTTTCTTATAAGAGGATGCTATTTTTTATTTTTTATTCCTCATTTCATATTTCCAAAATATAGTTTGTTTGAGAGTCCCACTATTGGAGAAAGATATACATAATAAGAAAAGGATTATATTTTCTTTTTTACATCTTGATTGTCAAACTGAGGGTGAATGTTATGATCAAGCGAGTATTTCAATACATTATTTTATTTTTAACGATTACTATGTACGCGTCATCTCATGCAGGAGCAACTACAATGACCCCTGCTGAACATCATCCAAATACTGAAACTACCTCTCCTATCAAAAAAATCGCGTACTTAACATTTGATGACGGACCAAACAAATATACTACGCAAATTTTAAACATCTTAAAAGAAAAGAACGGAAAAGCAACTTTCTTTGTTATTGGTGGAAAAGTGCCCCATTATAAAAAAACAATGCAACGATTAATTAAAGAAGGACATTATATCGGACTTCACAGTATGTCACACGATGTAAAACGCCTTTACACTGGCGATCCATCCGCTTTAATTACAGAGATGGAACAAACACAAAATATTGTTCAGCAAGTTACAAAATTAAATACACATCTCGTTCGTGTCCCGTATGGTAGCATGCCTTACTTAAAAAAGAATTACCGTGATGCACTTGTATCCGCCCAGTATAAAATGTGGGATTGGACAATCGATACATATGACTGGAAAAGCTATGACAATCCTTCTGCCATACTAGAAAGAGTACGTAATCAAAGCGATGAACAAGTCGAAGTGATTTTAATGCATGATTCGAGTGTAACTGTACAAATACTGCCTAAAGTAATTGATTACTTACAGTCACAAGGATACAAACTTCTTCCCTATAATCCATCTTCTCACCTCGAAGTGAACTTTTGGAAAGACACAAGATTGTAACAGCTTTAGTGCCTATTTGCTAAAGCTGTTTTATTTTTCTCTTCCCACCCTTCCCATTTTTGTGTAAAATTTTAAATAGTGATGAAGTTTCGAGGTGAATAGAAATGAAACGAATAGATCTCATTTTTAACGCAATACAAGAAGACCATTATATAGAAGGTGTAACCGCATCAGAACTCGCTACCCTTCTACAACTAGATCGTGCCAATGTAAGTAGCGACTTAAACAAACTTGTAAAAGATAAACGTTTATTAAAAACAAATACGCGTCCTGTTCGTTTTTATATAGAAACGAACGCTTCGTTGGAAACGCATTCAAAGGAAATGACTTCATTAGATACATTTGCAATTGAAAATACAAGCCTTAAAATCGCAATCGAAAAAGCGAAAGCTTCTATTCTCTATCCTCCAAACGGTATGCATACTTTACTGCTAGGAGAAACAGGAGTCGGAAAATCTATGTTCGCTTCTTTAATGCACGAATATGCAATTGAAGTTGAACAGCTTCCTAAAAATGCACCATTTATCGTCTTTAACTGTGCCGATTACGCAAATAATCCACAGCTACTACTGGGGCAGTTATTTGGGATTAAAAAAGGAGCTTATACAGGGGCAAGTGATCAAAAAGGGTTAATTGAAAAAGCACATGAAGGGATTCTTTTCTTAGATGAAGTACATCGCCTTCCTCCAGAGGGACAAGAAATGCTTTTCACCTTTATTGACCGCGGGGTATACCGCCGCCTTGGAGAAACAGAAAACGAGCGTAAAGCACAAGTATTAATCATTACTGCAACAACATAAGAACCAAATTCATTTTTATTAAAAACATTTACAAGACGTATACCAATGACTGTTACGCTGCCACCACTTCGTGAGCGTACACATAAAGAACGATTTGCTTTACTGCAACTATTTTTCACAAATGAAGCAATCCGTCTGCGAAAGGAAATTCACGTTAGTCCGAATGCAATGCGCGCTTTCGTCTTTTACAATTGTCCCAATAACATCGGGCAATTAAAAACGGATGTACAAATTGCCTGTGTGAAAGCCTATTCTGACTTTGTGACAAAGAAACGTGATTCTGTCTATGTTTCAAGTACAGATTTACCTTGGTATATGAAAGAAGGGCTATTCATTGAAAGAAAGAGCCGTCATCTATATCAAATACCAAATGAAACATTTATATTTACAGGTGATGAAGGTTGGAGTAATCATAAAATAGAGAATGAAAAACGGTCTTCTATTTACGATTATATTGATTATAAATACGAAGAACTTCAAGCTCGCGGTATTGAAGAGGACGAATTAGAATTACTAATAGAAAATGATATTCAAAGCTTTTTCGTACAATATTTTAACCAAATATCTAAAAAAACAAGTCATGAAAATGTTTTTAAAATTGTGGATCGTAATATCGTTTCCGTATGTGAAAGAATTGCGGAACTTGCTGAAAAGCATTTATCTAAGACGTTTGATGAAAAAGTATTTCTCGCTTTAAGCTTACATGTACAGACAACTCTACAACGTTTGCAAGCTGGGAAACAAATTCATCACCCACAATTAAATCAAATTCGTACGAAATATAAAGACGCTTTTTCCGTAGCTATGCAATGCATTCAACTACTGGAGGACGAATTACAAATAACAATGCCTATTGATGAAGCAGGCTTTTTAACAATGTTCTTCGTTGTTGATCCAATTCCTGCCTCGCAAACAGAAGTAAAAGTATTAATATTAGCGCACGGCAACGGCATCGCAACAGAAATGGCAAACGTCGCAAACGAACTGCTCGGCATTGAGGAAGTAACCGGTATCGATATGCCGTTACATGAATCGCCGAAAGATTTCTTAGAGCGTGTGAAAGTGTATATGAAAACACTCCAAAATGTAAATGGACTTCTCTTACTCGTCGATATGGGCTCGCTCGCTTATATTGGTGATATATTAGAAACTGAGTTCAAAATTCCGGTACGTGTTCTTTCCATGACAAGCACTCCACATGCACTAGAAGCAGCTCGAAAAGCTCAACTTGGCTACTCGTTAGATGCATTATATGAAACAGTGAAGAACTTAACACCGTTTTACTTAAACGTACAAGAAGAAAAGAAAAAGCCACTATCACCAATGAAGTCTGTTATTTTAACAGCTTGTTTAACTGGGGAAGGCAGTGCTTTAGCTATTCAAAAAATGTTAGAGAACTATTTGCGATTTGACAAAGACTTAATTGAAATTATTCCGATTAGTATCGTCCATGAAAAAGATTTAACGAAAATGATTGAGAACATAAAAAAAGAGCGGAATATCATTTGTATCGTCACAAATTTTGATGTGCAGGTACCATGCTTAACATATCATTTCCAAGACATTGTAAACTACACAGCGATTCAGCCAATTCAAGAATTAATTACGTATGAAGAAACATATGCAAAAATGGCTGATATTCTGGAGCAACAAATGCAGCGGAACGACGGAGCATTACTTATTAAAACAATTCGTTACGCATTAAATACAATTCAAGAATTAATTTCCTTACAGCTAACTCCCGACAGCTTAATGGGTGTGATTCTGCATATGAGCTGTATGGTTGACCGTCTTCAAAAAGGAGAAAGCCTCCTCCCTCATCCAGATAAAGAGAAACGAAGACAAGATGAGTACTGGATGTATATGAAAGTGAAAAAAGCATTACAACCAATTGAAAATACATTTGAAATACAAATACCTGATGATGAAGTGTTTTATATCATGGACTTCTTCATTAAAAATCAGCCTGTAAAAAATTAATCGAAGCAGTTTTTTAAATATATCGATTTACCGACAATAACCACTAAAATTTGTACCTTATAGAAAAAAAGGCTGTTCCAAAATATGGACAGCCTTTTTTCTACTTCTTTACTTTTCTGATTCTCCCCCTGATTTCGCCCTTCTTATTAGACTTTGTATAAACATTTACATATACATTCGCCTGAATGATTTCTTGAAGTAAACTATCAAACGCTCTCCCCTGTAAAGGCCCTTCAAAATCCTCCACATTGACTACACCGGTCACGACTCCTTCATTTACACTAATACCTTGCTTTATTGGACCAAACAAATTTAAAACCACTGGACCTATTTGATCCGCTTTTCCTAAATGAATTTGGCATGATGTAACTTTTTCGATGTTTTTCAATATGATCCGATATTGTAATTTCTTTAAATCATCACTAAATATAAACTCTGTTACACCATAAGCTTCTGTATTTACAGGAGGTATTTCCCTCTTCCCTGTTAACCTCGCAAAGAAATGTGTTGTCATACAGGCATTCTCCTTATATAAATTTCCCAGCACTACTTCTACTACTTTATGGTTTATACATAATCATTTATGACTTTTTCAAGTTTTAATTACGAAGAAAAGATTCACACAATCTTTACATTAGAATCGTTCCTTTTGCTTTACTATCTCTTGTATAATGCACATAGAAAAAACATTATAGGGGGTTCCTTTGAAAAACAACAATTACACTTTTCACACATTATTGGAGATTTTTCTCGTCTCATTTAAATTAGGACTTACTTCATTTGGTGGTCCTGTCGCCCATCTCAGCTATTTCCACCACGAATACATACAAAAAAGAAAATGGATGGATGAACGAAGCTATGGAGATTTAGTAGCACTATGTCAATTCCTTCCTGGTCCCGCTAGCAGTCAAGTCGGTATGGGAGTTGGATTATTAAGAGGCGGGGTATTAGGAGCTATTATTTCATGGATTGGATTCACTCTACCTTCTGTGCTTGTTTTAGTTTTCTTCGCCTCATTCCTTAATCAGCTCGATCTTGGAAGTGCTGGCTGGATTCATGGACTAAAACTTGTAGCCGTCGCTATTGTCGCTCATGCCATCTGGGGAATGGCGCAAAAATTAACGCCAGACCGAAATCGTGCGACGATTGCTATTGTAACTGCCGCAATTGCCTTACTATGGCCAAGTAGCTGGACACAAGTCATTCTCATTATAGTATCTGGCTTTATCGGCTGGTTTTTATATCGTAACCAAGCAATTAGCCAATCTCAAAATATAAAAGTACCTATTTCAAAAACGATAGCAGTTTCTTGTCTCATCTTATTCTTCGGACTATTACTACTGCTACCAATATTAAGACCGTTCTCTTATTACATCGCTTTATTTGATAGTTTCTATCGCTCTGGTGCACTTGTATTTGGAGGCGGACACGTCGTGCTCCCCCTTCTTGAAGGTGAGTTCGTACAAAACGGAATGATGACGAAAGAACAGTTCCTAGCTGGATACGGATTAACACAAGCCGTACCAGGCCCACTATTTACATTCGCTTCTTATATAGGAGCTGTGTTAAACGGGACGCTTGGGGCAATACTCGCAACAATTGCGATCTTTCTTCCTGCTTTCTTGCTCGTTATTGGTGTTTTACCATTTTGGGACAGTGTGAGAAAAATCTCTTACATACAAGGCGCACTACTTGGAATCAATGCAGCCGTTGTCGGTATTTTATTAGCAGCTTTTTATGATCCTATTTGGACGAGCACAATTATGAACGCTGTAGATTTTGTTTTTGCATCTCTTCTATTTTGCTTGCTCGCTTTTTGGAAAACACCACCTTGGGTTATCGTTATACTCGGAGCCTTTGGTGGATATATCCTATCCATTTTGTAAATAAAAAACGACGGCATTATGTAGCCGTCGTTTTTCTATTAAAACTTCACAAGTTCTATTCCTTCCGGCAACTCGCTCCCTGTTAAAATACGCAATTCTTTCACACGATCCATTACGTAAGAAGAACGCTTCACAAGCTCTGGATCAATATAAGCTGGATGAACCATAATTTCTACCGTTTGTTCATCTTGTACTCTTTCTTTTAACTTCACAAAGTAATCTTCCGTCACACCATCCGCATAAAAGTCACTGTAAAACACGTCAGAAAACGGGCGTACTGCTCGCTCTTCCTCACAACGACGAATTGGAACATTATATGTAGCCGCCAATCTCTCAAGAACATCATGCAAAATCGGTAATCCATGCACGTGATGATGACTATCTAAATGCGTTGGCTTCAATCCATAAGCTAAGAATTTCTCAATTTGAGCAGTCCATTCTCTCTCAACTTCTTCTGCATTTAGCTTCCCTTCCCATACGACGCTTTGTTTATGAAACAATCCATCGCTATTTACAAGTGATGGTACGTCTCCAAGAAGAGGTTCCCCTGCCGTTAATACGAGATGTACGCCTATTCCTAGTGTGTTATACTCTTTCGCTAAACGTACCGCATGCTCTGTTCCTGGCATATTCATCATCATCGTCGTTGAATTTACAAGTCCATTTATATGTCCATCAATAATACCGTAATTTGTACCTTCTGTAAGACCAAAATCATCTGCGTTTACAATTAACTTAATCATCGTAATACCTCCTAATAGAATAAAAAAAGCGGGCTAAATAGCGCCGCTTTATTTCTCTACCTTTTTGAAGAACTGCGGAAGATATTCTTTATGTGCTTCCAACATTTCATCTAAAATTTGTTTTGCAACTTTATCTGATGGTACAAGTGGATTAATTGTCATAGCAAGCAGCGCTTTATGATAATCTCCTGTAACAGCAGCTTCAATTGTTGTGCGCTCAAATGATTTAATTTGTTGTACTAAACCGCGAACTGGTACAGGAAGATCTCCGACCGCAATTGGTTTTGGACCTTCTTTCGTAATAATACAGTTCACTTCAACAGCAGAATCATGTGGTAAGCTTGCAATTGTTCCGTTGTTTCGTGTATTAACAGGCTGGATATCACCTTTATTATTGTAAATAGACGTAATTAAGCTACATGCTGCGTCACTATAATAAGCACCGCCACGTTTTTCTAATTGTGGTGGTTTAATATCTAAGTTCGGGTCTTTATATAACTCGAATAAATCATCTTCTAATTGTTTTACTACTTCTGCACGTGTACCTTTTTCAACCGAAGCTTCTTTCTCTTCTTCTAACATCTCACGTGTTTTGTAATAGTAACGATGGTATGGACATGGAATTGCACGAAGACCACGAATAAAGTCTGGCTCCCAGTTAAGTGCTGCAATATTTTCCATCGTAATTTGCTTTTCTGGATCTGTTACAAGCTCTAACACACGATCCATTACACTTACACCATCTAAATATACATCTAGTCCGTATACCATATGGTTTAAACCTGCAAAATCAACATGGACACGACTTGCATCTACTTCAAGTAATCTTGCAAGACCCATGCGAATTCCGATTGGAACGTTACATAGACCAACTACTCTTTGAATATTTGTATAACGAAGAACAGCTTCTGTTACCATACCTGCTGGGTTCGCAAAGTTAATTAACCATGCATTCGGACAAAGCTCCTCCATATCCTTACAAATATCTAAAATAACAGGAATCGTTCTCAGTGCTTTGAATAAACCACCAGGACCATTCGTTTCCTGACCGATTACATCATATTTTAATGGGATTGCTTCATCTTTTGCACGAGCTTCTAATAAACCTACGCGAAGCTGCGTTGTTACGAAGTCAGCATCTTTTAATGCTTCACGGCGATCAATTGTTAAATGTACCTCGATTGGTAAACCAGATTTTTTCACCATACGTTTCGCTAAGTTACCAACGATTTCTAACTTTTCTTTTCCTGCCTCAATATCTACTAACCAAATTTCACGAACAGGAAGCTCATCATAACGTTTAATAAATCCTTCAATTAATTCTGGTGTATAACTAGATCCACCGCCGATTGTAGCAATTTTAATTCCAGTCATGCTTTATTCCCCTTTCGCTTCTAACTTTTTATAAAGGTCAATAAATTCTGCTGCTAATTCTTTTACTGTAATCGCATTCATTAAATGATCTTGTGCGTGAATTAAAAGAACACTAATCTCTGTTTTTTCTCCTCTTGCTTCTGATTGTATGAGCTCTGTTTGGAAATGATGCGCTTCATTAATCGCTTCTTTCGCCTTTACCATCGCTTCATCAGCCTCTACCATTTTCCCCTGTTTGGCAAATTGAAGTGCCTCCATCGCAAAGCTTCGTGCATTACCACTATTTAAAATTAATTGGAATGGAATTTGTTCTGCTGTAGTCATCATAATTACCGCCCTCTCTATTATGGTTCAACCGATTGAAATACCCCTTCAGTTTGAACATGTCTATTAAATTATTATTTTATGAATGATAGTTTGGTGTTCTTGTAGATGGGTCTCATCTTTCTGAACATGATATAAAGGTAATTGTTCTCACAGATTATGTTGTCTGTGAGAACAATTACTATGTTACATAGGTACAGAATTATTATTTCCTTGTGCTGCTGCTTTTTCAGTACGAACAACAGAACGGTCGCATAATACAACGAATGGATAGTAGATTACCATCGCAATTACAAAGTTGAATAACTGTAGAATTGCACCTGAAAGATGTCCACCTGTTACAAGATAACCACTAATAATTGGTGGTGTTGCCCATGGAATCATCACAACTGTTTTTGGTACCCATCCAATAGATATAGCTGTATAGGAAGTAATTACTAATACAATTGGTGTTACGATAAACGGTAAGAATAAAATTGGATTTAAAATAATTGGTGTACCAAAGATTACTGGTTCGTTAATGTTAAATGCACCAGGTCCAATTGATAAGCGAGATACACCACGTAATTGTGCACTTTTTGCTACGAGTAATACCACTACTAAGAATGCTAATGTCGCACCAGAACCACCAAGGTATACGAAAGTATCAAAGAATGGTTTTGTAATAATATTTGGAACATCAAATGCAGATGTACCACCTTTGAATAAATTCATATTTTTCTCTAATGCCGGTAAGTATAATGGCTCAATAATACCACCAACGATATTTGGCCCATGTAAACCGAAGAACCAAAGAAGATGAACAAGGATTACAATGATAATTGCACTTGGTAATGTCCCTGCTAAACTTTGCAGTGGTGATTGAATCGTATTAAAGATAAATTCATGAACACTTGTACCAGCTAATTTCACTGCTAATTGAATACCTGCAACTACTGTTAAGATAACAAATGCTGGAACTATAGCTGCGAAAGATCTTAAAACTGCTGGCGGTACTCCATCCGGCATTTTAAAAGTAATGTTTCTTTGTACAAAGAAACGGAATACCTCAGTAACAAGGAGTGCCACGATAATTGCTACGAATAGCCCTTGTGCCCCTGTCCAAGCTAAGTTCAATCCGCCTTCTTTAGGTGTTGTTGGCGTAAGAATAATTAACGCACCAAATGAAATAATACCTGCTGACAAACCATCAACGCCGTAAGATTTTGCTAAGTTATAACTTGTTGTAAATGCTATGATTAGTGCTAAAATTGCGAAAGAACCAGTCCACATTCCACCGCCAACTTGTTTCCACGTTTCACCAAACAAACCTTTCATGAACTCTTGGAAAGCTTCAGACGGAAAACCATTAATTAGTGATGCCAGTGCACCAACTAAAATAAGTGGCATAACTGCAATAAATCCATCACGGATCGCAGCTAAGTGACGTTGCGATCCGATTTTACCAGCGACAGGAACAATATATTTCTCCATGAATGCAATAAACTTTTGCATTTCGCTTCCCCCCTAATTATTTTTTAAGTGTTAACGCGTGATCTAAAACTGCTTCTCCATTCATCATGCCGTAGTGCATTGGATTGATAACGTCGATTCCAACATTTCTCTCATCAGCAAGCGTTTTCATTGAAGAAAGCATGTAACGAACTTGTGGTCCTAGTAATAATACATCTGCTTGATCGATATTTGTTTTTACTGCATCCCCAGATACAGCCCAAATCTTTCCTTCTAGACCTCGAGCTTTTGCAGCCGCTTCCATTTTTGTAACTAGTAAACTTGTAGACATCCCTGCTGAGCAACATAATAAAATATTCATTTGAAAATCCCCCTTGTGTAGTATAAAAAATTTATGTTTATTTATTTTTCTTTACGCTATTTATTAATGCAATTAGCGTGCCAACTTTTTAAAACCACTAAAATCAGCACTTTTTCGACTGTTTTCTTTGTGTGTTAACGCTTTCAATTAGTGTGTCACCCACAAAACACACAGTGTGTTATAAAACAACACGCTTTTAACACATAACTGTATGAAAATAGATTAGTGTTTAGTTGTCTAGTTGTGTTTAAAACAAAAAAACAGTAAAAAAATTTTTTACGCGTGAAAATCTAGTAAAAATAAACCTCTCTTGAACACACTATTCTATCTATTGTCCAAGCCAACTCTACTAAATTACATAGAATAGAATAAAATAATACAATTCGAAAGGGGATTCCTATGCCAAAACATAGAAAACAAAACAAAATAAAGATTTATAGAATAACAAGCTATAAAAAAGGCAAGCGCTCTGAATTAGACTCTGACAAATTTGAACTAGAACAACAGGAAATTGAAAATAAACAAGACAAGCAGGACAAACAGGACAAACAGGACAAACAGGACAAGCAGGTACAATCGGAAAACGTAGTCATAGTACCCACGAATTCACGCCACTTAGATGTATGGGATGAAATTTCTCTACAAGAAATACAAGCTGGTGAACATACGAGTTTATTGGAAGAAAAAAGTAATTATCAAAATATTAATTTGCTACAAGTAAGCGATATCCGTTTATATTTGGATAAGCAACTACAATTTAGTTCCGTTGATGAGCAAATTTATCATGAAGCCCTTGTACATCCGATTATGTCAAAGGTAATTGATCCAAAACGTGTTCTCATATTAGGCGGTGGCGATGGTCTTGCTTTACGAGAAGTTTTGAAATATGAAACAGTGCTACATGTAGACCTTGTTGATTTAGACGAGGCAATGATTAATATGGCACGTAATGTTCCAGAAGTAGTTTCTTTAAATCAAAGTGCATTTTTTGATAGTCGTGTAAATGTGCACGTATGCGATGCAAAAGAATTTCTAAATTCTCCTTCCTCTCTATACGATGTAATTATTATTGATTTTCCTGATCCAGCAACAGAAGTTTTAAGTACTTTATATACAAGCGAACTTTTTGCTCGTATAGCTACATTCTTAACAGAAGATGGTGCTTTCGTCTGCCAATCCAATTCACCTGCTGATGCACCTCTTGTTTATTGGAGCATCGGTAACACAATTGAACATGCTGGATTAACTGTGAAAAGTTATCATACAATCGTTCCTTCTTTCGGAACTGACTGGGGATTTCATATTGCTGCTAACGCTGCCTATGCAATCGATCAAATTGAACAATTATATATTGTGCCAACTCCTCGAACATTACCTTCTCTTCTTGCTCCTTTGTTTCAATTTAAAGAAGAACATTTAGAACAACGTAATCTCGCTCTTTTAAATTCAGAATCAAACCTTATCCTACATCAATGTTACAAAAAAGAAATGGAGTTTTGACGATATTATAGTGAGGAGTGCTACCTTATGGAATACTCTACTTTCGGTAAGCATATAATAGTAGATTTATGGGGAGTGGACTTTTCTTTATTAGATGATGTTCACTTTTTAGAATATCATTTAGTTACCGCTGCTGATCGCTCTGGTGCCCATGTTTTAAACGTAAGTACAAAAGAATTCGATCCGCATGGCGTTACTGTTTTAGTTTTACTATCCGAAAGCCATCTTTCAATTCACACTTATCCAGAAAAAAACTTTGCAGCCATTGACTGTTATACGTGTGGTACGACCGTTGAACCGCAAATAGCGATTAATTATATCGTAAGTATATTAAAACCAAATGAGATGCATATAAAAAATCTAATCCGTGGTATAGGGGAGATTATTACTACCGATTAAATATCACTCTTACTCATTTGTAAAAAGGAGGATTGTAAATACCATCAGTGGAACGAACACTCCACTGATGGTACAGACACATACATAAAAAAACCTTGCATACGCAAGGTTCATTCAGACATCGACATCTTCCTATATAATTCTACAAATTCACTCGCTAATTCCTTCACCGTAATCGCGTTCATTAAATGATCTTGCGCGTGCACCATTAGAAGAGTAACTTCGGTCTTTTCACCACCAGCTTCTTTCTGTATGAGCTCCGTTTGTACACGGTGCGCCTCTTTTAATTCCTCTAACGCTTCTTGTAATTTCGCTTCTGCTTCTGTAAACTCTCCACGCTTTGCACAATCAATTGCTTCCATTGAACAACTTCTCGCATTTCCCCCATGCAAAATTAAATGAAAAGCTTTCGTCTCTATCGTATCCATTTTAGTTCTTTACTCCCCCTTTTCTTCCGCTACCTTTTGTTTATCCCATATTCTTAAGAACGGTAAATAAATGAAGAATGCAAGCGCAAAGTTAACAAGTTGTAAAACACTGCCTGAAATTTTCCCGCCCGATCCTAAATATCCACTAAATAGAATTGGTGTCGTCCAAGGTACAGCAGCTCCACTCGGGCGAGCAACTAATCCCCATTCCATTGCAAAGTAAGAAACAATTGTTAACACAACTGGAACCAATATAAATGGAATTAATAAAATTGGGTTCATTACAATCGGCATACCAAAAGTTACCATCTCATTAATATTAAATATGCCAGGAGCAATTGACAATCTCCCTAAACTTTTTAATTGCTGACTTCGCGCAAATAGTAACATTCCTACAACTAAAGCAAGTGTTGCACCGGAACCGCCCATATAAATCCATAAATCAAAAAACTGTGCGGTAATCGTATTTGGTACATCTTGCCCTGCTTGAAAAGCAACTCGATTTTGATCCATTAACGATAACCAAACGGGGCTCATTACACCACCAACAATAGTAGCACCATGAATTCCACACGACCAAAGAACATGAACGAGAATAACTGCTATTATTGCGCCCCAGAGACTAGCACCAAGTACACTAAGTGGTTCCTGTAAAATTTGCCCTACAATATTATGGATACTGCCAAAAGAAGTATTTTCTATAATTAAGCGTAAAATCCAAATAACCGTTACAACAATAAATCCTGGAACAAGTGCCGCAAATGAACGCGTCACAGCTGGTGGAACTGTCTCTGGCATCTTTATAATTATCTTTTTTTGTACAATAAACCGGTAAAGTTCAGTAGATATAAGTGCAATAATCATTGCTACAAACAACCCTTGGCTTCCCATTAATGCTGCTGGGATAGCACCTTCTACAAGTACACTCTCTTTTGTACTTGGTATAATATATGCGACTTGAAATGGTGTCGCAAGTAAAAACGTCACAAGCGACAATGCCCCAGATGCTAAAGCATCCACTTTATAATACTCCCCAAGTCTGTAAGCGATTCCAAAAACAGCTATTAAAGCCATTATATTAAAAGTTGCACTAACTGGATACCCCAAGGCTCTCTGCCAATTATCTCCAAACAGGCCTGCCATAAAATCATTATACCCTGGTATTGGTAAAGCACTAATGATAAGGAAAAAGGATCCAATAATTAAGAACGGCATCGTCAAAATAATCCCATCACGAATTGCTTGCAAATGCCTCTGTTCTGCAACCTTCCCCGCTACTGGCATTACATATTTCTCTAAAAACTGTATCATCTATCCCACTCTCCTCATGGTTTCATGGACAAAGCTGCTTGTAAGATAGCCTCTCCATTACAAAGTCCGTAATGGACGGATTGAATGACATCAACAGGTATTCCCTTCTCCTTACATAATTCTTTCATTTTCGGTAATAAATAACGTACTTGCGGTCCAAGCAAAAGTACATCTGCAGTATCAATATGATTTCGCACTTCTGAACCTGATACTGCCCAAATCTTTACCTCTATCCCTCTTGTCTCTGCTGCTTTCTCCATTTTTGTAACAATCAAACTGGAAGACATTCCCGCTGCACAGCAAAGTAAAATATTCATCTCGCTCCCCTCCCCCTTTTTCCAAACCTAAGTTACGGTGCATCCTTGCCACCACTAGGTTACAAATATATATGTCTAGATTTCCTGCTGTATGCCGAGCTTAAAAACAAAAATTTCTCGGTTTTCACGCTATTCCATCTATCGGTATTTTCCTAGTAAAGAGGGCTCTAACTCGCTATAATAATTCAGTATGATTTTTTTAATTGATAGGAGGATATATTTATGAAGGCATATCGCTTTCCGCTTATTTTATTATCTTCTATCCTAATTGGTGGTTTCATTGGTTATTTCATGGGTGCCGATGCCGTTGCTTTAAAGCCGCTTGGTGACATTTTCTTAAACTTAATGTTTACGATTGTTGTACCTTTAGTGTTCTTTAGCATCGCGTCATCTATTGCTAATATGGATGGATTAAAACGTTTCGGTAAAATTATGTCTAGTATGGCTGGGACTTTCTTATTTACAAGTATTTTAGCTGCTATTTTTATGATTATTGTCGTGAAAGTATTCCCGCCAGCACAAGGGGTTGTATTAGAACTAACACAACCTGACAAAGCTGACAAAGCTGTTAGTGTTGCGGATCAAATTGTTGGTATTATGACAGTATCTGATTTCTCGAAGTTACTATCTCGTGAAAATATGTTAGCTCTTATTTTCTTCTCTATTTTAATGGGGGTTGCAACTTCAGCAGTTGGTGAAAAAGGAAAGCCATTCGCTACATTCTTACAAGCCGGTGCAGAAATTTCAATGAAAGTTGTATCTTTCATTATGTACTACGCTCCAATCGGACTTGCTGCTTATTTCGCAGCATTAGTTGGTGAATTCGGACCACAACTTCTTGGAACTTACTTCCGAGCAGCAATGGTATACTATCCAGCGTCTCTAATTTACTTCTTTGTATTCTTCACGTTCTATGCATACCTTGCGGGTCGCAAACAAGGTGTACAAATCTTTTGGAAGAACATGTATCTCCTACAGTTACATCACTAGCAACTTGTAGTAGTGCTGCTAGTATTCCAGCGAACTTGGAAGCAACGAAGAAAATGGGTATCTCTTCTGACGTTCGTGAAACAGTTGTCCTTCTTGGATCTACACTTCATAAAGACGGATCTGTTTTAGGTGGCGTACTAAAAATTGCTTTCTTATTCGGTATTTTCAACATGGAATTCGAAGGACCGAAAACATTAGCAATTGCACTTGTTGTTTCTCTATTAGTAGGAACAGTAATGGGTGCTATTCCAGGCGGCGGTATGATTGGTGAAATGTTAATCGTTTCTCTATACGGCTTCCCGCCAGAAGCATTGCCAATTATCGCAGCAATTAGTACAATCATTGATCCTCCTGCAACGATGTTAAACGTAACAGCAGATAACGCTTGTGCCGTAATGACAGCTCGCCTTGTAGAAGGTAAGAATTGGATCAAAAATAAATTTGCTTAATAGATAGAAAGAGGGTGCTCATTTTGGAGCATCCTCTTTTTGTCGTTATTTGTTGATAAGTCGATATCTCTTGTCGAAACGTCGATATATTAAAAAAATCGTTGATATATTTTAAGTTATGATAGATATATCCGAAAAATCGTTGATATCTCCTCCCGCCACAAATTTGTTAAAACCTTCACAAATATTCCACACCTATTATCCATTCTCCGTACTATAATCATGTATGGAGAAGGAGATGTACCTAATGACACAAAGCGCACCAGAATTTAAAGTTTTGCAAAGCATTGCATTCCTTGCTGTCGTTTTGCAAAGTTCCTTATTATATACAATGAATCAAGGAAATGTTTTACTTGAGCAATCCCTCATTATGGGCATGCTATTCAACCTTGCAAAATTTTCAGCACCTGCATTCATATTTATCGTTGGCTTTCACTTAATTCGGCAATATACAAAGCAACTAGCCTACACAGAATATATTTATGAAAAAGCCGCACATTTACTAATTCCTTATTTCTTCTGGTCTATTCTTTACTTATTAACAACAAACGATATGATTACACTACAAAGCGGAATCAAAAGTTTATTACTCGGAACAGCCGCGCCCCATCTTTGGTACGTTATTATGATGTTCCAAATTCACTTATTGTTCCCTTTGCTGTGCACACTATTTTATTGGTTTCAAAAACGAACAGAAAATAAAAAAGACATATATAAATATATGACCATCTTTGCTTGTCTATATTTCCTCTTAATGTGGTATTCTTCCCACTACATTTTTAATGGAGAGAAATTGACTAGCTCAACCATTTTACATTATACAGATCGTTCCTTCTTCTTCTACTCATTCTATTTCGTCATGGGAGGAATCGCTGCTGTCGCACTAAAAACTTGGCGTTTATTTGTCATGAAACATATCCCGCTTATAACAATGTTATTTTTCATCTTATTTTTATTCATCAATTATGAGTTATTTAGTTTTTACGGAGCAAATTCTATTCATTTAACCGTTTCGACTTATTTAAAACCATCTATGTTTTTATATATCGTATGCGAAATTATTATACTTTACGTGCTATCTATTACAATCGTACAGCGACGAGGTTTCTTGTATAAAGCTTTACGATTTATCGGGAATTACACGTATGGTGCTTATTTAGCTCATTTTTTCTTCTTGCAACTATGTACAAAATTTCTTTCTTTATTTACACTGCAAGAAAACACAATATTATATAGCTTATTATTATTTACAATAACGGCCACAATCTCGATTTCAGCAATGGTCATTTGCAGTACACTACCATTTCATACATGGATTACAGGGCCTTCCCCTACGACAAATATGAAATGGGCTAAGATTGTACTTCGGAAAAATCACGAAAAAGTATTCAAACCATATCTTTGATATAATAGAATTCCATACAAGAAAAGAAAGTAGGACACACCTATGATTAATCAAATTGGACAAATTATGTTATATGTAAATAATCAAGATGAAGCAGTACAATTTTGGACTGAGACAGTAGGATTCCAAATTATTGCGGAAGAAAATAACGGACAAGGCTTTCGCTGGATTGAAATTGCACCAACGAAAGAAGGAGGCACAAGCATCGTCCTGCACGATAAAGCGTTAATTGCGAAGATGCAACCTGAATTAAACTTACATACGCCTTCACTTATGTTCTTCTCTAATAACTTAGATCAACTACATAAAGATCTTTCTGAGAAAAACGTTACAGTTGGACAAGTTGTAGATTTACCTACAGGTAGAGCATTCAACTTTGCTGATAATGAAAACAATTACTTTGCGGTAATGGAGCATAAATAAAAAAGAAGCTATCCTAAAAAACGGATAGCTTCTTTCATTTTAAGAAACTTGTTCTGCATTCGTTTCCCTATGTTGTATATGACTCGTAATCCAAGCAATTCCGCCAGCAACAACAAGATAGCATAACAATATTAAAATTTGCATTTGTAATTGTGACCAATCTCCTAAAGAGATAACATCTTGTAATCCTCTAAGAGAATGGGACATTGGGAGAAACTGTCCAATTTTGCTAAGAACAGCTATATTTAATTCTCCTGGGAAAGTACCCCCGCTCGTCGCTAATTGCAGGACGAGAAGCGTTACTGCTAAGAACTTTCCAACAAGACCAAATACTGTTACTAGCATAAGAATAAATGTCATGAACGTAAAGGAAATAATGATACTAGATAAAACAAAGAGTGGCACACTTGCAACTTCTAATTTCATAACTCCTAACACAGCCACATCCACAAGTAATGCTTGAATAAGTCCAATTACATATACCAATCCTAGTTTATTAATAAAATGTACTGTTCCGCTTACCTTCACATTTTGTCTACGGCCAAGAGGTAAAATATTCGATGCCATAATTCCGCCAACATAAAATGCCAGTGATAAAAAGTATGGTGCAATGCCTGAACCGTAGTTAGGCACATCAGAAACTGTCGACTTCACTAATTGAACTGGCTCTGAGAACATCGTATTACGTGCATCATCATTACGAACATCCGCTATCTTCTTTGCGCCCTCTCCTAATTTCGTAGAAAGTTCTTTCGCACCATCGTCAAGTTTAACAAGTCCGTCCGCTAACTTATCAGCACCATGATTCAGCTCTGTTCCGCCAATCGCAAGGTGATTTACACCTTCTTGTAATGTTGTAAATCCATTTCCCCACTTCGTAAATCCATTAGCTACATTCGCAGCACCATCTGCTATCTTTTTCGTTCCAGCAGTAGCTTCGTTTAACTTAACTCCGAATGTATTCATACCTTCTTCCATCTTATTCTGACCATCAGCAAGCTTCTTCGCACCTTGTGTCAATTGTTGTTGGCTATTATTTAAAGTGTTTGCTGCTTTAGCTAATCCGTTAGAAGTAGCAATGATCTTTTGAAAAGCAGGATCTTGCTGCACTTCTGGATGACTTTTCACGTACGCTTCTAATTGTTGTTTTACACTATTAGCTGCATCATCCGCTTTTACTTGCCCTTCAGCAAGCTTCTCACTTCCATTCACCCATTCATTTGTACCAGCACTTAATTCACTAACTCCTGATTGTAATGTTTTTTCACCTTGAGCTAATAACTCCATACCACTATGAAGTGAGGTTGCCCCTTCACTCAGCTCATTTGCGCCGCCACTTAAGGCAGATTGGCTAGAAGCAAGTTTTTCACTTCCCTCTTTCACTTTTGATGCCCCGTCACTTAAACGATGAATACCATCTGCAAGCTGATTCGCCCCATTTTTTGCATCTGTCGTTCCTTCATGCAGCTTCTCAGCACCATTACTTGCATCACTCAATCCTTGTGCCAAATCTTGAAATTTTGAAAAGACACCTTCTGTATAAGATTTCGTAATACTATTTGAAATTTTTGTTTTCATATTTTCAACAGCTGTCGTTCCAATTTGAGCTGCTACAAAGTTTTTACCTGGGTTTACTTTGTACTGAAGCTGCGCTGGCTCTGGTTTCTCATCCATAAGTGTACTTACCTTTTTAGAGAAATTCTCTGGAATCGTAACGACCATATAATACTTATCTTCTTTTAGCCCTTCATCAGCATTTTTTTCTGATACGAAATGAAAAGCCAATTCCTTATTCTCTTTTAAATTTTTTACAAAATCGTCTCCTGCATGAATTGTTTTTTCATCCATCGTAGCACCCTTATCTAAATTCACAACCGCAACAGGTAATTTATCTAATTTTCCGTACGGATCCCAATATCCAGCTAAAAAGAATCCTGAATAAATTAACGGAACAATTAATAAAAAAATTAAAGCGATACGTCCATGTTTATGATGCCACATCGCTTTCCAATCTTTAAATATAAGTTTAATACCCTTCATGAAACATACTCCTTCTCCTAATTTAACACCATTAGAATGGTTTAACAGATTTACTATACACGTCCATTTCCATACTGTATAATACATCTTTAATTATTAATTCATTCCTTTTGGTCTATAGAAAGGAGAGTCAAAATGGAACTTCTTCAACTAAAATACTTTCAGACAGTCGCACGATTAGAGCATATGACAAAAGCCGCTGAAGAATTGCATATCGCACAACCTTCGCTTAGCAAAACAATTGCTAGATTAGAAAAGGACTTAGGCGTCCCATTATTTGATCGCCAAGGTCGACAGATTACGTTAAACTCTTTTGGGAAAGTATTTTTAAAACGAGTAGAGCGTATTTTTCATGAATTAAGTGAAGGCGAAAGAGAAATTAAAGATTTAGCGGGATTGCAACAAAGCTCTATTACACTGGCCGTTTCTATTCCGAGAATATTACCAGAACTACTCGGTTCTTTTTTACTAGAACATCCTAACGTTCGATTCCAACAATTTCTCGCATCTACTCCTTCTATGAAGCGACAACTAGATAATATAGAAATTGACTTTTGCATTTCTTCTGTGCCAATTGAAGGTGAGGAAATTATGTGGGAACCGCTTATTACAGAAGAAATTTTCTTAGTTGTCCCTTCAGGTCATCGTTTATCAGGACGCGAAAGTATCCATCTGCATGAAGTAAAAGACGAACCATTTATTAGTATGAACACTGGTTACGGATTTCGGCACTTAACGGATAAATTTTGCAAGGAAGCTGGCTTCACTCCACATATCGCTTTTGAAGTAGATGAACCAACCGTGATTAGCGACCTTATTAAGCAAGGCCTCGGAATCGCCTTTGTCCCAAGTTTAACTTTATTAAAAAACTCTACTTTAGCATTAAATAAGTTACGTATTATTGAACCCAATTGCGAGCGAACTATCGGATTAAGTTGGTCGAAGAAACGCTACTTATCAAAAACCGCTCAGCAATTCCGTAAATTCGTAATTGACTACTTCTCCAATATTAGAACGTAAAATTATATCGACCTAGTAAAAAATAGAAGGTGCCACCTCCAGAGGATGGCACCTTCTATTTTTTACTCTTCTCCAATTCCATTTCCGCTAAAAGCGGCAATACGTTATCGAAAATATGCGTATTATTATTTTCGCCTGTTACGTATCCACCGTAATATCTACTAAATATATTGTCATTTCGGAATGTGGCCATATGATCATATAATTCCTTTGCAAACTTTGTATCACCTGTTTGTAGTACGTACAAGATCGTTAGTCCGTATGCGGCTGGCGATTCATAATTCACAGTTTGTTTTCCCGTTTCTAAATTGTAACGACCGTATAGTTTTCCATCCTCCTGGAACTTCTTCTTGATAAATTCCAAATAAGCATCTGATGAAAGGCCACCTAAACTTCGATGATATGCAACGTATGATTGATCAATAAGATTTACTTCTTTATCGTACGTAAATGTACTATCTTCTTTATACTCTTTTGGGAATGCCCAACCATGCCTTGGATAATCCGCTAAAAATTGAACGACTTCCTGATATTGCTGAGCAGAAACTTTGCCGTATTTTTTCATATACGAGAATGCGTGTGGATTTATATATGATGTAGTTGCAAAATTATTTTGTTTACCTGCATCTGCATCATAATAATCAACGTAATAATTATCTTTCTTATTATAACGGATTACAGCGTCACTCAATTGATCTGCCAAGTTTTTATAACGCTCTTCCTTGTACATTTCATAAGCACGATATAATTGTTCTATAATACGAAGATCATCTATAAGTGCATTTGTAGCTGACTGCATTTCTCCCTTTTCAGAGATTTTCCATATAACAATATGATCCTTATGTACAAAGCTATTTTGAATAACCTTAACTTGTTCATCGAATAACGCTTGATCGTCTTTATCCAATGTATATTGTAGCCATAGTCCTGCTGATTCCGATAAAGCTTCGCGGCCTTTCGCTTCACCCGTACCTGCCTTTGTATCCGCTAGACGATATGTGGCAAGTGTCCCATTTTCATTCACCATATGTCTTAAAATAAAATGTTCTGTACGGTTTCCTTGTATAGCTGACCAAAATACAATGCCACCTAAAGCGATTAAGAGAATAACTCCAATCCCTATATATAAACGTTTCCGCAATCTTTTCACCTCCCTAATAAGGCTGGCCTTAATTTTACCAGAACATACGTAAAATTAAAAAAGACAATCTATTAGATTGTCTCTCGTGCCTCTATCCCTCACAAGCCTCTTTAGAAGGTCTATATAGCGATGCCACAAGTCGATCATATTCACGACGCGTAATCTCTTTATTATACAGCTTCAATAATAAATCTCTATGCTCTTTTGAAAATGCCATCTTTTTAATGACTTCAGGATACATAAAAACATCCTCTCCATTTCACATAAACTTCTTCACCCTGAAAAACAGAACTTATGTTCGCATAAAAGATTATAGAATATTCCTTACTAAAAAACAAACAAAATATTATTAAAAATTAACTTCTTTCTATTTAGAATATTCAAACATTATATTACCATATCCACTTTTTAAATACATATATATTTTTGGTAGTTTTTTTGAATAAATCTTCCAATTCAATCAGAAAATAATGGTAAAAAAGAAGAGGAGTTTACATATGGATACGGTAACATTAGCACGAGCGTTTTTTGGTTCTTCATTAGCATTCCACATTATCTTTGCAACACTTGGTGTCGGGCTTTCATTGATGATTTTTATAAGTGAAATACTCTTTCACTGGAAGAAAGATTCCGATTACGCCATTATGGCGAAAAGATGGACGAAGGCGTTTGCCATCCTTCTCGGTGTAGCAATTCCAACTGGAACAATCGTTGGTGTGCAAATCTCACTTCTTTGGCCTGGTTTTGCCAAAATTGTTGGACAGGTTATTTCTGTTCCCTTTCAAATTGAGATTTTTGCCTTCTTTTTAGAGGCGTTGTTCATGTCTATTTATGTATATGCAGCTGACAAACTACCTCCATTCATGAGATTAATCTCGCTATTCTTCGTCATGATTGGTGCCACGGCATCTGCCGTGCTTATTACATCAGCAAATACATGGATGAATACACCCGCAGGCTTTTCAATGGGGCCAGATGGATCAGTTTTTAACGTTGATCCATGGAAAGCTTTCTTTAATCCTAGTTTTGGCACAAGCGCATTTCATGTTGTTATTACTGCCTATGCAACTGGAGCTGCCGTCATTGCCTCTATTGCTGGATTTAAATTATTAAAGAAGAATTTAAGTAAACGCGAAATTGCTTATCATAAAAAGGGACTACTGTTAGGACTCGTCGTGACATTTATTACAGGCGCTACGATGTGGCTTTCGGGACACGAATCGGCAATTGCCTTACATAAGCATTCCCCTGAAAAACTAGCATCTGCTGAAGCTTTATTTGAAACGACATCACATGCACCGTTATCAATTGGCGGAGTTGTAGATCCTAACACACTTGAACTAAACTATGCACTAGAAATTCCGAACATGCTTAGCCTACTAGTGGGACTCGACCCTAGCACCGTCGTAAAAGGACTAAAGGAATTTCCACAAGAAACATGGCCACCATTTTACACACATACACTATTCAACTTAATGGTCGGCACCGCTGCCTTTACTTTTGCAGTTGCAGCAATCGCCCTCTTATATTGGTACTTTGTTTACCGAAAAAAAGGTGCAGAATTACCGAAGTGGCTTCTTTGGGGAGCTGCCGCATGTGGACCAATTATGATGCTCGGTATTGAATTCGGGTGGATTTTTAGCTGTAGTGGTCGTCAACCGTGGACCATTTATGGTATGCAACGGACAGTCGACGCTTCTACACGCGCTGATTTTGTCGGTCCTTTATTTATTCTATTCATCATTTTATATATTGGACTCGGCATTTTAACAGTTTTTGTACTACGGACATTCTTTAAGAAACATCCGCTTACAAATGATTTACATCACGAAGGAGGCGATTCCCGTGCATGAGGAAAGTATTGCAATCATCATCTTATGGGCTCTTATTTTCGTATACAGTATATTAGGGTCCATCGATTTTGGAGCAGGTTTTTGGGGCATGGTATACGCAAAACATCCAACGCTCGCTGCCAAGCTTGCCAATCGATACTTATCACCAACTTGGGAAGTAACAAATACATTTCTCGTCTTTGTCGTTGTCGCTTTTCTCGGTTTCTTTCCGAAAGCTGCTTTCACCCTTGCGACAGTGATGTTCGTGCCAGTTATGTTAATTTTAATACTCATTGCAATTCGCAGTACATTCATGGTATTTGCTTACTCTCTGCCAAAGTATCAATTCCTCCTTCGGGTAATTTCAGGTATTACTGGGCTCTTGATTCCAGCCTTATTAATTACCGTTTTACCCGTTACAGAGGGGGCTTATATTACAATGTCTGAAGGAAAAGAAGTACTCTTGTATGGAAAACTTCTTTCTAGCCCAGTTATCTACTGCTATATGCTCTTTGGACTAACTTCGGAACTATTTCTATCTTCTCTCTTTCTTGCTGATTTTGCGAGAGAGCAAGGTTCAGAAGATTCGTATAGAATTTATAGAAGAAACGCTATCATCCTTGGTCCTGCAACACTCGTTACGGCGATTATCGCCCTCGTTGTAATGGATCCGGAAACACACTGGCTTATGCAAGGACTAATAAAGCAATTCCCATGGTTTACAGTTTCTATCGTTTTATTCGTTATTGGGTACTCTTCTCTTTGGTGGACAAACAAGAAGTATGGCACACTAGGATACCCTCGCATTGCCGTTTTAGCAGTCGTCGCTCAATATGCATTTGCAAGTTACGCTTACGGTGTCGCGCATTTACCATATATTATTTATCCTGATGTAACTGTATTTACAAGCTTTACAACGACAGAAACATTCTATGCATTGCTTATTCTATACGCAATTGGAATCGCAATTTTACTACCAGGATTTATTTTCTTCTGGAATTTATTCTTGAAGGATCGAACTTTTTTGAAGGAAAAATAATATAGTCAGGGGAGTCTGTTCCAAAAGGAATTTTGGAACAGACTCCTTTTGTCATGTTTTGTCGATAAGTCGATATATTTTAAAAATCGCTAATATATTTTGAGTTGCGCTGATATATTTTAAGTTGCGCCGATATATCTCCATAATCGCTAATATATTTTAAGTTGCGCCAATATATCTCCATAATCGCCCATATAAATTTCATTTACTATCTTACTGCCACTCTAATTTATAGACTCCTCTCATAATAGTTATTTCACTATTCGTGACACTTGTCCTTTCGCTTGAAAAACACATATTCACTTCATTCCATTATATGCCTAGTTCTTCTTATTTTTTGCTGAATATACTACCAATACAGACCTTGAGACAAGCTACATTGGTTTAAGGAAAAGTAGAAAGGTAGGTAAAATATGAGCATTGAAATATGGATTACTATTATTGTATTCTTCTTAACGATGATTGTTATCTTTTGGCGACCCCGTGGCTTAAATGAGGCTTGGCCGGCAGCAATTGGCGCTGGCATTATCTTGATTACTGGACTTGTATCAAGACCAGACGTCATAGATATTATTAGTAAAATTGGCGGTGCCTCTATAACAATATTAGCGACCATCGTTATGGCGGTTATATTAGAAAGCTTCGGCTTCTTCCACTGGTCCGCAGCGAAACTTGCAAACTTAGCAAAGGGCTCCGGTCGCCGTTTATACTGGTATATTCAATTATTATGTTTTCTTATGACTCTTTTATTTAATAACGACGGTAGTATTTTAATTACAACTCCAATCCTAATTTTATTACTGAGAAACCTTAAATTAAAACCTCATCAACAAATCCCTTATTTATTAAGTGGTGCTTTAATCGCCACTGCCTCTAGTGCACCCATTGGTGTAAGTAATATCGTAAACTTAATCGCATTAAATATTGTGAATATGACTCTTTATATGCATACTGCTATGATGTTTGTACCTGCAACATTAGGATTATTATTTATGTCATGGCTTATGTACACAGTTTTAAAGAAAAAACTACCAGAGAAATTACCTGTTTCTTCATATGATATCGAAGAAATGTTCTTCACGAAAAACTTCCATCCGTTAAAAGGAAAAAATTCTGTTGATACGAAACAAAAACGTACAAAATTCATGCTAAAAGTATTAGGTTTCGTCTTCCTTATGCGCTGTCTACTTTTCGTTGCATCCTTCTTATCGATTCCAATCGAAATTGTTGCTGTACTCGGTTCACTCGTTCTTCTCATCTGGAGATGGTACTACTTACGAACAAACCCAGTCGATATTTTGAAAAAGACACCGTGGCACATCTTAATTTTCGCATTCTCTATGTATGTAATTATTTACGGGCTTCACAATGCAGGGTTAACAGCGGCGCTTGTAAGTTGGCTCGAACCAGTTGTAAGTCAGCATCTACTCTATGCTAGCTTTGCAATGGGCGGACTTGTATCTATCCTCTCTAACGTCTTTAATAATCACCCTGCACTTATGATTGGTACCATTACATTAACAGAAATGGGCCTAGATCCAGTCACATTAAAAACTATCTATCTTGCAAATATCATTGGTAGTGACATCGGTTCACTATTATTACCAATCGGTACGCTAGCTTCCCTCATTTGGATGTATATCCTAAGACAAAACAAAATTAAAGTGAAATGGAAAGATTATTTAAGCGTATCTCTCATCGTAATCCCACTCACAACAGCCGTCACATTATTCCTCTTATACTACTGGGTACAATTATTCTTCGCCTTATAGAAAATAGAAGCCCCCTTTGCTACCGTCTTAGCAAAGGGGGCTTCTTCTATATTTAAGTTAGGTACTACAGTGTGATCAATCAAGTAAAGAGGTGTAACGTATTATTGGTATAAATGACTACCAGTGTCTTTAAATTCTTTCGCTTTCTCTTTCATCCCTTTTTCAATTGCTTCTGTCGTTTCTAAATCATTGTCTTTCGCATATTCACGAATATCATGTGAAATTCTCATACTACAAAACTTCGGTCCACACATGGAACAGAAATGAGCTGTTTTCGCGCCTTCTGCTGGCAGTGTTTCATCGTGATATTCCATCGCACGTTCAGGGTCTAAAGATAAATTAAATTGATCGCGCCAACGGAATTCAAAGCGAGCTTTTGAAAGTGCATCATCACGCTGATGAGCCGTTTTGTGCCCTTTCGCAAGATCAGCTGCATGTGCAGCGATTTTGTACGTAATAACCCCCGTGCGAACATCATCTTTATTCGGTAAACCTAAATGTTCTTTCGGCGTTACATAACAAAGCATCGCCGTTCCAAACCAGCCAATCATCGCTGCTCCAATTGCCGATGTAATATGGTCATAACCCGGTGCAATATCTGTTGTTAACGGCCCAAGTGTATAGAACGGCGCGCCCTGACAAATATCAAGCTCTTTCTCCATATTCTCTTTAATTAAATGCATCGGTACATGCCCAGGTCCTTCAATCATCACTTGCACATCATGTTTCCAAGCAATCTTCGTTAATTCACCAAGTGTTTCAAGCTCAGAAAACTGTGCTTCGTCATTTGCATCTGCAATCGAACCTGGACGTAATCCATCTCCAAGAGAGAACGAAACATCGTATTGCTTCATAATTTCACAAATCTCTTCAAAGTGAGTATATAGGAAGTTTTCTTTATGATGGAATAAACACCACTGCGCCATAATTGAACCACCGCGTGAAACAATACCTGTCATACGCTTTGCAGTAATTGGAATGTAACGAAGTAATACACCAGCGTGAATCGTGAAGTAATCAACGCCTTGCTCCGCCTGCTCAATTAACGTATCACGATACACTTCCCACGTTAAATCCTCTGCAATTCCGTTTACTTTTTCAAGCGCTTGATAAATTGGCACAGTTCCAACTGGTACCGGAGCATTACGAATAATCCACTCACGTGTTGTATGAATGTTTTTACCTGTAGATAAATCCATAATCGTATCTGCACCCCAGCGAGTCGCCCACGTCATCTTCTCTACTTCTTCTGCAATAGAAGACGATACAGCAGAGTTTCCGATATTTGCATTTACCTTCACGTGAAAATTACGTCCAATTATCATCGGTTCCGCTTCAGGATGGTTAATGTTCGCCGGCAAAATCGCACGACCTTCTGCAATCTCCTTACGAACAAATTCAGGCTCTACCCCTTCACGAATCGCAACATATTCCATCTCAGACGTAATAATGCCATTACGTGCGTAATGCATTTGCGTAACATTTGCACCATGCCTTGCTCTAAGCGGCTGGCGATCCATTTGTGGGAAAACAGGCGTATGTTTCGAATCCACTTTTACACCGTCATCCTCTGGTTTCACTTCGCGCCCTTCGTATGCTTCTACATCTCCGCGCTCCAGGATCCAAGAGTGGCGCGGCGCATGCAACCCCTTTTCCAGTTCCACTTTATGCGCAGGATCTGTATAAGGACCGCTCGTATCATATACACGAATTGGCGGATTCGGAATACCGTTCGTTTCGCTTTGTTCAATCTCGCGCATCGGCACTTTCATACCCGCGCGTGGTCCATCTACATACACTTTCTTACTTCCTGGTAAACTCGATTTCAATTCAATTTGCTCAGCTGAAACAGACTGTTTCATGACCTTTGTTGCCCCCCTGTTCGTGACAAGGACGAGATATGGCCAGCGCATGCCAAAATAAAAAGAGCCAGGTCCATAAAAGAATAAGGACCTGGCTCATAAAGACATAATTATGTAAAGCCGTTAACTTCCCTACGCTGGTACGAGCCAGATCAGGTCCAAAGGGTTAAGAAGTTCACACGCTTCTCTCTCAGCCTACGCATACGTTAGGCACCCCTAGTTTATCACTGATTTAATTTTCAATACTTTCCCATCATACACTATAATCTGAAAAATGAAAAGTTTATTTCTTTTGTTGCTTACGGAATCATCCACGTTAAATAATAAGCCTGCACATATGTCATAATCCCAACAATAGTAACGAAGAATAAACTATGCTTCAATGTAAAGCGGAACAAATCTGACTCTTTCCCAGCAAGTCCAACCGCTGCACAAGCAATCGCAATTGATTGCGGAGAAATCATTTTACCTGTTACACCGCCCGTTGTATTTGCTGCAACAAGAAGCACTTCAGATACACCGACTTGCTGCGCTGTAATTGCTTGTAAATTCGAGAACAGTGCGTTCGCTGACGTATCTGATCCTGTTAAGAATACGCCAATCCATCCTAAGAAAGGTGAGAAGAACGGGAATAATCCGCCAGTTCCTGCAAGTGCTAACGCTAATGTAGAAGATAGACCAGAATAGTTTGCGATAAATGCGAATCCTAATACGAATCCAATAGATAGAATTGGCATTTTTAGTTCATTTAACGTTTCTTTAAATGTTGCTACTGCATCTTTTGCACTCATTTTCAAAATAAAGATAGAAATGATACAAGCAATTAAAATTGCTGTTCCAGTCGCTGATAAAATATCTAATTTCAAGATTGCTTCATAAGGTGTTGGTTTATTTACAATTGGCTCTGCTTTCATTACTAAATTGTGCAAGCTTGGAACTTCAAATTTAAATACGAGACTTTCTAAAGCGCCGCCCGGAGCGAATAATGCTTTAAAGAAACTTTGGCTCCAAATGACTACCATCACAGTTAAAATAATGAACGGAGACCATGCTTTTACTACTTTTCCTACCGTTAGTTTCGGCATAGATGTCGCCGTCGTCGTTGCCGCTACTTCACTATTCGCTTGCTTAGTTTGATAAATTTCTTTCGGCTGCCAAACTTTTAAGAATAGCGATAAACTTACTAAACTTACAAGTGCTGACGTAATATCAGGAAGTTCTGGCCCTAAAAACGTCGCTGTAATAAACTGTGTAATTGCAAATGAACTACCTGCTACAAATAAAGCAGGCCACGTTTGTTTTACTCCTTTAAAGCCATCCATTAAAAATACGATAAAGAACGGAACAAATAATGATAAGAACGGTAATTGATGTCCAGCCATTTGTCCAATTTTATGTGGATCAATACCTGTTACTTGTCCAGCAACTGTAATCGGAATTCCCATCGCTCCGAACGCTACTGGTGCCGTATTTGCGATTAAACACAGACCCGCTGCATATAAAGGATTTAACCCAAGACCTGCAAGAAGTGCTGCCGTAATCGCTACTGGTGCACCAAATCCTGCTGCCCCTTCCAAAAATGCTCCAAATGAAAAACCGATTAAAATAACGAGTAAACGATGGTCATTCGTAATGGATAATACAGATGCACGAATCACATCGAATTGACCTGTTTTCACAGATATTTTATATAAAAATACCGACATAATGATAATCCAAGCAATTGGCCATAGTCCGTATAAGAAACCATACCCCGTCGCTGCCATCGCCATCGTGAACGGCATCTTATAAGCGAATAACGCAACTAAAATTGTAAGTACAACTGTAATAAATCCTGCCACATACCCCTTCATGCGGAAAACTGCTAAAGCTAAGAAAAAAAAGATAATCGGAATAAGTGCGACCACTGCCGAAATCCAAATGTTTCCGAACGGATCATAAACTTGTGTCCATGTGTTCATTGTTCTCTCCCCCTAAAGAATCCCCTTTTAAATAGAATAACCTCATCAATAGACTATCAGGTCATCATACCTTTAAGCCTAAAATAAAAAAACGCCAAAGAAAACGTTTTCATTAATTTTATCACAACAATTTTCATTAAAAAAGATTTTTTTGAAAATTTTATTATTTATCATAGAAATCTTACAAAAACGTCACGTTCTTGTAATGTTCATCGATAGGAAGCTCGCTACATTTCCTGCATAATAAAGGTATAACAACGAATATTATTTATGAGGTGATATATATGAACGGAAACAAAATATTAGCAGCTTTATCATACTTTAGTGTATTATTTGCCCCTATCTTATTCCCTATTATTGTGTGGATTGTGGGCGATTCTGAAACAAAACCACACGCAAAACGAGCTCTATGGACACACATCATTCCGAGCATCGCGTCATTTATTGGATTTATTATTCTAGGAATTATGGGTATTGGATCGAATCAACCAGACGTAACACTTGGCATTGGAGCAATGATTGTCTTATGTATTTGCGGCATTATTAGCTTATACTACTTCATTTGGAACATCGTAAAAGGTATTAAAGTGCTGAAAGCTTAAGTTTAAACAAACGTTTGATTAAAATCGTACGCATCATAATAAATGAAATTTTATCGGCGATACGACAATCTTTTAATAAGAAAAAAACCGTCCCAAAATACCTTTTGGGACGGTTTTTTTATCTTCTGCGTTTCTTCTTTTTTCTCATCATTTTTTTGCGGCGCGTATTCACTTTATCCGCTATAATGTGAAGCGTGCTTGCCACAACAATTCCCATTATGAACGTTACAATTTCAACCTCATGTTTCTTCGCAATTTCTATTAAATTCCCGTCAAACGCGATTATATTTAATAAGAATAAAAACGGAGAAAATACAATTAACATGTATGCAATACGAATCACATCACCAAGTATAATTGTATGTGTAAAGAAGGATCGATGCGGCATGACCTTCTTATACGGATACCAAAATATACGTAGGAACCCCCATTTATTATACGCATTACTATATGTATCTAAATCCGGCGTTAAAAATGAAGTACCTACTAAAAAGCCAATTGCAAAAGTTAATAAAAAATCCAAGTTTGTTAATCCATACGAAAAGAGCATAAACAAAACAACCGGAAGGGATATTAAGTTTATTTTCGTATGCGTTCTTCCTGATGGCATAATGCACTTCCTCGCTTACGTTCGCCCCGTCACCATATGACAGTTCTCACCTATTGATCTAATTTCTGATCGATAAAGGATGTGTCTATATCCGAACCAAACCATTCTGCCAACTTCACTCGTGCCTTATCTTTCACCTCTTCATTGACGTATAACGACGCTTGTAATAGCGCAGCCATTAACGCCCCTAAATCGTCTGTATAACCAACTCCAGCAATGAAATCTGGGATGGCATCAATTGGTGCAATAAAATAAGCAAGTGCTCCAATCACAATAATTTTCACTCGCTTTGGAACATCAGGTCTTTGCAAAACATAAAACAATAATAAGCTTGCATAAATGACCGACTGTCCTGCTTGCTTTGCAACATGTTTTGCTTTCTTCCAAAACGCTTCAACTGAAAATTTTTGTTCCATGTAAAAGCCTCCCTATTTTTTTAAAGAAATAAGCTACAATATGTTATCAGTAAAAGTTCATCAAAATTACACATAATCTATCAATGAACTTTCATTGTAACAAACAAACCAAAAAAGAACAAGTGTTCGTTGATTTTTACATACTTCCCTTCATATAATAGGTTTCTAGATAACCACTCACCCATTTTCATTTCTTATTTCTCAACAAGAAAATTTTCACTTTCACTTAACATTCTGCTCTACCTTTGTTATATTTTCTAGTTGACGGACATATAAACGAATGTTAAAGTTTTCTCTGGTAGTGACAAATCTTATACAAAAAATGTAAAATGTTATAGTGTTTCTCAGAAATGAATTTTGTTGTATAATACAGAAATGACGTTATGCTTATGAGCAGCACAAGAAACCAAAAGGGTATGCATAGTTATAGTCGTATATGGGTGAATATAGAACCTCTAATTATGGCCAAGAAAACTATGTATTTTTTATTTTAGCATTTTTCGCTCCAAAATCGACCAAGCCTGATAGAGAAAGGGTGGAAATAAATGAAAGAAACCTTGAAATCACAATTTCAAAATGTGCGTTTCACTGTATTCGTAGCTTTAGCCTTATGGTTGAAGACATACCTTATTACACGCACAAGCTTTGATTTAAAACTTGAATCTTTCATGCAAGAATTCATTTTATTCCTTAGCCCATTAGCAGCATCATTACTGCTTGTTGGTCTTGCATTATTTGCAAAAGGGAAAAAACGTAACTATATAGCACTTGGAATTAGTTTTGTTTTAACAATCGTTCTTGTTGGTAACGTAATGTTCTACGGATTCTACAATGACTTCGTTACTTTACCAGTACTAGGACAAACATCTAACTTCGGAAGTTTAGGTTCTAGTGTGAAAGAATTGTTTAACTACAAAATTATCCTTGCATTTGCTGATATTATCGTATTCTTCATTTTATTGAAGAAGATGAAGAATTTTGCACCGACAGAACGTGTAGCACGCCCAATGCGTTCCCTATACTTCGTGTCAACAGTTGCTATTTTCTTCGCAAACTTAGGACTTGCAGAAGCTGAGCGTCCCGAACTATTAACACGTTCATTCGACCGCGTTATGCTTGTTAAAAACTTAGGTTTATATGTACACCAAGTGTATGATCTTGGCTTACAAGCAAAATCAAGTTCACAAAAAGCTTTTGCTGACGGTAGTAAATTACAGGAAACAGAGAACTATGTAAAAACAACGCAAAGCAAACCAGATCCAAATATGTTTGGTACTGCAAAAGGGAAAAACGTAATTGTCGTCTCTCTTGAGTCATTACAAACATTCTTAATTGGTGCAACAGTTAACGGACAAGAAGTTACACCATTCTTAAACCAATTTACGAAAGAAAGTTATTACTTTGATAACTTCTTCCATCAAACTGGGCAAGGAAAAACATCTGATGCTGAATTCTTAGTAGATACTTCCATGTATCCACTAGACCGTGGTGCTGTATTCTTCACACACGGTAATAACGAATATACAGCAACTCCAGAAATTTTACGTGAGCAAGGATATCACACATCGGTATTCCACGCGAACAACGCAACGTTCTGGAACCGTAACATTATGTATCCGGCACTTGGTTATGATCGTTACTACAACGAACTTGACTACAAGATTACACCAGAAACAAAATTAAATTGGGGATTAAAAGATATCGAATACTTCGATCAATCTATTGATATGTTAAAAGAAGTGAAGCAACCGTTCTACACTCGCTTCCTTACGTTAACAAACCATTACCCATTCACTTATGATGAAAGCACGAAATTAATCGATGAATACAATTCTGGTGATGGCGTATTTGACCGTTACATGGTAACTGCTCGCTATTTAGACGAAGCAATGAAACACTTTATTGAGCGTCTAAAAGCAGAAGGTATTTACGACAACTCAGTTATCGTATTCTACGGTGATCACTACGGTATTTCTGAAAACCATAACCGTGCAATGGCACAGTTCTTAGGAAAAGAAGAAATTACTGCATTTGACCATATGAACTTACAAAAAACACCGATGTTTATTCACGTTCCAGGTCAAAAAGAAGGTAAAACAATTTCAAAACCAACTGGTGAAATTGATATTAAACCAACAATTCTAAACTTACTTGGTGTAGATTCTACGAATCAGGTTCAATTCGGTCATGATGTATTCTCACCAGAAAATAAAGGATTTGTTGTTCTTCGTGACGGTAGCTTCGTTACAGATAAGTACATGTACACGAACAGTACATTCTACGATCGTAGCACTGGCGAAGTTGTACAATTACCAAAAGAAGAATCTCAACCACTCATTGATCGTGCCCAAAATGAATTGAACATGTCTGACAAAATCATTGAAGGTGACTTACTTCGCTTCTCTGAAAGTAATAAGACCAAAACTGGTGAAGTAAAGACAGCTATTAAAGAAGAAAAGAAGAGCGCTGAGTAATCTCAGCCTCTTTTTTTTATATTTCTCCATACAATCACTTATATTCATTAACTTTAACATTACATAACCTTTACCAAATATTCACATAGGATTAACGAAACATCTCTATAATAAAATATGTAAGCAAGGTTCTATATATTTCTTATCTCTCATCTGTAATAAGATCCCTTAAAGAAATATATGAATCGTTTATTTCTACTTTCTTATAATTGTCTTTCAATATGTTTTGTTTCCATACACAAAACATTCAATAAGACGATGTCCCTATGAAAGATAGCTACCCTCCTTGTGCAGCATTCCATAAGAATGTTGCTTTTTTTTATTCAAAAGCAGGATTCTTATTTCTTATTTTCGAATTTGTATATACAAAATGCTATAAATCACCACTACTTCTCTACCATTTACAAATACATATACGTCATATGTAAAGAGTTACCCACATAAAAATTACTATAGGGATTTTTATGAATTAAAGTTTCACTTTACTTATGCACTTACGAAAGGATGGGACGAAAATTGGCATATGAAAGATTTGTACTTTGGAATGATGCAGTTATTGATACAATGAAACAAAAAACGTACATAGATCTTGAAGAAAGAGGCTTGCAGTTTGGGGATGGTGTCTACGAGGTTATTCGCCTATATAAAGGAAACTTTCACTTATTAGATCCGCATATCACAAGATTATATCGCTCCATGGAAGAAATAGAATTAACACTCTCTTTCTCAAAAGCAGAACTTATTACCCTACTTTATAAACTAATTGAAAATAATAATTTCTACGAAGATGGAACGATTTATTTACAAGTATCTCGCGGTGTACAAGCTCGTACCCACACATTCTCATATGACGTCCCTCCCACAATCTATGCCTATATTACGAAGAAAGAAAGACCAGCGTTATGGATTGAATATGGTGTACGTGCTATATCAGAACCAGATACGCGCTGGCTACGCTGTGATATCAAATCATTAAATTTATTACCCAATGTATTAGCCGCTACGAAAGCTGAACGCAAAGGTTGTAAAGAGGCTCTTTTCGTACGGAATGGTACTGTAACTGAGGGAAGCTGTTCTAATTTCTTTCTCATAAAAAACGGAACTCTCTACACACATCCAGCCAATCACCTTATTTTAAATGGCATCATTCGTCAGTATGTCCTTTCTTTAGCGAAAACCCTTCGCATTCCGGTAAAAGAAGAACTGTTTAGCATTCGCGATGTTTATCAAGCGGATGAATGTTTCTTTACAGGAACGACGATTGAAATTTTGCCGATGACTCACCTTGATGGAACTGCCATCCAAGATGGTCAAGTTGGCCCTATCACAAAAATGCTACAAAGATCATTTTCTCAAAGCTTGTTACAATCCAATATGTCATCTTCTTAAACACGTATAATTTCTATCCTTTCTGCATTCAATATATGTATTTAAATGGAAATCAAGGTATAGATTTATGCCTTGATTTTTTTTTGTAATCTTTTTGTCATATTCAGATTACCGCATAAGTCTTGACAGTAATCGACATGCTCTTTAGAATTTTTAACAGTTGGTAAATATTTCTTCACTACATTACAGACAGAAAGGAATCGACAAATTATGAAAAAATACCTTGCCGGTCTTGCGGCAGTGTCTGTAGCAGGAGGAGCAGCACCTACACTTGATAGTGTTCAAGCTGCCCCTGAACAAAATACACAAAAAGCTGCTACAACTGTCCAAGCTTCCGCATCAAACAGCTCATCTTATACGGTAAACACTAGCGTATTACATGTTCGTGCAGGATCAAATACTTCTCACGACATCATCTCGCGTGTTTATAACGGTCAATCATTAAATGTGATTGGCGAAGAAAATGGTTGGTTCAAAATTAACATTAATGGAAAAACAGGATTTGTTAGTGGCGAATTTGTATCAAAAAATGGAGCAAGCAATTCTAATGTAAGTACAACAGGTGGAAACAATAAAGTTACTGCTGATGTATTACGTGTACGTACAGCTCCAAACACTTCTAGTTCTGTTTCAGGACGTGTATATGAAGGACAAGCTTTAAACGTAATTGGTCAAGAAAATGGTTGGGTGAAAATCAATCATAATGGGCAAGTTGGTTATGTAAGTAGCGAGTTTGTATCTGGCGTTTCTTCTAATGCAGGTTCTTCAAACAACAATACGAATAATAACAACCAAGAATCTGTAAAACCAGCAAGCGGAAACTATACAGTAAATGTATCTTCCCTTCGTGTTCGTACAGGTCCTAGCACTTCTCATACAACTGTAGCTTCTGTTACAAAAGGACAAGTAGTACAAGTTGTTGGCGAAGTTCAAGATTGGTTCAAAATCAATTATGCAGGACAAACAGCTTACGTAAGCAAAGACTACGTAACAAAAGGCGGTTCTAACGACAACGTTACACAAGGAAACAACCAAGATAACAAACAAGAACAAAATAATAATGTAACCGTTCAAACTGGTGGTACTTACGTTGTTAACGCAACATCTCTACGCGTTCGTACAGGTCCTGCTGCTTACCATAGTGTAATTGGTGGCGTGTTAAATGGCACTACATTAAACGTAGTTGGATCTGAAAACGGTTGGTTTAAAGTAAACTATCAAGGAAAAACAGGCTTCGTTAGTAGCGAATTTGTTAAGTTCGTTAAAGGTGGCACTGCTACTCCTGAACAACCGAAGCAACCTGAGCAACCAAAACAACCTGATCAAGGTGCAATTGGTGACTACTATATTAACGCTTCTGCATTAAACGTACGTAGCGGCGAAGGTACAAATTA
This sequence comes from Bacillus cereus group sp. Sample62, assembly GCF_036851315.1. Classification (NCBI taxonomy): domain Bacteria; kingdom Bacillati; phylum Bacillota; class Bacilli; order Caryophanales; family Bacillaceae; genus Bacillus; species Bacillus cereus group sp. Sample62. The sequence goes on from NZ_JAFLPK010000001.1 coordinate 5,000,447, forward strand.
TAGAATCATAGGCGCACTTCCACAAGGACAGAAGGTTCAAGTAATCTCTGAAAACTCTGGATGGAGCAAAATTAACTATAACGGTCAAAATGGTTACATCGGAACACGTTACCTTTCTAAAACACCAGTTGGTGGCGCAGTAGATAATAAGCCTAACGACAACCAAAATAACAATCAAAACAATAACAACAATAATACAGGCAATAATAGTGGTGATAGTTCTTCCATACTTGCATATGCAAAAGGAATGCAAGGCGTACCGTACGTTTGGGGCGGAACTTCTGCTAACGGTGTGGACTGCAGTGGCTACATCTACCACGTATTTAAGAAATTTGGTCATAACATTAGCCGTCAAAGTGTTGCGGGATATTGGGGTAGCCTACCACAAACTTCAAATCCACAACCAGGTGACTTAATTTATTTCAAAGACACTTATAAAGCAGGTCCTTCTCATATGGGTATTTACCTTGGAGGCGGATCATTTATCCAAGCCGGAGATAAAGGTGTAGCAATCGCTTCATTAAGTAACTCTTATTGGAAGAGTCATTTCTTAGGATACACGAAAGCACCTTAATTAATAGTTTCAAAGCCTTCTAGATTACTAGAAGGCTTTTTTTAGTATATGTCACCTATATCCCCGAAAAAATAATGTATCTATTTCCCTATTTCATACACCATATTCCACAAAAACAACCCATAACGTTATCATAATGTATATATTTACATAAAAAACATAACCTATTTCATGTGTATTTATTTTATATGTGTTTTTTCAAAGAATTTTCTTTTTATTTAAACTTTTCGTTAGACGTTTGACCTCCGATGTCCATTATGATAAGTTACTTAAGATGTTATATTCGTAAACGTATAGACAACTGGTTTATACACTTTTTTTACTATGAGGAAGGAGCATACACTGCATGAATCTTTTATGGGGAATTGGCGGCGTGATTGGAGTATTAGCAATTGCTTTTTTACTATCTTCCAACCGCAAAGCTATTAATTGGCGCACAATTTTAATCGCGCTAGCATTACAAATGTCATTTTCATTTATCGTATTAAGATGGGATGCCGGAAAAGCAGGTTTAAAACACGCTGCAGACGGCGTTCAAGGATTAATTAATTTTTCTTACGAGGGAATTAAGTTCGTTGCTGGGGATTTAGTCAACGCAAAAGGCCCTTGGGGATTTGTCTTCTTTATTCAAGCACTACTTCCAATCGTATTTATTAGTTCATTAGTAGCAATCTTATATCATTTCGGTATTATGCAGAGATTTGTGAGTGTCGTTGGTGGCGCATTAAGTAAACTTCTTGGAACTTCTAAAGCAGAAAGTTTAAACTCAGTAACAACTGTATTTTTAGGACAAACTGAAGCTCCAATCTTAATCAAACCTTACTTAGCACGTTTAACAAATAGTGAATTCTTCACTATTATGGTAAGCGGTATGACAGCTGTTGCCGGATCAGTTCTTGTCGGCTATGCAGCAATGGGTATTCCGTTAGAACACTTATTAGCAGCAGCAATTATGGCAGCTCCATCAAGTTTATTAATTGCGAAATTAATTATGCCAGAAACAGAAGAAGTAGATAATAACGTTGAACTTTCTACAGAACGTGAAGATGCAAACGTTATCGATGCAGCTGCACGTGGTGCATCTGAAGGTATGCAACTTGTTATTAACGTAGCAGCAATGTTAATGGCTTTCATCGCATTAATCGCTTTATTAAATGGCTTATTAGGATGGGTTGGTTCTTGGTTCGATATTAAACTGAGCCTTGATTTAATCTTCGGTTACTTACTATCACCATTTGCAATCTTAATTGGGGTTTCTCCAGGTGAAGCGATACAAGCAGCAAGCTTTATCGGTCAAAAACTTGCAATCAACGAATTCGTTGCATACGCAAACTTAGGACCACACATGGCAGAGTTCTCTGACAAAACAAATTTAATTTTAACATTCGCAATCTGTGGATTCGCAAACTTCTCTTCTATCGCAATTCAATTAGGTGTAACAGGAACGCTAGCTCCTACTCGCCGTAAACAAATTGCACAATTAGGGATTAAAGCAGTTATCGCTGGTACATTAGCGAACTTCTTAAATGCAGCAGTTGCAGGTATGATGTTCCTATAAAATGATGTAAAGTCTCCTCTTTCTAAAGAGGGGACTTTTTATTATTATGTTTACTTTTTTGTATATATTAAATACTTTATGCTGAAATATAAGAACATTATGATACAATAATTAGTAAGTCTGTTTATTTTTTCTTACCAAAGAGGGATACTACTTATTGTTGCTCTCTCAAAAAGAATCTAGTCATCCGGTCTATTTCTTAATAATTGCGCATACTACAAGTATCCTTGCATGAATTATCTTTAAGGAGGAAAGTTTTGTGAAAAATAACTTCTATAAAGTCCTCTCTATGTGGGTTTTACAAATTTTATTTTATTTTACAACTGTACATGTAACGCAATATGAGCATGCTCTCATTTTTACAATTATATATGTAATGGTTAATGTACTATTTCTATTTTTGCCTGATAAGACTGCATTTGTTCTCTTCATATTAGGAACCATTGTTTCGGTGTTCTACCTATTCTACCAAGCATGGCTTTACTTATGGAGCACATCAGAACAATGGCAATACATTATTACTCACTTCCTAATGGCAGCAAACTTCTTCATCGTATATATCTCAACTCATTTATTAAAGAAGGTTATTCATGAAAATCAAGAATTAACCGAACGTGTGAGAATATTAGAACAATACATTGGAGAATCAAAATTATTAACAAGACAAGAATTCGAAAGACGACAAGCATTATTAATCACTGCAATGAATCGTCGTAATGAAACAGGTATTATTATTTACTTTGATTTCAATTCCTTTAGTAAATATACAAAGGAAAGTGTTATGAACCGTGTAGCTTCATTATTAGTTGAAACGATAAGAGATGACTTTGATCTTGCTGCTGAATACGATAATAATAAGCTCGTTATTTTATTACAAAACACAAATGAAGCCGGTGCTGACATTGTAATGAATCGTCTAAAGCCAAAAATGGAGCAATGGCTTGCTGCTGAAGCGATCCAAGATATACAAATTTCACGCGAGCAAATTGGGAACAAAGGAAAGACGTTATTATGATGACACTCGTTATACTGCTTTTATTCCTTCTGTTTTGCGTACTCGTTTTTTGGATTAGTATCACATTTTCGATTAAGTATATACTTATATTTACAGCCTTTCTATTCTCTGCCTTACTTGTTTACTATTCTTTCTTAACACTCGCAGGTTTAGTTCACCGAAATAGTAAACGAAAAGATCGTACGCTAGAACATTATCCAAGCGTCGACATTTTAATACCAGCCCACAATGAAGGGGTCGTTATTAAAGATACTTTAGAGGCGATGGCAAAGATTGAATATCCAGGTAAACTAACTGTTTATTTATTAAACGATAACTCTCAAGATGAGACACCTGAAATTGGGGACGATTTTGACAAAGCTTATGCTCATATTCGTCACATTCGTGTTCCGGCGGGTGAACCAAAAGGGAAATCGCGTGTATTAAACTATGGTCTTAGTATTTCAGATGGTGAATACTTCTGTGTGTATGATGCAGATAACCAGCCTGAACCACATGCACTGCGAATGCTTGTAGAACACGCTGAAACAATCGAGGATGCTGTTGGAGCTGTTGGTCACGTTCGTACTGTAAATGAAAACAGAAACTGGCTAACACGAATGATTTCATTAGAATTTCAAATCTTCCAGCTCCTTATGCAATCAGGACGCTGGTTACTATTCCAAACAGGTTCACTAACAGGAACAAACATGCTTCTTCGTCGCTCTGCATTAGAAGAACTTGGCGGCTATGACCCGTATGCAATTGCAGAAGACGCTGAATTAACATTACGAATTACACAAAAAGGCTATCTCTTACCGATCGTTCCAGAATCGATTACATGGGAACAAGAACCTGAGCATTTAAAAATCCTTATTAAGCAGCGTACACGTTGGCTCCAAGGGAACTTGTACATTTTAGAAAAAATGTTTTCTTCCTTAAGTTTCTTTAAAGGAAAACTTCTCGTCCATTCCTTACAACAAGTTTTAGTGTATGTTGTATTTTGGCTATTCTTAATCATTTCGAACGTTTGGTTTGTAATTGGGTTACTCGGGATATTCCAAATTCAATATAGCATTCCGCTACTATTTATGTGGTATGTCGCATATATTACATATGTTTCTCAATTATTTAGTGCCCAGAGTGTGGAACGAACCTTTACACCAACTAATATTTTTATTAGTGTTATCATGTACTTTACGTACGCACAGCTCTTTACGTACTTATTCATTCGCAGCTTAATTTTATACTTACGTGCAAAGAGCAAGAAACAAGTCATTGGCTGGGATAAAACAGTTCGATTCAAAAAAGAAAAGTAAAACTTTAATCAGTGGGAGTTCTCCCACTGATTTTTATTTACAAAATAAAAATCAGCACAGAGCGCCGTATGCTCTGTGCTGATTTATTGCCGTATAAATTATATATATCAGACAATACCCCTTAGCTGAAAGTAATTTCACGTCCATCCCCCAACGAACGATTGACCTTCATTTATATACGAAAAAGTGATTGCTATTTTTGTAGAACCAATTGCTTCTCTTGCTGTTCTTTGCGCGTTTCAGTCTTAGGTTCCGTGCTTTCTTGGACACTACGATGTGCCACACGTTTCAAACAAATATGCTTCCACTTTCTTTCGTAACGTTTCATTATTCTTGATGTCCCCCTTGAATGCGCTTTAAAACTATTTGAAATCGCTTACAGGAAATAATATAGCACATATATATAAACGTGACAACACATTTCCGACAATTTTTTGTCAAAAATATGAATAGAATTTACAAATTATCGTAATTTGTCGAAACGTATCGATTTTTCTTTATATAAAAGGCATACTACTTATATAGTAAAGTATTTTATTTCCCTTACTTGTGTTTAAATTCCTTCTATATAAAAAAGAGCTGATACATAATCAGCCCTTTTTCCTTCTATTATTAATGACGCTTCATACGTCCTTCTTTTTGTAACTCTTTAAATAATGCCGCCATCATAAAGAAAATAACGAAAACGAATGGGAATGCGGCAATGATAGCTGCCGTTTGCAGTGCTTCTAATCCACCAACATATAATAGAGTAGAAGCTATCGCTGCTAAAACGATACCCCAAACCATTTTAATGCGGTTCGGCGGATTTAAACTACCATGTGTCGTTAACATCCCTAAAACAAATGTCGCAGAATCTGCTGATGTAATGAAGAATGTTGCAATAAGTAGAATACCTAATACTGATAAGGCTGATCCAAAGCTTCCCATCTGATCAAACATAGCGAACAATCCTACTTCAGTCCCCATCTCTTTAATTTTTTCAAAGATATGTGCATCGCCGAACAGCTCCATATGAATACCCGTCCCGCCGAAAACAGAGAACCAAAGCGCACCGATTACAGTCGGTACGAGTAACACACCGATAACAAACTCACGAATCGTACGTCCTCGTGAAACACGGGCAATAAACGTACCTACGAATGGTGACCATGCAATCCACCATGCCCAATAGAAAATTGTCCACGACTGAATCCATTGGTTTCCACCTTCATCTAATGGACTTAAGCGGAAGCTCATGCTTGGCAATTCCTGAATATAAGAACCGATTGTTGAAGTGAAGTAATTCATAATAAAGTTTGTTGGACCTGCAAATAATACAATGATCATAAGTGCAAACGCCAAAATAATGTTCGTATTACTTAAATATTTTATTCCTTTATCAAGACCTGTCTGCGCAGATAACATGAAAAGAACTGTTACGATTGCAATAATAACTAACTGTGTTGTTAATGAATTCGGGATAGATGTTAAATAACTAACACCACCGGCAATTTGTTTTGCACCAAGGCCTAATGACGTCGCCACTCCAAACACAGTTGCGAAAACAGCTAACACATCAAATGAATGAGCAATACGTCCATGTTCCCCGCCTTTGAATAACGGACCTACTGTCGCACTAATTGTACTTGCTTTTCCTTTTCTAAAAGTAAAGTAAGCAATACACAGCGCTACAAATGCATATAGTCCCCACGGATGTAATCCCCAATGGAAAAATGAAAAACGTAATGCAAGACGCGCACTTTCCTCAGTTGTACCTTCTCCAAACGGAGGTGCGTACAAATGGTTTAATGGTTCAGCAACGCCCCAGAAAACTAAACCGATACCCATACCAGCGCTAAATAGCATAGCAAACCATGTCATATAACTATAATCAGGTTCATCATCATCTTTACCTAAACGAATAGAACCGTATTTCGAAACAATTAAAAAGATAGACACACCTAAAATAATAGAAACAGAAATAATATAGAACCATCCAAACTTACTAACTAATGCAGTTTGAATTGCGGTTGTTACATTTCCTAGACTACCTTTTCCAATAATAGATTCGGGAATAATCCCCCAAAGTGTAAATGCAATACATAATGTTAATGAAACGATGAATGTTTTTGTCAGTTTCCTCATCAAATCCCCCTTCGTAGGTTTTACTTTTTTAAATAACATAAATTCCGATATGTAAAATCGGATAGAAAACTATGATTTTTGAGGTGATTTTCTTACTTTCACCTTCACCAATTCGAATTCTTATGGACAGCCTTACCTTCCGTATAATCTTTTTACTCTGCAAGAGCTATAAGATCGAAATACTGCTGTCAAATTGTGCGAGAAAAATGCGGATGGGAATGTGTTTTCCCAAAAAAGGATGTGTTACAGATGTAAAAAAGGGCATTTTTCTTCCTTGCAACCCTTTCTGTTTGTAACAATTATGCGGTTTTTTTGCTAGTATATAGCACGTGTTTATAGTTTCACAAACAAAATGTTTATGTTTATATAACTATATTACCCATAAAACGGTAAAATACTCAAGGAATGTAACCGTTTAGTAAACATCATGTAACACTCCTGTAATATTTTTATTTACACCGAAAACAATATGTTGTATTAAATATTTTGAATATAAGTAGAAACCTACTAATCATATAGAATGAAAACCGCTTTCTTATATTTTTTGTTATATTACAGGATGTTAACGACTGATTACGAATGGTTTGTAATTGTGTGTTTTCCCGAAATCCGAAAAAATCTGTTGCTATAATGAGGACACGAAAACAAACGCAATGGAGGCTATCATGAAAAAATTAATTGGAATAGCAACAGCAGCAGTTTTTGGTCTTGGGATTTTCACATCATCTGCTAATGCAGAAACTGTTGTAACAACAGACGTACTAAATGTACGCGAAAACCCTACTATGGAATCAAAAGTTGTCGGTAAATTACTAAACGGGAATAAAATAGATGTTCAAAATACAGAGAACGGATGGTCAAAAATCACTTTAGATGGTAAAGACGCATTCGTAAGTACAGAGTTTACAAAAAGCATCTACTACGTAACAGCTAACGTATTAAACGTACGTGCTGAAGCGAACACAAACTCAGAAATTCTTGGAACGTTGAAGAAAGACGATATGATCGAAACAACGAACCAAGTACAAAATGAGTGGTTACAATTTGAATATAACGGGAAAACAGCTTATGTTCACGTTCCTTTCTTAACAGGTACAGCACCTGTTATCGAGAAACAAGAACAACCTGCTCCTGCTAAAACTGTAGCACCAGCTAAAGCGCAAGCACCTGCAGCACAAGCAAAACCAGCTGCTAAGCCCGCTGTGAAAGCTGCTGAGACTAGCGAACCTTCTAATGGTCGTGAGTTAACAGTTGTAGCTACAGCATATACAGCTCATCCAAGCGAAAACGGTGGCACATACGGCGGCCGTGTATTAACTGCAATGGGTCATGACTTAACAGCGAACCCAAACATGAAAATGATCGCTGTTGACCCGAAAGTAATCCCATTAGGATCTAAAGTATGGGTTGAAGGTTACGGAGAAGCTATCGCTGGAGATACTGGCGGTGCAATTAAAGGTAACCGTATCGACATCCTACTTGGATCAGATAGCGCTGCTCAAAAATGGGGACGCAAAACTGTTAAAGTGAAAATTTTAAAATAACCAATGACTGCTAAAGCCGGTTCTCTTTGTTGAGAGCTGGCTTTTATTTTTTTATAATAGGTATAAGGAGGTTATGTCCATGAATATACAAGCAAAAGTAGACTGGATCGGTACACCAAAACCGTATATATATAAGGATGAAGTAACATACGACGCTACTTCCGTTGACTTTTCACTCACAAATGATGACAATCGATATAAATTAATTGTGCTCAGCTCTGAAGAAAATACACATTACAAAATTGTCCAATATGGAATCAAACCTGGCTCACAAAAGCCATTTCCTATCGATATTCCATTCGAACAAAACATGTTACCAATTATAGAACAAATATTACATGATCCATATGTGCAAGCGATATTAAAGGAAACGCGCTCATAATTGTAAAAAAGGGATATCAATTTACAAGCAAAAATTCACAAAAGAAGTAAACTATAAAAAAGAGGTTGTTCAACAATATTGAACAACCTCTCTCTTTTATTAATGCGTCGGACCAGATACTTCCTCTGATTTCAACGTATTATTGGCACCCAGAGAATGATATAGCACCTTTCCATTTCCATTAACAATAACAATATGGTCATTATTAAAGCTTTTGAACTTTACAGACCCATCACCGTAACGAATATGGTACTCTTCGTATGTCGTTACTTTATATTTCGTAGCACTTTGACGTTCTACATTACGAACATCCATCGTTAATAAGTCTTCTGTAATTCCTTTTTTGTGTAGATACTGTATGTAATCACGGTCTTCCTTGTACGATTTCCCGCTCTTATCATAATCATTTTCAATTAAACTAAAATCATTTAACGAAATCGCACGTACGTTATTATAAATGTGATTTCGTACAAAATCACCAACTGCCGAACTAGAAGCTTCTTTCGGGAATTTTAAGTAATATGTACTTTGGTCTCCCACTTTCATACTTTCAGATTTAATTACACCGTATTCAGCGGTTTTTTCTAAATGTACCTCTACTGTTTCATCTGTCGGTACAGGACCAAGTTTATAACTTCCGCGGCTCAACTTCCCGCGCTTCTTACCATTTACAAATACAGTTGCATCATTTTCATCAGAAGAAATCGTTACATAATTTCCTTCCATTGATAATTTAACATCCACTTTCGCCTCTTTTTCATCTACCAAGTCCACTTCTTTTTCTGATTCTAACTCAGTTAATTCCGTCTTCGCTTTTGCCTTTACAACGTAAGAACCAGGGAAATATGGACCAACTTCTTTTGAATTTTTATCATTTGATAACTCTATCTCTTTCTTATCGTTCACATATATTTCGGCATTTTTCGCAGTTGTGCTTACATTCATATAATAAGATTTCATGTTAAGTTTATACTTCGGATATAAGAACCATTCTTTCCCGTCTTCTATAATTTGACCATCTTTAAATGATGCTTTATCGCTTGCTAGTTTTTGATCCACTGTCTCTCTTTGTAAATAAGATAGCAGTTCTTTATTATAAGAAGGATTTTCTTTTAAATAACGAATGTACCCCTTAATATCTTCAGCTTTAATTTTCAAGCTCGGATCATCTACTTTTACAAACTCATCAATTGCATTCGCATCTTTCTTTTGGAATGCTTCAATCATAACATTGACCTGTTTTTCTTTTGAAAATTTACTTGCACCGAATTTATATGTGCCAAACAATATAGCAAAGATAACAACAAAACCTATAAGTAACACTATATTTTTCTTACTTTTCACTGGCTTTATTTCTCGTTGTACTTCCGAACGAGAAGAAGCTGTTTGATCAGAAATGACTTCTACCTTACTTCCACACTCAGGACAAAAGTTCAAATGATCCGCAACTTGTTTATTACATTTCCCACAAAACTTCAAATGGCTCTCCCCCTTATTTTTTTCCTAACTTCATACCGGCGAATGTTAATGCGTAAGAAAGAAGAAAACTACCTACTATTAAATACATCGTGCTACTTTGAATAGAAAACAATGGTCCGGAAATCCCCGCAAATTCCTTCATAACTTCTTTACTTCCCGAAGCCTCAATATGAATTTTGGCCAACCCATTTACACAAAGCATCATCACAGTATAAACCGCACTAAACACAGCGATAGTTACGTACATATTTTTCATCGGATATTGAGCCAATTTCATTCCAGCTCTAAATAATAAAATACATGGTAATAAAATTAATAATCCCCACCAGTGCATATAGGAATCGAAGTCATCAATTTCTGTTACTCGTTTAAAATTAGCTCCGTTAGCAATTTCCAGATCTTTTAATGACGTACCATTTATTGATATTCCTGACGTATAAGATAAATGCAATGGACCTTTTTCCATTGAATATCTTCTCATTTCTTTATCCATATCTCCCCATTCAATTGCTGTTGGAGCAAAGTGAGCCATATTCCACATGTATGGTGTTGCTTCTAATGAAATTAATGTTTTATATGTTTTCTCAGGAAAATCAATTGGTCCCACTGACTTTGAACTGCTAAATAAAATTGTAATAAGTATAATACCAAATGTAATAAGCAATCCTTTTAATACAGTTACTACACTATAATAAATAGATGCTGCATAAGGAACACTTCGACTAATAGAAGATAATAGACGGTGTGGCCCTGCTTGAATGCACATACCAATAAAGGTAAATAATAAACCAAATATAATGCCATACAATAAACTAACAACATGAGAATAACCAACATCGATTGTCATCGATTGATAGAATTGAGAAATTGTCGTAGAAGAACTTGCGATAAAGCTTACAATACACAAGAAAATCCCATATACAATACCTATGATACTTGATGTTATTACCTTCTCACGCCAAACAGCAGAAGGGTTGCTTCTCTCTACAAAGAATCCAATTCCACCTAATATAAGTGCCGGAATAGTTAATAAGATAAACAATGGGAAATGAAGGATAAATGACATCGTGTATGCCCCGCTCCCACTAACTTCAAGGCCTATTAAATGATACATTAAAATTAATGGTGCTATGCCGATGAAAGATTGATCAACTGTAGCCATATTCAGCATACCGTTCATATTTGTAAGCATCGTTCTCACTAGGTCGTTAATCGCCGCATCGACAATTAAGCTACCAATCAAACCGGCGATAAACATACATACGATTGCAAGCCCACCACCAAGTAAACCTTTTTTTAAACTGCTTCCAGATGAACTTACATGTAATTGCAAATCTTCGTCTGGTAATCTCGTTTTCATTTCTTTTTTCATAATACCTAATAAGGAATCCCCGCATTTCTCACAATACGTAGCAGTTCCTTTACTTTCCACTCCACAAGTTCGGCAATACTTTGAGTCTTTCGGTGCTAACGTAACTTCACTTTCTACACTACCTGTACTTGATCCATCATGCGAACAATAATTCGCCACATCCGACTGTTCTAAACCACAAGTTTTACAATACATGTTCCTCACTCCTTACTTTGCTTCATACCACAAACAGGACAGAATGTAGCCTCTGTTGCAATTTGTTCATCACATGAAGTACATGATCCATTTTCAGCATTTTTTGATTGAAGGAGTAACTCATTTTCTTTCCCGCACTGTCCACAAAATTTATCATTTAATGATAATGGGCCGCCACAGCTACACTGCCCTTTCTGTCCTTGATTCTGTAAATTAGCAATTTGCTTACGCGTGTTATAAATAGCAACATCCAGCTCTTGTACTGGTTCTATAATATTTTTTAACACATCTACTCGAACTTCATCATTACGGAGTTGCATATATGCCGTTTGACCAAGTTCAAGCAAAATTTCAGTTTTCGCTTGTAGTTTCTCTTGCGTAATTTTCTTTAATTGCGCAACCTCCTGAGCTATTTGCAATTTCATCTTTCCTTGCTCGATTCCCTCTTGCAATTTGTTCATACCGTTACCAAACTTCGCTTGTAAATCTGACAAATCATTTCTCCTCCTATACATATATAGTAATATGCAAAATTAACATTATATATATTACCATGATTTTCAATTTATGTAATCCAAATTTCATTTTTTCTGTTTTGAGCATTTTTTGTTTATAATGGTAAAGGAAAGAAATATGTGTACGGAGGAATATTATGCTGCAACACTCAATTACGAAAGATGAAATTATGATGATTGCGAATGAGTTCGTTCAAGGACTAGATCCACAGCAAACAGCTGATCAGGAACATGTCGCTACAGCTCGGCACCTATATCGTAGTGGTGTTGTCTACAACGTTGACTTTGATGGTTATACGCTATCAGGAACTGTAGATGCTGCAGGCAGCGTATATAGCGTCCATATCCCGATTCGTAACGTCGCTGAAAGCTATTGCGATTGCTTTGCACCAACGCAATGTGAGCATATGCTCGCTGTTTTACTATCTGCAGCATCTAGTTTCGGGCAAGTAGGAGATGTATTAACTTTATTTAAAAATAATACGAAACCTTCCCTTCCTCCTATTCGAACTGCAAGACAAGTATTGCAATCATCAGCGTTTGAAGAAACAGATTATAAAAGTTGGCAATCGTATTTTGACAACGAATATGAATCATTTAAAAAAGAACAAGCTCGGCTTACTTATAAACAAATGTATTTCCTTATGAGTATTTTTACAGACTTCTATACGAAACTCGAGCGGAAAGCTCCGCGTATCGTTGCGATACATGAGTTGTTCAGGCTACATGCAGCGCTTTATTGCTTTCAAAAATTATTAGAAGAAATTCAGGATTTCGAAGCAAATAAAACGTATTCTTATCACCAGCCTGTTAACGTCGTTCGCTTATTTGTAGATAAAGTGGAATCCATCGTTCGGGACTTACAATCAGAAGCGATTCCTTCAGAGTCTGAAGCAATTTTGCAAGAAACAGCTCGTCTCGTTCACGAAGTATTCTTCTCCACCGACGCCTATACGCAAGAAAGATTTTTTATTTATCGTCACGTATGGAGTGAACTCTTACACAATAAAGAGAAACTGCAAGAAGAAGAAAAGCGAATTGATACGAAAATCAATCCACTTTCCAAAGCATTAGCATCTTCTCATCTACTCTTTTTAAATGACGAAGACCTATTAGCGATGGACTTACTAAAGAGACAGCCTGCTTCTGTTGTAAGTCTTTACTTCTATTGGTTAGAAGAGCTATTAAATACAATGCAGTGGGATCGTGCGAAAAACTGGCTTTCCTTTACGTATAAACAAGTGAAGAAAACGATACATGAGCACGAAAATACGATTTTCATAAAAGATATCGTTCGCTTATTTGTCATCATGTATGAAACGTATGCAACCCATACAAATGAACAAGCCGGACTCGAAATGATTTTGCAAGAGCTATTACCATATAGTTTCGCAAACTATGAGCAATACGTACTCGCGAAAAAGCAATATCGTACATGGGCAGAACTTCAGCTCTTACATGGGTTTGAAGCAATTGAACTTTTGAAAGAGCCGCTGAAAGATATTGAAAAGGAAGCACCAGAAGCAGCCCTTCCTCTTTATCACCTTGCTGCTACCGAGGCCATTGAAGAGCGAAACCGCAAATCATATAGACGTGCAGTTCGTTACTTAAAAAAATTACGTACATTATATAAACGATTAAAGCGCACTGATGAATGGGATGCTTTCATTATTCACATCGCAAACTTACATTCACGTCTGCGTGCACTACAAGAGGAATTACGGAAAGGAAAATTAATCGATGATCAATCAAACTGAAGTAACAATTAGGCTCCAGCACGTTAGTCAAGGTTGGTTCCTTTGGGGAGAAAATGACAGCGGTACTCCATTATCCGTAACAAGTTGGAAACGAAATGCATTTACGTGGCACTCCACTTCCTTCTACGGCACGTTTCTAAAAGAAGCGACCTTTGAAGGAAAACAAGGTGTTATGCTAACAAACGCACAAGCATTTGAATACATCGCTAATAAACCGATGAACTCCTTTGCCCATATTCAAATGAATGGCCCTATTACAGCACTTACGAAAGATGCGAACGAATTATGGGATGCCTTCACAAGCGGTAGCTTCGTACCTGATATGGAGCGTTGGTCTCAGCAACCATCTTGGAAAGTGCAAAATACCCCAATCGAAGATGACACCTTGGCATCTCTTTTCTCGGCCGCGGTAAATGAAAGCATATTACAAGATAACCGTTCAAACGATGGGTGGGAAGATGCCAAGAGACTTTATGAACATTACGACTTTACGAAAAGACAATTGGATGCAGCACTACATGAAGAAGATTGGCTTCGAAAAATTGGTTACATTGAAGATGACCTTCCCTTTACAATCGGACTACGGCTACAAGAGCCGCAAGAAGAATTTGAAATGTGGAAGCTTGAGACAATTGTTACACCAAAGCGCGGGGCACATCGCATATATGTATATGAAAGCATCGATTCTTTGCCAAAACGATGGCACGATTATGAAGAACGTATTCTTGAAACACAAGAAGGATTCAGTAAGCTCGTACCGTGGTTAAAAGAAGGCGACACATTCCGAAGTGAGCTCTTTGAAACAGAAGCGTGGAACTTCTTAACAGAAGCAAGTAACGAATTACTCGCTGCAGGTATTACGATTTTACTGCCATCCTGGTGGCAAAATTTAAAAGCGACAAAACCAAAATTACGTGTGCAGCTGAAGCAAAATGCCACGCAAACGCAATCTTTCTTCGGTATGAATACACTCGTTAACTTTGACTGGCGCATTTCAACGAACGGCATTGATTTATCCGAAAGCGAATTTTTCGAACTCGTTGAACAAAACAAACGGTTATTTAATATAAATGGTCAATGGATGAGACTGGATCCAGCCTTTATTGAAGAAGTACGAAAGCTTATGAACCGTGCCGATAAATATGGACTAGAAATGAAAGATGTCCTTCAGCAACATTTATCAAACACTGCTGAAGCAGAAATTGTAGAAGAAGATAGTCCGTTTACCGATATTGAAATCGAACTAGATGGATATTATGAAGAGCTATTCCAAAAACTATTGCACATTGGAGATATTCCAAAAGTAGATGTCCCTTCTGCACTAAACGCAACACTCCGTCCGTATCAACAACATGGCATTGAGTGGTTATTATATTTAAGAAAGCTTGGATTCGGAGCATTATTAGCTGACGACATGGGACTTGGAAAAAGCATTCAAACGATCACTTACTTACTATATATAAAAGAGAACAATCTCCAAACCGGACCTGCCTTAATCGTCGCACCGACATCTGTTCTTGGAAATTGGCAAAAAGAATTTGAGCGTTTCGCACCAAATTTACGTGTTCAGTTACATTATGGAAGTAACCGAGCGAAAGGCGAATCATTTAAAGACTTCCTTCAATCAGCAGATGTTGTATTAACATCTTATGCATTAGCTCAGCTTGATGAAGAAGAACTTAGTACGTTATGCTGGGATGCTGTTATTTTGGATGAAGCACAAAATATTAAAAACCCACATACGAAGCAGTCGAAAGCAGTACGAAACTTGCCAGCAAATCACAAAATCGCTTTAACCGGTACACCGATGGAAAACCGACTTGCCGAGCTTTGGTCTATTTTTGACTTCATTAATCACGGATATCTCGGCAGCTTAGGACAATTCCAGCGCCGCTTCGTCTCACCGATTGAAAAGGACCGTGACGAAGGAAAAATCCAACAAGTTCAACGTTTTATCTCGCCGTTTTTACTGCGTCGTACGAAGAAAGATCAAACCGTCGCATTAAACTTGCCTGATAAACAAGAACAGAAAGCTTACTGCCCACTTACTGGTGAACAAGCTTCCTTATATGAACAACTTGTTCAAGATACATTGCAAAATGTAGAAGGATTAAGCGGGATTGAAAGACGCGGATTTATATTACTAATGCTGAACAAGCTCAAACAAATTTGTAATCACCCCGCTCTTTATTTAAAAGAAACAGAACCAAAAGATATCATCGAACGTTCCATGAAAACGAACACGCTAATGGAACTAATTGAAAATATAAAAGATCAAAATGAAAGTTGTTTAATCTTTACACAATACATCGGTATGGGGAACATGCTAAAAAATGTGTTAGAAGAACATTTCGGTCAGCGCGTCCTCTTCTTAAACGGTAGTGTACCGAAGAAAGAACGTGACAAAATGATCGAGCAGTTCCAAAACGGAACGTATGACATTTTCATCTTATCGTTAAAAGCAGGTGGAACGGGCTTAAACTTAACCGCTGCCAACCATGTCATTCACTACGACCGTTGGTGGAATCCAGCTGTAGAAAACCAAGCAACAGACCGCGCATATCGTATTGGTCAAAAACGCTTCGTTCACGTTCATAAACTTATTACAACGGGGACACTCGAAGAGAAAATTGATGAAATGTTAGAAAGAAAACAATCATTAAACAACGCCGTCATTACAACCGATAGTTGGATGACCGAACTATCTACAGATGAACTAAAAGAATTACTTGGTGTATAAACAAAAGGAGCTAATCTCAAAAGATTAGCTCCTTTTTCTATTCCAAAACCAATTGCTTATTATAATTCCTGTTAATCCGCCGCATGTATCCAGTAATGAATCTTGCCACATCGGTGTACGATCTCCCGTAGTCCATTGATGAATTTCATCAAATGTTGCATATCCCGCAACGAATAGAAGAGCGTATAGGAAGCACCTTTTTCTCGAATAACCCGATCGATGAAAAGCATAATACGTCAATGAACCTAGCATAAAGAACACCATAAAATGAGCACCTTTACGAAGGAAAAACTCAATAAATCCGCCTACACCTTTATTTGCAATGCTAACAGGTGTACCACCGCCATAATCAATAGATACCCATGAAAAATGCTCTTTCACAAACTCAACATTTACATATTGTTCAATATCCGAGCGCATATCCTGCTTTTTATATGGTTGTGCCGAGGAATAGAAAATCAACCCCATCCATAGTAAAACAGGAATCCAAAATAACCATCTACGTTTCATTCTTCCGAAGCCCCTCTCTTAATCTTTTAAGAGTACCAAAAAAAAGAATAAATTTCACGCCAAAACATGACATTTGCACCCTATTTATAAAGTGAAAGGGGGTGATAAACATGGCAGTCGAAACAATCGTAATGGACTTAACTTTACGTCTTGTCTTAAACAATGGATTAGATAAAAACGGAAAAATAGTTTTCAAAAACAAACAATTTAAGCGTGTTAAAACAAATGCAAACTTAGAGCAAGTACAAAACGTAGCACGTGCTCTTGCTTCTTTACAAGCATCACCGCTTCACGCTATACAGCTTGTTAGCACATCAGATCTTTCTACCCTATAAGGTTAAAATTTACTCAGTGGGTGGTGTTCATCCCCCGCTAAGTATGAACCAACACCAATCACCTGCCCGCAATATAGCGGGATAAATAAAAAGGAGGAAATAACATATGCAAGTACTAGAATTAATTTTCGTGAAAGAAGATGGAAAAACAGTTGTTTTTTCTATCGAGAAACCGATCACACCCGTCGATGCACAAGTCGTAAATCAAGTAATGGATAACATTCTTGCCTCATCTGTATTTTCATCAATTAATGAAAATACCAGAAAAAAAGGAGCCCGTCTCGTAGAAAAGAATATATCTGAAGTTCCAATTAACTTATAAACAAAAAGACGAATCTGCATCATTTTGCAGATTCGTCTTTTTTCTTCGGCATTTCAATCGGAATAAAGATTTTTGAAAAACCGACGCATACATATTTATAGTGTTCTCCGCCTATATCAAACTCGGTCGTATATGTTGAGAAGAAAATATAATCATTTCGCTTTGTATAATTCTCGATTAATAATCCAACTTGTGGCTCAACATATTTTTTCGCCAACTTCTTACCAGCCGATGCTAAATCGCCAAGGAGACCCTCTTCATTTTCCTTTTGAACTTCGTCTAGCTTCTTACTTACATCATTACGTTTCATAAACTGCTTCGCTGCCCAATCCGTATATTCACCTTTACTCGGATTACTATTTGCTAAATATACTAGAAGCACGACAACTAGAGCCATAATAATATACTTTTTCTTCATACTATCTCACCGCCTACTCTTTTCTATTTTCATATATATGTACAAGCGATGCAAATTAGAAAGACTAACATCTATTGATTGTAAACGAATAGCCAAAATTTACAATATGAAACGGAATATTAACAATTAATTTACTTAATTCGTATATAATTATATTTGGTATTACTATCATTTATAAGGGAGGAATCAAATTTATGAATGAAGAAAATGATATTATTATTTCTAATTCTACAATGATGCTGGAACCTTACAAGCACCCTTATTATCAAACAAAAATTATCGAAAGTAGCGGAAACCATCTTTACTCCTGTCAAACTGCTCTCCAACTCATCAAGCAATCTTGTCTAACCAATGTTCACTCTACTTATCAAGGCAGACGTAATGCTGTCCAAACAAACTTTAAATTTAAACAAAATGTCCCAATTCCGATTAATCATCGAGAATATATTTGTGCTTTCCCGACAGAATCTCCTTCTTCTCCAAACTGCATATGGCTATTTTATAACCATATAGATGACATAGAATTTTTCAAAAAGAGTAAAAAAGCTAACATTCATTTCTCAAATGGCACTACTACAACAATACATATCAGTCCCCATAAGTTAAAACAGCAATTATTAAAAGCTGGATACGTATTATCACGTATGAACATGCAAGATTCACTACAATTTAAAAACCTCTTATTACATTTACTACCTTAACAGAATAAGTAGAATGGAAAGCAATATCCATTGCCTTCCATTCTTATAATCATATTTATTCTCTTAAACTATTTCGCATTTTCTCAAGTGCTTGCCGATACACCCACCTCACTTGATAATAGGTCATTTCCATCTCGTTAGCGATCTCCCCCATCGTCTTCCCTACAAAAAAACGTTCGAAAATAATATACTTCTCCTTCTCATCTAATACACTCATAAAATCCTTTGCTCTCATTTCAATATCTTCAAAATGGAAGATATCCTCATATTCACCTACGTAAACATTCCTTTCTTGCACTGCAAACTCTTTCTTCAACCTTTCTAATATATAACCACGCACAGTTATAACTGCATATGCAGGAAAACTTCCTTTCTCCGCATCATACCTTTCATACGCATGCCAAAGACCAATTAAACCACATTGATAATACTCTTCATGATCTTGATAAATGCCTAACTTCTTTATTTGATTTACAATCATACCTTCATACAACACAACTGCCTCTGTAAAAGTCGCTGGTTTCACACAGTACCTGTTTCTAAAAGGTATACCTCTTTGTTATTCCGCCGGTACCTCCACAATATAAAAATAAAGAAGCGATTTCACTGTGAGTAATTTCAAATACTACCGCCGAAATTTGAAATTACACGAAGTAGAATTTCAAATTCTGCTGGTCGTATTTGAAATAAGGGTAAAAATAAAAAAGATTCCTTCTATACATGAGAAGGAATCTTTTGTTTATAAATTTTCGATTTATACTATTCTGTAGGTATACGTTTGAAGGATCTATCAATTGCATATAAACCTGTAGCTAAAATACAACTTATAACGCCAACAAATATATAAGGATTCTTATTCGGCATATATTCTACAGCTAACAATAATACAACTAACATGAACAAAAAATTTGCTAATAACTTCTTAAACATATGTATCTACTCCTGATAACAAAAATGCAGCAATTACTTTTATAATTGCTGCATTTCTTTCTAGCGGACTTAAAGTACCACTATTATTGGAACATTCCTTGTAAAGCGCCTAATCCAAGAGCTAAGACAAAGAAAACAATAGTAATAATTGTTGCCTGCTTTTTAGTTAAACCAGCTGTAATTTGAAGACCTATCCATGTAACTACGTATCCCCAAATTGTAAACACCTCGAATTTATTTACAATACCTTTTACAACACCACTACTTGAGGCAAAAACTGGTCCTAAGCCGGTATACATTTCCTGACCTGATCCACCTAAAATATATGCCAAAATCGTATTGATTAATAAACCAAGCAACGTAATAATACTTGAATACACGGTAATCGCCAATAATTTTTTATAAGAAGTATCATTGCTCATAAACATCATTAACACTTTATACACCACAGCACCCAATAGGAAACTAATCCCCATACTAAGAGCACCTACACCGAATCCCATACCATATGTCATTCCAGCTGAAACAGTAACACCTAATTCCTTATTAAGCTTAATAGCTTCAGGTGTTAGGGAATATACATAAGCAGTAAATCCACCAATCAATCCGCCTAGTAATACAAGTATCCAAAACGCACCCCAAACTGCATTACTAGTCTTCATTCTCTCAAACTGTTCACCTGGAGATGTAATCATTCCTAATAATGACGGCTTTTTCGAACCTACATCTTGCGTATTAATATTCGTTTCCATTATAACGCCTCCTTATTTATACTGGCATATTCGGTAAGAATGCCGCAATTAACATAACAATCGCTGCTAAGAATAACGCTTTAATGATGAATAAAACGATAATTGGAATAGCTGCTTTCACTTTACTTACTCCCGCTGTAATTTGCAGTCCTAACCAAATTAAAACGATATTCCATAAATAGAATACTTCAATCGAACTCCCTATTCCATAAGCAACTGAACCTTGCTCAAATAGTGGTCCTAAGCTTGTATACGCAGTTGGTGCAACACCTAAAATTAAAGCTATAATACCATTAATAAATCCACCAATAATAACAACAATGTTCGCATATACAATAATCGTTACTAGTTTTTTATAAGAGGTATCATTCCCATAGAACATCATAAATATTTTATAAATAGCTGCAACAATGAATGTTACCAGCATACCACCTATAGTACCCGACACAATGCTGGAAATAACATCAGATGTCAGTGAACTCTGTCCCGCAAATTCACCTAGTTCTTTTTTCATTTTCACCATCTCAGGTGACGTATTCGTAACGTACGTAGTAAAAGCACTTAAAAGCCCTTGTAATAGCGCCATTAAGAAGAACATACCCCAAACTTTCTCGCTCGTCTTCATTCTCTCAAACTGTAAGCCAGGAGAAGTAATCATTCCAAACAATGATGGCTTCTCTCCGCCAGCTTTTTGCGTATTCAAATTCGCTTCCATTATAACGCCTCCTTCTATTTATATAACCCGTTCTAACGGGCGGTTCACTTCCTCATATGAGGCTACGAACCGCCCAATAGAACGGTAATTTGTAGTAGAGAGCCCCCTCTCTACTACACTATTACTTACTCATAACGTAATGCTTCAATTGGATCTAATTTCGCAGCTTTATTCGCTGGAATTAATCCGAAAATAATACCGAGTGTCATCGAGAATAGTACGCCTCCAACGACAACTTCCCATGAAACGAGCGGTGGCCATTTCGCAAATGTGGAAACGATATATGCCCCGCCATATCCAAGACCAATTCCTATTAAACCGCCTAGAAGTGTTAACATAACTGCTTCAATTAAAAACTGTAATAAAATTTTACTACGCGTTGCCCCAAGTGCTTTACGTACTCCAATTTCGCGCGTACGTTCTGTTACAGATACGAGCATAATGTTCATAACACCAATACCACCAACGACTAGTGAAATACCAGCAATGCCACCAATGATCATTGTCATAATACCTGTCATCTTTGAAATACCTTCTTGAAGTTCTTTTAAATTCATAACTTCGTACTTACCAGTTGCATCACTTGGTTTACGACTGTTTAAGACATCTGCAGCTTTTTTACCTGCATTTTCTAAGTTATCTACATTTTTTGCTTGAACAGAAATATTTTGAATTTCATCTTTTCCATACAGTGTCGGCCATAATGAAATTGGAATTAATGCTTCTGATGGTCCCATTCCCATAAACTCGTTATCTGATTTGTAGACACCGATAATTTGCATCGGTTGACCCTTCATTTCAATAATTTTACCGACTGGATTAGCATCCTTAAATACCTTTTCTTCCATTTGTTTACTAATCATGACAACGTTATTACCTTGATCCACATCTGATTCTTGTAAAGAACGTCCCTTTAACAACTTTACTTTATTTACTGAAAAATACTCATTGTCTAATCCAGTAATACTCACCATTTCTATTTTATCTTCAATATCAAGTGGTTCCATACTTGAATTTGTTGTTACAACATGTGAGATTTCTGGAATTTTTTTAATTTCAAAAATATCTTCTTCAGTTATTTTCGGTGCTTCTACCATCCCCATGCCAAAAGGATCATTCATATCAGCACTATAATGAATGGGAACCGTTTGATTACCTGACCCAACAAATTGAGATTTCAGTGCAGCTTCCCCACCTTGCCCAATCGCAACGACGGTAATAATAGAGCCTACACCGATAATAATCCCAAGCATCGTCAAAGCCGAGCGCAGTTTATGAGCTAAAATAGACGATAAGGCAATTTTCATACTATCTAATAAACTCATACCGCACACCTTCTATCTTCTGTAATTTTCCCATCTCGCAGTACGATGCGGCGGGAAGAATACGCTGCTACTTCCTCTTCATGCGTAACCATAACAATCGTTGTACCTTCTGCATTAAGCTTCGTGAAAATATCCATAACTTGCTCACCAGACTTCGTATCAAGCGCACCAGTAGGCTCATCAGCCATAATGAACGTTGGATTATTCGCAATCGATCTTGCAATCGCTACACGCTGCTTCTGTCCACCTGATAATTCATTCGGTAAATGATGAACCCTATCTGACAAACCGACTTTACCAAGCGCTTCTAGAGCCCTTTGACGACGCTCTGCTTTCTTCACACCACCGTATACGAGCGGAAGTTCAACATTTTCTACTGCTGAAAGACGCGGCAGCAAATTAAAGTGCTGGAACACAAAGCCAATATATTCATTACGAATTAAAGCAAGCTTTGACTCGTCTGCTGTTAAGATATTCACATCATTCAGCATATATTCGCCTTCTGTTGGACGATCTAAACAACCGATAATATTCATAAGCGTTGATTTACCAGAACCAGACGGTCCCATAATCGAAACGAACTCACCGCTTTGAATTGTTAAACTAATATCATGTAAGATCGGCACTGCCAACTTTCCTTGATAATACGTTTTAGCAATATTATTTAACGTAATCATTTCTCTTTCACTTCCATTCCGTCATACACGTCGTCGGAAGGATTTTTAACCACCTTTTGCCCCACTGTTGCGCCTTCAGTAATTTCTGTCCATTCTCCATCAGTAGAACCTTTTTTCACATTTTGTTTACGAAGCTTTCCTTTATCCTCAACATAAACAAATGCATCATCGCCTTTTTCTACAATGCTCTTAGTTGGAACAGCAATCATCGTCTTATTCTCTAAATTTACTTGCAATGAAACATGATAACCTGGAGATAAACCATCTTGACTATCAAGACTTGCTTTATATGTATATTGGGACATATTTTGAGTCGCTTCACCCATACCACCAGCTTGAGCCATCTCTGCACTCGTTGGGAATTCACTTACCTCTGTAATTTTACCTGTCCACTTCTTCTTATTATTTGCTTTCGCAGTTACAGTAAATGTTTGATCTGATTGAATTTGTGACTTTTGAAGCTCAGTTAACGTCCCTTGAATTTGGAATGGTTCTTTAGACGCCACTTGTAAAAATGCTTTCCCTTGACCACCTAACGCTTGAGATGAACTTTGCGCCGCATCTTTATCTAACTTTTGAACGACACCAGTAAAATTACTATAAATCGTAAGCTCTTTCTGCTTTTTACTTAACTCTTCTTTCTGCAACTTCCCTTTTTCTTTCTCAAGATCAGTTGTCTTTTGCGCCATCTCTAACTCACTTACTTGCTCTTCCATCGGATCTGTTACTTCTTTCCCAGCTCCGCTATCTTTCGCCTTCTTAATTTCTTTCTTCAACGAATCAATCTTCTTCTTCCCTTGATCATAACGCATATCCGCCATCTTCTGATCAAGCTCAGCTTGCTTCATTTGCAAGTTAATCTCTTCATTATCATAAGAGAATAACTTCGTACCTTTCTCTACCTCTTGTCCTTCTTTCACTGCAATATCTTTCACTTTTCCTTTAGTCGGATCCGCATAGAAACTTTCAATATTCCCTGGTTTCACCTGACCAGAAATTAACTTCGTATTATTAAGCTTTCGCTCCGTTACCTTCTCAAAGCTCACAGCATCAGCAGATGTTGATACCCCCTTCTTCTTGCCTTGCATAATAAAAATATTAACTGCTGCTACAATAACAATTAGTGCAATAACCCCGATAATAATCCATTTCTTCTTCTTGTTTGGAGTACGAACCGTATTTGGTACCATATTCTCTCTCCTTTTATAACTTAATAGTTTAATATAAAAATTGTATAAAACTTTCTGAAAACAAATTACATATTATTACATTCTTTTTACAAAGTTTTACACATCCATTTATATTGTAACAAAAATTCCAATGATTAGAAATATGACATCTTGTCTTTTAAGATAGATTTAAGGAAAGATTATATTAATATAAGAAAAGCTATCCAATATAACAATTGGATAGCTTTTCAAACAAAATATTACGCTACTTTAGTTTTTTTCCCCTCATGCCCACGTTGAACGATGAACAAGAAGATTGTTGATAAAATTGCACCTGTTAATAGTAAGATGAAGCAACCGTCCCAGCCAGAACGATCAACAATAACACCGATTGCTGCGTTTGCTACAAGACTTCCGCCTACATAACCGAACAGACCACACATACCAACTGTCGTACCTACTGCAAATTTCGGTACTAATTCCATCGCACTTAAACCGATTAAGAACTGTGGTACATAAATTAAACAACCGATGATAGAAACTGCAATACTTACAACAAGTATGCTAGTTGCTTGCCAATATACAAACGTACCAATAACAACTCCTACCATACTAATGATACATAATGGCATACGTTTTCCTTTAAATAATTTATCACTTAAAAGACCAACGATTAATGAACTTGGAATTGCCATACCTTCAAAGATTGCGTACGCCGCGTGTGCTTCATTTTTTGAGAAACCTTTAACTGTCGTTAAATAAAGTGGAACCCAGTTAATAACGCCGAAACGAATTAAATACACAAATGCATTTGCAATACATAAGAACCATACAAATTTATTTTTCACTACATACTTCATTAAAATTTCTTTTGGTGACATCTTGTTAGCATTATCTGCTTTTTCAAGATTTTCATAGTCATTACGATACTCATCAATTGGAGGAAGACCTTCTGATTCTGGTGTATCCTTCGCATTAATCCAAACAAGAACTGAAATTACCATTGCGATAATCGCAGGGAAAATAAACACGCCGCCTTGCCAATGATTTTCACCAAAAATAGCTACACCAATTCCGACAAGTGGTGGTACGAGCATTCCGCCAACGTTATGTGAAATATTCCAAATACCTGTTTTCGTACCGCGTTCTTTCTTCGAGAACCATTTCGTCATAACGATACTACAAGGGGGTGCTCCCATACCTTGTACAATACCGTTTAGAACAAGTAGTGTAACAATCATTCCAAATGACGATGCAAAACCGAAACAAATATTTACAAGCCCTGATAAGAATAAACCGACTGCGATAAAACGCTGGGCGAAAGCTTTATCTGACAAATTCCCCATAAAGAACTTACTAAATCCATAAACAATCGCCATGATTGAACCTAGTAGTCCAATTTCAGCTGTACTAAATCCATATTCTTCTACTAAATACGTACTTGATAACGTAAAGTTACTACGAACTAAATAATAAGCAGCATACCCAACTGAAATTCCCATCAATACACGAATACGTAATAATTTATATACTCGATCAATCATATCCGCTGGCAATCTCTCAATTGCAGGTGCTGGCTTAAGCCATTTAAACATATATTTTCGTCTCCTTTTCTCACTTCTGAGAGAGACGCTGTCTATTCCATATCTCGATTATTCCGCTATTTGATATATTTTTGTTTGTTCTTCTAACCGGCTGTCCTTCTATTTCTTGCTCATTCTTCGCAAACATCGTTGGTACGCCAAACGAAACCTTTTCTAAAATGTGACCCGCTTCTTCTGATAAACAATAATCAATAAATAAATCCGAAATAATACCATTCGGTGCACGTTTTAGTTTCGAAATCGCATTAACAGATAATCCTGTTTGCTCAGGTTCGTTACTTAAAATAGGAAAGCCTCGTTTTTGAAGCATTCTCTGATCTCCCATGAAATTGATGCCTATCATATATTCACCGCTTGCAACAAGTTCTGCCGGTATGTAACCATTCACTGTTACTTCTCCAACTTGTCCTGCCAAGTTCTTAACATATTCCTTCGCTTTCCCTTCACCTAAAGTATCAATAAGTGATTGAAAAAACGTATATGCTGTTCCTGAGACATTTGGATCTGGCATTACAATCTTTCCCTTATATACTGGATTTAATAAATCTTGCCACCTTGATGGATAAGGAAGTCCGAGCGGTGCTATTTCTTCATTCCACCGCTCTTTATTGATCGCAATTGCCAGCTTCTCCACTTCATAACCGTACCAATAACCGTCTTTATCTTTAACAGTTTTTGAAATACGGTTCGCATGTTGACTCGTAACAGGAATAGATAGATTTTTTTGCTTCATCATTTGATGCGCGTCTACCGTACCGCCAATAATAATATCCGCTTTCGGATTTCCAGCTTCCTCTTCTACCCTCCGAAGAAGCTCTTCTGTCGAAAGACGAATAAATTCATACGTACAGCCGCGTGGTTTACAAAATGATGACAGCAAAGCTTCACCAACTTCCTCACGAGCTGCTACATACGCAACAAGATGACGATCATCCAAAATAGGGAGACCACTTTTATTATATTTAATAGAGGTTGTATCTCGAGAGCAACTAGACATCGCTCCTCCAATTACTAGCAAAAAGAAGAAAAAGGCTATCTTTCTCATGACACATTCTCCTTTACAAATAAATTTGCGAGGGAGCTTTTCATATACATAACATTCCCGTTATTATCGCCGAGATATTGCACAACAAAGTACGATGGATACACAGAAATAGTAAGAATGTCTTCTCGCTCATTCTTTATACGCTTCCCTGTTTTATAAGCGGTAATATAAGCAATCGGTTCATTCTGTGATTGTAATAATTTCTGTATTTCTCCGTAATCTGTAATTTGCTTTGCGTACTGAATCGAATCGAGTATGTGCGTAAGATTCATCGCACGTTCTACATCACCTTGGCGTACTATGACATCCTGTGCTGACGCAAAAAAATCACTAATACGTTCTGGTGTGTAATACAGGCTTAACAAATACGTTTGAAATGCTGAAATCATTGGGTCCGTACCATTCTTTCCGTACATATCAGCCCCGTACTGGAACAAGTCACCTACTGCAAAAGTACGTTTATGTCCATTCAAGTACGTTACTTCTCCAGTAAATACTTGTTCTTGATTCTTAGCTTCTCTCGGTTCTATTTGAATTCGGTCAAAGAATGAAACAATCGTATGCAAACGAACTTCATCCGTTATAACAATTTCTCCCCACTTTTCATGCCTAACCTTCATTTCAGTAGGCAGGGATTCATTCACCCTTTGTAAAACAGTTTGTTTGTCATTCACTATTGTGATTCGATTGTATATTTGCTTCTCCATCACATAAAACAAAATAAGAGAAACAATTATACAAAGGACAAACATAAGAACTTGAAATGATAGCCTTTTCATTTCTGCCTACCTCCAAGATAAAAAAACGTTGTTTCGAAAATACCGCATAATTGTTTCATAAATGTATCATTTAACCGCTTTCAAGTTTTTTATGTCTTCCATTCGTCTCGGAAGCAAGAATGTAATAAATATTGTAGTGCCTATTTCCTCACTACTCTCAATTCGCATACTTCCGCCCTGCTTATTCATAATCTCCTGACAAATATACAAACCGTAACCATTCCCGTAACTAGAAGGAAGTACCTTCCCTTCTGGCGATTCATTCCACTCTGCAAGCACACCTTCATCTATACCAATGCCATCATCATGAACAAAAACCTTTGCCTCACGTTCATTTACAATTACATTCATACGAATTTGCGTAGCATCGCTATATTTTATCGCATTATCAAGTACGTTTAAGAAGATCTGTTTCGTCTTATCGAAATCCGCAACAACATGTACATCTGTTAACTCATTTATCACTTCAATCTCAAATTTCTGCATGCGAGGTTTCACAATTGAAACTGCTTCTTCTGCCAATTCCTTTATATTCACAACTGTAGGTGACACTTCAAACGTACTCGTCCCGTACTTTGAAGACTTAAGTAATTCCTCTACAAGTGATAATAAACGCTCACTTTCTACAGCCACATAACGCAGGCTTTCCTTTACATCTTCCTTCGCCTTTAACTTCGGAATTAAATCCACATAGCCAATAATCGCCGTTAGCGGTGTTTTTAGCTCATGTGTAATACGGTCTAAGAAATCTTTCTGCTTCTCTTTCTCCTCTTTCAATTGCTTAATATGCAGTTCAATTCCATCGGCCATTGCATTAAAAGATGCTGAAAGCTGAGCAATTTCCACATATTCATTTAGCTCAATCTTGCTTTTATAATCCCCATTCGCAAGCCGCTTTGCCATTTGTCTTAACTGATCAATTGGCTTATGAAGAGACTTTGCCAAACGAATTGCAAAGAAAATACCCGCAGCTACTAGACAAAGAGACGTCATTAAGAACGTCCAGCCAACATTTGTTAAAACTTCCTTCTCACCCGTTAACTCATTTATAAAACGAACACTTCCGATGACATCGTTTCCATAATAAACTGGGCTTGAAAACAAAAGAATTGGAGCTGGGTCTCCCTCTTCAAAAACATAAGACTTCTTCCCCTTCAAAGAGCTCTCAATATCAATGTTCCGATGAAGAAGCGCTCCTTTTTGCGTATCCGCAACAACATCTCCATTCTTCCCAATCATCTGTACACGTACATCCATGCGCTTCGCTAAATACGAAGCAATTAAAAGTGAATTCGGACCGAGCGTCTCTACCTCTGCTTCCTTCTCTAAATAATTCATCGTATAAATTTGTGCTTCTACACTTAATTTCTCTAAAGAATTTGCTGCGTTATGATACATATTCTTTTCTAACGTAATATAAACAACTCCGTACAAAAGAACAAAAATCGGGATTAACAGTCCCACTATTCCAAACACCATATTTCTTTTTAAAGACATACCATCACCACTTAACAATCTAGTTTATAGCCAACGCCATAAATTGTCTTAATATATTCCCCGCTATTCCCTAGCTTCTTCCGCAGTCTTTGCACCATAATATCAACCGCTCTCGTATTTCCGATATACTCAAATCCCCATACTTTCTCAAGTAACTCATCTCTCATAAATACACGCTGCGGATTGGAAACAAACAACTGACATAAATTAAACTCTCGGTACGTTAACTGAATTTCTTGTCCACTAACATGCACTTTTCTTTCCTTAGGACAAATCGTTATCTCTCCCGCTCCGATTACTTCATGACTTACCGTTACCTCTGTCTTCTTCACACGCCTTGTCATATTCTTGATCCGAAGAATAAGCTCAGCGTAATTAAACGGCTTCGTCACGTAATCATCTGCACCAAGCTGCAAGCCAAGCAATTTATCATTCATCTGACTCTTTGCAGTTAACATGAGCACTGGAATATCCCTATTCTTCTCACGGAACAAGCGAAGCAACTCATACCCATCTGTATCTGGAAGCATGACATCCAAAATCAGTACATCCGGCACTTCATTCCATTTCTCTAAAGCTTCTCTTCCATCAGCCGCCGTGAGCACTTCATACCCTTCCATCTCCAACTGCATCCGAATCAAATTACGAATACTCGATTCATCATCAACTACAAGTATTTTCATTATTCTCCTCCTTTCATCCCGTATTATAGTACAGTTTAGTATAGCAAAAATCTTATAAAAAAAGAGAGGGTATTGTCGAACATATGTTGAACGACAATACCCTCTCTTTCACTTATTATATTTTATTTAGCATACCCATTAGGTTGCTTCTGATGCCAATTCCAAGCATGCTCAATGATTGTCTTCACATTTACATACTTAGGATCCCAACCTAACTTCTCTTTCGCTTTCTGAGAAGAAGCAACTAAACGTGCTGGATCTCCCGCACGACGTGGCGCTACTTCAGCTGGAATTTCATGATTTGTAACTTCACGAACTGCATCAACGATTTCTTTCACGCTGAAACCATTACCATTTCCTAAGTTATAGAAATCACTCTCTCCGCCGTTCTGTAGGTCTTTAAGTCCTAAGAAGTGAGCTGCTACTAAATCTTCAACATGAATATAATCACGGATACAAGTACCATCTGGTGTATTATAATCCTCACCAAACATCATAATCTTCTCACGTTGACCTAACGCCACTTGCAGTACAAGAGGAATTAAATGCGTCTCTGGACGATGATCTTCCCCAATAATACCATTTGGAGTTGCACCAGCCACGTTAAAGTATCTGAAAATCTTATAACGTAAATTAGAAGCTTGGCTATACCAATGAAGCATCTTCTCGATTGCTAACTTAGTTTCTCCATACGTATTCGTTGGATTCGTCATCGTCTCCTCAGTAATAAGGTCTACATCTACCTCACCATACGTCGCCGCAGTAGAAGAGAAAATAAACTTATCTACCTTAAACTCATCCATTACCTCTAATAAGCAAAGTGCACCGTACACATTGTTATTATAATATTGAAGAGGTTTCTCCATACTAACTCCAACTAAAGAATCAGCCGCGAAATGCATAACTGCCTCAATATTTTCTTGTTTAAAAACATCTCTTAAAAATGCTTTATCACGAAGGTCGCCATTATAAAACTTCGCCCCTTCCGTAATTGCATCTTCATGACCCGTTTGTAAGTTATCTACTACTACAACAGATAAACCTTCGTCTACTAATTTTTTCACAGCGTGAGAACCGATATAACCAGCTCCGCCGCAGATTAGAATTGAGTTCATTGTCTTC
This sequence comes from Bacillus cereus group sp. Sample62, assembly GCF_036851315.1. Classification (NCBI taxonomy): domain Bacteria; kingdom Bacillati; phylum Bacillota; class Bacilli; order Caryophanales; family Bacillaceae; genus Bacillus; species Bacillus cereus group sp. Sample62. Next base: position 5,031,587 of record NZ_JAFLPK010000001.1, read on the forward strand.
CTCCTACATATATTAGGATTTCTTATTCACTTACTTATTATAAAAGGTATACGATTGCTCGTATACCTTTTGTGTACCTTTATTACTTAGCAACGAAATAATCCGTTACATATTGTGCCCAAACCTCATGCCCTTTAGCACTTGGGAAACCAAACTCTTCTGTTAAATATGGCAGGATAGCCTTCGTTGATGCATCAGGCCATGCTCCCCAATGATCTACATATGTATAACCATTTTGTGTCGCAAGTTGCTTTAATGCCTCAATTGCCTTCGGATAATTCTTCGCACCATACACTGGGTTTGGTGGTTGAATCATAATCGTAGCACCCTTTGCACTAGTAGAAAGTGCTTGTACAAATTTCTGTGTACTCGCAACAGAGTTTCCATTACCAGTTTTACCATTGTCAGTAATAAACGGTGGCTCGAATAAAATCACATCTGGATTTTCTTTCGCAATCTCTTTATCACGCTTATTTGCGATTAACTCGTCTGTGCTTTCACCCTTATATTCTTTTACTGTCACATTCCATAAACCTTTACCGTAAGCCGTTTCTAAATTACCCATTAATTTAGCTGCCCAAGCATCTTTTTCAGATGAAGAAGCTTCATCACCAACAATCACAAGGTTTACTGCCTTTTTATCCTCAGCAGCTTTCTTTAACTTCTCTTTCACTTCATCTGGTAAATTCTTCGCATATGCTTCATTAAAAGATGACTTCGCATCTTGTTTTTTCTCTGTTTTCTTCGCTCCGCTATCTTTCACTTCAGACTTCGTTTTCGTTACTTCACTCGTCTGTCCCGTCGCATTCGCAATCTTCTTATTCCAGTACAATTTACCGCTCACAACCGAAGCGACAAACAATACAAAAATAACTAGGACAAGTACTGCTTTCTTATTCATCGATTCACCTCATCTATTAATCTCACAATATATAATATTAATATAAATCCATGCAAAAATAAACCCAACTCCTACCAAAGGAGTTGGGTTATTACATATTACTTAGTCACTTCAAGATGCGCTCTTAACTTATTCGTAATATCTTGTTTCGCTGCATCTGGAACGTAGTAGTACCAAATACCATCAGCAGCTTTGTGGCCGTCACCTGGAATTTGGATTTCTTCACTATTCTCCATGCAATCTTTATAGTTCTTTTGAATATCAAACATTTGATCTTGCGTTAAACTTGTTTTAACATTTTTCTCAATTGCTTTTAATACATCACCATAACTTGCTAGAGAAGATACACTTGCACCTTTTTTAATTACCGCTTGGATAACTTGACGTTGGCGCATTTGACGGCCAAAGTCACCGCGTGGATCTTCATAACGCATGCGAGTATACTTTAATGCAGTTTCACCGTTTAAATGGATATTACCTTTAGCAAAATGTTGATCCCTCGATGTAAACTCCAAATCGTTATTAACATCAACACCGCCAACAGCATCTACAATATCTTTGAACCCAGCCATGTTTACTTCGATGTAATGATCAACTGGTACATTAAGAAAATTCTCTACTGTTTTTACAGACATGTCAATGCCACCGAAAGCATAAGCGTGGTTGATTTTATCTTTTTTACCTTTACCAACAATTTCTGTATAAGAATCACGTGGAATACTTGTAATTTTCATAGATTTTGTTTTTGGATTTAAAGTAAATAACATAAGTGAATCTGATCTACCTGTTCCATTATCTTCTTGGTCTACACCCATTAATAAAATAGATATAGGTTTATTATCTGCAATCTCTACTTTCTTATCTCGCTTATCGGACTTATCACGATCCAAAGGCTTATGCACTGTATTTAACGCATTAGACACATTAGAATATACAGTATATGCATATACACCACCAGCAATAACAAGAACGCCAATGATACCTAGAATCCAGAATAGAATCTTTTTCTTCATCGTTTTTCCTTCTTTCGGGTAACAATTTCAACATTATAAATTTCATTCCATATAATACTATACGGATATACACATAACTTGTAAATAACTTGTAAACTAAATGCTACTCTAATATTTCATTAATAGAGGGCATACATGTTTATATATCAAGAATTTAAAAACAAATCCTCATAATCATTCACTATTTTCTCCCACGAATATTCATGAATAATTCGATCTTTAGCTTTGTTACTTAACTTATCAATCTCATCTTCAGAATAAGCCTCTACTTCTTGAATTAAATTAGCTAAAGCACCTTCTTCTTTAGAGAAATAAACAGCACCTTCTTCGCCAACCTCTTTATTGAATACTACATCCAAAAGCAGATTCAACTTCGTAGACGCTAACGCCTCTAATAATGATGGGTTTGTCCCACCCACTTCATGTCCATGGAAATAAGCAAATGCATCTTCACGAATTTTTCTTAACAAATCTTGGTCATATACAGTACCAACGAATTTAATACGTGGATCCTTATTAAACTTCGTTTTTGCTAATAATTCTTGATAAAATTGATTTTCTTCAACATTAGAAATAATAACAAAATCCTTTTTAGAATTGGATTTCATAAATTCACGAACCATTAATTCATAGTTATTCTCTGGCACAAAACGACCAACTACTAAATAATATTCACCCGCAGCTACATCATGTTTCTTATACCATTCAATTAATGTGCTGTCATCTTCTTTTAAAGAAGAAGTTGTAACATCCGCACCATAGGCAATAAATGTTGTCTTTGGTTCATGCTTTTTATAATCCTCTTGGATATAAGATTCAATACCCTTAGAATCACATACCAGTAAATCAGCATGCTTTACCATTAGATTTTCAGATATTTTCCAATAAGTTCTAATAGCTGGACTCCATTTACTTCTTTTCCATTCGTGACCATCTGGATTTACAAAAACTTGAACACCCATTTTTTCTAACTTCCTTTTATAGAAAGAGAAAAATGGACCAATACGACATGCGAGTATATATACAATACAGTTTTTAAGATTATTTTTTTTAATATAACTAATACACTCTCTTAAACTCAATATATCATACGCTACAGCTTTCGCACTCCCAATTTCAGGGGTCTTCACATTGAAGCATCTCGCCTTATTATGCTGAAATTCTTCATTGTTATCCGCTAAGCAAGATACATGATACTGAATATCTTCACTTTTCTTACGTTCTGTTAAATACTCTACAAATGTTTCAAATCCCCCATACTTTGCTGGAATTCCTTTCGATCCAATAATAAATACGTGTTTCATCTATTCTTCTCCCGCTCTTACCTCTTGATACAGGTTTATTATTTCTTTAGTATGTTGCTCCATTAAATGAGGAAAATCCAATTTCAATAGGTTTTCATTTATATAATCTAACAATGAAGTGTCGTCAAGAATCATTGATAATTTATCAATAAAATCATGCTTATTTACTTTATATATAAAGCCAGTTTCTCCATCTTGTACTAAGTCCTTGAAACCAACATATTCAGAGACCATAATTGGAACACCATACGATTGTGCTTCTAAACCAATAAATCCAAAAGTTTCTTTCCAAATACTAGGGATGATTAACAAATCAACTTCATTAAAAATATCTTTTAACTGATTGTAATTATAACGACCATAAAAGGTATAGTATTTAGGATTATATGTGTCTGGATCATTTACAAAATCACCATAAACTCCTAAATGCCAATTAGTATATCCCTTTTCCTTTAAAGAATCCAATTGATTTTTTAAAGAATAAAATCCTTTATAGGTATCTATGGGTCCTAAATATCCTAATCTAACTACTTCATTTCCTCTTTGTTTAACTTTACGCTCTTGACGATAATCAGAAATATCTTGATGACTAATAGGGACTATCTTCCCATTCACATCAAGATATTTTTCGAATTGCTCTTTTGCTATAGAACTATTGAAATGGAAGTAATCTATCAATTTGAATATTGTTAAATAATAATCGCGTAATTCTATATAATACGTCGCTAAATCCACATCTATTTCTTCAATCTCTCGTTCTACCCTAGTAGCTACAGTATTATTTTTAGTCTGATTCTTTTTAATTTTTCTAAGTGATTTTACGATACTACTATCTTTTAAATAACGATATGGATACGATTGCATCACATGAACCATCGGAAGACTTAATGCATTCACATTACATTCTATACAGCTTTTCCCATCATCAAAGTCATTACAAATGTTACCTTTTGAGTCCATCAAATTTACTTTTGGACAAAGACCAAAATAATCATGTGTAGTAAATACAATTTTTATATCTAATTTCTTTGCCGTTTCAAAAAATTCTTTGTGTATCCCCATCAAGGTATGTACATGAATTATCTCTGGTTTTAATTCTATTAAAAATTCCTCATATACCTTATGATCTATTTCCTTCATAAAATGTTCAGGCTGATTAATTCCATTTAATAAAGGAATCGGTAAAGGGTTAACTAATTCATATACCGATATACTTCCATATGGTTTATTTTTCTTAATAGCTGTCCTTTTCGAAAAGGTGAATTTTCCCGGATACAAAAGAAATACTTGATGCTCTTGTCCTTGTGAATGCATTAAATCTACTGAGTATTTTGTTAACCCACCTGTGCGATACGGGGGTAATCCCAGTGAAATATGCAATATTTTCAATTTGTTCTCTCCTTAGTTTCGCCATGGGATTATAAATTTTCCATGTTATTATTTACAAAAAAAATGAAGGTAATAAAATCTATCACCTTCACCTCAAAATTATTCTATTGAATGATACTTAATATTAATAGCCTCTATTGCTTATAGATTTGTATATTGTTTCGCAAAATAGCTCTTGTATTCACCCGATACAATTGCTTTCCACCATTCTTCATTATCTAAATACCACTGGATTGTTTGAGCAATTCCCGTTTCAAATGTGTAAGTTGGTTTCCAACCTAATTTCTCTAGTTTTGTTGGGTCAATTGCGTAGCGCTTATCGTGACCTAGTCGATCTTGAACAAACTCGATTAGTTCTTCCGATTTGCCAAGTGTACTAATGATCGTTTTTACTACTTCTAAATTTGTACGCTCATTATGCCCACCAACATTATAAACCTCTCCATTTGCACCCTCATGCATAACTAAATCAATTGCAGCACAATGATCAATAACATGTAACCAGTCGCGAATATTTTTACCGTCCCCATATACAGGAACCTTTTCATCATTTAATACACGTGAAATTGTTAATGGAATTAATTTTTCTGGGAAATGGAATGGTCCATAATTGTTTGAGCAGCGTGTAATGTTAATTGGTAAACCAAATGTCTCATGATACGCTCGAACTAATAGGTCAGAAGAAGCCTTACTTGCACTATATGGGCTATTTGGTTGTAAAGGTGTATCCTCTGTGAAGAATGTAGTTGGATCAAAATCTAATTCACCGTATACTTCGTCTGTTGATACGTGAACAAATTTAGTAATACCATACGCCTTTGCTGCATCTAATAACACTTGTGTCCCTAATACATTTGTGCTAATAAATACTTCAGGTTCAGTAATTGAACGATCAACATGGCTCTCTGCAGCAAAATGAACAACATAATCGAATTTTTCTTGTTCAAATAGTTGGTTTACCGCTTGACGGTCTACGATATCAACCTTAGCAAATGAATAGTTATCTTTACCCTCGATATCTTTATGCTTTGTTAAATCTCCAGCATATGTAAGTACATCTAAATTAATGATATGATATTGAGGATATTTATTTACCATATACTGAACAAAATTACCCCCAATAAAGCCTGCGCCACCTGTAACTAATACTTTCTTTTTTTCCAACTTATTTCACCTCTTGTTGTAATTGTGTAATATAATGTTTTGTTGCTTTCTTCCAATCTTGTAATGGCTCAAATCCATTATCAATTAATTTCTGCTTCGACATACGTGAATTTTTAGGACGTACTGCGCGAGTAGGATACTCTTCTGTTGTAATACTATTTACTTTTACATCTTGTCCTGCAATCTCAAAAATTTCTTGTGCAAATTCAGCCCAACTGCAGAAACCTTCATTTGTAGCATGATATGTACCATATTTCTCTGTTACGACCATATCAACTAATAAACGAGCTAAGTCATATGTGTAAGTTGGTGATCCTATTTGATCTCCCACAACGTTCAGTTCATTACGTGTTTCGCCTAAACGAAGCATTGTTTTAATGAAGTTATTTCCATTAATACCGAATACCCATGAAATACGCACAATAAAGTTGTTATCTATTAGGCTTCTAACTACTTTTTCTCCCTCATGCTTCGTTAAACCATAGTATCCAACCGGATTAGGTGCGTCAGTTTCTACAAATGCATGAGTTCCTTCTCCATCAAATACATAATCCGTACTAATATAAACAAATTTAGCATTTACTTTTTTTGCTGCTGTAGCAAGGTATTTTGTACCTTCTACATTCACGTTCCAACAAAGTTCTTTATCATCTTCAGATTTATCAACAGCCGTATATGCTGCACAATGAATAATTGCATCTGGTTTTACTTTATCTACAAATTCATAAACCGCAGCTTCGTTTGTAATATCTAAATCTTCTATTCCAATACCTTGCATTTCTAGTCCTTGCTTCTCTCCACGTTTTACTACGTCATATCCAAGCTGACCATTATAACCGGTTACTAAAATTTTCATTTTTTTTACTCCCCGTATACAAAGTTAGTTTCTGCTTCTTTTAATGAAGGTGCTTTTTCATCTTTTTCAGATAACACTGGTTGAATTTCCATTGGCCACTCAACACCAATTTCAGCGTCGTTCCAAACAATGCCTCGATCACATTCCGGAGCATATAATTCATCAACTTTATACTGAACCTCAACATCGTCTGTTAATGTCATAAATCCATGTGCAAATCCTTTCGGAACTAATAGCTGTTTTTTATTTTCTGCACTTAGCTCAATACCGAACCATTGACCATATGTAGGACTTCCCTTACGAATGTCGACCGCTACATCAAAGATTGATCCACGTGTACAACGTACAAGCTTAGTTTGTGCTTTAGGATTTAACTGGTAGTGTAAACCACGAAGTGTTCCTTTTGTTGCAGAAAAGGATTGATTGTCTTGTACAAATTGCAGATCAATTCCAGCTTCTTTCATTGCCTTATCGCTATAAGTTTCCATAAACCAACCACGATGATCTCCAAATACTTTTGGCTCAATTACTTTTACACCTAATAGATTTGTATCTAAAACTTTCATTACATTCACTCCAAATTAGTATTTAATGCTACCGTTTGCTACTTTTAATAAATATTGACCATAGCCATTTTTAGAGCACTGATCACCTGATTCAATTAAAGTTTCTTTATTAATCCAACCATTAATAAAGCCAATTTCTTCAAGTGCTGCGATTTTAATTCCTTGATGGTCTTCAACTGTTTTGACAAAGTTTGTTGCATCCACAAGACTTTGATGTGTACCTGTATCTAACCATGTGTAACCACGGCCTAATAATTCAACTTCTAACTCACCATTATTTAAATATGCTTCATTTATAGATGTAATTTCTAATTCTCCACGTGCCGATGGTTTAACATTTTTCGCAATTTCAACTACGCGATTATCATAGAAATATAAACCAGTAATTGCGTAATTTGATTTTGGCTCTTTCGGTTTTTCTTCTACACTCAATACTTTCCCATTCTCATCGAATTCAACTACACCAAAACGCTCTGGATCATGTACATGATACCCAAACACTGTAGCTCCACTTTCTTTCTGAGCTGCACGCTGTAACATTTTGCGCATTCCGCTACCATAATAAATGTTGTCCCCTAGCACCATCGCTACAGAATCATCACCAATAAATTCTTCACCAATAATAAATGCTTGTGCTAATCCATCTGGACTTGGTTGTACTTTATATTGAAGAGAAATACCAAATTGAGATCCATCTCCTAACAAAGCTTCAAAACGTGGTGTATCCTCTGGTGTTGAAATAATTAAAATTTCACGAATTCCCGCTAACATCAGTGTAGATAGTGGGTAATAAATCATTGGTTTATCGTATATAGGTAACAATTGTTTACTTGTTACCATTGTTAATGGATATAATCTCGTTCCACTTCCACCTGCTAAAATAATACCTTTCATTGTTATGCCTCCATATATTCAATTAAATTAGAATCTATTATTAAATTACTCCAAGTGTGCCTTCAGTGTTCTATATAAATCTCTTCACTGTTTAATCCACATTTAGAGTATGCTGAATTACGCGTTCACAATTTTTATCATCAAAAAAGGTAAAAAATTTCTCACGTTGAAAGTTAATAATTTCATCATCATATTCCAACCTATCATTCAATAGCTGCTTTATATTTTGAATTAAATCATCAACTGAAAATACTACCTCACCAAAGAGTTCTTTTTTAAAATCCATATATGCACCTCGTTCATTTAAATATTTTTCTTGATCAAATTGGAAAAAGATAATATTTTTGCGCATATAAAGAAAATCCCAGCTCACGCTTGAATAATCAGTAATTAATAACGAAGAAGTTACAATTTTATCGGAAATATCTTCATTCTCTCCTAAAATTACAATATTCGAATTAATGTTATCTTCTCGAAGTAAGGGTATTTTTTTTTGCATAAACGGATGAAGTAAAACTTCCAACCTAAAACCAGCCTCAATTAATATCTGATTCAATTTTACATCATTAATTACCCTTTGAATTTGACTAACAAACTCTGATTGCATAAATTCTTCTTCTTCCATTTCATATAACCACTCACGCCAAGTTGGTAAGTATAAAATACTTTTTTGAGGAATTATATTTTTTGAACGATATAACCTGTCGTACCTAGGTACCCCAGTGACAATTAGTTTGTTCTCAGCTATACCCCATTCAGTCTGCTTGATTTCCTTTTCATTTTCAGAGCTACATATATAAAAATCTACATCTTCTATTCTTTCAGGGTAAATGTTCCTTTTTAATCCCTCTACTCCATGGCTAAGATGTACCCTAATAGGTTTATTTCTTTCAGGCAAGATTTTATCAATTACTGGCGCAATATCTGTACTTAATGAATGGCTAAAATAACAAACATCACAATTTAAATACGCAAGGTAATTCTTTATCCCACCTATTTTTATTACAGTTCCTTCTATATTCACTACTTCTGGATTTACCTCTTTATTTATCATCCAATAAATTTTAAACTCTGGGTATTTCCTTAGTAAATATTTATGAATTTCAGCTGAATTATCTCCGTATTTTTCTCCACAATGCCCACCTATTAAAATAATCTTTTGCTTTTTTAATTTTAATAACTTTATAAATCCATTTATTAAAAATGCTAAAATTATATATGGAATATATTTTAATTTTAAATATTTGTTTTTAAAAATACTCTCGTTCATTTTTTTACCTCATTAAAAGTCATTTACGTATTTAATTTTTTGTCTTCATTTTTCATAATTACATACGCTAAAATAGCCAGAATAAAGTAAACATAAATAACAGTACTAATCCAACTCGCAAAAGGATATGTTACTAGAAAGATTAATAATCCTTTTAAAAATCTAGAATTATACGCTTTTGCCCTTAGGCCATTTAACCCTTTAAATAATATATACATATATATTATCTGCATTAGCACATAACTAACTAGGCCAATATTAGCATATGTATATAAGAAGTCATTATCTATATATAATTGACGTGAAGGTACTACACCTGATCCAAATAGTATATGAGAAACATCAAATTTAACCTTATTAAAAACTTGCTGATACCCTATTAATCGGCTAAATAATGTTTCTATATTAAACTCAGGTATTACCTGAGCAATAAATCCAAAAAGCTCTTCTGCAAATGATACATATAAAAAATTCCCTATAATCAAAAGAACATACATTATTTTTACAAATAAGATTTTTTTTGAAGAAATCTTATTTAAGAATAATAACAACAACAATAAAAACAGACCTGTCACATAAATGTTTCTTGTAATCGTCATGTATGCACAAATTAATGCAACTAACATTATAAAAATAGCTCTCATTTTTTCTCTTCCATTTGAGGAAGATAGATTATAAAAATAACAACTAAATAAAGCTAGAGAAAACATTCCCAATGTTAATCCACTATCTGTTAAACCAAAAGCCCTTACTTGTGCCCCCATTGAGTATAAAATATCACTTGCAGAACTCATACCATTTAAATAATAGATTGTATTCAATACCGGCTCTCCGTTAAAAGTAGTGAACACAAACGGTTTATTAAAAGTATATTGCATAATACCAAGTATACATTGAATAAAGAAAAATATAGAAAAAGCCCTTTTTACATATTTTTCTTCCATAAAGTTAATATTCATACCCAGTATAATTACAAATAAAGTAACCCAATAATAAGAGAAGAAAACTTCTGTCATCTTCTCAAAACCTTCGGATAGATTTACAAAAGATAGTATAAAACTAGATATTAAAAATACGAATAGAATATAAAAAGCTTTTACTTTTGAGAATGTAATTTGCAAGCTTTTTTTTGAAACTAATATCCCGATAATTATCGTAATTAAATATAACAATAAAACTATACGCTCTTTCGATAAAACTCCAAATTTCCTTTCCCCGGCAAATAAAAACATCTGAGTAATAGTTGTATTACCTGCAATAATTAAAAGTAAAGTAACATATAAATATGTGAAATTTTTTTCAAGTTTTTTCATACTTTTTCGGGAAACAAAGTATTACCAACTCTTCTCTTTCCCCAATACTCCTTTTCTACCTTTATTAATAGCTTTCCATAAGATTATATACCTTTTTAGACCATTAACATTTTTAGGCATATATTTTATCAGCACGAAACACATATATATAAATATATTTATGTAATAAGCCACTATCGAATCTGCTATATAATTTTTTTCAAAGTATACTCTATTACGAATTGAATATAATCCTCTAGTTAACTCATTTGTTCTAAAGATTCCTTGAAACATTGGTACTTTCTCTTTTCTATACCATGAGCTTTCTAAATCAACAATCACACTATCGGTAACACAATATATTGCATAACCCTGATTAGTCATTCTATAAGTAAAATCAATGTCATCACAATATAAGTAATACTCTTTCGTAGGTAAGTCTACTTGCTCCATAATAGTTTTATTCAAAAATAAGCCACCATAAGGAACTGCTTCACATGCTAGTAAATTTGGATAACCTGTATCCTTTTTACTGTATCTTTTTGATTTTTTAAATATTTTTTTCAATATATTGAATTCAAAAAAAGAATTGCGTGTAAAACTTTGTCCTCCTGAATTTAATAATTCTAATCTATCATTACGAAAAGAGCTTAATATAATCTTTTCATCATCTAACTCTACTTGCATTTTTTTTAGTTTTTCTAGTGCATCATCATTTGGCAGATTATCATCATCTAAAAGCCAAATAAAATTTCCTTCTTCTTGAAGCGCCTTATTAATTCCGGCATTAAATCCTGTTGCAGACCCTTCATTATTTTGAAAATGAACTGTTTTAATTTTATTAAATCCCTTCAATTTCACATTCAAATCATAAGGAACCCCATTATCAACTAAAATGATACTATTAATTTCATCAAATCTTTCTAACTTGGCTAAAATCGGTTTTAAAAATCCCCATCTTTCACCATAGGTTACTATCACTACATTCACAGATGAATTTGAGATTAACTCCATTTCTTACTATCTCCTTTATTTTTTCAGTGCTCGTACTAATATCTTCAGCTTTAAATACCAGCCTTTACAAAAGTAAATTAATCTCCCATTTCTTAAAGTCCTAACTGTATGTCTTCGACCAGAATGTATACTAGCTTTAATAAGATTAATTTTATTATCTTGTTCAACCTCTGTAATGTAATTACTTTGACTAATCAAAAAGTTTTTATATCGATCGTATTTAACTGCTCTAAAAGACTCGAATGATAGATCATGTTTAATCTCAACATCCAAACAATAGCAAGAATATTGATTTTTCCATAATTGATGATAAGTATGATGATCTAAATAATCTATAGGAAACTTCTCACTAAATCCACCTATCTTATTTAAAGCATTTACGTTAAAAATTGAGCAACTATTAATAGCAGTATATCGCCCATTCAAAAGACCATTTGGCTCTGCTGCTGGTAAATCAAAACTATCGCCCCAAAATGTTCTATTGACTTTTAAAGGAGAAATCATATGTGATTTCCCAAATATTCTTGGTACATACGCACCAATTGCAGGGTTATCATAAATATTTTCACAAAAAGCATCTAAAAATTCCAATGTAATATCGGTATCCTGATCTGTCACCAAAAACCAATTATTCTTTTTTGAAGATTCCTCGTTAATTTTTTTCAATATAGAATTATAAGCATGAGCTAAACCAACATTTTCATTTTCTGTAACATACTGCATCACTTTCTCATTTTGACTATTTACTAATCTCTTATTCCATTCTCTTACTTCTTTGTTTGTTGAGTTATCAAAGATAAATATATTTTCGAACAAATTCTCTCGAATGGACGTTATTTTTTTCAGTTCATTATATGTTGGTGCATCTGTAATTTTTCTATTGTAAATAACAATAATTGCAAACAAGTTAAATTCACTCAAATTATTTTTCTCCTTCTTTAGAGCTTATGTGTGTTTTTAGAAATTTCAACTCTTTTCCTACAACTACAAGTTCACATAAAAGTATTGCTGCGGCTGTTCCTGGCGCCTCGTATAACCAGGATAATAAAACTCCCAATGATAAATTTACTATTGCTCCGTAGGTTACAGCGATTCTAACAGATGCTTTATCATTTAATGGAATTAAAGTTTGTATCCCTAATAAATGGCCTAGACTAATTAAAAATGGAATAAAACTCATAATTCGAAGTGTTAATATTTGATTATCGGTCACTTTCCCTCCCGTAATTAGAGCCAAAATAAACGGAGCTAATACAAGTAAGATTATTCCACCAATAAAGGTACAAACCGGCCACCATCCAAAATATTTTAAAGACACTTTAAACTGTTCTATTTTATTTTTTTTCTTAGCTATTTCCTTACACACAATTGGATATACCGCTTGTGAAATTGCATTTGTGACACTGTTAACTAAACCAACTACTTTCTCACAAGTTGCATATATCCCAGCTGCATAACTACCACCAAAGAATGCCACCACTATCGTATTCATGGTCGTATATAATACCCCAATGATATTAGAAAGAAATATATCTTTCCCCTCTTCTATTTCTGAAAGTATTCTCTTAATACTAACCCTCTGAATTTTAACCCCTAATTTAATCACCACTATTTGAGCAATTACACATATAATAATGGTTGGCACAGCATATACAATCCCTAGTAAGTAATAATCACTCTCACTTTTAATTAATAACAACATCAATACTAACGTAAATAGTTTTGACATTACTGTTAATATCGATATATACATGAGTTTATTTAAACCCCTAAACAACCAGTTGGGTATTAATGACTGGAAGAAGAAAAAGCCGAAGAATCCAAAGTGAAGTATGATTGTCTTAGTATCCGCAGAAAATACATATATAATTATACTAACTGCTATAAAAACAATTATCCCCATTAAGCATTTAACAATATAAATTGCGCTTGCTAAATCATTATCCACTTTTTCTTTTATTGCTATTTTCTGTGTTGCTGTAAATGCAAATCCATAGTCAGAAATAATCAATAATATTTGTGCCACTGCTATCTCAACAGAAAGTATACCGTAATTTGATATTCCAATTGTCCTTAGTAAATAAGGGACCGTTATTAACGGAAATAGATAATTAACCAATTGAATTACGCCCATTTGAGCAATGTTTTTTACTGCCATACTATTTAACTTCATAATTAGACCTCTTAAATAACATTCAAAACACACTTATCTTTGAACTAATTTTTTTAATATTAATAAGCCCCTTTTGATGTGAAAAGAATAGTTACTGTTTTTAATATAATTTGAATGTCTGTCCCGATACTTTGTTTATTTATATACTCTAAATCCAATTCAACCATTTCTTTAAAATCAAGATCATTTCTCCCACTTACTTGCCACAACCCGGTGCATCCAGGTAGTACAAGCAGTCTTTGCTTATCATGATCTGTATATTGTTTTACTTCACGTGGCAATGGTGGCCTCGGTCCAACGAGGCTCATTTCACCTTTTAGTACATTAATTAACTGAGGAAGTTCATCAATGCTAGTTTTACGAATAAAGTGACCGAAATGTGTTACCCTAGGATCTTTTTTCATTTTAAACATAGCACCTGAAACTTCATTATGTTCCAATAAATCTTTCAATTTATCCTCAGCATCTGTAACCATTGAGCGGAACTTATATATATTGAACTCTTTTCCATCTTTCCCGATACGAACTTGTTTAAAAAACACCGGTCCTTTAGGATCCTCATATTTAATGATTAAGGCTACAATTAAGAAGAGAGGGAATAACAACAACAATCCACATAACGATCCCATAAAATCTATGCAACGTTTAACCACTAAATATCCTTTACGAGCATTTACCGTTTCCACATCTATTTTTCTACTATTTAGCTTCGTTTCATCCCCATCAGATAATTTTAACAAGGTCAAAATTCTTGCACCCCACTTTACAAATATACATTTTCTTTTTTCACAAGTTCATTCATATATTTCATTAATTCACCCTTTAATTCATCATGTTGAAGTGCCATCTCAATTGTCGTTTTAATAAACCCAAACTTCTCTCCAACATCATAACGAATACCTTCGAAGTCATACGCAAATACTCGTTGAATTTCGTTTAAGTGTTGAATTGCATCTGTCAATTGAATTTCTCCACCTGCTCCTGTTTCTTGATTTTCGAGGAACGTAAAAATTTCAGGTGTTAATATGTAACGACCCATAATCGCTAAATTTGATGGTGCTGTACCTTCTGCTGGCTTTTCAACAAACTGGCGCACTTGATAACGACGGTCATTTTGTTCAATTGGATCGATAATACCGTAACGATGTGTTTCGTGTTCTGGCACTGTTTGTACACCGATAACTGACGATTGTGTTTCTTCGTATTGATCCATTAATTGACGTAAACATGGTGTTTCTGCTTGTACAATATCATCACCAAGTAATACCGCGAATGGTTCATTTCCAATAAACTTACGCGCACACCATACTGCGTGTCCAAGTCCTTTTGGCTCTTTTTGTCTTATGTAATGAATATTAATCTTTGACGAAGCTTGTACCTTTTCAAGTATTTCATGCTTTCCTTTTTCTAAAAGGTTTTGTTCTAATTCAAAGGAATGATCAAAATGATCTTCAATCGCACGTTTTCCTTTTCCAGTAACAATAATAATATCTTCAATTCCTGATTCTATCGCTTCTTCTACTATGTATTGAATTGTCGGTTTATCGACGATTGGTAACATTTCTTTCGGCATCGCTTTCGTTGCTGGTAAAAATCTTGTCCCAAGACCAGCTGCTGGAATAATTGCTTTTCTTACTTTTTTCAATTATACTCCCCCTACATCCTTTTATTTATATGTAACAATAACAAAAACCCTACCTATGGAGTCATTGCTATAACTCCATAGGTAGAGTTTCTATTAGAAATAAATGATGGGCATCTAACCCAACCTCACGTCATACTCCCGACGACAAGCGTCTAAGGTAGGTTCGAAATAAAAAAATTTCTACCCACAGCACGACCGAGTGCCTCCGTTGATAACGGTTAGGAGACATCACCAGTTCTTTATTTAAAAAATACCGAACAATTTTTTACGACGAATTTGTTCCGGATCTTCTTTATAAATTGCTTTCCCGCTAATTATTAAATACGGATTTTCTTTTAAGTCGCTCATAACGTTCATTCCGAATTCTTTCTCAACTAATTCATAGCTTTCTGCTAAATGGAATCCTCTTGACGTTGTGTTATGTGCATCTGATGCGATCATATGAGTTAAATTATGTTCCACAAGCTGTAATGAAAACTTTTTAATTTTTTTACCAAACTTACCTAGTAAACTGCCTGCCGTTACTTGTGTTAATGCACCTTTATTTACAAGGTTATATAACTTATCTGGCCTCTCGATTAACTCGGCATTACGTTCGGGATGAACGATAATTGGAATCATTCCTTTTACACGTAGTTCATAAAATAGTTGTTCTGCATAACGAGGTACATGATTAGATGGAAATTCAATGAATATGTATTTGTTTGTTTCATTTAAAGTAACGATTTTACCAGCTTCGTAGTCTTCTAATATGTCACCATATAACCTGACCTCTTGCCCTGGTAAAATGGTAAGTGGAATATTATGTTGTTGCAGTTCATCATTTAGTTGTTTTACTTGATGCAGAATTGAGGTACGTTCATTTATATATTTTCCATTTTGATGGTGTGGTGTTGCGACAATTGTATGAATACCTTCCTTTATTGCCTTTTGTGCCATCGCTAAACTATCTGTTACTGTTTGTGCACCGTCATCGATACCAGGTAAAATGTGACAATGTAAATCTATCATTTGTTTCATCCTCCCTTTCACATATAAATCTTTTTTCCCTTGAATATGAGACATCTCATATTCAAGGGAAAAAAGGAGATATGTTCTTCTCATATCTCACTCTTTCAATTAATTTGCACCGTAGTAATAATATAAGCTTTGTTCACGTTCACGATCATTCAGAACAACGCCTAACAGTTTACCTTTTGCCGATTCTAATAAACCTTTTGCTTTTACTGCTGCTTCTTTTTCTGTCGATTCACTACGAACGACAAGAATAGAAGCATCACATACATTCGCCATAATTTGGGCATCTGTAACAGCTAAAATTGGCGGCAAATCAAAAATAACCAAATCATACAGGCTATATGCTTGTGCAAGAAGCTCTTGCATTGATTTTGATCCTAATAATTCCGCTGGATTTGGCGGAATCGGACCACAAGCTAAAAAGTGTAAATTATCAACTGATGTCGTTTGTACACATTTTTCTAAACGTTCACTATGTGTTAATACGTTCGTTAATCCGAAAATATTATCCACCTGGAACATTTGATGCATTGCCGGTTTACGCATATCTGCATCAATTAATAATACTTTCTTTCCTTGCTGGGCAAACACGACTGACATATTCGCTGTCGTTGTCGTTTTACCTTCACTTGGGTTCGCAGACGTTACCATTAATGAATGTAAATTCGTATCAACAGCTGCAAATTCAATATTCGTTCGAATATTACGATATTGTTCTGAGATTGGTGATTTCGGTTGTTGATGAGCAATTAATTGACGACGTTGACGATGATTCTTTTTCTTTTTAAATAAATTAAGAGCCAATTGTTTGTCCCCTCACTTTTCTTGATGATGGAGCGTGTGATTTCACGTTCATTGTTTCTTCATCCATACGAGCTACAATACCTAACACTGGTAAGCCAAGTAAATTTTCTACATCTTCTTCTTTTTTCACCGTGTTATCTAAGTATTCTAGTAAGAATGCAAGACCAACTGCAGCCATTAAGCCCATAACGAAAGCAATTACTACATTTAACATTGGTCGTGGTTTAATTGGAGATTGATTTTCTGCGACTTCTGCTTTAGATAGTACTGTTACGTTATCAACGTTCATAATTTTTGCAACTTCACCTTTAAATACTTCTGCAGTTGTGTTAGCAATATCACGAGCTAATTTCGGATCTTTATCTTGCGCAGTTACCGCTACAACTTGTGAATCTTTTTCATTAGCCACTTCGATTTTTTTGTTTAATTCTTGTGTTGTTATGTTCAAATCTAATTTTTCTTTCACTTGATCCAAAATAACAGGACTTTTAATTATAACTTTGTATGTATTTGTTAACTGAATGTTTGTTTGTACCTCATTGTATTGAATTGCTGCCCCTTCTTGCTTCTTCTGATTAACAAGAATTTGCGTAGAAGACTGATAGATTGGTGTCATGAAGAAGAAGCTAATGATAGCACTTACAATAGCGGCACCAAAGGCGATTACGAGGATCATTGCTAAACGTTTTTTTAAAATATGAAATAACTCTTTCAAACTAATTGTTTCTTCCATAAGTTCCTCCAACTTTCTAAAATTTGCACATAAGAAAAATTATAACATATAATCTTACATTTTTTATTTTGAATAATTTAGTTCTACATTTTATCGACATCAAGCAAATATAATCTTACAAAATAATCTTAAATATGACAACACATTCCAACGAATTTCCAAAATTTCTATTGTATCATGTTTTTTGTATAATGCAATAAAAAATTTTACAAAAATTCAAAAAAAGCCGATAAAAACATTTATCAGCTTTCTCATTTACTATTCTATACATTATTTTCTAATAATATCCATATTGTTCTTTTTCTTCTCTTTTATCGTTTAAGACGACACCAAGTAATTTACCGGACGCTTTGTCTAATATTTGCTTCGCTTTTACAATTTTATCTTTTTCTGTTTTTTCACTGCGTACGACAAGTACGATTCCATCGCATTTGCTCGCTAATATTTGTGCATCGGTAACCGCAAGAACCGGTGGTGTGTCGATTAGAATAATATCAAACATGTTATATGCTTCTAGTAATGTCTCGTCCATTATCCGGCTACCTAATAGTTCAGCTGGGTTTGGCGGGATTGGACCTGCCGCCATTAAGTATACATTCTCTATATCTGTTTTTTGAATACATTGCATCAGTTTCGCTTGTCCTGATAATAGGTTCGTTAATCCATTTGAATTGTGAATGGCAAATAAGTTTTGAATCGTTGGCTTACGCAAGTCAGCTCCGATTAATAAGACTTTCTTTCCTTGTTGTCCGAAAACAACTGCTAAGTTTGCGATTGTCGTTGTTTTTCCGTCGCCTGGATCTGCCGAGGTAACAATAATAGAACGAACATGACTATCTACAGATGTAAATTCAATGTTTGTACGAATGTTACGATATTGTTCTGCAACACGTGATTTAGGCTCTTTATGCGTAATTAATTGTCGTAATGGTTTTCTTTTCTTTCTCCCGAACATATTAATAGTCTCCTTTTGTGAAATGCGACATTTCTCCTTTTTCTCTCTCTATGCTCGATTTCATACGTCTAATTAATATTTTGTATCACTGATTTCCCTACATCTCATCTTAATCAATATCATTCTACTTTGTCTTATATGAACACCTTTACAATATGACAATGAATTTACTTCTTTTCTGCCTTTATCATTTATCCTAATTTTCGAATAAACAACAAAGTAATTATATGGCAATTATCTTCCATACTCAAGTAATTTTCTGACTAGTTCGCATTTTAATAATTACACCGATGTATAGTAGAAATAAAAAATCTCCTTGCATTTTCACAAGGAGATTTTTTATTTCTGTTATTCCTTTTTATCACCAATCGCAAATGTAATTTCAGCTTCACATGCGACTTCACCATCTACTGTTGCGATTGCTTTTCCTTTTCCGATTGGACCACGTACACGTGTCATTTCTACTTCTAGACGAAGTTGATCACCTGGACGTACTTGTTTTTTGAAACGACAATTGTCGATACCTGCGAAGAAAGCAAGTCTTCCGCGGTTTTCTTCTTTCTTTAATACCGCAACTGCGCCGACTTGTGCTAATGCTTCTACAATAAGTACACCGGGCATAACTGCATAGTCAGGAAAGTGCCCGTTAAAGAATTCTTCGTTTGCGGATACATTTTTAATTCCAACCGCTCTTTTTCCTTCATCTACTTCTAATATTTTATCAACAAGTAAAAATGGATAGCGGTGAGGAATGATTTCTTTAATTTGTTCTATATTTAGCATATAACAATCGCCCCTTTTGTAATATTGGTCTTACCACTTAGATATATTGTTTATTATCCCATTTTGTTTATTGTTTGTCATTATAAAGTGAAACTTTAATCGGTGGGGAGCTTTTTCCATCCCCACTGATTATTAGCCTTCACCAATCGGGCTTTTACGGGCAGTTGATCTCCCACCTAACTCCCTTGCATTCGCTAAATTTTGAGGTGGGAGTCTTACTGCCCGTTAATGCGGGGTAAAGTGAAACTTTAATATCTTTTTAGCCTTATATATAAAAAAATGCACACACCCTATTCCATTAAAATAGCTGCCTATTCCAGCAACTGACACGGAGGTAGAAAAGAGTGTATGCCCAAATTAGGGAAAGGCAATATGTATTGAAACATGATTTGCCTTAATGTCGTATTCGACTCATTATATTATAAACGTTTTCAAATAAGGAAATATTAAATTTAACCATATATATGAATATTTTACCTATTTCCTTCGTTTTTCTTTATTTTTCTTCTATTTTCTCAATAAATTAAAATAAAATAAAAAAATGAAAGAATAAAAAAACAAAAAAAGAACTTCGGTTAACACCTTAGTTCTTCTCATTTTCCCTACTATTTGCGAGCTAATAATAAGTGGGGGATGCCCCCACTTATTAAAGTTTCACTTTATCGTAAAGCACGCTTTGGTAATTTATCGATATTCTCTAGCATAATACCTGTACCAACCGCAACACATTGCATTGGGTTTTCAGCAATTAATACTGGTACTTTTAGTTCTTCTGCTAGAAGCATGTCGATACCGTGTAGTAAAGCTCCTCCGCCTGTTAGAATAACACCGCGGTCGATAATGTCCGCAGATAGTTCTGGTGGTGTGCGCTCTAGTACGCCTTTTGCAGCTTGTACAATGATAGCCGCGTCTTCTTTTAGTGCTTCTGTAATTTCTTCAGAGCATACTGTAATTGTACGTGGTAAGCCCGTTACCATGTCACGTCCGCGAATTTCAAGCTCTTCGCTACGTGCACCTGGGAATACTGTACCAACTTTAATTTTAATATTTTCTGAAGTACGTTCTCCAATTAATAGCTTATACTTACGTTTAACGTAGTTTAAGATCTCCATATCAAACTTATCGCCAGCCATTTTGATAGAGGAAGAGGTAACAATATCACCCATAGATAGTACAGCGATATCTGTTGTACCTCCACCAATATCAACAACCATGTTACCGCTTGGTTGGAAGATTTCCATACCAGCACCAACTGCGGCTACTTTTGGTTCTTCTTCTAAAAATACTGTTTTACCACCTGAACGTTCAGCAGCCTCACGAATTGCTTTTTGTTCTACTGATGTGATATTTGTTGGACAGCAAATTAAAATGCGAGGTTTTGAAAAGAAGCTCTTCACGTCCAATTTGTTAATGAAATACTTTAACATTGCTTCTGTAATTTCGAAATCTGCGATTACACCATCTTTAAGCGGACGAATTGCTACAATATTACCAGGTGTACGTCCCACCATACTTCTTGCTTCTTCACCTACTGCTAATACTTTCCCACTATTACGATCAATTGCCACAACAGATGGCTCATTTAATACAATACCTTTGCCTTTAACATGAATTAATACATTAGCCGTACCTAGGTCAATTCCGATATCTCGCGCAAACATTCCCGTCATTTCCTCCTCGATATTCAAAATCAGGTTACACCCGAATTCTTTTACACCTAATTTCTGATTTTATCATAAATTTAACAGAAACGTAATATTCGCAAAAAGAATTCTTCTGAAAAATATTACCGAATTGAAACGGAATGTTTGCGATCGCATATTTATTGACGGACCGGCTTTTCTACATCTTCTTTTCTATACTTTTGCTTTGTTGCTTCTCCGCCTCTTAAATGACGAATAGACTTATGATAATCAAGAATTTCTTTCACTTCATTTGCGAGCTCTGGATTAATTTCTGGTAGACGTTCCGTTAAATCTTTATGGACTGTACTCTTTGATACCCCAAATTCCTTTGCAATGACACGCACTGTCTTTCTTGTCTCCACGATATACTTACCAATCTTGATAGTTCTCTCTTTGATGTAATCGTGCACACCACTCGCCTCCCTAAATTGGATGTGAGAAGTGTGAAATGAGCCTCGCTGCATACGACTAAGAAGTAAGTGTGAGTGCTGTTTGTAAGCGTTAAACATTCTTGGATTTATAATGAAATGATTCACGATTTCTCACCTCAAACACTCTCTTTGCTTTGGTTTATACCATTGTATTGCCCGCACTACTGATATATGCTACATGTTCACTATTTTTGCGGACTAAGTTAAGAAAAATTACGTTTTTTTGTGAGAAATACGTTAACAATGACTATTTTGGCGAAAAAAATGACACCTTGTATATAAGGTGTCATTCTTCTCGTTCCAACTCTTCTTCTAACAATTGATGGTGGGGAACCTCTTTCTTACCGGCAATATAATAATATAAAGTGAATAAAACAAACAATAAAATAATAGCAGTCGACAGAACAAATAAAAATGACACAGTATCCCCTCCTTTTTGTAATATATATTCGAGAATCTCGTCATATTTCCTTGTTATTGCAACTTTTTTCTCGAAATTGAGTATTTTTATATAAAGTGAAACTTTAATCAGTGGGGGACACCCCACTGATTATTAGTTGAACCAATCGGGCCTTTACGGGCAGTTGCCCCTAACCTAACTTCTTAGCTTTCACTGAATTTTGAAATAGGGGTCTTACTACCCGTTAATGCGGGGTAAAAGTAAAAAAATCAGCTCTCCTAGTGAGAACTGATTTTTTCACTTTCTTATTCTTGTAAAGAAGAACTGTTAGATGATTCTGTAGAACCATTTGTTGATTTTTCTTCTTTCTTCGGCTCTTCTTTTTTGTCACTAGTCGAACCGCTTGTCGATTTCTCTTCTTTTTGAGACTTGTCTTCTGTTTTACTTTCTGGTTTCGTGCTCGTCGACTTCTCTTCTTTTTGAGATTTGTCTTCAGCTTTTTTACCAGAAGCGTTCGTTGCCTTTGCAGCACCTGCATCAGCTTTAATTTCTGATACTGACTTATTTAAGTAGCGCTCAGGGTTCACAGCCACGTTGTCTTTACGTACTTCAAAGTGAACGTGAGAACCTGCTTCTTTATTCATTGAACTTAGACCGGATTTTCCTAATACTTCACCTTGTGCAACTCGTGCACCTTTTTCTACTTTCACACTGCCTAAGCTTTGATAAGAAGCTGCTACACCATTTCCGCTATCAACTGTTACAACATAACCAAGAAGTGAATCTTTTTCAGCTTTCGTTACTGTACCGCTTAAAGCAGCAGCTACATTGAATTCTTTTCCATTCTTCGCAGCAATGTCGATTCCTTTATTTGGGGAATATGTGTTGTTATAAAAGACAAGTGCTTTTTCTTGTTCCGCCTCAGTTGCTGCATCTTCATAGAATTTCTTCTGTACGACTACTTCCACACTCGCGGCTGCTGGCATTTTCACTACTTCTGAAGATTTCGTTACTGGTACTGCTGGATCTTCCGATTGTGTATAAGGTGTCGCTTGATCTTGGTTCGGAGTCTTCTTCGGATTAGCTCCTTGGAACCATAGCGCAACCATTAAAATTACCGCTGCACAAGCAATGTACAGTGCTGGAAACACCCATCTTTTTTGAAATAAATGTACTACCTTTTGCGACTTTTTATTATTTCTTCCTCGCATTCCATCATCACCTCAGCAATCATTTTGAACAATATTCACGTATCCTATACAACGTATAACTAATTACTTTTCGACAAAATCTGTAAAAATATGTATAGGAATTGTAAAATTTCCGAGGAAATGATAGAAAAAAGAAAAAACTGAGCACTTTCGGCTCAGTTTTTAGTCCAATTGTTTCTTTTTATATACGATTAAACATGCAATAAGTGAAATAACGAGCCACACTCCAACATTTAGCATATGCCCACTAATACTACTAAACCCAGCACCCTCCACTAAGATTTTAATCGCTTTTTCAAGATGAGATGTTGGAAGATAACTAATCATCGTCTTAATTACTTTATTTTCAACCATTGGCTCAAATTGTACAGCTAAATACATCGTCATTAATATTGGCATTCCAATTAGTGATGTTTGCGGGACAGACTCAGCTAATAATCCAATCACTGTTCCAATTAAAATGAATAGAATTGTTCCACATAAGAAAATAAATGCTAGCAATAAGAGATTGCCACTTAATTGATCTAAGATGAATAAGTTTACAATGGAAATACCCAACGTTAAACATGCTGTTAATATACTTTTCCCAAGAAGAACTTCAACAGAAGAAGCTGGTGATAGCATTAACACACGTAACGTATGTTTTTCTTTCTCTTCTGCAATTACCATTGATTGAACAAACCCTGCTACAAATAGAAAGGACATTAAAGTAATAATGCCGACTCCTGCCTGTCCTTCTCCAAATCGGCTAAATATAAATGCAAATATAATTGGTAAAGATGCCATTAACAAAACTTGTGAATTTGTCTTAAAATCCTGTACTTCTTTTCTAAAAATAGCTGATACACGTCTCATTGAAAATGTCATTATAGTCCCCTCCCAGTAACTTCAATAAAGATATCGCCTAGCGTTGGTTCGTGTGAATGAATGGATAGTAATTCACCTTTTTTCATCCATTCTGAAATACGTTTTGCACCTAATTCGTCTTTTTGCACGACTTCTTTTTGCTTATCTTTTAATACGACTTGTATTTGATCTTTCGCGTATTGTAAGCGAAGGTTTTCTGGTGTATCAAGCGCTACAATTTCTCCGCCGCATAGAAAGGCGATGCGGTTACACAGTGTTTCTGCTTCGTCCATATTATGAGTCGTTAAGAAAATCGTCGTTCCTTCTTTATTTAAGTCTTTTAAGATTTTATGAATGTTTTGTACGTTAACTGGATCGAGTGCAGATGTTGGTTCGTCTAAGAAGAGGATATCTGGTTTATGAAGGATTGCTCTAGCTAGTGTAACGCGCTGCCTCATTCCTTTTGATAGTTTCTTTACTGGTGTTTTTTTATCATCTAATAGATTCACTTGCGCTAGCACTTCATCAATTCGTTCTTTTTTACAATCGTATAAGTCACAAAATAATAGTAAGTTATCATAAATGCTAAGTCTTTCATATAAACCGCTGTTGTCTGTTAAAATACCAATTCGTTTATAATCGATGCTGCTTGGGCCTGTAATATCTTTTCCTAATACCCTTACCGTTCCAACACTATGGAGTAATTGAGAAGTTAAAATCTTTACTGTTGTCGTTTTTCCAGATCCACTTGGTCCGAGGAATCCGAAAATTTCTCCTTGCTTCACCTCAATATTTACATTTCGAAGTGCCGTCTTTTCATTGAAGCTTTTCATTACATCTTTCATTTCAATTGCCAATGTCATTTCGCC
This sequence comes from Bacillus cereus group sp. Sample62, assembly GCF_036851315.1. NCBI lineage: Bacteria > Bacillati > Bacillota > Bacilli > Caryophanales > Bacillaceae > Bacillus > Bacillus cereus group sp. Sample62. The sequence continues at coordinate 5,056,802 of NZ_JAFLPK010000001.1, forward strand.
ATCCCCTTTGTTTTTCTTTTTATAGATGAAAGTCGCTTTAGCGCTTTTCGTTTGTTTGTTTCGCTTTTCTTGACTCAATCATATGAAAAACAAAGAGGTTACGCAGTAAAATACCCGTAAAAGGAGTATTTTTACCGGTGAATGAATCGTATTTTGAGCTTATTGGAGCAATTTTTATAGCCCAATCACACCTTTTAATTCATCCATTCGTCCTTTTGAAAGCGGGATTGAACTTTTTCTTTCGTCATCCAAAATTAAACTAAAGCTATTACGAGTCCACGTAATGACTTCTCGTACTCTTTGTAAATTCACAAGGTACGAGCGATGACATCTAAAGAACCCGAATCCCGTTAATCTCGCTTCTAGTTCACTTAATGTTAATGCACATACGAAATCACCTTCACGCACATGAATATGTGTCACTCCGTTTTGCGTTTCAATGAAATGAATTTCCATCGGATCAAGTAAAATGATTTTATCGTTTACTTTCGCTGGAATTCTTTCAAGTTTCATTTGTGGAATCATTTGAACGACCTTCTCTTCATCCACCTCTTCAACTTCTTCTTGTTCGATTTCTATTTTTTTTACACCATCATTGTTTAATATGTATACATCTTCTGTTAATGAAAGGGCGTCCGATAGAAAGGATGACGTAATAAAAATCGCTTTTCCTTGCTCTTTCATTTTCATAATTGATTTTCGAATAATAATCGTGCTCTCTGTATCTACATTTTGCTCCGGCTCTTCCAAAATAACTAAGTCTGGATTATGAATCATAACACGCCCAATATGAAGGCGACGTTTCTCTGAAAATGATAACTTTTCTATTTTAACGTTTAATTTATCTAAGAGGCCGACATATTGTACTACTTCTTCCGTGCTCATATTTGATTCATAAAGTCCTATTAAAAACTTGAAGTATTCCTTTACCTTCAAACGGTCGTATGCTTCATCTTTTAAAAAACAAAAGCCAATGCGAGAATAATTTTTCTTTCCAATCGCTTCTCCCTCAAATAGCACGTTGCCAGTTGAAGCTTCTTCCTCACCAATAATAATGCGGTGCAACACTTTAGCTGTATGGTTATTACATTGCAAAACAACACATTGCCCCTTCTCAACCTTCAGTTCAACTACCGGTAGCTGGTTCGTCTTTCCTAATTGTTTCAACTCCAATAACGCCATTCTGTCTCCCCCAAATGTTTTTATCCTATTATACCAAACAATTAATGGAAAATTATGATATTTTATACAACATTTTAAGGTATTATATAACTATGAAAACATAAAGGGGGAATTCGTAATGATTCGTGATGCAATTATTGAAGGAAACCACCGTTACAGTTTGACGAGAGGGTGGGATATTACAAACGAGAACCGTACTCTATTTATTATGCTAAACCCAAGTACAGCAGATGAACAACACGATGACATGACTACAAAGCGTTGTATTAACTTCGCAAAGCGATGAGAATGTGGCAGTTTAGAAATTTGTAACCTGTTTAGTTATCGTACAACTTATCCTAAAAACTTACATGAACTCCCACACTCTGAAGTCATAGGAGAAAAAAATCGCTATTACTTAGAAAAAGCCTTTAAAGAAGCAACTATTATTGTTGTCGCTTGGGGGAAACACGGGAAACTACATAAACAATCCACTCACATACACTATCTCCTCAAACAATGGTCACACGAGCAAAAAAAAACTATCTATTGCCTTGGATTTTTAAGAAACAAAGAGCCACGCCATCCACTTTACGCACCTGCTGAGACTGAAAAAATTGATTTTTTCACAAACCCACCATTTGACGGAGGGAAACTACCATGCAAAATTGGCAAACAATAATTAAAGTAGCTGGCGAAGGAGGCTCTATCTCACTATTCGGCTTACAACAAGCCGATAAAAGATGGATTTTTTCTCGGCATATAAATGAAATGGATTATGGTGTTGACGATATAGGTGCTATTTCGCATTCCTCCCATGTTGTACACACTTGGGAAGAAGGATTAGATTTACTAAGACGTTTCCCCTGGACGCATCTTCGCCCCATTACTGTTCATCCGGATTTCGAACAGCGTATATGGGAAGAAGTTCAAAACCACACAATAAAGCGTCGTTCACGCCTGAAAGATTGGAAAGAAATTTGTCATATTGACTAAAAAAGAAGGCTATCCAAATGAAAGGATAGCCTTCTTCTCTAGCTTTGCTCTACCATATACGTCTTGAGCTGATCACGCAGCGCTCTCTTTAAGAATTTCCCTACAGATGTTTTCGGAATTTCGTTTACAAATAAAATAGCTTCTGGCATCCACCATTTCGGAAATTCCGCTTCTAGTAAAACGTACAGCTCTTCCCTTTCTACTGCTTGTCCCTCTTTTAATACAACGCAAGCAACGGGACGTTCTTCCCATTTTTCATGCGGCACCGCCACAACAGATGCTTCTAACACTTTATCGTGCGACATTAAGGCATTTTCTAAATCTACGGAAGAAATCCATCCGCCTCCACTTTTAATTCAGTCTTTCGTACGATCAGCAATTTTAATAAAGCCTTCCGAATCAACCGTGACAATGTCTCCTGTATAGAGCCAACCGTCTTTCATTGATTCTTCTGTACGTTCATCCTTGTAATAGCTTCCAGCGATCCATGGGCCCCTTAAACAGAGTTCTGTCATCGCTGAACATTGACGATTTTTTTAATATATCAACGATTCGACAAGGAACCTATCTACTAACAAAAGAAAACCGTCCCAACATAGCTCTTGGAACGGTCTCTTTCCCCCCTACTTCTTCACCATTAACTTTCCTTCATAATCATTCATCGACTTTATTTCGACACCCTTATAATAATGAGCAACGATATCTGTATATTTCTTACCTTCCGCCGCCATGCCATTTGCTCCGTATTGGCTCATGCCAACGCCGTGACCGAATCCCTTCGTTGTAACGACGATTTTATCCCCCTCTTGTTTCCACGTGAAGTCAGAAGAGCGTAAATCTAACTTTTCACGAACTTGCTTTCCTGTTAATGTTTTCCCTTGAAATGCTACATCTTTTACTCGCTTTCCTTCCGTAAGATCTTTAATATTTCCAACCTTTCCGTCTGCCAACACCTTCACACCAAGACGTTTTTGAAAGTCAGCTACTGTAAAAGTTTGCTCGCTCGTAAATTTTGGAGAGGCTTGATCCCACGGACTATCTACGCTCTTTAAGTACGGATAATCATTTCCCCAATAATCAGCCGCATTTTCTGTCCGGCCATTACTCGTTGAGAAGAAGGATGCTGAGATTGGTTTTCCATCGTATGTTAAAACTTGTCCTGCAGTTTTCGAAACGGCTTCTTCGATTTTCTTCAAATTATTTTCATAGTTATTACCCCATTGTTTCTTCAATTCTTCTTTGCTTTTGTACACTTGATCTTTCACCGTATCGGTCACGTCCGCATTGTTTTTCTTTCCTCCGCTTAGCATACGCTGCACCACAAATGTTCTCGCTGCTAATGCCTGCGCCTTTAGCGCCTCTATTTCAAAACTGGCATTCATCTCAGAAGCTACTACACCGGTCACATACTCCTCCATAGGTAATGTTTCTACCTTCTTTTGCTGATCACGATATACAGCAACTTGAACCGCTGTATCCACTTTCCCTGGAGCTGGTATACTTTCTATTGCTGGAGGAGTTTTAGAAGCTGCTTCTTCCCCCACTTTTGCTTTCGCAAACGGAATAACAAGAGCAGCAGGTACAATGATAACGAGCGCTATTAGAAGCGCTACTGTGATGAAAAGTGGCTTTGAAAATTTCATCTTATTTCCCCCAATATCCAAAAGCTTTACTCCATTCATTCTTATGGAACAACTCTTTCTTTTAGAACATACTGAAGGGGTATCATATAAAGTGAAACTTTAATCAGCCGCACCAATCGAATGTTTACGGGCAGTTAACGCAGGATAAAACAAAAATTTTCTAAATATTTTTACTGGTACGTGCATAAGTATAGAATTTATTGACTATAACAGTAATAACCCAAAAAAAATAGCCCCTACGTCAAAAGACGTAGAGACTATTTCAATTAAGCGTGAAGATCAGAAACTTCTTGTTCTTTCACTTCTTCTACTTTTTCGTTTACACGTTCAATAGTTGCACCTAATGCAGCTAATTTCTTATGGAAATCTACATAACCACGGTCAAGATGCTTTAACTCAGTTACACGAGTGTAACCTTCCGATACTAAACCAGCCAAGATTAATGCAGCAGCAGCACGTAAGTCAGTTGCGCCTACTTCAGCACCTTGTAAGCTGTTTGGACCGTTCATAATAACAGAACGACCTTCGATTTTAATATCAGCATTCATACGACGGAATTCTTCAACGTGCATAAAGCGGTTTTCGAATACCGTTTCTGTAATCATACTTGTTCCATCAGCTTGTAGTAATAATGCCATCATTTGTGATTGCATGTCTGTTGGGAAACCTGGGTGAGGCATAGTTTTAATATCAACCGCTTTTAACTTATCTGGGCCGATAACACGTACACCTTCATTTTCCTCAATAACTTTAACACCCATTTCTTCCATTTTCGCTGTAATTGAGCGTAAATGTTCAGGTACAGCATTTTCAATTAAGATGTCTCCACCAGTAATTGCCGCTGCAACCATGAATGTTCCCGCTTCAATACGGTCAGGAATAATAGAATGGTTTCCACCATATAATTTATCAACGCCTTCGATACGAATCGTTCCAGTTCCAGCTCCGCGTACTTTCGCTCCCATCGCATTTAAGAAGTTAGCTAAGTCAACGATTTCTGGTTCTTTCGCTGCGTTTTCAAGGATTGTTGTCCCTTTTGCTAATGTAGCTGCAGACATAATGTTTTCTGTCGCGCCCACGCTTGGGAAGTCTAAATAAATTTTAGCTCCTTTTAGTTCTCCCTCAACGTATGCCTCAACAAAACCATTACCAACCTGTACTTTTGCTCCCATTGCTTCGAAGCCTTTTAAATGTTGGTCAATTGGACGTGAACCAATTGCACATCCACCAGGAAGTGCAATACGAGCACGACCGTTACGTGCAAGTAATGGTCCCATTACTTGAACAGATGCACGCATTTTACGTACATATTCAAATGGTGCTTCAATGTTTAGTTCTTTAGAAGCATCGATTGTTACTTGGTTATTTTCAAATACGACTTCAGCATTTAAATGACGTAATACCTCATTAATTGTGTATACATCAGACAAAATTGGTACTTCAGATAGTACATTCTTTCCATCACTCGCTAATAGGGCTGCAGCGATTATAGGTAATACAGCATTTTTTGCGCCCTCAACACGCACTGTGCCGTTTAACCGCTTTCCGCCACGGACGATGATCTTTTCCAAATTATTCCCCTCCGTGTCCTTTTTTCAGTATCTATTCACTCAATACTCAGAAGTTATGATCGGTGTGCCAACCACAATTGTATCTTTGTTGTCTGTAGAACGTATTGCTATTTGCACATTTATTTTCTCTCTATTTGTTGAAAGAGCGTCATCCCACTTTTTATTATATGCGGAGACTGACACAAATGCTCTTTCTTCTATCTGTTCGATCGCTCTTGCTGAAAGATCTTTCAAAACCTGATTGGTTTTATTTTGCAAAACACCTTCAATCTTATCATTCAGTACACCTTGAACACAAGTGTAAATTATAGGTTTTTCACTAAAAATTTTATTTGTTTTCTGAATGTACTTCGGGTCCCATTTCGCCCCGCTTACTTCAAAAATAATGAAAGTGTTTTCTTTAGTATTTTCCTTACTCCATGTTACTACTACTCGTTCTTCATAAGAAGAAAACTTTTTATAGGATGTAGCTTTATATCCATCTGGAGATTGCTCTAATTCCCACTTTTGAATATTCGCCTTGTCCTTCACATCGTTTAACAACTTTTGAAACGTATGTATATTAGAAATTGTTTTTGTTTCTCGCGCTAACCATGACCACTTCTCTACTTTAGCATCATTTTTCTCTAAAGTTGCAATCATGCTCTCCATTTTCTGTTCATCGCTGATCGGTTTCATTTCTCTATATCCAACCAAAAATAAAACAACACTTATCACAACAATAAGAATGGCTTTAAGCTTCAATTTCATCCCCTCCTATCCCCATTGTTAACGGAGATATGAGGTTCTATACACTTACTTTACTAAATACGTTAAACTCTTTGAATAGCCTAAATAATCAAGAAAAAAGTTACTTACAGATGTCCCAATTGCAATTGTAATTAAGATGAGTAACACTCGCGTCTGCATCACCTTTCCAGACTTCATTAAACGCTCAATGTGAATACCTTGTAAGGCCCACCACGTAATGGTAATAAACAATAAATGCGAAACAATGGCAATCAGTGCTTGTTGCCCTAAAAGATGTGCCAAAAAATCGACCCCTTTTTACCCAGCTACTACTTACGAAATACTATAAAAAACGATACCATAATAAGTAGGAACCACACTTTTTCAAATACAAATAAGCATCTTACATCTCACATCGTAATTTGCTCTCAAAAAACATATACCTACATGCATTTTCAATTGTAATTCACACAAAATAAAAAGCGCAGAGTAACAACTCCACACCTTTTATTTTCACTATTGTACCACGTTCCCTAAGAAGAAGAAATCCTTCATTAATGGAAAATATTCATAAAAGAAATTGTATCCAATCATCGGCGTAATCCCTAGTATTACAATCGAGATTGCACAAAGGCTCATAACAACCTTTATATTCAATGGCAAACGAATTTTCCCTTCCACTTCTCCCGTCCTGAAAAACATTTGCTGTAGAATACGGAAATAATATACGAATGAGATGACTGTCGTCCCCATCATAATGGAAGCTAGTACGTAATGAGCTGGCTCTACATGCAGTGCACCTAAAAAGATATTAATTTTCCCGATGAAACCAGCTGTTCCTGGTATCCCGGCCAACGATAAAATAAAAATTGTCATCACTATCGCTGTAAATGGCGACCGCTTATATAATCCGGTGAAAATGGTAATGTTTTCTTTGTCGCTTTGTAAGATTAAGCCGTGAATAATCGCAAACGCGCCTATATTCATAAGCATATACGCAAGCATGTAAAACCACATGCTATCCATCGTAAATGGTGATAACGCTACAAGCGGAACGAGTAAATATCCCGCATGTGCGATTCCCGAATAGGCAAATAGGCGTTTTACGTTATATTGCTTTAACGCTACTACGTTTCCAATAATCATCGTAATGCTCGCTAGTACTGCAATGTATATGCTCATACGTCCGTATAAAGATTGCATGTCTCCTTGCACCGATACACTTGCAAAAACCATGAGAAACAGACGAGTAATTAATAAGAACCCTGCAATTTTAGAAATCGTCCCGAGAAAAGCAGTAACAGGCGTAGCCGCTCCCTCGTACACATCTGGTGCCCACATATGAAATGGTACTGTCGCAATTTTAAAAGAGAGTCCAACGAGCAATAGTAGAAATGCGAGAGCTAACAATAACTGAATACCACTAGCCAGTTCCCCGGCAAATACTTTTTGCATATCCACGATATTGGTCGACCCCGTAATGCCGTATAAATAACTCATTCCAAAGAGTGTGATTGCCGTTCCAATTCCTCCATTAATGACATATTTCATGGCCGCCTCGTTTGATGCACGATTCTTTTTTCGTATTCCTACTAAAATATATGAAGAAAGTGAAAGCAACTCTAAACCGACGAAAAGTGTAATGAAGTCGACACTAGAAGCCATAAACATCGCCCCAAGAAGTGCCATTAAAAATAAGTAATAATATTCTCCCTTATCTTCAATTGGCTCCTTCTTATCATCGCTCATTGCGGTGCATAAGATGAGGGCCGCTCCGCCTAACAACAACGTTTTGAACCCTTTTGAAAACCCATCTAACACAAACGATCCGTTTAAAATATCTCCCACTGGTTCACCATATAGCGTAATTAATGACACGATTGCTAATATGACGGCTGCGATTGCACTAAGCGCTACATATCTATGGTTCAACTTAAAAAACAAATCACATATGGAAAGAAGGATGGCAGCTCCGAGAATAATGAATTCTGGCACCATGAGATGCCATGATAAGCTAAGTAACGTATTCATATCCATCCTACTTCACCCCCAATGTTTTCAATGTATTTTGAAGCGGATCCCCTAGTATTTCTGGCATTACTCCAATTGCAATAATGCAGAAGATAAGTAGCAATATAGGGACGTACTCCCATCCGTGTATATCAGCTTTCGCTTCCCACTCTTTCTTACCAAATGTCACTTGAAGTGTTGCCCTTAATACGTATACAGCGGTTAAAATGATGCCAAGTACACCGACTGCAGCAATGATTGGCTCCCCTTGGAATAAACCGAGAAAGGCAAGAAACTCGCTAACAAATCCAGACATTCCTGGTAATCCAAGTGATGCCATTCCTCCTGCTAAGAAGAAACCGCTAAGTACCGGAACACTTTTTGCGAGTCCGCCAAGCGCTGTAATGTCCGAAGTTCCAAAGCGCTGTTCTATAACGCCAAGTAAGAAAAAGAGTAAGGCTGCAATTAAACCGTGAGAGACAACTTGGAATAGTGCCCCTTGTGTACCTGGTGCATTTAACGCCGCAAGGCCCATTAATACGATGCCCATATGCGAAATACTAGAGTAAGCAAGCACCTTCCGAAAGTCCGTTTGGATGAGCGCTAAGAAGGCTCCGTACAATAAATTGATGACTCCTAAAACCGCGATGAGCGTTGCAAACTCGCGAAAGTATTCCGGGAATAACCCCTTTCCAAAGCGAATCATACCGTATGCTCCAATCTTCAGTAAAACGCCTGCATGAAGCATAACTACAGCCGGATGCGCTTCAACATGCACATTGACCATCCAGCGATGTAACGGGAACACCGGTAGTTTAATCGCAAAGGCAATCATTATGGCAAGAAACAAACCGAACTGTACGCTACTTGAGACAGTCATTCCTCCCACAGCACCTACACTCGTTAATATTTCTTTAAGCTCTGTAATATTTGTTGTACCTGTTTTTGCAAATAAAACTGAGAAAACGATGAGTAAAATAGCGGAACCAATACCGTTATATATTAAATAACTATAAGCAGCCTTTTCACTCGACAATTTCCCCCACTTCCCAATTAATAAAAACATTGGCGGCAACGTAATTTCAAAGAAGATAAAGAACAACATTAAATTTTGAGCAGCGAAGACGCCGAGCATCCCTATTTCTAACATGAGTAGCAGCATATAAAAGGCTTTCAAGTTCCTTTTAATAGTAAATGCCGCAATTGCTGCAAGCATCGCTAGAAGGGCCGTCAGCACCATCATAATGAGCGATAAACCATCAATACCAAGCTCATAATAAATGGAAAACCATCTTTTATCCACCGCTGCTAAATCCCCAAATTTAATCCATTTCACTTTTTCATCGAATAGCGACAAACTCTTTCCAGAAGCGTATGTACAAGCGAGGACGATAGCGATTCCAAATGGAAGCGCCGTCCCAAATAAACCAAGCGCTCGCACAGTACGCGATTCTTTTTTCGGTGTTAATACAAGTAAGAGAATTCCTAAAAGCGGGGAAAAAATGAAGAACGTTAATAACAAATCATTCATCGTAAATCCCCTCCCGTATAGAGCAAAATAATGACGAGTACTGCAAGCGAAACAGCTGTTACAGTGCCGTACACTTGTACATTTCCGTTTTGGAGTCTAGAACCGAGTCCACTTATCCCTTTAACTAGACTCCCTATTAAAACGGCAATTCCTTCGACTACATACACCTCAAATAAGCGAAGCACATGGGCGATTCCCTTCGTAATAGGGAGCACCGTCATATTGTATAGTTCATCCACATAATATTTTTCTTTCAAAAAGTTATAAAGAGGTGTTCCCTCACCCCCAGCCCAATCTCTAGAAATAGATTTCTTGCCATATATGAAATATGCAAGAGCAATCCCAGCAAATGAAACGAGCGTCGCAACAATCATAATCCAAACTGGTCCGTGTGCCTCTCGCGCTTTAAATGCTACATCTTTCGTAAGCCAATCCCCGAGAAACGTCCCAAACCACGGTGTATTTATATAACCTGCCACTACTGCAAGGACCCCAAGAACGATCATCGGATACGTCATAATGCGGGGCGATTCATGCACATCTTCCTTCGGCTTTGCTTCCCCAGTAAAGACAAGGAAGTATAGCCGGAACATGTAGAATGCTGTTAAGAACGCTGCAATTACTGCTAATATGAATAAAACGTAATTGCCATTCATCCAAGTCACCGCTAAAATTTCATCTTTACTAAAGAAACCGGAAAAGAGCGGAACCCCACTAATTGCAAGTGTACCGATTAAAAATAGTGCACCCGTTACTTTCATCTTCTTCTGTAAACCGCCCATTTTATTAATGTCTTGCGTATGCACTGCATGAATGACACTTCCTGCCGCCAAAAATAGTAGCGCTTTAAAAAAGGCGTGTGTCGTTAAATGGAAAACACCAGCTACATAACCAGCAGATCCTAATGCGAGCATCATATAACCTAGCTGGCTAACCGTAGAATAAGCGAGTACTCTCTTTATATCCGTTTGTACAAGACCGATAGAAGCCGCAAAGATTGCGGTGAAAGCTCCAACGATTGCCACCGTCTGCATCGCCACCGTACTTGCTGAAAATAGCGGGAACATCGTCGCCACTAAATACACGCCAGCTGCGACCATCGTCGCCGCATGAATAAGTGCCGAAACAGGCGTCGGCCCTTCCATCGCATCTGGTAACCACGTATGAAGCGGGAACTGACCTGACTTCCCCATCGCACCGATAAAAATTAGTATCGCTGTTATTGTAATCATCGTAGGGGTAAGATCTCCCGTATGAATCGCCCTAAATATTGCGTCATATTCAAAACTACCTGCATGCCAGAAAATTAAGATCATCCCAATAAATAAACCGACATCTCCAATACGAGTCATAATAAAAGCCTTTTTCGCAGCAGCCTTCGCTTCTTCTTTAAAAAAATAAAAACCGATGAGTAAAAATGAACCGAGGCCGACTAACTCCCAAAATATATAAAGCTGTAATAAATTCGGTGAAATAACGAGCCCGAGCATCGCAAATGTGAAGAGCCCTAAATAGGCATAAAAGGTTGGTAATCTTTCATCACCTTTCATATAACCTTTCGAATACACATGTACAAGTAAACTCACAAGTGTAACGATAAACAGCATTAAAGCCCCTAATGCAGTCACTTCAAAGCCAAATGATATATCAATATCTCCCGTTCTAAGCCATACCCACTTATGCTTCAATCCTACTTTCGAAAACCGTTCTATTAATACAAGTACCGCAAATATAAAGGAGAGAAAGACGAGAAAAATACTAAGTACACTGCTTCCTTCTCTAATTTTATTCCCGAATATAAGTAATAAAAAAAACGAAACAAGCGGGAAAAGCGGTATGAGCCATGCATAATCGATCATTGTTTCCTTCCCCCTTTTCGGTCACAATGTTATCCTTTGAGCGTATCCATTTCATCTACATGAACCGTCGTACGATTACGATACAAAGCAATTAAAATGGCGAGTCCTACCGCCGCCTCCGCTGCTGCTACAGCCATCGTAAATAGAGAGAAAATTTGCCCTGTTAAATTTGGAAACAAACCTAATTTACTAAACGCGACTAAATTTAAATTGGCCGCGTTAAGCATTAATTCAATACAAACTAATACAATCACTGTATTTCGCTTCGTTAAAGCTCCAAACAAACCGATGCAAAACAAAATAATCGCAAGCGTTAAATATGCAGAAGCTGGAACGCTACTCATTGGAATCCTCCTCTTTCTCATCCTTCTTCGCAAGTATAATCGCGCCAACAAGTGCTACAAGTAAAATAACTGAGGTTAACTCAAATGGAATAATATATTTCGAATAGAGAAGTGTACCGATTTGAAGTGTGTTTTTTTCATGGAGAGGTAAACTTCCTTGTGTGCTTTCATTTGCAAAATCAATATTGTTAACAGCGAAATACATAACTGCCCCAAATGCTACAACTGCAAAGAAGATAATCCATTTTCGAAGAGTAAGACGTGATTCATTTTCTGCGTTATGTTGTGTTAACATAATGCCAAAAATCATAATAATTGTGATCGCACCAGAGTAAAGTAAAATTTGTGCAACCCCTATAAATTCGGCCGATAAAAGAAAGTACAAACCTGCGATACTAAGAAATGTCAGAACGAGAGCTAGCATCATATGCATGACTTTCGTTAAGTTCAACATAAGAACACCGCCGATAATTGCAGACAAGGATAGTATGAAGAATGCTACAAACTCGCCATTCATGCTTTATTCTCCTTCCTGACGTTTTCGTCGTTTTCGTCAAGCCACTGCAAATTTTTAAATAAATCATCACGTGAATATTCCGCGAGCTCAAAGTTATTTGTCATAACAATCGCCTCTGTCGGACAAACTTCTGTACATAAATCACACAGAATACAAATTTCAAAATTAATATCGTACGTGTCGATAATTTTTCCTTTTTTCGTAGGATCCGGATGTTTTTTCCCCGTTAACTGAATACAGTCTGTCGGACAAATGTTGGAGCACTGGTTACAAACAATACACTTTTCCGGATAAAACTTTTGAATACCTCGAAAGCGGTCTGGCAATGGCAACGGTTGATTCGGATAATCGTAAGTCACCTTCTTCTTACTCAAATTGCTTAATGTATATTTTAATCCTTTAAATAGTCCTTTCATCTCTTACTGGCACCCCCCTCATAGATTAGAAGAATAACTCCTTAATCAATGCCGTTAAGAAAATATTCGCAAGTGCAATTGGCAATAATACTTTCCAGCCAAACTCCATTAACTGGTCACCTCTTATACGCGGAAACGTAACGCGGAACCAAATTAATAGAAAGACTACACTGCTAAATTTCAAAGCAAACCATACAGCTCCTGGAATAAATCCAAGGAACATAACTGGATTCCATCCGCCTAAAAAGAGCACTGTAATTAAAGATGCCATTCCGAAGAAATATACGTACTCTGAAAGCATGAAAAACGCCCATCGAAACCCTGAGTATTCCGTATGATATCCAGAAACAAGTTCCGACTCTGCTTCTGGTAAATCAAACGGCGTCCTATTTAACTCTGCTACCGCCGCAATCAAGAAAACGACGAAACCGATTGGCTGCACGAAAATGTACCAAACATTCTCCTGCGCCGCTACAATTTCATTTAAATTCAGGCTACCAGCTAACAAAACGATGCCAATTACACTCATTACGAGCGGAATTTCATAAGAAATCATTTGCGCCGCCGCACGCATCCCTCCTAAAAGGGAATATTTATTATTTGATGCCCATCCTCCGGTTACGACACCAATCGTCGTAATGCCAGAAACAGCAATGTAATACAGTAAGCCTACGCCAATATCCGCGAACTGAAATTTATCAGTAAACGGGATGACTGCAAGCACCATAAATGCCGGTGCGAATGCAATGACAGGCGCTAATATAAACAACGGTTTATCTGCCGCTTTCGGAATACTATCTTCTTTCAGTAATAGTTTTAAAACATCAGCTACCGTTTGCAGTAAACCGAACCGGCCCCCAACTTGGTTTGGGCCAATCCGCCCTTGCATAAAACCCATCACTTTCCGTTCTGCCAAAATACCATATGTAACGAAGCCCAGGACTGCAAATAATAGAAGCACCGCTAATCCGAAAAAAATGAAGAAATTCGTCCAGCTTGAAGGTGATTGTAAGAGCGTTTCAATCATCAGCCATCAACCTCCCCAAGTACAATATCAACTCCACCTAAAATCGTAATTAAATTGGCGATGTTTTCACCTTTCAATAACTTCGGTAAAATTTGTAAATTGTAAAAAGACGGCCTGCGAAACTTCAAGCGGTACGGCTCTTTCTTTCCATCACTAGCAATATAGCAACCAATCTCTCCTCGCGGCGATTCTATACGGACGAACGCTTCCCCTTTAGGCGCCTTAATGATTTTCGGCACTTTCGCTAGCACAGCTCCGTCTTTCGGGAACTGCTGGACAGCTTGCTCAACAATTTTTAATGACTCCTCAATCTCTTGCATGCGGCAAACGTAACGATCCCAAGCATCTCCCACACTCCCAACAGGAATATCGAAATCAAAACGATCATAAATGGAGTACGGTTCATCCTTGCGAAGATCCCAGTTTACTCCGGTACACCGCAAATTCGCTCCGCTTAAAGAATACGAAATCGCTTCTTCCGCGCTATATATACCAACGCCTTTTACGCGATTTAAGAAAATCTCATTACCGCTAACGAGATCATGATAACCTGCCAATTGCTCTCGCATATACGGAACAAACTCTTCCACTTTTTCAATCCAACCGTCCGGCGCATCCCACTTTACACCCCCGACTCTCATATAGTTAAAAGTAAGCCGGGCACCGCATAATTCGTTTAATAAATTTATAATCATCTCTCGTTCACGAAACGCGTATAAAAACGGGCTGACCGCTCCTATATCAAGAAGATTTGTTCCCCACCAAACGAGGTGGCTCGCAATCCTTCCAAGCTCCATTGCAAGTACTCGCAAGTATTCAGCCCGCTCCGGGATTTCAAGCCCCATCATCGTCTCTACAGCATGACAAATGACGTAATTATTCGTCATGGCCGATAAATAGTCCATTCGATCTGTATAAGGGATAATTTGTGTATACTGTAAGCTCTCGGCAATCTTTTCGGTCCCGCGATGCAAATATCCAATAACCGGTGTAGCTTCTTTAATAATTTCCCCGTCAATCTTAATAACAAGCCTGAACACACCATGCGTACTCGGATGCTGAGGACCTACATTCAAAAGCATTTCTTCCGTACGGATCATAAGCTACACCTCCACATCATGCGGTTCATAATCTTTCCTAAGCGGATACCCTATCCAATCATCAGGCATTAAAATACGTGATAAATTCGGATGTCCCTTAAATACAATGCCGAGCAAATCATACGCTTCTCGTTCTGGCCAGTCCGCGCCTTTCCAAAACGCTGTTACCGATTCTACTTGCGGCTCTTCCCTATCCAGCTTCACCTTCACCGCTACTGACTGTTTCTTTCCATATGAAAATAAATGAACATACACTTCCATATGTGTCACAAAATCCGTCGCATGTAACTCTGACATATAATCAAAAGCAAGTCCCTCATGGAATCGCAGTAACTCCATTACTTCATAATATTTTGAGGGCCCCACCACAAGAGTTGGCACGTCTTTTGAATGTTTATTAATGTAGGAATCTACTAATGTATCCTCTCCAATTTTCCCCTTAATAACTTCAACATACTGATTTAAATACGGCTGATTCACGGATGGCTCTTCCTGCTTCGGCTCCTCTTCCGCTTTACCCTCAGCGCCCTTTGTCTTCGCCCTTGCTGCCGCAGCCGCTTTTGCCTTCGCTGCTGCAATTGCCTTCGCCTTTTCATCTCCCGAATCCCCATCACCTTGAGAGGCCTTCTGCTTCGCTAACGCCGCTGCTTTTGCCTTTGCGGCCGCCACGGCCTTTGCTTTCGCTTTCGCCTTTGCCTTTTCTTCTTCCGTTACCTCTTCTGTTCCTTCTCTTTTTTGCTTCGCTAATGCTGCCGCTTTTGCTTTTGCGGCTGCTGCTGCCTTCGCCTTCGCTTTCGCCCTTTCTTCTTCCGTTACCTCTTCTGTTCCTTCTCTTTTTTGCTTCGCTAATGCTGCCGCTTTTGCTTTTGCGGCTGCGGCTGCTGCTGCCTTCGCTTTCGCCCTTTCTTCTTCCGTTACCTCTTCTATTCCTTCTCTTTTTTGCTTCGCTAATGCTGCCGCTTTTGCTTTTGCCGCCGCTGCTGCACGCCGTTTTGCTTCTTCCACAGTCATACCATCATTTTTTGGTAGCGCTTTCTCTTTTTCACGATCTTCTTCCTCAAGTTTCCTTATTTCCGCATCATGTTTCGCAACGAGACGCTTTCTCGCCTCTTCTTTCGCACGCCTAGCCGCTTCTCTTTTCAAATCCTCTAAGTCTTTATTTGGATCACTCATTTATTCGTCACCTGCTTTCCCGTCTTTGCCTCGTAACGAATTTTTTCTTTCAATTTATTAATTCCATAAATTAAAGCTGCGGGATTCGGTGGGCAGCCAGGAATATACACGTCAACTGGTACAATTTGATCCACACCTTTCACAACAGCGTATGAATTTACATATGGACCACCTGCTGTCGCACAAGATCCCATTGCAATCACCCATTTTGGTTCAGGCATTTGATCATATAAACGCCGAACAATAGGAGCCATCTTCTTCGTTACCGTTCCCGACACAATCATAACGTCCGATTGCCTTGGTGAAGTCCGAAAGAATGACCCAAATCGATCTAAATCGTAATGTGACGAACCTACTCCCATCATTTCAATTGCACAGCATGCTAGTCCGAATGTCATCGGCCATAAAGAATTGCTGCGTGCCCACCCTTTCAACTGCTCCAATGTAGAAAAAAAGATATTTCGTTCTAATTCCGCTCGTTCATTTGGATGTAATTCCTCAAAATTTATAACCATTGTAACACCTTCTTTTTCCAAGCATACGCTAATCCAACTAGCAACATTACAACAAAGATGAGCATTTCAATCAGTGCAAATAAACCGAGCTTGTCATATGCAACAGCCCATGGATATAAAAATAAAGTTTCTACATCAAAGATGACAAACAATAAAGCAAAAATATAATAACGAGCATGAAACCGAATGTTTGCATCATGAAAGGGCTCAATCCCACTCTCATACGTCGTCGCTTTCGCTGCACTTGGTTTGTTTGGACGCAGCATCCTTCCTAATGTAAGAGCCACTACCGGCAGCAATATACCTAATAGCAAGAAAATCAAAACGATCATATAACTATTTTCATATACACTTGCCATTGTGAAACCCTCCCCCCTGAATTAAGAACAAGTTCACTTAGTAAACAATATGTCCTAGTTGCAGTAATTATTATTTTTAAATTTTTCTAAATAATGCAACTATTTTAATCATTATAACAAACTTCAAATTCCTATGTCGATATGTTGGGGTCAGAAACGAGAATTATTAAAATCTATTTTTATAACTCGCTATACCTGTGCAAAATAAGTATAGAAATTATATATGTTTTTCAATAAAAAATAAAAAGAGGAATTTATATGTATATACCGTGGGTGAGATAAATGAAAAAACAAACACATGTAAGTATTCTTATAAGCATTATATTATTGTCTATAGCGATTCATTACGTGGCAATGCCTTTTCTATATGAATACTCATTTCCTTTTCAAATATTAATTGGAATGAGTACCTTATTCATTGATATTATCGCTTGTAGTTATATACTTTATTTTTCAAATAGAAAAGAAGGGTTACCTCGTTTATTTTGGACCATATTATCTGTTGGAACCCTCTCTTATTTCATTGGTGATTTAGTCGTTGCCTATCAACGTTTAATTTTAAAGGATTACTATACATTCGTTGATCCGTCTGACTTTTTTTACCTACTTTTTTT
The DNA here is from genome assembly GCF_036851315.1 of Bacillus cereus group sp. Sample62. Classification (NCBI taxonomy): domain Bacteria; kingdom Bacillati; phylum Bacillota; class Bacilli; order Caryophanales; family Bacillaceae; genus Bacillus; species Bacillus cereus group sp. Sample62. The sequence goes on from NZ_JAFLPK010000001.1 coordinate 5,074,367, forward strand.
AATTAGCTTTGCATTTGCCTTTCTATATGAAATCATCTATAACCGAGATTTATTAGAAAAGCTTTTTATGATATGTGATATTTGTATTATTGTTACAGCCCAATTCACTTTAAGTTACTACTTACTTATCGAACGAACCATTCACGTTTCTTCAACATCCTATATCGACATATTTGTTCAACTTACCTATCCAATGGCCGATTTACTCTTTTTTCTCATAGGAATCAATCTTTTATTCAAACCTTTATCCTTATTATCAAAAAAAGTTGGTGCGCTTCTTGGAGGTGCTTTAATTTTGTATGCCACTACAGACGCGATTTATGCTTATATCAAATACTTCACACCAGAGTATTCTATGTTTACAGTTACTCCTCTCTATCAAGTAACTTTAGTACTAGTAGCAATGGCCTGTATTCTGCATACAAAAGAACCTGAAAAACAAGAGCAAGTACTATTAACCCCTAAACTTGGGGAATCGATCAGATTATCATTACCTTATATTTCTGTAGTAATGCTTATCGTTTTTATATTAGTTGAATATGTTTTTGCACCTATTGTAGTAATCGGGCTTATGATAACTTTCTCCTTCGTTCTCATACGACATAGTTTAGTTCGAAGACAAAATAAAATATTATTACTAGCCCAAATGCAATTCAACTCGGAGCTCGAAAAACAAATTGAACTACGTACAGAAGATTTAGTAGAACAAAAAAATGAACTATATCATAACCAACAGATGTTTAAATCTTTATACGAGCATCATCCAGATCCAATCTTCACCTTAGATTTGTACGGTAATTTTCTCAAAGTGAATAACGCTGGTACTACTTTGCTCGGTTATCAAACGAATGAATTATTAAATCAGCCTTACTATTCACTTATATATGAAGAAGATTTGGAAGAAATCATTACTGCCTTTCATCGCGTAAAAAAGGGGAAATCTATTTCTTTAGAAATACGGGCATATCATAAAAATAGAGATATTTACTACTTGCATGTTACAGCTGTTCCTATCTTTTTAAAGAATCATATTTCTGGCGTTTATTTAATGATTAAAGATATTACGGAAAGCAAACAACAACAAGAACAAATTAATTTTCTGGCATACCATGATACTTTAACAGAGCTTGCAAATCGCCGTGCATTTCATCAATATGTAGAACAAGCAATTGCTCGATCCGAAATATCAAAAAGGTCTTTTGCTGTTATGTTTCTCGACCTAGACCGCTTTAAGGTTATTAATGATACCCTCGGTCATAGGGTAGGAGACCTTCTATTAATTGCAGTAGCAAAAAGACTCGAAAGACTATCGACACCAAATATGAAGCTTGCCCGACTAGCTGGAGATGAGTTCACAATCCTTATCGAAAATTATAAAAAAAGACCAGATGTAAAAAAAATAGCTGATACGATTGTAGCAGCCATGAACGAACCATTCGAAATCGAAAATCAACATTTACAAATCTCACCGAGCATCGGGATTGCAATATATCCTGAAGCAGGTGAAGATCCATTGTCTATTTTACAGCATGCCGATATGGCCATGTACGAAGCAAAGAATAAAGGAAAAAATGGTAGCTCTCTGTACACGAAAGAATTGTATAAAAAAATGGAACGAAAAGCCCGAATTGAAAAAGATTTACCACTCGCTTTAGTAAACGAAGAATTTTATCTCGTCTATCAACCACAAGTTGATATTACGACGAAAAAGATTATTGGTGCCGAAGCATTAATACGCTGGAAACACCCACTCCTAGGTGACATTCCGCCATGTGAGTTCATTCCAATTGTAGAAGAGACGCCACAAGTCGTTCCGCTCGGTCATTGGGTATTAAAAGAATCTTGTCGCCAGTTAAAAATATGGCATACTTTCGGCTACACAGATTTAAAAATAAGTGTGAACTTATCAGCAAAAGAGTTCCAGCAAGAGAATTTAATCAAGAACATTTCACAAATACTAACAGACATTAAAGCCGATCCAAATCATGTAACACTTGAGCTAACAGAACGGATTGCGATGATCAACGAAAAAGAAACATTATCCAGGCTAAAGCAATTAAAGGAATATGGTATTCAAACGTCCATTGATGACTTCGGTACCGGCTATTCTTCTCTCGCTTATTTATCAATTTTCCCTATCGATACATTAAAAGTACCGAGAGAATTTACACAACTAGCCGATCATCGGCCTGAGGAAAGAGCCATCGTTTCCACTATCCTTTCCCTTGCGAATACTTTAAACCTTTCTGTCGTTGCTGAAGGAATTGAAACGGAAAAACAACTTAAGTTTCTACAAAATAACAACTGTAAATATATGCAAGGTTACTATTTCAGTAAACCACTTACTAGTCATCAATTTATAAAATTTCTACAAAAAACACCCAGTATGAACCAATAGCTCATACTGGGTGTTTTTATAATGTCGGAATTTTTTTCTCGTAATATTCCTCTGCAATTTCTTCATAAAAAGCTGCTGACGTCGTATAAAAATATGGAATGAGCCATAAGAATCCAATCCCGAGTGTAATACAACTTAATATAAACCAACCAATAAAACTTAAACATAAAATGAAATACTCCATCTTATGTCCATCCATCATACGACGGCTTTCTGTAATAGCTTGATTTATAGAATACTCAGGATGATCATTTATTATAAAGTACGTCATCGCATAAGAAAATGATTTAATAATGCCTGGAATAATAAATAGTAAAAACCATAAGAAAATATAAATGTTCACTACTATATATAATAAAAATGACTTTATAAACTTACTTCCTTCTGTAAACCATCTGAATATATGCCCAATACGTGCTTCTTTTTCGCGAATGATATGCAGTGCTAAATAATAACCACCTAGCGTTAATGGACCTACCATCAATATTGAAATAACGTCTACTGAAAGTGAGCTATTTGCTTCTTTCCAATCCCAAACCTGAGAGAAAATGAAATTGATACTAAAACTAAAAGCTGAAATAAGAATCGAAATCAATAATGTTGCACCGACAGCTAATCCCCATTTCCCTTCTAATGAATCAAGCGCTTCTCCTTTTAAGTCACTAATCATAATGTTCCTCCTATACGTAATAACTCTATTAGTATAGCATGTCCCTACTACAATTCATCTTTTGAAAGATAGCGATAAAAATGCGCTGTCGTTGTACTCATATACGGGCTAAGCCAAAGAAAACCTATTCCAAGTGTTAAAATCGCTAAAATACCCCATCCTATAAAACTAAGCCATAAAAGAAACAAATCTAACTTATGTCCCTTCATAAGATGCTTACTTTCTTTCATTGCTCGTGACACACTATACTCTGGGTTTTCAATCATTACATAGTACGTCATCGTATAAGAAAAATACATCACAATCATAACAACGATTGAAATAGCTAATAGTACAAAGAAAGCGATAGTAAACGACGTATTTCCTTCTTCACCGAAAAATGCGAATAAGGCTACTAGCAACATTGGAATCCATGTACCTGTATATAACAAAATCGCAAGCATTGCCCACATCGTTTTCATCATTCTTTTAAAGCCACGAAATCCTTCGAATAAGTGATCTACTTTAGCACCTTCTCGTTTACTAATCTGTAAAAATACATTTGTATAACCGTATGATGTAATTCCATACGATGCGTTACTCAAAATTATTATGATGCAATAAAAAATACCAAATGTAATACCTGCTCCAATTGATATCGTCTCCTCTTCAACTGATCCAGTTAAGCTAATAACTAAGAAAAATATAATAATTCCTGGAATTAACAGTATAAGCATTGCAGCCATTGAAACAACATAACTTAAAATAAAATATAAAATCGTTGATCCAACACCTAGTCCCCATTTTCCCTTTAAAGAGTGCAACGCTTCTCGTTTCATTTCACCGATCATTTATTCATCCCCTTTATAAATTGTTGTACATTCTCTACTTATACGAGCATCAATATAATTATACCATTTTTGTAAAATTATCCATGAACTACACAAAAAAATCCGTAAAGGCAAAGCCTTTACGGATTTTTTATTTCATATCGGAAACGTTTAAACGGTTCACAGCACGTTGTAATGCCATTTCTGCACGTCTAAAGTCAACATGTGCTTGTTTATCTTGCATACGTTGTTCAGCGCGACGCTTCGCTTCATTTGCACGATGGATATCGATATGGTTTGCTTCTTCAGCAGATGATGATAATACAGTTACTTTATCTGGACGAACTTCGATAAAGCCACCGCTTACTGCTACATAATCAGTGTGTCCACCATGTTTCAGACGAACTGCACTAATTTTTAATGGTGCAACAGTTGGAATGTGACCCGGTAAGATCCCCATTTCCCCACTCTCTGCTTTTACGCTTACCATTTCTACTTCTTTTTCGTAAACCGGTCCATCAGGAGTTACAATACTGACTGGAAATGTCTTCATAATTCGTCCCTCCTAAGGCCTTACGCCATCATTTTCTTCGCGTTTTCAATAACTTCTTCAATACCACCTACAAGACGGAATGCATCTTCTGGAAGGTCATCATATTTTCCTTCTAGAATTTCTTTAAATCCGCTAACTGTATTTTTTACAGGTACGTAAGAACCTTTTTGACCTGTAAACTGCTCAGCTACGTGGAAGTTTTGAGATAAGAAGAATTGAATACGACGAGCACGATGTACAACTAACTTATCTTCTTCAGATAACTCATCCATACCTAAGATAGCGATGATATCTTGAAGCTCTTTATAACGCTGTAAAGTTTGCTGTACTTGACGAGCTACTTCATAATGCTCTTCTCCTACGATTTCTGGAGAAAGTGCACGAGATGTAGATGCTAATGGATCTACGGCTGGGTAAATACCCATTTGTGTTAAACGACGCTCTAAGTTTGTTGTTGCATCTAAGTGAGCGAACGTTGTAGCTGGTGCTGGATCCGTATAGTCATCGGCTGGTACATATACCGCTTGGATAGACGTGATAGACCCTTTATTTGTAGATGTAATACGCTCTTGTAATTGACCCATTTCTGTTGCAAGTGTCGGTTGGTAACCTACCGCAGATGGCATACGACCAAGAAGGGCAGATACTTCAGAACCTGCTTGCGTGAAACGGAAGATATTATCGATGAACAATAGTACGTCTTGTCCTTGCTCATCACGGAAATGCTCAGCCATTGTTAAACCTGTTAATGCAACACGTTGACGTGCTCCAGGTGGCTCGTTCATTTGTCCGAATACCATCGCAGTTTTCTTAATTACGCCAGAATCGCTCATTTCGTGGTATAAATCGTTACCCTCACGAGTACGCTCACCTACACCAGCGAATACAGAGATACCACCGTGTTCTTGTGCGATGTTATTAATTAATTCCTGAATTAATACCGTTTTACCTACACCGGCACCACCGAATAGACCGATCTTACCACCCTTAATGTAAGGAGCAAGTAAGTCTACTACTTTAATACCAGTTTCAAGAATTTCTACTTTAGTAGATAATTCTTCGAATGCAGGTGCTTGACGGTGAATTGGATCACGACGTACATCGGCAGGAACCTCACCATCTAAGTCAATTGCATCACCTAATACGTTAAATACGCGACCAAGTGTTACATCACCAACTGGTACAGAGATTGCTTTACCAGTATCTTCTACTTCTGTGCCACGAACAAGTCCGTCTGTGGAAGACATTGCAACTGTACGAACTGTATCATCACCTAAATGAAGTGCAACTTCAAATGTTAAGTTAATGCTTGCTCCGTTTTCGTTGCTTTGTTTTACCGTAAGGGCGTTGTAGATTTCTGGTAGCTTTCCGCCATCAAACTTAACGTCTACAACCGGACCCATGATTTGCGTAACGCGCCCTTTATTCATCGGGTTCCCTCCTAGCTTTCTTTTAATTAGCCAACTTTCTACGAGCAGTTAGCTTTTAATTTTTTATTAGTGTAGCTTTCGCAGTTCTCCTGAAAGAACCGCTTCCGCTTTTTAATACTATTCTAACGCTGCTGCTCCACCAACGATTTCCGTAATCTCTTGCGTAATCGCTGCTTGACGCGCACGGTTGAATGAAAGTGTAAGTGAATCGATAACTTCCATTGCGTTGTCTGTAGCACTCTTCATTGCTGTCATACGCGCTGCGTGTTCACTTGCTTTACCGTCTAGTAATGCACCGTACACTAAGCTTTCTGCGTATTGTGGCAATAATACTTTTAAAATTTCTTCTTCAGAAGGTTCGAATTCATAAGCTGTCGTCGGTTTGTCAGACGCCACATCAGTAAGCGGTAAAATTTTATTTTCCGTTACTTCTTGTGAAATTTTACTTACGTAATGGTTGTAGTAAATATACAGCTCATCATAAGCACCATCTGCGAACATCGCAATTGCTCGAGAAGCAAGGTCTTTAATATCAGTAAATGATGGGTGGTCAGATAATCCAACTACTTCATCAATGATGTTAAAGCCGCGACGTTTTAAATAATCACGTCCTAGTCGGCCAAGCACAATAATTGAATATTGGTTTGAATCCATATTATGACGTTCACGAATTACGTTACTTACTGTACGTAATACGTTACTGTTATAACCACCTGCTAGTCCGCGATCAGATGTAATAACGATGTATCCTGTACGCTTTACAGGGCGCGAATTTAGCATTGGGTGATTAATCCCTTTACTTCCTTGCGCAATGCTCGCTACTACTTCTTGAATCTTTTCCATATACGGAACGAAAGATTTAGCATTTTGCTCTGCACGGTTTAACTTAGATGCAGATACCATCTCCATCGCTTTCGTAATTTGGCTCGTTTTCTTTGTCGAGGTAATCTTCGCTTTTATATCGCGTAAAGATGCCACAGGTTTTCACCACCTTTTTTCCAGAAGTTGGCACGATTAGTAAGAATCCTCTTCCTAATCTACGTTGCAAGATATTCTTGCTCATGATTGAAGGAAAAGAATAGGTGCACCTACTCTTTTCCTTTACATAACCGTCAGCAATCTCAAATCTTGAGATGCCTTTTATATGATCTAGCTAAGCCACAATCGGCTTCACTTTTATTTATTATTCAGAAGCTACGAATACTTTTTTAAATCCGTTAATTGCTGCTGCAAATTTGTCGTCATCCGCAAGTTTCTTAGTTGTGCGGATTTCTTCTAATAAGTCAGTCGCATTAGAATCTAACCAAGCATGGAATTCTTCTTCGAAACGAGTGATATCTACTACTGGGATATCATCTAGGAATCCACGTGTTAAAGCGTAAAGAATGATAACTTGTTTCTCTACACGTAATGGTTTGTGTAATCCTTGTTTTAATACCTCAACAGTACGAGCACCACGGTTTAGTTTCGCTTGAGTTGCTTTATCAAGGTCAGAACCGAACTGAGCGAACGCTTCTAACTCACGGTAAGATGCAAGGTCAAGACGAAGTGTACCTGATACTTTACTCATTGCTTTAATCTGAGCAGATCCACCTACACGAGATACAGAAGTACCCGCATCGATCGCTGGACGTACGCCAGAGAAGAATAGGTCAGATTGTAAGAAGATTTGTCCATCCGTAATAGAAATTACGTTTGTTGGGATGTAAGCTGATACGTCCCCTGCTTGTGTTTCGATGAAAGGTAGTGCAGTTAAAGAACCGCCGCCTCTTGCATCACTTAATTTTGCTGCACGCTCTAATAAGCGAGAATGTAAGTAGAACACATCCCCTGGATATGCTTCACGACCTGGAGGACGACGTAATAGTAATGAAAGCTCACGGTAAGCCGCTGCTTGTTTTGATAAGTCATCATATACTACTAATACGTGTTTACCATTGTACATGAACTCTTCACCCATTGTTACACCAGCATAAGCAGCTAAGTATAATAATGGAGCTGGTTGAGAAGCTGATGCAGTTACAACGATTGTGTAATCTAATGCACCGTGCTTACGTAGTGTTTCTACTACGTTACGTACAGTTGATTCTTTTTGTCCGATAGCTACATAGATACAAATCATATCTTCATCTTTTTGGTTAATGATTGTATCAAGTGCAACTGCTGTTTTACCTGTTTGACGGTCACCAATGATTAACTCACGTTGACCACGGCCAATTGGTACAAGAGCATCGATCGCTTTAATACCTGTTTGAAGTGGCTCATGAACAGATTTACGATCCATTACACCTGGTGCTGGACTTTCGATTGGACGAGTGTTTGTTGTATTGATTGGGCCTAAACCATCAACTGGTTGACCTAATGGGTTTACAACACGACCGATTAGTTCTTTTCCTACTGGTACTTGCATGATGCGACCAGTACGACGAACTTCGTCACCTTCACGAATTTCTGTGTAAGGTCCTAAAATAATGATACCTACGTTGTTTTCCTCTAAGTTTTGTGCTAGTCCCATAACGCCGTTAGAGAACTCTACAAGTTCACCAGCCATAACGTTATCAAGACCATGAGCACGCGCAATACCGTCACCAACTTGGATAACTGTACCAACATCACTAACTTCGATTTCAGACTGATAGTTCTCGATTTGTTGCTTTATCAGTGCGCTAATTTCCTCAGCTCTGATGCTCATGTGCTTCACCCCTATCTATTCTTCATTAATTCACGCTGAATACGTGCTAATTTTCCTTGTAAGCTTCCGTCGTAAATGCGATTTCCAATACGTACTTTAATGCCGCCTAGTAAATCTTCATCTACAACATTTTTTACGCGAATTGCATCTTTTCCCGTTCTCTTTGCAAATGCTTCTGCAATGTTAAGCTTCTCTTCTTCTGATAGAAGACGAGTAGAATATACAGTTGCGTCGGCTACGTTACGTTCTTCATTAGCAAGAACAACATATTCATCTGCAATTTCAGGTAAGATATCAATACGTTTGTTATCAATTAAAATATATAACGTATTTAAAATAGATTCAGAAACAGATCCGAATACGTTTGCAAGAAACGTTTTCTTCTGCTCTTTTGAAATGTTCGGTTGCGTTAAAAAGCTATGTAGTTCTCCGTTCTTTACATAAACGTTTTGTACAAGGCGTAATTCCTCTTCAAACATTTCTAATACGTGTTTTTCTTTTGCAATTTTAAAAAGAGCGACAGCATAACGTTTTGCTACAATCCCATTGCTCATCGCGCTTCTCCTACTTCTTTAATATAATCGCGAATTAACTTAACTTGATCTTCTTCTTTTAACTCTTTTTCAATTACTTTAGAAGCAATTTGAACAGATAAAGAAGCGACTTGTTCTTGTAAAGCAGCAATCGCTTGCTCTTTTTCGCGTTGAATTTCTTGTACAGCAGATGTTTTAATTGATTCTGCTTCTTCTTTCGCAGCAGCAACAATAACATCCTTTTGATCTACAGCTTGTTTCTTCGCTCTTTCGATTAACTCTTGTGCTTCAACACGCGATTGTTTTAACATTTCACGTTGTTCTTCTACTAATTTCTTCGCTTCAGCATTACTTCTTTCTGCAGCGTCGATTTCATTAGTAACATGCTCTTCACGTTCTTTCATAATTCCCATTAAAGGACCCCACGCGAATTTGCGTAGCATTACTAATAGAAGTAAGAAAATGAACAATGTATAAGCAATCGTTCCAAATGGAATGGAAGCCCCTAATAATAAAGTTGGCACAAGGATTCACTCCCTTCAAAATATCTAAATTGATCATATGAAAAAAAAAGACATACGTTTCGTTCATAAAGCAATGGCGAAGAAAGTTCGGAAAAACACTCTTCGCCATCTATGTAAGGGGAGTCTCCCTTATTTGTTCATTACGATGAATGCAATAACTACACCGATGATTGGAAGTGCCTCAACTAAAGCAACCCCGATGAACATAATTGTTTGAAGCGCGCCTTTTAATTCTGGTTGACGAGCAACACCTTCGATTGTACGTGATACGATAAGACCGTTACCAATACCTGCACCTAATGCTGATAAACCAATTGCAATTGCAGCTGCGATTACACCTAAACTCATTTAATTTGTCCTCCTTTGTATTATAAAAAAATAAATTTTTTCTTACTTAAATTATATTAATGGTCATGGCTTACTTTATGAGCCATATAAACCATCGTTAACATAACGAAAATAAATGACTGGATTGATCCAACGAATACACTGAATCCCATCCATGCTAACATTGGTACAAGCGCACCTAATGCTCCAAGGAATGATGCCCCGCCTAACTTAGCAAGTAATCCTAATAAGATCTCACCTGCATAAATGTTACCGAATAAACGAAGACCTAACGTTAATGTGTTAGCAAACTCCTCAATAACCTTTAATGGGAATAAGAATTTCATAGGTTGGAAATAACCTTTTACGTATTCTTTCGTACCCTTCATCTTAATTCCATAATAATGGGTGAGGGTAACTACCATCACGGCTAATGTTAATGCAACTGCTGGATCAGACGTTGGTGATCTCCACCATGCAATATGTTCGCCAGCCTCAACTGTTGAATACATGAATGGTAAACCAAGGAAGTTCGATACGATGATAAACATGATAAGCGTAACGCCAAGCGTTAAGAAACGTCCACCTGTTTTCCAGTCCATCGTACTATTGATAATCCCTTTCACGAAGTCAAACACCCATTCCATGAAGTTTTGCATCCCGGTTGGGCGAAGGGCTAAACTGCGAGTTCCGATAACAGCGATTAAGAAAACAATAACTGCTGCTACAGTAACCATCATAACTGATGACAAATCGAACGTTAAACCTAGAAATTCAACTAATTTACCGTGTTCCACTAGTAATTCACCTCTCTTCCCTGCTCTTATACTCTAAATAAAGAAAATCTATGATCATGACAAGGTATCCTGTCAGCAATCCTACACCTAGGCCCCACATCGCAATTAACTCTTGATATTTGGCTGCAAATAAAATTAATAACCCAATCGTGGCGAATCTTGAATATGTACTTACCGCTGTCGCCTTAAACTTCACGTTTTCTCCATTTGTTACGCGATCCAACAGCTTGTCTGTTCTACGTGCAATGATGCGCAAACTAAGAAAACTGAAAATCGTTCCGATAATCAGCCCAAGAAATACATCCTTGTAAGAGGTGAATCCCCATCCTAGCACTAGAAGCGCAAGCAAGTAGTACATATATTTCTTTTGTCTTTGGACAAGTCCATGTACGTCTATCATCATTGCTCTCCCGAATAGTAATGTCGAATGAGTCGAATCATTGCGTATATCCCTGTTCCTAATCCGAGTAATAACCCTATAATAAGAAACAATGGAAACGTTCCAACCTTACTATCAATCCACTGCCCACCAAAGATTCCAATAAGAATAGAACCGACTAACTGAGCAAGAATACCTGACATTAAAGCATAAGCTTTTATATGGCTGCGATCGTTTTTTTGCAAGGATTCATCCCTCCAATATGTAACCCTCATTCACGATGTGTTAATAATAACTCATTTTTTTGCATAAATCCTATACAAAACAAAAAGTTTACATTTTCGTCACGGAATAGATGTATTTTTGTCACTGAAAGCCCTACCATCTATCCCCGTTGTTAGCATACAATAGGGTATTAACAGTGTCAACGAGAAATCGTAAAAAATCAAAAAATTTGAGTATCAGGTATTTCCTCCCAAAAATGAAAACGTTACCCTTCTAAATACTGGTTATAGATATGCAATTTCTAACAGTTTTCTATTTATAATAGAAGAGAATGTTCACAAGTTTGTCACTATTATGTTTTTAAAATATAACGCTTCCCTTCCATATATAGTGTTTGCTAGACGTAAGACTTCTATATTATATGTGATGTGTATACAACTTATGTTGTATATAGCCTGTATATTTATCTCCCTCCCCTGCTTGCTCAGGACACAAAAAAAACGAGAGGGGAATCCCCTCTCGTCAGTTGTCTTACTTCGTTCCGAATAAACGGTCACCAGCATCACCAAGACCTGGTACTACATATCCGTGGTCATTTAATTTCTCATCTAATGCTGCTACATAAATATCAACATCAGGATGTTCTTCTTGTACTACTTTTACTCCTTCTGGAGCTGCAACGATACACATTAATTTAATTTGTTTTGCACCGCGCTTTTTCAGAGAGTTAATTGCTTCAGCTGCAGAACCACCTGTTGCTAGCATCGGATCTAGTACGATAAAGTCACGCTCTTCTACATCCGTTGGAAGTTTCACATAGTATTCTACCGGTTGCAATGTTTTAGGGTCACGGTATAAACCAACGTGTCCTACCTTTGCTGCTGGAATTAATTTCAGAATTCCATCAACCATTCCTAAACCTGCACGTAAAATCGGAATTAAACCAAGCTTTTTACCAGCGATCACTTTTGTTGTCGCTTTGCTTACAGGTGTTTCAATTTCAATGTCTTTAAGTGGAAGATCGCGAGTAATTTCGAAAGCCATTAAACTTGCTACTTCGTCCACTAATTCACGAAAATCTTTCGTACCTGTATTCTTATCGCGAATATATGTAATCTTATGTTGAATTAACGGGTGATCAAATACATACAGTTTTCCCATGTGAATCTCTCCTTTAGATGATATTCATGCGTTCGCACGCTTTTTTACACTATTTACGATTGTAAAGAAAACGCTACTAATATTCAAGGGCAAATTTGGCAAAATCATGATTTTACGATGAATCTATCTAGTATCTTTACCAATTATGGGAGCTGTATCCTTCATTATATCGCCAAAATTTATTCATCATTTGTATACATACTTAAAGAACAATATATGTCCAAAAAAAAACTGCCAAAACAATTACGTCTCAGCAGTCTTCTTTAATTCTATTATAGGTCTGTGTACATTGGGAATTTGCTCGTTAACGCTTCTACACGCTTACCTGCTTCTTCTAATGCAGCTTCATTTTCATGATTTTTTAATGTGTAAGCAATAAGTGACGCAATTTCATCCATTTCTTCTAAACCGAAACCACGAGATGTTACAGCTGCCGTACCGATACGTACACCGCTTGTTACAAACGGGCTTGCTGTTTCAAATGGAATTGTATTTTTGTTCACTGTAATACCAACTTCATCTAATACGTGCTCTGCTACTTTACCTGTGATTTCTAAGTTACGAACATCAATCAGGATTAAATGATTGTCTGTTCCACCAGAAACAAGTGTAAGTCCTTCTTTTTGAAGACCTTCAGCTAAGCGGTTCGCATTATTAATGATATTTTGTGCATATGTTTTAAAATCATCTTGTAGCGTCTCACCAAATGCAACAGCTTTTGCAGCAATTACGTGCATAAGTGGACCACCTTGAATACCAGGGAAGATTGATTTATCAATTTGTTTTGCAAATTGCTCTTCACATAAAATCATACCACCACGTGGACCACGTAATGTTTTATGTGTTGTCGTTGTAACGAAATGTGCATGTGGTACTGGGTTTGGATGTAAACCAGCAGCTACTAAACCAGCGATATGTGCCATATCAACCATAAAGTATGCACCCACTTCATCTGCAATCTCACGGAATCGTTTGAAATCGATAACACGAGGATATGCACTTGCACCTGCAACGATTAATTTTGGTTTATGTTCTTTCGCTTTTGCTAATACATCATCGTAATTAATACGGTGAGATTCAGCATCCACGCCATATTCTACGAAATTATATTGTACTCCACTGAAGTTAACAGGGCTTCCGTGTGTTAAGTGACCACCATGAGATAAATTCATACCAAGTACTGTATCGCCTTGCTCTAAAATCGTGAAGTATACTGCCATGTTCGCTTGTGCACCAGAATGCGGTTGAACATTTACATGCTCTGCGCCAAAAATTTCTTTCGCGCGATCACGTGCGATATCTTCCACTACGTCTACGTGCTCACAGCCACCATAGTAACGTTTTCCAGGATATCCCTCAGCATACTTATTCGTTAAAACAGAACCTTGCGCCTCCATTACTGCTTCACTTACGAAGTTTTCCGAAGCAATTAACTCAATCTTTGAACGCTGTCTTCCTAGTTCTGCCTCAATTGCAGCAAATACCTTTTCATCTTGACGTTTTAAATGATCCACCAAAATCCCCCTTTTCTGAACGAATTACATCGATTCCCAATAGTTTTTTCTCATTTATTCAGAAAAAACGAAAATTCAGGTTGTAATTCTTTCGAACCTTCATGTTTTCAACTACATTCTAACATGACTTTCTATATCATAAAAGAAAAAAAAGACCGAAAATCGGTCTTTTCTTTCTTCTATTATAAAGTCAGACTACATACCTTTTATCTTTCGATATAAAGCTATTATGCGACTTTATAATTTTTCATGTCTAACGGCAAGAGATAGTCTCTTCCTTCGCCGCATAAACAGCACGTGCTCCACCAATTAGTTTTCCACGTGTCGTTGCCATCGTTACATGCGCACTTCCAATTTCCTTCACACTTGTACGAACCGGAACAGCTACATGCTTTAAATGCATACCGATAAATGTATCACCAATATCCATTCCTGCATCTGCTTTAATAAATTCAATTACTACCGGATCTTTCAAATTGTGATACGCATATGTTGCTAATGCACCACCTGCTGATCTAACAGGCGTAACTGTTACAATTTCAAATTGATATTTCATCGCTAACTCTCTCTCAACTACTAAAGCACGGTTTAAATGCTCACAACATTGAAACGCCAACTCAATACCTGTTTGCTCTTGAAATTGTTTTAACTCAGAAAAAATCGCCTCTGCTACTTCCATCGTTCCTGATGTTCCAATTCTTTCTCCTAGCACTTCGCTCGTGCTACACCCCACTACAAAAATTTGACCACTTTGTAATGAAGCTTGTTCTTGGAAATCAGAAAGCGACATTTGTAACTGTTCTCTTACCTTTACGATTTCTGTCATTACGCCTCTTCCTTTCACAGGTTGGTTCACCAGATTATATTTCATACTACTTCTAGTTAGAATCTATTACTTTGTTTCGTATGTTTTAATTTTTCCTACGCGGTTTTCGTGACGACCACCTTCATAGTCAGTTGTTAACCAAATTTTTGCGATATCACGTGCTAGACCTGCCCCAATTACACGCTCACCCATTGCTAACATGTTCGTATCATTATGCTCTCTCGTTGCTTTCGCACTGAAAGTGTCATGAACTAGTGCACAACGAATACCATTTACTTTGTTTGCTGCAATTGACATACCGATGCCTGTCCCACAAACTAAAATACCACGATCTACTTCGCCATTCGCTACCATTTCCGCTGCTGGAAACGCAAAATCAGGGTAATCAACAGAACCAGCTTCACATTCACAACCTAAATCAATATATTCAATATTTAACTCTTCTAATAAACTTACAAGTTCTTTACGGATATTCATGCCGCCGTGATCAGATGCTACTACTACTTTCATTTTTACCCCTCCAAAGTTTCAATCAATTATCTTCATTTCTCACTCGCTACCATAATGGAACGAAGTGATCTCCAATATCGTATTATACACGAAACATCAACCTTCTGAATGTTTTTTCAGTAAAGTTTGTACAAGTTTTTCCATCTCTTCTAACGTTTCTTTATAAATAGAAAGTGATCCGCCAAATGGATCTAAAATATCCTTACTTATCCCCTCAGTTACTCCATATAATGTATCTACTTTCTTTTCAACACTCGGGTAATGCCCAAGTACAATTTGCTTATGATTTTCCGTCATCGTTACTACAATATCTGCCCAATCAATCAAAGTTTCATTTACCTGCTGCGAAGCATGATCGATTGCAATTCCCTTTTCAACTAAAGCTTCCTTTGCATATATCGACGCATCACTTCCTGGATAGGCGAAAACACCGGCAGATTGCACTTCAAACTTACCTTCTCCATAGTGACGAAGTAACGCCTCGGCCATCGGGCTACGGCATGTATTTCCAGTGCAAATAAATAACACTCGTTTCATCCAAACCCACCCCTTTTCTTCTTTTTCCTACTTTTTATCATAACGTACATAAGAATAGAACAAAAGAAATGTGAATATACGAAAGGCGCATTTCTCTTATATCTTTTCTAAGAAAAATGCGCCTTATCCACATATATGTGAAACCCTATTTCCAAGTGCCAAAATATTTTACCATACATAAGGAACAGACTACAAAACAAAATAAGGAATCCATTTCATACGAAACGGATTCCTCTTATACAATAATTATTTCATTGTAACTTTCATTACTTCTGTTGAACCTTTTGTAGCTGTTACACCTACAGTTGTTTTAATAGACTCAGCTGCATCTGTGTTTGTAATAACGATTGGAGTAATTGTACTTTTCGCTTTTTCACGGATTAATTCTAAGTCGAATGAGATTAATTTATCTCCCGCTTTTACAGCTTGGCCTTCAGAAACGTGAGCTTCGAAACCTTCGCCTTCCATTTTTACAGTTTCTAATCCAACGTGGATTAAAATTTCTGTACCGTTTTTCGCTTTAATTCCTACAGCATGTTTTGTGTGGAATAACTGTACAATTTCACCATCAACTGGAGATACAACTACACCTTCAGTAGGATCGATTGCAACACCTTCACCCATCATACGACCAGCGAATACTGGATCTGGTACTTCTTCAATATTTTTCACTGCTCCAGTTAATGGAGCTACGATTGTTTCTTCATTTGTTTTTGAACCAAAACCGAATAATTTTTTAAACATAGGATAGTCCTCCTCATAATTTACCTAAAAGTTTATAGGGCAATCCCTAGTAAAACTCGGGATACATGTAAGACTTCATACTTCGAATATTATACTGTAAAAACGCTTTCGAAATAAATTACGTCATTACTAATAGACTCTTATTGTAGCTCTTTGCAAAATTCCAGTCAATTCTGATTGTCTGAATAACAATAAGAAGTTAACTTCTACTTATATTTTCTCTTTTTTTACCCAACTTGTCTAGAGGTCTTTACTACATTTTGTTTTTTGTCGCTAATTTGTAAAATTAATTTCAAACTTTTTTTGAAATTCACTTGACTAAAGTAAGTAACTATTTTATTATTACTTACATAAGATAAGTTAATAACTTTTAGGAGGTTTTTGAAATGATGGATATCGGTCTTCTTATTATTCGTCTTATTATAGGTATTACATTCATGGGTCATGGTGCTCAAAAATTATTTGGGTGGTTCGGCGGTTACGGTTTAAAGGGAACTGGCGGCTGGATGGAGTCAATCGGTTTACGTCCTGGTGTATTCATGGCATTTATGGCTGGCGCAACTGAATTATTAGGTGGCTTCTTATTCGCATCAGGTATTTTCACTGCAATTGGTTCACTATTTATCGTCGGAACAATGTTAATGGCAATCTTCACTGTTCACGGAAAAAATGGTTACTGGGTAACACAAAACGGATATGAATACAATTTAATGTTAATCGCTGTTGCGATTGGTGTAGCTTTAATCGGACCTGGCGCATACGTTTTATTATAATTTTTATCTTGAATTCGAGATTATTTAGACAGAACTTACTTCATTGTGATTGAAGTAAGTTCTTTTCATGTAATAAAAATATTATTTTCAGCAGGAGTTTTCCACTAACATCTTGTAAACAAACAATAAGTCGTCATATTTAGAAAGGGGATCTTTAGCATGTTATCCATTAATCCAAATGAACAAACGGAAAAAGAGAATTACAAATTATTAACGGGAAGTATCATTCCACGCCCCGTCGCATTCGTTACTTCTGTAACAAAAGACGGCGTATTAAACGGAGCACCATATAGTTATTTCAATATTGTCGCTGCTAACCCACCACTTATCTCAGTTTCTGTACAACGAAAAGCAGGAACACCGAAAGACACTTCTCGAAACGCAATTGAAAAGGGTGAGTTTGTCGTACATATTTCTGATGAATCTTACGTAGAAGCAATTAACGAAACAGCAGCTAACCTCCCGCCAAATGAGAGTGAAATTGAACTAGCAAAACTAACACCAATTGAAAGTGATGTCATCTCCGTTCCAGGTGTAAAAGAAGCAAATATTCGAATGGAGTGCGTACTAGAACGCGCAATCCCTCTTGGCGGAACAGAAGACTCACCAGCTTGCGATCTACTAATCGGGCGCGTCGTTCGTTTCCACGTCGCAGAACACCTATACGAAAACGGCCGCATTCATGCAGAAGGACTAAAACCAGTAAGTCGCCTAGCAGGACACAACTACGCTAAACTAGGCGAACAATTCGAGTTGGTAAGACCAGTTTAAAAGCGGAGGCGACTCGCTCAGAATCGCAGGGCACTTTAAGCTCTCGACCTTGAAGCGTTCTTTGCTTCGAGCGAGAGAGCGAAATGACCGGAGATTCTAGCCGCTGGAGCCGGATATATTTTAAAGCGAATATAACTCAATTACGTCCATTACCCAAACATAAAATCCCCTGCTAAATAGCAGGGGATTTTATCATTGTAATTCTTCCTTCTTTTCTTCTAAAGTAGGTACTTTCTCTTTTTTCGGTTTCCCAAGCTTAATTACTAAGAAATATAGGGAAAGCAATGTAATAAGAAAAACGATTATAAACGGATACGGAGAATAAAAGGCACGCGCCGCCTCCGTTTTTCCCGCAACAAACTTCAATGACTCAATATCTAAAAACTCAGCAAACATTTGTACACCGAGCATACTAAACCAAAAAACAAAAAAACTAATAATAATACCAAAAACTTGTTTCAATCTCGTCATTCATCTCATCCTTTCTATATGTTTAATTTTTTAGCGCAATCAGTATAGTATAAATAAAACTATGCACAGAAAGGAGCTATCTTACCATTCGCAAATTAACTTCATCCAATCTAAAATTGAAATTTGCAAAATAATACCCGAAATAACAAGCAGTCGCAACCATCTAGGAAAGAAAGTGACAAATCGAATATACCATTCCAATAGCTTGTTCATAACGCCCTCCTCCTTAAAATTATATAGGAAAAAGGAGATATAATCCAAATCCAACCAAAATGATACCGCCTACTATCTCACCATATGTGCCGAGCATATCTTTCGCATGCCTACCAATTAATAAACCAAGCCACGCTAATAACATACTAACAAACCCAAAAAGTAATATCGTAATAAGTGTCTGTGCCCCGTAAATACCAAGACTAAGACCTACTGAAAAACTATCTATACTAACACCAAATGCAAATACGAATAAACTAATTCCAATAGGGGCCGTTCTAGTCTCTTCATTCTCCAAAATAGATGAATATACAATATAAAATCCTAGTCCAATTAATAAAATAGCACCTGCAAAATGTGCAATGTCTCCATACCGCTCTGATAAAAAGCGACCTAATACCATCCCTATAAATGGCATGATAATATGAAATATCCCTATCGTCATACCGATATACAGGATTTGTCTTCCCTTTAAGGTCATCATTCCCATACCAAGACTCACCGAGAACGCATCCATCCCTAGGGCGAATGCCATAATTGTTAAAGGTATTAGCTGTTCAAACGTCATTCATGTCCCTCCTCGGACGTGCTACTTCAAAATATGCTTATCCGAGGAGAAATATTCGGTTTGCTAATCGTACCTTATGATTCAGTAATAACCTGATGTCCTGCCGCTTTCGTTAAGCGATTCATAATGGCATTCCCTATTCCTTCATTCGGGAATGATTCACTAAAAATAACATCCACTTCACTTGCATCAAACGTTCTAAGCACATCATATAATTTAGTCGCAACGCTAGCTAAATCACTTCGAACACCACAAGATAATACAACATCCGCACTATATACATGCTGATATTCTTCTGTCGTTAATATACCTACTTTGAACCCTTCTTCTTTCTTCTCATCCACAAGGCGTTGAATAAATTCACGCGAACCTTCCACAATACTCAGTGGCGCTTTCGGTGCATAATGTGTATATTTCATTCCAGGTGATTTCGGTTTTTCCTTCTCGTCCTTTAAAGCTGGATCTAAAGAAACAGTACCGATTACCGCTTCTAATTGTTCTTTCGTAATCCCACCTGGGCGTAATATCGTTGGAACCTCGCTCGTACAATCAATTACAGTCGATTCAACACCTACTCCCGTCGCACCACCATCTACAATACCTGCAATTTTCTCATTTAAATCTTCATATACGTGAGACGCTAGCGTCGGACTTGGGCGCCCAGAACGATTCGCACTCGGTGCTGCAACAGGTACATTTGCCTCTTCAATAAGAGCAAGCGCTACTGGATGATCAGGCATTCTTACTCCAACCGTATTAAGTCCTGCCGTCACCTTCTCTGAAATCCCTTCTTTTCTAGGTAAAATAATTGTTAACGGGCCTGGCCAAAAATGCTCCATTAACTTCTCTGCAACTGGCGGAATTTCTTTCACAATCCCATCTAACTGTGACTTTGTACCGATGTGGACAATAAGTGGATTATCACTCGGTCTTCCTTTCGCTTCAAAAATTTTCGCGATTGCTTCATCATTCATCGCGTTTGCGCCTAGTCCATATACCGTTTCTGTAGGGAAGGCAATCGCCTCGTTTTCCCTTAATAATTTTGCTGCTTCTTGTAACTGTGGATAATATTTTTTTCTTTCCACAACATTATCCACAACCCACATATTTGTATGCATTTTTTCCCACGTCCTTTTCTACCCTGAAATACTTGTCTATTTTTAGTTTACTATGAGATTTATCCAAAAGACAAACAAGGTTTATCCACAAAATGTGGATAAACCTAATTAATCCGTGGATAACTTTGTGAATAGCTGACAATTTAGTATTATTGCATTTGGCTCTTTTATATTTTTACAAAAGTGTTCTAACTGTCGAATTCCCTCTGGTACGTTTTCTTTCTCTATAGTAACAAAGTCAAAAAACTGAAAGATTGTTATAGATTGTGGATGATTTGTTAGTAAGTACAATTGTCGAATATTTTTTTCGTTCATATACTGCAAAAACATTTCAAAAAAATATAAGAAAGTCTGTTTATCCACATTAGGTGTGAATAAACAAGAACGAATCAGTGCGTGTTCTTCACTTTGTTCATATCCGATGACAGCCCGTATTTCTTCCGCCTCTTCCAAAATCATAAATTGCGCGTACAGCTCATTTATTTTATCATCTTTTTTATTAGCTTGTCCGAAAAAAGAATGCAATCTTTCTACATCTGCTTTCGTAGCAAAATATACTTTCTTCATAGTAAATCCCTCCTCTTTTTTATATATGAGAAGGGACCTACTAATAGTACTATTTAGAGAATAAAGATGTAAAAGCTTCTACAATAAATAACTTAACTTCTGGCTTTTCTTCTTCCTCCTCTACTTTTACATACTCATTTTGTTTTTCTTGCTTTTGTTCCACAGGCTTCTCCACTTTGTCCACAGTTTTTGTTTCTTCTTTTCTTACAGGTTGTTCTTCTACTTTTGTTTCATTTTTTACTACTTTCTTTTCAGGAGCTGTTACTTTTTTTGCAACTTCTTGCTTTACAACTTTCGTTTGTTTCACTTTATCCTCTTTCTTCTCTGGTACATCCACTACTTCCTCATCTTGCTCCTGAACTTCCCCCTCTTCAGGAGATTCAGCCTTCACAACATGTTCTTCCTTTCTTACAGCCGTACCACTTGAAAAATCTAAGAAACACATCGGTGGAAATAATACACACCACCAGTTTGCCCCTTCACCTTCCCCAATTGTAATCAATACCGCCTCATATTCCCCTGCTGGATAAATAAAATTCCCATATACCTTTGTAGGAAACTTTACATTCTTACTAAATTTCACTTGAAATGAATCTTTACTTCCTTCTTGTTTCAACGTATTTGCCACTGTTTTTTCGATTTCTGGAATATGACTTTGAATGACTTTACGCGCCTCTTCAAATGAAGTTAAATCTGCTACCCATCCATCAATTTGTGCTTTTACTTCATCACGCACTTTTCGCTTTAACGCCTGGTCTTTATCTGAATCACTATTTGCTAAAATCCGTAATCGAACGGCCTCTTTCGGAATAACTGAAGGCCCTTTCGCATCAGCTTTCATATATCCAAACTGCACAAGCAACTGTGCACCAATTAATAATAGAAGAAGATAAGCAATAACTTGTTTTTTCATTTCCTCCACCGTCCCTTCTACAAACAGTGTGGACAGACTTTCATCTTTCTAAACTATTAAATTCAAAATCTATATAAATTTTTAAACAAAAAAATAGAGTAAGGCCTGAACCTTACTCTATCTCTGCAAATACCATACGATCTTTTCCATTAATATCAAAAACAACCTCAACATGAGCATGTGGAAAAGCTTGTTGTAACAACCCTTTTACATCCTCGCCTTGCCCTACTCCAATTTCAAATGCCACAATTGCTTTCTTCTGCAACACATTCGGCAACTCTTCCATAAAACGGCGATAGAAATCTAATCCGTCTTCGCCACCAACAAGTGCTCTCTTTGGCTCATGCTCTTTCACCACAGGAGAAAGGCCACGCCAATCCTCTTCCGGTATATATGGGGGGTTTGAAACAACAACATCTAACTTTTGACCTGTTTTATAAAATGGTGACAATAAATCACCATGATAGAACGTTACTTCTGCGCCCAAAGTTTTTGCATTTTCTTTTGCAACTTCAATCGACTCTTGTGCAATATCTACCGTGTACACATGAAGATTTTTACTTTCTAAAGCAAGCGTAATAGAAATCGCTCCACTACCTGTACCGATATCCGCCACATGCAATTTCTCATCACCAAAATGACGCTCGATTCTTTCTAACACTCCTACTATAAGCTCTTCAGTTTCCGGTCTTGGTATTAATACTTCTTCATTCACAAAGAACGACCGTCCATAAAACATTTCATAACCAATCATATATTGAATAGGAATACCTTCTACATGCTTGTGAATAAACTCCGTAAAACTTGTTTCTTGTTCCAAAGTTATTTCTTCACGCATATTCATGAGCATTCCGGTTCTGTTCGTCTTTAATACATGACAAAGGACAATTTCTCCCGCATTTTCATCTCGTCCATTTTCCTGTAAAAAAGAAGAAGCCCATTTCAGGGCTTCATAGACACGCATTACTCAGCTGCCTCCATCTTTTGAGCCTGATCTTCCATCACTAAGGCATTGATGAAATCATCTAACTTACCTTGTAAGATTTGATCTAGCTTTTGAATCGTTAAACCGATTCGATGGTCTGTAACACGGTTTTGCGGGAAATTATACGTACGAATACGCTCTGAACGATCACCCGTACCAACAGCTTGTTTACGGTTTTGATCATACTCAGCTTGCGCTTCTTGTCTAAACTTATCATAAACACGTGCGCGTAATACTTTCATCGCTTTTTCTTTATTCTTGATTTGTGATTTCTCATCCTGACACGATACAACTACACCAGTCGGTAAATGCGTTAAACGTACCGCTGACATCGTTGTATTAACACTTTGTCCACCAGGACCACTAGAAGCAAACGTATCAACACGAACATCTTTTTCATGAATACTAATTTCTACTTCTTCTGCCTCTGGTAATACAGCTACAGTTGCTGTAGATGTATGAATACGTCCACCAGATTCCGTTTCAGGAACACGTTGTACACGGTGAGCACCATTCTCGAATTTCAGCTTCGCGAACGCACCTTTACCGTTAATCATAAAGATAATCTCTTTGTATCCACCTAACTCTGTATAGCTCGCTTCGATAATTTCAGTTTTCCAACCTTGTACCTCAGCATAACGGCTATACATACGATATAAATCACCAGCAAATAAAGCCGCCTCGTCACCACCAGCAGCACCACGAACCTCAACGATAACGTTTTTATCATCATTAGGGTCTTTTGGAACAAGTAAAATTTTCAGACGCTCTGACAATTCTTTATCTTGTCCTTCTAATTCAGAAACCTCTTCTTTTACCATGTCACGCATATCAGCGTCTAACTTATCTTCTAACATTGCTTTTGCATCTCTTAATTGCTCACGAACATCTTTATACTCACGGTACACCTCTACCGTTTCCTGCATATCAGATTGTTCCTTTGAATACTCACGAAGCTTATTCGTATCGCTAATAACCTCTGGATCACTTAACAATTCATTTAACTTCTCATAACGATCTTCTACAGCTTGCAAACGATCTAACACACCATTCACCTCTACATCCTAGTATCTAATACAAATAGTATATGGTACTTAATCAAAAAAACGCAAATTATATTTAAAAGCGCAAGCGGCTCGCTCAGCTCTGACTGGCTAAAGTTCTTAGCTGTACGAAGAGCTGGCCACCAATCTTCATCTATTTTCGAAAAAAACCCGCTCTACATAGCGAGTTTCATTTATCTTTGTTTTGTAGGTACTGCATGACAATGACGACAACGTGGTTCATACGATTCTGAAGCCCCAACTAAAATAATTGGATCATCAAATGCCGCTGGTTCTCCATCAATTAAACGTTGCGTACGACTTGCAGGAGATCCGCATGCAGAACAAACTGCCTGCAACTTAGTTACATGTTCAGCAATCGCCATCAGCTGAGGAACTTGTCCAAATGGTAGACCACGGAAATCTTGGTCTAATCCAGCTACAATGACACGATAGCCACGATTTGCCAATACTTGCACCACTTCCACAATGTCCCCATCAAAAAATTGTACCTCATCGATTGCAATAACATCCATTTCTTCTGTTACATGGTTAAATATATCTTTTGAGGCTGAAACAGGAACTGCTTTAACCTTTAATCCATTATGTGATACAACATCTTCTTCACTATAACGATTATCAATACATGGTTTAAATACAATCGCATGTTGTTTCGCAAATTGCGTACGTCGTATACGGCGGATGAGCTCTTCTGATTTTCCAGAAAACATACTCCCGCAAATCACTTCAATCCAACCATTTTGATTCATTAAGTACATTGAGCTCTCCTTTCATCTACTTTCCTAATCCAAAGTAGGGTAAAGGTTTAATATTTTTGCAAAAAAAACAGACAAGCGAATACATACACTTGCCTGTTTTATGTTCTTTATTACTTGATACCGTATTTCTTATTGAAGCGGTCAACACGTCCGTCTGCAGTAGCAAACTTCTGACGTCCAGTGTAGAATGGGTGAGAATCAGAACTGATCTCAATTTTTAGTAATGGATAAGTGTTACCATCTTCCCACTCAACAGTTTCGCTAGAGCCTTTAGTAGACCCGCTTAAGAATTTGAAGCCTGTGTTCGTGTCCATAAATACAACTTTATTGTAATTTGGATGGATTCCTGCTTTCATTCTTTTCATCTCCTTCCGCCCTGAATCATTTTCGAAACAGAGTTTTTCATCTTCAGCTGCTTACACAACTATATTGATGAAACACATATGATGAAATTATAACAAGGCTAACTCCATTTTGCAACTACCTGTTTTTGTCTTTTTAAAAATTAAAAGCACAAGCGGCTCGTTCAGAATCGCAGGACATTGGAGCTCTCGACCAAGAAGCGCTTTTTACTTCGACCGAGAGAGCGAAATGGCCGGAGATTCTAGCCGCTGGAGCTGGATAGCACCTAAAAGCGCAAGCGGCTCACTCAGAATCCAGGACACTTCAAACTCTCGACCCAAATATGATTTTCATCTCAAAAAACAAAATTTTTCCCATATATTACTCTCTCTAATATTCCCTTAAAAACATAAAAAACTCGCTTACTACGAAATAAGCGAGTCCCGATCTTTTCCCTTTACTTAGTTGTTACATATCTTTTTGAGTCTGCAACAATGTTTTGTAAAAATTCTTCATTTGTCTTTGTTTGACGAAGTTTACGTAAGAAACCTTCGACAAAGTCTGGTGTATCACGCATTGTTTTACGAATACCCCATAGCTTGTCTAAATGTTCTTTCGGAATTAATAGATCTTCTTTACGTGTACCAGAACGGCGAATATCAATTGCCGGGAAGATACGACGCTCAGCTAATGAACGATCTAAGTGAAGTTCCATATTTCCAGTTCCTTTAAATTCTTCGTAAATTACATCGTCCATACGAGATCCTGTATCAACAAGCGCTGTTGCTAAAATCGTTAAGCTACCGCCTTCTTCAATATTACGTGCGGCTCCAAAGAAACGCTTCGGTCTATGGAAGGCAGCTGGGTCGATACCACCCGATAATGTTCTACCACTTGGCGGAATAACAAGGTTGTAAGCTCGCGCTAAACGGGTAATACTATCCATTAAAATGATAACATCTTTTTTGTGCTCTACAAGACGCATTGCACGTTCTAACACAAGTTCCGCTACTTTAATATGATTTTCTGGCACTTCATCAAAAGTAGAGCTTACAACATCTCCTTTAACAGAACGTTCAATGTCTGTTACTTCCTCTGGACGCTCATCAATTAAAAGTACAATTAATTCAGCTTCCGGGTGATTTGTTGTAACACTGTGTGCGATTTCTTTTAATAGACTTGTTTTACCAGCCTTTGGAGGCGCGACAATTAAACCACGTTGTCCAAATCCAACTGGTGCGATTAAATCCATGATGCGTGTCGGTAACTTTTTCGGTTCCGTTTCCAATTTCATTTGGCGATCTGGGTATAATGGTGTTAATGCAGGGAAATGCACACGCTCTTTTGCTGACTCTGGATCATCTCCGTTTACAGCTTCAACTTGTAATAATCCAAAATAGCGTTCATTTTCTTTCGGAGGTCGTACTTTACCAGAAACCTTGTCTCCATTACGTAAATCGAAACGACGAATTTGCGAAGCTGAGATATAAATATCTTCTGAGCTTGGAGAATAGTTGATAGGACGTAGGAATCCAAATCCTTCTGATTGAATAATTTCTAATACGCCTTCCATGAAGAAGAAACCTTCTTTTTCTGCTCGAGCTTTTAGGATAGCGAAGATTAACTCTTTTTTCGTTAATTTGCTATAATACGAAATCTTAAATTCTTTCGCAAGCTCGTATAACTCTTTTAATTTCATGTTTTCTAATGCTGCAATTGACAAATTCATTCAGACACCACACTTTAACGTTATTCTCTTTTCACATGGGTAAAGGGAAAAATACGGAAGGCAAATAATTAATAATGAAAGGCAATAAGTTCAAGTAGGGTAATATTCACTATTGTAACCCTTTTATCTAGTTTTAATCAATACGTTGAAACACAAATACAAGAAGCGAAGACAAGAAAATTTGTCTTCGCTTTTATTTAACCTAGTTCCAGTAGCTAGAATGGTCAGGAGCTACAATGCCTTCCCATTCTGAACGAGCTGCTTACGCTTTTTACTTAATAACCAAGTTTGGTTTTTTATTCAAGCTATGACGTCCGTCTACGAAGCGTACTGTGCCTGATTTTGCACGCATAACAAGGGATTGTGTTGTTCCTACGCTACCTTTAAATTGAACGCCGCGTAATAGTTCTCCGTCTGTTACGCCTGTTGCCGCAAAGATTGCATCGTCACCTTTTACTAAGTCTTCCATGCGAAGGATACGATTTATATCTTCAATACCCATTTTTTTACAACGAGCTAATTCAGCTTCATTTTGAGGCAGAAGCTTTCCGTGGATTTCTCCACCTAAACATTTTAATGCAACTGCTGCTAATACACCCTCAGGTGCTCCACCAGAGCCGAATAAAATATCTACACCTGTGCGATCAAATGCAGTGTTAATTGCTCCAGCCACATCTCCATCGTTAATTAATTTAATACGAGCACCAGCTTTACGAATTTCTTCGATAATCGCTTGATGACGTGGACGGTTTAAAACTGTCGCTACAACATCTTCAATATCTTTATTTTTCGCTTTCGCAACCGCACGTAAGTTATCGATAATAGGCGCATCAATATCGACCGCCCCAACCGCTTCTGGGCCAACCGCGATTTTATCCATGTACATGTCAGGAGCATGTAACAAATTACCATGATCTGCAATTGCAATAACAGCAAGAGCATTCCATCCACCAGCTGCTACGATGTTTGTCCCTTCTAAAGGATCAACTGCAACGTCTACACGTGGTCCATATCCTGTACCTAATTTCTCTCCGATATACAGCATTGGTGCTTCGTCCATCTCACCTTCACCAATTACAACTGTACCTTTCATCGGGATTGTATCAAATACATCACGCATAGCTGATGTTGCTGCACCGTCTGCCTCATCCTTTTTCCCGCGCCCCATCCAACGCGCTGATGATAATGCTGCAGCCTCTGTTACACGTACTAACTCCATAGATAAACTTCTTTCCACGATAATCCCTCTCCTTTAAGTCTTTATATTTCTGCCGTATTTTGTGAACCGTGTTTCTCTACAAAGTATACTTCCGCAAGTAGTGATGCTTCGCTTCCCCCTTGCGGAAGTATCACTTATGCGTTCTTCATCTCTTCAATTTCTTGGCTTGTCATTTGTTCTCGCCAAATGTTTGCGCCAAGCCCTTTAAGCTTGTCTACTATATTTTCATAACCTCGATCAATATGCTCAAGTCCGGTTACTTCTGTAATTCCATCCGCCATTAACCCTGCAATAACAAGAGCCGCTCCAGCTCGCAAATCACTTGCCTTCACTTTTGCACCTTGCAATAAAACAGGACCAGTTACAATTGCCGAACGACCTTCCACTTTAATTTGTGCATTCATACGACGTAATTCATCAATGTGTTTAAAGCGTGCGCCGTAAATCGTATCGGTTACAACACCCGTTCCGTGTGCCTTTGTTAAAAGCGTCGTAAATGGTTGTTGTAAATCTGTTGGGAATCCTGGATATACAAGCGTTTTTATATCAACTACTTTTAACCTTCTATTACCGTTCACTGTAATTTGGTCATCGTTCGTTTCAACTTGGACACCAGCTTCTCTTAACTTCGCTGTAACTGACTCTAAATGCTGAGGAATCACATTATCAACGGTTACTTCTCCTCCTGATGCAGCTCCTAAAATCATATACGTACCCGCTTCAATACGATCTGGAATGATCGTATGGTGACAACCGTGAAGTGAATCCACACCATCAATTCGGATTACATCTGTGCCAGCACCTTTAATGCGTGCACCCATGCTTGTTAACAATGTAGCTACATCAATAATCTCTGGTTCTTTCGCTGCGTTTTCAATAACAGTTCTACCTTTCGCTCGCACAGCTGCTAGCATAATATTAATTGTAGCTCCTACACTAACAACATCTAAATAAATACGTGCCCCGCGCAATTCATCTGCTCTTAAATAAATCGCACCCTGTTCATTCGTAACATGTGCACCTAACGCTTCAAACCCTTTAATATGCTGATCAATCGGCCTCGGTCCTAAATGGCATCCACCCGGAAGCCCAATAACAGCTTTTTTAAAACGGCCAAGCATCGCACCCATTAAATAATAAGAAGCACGCAATTTTTTCACTTTTCCATTCGGTAAAGGCATTGCAACCATGTTAGAAGGATCGACTACCATCTCTTCCTCCTGTCCATAAGTTACTCTTCCTCCAATTTCCTCTAGCAAGTCTCCTAACATTTTCACGTCCGAAATATTAGGGACACCACCAATAGTTACTGGAGTATCTGCTAAAATTGTCGCTGGAATTAGTGCAACGGCGCTATTTTTTGCACCACTCACTCGAATTGTTCCATTTAAAGCTCTTCCGCCTTCAATTAGCAATTTTTCCATATTGAGCTCCCTTCTTGTGAATGTATTTACTTTCTATATCTATAGAAAGCTCCCCTTAAGAATCTCAATCACTCTTTCCACCCTAAAACTCAATAAATAGGAAACCATTATCTTCATTTCTCCCGTAGTACGAATAGATAAAGATTAACTATTCATCGAATTTACTTTATCAATTTAGATACATTATCACATTTATTAATAGGACTATGCACATTATTTTCTATTTCAAAAACAAAATGATAAAAATCTTTAGACTTGTTCACGCTTTCATTATACAACGAAAGGAAACCGTCTAAAAGACTAGACGGTTTCCAAAACGGAATTTTATTCTTACGCTTTACCGTTAGAACCGAATTCACGCATTTTACCAGCAACAGTTGCTTTAATCGCGTCGCGGCCAGGTCCAATATATTTACGAGGATCGTAAACTTCTTGGTCTTTGCTTAATGCTTCACGAACAGCTTTTGTAAACTCAATTTGGTTCTCAGTGTTTACGTTAATTTTTGAAGTACCTAAAGAAATAGCTTTTACGATATCAGCAGTTGGGATACCAGTACCACCGTGTAATACTAAAGGTACGCCAGTGAAGTCACGAACTTGTTCCATTTCAGCGAATCCTAAGTTAGGCTCACCTTTGTAAGGACCGTGTACAGAACCTAAAGCTGGAGCTAGGCAATCGATACCTGTTGCTTCAACAAGGTGCTTACACTCTGCTGGATCAGCGTAAATTACGCCTTCAGCGATGATGTCGTCTTCTTGTCCGCCAACTGTTCCAAGCTCAGCTTCAACAGATACGTTACGAGCGTGTGCGTATTCTACTACTTTTTTAGTAGTTTCAACGTTTTCTTCGAATGGGTGGTGAGAAGCGTCGATCATTACAGATGTGAAACCTGCATCGATTGCTTCTTTACATTTTTCGAAGCTTGAACCATGGTCAAGGTGAATCGCTACAGGAACAGTGATGTTCATTTCTTCGATTAAAGCTTTAACCATAGCTACAACTGTTTTGAAACCAGTCATATGACGAGCTGCACCCTCAGATACACCTAGGATTACAGGAGATTTTTCTTCTTCCGCAGCAGCTAAGATAGCTTGAGTCCACTCTAAGTTGTTCATGTTGAATTGACCAACTGCGTATTTTCCTTCTAGTGCTGTGTTTAGCATTTCTTTCATAGAAACTAAAGGCATGGTGAATCCTCCTAAAAAACGTTTTTTGTATCCGATAAGTTCTTATCGCTGGTAGTATGACCAGAATAAGGTAAAATATGTATATTTACATACCGGACTTTTTTCTACACTCAATAGGATAACAACTTGTACTCAAAAACTCAACCGTATTCACCTGCTCAATAGTCCATGTAAACGCTTTTTTCCATATTTTTTATAAAAAATTCATTTTTTACGCCTCTACAGCAAGCTGTTCTCTCACCGCTTGACGAATCTCATCAATATCAAACGGTTTAGCAAAGTGCATTAAAGCTCCTAAATCTTTCGCTTCTTGGATCATATCAAGCTCTCCATAAGCAGTCATTAAAATTACTTTAATACTCTCATCAATTTCCTTTACATGTTTTAAAATCTCTATACCATCCATACCTGGAATTTTCATATCTAACACTACTAAATCTGGATTATCTTTTTTCACGATATCTAAAGCTTGAAATCCATTCGCTGCTTGGAATGTCTGATAACCTTCTTTTTGGAACACTTCATGTAATAACACACGAATGCCATATTGATCATCAACGATTAAAATTTTACCTTCCATAACTCCCAACCTTTCTGTGTAAATACAAGATTTAAAGCTTCTTATATCTTAACGATTAATTTTCGCTATTCTTTGGCAAATTCCTTCCTATTCTTTCTTATTTTACCGTTTCCTATTTTGTTATGCTACCCTTCGATTTCACCTTTTTAAAAAAATAAACTATAATGAAAGCCGGTAAACACGTACGAAAGGGAGTAACATTATGTTAAAAATTTTTTCAACTCAATTAAGTGGTTATTTCTCCAGAGTTTCTCAAAAAGAAGAAATGAATATAGAAGATAGCGCCCGTCTACTTGCTCAAGCATTAGTTGGCAACGGTTTCATTTATTTGCATGGTACAAATGAAATGGAGGGCGTTGTTGCTGAAGCATTATTCGGTGCTGAGCCAATGAAGCAAGCAAAACGATTATTTGAAAATGGTAAAGAAGTAGAAGTAACTTCTGCAGACCGTGTACTTCTTATTAGCCGTTTTTCAACAGATGAAGAAGTTGTAGCAATGGCAAAAAAACTTCAAGCTGATGGACACTCTATTGTCGGCATCTCCGCTATTCAAGAAGGTACTGAATCACTAGAACAATATACAGATGTACATATTGATACTAAGCTGTTAAAAGGCCTTATTCCAGACGATGAAGGCAATCGCTACGGATTCCCAAGTTTAATGATAGCTTTATTTGCATATCATGGGATCAAATTTACAATCGATGAAATGTTAAATGAATATTAAAAAAAGCGCCCTATTTCAGGCGCTTTTTTTTTTACTTGCTCTCTTTATTCGTAATAGAAGCACTTACGAAGTCATGGAACAATGGTTGTGGACGATTTGGACGAGATACAAGTTCTGGATGGAACTGTGCTGCCACGAACCAAGGGTGGTCTTTTAATTCAATGATTTCAACTAGACGACCGTCTGGGCTTGTACCAGAGAATACAAATCCTGCTTTTTCCATATCCGGACGGAATTGATTGTTGAACTCATAACGATGACGATGACGCTCATATACAACCGGCTCGTTGTAAGCATTGTAAGCATTTGTTTCTTCAGCAAGCTTACATGGGTATAGACCAAGACGAAGTGTGCCACCTAAGTCTTCTACATCTTTTTGTTCTGGTAATAAGTCAATGATTGCATAAGGTGTGTCAGGATTAATTTCAGAAGAGTTAGCTCCTTCTAATCCTAATACGTTACGTGCGAATTCGATTGATGCAAGTTGCATACCTAGGCAAATTCCTAAGAATGGAACTTTGTTTTCACGAGCATATTGAATTGCAACGATTTTACCTTCTACACCACGATCGCCGAATCCACCAGGTACAAGGATACCATCTGTGTCACCAACTAATTCTTGTACGTTCTCTGGTGTTACGTGCTCAGCGTTTACCCATTTCACTTCTACATCTGTGTCGAATGAATAACCCGCATGACGAAGTGCTTCTACAACAGAAATGTATGCATCTTGAAGCTCTACGTATTTACCAACAAGAGCAATTTTTGTTTTCTTAGAAAGGTTACGTACTTTATTAACTAGCGCAGTCCACTCTGTCATATCTGCAGCTGGATTGTCTAATTTTAAGTGATCGCAAACGATTTGGTCCATATTTTGCTCTTGAAGAGATAATGGAACCGCATATAAAGTATCTGCATCGCGTGCTTCGATAACTGCTTTTGTATCAATGTCACAGAATAATGCAAGCTTGTCTTTCATATCTTGAGAAACAGGCAATTCTGTACGAACAACGATAATATTTGGTTGAATACCTAAGCTGCGAAGCTCTTTAACGCTATGTTGCGTTGGTTTTGTTTTCATTTCACCCGCTGCTTTTAAGTACGGGATTAACGTACAGTGAATGTACATTACATTGTCACGACCGATGTCGCTCTTAATTTGACGGATTGCTTCTAAGAATGGTAGAGACTCGATGTCACCAACAGTTCCACCAATTTCTGTAATAACAACGTCCGCGTTTGTTTCGCGACCAGAACGATATACACGCTCTTTAATTTCGTTAGTAATGTGAGGAATAACTTGAACTGTTCCTCCTAGGTATTCACCACGACGCTCTTTTTGAAGAACTGAAGAGTAAATTTTACCTGTTGTTACGTTGCTGTATTTGTTTAAGTTGATGTCGATGAAACGCTCATAGTGACCAAGGTCTAAATCAGTTTCTGCACCATCATCTGTTACGAATACCTCACCGTGTTGGTATGGGCTCATAGTCCCTGGGTCTACGTTAATGTATGGATCAAACTTTTGAATAGTTACGTTTAAACCACGATTTTTTAAAAGTCTTCCAAGAGATGCTGCTGTAATACCTTTTCCTAAAGACGATACTACACCGCCTGTTACAAAAATATACTTAGTCATGAAAAAGCTCCCTCCTATTTTGCTGTTATATAATCACCGTTGCAAAGCGCAACGTATGTAGATAACACTGTATCCATCTTATTGTTAGACTCTTTTTATTTTCTAAACAAAAAACAAAAAAGAAAATTGCTCCCCTCATCACATAAAGTAATAAGTAGGGAGCAATTTTCTTTTATATTTACACTTTAAAAGTATTATCGTCCTTTTTTAAAGAGCCCAAAAATGATTCTACATGGACGATAATGAAAAGTCAAGAACTACAGTTCTTCCTCTTCTTCTTCTTCAGTTTCATCGTACTCAAGTTCTTCTTCGGCGAAGTCATCGTCATCATCTTCATCTAAATCATCAAGATCATCGTCATCTCCGTCTTCTTCTTCAAGAACCTTGTCCAAATCTTCTACCTCTTCTTCGTCTGCATTTCCTTCTGCATCGCTGAATTCGTCATCATCTTCTTCGATGTAGTCGTCAAAACCGTCCTCTTCAACTTTACGTTTCTTCTTCGGTTTTGGCTGAGGTAAGATTTCTTCATCAATTTGCTCATATGGGTACCAGCTGCGTAGCCCCCAACGATTTTCTCCTAAATTAATGAAACGTCCATCGATGTTTAAATCTGTATAAAATTGTGCGAGTTTCGCATTAACTTGCTCTTGAGATAGTCCCAGCACTTGAGCGATTTCTCGAACCAACTCATTGAATGTCGTTGCTTGTCTTTTATCCCCTAAAACGCTATGTACAACTTCAATCATTGAACATTCTTTTAGCTCTTCTGGTGAATATTGCTTAAAATTCACTTATGCGGCACTTCCTTTCTTCAAATATAACCTTATATATAACGGTCTGCTTAAAAAAATCCATACTATTCATTATAAACAAAAGTCGCACAAATATGCTACAAAAAAAACGGGAAACTTTAATATGTTAATAAAATTATAATTTGTCTATTCCTTATTTCGGAAACATATGCGCTCCTTGCAGTACATACCTAATTTGCATTTCAGTATATTCTTCCAGCGTATACAGTTTTTGCAGGGCCCAACGTCTAAATCCCCACATTTGTCCTTGTATGAAAATGTTATGTGCAAGAAGCTGTATCTCTTTTTTATTTAATGTAAATGTCCCATTTTCCGTACACTGTTCTAAAATATTCTCAAACATCCCGACCATTTGAAACTCTTTTTCTAATACATATGGGAGTGATTCTTTCGGTAAAAAACGTACCTCTTGATACATAATTAATACTTCTTCTTGCAATTCATCCATCACTTTAAAATAATTCGTTATCGCTATCTTTAAGCTTTCTATACTTCCCTTCTCTGTACACACTACTTCCTCTAATCTTTCTTTTACATGTTCATAAATACTATCACAAACTAAATATAAAACATCATCTTTTGTACGAATGTACTCATAAAGTGTTCCAATACTAAACCCAGCCGCCTTCGCAATCTCTCTCGTTGTTGTACGTGGGAACCCTTTTTGCTTAAACAATTGCACCGCACCTTTAATCATTTGTTCACGTCTTAACGCAACTAATTTTTCATCTTTCACGGACGCATGTACATTATGTTTAACCATCCCCTTCACCTCTCTCTATTATTTTTTGGAAGGAAAAAGCGTAGGAAAATACCTACGCCTTTGCTCCTACTTCGTTAACATACGCGAAATTACAAGCCTTTGAATCTCTTGTGTTCCTTCATAAATCTGTGTAATCTTTGCATCTCGCATATAACGCTCTACTGGATAATCTTTCGTATAACCGTAACCACCAAATACTTGTACCGCTTCAGTCGTCACCTTCATCGCTGTATCACCTGCAAATACTTTTGACATCGCTGACTCTTTCCCATACGGAAGCCCTTCCGATTCAAGCCAAGCCGCTTGGTATGTTAGAAGGCGCGCCGCCTCCACATCCGTTGCCATATCTGCAAGTTTAAAGCCAATTCCTTGCTGCGCCGCAATAGGTTTCCCAAACTGATGGCGCTCTCTTGCATATTCTACCGAAGCATCTAAAGCCCCTTGCGCAATACCGACTGCTTGCGCGGCAATACCATTACGGCCGCCATCTAATGTTTGCATCGCAACTTTAAATCCTTGCCCCTCTTCGCCGAGTAGGTTCTCTACAGGAATACGGCAATCTTCGAACATAATTTCAGTTGTTGGTGAAGAGCGAATCCCTAACTTACTTTCCTTCTTCCCAACTGAAAATCCTGGTGTATCACTTTCCACAATAAACGCGCTCGTACCACGCTGCTTCGATTCGGGATCAGTTAACGCAAAAACAACATAAATATCAGCAATACCGCCATTTGTAATAAAGATTTTTGATCCATTTAAAATGTAATGGTCTCCATCTCGTTTCGCAGTTGTCCTCATTCCGCCAGCATCTGAACCAGAACTTGGCTCCGTTAAACCGTATGCGCCAATTTTCGTTCCTTCTGCCATCGGTCGTAAAAACTTTTGCTTTTGTTCTTCCGTTCCAAATTTAAAAATTGGCCAACCAGCAAGTGAAGTGTGTGCAGACAGCGTTACACCTGTTGAAGCACAAACACGAGATAATTCTTCGATAGCAATTACATACGCTAAGTAATCGCTTCCAATTCCGCCGTATTCTTCAGGCCACGGAATGCCGGTTAAACCAAGCTCTGCCATTTGATCAAATAGTGCACGATCAAATCTCTCTTCTTCATCACGCTCAGCTGCCGTCGGTGCTACTTCGTTCTTAGCAAAATCCCGAACCATTTTTCTTATCATTTCATGTTCTTCTGATAGTTTAAAATGCATTCCCGTCTCCCCCTTGTCCTTTTATAAAGCTCGACTAATAACAAGTTTCTGTATCTCACTCGTTCCTTCGTATATTTGCGTGATTTTCGCGTCACGGAAAAATCGTTCTACTGGATAGTCTTTCGTATAACCGTAACCGCCAAATACTTGCACCGCTTCAATCGCAACTTCAACAGCCGTCTTAGAAGCAAATAATTTCGCAATAGAAGCTTCTTTACCGCATGGTAATCCTTGCGCTCTTAGCGATGCCGCTCTGTATACAAGTAATCGCGCTGCTTCTACGCTAGTCGCCATATCTGCAAGTTTGAATCCGATTCCTTGCTGCGCCGCAATTGGCTTGCCGAATTGCTCACGCTCTTTCGCATAATCAATTGCACATGCAAGCGCCGCTTCCGCGATTCCTAATGCCTGAGCTCCGATTCCAATTCGTCCAACATCTAAATTCGCCATTGCCACCTTAAATCCTTGTCCTTCTTCACCAAGTAAATTCTCGGCCGGCACTTTCATATCTTCAAACGTAAGTTGTACCGTGCGAGAACCAAGAAGTCCCATTTTATGCTCATCTTTGCCGATAATTAAGCCTGGCGTATCTTTCTCTACTATAAATGCAGAAATCCCACTTTTTCCTGCCTCTGGATTTGTAGAAGCGAATACAATGTACGTACTTGCTTCACCGCCATTTGTAATAAATACTTTCGATCCATTAATAATGTAGTGATCGCCTTTCTTTACAGCTCTTGATTTCAAACTCCCTGCATCTGATCCTGCATTTGGTTCTGTTAATGCAAATGCCCCTAAATATTCACCAGTCGCAAGTTTAGAAACATATTTCTGCTTCTGTTCTTCTGTTCCAAAATATAAAATCGGGTTCATTCCAACTGACGTATGTACAGCTAAAATTACACCAACTGTTGCACTCACCTTTGAGATTTCTTCAATCGCTAAAATGTAAGAAATAAAATCCATTTCTGCACCGCCGTATTTTGCAGGCGCTGGAATACCCATTAGTCCAAGCTCACCCATCTTCTGCAAAATCTCTTTTGGGAACACCCCTTGTTCCATACTAGGAACAAGGGGAGCTATTTCCTTCTGCGCAAAATCTCGAACCATTTTCCTCATCATTTGTTGCTCTTCAGTAAAATGAAAATTCATGTACTTCGCCTCCGTTTGCTATATATCTTTTTAACAATTTGGTAAGACCACTATTTTAATAAAGGGAGGACTTTATTCGTAAACGTAGAAACCACGACCCGTTTTACGTCCTAACCATCCTGCGTTCACATACTTGCGTAATAATGGACATGGGCGATATTTACTATCTCCTAATCCTTCATGCAACACTTCCATAATGTATAAACATGTATCTAAACCGATAAAATCAGCTAATGTAAGTGGTCCCATCGGATGATTCATACCTAGTTTCATCACTTCATCAATCGCTTCTTTCGTCGCTACACCTTCATATAACGTATAGATCGCTTCGTTAATCATAGGTAATAAAATACGGTTCGATACAAATCCTGGGAAATCATTTACTTCAACTGGCACTTTCCCGATTTTTTTCGTAATATCTTCAATTGTTTCGTACACCTCATCATCTGTAGCTAAACCACGAATAATTTCAACAAGCTTCATAACCGGAACGGGATTCATAAAGTGCATACCGATTACTTTCTCCGGACGTTTCGTTACCGCTGCAATTTCTGTAATTGGTAGAGATGACGTATTCGTCGCTAAAATTGCGTGATCTGGAGCAATTTCATCTAGATTCGCAAAGATTTTCTTTTTTATATCCATTTTCTCAACAGCCGCTTCAATAACAAGATCCGCTTCCTTCACACAATCTAAATCAAGCGTTACTGTAAGGCGATTTAACGT
The DNA here is from genome assembly GCF_036851315.1 of Bacillus cereus group sp. Sample62. Classification (NCBI taxonomy): domain Bacteria; kingdom Bacillati; phylum Bacillota; class Bacilli; order Caryophanales; family Bacillaceae; genus Bacillus; species Bacillus cereus group sp. Sample62. The sequence continues at coordinate 5,112,704 of NZ_JAFLPK010000001.1, forward strand.
CGCTTCCTTCTCTTCTTCCTTCATGCGTCCTTTTTCTACTTGGCGCGCTAAGTTTTTCGTAATAATAGCCAATCCTCTGTCTAATTGCTCTTGTTTTAAATCTTGTATCCTCACATCATATCCTGCCATTGCACATACTTGTGCGATTCCCGAACCCATTTGTCCTGCACCAATTACAACTATTTTTTGTACACCCATTCTTTCTTCCCCCTTAATATAAATTGTTAATAAATCAAAAATCGCCTACACGTAAATTAACGAACTTCAATCATAATTGCGTCACCTTGACCACCACCGCTACAAATAGAAGCAATTCCAATTCCGCCGCCGCGCTGCTTCAGTGCGTGGATAAGTGTAACGATAATACGCGCGCCACTTGCTCCAATCGGATGTCCCATTGCCACTGCACCGCCATTTACATTCAATTTGTCTGGGTCAATTCCTGCAATCTCTGTACTTGCAATTGCTACCGCTGCAAATGCTTCATTAATCTCGAATAAATCGATATCTTCAATTGTCTTCCCTGTTTTTTTCAACAATTCGTTAATTGCATAACCTGGCGTTCTTGGGAAATCTTTAGACTCCACTGCAATTGCTGTATGTGCCAAAATTGTCGCTAATGGCTTTCTTCCTTCTTGTTTCGCTCTGTCTTCGCTCATTAATACGAGCGCAGCACCGCCATCATTTAGTCCAGGAGCATTACCCGCTGTCACTGCCGACGTCTTATCAAATACAGGTTTTAATTTCGCTAATTTTTCAACCGTTGTATCTTCACGTGGCGCCTCATCTTTTGCAACGACAATAGGATCACCTTTTCTTTGCGGAATCGTTACTGGCACGATTTCCTCTTCAAAACGTCCTTCTTTATGCGCCGAAACCGCACGTTGATGGCTACGATATGCCCATTCATCTTGCGCTTCGCGAGAGATTCCATCTTCCTTCGCAACTTCTCCGCCATAAACACCCATGTGTATACCTGAAAATGCGCATGTTAAACCGTCAGCAACGTTTAAATCAATCACTTCGTTGTTGCCCATTCTGTATCCCCATCTTGCTCCGCGTAAAATGTAAGGACTGTTACTCATCGACTCCATACCGCCAGCTACAATAAGTGATTGATCGCCAGTACGAATAATTTGATCCGCTAACGTAACCGCACGAAGCCCTGATGCACAAACTTTATTCACTGTTTCCGTCTGCACTTCCCAAGGGATTCCAGCAGCCCTCGCAGCTTGGCGTGATGGAATTTGTCCCTGTCCACCTTGAATAACTGTTCCAAATATAACTTCTTCAACATCATTAGCAGAAACATTCGCTCTTTCAAGCGCTGCTTTAATTGCAATTCCCCCAAGTTCTGTTGCTTTCACGTCTTTTAAAGATCCTCCAAATTTCCCAACCGGTGTTCTTGCAGCACTTAAAATAACTGTTTTACTCATATCTATTTCCCCCATCTCTTTTTTTAGCACCGAGCGCTCGCTCGGTGTTCTTACGTTGAGAAGAGGTGCAATGATTGCACCTCTCTCTAAAGTTGTATTCATTCCTACAAATTACATCGCTTCTTTCTTCTGTCCGATAACAGAGCGTTCTAAAATCTCTGTTACATCAAGAGTTTGAACCTTCTCTTCTACTTCTTTCGCTTTCGTCCCATCGCTAATCATCGTTAAGCAATATGGACAACCTGTACCGATAATGGATGGTTCTACAGCTAGTGCTTGTTCTGTACGAGCAACGTTAATACGTGAACCTGCTGTCTCTTCCATCCACATTAAGCCACCACCTGCGCCACAGCACATTCCGGTTTCACGGTTACGTGCCATTTCTACAAGATTCACACCAGGAATTGCTTTCAAAATATCGCGTGGTGCTTCGTATACTTCGTTGTATCTTCCTAAGTAACAGGAATCATGATACGTAACTGTTTCCTCAATAGAGTGAACAGGTTTTAAGCGTCCTTCTTTCACCCACTGAGCTAACAATTCTGTATGATGATAGACTTCTGCTTGCAAACCAAAGTCTGGATACTCATTTTTAAATGTGTTATAAGCGTGAGGATCAATCGTAACGATTTTCTTCACTCCTGCTTTTTCAAATTCCTCGATATTCTTTGTCGCCATCTCTTGGAAGACAAATTCATTTCCAAGACGTCGCGGTGTATCTCCAGAATTCTTTTCTTTATTACCAAGTATCGCGAATGAAATGCCCGCTTCGTTCATTAACTTCGCGAACGATATCGCAATCTTCTGACTACGATTATCATATGATCCCATTGAACCAACCCAGAATAAATATTCGAACTCCTCGCCAGCTTTCGATTTTTCTTTTACAGTTGGAACCGTTACTTCATCATCACCTTGGCGCCAAGTTTCACGCTCTTTACGGTTAAGTCCCCATGGATTCCCTTGACGCTCGATGTTTGTCATCGCACGCTGCGCTTCCGCGTCCATCTTTCCTTCTGTTAAAACGAGATAGCGGCGTAAATCAATAATTTTGTCAACATGCTCATTCATAACCGGACACTGATCTTCACAGTTACGGCACGTTGTACAAGCCCAAATCTCTTCCTCTGTAATAACATCTCCGATTAAACTCGGATCGTAAGCGAGCGTTGTAGCTGCTGATTCTTGTTGCCCTTTCCCAGCTGCCATCATCGCTAACTGATTTCCTTGTGTATTATTAAAGGCAACTACTGGAACCCACGGTGCTTTTGATGTCACTGCTGCTCCTTTATCAGTTAAATGATCGCGAAGTTTTAAAATTAAATCCATCGGCGATAACATTTTCCCTGTTCCTGTTGCCGGACACATATTTGTACAACGACCACACTCTACGCAAGCGTATAAATCAATAAGCTGATTCTGTCTAAAGTCTTCGATTTTACCAACACCAAATGTTTCTTGCGTTTCATCTTCAAAGTCAATCTTTTCAAGTTTCCCTGGATTTGAAAGACGACCGAAGAAAACGTTAACTGGTCCCGCAATTAAATGCGCATGTTTTGATTGTGGAACATACACTAAAAACGTTAACAAAATTAGTAGATGCACCCACCAAGAGAAATAGAACACAGAAATGGCTGCGGTTTCATTTATTCCCGAGAAAACGTAAGCGATCGCAGAAGCGATCGGTTCACTCCATGAAAGCTCCTCGCCGTGCCATATGATTCCCATCCCATTACCGAGTAGCACAGAAATCATTAAGCCACCAATAAAGATAAGAACAAGGCCTGATTTGAAATTACGTTTTAAACGAACTAGCTTCTCAACATAACGTCTATGAAAAGCCCAAAAGACTGCAATTAAAATAACAAGTGTGACAATTTCCTGGAAGAATGTAAATGCAGGGTATAGTGGTCCAAGTGGAAGATGTGATCCTGGTGCGAGTCCTTTCCAAACGAAGTCAATTGCTCCAAATTGGACAAGAATAAATCCGTAAAAGAACATAACGTGAATAATGCCGCTCTTCTTATCTTTCAGCAGCTTTTTCTGACCGAAAACATTGACCTTAAGGAGATCCCAACGCTCTTTAAAACGACGGTCAAATTCAATCTTTTTTCCTAACTGTATGTAGGCCATCCTCGTCCGTATAAGATACACAAACAAATATCCCGCATAAGCAATAACAGCAATGGCAGCCAGCCAATTAATGATCAGTAAGCTATTCATTTTTATGCTACCCCTCTCTTTGTAAGCTCTCTTTCTTTTTTAGAATCTTCAAAAACATATAATTTTCTGAATTTTTTCCCCTATCTTCATTATATAATGAGTGAGCATTCAGTCAACAGTTTTTTGTTATACAACAACATATTTTTTAATAAAGCTGTTTATTTCGGTGAAACTATAAAGTGAAACTTTAATCCATAGGGGGTTGTTTCCTCTCGCCTGATTCCTTTAAGTAAGCCTAATTTTTAAGTAGGAGGCTTACCGCCCCTTAATATGGGATAAGGTGAAGCCAATCGGGCTTTTCCGGGTAACCAGCAAAATGAAGGTGAAAAGAATGCAAAGGAGGGAATTTACTTATGTTCTTCTTATCTCTCTTGTTAATATGCGTTACTCTTTGGATCACAATTGACCTTTTATATGGGAGGATTCTTCATTTAAAGCGTGTGAGCTCTCGTACTTTCCCTTTACGTCAAAGTAATTTTCACCTTTATACATACGGGCAAGATTTATATGATGCTTTATTTACTGATATACAACAAGCAAGGCACCATGTGCACGTTTTGTTCTTCATTGTAAAAAACGATAAAATCAGTCGCGAATTTTTAAAGTTACTTATCGATAAGGCACAGGAAGGAATTGAAGTAAGACTTTTACTCGATCGATTGGGAAGCCATCATTTATCAAACGAGGCAATTCGTTCCCTACAAAAACACGGCGTCTCTTTTTCATTTTGTCATAAAGTGAAATTTCCTTTTCCGTTCTTTTCTGCAAATCAAAGAAACCATAGAAAAATTACAGTTATTGACGGAAAAATTGGTTATATTGGTGGATTTAATATTGGAGAAGAATATTTAGGACATAATCAAAAATTAGGATTATGGCGCGATTATCATTTGCGTCTTACTGGGGAAGGAATACAGGATTTACAAAAGCAATTTTTACATGATTGGCTCGACGATACGAACCAAAATTTATTAGATTCATCTCTTTATTTTCCTAAGCAACAACCAGGAACCATTCTACATCAATTTATCCCTACTGATGGTGCCTATTTGCAACATACTTTTTTATATTTAATCGAAAGCGCGAAACAAGAACTCTTTATCGGTACACCATATTTCATTCCTGGAAAAAAAATCATGCAAGCATTATTAAAAGCACGAAAACGTGGGGTTCAAATAACGATTCTCGTTCCAGAAAAAGCTGATCACGCCCTTGTTCGAGAAGCAAAATTTCCATATTGCCGAAAGTTAATACAAGCCGGATGTAATATTTATGCATTTCAACAAGGTTTTTTTCACGCTAAAGTTATTATAGTGGACGATTATATTTGTGATATCGGAACTGCAAACTTTGATATGAGAAGTTTATATATTAATCATGAAATCAACTGCCTTTTATATGATAAACATTTTATACAAACAGTAAAAAACAGATTCCATAAAGATTTAGAAAACGCGTCCTTACTTTCCTTTAAAGATGTTAGCCCCCTTTCTCTTATTGATAGAGGGAAAGAATGGATAGGAACGATACTTTCTTTCTTCTTATAGGAAAGATAATGAGTAAAAAGAGGTGTATCACATATGATTATGCGGTTCGGATATGTTTCACATGCAATGGCACTCTGGGACTGTTCTCCTGCCAAAACGATGACATTTACAAGCTTTCAAAAGCTCAGTAAACAAGAACGAGAAGATAAATTGTACGATGTTACAAGGCAAAATCTTGAGCATACAATACGTATTCTTCATTACAATATAGCGCATGAAATTCCGTTATATCGTTTATCCTCTTCCATCGTCCCACTTGCAACACATCCCGAAGTCGAGTTTGATTATATCGGGGCATTTACACCGCTTTGGCGTAAAATTGGGGCATTAATTAAAGAACACAATTTACGAGTAAGTTTTCATCCAAATCAATTTACGCTATTTACAAGCGACAAGCCACATATTACAACTAACGCTATTACAGATATGGCCTATCATTATAAAGTATTAGATGCCATAGGAATTGCAGATTCTTCTTATATTAACATCCATGTAGGTGGTGCCTATGGAAATAAAGAACAAGCGGTTGGACGTTTCCATGAAAACATAAAAAAACTTCCTGCACATATAAAAGAGCAAATGACGCTTGAAAATGATGATAAAACATATACAACTGCTGAAACTTTATCGATTTGCCAAAAAGAAAAGATTCCATTCGTATTTGATTATCATCATCACATGGCAAACCTTTGCGAAGAGCCGCTAGAAGTATTACTCCCTGCAATTTTTGAAACTTGGTCACATACAAATGTCCCTCCTAAAGTTCATATTTCCTCCCCTAAATCAAAAAAAGAATTTAGGGCTCACTCTGAATATATTGATTTAGGGTTTATTAAGCCTTTCTTACACATTGCAAAAAAAATCAACCATAATTTCGATATTATGATTGAAAGTAAACAAAAAGATTTAGCAATGCTGCAATTAATACATGAATTATCCTCTATAAGGGGGATAAAAAGAATAAATAGCTCAACATTACAATGGTAAATTGTAATGTTGAGCTATTTTTTTCAAAAAAAGTAATTTTTATAGTAAAAAACACCCTATTGTATATGCTATGATTGGAATTAGCATTTTCCACCTGCGATTCAACTTTATTGAAACGGAGTCATAATATGATTAATCAAAAAAAATATGTACACTTTGTCACGATGTATATAATTATATTTTCCCTTTGGATATTTCTTATCCCTAAGGACTTGAATATAAAAGAAATTGGAATTCTCTTCTTATTTTGTTTTGCTGCACTCTTTTCTTGCTATTGTTTATATAAAGCTATTAAGAAAATGAAGCATAGTGATAAATTATTTTGGGTTTTATTACTCTGCACTTGCATATGCGGACTAACTATGGAAATAACTTTATTCCTTCATTCACTTTCTATATATGATCAAGTCATATTCTCATATAAGGCACTACCTTTTTTCATCATACAATATATTTTGCTCTTTTCTGGGTTTGCTATCAAATTCATAAAACATTACTCTATTAGAGGCCTTGCTCAATTTTCATTCGATAGCATCTTTATTGTTATTATGAATATTTATTTTACCTTAACTTTTATTTTGGACCTCTCAAGCTTTCGTATGTTAACAGCAGATCACTGGGTTTTAATTGGATACTTTATTGCACAGGCATTAGTAATTTACGCCGTTATTAGCCTATATAGACGAGAACAATATTCTTCTAGCAGAATTTCATTAATTATTGGCTTTACTATCATACTTGTGTACGGATATATACATCTGTTCCAACTAAACACGGGGATGGAAACTTCTTCTGAAGTCTCTTACTTAATACATACTGCTTCGATTTTATTAATTGGTTTGTCGTCCATACTTTACATTTTGGATAAACCAATGCAGCATGAAACGAAAACAAAATATTATCGATTTGACTATGTGCGCTTTATATTACCCTATTTCAGTATAATCATTACTTTTTCCTTTATTCTTATTCAACCTTGGGATGATAAGTTCATGCTAATCGGTCTAGTATTATCACTCATCTTATTATTCCTACGACAACTTTACATGTGGAAAGATAATCAAGCACTAATCGATACATATGAACAGTTGACTACACAACTAGAAGGCAAAGTAGAAGAGGGTGCATCTGCGTTATCAAAGAGTGAACAACGCTATAAATCTTTATTCGAAGATCATCCTGATGCCGTTTTCTCTTTAAATATGAATGGTATTTTCCAACAATCTAATACAGCTTGTGAAAGCCTATTTACCGCCTACTATTGTGAAGTAGAAAGCTATTCTCTTCTACACTTTATTGACTCAAAAGACCATGATCTACTAAAGAAATCTTTACAACTAACAACAGAAGGTAGACCACAAACTTTAGAAGTTCGCACAAAAGAAAAAGAAGGCTACTACTATTATCTTCACATTACACTCATCCCTACTTTCATAAACAAAGAAGTTGTTGGGATGTTCGGCATAGCACGTGATATTACAACTTTATATGAAAAACAAAAACAAGTAGAACATTTAGCCTTTCATGATGCACTTACTGGATTACCAAATCGTCGAAAGTTTGAAAAAGATTTAAAAAACATTTTAAATACAGCTCAAACTAGCGCAAATGATGTTGCCGTCATGTTCCTTGATTTAGATCGATTCAAAAAAATTAACGATAGACTTGGACACGACGTCGGAGATTTATTATTAATTGAAGTGGCAAAAAGATTACGCGGTTGCTTACGTTCAAAAGATGTCGTTGCTCGTCAAGGTGGAGATGAGTTTACAATTCTATTACCAGATATGTACTCAGAAAAAAGTGCGGCTTTTATAGCTGAACAAATTTTAACCATTTTAAACAAACCATTCTTCATTAAAGATGAAGAACTATCCATTACACCGAGTATCGGAATTGCCATGTATCCTGATTATGGAACCGATGTTACTGAATTAATGAAAAATGCTGATATGGCTATGTATCGCGCGAAAGCAAATGGAAAAAATAGATTTGTTTTCTTCTCAAAAGAAATGAGTATCGCCCAAAATGAGATCCAATTCTTAGAAGGCGAGCTTGCAAAAGCATTACAACAAAATGAATTTTTCCTTGAATACCAGCCGCAAGTAAGCACCGTAACAAAACAAATTATCGGTTTTGAAGCATTGATTCGTTGGAAGCACCCAAAACTCGGCATCGTGTCTCCTGCCCAATTCATTCCTCTAGCGGAGGAAACTGGATTTATTATTGAACTTGGAAATTGGATTTTACGTACCGCTTGCTTAGAGGCAAAAAGATGGCATAATCAAGGTTTTTCTCACTTGAAAGTTGGTGTAAATTTATCTGTTGTTCAATTTAACCATGCAGATTTAATCCCTACTATTTCAAAAGTGTTAGAAGAAACTGAACTAAAATCAGAAGCACTAGATATTGAAATTACGGAAAGTATCGCCATTAATCAAAATCAATCTGTAGTTGCAAAACTAGAACAGCTTCAAAATCTCGGTATTCAAATTTCAATCGATGACTTCGGAACTGGTTATAGTTCTTTAGCTTATTTAACAAAATATCCAATCAACACATTAAAAATTGCTCGAGAGTTTATTTGCGGAATTACAAATAGTCCTTTAGAGGAAGCGATTATCTCCTCCATCATTACACTATCTAAAGAACTAAATTTAGAAGTTATTGCAGAAGGTGTAGAGACGGAAGAACAATGGAAGTTTTTATATGAACAAAACTGTGATCACATTCAAGGATTCTTTATTAGCAAGCCTGTTTCTAGTAAAGACGTTTGGATGTTACTACACAAAAAAACAACCGTCTAAGTAAGACGGTTGTTTTTTAATATTCAAAAGGTAGATCTCCAGCTAATTGTACCTCTTGATCATTATGAGAAATTACTTGGCTTTTCTCTAATGCTGTATTACCTAATGAAATACCCCATGCCATTGCTAACGTTAATAAGCTACCAATAAGTAGTTTCTTCATATTCCATCACCCACATTTTTTATTTTAATATATCATGAAAATTTATCCATATCCTATGCAATTATGCATATCCATTTTTTAGGTTATTTATCTACTGATTTTATCTGCGAGCGCTTCTTTATATGCATGCATCTCTAATATATCAAAAAAGAAACTTGCCTTTTTATATGCATCTTCAATCTCTGCCTCATCATACCCCAATTTTCCTAGACATTCGCCCCTTTGATAATATAACTGTCCAATTAATGCCATACTATTAATTCGGCATGATATTTCAATTGCCTTATTTACTTGATAAAGTGACCCTTCATATTGCTCGTCTAAGTATAATGCTTTTGCATGATTATATCTTACCTTCACGTCGAATTCTTCATTATCATGCAATGTCTCTAATTGTTTTAATATATCTTCAAATAACTCAATACTTTTCTTAAAATAATTATTTTCAGCATAAATATTTGCAATTGCATTCTCTATATAGAGATTTTGGTATACGTCTATTCCAGCTAATTGTTGGTTTAACAATTTTTTTAATTCTAAAATACAATATTCGTAATCGATTTTCTTCAATATGTAAGCTGCTACATGATATTGCCATTGAAGAAACTGTTGGAATTCAGGATGATATTCTTCCTTTTTTAGCTCATTCCATACTCTATTATAAATCTCTTTATATTTTTTTTGCTTACACAGCATAATGACTTGATCTTTAAACTGTTTTTTTCTCTCAATATTCGAATAAATGAGTACCTCATAAAAATGAATAATGGGAACTTGTAACTTTGCTGCAATACCTTGCAATATATCCATACTTGGGTATACTGCGCCTGATTCAATTCGACTCACTTCCGATTGATGACATATGTTATCGGATAACTGTTTTTGTGTTAATCCCCTCATTACCCTAATCTTCTTAATTTCACTTCCTAATTTTTCTGCGTGCATACTTACTCACCATCCCATTATAACAATCTAATTTGTTAAGTTGTCATACCACTACCATAATGTGAATTCGACAATTTTTGATATGAAATAATGCATAATATATATAAAATTCGGCAAATTCTTCATACAATCCATCTCACATACAATAATAGATTAGTAGTTTTATAGATAAATTATAGAAAATTCGCCCGCGCCTTCGTTACATTCGGTCTTCTTTATCCTTTATCAGCAGAAGCTATTCACACCCAAGAACTAGATAAAAATGAAGTAAAAATTGAAATTGCTTAGCCTAGTTTAACGCTTAAAAAATTACACAACCTCAAAATGATACGAAAAAATATGGCGAAAAAGTATTTAAGGGGTAAGATAAACGAGGCTAAAGCTCAACAAGGGTGAATGACAACTGAAATGAATGTAGATTCCCAACCTACAAATAAAGAAACAAAAGAAAATTAAACCGAAGTTCGCCTTGCACAAACTTACAAAAACTATAAAATATATAGTCAAGATTTCATTGTAAAAGTAGATAAAAATGGAGTAATTACAACTGTTAGTGGCAAGGTTGTCCAAAATTCAGACCAATACCCTAATCTAACTATAACAAATTTTTTGTCGAAAAATGAAGTAAAATCTATATTACGTACTACACTTCAAATTCCAAGCGTTTCAACTGAGATGGAATTTGAAGTGTGAAACCGTTGTTTATAAGAAAAAAGAAGTTTACCACTCATAGGTAAACTTCTTTTCATATCCATCCCTTTTCTTCCGCAATTGTAATTGCCTCAATTCTATTTTTCGCATCTAGCTTCGTTAATACTTCAGAAATATAATTACGCACTGTACCAGGCGAAAGATAAAGTGCCTTCGCAATTTCATTTGCCGTCTTTCCTTCTTTCGCAAGTAGCAATACTTCTTTTTCACGATCTGATAACGGATTTTGCTCCTGCCATAAGCCGAACATTAAATCTTGAGAAATCTCTCGTTTGCCTTTCATTACATTACGAATCGCTGCAGCTAAATCTTCACTCGGGCTATCTTTTAATAAGTATCCGTGCACGCCAGCTTTCATTGCTCGTTCAAAATATCCAGGGCGCGCAAATGTTGTTAAAATCATTACCTTACATGCTGATTTTTCTTTCTTTAACGTTTCCGCAACATCTAATCCGCTTTGAATTGGCATTTCAATATCCATAATACTTACATCAGGTTGTAGCGATCCAATTAGTTTTAGCGCTTCTTCCCCGTTCGCAGCTTGCCCAATTACTTCAATATCATCTTCTAGATCAAGTAGGGCCCCCAATGCACCACGAAGCATCCGCTGATCTTCTGCAATAATAATTCGAATCATGCCCTCACCTCATCTTTTCCTGTTCGAATAACAACGGGAACTTTTACTGTTAATAGTGTCCCTGGATTGATCGTACCTAGTTCAACAAACCCATCAATAAGAGCGATGCGCTCCTTCATACCACGAATGCCATTTCCATCGTGGTTTTGATCTGCTAAACCAATTCCATTATCTTCTACTGTCAAAATTAATTCACCTTGTGATTCCAGTACAGAAACTGTACAACGCGTTGCCTTACTATGCTTTACAACATTCGTAACAGCCTCACGTAAACACATCCCAACAATGTTTTGCTCAATTGGTGATAACGAACTTGCAATCGTTTCTTGTTTTATTTCTAATTCAATAGTAGCAGCTTGTAAGATTGCTTTTATTTGCTCAAGCTCTTCTTCCACTGTAATCATACGCATATCAGAAATTAATTCCCTTAGCTGCTTTAAAGCGGTACGAGATGTTTGTGTAATTTCCCTCGCTTCCGTACTTGCACGCTCAGGATTTTTTACAATTAACTTCTCCACGAGCTGACTTTTTAACGTAATGAGTGATAACGTGTGACCTAACGTATCATGAAGATCCCTTGCAATTCGCTGACGTTCTTCACGTTTTACTAAGTCTTTAATTTGCTCGTTTGCTTCGTTCAACTGATTCTTTAACATCTTTTTTTGATTAAAATTACGCATTCCAAATGGTGTAAGAAGCATTAAAATAAACATTGGAACGATATTCACTAAACTCGGGATTGTTAGTTGATTCATATTTACAAATATAAAAGCTCCGAGCATTACAACTAATAAACATAACAACACACGAAACGCTTTTTTACTTGGCGCAAATCCCATCGCACTCGCCGTAAAATATCCAAACAATATCATGAAGGGATTATAAAATAAGGCAAATGAGAAGGTGAGCGCCATTTGAATACACGCCCATAAAATGAACGTCTTCTTAACAAAATAAAGCTGTCGGTATGTGACAATAAAAGCTAGCAACATACCAATACCTATTACAAGCTTCCATCCAGATACTTGTGTTAAATTATAAATCGGAAATAACAGATAAACGAACCACATATACGGGAAGAAACCCATATGTTTCGGAAAAATCTCAATCCTCTTCTTCTCTATCATTTATACCGCTTCCTGTCTTTTTCTTATATATATTGATACTACAACAAATATAAGGAAATAACCTCCTAATACCGCGATATTTTCCCAACCAACTGATTTTCCAGCTACAATATCCCATGCACCGCTTCCGAAGTGATATGTTGGTGTCCATTCACCAATCGTTCTTAATATTTTTGGGAATACTTCAATTGGCATCCATAGCCCGCCGATTACAGCTAGACTCATATTTAAAATATTCGCTAAACCCGCTGCTGCATCTGCCTTTTTAATAGAACCTATTACTGTTCCTAACGCTAAAAATGGTGTTACACCTAACAATAACCATAATCCAGCGCCAATCCATTGCCCTACTGTTAACTCGACATGATTAATTAATATTCCTGCGATAAAGATAACTAAGATTGAAAAAGCATTCACTACAGTTTGAGCGATGATTTTGGCTGTTATATATGCACCCTCTGGAAGTGGTGTAATTTTCAGCAAATGTGTCCACCCTTGCCCCTTTTCCTGAGAAATCCTTACACCGAAACTAAAAAGTGCCGTCCCTACAATACTGAACGTCGCCATTGAGATTAAATAATGCGCTTTCCAAGCATCTCCGTTTTGTGGCACTTGAATAACATTTGTGAAAATATAGTAAAACATAACTGGCATTAGTAATGAGAAAAAGATAAACAATTTATTGCGAAACGTACGTAAAATTTCTATTTTGCATTGCATCCATAAAGCTCTCATGCGATTCCCTCCTCCTGATTTGCGACAAACTGTTCAAATGCTTCATCAAGACTTCCACGTTCAACTGAAACATCCGTTACAGGTAAGTTCTTTTGATAAATCGCTTTTAAAGTTGCATCTGTATCTTCAGTTGTTAAAGTGAAGTGCCCTTCGTTTGACTGTACTTCTGTTACGTTTGGCAATTCTTTTAGTAATTTTGCAGGAATACTTTCCTTCGAATAAAACTTGATTGTTTTTCGCGAAATCGTCGCCTTCATCTCATCTGGTGTACCGTCTGCGATAATCTTTCCATTTGCAAATAATAAAATACGATTCGCCAATGCATCCGCTTCTTCTAAATAGTGCGTCGTTAAAATAATTGTTTTCCCTTCACTTGCTAACTTTCGAATTGTTTCCCAAAACGTTCTTCGAGACGTAATATCCATCCCAACTGTCGGCTCATCTAAAAATAACAAATCAGGATTTCCTGCAAGTGCGAGCGCAAAGTTTAATCTTCTTTTTTGCCCACCTGATAATTTCTCACATCTTTGCTTTCGCTCCGATTCTAAATTTGATAAATGTAGCAACGTTTCTTTCGCTACCGGATTCGTATAATAACTACGGAATAACTCAATTGCCTCTTCCACCGTAATGCTATCAATGACACTTACTTCTTGTAACATCGCACCGAAGCTATTACGAACATCTCTATGCTTGGGACTCTTTCCAAATATAGAAACAGTTCCTTCCGTCGGATCCTTTAATCCAAGCAGCATCGACATCGTCGTCGTTTTCCCTGCACCATTCGGTCCAAGTAGTGCTACAATTTCTCCTTTATTCACATGAAATGAGACGTTATTTACTGCCTTTTTATATTTAAATGTTTTAGAAACACCATTTACTTCTATAATCTTTTCCATCTCTCCACCCCCGCTGTTTCTTATATTTACATTGTATGTGTTGGAAAACTCAGGAAACAGTATGATGCGTCATGACATCGATATGACAATTGTCATGTATTCCTTATGAGAGGAATCAACCTACATACCGCAAGCGAGTAGCAGGACGAAAATAAACATGATACAATCGGGTAAGATATACATTCGAGGAAGGACAGTGGTTTTCATGATTATTCGTAATGAACAAGACTTAGAAGGCTTACGAAAAATCGGCCGCATCGTTGCACTTGCACGTGAAGAAATGAAAAAAGAAGCGAAGCCAGGTATGACAACGAAAGAGCTTGATTTGATCGGTAAAAAAGTATTAGATGAGCATGGTGCTATTTCTGCACCTGAAAAAGAATATGATTTCCCAGGCGTAACTTGTATTAGTGTAAACGAAGAAGTTGCTCACGGTATTCCAGGAGATCGCGTATTAAAAGAAGGTGACTTAGTAAATGTCGACGTATCTGCTGCACTTGATGGTTATTATGCAGATACAGGTATTTCATTTGTACTTGGAGAAGATGAAGCAAAAGAAAAGCTTTGCCAAGCAGCTGTTGATGCATTTTGGGCAGCAATGAAAAAGGTGAAAGCTGGTTCAAAACAAAACCAAATTGGTCGTGCTGTTTCAAACTTTGCACATAAAAATGGATATAATGTGATTCAAAACTTAACTGGTCACGGTATTGGTCTTAGCTTACACGAAGCACCAAACCACATTTTAAGCTACTTTGACCCAATGGATAATGCGCTTCTAAAAGACGGTCTTGTTATCGCTGTAGAGCCATTCATTTCTATGAAAGCTGATCATATTATCGAGCGCGGCGATGATGGTTGGACATTCGTTACACCTGACAAGAGCCTTGTTGCACAATGTGAACATACAGTTGTCGTAACACGCGGCGAACCGATAATCTTAACAGAAATCTAATACCAAAAACGGCTGTTTTGTAGATTTATTCCACATAAAACAGCCGTTTTTATTTTTGGGAAAATATGTGAACTATTGTTGAACTCTTTATCATTTAAGTATATAATCTTTAGCGGAGGTTACTTCAGCTTATCTTTACTAAAAAGATATTGTAACTAAAGAGGAAAACACCTTCTTTCTTATTGTTTAAACAGTCTCAAAAATGACCGTAGTAACGTGTTAGTCGAATATTCTGTAATCCTTATATTTCTCTAACAATGTAAGAAACTATCAGCTTTCAACTTCGGTCCACTAATCGCACAACTCTCTTTAGACAAAATAAATGACTAATTTCAAAGTACATATTGTCTTCATCCTGACCAAAACCAACCCTATCTAGATTTTTATTTCCACATAACTTTAAGGCAAAAATAAGCCTTCACAAAGGGATACACTACCTTGGTTAGTATGTATCGTAAAACTTACCTTTATAACCATTCTTTTTTACTAGATATACATGAAAACTATCTCACATATAAAGGTCTGATATCATTCTTTATATCAGTATTTTTTTCGACATTTTTTGTCGAATTGTGTATATTCCCACAGAACTGTGTAAATATACATTTTGTTTTACGTTAAATAATATTACTTTGAACATAATCCTGTTTGTCTGAGAACGCGTATAGAAACGGAGGGATAACCAAAAATAAATAGCTTATAACAAATACTTTTAATATTCCATTTGTTCATGTGGAATAAGTCCCCAATGGACAAATGAATGTTCAGAGGAGGAAAAATGAAAAAACTTTTCAATGTATGTTTAATTGTATTCGTACTATTTTCGCAACTTGCTAGTTTTCCATACAATCAAGTAAGAGCGGAAACCTTAACAGGAGATTCCTTATTTGACACTGTTGAAATGAAAGATGCAACGAATCATATTATTGACGAAGCAAAAAATCCTAACAACTTAGTAAAGATAGGATCAACCATTCAAGTAGAATACGCTTGGTCAATAAAGGATCAACAAGTTGCACACGCAAATGATACAGCAGTAGTTCAAATACCACTTGCATTAAAAGTATCTAAAGATTTGCAAGGGGATTTAGTAACAGATCAAAAAAATATTGGTCAATATTTTATAACAGCTAAAGATAATAAATTAAAATTAATATTTAATGATCAAGTAGAAAATTTGAAAGACGCTAAAGGAAAAATTAAAGTTGATACCGTGTTTAACTCAACTTTAAAAACTGGGGAAAAATCAGTTCAAATCGCTTTTCCTTTAGGAACAATGGTTCAGCCTATATCAGTTCCTGTTCAGGTAGAAGACTCTAAAGAAGCTGGCACCAAACAGGATACTAATAAACCAGTGCAAGATCCAGTAGCTAAACCTGTTACTGACAATCCGGAGCAAGATCCAGCAACTAAACCTGTTACTGATAATCCGGAACAAAACCCAGCAACTAAACCTGTTACTGATAATCCGGAACAAAACCCAGCAACTAAACCTGTTACTGATAATCCGGAACAAAACCCAGCAACTAAACCTGTTACTGATAATCCGGAACAAAACCCAGCAACTAAACCTGTTACCGATAATCCGGAACAAAACCCAGCAGCTAAAATTGCTACTGACAATCCAGAACGAAAGCTAGCAAGCGACCCTGCTGAGAATACAAATTCAGGTCCAAAGCAAATAACAACAAACATTTTAACCGGTGTAAAGCTGACGGATAAAGACGGAAAACCATTTACAGAGGATAACCGTCCAAGTACAGATTCCCCTGCCAATATTGAGTTTACATGGGAACTTTTAAAATCAATGAATGTGAAAAGTGGAGATTACTATATCTTTGATCTTCCTAAACATTTTAAGATTTACAATACAATTAACAGTCCTTTATATGATAGTGAAAACAATCAAATTGGTAATTTTACTGTTACAAAAGATGGAAAAGTCACGATGACATTCAACGATTATGTTGAAGAGCATCCAGATGTTGCTGGTAACCTACAATTAAAGACAGAATTTAATAAAGCTGAAATTAAAGGTACAACAACACAAGAAATTCCTTTCCCGATTAAAGATAAGGATGTTTCTATTACAGTTGACTTTAAGCCTAATGTACAAACAGCTACGAATAAAAAAGGGTTACCTGATAGACCAATTAATACAAATGAAATTAATTGGAAAGTAGAAATGAACAAAACGAAAGACACCCTTAAAAACGCTGTTTTTAAAGATAACATTCCACAAGGTACAAGCTTAAATAAAGATTCTATTAAAGTTTATTATTTAGAAGTTGATGTTAATGGGAATGTAACGCGTGGTGCAGAAGCTGAACCAACAGATTACAATATTATTTCATCAGATGGCTCAAAATTGGAGATTGCTTTCAAAGATTCTATCAATAAAGCATATCAAATCGAATATGCCACAAAAATTACTGATGAAAATATTAAAAGTTTCCGAAATAACGTTACGATAACGAGTGATAATCAAAAGCAACAAAACGCAAGCTCTACTGTAACGGTTTCTCGTGGTACACACTTAAATAAAACAAGTAAATATGATCCAAAGACGCAAACAATTGAGTGGACAATTACTTACAATGGTGATCAAAGAGAGATCAAAAAAGCTGATGCGATTTTAAAAGATATTTTTGACGATACACACGAACTAGATGCAAATTCTATTGTTGTGAAAAACGCTTCATATAATGAAAAAGGAACGCTTGTAACAGGAGACGCTGTTAATAATTACACTGTAAGTAACAAGAAGAATGGATTCGATTTACAGTTTAATGATGATATTAATAGTGCTTATGTGATTACCTATAAAACCAAGCCAACTAATAAAGTTATAGAAGATGGAAAAGTAAAAAATAAAGTTACAGCTGATAATGATTCAAGTAAAGAAAATGAAGCTAGCTTCAAGCAGCAAAATATTATTAAATCTAATAATAAAGCTGAAACAAATTATAAAGACAAAACAACAACTTGGACAATTATAGTAAATAATAACAACTATCCATTAAACAACGCGATCATTACGGACACCTTTGATCATGGTGGATTACAATTAAAGGATAAGAAACTAGAAATTAACGACGGAAATTATACCCTTCAAGCTGGGACTGACTATGTTTTAGATGCAACAGATAAAGGCTTCAAAATTACTCTTATAGGTACGTATCAGTCTAATATGACAAAGACATTAGTCGTAAAATATACGACAGACTTTGATTATACAAAGCTAGAAAGTGGTAAAACTTCATTTAAAAACACAGGTAACCTATCTTGGATAGATACGGATTCTAATCCACAATCAAATAAAGTTGAAGCTAATTTCGATCCTGATACTTTCACAAAGGCAAATGGTTATAAATACGGTTCTTATAACGCCCAAACGAAGGAAATTACTTGGATAATAGGCTTTAACTATAATAATGTTGAGATTAAAGATCCTTATGTTATAGACGTAATACAAGATAAACAAAAGTTAGTGCCTGGATCCATTGAAGTGCGCGATATGATTTTAAATGGAAATCCTGATAATGCACAACCTGGTAATGCTGTACCAACTGAGAAATATGAACTTGAAGAACCTACAGAGAAAAATAAAAACACCCTAAAGGTTCATTTCAAACAATCAATTAATTCACCTTACTATATTATCTTTAAAACAAGCCTTGATGGTGAACTTATCCAAGGCACCTACAAAAACGAGGCAGATTTAAAAGATGGCTCTAAAATTGTTAACACCCTTACAGGTGACACTCAAGTAAATAAAGGTGGCAGCTTCGTTACTAAAAAAGCTGTGCAAGACGACAACTATATTAATTGGAGTATCGCAATTAACGAAAGCCAATCAACCATTGCAGATGCGGTTGTAACAGATGATCCCACCGAAAATCAGGTAATTGTGGAAGATTCATTCCACTTATATCCTACAACTGTTGATCCATATGGAAATTTAACAAAAGATACAGTAAACGAATTAAAAGAAGGAACAGACTATAAACTCAAAATAACAACAGACAATACTACCGGAAAGCAACATTTCGAAATTGCCTTCTTGAAAAAAATTGATCGAGCTTATATTTTAGAATATCGCTCACTTATTAATGCAGACGATAAAGAAAAAGTAAGTAATAAAGCGAAAATCACAGGCAATAAGTTGACAGTTAAAAACACAGAAACTACTGAAACGATTGAAGTGAGAATGTCTTCCGGTTCAGGCGGAGGATCTGCTACTAAAGGTCGTGGAAACCTTGAAATTATAAAGGTAGATAACGACAATAAGAACGTACTATTAGCTGGGGCAGAATTTACTTTATACGATCGTACAGGTAAAACTGTTATCCGTAAAATTACAACAGACAAAGACGGTATCGCTAAATTTAATAATTTAAAACGCGATAAATATTTATTAAAAGAAACAAATGCTCCTGAAGGCTATGTTATTAGCTGGGATTTAAAACAAGGGAAGATTGTTGAACTTGGTACACAAGAGACTACAACATATAAACTTGCAAATAAGAAGTTTGTCGGGAAAGTAGTTTTAACAAAATCTGATGACCTGAACAAAAACGCAACACTACAAGGCGCCGTTTTCACACTGCTTGATAAAGACAAAAAAATAATTTCAGAACACGAAAAATTAACAACAAATGATAAAGGACAAATTACTGTAGATAATTTAAAACCAGGAACGTACTACTTACAAGAAACGAAGGCTCCTGAGCATTATCAATTAGATAGCAAACTTATTCCGTTTACTATCTCTAAAGATCAAACAACAGTAGTAAACCAAACTGCGACAAATAGTTTAACTAAAGGATCTGCTCTTTTAACAAAAGTGGATAATTATAATAAAACTTTAGCAGGAGCAGAGTTTACTGTTCAGGATCGCAACGGAAAAAATATTCCTGGATATGAGAAATTAACAACAAATGAACATGGACAAATAGAGGCAAAAGATTTACGTCCGGGTAAATACCAGTTTGTCGAAACAAAAGCTCCTGAGCATTATGAATTAGACAAAACGCCTATTCTATTTGAAATAGAAAAAAGCCAAACTACAGCCGCTTCTATTACAGCAAAAAACGCTTTAATTAAAGGTGGCGTTACGTTAACAAAAGTGGATGATATTGATGACACTACCCTTGAAGGTGCCGTATTCAAAATTGTTAACGACAAAAATGAAGATGTCCGTACAAACTTAAAAACAGAAAAAGATGGAACTTTGACCGTTAAAGATTTAGATCCTGGTGATTATCAATTTATTGAAACAACACCACCTAAATACTATGACTTAAATAAAGAACCAATTCCGTTTACAATCGAGAAAAGTCAAACAAGCATTATCTCAATTACTGCAAAAAACAGTTTAACAACAGGTGCTGTTGAGCTATTAAAAGTCGACGAATTTGATAAAAAGACTCCTCTTGCTGGAGCTATGTTCAAAATCGTGAATGATAAGAACGAAGACATTCGTACAGAATTAACTACCGATACAAACGGAACTGTTAAAGCTTCTGACTTACGTCCAGGCAAATACAAATTTATTGAAACGAAAGCTCCTGAACATTATGAACTGCGATCAACACCAATTGAATTTACAATTGAGAAAGGTCAAAAAACACCGATTGTTATTACAGCTGAAAATGGTCTACTACCAGGCGATGTTGAACTAACAAAACTCGATGATACTGATGGCACTGTACTTACAGGCGCCGTATTCAAAATTGTTAATAATAAAAATGAAGATGTCCGTACAGAATTAGTTACGAATCAGGAAGGTAAAATTATTGCTACTGGTTTACGTCCAGGTAACTATAAATTTATCGAAATGAAAGCTCCTGAGCATTATACCTTAAATAAAACACCGATTGAATTTACAATTAAGGAGAGCCAAGCGACTGCTATTAACGTTACAGCTACTAATAGCTTAATAAAAGGCGGTATTGAATTAACAAAAGTTGATTCTGTAAATGCTAAGGAAACCCTTGAAGGTGCAGTATTTAAAATTGTTAATGACAAAGGTGAGGATGTTCGTACGGAACTTACTACTGATAAAGACGGTAAATTAGTAGTACAAGACTTACGTCCGGGTAATTATAAGCTAATCGAGACGAAGGCTCCTACTTATTACGATGTAAATGAAGAACCAATCGAATTTACGATTGAAAAGAGCCAACAAAAGCTCATCCCTATTACTTTCAAAAATAGTTTGACGAGAGGAAAGGTCAAATTAATTAAAGAAGATGACATGGAGAGCGCGAAAGCTCTTGCCGGCGCTGTATTCACATTACAAGACGCAACTGGCAAAGAAATTGCGAAAGATTTAAAAACAGATGATTATGGAGTAATAGTTATTCCTGATTTAGCACCAGGGGAGTATCAATTTATTGAAACAGCTGCTCCTGAACATTATAAATTAGATCAAACACCGATTAAGTTCACGATTAAAAAAGGTAGCAAGGATGATATTCCAGTCCCTGTCACTGTAAAAAATAGTTTACTTACAGGTGGAGTTACTTTAACTAAAGTTGATGATGTTGATGGCATTACACTTGAAGGTGCTGAATTTATCATTGTTGATGCTCATGATACGAAAAAGGTAGTTCGTAAAGGGTTAACTACTGATGAACAGGGTAAAGTTTCTGCTTCTGATTTACGCCCGGGTGACTATCAATTTATTGAAGTAAAAGCTCCAAAAGACTATGACTTAAGCAAAGAACCTATTCCGTTCACTATCGGAAAAAGTCAAAAAGAAAACATTACCGTTACTGCTACTAACAGCTTAACGAAAGGCGCTATCACTTTAACTAAAATTGATGACATCGATCGTACAATGCTGAAAGATGCAGTATTTAAAATTGTTGACATGGATGGTAAAGAAGTTCGCACAAACCTTGTTACAGACGACAAAGGCAAAATTTCGGTTTCTGACTTACGCCCGGGTGACTATCAATTTATTGAAACTCAGGCTCCTGAACATTATGTGTTAGACGAAACAGCGATTCCATTTACAATTAAAAAGAGTCAAACAGAAACTATTACTGTTACAGGTAAAAACACGTTAATAAAAGGTAGCGTGGAATTAACAAAGATTGACGATATTGATACTGATACAAAGCTCGCTAATGCTGTATTTAATTTATTAGATGCAGACGGAGAGATAGTTGAAGAAGGCTTAAAAACAAATGATGAAGGAAAAATTGTTGTTGAAAACCTACGTCCTGGTACGTATAAATTTATTGAAACAGCTGCTCCTGAACATTACGATTTAAATAAAACACCGATCGAATTTACAATTAAGAAAAGCCAAACTGAAACTCTTCATGTTACGGCTAAAAACGCCCTAACAAAAGGTGCAGTGGAACTTTCTAAAGTAGATGACATCGATGGCACTACCCTTGAAGGTGCAGTATTTAAAATTGTTGATATGAATGGTACTGTAATTCATAAAGACCTTGTTACAAATGGTAAAGGGAAGATCGAAATTAACGACCTACGTCCTGGTGATTACCAATTCATCGAAACAGAAGCTCCTAAGCATTACGTTTTAGATGAAACACCAATCAATTTCACTATTGAAAAAGGACAGAAAAAAACTATTTCTTTAACTGCTAAAAATAGTTTAAAACAAGGTAGTATCGAATTAATTAAAGTTGATGATTTAAACGATCAAACAAAACTTGCCGATGCTATGTTTAATTTACTAGATCAAAACGGCAAAGTACTTAAAACGGATTTAAAAACGAACAGTGAAGGAAAAATCATTGTTGAAAACTTACGTCCTGGTACGTATCAATTTGTCGAAACAACGGCTCCTAAACATTATGACTTAGACAAAAAGCCAATTGTAGTTACAGTTGAGAAAACCCAGAAAGATATTGCTACTGTTACTATGAAAAATAGTTTAACAAAAGGCGGCGTTGAACTTAATAAAGTGGACGACGTCGATGGTACTACTCTTGAAGGCGCAGTATTTAACATTGTTGATATGAATGGTACTGTAATTCGTGAGAATCTTACTACAAATTCACAAGGTAAAATTAGCGTTTCTGACTTACGCCCGGGTGATTATCAATTCGTCGAGACGAAAGCTCCGAAACACTACGATTTAAATAAAGAACCGATTCCTTTCACTATTGAAAAAGGACAAGCTGAACCAATTTCTGTTACTGCTAAAAATAGTTTAACAAAAGGTGCGGTAGAACTTTCTAAAGTGGATGATATCGACGGTACAGCTCTTGAAGGTGCAGTATTTAAAATTGTTGATGACAAAAACAATGATGTTCGTACTGACTTAACTACTGTTAAAGATGGAAAAATCTCTGTTCCTGATTTACGTCCAGGGGACTATCAGTTTATTGAAATAAAAGCTCCTGAACATTATAAATTAGATAGTACACCGCTTAAATTTACAATTAAGAAAAGCCAAGCAGAGAAGCTACAAGTCACTGCTACTAACAGCTTAATTGAAGGTGCTGTTGAATTAATTAAAGTGGATGATATAAATCCAGATACAAAACTTTCTGATGCAGTATTTAACATCATTGATGCGAAAGGTAAAGTTGTTCGCACGAATTTAACTACTGATAAAGACGGGAAAGTTTCTGCTTCTAATTTACGACCAGGAGATTATCAATTCGTTGAAACGAAAGCTCCTAAAGATTATGATTTAAATAAAACACCGATTCCTTTCATTATCGAGAAAAGCCAACCAGCTCACGTTTCTGTTACTGCTAAAAATGGCTTAACTAAAGGTGGCGTGGAATTAACGAAAGTTGACTCTCTAGATGCGAAAGAGACGCTGGAAGGTGCGGTATTTAAAATTACTGATATGAACGGTAACGATATTCGTACGAATTTAGTTACCAATAAAGGTGGAAAAATCATCGCTAAAGACTTACAACCTGGGGACTATCAATTTATTGAAACGAAAGCTCCGAAACATTATGACTTAAATGAAGAGCCGATTAAGTTCACAATTGAAAGAAGTCAAACAAAACATGTATTCGTTACAGCTACGAACAGCTTAACGAAAGGTAGTGTGGAGTTAATTAAAGTTGACGATGTTGAAGAAAACACAACACTTGAAGGTGCGGTATTTAAAATTGTTAATAAGGATGGACACGATGTCCGTACTGATTTAACTACTGATAAAAACGGCCGTTTAGTTGTGGATGAATTGCCACCAGGAGACTATGAGTTTATCGAAACAAAAGCTCCTAATCACTATGACTTAAACGAAACACCTATTAAGTTCACAGTTAAAAAAGGACAAGAAAAAATCGCTTCCGTTACTGCTACGAATAGCTTAACGAAAGGCGCTGTTGAACTTTCTAAAGTGGATGACGTTGACGGTTCTGTCCTTAAAGATGCAGTATTTAAAATCATTGATATAAACGGGCACGACGTTCGTTCTAATTTAACTACTGATAAAGATGGGAAAATTTCTGTTTCTGATTTACGTCCAGGAGACTATCAGTTCGTTGAAACGAAAGCTCCTACTCATTACGACTTAAATCAAAATCCTATCAAGTTTACTGTTGAAAAAAATCAAACAACTAAAGCTTCTGTTACTGCTATTAACAGCTTAACGAAAGGTTCAGTTGAATTAACTAAAGTCGACGACATCGACGGCTCTACTCTTGAGGGGGCTATCTTTAAAATTGTTGATATGAACGGCAATGACGTTCGTTCTGATTTAACTACTGATAAAGATGGAAAAATTTCTGTTTCTGATTTACGTCCGGGAGACTACCAGTTTATTGAAACGAAAGCTCCTACTGGATACGATTTAAGTGCTAAGCCAATTCCTTTCACAATTACGAAAGGACAATCTCAAGTTACTTCTGTTACAGCTTTAAATAGTTTAACAACAGGCTCAATAGAGTTAACTAAAATTGATATTGATCACCATGGAACACTTGAAGGTGCCATTTTCAATATTTTAGATCACGACGGAAAAGTAGTACGAGAAGGTTTACAAACAGACGGGCATGGTAAATTAATCGTAAATGATTTGAAACCTGGTAATTATCAATTAGTGGAAACAAAGGCTCCTAAAGGCTATCAATTAGATGCATCACCAATAAACTTTACAATTGAAAAAGCTCAAGCTGCACCACTACAAATTACAGTTTCAAATAAAAAAATCGATTCTTCATCCGGTGGAGATGATAAACCAATTACTCCTCCTAATAAAGAAGAGGAAACAGGGAAAGAAACTTCTGAAGAACTAGAAAAAGGAAATCCTAACACACATGGTAAAGGAACTTCCGAAGAACTAGAAAAAGGAAATCCTGACACACATGGTAAAGGAACTTCTGAAGAACTAGAAAAAGAAAACCCTGAAACACAAATAAACAAACAGCAAGATGACCGAAATAAGGGTAAAGAACTTCCAAATACAGGTCACAAAAATGATCCTACTCAAACAGTAGGCATCGTACTTCTACTAGCTGGTTTGTTAAGTATTTTAGCTACAAAACGAAAAAAATATTATTAATAGTTTTTCACACCTAATCAAGTGAACATTTGATTAGGTGTTTTTTTATGCAAAAAAAGGACGATACATAGAGTATCGTCCTTCTAACGGGGTGAGGCTGCCCAAAAGTACGGAAAACCTTTGAACAGCCTCGTATTTTCATATGGATGCCTTACATATATCACTGATAATAAGTATGAAATGCGGAAACATATTTATCATCACATGATTCAAACACGAGAAAAGAAACCCTATAGGATTCTTTTCTCTACATAATCTAAAGTTTGGGTACACTAGATTCATGCAATGTAGGAGCTTTCCAAGCAGAAAGCGAACCTTCATTTAAAATGATAGCATACATATCTCCATCAAAAATATGCAAATATGCATATAGCGTTTTTTATTTATAAATGTCAGAATATTGAAAAATAATGAGGATGACGGTAAAATGAAGTCGTTATCCGTCTTCTTTTGTCAGTCAGAGAGAATAGAAGAATAGGAGAGGAAAAAATGAAAAAATCTTTGAAACAAAAAATAGTAAGCTCTTTGCTTGCTGTATCACTCGCTGTTAGCTTAGCTCCAATTGGACAAGCCAAAGCTGATTCCACGTCAGAAATCACACAGACTTCACTTATCACAAAACAAGTTGATGCAAGCCGCTCCATCGAACACATCCGTTTCTTATCCGAAACAATTGGTCCTCGCCCTGGTGGGACGAAATCAGAAGAATGGGCTTCTCGCTACGTTGGTATGCAGCTTAAATCAATGGGCTATGAAGTAGAATATCAACCATTTCAAGTGCCGGATCAATACGTTGGATTTATTGAATCACCATTATCCACAAAACGTAATTGGCAAGCCGGCGCTGCCCCTAACGCACTAATTTCTACAGAAGCTGTTACAGCTCCTCTTATCTTTGTTCAAGGTGGAACAAAATTAGAGGATATCCCAAATGAAGTAAATGGAAAAATTGTTCTATTTGAAAGAGGAACAACAGTTGCAGACTATAATAAACAAGTTGAAAATGCTGTTAGCAAAGGAGCAAAAGGTGTCCTTTTATACAGTTTAATTGGCGGACGCGGAAATTATGGACAAACCTTCAATCCCCGCCTAACGAAAAAGCAGTCTATCCCTGTCTTTGGTCTTGCTTATGCGCAAGGAAATGCATTTAAAGAGGAAATCGCTAAAAAAGGGACCACTCTTCTTTCTCTAAAAGCGAGACATGAATCTAACTTAACATCACTTAATGTTATCGCTAAAAAGAAACCAAAAAATAGTACAGGTAATGAAAAAGCTGTCGTTGTAAGTTCGCACTATGATAGTGTCGTTGGAGCACCTGGAGCAAATGATAATGCTTCTGGTACAGGATTAGTATTAGAGTTAGCTCGTGCTTTTCAAAATGTAGAAACTGATAAAGAAATTCGTTTTATCGCTTTTGGTTCTGAAGAGACTGGCTTACTTGGCTCCGATTATTACGTTAATAGTCTATCCCAAAAAGAACGCGATCGAATTTTAGGTGTCTTTAACGCAGACATGGTTGCAACAAATTATGATAAAGCAAAGAATTTATATGCTATGACGCCTAACGGTTCTCCAAACCTTGTAACAGACGCAGCCTTACAAGCAGGTAAACAATTAAATAATGACCTCGTACTGCAAGGGAAATTTGGCTCTAGTGATCACGTGCCATTTGCTGAAGTTGGTATTCCTGCCGCTCTATTTATTTGGATGGGTGTCGATAGTTGGAATCCATTAATCTATCATATCGAGAAGGTATACCATACACCTCAAGATAATGTGTTAGAAAACATTTCGCCTGAACGTATGAAAATGGCATTAGAAGTTATCGGGACAGGAGTTTATAATACACTTCAAAAACCTGTTACTCAAACAAATCAAAAAGCTGCTTAATCATTTAAAAGACCACTGATTTTTATCGGTGGTCTTTTATTGAGAAAATAAATATATGCATAAAAGCATATTTCCTCCTGCTCATTATCCTATACAATATTAAGTGTAACAAAAATGATTACAACTACTAAGGAGGCTTTTTCTACTATGAAAAAAATGATTTTAGCCAGTGCTTTAACTTTAGCAGGAATTACTGGCGCTACCGCTTTTATTCCTGAAACAAACGTTGCTGCTGCCACTCAAGAACAAAGCTTTACAAAATTTTATTCTTTGCAAACTGGAAGTAGTTCTGAAAAAGAACCTATTTTCCTTCAAAAAGGACAGGAACTAACAATTCAACCTAACAGTAAAACTCCTAGTTACAGTGTTTATGACTCAAATCATAATCTTATTGGGCGCTATTCTGATGGTTACGGCCGAATTTTCACTGCAAAAACAGATGGGAATATGTATGTTCAATTTCATGCACCTTTCGTTTACTATAGTCCTGTTAGCTTTTCCGTTACGTATACAATCCAATAAAATAAAGGGCCTTTCTCAAGGCCCTTTATTTTATTTCCCAATTCACTTTTACAAAACCATCTTTCACCATTACACCACTTATATTAAATACATACTTTTCATTTGCTTTTAATGTAGCTTTGAAAGTACCTTTTTTCGATTCACAGATCTCCTTTAACTCTCTTATACCTTCTCCTTTCCTTTCATACAAGCTAAAACATAAATTCCCACGTTTTGCATCTGTCTCATAAGAAAATGTTACTTCTATATCTTTTGCATACTCAAGTTCAATATCTTTCCCAGCAATATCCCATGATGAGAATTTTGCCTCGTAACTGGTCTCCCCTTGCTTCTCATTTTCTAAATATATATCACCAGCCCCCCACATATCATCTAACGTTTGAACGAAAGCAAAGCCACTCAGTAATACGAACATCGCACTTGCAAATATGACAACTAATGTTATCTTTTGTTTTTTCATAGCCTTCATCGTATGTTCTCCTTCTATTTTCTTGTTACTTCTTCGTATCATATATAACAAAACTCCAATAAAAAATGGTAATACAATCGCTATAACACTCCACCACTTACTTATTCCACGCGTTTTCGCATCTGTATACACCCATGATGCTACACATACTAAAAGTGCTATAAAAGTCAAAAGCATTGTAATCCCAGCTATCTCAAATACTACAAATGGATTAGCGAACTCTATCATGTAATTTATACTCCTTCTTTAAAAATGACTGTATGACAACATATATAGGAACGTATAGATGCATCATAATCACACTTGCTATCAACATAGGGACTTTATGATTCAAATGAGTGACAAACTGCTCCATAACAACGGTTAATAAAATAATCCAAATAGCATGAATACAAATAACCCATCTCTTCTCTAATTTTCGAGCATTTCGTACACTCTGTTTCGTATTATTTATCAGCTCTTCGCTTGGAATCGTGTCTCCAGCTAAGCTGCTCCTTATCTTCTGATCAAACTTATCTTCCGTCATAAACGAACCCCTCCAAATGTTCCCGCATTTGCTTCTTCGCATAATTAAGGCGGTATTTCACCGTACCAATCGGTATATTTAATATTTCGCTCATTTCTTTATAAGAGTATTGTTCATAATAGTAGAGTACGAGCACGGTTTTATATTTTTCATTCAATAGCTGTATAACTTCCCATATCATTTCCGCTTCCACTTTTTGAATAAATTCTTCTGATATATTCACTTCATCTGCGAAATTGATTTCTCCACCATCCTCTTTATGAAACAAATCCAATACTCGATCTTTCCACCTTTTCTTTTTACGATAAAAGTCATAAAACGTACGAACACAAATTGTAGTAATCCATTTTTTATAATTTTCCACGCAAGAAAGCTGGTGCCGAGAGGAAAAAACTTTTATCCAAGTCTCTTGAAAAATATCTTCTGCATCTTCTTTCGTTTTCGCTAATTTATAGCATAAGGAATATATTTGCTGCTTATATATATCAATTAATTCTTCTACCTTTTCTTCCATCTTAAACCTCCTGTCATTTATATAAGACGACGCAAATTCTCCCTTTGTTTGATAAAATTTTATTTTTTTATTATCTCCATACAAAAAGGCAATCACAACATCGTGTGATTGCCTTTTACTGAAAACGAAAAATCTACTAGAATACTCAGTGGCTTCGCGCCTTCCTCCTATTCTGAACGAGCCGCTTCCACTTTTCTTTATTACATTTTTTCTGGTGCAGATACTCCTACGATTGCTAATGCGTTTTGAAGTGTAGTGCGTACTGCTTTCATTAACTCATAGCGAGCTTTACTTAACTCTAAGTTATCTTGGTTTAATACTTTTTCTGCATTGTAGAAGCTGTGTAATGCTGCTGCTAATTCAAATGCATAGCTTGTAATGCGGTGTGGCAGACGTTTTTGCGCTGCATCCGCAACTACAGCTGGGAATTCACCAAGTTTTTTCAGTAACTCTACTTCTTTCTCAGAAGTAACAAGTTTGTAGTTCACGTCTCCGCCTGTAGCTAATCCTAACTCTTCACCTTGACGAAGGATACTGCATACGCGAGCATGAGCATACTGTGCATAGTATACTGGGTTTTCATTAGATTTTGATACAGCTAAGTCCATATCAAAGTCTAAATGAGAATCACCGCTACGCATTGCGAAGAAGTAACGCATTGCGTCCACGCCTACTTCTTCCATAAGTTCACGAAGTGTAACTGCTTTACCTGTACGCTTACTCATCTTCATTTTTTCACCATTTTGGTACAGTTGTACCATTTGAATGATTTCTACTTCAAGTGTTTCTTTATCGTAACCAAGTGCTTGAATAGCAGCTTTCATACGAGGAATGTAACCGTGGTGGTCAGCACCCCAAATGTTGATTAACTTATCGAAACCACGCTCTAATTTATCACGGTGGTAAGCGATATCTGGCGTTAAGTATGTGTAAGAACCGTCGTTTTTAATTAATACACGGTTTTTGTCGTCACCGTAAGTCATAGAACGGAACCAAGTTGCACCGCCTTCTTCAAAGATCTCATCACGCTCTTTTAATACTGCAAGTGCAGCATCGATTTTTCCGTTTTTGTATAATGATGTTTCTGAGAACCATACATCAAATTTAACACGGAAGCTTTCTAAGTCTTTTTGAAGTTTTGCTAACTCATATTTTAAACCGTATGAACGATAGAACTCATAGCTTTCTTCTGCATCCGCTTTTGCATAACGATCACCAAATTCTTCAGCTAAAAGCTTACCGATTCCAATGATATCCGCACCATGGTATCCGTCTTCTGGCATTTCTTTCTCTAGGCCTAAAGCTTGCATGTAACGAGCTTCAACAGAAAGAGCTAAGTTATGAATTTGGTTACCAGCGTCATTAATGTAGTACTCACGAGATACATCGTACCCTGCTTTTGCTAATACGTTACATAAAGTGTCACCCACTGCCGCACCACGTGCATGTCCTAAGTGAAGGTCACCTGTTGGGTTCGCAGATACGAACTCAATTTGTACTTTTTCACCTTTGCCAGTATTCGTTTCACCGTAAGCTTCGCCAGCGTTAACGATTGTTGGGATTAAGTCTGTTAAGTAGCTATTATCCATGTAGAAGTTAATGAAACCAGGACCTGCGATTTCAATTTTTTCAATAGAAGCTTTTGCTTTATCGAAGTTTGCAACTAATTCTTCTGCAATCATACGAGGTGCTTTTTTCGCAACGCGTGCAAGTTGCATTGCCATATTTGTAGAGAAGTCACCATTTGTTTTATCTTTTGGAGATTCTAATACAACGTTTGGAATCTGTTCTTCTGTCGCTAATTCTGCCTTTAATACAGCAGCTTGAATTTCTTCTTTAATTAATCCTTTTACTTGTTCTAAAGAATTCATTATTTTGCCTCCTTCAAATTAAGTGTAATTGTATATCTGCCAGCTTCTTGTTCACTTAGAAGCAATGCGTACGTTAAGAAAAGTTGTCCTTTTTTCTTTTCATCCGACCATTTAAAAAGAACGTTATCAGTTTTCGTTTGCAATGCAAACGTACCAAGTTCACTCGTATACGTACCAGTTGTCCATTCACCTTTCACATGCGTTTGACGCATTGAAACAGCACCTGAACGCATAATGAGAACTTGTTCATCTTGAATTTTAATAATTGTTTTCACTTCGCCCTGTTCGTTCGGCTCTTGGAATGTTACATATGTACCTTGACCTTTTACATAGTATTGACCATTTGCTTCAAAAGCAACGGTTTCCTTCCTCGCCCCTTCACGGATTTCTGTTACGAAATGAACGTGTACCGGCAAGCCTGCAAGTTGTTTCTCCACGTCTTGCACACCCTTCACATGTTATAGATATTAAATAATGTATATAATAAATCACTTTTCCTATCATATCAAAAAAAACCTCTGTCTGTCTGCTGAAAAATCAGGAAAACTCCTTTTCAAAAAATAATTCACCTTCACCTTATTTCATATGATAAAATATTTTTTAAATCTAAATATTCTTTCATTTGAAGGGGTGAATTATGTGCTACCAACAAAATTGAAAAAAGGTGATGAAATTAGAGTTATTTCACCATCTTGTAGTTTAAGTATTGTCTCAAATACGAACCAAGAGCTTGCAATAAAAAGATTAAC
Organism: Bacillus cereus group sp. Sample62; assembly: GCF_036851315.1. Lineage (NCBI taxonomy): Bacteria > Bacillati > Bacillota > Bacilli > Caryophanales > Bacillaceae > Bacillus > Bacillus cereus group sp. Sample62. The sequence continues at coordinate 5,144,927 of NZ_JAFLPK010000001.1, forward strand.
TGACATGGGCTTTCAAGTTACATTCTCAACATATGCTGATGAGATAGATCGATTTGCTTCCTCTTCTATTTCTTCACGTGTTCAAGATCTTCATGAAGCATTTAGAGACCCTAATGTAAAAGCCGTTTTAACAACACTTGGCGGATACAACTCTAATGGTTTATTGAAATATCTCGATTATGATTTAATTGGAGAAAACCCTAAATTTTTCTGTGGCTATTCTGATATCACTGCGTTAAATAATGCCATCTACGCAAAAACAGGACTCGTTACATATTCAGGACCCCATTTCTCTTCATTTGGAATGGAGAAAGGGCTCGAGTATACGAACGATTACTTTTTAAAATGCTTAACTTCTTCTAATGAGCCTATTGAAGTCCTGCCATCTGAAACATGGAGCGATGATTCTTGGTACATTGATCAAGAAAATCGAGAGTTCATTAAAAATGAGGGATACGTTTCAATTCACGAAGGTGAAGCAACTGGAGAGATTATCGGTGGTAATATGAGCACATTGAATTTACTACAAGGTACACCGTATATGCCAAATTTACAGGATAAAATTTTATTTCTTGAAGAGGATAGTTTAACTGGAACAGCTACCCTTAAAACTTTTGATCGTTATTTACATTCCCTTATGCAGCAGCCAGATTTTGAGTGCGTAAAGGGCATCGTTATAGGAAAGATGCAAAAAGGAGCAGAGTGTACGATAGAAGACATTCAAGAAATGATCGCTTCAAAGCCTGAACTTACACATATCCCTATCATTGCAAACGCAAGTTTCGGGCATACAACCCCGATTTTCACTTTCCCAATTGGTGGACGTGCAAAAATCATTTCCAACAAAGAAAAGACATCTATCACCATTTTAACGCACTAAAAAAGGAGCGAATGAGTCGCTCCTTTTATGGTTTTTCTATTTTTTCCAACGCTTTTTGCGGAATTGATTCTTTTGAGATTTCAGCCCATCCTTTTCCTTGCATACCTTTTGCATAAATTTTTATAAATGCTCCCGTGTGCAATTCACGGTTCATCATTCTTTTCACAACTTGTAACTTTCCGTCTTCTGTATACCCTTTAAATGTATACAAGTATTCACCGTCTTTTTTCTCACCTTTATCTATCACCGCATAATAATCTTGTATTTCTTTATTTGAAAAGAAGTTGTCTACAAAAGCATGTACACCTTCTGTTTTCGTGTTCAAATAGTACGCTGTTCCACCTAGAATGATGGCGAATACAACTAAAACTTTAATTACCAATTTCATACATGCGCCTCCTGTTTGCACTTCTTTCTCACTAATCTTATGTCTATACCTGTATTATACGGAAAAAGGCATACTATACTCTATTGAAAAGTCTTACACTTTCCTTACATTATTGTAAGGGTTTTTCAACTTATAGCAATTTCCCAATAAAAAATTTTTCCGTTTCATGAACTTTTATATTATTATTGAATGATACAAATTTTTATTACAAAAATCAAAGGAGACAGTTTTCAAATGGCTATCTTGCAAGGTTTAGCACTATTACTTGTTGTACTTTGTCTATTTACACTTTTTAGTTACCGTGCTCCTTACGGAATGAAAGCAATGGGTGCTTTAGCTAATGCAGCAATCGCAAGTTTTCTTATTGAAGCATTTCACCGTTATATCGGTGGAGAAATGTTTCATAATGACTTTTTACAATCAGTAGGAGAAGCTTCTGGTAGTATGAGCGGTGTCGCAGCGGCAATTTTAGTCGCACTAGCAATCGGTGTTTCACCCGTATATGCTGTTTTAATCGGTATCGCTACTAGCGGATTCGGTATTTTACCAGGATTTTTCGCTGGATACGTTTGTGCTTTCGTCGTGAAATTTCTCGAAAAGAAATTGCCGGCTGGTGTAGAGTTTTTAGCAATTTTATTTATTGCTGCACCAATCTCACGCGGAATGGCCATGCTTATGGATCCGCTCGTGAACGCAACACTCGGCAAAATCGGTTCTATGATTTCAGTTGCAACTACAGAGAGTCCTATCATTATGGGTATTATGCTTGGTGGATTAATAACAGTTATTTCTACCTCTCCATTAAGTTCTATGGCACTAACTGCAATGCTTGGATTAACAGGTTTACCAATGGCAATTGGTAGTCTTGCCGTAGCAGCCTCAGCCCCAATGAACTTTATTTTCTTTAAACGACTAAAAATTTGTTCAAAGAAAGACACAATCGCTGTAGCAATCGAGCCTTTAACACAAGCCGATGTTGTTTCAGCAAATCCAATTCCAATTTATGCGACAAACTTCGTTGGCGGTGCACTTGCTGGTATTATTACATCTCTGTTCCAGCTCGTTAATAATGCACCAGGAACAGCATCACCAATCCCAGGACTTCTTGTCTTATTCGGATTTAATGACGTTGTAAAAGTAACAATTGCTGCTGTATTATGTGGAATCGTTACCACTATTGTTGGATACGTCGGATCAATCGTGTTCCGTAAATATCCAATTCGTTCTGCTGATGAAATTCGCGGCATTACTTCTGAAGAGAAGGTTGCATAAGAAAAAGAGCTATTCTCATCGTTTGAGAATAGCTCTTTTTTATCCAGCTACGACAGCTAGACCCTTGCATCTAAGAACCTTAGTCACCGGGTCTAAACAGTCGGCTTCACTTTTATTTTACCCAACCGAGCAGCATTTCCCGCACGAATTTGCTTGCTGCGACTGGTGTTTGATCACTATGGTCGTAGACAGGAGCTACTTCTACTAAGTCTGCTCCAACTACATTTATGTTTGAATTTGCAATTGCCACGATGGAATCTAATAATTCTTTAGATGTGATACCTCCAGCTTCTAACGTTCCTGTTCCTGGAGCGTGAGCTGGGTCTAATACGTCAATGTCGATTGTGACATAAACTGGGCGTCCTGCAAGTTTCGGTAATACTTCTTTTAACGGTTCTAATACGTCAAATTTATATAAGTTCATACCTACTTCTTTTGCCCATTCGAATTCTTCCTTCATTCCAGAACGAATACCGAAAGAATATACGTTTTCCGGACCAATTAAATCGCACACTTTACGAATAGGTGTAGAGTGGGATAAAGGCTCCCCTTCATACGATTCACGTAAATCAGTATGAGCATCCATATGGATGATTGCTAAATCCGGATATTTTTTTGCCATTGCCTTAAAAATTGGCCAAGACACTAAGTGCTCACCGCCGAGACCTAGTGGAAACTTATCGGCATCTAAAAGTTTTGATACATACTCTTCAATCATGTCTATGCTGCGCTGTGGATTTCCAAATGGTAATGGAATATCACCCGCATCAAAGTACTTTACTTCTTCTAGTTCACGATCTAGATATGGACTGTATTCCTCTAGTCCAATCGATACTTCACGAATACGTGCAGGGCCAAAACGAGAACCTGGACGGTAGCTTACTGTCCAATCCATTGGCATCCCGTAAATAACTGCCTCTGACTCTTCAAAACTTGGATGACTTTTAATAAATACTTTACCTGAATAAGCTTCATCAAAACGCATACTCTTTTCCTCCTTGTGTGGAACTTAAGGTATCCCAACCTTTCATTATTTCTCAAATTTGGAGCCTATAACTCCTCTTTCTCGATTTACCTGTGCCTTCTTTTTCTTACAAGAAGACTACTTCATTTGTAGCAGTGTAAGTAACTAGCATGTTCAAGCCTTCTAGACAAACACCTTAAATGAGTCACTTACACTTTATTTATTTCAATTTAACGGTCTTACTTAATTAAATCGCCAACAAATTTCGGTAATGCGAATGCTGCATTGTGTAATTCTTTTGTGTAGTATTTCGTTTCGATTTCGTGGAAACGCTCTTCACTTACTTCTAATGGATCATGTTTTTTAGATCCAATTGTGAACGTCCAAAGACCACTTGGGTAAGTTGGAATGTTCGCTGTGTATAAACGAGTAATTGGGAAAATCTCTTTTACGTCTTTAAACACAGTCGTAATTAGTTCTGGTGTGAACCAAGGGTTGTCCGTTTGTGCAACGAAAATACCATCTTCTTTTAACGCTTTAGAGATTCCAGCGTAGAAGCCTTTTGTAAATAGGTTTACTGCTGGTCCTACTGGCTCAGTAGAATCTACCATAATTACATCATATTCATTTTCGCTTTCTGCAATGTGTAGGAAACCGTCTCCTACTTTTACTTCTACACGCTCATTGTCTAATGCGCCTGCAATTGATGGTAAGTATTGTTTAGAGTACTCAATTACTTTTCCATCGATTTCAACAAGAGTTGCTTTCTTTACGCTTGGGTGTTTTAACACTTCACGGATAACACCGCCATCGCCACCACCTACAACTAATACGTTTTCAGGGTTTGGATGTGTAAATAAAGGTACGTGCGCTACCATTTCATGATAAACGAACTCATCTTTTTCTGTTGTCATAACCATGCCATCTAAAATAAGCATGTTTCCGAACTCTTCCGTTTCAACCATATCAAGTTTTTGGAATTCTGTTTGCTCCGTATGTAATGTGCGGTTAATACGCGCCGTAATCCCAAAATGTTTTGTTTGTTTTTCAGTGAACCATAGTTCCATCGTACAATCACGCCTTTCAATGCAAATTTATAATAGGGACATCATTAATGTCCCCTAACAAAAATAAAACAAAACATCCAAAAAGTATAGTTAAAAGTACAAAAATACCGAAAATATATTTTAGTCAGAGGGTTCTAACATATGTACGAAAAGGGATTGCCCTGTAATAGGAAAGAAAACCCTTTCTTAAGAAAGGGCTTTTGTCTCAACTTCTATCGGCTTTCGAACAGGAATTAAAATCATTACACAACCGACTAACACAACAATTCCACCGACTAAAAACGGACTTTGCGGTGAAACAGTGTGGCCGATGATTCCTGATAAGATTGGAGCAATTGCGCCACCTAACCAACGAACGAAGTTATAAACACCTGATGTAACAGATCTTTCATAAGGTGAAATATCCATTACATAACTTGTAAATAATGCATTATTTAATCCAGATGCTAATCCTGATAGAACAATTAATACAATTTGTAACCACATAACTTTCACGAAGAATAGTGCAATTAAGAAAAGCGCAAATATGAGTAAACTACCCTTCAACAATGCTTTCGGCTCGTATTTCCCTTCTAGCTTATGAGCCAAAATTGCAGAACCGTAAGCTAATGCTAATCCCCATCCGCAAAATACAAACCCTAATTGAATAGCAGATAAATGCATAATAAGTGGTGAATATGCTAACACAACGAAAAATCCGTAGTAGTATAACATTCCTGAAATCGCACCTTGCATAAACGGTTTATATTTCACTAGGTTAAGTAATTCTCCTACGCCTGCCGCTTTACGTTTCACTTTTCGCTCCGGTTCTTTTACAAAAAAGAAAACTAAAATAAATGCTAAGAAAATTAAAATACTCGTCGCAAAAAATGGGTAACGCCAAGAATGTCCACCTAATATCCCGCCTAATAACGGTCCGCCTGCCATCCCTAAACCGATAGCTGCTTCATATAATCCTACTGCTTCATGAACTTCTTTACTTAATGCAATCAATAATGTCATCGCTGTTGCGAAGAACATAGCATTCCCTAATCCCCATCCAGCGCGGAAAAGAGATAATTGAGCAATCGTTTGCGATATACCGCATATAAACGCAAATACAGTCACGATCGCAAGACCAATCGTCATCATTCGTTTATCACCAAATCTCGATGCGAATATTCCAGCTGGTAACATCATAATTGCCATCGTTAAAATATATGCTGTAAATAACATCTCTACTTGCCAATGCGATGCACCAATTTGCTCAGCAATACTTGGTAAGATTGGGTCGACTACCCCTATACCCGAAAAGGCAAGGAAGGTAGCCACCACTGTAATCAATCTCCCTAATTTTTGTTTGCTCTCCATTTTGATCATTCTCCTTTTGTACTCTCTAAAAATGTCGCTGCACGATGCAGGCTATCTTCAAGTTCCGCCTTTACACGCTGCATTTGCTCCATTTTCTCGTCTAGCGTTTGCACTTGTTTTTCAAGCATCTCTTTAATTTCTTGAATCACTTCGCGGTCACGAGGATTCTCACTATTTCTTCTTTGCTCCATTCTTTCTTTTAACGATAAAAAATGTTGCATTTCTTGAAGCGTAATCCCTAATACTTCTTTCGCTTCTACAATCCTTTTAATTCTCGCGATGTCCTCGTCCGTATACAGGCGAATGTTCCCCTCACTACGTTCAGGGGGATGAATTAAACCAATTTCCTCATAATAACGAAGTGTACGTTTTGTTAAACCAACTTGCTTTGTGACTTCATCAATTTTATACATGTTTATTCCTCCCTTCACTCGATTATTACATTTTACGTTAACGTTAACTTTTGTGCAACTGTTAGACTTTTGTAAATGTTTATCCCATTCAATTGTATTTTTCCAAAAGCAGTTTCATAATGAAGGAAAAGAAACGATAAGGAGATTTCCGTATGAATAAACCACTTATTTTCGCCCACCGAGGGGTAAAAGGAACACATCCTGAAAATACGATGATTGCTTTCCAAGAAGCAGAACGTATTGGTGCCCATGGAATTGAGCTTGATATCCACCTATCAAAAGATGGTGAACTTGTCGTGATTCACGATGAAACAGTAGATCGCACAACAAATGGCATAGGTCTTGTTTCTGAAAAAACGGTAGCGGAATTACAAGCTTTAGATGCTGGTAGCCATAAAGACCCTTCTTTCCATGAAGCAAAAATTCCAACGTTACGTGAAGTATTCATTTGGTTATCTACGACAAATTTACAGCTCAATATTGAGTTAAAAACAGATGTTATCCACTATCCAACTATTGAAGAAAAAGCTGTTGCTCTCGTTCGTGAATACCATCTATCTAATCAAATTGTATTCTCATCATTTAACCATGACTCTGTTTCATTATTAGCAGAAATAGCTCCTGAAATCCCAAGAGCAATTTTATATGACACACCACTTGCTGATCCTATCGCTGAAGCAAAAAATAGAGAAGCAACTGGTTTACATCCAAACTTTCAATTACTAACAAAGGAATTTATTCAATTTGCACAAGATCAAGGGTACGTTTTCCGCCCTTATACGATTAACGAATACAAAGATTTACAAACTATGATTGACTATGGCGTAGATGTCATTATTACCGATTGGCCCGCACGTGCCCTTGAGCTCCTTTCTTAATTGAAGGAGCTTTTTGTTTTCGAAATTTCATTGTTTAAAATAACCGAAAACCCTCAATACTAATACAATAATGTTTGTATTAGTATTGAGGGGCTGAAAAAGATGGATCAAACTATGAATCCGAAACTTAAAAAATATAAACGTCTTTTCTTCACCGTAATGTTTTCTTCTGTTCTTTTTTTCGTTTTTTCCTTTTTTGTTATTATTATAGTTGCAAAAATTATAGGACCTCCTCCTGTTGCTGTCCCACAAACAAGTGTCTTTTACGCTAATGATGACACTGTTATCGGACAAAGTAATGAAATGCAAAAACGTTACAATGTATCTCTCAATGAAATCTCTCCTTATGTAAAAGAGGCGACACTATCTATCGAAGATCAACGATTCTACAAACATCATGGCTTTGATATGAAACGTATTGCTGGTGCTATTGTTGCCGATTTAAAAGCGATGGCAAAAGTCCAAGGTGCTAGTACGATTACACAACAGTATGCTCGTAACCTATACTTAGATCATGATAAAACATGGAAACGTAAACTATTAGAAGCGATGTACACAATTCGCCTTGAAGTGAACTATAATAAAAATCATATTTTAGAAGGATATTTAAATACAATTTATTACGGGCATGGTGCTTACGGAATCGAAGCTGCGTCTCGTCTCTATTTCGATAAAACAGCAAAAGAATTAACATTAGCAGAAGCTAGTATGCTCGCAGGTATTCCGAAAGGACCTAGTGTCTACTCTCCCTTTTTAAAAGAGGATCGTGCGAAAGGAAGACAATCTCTCATATTAGACGAAATGGTAGAACAAGGTTATATTACGAAGAAACAAGCAACGTCAGCGAAGAAAGAGCCATTAACCTTCGCCTCATTAGATACGAAGAAAGTGGCAGAGGTCGCGCCTTATTTCCAAGATGCTGTACAAGCTTCTCTTCTTCGTGATATCGGATTAGATGAACAAGCCTTACAAAAAGGTGGTTTGCGTATTTATACAACGCTAGACCCTAAATTACAATCGGTTGCAGAGCAAGCTGTAAAAGATCACATACCTGACACAACAAACATACAAACTGCGCTCGTCTCTATGAATCCAAAAACAGGTGAAGTAGCTGCCCTTGTTGGTGGAACTGATTATAATACAAGTCAATTTAACAGGGCTACGCAAGCAGCTCGCCAGCCTGGCTCTACGTTTAAGCCATTCCTATATTATGCGGCATTAGAACGAGGATTCACCCCTGCTACGCGCTTAAAAAGCGAATACACTGTGTTCACTTTAGGTGACGGTGTTTCAAAGTATAAACCGAAAAACTATAAAGACTATTATGCAGACGATTTTGTAACAATGGCGCAAGCTCTTGCGGTCTCTGATAACGTATATGCCGTGAAGACCAATTTATTTTTAGGCGAAGACATTCTTACAAAAACAGCGAAGCAATTCGGTATTACTACCGCATTAAAAGATGTTCCGTCTCTCGCTCTCGGTACATCTCCTGTAAAACCAATTGAAATGGTTAACGCTTATAGCATGTTCGCAAACGGTGGAAAAGAAGTAAAACCGATGTTTATTCGCCGCATTATGGATCATGAAGGAAATATGCTATACGATGCTCATTTGGAGAGTAAACAAGTTCTCGATAAAAGCAAAGCGTTTGTAATGGAAGAAATGATGACAGGTATGTTTAATAAAAACCTAAGTAGTTATGCCGCTGTAACCGGCCAATCAATGTTATCAAAGCTATCAAGAACATATGCCGGAAAGTCTGGTTCTACAGAAACAGATAGTTGGATGATAGGGTTTACCCCGCAACTTGTAACTGGTGTGTGGATTGGATACGATCAACCTAAATCGATTTCAAACGTAGCAGAACAAGGATATGCAAAAAAAATATGGACCGATACGATGGAAAAAGGATTAGATGGACAGCCTAAAAAAGATTTCAAACAACCAAGTGATGTCGTAGCGGTGAATATTAACCCTGAAAACGGTAAGATTGCTACAAAAAATTGTCCAATTTCAGTTAAAATGTATTTCGCAAAAGGTACAGAACCGACTGAATATTGTATGGATCATGTTGATGATATAGAGGAATTTGAAAAGACAACTGCAGAAAAGAAAAAAGCAAGTTGGTGGAAAAAATATCTTCCTTGGTAAAAAAATAGCTGACGGGCATCCGTCAGCTATTTTTTATTCACTTAATAATGCACGGCGCAATTCTTCACTAGATTCGTTCCAAATCGCTTCATTATGTTCTTTCAAGAACGTACCAAGTACTTTTTTAGATGTTTCATCCATATGGTCAACCATAATGTGACGCTTCATTGATTTATCCATTTTGTTTACGTGCTCTGGAAGTGATTTATATCCGCGGCGAATTTCGCGGTCAACTGTCATTTCACAAGCTGTTACACCTGCATAATAAGCTCCTGTCGCAGTTCTTTCAACCGTTACCCACACAAGCCAAAATGGTTTTCCGTTTGGAACTTCATCTTTATTTGTTAAAAACTTAATACCTTTTTCGACTGTACTACGCGCATGCATCGCACCAATATCAACAAATGCTGTTTTCTCTAGTACATCGACAAATACAGGCGAAATATTTTCTAGACTTAATGCCCCAACACCAAAACCACCATGTCCATCTGTTGAATCATTTTTCACGATATTAAAACCAATTTTTTTCTTTTTCTCCGTCATATATAAATTCCTCCTCACTTAATAATTATAAAAGACCAAAGATAGGCGCAATGATACTATCTAAAAATACAAATACATATGGAATGACAACATTAAAAATAGGTTGAATTGTATAATTGCTAAGCGGTGTAATAACAAGAATTAATAACGCTATTGCTCCATACTTTTCATACTGTGTCATTTTTGCACGAATATTTGCTGGTGCTAAATCTTCCACAACTCGATACCCATCAAGTGGCGGAATTGGCAATAAGTTAAATACAAGTAAGACAATATTAAGCCCAATGAAAATCTGGAAGAATTGACTTAACGTCTTTCCTACTGCGGGTGGAATTGCATCTAGCACACCAAATGTTATTAAGCTATACCAAATAATTAAACCAATTGCACTTAAAATTAAGTTACTAATTGGGCCTGCAATTGAAACTAATATACCTGCAAGACGCGGCCTTTTAAAGTTATATGGGTTAACAGGAACAGGTCTTGCCCAACCGAAACCAAGAATTAATACAGCGATCATCCCAATAGGATCTAAGTGCGCCATCGGTGATAATGTTAAACGGCCTTGCTTCTTTGCCGTATCGTCTCCAAATTTATATGCAACATATGCATGCGCAAATTCATGCACTGATAATGCAATAACAATCGCCATTGCTACTAACGGGATTTCCTGCAATGGATATCTAAATAACTGATCCATACTCCAACTCCTCTTCAATATGTCAAAAAAGAAAATATTTGTTTTTTCGATTGTTCTTCCCCATAATCCGCTATAATAAGAGTGTAACTTACATAAAAGGAGCGATTATATATGCCATACGTAACAGTGAAAATGCTAGAAGGACGCACAGAGGAACAAAAGAAAGCTCTTGCTGAGAAAGTAACAGCAGCAGTAAGCGAAACAACTGGTGCTCCTGAAGAAAACATCGTTGTTTTCATCGAAGAAATGTCTAAAAACCATTATGCAGTTGGCGGAAAACGCTTAAGCGACAAATAATTTCAAGTTCTTTCATAAGAAGCAGCTAAGAGCTGCTTCTTATTTTTTTCCTTCTAGTAACTCGATGATTCTCTCTTTATATTTTCCTTTTCTTCCATCTTCATAGATTAAATCATGTGGATAGAATAGTTTTTGATCCCTTCTCTTCTTACCAGTAATTGCCTCAACAATATCCGATTCACGCGAAAGCTCTCTAAGCTCTCCATTTGGCATAAGAAGTAAGATTGGCAGACGTTCTTCTTCTTCACCAGCACGGTAAAAGTCATACGGTAAGTCTGATGTTGAATCAACTACTAAATAGTATTCTGGATCAAGTCCAATCTTTTTAAATAAGCTACTTAATTCCATCCAATTATCTAAACCGTGCTTATCTGTAAACTCTACATATTTAAATAGGTTTCGATTCATAAAACGACGGCATAAATCACTTAAAATTGGATCTTCTTCGTCTTGCCATACTTGGAAGTAATAATACATAACGTTCTCGTCTAACTTTAAATAATCCTCTACTGTTACTTCTTCTTCAAATAAAGAATAGAAATGAACCGGATGATTTTTAAATGTATAATACTTCTCATGCAATGATTTTGCACGGTGTAAAATCTTCGTTAAAATAACTTCAGCACTGCGCGTTACCGGATGGAAATATACTTGCCAATACATTTGATAACGACTCATAATATAATGCTCAACAGCATGCATACCACTATTTTTAATAACTACTTGATTCCCATACGGACGCATTACACGCAGTATACGTTCCATATCAAAGTTTCCATACTTTACGCCTGTGAAATACGCATCTCTTAATAAGTAGTCCATACGATCTGCATCAATTTGACTGGAAATCATACTAATCGCTAATTTATTCGTAGATGTTTTTGCGATTACATCAGCTACCTTTTGCGGAAAATCCTTATCCACACGGCTTAATATACGATTAATTTCCGTATCTCCAACGATAATTTTTTGCGTAAATTTCTCATGATCTAATGAAAATACTTTTTCAAACGAGTGAGAAAATGGGCCGTGACCGACATCATGAAGTAATGACGCACATAAACATAACAATCTATCTTCAGCATTCCAGTTCGGTCTGCCATCAAACACATCATCAATCATACGACGAATAATTTCATATACACCTAACGAATGAGTAAAGCGACTATGCTCTGCACCGTGAAATGTAAAAAATGTCGTTCCAAGCTGCTTAATACGGCGCAAGCGTTGAAATTCTTTCGTTCCGATTAAATCCCAAATAACACGATCGCGTACGTGCACATATTTATGTACCGGGTCTTTAAACACTTTTGTTTCGCTGAGTTTGTCGTTTAAATATACCACCTTCCGACATCCCCCTTTCTTTACTGCATTCTTACTATATATTATAAACGAAATAGGAAACAGAAAGAAATGAAAGACTATATTAATTGCCCTTATATAAAGAAAAAATCACTTTTACTGAAGTAAAAGTGATTTTTTCTTTATACATTATTTACCTAAAACGAACTCAGCAACTTCATCTAAGATCATTTCTTTACCTAGTGGGAAGTAACCTTTGTTTAAGTCTTCGTTTTTAATTGTAAATACGTGGTTGTTTTTAACAGCATTCATATTTTTCCAAATTGATTCTTCTTGGAATTCTTTTAGACGCTGAGAACCGTCACCAGTTGTAAATACGAATAAGTAATCTGGGTTGTAATCGATTAAAGCTTCTTTTTGTACTTGTACTAACGGTTTATCCGTTGGTGTACCTTTAACTGCTGGTAATTTCAAGTCATTAAAGATTACGCTACCGTAACCGTAGTCACCGTATACGCGGAAAGCATTCGGATATGCAGCCATTTTCATAAATTTAGCATCGCCAGTTTTCGCAACGATTTTATCATGTAATTTGCTTGCTTTTTCATCATACTTTTTGAACCATTCTTTTGTTTCTTTTTCTTTACCGAAGATTTGACCTACTTCTTCGAATTTTGGACGCCATTGATCTAATGGAGTTTTTAACATAACTGTTGGTGCAATTTTAGATAATTGATCATAAATCTTTTCTTGACGATTGTTTACAAGAATTAAGTCTGGTTTTGCAGCAGCTACTGCTTCGATGTTAATTTTATCGCCCCAAGCAGAACCAACTGGTTTTACGTCTTTTAATTTCTTTTCAATATGTGCATCAATTTTTTCTTGAGATGTATTAGCAGTAATAATTGGTTTCATACCAAAAATTAATAATTCTTCTGTTGAACCACTAAGGTCAGCAATTTTCTTTGGATTTGCAGGGATTTTAATTTCCCCTTTTGCATGTTGTACAGTGCGCTCTTCAGTCTTCGCATCCTTCGCATCTGCTTTCTTCTCTTCTTCTTTGTTAGAACAAGCTGCAAATAGTACAGAAGTAACGACTAGTACCATTGCTAATAACGCCATTTTAAAATTCTTCATGTTCCCACTCCTTCTAGCTGTATTTCTCTTATAAGTTACAGTGAACTATAAGAAACAAGATTAATAATTAATCAATATATATTTATTAATTGTTGTTTATGCCCCGTTCTAACGGGTGTTCAACTTCCTATTTACTAATAAGAAGCTCAACGTCCATTAGAAGCCCCCCTCTTTACGAGGGGGATTCTACTTATGCTTTTTTACGCAATTGATTACTAATCATCGCTAAATCATATGTTAAACAAATTGGCTTACAGTTTACTGGACATGGAACGATTTGAGCTTCAATCTCAAATACACTGCGAAGTGTTTCACTTGTCATTACTTCATCTGGCGTTCCTTGTTTCATTAACTTACCTGCTTTTAATGCAATCATATGATCTGAGAAACGAGAAGCATGGTTTAAGTCATGGATAACCATAACAATCGTTCTACCTTCTTCTTCATTTAACTTTTTCAATAAATTTAATACTTCTAATTGATGAGCCATATCTAAGTACGTTGTCGGTTCATCTAATACGAGTAATTCTGTCCCTTGTGCAAGGGCCATCGCAATCCATACGCGTTGACGTTGCCCGCCTGATAACGCCTCTGCTGAACGATTTGCGAATTCTGTCATTCCCGTCACTTCAAGTGCCCAATGAATGTAACGATAATCCTCTTCTTTCAACGTTCCAAATCCTTTTTGATGAGGAAAACGTCCATATGAAACAAGTTCAAACACAGTAAGGCCAGTTGGCACTTCTGCAGTCTGTGGTAAAATCGCCATTTTCTTTGCGATTTCTTTCGTTGGTTGTTTCTCGATTGCTTTTCCGTCAAGATAAACAGTACCTTTTTTTGCCTTCAAAATACGAGAAGCCGTTTTTAATAATGTGGACTTCCCACAACCATTTGGTCCAATAATTGTTGTAATTTTCCCTTCCGGAATTTCAACTGTTAATCCATCAATAATTAACCCTTCATTATAGCCAACAGATACCGCATCAACTGCTAAAGTTGCCATACAAAAAGCCTCCCTTTATTTTGTCCTCATAAGTAAGTATATGAAATATGGTGCACCAATTACAGAAATAACAAGACCGACCGGTATTTCTGAAGTTGTTAACACACTTCTTGAAATTACGTCTGCGAATAAGAGTAAAAACGTCCCTATTAGTGCAGCCGTAGGCAGCATAATTTGATGTTTACCACCAACAAGGCGCCTCGCTAAATGCGGAGCCATTAAACCGATAAAACCAATTCCTCCGGCAACAGCGACAGATGCACCAGCTAAGCAAACTGCAATAAATAATAATTTACGTCTTTCTTTTTCTACATTTAAACCAAGACCAACAGCTGTGGAGTCGCCTAGATTCATTACATTTAATATGTGCGCCTTACTAATAGCTAGTGGCAAGAAAATAACCATCCATGGAAGTACACTTAGCACGAACTTCCAATCTGTGCCCCATAGACTTCCTGCTAACCAAATCGTAGCAAAGCGGAAATCGTTAGATGTCATCTTCATAGAAAAAATTAAACTAACAGCACCAAACCCGGCTGCAACAGCGATACCAACTAGTATTAATCTCGTTGATGAAACGCCGTCTTTCCATGCTAGTAAATAAATAATAACCGCCGCTAATATTGCACCCACTAACGCGAAGAATGGAAGGATAAATACAGATAAAAATGTACCAGTCCCAACTTTTCCGAAGAAAAAGTAGACGAAGATAACAACTGTTAATCCCGCTCCAGCATTAATACCGATAATACCTGGATCAGCAAGTGGATTTCGTGATAATCCTTGCAAAATCGCACCTGACATCGCTAAAGCGGATCCGACTAATATAGCAATAACCATACGCGGCATACGGAATTCAAATAAAATAACAGACTGATCTTCAGCCCCAAGTCCAACCAATGACTTTAATACGTCCATTGGCGGGATTTTGAATGTCCCTGTATTTAAACTTACTAAAAATACAGTAACGATTAATCCTACTAAGATTGTTAAAACAGAAACGTTCTTTTTTGTTAAGACACTTGTCCTCACATTTTCCCTCTCCCTTCGTTACGTGCTAAGTAGAGGAAGAATGGAACCCCAATTAGCGCTGTAATTGCTCCAATTGGCGTTTCAAACGGCGGATTAATAACGCGAGATAACATATCTGCACATTCAATTAACAGCCCACCTAAGACCGCAGAACATGGAATAACCCATCTATAGTCTGACCCTACAAGAAAACGAGTCATATGCGGGATTACAAGACCAACAAATCCAACCGATCCTGCCATAGAAACCGCAGAACCTGTTAACACAAGAACAAGTACTGTTCCGATAAATTTAATTAATGTCGTATTTTGACCAAGTCCAATCGCAATTTCTTCACCGAAGCTTAAAATTGTAATATACCTCGACATCATAATTGCAATAAAGAGACAAACAAGGCCAATCGGTACTAACATATTAATACTTTCCCATTTCACTCCCGCAACTCCGCCTGCATTCCACATACTCACCTCTTGGGCAAGGTTGAAATATAGCGCAATTCCAGATGAAATGGCCCCTAATAAAGCACTAATTGCTGCACCCGCTAAAGCTAACTTCACAGGTGTTAATCCACCTGGTGAAGAAGACCCAATTCCATATACAATGCTCGCTCCAAACGCAGCACCAATAAAAGATGCGATAACGAACATTAAATAAGGTGAATTAGGGAAGAATGCATACATAATTGCAATTCCAAATACAGCCCCATCTGTAATCCCCATTAACGATGGAGAAGCAAGTGGATTTCGCGTCATACCTTGCATAATTGCCCCTGATACCGCTAAAAAGGCACCTGCAACTACGCCCCCTATTGCTCTAGGCATGCGAAGTTCTTGAATTACGTTATGATGCGTAATAGAACCGTCAAACTGAAACACAGCTTGCCATACAGTCTTTAAACTAATATCTGCAGCACCAAACGAAATAGAAACTGCCATGCTTAAAGCTAACAAAACTGTACCTGCTACTAAAATAATAGAAGCAACGAGCGGTCTGCTCTTAATCTCTTTAACATTCACATCTTGCTGTTCTATACTCCTTGCGCTCGCTTCCATACCTCAACCATCCTAACCAACAACATATATTTAATGAAATGAAATTTATTCTCAAATAGTAATAAAAAAATTAGGTTAATTGACCTTTTCCTGATAATGATTATCAGAATCAGACACTATCTATTCTACCTATCGCTTCAAAAGACTGTCAACCATTATTTTGAAATATAAATTTATATAAATTGAAATTTGAATGAACAGATGATGCCCCTCCTTCATTGAATGTTAATCTACTCAATTGTATTTTCGTAGAATAACTCATTCCTCTTATGGGCATAAAAAAAGAAGAGTAATCTGTTCACTCTTCTTTTTCTTACTTATTTAACTTTGCTTCAATTTTTACAATTAATTCATCTTCTGTTGGAGCCGCAACTGGACGATTATTTACAAATGCGAATGATTTTTTACGACCAGGGCCACAGTAAGACTGACATGCAACTTCAATCGTTGCACATGAATCTACTTTTTTTAACTTTGGAATCAACGTTTTAACGTTCGTTGCCTGACAATCATCACACACACGAAATTCGTTCCCCATTATATAACACTTCCTCTATTTTAAACTTTTCTCAAGTACATTTAAAAATAAACACTAAATGGTATTTTACCGCTCTTTGAAGCTCGTTGCAAGTTTCCTTGCGACGCTCTTTCTTCATATAATGCTACATATTTATATACTCTCCTACAGAAGCTCTCATCATTCATAGCAAAATTTTCACCTTTCATCGAAATCTACCATATTTTTAAAAGCTTTGTATAAAAGCTCATTTTTTTGCCCATTATAAAAATAGGAAGTTCATAAAAAGAAAGGGAGTTGAATCTATGAAAGTAAGACAAGATGCTTGGACGGATGAGGATGATTTATTACTTGCTGAAACTGTACTTCGTCACGTTCGAGAAGGAAGTACTCAATTAAATGCATTTGAAGAAGTAGGAGATCAATTAAATCGTACATCGGCTGCCTGCGGTTTCCGTTGGAATGCTGTTGTTCGCTACAGCTATGAACAAGCTCTTCAACTAGCAAAAAAACATCGTAAAGATAAAATGCGTGCTGCAAGCGGTGAACAAGCGAAAAAACGTTTACTTTATACACCACCAGCTTCGGATTCGATAACTAATTATGAAGAATTCGTACAAGAAGAAGAAAGTGTACAATATAAAGAAGCTATTCCATATAAAGAATCTACTGTTCCTGCTGCAAAAAGCTCTATGACCATGCAAGATGTTATTTATTTTTTACAAACAGTCGGATCTTCAAATATAAAAGTGACAACTCTTGAAAACGAGAATACGAGATTGAAACAAGAAATTAGAGTACAAATCCTTCGAAATGAAGAACTAGAAAAGAAACTAGAAAAATTAGAAAAACAATCTCATACTGTACAAGAAGATTACGAAACACTTATGAACATTATGAACCGAGCTCGTAAGTTGGCAGTCATGGATGACGAAGAACGTTCTCAAACATCTTTCCGAATGGATCGAAACGGTAATTTAGAAAAAATTGCAGAATAAAAAGGATGCATTACATGCATCCTTTTTTAGTCTTTCATCTTTAAACTTTCCCTTTATATGCGAGAAAACCCCATTCTTCATTTTTTGCTATAATAGAGATTGTCATTTTAAAGATAAGGGGTTAATTATATGAGCAATTCCCGTTCTATTTTATCTCAGCCAGAGTGGCGTATTGTAGATCAGTCTAGTTTGGGACCAACATTCCATGCATTGCAGTCATTTGCAATGGATGACACACTGTGCACAAGCATTGGAAATGGTCAATCAGCTGCAACAATGCGTTCTTGGGTTCATCACAATACAATTGTTCTTGGCATTCAAGATTCACGCCTACCACATTTGGAAGAAGGTATTTCCTTTTTACAAGAAAACAACTTCAATGTTATCGTTCGTAATTCTGGTGGACTTGCTGTCGTACTTGATGAAGGTGTTTTAAACGTATCACTTTTATTCCAAGAGACAGAAAAAGGTATCGATATTGATCTTGGATACGATACAATGTGGCATTTAATTAAGGAAATATTAAACGATTACGATGTTACAATCGAGGCAAAAGAAATTGTTGGTTCTTACTGTCCTGGTAGCTATGACTTAAGTATTCGCAATCAAAAATTTGCTGGCATTTCACAGCGCCGTATTCGCGGTGGTGTCGCTGTCCAAATTTATCTCTGCGCTACCGGAAGTGGCTCTGAGCGTGCCGCACTCGTTCGTGATTTCTACAACCTAGCCATTCAAGGAGAAGAAACACGCTTTACATATCCTGAAATTGTACCGAGTACGATGGCTTCACTTTCAGAATTACTTGGCGAAACCATTACAGTACAAGATTTAATGATGCGCCTTTTAAAAACACTGCAGCAATTCGCTCCAAAGTTAACGCCATCTCAATTAACAATAGATGAAATACCTTTATATGAGACGAATTTACAACGTATTATTGATCGTAACAATAAAGCACTTGGCTTAGAAAAATAAAGACCGTCGCTATAATAGCGACGGTCTTTATTTCGATTCATTATAGAATTAAAGTGCTTGAGCTGCTGTAATTAAAGCTAACTTGTACACTTCTTCTTCGTTACATCCGCGAGATAGATCATTTACAGGCATATTTAAACCTTGTAAAATTGGTCCTACTGCTTCGAAGTTACCTAAACGTTGAGCGATTTTGTAGCCAATATTACCAGCTTCTAAGCTTGGGAATACGAATACGTTAGCATCACCTTTAATTGTAGAACCTGGAGCTTTTTTCTCAGCTACAGATGGTACGAATGCAGCATCGAATTGGAATTCTCCATCTAAAGTTAATTCAGGAGCCATTTCTTTTGCAATACGAGTTGCTTCTACAACTTTTTCTGTTTCTGGAGATTTCGCAGAACCTTTTGTAGAGAAGCTTAACATAGCAACGCGTGGATCAATACCGAATAGTTCAGCAGTTTTCGCACTCTCGATACCAATTTCAGCTAAATCTTGGCTGTTTGGTGCAATGTTAATTGCACAATCAGCGAATACATATTTCTCTTCTTCACGTACCATGATGAATACGCCAGAAGTTTTTGTAACGCCTGGTTTTGTTTTAATGATTTGAAGTGCTGGACGAACTGTATCAGCTGTAGAGTGAGCTGCACCACTTACTAAACCGTGTGCTTTACCCATGTATACAAGCATTGTACCGAAGTAGTTTTCGTCTTTAAGGATTTTGCGAGCGTCTTCTTCAGTTGCTTTACCTTTACGGCGTTCAACGAAAGATGCTACCATTGCATCCATTTCTTCGTATGTAGCTGGGTCATAAATATCAACGCCTGCTAATGTTAAATTCATGCTAGCAGCTTTTGCGCTAATTTCTTCTTTATTACCAACTAAAATTGGTTGTACTAACTCTTCTTTTGCTAAACGCTCTGCAGCGCCTAAAATTCTTTCATCAGTTCCTTCAGGAAGTACGATAGAAATGCCTTTTCCTTGAACTTTTTCTTTTACTGTTGTAAATAAGTTGCTCACGAATAAACCCTCCTACATATGTTAAAAAACTCTATCTTTAAGAATACTGCTTTTCCTCTATATTTTAAACTTATAGCTCCCAAAAAATAGATAAAATGAAAATGATTATATTTTCATAAAATTCAGCCTAGAAATAAATCCCCTTTAAGCCTTATCTTCTCCTATTTTCAAGTAAATTTAAATGTGACAATTTTATGCGCTAAGGCTTTATATAGATGATTTTAAAACTATATATGCTATAGTTAACGTGTAAAACTATCATTAACTGAGGTGAATAGAATGAGTGAAGCAACAACAACGTTAGATGGCTGGTATTGTTTACATGATTTACGTTCTATTGATTGGGCTGCATGGAAAACATTATCTAGCGACGAACGCGGACAAGCTGTGTCTGAATTTTTAAATGTCGTTGAAAAATGGAACGAAGTATCTACCGCGAAAAAAGGTAGTCATGCAATGTATACTGTTGTTGGCCAAAAAGCTGATATTATGCTTATGATTTTACGTCCAACAATGGAAGAGTTAAATGAAATTGAGACAGAATTGAATAAAACAACATTAGCTGAATATATGGTTCCTGCATACTCTTACGTATCTGTTGTTGAACTAAGCAACTACCTTCCAGCTGATGAAGATCCATATCAAAATCCACAAATCTTAGCTCGCTTATATCCAGAACTACCAAAAGCAAATCACATTTGCTTCTATCCAATGGACAAGCGTCGCCAAGGTGATGACAACTGGTACATGCTTCCTATGGAAGAACGTAAAAAAATGATGTACAGTCATAGTAAAATCGGTCGCCAGTACGCAGGTAAAGTACGCCAAGTTATTTCAGGATCAGTTGGATTCGACGATTTTGAGTGGGGCGTAACATTATTCGCTGACGATGTTCTTCAATTTAAAAAACTTATATATGAAATGCGCTTCGATGAAGTAAGTGCTCGTTATGGTGAATTCGGAACATTTTTCGTTGGAAACATTTTGCCAGACGAAAAAGTAGAGCAATTTTTACACATATAAATCGTAAAAAAGGAACGAATTTCGTTCCTTTTTTATTATCCTCTATATTTCTCTTCAAAAAACTTCTTTTCTCTGCAAATTTGAACAAAAATCGACAAATTCCTTTCAAATTCCTTACAAAATTGTAACCTTTCTATATCCAAATTTATGCTAAAATGGTACGAGCTACATGCTAATAACGATGCGAAGGTGATAAACTATATGAAGAAAATCTTGTCTATTTTACTAGCGCTTTTATTGTCAATTTCTTCCTTAGGAGTAACAACATCCCATGCGGAAGAAAAAATACATATAGAGGCTGCTGCTGCACTTCTGTTTGATGCAGATACAGGAAAAATACTGCATGAACAAAATCCAGATGAATTACTAGCTATCGCTAGTATGTCAAAGTTAATTGTTGTTTATGCTGTATTAGAAGCAATTAAAGAAGGAAAAATTACTTGGGATACAAAGGTAAACATTTCTGATTATGCTTATGAAGTTTCACATAATAATGAATTCTCTAACGTTCCGTTTGAAAAGGGACGTCAATATACTGTAAGAGAATTATATCATTCTATCGTTATCTTCTCTGCAAACGGATCTAGTATTGCCTTAGCAGAACTTCTTGCAGGAAGTGAGAAGAACTTCTTGAATCTTGCAAATGAACATGCAAAAAAACTAGGGTTAAAGAAATATAAATTTGTAAACGCTACCGGGTTAAATAATGCTGACTTAAAGGGAAAACACCCTGAGGGAACGGATCCGAATGGAGAAAATTCCATGTCAGCTCGCGATATGGGTATGCTTTCAAAAGCAATGATTACAAAGTATCCAGAAATGCTAGAGGATACAAAACAAAGATTTAGAAACTTCCCAGATAATCATCCGAAACCAATTCGTATGGAAAACTGGAACTGGATGTTACCAGGTGCCGCTTTCTCTTATGAAGGAACAGATGGTTTAAAAACTGGTAGTTCTGATACCGCTGGATACGGATTCACTATTACAGCAAAACGTGGTGACTTACGCCTTATTTCAGTAATTATTAAAACAAAATCAATGGACGAGCGTTTCACTGAATCTCGTGCATTAATTGAGTATGGATTTAATAACTTTGAAAAACAAAAATTAAAAGTTGATAAACACAACACAATCTCTGTAGTAAAAGGTAAAGAAGATCAAGTAACTGTTGCACCTGAAAAAGAAATAATAGTCATTGCGAAGAAGGGGGACAAATCACCTTACAAAATTTCTACTGAAGCGGATAAGTCACTCGCTGAAGGTGGACATTTAGTCGCTCCTGTTAAGAAGAATGCAAAGGTAGGCTCCATCGTTCTAGAATCAACTGATAAATACGGATTTTTAGATGGAAATAAAAACATGAAAGTTACTGCAAAAACGACAGAAGAAGTTGAAAAGGCAAATTGGTTCGTATTAACAATGCGCTCTATCGGAGATTTCTTCTCAAACTTATGGTCTAAAGTATTTTAATGATGGAAAGCTAGCTCACGCTAGCTTTTTTTATTTTCCTCTCTCCATGTAAAACTTCGTTTGGTTGTCATATCTGAGTCCTTTTTCTCATACGTATGAACTAGTAATCGTTACACACTTCATCTAGAAATAAACCTCTTTCCACAAGGTATTCCAAAAAGAGAGGTGACACATAATGGGTGTTATTGCTTATAACGAAGAAGATGTAAAGTTATTAGCTAGACTGATGCGTGC
Source organism: Bacillus cereus group sp. Sample62 (assembly GCF_036851315.1). Classification (NCBI taxonomy): domain Bacteria; kingdom Bacillati; phylum Bacillota; class Bacilli; order Caryophanales; family Bacillaceae; genus Bacillus; species Bacillus cereus group sp. Sample62. The sequence continues at coordinate 5,167,599 of NZ_JAFLPK010000001.1, forward strand.
TGAAGCCGAAGGAGAAGGACAACAAGGAATGTTAATGGTCGGAAACGTAGGGGTAAATCGTGTTCGCGGAAATTGTTTAGATTTTAAAAAAATACGTAATTTACGTCAAATGGTTTATCAAAATCCTGGCGGTTTTGAGGCAACGCAAAAAGGGTATTTTTATCAGCGTGCAAGAGAACAAGATATCGCATTAGCAAGGCGAACGATTCAAGGACAACGTTTTTGGCCTGCAAATTTTGCCTTATGGTTTTTTAGACCTGAAGGTCCTTGCCCGCCAACTTGGTATGACCAACAAAACTCTGGACGTTTTAAAAAGCACTGCTTCTTCCAACCATCTGCCGGGGATTGCCCTAGCGTATATTAAGGAATGAAAACGAGGAGGGATTTTTGAATGGCACAGCAACAAAACCCGTATTACGGAACAGGTTTTTATCAACCATCTGGAACTTATGCACAACAGCAACAAATGACCCCACAGCAACAGCAACAACAGCAAGCGATGCAACAACAAGCTGCGCAAGCTCAATATGCCGTTTCTCAAGGCATGTTACCGTTAGAACAGTCGTATATTGAAAATATCCTTCGCTTGAACAAGGGCAAGCAAGCTACGGTTGTAATGACTTATGAGCGTGGTAGCTCACTCGGTACACAATCGTATACAGGTATTATTGAGGCAGCTGGACGTGATCACATCGTTATTAGTGAACCACAATCGGGGAAACGTTTTTTACTACTAATGATTTACTTAGATTATGTAGAATTCCCAGAAGAAATTACGTATTTACCTAGTCAACAAGCAACTTATGCTCCAAGACCATAAAAAAAAGCTGGCGTATGCCAGCTTTTGTTTTTATAACCCTTTTACAACTGCAGTTCCGACTAAGATCCATGCCACGATAAACGCTACACCACCAAGAGGTGTAATTGGACCAAAGAACTTAATACCTGTCGTACTTAATGCATACAAACTACCTGAAAACATAATAATCCCAGCTACCATAAGCCAGCCAGCAGTAGTTAAAAGTGATGATTGAATTTTATCCATTAATAAAGCAACTACAAATAGTCCACCTGCATGAAACATTTGATATGTAACGCCTGTTTTCCACACTTCTAACATTTTTGCAGAAACTTTATTTTCTAAACCATGCGCTCCAAAAGCCCCTAGCGCAACAGATAGCCCTGCCGCAATACAACCTAGTAAAAAGAAAATTTTCATCTTAATTCCCCTTTTTTTACCTTTATCATAAGCAATTTTTTCATATAAGCCAAACGATTTATCTTCTAAAAATCAAATAAAGAATTACCGTTTGCGCCTTCTTCTTTTATATAAACAGGTTCTCCAGAAACCGGCATAACTGGTTGAACTGTCGTCATAGGCTGAGATCCAATTACTTGTGTTGGAATCTCAGGTTCTCTATACATAGAAGGCTCAGCTTGTTCATCTAATAATAAATCACATAACGCTCGCACAACTAATAAATGCGCTTTTGATTGTTGCCCTTCACTGCTTTTTGCCTTTGCAATTTCATTCGCCATTTTATTTAAAATCTTATCGCTCGATATTTGCATTCCTTGTCACCTCTTACTTTGTAGTTCTTTCTCAAATTGTCCTAGCTTCTCTACTGAACCAAACACTATTATCATATCATGTTCTTGTAGTTTTTCCTGCCCCGTTGGATTATGTATAACATTCCCATTTCTCAAAATCGCTAAAATTGTTACATCAAATTGATTTCTCACATCACTCTCTAGTAACGATTTACTAGCTAAAATAGAACCCTTGCCGACTGCAATTTCTTCAATTACAAATGACTGATCCACGCCATATAGTACTGTATCAATATAATGAACTGTTAGCGGATTCGCAATACCTTTTGCAATATGAATTCCTGCCATGCTAGATGGATTAATCACCTTATTTGCCCCAGCCCGCTTTAGCTTGTCCTCAGTTTCTGGTTTTTCTGCTCTTGCCACAATTTTAATTGCATCGTTTAATCCTCTTGCTGTCAATGTAATAAATACATTTTCAGCATCATTTGCTACGATAGCAACTAAACCAGCTGCCTTTGAAATTCCAGCATGATGTAATACTTGATCTTCCGTTGCATCTCCGTGTACAAATAAAAGCTTTTCCTGTTCCAATATACTCTCATCTTTATCAACAACGACAAATGGGATTTTCTTTTCTTGCAATTCATGTACAACTTGAAGCCCCACTCTACCGCAACCACATACGATAATATGATTTTTCAACTGCGCTATTTGTTTATCCATCTTCTTCCTCCGTACTGCATGAAATAAATTCCCTTCAATAATCATAGCTGCCACTACCCCAATTGCATACGTAACAATACCGACGCCAACCGGTATGATAAGAAGCGCAAAAACTTTTCCTGCCTGTGTTACAGGAACGGCATCTCCGTACCCAACAGTTAATACAGTAATCATCGTCATCCAAAATGCTTGAAACAAACTAATCTCTTCAATCATCATAAATCCTAACGTTCCTAGAATTACAACAAAAGTCATACATATAACTGCTATCCATAATTGCTTACGTGCATTCATATCGTGTTTCAACTCTTTTCTCTATCTACAATCTTTGCCAGTGGAAATGAAATACATATATACTAGATACGGAATCTATGAAAGAGGTTGATATAATGAAAACATTTCTTTCCGCCTTACAATGGGCGCTATTTATTTTAGCTGGGAGCCTTATTGTACCAATAAGCGTCGCAACTAGTTACGGCCTCGATGGCGCTGAAGCTATTGCATTCGTACAAAGAACATTATTTGTTCTTGGCTTTGCTGGCCTACTGCAAGCTATATTTGGGCATAAACTTCCTATTCAAGAAGGTCCTGCTGGACTTTGGTGGGGGATTTTCTCCCTTTATGCAAGTTTAGGTGTCGTATTATTTGGATCCAGCAATGAAACGCTTAAAGTCCTTCAGTACGCTTTCCTATTAAGTGGTTTCATTTGTATTATCCTTAGCGTTTTTGGACTCATCGATAAACTAGTTCGCTATTTTACACCGACAGTCATTGGAACATATTTATTTCTTCTTGTCACGCAACTTAGCGGGTCCTTCTTAAAGGGAATGTTCGGTCTTGACGGACAACATACAGAGGTACAAGCTGACGTATTTATTCTTTCACTCATTGTTATTTTACTATCCTTTTTCATCATGAAGCTACCTATTATTGGACAATATTCCGTTCTTTTCAGTATCGTCTGCGGCTGGATATTATTCGCATGCTTCGGATTATCAAATCCAGTAACGCCTGTGACAGATGTAATCCGTTTTCCGTCTCTATTTGTTTTCGGAATGCCTCGTATTGAATGGAACATGGCAATTACGGTAGTTTTCGTTACACTATTACTTCTAACAAATATGTTAGCAAGTATTCGCGTTGTGCAAAGGATTGTTTCTAAGTATGAAAAGAATGCAGCACCAGATCGTTTCAAACAAGCCGGCATTATAACAGGAATAAATCAATTGCTAGGAGGCCTTTTTTCAGCTATTGGACCTGTCGCAATTTCTGGATCAGCAGGATTTATTGCAACGACTAATATTTATAAACGACTCCCATTTATGTTAGGGTCAAGCTTTATTATTTTCGTTAGTATATTCCCAAAGATTACTTCATTCTTTGCGGCGATACCTGTCGCAGTCGGATATGCTGCCATTTACCCTGTATTTGCAAGCATGATTGGTCTTGCCTTTCGCGAATACGAAACAGTACAGGATAAAGAGCGATTATTTAAAGTAGCGGGTCTTTCGATCTTTACAGGAGTCGGTGTTATGTTTGTTCCAGCAGGAGCATTTTCTACACTCCCGCCGTTTCTAGCATCGTTTTTAAGTAACGGCCTTGTTCTTGGATCTGTAATGGCAATTTTGCTCGAAATACTATTTTCTCGTTCTACAGAAAAACAACCATCGTAAATTGGAAAACTTCCATTATTGCACTCTATCTTTAGAGTTGTTACGATAATGATAAAGTGAAACTTTAATCAATGAGAGCTATTCATCTTTACTAATGATTAGCTCTCACCGATCGGGCATTAGCAGTATAAATTATCATGGGCAACGTGCTCGTGATAATTTATACTAAAAATACAGAACTTCTTCTAGCTTCACATAAAGTGAAACTTTAATCAGTGGGGGTTTTGTTCATCCCCCACTGATTATTAGTTGAACCAATCGGACTTTTACGGGCAGTTGATCCCCCACCTAACTTCTTTGCTTTCGCTGAATTTTGAGTTGGGGGTCTTACTGCCCGTTAATGTGGGATAAAGAAGTTCGATGTCTTACTATATATTCCCCAATATCTTCATAAAACTTTATTTCTATTTCAACAAAGAGAGGAATTTTCAATATGACTTATAAAATGATTGTTTTAGATTTAGATGATACTTTATTACGTGATGACCATACTATTTCACCTCGCACAAAAGAGGCTTTAATGACTGCACAAGAGCAAGGTGTAAAAGTTGTACTTGCTTCTGGACGTCCAACTTTCGGTATGCGCAATGTAGCGAAAGAACTCCGTTTAGAAGAATACGGTAGCTTCATTCTGTCCTTTAACGGTGCAAAAATTATTAACTGTAAAACAAACGAAGAAATCTTTAGTAGTACGCTATCTCCTGAAATCGTTCACAACCTATTTGAAATTAGTAAAACTGAAGATGTATGGATTCATACTTATATTGGCGATGATATCGTAACAGAAGAAAATAATCCTTATACTGAAATTGAGGGCGATATTACTGGTATGCCAATTGTTGTAGTAGATGACTTTAAAAATGCTGTTAAAGAGCCTGTAGTAAAAGTATTAATGAATAAAGAAGCTGAACGACTTGTTGTAGTAGAAAAGAAACTACAACAACAACTAGAAGGCCAATTAAGTGTTATGCGTTCTAAACCATTCTTCTTAGAATTTACTGAAGCCGGTGTTACAAAAGGAACAAGCTTAAACAAACTGATTCAAAAACTTGGCATTAAGCGTGAAGAAGTCATCGCAATGGGCGATAGCTATAATGACCAAGCGATGATTGAATTTGCTGGTCTTGGTGTTGCAATGGGGAATGCACCAGATGATATTAAAGAAATTGCCAACTACGTAACAGATACAAATATGAACGATGGCGTTGCAAAAGTCGTAGAGAAGTTCGTACTAAAAAACGAAGTACTTGTTTAATATTTTCATTCATAAAACCTATTTGAAGTCAAATACTTCAAATAGGTTTTTATTTAAATTAATATGCTTTTGTGACTATATTTTGAACTTTGCACTATTCTCGTAGTGTAAACTTTCTTTTTGTATATAATGGAACAAAATAGACTATTTTATTTTGAAAAAGAATACAAATTTACTATATACAAGCATACATTAAAGGAGGCTACTTCATGTTATCTACACCAATCGGACGATTAAGAGCAATCGGCTTAATTGAGGGGATTTCTTTCCTATTACTATTATTTGTAGCAATGCCATTAAAATATTTTGCAGGATTTGCAACAGCCGTTAAAATTACAGGTATGGCTCATGGTGTATTATTTATTCTATTTATCTTTGCGGTAATTCAAGTAACAATCGTACACCGCAAATCAATTGCATGGGCACTTGGGGCATTTGTTTCATCAATTATCCCATTCGGTACGTTTGTACTAGATGCAAAATTAAAGAACGAACAACAATAATAACAAAAAGGTAGTTAACGACTGTTAACTACCTTTTTTATTTACAAATTTGGAATTTCCCAATCAATTTCTCTTTCGCCCATATTAGCTAATATCGTATTTACTTTAGAGTATGGCTTACTCCCAAAGAAACCACGTCTTGCCGATAATGGGCTTGGATGTACAGACTCGATAATATGATGCTTCGTATTCGTAATTAATTTTTTCTTCGCCTGTGCATGACGTCCCCACAATATGAAAATAATTGGTTTTTCACGTTCATTTAATAGCTCAATGACACGATCTGTGAAATGCTCCCATCCTTTTCCTTTGTGAGAATTTGCTTCACCTTGTCGAACCGTTAATACCGTATTTAATAATAAAACGCCTTGCTCTGCCCACTTTACTAAATAACCGTTATTCGGGATTTCATAGCCATATTCATCTCGAAGTTCTTTATACATATTTAGCAATGACGGTGGTGTTTTAATGCCTGGTTGTACTGAAAAGCTTAAACCATGCGCTTGATTCGGTCCATGATATGGATCTTGCCCTAAAATAACGACCTTTGTATTTTCATAACTTGTATACTCTAGGGCGCTAAAAATATCTTCTACCTTTGGATAAACAACATGTGTACTGTACTCTTCTTTCAAAAAATCAGCCAGCTTGCAATAATATTCTTTCTCAAATTCTGGTGCCAATAATAGCCCCCAATCATTTTTCAAAACATTTTTCACGCTTTCACTTCCCGTCCAATTAATTCACCATATCCTGCTTTGTAAATACTACAAACGAAATAATAAGGGACACAACTGCCCAAACAGTTAAATTCATTAAAGAGAACCCCATCGATAAACCTTGTAATGCAGGTAATTTTCCTGATAGATAATCTGTTAATGATAAATTCACACTAAAAATATATTTCGCGCCTTCCCAAGATGTTGCGAACGAGCTTAAAATGCCACCTGCGATTAATGCGGCTAACATAACGCCCATACCGGCTGGTGTATTTCGAATTAAAACAGAAACCATAAATGATATAGTTCCGACAACGATAGCAACAAACCAAGCTAACCCATACGCCATCAAGACGTATTGCCACTGCGGAATAAGATGTACAAAATTCGTATTTAACGTTTCCTTATCAATAACAAACCCAGTTAAAACGGGCAAATTCCATCCCGAGTATCCAAATACAAGCCCAGATAATATGTAAGCAAACAAACCGACAAGAAGCAGTATGAGTGAAATGAAAAATAACATCGTCACGTACTTACTAAGGAGTATTTTCCATCGCCGAATCGGCCGTGTAAGTAGCATCTTCATCGTTCCATCACTTCGCTCTCCTGAAACAATATCAATAGCGACAATCATTACGAGAAGCGGAATAAATAATGTAATTCCTTGCTCAATAAACGCCCTTACAAAAGTTGGTGCACCCGGTGCCATCGGGTTAATATCATGATCTAAATAATATTGTTGTTGCTCCACTCTTACCTTTAGCCAATCACGCCATTCTTCTGGTAATCTAGAGTTGTTCAAGCGGTTTTGAGAATCAACAATTTGTTGTTGCAATGACACTTTCCAATCAGCCGTACCGAGCCTTTTTTTCGTTGTTTCTATTTCACGATACTGCGCATACACGAAAAGTGGGATCAAGATTGCTAAAATAAGCATGACAACAACAATCCGTTTCTTACGATAAATCTTTTCTGATTCGTTTAAAACTAGATTCGCAAATTCACGCATGTTGCTCACCCCTTGTGAGTTCAATAAATAAATCTTCTAGCGTAAATACGAGCTCCTTAACGCTATGCACATCTATCCCATTTTGAACAAAATGTTTATTCCAACTGCTTATAGATGCAATATCCATGCGGCATAGTAATCGATCACCTTCTATACTCACTTCTCTTACTTCCTCAGCATCTTCTAGCATATCTTTCGCTTTAAAAATCGGTGTAACAATCCATTCTACACGATCACTTGCTGTTTTAATTAACTCTTCAACCTTGGCAACTGTTATCATTTTTCCTTTATGAATAATCGCAACACGATCACATATCATTTGTACTTCGCTTAGCAAGTGACTTGAAATAAACACACTCATATTTTCTTCTTTCACAAGCTTATGTATAAATTCCCTAAGTTCTCTAATTCCAGCTGGGTCTAAACCATTTGTTGGCTCATCTAATATGAGCAATTTTGGATTTCCAAGAAGCGCTTGCGCAATGCCAAGGCGCTGTTTCATACCGAGTGAGTACGTTTTCACCTTATCGTGAATTCTTTCATCTAAATGAACCATTTGAGCAATTTCAATAATACGTTCATCTGATATACCACCTAGCATACGGGCAAATTGTTTTAAATTTTCCCATCCCGTTAAATATGTATACAGTTCTGGGTTTTCAACGATACTCCCAATTTGACGCATCGCTTCTCTGAAATTTTCCTTAATAGAATAACCACCGATAGAAATCGTACCTTCTGTTTCTTTAATCAATCCAACTAACATTCGAATAGTAGTTGTTTTTCCGGCACCATTCGGCCCTAGGAAGCCAAACACTTCTCCTTGTTTTACATCGAAAGAAATATTCTCTACAATTGTCTTCTTTCCAATTACCTTTTTCACGTCTCGTACGGAAAGTATCGTCGTCATTTTACCCCTCCTTGTTCTAGTTTTAATTTACTCGCAACATTTTGAACTAATCGGTCTGCCATATATGTATACCCTACTTCATTCGGATGAAAATGATCGGAGTATAATAATTCTTTTCCACGATTTTGGAATAAATCAAATGTTGGTGTAATATATACATTTTTATCATTTAGCGCTAATTTTTCTAAAGATGCATTCCAGTCTACAACGATGTTTGAAGAACCTTTTAAATCTTCTACATCTTCAAAAGGATTGTATAAACCAAGCCAAAAAATAGGGCTATCTGTATTTAACTTACGAATTTCTTCTATTATTTTCTTCGCTTCATTTTGGAACGTCGCTGTATCAGGACGGTATGTTTCTAAATCTATCTTTCCAAGCGATTCCCAACCTGGAAATAAATCATTTCCTCCAATTGTTAAAACGATTACATCTGCTTGCTTAATTGAATATTGAGCGCCACTACTCTCAATTTGTTTTAATAGGTCGGGCATTTTTGCACCACTAACAGCTAAGTTTGTTAATGCAACCTTTTGCTTATAATCTTTTTGTAAATCCTCTTTCATACGCCCAATATAGCCAATTCCTTCTTTATCACCAACACCACGTGTTAATGAATCACCTAAACTAACGATTTGTAACGTTCCCGTTTTCTTTTTCTCTTTTGCCACTACATCGGTCTTTTTAATTAAATTTGAAGCTTTCGGATTTAACACATCATTTACACCTGAAACAAAACCATATGCAAATAAACAGAAAGATGCAATTGTAATGAGTAGAATTACTTTTACTACTTTTGATCTCATATCAAAACCCCTTTTAGCCCTCATAGATTGTCCATAATTATACCAAACGCAATTTTGAAAAGCGATTTTCACACCTTATCTATTATGTTGTTTCCCTATGTACTAGTTCTGGCAATAACTCTACGTGCTTTACATCTATTTTCTCATCATTAATCTTTTCATATAATAATTCAAATGCCTTCACGCCAACATTTTTACTACAATACGAAATCGTCGTAATACCTAAAATGTCTGCCACATCTTGATCATCACAACCGATAATCGTAATATCTTCCGGAATACGAATTCCTTGTTTTTTCGCTTCCGTTACCATTCCCGCCGCAATATGGTTGCAAGATACAAGAAACGCAGTTGGTTTCACTGACATATGGGCCCATTCCCTGATTACATTACGTCCATCTTCCACTGTAAAACAGCCCTTAAACTTCCAGGCCTCTATCGGTGTTACAGCAATCTGTTGAAGCGAATCTTCATATGCTTGTTTTCTTCTCTGACTATTAATGCTATTACTTCTTCCAATGCAATACCCAATACTTGTATGGCCGGCATCTATTAAGCTCTTCATGCCGCGCGAAAAGACTTTATAGTAATCAATATGCACACTCGAAATGAAATTCGAGTCTATTTCTTCACACATAACAATTGGACCAAATTTCATATATTCTTCAAGCTTTTCCTTACTATTTGCTCGGGAACATATAATAACCCCATCAAGCTTTTTCATTTTTAACATATTCAAAATTTCTAATTCTCTTTCCTCACTATAATTCGTCTGACAAAGCATCATATTATAGTTATTCTTTGCTGTTTCCTTTGATATTCCCTCGATAATAGCGCTATAATATTGATCATTTACGTGCGGTAATAAAACACCAATGACATTCGTTTTTCCTTTCACTAAATGAATTGCATTCACATTTTGCGTATAATTTAATTCTTCTATAATTGTTAAAATTTCTTTTCGTTTCTGTTCATTCACATATGGATGATTATTCAATACACGTGAAACAGTTGAAACAGATACTCCAGCAATTTCAGCAATCTTCCTTATATTCGTCATCTTATTTTCCCCTTCTCGAAAAAATTCTCCCTTGACCTGGTAAGCTTTCCACAATATATCCTTTCCTAGCAAATACATTTTGAAAGGATATACAACTATGCCTCGATTCAAATTAGAATATATATTTTTCATTGGCGGTCTACTCATTCTCGCCATCGGTATTAATATGATGACGACAATTACTTCTTTTGGACTTAGCCCTTATGATTCCTTCTTTATTGCACTATATCAAAATTTCGGGATAAGTATCGGTTTTTGGATTTTCATGATTAATTTTGCTTTTACCCTTATCGTTCTCTTTTGGAATAAAAAACAAATAACAATTGGTACAATCGTAACGATGGTTCTTATTTCTCTTTTTGTTGATTGGATTGGTTCCATTACAACTATTATGGACACTATCCGTTCTCTTCCAAAATATATAACACTTATTTGCGGAAATCTATTCGTTGGAGCTGGGATTGGTCTTTACGTCTCTACAAACCTTTGCGCAGCACCTCAAGAAGCTTTCGTTTTAACCGTTGCCGAGAAAAAGAAGTGGACATTTAGAAGAACAGAAATTTCATTAGCGTTTTTATTTTTAACATTAAGCTTCCTATTAGATGGACCTATCTATTTTGGAACAATCATCTTATCCTTTACAACAGGCTGGATTATCCAAGCATTTATTCAAATTGGTACGCAGATTTTAAATAGAAAAGAGCCTGTTAAGCAAGCTGCTTAACAGGCTCTTTCTGTTTTATGATAAGGGATACTATTTAGCATCCCCTTCAATTCGATAGTTTGCTTTCAAACAATCTATTTCTTCATACCCTTGCAACGTATGTAGAATATAATCATAATCAGCAAGAGACGCACGATGCGTCACGATTACAATTTCAGCCTTCCCTTTCTCTTCAAGCGGCATTTGAATAATCTTTTCAAAGCTAACGCCACGCTCAGAGAATAATGAAGTAATTTTTGCAAATACACCAATTTCATCTTTTACATGAAGTCTTAAAAATTTCTTCACAACAATTTCGTCTGGCTCTTTTAATACCTTTTTATACTGCGGGGATACCGCACTATTTCCGTTTACACCTAATCGAATATTTTGCATTACAGCTACTAAATCCGAAACAACAGCTGTTGCTGTTGGTAAGCTTCCTGCACCTGGTCCATAAAACATCGTTTCTCCGACCGCTTCACCATACACATATACAGCGTTATATTCGTTTTGCACGGCCGCAAGAGGATGTGTATTTGGAAGTAGTGTCGGTTCAACTGTCACCTCTAATTTTTCACCATCTCGCTTCGCAAGACCGATTAATTTAATCGTGTATCCTAAACTCTTACTATATTCAATATCTTCTTCTGTAATAGAAGTAATCCCTTTTACCTTCACATCTCCAAGCTCTACATTTGTAGAAAAACCAAGGGTAGCCAAAATCGTCATTTTTCTCGCTGCATCTAAACCTTCCACATCTGATGTTGGATCTGCTTCTGCAAATCCAAGTTGTTGGGCTTCTTTTAACACGTCGTTATATGCTCTCCCTTCATCTGACATTTTCGTCAAAATAAAATTTGTCGTTCCATTTACAATTCCCATTACTTTCGTAATAAGATCTGAAGAAAGTCCTTCTACGATACTTCGTAAAATCGGAATCCCTCCGGCTACACTTGCTTCATAAAACAAATCTGTTTTATTATCTTTTGCTACCGCTAAGAGTTCCGCCCCATGTAACGCCATTAAATCTTTATTGGCAGTCACAACATGCTTCCCGCTCTGTAAGGCTTGCAAAATATATGCTTTTGCATCATCAATGCCACCCATCACTTCGATGACAACGTCAATATTTGGATTATCTAAAATTTCATTTGCATCTTGTGTCAATAGAGTAGAAGGTACCTCTACTTCTCTCTCTTTTTCAATATTTTGTACTAGTACTTTCGTTACTTTTACAGGACAACCTACTTGGTGGATAAGTCGCTCTTGATGATCTGTAATGATACGAACTACACCGCTACCAACTGTCCCAAGACCTAATAAACCAACTTGAATTTCTTTCATAATACTGTCCACCCCTCAAAAATTGTGTTTAGATGAAATTATATGAGTAAAAAATCTGAAAAACAATGTTTTTCGAACATTCGGAAAAATATAAGTTAATCTTTACAAAGAAAACGTTACCACGTGTTACACAATCTTTTTTTATAATACATAAGGGGTTTCTTGATACACGTAATAATTCAGCCAATTCGAGAATAATAGATTCCCATGGCTTCTCCACCTTACAAGCGGTTTCTCATTTGGATTATTATGTTTAAAATAATTTTTCGGCACATCAATATTTAACCCTTTCTGGCGGTCACGTTCGTATTCTTGCTTTAACGTATCACAACTATATTCACTATGCCCGAGCGCAAACACTTGCCTTCCTTCTTGCCCAATGACAAGGTGAACACCCGCTTCCTCAGAATTTGCTAATAATGTTAAGTCTGTCACCTCTCTAATATCACTCTCTCGTACTTCTGTATGACGAGAATGCGGGGCAAAAAACAATTCATCAAACCCTTGTAACAATTTCACATGTTGCTCACGGACTTCATGTTCAAATACACCGAACATTTTTTCCTTAAGAGGATACTTTGGAACACCATAATGATGATACAAGCCAGCCTGTGCCCCCCAGCAAATATGAAGCGTAGATGTTACATTCTTTTTTGAATACTCCATAATACGTTTAAGCTCTTCCCAATAATCTACCTCTTCAAAAGAAAGAGTTTCAACTGGTGCTCCTGTAATAATAAGTCCATCAAATTTCTCATTCTCAATATCACGGAATGTTTTATAGAAACTCGTTAAATGGTCCTTCGCTACATTGCGAGACAAATGTGATTCCATATGAAGTAAGTGAACATCTAATTGCAACGGTGTGTTACCAATTAAACGAAGTAATTGCGCTTCTGTTTCTTGCTTTGTAGGCATTAAATTTAAGATAGCAATTTTCAATGCCCGGATATCTTGTGTTTCTGCTCGCTCCTTCGTCATTACAAAAATATTTTCCTTCTGCAACACTTTGCGAGCTGGTAAATCTTTATCAATTATGATCGGCATGTTCTTTGCCTCCGACTAGCGCTGCTTCTAAATCTGCAATAATATCAGAAACATCTTCTATACCAACCGATAAACGAATTAAATCTGATGTAACGCCAGCTAGACGCTGATCTTCAGCACTTAATTGTCTATGCGTTGTGCTAGCAGGATGTATAACGCAAGTTCGTGCATCCGCTACATGCGTTACGAGAGTGGCTAGTTTTACATTTGCGATGAATTCTTTCGCTGCTTCTAATCCGCCCTTAATGCCGAATGTTAACACACCACTAGCACCTTTTTTCAAATACGTTTGTGCTAACGAGTAATTTTCATTGCTATCTAATCCCGGATAATTCACCCATTCAATACGTTCATGGTTAGCAAGCCACTTAGCAACTGCGAGAGCATTTTCACTATGACGCTCCATTCTTAAATGCAGCGTTTCTAAGCCGATATTGCTAATATACGCATTGAATGGGCTCATACAGTTTCCGTAGTCTCTTAATAATTGAACACGCGCCTTCACAATATAAGCTGCTGCACCAAAATTTTGAACGTAACTTACGCCGTGATAACTTGGATCCGGTTCAACAAGTTCAGGATATTTCCCATTTGTCCAATCGAAGTTCCCTCCGTCAATGACAATGCCGCCTAAAGAGCTTGCATGACCATCGATATATTTCGTCGTAGAATGAACGATAATATTTGCTCCGTGCTCAAATGCCTGGCATAAATAAGGAGTTGCTAATGTATTATCCACGATAAAAGGTACTTCTAACTCTTTCGCTGCATCTGAAAATTCTTTGAAATTTAAAACGTTCATCGCTGGATTTCCTAACGACTCTGCATAAACAAGTTTCGTCTTATCATTAGCAAGGGCCACAATTTCATCAGCACTTAAATTCGGATTAAAGAACGTAACGTCAATACCAAGCTTACGCAAACTTACTCCAAATAAATTAAACGTTCCGCCATAAACTGTGGAAGAACAAAGCAAGTGGTCTCCGCTACTACAAATATTTAAAACAGCAAGCATAATAGCAGCCTGCCCAGAAGCCGTTGCAACCGCTCCTACACCACCCTCTAAATCCGCTAACTTTTGCTCAAATGCAGCTAAAGTAGGATTTCCAATACGCGTATATATATATCCTTCTGCCTCTAAATTAAATAGCGCTGCTAAATCATCTGAAGTATCGTATTTATACGTTGTACTTTGATAAAGTGGCAAAACACGCGGTTCACCATTCTTCGGTGTATAGCCACCTTGCACACAAATTGTTCCTTTTCCCCATGACTCTCCCATCTCTCATTCTCCTTTCTTTTATACAAAATAAAAAAACTGCTCCTTTCCTGAAAACAAGAAAGGAGCAGTTTGAAAACACGCTCTAAAGGCTCTTTCTTATCTTTCAGGATTATTACCTGCAGGATTTGGCACAATTCCGTTATACGGCTGTTGCCAAGGTTTCATCGGGCCTGTCCCTCCACCTTTTCTTGATAAGACTATGCAATTACCGTTGATTTTATAGCAATAATTTCCTAATGTCAATCAGTTTTTCTGAATGTTCTAAATTAAATACAAAGAATTTGACATGCATAACAAAAGAAATATATTCCATATTCATTTGAAAAAGACCTTTTAAAATCCACGATTACTATATAAAATTAAGTAAGTAGTTTAACTGTATACATTTCAAATTCTCACGAGACCTCAATATATTGAATAAGCCAACCTCTCAAAAAGATACTATACATATTCCTTTCCTTTCACAGTAGCATATTTAATCCTTTCGATATTAAAACTTACATAACGGAGGTATAACATGACAAACACAAAGGACATGCACTATATACTCGTCCTATACGGCATTCTTTTAGGCTCTATAGTAGGAGCAACAGTCTGGCTATTTTTAGTTACAATAAATATCGGCATTCACTTTATTTGGGGATACTTACCTACTATTTTCTCTTCTCCCCCGTATTACACTATTTGTGTAACAACTATCGGTGGTATTCTCGTTGGTTTAACTCAAAAATACTTCGGCACATATCCACGTCTTATGCCTGAAGTGATGGGTGAATATAAAAAAACAGGTAGAATTGAATACCGTTTTGTACATAAAGCTACTTTAACTGCGATTATCGTTTTAATCTTTGGAGCTAGCTTAGGTCCCGAAGCAGCGCTTGTTGGAATTATTGGTGGACTTTGTACATGGGTAGGGGATCGCTTTACATTCGCCTTAAAGGGAATGAATGAACTAACAGAGATTGGAATTGGTGCTACTTTAAGTGTAATTTTTAACGCGCCGCTATTCGGTTATTTAGCTCCAAATGAAAATGAGGGTGACCAAATTAACGAATTTTCTAAAGGAAAAAAAGCAATTGTATATTTAGCTACTACTTTCGCTGGTTTTTCCGTTTATTTATTACTTAGTAAATTCGATAATCGCGGATCCTTTATCGTTGATTTCGGAGAAGGTTCTCTTTCTCTTAATGAATGGATTGCCTTTCTACCACTTGCTAGTATTGGTGCTATAGTTGGATTCTTTTATTTCAAATTAGAGTTCACATTAGAGAAATTAATTCATCCCTTAAAAGAATACAAACTATCACTTGGTATTATCGGTGGTATTTTATTAGGAATTACAGGAACTTTTCTCCCGTACACATTATTCTCAGGAGAACATCAATTAAAAGATTTAGTTGTGGAATGGAGCCATTTATCCTTCTGGGTACTACTTCTTTCAGGGATTTTAAAATTATGTATTACTGCCGTTTGTTTAAATACAGGTTGGCGCGGCGGACATATTTTCCCAATCATATTTGCTGGATCTAGTATCGGATATGCTATAGCTTCCATTATCCCGATAGATCCAATCGCTTCGGTAGCCATCGTCACGACAGCAATTTCAAGCTATGCATTAAGAAAACCAATTGCTATAACATTACTATTACTCATGTTTTTCCCGCTCAATTTACTATTACCGATGCTTGGAGCGGCAGCGATTGGTAATGCATTTCCACTTCCTAAAAACAACGAAGCTATAAACGAATAAAAATAGGCAGTAGGGACAAAAGTTCCACTGCCTATTTTTATTACACACATTGCTTCAATAACGCGTATAACCCTTCAAAATTTTGTACTTCATATGTTGGCACAATCTCGCTATTATTTGATTTCTTTTCTGGATTAAACCAACAAGTATCAATTCCCGCTACATATCCACCTTTAATATCAGCACTTAACGAATCCCCAATAATGAGCCCTTCTTCAGGGGAAAAATTAGGAATTCGTTCAAAAACATAATCAAAATACTCTTTCATCGGCTTTTGATAACCTGTATCTTCAGAAACAAAAATATCTTTAAACATTGAATGTAATCCTGCATTACGCAAACGTTTATCTTGCGTCTTAGAAACACCGTTTGTCACTATATATAAATCATACTCCCCTTGAATTTGATTTATAAATTCAAACGCACCTTGTATGAGTTGATTCCCTTCTTCTAAGTAGCTGCGATAATTATTTTCGAATAATATCCCATCCACTTCTTGTCCATATTCTTTAAATAAAACCGAAAATCTTGTATTTACTACTTCATTACGATTTATTTTACCTTCTTCATAATCATTCCAAAGACCTTTATTAACTTTTTTATACTGTGCTTCAACCTCTCTAGTTAGATGGATCCCTTTCTCTTCAAAAAGCATACGTAACGCCATTTTCTCCGCCTTCTGAAAATCTAACAATGTATCATCTACATCAAATAAAAGTGTTTTATATTTTTTCATAAGCCCTCACACTCTCTTTTCTACAAAAAATTCATATAAATCGTATCATTCTTTCTTGTAAACATAATAGGAGATATCTCATACTAAAAATGAGGTGAAAATATGAAAGTCAGCAAAAATAGCGAAGAAATCTCTCATCACATGCAAACTTCCAACTTCCATACTCTTTTTTCTTTTAATGTCTTACCGTATGCTGAACTACATTCCTTTCAAAAGAAAGAAAGGATATGTACTGAAGGAGTTGATGTTACTTATCTTTATTACTTAATTTCCGGGCAGGCGAAAATATATATGAGTCATAAAAATGGAAGGGTCTCCTTAATTAACTTTATTCAAGCACCTTCGTTCATTGGGGAATTAGGGTTAATCGGCGTAGAATCCGTTACGAAAACGGTGGAAGTGATTGAAGATTGTATGTGCTTAGCGCTTCCTCTTAAAGATTGTCGGCATCTTTTGTTGCAAGATGCTACCTTTCTACAGAAACTATGTAAATTTATCGGCGAAAAAACAATTAGCCGAACAGAAAGTTATGCCAAAAACAATAGTTATCCGTTCGAAAATCGATTAGCGGCGTTTATTCTATTAACAGAACAAAATAACAGTTATACAGAAAAACATACCGAGGCTTCGGAATACTTAAATGTCAGCTATCGCCATCTTTTATACGTATTAAACCAGTTTTGCCAGCAAAATTACTTAAAAAAAGACGGAAGAACCTATTACATACAAGATCGAATTCAATTAGAAAAACTGGCTGATGAACTTAAAATATAAAAAAAGTAGCATTAACGTTTACCTGTTAATGCTACTTTTTTCGAGTGACGATTCTATTTTCAATTAAAACTTGCTTGCTACTTTAGCTGCTTCTTCAAGACCAGCTGTAATGATCTCTTCTGCTTTATCTGGGAATTGGTTATGTCCTTCAATAACTACTGTTTCCATATTTGTTGCACCGAAGAAGCCCATCATGCTTGCTACATATTTAACAGCCATTTCTACTTCAGCTGCTGGACCTTCAGAATATACGCCGCCGCGCGCGTTTAATAATGCAATCTTCTTATCTCCAATTAGACCAACTGGACCTTCTGGCGTATATTTAAACGTTTTGCCAGCTCGGTTTAAATAATCAATATATGTGTGTAGCACTGCTGGAATCGTTAAGTTCCATAATGGGAAACCGAAAACGACTTTATCAGCTTCTAAAAATTGATTTAAATACTTATCAGCAACTGCTACTGCTGTTGCTTCCTCTTCAGTTAAATCAAATCCTTTACCTGCTTTGAATGTACCATTAATCATATCTACGCCTACATATGGTAATTCTTCTTTATATAAATCAAGTTCTACTACTGTATCATTTGGATGTGCTTCTTTATAGTTTGCTAAAAATGCCTCGTATAATTTCACACTAACTGCTTGTTCCGCTGGGCGGTTGTTTGCTTTTACAAATAAAACTGTTGCCATTGTTTTTCCTCCTAGTACTCACTCTTCTGTTGTTATATGCTTTCAAAAAAGGTATCCCTTGTAATTGTTGTTTTGTTGCTTACAAACATATTTTATCTTTATATCAAGACAATTTCGTCCTCACATAGACGTATTTTTCCATAAAAAAAGTCCACCTTCTAAAGGCGAACTAGGTCTTACGACTTTTGTCTTATACAATTCCATTTTTCACTGCATATAATGCTGCTTGCGTGCGATCAGATAAATTTAACTTACTCAAAATACTACTTACATGAGCTTTTACCGTTTTTTCTGTAATAACTAAAACAGAAGCAATCTCTTTATTACTCATCCCTTTCGCTAATAGCTGCAACACTTCATTTTCTCTCGCCGTTAGCACATCCACTTGAATAGAAGGTTCTTCTTCCTTTTCTTCCACAGGTAATGTTTGAGAGAGAAGAGTATTTGCTATATCTGGATGTAACTGTATATTCCCTTTATAAGCACTACGAATTGCCTCAACAAGTTGATCTGGTTCTACATCTTTTAAAATATACCCGCTTGCTCCCGCCCTTAACGCTGGTAAAACATGCGCCTGATCAGAAAAGCTTGTTAATACAATTACTTTCACATCAGGATATTCTTTTTTGATACACGCTGTCGCCTCAACGCCATCCATCTCGGGCATATATAAATCCATTAGTACAACATCAGGATTTGTTTCTCCTACTTTCACTAACGCTTCTTTCCCATTATTTGCTTCTCCAACTAACGCTAAATCTTCCTGTGTACTTAAGAAAAATGCTAATCCTTTTAAAACAACTGTATGATCATCAACTAACAATACTTTTATTTTCACAAACTTCCCTCATTTTCACATCATAATGGTACGTTTACTTTTACACTTGTTCTTTTCTTATCACTTACAATTTTAATTGTTCCACCGACTAATTCTACTCTTTCGCGCATCGTAGTCATACCCAGTGATTTCTTCTCTTTTATATCCTTTTCTACAAAGCCGTTTCCTTGATCGACTATTTCTAATGATACATTCTTCTCCGTCACTTTGAAATAAATCGCCGCTTCTCTGACATTCGCATGTTTACTTACGTTATTTAAAGCTTCTTGTCCAATTCTCCATAGCGCTTCCTCTACTACGCGTGGCAAATCACGAACACCTGTAACTTGTTCCCTAATTTTCAGTCCCAAGCTTTCACCGTACTGCTTTAAAGCTGGTAATAGGCCTTTTTCTAATCCCGCCGGACGAAGCTGCCAAATTAATGTTCTCATTTCCTTTAAAGCTCCTTGCGCTAGTTCACGCATCTCATGCAAAGATTGATCTACCTTTTCATTTTGACTTTTTAAAACTGCCTCAGCGCCTTTTGTCATAAAGGTTAACGAAAATAGCTTTTGTGAAACGGAGTCATGTAAATCCCTTGCTAACCGATTTCTTTCTTCCATTCGTACAAGTTCACGTCGTTGCTCATTTAACCTTAAATTTTCTATCACGAAAGAAATATGGTTTGTTATTGCTTGAAGTACATCTATCGTATTCACATCAAATTCACCATTATTTGAACTAACACATACAACACCAAATATATGACTTTGAATCTGTATTGGTGTAGCGATAACTGTCCTATTAGAGGCTATCTTATGACTGATTTGATGGTTTAATAAAATAGGTTCACCTTTTTCTAACGCTTCTTTCGCTGCTTCTTTCATATCCTCTGGCAATTCTTCCTCGCAATAAGATGCCCGCAAGGATAATTCTTTCTCTTCCCTAATAAAGAATGAGACTTGATTCCAGTGAAACACTTCACCTAATTGATTTACAACTTTTTCAGGCAATACATTAAATTGATGAATCGTCCTTAAAACTTGAATGAACCGTTCTAATTTCACATAATAATGCGCTCTTCGCTTTTCATTTTCATATAACTTTGCTCGTTTTAAAGCCGTTCCAATTTGGAAAGCCACTGATTGAAGCAATACTAATTCTTCTTCTGAAAAATGTGTTTTACCTGGGCTTGCCACATTTAACAAACCAAATTTTTCTCCTCCAGCTTTTAAAGGAACCGTAGCATGATGAAGAATCCCTTCCGTATCCCCCCAATTATATTCAATTGCATTATTAATTCTTTTACATTCAATAATATTAACAGCTCGCTCTAATTTTCCATCCACAAAACCACGTAAACACCAACATTCACCTTCACACATCGGGCGTTTGTTTTCATATGTAAGTGCCTCTGGTAACTGGTAATCGATTAATTTTGTATATCTCCCATTTTCATCCGCAAGAAAAATCCATCCTGTCGTTAAACCTGTTACACTAAGTAATTTTTCTAACACTGCTTGCAATACATGATATGTATCATTTGATGTATTTAGCGTTTCTGCAATTTCTTTTAATATAACTAATTCATTTGTACGATTATCTCGAAACATACCTAATCTCCTACATACAAGATTTTAAATCGCCCCTAAAGTAAATCATCTACTTTTCACTTTGTACTTATTCGTAACATTGATATAATGGTGAAAACATAGTTTTCATTATATCACTTGAGGGGGATTTCATAATGACATTAAATAAAGCACTTACTATCGCTGGTTCTGACACAAGTGGCGGTGCTGGTATACAAGCAGATTTAAAAACATTCCAAGAACTTGGTGTATACGGAATGACATCTCTTACGACAATCGTAACGATGGATCCACATAACGGTTGGGCACATAACGTATTTCCAATCCCAGCTTCTACATTAAAACCACAATTAGAAACAACAATTGACGGTGTTGGAGTAGATGCTTTAAAAACAGGTATGCTTGGATCAGTAGAAATTATTGAAATGGTTGCTGAAACAATCGAAAAACATAATTTCAAAAATGTAGTAGTTGACCCTGTTATGGTATGTAAAGGTGCTGATGAAGCATTACATCCTGAAACGAACGATTGCTTACGTGACGTTCTTGTTCCAAAGGCATTAGTTGTAACACCAAACTTATTTGAAGCTTACCAATTAAGTGGGGTAAAGATTAATTCTCTTGAAGACATGAAAGAAGCAGCAAAAAAAATCCACGCTTTAGGTGCGAAATACGTCCTAATTAAAGGCGGTAGCAAGCTTGGTACGGAAACTGCAATCGACGTCCTATATGATGGAGAAACATTCGATCTTCTAGAATCAGAAAAAATTGATACGACAAATACACACGGCGCAGGTTGCACATATTCTGCTGCAATTACAGCAGAACTTGCAAAAGGAAAAACTGTGAAAGAAGCAGTAAAAACTGCTAAAGAATTTATCACAGCTGCTATCCGTTATTCATTCAAGATTAACGAATACGTAGGCCCAACACATCACGGTGCATATCGTAAATTCGTTGCATCAAAAGAACTTGTCTAACATATAAATAAAAACACCCACAGAGTTTATATATTTCCTCTCTGTGGGTGTTTTTTTATAAGCTCTTCTGGTCATCCTATCTTTAAGATGCAGAACTAACCTGGTTTCTACCATTTCTTTTGGAGTAATATAATGCATCATCAGCAGCTTGAATAAATAGCTCTGGTGATTCTTCATACACTGAAATTCCCACTGAAACTGTAATTTTTATTTTTGTTCCATTTAGCAATTGAAATGGATGTTTTTCAACAACTGTGCGAACTTGTTCCCCTGTACGCATTCCATAAGCTAATCCCTTCTTTGGTATCAAAAGTGCAAACTCCTCTCCACCCTTTCGAAAGGCCAAATCTGGAAACGGTGAAATTTCTCTTAAAATACATCCAATTTGTTTTAACACTTCGTCTCCTGCAGGATGCCCATACGTATCATTTACACACTTAAAGTGATCAATATCTATAAGTAGTAAACAAATTGAATCATTTTCCATACGCTTACTCCCAATATGACGATTCATCTCTAAATCAAACTGTCTTACGTTTCCTAAACCTGTCAATGCATCTATCGTTGCATATTGCTTCATCGTTTGAAATAGCTCATTGGATTGCAATACGTAATTTGCACTAAAAAACGTGATATATCCTGTAACAATACTAGAAAATAAATATAATCCCACTATGTGGATGTCTTTAATTAACCATATATATAGCGCTGGGATTAGAATAGATAAAATATATGTATGTAACCATGCCCACTTTTCTGCTAAAGAAAGCTTCATACGCGAAATAAAGATACTACCTATCCCTATCGCAATGATTGTATAAAAAGCTACTTGAGAAGCTAATGAATAATCCATAAATAATAATCTAGTTACTAAAATTATACCAACTGTTATAGTACTCGCTATTGGTCCTCCAATTATAACGGCTAGAATGACGGCTAAGTAGCGTAAATCCAATAGGATAGTACCAACATGAACACCGAAATACATTAGTAATATACCTAATATTCCAGTAAAAACACCTACTACACATTTCTGCCAAAAAGAGAACCCTTCTTTTAATGGCTTGTCTCTTAAAAGCTGACCTCCAATAAAAATAAAGGAAAGAATAATTGTTGTGTTTACAAATAGATCCCTTAACATAAAATAATCTCCCTACTTTTCCATCTATCCCTTTCCTTATTTTATTGTATACGAAATCCCTATAATTCCCAAAGCTTTTATTTATTTTTTGCTGTTCCACGTGAAACAGCAAAAATAAAAAAAGGACGAAAATTCGCCCTTTTTATTAACAACAGCGTGATATCTTTCCGCCCTTTGCATTAAATCTAGCCTCTTGCGCTTCTGCAAAAAATTGTTTTTGACATACAACCTCTTCTTCTGGATGATGCTTTTTCATATGCTCTACATATGTTTCATAACTTGGTACCCCAACGAGTAAACTAATAAAGTGTTTTCTTTGTCCCCATACTTTCCGTAGTCGTTTAAGCATAATAGTTCCTCGACTCACTTTCATCTCTAGAAATATATGGCGCCTCTTTTAGCGGCATCGGCTTATTTCTTAATACTTGAATCCAAATTCGAATTGCAGAAATTAATACAGCTATTACAACTATCATAAAAATCCCGCAAAGCGCTGCATCAATATAATCATTGAAAATAATTTGCTTCATTTGAGCAACAGTTTTAGCTGGTGCTAGCACTTTCCCCTCATCTAATGCTCCCTGGAACACCTTTGCATGAGATAGAAATCCTATTTTAGGATTTTCATGAAATAGCTTTTGATAACCCGCCGTCATCGTTACAATAAGCAATCCAACAGTTGGAATAAGTGTCACCCAAACATATGCCTTTTTCCCCATTTTGAACAAAATTGTCGTTCCAAGTAATAATGCAATACCTGCTAACATTTGATTTGCAATACCGAAAAGTGGCCATAATGTATTAATTCCACCAAGCGGATCTACTACCCCTTGGTACAAAAAATAACCCCATCCTAATACACATAACGTTGTAGCTATCACATTCGCTAATGTAGAATCCGTTTTCCCAAATGGCTTATATACATGCCCTAAAATATCTTGAATCATAAATCGGCCTACACGCGTTCCAGCATCAATCGTTGTTAAAATAAATAGCGCTTCAAAAAGAATCGCAAAATGATACCAAAAGGCCATCATGGCCGTTCCACCTATTACTTGTGAGAAAATATATGCCATACCTATCGCTAACGTTGGTGCACCACCTGTGCGTGATAAAATCGTTTGCTCTCCAACGTTTACAGCAAGATCTTTTAGTTCATTTGGTGTAATAGCAAATCCCCATGAAGAAATAACTTGAGCTGCCTGCGAGACATCCGTACCGATAAGTGCTGCGGGACTATTAATCGCAAAATACGTTCCTGGTGTTAATACACAAGCTGCAATCATCGCCATCGCCGCTACAAATGATTCCATTAACATTGCCCCATAACCGATTGGCTGTGCGTGTCCCTCTTGTTCAATCATTTTTGGCGTCGTACCTGATGAAACGAGAGCATGGAATCCAGACACCGCACCACAAGCAATTGTAATAAATAAAAATGGGAATAAGTTTCCAGAGAAAACCGGACCTGTTCCATCGATAAACTTCGAAACTGCTGGCATTTGTAAATCTGGTGCTACAATTAAAATACCAATTGCTAATCCAACGATTGTTCCGACTTTTAAAAATGTGCTTAAATAATCACGTGGTGCTAAAAGCATCCAAACTGGTAATGCCGATGCGATAAATCCATATACAATAAGCATAATAGCAATCGTTTCACCGCTAAACGTGAACATGCTTGCAAGCGTTGGATGTTCTGCTACATACTGTCCTCCAATAAGAGACAGTATAAGTAGAATAATTCCGATTACTGACCCTTCACCAACTCGGCCAGGTCTAATGTAGCGCATGTACACTCCCATTAAAATAGCGATAGGAATCGTTGCTGCTATTGTAAACATTCCCCAAGGACTTCCGACAAGCGCCTTTACTACTACTAATGCTAATACCGCTAATAAAATAATCATAATGCCTAAAATGCCTATCATTGCAATAAGCCCTGTAACAGGACCAATCTCATCTTTAATCATTTCTCCTAAAGATTTACCATTCCGTCTCATCGAAGCAAATAAAATCACAAAATCTTGTACAGCTCCAGCGACAACTACCCCAACAATAATCCATATTGTCCCTGGTAAATATCCCATTTGCGCTGCCAAAATCGGTCCTACTAAAGGGCCTGCCCCAGCAATTGCTGCAAAATGGTGCCCAAATAATACCCACTTATTTGTCGGAACATAATCTTTTCCATCGTTTAATGTATGGGCTGGCGTTTGCCGATTATTATCTAAACCAAATACCTTTCTCGCTATAAATTTACTATAAAAGCGGTAAGCAACTGCATACACACATACCGCAGCTACTAGGAGCCACACGGCATTAATAGTTTCACCTTGTGATAAAGCTATTACACCAAATGCACCTGCGCCTACTGCTGCAATAACCCCCCATAGTAAAATCGACTTCAATGTTTTCACATACAATCCCCCCAATACTATTGCTTAGTGGGATTGTACTAAATTTTCTGAATATTTAATTTGAATCCTCCTTATCATGAAGGATTTTTAGTTTATCATGTTAAAAAACTCGCATTACCTACTATAATTCAATCTTATTTCGAAGTCGTTTCACATAATTACGACTAACTGGAATCGGTTGCTCATCATATTTATCTAAATACAGATTATATGTGCCATTATAATAAGGTTTTAGTTCTTGTACATATGACATATTAATTAAATAACTTTTATGCACACGTAAAAAATCATATGCATTTAGCTTATTTTCCAGCTCCTGAAGTGTATATGTTGAAATATACTGATTATTTGTTGTATAAATTGAAACCGTTTTGTTTTCCTTATTTTTGCTTACATATACAATATCTTCAGGGAAAATATACCGAATTCCCTCTTGACCTTCTATCGGTAGTTTTCGTAAATAACTCTTTGCTTTCTCGCCTTGCTCTTTACACATTCTATATAGAAGGAATTGCAAATCTTCCTCACGAAATGGGCGTAGTAAATAATAGAATGCTTGAAAACGAAATGCCGTAATCGACTCTTCTATATCTTTACCCATAAAAATCAATTTCGTATAACAATTTACTTCCCGTAATAAACTCGCATATTCAAAACCAGTTCCATCTAGTAATTTTGAATTCAAGAAAACAAAATCTGGTGTATGCTTTTTCATAATAAATAAGGATTCTGTTCCCGTATTCGCTTCAAAACATTCTACATTCCTTATATTTTCAGTAAATTTTTCAGCTAAACTTCTTCGCTCTTCTGCTTCTTCCATGATCAGTAAAATTTTCATTTCTTCAACCACCTAATTCTTTTGTCCATATGTCTTGTTGTATACATTCGCTTTTATAAGAAACATTCCCTTTTTCTTACTATACCATTATTTATCTAAAAAAACAGAAAAAAGGAAACCACGACGGTTCCCCCTGTCCTTTTATTCCATTATTTGTAGGAAGTAACACTCACTGAATGCGAAGAAATGAGTGTTACTTCCCCAAAAACACAATTGGTGCTGGCTAATAATCAGTGGGGGATAAATCCCTCACCGATTAAAGTTTCACCTTATACTAATTCTCGTTGCTTCGTTTCTTGCCCAAGTACAATTACAGCAACTACGCCAATTAAAATTGATCCACAGAAAATCGTAAATATTAGTGATAGTGAAGCCTGTGAAGTAACTAAATATCCTACTAATAGCGGCCCAAGAATACCACCAATACGACCGAATGCTGCTGCCATCCCTGCACCTGTACCACGAATAAACGTTGGATACTGCTCCGGTGTATAAGCATATAATGCACCCCAAGCACCTAAATTAAAGAAGGATAGTAACATGCCTGCTACGATTAATACTGTTAATGACTCCGCCACTCCAAACAAGTAAGCACTACACGCTGTACCAATTAAATACGTAACTAAAACGAACTTACGACCAAGTCGTTCAATAAACCAAGCAGCCGTGAAATATCCTGGCAATTGAGCTAACGTCATAATAAGTACGTACTGGAAACTTTTTATTAAACTAAATCCTTTTAATACCATTACACTAGGTAACCAAAGGAACATCCCATAGTAAGAAAAGACAACAGAAAACCATAGAATCCATAACATAATTGTTGCCTTACGATATTCATCAGACCAAACTAACTTTACATTTTCGATAACAGATGGTCTTTTTTCAGCCTTTTGAAATCTTGGGGAATCCGGTAAATTCCATCTTAAATATAAAGCATATAGGGCCGGAACCGCGCTCAATACCATTGCAACTTCCCAACCATATTTCGGAATAACAAAATACGAGATAAGAGCTGCAATTAGCCATCCACCTGCCCAAAAGCTTTCTAATAGCACAACTATTTTGCCACGTTCATGCGCTTCAACGCTCTCTGATACTAATGTAGAAGCAACTGGAAGTTCTCCGCCAAGCCCCATACCAATTAAAAATCGTAAAACAAGGAACATCGCAAGTGTCGTCGTTAAAGCAGTTAAACCACTACCGATAGAAAATAGTAATAATGTAATAATAAAAACTGATTTCCGCCCTATTTTATCTGATAGTATTCCAAAAACAAGTGCTCCGACTGCCATACCAATTGAATTAATGCTGCCTATCCAGCCCATTTCTTGCGTACTTAATCCCCAATCTTTTTGCAATGCTACCATTACAAATGAAAGCATTCCAACATCCATTGCATCAAATAACCATCCAAGCCCTGCTATACCAAGTAGCTTTCGCTGCGAAATTTCTTTCACCTTGCCCATAAGAAGTCCTCCTTACACAGCTGTCTTTACACATCATTTTACATGTGTGAATTGTATAAGTAAAATACTTTCGTACAAAAAATTCTCCTTCATCATGCCCAAAAAGTAAAATACTCATCCTACTATTTGAGGGCAGTAAGAACCCCACCTCAAAATTCAGCTGAAGCAAAGAGGTTAGATGGAAAATCAACTGCCGTTAAACGTCCGATTGGTGAGGGTTAACCATCAGTGGTGGATGAGTAAAACCTCACTTTATTAAAAATGACCAAATAAAAAAGTAGCGATATTCCGCTACTTTTTCGAACGCATGACTTCCTTTAAGAATTCCGCTAATACTAACTGACGACGCCAGCGCGTTGGATTACTACACAATCTATAAAACCACTCTAAGTTAATCGCTTGAATCCATTTTGGTGCACGTTTTACCTCTCCAGCCCATACATCTAAACTTCCGCCCACTCCAACAGCCATCTTCGTTTCTAAACGATGCTTATTAGTTTGGATAAAGTTCTCTTGTCTTGGGAAACCAAGCGCGACAAGTAATAAATCTGGTTTTGCTTCTTGAATACGAGAAACGATACTCTCTTCTTCTTCTTGTTTAAAGTACCCATCTTGTGTACCCACAATAGATACAGCTGAATATGTCTTCGTTAAATGATCTGCTGCAGCTTGTACAACATGCGGTTTTGCACCAAGTAAGAAAACAGATACCGGTTTATTCTCCTCTGATAACTTTGCAAATAGATTACACATTAAATCAAAACCTGCTACACGTTCCTTTACAGGTGTACCAAGTATACCGCTTGCTTTTACAACTCCAATACCATCAGGTGTAATTAAATCTGTATTTAATAATGTTTTATGGAATATTTCATCCTTTTTTGCACACATAACAATTTCAGGATTTGCTGTTACTACCTGAAAAGTATGAGTTCGCTCCAATTCTAGTTGTCCCTTCAAATATTGGATTGTTTCATCCATTGTCATTGTAGAAAAAGGAACACCTAGAATATCAACCGTTTTTACTTCCATGATTAACTATCCTCTCTATTTCAGTAAAAGTTTTTTATATGCATTATAAGTATCTTCATACAAATTTTTTAGCGAGAAATGAGTAGATGCATGATTATATAAACGATTTCCCATCGCTTCTAATTCACCATTCAACCATTTTTCATAAGCATTTTCTAACGCGTTTGCTAACGAGTCTGCATCACCAATTGGTACAACCCATCCATACGTATCATCAACTATTAACTTTCTCATATCACCTACATTTGTTGCAATAGATGTTAAGCGCTGATTAGCCGCTTCTAATAAAACAAGAGGAAAACTTTCACTATAAGAGGTTAACAAATTAATGTGTGCAGATGCATATAATTCTTTGGAATCTGTACGAAAACCTAAAAACATCACCTGATCCTCTAAGCCCTTTTGTTTCACCATCTCTTTTAATTCTGCTTCTATAGGTCCATCACCAAGCAAGAGCACCTTTATATTTTGAATTTTAATTTTTTGTAACGCTTCAAATAAAATATCATGACCTTTAACAGGATGAAGACGTGCTACTTGAATGGCTGTAAATACTCCTTCATCGATGCCAAATTCACTCTTATCATAAGGTTTTGCTGAAGTACTATCATACTCAATTCCATTATAAACCGTACAAATTTTCTCTTCTGGTACACCTAGTTTTATTATGTTTCTCTTAAAGTTTTCCGTAATTGCAAAGAATAGATCTACCTTCCTGAAAGAACGTAAATTTAACTTCGTAAATACCCATCCTTTTAATCCCCTCTTCATAAAATCCAAAGTTGGATCACTGTGGACAGTCATTATCCATTTCGCTTTTATACCTTTTTTCAAGAGGGAGAGATAGAAATTTGCTCGCGCGCCATGTGTATGCACAATGTCAAATTGATTTTCATTAATAAATGCTTTTATTTTTGAAAGAATTGATAGGTCGTACCGAGATGATTGGGTAAAAACATGTACTTGAATACCAAGGTTTCTCGCCTCTCGAGCAATCGCACCTTCTTCAAATACCATTAATTCCACTTCTTCCTTTGAAAATTGAGATAAAAGTGAAATAATATGTGTTTTCCCCCCACCCTCTTCTGCACCAGCATTCATATGCAACACTTTCATTTCTTACATCCCCCATTTTTTTCTTTTTATTTACTATAACAAAATAAAAGCTAACATTATGCTAGCTTTTATTTTTCTATCATTCAATTTCCAAGTCAACTATTAAATATGCCATGATTAATACTAAGTAGAAACTCACTCCAGGTGCAATTAAAATATGACCAGCCATGAATGAGATACCTAATCCGAGAAGTATTGCTGCAATCATCATTGCATATTTCACTGTGAATATTTGTTTAAATTTAGTAAATATACATGCAATAAATTTAATACCAAAGTATAAGAATGGAATTACAAGTAAAATGAACCCTATGATTCCGAAAGAATAGAACCAATCGTGGAAGTCACGTTCAATTAATTTCGGCTGTTCTTTATAGTTACCAGCATAACCCATTCCTAATAATTTTTGAGACATTGGGGCTTCATTATAGAAATCTTTATACATCTGTTCAAATAATTGACGCCCACTAAAAATAAGCGCTTGCGTTTCTTCTTTCTTCTCCGCTACTTTTTCTTTTGCTTTTTCTTTCTCTTTTTCTTGCTCTGTCACAGGAGGTTTGTGCTCTTTAGCTTCCTCCTTCTTTTTCTCTTCCTTTTTCGCACTCTGTTCTTGTTCAATTAATTGGAAATGGAATCCCATATTTTTCATAAACGGTGAAAAAGGTGTATATGCCAATATGCCTACAAATACAGTTATTGCAAGAAAACCATTTAATAAATAGGCATGTTTCTTTCCATCTTTACGCTGTGTAAATGCCTGAATAAAGCACATAACAACTGCGATAGCCATTGATCCAAAGATTGCTCCTACGCCAACCTTTGTCCCAATTGCAAATAGTGAATAAACAACTAAAATTGAAGGAATCCAATAGTACGCTTTACCTATACTTTTTGTTCTTTCAATTGAATACAAAATAACAATTGGACACATGATGGCTAAAATAGACCCTAGCTCGTTACCTGCATAAAACCAACCGCGTGATCCTAACTTTACCCATTCATAACTATTATAATCTGTTCCAGTAGTAATCGAAGCTACCATGACTACTCCTATAATTAGCGATGCATACGTAATATAGTCACGCATTTTTGAATTTGAATGGCTTTTCTCTTTTAAAGACTTAAATACAAACACATAACAAGTAAGCATAACAAACGGATATAATGCTTTCGCTATAAATTTAATTTCCTCTGTAAGTACCATAGGATCTTTTGTAAGCTTATTATTTATCAATCCGATGGTGAAGACTATTCCCACTAAGATTATATACAATATATATTTTATATTTCCTTGTTTCTTCGTTTGAATTAAAATATATATCCCGCTTAGGAACATAACGAATAAGCGTGTAATAACTCCAATGGTCGTATCAATTTTTAAAACCATGATACAGAACGCTGTAAGTAAATCTAAAATCGGTTGCAACAAAATAAAGATTAATAGGAAATTTTCAAATTTATTACTTTTACTATTTTCGCTTAACATCTAGAACCTCCATAACTATTACCTAATTTCAATCTATACTGTTAATATTTTTTTCTTATCTCAAATATTTATTATAACATATATTTTTTAATTAAACGTCTCACATTTCTCCCCAATCTTACCTTATAGAAAAAAGCATATTTGCATTTTCAAGCGCTTTCTTTCCTCATTTTTTCTTTTTTTCTACATGTAAAGAAAATGCATTGTTATTTACATAACTTTAGTGTATATTTTTTCTCTGGAACATCTTTAGGAGGAAGGGATTACAGCAATGTTATTAATCGACATATTTACGTTTCTTGGCATTATCGCCGCTGCTATTTCTGGTACATTAGTTGGTTTAAAAAAAGATTTAGATTTATTCGGTGTCCTTTGTTTAGCTGTAGCCACTGCGCTCGGCGGCGGTATTATTCGTGATATTATGATCGGTAACCTGCCTCCTGTCGCATTTGTTAAACCCATTTACTTTTTTGTAAGTGTATTATCAGCATTATTTACTTGTATGTTTTTTGAGCGTATCAATAAACTGCAAGTCGTTATCATGCTTTCTGATGCTGTTGGCTTAGGTGTTTTTACAGCCATTGGTGCAAATGCGGCAATGTCACATCATGTTGACGCCTCATTTTTAGTTGTTTCAATGGGAGTCATTACAGGTATTGGAGGCGGTATTTTGCGTGACATTTGCGCTCAAGATATCCCCTACGTATTCCGAAAAGAGATTTACGCAATCGCTTCTATCTTAGGAGCAATTAGTTTCCTAATCACATATGCAATGGGGGCACACGTATTAGCTTTCTATGTTTGTTTATTAGTAACATTCATTATTCGTGTTGTCACTGTAATATATAATGTACATTTCCCAGTTTTCTTTAAAACACATGCTAAAATTAATAAAGGCCATTAAGAGGATTCTACATAGAATTCTCTTAATTTATATACTATTCTACACACTAATATAGAGTAATTGTATATAAAAATATATAATTATATTAGAACCGAAAATGAAAACGCTTTATATACAGGGGGAAGAACGATGCTTGGGGTTTTTAAAAAACATACAAATAAAACAAACGCCAGTATACTTGAATTAAGTAAGGATCAAAAAATCACTTTTAACGTGCCTACTAATTCTGAACTGCAGATTCAAATGGATATGCTACATATTTCAAAAGAAGATTTACAAATCGTAAAGGTACTACAGCCCTTTATTTATGAAGAAATTGATTGGATTACGGAAAAATTCTATGCCAATATTACAAAACAACCTAATTTAATTACTATTATTGAACGTTATAGCTCTATTCCAAAATTAAAGCAAACTTTAAAAACGCATATAAAAGAATTATTCAACGGAGATATGCATGAAGATTTTATTGAACAACGCGTTAGAATTGCAAAAAGGCATGTACAAATTGGGTTACATAGAAAGTGGTATACAGCTGCTTATCAAGAATTATTCCGCTCTATCATGAAGATTTTAAAAACGAAAATTACAACAATTGACGATTTTTCTTATTCTATAAACGTAATAAATAAATTATTTACTCTCGAACAAGAACTCGTTATTGCGGCTTATGAATCTGAATATGAAAGCATGCAAAAAGAACTTGAAAAAGAAAAAGAAATAACAGCTATGACCATTACGCATATTGCAACAGAACTAGCATCTGTATCTGAAAAAACGAGCGCTTCTATTCAACAGTTAACCGCTAAATCTGAAACAATTGTAGAAATTGCCAAAACAGGTACATCATTAGCTACAACATCAGAAGAAAAAGCGAATAAAGGGAAAGAACAATTAAATCAGCAAAATAAACGAATGGAATACATTCAAACAAACATGGAAACGATTATTACAGATACTCATGAACTTCTCGATATTTCTAACAAAATTAACGAGATTATAGACATTGTAAAATCAATTGCAGAGCAAACAAATTTGCTCGCACTAAATGCTGCTATTGAATCTGCACGTGCTGGGGAATTTGGCAAAGGCTTTTCTGTTGTAGCTGGAGAAATTCGCAAGTTATCAGAGCAAACGAAAGAATCTATATTCAACGTTACAAAGCTCGTTGAAAAAACAAATGAACAAATTGTTCGTGTCTCTTCTTCAGTGAAACAAATTAGCTCCCTCGTATCTGAAGGAACGGATAGTATGTCTGCAACAGATCAATACTTCCAAGAAATTGTAAAAGACATGTCTAATTCGAAAGAACAGAATAAAAAAATTGAAAATGAGTTAGAAACCATTTCACAAGTAATGAAAGGAATTCAAGACGATTCCTCAAAAATGGCTCTAACAGCTGATAGTTTACAACTAGAACTGAATAGATAGGGTGAAGCTTATGTCAGTAGAGGTTCTTCATCTCCGCTGACTCATAGTCCTCATCTTCCACCCATAAAAAAAGAATCCAAACTGGATTCTTTTTATTTTCTGAAGAATATTTTTTGACAATACACATAACTCATATAAACACCAAAGCTTTGCAAAATAAACAAAGCTGGCACTATAAGATTGTAATATGCCATATCTACTTGGAAGAGTCTTAACAATACGTATCCGCTAATTAACAATAAGAACAACATATATCCTTCGTTTTGTTGTTTCTTAATAAGAAAGTGTAATAAAGCTATCGACATAAATAATGTTACCGCTATATATATAAGTTTTTCACATTTAAATAGAATAGAATGTATTCCCTCACCTGAGAATTGATTAATTACTGGCTTTAAAAGTTTAAATCTTTCTTCTTCAATCTCTTTTAGCTTTTGATCAATATGCTCTGTTACGTTTTGATTCTTTGTTACTTTTTCCTCATTTTTACCTTTTCCAATTAAAACAGATTGAACATACGTCTCATTTGAAATTGTATATTGTGACATTCCCATTGTCTGAATTCCATAACTCACACCAAAATGAGCACTATAAAATAGAATAAGTATCCCTATCATCTTTAATAGTACTTTTTGCTTCATTGCTGATTGAAAGAGTTCAATTAACAACACATATACAGCAATAAAAATAGGAAGAAATAACCCCAATGGGAGAATCATATTACTACATGCAAATAAAATTGCTGAAAGCACCCACATATAAGGATGATCTAAACCTTTATATAAAAGTATGTAACAAGCTAGATAAAATAAAAATATTGCGAGCGATTCTGATGTTAATAGAGAACTCATAAATATATTTGGAATATATAAAGCGTAAAATACAGACGCAATACGACCGCATTCTTCTCCAAAAACTATTGCTGCAATACGATAAATGAAAAATGCAGTCCCTGTGTAAAATAAAATATTAAATAACTGCAATGCGAATACTGTATCGCCAAATATACGAATAATAATTGATTCATAAATAATAAAAGGTAACTGCGCTATATTCTCTACGCTATTTCCAATTGCAACCTGCTTTGCAGACTCAAACGTAGCTTTCATATCACCGATTATCGGAACGTCTACAAATAAAACCATACTAAGTCTCACAACTACAGATGTACTGATAAGAAAAATAAGAAATTGTTTATCTGTAAAACGATACTGTAAAATCGATGCTACTAACAGCATGAGAATAACGAAAATAACCAATACAATTGTTACACTTGTTGTACTGTCTCCAAAAAATTGTTTACTTGTTTCGAACGCAGACCAACAACTATAAACAAAAAATGCGAGCATCGCACCAATCATTATTTTACTGAAAAAAGACGAAAAATTTGTTTGTATATGATTCATATGTCCATTGCACCTCTATTTCCATTCATAACAAAACGATTCTATCATGAATAGGTACACAGCTGATAGGGAATTTCTATGACAAATACAGGGTCCTAATTTTTTCACTTGCAATGTAAGCGAATCCTCTTTTACACTACACTTTATATAAGATAACTTTTCTTTCAGTTACATGAATACAAATACAGAAGTTTTCCTAACCCTCTTCTGGAATTCTTTACTTCATTAAATATCTATCGATTTTTAATATTTTTGTACTCCACTTACAATACATGTCATTCTGATTGAAAACAGAAAATAGGGGCTGACCATATGGAAAAGAAATTCATGCGAGAATCCAAAGCAATTAAAACAACACGTGTTTTTCCGAATGATTTAAATAATCATCAAACACTTTTCGGAGGAAAATTATTAGCAGAAATTGATAGTATCGCTTCAATTGCAGCTGCAAGACATAGCCGTAAACATTGCGTAACAGCATCTATCGATTCTGTTGATTTTTTAACTCCAATTCATCAAGCAGATTCTGTTTGTTACGAGGCATTCGTATGTTATACAGGAAAATCTTCAATGGAAGTGTTCGTAAAAGTAATTGCAGAGAATTTATTGGCAGGCGAGCGTAGAATAGCTGCAACATGTTTCATTACATTCGTTGCGTTAAAAGATGGAAAACCTTCATCTGTTCCACAAGTACTACCTGAAACTGAAGAAGAACATTGGCTACACACAACTGGTTCAGAACGTGCAGAAAATAGAAAAAAAGGGCGTGTAAAAAGCAAGGAAATGGCTGAAGTTCTAACTTTAAGTAAACCTTGGAGTATATAGACCTTCACCATTAAAACATCTTTTGAGCGAATAGCTATCACATATTCGCTCATTTTTTATAAACAATTCCACACCTTCATACAACCATTACTCCTTTTCACACATATTATGTAATATTTTTATACATATCCGTTCGCTATTAACTTCTTCTAATTAATAAAGTCTCATTTATCCTGCTATTTGCGGGCTGTAAAACCCCCACGTCAAAATCCGGCGGGAGCAAAGACGTTAGGCGTGAGCCCCCTGTTGCCCGTAAACGCCCGATTGATGAGGGCTGATAATCAATAGGGAATGTACAAACCCCCACTGATTAAAGTTTCACTTTATAATACGGTTCTATCCCATCAACAGTTGCTTTACAAAGTTTATGTAGGGTACACTTATACGGGTGGTCAACAAACAATTTAAGGATTTGTAAACAGTGTAGAAAACACCTTACACTTCATTATATTGAGAGAATTAACTCTAGTAAAAAAGCTTACTATGACATAGCAAGTGTTTTAATGAAACTGGATTATTTTAATGGAAAGGTGAAATCATGCAGAAATCAATTGCTTCAAATATTTTTTATAAAATACTGCTCAACACGTTTAATATTATACTTCCAATTCTAGTTGGTCCTTACGCATATCGAACGTTAGGAGCAAATTCAATTGGAACCGTTAACGTTGCTGAAACTTTTTTCAATTACTTCTTCGTGTTCGCCGTATTTGGTGTATATCAATATGGTTTACGTGAAATTAGCTTAATTAAAAACGATAAAAAGAAAGTTTCTAAGTTATTTACAAGTCTCTATGTAATTAATTTCACAACTAGTATTTTGGCTTTATCGGCCTTTGTGCTCTTTAGTTATATTGGATATGGACATGAAAGTCTATTTCCTGTTCTTCTTATTTTCGGTTTCAATTTTATTTCTAATATGTTTTATGTGGAATGGTTCAATGAGGCATATGAAAATTATGACTTCATCACTAAAAAAACAGTTATCGTTCGATTAATC
This sequence comes from Bacillus cereus group sp. Sample62, assembly GCF_036851315.1. NCBI lineage: Bacteria > Bacillati > Bacillota > Bacilli > Caryophanales > Bacillaceae > Bacillus > Bacillus cereus group sp. Sample62. The sequence continues at coordinate 5,204,600 of NZ_JAFLPK010000001.1, forward strand.
TATGTTGTGCTTCTTTTCTCTTTCATTCATGGGGCCGACGATTACAAAACATTTGCTGGTTTATTAGTATTATCAACATTTTTAAATCACTCTATTAGCTTTGTATATGTGAAACGCCAAGTTAAATTTGATTTTTCGGACTTAACTATTATTCCTCATTTAAAACCGTTACTATTAGTCGTGATTTTTTCAAATGCTAATATTTTATATACTCAATTAGATCGTCTTGTTTTAGGGGTATATGTTGGAAAGATAGAAGTTGCATATTACGTAATGGCTTTTCAAATTATGATGATTATTAATACACTTATGTTAAGTGTTGTACAAGTAACCGTTCCGAGACTGTCTTATTTATCAGGTAACGCATCTGAAATGGAATACGAATCATTATTAAACAAAATTTCAAAAGTATATTTCATTACCCTATTCCCTGCTGCAATTGGTTTAATGCTCATTGCTCATGGAGCTGTTGTTATTTACGGTGGACAAGAATTCGCTGGGGCTGGTAATACACTAATTGTTTTTGCTTTTTATATGATTACAGTCGGTATTGAGTCCATTTTATCAAATCAAATTATCTATGTGAAAAAGAAAGAAAGCATTTTAGTGCGCTTTTTATTTATTTGCGGATTTATCAACTTAACATCCAATATTGCACTAATATACTTCCATGTACTTACACCAACAACCGCAATTTTCACAACAACAATTGCGAATTGTTTCTTAATCACATTTGAATATATTTATGTGAAAAAGAAACTAAAAGTGAATTATACGTTATTCGATATACACAAACTTAAATATCTATTTTATTCACTAACATTTGTACCGATAGCATTCGTTATTGATATGCTCGTATCTGGGCAAATACTACAAGTTATCCTAGTAATAATGACATGTGGATTAACATATGCCCTTATCCTCTTTATAACAAAGGATGAAATTCTATTTTCACTACTTGAAAAGATACTGGCACGATTCAAAAAAGCTTAAACGCAATCTCTAAAAGGAGCTGTTAAACTTGAAATTTTCTTTAATCATGGCTACTTGTGGCAGACGTGATGATATTCTTGACTTACTAAAATCACTTGAACAACAAACTTACAAAAACTTTGAACTTATCGTAGTAGATCAAAATGATACGCCAATCTCTGATTTATTTGATGAATATAAAGAAAAATTTTCTATTCATTACATTTATACACCTATTAAAGGACTATCGAGAGCTCGAAATGCAGGCTTAAAAGTAGCAGATGGTGATATCATCGCTTTTCCAGATGATGATTGTATTTATGAAACAAATGTTTTAGAGAGTATATTAGAAACTTTCAACTCTAATAAAGATGTTCATTTCATCTCAACAAACACTACAAATGTGGAAGGAACAGGTTCTTTAATACACCCACCGAATACAGATATTATTTTAAATAATAAGTATGGATTCATGGGGCCTTCTTTCACACTATTCTTCACAAAACAATTTGTACAAGATGTAGGTACATTTGATGAAGATTTAGGTGTTGGTTCTGGCACAATTTATGGAGCTGGTGAAGAAACTGACTTTGTACTACGTGGTATGAAACAAAATTATACTGGTTTATTTAGAAAAGATCTGTTCGTATACCATCCTGTAAAAGAGGAAATTATTAATGAACAATCATTAAAACGTGCCATTTCTTATGCTGGTGGTTTTGGTAGGGTTATTCGCTTACACTATGGATTCCCTTATTTCTTACGTGCTGTCGCTGCGGCAACATTCCGTATGACACAAAATATTTCTAATGATAAGCGCAAATTCCACGCAAATCGTTTACGCGGTATTGTTCGTGGATATTTAAAATAAAAAACAAGGTGTAACCACTTTTATTAAATGGTTACACCTTATTTTTTATTTCTCTTGCATCGCTTCTTTCTTGCAAAGTAACCCATCATTCTTTTATAATCGCATCCCCCACTGGTCAATTATATTATATATTTTTGAAATGATAGCATTATATCCAAGAATTTAGTATCATGATTCAAGACACTATTTAGAAATGAACGGAGGACATTATGAGCTTATTAACTGTTGAAAAATTAGGCCATACATTTGGTGATCGTACATTATTTAGAGATGTATCCATGCGCTTACTCGCAGGAGAACATGTTGGATTAGTTGGAGCAAACGGTGTTGGTAAATCAACATTTATGAATATAATTACTGGTCAGCTTATCCATGACGAAGGTCGTGTAGAATGGACACCTGGTACAAATTATGGTTACTTAGACCAACATACCATTTTAACACCTGGTCGCACGATCCGTGACGTATTAGCAGATGCGTTTTTACCTTTATTTGAAAAAGAAAAAGCTTTAAATGAAGTTGCAGAAAAAATGGGAACTGCTACACCAGAAGAATTAGAGGAACTTCTTGAACAAATGGCAGAAATTCAAGATGCCCTTGAAGCAGGTGGCTTCTATTTATTAGATATTAAAATTGAAGAAGCAGCGCGCGGCCTTGGAATTGATGCAATTGGTCTAGATCGTGATGTTGCTGCATTAAGTGGTGGACAACGTACAAAAGTATTACTTGCAAAGTTACTACTTGAGCAACCAGAAGTATTACTATTAGATGAGCCTACCAACTATTTAGACGTTGAACATATCCATTGGTTAACAAGTTATTTAAAAGAATATCCACATGCATTCCTATTAATTTCCCATGATACGGAATTTATGAATAAATGTGTCGATGTTATTTTCCATCTAGAATTTACAAAAATGACGCGTTATACAGCAACATATGAAAAATTCCTAGAGCTGGCAGAAATCAATAAAAATCAACATATCAATGCTTATGAAAAGCAGCGAGAGTTTATTAAAAAACAAGAAGATTTTATTGCAAAAAATAAAGCCCGTTACTCAACAACAGGCCGTGCGAAGAGCCGTCAAAAACAACTTGATCGCATGGAGCGTATCGATCGTCCTGAAACAGCGATTAAGCCTGAGTTCTCCTTTAAAGAAAGTCGCGCAAGTAGTCGATTTGTCTTCGAAGGGGAAAATGTAGAGATTGGATATACACATCCGTTATTACCGAAATTAACAATGACAATTGAACGTGGTGAAAAAATTGCAATTGTTGGATGTAATGGTGTCGGTAAGTCAACACTGTTAAAAACGATTTTAGGTAAGATTAAACCATTAAGCGGAAAAACAAGTCTTGGTGACTTCTTAAACCCATCCTACTTCGAGCAAGAAGTAAAAGCTGATAATATAACACCAATTGATGATGTTTGGAATACATTCCCTAGCTTAGACCAACATCAAGTACGTGCAATGTTAGCAAGATGCGGTTTAAAAAACGAACATATCTCTCGTCCACTGAATCAATTAAGCGGTGGCGAACAAGCAAAAGTTCGTTTATGTAAACTAATGGGTGAAGAAAGTAACTGGCTACTCTTTGATGAGCCAACAAACCACCTTGATGTTACAGCAAAAGAAGAGTTGAAGAAAGCGATGAAAGCATACAAAGGAACAATTCTTCTTGTATGCCACGAACCAGAATTTTATGAAGATTGGATAACAAAAACTTGGGATGTAGAGAAATGGGCTCAGCAAAACGCTTAATCCAATAAGAACTATCTTTCAAATTTTATAAGTAAAAAAGCAGTTGCTTCTAAAAGGATTCGTACACACCCTTTTGAAACAACTGCTTTTTTTACTTATCTTTTTACTATATCTCTGTCACTTTTTTTATTATAAATATGCTTAATACCAAAAGCCGCTAAAAAGATCATAGGTATTGTAGCCGAATAATGATATCTCGGTGCTACTTCTACTATCATTTGTGCCATTGTTAGCCCAATCGCATATAAACAAATAATTAAAAGTGAAGATTTATTTTTATTTTTTATAGCTACTAACGCTCCGAACAGTGAAGTAGCTAGTAAAAAGTAATAGAAAACATTAGAAATTATAGTATATCCTACTTTATGGTCCATCACTGGATCTGCGTACTTAACAGCTTGATCATCATTCCCTAAGAAGATAATAAATTTATCGTACATTAGTTTTCCGAAATCTATATCATCGTTTTTGATTCTCTTTTTCGCTTCTTCAAGCATTTGCTTTTGAGTATCCTGAGCACTCCATCCTGGTTGACCACTATAATGATATAGTAATGCTGAATCTCCTGGATTCCATGTTCCTGAAGCTCCCTTATTAAATCCTACATGAATATTGTATCCCGGCACTGTTGCTATCTCTTCACCTAAACGTAATGTTACATAATGATTTACCGCCGAAGACATCATTAAGTATCCAATAATGATAACCCCTACATATGCCACCTTGTTAATAAGTAGCTTTTTATTCCCAATATGCTTTGTATCTATAATAAACATCCATATTGCTAGGGCTATAATTGGCACTGCTGCAATTGGTCTTGCCATATTTATTAATACAAGTAATGCAGCTACTAGAATTGAATACATAAGAACCTTTGCAATTGTTATATTTTCAATTTTATCATAAACAATTATCATAATTGCCCAGGCTAATAGCAGTATTGTACAATACAACGGTTCTGAAAGTGCAAACATGTTATACATCGTTTGTGATGGCAAGAGAATCCATAAAACACTTGCTGTTATCGCTGTTCTCACTCCACCAATTCTTCTAGCTATAAAATATATTAATCCCATCGATATTGTAGTTAAAACAACATTAATAATTGGCGGAATCATAAAGTTTGCCCCAAATATTTTTAGGAAGATACTTAAGAATGAAGCATACCCAAAAATATGTGGAAATAATGCAACATATCTATCATGAATAACAAAGTTGTCACCTAATGCTTTTGCCGTATTAAAAAAGGCTTCATAATCACCAATCGGATCAATCTTATATGTAAGAATCCACGCTGTTTTCACTGCTACACAAATAATTAGCAGTACAAAAAAACATATTTTTTCATTTACTCTTTCAAGGTATAGCGATCCACTGCTAAGTATAAAGTTTCCAATTGTACATAATAATAAAACTCCAACTAATATCATTACATAATTATATTTTTGAGTATCTGAAAAATAATCAAAAATTAATATTGCAACGAAAAAGCTATAAATGCCGTATATGGCACGTGTAGAAAAGGTTGAAAACAATCCAGAAAAACGTTCCAAAAAAACTCACTCCTTAACATATTTATATGGGAAAACATTATATTTCCTAAAGAATTACACTACCAGCTACTATACATTAATATTAGCATGATTTCCATGTTTGCTTTTATATTTCCTAGTATACCAATTTAAAATAATCATTTTTATTATGAACAGATTTATTTTATATCCTAAAATGATATCTACCCAAAACATATAACATCTTAGCATAAACTATGATATAATTGATAGTTGTTATGTACGAATAACCTTTTTACATTCCTGTTTTATTTATATATTTTATAAAGTTGAGGATACTATTATGGAGAAACTCTTAAAGTTTGGTTTAGTAGGAATCTTTAATACACTCATTACAATTATTAGCTTTTGGATATTATTAAAATTCGGGATGAACTACCTTATTGCGAATACCATTGCCTATTTAATTGGTGTTGCCAATAGCTACTATTGGAATAAAAATTGGGTGTTTAAACCTAATAATAAAAGTACGTCAATGTTCTTTAAATTTCTAACTGTAAATTTAATTGTATTGGCTTTTAATACATTATGTTTATTTATATTAGTAGATAAACTTACCTTTAATGCGTTAATTGCACAGATTTTCGCAATTGGTGTCGGAATGGTTATAAATTTTGTGCTTAATAAAATTTGGACATTCAACCAAACTGAAAAGGCTACTAATTAAATTTAAACAACTTATTAAAACTACGGAGGATACAACATGCAAAAATTAATTTCGGTTGTAGTTCCTATGTACTTCGAGGAAGAAGTAGCACAGGAATGTTATAACCGTTTAAAGTCCGTTATGCTTCAAAATGATATTAATTACGAGTTTGTCTTTGTAAACGACGGTAGCACAGACCGTACAATGGAAATCTTATCTGAGATTGCAGCAAATGATTACCGTACAAAAATCGTTGATTTCGCACGTAACTTCGGACACCAAATAGCCGTTACAGCTGGTATTGCTGCTGCAAAAGGTGACGCTATTGTAATTATCGATGCAGACTTACAAGATCCACCTGAAGTTATTCCTGAACTTATTGCAAAATGGGAAGAAGGATATGAAGTTGTTTATGCAAAACGTAAACAACGTAAAGGTGAAACTTGGTTTAAACTTTTAACAGCTAAATATTTCTATAAATTCTTAAACTACATGTCTGATATTGATATCCCAAAAGATACTGGTGATTTCCGAATCATCGATCGCAAAGTAGCTGATGTTTTCAATCAAATGACTGAACGCAATCGCTTCATCCGCGGTATGATGTCTTGGGTTGGCTTCCGTCAAACATATGTTGAATATGAACGTGATGAGCGCTTTGCTGGTGAAACAAAATATCCATTAAAGAAAATGATTAAATTTGCATCAGATGGCATTATTGCCTTTTCAACAAAGCCGTTACGTATCGTTATGACTTTAGGCTTATTATCAGTTCTTATTTCAATAATCGTCTTACTATATACAATTACTGTAAAAATCATTGGCACTGGTACACAAACAGGTTGGGCATCTATTATGGTTGCTATTACATTCTTTAGTGGTATTCAGTTACTTGGTCTTGGAATCGTCGGTCAGTATATTGCTCGTATTTATGACGAAAGTAAAAACCGTCCGATTTATATTGTGAAAGAAACAATCAATATTGAGCAAGAAGAGACTACACAAACAAAAGAAAAAGTGAATGCATAATAAAAAAGGTAACAATGAAAACTATCATTGTTACCTTTTTATATTGTAATACCCCATAATCCTCAAACGAAATTCTTTTAAATTTGGATATATCTCTAAATTAGATAACATCCCTTGAATGACCGGGATCCTTGGATTTTGCAATCTCATTTCTGCCTCCAAAACATCTAGTGTAACAAGCAATTCCTCATCTTCTAGTTGATCAGCTAATGTGCGTTTAAAAACAATAATTTCTTTTAAAAAGTGTTCCTTAACCTGCTCCTTAATAAGCTCTGATTTGCAAAGAAATTCTCCAAGCTTTTCTTCATGTAACACAGGTTCTTCCGAAGATTCTACTAATCCATCTACTAAATCATCTACTCTTTTCAAAATAAAAGCAGAAACATAAGATAAATCAATTTCTGGTGCTTGTAAAATGATTAGTTCTAAATATCCACGACATATGCCTTCTACCATAATGACTAAATCTAATAAATAAGGCATAACCTTTTCACCATAAATAGACAATAAACTATTCCGATAAAATGCGTGAGACTCTAACTTCATCCTCATCATAAACTCTTCTACTTCTTTATTAAAAGGTATCGCATTTTCCCTCGCATGCATAATAATAAATTCTTTATGCTTTTGTATATCATTAAACTGACAATGCAATTGCTTTGCAAATTTTTCACGCGGCAATAACGATTCTTTTTCAATATCCAGCATTTTATTTTGAATCTTGTCATAGTAATATCGAAGTGTTGCTAATAAAAGCTCATCTTTCGATTTAAAATATAAATAGAAAGCTCCCTTAGATATGCCACAAGCGGTCACAATTTCCTGTACTGATGTCGCATTTACACCCTTAGTCGCAAATAACTTCATAGCCATCTCTATAATTAAACGCTCTTTTTCTTTCATATCATGTCTCTCCTAAATTTAATCTCGCATCTTATTATGAATTTATTATACCATCCCTTTTCATTGACGGCTGACCAATCAGTCAGTTATATTATGTATTAGACTGACCAGTTGGTCAATACAATACAAAAGGGAGCGCAAACATGAACAAATTCATTAATTTCTCGTTAAAAAATAAGTTCGCAGTTTGGCTACTAACCATTATTGTTACCATTGCAGGTATTTATTCTGGGCTTAACATGAAGCTGGAAACAATTCCTGATATTACAACACCGATTGTAACAGTAACCACGGTTTATCCTGGTGCTACACCAGAAGAAGTAGCTGACAAAGTTTCAAAACCGATGGAAGAGCAACTGCAAAATTTAAGTGGTGTAAACGTTGTTAGTTCATCATCTTTTCAAAACGCATCTTCTATTCAGGTAGAATATGACTTTGATAAAAATATGGAAAAGGCTGAAACAGAAATTAAAGAAGCTCTCGCAAATGTGAAATTTCCAGAAGGTGTAAAAGACCCGAAAGTTTCACGTGTAAACTTTAATGCGTTTCCAGTTATTTCGTTAAGCGTAGCAAGTAAAAATGAATCTTTAGCTACCTTAACTGAAAATGTAGAAAAAAATGTTGTTCCCGGATTAAAAGGACTCGATGGGGTCGCATCTGTTCAAATTTCAGGTCAACAAGTAGATGAAGTACAACTTGTCTTCAAGAAAGATAAGATGAAAGAATTAGGTTTAAGTGAAGATACTGTAAAAAATGTAATTAAAGGATCGGACGTATCTTTACCACTTGGCTTATATACATTTAAAGACACAGAAAAATCAGTTGTTGTAGATGGAAATATTACAACAATTAAAGCATTAAAAGAATTAAAAATCCCAGCTGTTCCTTCATCACCGAGCGGTCAAGGTAGTCAAAACGCTGGAGCCGGTGCACAAACACCGCAAATGAATCCAGCGGCTATGAACGGGATTCCGACAGTTACATTAGACGAAATTGCTGACATTAAAGAAGTCGGAAAAGCAGAATCTATTTCTCGAACAAATGGAAAAGAAGCAATTGGAATTCAAATTGTGAAAGCTGCTGACGCGAATACTGTTGATGTTGTAAATGCAGTGAAAGATAAAGTAAAAGACCTTGAGAAAAAATATAAAGACTTAGAGATTATTTCAACATTCGACCAAGGTGCACCGATTGAGAAATCAGTAGAAACAATGCTGAGCAAAGCCATTTTTGGTGCTATCTTTGCGATTGTTATTATTATGCTGTTCCTACGCAATATTCGAACAACATTAATCTCTGTCGTTTCCATACCACTTTCTTTATTAATTGCTGTATTAGTCATAAAGCAAATGGATATTACGCTTAACATTATGACACTTGGAGCAATGACAGTCGCTATTGGGCGCGTTGTTGATGACTCCATTGTTGTTATTGAAAATATTTACCGACGAATGTCGTTATCAGAAGAGAAACTGCGCGGAAAAGATTTAATTCGTGAAGCTACGAAGGAAATGTTCATTCCAATTATGTCTTCTACCATTGTAACAATCGCTGTATTCTTACCGCTTGGACTAGTAAAAGGTATGATTGGTGAAATGTTCTTACCATTTGCCTTAACTATCGTCTTCGCTTTATTAGCATCGTTACTAGTAGCAGTTACGATCGTGCCGATGCTAGCTCACTCTTTATTTAAGAAAGAGAGCATGAGGGAAAAAGAAGTACATCATGAAGAAAAACCAAGTAAATTAGCAAACGGGTATAAACGCATACTTGCATGGGCTTTAAATCATAAAATCATTACATCAAGTATCGCTGTCCTTCTATTAGTTGGTAGTCTTGCACTAGTGCCAATTATCGGTGTAAGTTTCTTACCAGCTGAAGAAGAAAAAATGATCATTGCAACGTACAACCCTGAACCAGGGCAAACGTTAGAAGACGTTGAAAAAATTGCAACGAAAGCTGAGAAGCACTTCCAAGATAATAAAGACGTGAAAACAATTCAGTTCTCATTAGGTGGAGAAAATCCAATGAGTCCTGGTCAATCCAACCAAGCAATGTTCTTCGTGCAATACGATAACGACACGAAAAACTTCGAAAAAGAAAAAGAACAAGTCGTTAAAGATTTACAGAAGATGTCTGGAAAAGGTGAATGGAAAAACCAAGATTTCGGAGCGGGTGGCGGTAGTAATGAAATTAAACTATACGTTTACGGAGATAGCTCTGAAGAGATTACACCTGTCGTAAAAGATATTCAAAATATCATGAAAAAAAATAAAGACTTAAAAGATATAGACTCTAGTATTGCAAAAACATATGCAGAGTACACTTTAGTCGCAGATCAAGAAAAACTAAGTAAAATGGGTCTAACGGCTGCACAAATTGGAATGGGACTTTCTAATCAGCATGATCGCCCTGTTCTGACAACAATTAAAAAAGACGGTAAAGATGTCAATGTATATGTAGAAGCTGAAAAACAAAATTATGAAACAATCGATGACTTAACAAATAGAAAACTTACAACACCACTTGGTAATGAAGTGGCTGTGAAGGATGTAATGACTGTAAAAGAAGGGGAAACTTCGAATACAGTGAAACACCGCGATGGCCGTGTTTATGCGGAAGTAAGTGCAAAACTAACATCTGATGACGTTTCAAAAGCATCTGCCGCTGTTCAAAAAGAAGTAGATAAAATGGATCTTCCTTCTGGCGTAGATGTTTCTATGGGCGGCGTTTCAAAAGATATTGAAGAATCATTCAAGCAACTTGGCTTAGCGATGTTAGCTGCGATTGCCATTGTATACTTCGTTCTTGTCGTTACATTTGGCGGTGCCCTTGCACCATTCGCAATTTTATTCTCGCTACCATTCACAATTATCGGAGCTCTTGTTGCCTTATTAATCTCTGGTGAAACGTTAAGTGTCTCTGCAATGATTGGTGCACTTATGTTAATCGGTATCGTTGTAACAAACGCTATCGTACTTATCGACCGCGTTATTCATAAGGAAAATGACGGGCTATCAACACGTGAAGCCTTGTTGGAAGCCGGTGCAACACGCCTTCGTCCTATTTTAATGACTGCAATTGCAACAATCGGTGCTCTTATCCCGCTTGCATTAGGATTTGAAGGTAGCGGCCTAATTTCTAAAGGACTTGGTGTAACAGTAATTGGTGGATTAACAAGTTCAACGTTATTAACACTTCTTATTGTACCAATCGTTTATGAAGTATTAAGCAAGTTCAAAAAGAAAAAAGTAAAATAAAAAAATAACCTCGCTAATTGCGAGGTTATTTTTTATTCCCAAATACGACTAGAAAATCACCATATCCTTCTTTCTCTAATTCCTCTTTTCGGATAAATCGAAGGGCTGCGGAATTAATACAGTAACGAAGACCATTCGGTCCTGGGCCATCTGGGAATACATGGCCTAGATGTGAATCTCCCTCTTTGCTTCTCACTTCCGTACGCGTCATATTATGACTGACATCCATTTTTTCTTTCACACTTGCTGACATAACTGGCTTCGTAAAACTAGGCCATCCACACCCACTATCAAACTTATCTAAAGAAGTAAATAACGGTTCTCCTGAAACGATATCTACATAAAGACCTTCTTCATTATGATTCCAATACTCATTTCGAAATGGTGGTTCTGTACCATTTTCCTGTGTTACATAAAACTGCATCTCATTGAGTTTTTCTTTTAAATGAGTATTATCTTTTGGCCAATGTTGTTTAATAAACGCATCTCGTCCTGAGCCCTTACGGTATAACTCGTAGCGGAATGTGTTTTTCTTATGATACCCTTGATGATATTCTTCAGCTGAATAAAATGTAGAAGCTGGTAATAGTTTTGTCGCAATTGGCTTTGAAAAGCGCCCACTCTTTGCAAGCTCTTCTTTTGAAGCCTCTGCTTTTTTATGTTGTTCTTCATTATGATAAAAAATTACCGTTTCGTAAGACTGTCCACGATCGTGAAATTGTCCTCCTATATCAGTCGGATCAATTTGTCTCCAATATATATTTAATAACTCTTCATATGGCATTTTATTTGCATCAAATGTAATTTGTACTGCCTCATAATGTCCCGTCGTTTCTGAACATACTTCTTTATACGTTGGATTCTCTTTATGACCACCTGTATAGCCAGAAACAACCTTTATAATCCCTTCCATTTCTTCAAATGGCGAAACCATACACCAGAAGCATCCTCCAGCAAATGTAGCTAACTCTACCTTTTCATTTACAGCCATTATTTCACCCCTATTCTATCTTCTGCTTACAGTATGGCATAAAAAACATCATGTTATAAAAGAAAAAGCATCGAACATCGATGCTTTTTCTTTACTTCACCTTATTTTTTCTGGCGTCATTCTCCATTTCATCACTTGTCACATCTAAGACATCTAATAAGAAAATGAAGATTGGAATACCGATAATTAATCCCCATACACCTAAGAAGTGTTCTGAGAAGATCAATACCATAAATGTATAGAAGATCGGTAAGTTTGTTTTTTGCGACATGAACTTCGGATTTAACACGTAACTTTCAAGCGCATGAATTACTGTTACGATAATTAAAATATAAACAACGTACATAATACCGCCAATATTGTAAGCAATCATACAAAGCGGGAATAACGAAATGATAACCCCAGCTACTGGAATTAAACCGAGTAAGAAGATCATTAACGCTAAACCTAATAATTGCGGGAATCCTAATATCCATAGTGCAATAACGGATAAAACACAGTTAACAACTGCAATTAAAAATTGTGCTTCGATTACTTTTCCGAATGAACGTGCAAATTTCTTACCGAAGTACTCAATTTCAGTATAGAAAATTGCAAGTCGGCTTTCTTTAAATTTTGCAGTAAAAGCAACGATCCGAGCTTTCTCCAATAAGAAAAATAAACTTAAAATTAAAGAAAGTAACACTTGAAGGCCAAATTTCCCAACATTCGTAATCGATTTATACAAAATGTCAACGCCTTGTCCTACATATTTCGAAAGTTCCATATGATTGACAGCATTAACTGCATACTTAATTAATTCACTATCCGGTGGGTTTCTTAAAAATACGTTAAATTGATAAATCAATTGTGAAATTTGTATCGTTAATACTGGTAAATATTTAAATAGCGTAATAGCAATTCCACCAATTAACATTACATATAGAAATGCTATAATGAGCTTTCGATTAATGGGCATGAAATGATCTAATTTGCGGGAAATAAACTTTTGGAATCGATCCATTAAATACGTGAGAATAAACGTAATTAAAATTAAATTCAACATACTTTGTAGCCCGTATAACACGAGAGCAAGTATTACTAATACGAGAAACCTCTGAAATCCTTTGCTTTGAAACAGGTTTTTTATTTGCATAATCGACGAGTACTCTCTCCTGTCCTATAAAGTAAAACGTTAATAAGTAGATTTTTTCTCTCTTCTCTACCTTTAATTATTCATATGAAGATTTTTATAAGCTTATTATAGATCTCTCTTAGCAGATCCTATAGTAGCTTACTTCTTATTTTACAATACAATGACCTAATTCAAAACGTATTCTACACAGTATTAATGAAGATTTAAGGAAACTTACATTTTGTTAAGATAGGTCTTACCACTACTGTAACATAAAAAGCAAGCTATCAGTAGAAATCCGTCCTACAAATAGCTTGCTTTTCTCATTTTTTTAGTAAGTTTTACTAGCCAATGAATGGCATAAACATCGGTATTACAACTACAGTTACAACCCCAACTACTGTTACAGCAATACTTGCCATAGCTGCCTCTACTTCACCCATTTCAATTCCTACTGCCACTCCTAATGCGTGACCTGCTGTTCCAAGTGCTAAACCTTTTGCAATTGGATGTTTTACTCTAAATGTTTTTAAGAATAATGCCCCTAATGCGTATACAATAACCGCGTTAAAAATAACTGCAAACGATGTAATTGCTGGTATACCACCAATACTTTCAGAGATCGGTAACGCAATTGCTGTTGTTGCTGCTTGCGGTAACATTGAATTCATTACCGCTGTATCTAGACCAATTGCTTTTGCAACAATGAACACGACAATTACTGAGCAAATAGATCCAACCACGATAGCCGATAAAATTTGCCACCAATATTTTTTTAACTTATCCACTTGTTTATATAACGGAATTGCAAACGCGATTGTTGCTGGTTCTAAGAAGAAGCTAATCATTTTTCCGCCAGTATTATATTCTTCAAAAGTAAAATTACCTACTTTTAGAAAGACAATCCCTAATACCATCGCTACGAATAATGGTGTGAATAAGAAGAATCCTTTTGAATGCTTAAATAATAATGTTCCGATTCCGTATGCGATTAATGAAACGACGATTCCGAAATATGGAGTCATTGTGCTTGCCATGTTCATTCCCTCCTAACAATATATACTAAATTGGTTACGCAACTTTTCCGTGCTTGCGTCCTTTATTTACTACTTTCAATTCTTTCGTATCTTCTATTTCTTTATCGTCTTTTCCTAAAATAAATTGTGCAAATAATCCTGTTACAGCGAGTAAAATAATTGTTGCGACAACAATTACAGTTAAAATTTGTACAAAATATTGTCCCATTACACCGAGAGAATTAATAACCGAAATACCTGATGGAACGAAAAGGAATCCGATAATACCTGTTAAAGCCGTTCCGAGTGATTCAACTTGTTCCAATTTAATAACTTTTAAACATAATAGGCTAAATAAAATGACTAACCCGATTACCGATGAAGGCATCGGAATTGGTAAATGCGTTGCAATAATATTAGAAACTAACATAATAGCTGAAAATATGAATGCTTGTGATAAGAAACTATATACTTTTTTCGTACTCATTTTGGCCACCTCTTTCGATTTGGTACCTTTATTGTATAAGATGAAAACAAAACTGTAAGCGTTTACACAACGGAACGTCAAATATACAAAATTAGTTACAAAAATAGGCAGACGAAATACAAAAGCTACTTCTTAAATACGAAGTAGCTTTTTGAGTTCTTTTGCATATGTACGGCTAACAGGTACTTTTGATCCTTCTTTCATAATTAAATTATATGTAGAATTGAACCATGGTTGTATTTCTGTAATATGATTAATATTTGCAATAAAACTACGATGGACACGCATAAAACTCGCTTGCGGCAACTTCTTTTCCAAAATGACAAGTGTATCGTGTGTTACATATGTTTCTCTCATCGTTTTTACTGTCACCTTTCCGTCCACAAGTCCTACATATATAATATCTTCAATATTCACGAGTACAATCGATTCTTCAATTGGTAATGCTAATTTATGCATCTCGGTCGTTACGTCTACACTCTTTACTTCTTGTTTTGTTTCTAATTTTATTTGTTTTTGCTTTTTATATTTCTTTAATGTCTGTACGATACGTTCTTCATCAAATGGCTTTAAAATGTAGTCTAACGCATCTACTTCAAATGCTTGCAACGCATATTGATCATAGGCCGTAGCAAACACAATTGCAGGGGGATTTTTCATCTTCTTTAATATATTTGCAATTTCAAATCCGTTATCATCAGATAACTGAATATCTAGGAAAACAATATCTGGTTTATTTTTCATTAGCTCTTCTAATGCATCCTCTACACAATCTGCCTCACCAATTATCTCTACTTCTTTCGTTTGCTCTAATAAATATTTCAATTCATCACGTGCTAACATTTCATCGTCAACTACTAATACTTTTAACACTCCGTTCTTCCTCCCCTATTTTTTTAGGAATAACAAAAGTAATCTCTGTCCCCTCATTTAATTCACTTTCAATTTGAAGCATTGTCTCTTTCCCAAATAACCCGATAAGTCGTTCATTAATGTTATATAAAGCTGTTCCAGTCCCTTTCTTTGACGACACTACCATTTTTCCTAATTGTTCTAAACGTTCTTCCTCAATTCCTTGTCCATTATCTTTTACTTCGAAGTGAACCATGCCCCCTTTTTCAAAAACATGCACTTCTACTTCGCATACTGGCTGTTTCTTCGGAAAAGCATGTCGCAACGCATTTTCAACCAACAGTTGAAGAACAAATGGTGGTACTAATGTTGTCTTTAACTCTTCCTCAATATAAATCTTTACTTCATACTTATTTGGGAATCTTGCTTGTTCTAGTGATAGGTATGCCTGTACATGGTTTAATTCTTGTTCTAGTGGAATCAACAACTGACGTGCCCCTTGCAAATTACAACGGAAATACACGCTAAGCTGCAATAATAACTTCCTTGCCTTTTCTACATCTGTTCGGCATAAAGCCGATACGGTATTAATTGCATTAAATAAAAAATGCGGATTGATTTGTGCTTGTAACGCTTTTATTTCGGCATCTTGCAATAACTTACTTTGTAACTCTGCTTCGCCTAACTCAAGTTGTGTAGAGAATATTTTTGCTAACCCTTCTGCTAATTCCTCTTCCACACGACTTAACTGGCTAGAATTTTTAAAATATAATTTTAATGTCCCAATTGTATTTCCATGTGAAGTTAGTGGAATAACGATTGCCGCCTGCAAAGGGCAGCCTTCATGTTGACAATTAATAACCTCACGCGATTTCGCTTTCATTATTTTCCCTGTTTTTAATACTGATTTTGATAAACCTGTTATTAAACTGTGTGAAGGAATATGATGATCTGACGCTAATCCAACGTGAGCTAATATTTTCTCTGTATCTGTTAAGGATACCGCATCTGTTCCTGTAAAGCGGTGAATAATTTGTGCCACATGTTTACAAGAATCTTCTGTTAATCCTCTGCGAAAATATGGCAATGTTTTGTCAGCAATTCGTAATACTTTATGCGTTTGCAGAGCTTTCGCATTTTCTTCCTGGCGCAAAATAGCTTGTATCATAGAAAGTAAAATAAAACTCCCGAAACTATTTACGAGTATCATTGGTATCGCAATTGTTTTCACGATACTAATCCCATCCTCTACGATTAATAGGATCATAATCATCTCTAAAGAAACGATAAACACACTTAAAATCGCTGAAAATTTAGGCGTAATTGCACGATTATATTTTTTAAAAATGTATCCAATATACCCCGTTATAACACCTGCTAAAATTGATGAAATTGCACAGCTCAGCGCTGTCGTCCCGCCAAGCATATAACGGTGAATACCAGCAATCGATCCTACTCCAATTCCGACGATAGGACCACCAAGCAATCCACTAATTCCAACACCCATAATACGTGTATTCGCAATTGTACTAGATGACGAAACACCTTGTAGCCAATTTTCATTCATAATTGTATTCCCCGCAATTTCAATTCCCGTGTAATTGCTGACAATTGTAAACACTGAAAAAATACAAATAAGCTTAAGCTTATCTACATACCCATCTTGTCTATGAAGAAGGCGTCTGAACGTTCTAATATGAGAAAGTAAAAATCCTAAAATAACAATAAGTCCGACACGTTCAATCATCATAAGTACTAAATTTAGCATCTGTGATTCATTCCTTTTTATATGAGTTAGTTTTATTATGGGAAAATAATGAAGTGGGCGTCAAGAAGAATGCAATATCTTTTGAAATATTTTACACATAACTATCCCCTCTTTATTTGACAATCTAACAGAAGAGTGCTAAAAATAAAGTAATATAATACAGTCCTTTAACCCAACCCCGTGAGGTTGAGAAGGAAGTCGGAATATACTATACGTATGGTCTTTTTTAGGGATACGTATGCTTTTTTGGCCTTCTCATCATATCAGGTGAGAAGGCCTTTTGTTATTCTTCCATAGCGACTGTAGAAGAAAATAAGGAGGAGTAATGATGAACGTCACTACTGATGTACAATCAACAACAGAGGAAACGAAGGAGAAAAGATATAAAACATTATTTGGTTCTGCGCTAGGATATGCAGCAGAAGGTTTAGATATGTTGCTCTTATCTTTCGTACTCGTCTACATTTTAAAAGAATTTCATTTAAGCCCTGTTGAAGGTGGAAACTTAACTTTAGCTACCACAATAGGAATGCTACTCGGGTCTTATTTATTTGGATTTATTGCTGATTTATTTGGGCGTATCCGTACGATGGCCTTCACAATCTTACTATTCTCACTAGCAACAGCACTTATTTATTTCGCAACAGATTATTGGCAATTATTAATTCTTCGCTTTTTAGTTGGAATGGGAGTTGGTGGTGAATTCGGGATTGGGATGGCCATCGTAACTGAAACATGGTCTAAAGAAATGCGCGCTAAGGCGACATCCGTTGTTGCACTTGGATGGCAATTTGGCGTACTAGTCGCTTCACTCCTTCCAGCATTTATCGTCCCGCATTTCGGATGGAGAGCCGTTTTCTTATTTGGACTCATTCCCGCTCTACTAGCTGTCTATGTTCGCAAAAGTTTAAGTGAACCGAAAATATGGGAACAAAAACAACGATACAAAAAAGTATTGTTGCAAAAAGAAGCTGAAGGTAATTTAACAACTACTGAGGCAGAACAACTAAAGCAAATGAAAATATTCCCACTTCGAAAGTTATTTGCCAATAAAAAAGTAACGATAACAACAATTGGTCTTATTATTATGTCATTCATCCAGAACTTCGGATATTATGGAATTTTCACATGGATGCCAACTATTTTAGCGAATAAATATAACTACACATTAGCAAAAGCGAGCGGCTGGATGTTCATCTCTACGATCGGCATGCTAATTGGAATTGCGACTTTTGGTATTCTAGCCGATAAAATCGGTCGCCGTAAAACTTTTACAATCTATTATGTCGGTGGTACTATATACTGTCTCATTTACTTCTTCTTATTCACAGACTCAACATCATTGTTATGGGGAAGTGCATTGCTTGGATTCTTTGCAAATGGCATGATGGGGGGATTCGGAGCAATTTTAGCTGAAAACTATCCTGCTGAAGCTCGCTCGACAGCAGAGAACTTTATTTTCGGTACAGGACGTGGGTTAGCTGGATTTGGACCTGTTATTATCGGCTTACTTGCTGCAGGTGGTAATTTAATGGGAGCACTATCTCTCATCTTCATTATTTATCCAATTGGTTTAGTTACAATGCTATTATGTGTCCCAGAGACGAAAGATAAAGTATTAGAATAGATTGAAACTGTACAGGGTACTATCTTCTTCGAGAAAAGTAGTTAAATAAATAGTAAAGAGGAAGCATCTCAAATGAAATGCTTCCTCTTTTTATATAAATGCAATTATTTATTTTGATTTACTAGCTTTTTGGAACAAGAAGGAAGTTTTCTCTTCTTCTTTTACAATACCTTGTTTTAAGGCTAATTCCCCTGCAACTTTAGGCGCTAGCCATAGCATTGGGAATAACAGAATGGATACCGGAACAGCCGTTACTACAATGAAAGATTGTAAGGCGTTAATACTTCCCTCACCCATGTATAAAAGAATCGCTGCAACTGCACCCATAATAAGCGACCAAAAAACTCGCAAGCTAATTCTAGGATCTCCATCTCCAGTCACTGCCATTGAAATCGAATAAGCCATTGAATCTCCTGTTGTTACTACAAATAAAATTGTTAATAAAAGAAATGCAGGTCCAATAATATTAGCTAGTGGCAGTTGCTCTGTAATTGCAATCATAGCCGCTGGCATACCAGATTCACTCAATGCGGTCGAGATAGAACCAGGATTCATTAACTCATAAAACACACCTGATCCCCCTAGTATAGTAAACCAAAACGTTGTAATAATAGGTGCAATAATTCCAATTGCAACGATGATTTCTCGGATTGTTCTTCCTCTTGAAATACGGCTCACTAAAATTGCCATCATTGGTCCGTATCCAATAAACCATCCCCAGAAAAAGATTGTCCACGACCCTAACCAACCTGTATCACCACGATATGTGCTCATTGGAATAAATTCATTTATATAAAATCCAAACGAAGAAACAAATGAATCAATAATAAATCCACCTGGTCCAAACAGTAATACGAATACCATTAATAAAACTGCTAACCTAACATTTAAATTACTTATAATTTGAATCCCTTTATCAATTCCCGTTACCGCAGATATAGTAGAAACAGCTACTACACAAACAATAATGGCTAATTGAGTAGTAAACACATCAGGAATGTTAAACAATGCTTGTAACCCATAACTTGCTTGTAGTCCTAAAAATCCGATTGGACCAATCGTCCCTGCAGCTACCGCAATAATAGCAAATACATCGATCATTGTTCCAAGCCAACTCTTTCGCAATTTCTCCCCAAAGATAGGATATAAAAGTGTTCGAGGTTTTAACGGCATATCTTTATGATAATGCCCGTACATCATAACTACCGCACTAATTGTACCTAAAATCGTCCAAGCGAGGAAACCCCAGTGCATATAACTTTGTGCTAAAGCAGGCATGACTGCTTCTTGCGTTCCAGCAGATATACCTTCATGTATTGGTGGCACCGTCATCAAATGATACATCGGCTCTGCGGCTGCCCAAAAAACGCCACCTCCGGCAAGTAATGTAGACATAATAATAGCGAGCCATTTTGTCGTACTAATCTCAGGTTTTTCTAGTCCCCCAAGTTTAACTCTCCCATATTTCGAAAATGCCATACACATTGCAACAACAAATGTACCAATTAATAAAACCTGCCAAAAGGCACCAAAATATTTAATTGAAGCTGCAAAACTGCTATTAATGACTCCCTCTACGTAACTTTTATTTAAAATAACTGCAATTACAAATAATAAAAGTGAGCCACCACTAATAAGAAATACGGGCCAATCCGTTTTTCGACTCTTCATTCTCATTTACACTTCCTCCTTCCTCAGCAATCTAAAAAAACAACTTTATTATGTTTTATTGTTTACATCCAAAACACAATGATTATATAAGCATAATAATTCATCAATTTTCTACACACTTATGTTGTCCCTAAAAATATGCTAAATCCCTTATTTAAAAGAAAATCCCTATTCCTATTACATAAAAAAGCAAAACAAAAGACCTTATATTTCTATAAGGTCTTCGAAACAGAAATTTGATTATAACATAAGGAACTCCTTGGTTCAAAAAGCTCCTTCCAAAAATAACCGAGAGTAAAGGCTTCCATTTGCTACGTAACAGTAATTTAAAAAAATTATAATTTGCATAAAAAAACTATACTAAATATCATTTATGAAAGAAATTCGGCTTCAAAATTTCATTCGGATACGGTTTATGATAAATATGAGTGGTAGCTGGAGATAACGGTGGAATGAGCCACACCCAATTGCCTGTTACAACCCGTCCACATGATGCTTCTTGCTTCTCAAATTGTTGAAATTGTTGTGCAGCTGTATGGTGATCCACAATACTAACTCCTTGTTTTTTGAAGGAATGTAATACAGCAATATTCAGCTCAATTAGTGCCTTGTCTTTCCATAACGTACCGTTTCTCGATGTATCTAACTCTATCATCTCCGCAACAGCCGGAAGTAAATTATAGCGATCATGATCCGCTAAGTTACGAGCCCCAATCTCCGTTCCCATATACCATCCATTAAACGGAGCTGCCGTATAAGAAATACCGCCAATTTCTAAGCGCATATCTGAAATCATTGGAACCCCATACCATTTTGCTCCTAAAGATGAGATTGGGTACTCTGGATGTTCAATCGGTACCTCTTTCACTTCTTTTTTAGGAATTTCTTTATATACGGGTTCTTTTCCATCGACAGAAAACACAAGTGGCAATACATCGAAATTCGTACCTTCTCCTTGCCAGCCAAGTTCCTGACAAAAATCCGTAAACGCAGTGGAATGAGAGTCACCAATCACTCCCATTTCTGTTTTATATCCTGCATACCGAATCAATTGGTGATTATAAATTCGTATATTATTTTCTTCACCTTGATATTGCTTAAAAATTGTAATTGTCGGTTTAACTTTCCCATCGTTCGTTGCATATTTAATATGATGAATTAATGCATTATATACACCTTTCTCATCATTTACTTCACGTGCATCTAATATGTGCATCTTACTCCAAAACAGCCTTCCGATACATCGATTACTATTGCGCCATGCCATTCGCGATCCATGAACAAGTTCTTCAAATGTATGCTCATACGTCCCTGTCTTCTCTATCTCAACTTGAATTTCTTTCACACGCTCTTCTATGAATTGCTCTTTATTAAGCTCTTTATAGCAAATCGTAATAAACTGACTCGCTTCCTCTATTAATTGTTTCGTTTTACTCATAAACGATCTCCTTCTATTTCAACAAAACGTTACTACTTTACAGTATAAGCAAAAAGAATAAGAGTCACAAATGAAAGTCGAAGTGTTACTTTTATTGTAATATTTTTCAGAAAATTAAAGAGATTACTATTGACTTGTATAAAAAATAGGTGTATTTTTGACTCAGGTAAATTGTTTTTACCTAGGCCAACTTTTTAATGAGAAAGGAGGGAATGTTATGTCTTCATTTCAATTGCCAAAGCTTTCATATGACTATGATGAACTAGAGCCATATATCGACAGCAACACGCTTTCTATTCATCATGGAAAGCACCATGCGACATACGTAAATAACTTGAATGCCGCTTTAGAAAACTATACGGAATTACATAATAAATCTTTAGAAGAGTTACTATGTAATTTAGAAACTTTACCAAAGGAAATTGTTACAGCTGTCAGAAATAACGGTGGTGGACATTATTGTCATAGTCTTTTTTGGGAAGTAATGAGCCCACGAGGTGGCGGCGAGCCTAATGGAGACGTTGCAAAAGTAATTGACTATTATTTCAATACATTTGACAACTTAAAAGATCAACTATCCAAAGCAGCAATTAGCCGTTTTGGAAGTGGCTATGGATGGCTTGTCCTTGATGGTGAAGAACTTATTGTTATGAGTACACCCAATCAAGATACACCTTTGCAAGAAGGTAAAACTCCATTACTCGTCATCGATGTATGGGAACACGCCTATTATTTAAAGTATCAAAATCGGCGTCCAGAATTTGTTACCAATTGGTGGCATACAGTGAACTGGGACCAGGTAAATGAAAAGTATTTACAAGCAATTCAATCACAAAAACATTAGTCGTGCGTATAAGGTAAGTTTGGTAATGTAAAATTAGTATTGTCGAAATCCTCCAGAATCCCCCGGATTGCCACCGGGGGATTTATGATTATTTCATTGCATGTATGTAATAACGTAATACTTGTTCTATTTCTATTTTCAACTCCCGGAACGGGAATCCTAATTCACTAGCTTTTCCATTATGTAATGTACAATTAATCACTTCATTATAAGGCGCTACATTACCTCCTACTTCTTGAACGAGTGCTTTTATTCCCGTATTTTCTTCTATGAAATGAATAACTTCTCGAGTAGAAACTACCCCATTGCTACAAGCATTAATTTGTCCTTCTATGTCCCTCATCCCGCACCAAGCTAAAAATTCTCCTGCTTCTTTTTCATGTATAAATGACAACTCTCCATCTAGATCATTCACCGCGACAGGCTCTTGCTTCACGATATGTTCAACGTAAAATTGTAACCTTTTCGTATAATCGTTTTCTCCAATAACAACTGGAAAACGCACTGCAACAACCGGGAATGTTGCTTGTTGAAATGAAACCGCTTCGGCTAATCTCTTTCCTTCACTATAAGTAAAATCCTTCCTACCACCATACGTAATAGCATACTCGTACGGATTAAAGTTCTCTTCTAACAAGCCTATTGCTGGCTCGTAAACAGCCATTGAAGATGTCATAACGTATTTCTTCGTTTTTCCTCGTAACACTTCACATATTACCTTCGCTGCATTCGAGCTATAGCATAAATTATCGTATACGATATCATAACTTTTATCTTCTAGACGCTCTGTTAGTTGTTTTTCTTCTTCTCTATCGACAATCAGCCTTTTTACTGCACTACCGAAAGAATCTTCGGTAACCCCCCTAGTCGCAATCGTTACATCGTGTCCATCTTGCAAAAGCGCTTCTACTAAATGTTTACCAAAAAATCTTGTTCCCCCTAGCACCAATACTTTTTTCAAATCCATCATCCCCATTTTGATAAATTGTAAAATACTACCTCTCCATTATAGATGCTAATATAGAAAAAGCATGGAATTCGTTTAACGATTCCATGCTTTTCTACAGAAAATATATTAACGCACTCGATATTTATAAATACAATAACAGAAGTATAAAATAGAAATTACGGATACATAAACCCATAGTTCATATACGAATCCCTCTCCCCATACTCCCATAAAATAAAAGAGTGAAGGCAACGTCAATGTTACCCATGATTGTACGAAGGCAATTCTTCCAAGATATTGATTGATATTCTTCTTTTGTGTATTTAATACAAAGAATAAATACCAAAGTAATGCCCACATAAACCACGTTAATGCATTAACAACATCGTGAAATTGAACAAATGAAACAACCATATAGAATAAAGCAATAATTGCTACCCAAATACAAAACCAACCTAGACCACTACTATCCATTCCTTTTATAAAGGTAACACCTACATATAAATAGGTTAATCCAAATAAGAAAGTAGCTGCATATGAATACACTGTCCAATTGCTTTGGTCAGAAATCATGATCAAATAGAACGGAATAATAATTTGTAGTGCACCCACAAATAAATTAAAAACACCCGCACTTTTCATCTCTGCTTTCCCTAATATAACAAGACTATTTAAAAACAAAGCTGCACCCGAAAGTAATAATCCTACGTACCCCATATATCCTCATGTGAAAATCTTGCATTTTCACACTGTACCCTCCCCGTCTTGTAAAAATTATATTATTCCTTATTCTCCTTCTTACTTACAACTACATACAAAGTTTTTTCGAAAACAAGTCAGACTTCCTACCTTAAAAAACAAAAGAAAAACCCTTTTTATACATGTCATACAGTAATGATGTCAATCGAAATATATCACGTAATAAAAACGCTTTCAATAATACGTAATTCAATCAAAAAGCTAATAAGATTATTTGATTATAAACGCACTTTAACAATGATACAAGTATTGGAATACTTTTCAATAGAACCGGTTACTATTCAAATGCTATGGTCAGTAATATTTTTTTACATTCTCTTTTCTAAATTGAACATATTACTGACCTCAAGCAACATAATAAAGAATACAATTTATTATATACATAACATATCCTACAAAATAATAAGAGAATGCTTTACTAACTACCTTAAATCATTTGATAGCCATTTTTATTATTTACCTGCCATCTCCAAGAATCTACACACATCTCTTCTAACCCATATTCCGCTTCCCATCCTAATTCTCGTTTCGCTTTAGATACATCAGCAAAACATACTGCTACATCACCAGGACGACGCCCTATCACTTTATAGGGTATTTTTTTACCTGAAACCTCCTCAAAAGCCTTTATCATCTCCAACACACTATACCCTTTACCTGTGCCAAGATTATATGCCTCTATTCCTTTCGTCTCAAGTACTTTCTCAAGTGCCTTTACATGTCCTTTTGCAAGGTCAACAACGTGAATATAATCACGGACACCTGTCCCATCTTTTGTTGGATAATCGTTTCCGAATATATTTAGCTCCTTTAACTTACCTACCGCCACCTGCGTTACATATGGCATTAAATTATTCGGAATCCCATTTGGATCTTCTCCAATACGACCACTTTTATGTGCTCCAAATGGATTGAAATAACGAAGTAATGCAATACTCCATTCATCATCAGCTTTTGCTACATCACGCATAATTTGCTCAATCATTAATTTTGTTTGCCCATATGGATTTGTCACACTTAGTGGAAATTCTTCTGTAATTGGTGATGTTTTTGGAATTCCATATACAGTTGCAGATGAACTAAAAATAAACTTTTTAACATTATGTTTCTGCATCACATCACATAGTATGATTGTACTTATTATATTATTATAATAATACGTAAGTGGAATTGTAGTAGATTCCCCCACTGCTTTAAATCCAGCAAAATGTATAACCGCTTCAATATTATTTTCCAAAAAAATCTCATTCATTTTTTCACGATTTAAAACACTTTCTTTATAAAATTCAAATTGTTTTCCTGTTATTTCTTTTACTCGATTTAAGGACTCGATTGAACTATTTGAAAGATTATCTACGACTATAATTTTA
This sequence comes from Bacillus cereus group sp. Sample62, assembly GCF_036851315.1. NCBI lineage: Bacteria > Bacillati > Bacillota > Bacilli > Caryophanales > Bacillaceae > Bacillus > Bacillus cereus group sp. Sample62. The sequence continues at coordinate 5,230,501 of NZ_JAFLPK010000001.1, forward strand.
TAATTATTATTTAATAATTCTATACACGTATGACTACCAATATATCCTGCTCCACCTGTTATAAGTATCGCCATATATATAGTCCCCCACTGATTATTAATTATAAAATTTTATAACCTCAATACACATCTATCCTACCATAAAAGACTGATAATTTAGAATATTTATTTCAAATTATTATTTATATAAAAAAGAGCCACATAACCTTTAAGTTATGCAGCTCTTCAACATACGTATGTGTTTATATCTTTTTTTATTAATCAAGAAAAATAAAAATTACTCGAAAATCTCATATTGTTAAATTACGTAGCAATATACACTTAAAAAGTGGGCAAGGCTTCCCAATAACACGAAAACGTGAAAAATTTCATGATGCCCCATATGTTTAAACTCTAACCATTTTGGCTTTGTTCCATAAATAAATCCACCGATTGTATAAAGAATGCCTCCAAGCACTAGAAGCACGATACCTCCTGCACTTAAGTTAGCAGCTAACGGTGCAAAGAACAGAACAATTAACCAACCCATTGTAATATAAATTGCTGTTGATAACCATCTTGGGCAACTAAACCAAAACATTTTAAAAACAATACCACAAATGGCAGTTGCATAAACTAAACAAAATAATAATAAACCGTTTGCGGAATGTAATGTAATTAAACAAAATGGTGCATATGTACCTGCAATCAATATAAAAATCATAGAGTGATCAAGCTTCCGAAAGAAATAAATAACACGTTCACTGGCTACAACACTATGATATACAGCTGATGCTGTATACAGAACCATCATTCCGATGCCAAACAAAATAACAGCTGTAATTGCCGCAAAAGATGGCATTTTAATAGAAACTTTTACAAGCATAGCTAATAATGCAATAAATGATAATACAGCTCCTCCCAAGTGGGTAAAAGCATTAACCGGTTCTCTTACATAAGTATTCATATATACACCCCTCATATAATTACATGTAGTTTCGATAACTACATGTAATTATATACGCATTATTATTAGAGGTCAACATTTACAATTCATTTGTTTCGTAATACCATATTTAGAGATAAACTAAACATTATGCTCCACTAAGTTATAAAAGTGAGGGGTTCTACGTGGAAAATATAAATAAATTGCTTGAAACATTACATTTAGAAAAAAATATTACGCTTGAGGATATTCCAAATGTCGACTTGTATGTAGACCAGGTTGTCCAATTATTTGAAAATACTTATGCGGATACAACAAGAACCGATGATGAAAAAGTATTAACAAAAACAATGATTAACAATTACGCAAAAGGGAAACTGTTTATTCCAATCAAAAACAAAAAATACTCAAAAGAGCATATGATTTTAATCAGCTTAATTTATCAATTAAAAGGAGCCCTTTCCATTAATGACATAAAAAGCTCCTTAGAAAATATAAATGAATCCTTATTAAACGATGATTCATTCGAATTAAATACACTATATAAAGATTATCTTTCTCTTACCGAAAACAACGTCGAAAGCTTTACACAAGACGTAAATAACCGTGTTTCAGAAGTAAGTGAAATTTCTTCCTTAGAAGATCCGAATCTAGAGAATTTTTTATTACTAACATCATTTGTGTCGATGAGTAATATGTATAGGCGCTTAGCTGAGAAGTTGATTGATGATTTAAAAGAATCTTAAATAAAAAAACTATCCACTCGTTATAGTGGATAGTTTTTTTGTTTACTTAATTGCCTCATGAACTTTTAATTGTTTACCTTTTATCGTTGTATTTCTCATAACCTTTAAAACAAGTGGTCCTTTTCCGTTTAATATTTCAACATACGAAACATTATCTTGTATTGTAATAATACCTATATCATCAGCAGAAACACCTTGAATTTTAGCAATTGTACCAACGAAATCTACCGCCCTAATTTTCTTCTTCTTTCCGCCATTAAAGTACAATTTCATAATTCCTTTGTTTAGGTCTGCATTTTTATCTTTCTTTATAATTGGTTTAGCATATATTTTTTCTTCAAATACTGCTTTCCCTTTTATAACTTCTTCTTTTGAAGGTGCCAGTTCCTTTGGAATTTCAAATCCGATATATTCCTCAATCTCTTCTAAAAATCTATTTTCATAAGGCGTTATAAATGTAATAGCTTTTCCATTATTACCAGCTCGTCCCGTCCTTCCAGTACGGTGTACATAGCTTTCTTTTTCTAATGGAATATCGTAATTAATAACATGTGTAATATTATCAATATCAATTCCTCTCGCAGCTACATCAGTTGCTACTAAATAACGGAACTTTCCTTTTCTAAAATCATCCATAACTTCAAAACGATCTTCCTGCACCATACCACCGTGTATTTTGTCACAAGGATAATTAACTCGTTTTAGCTGTCTATATACATGGTCTACGTTTTCTTGTGTACGACAAAAAATAATGCAACTGTCTGGATTTTCAATCATAGTTACATCCTTAAGAAGTGAAAGCTTCTCTTCTTCCCTTACTTCAAAAAGGGTATGTTCAATTTTATCTGTTGTAATCCCAGCTGCTTTAATTTCAATATGAGTTGGTGCATTCATATATGTACGGGATAACTTTTCAACATCTCCCGGTAGAGTTGCTGAAAATAGCATTGTCATTCTTTTTGTAGGTAATTCATCAATAATTGCCTCTACTTGATCGATAAAGCCCATATTTAGCATTTCATCCGCTTCATCAATTACTAAATATTTCAATCGATCTAAAGAAAGGGTCCCTTTTTCAATATGATCCAACACACGTCCTGGGGTCCCCACTACAATATGCGTCTTTTGCTTTAACTCTAATTTTTGACGTGCAAATGGAGATTTACCATAAATTGCAGCAGCTTTAATTCTTTTGAATCGCCCTATATTCGTAATATCTTCTTTCACTTGAACAGCAAGTTCCCTCGTTGGTGTTAAAACTAATGCTTGTGGTTTATTCTCTTCCCACTCTACCATTTCACAAAGTGGTATTCCGAACGAAGCCGTTTTTCCACTTCCCGTTTGCGACTTTACAACAAGATCCTTCTTTTGCAATGCAACTGGAATAACTTCTCCTTGCACTTCTGTCGGATGCTCATATCCTAAACCAGTAAGTGCTCGTCTTACTTCTTTACTTAATGCATAATTACTAAAGCTTTTTTCACTCATATATTAACCTCATTTGATTTTATATTTAACCTATTATGTTCTTCATACCTCACTTTAGACTATAGTAAGATACTATATTAATCCACTGTTTTCAATTCGTTTCAACTTAAATTTATCTAAGTATAATTTTAAAATAGGAAAAGGCAGCCTTAATAATAAGTCTGCCCTATCTATACTGTATTCATTTTTTACGGAACTAATTTTTTCACAACTGGTATTCTTTGCAATACTAACGTAATTACCAGACTAAGAACAATTGTAATCGTTACATTAATAGGTATTGCCAATATTGCATGTACACGCTCATTTACCTTAGGGAAAACCATGTACAACAAGTTATTTAATAAGAAGAAGTGAAGAATATAGATTCCAAGGCTTGCTTGATTTATAAAACGGAATAACAATGGTAATTCTCGTTCTGACTTTTGGAATGCATATTTGAAAAATATAAATAATCCAATCGCCATCAGTACAACACCTGGCGCAAAATATCCATACCAAAACTGCTCTAACTGTCCATTTGCTTTTACTGTATAGTAATATGTAATAAAGAATGTACTAATAAATCCTACAAGTCCTCCAATGTAAGAAATATTTCTCCATTTTTTTGAAATATCGTAATTGGATAAATAATAACCAAGTAAGAAATACCCTACATAGTTTGTAACGTAAAATAATTCAATATTAAAGTTGATAGGATAATAATATTTCGCTAAATTGACTACTACAGATGCATATATCCATAAAATTAAAAAGTATTCTATCTCTCTTTTTTTAGCATTCTTCACAAAGATTTTCAGTAGCGGGGTAATTAAATATATCCCTACAATCATATATAGGAACCATAAATGTCCCCCAATCGTATCTGTTAAAAAGTGCTTTATCCCTTGCTTTAAAGATGCCGGGAAATACCCTGCATATGCTCCATACGCGTAAAATATAGCACTCCAAGCTATAAAAGGTATAATTACTTTACTTGCACGCTTCTGTAAAAATTCCCCAACGGAAATATCTTTCGTTCCCTTTAACAATAAAGCTCCACTAATCATAACAAAGATCGGCACACTGGCACGTGAAATTGATTCAAACAGGTTACCAGCCATCCAGCGTGATACGTTATTTGCATCTAACATAGAAACATAACCAGCAGAAACGTGAATTGTAACCACTGCAATTGTTGCTAATACACGCAACCAATCCATATATACTAAGCGCTTCATTAACAGCCCCCCTAAATTTACCTATTTAACTTTTCTTTTCCAAACATCATTTTACATCAAATAATGCTATGTTTAAACACATTTTAATTACATGAACTTACAATATACGCAGCTAAATTTTAATTTTCAAATATAAACATGAAAACCTTTGACTTATGAGTGAAAATAATGTAAATTATCTTTTGGACGAACATTTTTTAAAAAACTAAATAAAATATTCGTATTTTAGGGGTGTAAATGATGGAAAACGTATTCGACTATGAAGATATTCAATTAATTCCTGCAAAATGTATTGTGAACAGCCGCTCTGAATGTGATACAACTGTCACTTTAGGTAAACATAAATTTAAATTACCTGTCGTACCTGCAAATATGCAAACGATTATTGATGAAAGAATCGCAACTTATTTAGCTGAAAACAATTACTTCTATATCATGCATCGTTTCCAACCAGAGAAACGTATCTCATTCATTAGAGATATGCAATCACGTGGATTAATCGCTTCTATTAGCGTTGGTGTAAAAGAAGATGAGTATGAATTCGTACAACAATTAGCTGCTGAGCAACTTACACCTGAATACATCACGATTGATATTGCACACGGACATTCTAATGCTGTAATCAACATGATTCAACATATTAAAAAGCATTTACCAGAAAGCTTCGTTATCGCTGGAAACGTTGGAACTCCAGAAGCGGTAAGAGAATTAGAAAATGCTGGTGCTGACGCAACAAAAGTTGGTATTGGACCTGGTAAAGTTTGTATTACTAAAATTAAAACAGGCTTTGGAACTGGCGGTTGGCAACTAGCTGCACTTCGCTGGTGTGCAAAAGCTGCAAGTAAGCCAATTATTGCTGACGGTGGTATTCGTACACACGGCGACGTAGCTAAATCTATTCGATTTGGGGCGACTATGGTTATGGTCGGTTCTCTATTCGCTGGTCATGAAGAGTCTCCAGGGGAAACAATCGAAAAAGACGGCAAGCTTTATAAAGAGTACTTCGGTTCAGCTTCTGAATTCCAAAAAGGCGAGAAGAAAAACGTTGAAGGTAAGAAAATGTTCGTTGAGCATAAAGGTTCTTTAGAAGACACTTTAATCGAAATGGAACAAGATCTTCAATCTTCTATCTCTTACGCTGGTGGAACAAAATTAGACTCAATTCGTACTGTAGATTATGTAGTCGTGAAAAACTCTATTTTCAACGGTGATAAAGTATATTAATTTTTAAATTTAACTCGAAGGACAAGCATTTTTATGCTTGTCCTTCTTTTTCATATATAGAAATGTAAAATATTTTCATTTTACTGAATTTTCTAGTATCATATTTTTAGATACTTATAATAAGGGGGATATAACAAATGAAAAATGTAATTGAGAAACGCCATATTCGTGCAGAAGTCCCTACTGAACTAACATGGGACCTCTCTGATTTATTCGAATCTGATAAAGATTGGGAAACTGCATTACGTGTATTAACAGACGATATAAAAAAACTTGATGCGTTTAAAGGACAATTACATACTAGCGCCACTACCTTATTACATTGCCTACTTTTAGAAGAAGAGCTTTTAATGAAGTTAACAAAATTATACTCCTATGCAAATTTAAAAGAATCAACTGATCGTACAAATCCAGTTATTCAAGCGAACTCTTCCAAAATTGCTGCTTTATGGACGAAAGTACATACTGCACTATCCTTTATCCATAATGAAATCCTCTCATTCGATGAAGGAACAATTGAAAAATATTTAGCTGCAGAAACAAAACTCGAACCTTTCCGTAAATCATTACTAGACATCCTACAAAAAAGGAAGCACACGCTCTCTCCTGAAACAGAAGAAGCTCTTGCTGCACTTGGCGAAGTACATAGTTCTCCATACAAAATTTACGGTATGACTAAATTAGCCGATATGGATTTTACCTCCATACAAGACGAACAAGGAAACGAACTCCCTGTATCATTTGCATTATTTGAAAGCAAATATGAGTTCTCTCCAAGCGTAGACATACGTAGAAAAGCATACTCATCATTTGTTTCCACCTTGAAACGATATAAGAATACAGTGGCAACAACATATGCTACTGAAGTAAAAAAACAAGTAACACTCTCTCGTTTACGCAAATTTGAATCTGTTACTCATATGCTTTTAGAGCCTCAAAAAGTTCCACTTGAAATGTATAACAATCAACTTGATATTATTTATAAAGAATTAGCGCCTCATATGCGCCGTTTTGCAGATTTAAAAAAGAAAGTATTAGGACTCGATCAAATGCTGTTCTGCGACTTACATGCACCTTTAGATCCCGAATTTAATCCAACCATCACATACAAGGAGGCTGGTAAATTAATTCAAGATTCTTTAAAGGTATTAGGCGATGAATATAGTTCCATTATTGAAAAAGGATTCAAAGAAAGATGGGTTGATCTTGCAGATAACGTAGGCAAATCAACCGGAGCATTTTGTTCAAGCCCATATGGTTCTCATCCATACATTTTAATTACATGGCAAAACACGATGCGTGGATGCTTCACATTAGCCCATGAATTTGGGCATGCTGGTCATTTTTATTTAGCAAATAAAAACCAGCGTATTATGAATGTACGTCCATCCATGTACTTTGTTGAAGCACCATCTACAATGAATGAATTACTATTAGCTCAGCATTTATTAGCGACTACTGACGACAAGCGAATGCGCAGATGGGTGATTCTGCAACTACTTGGCACATATTATCATAACTTTGTTACTCACTTACTTGAGGGAGAATATCAAAGAAGAGTATATACCCTAGCAGACGAAGGAGAAGCACTTACAGCTACAACTTTAACTGAAATAAAAACAAATGTACTTTCTACATTCTGGGGAAATTCTGTAGAAATTGACGAAGGCGCTGGCTTAACTTGGATGCGTCAACCTCATTACTATATGGGCTTATATTCTTACACCTATTCCGCAGGCCTCACTGCATCTACTGCGGTAGCTCAAATGATTAAGGAGGAAGGGCAACCTGCCGTTGATCGCTGGTTAGATGTACTTCGCGCTGGTGGTACGATGAAACCACTTGAATTAATGAAGCATGCTGGAGTAGATATGTCAAAACCAGATGCAATCCGTAAAGCTGTTTCTTACGTCGGTTCCTTAATTGATGAATTGGAACGTTCTTATCAAGAATAAAAAATAAGCCCTCGCTTTATGAGGGCTTATTTTTTATTTTCCAAATCTTTTACGGTATCCACATTTCCTGCATAGCTCTTCGACTGCAACTCTTTTCGAAAATCCATCGACAATGTTTGTTGCTCTTTCACCTTCTATAATGTTAGAAAATGAGTCATCATTAATATTCCCAAGATTAATAATTCCCTCACCATCTAAACAACAAGGAATAACCGTTCCGTTCGCTAAAATACCGGCTTGATTTCGAAGACCATGACAGAATCCTTTTCCATCATCCTCTTCTTCATGTAATGCCGGCCACTGGAATTCATAGTCTTGATTAATAAAGACACGTTCCGCAATTTTTATACCTTTTCCTGGTGTAAGCTTCTCTTCGATTTGATAAGATAGACCAAACTCATTTTCAATGATGGATAATAAATCTCTATTTTTCTGGATTTCAGCATTTGTTTTATTATCCTGAGTTAAATTCCATAAACGTAGTGAAACAATTAAATCCGATTGGCTTGTCGCCTCTCTAATGAAGGAAAGTATACTCCTTACATAACCTTCTTTATCTTGCGAACCTGGATGTCCATCAAAACTGTGCAGTGAAAAATTCATTTGTCTTAACGCAGGCTTATTTAACAGTCTATGCCTTCTCTTATTAATTAACGTTCCGTTCGTTGTAATATTAACTTTAAACCCTTTTTCATGGCTCAAATCTAATAGTTGATCTATTTTTGGATGGAGCAATGGCTCACCCTTCACGTGCAAATAAATGTAGTCTGTGTGAGGTTTAATTTGGTCTAATCTTTTAGCAAAATCCTCCACAGAAATGAATTGCTTCTGCCTTTCCGTCGGCGGACAAAAGCTGCACGCAAGATTACATACACTCGTAATCTCCAAGTAAAACTTTTTAAACTTCTTCACCTTTAATTCCTCACTTCTATGACTACTTATACTTTTTCCTCTTCATATTACAACACACTTTTTTATAAATAGAAACATACTTATTTTAGGAAACCTTCGTACTACCTATTAATGTTTAAAAGACCATCGGTGTTTTTTGGCCAATGGTCTTTTTTACTCTTTTTATATACAAAAAGTAATTTTACTTATGATACGGTTCACCACGATTAATACGAAACGCTCTATACACTTGCTCAAGCAATACTAATCGCATTAATTGGTGTGGTAGTGTCATCTTTGAAAAAGAAAGAGATTCATTTGAACGCTTCATTACTTCTGAACTTAGTCCAAGTGATCCACCAATTACAAAGGCAACTTTACTCTTTCCATATGTAGCGAGACGATCTAAGCTTACTGCAAATTCTTCTGATGATTTTTGTTTTCCTTCGATCGCTAACGCAATGACATGCGTATCGTCAGAAATTTTATCCAGTATACGTATACCTTCTTTTTCTTTTACAATTAACATTTCTGCTTCACTTAAATTTTCTGGCGCCTTTTCATCTGGCAATTCAATTACTTCTATTTTTGCGTATGCAGATAATCGTTTTAAGTATTCTGCTATACCTTGTTTTAAATATTTTTCTTTTAATTTCCCAATTGAAATAATCGAGATATTCACACTTATTCCCCACCTTACAAACATGTTATCCACATAACTTATCCACATATCCACAATTGTTACCCACATATTGTGTGAGAATCTGTGTTCGATACAACATATGTCGCCTCATTTTGACAAAATTCACATGTTTTTTTCTCTTTTTCTGAGTTATCCACATTGTTGATAACCGGTGCAACTTCACACTCATCCACAATAATATCTAAAGCTAATTCAACATGTTCTAAACAACAAGGTAAATCCATATTCTTCACCTCACTTTTCTACAATAGAAAACAGGAGGTAGGCCCTCCTGTTTTTAATACTTTTGAATGCCTAGTTTAACCGTTGTTGTTGCTCGCTTTGTACCACGATAAAACGTAAGAGTCATTTTATCATTAATTTTTTTATCATATAAGGCCGTACGGAATCCGATAATATCGCGAACCGGTTTTCCATCTACTGCTACAATCACATCGTGTTCTCGTAAACCAGCATCTACACCTGGCGAAGGACTTTTCACATCTAAAATGCAAACTCCCTCTGTTACATTGCCTGGTAAATGCAATGTTTTTGACCAATGGTAATTTGGAATCTCATTTAACGATCTAAGTTCAATTCCAACATACGGTCTCCTTACTTTTCCGTACTTCTCTAATTCATTCATAATTGGAACAGCTCTAGTAACTGGAATAGCTAGTCCAATTCCTTCTACTTCTTTTGCTGCAATTTTCATTGAGTTAATGCCAATTAATTGGCCTGCCGCATTTACAAGCGCACCACCACTATTACCTGGATTAATCGCTGCGTCTGTTTGCAATACTTCTACTTGCCAATCGTAATGTCCATCTTGATCCAAATCTACAGGGACAATACGTTCCTTAGCCGAAATAATGCCTTGTGTGACGGTTCCAGAAAATTGCAGCCCGAGTGGGTTTCCAATCGCAATGACCGGTTCTCCTCTACGAACAGTATTAGAGTCGCCAATCTCAATTATTTTTTTCACATGCTTTGCATCTATTTCTAGTACAGCTAAATCTGTGACTACATCGGTTCCTAATACTTTTCCCGGAACCTTCTTACCATCACTTAAACTTACTTCAATACGATTTGCTCCAGCAACAACATGATTATTCGTTACAATATAAGCTTGGCCATCTGTCTTTTTATAAATTACACCTGATCCTGTACCAGCTTCTGAATCTGCCTCTGAAAAATTATCTCGTTGAATATTAATAACACCAACAACAGCTTCAGACGCACGATCAACAGCATCAACAAAGCTAATCTGTTTAATTCCTTGAGCTTCGGCCATATTACTTCCACTTGCTTCAGCTTGCGGAAGCGCCCCCGCATCATTCGCAAATAAAGGAGCTCCAAATGCAAATAACGAAGCTCCTACAATTGTTCCTGCTATGCTAGAAATAACAATACCTTTATGCTTCTTTTTTCTTGCACGTTTCATACGATAATTTTCTTCATCAATAAAGGACATATTTGTTCACCCATCTTCCTGAAAACAACTATATTCACCTTTATTGTTTACTAAAATGAAGAATTATACGTATTGAATTTTTGTAGGCATTTTCGGATCTGTATCATGAATTTCGAAGGCTTCTCCCACTCCAAATCCTTTTTCCTCTAATACTTGTGATACTGACATACGTGCTAGTTCTTTCATGTTATTATCTAAACTTAAATGGGCTAAATAAATATGTTTTGTCTCATCTGTAATTACATCCGCCATCGCTAATGCAGCGTCCTCATTACAAACGTGACCCACATCACTTAAAATACGTCGCTTAATACTCCATGGATAACGTCCCATACGAAGCATTTCCACGTCATGATTACTTTCAAACACAAAAGCATTAGCACCCTTAATAACACCTTTCATACGGTCACTCACGTATCCCGTATCTGTAATAAGGGCTAACTTTCTATTATTATTATGAAAAGCATAGAACATCGGCTCTGCCGCATCATGAGAAACCCCAAATGACTCGACCTCTATATCACCGAATGTTTTTACATCCCCAACTGAGAAAATAAACTTTTGCTCAGTTGGGATATTTCCTATTAAATGTTCCATTGCATTCCATGTTTTCTCATTTGCATAAACAGGTAAATCATATTTACGTGCCAATACACCTAACCCTTTAATATGGTCACTATGTTCATGTGTTACAAGAATACCTGATACATCATTTATATTTAGTTCTGCCTGTTTAAATAAAGCCTCTGTTGCTTTACCACTTAAACCTGCATCGACGAGTAATTTTTTTTCATCTGTTCCTACATATAGCATATTCCCTGTACTTCCACTTGCAAGTACGCTAAAATGCAAACCCATTCTTTCTCACTCCAGTATGTTCATCAACCACTTGATTTTCCCTTTCCCCTAATTCCATAACTTGTCCTTCGATTGCATTTACAAAGAAGTCCTGCTTCTGCTCCGTTTTTAAATTCCATGTTGGAGCGAGTACTTGGTTATTAGAAGTAGATGCGGTAAGGGTGGCATAACCAATTTGTGCTTCTTTTACATGTGTATTCCCATGAACTTTATTTTTTAAATACAGATTTTCTAAAGCTGTTTGAGCAGTAATAATTTCTTGCTGTTTCGTTTTTTCACTTTCGCCCATTTCGTTTAAATCAGTTAGCATCGTCTGCGTGTACGACACAAGTTCATTTTTTTCATTTAATTCCACAACAATCATTGCCTGATCGTTATAGAAAATAGGCTTATCTTTATATTTTTGGAAGAAGTATATTTTAGAGTCTTTCATCGCCCCATACTCATACTTTTGTCCATCCAATACATAGTTCTTCAAAAAATCACTATACTTATCTTTGGATAATGATTTTGTATTTAAAAAGGGCTCTTTTAGCTTACTCTCTATCTTGTACATATTTTGCATATGCGCCGTTTGATTCTTTAAAGACTGTACATCTTCTTCTTTAAATGCCTTGTTTTCCGCCCTAATAAATGATTCTTTTTTCGGTTCTTTAGGGAAATTACCCATAGTAATTTTGTTTGCTTTTAATTCTTGATCTATCTTTGTTTCTGCAATAAGCTCCAATTGATTACTATCTTGCTTTTGAATGAATTGAAAAATGAGAAAGAGGTCCAAAACAAAGAAGGTCACAATAAATATGGTTTTAATCCGATCCCAATCCATTTAGTCCTCCCTCACTCCACTCATATATTTTTTGTTTACCCGCTTCATCTTCAACAAACTTTACATACCAAATTGGCTGTAGTCGAGCTACTTGCCCATCTAGTGATAATTTGTATCCAATTCCAATGTCTTTAATGAATCTTTTATCTACCGCGGCATTATTTTCTAAAGATGCTATTACAACGTGACCTGATGGAAGAGTAACCTTCTGTTCTATACCTTTCGTATTTAAAGACAACAACGGTCTTTCATATTCCATTACGTCTTCTGATCCCCATACTTGTCTCAATTCAGCTAATCCATCTGTATTGAATACAGAATATCCATCTTCGTGTAAACGGAATACCGTCTGTCCTTTATTCATATAATCCAAACGATATGAATCCAAACTCCCACTGTGACCATTTACAAAATCAAAACTTTTTTGTAAAAGCATTAAATTATCTGTCGTTTTCTCACTTGAAACCGAAGAATTTTTATACTTTAACATATGCTGATCGTTTTCAATCTCCATGGACCTAATACCATCTGTAAATGTTTCTTTCGATTTCTCAGTAATAGGGCTTAAATAACGTGGGTCACTAAAAAGAGCATTCTTAAATGTATCAACCGCTAAATTAGATGAAATATATGTTATATTACTTAATTCTGTCGTTCCATCTGGTAAAAATAGCTTTTTCATATCATTAATTTGATAGTCAAAATAAGGTTTTGCCGATACTATAAATTGATTTTGTGCATTTACAATATCTTTTAAATATACACCACTTAATTTTGCTTCATATATTCTAGAGTTATCACCATCAGAAACAAAATTAATTTTAATTTCTTGATCTCTACTTCTAGAAGGATCAAGAATAATTCGATTAAAATGTTTAGGTTTATCTATACTTTTTTCTTTCATATTAAACATAGATTTAACTGCATCAAATGGGATGTTGGTAGGAAAAACAAGTTCAATTTTCCCTTCACCATGTACATAAGAAAGGAAATCACCTTTAGCAATCGATATCTCTTTGAAATCATATAATTCCCCTGCTTCCAAAGGTTTATAGATTGATTCTATATCTCCCTCTCTTTTGCTCCCGTAATGATTTTTATCTTTATGCACGATGATAGAAGTAGGACGGACAACATCAGCGATTTTAGTTTGAGTAGTTCCTTCATTCCCCTGCACAAATTTTGCATTTTGCATAGACGTGGAATCTGGCACATACGTCCATAAGTTAAAAGTAAGAAATAAGCTAATTACAACTAAATTAATTAAAACTATCGTTTTAACATTTTCCATACTCATTCCCAATCGTCCTCTTCATCCGCTGCCATCGGCAATGTGAAGTAAATAGTTGTCCCTTTTCCTTCCTCACTCTTCGCCCAAATCGAGCCACCATGTGCCTCAATCATTTCTTTCGCAATTGCTAATCCAAGTCCTGTACCACCCATTTGTCTTGAACGTGCTTTATCTACGCGATAGAAACGTTCAAAGATTTTATCGACATTTTCTTTTGGAATACCCATTCCTTGATCACTTACACTAATCTCTAATAATTCCCCACGATCACGTAAGCGATATGTTACTGTTCCACCTTCTGGTGAATATTTTAATGCATTCGAAATAATGTTATACAAAACTTGCGTAATTTTATCCGTATCCATATCAATAAATCTGGATTTCTTAGAGAAAGATCGTTTGAAACTTACGTTTTGCTCTTTAGACATTTCAAAACGATCAATAATGTTATTAAAGAAGTCAGTAAAGTCGACCCATTCTTTCATTAAACGGTGTTCTGTACTATCGAGTTTAGAAAGTTGCAATAATGCATTTACAAGTCTAATCATTCTTTCTGTTTCTTCTTGTGTAACTGTTAAAAATTGTGGTGCAATATTCGGATCTTGCCATGCGCCGTCCGTAAGTGCCTCTAAGTAACTGCGCATCGTTGTTAATGGCGTTCTTAATTCATGGGAAACGTTTGCCACAAACTCACGGCGTTCCCTTTCTATACGCTCCTGCTCAGTTACGTCATATAATACAGCTATTAAACCATTTGCTTTCCCTGTCTCTTTTTGAATAACAGAGAAACTAGCACGTAAAATATATGGCTCATTTCTCGTACTAAAATCTAATAAAACGGAATCAGGCTCTTCGTATAAATGATCGAGCGTAAATTCTTCTTGTATCCCTAATACTTCTAAAACAGATTGATCGAGCGCCGTTTCACGCGAAACATTTAGCATCTTTTCCGCAGGATCATTTAATAAAATAATGTCCCCTTTTCGGTCAGTAGCAATTACTCCATCTGTCATATGTGATAAAACGGATGATAATTTACGTCTTTCACTTTCCGTTGAAGAACGAGCTTGTTGTAATTTTTTTGATAAATTATTGAAAGATAATGCTAATTGTCCAATTTCATCATGGCTATGCACTTTTACTTTTCTTGAATAGTTTCCTTTTGCCATTTCAATCGCTTGTCTTCGCATATCTGAGATTGGTCTCGTAATCGTTTGAGCTAACAAAATTCCAAGTACAGCTGTTACGAGTAATGCAATAACGGTTCCAGTCGCAAAAATTTGATTAATATCCTTCATCTGTTTATAAACATCTTCCATAGATGCAACAATGTAAATAACACCAAGTGGATCCTTGCCGTTATCATCTATAATAGGAGTAAGCATAACTTGTACACGATGGCCTGTACGACCATCCTTCTCAATTTTCACTTCTGGCTTTTTTTGTACCAATACCCGTTGAACAGCAATATCAGTTGATGTTCTATTTACCTTGTTTTGCTTTGACTCATCTGAAATAGCAAGTAACTTTCTATTCGAATCAAATACACTTACCTCTTGGATATCTTTCTTTCGATCAGAGGCAAATTTTCGAATTGAAGTTTTAATCGTTTCATCTGTTGATTCTGTTTCTGCTTTTGTATGACTTTTTTTAAACTCTTGTTTCAAGTTATATGATAATAAGTTCGTTTGCTGAGTTAAAGAATCTCTAAAGCCTTGTACAAGACTCTTTTCTAACTCCCTTACGAAATATACTCCAATAACTTGCATAGCTATTAATATTAATAGCATATATATGAGTACAAATTTTAAATGAATAGATTGAAAAAAACCGACTTTCTTCATATACTATTCCTGCTCTGGGTCACGCAAGTAATACCCTACTCCACGTCTAGTTACAATTAAAGTAGGATGACTCGGATTGTCTTCAATTTTTTCACGTAAACGACGTACTGTTACATCCACTGTACGTACATCTCCAAAATAGTCATAACCCCAAACTGTTTGCAATAAATGCTCACGAGTCATAACTTGTCCTAAATGTTTGGCTAAATAATGTAGTAGCTCAAATTCACGATGTGTAAGTTCAATATTTTCCTCACGTTTCGTTACACTATACGCATTTGAATTGATAACGATTGGTCCAATAACCATTTCCGTATTTTCTTCTTTTTCTGCAGCACCACCTTGTTGATGGCGACGTAAATTCGCCTTCACACGAGCAAGTAATTCCCTCGTACTAAATGGCTTCGTTACATAATCATCTGCTCCAAGCTCAAGCCCTAATACTTTATCAATTTCAGAGTCCTTTGCTGTAAGCATAATAATCGGCATTTCTGAGCTTTTACGTATTTCACGGCAAACCTCTAAGCCATCCTTACCTGGTAGCATAATATCTAATAAAACCATATCTGGCTGCTCTTCATTCGCTTTTTCAATCGCTTCATCACCATCATGCGCCATTACAATTTCAAAACCTTCTTTTTCTAGGTTGAACTTCAAAATATCCGCAATCGGCTTTTCATCATCAACTACTAAAATTTTCTTTCCCATCATCGTCTATTTCCTCCTTATAAAGTGAAACTTTAATCGGTGGGGGTTTTCTTCATCCCACACCGATTATTAGCCCTCACCAATCGGGCATTTACGGGCCGTTGATCCCACACCTAACTTCTTTACCTTCGCTGAATTTTTGGGTGGGGTCTTACTGCCCGGCAAATAGCGGGTAAAAATATGGTCAATATCCCTAAACACATTGATGTCTACATAGTATGTCCCTATATGACCGCATCTTTTGCTTAAGTACTTTCTCCTCTATTCTCACAGACTCATGTATGATCCACTTTTACACGGAATCCTATACGATCTATAGAAAAACCTCTAGCTTCAACTGCTAGAGGCTTCTCATTCTATTTTAAAATAACTACTCACTTTTGTAAAATTACACAAATAAAAAGGATATTAAGTGGGCCCACTTAATATCCTGAGAGTGGCTCGGGACGGAATCGAACCGCCGACACGAGGATTTTCAGTCCTCTGCTCTACCGACTGAGCTACCGAGCCAAAACTATATATAAAACCACTAATGGTGGTATAAACAAAAGTGGCGGTCCCGACCGGGGTCGAACCGGCGATCTCCTGCGTGACAGGCAGGCATGTTAACCACTACACCACGGGACCAAAAATGAACATAAAAAAAACATGACCCGTACGGGATTCGAACCCGTGTTACCGCCGTGAAAGGGCGGTGTCTTAACCACTTGACCAACGGGCCACGAAAAATAAAATGGTGAGCCATGAAGGATTCGAACCTTCGACCCTCTGATTAAAAGTCAGATGCTCTACCAACTGAGCTAATGGCTCATACTCACCAACGTCATATTTTCGTGACGACAAGATGTATCATAACATGTTTTCTTTGTTTTTTGCAATACCTTTTTTTATTTTTTTATAAAAGATAAGAAAAAACTCATGCGGACATGAGTTTTTTCTCAAAAATATCAATTAAGCTTCGTATACGTTACGAACAATATTTGTTTGGTTACGATCTGGTCCAACTGAGAACATAGATAATTGAATTCCTGTTAACTCAGAAACACGTTCTACGTATTTTCGTGCATTTTCAGGAAGCTTGTCTAATGATTTTACACCAGTAATATCTTCTGTCCAACCTGGAAGCTCTTCGTATACAGGCTCACATTTCGCTAAAATGTTTAAGTTTGCTGGAACTTCATCGATCACTTCGCCATTGTATTTGTAAGCAACGCAAATTTTAAGAGTCGGAATACCTGTTAGAACGTCGATAGAATTTAATGATAAATCTGTTAAACCACTAACACGACGTGCATGTCTTACAACAACGCTATCGAACCAACCTACGCGGCGTGGACGACCAGTTGTCGTTCCATACTCACGACCAACTTCACGAATTTGATGACCAATTTCATCATGAAGCTCAGTAGGGAAAGGACCATCACCTACGCGGCTTGTATATGCTTTACACACACCTACAACGCGAGTAACTTTCGCAGGACCAACTCCAGTTCCAACTGTCACACCACCAGCAATCGGGTTAGAAGATGTAACGAACGGGTACGTACCGTGGTCGATATCAAGCATAACACCTTGTGCACCTTCAAATAATACACGGTGATTGTTATCTAGTGCATCATTTAATACAACAGACGTATCACATACATATTGCGCGATTTGTTGTCCGTATTCGAAGTACTCTTCGAAGATTTCTTCTACACTGAAACCTTCTGTATCGTACATTTTTTCAAATAAACGATTTTTTTCTACTAAATTGCGCTCAAGCTTTTCTTTAAATGCTTCACGGTCTAAAAGATCAGCCATACGAATACCAATACGAGCAGCTTTATCCATATATGCAGGACCGATACCTTTTTTCGTTGTACCGATTTTGTTATCACCTTTACTTGCTTCTTCTAACTCATCTTGTTTTAAGTGATAAGGTAAAATAACGTGCGCACGGTTACTTACACGTAAATTATCAGTACTTACACCACGATCGTGTAAGTATTTTAACTCTTCAAGTAATGCTTTCGGATCTACTACTAAGCCATTTCCGATTACACAAATTTTTTCTTTATAGAAAATACCAGATGGAATTAAGTGTAATTTATATTTAACTCCGCCGAAAACAATTGTATGTCCCGCGTTATTTCCACCTTGATATCTTGCAACTACTTCCGCATGCTCAGAAAGAAAATCAGTGATTTTACCTTTTCCTTCGTCGCCCCATTGTGTTCCTACAACTACTACTGAAGACATTATTAAAGCACCTCCGCGATTTTCAAACGATCTATTCAAACAATATAATTGTACCAAAACCGAAAAAGAAGTCAACCAAAAAGCGAACATTTTTTTAATAAAATTCATTTTCGTTCGTAAGAATTATATTTTCACATTATGAAAGCCTTATCTTTTCTATATAAAAAAAGAAACACATCTTATTATAAGAAATGTGTTTCTTTTTTATACTGCCTTTATGCCCCATCTTCAAAGCGTCGTTCTAAGTTGACGAATTTATTAAATTCCTTAACAAATGCAAGCTCTACTGAACCTACGGGACCGTTACGCTGCTTTGCAATAATAATTTCAATCGTATTTTTATTTTCCGTTTCTCGGTCATAGTAATCTTCACGATATAAGAAGGCTACAATATCAGCATCCTGCTCGATACTTCCCGATTCACGAATATCAGACATCATCGGACGTTTATCTTGACGAGATTCTACACCACGAGATAACTGTGACAAGGCAATAACAGGCACTTGCAATTCACGCGCAATCCCTTTTAATGTACGAGAAATCTCAGATACTTCCTGCTGACGGTTTTCTCCTGATTTCCCACTTCCTTGAATAAGCTGTAAATAGTCAATCAAAACCATCCCAAGGCCTTGTTCTTGCTTTAATCTACGACATTTCGCTCGAATCTCATTTACTTTAATCCCTGGTGTATCATCAATATAGATACCAGCATTAGAAAGGCTACCCATCGCCATTGTTAATTTCGCCCAATCATCAGAAGTTAATGAACCGGTACGAAGTCTTTGTGCATCAATATTTCCTTCTGCACAAAGCATACGCATAACAAGCTGATCGGAGCCCATCTCTAGACTAAAAATCGCTACATTTTCATCCGTTTTCGTCGCTACGTTTTGTGCGATATTTAATGAAAATGCGGTTTTCCCTACTGACGGACGTGCCGCTACGATGATTAAATCATTTCGCTGGAAACCTGCGGTCATCTTATCTAATTCAGTGAATCCAGTTGGTATCCCAGTAACTTCACCTTTTTGATTATGCAAAAGTTCAATTTTATCGTAAGCATCTACAAGAACATCTTTAATGTTTTGGAATGCTTTTGCATTCGTTTGGTGAGATACTTCTAATATTTTTTTCTCAGCCTCATTTAAAAGGCCATCCACGTCATCTTCTCTCTCATACCCATCAGATACGATATGAGTCGCCGTTCGAATCAAACGACGTAACAGCGCCTTTTCAGCGATGATTCGTGCATAATATTCTACGTTAGCAGCAGTTGGAACGACTTCTGCTAGTTCTGCTAAGTAAGAAACCCCACCAACTTCTTCTAATAACCCTTGATCAGCCATTGCTGATGTCATTATTACTAAGTCAATCGGTTCTCCTTTATCAGATAATCCAAGCATGACTTCAAAAATCTTTTGATGTTTCGTTCGATAAAATGAGTCAGGTACCAATAGTTCCGATGCTGACGTTAATGCATCTTGATCAATTAATATGGCCCCTAAAACTGCCTGCTCAGCCTCTATATTATGCGGAGGGGTACGATCAGCCATTACATCACTCATACGCAATCCTCCTTGCTTAACTTATTTTTATTGTTCACTAACATGAACTTTTACTGTTGCTGTTACTTGCGGATGCACTTTCACAGTAACATTTGTATAGCCTAATGCACGAATCGCATCGTCCATTTCAAATTTACGTTTATCAAGTTTAATTTTATGTGATTTTTGCATTGCATCTACGATTTGTTTACTTGTGATTGAACCGAATAGACGGCCACCTTCTCCAGATTTCGCCTTTACTTCTACAGTTAGTTTCTCTAACGTTTCTTTCAACTCTTTTGCATTTTCAACCTCTGCTGCTGCATCTTTTTCTTCTTTTCGCTTTTGAGCTTCTAAAGTTTTCATACTGCTATTTGTCGCTTCAGCAGCTAGTCCTTGTTTTAGTAAGAAGTTATTTGCATAGCCATCTGGTACGTTTTTTATTTCCCCTTTTTTCCCTTTACCTTTTACGTCTTTTAGAAAAATTACTTTCATGATTGTGTGCCTCCCTGTAAATAGTCATCAATAACAAATCGAAGCTTCTCCTCAGCTTCATCTACTGTAACATTTTTCATTTGTGTGGCTGCATTCGTTAAATGCCCGCCACCGCCTAAATTCTCCATAATTAGCTGCACGTTCACTTCACCTAAAGACCTGCCGCTAATTCCAATGAAATTCTCGCCACGTTTTGCAATAACAAATGATGCAATAATTCCTGTCATTGTTAATAATGTGTCCGCCGATTGCGCAATAAGCACTTGATCGTAGTAATCATCACTATCCACTTTTGCAATCGCAATTCCATTTGTATAAATGTACGCATTTTTAATAGCTTTTGCAACCCGTAAATACTGATCCATATCCTCTTTTAAAAGCTCTTGTACAAGTACAGTATCTGCACCATGTGAGCGTAAATAAGAAGCGGCATCAAACGTACGAGCACCCGTACGGAATGTAAAGCTTTTCGTATCAACAATAATACCAGCTAACAATGCTGTTGCTTCTAACATTGTCATTTTTAAATTTTTCGGTTGGTATTCCAGTAATTCTGTAACAAGTTCTGCCGTGGAAGAAGCGTATGGCTCCATGTAAACAAGCAATGGATCTTCAATAAAATCTTCTCCTCGGCGATGATGGTCAATAACAACTACGTTTTCAATTTTGTGTAACAGCTTTTCTTCCATCACCATTGAAGGTTTATGCGTATCAACAACAACAAGTAAAGAATCCTCATTTGCAAATTCCATCGCTTGTCCTGGTGTAATAAAGTGCGACCATAACTCTTCGTTTTGTTTCACTTTATCCATCAAACGCTTAATTCCCTTATCAGAATCATTTTCATCTAACACAATATATCCTTTGCGCTCATTTAATTGGGCTACCTTTAAAATACCAATCGCAGCACCAATTGCGTCCATATCAGGAGCCCTATGCCCCATTATAATGACATTACTACTTTCTAATACTAAATCCTTTAATGCATGCGAAATAACTCTAGCACGTACACGAGTACGTTTTTCAACTGGATTTGTCTTACCACCATAAAACTTAACTTTACCTGTCGCTTGTTTAATAGCTACTTGATCTCCACCACGGCCGAGCGCAAGGTCTAAACCGGACTGAGCCATTGCTCCAAGCTCGGATAAAGGTAAATCACCTGATCCAACACCTACACTTAAGGTGAGTGGTATATTCCTTTTAGATGTTTCTTCACGCACCTGATCTAAAATGCTAAATTTCCCTTTCTCCATCTGTGCTAAAATACTCTCATTTAGTACAACGAAGAATCTTTCTGAAGATGCACGTTTTAAATATGCCCCATACTTAACGGCCCATTCATTTAGTCGTGATGTTACAAGACTTGTTATATTCGTACGTAATTGATCATCTAACCCTTGTGTAACTTCATCATAATTATCTAAATAAATGACAGCTAAAACAGTACGTTGATCCTCGTACATCTTTTCAATCTCTGTTTGTTCCGTTACATCAAAGAAATAAATTAACTTTTCTTCTTTCCTTACAAAAACGCGAAACTTTCGGTTATTTAAAGAGACTATATCGTCGGAAGTCTCTCCCTTAATAAAAAGAAGTAACGTTTCTGATACATCATAAAGGTGCCATCCAGCTAATGCATGCTGTCCTAGACATGAAGATAAATAAGGATTCGCCCAATCAATCCCATAATCCTTATTGTATAACAAAATACCAATTGGCATTTGGTTAAATGCTTCATTACTCACTTTCTTTACTCTTGTAATCATATCTGTCGTATGTTTTTCAAAATTCTTTTGAAAGGTGAGTTCAAATCGCACAACAACAAAAAGGACGATACAAAAAATTAAAAAGGAGACCATCCCCATCATTAAATGAAAATAACAAAGGATCGAAATGAGCACAAACACAAAAAATGCCAATACATAAACAGGATATAAAAACCACTGTTTCTTATAAAATTCAGGCATGTATACAACTCCTATAAAGTAAAACTAACTCATCTTCCAGTTAGTTAAACAGATTAAAATAGTATAAGGAATATTACTTTATCCTCCTATTTTAGAACGCAATGAAATCCCTAAATCAATTATACCTAAGATTGTCACAAGAGGAAACAGCATTGGAATAAACATGCAGACAATAAAACTAATAATAGGAACCCCTTTCGTAAAACCTTTGCTATGCGCTATAAAAGCGATAAATGTCAGACCTTGCAGTACTAGTAGTAAAGCAAATATGACATATAGGTTAGAAAATACCATATGTAAATATGATGTCGGTTCTACTTTTATAAAAGTTGATAGCAAAATAAATATAACGTAATACCAAACAATACTCTTTGGTAATTGTATATCTTTAAATTTAGGCCAAGGCGTAACGTCATGTTTTAGTTTTCTCAAAACACTACCTGATATCATAACTGTAATCCAAGAAAAACATACCGAGACCATTACAAGTAAACTTGGGAATAAAGTTTGTAACACATCATTAAATTGTGAAAATAACTCTTTTTGCTCTTTACTAATAGGCATACCCGCAGCATTAACTATCTTTTCACTTTGCGCCATACTTTCATTAAACATATTTTGCATTTGCTTCATTAAATCTATGTTAAAAAACTTTATAC
Organism: Bacillus cereus group sp. Sample62; assembly: GCF_036851315.1. Taxonomy (NCBI): domain Bacteria; kingdom Bacillati; phylum Bacillota; class Bacilli; order Caryophanales; family Bacillaceae; genus Bacillus; species Bacillus cereus group sp. Sample62. The sequence continues at coordinate 5,253,541 of NZ_JAFLPK010000001.1, forward strand.
TCGCAACATAAATGAGCATAATACCAATTAAGTACGCAAGCGTCCCCGCCATCAAAATTTCTACCGGCCTTTTTTGTTTTTTATACATATATCCTAAAACGATACCTATCAATCCAAACATAGTTGTCTTTACTAGGTTCATCGGTTGACTGACAATAACAGTAATAAAAAGTGCCGCCGTAAAAATTACAAAGGCGTTAGATAATCTATATCTTATCGTTAGCAATATAAATGGCAATGGCAACGCAAATGTTACAACTGTACCTAAAATCGGAACATACATAGATATAAGCAATAACATTGCATATATCGCTAACAGTGCTGCACCCTCAGTAATAAATTTCGTGTTTTTCATTATCTAACCTCTCTTTCAAAAAAGAAAAGCATAGCAAAATGCACAGTAGAGTCCGACTCTACTGTGCATTTCATACGCTATTATTCACCAACATATGGTAAAAGTGCCATTTGACGAGCACGTTTAATTGCAACTGTAAGTTTGCGTTGGTATTTTGCGCTTGTCCCTGTTACACGACGAGGTAAAATTTTACCACGCTCAGAAACGAAACGTTTTAATAAATCAACATCTTTATAGTCAATGCGAGTGATGCCGTTAGATGTGAAGAAACACACCTTACGACGTTTCGCACGTCCACCTTTGCGTCCTGCCATGTCTATTCCCTCCATTCTTTGTTAAAACTAACTAATTTACTGTATTAGAACGGTAAATCGTCGTCGGAAATGTCGATCGGTTGACCTACATTTGAAAATGGATCGTCATTCTTCGTAAATCCAGAGTTCCCTTGGTTACCTTGGTTGCCTGGATTACTAGATTGACCAAATGGGTTAGAGCTTTGGTTACCGAAACCAGCTCCTGATGGTTGCTGATTAAATGAACCACGTTGCTCCCCACCGCCACTACGCGGCTCTAAAAATTGTACGCTTTCCGCAAGAACTTCTGTTACATATACACGTTTACCATCTTGTCCATCGTAATTACGAGTTTGAAGACGTCCATCTACGCCTGCTAAGCTACCTTTTTTCAAATAATTTGCTACGTTTTCTGCTTGTTTACGCCATATTACACAATTAATAAAGTCAGCTTCACGCTCACCTTGTTGATTCGCAAATGCGCGATTCACAGCTAACGTAAAAGTAGCTACTGCAACACCATTGGGCGTGTAACGTAAGTCAGGGTCCTTAGTTAAACGACCAACGAGGATAACACGATTCATCAATCGAACCACTCTCCCTTATATATCAATTATTTTTCTTCTTCTTTAACAACGATATGACGAAGGATGTCTTCGTTGATCTTAGCTAAACGGTCGAATTCGTTAATCGCTTCTGCGTTAGAGTTCACGTTTAAGATCATGTAGAAACCTTCACGTAAGTCGTTGATTTCGTAAGCTAAACGACGCTTACCCCACTCTTTCGTGTTAATGATTTCTGCACCATTGTTTGTTAAAACACCTGCGAAACGTTCAACTAAAGCTTTTTGAGCTTCTTCTTCAACGCCAGGACGAATGATGTACATAATTTCGTACTTTCTCATTACACTTTCACCTCCTTTTGGTCTAAACGGCCCATAATGGGCAAGGAGCAATTAATTTATAGTAATTACTCACGAGTTTAGATTATATCATAGTAAGTTAGATGAATCAACTCACCCATGCATAAAAAACTTGGCAAACACATAATATATTTGCCAAGCTCATATCTTTATTTTTCCTAGGAAATATTAAATTAAACGTTGAAGCGGAAGTGCATAACGTCTCCGTCTTTTACGATATACTCTTTTCCTTCTAAACGAACTTTACCAGCTTCTTTTGCAGCTGTCATAGAACCGTTTGTCATTAAGTCTTCGTAAGAAACTGTTTCCGCACGAATAAATCCACGCTCAAAGTCTGTATGAATTACGCCAGCACATTGTGGTGCTTTCATACCTTGTTTAAACGTCCATGCGCGTACTTCTTGCACACCAGCTGTGAAGTAAGTAGCAAGTCCTAATAAATCATATGCAGCACGAATTAATTGATCTAAACCAGATTCTTCAATGCCTAGTTCTTCAAGGAATACTTTTTTCTCTTCCTCATCTAGCTCAGCGATTTCTTCTTCGATTTTTGCACATACAACGATTACTTGAGAATTTTCATTTGCAGCAAATTCTTTTACCATTTGTACATATTTATTTTCAGAAGGATCCATAATATCATCTTCACTTACGTTTGCTACGTATAGCATTTCTTTCGTTGTAAGTAAATGAAGGCCTTTAACAATTTTCATTTGCTCTTCTGCAAATTCAACAGTACGAGCTGGTTTTCCCTCTTCAAAAGCTTCTTTTAAACGAACTAAAATTTCATGCTCATATACTGCTTCTTTATCTTTTTGTCTTGCTAACTTCGCAACACGCTCGATACGTTTATCAACAGATTCTAAATCCGCTAAAATTAGCTCTAAGTTGATTGTTTCAATATCATCGATTGGATCTACTTTCCCTGAAACGTGTGTAATATTTTCGTCTTCGAAACAACGAACAACTTGGCAAATTGCATCTACTTGGCGAATGTGAGATAAGAATTTATTTCCTAAACCTTCACCTTTACTAGCACCTTTTACGATACCTGCAATATCAGTAAACTCAAATACAGTCGGAACAGTTTTTTTCGGTTCTACTAATTCCGTTAATTTATTTAAACGCTCATCTGGTACTTCTACAATCCCTACGTTTGGATCAATTGTACAGAATGGATAGTTTGCAGATTCTGCTCCTGCTTGTGTAATTGCATTAAATAAAGTTGACTTCCCTACGTTAGGTAATCCAACAATCCCAGCCGTTAATCCCATATTTTTCACTCCTATGTCTCAATCTTTCATCATTATAGATAGTAACGAAAAAAATGACAAGTTTCCTCCAAACGAAAAAAGTAACAGCTACCCATTGCAACTGTTACTTTCTCTCTATTCTTCGTGCTTCACAAGTATTTTTTTCACCTTACGATCAAATTCTCTTCGAGGAATCATTACTGAATGGTCACACCCCTCGCACTTAATGCGGATATCCATTCCCATACGAATAATCTTCCAACGATTCTCACCACATGGGTGGGCTTTCTTCATTTCCACAACATCGTACAAGTTATACTGCTTTTGCTCCATTCTCCAAACCCCTCTCCATACTAAATTGCTTTTCCACTCACCAATTCTTCACGATTATATAAAACCATACGTGGATATGGAATTTCAATCCCATGTAAATCTAGACGGTTTTTAATTTCTTTACGAAGGGCTCTTGCAACAACCGCATGTTGCATCGGCTCTACTTCCGCAATAACACGTAATATAACTTCTGATGCAGCCAATGTTTGCACACCTAATAACTGAGGCTTTGTTACCATTTGCGCATACTGTGCAGGTAATTCTTCTAATAACTCTTCAATGACTTGCTCCGCTTTCGCTATGTCAGCCTCATACGAAATGGATACATCAACAAATGCTACACTATTACTAACTGAATAGTTCGTAACTTGAATGATACTTCCGTTTGGTAAAGTATGAATTTCACCTGTCCAACTCTTTACTTTTGTTGTACGAAGTCCAATTTCTAAAACGACACCTTCAAACTGACCAATTTTTACATAGTCACCTACTGAAAATTGATCTTCTAGCAAAATAAATAATCCCGTAATAACATCTTTCACTAAACTTTGAGCACCAAATCCGACTGCTAAACCAATTACCCCGGCACCCGCTAATAAACCAGATGCATTAATATTAAACACACCCAAAATCGCAATTAACATAATGAACATAACAACGTATGCCACAATATTTTCAAGTAACTTCGCTACTGTAACTGTACGACGTTCTGAAATTTGAATTGGCGAACGGCTTCCCATACGAAACGCATTTCGTACAATTGCACGCGCAACTCGCACAATAATTGCACCAAGTATTAAAATAACGACTATTTTTAGTGATTTCACACCTATATTCGTCCAATCAATGGACTCAAACCATTTCAACGCTAAATCCATGTACCTCTACCTCTCCAGCTAAAATTTCTTTTTAATTATCCTTTTCATTGTATCAGAAGTCACCCTCATTTCTGAAAAATTTTTATGACTTTAATTTCATTTGTTAACTTCCATGCAGGTATAAAATGGAACGAATATATATATACTAGTACTATTATTTCCGTTTTCACTCAAGTTTTACGGGAAGTACGCACTTATAGTTTTCCATTTTACTCACCATATAACATATTTTGAAAATTTATTAAAAGGATGGATGCTTCATGAATATTGGAAGTTTTCGCTTACCCTTTTTCGAAAAAGAAACTCAAAATGTTATGCACCAAGACGTAGAAGCCTCCGAGACAATTAGTAACTTCTTACTTTCCCATATCCCTATTGAAACGAATATACCGATTATTCTCGTTTGTATTGGAACAGATCGTTCTACAGGCGATGCACTCGGTCCGTTAGTCGGTACGAAACTAGAACAAGTAGGAATTAAAAACTTCCAAGTGTTCGGCACACTAGATGAGCCAGTGCATGCGCTAAATTTAGAAGAAAGAATTCAGAATATACAGAAAGATAATCCTACTTCATTTATAATTGCGGTTGATGCCTGTTTAGGAAAGTCTCAAAGCATCGGTTCCATCACTACTGGAATGGGGCCTAGTAAACCTGGGGCTGCGATGAACAAGAAATTACCTGCAGTTGGTGATTTACATATTCATGGCATCGTAAATCTAAATGGTTTTATGGAGTTTTTCGTCCTGCAAAATACAAGATTAAGTTTAGTCATGAAAATGGCTGATGTAATTGCACAAAGTATAAAAGAAACAGACCAAAAATTATCTGTATTAAAAAAAGCAAACCATCTATAAATAATAAGATGGTTTGCTTTTTAGTTTTTCTGCGCTAATAATTCTAAAATACGATTTAAATCTTCTTTATTAAAAAATTCAATTTCGATTTTACCTTTTTCTTTTTTCGTTTCTTTAATTTTCACATCTGTGCCGAACTTTTCTCTTAAGAACGTTTCGCGTTCTACGAAAAATATGTTTCTCTCTTTTTTCACTTGTTTTGTTTCACGTGAAACGCGTTGATTAATCTCCTGAACAATTTTCTCTAATTGACGAACGTTTAACCCTTCTTTTTCGATTCGTTTTAATAAAGATTTCAATTGTTCTTCATCTTTTATCGTAAGCAAAGTTCTCCCATGGGCCATTGAAAGTTGACCATTTGCAATCATATCTTGCACAAAAGAAGGGAGGCTTAATAACCGCGTATAATTTGCAATGTAAGGTCTGCTCTTACCAAGACGTTTTGCTAATTGTTCTTGCGTTACATTTAGCTCATTCATTAACATTTGATACGCCATTGCTTCTTCCATTGGGTTTAAATCTTCTCGTTGTAAGTTTTCAAGCAATGCAAACTCCATCATTTGCTGCTCATTTAATTGTCTTACAACAGCAGGTACCTTTTCGAGCCCTGCCTCTTTGGCAGCACGATATCTTCTCTCACCTGCAACAATTTCATATCCTTTAATACTCTTCCTAGCAATTAACGGTTGCAATATGCCGTGTTCTTTAATAGAGGCCGATAATTCTTGAATTGCCTCTTTATTAAAGTGTTTACGTGGTTGATATGGATTCGGTCTTAATTCAGTTATCACAATCTCCTGAATTGCCTCTTCTTCTTTCACATCTAAATCAGGAAAAAACACATTAATTCCTCTTCCTAACCCTTTAGCCACCTGCAATCACTTCCTCTGCTAAATCTATATATACTTCTGCCCCTCTTGATTTAGCGTCATACTGCATAATTGGTTTCCCATGACTTGGTGCTTCACTTAAACGAACATTACGAGGAATAATCGAACGGTATACTTTATCCCTAAAGTATTTTTTCACTTCATCTATAACCTGAATCCCTAAATTCGTACGGGCATCCAACATCGTTAGCAATACACCTTGAATTGCTAGATTTTTATTTAAGTGCTTTTGCACAAGTCGAACTGTATTTAATAGCTGACTTAATCCTTCTAGTGCGTAATATTCGCATTGAACAGGAATAATAACAGAATCTGCTGCGGTTAATGCATTAATCGTTAATAACCCTAAGGACGGGGGACAGTCGATAATAATATAGTCATATTCATCACGAACTGGCTGTAATGCCCTTTGTAAACGTACTTCCCGGGAAATAGTCGGTACCAATTCAATTTCAGCACCTGCCAATTGAATTGTAGCGGGTAGAACATCTAAGTTTTCAGTTGCGGTTTTACGTATAACCCCTTGAACATCTGCATCTTCCACAAGAACATTGTAAATACATTGATCTAATTCGGATTTTTCAATTCCCACACCAGTCGTTGCATTTCCTTGAGCGTCAATATCTACAAGAAGGACTTTTTTACCTACTTGTGCCAATCCAGCCCCTAAATTAACAGATGTTGTTGTTTTTCCAACGCCACCTTTTTGATTGGCAATAGCAATGATTTTTCCCATGATGTCACCTACTTTCAACCTTTCTATCTTATTCTAGTAACAATTACGTTTATTGTAACATGAAATAAAAGTTTTTCTTTTACGTCCTTATTAAACTTCAAAATTTATTTCTAAACTCCTTCTTCATCTAACAAGAAAATATAGTAAAAGAGACCTATCCAATAGGATAAGGTCTCTAACACGCCATTATTATTTTTTCTTCGGAATTTTAATTGTAATTTGATAGTACTCATCAAATTCTTCTTCCGCAGAATTAACATTTAAACCACTGTCAGCAACCATTTGTAATGACTGCCTAATTGTATTCATGGCAATTCTCGTATCTCGACTTACTGCTTTTTGCTTTGCCTTACGCTTCGGTTTGGCTTCCTCTAGTAATTTCGCAATTCGTTCCTCTGTTTGCTTTACATTCAGTTGTTTCTCCACAATTTCCTGTAAAACCTTCAGTTGTAATTCCTCATTCTTTAAAGGAATGAGCGCGCGGGCATGACGTTCTGTAATACTTTTTTCTAATAACGCACGTTTTATTTCTTCAGGCAACTTTAACAATCGCAACTTATTTGCGATTGTGGATTGTCCTTTTCCAAGTCGTTGTGCCAATGCTTCTTGTGTTAAATTATGTAACTCAATTAGCTTTTGATATGCCACAGCTTCCTCGATTGCTGTTAGTTCCTCACGTTGCAAGTTTTCAATTAAAGCTACAGAAGCTGTCTCTGTATCATTTAAGTTCTTTATAATTGCAGGAACTTTTTCCCATCCTAACTTTGTTGCCGCACGGAAACGCCTTTCTCCAGCGATAATCTCGTACTTGTCATCTTCATATTGCCTCACAACAATCGGCTGAATCAGTCCGTGTGTACGAATCGTTAGTGCTAGCTCTTCAATTCGCGCATCATCAAAAACTGTTCGTGGTTGATAACGGTTAGGGGTAATATTTACTATCGGAATTTCTTGTATTTCTTCATATACCTTTTTATCTGTTTCTTCATGGCTTTCGTCTTGTAATTCGAATTCGCTCTCTTTATCTCCAAAGCCAAATAAACGAGAAAACGTATTTTTCATACATATTCCACCACCTTTTAGGCCTATTGACTATTCTCCATAAAATGTTTCCTATGAAACATTTACGTTTTCATTTATATAATTTAATCTTACGTCTAATAAGATTTATTTTTCAATAGGTAATTTATTGGGTGTTCCCGGTTTGCGTGGATATTTCTTTGGTGTCTTGCGCTTTTTCTCGATTAATAAAATATTACGTTCGCTTTCTTCAAACGGTAATTGGAACGTAGACATTTCTTTTAAATTCCCGCCTAGCACCTCTAAAGCATACTTGCCATTTTCAATTTCTTCGTTTGCTGCGGCACCTTTCATTGCAATGAACGTTCCCCCAACTTTTACAAGTGGTAAACATAGCTCACTCAATACCGAAAGACGCGCAACTGCACGTGCCATTACAATATCGTACGATTCACGTACATCTTCTTTTTTCCCAAATGTTTCAGCACGATCATGACAAAATGCAACGTCACTTAATTCTAACTTTTGCGCTAAATGATTTAAGAAATTAATGCGTTTTTGCAATGAGTCTACAATTGTTACTTTTAAGTGCGGGAAACAGATTTTTAAAGGAATACTTGGGAATCCAGCTCCTGCACCAACATCACAAATTGAGAATGGTTTTGAAAAATCATAATAAAAAGCAGCTGTAATGGAATCAAAAAAGTGTTTTAAATATACTTCTTCTTTCTCCGTAATAGCCGTTAAATTCATTTTTTCATTCCACTCTACTAATGTTTCGAAGTAGATTTCGAACTGCTCTAACTGTCTAGAAGAGAGGGTGATACCCTTCTCTTCTAGCATAGATTGAAATTGTTCTATGTTCATCTAACAATATCTCCTTACTATTTATTGGTTCGATACTCGCGCAATTTTTCCTTGTTCAATATACACAAGTAAAATAGAAACATCCGCTGGATTCACGCCAGAAATACGTGAAGCCTGCCCCATTGAAAGTGGACGAACATCTTTCAATTTCTGTCTCGCTTCTGAGGCAAGACTAGAAATCGCATCATAATCAATATCCACAGGGATTTTTTTGTTTTCCATTTTCTTCATACGCTCTACTTGCTGTAAAGATTTTTCGATATATCCTTCGTACTTAATCTGAATTTCAACTTGTTCTGTAATTTCATCACTTAATTCTATTTCACTTGGTACTAAAAGATGAATATGCTCATATGTCATCTCTGGACGACGTAATAAGTCACTTGCACGTATTCCATCTTTCAATTCACTTCCACCAATGCTACGAATTAATTCTTGAACTTCAGGACGTGGTTTAATAATAATGCTACTTAAACGTTCCTTTTCCTGTTCAATTTTTAATTTTTTATTTGTAAATCGCTCATAGCGCTCTTCTTTAATTAATCCAATTTCACGACCAACTTCAGTTAAACGAAGATCAGCATTATCGTGGCGTAATAATAGGCGATATTCTGCACGAGACGTTAATAAGCGATATGGTTCATTTGTACCTTTCGTTACAAGATCATCAATTAAGACACCAATATAAGCATCCGCGCGACCTAAAATAACTTCTTTTTTACCTAAAGAACGACATGCTGCATTAATCCCAGCCATAAGCCCTTGTCCTGCCGCCTCTTCGTAACCAGAAGTTCCGTTAATTTGTCCTGCTGTATATAAATTTTTAATTTTTTTCGTTTCAAGTGTTGGCCATAGTTGTGTTGGCACAATTGCATCATATTCAATTGCATAACCTGTACGCATCATTTCAACGTTTTCTAGGCCAGGTATTGTTCTAAGCATATCACGTTGCACATCTTCTGGTAAGCTTGTGGATAAACCTTGTACATACACTTCTTGTGTATTACGTCCTTCTGGCTCTAAGAAAATTTGATGACGTGGTTTATCATTAAATCTTACTACTTTGTCTTCAATTGAAGGACAATATCTAGGTCCCGTTCCCTTAATCATACCAGAATACATAGCTGAGCGATGTAGGTTTTCATCTATTAAACGATGTGTTTCCGTACTTGTATACGTCAACCAACATGGAATTTGATCCATAATAAATTTTGTCGTTTCAAAAGAGAAAGCTCGTGGTTTATCATCACCTGGCTGAATTTCTGTTTTACTGTAATCAATCGTATTACTATTTACACGCGGAGGCGTACCTGTTTTAAATCTAACAAGATCAAATCCAAGCTCCTCTAAATGTTCGGATAAAGTTATAGATGGTTGTTGATTATTCGGACCGCTCGAATATTTTAAACCTCCCATAATAATCTCACCGCGTAAAAATGTTCCAGTCGTAATTACAACTGTTTTGGCTGTATATTCAGCACCAGCTTGCGTAACTACCCCTTTACATTCGCCATCTTCGACGATTAAACGCTCAACCATTCCTTGGAACAACGTTAAATTTGGTGTTTCTTCAATTGTTTTCTTTAATTCATGCTGGTAAGAGAACTTATCTGCTTGTGCGCGAAGCGCGCGTACAGCTGGTCCTTTACCTGTATTTAACATACGCATTTGAATATACGTTTTATCAATGTTGCGTCCCATTTCTCCGCCTAATGCATCAATTTCCCGAACAACAATCCCTTTTGCTGGTCCACCAACAGAAGGGTTACATGGCATAAACGCTACCATATCTAAATTAATTGTTAACATTAATGTTTTGGAGCCCATTCGTGCTGCCGCAAGACCAGCTTCACATCCTGCATGACCTGCACCGATTACTATGACATCGTATGAACCGGCATTGTATCCCATTGTTTATTCCTCCTAATAATCTCTATCCTTCTAAAACATCGCTATATTATTTTCCTAAACAAAATTGAGAGAACAACTGGTCAATTAGGCTTTCATGAACGGTATCACCAGTAATTTCACCAAGTATTTCCCACGTTCTTGTTAAATCAATTTGCACCATATCAATTGGAACACCATTTTCTATCGCCTCAATTGCATCTCCAATTGTTTTTCCTGCTTGTGTTAATAATCCAATATGTCTCGCGTTAGAAACATATGTCACATCTGCAGAATCAATTGTTCCTTCAAAGAATAAATCAGCTATTGCCTTTTCAAGCTCATCTATTCCTTGTTCCTCAATTAACGATGTTGTAATAATACGATTTCCCGCTGCCAATTCTGCAACACGTTCCATATCGATTACTTGCGATAAATCTGTCTTATTTACAATAACAATGAAATCTTTTCCTTGTACGGCACGGAATAGATCTTCATCCTCATGCGTTAAAGCCTCGCTATAATTAACGACAACTAACACTAAATCAGCTTGGCTCATCATTTCTTTTGAACGCTCTACACCAATTCGTTCAACAACATCTTCTGTTTCACGAATCCCGGCTGTATCTATAAGTTTAAGTGGTACACCACGCACATTAACGTACTCTTCAATAACATCACGAGTTGTTCCTGCAATATCAGTTACAATTGCCTTTTTCTCCTGAACAAGACTATTTAATAGCGATGACTTCCCAACGTTAGGTCTACCGATGATTGCAGTAGCAATACCTTCACGTAAAATCTTTCCTTGCTTCGATGTTTCTAATATTTTTGCAATTTCTGTACGAACATGTGTGGCTTTCTCAATTAAAATATTATGTGTCATTTCTTCCACATCATCATATTCCGGGTAATCTATGTTTACCTCAACATGAGCCAACGTTTCTAATATGTCCTGACGCAGACGGCCGATTAATTTAGATAATCGTCCTTCCATTTGATTAATCGCTACGTTCATCGCACGATCTGTTTTTGCACGGATTAAGTCCATAACAGCTTCTGCTTGTGATAAATCAATACGGCCATTTAAAAAAGCACGTTTTGTAAATTCACCAGGCTCCGCTAATCGTACTCCTTGTGCTAAAATAAGCTGCAATACTTTATTTACCGAAACAAGTCCGCCGTGACAGTTAATTTCCACTATATTTTCACGTGTAAAAGTCCTTGGTGCACGCAGAATAGATACCATCACTTCTTCAATAACCTGATTTGTATCTAAATCGACAATATAACCATAATGAATTGTGTGAGAAGGAACTTCTGTTAAATCCTTCCCTTTAAAAATACGATTAACTTTTTCAACCGCATCATCTCCACTTACTCGAACAATGGCAATTGCACCCTCTCCAAGCGCTGTGGAAATCGCGGCAATTGTATCAAATTCCATGTCCTTTCACCTCACTTGCTTATTTATCTCTATTTCAACATGATTATTTTCTTCACTAAATTATTAGAATACCATAACGAACCTATCTACAAAAGAATAATAACTCATTTTATTATGTCCTCATGTGAAAAACACTAAACTTATTCACAGTGGATAAGTTTAGTGTTTTTTAGTTATCCACACCTATTTTCCGCTCAAAAAAACCGGCACTCAATTGAGTAACCGGTCACTTGGAAGATATTACAACATGTCGATGTGGTTCTTTTCCTTCAGAAGTTGTAATGATATTTTGATGATTAGATAATGCTTGGTGGATAATCTTTCGTTCAAAAGATGGCATAGGCTCCAACACAACTCTTTTTTTTGTACTTACTACTTGTTTTGCTAATCGATAAGAAAGTGCTTCTAATGTACCTTTTCTTTTACTACGATAATTTTCAGCATCTAGTGTGATACCAATATACTGCTTCGTACTACGATTCGCCACAAGTTTCGTTAAATACTGTAAAGAATTCAAGGTGTTTCCTCTTTTCCCAATCAAAACACCTATATTTTCGCCAGAAATTGTAAATTCAACTTCGCGTCCTTTTACAATTTTACTAATCTCAGCTTCCACACCCATATTGTGAATAACATTTTTTAAATATTCTTCACATTCTTGAATTGGATCTTTCTTCAATACAACTTCTACTACTGCAGGTCGATTCCCAAATAAACCTAGGAACCCTCTTTTACCCTCATCAATAATATTTATATCTACTCGGTCTTTTGGAACATTTAGTTGTCTTAAAGCATCTTGTACTGCCAGCTCGACTGTTTGTCCTTTAGCAGTAATTACACTCACTTGCTTGACCCTTCTGCCTTACTAGCCTTAATTTCTGGCCCCTTGATCAAGTACATTTGAGCGATACCAAAGATATTACCAACAACCCAGTAAAGTGATAATGCAGCTGGGAAGTTAATTGCAAAGACTAAAATCATAATTGGCATAAGCCAAATCATCATTGCCATTTGCGGATTTTGACCAGCTGTTCCTGCCATTGCAAGCTTTTGCTGAATAAATGTCGTAATTGCCGCGACAACCGGTAAGATATAGTACGGATCTGCCTGCCCTAAATCGAACCATAAAAATGTATGCTTACTAATTTCTGCTGTTCTCATGATCGCATGGTAAAACGCGAATAAAATAGGCATCTGAATAAATATCGGTAAACATCCTGCTAATGGGTTTACACCATTTTTTTGATATAACTGCATCATTTCTTTTTGTAGTTTTTGCTGTGTTGCTTGATCTTTAGAACTATATTTCTCTTTTAACTTCACCATTTCTGGTTGTAACGCCTGCATTGCTTTCGTACTCTTCGTTTGTTTAATCATTAATGGTAATAATGCAAAACGAATGATAAGAGTTGTAACAACGATTGCTAAACCGTAATTACTACCAAATAAGTTGGCAAAATACGTAATTAACTGAGAAAGCGGATATACGAAATATTCATTCCAAATTCCAGTACTTTTCGGTGTAATCGGCTGATTCACTTCACTACAGCCAGTAGCAATTGCCATTAATGCAATAACCATGGCTAGTAAACCTATTTTCTTTTTCAAAGCCTGCTCCTCCTTGTTTCGGTATGTATATAGTGTAATTCATTTCCTTACGCTACTTTTTTATTCTTTTCATACCAGAGCGTTTAAAGACATGAATTAAGCTTTTCTTTAATTCTTCATATGTCATCTCTGCACAAGGCTTCCTTGCTATTATAACAAAATCTTTTCCAGAATCTATCTCATCTTTTAATTCTGTGATCGACTGGCGAATCATACGTTTAATTCGATTACGCACTACTGCATTTCCTATTTTCTTGCTGACAGAAAGGCCAATACGAAAGTTTGGCTGCTCTCCCTTATCTAGTTGATAGACAACAAGCTGACGGTTGGCATTCGATTTTCCTTTTTGAAAAACCGTCTGGAATTCATCATTCTTTTTTATACGATATTTTTTCTTCATATCAATTGACACTCCTGTAGTTCATCAGTGGAAATTCACTATTATTAGAAAAAAAGACCACTGAACGATCAGTGGTCTACGCAGATAATACTTTTCTTCCTTTACGACGACGAGCTGCTAGCACTTTACGTCCGTTCGCTGTGCTCATACGGCTGCGGAAACCATGTACTTTGCTGCGCTTACGTTTATTTGGTTGGTAAGTTCTTTTCATTATATGACACCTCCCTGAGGAATATCTGTTAAAGACAGTCCTATAAATTATAGTTAATCAACTAGGAAAATGTCAATGGTTCTCGAAATTTTCATCAAATATTCATTTTGAACCTATTCACATACTTTTTCACAGACCCTATATTTCCTTGTGGATAAATGTTTTTTTCGGTTTTTTATATCCACAAACCCTTTTCGTACTTTTACACAGTATATCGTGTTGTGGACAAGTTTATTCCACAAGGTATTGATTTTGTGGATAACTTTCTTAAATTCATTGCTATAGCTACTTTTTTTTGATATTATAGTTGTGTTTTCACTTTGAATAAGTTTTCCACATCTTTATCTTATCCACAATTTGTGTATAACATGTGGACAGTTTTAATCACATGTGGGTAAATGATTATCCACATTTGCTTTTTTTGTCGAAAACCCTATCTCATATACAAACGACGTTTTTAGGTTTTAAAAAACGTTTCGTATAAATATACATTTTATATTTATTTAGGTTGTACATTTGTTGCGCAATCTTATTCTTTTACCATCTTAGTAAAGGAGGGACACCT
>NZ_JAFLPK010000002.1:0-332273 GCF_036851315.1 Bacillus cereus group sp. Sample62
CAGAATATTAGCTTTTGTTGGAATAGCGTTATGTAGAGCCTTGAAAAAATATAGTGGTTTAAAAGGACCGTTTTTATTATAATCAATTTCCAGGAACTCACAAAGTTTTTTGTATAAAATCTTATTCAGATCTGCTAATGGTAAGTGAAACGATTTGTAATTTTCTTCATTTTTGTATATTAACGGTAATTCCAAAAATTCGTTAGTGCCTCTTTTAAATAAGCCCAATGTGTATACTTTATTTGCTGTATCATCATAACTTTTTTTATCATCTATATCCCTTCCAGCGGCGTATTAGTGTTGATGGGGCATTTTCTTTTACAGGTTCATTATGACATATTTTAGTTATTGATATCATTAGAATAAAGAGATTATTTTTTAATGAATTAACAAATAAAAACCCTCCATTATCAGGAGGGTTTTGCTTTCTAAATAATTTACTTTTAAATTGTAGTCCTAATATTTTATTGTAACGGTCCTAATAACCCCATAATTTCTTTGGCTTTTTGGTTTTCAATGCTATAGTAAATTTCTAATCCTTGACGATTACCTCTTATAACCTTCCCTTTCATTTTAGATAAATGTTGGGAAACTGTTGATTGTGGAATGTTTAAAATTTCGGTCATTTGGGTTACATTTAGTGTTTTATGTTTAGAAAGCTCACTGATCAGTTTTAAGCGCATTGGGTGTGCCATAACCTTTAAAAGCTCTACATCCTCTTCTAAAATCGTATTTTCTACGTGTTGATTCGCAAAACTTGTCATAGTATCTTCTCCCCTTATTTGTTCTCTTCTCTTCTAATGTCATATAACTTCTGTAATACCTAATATCATTATATTTGAATGTTCTTTGTGAATTATAATAACTAAATTATACAATATCAATTTGTGTTAGTAGTGTAGTTAATGTGTGGTTTGTATGAAGTTTTAATTTGTAATGGTCTGAATGTAGCCTATTTATTAGACGGGACAAAATAATAAAGTATTATTAGGTAATAATATTTAAGTCATTAAGTATACAGGTAAGATTAGATTAGACTTGAATTAATACTTTACATAAACCATAACTAATTAAGTTGCCAAGCTCCTTTGCTTATTGCAAACTTTATGTTGTTTTCCGTTTATTACTAATTTTAGAATTACGTAGATATTATAAATTTCCGAATCTATATTTAACTATTTTAATGTTTATATATTAAAAAGTTTAAGGATATGTGTTATTATTTATATTGCAGGAATCATAGCTACCCTGCTTTTTTTAGTTACTAAGGAGGAGTGCAATGATGAGAGTTTTAATCGAGTTTTTGTTATTTATGTGTTGCCTTGCTTCTATTTTTCAGCTTGCATTGGTAATTAGACGTTATATGGCCATAAAAAAAGATTGGTTATTATGTAAAACAAAAGTCTTTAGTCAATCATGTGTGACTGGTTGTTATATTCTAGCTTTTTTTGTATTGAGATTCTATTAAGAACCTTTTATATAAGAATGGATACTAATGAATTTTAATTACCTTAGAACAAAAAAAGAACTTAGAAACCATAATACATAAAGGTTATAAGTTCTTTTTTGCTATTGAAACATTAAGTTACTGGCAGGTTTATTATCCATTTTACGAGAGTTTACAATTTCCGTATTACTCCCTCATTAATTCCAGTCATATAATCTCCATACATATTCCTTGCGAAAAGCTCGTTTTGTACTCCTAATTCCCATTTTTCGTTTGTAGCAGCTGCAAGATAAATAAACATATCTTTAACATGTAATTCAGTCTTCTTTTTATCATAATTGTCATAATTACTAAAGGAACTTATATACCTACAATACATCTCAAACAAGTGAGTTTCATCAAAATAAGTATCTCCTATGACACTGTAAACATGATCATTTCCAAAAAGGAACTCTGTCATTTTCGATATTAGGTCAAATTGATGCTCCTTTAGTACAAACCATTCTGCACCAAGGTGCTTAGTTTTTTCTGGTTCTGATTTATCATAACGAACTGCAGATGCAAGTTTAGAAATGTAGCTTCCTGTTATCACCACTAGCATATCTGCTAATTGTAATCCAACAAATTCTTTAGAATCCTTCTCTTCCATTATATTGCCAAACCCAATATTCTCAAATGGCTTAGAAGGTATTCCCTGATCAAGAATTAGTGTAGATTGCTCAGGTTCCCATATACCGTGTAACTTATTCTCACTTAACCATAAATCAACATCAGAGCTTACCTTTTCCCAGTCAAATGATACTTTTTCAAATACCACATCATTAGCTAATTTCTTCCCATTCCCAATGTCCTTTATCATTTTTTTGTAATATGCTATTTGGTTCCTCATTCTAGCAATATTCTTATGTTTTGCCACAAATTCTTTCAAATCTTTTTGAATAGAGTATAGTATTTCATTGATTGTTTTTTCTGGATCAAAAAGATTTCTAATAACCTCTTCAGATGCTTCTAATTCACAATATTTTGTGAGACTGTATTTAAACAAAATAGCAGAGTCGATAAATCTTTTTGCTTCCAGTTGGAGAATCCACTGTGTAAGTCTAGCATCAATAACCATCGACATTTTATTTACTGAAAATAGTAAGTTAGAGACATTTGCATCTAGTAGCATGTTAAATAAATTTAAATAAAAACTACTATTTACTTCTTTCATACTTGCAACGCCGAAATTGAAATTGCCTTTTAGAATATCAATTCCTTTTAGCTCTTTCTCAACTTTATTTTTTTGTCCGCTTCTATAGTTTTCAACCAGTTCCAGGTATTTTTTGTTAACATTTTCTAGGGAATCTTCTGGAATATAAAGTACATCGGCTACATAAGAACGCATTAAATCATCACCTAGATTTATTCTTCTATCGTCACGGTATGTATTTGGAATTCTGATTGTTTCTTGTGGTCCTTTTTCATCAATAAACACTTGTCCCATTGTTAATCATCCTCTCTTCTACTTAAGTCATTTAATTTTTACTACAATGTAAATGGATAAATAGTACACGCTAAAATTACATTTAACGTTTTTTCTTAATGTTAGTATCTACAAATATATTATATATACGATATATGTGTTTTGTATGGATTTACTGTAAATTTTTTGGTAAGTTTTCACAAAAGTAATCTATATAAAGAAAGCCTTAACTCTAATTTTTATGAATATGCGTATAGTTCAAAAAAGATAAAAGCCCTCCTGTGAATGGGAGAGCTTTTATCTTTCATATAAGTGAATCCGATTTTATGATTTTAAAAATGAATGTCGTCTGTTATACCCCTATAACGCTGACTTCATTATTATACTAATGTATATAACGGAAATCAATATTATAGTAATAGGTAGATTCCCCTGCTGCTCATCTTTTTAATAATAATAGTAACATCATAAAAATTATATTTAAATATATATAGTTTTACGGTTTTAATTATTATATACTTATACAAGTGATTTAGCTCTTTATAAGAGTTGAAATTACGTTATATATAAGGAGTGGTTTGAATGAAAAACAAATTTGTGCGTATGATCATGTTAACGCTGGTAATGATAGTATCAATTTCAGCACTTGCAGCATGTGGAAATAATCGTAACCCTGAAGAAGTTGCTACAGCGTATTTCGAAGATGCAAAAGAAGGAAATGTCAAAGATTTTGGCGAGTTATTCACTCCTGAAGCGAAGAAAATCGTTGCTTTTGTGGGCGGAAATGCAGACCTAATGAAATCAGTTAGCAAGGATCTTAAAAGCTATAAAATCCGAAAAGTTGAAGAGAAAAATGAAATTGCTACAGTAACTGTTGATGCTGTATATAAAGATAATCCTAAAAAAGTAATCGTAATTGAACTAGAGAAAACGGATGATGGTTGGAAAATTAGTAAATCATAAAAAAACGGTCTATAAGAATTCTAGACCGTTTTTTTATTCCCTCAATCTTCTTCTTCAAAATCACGTAAACTAGCAAGTAATTCTGTAAATGTTGAGCAAATAGGATATATTGCTTCCTTTATGTCTTCTTCCTCATGATCCCAGAATACGATTGATGGTGAATCACTCGTATTTCGGTAATCGAAGCATAAAAGATTACCGAATGGATCTCTAGCAAAAGGATAAATTTTATGAGGTAATCTATCTTTCGTATTATTATATGTTTCTAGAATGGAGTATTTTTTATTAGAATCTAGGGTTAAAAGATTATTGAGTGAATTTTCATCTTGATTTGGAATATTAAAGGTATCTGGCGTAGGATATCCACCATCATACTTTTGTACACACTCTATAAAATCATTAGGAAATTTAATATTAAAGTATTGTTCTAATTGTTTAATTTGGTCATTTGTTATTTTGTTCTCATTTGTATTGATCCATGTAATGTGATTCATGACTAAGTACCTCCCTATTTATCGCTATCTTTCCCCCAAATTTTATATCCACCTGTATGACCGGTATCATGATGAGTCTGATAATCTACAAGTTGCATTCTCCCAGCATCTTGATGATGATGCCATGTATAATGCTCTGGCGTTTTCCCTATTTTAAATAATTGAATTTCTTCCTCTGTGAATTTTAAGGCTAATTCAGGATTTTCCATTATTTGTTCATATAATGCTTTACTACACTTTCTAGACTGTGTTGTTCTAGACTTTTTGAAATCTGCCTCTTTTAATAGTACCTCCCCTTTTGATTCAAAAATAGGAAATCCGTCAGCATCGTATGGAATTCCTGTAACTGGGTGCTTGTCTCCTGCTAAGTCTCCTTTTCGCAAACGAATTGTTTTTGGACCATTCGCGCCTTCATAAGTATACGTAGCTGCTTTCTGTAAATATTGTTGTGTACTACCGACACCTGCATATGAGAGATGATTACCACCCTTAAATTCATAATTATTTAATATATGTAATGCATTTCTGTATGCCGGGGAATTAGTTATAAGAGATTTCCCTTTAGTCAGCCCTGTAATAGCAGCTACCTTCCCAACTTGTCCTGCTTTACTAAGACCTTTATCACCCAGAAGCCCGAGTCCTAACGTTGCTATACCATAAGCCAGATAATGCTCTCTACTTTCCAGATCCCCATTCCAAAATTTATTCATAAATGTATCTGATACAGTGTTCCATGCAGCAGGAATAGTCTCCCTATAGTTTACAATTGCGTCTCGCATATTCAACCAGGTTTCTTTATCACCTAAGGATATCAGTCCTTCCCACGCATCCACTGCACCATCTACAAACCCAGTAGAAATACCAGTCCACGCAGCATTTAAATCTTTTTCATTGAAAAATGACTCTTCTGATTTTGGAGGGAGTTTTCCACACATGGCTCCTTCTTGAATATCAGAGTCAACTAAATTTCCTCCATACAATTCATCCGCTTTTCGGAATTTAACAGCTGCACGTTCTAATTCTACTGCGATTTTATCTAATTCTTGCAAGATGTTAAACATCATTGGCTTTGCTTCATTAAACATCTGATAAAAACGTTGACTGCTTGCTCCGCTCCACTGAGAAGCTATATATTCAGTTTGAGAGTATAAATCTTTATGTATATATTCTAATGATGATCTCGTATTTCTTACTGTTTTAGCAGCTTGTTCTAATTGTTCCGGTGTTACCTTTATTTGCGTGCTCATTCCATCCCTTCTTTTCTTATATATTAAGAAAATTATACCATATCATTATTTCATTAATGGTTATCATTTGAAAATATCCATTCCTAAAAGTGAAACGATATCCCATCATAAAAACAACCCTAATTCCTAATGAGAAATTTGGGCTGTTTCTGTTATAAATATGCTTTGTTTTATATTTTGTTTAGACTTATTTCTTTCATTACTGTCAAAGAATCTTAGTTATCTCAAAATTTCTAAATAAAAAAAACGGCATAAACCCCTAAAATAATCGATTTTTCTAAACTAGCACTATATTAAAATTGTTAGTAAAATATTCCATTTATCTAATAATTTGTTATAATCGTATTTAACAAGAATCATTGTTAGTATTTTACAAATTTATGATGTATTCTCCTATCCAGAAAATGAAACATAATGCTACAAAGCCAACAAGATTTATCATTACTTCCTTTTTTGTAGGTCTGTCTCTAAATATAAAAGCAGATAAAAATAACAAAAACACCATTCCATACAACCACCAAACTGTACGAGATATGCTAAACAACCCTATAGACAGTGCAACTACAAAAATCACATAAATACGTTCATTTTTTGAAGTAATCTTACTAAACATATTGACTCCTACCTCCTATTTTTAGAAAATAATTACTTTTCAGATAATGACTGTATAATATATTGTATAAAATTTTTTATGCAAATGAAAGGGGATTATTATGAAAAAAACATTATTGGCTGGAAGTTCATTGGTTTTATTACTAAGCTCAGGGTTTGCATTTAGTTCAACAACGCAAGCAGCAGAGAACAAGGAAGGAAATTCACCTACAGTTTCTTACAACCAGGATGTATCAAAAGAAAATAGAGCAATTGATATTAGTTCATTACCTCAACAAGATTTAGACTCTTTATTCCTAAATGGACAAGCTCCATTGAATCCAATAACACCTAAAGATTCAGATCAAATTCAATATGTTCACCCAACAGCTGGTACATTCAACTGGAAATATGTAACGACAACTTATGGAAACAATGTATTTTATAATGCCTCATATCGTTTTATGGTTAACGCAGCTATAGCAGGTTTAGGTGCTGGAGTTATAGCGAAAATTGGCAATGCTTTTGCTTCTGGTGTAGCAGGGTATGTAGTAGGCGGTCTTTCTCTTCCTAAGGGTAAAAACTATTGGTGGACTGTACAAAAATGGCAGGATCAAGATGCATACAATGTTTATGTTAAATACAATATTAAGGTTTATTCTGATTCTGGACGTACTAAATTAGTTGATTCCTATAGCGAGCAATTTGCACAAAGATATCGATAAATTGTTTGCTGTAAAATATATAAAAGACTATCTATCAAGAGGGTTTGCTTGTTTTGAAAACAAGCAAACCCTTCACTATAAAACTACTTTTATTCTTTATATCATTTACATTAGGAATCACTGTATAAACCTCTAAATTTAGCCCCTCATATTTCCAAACGTTGACCAAAAAATAAAAATATGGTATGTTTACTTTAGATTAGTTATATATTGAATGCATATTCAGTATATATAAAGTATAGTACTTAACTGAATTGCATAAACTAAAAAAGACGAGATGCTGTCAACATCCCGTCTCATAACTGCTACTGTCAAGGTGGCCGTTATTATGCATTATCTTTTTCTTTTAGACCCTCGCTTGTACTTTGGTCGGTGAAGCGCGGGTTTTTTGTTGTCTTTTTTTTCGAATTGCTTTTTCAGTGCGTATGCTGAAACTTCACGCACAACTGCTCTTGCAATTTCTTTTAAAAGTTCAAACAAAAATTCCATGTTATATCACCCCCTTTCCTTCCAAATGGAAAGAAGGGATAATAACAAGCCCACCTTCACACGATATACAGTTATACTTCTATTTTACCATACTTCAACACTCTAAAATAGAAAATCTGTCCAATTTTAGTCTGTATATAATCTTTGAGTTAATGAGTTTTACAAGAAATTAGTTTACTATAATTTAAATATGTATACTGTATTTCTTTGATTTTTCATAATTGTCCTTAGTTTTATATGCTATTTTTTGAGAATATAAATTTCAAATAAAAGTTGTATATTTTTTTGATGTGTTCCGCAATGTATCTCTGCCTAATCCTCTAACTTACTCATTTGCCTACTAAGTTTCAGATGAAATCTTTATATTTATAATCCTGGTATCATTATCTCTTATATCTCACATCTTTCTTTTCACACATTTCTCATTTTAAATAAAGCGCACTTGTAATTATTCATTGTCTCTTCCTCTATTTTCTAATTTATATATATTAACCCTTTTTTTTGTAATTGTAGTGATTTTTTCAGTGATGTCCCCGAAAAACGACCTCTCAAAATCATCTGTAATCATTTTTAAAACTTCAGATAATGCAATTACACTTGAAAGATAAAAAACTTCTTAGAAACAAAAATAGACCCCTTATAACGTTTTTTCGTTTTTTAGGGATCTATTCTCTCTGGGATTTCTATTCTTCTATGTCTTCTTTTACTTCTGCAGATAAAATGTCTTCAGCAAACTTCTTGTAGCCATTATACCCTTTCTTCGCAGCCTTTTTCTTTATTGCTTCTACTACCTTTTCATCAAGATAGAGACTTAAATGCTGCTTTTTTTCTTTCGATTCCTTTTTTGATCGGTTTTCAATTTTTCCTTTGAAAACTTCCAAATCCTTTTTTAAGTACAATCGTTCAGTAGATTTCCCTTTAGCAATCTCTTTAAAGGGCAATATCCCATCTTTAGCGGCATTATGAACGTAAGTCTTAGACTTATTTAGAAATTCAGCTGCTTCTTTTAATGTTAAAGAGTCTTTGTATAATTCCTCTAACTTTTTTACATCTTTTTTCTCAAAGCGATATCCGCCATCTGCTTTCCAGGTAGCCAGATTGATAGGTTCGATCTGTTTATATTTAATTAAATAGCCTAATTGATTTTTTGTTAAACCTACCCTATCGCATACCTCTTCTAAAGATAAATAGTCCATTTCTCACCTCGTCCGAAACTTTCATTCTAGCTGTTGTTTAAATTTTCTTAGTTGATACTTTGTTAAACCTGTTTCTTTTACTACATCTGTAATTGAGTACTCCTTATACTGCAGATACTTAAATGGATTCTCCATATAACGTTCTCGTACTTTATTAAATGTACTCTTTTTCGATAAAGAATTCAATTGCTCTCCTTTCTCTCGGATGGAATCGAAAATGGGACAACCTTTACAATGTTTGTAGTTTCTCTGTTTTGCCTGTTCTTGCTCATCTGTACAATTCACTGATAGGTTGTTCAGAGGGCAAATTGAACAATGGGTATCTTCTAAATTATGGATTTCTTGTAAAATTTTCAGACGAAGACTAGTCAAAAAAAATCTCCTCCTACCGCATTTGGATTGAAATGTACAAAAAAAATCAATTAAACATTTCTATTATACATTACCTAGACAGAAACGTTAAATTTTAATTCGAAAATATTTATTTAAACATTTCATTTTATACCACAATAAATAATGCATTTATTGTGGTATAATTAGAACTATAAAATTTTATATAAAAATATTTGTTTAATATTTCATTCTATAAAAGGTTGTGTTTAAATTTGAATATTATAAATTACGAACATAATAACCAAATTGTAAAATCAAAATCAGATTTTTTTGATAGCAGTCATTTTGAAAAAATTATGGGTTTGGGTATCCGTAATATTGACTACTCCCAATTAAGTGAAGAATCATTAGTTTATTTATTTTTACACGATGAGCCTTCTTTAACGAAAAATAGAAGTGAGCGAACAAAACAACAGTATCTGCACGATCTTTCTCATTTTCTTCGCTACATAAAAGAAGCAATCGGAACCATCCAGGAGTTATCCCATAATGACATGGAAATCTACTTCTATGAATTAAGTAAGAAATATGCTGCCACTACATTACGTAAAAAGAAAACAGTAGTTCAGCAGTTTTTAAAATATGTGTATGATAATAACGGACTCTCAGACAACTTTAGTAGTCGCCTTAAAAAAGTATCCGTAAAAAAAGAAGAGCTAGTCAATCGTGACCTTTATCCAGAAGAAGTTACCCAGATATTAGATGAACTGAAAAAATCCAACTATTTTGTTTACACTGCATTTTTCCTGTTAACTACAACAGGACTACGAATCGAAGAAATCGCAACTGCTAAATGGGCAAATTTGGTCTTTCATTCATCTTTAAATGCCTATCTACTTCGTGTAGTTGGTAAAGGGAATAAAAGTAGGGAAGTTCGTATCTTTGAAGATACATTGGATGCTTTATGCCATGTTCGAAGTTTACGTAAACAAACAACAAAACTAGATGCATCGAATACCTCCGCTTTTCTCCCTAAAGCTGATGGATCAAATTATAGAGCAGACTATCTATCTTCTCTTGTGGCAAAAAAAATTGAAGAAACAAATTTAACTTTTCTGCGCTATCGACAGGATAGAATTACTCCTCACACTTGTAGGCACTTCATGGCTAATTACTTAATGGAAAAGGGTATTGAATTAAAAAAAATTAGGGACTATTTAGGACATGAGTCTATTATGACGACGGAACGTTATTTAAGAGAACGTACAAGACGTCAAAACTTGGCCACAATAGATATCGGAAATTCATTATTTTAGTAAGTATATATAATAGGAAGATTCTCGATTCGATGTGTCGATTTTAGGAGTTAAAATTTCAATTCAATTCGGTTCTCGTTTTCAGTTTGTGAATTCTTCACATACATTTCACGAATTTCAAAATCGATATTTAGGAAATATCCCTAAAAACAACAAATGCGATTGCCTCTACTGAGACAATCGCATTCGAATTATTTAAGGCTCAACCCATTCCACTTCCAGGATCAGCCATTCTAGCTAATAATTGTTCTGAATCTTTTTTCACTAATTTGTTTGGTTGCTCTTTACTACCAGCAGCGGTGTAAACAATTCCTGCCGCTAAAACGATACTTGTTAATATAAATAATATTTTCTTCATATAGCACCACCTTCGTACATTATACCATTTCCATTAAATTCTACCACTATTTTTTTAGGGAATCTACAATAGAAGCGATTCCCAGCGCACTCTAGTAGCATAATTGACTTTTCAATTAAAGAAATATCATTCTTTGCTATCCCTAAATAGCAATATTGCATCGGTGTGAGCATACCATTTTTCTTTTCTAAATCACTCAGGATTTCAACTGCTTTCTTGTGATTCCCTCTAATAATTTCTAAAAAAGATTTTTCTGCAGAATGATATATATCAATATTCTCCAATTCTTGCTTATTCACTAACTTAATAAAAGCATAGGTGTTAAGAATTGATTGCTTTCTTTGTTTTTCCCTTTCAAAATTACATGGTCCTAACTGCTTTAGTGCCTTCTTCATATACCAAGATGCACTATCATAACAATCAAAGGTATATGATTCTGCTATATAAGCAAGTGCTGATGCTCTTAAAAGGTGGAAACAATTTTTAGGATCATCTATCGCTAAAATTTCCTTACATAATTTCCTAGACATTTCAAGGTTATCTTGTACTAAATAGGCATACGCTAATCCTTCTTTAATCCTACCTAAATAAGATGACTTAATAAAACTATCGGTAATTGCATTAATATCTGGAAGCAACATCTCGGCATACTCGAACAGAGAATTCTATTTTTCTAAATCATACATAGTGTAGTAAGTTAATATACCACATAAGACCTTCATCTCGATTGTCTTAATTATCTTACTCCCCTTATGGTCTTCAAGCCTGGATAACAATTCCTGCTTTTTAATCGTCCCGTTACTTCTAAGTAATACCATTTCATATACATAAGCCCACTCTCTATTCATTGCGAGTGAAGATTTTCTCTCTCGATCTACCAATAACTTGAGAAGTGATAAGTCACCTTTTGCATTCGCATATTCCATGGCAATCCTCAAGTTTTTCTTACTTGTTGTGACAGAACAGAAAGTGTGTAACATCTTTCTCTGTTTATGAAAATCACTCGGATATAATATATTAAGTAACTTGATTAAATTCCAAAATCCAAATTGGTTTTTTCCAGTTAAATTTTTAGAAAGAGTTCCAGGAGAAATACCAACTATTTTAGCAATATCTTCTTGATTTTTTCTTTGGAAATCAATTTCATCAATAATTCTATCCAAGAATTTCTTCAATGTTTGTTCCAAAGTTTTATCTTCTTTCTTAAGCATTTCGTTCATATTATTTCCCCTTCTAAATCTAAAAAAGAATGCTGCAATATCTCTTATTATATTATTCCAACCTAATGTTAGTATATGGTATTTTACCATAAGCATATCAAAAAATGTGTTATTTGTAGTCGTTATAACAGGATAACTGCATATGCAATTATGCATAAGTGTATCAAATGGCAAACTAAAAGGAGTCGAAGATGTTCGACTCCTTTTTTTACTTATTTTTTAATTTCAGCAAACTTATAGTTAAATTCTCCACCAAAGTCGTTTGTTACAATTCCGTTAATAGAGGAACGCTGTAAGTATGATCTGCCTGATTGATAAAATGGTGCGACCGCTCCATCTTCTAATAATATTTTTTCTGCTTGTTTCATTGCCTCCCAACGAGCAGTTTCATTACCAGCTAAATCTGTTTTCACTTGATGAATTAGTTCATCATATGCCTGATTTGAATACTTATCAAAGTTATAGCTACTATCTGTCGCGAATATATCTAAAAATGTGATTGGATCAGGAATATCGGGAGCCCATACATCAACACCTAAATCATAATTACTATTTAGTAGCAATTGAATTTGTTGTTTGCGTGGCTGCGGCTTCACATTGACCGTTAATCCCTCTAAATTCTTTTCTAATTCACCTTTTAAGTACTCCGCATTCTTTTTAGCAAACACATTATCACTTGTAAGCAATTCTAATGTTACCTGTTCTTTCCCAAGTTCTTGCTTTGCTTTCTTCCAGATTTCCTTCGCTGCTTTCACATCATCTTTTACTAATTTTCCATTTTCCTTTCGGAAGTCTTTTCCGTCCGAACTTTTAGCAAAATCGACTGGTATAAAACCGTCTGCAGGAAGAGAACCATTATTCAAAACTGTATCTACAAAGGCTTTCTTATTCATTGCTTGACTGATTGCCAAGCGAGCATTTTTATTTTTTAATACTTCATTCTTTTGATTCATACGTAGGAATTGCACTGTAACTTCAGAACGTTCTTTGAAGTCGGGATTCTTTCTATATTTATCTACAAACTCACCTGTTAGTCCTACACGGTCAAGCTGACCTGATTCATATAGATTTATTTCTGTTGATTTATCTTTCACAATATCAAAGTTAATCGCATCTAATTTCACTGTTTTAGAATCCCAATAGTTAGGATTCTTTTTCAACTGAAAACCTTGTTCATGCTTCCAATTATCCAATGTAAACGCTCCGTTATAAACCAATTTGCTTGCTTCTAAGCCATACTGCTTTCCTTGTGATTCAAAATACCTTTCGTTAATGGGTAAAAACGTTGCGAACGTTGTCAATTCGATAAAATAAGGGACAGGCTGCTCTAATTGCACCTCTAATGTTTTATCATCTATTGCTTTTACCCCTAACTGATCTACAGGTAGCTCTTTACTATTAATTCTCTTTGCATTCTTTATATCAAAGAATAGAAAAGCATATTCTGCTGCTGTATCGGGATTCACAGCACGTTTCTAAGAAAACGCGAAGTCAGCAGCTGTTACAGGTGTTCCGTTTGACCATTTCGATTCTCTCAAATGAAACGTGTACGTTTTTTTATCCTCACTTACGTCATAAGATTGTGCCACTCCAGGAATCAATTTATTATCTTCTCCTAGTGTGTACAGACCTTCAAAAACATTACGCATTACATTCATTGATTCACTATCAGTTGCCTTTGTTACATCCATTGTTGGAATCTCCGCTATATACGGTAAATTAATGGATTGTTTTGTTTCATTCTTGTTAGTTGCCTTTGCTGTATTTTTAGTCTCTTTCTCTCCACTACAAGCAGTTAATAGAAAACTAGTACATAAAACAGAAGCAACAACCGATGTAACCTTTTTAAACATCTTACTTTCTTCCTCTCTACATGTATGGTTTATATAATTAAATTATCTGTATATGGAATTTTATAGAATATCAGAAGAGAGTTTTTCATTCTCTAAACGTATTTCAGCATCTATTCTCATATATGTAGCATCTAAATAATAAACCCTTTATTACTTTAATATTAAAAACGTAGCATTCTAGAGATTATTGTGTCAATCACTAATGAATAATTTAAACGTGGTAGGTGAAATTATGTCGATAAAATAGACAAAATTATTCCCAACAAATACGAATATCCAAGTTATATAAAAACTAAAGGTTAACTAGCATATTTGAATGCCTGAATGTATTTTTTATTCATTGTTACTTGTTGGTATTTTCTTTAATTTAGGTGTTTCAGACCAAATTATCTTATGTGCCATGAATACGACGAAGGAAAAATAAACTACATATCCAATAGAAAAAATCATGAAATTAAAAACTGTTCCTCCAATATCATCTGGGAAAGTATTCAAAAGAAATCTAAAAGGAACATTATTAGGGTTAAGTATTACAGGAAAGAAATATAGCCAAAAACCTATTGTAACGATTACTTTTAATAACAAACCAACTTTATTCATCTCAATTCCCCATCCTTTCTCGCCGCTTTTTATTTAATAAGATATTTAGCTCCTTCTAATTTACCTACTAAATTCCGCCTTCTCTTTGAATAAGGGAAAGGATAGCAACTCGACCGCCTTCACAATATACAATTACTTATTTAAGTTTACCATTTTCATCCCCTTAGCATCTACTAACATAGAAGAATACAGTAGGAAAGAACTAGTAAAACTAAATGAAGATGTATTGTGTTATTTTCTCCACTTCACTCATCCCCAAAAGATCCAACAGGATTTCTTTTTGTCTGATGCATAGATTATATTCATATGTTACCTTTAAAATAAACATATATTTTCCTATGATTTTTTTGGTTGGAGATTACCTCCCCACCAAGATATCTTCTGGTAACAATTTTGTAGTCGTCATATAATATAAATATCAATCTCTAAAACTACGAAATGTGAAATTACAAATTCAAATGGAGGATTCTTATGGATATATCCTTGAAAATAAGCAAGTCTCAAGATCCGCATAATACAGCTATTAAAAACATTTCTTCCGTATTAAAAAAAGAATGGCTTACAAGTTATGATTACAAAAGACAAAAACCTACTCACTATCAAAGTCAAAGGGCACCGGGGGATCTCTTCACAGCACAGACTATAAAACCGATTCTATATCTAACAAAATTGACTCACGCTGCTTTATATGAAGATCACAACCTAGTATCATCTTTTCTTAAAAAAGATGATACCGCCTGGAAAGAAGTTTTAAAACATAACAAAAACGGCGGATTATGTATTTACGCAAGTGTTTTACTTCACTATTTGTTATTGGCGTCAAATGAAATATCCAAGAATAAATTATCCTTTATGCAAGGCTATTATCACCATGAATTCCACGATCAACATATACTTAAAAATATGTATCAAAACGGTGTATTCGGACTTCATTCTTATCTTCTCTATGAAGGGTACGTAGTTGACACTACAATCCATCAAATTGCCTTTAATTATTATCCTGGTGAACACAAAGAATTTAATTTCATCGGCGAAATCACCGGTGGTATTAACCTATATGGCTTTAAAGAGACAAATAAAACTGTACATAAATACGCGAAAAAGTTTGCTAGAGATTCCGATAAGACTATTGAAGCTTGGATTAACTATCACCAATCAATAATGAATGAATACATTTCAAATCAAATTTCGCTTCTAAATGATAAAAAGGACTTTTGATTAATTCAAAGGGTCCTTTTTTCTAAAATACATATTGTGTTAGATAAAATCTTTAATGTAATTAGCTATGTCACTAGAAAACAGTGCCATAATTGTAACAACTATATACATAGCAAATAACGATTTTGCTTTTTTCCTCTCATCTGCTTGTTCTTTTTGAAGAGTGATATAGTAAAGAGATGTTAATAGAGTTCCAATAAAGACAAATATCAGGATTATTCTTTGGAGTATGACAGCTTGTTCTTCAGCTATTTGCATAAGAGTTTCAACGTCAGCTTTTAATAATATGTTCAGTCCAACCATTACATATAGAACTAGTAAGGTTAATTTAAGGAAAGTTAATTTTTTCATTTTTATAGTATTCCTCTCTCTTAAATTGTATCGTGAAATACTTTTAATATGGTTTATAACTGTATAAAATAATCTTACTTTACTAAGTGTTGCTGAATTTCTTTAATTAAAAGTTCAGCCCCTTCAGGACTAAGAACAATTTGTCCATTAGCTAATGACATGTTTTTTTCTGAAATATCACCAGTTATTGTACAAGCATCATATGACTTGTATTTTTGTAGTATTATCTTTTCACCTTCTACAAATATTTCTATAGGATCTTTTTCTGCGATTCCTAATGTTCTTCTCAATTCTTTCGGTAGAACAATACGTCCTAATTCATCTATTTTACGTGTAACACCTGTTGATTTCATGCTTTACCACCCTTTTATTTGTTTTTTAAATCGTTCAGTTCTTTTAATAAATCTTCATGTTTCTCACATAATCTATATACATCTAATAACAATTGTCTACCATTTATTGCTCCCCATTGATTAGATATGTTAACACCATGCAAACATTTGATTAAATCTGGATTCAATATGGCATTTTTTATTTCATCTATACTCATTTTCATTTCTTCTTTAGGCATTTGCTCTTTCTCCTTCGGATCTATCTATCACATATGGACAGACGTACTAAATGATGTATTTTGGGTATCATTTGCATTTAATACTACAATTTTATCGATAAGATTAATTGCTTTATCCAACGAAATGTTTTTTTCATAACATTTATAGCCTAGTTCTAAAGTTAAAAGTGTAGCTTCACTTAAAAGTGATTGTTTTTGAATCTCCTCAATTTCTTTTCCTCTTTTACGAAGATTAATATACTGTTCAATTGACATAATTTTATGCTCCTCTCGCTACAATTACATATCTAAATTACTATTATCATCTTTTATTTCGTTTTCTCTCTCTTTAGCTTCTAACATAAAGTTAGCATAAATCATTATCTTTTCTAATCCATCTTTCGTTGCATTATAATCTGTGATATAGCGTTCTTTTCTTCCTGGACTCATATATTTGTTATTTTTCATTTCGTTTATTGTTTCTATATTTAAGATTTTTCCCTTTCCTTTTAATTCGTTCACGAGTTTTAAATTAATAGCTAGACCTATACTCCAAAGAATCAAGCCAATAACGAAGGAAAGTAATAGATGTACTGAAAGAGAATTATCAATGATCATGAAATAGAGAAAATAGATAACTGAGATTGTCCACAAAAATGGATTGTAGTACTTTTGAATTTTTTTATATTTTTTTATTTTTATTTCGTGTTGCTTTTTTCTCATTTCAAGAGTCTCTAACATGTAAAAGCTCCTTTTAATTAGTTAACTAAGCTTTTTTTTAGCGTTGAGTATAAACATTACATTTTCACGGTAGGTCTATAGTTATACGTTACCTTTCCAAGCAAGCGTGCCTCCAATTATTAAAAATATAAAACAATAGATAGCTATTTCTACATAGTTTTTTCCGAAAAATGGAATTAATTCACTGATATTCAAGTTAAATCCCCCTATATTTGTAATTAAATTCGGCTCAAATGTGATTTTTCTTTAGAAAAATCACATGCTGCTATTATTGATTAATCCTTTCCATGAGTAGATTTAGAATATAGTCATAAAATTCACCAGAAAAGGATATAAAACAGTATGAGAGCATTAATACTGTTGTTGAAAGAAGTATTATTAATGCTTGTCCT
Organism: Bacillus cereus group sp. Sample62; assembly: GCF_036851315.1. Taxonomy (NCBI): domain Bacteria; kingdom Bacillati; phylum Bacillota; class Bacilli; order Caryophanales; family Bacillaceae; genus Bacillus; species Bacillus cereus group sp. Sample62. The sequence goes on from NZ_JAFLPK010000002.1 coordinate 17,550, forward strand.
TTCCAATTGCATTCGCCTATATCTTTAAGCTTAAAAGATATAGCTAGTACAAGTGGACTTATACAAACTAATGGTATAGTGAACTTATTTAAGGGCATGCTACCTCCAATAACGCTCCCTAAAATTAATCCACAAATTAAAGTTGATAATATCACTGGTCGCTTTGTGGTCATTTTATTTTGTCCTTTCATTTCATTTATTTAATTAATAATAGACTATATTGTATAAGTTATTTACTTTTAAAAGTAAATAACTGAAGAAATCTACTATATTAATGCGTTAAAATTGGAGTAATTTTTTCGATTATCATATTATGTTCCATATCACGTGTAAAGATAACTTTAAATACCCCTTTTTCACTGGTTACTTTCGAATAATCCTCATAATCTTCGACTAATAAATTATCTCTAGTCGTTCCCAGTTCTGTTTCTAATAGCCTTGTTTTATCATCTATTTGCTTTTGTTCAAGGTCTCTCAAGTTTAATGCAAGTACTGCAAGATTATGATCCACTTCTTTACCAGAGTTATATATCGATATGGAAAGAATAGATATCATCACTATTATAAATACTGTAGGTAAAGGATTTTCGCGTATAGAACTCAAATCGTTATTTATACCGAATACTAACATTGCGCCAGCAATTATAACGATTGAAATTGCTAGTATTGCTAGTGTTTGCATAATACGTTCCCCTCCCATAATTATTGTATTCGCTCAAAACAACGACATAATTTGATTCAACAACTGGAAAACTGTAAGTAGAAAAAACAAGAATTTTAAATAGAATTAATTTCTTTAATCTTTTCCATCATCATTATTGCTTGTAATAGATGAAAACAAAGCAACACCCATCGCCTTCTTATTACTACTAGAATACCCTCTATATGTTGTTTTTCCAACAATCATCCGTTTCATTAATATCAAAGTAATTAGTAATATAGATACACAACCCACTATCCATAAACAAGACCAAAATAAATTAATCAAATCATTGAAATTATTCATTTAAATCCCCCATTATTAAATAATTTATATTCATAGTCTATTCGCTTTAAAAAGAGCAAGCAGCAAGAAGAATCCTAACAAGCATAAAATTGTTATATTCAATGAGATCCCTGTGTAATGACCAATTGTTACCGTCAAATTATTATAAGTAGGTTCAAATTTATCTTTAAACATAAGTAAAATTCCCGAACTAATTAAACAAATAATTGCTCCAGTTAATCTAATTATGTCTGGAGCATAAAGCTGCTTAGTTTTTAGCCAAAGAACAATAATCGTTGCTAGGGTAACTATAGAAAAGATAAAGATTGATATGATAAGAGTTAAAAGTCCCATCGTGGTACCCCCCTTTCGTTTAATTATAGTTCATAATCAATAAATAAAACTTTATATATTAATTATATAATGAATGTAGGGATTAAACAACAATAAACTTCATGAAGTTTATTGTTGTTTAATTAAATTGATAGAAACTCAATAGTAATGCTATTATATAAATATGAAAAAATTAAAGGGTGTTTAATATGACTAAAAAGAAACATTATAAAGTAGTGAATAGAAAACAATTATCTACAACATTAGCCAATGATTTGAATGAAAGATTGGAAAAACTTAAAGAAGATACAAATATACCTAAAACAAGACTATTAGACCAGGCAGTTTCACTGTTATTACTCTTTCAATCCAATTCTACTAATGCTTTCATTAGTGAAATGAACGAATTAAAAGAGCAAAAAGGGCTTAATAGTAGTGAACTCACAGATTATATTTTAAATAGTCTAAAGAAGGAATAACATTGTTTTATCTAGACTACTAGGAAACAATCTATGGGTATGGTACTAATTGCATCAAAAGTATAGGCACGTTATAATGGTCACCTAATTACATATAACGAGGTGTAGAAAATGAATAAGACTGAATTAACAAGAGTAGTAGCAGAAAAAGCAGAACTTACACAAAAAGATGCAGCTGCAGCAACACAAGCTGTATTAGATACAATTACAACGGCGCTAGCAAATGAGGAGAAAGTTCAGATTCTTGGATTTGGTACATTTGAAGTACGTGAAAGATCTGCACGTACAGGACGTAACCCACAAACAGGTGAAGAAATGCAAATCGCTGCTTCAAAAGCGCCTGCTTTTAAGGCTGGAAAAGAATTAAAAGATGCAGTGAAATAATTACATATAGTAAAAAGGGTTTGATATGAATATCAAACCCTTTTTAGACTAACTTAGTTTTAAATATAGAAAAATTTAATTTTCCTAATTATATTTGAAATGAATTTACTAATTTGATAAAAACATAATATATGTAAATTTGCATGTATAAATACTTATTTTAATGTTATACTAGATTTAACCAAGAAGCATCCAACAATTTATGATTAATCACTACATTTTCTTTCATAGTATGTCAACGTAAAAAAGACACTTTCTATAGTGTCTTTTTTTACGTTTCTAGATGAATACATTTACTACAACTTATATTTGGCAATTTTTATCGATGTCAGCTGCGAACCAGTCAATCTTTCCCGTTTCTTCTTTTGATTCTTCAATGGTATTAACGCAAAATATTATTATAGACATCTCTTTTTTGGAAATAATACACCTATGTTAGCTTTTTACACTCTAAAATAAAGTCAATATCTTCGCAAGTAGTATCCTCATTGTAAATACGTTCAATAACTTCTGCTGCATACTCTTTATCTTCATATGTTTCTGCTAATCTCTTTAGATAGTTTTTTAAAATTTGTATTGCTTCTTCCTGGTCTAGATTATTTTTCATTAATTCAGGGTTGAAATATCCCAATTCGTACACTCCTTTTCATTAATGTAATGATGATTTCTCTCTCTTTTCTCGCATATATAATGCAAATTGTATTACTTCTTCTTTCTCAAATTACTCCCTTCTGTTGCTCCTTGTCTAGCAGTTCAAATAACACTAATCTAGTTGTTTATTCTATAAGAAGTCTTCTCAAAACGGGGTGCTGCCAACACTTTGCCCCCCACGTTAAACAATGGAATACTAAACTGATTTTTTAATAGATTGAATAATATAATCGCACACAAACTCATCTACGCTTTGATCTATATTAAATTTCATATTTAAAGCTCTGCTAATTTCATCAATAAACATTGCTAAATAACCGATATCCGTAGAGTCATTCCTGTCTTTTGTATTAAAATATGGAGCAATATTAGTGAATAATTTTTCGTATTCTAGATAATTCTTTTTATTGTCAACAACGATTCAAATTTCCCCAATTTCAACGAAATGAAATTCCCCATTATGAACGGCTAAATCGTTGTTTGGGCAGGATAAATTCCTGCTTTTTTCTTTTCTCGCAAACGGTAGGAGTCACCCTTGATGTTAAATGTAATCGCATGATGTAAGAGGCGATCCAAGATAGCCGTTGCCAATACATCGTCACCAAAAACTTTTCCCCATTCAAGGTACGATTTATTAGATGTTAAAATCATTGCTCCTTGTTCGTATCGCTTTGAAACAACCTGGAAGAAAACATTGGCGGTTAGTTCATCAAAAGGAAAATAACCTACTTCATCTACAATTAACACGTCTGGACGACTCCAACGATTTACGAGTCGCTGGAGTGTCCCTTTATCATTGGCCTTGCGGCACTGAGCCACTAAGTCGTCGGCCGACAAAAATAGGGCTGTATATCCTTGGGTAATCGCTTCAATCGCAAAGGAGACGGCTAAATGAGTTTTTCCTACACCCGGAGGACCCAGTAATATGCGATTTTCCCCATTGGCAATAAAGCGACATGTTAAGGTTTCCTTGACCCTTTTCTCGCTCAGACTTGGTTGAAATGTAAAGTCAAAATCATGAATCGTTTTGGTGTAAGGCAGCTTTGCCCGTTTCATTCGCTTTTCTAGTTGATCAGAATCTTGTTGCTCCGTTTCATGCAAAACGATAGTGTGAAGAAACTCAGAATATGATACATTATCCTTAGAAGCGTCTTCTAGTAAACTATCAAGTTGGTTGGCTGTATGATGCCAGCCGAGCTTCTTTAAACGCTCCAATAAGAGTTCGTTCATCATACAGACTCACCTTCTTCCAGTGCTGCGTAAGCAGCGAGAGGGCGTTTTTCCACATTTGGAGATGGGGTATGAGAGTGAAGACCGTCGGTCGCCAAATCTTCAACGTTCTTCGCTTTCTGCCCTTTTTCTTTTGTATGTAGCCCATCATAGTGTTCCATTCGGATATGAGTAGTTGCTTTTCCTGTAAGAACCGGATGTTTTGCGATACATTCACGTTCATCGTAAATCTCTAAATGATGATCGAGTGTTTCTTTAATCTTAACCATTTGTCCAGCGTAACGGTAAGGAACTGAATACCTTTTTCCGCGGTACGACACCACACAGTCCCGACTGACTTCTCTGGTTTCCCAATGTGAAGTGGGAAACAGAGGCTTCACTCCCCATATCTGCAGGAACTTCTGTTCCTGCTCAAATCGTTGAAATGGTGACTCATTAGTAGTCTGATTGGTTTTCTTGTTAGCTATCTGATCCAACCATGTACGTACGGCTTCATTTAATGCATGTAAAGTTGGTTCGTGTTTTCGCTGAAAGAAGTTATCTTTCAAATAATTAATGGTTCTTTCTACTTTCCCCTTTGTTTGCGGACGTTTAGGACGACAGGCTTTTGGCACAATCCCATAGTAGGCTAAGAAATCCTCAAACTTGCGATTGAAACGAATCTCTACAGGACTATGCTTGATTACAACGGTTTTCATATTATCATAGAGAATTTGTTCTGGTACCCCATTAAAGTAAGAAAAAGCATTCATATGACACTTCATGAGGGTTTCGAGATTCATGTTGGTTGTAAACTCTACGTACTTCATTCGGGAATAACCTAATATCATCACAAATGCATAAATGTCTTGCAGATTGCCATTCACTAAGTATTTTCCCACGTACGCCCAATCCATTTGGGCTTGTTTCCCTGGTGGTGTTTCAAACCGTAAGGTTGCCTGTTTCTTTGGCTGTTGACGAAGAGGACGAACAAAGTCTCTTAAAATTGTCATCTTCCCCTCGTAACCCATCGTTTGAATTTCCTCTAACAGTACGACACAGTTGGTTGTTCCTTCTTTGACTCGTTGAAGGATGTAGGACTTATAGGGTTCGAGCTTACTCTCTTTCTGCTGCTCGCTTGCCTTACGTTCCGGCAACTGATTGCTTTTTAGATATTTGCTGATCGTTTTACGATCGAAGCCTGTTGCTTCTGCAATGGCTGTTTTCGTCCACCCTTTCTGAAATAACTCTCTAATCATAAAAAACTCCCCAATCTTCAGCACCGTTTCTTCACTCCATCTTTGATGTTTGTTTCGAAACGATTATCTGTTATTTTTGGGGAATTTAAAACCGTTGTTATTGGGTATTTTACAATCGTTGATTACATTATCAAAATTTGGAGTGTAATCTGAAAAGATTTGCATTATGTCCAGGTCAGGTAACTCATCATCAGGGATATTTACATCTAGATAGTTCTCCCAATAGTCTGTCATAACGTTAATTATGCGCTTATAAATAAGATCTTGTGCTTTTGAAGAGATATCTGAACTGTTTTCTGTATATTCCATTAATCTTTTTAAGCCAAACCCATTCCAATGCTCAATTCCACTCTCAATAATATACCCACCTCTTAAATCTTTAGATACTAACTCTGCTATCTTATCGAAGTTAACTTTGTTATTTTCTTTGTCTATTATTACTTCAATAGGAGGAAATTTACGAGTACTTTTAACTATTTTTACTTGGTCAGCGCTAGTTATAAAATACTCAATTTGTGCCATCACAATATTTCGGACTTGTTCTGCTTTTAAATATATTCTTTGGTCAAGAAAGCTTTCATTTTGTATGTGATAATCAACTGTCGATAAATTATCCTTTTTAGATTTGTCTTGTTTGTCACTCGCTATTTCCAAACAATAATCCATTTCAGCTAAGCTTTCATTGTTGAAATAACTAAGTTGAGTAAACGAATCATTTTCTTTGTTGCTAAAAATCATCCAAAGTTGGCTATCTTTATACCCCTCTAACTTTAGAGATTCAATTTTTGTAAGCTGCTCTCCTGAATGAACAATAAGTGTTCTGATATCTAAAAGAGTATTAAATTCATCAAGAGTTTTATATTCTTTTAAATCCCATAATCTTTTTAGATATTTCATTGCATTATTTAATCGATACAGATTGTTAGCAAAATGATCCGCTTGCATGCTTGGAATGCCTGATTTATTTCCTATACCTAAAAACTCATTGTCTAATTGGTCAAAGTAATCAATACATCCTCTAATAATCCAAACCAAGGGAGCTTCTGAATTATGAAAAGTGGTTTCAGTTTGATGTTTTTCTTGATACTCATTAAATTTATCTTTTAAATTTTTTGCCGTGGTATTAAATTCTGTTGAAAGTTTAACAATAATTGGCTCCATTAAATTACTCCATTCATCTAAAATAATGATTAGTTTTATTATATCATTTAGGCTTTTGAGACGTAGATTATTGCAGTATTTAATGTTTTATTGAGAGGTAAATTGTATCTAACAGTTGTAGGCAACACAAAGAATCAAATTGTGTAATCTTTATTAATTTTTAAATATATTTTGGTACGTGAAATTATATGTACTAAGGTGTTTCTTTCAAAAATTCTTATAGCATTCTATATAAATGTTGTGTTATTATATAGATAGAAAATTTGTTTCCATTGTTTATACTCTATTGTACGTAGCGTGAAGGACAAACCTTACGCCCAGTTAACTCGGGCGAGGTTTGTCCTTTTTTTTACTTTAAGGAGGAATTTACTATGAATAAAGTCTACAAAATTGGAGCAATTGTTACTACATTATGCGTTGCTTGTATCGCTATCTTTACTTTAACTAAAAATGAATCTGTTAACCCAGAGACTGTAACACCAAAGAAAACAATTGTGTCAGCTGCAGAAACAAAAGGATCACCCGAAAATATTAAAGATATTTCAAAAGAAGAATTAAAGCAAAAAATACAATCCCATGAAGAGTTTATTGCGTATTACTATCAACCAACTTGTCATTATTGTAAAAAGGCAGCACCAGATATCAATAGTATGTCAAAAAAGCATGATAGAACTATCTATCGTATTGATATCTCTACACCAGAAAATCAAAGTGCCTTTCAAGAGTTCGACATTCCTGGTACTCCAGTTGTTGTAGCTTATAACAGAGGCGAAGAAATTGAACGCCTAGAAGGTGCAGTGTCAGCTGCTACATATGACGGATTCTTTGCGAGACGTAATTCGAGCGCTAGTTAATATAGTGCTCGTTTTTCTTTGTAAGAAAGGGGAATTCATATGCAACAAAACGCCCGTATTTATTCTTTAGACATAATAAGAGGCATTGCCATACTATGTATCCTATTTGCTAATCTACCTACTATGACGGGACTAGACCCCTTTAATCAAGCGGGTTACTCCGGTACAGATAAAGTGATTCGTTTATTAATAGATTTATTTATACAGGCAAAATTTTATACTATTTTTGCGTTCTTATTTGGAGTAGGGTTTTATATCTTTATAAAGAATGCTGAAGCAAAAGGCTATTCTATGTATAAGCTGTTTAGTCGTAGATTGTGTATCTTACTACTCTTTGGTTTACTCCACTTTATATTTCTATGGTATGGAGATATTCTACACGCATATGCCTTAGCTGGTTTTATCCTATTGTTCTTTTATAAGCGATCTACAAAGCTTATTTTTATAGTTGGCAGCCTCTCTCTATTTGTTGGCTATACACTACATGCTATTTTATTTATACAAGCAAGTCCTTCTATTTCTGCCGTACCAAGTTACTATCAATATATGTTTACAGGCCACACTACCAATCACACTGTAAATCTATTTACACATTATTCACATCAAGTAAAAGCTCGTCTGTTCTTTTTAATGATTGAGGAATTTCAACAATTACTAGTAGGAATTCCGGAATATATAGGCTTATTTTTAATTGGTTTATGGGCTGGTAAGAAAGATATTTTTAAAAGGGTACCGGAATTTATAAAAGAAATTAGATTTATCCAGTGGAGTTCGTTATGCATTTCATGTCTTCTCTCTTGTCCTATTATCTACTATTTTATAAAAACGGATATCTATTACTCTCAGGATATTAAACTATGGATTCTATTTGGAGGGAAAACGCTAGCTATATTCTATATTTGTACTCTACTTAGGGTTTGTGAGAATAAAAAATATATAAATCAGCTGAAACCTTTTATGAACGTAGGCAAGTATGCTTTAACGAATTACATTAGCCAAAGTATACTAACTCTTGTCATTCTTTCGTTGTACTTTAAAGATGTCTCACAGGTATATTACTGGCAACTATGCATCTTCGGGATTTTAATTATCTTTGTACAAATTATATTTAGCAAAATTTGGAGTAAACATTTCCGCTATGGTCCTATTGAATGGATATGGAGAAAAGGAATTTACAAAAAATAACCTATCTTTCACCAGTTTTATGCAATTAACTGAAAAAAATGATAAAATATCATATGAAAGATAAAAGATATATTTGTGATTGTAAAATGATGTTATTAAAATTAAAGTGGTTCAAGTCAGAGGAAGGCACCTTAGGTGTCTTTTCTTTATTAAAATATGTATTTTAACAAACCTTTAATACTTATGTATTAGATAATAATATTATTTAGTAAAAGGCATTTTTAGAGATAAGAGCCAATAAAAAAAGCCCTAACAGGGCTAAATAATTTTCTTCATACCACATTGACGACATTCTCTTAGAAAGATAAAATCTTTAACGGAACTCTTGAACGCGGTATTACCACAGTTATCGCAACGACCGCTAACCTTATCTGGGAGCTCTGTGTATGTGTATATTTTACCTAGATCGTAGTGTTGTTCAGGTTGTTTATTTTCCATTCGTTTCACCCACATAGCAATTTGAATTAATATAGCTTAACCATAATAACACGAAGTATCCGCATAGTGGATGCTTTTTATTTTTTAAAGGATGCTTTTCCCAGCAGAAACCCTAATAGGCCTCACCATACATGCCCATCAACTTAAGAACGAAAACAAAATGAACTTTCGTTCAAACAAACTAAAAAACACGTAATGTACTTTTGGTATTGAAAAGTACACACACCAAATAAACTCTAACGAGTTTCATTTTAAAAATTATGCAGCTTTCTTTTGTTTTCCAAACCCATTATACTCATAGACAACACCCATAATATCAAAGATAGTTTTCTTCTCATATCGATGAGATTTCCGTCCATTCTTCTGTAGGAGGTCGAACAAACGGATTAAAATCTTTGTTAGATTTTGGGTGTTTCTCTGTATCGCTTGATATAACAGCGATACATGATCTTGAATCATCCCAATGGCTTTATATTCACTTAATTCTCTTTTGTTCTTTTGCAAAAGAAGTTTACGCATCTTAAACATCGTAGAAGAACAGATAAAGATGGCAATAAGTCTTCCATACACATGACATTCTAATCGCTCTTTTTTGATAGTTTGCCAATGATGAATTTGAAATAAGGATTTCCACGTTTTAAAAATAATTTCTATTTGCCAGCGAAGGGAGTAAAAGTCATGTATTTGTTCCATCGGAACAACTCCTTCAGGCGTATTTGAGACATATATGTTGATACCCGTTAATCGTTTACTCTTTTCTGAAAATGTAATACCCTTTTTACTTTCAGTGTAACTTTGTTTTTTTCTACGTTCCTGTATCTGTTTGTCTGTTAAACGATAGATAATTACACGTGTGAATAGTTTTTGATTCTTTCCAATGTAAGCTTCTTTTATTTCGTATGTTTGACCGGGTTTTAAATTGTTCATAATATGTTCTAAATCAACTTGGATATACTGTGATTGCTTTTTTACGGTTCCGTTTCGAAAGTATTCTGGAAACGGATTTTTTACATACACGGTATGGTTTAATTTTAATCTGGATATATAATAAGCACCTCGTTGATCCATTTGATCTAAGTCTTCTAATGAAAAATAACCTAAATCACGGATACATAAATCGCTTGGACGTAATGTGTCTAAGCATTCTGTTCCAAAGGTCTTATCATTATTTTTTCCTGGACCTATCTGAAAGTTTAGAAACTGTCCGCTATGTAAGTCATATTCTAATTGAATCTTGATACCCGCTGTTTGTGCACAACCACCTGATCCAGGATATACATGGGCTAAATGTTTTGGTACTTGGAAAATCGTCGCATCTAAAATACGAATTCGTTGAAAATACGTGAGCGCCGCGCTTGAAATGGCCGATGTTTCACAGATTTTACTTTTCCATAATGCCGAAAAAATATATTTCAAAAATTCAACCGCTTTTTTATCAAAGCGTTTATTGAGTCCTTCTGGACTCATAAGAGTGCCTGTGGCCGCATGTAATTGACTGCATAGTCGAACAAGCGAGTCACTCGCTGTACGTTGACTTACCCAAATACATATGGTAGCTAATTCATTTCCAGAAAACTTTCGTTTTCTTTTTACAAAACCTAATTCTTTTGCGAGTTCTTCCAAAAGAGAAGGGGTTAAATGACGATACAGTTCTTCAGAAAATAGTTGTAATTCATCTTGAATCGAAAGATTCATAAAAAATGTCACCCTTTCTAGCTAGCTTTTTAGAAAGAATAACGTTTTTTGTCACTTGGGGGTAGTGAAAATTCTTAAGTTGATGGGCATGTGGCGGTACCCCTTTTAACTTCGATAAGGTTTCTTCTTCATCTACTATTGCTATTCGCTCTGTTAATTCTAGATCAATAGAAAAAGCAGGTATCCCTACTTTTTCGACGGTAGACATGATTGTTTGAACAAAATCCTTCTGATTAAACTCAACAGCAGATAAATTTATCCCCATTTTTAAATTTGTATAGCCTGCAGAATGCCACTTTCTTAGTTGCCGACACGCTTGCAGTAGTGTCCATTTTCCAATTGGAATAATTTGTGACGTTTCTTCAGCAATAGATATGAACTCAAACGGTGAAATCAAACCCAGCTCTGGATGTTGCCAACGAATTAAAGCTTCTGCACCAATAACCTTACCAGTTTTACTGTCAACTTGTGGTTGATACAATAAAAATAACTCTTTATTTTCTAATGCATTCGGTAAATCTTGTTCTAATCGTATTCGTCTTGTTATTTTTTGAGATAATGTCTCGTCATACATACAAACAGCGTTGTTATCTTTTTCCTTTGCGTTATACATAGCGATATCAGCATGTTGTAAAAGTGTAGTAGCATTTGTTCCTCCAAATGGATATACTGCTACTCCTATGCTAAGAGATAAGTAAAAACTATGTTGATGAACTATAAGTGGATCATCTGTTATACGAAATAATGTTTCACACAAATCTAATAATTGTTGTTCTGTATGGTTTTGGGCTATGATCGCAAACTCATCACCACCTATTCTCGACAGAGAAATATCTGGTGGCAATATTGTCCTAAAACGATTGGCAATTTCTTTTAAAACCCTGTCTCCAATTGAATGCCCGAGTGTATCATTAATGTTCTTAAAACGATTTAAATCTATATACAATATTCCAAACTTACCCTGTGTTCTTTGTGCATGCTCAATAGATTTTTCTAATTCTTGTTGGAAGAATATACGATTTCCAATCTCCGTAACCATATCATGGAATGCAAGATAATTTATCTCATCCTGTTGTTGTTTCATCCTCGTTATGTCTTTTACCATTACATAACTCCCAAAGGTTTGTCCTTCTATCATAATAGGAACAATGGTGACATACCAAAAATGTATATCCTTCTCATTAGTATTTTCCACACGAAGCTGTAAAGAAGACGAACTACACATTTTTGCCTTCTTTAGGGCTGCTTCTAATTCAGGTTTATCTTCATCTAAAAAAATAGAGAAGCATTCTTTCCCCATTAATGCAGCACTGTCTTTTCCTAATAACCTACTTCCAGACTGATTTATATTTAATACAGTACCATTTGAATCAATTGTTAATATAGGATCTGGATGATACTCATATAATGACTTAAACCTTTCTTGATTTTTTACCAAATCATTAGATTTGCTTATTAAATCGACTGTTCTTTGAGATACTTTTTGTTCTAATTGGTTATTAACCCCTTTTAAGGTTTCGGTTAAATTTTTGTTTTGCATTCGTACGATTGAATGACGAATCAGTACAAATACAAAGGCAATACAATTTCCCGTAATCAGTGTAGGTGAAGAAGTCTGCTCTTTTAAAGTAAAACCAATTAAAATTGCAACTGCAAGATAGGGAAATATGACAAGAAGTTTCTTTCCAAATATCGGATTAACAATAAAATAATTTCTACTTGATGATGCATTCTTTGGGATAGTAGCAGCAATAGCGATCAATAATAGAAAAAATCTATACATACACCTTAATAGTATAATTGAGCGATCTGACAAATCATCTTGTAAGTAAAAATACAAGTAATACGTAATAGCTAGTCCAGTTAAAACTAAGATAAATATGAATAATTTACTTTTCGCATTAAAAATAGCTGGACGAAAGATTAGACTAACTCCTAATAAAAGGAGTAATAGATCTATAATCGGGAAAATAAATGAGAGAAGAAGATCTCCAATGGATAAGAATAAAATATTTGCAGAAGGTTTATTAAACAGGTACCATTCTAAGGTGAAAATAGCAGTAACAACAACACATAAATCACAAATTAAATATGCTTTTTCCCACTTGTTACACTCCAACATGATCTTATAAAAGAACGCAAAAAGAAAGAAGAATAAGAATAACAACAAAAATACATCAGAAATATTAAAATTTTGTATTGGTAATTCTACATCAAGTACTTGAAAAGTGGCTATTATATCTCCTATCCAGAAACAACCTATTGCAATAGTAACACAAACCCAAAATACTCCTAATTTTATTTTACTTGATGATATAGAGTAAAGTAATGAGATAAATACAGTAGTTTCAATCAATAAGAACGGTAGTCGTATATGAAAATCTGATATAAAATAATGATTCGGAAAAACAAATAAAAATATAAAGCAAAAGCTTATATATGATACTAAAGCCATTATTAATAGGCTGAATTGTAAATGTGAACGTTTGGACAATTTATTCACATTCTTAAATTTTTCATTTTTAATCCAGGTTATTTCTAATTGATATTCATATTATGACCATTTAAAAATATTCTTTTCAAAATAAAGTGGTCTTTTACTTACTATCTATAAATAGTAAGTAATTTCATAATATTAATTATAAAACGCTAACTTATTTAACTTCTTTTATAAGTTAACATTAGAATACAAACTAAAATTTTTAAAACCATTTTAGATAACAAATCTATACTCAAGCAATTTACTGCTCAAACTATTATCAATTCATCTAACTTAATTATGGATTCCTATTCAATTTATCCATAATTAACATATATAAGAAGTTTGCCATTTTTGGATTTCTTCTACAAATATACGGATTTCCTTAAAATGAGAATTTGTTTTTTCAGATTCAGAAGATTTATAGTGATTTGTTTCTGTTTCCGTTACATTGTCATTAGAGGCATTTGCGTGAATACTTAAAGATATCCCCACCGTTTTTTAGCAGATTTAAGACATTCCTGAAAAGAGACTTTTGGGTTATGTCTTAATCAAATATGAGATTCACGAGTTAATAAAACTGTAAATGGTCAATATTTTTTGGACAATAAAAAATGACCTGAATGATCTTCTGTTGCCCTCCTTTTGTAGTATTCACCTCTTGTACTGTTTTGCTTGCTGATATTCATTCTAATCTAAATGCACAGGATATAATAACTTTTTCATATTCTAAAACATCTCTAATCATATACCAATTCATGTAACAATTATAGTTACATCCGTTTAGGGGCGTCAAGTAAAGGATTCTTACACTTCTGTAAGGTAAGAAAATTGATTAGACAAGAAGTAGCTTACTTATTTTATATTAATAATAGATTTATAAATTAATGTATGCTATTTTTGTTTATCGAAAATATTGACTAAAAGAATAGCAATACTTTTTCTTGTAGGTTATTCATTTATTTTCACTGATATCTATAGTAATTGTGGAATCACTAATTCTTGATTAAGCAATACCCCTGGTCAAACAACAATATATTTTCCATCAACCATAATCACCCTAGATTGTTGGTGTAGAGGGATTCTAATATATCAGTTGGTGATGGTTTATAAATGAGAAAACAAAAAACTGGGACGATGTACTATTTATTATGTGTATATATTTTATGGATCATTGATTCTATAGTGTATATAACTGGTAATTTTATTTCAAAAGGTGTTCTTTATTTATTTAAGATTAAACCTCTTTCTCTTTTGAAAAATTAAGTATCCACTAACTTTAAAAAATTCACTTCATGGTATTATAATGGGGGGACTTCAGCTGTAAATTAATTATTTACTGTTGCTATTAAAATAAAAGAGCCTTGCTACATACTATTGTGCTAAGGCTCTTTAAAATTTGTTAAGTTCTATTCACTTAAGTTTACTAAAACTTTAAATGAATAAAATAGTTTAATTCAAATCCACCAATGCTCTGCTTTTAAAGTTATAACAGTACTAATCTTTAATTATATCTCCAAGCGTAGGTAACGATGGGATAGCTCCATAGTTCATACACGTAATTGCCCCTGCTTTGTTTGCAAATTCAACAAATATGCGAATTTTTTCGGGGCTTACATCGAATATATTTTCTTCTTGCGCATATCGATAGAGCATAGCACCTACAAAAGCATCACCTGCACCTGTTGAATCTACTTGCTCTACGTGAACAGAGGGAATAATTTCTTCCCCTTCATGTGTTGCAAGAAGTGTCCCTTGTTTGCCAAGAGTAATGGCAACAACCTTTGCGCCTGCTGCAAGTAAAAATTGTGCAGCTTTATTAATATTTGTTTTTTTTGAAAGCATTATTGCTTCTTCTTCACTTACTTTTACGAAATCAGCTTGTGCAATGAAATATAAACAATCCTTAGAAAATTGCTCTTTATCTGTAATAAGTGTATCACGATAGTTTGGATCAAATGAAATGAAATGGTTTTGTTCTTTAGCGTATTGAAATAACTTAAAATATGTTTCTTTTAAGTTACCAGGTAATAAAGCTGTTGCAGATCCAAAATGAATAATATCATTCGTTTTCATCTTAGAAAAATCAATTTGCTGGAACTGATATTTTACATCAGCACCACGCATGAATGTAAAATCACGTTCACCGTGTTGGTCGATGGAAACGAATGCTAAAGTTGTTTGATCTTCTTTTATAAGCATAGAGGTATCAACATTATTTTCTTGTAATGTTTTTTCAAGAAATCTGCCAAAAGGATCATCACCAACTTGTCCCATAAAAGAGGATTTACCACCTAATTTTGTAATCGATACCGCAACATTTGCTGGAGCACCGCCCGCTTTTTTTTCAAAATATTTACCTTCATTTAAAGGTGCGTTGTTGCAACAAATAAAATCAATTAGCACTTCCCCGATGCAAAATACTTTCTTCATTCTAAACCTCTCCCAAGTGTATAGTATGTGATCTGAAATTCCATCTTTTCATCTGTGAAAAGTAAAATACCATGTTCTAAATCTTTACTAGGAAACACACGTGATGTAAAGACAGTGTCTCCATCACATAAGAAAATTTCAACAATACTTTGATCGACAAAAATCCGCATATTCATCGTGTCTTGTATTTCAATTTGCTTACAACGCTTATAACCGTAGTCTTCACCAAAACGATGTTGAAGACTTTCCCGATCAATAGAAACAATGCCTTTTTCACGATGAAAAGTAATAGGAAATGATTCTTCATCATGATGGAATAATGAAATACCGAATACATTGGCCTTTTCCACCTGTAGTTGTACTTCTAGTTCGTAAGAGTTCTCTTTAGGAAAATCTAATAATATGCATTTTTCATTCTCTACAAAACCTGTTATTGATTTTGAAGATGTACGTAATTCCTTTAATTCAGAAACAGGTTGTTGTTTTAATACATTTCCTTCAAGAGTTAGCTCACGCGGAATGGTTAAGCAATGTGCCCACATGAAATCATCTGAAGGATATATTATTTCACTGGATCCTGCCCAAGCAAGCATAATGCGTCGTCCATGGGAATCTTGTAATGTTTGTGGTGCGTAAAAATCAAATCCTTTATCTAATTCAAAATAGGACTCAATATGAAAATATAAATTTTCTAAGTCTAGCGTACCAACTGCATAAATCACATTATAAATATTTTGATAGCTATCCTCTGTAGCTTTAATCCCTTGTGGGGAAAAAACTAAAATATCTTTTCCGTCTAACCGGAAATAATCGGGACACTCCCACATAAAACCGAATTCTTTCAAATTAGTTTGTAGTTCTCCATATAGTTCCCAACTAAGCAGATTTTTTGAGTGATAAATGAGAAGTGTTCCTGTTTTATTGCTCCGTTGTGCCCCAAGAAGCATATAATAGCGACCATTATCCTCCCAAATTTTAGGATCGCGAACATGCCTAGTATATCCAGTTGGAACGCTTTGAATAATTGGATTATGTGCTGTTTTTTCGGTTTCATATTTGTTATTCATAAGAGCCAGGCATTGATTCGAATCACTTGATCCATCACCATTTTTTACATTTCCAGTATAAAATAAGTGAAGTACATCATCTTTTACAAAAGCCCCACCAGAATAAGCACCATGTGATTCATAACTTTCCGTTGGCGTAATAGCCACAGGCATACGCTCCCAGTAAATGAGATTTTTTGATTTCACATGTCCCCAATGTTTCATTCCATGGATCGGAGCAAAAGGATACCATTGATAGAATACATGATACTCATTGTTATAGTAAGATATACCGTTTGGATCATTCATTAATCCGTAGGGTGGATGAATGTGATAAATTGGCTTCCAAGAGTCTTGGTTTGCAACTTTCTCTAGTGATTTCAATTCACCCTCTTTTGCATCCTGTATTGTTCTATATTTACTCATCAGGTATTCACCTCTAGATATTAATTCTTTTCTTTATATAAAATAGTTGTTGCTACAAAAGCTGTAATGACTGAAATTACAAAACCAATCATATAATGAACTGCATTCATCATCCCTAATGGAGCTACAATTGTAAGCATTGGAATTCCTGTTAAACCGTAAGCATTTGCTGCAACATTCATAAAGACAACATACGCTCCGCCAATAGCTCCACCAATTCCCGCCGCAATAAATGGTTTTCCTAATTTTAAATTCACACCAAAAATTGCCGGCTCTGTAACACCTAAAAATGCTGATAAAGCAGATGGAATTGCAATTTTCTTTGTTTTGTCATTCTTTGTTTTAAAGTAAACAGCTAGAGCTGCTCCACCTTGTGCAACATTGGCCATCGACCATATCGGGAGTAAAAAGTTCACACCAATTTCTTTATTTGCAAGTAATCCGGCTTCGATTGCGTGGAAACTATGATGTAATCCTGTTAATACAATAGTAGAATATAAACCACCGAATATAAAACCAGCAATTGGTCCTGCAACTTCATATACAGTATTTAAAATGTAAGTAATTCCATCACCTATCTTATAACCAGCAGGACCAATAATGATTAGAGATAGAAAACCTGTAATCATAACTGTAAGAAAAGGAGTAATTAATAAATCTAAAGAATTTGGTACATGTTTTCGTAATTGCTTCTCTATGACACTCATAACGTATACACATAATAAAACTGGAAGAACAGTTCCTTGGTAACCAATCATATCAATATTCATACCAAGAAAATGTAAAACTGTTGGCTTGGTATCTACAAGTGTCCAAGGATTCGTTAATGCAGGATGAGTTAGGATTCCACCAATTACAGCTCCTAAAAAAATATTACTCCCAAATTCTTTTGCTGCACTCACACCAAGCAGGATTGGCAAAATTATGAAGGTAGAACTTGAAAATATATCAAATAATTGAATTAGAGCATGGTTAGCCGGTACCAATTTAAACGCTTTCAAAATTCCTAGTAGACCCATTAATAAACCGCTTGCAACAATTGCTGGGATAATAGGTACAAATATATTAGATAAAACTTTTGCTATTCGAGCAATTGGATTCATTTTTTTCTTTACGGCTGTTGTATGTGCTTCCGAATCAATTTGGGATGTGCCAATAAGATTTGCAAATGGCTCATATACCTTGTTCACAAGTCCAGTTCCAAAAATAATTTGATATTGCTCACCCGTAGAGAATGCCCCTTTCACCCCTTCTATATTTTCAATTTCCGTTTGCATTACTTTTGAATCGTCCTTTAAAACGAGTCGGAGACGTGTTGCACAGTGAGTTGCACTTACAATATTTTCTTTTCCGCCAATATGCTGTAAAACACTATTAGCAATAACCTTCATATCCATCAAAAAAGCCTCCTTAAATATTTTGGAACCGGTTCCTTTAATGTTTAAAATAGAAGACAGGTATTTAATATAAATAAAGAAAGCCTGTCTTAGTTTTTACTTCGCATAACTGGAACCGGTTCTATAGAGAATTATAAAGCGCTTTTACACTTTGTCAATACTTTCTCGAATTTTTAATTCATATTTTGAAGTGATTACTTTAGGTATTTCCTTGTTCTCCACTAATTGTATTATAGAAGTTGCTGCAATAGTTCCAGTGTAATGATAATCAAAAGAAACAGTTGTTAAACTAGGATGAATCATCTCAGAAATATCATATCCACCAAAGCCAGTAACTGATATATCTACTGGTACAGATAGCTGTTTTTCATGAATTACCTTAATTGCCCCAATTGCAATATTATCTGTTGCACAAACAATAACAGTCGGACGATTACCGCTTAAAATTTCTGATACTTGTTTCATAGCATCTTTCACATGAAAAGTAGTTTTATAGTAAGTGACGTTACTTGATGGAGCAAACATTTGAACTGCTTTTTGAAAACCTTGTCTTCTCTTTAGTCCAACTGAAACATCTTCTTCCGTTACGCCTACATAAGCAATATGAAAATGTCCTTGTGATAAAATATAGGCTCCTAATTCAAATGATGCTTCAAAATCATTGTGAATCAAACAGTACTGTCCTTCATATTGCTGGCCAACAAATAGAACGGGAATTTGTAATTTATCCAAAACTTTATTATGCTGTTCTGTTAATTTTGTTGTTAATAAAATAATTCCAGCTACTTTTTGCTTTACAAAGTTTTCTATTGCTTCTATCTCTATTTCGTAACTTTGGTTTGCATTTGCAACTAACATTTGATAACCATGTTCGCGTAGTGAATTGTCGATTCCAATAAGAGTTTTTGTTGTAGCAAAAGAATCTAACCGAGGAACGATAACTCCAATCAAATTAGTTGTTTTTGCTTTTAAACTACGTGCAAATGTATTAGGAGAAAAATTTGTTTTTTCAATAATTACTTCTATTTTTTGTTTTGTTTTCTCACTGACAGATCCACCATTCAAATAACGAGAAACGGTACTTTTTGCGACACCAGCTAATTTTGCAATATCTGATATATTTTTTGCCATTAAGTTCCCCTCTTTAATAAAGTTGATAAATGTATGAAAAGTCTCATATCATTTATTAATATTAACTTATACTTAGTAAATTTTCATTTATTATTACTTACTTTTACAGATGTAAATATTTTTATTTTATTAGTTTTGAAGAAAAAGAAAAAAGCGCAAGAATTTGCATCTTGCGCTTTTTTGAGTAGTTGCTATAAAACATAATAAGTAAAGGTTGCTAAGAGTAAAGTTAATCCGACAATAGCCCCAATTATAATACTATGACGCTTGTGATACATGACAACAACAGCAATATATTCGCGAATCATCGCATTTGGCCAGTAATAGAAAGCTGTTTTTGAGCCAATGCCTTGGCTGTTAAGCCCTGATTGTTTTGCAAAGAGACCAGCACGGAAAAGATGGAAGTTATTTGTTGTGAAAATACTGTTATATGTTGCTCCTTTTAATGAATCCATAATCCTTTTTGAAAATAGCATATTTTGATATGTATTTACAGATTGGTCTTCTTTTCTTGTATGTTCGATGGGTATGCCTTTTTCTACCGCATAGGCTTGCATTGCATGTGCTTCAGATACTAACTCATCCGCCCCTTGTCCACCAGAAAAAATGAATATAGGTGGGGAGGTAACTTCAGCCTGCCTGTGATAAAATTCAATTCCTTTATTAATTCTACTAGCTAAAAGGGGAGGTACTCTATCACCAATCAATCCGCTGCCAAGCACAATAAGGGGTACCGCCACATGCCCATCAACTTAAGAACGAAAACAAAATGAACTTTCGTTCAAACAAACTAAAAAACACGTAATGTACTTTTGGTATTGAAAAGTACACACACCAAATAAACTCTAACGAGTTTCATTTTAAAAATTATGCAGCTTTCTTTTGTTTTCCAAACCCATTATACTCATAGACAACACCCATAATATCAAAGATAGTTTTCTTCTCATATCGATGAGATTTCCGTCCATTCTTCTGTAGGAGGTCGAACAAACGGATTAAAATCTTTGTTAGATTTTGGGTGTTTCTCTGTATCGCTTGATATAACAGCGATACATGATCTTGAATCATCCCAATGGCTTTATATTCACTTAATTCTCTTTTGTTCTTTTGCAAAAGAAGTTTACGCATCTTAAACATCGTAGAAGAACAGATAAAGATGGCAATAAGTCTTCCATACACATGACATTCTAATCGCTCTTTTTTGATAGTTTGCCAATGATGAATTTGAAATAAGGATTTCCACGTTTTAAAAATAATTTCTATTTGCCAGCGAAGGGAGTAAAAGTCATGTATTTGTTCCATCGGAACAACTCCTTCAGGCGTATTTGAGACATATATGTTGATACCCGTTAATCGTTTACTCTTTTCTGAAAATGTAATACCCTTTTTACTTTCAGTGTAACTTTGTTTTTTTCTACGTTCCTGTATCTGTTTGTCTGTTAAACGATAGATAATTACACGTGTGAATAGTTTTTGATTCTTTCCAATGTAAGCTTCTTTTATTTCGTATGTTTGACCGGGTTTTAAATTGTTCATAATATGTTCTAAATCAACTTGGATATACTGTGATTGCTTTTTTACGGTTCCGTTTCGAAAGTATTCTGGAAACGGATTTTTTACATACACGGTATGGTTTAATTTTAATCTGGATATATAATAAGCACCTCGTTGATCCATTTGATCTAAGTCTTCTAATGAAAAATAACCTAAATCACGGATACATAAATCGCTTGGACGTAATGTGTCTAAGCATTCTGTTCCAAAGGTCTTATCATTATTTTTTCCTGGACCTATCTGAAAGTTTAGAAACTGTCCGCTATGTAAGTCATATTCTAATTGAATCTTGATACCCGCTGTTTGTGCACAACCACCTGATCCAGGATATACATGGGCTAAATGTTTTGGTACTTGGAAAATCGTCGCATCTAAAATACGAATTCGTTGAAAATACGTGAGCGCCGCGCTTGAAATGGCCGATGTTTCACAGATTTTACTTTTCCATAATGCCGAAAAAATATATTTCAAAAATTCAACCGCTTTTTTATCAAAGCGTTTATTGAGTCCTTCTGGACTCATAAGAGTGCCTGTGGCCGCATGTAATTGACTGCATAGTCGAACAAGCGAGTCACTCGCTGTACGTTGACTTACCCAAATACATATGGTAGCTAATTCATTTCCAGAAAACTTTCGTTTTCTTTTTACAAAACCTAATTCTTTTGCGAGTTCTTCCAAAAGAGAAGGGGTTAAATGACGATACAGTTCTTCAGAAAATAGTTGTAATTCATCTTGAATCGAAAGATTCATAAAAAATGTCACCCTTTCTAGCTAGCTTTTTAGAAAGAATAACGTTTTTTGTCACTTGGGGGTAGTGAAAATTCTTAAGTTGATGGGCATGTATGGTGACCCCTAATAGAAAAAGCTCCCACAATTAAAATGAGAACTAACTCCATGCTACTTTCAATCTCGTCCCTAGAATTATACATATCGTTAACCTGTTGGCGCTTCTTATCGTTCTATATAAGGGTTATCCTACTCTTTTTCTATTTACATGTCATATGTGCAAGCACCACATTTGTATCCACTGGAATTTCAATTATTTTTTCATCTATGACAAAAGATACCATACCGCCATCTAATTTAATAACTTCCTGGGTTTGTCGATCGTCTTCCTGCAAAATAGTTGATAAATAAATACATTCCTCGTAAGCATATAATTCTGTTGTTAAATCTTTTGTACTTATGTATAAAGTTCCTATTTTTTCACAATCATTGTATTGTATAAACTTAGAAATATATTTTAAAATCCCTCTTAATCTAGTTGAGTTATTATGAATCTTAAAAAATATTTTTTCTTCAATCACTACCGAAATATCTATCATTAACTTCCTTTCATTTATGTTGAACGAAAGTTTTTTTTCTGGAGATTTCACACCCTTTAGGTTAGCTAATTTATTAAAGAACTTATCTACTATTTTGTAAAATTTCGGCTCCGTTACCTTATTATCGTCTAATTTCACATCTAATTTTAATCTATAAAAATTCATAATTGCCTCCACTAGTTTACAAATAAAAAAATTTAAAAATAATATAGTACTTTACAAGCTATGAAATAAAGCTTTCCTTAATCCTTGCTTTAGAACCGTATAGATTTTTTCTTCTCAATAAATCTAATGTTAAATTTTCCATTAAAACAAATTCTCCATTAATTAGTAATTCTGCTGATTCTATTAGATACTCATTTGAACCTTCATCTAAAACCAACCCTTTATTTCCTGAAAGAAATATATAACCATAAATATACCCTTCTCTTTTTCCTGATTGAAATTCACTCATTGCAAAACACTTCCTTATACCTATTTTTATATCTAAATTTCTTATTTTAATGCAGTAATTTATTTTTCGAACAGTGGAATTAAACCTCTTTATTGTTACTACTCACCACTTTTTAAAATTTTACCTTCAGACAAAATATTAAAAAATGTTTTCAAGCGCTACATTAAGCAAAGAAGGAAATTTTAAATTTGCTTTTGTTTCATCCAAAGAATCAGCAATTCGAATTGTTCTTGTTCCAGCCTTCTTCCCTGCACATATATCGGTTTCTTGGTCACCAATCATATAACTGCTCGCTAAATCAATATCGTACTTTTGAGCTAACTGCAGCAGCATACCAGCCTCTGGTTTTCTACAGGAACACCCATCATTTGGTCGATGTATACAGGCAACAAATTCATGTATATGGGCATCGACGTTTTCATTAATTAATTTTTCTTGCATATGTTTATGTATTTCTAAGAGCTCTTCTTGAGTCATATAACCAAATCCGACACCTGCTTGATTTGTTGTTACTAGGACCATATATCCCTTTCTATTAAATATAGCAATCGCGTCAGCTACACCAGGTAGCAGGTAAATATCTTCTGGTTTATTTACAAATTTAACACGATCTGTAAGCACTTCGTTAATTACATTATCACGATCTAAAAATATCGCCTTCTTTTTCGCCAAGTTACTCTCTCCTTACCTACATAATTTTCTATCAAAAAATCTGCAGTATAACAATTATTAAGTTCATAGTAGCATGAATGACAAATGAGACTAGTAACCTATTAGTACGTACATATATTGCCGCAAGTACAAGTCCGATTAGAAAATATCCAAATACAAAAGGAAAATCAAAATGCATGATAGAGAAAAACACTGAGCTAATTAATATACACCCAATTTTATTAAATTTACGGTTTAATATATTTATGGCCGCGTAACGAAATACAAGTTCCTCAACTAACGGAGCAAGAATTACAATTGATATAAGAGCAAGAGGAGATAAGGCTGCAGCTTCAATATTACTTGATGTATTTACTGATTGTGTAGTTAAGTGAAATATACTCTTATCTAAAATACTACCAATTGTCTGCGCTAAAAATACTGCAACAATTCCTATTAAAATCCATACGAATGAGTTTCTTGATAATTTAATCGATAACTTCGAATCACTCATCGCTTCTTTCTTATATATAAGAAAAACGAATATTAATATGAGTGAAAACCCTACTAGTTCCCAATGAATAAGTAGTTGCTGAATTGCTTGCTGTTGATTTCCCTTAATATCATACCAACCTGTCTTTGCTAACAATTGTACTCCTATAATCCCAACAAATTGAGTCATTACAAAGTATATGAGTATAACATAACCTGATTTATTTAAATTACTATGATTCATTTTACTATATTCACCTTTCATTTACCTCCAAATATTATATTATTTGAATTTTAAATCCAAATAGTATTATCTACTCTTCTTTAAGAATTTTATATATACCTGTAGGTTTATACATAACAAAATCCCCTTCACTATTTCTGACTCTTTTTGTTTCAAAGTAGATTCGGTATTCTTCCCCATCTTTTTTTATTTCTGATACTAACTCTTTAGTTATCCAGTAGCTTCGATTCAGCAGATCTCCTGGTACAGCAGTCATTCGAAAATTTTTATTATCTGTATTTAATTCTTTCGCGACCATATCCTCTGCAACTTTCACGTTACTCCTAGTTAGTTCCATCCTTATCTCATGATTCTTTTCTTGTTCCGCACTAAATTCCTGAGCAAACCTAGCACCGATACAGAGTAATAAAATTATGCCCATAAATATAAAGAATGCTTTTGCATTGAACTTTTCCATTTCCATAACATCAAATCCTTTCACTTCTTAATAATGCGAAACTATTTTATTATTGTTTACGGTGAGATAACCGAGAGAAACAATATATAACTACTGCTATATATAGAAAAATCGTAAAATTATCAATAGCTATTAATGTTTCTTCTGATACGGATCAATCATAATCACCCTCCCATTACCAATATTTTTGCCACTATAATATCCATAACTTTAAGCTTAATCTCCAGCTTTATTTAGTTTTTTTATAAATTCACACGTTGCAAATATTCAACTAAGAAGTATCCACTAAATTCTTCTAAAAACACCACTTGCGAGCCACTACTCGCTTTGAATTGATCCGTCCGGCATGTCCAAACTTTACCGTCATAGTGTTCCGCTTCTCCACATGTATGCATTACTACTTTGTCGCCTTCTTTTAATTCATCTATTACACCGAATATCGTTCGATAGCCTTCTTTATATTTCCGCTTTATAAAATCAACTTGTTTCCCAGTTCTAACGTTTCCAAACCGCCCTTTCATGTAATCCAAGCAAACATGATCTATATCTTCCGGCGGACCAGGGAAGTAAGTGGAAGATCTCTTTCCTCCACTCGTTGTATAAATCATTGCTACTCCGCCATTTTCATCCTTTATCATTTCAAATGAAGGTTTCATTTTTGTTCCCCTTTTCTTTTAAAATATCGCTTTAAAAAGATTTTAAATATCCAATCTCCCTTGCGTACTCACGCATGTTTTTCATCGCTTCTTCTGTCCATCCCCAATGCGTACAGTACAATCCTCCATAACCGTTTAATCCGTTCGAATTGTCATTTCCATAAATGAAGTGTGTAAAATCTTTTACTAATGCCCACATTGTGCCACCGCTTGAAAAGTACTTTTTTTGTATTTTCGTTTTATAATCAACTCTTGTCATATTCATAGAAACATTTGTATAGTGATCAACAAACCGTAACGATTTACCATTGAGTACAAAATGGGCTGTTCTATCTTTATAGTGAAGTAACCCTTTACCATTGAATGTATTTTTATCATTATTTGCAATGTATTTAATTAGTTCATTCACAATTTCAATCCGTTTTTTCTTGTCCATCTTCAATCCCCTTTTAGTTCAAAATTCAAATCCAACTATTTTTTCACTCTTTTATCGAAATCTTTTGAAATGAATTCCAAAACTACCAATAACAATACAGAAACTGGAATAGCCACAATAGCAAAGAGTCCCCAAAATTTGATTATATCCATCAGAATCGACCACCTTTATATACTCATATACAAAATTCAAATTGTATTAAAACTCACTCTAATACTCATTACGACCAATTACTAAAGCCATGTGTTTTATTGTACCGCTAACTCTCACAATTGGTTGATATTTCAACTCTACATATAACCCTTTCTCCTGCATTTCAGTTATCGCTATGTTTAAAGACATCTGAAAACTTTTTTCGCTATCCTCGTTTACAATCTTTGTATCTACAATTTTACCTGTATTCATCTTCATTACTCCCCTTTCATTTTGTACCAAATTCAAATTGTATTGCATTGACAGTTTTGTCCTTTTAATTTGTCGATAAATTCAAAGTAGTAACGTTCTGATACTGAGACACTTCGTGGAGAACGATTAGTCTTAAAGTTAGATGAAGTTAATTCATCAAAACGCCCATTTAACAGATAAACTTCAAATTCTATATTATATCCATCATTGATTCGGTCGAATTCAATTTGAATTGCTTCTACACCTTCAGAGATTCTTAAAAGTTCTTGAATAAGGAAATCAATTGTAGAAGTTGGAATTTGACCAAAATAAATTCGCTTACTATGGGTATTAAAAGCACCATTAAATAGATCAGGTGTTACCTCTCGCACATCTTTATTTACAATAACAAATTTCTTCATTTCCTTTTCCAACAATCACACCATCCATTCTAGTTTCGTCAGTAAATCAATATAACTATTTTGTTGCGTTTTCTTTTTTCTCAATATAACGATAAAAATCTTTTTCTTTTGCATGTTCATCACAAGCAACTACAGGAATAAAACCATCTTTAATCTCAGTTTTTGAATGCCCGTATATGTGCCCTTCTGTCGTTGCATTCTTCCAGCACCCTCTGAAATTACAAAATCCTAATTCCACATCCAGCACCTCTTTTCACATCCGTTGCGATAGGTAAGACTTTGAGGTTGTCTCCATCTTTTCCCCCGCTTAGCACTGGACGTGCGACTTTCATTGCATACAGCGCCCCATCTTATTCTTTCTAAAATACTTCTATAAATTTATTACTCTAACTTACCTTTATTCAGTGGTAATCCCAATAAACATTGATAAATTTCCTGTTATCTTCTCACCCACTCTTAAAAATAAACCTGCAGGTTCTCCACCAATTAAATGTGAACCTATTAATAATTTACCTGTATAATCTCCATCCCAGGTATCTATAGTACAGTCTGGCATTTCTATATACTTTTGATAGATTTTATGTTGTTGCTCATAATAAGGCGTTTTATCTGCGGCTACTTCTTTCCCCTCATTAATGATGGAAACACCACCGCCTTCCCGTCCAAATGTGGCCTTTTTCACATAATCTATATCATTTTCTTCAAATTTGTCCTTTGAGAAATAAGTTGGTAAGAAGTACTTTTCAATAATTTTATGTTCTTGTTCTGTAAACCATTTATTTTGCTCGTGAAGTTGCCAAATAAGAGCTAGTACACCTTTATTTTGAATTAAGAATGCTGAAGGGGGATTAATAATTTTCACTCTCCCCTGTGCAATATGGTCTAAAAACATAAGGCCAATTGATTTTCCGCTATAGTCCTTATCTTCTAATAAGTACTCTAATGGATATAATCGATACAAATATTCTATTTTTACACCATCTGGTGTATATAACCCATCGTCTGCAACGATAATACTCTGTATCCCCACATAATCACTTGGCTGCGGACAATATTGTTGAATAAATTTTACTGTTTGATAATCTTCTTCATGCCAATCATAACTAGTGAAATGTATAACATCATGAGGATTCAATTCATAATCAGAAATGATTTTATACCACGTTGTTTCTAGCTTCTCTTCTATGCAGTTTGGATTTATAACTTGATGATGATCACATAAAACTTGATTAGCTACAGATGGCTCCAAATAGCCGGTGGGTGTGTCTGCATTAATTTCAATTAGTTTGATTTCATTGTTTGCAACAATGAAATCAAACCTAGTGAAATATGAAAATAAAACATCATAATTTGTTCTAGTCACTTCCCATAATTCGGTAGGTAATTTTAATTGTAAAAAACCCTCGTGACTTTCTAGTAAATATGTATAAACCTTTTGAAAAATGGTTTTTATTAATTCAGTTGCTTCTATAATATTATTATATTCCTCTTTTTTGATTTTTTTGATACCAGTAGACATATACTGACACCATTCATCGTTCTCTAATAAGCTTGGCCAAGTGAAACCACGTGTACAAGCTTGCTCAGATAAAGCAAACCATTTTTTCATATATTCTTGTTGCTCTTTATTGTCTAACATTTTTTCTCCTCCTATAAATTAAGATCCAGCTGGAGCTTTTGCATTTCCGATACCACTAGAACCACTAGTAACCTTACCTGTTGAAGATGGTTTCGATGGTTTCGATGCTTGAGTTGGATTAGTTGTTTTCGGTGTTTTCGGTGTTGATGTATTACTTTTATTCGTGTCATTTTTGTTTAAATTAACTTTATCTTTTGATTCAATTTTATTTGTAGAAGCAGAATTATTTGCTTGCTTATTTGCACCTCCACCACTTGTAGTAGTACTTGTCCCTCTCCCTTTTTCCTTCTCTTTTTCTTTTGGAACTTCTGGTAAAGGTCTTTGTGTCATCGGTGGTCTATATGTATGGTTGGTATTATTATTAATTTGTCCTGGATTTTTCTTATTTAATGAATTAATTAACATCATGCCAGCTGCCCCTGCAGCAAACGGAACTAAGGCGGAACTCCAACCATTATCATGCTCTACACTTGGATTATTCTGTTTGTCTTCGTGCTTAACAGGTCCTATAGTCGGCATCTCTTCAAAACACTCATTTTCATTTATTTGATTAGAAGTACATTGTTTTTGCGTTTCTTCTTTATCAGTTGTGTCTCGGTCAATTGCTAGTGAATTATTCTCTTCGAGATCTCCTACGCATCCCGTTAATAAAGCCGTTGAAATTCCAAGGTTTGCAGCGATTTTCATAAATTTTTTATTACTCATTTTCATAACAAAAGATCCTCCTATATTTTCCATTCGCATGGTGATTTCAAACTCAATTACAGTAGCTCCTTAATTTAAGTTTTTCAAGGTTCTCTGCTACCATCATTCTTACTAACCATATATAGTTATAAATGCATTAAATCTTGTTCTATACTTGTTTAACTTATAAAGGGTTAATTAAATCCCATGCATGTTGAACTTCCCAAAATTTTTCATCAGGATTTTTCCAATTACAATCACTATAAAACCCCTTTTTTATTACCAGGTATTCGTTAAAAAACTCATCATAAAAGTAGGCTAGTATATTATCTTTATTAACTGGATAGTAAATTCCTTTGACAGAAAACATGTATAGATCAGCTTGTATTTCTTTGGTATCTAATTGTAACTCTCCATTTAAATCAGCATTTAAATAGCATTTAACACTTTGTTCTGGTAAAGATAGCATTATAATTCCTCCGTTTTCAATCCTTAATTTTTATATAAAGATTATATGATTATATTTCCAAATAAATTACCAACCTACTACTAAACTTATGCTCATCTCTTCATAATTATCTAGTCCTGTTACAATATCTAAACTGTGCACATGATTCCCTATACTAGTTTAACTTATATTGGATTAATTGAATCCCATGCATGTTGGACTTTGTAAAATTCTTCATCAAGCTGTTTCCACATACAATCACTATAAAACCCTTTTTTTATTACTAAGTACTCTTGAAAATCCTTATCATAAAAGTAAGCTAGTATATTATCTTTATTTACAGGGTAGTAAATTCCCTCGACAGAAAACATGTATAAATGGTCAAAGTCTAAATCGGCAACTTGTGGTTCTTTTGTATCTAATTCTAATTGTCCATTTAAATCAGCATTCAAAAAGCATTTAACACTTTGTTTTGGTAAAGATAGCATTCTAGTTCCTCCAATATCAACTTCGTAATTTTTATATAAGGATTATATGATTCTAAAATCAGAATAAATTTCCTACTACCTAATTTATGCTGCTTGCAAATGCTTTAAACCAATCTCTAACGCGCCTGTTCCTCCAAAACCCTGATTAAATAAAAGCGGGACATCATACTTCTTTGCGTATTCTTTTGCTACATCAATAGAGACATGACCACATGCACCTTTCTGCACTACAATGACATCACATTTTCTTATGACACTACGAAACGTTTTCTTTACACCACCATGATTTTTCCCATCATGAAAAATCACCTGACAATCTCTTTTTTTCGCTAATTTCTCTAATGTTCTACCATTTGAACCACCTAAAACTAAAATCGTACTCATTTCCATTCACTCTCCACATCTTTATTTTTTTTATATGTACTTGGTGATACTAATAATACAATTGTGCAGATGACAATATTCAAGAATACCACACCCACTATTAATATAATTGCGAAGACCGGTAACAATAGCATGAAAATAAAACCACTTACAAGCAAGCAGATGAATATAAATCCATTGCTCATATCTTCATAACCATCTAACCCTGTTACAATATCTAAACTGTGCATCCAAACTGTGATACTATCCCAATTTGTGATCAACAGGTATCCACTACCTATCAATAAAGCCCATCCAAATAATGTCCCTAAAAATCCCGAACCTCTTCCAGATGAATATCCTGCAAAATAGTTTGCTGCGGTTCCTAATAATAATCTCATTATTTTTACCTCCACATCTATATCATTTAACTAATATATATAAATTTCATTTAACCATAACTTTATTATATCAGAAAATTAAGAATATTCAATATATATTTTTAGGTACTCTTTATATTTTTTAATAAGGGTTGTGATTTTTATTCACAACCCTTATCTTTTAGTTAATCCACAGGTACTTCTTCTTGTCCATGTGGTATTTGTTCAATTGGTGTTACAATTTGCGCATACTGATTTACCTGAATTTTAAATTGTCGTGGTTCCAAGAAGTTTACTTGTTGTATTAAAACCTCTATATGAAATGTATCTACTTTTTTCCCGCGGTCAATTTTGGTAATACGTGCGTTGTAAAACTTATCTCCATTTAGGAAATATCTTTGAACAGCTTCTGTAGCAAGCATACGTTCATTACTTGTCATTTTCATTGGTTCAATACCAAATCCAGCCTTTGTAAACAAATATGGAACATCATAACTACTATTAGAAATTTTTCGTAGTAAATCCTCTACTGTTTTTGTTTTTGCAATATATTCTTCTTCTTTTGTATCAAATCTCTTTGGTTTATCTCCAAGCATCTCGATTTCATCTTGATTTACTTGCTCTTCCTCTTGCACTTGTGATTTCAGCATATAATCATGAATGGTATTATAGGTGGCAACACCTGCCACTAGTACGATAATCCCCAATATGACCAAGTATTTACGAGGCATATTAGATAAAATGTTGATTATTTTCTGCATCTACTCTCATCCCTTATCAGTCTATAACATTACGGATTTGTGTCATATGTTGTCCTCTTGCCGTATAGTTTAGACCTGTAATTTGTACACCCTTATTATCACCAATATGAATCATTTTTTGATTCCCCATATAAATCGCAACATGCCCTGGATTTTCATAGAAAATTAGATCCCCTGGTTGCGCATGATTGATGTCTGGCACTTGTTTTCCTTGTCCGACTTGAGCACCAGTCCAATCTCCAAGTTGTACACCTATACTTGTTCTAAATACATACTGAGTAAATCCTGAGCAATCTGAAGTACCTCCTGGCGGATTACGATCCCCTAAGACATATCTCACTTTTCCTTGACCAAGCCATTTTTTCGCTTCTGCTAATACTTTTTGTCGTTTGTCATTCGTCATAATAGGAGAACCACCAGATGATAGTCCTGGATCATCATTTTTCTTAAAGAATTTCATTGGATCCGTTGGTTGGTCGTTAATACGAATTTGGAAATCTAAATGAACAGCGTAGCCATTCATATTAAGGAAACCAGTGTTTTTATCATAGTTAGAACCACCCATCTCTCCAATAATTTGTCCTTTCGTCACCATGGTTCCTTGTGCAATTGATATTTTACTCAAATGTAAGTAACGAGATACAATACCATTTCCATGGTCTACATAAACCCCTAGACCTCCACCATTTACATTACCTGCTTGGACTACAATACCTGCTTCCATTGACCACACGGGGTCTCCAGCTTTTCCAGCGGTCATAGCTCCAATATCTACAGCATTATGTTGCTTTCCACCACGAACTGCATCAAATGTATCTGTAATACGCCCTGATTTCGTTGGCCATTTCCAACCTTTATCGGAAATCCATTCTCCATCTCCAGATTCTACACAACCTAAATCTTTATAATATTTCAAAACTTTGGAAACGTAAGTGTAATCTCCATAACACGCTCCAACTTTGGTTCGGAAGTTATTAGGATCAGAACAACCTGCTGGATTTTCACCAGCATGCTCCCTAGAAAACGCAATAGCTGTTTCTTCTGAATATCCACCTTTTGCTAATGCATAACTAATGAATCCAGGACCGTAATTATAACTTTGTAAGGCAAGTGCTATATCTCCATTTGCCTTTGCTAAAACATCTTTAAATTCTTGTACGCCTGCTTCAATAGAAATATTGGGGTCTTTAATACACCCTATACGAGCACTTCCTTTTAGACCTATACAATATGAACTTAAGTCTCCATAATGCCCTTCTGCAGCTTGCATCGGGTCACTTCCCTCTCCTTGTGATTCCTGCATCATTTGGGCAGCCAAAACACCAACATATTGAGCTACACCATGTTTTTCTGCCATTTCTTTAATTTTAGGAAGGTATCCTGTAACTTTGGCATTAAGGTTAACAGGTTCTCCGCCAGGGCTCACATTACCTACACACATACCACCAACAAAATTACTAGAAGGTGCCAGATGTCCATACATTCCTTCTAACATTCCTGCTGCTAATATCTCACGCGCACGATCTTTTTGACTCTCACTAAACTTTGCAAGCTCCATCGCTTTTTCTAATCCATGAGAAGAAACTGTTACTTTTTTACTACCACTTGCATTAATTTCATCTATTTTTTTCTTAAAATCTGTATCTCCCAATATCTTTTTTACATCTGGTCCGGAATAACTTTCAGATTTGGTTTTTTGCATCTCCTTTTTCTTTTTTTCACAAGGACCATTCGACCCTGCCTCACATACCTCTTTTTCCGTATATTCCTCATATTGGATATCCAAGAAATATGATATAGCATCATGCGGATCTTTTCCAGTCAAATCATTATCATACCGAGCCATGTCAAAAGCGACGACCTCTTTCCAGTCTACGTTTAGTGCCATTGAAATTTCCATATACTTTTTGACTTGCTCTTCTGTTTTACTCTCATCATCGGTAAATGGTACAAAAGATGCTAGAATCACACATACAGTAATAATAAGAGCCATAATGAGAGCAACAGGCAATCCTACTGCTCCCACGATAGCTCCGACAATTTTCACTATACCAGCTCTTAGCAGTTTGGCAGCAGCTTTCGCTGCCGCTCTTCCTGCTTTTCCTGCCATTTTTGCCATTTTCCCGCTTGCCTGCATCCCTTTTTTCTTAATAAAGTGAGATGTCGCATCTTTTAAAGGGTTACTTTTCTTCTGGTTATTTGGATCGTTAGGATTTTGACTCATAGACTTGTCACTCCATACTTTCCATTTTCATTATTTCTACTTCTTCGCTGTGCTAAGCGAGGGTTTGGCGCAAATGGAATCAGGTTTTGTGGGTCATGTTCTGATAAATTCAAATGTGTCTCTGTACGTACAACTTCGTCCTGTGTATGAGTTACTAGGATTTCTTCTCTCGGTTTAATACTGCTATCTTTCACTTCACAAACCCTTTCAATTCTTTGGTTTGCTTGTAATCGTGTATCTCCTTTTCCGAACGGAGAAATACGTGACACTGTACCGTCTGTAGTTGTCGCAACCATATAACTACGATCTCTTTCTACCACCATTTGCACATTCTGGTATCCCCCCTGGTCTAAATCAGACATATAGAAGTGACCATTGTCTACCTTATGACTTACTGTAAGTGGCGGTTCACTAAATACTGGTTTCTGTTGTAAAGGTCTTTGATTTTGATTTCCTACTAATTGGTTTGGATTAATATTGATAGAACGATTGATACTAATTTTCCCACCACTAGAATCTTGAATATATGCTGGTGTTGCTTTCATACCATTACGGTACTGCGTTAATTGTCCATCCGAAATATTTAAGTCTTGATATACAACTTGTCCCGAACGAATGCTACTATCACCACTACCATAACGAGATACAACTTGTGTCATTCCACTGGAATCTTTCGCTTCAATCCATGACTTATTATTTGTCGTAACAAGACGTACTGCACCTTGAGCAACTGATTGTCTTCCAGTCGCATCTGTTATTGTTGGTACCATTCCCTTAATCTCTTGAATTTCTTTTGCTTCTGTTTGAACTGCTTTATTATAAGGATTATGTTTACTTACCATACGTGCAGTAGCTTGGTAAGCACCTGCACCACCAATTACACCTGCTGCATAGCTTAATCCTTTTGTCACATTGTAATGGCGTTCTGCTGCATTACCTCCTAATGAAGTATGAACGGCAGCTGCAGTTCCACTCATCACTCTTTGTACTGCATTTCCACCAGCCTGCTGAACAGCACTAGATGCATTAAAGTATGCTTGTGATACATTTTCCATACCTTTTGTATGCACGAGATGTTTGGCACCTTCCATCATACTTACACCAACCATCTTACTTTGCTGTGTCATACGTCCCACTGCTGAAGTTGGAATCGTCATTTTCCCAGCACTTTGCGAAATATTTGCTACACTAGCTGATGCATCCGCATACGAGCGCTCAATTTCAGAAACAGACAGATTTCCAGCACGTGCCATACTCGCTTGCGTTTGCGTAGCTGCAAACACAGCTTTATTGATTGCACCACCTGTCGCAACACCGTGTGAACGAACACCTTGAATCGCACTAGTAATTCCAGAACCTACTTGTTGACTCACTGTTCCAAGACTTGCATGACTTTGCAAACCTTTTGTCAATTGCGAAGCAAAGGCATCTTTATTAACATACGATTGATTATGAAGACTCTTTCCACTCGTATCTTTTGCCTGTACAGGCATCGCACCCGCTTGTACCGCCGCTTGCTGAGCGACTGCTTTAAATTCATTCCCTTTATCATTCAAGTGAGACTGCCAAGCTTCTACTTTTTGCGCTTGAGACATAGTTGGAGACAAGTTTTTCATAAAGTTTGCTTTGTTTTCTGCTGCATATCCTTGTTTAAAGGATTCTGTAGATGCTTGTACTAAATTCCCAACATTACTTACACCTTTTTGTTTCTGGTTTCCATATCCATTTGCTAAACTATGTGTTTTCACACCATTTACCGCTTTTTGAATGCCAGATACACTAGATACACCCATTGCATTTATATTTGGATTGTTTTGTAATTGTTGTGATAGCTGAGAAGCAAAAGCTTCCTTATTAGCATAGCTAGTCCCATCTTTTTGTTGCACAATCCCTGCTTGTTCGGCAGCTTTCTGTGCATGATTTTTAAACCCTTGCACTTTTTGACTCAAGTGCTTGTTCCATGCAGCCTCTTTTTCTTGTTGTGGTACATCTGCAGGGAATTGCTTCATGAATCCAGCCTTATGATCTGCTGTATATGCCTTTTTAAATGCAGCAGTGGATGCACCCACAAGTGAGTCTACTTGTCCCATATTTTGATGGCCACTCTCTAGTGTTTCTCCTTTTACTCCTTCAACTGCTTTCCCAACTTTTCCAAGTGCAAGTTGAGAAGCAAAGGCATCTTTATTTACATAGGACTTATCAAACAGGTTGTTGCCTTGCTTATCTTTCGCATCAACTGGCATTGCTCCAGCTTTTATTGCCGCTTGTTCTGCATGATTTCTAAATCCTTGAACTTTTGAGTTTAGATGGTCATTCCATTTTTTCTCTTTCTCTTCCGCTGACATGTTTTCTGGTAATTGACTCATAAACGCATCTTTATGGTCTGCCTCATATCCTTTTTGGAATGCGTTAGTTGCAGCGTTAACTAAATCTCTAGCGTTTCCATATGGTGTAGCATTTTTCTTCATATTTTGTAAATCTTGTTTTCGCTGATTTTTGAAATGAGACATTTGATCACTATTTGTTTTTGCTACTTTTTTTGCAATCTCTGCATCGGATGCACCAGGGAATGCTTGTTTTAAACGGCTCGCAACTGCAGAATCAGGATTATCAGCTTTCCAATTTTCAAAATCTTTCGTAGCTAAGTCTTGTGCAATATCTTCATCTGTTAACTCTGGATATTGTTCTCCATTTAACCCTTTATACGTATCTAAACCTTTCTTCACACTCGAACCAATATGCTTCCCAGCACTAGTAACTCCTTCAAGTCCAGCTGCCAATGTTCTTCCTGTTACTGCACCAGGAACTCCACCTGCTTTACTTCCAGCAAATGTCCCTACTGCCATTCCTTCTGGTCCAAGTCCCGCGCCCATTGCTAACCCCGCGAGTCCGCCCGTTGCTTTTCCAACCATGCTTCCTATTTGACCTGCTTTTAACATACGAGCTGCACGAGATGTTGTACCTACATCTGTCCCTAAATTGGCTCCCAACGCGTTTTTAGGGTTATCAGCATCTTCTTTTTTATCTTCCTCGCCTTCTTTTCTAGCTTTTGTCTTCTCTTTATTACTACGATGGTCATCACGTATCCCTTTAACGATACCTGCCATACTTGCTAAGGCGCCCATTCCAAGCATCGTACCTGCTCTATTTACTGCTCCTGCCGTATTTGTACTTAAACCAATGAACCCTTTTACAATTTCACCTATAGGAATAAACATAGCAAATAAGATTAATTTAATAATGGTATTATCTGATTTGCCTACTAGTACAAAAATCAACCATATAGTAATCGCATGGATACCTTGGATGAGTACTGTACCAACAAATTCACGCATCCAATATAGAGTTTGTTGTTTCTTTTGAGGAAATAACCACATACCAACCATAACCGGTCCCATTAACATCAAAATATAAAGAGATACCGCTCGCATTAAATAGAAGAAGTTTGCCCAAAGTGACAATCCAACTTCAATCAACATCGCAAAAATTTGAAATAAATAATCATCCTTATTTTTATCCATAGACAATTCAGCAATTGTCTGACCTGGTTTAAAAACATCTAGTGATTGTTCTCCTATTGCTCTTTTAAACTCCGATGCTACCCAAGTATTCATATCAAATATAATGTTATAGAAGAAATCTAGATGCCATATACAAATAGAAACGATCATTAAATCCTTCGCATATTCAATGATATATGTTCGATTTGTTGGATTAATAGCAGCAGCTGAATACTTTGCACCAGCAATTACAGCACTGACTAAGACTAAAAAGGCTGCAAATTTAAACATGACTGGTAATCCCGTATTTAATACACTCCCAGCTGTGTCGTCTTTAAATAAAAAATTTAATTTTGCACTATCCCCACCAAAAATTAAATCGGGGATAGTATCAATTAATTTATAGATTGGAGAAAGAAAGGTCTTGACCATAGAAACAATTAAGCCGCCGACCCATCCTATTATCTTATCAAGCATAATTTCACCTTCCTTTTCAAAGGTACGCTATTATCCTGCGTACCCTTGTACTTTCTTCATATTATTTAAAAGCTCTTGCAGTACGGCTTCATTGGATTCAATGAACATCATTTCTTTATCTGATGGATCTGTTTGAATCCAAACTGAACTATCTCCTATGCGGAAAATCCCTTCACCTTTCCCTGGATTGTTGAGAATAATGTCAAGCTCCCCAGCAGTTAAGTTAAAGTTCTCTTGGATTTTTTTCTTATCAATCTTATTTTGCTCTAAGAAGAAATAAGAGAAAGTAGATTGCAAGATACCACGCGCTTTCACATTTTCTAAAATACGAACAAAGTCCTGACTTGCCCAACACATACCGGCATTTCTTTTACGTGAACGACGTGCTACTTTTTCTAAGAAGTTAACAGTTTGTTCATAGTCGATAAACTGCCACATCTCATCCACATATAACACTTTTCGTTTGATAGCGTGTTCTGGACTCTTAATCCAATGCTCCCAAATATAGTTCAGGATAACGTGGAAGGCGATCGGCTTTAAGAAGCCCTCTTCTAAATGACTAATATTAAAGTTAACAACACGTGATTCGTTTAACTGTGTTTCTACACCGCGTCCAAAATTACTTTGTCCATCAAATAATGGTTTTGAGCCATCACGTAAAAACGGACGAATCGCAGCAATTAACTCTTCTGCTTTCACATCGTCTCCATGGTTTTCCACTATCACATCATAAATTTCTTTTAACTCTGGCTCCGGCTTTCTCACTTGAGACTGAATTAATTGTCCATCCACCTTCTTCACTTCATCCGTATATAAAGATGAAGGGTGAGAAGTAATACCATGTTTACTGAATACTTCACGAATCGCATCTTCTAACATTGTGCGCTGGAATACATTTAATCCTGGTTGATCAAAATCTTGTCCGCGAATAATAATGTCAAAGAATCCTAGTATTTCATTAATTTTCTCTAAAATAGGCACAAATCTTACATACTTCACGCCATCACGCTCTACGAGTTCTTTCTTGTCATATTGTTCAAGCGCTTCTAGCTCTTCATCTTTATCCGTAATCTGAAGTTCTGTTACTGCAATTGCACAAGGATTAATAATGATATTACTTTCAGGTGAAATATTTAAGTTAATACCACCTAATCGTTTGGTGATTTTTACGAATTCCCCCTCTGGATCTATGATCATCGCATGTGTATCTGCAAGTGATGTTTCACGAGCTAGCTTCATTTTTAAAAGTAAACTTTTACCGGAACCTGAAATCCCTGTCACACCAATGTTATAGTTTGGTGGACGATAATCTGCGTTACCAAATGAATTTAAAAATTCTACTTGGCCAGTAATTTTGTTCTTTCCTATTGGTATACCACCGTTAAATCTTCCGGATCCTGATACAAAGGGAGCAAATGTACATAGAGCACGTCTATCGATATTTCGATATGTATCTTGCAGAGTATTTGGTGCACCTAGTGGCATAACCGCTTTCAAACCACTCTTCACACGATTCCAGGTACTCGCTATTTTAAAGTGAGATGCTTGCATTTCATCTTCAATATACTCACATAAAACATCTAATTCTTTCTTTGAGTCAGCATATGCAACGGCCATGGTACTTACCATATAGGAGTCATTCTCATTAAATTGAATTTCATCCATTAGATTGTTTGTATCCTGAATTTTTGCATCTAAGTCTTTTTCTTGGTCAATATTTCCGCGTGTACGTTGGAAAGAAAGGTTCGAACGTAACATCGTCAGCTGCATATCTAACGATCGCATCGCTTTTGCTTTTGGCTCTTTATGAATATCAATCATGACATCAA
Organism: Bacillus cereus group sp. Sample62; assembly: GCF_036851315.1. NCBI lineage: Bacteria > Bacillati > Bacillota > Bacilli > Caryophanales > Bacillaceae > Bacillus > Bacillus cereus group sp. Sample62. The sequence continues at coordinate 56,963 of NZ_JAFLPK010000002.1, forward strand.
CCTCTCCAGCTGAAGTTAACATGTTCAGCCAATTGGTTTGCATCATACGAGGGTATCCATCACGTGGAATATAAAATGGACGGAAGAAAGTATTACTTCCTAATGACTGCTTAATTACCCCATAGTCTTCTGCATCAATTTTCATTCCTTCTGGGGCAATGACATCAAATACAGTTGTTTGATTGTCTAATTGAGGCGGAACTTCTTCTTGTTCGTACTCTTCCTCATCTAGTTCCAATTCATCATTCTTTTCAGCTTCTAATTTCTTTTTTTCTTTTTTCTTCTTTCCAAACAATTTCATACTTATGCCACCCCATTATTTGATTTTTCAGCTTTTTCTTCTGCTAGAACTTTCTTCATTAACTCTAGTTTTCTCTCATTTGTTTCACCTGTTGAATATAGAGAGAAGTTTTCATTTTCAATTAAATCTTGGAAACGTGCTTTCACCGCTTTACGACGGTTAAACGCTACGTATAAGAGTTCTATTAATTTATCTTTCGTTAACATTTCTACACTAATTTTTGCTTTCGATAGTAGATTTCGGGAAGCATTGTAGCGACGATATAATTCGTTAAACGCTTTATCTACAATCTTTTCTTCCAATTCATCTTCTGTATCAGCTGTAATCGTACTAATATCCACTTTGTATGGATAAATTAAATATCGCTTTTGTTCATATCGAGGTTGCGAACGTTGCCAGTACTCTAGGTTGTCGATAACTTCTTGCCCATAAAGTACTGTCTCTGGTGTAAGGTCCTTCGCACCTTTCATTGTTTCTGTCATTTTTCGTACAGGATCTGTTAAATCTACAAACTTACTTTGGATATATACCTTTGTATTAAACTCTAATGTGGTTAACCATGATTCAATTTTGATATCAATCGCTTCTTGTTCCGCATTGGAAAGAAGGTAATAGTTTACTGGGTGTGCCTCTGCAATTAGGACAAACGTATCATCATGATAACGAATCATATGATTTTCAACTTCCTTAATGTCTTCTACAAAAGCACTAAAGAAGTCCACATTATCCTCATCAATTTCCTCTGTAGCAGGCGTATTCTTTTTATTTTTCTTTCCATTTTTTTCAGCAGTACGTTTCTCTACCCCGCCCTGACTTTTCCCCTTTTTCTTAAAGCCAAACATTGGTTTTCCATTCATTTTCCGATAAAAGAAAAACCCTACAATGGCTACCACCGCAAAATATATCATTTCTAACATCTATAAATTCTCCTTTACCCATGTAATTGGCTCGTATCCTTTTCTCCACTTACCTTTTTCAGAACGGCTTCGCATTTTGATAAGTAAATATTTATCTAAATACATGTGTTGTTTTTCTTTATAAATAAAAGCAAACGTTATTACAACTACTACTGTTGGTATTGCTAAAATTAAGCAAATAAAAAATGCTACTGCCGCATTAAAAGGTGCAAATAGCCGCCATAAGAATGGCACATATAAATAAAGGGATGCTCCTCCACCCAATAGATAAATCAATTGGCGTTTGCTCAGCACACCTAATAGTGTTTTTTGTTCCGAAGTCATATCAACAGGAACGGTTACTTTTCTCATTTTATTTCCTCCCTTGTATAAGAGAAGCTCTCCCCAAATAGAGGAGAGCTTTTGCAAACTCTTATGTTAAATTTTTGTAACCCAAGAAGCGATGTCGTATGCTTTGATCATGACAAAGCCTCCAATTGCCGCACAAGCTAAACCAATCATAGCTTGTGTACGGTTTTCAGGGTTTTTACCTTGTGCACCAGATAATTTAATAGCTGCAAATACCACGCAAGCTGCTACCCAAATACCCCCAAAACCAATTAGTGTTGTTACAAGGGTATTCATGCTTTTTTGTACAGTGGTAGCATCTGTACCACTGGTGTGCCCAGTAATACCTTTCTCAAAACTAGTTTTTGCCAGTAGAAAATCTCCTACTGATGTTGTCATAAGTTTTGCAGACAACCAATTCAACATAATTCCTGCACCTCCGGGTGTTTTTTGCTCGCAAAACGCAAAAAGACCCCAATACACGCACACGTCCCCTAAGGACATGGCGCATATTGAGGTCTTCTCTTATATGCGAACTGATTATTTTTTTATTTTATTGTTAAATCTTATTACATTTATATTATAGCAATACGATTTTAAAAAAACAAGCCTTATTTACACCCAAAAAATAAAATTGGACTTTTCGTGTTCCGTTTTATTTCATTTCTTTTTATCCTCTTTGTTTGGATCGTACCATACCATTTGAATTTGAAAAATATCACTGTCCTTAAGACCCAAAACATTCATTTCCTCTTTCAATGAGCGCCATGGTTCTATTTTTATAGATTTTGTACTTTTGTCTCTAAGCGTATACACATGTACATAATATGCTTCTTTTTTCTTTTTCATAATACAAATAACTTCCCCTTATATTCTTTATATTTTTTTAATAACAGAATAATTGAGTATGTAAAAATTACACACTTCAAATAGCATTTCCTCTTGTTACTTTCATAACTATTCCCCCTTCCTTCACATCTATTCACTTACTTTCATTAAATCAAAAAAACAGGTAATCGTGTGTACCCACAATTACCTGTTTTTTTATCATTTATATCTACCTTTTATTTCTTATAATTTCATTAACCTCTTCAACACTTAATTCTGCAACTTTTGCAATTTGTTCTATAGGTAATCCTATTTTAAACATATTTTCAATCATCTCTATCTTAGTTGCAATTTTAGTTTCTTCTGTAGCTATTTCTGCAGCTTTTTTCGCAGCCCTTTCTTCTGCTGTCTCTATTTCTGATATTCTATCTTTTATTGCTTTTTCTCTAGCCTCATATAAGCGTAAAAAATCCTTATCGCTACTTAAACGCTCCCAATCCTCTATTGCTTTTTTCAAAACTGGATCTTTTTCCATTGCTATCGCCTCCAGGATTGTTGTTAATCTCTCATCCTCATGCGCAGGAAATAATAGTAACCAACGCGCTAAAGAATCTTCCCACGGATCCATTCGTTTTCCTTGCCATTCTTGAATCACTTTTGGAATTTCAAGAAAATGCAACTGCATATTTTCGGTAATGATACGTTTAGATTTTTTGTTCATCACAGTATTAATACTATGAAACTCCTGTTCTTCTGGAAATAGAATGAAATCCACTATATTAATACAAATGGTTGGTCTTAATTCTGTATATTTCATCCCTTGAGTCATTTGAGAATAATACATACCTGACCAATAGAACAAAGAACGTTCTATCATATCTTTTTTGTCTCGAACTTGAATCTCTATATTAATTTTTATACCACTATTTAGCGTAGCTCGCAAATCTAAAATAGACAATTTATCATCCTTCTGCTCTCTTGGAAGATGCGGATCATCTAAGTGCAAAGATGTAATTTCTTCATCAATAGATGATTGTAGTACCGCGTTAAGAAACCCAATTAATATATCTTCATTTCCTTCTACTCCAAACAAACGCTTAAAAGCATAATCAACTCGTAAATTTACTAGATTCTTTTTTACATATACACTCATGTTTTCCCTCTACCTTTCTCGTTTTAAAATTGTATATAAGAGCATAAAAAAAGATAGAATTACAATTCTATCTTTTTCTCCTCTATTTTCCTACCAAATATGGCTACTAGTTACTTACTATATAAGAAATATCCTCTTCACACATATTTGTCGCATTTGCAATTGTCGTGATAGAAACTCCCTCATTATAAAATCGTTGAATGAGTTCCATTCTTTCTTGTTCCCTAGCTTTTTTATCTACGTCCATTAATTGTTGCATAATATCCATATACTTAATACACACCTTTCTTTTATATAAAGTCCCCTAGTTAAACTGTTACGTGTATTGTTAAAAGAAAGTTTTACACTAATACTGCTACTTTGTTGTAAAATGTACAACTTTCTTTTAACGTGTACAACTTTCTTTTAAGTTCACAACGTTTTTTTATATTGTGCGAAAAACTGGTTTGAAAGAAGCTTGCATCGCATCATCCAGACCTTTCCCTTGTGCTGGGTTCCATGCTGCAATAATTACGTTATAGCCCTCTTTCTTTAACTCTGTCGCAAAAGCAATTAAGGCAGCTCTTACTTTTTCATTCTCTACTAAGTCAGCATCGAATGCTAAGTACACATTTTCTACGCCCATATCTTTTAATACTGGCATAACGATTCTCCATGCATTTACACCTGGAATCGCAAGAACTGTTGTCCCTACTTTAGCTATTTCTTCTTTATTTAGTCTTTGAGGAAGTAAATCTGCAATCAAATCCGCCTTCATCGGCCCTTCTGTAATCATTACTGATTTTGTTTTGTGAAGCGTACCAGACTTCCAATGTTTCAAATGTGAGCTTGGTACCGCTACATGTACAGGAAGTGGATTTTCACTACCTCCCGCACCGGTTCCTTCATTTTTATTTGCTGAAGAGATCCATAAGTATTTTTGACCTTTATGTATCTTTACAACAACTTTTTCCCCGCCGATTAATAATTCTTTATTTTTCCCTATTTCTAGTTTTCCTTCATAGATACAATCACCGTTTTTCGTTATTTTCACAACATTAGGATGTTGTAGTAGTTCGGCTTGTATACCTGTAGGTCCAGATTTCACATGAACAGAGTTCTTTACTTCATCTACACGTACTTGCCAACCAACAATTTGATTATATTGGTTTCGGAATGGAATCATAATTCCTGGAAAACCTGCCATTAAACGAAGAGAAAGTTGTCCTTTCTTCATTTCATAAAATGTGACGCATCCCAAAGGATATTTCCCTCTGGGGTAGCGCCTACCCATTTCGGGTGCGATAGGTAAATCTTTGATGTTATCTCCAATTTTTCCCCCGCCCCACACCGTGCGTGCGACTTTCACCGCACACGGCGTTCCATCGACTGTTTAATGTCTTTGTGTTTCCTCAATCTAAAGGTTTATTACTTTTGTTAATGTTTTGTTTGTCAATTGATTTCTAACATTTCATTTTTCGCTTGTTTTCTAAGTTTATTTAGCTTAATGAGTTGTCCTTCGTTTAGCTTCAACTTCTCCATTAGACCTCCGATCACATCAGGCGATGTTGCATGGATTAATGTGTGTACATCTCTACATATTAGGATTAGGTTCTTATAACTATCATCTTGCGTATATTTCCAAGGTGTTTTATGGTGACATTGCATGTCTGATAGTATTAGTTCCTCGGAAGTAATTGCACATTTGCCATGTTGGGCTACAAATAGAGAGATTCGGTTGTCATTATATTCAACAGTTGCTCGTTGACTAATGACAGGGTGTTCTCTTAACCATTGTATTTTCCATTCAGGCACTGCAGATTGATTTTTATGTATCAATTCTCTACCTTGTGGTGTATACTTATTGATTTTTGTATCCTTATTTTTGGGGCTTTTGTGCTTGATATACGCTAGTGGTAGAATAGGAATATCATTTAGATATCGAACCATTGCTGATTTCATGTATCTTTTAATTCCTTTATCTTTCCCTTTGTACTTCCCTTTCCTATTAACATGTAATCTGTTGTAAATCCTTATATTTAGGTGTTTATGGATGCTTGCTAAATCCCTATTAACCTCGGTCGCAATCTCATAGTAATTATGTGTGCCAATTACCATAGAGTTGTAGCGAACAATAGCTTTATTCTTTAGTCCCTCATTTTTACTTCTTTGAATTACAGCGATTTGATCTTCAAATTGTTTTTGGATTTTCTTTTTGGTTTTGTTTGATATGTGTGTTCTTGCAATTAACTTACTTCCCTTTTTTACCATTTTGATTTCAAAACCAAGAAATTCACTACTTTCCTTACGGAGATTTGTGATTTTTGACTTTTCCTTCGAAATTGGTAGTTTTAGGCGTTCTTGCAACCACATCTCACATGCTTTAAAGATTTTTTGTGCATTCGATTTCGTAGCGGTGAAGATTTTGAAGTCATCTGCATATCGAACAATATACATTTCTTTCAAAGCCGTTGTTTTGCGCATTTTACTGTAATGTGGGTACTTGTCAACATGTCCGCCCTTTTTAATGGTTAATGACAATTCCTTTAACAACCTGTCTTCCCATTGATTTGTTATCCACCAATCGAATTCATTTAGATTGATATTGGCTAATAATGGACTTAATATTCCACCTTGTGGTGTACCTTTGTTTGGATATTGCATTTCACCATTGGGCAGTACTATTGGGGCTTTTAACATTTTTCGGATGATTACAAGAAGTTGTTTATCTCGTATTCCCATAGTCCATAGTTGACGCATGAGTTTTTTGTGATTAACTTCATCGAAAAATCCTTGTATGTCTACATTAACTACATATTGCATATGACTTCGATTCACCCTCAAGGTTGCATCTGCCATAGCTGTTTCAGGGCTTCGATTTGGACGGAAACCGTGACTGTGTTTGTTGAATTTTGCCTCGCATATAGGTTCAAGTACTTGTTTTATACATTGTTGCGCAATTCTATCCCACATTGATGGAATTCCGAGTGGTCTCGTTTTCCCATTAGGCTTTGGTATCTCTACGCGTCGCACTTTTCGTGGGGTATAGTTAGAAAATCTTTTTTGAACAATTTTGATGAAATCTTCTTGACTGAGTTTCTCAACATCCTTGATAGTAACTCCATCAATCCCCTCTGTGATACTTCCTGAATTGCGTTTAATATTTCTAAACGCTAAAAGAATATTACTTTCAGAGGTTATGACTTTCATTAACTGCTTGAAGTTTCCTCCATTTAGACTTTTGGCATATAACTCGTCTTGTGATTCCTGCATACCGTAGTATTCAGAATGTCTAAGCGAGTTATCCTTTAGTCCCTCTTTTCTAGACCTTTTCATGTTTTATCACGCTCCAATCTTGGCTCGTGACCTTTTAAGTCATACGAGAATTCCATGAGCGATTGAGGTTATATGACTTTTAAAGAGTCGACTTGTGGCTATTGCTCCAGTTCCATTACAGAACCTTCTTTGCTCCTACCACTACTCTCACTAATGTTAAAAGAAGTTCCCTCGGTATACCGTTTCCTCCTTACTGTTTCATAGAGTTTGCGCTCTCCACATCATTAGCTTTCGACGTTCCCTTAACTTTATCAATTTTAGACTTAGATGCTTCCTTTAAGCCGATGCCCTATCCAATGCCTGTAACATTGCATGGTGGTTTTTCCAGGCTATAACGTATCCACCACTGGACATAGAAACTTTCGTTTCCCATACCATTTCTGGTATGCGAATATTCGACCCGTACATTCGGAAGTTCGTCAGAATACCATTTTATTCATTCTCACCATATCTAATTTTTTGTGACCCCCACCCTATCAACTACGGGACTCACCTCTGAGATCCTTTTCGGTTGCCTGTTAAAATAGGTACTTCGGTAATTTTTCAGATGACTTCACCGAGCTTCAGACCCCTTCTTATGTCGCAAAACTAGAAGGCGCATGTCGGAGTATTAGGGGAAGCGTTTCAAGACGTTACTCTATCATTCCACTTCTCAAGTTAAGAGTTCTACAATCTTAATTCGTTGTGGGTGTTATTTACATTTCAACGTTTCAAGATGGTGCGTAATCTTTTCAATTACGAACGTCTCGCACAGCCAGGTATTCCCTTCCAACAATCTTTTTTGTCAATTTGTTTAAATAACTTTTCCCAAATAGTTGTGTACGTATTATCATCTTCCAACACAATTTGTTGCTTTAAAAAAGAACGATATTGACGTATCTGTACTTCTTCTTCAGTCATTTTTCTATCTTGCAGTAAATGTATATGGTGCTTCTCCTCTAACGGCAAAAATCCGATTAAATTACGATTAAATGCATCTAATTCTTCTTTACTACGCTTACTATGCCCCTTTACCACATCCACATCTGGTAATTGGTATTGCTTCTTACCATTTAGATAATGGATATAACTTGGATTACTTGAATTTTTACCGTATACCCACTTACTTTCCACACGGGTACACGCTACTTTCTCCTGTGAAACATGCAGCATACAGTTTCCAATACCATTACAGATTGGGCATGGAACACGATAAAATTCCCACCAACTTCCTCTTGGATGTGCAGTTGTTAAACGAAATTGTCCTTTTTGTATGTTATAATTCATCATTTCCCACTCCTTGTATACTATTTATTATATATGGAACAGCTACTTCCATTAAACTCTTTATACTTCTATTTAGATGTTCTCTTTGTTCTCCTAACGGATATACAAAAGAATGTGTATCACAAACTAAATAATCGTTTCTATGTTCTTGATCTAGCAAAGCTGATTCTACATATGCTTCAAATGCTCTAGCAAACATCTCATGATTTGTAGACCAATACTTTTTACTCCTCTTCTTATCTAACTTAATGGCTGTATCAAAATATATAGACCCTTTCACTAGATAGGGTATTTCACTAAGTTTTTCGCCTGTTTTTTTATAATGATATGCAGCTAACATTTGTGCGGTTTTCTCAAATTCTTTTTCAATTTTACGCTCCATACGTGTCTTTGTTGCTCCTGATAAAGTATCAAGCTTCCTACACAAACTAGCATGATGTGATTCTAAAATATTTGAAATATTTCCTTTAAACACATCATAACTATCGATAACACCACCATAGAAATACCACTTTCTACTGTAGGCATTTTCCACGTTGATTACTCTGGCCACTTTTCCTTGTTTACAAGCATCTAACACAGCTTGCAACTTTTCCTTGATAATAGCAGGCAAGATATTCCCAATACTCTTCCCACTTGATAAGAAAGCAAGACTACCATTTTGAAAATCATGACTACAATCATATAAAAAATGATCCAATGCATGTCCCCATTCATGACACAATGCCCCGACTCCATTATCACGAGTTAAATTAATAACTTTGGTAGAAGGTTCATAATGTGCTAATGCATTGCCGCTTCCTCTCGCTCCAATAGCAAGTCCTAAGCGTCCACCTAACCCTATATACTCAGGTGGAATTCCCAATATACGAGCTAAATCATGCAATGCTTCAGAAACATGCCCAATATGCTCTTTTGCATATTGTTCGGTGCAATAATGACCAAATTGCATTCCCTTCAACCCAAACATAGCAACTACGTCTTCAGGTTTGGTAGCAATTTCTACTCCTGGCCCTTTTCTTTGCAGGGTATCTGGCAGTTTCCTACTCCAAGCAGCTGCGGATTTCTTACGAGTCGTAACCTTTTTCGTAAGTAAATCATTCCATGTCAGTTCATGTGATACACGAAGGTACGTAGAATTAATACTTTTTGAATTTGTGCAAAGTGATATGAATTTCTTTCCTAATATTAATAACTCCATACCATCTGCATCAACAAACTCATCAAAATATTCCTCTACCATTCTTTTAAATGTAAATGTTACATTCTTATTCTTTCTAAATGCAGACCAACCATTGCTCATTTCCATACCATAAGAGACAACAAGATCTACCCATTGTTCTGAGGTATGTACCGACTGTATATCATGCCATATTCTTCTGCATGCTTGAACATATAGTTTCCTTGCAGTCGGTGTATCTACAATTGGCTTCTTATTAATTCTGCCCACTAGCAGTTGCTTTAACTTTGCAACACGTGGCGGGACATCATTTTCTTTTTCATGTTCAAAAGAGAATGGAATTAATGAGTTTCGATCCAATGCATTTAGCGCCTCTACTGGAGATTCTTTTTCAATTTCAGCTAAAATTTCTAAAGAAAATGATACTAAAAATGATTCTTTTAAAGCTCGTATCTCTTTCTTTGCTCCCACTAATTTCTCACCTACATCATAACTGTATCGATTGCGAACTTGTTTATCTGTTCTTACATCCTGTACCATTATGTCTTCTCCTACCTCTAAACCAAAAAGTTCAAATAAATTCATACTGAAATCCTCCTGAATAAAATAAAAGACAGAAATTCATAGTCATTTTTCACTACGGATTTCTGTCATTCCCTCTGTCTGTAGACTTCCATGTAGTTATGTAAATCACTCATTACGATACACTCACACCTGTTAAAGAGAATAGATCCTCTTTTGTCGGATTTAGTGCTTGTAACCAGCTATCTACCTCCAGAAAGTTTACTTTTTTTAATTGTTCGCCTTTTTCCGCACGCTTAACCACCTCTAAACCTCCATGCTGATGCACAATCATTACAAGATTATCTTTCTTGAAAATACAATCTACATCTGCAGAGTTTATGTGGTGGTTACGTAGAATTGGTTTCCATTTCTTAAGTGAATAACCTTCTACATCTAAAAAACCACGGATAGCAGTAAAGCGAAAACTCGTCCCTCTAAAACATCTTTCCAATAAAAAAAGGAAATCCCGTACACATCCATTAAAATGAACATGATACAAATAGATTTCCCCTGCTTGTTTTGCTGATCGCTGTGACAAGTTTGATGGTTTAATGGAAAACTGATAACAATCTCGTTCCCAAAATGCTCCTTCTTTTGTAATTCTCATTCGTAATGCACGTAAACTTGGAATAAGTTCATCTGGATGCGCAGAACAAAATAAAGATACTTCATAACTGATATTCATAAATAAATCCCCCTAAATAATAATTTTTGCCCAGTGTAATAATGGGTTCTAACAATCAAACAGACTTGAAAACAACACAAAAAGGGCTTCTTCAAGTCGATTAAAAATGTGCATAGCAAAATAAGCTATATATACACTAATCGGCTCAAAGAAGCCCTTTCATAAATGAAACAAGACGCAACTTGCTTCTACAACTCAACCACAACACAAAAAAGGTGTGGGAATAAACGGAATCAATTAAACAATAAATATAGTTATATATTAATTAATTTATTAAGTATTAGCAAGTATCATTATATATATTTATATTATTTTGACATATAATATATATAAAGGAGGTAGAATATTATGACAATGCAATATGATTCAAGTAATCCTAAATTAATCCCTTCAGTTGTGACTTTTATTGATGTATTAGGATTTTCGCAGTTGGGTATGAAAGCTTTTGCCAACGGTACAGGTAATGAATTTTTAGAACAGATACATGCTTCATTAAAAAAAGCTAGAAGTAATATTACCGAACAATTTCCATTAGCAAAAGTTAAAGTTTTCACTGATAACGTAGTAATTGGATGGCCGATTCATGAAGAAGGAGATGGAGAGGGAGAATTAGGAATCACTTTCCTTAACCTAGCAGAATATCAATTTTTGTTAACGCTTGATGGCTTCTTCACTCGAGGTGGAGTAAGTGTTGGTTATCATTTTATGGATGAAGAAACTGTTTTAGGCCCAGAATTAATTATGACATATAAACTAGAATCTCAAGTAGCTGTTTATCCAAGAATTATCCTAAGTGAAACAAGTAAAGATAAAGTACGTGAATATATAAATTATTCTCCTCAGCCTGATAATGCTTTTAATTCTGTATTACTTGAGGATATGGATGGAGAATGGTTTTTAAATTACTTAAACGCATTATTTACTTGGTACGAGGACGACGTTTCTAACAATGATTACACACCATTCTTCCCTCACTTAGAGGCACACCGCAATAATATTGAAAGAGCATTAGATACCTATGCAAATAATCATAAATTACTTAAAAAATATGCATGGATAGCAAATTATCATAATTATTTTTGTGATGAATTTGTACCTGATGCACCTGATGATCTTAAAATCGATTCTCCAATAAAAATGTCACAACCAAGAAGAATAATTACATAAATCATAAAAGCATTCTTACTAAGTAAGAATGCTTTTATATATCCACCATACTATTTTTAACAATTTAGCATTTCAAATATTTTATAGTTATATTGCGCATATTCTTTTTCATTTTCTTGAAATTATGTATAATTAAAGTATCCTACACGAGATATTGAGTCATATCTCATCGTCATTTTAAAAGACCCCCATTTTATATGGAGGTCTTTTTTTAGGGGATAAATAACTACTAATTTTACACGGCAGGAAATTCCCCCTACACATTCTCTATTAATATCCACCCATCTTAATTACTAACATAGTCATAAACATACTAAACATGAGGCTTTTTAAGTACTTATTTTCATCTTTTGCTACAAAAAGAGCTAAACAGCAAAATAAAGCCCATCCTAACCAAAATAGCATTCCTAAAATCATTGGTAAATCAGTCAATTAAATCTACTCCTTCGAATGTTTTATCTATTACACTATTTAATATATTCATTTTGACTTCATATTTTAAGACCAAAATAAAAAAGACAGAAGTTTTAATCCGTACCCTTTGTAAAGGACATTTTAAAAAAAGTTAGGCGGCATCAAGAAGATGATTTCTGTATTCAACAGGGGTCATCTTCTTTAAATTCCACTGATAGCGGTGTTGATTATAGTATTTCATATAGTCTTTAATTTCTTGTTTTAACTGAGTGAAAGATGTACAAGTTTTTATGTGTGCTTCATCTTTAAAGTGCCCAAAAAAGGATTCTTGAGGGGCATTATCCCAACAGTTTCCTCGTCTTGACATGGATTGTCCTAGCTTTAATTTTTTGACCAACTTTTGATAGGTAGGGCTTGTGTAATGAGCTCCTTGATCTGAATGAATATATGCATCTGGTGTTAATTCCACTTTCTTATTCCTCTTTAGTTTACGAAGAGTTGTCGTTGCGATATCTAGAGTAAGCCGTTCTGAAACATGATAAGCCAAAACTTCATTCGTAGACCCGTCTAGAATGGTAGATAAGTATCCTTTCTGATTTTTGCCATAAAACAGGTATGTGATATCTGTAAGAAGTACCTTTCCAGGTATACCTTGCCTGAATTCTCGTTTTAATTGATTAGGTACTACAAAGTGTTCTTTCGTCGCTTTCAACATTCTTTTATAGGGATTCGCTTTCCGAATGGGACAGACAATTCCATATTTTTTCATGATTCTTCGGATGCGTTTTAAATTGTAAACAACTTGAAATTGACCCGCCAATGTCATTTTAATTTGACGAGCCCCTTTCTTTCGGTTTTTAAATTGAAATGCCTTTACTATGAGCTCTTTCGCCATTTCATCTTGATGCATTCTTTTCTCTCGCTGACTTTGAGCAGTAGCGGAAAAATAATGATAGTATCCAGAGCGCGAAACACCAGCGATCTCACACAAATATCTCACCATATTTTTCAGGTTATACCTTTCAATAATAGTACGAATTAAGATGTATTTCTGACTGGGTTGTAACCTTATTTCTTTCCCATCCTCCCTTCCATAAGCTTGATCTTTTTTAATAATTCATTTTCAGCTTTTAATAAGTTTCGTTCCGCTTCTAAACGTGCATATTTCTCTTCTAATGTAAGTTCTTTCTCTGACTTTCTTCCGGAGTTATCCTTACGTGTATCTCTTAAACCAAATACCCCCCTTTCCTTATAGGAAGTACGCCATCGATTTCCTGATGATACAACACGTTGTAGACCGATGACATCTATATCAAATCCACATTCTTCAAAAATAATACGAGGTGGTTTTCCTTTTTCATTTTCTTCAATAAAAATACGTTTGAATTCATCTGTATAAGTAATCCCTTTCTAACTGACTGATTTTACGTATCGATTCTTTGATAGTGCTTGAACTTCTTTTTCTGTGAACAGTTTTTTCGTCATTTTGAAATTTCTCCGATTCTCATTTTTCTCTCATTATACAAGAAAGACCCTATAGAATAGACTTTTTTTTAAGTGTCTATTCTATAGGGTACATTTTATTTTTCTGTCTTTTTTATTTATCTTAAAGTAATCCATTCATAACTTGCCCACTCTTTTGGTTTTTTATCGTACTTAATACGACCAGTCGTACAGAATGAAGCAATCATCCATTGTATAATGTTCATCTTGGCATAAGGATCAATACAATCCTCTATTTTTTTTAATTGATAGCCTGTACTATTTTTCTGCCAAATTGTATATAAACGAAAATGAGTTGTCGTAACAAGCCTAGCTTTTGTTGTAACTTGCCATTTTGCAATTTTCGTTAAATCCTCTTTTACTTTTCTCTCATACTCTTGTTTTATCACTTTATAAGTCTTGTCTTTATTAATTAATCCATTAGAGAATGTAAAAGGCATTTGATGCACCTCATAAACTGTTCCTTCTTCATCTCCTAAAATATTTGATTCTACTAGGAATATGTTTTTTAGTTTTAACTGTTCCGTTAATTCTTTTCCGCTCCGATAAAACGTTTTTTTATCTTCTGAAGCAAGACAACCTGTACAATTAATCCAATTAGTAACGGATACGCTAGTATAAACACCATATTAATAAACATATTGGTAATAAGTACCCCTACTAATGCGAATATCGTGAAGTAAATATAAGTTTCTCTTTGATGAATGATTCTACTATTCAAGCTAAAATACCTCCGTTTTGATAAATAGTGAAAGCAACATATACAATTGCTCCTAATAAAATAGAACAAGCCCCCGGAAAGCTCTGTATCAGCTGTATTTCTTTCTTTGGTAGCTTTGCCCCAAATATAGAAGCAGCATGCTCCAATTGGTCTTTAAACGCCCCCACAAACCCCAAAATTTTAATTAATCGATACACACTAGCAATCCAAAAGAATAGTAAATGGAAAGCTGTTAATGTAATAGCAGTAAGGATTGCTGATTCTTCCACTAAATTACTAACATATATAGCTACCACCACAAGCATTTTTGTATCACCGGGTGAAGAAAATTTAAATGTCTCTAACAACAAACCACACGCTAATGCCATAGCTAGTACAATCACAATCTCTTTCCCTGTTCTTATTCCAGCAAAATACGTGATTCCTATACCTACAATTAAGAATAGCAAATGCCATATATTTTTCGTTTTTCTATATTTCAAATCAGTAAATACATTCAGGGCCATATATCCTAGTAGTATTCCTATTACATATATACTCATAATTTTTTCTCCTTATTTTTTCCTATTTTAATGAATTATTACGGTCCACTCACTAGAGACCAGGTGACCGTAGAAGTATAAGTAGCTTGCCGATTCTTCCCTACATAAGTTGTCCCTGGATCTAACTGCAGTTGTAATCCATTTTGTCCAAAATCGACTTGATATTCTCCAATTGCTACATCTTTTGAAGCCCGTATAATAGTGTGTGCCGCCCCAGTATCAATAGGTGTACTTGGAATTTGTATGATAGGTTTCCCTGTCTCTGGACCTTTTACTTTAGTTATACTTACCTGATTTTTTAAGGATAAAGAACCCTTTGGCAATTGTTTTGCAATATTCGGCTCTGTAAATGGAGAAATTGTCATATTCAATCTCCATCCATCCGCTTGATTTCGACTATCATGTATCATGAGTTTCCCTAATGTACCAAATGAATTTTGCTTTTCTCCATTTAGTTGAATAGGAGTAAACTCTACACTTTTAGGAACAGTAAGCATGTCTACTCGTCCTTTTTGTGTTGTAGATATATGCTTCGTCGTACTTTTATTCCCAGCTTTATCTACTGTACGGATATGTACATATTGTGGTTTCGCATAATCAGTTGGAAGCTGAATGCTAGTCTGATTTGTAAACTGAACACCACCCACTTTATCAAGTGAAGTGTCGGATTTATCATTCACTACATATTCATATCCCTTTACACCACTTGTTACAGTTGCAGGAACTTCCTTAGAAAAATCCGAAACGCCATTCCTACCAACTCCACGAATTTTATAATGATAGGTACTCCCTTCATCTTTAGCAGGGGCAAACGTTACTTTAGTTTCTTTCAGTTCTCTATTTTCAAATTGGAAGCTTTCAGGTGTTGTTGGCACTGCCTGATCTTTTGCTTCTTTATCTACATAGTCAGAGAGTCTACCCTTATATATTTGCTGATTTCCCCTGTATACTTCCGCTTCCGATGCATATCCCACTTTTAACTCATCCACATAGGTAATCCCTTCTGAATAAGCAAGCATATAAAAAGTTACACCTCGTTGCTCGGTAATATAAAACGGATTATTTGCAACTTGAGTATTCATACTAAACGTAGACCATCCATTTATATCTTTATTAGAATCATTCTTTGTGATCGTACGATTATTTGGTAATTGGATAGGTGCTGCCCATTTTCTTGTTTTTAGGCGATCACCTTGTTTCATCGGGGTCACAATAGGACTATTTAATATTACCTTTCCCTTTCCAGAACCATCCTGATACGGTATTACCTTTTCAATCATAGGGGAATCTTGATACACATCTTTGTTTATATCCGAAGTTATATGTCTTCTATCCCTTGGTATGTTGGTACCCGGTTCCTTCTCTGGAAACAAAGAGATATTACTAATTTCTATTTCTTTTGAACCGCCTGGAACATCTTTCAAAACAGTAGCATTATAATAGTCAAATTCTCTCCCTGTTTCCCAGCCTCCATCACCATAGAAACTAATTCTTCCTAATCCTTGTGACTTTGCTTTAAACGTTGCTGAAATATAAGCATTATTAGGTACGTTTAATCGCTTAAAAACAGCAATGGAACTCTCTCTTACAGTATAAGGATATAAGACTCGATTCCCTCCCGATTTTGTATCAAATACTTTGTATCCGCTAGTATCTGTACCATTTGGATAAAAGACTTCAGATTGTAAACTTTGATTCCCGTTACCGTAAAACTCTCCCCAACCACTCATCAAATTAACGTCTTTTGGGTTATTAAAATCAATTTTCCATAAGACGTCCTGCTCTAAGATATCAATCGCCCATTCTAGCTTCACTTCATTTTCTTTTCCATTTGCAGTGAGTGTTGGAATACCATTTTGCTGTTTTCCTATTTGATCAGCTAATATAGAGTTATCTTTTGAATCAATAATTAAGCACGATACACCCAAAAGTATGATTGAAGTAAGAACCTTCCCCCATTTCACTGTTTCCTCCCCCATTTCATTTTTATGCTATCTATGCTGCCTTATTTTGCTCCTTCTGATTTTCATGTTTCTTTCTCCACCATACAAATACAAACATTGAAATAACTAATATGAAAACACCAGCGGCTATTATATATATTTGATTAGAATATCCAGGCAACACTTTTATTGCACCTGTTTGTTCCGCATAATCTGTCACATTAGAAGCAGTTATGCGTATCTGTTCTGTATATGTTTTTGGTATACCATTCTCTTTTATAGTGACTTTTAGTGTATACTTTCCATCTTTGTATTCTTTCGCTTTCCATGGGATTGCTAATCCTACCTTAGATTTTGGCGCTACATTGAATGCTGGAATATTACCATGAAACAGAACGTTATCCTGGGATAAAACTTCATAGTAAACTGCTACATCCCTTACAATATTTGCATTTGTATTTTGAATAAGTGCATGGACTTGTGGTTGTGTTGGATAAGATTCAACAGTTGTGCCATTTAGTTTAAGAGGTGTTTTATTAACTGAATTTTCAGTCTCTTCACTATTCAATTGTATTGCTACCGCATATTCAATGCTATTATGTACAGAAAAGTTCAATCCGTCCTTTTCAAGCTTCTGTCCTTGGGTATCGTGCGCTAACTCAAATAATAATCCACCCAAAAACACTCCATCTTGATTTGGTGTCGTTAAATGTACCTCTATAGTTTTCGTTTGATTCCCCTCTAAGTTAACAGCGTCAGGCGCTTGAACATACTGATCCATATAGAAATCTGTATCTGTTAATATACTTTGTGAGACTTCACGATTTGTTACATACATAATACCTCCGTTTGTAGAGGTGAGAGCGTTAGCGACTTTTACATTGACTTTGATTGGAGTATTAGCTTTATTGTGTACATCCATTTTTACTGTTTGATTCTGTTTCTTTTTCACCTGTAAATTAAAATAATTTTTTATATCACCTAGTTGATTATCCGGGACATGAATGCTTACATCAAATGGTAAACTATCTTGTTTTTCTTGTGCATAAACTACTTTAAAAGGTTTTAAGCTTATACTTAAAATGAATATAATCACAACCAAAATACTAATTAAAATTTTATATACATAGCTTTTCATTCTGCCCCTTCTTTCTATGTATAGAAGAGAATCATACATACGTGATTCCCTTCTATATGATAAATTTCTTTTAAGGTCCTGTTACAATAGAATATGTCAGTTTTGACTCATATGAGGTAGCACCAGCCTTATTCTCAACATACGTACTATGTGGATTTAACGTTAAAGCTAGAGATTTATCATTGAAACTAACATTATATTTCCCCATACCTTCATCTTTTTTCGCACTTAAAATCGTAACTTGATTATCAGTATCTATAATAAAGTTAGTCGTTTTAAACTCCGGATTTGGTGAACTTGTCCCTCCAACTTTCGTTATAGCAGCACCACCACTATTCAAAACTAAGGAACCCTTTGGAAGTGTCCGATTTGACTTTGCATCTCCACTCACTTTAAATTGATCTGCTTTTACATTGATTCTCCAACCATTCCCAGAACCAGTTGCATCTGTCACTGTTAGTACACCAGGATTTGCATGTGTCACTTGTGTTTCTCCACTTAGTGTTACCGCGTTAAAGTTACTAACTGGTGTAACAGCAATATTATGTTCCCCACCTGTTATACTTTGATTTAGTTTTGTATCAGCTGTTGTTGCTGCACTTGCAGGTGTACCCATTAGTGACATACTAAGGGCTAATGTTGCTAATGTGGGAATCATCACTTTACTAAATCTCATCATAGTACCTCCTTATGTTTTAAAAGGAGGGAGCTATATAAAACACGCCCCCTCTTATTTTCAAACAAAATTTATTTTTTGTTCCAAGAATCTACATCTGCATTGCTTGATGCTTTTGTGAATCGAGCTAGAATTGTATCATAACCACCTTGGATTGCTTTCCATACAAATGGCCCAATTACTAATACGATAATGACCGCCAAGGCAATTAACATACCGTTTTCTGATGATAACTGTGAATCCTCATTTTTTAACCAATTTTTCATTTTTGCTAACATTGCATTTCGTCTCCTTTATATATCAATTTTAAGAATTTACTAAAATAAGAACTTAACTATTAAAATCTTTTATTACTTATTCCAAGAATTCACGTCCGCATTGCTTGATGCTTTTGTGAATCTTGCCAGGATCGTATCATAACCACCTTGGATTGCTTTCCATACAAACGGTCCAATTACTAATACGATAATGACCGCCAAGGCAATTAACATACCGTTTTCTGATGATAACTGTGAATCCTCATTTTTTAACCAATTCTTCATTTTTCCTAACATGATTGAATCTCCCTTATCCATTTATTTGATCTATACGTAATAAGCATCATTCATCTAAAACTTCTATTACTTGTTCCATGTATTCACATCTGCATTGCTTGATGCTTTTGTGAATCGAGCTAGAATTGTATCATAGCCACCTTGGATTGCTTTCCATACAAATGGTCCAATTACTAGCACAATAATTACCGCCAAGGCGATTAACATACCATTTTCTGATGATAATTGTGAGTCTTCATTTTTTAACCAATTCTTCATTTTCGTTAACATATATTTTGCTCCTTTACCTATTCCATTTTGAATAATGTTTTTCTATATACTTGCAAATCCTTGCATTAAGGATTGAATAACAATAACCATTGGATAAATCACAATACATCCAATAACCGCTACGTTAAATTTATTCATTTCCATTGGCTTATTTTGAATGAGACGGTTATAGTTCTCATGTTTTAACTCACGCATCATTTTAATCTGTGCATCCATAATACGAAGACTCTGTACCTTGTCCGTTTTTTGTGCTTGTTGCAATGCAATGGTAAAGGTATTTACTTCTGGACTATTTAGGGCTGCTGCAAAGTTTCGAAATGGTTGATCCGAACCCGCATACATTTCTAATTCCGCTGTAAGTGTAGATACATACGGTCGAAGATGTCTCCCGGCATATATCTGCGCCTTTTTTACTGCTTCTAATGTTGTATGTGTTTTTAACAACTGCAGCATAGGAATTAAATACTCCGGTAATTCGAACTTCCTTGCTTCTATAGCCTGCTTGATTCTTCTCTTTAATAGATAATCAGGATAGAAATAAAGTAGCGGTGAAATTAAAACGCCCACTTTAAATAAGTAGTAATCATGAAACACCGTACATATCAAGAAAACAGAGGTGAAAATGATGGGATAGGCAACCTTCATTTTCAAATATTCTTCTGGTTTCGTATCCAAACCAGCTTCTTCTAATTTTTTTTGGATCTGCTCTTTCTTTTCTTCTGTCAGATACTTATGTGATAACGACTGGAAGGGAGCAAGCATCATTTGATTTAAATTCTTTTTTTCAATTCGTTTTGCATTTTCTACATAGTTTGTAAGTAGGCTACCGCTGTCTTTTTTACTTTGTAGAAAGGTAGAGAATACCCAGTACATGACAACGAATACCACTAAAGCTAAAATCGTAGCCACTTTATTCCCCTCTTTCTGTTGGATTATAATTTGCAATCTTTTCTACACGGGTTGCTAAGAAAAAGACAATTAACATATTTACCGTTAATGCAATTTTCCCCATCATAGAACCTGCTAAAAATCCATATGCTTCTTTTGACATCAACATAATCACAATCGGCATGGCAATCACGATTAAGCAGTTCTGTACAAACGCACGTTGTGCTTGCGACAAACTAGAACGTAATCTTGCCAGATATAGCTTTTGTTTTTCGAAATCTTCTGCAATATCTAATAAGACTTGTACTGAATTCGCCCCGCCTTCTCGACTACACACTTCCAACATTTCATGGAAGAAAACCAATTCTCTAAAATTAAAAGTTTCATTGAATCCTTTAAATGCACGGTGCATTGTAGTTCCACCTTCTAATAAAAGAGAAACTTTTTCTATTTCTTCTTGAATACTCTCATGCATCATTGGCTTTACTTGTACTAACACGCGTTTAGCGTTATTACTAATTTGAAGCGCATTCGCTACTGCCTTCATATAAATAGAGAGACGGTCAATGACAACCAAGTAGTAACGTTTTTTTCTTCGATAGAGAAGAAATCTCGGAACTAAAAATCCACATAAAGCAGAAATCAGGGTAAAAGGATCTCTTCCAAATGAGAAGTAGAATATTGCTGCTATACTCATTCCCGAAAGAATCGTATATACCCAGTACATGCTTTTCGTCAATTTCCACTCGTACTTTTGGGCTTCTTGGATAACAGATTGTGGAAGATACATTCGTATGCCTTTAATATTCCTTAATTCCAAGCGCCTTTCTTCTTTCTCATTTTCTTGTACAAATTGGGAAAGTGCAGAACCTTTAGATTTTGCAAAAAGTAAAACAAGTAATACTACACTAATAAAGATTAATAATATACATCCATAGGCGAACAAACTATGCATACTGCACCTCCTGTTGTGATAGGAACGGTGCATAAAGAGCTGGATTTACAGAAGTAGCAGAACGGAATTTTTTCTCCATTTTAGCTGACATTTTCCCTGTAATAATGTGCTGTCCATGAATTTTTCCTATGCTTTCATTTATCTCATCCTGTTCCTCGTATGTCGGGATAAACTGAGAAAGTTCATTAAACTGTATATCACCTCGATAATCTAATAATTCAATCATCTCTGTAATATAACGATTCCCATCATCTTTCTTTTCTAAAAAGACAATCACATCGAATGTCTGTGAAATTAATTCATATAAATACTGGGCATCAATATTCGCACCACTTTGCAGACACATGAGCATTAAACGTCTGACTGCTTCTATGGCACTTCTTGCATGGACAGAGGTAAAGCCAGGGTGGCCTGTTTGGAAAAAGTTAATCATTTTTAATGCTTCTTTACCCCTCGATTCCCCTACAATTAATCGCTTTGGTCCTTGACGTAGTGCATTCGTTAACAATCTATCAAAATCAATTGCATTTTCTTCTACTTCCGATGCCCTACATTGCATCGGAACAAAGTGATGTTCTGGAAAAATTCGATGCAAATATAATTCAGGGTTATCTTCTACTACAAGAGTACGTTCTTTTTTCTTTCCTTTCGGAATATGAGAAGCAAGAAATTTCATAAACTCTGATTTCCCTGTCCCTGTTGCTCCAGCGACTAGAATATTCATTTTGGCTTTCACGGCTGCAGCCAAAAAGTCCAACATCTCTTTTGACGCTTGATTAGTAGATAACATTCGCTCTTCAGAAGCACGAAGATGATCTGCATTCTTACGAATCGTTATTGTTGTCCCGAGTCCCCCAAGTTCATCTAAAGCAATATTGATACGGATATAGGGAAACACGCAGTCCACATATGGTTTTGCTGTATTTAATGACTCTGACGTACTATTTACCATCTTATAGGCTAAAGCCTTTACCTCTTCTTCCGTCTCAAATCGGTAAGGGAATGTTAACTCTCCCTCTCCAATTTTTTCGTAAATAATTTCTTTTGTACCATTGATATAAATATCGGTTACATCCTGATCTTCTTTTAAAGGTTCTATAATTCCAAATCCCACAATATCATCACATACCATATTTAATAATTGTTCAGAAGGTACATCTGAAATGACGACTTGATTACTTAATAGAAAGCTTTTAATGATTTGTTCTACAGCTGCTCTCTTTTCTTTATTCATAAAAGATTCGCTTAAAATATCACGATGGTCTTTTACTAAAAATGCACGAATTTCATCCGTGATATCTTTAATTTGTTGAGCTGTAGTTGTTCCTAACTTTCGAGCTGATTTGGAACGAATCATATAACCAAAATGATATAAATCAACTCGATTTCGCTTTAAGGCGACTTGTTTTCCCTGTAAATAGCCCCACATACTACTGCCTCCCTTTTAATTTCGTAAACCAAAGAGACCCTTTTTCATAGAGGATGTATGCTGGGTTGGAATATCAAGACCAGCTGCTTCCATAATGTGATGGACCTTTGTATTAATTTGCGGGGAACCAAACTGCATCCCCCATTCATAACTCGTACGATCCCTGTCATACGGAATTGTCACCGCAATTTTTTGGGAAGAAAGCTTTTCAATATCTTCTACATAATCCTCATCTGCCATATTTAAAACATGAATCATACGAGGCAATGTTAGCTTTGCTTCTTCTAGTAGTTGTAATTCTCTTTTAATTGCTATTGCACCACGAGGGTTGCCGTTTAACACATGAATTACAAGGTCTGATTGGTATAGGATTGGATAACTCAGAACCTCAGATAATTCAGTTGGTACTGATAGAATGATAGAATCGTATTCTGTATCTACAAGTGATTCTATAAATGTCGTTACAAACAGTTCTTTGTTTTGAATCTCTGGGAATTGAGCTAAGTTATAACCTGATGGAAACACTAGAAAATCCATCTTATCGTGCAATTTTTGCATCAACCTTGGATTCATTTTTCTCTCTAATAAATCTTGCTTGGTACAAATATATTGCGAGAGATTGTATTCATTTTCTTTTCTTACAAGTTCTAAGATGTTTTTACTATCGTGGCTAAGACCAGTTCCAACCGCAAAGCTAGGTCTTACTTGGTCTGCTTCAACATAAAGCACCTTTTTCCCTAAATGAGCTAATTCATTTGCCATCGCAATACTTAATGTGCTTTTCCCTACATTTTCGTTTGTTGCATAAAAGGCAATGATTCTTGCTTGCCGCTCCATCTTAATAACCCCTTTCTTACTTAGATTCATTCAGATACTGTGCTACATACTCTTTTACATTTTTAGAAATTGGATTAGTCGAATGCTTCTCTACATAGTCTAAAATGTTCTTTTGATCAGATATTTGTGAGAATCCTTCAGCTGGTTCTAATTCTTTCCCTGTTTGCTCCACCTTTTGTCCAACTGCAACAGGAATGACATCTCCAAGTGTTTTTGCACGATTTAAGTATTGAAGTTGTTCAGGGGAAACAGCCAGTGTGTATAATCGCGTTACTTTAGGCTTTTGTTTTCCTTCTTGTTCCTCTTTTGATTCTTTCTTTTCTAGCACAAATGCATCTTCTGTATTGCTATCTTTTGCAGCCGTCACACGTACACGTTGGAACAGACCACCAAAGACAACCTTCTCATTGTCTCCTTCTTTCACAACTTGTTTGAAATACAAGTCCACATACGTGTTTGGGATAATACTATTCCCTGAACTTGTTTCCAAATCAACGAGTAACGGGAAAGCAACTTCTCCATCTTTCAAATTTAAAATAGCAGAGTCCGGTAACTCCTCTTTCTTTACTACTTTGTTTTTAAAGAGATAGCTATTTTCTGTAATGGGTTGCCCATCATTTGTCCACTTACCTACAACCTCTTTTTTATTTACACGTAATGCATTTGGGGGAATCGCATCACCAGGTAAAGTTCGTTCCACTAGCATGTCTTCTTTAATTTCTGTATGTGCAGGTATATCCTTTGCGGCTACAACAATCTTTGTTGGTTTTACAGCATTTTCTACTGCGAAATGATTGTATCCATAGATACCCGCTACTGTTGCAGCGGCTAGACCTACCGCAACAATCTGCTTCTTTTGAAACTTAGATGGCTTCAATTTTTGTATTCCTCCTTATGTAGCCTTTAAACGCAAAAAAAGGACACACCTATGGCATAATGCGCCTTAGGTGTGTCCTTTTAGCTAATCTAAAGTCTATATGAAAATGTTGGATTTGGTTTCTTTAATATTACAATTTCAATATTATGATATATAGAGTTATATGTCAATCATTTCTAAAAAAAATATTATTTTTACCATTTCAAACCTCTGATTTCAAAACTCAAAAACCCTTAAAAACATTGTCATATCAAGGTTTTTAAGCTATTAACCCACCCGTAAATATGGTATAATGAATATAACGTAACTGAATATTTCAGGGTGGTTGGTTGCTATCCTTTCTCTTTCATTTTATGGAGAAAGGAGGTGATCGCATGGAAATACTTTTCATAATAGCAATTGAAATTTTAAAAGTAATTGCTAGAGAAGTCGCTGTGTTTTTTGCAAAACGAGTAGGTAAATACCTCTCAATGTCTTGGAAGAAAACACAAAAAAAGCGACGAAAAACGAAAAGAACCACCCACAATGCCTGCAAGCGTGTGTGAACCGCACCCAATTTGTTAGACAAATAACTAACAATTGGAGGTGCGGTTTTATTATGTCTAGAAAATATAAATTCGAATTAAAAAAAAATGCCGTTGAACATTATTTAAATACAAATGATTCTTTTAAAGTGACTGCCAAAAAATATCAAGTCAGTATATCGTTATTAAAAGAGTGGGTGGCACGTACTAGAGAACAAGGAATAGAGTCCTTAAACTCTAAATGTACAAGGTATGACATTCAGTTTAAAATGGAAGTATTGAATTTTATGAACAATACAGGAGCTTCGCCCCTACAAGCGGCCGCTATGTTCAACGTTCCATCTCCTCGTACCGTTAGGAAGTGGCGATCAATGCTAGAATCACAGGGGATAGATGCTCTTCGTAAAACAAGTAAGGGGTACTCCACTGTGAAGAAGAAACAGGCTATTGCACCTAAGAAAAAACAAAATATTAACTCTCAAAATGATTTACAAAAAGAAATTGAATACTTACGCATGGAAAATGCTTATTTAAAAAAGTTACACGCCTTAATTCAACAAAAACAACAATCTCTGAAAAAGACAAAGCACACATAATATATGAGTTAAGGCATGAATATAAAATTATCGACTTGATTAAAGCGGCTGAAATGGCTCGTAGTACATATTATTACTGGGTGAAACAAATGAGTCGTGAAGATAAATATAACGAGGTTAAAGAAAGTATTAAGCAGATTTTTCAGGAACACCAAGGGCGATATGGCTATAGGCGTATCACACTTGAATTACGTAATCAGGGCTATACCATTAACCACAAAACCGTCCTTCGCTTAATGAATCAATTAGGGTTAAAATCGTTGGTAAGAATCACTAAATACCGCTCTTATCGCGGGAAGGTTGGGAAGGTAGCGCCAAATGTCTTGAAGCGTGATTTCAAGGCCTCTAAGCCTAATGAAAAGTGGGTTACAGATGTTACTGAAGTTCATTTGTTTGGTGAAAAACTCTACCTATCTCCTATTCTAGACTTGTTTAATGGTGAGATTATTTCCTATAATATTGAGAAACGCCCTACATTCCTTCTAGTCGAAAGGATGTTAGATAAGGCTTTAAAATGCTTGGATAAAGAAGATACTCCTATCCTTCATTCAGATCAAGGTTGGCACTATCAAATGGATAGATATCAATATATTTTAAGAGAAAATAATATAACTCAAAGTATGTCCCGTAAGGGAAATTGCTTAGATAATGCAGTCATTGAAAATTTCTTTGGCTTATTAAAATCTGAATTACTTTATCTTAAAGATTTTGAAAGTATGGAACACTTTAGGGAAGAACTAGAGAATTATATTTATTATTACAATAATAAAAGGATTAAGGCAAAATTAAAAGGATTGCCTCCTGTAAAATACAGAATTCAATCCTTATTAGCTGCTTAAATATATGTCTAACTTTTCGGGTCCAGTTCAGTGAAGGGCGGTTCTAAGAAAAAATAAACTTTTTTTAGCAACTAGCCACCTTGCGGTAACAGTTACATAAGGCGAGATGTTGGAGCATCTCGTCTTCTTTAGTTTATGCAAAAACTATTATTATAATACTTCTACACTTATTATAACATCAACTATTGTACATGTCATGTATTCTATTCTCCATTATTCATTCCTTTTTAATATACATTGTAAATCGAATTATATATAGTTATAATACTAATAACCATATATAAAGAAAGTAGGATATTAATTTGCGGAAAAATGTTTTTATTGTTCTAATATCAATGATTTTAATGTTAATTTCTGGGTGTTCAAATGATAATGAAACAACTCAAAAGAAGGAAACTCAAAGTGGACCGGAAAGTAAATCAAGCAATCAAAATAATGAGTCTTATAAAATGATAAAATACAATAAATCTATAACTATGGAAGATATTGAATTTCAAATTTCAGATGTTGAAAAGTCACTGGAATACAAATACAATCCCTCTCCTGATTTTAATATGACACTTAGACCTGCTAAAGATTATCTTGTTATTATTAGTTTTACAGCTACAAATAAAGGGAATATAGAGAAAGAAGCTCCATTTACTGATTTTAGATTGAACGATAAAAACTTATCAGGATTTCCGGTGAGAGAGGCATTTGAAACTGGAGATGTTAAATTAAAGCCTGGAGAATCTAAAACGCGTGCTTATATTTATAATTTTGATAAAACAGAAGATGCCGATAGATTCTACTATAAAGGAATTTTGGGTTCAACAGGTACTGAAAAGAAAGAGTTTGCATGGGATTTAAAACCCATCTTCAAAAAGAAAGGGATAGGTAATTTCTCCTGATCCCATTCTCCTAAAAAGAGACAGCATTATATAACTGCTGTCTCTTTTTTCTTTTTATTATTTATTAGACTTTTAGAATGAAACAAGCTTTGTTCCCGTCTCAAAATATCTTGCAGGAGCATAACTTGTCCCATTTCGATCTTGAAATTCATTTCCAATATATATTGATACTATCATTGCGATTACTCCAAGAAAAATCACTCGTCTCACACGCTGCTTTTTCTTTTTATCCACTCAAATTTCCCCTTTCTATGAAAAAAGGCACACCCCATTAAGGGGTGTGCCTTTGGTTTATCCATTCAGCTACTAGTTCAAGAAGGATTATATACTTTTGTCGATTCAAGTCATTATACAATACTATTAATCTAATTTCTATTCTTCATATAGTACCAATTTGATAAATCAGTAATAATTTTTTCCTTTCCAACCCAATTCCAACCTGGTGTTTGCACAGGGAATGGAAGATCCGCAAGCACCCTTCTCTTTTTAAAATCATCGTACGCAACACCTTTAATTTCCACTTCATCTGTCAGGCACAAACTCATTTCATTCACACCTGCTGGGTTTGTTTCAACATTGAACGAATATTTTCTATCTTTTGTTTTTAATGGCGCATACCATTTTCGTTGGCCATCAATAATTTTTTCCTTACCATCCCAATATAAAGACTTAGTTGGTCTTTTACTATCAAAGACATGTCCTGTTACTTCAGACAAATACATATTTTTAGGTAGGAATTTAGATGTTAAGCCATTATTAGAAACACTCTCTAAATCATATGCTGTTTTTAGTCCTTCATCTGCAAATGGATACTGTGCCGTTGCTTTTGTAAATACACCTGGATAATTAGTATTCCAATCATTTTTGTATTTCCCATTAACTTCATAAGAATAACCATACCCCGCATGGAGCTTAGATGGTTCTAAATTATCAATACTTCCACTTAATGTTTCATAGAACATTTCTCCCACTGTGTCCTCTTTTGACACACGTTCACTTACTGTTTCTACCACACCTTTTACACTCGTTACTCCGCACATTCCTTTTTCATGAGATGGTGAATAGATAGCTGTTTTAATAGGATTATTTTTGTATGTGGTTTCTTCTATATCTAATCGGTTACCAGCAGGGTTAATTTCTGCCTGAATTGTTCCTTTCCCCTTATGTTGCCAGCCAAGGTTCAATGTTTTCTTTTCTCCTTCAGTTAACCTTACCTTTTGTGTCGCTACTTGTTGTCCGTTATGCTTGAGCACAACTACCGTTTCAGGATTTGCATACTTCGCTTCTAGCTCATCTAACTTTTTAATTTTATTTTTCTCTTTTTCTAACTTCTGCCTTGCTGTATCTAACCTACTTGCTGCACTATCTAATCTATTTTCTTCCCAAGAGCAGTCTCTATCGTAATAGTGATGGTTCCCTTCTGCATCTACCTCATGAATTGGATTACGACGGCAATAACTAAGACTAGACTGCGCACTATCTCTATCGGATTCAGAACTATTTACCGCTTGCTCGGACTTATTAATATTGTTATTTACCTTTGCTCTATATTGGTCACGTTCTGGTTTAAAATTATCACGTGATACATCTATTCTTGTTTTTATATTCTTTCCTTCTCTTGCTGTTTCTCCTTCTATTCGGTCAGCAGAGAAATCGATTTTATATTTAAAATCATCTTCAGCACCTGGATCTGGATTAGGTGTTACTTCTGTACCACAGTTACCATTTATGGTGAAATCAACAGTTTTCTCATTTGACTCCCTTTGAACAGCATCAATGACTTTAATTTTTGCAGTATATCGGCCACACATTTGTGGCTGCCACTTTAGTTCTTCTGACTTAAATTGCCCTGCATCACCTTCATTTGGTTTTTGATTATCTTTTTGCGGAGTTGAACGTAGATAATTTTCTTGATGATACACGGTTTCGCCATCTTTTGTAATATCTAACATCCATTTAACTCGGTTCCGTTCTCCAGCAGCTTTTTGATAAGGGTTTATTGTTGTTCCATTAGGATCTCGGTCATTGTATCCTTTATTTTTACTTACATATTCAAAACCGTTAAATGTAAATTTTACGGGTATATCTTTTGGCCCACTAGTAGCTTTAAAATCTTTTATTTGAGGTTTACTTGTGCGCACATACCACAAGCTATACCTATTCACATCATTTACACCACCAGCCCCTGCATATCCACCAGAAAGATATGCAATGTCCCTAATCCAATAGAAATGTCCATAAGATTCAAAGGATTCTTTATTTGTAATCTTATGTGGAATTAAATTTTTTAAAACAAACTGAGGGTTGCCCCAATATTTATCTGTAATTATGCTATTTGTAATTCTCTCCACTTCAGTTACCATTCTATCTCCCACTACAACTGAAGGGTTAATATAGCCGTCATTTGATATACGCACATAAGGATCTGAATGGTCTTCATTTTGGATAAGGTTTTCCCTTGGATTCCCCCAATTAAAAGAACCATTATAAACAGCAGGAAAATGTATATCGGCTTTATAGTCGAACTCTTTTGGCTTATATCTACTTCCAGACCTAAGTAGTTTTCCTTTCAATTGTAATTCGTCTGACGCTAAAATCGTAGTTTCATTTCCATCATAAAATGGTACATCACTATTTCCTGCACTTGCTACTGACGGTAATAACAAAACTAAAGAAGTACAGGTTAATAATACTTTTTTACTCAGTTTCATAAAATCCCTCCTTTAAACATAAAAAAGGACACACCTGTACCTTGGGAGGTACGTAAGGTGTGTCCTTTACGTAAATAAATCAAATTTATTTATTAATTGTTATATTACATATTTCAATATATCAAATGAAACATTGAATTGCAATGATATTATACACGTACTTGAATGTACATCATGTGGTCAGCTGTAGAATGCCCTACACGAATTTTATATTTTCCTTTTTCAAAGTTATTAATTTCTTGAGCATCTACAGTTTCTTGAATTTCTTTATCTAGAACTAAATCAGAATTTAACATCGTAGTCCACTTTTTAGCTAATTCAATAGTTGCTTCGTTATTATCTAAGAAAATAATTTTAAAATCATTCTCACTAGTTGCATTAACGTAGACTTGTGCCCCAATTGTACCTTCTGGTAAGTACATATTTTTATCAACCAGTCTAATTGTTCCATTTATATCTGCATACTTAAGGTTAGTACCATATTTACTATTCACACTCTTAATAAGATTTTGCGCTTCTGTAGAAATGGATTTTTGAGCAATCGGGTTTTTCATAGCGTTTGGATTATACGTAACTTCCTCTGTAACTAAACCTTTATCTATACTTGATGGTAAATTTGTATCTGGTTTTTCTTCTGGTTTTGTTTCAGGTTTTGGGTCTGGCTTCACTTCTGGTTTTTCTTCTGGTTTCGTTTCAGGTTTTGGATCTGGCTTCACTTCTGGTTTTTCTTCTGGTTTTGTTTCAGGTTTTGGGTCTGGCTTCACTTCTGGTTTTTCTTCTAGTTTCGTTTCAGGTTTTGGATCTGGCTTCACTTCTGGCTTTTCTTCTGGTTTTGTTTCAGGTTTTGGGTCTGGCTTCACTTCTGGTTTTTCTTCTGGTTTCGTTTCAGGTTTTGGATCTGGCTTCACTTCTGGCTTTTCTTCTGGTTTTGTTTCAGATTTTGGATCTGGCTTCACTTCTGGTTTAGTCTCTTTTTCTACTGCATTAATAGAGTTATATAAGAACTGGCTATATTGTTCACGAGTTACATGTGCATATGGTGAATACATTTTACCTCCTGTACCAATAGTAACGCCATTTTCTTCTAATGCACTAATTGCTTTTAATGCCCATGAGTTTTTATCAACATCAGTAAAGGAAGTTGTCTTAGTAGCTTTGAACTTGAAAGCATTTGTAAGTACTTGCGCCATTTGTTCACGAGTTAAGACATCATCTGGACCGAATTTCCCTTCACCATAACCATTTACTAGACCTGCTTTAGCAAGTGCTCTAATTTCTTTTTCAAACATGTGTCCTCTAATATCTGTAAATGGATTTTTGAAGCTAGCATCTGCATCTGCTGGTTTAACGTACATATAAATCATACGAGCAACTTGCCCACGAGTTACATTGTCACCAAAACCAAAGATATTATTTCCGTATCCTTGTACTACTTTACGATTTGTTAAATCATAAATTGCTTTTGTAGACCAGTGATTTGCTGGAACATCACTGAATTTTAATGAGTCTGTGTTATCAGCCTTAGCAGTAAATGCTCCTGCTCCTAGTAATGATGTACCCATAATTGTTAATGCTGTTGCTGTTTTTAAAAATTTGTTAGCCATTGTTTGTTCCTCCAAGTATATTAGTTTTTTAATAGATTCCTTTATTGTATCGAATTTAAATATAAAATCCAGATACTTTAACATATAAATTTATAAATTAGCGTTTTTTTATAACCGCTGTTCTATATGGAAAATATTACCATATAGAAATAGGCTTGTAAAGTATTTTTATATATTTATTTATAAATATTTATTTCTAGTAAAAAAACTACACTTTTCAGTATAGTTTTTAACTCTTTATATATATTGATATTCTCAACGGAAATAGATTTGTCCCATTCCATCTTTGTTAGCCCATATTGGTGCTTTCACACTATCAATCCCTATCATTTTAAAAATAAAGAAGTGATGTTCAGCTTTTATCTTAAAATTTAACGGCTGATTATGATCCACGCGCCCTTTAGTATATTCATATTTCCATCCATCCATATTCTGCTCTTTCATTTTCTTCTCTATATCAGGAATTAGATTTACGTTTTTTCCTTCATATGTGTACTGAAAACCACCTGTTTGTTCTGCTAACTCTACTGTACTAGAAGCAAAATCATGTGCTTTTACTAACTGCATTCCATACAGTACACCTTCTGGTATAAGAGTTATCAATAATAAAGAAAGCGTTAGAAAAAGCGCTGTTGTTACTGTATTTTGCATTTCTTACACACCTACTTTTTCTTATTTATTTCACGTTTCCTCCAGCTTTCTTGTTGTCAGAATCTGCTTCATAAATAAATATGTGTCTTGCGTTACTCTTAATGTTACCTTTCTTTTCATCAAATTGTTTCGTATAACTAGCAGCTTCCGCTTCTCCTTCAACCGCAATCATTGCAGGTTGCTCTTGTACAGCATGTACAGAAAACTCTCGTTTTGATGCAGGATCCTTAAATGTTGCATTTTGTTTATAAGACTTTTCAAATTCTTTCTTTGCGATACCTGGTTCAATAGCAATTTCTTCTTGCGCTCGTAAAACACCTACTTTTACGGCTTTATCCATTGCTGTACTTCCAGCGCGTTCTGATGCAGACTTATTATCTGTGTGTGTTGTATCTCCAATAATCATATCTGTCATTAAGAATAAACAGCCAACAAATAATAATATTGAGGCGGCCCCTATAATAAATTTTTGCATCTTTCTTCACCCCTCCTTAATTTTCAGACTTCCGAAATCGAAATCCACTTAAAATGGAACTTTTCTTTTGATTCAACAATTGGTTTGGCAGTAATAACTCTGCTATTTCCTTCATTATTCCTTCAAGCTCTTTATAATAGTTCCGACTAGATAGTAACGTACTACTTTTTAATTGAGATTCAAATACATCCTCTATCTCATATGGTGCTAAAGCAGTTAATACCTTATCGCCAAAACATTCTTCTACTACTTCATGCTTTAAAAGTGCAGTAGAAAACTTATTCCCAATAATTCTCGTTTTCTCTAAAACTAAGTAAGAAACAAGTTTTCTCTCCTTTTGTGTAAGAGGATGCGCTATCTTTAACAATTGATGCAGATCTGGTTCTGCTACAAAGAAAATAAAATCTGCCATTTCACATATTTCATGGTATAAATCTTTATCCCAATCGTACCCCGCATCAATAATAGATATAGGCGCTTCTTGGTTAGCCAATAATACCTTAATAAAATGGTCAAAGTCCTGCTCTGTTTCGTTTTTCAGCTCTTGGTCCACTATAGGATTCTTTACGATATAATTTATTCTTCCTTGCTTCCATTTTGGAATTGATAATATATCAGATTCCTTCTGTAGCATCTCCTTATATCGCTGTAACATAAATTCACTACGATAGTTTTCTGGTGCTTCTGTATATCCCTTTAATAAAGGATACGTATATCCATCATCATATAGATTCTCTATATAGTTCACATCAATCTGTAGTTCATTTAAGTAAGCAGCTAAAAGATGTGAAACAAAAGTTGCACCACTTCTTTTGTTCATGCTGGCCACAACAATTGTTCTTCTCGGAATAGCAATACCTATTTGTTTTTCATATACCGGCTCAAAAGCCAATTTATATTGTTTTTTTATAATAGGTGCTTTTTGTGACTCACCTGGAACAGACTTACGCTTTTGATTGTTTTTAAATAGTTTCTTGGAGTTAGAGGAAGCTTCATTGTTGCCACCTTCCTCTAATTCACTTGATACTTCCTCTTCTTCCTCATCAACAGGAACTTCGGGTAACTTTGTTTGTTGTGGTGCCTGACTTGCGCCTACAATTTCTGCTACATTTTTAATATCCGACTCCTGTAGCAGCTGCGGGATAACTTTATTATCAATATCAATTCTACGAGAGTTAAAAATGTCATAGATACCTAGATAAATCAGTTTCGCCAAAAACTCATCATCATTTTCACGCTCTGTAAATACCACAATACGAATATCTCGATTAAAGCGAATATCTCTTAGTTTCTGTAAGATAATCAATTCACGTTTCTCTTCATGTCCCGCATCAATATTTAATCGTTTGTCATTAATACATAGAATATCGGGCTGTTCTGTATCTAGAATTTCATCTAGATACTTGATATGCATCACATCACTATCAGCTACTTCAAATCCCGCACCAATAAAATCCTCACGTAAATATGCCGTATATACAGTATCACTAATAGCTAAAACGATTTTTTTCACCATAGTTAACCTCCTACAAAATCTAACGTTGGATTAAAATCATGTTTTCAATTGGAATTTGTGCCTCAAGATGAACCTTCCCAATAATCTCATTCAAAATATACTCAATTTCAACTTGTTCCATTGTACGTGGAGCTCCAAAATCAGAATTTAGCTTTACTCGTATTTCTAATCGATCTTGTATCTCATGTAAAGGTGTACCAAGATAAAGAATGCTGTAGTATAAAACACCATCTTCAATATTTTTTTGAATCATATCTTTTGTTTGATGAATAAACGTAACCTCAGCAAGCTCAATAAAAGGATCATTAATTGTTACTTTGCTATTCCAATTTAAATTCCAAATCTCGCAATGTTCTTCCGCATGTACAACAACTCCATTAACAGAAGGCGTAATCGCGAAAAGACGATCTACAGGAACTTTGGTTAACGAGGTACTATTACCTTTCTTTAATTCAATTCCTTTTTCCATTCGCTCATGTTCAAAAGCATATTCAGCACCAGTGAATGCAACTTCGCAAAATACTTGTTCTAACAATGGACGAATCCCTTCATATGTTCGTATAGCAAATACACTAAATTCCTGTGTTTCATCTGTACGAATGATTTCGTACAATTCATATTCAGATGCATTTGCTAAGGCAAAAGGAATATCTTTTATAAAATTCGGATCAGTATATAGATTCTCAGGAATTTGCGTTTCAGGATGATTTATAAACTCAAGGCATAATTGATATCCTTTTAAAAATGCATTTTTAACAGCTGCAGGGAATAGAGTTTCAAAACGTTTCACATTATTTTTAAACGTTTTTTCTTCAATTTCGTTATTAAATTCTCTTTCCTGTAAGATATTTGCCTTATTCCCTAGTAATAAAAAGTAGTGATTAATAATGCGACTAATATCCTCTTCAAATGCTGCATTCTCCTCACAATACTTTGTAAATCGTTCTTTACTCATGTTCACAATTTCGTTCATAGCTTCAAATTCTCCCTTTTTATTGTTATTTATACAAAAAAAAGACACACCGATGGCAGGTTATGTGCCTTCGGTGTGTCCGTTTAGCTAGAAATTAAATCTATTAATTTGTATATTTCTCTTAATTAATTGTAGTTCACGTATAAGAATACCTCTATGAATTTTAAAAGTCAATAGATTAATTACCTCCTTGTAAACTTATATTTATTCCTTCTTTCTATTTTTCTATGTATTTAATTTAAAAAAATACAAGTAATTAAATATAAATAATCCAAGTATTTTATATAAAAACAACAAGAAATATATATAACTAAACTCAATCATTAATTATAAAGAGATTCAGCAAACACCTCTAAAGCCTTGTATTACATACGTTCCTGGATATTAAGCTAAATTCACTATCGTAATATCCCCATTACATACAAGCTCTACATCATAGAAATCACAAATTAAGAAGTTAAATACCATATTACTAAGAATTCACAAGGTTAGAATCATATTACTAAGATAACCACAAGTATTGAATCGAATTATGAACATACTGAGTCGTAACCAAACATAACGTAAATCAATTATATGCTTCCGTAAAAATGCTAATAGATATATTTTCCTAAATAAAAAAGCATGTCTTCAAATTAAAGAACATGCCAAATAACCCTTGCTTTTAAGTAACTTTTTAACAAGGGTTTCCATATATATTTTTTTAAAATCACATAAATTCCGGATAAACACCATTCTTCTTATGATAATTTATCATTGCATCGTGTTTTTCCCCTGTAGACAAGTTTTTTTCCTTAAAACCTATCCAGGACTCTCTAAACTTTACACGCATAAATGCTGGAATAGAGAATATTTCTTGCTCTTTCAAACAACTTTCCACTTGATCTAATGCATAAGTCATTGCGTAAATTAATAATTCACTTTGTTTTTGTTTCGTCGGTAAATAGATTGCGATATCAACAATTTCTTGTCTAAATGCAGTCATTATATTTTCTTTATCTTTTTTACGTAACACCTGTCCCATATGTTTCAAACGAGACACCGCTTCTTTTCTGCACTTCGCTACTGGTCTATGTAATTCTTTTTTATCATTCTCAATTACGCAGTTTGAAGAAAATACAACGTTGAACTTCTCAATGATGATTTGTTTTACCTGTTTCCTTGCACTAGTAATTCTTGTTTCATTAGATTTCTTCTCTTTAGAATCGATTGCAGTAAATTGCACGATGGGGTTAATAATTTCTATGTAGTGTCTTACTTTCTTTGCATTACGATTTAATCTCCTTTTTAAGGAAGACATCTTTCTTGTAATCTGAAACTCCTCAATTTTATGTTTATAATGTTCCATACCTACTTTTCTTGAAAAAGTATTGATTAAATCTAAAAGGAATATAATCCCTCTATTATCACGAGCCTTTACTAGACTACTCATTATCGTTGTTTGAATTAGGTGAAATGGAATACGGAAATACGATAGCGATATGCCTGTCATCTTTGCAGTTTCTGCAGTAGTGTGGTTATACAACGCATAATCTACAATTTCATATACAGTACGATTTCCAACAGGTGTTTCTTTTACGAGTCTACGCTCCAAACAAACTTGAAACCCTGTATAAATTGTTGTGTAGGGAATCCCACTTTTCTTAGCAAGATCCATTATTTGAAATTCACGTGGTAGCATTCCTATATCATTGCATTCAAAGTGAAGCAAGATGTAAGTAGCTAAAGCTGAAGATGGTAACTCTTTTCTTTCATTTTCTAGTTTTACGATGTTTAATAGTCCATCAAAAAATTTAACCCCATGAACTTTAAAGTTCTGTTGGGAAAAAGCCATTTGCGTATGCATAATGTTGCTAACTCCTTTCGAAAGAGCAGAAAAAGGCACTGTCATACCACGGATACAAAAATACTACTCTCTTAAAAGAGTAATACTTGTATAACAACGGTAAACAATGCCTAAAATTACGCAAGAAATCCCCTTTTTAAGTTGCACAAATACATAAGATACAGTAAAATTATCTTATAATTTCATGCAAAATAAAAAGGTTTATTGGCTTTGTTTACCGCGGTCGATTGAAAATTTCTTTTGGGATTTTTGTGCGGTGTACCACAATGAAGTAGTTGGCGCTATTTCATTGGGCTGATGAACCTTTTTTTGCTTTTTTATATTTTATTTTTTATTATATAAATATTTTATTATTAATAAATTTGTATCTAAAAAAATACAAAAATATAAAGTAACTACATCATATATAGTTTTTCCCATGGTTGCAAGGTGATTTTTTCAAAAGTATGACCTTTGCTAAATGACTATGTATAAATAACCACCACTCAAACACCTCGTTGAGCACCGCTCAATCAAAAGTCAATTCACAATAAGTAAGAACAACTTAAACAGCCTCTGATCAACCGCCTGATTGTCGCTCAATTAACAAAATATCATCGATAAAGCGCATTAATGGCACATTTTTCATTATCCACACCTTAAATCACCCAACTAATCACCAGTCACTCGTGTGTAAATACTGTTATTTCGTATGTAGGTTGAGTGGTGATTGAACGGTTGATTTCATTGCATTAAACCTAATTGTAATCAGTCAATTAATCACCGGTCAATCATATTACTATTTTAGAATGAATGATTAGCGAATGGTTGAGTGATCGAGTGAAGGTGTAAGTTTTGAATAAGAATAAACTGTTTTTTTATGATTAATATAAAAATAGTTTCATACTACTAATTAAGTAGTATGAAACTATTGAAAGAGATGTTTTGGTCAAGAGGTTTTTGCTTACTAACTACTGGTGGTTCATCAATAGACGTAGTAAAAAAATATATTGAAAATCAAAGTGAAAAGTGAGGTGAAATGATATGACAAAGCATAATAAAGCATATAAATTCCGTTTGTATCCAACAGGAGACCAAGCACATCTTATGCGTAAAACCTTCGGTTGTGTACGTTTCGTGTATAACAGAATGTTAGCCGAACGGAAAGAAGCGTATGAAAAACACAAAGATGATAAGGAACAACTAAAGAAACAAAAGCTTCCCACTCCTGCGAAATACAAAGCAGAATTTGAGTGGTTAAAAGAAGTTGATTCATTAGCACTGGCAAATGCTCAACTAAACTTGCAAACTGCCTATAAGAATTTCTTTCGTGGTCAAAATGACTTCCCAACATTCAAAAGCAAAAAAGACAGAAAGTCTTATACAACGAATGTAGTGAACGGAAATATTATGTTGCTTAACGGTCATATTAAATTGCCAAAACTGAAAATGGTACGTATCAAGCAGCATAGAGAAATACCACAAGACCATGTAATCAAGTCATGTACGATTTCTATGACACCTACTGGTAAATACTATGTGTCTATCTTGACTGAATACGAAAAAGAGATTGTACAAAATGAAGTAGAAACAGTTGTTGGATTAGACTTTGCGATGGATCGATTATACGTTAGTTCTGAGGATGAGAGAGCCAATTATCCTAAGTTCTATCGTGAAATGTTAGACCGATTAGCAAAGGCACAACGAGTATTATCAAGAAGAACAAAAGGTTCTATTCGTTGGAATAAACAACGTATCCGTGTAGCTAAGTTACATGAAAAAGTAGCGAACCAACGTAAGAACTTCCTTCATCATAAGTCTAAAGAGTTAGCTACTCATTTTGATGTTGTAGCTATTGAAGATCTAAATATGAAAGGCATGTCGCAAGCACTTCATTTTGGAAAAAGCGTCGCTGATAATGCTTGGGGTATGTTCACTTCTTTTTTAGCTTATAAACTACACGAACAAGGCAAACAACTTATGAAAATAGACAAATGGTTTCCTTCCACAAAAACATGTAGCAGTTGTGGAAATGTGAAAAACATGTCATTGTCTGAGCGAGTATATTCTTGTATATGTGGTGTAAATCTTGATAGAGATTATAACGCAGCTATCAATATCAAAAATGAAGCAATACGCCTATTAGCGTTGGCATAGATAGCAATAAAATAACCCTTGGAACGAGGGGGTTAGCTCGGTTGTCTTAGGACAAATTCGTTAGCTATCAAAAGTAACGACTAACCGAGAAGCCACCACTTCAAACAGTCCATTAGGACGTTAAGTGGCGGGTAGTTCACAGATTGGAAGAAATAGAATTAGAAAACTCTTTGTATAGCAAAATAAACCTAAGTTCTATGATTATTATAAGTGTAAAACAATAGCTGTGAATGAATCATATTGATAATCAATGAACTAAGCTTTTGAAATGATATTAAGAATAAGCAAAATAAAAAGGCTATCAAATGATAGCCTTTTTATTTTTTTCCAAAAAGCTTAGAGAAAAAGCCGCCTTTTTGTTCAGTATTCTCTTGTCGCTGAGCATTAGCACTTTTTTGTTCTTGAATTAATCGTATAGTACTCATTAACTTTTCGTCACGTTCCTCTAATCGCTTATTGATTCTATCGAAATTATCCTGACTTTGTTTAGCCACCGCAGCGAAGAATTCCATATTTTGTTTTGTTAATTCTTCAGTCACTTTAGCTGTAACTTCCTCAGTAATTTTTTCCGTCAAAGCTTCTATAAAGTCTGGATTGACCTGTTGTGCTTTAACTAGTGATGTTTCTTTTGGTTCACCATCACCGTCAACATCTTCAGCATAAACATTGCGAATAACCGTCGGATCCATATCTAAAAGCCCAACAATTTCGTGCTTTTTCTTTGACTCAGAATAATAATGTTTAATCTTTTTTACTGTATCAATACTATCCTCATGAACATATTTAAGTTGGCGTTCTTTTTTTATGTTCAAGTACTCATCGAAATCATTCAACCATCTACGAAGAGTACTTTCAGGAATATCAAGCATGGTTGCTACTTCAGATACGCGATAATAACCATCGCTTAACTGTTCATCAATCATTTGCTCACCACCTAACTATATGATGCCTGTCCTATAATACATTATATAAAAATTCTATAGAAACTAAAAGAACCCCTTTGTAGATTACATAAAATATCATGGACTTTTATACCTGATCACTCAATCATTCACTGCTCATTTATTTAGCTGCATACCAATAATACCTATGTTATCGAGCGGTGATTAGTCGGGTGAGCGTGATTAACACTTGATTATGTACAAAATCACCTTAAAATTCTGTGAACTGAACTAAAAATTTTACATGGATTTTCACTTATTAAAATGCATCTTTTATAATCATTACGTATTCATTACAGTGTTTATTACCGTAATAAATGCGTAACAATTAAAATATTAATTACGGTAATTATTACGGAAGTATTTAAAGTATTGATTTAATAAGATTCTTGATTATCATCCGTAGATGTATTATAGTTAGTACATACAATACTTCGGAAATATATACCGAAGTATTTACGGCTTTTATAACGGTATTAAATTCCGTATAATTATCTTGTCTTTTTGTACCTATAGATAAAATTTATTATTTATTAAAGGTGGTGTGAAATTATTGTCTAATATATCAATGAGTAGTAGTGAAATTATTGATGTGCTTTGTGAGAATTTAAATGATGGGATTTGGGCTTTACGTGTGCTATACGCCGAGGGCGCAATGAACAAAGAAAAGTTATGGGATTATATCAACCAATATCATAAAGACTATCAAATTGAGAATGAAAAAGATTATGAGGGTAAAAAAATACTTCCATCGCGATATGCTTTAGATATTATGACTGCAAGACTTGAAGGAGCAGGGTTAATATCTTTCAAAGCAATAGGACGTGTTCGAATTTATGACGTAACAGATCTAGGAAATGTTTTAATTAAGGAACTGGAAAAACGAGTTGAGAAAAACAACTAAAATATATATTTGAGGAGGATATACATATGGCAGGCAATTTTTCAGAAATCGAAAGCCAAGGAAATATTAGTTTGAAATTTGGATTCTTAGGACTAGGTATGGGTGGATGTGCAATCGCAGCAGAGTGCGCAAATAAAGAAACACAAATTAAAAATAACAAATACCCATATCGTGCGATTCTTGTTAATACAAATAGTCAAGATTTTAATAAAATTGAGATTAAAAACACAGGGAACGTCCGTAAAATACAGTTAGAAGGATATGAACAAGGTGCAGCTCGTAATCCACAGGTTGGAGAGGAAGCATTTGTAAAGCATGAAACAAAGATTTTCGAAGCGGTAAAACAGGAATTTGAAGATCGTGATTTTATTT
Source organism: Bacillus cereus group sp. Sample62 (assembly GCF_036851315.1). NCBI lineage: Bacteria > Bacillati > Bacillota > Bacilli > Caryophanales > Bacillaceae > Bacillus > Bacillus cereus group sp. Sample62. The sequence goes on from NZ_JAFLPK010000002.1 coordinate 98,391, forward strand.
GGATTACGTGTGGTCTAGGTGGAGGAACAGGAACTGGTGCTCTATTAAAGGCTATTGAAATGCTCTATGAACATGATTACAATTTTGGATTGTTACTGACTTTACCACGTGATGCTGAGGCTTTAAAAGTATTAGAAAACGCAACTTCACGCATTCGTAGTATTGCTATGAACCAAGAAGCTTTTGGCTCAATTGTATTAATAGATAACGCTAAACTATATAGAAAATTTGAAGAGGAAAATCCAAGTGCTTTAGCAAACGAATATACTAGCTATAGTAACAAATATATTGCTGATGCATTACATGAGATTAACCTAGTTACTTCATCATTTACACCGTTTTCAGATACACATTTTGATGCGAGTGAATTTGCTCAAGTAATTAATACACCAGGCGTTTTATCATTAGCAAAATTAGAACTAAAATCAAATCAATTAGACACTGAAAACCCGCTAGGTTACTTGACTCAATTAGGTAACGCACTAGAAAAAGGCGTTTTATACGATACAGAAAGAGAAGAGCTAGAAAGTGCTAAAAAAAGCGCGCTATCTATCGTTACATCACCGCTGCGAGCAGGGCGATTATACAACTTCTCATTCCTTAATCAAATGGAAAACTTCTTAAAAGAAAGAACTCCATATGTAGATGAACGTCCTATAGCTCCATACGTTAATAAACATACAACAAAAAAAGAAGAGGATATAGTAAAATTCTATTCAGTTGTTGCAGGACTACCATTGCCAAAACGTGTGAGTGATATTATTGATGAGATTACGAGAATTAAAGAAGAACGTGAGCAAGCTAATTCTAAGAAATCCAATGCTGTTTTAAATAAACTTTTTGCATTCGATGATTCAGTACAAGAAGAAAAACCTAAAAAGAAAAAATTGAATTTTGGTGCTGAACCTGAAGTAGAAGTTGCTGACGATTCACAACCAGCAAAGAAGAAATTATCATTCTAAACAAAAGACCGACAAATATAATTTTGTCGGTCTTTTTCTATTTCAATAGCAAAAAGAAACTACAATGCACAAGTGATTAATCTATTATATTTTCTGTATGTGTAACATGTCTTTATATAATGTAATTGTTTAAATAAATTGTTAGGCCGTCCTAACGATTTTAATCCAATACTTGAACCTTAAAAAAATTGTTCGGTTAAAACATGTCTTCCGTCCGAACAATTTTAAAAGAACCGAAAGACTATATAAATCAATGTTTCTAGCGAAATTTTAGGAAGAGAAGTAATCCAAACTTCAGCGTACGAGTTTTAGTATCTAGATTAACGCAAATTCAGCTTAAACTTTTAATAATTTACAACTAAATTTTGCTGTAATAAGATATATAGAAATGGTTGTTATTTATTGAAAATAAATTCGAGTTATGGAGTTGCATATAATGAAAAGTACAACGTATAAATATACAAGCAAAGGTACACAGAAATCCTTTCGTTTAAAAGAGGTCGATATATTTGTATTTACATTTTTATATTACAAAAGGCATCTTACTACACGACAAATTACTCAGCTTTATAGTGCATTTGAGGGTAGAGATTTTTCTGAGGATAGTGTGTTTACGAAACTTAATCGTTTTTCAAAATATGGTGCTATCCTGACTAAAAAAATTGATAAAAGAGATGACAGCATAACCAGACGTGCGACATTCTCCTTAAAAGATAGAATGGTTGATTACCTTCAAGAATTAGGAAGGATTCCTGCAGGATCTTCAAAACGTAGATATTCTTCGTCAATCTCACTACATACACTCTGCTCACGAGAAATATTAGTACGCACACTTTTAGAAGTGTCGAAAAAGACCAATACGAATAAGATATTATGTGAGTTAGATATTCGCTCATATCATCAAAAACAAAAGAAAACAGAAATTGAAGATGCAGGTTTACTTCTAATTCCTGATGAACACATTTCATATAAAGACAAAAATATTTACATTGAAATGGATATGTGTAAAGAAACCAATGCTACCTTAGTTGAAAAGGTTGGGAAGTATATTGAATATGCACAAAAAAACACTAAGAATATAACTGTTGTTTTTGTTATGTATGACAAGTCGATGTTCCTTGCAGAAGATGCAGAACCTCCATACGTACGTATGAAAAATCTCTTATTTTCTATGCGAGAATATCATGAACATTTAATGAATCTACCAAACCTAAATATGCACATCTGCTCTTTGAAAGAAGCTGGGGATGTTATTTCAGATATTCTTCTAGGAATAGATGATAATCAAAACTTTGAACAAGATATTCTCTTACCTTTATCTAAACGTACAGTAGGAGATGCCGATTGGCGCTATGCATTTGTTGAAACAGTTCAAACATTTAAAGAGAAAATTGATGGTGGTCTTAGACGAACGTATAAGAGAGATAAAGATGTAATGCAAGATTTCTTCTTTATTTTTGGGAATGAAAATGATTACCGAATGATTGCTAGATTAGACGATGTTGTGTTTTCAAGAAGAGAAGGTGATGAAGGGGTGCCACTTGTTGTAATTTATCCAAAGCGCAAAAAGACTAGAGATATACTTTTAATGGACACGTATGACAACGTATTACTGCTATCCCTCCAAAATGAAGATGTTACTATCGACGCAGATGAACAGATCATGGCACGTACTGCAAATAACATACATCCGAAAAGACGTAAGCTTGTTGAATTATATTAATCGTTAATTTTTTATATACTTTTATACAATTTTATTGATTTTTATTGTTTAAGGTGATAGAATTACGTTTGAACTAAACACAAAAAACTACAATCAAATCAGAACATATGAAATTAAGGCAAGCGACACACGCTGTTTTTACAGTGGGTGTCGCTTGCCTTTTTTTATATGGAGAAAGGTGGAAAATCAAAATGGATTTACAATATGCAACTACTACTACTGGGGGAGTGCTCTCTGCTAGAGAAGCATTTAAAAACCCGGAACTAGTCCTTAATCATATTACAGAAGAGGGGGCAACGTTTAGTGTTTCTCTACAAGATATCCAAATTCCAGGGAAACCAAATTTCTATTGGTACGATGTCATAATTGAAACGGCAACAGATAAAAAAATTGAGATAAATATCGCGGTACTTTCTCAAGAAGAATACAATCAACTCTGTGAAAGAGAGAGTATTGATTTATATTTAAAACAAACTGAAGATGCAGCAAAATTCTTTCTCGAAAAATCAAAGGAACTATTCCCACCAAAATTTAATAATCGATTCCAATTTAAACATAAAGCTCAACTGTATCTGTAAGAAGTAGGTGAGCCTATATGGAGACATTTAAACAACGATTACCGTTATTTACTACTATCGGTTTAATTAGCGGATTCATTCTTTCGTTTGGATTCGGTTTAGTAAACTACATCAAGTTACTCTACTATGCATTTGAACCACCGTCTTATCCTATAGAAATTACATATGTACCGCTTATTTTAATGTTCTTCTCTTTGCTACTAGGAGAATTTAGCTTTAGGTTTTATAGTCGTATTCCAGCTTTGCATGTAGAGAATGGTAAATTAATAATTTTGATTGCTTCTCATATTGCGGTTGATATTCAATTTTTATGGTTTGCAACTGCTCCGATCCATGCAAAGGTTATTCCTTATCTTACCGATAAATCAAAACATCTTAATTTTGGTGAGTATGAAGCCTTAGGTCATGTCTTAACAGGCAATTTTCACACACTCACTATGATTTTTGTATTTTTACCAACAGTATTTATGATTTTGTTTACACTTTGGTATAGTGGGCATATTGTTCGTTACCGAGAAGAGATATTACAGTGGGTACAAAAATACGAATATAAAAATCACAAATTACAAAAATGGTTTAATAGCCAAGAAGAACAAATATATCCTGATGTAGAAATTGGACCGCATATTGAACATAAAGAAATGGTCCGAATTAAAGGGAAAGATAGAACGTTAAATGGAATTATTATTGGGCCAATTGGTTCTGGTAAAACATCAAGTTTAATTATTCCTATGATAAATCAAGATTTACACTGGATGGTGCGTTTCATAAATAAGTTTGAAACTGCTTATAAAAAGAATGATTATGATACAGAAGAAGTAAAAGGAACATTTTTAAATGGTGTCACTGTTATTGAACCCAGTAATGATTTATGTCAAAAAGTATTTAAATTGGTACAAGCACATAAGATCCCAGCAAGCTCAGTTTATTACATTGATCCAACTAATCCCGATACCAAGAATATAAACATTCTGCGGGGACCAGTTGATAAAGTTGCAGAGGTTTTCGCAATGGTTATTCAAGGTTTGTCTGAATCTAATAATGCATTCTTTGAACAAGCGCAACGTAACCACCTTAAACAACATATCTATTTATTAAAGCTTCACAATCCACAAAAAGATGTCACCTTCGATGATTTAATTGAGATGTACGACGATGTAGAACGTGTTCACCGTATGCATAAACTATTAAAGGTACAGGTCGAAAAGTTATATGATTTTGTTCAAAGTGGAGCTGCTTCACGTGACCAAAAAAATGAATATAAAATTATAAAAGGTATTGACGAGTGGTTTGATAATACCATTCGTGAAAAAATGGATTTTCAAGGTGAACCAGCCGTTTATAAATCAGGAAAATACCGCGGACAACCAATGCATTATGACAGAGAAGAAGAATATGTAAAAGGTTTACGCAACATATTAAAAGATTTGGCGTCAAACGTCTTAATACGACGTGTTTTATTTGGAAAATCCGATTTTGATTTCGATGTCCATTTAGAGCAGGGTGGCATTCTACTTGTTAACACTGCAAAAGGGGAATTAGCAGACCTTTCTAACGTATTGGGAAAATTTGTATTATTAAGTATGCAGAATGCGGTATTCCGTAGAGAACCAAACGTCTCACCTTACCATCACATAATTGTCGATGAGTTCCCGGATTATGTTGTGCGGCCGTTTAAAGAATTCCCTGCACAATCTCGTAAATATAAAGTGATTTTAACAATCGCTAGCCAAACGCTATCACAATTAGCTCTCGACTTCACAGAACAATACATGTTTACTTTATTAGGTTCATTCCGTAACAAAATGATATTTGGAGATGTAACACCATATGATGCAAAAATTTTCTCTGACATGTTTGGTGAGAAAGAGGAATTTAAAGAGGCAGAATCCGAACAGGGCATTTCCCCTATGCAAGAGAATCCAGTTAGTCGACTAGGATCAACTTATCAAAAAACGAAAGAAGTTGTTATGTCACCAGGAGATATCATGGCACAAGGTGCATTCATCTGTGCTGCTCGTATCGTACAAGATAATCATGTGCAACCTGTACAACAAATCACAAGTAACTTTGTACCAAAAGAAGAATTCGCCCAAGCGATCATTCAAGTAGATACAAAAACAGGGGAATATTGGGAAAATGAGCGTCTTCGTCTTATTAATGAATCTATAGAAAAAGCTAATCCTATGAAGCATGTGGATGCAGAAAACATGAAGAAAATACAACCATTACCATCTATCCAAGAAGGTGAGATTGAACAGAATAACTCCATGGAAACAAACAGGGAGCATCAACACATTGTATCATTGGAGGATTATAAGGGACACAAGTCTCAAAATGAAACCTTACCAAATGATCCCGCAGCAATGAGCCAGCAGGAAAATGTTGATGATGAAGTTGAAAATAAGTTGTATGAAGATATTAAAGAATTTATTATCGAATCACAACAAGTCTCGCCATCTCTTCTGCAAAGAAAATTCAAGATTAGCTATATGAAATCTATGCAATATATTGAGAAGTTAGAACAAAATCTAGTTGTAAGTTCATACACAGGGGATGGACCTCGTAAAGTATTAATTTCAAATAATAGTAGTATGCCAGAAACAACAAGTGTTACTACTACCCATTCACCTGATAATACTATTCCACAGGAAGTAGCAATTCCAATTGAAGGCGAAGGAATCGAACAAGAGGAAACTAGCTCCTTTAAGGATATTCTATACGACGATATTTTAAGTTTTGTGAAGGAATCGGAAAGTATCTCTGTATCTGTACTACAAGACACATTTAAAATTAGTTATACACGTGCATCGAGATTAATAGATGCCCTACAACGAAATGGTGAACTGCCTGTTATAGCAGAAGAAACACATGTAGAAAGTATAAGCTCTGAAATAAAAGAACCGGCCGTGAAAGAAGATATTAAAGAAACCATAGATATAGCATTACCTCCTATGGAAGAATGCTATGAAATAAACATGGAGGTAGCAGAACTAAACAAAGAATTATCTATTACTATGTTAGAGCAAGATTGGAATAAAGATTCCATTATTCATTCCGTGATTCCTGTTGAGACCGAACCATTGTTTGAAGAATTCCCATCTGATGGACTTCCCGTTACAATGATAGGAACTGCAGAAACAAGTATAGAATCTACTTCACTTCCCGTTACAATAACAGAGCTAGAAGAAACACATGTAGAAATCAACACGGTTCCAATTGAAGAAACGCTTAATCATATCGAAGAAAACAAGCTAGATGAAGATGTAGCAAAAGTTTACGAATCTATTAGTATTACGGTACAAGAAAACTTAGAAAAAAATAGAGAAGAGCATTCGAAAAATGATGAGAAGCAACCAGAATATAAACCTATGAGTTATAAAGAACGCCAAGAGCACTTAAAATCTCATCAAAAAAATAAGAATAATACTACGCAGTCGCTGCTTAATAAAAATGAGAAACCAAAGCCCAGAACATCGAACGTAATGAGTAAGGAATTGAATAATTTCTTTGATTAATAGTTTGTAAATCTTAAATTAAATCTAGTATTGGTATAGCCAGCATTTCGGAAAAAACCACGCTAAGCCAAAAATAAAATAAGCTGCCCATATAGGCAGCTTATTTACATAATTCTCGATATAGGAAGTTCTATTTTAGTAAACTCATAGCAACTACAATACATCCAACTATAAATAATTCTTTTTTAAATATGTATTTTTATCTTTACTTAGGATATGCTATAGTCTTTTCCTTAAAAATGTTTCCATAATATCTCTCTTAAATCTTTCATAATTGAACTGAAAAGCGATATTATGTGTTTTATAACCTGGATTTGTCACAAAACGAAAGTCTGCGATACTTTGACCAAATCCTTCTCCTTGATCGGGAATTACTTTGATGGGCACTTTTGACAGACGAACTGCATCTGGATTCAACAAATACCATATTGTTACAAAATCATGCATAGGGCTTCCTCCTATGCCAGGATTCGATTTAGAGTAGAAATTATAGTAGTAGTCTAACATAGGTTTGATGATGAGTCCTGCAAGGTCTTGTGTATTCCGGTGAAATGCATCAATTTGTTGAACCATTTCAGGTGTAACAATCGCGTGTTGGGTGACGTTTAATGGAATAATTGTCAAATTCTTCGCATGCTGCAGAATTAAGTTTGCTGCATAAGGGTCTGCGTAAAAGTTAGCTTCAGCCACAGCAGTCACGTTTCCGGGGTAAAAAAAGGCTCCACCCATGCAAATGTATTCTTTCACATTCCGCATTGCTTCTAAATTCAAAATAAATGACGTAGCCAATGAGGAAAGTCTTCCCAAATTGATAATTGTAAGATCGTCTAAATTTGAGTTTATAATTTTGTAAATATCATTCATGGGATAAATTGGATAAGGGATTTCAGGTGGAATGATAGGTCCTAGTCCTACTTTTCCATGTACTTCAGGAAAATATTGAACCAATATACCTGTTAAAGGTACAGAAGCACCGAGAAATACGGGTATCTCTTTTCTTCCCGAAATATACTTCAAATAGTTAATATTTTTTATAGCATTCTCTCTCGATACATTTCCATAATCAGCTACAATCCCCACAAGTTGGATATCATTACGAAAAAAGGTGTACAGAATAGCAAACGCATCATCAATTCCCAAATCTGTAAACAAGAGAACTTTTTTGGGCATATATTTTCCTCCAAAAGCCATAAAATTTTATTTTTACTAAGGATGTAATGAATAGGCTTGTACTATATTTGATATATATTTTATATATTCTTTATATATTCTTCAATAGTACATTCTGTTCATCTATAACTTTAGATATCTTATATGTGTTTGCATCTAAAAAAGTATTTTTGTTTTGTATATTGTATACAAGTACAGTTAACATAACGCATCATTATTGGTAGAGAGGAAAAAAGCGGGCCCTTACTCTCACAGGGAGTCCGCTTTTTTTTGTTCTATGGATCTATTCAATTTTTTATACATTCCTATCTTGGCGCGGTTTTAGGGTTCTCGTTTGTTACTGAATTACTCGAAAAATTGTATAAAATTATGCATACTCTTAGCGTGTTTTTTCCGAAATACTAGCGGTCCCCCTAGTAAGGCTGCATTCTAGATTTTGATTTAACCTATAGCAAACTTATGATTTTAAAATTATTCTTGCATTTGAGTAGAAATACCATTATATTTGTATTAACAACTATATAAATAAACCATAATTTACGTGAAGGACACACCTTACGTACCATCCCAACGGTACAGGTGTGTCCTTTTTTACGTTCTAGGAGGAAAATATAATGGCAGAAGATAAGACAAACACTCAAACTGTAGAAGAACTTGGAATGGCTTTTGAAGCAGAGAACCTACAAGGTGACACAGTGCTAGAAACAAACTTTAATCAATTTGAGCGAGTACGTGATCATGAACTAGAGGAATTAGCCCGTATGAAACGTGAGCGTACTGTAGGAAAAGGCTTGATTACAGTCGTATCTGAAAAGCTATTCCCAACTAAAAACGGAAAGTCTGAGCGTATACAAGTACTTACAATGCAAATTGGTACTCATACAACAGCATATTGCCCAATTACAGAGGCAGGAATAAATGTTCCTAAAAATCCTCAATGGCTAGTGGGTAGAACAAAGCCTGTTATCATTGAACACTTCCAGAAAACAGAAGAAGGAAACTTTGCTGTTGTATCTATCACAGCAGGGGAATTGGCACTTCAAAAAAGATTATATGAAGAAGTGACAGCGCAAGAGGGCAACAAGGTATACACAGGAACCGTTTCAGGACATATCCCATCTGCACAAACGGTCTTAGTTGAAGTGCATGGTGTAACAATAGGTGTAAGGTACTCACACTGGTCCTATACATTCGTTCGTCCGGAGGATATTGTCATTGGTGATGTTGTAGAACTTATCATCGATAAAGTAGGAGAAAAGAATGGCCGTTATGAATTTAGAGGAAATAAAAAGAAACTAGAAACAGATCCAATTGAAAAGTTGTTAGAACTAAAGAAACGCCGTGACCGATTTGTAGGTAAAATTGTAGGGGTAGACGCTATTGCGGGTATTTTCGTAGAGGTTGCTCCAGGAATTCAGTTTAAAGGACTTAAGAGCCGTAATCTGGCCAATCCAACTGTAGAAGATGCGAAAAATCAAACGATTGTTACATGTGAGCTGCTTAATATCGACGCCAAAAATAGAAAAGGTACAGTGCGTATCCTAAATTATCCGCAGGGACAAAGTAAAAAAACTAATTCGTCAATTTTCCAATTTTAATGGATGACTATGCGTACAATAGAGAAACAATTGCCTACTTATGTCCCTTCTATTCCTCATTTATCAAGTGAGGATGTACAGGGACTTAAAATATATCGAATACATGAACTAGATAAAACCTATGTATTCCATTCTTTTGACGAATTGGTTAAGTTTAAGCAGCGTTTAACAGAAGAACAGTATGCCGTACTCGCTTTCATTGGTGTTCATACATCTGTTCGATTTAATCATTTGTTATATTTATTTAAGGATAAATATTCACGTAAGAAAATAAATGATGCACTTCAAGGATTACTTTACTACCGTCTAATTGAAAAATGGCAAGTGGAGAGTTTTGATATGGAGATCTTTGAAGAAACATATACGTTATCCGACAATGGTTACAAATTTTTAAAATACTGGCAAGGAAATATGTTCTTCTTTGCTCCAGAACGAATTGATAATCACGGTAAATACGTTCACCTACGTTATTGGCACGATATAGATTTAATCTGCCATCTGCGTTATGCTCCATCGTTTTTAGGTCATATTATGCATCCATCTATTAGTAAAGGGGTTTTTACCCCTCCTTTAAGTTTTGCAGTGCAAGGCGGAGTAAATCACATATTTAATTTCGTTGTATACTCCACTCTACTAACAGATAAAAAAGATCGTTTAAAACGAATTATTGCTCGATGGAAAGATTTCGTAGAATCAGGAAAAGATGTTATTATGCAAGATTTAGGAAACAACCCTACAGTGTTAGTTATATATGTTTCTACTGAAAATCAAGCAAAGCAAATAAATAATGAACTATTACTCGACCTGCTCCCTGGTAAAGTATTGTTATGTATAGGAGAAACCTTACATATACAAGGTTTACAACATGCTTTTTACCAGCCCCTTGCAGAAGGGGAGATTAAACAATTAAATACAAAGCTATTCGCAACAAACTAAGCCACCCTTACAAGCTATTGAATTATTTTAAAGGGTGGCTTGTTTGTTATATAAAAAGCGTAGAATAATTAAAAATAATTTAAGAAAACTAATTATCCTGTATCTCCCTCTATACAAATTACGGATTTTACGAAATAATATTCTTTGACACCTTTATGCAGAAAAACAATATATACAAATATAAACATTCGTGTAAAGGAATATATTTGAAAGGAGTAACAAATTGCTACGTATACAACGAGGGTACATGTATGATCCAGATGATAATGAGGTCATTGTGAACGAAATTTTCTACAACGCTGCATCCGAACAAAAGTTAGGAAGCAAAATGGGGGTGTTTGCTGCAGACAAACTCCCTACTTCTATTTTTAAAAAAGTTCAAGAAAACGAAAGTATGTCTTATATGGAAAGTATGGAAGTAGAAGAACAAACCATTCCAGAAATACTATGTCATTTAGACCAAAATCAAAAACCAGAAAAACTTTATTTTGAAATGCAGTACATGATGTAACAACAAGAACTGAAATAAGAGGGGATTTATAAACGTTGAAACAGGGGCATTATTATATGATACATAAAACAACTATATATAAATTCCCTTCTTATTTTTGTTCCCTTAAAACAATTTAATATGATATAAAAATAGATTAATATATAACTATATTTATTGTTTAATTGATTCCGTTTATTCCCACACCTTTTTTGTGTTGTGGTTGAGTTGTAGAAGCAAGTTGCGTCTTGTTTCATTTGTGAAAGGGCTTCTTTGAGCCGATTAGTGTATATATAGCTTATTTTGCTATACACATTTTTAATCGACTTAAAGAAGCCCTTTTTGTGTTGTCTTTAAGTTTGGAAATACTTGTATTAGACCATTTAGGCTAAACGAATAACAAGAGTGATTAAAGCACAATTTTAAGGTGCTTTTTTCTATTTGGAGAGGGGAACTATTAATGAAATTTTATGAGGTTAGTTACGGGGAAAATCAAACTATAGTACTTATTGCAGCCAACAGTGCATATGAAGCTGTAGGATTTTATTTAATAGAAGTGCAAAATGACTATCCTGATGTAGAGAACGTTAAAATTCAATTATTACATTTGCATGAGCGAGTAAAGGTAGATTATGGGCATATAGCAATCTATGACACCGTAGAAGAAATTTATCATCGTCAAAAGATTGTAGATTTCCCATGTGTTATAGCAAATTTACTACCACAAATTTAATAAAGTAGGTGTATATTATGAATGTTGAAAAAGAATTAAGAGAGATTTTATTTTGTAAACAACTTATGAGGGATATGTTCTCTTTGTCAATTGAGAGAATTGAATATTTAGGAAAAGGGACAGTCTATATGTATTTTGCAGTAGTTTCAGAGCATGCACCGAATGTTTTTTATCGTATAGATAAAGATCTTGATACATTCAGGTTTGAAAAAGGCTCCTGGGTCTATGCAATTACACTGTAAAAAAGCAAATTTAGAAAATGTCGAATATTAAAAGCGGTAAGAAATTACAACCAAATCCAGGGCTTTATCATATCCTACTTTTGTTAAGAATTTCTGAACTCTCCGTTTTTAAGAACAATTTATAAAAGAGACATAGTACAGTAGTTATAGAATGGAATGCAACTATAGAAAATATGGGATTTATATATAGGTAAGGTACTTGTTGCAATGCTAAAAGCACAAGGAATAAGAAAATGTAAACCTGAGAGGAGCACTACAATATGATTACAGTTAACCGAGGATATATGTATGATCCAGATGATAATGAGGTCTTAATTACCGAAATTTATTATGAAGCTGCTACAGATACTAAATTAGGAAGTAAAATGGATAGCTTATCTTATTCAGCCATTCCTAATGAGATTAAAGAAAAAATAGAAGCAGCTGCTTCATTATCCTATATGGAAAGCATTGAGATGCCTCAGCCATTAGCTGTCGTATATCAAAATGAAATTAGCATGTATGGAAAACCAGAAAAATTATACTTTGAGTTAACTAGTATATAAGAGGGAAAAAGACATTGGACGTATTTGTTCAATGTCTTTTTTATTAATTTATAGAGGAGAATATAAAATGAATAATGTAACTGAAATAGAAACAAGTCTTTGGACAATTTGTGTAGGGGATATTTTTAGTAATGGTCGTATGCCGTACCATCTAAAAGTTGTAAAAATTGAAGTAGAAGATATGATGAAACCAGACGATGCGAAGATATATAGTATACCTGTTCACCCTAAAAATCATAGAAGACGTATGAAAATAATGGATGTATCAGAACATATTTCTTATCGAGCTTGGTATTATAATGAATTTTGGAGCAAATAATATACTATGGATGAAAGAGTGATACGGTTGTTTCACTCTTTTTTACTTGCATTAAAAATAAAGATAGTTTAATATACAGATATATTTATTGTTTAATTGATTCCGTTTATTCCCACACCTTTTTTTGTGTTGTGGTTGAGTTGTAGAAGCAAGTTGCGTCTTGTTTCATTTATGAAAGGGCTTCTTTGAGCCGATTAGTGTATATATAGCTTATTTTGCTATACACATTTTTAATCGACTTGAAGAAGCCCTTTTTGTGTTGTCTTCAAGTTTGGAGTTATTGTATAGCCAGCACTTTAGGCAATTATTTTATTAATTAGGGGGAAACATCATGAATTTAGTCATGGAAAAATCACAAAGGAAATTACAAAATGATGCTCATTTACATGACATTATTAAAGAAATTAAAGAACTAGCTAATCCTTTATGGATCAGTTCTGTATCAATGTTGCAAGCGCACAATCAAAACTTCAATACGAAAGCTACGACATTTAAGGATATTACCATTTCTGATTTAAGAGATTTGAAAGTAAGTTTAAGTCTCATTTATGCAGCAAGGAATATCAGTTGTAAAAGTATAGAGGATTTGAATAAGCATCTATCCATTCAATCAGGGAAAGATATTACTTCCTATGAGGATTGGTTGCTTCATGAAAACAGAGGAATTATATGTGAAATGATTGATGAATTTCGAAAGAAAGAGTGGAAACACCCAGATTCGAAATAACAAGTAATACAGGAGGATTATTATGACAAATATAATGGAAAGTTTACAAGCTGAATTTCCTGTCGAACAATTAGGATGGAAAATTATAAATACATTTGAAAGCCACGGTCGTTTTTTTGCGTTTGTAGCTCCATTTGTTGACGCACGTGCCATTCAGGACCGATTCGATGAAGTCTTTGGTATTGATAACTGGCAGGTATCGTATGAAAAATGGGGTGAGAAAGCAACGAAATGTACCATATCAGTGTTTTTGAATGAACGTTGGATATCAAAAGAGGATGGAAGTGAAGAATCTGACTATAGTTCTGTAAAAGGTGGCTTTTCAAATAGTTTAAAAAGAGCTGCTGTGCTTTGGGGCGTAGGAAGATACCTTGTGTGAACTGTTCTCGCACAAAAAGTTGTGGAAACACACTATATAAAAGCGAGGGAACTATAAAATGTTCTAACTGCATGTTTGACTATCAAGACTCGGAAGTAAGTCTTGCAAGAACATCGTAAACTCTTGAAAAGGTCTAATACTACGGATAGCAATAATAGAGAACCCTATCATTGTTATGAGCCCGTTGAAGGCGGTGAAAATCGAACCTAAATTCCTCAGGGAACATGGTAAGAAAAGTAATCGGGACGCCATAAAATAGCTATGGATAGAATGAATCATAGATTCTGGCGAATCACTGAATGTACGTGTCGATACTATCCGTTCCTTAGAAATATGGAGGAGGTAAAACCATACCTTTTCAGTTGTGGAAATGATAATAAGGTATATCAAATCTGCGGATAGGGACTATACCCTATTCATCTAATGAATCAAATTACGATTAGTTCATTAGTAACTGACGGCATAAAGGTGAGTCCTAAGGCTATATGTAAGGCTAAAACATGTGGAACAGTTGAAGTTGGTGAGAACGTCATACGATGGTTAATTATCGGTTCGTGGATATAAGGTATTACACATACAATACTGAAGTTCCTTAACACCAATGGCAGTAGGGTCATAGTACCAAAGAAGGTTATGTAATATAACTAGAGGGAAGGGCCCAAGTCTAATAATCATGCAAAGGCAAAATTATTCTAGGAATGTGTAACAGTAACCGACTAAACCTTAGAGCAAAATCTCAGCAAAAGAGGTGATGCAATTTGGTGCGAAAACTAGAAAATACTCTTGAATCAGAAACAGAATTAAAGAGAACATTAGACAAGCTGTACTCAAAAACAAAAGAGCATATGGAAAAAAAGACGAGAATCAAACACACATCTCTCCTTGAAATTGCGATGTCAAAACCTAATATTGTCACTGCGATACACTCGCTAAAAAGCAATAAAGGCTCCATGACTCCAGGGGTAGACGGAAAAACAATCCAAGACTACCTCAGACTATCCGAAGAAAAACTTATCGAGTTAATTCGTGGTAGACTCACAAATTTCAAGGCGCACCTAATAAAACGTGTGTTTATTCCAAAGGCTAATGGCGGACAACGACCTCTCGGTATTCCAACCATAGAAGACCGGATAATTCAACAAATGATGAAGCAAGTCTTAGAGCCTGTACTCGAAGCACAATTCTTCAAATACAGCTTTGGGTTTCGACCAGAAAGAACTACCTATCATGCGTTGGAAAGAGTAAAAGTCCTTGTTCATAACACTGGGTATCACTGGATCGTAGAAGGTGATATTCGTCAATTCTTCGACAAAGTAAACCATAGGATTCTTATAAAAAAACTATGGAGCATGGGAATCAAAGATAGACGAATATTGTGCCTAATAACGGAATTCCTCAAAGCTGGAATCTTCAAAAATATCATTAGAAATGACAATGGTACACCCCAAGGTGGCATATTAAGCCCCCTCTTAGCAAATGTATACTTACATTCCTTCGACAAATGGGTTGCCAAGCAATTTGAAGAATTTACAACCAGACATGAGTATTCGAAACACGATCATAAATTACGAGGTTTAAAATCTTCTAACCTTAAGCCAGGCTATCTAATCAGATATGCTGATGACTGGGTTCTAGTCACTAATAACAAATCCCATGCTTATAGATGGAAGACTGTTATCAAGAATTTTCTTCAGAAAGAACTTAAACTTGAACTATCCGAAGAGAAAACAAGAATAACCAACATCAGGCATAAGCCAATAGAATTTCTTGGCTTCAAATACAAGGTAGTCTTAAAAGGTGTAAAAGGAAAAAAAGAAGAAGGATAAAAAGACAAGATATATCAGCCAAATAACTCCTTCTGATAAGAAGATTAAAAGAAAAGTAAAAGAACTCAGAGCCACACTCACTTCTCTCGGCAAAAGATTAAGCCACGATAAACTGAGTAATGCACAGCTAATCTTAGCCTATAACTCAAAGGTTAGAGGATTAATAAATTATTATTCATATGCCACCGAATCTCCCATAATGGATAGAGAAGGTTATAAGTTAAGAAAAAAGACTTTTAATCTTCTATCTAGGCGTGGTGGGGTCTTACATCCTATCAACAAGTGTATTAACCTTGCGGACAAATACCCTAAACGGACACAAAAGACTTTAGCTATTAAAACCGAAGTTGGCTACATTGGCATTATGCATTTAAACCTAACCAAGATGAACGAAAACCTATATAAACAAAAGGTTCAAAATGAAACTCCATACTCTCCTTCGGGACGTAAATTAATCGAGCGAAGAAAGGGAACAAAGGAGTTCAGTGTCAGACTAGATGAAATTACAAGCCTCTCTCTCCTTGAGAAAGTCAGGAAAAAACTTGTGAATTCACCCCGATACAATTTTGAGTACTTTATGAATAGAGGATATGCGTTCAACAGAGATAGAGGAAAATGTAGAATTACAGGAGTCCCACTTGGGAAGCACAACCTGCATGTTCATCACATTAATCCTAATCTCCCGTTAGAAGAAGTCAATAAGCTGCCAAATCTAGCCTGTGTAGATAAGGAAATTCACAAGGCAATACACAATGAAGTTGATATGAGCAGCATCTTGAATAATAAGGAAATTAATAAACTGAAACGATTCAGGAACAAAATTCATGCTATTTGATTATTAGATGGAGCGCCGTATGAGGTGAAAGTCTCACGTACGGTGTGGACCGGGGGAAAAGCCACTCTTAACAGGTAATGCTGAAGAATTGGCTTACCTATCGGTATTATAATGTAAAACCTACTAAAGTAGAACTTTCTACATGTAGTAATGGCCCAAATAGTATCTATATTTCTTATCAAAAGAAAGGATATTATTTTATACCACCTACTATGTTACAGCAAAAACATAAACAAGGAAGTTCAAAGAAGGAACCATCGAATGGCCAAGTAAGTCTAGGTGTACTAATTCAAAACATACAAGAGCTTGCAAAACCATTAAGTATTACATCCAAGGAAATTCTACTTGCCTATAATCACAATTATAATGCGCAAGCAAGAACATTTGAGGATACGACGATTGGTGGTTTAGAAGGAATTCTAACTAGTTTACAGTTGATTCACGAAGCGAAGAATATTCGTCCTGGAAATGAGAAACAGCTTAACCGGTGGTTATCAGCTCTTATTCCTGGTGATGTTACATCCTTTAGAGAATGGTTACTTCATGATCATACAGAAGCCATTCATCAACTCATACAACAGTTAAAAAAACAACAAAGCGCGTAAAGCTTTGTTTTATAGCAGGAAAACGAATGAACAGGATATGAGATCTGTTCTTTTTTTATTACTTTTTGGAGGGATTTATTATGCAATTTACTATTAACCGTACATTATTTATCGAAAAATTAGAGAAAGCAAGTGCTACTGTAGACGTTAAAAACCCAATGCCGGCATTACAAGGTGTTTTATTGGATTGTAATTCAAAGGGAATGATTCTAATGGGTTCAGACGGTACAGAAACAGTAACATTAGTAACTCGCTTTAATGTAAACAGTGGGGATTGTACTGAACCGGGGAAGGTGCTTTTTGCAGCTGCTCCGGTACTTAAAACGATTAAGAAATTCAAAAGTGAATTCATCGGTCTTGAACATAAAAATAATGAGCTAAAAATCGTAGAAAGTAAGAAGAAACAATTTAGCTTTTGTACCATGGATCATGAAGAATATCCTGAAATTAAAATTGAAGCAGGGGAAGATTGGATTTCACTTTCACAAGAACAATTTGTATCGATGGCCAACGGAACATTGCATGCTATTCCTGCAATGGATACACGTAAGATCCTAACAGGTGTGAACTTAAAATCAGTTGATGATAAGTTCTTTAGTATAGCAACTGATGCTCACCGTTTAGCCCGTTTACATTTTGATTGTACAAAGATCACTATCGCAAAAGATGGTGAAGTCGTGTTACCAATTAAGTCTCTTAAAACAGCTCTTAAGCTCTTTAATCGTGAAACAAATTTACAATTAAAGCTCATTAGTGATACACAGCTGTTAATCCGTGGCGAGAGTATTATCTATCAGTCTAGATTACTAGCTGGTACATATCCTGATACGGCACGTATGGTACCCGATGAATTTAAAAGTGAAATACAACTATCACGTGAAGAATTTAAAAACACGTTGGAGCAGCTTTCAGCATTTTCTTCCTTAATCGTGCTTACGTCAGAAGGAAAAGAAAGCATCCATCTGAAACCACAAAATTCTCAAGTAGGTACTGCAAGTGTAGAAATTCCATGTAATCAAGTTGAAGCATTTACATTGGCTTGTAATGTGGAATATCTGCTACAAGCACTACAAACGATAACTTCTGAAACAATCGCGATAAAAATGATTAGTAATCAGAGACCTATCGTGGTAGTGGGAGCAGAGGATACAACTCACTCTAATCTGCAGTTAATTCTACCGGTTCGCGTGTAAGGGGGCATCCATATGAGTATGAATCACAGTGACTTCTTTGACTTTTTACAGTCAAAAGAAGTCCTTCCTAATAATCAAGAACTTCGTCAATCCTTTGAATTGATTATAAATGGATTTATTGCGAACGAAATGCCTGATTTAGAAAACATACCATTAGAACATATAGATGAATTTGAAAAGCAATTTGAGCAGCTACGACATTATGTCACGTTTTATAGTGGTAATTCATTTCGTATAAATGGTCCAGATTGTGAATTAAAAGAAATGCTACATTTACATCTTTTCACTGAACAACTAGAAGATGTAGAAAAGCAGGGGCTAGAAGATGAGATATTTATTTAATCAAGGAAATGAGATGAAAGTATACATACGGATACTACGCATACAAAAATTAATTCGTAAATATAACATCCCATTCTTAATCAATATCAATGATTTTCACAGGGACAAGTTGCATATCACAAGTGAACTATTATTCGAGTCGCTTGCGCGTTTTAACGAGCAAACAAGTGTATTTTGTCACTTTGCCTTTGGAACTGAAGAAGACCTGTTAGATGGGACGTTATTTAGCTCAGAAGACATGTATTCGAATTTCGCTTCGGATATTAGTTCTATGGCTGCGGAAGGATGTTACTTCGATACAGCTGGTTACTATTTATGTATAGGCTCGGAACATATAACACAATCTGATTTTCAATTCGTGTTACATGAATTTTCGTTTAACACCTATCAAAGTGAAGCGTATCCCAGTCATATTTTAATTGAATTTCTAGAGGATGGTTATGAACAGTACTCATTTGATGAATGGGTACTTTCTTATTATGAAATTATAATCCGTCTTGCGGCAATGATTCGAGAAAAGACGAAGGGGAACCAGGTATGAAATTATTATTTACATACAATCACCAGAAAGTAAGAAAGTATCTACTTTCGTTAAAAATGCAAAAGAATGCTCACTTACTGCATGAATTACTTGCAGATAAGAAGCATGAAGAAGAAATCTATATATTAGATTGTTTAGAGCACTCAAGAGAAATAGACTTCAGTAAGATTTCAGAACGATCTATTCAACAAGTAATGGCTGCCGTTTCTTATTTAGAAGAGGACTCCAATTTCCCTATTAATTTAGATTCGAAAACTTTACTTGAAATAATCATGATTGCGGAAAAATCTTTAGATACTGATCTTTCCTGCTTCTATACATCGCAATTGTATCTTATGGAGATATTTATGCGTATGTATAGATTAGGGATTCCTGTAAAAGATTATTACCCAACTTATTTAGAACAAGATAATTTCGAAGAATACGATTGTGAGGATTCATTTAAAAATTGGGGTGATGACTTACTTCAAGATATGAAATTACATCACGAAGAGGTAGATAGCGACGATAAAGATACCTTAATCCAATATTCGAATTTATTTCATATATCTATGGATGAAATAAACCGTATTGTTGAGAATGCATGGAGTCCAATTGGCGAAATGCTCTCTAATATCAAGATAGAGGATCAAAGTTTCTTTCAGTCAATCCAGAATCAGTTTGATATACGTATGCTTTACCAAGCTGATGAGGAAAAACTTTACCTTTTCTACGATGATGATACATATTTTCCAGCAATTAAACGAATTGAGATGTTACTTCGTATCTTTGAAGAGATACAGTTAACAAAAAATATAGCAAATTAGTACAGAGGGCCTAAAAATGAAGAAATTATTTAGCTATTCATCTAATGTAGCGATGTCAAACTACTTACTATCACTTAAGTTAAACAAAACTTACAGCATCGTAAGTTGGGAACAAATTAAACAAAGATATCAAGAGGAAATATATATATTAGAAAGCCTTTCTAAAGATATAGAAATAGATTTCAACAAAATCTCTCATGGGACAATTAGTAAAATCCAAACTTGTGTGGACTTTCTAGATGAAAACCAAACAATAAGGTGGGAGGACATAGAATCAACAGATACGATTGTCATCTTCTTACTTTCCATGAACCTATTAAACATAAATCTATCTAAATTTTATTCATGTCAATTTCATATCTTACGTTACTTTAAAAGCATGCATGAGCTTTCGATTGATGTAACACAGTATTCTCCCTCGTATTTAGACCGAGAGAATATCTATGAATTAGACCATGAAGAAGGATTTATAGAATTGGGTACGGACATGATCGAAGATATGGGCTTAGAAGCTTTTCCAATTGATGAAGAAGAGTATGAAAAGCTCTCTACACTATTCGACATACCATTAAAGGAAATAAAGGAAGCAGCAGAGGACACATGGGGTGCTATAGCTGAAACAATAGACGGCATATCACCGAAGCATAAAGAAAAAATTTCAAAATTACTAGATTGTTATCCAGTAAAGTATTCTTACCAAATTGATGAAGAATCTCTTTATCTCTATTATGGCGACGAACCACTATACGGGCCATATAAATTTGAGATGTTACTAGATTTATTAGAAACAATCTATACGCAGGGGGAAACAACAAATGAAGACAGTAGCAATATTTGATGCTTTAGAGCCAAAAGGAATTGTAACCATACAGCAATTTAACAACGAATTATCTCGTGGAGAAACTGCCGTTACTTTTAAGGACTTTTATTTAGCTTTAAAAGAAGTTATGGAGCAGGGTACACAAGATAATACTCATTACTCTAGTGGCGTACTCCCAAAAGGTTGTATAAAACACGAGGTGTTATCTAAGAGTGGAGATAAACAAGCTGTTTGGATTGAAGTACCAAAGGCTCAGTGGGATATTCATTTCTTTGAACGACCGTTTCAACAAGTAGGCTTTCCACGTCTATTATTTCGTTATACGGTGTACCAAAAACGAGTTACGAATATCTCTGTCTTTGCTGTAAAAGAAGATATGGCGTTAGAAGAAGGAATGAAATTATATCAATTTCCATATTCTAATGTTCATCCTAGTGGATCTGTATGTACGGGTAGAGTTGTGATACCTGAATTCCGGGCTTTAAAAGATTTAGAAACATTTCATGTTTTATTCTTTGCAAGTTCATTTAATCACGACCTTACACATACTCATACGGAACCAGTTGGAGAGCTATTTAAACGATTTGAAAACCAAAGTTTTGATGATTCTATTTTAATGGAATCGGAAATGACTTTTTAATACACGCTCTTTAGAGTGATTGTTTATTAGAAGCAGGGGAGTATTTATTAAAAATAATAATTTTGTTGGAGTTTAGATTATAAACATTGGATCCAACATGCTTAGGAGGAAATACGGTGTATTTAGATTATGAAACACGAATGAGAATTGAGAGAGAAAGACAACGAATTATTAAGTTTTTAAACGAGAAGGGTATTACACAAAATTCAGATGGCAAAAGAGTCAATGATTTACCACTTTGGCCATTAACTTTAATGGAACATAAGTTACTGGCAGACAGTAATTAGGTACATCGAATTTCTGAAAATATCAGGACTATATATAAGCAAAGATACTAGGAGGATTTTTTATTATGACAAACTTATTCGATTTTTTTGATATGGAAACACAAGTAGAGGAAACAACAGTACCAGTGAAAAAAGCTGCTTCAGAGCAAGCCACTGCTAAAAAGGAAGAAAAAAAGGAAAAAGCAAAAGGTAAGACAAAGAGTAGTAAGAAATCTAAGACTACAAAATCTACAGATTGTCTAGATAAAATCAATACAACAACGGTTGTTCGCCACGTAGTATTTGGAGATATACCGTTAGTAGATTGGTTTACAGAAGAAGAAATTACACATGGAATCGCTGTTCAAAATGGAGATTCAACAGATGTAAGAAAAATAGAAGCAGAGGATATCCGCGTAAAATTAGAGCATCGTTATCCCTCATTTGTTAAAGGCTTAACTGTCATTAAATATGATGAGGATACAAATGCACTACTTCCGATTTTAACTGTCGGCGCAAAAGGAGCAAGTATTGTAGAGGGACAATCCATTTCAGATTGTCCTTTTTCTTTTCTTAGTACTTGGCTGAATCACTTTTTACCTGGGGATTTTATTCCGAGAACACTATTAATGGACTTTATTATTATTGCACAAGCCATTTCTCGTAAATGTGATTGCGAATTGCATGCTGATATCTATTTCAACAAAGAGCGTGGTTATTTTATGGACTTTCCACGCCAGCAGGTAGCAACTGAAATTGTAATCCCAGAAACGAATATAGAGATGCAGTCTATCGCTATGAAAGTTATGGAGATCCACAGTCATCATCGTTTCTCTGCTGAACCAAGTGATTTAGATAATCAAAGTGAACGGGCTCCTATTCTTTATGCAATTGTTGGCAGAATAGAGGATGTTTTCCCTGAACTACGAGTACGCACTTGTATAGATGGAAAATTTCATTCTATTAATCCTAACTTTATATTTGCAGGAGAATATGCAACGAAAGGAATAAGCCAAGATTACGATTTAAGTAGGATCACACTTTTAAAATAAATACACAAGGGGGCGTAAAAGGGACATATTTTTATGTCTCTTTCTTTATTATGACAACATTAAAAACAATTCACGTTTCAATGTTTACAAAGATAAAGCACTACATGTTAGTTCTTACAAAGAATAAACAAGCAATAGAGGGATCGCATGATGACTATAAGCTATTTCAATTTATGTGCAAGTTAGAGATGAATCACATATATGAAGCATTAGAAGGACACAGGAAGAATACTCATATTGATTTAGACACACATCAAGAATATGTAGATACGCTTGTTGTGCAGTTGAATTTACTTCAATATGTTGTAGGCATTGTGCAAGAGGAAGGAGTCATTTATGCTGCATCGATACTAGTGATGCATTCATTTGACTTGTATACCGTGCATAGGATTACAAATTTATCGATTCCATTTCTACGAAATTTAGAGAATACACTATCAAAAGAAAAATAGGGGGCTATAAAAATGAGTATTGTTATTGATATTGCAGAAGGAAAAAAGATTGTACCACATATTGTATTAGTAGGTGCTGGAGGAAACGGAGGATTAATTTTACAACATATTGCTCAAATGATGAGTATTTTTCAATTGGATGGCGAAATTGTAGTTGCAGATCCAGACACGGTTGAAGAAAAAGTGCGCCCATAAGGGCCTTGTAAACTCTGATTTAGTAAATCAGCGGGTGAAGTGAAACAAGATAACAACCCGACACCGGTAGCCTTATCCGTAATCGAAAGTGAACGGGGAGTGTAGCATGGCTGCAACGGGATAAGTCACTCTAATGTCATGAGTGCGACTGAATTTCTAGGTGTACCGTGGTAAACAAGGTTGAATGCTAAACTGCGTGAAGGATAAATCAAGGGGTCTTATCGACGACCATATCGAAATAGACATTGAAACGATATGTCTCTAGTTCAGCTCATCTATTTTTTGTGGAGAGAGGTGTGTTTCACACTAGAGAACCAACTAAAGTACATTAGTAAAGATTGAAAGTCCCAACCGACATTACTACAAACTATTTACAAGGTACTAAATGGGGATTACCTAAGTGGAAGCGCCATTTATGGCTATAGAGGATGATTTCAAGGTAAAAACCAAGAAATGTGGCTCTTGAATATTCCATATGGTAACGGAGCCTTCGTAGTAGTCAGAGATAGGGAAAGCCTATCACACTAACGTATGACAAATTACGTTAGGTCATGGTTGTGAAATCAGGATGGCGAAGGAAGGTAGTCAATTAGTTCATGATGATAATAAACAGGAAGGAAGCGAGATGCTGATGAGAAATCCAGTTTATGTATTGAACACCTTGTCGAAGAATACTATTAAAGAAAACTATAAGTTCAAAAGATTATATAGAAATCTTTATAATCCAGAATTCTACTATAAAGGTTATCAAGAAATATATGCCAATCCAGGTAATATGACCAGAGGAACCATAAATAACACTGTTGATGGCTTCTCAAAAAATAGAGTATCTAAAATCATCAACAACATTAAAAATGGTAACTATAAACCTACTCCTGTTAAGCGAGTATATATTGATAAAAAAGGGAGTAAGAAAAAACGTCCTCTTGGGGTACCGACATTTGACGATAAACTTGTCCAATTAGTAATAAAGTATATCTTAGAAGCAATTTATGAACCAAACTTCTCTGAGAACTCACATGGATTCAGGAAAAATAGGGGTTGTCATACAGCTTTGAAACAAATTAAAAAGAGTGGTAATGGAACTAAATGGTTTATTGAAGGTGATATTCAAGGTTTCTTTGACAATATCGACCACCATATCCTAATTGACCTACTAAGAAAACGTATCAATGACGAAACACTCATCGGATTAATATGGAAGTTCCTAAGAGCTGGGTACATGGAGGATTGGCAATTCCACAAAACATTCAGTGGAACACCACAAGGAGGGATTCTCAGTCCTCTTCTTGCCAACATATATCTAAACGAACTAGATATATACATGGAAAAATACGCTGAAAAGTTCGGAAAAGGTCAACCAAAAGACAGAGAAGTTGATAAAAGATATCAATACTTACACCTCAAAATAAAAAGAGGGCGTAAGAAAGCAGACTTACTAAGAGAACAAGGTAAACACAATGAAGCTCAGGAATTAATCGAGCAAGTCAACGAATGGGTTAAGGAAAGGGGACAACGTCCCTACTACAATCCAATGTCGGATAAATTTAAGTCACTAAAATATGTTAGATATGCTGATGACTTTATTGTAATGATAATCGGCAGTAAAGATGATGCCAAAGCCATTAAATCTGATATAGCTCAATTTCTCAATGAAGAATTAAAATTAACTTTATCAGAAGAAAAAACACTTATCACCCACTCTAGCAAGAAAGCAACATTTCTTGGATACAACGTCAATATCACTAGAAACGAGTTATTTACCAAATACTCGGTGAAAGGTGCAAAAAGAAGACATCACAATCTAAAAGTAAGACTTGAAATCCCCCATGAAGCATGGCGAAATAAATTACTTGCCCTGAATGTTTTAGAAATGAAGTATGTGAATGGGAAAGAAACTTGGAAACCAAAGCATAGACCGGAAATGGCACACCTAGATGATTTGGAAATACTACATAATTATGTATTACAGATCAGAGGGATGTACAACTACTACAAATATGCAGTTAATTCAACGGTACTCCAAAAATTCAGTTACGTTCTAGAATACAGCATGTATAAAACATTCGCCAATAAATATAAAAGCTCAATCGGAAAAATTAAGGGGAAATATTGCAAAAACGGTGTATTCATAGTCAATTACAAAGATAAAAAAGGCAAACAACACTCTCATTCTTTCTACAGGGAAGGATTTAGAACGGTTGATATAACTAAGATGAAAACACAAGAAAATAACATCGACAACTTGTTAGCCTCAAGAGTTCATATGTCAACAACTAGTCTTATGGATAGGTTGTCAGCCAACAAATGTGAACATTGTGGTAAAACCGATTCTAACTTAGTAATGCACCATGTCCGAAAAATGAAAGATGTTGAGAAAGGCAAAGCCAAATGGCAAAAATTAATGATTGCCCGTAGACGCAAAACATTAGCCGTATGTGAGGATTGCCATAATGAAATTCACTATGATATGAGAGTAGAACTTATAGCGAAAAACAGAAAAAAATAACTTTGACAAGCAATTGATGGAGAGCCGTATACTCTGAGAGGAGTACGTACGGTTCGGTGAGGGGTTTTGAGAAACCTATCATAGCAATATGACAAGGCGCTCGCTTCCTACTCTACAACCTTGGAAATCAACTCTTTATTCGACCTGATGTTGGTAAATACAAAGCAGAAGTACTGGCTCGTCGATATATTGCTGGCTATAACGTTCCTATCTCTTCCTTTACTTCACAGTACATAGAAGACATAGAAACAATGCAGCAGTTGTTTGGTAATAAATATGATTTATTAAAAAAACAACATAAAGACGACTACTTGTATCTGCCAATTGTAATTGGAGCAGTAGATAATATGTTTTCTCGTGAGATCTTTCATCAATTCTTCCATCAATCGGATAATCTTCTTTACATCGATGTAGGGAATACAGCTGTAACCGTTCCTGATAATTGGAGAGAAGTAAATAAAAGACATTGGACACCTCAACAAATAGCTGATTATAAAAACAGTGGTTATAACGGACAAGCAGTATGTGGAGTTAAATTGAATGGCGAGGTCATTCTTTCACCGCTTGGTGATTTATTTCCGGATGCATTTACGAAAAAAGAAACGGCTCCAAGTCAATTAAGTTGTTCCGAATTAGCTGCTTCAGAACCACAGCGCGTTATTACCAATAAGTTCGCTGCCATGACTGTTGCTCAATTCGTTAACGAACTCTTTGATGAAGGTACCGTATCGAATCACTATATCATTTTCCAGGCTCAAAAGGCTTTTATGAAAGCTGCACCAATTGAGGGGTAATGATATAGGAGGGGACAAGATGAGAGTGTATCAATTAGATTCCACTCAATTACAACACAGTTTAACACCAACAAACATGTGTAATGGTGTTCTACAATACTACCAATATAAACAGTATACCGTTGTATCTGTACTTGATTTATCAAAGCAAGATTCCGAAATGATACCATTGCTTCTGGCTTGTTTAGCAGAGGCTTTGATTCATTTCAATCCGGATTCTTTTTTAGCGAAGGATGAATCTAGCATCTTATATTGGTGTAGAAAGAACTTTAAAGGATTTCATAGTATCTCTGACGATGGATTTTTACAAGATTTCAAGCAGATATACGAATGTTATCAAGCATTGCAGAACGTTGGGAAACAAGAGAAAAATATAAAAATAAATATGTAATAGCAAGGAGAAGGGAAACGTATGTATAATATACTTAAACGTCAATATAATTACTTTATCCGAGGAGTGATTCGGATTAACGAAGAAGTACAAAGGGAATTGGACCTATTGGTGCAAAAGATTCGTGAAACTACTGTATCTTCTGTCCAAAAAATCATCCTTTTTGGCTCTCATGCATATGGCACACCAAATGAAGACAGTGATTTTGATCTCTGTATTGTTGTGGAAGGTGTCGGAGAAAGAAAAAGGGAAGTCATTAATCGTATCAATTGGGGTATTTATGATGTTATGGAAACACCAGTTGATATTTTAGTGTATGGACCAGAAGAGTTTCAAGAACGTGCTAGCCGTACCGTTACTATGGAACATAAGATTGCACTAGAAGGGAAGGTCCTATATGAGGTGCGAGACGTTCTCGAGTAAGCAATACGGAAGTATAAGCGACAACGAGGACTGTTCTTAATTGGAAAAACAATCAAAGCAATAAAGAACAGGATAACTGTTCAGATAAGTGGTAGGAATGAAGGAGTAACGCCCCGAAACTACCCCAGTGAGATTCCCAACTGCATACACTAGGCATAGCGTGATGTGGAGAGCAGGGTAAAATATACGGTCACGGTTCGTAGTGCACAACTGTATAACCGAAAGCCAACAGGAGTAATAAACCGGTTGGAACTAACCAAGTACCGTATGCTGTCAACCGACATGGTGAGAATGTGGTAAACCATTGACGAACTTGCGAATGTACGCCTCGAAAAGGACACGGATCAGAAATGATTCGGAGTCTGAAAACAAGACTTGTCTAATGGATTGGGGATATCTCATAATTAACAATCCTAACGTTGTTATAGGCAACGGAGCTAGACACGGGGTATAGCAAGCACCTAAATCGGAGGTCAAAATGACCTTTAAAACAATGATAGTCTGAATGGAACGTCGAAAGCCACCAACGTTGAGAGTAATCTCTATCGGCGGATACAGTTGAATACGAAATGGACAACCAAGGGAAGTATTCTTAATAGTGGTGAGAGTAGTGGCACGACCGTTGAAGGTTCTGTAATGGAACTGGAGGAACAGCCACAAGTCTATATAGTAGGAACTGAAATTTCATCTAATCTTGCATGGATTCTGGTAAGACTCAAAAGGTCACCAAAAATCAATTTGAGAGTAGGTGATAGACCATGAATGGCAATTCTAAGTCCGCGCCAAAGGGGAATAAACTAAGACACAACGAATACTA
Source organism: Bacillus cereus group sp. Sample62 (assembly GCF_036851315.1). Taxonomy (NCBI): domain Bacteria; kingdom Bacillati; phylum Bacillota; class Bacilli; order Caryophanales; family Bacillaceae; genus Bacillus; species Bacillus cereus group sp. Sample62. The sequence continues at coordinate 126,818 of NZ_JAFLPK010000002.1, forward strand.
CGGTATTCAACCTGTCCTAGATAACCTATACCAAAAAGCAACAAAGGGAAATTCTTTCAAAAACCTAATGTCTATCATTATATCAGACGAAAATATACTTCTCGCCTACCGCAATATTAAGGGGAATAAAGGAAGTAGAACTGCAGCTTGTGATAATGTAAATATAAAGAATATTGAGGGAATGGAACAAAGCTATTTCTTGAATGAAGTTAAAAGACGCTTTCAAAACTACCAACCGCAGAAAGTAAGACGTAAAGAAATTTCGAAGCCCAACGGACAAACCAGACCCCTGGGAATACCGGCTATGTGGGATAGGATAATCCAACAGTGCATCTTACAAGTCATGGAGCCAATCTGCGAAGCGCACTTCAGTAACCGAAGTTATGGTTTTCGCCCAAACAGAAGTGCTGAACATGCCCTAGCAGATGCATCAGTGCGAGTAAATAAACAAAACCTTACATATGTAGTAGACGTAGACATTAAAGGTTTTTTTGACGAGGTAAATCACGTCAAGCTCATGCGTCAATTATGGACATTGGGTATCCGTGACAAACAACTTCTGGTCATTATCCGAAAAATACTGAAAGCCCCAGTGCAAATGCCTGATGGCACAACAATGTTCCCGACCAAGGGCACCCCACAAGGCGGGATTCTTAGTCCTATACTTGCCAACGTCAATCTTAATGAATTCGACTGGTGGATAAGTAGACAATGGGAGACATTCAAAGCTAAAAAGGTAAAACCGAGATGCATGAGGGGAATTTGGTGCAATGACGTTGTAACGACACAACTCACCAAAACTTCCAAGATGAAACCAATGTACATCGTAAGGTACGCAGATGACTTTAAAATCTTCACAAACACACGTAGTAATGCGGAGAAAATTTTCAAAGCGACTCAAATGTGGTTAGAAGAACGTCTAAAACTGCCTATCTCAGCCGAAAAGTCTAAAGTAACCAATCTGAAAAAGCAACAAAGTGAATTCTTAGGTTTCACCCTCAAAGCTGTAAAGAAAGGTAAAAAGAAGAACGGTGACACACGATACATTGCAGTAACACACGTTTCCCCAAAAGCACTGGAAAAAACAAAACAAGATTTAGCAAAACAAGTGAGAAGAATACAGAAAACCCCAAACTCTAATGAAACAATTAAGAGAATCAGCATATACAACAGCATGGTCATTGGTAAGCACAACTATTATAAAATAGCTACGCATGCCTCCCAGGATTTCAGTAAAATGAACCATAATCTTGACCACATAATGTATAACAGATTCCCTAAGTCAACAACTGGAGGTAAAAGCAATACAAATGGATACACGAATATAGGAGAATATAAAGGAAAAGACAAAGGTATTAAACCATATCTAAAGTCAAAAATGATGAGATTTCTCATGAAACGTCCCATCCTACCAATCTCCTATATTCAACACAAAAACCCGATGATGAAAAAGCAAGTCATTAACAAGTACACCGCAGAAGGACGAGCCCTGATACATAAAAACTTGGCAGACATAACCGAAGCGGAACTGAAATGGTTAAGAGAAAATCCAGTTATAAATGAACGGGCAACCGTAGAATACAATGACAACCGAATTTCTCTTTATGTCGCACAAAAAGGCAAATGCAGTGTAACAGGTGAGAAACTCTTACCTTGGGACATTCATTGTCACCATAAGCGATTATGGAGTGAAACAAAGGACGACAGCTACAAGAACCTTACCATCATCAAACCAAGTGTCCATAGACTAATACACGCAACCAAGATAGAAACCATAAACCAACTACTCAATGAACACAAATTCAATGAGGAACAGTTAGGCAAACTCAATAAATTGCGAAAATTAGTCAAAAACGAGGAAATCTGTATTTAATCACAAAATGAAGTGGAAATGAAACATGAATAACTAGCGTTGTTCGCTTAGAACTTATCATTATTTTGATGAAAAGAAAACTACAATATAGATGGACCGCGGTATGCCGTGAAAGTGGCACGTACCGTGCGGATCGGGGGAAAAGTTGGAGATAGCTTCAAAGACTTACCTATCGACAATAAATATTGAGGATCTAAAAGAGTGGGTATTTATTGCAAAATCTGATTTAGATTCTGCTAGTTACTTAACTCACATGAAGCCTTTCCCTACTGCAATTATTTGTTATCATAGTCAACAATGCGTGGAAAAACTTCTAAAAGGATTTCTTGCACTAAACGGTAAGACAGTTCCAAAAACTCATAACCTTTTAATGCTGCACAAATCGTGTCGGAAATTAGATGAGGAATTCTCATTAATTTTAGAACAGTGCGTGCAGCTAAATGGTTATGCTACAGACATTCGTTATCCGTATTTTGAAGCACTTACTGTTCAAGATGGATTAATCGCTATACAACATGCTCAAAAAGTAATGAGCTTTTATATGGAAAAGTTAAACAAGTTGAATATACATGAAATCACAGTTGATTAAAAATAGAGGATATACACAAAAGAGAGTGCCTATTAAATAGGGACTCTCTTTTTCTATCTAAAAACAGAGGAGGCATGCTCCATAGTAGTATGAAATGATACTTTGCTATGGGGATAACAATATAATGATGGATATATATAAAGAAATTAAAGAGGAAATGAAAAAAGTCTATTTATCACGCGATTGTTGTTTTGTAGGTTACAGTGGGGGGAAAGATAGTTCTGCCATGTTGACGTTACTATGGGATGCAATTGCCGAGCTACCACTAGAGGAACGTACAAATCCAATTCATATCTTAACTTCCGAAGTTGGAGTAGAAACACCTGCTATGACAGCTTATATCTCACGGACATTACAAAAGATCCAGGAGAATGCAAATGAACAAAACCTACCGTTTGTTGTTCATGGTGTACAACCACTTATGAGAGAATCATATTGGTATAAGGTAATAGGTAGAGGCGTTTTACCACCGAGCGGAAACAGTAGATTGAGATGGTGTACTGACTCTCTCAAGGTCAAACCGATGCAGCGAAAGATGAAAGAAATCTTAATATCTTCTCAAACTACTACTGCAGTAGAATGCTTTGATGAATATGATGGAGTGCTTATGTTGGCCGTTCGTAATGAGGAGAGTGGTCGAAGAAGACACAGTATCCAAAGGCATGAGATAAGTACTGATTCCTTATTTTCACGTCATAATGACATGAAAAATATCCTCTGCTTTAATCCAGTTAAATTTTTAACCGGTGATGAAGTATGGATGTTACTTTTAGATAGAGGGATACTGCCTTTTGGCGTGGATGTGGAAGAAATGAGCATACAGTATGGACAAGCTATGTTTGAATGTGGCATAAAAACAGGTGGGAAACAGCAAGGAAATGCTTGTGGAGCTGCAAATTCACGTAGTGGATGTTGGACTTGCCTGATGATGAATGGTGAGGATAAAATGTTGACCCAGCTAATAAGTGAGGGGTATACGGACTATGCTTATCTACAATCCTGGAAAAGCTTCTTACGTTCGATTAGAAACGATATTCGGTATCGGAATGTAATGAATAGACGAAGCCTGCAAACGCTCCTTAGAAACGAAAATAAAAGGGATTCAGACTTGTTTTCCATATGTAATCATGTTGAATATGATTATATTATGTTTGATCGCACAGAAAAAGGAGACTATGCACCAGGAGGGCTTACGGTAGAAGGTAGAAGAATGCTTTTAGAGTATCTACTTTTTACACAACAAAAGATGAATACAAATCTTATTTCTGAAGAAGAAATTGAGGCAGTGCTGCAAGCCTGGTATGAAACGGATGGAATTAGAGTATACCGAGATGAATTGGAACCTATACACCACGCATATCTAGGTGAATTGGTGTTCAAACCCGATTGTACAATAAATGAGGAAAAAACGACGTCTCCATTCCCTGTGTTTTTCGTGGAAATTGATATTCATTTAGGGAAACAGGAGATATTTCGTTGGATGAAGGAACGACAGAAAGTTACGCAGCAGAGTTTTTTCTTTTTTCCTTCAAATTATTCTAATGGTTCTGCAAAGCTTACATGGAACAAACTAACCTTTGTTGTATCTAGATTTGATATAACAGAAGCAAGAGATGCTGAACGTATTATACGTCAATGGTTAGGTATGACGATGTACCATGAAAGGGCAGAAGCACAACATAAGAAGATGCTTGTACAGCTGTTCATTCATTCTATGAAGAATGAGCAACTATTTAATCCGGATGAATTAGAAAATACGAAGATCCTATATACTACAGAGTTTATAAGTAGGCTCTCTCGATTGCTAGAAACAGAGGAGTTGCTATCCGAGGGGACTAATCACCTCTTTGCAAAAATACTTAAAGAAATGGCTAACGAAACATTTCTCATAGCATGATATATAAATAATAGATATATTTAGAGAGTACCTATTCAATAGGTGCTTTCTATATTACAAAGGCAAGAGGAGATTATAATGGAATTTAAAAAACTTATGAAGTATATAGAAGAGAATAAGGAAGAACACTTTGATGAATTAATTAAAAAAAATGAAAACGCAATTAAAGAAAGCGATAAAAAAAATGAGAAGGAAACAGATTTTAAAAAATAGTTACGATATTTACCGAAGAACTATTAGGAACTTATAAATATAGGATTCAAGGAGGATACTTATGACTGAAATTAGTTTAAAAGACAGATGTATTCAAATTCTAGCCACAATTCCAACAATAGTATTTTTTATTTGGAGCATGTACTACTGCTTTCAGCTATTTGTAGGAAATGAAATACCTGGAGTAAATCCTTTTACAAAGTTTATACTTGGGTTGATTACACTGTTTATGGGAATAGGCGGACTTATTAATTTAACTAAGCCTAATGTAGATGCTGTCGAGTTCTCCGTAAAGACACTTTGCGGGTTACTTGCAATTGGCTTTATATTAGAGTCAGGACAATTTATAGATATCGTAAAAGTAGTCATTAATTCATTGTAAAGAAATCATATATTTTTTAGTACCTTTTAAAAGCCCAATTATATTTTATATATAATTGGGCTTTTATTTTTCTGTAATAAATTGCAACTATAATTCGAGTTTAGAGAAAGGAATGTAGAATGCCACTTCTAAGTGTAACTTTCGAAAAAAGTCTGATTATTTATAATAGAGTTTGATTAAAAATCCTGTGTTGATATGCAGGATTTTTTCTTGTTCTACAAACGGGCCATTTTCTTGAGTAACACTTTAATGAAAATAATTATGGAGCAAAAAAATTGTGAAGATTTCCCCTTAAACTAAAGGGTTGTAAAGGGGGAAATCTAAATGATTGAAAATGCTCAAACAAACAGTAATTCAGTAATCTCTTCAAACCTTGGTATTATTTAGATCCTAATACCATTTATCGGTTTTTTTGGTGGTTTAGGAGTTGTAGTTGCTAGAAAAGCAACAAAAGAAATTATAGAAAAAAACCAAAGTGGTAGTGGATTAGCTACTTCTGGTTTAATTTGTAGTGTGGTGGGAATTATCATTCAAATCTTTTTAGTACTCAGTATTCTCGTTTTCTATTCTTTAAGAATTGTAGGATATCTTATTAAACTAATGGGCCAGTCCTGCCATGGTTTGGGCGTTCAAAGCGTCGCAAACCATGAATAGGATTGGCTTACTATGGGGAGTGGTTTAGTGTTTTATTAATAATTTCTATTTTTTGCCACATGAAGAAATTCCTTAACCGCAGGAGAAGCATTTGCAATTGATTGACAGGCAAGTGCTACTTCACGGCTGTTTTCAATATTTAGTTTGCTGATTTTTATGTTTTGCTGTGTCTTTAAAAATAATTCTGGACCTATCGTAACGCCAAGTCCTTCCTGTACCATATTAGTGATGGTTGTACAGTCGTGTACTTCAAAAAGAATAGATGGTTTAATTTGCGCTTCTGCAAATAATTCCTCAACATGTGATTGGTACATCCCTGTTGGCATAATAAAGGATTCATACATTAAATCATTCATTTCTACTATTTCTTTAGAATGAAATTGATGATCAGGGTGATAAGCGACTACCATCTTGTCTTTAATCAAAGGAACCAAATCGAAATTTGGGTTTGATTTTCCTTTTACTACAAATCCAATGTCAATAATGCCTGAACCTAACCATTCCGTAATCTCTTCATAGGTTCCTTCGTAAAATTTAAATTCTATTTTAGGATGCTTTTTCCGGAATTTTGCAAGTAATTTAGGCAATAGGCAGGAAGAAGCACTTGCAAAAGTGCCGATACGAATAATACCTGTTTCCAAGCTTGTCATAAGCGCAATTTCTTGATTAATGACTTCCACTCTTTTCAATATTTCTCTAATATGCGGCAGAATTTTTTGTCCTATATCTGTAAGTGTTATTCCTTTTTTTCGATCACGAATTAATAAAGAAACTCCCCATTCAGATTCTAAACTCGCAACTGCATGACTCACGGCAGATTGGGTCATATTTAACGTTTCAGCAGTTTCTGTAAAGCTTCCTAGCTCAACCACTTTTGCAATGATTTCGTAGCGCACAATAGTCATGAGTGATTACTCATCTCCTTTATTAAAAACATCAATTTTACTTATGTTAACATGGAACATAAAATAAAAACAGTAGTTCAAATATAAGGAGATGTACAAATTGAAAAATAATATGAATCAACTAATCATCATACTTTTAGCTTTAGGAGCTTTTGTAACAGGAACAGTAGAGTTTGTTGTTTCTGGAATTTTAGAACTGGTTTCTTTTGAATTAGATATTTCAATTTCAACGGCTGGTCAGTTGATTACGATTTATTCTTTATCTTATGCTATTGGAGCTTTGATCTTGGTCATGCTAACGTCTAAATTGGATCGTAAAAAGGTACTTTTATATGCTATCTCTATATTTATTCTAGGGAATCTAGTTGCATTTTTTAGCTATAATTTTGTCTTTCTTATGGTATCTAGAGTCATTATGGCGATGAGTGGAGGGTTATACATTGTTGTTGCCACCAATTATGCTGCGCAAATTGCAGTTCCAGAAAAAAGGGGTAGTGCTATGGCAACAGTCATTACAGGTTTCACTGTTTCATTAGTACTTGGAGTACCTATCGGAACATTTTTAGCTGGACATTTTGATTGGCACTATATTTTCTTAATTATTGCGCTTAGCACAGTTTTTTTAATACTAGGACTTTACAAATTATTACCATCAATAAAAGGAAACCAACCGCTGCCATTTACACAACAGCTACAAATTATGAAAGATAAACGAGTCCTTACTGGTTTAATGACAACGATCTTTTGGATTTTAGGATATACGATGGTGTTCGCCTACATTGCTCCATTATTAAGTCATACTGCTGGTTTTTCTATAGAAATGACAAGTATCGCTTTATTTGTTTTAGGCACTTTTGCTTTTATTGGCTCACGTTTTGGAGGATATGCGGTAGACAGATGGGGACCTAATCGAACGATTTCATTAAGTTTATGTGTTCATATCATTTCTTTATTTGTACTAACATTTACACAGTATAGGGCAGTCGGTGTATTTGTCACACTAGCCTGTTGGGGAGTAGCAACTTGGACAACGACACCAGCAAAGCAGTTTTATCTGATTTCACTAAAACCACAATCTTCTGAAACAGTACTCAGTTTTAATACCGCTTTAATGAATGTTGGAATGATGCTAGGTTCTGCATTAGGAGGAATCATTATTCAGTATACAAATATAGTGAATTTAAGCTGGATTGGAGGATTATTCGGTATACTTGCACTTATTTTTATCCGATATTCTTTCTATTTAAATAGAAAGAATATGAAGAATCACCAATTTTAAGGATAAAAATACTCTCCAATACCAGCATTTCAAAAACTTGTTGAAGGTTTTGAAATGGGAAATCATCACCCACCTTTGCAGTTGTGAAGGGAGAGGAAATGTATATTAGAGCGAACGTAACGAATATCAAGTTCGCTGTGTATTTAACACCTTTTGTATTGAAGAAGAGATCAAGGAGACTTTCATTAGAGTATGACTAATGAATATAGGATTTGATAAATATTTTAGTTATTCCATTAAAGGGCGCGATTGTGGAAGATCACAGACATAAAATAATCAAACTTTTTTATAAAAGTTCTATACTAATTCACAAGAGAAGAATCCGTTTTAATCAATCTTTTTTCAAAACAGATTCCTTTTATTTAACGTAAAATACGAGTTTGAAAGGTAATTTTGATCAAACACTATTTTAAAGCCACACTAAGATGGAAAATTAGATTATTACATCAAATAATTAGTTATATAAATAATACAAACATTTCTCAATTTTTTACAAAATTTTCAGTTTTTTCTTGCGAAACCGCACCACTATAGCATTCTATAGAAATTTAATGTTAATTTAATTCTTTATATTCAGAATTTTCAACAAAGAGCATATAGACCTGTTGTTATTTTTTCCCTATAATCAATCTGTAGTTTCAATATTCAATTTTCTGTAAATTCGCGCGAACCAGGAATTGTTTTAAAATATCTTTTACTAGGTAAAATAAAAACTACAAAAAATAATTATCATTTTATGGAAATAAGGTGATCTTTTGTTTGTTTGCAAAGAACATGTATTAAAAGTGATTAAAAATCTAAATGTACCGCATATTTGTGAAACAGACAAAAATATAAAATGTAGGTATTGTGATCATGCTTCTCAATATGAATTGTATATATTTGATTTCAGGAATATCTCAAAAAAATTAAGAATGTTCAGTACCCAATAGGTTATGTTATTTTTCAAAAATACTATATAGATTATTAGTCTATGCAAATAATCTTTTGGTCTAGATTCTGAAAAGAATACATAATCAGATTATTTCGTCACTTATATTGCGATTTAGTAATGTTCACATTATAATTAAAGGGGAGAATAGTTAATATGGCATCTTATATCATTGGTAAATTAAACTTAAACGAGGAATTATTAAAGAAAGATTTAGCTACTATAGCGAATTTTCCAGTTATTCCAGAAGAGTATGATGAATTCAGTTCGGGTTATTGGATGAACAACTCTTTATGGAATGCTTCAAATGATAAAAATGATACAATGTATCGTGATTTTGATCATGCAGCACAACAAACAGAGTATGGTAAGCAGTTACCTTACATTAACTCACTTCTTGAAGAATACTTCACTTTTGATAATTTAAAAATGGTTCGTACACGTAATTTAGTGGATGCAATGGTTATCCCACATAGAGATTTCGTTGAATTCTCTCATAGTACAAAGCAACGTTTCCGTGTCTTCTTAGCTTTAGAAGATAATGAAAAGGCCTTCCATTCAGATGAAGAAGCAGTATTCCGTATCAGAAAAGGCGAAATTTGGTTCCTTGATGCAGCAATTGGACATGCAGCCGCTAATTTCTCTAAGGATAGCCGCGTTTTCCTTTGCTTGGACTATGTATTTGATTGTGATTTTGATCCATCTGATATCTTCAAAGATAAAAAGACATATAATCGTGATTTAGAAAGATTTATTGTTCAACGAGATAAATTAGATGAAACATTTGAAGAGGAGTTAATTACTTCACTTTCTAAAGTAATTTCAAGAATTAATTTTAGAGATGTTGTATTCTTCTTATCGAAAATTCATTTTGAAAAAGATATCCCTGTTGCAAAATGCTATGATTGGCTAGATCAAATTGCAGAAAGAAGCGGTGATCAGGCAATTATTCAGAAAGCAAAACATTTACGTGAGTATATTATTGAACATCGTAATTTAGGTGAGCGCTTCAGTATGGATAACTGGAAAGAAGAAGTTACTGTTTGATTTTAGAACAAGTAAAGTAAGTTCTTTACATAAACAACCGATTTTATTTTAATAAAATCGGTTGTTTTACTATTTGTAATGTAGGAAAGGAAAATGGTTCATATGGAGATTTTAATCGGTATATTGTTTAGTATTTTATGGGCATCAGGTGCTATCGCCACAAAAATTGGTCTTTTATCTTCATCCCCTTTAATGTTTGCAACAACAAGGTTAATTAGTGCCGGTCTTATCATGTTTATCTTTACATATTTTATCAAATCTAACAGATGGCCTAAAGGAGTAGAGTGGAAACAGTTAGTTGTACTAGGTATATTGAATACCACTTTGTATGTAGGTTGCTGTTTCTTGTCACTAAAGTTGGTATCATCTAGTTTATTTAACTTATTTATCACAGTAAACCCATTTGTTGTTGCTTTGTTGTCTTCTATGTTCTTAAGTAGAAAAGTAACAAAACAAGAATGGGCTGGTATGTGTATTGCCGCGTTTGGCTTATTTATTGCCGTATATCCGTATTTAAAGGATACGCAAGCCACTGTATCAGGCATCATTATTCTTGCAATTGGCATGTTGTCTATGGGAATTGGGAGTGTATGTTTCACAAAATACGATATGAAGATTGATCGTCTAGTCATTAATACTTGGCAAATCATCTTTGGTAGTTTATTTGCAGTTCCTTTAAGTTTCTTATTAGATACAAATCCATATATTAATTTAGACATGAATTTTGCTATTGGTCTATTTTGGCAGGTTGTTATGACTTCGATAGTATCCATGTTACTATGGTTTTATTTATTAAAAAAAGATCCAATAAAAGCAAACAACTATCTATTCTTAACACCGATTTTTGGTTATTTACTAGCTTGGTTAATACTTAAAGAAAGTATTACAATATACCATCTGTTTGGTGCAATTTTAGTAATTGGTGGTTTGTTAATCTCAGGAACCATGAATATTAAAGACTTACTACGGTCAAAAACAAGAAGTGAAAAACATAATTCTATTTAAAGTTGAAATATTTGACCGCTCAATTCAACTAAATATGTAGTGAATGCTCTTGGTAATTTCGACTGAAGTTATCTTGGGCATTTTTTTGAGTTTTCTTCCATTCTTTTTCAGAATGTATGTAAAAAAGCTACATACGTTATAAAAAAGGAGGGAACGGAATGAAAAGACTTTGGTTTGTCATTTTGTTTTTTATCACCATGCTTACAGGTTGTTCTGTAAAAGATGTAAATTGGTACCCGATATCACAAGAGGTCATGGCCACTACACCAAAAGAACTCCCATTTCCAATATCCTATCCTACTAAATTACCTTTCGAAGTAGATTCAATAACAGTTACAAATGAGAATGCAGAACATGTTACCGTTGTTTATTCAAGTGAAGACAATCAAAACTTAATTGTTGAAATAACAAGAGGAAAGGATGTTTTCCCACAAAAATCTTTACAAAAGATCAATACATTTGATAAAACTCGTCAAGCATTTAATCATCAAAAAAATGAATCACATTATATATACTGGAATGAAAATGACGTACATTATCAAATTTATTCATCTAACGAAAATAAGAAACAATTAACAAATGATGAACTTTGTACAGTTCAAAAGTCTTTTTCGGTGAAATAGGAGTTACGTTTTTTTCATCGAGTTTTTTTAGATAACGTCAAGTATTGATAGTATCTTTTTAAAGATATTTTTGTTTTAAAACCTATTTTATTTACCAATTCATCTTCATTTATTCCTTGCTTAATTAGACGAAGAATAAACGTATTCCTCATCTGTTGTGCAGAAATACGTCTACCTAATTCTGCTCGTTTCACTTCCAGTCGAATCATCTTTTGTATAGCAACCTCAGACAAAGCCTTTGGTGCATCATTTTCGTAAACCCATCGATATGTACCTCGATTAAAATCAAATGCCACAAATAGGGGATTATCTGTGTGCTGTCGAGGTCTTACAGGTTCAGGGATAGTCGAATAATATTTGTAAAGCTGTTGTGTATCTTCAGCTGTTAAGAAGATGGATCTAGTAACTCCGTTTTCTCCTGGAACAATTAAAGTGTTCCTAGCAAACTGTATATGGCTCATATTAAGCGATACAAGCTCTTGCAAAGACAAACCGTAGTTTACTATTAAATTAATTATACAAACGTTTCTATCCATAATTAGAGGACGATATTTAACTTGTCTCTCTGTTAACCCCTTAGTTGATAGAACAGTTTGTTTTAAAAGTGCCTCTTCCAATTCGGTAATAAAATCATTGTCATTTAGTGATTGATCCGGAATTAAAGAGAGATGAATATCATCTAATGGACTAACTATACCTAAAAACATGTGTAACTTCTTTAAAACCACCCATATCCTGTGCCTTGTTTTAAGAGAATATTCTCGTTTGTGTTCTAACACTGAGAAATAAGCTTGATAATCATCTACGGATATTTCATTCCATGATTTGATATGTAAAAGCAACTCATTTTCATTCAACCATCTATAAAAATCTTTAATATCGTATGCATATCGTTGGATTGTAGAATGTTTTCGGCCTTTTTCACTTAAATATGTAGAGAAAGTTTCTAAAGTTTCCTCTAAGCTAATTGTCTCGTTCAATATAATCACCTAATTTCTTTGGATATATTATAACAGAAAATAAGTGAAAGACCTGCTACCGCCCTTTGCTACGCACGGTTGCTGGCATATCCAAAAAGCAAACGGACAAACAACCCTTTGCTTTTTGGATATGTTGTTTATCATTTATAAAGCCAAATAAATAAAACTATCATAATACTCCAAAAAGGCACTACAAAAACTAATCCCGAAAGAACCCCTTTAAAAAATCTAATTTCGTTATAGGTATTCATTTCTATGTAAGTCGTATCTTTTAGTACAGCCATGTTTAGTCCTCCAATATAAATTGTTTATTAAAATGAAAAAAGGACAAACCTAGTCCTGGTAGGGATACATAGGTTTGTCCTTTTGTATGAGGGTAATGATCTGTTTAATTATCATTATTATAACGTAATTTACAAATATTTTCAATTAGGTCGGACATCTTATTAACAATCATACTAATTGTATTAAAAATCTATTATAAATATATCTTATATATTAAAAAGAAATAAAGATAAAACTATTATAGGTTATCAAAAATAGGGGAAAGATCTACTCCCACAAGGGAAAATTTGATATTAAAACGTAAAAAATCATAAATAGTAGAAAATGTATTCGTAAATTCAATGATTATTAGACTATCAATTCTACAAAAAAGCATAAAGAGAATTATATATTTCTACATGAAATCGGAAAGAAATTGATACAAATCACTTTATATTTATCCACCTATGAAAATAGGCTTTATTTTCTTTATTTTGTTAAATATAGCAGTATTTAGCGTTCGATTACCCACATTTTATCCAGATTAGGCTCTTATTTGTTAACATTACTCAGTATTTACACATAACTCACATTATTATTGATGATTTTTATTAGATAAAATGAACGACAGTAGTATTATCAGGGGTATTGAGGAAATATTATCCACATTGGATCATATTTATCCTCATATCCACTATTATTATTATTTTCCTTTTGATTTTTTGTAGGTATTATGAGATAGGTTTTAATACATTAGAAGAACACACTCTAGTATTATGTGGAGAGTTATGTATTGATAAAACCAAATTTGTATAGAATTGCATAAAAAAAGACTCCATTTTACATGAAGTTCTTTCGATTTGGTATTTATAAATAGAGTAGTAGGAAGGTATTACTAATTAAAGAAACACGAATAGCCCTCCACTTTTGTTTTTTTCAAAAATAGAGAGCTAGTTGTTATTATTTTATTTCCATTGCAGTTAGTACCTGATCTGGAGCTGTTATTGTTACACCAGCACGTACTAAACGTTCGAAGGTACGCATAAACTCTAGTAAATTAAACTGCTTTGGTAGCTCAATCACACGAAGTTTTTCTTGTGGTAGCTTATCAATGGCTTCGATAAACCATTCACGTACATCACTTGGGATCGTGCGTTCTTTATGACCACGCACTTTTAATTTTTCTCGCATTTCAATTTCTAAAGCGGTATATGCATGAAGATTCACACCTTGATCATATGCATATTTTCTAAATAACGTTTCTTCCGGGTATTTTAAATAATTACGGTGATAAGACTCTTCCGTGACTGGTACCGCAAACTTCTGCTTCAGTAGTGCATGCACATTCTTAAACATCTTCTTAATGTTGTGTAGAGAGTACATAGAATAATGTAAACCGAAATTAAAGACAGCTTGCTCACGGTCACTATTTCTCTCTTTTGGTATATGTTGCGCAATAAGAGGGTAGATACCTTCTTTCGCTGCAGCATCAAGGATTTGATATTGAGATGTTTGATGTAATAGTTTTTTCAATGTATATACAATTTTCGTTGGATATCCTTCTTTTCGATCAATTATGTCACGAAGTCCGCGAATTACACTGCGGATTTGGCGATGACAAGTATGCTTTAATACATGAATGAATTTATTCATGTCTGCAGACAGTTCACCGATATTCATCTCTTGTAGAACTGCTTCTATAAATTTCGCTTTACGAGCATAGGTAGCTTTTGGTGTAAATGGATCCCTGTGTTGCTCTTCTCCAGATTCTTTTGTACATAAAAAGTCCGAATGAATAGATAAATATAAGGTTGTATATCGTTTTGTATGCTTTACCCCTTTTTGCATTTTGCAAATTTTGAATAGGGGATTCCCCGTACATGGTAATGCCGTTGTTAATTCATCGATAACGGAACGGATTTGATGCGGATATTTTTTATGTAAGAAACGATACATCCCACCGAAGTGAGTTTTGTTGCCTCTTTCATCCTGCTTGTCCAATGAACGCTTTAATGTTGTTTCTGTATGTTGTTGCATGGCAATGTCTAAGAATAGTTTCTTAGCCGCTACAGATAGCTTAAAGAAAGCCTTGGTAAATACAACAGGACTAATATATACGTATGGATTTGCTTTTTCTGTTTCCTCATTCATAAAATGAGTCAGTTTGATTGTATATCGGCCATCTACTCCGTTTTCAATGGAGATAATGTTATGTAAGTTTAATTTCTTTAATGCAATATAGAATTGAGAGTGCTGGATATAAGCAAATTCTTCTTTATATTGCTTGTAATCTTCCCACATCATATGTATTGTTACATTTGGAATGACGCCGTTTGTATAGCATTTTTTATGTAGGTATAAGAATACTTCAAGGTCAGCATTCGTAATCCCATATAATTTATGTTTTCTTCCAGTTTTCTCTGCAAGTGTAGACATTGCGCGACGTGAAAAAGATGGTTTTGCTTTTTCTACAAAGCCTTCTACGTCAGCAATACGTTCTTCGTATGTCATGTGCTGCAGAATATCTTCTAAATATGTATCTTTATAGCTGTAGTACTTCTCCTCAAATGTTTCCACAAATTTTTGCCAAGCTTTTAATGTTACTAACACAGCATTGGTTGTTTCCCCATTTAAGCTACGTTGATTACGTATCACAAATGATTTTCCCATCTTTTTCACCTCCGTTCTACAAATTCAGAAAGATATGCCAAATTACTATAAAATATTCCAATTTTGATTATAGCAAAACGAATTTTGTAAAAATGTGCTCCTTTAAGAAGAAAAATAGCAACTTGCAACAGCTTATGAAGCTAGTCGTATCAAGGGTTAAGAGAATTTCTTAATTTTTTTTTGTGTTAAGGATACCGCAAACGTGTTGCAAGTTGATTATATGTATATGAATAAGCAGAAAAAGTATCTAACCCCTTGATATATAAGGGATTAGAGTGAAAAATGATAGGGGGGTTAGGGAAAGGATACCGCAAACGTGTTGCAAGTTGGTTAGCAGGATCATTAATAATGAATTGCAATGATTACCCTTGATATAAAAGGTTTTTTTGGCACTTATAGATTGAAAATAGGGAAAGGATACCGCAAACAGTGTTGCATCTTGTGTAAAGAATAAGGGCATGAATACCGCAAACGTGTTGCAAGTTGGATGATATGTATATAAGTAAGTGAAAAAGTACCTAAACCCTTGGTATATAAGGGATTAGAGTGAAAATGGTAGGAAAGTTAGGGAAAGGATACCGCAAACATGTTGCATTTTATGTATGTAACTTACTCAAAATATAAGAAAAATAGCTTAAAAATTTTAAAATTACTAGGTTGAAAAATAAATTATACTGTTGCAAGTTGAAAGGTAAGCCCGAACTATAAAAAATAAGCATACCTTAACCGTACGCATCATAAATCACCGTATATCATGATTTTTTTAATCAGATATACGGTGATTTCATTTTATCTGCCACATTCTGCTTGGATCATTTTTGACCAAGGCATATATTGATTTAAAATTTCCGAATGTGGATAGATATCAAGATTCGGAAAATCCGTCAGTAACTTCAAGAGATAACGATAGAAATCCACTCCGTTTGCTTTTGCCGTTTCTGCGATACTTAAACAGATGGCGTTGGCTTTTGCACCAGCTTCACTGACGGAAAAGAGCCAGTTTTTTCTTTTATGTGTTTAAGTCCTAAAAGGAAAAACTGGATTTTTGCAAACACTCCGAAAGGAGCGAAGGCTAGTGCTGTGACTTATAGTATTGTAGAAACAGCCAAAGAAAATGGGCTTAATCCTTATCAATACTTGATGTACATTTTCGAGAAGCTTCCCAATGTAGATGCGAGTAATGAGAACGCCATTGATCGGATTTTTAAAGCCTGATTTTCTACTTCTGTCAAAAATGTCTCGTCATATTCAAATTCCTGTACCTCCGATAAATATCTTATATTTTTTGCTGCTTCAATTCCTCGCCTACGCAAGGCTTTCGATTTTACCAAATCACAATAATAAATGGTATTCGCTGTAGTTGGTACTGAGCCAGCTAATTGAGTAAGATAGGTTACGCCGCCCACATCCTCCAGTATCCCTTTTTGATTTAGTTGTTCGGAAACAGTGACCACATCAATATCTTTATAGCCACCCTTTATACTCTTTAATTCTGGTTTTAATTCTTCCTCTGGAATAAGTAATGATAAGGTTTTGAATAGTTTGTCATCACCTTTGTTGCTTAACTCTGCTGCTAATTTATTTACATACCAATTAGGTGCTCCTGTCGCAATTAATCATATCGGCACATGTTTCAACAGATTTTTCAAAGCGATAAATAAATACAACTTCAATATATCTTTGTCCATCTTTCGAGTGCGGCTTAATGACTTCTAATTTTTGAAATAGGCCCGAGATTTACTGGTGTTCCATACAATTATAAATTGTTATACACAACTTCCAGTAGCTTGATAATATTGTCTTGACGTTGAAACAGTTCGTCCTGACGTTGAAATAGTTTGTCAAGAGTTTTCGTTATACTTTGAATGGCATTACCTGTGCCATAAAGTTTATTCTTGAACTCTACAAGCCCTTGCTTTATCTTTTCAATTTTATTGTCAATTACATCGGCGTATGCGAGCCATAGTATAAATTCGTACATAAAAGGATTAGATTAGTCATTCCTAGGTCCAGTTTAAAAAATTGGGTATTGCTAGGCCTAGTTTCGTATTGCAAAAAATGTGCTATTGCCGTTTATTATTTTCAGGATAGTATTTAACAACAAGAGTCAAATTGAACAGTTGTTTTTCAGTCTTTTTTCATATCGAGAAACATATACTCAGTAAGAATGACTTTAGAATAGGAGGATCTAAATGACAAACAACAACCTGTTAAGCTTTTATGATCCATATGTTTATCAGACATTAACAACCATTGTTGGTAAAATTGTTACTGTTCAAACCATAAGAGGTAGCGTTCGTGGCTCCTTGAAAAATGTATTGCCAGATCACATTGTTGTCGAATCTAACGGAACTCCCTTTTTTATTCGTACCGAGCAAATTATTTGGGTTTTTCCTGGTTAACAAAAAGGAAGTGGAGGGGAAATAATGTTTAAAAGAATAAATAAATTGGCAATTGAACTTCCTATACCCGCACACGGCGATATGAATGCTGCAGCAGCAGTACAAGAACTCTTGGGTGGCAAGTTTGGGGAGATGTCTACCTTAAATAACTATATGTTTCAGTCTTTTAACTTCAGAAATAAAAAAAAGCTAAAACCATTCTATGAGTTAGTGGCAAGCATTACAGCAGAAGAATTTGGTCATGTAGAACTTGTTTCTAATACGATTAATTTGTTATCGGTAGGTAATACTTTTCCAGGGAATCCGGATATCACTCCACTTCAAAATGGGAAGGATGCGAGAAACACCCACCATTTTATTTCTACAGCTCAAACGGCTATACCAGGTGATTCAATGGGAAGACCTTGGACTGGTGATAATGTTTTTAATAGTGGAAATCTGGTTTTAGATTTAACACATAACTTTTTTCTAGAGATTGGTGCACGTACACATAAAATGAGAGTTTATGAGATGACTGATAACCCAGTTGCTAGAACCATGATTGGGTATTTACTTGTTCGTGGAGGAACACATATCCTCGCCTATGCGAAAGCAATCGAAATTGCTACAGGGGTAGACTTGACGAAAATGCTTCCAGTTCCAAATCTTGATAACTCAAAATTTGATTATGCCAGACCGTTCATAGAAAAAGGCTTAAGCAATGTGCTATTCACATGGAGCGAAACAGAATACAGGGATATCGGAATGATTTGGAAAGGAACAAATCCGGAAAATGGGCAACCGCTTGAAGTGAAAATTGGTACTCCTGAAGGCGGACCAATTCCAAACTTAGAGGAGTTACCTGAAGAATTTGCTCCTGGTATTACTAGGGACGATTATGAATTAATCAAAAAACGTCTAATGGAAAATTTATAATAGATTTTTTGTAGGAAAGTTTTTCAACGACCTGGAGGATTTGAAGCAACTATAAGAGGATATTTTTACCAAGCAGCTAGAGAAACAGAAATTAGGTTAGCAAGGAGACTAATTAAAGGAGAACGATTTCATCCATTACTTCCTTTGAGGTAATGCTTTTCTTTTGTAAGCCCGAACTATAAAAAATAAGCATACCTTAACCGTACGCATCATAAATCACCGTATATCATGATTTTTTTAATCAGATATACGGTGATTTCATTTTATCTGCCACATTCTGCTTGGATCATTTTTGACCAAGGCATATATTGATTTAAAATTTCCGAATGTTGATAGATATCAAGATTCGGAAAATCCGTCAGTAACTTCAAGAGATAACGATAGAAATCCACTCCGTTTGCTTTTGCCGTTTCTGCGATACTTAAACAGATGGCGTTGGCTTTTGCACCAGCTTCACTGACGGAAAAGAGCCAGTTTTTTCGACCCATCACATTTGGACGAATGGCATTTTCGGCTGGATTATTATCAATTTCGATACGGCCATCCTTCAAGAATGCTTTTAGTCCATTCGCTCTGTTCAGAGTATATTCAGCTGCTTTTGCAAGCGCATTTTTGCCGTAGAATGGTGATTTTTCAACCCAGTCAAGGAATTTCTTAACGATTGGCAACGCAAACTTTTGACGTTTCTTTCTTCGCTTACTGGGAGACAGATGCTTGAATTTCCTTTCAAGTCGA
Organism: Bacillus cereus group sp. Sample62; assembly: GCF_036851315.1. Lineage (NCBI taxonomy): Bacteria > Bacillati > Bacillota > Bacilli > Caryophanales > Bacillaceae > Bacillus > Bacillus cereus group sp. Sample62. Next base: position 146,182 of record NZ_JAFLPK010000002.1, read on the forward strand.
TACAAAGCATCACAATAGCTGACACCGATTTGTCCGTTCTTGCTGTTCGCTTTCATCCAATAACGGCGAACATGCGCCCAACAATTTGCGAAGGTGACGCCTTCTATTTTGTCATAGGCCGAATAACCATCACAGACAATCGTTCCGGAATAATCTTCAATGAAGCTTTCGAGAACAGACCGAGCACGTGATAATGAACTTTGAAACAGGACAATCGTTGGACCTTGACTGGGCACACTTCGATAGACCCAATTGTAGGCGTTAGACTGACCAGATTTGCCATCGGAACGGTTGATAATTTGTGAATACGTTTCATCGACATGTAGAATGGTTTTAGCCATCATCAAAGACTTCATTCGTTCGTAAATAGGCAATAGCCAATCGTGTGAGGCACGAATGACCCAATTGGAAAGGTTCTTATCATTCGTGTTCAGGCCATAACGCTCCCATTCCTTTACCTGACGGTAAAGAGGTAAGTATTGTGAAAATTTATCATACATCACTTTGGCAAGTACGCTAGGACTTGCGATGCTACGTTGAATGGGAGGTTGTGGCGCTTTACCACGTTTAATCTGCCCTTTTTGTAATGAATCGCTTTTGCATTTTTTACATTCATAAGCGTGTTCAATATGTTGAACTTTCATCATTTTCGCAGGAATAAATTTCGCCTCTTCACGCACGATTGTACTGCCCATTTCTATCATTTGATCATGGCAACCGTCACAGATTGTATTTGCTGGATGATGGTGAATAGCTTCTATTTCAATATCTTCACGCAAGGAATCATTTCGTTTTTTTGGTTGAATTTTTCGTACAACAGTATAAGAAATGGTCTGTTGGCTTTGTTCTTCTGTGTGCTCAGGATCAGTAAAAGACGGGTCATCCTCAAATAAGGACACTTGCCCGTCGGGCGTATTGTATTTGGATTTTTCTGTTTTAGAGCCATATAAGAGCTTGGTTAAGTGTTGAAGTTGTTGCGTTAACGATTCAATCTGTTTCAACGATTGATCCAACTTTTTCGATAACTCTTTATTTTGTTGATTCGAATGAGCTAATTGATCTTCAAGCAATCGAATTAATTTCTCAGATTGATTTTCATTCGTAGAAGAAACGTTCGTCACATCATTCACCACTTTCGTTCAGTTTCGTTCAGTTTCGTTCCTCCTATTATAATCAGTTCGAACAGTGAAAATAAAGATAAAAATAACGACTTGAACGAATTTAGAACGCACCTTTTGGCGATGGTTGAATGGCTTTTGGCTGCTGAATGGATAACCCTTCAAGGAGCCAGCGAAGCTCCTGTTGTGAAAGATGGCGTACTTCATTTTCATCTTTTGGCCATTGAAGTTTTCCACTATCCAAACGCTTATACAGCATGGCGAAGCCATCACCATCAAAATACAGACATTTATAGCGGTCTTTACTCCACCCTGAAAATAAGAAAATGGAATCGCCATATGGATCAAGTTCGAAAGAATCTTGAATCAGTGTGGCAAGCCCATCAATTCCTTTTCTCATATCTGTCTTACCGCAAATGATATAAATGTTTTTAACACTTGTATAGTCGTGTTTCACCCATTTTTCAACTCCCTCATGACCGCTTGGATGATATGCTCATCTACACCGTTAAAGAAGGAAATTTCAGCGTTTGCTGTTTTAATCGTGCAAGTAGGATTGGAGGAAAGCACTGTTGGCTTTGTTGCAGAATTATTTTCGTTTTCGGTATGTAATGTAACGGGAACAATGGTTAGTTTTTGTTGTGGCATAGGAAAAGCACCTCCTTTTATTGATACATGTATCGTACCAGGAGGTGCTGCGTGTTTATATGCGTTGTTTGAATGGGGGCTTACGTTGAAAGAAATAGGGAAAGGATACTGCAAACGTGTTGCAAGTTGATGAGTTAAGGAAAGCAAAGCGCAAAAGGAATGCAAGTAGAGAAGAAATAGGAAGAGAAAGAGCAACCATGTTGCAAATTAAGGACTAAGGGAAAGCAAAGTGCAAAAGGAATGCAAGTAATGAAGAAATAGGGAAGAGAAAAGGCAACCATGTTGCAAATTGAAGACTAAGGGAAAGCAAAGCGCAAAAGGAATGCAAGTAGAGAAGAAATAGGAAGAGAAAGAGCAACCATGTTGCAAATTGAGGACTAAGGGAAAGCAAAGCGCAAAAGGAATGCAAGTAGAGAAGAAATAGGAAGAGAAAGAGCAACCATGTTGCAAATTGAGGACTAAGGGAAAGCAAAGCGCAAAAGGAATGCAAGTAGAGAAGAAATAGGAAGAGAAAGAGCAAATATGTTGCAAGATGATGAGTTAGGGGAAGAAAGACGCAAAATCTTGTAAATATCTGTTACAATAAATTAAATATAATAGTAGTAAGGAATTTTATGATGAAAACTACTTTGTTATGATCCATGGTTTAGGGAGGAATATAAAGTGGATAATTTATTACAAATGTTTCGAGATGCATTGTTAATCTCTGAGCCAATTTATAAAACAAATGAGCTAGTATGGAATAAGTGGAATGCCTACTTTAAAGATGTTGAAAACAATAATAATAAAGTATTAACCTCATCTCATGCATCTCCATCATTTACGGCATTAGTGTCTTGGCTAGAAAAAAAGCAAGAATCCGGTATTACATTAGTACAAATTTATGCGAAAATTGATTCCTATAAGGAAGAAATATATAAAGAAATCGAAGGATTTATAGAAAAAGAATTTCAAGATGTAGCACCTTCAAGTTCCATAGTAGTAGAAAATGATCAAAATATAGATAAGACAAGCATAGTAAACCATGAGGATTATTATGAGGTAAATAACTCTGCTGTCTATTATAAGCTAAGAGATGGGATTGCAAAAAATCAATTTGAAGAAGATGAGTTAAGTAAGGTTTTACAATATCCAATTGAAACCAAATCTTCTAATGGTGTAGCTCAACTTTCTTCACATAAAGATGAAGATTTAAGACTTACAAATATAGAAGAAGCTGCTCGGTGGAATACCCTTGTCGATGATGTAATGAGTAATATGGATGATTTAACGGCAGATTGTTTAGATGCAATTACAATACAATGGATAAACGAAGCGAAATCTCCAGACGAATTCATTGATTTTTCTTATGAGCAAGTTTTAGAGATGTGCAACATCCCAAAAACAGTAGTCAAAAATAAAGAATACTATAGAGCGGAAGATAAAATTAAAATAGCAAAGAGAATTGCGGCTTTAGCAAGCATTTTTATCTATTTAAATGATGATAATGAGGTAGTAGTATTAAATGACCGTGATGATGATGGAGAACGTTTAGAATTAAAACGTGAAGTAATCAAAAGGTTATTTGTATTAGATTCAGTTGTATTGTGGAGACATAGTGTTACTAATGAATACATGGGCATTGAGTCTTGTCGTATTAAGCCAGGCAGCTTTTTAACCAATTACTTATACGGATCAAATAATACAACAGCTTTATTATCTAAAAAAGCACTTGAATACAATAGTTATAGACACAAATATCATAAAAGGTTAATTCGATACTTAACATGGCAATGGAGAATTAGACAAATGTATTCATCATTGAAAAAGCCATATTCTATAGGTGGGGACAAAGGGCTGCTAGCAGTAATGGATATCCCAAAAGATTGGAAGCCGAATCGCATTAGAGAACAGTTGGAAAATGTTCTAATGGATTTAGAAAATGAAAAAGTAATCTCTCATTGGGAGTATAGTGATCCACTTGATGAACAACAAATTGGGAAACGTAATTGGTTTAAAAACTATTACGCTAATTTAGGAATAACGATTTTACCGCCTGAGGAAATGCTGCAATCAATGGATAGGGTAATCGGAAAGAAATGTATAGAAGAACTTCAAGAACAATTACCTGAAGTAACAGTTGTTAAAGAAGTAAAGAAGACTGTAGAATCAGTCGAACAAATAGAGAAGAAGATCCGTGAACAAATACTGAAAGTACACAATGAAAAAAAAGTAAGCATTCGTGAAATAGCAGATGAAATTAGTATTTCTCCGTCTACATTATCTAGATTTTGCAATTATAAAACAAAACGTTTATCTAAAAAAGCATTAGAAAAGCTAACGAAATGGTGCGAAAGACAAGAAATATTAGAAAAGATGTAACATAGACTAAACATTTCTTTTAATAATAGTCCAATTAAAAATACACATACATTATGTATGTGTATTTTACTTATTATCAATTGCAAGAGGCAAAATTTCTTTTATTAAAAGTAATTTTGGAGGGCGAAGGTCCTACTGAAAAATCAAAATAGTTATACTGTTTAATCCACTACAATTAAACTTCTTGTCTTATCGATATGGTTCAGTAACATACGATACTCTTCTTCATACATAGTTAAACGTTGTAGAAGGGATTGATTCTCAGCTTCTAAATCTTCAATTTGATTTTGTAAAATTGTCAATTCATTTATATCTTTATAATTTTGTAGAAAGAGAATAATGTCATCTAATGTAATAGACAAAGAGTTTGTTTCTTTTTCTGGTTGGGAGAGAGGAATGCTGTTTCCCACTTTTCGGTGTTGTTTGGCTTGTTGGATTTCGTCTTGGTATTGTTTTCTCACATATGAATTCCAACGAAATCCACAAGCTGCGGGTGTTCTAGCTAGTAGTTTTGCTACTTCTTTGAATGCAGCTAACTGTGTTCCACCGTTACGAATATACTGAAGTACTGTTGATGCGAGAAGTAAATCGTTATCATTAGTCCAAGAATCTTGTCTTGAAATTACCACGTTTTAACCCCCCATATATGTTTTATATTACATATATGCAGTTACTTAAAATGATAGAAGCTCAATCTCTCTTACAATAATTAAGGGTAAGTTTATAGAAGTATCTATGATTTTCAATGCAAAATTACATATAGGGTTGACTATTCACCAAACCTGTAACTATAATAGTTACAGGTTTGTAGCTGAATTAATAGGATTGACATGAGTTAGTTCTATGAATGATGTATAAACAAATATTTAAGAATGAATGGAGTTGAAAATATAGACCTACATATAAAATATATTTCTAGAAAGAAATTAGGTAATATACATTTTTTTATAATTATATATTAATAAAAAGAGGTGCGCGTTTTGAAAATTTTTAAGGGAATTCTAGTTTCTTCAATTGCATTAACAGCATTTAATGGAGTAGGTGGTATACTTCCAAGTGAAAAATCAGAAGTTGCCTACGCAGCTACTTACAATTATTCAAATAAGCAATTGAATTCTACTGTACATAAACAAGCTACTAAACAATTAATTTTAAAATTTAAAAATGAAGCGAATTTACCATATCAGGATGGAATAGAAAAATTCATTAAAGAAGAAAAACAAGATCCTGAATTCATTGGAATTTTAGCTGAATATCCAAATGTAACTATAAATCGACTTTTTAATTCTTTAAATCCTAAAGAAATTAAAAATCTAGGTAAAGAAATAAAAGATTCTGATCATATTTCTTCTAATTTGCTAAACTACTATATTGTAGAAACTCAAGATGGTATTGATGTACAAGCGTTACTTACAAAAATTGAGAAATCATCTCTTGTTGAAACGGCGTATTTACAGGAAGAAGAGGCTTCACCAGCAGAGCGTTTACCAAATTTATCTGTTAACCCATATGATGAGCCTAGACTTAAAAGACAAGGTTATCTTGAACCAGCACCATTAGGAATTAATGCACCTTATGCCTGGAGCATAAAAGGTGGGGATGGAAAAGGGACTACATTCGTAGATATGGAGTATGGATGGTTATTTAGTCATGAGGATTTAGTGAATCAAAAGATTGAATTGATATCTGGACAGAATAAAAGCGAGCACCATGATCATGGTACTTCAGTCTTAGGAATTGTTTCGGCAGAGGATAATAACATAGGCGGAATTGGAATCGCACCCAAAGCTAAGGTAAAGGTTGTATCTCAAATTAGGGATAACGGAAATTATAATACAGCTGATGCTATTTTAAGTGCGGTTAACAATATGCAAGCTGGAGATATTCTTTTACTAGAGGCACAAGCAACTTACGATGGATATGGAGATAAGAACTATCTTCCTGTAGAAGTAAAACCGGATATATTTGATGCAATTCGTCTGGGAGCAAATAAAGGAATTATTATTATTGAAGCAGGTGCAAACGGCGGAAACGATTTAGATCAATTCAGAGACCGTAATGGTAAACAAGTTTTAAATCGTAATAGTCCTGATTTTAAAGATTCAGGGGCAATTATGGTTGGAGCAGCTTCTGCAAGGGTTCCTCATAAACGTTCATATTTCTCTAATTACGGTAGTAGAGTGGATGTGTATGGATGGGGGAATGCAGTTGATACTACAGATGCTAAACCAAGTGAATTTACAACAAATCTATATACTTCTAGCTTTAGTGGAACATCTAGCGCATCACCTATTATTGCTGGTGCTGCTGCATCAATTCAAGGAATTGCAAAAAATAATAAGGGAAAAGTATATACACCAAGCCAGCTTAGAAATATTTTAAGCGACCCTAGTACTGGAACGAAATCTAACGATCCAATCTCTGATAAAATTGGTGTTTTACCTGACTTAAAAGCCATTTTATCTAAACTGGGTTTTTTACCAAACTTAAGTAATGATTCTTCCATTGTATTTCCTGAGGAACAAGAGATAAATAAAGGGAATAAGGGAAATGAAGGATCAACTATTACATTCCCAAAAGAAGATTCCGCTAATAGTGAAGGGGACTCTAGCTTTATTTTCCCAGAATAATTGGTTAATTAGGAAGAGTTAAATAGATTTTTAAATGAATATATTGTTGTGTTCTTAGTGTAGTGAAGTATTTTACATCGAAACTCAAACAAGTATAACCCCTTCCTAAATTTAGGAAGGGGTTATACTTGTTTGAGTTTTTAAATTTAATCACTTTATTGTCGATTTATATTTAGTAGAAAAGATTCATAAACTAATTGCTTTTTAGTAAACCTTGGAGTAAAAGCTTCCCAGTTTCACGGCAAAAGTAATCTTTCGTCTTCCTGAGTCTTACTTCAAAGTAAGATGTTCAGTATGGCTATTCCGTTAATACTGTTGATATTTTAAACAGGAAACGAATGGATCAATTTTCCCAATCTATTTTCTTCCCCAACCTTATTATCAAGCTATCAAAAGTTTATGGCTCTACACCTACCGTGGCTATCGCTTTTCATACGCTTAAAAAGTAAAAAGCTAAGGAATAAAAATATATTTAATTATATAAAGGGAGGAAATGTCTTTGGGATAGTGTTTTATATTGAAAATTCCGTCTTTTATTTATAAAATTATAAATTGTAAAATTGTGGTAGAATCCGTTTTATATGGTTATATATTACATTTTTTACAGGGGGAAATTATGATTGAACATGTTGATGTACTTATCGTTGGTGCAGGACCAGCTGGATTATTTCTGGCAAAAGAATTACTAGGGATTTCTAATCAGACAGTAGCTTTAGTTGATAGTGGAAGATCTATTAAAAAGAGATATTGCCCTTTGGTTAATAAAGGGAATTGTACACAATGTAATATTTGTCATGTTGTTGAGGGGGTTGGTGGTGCTGGAATGTATTCAGATGGAAAATTATCATCTTTTCCAGCAGGTAGTGGTTTAGTTAAGCTTCTTGGAAGCGAAGAAAAAGTAATTGAATTAAATAATTATGTTTTAGACCCATTTATTTCTAAAATGAATAATGATGGAATTAAGCAAACAAAAGCAGATGAATCGCAAGATTCATGTATGATACAACAGGCTACAGATAATAAATTAGACTGGAAATGTTATGATGTCTATCATATTGGTACAGAAGGTATTATTGAATATTGTATTGAGCTAGAAGAGGAGTTAGTCAATGGTGGACTAAATCTACTAACCCAAACAAAATTAAAAAGCGTAGAAAAGAAAGAAGATATTTTTATCTCTACTTTAAGAAATAGAAGGGGAGAAGAGTATCAAATTTCTTCAAGTAATTTAGTCATGGCAACTGGAAAAGCTTCTGGTCATGTTTTAAGAAATATAATGGATAAATTAAATGTAAATTATTCTTTTAATGAAATTGAATTAGGTGTTCGAGTGGAAACTGAAAGAGAAGGTATAGTTGCATTGTCGGAAACTCATTTAGACGCTAAAATAAAAACGAAGATGGATGATGGAGCTGAAGTAAGAACGTTTTGTATGTGTAATGGAGGATATCTAGTTAATTGTTACTATGATTCTTATGTTCCTAACGAAAAAATTTGTACAATCAGTGGATTTTCTTTTAGAGATAAAAAATCTGATAATGCGAATTTTGGTGTGTTAGTAAGACAAAGTTTCCCAGATTATGTTGATCCAATGGGAATGCAATTGGGAATTATACAAGCAATTAATAGGGCCTCGGGTTATGGGGGAACGATTGTACAGAGATACGAAGACTTTATTGCAAATCGTCCTACAAGTAAGGAGGGGCTAGAAAATAATTCAATCCAATCAACGCTTCCAGAAGCTACACCGGTTAACTTAAGATGGGTACTTCCTGATTATGTAACAAATCATATAGAAAGCTTTTTAGGGAAATTATCTGGTTTATCAAATAAGTTAATTACAAAAGATACTTTACTACATGCCCCAGTATGGGAATTATGTTGGGATAAAGTACATGTAGATGAACATTTACGTACGAATATTTCAGGATTTTATGTAGCTGGAGATGCCATTGGATGGGCAAGAGGGATTATTCAAGCCGCGACTACTGGAGTAGTAATAGCTAGAGATATTCATACCAGAAATAAAGAATTAGTAAAAAGTTAGGAGTGGTTATTTGAATCCAAGAGTTGGAGTAGGAGCATTTATTATTGATGAAAACGAGAAATTACTATTAATATTACGTAATACAAATCCTGAGAGAATGCACTGGAGTATTCCAGGAGGAAAAGTAGAGTGGATGGAAACTGTAGAAGATACAGTTGTTAGAGAAATCAAAGAAGAAACAAACTTAGATATAAAATTAGAATCTTTATTATGCGTAACAGATCATATTATAAAAGAACAAGAAGTGCATTGGGTTTGTCCAACATATACTGCAACGGTAAATGATGGCGTAGTTAAAAGAATGGAACCAGATAAGATACTTGAAATCGGATGGTTTTCTTTAAATGATCTGCCAAAACCATTAACACTTACAACAATTAAGGCTTTAGAAGCGTATAGAAAAGAAAATGTAAGGAAGTGCTAATAGTGAAAGCTATCATAATGGATTTAGATGGCACATTAGTTAACAGTGAATGGTTAGCAAAAGAGGCGTATAATTTTGGTTTTAAAGAGGTATTAGGGAGACCACTAACTGTAGAGGAGAAAGAAGAACTAGTTGGAAAGCCGATAGCTCTATTTTTAAGCCGATTCCCTGATAAATCGGATTTAATTAAATCTCATATTCTTCACTATTATCAAGAAAATATTTATAAAGTGAAGCTATATGATGGGATAGAAAATATGCTTGAGAGTTTGTTAATGAAGGATTATAAATTAGGAATAGTTACATCACAGTTGAAACATTTTGCGAATAGTGAATTGGAAAATAATAAAATTCACTCATACTTTCAGAGTGTTTTAACGGTAGAAGATTGTGTAGAAAGTAAACCGCATCCTTTACCACTTATTCAAGCAGCTAAGGAATTAAATATAGACCCTAAACAATGCATGTATATTGGCGATCAAATTACTGATATACAAGCTGCTCATGCTTCTCAAATGAAGAGTGGAGCAGCATTATGGGGAGAAGGTATGTTTGAAAAACTAGTTATACAGGAGCCAAATTTTGTATTTAATACACCAAGTGAACTATTAGAGCTATTAAATCAAAAATTAGAAAATAAATGGTAGTTTATTTTGAGATAGAATTGTAATCAAATAAGATTGAAGAAAAATTTTAGTTTCCATTTTGTCTTTTCAAAATTTATAAAGTGTGAAACTAAATAGAGGATAAGATACAGTGAATTGTCTTATCCTTTTTTATTTATAAGCAATGGTATGTGCATATAGATTTTCATTGAGTAAGATAGCTTGAAATTTACTAATTAAATTGTTACTGAGGGGGAGAAGGTATGAATAAAATATCTAAAGTTTATAGTGCGATAGAAGATATAAAACATAACTTTCTTGAGGTGAAACCAGATTTAACATTTAAAGAGGTAATAGAAGAGGCAAATCGATGTCTATATTGTTACGATGCTCCATGTATAAAAGCTTGTCCTACAAGCATAGATATTCCTTCTTTCATTAAAAAGATTACTACAGATAACTTAAAAGGGTCTGCTCGCGTAATTTTTGAGGCTAATCCAGTTGGAGCAACTTGTGCAAGAGTGTGTCCAACTGAAGAACTATGTGAAGGGGCATGTGTATTAAATGAAGCATCTCAACCAATAAAGATAGGAGATTTACAGCGCCATGTTACAAATTGGACAATGAAAAATGAAGTCCAGTTGTTTAAGGAAGGAGAAAAAAAAGGGAAAACCATTGCTATTGTTGGGAGTGGCCCAGCAGGCTTATCAGCTGCGCGAGAATTAGCAAGGTTAGGCTATACTGTTACAATTTTTGAAGCAAAAGAAAAAGCTGGGGGATTGGATACTTATGGAATAGTATCTTTTCGATTGCCGCAAGAAGTATCACTGTGGGAAGTTGATCAAGTTAAGAAATTAGGTGTTAAAATTCTTACTAACACAAAAGTGGGTAAGGATATTATAGTATCAGAACTAATGAATAGTTTTGACGTAATTGTTTTAGCGATTGGTATGTCTTCTGTACCAAATCTTAATATAGAAGGGGAAAATTTGAAGGGAGTATATGATGCAATCCAATTTGTTGAAGATACAAAAAGTAAAGAGCCCACTAGTCGGTTCTTAGGTTCGCGTATTGCAGTTATTGGTGCAGGAAATACAGCAATTGATGCAGCAACTTGTTCAGTTCGGTTGGGAGCTGAAAATGTAAAAATGATTTATCGTCGTACCCAGGAAGAAATGCCTGCATATCAATTTGAATATGAGTTTGCTAAACAAGATGGAGTAGAATTTAAGTGGTTAACACAACCAAAACGAATTATTGGTGATGAAAATGGACATGTAAAGCAATTGGAATGTATACGTATGGAATTGGGAGCAGAAGACTCTTCTGGGCGTCGTAGGTCAATTCCTATTGAGGGTTCGGAATTTATTATTGAAGTGGATGCAGTAATTAAGGCGATTGGGCAGACGCGTTATATTAAATTAATTGAAGAATTTGGTCTCCTTCATAATAAAGGTATTGTTAAAATCAATCCAAAAACAAACCAAACATCTAATCCAAAAATTTTTGCTGCAGGGGATGTTGTTTTTGGTGATGGTCAAGGTGAAGCAATGGTGGTTAGTGCGGCAGAGCAAGGTAAACAAACAGCATATGCTATTCATAAATATGTGTTTGGTTACAAATTAGATGGAATGATGAAGGAGGTTTTATAATGGCGGATTTGTCTATTAACCTAGCAGGGATAAAATCTCCTAATCCGTTCTGGCTAGCATCGGCACCACCAACAAATTCAGGATACCAAGTACAAAGGGCTTTTGCGGCAGGATGGGGAGGAGCTGTTTGGAAAACGTTAGGTGCACCAGTTGTAAATGTCTCTTCTCGTTTTTCTGCTACAAATTTTCAAGGGAAAAAAGTTGCTGGATTTAATAATATTGAATTAATTTCAGATCGTCCCCTTGAAGAAAACTTGAGAGAAATTTATGACACAAAGAAGAAGTTTCCGAATCATACAATTATAGCTTCACTTATGGTAGAACCGAAGCAACATCAATGGCACGAGATTGTTAAAAGGGTACAAGATGTAGGAGTTGATGGATTTGAACTGAATTTTGGTTGTCCTCATGGAATGGCTGAGCGTGGAATGGGATCTGCATCCGGGCAAGTACCTGATCTTGTAGAAAAGCAGACATATTGGGTAAAAGAAGTAGCAGAAGTACCAGTGATTGTAAAGTTAACACCTAATATTACAGATATTACAGAAACCGCATATGCAGCCGTAAAGGGGGGAGCAGATGCAGTTAGTATGATTAATACAATTAACAGTCTAATGGGAGTTAATATTGATACATGGAATCCCATTCCACATGTAGATGGAAAAGGAGCACATGGTGGATATTGTGGCCCAGCTGTGAAGCCAATTGCATTAAATATGGTTGCAGAGTGTGCACGTCATCCCGAAATCAATGTACCAATTTCAGGTATGGGGGGGATTTCTAATTGGCGTGACACGGTAGAGTTTATATTAATGGGATCAACAAGCGTACAAGTTTGTACAGCTGCTATGCATCATGGTTTTAGTATTATAGAAGATATGTTAGACGGTTTAAATAATTATTTAGATGAAAAGGGAATTTCTTCTGTGATGGATATAGTAGGGAAATCTGTACCAAGATACTCTAATTGGGGGGATCTTAATCTAAGTTATCATGTGGTAGCAAGAATCAATGATGATGTTTGTATAAAATGTAATAAATGTTATATTTCTTGTGAAGATACATCACATCAGTGTATTGAGATACTTACTAACGATAAGGGAAGTAAATTTCTTAAGGTTCGTGAAGAGGATTGTGTAGGGTGTAATTTATGTTCTATTGTTTGTCCTGTTGATGGAGCAATTGATATGATTGAAACTACAAGTAAAGCACTAGTGACTTGGAATGAGCTTCAAGCTTCAATAAAATAGCTAATAAAAATTAAACATCCAAAGAAGAATACACAAGGTTATCATAAATAAATGCTGCCCTGATTCAATTTTTGAATCAGGGCAGCATTTATTTATGATATAGACCAATAGCTTCAGTAATATTAGTGAGTCCATCTTTTTCTAGTAAAGTTAAGATTTCTTGATTAATATGCTTTGCAACAGAGGGACCACGATAAATCATACTAGTATAGATTTGAATAAGTGAAGCGCCAGACTTAATTTTTTCATATGCATCTTCTCCAGTAAATACTCCACCGGATCCTATAATGGGTAAATTTCCTTGAGTCTGTCGATAGATTTTAGAAATAATTTCTGTAGAACGATGATTTAATGGTTTACCGCTTAAACCACCATTTTGTTTTTGAAATTTTGAATTTAGATTAGTGCGACTTATAGTTGTGTTCGCTGCGATAACTGCATCAATTTTTACCTCTTGAATTATTGAAATAACTCCTTCTAGTTGTTCTGGAGTTAAATCAGGAGCAATTTTTAAAATAATAGGACGATATTGATTATGTTTTTTACACAGCTCATTACGTTTATCTAATATAGAAGTTAATAATGGTTTTAAAGTATCGACATATTGTAAGTCTCTTAATCCTTCAGTGTTTGGAGAACTAATATTAATGACAAAATAGTCACCATAGGAATATAGTGTTTCCAATCCCTTTTGATAGTCTAAAGTGGCATCTGAGTTTGGAGTATCTTTATTTTTCCCTAAATTTATCCCTAGAGGAATATTGGGACGTGGTAAAGTCATAAAGTTTTGCTTTGCTCTATTCAAGCCCTCACTATTAAAACCCATACGGTTAATAAGTGCCGTATCCTCAGGTAAACGATATAAGCGTGGTTTAGGATTTCCAGATTGAGGTTTAGGTGTGATAGAACCTACTTCAACTGATCCAAAACCAAGTGATGCAAGACCTGGGTATACATCAGCAAATTTGTCAAACCCTGCAGCCAAACCAATAGGATTAGGAAATTTAATATCTAGTAATTTACATTCCAATCTAGAATCATTTAATCTCATATTTTTATTGTACATATTTCTAGCAAATGAAAATGATTGCATCATTTTTAAAGCATGAATAGTTCTCGTATGAGCTTTTTCTGGGTCCATCTTAAATAATAAATTGCGGATATTTGCATACATCGTTAGAATCTTCCCTTCAAATAAAATAAAAAGAACGATAAAAACTCTTTATCTAAAATGAACAATGTAAAGTGTATTCTAGATGATTGATAATTAAAATTTTTGGATAAGTACAACGCCTATAATAACTAAAATAGCACCAAGAATACGGGGTAAGGACAATAGATGTATAGGCACATTAATTAGACCAAAATGATCTATTAATACAGATGCAACAATCTGCCCGGCAAGCACTAACGCAACGGTGGTTCCTGCTCCAATTCTTGGAATAAGAATAATGGTAGCCAGTACATAAAAAGCTCCCAAAACGCCACCAGTCCATACCCACCATGGTGCAGAAGCAATCCCTTTATTAAAACTAAAACCAGCTTTAAATAATGAAATGGTAAATAAAGTAATCGCCCCAACTATAAAGGAAATAGTCGCAGCTACAAGGGGGGATCCTACAAAAGTACGTAATTGAGCATTAATACTAAATTGAATAGGTAAAGCAAGTCCAGCCAGGAAGGCAAATATTAAGAATAAAATCCACATAATAAAATATCTCCTTACTTATATGAAATTGTTAAATATAGAATAAGTATGTAATATTATTTTTTAAAATTAATAGTATTTTATGAATAATCCGAGGGTGCCTCACCCATTATATTCCATAGATAGGTGTTATTCAAATGTTTTTTAGGCTGATTTTTCAGATGTAAAATTTATTTTTTAATATTTTTATGCAGAATAATTTAGAAAATAATAAAATTTATTTGTTATGATTATTAGTGTTAGCGATAGTAATAGAGAAATATATTTTTAGAAATGAGGGGTTAAAATTATGAACTCAATATGTGTATTTTGCGGATCAAATTATGGGGAAAGTGAAGAGTATAAACATGCAGCAGAAAAGTTAGGTAAATATTTAGGTGAAAAAAATATCACATTAATTTATGGTGGAGGAAAAGTGGGATTAATGGGGAGTGTAGCAAATTCTGCCCTACAAGTTGGCGGGAATGTGGTAGGGATTATCCCAGAATTTTTACGAGATAAAGAAATTGCGCATCAAGGTATTACGGATTTAATAGTTGTAGACTCTATGCATTCACGTAAACAAAAGATGAATGATATGGCTGATGGATTTATTGTATTGCCTGGTGGATATGGAACTTATGAGGAAATGTTTGAAGTTTTATCTTGGGGACAAATTGGTATACATAAAAAGCCGGTAGGCCTACTTAACGTTGATGGGTTTTTTGATCCTTTAATTGATATGTTACAACATACAGTTGAAAAAGGATTTGCAAGACCTGAAAATCTTAGTTTAATTCTTTCTTCAACAAATGTAGAAGATCTTTTAAAGAAAATGAAAAATTATAATCATATTATAGTGAATAAATGGGTTAAATGAAGAGGATTAATATAATTTTTAATAAGGAAAGAGGGGGACTTACAATAGTTCCCTCTTTTTTTGTTTGAAAAATAAAATTTGATATAACAAACGTTTATATCAATTAATAATAAAAAAATTCTAACAAAATTTTATCAAGTTTTTTTCTGATGATATTAGTTTACAAATATAAAAACTAAGTATATTACCAAGTAGATTTTATTACACTGTAATCTGTACTTTTAATTGAGAGAAGCTTTAAATTTATGATAATACTAGTAGTTTTAGAGGAAGAATGAAAAATGAAATGTATGAAATCTGAGGAGTGATGTCAGACAATTACTTTTTTGTAAAAAAATAATAAATTTTCTGATATATTATTGAATCTGCATTTTTTGTTTGATATATTATTAATCATTGGAAGTTTGGGAATTATTAGACTATTGATATCTGTTTAACCTCATGAATTAATGGATTGAAATAGAATGCATTGAATATGCGTAACGAATTTATTGCTTTTACTAGCAAGATATTTAAGAAACTAGGGAGGGAAATCTGTGTTATCTGCATTAAAGGTAGTGCCAATCGAACAAATATTTTTACATGAAGAATATGAGGTAGAGAGGTTAAAATCAATTTGTAAAAAAATTAAAGATGAACAAAAGCTAAAGAATCCACCTATTGCCTTACAAATAAATAATGGCAAGTATTTAATACTTGATGGTGCACATAGAACATCTTCTCTGCAAGCTCTAAATTGTAAGAGAATGGTTGTTCAAGTAGTGGAATCAGAATTGATATCTATTGATTCATGGGCACACTATATTCCAAATGACAGAAACTTTATTGCAGATTTAAAAGAAAATCCTAATTTATATTGGAGCGATGTTCCTATTCAAAAACAAGATTTTTTAGCGATTATTACAATTGATGGGAATAATTATTATATTTATTCTAAGTTTATGAATCAATTAGATTTGACCTTAATGGTAGATTTGTGGAAACAAATTGTAAATGTATATAGAGATAAATATCATTTTCAACGTATTTCCAATAATGAGTTAAAAGAAGATGGTATTGTTATTCGTTATCCTTCTTTAAGTTTAAAACAAATCGCTCAAGTAGTAGAAGAAGGTATCTTACTTCCTGCTGGTGTTACAAAATTCACAATAAATTGTGGACGTTTTTTAAACTTAAATGTACCTTTAAGTTTTATTATCCGTGAAGATTATGTAGAAGAAGATTGGAAAGAGATGTTAAGTCTCTGGAAAGAATCTATTAGATTGTATACAGATCCAATATATTTATGTGAGATTTAAAAAAGAATTATTTTTCTGAAAAACTAAATATTCATAATTTTGGAGGTATTTTAAATGTTGTATAGAGAAAGAACTAATGATAATCGAAAAGTATATTTAAATGGCGAATTAATTAAGGACGTATCAAAACACTCAGCATTTGAAGGAGCGATTCATTGTGTAGAACAGTATTACAGTTTGCAGAATGAGAAACCAGAAGAGCATAGTTTTATAGATGAAGAGGGACAACAATGCTCAATTAGTTTACTAGTTCCGAAAAATATAGAGGATTTAGAAAGAAAAAGAAAGGCTTATAAAGAAATAGCTGATATATCTTATGGAATGCTTGGTAGAACACCTGATTTTATTAATGCGGCAGTAGCTACAATATCTGCCCATGCTGGTTTTTTCGGAAGCGGGGAATATGCAAATTACACTGAAAATGCAAAGCAATATTATAAGCATGTAAAGAAAAATAATTTATTTATAGCACATGGATCAATTAATCCACAGATTGATCGTTCAAAAGCTTTAGGTGCACAAGAGCATGATTTTGCAGGAGTACATGTGGTGCGTTATGATGCATCCGGAATTGTGGTTAAGGGTGCAAAAATGATTGTTACTTTAGCACCAATTGCAGATGAACTACTAATCTTTAATATGCCGGGGCTTAAAGCTGGTGATGAGAATTATGCAGTAGCATTTACTATACCTGTAAATTCTCCAGGATTAAAAGTAATTTGCAGGAAACCATTAGTGAAAGAGGGATATGATAAGTTTGATCATCCATTGACAAATCAATTTGATGAAATAGATGCTTACTTATTATTAGATGAAGTGTTTGTTCCTTGGGATAGAGTTCTTATATTTAGGGATGTAGAAAAATCTAATCAATTTTATGATAAGACTTTTGCAAGGCACCATACAGGACATCAAGGAATTGTAAGGGGACTTGCAAAGGCCGAACTATTGACTGGTATTGCAATTAAACTAGCTGAAATGCTAAAACTTAATCAATTTATAAATGTGCAAGAAAAATTAGGAGAGTTAACATCTTATGTAGAGTTATTAAAAGCAAGTATCGTATTAAGTGAGCAGGACGCATATATGAGTCCTGAAGGAGTAATTACACCAAGTATTAATGCAATTCAAGCTATTAGATATAATTTCCCAAAAATGTATGAAAAAATGGTGAAATGCATTCAATCTCTAGCTGCTGGTTCTATGCTTGCGACACCTCATCATGAAGATTTCTTTAATGAAAATGGAGATTACTTAATGATGGCTCTTTCAACTGGTGAATTTGATGCAAAAGAAAGAACGATGCTACTTAATTTAGCATGGGATGCTTCGGGAGACGCTTTTGGTCAGCGTCAATTAGTATATGAGTACTACCATGCTGGTGATCCAATGCGTATAGCAGCTGGGCATTATCTTTCATATGAAAAAGGTCAAATGTATAGCATGGTGGAAAGGATTTTGAAGAGTGAAACGAATAAAGTGTGCATGTCTCGTTAAAAAAGAAAACAGTAAATTGTTATTGGTAAGGGTACGAGATAATCAGCATTGGTATTTACCAGGTGGGAAGATTGAACAAGGCGAGATAGCTAGTGAAGCTTTAAAAAGAGAGATACGTGAGGAATTAAATATAAAACTAATACCGAAGAGTATTCAATATTTATATACAGTTACTGGACCAGCATATAATGAAGAAGCGTTAGTTGATCTGGTTTGTTTTTCTGCAGATTGGGAAGGGGAAATTCAACCTAAGGCAGAGATTAGTGAAGTGGATTGGATTGAATGTAAGGAAGCGAATTTATTAGCTCCAGCAGTGTTGGAATTAATAAAAAGCTGGGATTAATTATTAATATTGGGGTGAACAACTACATTGATTTATAATATAGAACGTTTAGTTAATAAGATGAAACAAAATAATTTAGATGTCATTATTGCTGCTACGAAAGAAAATATTCGTTATTTTACTGGGTTTCAGCCAGTCGTAAAGACATTAAATCCATACTTTGGACAATGTTATGCAATTGTTACAATTGATAGTCCTGAAGTTGTGCATCTTGTACATTCTATTGGAGAAATTGATCAAGTATTAGATGCACGAGTGCAAGTAGGAAAAGTATATACTTATGGAGTTTTTTTTAGGGAATATTCAAATAACGTTCCTCTGACTGAAGAAGAAGAGCAACTAAAACTATTATCTAATGTTGATGCGAGCTATTCTAATGGAATTGAAGCATTGATTGCTCTTTTAAAAGATATAGATGTTGAACATTGCAACATAGGTATAGATGAAGACGGAATGCAACCAAATCATATTAATACGATTAGTAATTATTTTAAGAAAAGTAGTATAAATCCTGTTTCAAATATTTTAAGACATGTTAGATCTATAAAAACAAATCATGAAATTCAGGCACTGACTTATTCGGCAAATTGTATTGAAAATGCAATTGAAGATGTAACAAATAATTTATTTGAAGGCATAAGTGAATATGAAATAGCAGACATTTTTAATTGTTCTATCGCCAAAAAAGGAGCATTGCCTGTTTTACCGATGATTAAGGTAGGAAGACATGCTGTGGGAGGTCAGCGGAGACAAAGTAAAGACATTAAATTAATGCCAGGTGACCTAATTTGGTTCGACTGCGATATTGTATGTGATGGATACTGGGCTGATATTGCTCGAGTCTTATCATATAAGTATATGAAACCGGAATATGATAAATTTAATGCTCTTTATCAAGGCCAATGTATAGCTATGCAAGAGATTCAGCCTGGCATGAAGGGGGCAGATGTTTTTGACTTAACGATGAATGCAGTTTATAAATCTGGTTTCACGGAATATAGAAGACATCATGTGGGACATGGGATAGGATTGGAGCCTTATGAGTTGCCTATACTTGCTCCAAATAATGAGGATGTAATTGAAGAAGGAATGGTCTTATCTGTAGAAACACCATATTATGAGTTTGGTTTAGGAGCCTTACATGTAGAGGATCCAGTTTTGATTTCTTCTAGTGGTAATAAAGTGTTAACTCGCACAAAAGGGCATATCAAAATCGTGGAGTGATAAATGTATGATATATGATAATATTACAGAATGCATTGGAAATACACCCGTAGTAGATTTCAAAAGTGATTTAGTACCTTATGGTAAAAAATTATATTTAAAACTGGATTATTTTAATCCGAATTTCAGCGTAAAAGATAGAACAGCCCTTGGATTAGTAAAAGCTGCTATAAAAAGTGGGAAAATTCAAAAAGGTGATATTTTAATAGAATCAACTTCAGGAAATTTGGGTAAATCTCTAGCAATGTTAGGCGCTGTGTATGGATTTCAGGTAATTATTGTTGTGGACCCAAAGATTAGTTCTAACTTATTAAAATGGTATAACGCATATGGTGCTCGAGTTGAGATGGTAAAAAATCCAGATGAAAATGGTGGGTTCCAAAAAGCGAGAATTCAACGTGTGAAAGAACTCATATCACAATATCCTAATGCATATTGGACAAATCAATATGATAATCCCGATAACCCTAATTTTCATGCTGAAACTACTGGTAAAGAAATTGTCGATTTACCTATTGATTCTGTTGTAGGGGCAGTAAGCACAGGTGGACATTTGTGCGGAATTGGAAAATTTATCAAACGATTTAACCCTGAGATAAATGTAATTGCTTGTGATGTTAAAGGTTCTGCTGTATTCCAAAATCAATTTAATCCGTACTTAATTAATGGGGTCGGGCTGAGCTGGAGAGGTCAAAATACGAATTTAGAAGTGATAGATCAAGTTTGTATAGCAAGTGATCAAGAAGCAATTTCAACTTGTCGCATATTAGCTAAAGAGTATGGCATTATGATA
This sequence comes from Bacillus cereus group sp. Sample62, assembly GCF_036851315.1. Taxonomy (NCBI): domain Bacteria; kingdom Bacillati; phylum Bacillota; class Bacilli; order Caryophanales; family Bacillaceae; genus Bacillus; species Bacillus cereus group sp. Sample62. The sequence continues at coordinate 166,639 of NZ_JAFLPK010000002.1, forward strand.
GGTGGTTCTGGTGGGTTATCAGTCATTTCAGCATTAGCATGGCTACAAAATAGTAGTGCAAAGGCGGCTGTGACAATTATTCCAGACACAGGAGTAAACTATTTGGATCAAATTTATGATGATATCTGGTTAGAGCAAAGAGGAATAATATTATTAGAAAAAGAACAGCTTCAACAAAGGATAAATGCGAAGCAATTTATGACAACAGACAACCTAGAAAGTAAAACTTTAGTCTGAAAAGCATAGTTTTTAAATCCATGGCCTATAATAAGTAAACTAGTTTATATTATAAGTTTAAAAAACAGGAAATAACTACCTAAGCACATAAATATATGTAATTTCTATTAATAAGGAGGCAACTAGTGAAATGAATGCCAATAAGGAGCAATTTATAAAGTTCATTTTTGAGGAAAATATTCTTAAATTTGGCGATTTTGAATTGAAATCAGGACGTCATAGTCCGTATTTCTTTAATTTTGGATCATTTGATGACTCGGTTAAATTATCTAGATTAGGAGAATCCTATGCTTCTAATATTATAGAAAATGACATTAAGTTTGATGTTATTTTTGGACCTGCGTATAAAGGGATTCCAATTTCTCTATCTGCATCGATGGCTTTGTTTTATAAACATGGCTTACGAGTGAATTATGCATTTAATCGTAAAGAAGCAAAAAACCATGGTGAAGGCGGAAATATTATTGGAACATCTCTAAAAGGAAAGAAAATACTTGCAGTAGATGACGTTATTACTTCAGGTAGAACAATTAAAGAAACAAAAGAAATTATTGAGAAGGAAGGTGGAGAATTATCTGCATTTTTGGTTGCTCTTGATAGAGAAGAAATAGCATTAGATTCTCAACTTTCAGCCTTAGAAGAGGCATCAAAAAAATATGGTGTAGAAATATATGCAGTAGCTAAAATCTCTGATGTAATGAATTATATGGAAAAAGAGTACGGGAAAACTTATATCCATCTATCTGCAATCCAAGAATATTTAAAATTATATGGATCAGAAAGCTTAGGAGTTTATTGAAATATAATATCTATTAAAAGGTGAGTAAACAGAGAATAAATTTTTTGGCCACTGATAAATGTAAAATATGAAATCCCAGTCTATAAGTTGATAGGAAAGCCAAAAAATACTGAAGGAAAGTATGTAGAGGGAACAACAGAAGTAATTTATGAATATGAAAAAGTAGAAGAGCTGAATGTCCCAATGGATCCGAAAGGTTCAAATAATCCAAAGGAATCATTAAAAGGTGAATTTTTGAAAAAAAGCTTATGTTACAAAACACAGGCGAGAAAGAGGAATCATTATTCTGGGCGATTTTATGTATCATGTCAGGATTATTATTGATTTCTAATAGAGCTAAAAAGAATTTCTCACATCTGCAAGTTGGAAATGGTACTTTAGAACTGCTTCTATAATACGACAAAATAGTTTATTCAGTAAGAACAAAGGATATGAATTCAATAGTAAGTTGAATTCATATCCTTTTTATTTTATAGTGATTTGTTATATTTAAAGGAATACGAACAAACAGAAATTATAACTGTACAAAGTTGTCTGTTATAGAAAGAATTGAAGAAACGTTTCTAAAAGCTTTAAAATGTATTTTATAAAGCAGCAAGATGTTAATTTAGGAATTTTTTGTCTTGCTGAAGAGGATAACATGGTAGAAATGGCTATGATATAATAAAATTCAAGTATACTAAGGGGGATTAATGAGATGATTTTTCAAAGCATGATAACAGCTATTATAGAAAAATTACAAGAGACGGTGAATCCCTATTGGATAATTGTATTTGGATCAACGGCTGAGAACAGAGAACGAGAAGATAGTGATATTGATATAGCTTATTTAAGTGACACAACTTTAGGGAACTATGAACGTTTTTTATTAGCACAGGAGTTAGCTAACATTGTTCATAGAGATGTTGATTTAGTTGATTTATCCGAAGCTTCTACAGTTTTTCAAGCTCAGATTATACATACAGGAAAGACAATATTTTGTTCGGATGAAAAACGTAAGGTCATCTTTGAAATGAAAACCTTAAAAATGTATTCAAAATTGAACGAAGAAAGACAGATAGTATTTGATGATATAAAGAAAAGAGGTTCTATATATGAAGAATGAGGTTATTTTAAATAAAATTTCTACAATAGAGCGTTGTATAAAAAGAATCCAAGATGTATATGGAAATGACCCTGAAAATTTAGAGGATTTTACAAAACAAGATTCAATAATATTGAACATACAAAGAGCTTGTGAAGCGAGTATTGATTTAGCAATGCATATTGTTGCAGGGAAAAAATTAGGACTACCCCAATCTAGTAGAGAGGCTTTTGATTTATTGGTTACAGCAGGATTACTTAGCGCTGATCTAGCAAATAAGTTAAAAGCAATGGTTGGATTTCGTAATATTGCTGTTCATGATTATCAAAGTGTAAATTTAGATATTGTTCGTCAAATTATTGAAAAACATTTAACTGATTTTAAACTATTTACGAAAGAAGTAATGGGGATATTGGAATTTTAGGCAAAAGAACAGAATAATAGGACTGAAAAAGAAAGTAATTCTATGATTCCCAAACCAGCTATTGAAACAATTACTTAATTTCGTAAGAAGAAACGCGGTCATAAGATGAATTTGTTTATGTTGTAGCGAGGCTTTGCATGAGATGTGTGTAGTTAATAGTAGGAACAATATCCACATACAATTTTATCAACAAATAAGTAAATATTTTCAAAACTAATTTTTATACATATAATGTATATTAAAAACAAAAAAGTTTCCTTATGGAAACTTTTTTGTTTTTGGTAAATTTATGGCGGTAAATTAATATGCAGTTTTTGAAAAAAATGATGAATCATGTCAAATCATCTTCATTTACACGAACATGAACGTAGTATAAAAATGAAGCATATCCAAAATAATTAAAGGGGGCTGAAAAAATGATTAAAAAACTTATTATTGGTTCTATTGCTTTAGGCACAACAATAGGAGTGAGCAAACCTACATTTGCTGCTACAATACATTCTCCATCACAGTTTAAAGAAATTCAAAATGTTCATGTGCAATCCCTACACTCTCCATGGCAGTATTTAGGGCAAACTTCAAGGGAACTTCAAATTAAAAGTAAGGATCCAAAAGTACTAGCTTTTGAACTAGCAAAAGAAGCGCCATTTTACGAAGAAGAATTAGTAGACATATGTTCGGTAATTTTAGATGCAAATGTAGACGTTATATATTGGACAAGTAAGGAATGGGTTAGATTTGAAGAAGGAAATTATGAATTTAAACATGAAATTAAAATTTTTAGAGATAAAGAACGTCAGCAATTAATTACTGCACTAGAATCTTAGAACTTTTACAAAAAAGAAGCTATTTTTAGTATGCTATTCTACCCTCATAGTAGATAGGAAAAAGAAAACACATTAACCTATTTATTGTCGAAAATAAATTGCGATTATAATAGCAATTGTATTCCCAAAAGCAATGTGTCAAATGGATTTTAACATACCTGTAACGGTATTGTTATCAATAAAGTATGCACAGAATTACAAATGGTTGTTTAGAATATTAGAAAAAGTTTAACTGATAAAACCCATTGATCTCAGTATGTCTACATGAGATCAACGGGTTTTTATTATTATGTATTCGAAGATATGGAAAGTATTTTGTGTGTCTATAAAGTTTGGTTTTGAATTTTACGGATGTCTGTATATTACATGAACATTTACAGATATTTTTGTTATAATTATTTATGAGGTGTATGAAATGAAACACAAAACATTTGGATATGTACGAGTTTCCAGTAAAGATCAAAATGAGGAACGACAAATTCGAAATATGAAAGATTTAGGAATAGAAGATCAAGATATTTTTATCGATAAACAATCTGGTAGAAATATGCAACGCGAAAATTATCAAATGTTAAAACGTCTTGCTCGTACAGGTGATACCATTGTATTTGATTCTTTAACTAGACTAGGAAGAAGCATGAATGATGTCCTCCAGGAATTCAGATACTATGAAAAGCATGAGATTAATTTACAATTTATAAAAGAACCATTTATTAATGTAAATTACACAGGTAAGAGTACAAATGATGTTATTCAAAGTGCTATTCAGAAAGCAACGCTTACCATTTTATCTGCTTTTGCAGAAAAAGAACGGCATGATATTAAACAGCGACAAGCGGAGGGTATTGCTCTAGCTAAAAGGCAAGGTAAACGGTTAGGACGTCCTCCGGTAGAAATTACAGCCGAATTTATTGAAGCCTATAAAGAATGGAAGTCTGGTGGCATTACAGCAGTAGGAGTCATGAAGAAATATGGTATCAAACGTTCTTCGTTTTACAAACTTGCTAAGCAGTATGAAGAAACAAAACATAAAAATCTACTGAATGATTAATTATAATTTAGGAGGTTATTATATGAAACATACAGCAAAAGTAAAAATTGGTGATTGCGTTCAATTTTCTTATCGTAAGAATCCTTCCTTGCAATTAACTGGATATGTGGTAAGAGTTTTAACAAATACCATTGTTGTAGAGGTTTCAGATATGATGGAAGAGGAGTTAATTGATGCTAGACAGGTAGTAAAGCATGGGCGTTATCATAAGATAGCCCGTAAACAAGTAAAAAGTAAAGTTTCATGAAAAATGCTCTTAAAGAAATCTAGAAGCAACTTTTCAAATGTCATAGACTGTCTTGAATACATTTATGTATTGGCATTTTTGTTCGTATTTTGTATACTAAACGTGAGTTTTCCTTACAGTAGGCAATCTTTCAATTTCTATGAAAGCCAACTAATCTGTTAATTATGTATGGTAGCAAATAAGCTCTTATGTCCACAGATATAAGAGCTTATTTGCATATGTATCACTCTTTTATGTACAATGAAAGAAAAACATCATATGAGATGGGGAGAGGAAAACCCATGTCCAACAAACAATTAGTGAATTTACGCATTGATTTTGCTTTTAAACAATTATTTGGCACAAGTGGAAATGAAGATATTCTCATTGCTTTTTTAAATGCGATGTTACAAGAATCTTTAGAATCACCCATTGTTTCGTTACAACTAGAAGATCCACACTTGCACCGAGAACATGAAGAGGATAAATTATCGATTTTAGATATTTCCGCTACATTAGATACAGGAACAAAGGTAAATGTAGAAATACAGCTGAATAACAATCATGACATGATTAAGAGAAGTTTGTATTACTGGGGAAGGCTATATACATCCCAACTACAAAAGGGAATGCCATATAGTTCTCTTCACAAAACCATTACGATTAATTTATTAAACTTTGTGATGTTTCCAGAATATGAAGCATTTCATACAACAGGAATCTTATGGAATCAGCAACAACAAAAGAAGTTAAGTGATGATATTGAAGTTCATATTGTGGAGATTCCAAAACTCATGCAACAGTGGCGGAATGAACAAGTTAATCCCTGGGAAGATTCTTTTGTTCGTTGGTTGTTATTACTTCCAGCGAATGAGGATGAACAATTAACTCAAACATTGGAGGATATTGCGATGAACCAAGACCCTATTTTACAAAAAGCGATGAATAAATGGGAACGTATGAGTCAAGATTCTTCTTTCCGACAAGCGTATGAAGCAAGGGAGAAAGCGTTGATGGATGAAGCCGCAAAGTTTGCTTATGCAGAACAAAAAGGGATTGAAAAAGGGAAAATGCAACTTATTCGTGGTATGCATAAAAACGGAATGCCAATAGAAGATATTGCAAAGTTTACAAATTTACGTATAGAAGAAATACGAAATATTTTACAAGCCTAAATAATTAAAAGTAACAACTACAAATACTGTAGGTATTATTTTTTAGTGACCGCCACCAGGAAGTATAGTTAATGTTTGAAATGATTTGAACTACTCCTACTTTCACTTCGTTTTACAAAAAAGAAGGACCAAGGTTGGAAATAGATAAATCATAATAAAAAACTACAGGTCTGTAATTGATTAAGAACCTGTAGTTTTTTTATGTTTATCCTATTTTATTTTCCATTTTTTTGCGTTTCAATAATAAATTTTGAAACTAATTCTGATAATGCTTCTACTTTTTCTTTTATGTTGTTAGATTGATTTGATACTTCCTCAATTGATGCCGCTTGTGATTGGATTGACTGTACAGTTTGAGTGGTTTCTTTAGCTATTTGTGTTGCAGTTTCAGAAACACTTGATATAGAAGCATTAACTTCTTCTGTACCAGCAGACATTTCTTCTGTTGCTGCAGATACCTCTTGAATTTGGCTAGTGATTTTATTAATAGCCACCATAATAGATGATAATGCTTGATCTGCTTGATAAGCAGCTTCTTTTCCTTCTGTAGCCTTTTGTTGACCTTTTTGCATGACATTCACCGTATCTTTTGTATCTGTTTGAATCAATTGTATTAAATGATTAATTTCATTTGCGGATTCTTTCGACTTCTCTGCTAAATTCCTTACTTCGGCTGCAACTACTGCAAACCCTTTTCCATTTTCTCCAGCACGCGCAGCTTCAATAGCAGCGTTTAATGCGAGAAGATTGGTTTGTTCGGCAATGTTAGTGATAGGTTCTTCCAGTTAATTTTTCATTAGAGAAGATTTGAATAATTGTACCTACTTTTATTGTATTTCCCACAAATTTCTCCTCCGCACTTAAATATGATACTTACTATTTTGTTGATTATTATAATCATTTGATTTTTTGTCCTAATAGCACCTCTATAAGGGTATTTATTCTTTTATCTTGCACACTATAATAAGTTTCGTATCCCTTTCTATTGCTAGCTAGTATTTTTTGTGATTTCATTATGGCTAGATGTTGAGATGTGGTAGACTGTGGCCTTTCTAAAAAGTCTGCTATTTGATTTACATTGCATGGACCTCTTTTAGTAAGTTCTATTATTATTTTGATTCTTATTGAATGTGATATTGCCTTTAAAAGGTTAGCGTATTCTTTGTAAATAGACATTTAAATTTTTCTCCCTAACGTGTATTTCTATTGCTGTTTAAATAAAAAATATAAAACTATATATAATGATTAATAACTTTATAAAAATATATTATAGAATGTTAACATTTTTATAAGTGAAATTGTGCTTGCCCTTTATCAAGTAGAGGATGAAAAAGCGTTGGTATTGTAAAGTAAGAGCGAATTTTAATAATTACTTCAAGGTATTTACTGATTCCTTTTCTATAAATAAAGAGAGGTCTTAAACCTTAAAGAACTTTTAATTTAACACCTATAAAATATGGTTATAAAACAAAATCCAACTATAAGGATAATGGATATTGTAATAAATTGATTGTAGTATCTTTGCAATTATTGTATTTATTTGAGGGGATGATATTATCCCCTTTAGGTAGACAGTGTGAAAAAGACCATGTATGATATTATCCCCTTTAGGTAGACAGTGTGAAAAAGACCATGTATACACATGGATGTTACACTATTACGTGGAGGGGATTTTTCATGGCGAAAAAAGGTACAACATTTAATACATACTCAAATGAGATAAAGTTATCAGCTGTTCAAAGTTATTTAAACGGTGAGGGAAGCTACGATATGATAGCGAAAAAATATCAGATTAGAAGCTCTACACAACTTAAAAATTGGGTGAAAAAATATAAAGAACGTGGTGAAATTACAGATACTCGCGGGGAAAATAATAAAACGAAAGGTATACCGAACCCTTTAAAAGGCAAACGGATCCATTTTAAAACTGTTGAAGAAGAGCGTGATTACTATAAGGCTCAGGTTGAATATTTAAAAAAGCAGTATCCAAATCTGTAAATGGGGGCGTACTAAAATATAAAGAACGATATCATATCATTGAATTACTAAAGAGAAAATATCCTGTTATATGGCTTACTAAATTTGCGGGTGTACATCGCTCAAGTTACTATAAGTGGGTTCATACAAAAAGTATGAACAACATGCGACTAGAATCCGATAAACGATTAAAAAAGGTAATTCAATCTATTCACGTAAAGCACAAAGAATATGGATATCCACGTATGAAAATCGCTTTAGAAGAAGAGGGATATTTTATAAATCACAAAAAGGTATATCGATTAATGAGTGAGCTTAACATTCAGTCTATTATTCGAAAGAAGCGTCGCTTCTTTAAAGGGAATTATTCTAATACTTTTCCAAATGTTTTAAACCGTGAATTCAAAGATCGCCAACAAAATGAAGCGCTTGTTACAGACATTACCTACCTACGATTTCAAGAGGGCTTCCGCTATCTTTCTGTTGTACAAGATATTTATAATAACGAAGTTGTTTCTTGGAAAATTTCCAAGCGTAATGATAATGAACTTGTATTAGATACAATTGAAATGTTGGCACAAAAAAGAGATGTGCGTGGAACCATTCTCCATTCAGATCAGGGGTTCCAGTACACATCTCATGCCTACAACAAACGACTTTTAGATTTAGGTATCATTGGCAGCCACTCTCGCAAAGGAAACTGCCATGATAATGCCTGTATCGAGTCATTTTTCTCCCATTTTAAATCGGAGATGTTGTATTTGAATCATTTTAAAACAGAAGCGGATTTAATACAAGCAATTGAAGAATATATTTACTTTTATAACTATAAACGTTTCCAAAAACGACTCAACCATCGAGCTCCGATAGAATATCGAATCTCGATGGCTGCTTAGTCTTTTTAATGCTGTCTACTTGACAGGGATAAGACCAGGGAAAATTATAGTCCATTGTATCTACAAGAAAAATATTCTAAAAGACGAAAAGATTATAAGATTGCTGCGGAATCATTTAAAAACGTAAGTGATAGTTTGTTATCAATTGATACAGATGATTTATTAGAAATAATGACCTATAAAGCTAAAAAATTCAAGATAAAGGATATCTCCAAGTTAGAAGTAATGCTTGAAGGTGTAAAGGAACATGGAGAAGCAGTAAAGCTTGTTCAAAATTATAAAGCGATAATTAGTGAAATGAAAAATAATATGGATATAAAGGTAGATTTATGGAAAGAAATTTTCAAAGAATATTTCTCTGAGAGCTTTATTGAAGAATGGCGACGTTTTTGTAAAAATCGAAATCATGTTGCACACAATAAATTATTAGATCTCAACGCATTTAATAAAATTAGCGAAAATATTAGTAATGTTGAAGGGTATTTGGATGGAGCTAAAAAAGAATTTGATAAGGAATTATCTGAAGAGGAAGAAACTGAAGTATTAGAATATATTGAGGAGGAAGAGTATAAAAAAGAATTGCATGAATTGTATATTATGGAACAAGAAGCAGGAGTTTCAATTTTAGATGCAAATATGATATTTGATAAATTCGAAGAAGTAACTAATCAATTTATAGAGGACATTGATGATACATATTATTTTAGAAATGATATAAAAATTGAAAAGAATAAAATGTCAATTGCAGAGTCAGAACAAGACATCCTGAAGATTTCTAGTAAGATTAATGATGATATTTTAGAAGTTAAGAGTAAATTAAATATCGAAGAGGTACAACAGGGGGAAAGTGAGGTATTACTGAAATTAATTATAAACGGGAAAATGATAGAAGAATGTAGCTTAAAATATATAAATGGAGGAGCAGAGTTTCAGAGCGATCTGGGATATTATCTCCCTACATCATATAATGAGTTTTCTCAAAAAGGATTCGAGGAATTTGTAGAACATATAAGTGAATTCATAGAAGACTATTTTCCTGATTTAAAAGAGGAAATGGAGATTGAGATGTATATTGCTGCAAAAGATGGGGGGAATAACCCAGTTGCTGATTTCTCCTGTGAAGAATGTGGAGAAGAATATGTATGTGTTAATGACGATATAGGAGAACAGGGTATGTGCTTAAATTGTGGAGCGAAACATGAAGTTTCTACGTGTGAAAGATGTGAAGTAACATATAATCAAAATATTGATGGTGAAGAATATCTATGTGAAAATTGTATGGAGCATTATTTAGGTGAATAGGGAATTTGATGATAAGTTCAAAAAAATGCTCTACAAATTAATAGGTGTAAATAATTTAAGGGGAATTTTGTTTCTTATAAAATTAATAATCAGTTCTAATTGGTATCAGCAGAAAATTTGTCAATATAAATACGAGAATAAATGTAATTTAAGAGATAGAGAAAAGGAAATAGAGATATCACCTTTAAATTTTTCGAAGTTGCTAACTGGTAAGATAAAAAGATTAAGTGAGGAAACACGTAATAAATTAGGTAAATGGATTGAAAGATAAAAGGTAGTTAATCTGTTGTAATGCGGGTACATAAATATATTAATATAATCGGGCTTAGTCAAAATAAAGGTTAGGCCCTTTTGATTTTAGTTAGTAATCGTATTAAATACTCCATATACACTTTTTACAAGTGCTTTCTAAGCCTTGAAACATTAAATGATTTTCTTTATCCTATTAAAAGGAAAGGGGGGGTATATGGATACAAAAACAGTATTAACAATTATTGGCTCATTTTTAGCAGCATCTACCGCACAATTAATAAGTCACATTCTTACCCTAAGAAGAGAAAAGAAAAACTATAAGAAAGCATGTTATCAAAACTTATATTCACCAATAATTTTTAAATTAACCGATTATATAAAATCTGAGTCATATTATGATGATTTTTATGAACTGAACACTACTTACCAAAAACCTTCTGATATTTTTCATGAAGTAATGCAACACATTGAAAAGAATCTAGTTTATACAAGTGTGGATATTATTAATATCTATCAAGTGTGGAAAAGAGATTACTCGCATCCTTCAAGTAAAGATGAATTACCTAGCAACGTGAAACTAGAGAATCAAATGGATTTAAACATTTCATTTGCTAATATTTTTTTTGCACAGTTTTTAAAGATTAACAAGTCGTTAAAGTTTAAGCACAAAATAGTTAATGAGGAACTAAGAGCGCCTTATTTTTTCACTCACTTTTTCTTATTAATTAAGGAATGTACAAGGCCTTATTCTGTAACATTCGAGGAAATATTTTCTATATATGATTTAATAGAAGCTATCTTATTACCAAATAACAATTATACAGAGAGAATTATTTCTATTAGGAATAATTTAGACAAAGTTCAATCTACAAATCTTTATAAAAATGATGATCGGGTTCATGAAGCGTATCTTTCTGCGTACGAACTCTTATATGAAATCGTAAATGAGATGGCAATCATTAGTGAAGAAAGAGCAACAGATTTTAAAGATTTTCTCGACTCTCAGATTCAAAAGTAGTTTCCTTAGATGAAAAGGTTAAGAGATTAGAAGAGCAAATTTATAATATAGAAAAAGAGGCCTTTAAAATGCCTCTTTTTCTATGTGTCGTCTAACATTACTTAGAAGATGTACTTCTTGCCAAAATGCTGAGAACTGATATGAAATACATTGGAAATAGCAGACTTTTCACCATTGAGAACCTAAATTCATTGCCCCCATTGATTTTTATAGTAAAATTTGTAAAAATGTGGGAAGTATTTTTCTTCTACGATTTCCCTTGGTACACCAAGAGCATTCATTAAAAATGTAATTATTTCTTCTTTTTCCTCCTTGTTTCTCTTATGGAAAAGTATTGCTTGAGAGAATCTTCTTTCAAGTGCTTTCAGTAACTGTATTGGTGTCAAGAGTTCAAGATCCTTTGTATGTTGAATAGCTTCTTCTTTATAATCAGAAGCCTTTCGTTCAGACGCTGCACCATGACTACGATTTGGGCGGGATTTAGCTAATATTAACCGTAAATAAATGCTTTCTGACTTCGCTTCTTCAACTTGTTTTTTACTAAACCAATGGTCAACATCAAACTTTTTGTCTTTTAGTTCTGTTGTTGATTGAAGTGTAATCTCCATTAATTTGATAAATTGGTCTTTATAATTATCATATGAACATAATGCCCATACTTCAGGAATTAGTAATGGACTACTAATATTATCAAAGTTAATTTTTGCAATTTTATTATCATTATAGTATTCCACACACGTTTGAAATTCCTTTGCGTATAATTCTAATTTTTCTCTAGTAGCAGCAACTGGAACGCCCCAACATAATTGATCTGTGGCTGATAAAAATACTCTTTCTCCTTTTGTATTCATTACTTTACCTGGGGGCTCAACTACTCTACTAAGAATATTTTTTGTTTGTAGTGCATAATACTCTTCTAATAACATATTTTTCACTCTCCTCATTCGGGATTATTCGACAATTTTTGGGTATACCCTTTATTTTAAGTTATATTTAGTAGTAAGTACGGATATGTAATAAAGTATTACGTTTAAAGCCCAATAGTTTTTTAAGATTGGAAGAACCAGATTTATAAATTAGAAAATATCTTGCTATCATTATATTTAATGTGTAATATATAGTTATAATGTTAGTTTAATTGATTCCGTTTATTCCCACACCTTTTTTTGTGTTGTGGTTGAGTTGTAGAAGCAAGTTGCGTCTTGTTTCAATTTTGAAAGGGCTTCTTTGAGCCGATTAGTGTATATAGCTTATTTTGCTATGCACATATTTAATCGACTTGAAGAAGCCCTTTTTGTGTTGTTTTCAAGTTTGCAGGCTGGGTTATGAATCATAACAAATTACAAAATAGAGGAGATATGAAAATGAAGAAAGATTGTAGACACTTACAACTAGTACCAACAGTAGAGGAACATAAAACACGAATGGAAAAAAATCAGAAATCATATGCTGCGTCAGCCATGTCATCTGAATTCAGAGCAAGAGTGAATCAAATGAGAGGATGTTTTGAAGCTGAAATTATATTACCAGATGGGAAATTTCAATACTTTAAACCAGATACTCTTAATGAAAAGGTGGCCATTCAAGAAATCGCTTTATACATTGAAGGCATACAGGAAGCAAAAGAAGGCTACGTAATCTTATGGCGCTTTGTCGGGCAACAAAGTTTTTACCATGGTACAAAGATCGTAGCTGAACCGAAGATTCGTACATTCCTACGTAAACTGAAAGACTATTTTTTTGATTACGAAGAAGTTGTATATGAACCTGAAAAATAAGAAGGATAGAGGGAAATGAAAATGAAAAAAGATAACACTTGGACAGAATTAGATGATCCAAAAGAGCAGGAAACAAGAAAGCAATCCCAAGAGCCGGATGATATTTTTGCTGGTATGGATGAGCTATCGGAGATTAAAGATGAAGAACTACCATTTTAAAAAAGTCGAGGTAGTTTATAGAGGGTAAAAGGAAGAACTAAGTGATGTATTTACTTGGATCTTCCTTTTTTTATTGTAAAAAAAGAACTTGGAGGGAACTATTATGCGGTGCGAGACGTTCTCGAGTAAGTAATGCGGGAGCATAGGCGACAACGAGGACTATTCTTAATTGTAGAAACATCGAAAACAATAAAGAGTAGGATAACTGTTCAGGCGAGTGAGAGGAATGAAGGAGTAACGCCCCGAAACTCTCCCAGTGAGATTCCCAACTGCATACACTCGGCAGAGTGAGATGTTGGAAGCAGGGTAAAACATGCGGTTACGGTTCGTAGTGTCTATATGGATAACCGAAAGCCAGCAGGAATAATAAACCGGCTGGAACTAACTAAGTACCGTATGCTGTCAACCGACAAGGTGAGAATGTGTAAACACTGACGAACTTGCGAATGTACACCTCGATAGGTTTACGGGTCAGAAATGATTCGGAGTCTGAAAATAAGACTTGTCTAATGGATTGGAAACATCGCATAGTGACCAATCCTAACGTTGTTACAGGCAACGGAGCTAGACACGGGGTAAAGCAAGCACCTAAATCGGAGATTGAAAGATCTTTAAAACAACGATAGTCTGAACGGAACGTCGAAAGCCACTAACGTTGGGTCTATGACTCTATCGGCGGATATAGTTGAATACGAAACGGGTAACCGAGGGAAGTATTCTTAATAGTGGTGAGAGTAGTGGCACGACCGTTGAAGATTCTGTAATGGAATTGGAGGAACAGCCACAAGCCTATTTGTAGGAACTGAAATTTCATCTAATCTTGCATGGATTCTGGTAAGACTCAAAAGGTCACCAAATCAATATGAGAGTAGGTGATAGACCATGAATGATAGAACTAAGTCCACGCCAAAGAATAAGAAACTAAGACACAACGAATACTACGGTATCCAAACTTTCTTAGATAACTTATACCAGAAGGCAACAAAGAAAAATTCTTTTTAAAATTTAATGCCTATCATTATATCAGATGAAAATATACTCCTCGCTACCATCATCAAGCCAAGTGTCCATACACTAATACACGCGACCAATATAGAAACCATAAACCAATTCCTCAATAAATTAAAACTCAACGAGGAACAGTTAGGCAAACTTAATAAATTGCGGAAATTAGTCAAAAATGAGGAAATCTGTATGTAATCACAAAATGAAGTGGATATGGAACATGAACAACTAGCGTTGTTTGCTTAGAGCTTATCATTATTAGATGAAAAGAAAACTACAATATAGGTGGACCGCGGTATGCCGTGAAAGTGGCACGTACCGTGCGGATCGGGGGAAAAGTTGGAGATAACCTCAAAGACTTACCTATCGACAATTTTAGGAAATGATTTAGCGGCGGGATTTTATCCAACACCACTAACAGAAGGGAATCATTTAATACAGTTATTACAAATGGAATCAGAGCGAGCTTATGCTTGCTTTGATCCATGTTGTGGAGAAGGTACAATTTTACGAAGTTTTGCGGATGCGGTGAAACAAGTTGGTATACAACTTGATACATATGGTGTGGAATTAGATGCAAATCGATATAACAAAGCAAAAGAGCAATTAGACGTAGTGATACGTTCTAGCTTTGAAAGTATGATGATTAGTCATGACTATTTTCCACTTATCTTTTTAAACCCACCGTATAATACAGAGCTTCGGACGGAAAAAAAGAAATCAGAGAAAATGGAATTTAACTTCTTAAAGCGTGCACACCATTATTTACAAGACGGTGGCATTATGGTGTATGTCATTCCATACGATCGTTTTGCTCGAGATGAAATTAGCTACTTTTTAGCTAAGAATTACGAGGAAATCGGATTAATGCGTTTTGGTGATGAAAATGAAGAATTTGAGCAATTTAAGCAATGTGTCTTTATTGGCCGTAAGCGTGCAGCTACGAAAAATGATACATATTTTAACGATCGATTCGCTAATTTTTGTGAGAACATGTCAGAACTTGATTTTGTTAGAGAACATGTAAATACATTAGCGCAAATGGTAAATCGTAAAAGTTGGGTTATACCTGAATTGCGACATCAAAACAAATTGATTTTCACATCTCGCGTGGATTATAAAGATGCTTATGAAGGTGTAGGCAAATCAGAGGGGATCTTAACATTAAAGAAACGATTAAATAGAGGAAATGGTTACTCACTTCAAGCTGAAAAAACAGCTGCAGAGAGAGCAAAAATGCCAATTGCTTCTGGACAATTAGGACTATTGCTGATAACAGGTGTGGCAGATGGATTGCTAGGTGAAGGTGATACACTCCATGCGGTTCGTGGTTCTGAAAATGTGTTTTTTGAAACTTCATTCGAGAAACTGGAAACAACAACGAAAGAAGTTGTATTACAAAAACGCCGCGCGAAATTTATCATCGCAACACCAACCGGTGAAGTCAAAGAACTTGTCTAGGAAAGGAAGAGAGATATGTCTGTACTGTTAGGGATAGGAGCACTATACATTGTATGGGAGTTTAGCAATCGTATATTTCGTATTGCTATTGTACTTACAGTCATTTGTTTATGTGCTTCTCAATTAGGTGCAGGTACATATCTGGAAGTATTAGAGCAATTCTCTGTGTTTCAAGGTGCAGGTGATATGCTACATGCGGCTGAACAATCATTACCAGAGTGGAAACAGTTTATAGATTTTTAACCAATAAATTGAATGAGTAGGACATGAAACGTATCGAATAAGATGCGTTTTTTATTTTAGGAGGGAAATTTATGTTACAAGAAATAATTAAACAAGATACATTTGACCAGGAACAAACACCAGCGATGTTGCAATTGGAGACAGGCACTGCTTCACATTCAGCTTTCTGCTTTGCTATGGCAGTTAATCATAACAACCAAATGCAATTTGCAGTGTTAGGTGCGAATGACAGTACATTAAAGTCATTCAGAGCAGCCATATCAATGGGGACTCGTCGTTTGTATTTTGGAGAGGGACAAAAAGAAGAATTACATTATGTATTAGGCAAAAAAATGAATGTAATCTCGACTGGACAATTTGAGTTTATAAATACACAAACAGTAAATAGAAAAAAGGCAATTATTACGTTTTCTAAAGAATTAGAAGAAAAGTATATTGTTGCAATTGATGAAGCACCAGAAATGCAAGTAAGAGATTTCTTAATGGCTCCTCCATACGGTCTCCCAATCTTAGAAGAATGGGCGAAGCCAATATACGAAGAGATGCTGACTAGAAAGTTATTACAACCATTAGATGTGTATTTTGATAAGAATGAATTTACTTCTCTATCTATTGCGCAGGTAGTGCTAAAAGAAGAGGATTGTAAAGAGTTTTTATCAGAAATGATACGCACTGGAAAATGTAAATTCCCACAAGATGGTACAGGTGAAAAAATCAATGAAATTAATGATTTAAATGAATATCTATTGGAGTATTCACCTGTCATGCTTGATAAGGTAACGAAATTAGATGAGCCTTTACATCAACCGATGAAAGAACAGGCATTATCTCATTTTGATACGTACCAAAGACCATTATTCCCTGTACAGGCACATGTAGCAACAGGTGCAGCAAAAGCGTTACAAGTACAAAAAGGAATCATTATACAGGGGGAAATGTCGAGCGGAAAAAGCGCAATCATGACAGCGACAGTAGATGGATATTTCCATTTAACCGGAAAAAAAGGGTATCGTACCTGCGTATTTGTTCCACCGACTCTTACTGAGAAGTGGGCAAAAGAAGAAATACGACACTTAATACCAGACGCAGACGTACATCTGATTAAACGTACGGAGGATTTAATTCGCATTCATCAATCTTGGATTCAGGCAGGAAGACCAAAACCAGAAAAACCAACCTTCTTTGTCATTAGTTTTACAACGATGCGAGGAGACTCAATTAAACAAATGCCATTACCTTATAAACAAATTGCACTTTCCAAGAAATCGAAGGAAGATGTGCAAAGATATTATAAGAATGGCTACTACTGTCCAGATTGTGGTGCTAAGTTACGTAAAAAAACGTCTTCTATTATGGTTCAACAAGCTAATGGTGATCAGAAAGAAGTCTGCCAGTATAAAGATTTCACAGGAAGTGACTTAGATTCAAAAACAAATAAAAACAGTGTATGTGCTGATTGTAATTCAAACATTTGGAGTCCAAAAGTAAAAACGAAATATGCGAGTTTTAAAGATTGGACCAAATATGAAAATAAATTAGTGCAAGCAATAAAAGAGGGAAATAAACCGTTGCAAAAGCAACTAGAGCTAGAGAATCGTGTCAAGCCATATGAAGCGAAACAATCAGGACGAGCATATCGAAAGGTAGCTACCGTTGAGTATATTCGTCGAAAAATGAAACACTTCTTTGATGCTTTAATTTGTGACGAAGTCCACGAATTAAAAAGTGAAACAGCGCAAGGAACTGCACTAGGAAGTTTAGCAAAGGTTTGTAAGAAAGTTGTAGCTGGAACAGGTACATTATTCGGTGGGCGCGCGAGCGACGTATTCTATACTTTATGGCGTTTATTCCCACAAAAGATGGTGAAAAGGGGCTTTGAATATAGTTCTTTAATGGAGTGGAATGAAACCTACGGAAACATAGAGAGAACGTATTATCATGACGGTGAAGTGGTATCCAACGTTGCTTCACGTGGTGCACAAGGGATGTTAGATAAAACAAAAGTTGTTCCTGGTATTTCACCATATGTGTTTACTCAATTCTTAATGGATACAACCATTAATGTACGCTTAAAAGATGTTTGGCCAAATCCTGTAGAGTTAATTAATGTACCTACGATTCTTGTCGAGATGTCGGAAGAACAAAAAAAGGCTTATGAGCATATGAAAGGGTCTTTTGAGAAGGCGATTGAAGGGGCGAAAGGTACACCAGATGTTGGGAAACTATGGCTCTCTTATATTCGTACAGGAAATTCGTATCCAGATAATATGAACCACTATCCAAACTATCACTTAGATAACGCGGAAAAAGAATTGGTTTGGTCCAACGAGGAATTCAGATTTGATGAGGATTGTATACAGCCGAAGGAGAAGAAGTTACAAGAAATATTGCAAACTGAAATCTCTGAAGGCCGTCCAACCATCATTTATGTATCTGATACAGGATCTACAGTGAAAGAACGAGACATTCAGCCTCGTTTACAGAAGGTTGCAGAGCAAGTACCTGGTGCAAAAGTATCTATTCTTCGCACGAATACAGTTGCTCCGCCAAAGCGCAGTGCATGGTTAAAAGAGCAAGTAAGTAGCGGTGTGAATGTAATCATCTGTTCACAAGAATTAGTTAAGGTAGGATTGGACTGTGCGACAAGAAGTTGCTAACAGATAGTGCTTCATAAGAAGTCATCTTAGTCGTTAGAGATGTTCCCGCCCAAAACTGCTTTTCGAGTAATCGAATTGTTGGGTTGCATGAGGGTTAAATGCTTAATGGAGGACTTTACACAGAAGCTCAACAGAGCTAGGGAAAGATTGAGAAGGTATAAGCGAAGCTGAACCTTTGTAGACTCCGTCACCGACAGCAGACGTACTGTGGTAGAAAAAGTCTGTAGAAGCGGATAGGAAAAGTTCTACGGTCGAGGGACTGTGCGACGACCCATAGATCCGCCGGAGGAAAGAAGGATGCCTAACCCAATCGTATCTATCGTTAGTGAAACTTGGTAAGCCCTATGTATTCCTCTCATTCGAGGTAGGAGAATCGTAAGAGACTTACAACATACAGAGGGTAAAGGATTGTGGAAAAAGCGAATGCCAACAGAACGAAAGTTCAGACGAAAGCTCATTTGTATAAGTCGTTGGATAGGGCAATACCCGAACTGAAAGGTTGCTGACTTCCACATGGTCTTCAACACGAAAGAAAGCGAAAAGAATAATCCTATAGAGAGGGAGATATGTTATGAAAACTAACGAGAGTGTTAAGTCGGCTGTTTCCCCACTAGTGGAGAATTGGCACTCAATTAATTGGGTGAAAATTCAACGCTATGTTAGGAAACTTCAACAACGAATCTATCGTGCCGAACAGTTAAACCAAACAAGGAAAGTAAGAAAACTTCAAAGATTACTTTTAAGAAGCAAGGCTAATCTACTTCTAAGTATTAGACGAGTCACTCAAGAGAATAAAGGTAAAAAGACAGCAGGTATAGACAGTTATATCTCTAACACGCCTCAAGAAAGAGTTGATTTATTCAACAAATTAAGCAGATATAGTGTTAGAAATATCAAGGTTAAACCAGCTAGAAGAACCTATATTCCTAAGAAGAACGGTAAACTTCGTCCACTAGGTATTCCAGTTATAGTTGACAGAGTATATCAAAATGTATTCAAAAACGCATTAGAGCCACAATGGGAAGCAAAATTTGAAATGACCTCTTATGGATTCAGACCTAAACGCAGTACGCATGATGCAATGAGTGATTTATTCACTAAATTAAGCAAAGGTAGTGCTAAGGGATGGATTTTTGAGGGGGATTTTGAAGGTTGCTTTGACAATTTGAATCATGATTACATTATGGGTTGTATTAATAACTTCCCTAATAAATCAATAATTCGAGACTGGCTCGAAAGTGGATATGTAGACAATGATGTATTCAATGAGACAACAAAAGGAACGCCACAAGGTGGAATTATCTCACCATTGTTAGCAAACGTGGCACTACATGGAATGGAGAAAGAAATCGGTGTTAGATACATCCATACAACACGACAAGGAGATACATTGTACTCAAATTCAGTCGGTGTTGTTAGATACGCTGATGACTTTGTAATTGTCTGTCCTACAGAAGAAGAAGCATATGGCATGTACGATAAGTTAGAACCATACCTGAACAAACGTGGATTAAATCTTGCGAAAGACAAAACAAGAGTAGTACACATTAGTAAAGGGTTTGACTTCTTAGGATTTAATTTCAGACAATATCCAACAAAAGACGGAATGCGCTTGTTCATTAAGCCTTCCAAAGATAGTGTCAAACGAGCTAAACAAAAGATTAAAGAAATATTCGAATGGGGTAAAGGTAGAGAAACGTCGGTCCTAATTGATAGATTAAATCGTGTCGTTAGAGGAATAACGAACTATTGGTCTCCTACGGTTGCCAAGAAGATCTTCAGAGATATAGATAGTTATATTCTGAAAAGAACGCTAATTTACTTGAAACATAGACATCATCGTAAATCAATTAAATGGATTAGAAAGATATATTTCAAACCCGACCATACTGGTGTGAGCAAGGACAAATGGATTCTTACGTGTCCACATGATAATACAAAACAACTCATGAAAATGAGTTGGGTAAAAATCGAAAGACATATTAAAATCAAACAATATAACAGTCCATTTGACGCTTCACTAAAAGAGTATTTCGAGCGACGAGATAAAAAAGAGTTCGATAAGGAGAACACTTTAGCGAAACAAAAACTTGCTAAAAAGTCTAAATACAAATGTAGGGTCTGCCATGAATCGCTTGTTGGAGACGAACCATTAGAAGCAAATCATATAATACCGAAAATTATAGGTGGTCGTGACACTTATGAGAACCTTGAGTTACTTCATAAGTCTTGTCATAAAACACATCATGCATTATTAGAGAGATATGGTAACGGTAAGCAATTACCAAAAGTTCAGTCTTACCTTAAAAGAAATAATGTGGATGTAAACAGTAAACAAGCGGTCAAATATATGATGGATGCATTTAAGAAGTTTGCATACTAATTGTCTTCGGATGAAAGAGGGCTTGAGCCGGATGTGCTGAAAGGTACAAGTCCGGTTCTTAGGGGGGAAAGAGATGGTAACATCTTTGACCTACCCGACTGCTGGCCACGCCAACAATAATTTTCTACCAACTATCATTTAGCTTATTTACGTTAAACCAGGCTGCAAGAAGACACTGGCGTATTGGACAAACTAAGCAATGTAGAACCTTCTACCTGGGCTACAAAGAAACATTCCAAGCTCAGATGGCACAGTTAATTGCTCAGAAGAATAAAGCTGCTGAAGCAATGAATGGTGATGCAACAAGCGATGGACTGAATGCAATGCTTGGTGATACAGGAGATCTACAGACTCTATTAATTCAAAACATTAAGAGTGGAAATCAATTAAAAGGTTCAACAGAGGAATGGACAAAAGCAGCATCTGATGAATCGAAACGCGTCCTTGCGAACATCGGTAATGTCATTACACCTGTATTTGAATCAATTGAAAATCAATTTACGAATTGGGTGGAGAAATTACCAGAAACGATGGACGTAGCATTTATGAAAGAGCCTCAATTTGTACAAAGGGCCGTTGAATGTATTAAAAAAGAGCAAGTACCTGGAGTTCGAGTGAAGCAGAATGTACTTGAAGTAGATGGAGAGATAGAGGATATCATTCGAGCTTTAACAACACTGAATACTGATAAGCGTATGCTTGTACAAAAACAAGATATCACATTCTGGGATTCAGTTATTGTTGAAGTGGATTCCTCAAAAAAGAAAGAAAAACGAAAAAACAAAGTAATCGATGGACAGTATGAGTTTGATTTATTTGGATGATCGAGAGGGGAATATTATGTTTACGAAGATTTTTATTGGTCTATTTTGTTATGTGTTTTTGGTAGTTCGTAATTCAAGGAAAAAATTTCTAATAGAAGAAGCCAAGAAAAAAGAAATGGAAAATAAACCGGTGGAACGCCCTGTTTATTGGTGCCCAAGAGAAAATAGACCTATTGGAAGGGAACAAGAGCGTGTTACTGTTCCAACAAAAGAAATCACCTTAGAAAAGGATGTAGCAAATATTTATGATTTAGTTGCTACATCTGTTCATAAAAATCTGGGTGAGGAAGAGAGTAACAGGTTAAAACATGAGGATATAGAAGAAGTGGAGTATGCTGATGCTTTTCATCATACTCCTACTCCTGAAGTTGTTTATGATATTCCTTTTCCAAGTGATGAGGATATACCAGAAGAATTATTAGAATATGAGAACATGTATTCACAACAAGAATATGTTTCAATTCCACCGGAAACGGAACACGTTTTTCCTGTTCAACAAGGAGTAGCTGATGTTGAAGATATGGATTTTGTGAGGTGGACTGCAAAAGTAATAGAACAAGAACAAGGACTAGCACGTGTCATAAATATGTCTAATAAAAAGCGTTATTGGATTCATACAGAGGGAGAGATATTACCGAAAAATCAATTACTGTATATGAAATTAGAGGTCAATTCACCTTATTCTTATACACTAGTTGAATGGAGTAATAGACAACTAGGGAATATATAATTCTATTTCCTAGTTGTATTTTCTTAGTTAAATAGCATGAAACACAGCATTTTCTCACTCATTTGTACAAGAATAAAACATTTTTTTATTTTTGTACAAATGAGTGGGACAGAATGATTCACCATATAAGGATATTCGACTATAATGAGACATTGTACGTCATTGTAATATTGAAATGTTTTGAGATTCAAGTGATTAACAGTCTTAAAACAGGGGAATTGAGAACTCTTCGTAATATTACAATGCTTAAAATAGATTAAATCCATACATGAGGATTAAATGAAGTAAGAAATATTTTGAGTTGAAAAAATAACAATTTTGAAAGGTGAATGTAAATGAATATTAATTCCATAAGTAACAATGTAGTAGAAAAATTAGAACAAACGGTGCGCTATGAAAAGAAACAAGTCCAGGTATTACGTGTAAGTAAAAGTAGTTCTAATATACACGCTTACATGATTTTCCCGGAATTCTCAGAGGTTAAAATTTCAAATACCGAACTGGATGAATATATAGAAAACCTGTCAACAAGCGTGAAGTATGTCATTGATCGCAAGTTGAGTCAACAAGAAATTGAAAAACAAAATCATTCTTTCATTATGACGTGTGAAGTCGAGGAAGATGGTGTGATAGATGATGAAACGATTCATTTTAATACGACGTATGTAAAACCACCAACAATTGCAAATAAAGTATTTAAGTTAGTATGTGGATTAGGCAATCGATTAGATAGCTTAAAAGAATTACATATTACAGTATTAAATAATAATATTAATCGAATTGAAATTGAGTTTTACAATGAAAATGAAACATATGTGGCAGTAGAAAAAGAAGAAATTGCAAATGCAATTATGGGGGCATATACAAAAGCAAATATCTATTATGCAGCAGATCTTTTTTATGCTGCGGAAGGAAATGAAATCAAATTAAAGAGCATCAAACCAAAATTAGCGGGTGATGTGTGATGAAACAAGATAAAGGAATGATAGGAGTCTTATGCACGCTTATTTTAATGATTTTATTACTTGTACCCTTACAAGCAGCTCAAGCTTCTGTAAAAGTAGATTTTAATGAGTTAAAAGGAAATGATGTTTCGTCATCATTTAAAAATGGACTAAATAATCGGACGAAAACAACAGAGAAAGATGATTCCTTTGGATCATCAATCATACAAAAGATTGAAGGATTGTATGCACCGGCTTTTAAAGTAGGAGTCAATATCTTTTCTATATCATTCGTATTAGGCGTTATTGTCATGGTTATGGCATTAATTACAAAGAATGGTCAATGGATGAAGTGGGCAACTGGAAGTATGATTTTCTCATTTATCAGCATGATGTCGATGAGACTAAGTGTATACTTCTTGTTTAGTTCCGATGTATTTTCGTTTATGAACATCTTTACGGATTTTTTAGACCTGTTTAAAGCAACAGCACTTATTTTCACACCATTTATGTTAATCGCAGGTATTCGTTTAAGAAGAATTCATGAGAGTACAAAACAGCCCGAATATTACCGTTGGGCCAACCGTGTCATAACAGGATCTTGTTTGCTGTGTATGTTAGCCGTACTCGCTCCATGGCTATTTGCTAATATGTAAAGAATTATATATAAAAATAGAAAAGGTACTGAATTTACATTCAGTACCTTTTATCTACCCATTAGGTTCTTTCTTTCATATTCTTCAAATACTTCTTCTGAAATTGGTGATAGTATGCCGCTCAAATACACAGCGGTATATAAAAAGTATTGCTCATCCCTTGTTTTAATTGTATGGGTACCGTGTTCCTCATTGTTTGGAATAATTCGTTCAATTTTGAGTTGTTTTTTATCACAAATGATCTCTTGTACTCTATATAAATTATGTATCGGTAAACGATCAATATACAAACAAAGGTACTCTAGTAGAAGTAGAATAACAGTCATTTGTAGAATGAAAGCAATTTTTAATAGAGTTGGTATGGATGCAAATAATACTAGAAATATAGAGACCAAGAAAATATTTAATTTTGAAAACCACTTTTCGTGTTGATTTAAAGAAATAATACTTTTCTTATTCTGAAACACCTGGAACCTCGTTATAAGAAAAATAATTGCAAAGATTCCTTCATAACTAAACCAGGTTTTCCACTCCGTATCAGTAAGTTCTAGCAATATATATATGATACCGGTAGATACGATCAATGGTACCAGCTGTACCAAACTAAATAGTATGGTATGTTCTAACATTCTTTTCTTGTAGATACGATTAGTAATTGAATCCAAGTTTCTTAACTCCTTCTGCAATTTTCATGATGACACCACCAATAAGAAGATGGTATTCGCCAATTCCTTTTTCATTTACGTACCAACACATATAGTGCCGGATACCTTCTTTTGCACCATGGTCATGTAAAGGAAAAGGAGATGCGTATTTTTTAGATGACATATTATTATCACCGAAAGGTACCTGTTCTGCAAGTGCAAAACGTTTCTTCGAATCATTTATAATCCAACAACCATAGTTTACTGACCCATACCATATTGCGTCTTTATGGATTGGATCAATAGCAGGTTGTGCTGGATAGCTTTCATCTAGCATTTGCGCTTTCTCTTCACGAAGTTGTTGATGAATGTGTGAATTCAATGGATCTTCCGTTCCGATTTCATAGGTTTCCTCAAAGTTGCCACACTCATAAGGGACAAGGGGGTTATCTGAATCAGCTGCTAATCGTAGACTGCAAGAATCTGATTTTGAAAGATAATACACACAGTCTTTGCAGGTGAAATAGTTTGAAAAAGCTGAATCTGTTTTTGGTTCTGGTTCTGTTACGGTATTATCTACTACAAGTTTTAACATATCTATCACAATCCTTTATAGGCTATTTCAAAATTTAATATAGACGTATCATATCATGCTTATTTTTAAATGTAAATATTTTCCATTTAAAAATACCCTAATTTATTTTGAAAGGAATGTTTGTTTTGAAAAGAAATCGAGAATATATTGCTTTGCGAAATTCTATATTAATAGGCTGGTTACTGACATGCATCGTAATAGGCCTATCTATCTATTTTTCTTCTGTTGTTTATTTATTAATCGGATGTTTCATTCTATCGTTAAAATACGGATTAATGGGTACTGTGAAAAATGTGGAAAAACGTTTGCCTACCTGGGCTAACTTTGGCGTCATTGAAAAACCAGTAAATAGAAGGGTGACCAGACCTTTTCAGTTTCGAGGTGGGCTCCTTGTTTCATTAGCATTAGGATTCGTAGAGATGGTGATAAAAGGCTTATGTATCTCATATTTTATTTTAGGATTAGAAACGCATGTATATCGTTTAATGCGCAGAAACGCAAGGGTGTAAAAAGGGGGTTTCTATTATGAAAGTATTAATATTTGAATTAGTTCTCATTGCGATTCTGATTCCGTTAAATATAGTTGTGAAAAAACATGTACCAAAATGGAAGGGGAAAGCTGGAGAAAAATTAGTGAAACGTATATTGAACAAATTGGATTCCGAAAGTTATTGCGTGTTACATGATGTTACGGTTCATACGGAGTATGGTGATACAACGCAAATTGATCATATTGTTATCGCGGAAACCGGTGTATTTGTTATAGAGACGAAGAACTACGAGGGATGGATCTATGGAAATGAGAAATCTGCAAGGTGGACACAGGGTATTTTTAGAAAAAAATCCTCTTTTCAAAATCCATTTCGACAAAACTATAAACATATAAAAGCAATTGAATGGGTGATGGAACAACAGCTGCCTTGTATCTCTATTGCAGCATTTCATCCAAAATGCAGTCTAAAAAGAGTAAATGTTCAATCTAAAGATAAACATGTCCTGTATTATAACGATCTACAAAAATGTATTGAATCATATACTGAAACGCAACTAACAAATGATGAGGTCCAGCACATCTACCAAACAATATTGCGAGCGAACATTATGGATAAGGATATTGAAAAGAAACATGTGAAGTATTTACATAATAAGTTCGCTAAACAATAAGAAATGGGGAAAGAGAGACATGTTATATGTAATAGGATTTATTATAATTTCTGTAGTAGCTATTCGTCTTAACATGAAGTATTACAAGTTAAAAGGAGATCAAAAAGATTTTGTGAAAAGAGTAAATAAATAGTTGTGAACATTTATCTTAACATATAAAAAAGGCCCAGTTGATTGGTCTTATCCCTGTCAAGTAGACAGCATTAAAAAGACTAAGCAGCCATCGAGATTCGATATTCTATCGGAGCTCGATGGTTGAGTCGTTTTTGGAAACGTTTATAGTTATAAAAGTAAATATATTCTTCAATTGCTTGTATTAAATCCGCTTCTGTTTTAAAATGATTCAAATACAACATCTCCGATTTAAAATGGGAGAAAAATGACTCGATACAGGCATTATCATGGCAGTTTCCTTTGCGAGAGTGGCTGCCAATGATACCTAAATCTAAAAGTCGTTTGTTGTAGGCATGAGATGTGTACTGGAACCCCTGATCTGAATGGAGAATGGTTCCACGCACATCTCTTTTTTGTGCCAACATTTCAATTGTATCTAATACAAGTTCATTATCATTACGCTTGGAAATTTTCCAAGAAACAACTTCGTTATTATAAATATCTTGTACAACAGAAAGATAGCGGAAGCCCTCTTGAAATCGTAGGTAGGTAATGTCTGTAACAAGCGCTTCATTTTGTTGGCGATCTTTGAATTCACGGTTTAAAACATTTGGAAAAGTATTAGAATAATTCCCTTTAAAGAAGCGACGCTTCTTTCGAATAATAGACTGAATGTTAAGCTCACTCATTAATCGATATACCTTTTTGTGATTTATAAAATATCCCTCTTCTTCTAAAGCGATTTTCATACGTGGATATCCATATTCTTTGTGCTTTACGTGAATAGATTGAATTACCTTTTTTAATCGTTTATCGGATTCTAGTCGCATGTTGTTCATACTTTTTGTATGAACCCACTTATAGTAACTTGAGCGATGTACACCCGCAAATTTAGTAAGCCATATAACAGGATATTTTCTCTTTAGTAATTCAATGATATGATATCGTTCTTTATATTTTAGTACGCCCCCATTTACAGATTTGGATACTGCTTTTTTAAATATTCAACCTGAGCCTTATAGTAATCACGCTCTTCTTCAACAGTTTTAAAATGGATCCGTTTGCCTTTTAAAGGGTTCGGTATACCTTTCGTTTTATTATTTTCCCCGCGAGTATCTGTAATTTCACCACGTTCTTTATATTTTTTCACCCAATTTTTAAGTTGTGTAGAGCTTCTAATCTGATATTTTTTCGCTATCATATCGTAGCTTCCCTCACCGTTTAAATAACTTTGAACAGCTGATAACTTTATCTCATTTGAGTATGTATTAAATGTTGTACCTTTTTTCGCCATGAAAAATCCCCTCCACGTAATAGTGTAACATCCATGTGTATACATGGTCTTTTTCACACTGTCTACCTAAAGGGGATAATATCATTGATGGAGCCTTTTTTATACCTAATCAAAATAGTTAGCTTAATGTTTTTTTAATGGTTAAGTAATGTAGTTAGCAATGATTCACTATTAATATCCTCGCCCTAGTAAAAGTACTTACCTTTCAGGAGACTCATACTTCAAGTGTTTGCTATGTGGTGAGTAGTTCACGAAGATGTTCGAGCAAATTTAAATTGAAATTAAATTTTTATATAAATGGTATATAGGATACATTTTAATTGTATCTTGTTCATCTTTTTTTAGAGATTCATATAATCTTTTGGATTTTAACCTATTTTGTAATAAAACTTCACAAGCATAGTCTAAAATTTTATCATTTTTATTTTGAGCGTTTTCTTGGATGGTCAAGATATCGTTAATTTCATCATCTGATAGCTCATTACCTAGTCTAAGATTAATTTGATACAGATTAATTTTTTGTATGATATCCTTAGGATTCTTTAATAGGTATCTTTGGATAAGATCTTGTGCAATTTTTAAATATTTTTCGTCAGAATATTCATCAAAATAGCTAATATATTTTAGATGGGTATCTATACTATTAAGTGAATCAATATCATGGTGTTCATCTTGAAAAGAAAGTTCTAGAATTTCATATTTAAAGTTTGCAGCTCTTTCCATATTCTCAATACTCTGATTAAGATATAGACTTACTTTCCAAATTTTCTCCCTCCAATTAGCATCATCATAATCAATAACATGCCCATCTTTAGGAAGGAATGCACCCATTGTTTTAATTGCTTTAACACTGAAAAAGTCGATAGCAGTATAGCCATCAAATAACAATGTTACCATCACGTAATCAGAGAGTTCAATGTTACAAAATACCATACTGTTTTTATCTAAAGGAGGAGTAAAATTAATTAAATCATATTGCTTATTTTTAAATATATTAATAATTTTATTAAAAAGGATGAATAGATTTTCCTTCTCATCAAAAATATAGTCCTCACTAATTCCTATCTGTTTGCATATTTGAATAAGTTCTTCATGGATCTTTATATTTTCATCAATATCTTTAAAAGTTTCCTTCTCATTTAATGTAGTGTCAATTTCGAAAGAGGATAAAGGAATTTTATTATATGTTAATAGATATTTAAGTAACTTTAAGCTTTTTACATAGGATCCGAGAGTTTTTAATTTACTTAAATGCACCTTACCGTTTATTAATCTTAATTTGCCATCAACAAATTTTTTACTAAATTCAAATGTTAAAGAATTTTCAATTGTAAGACAAATAATTTCTTTACTTATTTTTAATACAGATTTTATACGGAGTGTTTCATTACCTATTGTTACTATTTCATCTGTTTCTTTGCGCATTTCTTGTAGTTGAAATATATCTATTGGAAAGTCTACATCATTTAATACACCATATACATATGCTTGTTCTTCAAATAAATCTACTAAAACATTATTTTGAACATGTCCATATTCAATTTTGTATTGTGAGAATGCTATGTTTTTAGCATCTTCTATAAATCTTTTTGACTGTTTTTCCAATGAGTTCAGAAAAGATTTACAGATATTCTCTAACTCTCCATATTCTAGTTTTTTAAAATTAACTGTTATAGATTTTTGTCCAGTTAATTCTATCTCATCTAATAGTTTCTTTAAATCTAATGGAGCTAGAGTTTTATAATACGCTTGACTTACATATGTTTCAGGGTGAATAGTAACTACAAAAAATAGTACCCCATTATCATTCTTGTAGTATACATCTAAATCTTCTTTACTTATTGAATGAGCAATTTTCTGCTGCTTTTTGATCTTCTTAAATTTAGTTGTACCTTTTATTTGTATTGGTACGGTGCCTATAAAATCTGTTTTCTTAATTTTATTTGTATAAATGTTAATATCTCCATCAAAGGAAAGTCCTTTGTCATTCCACTGTACATTACTTTGTAAATGAAAAGGGGGTTGTAGTATGCATTTATTTATTTCCAAACAAGCTAAGTGTTCAATAATTGTATTATCTAAAGGGTTTAATTTTTTCATACTTCTTTTTCTCCTCGTTAATTTATAAGTAAATCAATTATAGCAAGTATTGATACATCTTTCTTATCTAGTATAAATTTGAAACTAAACGGTTATATTGCGATAATGAGCAATATAACAGTGAGGTGACCTATTTGAGTACAGTTGTAAAAGTCATGAAATACCAAATAGTCTGTCCTGTAAATATAGAATGGAAGACGTTTGAAATATATTTACGTACACTTTCATATCATTTTAGAACTATTGGGAATAGAACTATACAAAAATTGTGGGAATATGATAATCAATCATTGAAGCACTTTAAGGATACTGGCCAATATCCAAGTGCCCAACAATTATATGGGTGTACTCAAAAAACCATAAGTGGATATATTTATGATCAGTTAAAAGAAGAATATCAAGATATTAATAAAGCCAATATGTCCACTACTCTACAGAAGACAATTAAGACCTGGAATAGTAGAAAAAAAGAAATTTGGAGTGGTGAGATGTCCATTCCTTCATTCCGAAACAATTTACCAATTGATATTCATGGAAACTCTATTCAGATAATAAAAGAAAAGAGTGGTGATTATATCGCAAGCGTATCTCTTTTTTCATCAAAATTTATAAAAGAAAACGATTTACCCAATGGTAAAATTTTAGTGAAATTATCGACAAGAAAACAAAATAGTATGAAGGTAATTTTAGATAGAATAATTGATAGTACATATGCCAAAGGCGCTTGCATGCTCCATAAACATAAAAAGAAATGGTATTTATCTATTACTTATAAGTCAAATATAAAAGAAGAACTTAAATTTGATGAAGATTTAATTATGGGCATAGATATGGGGAAAATAAATGTTCTCTATTTTGCGTTTAATAAAGGTTTGGTAAGAGGGGGAATTAGTGGTGAAGAAATTGAGGCTTTTCGAAAAAAAATTGAGCATAGACGTATAAGTTTATTACGCCAAGGTAAGTATTGTAGTGGAAATAGGATAGGGAAAGGCCGTAAAAAACGAATTAAACCAATTGAAGTACTAAATGATAAAATAGCCAAGTTTAGAAATGCTACGAATCATAAGTATGCCAATTATATAGTGCAACAGTGCTTAAAATATAATTGTGGCACTATACAATTAGAGGATTTACAAGGAATAAGTAAAGAACAAACATTCCTAAAAAATTGGACGTATTTTGATTTGCAGGAAAAAATCAAGAATCAGGCAAATCAATATGGGATTAAAGTGGTGAAAATTGACCCATCCTATACAAGTCAACGATGTAGTGAATGTGGGTATATCCATAAAAATAATCGGCAAAATCAATCTACCTTTGAATGTCAGCAATGTAGTTTTAAAGTTCATGCAGACTACAATGCTGCCAAAAACATTTCTGTGTACAATATTGAGAAGGTAATACAAAAACAATTGAAGTTACAAGAAAAATTAAATTTAACAAAATATAAAGAACAGTATATAGAGCAGATGGAAAATATTAATTAAATAAGGTAGTAGGTAGTAGTTTGGCGGATTTCCACGCCATAAATGGAGAAGTGATACACGGTAAATTTACCAGGTGTATACGCTCCATAAGGTAGTATCGAATGTTAAAAAACATTGATACATAGGCATCTTGAATGCTTTGAAGGGTGTAACACAAAGACCGTTACATAATACATTAATTTGCTGGTAAAAAAGCAGGATGTTGTTGATATACAAGGGATTGTCACAATATTCGTTATTAATCATCTATCTATTATCGGGGTTAAAACATAACAATAGATGTATTGAAATTGATCCACCTCTACAATGTGATAACGGCCATTATCCGTTAAAACATAACAATAGATGTATTGAAATTTAAGTCATTATATGACACCGTATGCTATGTGGATTGTTAAAACAGAACAATAGATGTATTGAAATCAAACAAGATTACAACTATTGAACAATGTCGTCAATCGTTAAAACAGAACAATAGATGTATTTAAAAAGATAACAAATCATTAAGAAACCCTGGTTGCAAGAGTGTAAATTATTAAATTTTTGGTGAATTTCCACGCCATAAATGGAGAAGTAATACAAGGTGAATTTACCAAGTGTCAACGCTCCATAAGGTAGTATCGAATGTTAAAAAAACATTGATACATAAGCATTTTGGATGCTTTGAAGGGTGTAACACAAAGACCGTTACATAATACATTAATTTGCTGGTAAAAAAGCAGAATATTGTTGATATACAAGGGGTCATCGCAAAATTCATTGTTAATCATCCATATATTATTGGGGTTAAAACATAACAATAGATGTATTGAAATTGTATAGCGACAGATAATTCATTCGTCTCAGTATTTCGTTAAAACATAACAATAGATGTATTGAAATTGTATAGCGACAGATAATTCATTCGTCTCAGTATTTCGTTAAAACATAACAATAGATGTATTGAAATATGTATTGTTTTTATAAGGCGATAAGAGAAACTGGTTAAAACATAACAATAGATGTATTGAAATTATTACCCACAATATATTTTGCTCCTTTCTATTCCTTGTTAAAACAAAACAATAGATGTATTGAAATTGGGGAGACGCTCGGCACTTCACAAAATCATTGCGAAGTTTAAACAACACGATAGATATATAGGAGTCTCATTGAACTTTGATTCGATTTGTATATAAATAGAGTAAATGTTATTATATAAGTAATCCAATACTGAAAAAATCATATTGCAAAAGGACACACCTACGCATAACCATAGCGTAGGTGTGTCCTTTTTTTGTTTAAGGAGGAAAAAGTTATGGGGAAAACATTATTTATTGCAGAAAAATCAAAAGTGGCCAATGAAATTATGAAATCGCCACGATTCCGTCACTCACAAAAGTACATTGGTAGCAAGCCTTATTATGGTTATTATGAAAATGATCATTATATTGTCAGTTGGTGCCGTGGACATTTGCTGGAACTAAAAAATCCGGAAGAGATGGATCCAGAGTATAAAATGTTTAAGTTAGAACATTTACCTTTAATTTATCAGCCAGCTTATAAAGTGATACAAGAAAATGCTGAACAATTACAAATCCTTGTTAAACTACTGCAACGTCCTGATGTTGACCATGCGGTGAACGTATGTGACGCGGACCGAGAGGGAGAGTTAATCTATAGGGAAGTGTACGAATATGCAGGTGTGAATAAAAAGCAATCTCGCGTATTTAAATCCTCTTTTGAAGCTGCAGAACTTGAAGCAGCTCTCAATCGATTAGAAAGCGCATCTAAATACGATGGACTGGCGTATTCTGCTAAAGCAAGGCAGTATCTGGATTATCTATTAGGGATGAATATAACCAGGGGATGTACCACAAAATTAGCACAAAATAAATTCTTATTGTCATCTGGCCGTGTACAAATGTGTTTATTAAATGAGATACGCCAACGCGAATTAGCAATTGAAAACTATAGAGAGCAATCTTATTATCATCTGCAGCTAATAACAGATTTAGGACTTACACCGGTTATGAAAACAGAAGATCAAGTGTTAAACCCATCGCCATTAAGAAGTTTGGGAGAAAATTTGAAAGGGCAATATCTTGTAGTAGAAGAATTTAAAGAGGGAACCAGGAAGAAAAATCCTAAATTGCTATATAACTTAACAGATCTGTATAAAGATGCCCATGCGCAATTGCAAATTAATGCTGAAACTGTAAAAAAACATATTCAGAACTTGTATGAAGAAGGGTTTATTACATATCCTCGTTCATCTTCTAGGCATTTGCCTACAGAGCAAGTAGAGCGTGTAAAAGGTGTTATGCAGGCACTAGCTAAGAGTCAGTATTCTTTACTGGTACAATCCGTAGATATTGAAGCAATTGATGTGAAACATAAAACATTCAACGATGAGCTTGTATCAAGTCATTTTGCTATTATACCGACGACTAAACAATATCAAGAGGAAGGTCGTCCAGAGATTGAAAAACAACTATATAGCCTCGTGGTAAAACGTTTTGTGGGTAATTTCATGCGTCCTGCAGTATACCTGGTAAGAGAAGTATCGCTTATTGACGCGATGGGAAATATCTATCAAACAAAAGAAAGTGTACTTCGAGAAAAAGGGTTTCTAGAAGTGTTTCAAGAGGAAGTAGAGGAAGAAAGTGTGGAAGTATTTAAAATTCCTATCATGCAAAAAGGACAGGAACTTCAAATCTGCGATTTTGAGTTACAGGAATCCAAAACAAAGAAACCAGCTCTACACACAGAAAGCTCAATTCTGACTTTCATGGAAACAGCAGGACGGAAAATTGACGATGAACATTTAAAAGAATTAATGAAAGGGAAAAGAATTGGAACCGTTGCGACCGAAGCGACCTTTATTCCAGCTCTACACGAGAAAAACTATATAGCCATTGAAAAAGGGAAAATTACAACGACTCCAATTGGCCGTTCCTTTATTGAGCAATTTCCTGTCTCGCAAGTCAAAGATCCATTATACACAGCTGAAATGGAAGGGATGATATATCGCATTGAAAAGAATGAGATGAGTTATAAAGAATTCATTGTACAAACCAATGAATTTATACAAAAAATAACGCAAGAAATTATAAAAATCCCTGACGCGGTTTCGTACAATTTAATAGAGAACTGGAAGCAACAAATAGAAGTATGCAAATGCCCTTGTGGAAATGGAATAATTTTAGATAGAGGGAAATTTTTCGGGTGTAGTAACCATCCAAACTGTAACGTTGGATTCCCCAAAAGAATAAAGGAAAAAACAATTCCTGCAGCACAAGTTAAAAAACTGTTTGAAGAGAATAAAACGGATGTTATAAAAGGATTTAAATCAAATGGCAAAGAGTTTTCTGCTTATCTAGCATTTATAAATGGTGAAGTAAGCTTTAATTTGCCTACAGTTGAAGAATTATCACTCGGACGTTGTCCAAAATGTCAAAATGGACACATTTTAAAACGTGATACGTTTTTTGGGTGTTCAGATTATCAAAGTGGATGTAATTTTGCAATATTCGCTAAAATTAAAGGAAAGAAATTATCTGATAGCCAGATTAAGAAATTATTGAAGAATCGTGTTACAGACTTTATTCATGGTTTTAAAGGAGATTACGGAGAATTCACTGCAGCTATCCGATTAAAGGAGGACCTTAGAATTTGTTTTGAACGTCCAACAACGGCTGATCGTACAGTAGGTAAATGTCCATTATGCCAGAGTAGGGTTATAATAGGGAAAACAAACTATCTATGTGAACAATACAAGAAGGACTGTGATTTCATCATTTCAGGAATGATACTCGAAAAAAAAATTACAGCTAATCAAATTAAGAAATTACTAGAAAAGAATATGACTGATACAATTCAAGGATTTAAATCAAAAAAAACGGGGGAATTATTCGGTGCAAAATTAACATATGACTCCGCACAGAAGAGACTTACGTTTATAAATGAGAAGAAGAAATAATATCGCAAAATCTTAAATTTCATATATAAAATTAATAAGAACTATGATATGATGAAAGTAACAAAATACTTCTAAAACTATCTTGCAAAAGGACACACCTACGCATACATATGCCATAGGTGTGTCCTTTTTTATGTATTTTTAAGATTTCAAGACTCAAAAGGGGGATATATATTGTGTACCAGTAATATAACATCTACTAATGTATCTTTTGAAAAATTGAAAAGTCAGGAAGAGAATGAAAAAAGCATGGCGTCGATATGCCCGAATTGTAAGAAACGTTCATTTAGAGAACTATATAATGATTATCCAAAATGGATACAGTTTTGCCTATGTTGTAATTATCGAGAAGTAAATACATTGGAAAGTCCGTTTGTTTATTAGACACAGCTATTTTCGTATTTTAAGTAGGAGGAAGAAATTTCGATATGAAAATATGGATTAAAGCTATTTGTATAACATCATTCGTAATTCAAATGTCAGCATGCAGCAGTTCCGCGCAAACAAAAATTGATTCGAGACCTGCCCAAGCAGTACAAAACGGAATACAACGGCACGTAGAAGGGAAAGGTATTGTTGATATTCCAGAAGCTTATAAGGGGAAATTAAAAGGCTTAGAGACCGTTAAAGGGAAGGTATTACATATAAAAGACGGAGATACGATAGACGTAAACGTAAAGGGGCAGAAACAGACGGTAAGGTTACTGTTATTAGATACCCCTGAGTCTGTATCTCAAAAAATCCCACCACAAAAAATGGGAAAAGAAGCTTCTTCCTTTTTAAAGAAACAGCTAGATGGGAAAAGTGTAACCTTGGTTTATGATCAAGGACCAAAAGAAGACAAGTACGGTAGGAAATTGGCTTATATATTTTGTAATGGTATACACATCAATGAATTAATGGCCAAGTCGGGTTATGGGATTGTAGCCTATATTTCTAAACCTAATACTACATTACTACCCGAAATGCTTGAGGCAGAAAAAGAAGCAAAAGAAGCAATGGCAGGAGTGTGGAGCATTAAAGGGTTTGTAAATGAAAAGAAACGGCATTATAACCGTAATGATGCAGCTTAGCACCCTAATCCATTGCAATACAAATATTTTTGTAAAATGGAGGTTTTTTGAATGGATGAAAACAAAAGAAATATGCTCTTATCCTTTATCATTTCAATTTTATTTATTTTCGCGAGCCTATTACCATTTAGTAATAATGAATATGTGTATGTTATCTCCAAAATCGGTGCTGCAGCTGGTGTAATAAATATTGTGACGATGAGCGTTTTCTTGTATTTTCAAAGCAAAAAAACGGGACATTTATTAAATCAGTAAATTAAAACTCAATAGTTTTCCTTACTCATATCTTTTTAAGCTAGGTAAGGAAAAC
Organism: Bacillus cereus group sp. Sample62; assembly: GCF_036851315.1. Taxonomy (NCBI): domain Bacteria; kingdom Bacillati; phylum Bacillota; class Bacilli; order Caryophanales; family Bacillaceae; genus Bacillus; species Bacillus cereus group sp. Sample62. Next base: position 203,489 of record NZ_JAFLPK010000002.1, read on the forward strand.
CAAAAAGGAGTGTGAAAGGTGAGTCAAGTACCTGGATTTTTGAAGTTTGTTTTAGCGAAAGAAAGACGGTATGTATATTTAGTTGTAGCAGAAAAGAAAAACAAAAAAATACATACACACATGGTATATAGATTTGGTCCGCTAGAAAAAGCATTAGAAACAATGTACGAAATGCGTGGTGATTTTGAAAATCTTTTCCCTCTAGAATTAAAAGAGAGGGGATACGACTGGGAAGATATCAACGATTGGATACTTTCTATTGAAACAGGGTACTCGAAACACGGAAATAAACTAGTCATATATTAGCAAATGTTTTGCATTTTAAAAAAACACGTGAGGCGAAAATAAGATGTCGATCATTCAAAAGTATCACATTGCAATTGCTTGGACGATAGCTACTAGCGCAATGCTTATAAGTTTAATTTTTAGTGAATGGATGAAGCTGCCTCCATGTAATTTGTGCTGGTATCAAAGGATGGCCATGTATCCATTAGTATTAATATTGGGTATAGGAATGTATAGGAAAGATCCTAATGTAAGTATATATGCATTTCCATTTGCATGTATTGGATTAATAATATCTGTCTATCAAATTACGATTCAGGCTTTTCCAACAAGTGAAATGAAGATATGTTCAGTAGGTGTTTCTTGTACAGAAGATTATTTGAATTTGTTTGGTTTCATCTCGATTCCTATGCTATCTTTTGTTGGATTTTTAGCCATCATAATACTTTTATATATTAAACCAGATAAAGAGACAAAAGAACAAATAACACAGCGATTATAATCGATATACTCATACAAACACAAAATACTTATAACTGAAAATAAAAAAAGAAACTAAAAAGGAGAATTTAAAATGACAACTATTCAAGCAAGTAATGAAATGCACAAAATCCCAGAGGCGGATGTAGAATTATTAAAGATTATGGCCCATCCAGTTAGGTTACAAATCGTGAAGGAGCTAGAACACCGCAAGATTTGTAATGTAACACAATTAACGGAGCTATTAGATATTCCTCAATCTACCGTATCTCAGCATTTATCTAAAATGCGTGGGAAGATTCTTCGTTCGGAAAGAAGGGGATTAGAGATGTATTATCATATTGTAAATTCAAAAGCATGTCAGATTGTTAGTGTACTAGGTTTATAATTAGCTCAAACTAAATAGCAGATTATGAGATTAAAAATAAAATAAGGGCAGCCTGATATGGCTGCCCTTATTTTATTTGTGATTTTGCATATATTTTTGCACATTTAGTTTAGCAAATATTATTCTTTTCTATCAAACTTCAATCTTATTTTTTCTCAATATGTTTCGTTTACTTTTATATTATAATAAACTTAATTCTTTTTATTTATGCATATTTCCTGGGGTGAATCCTTGTACTGAGGATTCCTTTTTTATTTTACACTACTGCAAAAATAAACGTAATTCAAATTGGATTTTAAACTGGTATTCATAAAGAAACTGTTGAAATAGCCTGTTTGTAAATGAACTGTTGCTTTCCATGACTGGAAACTAGCACTGAAAATTTATCAACAGCGATAATTATCCCTGGCACCCTTATTCCGTTTAATAAAAATATCGTTACTAATCTTTTTTCCTCTATTAATTTTGTGTAAAAATCTTCTTGTGTATGCATTAATAGTTTCCGCCTCTCTTTAAATGTTCTAATCTTTTTAAATCCTTCTTATGGATGCAAAAGGAATAGTTTAATAGTATCATTTTTGTATTATATAAAGATTTTTAAATGATGTTTTTATGATTCTTATTCGGAGCAATTTCGTATAAAACAAAAGCCTTCACCATAAAGTGAAGACTTTTGTTTATTTATTATCCACCATGATTTCCGTGTGCATATTGAATAACATCAATAGCTTTTTGTGTTTCTGTAGGGGATTGGGCACCAAACATTAAAGTAAAAATAGTAATTACACCAGCTAAACCGAGAATTGTCTTTTTCATTTTAATGCCTCCTTCTCAAAAGCTTTTTTTCCTGCTTGAGAACATGAATAGAAATAACAGCTTGCTTTAACATGGTTATTTTCTTTATAAAATGCAGTAGCAAGATATTCTTCATACTCTTTGATGTATTCAAAAAGTTCTTGCTCTTTAAAATATGATACGCCTTCTAACACTGTCCTTTCAAGTGCTTCGGCAGGAAAATCTCCATTCATTGCATCTAATATTTTAAAATGGTGCAGATACTCTATATTTGCAACCTCTTCACAAATGGAATGTCCTTTTACTATGAGATCTTTTGCAACGGAGTGATTTCCTTCTTTCATATGTTCTCTTGCCTCAATAAATAGTGCTTTATAATTGTTAGGCATTTTTTGATTTACTTCTGAAAGATATCTAATAGCTAATGGCGAAAGGTTTTGAGTAGCATACATTAACCCTAAATTTTGACGAACCATTAAAATAAATTGCTCTTCGTTTATTTTTTGGAACATATCCATTGCTTTCGTGAAATATTCTTCAGCGAGTTCCCATTCTCTCAAATGAGTACAAGCTAAGCCTATAAGGTTATCACAAAAAGCGACATTAATTTCATACCCAGCATGTTGAGCAAAGATTTCCCTTGCCTCTGATACTTTTTTATAAGATAAAAGCCCTTGATATATATCATAATGGAAAGCTCCAACTTTATAATAAAATTCCGCTTTTTCCAATTCATCAGGAATGCAGTCTAAAAGTTTTTCTGCATTTTCATAACTCTCTTTTGCGATTTGATATTCTCCAATAGTAGAGGCATGAATTCCTTTGAAAAAGTGATAATAATAAGCTAAGAAATTATCTGTAGGCATATCAAAAGCCTCAACTTTGTCAAAACTGCTTTTTGAAACGCTTAAATTATCAATTACAAATTGATATCTAAAATCTAGTAGTGAGTAGTAGAGCAATAAATTCTGATCCTCTTCAATACTATGAATCTTAGTATCAATTATTTCTTTTAATTGATGAGCATTACCTATACGTCTTGAGCGGATTTCAAGATACCAATCGTTTAGTAGCTTTGTAATTTCATTGTTTCCCTTAGTTGAAACAATCATTATTTATTCCCCCATCCTATAGAAGTCTACTAATGTTATATATTACCATTATAGCGAAATCTATATTTTATTTAACAGTTTTAAATTTATTTTTCAATAGAATTCAGAAAAAACAGTTAATTTAAAATAACTGACTTACATTTAATTCACAAAAACGTAATATAGTTGAAGTGAGTTTAATTATCACATTTGCGTAATAGAAGAATTAATAAATATATAAGCAGAAAGAATTTTTGAGGGTACTAATGCAGATGGTGTATGGAGTAAGGCTATATTCAAAGTAAAAGAAGGTAACTATTATTATATATCTGAGAATAGTACGTTCGAGGTAACTGACAATGAGTATCTAAATGTAGAAGTGTTAGAAGAAATCCAGCGGGGGGGGGGATCATAATTTGTTTGCGGTAAAAGGGGACGAAAGAGACATGCTGCAGCAGTTAGAGATGGACGGATTTAATTTTGAAGATGTAGAATGGGGAGAGCTTAATCTATTGGATAACGAAATTATGAGTAGTACGGATGCAATAGAAGAGTGGGGAATTAAATCATCAACATTACGTAAAAGAATAAATGATTTCCCAAAAGGCTCAATCCGTAAAATTGGCACGACATATGCTGTGACTCGATTTGGAATGCGCTGTGTTTGCGGTTCAAATAAAAAGTGAGTAAAAATAAATTAGGGGAGGTAGCGTTCGATGAAGAATCACACAAGGAATTCTAAGGGACAATTACTACAAACTAATAAGGAAATGGTCTGACCTAAAGCAAAAACAGCGTGAAACCATATCAAATTGGCTGAGAGAGGCTTATATAGAGAAGATTAAGGTTCATAACCGTAGATTGAAACCGAGAGAACATGAGGATGTTTTAGAAAGTGTTATGAGTAAAATCTATAATCGTGAAATTTGGATTCCGGATTACGAAGTCGAAAAGTATTACAAAGGAAAAATAAATAAATGGTATAACAAACATATTTCATTGAAAGAAAAAAATGAAAAGGAGGAGAACAAATGAAACATAGTATCGGAAATGTGAGTACTTCCTATATAATTCGTCTAATTTTAAATGATTTAGACACATTTATCACAGGAGGAAAAAGGCAGTTTAATTTCTGCTCAGAATCTGGAATATCCCCTGTGGAGGAGCTAATTGCGGATTGGTTGGAGTGGTTTAATGATTACCCGCAAGGTATATCGCCCGATGAATTAAAAGGAATTAAAAGGGAGATAGGCGAATTGATGGGGAGTATGTCTATATGGTGTCATCATATTGAAGAAAGAGAAGGATTTATAAAGCAATTTAGCGATTATTTCGGGGAATATATAGGTTTCTGTAAATTAGTTAGGGATGTATATCTCGAAGAGCTAAAAGATGAGTCGTCATATTAGTATCATCTATTCCTAATATTTTTATAAAAGGAAATTCATATAAACGTTCTTCAGATGATGAAAAAGTTAAAGGAGAAAAGAAAGTGAAATTAGAGATTGAAAAGTTTATTAGTGAAATAGAATTTCCGGAAGCTGCTATGAGTCTTATTGAAGAGGGAATATTATGTTATAAAGCAGGAGCTTATAGATCAGCGTATATCATGTCATATTTATTTTTTTTAAGTATAGTGAAGTACAGAGCATTAGAAAGTTCATATGTTCCCATTGGGTATGGTAGGGAATTGAAGAAGAAAACAGATGAAATTTCATACGATGAATTCTGGGAAAGAAAAGTATTCGACTTAATTACTACAGGAAAATTACATAGTGGTTATTTTGAATTTAGCGAATCGATAATTAATCAAATGGAATATTGGAGGACTTTGAGAAACGATTGTGTACATTCTAAAGGTAATCAAATTGTAGCAGCGCATGTTGAATCATTTTGGTTATTTATACAATCAACTCTTCCTGAGTTAGTAAATAACTATAGGAAGAATGTCTTATCTAGAGAGCTCGAGGAATTCTTCGAAAATTAGTGATTTTATAATCCTAATGTGGATTTGCCATATTTTAAAGAAGTTAAGGAACGAGTTAATGAAAATACAGAATGGCATGTTTATTATTACAGTGAGAATGATATTGAAAATTTTAGAGATAAATTGACTCAAATAGGCATAATTGAACAATATATAAAATTTATACACTGTGACACATTTTATGATTTACCTTTAGTAAAGCAAACAATAGAAAATTAAACCCACGCTTTTTGATTAATCTTTATTCCAAACCAACACCTAATATCGGAAAATGATAAAATAAAATATAAGAAAACCATCGTGATTTTCTCTACGATGGTTTTCTAAATATATAAAAGCCCTAGTTAATTAGTGATGAAGAAGATATTGTAACATACGTTTCGTATTACGTAAAATATATGAATTGAATATATATTGCATAATATCATTTATAAAATGTCCTTTTTAATTTACTCAATCAATTGTTGAATTTTAGAGGAAATATATATTTTAAGATATTAGCATAGCAAATTCTGTATAAATAAATTCTACTTCTTTCATTATAATTTCTAAAATTCAGTACTGCGTTAATATGCTTATTATGATGTGTATCGCAAGCAGGGCATTTCCACTTAAAAGATATTAGTGTTGGGATAAGATCTAAACGCTTTATTATTTTAAAAAAATAATCAGATAATTTAGATAATTCATTGACATATTTTTGGGAATTGCATACAATATTTACTATATTATAGATTGATTACCACTAAAGATTTGCTAGAGTTCATAAAACATCCTTAGTAATATCATTCGGCTTAAAGGAGCTAATTAAATGAGAAATAATAAAAATTTGTGGATACTTATGTTTGGAGTACTTGGTGCAGAGCTTGGGATGTGGCTGGGACTTATAGGGAATTTAGAATTTCTTCAGAAGAATGTAGAATCCAGTTTCAATCAGTCACTCATATTAATAATAGGTATAGCAACTGGTTTCATTTTTGGCCCGTGGGCAGGTACCCTTATTGACTCGTTAAATAAAAAGTTTGTACTTATTCTATCAGGAGTAGTTCGAATTTTTGCGGTCTTATTTATGTTAATGGCTGTAAATTTAAATTCTGTAATTTGGATGCTGGTATCTATGTTTTTAATAGGCATAGCTTCATCATTTTATTTTCCAGGAGTTCAATCAATAATCCCCTTAATCGCAAAAGAGGAAAAATCCTTAATAGAAGCAAATGCCATTCAAATGAATGTAATGACCTTTGCAAGAATTATAGGTACTGCACTAGCAGGTGTTTTACTTTTATTAATCTCTTTAAAAGAAATATATACATATAGTTTAATAGCCTATTCAATACTGCTAATAAGTACATTCTTTTTAAAATTTGAAGAACCAAAAAAAGTAGTTAGTAAAAGTGGAAAAAAGAAATTTGCATTCAAAGAAGTATTCCCAATTATTAAATCAAATCCTCTAGTGTTTAAATCGTTAGTTTTATCGATTATACCTTTTAGTTTCATTTCAGGATTTAACCTAATAGTAATAGAAGTCAGCAATATTCAAAGTGATCCCTCAATTAAAGGTTTATTATATACAGTTGAAGGTTTAAGTATGATATTAACAGGGTTTTTAGTGAAGTCTTTAGTGAAAAAAAAGGATATTATAAATTTTATAATCCTATCTTGTGTGCTAATGTTTATCTCTGAATTTTTATTGATTTTTTCATCTGCAATAATTATACCTTTTATCTCATTCTTCCTATTTGGTTTATCTTGTGGGATATTTATGCCATTAACAGCTACTTTATATCAACGACAAATTGAGAGTGAATTTCACGGGAGATTTTTTTCTTTTAAAAGAATTGTAGAAACAGGTATTGGACAAATTGCATTGTTAACCCTAGGTGCGGGTTTAGATATATTTGACTTAACTGAATTAATGATTTTTGTAACTGTAATTTCTTTAATAATAATTATTTATACTATTGCAGCCCCTTCATTAAGAGATGAAAAAGAAAAAGATGTTGATGAAGTTTCTTGGTAGTAAATCTGAATTGAAAGGAGGTGAAATATTATGAAAAAATTCAAGCCAGCTTTTGAGGTAACACAAGTAGGATCCATGCAATGGAATCGTACGAACCCAGGTTCAATTGTTGAAGCAACAAATCAAGGGAAAGCGGTAGATATTCCTCAGGATGTTCTAGAACAAGTGAAAAATGCAATTAAAGCTGAAATTAGTAAAAGATAATGAAAATGAATAAGATTTATACTTAGTTAATAATAAAAATTCTTAAATATAAAGGTAGGTACTTTATTAATTTTATAAAGCCTGCCTTTATATTTTAAAGAAGGAGAAATATTATGAAATTTAGAGGACCTGTTCATGTAGATTTCAATTTGACTAATGGGTGTAATTTAGCTTGTTCTCACTGTCACAGTTCTTCAGGACCAAAATTAGATAATGAACTTAAGACAGAAGAAATTTTAGATGTTATAACTGAAATTTATTCTATGGGTGTTCTAAGGATTGCTTTTGCTGGTGGAGAGCCTTTTATTAGAAGAGATATTATTGATATTCTTTCACATGCATGTTCATTTCCAGGATGGCAGGTATCTGTTATATCAAATGGATTGTTTTTTACGGAACGAAACATTAAATTATTAAAGGAAAAATGTCCGAACTTAAACGTTAATATTAGCTTAGACGGATCCACTGCTGAAAATTATAGTATATTAAGAAAGCAGGTTAACAATCCTAATTTCAATCCTGTTCCCTTATTTGAAAAAGTTGTGAAAAGTATCAAGGATATGGTGAAAGCCGGATTTAATACATCTGTTAACTTCACTTTAACTAAAGCCACAATTGAAGATTGGATACCAACATATGAGTTAGTAAACGATTTAGGTGCACATGCTTTGGTTGGAATTAAATTTTTCCCAGGAGGGTATGGTAAAGAGCACTTAGAAAAGTTTGAGTTACCTTATGATCTTTGGAGTAGTTATTTCACAGCAGTAACCAGAGAAAAGTTAAAAGGTAAGTATAATAAAATGCAGATTTCAGTTCCTGCTGCCTGGGAGTTTTATTTACCATTTATTCAAGGGAATATAGATATTAAATCAGGCGAAGATGTTTGGAATTACCGAAGTCCATTACAGGAGAAAGAGTATCGAAAAGATAGAAGTGTTGGGGATATCGCGGGAGTAGCAGAGTTATCTATTTCATCAAATGGCGATGTATATCCATCAATACTTTTGATTGGGGAAGATGAATTATTGTGTGGGAATTTGAGGGAAGAAAATATTCGAAATATTTGGAATGGTAGCGAGGTATTAAGAAGCTTTAAAGATTTGGATATAGAACTAATACGAGGAATGTGTAATAAATGTGGAATTAAAGAAATGTGTGGTGGAGGTTCTAGATCTAGAGCCTTTGCAGGTATTGGTAACATTTTGGCTGAGGATTATACATGTCCACTGGTTAAGGGGAGAGAAGTAATAAATGTATAACATGAAGATAATTGGAAATAGTTGCAATGCCATTAGGATTTATAGGGATCAGTTTGGTTGTGAGATTCGATTTGGAAGCGCATTAATTACTTGTAATGAAGATGCTGCAAGGATATTAGATATTGTTACAACTAGCAGCCCTAACGAGGGTTTAAAAATACTTGCTACATTAACTGGTGAAAATGAGATTTTACAAAACTATAAAATGGTTAAGGAAGTCTTATTAAATTTAAACAAAGCAGGTGTTTCACTTGAAATTTGGAATGAGGAGTGGTTAAACTTTGATAAACAAAATTCCGGAGTATAGAGATGTATTAGTATTGGCACCATTCCGAAGAGCTGTTTTCAGAAACGCTGTATCCTCACTATACCCTTTTATAGAACCTATTGATTCTCCCCCGTTACTTGTTGCTGGAGCAATACAAAGTAAAGGTCTGGGAGTAAATTATTTTCCATTAATTAATCTTTTTAATGGTTACAACGAGGAAACTGACTACCCGAAATTATACGAATTATTAAAAAACAACCCTTCTAAAATGGTTGTTTTTAGTGCAGATAATTTTATACCAAGTAGAAGCACAGCTTCTGTGTATGGAATTAGAACTATATCTCGTATTCTACGAGATATTAATCCTAGAGTAATTGTTGGGGTTACTGGAAGAATGGCCACAGTTCTTAAGGAAAAATTATATAAAATAGTTCCAGAACTTGATTTTTCAATAATTGGTGAGCCGGAAGAAGTGATAGGGGATATTGCTGCAGAAATATTAATTAACGGATTAGGAGCAGCTGATAAAAAATTTAATTCTTTATTAACTAAAAATAATGTAAATAAAGTTCCAGTTCCTGCAATGGTAATGGATTTAGAAAATATGGCTTTACCAGCATATGAATTGTTGGAACATACATTTGAAATATATGAGGATTTAACAGGTATTAAGCCTAAAAACATCCCATTTAGTATCAGAACAACTTTAGGTTGCAAATTCAGGTGTAGATTCTGCAGTGGGGTTCCCAACTGGTTAAATTATAGAAAGAAATCACCTGAAAGGATAGATAAAGAAATTAAAAGATTGAAAAGATCTTTAGGAGAAATAGCTACAATCTCATTTTTAGAAGATGAAATCTTTACAAAAGATATTGAACATGTGAAAAAAGTAACAAATATATTCAAAGAGAATGGAATTTTCTTAGAAGGATTGTATACACACTCCTCTTTAATGAGTTCTGAGATAGCTCAATTATTATTACCCATAACAAATAGAGTATATTTTGGTTTAGACAATGCAAATGATAATATTTTAAAAAAAATGGGGAAGGGGCAAAAGTTAGATACAGTTTTACATGCCATTGAATTAGCTAGGGATAAAGGGTTAAAAGTTCACTTAGAATGGATTATTGGTACGCCAGAAGAAGATATTGATTCCTTATTAACTTCTTTGACTACAATTTTTAATTTGTTAAGTACAGGAATAGTGGATAATATAAATACTTATGTATACTGTCCACATCCGGGAACAGAGTATGCCATGAATCCAGAGAAATATAATTTAAATATTGTTGAAGATTATGATTATATGCAGGAGTCAGGAGGATATCCCACATACTCTACCGATAAACTGAATAGGAATCAAATATTTACGGCTTATTTAATGAGCCAACTAATCATTATAGAGGCTAAGCAAGCAAGAGAACACTCTGGAATCAAAACTTCTGTAAGGTTTCAAAATAAAAAAGAGCTTAGATATCTTTTTAATTCAATTAGTGGCACCCAAATGGTAGATGGTATAGGAGGAAGACGATGAAAAGTAATCATGTATATATTCTCGGAGTAAATATGTCAAATCATGATAGGTCCGCTTGTTTATTGAAAAACGGAGAGGTTTTAGTTGCAATTTCAGAAGAGAGACTAGATAGAAGGAAGAAGTCCGAAGGATTCTATGAGAACAATCCTAGAAGTATAGTTATTCCTCCGTTGGCTTCAATTACATATGTACTGCAAGAAGCTAATATATCTTTGGATGAACTAGATTTAGTTGTATGTGGAAGATCAATAAATTCTTGTAAAAATGATTTCCTATCTTATTTCCCTATAGACTCTACAAAAGTAGTTGAAATTCCTTTGCCTGGTCATCATCTAGCTCATGCATATAGTGCTATCGGGACAGCACCTTTCAAAGAGGCCGCAATACTTGTCATAGATGAGCAAGGTCATCATTTAAATGGAAATTTCGAAAAATGTTCCTTATATCATTATACCTCAGGAGAAATCCAAGAAGTAAGAAAATATTTCGGTAATAAAGAAGATATTTCTTTAGGAATGTTTTATGATATTTTTGCCTCACTGATTGGTTTAAGTGAAGCAGGGACCCCTGCTGCTGGTAAACTTATGGGATTAGCTCCTTATGGGAATAAACGTGAAGAATGGCCAGAATTAATAACTCTCATAAATGGAGACACTTATATTTCGCTAACAAGAATTGATAATTTTTTGTCAAATATTCTTCCTATTAGAAAAGGTATGGAAGATTATTTGGTAACTCATATAGATGGACTGCTAAAAAAATATATTGCAATTCATTGGGATACAACCCTAGCATATGATTTAGCATATAAAGCTCAGGAAGAACTTGAAAGGGCTATCTTATATTTATCTACTGATTTATTAGAGCGTACTAGTGCAAAATGTTTATGCTATGCTGGTGGAGTAGCTTTGAATTGTACTGCTAATGGAAAATTATTAGATATCGGGTGGGAGGACATCTTTGTGCACCCTGCGGCAACTGATGATGGTAATGCAATTGGACTGGCTTTATATGGTTGGCATAAAGTACTCAAAAATCAATTAGATGTACCCATGGAATTTAATCCATTTCTAGGAAAAAAATATAAAATTGATGATATTATGCTGAGTTTAAAAAATTACAATCTAGATGGATATGTTGAAAAAACTAATCCCATAACTATAGCTGTAGACTTATTATTAAATAATAAAATTATTTGCTGGTTTCAAGGACAAAGTGAGTGGGGACCTCGGGCATTAGGTGCGAGGAGTATATTAGCAAACCCTTTGATGAATGGAATAACCAAAATACTAAATTCTAAAATTAAGCTTAGAGAGCATTTTAGGCCGTTTGGTATTAGTGGAACTGAAAAAGGTATTGAAAAATTACTTTATACTGATAATGTTGCTACTTCCTTAAAGCCATATATGCTGGCTGTGGGTAAAGTGAAAAATAATAGTTTAGATGAGATTAAACATAAAGATGATACAGTCAGATTTCAAGTGGTTAATCCAAATCTACAACCTAACTATTATAAGCTTATAAGAGAATTTGGGGAAATAACAGGTATTGAAGCAGTAATTAATACATCTTTTAATGTATTGGGTGAACCGTTAGTAGAGAGCCCAAATGATGCAGTAAGGCAATTTCTGTTAACCGAGGCTGACGTATTAATTATTGATAATTATGTGATAAACAGAGAGAATATACCAACATCGCTCTATAAAGAAATGCAAAAGGAAGCTTTTAATCAAACTTATGTGGATAAGTTAAAGTTATTACTTAATTTAGAGTATTTAGGGTACGAAGAAAAAGCAGATAATATTCTATCGAATTTTGGTTTGTGCGAAAAAGATTATCTTTCATTAGGTGCTAGTGATTTTCGTTCATATTGTGAATATATGCTAAAACTAGCTGTAAGACAAAAAAATTTCAATATGGCTGAAAACTATGCGAAAAATATATTAGAATGGAGTGCTTATTCGAAAGAATCAGCAACTGCGATAGAGTTTTTAGTAAATTATAAAAATGATGAGTATAGAGATATTGCGTACTTAATTAATCAGATAGCACCCCAAGGGGAGGCAAGTAATTTCTTTAGAAAACTACTTAGTGAGCAAATATAATTTAGAAAGGAGAGAATATTTTTGGAAGAAAAACAAAATGGATGCCCATTTTCTAATAAAATTTATTTTTCTATTCAAAAAAACAAATGGATAGTAGATGACTTGAATATAGCGAAAAATATACTAAATTCTAATTCTGTAAGAACTCCTCACTTAAGTGAATTTGATGAAGAAACCGCTAGTTTTTTTCTAGCCTTAACACTGTCGAATGATGAAAGTTTACCAAGATTAAAAAAAGTATTTTCCCGCTTTTTTACTTATAAAAATATAATATACCTATCAGACTTATACTTTATTCCTATAGCCTCTAATATCCTAGATATGCTTGAGGATGGGGAAATACATGATGTTAAAGAAACATATATTTCGCCTTATATAAAACAGGCTATCTTTTCGTTATTAGGAATCTCGGATCGTAAAGGATTTGAGCTAATGGCAGGTGTGAACTTTACTAGAAAGCAAGATGTGAGCGAAGAGTATTCAAAAGCAGCGTATCATATTGTTTTTGAACAAATTAGAAATTTAATTATTTCAGAACCTGTTAGTTCAGACGGTTTTGTATTCTTTTTAAGAAATTCAGAAACTTTGACGCTAGAAGAAAAAGTAACATTTGTTTACCCGTTTATTGAAATGCTTTGTGCAGAGATGACAATGGAGCTTCCTGTGGTTTTTTTGAAGAATTTATTGGAAATGAAGGAAGGTATAAATAAAGTAAATTTAGATAATTCTTTGTTTGAGAAGGTATTTGAAGAATCAGCAAGGTTATTAAATAATATATGCCTTACTAGGGTAGCAATACAAGATATTGAAATTAATAATCATGAAACCATAAAGAAAGGAGATAAAATAAATATTTTAGTTTCAGAAGCAAATAGAGATGAGAGCTATTTTAAAAAGGCTAGTAAATTTATATGGAATAGAGAAAATATGTATCAAAGTCTTTCTTTTGGACATGGAAGTCATTTTTGTTTAGGGAAAGATACAATTAAAGCAATGTCTCTGATTGCAGCCGAACAAATTCTTTTAAGAAATATAGAGTACTTTGCAGATTCTAACTCTTTTCGAACTATTACTTAGGGGGGAGAATGTGGATTTTTATAAAGAATACAGAAAAGATTTTACCCTTGAGTTTAAAATGGAGTTAAATCAAAGTGCATATTCTATTTCTAATTATTATTTTGATGCTTCTTCCTTTTGTAGAATATATAAATTTGGAAAGTGGTTTAGCAAACTAGAAGTAGATCAAATGAATATAAGTGAACATATGACTAATTACTTTAAAATTGATTTTAAAGAAGTTGAAAAATGGAACGAGTTCTTAAGTAAACAAAAAGAACAAGACTTTGAAATAAATATACATGTGACTCATTTAAGAAGGAATTATGCTAATAGTGAAGATATCCAATTTGAAATTGTGAAATCTTGGTTTGACTTATATTTTTCATTTAATTTAAATGGAAAATTAATAAAACTTACTGATGGCACAGATTCCATATATAAAATACTAGATATGATAAAAAAGAATTTTTCTTTTTATTATACAAATTATATTTTAGATTATCCTAAAATCAATGAAGACTTAGATTTAAATCAAAGTGCGAATTTGTTGTTACCACCAACCCCTGCATCAATTCTAATTCATGAAATGATAGGACATTTCTTAGAATCAAATTCAAGTTACAATCTTGATAGAATTGGAATTAAAGAGCTTAATGTAAAAAATTTGTGTACTAGATTTTATGATGATGAAGGTATTAAAGTAAGAAATAATTTCTTTATAAAACAAGGATACATAGCAAATAAAATATACGAAAGAAAAAATAATGTTAACAAACCTTCTGGACTTGTTAAAGCCGCACCGCATTCTGGTCTAGGCCTCATCAGGTGTACAGAATTAATGACGCTTTCAGGTGGAGTGGAGGTTGGAGATTTTTACAACTTTGATAGAGAAATCATTAAATGCATTAAATTGAGTGGTGCAGAATATACTAATGGCTTTGGAATATTTCATGTTGAACATGCAGTTAAATATATTAAAGGGAAACCAGAGAAGAGTATATATCCATTTTACTTTTATATTCCTATTACTCAATTATTAAACAGAATTAGTGGAATAGGGAATGATGTAATGCTTGCTAATTCAGCACGTTGTACTAAAAATGGAATTTCAATACCAACTATCAATTATTCACCTTCAATTCTATTAAATCAAGTTACTTTATTAAGGAGATGATACAAATTCAATGGGAGTTTTTAACTGTACAAACTAACATTAGCAAAGAAGGTAATAATTATCTCGAAGAAAAAAACGAGAGTTATCGACGAATGCGAATTATATACAATAATATGATTGGGACTTTTATAACGAATCAATGTGTAGACGAAGATTTTTTAATAAAAAAAGCTTTTGAAAATTTATATCCTCTTGATGGCTTGGAAATTTCTTTCTCAAGCCATCAGTTTAATAGCGATAATCTCCATAGAAAACATATAGATGGCCCAAACAATCGCTTAAGTGTTTTGTCTAGTACAAAAGAAGAAATTAGGTATTCATTAGTTACAAGTTTTGATGGTAATATACGAGAAAAAATTATCAATAATTGGTATGAATACGATTATTTGAACCCTAAGGTAATTGCTGAGGAATTAAAATTGACTGTTACAGCTTGTATCAATAGTGTTGCTAATTTACCATGGTTGTTTACTCCTTATGCGGCATCTAAACTACTACATAGTCTGCTATTAAATATTATTATTGGAAATACGAATCTCGATTTTTCTCTAGGAAATTTAATAATTAAAGATCCAGGAACATATTCTAATTTTGATTTTGAAGGGACTAAGGTTAAAGCTATCACTTTTGTTGAAAATGGGAAGTTAATTACACCTGCATTTGATTTATTTACAGCAAAGAAAAGAAAAGTAGAGGCAACAGGTCATGGTGGGTTAAATGGTACTAGTATTCAAAATTTAATTGTAGATTCAGAGGAATTAGATATGGATAGGGTATTAGAAGATAATAACCATGTACATTTAATTTATGATGTTAACATTATTAATAATGATCTTAAGACAAAATATGTTATTTTAACTTTTTATGAATTAGGAAGTTATATGTATAAAATAGTAGACATTGAAAAGCTATTTAATAAGGGAAAGTGGATTGGTACCATTAGTATGGGGATAAAACCTTTTAAAATTAAATGGCTTTTATTAACTAAACCATTATTTATATTTGATTATTTCCAATAATAAGTTTGGATATTTGTATGTTTAAATTTAAAGAAAATGAAAAATCAGTTATATTTAAGGGGGAATAGTAAATTTAGTAAAGGGGATTATTTATGGCTGTGGAAGCAAAAATTTTATCACCCAAAATACCTAGACAATTAGATGAGATTAAAATTAGTGATAGCCACAAAGAAGAAAGACATGTTAGTACAGGAATTGTAACTAACAGTGAAATTTCTGGAGAATCTATTGACAAAATGTGTTTTGAAAAAATATTTTTTCAAAACGTTACTTTTCAAGATGTTGCATTTAGATTTGTTGAGTTGACAGACGTTATTTTTGAGAAATGTGATTTATCAAATGTTGATTTTAGTAACGCTATTATTCATAGGGTAAAATTTAAAGGGTGCAAACTATTAGGGATAAATTTATCAGAGTCTACTCTAAGAAATGTATTTTTCGATGAATGCTTTGCAGATTATGCTTCTTTTGGTTACTCTAATATAAAGAATGTTAAATTTCAGAAATGTTCGCTTAGTAATGCTGATCTTTATGAATCTAAATTTAAAAATGTAAACTTCAATGAGTGTAAAATGCATCAAGCCAATCTTGCTGGTGTAGTTCTTAAAGGTGTTGATTTAAGCACTTGTCTATTTGATAATATCACTATTTCTTTAGGGAAATTGCAAGGGTGTATAATCTCTACTGAACAGGCTATTGGATTTTCAAAACTTTTAGGGGTAATTGTTAAAGATTCTTAATAATTCCAATGGAATTAATATCTTAATACTATTAATTCCATTGGAATATATAAATCAAAAAGAGGAGGATAATTAACAATTAATTTTACATTAAATCCGTGTTTAACTTACAATTGATAAAAGAATTATTTTCCAGTATAATATATTAAGAGATTTAGTAATCGTTCATTTACCAAAAGTATATCTAAGCTAGGAGGAACATATTTTGAGTGAAAGTAAAGAAAATAAAATAATGAAAGCTAGTAATATGTTATTTTGGGGATCATCAGGAGTTTATATACTTTTAACCGCGTTTATGTATATCCTATGGGATCAGCAAGGTTTATTCTTAGAAGCAGATGCTTATAAAACTATACAAGATTACACTAAAACGGTTGCCCAAACAAATCTTTCTGTTTCCTTAGGAATAGCAGCTTTGTTAGTAGGAGTAGCAGCATTAAATTCTAAATCTATTAAAGAAGTAATACCAAATAAGGATGCATTTTTAAGTACTTTAAAAGCTATGATATTATTTGTTTTTTCTAACTTTTGTATATTAATATTAAGTTATAGTAAAGATTTTGTGATGAATCATTATCTACACGCAGGGATAATGATTTACACCTCCTTTTCATTTAGTTATTTAATGCATACAGTTATTAATTTATTCCAAGTAACGTTAGGTAAAATTAAATTCCCGAAATAATTATGAATTAAATTTGTTTTATTTGGAGATGATAGATTGTTTTATAGAGTAGTAAACATGTATAGTATTATGACTTATGATAAAGACTCATTTAAAGTTATTCAAAAAAACATACAAAATTCCAAGGGGTATATTTCCCATATTGATTCTAAAACAAATATAAGAAATATAAATTCTAGATATAGGGAATATTTAACATATAAACAAGCTGTATATACAAAGTATAAAGCATTTGATCCCATAAAGAAAAAGGAAGATGCGACCTATTCCTATATACCCCTAGTACCAAAACACGTTGATATGAAAAAATTAGATAATCTATACCAGAAATTTGGTGTGCAAGATGATTACATAAACGAATATGAAATTATTCATGAGGATCAGTCAGGTAATTATACTGCGGTTCATATACCATCTCCTATAGAATATTTAGCATATGAAAACTTGCTTAATATGGATAAAAAGTTAGCAATAGTTGATAGCGAAAGTTTGAGTAATAATTTTGTAATGCAGAATTACAAAAGGATTATCTTACTTCCTTTTGTAATAAAAAATAATGAAAAATATTCTGAAGGTTACGTTATAGCAAATATTTATGATGTTGGTATTATAACATTGCAAGTGACTGTTACTTTTGAAGATAAAAACGTTATATCAGTGCCTACTGATACTCCTAGAAGTTTTAATATACCAGAGGTTCATTTTTATGAAGTGAAAAAAAATATACTTCTATAGATTTTTGGGAAAAATCTATTCAAAGAAATACTAATATCGATGAAATTATGTCTTACTATGTTAATCAACTTTCTACATTAAGTAAGGTAAATTTACAAGAAAATCGTATTGATCGAAGAATCAATTGGGTATTTGGTGATTATCAAATTAATAAATTTAATAATCATGAAGAATTCATTAATAGTAATGAAAGATTATATTATAGTTATTTATTTAATGGCACTAAAGAACATGTTAAAAGAAGTTTGGATAGCGAAATAACACAAACTTTAGCAGAAGCACAAATTGTAAAAAGTAAAGATAATACCTATATGTGTAGTCCTACATTTTCTATTCTTAGTTTTGGTTATACAGCTTTCCATGATTATGCTAAAAAGGTTTTAGAAAAAGATGAAAAACAACTCAAACGATTAAAAGTATATAATGAACAAATTATGCAAATATACAAAAATCAAACTTTAATCCAAATGTATGAGTATTTACGATTCTATGAATTAAGTTTTATAAAAAAACATTTTGTGCGTAATTTGTTGAATGGTATTTCTAATAATGTTTATACTGCACCAAAAGAATACAATTCTTTAAGGAGAGATTTTAATTTCTTAAAATTACGATATAATGAAGAGATTTTATTTAGTCTTGAGGGTACTGCTAAAAAATTATACAAAGATATCTTAGAAAAAACAAATACTACTCCTTTATTGAAAAATGCAGAGGATTTATTTAAAAATATTCGTGAAGATGTGATTGCTCAAAAAGAATTTAAAGTAAAATCGAATGAAACCCTAATACTTATTTTATCTTCTATTTTGACAATTGTATTAGGATATAATGGAATAAAGTTAATGGTGAATGACATACTAGTCAAAATCCCTTATATTAAGTGGTATGTAAATATGCACCCTTTACGTACCACTTTAGGGATATGGTGTTTTTTAATTTTAATTATGACATGGTTAAACTTAAAAAGGTGGAAAATGAATAGAAAGTAATTTGTGAATTAAAATTGTATTTAATGTAAAATTAGGCGAATTTAGACAAAACAGTACATTGATTATAAAATCCAATGTACTGTTTTGAAGTTTGAGGTGAAAAAATTGAGCAATCGAGAAAAACAAGTGTATCAAGCACGTGTAGAACGTCATAAAGAAAAAATGCCTTGGTATATTATTGAATATATTGAAGAGAAAACGAACCTCTCCCCTGCTACTTTGTATGGGTACTTAATTGAATATGAAATATTTTTACAATGGTTAATCTCCTCTCGTCTTGTTACAACAGATGGTGAAGTTGTAACGAAAATGCATGAAGTTCCAATTGAAACGCTGGAACACCTTCCTCTTAAACAAGTAAAAAGGTTTAAAAGTTATTTAGAGAGACAAGGTAATAAAACAAAGGCGGTTATACGAACATTTTCAGCTCTAAAGTCATTATTTAACTACCTAACAAGCAATACTGAAGATGATAATGGAGAATGTTACTTTTATAGAAATGTTATGGCCAAAATGGAAATTCATAAAGAAAAAATTGATGCTGCAGCAAGAGCAAAAGAAATTTCTGAAGTTATTTTCCACAATAATGATGACATTAAATTTATGCGCTTTTTATCCAATGAATATGAGCAAATGCTACAAGAAAATGCTCCTGGTAAGTTAAGATTCTTCAAACGCGATAGAGAACGTGATATTGCTATTCTAAGCTTAATCTTAGGTACAGGCCTTCGGGTATCTGAAGCAGCTAGTTTAACTATTTCTAGTATTAATTTTCGTACTCGTTACATTAAAGTTGTGCGAAAAGGAGATAAAAAATCATCTATTTTGGCTACACAAACAGCTCTAGATGATGTTCAAGAGTATCTTAAAGTACGTACTGCGCGTTATAAGTGCCCTGATGATGAAGATATTCTATTTGTTACGAATTATAAAGGTTCATATGCGCAAATTTCTGTTAATGCTATACAAAAACTCACAGAGAAATATACTAGAGCATTTGATGAAAAAAAGAGTCCACATAAGTTGCGTCATACATACGCAACCAATCATTATAATGAAAATAAAGATCTTGTTTTGTTGGCAAACCAAATGGGACATAATTCAATGGAAACAACATCCTTGTACACAAATATTGATGATTCTAAACGACGTGAAGCAATTGAGCGTTTAGAAAAACGGCAATTAGAAGAGAGTGATTAACGATATAATTTATTCCACTAACAAATATAAATCTAAAATTTTAGTCTATTTAATATAAAGAGTATGGTGCCATTCTAATTCTCTTTGTCTATCTTTTTCTAGTCCTTATATGTTTTTGCTGTGGCAATCCCTGCAGCTATTCCACAGCCAACGAAAGGTCTAATGATGGCTAAATTACCTGTCATACATATTGAATTTCATCCATTAACATTTATATGATAATATAAAGATATCAATGATATATAGGAGGAAGGTTTTGTTTACAAAATCAGTCATTTTAGCATAATTATTAATCTTATGATGGTTGATCTAAATCTCTCTTCCATTCTTAAATCATTTATTAAAATAAAGAAAGGATTGAAGATGTGAAATGTTTAGTGGTTTATCTATTGATACACTTGGAAAATGTTCAGCGATTATAATCGCATTTGTAGGAGCTTTGGTTTATGGAAGTAATCAATTTATAAGTATAGTGACGACTAAACCTCTCGATAAGCAACTTAAAGATCCATTCACTCAAGCTAGACTAAATTTATGGTTTTACGTTATTGGCATAATTTTGGGTACAATAGTATATTTACTTTATGCAATAATCCTTTACCAGGCCATAGGTAAATATTATAAACATAGTTTCTTTATTTGGAATGCTTTTGTTTGGTTTATACTTTTTATATATTTCACTATTACCTCAATAAGTGCAAAAAAATTACAAAATATAAGAAACAAAAGTTTACATTTTAAAATTTTAGTTTTCAATGTAATTACTAGTATTATCTTTTTCTTCTCCAGTTCGTCAGAATACCTTAATAAAGGGGAATACTTTAGCTACCTTTGGAATGGGATTCCTTTGGCATTTTTGCTTAGCTGTTTGTATTTTTTCATGCTGAACAAGATAAAGGTTGCAACAACTCAACAGATTAGCTACGATATTCAACCGATTACTGAGGATGACTTTAAAAAAGTTAAAAATTTAAAATATGAATACTCAATGGATGAAAAGAGATTAGTTTTTATTCCAAGAAAACAATCAGAAAAACAAATTCGATACGTGTGTGATTTTTCATCTAAAGTCTATTTGAAATGTACAGAAAAAATTAATCCCTAATTATATCTCGAAATTTCCCAATTAACTAAAGTCGCTAAAAGTTAACTCTTAGTGGCTTTAGTTAATTTAAGGGTCCTTTAAACTTTCACGCTACTCATTGGTGAAATAACAATTTAAAAAAAGGCGGATGTATCAATATATTCCTGATTCGCTCTAATATATTTAAATCCTACGAAAAGTCCTGAACAGTTCGTTAAATCGGAATTTAACGAACAGTTGAGGAAATGTGAGTTAAACTCCCCTCCTATCTTAATGTACTGTACAAAGGCATGAAACTCTAAACTCTCATTTTTGGGACTAGCTTGGGCCAAGAAAATCCAAACTAAAGTTTTATAGATTTACAGAACTAAATACATGTGATCTTGTGTGAACGTATATGTTTAAATACTACGTTACTTTTATTTATAAAAAAGGCATCCTAAGATGCCTATCTATTCTGTAACAAATTTAAATACATAGTACATAAAAAATAGACAAGATAGATAGGCTAGCCTGCCAGCAACGGATTCTCTCATAAATTTCATAAGTATGACTTTGACAAGCAATGCTAAGAATAACGGTATAAATAGTACCATAGCAAGTTTGATCGCTATGTCATTCATTATTGGATTAAATGGTTCGAAATTAATTATAATATTCACTTACCTTTCTCTTATCGTTCTATTTAAAGAATAAAATTATACAAATAAACTCGCTAAAAAGATACCATAAGGTTCCTTCCTCCAACTGAACAATCTTAATTTTAACCGGTTCTTTTGCAAATATAAGACGCATTTCAGGGAACAATCAGGATTCCTACCGAAATTGTTCTTTTTTGTCATATGCATGGCTTCTACTCCTATATAATATTATCCTTTATAACAAAAAAGCACTGCTATGATTTCTAGGAGTATTGAAAATGTTCTATCGTACTAAATTCACTTTATAAATAGAACATATAATAAAAGACCTTGCTACACAAAATAGCAAGGTCTAGATATAGTAAAATAAGCACCTTAGAGATTTATAGGTGCTTTTATTTAAATTCATTTCCACAAAATAAAATGTAAAAAACTAAAAAAGCAAAAAGGACACTTTTTTAGTTTTTTAGCTTCCCAGCACAAATTTGAAAAAAGATTTCAAGCTATCCTTCACTATCTTTAAATTTTCCTCTTAAATTCTTCTCAAAGATAACCCTATTATCTTCCATCTTATTATAAGTTTGAAATAAAGCTTCTCTTTTCTTTTTTCTTACCCTTGGTTCTGGAGGATAACATGACGGACATTTTGCAGCCCCTTCATGTCTAGCTTTGACCATTGCTTTATATTCATGTCCACACTTACCACAAATCCACCATGCTCTTTCGTTACATCTGGTAGATGTCTCCTCTGGTGTTGTTACACCATATACTTCTTTATTCTTTGTAGGATGCCATTCTTTTGCTATTTCTGGGTTATGAAGAGCAATTGACTGTTGATACTTTTCACAAGTTCTACATCCCTTACCATTTTTCACTCTTAAATTTATTTTTTCTCTCCACATATGACCTTCTTTACAAACCCACATTACTTCTTCATTTGAAGTATAAATTGCCTCATATGGATTTCGGAATTTCTGCCGATAACATGTGTCAAAGATACAAAACTCCTTTGCTATCTCTGGATACATTGTTGCTAATGAGTTGTCTTTGCAAACTTTCTTATTTGAACAGTATGGACACACAGTTTTATCATGAAGTCTACTTCTAACAGACTCCTTCCACTCATGACCCTTACCACATATCCACCATCTAACATTCCAATTCTCTTCATCAATCATCTCATTATCAGGTGTTACATCTGCATTTCTTTTGAAATTCCATTGCTTAGATAAATCTGGATCAATACATCTAAGTGATTTAGCTTCTATTTTATTAACATTGTTTAATTTATCTAGCTGCTGCTTTTTCTTCATACACTTTGGACAAAGCTCATCTTCAACTTTCAGCCTATCATTAGGAGTTGATCCCCAAACATGTCCCTCAGAGCACTCCCACCAAATATATTCGTAACTTCCATATGTAATATCTTCAGGATTCAAGTGACCATTCTTGATAGGATGCCATTCACTTAACAGCTTTTTAGAAAGACCTGTATTTATAAGTAAATTAATCATAGTATTCTCACCTCTATTTTTCTGATTCAATCCACCATTTGTCTGCGTTCAATTCTTCTGTAGTCATCTCATACTCATCTAATTTAACAATTTCATTTTCCCTATTAAAAAAGCAAGGCTTTACAAATATAGAAGCATTTCTATAACTATAACTTTCACCTTTATACGCTTCAATTTTAGAAATTTCTAGCTTATAAACATATAATGGATGTGAATATATTTGTCCAACTTTAAAAGTTTTATCACTATTGTTTTCCGAAGAAATCTCTTCAACTATCACTTTACTTGGAGTACCATGGAAATGACTATCCCACATTACGTTTCACCCTAACTTTAAATTTATTTAATTCTATTGTATCAGAATATTCACACGTGCAATTAGGAAAAAGGTATAATTTTATCATTATTTTCATCTATTATAATAAAATAAGTTAAAGATATTACTGGCTAAGTAGTTAAGAGTTTTTTGTCCTATGTTCAAAAGGTTTAGACTTTCATGTCCTGTTATTAAGACATGAAAGTACCTACAAAATTTATAATAATGGCTATTTATCAAAGATTCTTTATAAGTTTTTAGTTTAGAGTTTTTTGGAACTTGATTGGATAAGAAAATCAAGTTCCAAAACTTTATTGATATACAGAACTAAATACATGTAATCTTGTGTGAACGTATAGGCTTAAATACTACATTACTGTTATTTATAAAGAAAAGACATCCTAAGATGTCTTTCTACTCTGTAACAAATTTAAATACATAGTACATAAAAAATAGACAAGATAGATATGCTAGTCTGCCAGCAATCGATTCTCTCATAAATTTCATAAGTATGACTTTGATAAGCAAGGCTAAGAATAACGGTATAAAAAGTACCATAGTAAGTTTGATCGCTATGTCATTTATTGTTGGATTAAATGGTTCAAAATCAATTATAATATTTACTTACCTTTATGCAACTTCTTATTTATATAGTTTAATATAAATAAACTCGCTAAAATGATACCATAAAGTTCCTTTCTCTAACTGAACCACCTTAATTTTAACCGGTTCTGGTGCAAATATGCATGGCCTCTACTCCTATATGATATTACCCTTATATAACCAAAAAAAGCAACGCTATGGACGCTTTAGCCTACATATTCTTCAACTTTACTAAAGATACCATTAATAGATGGAGGGGTATAATTATAATCGTTATCAGTGAACATTAAAAAAGATGATTCCGATTGAATATCGGAACCATCTTTTCCGGGCTTGATTTTTCAGTTTTTTTTTATTAAACTGTCCATTTTAAAGGGTACATTTCAGTTGACTCCGCACCTTTTTAAAAATAATTTATATGAATGTAAATCGCCTTTAACACCACAGTAAAATCTATAATATCAATGTTACATCTTACTACTTTGTATCCCATTTTTCTAAATGGAAGTAGAACAATACCCCATCTTTTGTATTAGTTACACCGTACTTTACATTATGTAAATCTAATATATTTTTTACAATTGAAAGTCCAAGACCCGTTCCACCATATACTCTTTTTCTTGATTTATCCACTCTATAGAATTGATCCCATATTTTATCTATGTTTTCTTCTGCTATATGTGCCCCTTTATTTTCAAACCCTATATATACGTCATGTTGTTTCTCGTTTACATCTATCACAATGGTTCGATTCGCATCTGTATAGCGAATCGCGTTGGTAAACAAGTTTGTTATGACCTGTTCTAACAGATGTGTTTTACCTTTAACACAAACATTATCTATATTTAATTTGATGTGTAGTGATTTTTCTTTAATTTGAACTTGTAAATCTTTTGCTGCCTTTTGAATTAAATTCCCTATATTAACCTGCTCCATCTGTATTTGGTACGTTCCGGATTCATATTTAGCCAAATTCAACATTTCATCTATTAACACATTCATTTTCTCTATTTCTTTTTCTAATGCTTCCCAATAATATTGATTCATTTCAGGCGCGATTCCATCTTGCAGCATAGATGCAGATATTTGCATGACACTGAGTGGCGTTTTTAATTCATGCGAAACGCCTGCAATGAAATCTTTTCGTGTCTGTTCTAATTTTTTCTCTTTTTCTAAGTCTGTTTTTAACTGATTGATATATCCTTCCATTCTTTCTGAGAGTTGATTAATATTAGAGGAAAGCTCACCAATTTCATTTTTTGATTTGATAGAAAGCTTATCTTGAAATTGAAATTGCATTATTTTTTTCGTTGCTTCATTAATTTTTAGTAATGGTTTGGTAATAATTCTTGAATAATATAAACATACAACCAGCGATAGAATCAGCACAAATGCTATAATATATATAATAATCACTCATTACATCTGTCACTTTTGTAATCGGTTGTAACGAAGACAATGTATAAATGAATTCATTTACTTGTCCATTTTGCATGAGTGGTTTTATCGTTTCTAGATACTTGATTCCATCTATACTGATTTCATTCTGAACCCATTCGTCTCCTTGTAATTTCACTTTATCGCTGATCCATTCCGATTGAAATTGCAAAATACGATTTGCAAACACCTCATTACTATACAATGTATTATTCATTTTTGAATTGAAGTAAACTGGGAAATTTATCTCTGTTACAATTCCCTCTAAGAAATAATATTTCTCACTTTCTTCTTTTGAAAAAACCTTCATACCATTTTTAGCACCAGACATCATATATTTATCAATCTGATAATAAGTAGGTGCAACAAAATTTCCATCATAACCTTTTATTCTCAATGTTGTAGGAATCACTATGTCTTTATTCGATCTTTTACTTACTGTATCCATGATAGCTAGTTTAGTCGTTTTATTGAGTAAACTTGTAATTAATATACTGAAATTAGGATCCATATCTTTCTTTGCATTGATTAAATTATTAAACACAACCTTAGAGGATCGACTCGAATCATTTTTATCAACTGTTTTTATATAATGATCTCCTGATGGTAATTTCTTGATATTGGCTTCTTTATCGAGCCTAGCAATCATAATACCCTGCTGATTAGCATACGAGAGTTCCTTCCTCTGGAGTGTATTTTCATCCTGTTTATGAGCTTCATAAAATGTATAGTACCGTTGTAATTGCTTCTGAACATTTTCTTTTTCTTTATCTATATATAAGTATTTCATCACATACATTTGTCCGAAAAAGATAGCTGCGATAATCATGCAACATAGTAAAAAGGTAAGAGAAAATAACTGAAACACAATCTTCTTTCTCATCATTTTTCTACCTCAAATTTATAACCCGTACGAACAACTGTAATAATGTGTTTTGCTTTCTCACCAAGTTTTAATCGTACATTACGCATATGTGCAGTTAGTGTTTTATCATCTCCATCATAATCGTATCCCCAAATATTTGTGATTAACTGCTCTCTTGATAGTACTTGTTCCTTGTGTTGCATTAAAGAGTGTAAAATTTCATATTCTGTATGTGTAAAATCTATTTTTTGTCCATCTATTGAAACAGAACGTGCTGATTTATCTAAGCGAATACCACATAAATTAATACAGTCCTGATATTGTACTTGTTGATTTGTATCTTTGAACAAACGTTTTGCTCTCGCTAATAAAATAGACGGTTTAAATGGTTTTGTTACATAATCGTCTGCCCCAAGTTCAAATCCAAGTAACGTATCATCTTCATCACTTCGTGCCGTTAATAGGATAATAGGAACATTAGAATTCTTTCGAATACGTCTACACACTGACCATCCATCCATTAATGGGAGCATAATATCCAAAATAACTAAACTGATATTATGCTCTTGTTCAGCAAACAAATCTAGCCCAATTTGACCATCTTCCGCTGTAATTACTTCATATCCATCATGCGAGAAATAATGGGCTACAGTCTCTCGGATAATCTGTTCATCTTCAACTATTAAAACTTTTTTCATCTCTATTCTCATCCAATCTACGTTCGTTTTACATTGAAACTGTCATCGCTTGTCTTCCCATTTGAATCCAGGCTTGTTCAAAACTATTCCGATCAATTGCTCTGTGTTTGTCCTTCTTTAGTGGATCGTTAATATATACATATTGTTCATCATAATCGGTCACAACGACACTATGCTGGTGATATGTCACTTTCATTTCTCCTGCATCTGTACGCCATGTATAAAATTCATCATCAGGTAACCGTTTAAAACGGGCATTTGTTAATACCCATACAGGTTGCCCTCTGTCTATCGCCTCATATATTTGCTGAGGTTCTTTGTGACTTAGATCCTTCACTTTCTCTTCTGAAACATACTCCTTTGCCAATTCTAAAATCGGCTCTACATAAACACCTAGTCCAGGTTTATCAAATGTAGCTATATCCCCAATAAACCCTTTGTGCATATTCCCCTTTATACCCTTTCCCTGAAATGGTACAGACTTTATCTTTGCAGCGAGTTCCATCTTATCGACTTGTACACCTGAAAATTGCAACACCATAGCAAGGCTCGTTACTTCACAACCTCTCATCAATTCTGGTTTTTGTAGAATCAGCGGCACATCCAATGGCCTTACTATCACTTTTTCTTGCTCTATGGGCCTATTTTCTTTTTCAAGTACCTTTTCTGATTCTACTGATTCATTTCTCATATATTCTACTTCTGATTTTGCATTCTCCTCTTGTGGTATTGCAGGTTGTATTTTAGTAAATATAGGAATATCACCATGTGACATACCAATGTTTGTATTTAATACTGATAGTGTAAATACAAACAGGGTTGTTTTTCTAAATGGATTCATCATTATCTCTCCTCGATGCTTTATAAGGAGAGTGTAATTTGTTTATATTTAGATAAAATCATATTTATAGAAAGACAAAGTAAAATTCATATCAAGATTATATAAAGATAATTGCTTTACGTATTAATCTTATGTGCTACAAATATTGCTTTCAACAAGCAATATTTAACTTCTTTAAGTTCACGTTCTAATTTTTCGTACTTTGCAAAAAGTCCTCGAATTCTTTTCATTAAAGTATAATCTTCGAGATTTTAGGTATGTGGTTTGATTATTATTTACAAATCCTATTGCTATATGGTAATTACTATTTATCAACAATTATTTGTGAGATTTTAGTTTAGACTTTTATGTCTTTCTACACTTGTACATGGACATAAAATAGATACTTTTTAGAAGAGAAAGTATCCATTTTCATGAATATCTTTTGTTACTTATGTAGAATTAAATTTTAGTTGAATTTCACATTTAATTAGGTTTTACTATTTAGTTTTGTTTCAAATGCAGTTAAATTAGTTGAAGCCTTACTAAAATTTGGTTCAGAAAGTTGTTTAGGTCTTCGTACTTCTGTCTTCTATTGGAGCTACACCTTGTATCTCTTGTAATATAGAATTTGCTACATTTTCTCTATAAAATTCTTCAACTATATTTTTCAAATAAATACAATTTCTTTATTCCTTGAATAAAATCAATAACTCGGCATACAATACCTCTGCATCGAGCAGTTAGACTGGGCTAACTGCTCTTTTATTGAATAAATTTTTAGGGCATGTTAACAATATAGGTAATCCAAGTTTGAATACGAATAAACATTGTATTCATAGTATTTACTAGAGCAGTTAGTTTTTTCTAGCTGCCTTTTTGAGTTTTTCCGAATAAAATTCTAAATTATGTGTTCACGAGTAATAATGGTAGATAAAGAAATAGGAATTCATCATTTATTTAGTTGAGTGGATATGCAGGGGAATTTACTCCGTTATTGGATAAGGACGGAAAGTCAATGTTAAAACTATATATTCGAATAAAACAATTTATATTATTCAACTATATGGTAGCTTTAGTTTCACAAGGAAATAAACAACTTTATTATCTGTTTTGATTTCAGAAGTAAAGCTGAACTTAACTTTTTTAAAAGGAGATACTACAATTTAAGCAGTGCCTCCTTTACGTTTTTATAAGTGAGTTTTAATGACCTTATTGTTTCTATTCATTATGTCCAATGCTATAGATGGGCTGATGCAGCTTGAATTCACAGTGACTTCTTTAATTTTGT
This sequence comes from Bacillus cereus group sp. Sample62, assembly GCF_036851315.1. Classification (NCBI taxonomy): domain Bacteria; kingdom Bacillati; phylum Bacillota; class Bacilli; order Caryophanales; family Bacillaceae; genus Bacillus; species Bacillus cereus group sp. Sample62. Next base: position 232,781 of record NZ_JAFLPK010000002.1, read on the forward strand.
TTTTCCTTTTCTTCTAGGAATGAGCAGTTAGTTTTCTGCTGAATGCTCTTTTATATTAACTTGTTTGTCATCATATATTACGGATATGTAGCTATTAACTCATAGGGTCTTCTTTTAAAGAGCACTTGTACCTAGTGCTCTTTTTAGTTTCCTTATTTAGCTCACTTTTAATTTTACATAATATTTTTAATTCCGTTTATACTATAGTTGTAACTTTAAGTTACAACGTATTGTGGGTATCGTTATTGTTGGACAATAAAGCAGTTAGTTCATTGAGCTAGCTGCTTTATTATTTAAATAATAACAACATTAAACCTCTCCCTATAAATTGTTATTCATAACATCATTAGTTACTATATTTTAGTTTTATTTCCCACTTTTCCAGCATATTCTTTAAGAAGGGTGTTTAGCTAAAAAAGTTACCTCCTTATCGATGAGCACTCACTTATGTAGTGCTCCTTTTCATGCTGTACAATTCTGTTTTACTTGTATAATTATATATAGTTTCTTTTTTGAACCTCCCACATTCTTTTTTACAAGTTGCAATGAAACAGTTAGCTTTTTTCTAACTATCCTGTTTTTATTTTTCACTTTTTAGTTAAACGTACATATATTAACTTTGAACAATGGCCAATAGGATACTTAACCTACCTCTCTAAGAGCACATTTATATCTGTGCTCTTTTTTGAGTCACTTTAAAATAACGATTTTGTTTAGTTATCATTTGATTAATCATATTTAAAATTTTTTAACATATCTTAATTTTAATCAGGAATTACACTACCCCCCAGTAGATCTGTAGTTCCTGTAATTGAGCCTATAACTCTGATTAGAACCTGTTATAAACAACAGGTTCTATTTATGGTCATTCTTCATCCCCATCGTTGCGATAGGTAAGACTTTGAAGTTATCTCCATCTTTTGCGCCACTTAACACTGTACGTGCGAAATTCACTACATTCAAACACCTCTAGGCTACATTAAGCAATACAAACTTTATTAATGTATTCATTTCTAGCTTGAAGATAAAAAAATTCATGATTCCACATATTTATATTCTCTATCCATTTTGGATACTTTAAAAATGGATACTTATTTTATACATATTTTACTTGTATGATTTTAATCAAAATGTGAGGTGGTCGTTTATGATAAAAGGCTATGCAGCATTGCTTATTATAGATGTACAAGTGGGTTCATTTAAAGAAGAAAGAATGCTATATAAAGGAATTGAATTATTAAAAAACATTCAATTGTTAATCCATAAAGCTCGTACTGTCCAAGCGCCTATTTTTTACATGAAGTTTAATGGGAAAACAGGATCTTTATTAGAGCATGGAAATCCGGAATGGGCAATTCATGAATCTGTAGCTCCACTATCTGAAGATATCGTTCTTGAAAAAAACCACCCTGATTCATTTCATGAAACAAGTCTTCAACAAGAATTGAATAAAAGGGACATCGAACACATTGTGATTACAGGCGTTCAGTCTGAAATATGTATAGATGCGACGTGTCGACGTGCATATAGCTTAGGGTATGATGTTACTCTTGTTGAAGATGGGCATAGTACATATGACACTACATTATTATCGGCATCCCAAATTATTAAGCATCATAACGATATAATAGGTGAATGGTTTGCTGATTTGAAAAAAGCTCAGATAATTGAATTTTAATTAATCTTGAATAGGTTTTTCTTGATAGATATAGTACGAATCATTTAAATTTAGCTAAGGTATTAATCCTGTTTCCTATTATTAAATATATGTTTTACTGTATGCGATAATGTAATAATTATATTCTAATAATTAAATGCCCCTTTTAGGGCTACAGACACACCGTTATTAAGTAACAAAAAGCTTATTTTTTTCATTTTGGGGTAATTCTAAATTCTTAAGTTGATGGGCATGTGGTGCTATCCAAAAGTCAAAATAAACAAAATAGAGGAACAAATGCAGTTTTATAAATCAATGTTTGTGTCCCTGGAGTTTCCTTTAATGTTAATATTAACTGATTTAAAAATAGCCCTTGTTACTATTAAATTCCTTCCAATGATTAAGGAAGGAATTTATAGTTCAATTATACATGTTCCTTTTGATTGTTTATATGCATATCGTATTTTGACCAAAACTATATGCAAATGAGGTGAAAAAATGCCCATTACGAATCGATTTTCTACCACTACTAACGGGGCACTTGCGATTACAGGGAACACACTAGGTTTAAGTAAAATTAGTAACCAAAACCGTGCTGGTACAATCGGGGCAATTGGTGCATTCGTAACTACGAATACCGCTTTACAAGTACCTACTTTTCCTGCTGGTACAACGTTAAACTATACACAAAATAGTTCTACCGCTGTATTAAATATCCCTGCTGGTAGTACGATTCTTTACGCAGAACTCGTTTGGGGTGGAAACTATTTATCTCGTGATCAAAACATTACGAGTGTTTTAGGAAACCCTGTTTCTTTTACTACACCTGTTTCAACATACCCAATTACCCCTTCGGCTGTTACAGCTTCAAATCAAACTTTCGTTTCTGGATCTGTCACATTTGGATTCTATACACGTTCTGCAGATGTAACATCTCTCGTTCAAGCTGCTGGATCTGGCTCTTATACAACTGGCTCTGTCCCTGGACTTGTTGATCCTTTAGATGCTTCTAATGGGGCTATCAATTCTTCTGGATGGACGCTCATTGTCGCTTATCAAAATGGGACATTGCCAGCAAGAAACTTAACCATTTATGTAGCGGGTAACCGTGTTTCTGCTGATACCGGTAGTGCAGATGTAGCTGTTTCAGGATTTTTAACACCTTCCGGAGGACCTGTAAGCGGACGATTATTTTTGAGTTCTACCGAAGGGGATGCTGATTTAATTGGGGATCAGGCTCTATTCGGACCAAATTTCAGTTCATTAAACGCTTTATCCGGACCAAATAATGCCATAAATAATTTCTTCGGTTCCCAAATTAATAATGCTGCAGGAAACTTAGATACAACAGGGACATTTGGAACGCGAAATCAAAGTGCTTCTTCAGGTACAAACATCTCTGCAGGAAGACAAGGCTGGGACATTACTTCCATTGATATTTCTCCCTATTTAACAAATTCTCAAGTATCTGCCGCAATCCGTTTAACAACTAACGGAGATGCATACATGTTAAATACAGTCGGTTTACAAATTAATATAAACTCACCTAATATACAAGCAACGAAAAGCGTGAATAAAAGTGTAGCTACAATTGGAGACATTCTCACTTATACAGTTACTATCCCTAATACCGGACTTCTTCCCGCCAATAACGTTATTTTGACAGACATTCTCCCTAATGGGACTTCCTTTATACCTGGCACTGTAATGGTAGATAACATACCACAAACAAATGCAAATCCTGCCGCTGGTATATCTCTTGGAACAATCAATAATGGTGCTTCTCGTACAGTAACTTTCCAAGCGACTGTCGTTTCTCTGCCAAATCCAAATCCGATTTCTAACACTGCTAATATTACATTTCAATATACACCAATCGCCGGTGGAACGACCTTTAACGGTCTTGCAACAAGCAACTCTGCTGGAACACAAGTTAACCTCGCAGATATTAATGGCACAAAATCAGTTAATAAACTTTTTACCGATATTGGTGAAACGCTAACTTACAGTATTGCCTTAGCTAATATAGGAAATATCGCTGCAACAAATGTTATATATACGGACCCGATTCCTAGCGGGACTACTTTCATTCCAGGGAGCGTAACTGTGAACGGAGTTACCCAAGCTGGCGCAAATCCCGCTACTGGTATATCAATTGGATCTATTGCTGCTAATTCTACGACTACGGTTTCATTTCAAGTATTCGTTCCTTCTATCCCGTAAACAAATCCCATATTAAATAGTGGTACAACAACTTATCAATACATTCCTGTGCCAAATCAACCGGCAGTAAGCGGGACTGATACGACGAATATTGTCTCCACTCAAGTGAATAATGCTACTGTAACAATGACGAAAGCAGTAGATAAAAATTTTGCAGATATTGGTGATATACTAACGTACACCGTTTCCTTTACAGGTACAGGTAATACGAATGCAAACAATGTTATTTTTACAGATGTCATTCCTACTGGAACAACTTTTGTTGTAAACAGTGTAACAATTGATGGCACGACACAAGTGGGCGCAAATCCCGCTAACGGTGTGAACATTGGATCCATCCCAACTGGTACAACAAAAAATGTTTCATTTCAAGTAGTAGTAAATACAATACCCGCGTCAAACGTCGTATTTAATGGATCAAGCGCTTCTTATCAATATACCGTCAACCCTAGCCAATCACCAGTTACAAAAAACATTTCTTCTAATCTCGTTTCCACTCAAATTAATAATGCGAATGTAACATTAACAAAATCAACTAACAAACAATTTGCCACAATTGGCGAAACGATAAGTTATACAATCCTTATTACAAACAGTGGAAATACAGCTGCAACTAACGTACAGCTAACAGATTCACTTCCAAATGGAACGATATTAACACCAGGTTCGGTAACACTCAACGGTGTTTTACAAAATGTAGATTCACTCGTTTTCGTACCTATTGGTACAATACCAGGAGGAGCTACTTTCACCTTATCCTTTCAAGTAACAGTCATCAATATTACGACCCAAAATCCTATCATTAATAACGCCTTCGCTTCTTATCTATATACTGTAAATCCAAGTTTGCCACCGACTTCAAAAACAGCAAATTCTAATTCTGTTACATCAACAATTAGACTAGCAAATCTCCATGCTAATAAATCTGTAGATAAAACGTTTGCGGAAGTTGGTGATGTATTAACTTACACCTTTGCTCTTACTAACGATGGAAATGTTGCAGCGAACAATGTATTACTATCTGATTCAATTGCGAATGGAACCGCTTTTGTCCCAAACAGCGTTATAGTTAACAGTGTTACTCAGCCAGGCGTTACACCAGCTAGCATCAATATTGGTAGCATCAATGCTAATACTACAATTACAGCTTCATTCCAAGTAGTAATCACTAGCATTCCAAATCCAAACCCTATTTCAAATAGCGCTTCCATCTCCTATAACTTTATCGTTGATCCAAACACTTCACCTGTAAGTAAGAACACTACTTCAACCACTACATTTACTCAAGTAAACGATGCAAATGTCATTTCAGCCAAAACAGTGGATCGAGCGTTCGCTACCGTAGGGGATATATTAACTTATACTGTTACTTTGACGAATGCAGGAAGTGTTTCTGCTGATAGCCCTACTTTCGTAGATACGAATCCAGACGGTACTACCTTTATTCCAAATACTTTTCTTATTAATGGTGTACTTCAAAATAACGCAGATCCAAATATAGGTGTTCCACTACCTTCCATTGCTGCTAATGGCTCACTTACTGTCTCTTATCAAGTAACCGTCACCTCTTTACCAACACAAAATCCAACATTAAATTCATCTAGTACACAGTATAGCTTTATTCTAAATCCGGGCGATCCACCAACTATAGAAACATCTGTAAGTAACACTGTAAGTACACAAATTAATTTAGCAAATGTAGTGATTGTCAAAGAAGTAGATTTAACTATCGCCGATGTCGGGCAACCAATCACATATACAATTTCTTTAGCTAATCTTGGCAATACTACAGCAAATAATGTTATTGTTACCGATATAATCCCTAATGGCTCCACTATCGTACCAAATAGTATTTTTATAGGTGGTACTTTACAACAAGGTGCAGACCCTAGTACCGGTCTTCAAGTCGGCTCCATTCCTTCAGGTGGTTTTACAACGATTGTTTTTCAAATAAGTGCAAATAGTTTACCTTCACCAAATCCAGTTCAAAATAGCGCTGCACTTCAATATAGCTTTATCGCAGATCCAAGTTTACCTGCCGTTGTCAGAAACGCTACTAGCAATATAGTAACGACGCAAATTAATACTGCTAATATTGTTGCCACAAAACTAACAAGTACAAATTTCGCTGATGTTGGCGCTGTCATAACGTATGCAACAATTTTAACAAATAACGGCAATATCCCTGCTTCTAACGTAACGTTTACAGATATCATTCCAGCTGGTACCATCTTCCTTCCTAATACTGTAACGATTAACGGTGTCCCTATAGCAAATGCAAACCCTGCTAATGGCATTTTAATTGGGACGATAGGAGCGAATTCATCACGTACTGTTGCATTCCAAGTTTCTGTACCAACTATTCCTAGTCCAAATCCGATTACGAATCAATCGAGCACTACATTCCAATACACATACGACGCATCCAAATCAGTTGTAACGCAGATGGTGGCCTCTAACACCGTACAGACAACTATTAATAACGCTACGATTGCCGCTGTAAAATCGGCAGATAAACACTTTGCTAACGTAAATGATATTATTACGTATACAACTACTTTAACGAATAACGGGAACACACTTGCATCAAATGTAATTTTTACAGATGTAATTCCAAACGGAACATCATTTATTCCTAATAGTGTAACAGTAAATGGCAATACACTTCCTAATACAAACCCAGCAAGTGGAATTGCAATTGATCCAATAAACCCTAATACAAGTGCAACAATCTCATTTCAAGTAATAGTAAATTCCATTCCTAGTCCAAATCCAATCCCGAACCAAAGCAATACAGCGTACCAATATGTCATAGATCCTAACTTACCTCCAGCGTCCGCCAATGCGTTAAGTAACGTAATAACAACTCAAATTAATAACGCTACAATCGTCGCTACGAAGTCAGTGAATACACCGACAGCTGCAATTGGGGATATCGTTACTTATACGATTGCAGTTACGAACACAGGGAATATCCCTGCTAGCGCTACAGTTTTAACAGATGGACTCGGTGCAGGCGCCTCATTTGTGCCAAACTCTGTAACTATCGATAATATTCCGCAGCCAGGGTTAGATCCATCACTTGGTATTCACTTAGCAGATATTCCCCCAGGAGATACTGTATTCATTACTTTTCAAGCACAAATTTTAGCGATACCACCTAGTGGCACATTAACAAATAATGCTCTTGTAAATTATGAATATACCGTAAATCCAAACCAATCACCCGCTGTTGGTAGTACAGTTACGAATACGACGGTTACGCCAATTATTGATGCAACTCTTTCTATAAATAAAACTGTCAATTCAAGATTTGCTACTATTGGAGATACACTGACTTTCACTGCTATCATTACTAATTCCGGTAATACTACCGCAAACAATGTTATTTTTACAGATGTAATTCCAAATGGTACATCATTTATTCCAAACAGTTTTACGGTAAATGGAACAACTATTCCTAATGCAAATCCACAAAATGGTATCAATATTGGCAACTTGAATTCAAATGCATCTGCTACACTCAGTTTTCAAGTAAACATTACATCACTCCCAAATCCGAATCCAATCCCAAACCAATCATCGCTTCAATATAGCTTTATTGTAGGTATAAATGAACCGCCAGTTTCACGAACAGTTCAATCTAATAAAACTTTTACACAAGTAAATACTGCTTCCGTTATCGCAACAAAAACTGCAAGCAGTGCATTTGCTGCTGTTGGAGATACAATTACGTATACAACTACCCTCACCAATAGCGGAAATACTACCGCAAACACACCTGTTTTTATCGATATATTACCACCTGAACTTTCATTCGTTCCTGATAGCGTACAAATTAATACCATCCCACAACTTGGATTTAGACCAGATAGCGGGATTTCTTTAGACTCAATTCCAGTTGGAGGAACGACAACAATTAGCTTTCAAGCTATCGTTGGCTCAATACCAGTTACAAATCCAACTTTGAACCAGTCTAGCACGACATACTCGATCATTGTTGATCCTACCCAGCCGCCGGTGACAGAAACAGCTACAAGTAATCCAACTTTAGTTCAAATTAACGAAGCGATTATTCAAGCAACGAAAAGTGTGGATCGACTATTTTCTGACGTAGCACCTGGAAATTCATTTTTAACGTATACTGTTTTATTGGAGAATATAGGAAACACAACTGCTACGAATATCATTTTTACAGATCCGATTCCAAATAATACAGTGTTTATAGCGGATAGCGTTCGAGTAGGCGGGGTTTTATTACCTGGGGTAAATCCAGCGAATGGGGTACCAATTGGGGATATTATTGCAGGAGATTTTACAAACATTACCTTCCGCGTGCAAGTAGTTAGCATTCCAAATCCAATTTTCACAATTGGACCTGGGGGGCCAAACTCACCAGTTGTAAATGGCGCTTCTATTGATTATCAATTTATGACAGGACCTAATTTACCACTCGTTTCAAGAAGTACGACATCCAATCCGGTTTCGACACAAATAAATTCCGGAGAAATTACACTTGTTAAATCTGTAGATAAAACTTTCGCAACAATTGGCGATACAATTTCTTATACGATTACATTAAGTAACCCTGGAAATGTTACTTCACAAAATATAATTTTCACAGATATTTTACCTGACGGAACGACATTCATATCTGGCACTCTTACAAACGATTCTGGTACACAGCAGATCGGAAATCCAGCTAACGGGATTCAGATTGGAAATATAAATCCAAACGGAACGGCTGTGATTACTCTCAACGTACTTGTTACAAATATTCCAAGTATAAATCCAATTTCTAATTCTAGTTCTGTACAATTTTCACATGTGGTCGACCCTAGCCAACCTTCCGTATCACAAATGAATGTATCTAATGCTGTTTCGACAACTATTAATAGTGCAATTTTAACAACCCAAAAAAGTGCTGATAAATCTATCGTTTCAGTTGGAGATACGATTACGTATACAACTACTATTACAAATACAGGAAATACAGCCGCTACGAATATTACTTTCACAAGCGCTATTCCAGCTAGCATTACCTTTATACCAAATTCATTCACGATAAATGGCGTTCAGCAGTCTGGTGCACAACCAGCACTGGGAGTAACTATACCAAATATCGCACCGGGTGAAACAGTAACTGTTACTTTCCAAGTAAATGTTATTTCTGTTCCCCCTTCAAATTCGATTATGGGTAATGACACAATTTTATATTCTTATACTGTCGATCCAAACGGAACTCCTATTACAACTTCTATTTCAACAAATATCGTTACAAACCCGGTACTAGATGCTATGATAACGATGGTGAAATCTGTAGATCAAACACTTGTAACACTAGGTGATACCATTACCTATACGACAATTTTAACGAATAGCGGTAATACAAACGCTACGAATATTACTTTCACTGACCTCATACCAGATGGTACGACGTTTATAACTGATAGCGTTACAATAGATGGCATCACACAAATCGGGCTCAACCCTAATACAGGTATTACAATTGGATTAATTGCTCCTAACAGCTCAATATCTATAGCATTTCAAGTTACCGCTACTTCTACACCAGCCCAAAATCCTATTGCCAATTCCGCTACTGCTTCTTACACATTTATCGCTGATCCTAATGCCCCTATTGTTTCAAGGACCGTTACTTCAAACACAGTGTTCACTACGATTAATACAGCTACCATTCTTTCATTAAAACAAGTCGATAAATCCTTTAGTCGTATTGGAGACACACTCACTTATACTGTCGCTTTAACAAACAATGGAAACTCATCTGCGCAAAATGTTATATTCACAGATACCGTACCGAGCGGAACAGCATTTATTGCAGACACATTTTCTATTAATGGAATTCTTCAAAGTGGTGCAAATCCAGTGAACGGTGTAAATATCGGAACTATAACAGCTGGGACTACAGTAACAATTTCGTTCCAAGTTACTGTAACGTCATTACCAACTGAAAACCCCATTGTAAATTTCTCATCAACATCGTACCAATTAGTCTCACCGCCTGATGCAGAAACTTCAATTAGCAATCCTGTTTCAACGCAAATTAAAGAAGCACTATTATCCATGACGAAAAATGAAAGTGTATCCTTTGCAGATATCGGGCAAACTGCTTTTTACACTACTTCTATTTCGAATATAGGAAATACAGATGCAACTAATATTGTATTCACAGATGTATTACCAAATGGAGTCACATTTGTTCCTAACACATTAACTGTCGATGGTGTTTTACAACCTGACGCGAATCCAAATACAGGTGTATTACTTGCAACACTTCCGCCTAATGAAATATATAGTATCGTCTTTCAAGTTACAGTGAACAGCATTCCCCCTATTAATCCAGCACCAAATACAGCATCAACAACATATGAGTTTACTGTTGATCCTGTTAATCCTCCAGTATTAAGTGCGGCTACTTCCAACACTACGCTTCTTCAAATAAACAACGCGAATATTATAAGTACAAAAACAACAGATCTTACTTTTGCGGATGTTGGTAATACAATAACATTTACACTTAACCTCCCGAATACAGGGAATGTGACTGCAACTGATGTTACCGTTATCGATACGCTTGATAGCAATTTAACTTTTGTTCCAAACAGTTTCACAGTTAATGGGCAAACCATTCCAAATGCTGATTTATCTACTGGTGTAAATATCGGTTCAATTAACGGTGGTACTGCAGCAATTATCACATTCCAAGCTACCGTTACAACCCTACCAATCAACAACCCTATTTCTAATTCAGCTCTTACCACTTATCGTTATATTGTTGATCCAGACCAGTCACCTATTACAACTTCCAATCAATCTAATACAACGACAACACAAATTAATAGTGCTATTCTTACTGCACAAAAAAATTCAAATGTGTCAACAGTAGATATTGGGCAAGATATCATCTACTCCGTTACAATTACAAATAGCGGAAATGTTAATGCAACGAATGTTATTTTTACCGACGTTATTCCAGACGGAACTTCCTTTGAACCAAATAGTTTTACACTTAATGGAACTATTATCGAAAATGCAAACACCATTACAGGTGTCCCAATTGGTGATATCGCGCCAAACGAATCTGCCATTGTAGAATTTCATATTACTTCAAATGAAATCCCGGCTATTAATCCAATTACGAATCAAGCTAGCGTTAGCTTTCAGCATATCGTTAATCCAGATAATCCTCCTGTTTCAAAAAACATTACTTCAAATAGTGTTATCACAACAATTGAAAGTGCTATTTTAACTACTACTAAAATCGGTGATAAAGCTTTTGCAACGATTGGTGATACAATTACGTATACAACTACAATTACGAATACTGGAAATATCCCTGCCAATAACGTTATTTTCTCAGACCCGATACCATCGTGGACACAATTTGTTGCCGGATCCGTTATTGTTGATGGCACTCCATTACCATCCACTTCTATTACCAGCGGTATTGGCATAAATACGATCATTCCAAATCAAACTGTAACAATCATATTCCAAGTTCAAATCGTAAGCAATCCATCAACATTCACACCTGAACTCCAAAACTTAGCATTTGTTAACTTCCAATATAACGTAGGCAATGCATTACAGGCTCAGCCTGGCAATGTGGAAACGAACGTCTTCGTTACTTCTATTCATTCAGCAATACTTTCAGCTGTAAAAACTGCTAGTACAGCCTTTGCGAATATTGGAGACACGATCACTTATACAGTTTTAATACAAAATAGCGGCAGTACAAACGCTACGAATGTAAATTTCTCAGACCTCATTCCAGCTGGAACGACCTTTATTGAAAATAGTTTTGCCGTAAATGGAAGTACCATTCCAGGTGCAAATCCAAATAACGGAGTTAATATCGGAACCGTTAGTACGAACAGTTCCTTAACCGTTACTTTCCAAGTCATAGTTACATCTACTCCGCCTTCAAACCCAATTACAAACGTTGCATCCGTTCAATACGAATTTCTTGTTGATCCGACTTCTCCTCCTGTTACAGGCACAATTACTTCTAATAGTGCTTCTACACAAATTAATAATGCTACTGTTACAACGGTTTTAGAAGCAAATCGAACAATTGTATCTATCGGAGATATAATTACGTATACAGCAACATTAACAAACACTGGAAACTTCCCTGCAAACTCGGTATTACTCATTAACGGTGTTCCTGAAGGGGCATTATTTGTTCCCAATAGTGTTACGCTTAACGGAATTTCACTTCCAGATGCAAGTCCAACTCTCGGTATTCCAGTTGGCATTATCGCACCAGGTGATTCTGCTACAATTACGTTCCAATTTCTTGCAAACTCTATTCCGCCACAAGGAGCAATTATAAATCAAGCACTTACAAGTTACACATATATTGTCGATCCAAGTCAACCTCCAGTTACAGCAACATCTTCATCTAATACGGTTAATACAGCTGTCGTTGATGCATCACTATCTGTAATTAAAAATACAGATTCCCTCGTACAGTCTACTGACGGTACAATCACTTACACTGTAGTCGTTCAAAATAACGGGAATACAACTGCAAATACAGTTACTTTAACAGATTTGGTCCCAGAGGGAACTGCATTTATTCCGGATAGTGTGACCATTAATGGTGTTTCAGCTCCAGGTACTGATCCAAACGTAGGGATCTCATTAAACTCCATTGCACCTTCGGAAATCGTCACCGTCACATTCCAAGTTATCGTTCAATCCATTCCAAGCGTGAATCCAATTTCTAATATAGCTCGTATTGACTATACTTTTATCGCTGATCCAACTGCTCCTATCATCTCTCGAACAATTACGTCTAATCCAGCTTTCACACAAATTTCGGATGCGAATGTTCTTTCTTTAAAAGCAGTCAATGCACAACAAGCAACAACAGGTGATATTTTGACCTATACGATAACGCTAGAAAATACCGGAAATATTCCAGCTACGAATCTCATATTTTCAGATACGCTTCCAGAAGGGACTACATTCGTAGACAATAGTTTTACACTTAACGGAACAACTATACTTGGTGCCAATCCAAATGTAGGTGTTACTTTGCCTAACCTAGCAGCAAACGCTACTCACCTTATTGCTTTCCAAGTTCTTATTAACGATCCATTCTCGCAACAATCGATTACAAATCAATCTAATACAACATATACAATTCAACCAGATCCAGGGCAACCGCCTATTACTGAAACATCTACAAGTAATATTGTCATTACAAATTTCGTGCAAGCACAATTAACAATTACAAAAACGTCCAATCCAATAACTGTAGATATTGGCGGAACTATACTTTATATTTCTGAAGTGAAAAATAGCGGCAATGTTGACGCAATAAATATTATTTTTACAGATTCGATTCCAGTTGGGACTACATTCGTTCTCGACAGTGTCACAATTAACGGTGTACTTCAGCCTGATGCAAATCCCGAAAACGGAATACCAATTGGAAAGATTCCACCAAACAGTTCCAAAACAATACTATTTCAAGTACAAACAAATAATCCACCTACTGAAACCGAAATTGTAAATCAATCTTCAGTAACTTACCAATATATAAGTATTCCTACAGCTCCACCAGTGAATCGCTCTGCAAATTCTAACATTGTTACAACATCACTTCAAAATGCGAATATTATTTCCGTTAAAAGCGCAGATGTAACTTTCGTCTCCATCGGGCAATTTATTACCTACACAAATACACTACAAAATATCGGAACGGTTCCAGCTAACAATACGGTGTTCATTGACAACATTCCAGAAGGGACAATATTCATTGAAGATAGCTTATCAATAAATAATGTCATTCAGCCTGGTACGAATCCTGAAAATGGAGTAACTCTCGGCACGATACAACCAGATGAAACAGTCACTATTTCATTCCAAGTACAACTTACAAATATACCTGAAGACAATACAGTCATTAACATCTCAGACACTTCATATGAATACCAAATTGACCCTAGTTCTCCAATTATTCAGCGTAGATCATTATCAAATACAGTAAACACGGAAGTCCGTACAGCAAATGTTAGTGCAATTAAATCTGCTAACAGATCCATTACACGCATCGGTCAAATTATCACATATACCATCGCAGTTACAAATGCTGGTACAGTACCTATTACAAATACTCTCCTAATTGACGCAATCGCTGCTGGCACCACATTCGTTCCAGATAGCATTCTTGTAGATGGCATACCAAGACCTAACGAAAATCCAAGTACCGGAATCTCACTTAATATTATCCTTCCAAACAATACAATTATCGTTACATTCCAAGTAAATGTAGACTCGATACCTTCTCAAAATAACATGAATAATATCGCCGTCATCCACTATGAGTATCAGCCAGACCAAAGCTTACCACCAATTTCAGAAACGACATCTTCCAATACTACAAATATACAATTTATTGATGCCATTCTTATCGCTACAAAATCCGCTAATACAGTATTAGCTAATATTGATGAAACTATTGAATATACAGTACTCATTCAAAATAACGGATCCACTACAACTAACTCCATCTTTTTTACTGATATTATAGAAGATGGAACAGTATTTATTTCGGGGAGTGTAACAGTTAACAACACTGTACTTCCTGCAGCAGATCCGAATATCGGCTTTTCCATCCCGAATATCACATCAGGTCAAGTAGCTACAATAACATTCCAAGTTTCGGTTACGAATTTACCTGCTGCAAACCCAACACCTAATACTGCAAACATCGTCTACGACTTTATTTTCAACCCTGACTTTGCACCAATTCAAAAATCGACTACTTCCAACACTACTTTCGTTCAAATTAATGATGCTGATATCGTTTCACTTAAAACTGTTGATTTGACTTCTGTAACAATTGGTGATGTTTTAACTTATACAACAACTTTAACAAATACAGGGAATACGGATGCTACTGCTCTTGTATTTACAGACAATATTCCTGGTGGAACAACCTTTATAGACGGTAGCGTTTTAGTAAATAACATTCCGCAGCTTAATGCCAATCCAAGTACCGGTATATTGTTAGGAACGATTGCTCCTAACATTTCTATCCCAGTCACATTTTCTGTTACTGTCGTAGCGCTTCCAGCTAGTGGTCGTATTCAAAATCAATCCACTTCTCGTTATACAATTAATAGCGAAGAACAAATATCAACTAGTAATATTACCTTCACTGAAGTTATTTCTGCTAATATAATTGCAACAAAAACAACGCCTATCCAATACGCTGACCTACAAACGATTATCCCTTACACTATTTCCATCACAAACAATGGGAATATACAAGTGGAAAATATTATCGTTACAGATATCATCCCAGCAAATACGAGCTTTATAGAGAATAGTGTTATTGTGAATGGAAGCGCTCGTCCAAATGATAATCCACTTAGCGGGATACAACTTGATAACATTCCGCCTAATACGACAGCAACTATTCTATTCCAAGTACGGGTTACTTCAATTCCGCAAACAAATCCAATCTCTAATACGAGTACAATTGAATACCAATACACGTTACCAAACCAGCCGCCTATTACCGAAACTATTATTTCATCAGCTGCCGTAACAACAATTAATCATGCGACTTTGAATAGTAATAAAACTGTTGACCTTGCATTTGCAACGGTTGGTGATGCGTTAACGTATACGATTACACTAAATCAAACCGGTAATGTTGCAGTAAATGATGTAATCATTCAAGATATTATTCCTCAAGGTACTACGTTTATAGAAAATAGCGTCATTGTAAACGGAGAAACTCTTCCAGGAGTGAATCCAGTAAGCGGCATACCAATTGGTACTATAATTGTAGATGGAGATGCTATCGTTTCATTCCAAGTAACTGTGACTACTATTCCAACACCAAATGAACTAAACAACAACGCAATTACTACTTTTAACTATATAGTCAACCCAAATAACGTACCCGTTACAAATACGACTACAACAAATACCGTCACAACTACTGTCCAAAATGATAATGTCATTGCCATAAAATCTGTTGATGTAACGAATGCCTTACCTGCTCAAACTTTAACGTATACAATTACGATTATGAATAGCGGTAATGTAACGATTGAAGACCTTCTTGTTATAGACACCATACCAATAGATACGACTTTTGTTGCTGGTAGTGTTACGATTAACGGAATCAATCAGCCTAATGAGAATCCGGAAAATGGTATTACGTTAGGAAATCTTGCTCATAATGACTCTGTCATTATTACGTTCCAAGTGACAATATCTTCTTCTACTCTTCAACCTACAATTAATAACGATGCTACTGTTTCCTATACCGTTATCATTGATCCAGATGAACCACCTATTACAATTACAAAGCAAACAAATACCGTTACAACAACATTAATCGAGCCAATAATTAACATTGAGAAAACAGCAGACAAATCTATCGTCGTTATAGGAGATGTTATTACATTCACATTAGAGGTATTTAATGATTCCACAATTCCGACAATTAGTACTTCTGTTATAGACACAATTCCAGCTGGTACAACATTTATAGAAAACAGCGTAACTATTAACGGTACTTCGGTTCCAAATGTTCGTCCAGACACTGGTATTAATATTGGTTCTTTATCTGCAGGTACAGTAGCAACTATAACATTTCAAGTCCTCGTAACTTCTATTCCTTCAAACAGTACAATTATAAATTCTGCAACAGTTACCGCTGCTTTTCAATTGACACCACAGGATCCAATTATTACTTTCATTGTTAATTCAAATATTGTTCGTATACCAGTTCAATTTATAACTACAACAGTCACGAAAAATGCTTCCGTCAGCTCAGCTTATTTAAATCAATATTTTGATTACACGGTACGCATTACAAATACTTCCAAAATTTCACTCTCAAATATTTCGTTACAAGATACTATTCCAGCAGGTTTACAATTTATAAACGGCACTGTCTTTATTAACGGTGAACGCTCTCCACTAGCGAATCCGAATATCGGTTTCCTAGTTGCCACTAATTTAGAGCCAAACGAAACAATTATCGTGTTATTCACAGTACAAGTAATAAGTCCACCTGTTAATAATGAGTTTAAAAATACGGCCAATATTTCGTTACAACTTCAAGTCTCGCCTACCGATCCACCAATTACAGTAACCGTTACAAGTAACGAGAACATCGTCACCTTTGTTCCAGAAAATCCAGATGAAACACTTCCAAATTTAAATTGCTTCTTTGACGGTGAACGCTTCATTCGCATTACTCCTCGAAATATAAGAAATTACCTTTGGGCTTGGATTTGGTGGCAGTAATTAAATAAAAAATAAAAAGCTTGTAATTTGGATGTTATCCAAATTACAAGCTTTTTTGACATGGTACCTCTAGTTACTTAATCTATTTCAAACCTCTGATAAAAAATTATTCAGTCAATTTTTTAGTTGAAAAGAAAATATTAAGAAAAGTAAAAGGTGAAATTGAAAGAAAAGTGTAAAAGCTTGTTCACTTATATAATTTATGTAAGAAATACAGGTAATGTATATGAAGCAATCGAAGTTATGAAAATAAAATATATAATACGGGGTATAGCTAGTATTGATATTTGGCAGCTAATATCTAATTCGGTAACCAATCAAATTAACTCATTTTACTTTCTTGGGTAAAGCTGAACCTGAATGTTCAATTATTGAATGAACATGAACATTAATTTGGGCATCACTAAAATAATTTTCGCCTTGATCCCAATTCTTACGTATTTTCTTCCATTTTTTATAATTATGCCGCTTATATACTTCTCCTAACGCTAATACATCTACCTTATATTTTTTTTGAACAAGCTTTATTGATTTTTGAATCCTTTGTTCCACCTCTTTTGAAATATCCTTCGTTAAGCGTTTTTCATTCATGAATTTTTTATGATCACTAAAATGCAACTCCGCTAAAGCACCTTCGAGAAATAGATGAATATCAAACTTCGGTTTTGTAGTATTTTCAGTAAATACCTGTATTTTTCGGTGTAGCTTATGAATTTCATATGTAATAAGCTGGTCCTTTTTACGTATGGTAAAATAACCTCCTAATTTTTCACCGATTATAAAGTTTATTCCCACTGTCTGTTCGCCGTTTAACATTCCAACACACTTGTTATCCTTCCCACGAAACAACGCAGCCCCATCCATTTCTATCCCCTGTTTTGTAGGTTTTAAGACAGGTAGTACAAAACTTCGGTTTGAAATTATCTTTTCCTGCACGTCACCAATTCTTGCTGCCTCAACCATCTGAGCATTTTTAGGAGGGTGTTCAGCTAGCATATCAATATACTGTGCCGGTAAATTTTCTGATTTTGCATTTTGTTTCAAGATTGCTTCTGCATTTTTCTCAGAAACAAATAGACGAATATTTCTTCTCATTTCATGATCTCGAATGTATACATCTAACGTATTTTGTAAAACATTTGGATTCGATAGTAATTCTTCAGAAAAAATGATTACTTGTATATGTGGAAAAAATAAAGTACGACTAATCTTTTTAGCGATTATTCGTATTTGTTCAAACACACTATCTCCTTTTGCACTCACATCAATATAATTATTCCCTGCGCCTTTTCCACCTTCTTGCGTTAACTTACTGGGAAGTACCATTTGATACGTCCCTTTCATAATTGGATTAGATTTCTTTTCCTTAACAATATCGTAAGCGGCACCTACTACAAAGCCTCTTTCTTCTATCTCCGCTAACTCAGAGCAACCGCTGATAGCCCCAGCTATAAGCGCAATTGTTATAACTTTAAAAAGACATTTCATTTCCACCATTCCTTCATTTTATCTTATATACAATAAAAATTAGTAAAGGCGCTAACACAATAAATCTCATATCAAATCACTTAAAATCCAAATAAGCCCACTGTGTGAAAAGAAAGTTTGGATAGCGATATCTCGAGGCATAGAAGATGCACCTATACATCACTGGTTGAAGATGCCACAAAAAACAAGTTCCCAACATCTAAGTTTTTCATCTCTATACTCAAATGATTTCAATTATTTTTGCTTCTCAAGATTCATTATAGAACCTTTATTTTTTTGATTAACTTAACAATTAATCTTCATGTAATTAAAAAGATAGATTATTGATTTTTATGAAAGGAAAAGATGTTTATGACACTACATGGACGTTCAGAATATTTACTGAAAGAATGAATGAAAAAATTACACTGTAAGAATAAATTTAATTTTGTGTTTTTTGAAGACAGCAGATGCAACGGACCTGAAGGTAGCTGTTTTAAGATGGGTGGTGAATTCGAACTTTTATTACAAAGAGCAGCTAAATTAGATCCCTTGTTTATTATTCATGGAGGAGACAAGGTTTATACAGTAGAAAAGAAATATGTATAACACTAAACAAAATCATTATCCCTAAAAACAAAATATACGGATTAAATAATTATAAAGTAGACTATTTAGAAAAATAATTATATCTTACCCGGCTTAATCCTATTTTAGCAATGCATGCGCAACCTAATATAGGGGTAGCGTCACATGCCCATCAACTTAAGAATTTTCACTACCCCCAAGTGACAAAAAACGTTATTCTTTCTAAAAAGCTAGCTAGAAAGGGTGACATTTTTTATGAATCTTTCGATTCAAGATGAATTACAACTATTTTCTGAAGAACTGTATCGTCATTTAACCCCTTCTCTTTTGGAAGAACTCGCAAAAGAATTAGGTTTTGTAAAAAGAAAACGAAAGTTTTCTGGAAATGAATTAGCTACCATATGTATTTGGGTAAGTCAACGTACAGCGAGTGACTCGCTTGTTCGACTATGCAGTCAATTACATGCGGCCACAGGCACTCTTATGAGTCCAGAAGGACTCAATAAACGCTTTGATAAAAAAGCGGTTGAATTTTTGAAATATATTTTTTCGGCATTATGGAAAAGTAAAATCTGTGAAACATCGGCCATTTCAAGCGCGGCGCTCACGTATTTTCAACGAATTCGTATTTTAGATGCGACGATTTTCCAAGTACCAAAACATTTAGCCCATGTATATCCTGGATCAGGTGGTTGTGCACAAACAGCGGGTATCAAGATTCAATTAGAATATGACTTACATAGCGGACAGTTTCTAAACTTTCAGATAGGTCCAGGAAAAAATAATGATAAGACCTTTGGAACAGAATGCTTAGACACATTACGTCCAAGCGATTTATGTATCCGTGATTTAGGTTATTTTTCATTAGAAGACTTAGATCAAATGGATCAACGAGGTGCTTATTATATATCCAGATTAAAATTAAACCATACCGTGTATGTAAAAAATCCGTTTCCAGAATACTTTCGAAACGGAACCGTAAAAAAGCAATCACAGTATATCCAAGTTGATTTAGAACATATTATGAACAATTTAAAACCCGGTCAAACATACGAAATAAAAGAAGCTTACATTGGAAAGAATCAAAAACTATTCACACGTGTAATTATCTATCGTTTAACAGACAAACAGATACAGGAACGTAGAAAAAAACAAAGTTACACTGAAAGTAAAAAGGGTATTACATTTTCAGAAAAGAGTAAACGATTAACGGGTATCAACATATATGTCTCAAATACGCCTGAAGGAGTTGTTCCGATGGAACAAATACATGACTTTTACTCCCTTCGCTGGCAAATAGAAATTATTTTTAAAACGTGGAAATCCTTATTTCAAATTCATCATTGGCAAACTATCAAAAAAGAGCGATTAGAATGTCATGTGTATGGAAGACTTATTGCCATCTTTATCTGTTCTTCTACGATGTTTAAGATGCGTAAACTTCTTTTGCAAAAGAACAAAAGAGAATTAAGTGAATATAAAGCCATTGGGATGATTCAAGATCATGTATCGCTGTTATATCAAGCGATACAGAGAAACACCCAAAATCTAACAAAGATTTTAATCCGTTTGTTCGACCTCCTACAGAAGAATGGACGGAAATCTCATCGATATGAGAAGAAAACTATCTTTGATATTATGGGTGTTGTCTATGAGTATAATGGGTTTGGAAAACAAAAGAAAGCTGCATAATTTTTAAAATGAAACTCGTTAGAGTTTATTTGGTGTGTGTACTTTTCAATACCAAAAGTACATTACGTGTTTTTTAGTTTGTTTGAACGAAAGTTCATTTTGTTTTCGTTCTTAAGTTGATGGGCATGGGGTAGCGTCAGGAAAATGCGGATTTACAACGTTAAGGAATTCAATATAAAAAAGCCTAATTTCTCGGTGTTGCAAGAGCTTAGGCCTTTTTAAAAAACTATAAATACCGTTTGAATTAATATTAGGATCCATCTTGGTACTTCAACTTTCCGGAGTTAACTAAATTAACTTTAACTTTTAAATTCTTTATACTGTGTTCATTTAAGTAAAACGAGTCTGTTTTTACTTCTTCTTTCCATTTTCTTGGATTCTGACGGTATAATGATTCACCTAATTTGTAGATATCTGCATTTATTTCTATTCCTTTTTCAAAGGATTTTAGAATTTCTAATTTGATAATATCTTCAGTTTTTGTAATCAACTCTTTATCACTAATTTCCTTGATCTTCTCATTTATTCCAGCTTGAACTTCAACTCGAATATTAAAAAGTATGGGCTTACTACTCATAATAGGGGAAATTGTAATCTTAGGTTTCTCTATCACTACGGAAACAACAGCGCTATCATTCTCAATAATCCACACAGGAGATCGAACGTTTTTTTCATCCATCCATCTTAGACCGTTTAAATCAGTCTCAGAAAGCCATCCTTCTAGGCGATTATTCCTTACAAAGAACGCTCCATCATTTCTTAATAATGGTGCTTTTTTGGATTCTTCTTTCCAATTTTCTGTTGAAATTTTAAGTGATGGGATATAAGCAGTTTGCCCCATCGGATCACTATCTCTAATAAATTGATAAAATTGTTTAGGTTGTATGTAAGACCGTTGTTTATACCTTTCCTTTGGTTCATGGAGAATGGTAGACAACCCCGATAATGTAAAAAAGGCTTTTGTTTTAAGTATATCATCAATGGGTTCCTTTGTAGCGTATAAGAGAATATTATAGCGTATTTCTCGGTACCGATTAATAAAATCAATAGAGTCTTTAATATCTTGTCTGAGCAGTCTTTCGCTTAATATTATTGTAGATACATGTCCCCAAAAAAGTCTTTGTTGAGCATCCTTATATAATTGATTTAATGCTTCCGTAATGGTAAAACCTTCACCTCTTCCTATCCACACTGGTGGTTGTTTATCAGGTCTAGCCCCCTCTAACTTAGCAACGTTAGAAAAGTCAAGTAACTGAGCATAAGCTATATATTTTCCTTCTTTAAAATCTATACCAAGAGCTGCAACATAATAAATATCTTGAACTTCTTTAATATTCCAACATCCAGATAACATTGCACTAGTGATAAGCATCATAATTATTAGTTTTATTTTGTGCAGCTTCACTGTTTTCCTTCTCCTTCGTCCGTTTTAGAACTATCATTGGTTCGGAGATAATCAACTCTATGTCTATAACTTCTCCACGGTAAACGAAACAATCCCTTGAAAAAATCTGAACTAGATTTTGGGAAAACTAAAGCTAAGTAAGGGATTCCAAAGGAACGTAATCTTGAGATATAAAGAACGATTACGAATCCGGCAAGCATAAATCCATATAACCCCATCAAAATTGAACATAATAGTACAAACCCTCTGAGTATGGATACTGCTCCTGCTAATATTTGGTTTACTAAGGTATATCCCGCAATAGCAGATAAAGCAGTAATAACAATGACAGAAGGGGAGATAAAACCCGAACGGATTGCAGCATCCCCAATGATTAGTCCGCCTACCACTGAAAGGGTTTGACCAAGGGGGGAGGGTAATCTTTGACCGGCTTCACGGAACATCTCAAAAAGGAACAAAACAATTATAAGCTCAAGTGGTGCTGGAAATGGTAGACCTGATCTTGCAACAGTCACAGTCGCAAGAAGAGGGAAAGGAATTTGATCTTGGTGATAAGCAAGTAATGCCATCCAAAATCCGGGTAGGAAGACAGCTAAAAGAAATCCTATCCACCGATAAAAGCGTGCAAATGATACAGTTAGAAAATTAAAGTGGGAATCTTCTGCAGCTTTTATTAGGGGTACCGCCAGCATTTCGGAAAAAAACCACGCTAAGAGAATATATATAAGAAAAGAGCCAGAATTTACCCCGCTAAGAGTAAATCGGCTCTTTAATATATAAAGGATGCACAGAAAAACCTAGAGGGGTTCAGCCGAGATACTTGTAGAAATGGGTCATAATCATACATTATTTTACAAATACATCTTATCTTGAAGGTATATGGATTATATAAAGTTAAAAATATAGTGTTAAACCCAAAAAAACACCATAACAGTGTTCACGGTGTTTTCCATATTAAAAATAAGACTATTATTTAAGTACTCTGAAACTGATTCATATTGTAGAAATATCCATTTTAAGATAATGATACGCTTCAAAATCTTCATTAAATATATCTGTAACTAATTTTATAGCCTCCGTATCATAAAAGCTCTGATATGTCGGCAGCCGAGGGAAAGATGGATCTGTAATGTCAGCTTCAGCGTAGTTTCCCTTATGAATCATCTTAGGCGCCTGATGATGCCATGATCTCGTTAATGTGTCTAGTGGGATAGTCTGTAAGTTATATTTGTTTTCTATTTTTGAGATTTCATTAGAGAAATTCTCTAAATATATATAATTGGTTACAAACTCTTCTTCTCCTTGAATATATTGTTGTGAATAGTGTGGATTAAGATAGTCAGAATCTGCCCCATTCGCGTGAAGATAATGTAAAAAATGTTTAAATGATTTTTTCTTTTTGCATGTACTGTCGTTATAAATAAACTTTCTAATAGGTTCCCACTCTGGATTTTCTATACCTGGTGGAGCAATAAGGGGTCACCATACCCAAAAAAGAAAATTGTACATTTAGACAAAATTTAGACACATTTAAACTGATTCCTGTACGTTAAGGAACCGATTACTTAGTTTACTACTTTTTTTAAAGAATCAAATAGTGAAAATTTCGTGGAAATTTGCTTAACGTAAGTTTTATATCAACTATTACGTTGGAGTACAGCCAAGGTACGTGTATTATCTACTATGAAAATCAGGAATATTTAAAGTATTCTAAGAAGAAGAATTGAGTGATAAGCTACGTTAACTACTTGATATCTTAACTAAGTAAATTATGTATTTAATGTATTCAAGGTAGTGCAATGAGAAGGTATCGAATAACCTTGCTTGGATAAACCGTGTCTCTTAAGAGCTCCTTAAGGCGCGTCCGTTACCTTGAGGGCAACGAACGGTTGTAGACTTCGATGTTGCAAGGATCGTTGTCAAACAAATTGTTTACATGTATTCAATGTAAAACTCTTATTAAATTAAGGTTTTTACTCCTAAGTATAGATAACATGTATATCTCGTCTGTATCCCTTTTTGACTTGCTCTTGATTGACCAAATAAGTCAAAATACCTTTCTAAATTTCCCTCTGATATTCCCCTATTTTATCTTATTCAAACTTGCATTCCAATAACCCATTTCTCATACGCCTGTTTCTAAAATAATAATTTAAATTGGGACCTCTGAGAGATCCCAATTAATTAAAAAGTAATGTCTCCTCTTGTTACATCATTTACAATTTTTATACTAATCCCTCTAACATCTCGAAGACTTCTAAATTATTTTTTTGGTAGTTCAGGGAATAAATAATGTAATATACAGATGGTCAAACGTCTGGATTTGCCTTTATACGGATATATATGCATATACATCGATGGATTAAAGTTTGCCTCAATAATTCCATAAGCATTTTTATTAGCTGCAGGAACTTCTGTATTTTCAATAATCAAATCAATACCACTAATATTTGCTCCAAGTGCCGACACAGCATCTACGGCAATTTTCTTATAATCATCGGGAATTTGATCTGTCATATCAATTGAGTCTCCACCTGTACTGACATTAGAATTTTCTCGCAGAAAAACAATTTCATCACTTGTTGGAATAGAATCTTTTCGATACCCTTGAGCTTTAAGCATTAGGACCTCTAATTCACCTAATTGTATATTTTCTAAAGGTGTTCTATGGTCCATTCCTCTTAATGAATTCAGGTTCTTTTGAGCGACTAACTCTTCAATCGTATGTGAACCGTCTCCTATAACATTGGCTGGAATTCGTAATAAAACGGCAGAAACTTTGCCATCTAGCACAAAAAATCGATATTCTGTTCCATTAATAAATTCTTCTATTAATACTGATGAGTCCTCTTTAAATGCTATTGTGAGTGCTTTTTGATAGTCTTCGTAACTTGCTCCGTTTTCTTTAAAGATAGATATTCCTAAACCATAATTTGTTGTTTTTGGTTTAACGACAAAAGGCTTTCCTGCAAATATATCATAGGAACGTAAGGCTTTTTCTATATCACTAAATTCCTCACCTATTGGTACACGAAATCCATGCTGTTGAAGAATTTTCTTTGTTACTGTTTTATTTTCCATAATTAATGGTGATATATAACTATCTTTACTTGTCATATTCCCATTTTTCACATATTCAACATGATTTCCTAACTGTAGTTTTAAAAATTGATCTTGTCGATCTAAAACGTCTACTTGTAATCCTTGTTGAATAGCATCAAACATTAAAATTTGTGTAGACAACTCCATGTCAGTAAATCCTGATAGTTGATATGGTTTATCCCATGCTTTTTTATAATTTTCTTTAGCAATACGGGAAGCTACCTGACTTTGACTACTTTTTATAATCTCTTTATAAAGTCTTCCAGCTAAAGTCTTACTTGGATCTGTTAGCATTTCTCTCAAGTTAACAAATAAGGTATTCGAAACAGTTATGTCTAACAGCCCTGTTAAATGTTCCATCTCATCAATAATACGCTCAGCATCTGTTTTAAATTGCGTATGTTCTAACGGATGTTCAAGAGCCACTAAATTATTTTGAAAATCACCGATTTTTACCCATTCATCATTATTATCGTCTTGATCAATCCAGAGTAAATAGATGAGGAAAAGATGTAGAAATTCTGCTTGTTCATGGCTAATTCCATATGTTTCAAAAGGATTTAAATCTAGGTTTCTTAATTCAATATAACGAATCCCATGATTTTTTAAATCTGAAACTTGAGGACCGCCCCTTAAACGGACAGATGCATAAAATTCTTTTTCTTCTAATAAAACCCCTTTACTTACCAGCGAAGAAAGATCAGATATATAGTTCTGTAAACTACTATAGGATACTTGAACATCATTTTCATTACTATAACCATATTTACTATTTCTAATGCTTCTTACGGCGTCATTTAAAGGATTTATTTCAAAGAAATTCTTTTCACTACTAGGAGAAGCACCGAAGAAATAAGTTATTAACCATCGATAGTGTAAATAATTCCTTGTGACTTTCAGATAAATTTCTGTTTTAAATTGATGATAATCTTTTATTTCTGATTGTAATTCAAATAATGCCTGAATCAAATTATCGCTAAATTCAAAATTGTAATGAATACCACTAATCATTTGTTTTCGTCGACCATAAGAATTAGATAAATATCGACGATATAAAACATTTTCATGATTATTAAGTTTCGCAATAACAATATCTTCTTCTTTTTCGGGCAACTGTGGTGGCATGCTTAATGGCCAAAGCATTTCGTTATTTCCCATAGAACGATAGGCAACATCATGGATAGCTGCTAAATAATTAAATAAATCTCCTAGTGTCTCAGTAACTGGTGTGATTAATTCCATTTGTGTTTCAGAGAAATCTCGCTGAATATAAGGATGTTCATCTCTTACTGAAATACTTTTGGGATGTTCCGTTTTAGCTAAACTTCCTGATAGGTCAACTCGTTGACTTTCTTTTTCAACTCCAAAACGTGCTTTTAATAAATATGGTTTAATACGGTCATTGTTTAACATTTTTTTCATTTCCATACAAACTGTACCTCCCATCAACTCAAATATTTGATATAGAAATAGCTAAAATTATAACCATTATTTTTTTGAATTTAGCATTTGGATATTAATGGCCAAAGCATTTTATTCTTATCCACGGAAAGAGAAGGGATTTCACGAATAGCTGCTAAGTAATTAATCATGTCTTCTAATGTTTTAGTATTAGGCTGAATATATGATCTTGTATCTCTTATCGAAAACGGTTTAGACGTTTCAGTTGAACTTTCAAATAAGTCAACTTGTCGATTTTCCTTTTCAATCTCATAACGAGATTTTAATAAGGATGGTTTAACACGGTAATTAAATAACATTTTTTTAATCCACATGAACTCTTCCTCCCAATTTATTTGTTTTTACAAACTATATAATATGACAAAATATAACAATCAAAAGCACCCACATCTCTACATGCGGATACTTTTGTTACTATATTTTGCTGTAAACTTAAATACTTCATATGCCATTGGAAGTGGGTATTGTTGTAAATAAGAATCATCTTAAATACTTCATATGGAAAGAGAAATGCTCATTTAAGAAAGTGGAAATAAAGAAGTAGCTATGATCATAGCCCTCCATTTTTTTATAAGTTACCATTTGACTATTTTTTTGAGCGTTCTCTAAGAAAATATGTTCTTCCAATTGTTTCGGATAAAACTCGTCTTGACTACCTTGCATAATAAGAATTGGTGGAATAGTAGCTTCTTTAATTAATTCTGAAGCATCCCATTCTTTCCAAGAATCTTTGTCTTCACCTAAATAAGAGGTGAAAGCATTTATTCCCCATGGTACTTGACTAGGAGTTAAGATTGGAGAAAAAGCAGAAACCGCTTTGAATCTCTTAGCATTTTTCAAACCGATCACTAAAGCCCCATGTCCTCCCATTGAATGCCCCATTATGCTTTCTTCACCTGAAAAATTAGGTACTATAGTCGAAGCAATGGATGTTAATTCATCTACGATATACGAATACATTTTATAATGCTGTGCCCAAGGATCCTGGGTAGCATTTAAATAAAAACCTGCCCCTTGTCCAAGATCCCATGCTGCAACATCAGAAACGTATTCTCCACGTGGTGAAGTATCTGGCATAATCACTGCAACTTGATGTTTTTCAGCCAAACGTTGAAATCCACTTTTTTGACTAAAATTATCATCTGTACAAGTTAAACCAGATAACCACCATATAAGTGGAATTTTTTTCTTTTCTTTATTTGATGGTAAGTAGATACTAAATTTCATATCACATTGCAAGACTTCGGAATAATGGCTATACTTACGTTGCTCTCCTTCGAAAGAACGATGTTGTTCAATACATTTAAGACTCATTATCTCACTCTCCGTAAGTTAAAATCGTACGAATGGATTCACCTTTGTGTAATAAGTCAAATGCCGCATTGATGTCTTTAAATTCTAAATGATGAGTAATAAATGAATCTAAATCAATATCACCATGCATATAATCTTCGACCATTTCTGGAAGTTCAGATCTTCCTTTAACTCCACCAAAGGCTGATCCACGCCATACTCGGCCCGTTACTAATTGGAATGGACGAGTATGGATTTCTTTACCAGCACCAGCTACTCCGATAATAATACTTTCGCCCCAACCTTTATGACATGCTTCAAGAGCGGATTTCATTACTTCAACATTACCAATACATTCGAAGCTATAATCCACGCCACCATCTGTCATTTCGACTATAACTTCTTGAATTGGGCGATCATAATCTGCAGGATTCACAAAATCAGTCGCTCCCATTTTTTTAGCGAGTTCCCATTTTTGGGGATTCAGGTCAACTGCAATAATTCGGCTTGCTTTTGCTTGAACCAATCCTTGAATAGCTGCTAATCCAATCGCTCCTAAACCAAATACAGCTGTTACAGCTCCTTCTTCAACTTTTGCAGTGTTGTGTACAGCACCAATACCTGTAGTCACACCACATCCTAATAAAGCAACTTTATCTAACGGAGCGTTTTCATCGATTTTCGCTAAGTTAATCTCATTAACAACTGTATATTCACTGAATGTACTAGTTCCCATGTAATGATAAAGGGGCTCTCCATTATAAGAGAAGCGAGTTGTTCCATCAGGCATTAAACCTTTACCTTGTGTTTCTCGTACAGCACTACATAGGTTTGTTTTACCAGAACGACAGAATTTACATTCTCCACATTCAGGTGTATATAGTGGAATAACATGATCCCCAGGTTTTACTGAAGTAACTTCATCACCTACTGAAACGACAACACCAGCACCTTCATGGCCTAATACAGCAGGAAATACTCCTTCTGGGTCGTCACCTGATAATGTAAAAGCATCTGTATGACAGACAGAAGTATATAGTATTTTTACTAATACCTCTTTTGCTTTTGGCTCTTCTACATCGATTTCTACGATTTGAAGTGGCTCCCCTGGCTTAAATGCAACAGCAGCTCTACTTTTCAATTGAATCCCTACTTTCTTTTTTTATTGTTTACACCACTAAGATTACACTTTATAATTTTAATTACAATACTGACAAATTTGTCACTATAAACATTTTTTTCGCGAGAGGAAGGTCAAAAATTATGGTTATTCATTATAAGGACAAGGAATTTTTCACTGGAAAAGATTTAGCTTTATCTGTGATAGGAGGGCGTTGGAAAATAGCAATTATATGGTGTTTGTTACAACGTTCGCCATTAAGATTAAGTGAAATACAAAAAAAGCTGCCTGAAGTTAATCAACGTATGTTGATTAGACAATTAAGAGAATTAGAAGACGATAAAATAATTACTCGATGTGTATACCCCGTAGTGCCTCCTAAGGTTGAGTATGAACTTAGTGAAATTGGTCATCAACTAGAGAATGTTGTAACAGCCATCTGTGATTGGGGAGATGACTTTAGTGATTTTGTAGAAAAAGATTCGGACGAACTTAGTTGAAGAAACAAGTAAATATCGATTCATTAAAAATAGTGCGTAATTGTATGACTTAATCCATAAATTTGCATACAAAAAACCGATAACTTTGCATCGAATGCTGTAAAGTCATACGTAACGACTAGTTAAGATAATTAACGAAAATATACGCTAAGTAAATTTCGACATAAAATGAGCCGAATTTCCTACTCTAAGGGGTCCCGCCACATGCCCATCAACTTAAGAATTTTCACTACCCCCAAGTGACAAAAAACGTTATTCTTTCTAAAAAGCTAGCTAGAAAGGGTGACATTTTTTATGAATCTTTCGATTCAAGATGAATTACAACTATTTTCTGAAGAACTGTATCGTCATTTAACCCCTTCTCTTTTGGAAGAACTCGCAAAAGAATTAGGTTTTGTAAAAAGAAAACGAAAGTTTTCTGGAAATGAATTAGCTACCATATGTATTTGGGTAAGTCAACGTACAGCGAGTGACTCGCTTGTTCGACTATGCAGTCAATTACATGCGGCCACAGGCACTCTTATGAGTCCAGAAGGACTCAATAAACGCTTTGATAAAAAAGCGGTTGAATTTTTGAAATATATTTTTTCGGCATTATGGAAAAGTAAAATCTGTGAAACATCGGCCATTTCAAGCGCGGCGCTCACGTATTTTCAACGAATTCGTATTTTAGATGCGACGATTTTCCAAGTACCAAAACATTTAGCCCATGTATATCCTGGATCAGGTGGTTGTGCACAAACAGCGGGTATCAAGATTCAATTAGAATATGACTTACATAGCGGACAGTTTCTAAACTTTCAGATAGGTCCAGGAAAAAATAATGATAAGACCTTTGGAACAGAATGCTTAGACACATTACGTCCAAGCGATTTATGTATCCGTGATTTAGGTTATTTTTCATTAGAAGACTTAGATCAAATGGATCAACGAGGTGCTTATTATATATCCAGATTAAAATTAAACCATACCGTGTATGTAAAAAATCCGTTTCCAGAATACTTTCGAAACGGAACCGTAAAAAAGCAATCACAGTATATCCAAGTTGATTTAGAACATATTATGAACAATTTAAAACCCGGTCAAACATACGAAATAAAAGAAGCTTACATTGGAAAGAATCAAAAACTATTCACACGTGTAATTATCTATCGTTTAACAGACAAACAGATACAGGAACGTAGAAAAAAACAAAGTTACACTGAAAGTAAAAAGGGTATTACATTTTCAGAAAAGAGTAAACGATTAACGGGTATCAACATATATGTCTCAAATACGCCTGAAGGAGTTGTTCCGATGGAACAAATACATGACTTTTACTCCCTTCGCTGGCAAATAGAAATTATTTTTAAAACGTGGAAATCCTTATTTCAAATTCATCATTGGCAAACTATCAAAAAAGAGCGATTAGAATGTCATGTGTATGGAAGACTTATTGCCATCTTTATCTGTTCTTCTACGATGTTTAAGATGCGTAAACTTCTTTTGCAAAAGAACAAAAGAGAATTAAGTGAATATAAAGCCATTGGGATGATTCAAGATCATGTATCGCTGTTATATCAAGCGATACAGAGAAACACCCAAAATCTAACAAAGATTTTAATCCGTTTGTTCGACCTCCTACAGAAGAATGGACGGAAATCTCATCGATATGAGAAGAAAACTATCTTTGATATTATGGGTGTTGTCTATGAGTATAATGGGTTTGGAAAACAAAAGAAAGCTGCATAATTTTTAAAATGAAACTCGTTAGAGTTTATTTGGTGTGTGTACTTTTCAATACCAAAAGTACATTACGTGTTTTTTAGTTTGTTTGAACGAAAGTTCATTTTGTTTTCGTTCTTAAGTTGATGGGCATGGGGTCCCGCCAACCAAATGACATAAAACCCACGTTAATAAATTTTATGGAAAATAAAAATCCGGTTTTCCTGTATTAAAAAATATTTTACAAAGAAAAAGCTGATTTCCTTATCTTAAAGAAAATCAGCTTTTGGCGTAGTTATTAATTTAGAGGTTGATGGGGTTCAGCCGAGATACGTGTAAAAACGGGGCATGAGCTGTAATATATTTCCATTGTTGGGTTTTTAGATAAAAATATCTACCTCATGATTAACAAAAAGCTGATTACCTATGCGCTATAAATGAACTGCCCCAATTGTTAAACAAAACCTAGCAATTGGGGCAGTTCATAGTTATCATTTGACTCTTCTAGTGACCTTCTCAAGTAAAGCACCCTTTGGTTGAATAAGATTTATTTATTCATTCCCATCAATCGCTTAATTGTTCTTATTTGGGGTACAGTCACATGCCCATCAACTTAAAAATATTAATTACCGTCAAGTGTAAAAAAACGGTATTTTTATTTGTTAGTTTGATGGACATTTTCACCTTTCAGATAGTCTCTTTTATTCTAATTTCTTTATTTCTTTCAGCTGTTCTATATCCTTTTCTGAAGCATTTTCTATTTTATACAGTTCATAGCTACCTTTTATTTCATTTATCACTGCAAATTCAATTTCATTCCGAACATAGCTTTTATTTTTTCCCTTTTTATAACCAATAACATTATCTAATATAGTTTCCCCACTATCTTTTTTATACAAATTATAGCTAACAGGTGGACGACCAATTACATACTTATTATCAGAAAATCCGACTATATCATCCCTCCCTAATCCTGCCGAAACACTCCAGACAAACATAATCTGAAATATAGAAAAAACAACAGTACCACATAAGAACAAAAATAGGATTAATTTAAAAAATAATTTTAAAAGTATCCTGCCCAAAAACATTCCCTCCCATTTCATCTCAGGCTAGCAAGAACAAAACGCGAATTTTTTAGATTATTGAACTCAATCCCCCGTTTGTTCCATAAGAAAAAGAGTTACCGCAGTAACCCTATTATTTATAATACACGTCACTAGGAAAAACTATGGATGAATTAATTCAATTTCCCACAATCTTTTAATCTCCACCAATTCCTGTCCATTAAATTCCATTCTGTATATATCTGGTTTTGATGTCTGTAGTAAAAAATTCAAACCATACTTACTATCATAATACCCCATCATCAAAGTCATAACAGCTCCATGGGTTCCTAATACTACTTTCTGTCCTCGATAGGTGTTTAATAATTCTTTTAAGACTTTTATAGCACGTTTCTGACAGTCGACATTAGACTCTCCCCCCGTTAAAGCAAAATCGGGTTCTAAAAATGACTTTGTTATCAAAGGGAATAATTCTTTATCTGACATTCGTTCCTCTTCAGCAATAAAAATTCTCTCTTTTAAGTCTTCAAATACTAAAACTTCTTGTCCTATTTGCTTCGCTAACTGCTGAACAGTTAGAATTGAACGATTGTATGGACTTGAGATAACAATGTCAATTCCCTCACCTTGTAATACATCTGTTATTCGTTGCACATCTAACTTTCCTTTTTCAGTTAATCCTCTTGTTTTTTCTTTTCCAGATTTCGGAGAATCCCCATGTCTCACCATATATATGAAAGTTTTCATAATTCCCTCCATTTTTCCAGGTTCCTTTACAATTCCTTTCTCATATTAGCATATATATCCAATTCAGTCCTTACGAAAATAAAAGAAAACTGCGAATTCTAAATAAATTCACGATATTTGTAAGAAAAACACGAAGTTTTCAATATCCTCTGGTATAAAAAAGCGTTATTCTTTCTAATCTAGCTTGTTTAGAAAGAATAACGCTTTTTGATGAATCTTTTGATTTATAGTGAATTCCAATTATTTGCTGAAGAATTATATGAAGATCTTACTCTTTCATTTCTGGAAAACTTCGCTAAAGAACTAGGGTTTGTACAACGGAATAGATAAAATTAATACACTCTTATGGATTGGTTCTATTGCTAAAGACTTATTTTCTCCTCTATTCAACCTTTTAATCAAATAATATAAATTTAAAATCACCTCTAGAGAAAATTAAGCACATACTAGCAAGCAAATTCTATTAGAAATGCTCCCAAAATAAATAGCATAAAGCTGCAAACATCTCCCTCTCTAAAAAACAGTGCATATTTACAGAAATGAACGCTTTTGTAATAAATAATTCCATTAATCCCCATAATCATCCACAATCACTTGAATGACACGATACGATTCTTCTGCCACTATCTTATTACTTGCCTTATTGGCATCATATGTAATTAACGCCTTCCAAAGTGCCCAACCTCTTGCTCTATTCCACGTTTCTTCATCTATTTGCAATACTTCTTTAAATACGTTTCTACTACTTTTATCAAAAAATGTCCATGCCATCGCTGCATCACAAGCCGGATCTCCTACTCCTAAAATACCAAAATCAATTACGGCACAAAGCTTTCCGTCCTTAACAAGTAGATTTCCTGGTGCAACATCTCCATGAACCCAAACTGATTTACGCTCCCACGTTGACTGAAGGGCTACATCCCAAAGATGCTTTAATACGGTTTCATCAAAAACGTCCTTATTATTTTCGATAGCATCTCTCGCCTCTTCATCATATACAGATATAAGCCCGCCTCGGTAAAAATTATGTGCTCCAGCTATTGGGCCGTTACTCGCATCAATGGATTGCAATTCTACTAAAAATGATCCTAAGTCCGCCGCAAATTCATGTAAATCACGAACATTTTGTTTCGTAACAGTATCTCCTTCTATCCACTTATTAATAGACCAAGGCCATGGATACTCTTCAGATGGATTTCCTTTCGCAACTGGTGCAGAAATCGGTAAAGAAAGCTCCTTACATAATATAGGTAGCCACTTATTTTCTTTCTCTACTTGCGGTGCATATGCCTCATCACTTGGTAATCTAACACTCATCTCATCCCCTAGATGAAACGTTCTATTATCATGTCCACTAAACTTTACAGGCTTCACCTCTAAATGTGCCCATTTAGGAAACTGTTCCCCTATCAATTTTTTAACTAACTCCGTATGAATTTGATTCATTCACTTACCCCCTTCTCTTTTGAAACTTACTAAGTCCATCTGTACTCCCAACATATTCAAAACCATTTTTCTTATAAAAATCATTCAACGTACGATTATGCCCAACACAATCTAGTTTTAAAAACTCTTTGTCATTTTGTACATTCTCTTCTACCCACTGTAAAATCCATTCTCCAATCCCATTCCCCTTATACTTCCGTTTCACCGCAAATCTATGAATATATAAAGAATCTGAAACTTCCTCCTTACCAAAAATACGCTCATCCCATTCATTTTGTTTAGGAGATACTGTAACCGTACCGACAATTTCATTTTCTTTCACAACAACATACGTATATTTCTCTTTTATACCTTCTAATATTTCAGCCGTAGCCTCTCCGCATAGCAGATACTGCCATTGATCCACTTCTTTATGTTGTAGCCACTCTGCTACTTCTTTTAATAGAGTGATGATGCTATCGCTTTCCTCTTCAGTAGCAGTTCGAATTGTATATTCTTTAACTGTATTTCTCTCCATATTGCTGTTCCCCTTTCAAAACTTACTTCTCTCTTTATTCATTTTCGTTTTATACATTATATACCAAAATTAACCACTACGCCTTCAAAGATATCTAACCTGTATTTCATCAAAAAAAACCGCTCACTACTAGTGAAACGGTTTTAATTCCTTCAACATTCACTTCGTCTTCACAAAATAATATAAAAACCACACCGCATGATTTTGTTCATCGGCAGCTATTCTGCGCAACAACTCTTTCAGATGTGCATCCGATGTTTCATCGGAAATTTCCAAATAATAATCTACCGTCTTCTGTTCATCTTGTATAGCGAATTCTAATCCTTGTAAGTACGTATTCGGGCATTCTTCTGTAATTTGTGGCTTTGGCTGCTGACCTGTTAAATTTGTATAGATTTGTACAAAATGATGAAAATGCTTTATTTCATCGTTACGAATTTCAAGAATTTGATTTCGTTCCGCCGCATTTGGAGCCATATTAGCTAATTTCGCATAGCAACTTATTGCACTAAATTCTCCATTAATTGCTTTCTCAATATCACGAATCAACTTATCATTTTGCCTATACCAATCATAATAATTCGAATTATCCATCGTATCCCCTCCATTATTCCGCATAACATTTTATGCAATTTGAAATAGCAGGAGCATGTATAAAATAAGGAACTGCAAATCCGAATTCTTCTATTCCCTTTAACCTATAAGTTAATAAAAAGATAAAAACGCTTCACTCCTAGTGAAACGTTTTTATCTCTTATGCATTTACTTCCGTTTTATGTTCCTTTACTACACGTTTGAATGCAGTCGCTAAAATAATCATCATACTTACTACGCCAATCCAAACGAGCACTGTTACAGGTGTACTCCAGCTTAAGTCTTTTCCGAAGAAGAATATTTCTCTAAGCCCTTCAATCATAAATCGCATAGGTAACCATGCATACACCCAGTCTTGGTAAAATGGCGACAACATTTCAGGCGCTAATGATAATAACGGTGCACCAAAGAATAGTAAGAGAGCAAATACACCAATTCCCTTTAATCCAACTAATGAAAGTACCGCCGATATCATTAAGAAGAAACTAAAGGACGTAATAGATAAAAACAGTGCCGTATCTGTGAAGTTCGTAATATTTAACCCTACCATACCATCCGCGATCCATGTAAGGCCAAATCCAATGACAAGTGTCGCAATAGCTCCTGTTATTATTTGTTTTAGTTTTAATAAGAAGTTTTCTTTTCTTGTACCTACTGGTATTTTACTTATCGCAATAAAAATAATTGCTGCGCTCGCTAAACTTGCAATCCATAACGGCTGGAATAAAGACATTGGCGAGTTACCGTTCGCACTATTTTTGCCGGTTTCATTTACGTTTGTCACTTTCTTTGCAATCGGTGTGACTACCTTTGAAACTTGGTCTGCTGTTAATGTAGCTCCTTTTGCTTTATATCCTTCTAATAATTGCGTGCGAACAGTGTTATTCATATTATCAACTACAGCATTTAACATTTGTCCTGCCATAGTTGAAGCTGCTGTATTCATTCCTTGATTTATGAATATTTCTACCTCTGGCGAAGATGGCTGTGGTGTTCGTAATAATGCCTGCTTTGTACTAAAATCTTTCGGAATGACTAATGCTGCGTAATACTCTTGATTATTTAATCCTTTTTGCACAGATTCTTTATTTTTTACTTCTACCCACTTTACCGCGGGTTCTTCCTCTGATTTTGATGTCTTTTTCATATTATCAACAATCGTTTGCCCCATATTCATCTTCGGTTGATTCGGGATTTCTACTCCTTGATCCTCATTTACGATTGCGATTGGCAAGTTTTTCGGCTGTGGTTGAACAGTTGGAAATAACGTTAATGAAAAAATAAAAACAACAAGTAGTGCAATAACTGGTGATAACAATAACAGTTTATTTTTAAACATTTTCTTTTCTCCTCCTATAATTTGATTTATAATAACCAACAACGTGTTGTTTATTTATATTTTGAATTATATGTTCGAGTTGAACCTTATACAATAATCAAAAATCGTGAATGTGTCGGTTATAAGACACATCCTTGAAATGTGTTGGCTAAAATGAAGGAGGACATACTTTGCGTGATAGTAATTTAGATTTACGTGTTGTTCGTACGAAAACTGCTATACGAAATGCATTTGTAGAATTAATTGAAGAAAAAGGTTTTGACGCCATTACAGTGAAAGATATTACAACGAAAGCAAACATTAATCGCGGTACTTTCTATGCGCACTATCAAGATAAATTTGATTTAATGACGAAATGCCAAGAAGACATTATGTATGAGTTTTCCAGCATTGCAAAACGGAAGTTTCCAGAAGTTATTGCTGACCTTGGATCAAATCCTTCCCCAACGATGCCGTTTATACTTATCACTTCTATTCTTGAATTTCTAAATGAAAATAGTGATTTTATGAAAGCTGTACTGAGCCCAAAAGGAGATTTATCTTTCCAAACAAAACTGAAAGACTTTATGTGGAAAACACTATTTGAAGATACGAATGGTGCTCTCATTAACAAGGAGAATTTACTTGTTCCAAGCCAATACTTAGCTTCTTATATGGCATCTGCCCATATTGGTGTTATTCAGCAATGGTTAAATAACGGACAAAAAGAAACACCTGAGGAAATTGCTCGCATTTTATCAACAATCGCCGTTCATGGACCTTTTTATGCGGCTGGTTTAAAGAAATGAGCCAGCTATATATGACAAAAGATCATCCACTATAATAGCGGATGATCTTTTGTTTCATTACAACACTTCAATATATCCTTCTGTTCCATGTACTCGAATTCGTTGCCCATCTTTTATTAATTTCGTAGCATTCTCCACACCGACAACTGCTGGTAAACCATATTCACGCGCAATCACTGCTCCGTGTGTCATAAGTCCACCAACTTCGGTAACTAACCCTTTTATAGACACAAATAACGGTGTCCAGCCTGGGTCAGTAAAAGCAGTAACTAATATATCTCCATCTTCTAAATTCGCATCTTCCATGTTTAAAATAACGCGTGCTCTTCCCTCTATAACACCGGAAGAAACCGGCAGACCAACAATCGCATCAACTGGAAGATTTTCTCGTTTATATTTACCTGTAATGATTTCCCCATCAGACGTCATTACACGCGGTGGCGTTAGTTTCTCATATAATTTGTACTCATTTTCTTGTTGATGAATAACCTTGTAATCTAGTTTATTCGTGCGAATAACTTCGTGAAGTTCTTCAAAAGTTAGATAGTATATATCATCGACTTCACGAATGACACCGCTCTGCACAAGTTGCTCAGCTTCTTTCAATAATGCCTGCTTATATATGAAATAACGATTAATCATGCCGTACTTTGGATATTCACGATAACCGATAAAATTACGTATATTTCGAATCATTCGCTTCGTTTCTTCTACCTTTTGTTTACCATCCGGCAAATGCTGCAATCGCTCCACTAACTCTTCTTCTTTTTTCAAAGCTTCCTGCAGTCCTTCTTCAAACTTCCGTTTACTAGCGCCAGCTTCAAAGTCTCTTATATTATTTAAAATCATTGGGATAATGGTTGTTGGCTTTTCACTCCAGCGCGTTTTCGTAATGTCGATTTCTCCGCTGCATCTCATTCCGTATTTATTTAGAAAAGTTAGAATGGCATCTCGAGCTTTTTCTCCGCCTTTAAATTGAACTAATTCATCTAAAAAGCTATCATCTTCTACATGTTGTAAATACGCAATAACTTCTGGGTACGGCCGAATCACATCTGCAACATCCAGTAATGCTAGCCCCATTTCAGACGTAATATTATTTTGTACGGATTGAGAAAGTGTGTCTGCTGCATTCTTTTCGCCTAGCCATTGCTCCATTTTTTCATTGATCCATGTTGAAGCATCCATACCTGCCATAATGACAGCCATACTTTGCGGATGAAATAATATTTTCTTTAATTGCTGCATGTCTCCCAAAATAAAATCAAGTACATCCACACCTGATTTCGTTTGCATGTTTCGTTTTAACTCTTCGATTGATGCTTGATTCATCTTTATTAAATCCGTAACGATCGCTGGATTGTTTTCGATTTCTGGTTGTGAGCTTGCAGGTGGTCCACTTTTACGAACGCTCTTTTCTTTTTCATCATCTGGTAACAATGTAATAAAATCATCTCGCTCGACTACAGTCGTTAATGCATCTTTAATAAGCGGTTCCGAATTCCCTATCATATTTAATAAAAGTTCTCTACTAGTAGGCGAAGCCAATCTTTGTGCAACATCAACAAACAACCTTCCTCCAGCTTGAAACCTCTGTCCAAAAGATGTTAACTGGAATAAAGACATTCCTAATGGCTTCAAAGGATCGGTCATCATTTGCTGGTGACCAACCGATACATATACATGATTTTCCTCATCATTTACTTCTGGTATTGGATATAAAGTCGTGATTGGGCGACTTTGGACAATATAAAATATATCATCCACTAAACACCATTCAATATCTTGCGGACAACCAAAATAAGCTTCAATCTGTCTTCCAATCTGTGCTAGTTGTAAAATTTGTTGTTCAGACAATGTTTGAATTTTTTGCTGAGTCCGATCAATCTGTTTCGTCTCTGTTCCACCCTCTTTTAAAGCATAAATAGCTATTTTTTTAGTCGCTATCATCGTTTCTATAACTTCGCCTTCTTTTACTTTATAATTATCGGCAGAGACCAATCCTGATACTAATGCCTCACCAAGTCCAAAACTGGCATCGATTGATACTACCTTTCGGTTAGAAGTAACCGGATCAGCAGTAAATAAAATGCCCGAAGCCTCAGGGAAAACCATTTTTTGAACGACAACACATATAGAAACTTGATTATGTTCAAAACCATTTTGCATGCGGTACATAACTGCTCGCTCTGTAAATAAAGAAGCCCAGCACTTTCTTACATGCTGCAAAATCGCTTCTTCTCCGATAATATTTAAATACGTATCTTGTTGACCAGCAAATGAGGCATACGGTAAATCTTCAGCCGTAGCACTAGAACGCACGGCATACGCATGTTCATTTCCAAAACGTGAGAGATAATGAGCTACCGCTTCCACTACATCAACTGGAATTTCCACTGCCATAATGGTTTCTCTAATTTGCTTGCTGATTTCACCAATTTGAGCTCGCTCTTCCATTTTCAACTTTGTTAGCTGCTGCAACAAAGTTTGAAGCTCTTCATTTTGCTCGACGGCTTTTTCATATCCTACCGTTGTCACACAAAATCCTTCTGGCACTTGTATCCCTTGAATTTTTGATAACTCACCTAAATTCAATCCTTTTCCACCAACGAGTGAAAGCTGCGTTTTTTCTATTTCCTGAAAATCGAGAACGAAAGAACTCATTTAACATCTCTCCTTACTAATCATGTGTTCTTGATTGTAACAGTAGTAAATGAGAATAAACAGTCTATTTCGAACGTGATTTACATGATATAATTAAGTTAGGAAGAAAGTAATAAGATGCCCCGCTTTTTAAAACTGGGGCATCTTATTTAATATCCATGTTCATCTTAAATATTTCTATTGTGTCAGCAGCTTTAATATATCCACCAGCATCTTTTAAAGTACATTTGATTTTATGACTATTTTCTAAGTATACATCATTATATAATACCTCCATTACTGTATTATATAATGTCGCTGGAGTAAGGTTTTTTAGATTTAATTGTATGCCAGCTTTTATATCTTCTATTCTTTGAGCCACTATCGGTTGATCTCCCATAACTGGTATAACGATCATAGGAACACCGAAATACAAACTTTCACTAGAACTATTCATTCCCCCATGTGTAATAAAAAGATTAGCCTGTTTCAAGACCTCTAGCTGAGGCACATAATTATAAACCTTGAAATTATGTGGAACATTTTTCAATTGGTTAATGTCAATATGTTTTCCTACAGATAATATGATAGTAGCAGGAAAATTTTTAAATGTTTCAAAACATGTATAATAAAAATCCATTTGTTGATTAAATACAGTTCCCATAGAAATATAAATAAGTTTCTCTTCTTCCTTTTGTTTAAAAGTAATTTCTTGCATATCTTTCCGTGATGTAATAGAGGGACCAACAAAAATATAAGAATCATCTAATTCCTCCACATCTGGTTGGAAGAATTCAGATGTATATACAAGAGTAATATTTCCAGCACACGTCATTACATTTTTCTTTTCATTCATAGAAAAACCATATACCTTTTGCCATTTTTCTAGAATACGCGTAACTTCTTGATAGGAAGGTGATGTTTTATCTCCTTCATTGTGATTGTTCATCAGGGCGTTAAATACCTTTTTAGTAACTGCAAATGTTGTACATGAAGAAATTCTAGGTACATTTAGTGCTTCAGCTATAATCCATCCTACTGCAAAATTGTTATCATATATTACATAATCATATTTTTCTTCTTCCAGCTCTTCTATAATAATCTTTATTATTTTGTCCATGGATTTTACCATATGCAATAATAGTTCAGAGGGATGTATTTTTCCATTCACCCTTTCCAACATGTCTACTTTTGCTAAAAAATTTTCATATGGACGAAACGAAGCTCCTGTTTTTTCAATTTTCCCCTTATACTCCTCTACACAATAGTAAACAACTTCTTCTCCTCTTTTTACTAATTCTTCAATAAGCGCAAGAGTTGGATTCACATGTCCTTCCCCTGGAAAATTAAACATCAGTACCTTTGCCATATGATAGTTCCTCCTCTAAAATTAAAATTCCCTATAATAAAGTGCGTTTCTCTCTTCATTTTAATAATGGATACTTGTGATAGTAAATGTAATAAACGAGTAAGAAACAAAGTCGATATACTATAAATTCTCCAAAGATGGATGCCTACAGTGGAGACTTTCTGAATTGTGACAGAAATAAGTTTGAATATGCACCCTATGTAAGTAAACAGAATGTGAAATACTAAAAGAAATGAATGAAATTGTATTTATAAAACGTCATCCACCAAAATGGATTTTCAAAATTAGGGAACTATAATGTTGTATTAACATATATTAAGGGGGATAAAAATTGGACAATGAAATGAATTACGGAAGTGATTACAAGTTTATTCCAGCAACTTCAATTGAAAGTGGTCATGGCATCAAAGTATTGTCTGATTTATTTTGTTACACGATTCAAATCGTCAACATATGTTTTGTTGGGAATCCGCATACCGATGATTTTGTTTTAGTTGATGCTGGAATGCCTAAATGTGCAAATGAAATTATCTCTGTTACCGAGAATCGATTTGGTACAAATAGCCGCCCAAAAGCAATTATTTTAACTCATGGGCATTTTGATCATGTTGGAGGAATAATTGAACTCATTAAGTATTGGGATGTTCCAGTCTATGCCCATGCAATGGAGATACCGTTTTTGACTGGACAACAAAGCTATCCTGAACCAGATCCATCAGTTGAAGGTGGTATGGTAGCGAAAATGTCTCCCCTATTCCCTAATGAACCGATTGATTTAGGAAATAGCGTAAAAGCACTACCTACCGATGGAACTGTTCCCCATATGCCAGAGTTTAGATGGATTCATACACCAGGGCATACTCCTGGGCATATTTCATTATTCCGAGAAAAAGACCGAACTTTAATTGCTGGGGATGCTTTTGTTACAGTGAAACAGGAATACTTATATAAAGTAATTACTCAGGAGCAGGAAATAAGCGGCCCCCCTCGTTATTTAACAACAGACTGGAAAGCCGCTAAAGAATCAGTCATTAAATTAGAAGAAGTAAAGCCTCTGGTCGCTATTACTGGACATGGGATACCAATGTCAGGTGAATTGCTATCAACAAGCCTCAAAACACTCGTTCAAGAATTTGATAAAATCGCTGTACCCGATTATGGAAAATATGTAGACAAAAAGATACATTAAGCATGAAAACGGAAAAAATTATTAAGTTTAATAAAGAAACACTGTACTTAGGCAACATCTGTATTATAAGAATGGAACTGCGCCTTGTGAATAAAACTCGATATTCCGAAAATACTATCTGTAGTATAAGCCTGCTTCTTACCCAGGTTGTACTTCTTATCATTAAAGGTTGATTAAAATGGGTTACGCTATATAGCATAACCCGTTTTTAATGAAATCTTTTATTTCATATACGTTTTAACAATGGAGGAAAATGATGAAACATATTGTTGCTTTATTAATTAAATACACAGCGATAACTGCAGTATTACTTACCGTACTCGGTATCTTTCAAGGCATTTCCATTCCTAGAGTATTACTCATTTCTCTTTTCCCAACAGGAGCTTCCTATTTAATCGGCGACCTCTTCATTTTGCCTAAATACGGAAATACGATTGCTACAATGACAGATTTCGGATTAATCTTCTTCGGAATTTGGCTTTTAACACCCTTATTTACTAATTTAGATGCTACTCGTAATATCGGACTTTCTTCATTTATAGCCACATTAATTATTGGCGGAATAGAGGTTTTCTTCCACATTTATATGAAGAGATTAGTACTGCGTAATGACGATGCATTAAGAAATCACAACCATATT
The DNA here is from genome assembly GCF_036851315.1 of Bacillus cereus group sp. Sample62. Lineage (NCBI taxonomy): Bacteria > Bacillati > Bacillota > Bacilli > Caryophanales > Bacillaceae > Bacillus > Bacillus cereus group sp. Sample62. Next base: position 276,640 of record NZ_JAFLPK010000002.1, read on the forward strand.
CATCATGATAAGTATGCTATGGAGATGTCAGATGAATATATAGATTCTTCCACAATCAATACATCCAAATTTAAGGATACATCTAAAAAATAAAAAAGTGGCTAATGCCACTTTTTTATTTTTGTTTATTAAGCTTGGTCAGAATTTCTTACATGTAACGGAGGTGGAACTACCCACCCTTTTTTCTTACTTAAACGCAGCAAAGTTACACCTGCTTGCGCTTTTTTCATATGAAATTGTCCGAATAGCATCCCTACATCTTCTCGAAGACATTTTCCCATCACTTGACTACATGTCACAAGCCCAGCTGCTAATCCTGTAGAAACAGCTGCTGCTATTTCAGCATCATTAATACGCGCTCCTGGAGGAATGTCTTCGATAGATGCAACTGGTCGTTCTGGAGGAGCAGGCGGTAATGCTACGCCATTAACCTTTAAAAGAGTTTTTAACTCTTCTATTTCCGAGTTCATATCATTTTCAATTAAGCTTTCTAAAAACTTCTTCAAATCTTCGTCACCTGTGTGATTCATAAACACTTGATGACTTGCGATTCCACCTTGTGCTGCTAGAAGATAACTCCAAATATCAAATACTTCTCCGTAATGTAACGGTTCATTTTGAGGATTGCCACTTAAAATACCCATTTTTAAATTCCTCCCTTTCGAAAATATCATAATAAATATTGATTTCAATATTGAAATCAAATTTTTAAGTATGCTTTTTCCTGCAAAAGATTTTCTACTATGCATGGAAAACACCTTTCCAACACTGCGTGTTTATTGTTTAGGAAAGTAGTTTACAAATAAAATACTCAAAGATTATGAAAGAAGATTATCAATAATCTTTGAGTGAGAATCCATTTACTATAAGGGTTTGTTTTTATACATATACAAAAGAAATTGATTTACATATCTGCTATATTGTATGCCAATTTACTTAGCGGTTAGCTCTACCACCAAGTTGTTGTTCAGCCATTGCTACTAAACGCTTTGTAATTTCACCACCAACAGATCCGTTTGAACGAGCTGTTGTATCTGCACCAAGTTGTACACCAAACTCTTGTGCAATTTCATATTTCATTTGATCAAGAGCCTGTTCAGCGCCTCGAACTAACAATTCATTACGACTTCCACTATTATTGTTTGCCATATCGTTTCACCTCCAATGTTTTTAATATGCTACAAATTATGAAATAATAATTATCCTTTTTATGGGAGTTAGATTATGTATAAATATTGAGTTTCTTCTTAAAATAGGGCAAAAGATATAAGAAAGAAGAGCTACTATAACGTACTTTCATAACAACAATATGTATAAATTCCTCTTTACTAAAGATTTCTTTGCCAAGAGATACATATAAATTATGAAAAATGATTCCTTAAGGAGATATGAGATGAAAGCTGTAACCTATCAAGGGCCAAACCAAGTACAAGTTAAACAGGTGGATGATGCAAAGTTAGAGAAAAAAGATGATATTATTGTAAAAATTACTTCAACCGCTATTTGCGGTTCTGATTTACATTTATATCAAGGTAACATGCCGTTACCTCCAGGATACATTATTGGTCATGAGCCAATGGGAATTGTTGAAGAAGTCGGCCCAGATGTTACTAAAGTAAAAAAAGGAGATCGTGTTGTTATTCCCTTTAACGTTGCTTGTGGACATTGTTTTTATTGCCAGCATGAAATGGAAAGCCAATGTGATAACTCCAATCCTCATTATGATTCTGGTGGATACTTTGGTTATACAGAGAAATTTGGTAACCATCCAGGCGGACAAGCAGAATATTTAAAAGTTCCTTTTGGAAATTTCACTCCATTTGTTATACCGGAATCATGCGAACTTGAAGATGAATCCCTACTATTTTTATCAGATGTTTTACCAACAGCCTATTGGAGTGTAATAAACGCAGGCGTTAAGCCAGGTGATACTGTTATCGTCCTAGGTTGTGGACCTGTTGGATTAATGACACAAAAATTTGCTTGGATGCAAGGTGCTAAACGTGTAATTGCAGTGGATTACTTAGATTATCGGATGAATTATGCAAAAAAGATTAACAATGTTGAGGTATTTGAGTTTACAAAATTCCCCGATATGGGAGAACATTTAAAGGAAATTACACATGGTGGTGCCGATGTAGTCATTGATTGCGTGGGGATGGATGGAAAAAAATCGCCTCTAGAATTTCTGGAACAAAAATTGAAATTACAAGGCGGAACTCTCGGCCCTATTCAAATAGCTACGAAAGCCGTAAGAAAATATGGAACGGTTCAAATGACCGGCGTTTATGGTGGTAATTATAATGCATTTCCACTCGGGGCATTTTGGGTTAGAAATATTAATTTGAAAATGGGACAAGCACCTGTCATTCATTTTATGCCGGAACTATTTGAAAAAATAACAAATAATGAATTTGATCCAAAAGAGATTATTACACACAAAATTCCCCTTGAAGATGCAACCTACGGTTATCAAATTTTTAATAATCGTGAAGATGATTGTATAAAAGTCATTTTGAAGCCTTGAAGATACAATTCATTATTCTTAGTGCAAAGATAAGATTACACTCCGTAATCTTATCTTTTTTATTAAATTCTAAATAGCTATTCCCCCATTTTCATCTCACATCGAAAATAGTTATTTCAAGCATTTTAAGGTAACGATTTATTGGTAAAAAAAAAAAAAAAAAAAAAAAAAAAAAAAAAAATGAATTTAAGTATTAAGTAACCAACTAGCGGACACGATAACAATGTTAACTAACTTAAAAAGAGGTGTACTTCATGTTTTATTATAAAGAAGAAATAATTAATATGATTAAGCCGGATAAACCAGACCCAGCTGCTGCAAAAGTTTTACAAGAAATATTAGGCGGGCATTATGGTGAAATGCGTACAATGATGCAATATTTCTTCCAAAGTTCAAATTTTAGAGGTAAAGAGAAGCAATATCGTGATTTACTTCGAGGTGTTTTTTTAGAGGAAATAAGCCACGTAGAACTTGTACAACATACAATTAATCAACTATTAACTGGATCTGGTGAACCTACGCCAGGAAATGCTGGTATTGATAAAGCACCGCTTGATGAAGCAGTTAAACATGCAAACCCCCATCACTTTATTGTAGGTGCTCAAAGTTCATTGCCTGTTGATGCAGCTGGAAATCCGTGGAATGGATCTTGGGTATATAGTCATGGAAACTTAATTAGCGATTTACTGGATAATGTCGTACTTGAGTCTACAGGCGTACTTCAAAAGACTAGAATTTATGAAATGAGTTCTAATCAAACATTTAGAGAAACTCTTGCATTTTTAATTGTACGTGATAATGCACATCAAAATGCTTTTGCAAAAGCTTTAGAGACATTAGGGGTTGAATGGGGGAAACTCTTCCCTGTGCCGAACTATGATATTAATAAATATCCAGAGTGTAGAAAATATGTGGACATGGGATTCCATAATGCACAATTTAATTTCAGCTTAGATCCAACAAGAATGGAAGAAATATTCCAAGGTGAATCACCAAGTAGAAACAAAGGAACATTAACAGTAACTGACCCGCCAAAAGGTTTTCCTGTACCAGAGCTTCCTGAAATACCAAATGAGCATAGTCCCGGATTAAAAGATATGGATCTTTAAGATCATTATGGCCAACTATTTATTAATGGTTGGTCATAGTTCTTTATAAAGATTCATGTAAGCTTGTTGTTAATATGATAGGATGTTTTAATAAATCCTCTTTATTTAAAAGTGATGTTGATCATATTTCTGTTCCTCTTAATTTTGTTTCTATGAACCATTAGACGCTACTGTATACTTACTTATAACCTCCCTACCTCTATTCACATATAACATCCCTATATTGTAAAAAAGAGGAGGGGCTTGCCCCCCTCTTCTTTTAATTTTTCTTTAAAAGAGTTGCTCCTGCAATCCCTGGGTGTGTCATTTCGAATGGATCTAGAATTAACTCTAAGTCTTCTTGTGACAATACACCATTTTTCACACAAAGTTCTCGAACGGATTGCCCAGTCGCGATTGCTTCTTTCGCAACGCGAGCTGCTGCTTCATAACCGATATGAGGGTTCACGGCTGTAATAATTCCTACACTCTTCTCAACATACTCTTTTAAGCGATCTTCATTCGCTTCAATTCCTTTTAAGCAATTATCTGTAAAGGCACGGAAACCGTTATTCATAATGCTAATTGATTGAAGTAAGTTGAAAACAAGTACTGGTTCCATAACGTTTAATTCTAATTGTCCTGCTTCTGAAGCAAGGCAAATTGTATGGTCGTTACCAATTACTTGGAACGCAATTTGATTAATTACTTCTGGCATAACAGGATTTACTTTCCCTGGCATAATTGATGAACCTGGTTGACGAGCTGGTAGCATAATTTCCGCTAAGCCAACACGTGGACCTGATGCCATTAAGCGAAGGTCATTCGCAATTTTAGACATGTTCATCATACATACTTTAAGTGCTGCAGATACTTCAGTATAAGCATCCGTATTTTGCGTCGCATCTACTAAGTCTTCTGCACCAACAAGTGGTAGTTCACTAATTGCAGCTAAATGTTTTACAACTGCTTCAATATATTCTGGATCTGCATTTAAGCCTGTACCAACTGCAGTTGCTCCCATGTTCACTTCATATAAGTGTTGACGTGATTGCTGAATTCGTTTCATATCACGTTCAAGTACACGAGAGTACGCTTTAAATTCTTGTCCAAGACGAATTGGCACAGCGTCTTGTAAATGTGTACGACCCATTTTAATAACATGGTCAAACTGCTCTGCTTTTAATTCAAATACATCGTGCATATAACCCATCGTTTGTAATAAACCTTCTAATGCGTTTAATGTAGCGATATGAATCGCCGTTGGGAATGCATCGTTTGTTGATTGCGCCATGTTTACATGGCTATTTGGACTAATATAATGATAGTCTCCCTTTTCCATTCCTAATAATTCAAGAGCACGGTTGGCAATGACTTCATTTGCATTCATGTTCATTGAAGTACCTGCTCCGCCTTGGATTGGATCTACGATAAAATGATCATGCCATTTTCTATCAAGAATTTCTTGAGCAGCTTCTGCGATCGCGCCGCCCTTGTTCAATTCCAATCTTCCTACATCTGTATTCGCAAGCGCTGCTGCTTTTTTTACAATTGCGAACGCTCTAATTGGGGTACCGCCACATGCCCATCAACTTAAGAATTTTCACTACCCCCAAGTGACAAAAAACGTTATTCTTTCTAAAAAGCTAGCTAGAAAGGGTGACATTTTTTATGAATCTTTCGATTCAAGATGAATTACAACTATTTTCTGAAGAACTGTATCGTCATTTAACCCCTTCTCTTTTGGAAGAACTCGCAAAAGAATTAGGTTTTGTAAAAAGAAAACGAAAGTTTTCTGGAAATGAATTAGCTACCATATGTATTTGGGTAAGTCAACGTACAGCGAGTGACTCGCTTGTTCGACTATGCAGTCAATTACATGCGGCCACAGGCACTCTTATGAGTCCAGAAGGACTCAATAAACGCTTTGATAAAAAAGCGGTTGAATTTTTGAAATATATTTTTTCGGCATTATGGAAAAGTAAAATCTGTGAAACATCGGCCATTTCAAGCGCGGCGCTCACGTATTTTCAACGAATTCGTATTTTAGATGCGACGATTTTCCAAGTACCAAAACATTTAGCCCATGTATATCCTGGATCAGGTGGTTGTGCACAAACAGCGGGTATCAAGATTCAATTAGAATATGACTTACATAGCGGACAGTTTCTAAACTTTCAGATAGGTCCAGGAAAAAATAATGATAAGACCTTTGGAACAGAATGCTTAGACACATTACGTCCAAGCGATTTATGTATCCGTGATTTAGGTTATTTTTCATTAGAAGACTTAGATCAAATGGATCAACGAGGTGCTTATTATATATCCAGATTAAAATTAAACCATACCGTGTATGTAAAAAATCCGTTTCCAGAATACTTTCGAAACGGAACCGTAAAAAAGCAATCACAGTATATCCAAGTTGATTTAGAACATATTATGAACAATTTAAAACCCGGTCAAACATACGAAATAAAAGAAGCTTACATTGGAAAGAATCAAAAACTATTCACACGTGTAATTATCTATCGTTTAACAGACAAACAGATACAGGAACGTAGAAAAAAACAAAGTTACACTGAAAGTAAAAAGGGTATTACATTTTCAGAAAAGAGTAAACGATTAACGGGTATCAACATATATGTCTCAAATACGCCTGAAGGAGTTGTTCCGATGGAACAAATACATGACTTTTACTCCCTTCGCTGGCAAATAGAAATTATTTTTAAAACGTGGAAATCCTTATTTCAAATTCATCATTGGCAAACTATCAAAAAAGAGCGATTAGAATGTCATGTGTATGGAAGACTTATTGCCATCTTTATCTGTTCTTCTACGATGTTTAAGATGCGTAAACTTCTTTTGCAAAAGAACAAAAGAGAATTAAGTGAATATAAAGCCATTGGGATGATTCAAGATCATGTATCGCTGTTATATCAAGCGATACAGAGAAACACCCAAAATCTAACAAAGATTTTAATCCGTTTGTTCGACCTCCTACAGAAGAATGGACGGAAATCTCATCGATATGAGAAGAAAACTATCTTTGATATTATGGGTGTTGTCTATGAGTATAATGGGTTTGGAAAACAAAAGAAAGCTGCATAATTTTTAAAATGAAACTCGTTAGAGTTTATTTGGTGTGTGTACTTTTCAATACCAAAAGTACATTACGTGTTTTTTAGTTTGTTTGAACGAAAGTTCATTTTGTTTTCGTTCTTAAGTTGATGGGCATGGGGTACAGTCAGGAAAATGCGGATTTACAACGCTAAGCCCATTTCCCCGACTATTCCCCCAGTTTTAACAACGTTAAGAAAGTTTTAATGGTCTTAAAGAATCTAACGAGACCACTTTCTCCGAATTAAAATGATATTCTCCTAGTAGATTAATATGTTCCCAACCTAGAGGCGACATATGGTGTAATAATTCTTCATTAAAACTACCAGACTGTTTTTGATATTCAACTGCTTTAGTTAGATGTAAGGTATTCCAAATACTAATAGCATTGATGATTATGTTTAAAGCACTGGCTCTTTGCAATTGATGTTGTATAGTCCGTTCCCTAAGCTCACCTTGTTTTCCGAAGAAAATAGCTCTTGCTAATCCGTTCATGGCTTCTCCTTTATTTAATCCCCTTTGTATTTTTCTTCTTAATGATTCATCCGATATATAATTCAAAATAAAAATTGTTTTTTCTATTCGACCCATCTCACGTAAGGCTATAGCCAAGCTGTTTTGTCTTGAATAAGATCCTAGTTTCCCCATAATAAGGGATGCTGAAACTGTTCCTTCTCTTATTGAGTGAGCTAATCGCAAAACATCCTCATAATTTTCTTTAATGACCTTTGTATTTATTTGTCCACGTAAAATGGCTTCTAATTTTGGATACTCACTTGCTTTATCTATTGTAAATAATTTTGAGTCTGCTAAATCTCTTATTCTTGGGGCAAATTTAAATCCTAATAAATGAGTCAGTCCGAATATTTGATCTGTGTAACCAGCTGTGTCTGTATAATGCTCTTCTATGTTTAAATCCGTTTCATGGTGCAACAAACCATCTAAAACATGAATCGCATCCCTTGAATTAGTATGAATAATCTTTGTGTAGTAAGAAGAGAATTGATCACTAGTAAAACGGTAGATGGTGGCTCCTTTTCCAGTTCCATAATGTGGGTTTGCATCTGCATGTAGTGATGAAACACCTAACTGCATTCTCATACCGTCTGATGAGGATGTTGTACCGTCTCCCCAATAGGAAGACAATTGTAATTTGTGATGAAAATTTACTAATACGGCTTGGGCTTTATTCATTGCATCTTCATACATGCGCCATTGAGATACATTGGCTAATTGCTTATATGTAAGTCCGGGTGTTGCTTCAGCCATCTTGCTTACACCTATATTCATTCCCATTCCTAAAAGGGCAGCCATAATAATAATCGTTTCTTCTTTATCCGGTTTTCGATTATTGGAAGCATGAGTAAATTGCTCATGAAATCCTGTTATATAAGCAATATCCATCAGTAAATCGGTTAATTTTATTCTTGGTAGCATCTGATAAAGGCTTGCACTAAACTTTTTTGCTTCTTCTGGTACATCTTTTTCTAAGCGTGCAAGTGACAGCTTTCCTTTATCAAGAGAAACTCCATCTAACTTGTTGGAATTGGCAGTTAACCACTTTAACCTTTCATTAAGGCTGCTGGTTCTCTCCGTTATATAATCTTCGAATGATAAACTAACTGATAATCTCGTATTCTCTTTCGTTTGATTCCATGTAAATTCGGAAAACAAATATTCCTCAAAATCTCTATATTGTCTGCTGCCAACAATGGAAACATCTCCTGCCCGAACATGCTCCCGAAGTTCTGTTAAAACAGCCATTTCATAGTAATGACGATTGATTGTTGTACCATCATTCTCGTATAAATGCTTTTTCCAACGTTTTGAAATAAAATCCACAGGTGAGTCATCAGGTACTTTTCGTTTTCCGGATTCGTTCATTCCTCGGATAATCTCTACAGCTTGTAAAAGTGGCTCATTTGCCTTTGTAGAATGAAATTCCAACACCCTTAATAGCGTTGGCGTATATTTTCTTAGTGAATAAAATCGTTTTTGCAGTAAGTCTAAATAATCATAGTCAGCAGGACGTGCAAGCTCCTGGGCTTCTTCGACCGAAGAGACAAAAGAATTCCATTCAATAACGGATTCTAAAACCTCAAAAACGTCTAATTTTTCCTGTTTTGCTTTGATCAAAGCTTGTCCGATGTTCGTAAAGTGTATAACTTTCTCATTCAGCTTTTTACCGTTCAGTTTCTGAATTTCCTCTTGAGCCTTACGACCTTTTGATAAGAGACTAAGTATTTGTCTGTCATGAATTTCAAAAGCTTTATCCGTCAAATCTTGATTAAGATGTAATAAATAGACGGTTAGTATTGAATATCGTTTATTTTCCTGAAAATCACGGAATGCATAAGGTTCATATCTTGAACCCAAGCGAGACAGCTGTAACAGGCGATTGCGGTGCAAATGATTAATTTGCACCGTTTCTAATTCCATTCCTCGTATGTATTCGAGTCGTTCTATTACTTTTAAAAAGGTTTCGGGTGAAGGATGTCCCGGTGGTTCTTTTAACCAACCCAATATCGTTTTATTGGATTCTGACGAATGCTGCAAGGTAATAATATCTTCAAGTTTTTCTTTTTGTTCATTTGTTAGGGATTGACTAACCGTGTTAAATAGCTTCTTTTCAGCCATTGCCCTTGCTTCCCACACTATTCTTTCAAGTGTAGTGATAGCAGGCAGTATGATTTTGTTTTTTCTTAGAAAATCTATGCATTCATGTAGTAGATGAATGGCATCACCATTTTCCAAAGCCAATTGATGTAGGTGCTTAAATGTCATTCTATATTCTTTCAGGCTTAATCACAGGGTTACTGCTCTAGTCCGTCAGATATATTACAATAAAAGGAAAATGGTTTAGCTTTGCTGCTTTTCTTAGTTATCTTGATGGTCTCTATGTTTGAAATTATACTATTAAAAAAACATGTAGATCAGAGGGAGAACCAGTGAAGAAAAATTGGAATGAAGAAGAGCTTTTAGCAAACTTTATGTTAATGCCAAATGAACTACATCTATCTATGGGGAATAAAACAGAAACGAACCGTTTGGGCTTTGCCGTGTTACTAAAGTATTTCCAACAGAAAGCTAGATTCCCTAGCCAAAAGCAAGACATCCCAAAAGTAGTGATCGAGTACATAGCGAAACAGCTTGATGTTTCGCATGATCAATTTGATGAATATAGTTGGGGTGGAAAAGAAAAGACTTATACCCGACATCGAAAAAATATAAGGGATTTTTTTGGATTTCAGGAGCTTACACGTACAGATAATGATCGTTTGGGACAATGGTTAGAAGAACAAGTTCAGTCTACACATGATACAGACTATTTAAAAAACCAAGCATACAGTCTCTTTCGTAAATGGAAAGTTGAACCTCCTTCTATTGGGAGCTTAAAGCGTATGATTGACTCTGCCATTGATACTTTTGAAAAGAGCTTATATAAAATGACATATCAGCAATTATCTGCTAAGACGTGCACTCGGTTAGATGCTTTACTTGAGTCCCATGCTGATGAGGATTCTGATGGAGAGGAAACCGACATTTTAACTTTTCGTCAACTATTATCTTCTCCTCGTAAACCAAGTGTAAATGCGATGGAGATGGAGGTTAAAAAACTGTTAGCTATACGACATCTCCAAATTCCTAATGGCTTGTTTCATCATATGACTCCAAAATTACTAAAGAAATATCGACTTCGTGCAGCTACTGAGACTGTAACGGAATTGCGAGCACATCCAGCACCCATTCGCTACACCTTACTTGCCATCTTATTTTGGCATCGTCATGCTGAAGTTATCGACTATTTAGCTGATCTGTTGGATGAAATCACTCTCAAGTTCGGAAATAAGGCCAAGAATACTACCCGTAAAGAAGCAGTAGAAGAGTTGGAAAGGGTTCAAGGGAAAAATAAACATATTATCAACTTATTAAAAGCGACGGTTAATCATCCAGATGGAATTATTCAAGATACTCTATATCCGATTGTAGGCGCTTCAACAATTCGGGATATTATTAAAGACATGACAAGAAATCACCGAGAATACAAAGAAAAAATCTATATAAAGATGCATTCTTCCTATCGGGGGCATTATCGGATTGCTTTCTGTAATATCTTAAAAAATCTTACGTTCAGATCTAATAATCAATCTCATCAACCTGTCATTGAAGCTCTTCAACTAATTCGAGAATATGGTGATAGTGGTCAACGTTTTTTTGCAGCTAATGACGAAGTTCCTATTGAAGGAGTGATCCAGCCCAAATGGAAGGATATCATTATTGAGACGGATAGTAAGGGAATGGAGAGGGTTAACCGAATCAATTATGAGATTGCTGTTTTACAAACACTTCGAACGCGCCTCCGGTGTTTTACCGTTAATATCAATAACATGTGTTGTATTATCGATTTTACGAGTACTGATGTTAGAATTTACTTTATCAAAAGATAATGTAGAACTGCCCCACATTTCATTAAATTCAACCTCATATATACCAGCTAGTTCTGGCCAATTGATTTCTACAACATGTTGTTGGTTACCATCTAAAATTCCTTGTTCCATATTCGTTTCAGAACCATAGGTCCTAAAATTACTCTCAATCCTTACTTCTTTATTAAAACAAGTATAAAATGATTCCTACTTCAAATACTAAAAAAAAACTATTGAAGGATATGATTCAAATGACACTCCATCTAAATAAAAATAACTGCCCTAATTATGAAAAAATTAAATACATCCTCAACGAATCACCAGACTTAATGTGTAGAACACTTGAAGTTGGTGGAGATTGTCTCGAAGTTATTTTCATGAAAAATTTAATTAAACAAGAGTTTCTAAATGAGTATGTAATTAAATACATTCAACAACTTCCGATAGAATACATAACTTACTCTTATTTATTGAAAAACATACCAATGAACGAAGTAAAGAAAAACCTTAAGGAACAAGAGATTATCTCTTCCCTCTTAAATGGATTCGCTTATATTTACTTATCAGACGAAAGTAAAGCATTTATGGTAAATTGCGCCAACCCTATTGAAAGATCTATTGAGAAAGCAGAAACAGAATCATTGGTATACGGTCCTAAAATATCGTTTACAGAATCATTATCTTCTAACATTAAAATTATAAGACGAAATCTAAATGATTCTAATTTGTGTACAGATGAATTAAAAATAGGAGAACGTGTTAAGAAGCAAGTAAGAATTATATATCTTAAAGATATAGCGGATGATGACACACTTAAAACACTTAAGGAGAAGTTTGAAAATATAAAAACTGATAATATAAGTGACAGTTCAGTATTGGCACAATGTCTTGAAGATAATCATTACTCATTTTTTCCACAGTTTATATTAACAGAGTTGCCCGATAGATTCCTCTACTCTATTTTAAACGGACGGATTGGTGTTCTTATAGATGAAAGTCCAATTGCTATTATTGGACCTGCTAATTTTTTTTCGTTTTTTGAATCAACAGAAGACATATATTTGAGATGGTCCTTAAGTACTTTTATAAGATTTATACGATTATTTGCTATGGCAGGGTCACTATTTCTTACAGCATTTTATGTTGCAACCATGACATTTCACTCTGAACTAATTCCATCTAAATTGTTACTTATAATTGGGCAATCACGTTCACAAGTTCCTTTTCCACCTTTGCTAGAAGCACTTTTACTCGAATTATTAATTGAATTACTTAGAGAGGCTGGGGCACGCCTTCCGTCAAAAGTAGGGCAAACAATGGGGATTGTTGGAGGTATTGTTATTGGCCAAGCAACTGTTGAGGCAGGTTTAACTAGCAACATTTTAATTATTATTGTGGCATTTAGTGCATTAGGGGCATTTACGGCTCCTATTTATGAAATGGGCACTGCTATAAGAATTGCTAGATTTCCTTTCATTATTCTAGCAGGTGTTTGGGGATTAAATGGGATTATTATCGGTGTCTGTGTAATGATGGTCCACTTGTTAAAATTGACATCATTAAACAAACCTTATCTTGCACCTCTATACCCTTTTAGGATTAAGGATATAAAATACTTCTTAATACGTCTACCCCACCATTTTTATATGAGACGTCCTGTTGTCAATCGCCCAAAAGATTCATTCCGCACAAGGTGGAGATTTAAAAAAACAGAAAAAGATTTAGATGAATTTTGAGGTGGATAATGAAATCAAATATTAGTTTTGTAAATGCCTATATGGCTTTCTTTATCATACACACTTCGCAAATTGGTATGGGCATACTTGGAGTCCCGAAAATTATTTATCTTGAATCTAAGAAAGATGCTTGGATCTCAGTTTTACTATCCGGTCTATTCATTAGTATTATCACTTGGATTATTATTAGCATACTTAAAAAACATGGAAACTGTAATCTTTATGAAATACACGAAAATTTATTTGGTCGCTTTATAGGAAGTATCATCAATACCTTAATTGTCATTTACTTTATTGCTGTACATTACTCTATCATCATCAGTTATGTTGAATTGTCCCTAACATGGGGATATGAAGGAGTTTATGAATGGGTAGGCACTTTAGCACTATTATTAATAACAATTTATGCAGTATCAGGTGGATTCAGAGTAGTTGCAGGGATATGCTTCTTATCCTTTTTAATGACTATATGGCTGCTATTTGTGATGTATCAACCACTTGATTCCATAAACTTAACTAGAATTTTACCCATCATGTCGACAACTCCGTCAGAAATGATGAAAGGAGTTTTTAAAAGCAGTTATACAATGTTGGGTTTTGAGACTTTATTTTTTATTTTTCCTTTTATAAAGGAGAAAAAAAACTACTTCTATTCAGTCAATTAGCAATCTGGTTTACCACACTTCTTGTTTTAATTGCAACTGTTATTTCCATATTATTTTATAGCCCTAAAGAATTAGAAAAACAGATCTGGCCTATTGTCAGTATGATAAGCGCTGTCCATTTTCCATTTATTGAGCGCTTTGAATCTATAGCAGTTTCATTATGGATATTAGTTATTTTTCCAAATTTATGTATAATCCTATTCATTTCTTCCAAAGGAGTTAAACAAATATTTCATTTAAAACTAAAACATGGAATATGGGTAATCTCAATAATCATTTTTATCACGAGTTTTTTTATCACAAAAAGAGTCGACAATAACCTTTTGATTGATAAAGTTGGTCAAGTAGGCTTTTACCTATGGTTTATCTATCCAATATTCTTATATTTCATTTCAATCATTAAATCTAAAATCTTTTCACGTTCAAAACGGAGTTGAAAAAATGAAAATACGGCTTATTCTACTTTGTGTCTTTCTCTGTACGGCATGTATGCCACCTGAAAAAATATTAGAAAGGCAAGGAATTTCAACTATTATTGGTTTTGACTTACTTGATGAGAATACATACAAAGGCACTATTAGCTTGTTACAATTCGACCGTAAAGAAGAAAAGACGAGTGTAACCATTTCTGCCGTCGGAACTACAAGCAAACAAATAAGACAAAATTTAGAACAACAGACAAGCCACCACCTTACTTCTGGTCAATTAAGGACCATACTGTTTAATAAAAATATGGCAGAAACAGTAGGAATTTCTTCTTTTCTGGATACTATGCAACGAGATAGCAGTATCAGTTCTTTAATCTTTTTGGCCATTACTGATAATGCTGAGGAGACGATTAAAAATAAAAACTATGAAGAATATCCCGAAATGGGATCCTATATCTATCAACTATTGGATAAACACGAAAAGAAAGAAATGTTAGTCAACTCCAACTTGCATGATTTTATTTCCACACTATATGAAATTGGTATCGATCCTACCTTACCTATTCTATCGAATGAGAATGGTGTAGCACCCTATTTAGATGGGGTTGCATTATTTAGGGATGATAAAATAGTTGGTTCTATTTCCATGAAAAAAAACCTGTATATAAAATTATTCACCAATCATAATGCTTTTTTGGGGGATATAACTTTAAATATTCCTGCAGAGGTATTAGAAGAAAAGGGAATAAAACTAGTCGAAAAGCAAAAAGGAGATAAATTTAATATTACAATTCACCCAATAAAGTACCGCGGAAATGTTGAATTATCTCAGGAAGAGTCGGTTAATTTAAATGCATCTATTTTAGTTTCAACTATAGAATTACAGCCTTCTGTTACTCTTAAAAATAAGGAATCAATAAAAAAAATGGAGCTAATAATTGAAGAAGAACTAAACAAAGAATTCGGGGATATTCTTGAGGAGTTTAGAAAATTAAATACTGATCCAATTGGCATTGGAAGAAAAATAAAAAGTATAAGAAAATATTCCAATTTAAATGAAAAAGATTTGAGAGGAAAGTATTCCACATTAAATTTAAAACCAAATATTAAGGTAGAAATAAAACGAACTGGGGCAGTTGATTAGTTCACGAATTACTTGTGAAGAACCTCATTTACTTATGAAGAGCTCACCGAGGTTGATATTAAACTTATCTTCCAATAGTTCAATAATTGTATGTAAAACCATAATTAACTACAATCCTTATTCAACAATCTGGCCCTATTGCGGAACAAAAATAAAAGAGCTCTCTTCAGTCATACTGCGGCTGGTTAGTTTAATAAAATTAGCCCCATAAACGGACATTTATGGGGCTGGTCCTTATTGGAGCAAAACACACTCTATTTACCCTGATCTTTGGTACCAAAACTCATTCCCAAAATCAAAGTAACATTTTTAATAACAAACACCGTTTTTGGTGCTAATATATTCATATAAATAGTTTTTAGTAGGTGATTAATTATGATTTTTGGTTACGCGCGAGTGAGTACGGAGGAACAAAACCTAGATATGCAAGTTGATGCATTAACACAATTCGGGGTTGAGAAGATTTATAAAGAAAAATTAACTGGCACACGAAGAGATAGGCCTCAATTAGAAGACCTTTTAAAAATTTTACGAAGTGGCGATAAAATTGTTGTATATAAACTTGACCGTATTTCACGTTCCACAAAACATTTGATAGAACTGAGCGAATTATTTAACGATATGGGTGTACATTTTGTATCAATTACTGACAGTATTGACACTTCAACCGCAATGGGAAAGTTTTTCTTTCGTACAATGGCAAGCATCGCTGAACTAGAAAGAGATATTATTAGTGAACGAACAAAGTCTGGTCTTCAAGCAGCAAGATCAAGAGGAAAGAAAGGTGGGAGACCTACTAAGAAAGAAGATAAAGTGGAAATGGCTGTTAAGATGTATAAGAGTAAAGACTATACAATTAAGCAAATTACAGTGGCGACTGGTATCAGTAAGACCACGCTGTATAGGTATTTAGACAAGGCGCTATAGGGTTGCCTCAGTAATTTAGTTATTAACGATTTGTAAAGATCTTATCGATTAAACCGTATTCTAAAGCTTTTTCTGCTGTCATGAAGTTGTCGCGGTCTGTGTCGCGTTGTAGTACTTCAAGTGGTTGACCAGTGCGGTCAGCAAGAATTTGGTTTAGTTTTTCACGTAAGAATAGGATACGTTTAGCAGCGATTTCGATTTCAGTCGCTTGACCTTGTGCCCCGCCAAGTGGTTGGTGAATCATTACTTCACTGTTTGGAAGTGCATAACGTTTTCCTTTTTCACCTGCTGCAAGTAAGAATGCACCCATAGATGCAGCCATACCGATACAGATTGTTGATACTTGCGGTTTAATAAACTGCATTGTATCGTAAATTGCCATACCTGCTGTGATAGAACCACCAGGGCTGTTGATGTAGATGTGAATATCTTTTTCTGGATCTTGAGATTCCAAGAATAAAAGCTGGGAAACGATTGAGTTAGCTACGTTGTCATCAATTGCGCTACCAAGCATAATGATGCGGTCTTTTAATAGTCGAGAGTAAATATCGTAAGCGCGTTCTCCACGATTTGTTTGTTCAATTACTGTAGGAATTAAATTCATCTGTTATTTCCTCCTTCAAAAGCTTTCTTAGTCTTATAATACAATTATGGTCAATAAAGGTCAAACGAAACCACTTTAAATCAAAAAAATATGTAGTTGTACCATGAAATATTCGCTATGTTTTTGAAATTCCCTGCTTATGTATCTTCAACATCATAACCGAATTACATAAATTTAAACGTTATAAAAACTGTAGAAAAAAAGAAAAGAACGCCTTTTTTACTGAAGCGTTCTTTCGATATCTATTCTTTTAAAAGATAGGTCACTTTATTTAAAATCTTTTCGATTTGTTTCGCGTTTTTACTATACATTTCGCTTGCTGATTTCGACTTTGTTTCTAAAGAAAATAGTTCAAGATCAGCATGACATTTTTTTAAAGATGCCAATAATAAAGGTTTGTTTTGAGGAGAAGGCATTTGTAGTTTGTCATTATAAATGTCGATAGTAAGTTGTCCATATGAATCCACTTGACCGAGAAAGACGTTTTCAATGACAACACCGAGTTTTTCGAGCTCAGAATGTAACCAAGCTCGGTTATGTCCGCTTGCTGAAAGAGGTTCATCTAGTACATTGCCATCCATAATAACAGTTTGTGGTTCTTTTTCGTTTGCTACTTTTAAACCGATGTCTTTTGCTGTGAGTGGTTGGCGATCTTTCTTTAATAATACATTTAATTCTCCGCTCGGTTCTAGTACAGCAAATTCAACATCAGCTACGCTGAAGGCATCTTTTCCACGAAGAAGTTCCAGTAATTCGTCACTTGTATATTTTTCTTTCTTTAAGTTGTCTTCGAGTATCTTTCCATCTTTTATTAATACGGTAGATTTCCCTTGAAAGAAGTCCCGAGCTGTTTTGTTCTTTAAAGAAAGGATTCCTCTTAAAAAAGGTACCACAGCGAAAATGAGTATCGCAAAGACGCCGTGAAAAAATTTTGAATCGAGCCCTGTAGATACTTGGGCAGCGATGCCACCGATTGTCATTCCGGCTATGTATTCAATAAAGGAGAGCTGAGAGATTTGTCTTTTCCCTAACCATTTCGTAATAGCGAATAAAATAATTAATATGAATACAGAGCGAAGAATGACAAGTGTCCATTCCGGCAGGTGAGACATAGTCATTTCCTCCAGTCTACTTAAAACCCTTTATATTGAGGTTCTTCACGTTCTAATACTGAAACTCTATTTTGTAAATCAGCGATGATGCTCTCCATTTCTAACATACATTCATGAAATACACGTTTTGATTCTGCGTCCTGTGAATGTAGTGAAAGGGAGCTCAAACTTGCTTGAGCGCCCCTTACACTAGCAAGGCAGGTTTTGACGCTAGCGATAACTGTCATACGAACACCTTATCCTTTCGGTTTGAATAGCAATGCTCCGATGAAGCCGAAAATAATAGCTGCGGATACACCGGCGCTTGTTACTTTAAACATGCCGGTAATAATGCCAACGATGCCATGTTTTGCAGCTTCTTCCATTGCACCGTGAACGAGGGCATTACCAAAGCTTGTAATAGGTACAGTTGCCCCAGCTCCAGCGAAATCAATTAATGGTTCATACAAATTGAATCCATCTAATATAGCTCCAGCAACAACGAGTGTTGCCATTGTATGAGCTGGTGTTAGCTTTCCAACATCAAACATAAGTTGGCCGATTACACATATAAGTCCGCCAATGACGAAAGCCCAGAAAAAAATCATTGCGTTGCACCTCCAAATTCAATCGAAACGGCATGAGCGATACACGGAATCGTTTCTTCTTGTTGGAATGTAAGTGGAGATAGTAAAGCGCCTGTCGCAACGACAAGTATTTTATTAAACTCTCCTCTTTTCATTCGGTTTAATAAGTGACCGTATACGACCGTTGCGGAACACCCTGGTCCACTAGCGCCAGCGATGACAGGTTGCCCTTCTCTATAAATGAGCAGCCCGCAATCTTGAAACTGTTCGCTCGTTACTTTCGTTCCGTGTTTATGTAATAAGTCATAAGCAATTTCGCGTCCTACATGTCCGAGGTCACCCGTTACGATTAAATCGTAGTAAGAGGCATCAATTTGTCGTTCGCGTAAATGGGCTTCAATTGTATCAACGGCAGCTGGAGCCATTGCACCTCCCATATTAAATGGATCTGTTAATCCCATATCAACCACTCGTCCGATTGTGGCAGATGTTACCCTAGGACCGTGTCCAGTATCGCTTAAAATAGCAGCTCCTGCTCCGGTTACTGTCCACTGCGCGGTAGGTGGTTTTTGCCCACCATATTCGGTAGGATAGCGGAACTGTTTTTCTACAGCTGTATTATGACTGGATGCACCAGTTAATAAATATTTTGCGCCTTTTGCATTTACGATACTTGCTCCAAGTGCTAAACCTTCCATAGAAGTAGAACAAGCGCCGAATAGTCCGAGATAAGGAGTGCCCAGTGTACGGCAAGCAAAGCTTGTAGGGGTAATTTGATTAATTAAATCGCCTGCGAGTACAAATTGAATATCGTCTTTACGAAGTTTTGCCTTTTCAGTAGCGCGGCTACAAGCTTCTTCGAACAAAATTTTATGTGCTTTTTCATAGGAATCTTGTCCGAGCCATAAATCTTCATGGAGGGTATCGAAGTCTTCTGGAATTTTGCCTTTAGCTTCAAACGGCCCGCCAACGACTCCCGTCGAAATAATAACTGGTTTGTTTTCAAATACCCACGTTCGGTGTCCTTGTAACATTTATAGCCCTCCCCATTGAACGAGAATCGTTTTAATAAGTGCGATGACGAAAGCGGAAAATACACCAAATAAAATAACAGAACCAGCTAATTTAAACATGTTACCACCAACGCCGAGTACAAAACCTTCTGTGCGGTGTTCGATACATGCGGCAATAACGGAGTTACCAAATCCAGTGACAGGTACAGCTGTGCCTGCTCCGGCAAATTGACCAAACCGATCGTATATACCAAATCCAGTTAATAACATGGAGATGAAAATAAGAGTTGCGACTGTTGGATTCCCTGCTGAGCGTTCAGTGAAATCGAAATACGTAATATAAAAAGTAGAAATGAGTTGCCCAATTAGGCAAATGAAACCACCAACGAAAAAGGCTTTTATACAGTTTTTTAAGACAGGACGCTTCGGTTCGCGTTCTTGCTCGAATTTTTTATATTCCTGTTGCACAGGGGTTAAGTTTTTATCTTTACTAGACATTGCAAACCTTCCTTTTCTTTTAAAAAGCGTTAAGTGTTAGACTCCATTTTTTTACCAATGAATTTTAATTGTTTATTAATTTCATCTTTAGATACTTTCTTTTCCTTAATTTTTCTTTCAAGCTTTTCAAGTAACATAAAGATTTTTTTATCTGTACTTACACGAACATCGAAAGTGGGGTGCTCATCACTTAGCTGCTTTTGGAGCTTCTTACGGAGAGGTTTTAATCCAAATCTTTCGTGATGCTCAGGTGTAACTGCTATGTAGAGATCTAAATTTGAATTTACTGCTGTACTTTTTATAATTTCATCCATAGTGAGAGCTCTTTTCTTGGCTCCTTGTGATATAGATTGATTAAAGGATTCCATACTCGTTTTTGTTAACTTTGGACCTTTCTCTTTCTCCGTTCGTTTTGCTTCTTCTTTCTCTTTTTTATCTAAAGGACTATTATCACATCCGGTAAAAGAGCTAAATAGAAGGGCAAATAATACGGTTATGAGTCCGAGTTTTTGCATATTTATCATTCCATTTCTATTGCAATATGTAATGTGATAGAAAAAGGATGACTGCATATCATCCTTTTTCTATTTCACAGCAAGACTGATTCGTTATTGCTGTGAGTATTGTGGTTCTTCTTGTTTGACTTCTTCAACGCGTGGGTTTAAAGAATCGATAATCGTTTGTGTTTGCTGTGCAGCTGTTTGGAAAAGTTGCTTAGCTTGTTGGTTATCCGTATCAAGAGCGAATCCCTCTAAGCTAGCTTGTGCACTTTTTAATCCAGAAACAGTTTGTTTTAATTTCGTAATTACAGTCATTGAATGAAGCCTCCTTTGGAATATCAATTCAAAGATTATAATTTGTGAGTTGGGGTGAATTTATGATTGGAAAATTTAGGGGGGTGCTTTGTTAATATACTCATAACTAAGCGTCATAAAGGATTACGGGGATATTTTTATTGATTTAGATGGATTTTATTGCTATTATTATGAGAAGAAAATGAAGTGTTTTCTATTATCATGCGCCCATAGCTCAGTCGGATAGAGCGGTGGTTTCCGGTACCACGTCTTATATATGACAAAGGAAACCAAATGTGCTTTAGGGTGCGGTATAAAGCTGTTTGTCGGAGTTTTTAACGCTTAACTTGAGCGGGAACAAACCGCAAACGTCCTACGTAGGCATTAGCGAATTATTGTCGCATAGTAAAAAGGTGCTACGTGTAACCAAATGAAGATAATGATAGTACATATGCGGAGAGCTTCCGTCTGAAATTCGTTTCAGATAGGGGGCTCTTTTTTTATTATGTCTAAAAGTATACGAGTAGTAAAAAGACGAAGAGAAGTAGTTGATTTTATTGGTACTGCGGAAGCACTAGACACAGAAGCGGCGATAGCGATTGCTGCGCAGGCATTTCGGGCAGAGGGATTTAGAAAGCGTACTATAGATGATTACAGCAAGCTCTTTCGTTATTTCATGCGAGAATTGAACATTGAGAAAGTCGAGATCATTACGGCGGCACATGTACAAATGTATATTAATAAGCTGCTTAATCGAGAATTAGCACCTGCCACTGTAAATATTCGCATATCGGCGTTGAAGTCGGTCTTTAAGCGATTGAATGAGCAGGGCTACATTAAAAGCAATCCCGCTGTAGACTTTGTAAAGTTACGTACCGATGAAGCGCCGATTTTTACGCTAAATCATAATCAGATAAAGCGCATTTTTCGTGTGGTAGATAAGACGACCTATGCAGGCTATAGAGATTACTGCGCCATGCTGCTTATGTTGCACTGCGGGTTGCGTGTAAACGAAGTAAATCAGCTAGAGGCTAACGATATAGATTTTGATAACCTTACGATTATGTTAGCAGGCGCTAAGAATAAGAACCGTAAAACTAGAGCTGTACCTATGACGAAGAAGGTAGCGGAAGAGCTACGAATGCTTATAGGGGTCCTACCACATGCCCATCAACTTAAGAACGAAAACAAAATGAACTTTCGTTCAAACAAACTAAAAAACACGTAATGTACTTTTGGTATTGAAAAGTACACACACCAAATAAACTCTAACGAGTTTCATTTTAAAAATTATGCAGCTTTCTTTTGTTTTCCAAACCCATTATACTCATAGACAACACCCATAATATCAAAGATAGTTTTCTTCTCATATCGATGAGATTTCCGTCCATTCTTCTGTAGGAGGTCGAACAAACGGATTAAAATCTTTGTTAGATTTTGGGTGTTTCTCTGTATCGCTTGATATAACAGCGATACATGATCTTGAATCATCCCAATGGCTTTATATTCACTTAATTCTCTTTTGTTCTTTTGCAAAAGAAGTTTACGCATCTTAAACATCGTAGAAGAACAGATAAAGATGGCAATAAGTCTTCCATACACATGACATTCTAATCGCTCTTTTTTGATAGTTTGCCAATGATGAATTTGAAATAAGGATTTCCACGTTTTAAAAATAATTTCTATTTGCCAGCGAAGGGAGTAAAAGTCATGTATTTGTTCCATCGGAACAACTCCTTCAGGCGTATTTGAGACATATATGTTGATACCCGTTAATCGTTTACTCTTTTCTGAAAATGTAATACCCTTTTTACTTTCAGTGTAACTTTGTTTTTTTCTACGTTCCTGTATCTGTTTGTCTGTTAAACGATAGATAATTACACGTGTGAATAGTTTTTGATTCTTTCCAATGTAAGCTTCTTTTATTTCGTATGTTTGACCGGGTTTTAAATTGTTCATAATATGTTCTAAATCAACTTGGATATACTGTGATTGCTTTTTTACGGTTCCGTTTCGAAAGTATTCTGGAAACGGATTTTTTACATACACGGTATGGTTTAATTTTAATCTGGATATATAATAAGCACCTCGTTGATCCATTTGATCTAAGTCTTCTAATGAAAAATAACCTAAATCACGGATACATAAATCGCTTGGACGTAATGTGTCTAAGCATTCTGTTCCAAAGGTCTTATCATTATTTTTTCCTGGACCTATCTGAAAGTTTAGAAACTGTCCGCTATGTAAGTCATATTCTAATTGAATCTTGATACCCGCTGTTTGTGCACAACCACCTGATCCAGGATATACATGGGCTAAATGTTTTGGTACTTGGAAAATCGTCGCATCTAAAATACGAATTCGTTGAAAATACGTGAGCGCCGCGCTTGAAATGGCCGATGTTTCACAGATTTTACTTTTCCATAATGCCGAAAAAATATATTTCAAAAATTCAACCGCTTTTTTATCAAAGCGTTTATTGAGTCCTTCTGGACTCATAAGAGTGCCTGTGGCCGCATGTAATTGACTGCATAGTCGAACAAGCGAGTCACTCGCTGTACGTTGACTTACCCAAATACATATGGTAGCTAATTCATTTCCAGAAAACTTTCGTTTTCTTTTTACAAAACCTAATTCTTTTGCGAGTTCTTCCAAAAGAGAAGGGGTTAAATGACGATACAGTTCTTCAGAAAATAGTTGTAATTCATCTTGAATCGAAAGATTCATAAAAAATGTCACCCTTTCTAGCTAGCTTTTTAGAAAGAATAACGTTTTTTGTCACTTGGGGGTAGTGAAAATTCTTAAGTTGATGGGCATGGGGTCCTACCAACAAAAAGCGCAAAACATACGCTAGGCAAAATTTAACATGACGAAACTGTTGAGTGACAATAAAGTTCTTTCCTTACCAATAAAGTTGTTTACTAATCGGTTTGTTTTATTACAATAAAGTCGTTTGCTTTTACCATAAGGTTGATAAATCAACTGTTTGAACGCATAAAAGTAAACAACTATTTTTATGCATTTGGCGAAAATCTAAAAAATGGGGTTGCCAGCAAGATTTCTTCAGGAGGCTCTCTTGTGCTAAACAGCCAGGCCAAGTACCTTATTTCACGATAACGGTTGATCAATTCCAGCACTTCTCCGACTTTGTTTTCCTTCATCAATCTCTCGCTGAACAAAATGGCAGAGATTTGTCCCAAGTTTAAGCGTTGTTGTGATGTACTGTACAAATCATTTGCCGCCTCCGTAAACGAGGAACCTTCGCCTTTGCCCACCCAAACCGGGGGCTGCTCCGCTTTTTGCTGTCCCTCCAGCTTGGCCACTGTCGAGAAATCAAGCAATTGCACATACAAGGTGTATTGGCCATCGACATAGTCTATTCCAACAGCCGTAGCATAGTTCATGTTTTGCACTTCATATCTGCTCCAGCAACCGGTAAGGGTGAGAAGAAGGAAAAGTGCAACCATACTTTTATATCTCCTCATTTATGCCTGTCCCCTTGCCTTGTAGAATCTCGTGTCTTCAACATGTCCGGTCGAGTGTTTCGCTATGGCCAAGGTAATCGAAACAAAGCGTTGGCCAAGTCTTTAAATGGAGGTGATATTGGGGCCAAGTAAGGCAAGCCGCATGAACGCAATGAGGCTAAATGGCTGAGCACAATAAATAATCCAAGAAAGAAGCCATAAATGCCAAGCGTGGCAGACAGAATGAAAAGAAAAAAGCGTAAGGTACTAATCGTTCCAGCCAATGATAGGCTCGATAAAGTTGAACCAAAGATTTGTGTAATTGCTCCGATGACAACGATACCTGGGGATAAGGATCCAGCACGAATGGCCGCATCCCCCAGGATAAGTCCTCCTACAACCGTTACCGTGGAGCCGACCGCAGAAGGCAATCGGATACCAGCTTCCCGCAGGATTTCTAAGAAGAGAAGTGCAATAAACATTTCAACTGCCACATCAAAAGGGATTCCCAACCGGTTAATCCCCAAAGTGGCAAGTAGATAATAGGGCAGCTGATCTTGATGATAGGAAAGAATGGCAACAAAAAATGCAGGAAGCAGTAGCGATACGGACAAGCCAAGTAAACGAAGCGTTTGACCAAATGTAGCTGCCAAAGCAGTAAAGTGGATATCTTCGGGTGCTTTCACAAGCAAAAATAAATTGGCAGGCGCAATCAACGCAGCCGGTGTACCATCCACAATCAACGCTACACGCCCATTGAGCATACAGTTCACGGTAAAGTCTGCTCTGCCTGTATACCCCATCAAAGGAAACAATGCTTTTGTCGGTTCCATTAATTCTTCTAGCTGAGTGGCGCTAAACGCTCCGTCAATGTGAAGATCATCTAATTTATTCTTTACATCTTGAACAATCTTAGGATCAACAATGTCACGCATGTAAAGAATTGCAACGGTTGTTTTCGTGCGAACGCCTACTTTTTTCGTTTCATAAACCATGCTGGTTGATTTGATTCGTTTCCGAATTAACGCCACATTGACTCCCACTTCTTCCACAAATCCATCCTTTGGCCCCCGTACCGAAAGCATTCGCATCATCTGTACGTTCTTTCAAGCTGCGCGTAATATCTGCTGTTCTACTCATTTTAATTTGCAGGCCTTCATAATGGTTTTCCAAGAGATTTCGGATGCTACGGGAAATATTTAAGGTAATTTCTTTTTCCTGCATCCCATTGCCAATAGCTCCTGGGTCCATTCTCCCGTGACCAGGATCTAAATATAATTTAAACATTTTACACCACCTCGTACAAATAAAATATGATCGAAGAGTAACGGAGGTATAGGAATTCGTCTGAGATACATATAAAAATAGGTGATGATAGGCATTACATTTCATTGAATCAGATGATTTATTTTAAAGCTAAGAAATTTTCCAAATACGAGACCATATGTATGAGCAGCAATTAATGTTCCATATTTTTCGTGGGTCAGGCAAACTCTTGTTCATCTAGACAGTAGGCTGATTGATTATTGATGCTTCTTTCTTAACAAAACACCTAAGTGATTCTCTGTGCATATACTGTATCATTACTACAGGATTATGATTAAATACAACTCAATCTATACATAAAATAATCAAGGAGAGGTTAATTTTGAAAATTCCAAAGACAGCCAAAGTTAGTATCCCCTTTCCATCCGTATGGGGGATTGATGCTTCTATTGCGGGGAGATCCATTATTAGAGGTATACTTACCATTGATTCCATTGTAGACAACAAAGTAGTAGGTACAGTTAATTTTCGTGGTATACCTATTCCGATTAATGGGTATTGGGACGAAAGCGCTAAACAAATAAGTTTCGATTCACCATATGCCTCCTTTTTTGGCAACTTGACAATAATTGATGAGACCGCTATAAGCATTCGGCATTTCATTTTAAGTGGACGGTTTATAATGAAACCTCCCTCTTTGCTGGCTGGTGAATACGGAAATTGGATTGCTACAACCTTTACAACCCGTTTGGGACCTCCCATATATACTAATGTTTTACCACCTGCTGGTGCCTTTTCAGTCTCAAGTATGCTCTTGGGACAGCAATTGTTTTAATTAGACCATGACTTTATAAAAACAACCTTCGTTTGTGATTGACTAAGGTTGTTTTTTATAAAGTGTTCTCGGAAAATACAGCCTTGCTTTAAATCTGAGTTTAGCGTATATCTCCGTTAAAATGTACTCGGAACCCTTTGATGATCGTGCCTAGTTAGATAAACAAATATTGATACTTCCTTATAGAAATAGCCTGCTTGGTTAGGTACGTTGTTTCACAATCCCCGGAAATTTTTAATATAAGTAATGAATGCTTATTTTTTTCCTTCCGATAGCTTTCTATATAAAGAAGCTCTAGATACATTTGTAATTTCACAAATTTGATTTACAGTCATATTTCCTTCTTTATATAGCTTTACTGCATAATTCATTCCTGCGTGATTTTTATGATATTTCTTTAACCGTCCTTTAAACTTCCCTTCTTTCTTTGCGAGCTCAATTCCTTCACGCTGACGCATACGAATAAGGTCTCGCTCTAATTGGTTAACACCAGCCATTACCGTAATTAAGAATTGGCTATATGGATTATCTTCTGATAAATCTAGCCATGTATCCTTAAGTGATTTTAAGCTTCCCTTTTTATTTCGTATTAAATCAATCAATTCAAATAAATCTTGCGTACTTCGAGTGATCCGAGTTAAATCTGTAACATAAATAATGTCACCTTCCTGTAAATCCTCTAACATTTTTTGAAGTTGTTCACGATCTTTTGTGGCTCCTGAAGTTTTTTCTTCATAAATAATATCCATTCCAATTTCGTTCAATTGCCGAAATTGTCTTGAAGGATTTTGGCTAGTCGAACTGACGCGTACATAACGGGGTGGCGTCAGGAAAATGCGGATTTACAACGATAAGGAATTTCCAATATAAAAAGCCTGATTTCCCATCACCTAAATTGAGAAATTAGGCTCTTTTTTCGTTACTCCATAAACAGCATTCTATTACTGAATATGTAATTTACTTCGGGATAACAGGGACCCAGAGTTCGTGTCTTGGTTTATGCTTCGGACCGTAATAACATTCTATACACGGTAAATTTGCAAGTTCATACTCGGAGGTAGGGACCCACTCGGAATATAAACGTTTCCATGCATCCACTATGTTCGGAAAAACTGCCCATGTACTTGCGGGAATAATAAGCGTCTCCATATTTTCTGGGGATTCCCCATCGTATCTTACGCCCATGAAATAGGAAAATTGTTCATCTGTGATGGCAGCTTCTTTTCCGCAAACCCCCAGAAGGCTTTCAAGCGTGCATTTTGGATTTTCCCATGACATATCTACTAGTTCTTGCATAAATCCATCTTTTTTCGCAGTGTTCCAAAGCGTAGGGATTGTTTTAAATGCTCTGCTTGTTTTTACTGGCTTGCTTTTTCCGACAATTCTTAATTCAAAATCAAGGTTTTCAATTCTGTAGTCCATCTCGGTATCTCCTTTAATAGAAATTTGAAAGGAAATTTTGGGAAAGGCTTTTAACTGTACCCCTCTATTACGAGCATTGGAAGGGGTTACCCCATGCATTTTTTGAAAAGCACGTGAGAAAGTATCAGAAGAAATATAACCATATTTAATTGCCACATCGATGATCCGAATATCACTTTTTTGAATTTCAAATGCTGCAAGTGTTAACCGTCTTCGTCTAATATATTCTGATAGCGATACACCTGAGATTGAAGAGAACATTCTTGAAAAATGAAACTCAGAACAGTTAGCTGCTTTTGCAATCTCTTTGTAGTCTATTTCTTCATCCAGGCTATTTTCAATGTAGTTTAACGCATTGTTCATTCTTTCTAGCCAATCCATAAGTTTACTCCCTTTCAATATTTACTTTAAAACAAAATAGATAATAATTACCGACATTTCATGCCTAAAAATGTTGGTGAAAAAATACACCTTTTGATAGAATCAGGACAAACTATTTGTTTCTTTCCGATAGATTTCTATATAATGAAGCCCTAGATACATTAGTAATTTCACAAATTTGATTTACAGTCATGCCGCCTTCTTTATATAGTTTTACTGCATAATTCATCCCTGCGTGATTTTTATGATACTTCTTTAAACGCCCCTTAAACTTTCCTTCTTTCTTTGCTAACTCAATCCCTTCACGTTGACGCATACGGATAAGGTCGCGCTCTAATTGGTTCACACCAGCCATTACTGTAATTAAGAATTGGCTGTATGGATTATCCTCTGATAAATTTAGCCATGTATCCTTGAGTGATTTTAAGCTTGCCTTTTTCCTTCGTATTAAATCAATCAATTCAAATAAATCCTGCGTACTCCGAGTGATCCGAGTTAAGTCTGTAACATAAATAATGTCGCCTTCCTGTAAATCCTGCAACATTTTTTGAAGTTGCTCGCGATTCTTTGTTGCACCAGAAACTTTTTCTTCAAAAATAATATCCATCCCGATTTCGTTTAATTGCTGAAATTGCCTTGAAGGATTTTGGTTAGTCGAACTGACACGTATATAACCAATTTTCCGCAAAATATCACCTCATTTTTGAGATAAGTCTTATGAGACACTCTTAACTATGATTTTATCAGTCTACTATAATTGTATCAATAGAGTAGACCCTATTGATACAAGGTTTTTTGTCTTAACGTTGTAAATCCGCATAATCCTGATGCTACCCTTAATAACAGGACTGTCGTATTCGACAGTCCTTATTCAGCGATTGCTAATCGAAAGATTATTCATATTATTTTTCATATATGATAATTTAATGTTATGAGTAAGTTCATCTAATATAGCTTTTTTTTTAATTTCTGAAGAATGACAAGTTAGTATAAGCAGGTCCACTAATTCTGGCTGTATATTAGATATTTCCTCTAAATAGTCCCTTTTGAATTCTTTCATCACTTGATATAAATCGCCCATTTTTAATGAAAATCCACATCAATTTTCTTTTTATTATTTGGTGTTGTTTTTGGCATTTTTACTTCTAACACACCGTTTTTGTATGTCGCAGATACACCTTCAATAGTTACAGGACTAGGAAGTGTTATAACTCGTTGGAAACTGCCTGTGTAACGTTCTTTTCTATACATATTCTTTTCTTTTGTTTCATTTGTTTTATTCATAGAACCACTAATGGTTAATACATTATTTTCAATATCAATGTTCACGTCTTCGCTCTTTTCAAGTCCAGGTATATCACATGTTGCCACAACTTCATTTTCAGTTTCATAAACATCTACCTTAATGTTTCCAAAGTGATTTTTATCCCCTCCAAAATCAAACGGTAATTCAGAAAAGATACGGTCAAAATCTCTTCGCATATTTACCAATTGTCTAAATGGGTCATATGGTGTTGATGCCATAATTGCATTCCTCCTTCATTTATCATTCATATGTTTCCCTGATTTTTTCATATTTAAACAGGTTCATTAGGAATCGACAACAACGTATTTTTGTTGAGCACTGTTCATATAATTCAATAAAAGGAGTGATAAAGGTGTAACGAGTGAAATATACCGAAAGTGATGTTGCACTGATGGCAAGGATGATGAGAGCAGAAGCTGAAGGAGAAGGACAGCTGGGGATGCTTATGGTTGGTAATGTCATCGTAAACCGATTAAAAGCAGATTGTTTAGATTTTTTGAATTTAAGGTCAGTAAGAGACGTGATTTTTCAAGTACAATTATATATCAATAGAGTGTACTCTATTGATACAAGGTTTTTTGTCTTAACGTTGTAAATCCGCATAATCCTGATGCTACCCCTTAAAGAAAATGATGAGATTTGCCTCAGATGGTATTATTGCATTTTCTACAAAGCCATTAAGAATGGTTATGACTTTAGGTTTAATTTCTGTATTAATTTCTATTGCAGTTTTAATATACTCAGTTATTGTTAAATTTATTGGACAAGACATTCAAACTGGATGGGCTTCTCTTATGGTTGCTATCACATTCTTCAGTGGCGTGCAACTTCTTGGTCTTGGTATTGTCAGTCAATATATCGCTCGTATTTATGACGAAAGTAAGAATCGACCAATCTATGTTGTAAAAGAGACTGTCAATATAGAAGAGGATATAGCTGTAGACGATAAAGACAAATTGAAAAAATCTTAAATATACTAAAAAGAATTGTAGCACGTGGTTTTCACTGCCATAATTCTTTTCTTTATTTAGATTAAATAATGTCTACAATCTAGTCTTTGAGCGACTTAACTGTTAAGAATTTTCTTTTTTATAAAACTAATCAAAATCAAGAAATAGATTCATTTTCCTCTGGTATTCTTCCCTCTTCTACGCTTAAGTGTATACAAGAATTTTCTTATTTACAAAAAAATCATAACATCTTATTAACCAGGGATAATTTCTTTCGTTTAGGAAATTTTATAAATAAACTTTTTGAAATTTTTTTGAGGTGCCTTCAATGTTTTTAAACCAGAATAACAAAGAAATAAAGTTACTTGTTTTTGCAGCAATCATACTCATTCTTTATTTGTCTCCTTTATTTATTCTTGGAGAAAATGCGCATATTCGCGTTCATGATAATCTTGATTCCAATTTGTCCTGGTATAAGGTTTTGGCAAGGAGCGGAGAGATAATAGGTCCAATTGATGCTACCATTCCACAGGTGATAAACAATCAATTGTCAAGAAACGCATTTAGTACGGAATTTAGTGGTATCGTTTGGTTGTATGCTTTTTTTCCAAATATGGTTGCGTATGCATTAAGTCAAACGATTACAAGAGTGGTTGCGTTTATAGGGATGTATGTTCTTTTAAAACAACATTTTTTACCTAGAGAGGAATGGAGGATCATTGCAGTAGGAGTTTCATTAGCTTTTGCACTTACTCCTTTCTGGCCTTCAGGAATGCTTAGTACTCTCGGAATGCCTCTTGCACTTTGGGCATTTTTAAATATTCGAAAAGGAGAAAGGTCGTGGAAGAACTATTTCGTACTCACTCTTATTCCTCTATATTCGAGTATTGTTTTAGGTTTTTTCTTTTTTTTAAGTGGAATGGGAGTCCTTTGGTTAGTGGACTTAGTAATAAAAAAAGAATGGAACTTTCGTTTTCTTTTTTCAATTATTTATATGACGCTCATTTACATGATTGTAGAATATCGCATAGTATCTTCCTTCTTTTTATCTACTGCACCTAACAGTAGAGATGAATATTTTCATGCAAGATTATCGTTATGGCGGTCTCTCCGCCTCACATTGAAAAATTTCCTTTTCGGACATACTCATGTCATGACAGTCCATACATTTGTTATTTTACCTGTCATACTTATTGCGATGTATTTTATCATTACTAAGAAACAATGGAAGCAAGAAAAAGTCTTTGTTTTTTTGTTTTGGTTTAACATAGCGTTGTCAATTTGGTATGCTTTTTGGTTTTATAAAGGTTGGCTTCCATTAACAAAACGTTTTCACATTTTAGATACATTTAATTTTGCACGTTATCATTTTTTACGCCCGTTAGTTATCTATGTTTTATTCGCTCTTGGATTAAAAGTTTTATGGTTACAAGGGAAAATATGGAGACACGCTGTAACAGGCTTTGTGGTAGCTCAAATTATTTTGTTAAGCTTTTTTAATGAAGAACTTATTTTTCAAAATAAACCTTCAGTAAAGGAATTTTTTGCAGAAGAACAATTCCAGGAGATAAAAGAGTATATCGATTTACCTTTGGAACAGTACCGTGTCGCTAGTATTGGTTTACATCCTGCTATCGCTCAGTACAATGGATTCTACACACTTGATACATATAATAATTTTTATCCTCTATCATATAAATATGAATTTCGAAAAATAATCGAGAAGGAACTAGCGAAGAATAAAACGATTCGTACGTATTTTGACGAATGGGGTGGCCGCTGTTATATTTTCACCGATGAACTTGGAAAACACTATATGTTTACAAAAAAATCAAACAAACGCTTAAGAAATGCAGAACTAAATATAGAACACTTCAAAAAAATGGATGGTCGTTACATACTTTCTGCTGTTCCAATTGAAAATGCAGCAGAAAACAATTTATCTCTTGAAAAAATATTTACATCAAACACATCCGCTTGGAAAATTCATTTATATAAAGCAATATAGATAATTGAAATAGATTGCCTCTCTCGATGTAAAATAATAAATTGAACTACTCACCATAAAAATTGCGCCTAGATATATCTAGGCGCAATTTTTATGAAACATTATTTTTGATTTGCTTATGAACCACTTTATTATAGCAACCATGTTTTACTACTTGCCTAAAATCATCTACTTCACTTCCCATTATCTCTGTAATATCAACAACAATTGTATTCTGTAGAACACTCACTACATATCCGGTTAATTGTAAATTAGGATTTTTACGAGATAAAAATTGAACATAATCCCCAATTGTTACTTTTGTTTTATGCTCCATTTGGTACCCCCTGAATCATCATAAATTATATGTTAGGTTTCCCTTTTTTTACTTCTTCATACTGTTTGGCAAGTTTATAAAATGAAAGATACTTAATATCATGTTTCTTCATAGCTTCTACTCCATTAATTGCATCACAAAATTTTAGTTAGTAAATTAGAGATATATACTTTATTTATGTTTCTGCTATATTTAAAGGGCTTTTTTCTAATACAATAAGAAAAGCAAAAAGAACTTGTAGGAATCCCTACAAGTTCTTTTTTAGATAATGTAAAAAATTTAACACAAACTATCTCATAATTTGAATCGGAGCAAACACTATAACCACGGGTTGATTTTATTATATACCAAATCTTAACGTATGCACTTTTAATGTTTGAAAATTTTGTGAATTCATCATAGGAGAATAAATAACGATCTTAACCCCTGAAAATCCTAATTTATTATTTCGAACAAAACGTTTTAAATCAATATTTATATCGTAATAATTTATAAAAATATAAGTATAGGTAAATAGAGAAGAATGGTGCATTCTTACAGAAAAATATATAATGACATTCAGGATTAATTAACTATAAGGGGTCCCGCCAACCAAATGACATAAAACCCACGCTAAGACATTTTTTGGAAGGTAAAAAGCCGATTTTCCCACGTTAAGGAATTTCGGCTTTTGTGTTTTATTTTCGGAGTGGTCGTAATGTTTCTAATGTAGTTGATTGCTTAAATTTGAATTTATATTCACCAAGGAAGTTGATATGTTCCCAGCCAAGCGGTGAAATATGATGTAGCAATTCTTCATGCAAGACACCGTTCTCTTTTTTATATTCTATTGCCTTGGTTAAATATACCGTATTCCATATACTAATGGCATTAATAATAATATTTAATGCACTAGCTCTTTGAAGTTGATCCTGAAGCGCACGTTCACGCAATTCGCCACGTTTTCCGAAAAAAATAGATCTAGCCAAAGAATTCATAGCTTCACCTTTATTTAATCCACGATGAATTTTTCTTCTTAATGTTTCACTTGAGATATAATCTAAAATGAAAATTGTTTTTTCAATTCTTCCCATCTCACGAAGTGCTGTAGCCAAGCTATTTTGCCGAGCGTAAGAACCAAGCTTTCCCATAATAAGAGAAGCAGATACAGTACCCTTCCGAATAGAATGAGCTAATCGTAATACATCATCGTAATTTTTTTGAATAACATTTATATTGATTTGACCGCGCAATAATTTTTCTATTTGTGGAAAATCACTAGATTTTCCTATCGTGTAAAGCTTTGAGTCAGCTAGATCTCGTAAACGCGGTGCAAAACGAAAACCAAGTAAATGGGCTAAACCAAAAACTTGATCAGTATAACCGGCTGTATCTGTATAATGTTCTTCAATCGCTAAATCTGTCTCATGATGAAGGAGTCCATCAATGACATGTACAGCATCTCTAGCGTTTGTATTAATAACCTTTGTATAAAAACTTGAAAATTGGTCACTGACAAAACGATAAATTGTAGCACCTTTTCCAGTACCATAATGAGGATTAGCATCTGCATGAAGTGCAGAAACACCAATTTGCACACGCATGCCGTCTGATGAAGATGTTGTTCCATCTCCCCAATAGGAGGAAAGAGATAATTTATGATGGAAATTAACGAGTACAGATTGTGCTTTACTCATTGCATCCTCATATAACCTCCATTGTGTTGCATTTGCCATTTGTCTATAGGAAATATCAGGTGTAGCTTCACCCATTTTTGTCATACCTATGTTTGTTCCCAATGCCATAAGCGCAGCCATTAGAATAGTGGTTTCTTCTTCATTTGGAATACGATTGGTTGAAGCATGAACAAACTGTTCATGGAAACCGGTCCAATGAGCTACTTCCATTAATAAGTCAGTGAGCTTCACACGTGGAAGTAAGTCATAAAGAGATGAGCTAAATTCTTTTGCTTCTTGTGGTGTATCTTTTTCCAAACGGCTTAAATGCAGTCTACCATTCTCTAAACTTACCCCATTTAATTCGCCTATATGATTTGACACCCATTTTAAGCGTTTTAATAATGAAGATGTTCGTTCTTCTAAATATTCATGAGCAGATAGACTAACAGCTAACTCGGATGTTCCAGGCTGAATCTCGTTCCACTCTTCTTTTGAAATAAGGTACTCATCAAAATCCTTATGTTGTCTACTACCACTAATAGATATATTGCCTGACCGAATAGAATTTCGTAGTTCAGTTAAAACAGCCATTTCATAATAATGCCTGTTAATGGTTCCATCTTCATCATATACGTGCTTTTGCCATCTATTTGATACAAAATCAAGAGGGGCACCTTCCGGTACTTTCCGTTTACCTGTTTCGTTCATTTCTCTAACCGTGTGAATTGCACGAATTAAGGGCTCTGCTGATTTCGTAGAATGAAACTCAAATGATTTTAACAAGAGGGGTGTATACTTTCTCAATGTGTAGAATTTCTTCTCTAATAAGTCTAGATAATCATAGTCGATTGGACGTGCTAATTGCTTTGCTTCTTCTACAGATTGAACTAGCTTTTCCCAAGGCATTATCATTTCTAATACTATATAAGGATCTGTACCCTCATCTCTAGCTTTAATGAGCGCTTCTCCGAGGTTAGCAAAGTGAACCACTTTTTCATTAATTGATTTCCCATTTTGTTTTTGTCGTTCTTCTTGCGCTTTTCTTCCTTTGGATAATAAAGACATAATCTGACGATCATGTATCTCAAATGCTTGGTCCGTCAAATCTTGAATTAATTCTAGAAGATAAACAACCAAAATAGCATATTTTTTAGAATCATCAAACCTTCGAAAAGAGTGGGGTTCATATCTTGAACCAATTTTAGATAATTGTCGTAATCTGTTTGGATGTAAGGTCTTTGTGTCAATTTGCAATTGTAAATTTCGAATATATTCAAGTTTTTCAACTACTTTGAGAAAAGAATCGGGGGAATGAGAGCTTGGTATTTCTCGCAACCATGCCAAATATGTTTTGGTACTGTCTTCCATCGGAAGTAGAAGACAGTTTAATTTTTGAATATGTTCCATAGCTAGAGAAGAATTAAGTAATCGAAAAATCTTTACTTCTGCACGTCTTCGAACTTCCCATACCATTCGTTCTATTGTTGTCATAGCTGGTAAAATAATTTTTCTCTTTTTTAATTCTTCAATGGTTATCTGAATTAAATGTAGAGCATTCCCATTCTCTAATGCATATTGTAATAAGACTTGAGACACAACACGATATTCACGAATGGTGAAGTTCCGAAATCCATATTCTCTTCTAATTTCTTCGAGATGCTCATGTTTCGTTTGCTCACGTTCTGCATATATATGTATTTCTTTCGCATTAATTTGGAGTTGTTTGGCTATATAATTCACAACACAATCGGGTATATGTTGAATATCTGATAAGGTCCAACCAGGAAATCTCAATACACAAAGCTGTAAAGCAAATCCTAACTTATTATGATCTCGACGATGACGCTTGATAATTTCTATATCATGAGGGGACAAGGTGTAGTAACTTCCTAATTCATACTCACTAATTTGTTCTGGAATAGATGCAAACTCTAAACGCTGTTCTGACGTCAATAATTCTCTTGCACGTTTTGAAGACATAGTTTTCTCCTTTCTAAAATACAAGAAAATACCTTGTCTATAGGATGCCGTAGCTCAATGGATGTTAGGTTGAAGTATTTTCTTGTCATGCTAACATCTTTGTAAACTATTTAATTTAACTACTCAGTTTCTTCATTAGATTATCAGTTGGCCATAGTATCTTGTTGCATCTTGCGATACAAAGTCATTCTAGAGATACCGGCTTTCTCTGCAGCATCTGTACGACTCATACCTTGATTAATAAGATATAAAGCATAATCAATCTTTTCCTCATCCATTTTTGGTCTTCCAGGATGTTTCCCTCGCTTCCTTGCAGCCTGAATCCCTTCCTTGGTCCGCTCAGAAGTTAAATCTCGTTCAAATTGAGCAATACCAGCGAAAATAGTAAATAACATTTTTCCATGTGCTGTTGCTGTATCGAGCCATGATTCCTTTAAACTTTTCAAGTGAGCACCTTTTTGAGAAATATGTTCCGTGATTTCAATGAGATCTTTTGTAGAACGTGATAATCGAGTTAAATCTGTTACAACAATTGTATCTTCTGGACGAAGAAATTCTAGCATACTATTTAACTCTGGACGGTTTCGTTTTGTACCGGTTATTTTTTCGAAGAAAATACGATCGCATCCAAACTCTTCAAGTTGTTTCTTTTGGCGATCCAAATTTTGGTCTAATGTAGAAACACGCATATAACCAAACTTCATGTTTATCATCTCCCTTACTAAACATTGTACCAAAAACGATTCAATGAGGATATTGTTACAAATAATATTGTTACATATTTTTGTTACGCTCGTTATGCAAGTTAATTAGACTAAAAGTTTATTACTAATTATTGTAACAATAATGGTCGTTTTTGTTACAAACAGAACAAAGAATAATTAGTTCTTCTTCAAGATACAAGTGTGTTTTCCGTCGATTCGACATCTAGAAGTCACAATATCTAGTTAGGATTTGTTGATTTTTCAACAAAAGTGCACTCTCTCTTAACATTCGACTTGTATTTTCTTCCACATTAAAGCTAAAATTTCATTCTTTGCATCCTTCTCTCAATAGCATCATAGTATTTTATTTTTCGTTCTAATCTTTTTAAATGTCTTTGCTTTTCTGCAATTTCTATTTCCACCTTCTTTTTGTGGTTTTGAATTAATTCCTTTCTTTCTTGAACAGTCTCTTTGCCTTCGTTAAATAAACGAACGTATCTTTTAATGTTAGCGATTGACATATCTGTCGAACGAATTGCTTTAATAAACTGGATCCATTCCAAATCTGTTTCATTATAAATTCTTACCCCATTTTTATCCCTTTCAATTGGAGGTAACAAACCTTCTTTTTCATAGTAACGTAGGTTGGATGGAGAAACATCCGTAAAAGAGGAAACATCATTAATAGAATAAAACTTCATTTTAACTCTCCTAAAATTTCCAGATTATCTACACTTGCGTTAAAGCACACTTTAACGTATAGAATAAAATTGTTCAAGCTTATTGGCAATAAAAAATTTTAAGGAGTGGAGGATAATATGAGTTTCAATAAATAATACTAAAACGGAATAGAGTGAGCAAAAGGTAAAAGGAATAAGAGTTTTGAGCGAGGAAGAATGCGTAGCTTAAAAGAATAAATTAACCTATTTAATAAAATAATTATATTTGGAACATGATATTAAATATAATGGAGGAATATAAAATGGCTAAAGTATTAGCAGTATTATCAAGTGGATTCAAAGATGTAGAAAACAATTATGAAACTGGTTGGTGGGGTGAAGAATTATTTGCACCCATGGAGCTATTGGAGAAGGCGGGTCATCAAGTGGATTTGGCTTCACCAATAGGCGGTAAACCTGAAATTGACAAAAATAGTATTAGTAAAGAGTTTGACCCTGAAGGTAAATATAAAGAATTGTATGAATCTGGAAGAGCTGACAAAACGCAAAAGATTTCGGAAGTCAATCCAAACGAATACGATGCAGTTTTGGTTGTTGGCGGTCATGGTGCCATGTATGACCTAGCCAAGAATGAAGAGTTGCATAATATTATTAATACCATTTATGATAACGGGAACATTGTTGCTGCCGTGTGTCATGGACCTGCTCCTTTAATTTGGACAAAACGTCCTGATGGTAAAAGTATCATTGCTGGTTTGAAAGTAACAGGCTATCCAGAAGCTGTAGAACCTGCAGGACTTCCTGACATTTTACCATATAGTCTAGAAGGTGAAATGAGAAAGATAGCAGAGTATACCTCAGAGGAAAAAGTGGTATGGGGTAATGATCAATTAGTAACTGGACGTGATCCATTTTCTTCTGAAGCTTTGGGTAAGGAATTGGTAAAAGCCCTTGAAAAAAGAAATTAATAAGGAAAATAAAGCATGGAACCAATAATTATCACCGCCATTTTAAAGTCGAAAGAAAGCTTTGAAGAACAGTTATTATCGGAACTGAAAAAGGTCCAAATGGCTTCCAGAGAAGAAGTAGGTTGTATAAAGTATGACGTTCATCAATCTATTGAAGATCATACTTTTGTTCTATATGAAGTATGGAAAGACAATGAAGCGATAGATAGCCATATTCAGTCCAAGCATTACCAAGAATACCGAGAAAACATCACTGAAATGGTTTCAACTAGAGTGGTATATAAGCTTAAAACAATCCAATAATAGTTATTCCATTAAAGGGCGCTTTTCTGGAGTAGCGAAAAAATCCCAATTTCTCAACTTTAATACTGAGAAATTGGGATTTTTAATATTGTAATTTCCTTAACGTTGTAAATCCGCATTTTCCTGACGCTACCCCAACTACAGGAAATTAGCCAAAGAATTTATGCAAACGGTGGTATTGTTTCTTCGGTTTGTCATGGTGCAGCTGGTCTGCTTAATATTAAACTCGACAATGGTGAATACCTTATTAAAGACAAACAAGTAACAGGATTTTCGAATGAAGAAGAGCAGCTTGCCCAGTTGGATCAATATGTTCCATTCTTAACAGAAGATGAATTGATTAAAAGAGGAGCCCACTACAAGAAAGCAGATAAAGCATATGATCCGTATGCAATTGAGGATGGCCGTCACAGGGCAGAACCCAGCATCGGGGGGCCCAGTTGCCGATCTTGTGTTAGCACAATTGCAGAACGCTTAAATCGGGGTAATTAAAATAACTTTGGGCATAATTTATTATAGAGATTCAAGAATAGGGCACAATCCTTAATAAGAGTTGTGTCCAATTTACATTTAAAGGGCCAGATTGTGGGTTAAAAGAAGGCAAGGATATTTGAATGACTTTACTTTTTCATTTTAATTTTTTGAAGCTTGACATAATGAAAATTCAGCATTAATATAGTTCTATGACTATCAAACAATTTAACCCAGATGAACAACTTGTAAAAATTTTTAAAGCCTTAGCGGAAGTAAAGCGAATTGAAATCCTTCGTTATCTTTATCATGATAAAAATAAACATACATGCGGAGATGTCGAAGAATCTCTCGGAATGAATAAGTCCAATCGTTCGTACCATCTTAAGATTTTGCAGGAGGCTGACTTAATTGATTTAAAACGACATGGTCAATATAAATTCATTACGATAAAGGAGGAAACTTTCCACGAATTTCTACCTGGTTTTTTGGGAACATTATAAGTACCAAAAAACCTTAATTTTTGATTAGGTGTTTGATTGTTTTAAAACTATAACATTTTAAGAGGTGTGGATTTTGAATAAAGAGAAAAGTAATCATATAGGGTTAGTTTTAACGTTATGTTTTTTAGTAATATTGGGTGTCATGAATGCTGTCTTATTTAATGTAGCCTTAGCAAACATTTCGTTGGATTTATCCATTAGTCCGTCTCAGGTCAGCTGGATTGTAGTTGGGTATTCGATGGTGGTTGCAATTGGCTCCATGACATATGGAAAATTGGCTGATTTTGTTAGTATTAAAAAACTTTTTATTATAGCCATTATATTATTTAGTTTAGGTTCAATAATAGGTTTTAGTAATCAAACTTACACAATTGTTATTCTTGCAAGGCTCTTACAAGCAAGTGGTGGGGGTGCTTTTATTGCACTTGCCATGGTTTCAGTAGCAAAAATGGTAGAATCAACTAAACGTCCGACTGCTTTAGCTATGATTAGTGCGGCTATCGCGTTGGCTGTTGGGATTGGTCCATTGGTTGGTGGAGCGATTACCTATTCATTGGGCTGGCCTTTTTTGTTCTTGATTATGGTGGTTAGTATCATCGGGATCGGATTGCTTCTGAAATTTATGCCGAAGGAAGAGATTAATCCTTCTCCACTTCATTTTGATTTTATTGGAGCTGGATTGTTATTTGCATTAATTGCTTCTACTTTATTAGGAGTAAATATAAATAAGATGCTGTTTATTCTTTCAATCGTGCTCTTGATCTTGTTTAAGGTTTGGATGACAAAAGCAAAACATCCATTCGTTGATATTGAGTTATTTAAAAATATAACATTTTTACGCGTTATTGCGATTGGTTTTATTATTAATGTTGCATTAATGGCAAATTTATTTCTTCTTCCTTTGTTATTAGCAAAAAGAAATGGATTATCGCCATTTTTAATCGGTATCGTAGTGTTTATTGCGTCTTTATTTGGCATTTTATCAATTTTTGTAACAAGAAAAATCATTTTGACAATTGGGAATATTAAAATGGTTTATATAGCATCTATCGTAATGATTATTGGCTTTCTCATGCTTGCTT
The DNA here is from genome assembly GCF_036851315.1 of Bacillus cereus group sp. Sample62. Classification (NCBI taxonomy): domain Bacteria; kingdom Bacillati; phylum Bacillota; class Bacilli; order Caryophanales; family Bacillaceae; genus Bacillus; species Bacillus cereus group sp. Sample62. The sequence goes on from NZ_JAFLPK010000002.1 coordinate 317,583, forward strand.
TAATTCCAAATGCGAATGTAATCATTCTTTCAATCGCAGTAATTTTAACGATGATGAGCTATTTTTCAATCCAAGTATCATTAAATACACTTGTTCCACAAACTTTAAATCCAGCTAAAATTGGAGTAGGTCTCGGGTTATATAATTTATTGAATTTTGTAGGTATGGCATTTGGTCCAGCAGCTTCAAGTAAAATGATGGAACTAACAAACAGTTATAGCTTAAATTTCATTTTAATTGCTCTCTTGATTTCTGGACATTTTTTATTATTGTATAAGCTCTCTTCAGTTCAACAAAATGCAGCATACAATTAAAAATGTAATAAAGCGACTATGAGGATAAAAAAATCAGCTTTGATGTCGAAATTAACTTAGCGTACAAAATTCCCCGAAAAATGTTGGTGGAACTTCTTCAGTATTGATTGAAAATTAAATACCAGGTGCTTTCCTTAAGGAATACGTCTTTTTTACTTTGGTGTCCAGTTGTTCCCAATAGGGCGCAATTGGTGAAGATGGAGTTAAATAAATTAAGCCATAATATACAAGAATTCATTCATGAACTAGTATATTATGGCTTGTTCTTTATGCAAAAAATATTTGGAATTAACTTGCTATTCCTTATTGCGGGTGGTGACATTCGCTGGTACTACCCGAAGACGGGAAGTTTCTCTTTACAAAAAAGAAAAGATATATCGTAATTCTTAGGAAGATCTTTGAATGGGCAGACGTTCTTGCATGTTTAACTTAAATGTCCCATACGGGTTTACATGGGCATAGATTAATGGTGTTAAGGCTCTGAAATCCTCAGGAGCTAACTTTTGAAGAAGAGATTTGTTTTGTTCCAAAAGTACCTCTTGAATCATCAGTGTATTGATTAACACCAAACAGTTTTGAAGAAGATGGAGAGCAAGTACAGCGACTTCTTGATCTTCCACTCGGTTTGTTTGAATTTCTCCTCCTTTTCCGTAAAAAATAAAGCTATTGGCTGAGTTCCAGTTTTCAACAACATTTAACCCTTCATGGATTTCTCTTTGGACTTCTTCTGATGATAAATACTCACAAAGGAAGATCGTTTTTAACACTTTTCCTAATTCACTGAGTGCTCGATACGTTGGATGCCCACTATTACGAGTGAAACGTTTGAGAACCGCCTCTGTTTCAGCTGTACCTAATCGTAAAGCAGTTGCATATTTTATCATTTGATCATACTGTTGTTCAATTAAACTCCAATTAATCGCTCTTGTTAAAACAGGCTGTAAGTTTGGATAAGAGTCTTGCATGCCTACATCCGGACGATACAGTTTTTGTGCATGAATGGCTTTAAATCTCGGCATTAGTTGAAAGCCAAGCAAATGACAAAAAGCGAAGGCAACTTCACTTTGACCGTGTGTATCCACGTAGTTTTTTTCTACTTCCATATTTGTGCAATGACGAAGTAACCCTTCGATCATAGAAGCTACTTCTGAAGAAGAACAGGATTTTAGTTGCGAATAAATACATGTAGAGTTCTTTTCCACGTGCCAATAAATCATTACCCCACGTCCTCTATATCGAATATGCCATTCAGTCAATAAGTTCTGATCCCAAGCCCCAAATTTTTTGCTATCAGACGCACATGCGGTTGTTCCTTCCCCCCATACTTCTGTTACACGAGCATCTAGAATGGAGTTGGTTACCTTTGAAATGGCTTGCCGTAGGTTCTCTTTATGGATGAATTTTCGCCGTACATAGAGTAAGTCCTTGTAACTTTCTCCATGATCGCCAGCCGCAATTCGCTTTAATCCTGTGTTTGTTCCCAATCCATATAAGCAAAGAATTAGTCTTCGTTGCAATGTTTCCTTATCAAGGATCTCACGATTTCCTAGCGTTTGGAACACATCTGTCAGATGTACACGTAAATCTGCCTCTTTTAAAATATCCAAAAGATTGGTCATTGGCCAACGCTTCATGACCTCTGCTTTTACGAGATTGAGGTTAACCGGCTCAGCCTGTGCCTGTAAAGGTGACACAAAAATCCAGCCATTTCCCTTATTCAAAATACGTACCTGGGAGTTATTTTTTACACTTTTATCTAATTTCTCGAGAGCCGTATTCATACTCTGTTTCAGTTCTTGAATAAGTGTTTGTACTTCAAGAGGTTTACGAAGCGCTTCATAATGTTTTTCTCTGTTTTGTTCAAAATCTTTTGGTAGATCTTCCTCTGGGTTTCTATACCGATCAGCTCCTACTACCCATACTTCTTTACAACGTAATCGATCTCGAAGAGCTTGGAGTACACAGATTTCATAATTCATTCGGTTTACACGGTTTGTTTCTTTATCAATGACCGTATCAATCCAACCTGGCTTAACGATTCCTTCAATTGGGATATAATCTGTTTCATTATATGTATACTGATTGGTAAGCTTATATTGTGTAAGTAAATCAATGGCATCTATCACAGGTCGATGCACATCATTATTGGATCGAAATTCTAGAATATCTAGTAAAGCTGGAACCATTCTTCTGTAATGAGTACCGTAGGAGGATCTCATGACGGTATGTACTTTTTGTTTATAGGAGGGACCTGTATGTTTCATTTCCTTCACAATATCTTTTAATGTATCTTCGCCTACGACAGGAAATAAAACATCTCGCACAATCCCGTCTGGTTGTTCCACTGCCTTTTCAGCCATACGGAACAATACGTTTGTCTTCCCACTTACTTTACGAAAATCGCGTAAAAACTCTTTTTCTACTTTTCGTTCTGCCCGAGCACCGATTCGATGAACAATTTGGATGATGAGCTCAACTAAGTTATCCGTAATTTCTCTACCTCTACACCAAAAGAAAGCTGCCAATAAAGTATAACGGATCGGATCAGGATGCCTTCGTAATTCTCTAATGTCTTCAGAGACAGCTCGCTGTCTGTATTTTCGGATCATCTTGGGTGAAACACCATAGAATAAATCAGGTGGAAGCTGTATATCTCGTACTGTTCGTAGTTTTTCTATCTCTTGAAATAAACTGTCTAACCCGATCCTTCCAGGATCAGATACAAGCTCTCGGAAACTGAGAATAGTTTGATCTTCTTCTATCTGTTCTGTATGGGACCAAGTACGTATAAACGTGTCTAACTTAGATTGGGAGTGATCAGAAAGTTGAGAGGAAATGGATTGAGAAATCTGTTCCTCATACTGATAAATGGCTGACTTGATGTTTCGCTCTAAATGGTCATGAGCTGGGGGAACAATTTGTTGTTTTCTTAGGTGATGTAGTACATGTTCTCTTACTCTGTCTATTTGTAGTTCCTGCGGTAGGATGTTAGCTTGAAGCCAGGATTTTACTTGTTCCATATCATTAAGGGTGCAGTCCCTAAATCCCATGTGATTACGAATTTGAGCACGATGATATTTAATAGACCTTCCGTCCCAATCATACTCTTGAAATAAATCTCTAGATATATCTACTTGCTTGGCAATGTATTGAATCACATCTTTGCTTATTTCCTGTTTCCCTTTTGGAAAACGCCCTTGATATTGAAAGAACTTTAGGAGAACGGCAAATCCAAGTCGTGTTCCTCCATGTCTATTTCCAAGTAAGCGTATTTCTTCTGGGATAACGGTAAAATGTTCAATGAGTTCTTCTAAATCCCAATTTTGCTTCACTGTGTTGTTCCTCCTTATCATATGTATCAACAAAATCTTATAGGAATTTAGAATATAAAAAAAGCCCCTAGAGTCAGGACTGTATCAATAAAAATAGATTTACTTTGCCCCTGGTTACACGAACGCTGGTACTGGGCCACATAGTGACGGAACTATTTGATAAAGGCGTAAAAGTCCATATTTTAAACATGGGACTAGTGGAGAACACGCCAACAGGACGGCTTGTATTTAACGTTATGAGTGCCTTTGCAGAATTTGAAAGGGATATGATCGTAGAACGCACCCAAGAAGGTAAAGCCATTGCTAAACTTCGTGAGGACTTTAGAGAAGGTAGACCAAGAAAGTATGGAAAAAAACAAATAGAACACGCTTTAAGACTGTTAGAGACCCATTCATATAAGCAGGTGGAGGATTTAACAGGAATCTCGAAAAGTACGCTAATAAGGGCAAAAAAGAGGCAATTAAATAGATAGTGGAATAAAAAGAAGACCAGATATCTATTCTGGGCTTTTTTATGTAAGAAATTATCTAAATTCATACATTAGAAAAAATATAAAAAAATTTGATCCCCCCCTCTTAAAACGAAGAATTTTAATCGCTATACTGCTTTATGAATCTCAGAAAGTATCGCAACTATTCGGCTGAATAAAACGATTACTTTTGTAGATGAGAAGCAAGTTAGTATTTCATCAGTGGTAAAATAATCATACAGAAAATGAGGGGTAGGGTATGTATATGAAAACAAGGTTAACAAATGCAATACAGGAATTAGAAAAGTTTTATGATATTAAAAGTAAATCGAATAATGAAAAAGAGATTGCCTTAGCTAAGGATTACTTAGCTTGGGTACAACAAAAAACAAATATGATTATCAACGAAAAAAATTTTTCAATTCCAGATGGTACTCACATCAAACGTGGTGATGTTTATTGGATTGAATTCGGATTTAACATTGACGAAGAATTCGGTGGACGTCATCCTGGTATTGTTTTAAGAAGAGGTGGAAATACAGCTATTGTATTGCCTTTATCAACCCAAGAGCCTACTAATGATCAGAAAAAAAGTGGTATATACGTTGAAATAAAAAAAGTTTGGGGCTTCAAGAACATGACTCGATGGGTCAATGTCTTGAATTCAACTCCAATTAGTATCCAAAGGTTCGACTTTGCATCAAATAAGGGAAATGTAAAAGGGGCAGATTTAGATGCAATTAATGAAGCAATAGAAAAATCAGGATTATGGGGAGTAAAGAAGAAGAACTTTTTGAAAAGTAACAGCTAAAAATCTATAAAAATATTAATTTTTTAAAATAATAGTTGACCTACATCCAACAAAACTGATATATTAGTAATCGCTAAAACAAAAACAAGACATGCATTGCCTTGTTTTGATGAACGTGAAGGAGCTTCATAGCTCAGAGAATGAAGAATGTGAAGGAAGCGCCCCCTTATTTATAAGGGGGCGCTTCAGTTTTTGTCGAATGTTTTTATGTATGTAGCAGTCTTTCTATGAGTATTCTAGTTAATGTGCATGGACTCTTTGAGTTCAGCCAAATGAAAGTGAAGGGAGAAGCCTAAGGGCTTCTCCAGTTTGTTTTCTGCCTATAATTTGATAGACTAAATTCACTAATACTACGGGAGTGAGAAAATGAAGCTTAAATTAACTGGATATCCCGATATAGACAGTCTTTTGAAAAGTACCTATGAACTCCTTGAACAAGGGAAGACACTACATAAGCAAATCGAACAATCTGTAAAATTCGAGCCAGTAAAATATAAAAGAGCATTCATTTTATGAATGCTCTTTTATATTGATCTATTAAATTATTTGTAAATCCATCTTAAATGAGCTCCATCAAACGAATATCCAAATCCATTTTTAGCTTTTACAGCACCTGATATTGATGCATAAAACTGATGATTTTTAAGCTTAGCAATTTGAACGGAACCACTTTTTCCGGAAATAGTAAATCTTCCTTGAGATAAACCACTTGTCAAATCTGTAACCATAATCAAACCACTAAAAGATTCAAATGTATATCCTTTATTCATTACTACCTCATATACAATTCTATTACTACTATCTACATGAAAATTCGCTTTAGCAATTTCTTTCTTAGCAGCTCTAAAATTATTATCTGGATATTCATAAATTGGTATACTTATAGTTGTAACTTCTTGAGAGTCATCATTATTTTCTACTGCTTTAACATTAGTCATTGGAGCAAAAATAACTAATGTTAGTAAAAGTGAAGCAACGATTAAAAAAAGTTTTTTCATCAGAAATTACATCCAATAGTGTTTATTTTTTCCAAAAAGAAGTATATACTATCACGAGAGAAAATTCCAATATTTTTATATTTAAGGAGATTGATTCCAATGTTTGGAGATTTTAGAAACTCAAGTGTATCCGATCAAAATTCTGATGTTTATAAAGAAAAATTCCATATTTTATTAAAAAACTTTGATTTAAAACCTGAACAACTATCAAAGTTACTTAATATCCCTATAAGCAAAATAAATAATGTAAAAGATGAGGAAATAACAAATGATGAAAAGGAAAAAATAGAATACATTTCTGCTATGTTGAATTATGGTCTTCCAGGTATGGAAGCAAACGAAAGAGTACACATATTGTTAGATACATTAATCGAAGAGTTCCAATTATCTATTAGAAATATAGCTAAAATGATAAATGTAGAGGAAGATGATTTATTAAATTTCAAAGAAAATGGATCAATAAAAAAGGAAATAGAATTAAAAATATGTGTTAATCTAGTCATGCTTAATTTTATACTGAATCAAAATAAATGAGCATTCGCTTTATGAATGCTCATTTATTAAATAATCGGGCAAAGAATCCCTTTTTTGTTTTTTTCTTCTTATGTGATAGCAATAGATAGTTTTAACAAAAATATAATCTGTTTCAAAAACTGATAAGAGAATTTATGTTCTCTACCTATAACATAAGACTTGGATTAAAATAACGGTAAAGGGACGGAGGAAAGAACGATGAATAACACAGAAAAACCATATTCACCAAAAGAGATAACTCTTGATTTAGATATAGGTGACAGTACTTTACGTAAATGGTGTATTGCACTAGAAGAAGCAGGTTATTTTTTCAACAGAACGGATGGTAACAAGCGCGTGTTCTTTAATCGTGATCATATCGTCTTAAAAAAATTTCAGAACCTTGTGCAGGTGCAAAATATGTCTTTGCAGAACGCCGCGATTATTGTTTCATCAAAGTATAAAGTGGAACCGTCCGACATCAAGAACACCGAGAACACCGATCTTTCTATACGTTCTAGTAATGAGCTAGTTCAGGAATTATTTGATAGGATAGGAACACTTGAGGAACAACAAAATGAATTAATAAAGATGAATAAGGCACTGTTTAATCAATTAGAAGAACAACAAAGGTACATAGAAGAACGAATGAATAAGCGTGATTCATTATTGATGGAGTCTTTACGTGAGACCCAGGAAACAAAAAAGATGATGATCGCTGCTGAAGAAGAACGTAAAAAAAGAAAAGGTATCTTCCGTTTATTCACTAAAAACCAGTAGAGTAAGTAATAGTAATCTGCTAAATCTATCAAAGTTACATTTGCTAACTTATATTTATCTCTATATAGGCAACATAAGTTTAAGTGGCATGTCGAGTAGAAAAACTCTCCTAAAACAAGATAAAATTCTATAAAATTTCACCTCCCCTAAATAAAAAAAGCTCCTTAGAGCTTCATATTTGCTTTCTAAGAGGCTTGTTTTCCTCTCCCTTTTTTTAAATAAGGGCTAACATTAAAGACCCTTAGATTGCCATCTAGGGGTCAGAGAAGTAAAGGTGCTTTCTATTAGATTATTGAGCTCGTGTTTTCACCATTTAAGAGGCACTTTAACATTTATATCTTCGAAGACATTCGGTATTAAGGCAACTAAAATTAATAAAACGTATGGATTTATATAGAGTTGTATCGAGCGTAGCGACAACAATTATAGGCATGAAATTTTGAAAAAAATGAGTGACAATAATTGCGAAGGTCGTAGGAATATCCCTACCAAGTCAAAAACGTAGTTTTTGGGGAGTGTGGTCACACTCCCGTAGCTTGCCCCCCCTTTTTTTTCCCTTTGCGAATATGTTTTTTATATTTCATTCCTTATGTAAAACCAACAAATTATAATTCAAAATACTCAACCTTTACCTCCTAAATAAACATAAATAACATCCGTTCGCTCATGACCAACCTCTTTTGTAACTCTTTCCGTAGCCTGTTCTAGTGTAAACCCTTTATCAATCTCTTGCTGAACTCGATCTTGTACATACGCATAGCGTAAGCCATGGAAAGTCAACTCGTTAATGTGTGTCACACCATCTCTTTCCCAAGTGCGCAGTTCAACACCTTCTTGGGTTTCTATTTTTTTTCGATTGTTATATAAGAACTTCTCTATACGGTTGACCGCGAGGTGAGTTTTTTCATTTTCACGAACAAAGAAGCGACCACCGCGAGGAGTTTCTCGCAGTTTTTTTTCTAAAACATTTCGCGTAACCATTGGAACCGGAACCTGTCTCCACTTACCATTTTTCGCTTCACTCTTTACTTGATAAACGCCTGTTCGAAGCGCTTGTTCTGCTTGTGAACGCGTCATAGCGACGGCTTCAGTAACCCTCAAACCCATTGTCCTGCATAGCGTCATGACGCTATGCACATCTTTTGCTGTTCTCGCTCCTGTTCCATTGTCTCGGTACACTTCAAGGGCTAATTTTTGCATGTTTCGGTACTCCTCGTTGGTCCATGAACGATCCCCTTTTATTGCAGGAGTCTTATCGAGTGAAACGGAATAGTTTTGTTTCAGTCCATCATTATCCGAAAGAGTGTATTTTGCTTCTGGAAGCATATCGTGCATAAAACGAATCGCGGCCAGATCATTTTTCAATGTTTTAGCTGCCACCCCCTCGTCTTGGCGGTACTCGATATAAGAAACTAAATGTTTGTCATGTAGATTTTTTAAATTTTTCAATTTGAATTTTTCATTGAGAAACTCAATGAACTTTCTGCAGCTGCTCTTGTATCTACCACGAGTACCGAATGAATTAGACCGTGTATGACGAAAAGTCTTTTCAAATTGCTGCATAATCGAAGATTTTCCCTTCGCTGTTTTTTCGGCCATTTTTACCCCCCTTTTCAAAAAATGCACACTTCGCCCAACGGCATTTTTGGGCGTCCTCTGGACTTCCTCAAATGCCTGGATTAACCCCCAACCCCAAAATCACGGGCGAGAAGGATTCCGTTTGATTCAGCAGGCATTTTGCGTGTGCTTTCTCTTTGCCGAATTTGCATTCGAATTTTTTTCACTTCGTTGAAAAATTCATCATGCAAGTTTGACTAACGTCAAACCGTTCGGCAAAGAGAAAGCACCCCTGCTATGCAATTTTGATTATTAGTACTAGATGAAGCTTCCCCCTGTAGTAGCAGGTTGACGACTTCGTCGTCACGCTCCAAGTAAACGGCATTCAGCAAGACTTTCGTCTAAGCGCCTTGACGCTTCGTTCACTTTATTTCTGGACGGTAATGCGCGCCTCACCGCCATATAACCCCGAGTCTTACCGACGATTTCCCTGTCTTAGACAGTCGCAATAAACGAACGTTTATCACTCTTACGATCCACGCCACCAGTCAACTTGTATTAGCTTTGCTGACAAATTGAAAACAACAAAAAAACGACCTCTCAACGAGCTCGCCCATTTTAGTAAGAAATAAAAATCCTACTTACTATTTAATTAAAATCATCCATTATCGATCTCATAACATTGACCACTTTCAACCTAAAATCTGAATGGCCAAAAAGAGAACCAAACTTAATGAAGTGCTCAATATCTTGCTCTCTCTCGATTTTTATTGAAAAGCTTTCTGAAGGAATAGAAAAAATAAATGATCCTTCATTTTGATCCTGTATAGCATACATTTCTAGCTTACTTTCAAAATCCAAAGACGGATTCTGAAACATCACTTTTTTTACTTTCATAAAAACCCCTCCTATTAAAATTTTTTCAAAGATTCCTTGCCAACAAAATGATTACCTTGTTTTTCACAAAACCACCCCTCCCTCTCAGAGCGCTCTAGACGCCCCAAATTTCGTTTTCAAGTACTTTGCTTATAAAAGTAAATGCAATCTATTTAAAAGCCCTTAAAAGGCTAAATTTTAAGTATAAAGGCAAAATAAAAAAGCCTGTTCAAAAAACACGCTCGTTTTAAATGATAATCATTTAATTTTTAAAAAAGGACATAATGATCCCGTTTCGCAACTTTATAATTCTTCTTCATGTTACTCATGAAGTCTTTTGTTCTAGTTAATCTACTAGAACGCTTTTTATCTTTCAGCTCACATTAGTGGGAAAGTATAAAAGCAAACTGTTACACAGCCTTTTATGAAGGTCTTTCGATTATCTTCTGCCCAACTTCATTCAGCACGTACACAACGGTACGGAAACGTACAAGGGCTACAAAAATTTAAAAAATCTACTCTCATTATATCAAATAAGTTTAGAAAGAAAAATATATTTTTAGAATTATCGACTTATTTATAGACCTCCTGCAGATCCTTCAAAGGCTTTATAACAAGGTTTTGCCCTCAGTAAAACTTTTTCTACCAACACTATTCGAATAGAGAGGTAACCAAACTATAATACCTATATCCAAAATAAACTAAAGAGGAGGATACTAATGAGTAAAAATATAATTTCATTATTAACATTAATCTTCGCAATACTAGGAGTGGCGGTAACTATATTAATCGCAATGTTTCCAAAATTACTACCCGCAGTGGGGACATACCTTTACAATTTAAACGGCTCCATTTGGGCCATTATCATTTTGTCACTCATTATTGTAGTACAACAAATATGTTTTATTGTGATATTGCAGAGGGCTACGATTTAGCCCTTTGCAATAAATATTCTGATAAAGCATTATAGTTTTTTGTAAAATACTTAATAATCAACTCTATACCGAAAGGTTCCACATCAAGATTACTAATTTTTTTATCATGATCCACTGTACATAGTTCAGTCCCATAATATCTTTTTACGTTCTCTACAGAGTCTATATTAGGGAATTCTTCTTTCAAATCTAAGTAAGGTGAATACATGATAAAGAGTGGCTTTCTACCCTCTATATCCTCTATTTCGTTCAATATTGCTAGAGAATATAAGCTAAAGTAATGTTCTTTTCCTTTTTGGCATTCTGAACAATCTTCGAATAAATTTTCATTTAAAAATAAAAATTTATGTGGATTCATCCGTGATTTTTTCATTTTCAAATAATGAAAATAACATAGTTTTTTATGGTGATTAGGGACATATTTTCTTACCTGGGCATAATTACTCTTAGAAAGCAGCAGTATTCCATTCCTTTTTAAATTAAAAAGAGTTGCTCTTTCTTCCGGATTGTCAGATTTCTCAGCATGTTTACTTATCCAATATGTCCAATAAGCGAGCCTTCCTGTAAATAACAATTCTTTATCTTTGGCTTTCCACTCAGACTGAAGTGTTTTATAACCTTGAATATAGTGCTCTTTTGTTTTTAATTCAGTGGCTTGCATACTTTCATCCCCTTTTGTTACTTTTCTAGCCAGTTATAGAAAACAACATTTTTGTTGATTTTACGATTTTGAAGTTTTTCAGCTGCTTTTTGCTTTTTAGCGATAACAAGATCATGTTTTGCTTTATCTTTAATACGACGTAACTCTAACTCTTCAATTTTTCTAACTAAAGCTGTGACCAAATAATCTCTGAAACTATTAACTTTTCCTTGGTTATATTTATCGACAACTTTTCTAACTACCGAATTAAAACTACGGTCTACCATATCTTCTTTTGTTGCTTCTCTTAGATTACTAATAATTAGATTTATATCTTCGTCACTATGTAAAGTCGAATCTTCTCCTGAAGGAGAAGTTCGCATATCATCATCAATATTCTCTATATCTTTATTATTATTATTTAATATAGGTTTTTTATTTAATATATTCTTTTGATTAGGTGTTGATTTTGGGGTGTCCAATTTGGGCTGCACAAAATCAACATCCCAAATTTCCCCGAACTCTTTTTCAGCATTAGCAAGGATTTCGGCCTTTTCTTCCGGAGAAAACGGTACCTTACGATAGTAATACACATATTCGTAGGAACGCCCTGAACGGTAACGGAATTCAATCATATAGTTAGCTCCAACAAGATCATTCCATGCTGTTTTCACCGATGTACGCTTGTTCTTAGCAAAGCGCTTATAAACTTCAGTCTTATGCAATTCCCATTTTGTAGGGTAAGAAAGTAGATTAACTAATAAGCCAAGTGCTTCTAAAGAAATAGGGTTTTCGTTATTTTCTTGAACTGCCTGTGCTGTTGCAACTGGAACACTTATACTGTAGTCATAAGGTACTTGAATCATTTTTGGGGTACCGCCAGCATTTCGGAAAAAAACCACGCTAAGAGAATTTATCTAAAAAAGAGCCGAAATTTACCCCGTTAAGAGTAAATTGGCTCTTTAATATGTAGAGGGTGCATAGAAAACTTAGAGGGTTATTAATTCTGTGTTTATTCGAGTTTTCGTTGATTAATTGCTCGATAAAGAGAACCTTGTGATACACCAGTTCCTTCTACAATTTCTTTAATAGGGGTCCCGTCACATGCCCATCAACTTAAGAATTTTCACTACCCCCAAGTGACAAAAATCGTTATTCTTTCTAAAAAGCTAGCTAGAAAGGGTGACATTTTTTATGAATCTTTCGATTCAAGATGAATTACAACTATTTTCTGAAGAACTGTATCGTCATTTAACCCCTTCTCTTTTGGAAGAACTCGCAAAAGAATTAGGTTTTGTAAAAAGAAAACGAAAGTTTTCTGGAAATGAATTAGCTACCATATGTATTTGGGTAAGTCAACGTACAGCGAGTGACTCGCTTGTTCGACTATGCAGTCAATTACATGCGGCCACAGGCACTCTTATGAGTCCAGAAGGACTCAATAAACGCTTTGATAAAAAAGCGGTTGAATTTTTGAAATATATTTTTTCGGCATTATGGAAAAGTAAAATCTGTGAAACATCGGCCATTTCAAGCGCGGCGCTCACGTATTTTCAACGAATTCGTATTTTAGATGCGACGATTTTCCAAGTACCAAAACATTTAGCCCATGTATATCCTGGATCAGGTGGTTGTGCACAAACAGCGGGTATCAAGATTCAATTAGAATATGACTTACATAGCGGACAGTTTCTAAACTTTCAGATAGGTCCAGGAAAAAATAATGATAAGACCTTTGGAACAGAATGCTTAGACACATTACGTCCAAGCGATTTATGTATCCGTGATTTAGGTTATTTTTCATTAGAAGACTTAGATCAAATGGATCAACGAGGTGCTTATTATATATCCAGATTAAAATTAAACCATACCGTGTATGTAAAAAATCCGTTTCCAGAATACTTTCGAAACGGAACCGTAAAAAAGCAATCACAGTATATCCAAGTTGATTTAGAACATATTATGAACAATTTAAAACCCGGTCAAACATACGAAATAAAAGAAGCTTACATTGGAAAGAATCAAAAACTATTCACACGTGTAATTATCTATCGTTTAACAGACAAACAGATACAGGAACGTAGAAAAAAACAAAGTTACACTGAAAGTAAAAAGGGTATTACATTTTCAGAAAAGAGTAAACGATTAACGGGTATCAACATATATGTCTCAAATACGCCTGAAGGAGTTGTTCCGATGGAACAAATACATGACTTTTACTCCCTTCGCTGGCAAATAGAAATTATTTTTAAAACGTGGAAATCCTTATTTCAAATTCATCATTGGCAAACTATCAAAAAAGAGCGATTAGAATGTCATGTGTATGGAAGACTTATTGCCATCTTTATCTGTTCTTCTACGATGTTTAAGATGCGTAAACTTCTTTTGCAAAAGAACAAAAGAGAATTAAGTGAATATAAAGCCATTGGGATGATTCAAGATCATGTATCGCTGTTATATCAAGCGATACAGAGAAACACCCAAAATCTAACAAAGATTTTAATCCGTTTGTTCGACCTCCTACAGAAGAATGGACGGAAATCTCATCGATATGAGAAGAAAACTATCTTTGATATTATGGGTGTTGTCTATGAGTATAATGGGTTTGGAAAACAAAAGAAAGCTGCATAATTTTTAAAATGAAACTCGTTAGAGTTTATTTGGTGTGTGTACTTTTCAATACCAAAAGTACATTACGTGTTTTTTAGTTTGTTTGAACGAAAGTTCATTTTGTTTTCGTTCTTAAGTTGATGGGCATGTGACGGGACCCCTATAAGTTCTTTTTTAATAGTAATAATGCAATAAGGAGAAAATTAACTTTCTTCTTATTGCATTATTGCTGGCTAAGTAGTTTAGAGTTTCTTGTCCTAAGTACAAAAAGTTTAGACTTTCATGTCCCGTTATTAAGACAAGAAAGTACCTACAAAGTTTATGATAAGGACTATTTTCCAACGATTGTTCATGAGATTTTAGTTTAGAGATTCATGTCTTTGTACATTACAGAAGCAAATCCATGTGATCTTATGGGTACGTGTAGGTTTAAATGTAGGTTACTTTTCTACTCTGTAACAAGTTTAAATATATAGTATATAAAAAATAAACAAGATAGATATGCTAGTCTATAGCTACTAGTGATTGGGTGTGTAGTAGGTATATATAAAGAACCCGACATTTGTGCCAGGCTCTTTTGGGTTATATTTGAGATTAGAGTTTGTTAAATTTAGTCTTTATTTCTTCTTTTTCTTTTCGCTCATCTTTTGGTGTACGCGTGAAGCATACGGAAATATTCTTTGTACCAATAAGCTTATGAGCATCGGGTAAAAGTTTTTCCGTTTTCGCTTTATTTTCTAAACTCCGTTTTTTTCCATTTAAATCATTATTAAGGAAACTGCGAAAATATATTTTGTCTTGTTCATTATCTTTACTGGTAGGATATGAATATGAACAAGCCAATCTATCCTTAAG
>NZ_JAFLPK010000003.1:0-51728 GCF_036851315.1 Bacillus cereus group sp. Sample62
AGATTCTTACCGCCCATGCCTGCCCTTCCGCAGTATACGTTAAGGTGTACTAATCCTCTTCGTTATGCGGTTTTCAAAGAGCTTGTACATTAAGAATACCGTTGATTTCATTATCAAAATTCCCCCTATTTACTCCCCTTTTTTATCGGGATTTTGTCGGTGTTTTTCAATTGTTATACCTACCACCAAACACTTTCTTCGCCTAATTGCTCGAATGTTTCTCTATTAAAACCATGCATCAATAAAATAAAGAGTAAGTATGGCCAACTAAATGGATGCAATAGTCGTAGCCTGCACCCATATGTGTAACAATCACCTTGTCGTCCTTCTTTCGGAATTAACTTCAACATCCCTGTATAACAGGCAAACTTAACTCCTCGCGACTTTCCTTTTAATTGTTCTTTCAATGTAATATGTTCCATGTAATAATCATCCTTTCTTTATAATTAAATCATCCCTAAAGATGTAGCAATCAATCGAATTGCATTTTTCTTCTTATAATAGAAGTGATCTTTCTTCATCGATAATTCAGTGTAAATAAAGCTGTCTTTCGGCTTTTCTGCATTTAAATACTTTCTCTTGATAATCTCAGCCTCGTCATAATCTAAAACATACTGTAAGGCCTTATCGATTTGTTTGAACTTGATATTACTAATATGTCTCGTGTTTCTAATCTCAGGGAACAAACTGATTCCTTCGTGTTTTAACTCTACTTCATTCTCAAAACGAGTTTTTAATGCGCGGTATTCCTTTAATATTTTCACTACTTCTCTCTGAACCTGTTTTTCTGTCTCTCTATCGATAGCTGGTAATAAAGTTAATTGTCTTTCCATGAAGGAATCCCCCTATTTCGAATTTGTCTTTTTAACCTCACATCAGGTACGTGAAATTTTAATGTTTATCTACTGAATAAGGGAACGATGACTACAATACAGCCCGTTGTCAAAATTTATAAACCTTTATATTTTCAAACAACAAAGCTCAGTAAAGTAGCTCGTTGTCAAAACCTTATAAAAATCTATAAAGTTTGTTTGCTTCCTGCTTCTACGTGTCCGATTTCACCAAAGCTACTTTCGTTTGATATAACACTCCACAGGCGTAAATTCGGATACAACGAATCCTACATATTAGCAGTAACTTTCGATTGTTATTCTGCTAATTTATAACGAGATAAGTTTATTGCTGCGTTTAAATCTCTATCAATTGCATTTCCACATTCACATTTATAGACGCGATTTGATAGTTTTAAATTCTTTTTGATGTTTCCGCAACATGAACATATTTTCGATGAAGGATACCACATATCAGCTTCTACAAATTCGATTCCATGTTTTTCACATTTACACTTCATTTTTTCTTTAAAATCATGGAATCTTTGTTTTGATATAGCCTTCGAAAGGTGTCTATTCTTCATCATACCTTTCACATTCAACTTCTCCATAACGACTCTGCAAGGTTTGGTTTTCACGATTGCATTTGTTGTTTGGTGAATGTGGTTATCTCGTATATTCGTTAATCTCCGATAAAGCAACTTTATTTTCTTTTCGATTTTTACAATGTTCTTAGTTTTGACAAACACTGTTCCACTCTTATTCATTTCGTATTTACGAGAAACTTTTCGTTGCAACCTACGAAGGTGTTTTTCTGTTTTCTTAACATTAGTTGTTTTATTAATGTTTTTAAATTTATCCCCATTTGAACAGATAGCTAATTCTTTAATTCCTATATCAATACCTATACTTTCATTTGTTAATTGTTGTTTATCTGTTTTTATTTCAACACCCACCGAAATAAACCAATACTTCCCATCAAAGCTAATACGAGGATTTGTATATCTATCTGACGTTGGTATTGTTTCCGATGTTTTAACCCATCCGACTTTTTCAATAATGACACTTTCCCCTTTTACTTTTAATCGTTCATTATCATTATAAAATGTAGGTTTAGAATGTTTGCGACTCTTAAATTTCGGTTTATTTGATTTACCTGTGAAAAATCTTTTGTAAGCTTCGCACAAATCCTTTATGGCCTGCTTAGTAATATTGTTCGATACATCATACAACCAACTGTATTCATTCGTTTTCTTCATTTTTGTTAGTTCCTTACGAAGCACGCCATGAGAAATGAATTTACTGCCAGCTTTATATGATTCTTCTTGTTTTTCTAGTGCCCAATTATATGCCCATCTTGCAACGCCAGTAGATTTCCAAAGTTGTTTCTCTTGTTCTTCTGTCGGTTTTAAACGTATCTTTTTCGAAAGAATCATTTGTTACTCACCTCCATAATTCAATTATACATTTAACTACATGTAGTTGCAAGTAGTTTTATTTTATGTATAATTTATTATGAGGTGATAAATTATGAATAACCGAGGATTAAAAAATCGTAAAACAATATCAAATGCTATCGATAAAGATCTACATGAACGTTTTGAAAAACTAGCTCAAGAAACACGTATACCTAAATCTAAGTTACTAGATGAAGCTATTGGCGATCTTTTAAAGAAATATCAAGACTCTACAAAATAGTTGTAGGGTCTTTTCAAAGTAGCCCCCACCAATCTACTCTGCATTGTTCCGTTATCCATTAAGCTGTTGTTCTCTGTAAAGCTACTGTTCTCTTATCCTCATCATGGATAGCCCATCCTTCTTCTAAGTGTTTCATTAACTCGTGATACTTAAATACATCGAATATCCAAACATACTGATTGCTCCCGAAACCTGGTTCTTTCATATACAGCATGAATTCTCTTGTACCTTTGTATCTCGGAATCATCCGTTCAGCTCCTTTACGATTACTTCAACACGTGGTTTCTCTGAATACCATTTGCTAACCTTTAGATCCACTACCTGGCTGTCATCGTTCCATATAACCTTGTTAAGTGCGTCTTTTACTCCTTTTACGTAGTTATCAACATCCGGCTTTGTTGTAGGCCTTAGTAATCCTTCTTCTGCCGCCAATGTTTTTTTTTTAGAGAAGGACTTGAGAGAAGGCTTGTACACCTTCACCTCAAGTTGTAGCGGTCCTTCTAGTAAACTCGCAGGAGCGTACCTTGCTGCTACTGCGCTAACATATCGTTTAAAGTCACGGGATTTTTTCGGATCATACATCCTAACCTGTCCATTAATAGTTGTTGCTCTTGGTCTCCCTTGTGCTACAGGTTCTATCATTATGGTGAATTTAATCATGCTATGCCTCCATTTTCTCTTTGCACTCTTCAAGAAAATCAATAACTTCCTGAACATGCTCCTTTGTCGTCATACTTTCCATCACGTATCCTGCATCGTTATAAACATTGACCTTACTTCCTGTAAACTCCATTCCACACATTCCGTCTGTACCCAATAACTTTACGTTACCTTCCATTCCTTTAACCTCACTTTCTATTCTTCGTTTTTTACATAAAACAACTTCATATAGAAGAACGCCATCGCAAACGTAACTAATTCCGCACCAACTTTATAGTATTCAGCGTTCATCATATAAATCGCAGCCGCTACAGTAGCGAATATCGGGCCTACTGTAAAAACAATTACTGCCAATCTGTTTGTGCATCCATTACGGAAAATAATTGTTATTCCTATTACGATTAAGAGGTGGCCTATTTCTCCTATGATTCTAGGTGTGTTCAATTCGTAAATACCTTTCCCTAATGATGTTATTGCGCTCGCCCATATTATTGCTAAAACTATATTCACTAACTTAGGTGAAAACATGTACACACTTCACTTTCTACAAAAGGATTATTTTATTAAGTTTTGATTCTCATAAATATTTCCTATAACTTCGAAAGCAACTGCACTCATTCTTAAATCATCATCTTCATAACCATAGGAATCTTTGTAATAAAACATTGCTTCTTTTTTATCCCATTCCACAATATAGAGACATTCATCATGATCTTTGACAATATCTCCTTTGAAAATCTTTTTACCATTCTTATCTTTGATGCCTGTATACTGCATCAAATCGTATTTGTTATCCAACTGATCATAACGTGTTAAATCTGCTTCGCAAAAATCATATCCGCGTTGTTCGTGTTCCAAAATAATTAATGTTCCTACAATCCCTACATCGTGATACATCTTCTTTTCTTCTTTTTCCCACGCTCTAAACTCAACTGTATTCATTTCCATCTCTCCCCTGAATAAAACTCAATATTCCGTCAATACTGTAGACAACCCATTAAGTTACTTTCTCCTAGTTCCCCCTTGGAGATGAGCAGTTAGCTTTTGCTAGCTTCTCTTTTTAATTCCCTTTCCCCAACATTTATATTTAATAGGTAAGTATAAAAGCTGTTGTATTTCACTATCATGAGTAGGATGTTCCCAAACATCATCCCACACCTCGAAATGTTCAATAGCTAATACACATTTTCTAGACATACCTTTAACTTTTTCTTCTGCATAAGCAAGTTCTATGCATAATTCCATATCCATTCCCCTTTTCTACAAAATGAAATTTCTATTGTATTTTGTACGATGCATAAATTTCAGATTGATATTTTCGTTGTGTAGGACGATCCTTCCACAAATGCTGATCAAACTTTATTGAATCATCAGTAATCCAAGTTCGTTCTCTATATTTCACATAATCAATCTCAAATTTATGTCCTTTATACTCTATATGGCATCTAGGCATATGTTTTCTACACCAAGGCTTGTCTGCTGTTTCGTAAAATGGCGAGTATATGGATGGTAGTAATTCAGATAAATATCCACCATCCATAATGACTTCCCCCAATTTTGCGCTGCCTATGATTTTTTTCTTATCTATTGTGTACGGCCTGTAATAATCAGTTCCTAACCACTCAAGATAATCATCAAAGTTAAATACTGTACTGGAAGGATTAATGATTCTGCGCTTAAATTTCCGGCACACATTGTTCTTCTCGCTTATTCTGATTTGATCGTTTTCTAACAATCTGCATGTACCATCTTTGAAGTGTTTACATTGACCACAATTTACTCGACAACCATCGTATTTCATGCATTTTCCTTTCGTGTTGAGTTTGTATTAAACTTTTATAATGACCACAATTCAACTTCTTCATATCCTGCAATTAATCCATTCTTCATCAATCCAATAACTGCTGTCTTTGCAGATTCTTCCGTTTCCGTAATACCTACATTGCTTTTTCTAGCGAATGTATCCATCGTGAAAATAATATACATGGATTTCATGCCTCATCCTCCTCAAGTACTGTAACTATTAAGTAATTTCTCGCTCTCTTCCGCTTCATTAACTTCCTCTGATAAGCTGGAGTTGTATAATAACGAACCGTTGCAGGAAGTACGCCCATATGTTGAGCGCATTCCTTTGCAGTTCCAATACATACGAATGATTCACCTTTATAAACGACGTACTCCTTTAAGTTCATTATCCATTCCCCCTTTTCGATTAAAATAACGCTTTTGTTATAAAACTAATCCATCATTATGCTTTCCACTTTATTCATGGTGGCTTGCATATCTTGATACGCACCTAATATATCTTTAGTCTTATAGTTACGTTTACCTAAATTCATGTGTATTTCCCATCTAATCACACTAAATCTATCTTCGCTTTTCCGTTGCTTCTCCAAACGAATAACCGCACGTCTGCGTACCATTTTCACTACGTTTCCCCATTTCTGTACAAAATTCAAATTTGGTCTTACTTCACACCTGTAGATCCAAACCCAAGATTATTTACAACCGATAAATCCTTTGCCGATATGTTTTCTTGTAAATATCTCTTCTATTGTCTTTTCTCCCTTTGCAATCATATTTCTTGTGCTGCTATATGGATAATTCAATTCTTCGCACCATTGCACAAGTGTTTTCGTTTCACCTTTATATTCGA
This sequence comes from Bacillus cereus group sp. Sample62, assembly GCF_036851315.1. Classification (NCBI taxonomy): domain Bacteria; kingdom Bacillati; phylum Bacillota; class Bacilli; order Caryophanales; family Bacillaceae; genus Bacillus; species Bacillus cereus group sp. Sample62. The sequence goes on from NZ_JAFLPK010000003.1 coordinate 5,845, forward strand.
TATATTTATTTCTAGAAGTGTTATTGGATTGTGTTTTAACATCTGTCCATCTGCAATTATCCGGTTCGTAATTTCCATCATTATTAATTCGATCAATTGTCAATTTATCGTTATACCCATGTTCTAATGACCATTTTTTAAAAGACTCATAGTTATTTACCCATTCATCACAAATCGTAATGCCTCTCCCACCATATCTAGAGAATCTATAGTTTTTTGGATCGTTGCATCTATTTCGCATTTTTTGATAAATTCTATACAACCTGGTATTAGAATCCTTATGTTTAGAGTGCACCATTTTAGCTGTTTCTACGGAAAGGCATCCACAACTCTTTGTTCTTCCACTAGTTAACGAATCCCCTCTAGTAATTACATGTTCTCCACAATCGCACAGGCACTTATAATAGCTTCTATTGTTTTTTACTTCTCTACTGACTACTAATAATTTTCCATATCTCTTGCCTGTATAGTCCTTCGAATACATCGTTTTTCTTCGCTCATTATCACATTTCTTACTACAAGTTTTCCTTCTGTCCCAAATACTTTTATCTATTTCAAAAAGTGATCCACAAATACAACATTCTTTTGATTTCTTCATCTAATCCCACTACTTCCGAAGCCGCGATTTCCTCTTTCTGAATCCGACAACTCGTCCGCCTCAACAAAATGAGCTGTTTCCACTGGCGCTATGACGCCTTGAGCAATACGGTCACCTTTGCGAATGATATATGTTCCTACTTCCCATCCTTCAGGTGTTTCCTTAAATTCTTCATCTATAGTCCATAATCCATTAGTCGTCATATCGATAAATGGCATTAAGTTCTTTGCAATAACTCCAACTTCTCCACGATACGATGAATCCACCGTACCAAGAATTACTAACAATTCTGTTCGGAATGAAATTCCGCTTCTTGGCCGCACCTGTAATTCGTAACCTGGTGGAATTTCAAAAGACAAACCTGTAGGTACTATTTGAGTTTCAGTTGGTTCGATGATTATGTCCTCTGCTGCTACAAGATCAAAACCCGAATCCCCTGGTTTGGCGTATTTCGGCATTTCCACATCTTTCACTCTCTTAATCTTCACTCTTAAATTCATCCCGTTACGCCCCTTTTAGTAAATTGATAATTTTATTTTTGCGATCAACTAACTCTGATAGATTTCTTTCTGATTTTTGTTTCTCCAGGTTTAACATGTGGATATGTAACTTCGTGTTGCTAACATCGCTTTGAACCTTTTCTAATTCTGATTCGAGTTGAATTCTCGTTTCTTTCTTCATGTAATCCCTCCTATAGTCCTAAATGCCCCATAATCTTTCCTATATTTTCATCAAACCCGCGGTATACTTCATCATCAATAACAAACGTTGGTAATGTATTAGAATTATATTTCTTAGTTAGCACTTCCATATGGTCTTCATTCTCGTCTACGTTTCTTTCAATTAGAGTTACATAAATTTCTGAAGGAAGACTTGCAAACATTTCCTGAGCCCGTTTACACTTACCGCAGTTATTACCCGTATACATAACGATCTTAGTTACCATTCTCTTCAGTCTCCTTCGCTTCTGCTAATAATTGAGTTACTTCAAACGTGCCATGCTCTGTATATTTCATTGTTATTCCTCCTTGTATTTAGATAAGATAGTCGTTAAAGCAATTGCCGTCCCTTCATTCGCAATCCATTTCCCTCTATAGAAACCAGCAAGCCCTAAATCTTCAGCTTCATAATCCTTATCCGCTTCTTTTCTGTTTTCCACTGCTGATTGTTTTAATTGGTCGATATACTCTTCAATCACTTCCCTCATTCTTCCCATCTCCTTTTATTAATTCGAATAGTTCCTGCTCACTCATTTCATACAGCTGACGTCCAGTACTTTCTTCTTTGTAAATCCCTTTATGCAGTAGTACTTCTATGTAGATTCGCTTTTTGTTCACGATTGAAATACCTCTTACCTTTTACTACTGGAATTGTCATTGCGTCTTCTTTGCTCCACCCTTTATGGACTCGCTGGTAATAAGTGTTTTCGCTTATTCCATTTTTAATTGCTATTGCTGCGTTGCTACTTCTTTCGATGGACTTTCTCGTCGCTGCTTCCATTGGATCACAACCTAAATCCATAACTCTTTTATAAAAGGTTTGATAAGCAATCCCGTTACTTTTAGCGATTTTTAATTCTTTCTTATATTCTTTAGAAAAACTTTTATACTTTAATGGTTGCGTCGCTGCTTCGTATGGCGTCATTCCTCTTCTGAGACGAGCGTAAAACGCTTCAGTTCCAATACCATTGTCTAATGCCATCTGAAACTCTACACTGTATTTGTTACACTTCACAGCAGCTTCATGAGGATCCATTCCATCTTTTATTCTCCTTTTATAAGCGGCATAACTAATTCCGTTTAATTCAGCTAACAGCATTAAAGCGCGATCTGTTTTTTTATTTTTTGTATTATGAAGAGGTTGTGTAATAGCTTTTTCTATCGACCAACCATATTCGTTTACACGTTGATATACATTTTTCTTTGAAATACCATTTCTATTTGCAATTAAATACTGATCATCCGTGATGTATACTTTCATTTCAGGATTCCTCCTTAACTTTTACTGAGCAATTTCGACCCGTCCAAATTGTCGGAGTTGTGGCTGCTTTTTCTGCATCCCATTTACGTGTATTAATCCTGGACATGAATGTTTGGTAACCAATACCATTCTGTTTAGCGATATCCAGCCATTTTGTCGCTAATTTATTTCTTCTTTTAACAGGTTTTGTTGCAGCGTCATGGTAACTCCATCCGCCATTTATTCGGCTATGAAAAGTTTCCCTGCCTATTTCGTTCTCCGCAGCAAGTTCCAACCATTTGGTATATTTGCCTTTGTAGTTATGTCTAACCGTTCCAGGCGAGGCTGTTAAGGCTTCCTCTAGCTCCCACTTATCCGATCTATAAAGACGATAGTATAATGTTCTTGCACCAATCCCATTAGCTGCTGCTCTTGCTCGTTCTTCATCAGTTAACCAACGATTTAAAGCCATTCCCTTTTCCCTCCTTAGATAATCTCTTTTAATTCGCCGTTTGTATCGTAGCGATTCCCTTGTTTACCTGGTGGCTTCGTTGCTGCTAAATGATATGACCAACCTCTTTTTAATCGGCTATAGAATGTAAAACGTGAGATTCCATTCTGCTCTGCTACACGCATCCAGTCTCCATGTTTTCTATCAAAGTCCATCTTCTTTGTGCCAACTGGTTGTGTGGTCGCTCTTTCGATATCCCAGTCATAGCGGTATATCCGTTCCTGCAACCTTCTTCTGTCAATTCCATTTAATTCAGCTTTTTTATAATGCTCGTCCAAGATAAAGAAGTTCATTACTATTCCCCTTTCTTAATCCAGATCCATAATCTCCGCTAAAGTCCTTGCACTTACAACCGTTTTTATAATTTGAATTCTTCCATGCTTTGTTACAGCATCGTTATTTGCCGTTTCTTCGTTCTTCGATTCAAACCAATCAATTTTTTGCTTCTCATCCTGATCATAGAAGTGAACTTCATACGTAGGCGTTATAGCGTTATAGCTATTACTATGTAGGAACTTTTCTGAAGTACTAGTGGCTGCATAGTCAAAAGTTCCTATGACATCTTCAAACGAAAGCTGCCCACTTTTCATGACGCAATTCCTTTTTTTTCTTCCTGCTGCATACGATGAATTTCCATTAACCTTGCTATAACGGCATGACGCTTTCTATCCACTTCTTCAGGTGTTTGATTCGCAGCTTCGCAAACGCATGGTCCAAATTGATACATTCCCATTCCAATACTGTTTTGAATTACTCCAGTTCCGTTACACGCGCACATAATCGTCATCCTTTCTTATTACAACTTCGATTCCATAATTTGATATCTGAGCTACTGCAAAAGCCATATTGTTATGACCAGCTATTTGTAAACGTAGTTTGTTGAAGATATATAGCAATTCTTTATCTGAAAATTCAATCTTTTTATCTGTTGGCTGTCGTAGTAATTGACCTTCCGTTTTTTCAAGCACTTCAATTTCTATAGAAAACTTCTCTTCTTCAATTTTTTGGTGAACTTCCCTTACGCTCCTTTGATATCCGTAATGCTTACCAACAGCTTTGATTAAGTCGAACAATGTTCTCGATTCTATTCTTCTTACAGTTGGATCACCGTAGCATATTGAGCAAGCAGTCATTTCCTTTTCTTCAATTCTTACTTCGTGTATATCGATATTATCAATTGCTGCACCGCATATATCACAATACGGTTTAGACGGAGCTTGTACATCATCGTATAGCATTCTACTTCCCCTCCTAAAATGGTAGAGCCTTTCTTCTATAATCCTTTGTATCTTTGAAAACCAGAGCTTTAAAATTGTTAAAGATACGCGATACAATCCGTTCATCATATGCGCCTTCTAAACGCTCCCCTGTAAGGTTTGTCGTAAAGATAGTAGATTTACCTTGCCTTCCATCGAAAACATCGAATAACACCCTATTAATGAAGTTTGTCGCTTTTGTATTCGCATCTAACGCTCCTAACTCAGCTCCTAAGTCATCGACTATTAACACTTTTGCCTTTACTAATGTTCGTATGATTTCATCCTCAGTTAAGGAGGAATCTTTATTGAACGTACTTTTAATCTTCCGTAGTAATTCACCGACTGTGACAAACACGACTGATATACCAGCTCCTGCCAGTTCTTCTGCGATAGCGTAAGCAAGATGCGTTTTCCCTGCTCCGCAATTCCCTGCCATAATCGTATTAAATATCTTTCCGTTGCGATAATCATTTGCGATGACCTTTGCGAGTTCAAGATTCTTTGCTCCTTCCTCGCTAGTCGGTTTGTAATTATCAAAGTTCGCTTTCCTAATGTTGCTATCGGCTATCATGCTTTGTTGATAGAATAAGTGTTTTTGCTTATTTGTTTGATCAGCTTCCCATTTTGTTTGTTCATGTTCTTGAAGTTTTTTACTTTCGTTTTCAAGGTAGCACCGAGGACATACAACTTGTCCTTTGAAATTCATTTTTTTCATTTTATGAGTTTCACAAGTATCAGAAGCCATAGTCATATTGACCCTTTTGGCTATAGCGTCTGGTACTGCTGCTATCGCTCTCTGCATTGTTATTCGCTCCTTTTCTTGATTTCATTTGAATTGTTAACTGGTCGAACTTTTCACGTAATTTTTTAGGAGATAAGATATTTCCTTGCCAAAACGCATCTGCTTGGCACCAATCAATAACATCTTTAATCTCTTGTGGTTCTCTATTATCTCGTTCTCGTATTAATCTGAATTCATTTGCCCACGAATCTAAATTAGGCTCTTTTTGTTTAGGGTTATTACCCTTAATCATTTCAAACAAATACTTAGCTGCATTGGTGTCGCAAGTTTCAAACTTGTGACGAGAAGTCTTTTCTTTCTTTTTATCTTTTTCTTTATCTAATTCTTTTTCTTCTTCTATATCTGTATCGTCATGTGACGTCACGCAAGCGTCACTTTCTATACCCTTGTTTTCTAACGCTAACTGTTGTTGTTTCTTACGTTCACGATACTTTTTATTTCGCTCCGCATTTAATTGTTTCACACGTTCTAAACCATCGATGTTCTGATGTTTTTCCCAATTTGAGATGCATATGTACTGATCATCAGTGACATCAATCATTCCAAATTGCTTAAACGTTTGCAGTGCAAGTCTTACTGTTGCTATTGGCCTATTGAAAAGAGTTGATAGCATTTCTTCTGTAAAAGGAATGTTCTCGCTCAAGAAAATGTAACCACTAGCATTTGTTTTACCCGCTTGAGATAACAACTTAATCCAAATGATTAGCAATGTATCTGCATCCGGTAAACTTTCAATCAATCGAATTTTTTCATCTTCAAACATGCTAGTAGAAAGTTTTATCCATTTAACATCTGCCATTTAATTCGCCTACTCCCTTTCGCATAACGCTATGTCGCCTTGAATTTTAATAATTTTGTAACCCGGATAGCGATCAGGAGTAATGTACTTAACCGCCTTCAATTTCGCTTCTTTCTCATTTTTTACGCCCTTCCATACCCATGAAGGGAGGACGACTTTTGATTGATTTTTATCTAACATAGGCTTTCACTCCTTATTTACTTAGAAGAAACGACTGTGATATAATAGAGAAACAAATTATTGCGTCGTTTCATCAACCAGTCGATTAGGGGTAATCGGCTGGTTTTATTTTGTTTTGATGCTTTCACGCATCGGAATATCCAGGAACCTTTCAATAAGGTGGGGACCAACGTTAGATTCCTGAATATTCCGACAAGCGAAGGCTTGTCCTATTTAGCTAGAGTTATAAACTCCTTATGCATTTCCTCAACCTTATCTGCGCTGTTATGTATCCCTTTAGCTCGTAAATCCTTTATGATCCATGCTAGTTTCTTTTGTTCGTATTCATCCCGTTGCTGTCTATCCATCAATTTCATCCTTCATCAATTTCTTTATGCTTTTGTAGTTCAATCCTACAAAGATGAGAAACACAGCCAATACCATGAAATATGAGTATGTGCTTTCTTCCATTGTTTACACCGCCTTCTGTTCTTGTTCTTTCTTCAGTCGGTCTATGATGTAAGCTTGTCCTTTTGGTGTTACATATGTTGTTGTCCATGTGAAAGGCTCTCCACTTGGTTTCTGTTTAACACCTTGAGCGATTTCGAAGTATCCCTTTTCAACCGCCGCTTGAGTTGGTTCAGTAGAACGTTTGAACATTAACTCCCACTCTCTAAGCTTTGCGAATAACTGACGTTGCCCGATTTTGATATTGTGTTTTGCTGCTAACTTAGCAACTTCACTCACTTTTAGTGATTTATCTGACTGCATACACGCTTCAGCGAATGTTACGAGTGGTTGTTGCTGTACGATTTGTTGTTGTGCTGCTGCGAGCTTTTCTTTCTCTTCTTTTAATTTAGTAATAAGCCCAATTGCGAAGTCTGGATTGGCTACTACTTGTTCCAGGACTTGATCTGTCATGTATGCTCCGTGTTTTCTAATAGAAGGAAGTACTTCGCTTGTTACCCACTTTTTGAATGCTTTCGCTTGTGGTTTGCGACTTCTAAGTATTAGTGAGTAAAGACCCGATTCGTTGATAATCATTGGCTTTCTTCCTGAACCCGAATACTGTTCGTGTTTAGATTTTTCATCGTCATCTAAAGCTAACAACGCTTTGTTTGTATCGTTTAGTTCTAAAATGTCACAAACATCTTTCGCTAGAAACCAAACATCTTCACCTTGTACCACCGTTCGAACTTGCCCAAATTCTTCATTATTGAAAACTTGTAATTGATTCATTTTGTTTCCTCCGTTTCGTTAGTTGTCATTTCGACAACATTTTGAGCAAAAAAAAGTTCATTTATTGATACTCCAAGTGCATTTGCTAAGGTTGGTATCTTTTCAGCATCTAATCTTCTCTTGCCATTTTCTATAAAAGAAATAGCCGAAGCATGGCTGAAGTCAAGCTTCTTAGCTAGTTTTTCTTGTGTTATATTTTTTTGTTTGCGAATATCTCGGACTCTGTTTCCGAATGTCATATCCGCTTCACCTCCTGTCGTTGTCGTTTTGACAACTTCTTGATTTCATTATAGGTTGTCATTTCGTAAATGTAAACCCAATTTTGTCATTTTGTTAAAAATATTTTTACAGATAGTGAAAAGTTGTCAAAAAGTATATATACTGTAATTAAGCAAAAGTATTGAAATGCACAGCACATTTATAATGGGATATTATTTATAAAGGGGAATAAAAAAATTATGAACTTAAACGAAAGATTGAAAGCGTGTCGCGAAAAGAAAGGTTACACACAGACTTTCATCTCAGAAAAATTAGACGTAAATAAAGCAACTTTATCTAGTTATGAATCAGGAAGACGTAAACCTGACTACGAGACATTAACTAAATTAGCAGACATATATGAGGTTTCAGTTGATTACTTATTAGGAAGAGCTATGCATCAGAAGTTAACAGTTAAAGAAACAGAAGAGATAAGTAAAGAGACTAATGAATGGATGATACTGATCAACCAACTTTCAGAGGACAACAAAGAGTTATTTAAATCAACAATCCAAAGCTTTATATCTAAAAATAAAACTCCGTGAGACTAATAATTGTCTACGGAGTTTTATTTTACTTTTTTTCTGTATTTGATAATTCTAGTAGCATTTCACGGAGATGATCAATGTTTACCCCTTCTGTCTTCTCCATTAATAATAATTCAGATACTAAATTCTCCATAATACGTTGTCCCCCTCAAAATGTTTATGTATCAGCTTTTATAAGACTATTTTGGAAAGCATTTGACCATATGGTCGATTCGCTTCCATTCCCCTTAAATTAGAAATGACACTATCAATTGTTGATAGTGTCATTTCCTTTATCTATTAAATTCCCGTTGTGTTGCGACAAAATCAGCCGCCTGTCCCACCGGGATCAGCTTCCATATATAGTACAGGTTGTTCTGATTTAGCAACCTGTTGTGTTTCTTCTGTTTTTACTGCTGTAAAGGAAAAACAAGCTACAGCGGCAATCGCTAAAATCGATTTAATGACCTTTAATTTCAATCATTTCACCACCTTTATGTATGCCTTCATTATATCATTTCAAAGCCATTTTAGGTAGGGAAATATAGAAAAAATCACCTGTTTTTTCAAAATCTGCTATGGCCTCTTCAAAGAATGTTTTATCTCCTGTAGCAAGACCTTTGTAGTATTTTTGGAAAGGAGAAAGACTGCCATATTTCTTTTCTAACCCCTCTAAAATAATAATCGCCTCTTTCTCTTTGCCTATTTTTGCGTATAAATGTGCTTTTTCAGCTAAACTCGACGGGTTTATTTTATCAAGATTCTTTTCATGAACTATATTAAGAAAATCAAGCGTGTTTTTTATAAACCCTTTACGATTAAGAAGTTTTTTATTTGTAATGATTGGAAGAGTGGCGAAAGATTGTTCTAAAAAATAATGCGCCTTTTCATAATCCATCATATGCGTCTCGGCCAATGTACAATAAGCTAATGATTTCATACAATCATAAGGATTAGTTTCATCGTTTATAATTTCGAAACATAATTTCCTCGCAGTCTCTAAATCATTTCCTCTTTGTGCACTCATTGACTCCATTTCTTTTATTCGTAATGAATATGATTTTCTAATGGTATCTTTACTAACATCATCAATCATTGGTTTCAATTGATTTGTATATTGCGAAACCATTCGATAGTCACCGAAATTTAGTTGAGCATATATAAACGCAAACCCTGATAATATTTTAGCTTCGTTGTTAGATGTTTTAAAAGAATTCCTCATCTTGTCCGTCTCCATAAAAAAGTCATTATTAGATATCCTTCCAGACAGTCGCAGAGCAAGTAAATCATAAATAGATGCTATTTTCTTATTTATTCTTGCGTTTTTCGTAGTTTTATCTGAGTTTATTATTTTAGCGGTCAATTGTTTTTGTAATCCGTATTCGCCATACATATTCAAAACTTCCATGGCTACCCGTTCATTAACTGGCGTTAATTGTTCGAACATTTTTTTGACGCATTCTCTTCTATAGTTGATGTTATTCGGTTTATGCAACCTCAATGATTCTACAAAGTGCATAAAGTCAAATTCACTAGTCGCTTTAAAATAACTGTTCACAGTTGTGTGACTAACATCGAATCGTTTAGCTAATTTACGATTCGTGTACCCGTTACTCTTTAAATCCTCATGCATGTCACTTAATAAACTCTGCATTATTTGTCCTCCTCGTGGACAAAAAAGACACGTAAACCCCATTTTCTTACATAAAAGGAAAACGTGTCACTCTCACTCTAAGTTGTGTTATAATAAGTATGTACAAGATCCGCGACAATGTTCCCTAGGTGCTTAGGGGGCAGTGTAAGAGTGCGTCCAACACTACTTACACCGTGGGTCTTTTTTCACGTCCGTTTATTTTATTTGTTTTCATAATAACACAAATTTCCCAAAATTCGGTCATGGAGTTATCTGATAAATATTGAGAAAGTTGAGAAACCGCTTCGCATCAACGTTTCTCGAATTTTTAAAAATAAAATATGCAATTTTGCATGGAACGTATAAAAGACTTCACATGCATATTTTACCACCAATCTCTCAAAATGAGAACACTAGTTCTTATTTTTATTTTCACAAACAGAAACTACAACTACCATTTTAACATTAAAGGTAGTTAACCGCCCATAAATAGTAGTATAGTTGTTTAGTATTTATACTTTAAACTATGAGACACTTTGGACAGATTCTAAAAAAACTAAGGAAGTCACGTGGCTTAACTCAAGAGCAACTTTCCCACAAGTTAAACTTGAGCAGGAGCCAAATCAAGAACTGGGAAACTGATCGGTATCAACCGGATATAGACACTTTGGTTATTATCGCCTCCTTTTTCAATGTTTCAGTAGACGTGCTTATTGGCTTCAAGAGCGATTTTGAAGATGAACCACTACAAGAACTATTATCCAATGTTCAAACAACGTATACGGCGCTAAATGAACATCAGAGAGAACGTTTCTGTAAGCAAGTCTCCGCATTAATCGATATGCTTGAAGATAATCAAGATATATTCTGATTTAAATTCATTGTAGGGGAAATGTTTTCCATTGAACAGTGGTAAAATTTTACATAATATTACCATATTTGACAACGAGGGCTGCGGCTCTCTTTTTTTTATTTGCGTTCGACAAAATATGACAAAATGGTTGTAACTGAATTTGTTATAATCAGGTCAAAATCGTACATTTCATTCGGAGAGGATGCAATAATATGGGATTTAAATTCCGTAAAAGTATAAAGGTCGCTCCAGGAGTTAAAATAAATTTAAGTAGTAAGGGTGTTGGGATGAGTGTAGGAGGAAAAGGTGCTCGTGTTAGTGTAGGTCCATCTGGAACTAGACTTACATCATCAATTCCTGGCACTGGATTTTCCTATGAAAAACGTATCAGTAATAAAAAGAGGAAAGCTACCCAATCGAACTCTTCTCAACAATATCAACAACAATATTATCCTGGTACATGTGAAGTAACTCCTTTTCAAACGAAAGATAACAAATTAAATCATGGCGCTAGAAAGTTAATGATTCCATTTTTTATTCTTATGAGTATATTATCAGTTATTTTCTTTTTTCTAATGGAATTCTGGTATGCTATTCCCTTCGCACTTATAGCTTTCTTTTGCTACAAGAACATTAGAGTTCCTCAATCAGCAATCTGTCCGGCTTGTAACAAAGAAAACATCATGTTATTTAAGCATAAAAAGATTAAATGTTTGAAGTGTAGAAGTACTTTAATACTCAAGAAAGACTAAAAGATTATCAGTTTAATAAACACTAAGAAGTTATAGATTTAATAGTGAAGTGGTAATAGCACTCGAAAGAGTGCTTTTATTTTGTAGATTAATACATACATATTTGGGAGGACTACAAATGAAAATATCTAATAAAATGCTTATTTTAAGCGGTATAGGAATACTGATAATACTCTTTGTAAGGGGAATCTATAATAGTATCAATATGTTTGGAGATGCTGAATATGGACTTGGATATATTTTAGGTCAAGCGGTAGGAGGAACATTAGCATGGTTCAGTATTATCGTGTTTGTCGCATCTTTAATTTTTTTAATTATAGGCATTGTGAAAAAAATAAAAAAGACAGAATCCAGAAAATTGTTTATTAAATCAGCTGTTTCATTTGCAACGTCTGTTGCAGCGATCACTATACTTACAGGAATTAGTTTTGCAGTCGGGAGTATAGAAAGAGAGCATCAAGAAGCGGCCGAACAGAGAAAGAAAGATAATGAATATTTAATGGCTGCAGCTAACTTTTACAATGACATTGATTCATTTGAAATGTTTTCAACTTTAGTTTTATCTGGGTATTCCACTACATGGTCCGAAGCAATTACTAACCGAAAAGACTTTAATGTGGAATTAGTTTCTAAAAAAGTGGAATCTGAACCTATGATTAAACATGCTGATTTACTCCATACGGAAATGGGACAGCAACTAAAACTAGTTTCAGAGGCTTCTAAAGAACACCCAAAAGAATATAAAGAAGTGTATGAAGAATATAAAAGGATATATAGTATTATAACGGCGCTCAATGAACAAATGGCTTCACCAACTGGTAGCTTAATTTCATTTAATCAGAATGTTAATGCGTTAATTCAAGAGTATAAAAAGGCTCAAGGAAGTATTAAGGTAGCAATTACAGATGAAATTAAAAGTAAATCTGAACAAATCGAAGAATCCAGAACAAAAAAAGCTAATGAAACAAAAGTGAATAAAATATAAATTTTAACAACATTTCTCAATGTGTGAAACAACTTAACATGGTAAAATAATATTTGGATGGGAGTCCAATACATATTATTAAAATTAAAGTGGTTCAAGTCGGAGGAAGACACCTTAGGGTGTCTTTTCTTTATTAAAAAAACACGTCATTTTTTAAACGTGTTTTTCAGTAAAACGATATTTAATATAATCTATTCCTAAACTGGTCAATGAAACACTTACTGTTAAACTTAGTGCATAAAACATTAATTTCATACCTGTATAATCTAAAGATTTATTCACAATAAATAATACTAAAACAAATAGTATTGTAGATTTTATATATAGTTTAAGAAAATCAATTTTCATATCAGTCCCTCCTTCATATCTCATTAGAAATGCAAAAATCTTCAAATGAGTGTATAATATACATTAGACAGAGGTATGATTGCACTAGAACAGAGTGGTTGAGACACCCTGTTCTATGTAATACTCACTAATTAGTGAGTGAACGGAACATAACTAAAAGTAACTATCTTTAGCACTCTTAGCCACTCTACAGCTACGTTCATAGCTTGAGTGGTTTTTACATATGTAAAAATAGATAAATTCCGCGTTTTTTGTTCTATATATTCAACGAAAGGTTCAATTAAGTATCTTTTTTCTCAATATAAGAGTTCTAAATGCATGCTATAATTTTAATACAAATTCCCTTTTGTGCAATGAGATAGTAATACCCAATAATAAAGCCCACCTATTTCTGTAGGTGGGTCTCTTCAAATTCTTGAGCATCATGAAAACCTAAATTAAATGAATACAACGTTTCTAGTGTTTCTGAGGCTCCAATGTATTGTAAAATGTTCTCTATATCTTTATATGACTGAAAGTATAGTGTTTTTGCTTTTGGTATTTTCCCGTCAGTTTGTAATTTCTTCTTTTTAATCCCTAATTCATCAAACATAAATTTATTTAAATGTTCCAAGATATCTGTAGATCCATGAATACGTAAGCGAGGTCTAACATAAATTTTGTTGTTTTTTCGTTTCTCTTTCATTGTACCAAGGTCGTGTCGCATTAAAATATAAGTTTTCACGAATACTTCTTTATTAAACTCACCTTTAGGAAATGCTCTAGATTTTTCTTGTATCGGCGTCCACCCTAGTTCTTTTGCTTTTATGATAAATGGATGACCACTATTCATAGATGTGTACCATTCCACATACCCTTTATCTTCACGATATCTTGATCTTGTTTCTTTCCCGAAGAAATCAGCAAACTTCCTTACCATTACTTGTGACTTATGAGTAAATTGAAAATATCCTGCTGATTCATATCCATTACGCCAAACCATACCTAAAGCCTCTGAAAATGTATCTGTTTTAATAAAATCATCAATCCAATAATTTTCTATAAGATTATTAGTCATAAAATTTTCCCCTTAAATTTTATTATTCTAATCAATTGTAGAATAAAACATGTATAAAACAAATATTCAACTTATGAAATTTCACGTACTATATCTGAATGATAAAACCAAATTCGGAAATAGGGCCTAGTCTAACAGTTCCCCACCAAAATAAAACCCCCTAAATAGGAGGTTCAGAGTTAAATAGTTTATATAATAACTACTTTAAAGGACACACCAGTGCGCACTGCTACAAGAGCCTCTATAACTATTGCTTTAAAGAACAGACCAGGTAACACTTCAACATAAATAATAGAATGCTTTAAAGGGACAATGAGTGCGCATCTAACTTACAGTACAAAAAGTACCATAGTACAAGCACATAAACGAAGTATTCAACGTTCGTTAGTGAAATAAACAAATGTACAGTAACCACATATAACATGGCTTTAAAAGGACAGTTAGTGCGCACTATATTATTTGTTTTAACTTTCGTACATATGATTCAGAAATACCCATAATTTTTGCTATTTTACGTTGTGATAATTTTGGATTAGTTGTTAACAGTTCTTTTAATTGTTTAATTTTTTGATCTTTCTCGTTTGTTTTAGTTGTTTTGTGTTCTTCCCAACTAACAGAACCACGTTTTTCTCGTTTTCTCATTTTGTCTCTACGTTTAATTTCTTCAGAATCAATTAGCGTATCCATGACTTCAAGTTCTTTTTCTGTCAGTTTAATATCTAACTTCTTGAAAATAGTCTCTGTTTTCATTGGTTTTATTAAACCGTATGGTAATCCTTGTTTACTGAAGTTGTTGGCCGCAAACGCATCGAAAAACGCAATCGCATCTTTGTACGCATCTTTTGCCGTCCGTTCTATTTCTTTTCGTTTCTGTGGTTCTTTGAACTTATTGTTTAATTGAAATGTCATTTCTAACGTCGCTGTTTGGTTTTTAACGATTAAAGCCGTAGTGAAGGCATAAATGTATGTCATGTCGTGTCTATGCTCTATTTCGCCGTTTCTGAGCGTTACAATCTTCTCTAAATCGGATTTCCTTTTTGTGTTCAAACTATAAAGATTCATTACACCTTTTTGACTCGGAAGAGTTGAAATTGACCCTTTTTTACGTGTTGCGGTGCGTTTTGGTTGTCTCTTCTTCTCTAAAGGTGGCACATAGTCATATAACTCCTGTAAATCGTGCTCGCGTCTTGTCCAAATTTCAAGACCTATTTGCTTTCCGGTTTTGCTATGAGTCGTATATGGCATGCGTAAAACCCTTGAAAGGTCACTGCATGATCCATCGGCTCCTAATGGCATTAACATTTTTATGAAATGATTCGTTATGTATTGAGATAAAAACGCCATTTGCGGGGCAGCTCCGCCTTGTACAGTGTAAATCAGTTGCATTCCTCTTCCGTACATTACAAGGTTTGGACATGGTAACAATCCTTCAGCGATACAATCTTGTAAATTCTGAATCACGTATTCTTTTGAAATATCCAACTTATAAAAATCTAGATCCACACCAATATTTCTTATTTGCTTTAAATCTGTCGCTTTCCTACTTCCGAATGTGAAACTATTCAGAGATAGATAAAAGTCCTTATTTGAAGGGGTAGACATGTTTGAAAGAGTTTTAACATCGTTCGTGCCTATCCATAATTGCTTCTTCTCGCTACCGCTTAAATCTAAAACGGCTATATATCCGCTTTTTTTATGTTCTGATAGATAGCATTCATGCCATTCATCAATAAATGTTTCCTGTGATTGCCGTATAGCTAACACAAATAGACCTCCTTAGAGAATAAAAGGAAGCCACACAAGGATATAAAAGTATTTACCTTATTGATTAAATTTGATATCATAGAGACATAAATTAATTAACAACAGGGTATACACCTTGTGTAACTTATCAGAGAGTCTTAAATCCAAAGTTTGGTCGCGGAGGATTTAGGGCTCTTTCTCATTTATTCGATTAATTTCTACAACAATTGTAATACAAGTTTCATATAGTTACAAGGAGCAGGGAGATAAGCGCGAAGCTTGTCTTCTTTTTTATTGTCAAAAACTTTTAGGGAGGATTGTAGATTCTTAGCGAGAATGTTGCAATTAGGAACGGAAGGAGGAACGAATAAAAATGGATCAGGAACATTGGAACGGGGATCGTGACTCGTTAGAAAAGTCCTATTGGACAAAGGAAGTTGCTGAGACGCTCAGCATAAGTGACAGTTACTTACGTAAATGGTGTTTGGAACTCGAAAAGAACGGTTACAAGTTTATTAAAGTTAAAGACGGAAAGAACAGAGAGAACCGTGCTTTCACGGAACATGATCTATTGGCTTTGCGAAAGTTTCAATCTCTAATCGGGAACGCCGGAACGACACGTTCCATGGCTGCTAAAGTCATAGCAGAAGAATACAGTTTGGAAGATAGGAACGGCGGAACGGGGGCTGTTCCTACACCTCTTATCAGAGATAATGACCGTGACAAAGCCTTGAAGGAACTGAAAGAACTAGCTTTCAATGATTGGAAAGATGAATTGAAAGAACAACTTAGAGAAGAGGTTAAACAAGAGCTTAAAGAAGAAATGAAGCAGCAGATGAAAAAAGCGATTCAGATAGCAGAGGAACGTCTTGGGGAACGACTGAAAGGCCATGACGAGTTACTTATGAAGACGATTCGCGAACAACAGGAAACGAAGAAGCTAATAGCAGCTACACAAGAGAAGAAAAAATGGTGGCAGTTTTGGATTAAATGAGACTGCTGCTGTTTCTTTTTTCAGCCATTCTTCATATCTTCATTGATTAATCATTGGTTGATTTTATGTGTTTTGGTATTTTTCGTTGTAAACGTACATAAGTATCTGTTAGAATCAAAAATATCAATGATTAACCATTGGTTTTGAAAGGGGAATGTATATGTTATTAGGAAATCCATATGCGATTGACTTAGGAAATGGCTTTACAAAGCGTGCTTCAAAGAAAAATAAAGACCTAGAAGCAGCTGTTGTTACAGAATTATCGGTGTTAGCACCTGTAGATGATTACTACAATGAGGCTGAGTTTACAAAAATCGAATTAACAAACACTGACTTCCCTTATTACATAGGAGAAGAAGCTAGAAAATCTAAGCTTCCACTAGTTCGTGCTCTTGGAGAGAATAAAGCAAAGCGTTATGAGGATCCAACGTTTAAGAAACAACTATTCGGATTCATTGCAAAAGACTTCAAAAAGAACGTTACTATTCCGTTACTTGTTACTGGTCTTCCGGTATCTCATTTCGGGAATCAACGTGAGTCATTACAAAAAGTAGCTATGGAAGAGACTGCTGTTAAAGTAAATGGCGAATTAATCACTATTAAAGTCAAACAATGCTTAGTGATTCCGCAGCCCGTGGGCACTCAATATTACTTAGTGAAGAAAGAGATCATTAAGAAAGAAGATCGAATCTTAATTATCGATGGTGGTTTTGGTACTTTTGACGTGACAGATATGAGCGGTAATGCTGTTATTGATCGATTAGGAACTGAATTAGGATGCGAGAAAGCATTCATGACTATTGAACAAATCGTTCGTGATAACATCGGTGAAACACCTGATTTAAGCGTTTCTAACATGCACTATATCCTTGAGAATGGTTATAAGTATAACGGTTCATTATATGACTTATACACTCACAAAGACGTAGCAGAGAAAGTTGATGCTGAATTACAACGTCATTTTGATGCAGCGCTTCGTGAAGTTTCTCAAAAGTTCAATTTAGCTGTATACGATAAAATCGTTTGGACTGGTGGAATGGCTGCACTTCATAAAAAGCGTATCGAAAAGAAAAAAGAGCAATTCCCAACATTTGCGGTTCTAGAAAATGGTCAAGAAGCTAACCTATTAGGATACTACTATTTAGGATGTGATGTCTTTGACAAACTTACAAAAGAAAAAGCTTCAAATTGAGCTTAACCCTAACAATGATAAGGTCCTTTATAACTTTGTAACTCGATTAGAGGAACAAGGGAAAGGGCAAAAAGGCTACGTAAATAAGCAGATTAAAAAACGACTAGAAATGTACCAGGTACTTGCTGAAGTTGCTGGTGAAGAAGATCCGCTTCAGTTAGTTAAGAAGTTGCTAATCAATATAAATACTCATGGCATACAGAACGATGCAGGAGAAGATGAAAAACCATCTGAAGCAGCTGTTGATAATGCTATGGATTTGCTGGACAGTTTAGGTAACTGGTAAATAATTATGTAAAGAAAATATCTCTTCTCCCTCTCTCTCGTTGCTTTTTCGTGGAATAACGGAATTATGGAAAAGTGTCCCTGAGATAAAAGAGAGGGAAGAGGTGGATTTTCGAAAGAGGGGAGCTTCATGAGTGTAATCAACCCTATGTTCGAACCTCGAAAACAATCTACTACAATAACAAACCAACAACCTCGTAAAACTCGTTGTGATAAAAAGAAAGACGTAAAAATCCCCGTAACTGAAATACAAAGACAACTAATAAGATCCTCAGCATTCCAAGAAGGAATAACCACTACACAATACATGTCTAAATTAATTACAGAACACCTCAGAATTGATTATATAAGCGAAATACATGCATACGAATATAAAGACACTAAAAAGTACATCCATGCGAAATTGGAGCAGGAAACACATTCTAAGCTTGTCCAATTAGCAATTGAATGGGGAGTTTCGCAAAGAGCTGCAGCAACACGTATTTTATGCTTTGCATTACGCACTATGTGAGAGGTGACAGCATGTATAGTAAATACGATGTTATGACGAAAGAGATACAACTTATGAGCGCAAATAATTGGTGGGAACGAACTAAGATTGAATGGAAATTAAAAGAGAAGTACCGATTTGAAGTGAAGATGCTCAAAATTTACTTATTCCGCATGAATATTATTATCGAAGATATGGAAGAGGAAGATTATGAATGTAACGCTAGTGATCTAGCCGAGATACTTGTGGAAGACTTCCTTGAGCACATACGCTCTAAAAATAGTATGGAGCAGCTGTATCAAATCTTAGAAAGCAAGAAACACTATACGGATTATGAATTAGAATTCAATGAAAACGATGAGCGATACGGAACAATTGATGTGAAAATTGATAGAAGGACATTGAGAAGAATTGAAGTATTTTTCTCTGATATGGCTCATTCATTTCCGCTACATGGTTATACAGCTGATAAACTAATTAACATTTTAATGTGCGACTATATGAAGTTTTATGCCGAAGAGCCGGGAAAGAAGCTATCCTTACTGAAAAGAAGATTTTCATAATACTTAGAATTCCTATTTTCGGGATGTTTAAAAAATGAAATCTTTGACCACTCTTGTACTAAGAACTTAAAACAGGAGTGATAAAATGGGATGGCTTATTTCTGGCAAAGGAAGAAAGTCAAAGCTCTCCAATTTTCTGGAGAAAAACAAAATTACTCAGCAGGAATTAGCGGAAAGAAGTGGAGTTAGTAAATCTACAATTAGTCGTGTATGCCAAGGTGATAAATTCTCCCCGACTATGAAGAACGCACAAAAGATTATAAAGGCATTAAAGAAGTTATCAAATAAAGATGTTCATTACGATGATTTTTGGATGTAAATAAAAAAAGAGGGATTCCCCAAACGTGGGGAATCCCTCTTTTACCCTACTTCACATACACGTAGGCTTCATTTGCAGTAATATAGTACGTTTCACCTTTACTATTGTGCACTTTATATTGCAGTGAACCATTAACACTTACTTTTGCATCAATTGTAAATCCTAATCCTGTATCTACAGAACCCACAACATCTTTATCCTGCCAAGAAGGAGCATCGTAGAATCGTAAATTATCAACTTTTGAAACAACACGCTTCCCTACAATAGAAGAATCTACTGTGCTTTTTTTACTGAATTTCACATAAGATGGGTCGTTTTTAACCCATTGTTCACCGCCGAGATTTAACCAACCATCTTTTTCAGCCCATACAACATAAGTTTCTGGTTTGTTTAACTGACGAATCTTAGAATAGCTTGTACCAGGTCCTTTACGTAAATTCACGTTGTAACCTTCAATATAAGCAATACCATCTGTTACAGCCGTTGGAACTTCCGCTGGTTTAGATGGCTTCTCTGGTACAGAAACATCTACACTAGAATTATTGTATGCTCGTTGTACATCTGCTCTAAACTGAGCTTCTGAAACACCATGAGACTTTAAGTAATTAAGTGGGTCTTCATGATCTGTACCGCCAAGGTATTTCGTTACATCGTAGTGAGTCCATAATCCTTTTTCTACTGATAATCCACGGTCACGTAAGATTTTAGCTAATAATTTAACGTATTTATCATAGCTACGTTTAAATTTTTCGTAATCTCTCGTTTCGCATAATTCCACATGAACAAATCGTTTATTTGCTCCTGGTCCAGCTCCATAAGCAATGTATTTGGTATCCGCAATTTGGATTGTTTCATTCCAATCAACTGCGTAATGTACAAATGCAGAACGCCATGTACGAGATTCATATTTTTGAATATTAATAGCCGGGGCTTCTGGAGTTGCTGTACTATGCGCCACAACGCCTTCATATGCACCTACGCCATAGCGGTATGACTGCTTTGGTAAATCAGGAATAATAAGTGTTCTATCAGCAAAAGCCCCTGTAGCAAAACTTAACAGGAGCAATAGAGTCATAAATACAGAGGAAGCTAGTTTGATTGATTTTTTCATTTAACATCTTCTCCTTTTTCTTCGTGATCTGTCCAAATACCTAGTGAGACACCTACTGCAAATACATAGGGAAGCAATTCTTCAAGGAAGTTCTTTGCTTCAGGCATTCCGAATTTAGTAAATAAAAATCCAACCAATGAAAAAATCGCAACCCAGGTACGCCAGTTGCGGAATCGTTTTTTGATATTCTCTTTTGACATATTACATGCCGCCTTTCATTAGTAATCCCAATAACCCAGCTACAATTGCCCCTATAATAATTCGTAGAATCCAAGTGGTATTGGCGCTGATTTTTTCGAGCTGCTTATTAATATTTACAATATCTTTCTCATTGACTGTAGTACGCGTTTCTAGTTTACGAATATCTCGCTGCATATCTTTCTGGTCTAATTTAATTTGTTGGATCTCTTGCTTTAACTCTTGAATTTCTTGCATTGGTTCAGCTCCTTTTTTCGAAATAAAAAGGACATTTTCATGTCCCTACTTAAAAAAACTAACATCCATACCGAATATATCTGCAATATCACTCTCGCTACGGTCTGACAAATACGATTCAGTTGTTGATACATCACTATGATTAGCTAGAGATTTTAGTTTTTCTAGCGGTATGCCTTGTTCTCTAAGATTATCAAGCCTAGAATGGCGAAAAGCATGAGGGTTAACTGTAATAACTTTCCCTTCTCTTTTGCTTAACATTCCGGCTAAGATTTCGCACCAGTAATTAAAGGCACTCTTATTGACTGCTCGTTTTTCACCATTTCTATATGTTCTCACAAATAGCTGATTGATACTGTCTGTGCCTCTATCTTCAAGGTACTTCGAAATTAAAATTCTAGTTCGCTCGTTATAATATAACCTGAACTTCTTACTTCTTTTCCCGACTACAGTATTTGTGTAATATCGTTCTGTTAATCCCTCTTTTAATACTTGGTGCACTTCATTCTTTCTTGCTGCACTGTAATAAGAAATTGCTAGATAAACAGCAATAAGCGTTTGATTTTTCTTATCTAGTTCATCAAGTAACCATTCAATCTGCTCTTCTTTTAAAAATGTAATTTCTCGAACTGGATTTTTAGGTAAACCTTTTACTCTTGAACCGATATTAAACTCGTATTCATAATCATCATCGTCAGCACAAAATTCTAACGAGGACCGTAATGCACTCATTAATCCATTAACGCGAGCATTGGACATGTCCATCTCTTGGAATACGATACAAAGATTACGAATATCTTTTCTGGTCAATTCTGTAATTTGCTTATTATCAAAATGCTGATAAATTAAAAACAAGATGATTCTTAAATCCCACTCATATTGTTTTAAAGTGCTTTTTGCCTTACCTTGTGCTTTCTTTTCAATCAGGAAGTCTCTAATTAGGTTTTTATTATCTGAGTTAACGTATTTCTCATAAATTTCAGGATCTACAATTCGTTTCACTACAACCACCTCCTGAGAAAAATAAAAAAAGCATGCCACTGCATACTTTTTATTAAAAGCCGTATTTTATTACAACTAACTGGTTATCTAGATAAGTACGTATATTGTTTCAAAGAGAATAGCCCATAAACCTAACGATAGTACACCACCATAAATCAAACCTTTACCGAAATTCGTTTGTTCCATCATACTATCCACCTCTTTGTATATGTTTGTTTACAGATTATATTAGGTTTGTTAATTCTCAATGACTTCTGTGTGAATTTAATATTAATCTTATTTAGTTAGTTCCTCTAAATCTAATGCTATTAATATTTTTTTTACATCCTCACGAAGTAGAGCTGGAACCTGATCTATTGTTTTATATCCCTTTGTAATTAGAGTTGCGTAAACTGCTGCCATGTACTAAACACTCTCCTTTAATAACTTGTCGATAATTTCTGTTATCGCTAACTGAACCTCGGTAATTTCTTTTTCCATTTGTTTTAACAACTCTTGAGTCGTCGGAGGCTCTGGTGGGATTATTGGAGAATCTGCTCCTACCCACAATCCTTGCTCTTTTTTGAAAATAATCGGCTCGTATAATCCATCCGAAGGTGCTATCCATGTAGCGTTTTCCGGTAGTATATCTTCTTCTACAAAAACAGGGCCTACATACTTAAATTGTTCATCATACAAATAAGCTTGTTTCATCCTCATCCCTCCCTTACATATCAATCATGATATATCCATCCATTTGGGTTACCTTACTTCCCATCGGATATACAAAACACTCGCCGTTATAAGCGATATTACAACCGCTTATAGTGTGCCCTTCTGCTGAAACTGAGTGGATTATCTGATTAAAGGTAACGGTCATACCATTAGGGCTGTAATCTGATGGTAAAGTTGTGAATTTCGTTCGAGTTGTCACCCCTGCCGCAAGCGAAATATCAAATTTAATATGGAAAACTTTTTTGTTTCCGCGTCTTACTAATCGATATTCTACAGAGCCACCAAATCCATTTACTAACGTTCCTTTGATCCAACCAGAGTCAAAAACATTTTCGTATTTCCTCCAGCCAACCCATCCTCCTGATGTTGAATAGTAATTTGAATGATGATATCCTTCTGTATCAATCCCAGTAACAGTTATTGCCGTTGGTTTACGACTAGCATCATTCGCTGTGACATGGATAATACCTCTCGTATTTTGTGGCGGAGAGTTTTGGGCCCCTAGAGTCGCGAATGTATAATAACCAACCTTTAAATTTTTCACCTTTTCATAAAAGTCCTCTGTCCCTGTAACTACAATCGATGGAGATCCGTCTGCTAATGTAAATTTATTTAACTTTGATTTATCGTCTTTTCCTAAAAAACCATTTTTATAACTCGTAGCTTCTGTATGAGCGTCTTCACCAGCTCCCACATGTTCCTTCATAACACGATAAATTTTCCCGACTGCATCTACTAATTTTGTAAGGTTAGTAACCATATATGCGTCCATCTCCTGCCCCGAAACGTAGGATCTTGATTTTCCGAGTGCTTGTATCTATCGAAAAGATATCCCATGCATCCTCGTTAGAATTTCCTTCTTCTCGATATGGCGTTTCTCCAGGATGACTATTGTCACAAAGGCTATTCAAACTTTGTATGCAATTAATTCCTTCAAAATTCATTTGACTATCACGATGTAAATGACCGCTGACAAATGCGATGATTGTTCCTGGTCCTTGACTTGTAAAATCAACATTTACATTTGCAACAACATCCGTTTCTCCGCCAAGCTTTTGAAATTTCGTTCCAGTTTTGAACGCTTTTAAAATACCTAATAATAAATCACCATTAATTTGCCTAAATGTAGCGAACGAGCCATTAATAGGTGCATGGCTGAAGAGAATAACCTGCCATTCATTACTAGGCAGTTTTAGAGCTGTATTACCTAACCAATTTAGTTGTTCGTTTTGGAATCCAGATATATCTATTGTTGGGTATTTATTTTTACCGTTCGAGTCAGCTACATAAGGTAAATCGAATGAATTCAAACCGATCACTCTGATTTTATGTTTCTCGTAATCTTTATAAAAATAAAGAGAGGAACCTTTTCTTTTTTCACCATATAAGCATGTTGTGGTGTGATATAACTTTTGTAGTTCCTCGTCCGTAATTACTTCATCTAATGTATTCTTCCCTGATTGACTACTATAATAGCTGCAATCTTCATGGTTTCCCTTTAAAAGAAATACATCGCAATTTGATCTAGTTAATAGAAGCGACGCTACATCACCATTATGTTTCATTCCATGTGCCTTTGTAGTATTCCCATTAACATTATCACCACCGGCTATAATAGCATCCAGATGTACCAACTTAGACATTTCAGCAATGTATTTATAGTGCCCTAAAGAACTAAAAGCGTAGGGCGTATCTTCATAATGATTATCAGTAAGGAAACCTATATTTAGCGTATCCTCAAAAAGTGGCACCATTGACGCCATATCAACTAACGTTTGTCTAAATACTTCAGGTATATTATTCTTCACTTCAAACATCGTATCTGTGTTTATAATATCGATAATGTCTATCCGTTCAATAGCAGAACTCTCATAGGCTATGAGAGCCAGTTGTGCAACTTTTGTAACATCATTTGCCATAATGTTCGAGCTCCTTTCCAAGTATTTCATCGACTTCTCTCATTACTCCAGTATCAATTACTGTGGAGGCTTCTATTCTTTTCCCTACTGTATTATGAGCGATTCCCTTTTCATCTGTACGAGCATCAACTACTTCAAGATTACTATCGCCCCCACCCTCTAAGATAAGATTATCTATACGAGTAGATTGTATTTCTAAGGTAGTTTGAAGTTTTTCGTCCTGCGCCTCTGTTCTTTGTTTTACTGTTTGATTTATTCCTTTGAGTGCGTTTTCCGTTAACATTGCATTATCGTTAGTTGTATTCTTTAAATCCCTACCAAAAGCATTATCCTTAATACGTCGTAGGATAATATCCAATTCGATTCACCTCTATCCCTTAATAAAATTCGTTTTTTAATAGTTTGTATTACCCTTCTAACCACACGCGAAACACACGTGCATATGCTTTCTTTCCCGCTACTTTGTTTCTCATTCGTAAATAAAAGCTTTTGAGTTCCCCATTTGGAACGCCTAAATCATACACAAGCTCTACATCATCGTTAGACGGTGGCGCAGAAGTCTGCGTGGATGAAATCTTACTCATGATTTGTTGACCGCTATCGCTTGAAACCATTGCGAGTTCAACCTCTCCACCAGCTTCGGTGAAAATTTGTGCCTTTAATTTTACATATCTTGTTTTATGTTCAAACGTGTAAAATTGGCAACTATCTAAGACGTCATGTGTAGACGTTAACCACCAACCATCTTCTACAACGTTTATCCCACGGAACGGAGGATAATGTCCTGCAATATCAAATCCATACTGTATAGCACCACCAATGATTGTCGCGAAACCATCCTCACGTTCAGCACGAAAAAGACCCCGATGACAATCGACGCCTCCTGCACCAATATGGACGTATCTATTTTTATCAGTAGGATCTATATACCAGACTCCAGTATTATCAGCAAACGTTTCTGTATTCATGTATAAACGTTTTAAAGCAAGGTTTAAATTTCCACCATCATCCATAAGTTGCTGTATTTGTCTCTGTGTCTGTTGAAATTGAACCATAATCTGACTTCTTGTTTTCAATTCCTTAAAAGAAGACAATTCAACAATCGGACTAAATGTTTTATCAGTTGGATCATCCACCATTTCTACTATCCTAATCTCGATAGAAATGTCAGCCTCTTCATAAAACATATATACATAATCTCCATAATCGAATTCATGTAAAGGTAGACCGTTTTCTATAAGGTTTGCAATAGATACATTAAATTTAGTCTCTGGAACATCATTTATTTCTTCTTTTAACCTTTGCAACATTGTTTCTTTCGAGTTAAATCGCTCATCCTCAACAGGTTTTTGATCTATAACTCCGTATACTTTTGCTAATGGCGAAGTATATTCCACCATAAATTCTTCTTTTGTTGGCTGCTCTCCAGGTTTGTTAGAAGGTATCTCTTTGCTCCCGTATCCACGTATATAAGTAGCAAAGTTATTCATATTGGTCTCTTCTCCGAACGTTTTTAAATTATGCCCATATCGGAACTGAGCGTCAGTTTCTTTGCCAATCTGATTTTTAAATGTAATGGTTTTACTTTTATTATCTATTGAAAACTCAGCCTTATAACGGTTTAATGCTGTTTGTAATAGAGAAAGTCTTGAATCTCTTCCGAAATTCTCAAAACGTGTCGCTTCAAATGCGCCTTGATTTATATATTTCCAACCAGAATCTTTAAAAATAAAATCCATACATTGTTTAAAATTTGTGTATCCGTCAAGTTTGTCATATTGATATTTCATAAAATCATCAAAAAATATGTGAAGACACGATATTGTTTTTCCGTTATGTCCTGTTTTATTAATTCCTAATATGATATATTCGTCACCATATTTATCTTCAATCTTAGCTCTTTTATCTAGCAACTTATAAGAGTGAGCAACATTTTGAGTATTATATTGAAAAAAAGAAAGAGAGTGTTCCCCATTCACTCTCCTCTTCCTTCTAACATCTTTATAATCTGTTAATAATTCTTTTTGTCCATTAATTCCAGTAACTACGAGCATAATCATCCATCCTTATGAGAAATAATAAAACCTAAAATCAAATTCAATTTTAAAATCACCTGTTGCACCAGTTAACACAAAGTCATTCCATCCAGGATTTAACGTGATTAATCCCCAATTCGTATTTTTAAAAATACTTCCTAGCACATTTCGATATGCTTTGACACCATCTAAAGTAATAACATCTCGCTCTGTTGTTGTCACACCTGCGTAACTCCAAAGGTCACCAGTAGTAACATTTTTTATAGATAGATTGTTAGACTTACCTTTGTACTTTATTTTCAAACCCATAGATTTCGGATCAATGGTAACATTACCGGCATTGTAGATACGGAAAGATGTTGTGTTATGAATATACTTTGTATCCTCCGCCATTAAACCTTGACCTATTTGCCACAATTCTGAATCAAATGTAAAAGAATCTAGTGTTGTTCCAATCGATTCGCAAAATGGAGAGGCTGATTTAAAAGTAATGTCAAAAACTCCGTAAGACCCATTTCCTTTTGGTTCTATTTCATATCTTGACGCTACTCTTACTTTCCATCGTTTTCCTGGTTCCCTATTGGTAGTTATATAGAAAGGTTCTTGTGATGCAAACAAACGAAATATTTCATCTCTAAATAAATAAAAGTCGTAAATATCTCTCGAACGAAAGAATATTCGCGACTTTATGTTATCTTGAGCTTCAAAACTTCCTCCAGGTAAATCAATATCACCATGACGGCCAGGTATCTTTTCGTATTGTGCATTAAATATTGGAGAAGATGGTAAGAACATAAGAACTTTTATGTCATTATTTGAAGACATAAAAAACTCCTGCCCGTTAGATTTTGCAATAGTTAGTGTTTGTTCACTCATACTTTCACCCCTTGCACGAATAAATCAGTACTAAATTGATTCCCCTGTAATAAATCCAATGGCGATAATAAGACTTCTGCTAACGCCCTATCATTAATAACAATTTGCAATGGCTTTTTTTGAACCAATTCATAATTATTCGGTGTATATGACTTACTTGATTGACCCGAAACAGTCGAAAAACTCGGAATATTACTATCTACTTCAGATGGTTGATTTAAAACATGTTTAATATCTTTGCTTACATTAATACCACTAGGATAACCTTCATTAAACGAACTCATTATGTTCGAAAGAGAGTTTTGATTAAACCCTTTTCTTAACGAATTGTAAGCTGAATAAGCTAGTTTCACACTTTCCTTTTCAACATTCCGTGTGCTTTGAGCAATACCGACCTCAAAGCCTTCTCCAAATGGTTTACCTGCGCCATCACGTACAAGTCTTGATGGTGAGTTAATATTTAGTGTTGATTTCATAGCTTCAAATGCACCTTGTGCTAATCCAGACGCTACTCTAGAAATGTATGAACCTTTTCCACTCATACCTGAAGCGAATCCCTCTGCGAAGCTTTCACCTACACCATTTGCACTCACACTTCCCATACCTGATTTGCCAGACTCAGCTACATTTTTACCACTTGCACTAGCTTGTCCTTTTGTATTTTCGAGTCCTTGGGAAAACTCGCCACCGCCTTTTTGACCATGCGGGGTACCATTGATAGTGTTGAATCCTCCATGAGCCGAAGCTACTGCTTCAAGGGCGCTCCCTCTAATGACACCATTTTGATTAACAATTCCACTCGCTACTCCTTGTCCACCTTGAGTTCCGGCTGGATTACCATTAATAGTATTAAAAGCACCGTGAGCACTAGCTACAACTTGTAATGCACTACCTCTGATGTATCCATCCTGGCTAATGATCCCTTGACCTAATTCACTACCGCTTTTACTACCGCCGCCACCATCAGTGGTACTTCCCATAATTCCCTGCACGGCTTGTTTCTTTCCTGTCGCCGCATTTTCTGGAGCTGTATTATTAGTAATACCATTTGCTTGTGTTTGACTTATATCAAATCCAACTTGGGTTAAATCTAACTTTGCACCATTTTGAATTAATGCAGCGATAGCTTTAGCCGCTACTTCAGCGTTGATTGAGCCATTTTGCATTCCTTGGACAAGCGTCTGCACATTAAATTGTCCTGCTGCTCCAAGGTCAACTTGAACATTGCTTTTAATATCTAACCCCATAGTCTGTGCGACCTGAGGTAAAGATAATGCTCCAATCTGCATCCCATTAATTAACGTTTGAATGTTGTTTTGTCCCTCTTGTGTAGCATCAACTTTCACACCATTTTTAACATTCTGTTGGAAGAACTGAAATACCGTATCAAAAGATAACGTTCCGTTTTGAAGTCCTGTTATCCACGAATCCATTGTCATTTTTCCGTAGATTCCAAGATCGATAGTTGTATCACCTTGCATATTCTTGTTTAGAAATTCTCTTACTTGACTGGTATCTTTCGTTTTAATACCATCAATCCATTTTTGCATGGATTCAATACCACTTTGAGAAAGATCTACTTTATAAACATCTTTTAATTTATTGACATTTGCAGTTGCTACTGCGTTACTATCTATTTCGCCTTTTTTCATCTTGTCGAGGAAAGTATCAATCGTAAATTGTCCTGCTGGCCCTAAATCAATTTTCATTTTCCCGTCTATTTCTCTTGCCATAGATTCAGCTAATAGTCGAGAAGATTCTGTTCCTTTCTGCAGCTCTCCAACATACATCCCTATACTTTCAATCTTCGAATTACCATATTGTAATTCGAATGCTAATAATTTATCTTTATGCTCTTTTTCAGCTTTTTCTTGTTCACTATTGAAACGATTAGAAACCTCTTCATATGTTTCTTTTCCGAAAAGATAGGCTTTTGTTTTCTCTGCCCATCCTTTCTTTTCTGCTTCAATTTTATTAGCATTTGCAAATACAAGCGAGGCATCTTCAGCCTTTAAATGTTCCTCTAATTTTTTAAATCCATCACCGCGTATGGCTTGTAAACTTGATACGTGTTCTGCTTCATACAAAGCAATTGCATCTAATGTAGCTTTCCTTTCTTCAGGTTTTATTTCGCCCATTTTGAAAGCTTTTTCTACATTTTCACGCCAACCCTTAGTTTGCTTTTCTAATGATTTAACACCATCATCATAAACCTTTATAATACTTTCGAATCGTTTTCTACCTGCATCTACTGATAACATGCCACCAGATTCGATTTCTTTTGAGATGGATGTAATTTCTTTTGCTTTCGAATAAAACTGTTGAACATTTTTATCTGCTACCTGTAAAGCTTGATCAAACTTTTGGGCAAAGTCTTTTGGCATTTTCATGGTATCTCCTTGATACCTTTTTATGCCTTCTTCTAAAATAGATTCAGCCTGTGTAGCTACTTCGATTTCTTTATTAATAGATTCAATTACATTATTTTTCACTTGCTCTAATGTTTTTTGAGCGCCCTCTGGAACAGAACCCATTAACTGACTAAACATTTTATTGAATTCGCTTTTCTTTCCTTCTAATTCTTTGATGACTTCATTTGTCATACGTTGGAAAGCCTTGATAGTTTCATCAGCAGCTTTATTTGCTTCTGCGCCTGTTTTTAGTTTTAAATCAATCATGCTATTAATAGCTTTATCTTTTAAATCTATATACGCACCCGCAGCTTTTTTTGTCCCTTCACTTACTCTCCCACCGAATTTAGCAGTTTCTTCACTTGCGTTTTGCGATTCGTTAATAAAATATCCAATAGCTGCCGTTGCACCAGCTATACCTAACACCGTTAAACCTACAGGGCCTGTTAATGCGGTAAATGCCGTCCCTAATATCGCTACAACTCCACCAGCACTTGCGATAGAAGTTGTTAATATGCCAACACCAGCTATAACTCCGCCTATCCCTGCTAATATCGTAGCTCCTACTGCTGCTATAGCTGTAAGTCCGAATATCACTCCGGCACTAATAGAAATGAACTTTTGTACACTAGGTGATAGATTATTAAACCCATCTACCAGAAATTGAAGACCACCAACCATTGTGCTAACAACTGGCATTAAAGCATCGCCAATCGTCTTTTTCATAGTATCGAATGCACCACCTAATTGTTCAATGCGCCCCTTCATTGTGTTCATCTTCGTTTCAGCTGTCTCTAAGGCTGTGGTTTTAGACATCTCGCTGTACATGTTATTTACGCCTTTAGCGCCTTCATTGAACAAAATTGTGGCTCCACGAACTGCATCGGAACCAAATAACGTTTCGAGTGCCATACTGCGCTGTTGATCTGTTAAATCTTTCATAGATTCATTAAGAGTTCCAGATATATTTTCTAAACTTTCAATATGGCCTTCTTGATCATAGAATTTAGATGACAAAAAAGCTGAACTTGTTGCTAGTTCACGGAAGGTCGTATCGCATTTATCATTCCATTTTGTTACACCTTCTGTTTTCATTACATATTTTTCTAAAGCAACCTCTATATCCCCCACGTTTCTGGAAGCTGGTTGAATACCGTTTCTTACTAAGAAATCAAATCCGGCTTGTGCATTATATGTGATTAAACCTAAATCCTTCATCTTGTTGTACGCTTCTTTAGTTGATGGATTTAATCTCATAAGCATAGTTTTCAATGAAGTACCTGCATCAGAACCTTTTAACCCATTCTGAGCAAATACAGCTAAAGCTGTTGCAGTATCTTTAAATGTCATACCTGCCCCAGCTGCAACTGCTGCGGAAGCTGAAAGACCATACTTTAATTCATGCACATCAGTAGCCGAGGCATTAGCTGCACCCGCAAGTAAGTTTGCGGCATCGGTAACACTCAATCCATCCTTTTTAAATGCATTTAGAGCAGTTGAAGCAATTTCAGCAGCTTCACCAAGTTCTAGTTCTCCTGCTGAAGCTAAATTTAGCGCCCCTTCAAGCCCGCCATTTATAATATCAGTTAGCGAAACCCCAGCTTTTATTAATTCTTCAATCCCTTTTCCAGCTTCTACTGATGAATATTTCGTGTCTTCACCATACTTAACTGCCAGTTTAGATAGAGTCTCCATTTCAGTTCCAGTTGCGCCTGATACAGCTTTTATGTTAGCCATCTGTTGTTCAAAATTCATTGATTCCTGAACAGCAGATTTCAATCCGCGCCCCATTGCATAAGCCATACCGCCAAATACTAATCCAATTTGCATACCAGCATTTTGCAAATTGTTCCCCATTGTTTCCAGATGTCTACCGGTATTCATCATTCTATTACTTTGTTCATCGAGATGCCTGTTCGCTTGTTGTAGTTCTGTCTCGAATCTATTTAATTCAGTGGTCGCCCGATGCAATTGTTCCGCGTACCGTTGCGTAGATTGACTAGTGGCTCCCTCAGCTTGTTGTGAACGATTGTAGGCATCACTTAACTGCTGTACTTTCTGTCTCTGGGTATCAACCATTCTATTTAAAACGTCAACCTTCGCATGTGCTTGTTCGGATCTATTCGCAAATCCACCCATACCTGTACTTACCGATTGAAGTTCAGCTTGTAACGCCTTCATCGTATTAGAAAGCTTATCAATACCCTTTTGATCTGCTTGCCTGTTTACTTGTTTCAATTCATTTTCAAATCTATTTAAATCAGCTACGGCTCGGTTGACCTGTGCTGCATATCTCTGAGTAGCTGCATCATTTTCACCAAGTTTAGCTTTGTTTTGATCGTAAGCAGCTCTTAAACTTTTAACTTTTTCTTTTTGAGCCTCAATAATACGATTTAGTACATCAACCTTCGCTCTAGTCTGATCGCTTGCATTTGCGAATCCACCCATACCTGTACTTACTGATTTCAATTCGTTTTGTAATGTTTTTACCGCACGACCGGAAGTAGCGATACCTTGTCGAAAATCAACATTATCTAAGGAAAGCCTAACGACTAAATTATTTATTTCATTTGCCAACACCTCACCTCCTTAAAATATCTGGTCGATGTATGCAAATTGTTTTTCTGTTTGTTTATTCGCTTTCTTTCTGACCAGGCGTAAATAATATATGATGTCCATTTCGTCTATTTCGTTTAACTTATAACCTTGATCCATTAAGGAGAGATACATATCTTCAAAAAAATCTTTAAAAGTTGTAGTCTCTCCGTTTATTCGTTTGGGTCAGTATCTTCTTCGCTTGTATCTGCGCCTATAGCTTCGACTAAACCAGTAGTGATGTATTTGAAGAATGCTGCAATTGTTTTATACATAAGTCGCGTATCAATTCCATCTAAAAATTCATCTGTAGTAAATTGATTCCCAAATCCTCTGCATACAAAATCAATCAGGATATCTAAAACTTCTGTTTGCGTTTCTTCAAATTCGATTTGTTGGCTTCTTAGGTACTTTTCCTCTAAATCAGCCCCTTCACGTCCAATTCTTCCTGAAATAAAACTAGGCGAGTAAAACACCTTTTCTTTTCCATCTATGAATAATGTGACTTTCATCTTTTGCATTTTGTATGACTCCTTCCGTTAATAAAAAAATAAAAACGAGGGGATATTTCCCCTCGTTACTTCGTCGTCCCACCAGTTGATGCGTTAGGATTATAAACCTTTTTAAACCAGTTTTTCGCCGTATCAGCAGTGAAATCAGTCATATCCTCATCACCTGTATACTGCCAATCACCATTATTATCTGTTTTGATAAATGCACCCTTAATTTTTGGTGTTTGGAAGTTTACCTTGTCTCCTTTTGTTTCATACGATTCCTCAACTAATTCGAAACGACCTTTTAACATCCAAATATATCTGTATTTGTTAGTTGATTTTAAAGCTCGGAAGCCAAGAGCTACATATGGAGCAATATCAGAAGAGTTTTTAATAAGAACACCATTTTTAATGGTATGCCCTAATAAATCAGCTTGAACTTCCAATGGTAAGTCTTGAGCCTCGAACTCAACTTCAACTTCACCAAGAGATGATACTGTATCAGCTGGACCATCATCAGCATATAGAGTTTCTGATGATGTTTTAGGCTTAATACTAGCGTTGATTGCTCCAATAATATTTTTTACTTCATCATGTTCCAAAACAGTTTTATCATCCGTTTTCACCTTTGAATAATGTAAATCTTTTAAACCGACTAATGCCATATTTATTCCTCCTCGACTTTTCTAAATCTCATTGCATAATGAAATATCTGTGTATCATCTTCATATAAATCAGCAATTGCATATCTCGTAAAATCAATAGCATTCATAATCGTATCCACTTTTGAATGAATTGCCGTTGTACTGTTTTTTGACCAAATATCTATTTGAAAGGTAATTTCACTTGATGCTATTTCATCATCTGTAAACGAATCTGGTACATTGTTTAGCTCAAAAAATGTAATCCTAGGAAACTCATCTGCATTTCTCGCTTTCCTATAATAGATTCGTTTTCCTCCTAAAACAGATACAAGCTCTTGATTAGATTCAAGAGCTTGTAAAATAACTGGGCGTAAGTTCTTCAAAGTTTCAACCTCATTTCGTCTCTAAGAATATCTGTCATAGCACGAACAGCTTCAGTTTTTGAAGAACTAAATCCAGGTTCTATAAAAGGCTGTGCTGGCATTTTCGAGGTCCCCCACTCCATAAATTTCATATAGAAGAAAGGAGATCGGTCAGCTTTATCTATACCAATCTTAACTGTTTTCAAGCCATCCTCATTCTTTGCCTTTGTAACACGAATGTTATCGGCGGCATGCTGGCCTGTACGCCATGGTTCACTTTTAGAAGACGGTTTCGGACTAGCACTTCTTGGTGCATATTCTGATATTGACTGACGAATAGGCTCAGCCCCCGCTGCAAGCGCCCTGTCTTCTATTTTGTCCCCTCTTAATCCCAAAGTACTAAGTTCGGATATTAATTGATCAAATCCCATTAAATCTACACTATTAGCCATTCATACCACCGCGTTTCCACATGATTAGTAGTGTGTATTTTTCAGTAGGAATTACTGAAACAATTTCATACATTTGATTTTTATATTTAATCTGCATATCCGCAGTAACATCTTCTCGATATCGAATTTCACTTTTTCCTTGAACGGCACTGTTTGTCGCTGCCGCTTGGAAGTACTCTCTTCCCTTCAAAAAAATGAATGAGCCCCAAGTAGTAAATGACTCTATATATCCATCAATTGGTTCGCCATCCTCGTTTTTTGCATCTGGATCTTTCATAAAAAATGCTAAACGTTTATTCCTTTTAGCTAATGTCATAAAGCTTCACCTTCGTATTTCATTTGAAGGATATTGCTTTGCAAAGATCGTTCCAATTTCCTATATGAATCAGGATCATATTGGATTGCTACATAAATTATTACTGACAATCTATATAAAGCTGAATCCTTCTTCTCAGAAACTCCAGCATTAGTAAAATATTCTTTTGCAGAATCAAGTAAAAGAGTGAGGTTCATATCATCCTCACTCCCATCGATTCGTAAGTATCCTTTTACTTGTTCAAGCATATCATTCATATGCATACCACCTATCAACCACTAGATACAGCTGTTTTCACTGATAATTCCGCGCTTAATGGAGAAATCAATCCATTGTTACCTACAGATTTAACTTGATATGAATACGTTGTATCACCAGTTAAACCAGTATCCTTATAAGTAGCTGTCGGTGAAGTTCCTACTTGTTTCCCGTTACGGAATACTTGGTACTCTTTAATACCCCCATCGTACACAACAGGAGACCAACTGATGTTGGCCGTTGTTACTGTAGTAGAATCAACTTTTAATCCTGTTGGCGCTTGGGGATCTTTAGGGCTGCGCAACTACCTTCGCAACACGGAATGCTGATTTCAATTTGATTTTATGGTCTAACCAAGCTGTTAGAACAAATAATTCCATACCACTGTCTACATCTTTGTCACGGTCATAAAGCATGTTGAGGTCATAGTTAAAATGTGAATAACGGAAATCACCAACTACGGGATCTGTAGCATTATCACAGAAGATAACTGGTCGTCCTAGGACTTGTTCAGGTTGAGTGTTATAAAGTGTTGCATTTCCATTTGCAAGGATTTCAATAATGTCAGAGTAATCCTGATAAGTCATGCAGATTTTTGCGTTTGCACGATAATCTTCATGAAGGTCAGCAAGAGCTTTTTTAATAGCTTTATATTTATTTTCAGCACTAACCTCTTTAATACCAACTTTATAGAATGACATCGCCTCTTCTCCTGTTTTAGGGGTTTTAGCGAAAGCTACTTTTTTCTCTTTTGCTGCTAAACCTGATTCAAGTGCTGCATCAACAGTTTGCACTAAGTTTGTATCAGTACCGTTTAACACTGTTTCTGATACTTTAGCTTTTACTTTGAATTTATTACGACCGAATGTTACCGTATCGCCTTCCGCCTTAAGTTCTTTTGCTGTTGCTTCATCCGAAACAAAGTCGTCATCATCCAAAGTGAAATCGATTTTAGGGACTTCTAAGTTTGTAATGTTTGTGAATGTAGCAACATCACGTAACGGATTTTTTACAAAAGGTTCATGTAATAGTTCATTTGTTAATGTAGATGGTAAGAATTTCTCTCCACCAGAGTTATTACGATCACCTAACGCCATTTTAGCTTCATCAGTCATTGGGCGATTACGAATCGTAGCACGAATTAATTCTGCTTTTGCTGCTGTTTTGCGCGCTTTTGGGTTTTCACTTTGCAAACCAGGAATACTAGGATCTTGCTTCGCTTGAATAGCTGCACGTTGTTCCGCTTCTTGCTCATCATGCTGAGCTTTTAATAAGTCAAAACGTTCTTTTAAATCTTCTTTAGTGTTTTTTAATTGTTTGATGTCTTCAATTGGTACATTAGGATTTGCAGCTTTAGCAACAATATCACTTTCAACTTGTGCTAACTGATCACCTACAGTTTTTAAATTAGCTTTTAATTCATATAATTTCATCTAAATTCCTCCTAAATATAACTTCAGTTTTTCATTGCTTGCTTTTGATTCAGCAATAAGTTGTTTTCTATATTCCTGCTCTTTAACATTGTCAGCTGCATTAGACTTATTTGTGTGATTCAATAAGTCTTCCGGGGTGTTTTTATATCGATTAAACATATCTTTATTTACACTAGCCGCAATCTCTGTTGCTGATTCAACAACATCACATAAACCATAATCCAAGCATTCTTGTGCCGTTAACCATGTTTCATCATCCATTAACTTTGTTAAATCTTCCTCTGAGATACCGTCACCAGCTTTTTGCATGTATGACTGTCTAATGGATGTATTCACTTTATCTAGCATGTCTGCCGCTTCACGTAAATCATTAGAATTACCTGCTGTATACAGCCATGCATTATGGATCATCATCATTGCATTTGATGGCATGTGAATTGTGTCTGCTGCCATTGCGATTACACTTGCAATAGAAGCGGCTAATCCATCCACATGTACATTTACATGTGCTTTATGGCGTTTTAGCATGTTATAAATTGCAACTCCCTCAAATACATCGCCACCAGGAGAGTTAATATAAACATTGAGTGTATTGATATCGCCCATATTGTCTAACTCTTGTTTGAAGCTTTTTGCTGAATGAGCATAATAACCTCCACCCCATGAAGCGATTTCTACATATAAATAAAGATCTGCTGTATCATCTGTTTGGTTTTTAAATTCCCAGTACTTCTTAATTCCCATCACCTCCCTTCGATTCAGGTGCTCTTTTACCATTTCTTTCTGTAATAGGTGTGTCGATTGGATACAAGTCACCACTAATAAGTAGTACATCGCCACCATCTACAGGTGGCAATTCCTCATAAGCCCTAACCTCATTAGGTTTGAACCAACCAGATCGGATTCCTTTTGAGTAAAATTCACCCCTAGTTTGAATATCTCCACGTAAAAGAGCGTTCACATTGAACTTAAACGTAAGTCCTTGCGAACGCTCTGTAACAGATAGAAGCTTCTTATTAAATTCCTGCTCATACATTCTTACAATTGGAATCAACGTATTTTGTAAAAATTCTAATGATTGTTGCTCCATACTTGAGAAATTAGCGTTACTAAAATCCCCAAGCATATGAGGTGGTATATTGTAAACTGTCGCTACTCGAGAACGCGTTATTCGTTCTACCTCAAATACCTTTGTATCAATGAAATCTCGGCTAATTTCTTTTAAATCAGAGCCATTATCTACAATAATTACGCCACTTCCATTTGTAGAATAAAACTCTTTGAACGATTTAAGCATGGATTTCTTCTTTTCATCATTCATATTGGTTGCTATTTTCAGCACAAAAGAAGCTTTAATACCATTCTCCATTTGAGCTAGGCTGAATTCTTTAACTTGTGCATCATAATCAATGGAATCCCTTAGAACATGTATTGGCTTGATTCCTTTATAACCAGACGTATGAATGTGCTTAACGTGAATCATATCCATATTATGGACATAATACCGTTGCCCATCTTCACCCTGTATTTCATAATAAAGTTCTTTTGACTTCTCTTCTAAAACTGGTTCTACTCTAGTCGGATCTAAAATATCCAATGCTTCAACCTGAAATCGATAATTATAACGCTTTAAAGCGTATGCATTACCTTCAATATCACGAAATACTTCCATTGTTCTAATAAAATCAAAGCTTGTCATATTTGGGTTTGGAGAA
This sequence comes from Bacillus cereus group sp. Sample62, assembly GCF_036851315.1. Classification (NCBI taxonomy): domain Bacteria; kingdom Bacillati; phylum Bacillota; class Bacilli; order Caryophanales; family Bacillaceae; genus Bacillus; species Bacillus cereus group sp. Sample62. The sequence goes on from NZ_JAFLPK010000003.1 coordinate 43,943, forward strand.
GTATTCATTAAATCCGCCATTCTGTTGTTAGTTATAGGATAAAAATCTTTGTATAACTTCAACGGCAATGTCGCTAACGAATTTGATAGACGAGAAACAGCTGCAAATATAGTTTCGTTATTTGCTAGAACATCATGATTTTGCCAACTACGTTTACTAGTAAGTTGGTTCCATTTCGTAAAATTTTCATCGGTTATCTTTCTTCTACGGAAAACATTCTTTACTGTGTTCATAAAACCCATTTTCTCACCTCCTAATCATTAAAATTCCATACTTCTATAACAGGTTCTGAAGAAGTCATCAGCATAGCTCGAACGTGAGCGTTAATCAAAGATGCTATCGGATCTATCCTCTCAATTGATTTAGCTTTATCAAGCATGATATTCCCATTATGATCTTCTTTTGTTATGGCATTTCCAGTTGCCCAACTTAAAACAGGGTTGTCGTCATGAATAACGTTTTTAGAATATACTTCTTCTCTAAAATTCTTAGTTGGCTCACCTAAAGTGCCTATTCCTTGCCTAATTTCAACCATTACATATCCTTCAGCTTCCATATCCTGCGCAAACTGGCTAGCATTCCAAGGGTCATAGCATATCTCTTTAATGATAATTCCATATTGTTCTTCTAAATTCTTTATATATGTTTTTATGAAATTGTAATCTACAACACTGCCAGGGGTCGTTGTAATGTATTCCTGTTCATTCCATAAGTCATAACGGACCTTATCTTTCTTTACTTTTTCTCTCATTGAATCTTCTGGCATAAAACTATGACTAAATATGTTGTATTTATCAGTCTTAATAATGATCCCAAGCGATGTTAAATCAATTTTCGCTGATAAATCGATGCCCAATATAGCTTCGCAACCTTCAAAATCCTTCAATTGAAGATTATCATCACCACAAGTACTCCATTTGGACATATCCATATATCCGCTGTCTTTCATATCAACCCAAATGTTCATGTTCTTAGTTAAGAAATTTCGCATTTTTTCAGGAACATCAAGAGCGATTTGAAGCTCACTTCTCAAGAACTTAAGCCCTTCCTCGTAATTAGCAACAATAGGATTAGCTTTCACCCAATTTCTTTCATCCTTTATATCGTCACCTTCATCAAGTTCGCAAATCATTACGAAATATTCTTCATTTTCAACAGGTAAATTAGGGTCCAATATCTTGCTTACATACTGATATTCAGTAAAACATGGTTTCGAAAGGTCAAAACCTGCCGTTGTAATGACTACCATTAATCCTTCTGGTCGTGCTACCATACCTGAAATAAGTACATCGTATATTTCACTAGTATCATGCGCATGATATTCATCGATTACAGAAACACCTGGGTTCGTTCCATCACCAGTTTTTCTTGCTTCTTTTGATAACGGTTTGATAATTGAACCGCTCTTTATATGAGTGATTTTTCCGTAGCTATCAGTAAATTTCCCTTTTAACATGTCAACCACAGCGATTTGGCTTAATACCTCATTGTAAACTAAGGAAGACTGGTCCCTTCCCCATCCAGCTATATAAACCTCTTGTTGTTCTTTAGATAAGAAGCATTCATAAGAGCAAATTATTGCTAATAACTGTGATTTTGCATTCTTACGAGCAAGTTGAATATAAACTTTCTTAACTTTACGTCTGTCGTTGTCTTTACGCTTCCAACAAAAGATATTTGCCACGACGAATAATTGGAAATCAACTAATTCTATCTTTTGCCCTGCAAGGACCCCCTTCGTGTGCTTGAACATAGATGACCATTTATAGAATCGATATAATTCCTCGATATCAAAATAATACTCGAAGCCATCGTTTTGAATAAGGTTCAAGTCACGTAAAAACAGTTCGCATGCTCGTATATGCTTCTTACATGCTGGTACTTTCTTATCTACAATATCTATAGCATACTGATAAATTCGCAAATACAGGCTTTGAGCTGAGACATTTTCATTTTTCATTGCTCTCACCTACAATCTATTACCAAATAGCTTTTCTTCCTCTGTTTTTGGTGGGTCTTGTCCACTCTTTGGCATAACTAACTTACATCTTGAAGTGATAGTTAGTCCTAAGTCACTAGCCGCTTGCCTACATTGTTTAAAAAGCTTGTCCTGATTAACGAGCAAATCTGTATAAACATCATTTGAAACTATCTCTTCTATGGATTCAACTTTATTGCCATCCTGATCGGATTTAATAAATATCTCTATCTTCGTTGGAGAAGTATCAAGTAGTGTTTCTGTTACCTGCCAATACATCTTTTCAGACAATAAATAACGAGCTAATGCATCGACATCGAGATTAGACATAATCCCAATTTCCGCTAGCTCGTCAGAAATCTTTTTAAATTTTCTTCTTAAATCTTTCGGGAGGTAAGTCGGTGCTTTTATCCTATTACTAGGTGCTTTAATTTCTTGCGACTTCCGTTCCTCAATTTCTTGTTTTGTTAAATTCTTTTTTCCTTTATATACAATCAAATCAATTGGTTGCCTTGGACGTGCCATCTTCTTACCTCCTCTCAGATTTTTAGTTTAGGGAGCCCAAACCGCCATTTTTGAAAATTTCATTTAGGGAATTTTCTGCGCGTGAAGCGGGGCGGCGGTCTGGAGGGTCGCCTGCCTTCAAATGTTCATAAGGGGGGCTATATACAAACCAGTGTGTATAAAAATATATCAATCAAATCGGATGATTATATTGAACAATTTTTGTATTTATCCCTTTTTCATGACTCTCAACATGTTCTATATGAATGTAATTAGGATACTTCTCTTCAACATCATCAGTCTTATAATCAAAACTTACTCTGACCTTACCATCAATCTTCTCTCCCTTATAATGTACTTCTGGTACGCCGTTTATATCTGCTAGTACAATAGATAGCAAAGGTTCGCTCATCTTTATCCCCTCTTTCCATGTACTTTGTTATGGCATGCATTACATAAACTTACTAGGTTATCTATATTCAAACGTAACTCCCAATTATCTTTAACTTCTACTTTGTGATGGACCATATCAGCAGGCTTCAGTATTCCTTCTTTAAAGCATTGTTGGCATAAGTTATTATCTCGTAACAGTGCTTGTCGTCGTACTGTTTGCCATGCTGTACTGTTATAAAACGTAGTAGACCTAGTGTCACGTTGTACCCTGTCATAATAACGGGTAGCATGTTTGTTATGGGTATCACAATAACGTTGTGTTGTAAGCTCAGGACATCTCGGATGAGTACAAGGCTTCTTCGGTTTACTTGGCATTTGATTCAACCAACTCTCTTACTCTATCCATCTCTGCTGCAATCTTCTCATTAGTCTCTTGTAATTCATCCCATACCTTTTGTTTACGTTTAATACTTGTGGACTTCTGTAATCTAAAGCGTAGATTCTTTTGATGTTGCATTAACTTCCTTACTACCTTATCATCGTAGAAACAATTCTGCTCTACACTGCATTCAGGACATACAAAGTAATGTTCATTTATATCTTCAGTAATCCGTTTACTCTTAATTTCTTTTATCTTATATTCATATTTGCATTCTTTACAAATAACTTCTGTCTTCATCTATCACTCACCTCATGCTAATTGCTTATGTTTATTAGTTATCCCAAAGCCCATTAACTTTTATATAATCATTTAACTCCTCAATTGTTTTAAAATGATGCGATCCATGTTTGTCGGTTAACGCATATAGTTCAGTTGTTCCTGGTTTGATTGGGATTTTCTCTTCTTTCCCATTCTGATTAGTTACCAGATAAACTTTCACCTCAGGTTCTTCACCCATAAATAATTTCATTTGTTCTTTTGTTATGGGAATTACTGCCTCAGGCTTCTTGAATGCTTTTCTAAAATCAGCAAAGGCCATTCTCTCACATCCTCTTATACAAATAAAAAAGCAGCATATGTGCTACTGTAATTGTTTTACTATCTCATTAAACAACTGTTGTCCTTTTTCCGGATATCTTTCTAGACCGCCATCAGCAAAGTATTCACCTTCACTATTTATCATTTCAATTAGCACTTCACCCTTTTCCCAAACTTGCAAAGAGAATGCTACACAAGATTCGAACACTTTTAATGCTTCTTCTCTATCCGCAGTCGCTAACATAATATCCGTATCAGCATTGTCCCACATCACAACTGTATAGATCAGCACGAAATCACCTCAAAAGAATCTTATTTTAAAAAATCCATAACGAAAACTAATTTATGCAGGGAAATGAATATTATACGCAAAATGACTACCGATAAGATACATTATGTAAATAAGACGGATGGGAAATACCTTGATATCAGTGTTTTTGTGATTTCCTATGAATAAGAGGTATTCATAATTTTATACATTGGCTTAAAAACGCCATTTTTAGCACCTAATCACCGTTATTTCCTGCATAAACTTCACCTTGTTAACTATCTATATTTTCGTTCGGTTTTCGGTCTGTTAAACGGATACGTTTCATTTACTAAAGCTTTTCTTAGTCGTTCCATCACATCAAGAACTTCTTCCTTCTGATTTAGAATGTTTTTAACTTTACTTCCATGTACTTGAAAATTGATGCCGTCGCGACCATCTTCAGTAATACTAAATAAAACATCGTGTTGACTCATGATTCCCCTCCTCTATTTTTGAATGAAACTTCACATTGCAAGAGATATCCCTCTAATTCCCAAATCTTATTCGTAATTCGGTCTTTGCAGATTTCGATACCGATATTCACGTCATAATTGGCAGGATCAACACACGCGCTAGACTCTGTTAAAATGAATCCATTCGGCAATTTAGCGATTACCACTGTACACTTGCCGTGAAATTCTTTTACCGTCCAATGCGTTCGTTCTAAAATGCTATCAATTTCTTCCTTAGCAATTGTGTTTTTTACCTTTTGTTCTTTCTTTTTCGCTTTAACCATTAAATTGTTTACTAATGCAATCTGTCCTGCTGTAACAGCTTCTTCAATTCCGATTTCCCCATCCTCATCTCGTCGTTCAATTAACTTCGCGCTAAGTTCCTCTTTAATTGATTGCAATTCTGATAATTTAATAATCGTCTCTTTGCCCATCTTATTTATCCCCTTCCGCGTGGTAATGATATTCCAAAAGACCTAAGTCATTTGTCGCCCCGAATTTCAAAATACTGATACCTTTCGAGAATTTATGATTAAGATTTTCGTCATATGTTTTTAAATAATACTCCATCTTAGGAATAATATTTGTAGTAGGATTTACAATTAATTCTGTTGATGGAAAACCTTCCATGAATATTTCAACAAATACATATTTCGCTTCATTCTCAAATGCTTCTTTAAAGACTTTTTCAAATTGTTCTCTTTTATTCATTATTCAACCACCATCCAGTCGTCCGCTAACATATCAGATTGGTACGCTTGAGCAGGAGCAACACCGCCCATATCTTTTAAAACCGCAAAAATAGTTGGACCTAAATAAAATGATGTCTTGTATCCTTCGTCCTTTGTTTCATTAAGATATGGTTTATTTGATAAAAACCAATAACCACCCCAAATAGCACGAGTTACTTTCTTGCCTTTCTTTAATGCATTTATCGCATCACCAAAACTTAAACCTTCTTCGATAACAGTTGTATATCTCACTTGTTTTCCCTCCTCTATTTTCGTTCGTTGTGTTCGTTTGTTTTGTTAGAATTACTTACCCAACAGATAGTCCACCCATTCAACTTGTTTCTTCAATTCCTCATCAGGCATATTCTCTAATCCTTTAAGAGTGTAATCTTCTCCAAACTCTTTTCCACCATCAATGACGAATTGAATCATTTCTTCTCTAGTCATGTTCTTATTACCCCTTATCTTTCCTTAACAACAAACAAGACGCCCACCAGATCACGGCAGCGCCTACGATAATTGCTATTATTTTAGTCATGATTTAAATCCTGAGATTTGATTCGGCACTATTAATACGTTGTGCAATTGTATCAGCATGAACTGAAATCTTAGTTTGAGGGAAACCAGAAAACTTATTAGTAAGTCTCTCCAACTTCTCCAATGCGGCCACACATTCATTAGCAGCAGCAGTTAACTCTGCAATATTTTCATTAGCTTCTTTTGTATCAACGTCTACTTTTACAGCAACAGTATTCTTTTTATCGTTTTCCATTAATTCCTTAACTCCTGCCGTTTTTGTAGCTTTATATCCGTGATCTTTAGCATATTGCTCAATGAAATCGTACATTTTTCTAACTTTAGATTGTTCTTCTGGTGTACACTCACCTTCAATTACAATTTCAAACTTAATTGTTCTCTCTTCCATCATTCATCCTCCTAATTGCTATTGGTTTAATCACTATTCAATCACTAGTCCTAATTCACGTTGAACTCCAGAGAACGAGTATCCATATGCATAACCTACAATACGAATACCTGCAGCGTATCTATGCTCTAAATCTTCATTGTAAGTTTTCTTGTAATACTCTAATTTAGAAACGATATTATGTTTATCATTAATAATTACCTCATCACTAGGGAAGCCATCCATTTCAATCTGTACAGCTACATAGTTAGCCTCTTCACTTGCTGCTTCATTAAAACATTGTTCTAATCCTTCTAATGTTAATTCCATCCTTATCCTCCTAACCAAATGTCCATTTTGTTTAATATGCGGGCAAGGATTTGCGCCTTGCATGACAATGATTATAGTGTCAGTTTATTAAACCCGTTAACAAGGTTCATTGTCAGAGTGATAACACCGCACTCCACATCGTTACATGTGTTCGTCTACCTATTCCGCCACCGCATAAATGTTTAATGTGTAATTTCTATATAACAAAGAAAAAAGCACCCGTTATGGATGCTTGTGGTTTTAAATTATAAGTTTTCTTTAATCATGCTAACCATATAATTTATTGCTTGCGCTTCATCTCTTGAACCTAATTCTTTAAATTCAATAAATAGTCCATCGTCATTCATACAACGTGCGCCGCCATAATAAATACTATTAACATCAGAAAGTTTTATTTCCCAGTATTCAATTCCATTACTGCTCTTAACCGGGTACATGAAAGTTTTTAATACATAAATTGGCTCCATTTTATCTCCTCCTTTCCCAATCTATCTATTCGACAGAAAAGAAGAAAATCCTACAAAACAAAAAGCCATCACCGCAAGGTGACAGCTCCTAAAGGGGAAGAGAGATAACAAATGGCAATAAGTATCTCTTAGATTGATGTCAAGATTATTCTTAACATTCTCCAAACCACCGTATCAACTAGTATGGCTACACGCCCTGTGTTCGGTGACTGGGAGAAGACTAAGAATCTTCTCGTTTATACTCCGTGGAGTCGGCTACTTAATGTCATTTTCACCAATTTCTTTTACACAATGTGATTATATCCAAGACGCATATCTTTCTTCCGGCGCCTTGTTTGAACCAACACACAAGACTGAGGGGAATGTTCAGCTGTATTGGCTCAAACAAAGAGCGGAAGCTCTCTGCTCGTTTAATCGTTTAGAAGAAGAACCTTGACTTACATTAGTAAATGTTGTGAGTAATTACTAATAAATTAAGTTATTTCTTCTTGCTAGGAGACGTGGTCCATTCAATCGAACAGACCAACATCCCCATTTGTAAAGCGATCCATTTTTAACATAAAAATCAATAAACCACATGACAGGGTGGTTTTACTACCTATGAGCCTACAAACGAAAGGCGGTACGTTTATACACTCAATGCGAAGTAAAACAGTATGACGAATGCGATTTAGCTCACACCCGCCACACTGGAATATGTTTTAGTTAGTTTAAGGGAATCTTACCACCCTTACGGCG
>NZ_JAFLPK010000004.1:0-10270 GCF_036851315.1 Bacillus cereus group sp. Sample62
CGATGATCGCTTTGTTTTTTTAGAATGAATAGTGGTAATGAAGTGTATAGTATGATTAAGGTAGGAGATTGATATCTTAGTCCTTTTATTAAGAGACGCCTGTTTTAAACAGGCGTCTCTTGTTTTTTTATTCGCCCAAAAATAAAAAAAGGCTTATTTAGTTATATACACATTTATATGATGAACATAAGGTAAGGTATACAACGCCTTAACTCCACATCAACTTTTTTGTAAAGTACTCTTGTTTTTTGATATTTTGAAGAAGGGAATGGGGAAATGAATGAATTATAATTTTAATCGAACAGATACATGGATTCCTTTAAAAAATAATTATGATTGTCAAATTATCCATTGTAGAGGACCTTGTTTATAAAAAGTGACATAATATAAATAATCGTAAATATAATTAAAATGGTTGTTGGTAAGGATATATGTCGTACAGGGATCTTTGTTTAAAAAAAACGAAGATCCTTTTATACTTTGTTTATTTTTTTTAATGGGATATACTCAAGTTTTATAATAAGGGCATAGTTTTAGAAAGTAGCTTCTCTTCCTTTACACAGAACAGGAGAATGCAAAAGATGACTTTTTGGTGGATATAAGTGATACAGATAAAAATAGTTCGTATATCTGTATCACTTATCCAATTAAAACTTTAAGTTTTAATGAATTTGGATTGTAATGATGTAATTTATATAAGGGGAATATAAAAAGAAATTTGTGATATAATAAGTGTCCATCACTAACTAATTTAAGGGTTTCATCCATTTGAAAAATCTCTTTACATGTGTGCATATGAAGAGATTTTTTGTGTTTATGTAATAATTGAAATTATGTTAAGATTGATAAGACTACATTTGAAAATGTGGGTTCAAGTTGCTGTTTGACTGAATTGCACCAAAAAAAACAATTCCATTACACGGGAATTGTTTTTTTTTGGTGTGCAATTAATCAGCATATGGCAGCCGTAAGGAGTTGTGTCTTTTCATAGATTAGTGTAACATAAATAGAAAGAAAATTCAAAAATAAAGGGATGAATCTTTATATATTTTCAAATTTGAACACAAAAATGTAAAGATATGGGTTACAATAAGCAGTGAAACACTCTCCTATGTTTCTAGTGATTGTATTTTTTATATGTTTTTGGTGCGAAATCTGTACATAGGTTTTGCACTTTTTTATTTGTTGTTTCATAGGATCAGTGTCATTTTTTTATAAGGGGGAATTCGTATGTTTGGTAGTAAAGAGGATGATATTAAAGAATATCTTATAAAAAAGGATTATGAGGTTAAAGAGTATTTAAAGAAAAATGGAGATTGGTATTATTTTAAAGTACGTAATTTTTGGTCAGGTGCTCATATAGTAAAGGTGAAAGATGGATTATTTGGTTTTAGTGTGGAAAAAGTGTGAATAGAAAGAAGGTTTATTCTGTGTAAGTACACTTGTAAGCATACTTATAAGTGTACTTACACAAATTAAATTACATAAATACTGTAACTAGCAAAATCAAAGTTATTATTTTGAAAGTAAACTTTTGAATATTAGTTTACTTTCAAACTATTGATTTTATGGGATTTTAAGAGGATTTTAGAAAAACAGAGATTTCCGTAAGGAAAGTATACATTCAGAACACTGAAATAAAAGGATTTTCACGCCCGACCTTTGCCCCTAGTCTTCGCAGTACGGAGTGGCGCACTGGCATAGGAAACACAGGTTGGAGGCTCGATGTAAAGGGCGTGTAGCATAGCGGAACGGGCGTAGCCGAACCCTTTATATGGAGACCGCCTGTGTTAGCCTATCCGGGCAAGCCAGTCCGGTTGCGAAGTGGGGGGAAAGAAAAGGAGGGCATTTAAAGTAGAGAAAACAAAAAATATAAGCTGATCAGCTTATATTTTTTGTTTTTTTTCAAGGATTAAGTATAAAGAAAGTTATTGCAGATATAGAGATAAAGATGATTAATACAAAAATTGTAATTTTTGTTGAGTTAGGTTTTTTAGGGGTGTTTTTGAAATATCTTATAGCTGAAAAAATAGCTATTAAAGCCATTCCAATAATAAATAATAGGTGAAATGTTTGCATGATTAGTTGCTCCCTTTTTTATTTTTGGTTATAAATTTTAAAGATTAAATTAGAAAAAGAATCCTCTAAAAATCAGAGGATTCTTTTTCTTTTGAAGTATCGCTAATAGTGAAGTATTTTTATAAGAATGTGTAGTAGAAGGTTATAGCAAATCCGATTATAAAGAGTAATGATACGAGGAGATAGACTCTTTTTTTGTTATCTCTTGCTATTATTTTATCTAGTGTAATGAAAATACCAACAACACCTGCGATTAATGCGAATTTAGCAAATTCAGATGGATATGTGAAGGCAACTACTGCAAAACAAGCAATAATCAATGTTAGTCTATAAAACAGTATTCCTTTAGACATTTCCATTTGAGGAATCACATCCTTCTTTTTATATTTGACTAGCAGCGCAACCAATTGCGTAACCAGCTAGACATCCAAGACAACCGCCACATGCATATGGACTAGCAAACAAACATCCGCCACATGCGCCTTCGCAAGCCCATTTAGCCCATTGAGGCATAGTTTTCCAGTTGTTTTTGATACAACGTTGAACATCTTCCCAGTAACCTGCTTTAGCATTGTTTTCTTTTAAGATTGATTCACTTTTTCCATCAGTGAATAATTTCATCTGATTAAGTTTTCCATCTTTTGAATTTAGGTCTAGAGTTCCGACATTTTCACCATCTAATGTTTTTACTGTTAAAAGAATCGTATCACCATTATTTGGTGTTTTCAATTCTAAAAATGTAGGGTCAGCAAATTTACTTTCAGATTCATTAAATCCTACAGTTAGATATTGTTTTGTATCATTAGATTTAGGGTTTTCTTTTGAAGGGATTATGATAGCCGATGTTTTAGTTTCTTTATAATCGACTTTAACAGCTTCTTTCCATTCAAAATCTGCTGTGGAGTAAATACTTAATTTGTTTTGTTTAAGATCAGTTAATTGTTTTTTTATTTTGTCCAAAATTTGTTCGTCAGCAAATTTATTTGTTTCATTTGTAGAAGAAAGGTTTTCTGGTTTTTTACAAGGTACACAATCGTTCTTTTTCCCGTTGGTATTATTATTAATATTGTTACTAGTATTATCTTGTGCAAAAACTTTTTCTAAATTTAGTGAGTATGGTTGAAAAACTCCAAAGGCTAATATAATTGCGACAAAAGCTAATCCGAAAATTTTTTTCAAATTAATACAGCTCCCTTATAAGTATAATTTCTCCTCGCCTCCATAATAGACCAATAATTGAAAATTTTTAATTTTTTTCTAATAATTGGAATATAATGTTAGCTTAGAGAACTTTGATATATTCCGTTTTTTATTTATTTGAAAATCAGATTATAAAAAAACACCTTCAAGAATGAAGGTGTTTTTTTCTTATAAGTCAGTGTGTGTTTGTAAAAAATAATCTGGTCTTGCTGGTGCACCTCCACCGTCTCCTATATTTACAGCTTGATTTTTAAAAGAGTCGTTTAATCCTAACGATAGGATACTAATTAAAGATATTCCAAGTATAGTTAGATAAATTTTTTTCATTATTTTAACGCTCCTTTTTCTAATTCATTTTTTTGAGCTGTATTGCTCATGTAAAAATATTGACTTGCTTTGTTATGGTTATTTTCTTTATAAAATTTTAGGGCTAAGATATCAGCATATTCTTTTACGCATTCCCATAGTTTTTCTTTTTTAAAGTAAGTAATACCTTCTGAAATTGATGTTTCTAAAGTTAATGTAGGAACTTTATTATTAAGTGCTTTTAAGATTTTAAAGCGATGTTGGAATTCTTGATTGTTAAAGTGGTTACTAAGTTTTAATCCTTTTTCAATTAGTTGTTCAGCGTAATTATGGTCATTTATTTTATAGTATTCAAATGCTTCTACGAAAAATGCTTTGAAATGATTTGGATTGTTTTTTGTTACTTCAGATACATGACGAATTGCCAGCTTAGATAAATTTTGTTTTGAATATAACCAGGCTAAATTATGTCTTACCATAAGGATGGAGTTTTTATGATTGTTTTTTTGGAATGTGTCTAGGGCTTTATTAAATGATTCCTCAGCTAATTCGAAATGTTTTAAGTCAATACAACATAGGCCTATAAAGTTATCACATAGTGCTACATTTATTTCATAACCTTCATGTTTTGTAAATTCTTCTTTAGCTAATTTTATATAATCAAGAGCTATTACTTGTTTATAGATTTGATAATAAAAATATCCCATTCGATAATTAAATTCAGCATGTTCTATTGGATCAGGAATGTGTATTAATAGTTCTTTTGCTTTTTCATAGTGTTCACTTGCTTCAGTGTAATTGGATGTTAAAGTAGAATGGAATGCTTTAAAGAAGTGATAATAATAAGCTAGGAAGTCATCTGCTGGAGTTGTGAAATTATCCATTTCATCAAAACTGTTTTCGTTAATACTTATCCAATCTGTTAATGCTTTGTATCTAAAATCTAATAAAGAATAGTATAAGAGTAAATTTTGATTTTCTTTGACATTGTTAATTTCACCGTCTATATATTCTTTTAATTGTTTTGCTTTAACTAATTGTTGTTTTAGCATAGATTGATACCAGTCATTTAATAATTTTGTTATTTGTTCATTTTCTAATTGAACATTCATAGAATCTTCCCCTTTTCCAAAATTATCTATATCTTGTTTTCACCATGTTATCATGGTATTACATTGTTATCATGGTATTACATTAGATTAACTTTTAAATAAGTTGATATATATAATTTTGAATATTATGTTTATTTTAGTTTTTATTTTATAGAGATGACAAAAACCCCTTAATATATAAGGGGTTTTTGTTAATGGGTGTAAATAGGATATTTGTCTTATTGACATTTTTAGGATATCAATTTTGGTTGGAATTGTATATATTTGTTTTTGGAAATGTAAAAAGTCAGATAAGATACAACAAAAAAAGCCATTCATGCTATAATTGAGTTGACTAGACCAAATCATAGTGAAGGGGCTTTTTTTGTACCTTTATAAAAGATTATTAGAGTATTAGACTTATAGAAAATATTCTATATATATAATAACAAAATAAAAGTCTCTTCGCTAGTTGTAAAAACTAGAAGTGGAGAGTTAATTATGAAAAAAATAACGGATTTTTCAGAAGTTGAGAAAAATGCAAGGATACGTGATTTAGAAATTGAACGTAAGAAACATGAAAATCATTATACAAAAGAGCAAGAACAAGGATTAGGACAGGCTCTTGAAACATTACAAAATCTTACGGGTGCTGAGTATTATGTAGGACGTAAACGAGATCCATTTGCTAAAGTTGAATTTTCACAATTGATTCATGAGAATATTAGATTTTTAGTTAAAATTAAGTATTTAACTAATACTGAGAAGGTCTTTCTTTTTGAGGTTTCTTGTTATTTAGAGGTTGGAACTAATGTTTTAATTGAAAAGGATTCTAATGAATCAGATAAAGAAAACATTAACAGTGCATCAATTCAATATTTGGCAAAAGAACTTGGGAGAGAAAGAGCCAGGGTGAGTTCTATTATGAAATCGTTAAAAGAAAAAGGAATTCTTGCATGTGCTGAAAGTGGTTTTCGTGATGAAACTGGACGGATTTGTACAAAACGTACTTGGTTAATGAATCCTAATATTATTTGTACAGGGAGAAAAAGTTCTATTGATAGAGTAACTAAAAATATTTTTAAAGGTGTATTGAAGAATTTCAAAGTAACTAATGATTCAAAAGAAGTACATAATTTACCTATTTATTTTTTTTAGAAACGTACTTGCGTTTCTTTTTTTTATCTGAAATACGAACACTTGTCCGTGCCAAAAATAGCACACTAGTGTGCCAAAAATGGCACACTCCCCCCCTCTCAAACCCTTGGTACTACTGACTTTTTTTTTTTTCCCTCTTACTCTTATATATATAGGCTCTTTCGCTCGATTTATTTTGCTATTTTTTGAGAATAAGATACGTTATGTTTTCACGCTATATTTTGATAAAAATCCGAAGGATTGCCCCTTTTTGTAGTTTCCGTGCTTCGCTATCGAACTGGCTAGCCGTATTAGGCTATCACAAGGATTCTCAGTGTAAAGGGTAAAATACACTTCGCTACGCTACGCCCTTTACACCGAGCCTCCACCTTGTGATTCTTAGCCAGTGCGCCAGCTCTTACCGCAAAGCATGGGAAACTACAAGGGGCGTTCCTGTTTAAATAATAGATTTCAAAACGATAAAAAATAAAAACTAATAAAACTTTTAAAAACAAAAATACAAAGATCGAAAAATTATAAAAGAAACAAACACCCGATTTAATCAAACGTTTGTTTAACAAATAGCCGCGCCATGGCGCGGCTATTTACAAAGACATATGAAAAAATATATGGAATAAATAGTGATATATAGTTCCATATCCATTTTCCATAGTTTGCATGTAGACCGAAGTTGAATTTAGACGCTGTATACAGCTGATTCCCGGCCCCTCTCCTTCTTTTCTTCGCTATCGCTTCTAACCTACTGACCACTCACATACTACATCTACATGTGAATGGTCAGTAGGTTAGAAGGAGAGGGGCCGGGAATATGAGAATTGAGTAAGAGAAATAGAGTAGTAGAATAAGAGAGAAAGAGAAAAGAGTAAGTATAAAATAGAAAGAAAGAATAGAAGAATAGTAAATATGGAAATAGATATGGAGGACGATGGTAAGAATATGGTAAAATAATAGGTGGTAAAGGTAAGAGATTAGAAGAGTGGATGTATAGAAGGATAGAAGATTAGGAGAGGGAAATATGGCAATTACGAAGAGAGATGTAGAGATAGTAGAGTGGGTAAATTTGCATGGGTTTGTATTAGCAGAACAGGTACAAGAGTTTTTTGGTTTGGGAAAGACAGTTGTGTATAGGAGATTAAAAGAGTTGGTAGAACAGGGAGTATTGAAGAGAGAGAGGATTTTATATGATTATGGGAATGTGTATTGGGTAACGAAAGATGGTGTGGAATTATGTGAGAGTGAAATGGCAGCAGGGAAAAAGCCGAGTGTGAATAATTTTGTGCATGATAAGAAATTAGTGGATTTATCGGTAAAGTTGTTAAAAAAATATGAGGGATCGAGTTGGATAACAGCAAGACAAATTAAATCGAGATTAGTTAAAAAGGCAAGTGAAAAAGATAAGTTTAAAGCATTAGCTATGAGAGTGGCAGATGGGATATTGATTGTGAATGAAAAGAAGTATGCAGTAGAACTAGAGTTGTCATTAAAGAATCGAACAAGAGTGAAGCAGATTATAAGCGATTATGCGGAACGAATTGCAAAAGGGCAGTATGTTAGTGTGATTTATGTAGTAGAAAAGGAAAGTATTGCAAAAGTATTACGAGAAGAAATGAATCAAACAGTTGTATCAGATAGATTTCAAATTATGAAATTTTAATTTAGGTTAACTTTAGTTAACTAGTTTGTTTAAGGTTAACTTTTAAAGAGAGGAATATAAATATGGCAACTAATCAGTATGAAGAAAATCGAAATTCATTAGAATGGATTCGTTTTGCAGCAGTTATATGTTTTACAAGTGGGTATTTGATTGCAATTCTTTTTAAAAAGATAGGTGCATTAGCACAGGTAGGAAAATTAGAGAAACGAATTGTATTTTGGATTGCATTTGGATTTTCGATTTTATGGGTGTTAAATGATTTTCAGACATTGTTAGCATCTAGTATTTTGTCATTTGTGATTTCATTTGTAGAAAGTTATTTTCAAGTATTGCCAATAGAACTGAAACGTTTGGTATTCGCTATTTTTCCAGAGCATAATACGCTGTTAGCGTTTTTGGTGAATGGTGTTAAAACAGCGGGATTAGTGGTTGCTATTGAAAATGTGTTTAAATGGGCAACTAGAGTAGATGAATCAACTGTACAAAATAGTCCCTCTTTAGAGCGAGAGAAACAAGAAAATAGTTTGGCCAATAAGGTTATTGTGAATTTAAAAGAGAAACAGCAAGAAAAAAATTATCAGAAAGAAATGGATCGTGGGGAAATTCCAAAAGGTGTGCGTTTAGGAAGAACTATGACTGGCGGTCAAGAAATCACGTTAACACCAGATGTTTTAAAGAAGCATATTGGATTAGTTGGAACAACTGGTTCGGGTAAAACGATAACGATTAAAACATTTTTGGAATACGCAATTTTAAAGAAGCAAGCAGGGATTTTTATTGATGCAAAAGGAGATATGAAACTTGCGGAAGAAATTCGGAAGTTTGCTGAAAAGCATAAACGTCCTTTTTATCATTTCAATACAGATGGAGTTGGGATGCACTATAATCCTTTAGCTGTAGGAACTCCAACAGAATTAACAGATAAAATTTTAACGTTGTCTGATTGGTCTGAAGAACATTATAAGTTATCTTCTCAGGAATTTTTACAATATTTATTCCGTGTTTTTGAAGCTAGGAATGTGAAAGCGACGTTAACAAGTGTTTCACAATATTGTGATGCTGATGCTTTAATTGGATTAATTACAAGCCAATCAGAAATAGAAGTAAATGAAGAAGCGTCTAAAAAGGTTGCTGTTAGCAATTTAAGTGATACAGATGGTTTAGTGTTGTTTGATAATGAAAAAGTTGATTTAAGCAAATCTGAGCCTTCTGAGAGCATTTTTAAACGTGATGAAGTTTTTACTTTGATTCCAAAAATTAAGCGGATTGATAAAAAGGCAATTGAAGGTTTGGCCAGTCGTGTTTCTATTTTGGCTGAAGGAGATTTTCGACATTTGTTCCAGGAAGAAGAGGGAAATACAATTGCATTACATCAAGTGTTAGAAGAAAGAGGAATGGTTATTTTTACGTTGGATAGTTTGCGATATCCGGAAGGCGCTCGACAACTTGGAAAAATGATTGTAAATGATTTGAAAACGAATGTGAGTAGTCATATGAAACAAAGAGAAGGTGAACATGTGACAGTTGCTATTGATGAATTTAATGTACTTGTTACGCAGCAAGTTATTGATGTGATTAATAAATCTCGTGGGGCAGGATTTGAGGCATTGCTTGCTTTTCAATCTTTAGCGGATATAGAGACAGTGAGTGAGCATCTTCGAAAACAAATTATGCAAAACTGTAATACTTTAATTGTTCAGACACAGAATGATCCAAGTGATGCAGAAGAATTGGCAAAGGCAATTGGTACAGCTGATAGTTTAGATTTTACTTATCAGGTAGATATGGCTCAGGGTGTAACAGGTTTGGGAAGTATGCGAAATGTGAAAAACTTTGTGTTCCATCCAGACGAAATTAAAGCATTACAGACTGGGGAAGCCTTGGTGAAAATAAAGCAAGGTGATAAACTAGTAAGGAAAAAAATTAAGGTGAGAATGGTAAAATGGGAGGATTAATTACGTGTTAATTTTAACAGCTTTTGTGAATTGGATTATTATATATATGCTTTTAGCTTTATATATAAATTCTAATATTTTAGCCGCATTTATTTCAGCGATTATTATTGGTGGGTTTACTGTATTAAGCACAACCGAACATGCAGAAAAATTGTATCGTTATATGAATGGCATGAGACAAGCGACGAAACGAGAAGTAGAACAAATCAAACCAATTTTAGATGATTTATGTCAAAGAGCAGGTATACAAGATTTGGTTTTATGTGTAGCAGATGAACCATTCCCAAATGCGTATGCATTTGGTAGTAAGACAGTTTGTGTGACTAAAGGATTATTAAAAACAGCGAATGAGGAAGAGCTTGCAGGGATTCTTGCTCATGAACTTGGTCATTTGAAGTATGGGGATAGTAAGCGTTCTGTCATGGCGCATACGTTGAATACAGCGGGTACAGTGGCTATATGGATATTAGTAGCTATGGCAACGATTTTATCTGTTTTATCGAATCGTGTGCCGATTGTGGCTGTATTAGCGGCTCTTGCAGCGGTTGTATTAAAAGCTATGCAAGTGGTTTTACATCGAGTTGCTGATTTATCGTTTCGAGTTGTTGGAAGAAAAGAAGAATTCCGAGCGGATGCTTATGCGGTTGAATTAGGAATGGGAGCAGGTTTGTTGTCATTTCTAGAAAAAATAGAAGGAACCGAAGGTTCTCCTAAAGGAATCTGGGCGCGTTTAGAAGCGACCCACCCATCTGTGGCATTTCGAATTGAACAGATAGAAATTGCATTAGAGGAAGAATAAAAACGAATTCATTAACAAAAAAACAAAG
>NZ_JAFLPK010000005.1:0-4697 GCF_036851315.1 Bacillus cereus group sp. Sample62
ATTTAAAAATCCATTCTCCTCTAAAAGCTTTACTGCTCTGTAAACTGTTGACCTTGATTTGCCAAAATAATCTTCAAAAACTGCATAAGAACAAGCTAAAGCATTTCTGTTATCCATGTGTTCCAAGATAAAAAATAATAAAGAACTTGCGAAGTTATGATTTGCCATTAACCATCTTAATTCTGGCATGTTGTCACGATAAAGCTGGATGAAATTATGATTTTTCTTTTTCTCTTCAAATTGCTCTTTGTCTTTGTTTTCTTGCTGTTCAAGATCAATAAGTCTTTGAAGCATTTGAAGTTGTTCAGGGGTTAACTCAACATTAATTTTTCTCTGCTCGTCCAATTTACGCACCTCTGCTGGCATAGAATCCTTCTCTCCCTTGTTATGTATCATCAGCTGTGATACCTATATGTATAATTTATGACACATCATAGGTCAAAAATGAACTATAGTCAAGCAAAAAATGACACATCTTAATTCAACTATGTGTCACAAGCTATGACACATATACGTGTCACAAGCTATGACACATTACCTTAACTAAAACATTGATATATCAACATTTTTTCTGTGTTCCCTTCTATATCTCCTAAAGGGCTTTTCTCCACGCAAGGTTCGGGTAGTATTTTTCGGACAGACCACCGAAAAATCTCCACCCTTTTCTCCTTGCATTCCGAAATTTTGGCGGTGCTGTACTTTCGCCAAGCCGACGTACCTAAAACGAGGAATTCAGGAAATCGGCTTGCTCGAGCCATTATACCGCCAAAACCGCCAGAGCTTCCGTTCATAAATTTTCTCTTTTGCCTTATGGATCTACGCAATATGGGGGCTTCCCCCAAACCCCCTTGCCAGCCTCCACCCTAAAACAAGGGGAGAATTGATGGTGTTCGAATAAAAATCTTTGATATTTAGAAATCTAATTTTAAAGAAGGGAGTTGAGCTTTCATGAATAGTAACAGTAGCATTAATAAAAGTAATTTAAATTTATTAGCCGTAGTAGCACTAGGATTGACGACAATTTACACCGCAATATTAGCGACTCAATTAATGTCCACAAAACATAAAGTTGATTATTTATATTACAAAGAACATTTTCAAAAAAATAATAAGGGGAATAATAATTAATCGCTAAAACAATGAGAGGCGCTCTAGAAGGGGTAGAGTCCTGAAAATGCGGATTTACAACGGTAATGTAATTTTCACCCATAAATAAAGCCGATTTTAAGAAATCGACTG
Organism: Bacillus cereus group sp. Sample62; assembly: GCF_036851315.1. Taxonomy (NCBI): domain Bacteria; kingdom Bacillati; phylum Bacillota; class Bacilli; order Caryophanales; family Bacillaceae; genus Bacillus; species Bacillus cereus group sp. Sample62. Next base: position 1,240 of record NZ_JAFLPK010000005.1, read on the forward strand.
TTGAACTAAAGCTCCCTTTACTTTAAGTACATTTCTTCACAATCTTTAGATTAATTTATTGGATTATTTTTATGTGAAAGAGTGATATTAAATAAGAGCTTTAATTCGATTGACAAAAAAACCGTCCAGAAGGTATATTATATGTATCTAAGTTATGGAGGTTATTATGTCTATTTCAAAGCATGCTAATAAGAAAAAAAATATATTGATTGCTGCATCTGAAATTGTAAAAGAAGAAGGAGTTGTCAAACTCACATTAGAGGCAGTCGCCCAAAGAGCTGGCGTGAGTAAAGGTGGATTATTATACCATTTTCCTAGCAAGGAAGCATTAATTAAAGGAATGGTGGAAGATTGGACAAATAATTATTTCGAATGCATTAATACGTTAGTTAATAACGACGATGATAACGCAATAGGAAAATGGAATAGGGCTTATCTTAAATCTACATTTTCCGATTTAGAAAACAATAATCTAAATTCCGCACTAATGGCTGCTATGTTTATTAATCCAGATTTATTAGATGAATTCCGGCAGAGATACGATATTTTGCATACAAAGTTAATAACTGATGGAATTGATCCTGTCAAAATAACAATTACAAGATTATCCATAGATGGTCTTTGGTTTTCAGAAATATTTGGAATGGCACCATTAAATGAAGAACTAAAAACACAAGTTTTTGATGAACTAATAAACATGATTCAGGAGGACGAATAATGTCATATCTATATTTAGCACTTGCAATAGTGGGGGAGATTATTGGCTCTTCCCTATTAAAAGCATCTGAAGGCTTTTCAAAACTCTATCCTACAATAGGGGTAATAATAGCTTTCGTTGGTTGTTTTTTCTTTTTATCCTTGTCGCTAAAAACAATCCCCTTAAACACTGCATATGCATTATGGGCAGGTTTAGGACTTGTTTTGACTACAGTAATTTCAGTTTTAGTTTGGAAGGAAAAACTTAACATGGCTAGCATTGCAGGAATAACACTGATTGTTGTAGGAGTTGTAATATTGAATTTGTTTGGACCAGGACATGGAGAATCTGGTCATGAAGCAAGCGAAACTATTACAATGAATGAGACAATGGAATAACACATAAAAAAGTCCTTCTTAATAAAGAGAAGGACTTTTTAGCTTAATTAAGGGTATTTTTTGAAGTCCTTATTCAACAAACCTGCGTACGTTAGTTTAAGTGTATCACTTCACAATTCCAATAGAGTAGAGTTTATTGAGACATAATGAAATTAGCGTTTTAAATGACTTCTGACTGTCTCATAAGACTTGTATCAAATGCTTACCGTTGTAAATCCGCATTTCCCTGACGCTACCCCTAGAAGCGTCTTTTTTGCTTTTTAAGGGTTTTTACTAGGGGCAACCTCTTACAAAGGCGAGAGAGGCCCGTATGGCGTCTGTCAACGGTACCGGACCGAAGGGAGGATAAGGAGTTGATAGACTCACTTCACCAAGACCCTCTTGGTGTCTCAAAAGGCAACACCTTTTGAGCTGCCTACCGGCGAGGGAGCCCCTCAAGGATTGAGGGGTTGGGGAGTTCGATTAAGGGGGTCTGGGGAAGAGTTCCCCAGTGGGTTTGGGCAAAGCCCAAGGTTTGGCTTTTAGCGTCGCAGACCACATGAAACTTTGCGTGCAAAGTGTAGTGTGTTACACTTTCTATTAATCTATCGATTTTCAGAAAGGGTGCGTACCCCATGAGTTACTCCATTATCCGAATGCAGAAAATGAAATCAAATGGGATAAAAGGGATTCAATTTCACAACCAAAGAGAGAGGGAAAGTGAAACGAATCCCGACATCAATAAAGCTGATTCTCATCTGAATTATGACTTGATAAACGGTCAAAGGCAGATTGATTACAACGAGAAAATTAGCCAAGTAATTGAGGACAATGTGACCTCTGGAAAAAAGATCCGTAAAGATGCAGTTAAGCTGGCTGAATTCTTAATTACCTCTGACAAGGAATTCTTCGATAAAATTTCACCCAAAGAGCAGAAAAGGTATTTTGAAACGGCTCATGAGTTCCTTGCTGATCGATACGGTGAAAAGAATTTAATCTATGCGACTGTTCACTATGACGAGAAAACCCCTCACATGCACGTAGGCTTCGTTCCAGTAACGGAGGATGGCCGACTATCGGCTAAAGATTTCTTTGGCCAGAAAAAGCAACTGGTGAGTCTTCAGGACGATTTTAATCAGTACCTGAAGCAAAATGACTTTAATTTGGAAAGAGGGGTCTCGTCGAGCCGTAAACACGTGGAGACGGCTAAATATAAGGCTCAAACGTTTCAAAGCATGGAGAAGGAAGCCCAAGAGAAATATGAGCGGACAATGGGGCATATTCAAGAGATTGATGATAAATCGAAATCGATTGCGAATATCGAAGCTAAAAAGGTTCTAGGGCTTGTTGGAATGAAGGAACAAGACTACAAAAGCCTAGTCGATTATGCGACCAATGGTGTGGCTTATCAGCTACAAGCAGAGAATCTGCAGAAAGAGTTGGAAAAGACTCAAAAAGAAGTTACGCAGCTGAAAGCTGATATGCAAATTGGACAAGATAAAATTCGCTATTACTACAAAGATATTGAAGAGAATTTAGACTCCTTAGCAGAGAAAAAAGCACTGCAAAAAGTGAAGCAAACAGACATTGTAAAGAACTATGGAGACTTGATAGAAAAGTACAATGGACTCGTTAATAAATATAATGACCAGTTGAAGGAGAAAAAGGAGTTAAAACAACAGGTGGACACTCTAAAAATTGAGAACCGGTCTTACCAAAATGAGAATCGGGAATTGAAATTAGAGAACGGAAAATTGAAGGGAAAACTCGTGCAGATCAGCAAGGAGTTTTCTGTTTTTAAAGAGAGGGTGGGCAAAGTTTTACACGCTCAACTTGACCGAGTAAAAACGTTCTTGAGGATGAATGATGTAGACCGAAGTACAATCAAGTTCCTGGATGATAGGCAAGATAAATTAGTCCAGGACTCTTTAGAAAAAATGGAGAAGCCACAAAGGCAAAAAGGGATGGAGATGGAACGCTGATGAAGGTGAAACAATTGGTTGAGAAGTTGGAGAAACTAGACCAAGAGGGAGAATTAATGCTTTTTATGAGGGATAGAAAGAGACCTCATTTAGGTTCTGGAACTCTTATTCCAATAAAAGATATTGGTGTTTTTACAAGTGTTGACCAAGATTCAAATGAGGGCAAATATGCTCTTGAAATAAAGAAAGGCGAGTAGTTATCTACTCGCTTTATTTTAAGTTTTCACGTTCTCTAAGGGCTTTAAATTTATCAAATTGGCTTTTGTATTCAAAGTCCTTGTTTTCCTTTTTGCTGACAAGGATTTTACCATCGTATTTAGCAAATTTCTTTTTGTCATTGCCATCTGTCCAAGCAAGGTCTTCGTTCACTACATAGACGTTTGATGTTCCCATTTTTAAAAC
>NZ_JAFLPK010000006.1:0-3166 GCF_036851315.1 Bacillus cereus group sp. Sample62
AAAGAGAACTCAAATCTATTATTAAGATTTAAGTTCTCTTTAAAGATAAGGGAATTATACGAAAGCGTAATATAGCATATGCTTATCCTTTTTAATATGCATCTAGCAAAAACACAGTTTCTATAAATGTGCTGTTCTAAGTTCATTCTCTCCTTGTTTTTGGGTGTGAGTGCTGGCTGGGGGTTTGGGGGCTAGCCCCCTGGATCTTAACGTAAATGAATATGGAATAAGCGGATTGTTTAGAACGATAGAGCAAGGCGGTTCGGCAGGTACAATTGCTAGTCCAAGTCGAACAATCTAAATCCTCGTTTTTGGTCTGTTCGGCTTGGCGACATGCTCACACCTGCCGAATTTCACTATGCAATAGCAAAAGAGTGGAGATTTTTTGAATGGTTTTCTCAAAAAATACTACTCGACTATTGCATAGTGAAAAGCCCTTTTAAATTTTATAAAATAATAGAATAGAAGGGAGAACATAGGTTGAACCGTTGATATGACTGGATTTCTAGGAAAATACTATAATTTGTGGGATTATAAGTTATAATTTGTGGGATTATAACCGTAATTTGTGGAGTTATATACCGTAATTTGTGGAGTTATAAATTAAATTTATTTTTTATATCATTTATAATTTGTGGGATTATAAATGTGAAATCCTATAAAAAATATTGCACTTTTAAAATACCCGATTTATAATTTAATTAAATTATAAATCGGGTAGGAGGTAGATTTGATGCAACCGGAAAGACCCTTGAAAAAAGTTTCTAAAGTTACAAAAAATAAAATAATAGATATAAATACTGGTGAAATTCAAGAAGAAGAAGAAATTATAAATGCTTATATCGACAAAGAACCAGACTACGTAAAAATATATTTAAAAGATATTGTAGCCTTAAATGATTTACCTAAAGGTTTAGATAGAGTTATTAACGTTTTATTAAAAGTAATGTCTTATGACAATATGATCATTCTAAATAGCTTTATAAAAAAACAAATGGCACAAGAACTAGGATATAAAACAGTACAAGTTCTTAATAACAACATCAACAAACTTGTAAATGCAGAAATTCTTTTTAGAAAAGGTACTGGTACATATCAAGTAAATGCTCGTTATTTTGGTCGTGGCCATTGGCACGATATACAAGAAATCCGATTACAACAAGTCTATTCAACTAAAGGAAGAGAGCTTAAAACAGAAATAACATACAAAAACGACGAACCGTCTCAGAATTAATTCTGAGACGGTTTTAACGTTCCATGTTATATCCACGTTGTTTCTTAATTTCTTTCTTATATTCACAATCAAATTGATTATCTACACCTTTTATATCCAATTCATTCTTAACAAGTCCTCTAAACGCTTTAAAATGCTCTCCAAGGACTTTTTTCGTATTGTGGTATAAAACCTTTACATTTTCCTTTAAATCTTTTACATGGGCTTTTAACGAGCTTATTTCCTTACGTAATTCTCTATTCTTCTCATACAAATCTGTATTCTCATTAATAGCTTTAACATAACCATCGGCTAAACTATCAACTCTATCATGTAATTCTTTGTTTTCTTTAACTAAATCTGTACGCTGCAAACGCTCATAATCTTCCTTTACGAAATTTGCATCGCTTAGAACTTTTTGCATCCTTCTCATTTCACTATCAGAAACAATCCAATTCCCAGTTTCTGTAGTTACTGTTTCTGATTTTAAAAAACCTGTTTTTACAACCTCTGTTTTTTTCTCTTTTCCTTTTACTTTGATATTAATTTTTGAAGGGAGTGCTTCACTCAAATTCAGAAACTCATTTTTTTTACTTTCCAATTCTTTATCTAATGATTGAATTTTCCCCTCTAACTCTCTTTCTTTGACCTTTACTTCCGCATCCATTACATCTTTTTGTTTCTGTATTTCTTCAGAATACCTTTTCAAATCTTTAACCGTATCAACGCCAATCGTTTTATCGTTTAAAATACCTTCTTTGTAGATTTGTGGTATTTCTTTTTTCAAAAACTCATCTAAATCTTGGTGAAATGTTTTTAAATCTTTTCTTGTTAAAACTTCTTTAGCTGAAACCTTTGCCTGTTGCTTTTTCTCGTCCCAAACAACAGGCATAAAAGCAAAATGCATATGCGGTCTTGTTTCGTCATTATGTACATTGGCTGACAACACATTTTTTTCACCACCATAACGGTTCGCTAAAAATTCATAGGTTTTCTCAAAAAATTCACGTTGTTCCTTCTCAGAAGCATCTTTCAAACTTTCCGGTAATGTAGCAGCCCAATCTGCACAGACTTTTACATCTTTTCGATTCAAGCAATGCACTTCACTTAACCGATCATTCATGCGTGAAAGTGTATCTCCTTCTTTTTCACATAAATCATAATTCAAATGTGACCGTTCATTATCAATGTCTTGATTCGAATGATTTTCTGTTTTTCTGTCCCAGTGGATGGACAATCCTTGAACATTTCCTTTTGCATATTTTTGAACGTGAGCCATGAGCAAGACCCCCCCTTTTGGTAACTAGTTTAACATGGGGATAGAAGAAAAACCAAATTTGGTCTAGCACGTTATACCAAATTTCATTTGGACGTGCTCTGCGAGGCTCTTTGGCTCCGCCAAGCCATGCTTTGCCTGGCAAAAAACAAACCTTGGGCTTTGCCCAAACCCACTGGGGAAACTCTTCCCCAGACCCCCTCAATCAAACTCCCCAACCCCTCAATCCTTGAGGGGCTCCCTCGCCGGTTAGCAGGAACAAACGATTGTTTGTTCAATGCCAAGAGGGTTTGGGTGTAGTACGGTTGGTCAAGTCAAATACTCCCTTCGCTTTGCTAGGTCCGTTTTGATTGACCAACACCCTTTTTTCCTATAACAGGTTTTTAGCTACTACACCAAGTACTCCTGTTAACAATCCGCTTATGATCAATCGTAAAATCCATGTAGTATTTGCACTAATTTTATCTAATTGTTTATTAATAGTTAAAACATCCTTTTCAGCTACTAATATTCTTACTTCTAAACTTTTCATATCATGTTGTATAGCTTTTAAATCTAGATTCATTTGATTAAAATCTTTTTCTAGTTCCTCCAATTTTGTCATATAACATACTTCTCCTTTTAAATTAATTTTAAATATATTATATGTATATGGTAATTAGAGAATAATGATATAA